>NZ_CP195791.1:0-5022500 GCF_051465655.1 Planctomicrobium stercoris | reverse complement strand
GTTTGCGATCGTTGACGGCTTTACCAATCTGGACGAGTTCCAACACAAGGCGGGAAGCGAAGATGGGACGCTGGCCCTGTTCCTGCGAATCGGCCAGTACTATCTGTTTCAGTCTGCGGGGATTGTGAACACCGCTGGCCCGACGATTCTTGTTATCGCAGCGATGTCGACCTTGGCACTGATGCTGAAGTCCGGGGAAGTTCATCCTGTGCTGGCAGCCGGAGTTCCGACTTACCGAGCCACTCTTTCCCTGGTTCTCGGCCTGCTCTTCATCAACGGGCTGTTGATTTTCAATCAGGAAATCATTCTCCCGAAAATTGCACCCCACCTGCAGGGGCGGCGAGGGGACCTTGCTGATGACTCTCTGAAGGTCGAGCCGCAGCACGACTTCATCACGAAGATCTTTATCAGCGGTTCGGGACTGATTCCGGCGAATCGCGAGATGACGAAGCCGGAATTTCTGTTGCCACATCCCTTGCTGGTGTCGACGTACGTCTCGCTGAGGGCTGATGTAGGACGGTACCTGCCGGCCAATGCCGAAGGTCCAGCAGGCTGGCTTCTGGAGAATGTCACTCCGCGATTTGACGAGTTGCCGCTGACCGAGGCGGGTCGGAGAATCGTGATTCCACAACCTGACAGCAACAACGTGTTCGTGCTCGCAGGTCTCTCCTTCGACCAGTTGAATCGGCAGGCTTCCAATCCCAGTCTGGTGGCGACTTCCAGCTTGATTCAGCGGCTGCAGCAGCCATCTGGAACGATGGTGAGTCGCCGTCGTCTGCTGGTCAAACTTCATGAACGGTTGACGCGTCCAATCCTGACATTGATTGGTCTGTATCTGGTGATTCCTCTGATTGTGCGAAAGGAAAAGATGAGTGTGATGCAGCAGGTGACGAACATTGCCACCTGCATGGCAGTTCTGGGAGTCGTTTTTGGAGCAGTCCTGGGACTCCAGATGCTCGGGGAGTCGGGTCTGTTGCGACCGGAACAGGCAGTCTGGGGGCCATTGGTGGCAGCTGGAGGGATCGCCGGCTGGCTGAGCGGAGTTGTTCGGACCTGACGCCGGGACACGTAGTTTTCATTACGAAATCTGCTGACTTCTTAAGCCAAAATTGTTAAGCGGCGGTGTCTGCACAAAATTCGCCGTCAATTCTTCAGAAAATTCCAATCCGTTGAGTTCGTGCGGAATTGGGCTGGATGTTTTTGCCTGCCGCGAAGCGTATTCTGGACTGAGCAAAATCGAGAATCTCCGGTGTCCCGGCTCACGGGATTCGACCGATCAGCCCAAAGAGAGTTCTGGTATTCGATCCGCAAAGTTTGGCCTGGGCACCTCTTTGACTCTTTCGAACTGGAATTTCAGTGAAGTCAACCTCTACACTTCGGTCAGAGTTTGGGTTATCAGGCGTTCATTCGGCAGCGGCGTCTCAGCTGCGAACGAGACCTGGACCCAGTCGATCCGAGGATTCCATGAAAGTGTTACTGGCCAACCCGCGTGGCTTTTGTGCCGGCGTCAACATGGCCATTGATTGCCTGGAAGAGTGCATCCGCACCTTCGGGCCTGAGATTTACGTCTATCACGAGATCGTCCACAACCGGTACGTGGTGGATCGATTTTCACGTGAAGGGGTGAAGTTCGTCGACAGCATCGACGAGGTTCCCTGCGGATCGATTCTGCTGTACAGCGCGCATGGCGTCTCGCCAGCGATCCGGGCCCAGGCCCGCGCACGGGACTTGCGAGCCATCGACGCGACTTGCCCGCTGGTCACCAAAGTTCATATCGAAGCAATCAAGTTTGCAAAAGCAGGCTACAACATCGTTCTGATCGGCCACGAGGGGCACGATGAAGTGATTGGAACGATGGGCGAAGCTCCCGAGAGTATCACTCTCGTGGAAACCGCCGATGAGGTTGATGCCCTCCCCTTCACGGCAGATGACAAGATTGCGTATCTGACCCAGACGACCTTGAGTGTCGAAGAAGCGGGACTGGTCATCAAGCGTCTGCTGGAACGCTACCCGCACAGCGAAGCCCCTGCCAAAGAAGATATCTGCTACGCGACGACGAATCGGCAGCATGCTGTCCGGGAACTGATCGGCAACGCGGATCTGCTACTGGTGCTGGGGAGTCAGAACAGTTCCAACAGCCGCCGTCTGATGGAAATCGGCCTTTCGGAGAATCGACCTGCTTACCTGATCGATGGCCGTGAAGAACTCCGCGACGAATGGTTCGAAGACGTGTCGACGGTCCTGGTCACGGCTGGGGCGAGCGCTCCGGAAGTGGTTGTCCAGGAGTGTCTGAACTATCTGGAAAGCCGGTTTGGGGCTGTCATAGAAGAGGTGACGACGCGGACCGAGCATGTCACGTTCCCGCTTCCGAAAGAGCTGCGGAATATGCAGGCCCAACGCTGATCGAACCGCTGTGTGTCAACAGCTGAGTTCCGTCCGCACGACTTCGATGCGATTACTCAGCTGCTCAACTCCGTGGATTTCAGCAGCGATCGTCTGAACTGTCTGCTTCAGGTAGAACGAAGGCAGCCGTCCTCGCAGGATCAGTGTGTCACCCTCTTTTGCGACCTGCAGTTTGCGAAAAGCGACATGCGATCGACGAAGCGTTTCCTGAACACGGGATGCCAGAGTTTCAGCAGATTCGCTCTGTTTATCCGTGCGGAGCGGTGTCATCAGCATTGAAGATTCCTGAGGGGGGCGAATCGGGGCGCAATCGAGACAGTGGGACTTGGTGACCGTCAAGCAATTCGAATGCCGAAGAGGTCGCCTGATTGCTCTCGTTTCAAAGCACTCGCAGCGACCAGCCTTGATCAAACAGCAAATCAACCTGCATGGCTACGGCTTTTCCGCAGAATAAGCGGCGGATTTTCAGGATGGCAGAGCCCTGACGCCCGGCAGCGCGCCTTCGAAAATTTCTCGGTGGAGAACTAGGGACCCAATTCGCTGCCAACTGACTGAGCAGAAGGTGGTTACAGAACGCACAGCATGATCGAACTGCGGACATCCTTGCGGATGGAGTCGGATCAGTGCTGGTCCCGCATGCCGAGCATCTTCTTGGCACGTTCGATGGCCTGCGCCTTCTGGGCAAAGCCGGCATCGTCGTGAGGCTGGCTGGCCAAGGCAGTTTCCAGGTCCTGACGTGCCTTCTGGACGTCGATCGCAGCTGCTGGAATGGCCCGGTTCGTCAGCAACGTCACGATCGAGCCTTTGATCTGAGCGAAACCGCCGTCGATAAAGTAGTGCTCGGATCCGGACGCTGTGTCGAACTTCAGTTCACCGATCCCCAGCCGCCCGACAAGTGGAGCACGTCCGGGAAGCACCCCGATCTGGCCGTCAAACAGGGGAAATCGCAACGCACGAACAGGCTGGTCCAGCAGCGTTTTTTCTGGAGTCACCAGGACGAGTCGGAGTTCGGTTGCGGCGATCATGAGTAACGATTCTTAATGACGGTAAGTTCAAACTGCGGGAAAGACATCACCCACATTGACCTGCGATTGTTTGTCGCAAAGGACAAGCGGGACACTCGATCCCAAACCATAGTTTGTCTGCTATCCGCAGGTGTTCGCAGCAGGTTCAGGCTGCGTATCAACCTCAACCTGCTGTGATTCACAGTCCAGTACGTCGGAATTCCCGCAGCTGAACAGATTGCCGATTTGCATCGGTCACTCCGACATGACCTTCATCCCGACGAGTGATGATTCAACGCTAGAGCGGTTTTGTAAATAATCTATTACGTTCCGCAGGCGATAATATGGACTTTCATGCGGTGAAAATCCTGAATCGCCTGCACATGATAGACCAAACTGGTCTAGATTCATCATACCGCCGTGGCTGCCAGCTGAACACAAGAATTGTGTTCAGCAGACAGACTACTCTTTGGCCATCCGCTCAGCCTGTTCTGCGGCTTCCTGGATGCCTCCGACATACATGAATGCTGCTTCGGGCAGGTGGTCCCACTTGCCGTCGCACAGCTCTTCGAACGAAGTGATGGTGTCTTCGAGCTTCGTGAACTTTCCGGACTTGCCGGTGAACACTTCAGCCACGAAGAACGGCTGCGAGAGGAACCGCTCGATTCGGCGGGCTCGCAACACGACCAGTTTGTCTTCTTCCGCCAGTTCTTCCACACCCAGAATCGCGATGATGTCCTGGAGTTCGCGGTATCGCTGCAGAATCTTCTGCACGCGGCGGGCGACGGCGTAGTGACGCTCTCCGACCACATTGGGGTCGAGAATTCGAGACGACGATGCCAGCGGGTCGATCGCGGGGTAAATCCCCTTTTCAGAGATCTTACGCTCGAGGTAAATGAACGCATCCAGATGGCTGAACGCCGTCGCTGGTGCCGGGTCGGTCGGGTCGTCAGCGGGGACGTACACAGCCTGCACGGATGTGATAGCACCCTTCTTGGTGGAGGTAATACGTTCCTGCAACTGTCCAAGTTCGGTTCCCAGAGTCGGCTGGTAACCCACTGCACTGGGCATACGTCCCAGCAACGCGGACACTTCAGAACCGGCCTGAGAGAAACGGAAGATGTTATCCACGAACAGCAGCGTGTCGGCACCGGTGGTATCACGGAACCATTCAGCCATGGTCAGACCGGTGAGGGCCACGCGGAGACGGGCGCCGGGCGGCTCGTTCATCTGACCGAACACCATGCAGGTCTGTTCGATCACGGAACGTCCGGTGTTACCGATCTTGGTCTCACCCATTTCCAGGATGAGGTCGTTTCCTTCACGGGTTCGCTCACCCACCCCTGCGAACACCGAGTAACCGCCGTGCTCACGTGCGATACGGGCGATCAACTCGGTGAGAATCACGGTCTTGCCTAGACCGGCTCCCCCGAACAGTCCTGCTTTTCCTCCGCGGACGAAGGGGGTCAGCAGGTCCACCACTTTGATCCCTGTTTCGAAAACTTCCGTCTTCGAAGAAAGATCCTGCAGCTTGGGAGCGGCACGGTGAATCGGCCATTTTTCTTCGGTGACGACCGGTCCCCGACCGTCAATCGGCTCGCCCAGCACGTTGAACACGCGGGAGAGGGTCTCTTTTCCAACCGGAACCGACAGCGGTCCGCCCGTGTCGACCACATCCATCCCACGGACCATTCCGTCGGTGGTGGAGAGAGCGACGCAGCGAACGCGTCCGCTTCCCAGGTGCTGCTGGACTTCGCCGGTCACCTTGATGCGAACACCCTTGATCTCGGCGTCCACCTGGACGGCGTTGTAAATTGCCGGCAGGCCGTCCTTCGGAAACTCCACGTCAAACGTGGACCCGATGATCTGAGTAACGTGGCCGATGTTGGTTGCTGTGGCTGTGCTCATAATGGTCAAAGTGGAGAGTGGTTAGTGGGTAGTGGGCAGGGGCTTTGACGACTAGGCTTCGAGAGACTTGCGAAGACCTGTGATAATCCTGCCTACTTCTCCAACTCCATTCACCGCTTCCTCTAGGGTTGCCTTGCTGATGTAGCCCAGCTCGTGGGCAATAACAAAATGTGTATCCAATTCCGTCAATGAGCCATTCGCGATATTTAAAAAGCGGACAAACTCATTCTTCGTGCCACGACCTTTACCTTCTGCAACATTCGCAGCTACGGAAACTGCTGCTCGTCTTAATTGCTGCGTCAGGCCAAACTGTTCCGAAGCGGGAAATTCCTGGCTGATTCTGTAAGCCGAAGTCACAAGGACAATTGCCTTCTGCCAAGCGACCAGATCGCGATGACTCCGGATGCTACCTGCCATCTACTACCCACTATCGGCTAATTCCTGCTACTCCAACGCTGCGGCTCCTCCGATGATTTCTGCCAGTTCTGAGGTGATCTGTGTCTGACGGGCCCGGTTGTATTCCATCGAAATGTCCCGGATCATCTCATCCGCATTTTCGGTTGCGGACTTCATCGCGACCATGCGGGCGATCTGCTCACCCACAGCCGCGTCCAGGAAACACTTGAAGAACCGGGCCTTGAAGGCTGCCGGGACGATCTCTTCGAGGATCTCGCTGGAGCTGGGGAGAAACTCGTAATCGACAGGAGCAGCATCCCGTTTGACACCGGTATCGGTGGCCAGGTCTCCGAACGGCAGCAGTGTCTCCACGACGGGAACCTGCCGGGCCGAACTCAGGAACTTCTGGTAGACGATGTCCAGGCGATGGAGTCTGCCGGCAATGAATTCCGCGACAAAACGATCGGCAATCTGGTTGATCTCTTCGAAGCCGGGTTTGTCTTCGAACTGCGTATAGCTGTTCTCGACAGGTCGCTTCTCGAACTTCATGAAGGCCAGACCTCGCTTGCCGGAGACCTCGACTTTGAGGTTCTGACCCTGAGCCTGAACTTCGCGGATCCGGGCCACAGCCTGTCGAAGCACCCCACCGTTGTATCCGCCGCACAGGCCGCGATTGGAAGTGAGAACGAGGAGGGTGACGTTTTCCGTCTTCTCCGGCTGCTTCAGGAGCGGATGATCGAAGTCGAGGTCCGACTGTGCCAGGTCGGCGACAATCTCGTTGATCTTCCGCGTATACGCCGCTGCCTCGGTTGCCCGATCCATCGCCTTCTTGAACCGTGCGGTCGCGATGAGTTCCATCGTGCGCGTGATCTTGCGAATGTTTCGAACCGCCTTGCGACGTTTGACTAATGCGCGGGCTTTGGCCATGACAAGTTGTCAGTCTTCAATGATCAGTGATCAGTTCCCGTTGAGCTGCACACGCGAAAGCGTGCAGCTCAACACGTCGTTCTTGTCATCCTCAGGCAGTGGTCAGCTGCGGCTGTCCTGCCGACTGGAACCGCTGGACGAATTCCGAAAGGGCTGCCTTGAGCTGCTCTTCGAGTTCGTCCGAGAGGGTCTTGGTGTCCAGCAGGGTCTTGCGGACTTCGCTCTTCTCGTCGCGAATGAACTGCAGCAGTTCTTTCTCGGCACGAGCCACCTGATCGCGAGGCACTTTGTCGAAGTACCCTTTGGTTCCGGCGTAAATCGAAATCACCTGTTCCGCCACGTCGAGAGGTTCGTACTGCGGCTGCTTGAGCAGTTCCACCATGCGGTATCCGCGGTCGAGCTGTCGCTGAGTGGCAGCGTCCAGTTCGGTTCCGAGCTGAGCGAACGCTTCCAGTTCGCGGAAGGCTGCCAAGTCCAGTCGCAGGGAACCGGCGATCTTCTTCATGGCCTTGGTCTGTGCGTTACCACCCACGCGGGAGACCGAGATCCCCACGTTAATAGCGGGACGAACCCCTGCGAAGAACAGGTCCGGCTCGAGGTAGATCTGACCGTCGGTGATCGAAATCACGTTGGTCGGAATGTACGCGGACACTTCCCCTTCGAGCGTTTCAATGATCGGCAGTGCGGTCATCGATCCGCCGCCCAGTTCATCGCTCAGCTTAGCGGCTCGCTCCAGCAGGCGGCTGTGGCAGTAGAACACGTCCCCGGGGTACGCTTCGCGGCCGGGCGGACGTCGCATGAGCAACGACAGCTGACGATAGGCCTGGGCCTGCTTCGTCAAGTCATCGTAGACGACCAGCGTGTGCTTGCCCTGATACATGAAGTGTTCGGCAATGGCTGCTCCGGCATAGGGAGCGATGTACTGCATGGGAGCGGGATCTGCGGCCGATGCGGAGACGACGACTGTGTAGTCCATGGCTCCGTGCTCGGTGAGAGCTTCCACCACCGACGCGACGTTGGCTGCACGCTGTCCACAAGCGACGTAGACGCAGATCACGTCGCCGCCCTTCTGGTTCAGGATGGTATCGACAGCAATCGCGGTCTTCCCGGTCTTGCGGTCACCAATGATCAACTCGCGCTGACCGCGACCGACAGGGGTCATGGAGTCGATGGCCTTGACTCCGGTCTGCAGCGGCTGCTTCACCGGCTGACGCTGGGCGACGCCGGGAGCCGGATATTCCACCGGGCGGGTTTCGCTGGTGACGACGGGACCTTTGCCGTCGAGCGGGTTTCCGAGCGGATCGACGACGCGACCGATCAGCGACTGCCCCACGGGAATGGAGAGCAGTGCTCCGGTGGTCTTGACTTCGTCCCCTTCCTGGATGCCCAGATAGTCACCCAGGATGATGATCCCGACGGAGGTTTCTTCAAGGTTGAAGCACAGACCGCGGGTGCCGTTGGCGAACTCGACCATTTCACCAGCCATGGCTGATGACAGTCCGACGGCGCGGGCGATTCCGTCCCCCACCTCGATGACACGACCGACTTCCGCAGTCTGAATCTGCCCCTGGAAGCCTTCAATTTCCTTCTGGATAACTGAAGCGATCTCGTCCGCTTTGAATTTCATGGAGGTACCCTTTGCGGAGTCGCTCACGCAGGCTGCCAAGCCGCGATTTCAGCGATCCGTCATACACGGTGTCACCGACCTGAATCACCAGCCCCCCAATGAGGTTCTCATCCACGCTGGGAATGAGGATGGGTTCGCTGTTCAGGGCGGATTGAAGTCGATTCTTAATACTGCTTAGTTGCTGTTCGCTGAGGGGAACGGCACTCTTGACCGTCACCCGCTGCTGCCCGTTCCGTCGTTCCTGTTCCTGCCAGGCCAGGCTGAGAACCAGAGGGAACAGGTTTAACCGTCCATGCTGTGCCAGAACTTTCAGGAAGTTCGTGAAGAACGGACTGGCCACAGGCTGGATGGTCCGTTCGATTAGGCCGAGCTTCTCTTCTGTGTTGGCCAGTTCTGAAGTCAGCAATCCGGCGAACTCCGGATTGCGATTCAGGACGTCGTCCTGGAACGACGTCAATTCTTCCAGCGGATTAGCTTCACCTGCTGCGAGAGCGGCATCCAGATAGGCGAGTGCGTACACACGTGCCACTGCCTGCGCGCTGGGATCTTCCAGAACGTGGGAGGGTCGTGATGTAGATGCATCTGCCATGCTGAACTCTCTCGATTAGTGAGGGATCGCCTCGATGGGTGGAAGGACTCTGGTTGAAGGTTGAACTGAACAACCCTCTGCCATTTCCTCTCCAACCTTTTCATCTGACTCTGTTGTCTCATGAAGGCACGCATTCCAGCCGTGCCATACGAGAACTGCCTTTTACCGGATCGCCAGTTCTTCGAGAGTACTCCCGATCAGGCGGTCGTGGTCCCCTGCTCCCAGACCAGTCCGGAGCCGGCTTTCGGTGACGTCGGCAACTTTCGTTGCCATCGATTCAAAAATCTCGTTCAGTGACTGATCCTGAACTCGATCGATTTCGTGACGGGCTCGCTCCACGGAGGCTTTCGCTTCCCGCTCTGCCACAGCCAGGATGTCATCCTTGGTCGACTGTGCGTCGCGGCCCGCTTCCGCCATCGTTTCGCGAATCTGCTCGTCCAGGGCTTCAATGCGGCCTTTGGAGCTTCGCAATGCGTTTCGAGCTTCGGTCAGGTCGGCTTCTGCTTGAACAATGGCGTCGGATTCGGCTTTTTCCCGGTCGGACATATTGTTCAAGAGCAGGTCCCACAGTCCCAGGACTTTGATCGCAATCACGAATCCGATGAAGGCGATCAGCGACCAGAAGGGGAGGTCGGCCCAGATGGTGTACGGACCGTGATGGCCGTGTCCATGTGCCACACCGTGAGACTCATCATGATTTGTTTCATGTGAGGCGTCGGCATGGCCGGCGTGGGCAGTTTCCTTCCCGTGATCGGCTGCATGATCATCGGCCTGAATCAGACTGTTTGAAAACAGTCCGAACAGACAGACCAGCAGTGCCGTGGAGACAAATTTCCAGCAGCTGTGAGCCACAAAGCCACTCCGAAGTTGAACGAATCGATCAATCATAGCCGTCGCCCCGCGACGTGTTCCGTAGCCAGTGCCACCTGCTGTTCGACAGTCTGCTCGAGTTCGGCAAGTGCAGAGGCTCGGGCACGGGCGATGGCAGAAATGGCTTCCTGCTTGATTCGCTGGGCATCGGCTTCTGCCTGAGTCACGATCTCGAGTTTTCTGGCTTCAGCATCGGCACGAGCCTGAGCCACGATCGATTTAACTTCGCTGTAGACCTCTGCCAGACGTTTTTCGGCCTGTGCGGTCAGTTCCTGAACCTGAATCCGTGCAGCCCGGGCTTCCGCTTCGGCTTTGACGACCCGTTCTTCACGGGCGTTTAAGCCGGCAATCAGCGGATTCCAGACCACCGGACGCATGACCAGCACGAATGTCGAAAACAGGACCAAGGAGAAGATCAGGAGCGGGAGCTCGATTTTGAGAGGGGGCCTTTGATAGTCAATGGCCTCCTCCACCGAGTGTCCCTTGTTGTCGATCGCACCGACCACTTCCTCGGCAACCCTGACAACCTCTTCCTTCAATTCCTCAGCGGTTGTATGAGCTGAAGTTTCGAATGCCAATGCAGCAGACACATCCACTCCCAGCAGTGCCCACAGGGCACACACCGGAATCAGAACTGTCATTCGGAAATACGTTTGCCAGGTACGCATAGTCAACCGTCACGCAGAAGCTGCTGAAGTCTCATCGACGCGAAATACTACTTCACCACGATGGCGATGATGCAGACGATCAGAGCGAAGAAGGTTGCCCCTTCGATCAGAGCTGCAGCCAGCAGCATGCCGCCGCTGATGTCTTTGGATGCTTCCGGCTGGCGAGCCATGCTCTCGACAGCAGCAGCACCGATCTTGGCAATGCCCAGACCAGCACCCAGGATGATCAGACCAGCACCGAAGGACGGGGACAGGTTAATCAGGACGTTGGGAACAGTGTCCTGTGCAAAGGCTGGGGTCGCCAGGACGAACAGTGCGACAGCCATGGTCCAGCAAACTTGAAAGGCTCGAGACACGCAAATCTCCTCACTTGGTTACTTGTTCTGAAATCGAAAAACCCACTCTGAACTCATCTGCCTGCGGTCACAAACCGCAAATCTCTTAGTGCTCGTGCAGCGACATCGCGATGAAAATCGTTGACAGGAACGCAAACACGTACGCCTGAATGAAGGCGACCAGCAACTCCAGCAATCCCACACCGATCTGGCCGAGAATACTCGCGGGAGCAACAA
Source organism: Planctomicrobium stercoris (assembly GCF_051465655.1). Lineage (NCBI taxonomy): Bacteria > Pseudomonadati > Planctomycetota > Planctomycetia > Planctomycetales > Planctomycetaceae > Planctomicrobium > Planctomicrobium stercoris. The sequence continues at coordinate 5,011,536 of NZ_CP195791.1, read as the reverse complement.
CCCCCCAGATAAAATGGGTGGATGTCGAGGCGATGAATGCCAGGATCACTCCCAGCACCGTGTGCCCCCCCATGATGTTCGCGAAAAGTCGAATCGCCAGCACGCCGTGCTTGATGAACAATCCGACTGCTTCGATCACGAAAATCATCGGGACCAGCAGAATCTTGATGGGCCCCGGAGCATCAACTGCCGGAACCATGTGTGTCCAGAAACCGATCGGTCCATGCTGCTGGGCTCCGTAAAAGAACGTTGCCACAAACGCCACCAGTGCCAGTGCCAGCGTCACGCTGATGCTGCCGGTTGCAGATCCCAGCCAGGGGAGAGCCCCCAGCAGGTTGCAGAACAGAATGTAGAAGAAGCAGGACCAGACGAACGGAGCGTATTTGTCCGCAGGATGGCCGCCGTGAGTTTCTGCGAGTGGGGTATGAGAACCAGCGTGGCCATGGTCGTGGCCGACTTTGATGTCTTCGAAGGCGTGTTCACCGTGATCTTCATGCGGATCGCCGATGACCGGACGGACAATCTGGTCGCGAACGTAGACCGCCAGCATTTCCCAGAAGTTCCAGAACCAGCCGTTGACGACTTTTCCCCCCTGGACACGCTGGACCAGGCCGCGAAAAATCAGAAACGCCAGGAGCGCTGCCACCAGCTGCAGCACCATGAACTTGGTGATATTGAAGCCGGCGATCTTCGGAAGCATGAGCTTCGTATTGAACGGAAGCTCAAACTCCAGGAAGTCGTAAACGTGATGAAATGTGCCGTGTTCAGCCAACATAGAAACACAATTCAGTTCGGCCTGTAAGCCGGCTCACCCGGTGAGCCAGCTGAACAAGTGAAGGAGTCTTCATCGGCAACCCGCCTGTCGAGCCCACTGCTCAATATCAGGAAGGTGTCCCAATTTTGCGGGACGATGAAATCGCTCGCAGAGCAAACCAGGTCTCCACAGCCAGGTTTGCCAGATATATCACACCGAGAATCAGGAAAAATCCTGGAACTCTTAATTCCTCAAACGCCAGCGCCGCCGCACCTGCGACAACCGCCGTCAAAAACATCCGCATCAAGGTGGCCACGACAATGGATTGAGGGGTGATTCCCTGACGGTGGATGTACATCACAACCGCTACACCGGCCGGAATCGAGGCTGCAGCGGCCGCTAAAGCCAGCCACAAACCCGAAACTCCGATCAAGAGTGAAGCCGCCAGACCAGAGATTGCCGCAGCGACGACAACCGCCAGCAGCATGACCCCCAACTGAGCCTTCAGAGACTTCAACGTGATCCCCTCACCGGGCCAACTTCTTAGAATCTCGATCTGCACGATTCAGAGACTGCACCATCTGCCAGAGATGCCAGCTGGAGACCATCAGGCCAAAAAGACTTCCCCCCAGAAGTAGCCAGGGAGTGGTCCCCCACCTTTGATCTCCCCAGAACCCCAACATCACAAAAAACGCAACTTCAAATGCAACGCTTGTGAGCTGAGTGGCCCAGAACGTGGCCCCTCTCGGAAGTGATGACTTAGACCCCCTCAATTGTGCAGACCTATCGCTCTAGCAATTCGGCCGGTTTCCCCTGTCGTCGGGAGTCTAATTCCGGTGAAAACTGAAGTCAAAGCACAGCATTCCCACGTCCGGGGATTCCCCAAAATTGGTGACTGGACCGGAGATTCGCTGTCCCTTTCCACAATCAAAAAGGATTTTCCCTCAAGTGCGATGAAATTCAGGTTTCGTTAAGATTTGCCTGAGAATCATGGGCGTGGAGGTCAGAAATTCGAAAGCTCGGACCCACTGAAATTTCCCCTACGCTTCACTTTGGAAAGAGAATTCCTGATGATGGGAATTTATGATCCCTATCATCGGTGTATTCCCGTCCTCACTTCAAAGAGGTCTTCAGAGAGGCAGCTTGACTTTCCCGTAGCGCCGCAACAATCGCAGGAGCACAGCATGGCGAAAGATCTCCCCCGCACCCAGCGGTCCTATCCGCGTGTCTCGACTTCCCCGCCAGATATCGCGGGTGATCGCGGGAGAAATCATGCCAGTTCAGAAAGCAGAATGGATTCGACGCAGCGGACTCCCACGTTGGCATCACCATATACCTCAGGGTTTTTTATGGACCAGAACCGGCAGGATGCTTTGATTGTCGAGGAAGTTGGAGATTGCTGGCTGCGTGCCCGCTGGACGATCAGCCAGAAAACGCTGGAACGGGCGACCTCCGCGATGGGGCGGGAAGGGCACCGCGCCGTTCGGGTGCTCCGTCTGTTGCGGGTGGAACAGGATGATTCCGGCCCTCGCAGCAAAGCCCTGATTCAGGAAATCGAAGTTCCGCTCAGCGCGGAAGAATGGTTTTTGAGGGTTCCAACGGTCGAACATGCCTGGGTTGTGGAAGTGGGAGTGACCTTCTCGAAGGGGCGGTTCTTTTCCATGCTCCACTCGGTTCCGGTCGCGCTGAACGGCTCGCGGGCGTCGGTTCAGGGCGCACAGCGTTATCTGGGAAGTGAACGCTTTCTCGATTCTCTGGAAGGTGGAGATCCCCCGCCGCTGGCGGTTCAGGGGACCTTCTTAATGCAGGGGGCCACCCAACCGGGCGCCCGAGTGAGCGTTGACGACCAGTCTGTCCCGGTCGACCCACGCACCGGAGCGTTCGAATGGAAGCTCCCCTTGTCCAACGGCCGGGTCGTGGTCCCCATGAACGTCATTGAGTCCGGCCGGATTCAGCGGGCACTGCTGGCCATCGACCTGAATTTTCATCTGCTGGAACCGGAGCCGGGAGGCGATGACTGAGATTCCCGTCAGGCAGTTCCTCGCATCTCGACGAGCGTCCAAATCTCCAATTCGATCTTCCTCTGGATTGGAAATTGTGCGACCGTGCCTGCCTCCTCGCATCAGCATCTCTGTTTTCGCCCGTACCTGAAGAATTGAAATGTCCACTGTACTCGAATATGCCGGTGAACTTATTGAGTTTGACTCCGTCAGTTCGAAGTCCAATGTGCCGGTGACCGAGTGCGTTCAGGGCTGGTTGAAGCAGCTGGGCTTCGAAGTCGAGCGTGTTGACTACGTCGATCCTGAGGGAATCCCCAAGGCCAATGTCATCGGAAAGCTCGGCTCCGGGACCGGGGGAATGGCCTTTTTCGGTCATACGGATGTTGTCCCGGCGACGAATTGGAAATTTACCGAACATGGCCCTTTCACTCCCACGTTGAAAGAGAGCCGGCTGTACGGCCGCGGCAGTACCGACATGAAAGGTCCGATCGCCTGTATGCTGGCGGCGGTCTCACAGGTCCGATCCCGGAAACTCAGGGCTCCGATTTATCTCTGCTGCACGGCAGATGAAGAAGTGGGAATGGCGGGGGCTCTTCATGTCCAGACCCGGTCGCAACTGTTCCGGGAAATCGTCGCAGGCCAGTCGAAGTCGATCGTCGGAGAGCCGACTCGTCTGGAGGTCGTCCACGGCCATAAAGGGGGCTGCGGAGTCCGAATCACATCAAAGGGGATCGCCGCTCATTCCAGTACTCGAAACGGAATCAACGCGAACTGGAAGATGATCCCGTTTCTCGTCGAAATGCAGAAGCTCTACGAAGAGCTGGAGACCGATCCCCGCTGGCGGAACAACGATTTTGATCCCCCCACAATGACCATGAATCTGGGGATCAGCGATCACAATGCAGCCATGAACATCACCGCTGCCCGCAGCGTCTGCACGATCTACTACCGTGCGATGCCGAAGATGGACACCGATCCCATCCTGCGACGCATTGAAACGACCGCAAAGAGCCTGGGGCTGGAGTTCGAACTGAAGTTCCGCGCCAGGCCGTTCTATCGCCATCCCGATTCCCCGTTCGTGCAGGAATGTCTGGAGTTTTCCCAGCGGAATGAGCCACGGACGGTCGCCTACGGAACCGACGCGGCACACTTCCACGAGCTGCAGAATTGCATCGTGATGGGACCTGGGGACATCGCACAGGCGCATACCCACGACGAATGGGTTCAGCTTGCAGACCTCGATCTGGGAACAACAACTTACGGCAGGATGCTGGAACGCTGGTGTTTGTTGTGAGTTGGCAGGGGACAGGAGCGGCTGCCAGCTGATAACAGGTGGCTGGGACCGGTCGATTTCGAAACAACTTTGGACTTTCAGTTTTATGCGACTCTTTGAAGGGACTCAATTCGATCGGCCGCCTCGCTGCGAGCGCTGTGAGGAACTGGAATCCGAGTGCCGATGCCCGCCGCCTGCGGAAGTTCGCACCCCACCGAGTAAACAGATTGCCCGACTCGTGGTCGAGAAGCGGAAGGGAAACAAGCTCATCACGGCAATTCGCGGATTGGTGGATGAGGGATCTCACCTGCCTGAGTTACTCAAGCAGCTCAAGTCCACCTGTGGTGCAGGTGGTTCCATTCAAGAGGGAGTGCTCGAGCTGCAGGGAGATCAAAAAGAACGAGCTTCGACAGCGCTGTCGAAGCTCGGTTATCGAGTGAAGTAGCGGACTTGAGAACGTCTTAGCTGACGACGCTCAAGACTGCTGGTTTTGAGCTGGGCACATGCTGCTCGGATCTGGTGTCCCAGAGATTTTCGGAGTGGTGTTCATCGATCCGGTTTCCACTGTGAAGCCGGAAGGACGATGTGGTTTCCTGAACGAAGAACTTGCGGAACCAGAGCATCTGGCGGACTCGCTCACGCGGGTTCACCAGACGAACTTCCACTCCCCGCTCCAGCCAGTCGAAGAGCATTCCGAAGAATCCGCTGGGGACATACTGCACCGCGTGCATGTCGATCGCGATTGAGTCCACCCCCTCCTGCAGCACGAGTCGGAAGAGGGTATCGCGAATCAATGACAGGTCTGCGCCGTCCCAGATTTCCATGTCGCCGATGTCGAGTACGACGCCGATTGGAGTCGTGGAAATTGCGAGGCCATGAGTGTATTTGCGGTCGGCCATGAGAGGTGCCCTGCAGGTCTGCTGTGGTGGTTTCAGTGTGCAGGACTGACTTTGCAAGCCACAGACCGTTGTCAAGGCGATTCCGAAATGCACCACCTGCTGCCGATCGCAAGGGACTGTCGGTATTCGAGATATGGAGATTCAATAAAATTTGGGGTGCGTTTCCTTGAGCGTGAAGTGTTGTCGGTTCTCAACGGGTGTGTCTCTGGGTGTTGCAAAAACAGCACGCTACGCGGAGGGCTCATCTGCAGGAACGCGGTTGACCAGATAGATCCCGATGGTGACGAGAATCCCTCCGATCAGGAGCCCTAACGAGAGGGTATCTCCCCGGAGTGCCACCCCGAGCACCACGCCGATGATTGGAGTCAGGAAGCTGAAGACCGAGACCTGGGAGGCACCGTGCCGTCTCAGGAGCGCGGCATTGGCTCCGAAGCAGTATCCGGAAACGATCAGTCCGGCATAGAGAGTTGCAATCCAGGTCGTCATGGTCATGGTGGCTTCGACTTTTTCGCCCAGAAGTACGCTGCAGACGAAGAACATCAGCGCCCCAAGAATGTCGTGCCAGAGGATGATTGTTCCGGGAGAGACGTGCCGGACCGTGTGCTTGGTGTAAAGCGTTTTCACCGCGAGCAGGAAGCCACTGACTGCCAGCACAAGGTCTCCCTGAATCGTCGGCTCATCATAAGCCCCTTTCGACGCGGTTCCGGTATTGAGAAAGACCCATCCACAACCAATCCCTGCGAGTATCAGACCGGTCCACTGGACCCTGTTGAGCATCATTGTTTTGAAGAACAGGAACTCGAATCCGGCGACCCAGAAAATGTATGAGTTCACCAGAACAGATGCGTGCGAAGTGGTGGACCAGCGGGAACCAATGTTGAATGTTCCGATCTGGAGAAACAGGAGCAGGCCCAGAATCCAGCCCATTCCCCACTGCCCTTTTTTTAGCAACAGGGGCGAACCGTTCAGCATGCACCAGACATACATGAACACCGCTGCGAGGACGAAGCGGATTCCCCCCAGCAGGATGGGCGGAATGACGTCCATGGCAAACTGATTGGAAACCGCTGTGCCGCCCCAGAACACCGTTGTGAGAATCGCGACGAAGACCGACATCGGCCCCATCGGTTCGGGGACCGAACGAGTTTCAGCAACCGGGCGAAACTCAGGCTCGTCGTCAGGCATCGCGGTGTGTCTGGTTTGTTGGGAGTGAAAAGATTTGAACCACGGAAGGCACGGAATTCACGGAAGATGAAGAGCGGTTTGCGAATTGGCAGGCCAGGGAAATGGCTGAGCAAGTGGAGTTCAAATGTGATTCCGATACACCTCTGTGAACATCTCAGCTTTCGGATTCAGTCCGCTTTACGGTTCTGACAGCAGGCAGGCGTCTCACAAGCTGTCGTCTTTTGAATCTGATTCCTTTTCCGTGAATTCCGTGCCTTCCGTGGTTCAACATCCTCTTGTGACTGGGACGGGAAGTAATTCAACTCACAGCTCACTCCAGCGGCGTTTTGGAGGTCGCTCCTGGCTTTTCCCAGACATATTTCGGCACTGCGTACCCGGGCAATCTCCTGCGAAGTTCCGCCATCAAAGCCCTGCCCGTTTCGACGGGAACCTCGAAATGGGACGCTCCCCGGACGCGGTCGAGCTGGTGCAGATAATACGGCTGGACACCCAGATCGACGCAACGTTCGCACAATTCGGCCAGAATATCCGCCCAGTCGTTGACCCCTCGCAACAGGACCGCCTGATTCAAAACCATAAATCCCGATTCCACCAGTTGCGAGACCGCTTCTGCGCAGTCTCCCACCAGTTCGCGGGCATGATTCGAGTGAATGACGAAGACAGTTCGGAGCCGCGTGGATTTCAACAGCGAGATCAGCTCGGGGGTCACGCGGTCTGGTAACACGATCGGCAAGCGGGAGTGGATGCGGACCCGCCGGACGTGGGGAATCTCCGAAAGTTCTTCCATTAGCAGTTGCAGGCGACGGTCGGACAGAATCAACGGATCGCCGCCGCTCAAAATGATTTCGTGAAGTGAGGGGTCTTCACGAATCGCGTCCAGTGCAGGCTTCCAGGCGTTCCAGCTGCGGGGTTCTTCGTCGTAGGGGAAGTGGCGACGAAAGCAGTAGCGGCAATGGACCGCACACGAGCCATGGGCGATCAGCAGAGCGCGACCGGCGTATTTGTGCAGCAAGCCGGGAGCGGCGCGAGAGGCTTCGTCCCCCACCGGATCGTCCTCAAATCCCGGCACGACAGCGAGTTCGGATTCGACAGGCAGTACCTGTAGCAGGAGAGGATCGGCAGGATCCCCCGGGCGCATCCGCTGGAGAAAGCTCTCCGGGACCAGAAGTGGAAAATCGCTGAGGGGGGCTGATCGCAGATTCGCGGAATCCGCAGCCAAGTTGAGTCGGTTCAGCAGCGTCGGAAGGTCGCGAATGGCGGTTCCCAGTGACCGCTGCCAGCTGGAGATGGATCGATCGGCGTCGGGCGGAACCGTTTGCTCCGGGCTCTGGATTCTGGTCTCCCGACTCTCGATTCGCGCCAAGATTTCCCGCGCACCAGGCATCTGCTATTCTCTCGTGGCCATTCCGGCAAGCACAATGAGTTCGGCCGGAAAACGGATTTGGACACGAACTCTCGCTGCACGGCAGCGAATCAGTCAACTTAGCGACTCGTTGGAAAAAGACCAATGCCACAGATTAACGCGGGGGAGTTTCGCAAGGGAATCAAAGTTGTTCATGAGGGAAACCCTTATGAAATGATTGAAATCCACTTTGTGAAGCCGGGAAAGGGACAGGCCCTGTACAAGACCCGCATTCGGAATCTCCTCACCGGCACCAGCCTGGACATCACCTATCGCAGCGGAGATTCCCTGGAAGCGGCCGACATCCGCAATTCGGACGGAATGTACTCGTACTTCGACGGGACCGACTACATTTTCATGGATAACGAAAGCTTTGAGCAGGTTCAGCTTTCGAAGGACATCTGCGGCGATCAGATGAAGTACATCAAGGAAAGTGAACCCTGTGGGCTGATGTACTGGAACGATCGCCTGATCGGCGTGACGCCACCTTCACATGTGGTCCTCGAAGTGACCTATACGGAACCGGCGATGAAGGGAAACACCGCCACCAACGTGACGAAGCCCGCCACGGTGGAAACCGGCGCGGAAGTGCAGGTTCCTTCGTTCATCAAAGAGGGCGAGAAGATCCGCATTTCGGCCGAAACCGGGGAATACCTCGGACGGGCGTGATTGAGTTGAGTGCGAAGTGTTGAGAGTTGAGTGAAATCCGAGCACGAGCTTCAGCGAGTGCTCAACGCTCAACGCTCAACGCTCAACGCTCAACGCTCAACGCTCAACGCTCAACGCTCAACGCTCAACGCTCAACGCACTTTCGCTCCGCTGCGGGGCAGTTGTTCCATCACGATGCCGATGGCACGGGCCGCATCGCGAATTCCCTTGGAATACCGCTTCTCCCGGGCCGCCGCCTGAGCTGCTGTGCAGGCGCGAGAATGTTCGGTCCAGTCCACGCTCCAACCATCTTCGCGGGCGGACCGCTGTACTTCCGCATCGATCTTGATCAGCAGTTCAAGCAGAGTCCTGGATGACAGACCGACTGCCGTCCGGTGCGGACGGGAATGGTGGGTGTGTGAGTCATCCGAGGGAATCTCTTCCTTCAGTGTCCGGCGATGTCTGAGTAAGGCGATCAACATCGCGGCAGCAGCGATCATCGAAACGATCACCAGCATGATTCCCTGGAACTCATGATCATCGCCCGTCCATTGCATCGCGAGGCCTGAGACGAAGGTGATCGCCACAGCCCAGAATCCAACGAGCCAGGACCAGCCGATTCCCGCGGGATCGTCGATCACGATCTCCGGACTGCTGGGGATGACATTGGCAGGGAGTTCTCCCACCCGGGCGACGACCACGGTGGAGTTGTCCGGACCTCCACGGATGTTCGCGAGATTGATCAGCAGTTTCGCGGCTTGCGAAGGGGGCAGCTCCCGGAGAATCGCACCGATTTCGGGATCACTGATCTGATTTGAGACCCCATCCGAACAGAGCAGAAACGTGTCTTCAGGAAAGATCGGAAAGGGGCCTTCGATATCCACATCGATGGTTTTCTCAGGGCCCAGCGAACGAGTAATGACGTTCTTGTGCTGATGGGCGTCGTAGATCCCTTCCAGGCTCCCGTGCTGTCGCTCGAGTTCCCATTCCAGACTATGGTCGAATGTCAGCTGATCAACCCGGTCGCGACGGACGCGATAGAGACGGCTGTCCCCGACGTGCCCGACGACTGCACCCTGTGCGGTCAGGGCCAGTACCGTGCAGGTGGTCCCCATATGGAGAAAGTCGACGTTCTGGGTTCCACGCTCGTGAATCGCCTGGTTCGCTGCGAGGATGGCTTCCTGCAACAGCTTTCGCGGGTCGTTCAGAGTGGACTTGAGAAAGGTGTGGGGAACGGTTTCAGAGGCAATTCTGCTGGCGAGTTCCCCGACAGCGTGACCGCCCATACCGTCGGCGACCAGCAGCAGATGCCCGCACCGTCTCCATTCCGCCTCATCCCGGCAGATATGGATGCAGTGTGCATCTTCGTTGTTCTGGCGGCGCAATCCGATATCGGTTGCTGCCTCGCACTGAACGGACTGCTCCCAATACACGCCGATTGCGTCCCAGTTGAAAAATACCGCCTGACACCGGCCCTGTTTTCCCCCAGATGAATCCGCGCAATCCCTGCGCCCGGCTGCTGGTTTTATTGGATCATAACGGAATGTGCTTAGCCAGCGACGAACCGAGAGATCTGCGCAGGCTGGGGCACTTCGGCTGGGACGATCCGAACATCTCCCCTGCCTACCGCACTCGAAAGAATCGGATTCTCAGGAGAGTTCGCCGCTCGTGCGGGTGGCCATCGCCCGCAGTTTCTCCCGGAGAAGTTCCCACGTCTGGTCGGACGAGAACGATTCAGCGAAGACGGTGCAAACCGGTTCGCCTGCAGGGATTACCAAACCTTGTGCAGGCAGGTCGGTGACTTCCGGGAACTCCTGGAAAGAGACGCTGCAGGGGTCGGCGATCGGCTGAGTCAGATTCAGTTCCCGAGGTGCGTAGTAGACCGCCTTCCCCATGAATTCGCCCGGATGAGCATAATTCCACGACGTGGCTGGGAGTTCTGCATTGGTGAAACATCGGCAGTGGTCAGCGAATAACGGCTGGCCGGTCGCATGTTCCAGCAGTTCCAGCGACGCTGGATAGCGGGGATTCACTTCCGTCACATACGGAACTCCGTCATCGGTGATGACCATGTCGACACCAAAAAGTCCCAGCAGCCCCAGCTTCCATTTCAGGACGTTTCCGAAACGCCTGACCAGATTTTCGGTGGCCACAGGAAGAGTCAGTGGGCCAATATTTCCACACCACTGGAACTCTGCCGCGTGGCATTCCGCTTCGCCGACCAGTTGTCGGGTCATCCCGACAAAACGGACATCGCCGACGAGAGCTGAGGCGATGAAAACGGCCGAAAACGGGAGCCCACTGATCTTTTTCTGAAAGATGTGCGGCACACTGAGCGTCGGGCAGTTTTTCTGGTCTTCGGTCCAGAGGACGATCCCGCGTCCGCCGGCGCTCCCGCGTGGACGTAATAACCAGGTGCCGTCCGCGGGAGGAGGGTTCGCTTCATCCCGCCATTCCGGGACGCTCATCCGGGAGAGCCGGGCCGATTCCGCGAGTGCTGCAGGATCCCGAGACCGAACGACCGCGGAAGCAGAGTTTCCCCAGAGTTCATGTATCTGTGCAGCCGCATCGAGAATGTCCGGCCGATTTTCGAGTCCCCCGGTATAGATCACCGGCATCCGCGGCAGGGCTTTCAGCTGTGAGATCAATCCGTCTGGATAATCAGGGACTCGTTCGACTCGAACATGCGCGCTGGTGTCTTCATCGGCGAACAGGTCCAGGCAATAGGGCCGGAATCCGGCTCGGAGAGCGGAAAAGGCTGCCGCCCGGGTGCTGGCGCCCATGATGATGACGTCAGCCGAATTCAAACTGTCCGCTGCGTCGGCGATCATCTGTGTTTTCCTGTGGCCGGATGCACCGCGAAGTCTTTCATTTTCTGAAGTCCTAAGGAACTCGCCCAGCGGGGCGATCCCGGATCCCGAATCATGGCGAAACTTCTGCTCGAATGCATCCCCGTGAATTGGTGCTCAGGTCTGGAACCCGCGGCGTGGCTGCGGATATTCCAGTTATGCCGTTATTCACAGACGGGATCGTTATTTTCCGGGCGGCCTTCGATATAAAACCAGTTGTGAATGGGCTGCAGGATTTTCTGAACTTCCGCCAGCAAGACCGGATCGATCGGCGATTCGATCCAGCGAGCCCACTCCCGGATGCGCTCGGGATTCGCGCTGCCGGTGACGCAGGTCGCCATGCCGGGGTTCGAGACGGAAAACTGCAGTGCAAGCTGGGCGAGATCGACTCCGGCCGCCCGGCAGTGAGCCGCCGCTTTTGCACAGGTCTCGCGGACCAGCGGAGTGGCTTTATGCCACGCTGGGAGAGTTGCATTTGTGAGGAGGCGCGCTGAAAACGGCGCGGCGTTCATGGCTCCTACCCCCTTCTGCTCCAGGTAGGGAAGCAGGTCGGCAAACATTGTGTTCTGAAGCGTGTAATGGTTGTACGAGAGAACGACATCCAGATCCGTCTGTTCGAGTACGAACTTGAAGATGTTCATCGGATAACCGCTGATCCCGATGAAACCGACTTTCCCCTTGGCCTGCTCGCGTCGCAGGGCCGGAATCGTCTCGTCGACAATCTGCTGCATGTCGACGAATTCGATGTCATGGCAGAACACGATGTCGATGTAGTCGACCCCCATCCGTTCCAGGCTGACGTCGACGCTTTCGCGGACTCTCTTCGCACTGAAATCAAAATGCTTTCCGGCATATCGGCCGAGCTTTGTGCTCAGGAGATAACTGTCTCGCGGGACGTCCCGGAGAGCGAACCCCAGCAGCACTTCGGAGGTGCCTCGTCCGTAAAACGGTGACGTGTCGATGAGGTTCATTCCGCACTCGAGGGCGGCGCCGACGGAGGCGATGGCTTCGCCGAGGTCCACGGAGCGGAACTCCTGCCCCAGCGAGGATGCTCCAAAACTCAGGATCGGGGTCGTCAGGCCAGTCCTACCAAGTGGGCGACGTTGCATCAGCTCTCTTCCTCAACGCAGTTGGATTCCGTCTCACGAGGATGGTTACGAGACAAACCTGCAAGTGCAAGCAGGAACGCGGGATCCCTCCATTTCGCTTTCAGGTGCAAAGGTGCAGCGTATTGCAGCACCCAGGGGTTTTTGTGAGAAAACTTCCCGGGGAAACGACCTTTCAGGAACTCCCCGCTTCCGAAAAATCTCAGAAAATCTTCGTTTCAGGGAATTGCAGCGGGGTTGAATTGATCGTCCAGGCAACGTTTTTCTTACGAGAGTCGACTTCAAAGAGGTTTTGGGGAGGAGAGACAAGTTGATGATGCCCCGCGGAAAAGCGAATGAATTTCCTGCACAGACTGGCGGAAACTGTTCTAATGACTGAATTGACCTCACCGGACTTTTCTCACGCCCCCCGCCTCGCATGAATCCCATCGTCCTCGCCATGACAGGGGCCAGCGGAGCGGCCTACGCCGTTCGTCTGCTGGATGCTCTGCTCGCCTCCGGGAATGCTGTCCACCTGACAATCAGTCCGGCGGCAGCACATGTCATCGACGAAGAACTGGGAGTGAAGCTGAATCTGGATCACTTCGAATTGACGCAGTTTGAACAGATCAGGGGCGAAAACACTGCTCTGGATTCCCATCGAATCGGATCCCACGGGAGCTCGATTTTCGTCGACAGCGAAATTGTTCGAGGGAAACTGACTTACCACCATTATCGGGATTTCTCCGCAGGGATTGCGAGTGGTTCATTTCAGACAGCGGGGATGGTGATCTGTCCCTGCTCGATGGGGACTCTGGCGAGTGTCGCGAATGGACTCTCCTCGAATCTGATTCAGCGCGCCGCAGACGTGCATTTAAAAGAGCGACGTAAGCTGATTGTCGTGCCCCGGGAGACTCCTCTGGGGAGCATTCAGTTGCAGAATATGAAAACGCTGTCGGATGCGGGTGCTGTGATCCTGCCGGCAATGCCGGGCTTTTATCATCGTCCGACGACGATTCAGGAACTTATTGACTTTGTGGTGGCCCGCATCTGCGATCAGTTGGGAGTCAAGGTCGACCTGACGAAGCGCTGGGGCAAACAATCCACTGAACAAGAACTCCCCGTGAAGGATCGCTGAGAAGTGTGAGGCTCAGTTCATCATCATCCGGACGACTCACTGCGTCGTTACGCGGGAAAGACAATTTGCCAGAGTGCTGCCAGCCTGATACGATCAATCTGGCCAAAATTTCATACATGGAGAGATCAGTGATGTTGCAGCGAAGAACTGTAGTGAGCTCCAGACCTGGAGCACGGGCCGCGTTCACGCTCATTGAGCTTCTGGTGGTGATCGCGATTATCGGAATGCTGGTGGCCATGCTGATGCCAGCTGTCCAGAAAGCGCGCGAAACAGCTCGCCGGAATGCCTGTCTGAATAACATCCGCCAGCTGGGTCTGGCCGCTCAGAACTACCTGGCTTCTCATCGAGTCTTTCCATCGGGGTGGTGTACCCCTCCGTTCATTGACGTCGACATGGACGGCAATGCTGACATTCTTCCGTGGCCAGACTTCCAGGTGGCTGGGTTTACTTCTCCGATTACGATTCCCAAAGCCGCCTCGGGAACTGCGGGAACAGGTGCTAACGCTCTTGAATATATCAACGACTGGGTGTTCGGCGGGGACTGGTGCTGGCCGGCGATGATGCTTCCGCAGATGGAGCAAAGCACTGTCGCGATCAATTTCCAGGAACCAAAGACCAGCAGCACCAACGACCGTTTTGTGAAGATCCCCATCCCCAGCTACATCTGTCCCAGCTCGTCGCTTCCCAAGGTTCGTCCGGGGAACTACGGATATGGAAACTACCGTGGGAACGCTGGGGCCTGGACTCAAGCCGACCAGACTGCCAATGGCGCGATTAACAACGGGATGTTCTTCGAGAACAGCGGCCTGGATGACCGCGATATTACCGATGGAATGTCGAATACTATTCTCTTCGGGGAATCTCTGGTCGGTTTCTGGGCAGACAGCTATTCCGCCCGGGTCCGCAGCAGCGACCAGTATCCCGGCTTTAACTGGATGCACCCGGATACCTCGAGTTCCGTCGGGACCCGTCGTTTCCTCGGTTACGGCAGCTACCACGATGGCGTGAACAACTTCTGCATGGCAGACGGTTCTGCACGTTCCATTCAGGTGAATATCCAGAACGATGCTCCCGGCACCGTCTTCTGGTCTCTGTGTACTCGCAATGGGAATGAACCCATTTCCAGAGAGTTCTAAAAACAGTCACAGCCGGTCAGGTCGTTGAGAGTCGTTGGCATAGCCAATGGCTGGCCGCTGACGTCCTGACTCTTGAATATTCCACGACCAACCAGAATTGATGACATGCGACATGATGGACGTGCTCCCGGCGAATTAAGGCCGATTCATATCGAACGACCTTACTACGGAGCAGCCCCCGGCAGGTTGTTGATTCAGGCTGGGCGAACGACGATTCTCTGTACCGCCAGCCTGACGAACGACCTGCCCCCCTGGAAACTGGCTCAGGAGAACCCGACCGGCTGGGTGACTGCGGAATACAACATGCTTCCGGGGTGTACTGCACCACGGAAGGCACGGCGCGCCGACGGGAGAGGGACAGAGATTCAGAGACTGATCGGTCGCAGTCTGCGAGCTGTGGTCGATTTCGCTGCCTTGGGACCACGCTCGATTACCGTCGACTGCGACGTTCTGGAAGCAGATGGCGGGACCCGTACCCTGAGCATTACAGGGGGGTTCATTGCGCTGGTCGACGCCGTCGCTGCCGTTCAAGATCCCGGTTTCGATTTCCGCAAAGTTTTTCGCGACAGCGTGGCTGCCATCAGCGTCGGTGTTGCAGGCGGAACTCCTGTTCTCGATCTGGATTACGTCGAAGACAGCCGTGCTGACGTGGATATGAACGTTGTCATGGCTGGCAGCGGGAAGTTTATCGAAGTCCAGGGGACCGCCGAGCGGGAGCCCTACGATCGCGGATTGCTGAATGCCCAGCTGGATCTGGCTGAGATCGGAATTGCCCAGCTGACCGCCTTGCAGCGGAAAACGCTCGGCGACAAATGGCCTCTGGACACAAATTGAGGAAATTGTTAGAACCCGCCCGCTTCATCCGAAGCAACTGCATCGATTCGACGATGCAGTTCCCCAATCCCATCCCCATTGATGAGGTTTCGGGCCTTCAGCAGGTCATTTCACAGATCTGTTGAACCGACCTCTCCCTTGTCCCATCCCCAATTGACGTCAGGGCTGCTGTCAGCGGTCTGTCGTTCTTTCCTTTTCATCGCACATGGAGTGCGCCATGAACCTGAAAATCAAACTGCTTTCGTGTCTGAGCCTGGGATTTTTGATGCTGGCCTCCCGCGTTCACGGGGCAGGGATCGAGGCCGATCCGGAGAAAACCTACGCACTGACGAAATCACGCGGGCCCTGGTTGATCATGGTGGCCACGCTCCACACGACAGGTGATGACGGTAAAACCGAAGAGGGCAAGTCGCCTCAGCAGGCTGCGCACGAACTTGTGCTCGAACTGCGTAAGCTCGGACTGCCTGCTTATGTCTATGAATACGATCCCGGGCAGCAGCACATCGTGAGCAAGGATAGCCTGGGTCGTGAAGAACATCGAAAGAACTTCCGCCGCATCAGGTCGGTTTGCGTTCTTGCCGGTAACTACAACGACATCAACGATAAGCTCGCCCAGGACTCACTGGAGTGGGTGAAGAAGCTCAAGCCGAAATCGTTTCAGGATGGAGTTTACTTCGAACCGACTCCCGGGCGTCCCGGTCCACTCAGCGGCGCATTTCTGACCATGAATCCGCTTCTGAGCGGCAAAGAAATTGAACAGAAACAGATTGTCGATCCCCTGCTGGTTCAGCTCAACACGGGTGAGCAGCACTCGCTGTTCGAGAATAAGGGGGAATACACCCTGGTCATTGCCCGGTTTTACGGTCGGCATGTGAACGTGAAGGCGGCTGAAGAAGAGACTGTCGCCTCCCAGTTTTTCAATTCGGCCGTGCTCAAGAAAGGGACGCTGGACGAAGCAGCCAAGAGTGCCCGGGAACTGGGCGTTGTTCTGCGGTCGAACTACGACCGTGAGCCGACCAACTTCAATAACATCGATGCCTACGTGTGGCATGATCGGCATGAATCCGTAGTGACGGTCGGTTCTTTCAGCTCACCCGACGATCCGGCTGTGAAGACCTACATCAAACGGTTTGGCCCGAAGGTCAAGGATCTCGGTACCGGCGCGACGAACTTCCAGCCCGAGCACATCGGCGTGAGCGGGTTTGGTCCCAAGGGGGACGAGAAGCGATTGTGGCTGCTGGAACCCAATCCGGAACTGATGCGGGTTCCGAAATACCGCTGACCCGACACCTCGACTTTGTTCAGAGCCCGCTGCGTGAGCAAGGGCATTCCCTTGTGTTGGGCGAAAAACATACCCGCTCACACTTCGTCCTCTGACACATTCAGAAACAGTCGAGTCTAAGACATCGCCAAATAGAATGGTCCCGGGAGAGTGTTCAACAACACCCTCGCGGGACCAGTTTCGTTCAACCGAGAGTTCTTCTTAGACTAGAGCTGCCCGGTGTTCGCGGACGTCGGTGACGTGCCCTTCAATCGCGGCAGCAGCGACCATGGCTGGGCTCATCAGCAAGGTCCGTCCGGTGGGACTTCCCTGGCGGCCCTTGAAGTTGCGGTTCGAGGATGAAGCGCAGATCTCGCGTCCCTTGAGTTTGTCCGGGTTCATCGCCAGGCACATCGAACAGCCGGCTTCACGCCATTCGAAACCGGCTTCCGAGAAGATCTTGTCGAGACCTTCAGCAATTGCCTGTTTTGCAATCAACTTCGAACCGGGAACGACCAGTGCTTTCACACCGGCGGCCACATGTTTGCCGCGGGCGATCTCAGCAGCTTCCCGCAGGTCGGAGATACGACCGTTCGTGCAGGATCCGATGAAGGCCACGTCGATCTTGACACCCTGCATCGATTGACCCGCCTGCAGGTCCATGAACTGCAGAGCTTCTTTCACGCCGGCCTGTTCCTCAGCGGGGAATTCGTCCACATTGGGAATCGACTCGCCGATGCCCACTGACTGACCGGGGTTGATTCCCCAGGTGACGGTCGGCTCGATATCGCCGGCGTCGAAGACCACTTCGTCATCGAACTGGGCGTCCATCGGAGAAGCGAGCGAGAGCCACCAGCGTGCGGCCTTCTCGAACTCTTCCCCCTTGGGTGAAAATGGTCGACCGCGAAGGTATTCCACTGTCTTCTCGTCCGGGTTGCAGTACCCGCAGCGAGCGCCCCCTTCGATGCTCATGTTGCAGACGGTCATCCGTTCTTCCATCGACATCTCATCGAAGACATCTCCGGCGAACTCGTAGGCGTATCCGATGCCCCCCTTCACTCCCAGCTGGCGGATGATGTACAGGGCGACATCTTTCGCGAAGACTCCGGGAGCAAGCTGCCCGTTGACGACGACGCGGCGAACCTTGGGTTTGTTCATAGCGAGAGTCTGGGTCGCCAGGACGTATGCCACCTGAGACGTTCCGATCCCGAAGGCGATCGTTCCGAAGGCACCGTGCGTTGAGGTGTGGCTGTCCCCGCAGGCGATGGTCATACCAGGCTGCGTCAGGCCCTGCTCCGGACCGACGGCATGCACGATTCCCTGCCGGTCATCTTTGAGGTCCAGCAGAGTGACGCCGAATTCCCGGCAATTCTTTTCGATGGAGGACATCATCTGCTCGGCCAGCGTGTCCTGGAACGGCCGCAGCTGGGAGTCGGTCGGGACAATGTGGTCCACGGTTGCGACGGTGCGTTCCGGGCACATCACCTTGAGCTGTCGGTCCCGCAACATTTCGAACGCCTGCGGGCTGGTGACTTCGTGAATGAGATGCAGTCCGATAAAGAGCTGAGTCTGCCCCGAAGGGAGCGTACCGACGGTATGGAGATCCCAGACTTTTTCGAACAGATTTCGCTTGTCGCTCATGATTTCAATATCCGCGTAAGTGCATGCCTGTCGGGCGGTTTTCGCGTGTCTCCGGCGGGCCGCGAGCGGTTGGTGCGGTCCAGGAGGAAGCGAGGCCGGATTCCTGTCGCCCGGAGGGCAACGGAAGGGGAACCCACTAGTGTACGGTCGACCGGAAAAATGTCCACTTCCAGGCGCAAGCGAGCCTCGGTTTACAGGAACGGCAGCAATAAGTTCTGCCCCAGGAGATCTGTACTGTTGAGGAGGAATATGTGGATTTTTTGCAGGGGCTGGAGCCGGAACGGGGAGCGTGATGTCGACGTATCATCTTCCGTGGAAGGAGTGTGCGGCACACGGGGCCTTGCCCGGAAGGGAGTGGATGACGCCCACTTCCTGCTGGACTCGATTCGTGCAAGGAGGAGAGTTCAGAAAAGCGAAATACAGAACGAAAAAAGCCTGCCGAGGTGAGTCACGCTTCGGCAGGCTCGATGGAATTCGTCGGAATTACTCCGGCAATGGTTTGTTCATCGTTTCTGGCAAGAACGGTAGCACGAAGAGTCCGATCAGAAACACCAGGGACATCGTCACTCCCGCGTAACGCAGTGGTTCAGCAGTATCGGCAAATCCCTTTTCCAGCTGAGCCTTCACCAGCGGGCCGAAGGCTGCCACAAAGCGACCGACGTTGTAGCAGAAGCTGGTACCGGTCGAACGGAGTCGCGTCGGGAACAGTTCCGGGAAATAGATGGCGTATCCGGCGAAGAGTGAGAGCTGACAGAACCCCATGACAGGGACCATCACCCAGATCTGCCAGAAGTCCTTCAGGTACCAGAAGACGCAGGTGGTGGAAATGAAGGCTGCAATCAGCGCGAGGGCGAATGTGGGGCGTCGACCGATCTTCTGCGAGAGTGCTCCAAATCCGAACATTCCGAAGAACGCACCGATGTTGATCGCGATCGAGGCGTAGCTGCCCCATCTCGAAAGGCGACCATTGATCATCCCTTCCAGGCTCCCCTGCTCTTTTTTAGTGGCCTCATCAAACTTGGAGGCGGCGTCCGGGTTGTCGACGGAAGCCAGCAGGGTTTCAATGTGAATGATTCTCGCAGAGTCGTTTTCGCTCTTTGCGATGGCCAGTTGTTCGTTGTAAACCTGTGTGGCCATCTGCTTCCGCTGAACGAAACGGATCAGGTCCGGGGTGAAGAATCCGACGGACCACAGGCCGACGACCCCGGCGCAGCCGAGGACGAGTCCCAGCAGCGCATGTTTGCGAAGCTTAGGGTCCCGGAACAGGTCTGCGTAGGATCCAAGCTGCTTCTTGGCGGCACCGGAATGGCTGGCCTTCTGCCATGTTTCCGGCTCTTTGAGGTTCCGGCGAATCACCAGAGCAAGCAGCGCGGGGACTGCTCCGATCAGGAACATGATCCGCCAGGGACTGGTCACCAGTCCCTGCTCTTCAGCGACACCTAACCCAAGGTTGATGAAGGCGGCACTGACGTTGCCAATCGCGGACAGGGCCTGCAGAAGTCCCAGAGTGTAAGGGCGGGCGCGGGTCGGCATGACCTCCGCCACCAGAGAAACCCCAACTGCAAACTCCCCTCCCACACCCAGACCGGTGAGGAATCGGTAAAACGAAAAGTCCCAGACACCCTGTGAGAATGAACTGAGCCCCGTAAACAGAGAGTAGAGCAGAATGGTGATGACCATCGTTTTCGCACGGCCAATGCGGTCACCCAGCATGCCGAAGAACAACCCCCCGGTGGCCCATCCCGCAATGAAAATGGAGGTCGCGTAGTCCCCGGCCTGCCGACGGGCGATATCCAGTGATTTGGCGTCGCTGTAAGAAGACTCGGGAATCAGCTCCCGCATCGCGGCAGGTCGAGCCAGAATGAACAGCTGCTGGTCCAGGCAGTCGAACAGCCATCCAAGCGCCGCCACAACCAGAACGAACCAGTGGTAACGCGTGAGCTGCTTGTACCACGGCCTGGTATCGACTGTACCCAAGTCATCGGCGGAAGAAGAAGTTGAGGGATCGATGTGCATGCTCAGGTCCCAGCTGCTCGGTCACGTGATGAATTTTCATGTTTCAGATCGCGGAGGACACAGAAGCAATCCGCAGTCTGCCAGGAACGGGACATTCTGACAATTGGATCAAAATTCGCAATTCGGTTCGGGTGGTTTTACGTGAAATCTAGCCAAAATAGAGTGATTTTGGATTTTCGTCATGCGGTCCTTTCCGGTGCTTCCGGAAGAGTTGTTAATTTCGTGAAACACAATCACAATGCGTTGTCAGTGATCAAACGTATCGCAGTGGGGCACTCGCCTGTGTTACCCGGTTTCTGTTTTGGAAACGCTCACTATGCTGGCCAAACTTCTGACGTATTCGTTGTTTGGCATCGATGCACGGCCGGTCGAGGCGGAAGTTGACATTTCCCCCGCAGCGATGCCCAAGACGATTCTCGTCGGGCTGGCCGAAGCCGCTGTGAAAGAAAGCGTTCATCGCATTGAACGAGCACTGGTCAACAGCGGATACACCCGGCCGGTTGACCGCATTGTGATCAACCTGTCTCCGGCAGACTTCCCCAAAGAAGCTTCGTCATTCGATCTTCCCATCGCACTCGGGATTCTGGCCGCCAGCGGGCAGTTGATTTCAGACGCGTTCTCACGGTACTCCGCAGTAGGGGAACTGGCTCTGGACGGCAGCGTTCGGCCGGTGAAAGGGACTCTCTCCATGGCGCTTCAGGCCCGGAATGACGGCCGCAAGGGTCTGATTGTCCCGGTGGAGAATGCGCGCGAAGCAGCTGTTGTCGATGGCATCGACATCATTCCGGTGGGGAGTCTGGCAGAGGCTGTCGGCTTCTTTTCCGGGGCAATTCAGATTGAGCCTGTCCCGTTCAGCTGGGAACAGGCAGTCCAGGAACTCGGTCGATACGCAGTTGATTACTCCGACGTCAAAGGTCAGGAGATGGCCAAGCGCGCGGTGACCGTCGCTGCTGCGGGGCGACATCATCTGCTCATGATCGGCAGTCCTGGGACAGGCAAGACGCTATTGGCACAGCGGCTGGGGACGATCCTTCCCGAGTTGTCCGCCGATGAGAGTGTGGAGACCACGCGGATCTACAGCGCGGTCGGTCGACTTCCTGAAGGGCAGTCGTTGATGCTGACCCGCCCGTTTCGATCGCCACATCATACGATCAGCGAAGCAGGACTGGTCGGGGGCGGGACGACTCCAACTCCCGGTGAAATCAGCCTGGCGCACAACGGAATTCTGTTTCTGGATGAGCTGCCGGAGTTCAATCGTCGGACTCTGGAAGTGCTGCGGCAGCCGCTGGAAGAAAATCGTGTCACCATTTCCCGCGCGATCGGCAGCATGACGTTTCCCGCCAGCCTGATGCTGGTGGCAGCGATGAATCCCTGCCCGTGCGGGTTTCGCGGAGATCCCAAACGAAACTGCAACTGTTCGCCGCTGCACATCGAACGCTATCTCGGAAAGATCTCGGGGCCGCTGCTCGATCGGATTGATATTCATATTGAAGTGCCCCCCGTCCCGTTCCGGGAGTTGTCGAATGAGAAGACGGGGACTGACAGTCGAACGATTCGCGAACAGGTCGTGCAGACGCGCGAAGTGCAGCGGGAACGGTTTCGTGATCAGCCTTGCGGTCTGAACGGAACGATGAATCCCAGACAGATCCGGAAGTACTGCAAGCTGGCCAAGGATGCGGAGTCACTGTTGAAATCAGCGATGGAAGAGATGGGATTGTCGGCCCGTGCGCACGACAAGATTTTGAGAGTGAGCCGGACGATCGCTGACCTCGATCACGCTGAGGATATTGATGTGCCTCATCTGACAGAGGCGATCAATTACCGGGCACTGGATCGATCCTACTGGTCGATGTGATGGATTCAGGATCTAGACCAGTTTGGTCTATCATGTGCAGGCGATTCAGGATTTCCACCGCATGAAAGTCCATATTATCGCCTGCGGAACGTAATAGATTATTTGCAAAACCGCTCTCGAGGGTTGCAGAGACAGCACATGCCGGGAAGCGAAACCCCTTCGCGACGGGTCATTCTGATCGGAGCGAGCAATCTGACGTTTGCGTTTCCGCTGGTGGTGAATTCGCTGATGCGATCGCTCAATGGGCCGTTCGAGATTGTCGCGGCACATGGACACGGGAGGTCGTTTTGTCAGTGGAGTTATGTGCTGCATCGCGGTCTGCCCCCCATTCCCGATTGCGGGCTCTGGTCAGCGATCTCGGACAGGCCGCATGTCGAAAAAACGTGGGGACTGGTGACCGATGTGGGGAATGATCTGATCTATGGAGTCCCGGTCGATCGACTCTTCAGTCAGGTCAGCGAGACCTTTCGGCGACTTCATGAATATGGGGCGCAGCTGACATTCGTCCGGATGCCGCTGGAGCGGATTCTGATGCTCAACGAACGCAGGTATCGACTGGTCAAACAGATTCTCTTTCCCGGGCCGACGGTCCCGTGGTCCGTGATTTCCCAGCGGGCCATCGAACTGGATGAACGTGTCGCTGCGGAAGCACATCGACACGGGGCGGCTGTGTTGACGCCGGAACTTGCGTGGTATGGTGTCGACCCGATCCACATTCGTCGTTCGCAGCGTGTGACCGCATGGCGAAAGATTCTGGAGTCGTGGAGCTTTCCAGAAGTGCCGCTGCTTACCCCACCAGGGAGGCACTTTGCCCTCCGCATCTGGGGGACGCCCCCTGCTGAACGAACCTACTGGAGCCGTACGTATCTGAATTCGCAACCGGCGTGGAGGTCTCCGGCCGGAGCCACGTTGTCGTTATACTGACAGCGGTTTCATCGTTATCTCAACCGAGTTACACATGCTGAAGTCGAATCAAATTGCTCTGAAGGAATGGGCTGTCCTGTGCCATTCGCTGGCATCCGGGGACCAGCAGATTCTGTTTCGCAAGGGTGGGATCCACGAAGGGCCAGAAGGGTTTCAACCGGAATACAAAGAGTTCTGGCTCTTTCCGACGGGGTTTCATCAGTCGCTGGACGGAGTTCGCCCTGAATTTCGTGAGTCTGTCATGGGCCTCAAGGCAACTTTCACGGGGAACGTGATCCCCATTCAGCATTACTGTTCCATCCAGTCAGTTCACTGGATCGACGATGAAGCGAAACTTGAGTCGCTCGTTCCGTTTCACGTGTTGACCGCAGAGGCAGTGCTTCAGCGATTTCACTACAGACGGCCCGGGATTTACGGGCTGCTGGTGAGAACATCCACGCTGGCGAAGCCGGTCGAGGTTCCGGTTGATCCACGTTACGAGGGATGTCACAGCTGGGTAGAGCTCAATGACTCCATTCCCACGGATGGCGTATCACTTGAACAACTCGAGAACGAAACGCAGAGAGAGAAAGATCTGTCCGAGATTCTCGGCCGGCTGTGAAGTACGAGACTTGCTCAGTGTGCGAGCGGTTGGACCTTGGCTCCGCATTCCTCAATCAGTTTCGAAGCGAGCTCACGGCGACGATTCGCTTCCGGCCCCGAGCCGTTCACTTCGACCGCCACCAGCACCTGTCCTTCTTCGACCGCCTGTTCGTAAAAGTCAGTGGCTTCCGATTCGAAGCCGCGCGTTGCCAGCAGTGAGGTAAATGTCCCGAGGGCAGCGACGCCAGCGAATGCTCCCATGATCATCACTGCTGTTCCCGCGGTACTGAGCATCGCAGCGATTGCAGCAATCCCCCCAAGACCCAGTGCTCCGGCCCCTGCTGCATTGAGGACCTGATTGTCGTTGGATCCGGTCGGAGACTTCTGAATCTGCTCGGGGAAGAGTTCTTCCTTCATTTCATCTGAGCAAATCACACTGACTTCATCCCAACTGAATCCGGCCTCTCGAAGGCGGCTGACCAGGTCCAATGCGTCGTTCACCGAAGAAAAAACACCAGCCCGGACGGGGTATTCTGCAGCTGACATGTCGGCCTCGTTTCTGAACGATTTCAAGGGGCGGATTGATTCGGATCAGCGTGATGAAACAGCCTCGATTCGGACAACGACCTTGCTGCCCGAGGATGCGAGGGTCAGGACTGCGAAGTCACCAGGAGCCAGCATGGTGAGATCGGAGGCCGCTTTGTCTTTGAAGACGGTCACGGTTGTCGAGAGTTCATACGTCGTGGCAACGTCCTTAACGTTGATGACCAGCTTTCGATCTTTTTCCTGAAGGCGTTCAATTGTCCCCTCGACCATCACCGATTCCATCGGGGGCTGGTCAGGTGCGGTGTACGTTCGTTCGTTGAAATTCGTGCCGACGTTGAACGGTCCGCCGAGGACTGTGGAACTGAGAATCGCGGCCATCAACATCATGACAGCCATCATGGGCATAAAGAAGTGGTCGATCGGCATGATGCTCTCCTCGTGAGTCAGTGGTGCAATGACCATCAGGGCAATATCTGTGCCGTTTTTCGAATTCGTAAATGCAACAAGGGAGTCCACCGGCCGGATTGTCCTGGGCAATCCGGGCTGATGAACTCCCCAAGTGAGAGCCCTTCTGCATTCACGATTCATGGAGGGTGCTGTTCAGCCAGACACGAGTGATGTGTGGCTGAACAGCACGGTTCCACCCTGACCCGACCCCACACCTGTTACCAGGGTTTCAGCTTCCAGCCCAGGACGAAGCCGATGCCGAAACACCATAATGCAGCCATTTCGGGTTTCTGTCGTGCGTATGTCCGCATGTAGTCGACCACATCATCCAGAGGATTGATGTTCCCTTCTTCCATGCTGGCGGCTGATCGGGGTCGAGCCTGCGATTGCGTTGCTGGATTATTTGCTGCCATGAGTTTTCTCTCCTGAAAGTTGAGTGACTCTGAGTTTGTCCTTTCCGCCTCCGGAACTACCGGTGTGAAAGGTCAGTCATCTTCCCGATTGATCACAGAGCGAAGCCATGTGATGTTCGCACGCAGTTCGGCCTGTGACCGCTGTAAGCTCGCGCCCGCTTTGGTGAGCTGGCGAATACTGAGCCAGAGTGCAATTCCCCCCACGAGTATTGCGACTCCCGCGACCAGCCCCTGGGACATTTCTGTCGAAAGAGTTGTGTGGGTGTCGATGTACTCGGAGAGGGCCATGAGTAATAACGGCAATGCTCCGAGCATGACCGATGCTCCGACAATGCAGAACACCAGCCCATACCGGGCGCGTTGCCAGAATTCGGCGATATCCAGTGCCAGCAACTGCATCTGCAGGTCTGCCAGCCGCATCGCATCCTGAGCGAGGATCGTGACGTGCTGTCGCATTCCTGCGTAAGCGTTCGCGGGCTTCTGACCTACCGTCGACGAAGAATCCAGCCCATTCCCATTCCCACCGCTAAGGCGATCCCGATACTGAGCAACGGATTCTTGACGATCCATTTTCCAACCTCTTTTTCATAACGATCGAAGGTTTCCATCCCGGCTTCCATTGCCGTACTGACCGGAACGGAAGAGCTGCTTTGTGCGGGCTTTCCGAAATGAATCATGTCGAATTCCCTGCTGGTGTCTTGTCGACAGGTGTAAAGTCCTTCATCAAAGTCTGTCGCATCTGCTGACCTGCATAGGCGACGCCGGCCTTGACCAGAGTATTCAATGCGATTGCTCCCAGGCTGAAAAGCAGTCCCTGCTTCACGGTCTGCTCAGGCTGGTGCAGCTGCACCTGTCCCGTATTACGGACAATTTCCCGGGAGACGTCCGGATCCAGATAGACCTTCTTCTCGACAGGGGGCTGCGACTTGGGGACGAGCATGAATCCCGCCGCCGAAATTGCTGCGAGGCTCGCGATGGGATGACGACGAATGTAGTACTTCCAATCCATCAGCTGCGCAGCCTCAGCCTGAATGCGATTGACATCGTCATCCATGTGACGCCGAATGCGCTGCATTTTGAATTGAATACGTTCGACTTCGTCGATATCCGGCATGCATGTCACTCCCGCAAGTTCATCACACATCGGTCAGTCTGGTTGCCGATGAACTGAGTTCAGGGAACTTCCACCAACGTGACGTTGAAATGGAAATCGCCCTGCCCCACTCTGTACGTTTAACGACTCCAGAGGTCAGAAAGCTGCTTCGGCATCGCTCGCGAGACGGCATCGGCGATTCGATCCGTCAGGTGATCCATCTGCGGGAGACGCGACTGAGGCCGCGACGGAGTTGCCATAGCTGCCACTGCTCCGACGCCGACAACAAAGCCGGCAGCGAAGACCGCGCACAATGATGCGAGGGGCTGTGCCTCGACCATTTCAGAGCACCATTGCTGAGCAGTGTGAGCCCCGTTTGCGGGTTGCTGCTCGTATTCAGAGATTCGGGACGTATGTGCCATTTTCTCTTACTCCTGGAGAAATGCGGATGCGGAAGCTTGTGAGAGGGGTCGCAGCGATCTCAGTTGCCCGACCCCTCACAAGAAAAGTTGATGTCCAGCCTGACTGTGATCAGGCGCGATGGTTGGATCGCAGCAGCAGGCTGACAACCACGCCAGAAATGATCCCCGCTCCGAATGCCGCAATGACGGATTCCAGGGGGCGCGAACGAACCATCTGCTTGGCCTCGTCGTAACCAGCTTCCAGTTGAGCTTCCGCAGCCTGATAGCCATCCTGCAGGCTCTTGCTTGCGGTTTCGAATCCGGCCTGCACCTTCTTGCTGGCGGTGTCGTACCCTTCCTGGATTTTTCGACCGGCGGCGTCGGCCAGATTTCGTGCGTTCTCAGTCACCTGCTGAACGGCAGCCTGTCCGTCATGTGCCGCTTTATCCAGAAACGCTTCGATCTCCCGGCGGGACTGACCGGTCTTCTGCTGAAGAACGCCCACGAGCTTCTCAGCGTCGCCTTTCACCTGTTGAAAGTCATCGTCGCTGAACTCTCCCCAGCGCTCGCGGATTTGGCCTTTGATCTGCTTCCATTTTCCTTCGAGTTCCTGTCGAGTAAGCATCGCTCGATTCCTTATGTGTAGTTGAGGCAGCGGAGGATGTTGTATTGGCCGACGGCCGACAGCTGCTCGCAGGTTCTCCGTTTCCCCTGCAGCGAATGGTCCAACAGACGAGTTATGCTGATGGCAAAGGCTGTGCCGAATGTGCCGCGGTCATTTGTTCTCTTTGTGTCAGTTTCATGTAAAACGGCAGAGCCTGTTGCGGGATGAGGATTTGCATTCACCTGACGCACATCAGGCCGGCTTTGCTGACAAAGCCGGCCTGATGTTTTTCTGGCCAATGCCGCACGAGTGGTGTCACACCATCGGTCGGCGTGCGACTCCAGCGATCAAGCTGACCAGAAACAGCACGATGAACACGACAAACAAAATCTTGGCGATGGAGGCAGCGCCTGCGGCGATCCCCCCAAAACCGAATACCGCTGCTATCAGCGCGATCACCAGAAAAGTAATTGCCCAGCTCAGCATGATCTTCTCCTTCAACGTTAGCTCAAAAAGTGAGGGGTCGTGGATCGGCCCGGTGAATTTGCTGAAGTGAGATGGAGGCAGTTTCTGTGCCAGTGGAGATTTCCTCGATCAGCCGGCGTGGCAGAGTGCGGAAGGTGCGACGCTATGAGCGTTTTGCGATCCAGCTGACCTTCCAGAGATCGTTCGCTCATCGAAAACGGAACCCCGGTCGAGGTGGGCGTGGGCGCTTCGTCTGAACATCCGGACGGAAGCGTTCTGGCGCGTCCCGGGTAGAAGTGCGTTCAAATCATCCAGGTTGGACGCTGAACGCCCGCTGCAATCCGAACTTCGTAGAAAGGTGCTCGCTGGGAATTCACCCGGTGTCAAGACCAATTGAATCCGGGTGCGTGATTTCTGGAAATCATATAAGTCGTTTCATAGAAGTGGATTGCGGTCTAGGTGATGGTTCGTTTCAGCTGTGTTGAAGGGACCGATTTGAATGAATTTTCTCTGTGGCACGTGGGTTGCTTCGCCAGGATCGTGAATTCTTTCGTTCACAAACACCCGCCGAAGCACAGAGTGCTGGAGAGATGCCATGGTTTCCGCCGCAGTCGAGTTTTCCCGAGATGCCATCGAATGCGAGCGGGACGATGTGTACATCCCCAGCCCTCAAGAAATCCGTGATCTGTGCGCTGAAATTCAGTCTGGATGGACCGAAGCAGAACGGGCTCGACGGTCGCGTGGACAGGCAGGGCGGCAACGGACCGTTCCGGTTTCCACCCGACGCTTTGCACGGCTTGCTCTGGATCGCAACAACCGCGACGGCTGGGCAGCCTGATCGGATATTTTGAGACTGGCGATGAATAGTGCGACGTTGATCGCACAGCATTGCCTATGAGCAATGGTTCCCGGACTTCACCAGCGTCAGGGAATCATTGCTCTTTTTTTTGCGCCACCAGAACGGTGATGTGCGTGGCTTGGTCGTCGCGCCTCTAATCCATGGTTTTCTGCGGTTCGCCTCGCCACCCGGCGAGCTCGAGACGACCGCACCCGCTGCTGCGGTTACTTGCGTCAGTTGGGGTCTGCCGATACCGTTTCCGCAGGTGGAAACGGCTCTTAAGGAGCAAGTGCGTTTCTGCCCGTACTCAATCCGCTTCCTCATCTTTCCGCAACTGGATGGGCAGACCACATATGAACGTCGGCATCATTGTACGTCTCTCAGTCATGATGTTCCTGCAGTTCTTCGTGTGGGGGGCCTGGTACGTCACCGCGCCGAACTATCTGGGAACGATTGGATTTGGTCCTTCTGACTTTGGCTGGACCTATTCGGTCGGACCGATCGCGGGTCTGGTGACTCCCCTGCTCGTCGGGATGGTCGCGGATCGATTCTTCTCCGCGCAGCGTGTGCTGGGGGTGATGCATCTGGCGGGCGGCCTCATCATGCTGGCAGCCACCACCTTCATGAAGGCAGATCACCCCAGTCCTGCGGTGATCAATCTGATGTTCCTCGCCTACATGCTGACGTTCTATCCGACACTGGCGCTGTCCAATACGGTCGCCATGAAGAACATTACGAATGCGGAAAAAGAGTTCCCCGCCATTCGCGTCTTCGGAACGATCGGTTGGATCCTTGCTGGCTGGGCCCTGACGAGCTTCTCCCTTGAGACGACCATTGGGATGTTCTACCTCGCTGCGGGTGCGGCCATCGTCCTGGGGATTTACAGCTTCCTTGTTCTCCCGGCGACACCTCCGACCAGCACCGGACCTGTCAAGATCGGACAGCTCCTGGGGCTGGATGCATTGAAGCTCCTGAAGGATCGCACCTATCTGGTCTTTATGATTTCCAGCATCCTGATCTGCATACCTCTGGCGTTCTATTACCAGATCGCCAGCCGCGTGGTGGAAATGCTGGGGCTGCCGATCGGCCGGACAATGTCCTACGGACAGGTCTCGGAAATCTTTTTCATGTTGGTGATGCCGTTCTTCTTTGCCCGTCTGGGGGTCAAGTGGATGCTGCTGACCGGGATGCTTGCCTGGGTGGCTCGATACACCCTGTTCGCGATCGGGGCTCCGTCCGGACAGGTTTCGCTGGTCGTCATCGGAATTCTGCTGCACGGGATCTGCTATGACTTCTTCTTCGTGACCGGACAGATCTATACCGATCGCAAAGCTCCCGGACCCATCCGTGCCCAGGCACAAGGCCTGCTGGTCTCATTGACACTTGGAATCGGGATGCTGATTGGAGCACAGTCCGCCGGACGGATTGAAGCTCTTGCGACTTCGCCCAAGCCGCCGGAACTGGTCGAGCGGATGGAAGCTGCTGACAAGCTGAACAAAGAACTGACCCAGGAACTTGCCCAGGCATCGGCGGCTGAGAAGCCCGCTGTTCAGAAGCGAATCGACGAACTGTCGAAGGAAAAGGGTGAGCTGCGACGCAGTGAACTGCGACTGATTGACTGGAAACTGCTGTGGGGAATCCCGGCCGCGTTCGCAGCGGTTGTGGCCTTCCTGTTCGCAGTGCTGTTCCGTGACCGATCGCAGGTGGCAGCTTCGGAAGGAGATGTCGCATCAGCCTCGTCCCGCGAAGAGATCGTTTAGCGTCGCGCGATGGTGATGTTCACTCCGTGATTCGAGTGGACATCACTCCTGCTGAAAATTGATGACCGAATCGAGAACCGCTCTCACCCCTTCGTTCCGCCTGGAGAGACCCCGATGCGATTCTTCGTCAAGCGAGACCTCGACGGGTTCTTCGGACTCTTTGTCGACAACCTGGTTCAGCTCCTGCTGATTGTCGGACTCTGCAGCGGGCTGTGCGGGATGTCCGGGGAGTTGCTGTACGGCGTCGTTCTTCCGGGAGCGGCAGTCAGTATTCTCTTTGGGAATCTGTTTTATGCATGGCAGGCTCTCCGGTTGGCGAAAAAGACCGGCCGGAAGGATGTGACCGCCCTCCCCTACGGGATCAACACGCCGTCACTGCTGGTGTATGTGTTCTTCGTGATCAAGCCGACATTCGATCGGACAGGGGATGCTGAGGCCGCGTGGCGAGCCGGATTGCTGGCCTGTCTGGGGAGCGGACTGATCGAATTCCTCGGAGCATTCGTCGCGGGGAAAATTCGTCGAAGTACTCCCCGAGCGGCATTGCTCTCGACACTGGCAGGGATCGCGATCGGTTTCATCTCCATGACGTTCGCCCTGCAGATCTTCAATAAGCCACTCATCGCGATGCTGCCGCTGGGGATTGTGCTGGTCGGGTTGTTCTCTCGCGTGCGACTTCCGCTGGGACTTCCCAGTGGCTTTGTCGCCGTGCTGATCGGGACCGCGGCAGCCTGGCTCATGATCCTCGTGCAGCAGATTCCAAGCGTCCCCGACTGGGTGACCTACGGAGCTCAGTCCCCCGGCGCGGTGAGTGCCTCCCTGGAAACGATCAAGCTCCGCCTGCCGGTCTGGTGCTGGCCGGCAATTCAAACTGGTCTCAAGGAGCTGCAGAACTGGATTCCATTCCTCTCAGTGGTGATCCCGATGGGGCTGTTCAATGTCGTCGGCAGTCTTCAGAACATCGAATCTGCCGAGGCTGCGGGGGACCAGTATCCGACCGCACCCTCGATGGCAATCAATGGTCTGGGGACGATTCTCGCCGCTCTGTTCGGCAGCTGTTTCCCAACAACGATCTATATCGGACATCCCGGCTGGAAGGCGCTGGGAGCCCGTTCCGGCTATTCGACGCTGAATGGTCTGGTCATCACTCTGCTGGCCTTCTTCGGGCTGATCGGCCTGATCGCTGCGGTCATTCCCATCGAAGCAGGTGCTGGAATTGTGCTCTGGATCGGGATCATCATCACCGCGCAGGCATTCTCGGCGACGCCGAAAGAACATGCTCCCGCTGTGGCAATCGGCTTGTTTCCAGCCATTGCCGCATGGGGGGCAACAGTGATGATGGGAGCGTTTGGAGTTGGTGGTGGAAAGAATCTTCGTGAGGTCATCTCCCCACCGGCAGCGGTGGCTGTGGTTCAAGATGCTGAGACGGACTCGTCAGTCCCGGCGGCTGTTCCCGCGCGAGCGACTGTTGAAGTGAATGGTTTTCTGGTGCATGGTCTGCTGCTGATGGAGCGGGGATACATCTTTACCTGCATGATTCTGGCAGCTGCCGCCGCATGTCTCATCGACCGCAAGTTTCGGGCAGCGGCAGCGTGGATGTCTGCAGCAGCGTTCTTCTCCTGGCTGGGGATCATGCATGCGTATCAGGTGTACGATGTTCCATTCGGAGCAGCGCTCGACTATCTGTTCCGCTTTGTGAAGCCGGTCGAAGGAGCAGTGCTGTATCGCGCGGATGATATCGCTGTGGGATACCTGTTGTGCGCCGTTTTCTTTCTGATCATCGGGGCCTGGGCCAAAGATCAGCCTGTCGACGAGGCGCACATCTAGACCAGTTTGGTCTATCATGTGCAGGCGATTCAGGATTTTCACCGCATGAAAGTCCATATTATCGCCTGCGGAACGTAATAGACTATTGGCAAAACCGCTCTAATCGATTCTGACACGGGAATCTGGCCGCCTTTCCCTTCGTTGATGTCCTGCGTCAGCAGGCTGCAGAACGATTCTGCGCAACTCGCGCCGCTTGAGTGAAGACAAGACCCACACGGTTGTTACCTCACTCAGACTCGCGTGTTATGAAACTCGACGGCAAGCCGCTTCAGAATTCCTGCAGTTCGCTCTTCTCGTTGCGACGAGGGTCGGAAGAACCGCTTACGCTGCGGCTGGAACCACTCTCGCTGGGTTTTCATCAGCGGCTGCAAAGTCGGTCGATCGTACTTCCCCAGCCTCCGGTGAAGATCGCCCGCGACTCTCAGGGGAAGCCGATGCGGGACCCGCAGGGACAGGTGCTGACGATGCATGACCGACAAGATCCCAGCTACCGTGTCGCGCTGGAGCAGTACCATCAGTGCGTGGCCGTGCTGTCACTGGTGGAAGCACTCCGCGGCGAGCCACGCGTCCAGTTCGACGCCGTCGCACCCACAACGAATTCACCGGATGACTGGCGAAAATATGCACAACAGATCTATCAGGAACTTGAACTGGCGGGGTTCACCGCTGGTGATCTGGTCCAGCTCTGCCGGGAAGTCGGTCGACTCAGCAACCTGATTGATGATCACCTGCAGGCGGCCCGTCAAAATTTCTCTTCGGCAATGATCCCCACGCCGGACTGAATTCAACACGGCAGGCATTGCGGACGCTGGACTATTTCATATTGCGGGTCTGCGAGCGGCTGCATCTGCGGGAAGACGAATTTCTGTCTTTGGATTATTCGGCCCAGCTGAGACTGATGGCTTACGAGCGGCTGCGTCGCGAGGAGTCGAACTCGTGGCCGCTTCCTTCTGAATGAGCATTTCAAATGAGCGATTTATCGAATCTGGATTCTGTTCAGGGCGTTGAACTTTCTGCGGAACAGATGCGCGGGATCCTTTCGCAGATCGATCTGGATCTGCTCAATCTGGTGCGGGACGGAAAACTTTCCGCACTGAAATATGGGGTGGGAGGAGCTGCCGGACAGCAGACTGACCGAGCTGCCAATCTGCGGGCGCTGCTGGAAGCCCGTGATTACTACCAGAAGCTGCTCAGTTCACAGCCGGGCTGGACTGTCTCACAGGCTTCGATGTGAAAAGGATTCGCTCAGACGCTTGTCGTGTGTGCAGATCGTGTGGACGTGCTTTGGAAAAGAGGGAGAGTCAGGAGGTCAGGCTGTGGCGGATGATGCATTTGACCGGCTGGTTGAGTCGCTGGCTTTGATCAATGTGAATCTCGAAGGGCTGCGCGTGTCGTTACTGGCGGTGACGGAAACGAAGATCGACCATGAAGAACGGCTGCGATCCATTGAACGGTGGCGGTACCACCTTTCTCCAATCATTTCCGCGATCACGTTCCTGCTGGGGGCGAGTCTGACCGCAGCTCTGGCAAAGCTGTGGTAGTCGCAAGTCAGCGTGGCGATCCGAAGTGGCTTCAACAAACAGGAATTGCAGATGTGGAACATGGAGAGCTTGCTGCAGTTTGACACGGACCGGATGTTTGAGGACTGGGGGAGGCCGGCATGGTTTGTCGAAGTCTGCCAGCACTTCGATGCAGAGTCCGGGCGGCGGGAAGAATCGAAGTATGCGAGTGAGCTTTCCGTGATTCCTGCCGAGTCTCAGCCACGTCAGGTCCCGAACGTTTCTGCCACCCTGAGTTTGACGCGGCGGCTGTTGCTGGTCCGTCGCAGCGAGATTCCGGATCGTGCTCCATTGACCTCCGCACGGATCGAGTTCGATGACACTCCCTACTCGATACAGGCTGTCCGCGAATCAGGCAACCCGGGGGTCCTGCTGCTGGAGTGTCATTTTGATGGGCTGACCGGGAACACGTGAAGGGCTGTGATGAAGATCGAAGTGCGAGTTGAGGGAGAGGCTGCGGAGCGCATTCGCGACCTGTGTGGTCAGCGACTTGAAGATGCGCGTTCCCAGCTCATTCGTGATGCGATGATTGAAACGCTGCAGAGGGTGATTGAGCGAAATCCGGTCGACACCGCGCGCTCGCGGGCCGCCTGGGTCCGATCGCTTGAAGAGTTGGGAGGTACTCCTCCCGCCGGCTGGGAAGGGCCGCATCCCAGTCAGGTCGATGCCGGTCGACGGGCGGGCAAATTGACGGTCGAAAACTCCAAGGGAATCAGCATCGCCTCAGCCATGAACTTCGTTCACTACGTGCCTTTCCTGGAATACGGCACGTCGCGCATGTCTCCATTTGCGATGGCGCGGGCAGGGCTGCAGCAGGTAAGAAGCCGGCTGCAGGAGCTGTTTCGTCTTTGATGTTTCTGCGCTAGAGCCGTTCTTCAAGGTCGTTTTCGAAATGCTGCTCTGCTCATCAACAGTCTCCTTCATTCAGAACTGCGATTCATGATTTCCCTGGCTCAACTGACGGCTGTCCTGCAAAACGCCTGGCAAAACAGCATCGTTCTGGATACGCCGACGCAGTTTCCGGGCGTTCCGCTGGATGCAGCACAACTCTCCAGCTGGTTCGAATTCTGGGTGACGCAATCCTATCAGCCTCCCCAGCGAGACCCGGGACTGGAGTCGATGGAACTGATGATCGATGTGCATTGCTACTCGCGAGGAGCGGAAAAGCGGCATGTCTTCACGATGGTTGACAGCGTCCGGACAGTACTGGCGCACCAGACCTTCCCACTTTCGACCGGGGACGATGCGGATCTGACTCAGGGGGTGTTGCGGATCCGGGAAGCGACTGTGCGCGACCTGACGCGTGAGTTGGATTCGCAGCCGCGACTCCCGTTGCAGCACATTGTCGTTTCCTTTGCAGGCGCGGCCGAGCAGATGCTGGCGTGATACGTGATCACGTGACAAGCCCCCGTCCCGACTTCTCAATTCTGTAACACAAGGAACGTTCCGACTATGGCAGTTTCCAACATCACTCGAAATCTGCGTGACGGCGAACTGGTGATCAAAGATGGCGCGAGTGCGCAGCTGACTGTGCTGCTGGATCAGGGAGACCTGACCTGGACCCAGAGGCAGCAGACGATTGAAGTCAAAGACCGAGGTTCGATCTCGGCCGGACATCTGCGCAAAGGGGACGACGAGTCCACCTCCCTTTCGTTCACCGCCAAGTGGACGCAGCTGGTGGGGAAAGCAAACTCTTCCGGTGATCCCCTGCAGCTGTATGAGACCTTGATGTTTCAGGAAGATTCCGGTGTGGTCAGCACGTCAGCGGATGGTGAGCAGCAGACATTGACGTTCGAGTTCACGGTGGTCGATCCGGCCGGCGTGGCGAGCGAGAAGATCACGTTTTCCAAGGTCTATCGCGAAACACTGACGATGTCGGAAGGCGAAGATGCGAACCTGATCGCCTTCACAGGGCGCGCCTTTCAGGTGGCTCCCGCTGTGACGCGAATCGTGTCTGAGTAATGCCTGACCGACACGGATGACGTGAACGGATTCCCTCTCCTCTCCTGAAGGCCAGGAACAGAACGATGCCACAAGTGGAATCGCTGACAGTGCAGATTCTCGGGGACAGCTCCGATCTGCAGACCGAACTGGAGTCGGTTGCCGAGATGCTCGACGGACTTCAGCAGCAACTGGCTGAAGGGGCGGAAGGAGCTACGGACCTCGGCAACGCTTTTAGTGGACTGTCCTCTTCGCTGGCTCCGTTACAGGGGTTCAGCGGTGCGCTGAGTCTCATCAGCCAGCAGATTCAGCAGATTGCCGGTCTTCCGGTGACGTTGAATGTTCAGCCCGCTCTGAATGCACTTGCTCAGCTGATGCAGGCGGCCCAGGCAGCCGCGGCGCAGCTGGCGGCGATCAGCATGGCGTCGATTGCGGGACCGACGATCGGTCCCTGGAGTCCAGTTCCGTTCCCCGGTGGCGGGAGAGCACAGGTTCAGCGTGCCTACGCCGGAGGGGGTCTTGTCGCTGGGCCGAGCGGAATCGATCGTGTTTCCGCCCATCTGACTGCGGGTGAATTTGTTCTGAATCAGGAAGCGGTTCTGAAGCTGGGAGTGAACCGGCTGGATCAATGGAATCGCGGGATCGGGGTCGGCGATGCGATCGTCCCTGATCCGAGGGAGCGTCTGCTGGCGCTTCGAATGCCGGGAGAAGAGTCCGTTTCGATCCCTTCCCGAGCTCGGTCGATACCGAGTTCCACCTCGACCACGCAGCAGACGATGAATCACTTTGGTGGCATCGAGATTCATGTGCGTGAGACCGCCGATGTCGGTGAGCTGATGCAGGATCTTCGTCGACAGGGGATTGGCATCCGGAATCGACGCGGATAGCCCCAGTCTCAGGAGAGGTGTGACGGCGATTCGGGGAGAGTTGTCGTTCGAAAGCGGTGTTGATCGCCGCCGGAACACCCCACCTTCGTGAGACTCGCTCCCGTTTCTTCGTTGCCAGGATGTCTTTCGATCGCATTCATGAGAGGCCCCGTATGATGCAATTTGCTCCCGCGATTCTGCTGAGTGATTCGATTGTCGAACTGCCCCGGCCGATTCTCATCTGTCGGGTCCATGACAGCTGGGACTTCCTCAAACTGAAGGTCCCCCGGCAGGACGGGAACCGAATCGCCGGTCCTTCCCGCGACGGGGCCGACATCACGATCGAAGGGCAGATCGGTTCACAGTCGGGCAACGTGAAGTTGTCCGAGGTGACGATGCTGGAGACGGTTGAACTCCTGCGGTCGGCGCTGCATACCTCCGATGATGACGGGTTCTCGCTCGCCCTCTATCGAGATGGTGATTCGAACTTCCGCTACTTCCGCCAGTGTGTGACCACACGACTGGAGATCGATCTCTCCAGTCAGCATCTTTATTCCTACGCACTCTCGATTCATGCTGCCGATCCCGTCCTGCGCAGCGGTCTGCCCGCGTGACCGCATTGCCGCCCGCCATCGTTCCTCAAGAATCCCGAACCGCGAACTCCATCTCCTCTCGCTGAGTGCATCATGGCCTTTCACAGACGCATCCTGCACCACGGTCCCGATCCTGATGGACTCCCGCAGCTGATTTCAATCACTGCACTGCGCTCCTGCTGGTTCGAGCTGCACCGGCAGGGTGGCTGCGGCCGTGCGCAGCTGGTCCTCTCCGATGATTTCGAACAGCGGGGGGAAATCGAACTGGGGGACTGGATCAGTCTGGAAGTGGAAGAGGGGGATCGCTGGTATCTGGGACGGGTCGAAGAGCGGTCTGCCGAATCCCCTGCGGTTGTCCGCTATCGTCTGGAGGGAATGGCGGTCGAGCTGAATCAGATTTTCCCAGGCGGGTTCGGAATGGCGGCCGATGGTCGAAAGCCGCATCGCTACGCAGCCACGGATCAGTTTCCGTTCGACCCGGATCATGCCCAGGAGACGTTCGACTTCGCTGGGTCTGCCGTGGATGTTGTCCGCCTGCTCATGACGCAGTACATCGTCCCGGCAACGCACGTGCAGTATGTTCCTGCCAAAGTGGAAAACCCTGCACAGTCTTCTCCTCTCTACAGCATGAAGGTGCGGGGCGAAGAGTCGGTCCGTTCTGTTTTGAAAGACCTGGCGCTGCGTGCCCAGTCGGCAGCCTGGGGGGTGGACGCCGATGGAAAGTTCTTTTTCCTCCGCGCAAGAACGACGCTGCTGGCGACCTACCGCGAGCAGCGGGATCTCACCACGCTCGCTGAATCGCGTGATCTGGAATTCCTGTACAACAGGTTGCTGCTGACGGGCGATTACGTTTACGACCAGCAGGAGACCTCGAACGATGTTGCCAGAAAAGTGTACCGTTGGCGAGGCAACTTCTTCGAACCGACCAGCCGCGCTGCATACGGGGATCGACGTCTGAAGATCTGGCTCCCATGGATCCGGACTCAGGATGACTCGCGAGCCTTTGCCCGGGAGTTCTTTCGAACCTACTCCCGACCCGCCAGCAGGTACTTCATCGAAACGACCGGGCAGACCACTCTGCCGGTCCCGTGGCTGGGGGAAGTGCGACTGCAGGATCGCGAGGGGACTC
Organism: Planctomicrobium stercoris; assembly: GCF_051465655.1. Classification (NCBI taxonomy): domain Bacteria; kingdom Pseudomonadati; phylum Planctomycetota; class Planctomycetia; order Planctomycetales; family Planctomycetaceae; genus Planctomicrobium; species Planctomicrobium stercoris. The sequence continues at coordinate 4,973,575 of NZ_CP195791.1, read as the reverse complement.
AAATCGTGCGTTCGCGGATTGAAACGATACGCGTTCTTTTCGACCACATTCCGCGGTTCCGGATGGAACTCGGACCGGAAGATCCACGGACTCTGTGGCCCGAGCCCCCGCAGGATGAACGCTGGGAGATTCCCAATCACGTGATCTCAGCGGGAGGAGACATCAGCCTTCCACCGCCCCTGCCCTCGGGAGGGGGCGGAGGAGGTTCGGAGGGCGAGAGTTCGGACTCGTCATGGTCATCCTCATCGCCTCTGGACAGCTCATCGGATCACTCCTCTCACGACGCGTCGACCTCGCCCGATTCCTCAACTGAAGGAGGGGGACACACGACCACCGGAGAACCTCCGACCGATTCAGATTTCAACTCGTTCACCGATTCCAGCTCCGCGGACATCTCGTCTGGAATGACGAGCAGTGATGAAGATCAGACCACGTCGGATCCGGACGAAACGACCACCGCGGATGACCCTGATCCGACATCCGGCGGTCCCGATCCCACCTCGGGGGACCCGGACTTCAGCAGCGGCGAGTTCGGCTCGGAGGGTGAGGAGACCTCCTCTGAGGAAGATGACGACACGACGTACATCGACATGTAAGCCGGTTCCGGGATCACCGACCGGAACCTCTGTCATCCCGACTTGAATCGAAAGGTTGTTCATGTTTCTGCGTCGTGCGACTGATGGAACCCGCATCCCGATGCCGCTGGAAAATCAGTTCGCCGGTCCCACTTCCACCCCGTGCTGGATCATTGGAGCGGGACCGTCACTCAATCAGCTGGCGGCTGATCAGATCGTGAACTCACCCGCTCCCCGCTTCTGCATCAATCTGGCAGGATCGGGACTGCTGCGACCCCATTTCTGGACCAGCTATGATCCGACCGCAAGGTTTCATCGCTCGATCTACCTCGACCCCGGCGTGATGAAATTCGTTCACGAGGGGAGAGCCATGGACCTGGTGCCCGAGACGACGTTCAAAGTCTGTGACTCCCCGTCGCTTTATCTGATTGATCGCGAGCGGCAGCGGGGCTTCCATGACTTTCCCGGGACTGGAACATCTCCGGTCACTGACTGGCAGGACTCACTGATTCAGGCAATTGAGATTGCGTTCCGGCTGGGCTTTCGCGAACTGTATCTGGTTGGCTGTGAGATGACCGTGAGACCATCACCGGCACTCTTGAAGATCGCTTCAGGGAAGGGAGTACGCTATCAGCCGCGAGAACTGCTCGGAACATTCATTCGTCGCTGTGAAGAAGCAGGTTTGGCCCGCAGGGAGCTGGAAGAACTTTCGACCGATTCGCAGTACCACTTTGATGAACAGAAATCGCTGACGGCTGCCATTCAGACCGATGCCCACTACTTCCGGATCGTGCAGACTCTCAGGCTGTGCCGACGCTCCATGGCGCTTGCGGGGCTCCAGCTTCACAGCGTCACACCCCGCAGCCGCCTGAATGCGGACTTCCCTTGTCTGAGCGTGGCGCAGGCATGCCAGCGCATCCAGAAGCTCCCGGGCGATCCACGTTCGGAGCAGACACGTGGAAGGTATTCCGAGAACCGTGATCGCCGGCCGAAACATCTCACACAAATGCGGGACGTCCGCCCGCACTTCTGGCCTGTTGAGGGAAAGGGAGCCGCAGCTGCCGCGGCGCCGGTCAAGGAGCAAATCCCGCCCGACCCCCATTCCAGGCTGCTTCGGGCGATCGACGCCCTGCCGGAAATTCCCATCGACGTGCATGCGGAAGGCTGATTTTCTCCGGCGATCGCGGCTCAGCTTGTCCTGAATCTCTGAGAATCGCCCCCCCTTCTCCGACTCAGTGGCCAACCATTCTCTTCCGCCCGGAAAAATGACGCGGATGACTGATGGCCGAATTGAGTTCTGATATGATTCCGGTTGCCGTCGGTTCTTCCTCTTATGGCCGGCGACGACACAGGATTGGAATCATCAGCGAGAAGGAACACGTATGCACAGTTTTCGGACATTCGGGCGGTCACTTCAGCGGATCGCCGCGATTGCCATCCTCGGCTGCCTGGCAGGGACCGCACTCGCCGATGAGGGCTATCAGGATCTGTTCAACGGAAAGGACCTGACCGGATGGGACGGCAATCCGGAACTCTGGTCCGTTCAGGATGGAGCCATCACCGGCATCTCCGACGGCAGTCTGAAGTACAATCAGTTCCTCTCCTGGACCGGCGGGAAAGTTGATGACTTCGAACTGAAAGTCGAATTCCGCCTGGAAGGGGATAACAACTCCGGAGTGCAGTATCGCTCCCAGCGGCGTCCTGAACTCGGAGACTGGGTCGTCAGCGGGTATCAAGCGGACATCCATCCCGCTCCCAAATATACCGCGATGATCTACGACGAGCGTGGTCGCGGTATCCTGGTCGAACGTGGCCAGAAAGTCACGATCGCCAAGGACGGGAAGAAAGAAGTCAAATCGCTGGAAGGCGAATTCGGCCCTGTCGACCTTTCGAAATGGCATGAACTGACCATCACCTGTGAGGGGACTCATCTGGTTCACAAGCTCGACGGTGTGACGGTCATCGACATCAACGATGCTCAGGAACCGGATCGGGATCTGGAAGGAATCATCGCTTTGCAGCTGCATGCCGGGGCGCCGATGAAAGCCCAGTTCCGCAACATTCGGCTGAAGTCGTTGAAGCCCGCTGCCGGAGCCCAGTCCAGGACCTTTCCACAGCTCACTCCACACGGAAATTTTCAGGTGGAGTGGCTGCAGGCCGCTCCTCAGTCCCAGCGGTGGAATGCCGTGTGCGTCGACCCGCAGGGCCGGTTGATTGTCAATGATGAACAGGCCGGCCTGTCCCGGCTGACTCCCCCGATGGCCGCGAACGGGGGCAATCCGATCCTTGAAAAGATCGACGTTGCCATCAATGGAGTGCAGGGCCTGCAGTGGGCCTTTGGAAGTCTGTATGCCGTCGTGAACGGAACCGGCGAGCAGGAATCAGGTGTTTATCGCATTCGTGACACGAATGACGATGGCAGGCTCGACAACGTGGAGCTGCTCAGGAAATTGACCGTCACCGGCGGTCATGGTCCTCGCGCCATCGTGCTGAATGCCGAAAAGAATGCGCTCGAGATTGTCTGCGGCAATCAGACCGGTCTGACCGACTTTGAAACGTCCCGAGTCCCGCAACTGTGGGATGAAGACCAGATGCTTCCCCGCCTGCACGGAAACGGGTTCATGAAAGGAACCCCTGCTCCCGGCGGGTATGTCGCCAGAATGTCTCCGGATGGAAGCGACTGGGAACTGATCTGTGTCGGTCTGCAGAATCCCTCGGATGCAGCCCGCAACGCAGATGGGGAACTCTTCACTTTCGATACACATGATGAAAGCGATCTGAAGACTCCGTGGTACCGTCCTTCGCGTATCTGTCAGGTTCTGAGCGGTGCCGACTACGGCTGGCGCAGCGGAGGTGCGAAGACTCCCGAGTATCTTGCTGACACCTTTGCCGCCGTTGCTCACATGCCCTCGTTTGTGCCTGCTGGCATGTGCTTTGGCGACCTGGCCCCGTTGCCGGTGAAATATCGCCGGGCGATCTTCGCCTGTGATGCAGCGAGTGGTTCGCTGCACGCGATTCACCTGCAGCCGCAGGGTGCGGGTTATGCCACAGCTGGCGAAGAGCCCGTTTTGAACTGCAACGCTCCTCTTCTGGACGTTGTGGTGAACCCGATTGATCAATCCATGTACGTTCTCGTCGACAGGAGCGATGCTCCTGCGGGACTCTGCCGGTTGACTTACGCCGGTCCGGAAGCCGCCAACGCGGTCAATGCTGCCAACGAGCAGGGACGACTGGATCGTGTCGAGCTGCGAAAGCTGCAGGCGCTGCATGCTCCGGACTGTTCCAATGCTGTCGAAATTGCCTGGCCCTTTCTTTCGCATGCCGATCCTGTGTTACGCCGCGCTGCCCGCACGGCGATTGAATTTCGGCCTGCAGAAGAATGGGCTGGGAAAGCACTCAACGAACAGCATCTGCAGGCCAAGCTGGAGTCGCTGCTCGCGCTGTGTCGGACTCAGACTCGTGACCTGAAAGACACCCGCACAGCAGTCGATACCCCGCTCTCTGACTGGGAAAGTTCACTGGGAGGTTCCTTCGGAGCCAAAGCAATCATGCAGGTGGGAGTCCTCACGTCCCTGAGCGGTCTTGACTGGACCGAGTTCACCGTCGACCAGCGGATTCAGGGACTGCGTGTCGTCCAGCTGGCACTTCTCCGCTACGGCCAGCCTGACCCGCAGGTCCGCACTGCCCTGCTCGACACACTCGGGGACGCCCTTCCTGCGAAGTACCCCGAGATCAACCAGCTGCTGCTGGAGATTCTCGTTTATCTGCAATCTCCTCGGGCTGCCGAACAAGGGATCTACCTGCTGGAGAATGCCGGGACAGCCGAAGAGCAGATCGGGTATGCAAAGTCGCTGGCAGATCTGCACGCCGGATGGACCCCCGAGTTGCAGCAGGCCTACTTCCAGTGGATTCAGAAGTCGGCAGGAGATCAGGGCCGCCCCAACGTCAAAGTCTTTCTGAATGAGATCCGGGAGCGGGCGCTGAGCCGTGTGGCCAATGAGCCGGGAGCGTCGCAGCGAGGCAGCTGAGTGATGTTCGCAGGAAGTCGCAATTGAATCGAAAAGAGCGTGCGAAGTTTGAAAACTTCGCACGCTCTTTCTGTGTTTCAGGACCGTTGTCTATTCAGGCTTCGGCAGCGTCGACATATCGATGACGAACCGGTACTTCACATCGTTTTTCAGCAGGCGCTGGTAGGCCGTGTCGATGTCCTGGATGCTGACCACTTCGACATCACTGACGATGTTGTGTTTCGCACAGAAGTCGAGCATCTCCTGCGTTTCCGCCAGTCCTCCGATGGAAGAACCAGCCACGCTTTTGCGTCCGTCGATCAGGTTGGCCCCGATCAGCGGCGGCTCCAGCTCCATGAGTGCGCCAACGACGACCATGGTCCCGTCCCGCTTCAGAAGCGTGACGTACGGGTTCAGATCATGCCCGTTGGGAATGGTGTTGATGAGCAGATGAAAGCTCCCCGCATGCTTCTGCATCGCATCAGGATCTTTCGAGATCAGAACCTCATGGGCGCCGAGTCGCTGTGCGTCTTTCGCCTTCTCCAGCGACGTGGTGATCATCACGACATGTGCCCCGAAGGCGCTCGCAAGCTTCAACCCCATATGGCCCAGGCCCCCCAGACCGATGATCCCCACTTTCTGCCCGGGCTGAACGTTCCAGTGCCGCAGCGGCGAGTACATTGTAATCCCCGCACATAACAGCGGCGCGACCGCCTGCAGGTCCAGTGACTCCGGAACCTTCAAGGCGAAATGCTCGTCCACCACGATGTGATCGGAATATCCGCCGAAGTTGGTGGTGCTGCCGTCTCGGGACCTGGAGTTATAGGTCCAGGTCGGGACTTCCTCGCAGTACTGCTCAAGTCCGTCATTGCAGTTTTCGCAGTGGCGGCAGGAGTCGACCATCACTCCCACCCCCGCGAGGTCACCTGCCTTCAACTTGGTCACTTCGCTGCCCACGCAAGTCACGCGTCCGACGATCTCATGTCCCGGGACCATCGGGTAGATGGAGTTTCGCCAGTCGTTGTGAGCCTGATGCAGATCGGAATGGCAGATACCGCAATAGAGAATTTCGATCTGCACATCCCGCGGTCCGGGGTCACGCCTCTCGAAGCGGAACGGGGCGAAGTGCGACGACTCGCTGTGAACAGCATATCCATAAGATTGCATGGAAGTTCCTGTGTGCTGAGGAGATCGCGGCGGGCGCCTGGCTGTCGAGATTACCCCGATGCTCCTGTGATTTCCAGATTGTCAGCCAGCGGAGGCTGACGGATGTCCGCAAACGAGCCACTGGAAACCAGAACAGGCAGGCGTTGAAACAGCTCGACCAGTCGCGGGGCGATTTCATCTCCATCGGGCATGGCTGCGGTCCCTCGTTTGGATCGCAGCATGCCGAGCGCCGGATACTTGGGATCAGCAGGAAGTGAACAGAGCTGGTCCTGCATCGCGGTGTCGACCAGTCCGGGAGCAAACGCGCAGAAATGCGTCTGGGGATGCTCCGTTGCCGACAGTGAGATCAGCATGTTCAGGGCTGCTTTGGAGATCGCATACCCGCCCCAGCCCCGGTGCCCCTGAATCGAGGCTCCCGAGGAAATCGCCACCACCTGGGAAATCTGAAGCGGCAGTGCGAACAGTTCGTCAAGCAGCACCTTGTTCGCCCACAGATTGATCTGCATGACCCGCTGCATTTCTGAAAGCGGTTGATCTTTGAGGTCTCCAAAGTCGCCGAGTTGGCCGGCGTTGAGAATCACCAGATCCAGATGATCGACTTTAGCGAGGAGACGTTTGAGAGCGGGGGCAATTTCACGATCGCGACTCAAGTCACAGGGGACGAACTTGAACCGTTCGTTCTTTCCCAGTTCGGGAGCGTGCCGGCTCACGCCATAGACCGTCCAGCCTTGTCGCAGATATTCCCTGGTCAGTCCCAGGCCGATTCCGGAACTGACGCCTGTGATGAAAACTTGAGAGGGGACGGCTGTGTTTTTCATGGTCTCGCGTTACATCTTTGTAAGGGTGGTCTATGCTGCTGCTCGGCAAGTCTGGAACGCCCGGCGGCGATGCATGGGTGGCTTTCCGGAAAGTCATTTTTCGGACAGGTTCCGACCTCGAAAATGGAGAGGGCGGCGGACATGCTTTCATCTCCCCGATGACGGAGGAAACTCCAGTCGAATCATGTGAAACAAAGGGATTTTCAACATAAATACGCCCACAACCAGAAACATCCGCCTGCGAATCGCCTATGACGGGACGGAATATGCAGGATGGCAGGTGCAGCCCAATCAGGTCACGATTCAGGGCTGCGTGGAAGCTGCCATCGAGAAAATGACTGGAGAACGGGTCCGGCTTCTGTGTGCTGGACGGACCGATTCAGGAGTGCATGCGCTGGGACAGGTCGTCAACTTCCCGACAACCTCACGAATTCCCGCTGACAAATGGCGACCCGCACTGCAGACTCATCTGCCACCGGATATCGTCATCCTCGAATCCGATGAAGTCCCCGCGGACTTTCATGCGACCTTCTGGGCACACTCCAAACGTTACCGGTACGTGATCCTGAACAGCGTCGTCGACAACCCTTTCATGCAGCGTTACAGCTGGCGCATCGGACAGGAACTGGACGTCAACGCCATGCAGGATGCTGCCCAGTGCCTGCTGGGGACGCATGACTTCCGCAGCTTCGAATCGCATTGGCCTAACAAAGCAACCAGCGTCCGGACGGTGATGGAAATCACCCTTCAGCGACGGCACGCTTCAGAGTTGTTTACTCCTCTCTCGCTGCAGGCTCAGGTCAACCGACCACCTGCGGGCGACGGCGAGTTCATCTGCCTGGAGATCGAAGCGGATGGCTTCCTTTACAACATGGTCCGCACGATCACAGGAACACTGGTCTACGTCGGTCGAGGGAGTTGGACCAGGGAAGACGTCCAGCGTATTCTCAAGGCTCAGGATCGATCCGTCGCTGGAGGAACCGCTCCCGCGTGCGGTCTGTTTATGGTGCAGGTGAAGTATAACGATCGAGACGAACGGGGCGGCCCCCCTGCGGGACTCGAATGACCTCGCCGTAGGGTCCGCTGTGCGGACCAATGATGTGGCGTCCCACTTTGGTTGAGTACTGCACTCGCGACAAGAACTGTCTCACGAAATGCAATTGTCATGGTGCCCGTAAAAGTCAATCATTTGTTGATCTTCCTCAGCCACCCTCGTGAACCAGGCTGCCAGTCCCCTGTCACCATTCCCATTCATTCTCCAGTAACACGCACTGACTTCCGTCCCGGAGGAATATGCGATTTGTTAAAAATGAACTTGTGGATGATGGGCATCTACGGGTTGCTTCAGCATCGTAGGAGCGAGAGAGAGAATGTGAGTTTGTGAAATCCGTTGCAGTCTTCAAATTCGAGACAACGGAGCCTGTCTCGCTTTCCGGAATCGGATCAATTTCGGATGGAAAGTTCAGTGGGAAAAGCACTCCGACAGATATGAATAAAATTGCAATCAGACGACATGGAAAATGTTGGAACAAAGGTCGCCGTAGGTTTTATGCAGAGTTTCAACTCCAGTCGAGATGTGAGAGCTTCACGACACCTGTCTCATAGATTTGATTCATAGTCATTAATCCATGACCAACATCGCTGCGATCGCAATGGGGGGGAATCTCGGGGACGTCTGTGAAACGTTCCACCGGGCAGTTACTGCCATGGGAAGCCTCTCTGGCGTGGAAGTTGTGGCCGTCAGTTCGAACTATGTCACCCGGGCCATCGGGACGAATTCGGGAAGCGATTACATCAATGCGGCCGCTCTCCTGAGTGTCGACTGTTCACCGATTGAGCTGTTGCGAAAGTTGCAGCAGATCGAAGCCGATCTAGGACGCGTCCGCACACTCCACTGGGGCCCGCGGACGCTGGACCTGGATATCATCAGCTACGGCGATGAAGTGATCAATCATACAGAGGGTGAGCGGTCAGCAGACAGCAGTCAGCTGCCAACGGGGCCCGCAGAAAACGATTCTCTCAGTATTTCTCCCTCAACGCTCAACCCTCAACCCTCAACTCTTTTCGTCCCCCATCCCGCCTGCTGGTATCGCCGGTTCGTGCTCGATCCCTGGTGTGAAATTGCACCGGACTGGAAGCATCCCGTGCTGTTGGAGACTGTCCGGGAGATGCAAAGTCGGTTGTTGAAGCGACCAATTGACGTCGGCGTGAATCTTGTCCAACCGCTCATTGCTCTGGTGACGGAGATGATCAAGCATGAGTTCACGCACAGCGATGTCCGGATCATCCCGGAAGATGGGGAACGTCAGTCTCCCGATGTTCCCCTCGATGTCGAGCTTTGTGATTCGAGCACGCTGTCCCAATGTGCATCAGTCAACCCACGGGCGATCACATTGTCTCACGCGAACGCTGTCGAGACCGCGAAACAGATCCTCCGCGCCGCGCTGGATGAACCCCAATTGCTGGAGAGTCGTTGAGCGTTTTGAGTGAGAGAACCTCTGGCTGGAAATTCGATGAATTCGCTCCATTCGCGGTTCTATTCATCATTCGCCAATTTCGGTGTCGCCCATCGGCTCTTCAAAATCCTCGTCTTCATCAGGCCCGCCGCCGGGGCGACCGATGCCATACTTCTTCAAACGCCGGTCAAGCGTTGTCCGTTCAATCTGGAGAATGCGCGAGGCCTTGGACTTGTTCCAATCCGTGGCTCGCAGCACAGCTTCAATGTAAAACCGGTCGATTTCATCAAGCGTCGTGTTCTTCTGAACGAAGCTTCCCCACAGGTCCACAACCGGATCGACAATGGTCTCCATGCCCGCAGCCACGGGGGGCGAACTCGGGGGCGCTGGGGGTGCACCGGCATCTTCGTCAGCATCGAGTCGCAATCTCGTGAGGACGATGTCTTCGGGGCTGAGGATCTCCTGGTCTCCCAGAATCACTGCCCGCTCCACCACGTTTCTCAGCTCACGGACATTTCCCGGCCAGTCATGCTTCTGCAGCTTCTGAATCGCCGATGCACTGAAGCCACGAATTCGCCGGTGCGCCTGCGCGGCGAATCGATCCAGGAAGTACTGAGCGATGGCCGGGATGTCCGCCGGGTGCTGTCGCAGTGGCGGGACAACTAATTCGATCACCTGCAGGCGAAAGAAGAGGTCGCGTCGGAATCGCTTCTCGCGGACCGCCTCTTCGAGATCACGGTTGGTTGCGGTGACGACGCGGACATCGACGAGGATCGGTTCTCCCCCTCCGACCCGCTCGAAGGCCTGGCCTTCCAGAACGCGGAGAAACTTCGCCTGAATCTCCGGACTCATCTCACCAATTTCGTCCAGGAACAACGTCCCGCCGTTGGCCTGCTCAAACTTCCCCGAGCGCCGTGCCGAGGCACCGGTAAAGGCCCCTTTCTCGTGTCCAAACAGTTCACTTTCGAGCAGGCTTTCCGTGAGGGCAGCACAGTTCACACAGACGAAAGGACCGTTCTTCCGCTGGCTGTTGAAGTGGACGGCCCGTGCGACCAGTTCTTTCCCGACACCGCTTTCCCCGCGAATCAGAACCAGGGCATCAGTCGGGGCCACACGGGCGATGGATCGACGCAGCTCTTCGAGCTTACTGCTCTGTCCGACCAGTTCGCTCCCCACTTCAAGCTGGTCTTGAAGTTCGACGACATGCTGTCGGGCCAGTCCCAATCCAGCTTCCAGCGCCTGCTTCTCCCGCAGTGCGAACAGCTGGTCCCCAAGTTGATCTCCAACCGCCAGGACAAATTCCAGTCCAGACTGGGTGAGAGGAGCATCCCCGTCGAGTGCGTAGAGGTGGATCACCCCCAGGACATTGCCGGAATGACGAATCGGCGCGCAGATTGCGCTTTCTGCTTTAATCGCAGACAGGCTCTTCTGGGATGCGAGCGATTCGTGCTGGGAAATGTCATGAGCGAGAATGGCATCCTGATCATCAAGTGCGATGCGCGTGAGGAAGGTGGAGAACATGGACGGCGGGCGGTCACCCACGATCGCACGCGGTTCCAGCTTTTCCAGATCCGGGTCCTGATCTCCCTTGGGAACAGTCAGGATCCCACCCAGACTCGCGCCGGTGTGCAGGACCAGTCCGTCAAGGACGGTGCGGCAAAGATCGGGTTCGTTGTTGCTGGCGGCCATGGCACGCGCCAGCTGAAAGAGCGACGAAGCGTCATCGACGCGGCGCTTGGTCCTCTCGAGGCCGCCGAGGGAATCGTACTGCGTCCCCGACTTCCGTTCGATGATTTCGTAGCCGGCGTCTGAAGTGCGTGTGGCGAAGTTCCCCCCTCGGGAGGAATTTCCATTGACGTCCGGCCGGTCGGTGAACAGCAGGAAGCAGGTCCCCACTCCGACGGTGTTGCCGTATTCGAGTGGAGTGTCGCCGTCGATGCGAACGCCATCGATCGTGACCCCGTTGCGGCTCCCCAGATCGCGGAGCATCCACTGTCCGCCCCGCAAAAAAATCTCACAGTGGACCCGACTGCTTTTTGCATCCGGCAGCACCACCCGATTTGTGTGGGCACGGCCGACCGTGAATGTCCCTCCGGCTGCCAGATCAACAACCTCCAGCCTCGCGTCACCCCGATGGACGATCAAGTAGGCGGGAGCGGAGCTGCGTCCGTCAAACCGGGTCGCTTCAACAGAATCCATAATAGTACTTGCTTGAGGGAGATCTCTGGGGGACCTGATGTCCGCACCATTTCAGACGCTTGGCTGTGGCATTGAATTGCACACCACAGGATTCACGGACGGGAACGCGTCATCGAGGTTTGATGAGTTCGAGTTCGTTGAGCCACATGGCGAGTCCGCACGTGACATGTCGTGAGTTGTCGAGTTCGCTGACAGGGAAACCGTTCATTCCAGCTGTTCGGTGGAATGTTGATATAGCCGGTCGGATATAAGGGTTACAGTTCATTCCACTCCCCCGGTGCAATCGCCGTTCCGAGGAGCATTTTCAGCACGACTTTGGCCCGTTGCTGCACCCAGACTCAAAAATGAGTCGAATTGCCCTGCATCATTCTAGTACACCTGCTGTCCTGGTGGTCAGGATTGATGCTGCTAAAAGTTTAAAAGTTGTGTGAAATGAGGCATAAACCTGTTTCGGAATGTATTTTTTCCTCACGCGCGTTATATTGGACCACCGTTTGCTAACTTGTCGAGGAAGATTATTCCCGTTGATCCCATGTCACCCATTCGGACCATTTTTTATTAAGAAAAAAAGAGGCGAATTCTTAACCCCCGAGACATGGAGAACCCGCGATCCTCACCAGGATCGCGGGTGTTTTTTTGCTGGACCGTCAGATGGCTTTGCCAAAGAACGCCAGTGGAAGCTCCCCACCGGCTTGACCGGTCCTTCGCAGGCAGTTACAGTTCCCACCCAAGCGCCCGTAGCTCAGTTGGTTAGAGTGCATGCTTGACATGCATGAGGTCACAGGTTCGAGTCCTGTCGGGCGCATTTTGATTTTGGAGGATCCGGAACTCCAGCCTTGGAGTTTCGGATAAGTTGTTTCGGTGCCATGCTTTGTATCGCATTTTGCGATGCACTTCGGCCCCCTGCGTTCGCGCAAGTGAGACAGTCTCGCCGCCGTAGCTCAGTTGGCAGAGCGACGCTTTCGTAAAGCGTAGGTCGTCGGTTCGACTCCGACCGGTGGCTTTCGGATTTCTGGCATCGGGGGGGCTGCTCCCGGGAATTCTCCTTCGCAAAGGATTTTAGAATTCCAACTCCTTCGACCTCTTCTGACGGCGCTGCGGATTCTGATTCTGGCCGACAGGGATCGCCGTCTGTTCCACGTCCCAGCCTGCTGCAGGACGCTCTGGACATCTGGAAAGCTGGCGTTGCTGCCGTCGATTCCGCTCGGCTCGTTCAGCGAAGCGTTTTTTCCTGGAACGGTGGAATCAGTCTCGCCGGGACGACATGGCTGCCGCGTGAAGAGAGTCGGATTGTGGTGGTCGGTGCCGGAAAAGCGGGGTCAGGGATGGCTGCCGGACTCGAAGACGTGCTCGGCGATCGCTGGCTCCCACGAACGACCGGCTGGGTCAACGTCCCGGAGGACTGCGTCCGTTCGCTGAAGCGGATCCATCTCCACGGTGCCCGACCTGCCGGAGTCAATGAACCGACGGAAGCGGGAGTCGCGGGAACCCGTGAAATTCTTCAGCTCGTCCAGGAACTCCGCCCAGACGATCTGTGCATCGTGCTGATCTCTGGTGGGGGAAGTGCATTGCTTCCTGCTCCAGTCCCCGGAGTCTCTCTTGAAGATAAACAGAAGATCACCCGGGCCTTGATGAGGCGCGGAGCAACCATTGGTGAACTGAACTGCGTGCGGCGGTGCCTTTCCGCAATCAAAGGGGGCGGGTTGCTGCGGGCCTGTGGCGGAGGACTCGTTGTCGGCATCATCATCTCCGATGTGATTGGAGATCCGCTGGAGACAATTGCTTCCGGTCCCACTGTCTCCATCGATACCTCACCGCATCAGGCAATGGAGATTCTGAAGCGATACTTCACCTCGGATCTCGCTGACGTTCCTGAGTCAGTCGTGCGGGCACTGGAAGAACGTCAGCTTCGGAATTCCGCTCCTGGATCCACCTGCCGCGTCGTGAACAAGGTGATCGGCAACAATCAGACCGCTGTGGACGCAGCTGCGACAGCCGCTCGCCAGCGTGGTTATGCGATCGCTGTTCGAGAATGGGATCAGCCGGGCGAGGCTGCCTCAGCGGGCCGGACGTTTGCAGCCAGGATGACCGCGCACGAATCTGGTTCAGCAGGCGTTCCCTCATGCTATATCAGCGGCGGTGAAACAACAGTCCGGCTGGCTCAGACTTCGGGGGAGCAGAAGGGGGGACGCAACCAGGAATTTGCTCTGGCTGCGTGCGTGGAATGGCTGCCCGCTGAATCAGTCAACGTGGCGCTCGTCTCCGGCGGAACTGACGGTGAAGATGGACCGACCGATGCAGCGGGGGCGTTCGTCGATTCGGATTTGTTGAACCGCGTGCGTACCAGCCAGGTTGACCCGAACGACTACTTGCGGGTCAATAACTCGTACCGGTTCTTTGAGCAGTTCGGCGGCCTTCTGAAGACCGGCCCCACGCATACAAATGTCATGGACCTGCGAGTCGGCTTGCTGAAGAGATAATTCTTGCTGCTGTCAGTTTCAAGGAAACTGGGGCTGTTGTCGACGTTGATGAGAGCACGTCGCGTGACCAGTTGCCGACTGTCACGTGGTGGGAAAATGGAGCGTGTGGAATCTCGCACTCGGTGAGTGCGAAGTACGTACGCCGCACTCTCCGAGTGCGGCACTCCCCCGAGCAATGGCTAGCGGAAGTTGTCCTGCGTGCGACGGGCGAGCATCAGAATGTTGCCGCGACGGCTCACCTTGCAGTCATAGGTTTTCACGAGAATCGCGAACGCCTGTGCAGGGTCTGCATCGAGAAACTGTCCGGTGTATTCCCCGTGCAGCTCGGGATCGAGAATGACCGTGCATCCCTGATAGCGGGCGAGCAGCTTCAGCGCGCTTTCCAGGTCGGTTCGTTCGAAGCGAATGTTCCAGCGTTTGGGGTGCGTCCCGGACGTAATAGAGATCGTGCTGTCTTCGCTGACAATCTCCGGCTCCGCAGGGACAGGCACAGGAGTGATCACAGCAGCGACCTCTCCGGGAAACGGTGGCGGTGCTGGCGTTGGCTCTGTTGTTCGAGTGATCGGCAACGGAGCTTCCACGGTTTCAGGTGCCGGCATCGGAGCGGCAGCGACGCGATGAACTGGATCCGGGACAGGAATGTCGAGCGGAGCAGCTTCAGCGGCTTCTGGTTCCTGAGTGGCGACAGGTGATGGACTTGCCGGTGCCGCTGCAGCTGTCGTCGACTCACCCAGGCCGATCGACGCTGAGGGATCTGCGGAAGCGACTCTGACCGGTGCCGATTCCATGACTGGCGAGAGATCAATTCGTGCGTCCGATACTTCCTCTGCTGGTGCATCTTCCGCGGGAGCTTCTTCCGTTGGAGCATCCAGCGAAGTAACAAGCGTCTGTTCGTATGGGAACTTCACAGCATTGCGACGTGCGTGCAATGCCATGCGAATCTTTTGAGGATTCGGCACCAGCAGCATCACGGTCATCGTGAAGGCGAGACCTAATGCCCAGAACGCTGTTCGGAAGGGGATGGACGACATGCGGGAACTGGCATCTGTGGGACGGAATTGAGCCAGGATTTGCGTTGTCGCTGGGGGGGATTCTGGATCACCCGGCCACACCGCACGAAAATGACTTTCATTCTCTATCGGCTGGCGAGCAGGGAGATCTTCTCTGTAATCCTCAAAATCGGCAGAACAGAGTGACGCGGTCGAACCGGTCTGGTCAGAGCAGGTAGAACGCTCTAACTGAAGAAAAAGCGAAAAAACGCGGCAAGGTCCCCTCAAAGCTCCCAGCTTTTCCTTGCCGCGTTTCGTGTTTAGCTCGACTTGAGTGTTTGGACCGCATTTGCGGTTGCCGCACACACAGGAACCATAGGTTGCCGGCACGGGGAGTCAAATTAAAAGCAGGAGAACCGGGCAAAATAGTGAAATTGGTGTGGTGGCTCTGGGGGAGCTGGGAAAGGATGCTAGCGCAGCGTGTTGGCCGCTGAGTTCCAACGAAAACAGCCCCCTGCTGGCAGTGGGCTGTTTCGTCCCTCTCATCCCTTGTACTCATGATCAGCAGCTGCGGCGTCAGGAGAGCGAACGCTTCGAGTCGCCCTTCCCCAGGCGAGCTCGTGGAACAGTCTCGCAGCCGGCTGCTTCAGGCAGCCTTTACAACGGTTTTGCGAATAATCGACTGCGTTCCGCAGGCGATCATATGGACTTTCATGCGGTGAAAATCCTGAATCGCCTGCACATGATAGACCAAACTGGTCTAGAACACGTCCATTGTGTAGTGGTTGCCCCAGTGATACGGCTTCTTGGTCGGGTAGAAGTTGTACCAGTCTTTGTTGTAGACCGGGATCTGCTGCTGCTGCGAATACCGGTAATAAAGGTGATCCCGGCTTTCAGGCTGTTGCTGAAAGTTGTGCGGATAGTAGACATACGGATAATGGTAGAAACGCTGCCAGTTCGTCGGCTGTCCCGGGGGAGCCGCTTCTGCGTGGCCGCTGCTGAGTGCTCCCGCAGCAACCACGGCCGCGATGCCGAGTCCGGCGATCAGTGTGCGTTTGAACATAATTCGCAATCCTTGTCCCGAAATCGGGGAGTCAGTCTGGATGAGCAGTTGCTGCATGATGATGTAGACACTCCTTTGGTTTTTCGGCTAAAAGCGGACGGTACAACAGGAATTCTGAGGAGAATCCATGCAACCGGAAAATTCATCAGGAGCGGAAATTCTTCTGCCGCGGAAGTGCTCGCGCGGACTGGGACTTCCGTTGATGCGGTTGGTAAACGTGGTTCTGACTGCGGCAATCGTATTCAGCATCAGTGGTGCTCTTTCTGCTCAGGAGATTCCTCCGCGAGCGGAAGCGCGGGTGCGAGCTCACATCAGCTACCTGGCGAGTCCCGAACTCCGGGGCCGCTCAGGCCGGGCAAAAGCCGCTGCACGTGACTACATCGTCCGGGAATTTCACCAGAACGGAGTCGAGCCCTTTTTCGACGGCCAATGGGTGCAGCCGATTCCCGGGCAGACCAGTTTCACAGGCGAGCCTGGGCCTCCCGGAGAAAACATTGGCGGGTGCGTCCGCGGAACCGATCCGATCCTTCGCGACGAATGGATCGTGATCAATGCTCACTACGATCATCTGGGAGTGAGGAACGGTCAGACTTACCCTGGCGCGGATGACAACGCTTCTGGCGTTGCCATGCTGCTGGAAGTGTCCAAGCAGATTGCATCCGCGCCGCTCAAACGGAGCGTCGCTTTTGTTGCCTTCGATTTTGAAGAGTCGCTGCTGTGGGGGTCGAGATGGTTCATCGGCCATACTCCCGTTGAAATCGAACAGATCAAGTTCTGCATCACCGCTGACATGATCGGGCGGTCGCTGGGAGGGCTCGGACTGCCGACGGTGTTCGTCATGGGTGCTGAACACTCCAGCGTGATTCGATCCGCGTTGAACAGTTCCCCGGAACGACCCGGTCTGGAAGTTGCGCAGCTGGGAGCCGACATGATCGGCACCCGCAGCGACTATGGCCCGTTTCGAGATCAGCAGATCCCGTTTCTGTTCTTCTCAACTGGCGAGCACCCGAACTACCACACTCCTGAAGATACGCCCGATCGTATCGACTACCCAAAGGCGACCCGCATCATTGAGCTGATCACGGGACTGGTTCAGATCCTGGGAAATACTTCCGATGAATTGAAGTGGGAAGCCCCCGAGTATCAGAAACTGGAAGAGGCGAAGGCTGTGCTGCGGGTGACGGAACAGTTGATCGATGCTGAAAATGATGGTCGGATCAAACTGTCTGCCACGCAGCGGTTCTTCGTGACTCAGGTCAAATCCAAAACCGGGTATATGGTCCGGAAACAGAAGGTTTCCGATGACGAGAGGAAGTGGGTGGCCCGCACGGCGCAGCTGCTGCTGCTTTCGGTCTTCTGATCTCGATCAAGAGCGTGGGCTTCTCGCACTCGGAGAGTGCGAGGTACGTACGCCGCACCCTCCGAGTGCGGCAACACGCGCGACCACGTCCTCTGATCGAAGAAGTACGCTACACCTGACCATCGATGAGTCGTGAGAAGATCATTCGGCCGGCGTTGTTCTGCAGCACGCTGGTGACGACCGTATCGACTTCTTTGCCCATTTCGCGAGTCCCCTGCTCGACCACGACCATTGTGCCGTCGTCCAGGTAACCGATCCCCTGTCCCTGCCCTTCGCCCTCTTTGATGATGCGAATGCGGACATGTTCGCCGGGAATGAACCGGGGCTTCAGCGAGTTGGCGACTTCATTCAGGTTCACCACATCGACTCCCTGAACGCTCGCGAGTTTGTTCAGGTTGACGTCATTGGTCACCAGTCGACCGTGCAGTTCCCGCGAGAGTTCCACCAGCCGCTGATCGACGGTCTTGGTGCTGTTGGTGTCCGTTTCGTGGACTTTGATATCGACTTTTGGATCCTGCTGAAGGCGCTTGAGAACGTCCAGTCCCCGACGTCCGCGTCCACGTCGCAGCTTGTCGTGACTGTCCGCGATGTCCTGGACTTCCTGAAGAATGAACTGAGGCACGATGAACTCGGAATCGACGATGTTCGTCATGACCAGATCCGCAATTCGTCCGTCGATGAGTGCGCTGGAATCGAGGATCAACGGACGTCCTCCTTTCAGTTCTCGCGAGAATTCCACGTAGGGAATCACCAGACGGAACTGGTCCTTGGTCTGCAGCAGGAACGTGATGCACAGATACGGAAGTACCAGCACCGTTAATAATGAAAACGCGACGTAGTAGCTGTACCCCTCGTTCCCAAACAGGTCATGCATCGAGAAGAACGGGCGGAAGGCGAGGTTGAACAGGTACGCCAGCAGCGTTCCAATCAGCAGTCCGAAATACACAGCGGACACAATGTCGACACGTTTCTGGGGGATCAGCACATCCACCAGCAGCACCGACATGGCGATGGAGGTCATCAGGATAAAGGTGGTCGCCGGGTTTTCACGGATGACGGTCGGGTGTGAGTCGACGTCGGTGAAGCAGAAGGTTGCGATCGCGCCGACACAGATCAGGATGTAGGCGGCGCGGATGATCAAAAGGAGCATGAGCGTTCTTGTCTGGACTGAGGAGGGAAACGGCCCGGGACGAAAGACAAAGTCCGTTGACTTCATCTAGGACGGACATGGACAGCCCATCGCAAGGCACTTCGCTGACTCGGTCAGGCGCCGTCGTCAACATCGATCGGGCCGGCAGTTCATTGTTGCCCGATCTTCACTTCTGCCTTTGTCCGGCATTGTCCATGGCTCGCAGCCTCAATCGCGCCGCGTGTCGGATTTCTCCAGACGGGAGGGACAGCGCAAAGATGACCTCGAGTCTTCAAGATCATATTACCGCAGAAACCGCTTTGCCACCGCGCGGTTCTCATCCTCAGCGAATTCATGAAACAAACAGATCACCGCATCCAGATGCAACGCTGCGATCCGGGAATAAGACGGGGACGGGAATCTGCTGAATGGCATACAGGGGAAGGCATCGGGCTGCGTGGGAGTAGTCCATGATGCAAAAAAAGCAGGCTCGATGTTTCCACCGAGCCTGCTGAATCTGGTTAGACAGTGACCCTTTTGCTGGAAGTTTCGCCAGCGTGTCACATTTGCTGAGGGATTTATCAGTAGCTGTTGCCACTCAATGGGACTTCACCAAACTGGGCCATGCCGTTGGACGATGTCAGACGGCGATAGACACTCTGATCGATCCCCTGAGCGATGTTACGGCCGCTGCCGTCAGCGAAGATGACGTTGACGACCTGCGTGTGGTAAGAAGATGGTCGCGGTGTTGCACCACTGGCTGCGGTTGCAAAGTTCGAGTTGATCAGACTGGTGGAGTGGACCGGATCCATAACCGAGCTCGTGTACGAGACAGGAACCAGGAACGCGATGTGTCCGGTGGTCAGGTCATTCCAGTTCCCCGCCTGAATGTTCTCAGACAGAAGGATGGTCTGGCTGGTGCCATCTTTGATCTGCTCTGGCGTCATCGTAATGCCGCGAGAGTCGATTTGTCGGAACGTTGTTCCAGTGGCAGCCAGAGCGCGTCGAACGTCTGCCGGTGCAGTCACGGACAAACCAAGTCCGGCAGCATAATCGATGTCGTTTGTGTTATCGACCGTAGTAATCGAATCCATTGAACCGTTCAGCACAATCCCGTGTGCTACATCCGTCGCGATTGTCGCGGGGATTGCAGCGCTACTACCGACGGGGAACCATCCACCGTTTGCAACAAAGCTCAGAGTCCCGTTCAAGCTCGAACGGGGGTCATCTGCACAGGTGTAGACGGGAATGTTGATGAGGTTCGAACTGAGGTTCGTGGAGTTATCCCAGGTGGCAAGGTTTCCCATAATCCGATCGTACAGACCGGTTTGCTCAAGGTACGGGAGCAGGTAAACCGACCATGGGAGATCTTCGTAGCCGGTGCTGTAGGTTTCGCGACTGACCAGCGGAGGGAGTTTGCCGCCGTTGTTGGTCGAGTAATTCTGAACAGCCACGCCGACGTTTCGCATATTGTTCAAACACTGCATCCGGCGAGCTGTGGCCCGGGCGTTCTGCACGCCGGGGAGAATCAGGCTGGCCAGCACAGCGATGATCGAGATCACCACCAGCAGTTCAATCAGGGTGAAGCCGCCACGCTGGGGCTTACGTGTCTTCTGGGCGAGGCGAACATTCATAACTTTCTCTCTCCACTTGCTGTGCGAACAGACTCTGGGATGGGCTTTTCGGAATCGACAATCGAACTTGTTCCGACTGCATCAGCCGGTGACCGGCAAACGGAACGGGAAATGAACTCAAAAAACTGCCACGACTCTTCAAAACGATCTTTCGCGAAGACTTCTGAGCTTCACAAAAGCAACTCTCCTATTTCATCACAATTGATTCAGAATTGAAAACCTTTGGGCAACCTGTTTCTGTCTGAATGTCGTTTCGCTACAACTGCTTCCGCAAAAATTGTGACCGAGTGTAGCGAAACGCTGCAGTGTTGCCGGTGAAGCTCAATTCTGCCTTGCCCGCCCGGTTCTCATCCAGTCAGAAGCCTAGAAATTTCAGCAATTTACAGAAAATTCAAACTTTACGGCTGGATGTTCTTTTTAAACGTGCAAATCCCAATCCATAAACGGAAATTCGACCGGAATTCTACGGCAAAAGCTGCCTGTGAATGATGAATTTCCGAAAATCAAACGTCCCCGTCAGCGGATTATACGCCTCCTCCAGTCGCGACATATCGACAACGCAGAACATCCGATATCCCGGCAGAACCTCTGGATCCGCTTTCGCACCGATCTGGACATTGTTGTTGTTATTCACATGCGCTTCAAAAAAGTCGATTCCCAGCCAGACAAAGAAGACATGGCTTCGAGTCGTTGAGTTATTGGAGATCTTGCTCAGAATCCGCTGGCGAGTGTGATAATCAACGGCATCCAAGGCAGCGATTGCGCTGTGGCGGGCTTCGTAAAGTCCGTGTCCTTCGGTCAGGGAACCGTCTCCGTTGGGGTCTCGCTGACGAAGGATCGTGCTCTGAATGCTGTAGTCACCCGCCTCTGGGGTCGGCTGATCGAGATAGCTGAGCGGGCGGAACGGACGGGCATTGACACCCCCGGGAATGGTGACGTTCGGGATCGATCCTGCCAGGAACGGATCCACGCCGTCGCGAAACCGTCTGTGTTCGACAAACCATCGACGGTTCGCCCCTTCCAGTAAGTCCTGCGTCATCGTCGACGCATTTCGGAAGTCGATGTGATACGGGTCATCAACCAGTCCTGCAAAGACCGACTCGTCCCGGATTGTGTTCAGGTTCAGTTTTCCGGGTGTTCTTCGCTGCACGGCCGTGATTGCGTCCGTTCGCAGTTCATCCTGGGACTTCACATGGAGGAACTCGAGAGCTCGATACCATCGATTGCGATAGTGTTCGGCTCCGGGCACATCAGAGTCCGACGGGAACCAGGTGGGGAGTGCCACTTCCCCGGTCGAATCCTGCGGATAGAGCAGCCTCATGGCAGCAGTTCGATGGCCCGTCATCGCCAGTGTTGTTCCGGGTTCAGCGACGTTGTAGACCGCTCCACCGAAGGCAGCCCGGTTCCATGTTCCACTGATTCCGGGACCGTAGTTTCCATACAGCGGAATCGACAGCAGTTCCATGACCGAGGAGAGATCCCGGTCGAAATGAGGCTGCCAGATGGTGAATTGTGCGGGAGCCCGTTCGTTGCGACGCTGACCGCTTCCCGGGGCAGCGCGGTTCAGGTATGGCAGCGTGTGCAGGCCGTCGCTGGGATCAGCCGTCCCGGCATAATCCTGCGGTGTCAATGAGGCGAACGTGATGCCGGAATCGAACGGCTCGCGGCGTTCCTGACTCTTCAGCGCTGGAAGGCCACTGCTGGCAGCCTCAGTCGGATTACCTGGATCGTATTCAGGGTTGAACTCACGGATATTGCCTTCAATGCGATCGACTTCAACCCAGGGATTCAGGGCGTCAGTCAATGACTTGGACGGGTCCGGACGAAGACGTCGCTCCAGCACCAGTCGCACCTCGTTGACGCCGGTACCGTTTGAGTCATTCAACAGCGAGGTTGTTGTCGTGTACACTCCTTCTTCCGTGCGAGTTCCACTTGGGTAACTGAACATCAGGTCCAGGTCGCAGTAATCCTTGTTCAGGTCGAGCGTCGCTTCTTCATAGTTCGGGCAGATCAGTTTCAACTGACCGCTGCCGTCGTCAAAACGGAAGTTGCTGGGACGATAACCCGCCGCCATCTCTTCCTTGTTGCGTCCGCAGTGGGTACCGATCAGGAACTCCTCGCCCACGTCCAGACGCATGCTGGGATCTGTACTTTTCAGTGTCGCGCTGAAGATCTGTGAACCGGCGGCGTCCCGGGTGATGCGGCGGATCCGCCAGCTTCCGTTTCCAAGATCGACCTGCCAGGGAGCGGCATTTCTCAATTCGACATAGGAGAAGTAGACGTCGGGTCCTTTGTCGTCGAATTCAGTCTTGTCGCTGTCGTCTGACTTGTTTCCCTGTGAGCGGATGAACAGAACTTCGTTGAAGGCGACTTCCTGAAGCTCGATCCCGTAGACGACGTTTCCGGCAGGTGGCGTGAGGCTCCATCCATCGGACAGGTCTTCATCGTATTCGAACGCTGTGATCACGCTGTCGCGGTCGATGGCATCAACGACATTGACCGCGAATTGAGCCATCTCGCGAGTCTGCTGCGGGGTGTATGGATTTCCGACGGTGATGTCGCTGTTGGTGCCGCAACCCAGCGTCCACAGCAGGCAGTAAATATCCCGAGCCAGACGCTGCCGGTCATACCGAGCCCACCATTCCTGGGCAAAGACGTTGGAGGCGATATCGCTGAACGCCACAGGAGGAGTGCCTTCACCGTGATACATGGGACTCAGAGAACCAGCGCCCGAAAGGGTGTCCGGGTGTGGAACCAGATTGCGATAACGAGGATTCCCGTTGACGATTGCCGGAGCTCCTCCTCCCCCGGTCTGGTCGTCCGAGAGGATCTGGTTGATGTTCAGGCGGTGACGAGGATGAGTCCGGTTGCTTCCGAATGTGTCGACCTCTCCAAACTTGGCGTGAAACAGGTCGCGGATTTCCTTGCGAAACGGCTGAACTCCCGATGTTGCGTTGAAGATCGGAGGGAACTGGTCGTTGGCCACGAGTCCCCGCTCTGACAATCGGTCGAGGGGAGCCGCGTATCCGTATTCCAGGCGGTCCCAGGAATCGGTCGTGAAGCGTCTGCGAATTTCAGCTGCGTTGGGAGCGTGCTGAAAATTTGCAGCTGCAAGTGTTGCCAGCCGTGAAGAGACTCCAGCCCGATATTGATCCCCATCGCTCAACTGCAGGAAGGCCGAATCGGATGTGCTGAACGGCTCATCGTATTGTCCGTACAGTGAGCTGCCCGGTTCGATGATCGTTTCGTCATCCTCATCCTGCTGAATTGCAGTCAGTGTCGTCTGCATCAGGCTGCTGGGGTAATCGCTGGCAGTGAGCTGTTGAAAGTTGAAATACTGAGGCCACATGGCGGGGTTGGACGCGACGGGGAAACCGGGAATCCGTCGGGCTCCCAGGTTGCCGCTCGAATTCACCAGATACGAACCCGTATCACTGGAATAGCCTCGCATTCCCATTCCGATGGGAGACAGCGGATGGACGAAGCCGGGCACGGGAAGATTCAGGAGATCGGGATCGGCGGTTCGCACCTGACCGAAGCCTCCCACGGAGGCGTTGTCGCCGTCGTCATCCGTGAGCGGTTGTCCTGCCAGCGGCAGTTGCATCGCAGTCAGCCGATCGCGGTCTCCGTATCGCCCCAGAGTCTCTGACTCTCCCGAGGTCGGATCCCAGCCGGTCAGCATCATCAGCCATTCCATGTTTGCCAGCTGCATCGTATTGGCGGCACTCACTCCGAACTTGTCTGTCGAGTTGGCCAGTGCAGCGGTCTGTTCCGCAGTGCTCAGGACACTCAGGTCGGCCGACAGTGCCGGCAGCGGGTTCACCTCACTCCGGCTCATCCCCAGATTCGAAGTGGAGACAGGCTCGTTTCCATTGGGGGTGCGGGACAGGCGGCCATAGCCCTGCAGGTTCCCGTGAACATTCGGGTTGATCAACGCATCGGCGTCGATCACCTTGATGGAGGCCATCGGCATATATTCCTGATCGCCGTTGATGGTCTGCAGCGGCAGGTCGAGGTCAATGTAAATGGAGTCTTTAATTCCATCGTTGTCGAGGTCCGTGTCCAGGAACGTGTAGTTCTTGCTGGCAGCTCCTGAGGTAATGTCGCTGAAGACTCCCATCTTCGCGTTCACACCGGCGGCCGGAAATGGGAACGCTCCGAGAACTCGTGACCGATCCCCGCTGTTGGCTGGGGTTCCCGCAGTTGTCAGGTAGCGTTCTTCACCGCTCTGGTAGCGATGGAACTGATGCGGCCGAAACACCTGAGCCTTGGTGGCCACGTTGCTGTAGAGCGATGAGAAATCTCCCGAGTCGTCATTGGAACGCAGCGACGGAAACAGCTGTGGCCGGAAGAAGGAGGGGATCAACACATGAATCGCGCGATTGCTGGAGTCGGTGGGATCGATCGTCGTGGTCTCGTATCCCAGGAACAGAGAGTTATGGTCCGGGTAGGTGTAGTCGACGTCTGGTTGATAGTACGGCAGCGGAAGCGTCGGCTGATTGAATGCGTCGAAGTTCGCGTTGTCCTGGGCTAAGGGCCCATGGTTGAAGCGGAACGTGTTGATGTTCAGCGTCGTTGACTGAGGATTGTTGCGATCGCCGTTGTGGTAAATGAATTGATAGTCATCCGGCAGATTGAAACCGCCGGTTGACGGATTGATGTCCGGGTAGCCGTTGTTGTCTGCGTCTGTAAATCGCACGACGATGCCGTTTCCGGACCCGGGATTGGTGTCCGTCGGGGCCAGGTTCTCATCGATGCGGCCGATCTGATGTGCCAGCATCGAATGCACGCCGCCACGCAGCGCACTGTAAGGATAACTGCTGCTGGTGCCGACGATGAGTTGTTCGGCAGCGGCATCGAAGAGCGGTTCAGGATTTAGCCGGGTGGCGAATCCAAGTTGAGAGTTGGAGAAGTACTGGGCGTTCGCCACTTCCTGGCTGGTCCAGTTGTAGAAGAAGAGTCCCA
The DNA here is from genome assembly GCF_051465655.1 of Planctomicrobium stercoris. Lineage (NCBI taxonomy): Bacteria > Pseudomonadati > Planctomycetota > Planctomycetia > Planctomycetales > Planctomycetaceae > Planctomicrobium > Planctomicrobium stercoris. The sequence goes on along the minus strand of NZ_CP195791.1, from coordinate 4,948,733 downwards.
GGAACAGCAGCGTCGTCAGCAGCGACACCACCACGATGATGACCGCTCCCCCCTGACGGTTCACGGATTCGACTTGGGCGGGACGGATCTTGCGAGCATTCACAGCGTCTCCATTCCGAGGACTTCGGCTCAGCTTCGGGAACTGACTGGATGTAAACATAATTGCCCTCACTGGGCGCCCGCTGCGTGGAAATCTCATGTCACAGGTTGACGTCGACGTGAAGCTTGGAATGGAAAACGGAATCAAAAACGAAATGGAAAACTGCTATTCAACAAACGAGTGCACCAGCGTGATCTGCTTGGGCAGCTGCTTGGAAGGATCTCGATAACGAATGGTGATCTGAATCGCCTTCAGGCCGATGCGGTTGTCGACACACTGCCACGTGATGCCTCCGTCTGTCTCGATGCTTCCTGGGATATAGTCCCAATTGGGCGGGTTCGTCCCCGTGACGCCGGTGTTTTCGATCACTTTGTAAATGATGGCCGTTGAGTCCGTCGGTTGGTAGAAGGATCCGACCGGTGGGGAATCCGGAGACGACCAGCTTGTCGCGGGGGGCGTGGCAACATCCACTGTGAAGGTAGAGACTTTTCGAGGCAGATGAGGGGGCGACGAACGAGAAGGAGAACCGGAAACGGATCCACTCAAATTCTCAGGATGCCACGTGTCGAAGATATTCTGGAATGATCCGCCGGAGGAATAGCCCGGATTGTTGGTCGCTGCGGACCATGTCGTTCCACGTCCTAGATCGACAAACGTATTGTCAGCAGGGTCGTAGGCCTTGATGTCCATTGCTTCGACATTGGTGAGCAGAAGGTCTTCTCCGTTCCGGTCTCCACCTGACAGCGAGTTCAGATTCGCCGATGAAATTGGGAATGGGGAGGGGGCACTCGAAGGCCAGATGAATGTGTCGTTCGATGTTTCTTCCATCGTAAAACGACCAAAATAATCACCATCCGTGGTGTACTCTCGCGGTTGACCGAGGATTGCCCCGCTGGGATTCGAGTCGAAACCGAACCGGTAACGTGACATTCCTAATGGGGCGGTGGAAGTCGAGTTGTTGAGGGAACTGATGCCGTTCAACCAGAAGTAACCGGTTCCGGTGTCCCCTGCGCGAGTGGCGGAATAATCAAACAAACCAAGAAAACTCTGAATGCCAGTTAGATCCGTATTTGATGCGTCGAATACCGGAAGTCCATTTGAGTCGACCGGTTGTTCCGGGACTGCCGTTGAGTTGTAAGGTGGATCCCGGAGCAGCAGGACACGACGGTACAGGTTCCCGTTTCTCAGGAAATACATGATCTCCGCGGCACGGGACTGGCCCATTTCATTGCCTTCGAGCTGGTCATCCTCGTCAGGCTCATTGACGATGATACCGCCAAGTTGGCCGGTCCGACCTAGAAAAACCTTCGAGCTGTCGGTGGTGATATCGCCCGCCGTTGAGGCTGAACCAATCTTGACGGTGATCTGCAGACTGTCGTCTGTGTCATCATCCGGATCATTTTCGGAATAGTAGAAGTACCCCTGCTGGCGGGCACTATCGAGACCATGGTTCGCTTCGGTATCCCCATATGCCAGCGGAACCAGTCCTCGGGCGTCGCCTGTTGCCTCCTGGGCCTGTCGGTAGGTCATCGAACGCAGATCCCCCAGCAGCAGCGTATTGACGGTGCGGGCTTTCTGGTCGTTGTTCCCGATTCCCCGCTGCAGCGTGATCGTCTGAATCGATGTCCCATAGATCTGGGCGAACATCGACATGATCAGCACGACCAGCCCGGTGGAGACCAGCATTTCGACCAGCGTGAACGCAGGTCGAGAGGGAGTTCGAATTGACTCGGGTCGGCGTTTCATAATGTTAAATCATAGACCCGGACGATGCCCGGAAGGAAAATCATGTAGGTGCGATTGTTCGGTAACGTCGTGTCCAGACTGGGAGAAACAACAATACGCTTTGTCGTGCTGCCGGAGACACTCAATATTCGATGAAATTTGACCGTGGCGACGTCGAACACGTATCCCCCTTCAGAGATGAACGGAGCAGGCGTTCCGCTGGGAACGGTGATGTCCGCGGTGTCGGCAGATTGGCGAACGTACTGGTAAACCTGCTCATCCGCCGGGCGAAAACCGCGATTGAAGAAGACTGCGATCTGCACCTGGGACACGCCGTCCGGTTGACGTTCGACCGTCCCCATCCACGTGTAACGGCGGTCGAACGTTTCCAGTCGCACCGGTCCGATTGTCCCAGCGGAAATCGGTCCCGGGGTTGTGTTGTTGGTGAGGACCAGGGAGTTGACGCGAAGGGTGTTGCCGGAATTCTGAAGGATATACGCTGCCTGACTCCGTCGTCCGTCCGGCGAAACCGCCACGACTCTGGCGACAGGTGGATTCGGGTCGCCTGGGACCCACTTCGGAAATGCGGAGAGGTCTGTCGTTGAAGAGAAGGTGAGGTCTGTGGCGTCGGCCACGCTGTCGGAGTCTGTATCCACGGTGGTGGCTGAGAGCGGAATGGCCGTCGTCGCGACGACCCAGGTGTCTGGAAGCGCGAAGCGTGAGTTAAACGCCTTCAATTCATTGTTGGCACCGCCGTTGATCCGCAGGACATATGGTTCAGGAGGCAGTCCTCCGTCGTTATTTCCGAAGATTGAGGGATTCGCTGTTGCCGTCATTGCCCCGTACGGGTCAACGACGTATCTGTAGGGGACAAACGAGTTGGTGTTTCCACTCGTCGGTAAGACGCTTCGTCGCCAAGTCGGGCCTCCAGCCCCTTCATTGATGGTCTGGCCAGCAGTGGACCAGTCCGGCTCAATCACTCCGCATTTTCCATCAGCGGTCGCGACAAAGTAGCTGCGATTACTGGGGGAAAGCGAACCCGCGGGAATTGAGCGGGAAATCACATCGCCCCGAACGATTGTTTCTCCCGAAGTCCAGAATGGGTCAGATCCGGCATTGACGGACCCACCGATAACCAGTTCCGGACGCATGCGGATGGTGGCTGCAATCTGGTCGGCATACAGCCGGGCTGTCGTCAGCTGGTTCGACTTGATGGAGCTGAGCAGAGAGACCGGGAAGAGAGTGAAGACGGTCACAATGCCGATGCTCATGATCAGCAGCGACATCAGCACTTCCACCAGCGTTGCACCGGACCGTGCAGGAGGAGTGACGGCTGAATTCCTCGAGTGCCACCGCATCACTGGGATTCCTTCCCGTAAATAGCGTAGTAAAACGGGTTGGATGTGCCGGTCAGCATCATGGCATTCAGGTCGGCAACTTCGTTGTTGAAATCTCCCGAAGTATTTCCCTCACCGGAGACGTCCGCGTTCACCAGACTTCCCGTCTGGGTGACGATCGAAACGAGTTTTGCTCCCCGCTGCGGATCGGTGATGACGACGGGCTTTGCTCGTGAGCTGGAATCCCGTGGTGGCATCGTGGCCGGCCGACCGATGACGAGATCGACGGTGGAAGCGACTCGAAAATGCAGGGTTCCTTCGGTCGTCAGCGGGCGGGCAACGGTTCCCCGGGGGGTAAACAGAATGTCCATGAACCCGGTCGTTGGTCCGTATGCCGTTTTACTGATGCTGGAGTTGGGCAGCCAGGACAGGGGAATCTTGCTGCCGACCAGATCGATGCACGTATTCAGCGGAAGCGAAATCGGCTCACCCCCCGCCAGCAGTGCCGGCATCAGCTGCATGCGGTAGTCGACTTCAGTGGCATTGGCTGTCGGTAATCCGAATGTGGATTTGATGGGAGAACCCCCATCCTCACCCTCGCTAGAACTTTTGGTTCCAAGCGTATATCCGACGCGGGCGTAGCCGGGCGGAGAGCCCGCAGTATCGGCAAGTCCAGCAATACTTCCATCCAGGATCCACCATGTTCGTCCCCCGATTGGCTCGTTGTCGCTGGTGAGCCTGAGCCAGTTTCCGCTGCCGGATGGAATTTCAATGAGTGTGCCGGGGCCGATTAGACCGCGACTGGAGAAATTGCTCCACAGTGCCGTGTCGGTGCTGCTTGCCCGCCATTTGCCCGCACGTGATGGCTGATAGCCATCATCACCGGCTACCCGGTTGTCGTACTCCAGATACAGCTTGCCGCTTTCAAACCGCCCACCGTCGACGTAGACCACGCTGGTGACGATGGTGTTATCGTTCGGGTCGAGATTCAGCCGCAGGCCGCGAGATTCTCCGGATTTGATGGCCCGGGACTTGGCTCCTTCCAGTGCGTTTTTGAAGACCGCTGCTGCGTTCGAAACGCGGTCGGCGTCCGTCCCTCGCCAGGCGCTGATCGTCAGCGTGGCGAGAATTGCAAAGATCGTCATCGCCACCAGCAACTCCACAAGTGTGAAGCCGGTTCGCTGATTCCTGATTTGTTTCGGTGAGCGAATCATGGGTGCTGATCACTGCTGCCGGTTGGTGATGTTGTCGTAAATCGCATCTAGACTGGTCGGTTGCCCCAGACGCTGGAGATCAGTTGCTCCGCGATCGCCAGCAGGGTGGAGCCCTGTGGATTCGTCCGGGCCGCCGGAGATGATCATGAACGCCCAGTATTTGTCGGGGGTTTTTAGACCAAGTACGTTTGAACTATTAAAACTGGAACTAACTGCGGCAAATCTGGAGATAGAGCCGGTGGAATCAAAGGGGTCCGTATTCTGAAATGAACTTGTATTCGCGGTGACCTGCGACTTCACAGCAGCAGCGTTCTGGAAGAGTTCCGTCGGCCAGTTGAAGAACTGCAGGGGATGCCCCCAGGCATCCACGAATTCCAGGTTCCCGTCGTTGTCGGTATCGCCGATGTGCTTCGGGTTGATCTGGTCGACATTGAGCGAGCTGGAAATGCCCCCGGCTCCTCCTTGCGAAAGGAACAAGTAAAGCAACTCTGAGGACTCTGCTGCCGGTGACAGGACCGAATCGTACTTCGCTTCGTTTCTGGCGCCCCACGAATCCGGGATCCAGTTTCCTCCTGATCGCATGGCGGTGAGCAATGGGGAGTCGTCATTGGTGTCGGGGATGCCGTCCAGGCCGTACATGTCTTCTTTACGCTGTGGAAAGAAGCTGCGGTAGACATGCATCTTTGCGATGGAGTCTGCGACCGTCTGTGGCATGGGGGCCACTCCCGGACTGCGGCTGGCGTCAAAACCCTTTTTGATATTCTTGCTTTGAGTTTCGACCCTGTCCGATTCCAGCAGCGACTGGATGCGTTCGTCCACCATTCTTCCAAGCTGGTTGAGGGTGGTCTTTGTCGCTGCCACCTTCGCATTGCCCAGCAGTGGGGCGATGGCTGCAACGCTGATGGTGACCAGCAGCGCGATGATGCCGATCACCACCAGAAGTTCCACCATTGTGAAACCCCGGTGTCTCGAAAATTTCCAGGCGTCAGGTTGCCTGCGATGCATCGGGTGACCTTGCTGCTATGAGTACAAAGGGTTACTGCGGCGTATAAAACTTGCCCAGCGGACCGCCGGAGAAGTTGGTGATGTTGTCTGCTTCGGCAGCACGGTTTTCGCGGGCACGGTAGGGCGTCGCACCGTCTTTCACGGCGATCCCTTTTTCGGATGAATACCATCCGCCGACGCCGTAGCTTCCGTCCAATCCAGGAGAGATAATCTGAAAGGACCTTCCGTTCCAGAAGTCCCCAGGTTGATTGACAGATGGCAACGAACCTGCGGTTGCCCAGTTTTCGTCTCTCTTAAGGTAGACGTTCGACATTCCCTCGATGATCTCGTTGTCGTTGACAGTCGAGAGATCGCTGTCATAGCCTCCGGGCTGATAGCCTCTTCCGTCGTAGCTACTCAAGTATTGATACGGCATGGTCTGATTTGGCAGAGGATCAAGAAGTTCAAAGAAGCCGTCTGGAGTGCCCACATCGACGAGGCGTGCCAAGTCAAACTCTATAAACGGGCCAACACGCGATGAGCCAGTCAGGTTAAACGGATCTGCTGGGTTAGCAGAGAAACCATTCGGTCGACTATCTTCTGGCTTAGAGCTGACTGCATAAGTGCCTGGACCGCCCAGAAAAAAAACGAGGCACTCTGCTCCGTTCAGGTACTTCACACCACTGATTCCCAGTCGGCCTGCTGGATTGTTCGGTCCAAGGGGATCGAATGAGGGCCAGAGCTGCCTCATAATTGACAAGCTATTTTTTCCTACCTGAGGCGCCGTAGTCCCCGTGTAAAAGCTGGGGTCATCCGAAATCAGAAACGAACTCGGCGGTTCCATTCCGAACTTCAATTTGAAGGCGGCGATCCCAGCTTCCAGGTTCTTGATGTCCGATGCCACCTGAGCATTGCGGGCGGAAGTCTGCACACTTCTGAGGGCCGGCAACAGCATCCCGGCCAGGATGGCGATCACCACGATCACGATCATCAGTTCGATCAGCGAGAATCCCGAACGGGGGGTGCCTGTTGATAGGTCTGCTTTTCTGAGCGAACGCTGCATGGGGGCCTCGGGTGAGGTTTTGGAGATCTGAATTCGTTGTCCGGAATCGGCCTGTCAGCGGGAGTGTAGCGAAATGCTGCAGAAGTGTGGTGTCCCGCGGAACCGCCGTTTCGTTCTAAGTCGTTTTTTGGTCGAAAGATCGCTTCATAACTGTTAATGCGAATGTGATGCCGCTCAAGGTCCAGGGACTAGCGAATTGGGTCTAGGGAGAAATGAGAAACGCGGATTTCCTCCCCCATCGCTTGTCCCTCGACCCTCGTCCCCTTTCACGACAGGTCGTTCAGGAGTTTCACCAGCGGCATGAACAGGGCGATCACGATGAAGCCCACGATCAGACCCAGAACCACCACCATCAGCGGTTCCAGCATGTTGATCAGACCTTCCACCAGCACGCCCACCTCTTCGTCATACACGTCGGCCACTTTGTAGAGCATGTTGTCGAGGGCACCGGTCTCTTCACCCACGTCCACCATGTTCACCACGAGGTCGTCGACGATGCGGGTTTCCCGAAGCGGAACCGCCATCGACTCCCCTTCGCGAATCGCTGAGTGAATGTGGTCGAAGGCTTTCCGGAACACTTCGTTTCCGGCGGTATCCCGGGCGATCGACAGTGCTTCGAGAATCGGCACCCCGGACGCGATGAGCGTCCCGAGCGTTCGACACGTTCTGGCGACCGTCGATTTTGAGATGATCTGCCCCAGGATCGGGACCTTCAGCAGCACCCGGTCGATAATGTACGCCCCGGTTTTGTTTTTCTTGATGATCTTCGCGAGGATCACAATCGAGAGCGGGATCACCGGGATGAGGAACCAGTAGCTCACGACAGCATCGCTCATGGTGATGAGCAGCACGGTCATCGCGGGAAGTTCCACACCGAAGCCGATGAAGATTTCTTTGAACTTCGGAATGATGTAGTACATGATGAAGCCGACGATCAACGTGGCGACGGTGATCACCGCACACGGATAGATCATGGCTCCCTGCACTTTACGCTTCAGACTCTGGGCCCGTTCTTTAAATTCGGCCAGACGCTGAAGAATGATTTCGAGGGCACCGCCGGCCTCCCCGGCTTTCACCATGTTGACATACAGGTTGTCGAATGCCTTGGGCTGTTTGGCCATGGCTTCCGACAGCGTGTTCCCGGACTCGACGTCTTCGATTACCCCCATGAGAGCGTTCTTGAGCGGGCCGGGTTTGGCTTGACCTTCCAGAATGCGGAGGCTGCGGAGAATCGGCAGGCCGGCGTCCTGCAGCGTGGAGAGCTGTCGGGTGAAAGCGGTGAGCTTCTTGGCGCTCACGCCGCCGATGGTGAAGGTCTGCTTCTTCTTCTGGGCAGTAGGCTGCTTGGTCTCTTTGGTCTTGTTGTCTTTTTTCTTCCGAGCGGTTTTCTCGGAGATTTTGGTGACAAAGAACCCCTTTTCGCGGATGGACTGCTGGGCTTCCGCTTCGGAGGCAGCCTCGATCGTTTCCTTGATCTCGAGGCCCGTGTTGTCCATTGCTTCGTATTGAAAGACCGGCATGGCTGTGTCCAGGGAAAAGGGAATAGGGGATAGGGAAAAGGGGTTAAGGGGTGGGGCTACTCATTTGTACGCCTTGACCGCTTTTCGATCGCCTGTTTGAGCCCATGCAGCATTCGTCGAACCTCGACCGTCCGGTCGAGTAACGATTCAACCAGTGCTGTTTCAACATACTTCAACCGTTCCGCCAAACGAAAATGTGTTTCAACTTCTGCGAGCGACCCGTTCGCGATTCGAAGATGCCGCAAAAATGGTTTTGGTAATCCTTGTGCATGTCCTTCCGCGATGTTTGCTGGAATGGAAGCAGCGGCCCGTTGAGCTTGGGATATCAGTCCAAACCGTTCCGTCTCTGGGAACGACTGGGTGAGGGAGTAGGCCTCAACTGCCAAGTCCATGGATTTCTGCCAGACGTTCAGATCTCGGTAGTCCTTCAAATACATGAGCCATCTCCGGAAGAACTCTTCCCTCTTCCCTCTTCCCTGACCTCTGCTCCCTACTCCAGGTCTTCCATCACGGTTTCTCTCACGATCTCGTCGATGGTTGTAATGCCGTCGAAGATCAGCTTCAGGCCCGCTTCCCGCAGGGTGGTCATTCCCTGGCTGCGGGCCAGGTTTCTCATTTCGTCCACGGAGGCGTCCGAGGAGATCATGTCCCGGATGTCGTCGTTGACTTCCAGAAGTTCATAAATTCCGGTTCGGCCCTTGTAGCCCGAGTTGTTACAGCGAGGGCATCCCTTGCCGTAATAGAATTTGTAGCGCCGTGCCTGCTCGATGGGAAGCTGGAGCTCCATTAACAGCTCATCGCTGGGTTCAAACTCCGTCCGGCATTCCACGCAGATCCGGCGGACGAGTCGCTGAGCGAGCACCGCTTCGACTGTTGCGGTGATCAGGAACGGGGGGATCCCCATGTCGCGGAGCCGCGTGACTGCTGAGGGGGCGTCGTTGGTGTGGAGCGTGGAGAACACCAGGTGACCCGTCAGCGAACTTTGAACCGCAATTTCGGCGGTTTCGAAGTCTCGAATTTCTCCCACCAGGATCTTGTCCGGGTCGTGACGCAGAATGGCCCGTAAAGCTTTTGCGAAAGTGACGTCGATTTCGGAATTGATGGGAACCTGCACCAGACCGTCGATGTCGTACTCGATGGGGTCTTCGGTGGTGATGATTTTGACTTCGATTGAATTCAGCTCGTTGAGTGCCGAGTACAGGGTGGTCGTCTTGCCCGACCCGGTCGGTCCGGTCACCAGCACGATCCCGTTGGGGCGATCGATCATCTGGCGGAAGCGGGAGAGCGTATGCGGATCCATTCCGATCTTGTCGAGACTCAACTGAACCACGGTTCGGTCGAGAATTCGCATAACCACTGCTTCGCCGAACATGGTCGGCAGCACGCTGACTCGCAAGTCGACGGAGTTGCCTCCCACGTTGAGTTCGATACGGCCGTCCTGCGGCATGCGGCGTTCGGCAATGTCCAGATTCGCCATCACCTTGATACGGCTGACGATCGCAGCTGCCAGATGCCGGGGCGGCGGAACCATCTCGTACAGCACGCCGTCGGCACGAACTCGAATCTTGAATTCGTCTTCAAACGGTTCGAAGTGAATGTCGCTGGCCTGATCCTTGATCGCCAGAAGGATCACCATGTTCAGCAGCTTGCGGATCGGATGTGAGCTGGCGATTTCATCATCGCCCCCGATTTCGATGGGCCCGCTGACTGCCGTGAGGGTTTTATTTCCTTCGAGAGCTTCGAGCTCTCCCATCAGCCCTTCCATGTCATCTTCGCTGCGAGACGCATAATGCCGGGAGATGGCGGCTTCGACTTCAGCGAGCGAAGAGACGGCACCGCGGACGTCGTAACCCAGGAAGTTGCGAAGGTCGTCCAGTGCCCCCAGGTTCTGAGGGTCGGCCATCGCGACGGTCAGCGTGTTGTCTTTAAGCGAAACCGGCATGATCTTGTAGACGCTGGCCATGGTTTCGGGAACCAGTTCCAGCACCTTGGGAAGAATCGTGGTTTCGTCGAGATTGACGACCGGCATGCCGAACTGGTCGGCCAGTGCTTCGGTGATCTGCGGTTCGGTGACCAGCCCCATCCGCTTGGCGACCTGACCGATGACTTCGCCGGGACTTTGCTTCTGTTCTTCAAGCACATCCCAGAGCTGGTCCTCGGTGAGATATCCCAGATCGACCAGAATTTGTCCGAGTTTCCGCTGGGCCATGAACGAGGTCCTGAATCAATCTCTGGGGTGTTGGTGGAGACGCCGACGTTGGAAGCGGCTGAAGAAAAACTGAGAACTCAGAAGAACTGAAGATTTTGAAACGCAGAGAACGCGGAGTTCGCCGAGAAGTTCAAGGAGGTCTCATCTTCTGCTCGGCGTGCTCAGCGCCCTCTGCGTTTCTAGTTTCCTATTTTGTTTTTTTTGAATTTGAACATTGTTTCGAATTTCGTACTTCGGATTTTCCTCATTCATCCCCGTCTTCATCATCCTCGTCCTCTTCCTCAAGAATCCCCTTCTTCGCATTGGCGATACGGGCCTTGAGTTCGCCGGGATTATTCGACTTGGTGACGACCGACTTCTCTTCGCAGAGCCCTTTCCGCCACAGGTCGAACAGGGCGTCGTCCAGCAGCTGCATCCCGTACTTGCGTCCTGTTTGAATGGACGAATTGATACGAAACGTTTTCGCTTCACGAATCAGGTTCGCGATGGCGGGGGTCACCACGAGCATTTCGTAGGCAGCCACCAGTCCTTTGGGGATACGCGGGAGAAGGGCCTGGCTGAGAATTCCGATAATGGCGTTCGAGAGCTGGGTTCGGACCTGCTCCTGCTGGTTGGTCGGGAACACGTCGATGATACGGTCCACAGTCCCTTGAGCCCCGGTGGTGTGCAGCGTTCCGAACACCACGTGACCGGTTTCGGCCGCTGTGATTGCGGAGCTGATGGTTTCCAGGTCTCGCATTTCCCCCACCAGAATGATATCGGGGTCCATACGCAGGGCGCGTCTCAGTGCTTCCGGGAAGCTGGGAACATCGACCCCCACTTCACGCTGGTTGATGGTCGACTTCTTGTGCTGATGGTAGTACTCGATCGGGTCTTCGAGCGTGATGATGTGATGCTGTTCGTGCTCGTTGATGTAGTTGATCATACTCGCCAGGGACGTGGTCTTGCCCGAACCGGTCGGACCGGTCACCAGGAAGAGTCCGCGGGGGCGAGTGATCAGCTCGCTGATGATGGGGGGCAGCCCCAGCTGTTCGAATGTCAGAAACTCGTTAGGGACACGTCGCAGCACCATACCGATCTGGCCGCGCTGTTTGAACACCGCGACGCGGAATCGGGCTTTGTCTCCGAAGGCGAAACCGAAGTCGGTTCCCCCTTTCTCCTGCAGCTCCTGCTGGTTGCGCTCCGGGGTGATGCTCTTCATGAGAGCATTGGTATCTTCCGGCTCCAGCGATTTTGTGTCGAGGCGGACCATGCGCCCCCCGGCTCGAACCACTGGAGGTTGTCCGGTCGTGATGTGGAGGTCGCTCACTTTTTCCCGAACGACTGTTTCCAGCAGCTTATCGATTTGAACCGAAGCCATTGAGATCCTTCAGCGAATTGTCCGAGCAGACTGCGAACGAGGTCACAGAACGTGGCCTCGCTGATGATTATTGGTAATTCGAGTCGAGAAATCGACCGTACCACGACTGACACGGTCGGATTTTGGATTCCTTAACTGTTTCTTCTCTCAGGAGTTTGAATCATCCGGTTGTTCTGAACGGGTAAACGGCCGGGAGTGTGATGACTCAACACTGCCCACTCGACGCAGGGTGCCTTGACTCTGGTTTTTCTTCCGATTCCAGCATTTCTGTCGGACAACATTTTGTTCGAATCCGGACAGAGTTGTTGTGAACATTTATATCGTATTCTTGGAGATCAACTGCCGAGTTTCTCGTGCAGGTTCCTCTCAGCACGGTCAGTGGCCCCCGCTCTGCAGCTTGTAGGCTTCCGTGAGCGTGGAAATTCCCTGAAGTGCTTTGTCCAGAGCATCTTCCACCAATGTTTTCATGCCGTAGAGTCGGGCCTGTCGGCGGATGTTCTGGGCCGGTTCGCTGCGGAAGGCCATGTCCCGGATGCTCGCATTCAGCATCATCAATTCGAAGACAGCCTTACGTCCCCGGCAGCCAGTGTGCTGGCAGTGCTTGCAGCCTTTCCCTCTCCGGAAGGTCGCGGAGGCGAGCTGGTCGGGGGTCAGTTCGAAGAGTGCCAACTCGGCCTGATCGGGCTGGTAGGACTCCCCACATTTCGGGCAGACCGTTCTCAGAAGCCGCTGGGCCATGACCGCCATGAGGCTGGAGGCGACCAGGAATGGCTGTACACCCATATCGATCAAACGTGTAATAGCTCCGGGCGCATCGTTCGTGTGAAGTGTACTGAAAACCAAGTGTCCAGTTAAAGAAGCCTGAATAGCCATTTCGCCAGTCTCGGTATCGCGGATTTCCCCCACGAGGATGACGTTCGGGGCCTGTCGGAGCATCGCACGAATGATTCGCGCGAAGTCCAGACCGATCTGGTGCTTCACCTCCACCTGATTGATCCCCGGCAGGTAGTACTCCACCGGATCCTCGGCTGTAATGATTTTGCGGTCTGGACGGTTTAGTTCACCAAGAGCACTGTACAGCGTGGTCGTCTTACCGCTTCCCGTGGGACCTGTCACCAGAAAGATGCCATTCGGGCGACGGATGATGTTGTGGAACCGGCGGTAGTTCTCTTCGCTGAAGCCCAGGTTTCGAATCCCCACCTTGATATTATCTCGGTCCAGAATACGTAACACCAATGCCTGACCGTGGTTAGTCGGGAGAATACTGACTCGCAGGTCGATTTCCTTTCCCCCCGCACGGGTTTTGATACGACCGTCCTGGGGACGTCGCTTTTCCGCAATGTCCATGCGCCCCATGACTTTGAGTCGAGACGTCAAGGCTGCCAGAAGTCGACGAGGGGGGCTATCCCGCTCCACCAAATGCCCATCGATCCGGTAACGGATGCGAATCCGGTCTTCGAACGGCTCGATGTGGATGTCGCTGGCCCGCATGTTCACCGCTTCGTTGATGATCAGGTTGACCAGCTTCACGATCGGCGAGGTTTCTTCATCCTTCTGGGCGCTGGCGGCTTCCTTCATCTCCGTTTCGGTGAAGTCGATCGCCGTTTCGGTGAACTCCATGATCATGGAGTCGACCGATTCCGTTTCCGACCCCCCGTAATGGCGGTTGATGGCGTTGGTGATCGCTTCTTTCGAAGCGGTGGTCAGTTCCACATCCCGGTTCAGGATGAAGCGCAGCTTGTCCATCACTTCGATGTTCATGGCGTCCGTCACAGCGACGACCAGCCGTTCCCCTTTGAACTCGACCGGGATGCAGGTGTTTTCCCGGGCGACCGATTCCGGCACGAGCTCGATCAGCGAGTGGGGAATTTCCGTGTTGTCGAGGTCGGCGAAACCGAATCCGAAAGCTTTGGCTTTCGCGGCTGCGACCGAACTGGCTTCGACATAGCCGAGTTTGACGAGAGCGTCCTCCGGCATGACACCCATATTGCGGGCCATGCCGATCGCTTCTTCCAGCTGGTCGGCGCTGATAGTTCCATCCTGGACGAACTCATACAGCCAATCATTTCCAGCCATCGATGAAATTCCTCAATGCCGCAGGGGAATGTGAATCTGAGAACGGGAGCCTGAGAGTTGAGCCTGTGTCAGCATGGAGTCTGCTGCAGCGTCAGACCGAATGGTCCGCTGCCGGAGTGCCATGAAGACCGGTGCAGTGTAAAGGTGGAGAGGCTGTCGAAACAGGGTACGGAACGCACAAGAATGAATGGAAATCCAGAGAAGCGGGAAGAATGAGACCTTTGCGACCCGTCAGGGAAATGCCCGCGCCCTGTCATATTCAGTCTCCGATTGCTCGCCGCTCGCGTCAAGTCCGCGGGCGAGGTGCGTCCCGATGAATCGCCTGCGCAATCAATGACGCGGAGCATTCGCATACACCCTACTGGGCAGCGGCAAGCCAGGCAGCGGCGAAATGCGTTTTCACATCAACGAGTTTGCCGGATCGTTCCGCCCGCTTCAGCCAGGCGGCGACCTTGGAGACCGGCACGACGTGGACCTGGATATCCTCGCCGTCGACCCCGCCACCGTTTCCCACCTTGCGAGCCCCTTTACCGAGATAATACGAGAGCGTTTCCGTTGCCATCCCGGGTGAGGTTGGACCGGAAGCGATTCGCTTCAGCTTCCGAACGGAATACCCCGTTTCTTCGACCAGCTCACGGTGGGCTGCGAGTTCTTCGAGTTCGTCCTCGAAGCCCGGTTCGTCACCTACCAGTCCGGCAGGGACCTCGATGACCTGCTTCTTCAGCGGGAATCGGTACTGTTCGGTCAGGATCAGCTCGTTGTTCCGAGTTAAAGCGATAATCGCAACGGCACGGATTCCCCGCGTGCGGTCCACGTACTCCCAATGCCCTTCTTTCACCAGCGTCAGGTATTTTCCCTTTGCCAGGATCTCACGATGCGGTTGAGTCATGGTCATCTCGGTAGGGTCCGCTGTGCGGACCATGATCAGGGGGCACTTTGAGAAAGCGGTCCGCACAGCGGACCCTACAGAAGTGCCTCAATCGTCAAGTTGAATGCCGTAGTCCCCCAGCGTGTCGAGAAAATGTGCCGTTGTCGTGAAAACTTCTGCATTCAGGCCGAACGTCCGGCCTTTGTCGATATAAGTGGAAATGTCATCGATATACAGGCATTCCTCCGGGCGGCAGCCAATTTCCTTTAAAGCCGCCAGGTAAATTCCGTCTTCGGGTTTCACCGATCCCACTTCGTAAGAAAGGACCAGGTGATCGAACAGATCCAGCACGTCCCAGTGCTCGCGGATGAAATTGACGTGGCTGATGCAGGTGTTCGACAGCAAGACCAGTCGCATTCCCCGCTTCTTCAACGCAGCCAGCACGGGGACAATCGTGGAATTCAATTCGAAGATATCTCCCGTGGCACGGACGAGGTCCGGCAGGCTGATTCGACACTGGAAGAGTTCTTCCAGCCGGGCATGCAGTTGACTTTCATCAATGAGCCCCCGTTCAAACTCCCATTGCAATGAAGAGTCCAGCAGGTGCTGACGGACATCCGCAGCGGAGCGCCCACAGACTTCTCCGATCTGAACGCACATCCGCTCATGGGAAAAGAAGACCAGGACGTTCCCCATGTCGGAAAGAAGCGTCTTGAGCGGAAGGGCGTGCGGCTGGTGCATGGATTACATTCCTCGAACGTCGTTGTTCCTGCGAGGAGAATGAATCCGGGGTGAGGGTGTCAACAGCACTTCGGGTTGCAAGTGAGTTTGACCGGTTCTGCATCATCACTTACCGTGATACAGGGGAACCCGGTTGCCAACGATCCGGCGGGGCTTCCGGATTGACCCCCTTGAAATTCCCGATAGACGACCGCTGCTTCGAACCCCGGGGCCCAGATCGATGCCATCAGACTACGATGATCAAGACCCCGGACAGCCGCTCACGATGCGGAGTCGGGACTGGCCCTGCCTGCGGCAATTCTGCGTCTTCATGGAGAATCGCGTCGGCTGTCTGCACGAGATGCTCAAGCAGATCGAACGTCATGACCTGCGGATCGTCGCCATCAGCATCATGGACACGATCGACTTTTCGGTCGTCCGGGTCATTGTTGATGACGCTGACCGGGTTCGCGAAATCCTGAAGCTCTCCAGCTTCACGTTTATCGAGAATGACATTCTCGGCGTCGAACTTCCGGACGAGCCGGACCCGTATGGAACCATCTTCCGGACGCTGATGACCGCCGAAATGAATATCGCCTACACCTACCCGCTGCTCTATCGCAGAGCACGCCGCGGGGCGATTGCGATTTATGTGGAAGACGTCGATTCCGCCCGCCAGGTCCTGCTCGACCACGGCCAGCACCTCATCGCCGAAAAAGACCTGCAGGCCGATGAGTTCTACTGAGTCGCGGATATTCCAATCCATCAAATAGAAACGCTGAGAACGCCAAGGACGCAGAGTCGATTTGAGATATTCTCAAAGATCTCTGCGAACTCAGCGTTCTCTGCGTTTCAGATTTTTGCTCTGCCCCGTTGAAACGCCGGTTTGCACTACGGCAGTTCGACCACTTTCAGCGTGATCGGGCCTTTGTCTTTCTGGATCAGCACGACTGCGTGCTTGTCGTCCAGCTTGTCCATCTGCACGGTGCCGGCGAGCGATTCGATTGTTTCGTAGGCCTGCCCGGAAGTCTTTCCGTCCGGGATCGGGCTGGTAATTCCCTCATCCCGTTCGATGTTCTCCGTGCTGACTTTCATCACTCCACGGGCACTGTTGGACAGCAGCAGGAAATCCTTGTCGCCCACTTTGTAAGAGATCATGTCCAGTGGCTGATTGCGGTTCCCCAGCTCGGCCACTGTCGTTCCCTGGACCTTTTCCGGCTGTTTGCTTTCAGCAGCCAGTTTGGTCAGCGGAAACTTGACCAGCGGAGTGCAGACAAAGCCGGCCAGAAGATTCGGCTCGCCATTGACGATGAACGGGACGAAGGTCCGGATCGGAGCGTAATCTTCTGATCGGCCGTGAGCCCCATGATAGAATTCGAGAGACGTTCCCTGGTCGACATCCTGGAACGGAAACTTTAGCGACCAGACATTCGAAGCGGCCTTGTCGTTGCTCAGGCCAGCCACTACCAGTTGACCTTCGACGAAAGCCAGATCCGTGATGGCACTGCCGCGATTGTTCCGCTTGCGGTTGCCGACCATGATGTCTTTATCTTCGGCCGCGTTCGGGAGCGCCACGCTGGAGAACGGAATTCCGGAAAGTTCCAGTTCGGTCAGACCCGGTTTGCCACCTTCCAGTTTGAAAATGCGGGGGGCTTTTCCCTCCACCTGAGCCGCAATGAAGACATTCTTCGTTTCCGGATTGACGGCCAGATCGGTGATCTTCACGACGTCGAAAGTGGTGTCGAGCGCTTTGGCGATCTGCTGGTCAACCCCCTCGAGCGTCTCCGGGAGGGAACCTTCGGACTTGGCGTCGCTGGTTTCCACAGCGTAAATCGTCGCCCCCTGGGCATCTCCGATGAACAGAATGCCATCAGGACCGAAGGCGAGGGCACTGGCCGTCTGGGGTTCCGGGTTTCCGGGTTTGAGACCGTAGATGTTTTCAGCTTGAAGCTGGGTGGCCAGCAGTCCAGCGACGAACGCCGCCAGAGAAATGGTTGAAAACCGCATCTGCATCCCCTCTGTCGTGAAAAATTGGTTGACTCAGCACGTCAACCTGATGGTACCCCGGCCGGTTTCCGTTCCTCAAGGATTCTGTTGCTGGCATCCCCAGGATTTTGCAGATCCAGTGCCGTCACGGCAGCCAGATGCCAACCCGAGAAGACAGAAAGATTGCATGGATTGGGAATTGCTTAGTCATTCGCGGCGCGCGATTGCAAACGATCACGTGACATCGTCAATATGACCGGCCATGGAGATTGCTTCGGTTCTGTACATTGCTCTGGCTGCGGCTCTTGTGCTGGTCAATTTTGTCTGGCATGCAAGATTCCAGAAGATGCTGCGCACTCAGAAGCCGCGGAAATCGGTGTCGGCATCGTCACCTCGCGCGCTGGTCGTGCTCACGCTGCGGGGAGCGGATCCGTTTCTGGAACGAACGCTCGCAAAACTTGCCCAACAGTCGTATCAGAACTTCGCCCTGCGGATCATCATCGACAGCGAGCGTGACCTCGCCTGGACCGCGGTCAATCAGTTTCTTCGACTGGAACACCGTCCTCAGACTGATGTGCAGATTCTCAATCGGCGTCTGGAGACCTGCAGCCTGAAGGCGAGTGCCTTGCTGCAGGCCATGTCTCATCTGGATTGCGAATATCATGCAGTCGCCCAGATTGATGCGGACGCTGTCCCGTATTCCGAGTGGTTGCAGGACATGCTCTCTCCGTTGGAGGATCCTCAGGTGGGAGTTGTCAGCGGGCTGCGCTGGTATGTCCCTTCGAACTGCAACTGGGCGACCCGACTCAGGCAGATCTGGGGCTCGTCTGCGATGGTGCAGATGTTCGCGTGTGGAATGGCCTGGGGGGGATCGATGGCCGTCTCTCGCAAGTTTCTGGAATCGAGCGATCTGCTGGATCGCTGGACCCGCTGTCTGGCGGAAGATATGACCGTCAACGATGCTCTGAAATCGACCGGTTCCCGTCTCGAATTCGTGCCTGCCGTGCTCAGCAACCACGAAGAGACGAGTCTCCCGTCCTGCTTCGAGTTCATTCGCCGTCAGATTTTTCAGGCTCGGTGGCAGAATCCGAACTGGTGGCTGGTCTCCGCAAATACCTGGCTGTTGATTCTTTCTTCAGCGATCGGGGCGACTTCGATTGCGATGGCTGCTGTGCAGGGAGACTCTCCATGGCTGGCAACCCTGGTGGGCATGTTGGCGATCTATGTTTTGATCTACCTGTATTCTTTGAATACCACCGAATCACTGATCCGGAAACGCCTTCATGAACAAGGGGAAACCGCGGACCGGGTGGGCGCCTGGCTGGCCATCGGACTGGGGCCGACCGCGCTGCTCTTCATCGTCTGTTACCTTTCGGCCTGTCTGATCAGACGTGTGACCTGGCGAGGAGTCGACTACGAAGTTCGTGGGGTCAATCAATTTCGAATGCTGCGCGACTCAGCACGTTCTCCGGTAGCAGAGACCGACCTGCTGAAGTCGAGGGTTCCAGGCGGATTCGCTTCGTAAATCACATTTTGCAGGATCGTCCCGTTCGTCGGCAGTTTTGAGTTCACAGACGGACGGAACCCGATGCGGGGACCTGCGAGGCAAGTTGCAGTTCTTTCAGAAGCATCTCAATGGCGGAACCGTCCACGGGACGGGTACGGTCACCAGCGACGCACGCTGCGGAGCGGACAGCAATGACGTCCCCTCCCAGTTGGCACAACGAGTGGAGATCAGAAATCCGCACCTTCCCTGCGAGAACCGTGAGTAACCCCGAAAACTGAATCTCGTTCAGGTAGCTCTTTAACTTCGAAGGGGAGATCCAGTCCAGCAAGGATCCTCCGGACTTGTCGAACGTGTCAAAGAGGACTCCCGCGCAGCCCTGCTCAATGGCGGCCTCAATGATGCGTTCCACAGAAGGGGACCCCGCAGGCTGTTCATCTGCATATGCGACGGCAATTCGTCCCGGAAGGGGGTGAGCAGAACTGGCCCGATCGAGAATCTGCTCCCAAGTGGACCGCCACACTGATTTCCAGTCCCGCGAGTCCTTCAGCCCCGCCAGCCCGAGCTTGATGTAACTGAGCGGAGGGATTTCCTGCGGGAGGTCCTCGACTTGGAAGTCTCTGACTTCCCCCCACGCTGCACTGACAATCGGGAGCGGATCTCGCTTGCGGACATTCTCCAGAATCTGCAGGATTTCCTTATTCTCTGCTTTCCCTAAAGACCCTGCTTGCGGTTCTTTGACGTCGATGATGTCCGCCCCTGCAGCAACCGCGGACAGGGCCTCCGCAGCGTTTCGGACGCTGACGAGAAGTCGCGGAGTGCCGGGGCGCATGGTCATTTCGTGAAATTCCGGTCGGACGGAGGTTCGGGTCGCGTCAGACGATATCGTCGTAAGGTTCTGTTTGGCAAGTGGTTTCGGACAATCTGTCGAGAAGTTGGAAGACTCGAATTTACACGTTCGCGGGCATCTGTTATCACCCCCGCCGCAATCACCAACTTGAATGAAGTCACAAACTTGATTCAAGTTTTATCTCTCAGTGTCTCTCAGCAACACAGGACTCGTTATGTCGTCACGGATGGACGACCCGAGCGCGAAGGGCGCACGGCGTTTACGGTTGCTCTTTGTCGATGATGAAGCTCCGATCCGCATGGTTATGGGGAAAGAGCTTCAGCGGATCGGCCATGATGTCACCATCGTGGACGGCGGAAAAGCCGCCATCGCTGCACTTTCGGAAAGCGCTTTCGACGCCGTGATCGTCGACCTGAAAATGCCGGAAGTCGATGGCTGGGCAGTCATTGAGCATATCAAGAAGTCCGGAGCCGAGACCGACATCATCATCAGCACCGGTCATGGCGGGGTCGATGACGCCATCCGTGCCCTGCGGCTGGGAGCGTATGACTTCCTCCGCAAACCGTACAAGATTGTCGAAATCGACAGCGTTCTGAATCGGGTCGCTGAGAAGCGGACACTCACCAATCGTGCACTGGCCCTCGAAAGCGAACTGGCCAACGTCCGGGGCAAGACCGACCTGATCGGCGAAACCCCGGGCATGCAGCGGGTGAAAACTCTCGTCTCCCGGATCGCTCCGACGGATTCCAGCGTCCTGATTCTGGGGGAAACCGGAACCGGGAAGGAACTGGTTGCCCGCAGCATTCACGAAAGCAGCCAGCGAGCCAAAATGCCGTTTGTGGCTGTCAACTGCGGCGCACTCCCTGAGAATCTCGTGGAAAGCGAACTGTTCGGCCACAAGAAGGGGGCGTTCACCGGAGCGGACACTCCGCGCAAGGGTCTCATCGAAGTCGCTAACGGCGGAACCCTCTTCCTCGATGAGTTGGGTGAGCTCGATAAGTCAATGCAGGTGAAGCTGTTGCGTTTTCTGGAGTCCGGCGAAGTCCGTCGGGTCGGCGAGAATGACGCATTCAACGTCGACGTTCGCGTCGTCTGTGCGACCAACCGGAACCTCGAAGACATGGTCAACGAGGGGACATTCCGCGAAGACCTTTACTTCCGGGTGAATACATTTGAGATCCGGCTTCCTCCGCTGCGGGAGCGTAAGGACGATATCCCTGCACTCGCCAGATTCCTGGCGGCCCGGCAGATGAAGCGAGCCAGCGTCCCGGAAAACTTCCTGGCTCCGGAAACGATCGAGCTGCTTCGGTCGCATGAGTGGTCGGGGAACGTCCGCGAGCTGGCCAATGCTGTCGAACACGCATTGATCCTCTCTGACGGCAAGGTGATTCAGCCGGAAGACCTCCCGACGAGCGTCTCCCGCAGGCCGACCGCCGGGAACAAGCCGTTCCAGATCTCCAACTTTGCTTACCAGATGACTCTCAAGGAAATCGAGATGGAAGTCATCCTCCAGACGATGGAGAAGCACCACGGGGACAAGCCTCGAACCGCGGAAGAACTCGGAATCGCGCTGAAGACGCTGTACAACAAGCTGAACCAGCACCATTCCGGGGATCAGGTGAAGGCAGCGTGAATGGGTTGCCCATTCGTTTAGCTGCACACTTGAAGTGTGCAGCTAAACGGTCGATGTCACGCCCACCCGTTCGTCGATCCACTCCGGGTCGACAAACCGCCGCAGGTGCCAGCGTAATGCGTGGTCCATCCGGGTTTCCGTAACAGTCCGGGATTCAACCGGCATCTGCAGGTTCCACTCGAAACCATTGGGACCCAGGCGGCTGCTCCAGTTTTCTTTCTCAGCGATCTGATTGATCCGCTCCTGTATGCGGATCGACCAGACAATCCCGAAGGTGTCCCGAAAGTCGAACCACAATCGATCGTAGGGAGATTCTTCAGTCCCTTCGCGGAGCCCTTGCCGGATCGCGAAACCGATCCCGCTCACCAGCACCATCCCGGCAGCAACTCGCATCATGGCTGCCGTCGGGGGTGGGACTTGCCAGAACGTCGTGAGGGGAGCCAGACAAAGTGCGACTGCCAGACCGGCAAGAACTGCCGGTAGCGAGTAGCGGGTCCCCAGGTAGTTGCCGACCCCCATAACCGTGACCAGACCGAAGCCGATGCAGACCGGAGCCTGGATTCTCAACGGGGGAATACTCGGCCAGTTGGAGAAGACGGTCAGGCCCGGCCAGCCCAGAACAGCGATGAGTGGAAGAATAATGAACCAGCTCCAGACGCGGGTGGCGGGTCGACGCGCACCCAGCACCGCAATCAACGGGCAAAGAGTCAGGATGGCGGTCCACAGCCAGGCCTGATCCATCAGAGGGGAGCCGGGGCTCGACGCGGCGGCTGCGGTGCTTGAGAGAAACCAGGCAAACTGTGCGGCCTGTCCCCAGCGCCAGGCGGGAGTCAGGGATGTCTGGGTCACTGGGTTTCCCAGTGTCAGTGTCGCCAGAAGACTCAGGGCCAGAAGTGTGGCGACGGCAATCTGGGACAGAAAGAGAAGGGTCATAGAGGGACAAATGTTGATGGATGAGCGTGCCAAATCCAGAGATTAGCGAAAACTTCACTCCGGATGAACCGCCGGGAGGCGTCAAGGCCGTCACAAACGGAACAGGTGGACCGACTCCCGGGTCGGGGGAGTTTTTTCGAGCGGGCGAACTGATCTGCAATCGGAAGAACGCCGAATTCTTTGGGCAGGTGGACCCAAACATTCGTGGTGACTGACGAACTTCAAGAGTACCGAGATCAACTCAAGACCGGTCAGACGAAGTTCGTAATACTCAACCCCCGGGAAGAAGTCGAGGAGATTCAAGATGAAATTGACGACCCTGTGCGCTGCTCTGGTGATCGCTGCTAGTGTCAATGTTGCAAGTGCCGGACTGTTCCGTCACCACAACAACGACTGCTGTGCACCAGAAGCTACCTGCTGTGCTCCTGCTGCTAGCTGTGCCGCTCCTTGCGGACCGACTTGCGGTGCCCCATGTGCTCCGGCTTGTGCCGCTCCTGCATGTGCTCCAGCTTGTGCTGCTCCTGCATGTGCTCCGGCCTGTGCCGCTCCGGCTTGTGCTCCTGCTTGTGCCGCTCCTTGCGGTGAAGCTGCTTGTGCACCGGCTTGTGCCGCTCCTTGTGCTCCTTCTTGCTGTGCTCCGGCTCCGTCTGATTGCTGCTGCCCCACCACTCACTGCGGTGGACGCAAGCACAAGCTGGCTGGCTGGTTCAAAGGCCTGAAGAAGCACGGCTGCCACAAGTGCGATGATTACTGCGACGCTGGCAACGCATGTGCTCCCACCTGCGGTGCTCCGACCTGCGGTGCTCCTTGCGGTGCTTGCAACTAATTTGAAAACGGAACCGACCTGATCGCCGAGTTCTCCCCGACTCAAACGTGACGGTCAACATTCCGAGAAATCTGGACGCCGAACTCACCTGGGTTCGGCGTCCTTTTTTTATTGGTTGCGAGTCGTCAGCATTCACTCATTCCAAGAATATCTGCGACCAAGGACATGGCCCGCCACTGACAGCTGAAAGCTCCGTGTTATGCGTTCCAACTCTCTGCTTCCCTGGCTGCGACTGGCACGACTTCCGGCGGTCTTCACCGCACTGGCCGATATCTGCGTCGGCTTTCTTCTGACCCACTCCCGCTGGGATCCATTTGCCGAGTTTCTCCTGCTGCTGGCATCGAGTGCCGCCCTGTATTTGTCCGGAATGGTCTTTAACGACGTCTTTGATCTGCGCCAGGATCAGCTGGAACGTCCACAGCGGCCGATCCCCTCGGGGGCAGTCAGCTGGAATGGGGCCGTTGGGTTTGGATCTGTGTTGATGCTCTCCGGGATGGCATTCGCCGGAATGGCGGGAGTGACGAGTTTGGTCACTGCTCTGATGCTGGCTGCTGCCATTCTGCTGTATGACGGCGTTTTGAAGCATACCCCCGCGGGACCGGTGATGATGGGAAGCTGCCGGTTCTTCAATATTCTGCTGGGGGCCAGCAGTGCTGCTGAGAGCGTCCCCGAGATCTTTGGTCAGCCCCAGCTGTACGTGGCAATTGCGATGGGAATCTATGTGACGGGAGTCACGTGGTTCGCTCGGTCTGAAGCGCGCGTCAGCCGCCGTCAGTCACTCGTCGGGGGACTCGCCCTGATCGATCTGGGCCTGATCCTGCTGGCGTTGTGGATGCTCGATGTTCCCAGGAAAGTCGGAATCGACCTGGGACCAGTCGGCACTGCCGATTCGACGTCAACACTGCTGCTCTGGGGGGTGATTGCGTTCTCTTTGAACCGAAGGGCATTGATTGCCGTCGCCGATCCGGTCCCCGCCCGCGTTCAACCGACAATCGGGTCACTGCTGCTCTCGATCACCACGATCGACGCCATGATGATCTACTTCCGGATCGGTCCATCCGGACTGCTCTTTACGCTTTGCACGCTGACACTCATCGCCCCGGCGATCCTGCTGCGGCGCTGGATCTCCATGACGTAGCGAGTCTATCGATCACTTCAGATCTGATCAGACCGCTTCAATGATCACAGCGCTGGCCTGTCCCGGTCGCGTGAAATTGATGTTCAGGAATTTCTTGTTGCTCGTGGCGAGCGGCTTCCCCTGAACCAGCGGGAGTCCGAGTTCCGGATCGGGCTCGTCGCAGTTGACGGTCGGCGGGATCACTCCCTGCGAGAGTGAGAGCAGAGAACCAACGATTTCGAAGAAGCCGGTGGCAGCTCCTGCGTTGCCGAAGTGTCCCTTCAGAGCCGTGACCGGAATCTTGTGATCACCGATCAGCTCACGCAACGCTGCTGCTTCTTCCACGTCTTCTTTCGGCCCCGCCAGACCATGGGCGTTGATGTGGCCGATATCGGAGATGTTCAGTTTCGCTCGGCGAAGTGCCGAGTTGACAGCGTTCTTCACTGCCTGACGAATGTCCGGAGTCCCATCCGGAGAGGCCACGCAGGAGGAACTCCCGCTGATCAGATAGCCGTAGATTGTCGCACCACGGGCCTTCGCGTGTCCTTCTTCTTCCAGCACGAAGCAGCCGGCCCCTTCGGAGGCGACCTGTCCGCGCCGGTTCTTGTCGAACGGCTTGGAGCTCTTGCTGGGATCGGCTTCATCATAGCCGAGCGGATCACACAGCCGGGCATGAATGGCACGCACAGGATGAATCCGGGTTCCGGTTCCGCCGACGATCATGACGTCGGCAGCATCCCGTTCGAGGATGTTCAGGGCTTCGGTCAGTGCCACACCAGGGCTCGCTTCATCCAGCGTGACTGAGTTGTTCGGCCCGCGGGAATCTGTGCTGATCGCAATGTGACACGCCGGCATGTTCGGCAGGTACTTGAGCATCCAGAGCGGTTCCATCGCTCCCAGACCTGTTGTGCCCCACTCGGAGAAAGTGAACTTTCCGGCTTCGTCTTTACAGGCCTTTGCGGCGTCAGCCATGGAATCCGGGGAGAAGAACATCAGGTTGGCACCGTACTCCACGCCGATCCGTTCACGGCTGATTTCTTCTGGATTCAGTCGTGCATCTTCGATGGCCTGCAATGCGACAGCCGTTCCCAGCTGGGTCTCCCGACT
Source organism: Planctomicrobium stercoris (assembly GCF_051465655.1). Classification (NCBI taxonomy): domain Bacteria; kingdom Pseudomonadati; phylum Planctomycetota; class Planctomycetia; order Planctomycetales; family Planctomycetaceae; genus Planctomicrobium; species Planctomicrobium stercoris. Next base: position 4,923,601 of record NZ_CP195791.1, on the reverse strand, counting down.
CATCACCTTGATGCTCTTACGGACCGCTTTCAGGTAGGTCTTTTTCGCAGACTCTTCGTTGAAGCCTTTGACCTCTCCTCCGATTCCTCCCGGGGTGGCGGTGCAGTGATAGTGCTCCATGGAGCCAATGCCCGAACGGCCTGCCTGCAGGTTCTCAAAAAACTCCTGCCGCCCGATTCCGATGGGCGAAAAGACACCGATGCCAGTGATCGCAATTTTGCGCTGATTCGCTGCTGCACTCATATTTTTTACGCTGTTCCTGAGAATCGCTGGATTCATCCTGGAGACGCAGATTCTTCCACGAGCCTGCCCCAGTTTCGAATTCGGACGACGAAACTGACCTCCGTCCCGGCGCCTGACCAGAACCACGGACGAAGTCTCTATAAGCCCCGCGTCGCCTGCACTTTCGGCGCCGAGGCTGAAAAGTCCTATCTTATACAGATCGTTCTATTCTGACGAGGCGAACTGCGATCTGCAAAGTGTTCGGGAAAGTTGCCGGAAATGAATCCCTGGCCAGTCACCGGAAATCGCCGGTTTGGGGTCTAATCTGGTCTATAACCTGTTATGTGGGAGATGTTTGCGTTTCGTTTGCAGGCGTGGTCTTCGCTTGTTGCGATCAGGTACTTCAGCCGTCCCGCAGGCGGGGATCGGTTGCTTCCTGTAAGCCTTCGCCGATCAGGTTGTAGGAGAGGACCGTAAAAAAGATCGCGAGTCCGGGGAACAGGATCAGCCACCAGTTCTGATAATTCGCCTGTCCTGAACGCAAGAGCTGACCCCAGCTCGGGTTGGGAGGGGGCGCTCCGAAGCCGATGTAGCTGAGCGCCGTCTCGATCAAAATGGCAGCTGCAATCCCGAACGTGATCGGGACGAGCACCGGAGCGAGTGAATTCGGGAGCAGATACCGGAAGATAATTCGAAAAGAACCGGCCCCCAGCACCCTCGCTGCGGAGACGTAATCCAGCGATTTCTGTTTGAGAAATTCTCCCCGGATCAGCCGGGCAATTCCGGTCCAGCCGGTTGCTCCGATCACGACCATCATGTGCATCATGCTTGGAACTTCGATCACAGCAATGAGAGCCAGAATCAGAATCAGCGTCGGGACACACATCACCACTTCAATCAGCCGGCTGAGGACGATGTCGATCCATCCGCCGTAGTAGCCGGCCAGTGAGCCGAAGGTGATGCCGATCGCTGCAGCAATTCCCATCGAGACGACGCCGACCAGAAGAGCGGTTCGGGTGCCGTGGACCATCTGGGCAAAGACGTCGAAGCCACGCGAGTCCGTGCCGAACCAGTTCTGCCAGCTCGGGCCTTTGCTTTGCGGGTTGGCGGGCCGACCGGGCCATTCGTCTTCCGTCACTGCGCGAGCGGGATCGTTGTACTGCAGGGGCCAGACGGCCCAGCTCTGCGGGTCCTGCTCTTTGAGGATCTTCGGGTAGCGTTTGAAAAACGGGCTCCCGGCGAAGGTCGCTTCCCAGCGCGGGCTGAAGTAGCCCATGCACGGGAAATAGATCTGCCCCTTGTACCGGCAGACCAGCGGTTTGGTTCCGACGATCGCTGGGGAGAAGATGGCCACGACTGTGAGGAAGGCCACAAATGCCAGGGCCATCATCGGCAGTCGGCGCCGGCGAAAACGCCGCCACGACTCCGCCCAGAAGCCGGGGGATTTCGGCAGGACTCTCGGAAGCGGAGGCGTCTGGTTCATGCGAAGGGATACGATGTCACGATGGGAAACCGGTCAGTGATCCAGACGGATGCGGGGATCGACCAGTGCGTAAAGGATATCTGCGAGCAGCTGGGCTGCCAGAGTCAGAACAGAGAACATGAGCGTCAGTCCCATCACCGTCGGGTAGTCCCGTTCGGTAATCGATTCGAAGAACTGTCGCCCCATCCCCGGCCAGGTGAAAATCTGTTCGACGATGACCGATCCGCTGAGGAGACCGGGCAGCGTCAGGCCGATCAGCGTCACCAGCGGGATCAGCGTGTTTCGAAAGGCATGTTTGCCGATCACAGAAACCGGTCCCAGTCCCTTCGCACGGGCGGTCCGGATGTAATCCTGTCGCAGCACTTCCTGCATGTTCGCCCGGATGAAGCGGGCGTCATAAGCCAGACCGCCATACGTGAAGACGGTGACGGGGAGAAGTGCGTGGGTAAAGATGTCCCACGTTTTCCCCAGCAGGCTCAGACTTTCGTAGTTGTCGCCCACCATCCCGAAGAGCGGCAGCCATCTGAGATGGACCGCAAACAGGAGCTGAAGAAACAACGCCGCGACAAACGATGGGAACGAATACAGCATGTACAGACCGGTACTCAGCACACGTTCATCCGTTTTGCCGTCGCGGGCACTGCAATACAGGCCGAGCGGAATCGCCAGCAGATAGCTGAGGATCAATGAAGGGATCGACAGCAGCAGGGTGGGGCCGATGCGATCTCCGATGATCTTGGTCACCGGCTGCTTGCGGGAAAACGATCTTCCCAGATCCCCTTTGAACACGTTCGTGATCCACTTGGCGTAAGCCTGTGGCCAGGGCTTGTCGAGACCGTAAATGACGTTGAGCTGTTTCAGTCGTTCCGGTGACATCTGCTTGCTGGGGTCCGTCTCCGCCATATTCACCGTCAGCGGTGTTCCCGGCATGCTGCGAATCAGGCCGTAGATCACAAATGTGATCAACAGCAGCGTCAGCGAGCCTATCGCCAGTCGACGAATGAGATACGTCAGCATAGAACCAGCCAGGTTTCAAAAACGGTTACGGTCATCAACGCGAACTGCAGGTTGCCCGGCAGAGCGATTCACAGCGTTCAGGGGGTGGCTGTCGTCCAGATGGCGTCAAAGCCGGGACTGTAGCTGAACGGTCCTCGCGGGCTGAACATATACCCTCGAAGCTGCTTGTTGAAGCCGAAGAACCCGCTCCGGTAGTACAGCCAGGTGTAAGGCTGATCGTCCCAGAGAATCTGATCGATTTCGCGGTAATATTCGGCTCGCTTGGACTGGTCGAGTTCATGCAATGCCTGCGCGAACAGCTCGTCCACTTTCTTGTTGGAGTAGCCGCAGTAGTTGCGGCTTTCATCGGTCTTCCACAGGTTTTCCGTGGTTGAGGGATCTGCTCCTGTTCCCCAGCCGCCGAACATGGCCTGGAACTTGTGTTCCTGTGCCCGCTGCTGCATCACGGTGAATTCGGTCGGCTGCACGTTGCAGGTGATTCCCAGCCGGCTCAGGCTTTCCGCGAGTGACGTACAGATATCGATACGCAGCTGTTCATTGGCGCACATGATCTGGAATTCGAACTTGACCAGCTGGCCGTTGATCTTCTTGTCCCGGATTCCGTCGCCATCGGAGTCTGTCCATCCGGCTTCGTTCAGGAGTTGTTCAGCTTTGGCGAGATCCTGATGATAGGGCGTTCTGGGTTTGAGCGGCGCTGCCCAGTTGCCTTCAGGAAACTCGCCCGTCGCCTGTTCATAGAGTCCGTAGCACAGCGTGTTCAGAATCTGGTTGTAGTTCGTGGCATAGGACATTGCCTGACGAACTTTGACATCGCTGAACAATGGGGTCTTCATGTTCCAGCCGAAGTAGTAGTACACCCACTGGACGCCGCGAACCTTGGTGTTCCGCTTGTAGAAGGCATCATCGTTGGTCTGCTCGACCCACTGACGTGGCTGGAATTCCATTTCGTCCAGTTGGCCGTCATTCAGAGCCAGCCGAGCTGTGGTCGAATCTTCGATGACACGGAAGCGGATCTGCTTGTAGTAGGGCTTGGCTCGCACCTGCTTGCCGTTCTGCATGTACCACTCTTCACGGCGTTCGAGCAGAATCTCCTGCCCTTTGACCCGCTTGGTCACTTTGTACGGGCCCCCGACGACAGGATTCTGTTCGTACTTCTGGTGGTAGTCGGAGTCGGTCAGTGTGGGGTCGTCGGCAATGGATTTCTCGTAAATGTGCTTCGGGATGATCGGGAAGCTGCAGTTCCAGACGTTCGTCGCCAGAGACTCTTTGTGGAAGATGACGAAGGTGTAGTCATCGTAGGCCTGAACCCAGCGGACCTTGTCCATACCCGTGCGAGCGGCGGGAATAGGGATTTCCGGATTCATGAGAGTCTGAAATGAAAACATCACGTCATGGGCGGTGATCGGCTTTCCGTCCGACCAGACCAGGTCTTTCCGCATGACAATCTTATCGTAGAGCTTGTTTTCACTCGTCTGCCACGAGACCACGGTGTCCTTCGGGGCAAAGGGGTCCATTTTCCAGTCGATGCTGAAGAATCCAACTCCTGTAGGGCCGAGAACGTCGGCGTCGGACGTCGAACTCTGCATGAACGGATTCGTCGAATTGATATCTCCCCCCAGATGGCGTTTGATCTCCGCATCGAAATTGACATCGGAGTCCGCTGCGGGCGGTCGGCTCAACGCGCTGAGGATCTTGTCGTTGTCCTCGGTTGAGTTATTGCGAAGTTTGAGTGCCTCCTGCACGCTGACCAGTTCCGGCTCGGAAGCCTTCAGCTCCCGGTACGCGTCCATGGCGTCGATGACGGGTTGATCCTGCCAGTTCGCTTCCGCGTCCAGTTCGGCAAGCGTCGGCGGGTCGAAGGGCTCGATCCCAGGGTGTGTGCCGTCTGCACCCGTTCCCGAACTGGATGAACTCGATCCGGAAGGGCATCCCGCAGCCAACAGGGCCAGCAGCAGAACAGAGCCAAAAACGCGGCTGCTTCGATAATCCTTCATCAGGGCATCATCCTCTTCGGGGCCAGTGCGACTTGCCTATCGGCAGATCACAGTTTGCCCGGCAGCGACTGACGATTCCTGGATCGAAAACCACGCTGCGCGAGCCCTGCTTCGAGTGATCTGCGGAGAACAGGCGGCGAGACGTTCGCCGATTCTGGCAAACCGGCATGAGCAGGGCAAGGGGGAAGGCCATTGAAGGCGGCTGCCGGGAAGCGTCAGCTCTCCGTGGTCAGGGGGGGCTTCGAACTTTCCTCGGGGGAGACGGGCTGCTGCGGCGCATTCTGAGCAATCGAGACCGGCAGGGCGAACTGCGAATCCACTCCGTTCTGCCGGGCAACGCGAGCCTGCTTGCGTCCTGCGGATTCCAGAATCGACACCACCACCAACAACGAGAGCTCAATCGAAATCACCAGCCATGCAGCGGACCAGGTATTTACATGATAAAGGAGGATCGCCCCGAGCCCGGTGGCCAGTGTGGTGAAGTGGACCGTGAGCACAGCATTGCGACGGCTCAGGCCCAGATCGGTCAGACGGTGGGAGAAATGGTTTCGGTCCGGCTGAAACGGACTCTTCCCATTCGCCAGCCGGATCCCCACGACGGTCAGGAAGTCATACAGCGGAATCGCCAGAATAAACAGCGGTGCGAGCAGCACGTGCGGCTCTTTAAAGGATTCCTCGTAGAACGTTCCCAGCACTGTCATCGTCGCGAGCATCAGTCCGATGAATGTACTTCCGGCATCCCCCATGAAAATCCTGGCCGGTGTCCAGTTGTGGTACAGGAAGCCGCCGATCGAGCCTGCGAGAATCAACAGGCATCCCCCCACAAGCCATCGCGGCTCACTGGTGAGCTGCAGCATGATCCAGGCGAACAGCAGCGAAGCAATGAGTCCGATCCCGGCACACAGGCCATCCATGTTGTCAAGAAAATTCAGGGAGTTGATCAGCACGACCATCCAGAAGACCGTCAGAACCATGCCGACCCAGGGGGCCGAGATCAGCACGGAACCTCGAATTCCACTGCTGACCAGAGCAATCGCCAGCAGGAACTGAATGGACAACCGGACCCGCCAGGACAGGCCGAACCGGTCATCGAGCAGTCCCATGGCCATCAATAACGACGCGGCTGCAATGACGGCCCACAGCTGGGAGGACCGGTACAGAACGCCGGGGATATGAACACGGATCGACTCCGGGAGAAACGCCTGATCCAAAGGAGAGGCATAGAGCACCGAGGCGGCCAGCTGTGCCAGCAGCAGGGGAATCACCACCCCCAGATAGATGGCAATTCCTCCCCCCATGGGGGTGGGGGTCGTATGGACCTTGCGGGAATTCGGCTGATCGACCAATCCCAAGCGGGGTGCCCAGTATCGCATGACCCAGGTCATGCACCAGGAAATGACGAACGCGGGAACCAGGCAGGCGCCAACAAACCAGATCATGCCGCACTCCGGGATGCAGAACGGGTCCGGAATGAAAAAGACCTCGCTCCGCGGCAATTGCAGGGACGTGAATGTCTCACACTCTGAAGAGTCCCGCGTCCGAATGCCAGCGAACCCGGGGTTCGACAGATCGAGTGAAGGGGACGGCCGGCGAAAATCGGCGGGATTAGAGCGAATCTCACCGCAGTGTGGCGTTCCGGCGGCGATCAACACAGCTTTCGAACGACAAATCTCCCCGAATCGCCGCCACACTCCCCTGAGACAGGGATTAAAACGAAGAAGCGTTGCCGGAGAAGGATCCGGCAACGCTTCGTGTTCACAGCTAGAGCGGTTTTGCAAATAATCTATTACGTTCCGCAGGCGATCATATGGACTTTCATGCGGTGAAAATCCTGAATCGCCTGCACATGATAGACCAAACTAGTCTAGACTTGCGGAAGTTCGGCTCAGGACGAGGCGCTGGCCGCCTGATCGCCCGGCTTCTGGGGGGCGCGTTCCCGCTGAATCGCTTCGTAAACTTCCTGACGGTGTACTGGAATTTCGGTCGGGGCCTGAATCCCCAGGCGAACCTTGTCGCCGCGAATGTCCACAATGGTGACGACAATGTTGTCGCCGATCATGATACTTTCATCTCGATGACGCGAGAGCACGAGCATCTTCCTGACTCCTCGTTGGAGCTCGTTCAACCTCGACCAAAGGGAACGGCTCGCAGTGGCGTTTGTAAATTGGTGGATTCCTCTTCGTGGCAGGGCCAATTTCAAATGCCTCCTGCGACACCTAAGGAATCGGCAATTTGGCAGTTTCGAGAAGACAGGAAGAGTGAAGGTCTTGGGGGATCCGGCAAGCTGGCGGTGAGTGTTCCGGCTGTACCGGTTCTTCGGCTATCAGTAATCTTCTTCAAGCCCGTACTCACATGGCGAGCCGGAGGTGTCGGCCTCCGGATGCTTGACGAAACAGGGGACTGACGTCCCCCGCTCACCAACAGGAGAAACCGACCAGCAAAAAATCTGTGCAGATTTCCGCCATTTTTACTGGGCAGCGGTCGGCTGTGCGAGCTCTGAGGAAATCTTCTGCAGGCGAGCCAGTCGAGCCTCTTCCACAGCCAGCTGTGCTTGAGCAGCTGCAATCGCTGCATTGGCAGCGTCGATTCCCTTTTGCTCTTCTTCCGTTGGCTTGGCAGCAGCGGCCAGTTTTTCAGCTGCCGCCTGAGCCTCTGACGCCCCCTTGGCAGCGGCCTGTTCGTTCTGAACCGCAGCTGTCAGTTCGGCCTGAACTTCTTCGAGTGTCTTGCGGGCGGTCTCCATCCCCTTTCCGGCCGCTTCCATCGTCGTGTTCGCGGCGGTCATCTGTTCACGGGCCGTCTGGACGACTTTGGTCATTGCTTCGAATTCAGTCTTTGCAGCAGCCAGCTGCTTTTCCACTTCGGCCATTTTGGCCTGAGCTGCATCCAGTTGGACCTTTGCCTGATTCATGGCCTCGAGCGCGACTTTGGCTGCTTCCTGGCGATCGGCGACCGCCTTTTTGACCGCTTCATCGGACTCCAGCAGAGGCTTTTCTGCTTCGGTCGGCTCTGCAGCCTTGGCTGCTTCCTGGGACTTGGCAGTCAGATCGGTGAGTGCAGTTGCAGCCACCTGTCGAGCCTGAGTCACTTCAGCCAACGCGTCGGTCGGTCCCTTCATGGCAGCCTGGGCGGCATTGGCTTTTTCCGTGTGCTGCTGCAGCTGCGTGTTGAGCAGAGCAACGGCTGCCTGTGTTTCTTTCAGGGTCCCTTCTGCAGCGACCATGGCAGCCTGCTTGGCCTTCACAGCTTCTTCCGCCTGCTGCTTTTTGGCGAGCGCCTGCTTGGAATTTTCTGCGGCTTTGGCAGCGAGTGCCGCCCCTTCTTCGGCCTTCTTCTGACGTTCTGCAATCCCCTTCTGGAGGTTTGCCAGATTCGTCTGGTGGCCGTTCAGCTGACCCTTCAACTGCTCAAGACCGGCCGTCACCTGGGCCAGCTGCTTCTTGACCGAAGGAGGATTGGTGTTGATCGATCCGAGCTGGGCTCCGTCCTCTGCGTTCCACAGAGTGATTTGCCCTGTCCAGTCACCGGTGAGAATCCGCTTGGTTTCCGCATCGAAAGCGACTTCCATGGCGATGTCCGCCACTGCGGGGAGGTCTCGAATTTTTGCGCCGTCACCCTTCCAGTACCGGGTGACACGGTCACGGCCGGTGGAAACAAGATCGCCATCGCGGGTGTACTCCAGTGAAGTCGCGCCGCCCCCATGGGCGTCCCAGGACTTCACCAGTCCACCGTTCTGCATTTCCCAGAGTTTGATGGTCCCGTCTTCGCTGGCGGAAGCGACAACGTTACTGTCCGGACGCCAGCTGACATCGGAAATCCCCGCCTTGTGCCCCTGCAGGTCGTAGAAGAGTTCGCCGGTGCCCGATTCCCAGACGATCAGTCCGTTGCTCCGGTCTCCGGAGGCCAGCAGCACGCCATCGGGGCTGAATTCAATGGCGGTGATCCAGTCGGTGTGCTTCTTGTTTTCGAAGAGCAGTTCTCCGGTTTCCACGGAGTAAACCCGCAGCATCTTCTTGGGGCCTCCCAGGGCGATCAAAGTCTGATCGGAACTGATGTCCGCAGCCAGGACTTCATCGTATTCATCACCGAGTTCGACCTTACGTTCCCCCGTGCGAACGTCGTACACGACGACCCGTCCGCTCTCGCCGCCTCGTCCTCCACCGACCAGGAGAAGAGACCCGTTGCGGCTGAATTTGGCGATCTGAGCGCGCCCCTCGGGGAAGGGCAGAACTCCCAGGAGGTCAAGGGTTTTTGAATCGTAGATGCCGATCTGTTTGTAACCGGAGACAGCTGCCAGCGATGCCCACGGACTGACTGCCAGCGCCGTGACGGCATTGACGTGCGACGGTTCGTAAGCAGGGTCGCCCAGATACCGCTCGGGCATTGCGACTTCCGCAGGACGGGCTGTCGACACTTCAATCTTGGCCAGCGACGGCTTCTTCTTCATGGCCGCTTTGCTGCCGGAGTTTTCAAGCGCGCCCAGGTTGATCCACTTCTCGATGACGGCCAGTTGCTCAGCGGGAAGTTTGTCCGCGTTGGGCGGCATCTTCGGTTCGCTGGCGTGTGTGATCAGGCTGAAGAGATAGCTGTTGCCGGCGTCTCCCGCTTCGATGGATGTGCCCGATGAGCCCCCCAGCATCATGGCTGAGTAGTTATCGAGAACCAGTCCTCCCTTTTTGTCGTTCGCGTTGTGGCACGAGCCGCATTTCGAACGGAAGATCGGCAGGACATCATCGACGAACGTGACCTTCTCGGCCGGCGGGGCGTCGGGTTTCTGATCTTCGGCATAAACCCAGTTATGGCCTGCAGCGAACAGAAGTGTGCTGAAAAGTAGAGTTCGTCGCATGGTGTCAGGTGGGGTAAGGCGGAGGGCCAGGGAATGAGCGGGCAGTGGTGTTCGGGGGGGAACGCATCAGTGGGTCACCCGGCCTGCGTTCATTCACATCAGGCCGGGCGAGCTTCCAGGATCAGTGGTTGAACAGGAATTCACGTGAATTCAACAAGGCCCAGTAGATGTCTTCCAGCCCTTGCTGCCGACGGCTCTCGTCCGAGACCAGCGGGGTCAGGTTATCAATCTCGGTCTGGGTCGGATGTCGAGTCAGGCAGGCCACATACAGGCGATCGACAATCTCCATCGGAGCAAGATTCTGTTCCTGAAGTTTCTTGAGCATCTCGCCGCTCCGCATCTTCCCGTCGACAGTATCACCGTTCATCAGGTGCAGAGCCTGGGAGAGTGTGGGCTCCATACGGACTTCGCACGAGCAGGCTGTCTCCCGGGTGGCGCGTCCGAAAGTCTGCAGGAAGTAGGTTGAGGTTCGACCGTCGTTGATCTGCACGGCACGGGCCCCGACAGGCAGTTTCGCAAAGTCATCCTTCGTGCCGGTGACCTGGCTGATGATGTCCAGCATCGACTCGGCCTTGATGCGGCGGATGGTCTGATGTGCGAAGTTTCGCTCATCAGTCATATTGCTCTCGTTGCGACGAGTCGTCCGCTGATACGTCTTCGACAGACAGATGTCCCGCACCAGCTTCTTGAAGTCGTACTGGTACGCTGTGAAGTTGCTGGCGAGGGCATCCAGCAGTTCTGGATTCGATGGAGGATTGGAGATTCGCACATCGTCGAACGGCTCCACGATTCCGATTCCGAAGAAGTGATGCCAGACGCGGTTGCTGAAGTTGCGTGCGAAGAACGGGTTGTCCGGAGAAGCCAGCCATTCCGCGAGGACCACACGACGGTCCTTGCCGGTCAGGTCGGGACGGTCCCCGCCCAGGAATTTGGGGATCGACTTCTGGCCGGTGACGGGGTGATTGATCTCGCCGCCGCCGCTGTTGAAGATGATCACTTCACGCAGGTCTTCGCTGGGCTTGCGACCGATCTGGGCCACGAAGGCTGCGAAGTCGTAGTAGTCGTTCTGAGTCCAGCGGTCAAACGGGTGATTGTGGCACTGGGCACATTGAATCCGCATCCCCATGAAGATCTGGGCGATGTTTTCAGAGACTTTCAGCTTGTCCTTTTCCAGCTCGTAGAAGTTGGTTGCGGGTGAAGCGAACGTTCCTCCGGACGAGCCGAGGATGGTGCGAACCATTTGATCCATCGGCACGTTGTTGGCGATCTGGTCGACCAGCCACTGCGAGTACAGAACGATCGACTTCTCGGGGATCTGACCTTCACCCCCCGACCGCATCATCAGCCATTCCGCCCACTTGGCCACCCACATTTCTGTGAATTCCTTGCGGCCGAGCAGTTCGTCGATTTTCTTGGTGCGCTTGTCGGGATCTGTGTCGGCCATGAAGGCGGTGAACTCTTCGTAGTCGGGCAGCAGTCCTACGAGGTCAATTGAAGCGCGACGCAGGAACTCTTCGTCGCTGCAGATTTCCGAAGGATTGACCCGGATCTTCTTCAGCTTCGAAGCGACCAGCTCATCGATGTAGTTGGCGGGCTCTTCGGGAATCTGTTCGTACTGCAGGCCTTTCGGGAGCGCGAGGAACTGAGACCCCTGCGTGTGCACGTCGAAGCGAGCCATCACAAAGGCTTCGCCACGTTCACCAGCGGTGACCAGTCCGTTTTCGTCGATCTTGGCCGAGGTATCGTTGCTGGAGAAGAACGAGGCCAGCGACGTGACGTCACGGGTTGTGTTGTCGGAGTAGGTCGCGATCACGACCATCTGCTGAGTTTCGCCAGCTCCATCCATCACTGCCTGTGAGGGATACAGACTGATGGAAGTACAGGTGGCCTGTTCCGGAGGATCCAGAGGAGCGTTGTTGGAGATCCATTCCAGGATGGACTTGTTCAGCGGAGAGTCCATTTCGAACCGCTTGCCCCCCGTGTGAGGAACTGCTCCGATGGACTTCTCGACCAGCAGACTGGCTTCAGGCACAGCCAGATCGATACGACGGCCGAGCTGTTCGCGAGTCAGACGGAAATGGTCGCCATCCGGATCGTAACCGAACAGGGAGAGCCGGAACCCGTCTTTGCCTCGAGCGGCTCCGTGACAGCTTCCGGTGTTGCAGCCGGCTTTCATGAAGACCGGCATGACATCGAGCTTGAAGCTGATGGGGCGGTCCACTTGTGCCTTCTCGACCAGGACGGGGACCTGCTGACTTTTGCCGTCTACGGTGACGTTCAGTTGAGTCTGACCGTCAGCAACGGGGAAGATCTGATTTCCTTCGCGGCGGACGAGCGATTCGTTGTCAAACTTCCATTCCGCACGAGACGAAAGATCGCGGGTGATTCCGTCGTCGTACACACCCTGCACCACGACTCCCTGACGGGCTCGCTGAGTGGAGAGCCGGACTTCTTTGGGGAAGACCCGGAGTTCGACGAGTTCAGCGGCGCCGACAGACTGTGCGGTCCAGCTGGCGAGCAGACACAAGGCGAGGATTCGTTTCATGGAAGGATCAATTTTTTGGATGGTAGGATCGAACGCAATTTTGAGGTGGGCCGCGTTCGATCGAAATTACTGGCCGGCAGCTTTCTGCTGTTGTTTCAAACGCAGTTGCTCCAGGCGTGAAAGCGGTTTGGGGGGTGCTTCAGCCTGAGCGACAGGAGCTTCCGGCATCGGGGTTGGCATCGGAGGCGTGGGCTCTGGATTCTTCGGAGGAGGAGCCGGCTTGTCGACCCGCAAACGGCCGTTCCCCAGATTATGCAGGACGACAGTTCCGTTTTCCGGCACTTCCACGCGGCACTGCACGTTCTGGGACATTCCGGGGGGAGTGTCCTCAGCTGCCTTGATGGTGAACATGAACTCGGCGGTGTCTTTGGTGAGCTTCATTTTTTCCGCAGTGGCGTTCGCGGGAAGTCCGACAAGTTCAGCGATGGCTTCACCTTCGAAGTCTTTGTTCTTGGTGACCTTGATCAGGTACGGGGTTTCCTTGCCTTGCTCGACGGCCCCTTGTGCGAATTCAAAATTGATATAGCGATCTTCGACTCGGAGGGGGACCAGCGGGGTCACGTACTCGTAATCACCGCCGGCATACTTCGCCATGCAGCGGACGGCAATCATGTTTTCACGGACAGCAGCGCCGTCTGACGCATTGACTGCCATGTCCGCTTCGTTGGCTCCCTTGGCGATGACCACCGAACCGTTTGAAGTCACGCCGGGGGGATTCTGAAGCATGACCAGACGAATCTCTTCATCCCAGCCCTCTGCCTTCTCGCAGCGGATCTTCAGGTTCATGTTCCCATTCTTAACGACCGGAACGGCAGGAGTTTCGATCCAGCATTTGAATGGAGCCTTCTCAATCACGACGACCGGCATGCGGTTCATGCGTTCTTCCCAGACCCGGTCGTTGTTCCGAGCCCGGATCATGAGCACATCCTGGCGAAGCGGTCCGGAGATCTTGCGATCCGGCTGCTTGGGGTCATCGAGGAAGGCTTCGATCTTCGAGAACTTGCCTCCCAGAGGAGCGGTCTCATCGGCATAGAACACCACGGTCGCCGAGCCGTCTTCCCGCCAGTTGGCCGGGCATTCCATCCGCACGCCGGGAGGCAGGTCTTCGCTGCGGAAGTTGACCGGGCCGCCAAAATCACCTCGCTGCACGTTGGCAACGATTCCGATTCCGCCCCCCTGCGGGATGACGATCTGCGATTGCACGTAGCGGGCGAATTCGGTCGGCTCTGCATGCAGCCTGGGTTGCGGGAGCGTGACTTCAACGCGATAGGTGTAAGTCGGACTTCCGTTGCCCAGGTGGTCGTTGACCATCAAGGCGTATTCGCCATCTTCCGGAAACTTGAATTTCAGGGCGGAGTCGGGTCGACGAGCGTCATCGTCGCTGGCGAGTCGGGCACCGTCGCGAATTCGGAAAATCGTCAACACAGGGTCGAGTCCCGAGCGGATGCGCCGGGCATACACTTCGAACTGGAACTCCTGATCTTTCTGTGCGGTGAACTTGAAGAAGTCCTGATCTCCCTTTTCGGAGATGACCCCGTTGAAGGCCCCCGGAACTGAACCTGCGGTTGCAGTCGCGAGATCATTGTTCGGTTCCTGCTCAATGAAGTTGTCGATGTCCGAGAGCAGGAAGGGGAGGCGGGATGGAGTGATTCCATGATCATCCTGAAGGTCGAGCCCAAAGCCGTCTTCCGGAATTTCGGCAGGCAGGGTCACTTGGCGCGTGACGGTCCCGGAGACATCGCCCAGGAACGTGACGTCCAGAGTCTGCCCGGGCCGCCCCCCTGCAGGCAGCACCGCCACAGGGCGTGGGAAGTTTCCAACATGCAGCAGATAATGGGCATTATTGTCGCCGTTGTAGGACGCGTCCCGCACCTGCAGGTAATACTTCCCGTCTTCGGGGGCGATGATGGACACAACGGCGTCGTTCCAGACCAGGGGGGAATCGTCACTGACGGCCAGTTCGAATCGATCGGAGTTGAGAATCGCCAGATACGGGTCGAAGTAGTTCGTGCCGTCTGACATTCCGAATCGCATTCCGAAAATCTCTGCGGAGATGCGTTCTCCCTTTTTGGCTTCGATCTGATAGTAATCGACGTCCTCGGGAGTGATCTTTCCGGCCACTGAAGAGTTGTTCGGGATGACCTGAGGTGAGCTGAATTCTGTATTCGGCTCGACTTCCTCGACAATCGGGAAGGCGCCGACATGGAAGTTGACGAGTTCAGACATCCCGGTTTTGGTGCGGACCCGCATTCTCTGAGTGCCCAGCCTGCACTGCGGGTCGATCTTCAGGCGAACCTTAATCCGGTCGCCGCGCTTCTTCCGTTCTTCTTCCTGGATCACTTCGAAATGCGTGACTTCCATTCCGGAGTCGTAAAGCAGCAGCTCTTCGGCATCGTCCAGACGATCCCCTTTCAGGATGACGTCAACTTCCGTGCCACGCTGTCCGCCGATGGGCTCTGTCCGATTGAATCGCGGATTGGCAGCTTCTGCGGCCGGGCAGAAGAGAAAGCCAGCGGCGCAACAGACAAGCACGAAAGAAAGCAAACGCATCGTCCCACCCCAGAATTCAATTCAGTTCATGGGAGCTGCACTGGCAACCGAACCCGGCAGCCAGTGCGCTCAGACCAGACCTCGATTCGTCGAGCGCCCCACTCGACGTCACGACCCGCGATCAGACGCAGGTCGCTTATGCCAATGACTCATGGTCACTAGGCCAGCAGTTCCTTGATGACGCTGCCCCCATCGACGATTTCGATAGGACGGTCGCCCGGAGCCATCAATTCCTTGTCGGCCACGATTCCCAACGTGTGGTAAACAGTTGTAAACAGGTCTTCGACGGTGACCGGATCGTTTTCCGGTTCGCTCGCAGTGGCGTTGGACGATCCGTACACCATACCGCGTTTGATGCCGCCCCCTGCCAGCACAACGCTGAACACTTTCGGCCAGTGATCGCGGCCGGCCGTTGCGTTCATCTTGGGAGTGCGTCCGAATTCGGACGACACCATGATCAGGGTTTCATCGAGACGTCCTCGTTCATCCAGATCGTTCACCAGTTGGGTGAAGGCCTGATCAAACGCCGGGGCGGTCCCTTTGAAGCCATTGACGATGTTATCGTGCATGTCCCAGCCGCCGTAGGTCAGGTTCACCAGACGAACACCTGCTTCGACCAGTCGGCGGGCCAGCAGCATGCGGGCACCAGCGGTGTTGCGGCCGTACTTGTCTCGCAGCTCCGGAGCTTCCTTTTCCAGATTGAACGCTTCGCGAGCTTCCGGAGAAGAGATCAGGCTGTAGGCCGCGTCATAGAACGAATCCATGGCGGTGATCTGGTCGGAGGATTCGCGCTTCCGGAAGTAGTCGTTCACCGCTTCCAGAGCGGAGCGACGGCTTGCAAAGCGGCTGTCATCCACCCCACCGGGCAGTTCCAGGTCGCGGACTTTGAAGCCTCCGTTGGCGGGATCACTTCCCAGCGCGAACGGAGCGAACGCAGAACTGAGGTAACCGCTTCCAGCGAATTCATTCGGAACACCGGGGATACAGACGTAGGGAGGCAGATTGTTCCGGCTCCCCAACTGCTGACTCATCACAGAGCCGATCGAAGGATACTGCAGCGCCGGGCTGGGGCGGTATCCGGTGAACATGTTGTGCGTGCCGCGTTCGTGTGCCGCTTCTCCGTGCGTCATGGAGTTGATCACACAGATCTTGTTGGCGATCTGTGCCATCTGCGGGAACGTCTGTCCAAACCGCACGCCGGTGAGATTCGTCTCGATGGACTGCATCTCCCCACGGTATTCAAGCGGAGCATACGGCTTCGGATCGAACGATTCCTGCTGTGCGATTCCGCCTGGCAGGAAGATGTGAATGATGGACTTGGCGGTCCCTTCGAAGTTCGCGTAGTCCTTGAGTTCTGCTCGAGCCTGTCGGGCGAGCAGGTGAGGCAGAGTCAGGCTGGTGCCGGCCAGCATGCCGATCTGCAGAAATCCGCGTCGGGAGAGTTGCTTAAAGTGGGTGGGCGAACAACTGCTGGAAGCAAGGGCCATCGGCGGGTCTCCATTCAGGCAGGTGCCAGGTTGGGTGAGACATCTCTTGGGGGGCTTTCCAGGGATTGAGGCATCCTGAAGGAAAGCAGGTTCACATCGGCAGGTGCAAGGTCAGTTCCGACGAAGGCGAGAAGGTGACTTAACGCCTCGCTCCAACGGAACTCTGAATTACCTCTGAAATCTTCTTCATGTTCGAAGGAAATTTCGTGGAATCAGCGACGATGCGATGGTTTGCGCATGTATCCATCAATCGCTGCTAATTTCACTATGAGCGTAGATATCTCGATACCGCCAGTCAATTGAAAAGTCAGATGATCGCCTGTTTCACGAGAAGATATCCTGCGCCCGTAGACCCACAATTTTCCATACTTTCGATACGATCCGGATGATCAGCTTTATCGTATCAATCGATCGCGGAACGGGTTGTGGTCTTTTCTCAACATTTCGGAACACTGCTCCCCCGCTCGCCAGTTTCTTGAGCTAGGGTTGGATTATTCCGATCCCACTCGCATTGAAGTCATGATGTTCCGCGTCCCGGAGCCTCATCTCATTCGGTGCCGCGACCACGAATCCAGTGACTGCACACATGGCTGCTCCCACATCTTCCACCGCCCGACTTCGCAAAGAACCGACTGGGGATGATTTTGAAAACCTGAAGCGACTCATCCACGGAAAGCTCGTGGACAAGCTCGACCTCAATCGGCTTGGTGAGTTGCAGGGCGATACCCTTCGCCGAGAGATCCGTCTCGTCGTCGAGCATCTGTGCGACACCGAAAATCCATTGCTGAACCGCTCTGAGCGCGAACGTCTCATCGAGGAAGTGCTGGATGAAACCTTCGGCTTCGGTCCGCTGGAGATCCTCATGAAGCAGGAGGGGGTTGCGGATATCATGATCAACGGCCCGAAGAAAGTGTTCGTCGAAAAGAACGGCCGCATTCAGCGTTCCGAAGTCACCTTCCGCGACAACGATCACCTGTTGCAGATTCTCGACCGCATCGTTTCGCGCGTCGGACGACGTATCGATGAAACCTCTCCGATGTGCGATGCCCGTCTGCCCGACGGCTCGCGACTGAATGCCATCATCCCGCCGCTGGCATTGGACGGTCCTTCGCTGACCATTCGAAAATTCGGTTCGCGTCCACTGTCTCTGGAAGACCTTCTCCGATTCGGCGCCTTCACTCCAGAAATGGTCATGTTGCTGGAAGGGGCAATGAAAGCCCGACTCAACATCATCATCAGCGGCGGTACCGGTTCGGGAAAAACGACGCTCCTGAATACACTCTCCAGCTTCATTGCCCCTGATCAGCGTGTGATCACCATCGAAGATGCTGCGGAACTTCAGCTGCAGCAGGAACACGTTCTTCGTCTGGAAACCCGACCCGCCAACATTGAAGGCAAGGGGCAGATCACCGCGACCGATCTGGTGAAAAACGCGTTGCGTATGCGGCCGGACCGGATCATCGTGGGCGAATGCCGAGGCCCTGAAACACTGGACATGCTGCAGGCGATGAATACGGGTCACGAAGGATCGATGACGACCGTGCATGCCAACACACCGCGCGACGCTGTGGCACGTATTGAAACCATGGTGACGATGGGGGGGACGGATCTTCCGCTAAAAGCGATTCGACATCAGCTGGCCTCCGCCGTCGAACTGATTATTCAGGCCAGCCGTCTGCAGGGAGGCCCCAGAAAGATCACCTATGTGACCGAGGTCCTCAACATGGAGCAGGACACGATCATCATGCAGGACATTTTCAAGTACGTGCAGGACGGCATTGACGCGGATGGAAAAGCCTTCGGCCACTTCGAAGCGACCGGAGTCCGTCCTTCCTTCATGCACCGACTTGAGGCAGCAGGGGTCCGGCTTCCAAACAACCTGTTCTCCGCCCGGAAACTGGGTTACTAGAGCGGTTTTGCTAATAATCTATTACGTTCCGCAGGCGATAATATGGACTTACATGCGGTGAAAACCCTGAATCGCCTGCACATGATAGACCAAACTGGTCTAGGACTGCCGTTTGATTTTTCAGAGCACCCCGCGTGAGGAAGTGCATTGAGTCGCATCATGTCAAAAAATGCACTCGCTCAAGCTTCGTGTTCTGGCAGATCATTCATAGAGAATTTCCAGAAGTCTCACGACAGTGTGACCGCACCCCTCTGAGGCAGGTGAGAGATCAGCTTTCGATGTGAATTCAGAGTTTTCATTCATTCAGTGAACATCAACTCCCATGATGCTTCTTGCGTTTACACTCAGTCCGTTCGTCACGTCGATCATCGCCTTTGTCGGTGTCACGGGGTTGATCGGCGCCATCGTCCTGCTCCTGGATTCTTCCAGCAGCAGCTCGGTCGAAGAACGTCTGGACGTCCTGGCGGGGAAGAAGGCGGCTCAGACGGAAGGTCCCAAGGTGACCCGGGAAGCCCTGGTTAAAGAGGGGCTCAGCGGACTGTCGGTCTTCGTTTCCAATTTGATGGACCGCTTCGCCAATCTGAAGCTGCTGTATCTTCAGGCTGACACGAAGATGAAGCCGGAAACATTCTGCATCATCATGGTCGTTTGCGGAGTTTTAGGCTTTGTCGGCTCTGTGATCGCTCGGGTCCCGTTGCCGATCTATCCTCTCGCTGTTCTGGCCGGTGCGATGCTTCCATTCGGCTGGCTGATGTTTATGCGGGGACGACGGTTCAAGAAGTTTGCAAGCCAGTTGCCGGACGCGATGGAACTGATCGCGCGGGCACTGCGATCAGGGCACTCGCTGGCATCGGCGATGAAGGTCGTGGTGGATGAACTTCCCGACCCGATCTCCAAGGAATTCAATATTGCTTACGAAGAGCAGAATCTGGGGATTCCTCTCGAGAATGCCCTGAAAAATCTTTATGTCCGCATGCCGAACATGGACTACAAGTTCTTCGCCATGGCTGTGGCGATTCAACGGCAGTCCGGCGGGGACCTCGCGGAAATCCTCGACAAGATCGGCCATATTATCCGGGAACGAGTCCGCATCCTCGGACAGGTGCAGGCCCTGACTGGGGAAGGTCGAATCAGCGGTATCGTGCTGATGGCATTGCCGATTCTGCTGTTCTTTGCCGTCTGGCGGCTGAACCCGGACTATGTGATGTTGCTGTTCACCGATGACCTTGGACGGAAGATGGTTGCGGTGGCAATTGTGCTTCAGATTCTGGGTGCGATCACGATCAAGAAAATCATTGCAATTAAAGTTTAACGCCGGGGAAAGTGGACGCGCGACAGAATCTCCAATGTCCTTCTCCTCAATTTTCCCTGACCCCTGACCCCTGACCCCTGACCCCTGACCCCTGACCCCTGACCCCTGACCTCTTTCACCCATGGACATTTCCTCCTTCTCGAATCTGCTGCCGCTCGCCGTTTTCGGAGCTGTGATGGTTGGGGTCTGGGCGATCGCGGCTGCGTTCACCAACGCTGGCGACACGCGGGTCTCGGAGCGATTGCAGGAGTTGAAGGATCCCCGGAAGCGTGGGGCAGAACCGGATTCCAAAGCGACCGGAATCGGCTCTGCACTGAAAAAAGCCGCCCCGGCGATTTCGAAAGTGCTGACCCCTCAGACGGAACTCGAAGAGAGCAAGCTGAAAGTCAAACTGGCGAATGCCGGGTTCTCTTCACCGCATGCCAGCACGTTCTTCCTGGCGATCAAAACAATTTCCCTGCTGGTTGGACTGGTCCTGGGAGGCGGGATCGGTCTGTACACCAAAGGGCTCACCACGGAAGGATTGATGGTGTTAGGAATCGGCGGGGGTCTGGGAATGTTCCTGCCCGACATCGTGCTGGGACTGATGGCACATTCCCGTAAGAGTCGCATCTTCCTGTCTTTGCCGGACGCGCTCGATCTGCTCGTGGTCTGCGTGGAAGCCGGGCTAGGGCTGGATGCAGCCATGCGTCGGGTGGCTGAAGAGCTGAGTGACGGAGCCAAGGACATCTGCTATGAGATCAATCACTCGAATTTTCAACTGCAGATGGGGCGAAATCGACGCGAAGTGCTGCATGACCTGGGGGTCCGCACCGGAGTGGATGACGTCAAAGCCCTCGCAGCTATTCTGATTCAGGCTGACAAGTTCGGTTCATCGATCGCACATGCTTTGCGGGTGCAGTCCGACGCCATGCGGATCAAGCGCAGCCAGCTGGCGGAAGAAAAAGCAGCGATGACCGCTGTGAAAATGATCTTTCCGCTGGTGCTTTTCATCTTTCCAGGGATTTTTGTGGTGCTCGTCGGTCCGGCAGCGATCATGATGATTCGCCAGCTGATCACGCAATAATCGGCTGCATGATGGCTGAGACGGCAGGTGATCTGCATTGTTCTCAGTGGGATGCCGGAAATTCTCTCCTTTCAGCCGCATGAAGTTTCTGAAATTCGTTCCCAGTCGTCGGTGGTGCTCGCTATGATTGACTGACTCGCAATTTGCGAGCCTGACTGCTCCTGAAGCCGAGCGCCTGAATCATGGAACGCATACTGTTACTGGTCGGAGGCGGGTTGACACTGCTGTTGCTGGTGTTTGCGACACTCAGCAGGGTCGACAATCCCCATCAGGGAATCCCGCAATTCTCCGACAAACCACCCAACGACGCCTGGTTTCAGGCCACCGTCCTCGACAGCTCCAAGCCGGTTCTTGTCGATTTCACAGCGACCTGGTGCGGCTACTGCAAGCAGCTGGCCGTTGTCCTGGAGGACATCAAAAAGAATTACGGCGATCAAATCACGGTGGTGGCTGTCGATGTCGACAAGCATCCCGAAGTGGCAGCCGCGTATCAGGTCAATGGATTACCGACCCTGATGGTTGTGAAAGACCGGAAGGTGGTCGCTTATGAACCGGGAATGATGCGCTACGAGACGGTGGAGCAGTTGATTCAGCCCCATCTGGGAACCGCGAAGAGTGCTTCGCCCGCAGCTCCGACGGAAGCTCCTCCTGCCGCCGATAAGGATAAGACGGAGAACCATGAGCAGCGACACGAGGTCGGGCTGCTGGTCTCTCAGTGATTTTCATGTTTGCGTAGGTCGCCGGCATGTCGTCGACCTACGGTCTATGCAATGACGTGTCGTGGGCTGCGAAGATGATGCGGTCCCGAACGCGTCGCTGGCATTTTGGCGGACATCTGGGCTTCGATCTGTGAAACGATTCGGCTGACCCCGTTGATCCGGAACTTGCGTCCGGCCAGTGCGGCAATCCGGCGCCATGTCAGCAGCATACTGACCAGACCGGATCCCAGCTGGTCAACACTCGGCAGATCGACGATGACCACGTCGGAGAATGCTGCCGACTGCAGATGCTCCACAAACTCCGCCTGCATGGCGTTCAATGCGGGGGCGTCAGCGTGGCCATCGTGAATCGTAATTCGCAGATAATCGTTGCGGAGGGTGGCGTTCAGGTGAGGCATATCTCAACTCCGTATCACACATGTTCGATACCAATTCCTATCCCGCAGCGAGCCGGGGTGAAGTGGGAAAGTTGCAATTTTGCAACAGGTTCCCCTGCCGACTTCTCCGTCCGACGCGGTTGTGAGAGATCTTCTGAGTGAGACGGGGATCGAATTCCCAGGTCTGAAAATGAAAATTGGGCCGCATGCCAGAAGCATGCGGCCCAAGGGAGAGAATTCTTCAGGTTGCGGTTTTTGACGTTCCGCTGCCCCAGACATTTCTGCCTGTAGCATTTCTACCGTTGTTTACGGCAGCTTCGTCGATCCCATGAGATAGCGGTCGCATTCGCGAGCGACTTCACGGCCTTCGTTGATCGCCCAGACGATGAGCGACTGTCCGCGACGGCAATCGCCTGCTGCGAACAGACCCGGAACGTTTGTGGCGTACTTGCCGTACTCTGCCTGGAAGTTGCTCCGCTTGTCGGTCGTGATCGACAGCTGTTCTGCAATCAACTGTTCGGGACCTTTGAATCCCAGTGCAAGGAAGCAGAGATCGGCAGGCCATTCCTGCTCGGATCCCGGAACCGGACTGAAGGGTGATCCCCCTGGAACCGGCTTGGACCAGTCAAGCTTCACAGTCTTCAGTGCTCTCAGGTTCCCGTTGTCGTCGCCAAGGAATTCGACCGTCTGAATACTGTACTCGCGCGGGTCGTTCTTCAACGTCTTCTTGGGATCCGAAGAATAATCGAAGACGCTGGCCGCCTCGGCATGCCCGTAATCGACACGGTGAATCCTCGGCCACTGCGGCCAAGGATTGTTGGGAGCACGCTGGGCGGGAGACTGCGGAACCACTTCGAAGTTCACCAGACTCTTGCAGCCGTGACGCAGGCTGGTTCCCAGGCAGTCGTTCCCGGTGTCTCCCCCGCCGATCACCACGACATGTTTGTCTTTGGCGGAAATGTACTTGCCGTCGGCATGCCGGGAATCGAGCAGACTCTTCGTATTACCATGCAGGAATTCCATGGCAAAGTGAATCCCCTTGAGCTGACGCCCTGGGGTCTTTGCGAAGAAGTCATTCGGGACGGTTGCTCCCGTCGCGAGAATGACAGCGTCAAAGTCTTTCATCAGCTGGTTGGCTGTGATGTCCTTCCCGATGCTGGTGTTGAGGACGAACTTGACCCCTTCCTTCTCCAGCAGCTCGATGCGTCGTTCGACCATCCACTTTTCGAGCTTCATGTTCGGAATGCCGTACATGAGCAGCCCGCCCGCACGATCCGCCCGTTCGAACACCGTGCAGGTGTGGCCGGCACTGTTGAGCTGGGCAGCAGCAGCGAGTCCAGCAGGGCCGGAGCCGACGATGGCGACCTTTTTGCCGGTGCGTGTTTCCGGTGGATTGGGAACGATCCACCCTTCGGCCCAGCCCCGGTCGACGATGTTCTTCTCGATGGTCTTGATCGCCACCGGAGGAGCATTGATCCCCAGCGTGCAGGATCCTTCACACGGAGCAGGACAGACCCGGCCGGTGAACTCCGGGAAGTTGTTGGTGGAGTGCAGCCGATCCAGCGCTTCACGCCAGTCGTTGTGATAAACGAGGTCATTCCATTCGGGAATGAGGTTGTGCACCGGGCACCCGGCAGCCATCCCGGCCATCAGGTCGCCGGTGTGGCAGAACGGAATACCGCAGTCCATGCACCGGGCCCCCTGCGTCTGCAGGACCTTCAGCTCGATCTTCTCTGCGAACTCGTCCCAATGCTTGATCCGCTCCCGAGGCGACGCCTCGAGTGCAACCTGACGATCAAACTCCATAAAACCTGTTGGCTTACCCATGACGAATACTTCTTAACCACGGAAGAGACGGAATGCACGGAAATGAAAGAAGACAGATGAATTTCACTAACGTGCGATTCTTTGATATTCCAATTTAGGGTGGCTGCAAAAATTGACTAAAAATCCAAGCTTGAAGTCCGTGGCAGCCAGATAGTTCAAGAGCTGAGCTCGAAAAACTTCATGCAGGCTGCTGACCGCTTTAATCTTGAGGATAATCTTCCCAAAACAAACAAAATCGGCTTCGTAAGTCTGAGTGAGTTTCACGTTCTTGTATTGAAGCAGCAGGCCTGTCTTCGCAACAAATGGAATGCCTCGTGAAGCGAATTCTAACGCGAGGCACTCCTGGTATACCGACTCCAAAAACCCTGGCCCCATCTCGTTGTAAACCTCAAAACATGCTCCAAGGATGGCGTACGACTCTTCTTCGTAAATCAGCGCCATGACTTGACCTGAAGAATTTTTTAACCACGGAAGACACGGAAAGCACGGAAAAACTTCTCGTCCGGCAGCCCTGATCTTTCAGTCAGACGTTTAACTTGTTTTTACTTTTAAGTCTCCGATCACTCCAACTGCCTCACAGGGAGTTAGAGACCTCAATTCAATTTCTTCTTCCGTGATTTCCGTGCCTTCCGTGGTGAAATCTTTTTTTCTCCGCTACACCAAAGCCGGGCTGGCTTCTCCTGCGGCTTCGGCGGCTGCTTCTGCTTTGCGTTCGGCCAGGGCCCGTTTGTAGTCGCGGGGCATGACCTTCACAAAGTCCGACAGAGCCTGATCCCAGTTGTCCAGAATCCTCTGGGCGACCGGCGAACCGGTATACATCTGGTGCTTTTCGATCATCTCTTTCAGTTCAGCGACATCATCGATGTCTTCGACTGTTTCGAAGTCGACCAGCTCAAGGTTGGTGTTCATCCGCAGTTCGTCGACGTCAGGGGCGTACACGTAGGCAACACCGCCGGACATCCCTGCTGCGAAGTTTCGACCGGTCGGTCCGAGGACGACCGCTTTTCCGCCGGTCATGTATTCCAGACCGTGATCGCCGACTCCTTCGACAACAGCTTTCGCTCCGGAGTTTCGAACACAGAAACGCTCGGCAGCGATGCCGCGGAAGTAGGCTTCACCGCTCGTCGCACCGTACAGGGCCACGTTACCGATGATAATGTTCTTGTCCGCTTCGAAAGTGCTTTCTTCCGGAGGATAGACAATGATCTTGCCGCCGGAGAGGCCTTTGCCGACGTAGTCGTTGGCATCCCCGATGACTTCGATCGTGACACCCTTGGCAGCCCAGGCTCCCAGAGACTGACCTGCTGATCCGCGGCAACGCAGACGCAGAGTGTCTTCCGGCATACCTTCGGGGCCCCACTTCTTCGAGACCATGTGGCTCAAGGTGGTGGCGAAAGCGCGGTCGATGTTCTGGATGTCAACGTCCAGCAACAGCGGCTGTGCTTTTTCGATCGCTTCGGTGCAGCATGGAATCAGCAGCTTCTGGTCGAGTGTTTCTTCCAGAGCATGATTCTGAGTTTCCACGCAGTACCGACCGGCGTTCGGGTACGCACTCTTGGCAAGCTTCAGCACCAGAGACAGGTCGAGGTGCTTTGCCTTCCAGTGGTCGATGTCCTTGTTCCACTCGAGCATATCGGCGCGGCCGACCATGTCGTTGATGGTCCGGAACCCGAGGCTGGCCATCACTTCTCGCAGGTCTTCGGCCACCATGAACAGGTAGTTCACGACGTATTCCGGCTTGCCTGCGAAGCGGGCGCGCAACTCGGCATCCTGAGTCGCGATTCCGACCGGGCAGGTGTTCAAGTGACACTTCCGCATCATGATGCAGCCCAGCGTGATCAGCGGGGCTGTTGCGAAGCCGAACTCTTCGGCCCCCAGCATACAGGCGATCGCCACATCGCGACCGGTCTTGAGCTGACCGTCGGTCTCCAGTCGCACCCGACCCCGCAGGTCGTTCATGACCAGAGTCTGATGGGCTTCAGCGATCCCCAGCTCCCACGGGAGACCAGCGTGCTTGATCGACGTCAACGGCGATGCCCCGGTTCCACCGCCGTCACCGGAGATGAGAATCTTGTCGGCATGTCCCTTCGACACCCCGGCAGCAATCGTTCCGACCCCGACTTCCGACACCAGCTTCACGCTGACGCGGGCGCTGGGGTTGGAATTCTTGAGGTCGAAGATCAGCTGTGACAGGTCTTCGATGGAATAGATGTCGTGATGAGGAGGAGGACTGATGAGTCCCACTCCGGGGGTGGCGTGACGGGTGGCTGCGACGATCTTGTCGACCTTGTGGCCGGGGAGTTCTCCCCCTTCACCGGGCTTGGCACCCTGGGCGATCTTGATCTGCAGCTCATCGGCATTGGTCAGGTACCAGGAGGTGACACCGAACCGACCGGACGCCACCTGCTTGATGGCGGACCGCTTGAGGTCGCCATTGGGCATGCGCTTGAAGCGTTCGTAGTCCTCGCCCCCTTCTCCGGTGTTGCTCTTGCCTCCCATCCGGTTCATCGCGATGGCGACGGTTTCATGCGCCTCAGCGGAAATGGAGCCGTAGCTCATCGCCCCGGTGCAGAACCGCTTGACGATCTCGCTGGCCGGTTCGACTTCCTCAATGGGAATCGGATTGCCGGGCTTGAACCGCATCAACCCGCGCAGCGTCCCCTGCCGGTGATTACTTTCATTCACCAGATGCGCGAATCGCTTGTAAGCGTCCTTATCTCCAGCGCGGGCTGCCTGCTGAATCTCAGCGATGGTGAACGGATTCCAACCGTGCTTTTCGCCCCCATGCCGCCAGTGAACCAGACCCATGTTCGAAAGAACAGGGAGTGCCTTGGTTTCGCTGCGGGAGGGGTATCCGATTTCATGACGGCGGATGGTCTCTTCAGCGAGGATCTCAAAGCCGATTCCCCGAATCCGGCTGGCGGTTCCGCGGAAACACTTGTCGATCACTTCCGGAGACAGTCCGAGAGCTTCGAAGATCTGCGCCCCCTTGTAGGACTGCAGAGTCGAAATTCCCATCTTGCCCATGACCTTGAGCATTCCCTTGCTCACCCCTTCGCGGTAGGTCTGGACAATCTTCTCTTCCGAGTAGTCGTCCTTCAGGTGACCATGCTTGCGGGCGTCCCGCATGGTGTCGAAGGCGAGGTACGGGTTGACGGCATCAGCACCGTAACCGGCCAGCAGGCAGAAGTGATGCACTTCACGAGCCTCGGCCGATTCCAGAATCAGTCCGATGCGGGTACGGAGTTCCTTCCGGACGAGATGATGATGCACCGCTCCGCAGGCGAGCAGCGAGCTGATGGCGACGCGGTCCGGACCGGTTTGTCGGTCACTCAGGACGACCAGTGCATACCCTTCAGCGATCGCATCTTCGGCTTCCTGGCAGATGCGTTCGATCGCGGGGAGCAGCCCCTTGGTCCCTTCGGACTTGGGCCATGTGGCGTCGATGGTCTTGGTCTTCCAGCCGTAGCTGACCGTCAGACCTTTGATGGCAGCGGTCTCTTCATCGGTCAGAATTGGATGTGGCACTCGCAGGCGATGGCACTGCTTCTCGGTGGTGTCGAACAGGTTTCCTTCCGGACCGATGTAGCATTCCAGCGACATGATCACTTCTTCGCGGATCGAGTCGATCGGCGGATTGGTGACCTGTGCGAAGAGCTGCTTGAAGTAATCGTAAAGGAGCCGCGGCTGGTCGGAGAGGCAGGCCAGCGACGCATCGTCTCCCATCGAGTAAATGGGGTCCTTCTTGGCGTTGATCAGCGGCAGCAGCATGAACTGCATCGTTTCGGTCGTGTAACCGAACGCCTGCATCTGCTTGAGGAGTTCCTCACCCCGCATCGGCGAGAGCTGGCCTCCGGCCTTCTCCCATCCGGCACGCAGGTCGCTGAGCTCCACGCGTTGTCGCTGCAGCCATTGCGAATACGGATTGCGGCTGGCGACTTCGTGCTTGAGTTCTTCATCCGGGATGAGGCGTCCCTGCTCGAAGTCGACGAGGAACATCTTGCCCGGCTGCAGACGTCCTTTGAGTTTGACGTTGGCAGGTTCGATCTCCAGCACGCCCACTTCACTCGCCATCACGACTTTGTCATCGTGTGTCACGTAGTAGCGGCTGGGGCGCAGACCGTTCCGGTCCAGACAGGCGCCGATGAAGCGACCGTCGGTGAACGACACGCTCGCGGGGCCGTCCCAGGGCTCCATGAGTGCGGAGAAGTATTCGTAAAATGCCCGCTTTTCATCGGACATGGCGTGATGATTCTGCCAGGCTTCCGGAATCATCATCATGGCGACTTCGCGGAGGCGGCGTCCTCCGTGATAGAGCAGTTCCATCACGTTGTCGAAGTTTCCGGAGTCGCTGCAGTGAGCTTCCACGACCGGGAAGAGCTTCTTCAGGTCATCGCCGAAGAGGCCGGATTCCAGCGCCCCTTGACGGGCGAACATCCAGTTGCTGTTCCCTTTGACGGTGTTGATTTCACCGTTGTGAGCGATGCAGCGCAGAGGCTGGGCACGATCCCATGACGGGAAGGTGTTCGTGCTGAATCGGCTGTGCACCATCGCCAGATGAGATTCATAATCTTCATCCTGCAGGTCCGGGTAATAGTCCAGAACCTGACCGGGTGTCAGCATTCCTTTGTAAACGATGACGCGGGTGGAGAGCGTACAGATATAGAACGCCAGCGCCTGGGGGTGATCGCTTTCGCGAATCTGATGGCTGGCGATCTTCCGGATGACGTACAGCTTCCGCTCGAAGCTGTCCTGGTCAAGACCATCGGCGGCTCCGACCAGCAGCATCTGCATATCGGGCTCGACAGAGAGTGCGGAAGGTCCGACGTTGGCTGCTTCCGGTCGCTGGGGGACATCCCGCCATCCAAGCAGCTTCTGGCCATGTTCGACGATCAGTGCGCCGACGCGTCGCTTGAAGTCTTCGCGTGCAGCTTCGTCCTTCGGCAGGAAGACGATTCCAGCCCCGTACTTGCCGGCAGCCGGGAGATCGATGCCGAGTTCGGACTTGGCGACCCGGCGGAGGAACTTGTCCGGAATTGCGGTGAGAATCCCCGCGCCGTCGCCGGTGTTTTCTTCACACCCGCACGCTCCACGGTGATTCATGTGCCGATTGATGCGGTCGGCATCGAGAATGATCTGGTGCGAAGCCTGGCCTTTGATATGGGCCACAAAGCCGACTCCGCAGGAATCGTGTTCGTTTTCGCTGGAGTACAGTCCGTAATCTTCGGGAAAACCGGACTGCTGCAGTTTGAGAGGCGAATCTTCCATTACAATTCCTGCCAACTTGAAACGACTTCTACAATGCGAACCTGACTGACGGACGAATCGCCCGCTCACCCGTGAACGCGTTCTCTATTGAAAAAACTTCTGTGCCTGAACTTCGAACCCGGGCAGCTGCTCGGGAAACGTGACGGGATCTTCTCCCGCCAGAATCACTTCCGGGCGGTCGGCGTAGTACAGCCGAACCATCTCTTCCTCGGGATCGAGGACACACACCACTCCCACGTCGAGATCCAGATACTCCGCGACTTTCGCGAGAATCTGGCCCCAGCGGTCACCGGGTGATTTCACTTCGAACACGATGTCCGGCGAAACATCCAGATAGCCTTTTGGCAAGGGGCCGCGAGGAACCTTGCGATACGAGACGTACCAGACATCCCCGCACCGCACCGTGTCCGGATTGCGGGACGTGAGGATGCCGGAATTCACGACGACATGACCCAGCTGTGCGGATTCCAGATGTCTGCTCAGTGCATAGGAAACCGCAGCACAGACCTGTCCCTGACGCGGGAATGATTGGTTGAAATCCACAATTTCTCCTCGCACCAGTTCCGTAACGGTCCCCGAACGAGGCATCTGACCGTATTCTTCGGCCGTGATGTACCGTGTCAGAGTGACCATTGGATTCTCGAACCTGGAGGACAAAAAAACGGGAACTTCAGCTCAAAGGCTGTGACGCCGACCCATTCGGCAAGGTGAATTCAAACAAGGATTTCAATCGACAAGGTGATTCAGATCTGACTGCCCATGGCCGTCAGCTGAGGGCTGGCGATGGCCCCATCACCTGGATCTTCATGCAATAACTCCACAAACTTCTCAGCAGCACGGGACAAGTGCTTGTGGCGCTTATGCACGATCCCTAGCGGACGAACGAATTTCACATCTGAAAACGGCACAGGGTGCAGAACGCCGAATTCCATTTCGCGTCGCAGGGTCGGCAGCGGCAGAATGGCAACTCCCAGGCCAATCTCCACTGCCCTTTTGATGGTCTCCACGTTATCGAACTGATGGGTCACGTTCACCGCGACATCCGCATTCTTCAATAATTTTTCTGTCTTCCGGCGGATTGTGAGGTCTGCGGTAAATGCGACAAAATCAACGTCGTCCAGTTCCTGAATACTGATCTGGTCCCGGCCCGCCCAGCGATGTCCCGCCGGAACCGCCAGCACCATTTCCTGATCCTGCCAGGGAATGCATCCAATCTCTCCGCCGTCCCGCGGAAACGAAACAATCCCCAGATCCACCTCGTCTCGCAGCAACCGGTTGTAAATGGCGTCCGGATGCCCGTAATCGAGATGCAGTTCAATATCCGGGTATTCCTCCCGCAGACGGGCGACGTACGACGACATCTGCAGAAGACCGACCGAGTAAATTGACGAAACCCGAACCTTCCCCACCACACGTCCGCTGAATTGATGGACCGCGTCTTCGATGGCCCGGTAATCGATGAGCCATTTCTGGCATCGTTCGAAGTAGACACTGCCGGCGGCAGTAAGTTCGATCGGGCGTTTGGAACGGTCGATCAGCGTAACACCAATGTCATCTTCAAGTTGCTGCAACGCCTGGCTGACAGCAGGCTGTGAAATCTGCCGAAACGCCGCAGCCTTGGAGAAGCTGCGGTGCGTGGCAATGTCACAGAAGATTTCGGTGTTTCGGAGGTTCACGGGATTGATAAGTGTTTTGAATAGATCGCCCAGCCCAGAATAAGTGGAACAGTCTAGTATTCGGAAAGCCCGCGGTCAAGTTTTCAGAGAAGGGTCTTCATTTTTCAGCTGTTTGCACCTTTTGCACATTTCTGGTCGCGGAATCTGGGCTCTGACTGCCACGGGGGTGGTGGCCGTGTCCGGGGGGTGGGAGAAAGATTTTGAAACGCAGAGAGCGCAGAGAAATCTAGGGAGAGATGGACGCGTCGCGGTTTGGAAGACGTTGCTGGATTGGTGGGGGGAGGACGGAATCGGTGCAAGGGAGAGTGCTGGGCAACTCCTCTCTGCGTCCTCGGCGATCTCTGCGTTTCAAATCCCCATCCGATGTGACAAACGCAACCAGTTCCATACACTACTCTCTCTTCGCTGTCCCCTGACCCCTGTCCCCTTCTTCCCATGCAATACACCACCGTCGTCGGACTGGAAGTCCATGTGCAGCTGCAGACTAAGACCAAGATCTTTTGCGGCTGCCTGAACCGGTTCAATCCAGACGCCCCGAATACGCAGACGTGTCCAGTCTGTCTGGGGCTTCCCGGTGCGTTGCCTGTGATGAATCAGGAGGCGTTTCGGCTCTCGCTGATCACAGCACTGGCGCTCAATTGCGAGATTGCCCCGTTCACCAAGTGGGACCGCAAGCAGTATTACTACCCCGACCTTCCCAAGGGGTATCAGATCAGCCAGTACGATCTCCCCTTCAGCCATGACGGCTATCTGGAAGCGACACGGGCGGACGGCACGACCAGCCAGGTGCGGATTCTCCGTGCTCACCTGGAAGAGGATGCCGGGAAGAACATTCACGATGAGTCCGGTCGCGGAGCCGACAGTCAGGTTGACCTCAACCGTGCCGGGACGCCGCTTCTGGAGATCGTGACGCAGCCAGACATTCGCTCGGCAGCTGAGGCGAAATCATTTCTCGAAGAAATGCACCTGCTGCTGACATTTCTGGGGGTCTCCGACTGCAACATGCAGGAAGGGAGCATGCGCTGCGATGCGAATGTGAACCTGCATATCGACATGGGCGAGAAGATCGCCACGCCGATTGTGGAGATCAAAAACCTGAATACGTTCCGTGGCGTCGAGGCAGCCATCGAGTATGAAGTTCAGCGGCAGCTCAAGGAATTCACTGCGACCGGGAAGAAGCTCGGTGATCCCGGGGTAGAGAAGGAAACTCGCGGCTGGGATGCCAATCGGAATCTGACGTTCGCCCAGCGAGGCAAAGAAGCCGCTGCCGATTATCGTTACTTCCCCGACCCCGACCTGCTGCCAGTGACGGTCTCCCGGGAGACCATTGAGGAAATCCGTTCCTCGCTGAAAGAGTCCCCTGCCCGGCGTCGGAACCGCTTTCAACAGGAACTTGGGCTGAGTCCGTATGATGCAAATGTCCTCGTGAATCAGGGCTCAGCGGTCGCTGACTACTATGAACAGGTCTTTGCTCTTTGTGGTGATGCCAAGCAGGCAGCCAACTGGGTGACGCAGGATGTGCTGCGGGAGCTGAACGACCGCCGACTGTCCGTTGATGAGTTTCCGATCAGCTCCGACGTGCTCGGAACTCTCTTGAAGCGAGTCACTGACAAGGTTCTGACGGTGAAAAGTGCCCGCGAAGTTTTCTCGCTTCTGCTTCCCCCTGAACGGGACGATGAGGAGGGCGAGAGCTGCGAAGAGTATACGGTTCCTGTCGTGTCCGACATCGACCGACTCATCGCAGAGCGCGGTCTGGCAGTGGTCAATGACACCGGGGCGCTGGAGGCAGCCATCACAGCGGCCATGGCGGAAAATGCCCGCGCGATTGAGGATTTCCGAGCCGGGAAACAGCAGGCCCTGGGGGCGATCATCGGGAAAGTGATGAAGCAGGTGAAAGGGGCCGACCCGAAGCTGGTTCGCGAACTGATCTTCGCGAAACTGTCCTGATCGCCTGATTGCAGTGTGGGTGTTTTGCCACACACTTGAAGTGTGTGGCAAAACCGCCGATTGGATGTTGATGTTCTTCGGACTGTCGCGAAAATTCGCGATTCTTTACCGCATTCCCATCCCAGCCTGCACCATGTGGGCGCGGGCTTTGGCTTCTTCTGCTTCCGGGATCTTTCCGCATTTGACATAGATCACGGAGAGCTGCGTGTAGGAGAAGGCGTCGTTCGGGACGAGTTCACACACTTTCTTGGCGTGCTCGATCGCTTCTTCGAATCGTCCTTGTCGTTGCAGGTAGACAGCGAGGGCGGAATGTGAGTCCGCGTGGTTTGGGTGGGCAGCGGTGATTTCCTGAAGCTTGGCAATTGCTCCGGTCAGGTCTCCGTCGTTTTTGAGTTTGACGGCTTCATCGTACATTTCGTGTGGGGTGGGCATTGAGTCGGCTCCGGAGGCTGTGTCTGTTTTTTTTTGAGCCAGCAATCATAGGGGGTGTCGTCGAGTGGCTGAAGTTCACGGGCTCGAATTTGTCGGCAACGATCCAGTGATCTGTATGAACCCGGGGACTGCAAGGGGGCTGGGCGAGGGTTCGTGCGGTTTTGTGGAAATCATGTGGAAAATTGTGGTTGAATCGTCACTCGCTTGACCAGCTTTGCGTGCCTCGATACATTTCGAGATTCCCTTTCTTGCCGCCTGAGCGTGGCGGCTGGGGAGATTTTAGTTAAGTTATGGCCAGTATTGACTTTCAGACGCGACGAACGGTTCCATGCCGACAATCAACCAGCTGATCCGCAAGCCTCGGAAAAAGCAGACTTCCAAGACCAAGACTCCATTGCTGGAAGGGGCTCCGCAAAAACGGGGCGTCTGTCTGCAGGTGCGGACCATGACTCCGAAGAAGCCGAACTCGGCTCTGCGGAAGATCTGCCGCGTCCGGTTGTCGAACGGCAAAGAACTGACTGCCTATATTCCCGGTGAAGGCCACAACCTGCAGGAACACAGCATTGTGCTGGTTCGCGGCGGTCGTGTTCGCGACTTGCCCGGGGTGCGATATAAGGTCATCCGCGGTGTGCTGGATACCCTGGGCGTGCAGAAGCGCCGTCAGGCTCGCAGCCGCTACGGAGCCAAGCGTCCTAAATAATCAGGCAATGCCTGGAACTGTTAGGGTGGGAAAGAGTGTCTTTCCGGCCTTTAACCTTCAACCATAAACCTTCAGCGACTGACATTACCAAGACTGTCTGCGTTGTTGTCGAGAACGATTCATGGCCAAGAGTTTTACAGCGAGCAAAACCCAGCTGAAGCCGGATCCCCGCTTCAATTCCAAACTGGTGACCAAGTTTGTCAATTGCCTGATGCATGACGGCAAAAAGAGCGTCGCCTTCGGCGTTTTCTATGACGCTATGGAAGTGATCGAGAAGAAGATCACCGACGTTGCTCCGCTGGAAGTTTTCAATACCGCCATTGAAAACGTGAAGCCGCACATCGAAGTCCGCTCCAAGCGAGTCGGGGGAGCCACCTATCAGGTGCCGACTCCCGTGAACTACAAGCGGCAGCAGGCCCTGTCCATTCGCTGGATCCTCGAAGCTGTCCGCGGTCGTAAAGGCCGTCCTGCAGCTCAGTCGCTGGCTGAAGAGTTCATCGCCGCTTACAAGCGCGAAGGAACAGCCATGACCAAGCGGGAAAACGTCCACCGTATGGCTGATGCAAACAAGGCATTCGCTCACTTTGCATGGTGAGAGTGTCGTTTACTGCTTGAATTGATTTCCCGTTTAGCCACTCACTTCAAGTGTGTGGCTAAACTTGTTTCATGAACCGATCATTTTCCCGTCGAGTGCTGAAAAACAATGCCCGGTCCCATTGAAAAGCTGCGAAACATCGGCATTGTTGCCCACATTGATGCCGGCAAGACGACGACTACCGAACGGATTCTGTTCTACGCCGGCGCGATCCACAAAATGGGGAACGTCGACGACGGCACCACCGAGACCGACTTTGATCCCGAAGAAGCCAAACGCGGGATCACCATCTATTCCGCAGCTGTCACCTGCCGCTGGCGGGACTGTACGATCAACCTGATCGATACTCCGGGACACGTCGACTTCACGGCGGAAGTCGAACGAAGTCTCCGTGTGCTCGACGGCGCTGTGGTTGTTTTCAGTGCCGTCGAAGGAGTGGAGGCCCAGAGTGAAACAGTCTGGCGCCAGGCCGACCGCTACCACGTTCCCCGACTGTGCTTCATCAACAAGATGGATCGGATCGGTGCCAGCTTCGAGCGCACGCTCGAGCAGATGCGGAAGCGCCTGAATGCCAATCCGGTTCCGCTCTTCATCCCGATCGGTGCTGAACACGGTTTTACCGGAATCGTGGATCTGGTCCGCCGCAAGGCCCTGTATTTCGACTCCGCTTCGATGGGGCAGAACATCGAAGAGAAAGAGATTCCGGAAGAGTACGTCGAGATCGCTGAAGAATGGCGGAGCAAGTTGATCGATACGATCGCCGAGCGTGATGACGCCGCGATGGAACAGTTCTTCGCCGACGGTGATCTCCCGGAAGAGACGATTCACCGGCTTCTGCGCGAAGCGACAATCGCCGGCGACCTGCAGCCGACATTCACAGGTTCGTCGCTGGATTACGTGGGTGTGCAGCCGATTCTGGATGGGGTCGCCCGGTATCTTCCCAGCCCGCTGGACATCCCGCCGGTGAAGGCGATCAATCGCAATCCGAAGCCGAAGAAGAACGAGCCCGCCGAGATTCTCTGCCATCCCACAAAGGAAGACCCGCTGGCAGCGTTGATCTTCAAGATCGTCGCCGACAAGCATGCCGACCTGTGTTTCGTGCGAGTCTATTCCGGAGTGTTGAGATCAGGTTCGCGTCTGTTGAATCCCCGCACCGGAAAGAAAGAGTTCTGCAGCCAGCTGTGGCACATCCAGGCGGATGCCAGGGAGAAGATTGAAACAGATTACGTTGAAGCGGGAGACATCTGCGGAGTCATTGGGCCCAAGGATGTCGCCACCGGCGATACACTTTGCGAGCAGACACAGCCGCTGCTGCTGGAGTCGATCGCGTTTCCGGAAACCGTGATCTCGATGGCGGTCGAGCCGGAAACCAATGCGGACCGCAAGAAGCTGGAAGATGCTCTGGTCCGGCTTTCGCGTCAGGACCCCACGTTCAAGGCCAAGGTGAACGAAGAGACCGGACAGACACTCATCAGCGGGATGGGTGAACTTCATCTGGAAATTCTCAAGGAGCGTCTGCAGCGTGACTTCAACCTGAACGTCCGCGTGCACCGGCCCCGGGTGTCTTATCGCGAAACGGTCAAAGGGAAGTCCGAAGCGGAAGAGTCGTTCCATCGCACGAACGCCGGTGAATCCGCATTTGCGAGCGTTAAAGTGCGGATCGAGCCATTTGAATCCGAACAGCCGATTACGGTCCTCTCGGCCCTGCCTCCGGAAACGCTTCCGCCGGAACTGGACATGGTGCTGCGGGAAGCCGTCAAAGACTCAGCGCAGTCGGGCGGCGTGCTTGGGTATCCGCTGCTGCACGTGAAGCTGACGATTCTGGAAGTCGGATATCGTCCGGGGGAAACGACGGAAGAAGCATTGCGGGCCGCAGCGTCACACGCGGTTCAAAGTGCTTTGACGAATGCCGAGATTGGCCTGCTCGAGCCGATCATGAAAGTGGAAGTCGTGACTCCTTCGGAGTTCGTCGGGAATATTCAGGGCGATCTCAATCAGCGACATGCCAAGATCTTCGCCAGCGAACACCGCGGACATCTGACAGCACTTCAGGCCGAAGCTCCGCTGGCCCGGATGTTCGGGTACTCGTCGCACGTCCGCAGCCTGTCTCAAGGTCGCGCTTCGTACTCCATGGAGCCGCTGAAGTATGATCTCGCACCGCAGAGTGTGCTGGATGAGATGCGTGGATAACTGCTGAATTCTTGTGCGGAAAGGGATGGAGAAGAGATGTCGCCGAACAAGGATACTTCATCCCGTGCGGTGGTGTTGTTAAGTGGTGGTCTCGATTCCGCCACAGCATTGGCCATCGCGAAAAGCGAAGGGTTTGCCTGCTACGCCCTGTCGTTCGACTACGGTCAGAGGCATCGCTTTGAACTGGAAGCCGCTGAAAAGACCGCTGCCGCGATTGGTGTCGTCGAACATGTCACGCTGAAGCTGGACCTGGCCCGCTGGGGAGGGTCTGCTTTGACTTCAGCTGTGGAAGTTCCGAAGGATCGGGATGAATCCACGTTGTCCAGCGGGATCCCCGTGACCTATGTCCCGGCCCGGAACACGGTGTTCCTGTCGCTGGCACTGGCGTGGGCGGAAGTCCTGGGAGCGTTTGATATTTTTATCGGGGTCAATGCGGTTGACTACAGCGGCTATCCCGATTGCCGACCTGAATTCATTGAGCAGTTCGAACGGCTGGCGAACCTTGCCACCAAGGCGGGGGTCGAAGGGACTGGTCACTTCCGGATTCACACTCCCCTGCTTCAGCTCAAAAAATCTGAAATCATCCGTAAGGGGCTGGAGCTGGGAGTTGATTACGGTGGGACCCACAGCTGTTACGATCCTCATGCGGATGGCCGTCCGTGCGGCCGATGCGATGCCTGTCAGTTGCGGCTGAAAGGATTCGCTGAAGCAGGAATGCCTGATCCCACACAGAGTGAGTAATTCCGAATTCGGGAGGGCGAAGCTCCTGCTGAGCCTCATGAGTGTTCACGCGTACTTGACGCTTGCGGCTCGTCAGGAGCTTCGCCCTCCGGGGCTGCCACAGACTTTCCAATTTCAAAATGCAATAGGTTCAATCTGACCCCTTAGCGGGCATCAGATGCAATGAATTCGAGTGACCTTATGAGTGAACGTTGGATCGCCGACCGGATGACGAAGATCGATGCCTCCGGGATTCGGAAAGTGTTCGATCTGGCTGCGAACATGGCCAACCCGGTCAATCTGAGCATCGGGCAGCCACATTTCGAAACGCCGGAGCCGATCCGTAAAGCACTCGAGAAAGCAGTGGAAGAGGGGAAGAACGCCTACAGCCAGACCCAGGGCATCAAGCCTCTGCTGGAGATGATCCAGGCGAGCATCACAGAAGAATATCACCATTCGGACCGCAAGGCGTTCATCACCAGCGGCACGAGCGGCGGGTTGATGCTCACGCTGTGCACGCTGCTCAATCCCGGAGATGAGGTCATTGTCTTCGATCCGTATTTCGTGATGTACAAGCATCTCACGACGCTGACGGGGGGAAAGATCCGCTCGATTTCCACGTACCCTGATTTTCGTATCCCGCTGGACAAGGTCCGGGAAGCGATCAACGAGAAGACAAAGCTGATCCTTCTGAACAGCCCGTGCAACCCGACAGGCTACGTCGCTTCGGAAGAAGAAGTGCGGGGACTGGCCGAAATCGCCCGGGAGCATGACATCGCATTGCTCAGCGACGAGATCTACCGCGCTTTCTCGCCTCCAGGAAAGTTTGTCAGTCCGGCTCAGTTCTACGATCAGACCATTGTGATCGACGGGTTCAGCAAGTCCCATTCAATGACGGGCTGGCGGATTGGCTGGTGCCATGGTCCCGAACACATTCTGCAGCAGATGATCAAGCTGCAGCAGTTCACATTCGTGTGTGCTCCCCATCCGGTGCAGTGGGCCGCGTGCACAGCGTGGAACTACGACATCAGCGACCGGGCTGCCGACTACCAGCGGAAGCGCGAACTGATGATTCGCGAACTCTCGGAAGACTTTGAAATTGAAGGGGCTCAGGGAGCGTTCTATCTCTTCCCGCGTGCCCCGTGGGGAACAGGGACGGAATTCGTGAAACGGGCCATTGAGAATGAACTGCTGATCATTCCAGGAAACGTTTTCAGCGAGCAGGACACTCACTTCCGCATTTCCTATGCAGCTCCGGATGAAACCCTGCTGCGGGGGGCAGAGATCCTTCGTAATGTTGCAAGAGAACAGCGGTGAACAAGACGACATCGCGCCGGCCGCACCTTTGTTGAATGGGATGGTACAGCTGCTCGATGTGGTCGGTCATTGCAACTGGAGGGCACAGTGATGTTGCGATTGATTTCGACTCGAGGATTCGCCTGGGGGCTGCTTGTCATTTTGATTCTGATGACCGGTTGCCTGCTGGCGGCCACGGGGCAACTGGTCTCTGTCGAAGTGAACGACACTGCGTCCTATGCAAACATGCCTCTCAACTCGTTGAAGGGCACGTTGAACCACCAGAGGACGCCGGGGTATCCCCTCTTTCTTGCAGCAGTGAGACAGCTGGGCAGCGACTTAAGACCAGTGTCGTTATTGCAGTATGGCTGCTTTGCTTTCGCAGTCATGGTTTTTCATGCTGGTCTGCTCGCCAGCGGAACTCCGCCGTGGTTAAGTCCCTGGATCGCGGGAGCGCTGCTGGCAACCAATAACCTGTGGCTGTTCGTCTCGACCATCGCGACCGACACCCTTGGAGGGGCCTGCGGCATTGCGAGCGTGGGCTTCATGTTGCTCTGGGGAAGCGATCCGCGACGATCCGTGTTGTGGGGAATCCTTCTTGCGGCATCTGTTTTGTCGGCCTGGCTGATCCGGCCAGCGGCATTGTTTCTCGTCCCATTCGTTCTGGTGCTGACTCCGCTGTTCAGACTACGGTCGCGACCGGAATCGGGGAATGTCCTTTCATTTCTTCGAAGTCTGGGGATCTGCAGTGTGATCGGACTGGTGCCGCTGATTCTCTATTGCAGCTTGCGGCTGGCGGTGGTCGGCAAGTTTTCGATCGTGGCTTTCGGAGGCTATAACCTGATCGGAATCTCCGGCCAGTTCATGGATGAGAAGACTCTCCCGCTCATCTCGGAAGAACTTCGTCCACTTGCGCAGGCAGCGATGAACCGACTGCGGTCGATTCCACTGCGTGATTTCCAGTATGTCGAGCTGGGACCGACCAGCTACATCAGGATGGAGTCGAACAGCGATCTGTTCATCTGGAGCGTCTTTACTCCGGCGGCTCACGAGGTGTATGGGGACGATCCAGTGCTGGTCAACACTCAGCTGAAACGCCTGGGACTGGAACTTGTCGAAAAGCACCCTCGGCTGTACGTGATCTGGCTGCTGAAGGCGAGCCGGCAATGCATTTTCAAGCTCTTGGGAGATTTCGTCTTCAATCCCATGGGAGGGCTGCTGACGTTCGTGGGTGTGGTCTTCATCAGCCTTCACATTGTGACGCGCTGGATCTGGAAATCGAAGATCATCCCGTACCGGACTTTCGAGAATGCAGGACTGCTATTCGTCATTGCAGCAGCCTACGCGGCGATGAGTCTGATTCTCGTGATCGTCGTCTGTCCACCCATCGGACGCATGACGGATGCTGCTGGTCTGTGGATTGGACCTTGTCTGGTCGCCTTTTTGGGAGATCTGTTGAGCCAGAGCGGTCGGTGGCGGTCGCTCAACACACCCGAATCGTGAGCAGAACAGAGGGCGCGGAGAGACGCGTGACGGCTACTTCTTTTTCATATCGTCGTCGTCTTCGAAGTCGTCGAAGGTGAATTCGTCGTCGAAGTCGACGGCCGGATTGAACTCTTCTTCCTCTGCCGACCCGAACTCCTGCAGCGTCTGCCCGAATTCGTCGACTTCTTCAGCTTCGAATTCCATGGTCTGCATCGAGTCGTCAGAAGCGCCGGCAGGCTGATCGAACTTGTCCTCAGCTCCAAAGGACGCTTCGAGGTCGTCATCGACTTCGAATTCGGCAGTCGGGAAGGAGTCCTCATCGACAGTTGCGACTGCTTCGACATCGTCGAGATCCGGAAGTCCGCCGTCAGCAGACTCGGTGTCGTCACCAATCGTTTCCGAGTCAGCCCAGTTATCGGCGGGTGCCAGATCCTCGGCATCGTCGAACTCCTGACCGACGAGATCTTCGGCGAAGACCTCGGCATCGGCTCCCCCAGCGAGAGCGGCTGCACCCGCGGCACCTTTCTGGCTGGCCAGAGAGACTTTGTCCCGGCGGAACCAGATAAGCAGATAGGCAGGGAACAGCGCCATGACAAGGGCGATCACCAGCATGAGGAGCGCCGCGACCTTCATCGTGATGGGCATCGGCTCCAGGCTCTTCAACACCGCCATCAGGAGGATGTAGAAGAGAAACGCGCCCGGTATGGCGGCTGCCAGTGATGTCCCAGCGAGACCCAGTTTACCCACAGCGTGTTCCTCGCGATCCTCAGTCGTGGTCCAAATTGCCCAGATTCAAATTTTAAGAGCGAAATCGGGCGCAAGCAATTTCCGAGTTCGTATAGAACTTCACATTTCGAGGATCGAATCTCCTGATGCGCGATACTGAGCGGATTTGCCGGTCGGCGTTCGTTTTCGAGAGATCCAAGAGATCAGACTGCCAAAACCGGCAAAACCGACACGGGCAGACTGACGGAACACTCTGATGCACAGATAGTTAGAGCCGTTTGTAATAGGTTGTCCCGTCGGGCCGAGGTTTCCGATAGAGGAAGCGCGGTCGTCGAAGAGGCCATCGCAGAGCAATGACGGAGCTGATGGCAGGTGACCGATTGTGGGCACGTTCAGGACGTCGCGGGATTCAACAGAATGCTCTCCTGGGTTCCGCATTTCCCCGTCGCCTGCCGGTAGTTGTGCCCACCTGGAATCTGCTCTATAGTCATTTGTTCAAATTTGATCCGTCAATCCTCAGCGTTTCCAAGTTGATTCGCGGCGGAGTACATACACACGGTCCCTGCGCGCTACGGCCTGGACGATGCGATTTTCACTGATCGACAAAATCACTCAGCTTCAACCCGGCGAATCGCTGACAGCTATTAAGACGCTGTCGCTGGCTGAAGAGTACCTTCAAGACCACTTTCCGGGTTTTCCCATCATGCCGGG
Organism: Planctomicrobium stercoris; assembly: GCF_051465655.1. NCBI lineage: Bacteria > Pseudomonadati > Planctomycetota > Planctomycetia > Planctomycetales > Planctomycetaceae > Planctomicrobium > Planctomicrobium stercoris. The sequence goes on along the minus strand of NZ_CP195791.1, from coordinate 4,882,501 downwards.
AGTGCTGATGGTCGAAGCCATGGTTCAGTCCAGTGCCTGGTTGATGCGGGCCAGTGAAGACTTCCGTTACAGCACAGTGCTGCTGAAGGAAGCCCGGGCTGTGAAGTTCAACAGTTTCGTTTCACCCGGAAAAACCCTGGAAATCACTGCAACGGTCCATAAGAAGGAGGCCGGGCAGTGGACGCTCAAAACGGCGGGAACCGTGGACGGCGTGAACGCTGTTAATGCCCGGCTGGTTTTGGAACAGTACAATCTGGCGGACCGTTCTCCCCAAATGAAAAGTTCGGATGAGACACAGGTCGCGAGCCTGAAGAGCTTGTTTGCAGTGCTGTGGCCAGAAGGAAGTCATTGAGAGTCTCGCGGCGAGCGGGAGACGTCAGACTCCTGTTCACTTCATCGGGGGGCTGACATCCCCCGCTCGCTGGAAACATCGATCAGACGCTGGCAACCTAATTCGGAAGAAAGTGGAATCATGAGTAAAGAAGGACGAACAGCCCTGGTGACCGGGGGAAGCCGAGGGATCGGCAAGGCGATTGTCGAAACGCTGGCGAAGCAGGGTACGAAAGTCGCTTTCGTCTACAAATCCAGCAAAGAATCAGCGGATAAGATTGTCGCTGAGATGGCGGAAAAGGGCTTTGAAGTCATGGCCCTGCAAGGGGATGTGGCGATTAAAGCCGACGCCGACCGCATTATTGCTGCCGTGATCGAGAAATGGGGACGTCTCGATATTCTGGTGAACAACGCCGGGATCATCCGTGACGGTCTGCTGGCGGTCATGGAAGAAGACGCCTGGTTGTCGGTGATCAATACAAACCTGAACAGCGTCTATAACTTCTGCCAGGCAGCAATGCGGCAGATGATGTCTCAGCGATACGGACGTATCATCAATATGTCCAGCGTCGCTGCGGAGTTCGGGAATCAGGGGCAGGTCAACTACGCAGCCAGCAAGGGGGGGATTCAAGGTCTGACCCGCTGTCTGGCCACGGAAATCGGCCGACGGAATATCACCGTGAACGCGATTGCTCCGGGATTCATCGAAACGGATATGACCGAGGCGGTCCGGTCCGTGGCTGAAGGAGATCTGAAGAAGCAGATCCCGGTGCGTCGCCTGGGGAAACCGGAAGATATTGCCAATGCAGTGGCATTTCTTGCCAGTGACGAGGCGGGATATATCACCGGACACGTGCTGGTCGTGGATGGCGGCCTGACTCTGGGTGGATTTTAACAGAGTTTCCGGTCCAGTCTGCCGAATTGTAGAACGCTGGAGGAAGTGTTTCCGTCAGGAACGCTTCATCAGTAACATCGGAATCAAGGATGGCCGTTCACAGAGGTCAGATGTGATGCGGCGCATCTTGAAGTTTTTGTTTCAGTTCGGGACGTGCTCACCGTCGTCTGCGAGTCTGATCTGGTCAGGGGTCCCGCGGTGAGAAGCCGTCCATTTGGACTGAACTGCCTTCGGCGGCAGAAGAGCGTGTCGGGTTCAGAATCCGGCATGAGCTGAATGCAAACGCCTCAGGGGATCGTCCCGGACATTCAATACGGAGTTTTAGAAATGGCGAGTGAAGAACAGGTTTTTGCCAAGGTGCAGGAAATCCTGGTGGATGCATTGGGAGTCGACGACGATGAAGTCACTCCGACTGCTACGTTGATGGGTGACCTCGGAGCCGAATCGATCGATTTCCTGGATATCGTCTTTCGTCTCGAAAAGGCCTTTGACGTCAAGATTCCGCGTGGAGAACTGTTCCCGGAAAACCTGATGTCCGCTGATTCGGGATTTGTCAAAGACGGCAAGATCACCGAAGAGGGAATCAAGGAATTCCGTGCACGCATGCCGCACGCGAATGTGGATAAGCTCGCTGCCGATCCGAAAGTGGCGAACGTGCAGGATCTGTTCACCGTGGAAATGGTCTGCAAGTTCATCGCCAGCAAGATCAAATAGTCTTGCCGGAGTGAGTATTGGAAGGAACGTTTAGCCGTACACCCAGCGTGTGCGGCTAAACTCAGGAGACGTCATGCGCTGGTTCTGGATCGATAAGTTCATCGAATTTCAAAGTGGAAAACAGGCGCGTGCTGTCAAGAACGTCTCGCTTGCCGAAGAACATCTGCATGATCATTTCCCGGGCTTCCCGGTGATGCCCTGTTCGCTGATCATGGAAGGGATGGCTCAGACCGGCGGAATTCTGCTGGGCGAAAGTCATCAGTTCAAATATCTGGTGTTCCTCGCCAAGGTCCCGAAATTCGTTTCGCATCGCCCGGCACGGCCCGGCGATCAGCTGATCTACACCGCCACGCTGCAGGAATCCCGCGACGAAGGGGGAATGACCATGGTCACGGCCCACTGCGGTGATGAACTGGTGGCAGAAGCGGAAATCGTCTTTGCTCATCTGAGCGAAGCGGAAGCAGGCATTCCTTCCGGTGTCAGCCAGAAGAACGTCGTGGAAGTGGGACTCGCGAGCCTGCTGGCCGAGATGAACGTCTCGAAGTAAGCGGCGGGTGGCCCAGACGGTGTCTGGGCGGCGCAGCCGCAAGAGGCTGCCCGGATAACTCCCATTTGTTCGAGGGGTGCTCGTCCGGTACTTCTCAGCTGATAGGACGATTTACAGACGCTTGATCGCGTCTTGACAGGCCTCTTGTTCCTCCGGAACCCAGACTTTGTCTGGGCCACCCGAACGGTTCCTACCGCAGGGTCCCGCTGGGGGTGTTTGCTGCCAGATCGTCGATCATGAGTCGGGTCGCGGCTTCGACGGCCTGCTCCCAGCGACTTTCTCCAAACTCCTGAGCGAGCTTTCCCTTCTGGAAGGCGAAGAGGATTCCACGCGAGCTGTTCACGACTGCTCCCAGCCCCTGTGCATCAAATGCCGCAGCAGCATCCTGAGATGTTCCCCCCTGGCTGCCGTAGCCGGGAACCAGCAGCGGGACGTGGGGCATCGTCTGTCGCAGCTGGGCGAGTTCTTCAGGGTACGTCGCCCCGACAACGGCCCCGATCGATCCGTAATCGGCTCCGCCTGCAGTCTGTACTGAGAGTGCTTCGATTTTCCGGGCGACGGTTGTATACAGGGTTTCGCCATCCGTCACACGGTCCTGAAAATCTCTCGCGCCAGGGTTGCTCGTCCGCACAAGAACGTACAGTCCTGCCCCGACTTTTTCAGCCCGCTCGACGAACGGCTGCAGCGTGTCGATTCCCATATACGGGTTCACCGTGAGTGCATCGGCGGCGAAGGGAGCGGCGTCTGGATCGACGCCGGCGAGATATGCAGCAGCATACGCCTCCGCGGTTGAGCCGATGTCCCCCCGCTTCGCATCGCAGATCACGATGAGCCCTGCTTTGCGGGCATGTCGAATCACGTTTTCCAGTGCCGCGACCCCAGCGGGCCCGCATTCTTCGAAGAATGCCGACTGTGGTTTGACCGCCGGAACCAAGGGGGCGACCACATCGACGACTCGTTTGCAAAACTCCTCGTATGCGGAGGCCCGGATCGAAAACTGATTCCCCCCAAGGCTTTCTGCGCGAACGCGAAGTTCGGTTGGGAGCTGTTCCCAGCGGGGGTCCAGTCCGACGAGCGCGGGGGTTTTCTTCAGGCGGATCTGCTCATGGAGGCGCTGGGCGTAGGTGGTCATGCGAATTCAGGAGGATTGGGAAAAATGGGTCGGTTTGTTTCCGTGGTGTGGAGGGATGTCCCCCGGGAATCTGAGTCAGCTTATCGAGTGAGGGTCTGGCAGGCCACAATTCGTCTGGACACAAACGGGCGAATCGGAGTTAAATCCCGGCCACACTGCCCTTTCACTGGTTTCTGAGATAGTCACGGATCGACGCGTGGACAGCTTTCCCAAACTTTGGCCGTATTTGCGTCCCTATCGCAATCGACTGGCAACCTCCGTCGTTCTCGGGTTCATCATTGCAGCGCTCTGGGGGGCGAATCTGACGGTCGCATTCCCGATCGTCAAGCTGCTGATGGAGCACACCAGTCTCCACGAGTATGTCGATCAGACCATTGAAACGGCGACGCAGGACAAGGACAGGTTGATCGAAGATCAGCGACGTCTGGAGGCTCGGCTGGAAGAATTCAATTCGAAACAGGTTCCACAGAACGACGCCAAGTATGTCGACCTGCAGCAGTCGCTGGCCCGTAAGCGGTCGGCCCTGGCTGGTCGGGAAAGCACGATCTACCAGTTCAACTGGGTGAAGGTCTATCTGCTTCCCTATATCCCGAAAAGCGAATTCCAGACGTTCTGCTGGCTGATTGTCATTCTGATCGTGGCTACCGCTGTGAAGTCGGTGCTCATGTACATTCAGGATGTGCTGATCGGGAATGTTGCGGAATCGGCCATTATGGGCTTGCGAAAAGACATGCTGCACAAGGTCCTGCAGCTCGACTATCAGTCCCTGACACATGAAGGCCCCAGCGGGCTGATGTCCCGCTTCACTTACGATGCCGAACAGCTTTCCCAGGGGGTGACGATGCTCGGCGGGCGGATGATCCGCGAGCCCCTCAAGTGCATCGCCTGCATGGTTCTGGCGATCTGGTTCAACTGGCGACTGACACTGCTTTCTCTCATTTTTATTCCGTTGTTAGGCCTGTTCCTCAGCCGGGTCGGCTGGATGCTCAAACGGGCAAGCCGCCGGATGATGGAAAGCATGTCGCAGATCTACAAGGTTCTCGAAGAAACGTTCGACGGCCTGAAGATTGTGATCGGATATCACAGCGGAGATCATCATCGCCGGCTGTTTGATCAGCAGTACAACGCCTACTTCAGCAAAGCGATGAAGGTGGTGCGGATCGACGCTGCAGCGAAGCCGTTGCTCGAACTGCTGGGGCTGATGGCGATGTTCGCAGCACTGGTCCCCGGTGCTTATCTCGTCATGCGAGGAAAGACGGACATCTGGGGCGTGCAGTTGACCAAGAATGTCATGGACGGGGCGGAACTGGGCCTGATCTATGCGTTGCTCGCGGGACTGCTGGACCCGTGCCGTAAGCTGTCAGGCATATTTCCCCGGCTCAAACGGTCCACCGCTGCGATTGACCGCATTTTCAATCTGATGGAACAGGAAAGTCAGATTGTCGATCCCGTTGCAGCCAAGCCGCTCGGACGTCATCACCAGAGCATTGAATTCCAGGATGTCTCCTTCCGGTATCAGCATCGTCACAAGGAATCGCAGCGGGGACTGGTACTCGAGCATGTCGATCTGAAGGTGAACTTCGGCGAAGTTGTGGCGATCGTCGGTCAGAACGGCTGCGGCAAGTCGACCCTGGTGAACCTGCTGCCGCGGTACTACGACCCCGAGGAGGGGGACGTGCTCATCGACGGCCGTTCGATGAAAGAGATTTCACTGGCCGAACTGCGCAATCAGGTCGGAATCGTCACTCAGGATACCGTCCTGTTTGACGGGACCTTGCTGGACAACATCCGGTACGGCAATGAATCGGCAACCCGCGAAGACATTGAGGAAGCGGCCCGGCGGGCACATGTCCTGCCGATCGTGCAGACGTTGCCGCAGGGGTTCGACACGTTGCTGGGCGGGAAAGGGAAAGACCTTTCCGGTGGACAGCGTCAGCGTGTCGCGCTCGCCCGCGTGATTTTGAGAAATCCGGCGATCCTCATTCTGGACGAAGCCACCTCCGCAGCGGATGCCGAGAGTGAAGCGTTGATTCATCAGGCGCTCAAGGAGTTCGTCAAAGGCCGGACGACGTTCCTGATTTCGCACATGATCTCACAGAGCCTTCTGGACTTTGTGACACGGATTGTGGTGATGGAAAACGGAAAGATTGTTGCCTCGGGCACCCATGCTCAGCTGCTGGAGACCTGCCCGATCTATCACCGGTTGTACCATTCCCCGTCCCGCAAGCTCAGCACCGTGGCGAAAGCAGCCTGAGTTTGTTTCGCCTTTCACCAGCGAAATGCCAGACGGGCAGTGAGTCCCTGCAGCAGCAGGTCGTTGTTGTGAGGCCCGGTGGCGTCGTCCATGATCTGACACTGGTTCAGCCAGTCGTTCAGTTCATAGCCGAATGTTCCTGACCAGCGTGGGGATTCGAAGTTGAGACCCACGACAGCCTGAAACGCGACTGCGCCGAAGTCCCGCTTCGGGACATCGACAGTCCTCTGTGACGTGGTCGGAAGACCGTCGATCGTTGTCAGGTAGTTGGTCACATCGCTGATCGACCAGTGCCCGACGAGGTAAGCTGCGGAGAAGTTGGCGATCAGGTTGAAGTGACATTGCTCCCGCTTCCACAGATTCAGCACGCTTTCAATTCCGACTTTCGGGCCGATCCCCCAGAAGTCATTCCGCATGTTCTCCTGCAGATCCTGGTCGAAATGAAGCCCCAGGAATTTGTATTCGGCCTGGAAAGAGGAACGAATGGACTGATCGATCCATCCGCCGCGCAGACCGACCGTGGGGCGAAGCATCAGGGAGTCGGTCGGGCGGAATTTCTTCCCCAGATCCGCGTCGAACATGTTGTAGTTGAGAGAGGCTTCGATCTGTCCGGCATCGAAGTAGAAGACGGGTGCGGGTGGCTGCGCAAATTTGCTGCCGAGAAACGCGCCGGTGAGGCTGCCGGTGGCCGAGTCTGATGTTTCTGTCTGGTAGTGGGTGTACGTGAGTCGTGCATCGAGTTCCGATTCATGGGTGATCCCGACCCGCAGACCCGGCTGGAAGTCGTACTCCAGCGACCGATAGGCGACGAACTGATCGACCGGGAGACGATTCGTGTCGAGGACCCAGTCGACTGGCTGGGTCATCTTCCAGTACAGAAATTCCCCGAACAGCTCCGACGCGCAGAGCTGTTGCACCGGGAACAGCAACAGGGTTAGAAGCAGACCGAGAGACCGCATGAGCCACCTTGTAAAGTCAGATCTCCATGCATCGGCAGCTGCTGGAACGTCAATAATCTCTGCTGATTGGCCCACCACTGCAGTTCATATCCCAGATGGGCTGTGATGGGGTAAGTCGACTGATGTGTCCACTCGATCCCGACGAAGTATCGCACCATGACCGACCCCAGTGAGGAGTCGGACAAGGTACTGGTGAATGTGTCGTACGTGTTCGGTGCGGTGGCGGGTGAAATGCGGTGATACGTGTCTGTCACATTCCATCGTCCCGCGAGGATCGCTCCCGAAAGCGAACCAACCAGGCTGAGTTCTTCGCAGCTGGGGACGATCCACCGTGCGGCAATTCCGAAGCTGGGACCAACCCCGTAGAAGTTGTGATCCACTTTTTCACGTGCCAGGAGGTCTGTGTCGGGGTCGGCCCAGGTCGCACGGATTGCCTGCGTGATGACTGCTCCCTTGATGCCGATCCAGGGGCGGAAGGAGAACGTGTCGCTCAGTGCCAGTTCGCGGCCGACCTCAAGATCGAAGGCGTTGAAGTTCAGTCCCCAGTTGAGTGAACCGGCGGTGAAATCAAAGGCGTCGCCACCGAGAAAGCCGCTGAAGAGCTCCGGCATGACAATCTGGTTCCCAGGGGCGATCATTGCTTCGCGGGATGTGGGGAAGTACGTCCAGTAAACAGACAGGTTCCACTGATCGGATTCCGGTTCGATCGTGACCCCGGTTCTCAGACCCGCATTCCAGCCGAACTCATCTTCCATCGCAATAAAGCTGCTTTGCGAGCTGGGAGTGACGGGACTTGGAGTGATCACGCTGGCCCAGACCGCCGAGGTCTCTTCAGAGGCCTGCCAGACGAGCACGTCCGCGAAAGGTTTGATCCCTTGCGCACTCGCGCTGCAGCATCCCAGCAGGACACTCAGAAAAGCGGTGATACGGGTGAACTGGATCATTGACGTGTTTCGCTTAGGACATTCTTCGAAAGAGTGTCTGCCTTCCTCAGGCGATCTGTTGGACTTTCATGTTTCATCACGCCTGAATCCGGTCGGTCAGGCAAAGTGCTCTCTAGAAGTTGAGACACAACTCCAGAACGCCTCCTTGCAGCGACATCAGGTTGTTCAATCTGCCCATGTTGTAGGAATAAAACTGCATCTGATTCAGCCAGATCTGGCCTTCGTAACTGAGTCGGACTGTGGTGGTGGCTCGTGAGAAATATTGATTCCATTCCACTCCGAGGACTGCCCGAAACATCGTGGCTGCTCCGCGGATGGGACTCGTGTTGATGGAGATGGTGGATTGCGTAGGGACAGTGGTCGACGTCGGGCCGTCGTTCTGATAGCGGTCCTGAAACGTCCAGTTGCCGTACATGATTGACCCCGATGGAGAGGCAAAGAATCGCAGCGACTTATGGGGACCTTGAACCCAGGGGATCGTTGCAACCACCCCCACGGAAGGGCCGATTCCCCAGAAGTCCTGCTTCAGATTTTCTGTTGCGGAATCGAAGAGATACGTCTGGGACGTGGTGTCGATGGGGTCCCGCCAGGTCGAATGCATGGACTGATTGATGATGGCAGCTTTGAGTCCCAGGAACGGGCGCAGCTGCAGGGATTCGTCAATTTCGAAGTTGTGCCCCGCTTCGAAGTCGATGGTGTGAAATGCAAAGTCCCAGTCCATGCTGGCGCCGCGATAGTGCGGACCGAATCCGCTCCCGTCCGTATTGCTCGCATAGAAATTGGCGAGGAACGCGGAATACACCTCACCCGCTGCCTGACTGGCGGCATTGGTCTGGAAGTTGGTGTAAGCCAGTGAGAAGTCGAGCAGATCCTGGCTGCGCTGATACCCCATGCCGACTCGAATGCCAGCTTTCCAGTTGAAGGGCGCTTCAATCAACGTGGCGGTGCCGGCCGTTGTACCGGTCCCCATGGGAGTGATCACCTGAGCCCAGTTGTCCGCAGCTCCCTCGGTCAGTTTCCAGTAGAGGAGGTCTGCGAAAAATGTCAGGCCCTCCTCCGGACACGATTCGGGAACACAGCTGTCGCCGATGGTAGCCCATCCAGACTGCGCAATTTCCGTGTCGAAAGACGTGAACAGGTCGGGATCATCGGGGATGTCGGGTAAGACTGGCCCGGCAATCGCGACCAACGACACCTGCAGTATCGCAACGCACGCGAAGAGCAGCCTCAGCAGCTGCAGTCTTCGACGGTGTAAGATCCCGTCAACAATGCAGCGGTCAGCATGTTGATGGGGCATGAAATCACGCGGAGCGGAGGGTCGGTCTGATCGACGGACCTGCCTCGCTGATGAGCGATCTGATCACGCACCCTCGTCCGTCACAATCGGTTTTATCGGAATTTCTTCTCTGACCGATGCAACCGAATTTGTTGACTTCATTACGAAAATGTCGTGTCGAGGGTGATTTCGCCCCGGAGTGCGGCAGAAAATGCCGGACCTGCCTCTATTTCTTGCGAACCTTCGTCGAGTTCTGTGCAGGCTCCACGTCATAGCTGAGTTCGACGGCCCCTTTGGCCGGGAGGCTCGCCTCCAGCGTGGACTGCGTATTGAACTTTGCAGCGATGGATTCCGGTCGGCCGTCACGCTGGAGCGGGTCATCGGAATCGGAGTTCGCTTCGATGAGCGTGCTGATGGAGACAGTGTGCTTGCCCGGCAGTGCTCCAGGAACTCCCTGCATGTAGACGAGTGAGTAACGACCAGAGTCGTCGGTGATGCCGGAGGAGAGTCGGCCTTTCTCCGGTCGAAACGTCACCTCCGCCCCCGGGAGCGGAGCGCCGTTCATCGTCACCAGGCCGGTCACCTTCACAAGGCCCGGAGTGTCCTGAGCGCCGCTACATCCGCTCAGGAGGAATGTCATCAGTGAAAGTGTGCCGACATGAGCTGAAAGAGATCTGAGCATCGAGAACGATTTCAAGAAAGGAGTCTTCTGCATTCCAGTTGTTCGGAGTGCGGATACTGTTTTGAAGGCGTTATCTGCCGCCCTGGAAGGAGGACATGGACAGGGGCGGCAGTACAAAGCAACTTGACCGAGATTTTTAGAACTCACCCAGCGGAGTGCCGTCTGCCTTCTGGCCGAGAAGACGATAAGTCATGGCATCCATGTTCTGGCTGAGGAAACGGACAGCTCCATCTCCGAGGAGGAAGTGTGCTCCGCCGACATGCTTGCTGCGAGCGGCACTGTCGTTGGTTCCGTTGATCGAGAATGCGGGAGTGTCGTTCATGCGGAGCAGCGTGCAATACTTGTTGGAGTTCGTCGGGCGTCCGGCCCAGATCGCTCCAGTCCCGCCGGTGCTCTCCGGAGTGCCGTCCCACATCCGTTCCGCGACGAGGACAGTATTGCTTGCCCCGTCTGTCAGATCACGAAGTCTGGTGCGGCTGTTGTACCAGAAGGTTCCATAGCGAGCTTCGGGGTTGGGATTGTTGCCGTCGCAGTTGATGTGATACTCCAGTCCGCCGCTGCCGATGACGGCTGCATAGGAGGCACTTGCGTATCCATTTCCGGCACCGTCCCCTCCGAAGTCGGTGTTGGTGATGAGAGGACCGCTCGGCTCAGATGGACAGCGAAAGACCGTCAGTGTTGTCTTACTGACATTGACGGTGACCGCGGGGAAGTTGTTTCCGTTGGGAGCCAGTGTGTTGTACAGCGGGGCCTGGTCGATGAATGGCAGGCAGAAGGTTCCCCAGCCCCAACCTCCTACGACACTCGACTTCGAAGGCTTGCTGGAACAGTTGGACGTTGTTTCAGGCCAGGCGGTCCCGTTCGACTGCAGGGACAAAGCACCCGGCGGGAAAACGCTGTGGGTTTCATGGTAGTTGTGCAGCGCGAGGCCCATCTGCTTGAGATTGTTTTTGCACTGGCTGCGGCGGGCAGCTTCGCGAGCCTGCTGAACTGCGGGAAGCAGCAGGGCAATCAACACAGCGATGATGGCAATCACCACCAGCAGTTCAATGAGAGTGAATCCACGTCGTGATGAAGTCTTGTTCGTGATCATTTCGTCTTTCCAGTCATTCATTTTCAAAGAATCATTCGTGTGTGAGTTGAGCGCGGAGATGGTGGATCCATCGCCGTGCAGACCGCGCCGCAGGCGGGCGCAGGTGATTGCAGTTGAGTTCAGAGCTGTGCTGTCGGCCGGGGCGCGTTCTGATTCTGTCGGCATTCGAAGATGCGGGTCGTTCCACTGATCTCATAGGAGACCACCAGCAGTGGCTTCCCGATCGGGCTCTGCTCAGCTGTGATGAACAGCACCCCTTCCGGGCCGGTGTCTCCCACAGTCCCGTCAAAGCCGCGGGTATTCGTGTAACTTTCAAAGACCGGCGAATGCGGCGAAGTGACGTCATAGACCATCACGCCCCCCATCCGCTCGAGCACGATGAATGCATACGTACCACCATCGATCACTCCGGTGGTGACCGACTCCGGTTCGCAGCCTTTGTTGTCGCTGCGATCGTCGAAGTTCAGTGCCTCATGTTCACTGTTGAAGTGCTGTGGATGGGCGTGAGCGAGATAGCGTTCGAACTGATTTCCGCTGTCGAAGACCTGTTCCACGTCGGCGCTCCAGATCGAGAAAGACCGCGTGCCGGCACTGAACAGCTCTTCGAACACGCCGTCGTTGTCATGATCGCCAAAGGCATTTGACACCCGGAGCCGACCCAGATTCGGCTCCTCCTTGAGTTCTTTCCCCTGCGGAAAGTTCTGAACGTTCAGCGCGAGATCTTTGACGCGTTTCTGTTCATTGAGTGCCCGGTATTCCCGGAGCTCACCTTCGTTGGCGGTGGCTAAGTACGTGCGGCCATCAATCTGGAAGGAAGCGATTCCATCAGGCTCATACATCCCACGAACCGGCCATGGGCGAATGCGGATCTTTCCATCTTCATCACTGGCATCCAGTCCCTGTCCGGCGATGCTGTGGTCTTTGAAACCGAGACCTTTCAACTGGGTCACTTCACGCGATTCCATGTCGATGACCGCAATCGCGTTGTTTTCCTGACAGGTCACCCACGCTGTCCGGGAATCCGCGGAGACTGCGATGTACTCTGGTTCAAGGTCCTGAGCCACACTTTCGCTGTGGCTGTAGATGCGAATGCTGGGGGCGAGGGCTTCTCGCAGCTTGTTGAACTTTTCAAAGCCGATGGAAACAACGTCCGCCTGTTCGGTCATCGCGGGCCCTTTGCGGACGTCGATCAGGCTGATGGAACCTGGAGGATCGAAGGCGTAATCGGAGTCCGGTTCTCCTTCATTCGCCACCAGCAGCCAGCGAGCGTCGGGACTGAAGGTGAGCATGTCGGGGCCATATCCGACTTCCAGCTTCTTGATGACGTCTCCATCTTCAGTCAGAAAAAGGACCGAGCCCTTTCGTGCATGTTCATCGGGAAGGACAGAGACCGCAATCATCCCCTGTCGGGCACTGACGGAAGTTGGACGTCCCAAATCCTTCAGCGAGACAGAAGTGATCAGCTGCGGTGCTGTCGGATCGGCGATGTTCTGGATGTCGAGAGAGTCAGCTGCGCCGTTGACCGTGAAGAGTCTCATAGAATGGACGTCGTAAGCGGAGATTTCCGCGCCGGAAGCTCCACCATGTTCATGGCCCCCCAGGGGGAACAGCTGCAATTGACCACGCGGCTGTGGCGGTGCAGGCAGCTCGGGATCTGCATCCAGCGGAGCCTCACCATCCACGTGGGAGCTGTTCGCAGCCACTTTCGAGACGGAATGACCGAAGCCCACTTGTCCGCATCCGTGTGCCAATGCAATTGAGGCCAGCACGCTGACGAGAAGAGCTTTCTGAAAGATTGCGGGCATGTCACGTTCACTTGGAGAAGGATCGCACTGCGGGAGGCGTCTCGCTGTCGTTAACAATTTCATCGACAGGAATTGTTAAGATGCACTGTGAATTTCATGTGAAGAAGATGTGAGTAAGGTGTTCAGAGTCAGAAGTGATTCCGGGAAACCCGGGGACGCTGGGTGGCAGATTGACGAGCCTTCGAATGTGAAATCTTGTTGAATCCGGACGAGCGGATTGACATCGACGGCAATGGTTTTTAAACTTAACTAAGTGGTTAATTAAATGAGTGGTAAACGAGGCGTTCCGGTGCAGGATCCGCTCAGCCTGAAGTTCGCAGCCCTTGCAGACCCCACGCGGCGGGCGATGCTCGCACGCCTCGCACAGGGGCAGGCAAGTGTCTCTGAAATCGCCGCGCCGTTTCTGGAGCGGATGAGCCTTCCAGCGGTCACCAAACACCTGCAGGTGCTCGAGCGCGCCGGACTCCTCACAAAAACGCAGGACGCCCAGCGTCGACTCTGTGATCTGAATCCCGAAGGGTTCAAAGAGACCGCCGAACTGCTCGAACTATATCGCCAGATGTGGGAACAGCGGTTTGATCAGCTCGGAGCCTATCTGGAAACCGTGACCGCCAGGCAAAAACAATCGTCGCACCAGAAATCCAAAGGGAAGAACTCCGATGGTGGCAAGAAGTCAACCAAATGAAATTCACATCACACGCGTTTACGACGCCCCGGTCGAGATGGTCTGGGATGCGTGGACCGATCCCGAGCAGGTGGCGCAGTGGTGGGGACCGCGCGGCTTCTCGTTAACCACCCATAGCAAGGAGTTGCGGCCCGGGGGGATCTGGCACTACACGATGCACGGGCCGGACGGGGTCGATTACCCCAACATGACGCTGTACCACGAGGTGGAAGAGTTCCGGAAGCTGGTCTACGACCATGGCGCGTACGTGGATCGCCCACCGATGTTTCGCGTCACCGTGGAGTTTGCAGAGTCGAAGGGGAAGACGACCATGGAAATGACCATGACGCTTCCGACCGCTGAAGAGGCGGCAGCTGCCCGAAAGTTCATCAAAGCTGCTGGCGGAAACGCGACCTGGGATCGTCTGGCCGAGTTTCTCGATGCGAAGACGAACGGCCGGCACAGCTTTGTCATCAATCGCAGCTTCGCCGCATCGCCCGAACTGCTCTTTGAGATGTGGACCGACCCGCAGCATCTCTGTCGATGGCTCCCGCCCCCAGGGTTCACCATGGAAGTCCTCAGCGGTGAAATTCGAACCGGATGCGAGTGCCTGTTTCGCATGAGCGATGGCGCCGATATGACGCTTCACGGCAGATTTCAGTATCAGGAACTGAACGCGCCAGCGAGGTTGGTCTACATCCAGCAATTTTGCGATTCCGCTGGGAACATCTCACGTCATCCGGGGCTGCCCGTCTTTCCTCCGTCACTGGAGGTGACCGTACTCTTCGCTGCGGAGGATGAACAGAACACCCGGGTCACTGTTACGACAGTACCGCTGGGGACCGTCACTGACGAAGAGGTCAAAGCATTCCTTGATACGCTGGGGAGTATGACGCAGGGCTGGAGTGCGTCCTTTGATCAACTCGATGATGTAATCAGCGGGTGATGTCCGACAGAGAACGCAGCCGAAAGTCAGAGTCTTCCGGTCGATCGTTCTACTTCAGGAAGGAATCTCGGGAAAGCGTCGGCACCAGTTCCTTCGCTGCGCCCTTTGAAAACTTTCTTCTCAGGGCTTCCTTCTCTTCCGGACAATCACACGGCTCTTCCTCGACAATGTTCTCCATCAGCACGACTTCGAAGTCGCACCCCTGCAGCTCCTTCAGCTTTCGCAGATTGTCATCGTTCCAGCGGGGATCGGGGGACCCGGAAATGAACCAGTCGCTGCCGTTATCGGCCAGGATCATTCCATAACGTTTGAGGGCGGTCAGGATGACCTGTACTTCCGGCGGATAAGGGGTGATGTCGAAGTTGGCACGCAGGCGAACCCGCATTCCCATGGGAGGGAGCGAGATGTCCGACTGACGACTGGCCCAGTGGCTGGCGGGAGGAACATAGGCGTTGCGGGTGTTGGAAACGGTGAACCGCAGGGCATGGCGAATCTCTCCCTGTTCGACCGCTTCCTCGTAGCGGACCAGTCCCGGGAAGATCGGGAGTCCGGCAGCATCCGCGCTGGTCCAGCCTACCGGTCGCTTCTGTTTGCCAGTCAGATCGAAGATCGCTCCCGACTCGGCCCGCCAGAGCTGGCCGTCGGCAATCGGAAACGCTCGAAAGAGTTCGTAGAGCTTCCAGTTGTCCCGATCGACGACGATGACGTGACGGTCGCCATCGATATTCGGGTCTCCCTCGATCGGGGCATCGCGGGGAATCGGATATGGGCCCGGGTCACTTTCATCTCCGTAGGCGGTGTACTTGATGTGAAAGCGTTCCTGTTGGCCATCCACCACGACGTACGGAATGCCGATCGGAGCGCCGTTCCAGCTTCCCGAGCCGAAATCCCCGTACAGATTCTTTTCACAACCGATTTTCGCAATGATCACATCTGAAAGCGGATCCACTTCCAGATGATCGATTCGCTGATTCCACGGATCGTCTTCGGGGAACGGGAGTTGCCCCCCCAGGGACGCACCGGGTCCCAGCTGCACGACGCCCTTCTGGTAAGGGGCTGGAACTGGTCGGGACCGTTCGCGTGGTCCGTTGTCCTCGTCATCGAGCCAGGCTGGACTCTCTTGAGGAGCGTCAGCGATCTGGGCGGCAATCGGACGTTCCGTGGGGTGATAAAGCGAGTCTTTCCCGTTCAGAACGTCTTCGGCATCGGATTTCGCACTCAGCCCGCTGCGGTCAAAGGCAATCACACCTCCGACGACGAGAATCACGGCTCCCGCGAGAACCAGTAGATCCCAATGTTTCGAAATATTCCACATAATCAGCCCTTGGACGGGAAAAACAGGGGTCCCCCAACATGAAATACGTGTAAAACATCCCCTGAGCAACCAGGATTTCCAATCCGGATCAGCTTCCCTGCTCCGTATTGATGAAATTGTCGGTTGTTTCGAATGAACGAACATGGATCAATTCGAAAATTCGACCCCTCTTCGAAACTGCTGGGGGGTTAAACTTTCATGTTCTGCAAGTGAAGTGGACCGAGTCCGGGCCAAGGTGGTGAAGTATGAAGACCAGTCTTCTGAGTGAATCCGCACGTCGAACTATCGAGCTTCAACAACCGTACTGCTTTCGAAGTCAATTGCGGGCCGGCTCATGGATTCGTCAAGGAGGGTTCCTGTTGGCGTTTGCGGGGGGCTTCTGGGCAAGCACGCCCCAGGCTCAGGCACAGTTTCCCGGTCAGGTCCCTCCAGGCCGTCCGTACATTCAGGGGCCTCCTCTGATTGCGACCGCTCCCGTCCGCCCAGCGGCCCCTAAAGTCAGCACCCATCAACGACTGGTGAATCTTGCTTCCGGACATTCCGTCTGTCTGGTCGTCGGTGAAGGGCTCGCCAGCAGCTTCGTCGGGACAGACACGACTGACGAAGGCCCTTTTCAGGACTTCGTCATGGGGGCGCAGGTCAACGGAACCCAGAAGACCAAGGCCCATACCACCCTCGATTTCACCCCCGACCCAAATACAGCCCGCATGCTGTATGTGCTGAAGGGGGTCACCGCGAATGAAACCGTGGCACTCGTGCAGCGCGCGGCGATTCGATCTGCAGGCACGTTCGAATTCGAAATGACGAAGCAGATCGAATTCAACGGGCAGGCGATCCGGACCTGGAGTCCTTCCGCGTTCATGAAGATTCGACAGGAACACCTGGGGGCGGAAACGGCAGTCAGCAATGTTCCCCTGCTCGGTCCACTGGCCAATAACATCGTGCTGAACGTCG
This sequence comes from Planctomicrobium stercoris, assembly GCF_051465655.1. Lineage (NCBI taxonomy): Bacteria > Pseudomonadati > Planctomycetota > Planctomycetia > Planctomycetales > Planctomycetaceae > Planctomicrobium > Planctomicrobium stercoris. The sequence continues at coordinate 4,865,991 of NZ_CP195791.1, read as the reverse complement.
CTGAACAGCGAAAGCCGATGTCTGAAAACATCGCGGCCCACCGGGTGACTCAGCAGGTCGCACCGCAGTTCAATTCGCGTCTGGATCAGGAACTGGCCAAGTTGAATCAGCAACTTCACGGTCCGTTGAAGAATCAGATGGCTGCGAAAGGGATGCTCCCCAGCCGCATTTCGACAATGACAACGGACGATGCGCTGCTGTGCGGGTTTGAATTCCAGCCACCACTGGCCGAAGCAGCTGATTCCAGTGGTGCACAGATTCTGGCGGTCACGCAGCGAGCCCCCACGAAACTCATCACCCGGCGACTGGTGCCGACGCTGGAATCGCAGTCCGGCTTTGAATCGCTTCTCGAAGCTCCCACGCCGTATTCTCTGGATGCGAAGACCCTGCGGGATCGTGCCTGCCTGCTGATTCACGCTTCGCTGATCGAGAATCTGGCGGACCGGTTCCGCGTGGCTGGTCGAGAGATTCCGGATACGCAGGTGCAACGTCTCTTTGGGGACGCACCAGCATCAGGTGAGAATGCGAAGCCGCAGCTTTACACGCTGTTGATTGCCAAAGAACAACCGGTCACTGCGGAAATTGATGGTGGTGAATTTGTGGTGTCCATCCGCCTGGGGATTCGCCCCGTCGTTGGCCCGGAGATTCCGACTCAGGTTGTGAAAGTGGTCCTGCAGCCGACGTTGACGGACGATCAACTCACGCTGAAACCGACGCTGCGCTCGATCGAGCCGCTGGTTCCGGGCAAAGAGGGGCAACTCGGAATCGCTGCCTCCATGATGATCCGACAGGGAATCGAGCAGCGATTGAAGGAGTCGACATTCGCAAGGAACTTCGAGGTTCCCCGTCAGGACGATCGCCCCGCGTTCAAGATGCGAGTTCAGAATGTCACACTGGTCGACGGCTGGATGACGGTGACGCTGGAACAGCCGGGCGTTCCGAAATCTGCGGAAGTCGACTCCGGGGACGAGGCTGGCGAGGTTCTGAGGTAGGCGATCGATTGCCGGGAGGTTGTCTTCGACTCACGATCACGCGGCGAGAAACCGACTCCGTCTCGGAATGCTTGCGCGGCGTAAAGCATCTACAGGATACAGGTTACTGCTGGTCCGCTCGGGGATAGATACCAGCGGGGGGCGTGAGAATCTCTTTCGAGACTCGTCCCCTTTCTCTTTTTACTGACTCCCTTTAACATCATTGCATTCCGATTCATCTTCATTTCGCGCCGCTTGATACCATGATGCATCAATCTCCTTCCAGATATCTCGAGAAACTGTTCGGGCTGCAGGACAAGACTGCGGTTGTCATCGGCGGCACCGGAGTCCTTGGAGGAACGATCTGTGACACGCTTGCCAGCGCCGGTGCACATATTTACGTCGTCGGGATGAACCGTGATGCCGGACAGGTAGTCGTCGATCGCTGGCCGGGACAGGCGACATTCTTCCATGCAGACGCCAGCTCTCGGTCTGATCTGGAAGCGATCGTCGAACATCTGAAGTCGCACGGACGCAACTGCGACATTCTCGTGAACGGCGCGGGGGTCAACGCTGCGGTTCCGTTCCTTGAAATCACCGACGAAGACTGGGACCGCATCCTTCGCGTCAATCTCAGTGCTGTGCGGATCGCCTGTCAGGTGCTCGGCAGTTACATGCTCAGCACCAACACCGCCGGTTCGATCATCAACATTGCTTCTCTGTCAGCGATCACCCCGCTCTCTCGAGTCTTTGCATACTCCGCGAGTAAGGCAGCCGTCCTGAATCTGACTCAGAATCTGGCCCGGGAATGGGCCACGAAGAACATTCGCGTGAACGCACTTTCGCCCGGGTTCTTCCCCGCTGAGCAGAATCGCAAGATTCTGACAGAAGACCGGGTCAACAAGATCATGGGGCACACGCCGATGAACCGCTTCGGCACCCCTGAAGAACTCGCTGGTGCGGTCCTGCTCATGGCAGCTAACACCGCGGGCAGCTTCCTGACAGGAGCCAACATCGTGGTTGACGGCGGCTTTTCGGCGATGACGATTTGAAAAAGGGTTGAAGGTTGAAGGTTGAAGGTTGAAGGTTGAAGGTTGAAGGTTGAAGGTTGAAGGTTGAAGGTTGAAGGGAAGTGACGCAATTCGCGTTGAGAGGAAGTTGACCGCTGTTCGCTCCCAGCTCTTCACGCCGATTCGTCTTCGTTCGCGGAGAGGACCTGGAGTAGCTGCGGGATGAGACGTTCGAAGGCGCGGGCGCGGTGGCTGAGATGTTGCTTCACCAGCGGGCTGAGTTCACCGAATGTCTGATGGTATTCGCGAATCTGGAAGTAGGGGTCGTAGCCGAAACCGTTTTTGCCGCGAGGTTCGTGACCGATCCGGCCGCGACAGGTCGCTTCCACATTCAGACGAATAGCGCCATTGGGATCAGCGACAGCCACGTGGCAGACGTAACCGGCTCCCCGTTTCTCATCCGGAACATTTTTGAGTTCTTCGATCAACTTGGCGTTGTTGGCATCGTCCGTGGCGTGCTCACCGCTGAAACGGGCGGAGTAGATCCCGGGTGCCCCTTTGAGTGCATCCACCTGCAGCCCGCTGTCTTCGCCGATGGCCCAGTGATGCAGCGCCAATGCCGTCTGGGCCGCCTTCTTTTCGGCGTTCTCCTGAAACGATTTTCCGTCCTCCACGACTTCTTCAGCGTGTGCGAAATCCGCAACCGACAACAGCGGAATCCCAAACGGCTCCAGCAACGCCCGAATCTCCGCACTCTTCTTCAAATTGCGGCTGGCAAGAACAACGGTGGGATAGGGTGAGTTCATAGAGGTGTGGCGGTGTGACATCATCAGTGTCTTTTTCTAAAAGTCGTGGACGTCCCGGCGGCTTGTATATTACCGATGGTGCCATGAGAATTGCAGTTTGGCATTCGCCCACTTATTGTTGAATCGCGCTGCGTTTTCAGCGGATGATTTTACTTCGGTAGAATCATCATCTCGGGGACACTCCGAGGACAGTATTTCACTTGCAGAATAGATGCCGGAGTGGCACTCCGCTTACGCGGAGGATGACTCCGGCCGGACTGGTTTGGTGAAAACGCAGCGTATCTTCCAGATCTATGCAGGAATTCTATCAGTCGCTGGCCGACGTCATTCTCAACGGTTCTCTTGAGCCCTTGGAAATGGCAACTCGCCTTCACGCTTCGCTTTTGAGATCTGGAGATGCGCCACAGTCACCCAGTCCCAGGGATTGGATACAGCTCGTAGTCGCGTCCGTGAGTGCGGAATTCGGAAGTTGCATGCTTCCTCCGAGGAAGCAAGTGCTGTGTCACTTTTTAAGATCTCTGCCGCGTTCTGCGGTGTGCGAATATTACAAAATTGATGTCTCTCGTTGTTCCGGGCCGAAATTCGAAGTCTGGAGCGAAGAGTTCCGGGGCTGGGGGCTTCCCGCCTTACACAGCGCTGGCCAATTAGCGGCCTGGTTGCAGGTTTCGCCAGCTCAACTCGACTGGCTCTGCGGTCGGTTTCAGGCCCGGTCGGCTCACTCCAAATGGCAGCGATATTCAATCCGCTCTGAAGTCCAGCGATCCGGCCGGCGCCGAATTCTCGAAGTTCCTTGCCCTGCACTGCGGAATCTTCAGCGCAAGCTGCTTGACGGCATCCTCAACCGGGTCCCGATTCACCCTTGCTCGCATGGATTTCGGAAGGGACGATCGACGCTGAGTGGCGTTGCACCGCACGCCGGTCAGTGCGTTGCCTGGACATTGGATCTCGCCAGTTTCTTCATGTCGATTCCCCGGTTCCGAGTGACGGGAGTCTTTCGGCTCCTGGGTTATCCGGAGTCATTGGCAGACGTCCTCGCCATGCTGACCACCAACGCCATTCCGACGCCTGTGATTGATACGATTCAAAGGACGCTCAGCCGCGACCGGCAACTGGAGCTGCAGCGTCTGGGCAGGGCGTGGCATCTCCCACAAGGGGCTCCGACATCGCCGGCGTTGGCGAATCTGGTCGCGTATGGGCTGGATTGCCGTTTGAATGGGCTTGCGAAGAAATTCGAGGGCCAATATTCGCGATATGCAGACGATCTCTTATTTTCTGGTGGCGAATATTTTCGGAAGCACCTGCAAGCCTTTCGTATTCATGCGATGGCAATCATTTTGAATGAAGGTTTTTTCATTCGCCCAAGTAAATCGCGAATCATGCGACGGAGCCGCAGACAACATTCTCTTGGAATCGTGTTCAATGAGAAGTTAAATGTGGAACGAAGACAGTATAAGACGCTGCATGCCATTCTTCACAATTGCATCAAAGCAGGACCACAGTCGCAAAATCACGAAGGCCACGTCGATTTCCGCTCGCATCTGGCGGGCAGAATCGGCTATGTCAGGCAGCTGAATCAGCAGAAAGCGGAGAGGCTGCAAGCGATGCTGGAGCAAATTGACTGGAGTTGAGGAGCGATAGACGGTAGCAAGTAGGGTCCGCTGTGCGGACCTGTGCCAGTCTCAAATGCTGTCAGCAACAGGACACTCACCCCTCGTCTCTCAACACTCAGCTACCCTCTGGTCCAGCGGACTCCTTCTTTGCCGTCTTCGACGGTCACTTTCAGTTCCGTGAGCTTGTTGCGGATCTGGTCGGCGACGGCCCAGTTCTTGGTGGCGCGGGCTTCTTTGCGGATTGCCAGGATCAGATCCATCAGGCCGTTCACGAAGCTGTCATCGGCCGCGGCGTTCTTCTGCTGCGGTTGGCGGAAGACGCCCAGGACGTTGGACAGCTCTTTCACCAGCGAGAGCAGTGTTGTCAGCTGGGCCTTCTGTTCTGCTGTCGCAGCCTCTTCCAGTTTGTTCTGGCTGATGAAGCCGTTGGTGGCCCGGCGGAGTTCGAACAGCATGCCGATCGCGCCGCCGGTGTTGAAGTCGTCGTCCATCGCTTCCCAGAAGCGGTCGCGGAGTTCGGAGACCGTGCTGCGGATGTCAGCGGGGAGACCTTCGAGGTTGGTGGTTTCGTTGCGGGTGGCCGGAACCTTCAGGTCGTAGAAGCTGACTCCCAGAATTCGACCAGCGGTTTCGAACAGACGATAGAACCCGTCCATCGACTTTCCGGTGTTGGCGATGTTCTCCAGCGAGAAGTCGATCGGGCTGCGGTAATGAGTTGAGAGCAGGAAGAATCGAACGACTTCCGGGGCGTGGTGCGCGAAGACGGCTGTCTTGACCGATTCTGCACCCGCGGAACCCGCGAGTTTTCCGGCGATCTGGGCGTCGTGGTTGTGCGAGTGATCGGGGGACTGACATCCCCCGCTCGCCGAATCCGGAATGTCGCCGTGCTTGCTGTGGGCCCCGCCCACTTTGCCGGTGTTCTTCCCGGACTGCATGAGTCCGTTATGCAGCCAGTACTTGACGAAGGTCTTGCCCGAAGCGGATTCGGACTGGGCGAGTTCGTTTTCGTGATGCGGGAACATCAGGTCGAGTCCGCCGCCGTGAATGTCGATGGAGTCGCCCAGGAGCTTGCTGCTCATGGCGGAACATTCGATGTGCCAGCCGGGACGACCGGGTCCCCAGGGGCTGTCCCAGGCCGGTTCATCGGCTTTGGAGGATTTCCACAGCGCGAAGTCGGCGGGGTTCTGTTTGCGGTCGTTGGCTTCGACACGCGTTCCTGCGAGCATCTGCTCGATGCTGCGGCCGCTCAGCTTGCCGTAGTCGGCATCCTGCGTGACTGCAAAGTAGACGTCGCCATTCAGCTCGTATGCAGACCCTTTGTCGATGAGCCCCTGAATCATCTCCTGCATCGCGCCGATGTAGTCGGTGGCATACGGGAAGTGATCGATGGTATCGACTCCCATGAGCTTGAGGTTGTCGAAGTAATCTTCGGTCATCTGCTCCGCGAGGGCTTTGACTTCCATCCCTTTTTCGCGGGCCTTGTTGATGAGCTTGTCGTCGACGTCGGTGATGTTCACGACGAAGGTGACTTTGTAGCCGGAGTAGGTCAGGTAGCGCTTGATGGTGTCGAAGATGACGGGGCCGACCATGTGGCCGATGTGGGCAGGCTTATAGACCGTGGGACCGCACAGGTACATCGTAACCTGGCCCGGCTGAATCGTCTGAAACTCCTGCTTTTCGCGGGTAAGTGTGTTGTAGACGCGAAGCGACATCTGTTCCCTGACCTTCCGTGTGATTTGGATTCCGTACGCTGCCGTTGTGGGGAGGCCGATTCCACTACCGGGTCACTTTTCTTCGTGACAAGTCGTGAAATCTGCTGAACAACTGGCAACTTCGGGAAGATTAGCGATTTTCGGGCAAATGAGCCAAGAGAAGTCCCGTCCGACGAAAACCTCGGTCTGTCGGTGGTTCATAAACTCACCGGGTTTCGGCTTTTCCAGGTTGTGAGCGTACGTTTGTATAAATGGGTTCGAAAATAGATACTCAGCTGCTTGACCCTTTGTTGAACTCGAAATCAGGAATCGCGCTGATGCTCCCAAGTTCGAAGTTTCTGGTCCCGGTCCTCATGCTGGCCCTGACTCTCCCCGCCCACGGAGGCGATCCGGTGGAACCGGTGCGGATGGGAAGCGGAAGCATGACCTTCGACACCGTTCCCGGATGGGGGCTGAGTCCGGAAGGAAAGTCAGTTCTTGGACCGACGCATGGCGGAGTGGTGGTCGACAGTCTGGGCAACATCTACACCAGTGCGCAGATCGGTGTCTTCGTCTTCTCCCCCGCCGGGGAAGTCATTCGCAAGTTTCTGGGCGAAGAGTATGCGAATATTCACGATCTGAAGATCCGGGAGGAAGAAGGGGTCGAGTACCTGTATGGAGCCCGGAACAACAATGCCGAGGGGATCAAGTTCGACTCGATGACGGGTGAAATCGTATTGAAGCTGCGGTTCCCCGAAGAGTCCGGGCTGAAGCTGGACAAGTTTCATCCGACTGCCATTACGGTGGCCCCCAATGGAGACATCTTCCTCTCCGACGGCTATGCCAGCAATCACATCTTCAAGTATGACAAGGATGGCAAATACCTGAAGCACTTCGGTGTGAAAGGGAACGATCTCAAGCAGTTCAATACCGCACACGGCATGGTGCTGGACACCCGTTACGATCCTCCTCGACTGCTCATCTGCGACCGCAACCATGAGCCCAAAGGGCGGCTGGTGCACTACGACCTCGATGGAAACTTCATTGAAGAAGTGGTCACAGGACTGGGGATGCCCACCTCAGCTGCGATTCAGGGCGATTTTGTATCTGTACCGGACCTGCATGGCCGCCTTGTCATTCTGAACAAAGACAACACGATCATCGCTGTACTCGGGAATAACCCGGACCCTGCACTGGGTCGAAATTTCAATGTTCCGCAGGACCAATGGAAAGAAGGGATCTTCAGCGGGACCCACGGTTCGTACTGGGACAAGGATGGAAACCTGTACGTGCAGGACTGGAACGTCTCCGGGCGCATCATGAAGCTGGTGCGGGTGAAGATCAGCGATGAGTGATCGGCGAGCGGGAGACGTGAGTCTCCCGATGATCGCAAAAGTGACCGTAACGATCGGGAGACTGACGTCGTCCGCTCGGCGCAAAATTGCGTTTGGAATCGATGAATTCGATTGCAACGGTTGTTCGATTTCTGACGAGCCGATTCCGACTGGGAAGCTGGTCCAAATGTGCGGGTTCTGGAAGGGTGTTGCATTTTGCGTCAGGGAAATGTCCCCAGAAGGTTAATTCCGTCCCCGTCATGACGGTCCGCGCGGTAAGAGTTAGGGAACTCCCGGAATTGTCGGACGTGACGAGCCTCGTTTGACCTTCCGGGCTGTATGATGCACTCACCATGGCGGGGGAGCGGTTCGCGGAATCGAACCAGACTAAACTTATGATTCATGTGGAATCTCTGACGAAGCAGTTCACGGACCTCAAAATGGGACCGATGTACGCGCTCGATCACGTCTCGTTCGACGTTCATCCCGGAGAAATCTTCGGACTGCTGGGGCCCAATGGCGCCGGCAAGACCACCTGTCTGCGAATCTTCAGCACCGTTCTGAAACCCACCTCCGGCCGGGCGATCATCGCTGGCCATGACGTCGTTCGACATCCGGAGAAAGTCCGATCGAACATCGGGTTCATGTCCAACAATACCGGGATCTACGACCGGATGACCGCCTGGGAGATGGTGGAATACTACGGGCGTCTGTACGGGATTCCGGAAGAACAGCTGCAGGCGCGTCTGCATGACATTTTTCAGACGCTGCAGATGAATGAAATCCGCGACGTGCTGGGGAGTAAGATGTCCACCGGCATGAAGCAGAAAGTCTCCATCGCGCGTACAATTGTGCATGATCCCCCGGTCCTGATCTTCGATGAGCCGACGGCCGGTCTGGACGTGCTGGTGGCCCGCGCCGTGCTGGAGACCATTGCCGACCTGAAATCCAAAGGGAAATGCATCATCCTTTCGACGCACATCATGCGCGAAGTCGAAAAACTCTGTGACCGGGTGGCCATCATCCATCGCGGACGGATTCTGGCCATGGGAACCGTGGAGGATCTCGTGGAACAGCATCAGCAGCCAGACATCGAAGAGGTCTTCTTCAAATTGATTCGAGACCTGGATCACTCACTCGAAACCGCGTAGGCAGCAAGGTCAACTCCCCCTCGATCATGAGCTGGAAGAACGTCAAACTGATATTTCAGCGGGAAGTCCGGGATCAACTCCGCGACCGCCGTACGCTGTTCATGGTCGCAGTCCTCCCGTTGCTGTTGTATCCCCTCCTGGGGGTCGGCATGGTGCAGATGACGGTGACCTTCGCGGAACAGGTCCGCCGTGTGGTGATTATCGGGGCTGATCAGCTTCCGAGCCCCTCGCTGCTGGACGGCAATCGATTTGATCCTGCCTACTTTGATACCCCCTCCACGACGGACAAGCTGAAACTCATCACGGACCGTCCCGGCTCTCTGGACGACGAAAAAGATCCGGAGATCCGGAAGGAACTGCAGGATCTGCTCGAACAGGTCGAACAACGTCGTTCGCGGATTGCCCGGCTGGGAGAAGTGCAGCAGGAGATCGAGTCGATCAGTCCGACCTCCCCGATCGCGCCGACACTCGTCGCGGAAGAAAAAATTCTGCGACAGGAAATCGAAACCTGGTTCGCCAGCGCTCCAGCACAGGTTCTGATTGTCTTTCCTCCCGGCTTCCTGCAGAAGTATGACCACATCTCGGAAGAATTGCAGAAGGGGGAGCGAGGCGAACTCGGAGAGGCTTCCCTTCCTCGTCCGGTGATGGTTCATAACAGCGCCAACGAAAAGTCGGAGATCGCGTACCAGCGTCTGCGACATGCCATCCAGAATTGGGAACAGGTGCTCCTCGAGCATCGACTGCAGTCGGCGGGGCTGCCGCTCTCGCTTCCCCATCCGGTCCCCATGACGAAAGTGGATCTCGCGGAAGAGTCCCAGCTGGCTGCCAACGTCTGGAGCAAGATCTTCCCGGCGTTGCTGGTGATCATGTCGGTGACGGGGGCGTTTTATCCGGCCATCGACCTGGGGGCGGGAGAGAAGGAACGGGGGACGATGGAAACCCTGTTGATCTCCCCGGCATCCCGCACAGAAATTGTCTTCGGAAAGTTTCTGACGGTCATGGTCTTCAGCCTGTCAACCGCCCTGTTGAATCTCTGCAGCATGGGGTTCACCGGAAAGCACATGCTCACGGCTATCGGTACCGCGAAGTCGAATGCCCTCGGGGACCTTTCGTTCCCGCCCTGGGAATCGTTGATGTGGGTCGTCCTCCTGGCGATCCCGCTGGCAGCGTTGTTCAGTGCCTTGAGCCTGTCTCTGGCGATGTTCGCCCGCAGCAGTAAAGAAGGTCAATATTATCTCACGCCGCTCCTGCTGGTGACGATGGGACTGACGATGTTCTGTCTCAATCCAGCCGTCGAATTGAATGCATACTACAGCGTTCTGCCGGTCACTGGTCCGGCGCTCCTGCTCAAAGCCCTGCTGCTGGGGAATCTGGAGACGCAGGTGCTGCTCTATGCCCTGCCCGTCCTGGTGACGAGCTGTGGCTACAGTGCTCTGGCATTGTGGTGGGCGACCGAACAGTTCAATCGCGAAGACGTCCTGTTCCGGGAGTCGGAGCGATTCGAACTGGGATTGTGGCTGAAGCATCTTCTGCGTGAAAAGGAATCGACACCCAGTTTCGCGGAAGGGGCTGTCTGCTTCGTCATCATCGCACTTCTGCAGTTCCTGTTCCTGACGTCGATGCAGGGATCTCCGGAGTTTCTGGACACGCCCAGCAAGCTGGTGACAGTTCAATTGATCTATCTGATTGCGACCGTCGGGGCACCGCCGTTGTTCATGGCAGTGCTGCTGACGACGGACATCCGCAAGACGTTGAAACTCACCTTGCCGAGCTGGCAGATGCTGGCAGCAGGCATTGTTCTTGCTTTTTCACTGCAGCCGTTGGCCCTGCAGTTGATGACCTGGCTGGACCCGTTCTTTCCGCCGCTTCCACCGGGGGCGAAACAACTTTTGGAGGCGATGGGGACCGATTCTGTTCCGCTGTGGCTCACGCTTCTGGCATTTGCGGTGGGTCCCGCCGTCTGCGAAGAACTGGCCTTCCGGGGATTCATCCTCAGCGGGTTGCAGCGATCTGGACGTCGCTGGCTGCCGATCGTGATTTCCGCACTGCTCTTCGGTGTGATTCATATGATCCCCAAGCAGCAGTTCAATGCGGCGCTTCTGGGAATCGTGCTGGGGCTGCTGGCGGTTCGCAGCGGGAGTCAGTTGCCGGGTCTTGTGTTTCACTTCATCTTCAACGGGACGCAGGTACTGGCGACCCGCCTGACCTCTGCCCATCTTCAAGGACCGGTGGCGCAGTGGATCGTTTCTCTGAAAGAGTCTGACGAAGGGGCACAGCTGCAGTTTCAATGGCCGACCCTGATTGTCTGCGGCATTATTTCGGCTCTGCTGATCATCTGGCTGATTCGCAAGGATCGGCCAGTGATTGAGGATGACGACGACTCCTGTTCTTTGGACGAGACACCCAGGAGTGATCCCTCGCTGTACGTCCGGACGCAGGAAGAACCGGTCAATTCTCCGGGTTGATCTTGCCATCCTCGCCGGGGATGTCGATCATGGAGAAGCCACGGAGCGGGTGCTGCGGTCGTTGTATCTGTTCGTGCTGGCCTGAAGGTCGAAGTTCCTGAAGAAAGTTCTCAATCAGTCACGACGGGCGAACAGACTTCATTTCCATGTTGGATCGGCAGCGATTTCGTTCATTCTGGCTGGCGCTGCCCGTTTTATGCAGCTCTCAGCTGAGTGCCAACGAACCGGTTCCTCCGCTGATTCAGCAACTGGGAGATGCCCAGTTTCACAGGCGGGTCGAAGCGGAGAAGATTCTACTTCAACAGGGCTCGGCCAGCCTGAATCTGATTGAAGCGGGCGTTCATTCCAGCGATCCTGAGATTCGACAGCGCTCTTTGCGGCTGCTTGAAATGTTGAGAAAGACAGCATTTCATGAACAGCGGGACCGGGTGTTGAACAATCCCTGGACCGCTCCGCTGGAACTGGCTCCTGCCTGGGAAGTCTATCAGTCGATCTGCGGAGACGGACAGGAATCCCGCGAACTCTATGTCAGGATGATTGAAGAGGAAGGGGGGCTGATGCTCGCGGTCGCCCTGCATCCGGGACGGTGGACACAGGAATTCGAACGCCGCTGTGCGGATCTGCGGACGTTTGTCGATCGGCGTCCGAGTCGAGAGCTCGCTCCGGTCAGCGTCCTGACGCTGTTATTCCTGGCGGATCACCCTGAGAACAAACTGAACGTGTTCTCTTCGCAGACGATCTCGACCATGCTGATCGACTCTGCGTTTTACAATTACGTTCAGAGCTGCTCGGAAGGAGAAAAGAAAGTCTGCCGGGCATTGCTCAGCGAATGGGTGCGACGTTCCGGACACACTTCGCCATCGAGCCGGCTGGATCTGGCGACGAAGTATCAGCTGCCTGCCGGAGTGGAAGCGGCCCGGGAGATCATCGCAAACCGGAATGCGGTCGGGGCGTCCCGGACGCAGCTGCAGAATGCGATTCGGTTCATCACGACCTATCGTCCGCTGAACGCGGTCAACGATCTCGAGCCATTGTTGAATTCGGCGAAATCGGATCTTCCAGTTCTGAAACGCGAGCCGATTCCGGAGACGACCGCGCCGAAGGGGGCAGGCACCCAGGTCCCGGAGCATCAGATCAGCGATCTGGCACTTCTGGGACTGCTGCAGCTGACTGGTCAGGACCCGGACGACTACGGATTTACTTCGATCCGAATCGATGTGGACCAGCGATTCAACCCGAATGCTCCGATCCTCACCACGGATGAGACTCGCCGACGAGCGATGCAGCGATGGCAGACGTGGCGTGCCGCCCATTCGCTGCAATTCACTCCGCCACCGGAAGATGCGAGCGAAGGCTGGGCGACGTGATCGCCCATTTCCCCCCGGAGAAGTGGGGCGGAATGGCGATTTCCTGACGTTTTCTACGTCGGTCGGGTGAACCGCAGGCAGGCTGTGAAATCCCTGCCATTTCATCTAAACTGAATGGAAATCAACCACTTATGGTGCGCTGGCTCCGGGTGCCGCGGCTGAATGTCCAGTCCGACGGTCTCCGGGTGCGTATTCAATGGAATCACTTTCGCCTCATCCCGAATTGCAGCTGGACAACCGCCATGACCTGAGAGGCATGGGGTGTTTTCGGCACAAGGAGATCAAGACTGATGGATTCGTATGCACTTTGTCCGTGTGGCAGCGGCAAAAAAGTCAAATTCTGTTGTCAGGCCATTTTGCCGGAAATGGGCAAAATTGAACGTCTGCAGCAAAACAACCAGCCCCGCATGGCGTTGCAGCTGGTCGACAAACTACTCAAAGACCACCAGGACAACGCCTGGCTGAACAACCAGCGCGCGATGGCGCTGATTGGCGACGAGCGGTATGAAGAGGCTCGAGACGGGCTGGTCGCATTCCTGCGCAAGAACCCGGATCATCCCCTGTCCAACGGCCTGCTGGCCCTGTCGATGACGGAACTCGAGCCGGTCGCCCAGTGCAAGAAGGTGATTCATCGCGCCTTCCTGAAGAGCATGGCGGCCGAGCCTCGTATCGTCGCAATTCTCGCCGGGAAGCTGGTCGATAGCTTCATGGCAGCCGGCCGGGATATGGCGGCCCGCCAGCACATGGCGGTCGTCCTGCGTCTGGAGCGCGAAGAAGAGCGTCAGCGCACGTTGATGGCCATGCTCGAAATGGATGCGGACACCAACATTCCGTATCCGCTGCGGGGTGCTCAGCCGCTCCCGCAGTATCAGCCGCCTGAAGATCAGCTCGCGCAGTTCAAGAAGGCTCAACGACTTTACGTGCATGCCTGCTTCTCCGAAGCGGCCGACATCCTCGACCAGATCGCCCAGCAGGACTCGGAATCTCCGAAGCTGTGGCACACGATCGGACTCATGCGGGCCTGGGACGGGGATGAAGCCCGTGCGGCAGCCGCCCTGCACCGTGCCGCCAAGCTGTACACACAATTCGATCAGGCTGTGGATGTCGAAACGATCGCCCAGCTGCTGGACCGGCGTCAGCCTGAGAATCTGATCGCTGCCCGGGTCCGCACTTACGAAATTGATTCTCTCTCGCGGTTGCTGACACGGCTGGACAACGAAGACCGGCTCAGCCGCATCCCGCTGCTGGGAGAAGCCATCCGTTCGGGTGTGGCTGCCGGCTACGATGTTCTGGATCGACCGCTTCCTCCAGAAAGCGAATTGTCGACTCTGACTGTTGCGACTGTCCCACGCACCATCGGTCAGGTGACTCTGTTCGACCGACAGGAAGACGGTTCCCCCGCTGTGGCTCATGTCAACGGTCTGGAAGGAGATCGTCTCAACGAGTCCGTCCGGATCTTCGAAGCGGCTGCAGGAGAACTCGCCAAACCGCAGCCTGCTGAAAAGCAGGAAGGGAATGATGAGGGGAGCGATGTCCTCGGCTGGTATTCTTCGGACGAGCTCGCCCTCTCGGAGTCGGCGTTCTTCCCGCCCAAGACTTCGAATCAGCTGCGGAACAGTCTGCGGCGTGAATTCGTCGAGAAGTGCAGCGAAGAGACCTGGCTCGCAACCCCGTCCGTGGCCCTGGGCGGGAAGTCTCCTTCACAGGCCGCCGGCGATGAAAGCCTAAAAGTTGCACTCGCTGCCGCATTGCGGGTGTTCGACTCCTTTATGGATCGTCGAAGCGTGATCCTCAACAAGGAGCCGCTGCGAACTCAGCTGAATCTCCCGGAAGCATCGCCCATCGTTCCTGCGGAAGAGACAGACCTGAATACGCTGGCGGTCGCTCAACTCGAGCGGCTCGAAACGTCGAAACTGTCCGACAAGTTGTTCGAGCGGTTGATGCAGCGGGCTCTCGTGGTGAAGCACTGCGGACTCGGATATCGGCTGCTGTCGGAGTTTCTGAATCAGCGTCCGCAGCTCGTGGAACAGCAGACACAGGAAGCCGAACAGGCTCATGTGACTCTGGCAGACATCTGCAGTCGCTCGCTTCTGGATGAAGAAGCACTGAGCTGGCTGGAACGCGGATTCCAGTTCTCGAAGGCGCATGGCGCCCCGTTCGAGACGCAGCTGATGTGGAAGATGCGAGAGCTTTCACTCCGCGCTCGCGATACGGATGATCCGAAGTTCCAGGAAGTGCTCCTCGAACTCTGGAATCACTACGGAGCCAAGCTTCCGGCTGTTCGCGCCCGTCTGGATGAGTTCGTGCAGGCCCTGGGGATTGAAGCCCCGTGGAACAAAGCGATCCTCACTCCACAGGCAGGAGGAGTTGGAATTGGCGTCGGAGCATGGTCCGCGGATACGGCCCAGACTTCGACCAGCGAAAAGAAACTCTGGCTTCCAGACTAGAGCGGATTCGCAACAGTGTGATCACGTGCTGCGGGCGAAGTGCGGGACTTTCAGAAGTTGAAAATCCCGACTCGCCTGCACGTGATCGGCCCGTTCCAGTCGTTCCACGTCTGATTCGATGGGGCGAGGGAACAAGTGAAGACGTGAAACGTCAGGTGATCGCTGCATGGGAGATCGCCTGAGAAAATGAATGGAACAATGGACTTTCTGCAGCTTGAAAAGAAGACGATTCTCGTCATGGGGGCGGCC
Organism: Planctomicrobium stercoris; assembly: GCF_051465655.1. Taxonomy (NCBI): domain Bacteria; kingdom Pseudomonadati; phylum Planctomycetota; class Planctomycetia; order Planctomycetales; family Planctomycetaceae; genus Planctomicrobium; species Planctomicrobium stercoris. The sequence goes on along the minus strand of NZ_CP195791.1, from coordinate 4,850,890 downwards.
AACCGGAAAAGCGTGGCTTTTCAGATCGGGAAGCTGCTGACGGACGCCGGGGCTGACGTGCTTTATTCCGTGCGAAGCGAAGCCCGAAAAGAGAGTCTTCGCAAGCTGGTCGGCCCCAACCTGCCGATCTACGTCTGCGACGTTGAACGTCAAAGCGAAATCGATGCTCTCAAGGAAAGTGTGACCAAGGACCGTTCCACGGTGCATGGAATCGTGCATTCCATTGCCTTTGCAGATTACTCAGCGGGCTGGCTCCCGTTCCACGAAACTCCACGCGAAGCGTTTCTGCAGGCGGTAAACATCTCCTGCTTTTCGCTGATGGCTGTCTCCAATGCGTTTCGCGACTTGCTCGATCCGCACGGGAGCGTCGTGACGATCTCGATTTCGACAACACGCATGGCTGCCGAGAACTACGGCTACATGGCTCCGGTGAAAGCGGCTCTCGATTCCTCACTCTGCTTTCTGGCGAAGTCCTTCTCGAACTTTTCCAATGTCCGGTTCAATGCTGTCTGCCCGGGACTGTTGAAGACGTCGGCGTCCGCGGGTATTCCGGGATACGTCGATTCGTATCTGTTTGCCGAGAAAGCGACACTCCGGCACTCAGCTGTGCAGACAGAGGAAGTGGCGAACGCTGCCGTCTTCCTGCTGAGCCCTCGTTCCTCGGGACTGAACGCACAGGGACTGGTCATCGATGCCGGGATGGGGGTCAATTATTTCGATCAGCAACTGGTTTCGCCCAGGTCCGACACCCCCCCCGACAACTGATTGATCTGGGGCACTCATCCTTTTGAGATTGAAACGACGTCAAGCCGACCGTTCCTGAGTTCGAAAGCGGTGATCGCGATGGCAATTCCCTCGGTTTTTCTCAAGCTGCATGATGCCGACAGCGTTGTCCTGGCCCGGTTGACGGCGCCAGCGGGGAGTCTGTGGTCACCGTCTGACGGGGCTCCCGCAGTCGTTGCCCGAGAACGGATCGAGATGGGGCACAAGATGGCGATCCGTCCCATCGCGCAGGGAGAAACGATCTATAAATTCGGCCAGCCGATGGGCTTTGCCACGGCTCCCATTCAGGCTGGGGACTGGGTCCATTCGCACAATGTCGACATGGTGGAACTGACCCGTGATTATCAGTTCTGCACGGGGGTGAAGGAGCTTCCCCCCGCAAACGAAGTCCGGACGTTTCAGGGGTATCGCCGAGCCGATGGCCGTGCTGCCACCCGGAATTACATTGCGGTCGTGAGCACGGTGAACTGCTCCGCGACATCTTCCAGATACATCGTCAATGCATTCGATCAGTCGATCCTGAAAGACTTCCCGAACATCGACGGCGTGATCGCGCTGACTCATAAAGGGGGCTGTTCTTTCGAGTACGGCGGTTCGGATCATCGTCAGCTGGCACGCACGTTGGCTGGTTACGCGCGACATGCGAATATCGGAGCGTATCTGCTGCTGGGACTGGGATGTGAAACGGGACAGGCATCCTTTCTGGATGAGCAGTTTCATCTCGTGCAGTTGGGGAACTCCGGTGCCACAGCCAAAAAGCCGTTGATCATGAACATTCAGGAAGTCGGGGGCGTCGCCAAGACGGTCCGTCGCGGCATTGAGGCCCTGCACGAACTTCTCCCCGAAGTGAACAACGTGCAGCGTGTGCCGATCCCCGTGTCGGAAATTATTCTCGGAACCAATTGCGGCGGCAGCGATGGCTACAGCGGAGTGAGCGCCAATCCCGCACTGGGCATCGCCAGTGACCTGCTGGTGGCTCAGGGAGGGACCAGTATTCTGGCGGAGATCCCCGAGATTTACGGAGGGGAGCACCTGCTCACACGTCGAGCTGTCTCGAAGAAGGTAGGCGAAAAGCTGATCGAGCGGATTCACTGGTGGGAAGAATACGCCGGCAAGTTCGGTGCGACGATCGATAACAATCCCTCGGTCGGGAACAAGGCCGGCGGACTGACGACCATCTTCGAAAAGTCACTGGGGGCCATTGCCAAAGGGGGAACCGCCCCGCTGCGGGCTGTTTATGAGTATGCCGAGCCTGTCACGGAGAAAGGCTTCGTGATCATGGACACACCGGGGAACGACCCCACTTCGGTCACGGGAATTGTCGCTGGCGGAGCAAACGTTGTGGTCTTCACGACCGGTCGAGGAAGTTGTTTTGGAAGCAAACCGACTCCGACCATCAAAGTCTCCACGAATTCACTGACGTACTCCCGGATGGAGGACGACATGGACATGAATGCCGGAACGATTCTGGATGGCGAGAAATCGGTCGAGGAAGTGGGTCGTGAGATCTTCGAAAAAATCATCTCAGTCGCCAGCGGCGAGAAGACGAAGAGTGAAGTTCAGGGAATCGGGGACGAGGAGTTCGCCCCCTGGGTCCCCGGACCAATTTTTTAGAGCAGCTTGCTCTACCGAGTGCAGGCGATTCAGGCGTTTTTACACATGAAAGTCCATATTATCGCCTGCGGAATACCTAAAGCCTCTACGAAAAATTCCCCGAATTGACTCTCGATCTCCTTGAGCGTTCAATTCTTTGTAACATTTTTTCATCAATCAAGTTGCAGTTGTCATGTTTCGGTAAAATCGCATGGGTGATCTTCCGTCAATTCAACAGATGTTGATATCAGGTGATCAGGTCTATCAGCAATTCGGCAAACCCGTTCATTATGTTACACTCTCTGGAGCGGGAGAGTGGAAGAGTTTGAGTCCTGAAGCGAAGTGAGTTCAAGATGCGTCGACGTGTTGTAGTCACCGGTGTGGGAGCTGTCTGTCCTGTCGGAAACGATGTAGCAACCACCTGGAAGGCAGTCTGCGAAGGGAAGTCCGGCATTGGTCGGATCTCCCGGTTTGATGCTTCGCACTTCCCGACTCAGATCGCAGGTGAAGTGAAGGACTTCGACCTCAACCGGTGGCTGGAACCGGCCGTGGTGAAATCACTGGAGAAGGCCGGACCGAATATTCAGTTCGGAATTGCAGCGGCGGTTCAGGCTGTCGCTGATTCCGGGCTCGATGTGAAGTCGTTGAAAGACCCGACCCGGCTGGGAGTCTACATGGGCTCCGGGGAAGGTTCGCAGGATTTTGACATCTTCATGGACATGATCTCCGAAGCGACGCTCCCCGGGCGCGACTTCGACATGGAGATTTTCACTAAGCTGGCCCTTCAACGACTCGATGCAGAGTCGGAACGGCATCAGGAACCGAACATGCTGGCAGCACGCATTGCCGGGATGTTCAATGCCGGCGGACCCAACGCCAACTGCCTCACCGCCTGTGCGGCATCTGCTCAGGCGATTGGCGAAGGGACCGAGTTCATTCGCAATGACTGTGCGGACATGATGATCGTCGGCGGTTCGCACAGCATGATTCACCCCTACGGAGTGACCGGGTTCTGTCTGCTGACGGCCCTCTCCACCCGCAACGACAATCCGCAGGCAGCGTCTCGTCCCTTCGACAAAGAGCGGGACGGCTTCGTCATGGGCGAAGGGGCTGCCATGCTGATCCTCGAAGAATACGAGCATGCTCGCCAGCGCGGTGCACGGATCTACGGTGAAATTCGCGGATATGGTGTGGCCTGCGATGCCTACCGGATTACCGACATTCCGCCTGACGGCAACGGCACCAGCCGGGCGATGGGCATGGCACTCCGCGACGCGGGCCTGAATGCGGACCAGATCGAGTACATCAACGCTCACGGCACCAGCACCGGTGCGAACGACCGCACGGAAACACAGGCTGTGAAAACCGCACTGGGAGACCATGCGTACAAGATTCCGATGTCCAGCACAAAGAGCATGACCGGTCACCTCGTGGCAGCCTGCGGCGGACTGGAAGCAATCTTTTCGCTCAAGGCTCTCGCGGACGGCATCATTCCCCCGACCATCAATTACGAGTTCCCGGATCCGGAATGCGATCTGGACTACGTCCCCAATGTCACTCGTGAAAAGAAGGTCAGCACTGTGATGACCAACAACGCGGGGTTCGGCGGACAGAACGTGTCGTTGATTCTTTCCAAGGTCTGAGTCAGAATCCTGGAAATCTCTTCAGATCCTTCCCTTCTCCTCAGGGCAGCTTGCTCCGCAGGTGATGCGGGCGTGTCGTGCATGGACTTCCATGCATCCGCCTGCGGAACTCTGAAGACCCTTTCTTCAACTCTCCAGCACTCAGAGATGTGGTTGCTCACGTGGATCATCTCATTTACCAGAATCCGTTGAATACCCGTTACGCATCCCCGGAGATGAGCGGCATCTGGTCCGCGCAGGCCAAACACTCGTGGTGGAGAAAGCTGTGGATTGCCCTGGCGGAATCCGAGCAGGAACTGGGACTGGAGATTACCGATGCGCAGCTGGCAGAAATGCGGGCGCATGTGGAAGACATTGATTTCGCCGCTGCCGCCAAATACGAACGGCAGGTCCGGCATGACGTCATGGCTCACGTTCACGCCTATGGCGACCAGTGCCCGCAGGCAGCCGGCATCATTCATCTGGGGGCGACGTCGTGCTACGTCACCGACAACTCGGAACTGATTCAGACCCGGCTTGCCCTGCAACTGGTCCGGGCTCGGCTCGTGCAGGTGATCGACCGTCTGGCCACGTTCGCGGCCCAGTACCGTGACCTCCCCTGCCTGGGGTTCACCCACCTGCAACCGGCTCAGCCCGTCACCGTCGGCAAGCGGGCCACGTTGTGGTGCCATGATCTCGTGCTCGATCTGGAAGAAGTCGAACACCGTCTGGCAACGTTGCGGTTCCGCGGAGTTAAAGGGACCACAGGAACGCAGGCCACCTTCCTCACGCTGTTTCAGGGAGATCACGAGAAGGTTCTGAAGCTCGACCGGATGGTCGCAGCGAAGATGGGATTCGAGCAGACATACCCGGTGACCGGTCAGACGTATTCACGCAAAGTGGATGCCCAGGTGCTGGCGACTCTCAGCGGCATCGCCCAGTCCGCTCACAAGGCAGCCAGCGATCTGCGACTGCTGCAGGGCTGGAAGGAGATCGAGGAACCTAAAGAGGACAAGCAGATCGGTTCTTCAGCGATGGCATACAAACGCAACCCGATGAGAGCCGAACGGATCTGTGCGCTGGCCCGTTTTGCCATGAGCCTGGCGGAGAACGGTGACCAGACCGCTGCGGTGCAGTGGATGGAACGGACACTGGATGACAGTGCCAATCGTCGACTCTCCATTCCGCAGGCGTTTCTGGCGATCGATGCTGTGCTGATTCTCTACAGAAACATCGCGGAAGGACTGGTGGTCTATCCGCAGGTCATCGCCCGCCGGCTGGCTGAAGAACTTCCATTCATGGCGACCGAAGAGATTCTGATGGCCGGTGTGCAGGCGGGTGGGGACCGTCAGCAACTGCATGAACAGGTGCGAATTCACAGCGTCGAAGCAGCCCGGCAGGTGAAAGAGCATGGTCTGCAGAACGATCTGCTGGAACGCCTTGCCAAAGACCCGCTGTTCGCGAAAGTCGATCTGAAGAACGCCCTGGATGCGAAGCGCTTCATCGGTCGCAGTCCCGAACAGGTCGATGAGTTTATCCGTGACGTGGTCGACCCCATCCGGGCACGCTACCCGCAAGAACTGAAAGCGGCAGCAGAAGAACTGCGGGTGTAACTGGAAATTTGAGTCCTCAGGGGCTCTGCAGCTTTTCGACTCTGGTAACTGTGCTCTCCGGAGCGCGGGTGACTTTCACCAACTGGATGACAACGCCAGCTTCGCGATACGTCCACCATTCCGTGACCTGATTTCGACTGGCCAGGCGGGTGACACTGCTGGGGACCGTCCCGAGAGCAGCCTGCACCTGACTGGCGGTCATGCCGGTTTCGACACGTCCTTCTCTGATGGCCTGTTCGCGCGGGCTCAGCGGCATGGCTGCCACTTCCGCTTCGAGCAGCCAGGTCTCTCCGACCTGACGATACCCATGCGCGGTCAACCACTCCGTGGCTGGCGTGTACTGCGGGTTCTCTTTTAAAGCATCGATATACAAAGCAGCTGCAGCTGGTTCGTCTTTCAGCAGTGACATCCATTGCTGGGCAAGGTCGGCCAGACCACGGGCCCCGTCCTGCCGGTAGAACGGATCTCTCGCGGTCAGCCATTTCCTTTTGACCGCTTCGGAGAGTTCCTTCTGTCCGAGTTTTTCAAGCCGGTTTGTGAATTCATCGAGCTGGGCGCGGGTGAAGACGTCAACTTTCTGCTGACCCCAGGCGATGGCGAGCTCTCTGTATTTCTCGATCAGGTCACGCCGTTCGGGAACTTCCGACTGCAGGCGGTCCATGATTTCAAAGGCGTTGCTGCCGTCGGGACGCGCGACGTTCAGAATTCGTTGCGAGAGAAGTTCGACGACAAATAACCGGGCCAGAACCTGTCTTTGCTCAGGGGGAGCAGCGGCGAAGACGGACTTTGGATCTTCGAAGTACCGGGTGTTGAGTTCCGTGGGCATCTCGGCAAGCGGTGTCGCTGCTCCCGGGAGTTCGTTCTGAACCTGCAACTGCAGATCGCGGAACTGAGCGTCCGAGAACTTTTTAGCCCGGACATTCAGATATCGGGCCTGCAGCGAATCGTGCATCATCTGTTGCAGGAGCTCGGCATCCATTTTCTTGTCGCGTGCCTTGACCATCAACGCAGCGAATCCCGCTTCATCCGTCGGCTGAAGCTGTCGCAGTTCGGTGAGGATGCCGTTGCGGTCGAGGTCATGGGCCGCATTCAGAAGTTCTTTATCGTTGTAGAAGGTGCCTCGCCCGCGAGCCCACTCAGCGACCGAGTGCCACTGGGATGCTTTTTCGCTGTCGATTCCGAACCGGAGCGTTTTGACTCGCTCTGTGTCGCGCGGCCGGGGAACGAGCTTCTCTACTTGAAAAACGAGCCCCTTCTCACCCTGAATGATTTTGCCCGTGACTTCGACAACTCCCGAGTTGCCACGGGCGTTCGCCTGCTCCGGCGTGATCCGGAAAGGGAGGGGACAGTTCGTGAAGGTCAGATTGCCGTCGCTGATGAGTCCATATCGGCCTTCCAGTTGCCAGACATACTCGGTCAGGACGAAGTCCCCCCATTTGTCTTTGAAAACCATGAAGTCCTGAATCGAGCGGACCTCCGCGCTCGCGATACGGGCAGGCGCGCAGACCAGCAGCAACGACAGCCATCCGATAACCGCGAGTCGGCGATCGATGAACCGGATCATTCGGTCACCCCCATTGCTTCCGTCTGCTCCCGGAGTTCGGCTTCCACAGCTGCCTGCGTACGAACCGGATTGAAACCGAATCCGATGGCCTTGTACGTGTCCAGATGACCCCAGAGGAATCCCGTCTCCGAATCCAGAGTGATCACCCAGTCCCCTTTTTCGTTCTGTGCACAGTCGGTCAGAGCGCCTGCGATGATGAGCGGCTTTGCCTCCCCTTTCGGGATCAGTTGATTGAGTACCGGAAAATTGACCCGCAACGTGGCAGTCTTCCCTGCAGCATCCGCCGGCAGTCGAATGACGAACTCCCGGCGTCTGCCTTCTTGGGGGGCAACGTCCTCAACGGTTCCTTCCAGCAGCATCCAGTCTCCGTAGTAGGCACTGGCAAGTTTGTTGATCGATTTCTCTTTCTCTTCGCGGCCTGCCAGTTCGGTTTGAGCGGTGCTGAGCAGCTCCTCCAGCGTCACAGGAGACAGGCGGAACAGAGCCTCGGTTTCGCGGGCATATTGACGAATGGTCTGCGATTCGGGATCGCTTCTGCCCAGCCGCTCGAGAGCGACGGCCGCACGCTGCAGGTGTTCGCGGGCGACGGTCCATTCTTCTTTTCTGACCGCTTCCATTCCCAGGTCCCCTTCCCGCTGGGCGATCCTGGCGGCGCTGGCCAGCAGGCTCTGCCGCACCATCCAGGCACCGGTGAACAGCATGACGATCAGGACTGCCGCGGTCAGGATGCGGAACGGGGTCCAGAACCGGATGAATTCCTTGCGGGCTTCCCGACCCAGCTCACCCACTTTGTTTCCGACCCCATCAAGGTAGGGGGTCCGCTGGGGTTCTGCAGCAGCCACCTTGGGGGGAGCTTTGGGTTTCTCCGCATCGCGGATCCGCTGTCGCAGCTGGGCCAAGGTCGGGAGTTGAGGCTCGGACGCGGTTTGTTTTTTTCGCTTCTTCGGTCCGGCAGGGAGCTTTGGGGGTTCGGCCGTGACGTTGGCCTCGACGACCTCCGCCTGCTCCTCATCAGGCAGGACGGTGACGGGGATGGGAGCGGGCCGTGCCTCCGGACGTTCGGCAGCTGGCAGCGGCGCCGGGTAAACGTCTCGCGGCAGGATGAACAATCGTGCCTGGCACACCTTGCAGACAAGCTGCTGGTGATGCGGTTTTCGCAGGCCACGAAGTTCTTCACCGCAGAAGCAGAAATGCACAAACGGCAGCGACGCTTCCGGGACATCCGGTTTGAAGACGTTTGCCGCTTTGGAAAACCAGCCGCTCATGCTCCCAGTTTATCCCGCACAAGCGAAATCGACCAGACGGCGAGGGCGCGATTGAGTGAACGAATGCGTTTTAACAATAGGACGAAGTCCAGAGTCGAGGGACCAGAGTCCAGAGCAATATCACATAGACTTTCCGGCTCTGGACTCTCGACTCTTCGCTCTGGACTGCTTCAATCACCCCAGGTCGGCAATAATCTCTTCCACACTCTTGAGCTGGTTTTTCAGTCCTTCGAGCGTGACGCGGATCTGTTCCACCACATGCGGCGGAGCTTTGCTGACAAAGCTTTCGTTCTCCAGTTTCGCTGAATGTCCGGCGATATGCTTGCGGATTTTCTCCGCTTCCTTCATCTGCCGTTCCAGCTCGGCCCCCGTGTCGATGAGACCTTCCAGCGGGATGAACCCGTCAGCATCTCCCAGCGAAAAGCTCGCGGATCCGCTCGGGCGTTCCACTTCCGCTCCAGCCGCCTCGAGGACCGCCTTGGCGAGATTGTCGAACTGCGAGGAGACCGATTGCATATCTCCCGCCACTTCCGGAGAAGCACGCATGAGGAGCTTGACCGGGGTTCCCGGGGGAATGTTGTAGATCGAGCGGACGTTTCGCACTGCCGCGATCGTTTCCTGCAGACGCTCGAACCGTTTCTCCAGGCCAGCATCCTGCCAGCTGACCGGGATCTGAGGCCACTGGGCGACAATCGCCGCTTCTGAAACAGGTTGTGGCGTGAGCACGGCGAGCGGCCGGTGTGAGCCCGCCGATGAATCTGAAGTTTGGACCGCAACATCGGGAGACTGACGTCTCCCGCTCGCCGGGTCGAACGTCGGCAGTGCACGCACTGGGGCGATTTCGTTGAGGCGCTGCCAGAGTTCTTCGCAGATAAACGGTGCGAACGGCTGCAGCAGACGCACGAGCGAATCGAGCACGCACAGCAAGACTCGTTGTGCGGTTTCTCGTTTTGCTCTGGACTCTGGACTCTCTTCTCTCGACTCATCACGGCGCAGTCGCGACTTCACCATTTCCAGGTACCAGTCGCAGAACTCGTTCCAGGTGAAATCCCGGACGGCGCGTGTGGCAGCGTCGAACTGGTATCGACCCAGATACTCGTTCATCGCGTTGGCAGTGGTCGAAAGGCGCGACAGGATCCAGCGGTCTTCCAGCTGCAGCTGATCGGCGGTCACTTCACCCGGCGTGTAGTCCTGCAGGTTCATCATCGCGAAGCGGGCCGCGTTCCAGAACTTGTTGCAGAAGTTTCGGCCGTATTCGAAGCGTTCACTCACCATCCGGGCGACGGGAGCATCCGGATCGGGGTCGTAGTTGGGGCTGGTGTACTGGTAGTTCGCCTTGCACTTCGGACAGTGAATCGTCGGTTTCCCGGCATCGCCGATGCCAGGTTTCGCGGACTGATGTTTGAGCGTCTGCGGAATCAGGGTTTCGCACTTGGGACACTCGTAGCTGATGGGGAGCTTGACGTCCTGTGTTTCCCCTGCGAACGACGCAATGGTGAACCGGACCGCATCGGTCCCGTACTTGTCGATCAGGTCGACCGGGTCCACACCGTTCCCCTTGGACTTCGACATCGTCTGCCCGAAGCCGTCGAGGATCTTGGGGTGAACGTGCACATGCTTGAACGGCACTTCCCCCATGTTGTACAGCCCGGTCAGCACCATCCGCGCGACCCACAGCGTGATGATGTCGCGCGAGGTGATCAGGACGCTACCAGGGTAGAAGTAGTCGAGGACTTCGTTGTGAGGCGTTGAGCTGTCAGCATTTTCTGACCGCTGACCGCTGACCGCTGACTGCTTCGCGACTTCCTTCTCATCGAGCGGCGGATTGTGTTCCTTGTCCGGCCAGCCGAGCGTGGCATGCGGCCAGAGCGCGGAGGAGAACCAGGTGTCGAGGACGTCCTCCTCTTGTGTCAATGAAAAAAACTTCGGCGACTGGACCGCGGCTTCAATTTCTGCATGTCCGTCATCAATGCTGACAAGTAATCTTGCGCGTGGTAAAGCGACGACTGCTGATGTACCTTGGATACCAGCAGATGCCGAATTCCCCAACGATTCGATACGAACGAAAACGATATCTGGATTGAACCAAGGTGCAGATTCGATCCTCTTCTTTGCGTCCTCTGCGTCCTCTGCGTTTCCAAAATCTGCAGTCCAGACCGGGATCCGGTGGCCCCACCAGAGTTGGCGGGAGATGCACCAGTCTCGCTTCTCGGCCAGCCAGTCGATGTAGGTTTTGGCGTATCGCTGCGGGAAGAAACGGACCCGGCCATCCTCGACAGCGTCGATCGCGTTCTGTGCGAGCGTGTCCATCTTCACGAACCACTGGTCGCTGAGGAATGGTTCGACGGGAGTCTTGGAACGGTCGCTGTGCTTGAGCGGAATGACCCGGTCTTCGACCGCTTCGAAATGCCCCAGTTCCGACATTCGCTCCACCAAGAGCGGACGAGCGACCAGCCGGTCGATCCCTTCCCACTCCCCGGCATTTTCATTGAGCGTGCCGTCCGGGTTCAGGATGTTGATGATGCCGATCTCGGGATTGCGCAGGTAACAGGCGTAGTCGTTCGGATCGTGGGCCGGGGTCACTTTCACCGCCCCGGTTCCGAGTTCCTTATTCGCCAGCAGGGCGTCCGCAATGATCGGAATCAGGCGGCCGTTGACGGGAATACGCACCTTCTTCCCGACCAGAGCCGTGTAGCGCTCATCGGTCGGATGAACGCAGACAGCGGTATCCCCCAACATCGTTTCCGGCCGGGTCGTGCTGAAGCGGATCGACTGGCCGGTCGGCTGTCCGTTGTCGTCCACGATGGGATAATTGAACGTCCAGAAGTGCCCGGCGGTCTCTTCTTCAAAGACTTCATCATCGGCGACAGCTGTCTGCAGATGAGCGTCCCAGTTCACCAGCCGCTTGCCGCGGAAGATCAGTCCGTCCTTGAACATCTTGAAGAAGGTGCGGCGAACGGCACGCGCGCAGATCGGATCGAGGGTAAAGCGGGTTCGGCGCCAGTCACAGCTGTCTCCCATCGACTTGAGCTGGCCGATAATCCGTTTTTCGAACGTGTCTTTCCACCGCCAGATGCGGTTGACCAGTGCTTCACGACCGACATCGTGCCGCGTCAGCCCTTCTTCCTCGAGCATCCGCCGTTCCACCACGGCCTGTGTCGCGATGCCGGCATGGTCGGTCCCGGGCATCCACAATGCTTCATACCCCTGCATCCGCCGCCAGCGATTAATGAGATCCTGGCAGGTGCTGTTCAGGGCATGCCCCATGTGCAGCGCTCCCGTGACGTTGGGGAGCGGAATCATGATGGTGTGCGAAGGCTTGTTTGGATTTGGATCCGCGTTGAAATAGCCGCGCTCTTCCCAGTAGGGAAACCACTTCGCCTGAGCTGCCTGAGGATCGTAAAGCTTGGGGATGTCTGACATGGATCTCTTGGAAAAAACGACGGGAATTTTGAACTGCAGGGTACGCCTCGCGACGAGTGACTGCAAGGACGGTCACAACAGGACCCATTTGTCATTGGTCATTTGTCAATCGTCATTTGTCATTGACTGAACTCGTTGAGCTGCGACTTGAAGAGGAGCATTTCCCCGCGTTGACTGCATGACGCTGCAGATCACCAATTGGAGTGTCACGGAGAGCGGGGCGGCGTAAGCCCCCCGATTTGATCATCATCGGGAGACTGACGTCTCCCGCTCGCCGGGTGACATTTATTTGGCATCTTCAGCAGCCGCTTTGCTGGCGGCGTCGATTCTTCGCTGCAGGGTCTCCTGAGTTTCCTTCAGCGTATACTCCAGATAGTCGTCCTGATCGTAGAGCAGCGATTCGACTGTCATATCCAGTGCTTCCTGATTGTCGAAGAAGCTGAGCGCGCGGACTGCTTCCAGCCGGACGCGAGGATGTTCATCGTTGACGGCAACCTGCAGCAGCGCCAGTGGATTCTCGATTCGATCTTTCGCATAGCACAGGGCCCGGACCGCAGCAGCGCGTGCCCGACCGTCTTTCGCACTCAGCAGTTGCTTGAGCAGCTTCTCATCGAGAACGTCGTGATGCTGCTTGACCCAGAAGGCTTCGAGCAGATTGTGCTCGTACTCGTCGTCGGACTTGTCCAGACCTGCAATCCAGGTGTCAACTGCGGCCAGAACTTCTGCGGTGTCGCGATCACGAAGTTCCTGACGCACGCGGTAGCGAGTGCGGTCTTCGTAAACCTTCAACAGGTCCAGAAGCTTGGCAACGGGTTCACCAGCGATCACAGCAGGGGTGACCAGCGGGTTCTGGGTGTGTGTGATGCGCCAGATGCGTCCGTGAGTCTTGCTGCGATTCGGGTCCCGAATGGAGTGCTGCATGTGTCCCACGAGCGGGTTGTACCAGTCGAGGATGTAAAGTGCTCCATCGGGGCCAAACTGAATATCCACCGGGCGGAAGTTGTAATCGGACGAGCGGAGCAGCGGCGTGACGGGATCGGCCGCATAGCCGGATCCTTCTTCCCGCATCCGGTACTGCAGCACTCCCTGAAATCCGATGCAGTTATTCAGCAGGTAATCGCCCTGCATTTCTTTGGGGAAATGTCGGCTGCTGACAATCTCGCACCCGCAGGTCGGTCGCCACTGTTTGGTGAAGAATTCCTTCAGGCCGGGGTGCTTGCGGGGATGGTCGAGGTCTCCGGAGAAGGCCGCTGCGAAGTAGTTGGCTCCTCCCGAAGCATCAGCCACAAAGTTCTGCCCCCAGCGATCGAACGTGTGTCCCCACGGGTTTGCAAAGGGATAGGAGACGTAGACGTCGAACTTTTCCGGCTTGGGGTCGTAACGGAAGACCGCTGCGTTGGCGACCCGTTTTGGTCCGTAAGGAGATTCGACCTGCGTGTGATGGAAGGTCCCTTCCTGGAAGTAGAGTTCTCCACCCGGACCCATTTCAAAGGCGCTGATGGAGTGGTGCGAGTCTGCGGAGTCGAAGCCCTGCAGCACGGTTTCCATGCTCTCGGCCCGGTCGTCCCCGTCCGCATCTTTGAGATGAACGAGGTTCGGCTGCTGAGAGACGTAGGCGCCGTGATCGCCCAGTTCGATGCCGATTGGCAGGTACAGGTTGTCCGCGAAGATTTTCTGTTCATCAGCTTTGCCATCGCCGTCCGTATCCGTGAGGATCAGGACCTTGTCGTTCACGGGAGTCCCGGGAAGGTATTGAGGGTACGAATTGTTCGTCGTCACCCACAGCCGACCCTTCGCGTCGAAGGTGAAGGAGACGGGATTCTCCAGATCTGGAAACTCCACTTCCGAAGCGAACAGATTCACCTGGAAGCCGTCAGCGAGCGTGAACATCTTCGCAGACTCTTCCGGCGGGATGATCTTCACTTCTTCCTTGAAGTTCGTTTCGATCGGTGTGAATTCGCCGGTCTTGGAATCGTCAATCGCTTCCGGCAGAGTTTCCCCGGCAGCGGCTTTCCAGACACGCTCATCACGAACTTCCACCATCTTTCGGAGCTTGGCAAACTCGGCGGGGAAGTTCACCACGCCGAATGGATTCTTGCGGCCCCCATAGATGTAGAATCCGTTGACAGCGCGATAGTCGTAGAAGAACTGCTTGTTCTTCTCGTGAAGTTCTTTCTTGATGCTGGCAGCCAGATCGCCCGAAGGAGTCGTGGCAGTCCCGAAGAGTCCCTGGTCAAGGAGTTCCGCGACCGCTGCATCCCCTTCATCGGTGAGGTGACATCCGTTGAAGGTGAGGTTGGTGTCCGGGTTGTCCAGCAACTTCTTGCTGCCTGTGTACAGGTCAACGAACTGCACGTGAGCGGCATCCGCCACCTTCTTCATGGCAGCGGTGTAGAGTTCGATGTTCTTGTTGTTTCGGGTGGCTGCGAGAATATTGCGTTCGGGCAGGTCTTCGTTGGCAATCGGCGAGACTAGCACGACCGTCGGGACCTGCTTGATCTCTCCGGTTTTGTCCTGCACCACGGGCTCAGTTCGACCATTGGGATAGTACTGAGTGGGGTACTTCAGCTCTTTGAGATCGGCCAGGAACTGGGCCAGATCACGCTCGAACGCGGGGAGGCCAGCGGGGCCGGCAAACGACTCGTTAAAACCAAAGCAGGCGATGATCACGTTGGGCTGGTGATCGACGAGCGTATGACCATGATCCTGAAAATTCTCCGACCGCAGGCGAACCGTAATGGTATCGGCAGCGTACCCGAGGTTACGGACAGTCAGCTTTTCTTTGGGGAAGCGGCTGTGCAGCAGTGTTTCCCAGTTGTTGAACGATTGCATCCGTTCGGCAAACGTGTTGCCCAGGACGACGACTTTATCCCCAGGATGGAGTTTGAGGGTCTCCTGTGCCTGTGCGCTCTTCAATTGGCCGAAAATACAGGCGGAGAGAACTGTCAGCAGCAATAATCTGGTCATGCGTTGCTCGAATTCTGTTCAGGGGTCATGCAAGCGATTCCAGCAGTTCTGCCGGCTGGATGACACCTGAAACGTTGGTGTAGTTCAGTTCAAACTCGTTACGGAGGGAGATTGGTGGAGGGGGCTTGCAGGACAGTTGCCTGCCCCGAAGAATTTCGTGTGACGAACTTGTTCAATCTCGAACCTGGAAGATTGGCCTTTCTCTCTAAGCTGGGAATGTCGTAGGCTTTGGGAAATTCGCACCCAAATTTTGCGGATTGTATATCCAGAGCAGTCAGGTCTCCCGATTCTGGCGTGTCCGCCACTGTTTGTAAAACGTCAGTCCGTCGTCGTCGGCCAGCTGTTTGAATTCGATTCGATATTTCGTGGAACTGAGTTGTGAGTCAGAAATTCACCCGCAGACAGGAATCTCAAGTGTCGAGTGTGGAAGAACTTCTCGCCCGCCGTCGTGAGCGGACGTTGCTGACCGGGGCGTGCCTGGTCGTCTTTATGATCATCGTGGGAGTCCTGTCTGTGGGACGGACCCCCGCAGCTTCGGACGCGGCACTCGTGCAGGATCCTTCGACGATCACCAGCACCGTCGAAACCGCCAGCACTACGGAAGACCCTGCTCCGCCAGATCAATTTCGCGATGAGCAGATTCTGGGGCGCTGGTTGCGAAATGGCTCGATCCGCCGGGAAATTGTCATTCAGCCCGGCGGGACCGCCACCATGAACGTGCAGCTGGACTATCTCTCAGCACTGATTTATGGGAAGGAAATGAATCTCGAACTCTCCTGGGAGCTCAAGGACAATATTCTCTCACACACCATTGTCAGCGGAACTCCGAAAGCGAACGTCGACCGTCTGTCAAAGGACTTCGGAAATTCGCTGAGCTACCGGGTCATCCGGGCAGACGATCAGGAACTGGTGCTGCAGAGTTTGGGCAACGACAAAAAGCTGGATCGCTGGATTGCGGTGAAGTAGCAGGCCCAAGCGAGACATTGGCCAAGCGTCCCCCAGCGGGAGGCGAAGAGAAAAAGTGAAAACGGAGGTCGACACTGGATTACGAGGACATTCGGTTTGCCACTATTTCAGCGACATTCCGTCCTTGTGCCACCGAAGGAGTTCGCTCCCGTTGACCAGACAGATTCGGTCGGATTTTGCCGCGCTTTCTGTTGCTTCGTTCGTGAATCTGCTCGTCGTGACAAAGTAGCCGCGAAAAGCCCGCTGTTCCTCGATGACCCCTTTAAACTGCTGAATTGCAGGACGACCGACAGGATTGTCCTCGCCGTACCGCTTGCACTGGACAATCACAATTCCGTCCGGATGGAAGACATAACCATCCACTCCGAAGTCGTTTGACCTGGCTGTGAGTCCAGTGGGAAATCCGCATTTTTCGAAAAAGCTCATGACGTGCCGCTCAAAGGCAATGGGATCCATCTGCATTAAAAATGCGAGCTGAGCCGAAGGATCATCCGGTGTCTGGACGCGTTCGGGTACCATTGCATCCGCCCGCATCGCATCCAGAAGTTCCTTCTTCGCTTGTCGGGAGGTCTCCATTGCAACAAATGCCAGGAGGAGTTTCGTGAGCGGATCACGGATGCTCCGGTCTTTGATGAATCCCTCAATGACCGACGTTGCACCGGCAGTGCCAAGGAACAGGAGCAAAAGCACAGGCAGCCCGATCCCCCCGCCCATCGCGACCAGTCCCGCGTACTGTGTTCCGAAAAAGGCAGCTCCCACGGCCGTGATGGGCATGGCCACTTTGAGCGACAACGGGAGATTCGCTCCACGATAGTTGGCAATGCTGGTTCGAACCGTGTTTGTCAGAAGCTTTGCGAATCGCAGTGTGTCGATCGACTGATAAAGAGACTTCGCAGTCTCTGTTTTTGGACGTCCCTGGGAGAGAATACTTCTCGCCTCGACGAACCAGCGAATGATTTCATCGCGATCACGTTCTGCCGAAACCATTCGAATTCCGGTAACAATCGCCGCAGCCAGCCCAGACCTCGCGGTGCCGAACGCATAGCGGCTGGCATTCCCAAGATGTGCCGCACCGGTTTTCAGAAACCCCGTCGCGTTCCTGCTGCTGACTGCCTCGGGCTCCGCCAGCTCGTTCGCAGCCTCAGGGAGGTTGAGGTCGATTGAATCATCCCACGGTTCCCGGATCGAGTCTGCATCGCTCATGGCTTACATTCGGCTGCAGGCACAGAATCACAAGGTCAGGATTGAACCTTGGCAATGGTCTTAATAAGCAATTTGAAGCTTTTTCTGCTTCGTCGTCGCGTGCAATGCGGAATGCTTCGGTGTGAATCGCAGCGGTCGGTAGAACTTTTCTAGAAGATTGACTCGAGGAGAGTCTGCGTTGTTCAGCGAAATGCTTGCTTCTGACCCTGCCAGGCCACGCAGCTGGAGACGAACTCCAATCCTCCGGTGATACACGGGGAATCGCTATAAAAGTGGCCAGGGCCGGGATCGAACCGGCGACACCAGGATTTTCAATCCTGTGCTCTACCAACTGAGCTACCTGGCCAAAACAAAGGAGAACGCGACCTAAAGAGAGTCGCGGTTCCGTCTTGCGGCACACATCTTGGCGTGATCATCCGCGACTGTCAACCGTTTCGACACCAGGAGTGTCAGGAATAGGTCCGGGCACAGCAGACGAGTCGATTCTGTGGGAATTGTCGCCTGGAGGGAAGCTGATCACGCGCGTGATCAGAGACCGAGCTGATTCTTCGCGGCCTGGGTGAGCAGGGATTTGAAGACATCCATGCTCACGCTCCCGCCCAGTTGAGAGACCCGCTGCATCGCACTCGCCCAGAGAGACGGAACCTTGGCTTCGGCCAAAAAATCATGGCCCTGCCACGTCAGCTTGCCGGACATGCGATCCCGGTTCAGGAGGCCGTCGAAGCCAGTCGGCAGCAATGCGTCGCGACTGCGCGGATAAATGAACCCGGAATCTTCCAGCAGGTAGACATGCTCCTGGATCGCCTGCTCGTCATATCCAGGAATCGGCGGCGCTTGCCGTCCGAGCCCCTTCCCTTCGGGCAGAGATTCGGTGAACAGAAGAATCTGTTTGATCAGCTCCATGTCGCGTTTCATGGAGCGATCATATTCGATCAGGCCGCAGTCTCACCAGATGAGGGTTCGACGTCTTCCATCGCTCCCTCCTGATAGCCTCGCAGCTCATCTTCGGAGAGATGAGAGTAACGCTGAGTCGTCGCGATGTCCGAATGACCGAGCAGTTCCTTCGCCTGGAAGATCCCGAATTTCTTGGTCACCGCGGATCCGAATTCGTGGCGGGTGGAATACAGGACGAGGTCTGCCGGCAGTCCCAGCTTGTCCCGGAGCTGGCGGAATTTTTTGGAGATGCGAGGAACTGTCCAGGATCTGCCGGCGGCATCGTGAAAGATCGGGCCGCTGTCGCGAGTGCCAATGGATTCGATGAACAGCGGGGCCACCTGTTTGCCGAGCGGGATTCGTCGGGGCTTGCCGGTCTTTCGGGAGGTTTTGTGCTGCTCCAGCACCAGAGTGCATTTGCCGGCGGTGAGAGATTCCGCGAGCGTTGATCCGGAAGGAAACTCGATCTGTTCGATCGTGGCCCCGGTGAGTTCACTGGGGCGGGCTCCCGTCAGCCGCAGAGCGCGATAGATCACAGACCAGGCGGGGTCGGCGGCCTTCAGGATCTGACGCACGTCCGCCGGAGTCGGGATCCGTTCGCGTCTTGCTCCGGTCGGCTTCTCGAGATCCCTGGGCTTCAGGATCTCCGGTCCCTCATGAAACTCTCTGCCATAATTCTGGAGCAGCTGCACGCAGATGAGGTAGCTCCGGATCGTTGCCTTCGCCTTCTCGCGACCATCGGGCCAATGCGTGTTGGCGTGGATCCAGTCGAGCAGGTCCTCGCGGGAAAGCTCGGCCCACGGCCTCGGGCCGAGAGCAGCGATCATGGGGCGGAAGCGCGAGCGGTACTGACGCAGCGTCGCCGGTTTGCAGCCCCGGCGTTCGCAGTGCCGACAGAACTTTTCGATGAGGTCTGAAACGATCATGAAATCAGCCCATGAGTGGAGCGTCGACGCCAAGTTTGATTTTGAACATACTCTCGTTCGGCGGATCGATGTTGTAAGGGTCGTACCAGACGGGTCCGAGAGGGTACCAATGCTTGCGATCGTCAAGCGTTGTCGGAGCGACGTCGTATCCGCTTGCCGGAAAATCCGTGTCATAAAACCGCAGGATGAATGCGGCGCCGCCCCCAAACTCCGGATTCATCCACCCGGACAAGTTCGCGGAAAAATCCAGAAGTGGTTCAAGCGGGAGAGTAAGCTCCCCTCCTAGTGGAGCGGCGAAGTTCCGCAGCAGGTTTCCGGATCTGACCCATGATGCTGGCCAATCTCCGACTGATGTTGCGGCTATGGCGTTTGAGATCCAAGCGCCCGATCCCGGAATGAACGGCCCCTCGTAATTGAGGTTAGGATATGACGGGTGGGAAGGGATCGACCATCCGGTAACGCCCGCTGTGAATGTTGGGACCCCTCTCACCTTTTTAAAGCGGATGATGGGACCGTCCTCCGCCCACCATCCGCACTGCTCGCGCAGCGTGTTGGTGCGAACATAGGTGCCGTGAATACGCCGGACTCCCAGCGGGATCGCGACGTCCCAACTTTGGCGATAGAGCCGGTTCGGATCGCTCGCCCGATTCCAGGTATGCGCGGAACTTCCAAGGCTGTCCCGAAGGGTCCACGGAAAGAAATGACGGGGCATCCCGAAGCGGGACATTTTCCCGGCCTGTGCCATCGGATGTCCGACCGGATTGTCCCACACGTTGTTCAGCATCTGTGTGACGGCATCGCCGCGCTCGTCGACATGCTCCCCGATTGTGACCCCGCCGACGACCTTGAATTTATGGTTCGCCTGAGCCGTGATCAGGGTCTGTTGCTGCGTCCACCAGTGTTTCCACCACTCGCGATTATGGTACGTGCGGCCGTCGAAATCCGTGTCATCGTCGATGTCGGCCGGCTGCATGTTCGGGAGTTTCCAGTCCTCCAGCTCCCCATGGATGGCAGAGGTAAACCCGTTGCGTTCGTAGGCCGTCCGGATCCATCGGGCACACTCAGCGACGGTTCGTCCGTAGAATGTTCGACGCTCCCTGGCATCGCCCCAGCCCCCATCTGTGGGGCTGTGATCAGTGATGTACGGGATCTTCCACGGAGACGACTCTGCAAGGATGGATTCGCCGTCGTAGGTGTAGAGCGAGGGGGGCGGTTCAATGCAGAACATTATTCGTCGTCCTCCTCCTCGTCGTCCTCGTCGTCATCGTCATCTTCTCCCATCCACTCCTGGAACACTGCCTGATTATCAACGCACCAGAAGCCGTCGACCTGAAACGCGAAATAAAGAACATTCAGATCGAGAAAGTTTCCGCGTGGATTGATACAGATCAGGGTTTTGTCCGTCTCTTCGAGGACGACATCGAGGCCCTCTGTCAGTGGCTCATCGTCCTCACGAGGAACGGTGACCTTCATGACCCGACATTCCACGGACTTCTGTTTTCCTTCACCGCCGATAATCTTCACAACTTTGATGCCAGCACCACCGCCGCTCCCGCCGGGATCCGGTTGGGTGATCCTGCGTGCGTTGCGGTCTCCACGCGGATTGTCGGTGCTCCAGCTCACGAGTCGTACCTTTCGACATGCAGGGTGGTGCGTTGCTCTCCGGCGTTGTTGTACTGGATCCCGACGATCTGCAGATAAAGGGTGTCCTCCGCGAGCTGGGGTTCGTCCTGCACCTGATTGAGACGGTTGAAGGAGATCTCGCGGCCTTTGACTCCGGTGAGCAGGTCTGAGATCTGATAGGTATCCAGCAGCTGCGGGCAACTCGCCTGAGCCGTGACCTGTGCTCCCCGATCCTGCTTGATGATGCGGTCGACCGCCTCTTTCATCAGGTCGGAGTCGTTGACTAAATCGGCGGGGCCTGTGAGGGAGCTTCGAAGGTCAGAAAAGGCGTCTCGATGGCGATACAGATACTGGTTGCTGAAATCGATCAAACGGACGCAATCCCGGACGTTCGGAGAACTTTCCGCGGTCGCTTCGTAACGCATCCTCTGGTCGGCGTGGACCGTCCCGGTGATTCGTAATTGCAGCTTCGCCGGATCGACTTCCTGCAATGCCTCTGGAATTTTTTTGGACGTGATCCAGATGCCGATCTGATCCGGAAGCACCGTCCAGCCACCGAACTCCGATGAGCTCTCCGGGTCGTCATCCAGATCCTTGGCTTCGCGCCATCTGACCCCGTTGTCTGTCGAGATTTCAAGGTAGGGGGGACGTCGGTGTCCCTCGCTCTTGTCGTCGGTTCGCAACGTCAGACAATCGTGGAGCTCGCGGCGCTTCGGCAATGTGTTGGCACCAGTCGGTGACGTGAATCCATTGAAGAGATTTGGGGGGCTTTCCGGACTTTCCGGACGCAGGCCCTTCAGCTCACCGGATTCCCCGGCAATCCATTTTCGCCCGATGTGACTGTTCGGAGTTGACGTTTCGATCTGAGAATCTTCATCGACTGTCCACGCCCGATAAAGCGGAATTGTTAACTCTGCTTCTTGGAACCCGCCATACGCAATGATCCGATTTGTGATCTCGGACACATGGAACCCAAATGAGAGCGTCTCCGTATCAGCGGTCTCGAACGTGAAGTCTTCGCCCCATGCCGGGATCCTGAGTTTCTTTTTTGAGCCTGCACCTCGCTGGTAGATCACGATCTTCGGCTGACACGACGGCATGCCGTCCGTCACCTTGCGATCGAAGCGCACGTACCAGGAGTATCCAAACTGAGGCAAGATCTCGGTGAGGTAATCCGAGAGTCTACCGCCCAGACGCAAGGTCAGATTTTTGACAGGTGGGACCTGCTCGTCCCGAGGCAGCACTGCGAGCGCGTCCGGGTTGGCAATATCTGGATCCTCTTTATCGTTCAGCCACTGACTGAGAGTCTCGATGATGTGATGGAGTTCCCAGCTTTGCGGCTCGCCAAAATATTCCTCCTTGCATATGTCGGCCCGCACCGATTCCGGATCGACCCAGATCGAATACTTTTCGAGGTTCCGCACGTCCGAGAGATCCTCCAGCGGCGTGCTGGTGTCATCCGGCGGAATGCGATTGGGACAGATCTTTTTGTCGATGAGCGGATTGAATTCGAGCGGCATCGGGACAGTGACAGTCTTGCCAATGTCGTAGAGGCCGACCGGATTCCAGCATCGCTGACCCTCCGCAATCTTGCCGAAGTGATAGGGCTCGATGGTCGCTCTCAGGATGCGCGTTTCGCCATCCGAACCCATCGTGATTTCGGAGCTGGTGATCTCGCCCCAGAACAGGGGTCGGTCCCGCAGGCTCTCCGGCTCCTCTTTGTCAACGGATTTCTTGCGGGTCCAGACCTCGACCTGGCGGTTCATGCGCCGACTGACGAATTCGTTTTGAGCCCGGATTCCGAGAGCGTCCTGATCCACTTCGAGGACCGCGTAAGGGAGCCGGCCTCCAGCACCGAGAAAGATTTCCCGGCAATAGACGAACGGCTGCAGGTCGTCCTCTGTCGGCTTCTCGCTATGTCCCGGAGCGATGTAGACGAGCAGCTGCTGTTGCTGTCGGATGCCGTCGCTCTTTTTTTTCTTCTTCGGAGCTGTCGCCATCACACCACCTCCAGCGTCATTCCGGTGACTGCCGCCGGACCGCTCGCATCGGCCTGCAGGTCTTCAAGGATGAGCACCGTTCGGCGAACTTCAGCGACGATCACTTCATCGTCATCGTTCAGAACTGCCGGGATCACCGCATCCACCTGGAAGTCATACGTGTCTGAGTCCAGCAGTGCCGGAGTATCAAACACGATCGGAC
This sequence comes from Planctomicrobium stercoris, assembly GCF_051465655.1. Classification (NCBI taxonomy): domain Bacteria; kingdom Pseudomonadati; phylum Planctomycetota; class Planctomycetia; order Planctomycetales; family Planctomycetaceae; genus Planctomicrobium; species Planctomicrobium stercoris. Next base: position 4,828,207 of record NZ_CP195791.1, on the reverse strand, counting down.
CGGTGGCCGTCGCCAGGCGGGTGACTGTCTCCGGCGAGCTGGGCCCGGCGGTACGGATCAATTCGAACTGCTCCGGATGCAGACCTTCTTCGGCAGCGAGCCAGAAGATGGTGATCCGGAGCACGCCTCCGGACCGACGTTCGACGCTGGCCAGCTGTGCCAGACCGAGGATCGCATGGATCACGCTCCCATCTTCGGCGAGATCCACCCGCTGAGGATGGGGCGCTTCGTTTTCGATGCCGTCTCGATAGTGTCGCACATCGACATAGACCGTTCCCGGTGCGAAGGCTGAGAGATCCACGGAGAGCTCCGGAGTCTCCCCGGCAATGCCAGCAGCGGAGTCAACGCGGGTTGTGACGCTGATGTTCCGGGGCCGAACGAAGGGGAAGAATCGATCAGCGTTGCAGTACCTGTTGCGATACTGCAACGGCAGCGAAGAGCCGACATAAACACTGACACCCTGTTCGGCGAACGGACGAGCGGGATTCAGTGCAGGGAAACAGAAGTTGCGAAGGTGCATCACGGACCAACATCGAGAGGAATCTGATTCGAATACGTCACGCCGTCAGCAGTGATTGTGATCAGGACTTCGTAGAGCTTGTTCGCTTCGAAGCCCGGATCGTCGATCGTCGCTTTGAACTTGCCAGACACAAGCTCCTCGGCTGTGAAGTTCCGCGTGAGCAAAACAACATCCTCTCCGGAACCATTCTCACGGATCGTGATGAATGCTGTGGCTTCCTCATCGAGATCCGAAATGTCGATCCAGCCGAAGCGTCCGTTGTGGGCCCAGACATCGAGGAAGACCGACTCTCCCAGAGTGCTGGAGAGCTTGCAGGTACACCAGGGAACGAGCTGGGTTGCCTCAGCGATCGCCGCGGCGACTGCGCCATCGTTGATCTCCAGATCAGGCAGGCCCGCCGGGGTCGTCAGCTGCGATGCCGGCAGCGGTATGACGAACACGTTCGGCGTCGACGAGACGGGGATCAGGTCGAGGCGATTGGCGTTTGTCTCCGCCTGGGTCAGATCGAAATCGTAGTATCCTGCCGCCAGTTCGTTGGGATGTACGTCGTTGGTAGCGACGGGCGACCCGTTCCCCTTGCGGATCGTCGCTGAGATGTTCGCAGCATCACCCGTCACTGGAGTTCCAGTCTCCGTGTTGATCGCAAAGACTCTCCACTTCTGGGAGGCAACATTTTTGAACAAGGTCGACATGGAGGATTCCTGCAGGATGCGTGAGATTGTGGCGACGATGCCGGGGTCGTCCGCCATCATGAGGAGATGGAAGTACAGACCTTCATCGGTATCGATCAGATCTTCGAAACAGTCGCTCATGACACCGTAATGGTTTGATACGTGTAAGGCTGGAGGTTGAGTTCATTGCCGGAGCTGCGTGCGGCTTCGCCAGTGTTGTTTTTCACGTACAGCTTCACCGGCCCGGGCGGGAGTCGCACGGTCCGGACAATCCGCTGTTCGTCATTTGTTGCCGCGACGTCGAACACGAAATCCGGCTCACGCTCGGGGGGAGACGTTTCGAAGTTGGTCCCATCCACTGTCTTCAGGAACCATCCATCCACCGTTGCATCCGAGGCCGGGACGCCAGTCGGATTGACCGGTTCACGGGAGATGACAATCGAGGCAGACCCCTCTGTCGATCCTGACAATGACGATGTGTAGGTCATCTCCGGGAGATTGATGCCGTCGAGGTCGCCCTGGAATGTGAACTCCATCGGAGTTTCGACGCTCCAGTTGCCAGTGCAGACGACGTTGCCAGCTCCGACGACAGCTTCCATCGCCGACTGCGCCGCTGCAGCATTCGCGTCCCAGTCGATGCTGGCAGTCGTGCCGTAGCCTGGAAGCGTCAAGGTGAGACTGCCGCCGGATCCGGTGTGTGAGACCTGCTGCACTTCGCTGATTGCGGGTGTTCCCGAGTCGGCGTTCAGCACCGTCGAGACGTCACCTTCACCGGGGACGTCTTCCCCGATCGTCAGCCCGCTGTCATCGACGATGATGTCTTCAATGGTGAGTCCCGAGTACTCTTCTCCAGTAAAGTTGATCACAAACGAAGGCCATGCACCGGAGACCGTGACCGCGTCTTCACCGAAGACGCCTGCCGCATTTAACGCGGCCTCGAGAGCGTCCGAATTTGCGTTCCACGCGATCGGATCGCTCGTTCCTCCCTCCGGATTCCCGAGTGTGTAAGTTCCCCCGTCGACATCTTCATCGATGTTCAAAGTCTGCACGGCAAGCATATTACCGCCGTGAGGTGACCATGAGATCGTCCGACCGTTCGTCAGACTGAGCACGCCCCCGTACCGCAGGAAGTCCCACATTGCAGATTCACTGCCGAGCGTTGTCGACACGCAGTTGTCCTGACCAGGCTCACCAAACAAGATCTGGTACGACGCAAAACCGGAATCGTCGTAAAAATAGAAGCTCATGCCCGTGCCGATTGTCGTGTTGTAAAAAAACACGCCGTTCGCGTTCGAGTTGCTCTCATGCATGATCATTACATGACTGCCATCATGCGAACTGCTCCCGCTGATCGTCATCGATCCTGTCGTTGGGAACTTGCCTGATTTTCCCGCCAGATAGTCCCCTCGCGTTGATCGATAAGCGGAAAGCTCCATCCACGTGCTGTAGTCCTCGCCTCCGCCAGACACGATGCCAACAGTTGCCGATCCGGCCCCCGCTACTGCCAGCAGGAGACCGCTGTCATCAATCGTGAGCTGCGGATGAGCGATGCTCGCCAGGTCACCAGTGAACCAGTAGTCCCAGGTTGTTTCGTCTCCATCGACGGCCTTGGCGACGATCAGGCCGATGCCCGGTCCTTCACCGCCGTCATACGTGACGGTCTCCAGACGTGAGCGGAAGGTGTCTGCGGTCGCATCGAAGGCGATCGCCGCCGTCTCTCCCAGATCCGGATACGTCAGCGTGAAATCTCCAGCGGCGGCCGTCGTGACGACTCGCTGATGCTCCAGCTGTCCGAACGAGATGCGCGTGAGCCCATGGAGCATCTTGTTCTCCGGGACATTCATGGCGATCCCGACTGTCTTGACTGATGACAGTTCAGTGATGGTTGCCTGCACTGAATGACAGCCTCGCGTCTCCGTGTTCACGACGAACGTCAGATCGTTTCCGACGAGCTCGAAGAGCAGTCTGTCAGTCAGGTCGAGATCATCCGCAATCGTCCCGATATTCAGAGTCGCCAGCTCTGTCGTTGTGCCGGAAATCCGTTTGAAGATCTTCAGCGTTCCCTGAGTGGCGTTGCCCCCGGGAGCGAGCCGGCAGAAGATGTAGTTATTCGCATCCTGATACCTCAGACGGAACTCCACATAATCATCGAGGCTGCTACCCGACTTGAAACTGTATTCCATCGCCCCGTGGACCGGATGGGACTCGTAAGTTCGAGCGACCGTCGCGACGAACAGATCAGAGCCGCTTGCCGTGATGCCGGTCCCTCCGACAACAGGCGACCCCGAAACAACAGTCCAGGTATCCCCGCTGTCGGTTTCGTGACTGCTGAGATTTTCGCCGGACCCGATTCCGACATCATAAAACTGTGTCACCTCCGGAACGCCATCAGTGATCGTGTCGATCGTGATGTCCGATTCATCCGGAGCGGTGAGATCTTCAGTCTCGACTTGGATCAGCGGCACTTCCTGAAAGGCGAGCGATCCCTGGAACGTGATGATCCACGGCGAGGCAAATGTTCCGGCTCCGGTGACAGTCACGTTGCCCGCACCGACCAGCGTTTCGAGTTGGGTTTGTACCGTCTCAGCGTTGGCGTTGTAGGCCCACGTCACCGTGCCTTCGTACCCTTCGATCTCCACGTGGATCTCTCCACCGGTCCCGTTGGTGTACATCGACTGCTGCTGATTCACCCCGGCGATCCCAAACGCTGCGAGGATCTCGACGTGACAGCCGACGTTCCCCGCTGAGTTGCTGTAGGCTCCACTCGTCACAGAGGCTCCGTCCGCCAGCGAGTCCAGCTCGCTGCCGAGCAGGGCGGTTTTTGTGCCGACAAGGTAGGTCGTTTTCTTCGCCATCGTGTTAATCCTGTGGGATCATGCAGTTGATCGTCGCGATTCCAGCGGAGACAGCGACGGAAAAGTCATCATCAAAATCGGGGGGATAACTCAACAGGTGTGCCGACTGCTCAACAGGTGTGCCGACGTTCCCGTCGAGCTCCGTCGTGTCACGTCCGAGAACACCGACGTTCCACTCCCCGCTGGGTCCGAGGGGCTGTGACTCGAGTTCGTACGGATGCAGACCATCGACGACAGCGACATCTCGAGCGGTGTCGTAATTGACAGCCCCTTCCGGTGCTTGACCCGTGAACAGTTCCCAGGTGCGGACGTCGTCGATGATCGCATCGCCGGTCGGGACCTGAGCCGGGAAGCGGACGCGGACCCGGTTGTACGGACGGGGGGGAAGTTTGCTTCCGTGCTCCAGCCCCACATCGGCATCATCGACAGCAACGACGCAGACATGCTCCGGGTACTGACTGCCTCCGGTGTCATACTGTGCCACGATCTCCCGGGCTTCCGTTCCGCGAGTCTCGCCGTACAACCGCCGTCCGATATAGAGCTGATGCAGCCGCCCATGATCACTCTCGAAACGCACCACGAACCCGCCGGACTCTGACCAGGCGAGGGAGGTGATCGTGATGTTTCCGAGATAGATCATGAGGGGGGAGGAGCCAGGGACGGAAGAGCCGTGATCACGTGCGTGATCAGGCGGGCTTCTTCGCGGGTTTGTCTTTCTTTCCCGGAGAGGGGACTTCGGACGGAACCTGTGGATGGGCCGGCTGGTCCACTTCGAGCTCGGCTGCGGGTGTGGGAGCGACGGGAGCAGGAGCCGGCATCTCGTGACTCTTGATCGCGTACCACGCGCGGGCGAAGGTCTGGCGATCGACCCAGGGGGATTCACCCAGCTCCTTGTAAGCCTCGGCATGCGAGGAGGCATGGCTGCTCTGGATCTGCGATCGCAGCTGATCAAGCTGCTGCTCATTCAGCTGGGGTTTTCTTGCCGGAGTCAGACCGGGGAATTTAGTGGGAGTGGGGTTCGGCATGATCACACCTGTCGTTGTTGCCAGTGGAGGTAGCCGCGCTGGACCCAGCCCTGAGTCCCGCCGGCGGAATAAAACGGAGGTCCATCGGCAACGAAGCCGAGGAATGTGCAATTGTCGTACTGAGCGGCCGCCGGACCATCTTTGGTGACAGTGCCGTTCAGCCGTCCCTTCAGACGCTCGTAGGTGCGAGTCAGTGCGTAGACCGCCGCGGCCGAGCCCAGGCCGTCGATCCAGTACCGAATTCGCAACGGACGGTCCTGAATGGGCCCGATCAGCAGTGAGGCTCCGTATGCACCCGGGGCGGTGATCCTCTGCATCGGCATTTCCGCCGGGCCTTCTTCAAACGCACCGGAACTGCCGGCGAACGTGTATCCGTCGTGAAAAATCGACATCAGTTGCTCCTGTTCCACTTCTCCATGGGAGAAGATTTCGCGGGTACAGGAGGTTTGTTTTGTCGGGTCGTATCAATCAGACGGTCAGTATTCCGCTGATTGTTTTGGATCGATTTTTCGTTCTGCTGCTTCAGGTCAGCTCGCAGCCCCTTCACCTCGGTCGCCAGGGTGTTCACAGCTGCCCCGACTTCGGTAACAGTTCCTTGATACGCGCCTCGTTCATTCAATTCAGTCAGTGGCTTTCCAAATCGACTGCGGGTGTCGAGCGGGTCAACCGTGACGGGAGCGACGCGATTCTGATTTTCCCGGCGAGCCTGAGCGATGGCATCCCGCTCGGCTTTCATCAGTTCTTTCTGTTGATTGAACAGCGGGAGATCTTTGTCCTGAATCAGTCCATCGAGATTGTTGAACGCCTGGAAGATGACATCTTCGGGATTGTCTTTCCCGAACATCTCACCCAGGCCTCGACTTGTTTTCTCAAGCGTTTGCCACAAAGCATCAGGACCTTTCAAGTCCATTTCACTCAAAGTGTCAGCAGTGATTTTCCGCATCGCCGCCAAACGACCTTCGATGTCTGTAGACCGCAATTTGTGCTGCTCAACATTTGTGTCGGACTGACGTTCTGCCTGAGCAATAGCGCCTGCTGGCGTATGTACCGCCTGAACTTGCCGGGCGCTTTCCTGAAAGAACTTTCGATTTGCTGGGTCGTTTTCCGCAGCCAGTGACGGAACGACAGATTCCACCTTCTGGATTTCTTCCTGCCATTTCCGATCGTTGTTCAGCATCGATCTAATGGCAGGGCCGGCCTTGGCTTCGCCGGGGTTGTTCAAAATCCAGGCTTCTCTCAGCTTTGCATTGCCGCGGAGAAATTCGATGCGACTCTCATCCATCGGAAGAGCATGGAACGCTTTGAACTGATTTGCGAGATCTTTGTCCTTTTCCTGATCACTCGTCAGCTTGAACTTGTCACCGAGGTTCGCACTGAGATTTACAAACGCGGACGAACTGATGCGGCCTTCTTGGTCGTTCATCAAATTCCCGAGGGCAATCCAAAGTTCAGACGACCTCTCGGCCGTCATCCCCAACTCTTTGCCAGCGGAAATGGCGGGAATGGCGTTACCCATCCCTTCCACGGTTTCGATTCGGGACGCGAGCTGGGCCTGCTTCACGAACCCCTGAATGGCCTGTGGATCCTGGCTCTCTCCGAACTTCGCGATGTCACCAGATGCTGAAGCAAGTGCAGCCGCTGCTGTGGGATTTTTCACGATTGACAGAGAGTCACCGGCCGCTTGAAACGCCCAAGAATTTGTCCGGTTGCCTTTCGCAGAGAACGCAGAACCAAGCACCTGAGCCGCTGTGTTGACGGAGACATTCTGCGACTTCGCGAGTTTCAACACCTCCTCATCAAGGTTTTGCCATCCGACAGTCTCATCCGGTTCGAAGTTCATTCGCAGAGATTCCATCGAGTTCTGGAACCCGACAGCGGTCTGGCGGACCTTCTCCTGCGCCTCAATGACTTTCTCGTATTCGGCCCGGAGTGCGGCCACAGCTGCCGTCAAGCTCACTGTGCCGGCAATCGCTCCGACTGCGCCCTGGGCAACTCCCATCATCGCGGAAGCTGCTGACTGAGCGAAGCCGGACACCTCTTGCTGGGCCGCTTCGTACTCGTGGTTGATCTTCTTGACAGCAGCGGCATACTTTTCAGCACCGATGCGATTGGAATCTAAGTGGTTCTTCGCCCTCTGGAGCTGACGGTCCCTTTTCTCTTCCGCGGATTCCAAATCTCGAGAAAGACGAATTGCATCCTGCTTCAGTTTGTTCTCGCGGATTTTTGCCGCTTCCGATTCTTTCGCTGCTTTCTTGCGTGCCTCCGCTGCAGCGGTATCCATCTCACGGATTTTGTGGATGACCTTGAGGGAGTCGATGTTCTTCTGTTTCTGCGCGTCAGCCGCTTCCTTGTCACGCTTCGCGATCGCAGCCCGCTCGGCAGCGGCGTGCTGTTCGAACTTCAGCCGCTCCTGAATGACCTTCTTTTTCTGGGCCTCGGCCGCTGCCAGTTCCGCGGCCGCTTTCTTCTCGGCCTGGGCAATAGCGTTGACCTTCTGCAGCTCGGAATCCCGCAACTGGTCGAACTGCTGCTGAGTCAGCTTGTTCGCTTCGAGCGCCGCTTTCCACTCCTTCAGCTTCGCCAGATACGCCTGCGCGGGAGCGAGCAGCTTCTCCTGCGCGGCGACGAGACGGGCGTATTCGGCCTGGGCCTTCTTCCCGAGGGCGACTTCTTCGGCGTTGGCCGCTTTGCGGGTTTCGCTGAGTTCCTTCTGACGCTGCTTTTCCGCCGCGAGTGCTTCCTTCGCTTCCCGTTCCCGCTGCTTTCGAGCTTCCTTCTCCCGCCGATCCAGCTCCTTCTGGATCTTCGTTTCCTCCGCGAGGATCGCCTTCTTCTCCTTGGCGACTTCCTTTGCAGTCTTCAGCCCCTCCTTGAGCTGCTCATCCAGCGACTGCATGGCAGCAACGTTCTCTTTGCTCTTCTGCAAGAGCTGAGAATTTTCCACCTTGTAGATGATGACGTTGTCGTCTGCCATGGCGTCGCGCAGGGGACAGGGAAGAGGGGAGAGGGGTCAGGACGCGGGAACTATTCCGTCAGGGCGACTCCCACCCCGGCGGTCAGGCTCTTTCCGAGCAGACGCATGCGGGGCTCCGCGATGCTCGTTCCCTGTCCGGAGATCCCCTGCATGTCGACCATCGGAGACGAGAGTGTCAGGGTGATATGTTCGGACGAACTCAGGGACTGAATCGTCCCGCCATCGGCATTGGCGACGAGCGAAAAGACCGCGCCGGCCAGGGACGAAAACATCGGCCCATAGGCGGCGAGAAACGCGTGGCCACGGAACGTCACATCCACGAACGGATTAACAGTCTCCACGTAGACGTTGGTCGGGAAGGTTCCGCCATCGGCGTACTCAAGCACCATGTTGATGCCGAAGCCGACCTGAATCCCGACGATGCCTGTGACATCCGAGCCACCCAGGGAGGAGGGCCCCAGGCGAAACGTCCCGACGTAACTCGGGTCGCTGAGACTGAGCGAACCGGAGTGACCGACCGGGTTCGTGAATCCATCAGAGAGGAGAGCCGCTTCCAGATCGATCGAAGCGACCTGTCCCTGTTGAGCGGTGATCGAAACCGGGACCAGCAGCCCCTTGGTTGCCGTCAGCTTGATGTTGTTGGCACCAGAGACAAACGCGGATCCCGGGGAACGGACCCGCCAGGGGAGTGAGATCGTTCCGCTTCCGACGTAGAGCCCGCCCGCCTCATCCAGCGCCGTGAGTGCCGTGGCGAGATCGTAGGAGGTGTACCGGAAACGTGGTTCGGCTCCCATCAACACGAACTCGGAAGGAAACACGGCGGCCGACGCTCGCAGTGCTTCGATCTGATTGTTCGAGGAGAACTCGGCGGCCTGACATTGCGCGATGGTCGCGGCGCCAAAGGCGCTATCGGAGAGGCTGACACTCATGATGTGATCCGGAGGCGAGAGGGAGGAGGGGAGTCAGGAGACTTTGCGACGTGATTTGCGGGCTCCGAGTTCTTTCAGGGTTTTCTGATAGACCTCGACGGCGAGGGCGGTGTACTCCTCAATTTCCTTGTCGGATACTGAGGAGAGTTCTTTCCATTGCTGGGGCTTGAGGATGTGCGGAGCGTGCAGTCGGATGCGTGACTGATACTGCGTGGCGGTGATCTCGGCGTTGTTTTTCACGAACCGTTTCAGGGCGCCGGTGAACACCAGAGGATTGTCGGCTTCGGAGGCCCAGGCATGTTTGTGGCGGGCTTTCTCTTTGCGTTTGAGATAGTGCTGATTTCGCGTCTGAAACTTGTACGCTCCTCCCGGAGCGGTTTCGGGGGCTTCCTTTTTGAAGTGCTTCCCGAGTGTGACACGCACATGCTGAACCGCGATCGCCAGAAGTGCCGCGCGCATGGCGGTGGCATGGGAGCGGGCTCCCACTTCGGCACGTTCGATGGTGATTGAGATGTCCAGCATCAGACATTCATCTCTCCGTAAACATTGAGGACGAGCTCGCCGAGGAACGCGTGCTGCCCGTTCATCTCCTGAGGATCGAGGCGACCGATCCGCCCGACACTCAGCTGATTCGGAGTGATCCGGTTCGCCTTCAGCTCCTGAGCTTTGATCTCACGGATGATTTTGCCGAGCTTGTTGCAGCCGTCGATGTACCAGAGTTTGTTGGTATCGACGTACAGGGCCGGAATCGGAAACGCGAATGAAACCGAAAGGCTCCCCTGGGCCACGAACGTGGCTGTCCCCAGATGATCATCGAGCCAGCGGGGATCGTGCGAGATGATGCAACTGGGGAGCTGGAGTTCAGCCCCTTCATCCCGCTCGCAATAGATGCGAATGGCATCGACCGCCTCCGCCCGATCGAGCTCGGGATTCTCGCCACCGATCAGCTCGAGCAGCTCGGCCCAGGCGAGTTCGCCGGACGTCACGAGTCCCTGCCACGTGAGACAATCGGCGATCGTCTCTTGGAGGTAAGCGATCACCTTCGAGAGTCCGTATTCAGGACAGATCGAGAGTTCACCTTCGGTGACCAGTGGTTCCGCCATTACATCACTGCTCCGTATCCGTTCTTGCGGGTTTGGATGCTGGACTGTTTGAGCGTGATCACAATCCGGCCGCCGACGTTCTTACCAATCGAATCGACGGCATAGACATCGCCGCCATAAATCCACAGATCGGATTCGTGGAGCGATGGTCCCGGCTCGATGTAGATCTCGCCGAGATGACTTGTCGTGCGTCCGTTGCCGTACGCCTCCTGGGGACCTCGCAGCCCGTTTGCAACCTGCGGGCCGCGCAGGATGACGATGGCCTGCAGCTCGGCATCCTGTGCGGCGTTGGCCCGCGGTCGATGCGTGATGGACTCGCCGAAAGTCTCGAGCATCGTCGGGAAGTCTTCAGCGGCGAAGACCGGGACGCTCACTCTTTGGCTTTCGGAGCCTTTGGCTTCTTTGGAGCCTTTGGCTCGATGGAAGGAGTTTCGGAAGGCGCATCTTCACGCACCTCGCGAAGGGCCCCTCCGTGATCGGCCCGCACCAGCACCAGAGCCCGGCCGATGTCCGTCTGGAGCTGCTGGAAGATGTCCTCACTCACTTCGAGCGGTTCATCCTTCGTGAACTCACAGAGCTTCGGTCCGTCCGGAGTCTGCACGGTCCGGCGGAAAACAGGGCTCTGCCAGTTTCCTTTGACTTTGATGATGTACATGTTTGAAACCCGCAGACGGGAGAGAGGAGAGACGTTTCAGAAAACAGCGGCCCCCTCACAGAGGGCCGCTGGGATCCACTTCCATCAGCAGCTCAGATTTAGGTGAACTGCAGCGTGACGGCGTTCCACCATGCGAGATAGCCAACGTTGTAGCGGGCATCGCACATGAACTTCACATCCTTGAATTCGCGATCGTCCATCCCCTTCATCTGCCGTTGCAGAGGGCGGCGAGCCTGGAACACGAACGGCTTCAGGGGTTGCCCGGTTCGGAACAGATAGATCCGGTCGGTCTTCGTGAAGTACGTGCAGGTAACGATCCGGGGGCGATCCAGCACAATGTTGGTTTCGCCTTGGTTGACGAGGGTTTTCTGGAGAGCCTTGACGGCAATCTCTTCATAGCCGGGCGGAACGTACAGCTCCAGATCGGTCATCGCTCCGACAGTCGGTCGATGATAGGGCTTGCCGTTGTCCCGCTTGAAACCGAGCATCGCGGCCCGCATCTTGTGGTAGGCAGAGCGGAATTCATCTTCTGTCGGCGAAGCAACCGTCGTGATGTCGGAAGTCAGATCGTTGTTGTTCGATCCTGAATCACCCCAGACGTGATCGGTGTCGAAGAAGTACTGACCATCGAAACATTCCTTGTCGGTCCCATTTTCGATGAGTTGCACCGTCAATTCATCTGCATGATAGGCGGCTTCGGCAGCCAGCTGCTCGAACACGGGGTCATAGAGACCGATCCGATCATCATCAATGTGGTTCTTCTCGATGCGGATCGAGTTTTCCCATTCCTTGTTCTTGATCGTGAACTCGGCGGCTTTGACCTGTGCAAACTGCCGTTCGCTGAGCCACTCCTGCATGCCTGGGAGGGAGCCGAGCATTCCGTACTGTTCGTCGGAGCCCGTGGACTTGATGACATTGCACATCCGGGGATAGAGCGGAGTGGCGGTCTGGACCGAAGTATCGAACTTGGCGGTCAGGCCTCGCAGCCGCGCGACTTTACTGGCGGTGTCGAGAGACATGGGGAAACCCTTTGTCAGGAGAGGTGTGATTCGGAAGGGAGGTTTGAGAGGAGAAACCTCCGCTCCCCTGGCGAGGAGCGGAGTCGATCAATCAGGAGGGATCAGGCTGCGACCGGAGCGGTCGCACCATCAGCATCATTTCCGGCCTGCAGGATGAGCCAGGCAGCTCCATCCCACATCAGCTCGACGAAGTCGCCGACGTCAGCAAAAACGATCGTGGTCGCCCCAGAGAGACTGACCGGAGTCAGGGTGGAATCACCGGCATCGACGACCATCTGGATCCGCTTCATCTGTCCGGCGCGGGTTCCGTTTGCCAGCGTGGTGGCCTGGGCTCCAGTGCTCGTCAGAGCGGTGTAATAGCTGGTGACATTGATGGCACCCGCCCCGCTTTTGGCTTCAGCGGCCGCTGTCGGATACCAGGGGACCAGCTTGCCCTGATGAACTTCGAGCTTGACCCAGACCAGCGTGGCGGACACGTATTCCACGATCGTCCCGACGCGGGGGCGTCCGGCAGCTGCCAGACTGATCGTGTTCGAATCCGTGGCAAACACGCTCTTGCCGACGTCCCCAGCGGCAAAGCCGGAACCGGTCAGCAGAAACGCTCCGGACTGGTACACCGCGGCCCGCTCGTCACCGGCCTGGCCTCCGGAGTTATCGACCTCTTCGACAGCGACGCCGGCAAACTGGTTGAGTCCGGAGTTGACCGAACCAGAGAGGTTGCCGGAGCTGTCGAGGAACGTCAGCTGGGACTGGTAAATGTGAGTCGTGGCGGCGATCGGGTAATCAGCCCGCTCCGCGGCACGAGACTTGATCGTCGCATTGGCGGTTGCCGCCATGGGAGTCTCCTGTGTGAAATGCCCGAACGGGCGGATGTCGAATGACGAAAATGCTGGGAGTTGAACACGCGCGTGTTCAGGCGGCTCAGTCGGCCTTCTTCTGTTCCGGCTTCAGGATGTCGAGCCCTTCATCCAGTCGGCGGGTGCGGATGTATTCCGCTTCGGTGATCCCGCTGTTGATGTACACCGCGCGGGATTCGGCGTACTCCTTTTTGAACCGCTTGTCGGGATCGGTCCCCTCGCCGTGCTGATCACCGGCGGGATCGGCGGACGGGGCCGGGTTCTTTTTGCACATCTCCTGGAAGAGGAAGTCCTTCACTTCCAGGACGCTCTTGGATTCAGCACAGAGCGTGTCTGCCTTCTCGGCACAGCCGGCAGCGGCGCAGAGTTTGCGGATCTCGGTCTGGCGATTGCGCTCGACCATGACCGCCTCATCGACGGCCTTTTTCTGCGCAGCTTCCTGGGCGACCTTGGCAGCTTCCGAGTTCAGCTCGGATCGCACCCGAGTGGCCGCTTCCTGGGCAATCGCTTTGACCAGGTCCGGATGTTTCGTCTTGAGTTCGTCGAGATTCATGGCGGGAGGGTCTTTCGGTTCGGGCGGGTCTCCCGCCTGTTCAAAGAAAGATTTCGTCGTGGCGGGACTCATCACGAGATCCACACTCACCACGCGATTGATTGCTTCGATCGTTTTGCCGTCTTTCGATCGGCGGTTCGCCGCAACGTGCGACATTCCAAATCCACTCACTCCGGAGCGGGCGGTTTCCAGAAATGTTCTGCCGGCCTCTGAATCGAGCGTGCGGATATCGCCGCGAATCTTTCCGGCTTCATAACGGGGGTTCTCGACATACCCAGCGAGATCCCGGGGACTGCGATGGTGGGGAGCTTCCAGATCATGGCTCAGGAACACCGGCTTTTTTTGATACAGCGGAATCGCTGCCTGCATCGCTTCTTCGGCGAAGCGGTAGCCGTTCGATGACTCCGCGCCGAGAAGAACGACATTTTTCACCAGTCGGGGATCCCCTTCACCGATCAGAGATTCGGACAGGGAATTCAGGGTGTATTCAAAATCCAGCTTCATGCTGCCACGGCCTTTCGTTTGTGCTTGCGACTCTTCAGCAGACGTACGAATTCCGCCAGCATTTCCGCATCCTGTTTGTCATCAGCTGCGGGATCCTCTGGATCTTCCGTCTCATCGGAATTGTCAGGTGGAAGGTTGCCGGCGTAGATCGGCGGCACGATTTCGAGTTCCTCTTCCCGCTGCTTCTCGTAGTGGCGGGTTTCAAAGACATCGTCGACGTCGAGACCGAGACGCTGCAGGATCGCCGTCAGGCTGCCAATGTTGTGTTCTTTCGCAAGGATGGCCGCAGTCACTTCCTTGAGCGGATCGCTCCACTGTCGGCCCGTCGCTACCAGTTTGAAGCGATTGAACAGATGCGGAACCCGCAGATAGAGATCGATCGGAATCGAGCTCTCGCCGACGATGATCGACTCGAGAACGAGCCGCGACCAGATCGGTCGAATCATGTTGTTTTTGACGATCTCGAAGTCAGACCGCAGCGGAATTGCTCCGTCGATTTCATCGAGTTTTCCAGCGGAATACGTGGCTCGGCGACGATCACGCATCAGCCAGCTCGAGGGATAATTCAAACCGGCCGCCATGCCCAGCAGATTGCTCTGCGTGAACATGTCGTAAGTGGTCTGCGGTTGGGTCGGATTGAACGCCGTGATCTGTTCCTGCAGTCCGACGACGTTCACTCGTCCCGGTGTCAGGCCGAAACCATCCGCCATCGCTCGGGCGAGCAGATCGGGATTGTTCGTGTGGATGTTCATCGTCTGGCAGGCGGCGACCTGAGCGGCGATGATCACCGCTTCCTTGTAATCAGCGAAATCCCGGCAGTCGCTCATGATCGAGAAACACCAGGGCAATCCCCGAGACTGATGCGGGAACAGTTGCTCGAAGAGATGCGTCATCCGATCGAGCGGGTAAAACCGATGCGTATCGGAATTGTCGATGGTGTCATGGGGATGGGTTTCCCGAACCCAGTACCCGACAATCTGGTCCTGCGCATCCCGCTGGATTCCGAGCCGACATTTCTTGTCGCCGAGCTTATGCGGAGGAGTTTCGATCCGGTGCGGAGCGACGATGTCAATCTGCAGCGGAATGGGCGAATCCGCTCGGCCCATGTCGGAGATCGCGGGGAACCCGTCCCCGGAGAGCCGCCACGTTCGCAGAGCGAGACGCTGCAATGAACCAAAGCTCACGCGGGTTCCGCCGGCATTCGGGGCCCAACGCTCGTAAACGTCGTCGAGTTCCTCACTCCATCGGTTGGCTTGATCCTCTGTGATCACCCCCTCTCGCGACTTGAGCCACGCTTTCGGGTTCAGCCCCGTCCCGACAACGTTGTCCACGCGATGTTCCACGGCCCCGGTAATAAATCCGAAGTCACGATACAGCTGGTTCGACCGCTCACGCAGCTCCTCGAGGTCGGACTCCAGAGCGGAATCCGGCGAGAGCCGGGATGAGAGCCAGCGATCCGCTCGCAACCGGCTGGCGACATCAGCACCGTCGAAATAACTTTCGACCATCCGCTGAGCCCGCTCCTGCATAATGAGCTGATGCCGGGCCTCCTGGCGTTGTTTGGCGTAGCGTGGCGAGACCGCTTCCCAGGCATCGGCGATGCCGTGGAATGCTCGTCTCAGAAGTGTGGTGCGATCACGCACGGCCAAGCCTGACGGGAAGAGAGTGAAATCCGGAACTGGCTGCGGAGATCCGCTGTTCCAGAGTGTTGATGTGCTTCAGGAGCGTGTCAGCATCCGCGCGGGTATACGACTGTGTCGCTCCACCGGATTGAAATGAATAGGTCTGACCCTTGGTGAGAACGGCTACATAAGCTTCCCTCAAGATGGCGAGAAGTTCGCTGTCGGTGTATTCAAAACTGGCCGATTGCTTGGGCATGTGAGGGGCATCGGTTCCCGGACCCCGCTATCTGCAAAAGTCAGTGCTATTGATAGCACTCAGTTTCAAAAAAGTTTTGGGGAGTTATCGCGCGGCAGATTGAGACGGGTCATGCGAGCACGCTGCGGCGGCGAATGACTGAGCGGAATTTCGATGCGGTTTCGATCGGGACGAAACCCGCAATCGTGGCAGCCAATCCAGCGGACGCGAGTCGCGCCCTCAATCCGCGTGTTCAGGACGCCGATTAATCCTCCGCAGTCAGGGCAGTCATCCCCAGGCGAAAAACGCTGCTCCATCACCGCCCCCCCAGCCGGCTGCCGGACATTTTGCGAATGAACCCTTTGGGCTCATCGCGTGACACGACCGGCTTCACGATCGTGTGAGCTCGGGGAGCGAGTCGATTCCAGTTGGTCCCGTTGGCCGTGTGAAACCAGGCCATGATCATCGAGTATCGAAACGCATCGCGGAGATCCTGCCCCTCGTAACGTTTTTTCCAGCGGCCGTGTTCATCCTGGACATCTCCCAGCAAATGCCGGGCAAGGTCCACGCCGGGAATGACCTGTCCCTCAATCGCTTCCCGGGGAATGGAGTACCAGTTCGGATCTTCCCGTTTGACCAGTCCTGTCAGACGTTCTTCCACCCATTCCTGGCTCCGCTGAGTGTTCGCAATGAGCAGGTCATACTGAGCAGCCCGCTGTTTCGCTTTCACTTCCAGGGCAGTCAATCCGGACCGCTGAAAACCGGCCCGATACATTTCCGGAAAATCGACGTCGACGAACGGCCGATCAGCATCCTTCGAAGATCCTTTGATCGGCCAGCAGCCCGGCAGTTGGGCCGTCAGTTCATAGACTTCGTTGGTGTACGATCCGGAATCGATTCCGGTTGCCGACAGCTGCAGCGGGGGGCCGTTGTCGGCGTGTGGGTACGCCGCACTTCGGCGAACTTCGAGCAACTGCGTCTTGCTGAGAGCAAATCCGAGATCCACCAACTGGCCGCGTCCACCGTTTCCCCAGGCGGACACCCACCAGTAGAAAATCAGTTCATCACCCACCCGACCGACGTCACTCCCGAACGTGAGGAACCGCGACCAGGCAGGACAGACTCGCAGCGGTTCATCGACTCCCATCCGCAGAGCGATATCACTGGGCTGCACGGTCACAGGCCGGGGATCAAAGGTTTTCCCTTCCCAGCTGTTGATAAAGTTCCGGATCGCCTCTTTCTTGCCTTCTGCAGCGGTAATCGCCTTCACGAACTCTTCCGCATAAACGCCGATCGTCACGCCCGGCAACAGGGAATGCAGGGTAGACAATGGACCAAACGAAGCATGCCGACCGGCCCGCGTCGGAGCGCCGGTGATGCGACCTTTGCTGTCGATCTCCTGCCCTTCCTTCACCCATTTCCCGGCGTTGAGCATCTGGTATCGATGCTGCTCCTCGATCTTCTTTTCACACTTTTCGCACTGGATGTATGCGGTTTCCCGGGCTTTGTCGGGATCGAGTTTGCCATTCAGCTTTTGAAATCGGACGCCCCCGGGTTTCTTGCCGTCTCCCATGAACAGTTCCTGGAAGTGATTGCAGAACGGACACGGAACCATCCGGCGGCGGTTGTCTCCGGCGAGTCGCTGCTGTTCGACGTAGCTGGTCCCTTTCAGTGCCGGCGTGGAGATGATCAGGACCTTCGCCCCCACATATCCCTTGGTGCGTTCACCCATCAGCCAACGAAAATCCGCTTCCGAATCCGTGGACTTCTGTTTCATCTTGTCGCATTCGTTCAGCACGACTATGAAAGCTCCGTAGTCCGCTGCTGAACTGGGAGATCCCGCCCAGGCTCCGTGAATCTCGCACGTCGTCAGATTCATATGATCTTGAGATCGCATCCGCGGCGGGGGGCAGATGGGAGCGAGAGTTTCGCACCGCTCGAACAATCGCCATGTTCGACGGATGACCCGTTTCGTCGATCGTTCGTTGGCATCCGCAAACGCCATCGGATGAGGATTGCAGGCAGCGGTTTTCGCAAGGGCTGCCTGGCTGAAAGCGGTCTTTCCGATCTGTGCCGCAGTCTGGATCGTGATGCGATCGATTTCCGGATCATCGAACGCGTCGAAGGGTTCAATGAAATGCGGAAAGAGATCAAGGCGATAAGAGCCTTTCATTTTGGAATCGGAGGGCATCTTGAGCCACTGACAGACCCAGTCTTTCGTGGCGATCTGCGGACGGGGCAGAACGCAGTCATAGACCTTCGAAGAAAACAGACAGGAGATCATGCTTCCTCCTGCTGTTCATCGAGATGCTTCGCTTCCCGCTCGAGCTGCTCGCGCATGTTGGTGCGTCTTTTGTCGAGTTCATCCCGGATGCGGTTCTTCAGCTGCTTTCGGAGTTTGGCGGGGACCGTGTTCGCGATCAGGTCCGGCAGCTGATCGCACCAGTCCGCCAGCTCGGTCAAGATCGTCGAAGCGAAGAGTTCGACACCTGGGCGGGGGATGACTTTGCCACGTTCGCGATCCAGTCGGAGCTGTTCGCGAGCTCGCTGAATCTTGATCCGTCCGAGCTTCTCCTTCTTCTCTTCAAGGGAAATTCGCTTCGCCTCGTCAGAGAGTTCCGATCCCTTTTTGCCGGCCGCTTCCTGGCACTGCCGGATCAGCTCGATGTCCCAGCCCGCTTTGGTTTTCCCGTTGGGCGGAAACCATTCCTCGTGGACCCAGTTGCCCAGCTGGCGATCCGTGATCCCCAAAAGTTTGGCGGCGTCTTTGCGGCTCGCGATCATGCAAAAAACCGCGTAAACGGAAGGAAGGAAATGATTTCGATTTTTCTTACCGACAAAAAATTCCGCGATGAAAAGACCGCGCGCCCCGCCCGGGCCTCGGGAGGACCCGTGGGGGGGGGCCTCCCCCCTCCAAGTTCGTTGAAGTTCGGCGGGTTTCGTCGAACTTCGGATAGGCCTCCTAACCCAACTTCAGGGTGTATTTGTCAGGGTTTCTGTCGATCTTCAGGCCGTTCTTTTCAAGGTCTTCCACCTGCAGCTGCTTTGCCTGGAACGCTTTCAGGATGCCGGCTTTGTCCAGCTCCAGGCAGATCCGGATGTAGGGGAACGCCTCTGCAAACTCAGCACGGATGCGATCGAACTCAGGGAGGATGTCAGACGCTTCAATGATGCGATCAATGATCTCATCTTCCGTGGTGTTCGGGTCCACGAATGCCACCTTCTCAGGCTGCGACTTCGTGGTCAGACTGCCCGCATCGCTCTTCCATGTTTTCCGCTTGTCAGTGAAGAGATCATCGTGATGATCACGGGCGAAATCACAGACCGCTTTCTCCAGCCGGTTGGCGTACTCCAAACGTGAGATCATCTCGCCATCCACGTCGATCAGCTGCTTCTCGGCCAGTGCCTCATCGAGTTTCAGGACGTCCTCGTCTCGCTTGGCGATGAGAGCCAGAGCAGCGGCCCGGATCTTGGTGATCGCCCGCATGTAAATGGGGAGATGCTCGATCGACTCGACGACTGGTTCGAGACCAAACACTTCGGGAGATTCAGGAGCAGACATGATCGCGGGCTTTCGAGTCACAGACGAAGGGCAGATCTGATCAAGGTTGAGAGGTTCGATATCGGCAAGAGGATCAAGCATCAAAACAGCTTGAACGGGTTGTGGTAACAGAGCAGGGCGAAGAACGTCCCCGCAGCACAGACGCCGGCAACCACACCAGCGAGGACACTCAAGAGAACGTCAGGCCAAATTGACTGCTTTCGCAATTCAAGCGTCATTGATTCGTTGGCGGTCCACGTCTTACCGTCATCAGTGCTGATCTCGAGATTTGGAGACCACTGCCTGGATGGTGCGTGATGTTCAGTCATTTGTTTTTCCTTCTGAAGCGATCCTATAAGTCCGTGTTCTCGCGCTGGGGCGATGTATTGCACGGGTGCTGTCTATTGTTCAACGCTCTCGTCGCACCAACGTTTCGCACGCCAATAGTCGTCCCGGAACAGCATGCTGCCGGTGAACTCCTCTTCCCAGGAAGTGAACTCCAGCCATCGCCGTTCGTTATTGATCGTTTTCGGGAATAACAAAAACCCGCTTCGTACCCGAACTGCACCTACAGTCGGACTGAGCTGTTTGATCAGCGTTCTCATTATTCGTCCCTGTCTAAAGCATCATGAGGATCAACAGAACAACTCGGAGGACCTGCCACAGCCACATCCATGGGAATTCCGCTCTCACTGCCCGGCGGATCTCTGCCCGGTTTCGCATCCGTTCGCGGGCTGGTCCCTGCGCGGCGTTGGCTTTGGCGACGTAGTCCCGCACGAACTGATCCACCTGCGCCTGACGGTCCTGTTCAGGCGACTGGGTCAACGTGGAGACAGGGCCGCGATGAATGCGGTGCAGATCCACTGAGAGCTGAAATGTCCCGAGGCCTCCGAGGAGGGCCAGGACAGTGAGGAGTGAGAGGAGGGCTTTGCGAAACATGAGTGGACCTTGGTCTAGTTCTCGCGCTGGTCGCTGCCGGCGATGAGGAGTGAACAGATCACCGCCAGCAGCGACACGGCGAGCCCATCGGTCACAGTGCTGTTTCCGCGGATCATCATCCACCAGACCAGACTGATCACGATGAGCAGGATCATTGTCACCGCAGTGCTGCGGTGCTGGTGCTACGCTGGGCGGCCCGAATCGCTTCGCTCAATCGATGCTTCGCCTGGGCTTCACGGGCTGTCTCGAAACCGGTTGTTCGGCTCCGCTCCTCGTGTCCCAGGACAACGACAAACGTCGGTACGCTCTTGATGGCGAAATGCTCCGCGATCTCTTTCTGAGCCTCGATGTCGATCACATCCACCTGCCACTGGCTTTTGTTGAGCCAGGGGACCGCGGACAGCTTTGCAGACTCACAATCCGGAGAGCCTGCTCCAGTAAAGAGCAGGACTCGCGAGGCTTTGCCGCCAGCCAGGTATTCCGCTTTCGAGGCCGGCCCGGGAGGAGCGAAGGTCTGAAACGAAACTTGGTCGACCTCTGCCGGCAGGAACGTTTGAAACGTCGGCTGATCCTCGGCAACGATTTCCGGAGTCGCAGCCGCCGTCAGGAGGATCTGCATCTTCGGAGAGACGGCAGGAGCGAACGTTTCAAATGTCGGCTCCTGAGCCTGAACGGTGCTGATAAACAAGAGCAGGACCAGCGAGAGCATCGCCATCCAGCACAGATCGATCAACAGTTCCTGGCGGCTCTTTCGTGCAGTAGTCATGTTAACTCCTGGGTGAGGGTGGGGATCCCTG
Source organism: Planctomicrobium stercoris (assembly GCF_051465655.1). Lineage (NCBI taxonomy): Bacteria > Pseudomonadati > Planctomycetota > Planctomycetia > Planctomycetales > Planctomycetaceae > Planctomicrobium > Planctomicrobium stercoris. The sequence continues at coordinate 4,807,408 of NZ_CP195791.1, read as the reverse complement.
CGCACGGTCTCAGGCGACGATGTCGCGGGAACTACGGCGCCGGGATCGCGAGTGTGAAAATGCGGCAATCGTGCCGCTGAAGAGCGAGAGAAATCCGGAGATCTGGCCGGCACACTGGCAATCGCCCCGCCGCATGTGCAGATACTTCCGGCAGGCCGGAACCTGAGGCACGATCTCGGGCAGATCGATCACATCGGCCTGCCCCGGTGGCAACGCCAGAAACGTATCGAAGTTGAGCGGGCGATACGGAAAGCCGTCGAACATCGACAAAGCAAAGCTGTCCCCCTGTCCCACCATCCTGTTGACGGTCCGTTTGTCGACCCAGAACCCTCCCGGCGGTTCATCGCCGGCGGGCTTGCTGTGAGCGTTCTCGCCCCAGCTGTTAAGGCAGTAGACGTGTCCGGAGACATCATCCACGCCGATGAAACACATCTGATGAGCCCAGCTGCCTGAAGGAGTGGCGACCATCTTGCCATCGATGAGCTTCTGCTTCATGGCGAAACCCTGGTTGCTCGCCACTGTGACGGGATATCCGTTGGCGATCGCATCCCGCACCTGCTCATACGTCGTCACTTTGGCAAAGCTCGTGAGCTTGAATGCCTCGGCTTTTGCGAAGAACTCTTCGGGCGGTCCCTTGTATCCCCAACTGTCCGCGAGACTGCCGGAGTACTTCGGGACTCCCTCGAGATCCGCGGGAAGATTGCCATAGAGCTGACCGGCTCGCACGGCCCAGCTCCCGTTGCTGCCGGCCGACCGACCGAGCTTCCCCGCTCCGCACTCTTTTGCGGTGCGCGAGACTCCATAGTTGTAAGGCTGAAACACCGAGCGGAATTGATGAGAGGCACCATGCACGGCGATCTGGACCGCCTGCAGATAGTTGACGGCGTTGCTGTACCCCATGGAGACGCAGTCGCCTGTCTCCTGATAGTAGGTTGGCAGATGCTTTCCGCCGTTGATCGCTCTGGCATAGTCCCAGAGATGGACCACGGCCCCTTCAGCGCTCCCCCAGCTGGGCGCATCCTGAATCGCAAACGGTGGGACCGAGTTGCTGATCATCTCCTGATCAGCGAGGCTTGGAGGACACCATCCGAACCGGTCTTCAACCGGCGTCACGGCATCCGGATCGGGGACTTCAATCGAGCTGCCGAGGAAGAACCCGCCACTCAGCAGCGAGAGGATGAGAGGGAGCAGAAACTTGCGGAGAAGTGCTGGAAACATGGCGGGTGATCAGCGTTGGAGGTGAGCAGAGCGGAAGGATCGAGCAGCGCGAGAACTACTTCGCCAGGGGCTTCAGGCCGCTGGCAATTTCGAGCATCAGAACGGCGTAATCCGCATCGCTCTTGAACTTGCCTGCCATGTACATCGAGCTGAGCTTGCCCTGCAGCCACTTGCCGAAGTCCGACCACTCGGCCTCATGGCCCGCGATCGCCGCCCCGTTGGCTTTGCCATAGGCATTGAGGATTGTCACGGTCCCCTTGAGCGTGCCGGCATTGATCTGCGCCGCCGTAGTCTCGAGAGCCGCGACAAGTTTGCTGCAATCGCTGCTGAGCTGATCACACTTCACGAGCTTCGCCCGCTCGAAGACGTCTTTGGCGAGTCCATATTTCCCATCCGGAATGACCGGTTCGGGAGTCGGCTGGGGCTGCGGTTCCGGCGTTGGTTGCGGTCCTGGGAGCGGTTGAGGACCAGGAGGCGTTGGGGTGGGACTCGGCCCGGGACCGGGGGGATAAGGCGCCGGGCCCGGCGGATAGACCGCACTCACGCTGACGGTGTAATGATCGACATCGATCCCGTCCTTCGACGCGACAATCAGCTGAGCATCATAGACCCCGGGAACAAAATGAATCTCGACCTGACGATTGTCGGTCGAGATCGTAAACAGCGGGGGCAGCGTATCGCGCCGCGTGATCTCCCATCGGTATTGATCCCCTTCGGACTGATACGCATCGAGCAGGACCCGATCCCCATAAATCGCCGTGCTCGGGCCGCTGATTTTTGCGACAGGTCCAGCCGCAAAGAGGGGGGTGGAGATCAGCGAACAACACGCGAGGAGAAGAGCTGTTGCTTTGCCCGAGCCGGCGAAGGTCGAAAAGTCGAGCGGTTGCCCGCTCATGCCTCGCAGAATGAGATTTCCGATCGTGACGATGATCACCGCATAAGGAGCGAGTTCATCCGGCAGATTGCCGGACTCCGCATCCTTGGTCACCTGTGCCAGCACCAGCACAACCAGGCCCGCGATAAAGTTGAACCAGACGGTTTTGGATTGCAGCCACGACTTGGCTGGCGCGACGGGAGCAGGCGCTTCGTCCATGTGAGGGAGACTCCGGCGGGAAGGTGAGAAGGGATTGTCGGAGAGCTTTGAGCGGAGTTATCGCGCGGCCAGGGAGGCCGCTAAATGGTCGCAATCGAATGTACGACGCATCTTTTCCGACTCAAACTCGGGGATGGGTGCATAAGCCGTATCGGCGCACCGCGCGATAAATCCCCAAGACATTTTCTGACGGTGCCCATCAATCCAGGCAATTGCCCCCGCAGAATCGTACCCAAACACCCAGGCATCCAGCAAAATCGAGTCTTTGGGTGCAGGACCTTTCGCCGCCGTCCAGGGGGCTCCCTCGTGCATGTCCGCCATCTGCTCTCTCGAGATCCGCAGACGCGCGAGAACTCCCAGCTCCAGCACGATCGCCAGCTGCAGCTGCCGGGGCTGGCAGTGATCCAGGAATACGATCGCCCGCACTGTCGGCAGGGGCGCGGGCTCCTGATAGTCGATCACTTCGCCGGCCCTGCGTCGCCGTTCGAGCTGCCCACGCACGAGGTTAAATTTCTCGGGCACGGCGACGTCCTCCTTGAGCAGAGACTCGAAGGGGGTTGTGATCAACACGGCGTGATTGATGATGTCGGTAAAGTTCGTCGGCATGGTTGGACTCGCGATGATTGTCTGCCGGCGGCCCCCGGCGGTTGGTGACGTCCCCAGGAAGGGACCGGAGACCGCCGGCGAGAGGATCAATACAGCTGATGATTGAGGGAGGGATCGAAGCGATCCGCAAGCTGCTGGGCCTGACTCACGCTGATCAGACCGGAGATATACGCTGCCTCAATCACCCGTCTGATCTGCGGCCACCAGATCCGGTGCGTGATCCTCAAAATCCAGCGATCGAATCGAGCGCGATAACTTCCCGCGACAGGCAAAGCTGGCTGGACAGGCGGCTGGGGGTCCGGGGTAGAATCCGGATCATAAATTTTGATTGAAGAACTCACTTACGCTTCCTGCATGGGTGAGTTCGAAACCGTACTCTCAAAAGCTCCTTACCTTCCCTGGCAGAAACTTTCGCGGCTGAACCTGCGAGCATGACGCGCTCATGATGGCGCGAATGTCAAGACCTTTCAGGGATGGCATGAAATGATTAAACGACCTTTGCAATTTACGATGCCGGCCACCGACAAACGCGATCTGGTGCGCGATATTGAACGCCGTGGGCTGACCCAGCAGCAGGTCTTCGAACATCTGGCCACCGCCGACCTGGCCCGCATCCGCGAAGGTAAAGAGCCGAGCTACGCCAGCCTCCGCCCTGCCTCCTGATCACGCACGTGATCAACTTCTTTGAATCGATAAAGCCGAAGTTATCCATGCATTGCATGTTGGCTTCGGGGGATGGGTAGCGGTGATCGGAAACCCCGAAAATGGATCCTATGAATGGGTTTGGCGATCCGAGGGAGGCGAGCGGAGATTGCTCTCATCGAACCAGGGGTGGGGCTGTCCGGAGAGCGCGTTGCGAGAAGCTCTCAAGGTCGCAATGGAGGCCTGAGAAACAACTCCGGTTTATAGTGACGTTGGTTGAACTTCGGGGAAGTTCGACCATTCGCGCCCATCGATTTCGCGCCCTGATTTCTGACCGACACGAATGCAACTGGTCGGAAGCATCAATCGATTATTCTGATCCTTGGTGTCCGAAGATCCATTCGGATACAGAAATCGATGTTCAAATCGATCGATGTTCTTGCCGTGGACGAATGGGCTGTAGTGATTCATTGGCACCCATTCACCATGCTGTTTGTGAAAGTAGGCCACGCCCGCCGCTTGACATTGTTCGTGGATTTGCAGCCTCCAGTCCTCATGCCACGGACGGGAACCCGGTCCGGTTTCTCCACCGGTGATCACCCAATGAATTTTGGACAGCCATGGTTGCAGGTTGATGGATCCCAGCATCGGCTCAATGCTCAAGCCTCGCACAGATGCGGGGATCTCAATCAGCTGCGGGATGCGGATCTCCGCCCAGAGCTGATTCTCGACGGTGGCAATCAGCCAGACATTGGGCCAACCATTGCCCCAGTCCGGAGGCAGGCATTCGGCGATGCGCTCCGTGCGTTTTGTCACGATCTGAAAGGTCAGATCAGGCCGCTGGCGAATGATCTCCCAGGCCTCCGGACGCCACGCATCGGACTGTTCGTGAAACCAGTCAGACCAGCTGCAGGTGAAGACCTTCGATCCTGCTGGGATCTTGTACCCGCCCTCGCGTGACCTCTTCAGGGGCAGGTCAAACGTTTGATCGGCAGACCGGCGAACGATGGAGCCATCTTTGCCGTACCGCTTCATGTCCCGAAACATGTAGCAGTTCTGACAGGCGAGACTGACCTTGGTGCACCCCTGCCAAGGATTCCAAGTCGCATCCGTCCATTCGATCTTGCTATGTTCAGCCATCGTGTCACCTGATCGAGTACTGGCCTTTATCAATCAAAATGCGGCGGAACTCCCCCGCCGCTAGGACCGGCGCCTGTCACCGGATGGCACGGGTTAGATCACAGTGCTGCTCTCACTGCACAATCTTTCGCTTCGAGCAGCTTCCGCAGAGCTTCATTCGTCTCTGGGTTGTCGGGAGCTCTGGACGCCACTTCCTGGGCGAGCTCGCCGAAAGGTCGGGAAATGTTCTGCAAACTTTCTGGAAGATGCTTGAACTCGAAGTGTTTCAAAATCTTTTCGACTGCTGGGTGCATGTTTCCTCCTCTGAAAGCACGGTTAGCGATCCTCAACAAAACATCTGCATGACAAGGCGAACCGGGTTTACACCAGCACGCCAGATTCTTCCCTCGCAGCTCCTGCAGCTCGCGAGGACAGCGGGCCGCGATCGCGACCAGCAATGTGCAATCCCCGCCGGCGAATCTCCATTCCGCCATCCTGGCCGCCGGCAGGGGAAACTCCGAAACACAACGCTCATAAAGCTCCACGCACTCGCCGCGGTCCCCGTGGATCCCGATCCGAAACGGGTTCCCCCACTTCGACGGCCGCGATACTACAACGGTGTTTTCCGGCAGCCGGAATCCTGCCTTTCGAGAGAGCTGAATACGTTCAGGCATGATCATCGCTTCTTTGGGGGAGGCGGAGGACTCAAAGGTTTCTCGTAGCCGCAAGGTCTGCAAATCGACCCCCGCATTTCTCTTTTGCAAAACGGGCATCGGGGATAAATCGGAGGTCCATTTCCTACCATCGCTCGGTAATTCCCGGTTCTCGCGCTCACTCGGTCGGATCGGCGATTTCCGACAGCCAGTCAAGCTGCTCTCCATCGTTATTGATCACTTCGAAATCTTCGCAATTGATTCCGAACTTTGTCTCTTCCTGCATTTCAGCCGCCGTGGCGTCTGACCACAGCGTCTGGCCAGAAGCGGATCCGTCCATCAGTCAAAATCCGGATCGTTTTCCGGAGTCCAGTCTTTGCCCCAGTCCTCCGTGTCCAGCTCGCCGAGCTGCGGATCGAAGACCTTACGGGTCGTGCTGCCGTCCGCCTCACGTTTCAGCGTGGTGATCCGATAACCGCCCAGCCGGCCCGATTCGAGATCTTCCGTCAGCTGGCGGAGTCGTTCGAGCGATTCGACATGCGCGGCCGATTCGATGCGACGATCGACAAATCCGCGAATGACCCAACCGGCCAGAAACACCCACAAGAACACGCTGAATGTCATGATGCCCTCATCCTAAAAGTCACTGTTATCGCGCTCAGTCTTCGACTGATACCGATTCTGGAATTCCGGGTGCGACGTGCTTGGAATAGTTGTCGATCAGGTAGAACGTCGGCTCTAATTTGTGACGAGCCATCCAGTCATCGAACGTCTTTTGGATCGCGTCCGTCAGCTCTGCAGCAACTTCTTTCGAGCAGGAGAACGCCCCTTCTGCGCAGTCGAGACTGAAATCATCCTGACAGGTGATGTGTTCCAGGATGTCATCAGCGTCAGGCACACTGATTGTCGGAGCTCTTGTTTGCCCCACATAGTAGGTGTCGCCCGGACTGAGTTCGAGACTTTCCGGGCCGCCAGCGATCGCGTCCGCTTCTGAGTCCCACTCCCCTTCGCCATCCCAGTTCTCTTCGTCAGTTGAAGCAGTCCATTTTCCGTGTGTCATCACAAAATCCTCTCGATAAATCAGGGTTCTCGGTCAAAAAAACGTGAGCGGGAGGGTTCGAACCTCCTTGCCATTCCGAGTACGTCGGTCCGACATTTTCCGCCGTTGCAGTATCGCGTCCGACTTGCAGCGATCCCCCAGCTCCAACGCTGGCACCCACCTGTGCGAAAATCAGGGTTTCTCGATTCAGAAATCTTCACAGGCGAGAATGAAGGGGACTTCCAGTTCCTCAATCATCAACAGGTCCCACATCTGGTTCTCGAAAGAGTGCGTAGTTCCGTCGTCCTTGAAATAGGTGAAATCTTTCCACTTCTCGAAAGGGACCTCTTCCGGTTCGGCGATCAGTTCCTCCGCAATCGCCTCCTCGCGGGAGTATCCAATATGCCCCAGATAGCACAGGATTGCTTGCTCCAGGGAGTTTGCCGCAACCCAAACTGCCGACTCTGAATTAAGATTGAAAACCCTCGGAAACATCACAGCGTTCGTGTTCAAAATCATCTCCTCAGCGCGAGAATCTTTGGTTATCGGTTCAGTCGATCTGATCAATAAATTCTGAGACATTGGTCGCCCCGGGAACCAGCTCCAAGCTGCCCCCTTCGATGACGTCGACCCACGATAGATTCACGCGGGGAGCGAAAGTCCTGACGAAAAGAAAACCGTCCTTCTCCATTGCCCAGACTGGAATATTCAAACGGTTCCAGTCGGGCCGTTTCCCGCTTAACCAAAGTCGAACATCGATTGTGTTACGAGCTCGCGCTGGTGTCACAGAGAAGTCTGCACCCGGTTTGCAGAAGCCTCTCGGAAGCCCTAGGGCAATCGTATTGCCGAGACCGACCATAGTTCCCAGCACATGCCCCGTGCATCGCTGTTCCTCTTCCGAATAATTGAATCGCCCACAGTTACGATCGATTCCGCAGACGCAGCCAGGGCATTGAAACCGCTCTACCATCTCTGTTGTGTTCACTGAATTCTCCCTGGCTCGATAAGTTTGGTATTAACGGTTCGAAAAGTACCTGCTCGCATCCCAGAGGCCCTGGGCTCCGGAGCAGGGGATCGGAGTTTCCAGCTTCTGCACGTCTCGCAAGATCCAGCAAAACGGCCCCTCGGTGTGTTCGTGTTCTGCAATCTTGGCCATCGTGGCCGGGGTGATCCGCCTGGTTCCCTCTCCCTTCTCATACAACTTCCGGATCTGGTCGACGTGCAAGCAGTCCCACAGCGTGCAGACTGCGAGAATGCAGCTGTGGGGATGCTCCTGAAGCTCCTTCGCAGTGAGGTACTGCGTGCCTTTGCCTGCATGGATGGCCAGCTTACCGCGATACAGGCACTCCCACTTCCGGTTCTCGACGAACTTGGTCCCGTCCGCGATCAGGGAAGCGAATGGCTGGGAAATCGTGAGGGCTTTCATTGCGGATAATCCCTGCAGTCCATTTCGGCCGGTCGAATCCGGTCATCCTCAATCGAATAAGCACCGGAGACACCTTCGAACCAAGCAACTGCTGAGTGTCCGCTCATCACCTCAGCAGGGTCTCGTACCGTTGTTTCGATCCAGCCGGTGTCCTTTCGCAGCTGGAGTTTCGTACCGACCGGATAGTCGCGATTGAAACGGTCGACGATTTGCTGCAGCTGTGCTTCCGACTTCAAGCCACGATTTTTTCGGCTGAATCCGCTGCGAGTTTTCCATCCATCTTTAGATCGCATCTGAAAAATTCTCCTGGTGCTATAACTTTGGGTTCTCGGTTCAGGTCGATTCAGGAAACCAGCGATTCAATCGGTATCAGCACTTCGACGTACCGAATCGTGAAGTCCTCATCGCTCCCGAATTTGGAATAGTGCGAAGTCCAGTTTGTGATGCGGGCTTCCGGCCAAATGCCGCGAATCACAGCGATGATCGCCGCTTTGTTGGCATCCGTGTCGAGAGCATGCCGATCTTCGGATCTTCGTCCCTCTCCGCTGAAAACAATGCCAGCGCCCTCCAAGTTAGCCCTGAGTTCGTCGGCGGACTTTTCATCAGAGTCGGGGGTGTCGCTATAAGAATAAATCCCGTGCAAGGCGTCACAATGCAGCTTTGCGGAGAGATACCTCGGCCCCGCACTGATGTCAGAGGCGTAATTAAATCCGGCCTTTTTCCAAGTTGGGTAGATGGAATCGACGGCCTTTTTCACTGCCTGGGCGAGAGCCTCGCCTGTTACTGAGCCCGCCAGTTGCTTCTCCAGTTCGCGAATGCGTTCATTCGCTGCCCGGAGAACTTTCTGGGTCGACTTATGATCGGCTTCGCGATCCGACTCAAATCCGACCGCTGCCGCAACACGATCCAGTGCTGCGAATGCCACCCCCAACCCGTTCGCTCGGATTGAAACCGTTAAACTTCCCTTCTTGGCCATCTCAGCCACAAACGCAACAGCCTGCACGGCCCCTCTGTATCCCGCCTCAACGACTACCGTTTGATCAGCGTTCAGCGGTACAGGCGTTTCGTCATGATGGCACTCAGCTCTGCTGTTCATTGCAATCGACTCGTAGGACTCCCTCGACATGCTGCACTCCCCCAGCGCGTTAACGCTTTGTTTTAGAACCGACTTCCTTCGATCCATCCACCTTCTTCATCACAGTGATGGCCTTCGTGGCCTTCCTCCAGTTGACAGAAATGACGCCCGATCGGGAGTCCTCCGCGAAAGAAATTCCAGCACAGACGACCATGATCATTGCCGATCCAATCCGGCCCCATGAGCGGCCGATAGCGAGCTATGAATTCCTTCAATTCTCGCTCAGCCAACTGCACTTCAGTGCGACGTTCCGCGAGCACCTGGCGGCGTTCTCGCTCCGCTCCCGGCCATGGACCCCAGTGAACCCGCCGTCCGTTGCGGATCCAATATCGCTTGTTCGCCAGATCCATTCTCAACTCTGCCAGGCGATCATTCACCGCCTGAGCCAGCAGAGAATCCACTTCAGGATTCTGAAGTTGCGTTTCCATCATGTTCACTCCCAGCGCGATAATCCGGTGTTTCAGTTCACTCTTAACTAAACTGGTTCGAGTCCCGGCGGGAACTCCCCAGGCATCCACTCTGCGAGCAGCGCGGGAATCAACATCTCCTTGCTCGCTGACAGCTCTTTGAAGTTCGCGATATCGTCGCACTCGATCCGCTTAGACGCCGGCAGATCCTTGAGGAGTGAGAGCGGGTAGATCTCCAGCACCTCCGCATCAGGTCGCCAGTCGGTGGCGTAATCGATCCCCAACATCGAGCAGAGCTGGAGCAGTGTGGAGACATCGTCAAAGAGATCCGTGCAGCCCGAATCCGGATGTTTTCCGAAGAGCTGCGTCAGGATGTTACGGATCACCCGATCCAGATCAGCAGCTTCATGTTTCTCGAGGTACTGCCAGAGCTGATCCGTCTTCAAAAAGCGGTTGGGGCTCTCCTCCAGCTCGATGCCGAGGACCGTTGACATCAGCGTTCGATTGCTGATGACGTCGTACATCGCCTCTGTGCCGCTCAGGGTAACAAACAGCTTCAGCGGCGTGAGCCGGTCTTTCTTCGGCAGCTTCGCGACGGCCTCAGCCAACTGCAGGCAAAGCCATTTTTCTTTCGCCTGAGCAACCGCATGTTCATCGTACGTCGCGGCTGCCGGCTTCTCGTTCTCCGCTGGAGCGGATGGAGAGGCCGCTTTCTGTTTCTGCTTCGCTTTGGCTTTCGCCTCTTTCGAGAGCTGACTGTAGAGCGTCAGATTAAAGGCTCGTTTCTCGGTCCCGCCCCAGCTGCGGGGAACTTCCAGAATGTCCAGAGCGTCCCGGTTTTTATCAGTCACCCGAAACGGGCAATTGTCATGATACTGCCCCTGTGCCGTTGGCCGACTGACCCGTCTCACGGACTCGTTGACCAGGGCTTCGAACTTCGGAACACTGATCGGTTCCCATCCATTCCCTTCTCGGTTCTTCACATCCGCCTGCAGGTCCTTCTGAACTTGAGCGATGACAGCAGGCCGGTCGAGCCACGTCGCCAGACAGCGGGCATGCGTCGCACTGATCACGTGCGTGGTCACGAGCTCCTGCAGCTCGTCCGGCAGCTTGATCAGCACGAGATGATTCGCGATGCTTCCCTGGCTGTGCCCCTCCCCCAGTCGCTTTGCCAGGTCCCGCTGTGAGCATCCGAGCGTGTCGAGCATGGACTGATACCATCGTGCCCGCTCCAGTGCCGTGAAGTTCTTCCGGTCCTCGTTATCGCGGCCGAGGATCTCGATCGCCTGCTGCTCCGTGGCTTCGATGATCCGGACCCGGAGCGACTCCCATCCGGCTTGTTCCGCAGCCGCCCGGCGACGATGGCCCGCGAGCAATTCGATCCTGCCAGGCTGCGTCGGATGCTCGCGGCCGATGGCCTCGACCAGCTGCCCCTGACTCTTGAGCGACTGCACCAGGTCGGCAATGTCGACCTCTCCACTGCGAGGGTTGAGTGGATGCGGGAGCAGCTTCGACAGCGGCACATCGCGAGTTTCGACGTGTCGAGCCTGAGTGCTCTCTGCGGCTGCCGGCCTTGATTTCCCTTTGCTCTTTTTCGCGGGAGCCTCTGGCAACGGATCTGGCAGCAGAACAGGTGTGCTGCATTTGCCGCAGTCGGTCCGGGCGATCCCATTGGTTTCACCGCAGCCGGCGCAGCACCATGCGAGTTTGCCGTTGACGAGCGGGAAGATCCTGTGCGGAGAAAGCGCATTGACTGTTGCTTCTTTGGACGCGGCCTCCTCCTGAGTCTCGGGGACCTTTCCAACGAACGATTCGAACTGATCGGCGATTTGACCGGCAACTTCCGCGAGACGTTTTTCATCAGCCGGGGATCCTTCTGCGAGTTTCTCAAGCCAACGCGAGACCTGTTGTCCGGCTGCTTTGATCGCTTCCGTCTCGGTGGGGCGGACCTCCTGCGGGTCGCACTCGACATCCAGGCTCCTGGACAATTTCGCATCGTAAAGCACCACTCCGAATCCCCATCGATCGGGGGCGAACTGAACGGAATCCAGTTTGCCAGAAACTTTCAGGCGGGATTCAATCCGCAGCTGAGTACTGTTGGGGATTGCTGTTGCTGCCTCAGCGGAACGGGCCTTACGAGTCTTTGTCGAGACGGACATGCTGACGATCCTTCTTCAATTGAATGGGTGACTTGCGACCTATGTGGCAACAATTGCACACTCGGCATCGATACACCGACAATCCTGGGTCTCCGGCATTCAGGTGCCTTCTGACCATCGCTCTCGCTTGGCGGCGCGAGAGCTTGAGTTTCCGTGTCACTGAACAACGATCAGCGTTCTCAAAATCCACCTGTTTCATCTGCCACCAGCTTCAGAAGTTTCGGGCGCAAAGAGGTTGCCTGTGGACGCTCGCCAGCGTGGCGAATCTGATTGAACAAAGTGACGTTTCCAGCTCTCTTCGCCATCCGCTGCAGATCACCTGGGGTCATCCGATTCAGCGTATCGCCAACCTGAGTTTCGAAGTCTGTTGGGGACTCGCCATCATCCGCGGAAGGTGCGACAAGAGGCCAACATTCCTCTGGAGCGAAGCTGCTACGCGCCTTTCGCAATCGCTTGTAGAGCTGAAAGGGAGTCCAATTCTGTGCCGCAGAATGTTCGCTAAAAAACCGGCAAATTCGCATCGCATGGTCGGGAGTTACATGCTTTCGAGCGACGTCCACCGCAAGGTCAAAACGATCAACTCCCAGCTTCACAAGCTCCTCCTCCACCTCACTCCAATTTGGGGGATGTAGGGGGAGCGGTTCCTCTGTGCGATTCAATGGGCGTTTCATATATAGTGGGATGGACCCACTGTCCACTGGGATGGACCCACTGTCCACTGGGATGGACCCACTGTCCACTGGGATTGTGCGTCTGCCTCCTCCGCGTCGTTTCCGGCGTTGCTGATCTGGTGCCGGGCGGTCACCGAAGATCACCTGCCAGTTGATCGACAGCTGCAGCCTGGGATGTCCTTTTCCATCGGTGTCATTCCAGACGGTAATGATCCGAAGCTGGTTCTCGAGGCAGTCGATCGCACGGCGGACAGTTTTCACGCAGACGCGTGCGCAATCCGCAATCGTGTCGAGAGAGGGCCAGGCGGTCTCCTGCTCTCGCTGATGATCGTCAATGACTCGAAGTATGGACATCAAAGTTCGTCTCGCGACGGGCTGCCCCAATCCCACCAGACGGTTGGGCAATGGGTAACTGTTGAGGGCTCGCAGTTGTGCACCGCGATCCCAATCAATAGGCGTTTGGCCGGGAAGCGATTCCCGCTTTCTGCGTGTGCGTCGTGCAGATCGCATTCATCATCCCTGACGAAGTTATGCTGCTGAGGATGTCGCCTCGGCGTCTTCCTTGCTTTGTAAATCCTTCAGCGCGGAGTAAATCTCCTCGCGATAAATTGCGATGTTCTTTGGAGCTTCAATGCCGATTCGCACCTTATCTCCACGAACCTCCTGGATTCGGATCACGATCGAATCCCCGATCATGATGCGCTCACCCCGCTTGCGTGATAGCGTTAACATTCCGTGTACTCCTGCTCCTGGCCGACAGCATGCCGGAAGAATTGATAGGTTTCCGATCCATATCGGAAACAATGGCCACCACGGGATTCGAACCCGCTCTCCAGAGTCCTCGGTAGGACGCTGGCCCCGCCCACTGCGAGAAGGCAGCCAAGTCAGCGTTAAGGGACGCCGACAAAGATCGGTGTTTCTTCGAAGCTCTGCTTCAGGGTTGCGACGATTGCGAGTTGTGCCATTTGCTTCGCTTCATCGAGTTGTCCCGGATGCGGCTCGATCTTGAGAACTTCCTCCATCGGATTCGAAAAGAGCGTACACATCACGATGACGTTGACATCCACTTCCTCACTGAATGCGGGGAAAGGATGAAATTCAAACGAGACAGTTTCTGGTAACGCTGTCTCTCCGGTCACTTGAGCGGCAACGCTTTTTCCCATGCCAGCCGTCGTTGCGGAGATCTTTCCCGTTGTTTCCGCCTGGGAAGCAAACTTCAAACTCTTCAGCGCATCCAGCGTTTGCGGGGGATCGATTGTGCAATCACAGAGATCGTGACGAAGAAAGTCCACAATCTCCTGCTGACACTTCCATCCGGATTTCTCGAGCTTCGAGAACGCGACATGAGGTTCCAGCTTCATCGTGACCCGGGAATCACGTCGGCTTGCATTGTCGTGATCGAGCACCACGACGATCTGCGACATGGAAACCCAGATTGAATATCGTTCAGTCACTCCGAACAACTTGGCCGCTTCCACCAGGCTGGACAAGGTTCCAACCTGATGCAATCGCGGTGTCGGTGATTTGGTTTGAAAATCGATGTCCTTTTTTCCTGGAACGTAGAGGGCGACACGATCATTGTCGCTCAGCTCCGGAATCACCTTTGGGTGATCCGCATTGCGAGTCAGCATCGCCAGCTTGTCGATAGCATCTGAAATCATGAGTAACTCCATTTAAAACAAACTTTGAAAGTGGAGACCAACAAAACCGAATCCGACTGCGGGAATTACTCCGCCTCTTCCTCCCCAGCGAAATCAAACTCGTTTTGCCCTGGAGCAGTGCGGGTGATCGCAGAGCTGGGATCGAACTGGATGAACCCGCGTTGCATTGCCGGGACCAGCACACACTCCCGAGCCTCTTTGTTCGGAATGTTGTCTTTGATCCGAACTTTGGCGACGATCGTGTCCAGGTCGCGGTCACTGCAACGTGGCTCGAACGTCATTTCGAGCGTGAGTTTGCGAGCCTTTTTCAGCGCGGGCCGATCGTCCAGATCGTTCAGGATTCGGCGAAGTGCCTGATCAAACATCACCTGAACAGATCCGCCGTCGTAGTCAGCCAGATTGGCCAGTTTCAAGTCCTTCGACACATCACACCTCCTTTGTTGATCCTGATTCAAAACCGAATTGCACGAACTACAACGCATCACCAACAGCGGAGGCCGCTGCTACCAGGGCGACGTCCTCGGGGACAAACGTCTGAAGTGATTTCTGAACGGATTGCAGCGTCACCTTGAATTGCGTGGGCAGTCGCTCCGAAACACCGGAGACATGCAGGGCTGTCAGCAGCGCAAACAGCTGCGGACGCGTGAAAGCGATCGTGCAAGGCTTCTGGTCCGGATCATTCGCCCAGGCGACGGCATCAGAGAGCATCTGGTTTGCCATAATCTTGGTTGCCTGAGTCATGATGCCTTTACCCCTCAGAAAACAAACCGGCTGCCGTTCGCATTCGCCGACACCCCCCTGAAAGTCAGAGCGAGGAACACCCTCACTCAGCGGAACGGCAGCCGGTCAACACTTCCCCGCCCCACAGGGGGAACGCACACGAAAATAAGATGAGGGGCGCGGCTGCACGTGCGGGCCGATGACAGCAGCCGCGCCCTCAGTTGCACGCGCAGAGACGGGCCAGACCCCGCGCGTTGCACTCGGTGTGAGAAACCCCCTGGGGCCTTCCCTCCCCAGGGGGGACAAAGAACTGTCAGTTCCCGCACCTGCGGGCCGGCTCAGTGGAGAACTGACAGGAAAGCTTGTGGTTGCGGCGCTGCCATGACCGTCTGAATGACAGCCTCCGTTGGGTTGTCGTAAAAATCCGCAGCGAGTTTCGTCCCGGAGCGATCGCTCCCCTGACCGATGATCCAGCTGCCAACGCCCCCCTGCATTCCTGCGAGACGTACATTGTTGAGCCGAGTGCAGCACGTGGCCCGGCAGACCTGCCAAGGCTTCTCGTGAGCAGGGACGCCTGCCTGCTTCATCAAACTCTTGATGAGTGTGTTTCGACGGCGGGCTGCATGGCTCTTCTCGGGATCCTTGTTGCGATCGATGGGCGTCGAGAGCCGGGGGAACAGCAGTCCGCTCGGATCGAACAGATGCTCCCCCTTTAGGCGATCGAGGTGAGCAACGACAACCGGATGCAGAGGGATGCCGTGCTTCTTTCCCGTCTTGATCGCTCTGAACCTCAGTCGTGGCGGATCCTCGGAGGATCGGATGTTTTTGTCCCAGCGAGTCTGAAAGAGATCGACAGCGCGTGGTCCGCAGTTGCAGCACAGGACCAAAGCCGCCTGAATGTCCGGATGGCTGTGAGCAGCCTGATACAGACGATTCAATTCTTCCTCGCTCCAGACGGTAGCGAGGTCCTCTTCGATATCGTCGAAATCTTCGAGATCGAGCGGCTTGGACTGTGGTGCAGACTCGAGAGCCCCAATCTCCACCGCGAAGTTGAAGATCTTCAGCAGGTGGTTGCGGGTACTCTTGATCGAGTCGGGAGCGTACTTCGCGGACATCGCTGCAAAGAACTGATCGAGCCAGCCCCCCTGGATGTACCCGATGGGCATTCCCTTCCAGCTGGTGGGCCAGCCAGTCGGCTTGGCTGAGGTCTCCCAAGCCACCCAGCGATTGAGCGCCTGACGCTCCTTGCTGAGCGTACCCCCCTTCACTGCTCCGGACTGTTTTTCGGTCGCCCGATAGGGAGCCATGAACTCCGCGTAAAATTCGGGCAGCGTCAATTGCTCGCGAATTCGTGCAAGGTCCTGCCGAGAAACCTTTTGAGGCCCCGTTCTGTGCTGGTCGGCAAGCTGCTGGAAGAGGTTCGCGGGGGCGACACCAGGATGCATAGTCCTGGTGTCGGCGGTTCGCCCCCGGGGGGATTCCGGATCCTCCTCCTGGGGTCCCTCTGGCATCCAGAGCTTGAGTGCGGGACCGCCCTGATCGGACGGAAATGGCAGCTGAGCCATGGGCCTCCCCCTCAGTTGCAGCAGAGGCAGTTGAATCGCTGAGAGTTGAGTCGGGTCCAGAACAAGCTTGCAGTCGAGTGAGATCGCGGACATGGAAAGGCAATACTGATCGGCAACGCTGCACAGCGCGTCGATCCATCGGCGTCCTCCGCACTCGCAGCACTGATGTCTTCATTCGCGGCCCCATACCGCATTCCAAGTCAGCCGCCCTGCAGCCGACGTTCGACACCTGTCTGTTTCGCAATATCATGCCCGCCACTCCCGCACTTGTGTCAATTTGTCTATGCGTGTTTCCCGGCAGGTTTCAAGAGCCGGGGAAACACCTACGCATCTTCCGGGTCAGATCGAATCTGCCACATGCGCCGCCTGCAGGATCAATCTCCAAGCGCCCGCCTTGCCGTCGAGCTTCGGAATCAAATTGGCTTCGATCTCAACCGTGAACCCTTGAACGAGCAGGCTCGCGATCAGACGCGGCCCAAGCTGGCGAAACGTGCGACCGTCAACGAGCAGAAAACCTTCCTGCCATTCGCGAGCAGGAGCGAGATTCTGCTGTGCCATCTCACGATGTTCCGGCGCGAAGAGTCCACACCAGCCATCAACGAAGGCAGTCTGCGCTGCCATGGATGGAAACCGCAGTTCATACAGGTCTCGCCCATCGGCCAGCAGCTTCGATGTCGAGAGGATCCGCACCGGAGAAACTGCGGAAAGTAACAATCGCTGTTCGCTGCGAGCTGCTGTCGGACGCAGATCGATGACGTCTTCGGCTTTGAGAGGGCTGGCGAACAAGGTCGCTGCAGCCAGGGGCATCACAAACCGTCGCATGTGCACCTCCAAGAGAAAGGAGGCCGGCGTGTGAGTCACCAAAAAGAAAACGCCGGCCGTTCACTGCTGAACGTCGGCGAGTTTACTGTGATTACAGTTACTGTCAAGCCAGTTACTTAGATTTCCAAACCGGCTCACCAACTGCTTTTCCCTTTTCATACTTTTGTTCTGTCCAGAATGTTTGATCATCATTGCCGTAGATGATCTCAATCCCGTCCCTTCGTCCTCGCCAATACTTTGTGATCCGCTTTTTTCCAAACGTCTCTGTTCCGTCCTTTCGCCCGTACGCAATATCTGTCGTCTGGTCACCCTTAACCCACACTCCATGCTTCACAGTGGTCCCATCTTCATGCAGAAATAGGAGTCCGGAAACTGGATCATCCACCATAAAGATGCCGTCATGCTCCGCGAACACTCTCTGCCCCCAGCGATTCGGAATTGCTCCGCCGCCTGCGTCCTTCCGCACAACGATGTCAGGTGGAACATGTGGTTCGTAGGCGGTTTTCCACGGCTCTTCACGATGTTGCGCAAACGTCGCTTCGAGTTCTGAGAACGCATTTTTCGTGCTCTCGTTTGCGGCTATGGTTTCACCGCCAAGAGAAAGATGTGCGATATCTATAATGTCTCCGAGTAAGTTCACCTGCGCCTTAACTTCTTTTCGTAGAGGCACCCCGTACTGATTTTGCGCATCAACGAAGTACGAAAACCAAGCACCAAGATCTGGCGGGGCTGAATCACGCAAGTATTTAACTTCGATGTCGGATGAGAATTCAGCAGTTTTAGGAGCGATCAAATTTTCAAGTACGATTCTGTTGATCTCGCGAACTGCATCTTGCTCGAACGACTCCTCCGCTGTTTTCTGGAGCGGGTGAGGTTCGGATACGGCGATTACAGCAGGGAGTGGAGTCTTGGGTTTATGGGTTAAAAGAAAACCCAAAGTGGCGACTGCGCACAGCAAAGCTGGAAAAATGATGAGAGTCTTGGATTTTCCACGGAGGGGGTTAATCCGTGAAGGCACCACCACCGAAGTGCCGCATGAAGGGCAGGAGAAATTCCGGCCACGAGACTTTTCCAGAGCGTGCAGTTTTTGCCCGCAGCGACAATGAAACGTAAGGCGTTCACTCATTGGCCCGCACACCCTGAGAATCAAACGTGAGCTTCTAGCCGCTCCTCGATCGGGATTTCGTCAATGAGCCAGGATGCTGGGACGTCGAGCCCTTTGGCAAAAAGTTCCAACACATCGAACCCCGGAGAGATTCTGCCATGAATGTAATCATTCACGAGCTGTGGCTGGCGATCGATCTTTCTGGCAAAAGATGATTGATTCAAACCACGTGCTTTAATGCACGAAACCAAGTTGCGACAAAAATAAATGTGTATCACTTCCATGGCCTCCTAGTATACGCCGCTTTTCATTGGAGTCGAGACAGCGGGGGTCCGTTCGTTGGCCGGCTCTCTGATAACCCGGAAAAATCTCTCGCAAGGCATGTACTCATCGAGCCCTGGTAAAAGGCAGATGGACTCATCTCTTTCGCCTTCCGAGTTTGGTTTTCGCTCATGGATAAACTCGAAGTACTCGTCAGCTGTCCAACGGCGAATCAATCCACGGTCTTCAAGTTCATCGAGCAGATGAACGACGTCGCAGGCGTCTTCTGGCAAGAGCATTGACTTGATCAGCGCAGGACGTTCGGGAAAGAATCCGCCGGCACCAACCGTTGATCGAATTGACAAAAGAAGAATGCGAGAGAGAGGGCTGCACTTGCTCCATTGGTCAAGCACGAAGAGGTCCAAGAGGTCGTTTCGCTCAAGGGTTTCGAGATCCTTTCGAGCCAAGGCGTCGCATGACTGACAGAGAAACAGCTCTGCTACTGGATTCTCGCAAACTGCGCATATTCGACTCGTGGACTCTCGGTCGTCGTCGATGGGATTAAGAAGCTCGCAGGGATGTTGTAGCCCCAAAGCTTTTGAAAACCGTTCGACAACGTCCAAACCCGGGCAGGTAATTCCCTTCAAGTATTTGCGAACATACTGAGGGTCAACACCCATTTCACGAGCAAGATCACTCTGATTCCAATGGAGATCATCCATTGCAGATTGCAGATTCTGCTGAAAACAGGTTTGGAGTATCACCTACTTGGCCTCCTGGGATATCCTGTCCGCGTGAACGGTCGAGAACGCGGGCCAAACTCTTTTTTGCGAAGGAACGCAGGGATGAACGAGACGTCTGATCCGCTGATTGAACAATTGAAGTTGGTTGCCTCGGGTGAGATCACCGATCTCGCGACGGTGCGGCAAATCTCCGTGGAAGCGCATGCCGAAGTCGAACGACGATTCACTGCGTGCCAACGCCTGCGTGAGCAAATGGCAAGAACCGCAGAGGCTTTCATGACTGGGGAATTCATTGAGTCCATTTCCCCGCCTGCCCATTAAGTTCACGCTCAATCAATCGGAGTCGAAGTGCCAAGGCTTCGACGAGTTGAACCATCTTCAACTCGCGAGCTGACAAATCTGCGCCGGTGCGGAGATCGCAAAGGAGCCCCGCGAGTTCTTCCGCAGACTTCTCTTCAAGACGGTGTGTCGTTTTCATTTGATCTCCTGAAATCTTCGGAGAGTGATTTTTTGTCAGGTGTGATCCTTTGGCGTGACAGCGTTCGAAATCTGCAGAACGGTCTCCTGTAGTTCGGTCACCTGTTCCTGAAGTTCCTGGAGGAGATCAATCGTTCGCTCGCGAACTGGACGGATGACATCACCGGAATCTTCATCGATGAGATCCACGGTTATTCGAAACCGGCGCTGCATGTACTCGAACTCGGTCGTCCCATCGATCATGCTTTCGATCGCGCCGAGGTCGAAATAGCCGTGGGGAGAGTTTGCGGAGAACTGAACCATCTGCGAGATCATCTCACGCACTGCATCCAAGCTACGGATCTGAGGAATTCCGGGGGCAAAGTGACCCGGGAACTCGATGAGGTTGTCATCGCCAGGGTCTTCAAAATCCTCGTACTCGCCGTTCTCAGAAGCCATGCAGACTCCATCCTGAGCGTCGGACTCAGAGTTCCATTCGTATGGGTTGTGCGGAAAAAGCGTGCATCTCAACTTTGTCTGCCACCAGGATTTTCAATCCTGTGCTCTACCAACTGAGCTACCTGGCCAGAAGGGGGAAAAGGAATTTCTAACGGGGGCGCGAATACAAATCAAGCCAGCTGTTTGACGAAGCGACACTCAATTGTCGAATCTGCAGGACATCCCCTCATCCGTTGAAGTTCGCTTGTACGTTTACTGATGGCTGGCGTGGTTCTTTCCACCTGGCCTCGACACGCTGTTCCGCCGTAGCAACTGCAGAAATGCAGGTGGATTGCGCGTGGACCGGCGTGGTCAGGACGTGAGACTCGAATGCCGGGAGAATGGAAGACAGCACCGCTCATGCGGATTCTGCGGGCCATTTCCCGGCCTGCAAACTTTCGGTTCGATCGAGACTTTCAGGGGCGCGACAGACCGACGGGAAACTTGCGGCAGCACGCGAGACAAACTGTCTGATCGCCAAAGATGAACTTAGCCCCTGTCTCAGGGGAATGTGGCGGCGATTCAGGGAGATTTGTCGTTCGAAAGCTGTGTTGATCGCCGCCGGAACGCCACACTTGCGGGAGATTCGCTGCTAGAGCGGTTTTGCAAATCATCTATTACGTTCCGCAGGCGATCATATGGACTCTCATGCGGTGAAAATCCTGAATCGCCTGCACATGATAGACCAAACTGGTCTAGGGTCTCGCAGGCTTGCTGAGGGGGGGCCCTCCCGGACGGGTCGGGTAACCCGGATTCTGCTTTTTCACTGGTGTGATATTGGCTGAGGGAGGCTCGGGCGTGGGGTCAACCGTCCCTTCGATCTGCACAGCGATTTCCACAATGTCGTACATGTCAGTCTGAAACTTGATGACGTCCGAAAATTGGCCAGGTGCCTGAGGGGTCACGGTCAGTTCCACCAGATGCCGCTGCTCGGGGTATTCATTGACCTGCACGTCAACGTAGGGAGGAAGCAGCGCGGGGTCACAGCGGAGCCGGAACATGCTGTCTTCCATGCTGGTCAGAAGAATCCGACGTGATCGGGTTCCGCCGATCCCCATTTTCCCGAAGTTCACCCGATTCGGGAATGCGACCGCGCGGCGGGCATGGATCATCAGTCCACCTTGCGATTGTGCGAGGGAAGACTCTTTCCCCTCAGGGCAGGTCACCTGGAATTTGAAGGGCTCGGGCGGAACCGGGGGATCCGCAGGGAGGTCGATCTGCGCGGTGGCGATCCAGGTCTGTCGCCACAGGTCTTCGGCAAGCAGGACTGCGGGGCCATCTTTCAAGACGCGCAGGATCTTCATCGACTCCGGAAGTTGTGAGAACTCCGGCTCAGGCGACTTGTCATCTTTTCCGCGAAAGACATGCTCCACTTTCAGGATCTGTTCCTGCGAAAGCGACTGATGAGGATTGACGTCCACGGTGATGACGCTGGGAGTGAGGCGAAGATCGGAGTAGACCTGCAATCGGCATTTGACGTGGACCTGCTGTGATTTGCCGTCCGGTAGCAGCACTCCCAGATCGGCGGTGTAGCTTTTTTCGGTCTGGCTGTCTGCGGGTTGAAACTGGAGAAAGACTTCGCGAGTCTCACGGCCCGGGACGGAAAACGTCGTCCCGTTCTCCATGCGTTTGCCGTCCAGGGTGACGCCGTAACAGGCACAGCCTGTCCTGATCAACTTCACATCGCGGGCTTTGGAACCGGGGTTGATGATCTTGATGGGGCAGCGGCCCAGTTCCATGCGATCGTCCGCTGAGAGAATCTCACTCACCAGAAGGGGTGGAGCTTCGATCACGGAGTCAATTTTCAGCGGGAGTCGGCCGCTGCAGCCGAGCGTCATCAGCAGAATCAGTCCAGCTGGGACGAGGACAATTCTCCGGCGAGATCCAGGACCTCGGAGA
This sequence comes from Planctomicrobium stercoris, assembly GCF_051465655.1. Taxonomy (NCBI): domain Bacteria; kingdom Pseudomonadati; phylum Planctomycetota; class Planctomycetia; order Planctomycetales; family Planctomycetaceae; genus Planctomicrobium; species Planctomicrobium stercoris. Next base: position 4,785,510 of record NZ_CP195791.1, on the reverse strand, counting down.
CGATGATGAATGAACATGGCCGCTCTGTTGGAAGTGCAGAAACCGAGACCGGTGTGCCCTGAGATGAACCGTTCTATCCTAACTGGAATTCGTGCAGGGGCAATGAACGGGCTGAAAACGCAGGTTTACCGGCACCGACAGCGGTCGAAGGAATGCGGCGGCAGTTCAGTGAGAATGGGTTCGAAAGCTGTGTTTCTCGCCGCTAGAGCGGTTTTGCCAATAATCTATTACGTTCCGCAGGCGATCATATGGACTTTCATGCGGTGAAAATCCTGAATCGCCTGCACATGATAGACCAAACTGGTCTAGAACGACACACTTTCGTGAGACAGGGCCTCAGCGGAGGCCGTCCCCTTGCTCGACGAACTCGAAGCCACTGTTGTGCCCTTCGTCTTCCAGATCCGGGAAACGCAGCAGCTCTTCGGTTCGGGCGGAACTTGGCGTGGGGGAGACGAGTACCTGACTGGGGCCGAGATGGACCCGGAATTTTGCTCCGGCAAAGCTGAGTTCATCTCCCGGCAGCAGGGCTCCGCGAGTGACCCGCTGGCCGTTCACTTTTGTGCCGTTTGTGCTTCCCAGATCACGGATGAACAAAAGTCCATCAGTGCGGGCAATGGCACAATGCAGTTTTGAGACGCTGGTATTTCCGAGCAGAATATCGCACAAGCCCTTCTTCCGGCCCACGAGTGTCACGTCGCGGGTGATGGAGATCGGCTGACTTCCGTCAACAGGGATAAGCTGTGCGATCATGGAGCGACTGATTAAGAACGGATGTTCAATTGAGCCGGAGACTCAGCATAAATTCTCCCGCTCATCTGTGGGCTGTCAAGATGAGTGATTCGGAACCTTCTTCGGAACATTGGGAAATTCCGGAAAAAGACCTGTCATTGGCATTTTTCCGCCCCATCGCATGAGGTCTCCAGTTCATGTTCTGGTCGACTGCGAGGAGACTTGCGGTTTTGATGATTGAACTGATTTCGCGTGTGAAAACGCGGGACTTTCTGAAAAGGACTCGTCTAGTGGCCTTCAACGGCCCCCACTGCCGCACTCTCCGATTCGTGGTGAGGAATGTAGGACTTCAGTGCTTCAGATTTAGGGCGGTAAAACAAAATAATCGGCAGGAAGAAGACCGCTCCTGCTGCAAACAGCAAATTCAACGGAAGATTGAACTTGATAATCATCGGCTTGAGGACCAGCAGGAGCACACCCGAGAAATAGATTCCGACCCAGTTTGCCAGACTCATTGCTCCGATCACGCGGCCTTTATGCTCTTCGGGGGCCCGGGCCTGAATCAAAACCTGGAGTGGAACGTTGTAGATCCCGGCGCAGATCCCCAGCCAGACGAGCGTGGATGAGGTGCCCCAGACCCCCAGCAGCGTGCCGTTCAAAGGCCCCGGCAATGCCAGCGCGACCAGCCCGAGAAACATTCCAAAACTTCCGAACCGGACCAGCGTGGCATTGAACATGCCGTGCGAGAAGAGCATTCCGACCACGCAACCAACGGCGATCCCCATTCCGGTTCCCGCTGCCATGTAACTGGTGATTTCCTTATCCAGATTCAACTGGCTCATTCCCACGTCGTTAATCGCCTGTGGGTAAACCATTCCCCCGGTCGCCCAGAAGGCGGAGGTCGCCAGCAGCGCCGCAAGCAACCGCCGGTCCGAGAAAATCACCTTGCGGGTATCGACATTCAGGATGAGGTCGGACGGGTTGAATTTCATCCGGGGTTTGGCTGCCGGAGTGGGATGAATCATCAGCGAAGTCAGGAAGCCGACGCCGGCAATGCACATGCAGATCAGCGTGACGATCCATGGTTCGTGGACCCGCTCGGCCGCGATGCCCGCTGCCGCGATCCCCAGGATGATCGCCACAAACATGCTCAGCTGGAATAACCCGTTCACTTTGGGAAGCTGGTTCTCCGTGAACAGTTCCGGCAACAGACCGTACTTGGCCGGGGCGTACAGCGTGCTGTGGATTCCGAGCAGGAACAGCACGAAGAACATCAGTCCCCAGTGATTCGTATGGAACGCCACCATCGCCAGCAGCATGATGCCGATTTCGGCGAGCTTGGAGACGACAATGATGGTTCGCTTGCTGAAACGGTCGGCAAGAAAGCCGCAGTAACCTGAAAAGAGGATAAACGGCAGCGAGAAAACAATCGTCGCCAGAGCCTGATTCTTCCACGTACCCGGCGTTTCCTTCTCCATCATCACGCAGGAGAGCATGACGGTCTGCTTGTAGAAGTTGTCGTTGAAGACAGCCAGAAACTGGGTGAGCGTCATCCCCCAGAAGGAACGATCACGGTAAATCGAAGGAGTTGCGCTCTCCACGGAATTCATAGCCAATCCGAAAATTGAAACGGCGACATCAGGGTCAACGTGTTAATTCAGTCCAGGTTCCCCACGACGGGGGGCCACCATTGGAACTTAAATCCCGCTTTGAAGATAGACATGCTGAGCGCCTTCAATGATGGCGGTCAGATCTTCCGATTCCAGCAACCTCCGGACTTCGTTTTCGTTCTCCAGGGGAAGCATGAATAAATCGGAGACGACGTTGGGGTCCAGCTGACTCAGCAAGGAGACATTCGCCCAGTCGGTCGCTGCTGCAATTCGTGTGGCAGCAAGCAGATCGGGCGTCTGTGACTGTCGGATCTGCTGAATGGCGTCGCGCGGTTCCCGGACCGATTTCAATATCTCCAGACCCGGCCCGGGTGGGGTGTTCAGCTGGGAGAGGATCACGATTCGACCGTTCCTCTCCACGAGACGCCGTCCGACGTTGGCGGCTGCTGCCACCTGATCCCAGCTGTGTCCGGCGCCGTCCTGTGGAACGGTGACCAGCACCAGCTCGGCGCGTTCCTCGGAACGAACGTCCCAGATCCTTTTCAATGACTTGCGAACGCTCCGCAACACGCTGTCGCTCTGGCCAGCAATGACGGCATGTGGGTCCGTTCCCCCCGAGGGAAGTACGGCAATGGACAGCTGCAGGCCGGTTAGCCATCCAATCTCGTCGACCGCCTGTCGCAGCGGACGCGCATCTTCCGGGCGGAGTTCTTCATGTCCCTGCCCTTGAATCTTCTGAATGGCCTCCAGTTCGGACAGCCCGGGATACAGGCTGCTGGATGTTCCCCGGACCCCCAGGACGGGATCAAACCCGGCCGGACCGATGGTGACGACCACATCCGCATCGGTGACAAGGCGGGACAGGTAAATTCGTTCGTTTCCAGCGGTGGTTGCCAGATAGGCACAGCTTCCCGAGACGGTCGGGTCATGCCGGGTCAACGTCACTTGTTCCCGAACTGCTTCCGGAAGTGCCCTGCGGGGATCGATCCCGTCCACCGGCTTCCAGACTGCAGGTTGGAGGAATGTCAGGTCCGAAGGATTGACCCCCGCCTGATCCATCTTTTTCCACAGCGCCAGACAGATCAGGTCGGCAGCAGGAGTGTCGACATCGATGACGACGACAGGGCGATCGCCGGGGACAAACGCCCGCTCCAGTTCCGGAAAATCGAGAGGATGTTCAAGTGCCTGTTCGATCGCCTGTTGAGGATCGGGAAGGCTCGACGGGGCGTGATGATGGAAGAGGATCTGTCGCTCAAGAAGTTCCACCTGGAAACTTCCACTGCGTCCATACTTCAGTTGCAGGGGAATGACTTCTTCAGACATGCTGGCTGGAATTCTTCAATGGACGAAAACGGGTCGTCGTTTCAAATCGGGTGAACAATAAAATTTACCACGGAGGCACGGTGACACGGAGAGACGCCACGCTGCTGCGTCAACCTGTCGCCATTCCTGACACGTCAGAGGATAGGAAAATTGTCAGGATCAACCGAAGAATGACTCCATCTGCAGCTGATTCAAGGCGGTTTGCGAACGACACTGAAATAGCGATGCCGTTCTTTCTCTCCGTGCCTCAGTGTTCTCCGTGGTGAATTTCATCTCATCTGACAACAAAGACTGTCAAGATCTTCAATTGTCTGCAACTTCGCCCTGTTTACTCGCGGGAAATGACTGTGATCGCATATATTTCAGGTGACCGCAATCCACTCGTGTGAATCTTGATTCCTCTTTCCTCAGATCACGTGCATCCTGATGAGTGACGACGAACTCATGATCCGGCTGCAGGCGGGTGAAGATCAGGTCTTCAGCCAGATCGTCGATCGATATCAGGCGATGCTGATTGGTTTCTTCATGCGGAACACCCGCGATCTGCAGCTCTCCGAGGATCTGGCCCAGGAGACGCTCCTGAAAGTTTATAATCAGGCCTGGGATTACCTTCCGCTGGGACGCTTTCGTGGCTGGATGTTTCGGATTGGCCGCAATCTTCTGATCGATGATGTGCGCCGTCGCTCGAACGACGCGCTGGTCCGCACCATCAGCCAGAACTCAGCGGAGGAACAGGACGCCATGAATCGGATGGCGGGTGAAGTTGTTCCCCCGGAGCAGAAGATGGAACAATCCGAGTTCACTCAAATGATTGACGATATCCTGGCGGAGATTCCCGAGGATCAACGACAGACCTTTACTCTTCATTATTACTCGGACTTGAGTCTGCAGGAAGTGGCGGAAATCACAGAAGTCTCACCCGCGACTGCCAAGAGTCGTCTCCGGCTGGCGAAGGAAAAACTGGCGGAAAAGCTCCGGTCGCGCGGTATGGAACCCCGAAGTGTGTATGATTCCAGTCATGAGCGAATAAATTCGGGTTCAAATTGATCCGCCGTCCAGGAATTCGCGTTCTCCCTGAATCGGGTCAAAATCGTCAGTCAAATGGAATGTTTACAACTGTTTTTCAATTTGGGTGTCCAGACACACGAGCAAACCGCCTCCGGTTTCACTGAAGTCTGAAAACAGGAATGTCTCCCGCGAGCCGCTGGAGTGTTCAGGAGTTGAATTGAACATGGCTTATTTCAGCCGATTGACCGATATCGTGACCTGCAATCTGAGTTCGCTGCTGGCGCGAAATCAAAATTGCGTGAAGTTTCTCGAGGGGATCATTCACGAAATGCAGGAAGGAGTCGCCGGAGCCCAGCGATGTGTCGGGACTGCCATTGCGAATGTGACCCGGCTGGAATCGGAAATTGGCGAACAACGTCTCGCCGTGCGGGACTGGATCAACAGAGCCCAGACGGCATTGCGCAGAAACGACGAGTCCCAGGCGAGGCTGGCACTGGAACGCAAACACGAAGTCGAAGACCTGATTGCCGGACTCGAGCAGCAGCTGCAGGCCGCCATGGCCACTCGTGATCATCTCGGGACCATGCTCAGCGCCCTGCAGGCACGCCTCGCTGACGCACTCCGACGTCTCGAAGAACTCCGGTCGGGAGAAGCCGAAAACGGTTCGACACAAACTTCGGAAGTTGTCTCGAAAGTCAAGGTCTGTGAAGTTCACCGCAGCCGAGTCGATTCGGAACTCGAAGAACTTCGCAAGCAGATGCAGCTCGACTGAAGTCCGGATGCTCAATTGATGTCGAGCTGCAACGCCGAATGCAGGTTTCAATATTCTTCTTCATTTCGATCATTGAGTCCTTCTGATGTTGCTGACTCCTGATCACCTCGAACTGCTGCAGCAGTGCCGGGATCTGCTCGCTTCGGGGTTCAAGCATCTTCCTCCTGTCAGCGAACAGCCGGTCAGTCCTGAAATGACGTCCGTACTCGAACGGACTGCGATGCGGCTGCAGGACAACTTCCCGTATCCGCATCCGTTCTATCTCGGACAGATGCTTCGTCCGCCGCATCCGGTCGCCTGTCTGGCGTACACGCTGGCCATGACGATCAATCCGAATAACCACGCACATGACGGCGGCCGCGCGACATCCGCGATGGAACTGGAAGTCATCTCGCGGATGGCGGCGATGTGCGGATGGACCTCACACCTGGGCCATCTGTGCAGCGGCGGCACGGTTGCGAATTTCGAAGCCCTGTGGGTCGCGCGTGAACTCACGGGGGGACAGGGTGTCGTCGCTTCATCGCAGGCCCACTACACACATGAACGCCTTTCCCGCGTGCTGCAGGTTCCATTTCACGCTGTGCGGGTCGATGCGGCCGGGCGCATGGACTTGCAGCATCTGGAAGAACTTCTCAAGTGTGGTGACATTGGAACTGTGGTCGCCACGCTGGGGACGACGGGACTGGGAGCGGTTGATCCGCTGGATGAACTTCTGGAACTGCGAAACCGATATGCGTTTCGACTCCACGTCGATGCTGCTTACGGCGGCTACTTTCGACTCGCATCGAATCTGAGCGAGTCTACGGCCCGCGCGTTCGAAGCCATGTCGCAGGCCGATTCCATTGTGATCGACCCTCATAAGCACGGGCTGCAACCCTACGGATGCGGCTGTGTCCTCTTTCGCGACCGGAGCGTCGCTGCGATCTACCATCACGAGTCGCCGTACACGTACTTCACCTCGGACGACCTGCATCTGGGGGAAATTTCGCTGGAATGTTCTCGGGCTGGAGCCGCAGCGGCCGCGCTCTGGGCGACGATGGAATTGTTCCCGCTGACGGCGACCGGGGAATTCGCCCGGGATCTGCATCGCTGCCGCGATGCGGCCTTGTTGCTGCATGAGTGGATCGCTTCACAGCCAGTCTTCGTTCCTGTCGTCAGTCCAGAACTCGATCTAGTGGTCTGGGTGGTGAAGGCCGAGACGAGTTCGCAGTCGAGCTTATTGGCCAGAGAATTCTTCGATGCCGCTCAGGCAAGCAACGTTCATCTTGCCCTGCTGACGCTGCCACGCACGTTCCTCGAACATCTGAACGCTGTCGCTCACTGGGACAGCGACACCGTGACCTGCCTGAGGGCCTGCACGATGAAACCAGAGCATCTGGAATGGATGCCGAGAATCCTCGAGCAGTTACAGGCAACCGTTTCAAAAGTCTTCGCGACCGCGAAAGCTTGAAGCTGATAAAACTGGATCAAAGCCCGCAGCGTGAGCAAGGGCATGGAGTCGATTCTCATTTGAAAAATGCACTCGCTCACGCTTCGTGCTTTGGCAGATCATTCATTGAGCTTTTCAGGAAGTCGAACGGTCGTACGAACTGTTTGGCGATTGATTTTCCTGGGGCGCAGTAGTCGATTCGCCGGTGATCAAGCGGGCGGATCGGTCATTCGTGAGGAAGTTCCACGCCCACTGGATCAGCACGAGCAGGCGGTTTCGAAATCCGGTGATATACATCAGGTGGACCAGCAGCCAGAGGACCCACGCAAAGAAGCCGGACAGCTTGAACCAGCCGAAATCGGCCACCGCGGACCACTTCCCGATCGTGGCGAGATTCCCTTTATCGTGATACCGGAAAACCGGGAGTGGGCCGCCACGCAGGCGGGCAGCAATCAGCCGGGCAACATACTGACCCTGTTGAATGGCCACCGGAGCAACCCCCGGCAGCGGGCGTTCTCCCTGATGATGATAAGTCGCCAGATCTCCAATGACGAAAATCTCCGGATGACCGGGCAGGCTCAGATCAGGCTCCACTTGAACCCGCCCTGATCGATCCAGTTTGGCCCCGGTGGCCTCTGCGATCTGTCGTCCCAGCGGGGCAGCCTGTACTCCGGCTGCCCAGAGCACCGTTTTCGTTGTGATGATTTCGTCTTTGTCTCCCACTTTGACGAGGACATGGTCAGGCTGGATATCGATCACCTTTGCGTGGGCCCGGACCTGCACGCCGCGGCGTTCCAGAAACTCTTTCGCATGGTTCGACAGCTCGGGGGGAAAGGGAGTAAGAATTCGATCTGCCCCTTCCACCAGAATGATCTGCGAATCCGCCGGGTTGATTTGGCGAAAATCATCTTTCAGGCTGAGCCTCGAGATGTCGGCGAGCGCCCCAGCCAGCTCGACACCTGTTGCTCCACCGCCGACGATGACAAATGTCAGCAGGCGCCGGCGTACCTCTGGATCTGGTTCGTTCTCTGCTTCTTCGAACGCTGTCAGGATGCGGGTCCGGATCTGGGTGGCGTCTTCGACGGTCTTGAGTCCCGGTGCCAGCGGTTCCCAGTCATTGCGTCCGAAGTAGCTGTGCGTCGAGCCCGCAGCGACGACCAGTGTGTCATAACGGACCTGAGCATCATCTGTGAAAACGATTCTCGCTTCAGGGTCGATGCGATGAACCTCCCCCAGCAGCACCTGACAGTTCTTCTGCCGGGAGAAGACATGCCGTAGCGGGGAGGCGATGTTCGCTGGCGAGAGGGCTCCGCCTGCCACCTGATACAGCAGCGGCTGAAAGAGGTGGAAGTTGCGTTTGTCGATCAACTTCACCTGAACCGGTGCATGCTTGAGGCCGCGGACCGTGTTGAGGCCACCGAAGCCCCCGCCAATGACGACGACCTGATGGGATGTGCGACTCTGTGGAGGATGTGTCATGGGGATATCTTAATGCAGATCCAGCCAGAGGGGAGTAAATTTTACCCTTCACTCTTCTTCCGGACCTCGTGCAGTTTCTGGAGTCCGCCGGGTTGGACATGGCCGGAATTCAGGGTTTCAACTCTCTGGGAGGAGTAGATCCCGGATTGCCCGCTGGCGAGATAGGCCGTCAGGCAGGCGATCATGAAATAGAGCAGATGCTCGCTCCCGAACAGCTCGACTGCCATCACGGTGCAGGCGATTGGAGTATTCGTCGCACCTGCAAAAACCGCGACAAAACCCAGGGCAGCGAACAGGTCAACCGGGACTCCAAGGTGGACTGCCAGGATGTTTCCGGCCGTCGCTCCGATGAAGAAGAGCGGCGTCACTTCGCCCCCTTTGAAGCCGCTTCCCAGAGTGATCGCGGTGAAGAGAATCTTCCAGAACCAGCTGAAGGAGTGTGCTCCGCCCGGCTGAAATGCACTGACGATCGTCACAGCGTGTTCATCGGGGGAGGTGACCCCCAGCCCGAGATAGTCCCGGGTCCCGAGCAGCTGAACCAGTGCGATGACGATCGTGCCGCCGATGACCGGTCTGAGAATCGGCCAGCGGATCCACGATTTGAACAGTCGCCCCAGACCATGAGTCAGTTCGGCGAATATCAGGCTGAGCAGTCCGAACGCTAGACCTGCCAAAACGGTACAGAACACGGTCCAGGGGACCAGCGGTGCCAGATGAAGTGACGACCCTTTCGGCAGAACACTGGCGATGAAGTACGGGGTGTGTTGAATTCCCCAGGCAGTGCATGTCTGGTCGCTGACGATGCTGGCCACCAGGCACGGGAGACTGGCGATGGAATGCATCCGGCCGACGACGAGGACTTCCATCGCGAAGATCATCCCGGCGACCGGAGTGCCGAAGACCCCCCCAAAGCCGGCAGCGATCCCCGCCATCAGCAGACATCGGACATCCTGCTCGCTCAGCCCGGGAATGAGGCGAGTCAATCCGCTGGCGAAGCTCCCTCCCATTTGCACAGCAGTCCCTTCCCGCCCTGCCGAGCCCCCGAACAGATGGGTGATGATCGTGCCGATCAGGACCAGAGGAGCCATGCGCCACGGGACTCCGCCGCCGGGCTCATGGATCTCATCGATGATCAGGTTGTTGCCCGCTTCAACGGAACGTCCCCAGCGGTGATACATCCATCCGATGGCTGCTCCGGCAATCGGCAGGAGATACAACAGCCACGGGTTCTGAAATCTCAACACCGTGACGACATCGAGCAGCCAGAGAAAGAGAGCGCAGGCCGACCCCGTGATGATCCCCACAGGCACCGCCAGTGCGATCCACTTGAGCATTGATCGGCCGATGGTCGCGTGATGATGGAGGTGCGAGGACAGAGACATCTCAGTCGTTCCCTGGTCGTGGGAATTCGCATTTCCAGCAGAAATTGAACGCGGAACCGTTCTCTTCGTCACAACGGGGGCAAGTCCATTCCTGATGGACTTCGCCGCCGGCGTTCTGTTCCTGAAAATGCTGCCGAATCAGCGAGGAGGCACGTTCGGAATCGGCTGCCATGACCCAGACGCGTGGAGCGACTGCCAGATAAGGGAGTTCGCCGACGGCATTCTGCAGCGTCGCGTTGACGACCTGGGCACGGATCCCCTCCGCCTGCAGAGCTTGTGCAATCAACGTTGCCTCAGCAACGGTCCGGGCGATGTGCACTTCTCGCAGTTCGGAGTTTTTCAATCACATCTCCCGGAGCCGGGCTGCCGTAAATTCGGAATCTGACGACCGTCGAATGCGGAACGTTATTCCTTCACGGGGTCCGAGGGAAGGTAGTACTTGCCCGACAGCCAGCGGCTGAGCATTTCGAGGTCGTGTGGCTGCAACTGATCCCGGAATGCGGGCATGGCGTTGTTGCCGCTGGACCCGGCGTAATGCGCCTGAGGATCGCTGATAAAGGCGCTGAGCCAGGCGGTGCTGCCGTAGCCTGTCAGAACGGGGAAGAGATCTTCGGACAGTGCAGTCTCTTCGGGAACGTTCTTTCCGTCGAAGACGGTGAGTGCCCGCATGCTGTGGCAGTTGGTACAGGCGTCGATGGTCCCCGAAGCGAGCTTGCCGTCAGCGAAGATCTGCTTGCCTCGCTGAACCTTCGGATCGTTCGGGGAGAGTGCATCGCGGCGCTCACTCTGAGCGTACAGGAACTCGACCAGTGCTTCGAAATCTTCCGCGTTGGCGGGGTCTTTCAGAGTGGGGCCATGCGATGACGACCAGTCGGCCATGGAGCCCTCGATGATCGCTTTGGCGGGTTCCGCCAGATCGCCCGTCATGTTTGCCAGTGGAGCAAAGACGGTCGAGAAGTCTGTGAGTACCGAGCGGATCCATTCGCGGGAGCCGAAGCCGACCTTCAGACGATGATGCGGATCGGCGAGTGCGGGGGCCACGGGAACTTCCTTGAACTTCCAGCCTTCAGATGGCTGATGGCAGGTGATGCAGTAGGTTTCAAAGAGACGCGGCCCCTGGGTGAGTGGGTCATAGGCGAGGAGTGTTGCGGCTCCCTGCGGGGGAATTCCGGTCGGCGACAGAGCCAGTTCGACCACCCGCTCCCCATCTTCATGAGCAGATTTGACGGCAGCCCGGAAGTCGATTCCCGACTGCGACTTTGAATACCAGTCGTCGTAGTACGCCACGCTGGTGAGCACACCGGCGATTCCCAGCAGCGTCCACATGTAAGCGACGTTGAAGCGGTGTCCCCAGCGGAAATAGGCGATCAACGGCATCAGGATGATGACCGTCATGGCGATGCCCGGAACGACGATCGCTCCAAAGGCTTCACCTAGATGTGTTGTTTCCCCCATCTGGCTGACCCAGGGGAAGCTCAGGAACTTGAAAAGGAACAGGTAGTACCATTCGGGTCGGGCGGCATTGTACGCTTCGGCCGGGTTGGCGGGGGCAGTCAATTCGGCGCCGCGCCAGTACCAGGTCGCAGTGAGGATCGCTGCCAGGACCGCGAGACAGGCGACCGCATCTTTGAGAATCTGATCCGGCCAGAACATTCCGTCCTCGCGGGTCGGATGCTTGATGGCGTGAATCCCGTGGCGACGGAAGACGTAGATGTGCAGTCCCAGAAACGCGATCAGCAGTGCCGGCAAAATTCCGGCATGTAGTGCGAAGAAGCGGGTGAGGGTCTGATTACCGTATTGATTCCCACCCTGAATCAATTCCTGAATGGACGGTCCGACAACCGGGGCGGACCCCATGATCTCGGTGGCGACCTGCGTCGCGTAATAGCCCTTCTGATCCCAGGGGAGCAGATACCCCGTCAGACCCAGGAACAGGACGATCTGCATCAGAATCAGACCGAGCCAGAAGTTCACCTCGCGCGGCGCACGATATGCGCCGTCTATGACGACCTGCATCATGTGGAGGATGAGCAGGATGATCATCGCCTGTGCGGCGAAGTGATGGATCCCGCGGATGATCCAGCCCATCAGCATGTAATGCTGAATGTAGAAGACGCTTTCCCAGGCGGTCGTCGAGCTGGGGCTGTACGACATCCATAGGCAGATGCCGGTGATCATCTGCAGCATGAAGGTGAAGACGAGCGTGCTTCCCCAGACATACCGCCAGCGGGCTCCCCCGGGAATCGGCTCGAACAAAGCCTCTTTCAGGAGGTCCCGGTAACCGGTGCGATGATCCAGCCAATTGAGCAACTTCTGCATCATGGATGTCCGAACAAAGGAGCGGTAAGAAATTCGCTATTCTGAGAAGTGGACCAGGCATTTCTGCCGGCTCGAAATTTCTTCAGTCTGAAAGTTTCAGGCAGACAGGAAAGTCTGTTTCACCTGATCATTCAGCACTGATTCGCCACTAAACGGGGATCTGAGCTTCCCGTCCGGCGCGGAAGTTCTGGAACTTCACCCAGACTTCATCTTCGTTGCGGATCTCGACATCCAGATGGTCCAGATTCCGTGGAGGAATCTGATTGCTTCGATCGCCGTTGATGGAGAACGAACTGGCGTGGCAGGGGCACAGGAAGTCATCCTTGTCAGGACGGAACGTCACCGTGCACCCCAGATGGGGACAGCGGGCATTCAGGCAGGTCAGCTGACCGTCCTCTTCTTTCCGCACATACACCGCGCCCAGCGAGGTGGATGGGTACGTTGTCCAGGCATCCTTCTTCACGCCGAACACCTGAAAGAACTGCGGATCGCCGCCCGCTTTGAGTCCCCCGGTCGTTCCGACAAGGCGATATCCATCGTCGCCGGCAGCGGCTGTGGATTTCTTCTTCAGCAGCGGTGTGAAGATGAACGCAATTGCAGCTGCGCCCGGGACGATGGCAGTGATTGTTCCAATGACGAACGCGGCCGCTTCGACAATGAAACGCCGCCTGACGAGAGGGTCTTTGTGCTCTGGGGACGGATGTGAAGGTTGCTCTCCGGACATCTCAGCACCTCTGGGCTAAAAATAATGACGTCTGGCGACGCCGATCTTTCTGACAGCGTTCGCGATTTCGATTGGAATCAAGGGGTCTCAGGCGGGGACTTGCAGGGCAAGCCGGTCAAACTGGCATCAATTCGTGGCGGGAAAATCTTGCAGCTGTGTTTCGAAAGCTTCAATCAGTGTCTGCTGCGCCGACAGGATCGGACCGGGAAGCATGACCCCGGCCGCCTGTCGATGGCCTCCTCCGCCGAACTGCTCAGCAACTGCTGCCACGCTGACGCGAGACCGACTTCGCAGGCTCCCTTTTACTCTTCCATCAGGCTGCTCCACGAGAATGAATGCTGCTTCCGTCCCTTCGATGGTCAGGCATTCATTCACGAGTTCTTCGGTGTCCGTGGGGAGTGCCCCGGTGTCGATGAAGTCCTGCCGGGTGACGATCGTATGCGCCACTCGGGAACCGCAACTCAAGGCGACCCGACCTAAGACAACTGAATGCAACTTCAAGCGGGCCAATGAGGACCGCTCATACAACTCCCGGTATAATAGATGTGGCTGGACACCGTGGTCAACCAGCCGTGCCGCCGCCTGAAGTGTGCGCGAATCGACATTCGAGAATCGGTACCAGCCGGTATCGGTCGCAATTGCAGCGAACAGTGCCGTCGCCTGATCGATTTCGAAGCGTCCCCCACTGGCTTCGATGAATTCCGTGATCAGCACCCCTGCGGCCGCTGCCGAAACGTCTTTGAACAGCTCAGCTCCTAAGTCATCGGAACTCAAGTGATGATCGATGACAACCTTTTTGGCGCTCGTCTTTCGCAGGACATCCGAGATCTCAGGCAGCTGCTGCCAGGCACTGGTGTCCACCACGATATGCACGTCGGTATCGCACGCGGATTCGACACTGACAGGGCCGCCGATTTTCTGAATGAGTCCCTGGGGATCCAGAAACTTCAGATGTGCAGGGGTCGGTGAAGGATTGATGATGCGGACCTGCTTGCCGAGCTGTTGCAGGTGGGCAGCGAGTCCCAGTTCCGAGCCGATCGCGTCCGCATCCGGGCGGACGTGACTGGAAATGACGAACCGCTCGTGAGCGTCAATCAAATCGATGAGCGGTTGCCAGTGGATCGGCATTGGGTTCACCCGACTATTGCTGAGAAATTCCGCACGTGTTAACACACTGAAGAGTTGCAGACCCTTGAAGTTGCAACAATTGCAGAATGTAACTCTCCGGCCCGCTCGATGCCATCCGCCGCCCCACAGAATTCAGACTGATCACATAAGCCGCATGCACGGACTCTTCATCACCGGAACCGACACCGGAGTCGGCAAAACCTATCTGACCTGCCTGCTCGCCCGGCGACTGGCGCAGCGGGGACTTTCTGTGGGAGTCTACAAGCCTGCTTGTTCGGGGGCCGACGAAGAGGGCCAAAGCTGGCCGGATCTGGATCGACTCTCGCAGGCGATTGACGGCCGGTTCCCTCTGGACTGGATCTGCCCGCAGGCGTTTCTCGCTCCGCTGGCCCCTCCGGCTGCCGCTCGACTGGAAGGAAAATCGGTCGATTCGCAGCTGCTGAGGTCGGGCGTCGACCGCTGGAAAGGGGCAGTTGATGTCCTGCTTGTGGAAGGAGTGGGAGGATGGATGTGCCCCCTCACCGACTCCGAGACCATTGCTGACCTGGCCAGGGATCTGCGGTTTCCGGTTCTGACGGTTGCAGCCAATCGTCTGGGGATGATCAGTCAGACGTTGCTGACGCTGCAGGCTGTCAAATTTTCCGGACTGCCGACCGCTGGAGCAGTTGTCAATCAGGCAGACTCCGGGGATGATGGAACATCTGACAGTAATATGCGACTTTTGAGACAATTGTCGAACGTTCCCCTCTTTGGACCCGTTTCCTGGAATGCAGCGGGCACTGAGAGGAGTGTCGAATTGATCGATGAGATCCTCGGACACTGCGCGAGAGCAGGTGACCTGCCTGCGGTGCCCAACTGACGGGTGGCGTGACGTCTCCTCCATACAATGCGTTGCTGAGGGATCCCCTGAGTTTCCCTCGTGTTGCGTTGGATGAAACGCGCCGGGCCTCGACGCAGCCGTAAAGAATGTGAGCAGGCAATGAACCGACCTGATTCCTCTCCCAACTTTGATTGGCTCAAAAAGAATCCACAGGCGAGCTCGTCCCAGTTGGAGAAGAAAGATCCCCCCTTCCCTGCTCTGGATGGCGAAGCGTCGACAGCAGGAAAGGATCTCAACGCTTCTGAATCCATTCATGATGATGTCCTGTCAGTGGACGTATTAGGGCTGTCCCCGAAGGAAGAGGGGACAGAAACCGTCGACGTTGCGGCCGTTCAGGGGGAAATCAACTCGGTTCCTGCACCGATTCTGAATGACTCCGATGGAACAACGGTCATCATGCCCAACCGAAAGTTTCTCCTCTCGCAGGGGGATTCCAGCTTTGGCCCGGCAGAGAATCGGCCGGAAGAAGGCGCGGTGAACGAGGGTTCGGACAACGGGAAGTCGGTGGAAGCGGGAGTCGAGCTCACGCAGGCTGCTTCCGAAACCACTCCTGCTCAAAGCTTGTCGGCAGACGTCCCAAGTCCCACCACGCCCAACTTTGGAAGCTCTCCAGCTCGGGCCGAGTACCATACCCCTCCCGATTTTCCGGTGGTGGAGTCAGCTGTTCTTGAGGAACTGAGTTCATCCTTTGCGACTGAAGAAGAGAATGAAGGGCACACTGAAGTTCTCCGCGCGGAGGATATCGACAAGGCCAGACAATCATGGCCGAAATTCCCGATAGGCCCTGACGCTTCTGCAAGGACCTCCCCATCGGGGACCGGGGCAGATGCTTTATCCGTGGGGCAAACTTACGATCAAAATCCCGTTGCGACCTCTGTCGTGCCTGCCAGTCCAAGTCGATCATTTGTGATTCTCGCCAGCTACGCCAGTGCGATCACAATCGCCTTTCTCGCCTTGCTGATGCGGCAGATCTACGAGCATGGTCATCCGCATCAACTGGAAAGTCTGCCTGACATTGCGACCCAGAAAGAGGGCGAGCTGACCTACGTGCCGGCGAATGCACGACTCCCCGCTGGTCACACGCTTCATTTTCATGAACAGCAACGGTTCGGCAATATTCTCGTAGAACCCCTGTCAATTACGCGGGAGCCGGTCGACTTCGTTCACTACTCCGGGGATTCGACCAGAACTCATCCTCCCACATCGCCCGTCTGGAAACTCAAGCTCCGTTTGACAAATCTTTCCAAGGATCAGGTGATTGCTCCGCTGGACCGCAATCTCGTCCTCCGCTGGGTCAGCAAGGCGGGGCAACCAGTGGAATTTACCAACTATTTCATCTCGCCCGAAGGCACGACCGACCGCAATGCTCCCACAGTTCAGCTTTACCGGTTGCCGGTCGACAGCGACTGGGATCTGGCCGGTCAGGAGCTCGGGAAGGTGCTGCAGCCTGGTGAATCGTACGAAACCTACCTGATCTCTGCCGAAGAAGGATTCGATGCTCTCCCGGAAGACCTCGTCTGGCGGGTCCAGATTCGCAAGGGGTATTCCGAAAAAGGAAATGGAGTGACGACCATCTTTCAGGTAGCGTTCAAGAAAGATGATGTCACTGGAGTCTGACGCCCGGCCAGCCATCAGATCAAATTGGAATCTCGCACGCAGACCGTGCTCAATGCCCTCACCCGCAATCCCCTTCCGCAGATGAATTCACTTCCACAGGAACGTTTCCCCCGGACTTATCAGGTCATTCAGCACGGGATCTCGCATCAGCTTCACCGGGGGATGCAGGTCTTCATCTCCCGGGATTTCGAACCAGTTGCCGATTTCGCGGTGGGCGAAAATGTCTCTGAAGTACCGCTGACACCTGACTTCCTGCTTCCCTGGCTGAGTGCCGGAAAGCCTTTGACCGCTGCTGCCATTCTCCAGCGAGTCCAGCACGGCCAGCTGAAACTTGAAAGCCCGGTTTGCGACGTCATCCCTGAGTTCGCGGCCGCAGGCAAAGAAGCGATCACTCTGGAGAATCTCCTGACCCACACGGCGGGACTCAAGCCGATTGCTACCGGTTGGCCGAAAAGAACATGGGGTGAGATTGTGGACAAGATCTGCCAGACCGGAACACGTCGGGACCGGGGGGATGGCCTGGAATGCGGCTATGATCCCGCCCGCAGCTGGTTCATCCTGGGGGAGATGCTGCAGAGAGTCGACGCACAGCAACGGACGGTCGACCAGATTATCCGGCAGGACGTTCTTGAACCCCTGGGGATGTTCAATAGCTGGATGGCGATTCCGACAGATCGTCTGGACGAGTTTCGACCTCGGCTGGGAACGACGTATTCATCGCAGAATGATGTTCTGACTCCCACTCCGGGCAACACCGATGAATATTGTCTGACTCCCAGCCCCGGCGGGAGCATGCGTGGTCCGATCCGTGAGTTGGCCCGCTTTTATGAGATGTTGCTGCGGCAGGGAACGACTGCCGACGGGACGTCGTTGCTCGACCCGGAGATCGTCCGGCTCATGCTTCAACGTCGCCGGCAAGGGGAGTTCGACGCGACGTTTCAGCACGTCGTCGACTTCGGCCTGGGGATCATCATTAACTCGAATCGTTACGGAGCTGAAACCGTGCCGTATGGTTTCGGTCGACACGCTTCAGAAAACTCGTTCGGGCACGGAGGGGCACAGTCCTCCATTGGTTTCGCGGATCCAAAATACAAGCTGGTGGTGACCGCAGTCGCAAACGGCCTCCCGGGCGAGCAGGTACACAATCACCGCTTCAAGGAACTCAATTCAGCGATCTATGAGGATCTGGATCTCGATTAAGGGGGCGGCTGGTCGGGGAGGGTTGGTACCACGGAGACACGGAGGCACGGAGAAGGTTTTTTTAACCGCGAATCGAACGAATTGAGCGAATGAATATGTAATGGCGTTAGAGCGAGTACGCTTTAAGATTTTATTCGCTGAATTCGTGTGATTCGCGGTTACCTACTCGCCTCCGTGCCTCTGTGCCTCCGTGGTGAATCATCAAATCCGTACAGAACATTGACTCAGTTTTTCTAAGTGCCCCGTGATTTCAGACTTCTTCCATATTCCGCTTCCATGGCTGGCGTGCATTCTCGGTCTGCTGACCGGGGTCTGCAGCGGGGTGGGGACCCGGCAGGCCATGAAGGATCTTCAGCTACCCCCCGGGCGATGGCCGATGGCCTTCGGTATTGTCGGGGCGATGCTGGGAGCCTGCTTTGTCTGGATGGCGATGGCCTGGAATTCTCAGAGTACGCCCGAGGTCATCCCTGCACCGGGATGGAAGGAAGCCCGAGTCCTTTATCATCTGACGTTCATCGCCCTGCTGACAATCATTACTGCGACGGACCTGCGCAGCTACTTCATTCTCGACTGGTGCTGCAAGGTGGGTGTGGTGATTGCGGTGCTGGGGGCGGTGATTTCCGGGCAGTTTCAACTCGCGCATGTCTGGGTCGACTGGAATGCGGAGATTCCCCAGCTGCGGGGCCCGTTCATTCCAGCGTGGCTTTCGGCACATCCTCATCTGCACGGACTGGCATGGAGTCTGGCAGGGATGTGTTGCGGGATTGGCCTGACGTGGCTGATTCGCTGGATCGGCTCATGGATTCTCGGAATGAACGCACTTGGCTCCGGAGATATCCTGCTGATGGCAATGGTGGGAGCTTATCTAGGCTGGCAGCCCACGGTGGTGATCACCCTGCTGGCCCCTGTTCTGGCTTTGGGGATTGGCGGGCTCGAGCGTCTGCGCGGAAATCGCGCTGCACTTCCCTATGGTCCATTTCTCGCGCTGGCGAGTGTGCTGGTCCTGTTCTTCTGGCGATGGATCTGGATGGCGGAATTCGTCCTGTCGTCCCATGCTGTTCGGGACCGGGTCTCGATGTTTGCGGTCCGACGCTTCTTCGGGGACCCGATCTCGATGCTGTTGGCGGCCGGATTATCGGTGGGCTTGCTGGTCCTGCTGCTCGGGTTGCTGCGGATTTACAAGTCACTTCCGATCGGCCGCCATCGTTCGCCTTGAAGCAATTCAGGCCTGGCGAACGACGATCCGGTTCTTGCTGACCTGCACCACAGTGACGGTGGCTCCCTCGGGGACGAACGGACCGTCGCTGACGACGTCGAGCAGACGACCGTCAAACTTCGCTTTCCCTGCAGGACGCAGAATGGTCACCGCCTCACCGGTGGCCCCCATCAATGCCATCTGGTCGGGCGCCAGTTCGGGCTTGAGTCGCGGTTCGCCGGGTGAGAATTCGTGAGTCCCTGGGGCGGTGAGGACGAGATCCTTCAGTAAGGGGATGCGGTGCAGATTCTGGCTGAGGATTGCCGAGACAATCACGACGACGATGAGTGACGCTGCGAATGTGGCAAACGTTTTCCCGGCCCGTGCCATGTCGTATTCCAGGCTGAACCCGGTAAAGGTCTGGCTGGCCATGATCAGCGAACCGATCACCAGCAGGATCCCTGAGATGCCGAAGATTCCGAATCCGGGAATCACGAATAATTCCAGTGCCAGACAGCCAACCCCGACAGCAAACAATGCCAGTTCCAGGCTGTCGGCAGTGCCCCCCATGACCTTGCTCCAGAAGAAGATGGCAAACGCCAGGGCGGACACAATCCCGAAAAATCCGGTCATCGTGGCCATCTCGATGTAGATGCAGACGATGGCGATGAAGAACAGAAAACCGGCCATCGCGGGGGTGTTCAGGTTGAACACCAGCGTATCGATCCATGTTCTGCCGATCGTGCGGAACTTCATATCGGACGGAACGCCGATTCGCTGCTTGAGTTCCTCGATGTCCTGAACGGGGCGTTCGGAGATCATCAGGTCATGGGCGCGGACTCCGTTCACCATGATGGCGATTCCCGGCCGCGACTCCGGAACCCGAGGCCCCGGAATCCATTCGTTCTCGTTCTGTGCCATCTCCTCGGCGGACATGTACCACTTGCGGCCGGTCGATTTCTGTGTCACCTGAAAGACTTCGAGATCCTTGTCGGCGAAGCCTTCGATGACAGCAGGGGGACGATGTTTCTGCTCAGCGAGGCTGCGGAGCAGTTCCAGTTCGATGCTCAAAACCTTCTCTTCAGCCCGCACAATCATCGGTCCCATCAGGTTGATGGGGATGGCATTGCCGATCTTTGCGTCCGGCTTCATGTAAATTTCATCGCAGGCAACAGCCAGAATCGCCCCGCCGCTGATCGCCTCACGGGGGATGTATGCGACCGTTTTGACGTTCTTTTCGCTGAGGTGAGCGATCGTCTGGGACAGGTCAGCACAGACGGAGAGCAGACCTCCGGGAGAATCGATTTCAAAAACGATGACCTGGGCCCCTGACTTCACTGCACGATCGATCTGCCGCTGAGCGAAGGACTCAAAGACTTCATCAATGACATCATGCAATTCGATGTAGACGACTTTACTGACCGGTTCAGCGGGTGAAAGTTCTTTCAGGGAGTCGATCCCCAGTCCGTACCCTTCGATCAGGTCGCGTCGGCTTTCTGCGGTTCGTACTGCGAGCACATCGCGAGCGCGGGCCTGAGTGCCGGTGAGAACGCCTGCCGTTCCGGCCTCGCTGATCGTCTTGGAGTCCAGAATGACCACTCCCTGATCCTGAAGCTGGCGGGCTTCCGTCGATGTTGCCAGACGGGACTCCTTCTCTCCGGGAGAAGTTTCAATCGTCAGCTGCACGAGCGAGACGGAAGGGTCCATCATCGCATTGACCAACGGGAGTGAGACTCGGGTGTTGCGACGTCGATCGACGATATTGCGGATGATCGTCTGCTGGTCGGGCGAGACGGCTTCTCCATTTCCCAGATCCCCCAGCGACGCCCCGGGAGCCATGACGATTTCCTGGCAGGCCAGTGCCACCAGCACGTTGTAACCCGAGACCGATTCCGGGACCCACGCCACGGTCGTGACATTGGAAAACGGTGACTCCGTCAGAAAGTCTGCCAATGCATAGCAGGAATGAAACGGACTGCTCCCGGGACTGATTTCGAGAAAGACGATTCCCTTTCGGTCTTCCCGTGCCGCTGTGTCCTGCATCTCCAGCATAGTGCGGCGAACGAGCCCCAGTGTTTCATCACCGATCGGGCTGGTGACCGGCACAATGCGGGCAATCGGGGCGACTGCCGGTCCGGGAGGGTTCACTGCGAAGACTGTGCGGGAGAGTCCCAGAACTGCAACCAGCATCAATCCCATTAAGGAAAGACGATTGCATTGTCGAAGCAAATTGGCCCGTAGCCCGGATGTCCGGGCTTGTCGAACTCCCCCAGTGTGAAGATGTTGGATCACAGACGCATCCTGAGCGAACGAAAGGTCAGACCCGGGATATTCAGACAGATTGGTGGCCGCGCCCATCTCCCAACATCTCCTATGATTCCGTCTGTCGTCCCGCACGGGGTATTATAGCCCTGCTTTCTACATTGGAACCGGGACAGCGGCGAAAATCTCGTGGAATCCCAGGAGCGGGACAAACCTCGCTTTTACAAGGTTCACCCTGAAGATTCGGGAACCCAGATCGGCGAGCGGTCGCTCACCGGTTTCTGACGGATTCGGCGGGCCTTGATCCGCACATACGGCGCGACGAACATGCCGCGATGCTTGTAATGGCCGGGCCGGGCAGCAGGGTCTCCCCGCCGGGGCTCCACGACGTCCTCTATCACAAATCCGGAACGACACAGCTCACCCACCAGCTGTTCCCAGCGATGCAGGTACTCGACCGCTCCCGGTTCACGGTAGGCGGTATCAGGGACCGCAGGGAGAGGATCGCCGTAGTAATACGGGATCCCAATGACGTACCGGTCCTGCCTGTCCCGTTCGATCACCTGCAGACTTCCCGGCTGCTTGTGCTGGCTGATGTAGAGTCCCTGATCCCGCAGGACATGGGCGATCCCCTGATAGACTTCGCGGATGCGAGGGACGTAGCAGGTGCTGACCGGTTGATGCACAATATCAAAGGAATCGGCAGCGAAGATGGAAAGGTCTTCCATGGGGGCGCGGACGATCTTGATATCGAGATTTCTTCGCTGTGCCTCGTGTTCATCCCGCTTCAGCATCTCTTCGCTGAGATCCACAACGGTGACGCGTGCTCCCGCCATCGCGTACAGAATCGACTGCCAGCCACCCCCTGCTGCCAGACAGAGTACTTCCATTCCTTTGACGGAACCGGGCAGCCAGCCGCGGCGGTCGAGAGTCAAAAGCGGCTGAGCGCACTCTTCATCCGTGGCGACATTGGCGAATTGACTCTGAGCCCGCGCAAGTTCATCCCACGCACGACGATTGGCTTCCAGATGCTGCATGTGTTCAGTCTTGATACAACGTTGTGAAATCCCGTTTAGCTGCCCACTTCAAGTGGGCTGTTAAACGAATTCTCTTTGATTCCCTTGTCCCCTTTTCCTCACTTCCTCCCCCACAGCCAGCTTGCAAGCCAGCCGCGCGGGAGATCGGGCTGCACGGCCGGGGCGGAAATGCCGTAGCTGTGCAGGATGTTCGCAGATGCGAGGTAACCGCTGCGGACCGCTCCTTCCATGGTCGCGGGCCAGCCGGTCTGCGTCCAGTCGCCCGCCAGCTGCAGGTTGCCAATCGCAGTCTGCTGAGTCGGGCGAAGATGGTCGATCCCCGGAGCAACCGAAAAGACCGCTCTCCGCTCGGTAATCATGCGATGATGCAGGAGTGTGGCTGCGGCAGCGTCGGGCCAGATCGATTGCAGCTCTTCAACCACATGATCCACGACCTGCTGCTGTGTCATCTCATGCAGATGCCGACTGGCGCTGATCACGACCTGATACAGGTATCCGGTGCCGCGAGGGGTCTGGCCAGTGCCTCGAGCGAAGACCCATTGTCCCAGGCGGCCCACCAGAACTGCGTGCGGCAATGTCATGACGGGTCGATCGAACCAGAGATGAATGCTTGTGATGGGAGCGGTCTGAATCTGTTCAATCTGCTGGCTGAGAGGATGCAGTGCCGGCTGCGTGGAGAGAAGTACTCCCAGCTGATGCTGGGGAACTGCAAGCACGAACTGATCCGCAATGATTTCCCGCCCGTCCTGCAGAAGCAGCGACTGGACCATGCGGGAGCTTGAGACGATCGAAGCGACACGAGCCTGGCAGTGAACCTCCACTCCCAGCAGCTGCAGCGCACTGAGAGTTCGATCGGAGTAGAGTTCATCCAGACTGATGCGGGGGATTTCGACCTTCCAACCGCTGCTGTTGGTGAGAAAGCCGTCCACCATGACCTTGCGTGCGTAGACGGCATCAATTCTGTCGAGAGATTCACTCAGGGCACTGACGAGCACGACTTCCCAGACATTGCGAATCAGCTCGTCCGACTGCCCGTTTCGTTTCAACCAGGCGTGAAAATTCTGACCCGCCAGAGAATCCGGGGAGCTGGACGCCAGCTTGCGTACGGCGTGAGCGAATCGCCATTTGTCGGAGAAAGTGAGTTCCGGCATCCTCCAGAAAGCCCGGGTGAGATGAAACGGAGCAGGCAGAGGATCTGCCCGGAAAGTCGTCTGAATCCCGCTGGGGGAGATGAAATAGAGTTCGTCCTGAGTTTCGAAGGACGTGTCGATCTGAAGTGAGGTACACAGGTGCCGCAGGTTCGTACAGCAGCCCATGCTGACGTGCTGGCAGTTATCGATGACCGCACCCGATTCGGCGTCGGTGTAAGAAGTCGCCCGGCCCCCGAGCGCCTGTCTTGTCTCCAGCAAGGTCACTTTGAGCCCCGCCTGTGCCAGTGCGGTCGCAGCTGCAATCCCCGCGAGCCCGCCCCCGACGACAGCGACTTTCGGAATCGGATCAGAGGCGAAGCGGGAGTGTACAGGAGGAGAAATTTGAGAAATCCGGCTGCGAACGGAAGGGGTACGGAAACGGGATCGTCAGTTTCGATCAGTTGTCACGGGCGACCAGCGTTTTGTCAAATATGTTGAGAGTTGAGAGTTGAGAGTTCATTGTTGAGGGCTGGGCTGGGCTGGGGAGGCTGAATAGGTTCCGCCCTCAATCCCCAATCCCCAATCCCCAATCATCTCCGCTTCGGTTTGGCTCGGACTCGGACTCTCGACGCCCGCCAAATCAGGCGGTCCTCCGCGTGATTCCCCCCGGCAATTGACACTGATATCCCCGTGCCTAGAATTGAACTGGTAAATCAGCTGTCAGTGAAGAACTCTCTGGATTGGCGGGGTGTCGCTCCGCGAAATCGTAGAACGTATCAGGGTGGCCGTTGTGAAAAAGTGTTTGCGTTGTACAAAGCAGGCCACATTGCACATCACAGAGCTCAAGGGGGGTAAATCCATCTCCCTGCATCTTTGTGAGACCTGTGCGCAGGAATATCTCAACACGGTCGAAGTCGGGGGCATCCCGGACGAATACGGGACCGCCTACTCTTCATCCAAAGAGATCGATACCGAGACGGATGAAGATCTTCCCGAGGTCGGGGTCCGGTCCTGCCCGCACTGCGGCATCACCTTCAAGCAGTTCCGCAGCCAGGGACGTCTCGGCTGTCCCCGCGATTACGAAGTTTTCCACAGTGAACTGCTCCCGCTGCTGGAGAGTATTCACGGCGAGACCCAGCATGTCGGCAAGTTTCCGCCGAAGGTGTCGGAAAACAGCAGGCGTCAGCACGAACTGATTCGTCTCAAGAATGAACTGAAGTCCGCTGTCGATGAAGAGCAGTATGAACTGGCTGCCAAGGTGCGTGACCAAATTCAGCTGATCGAAGCGGAACTGAAGGCGAACTGAATGAGAAAGGCACAGACAAAACCGTCAGCGCCATGACTCTACTGAGAAGCGTCAAGCTGGAGTACGGGCGAGATATTCCCGCCCCGCACTCGTTTTACCAGGGCGACTCCATCAGGCTGACGATCTGCCGGGCCATCTGGTTCACGCCACTCTGAGTTGCTGTTGCCAGTGACTGTCCCGGCTCAGGTGCGAAGCTGGTGTTGACGACTGCCTGTGCCACCTGCGCGTCGACGGGAACGGTCTGCTGAGCGAGAATCGCACCGCTCCGCAGGTCTTCCCACGTGACTTCGACTCCGAGGCTCAGCTCCAGCTCGCGCGGGTCGTCGTACTTGTTCTGGTTCGCAACAGTCTTGCCGACATTGACGACTCGCCCGGTCAGTCGCGTATCCGCAGCGGCCCCTTTCACCAGTCGAAACGGCGTGCGGTTCTGAATCTGCATCTGGACGGCTTCGGTCAGCTGCAATTCGAAACCGCGGCGAAAACCGTCGTTGGTGTAAGAAGCCTGATAGGCATCGTTGGTGAACGTGGGGACATCGATCGTCCGCACTTCTGGTCCATAAGGACTCCCGACGATGTAGCCGCAGCCACTCAGGCAGACGCTCATCCACAGCACGAGGGGGACTCGTACACGACGCAGGATTCGATTGTCCGTGAGGTTCATCATCGGTCGTTCGACGTCATTTGCCCTCGAAGGAAGCACGGAGGGGGGTGTCATCGGACTGGGAGTCTGACTTGTTGGGATCGACTTCTTCCTTGTCCTCTTCAATTGGTTCCAGCTTCGGTGGTTGCTCTGCTCGTCGGAGCGGATTCATTCGCTGTAACAGACTGGGTTTTGCCGGAGGCTCCGGCATCTTCTCGGGTTCACGTTTTTCTGGTGGCGGCGTCTGGGCCGGAGTTGTTCCTGCAGGTGGCAGAGTGACTTTGCCGGGGGTGGCCTGAGGAGCTGCAGCCTGCTTCTCTGGCGGCGCCTGCCGCGGCTTCTTGTTCAAGTTCCAGATGGACGATTCCCAGGCGAGTTCCTTTTGTTCGATTCGCTGGAGTTCCTTTCGGGCCATCTCAGCATATTTCGAATCAGGATGCCGGTTGATGATCAGGTAGCAGTGCAGTTTGACTGCCGGATTCATGCGTTTGACGTTGTAGAACTCGACCAGATCCCACAGCCGGGCCACTTCGGCCTCCTGCAGGCGGTTCACTTCGTCAGTCAGCTGTTCGCGCTGTTCCGGTGTGAGATCGGGAAACAGGGCGAGCATTTCCTGCTTCAATTCGCGTGATGTTTCCAGACTCTTGCCGTCGTAGGCCGGGCCCATGTAGCTGGCCAGAGTCACGTGTGATCCGAGGAGATATGCGTCTTTCAGATGCCGGCTGTCGGGATACTGCTCCCGGAGGAGGGCATAAAGCCGGGCTGCTTCGACGAAGTCTTCAGTGCGCAGTGCATGGTTCGCTGCGAGCATCAATGCGTCATCCGCGAGAGGACCGGTCGCATCGTGCAGCCAGATCGATCGCAATGCCTGTTTGCCGCGACCGTAGGTATCGAACAGCGGCCGGGTCTCATCCGTCAGATTCGGCAGGACGGGGACGCGTGTGGTTGCGGATGCCTTTTTGATCGGCTGCTCCATGTTCCCCAGGTCCTGGGCTTCATGGTTGGCCATCTTGATTTCGGCATCTCCCGTCGCGCCGACATCTTCGGGGAAGTCGAGCCAGTAGCGGGCAATGCGGAAGAGCTGCCGGGTCACCGGATCGAGATACCGGGTCGAAGGATACTTGACCAGAAGCTCCTGGTAACTCTTTTCCGCGTCGGGATATTTCCGCTGGGCGTACTGACATTCCGCCACCATGTACAGGGAATCTTCTTCGATCGCATCCCCGTATGTGGAGTACAGGTCGGTCCCTTTTTGGGGACTGACGCCCCACATGCGGCGGAACTTCGCCATGAATCCTTCGTGCAGATCGCGCCGCTCTTTCACGACGGACTTGAATCCTTTTTCTGCTTCAGCGTATTTGCCCTGATCGTACAGGGCCCGGGCGTCATCGTAATTCTGCAGTGCCCGGGTGGTGGCTTCATCGCCGTGTTTCAGCAGTTCCGCCCGTTTGCGTTCCCAGTTGGTCTTACTCAGATTGCGTTCGGTCGGACCCTGAACGCCGGCAATTGAATATTTGGGATTGTTGTCGAGCTCCTCTTTCACCTGCTCTTTGCGCGTGAGCGAAGACATGCTGCCGCACCCTGAACCGACAGCCATCCCGGAGGAGAGCAGTAAGGCCAGTGTGCAACGGGCCACGCGTCGATTTCTGAATGGTGATGTTCGAGGCATCAACTCGCTCTATGTGCCGCGGACCCGAACGGGACGCGGTCGCGAACGATTTCCCGGATCGAATTTCCGGAAAAACGCGGAGGGGGAGGGTTAAAAATTCAACAGGGGTAACGTCTTGGGCCGCTTCCCCAGAACATGGGAAATCGCGGCCGTCAGCAGTTTACGGATCTCTTTCTTGTGACGGGGGTTCAGTTCATTGACCTGCACCGGTGAGCCCCCTTCTGCCGCGAGTTGACGGAGAAGGGACAACACTCCCGGTTGGAATTCGGCGGTTTGATACTCCGAAGTGCCGCAGCTTGAACAGATCAATCCGCTCTGAGTGACCCAAAATCGCGAAGAGTCGTCAGAAGAAATCTCCGATTGGCAGATTGTGCAGGTTTCAAAATCGGGGATCTGCCCAATTTCGCGAAGCAGGGAAAGCTCGAAGCGGCAAACGGGGTCGAAAATGGAATCGATCTGTTCCAGCCGGGCCAGAGTTTCGACAGAAAAAGCGTAGAGTTCCGGATGCGGATCCCCTTCCTCAGTCAGTGCATTCAGAAGTTCTGCGATGTAATACCCGGCATAGAGGTGTGAGAGACTGCCCGCCTGCGGCTGAAACCGTTTGATGAGCTGGGATTCCGTTAGCAAGTCCAAGCTGCCGGAGGACTTCGGTAGAAAGACAATGCGGCACTGGGAGAGCAGGTCGAGCGAGACCTCAAACGCGCTTCGCAACCGCTTGGCCCCCTTGGCCAGACACGAGATTTTGCCGAAATCCCGGGTAAAGAGGGTCACCACCCGGCTGGATTCACTGAAATCCGCCTGGCGAATGACCAGGGCATCAGACTTTTCGGCAGACATAGTTCAAAGCTTTCTTGTAGCACGGGGCACTATGAATAGTGTCCGTAGAAAGCCTCTATGGCAACCCGACTCAGATTTTCAGTCTCTGAGTGGTGAAGTGTCTGGTTGAAATCCTCGTGCTCTTACCGCTGGCGTTCGATCGCCTGGCTGGCTCCTCGGTCCAGGCCTTCCAGACCGCCGCCGGCGAAGAACCGGTTGAGTTCGATCAGGGCGGGGCCCATCAGGAACAGGAACACCGCAGGCATCAGGCACAGCACTGTGGGGAAAAGCAGCTTGAATGTCGCTGCATTCGCCTTTTCGTCCGCCCGTTGCTTCTGAGCTTCCCGCATGCTGTCGCTGTAGTCGTTCAGGGCTTCTGAGACGCTTGTTCCCATCTGCTCGGTCTGAATCATCAAAGACGAGAACGAGTGCACGTCCGGGGTGTCGACCCGCTCGCTGAAGTTGCTCAGAGCTTCGGTGAGATGCCCGACGCGTGCCTGATCGGCGACGATATTCAGTTCTTTCGCGAGTGCGGGATACACGGGGGCAATGTCCTGTCCGACTCGTCGCAGCGAGGCCGGGACGGTCATCCCCTGGGAGACACACATGTTCAGCAGGTCCAGCATGTCCGGCATGGCGTTTTCGATTTCCCGCAGCCGGTTGGCAGCCTTTCCTCGAATGTACAATGTCGGCAAGGCCCAGCCGATGGCGGGACCGACCACCATTCCGGCGATCATGTAAGCTTCGAGCGATTCCGGCACTACGATCAGCAGTGCCCCGAAGAGAATGATCGGAAGGACAATCCCCAGGTAGCGGACCGCTGATAGATTCTGCCAGGCATGCGGAGTGTAGTACCCGGCATTCCGAAGAGACTTGGTGAGTGCCCGGCGACCCTCTTCGGTCGTCGGGAGCAGTTCGGAGAGAACGGGGGTGGCTGCGCCGAAAGCGTAGTCGCTGCCGTCCGCCCAGGGGTATTCTTCTCCCACATCTTCGAACAGGTTCTTCTTGACGACGGACTTGGGTTCGACCGGCCAGTAGTTGCTCGCTGCATATCCGCGTCGCGCTGTCGATTCGTCCCCTTCGAAAATGGTTGTCTTTTCCGTAGGAGAGACGGATTCTGACGGAGCCGGACCGGAAGTGGATGCTGCAGTGCTCTGGACGACCGTGACGGGTGGGGCTGGCGTGGCTGGTGTCTGCGGACGTTGGCGGGGACGCATCTTGGGTGCGTTCGCTGCCGCCTGGGCCCGTCGTCGTCTCCATTGCCACAGCTTGAACATTACGTACAGCAGCACGACCGTGCCGATCCCGATCGTCAGCTGGTTGAACTGCGACGACGTCAGGGGCGGAAGATTCAACTTGTCGTATTGAACCTTGAGCTGTTCGATGATCTGGGAAAAGTTCATGGCAATGGCTTCTTCAACAGCGGGAGAGTCTCGTCACTCGCTTCTGTTTTTCATTAACTCTGATTGCTCTTCTGCAGCACGCGGATGACCCAGACGGCTCCGATGAATTCCAGGATGAACGCCAGGATCGTGCATCGCGATCCCCAGGATGAGGCGAACAGCGTGGTCAGGTAATTCGGATCGCGGAACACGAAGAACGCGAGAATGGCTGGGGGCAGAATGATCATCAAAAAGGCAGTCGCACGGCTGGCAGCAGTGGCCGCCTTGAGACGACCCTGAAACTGGATGCGGTCGCGAAGTGTTTGGGAGAGTCGATCGAGCACACGCACGAGGTCACCCCCCGTCTGCCGATGAACCGAAAGGGCCGTCGCCAGCACGCTGGTGGCAACCAGACCCGTGCGGTCCGGCAACTCCGCCAGGGCTTCATCGATGTCGAGTCCCAGCGACAGCTTGCGGGTGCAGTTCCGCAGTTCGGCTCCGAGTGGATTGGGAGTGTCGGTCGCGACCTGCAGGAGACAGTTTTCAAGACTGCGGCCGGTTTTGGCTGCGCGGGAGAGCTCGTCGATCATGGGGGGGAGCTGATGCACCATCATCGATTGTCTTCTGGCCCGCACCACCATCGAGACGACGATCGGAATGAGAAATCCCAGAAACGCCGCCATGGCGGTCGTGATCAGGTTTTCCTGCCAGACGAACATGAGTCCGCCGAGCGTCAGGCCCGAGCACAGACACAACGCCAGCACCATCGTCGGAGAGGTGATCATCCCCGATTGCAGCATCAGCCGGTCGAACCAGCTGTTCAGCTGATTCCCCAGCGACGGATCGTTCGGGACTGCGAAGGTCTCCGTCTGGCGAAGGATCCCTGAGAAGTCTCGACCTGGTTTTAAGATTGTGTTCGCCATGATGTCATTCAAAAACGCGTCACTGAGCCCCTGTCTCTGGGGTGTGTGACGGCGATTCGGGAGGATTGATCGATCGAAAGCTGTGTTGATCGCCGTCGGAAAGCCACAGTTTCGTCAGATCTGCTCTAGAGCTGTTTTGCCAATAATCTATTACGTTCCGCAGGCGATCATATGGACTTTCATGCGGTGAAAATCCTGGATCGCCTGCACATGATAGACCAAACTGGTCTAGATATTCGTGCGGTATTCCATTCCGGTCTTCAGTTCACGTGCGGTAAACAGTTTCGAATTCAATTCGAATCCGCGTGAAGCCATTTTTCGCAGACACTCCGGTTCATATCCGGTGGCATAGAACGAGCCGATCGCCTTGCCGTGAGCATCGATACCGGCCATTCGATAGACGTAAATGTCTTCAAGACGAAACTCGCCATCGACGACGCCCGTTAGTTCGGAAATTCGCATCAGCTTTCGTTCTCCGCTGGCGAGTCGGGCGATGTGGACGAAGATCTGAATCGCGGAGGCGATGTACTGCCGGGTCACCTGCGTAGGGAGTTCCGCTCCGGAGAGTGCGATCATCAGTTCGAGTCGGTGCAGTGCATCTTTTGTATCGTTGGCGTGAACGGTGCTCATGGAGCCGTCGTGGCCGGTGTTCATGGCCTGGAGCATATCCAGCACTTCGCCGCCGCGCGCTTCGCCCACGATGATGCGGTCAGGCCGCATTCGCAGACTGTTTCGCAGCAGATCACGCGGCGTGATCAGTCCTTTTCCTTCGACGTTGGGAAGACGGGTTTCGAGGCCGACGACGTCCGCCTGCTGAAGTTGAAGTTCCGCGGTTTCTTCGATGGTCACCACACGTTCAGTCGCGGGGATGAACCGGCTCAGGTTGTTGAGCATGGTCGTCTTTCCTGCACCGGTACCGCCGGAGAGGAGCACGTTCATGCGGGAACGGACAATCTGAATCAGGAAGTCTGCCATCTCCGGGGCCAGCGTCCCGGTCTGGACCATGTCTTCGATCCGCACGATCTGTGTCTTGAATCGACGAATGGAAAGGGTGGGGCCACGCAGTGCCAGAGGGGGGATCACTGCATGCAGACGCGAACCGTCGGCCAGCTTGGCGTCGACCATCGGTGAAACTTCGTCGATTCGACGGCCAGCCTGACCGACCAGTCGCTGTATGAAACGCAACAGATGGTAATCGTCGGCGAATCGGACGTCGGTCTTTTCGAGGAGACCGTTTCGTTCGACGAAGACTGCGTCGTGGCCGTTGACAAGCACGTCGCTCACGGCCGGATCATCCATCAACGGCTGAATCGGACCGAAGCCGTAAATCTCATCCATCAACTCGCGGATCATCCGCGGACGTTCTCGCTCCGGCAACTGGTTTTCAGCGCGGTTGCACAGATGGGTTGCCAGAGACTCCAGCTGGCGCCGGAACTCGACTTCTCCCAGTTCGCCCGCCTTGGACATGTCGATCGAATCGACCATCTGGCGATGCAGCTGTGTTTTGATCCGCTGAAACTCTGCGGAGCTCTCGGTGTAGTTTTCTGCGACAGCAACCATTCCGACGTGTCCTGTTGTTGTTGGCGAGCGGGAGTCGTCAGTCTCCCGATTTCGCGATCTGATTCATTGGCATCGGGAGACTCACGTCTCCCGCTCGCCGATTCACTGCGTAATCGAAAGCTTATAAATGTACGGGTTACCTTGAGCGTCCCCCTGGTAGAGTGCTTCTTCGTCCAGCACTGCCGTCCGGGTAACAATCACGCCCGGCTGAAACGTCAGCTGCGGGCCTTCGCGGTTTTCTGAAAGATGCATTAAACGGCCGGCAACCAGCCGCGTGACTTTCACCTGAGTTTTTCCGTCCTTCCCGCCACTGACGGTGGAATACAGCAGCAGGATCCGCAGCTGACCGATCTGGGACTCAAGAGCCTCCATCGGTCCTCCCGAGAATTTGTCGGTGGCCTCGAGGTCCAGCGGGTCCTGCTGAAGGGAGAAATACTCACCGAATCCGCTCAGATCTTCCGCCGACCAGCCATCGTGGATCTGTCGATCGATCTCGGCATCCTGCAAGCCGTTTCCAATGTCGACGAGGTATGCGTTGTTGGTTCCCTGCTGTCCTTTGGGAAGCAACAGAATCTCGGGGAGCCCGTCGGGAGCTTCTTCGACGGTTTGAGTTTCGGCGTTCCAGCTGAAGAGGTCAGATCCCTGACGCAGTTCAATCTCCTTATTCCAGGTCTGCACCTTGGAGTCGGAACTGGATTCGAGAATGGCAATGGGCCAGGCAGGGACGTCGACCGGCCCGAAGGCTCGCAGTCCGGCAATCAGATTCGTGATGCTCGCTTCTGCAGTGACCGTGACATCGGCCACGGAGCGGCCCGAGAGCAACGGAGCCAGCATTGCGACCGGATTATTCCTCGATCGATCGCGATGTCCGATGACCACCACCGAGTTGGGGTACTCATCGGTTTCGATGGTTTCCTGCTGACCGGTCGCAGGATCGAAGAGGACACGGCCCAGATGAACTTCCATGCGGCCTGTCTGCGGGCCACCGACCTGATTTCGATTGGCCTGTTCGTCGGCAATCTCACGCACGCGATCGGAGATCGCATAGGGATCGACTTCCGGCTTCAGCAGATCATCACTCGCTAATCCCTGAGCAGCAGCGAGGGCGACTGCCTGTGTGGATGTTCTCAGTTCTTCCTGAACGTTGGTCAGCCAGTATTCGTTGAAGACGAGGGCCATGCAGCCGCCGCAGATCAGGATTGCCAGCACGATCCCCGGCAGGAGTGAACCCCTGCGTGATGCGCGAACGGCAAAATGTGGTCGGCGGACAAGCACGTGAGGACGTCCTCAAAACCTCTTCAGAACTGGAGATTTCCAGGGGGCAATCGCCCTATCGGTTGAATCTGTTAACTCGTGGCCCTGCTGCGGAAGGGCCTTCGGGGTTGCCCCCTCCAGCTTCATTTCCGCTGCCGTTGTTTCTTCCCCCGTTCGGGTTCGACGATCCGCTATTTCCGTCGCCGCTGTTGGGGGGCGGAAGGTTCTGGTCGTCCAGGTTATAGGACCGGCTGATCATTCGACCGTTCTGGAAGCTGTGGATCGTACGACCGGTTCCCTCGAACAGTTCGGTGACGAAAGGCGGGGTCGGCGGCACAGGCGGAGTGGGGGTGTATCCGAGGATCTCGTACAGAGTGGCGCGATCCGCGTCACTGACGGCCACACCCCCTGTCCCTTTGCCTTCGGGGGCATAAACAAAGTTCAGGGTCCCTTTGTCTTTCGCCAGCAGGATGATGTTGGCCTGCTCTCGTGTCAGTTCCAGGGTCACGTCGGTGTTCTGGCGGTTGGCACTACTGGAACCGATCTGCAGAATCTTCACCCCTTTGAAGAGAGTCATGATCCGGCC
Source organism: Planctomicrobium stercoris (assembly GCF_051465655.1). Classification (NCBI taxonomy): domain Bacteria; kingdom Pseudomonadati; phylum Planctomycetota; class Planctomycetia; order Planctomycetales; family Planctomycetaceae; genus Planctomicrobium; species Planctomicrobium stercoris. Next base: position 4,752,150 of record NZ_CP195791.1, on the reverse strand, counting down.
GCCGGTATCTTCCAGATCGGGATCGCTGTCAGGGATGAAATGAATGTCGACGTACTGCCCACGCGTCGCGGGGATCGGGGAGGTGGATGGAACCGTCACTGCGACCATCCCCGGCTCCAGCACCAGCGGAGCGTTCACTCCGGGCGGATACAGGTCGGACGACTTGATCGGCTCGGTGGCCAGAATCTTGTTCTTCACGACACGGCCCACCAGGGCGCGGCTGGTGAGAACCACATCACGGGTCAGCTTGGTACGTGCAGCGGGACCTGTGGCCAGATTCGCTTCGGTGATGCGGGTTCCCGGTTCCAGGTCGGTCAGCGACATGGGAACGCTGACGTTCGTGTCGACCAGGGGGGGCGCTTCGCGGGCCAGCAGCTTCTTACCCACATACATCACCACCAGAAGTCCGACGACTCCCAGCATGACCATCGTCAATAACGCGGGTGACAAACGTCTCACGGCTGAACTCCTCTAACGCCTGTACTCAGGCTTCGTTTCGGCGGCAGGCTCCTGCGGAGAGGACTTACCAGCCGACTGATGGCAACTTGATTTCGTCTTGATGAACTGCTTTTGAAGTTGGTAGGGACTCGTTGGCAGTGGGTAGGAAGAGACTCCTGATGTTTCGTATTTTCCTGCCCATTACCAACTGCCAACCACCCACTCTCCTGCTTCTCTATTCCTTCAGCATCCGGGTTTCCGCAATCAGATCCCGACCGACCAGGTTGTACCCCAGTGGCCAGAGCAGATTGGGGGCGGCTGCAGACATCGGCACACGCACGGTGACAATGACTTCATCTCCCGGATACTTTCCCAGCGTCGACTGGACTTTGTATGTGGACTGATATTTCCCTGCGAGCGCCCTGCCGACCTCAGACTGCACGTCTTCCGGCCAGACTCCATTCAGGGCTGCCAGTCGGGCTCCCGCCCGGGACGCCTGAACGACGTCGCTGCGCGCGTACATCAAAAATGAAAACTCAAAGATCCCCAGCAGCAGGACGAACAGGATCGGGAGCGTGAACACCAGTTCCATGCTCATCACCCCGCGACGCCGGGATGGCCTGCTCCTCCGGAATTCGCCGCGGAATCTCATTGCACACTCTCCACGGCCGGGGTGTGAGCGGTCGATTCGGCGTGCAGTTCCCGTTCAATACGAGGCACGTTCCAGAACAGCACCATCCAGGTCGCCACTGCGACCGGACCGGCGTAGGCCATTACGCGCCGACGCATCTTGTCGTCACGGGTTTCGACAACGACCGGTTGACCAGCCTTGGTCTTGCCTGTCGCCAGATATTTTTCGCGGGTGCGCCCGAGCCCTTGTTTGATAATGGTTCGTACGACAACAAAGCTTGTCGCTGCCAGCACAAACAGGGTGCTGACGAAGAGGACTGCCAGCGTCATCTGAAAACCGAGCCAGACGCTGAGAGCGCCCATCAGCTTGACGTCTCCACCGCCCCCTCCTCCGATGAACCAGAGCACGAACAACAGTCCGAAGCCGACGAGGAAGCCCAGTGCCGCCGACCCCAGATGTTCCCATCCGTAGGCGATCGACATTCCCAGCTGGTAGACCCAGCCGGCGAAGAACATCGGCAGGGTGAGCTTATTGGGAATCCGCTTCGTGCGAAAATCCATAAACGCCGCTGCAGCGGTGAACGCGGAGACGGCAAGAATCAGAATGATCGTGGGAAGGCTGAGGGAGCTCATGTGCGCGGAGGTTCCGTGGCAAATTGAACGGGATTGCGTATGTTGCAACGCTACCACATGTTTCAATGTGGCAGCGTGCATGTTGTGCGAAAAACCCAGTTTTCCCAGCCTGCACTTCATGCACATCATGCATATTCGGAACATCCTGTTCGTGAGGCTGCCGACTCTTCACCCCGCTTCGCTCTGCACAGCACTCTTTAATAGTGTTGTCGCGTCGAATTTCTTGCTCTGTCCGGCGGCCGTCCAAAGAGACAATCGGCAACTTTCGCCGGTGGCATCGGACTCTTGCCCCGGTTTCTGCCAGTTGCGAACAACCTGCACTTTTGCAGGTGGATAAAATCACCCTTATGGCCGGGACGGAATTTACCGATTGAATCGAATATGACGGTGTCGCCGTGTTCAAATAGGTCGAGAATTCCGCACCCTCGTGACTTGCAGCAGTCACGTCTGTCGGAAGGCCGATTTTTTGATGCGGCCAAACCGTTGAGACCTTTTCGCGAACCACTTCCATGACCAGATCCCGACAATTGACAGTCAGTGTCGTTCTGATCAGCGCCCTGTTGCCACAGTTGACAGGTCGTGCGAATGACCGTGTGAAGAAGCAATCGGATGAAGCGTTCGGACGCGATGTGATGCTGTCTGAATCGACTCTGTTTGGAAAATACGTCAACGCGAGTGGGGCGGGAATCAAGGATGTCCGGGCCAGCATCCGTCAGGCCGGAAAAGAGGTCGCTTCCGGAATCACTGATGCCCAGGGGAACTTCCGCGTCTCCGGACTTCAAACCGGTGTCTACGAAGTGATCATCGGCTGCCGGTCGGAGTTTATCCGGGTCTGGGATTCGGAAACCGCTCCTCCCATGGCCAACCCCTCCGCCAGGATCGTGCGGGATGGTCATCTTCAGGGGAATGGCGGCACCGGCGGGATGCTGAAAATCATGGGACCCGGTGGGAACGCCCTGGATCTTTTCGGCAGTCTGTTTGGCAACAGCACGTCGATGAAAGATCCCGCTGTGACGATCCCGAATACTCCGTGATTGTCACACTCTCTGTCTGCAACGCTCCTGCATGTGGGGCCGACACCGCCTCACGATGAGATTTGAATCCGCTCCATGATTGAACGCGAATCCTCAGTTGAAACTCTCGAAGAGCTGCACGCTTTCGTACATGCCGAGTTGTGTGAGTCCGAGAACCTTCTGGCCGAGCAGTTTCACACGCAGCGAAAAGCATTGTTTGTCAAAGACAAACTCTGCGGCATTGAATTCTCGCTGCAGGGGCTGCGTTCCATTCGTCTGGGAGCGATCTGGGCCGCCGACCAGAACGTGGTGCATTTTTACAACGCCCGTGGTGAGCGCAATCTCAAGGTGAAGCTGACCAATCGCCTCTCTCTGGAATCCGCAGCCGCCGGCTGAACGGCTCCCGATCAGACATCGGTTCAAATCGTGATCGACGCGTTTTGTCACACACCTGAAGTGTGTGGCTAACTCGTTGTTCTTCGCCTGCAATGACTGTCATTTTCCGACCGGCTTTGTCAAAATGCCGATTCCGGGCAAATTATATCTCTGCGGGTATCTTTTCAGGATTCAACTGTGATCTTCGGATTCGGACGTGGTGCGTCAAAAGGAAAGCCCAAGGTCGAGAAGGAAGAGGATGAAGAGGAAGAACTCGTCCTTTTCCAGGGGGCGATGAATGGGAATAACCCCGATCTCTCCGCGAATCCTCGGCTCGTTCAGGCGGGACTGGTTCCTACCAAACAGATGGTCAGCGATGCGCTGGCCACCCGGGCCGATATGATCAAGCTCGATCCCAAAGGGCAGGTGGTTGCTTCGACCGTCTACGTCGACAGTGCCCCGATGGCCCCCACCCGGCTGCCAGCGCAGCAGGGCCTGGCCATCAGCCAGATGCTGAAGCTGCTGGCTGGTCTCGATATTAAAGTTCGAGGCAAGCCGCAGGCGGGGGCAATTAAAGCGGAGTACAAAGGAAAGGTGTACGAGCTGCGGATCAATTCGCAGCCTGTTGAAGGGGGAGCCGAACGCCTGATTCTTCGGGCCTATGATCCCAAGGCACTCATTGAGAAACCTAAAGAGCTGGGCTTCTCGGACTCGCTGATCGAGAAGGTGCGGGCGCTGGGGGCCGAGAAATCGGGTCTCGTCCTGGCTGCAGGCCCCCCGTTTTCCGGACTCACGACTCTGAAGATCGGTCTGATGCGGTGTACCGACGCCTATCAGTACTCGATCTACTGCCTGGACATGTTCGGAGGACGCGAACTTTCCTATGTGAAAATGTTCGAAGCTCTTCCCGGTGACGACCTCACCAAGACCATGCAGCGGGCTCTGCGTGAAGACGCCGACGTTCTGACAATTGAACCGATCGACGATCCCGCGAAAGCCCTGGCCGCACTGGAGTTTTCCAGTAAGGCTGCGATCATCTCCGACATGCATGCACGGGATTCCGCCGACGCCATCTTTCGGCTGGTGCAGATGACGAAGAAGCCCCAGCTGGTGGCCGAGCAGCTCAAGCTGGTGGTCAGTCAGATGTTCATCCGGCAGCTGTGCAAGAAGTGCCGTCGGGCCTATCGGCCGAATCCGACGTTGCTGAAGAAGATCGGGCTCCCCCCTGAAACTCGCGTTCTTTATCGTCCGGCAGTCGAAGGGACTCAGGCGAAGGAAGACGAGGAAAACAGTGATACCGCTGCTTTCTGCGAGACCTGCAACGGACTGGGGTACTTCGGGAAAATGTCCCTGCTGGAAGTCATCGAGATGACCGAAGGGGTGCGGAAAGTGGTCCTGGCTCAAGGGGACGCCAAAGCGATTCGCTCCGCGGCCCGGGCAGAGAAAATGCAATCGTATCAGTCCGATGGCCTGCGCGCGGTCGTCGAAGGAAACACGTCGCTGGAAGAACTCCAGCGGGCCTTCAAAGCCTGACCGATTGACCTTCATCAAGGAGAACGATTCAATCAGGCACGTTGATTTCGCATCATCGTGCCTGATTGTTCCACATCATGCCGGACTGGCTGCAAGGTGTTTTGGCGATCGTGATGTTGCTGGGGGGAATCCGCATGAGCGCATTCTTCAGCGGATCCGAAACCGGCTTCTACCGGCTCAGCCTCCCCCGCCTGAACATCGACAGCCGTGCTGGCGATCGAAAGGCAGCACGACTTCTCTGGTTCACCAGTCGCCCCGCCTACTTCGTCGGCACATGCCTGATCGGCAACAACGTTGCCAACTACCTTTGTTCGGGGGCGGTCAGCAGTTCCATGGTGCTGCTCTTTGGTCAGACGACCGAAGCGCTAGAAGTGGCCGCCACCCTGGTACTCGCTCCGTTCATCTTTCAGTTCGGTGAACTGCTTCCCAAGAGCGTCTATTACCAGATTCCGTATTCGTCTCTGAAGCGGGAAATCCGCTGGTTCCACATCTGCTATCTGCTCTTTCTGCCCGTCAGCTGGCCGATCATGCAGCTGATTCGACTCTTCGAGCGTCTGCAGGGGCACTCCGATCCCGTTCCGGATATCCAGATGGGACGAAACCGCCTTCTGCAGCTGATGCAGCATGGTCGTCGCGAAGGTGTACTGACGGATCTGCAGAGTCGGCTTGCCAATGGACTGTTGCAGCTCGCGCCGCAGTCTCTCATGTCCTCGATGATTCCCTCCAATCGAGTGCTCGGAGTGTCCGATCGCTCGACCCGCAATGAGATGCTCGACTTCGCAAGGAAGTTCGGGGTTTCAGCGGTGGCTGTCTATCGCGGACAGGATGAGTCGAGCTGGTACGGATACGCTTTCGTCGCGGAGCTGCTGACGACAGAAAGGGCGCTCCCACTCATCCATCCGATGCCTGTCTTTGGCCACCAGACGAGCAAGCTGGAAGTGCTGCATCGCCTGCAGGTCAGCGACGCCAGCTATGGCGTGGTCCAGCAACGGGGCGAGACGCTGGGAATCATCGCCCGCAATGGACTCGTCGAACAGATCTTCCGACCAGAACTCGCCCCCGGCGGCCGCGTTTCAACGGCCAGCTGAATACCGGCGCCGTCTGATGAACGGTTGGGATCCGCCGTTCATTCGGGATCAACGAGCACGGGCGGTGCATCATCAAAAAGAAACGGGACCGCGTTGTTCACGCGGTCCCGTTCAGATCTTCATCTACAGGCCCTTTCACGCGAGGCGTGAAAGGAATTCTGCGGAATTACTCGTTGTTATCCCCACCCAGTGAGAACAGCGGACCCGAAGCTCCAGCGGTTCCCCCCTTGAGTTCGCGCGGAGCGCTTTCGCCACCGGAGCTGCCTGAGCCGGAGTCCTGATCCTGCGGAATTTCCGCATCCAGCTTCATCGACAGACCGATCTTGCGATCAGCGGTATCGACTCGCAGAATCTTGACGTCGATCTCGTCGCCGACGTTCACGATTCCTTCAGCGGTCTTGGTGTTGTCGCCGCCGGTCAGTTCCGAAACGTGCAGCAGTCCTTCCAGTTCCTTGTCGAGTTCGACGAAGACGCCGAAGTTGGTGATCTTCGTGACCTTGCCTTTGACAATGGAACCTGGCTGGAAGCGGGCGGGGATTGTGGTTTCCCACGGATCGTCGTCAAGCTGCTTGAGTCCCAGGGCGATCCGCTTGCGTTCTTCGTCGACAGAGACGACGACGCATTCGATTTCATCACCCTTCTTGAGCATTTCGCTGGCGTGCGAAATTTTGCGAGTCCAGGACATGTCGCTGACGTGCAGCAGACCATCCACACCTTCTTCGAGTTCGATGAAGGCACCGTAGTTGGTGAGGTTGCGGACGGTTCCCTTGACGTGCTTGCCGACGGGGTACTTGTCGGTGACGTTGTCCCATGGGTTGGGCTGAGTCTGCTTCATGCCCAGCGAGATTTCCTGCTTGTCGGTGTTGATGCCCAGCACCACCACTTCGACTTCGTCGCCGATCGCCACCATTTCGCTGGGGTGATTCAGGCGGCGGGTCCAGGACATTTCGCTGATGTGGACCAGACCTTCGATGCCGTCTTCGAGTTTGACGAAGGCACCATAGGTCATGACATTGACCACTTCGCCCTTGACGCGGGAGCCGACCGGATACTTCTCGGCGACGTTGTCCCACGGGCTGGCGAACTTCTGCTTGAGACCCAGAGCGATCTTTTCTTTGTCGCGATCCACATTCAGGATCATGACTTCGATTTCGTCGTCGATCTTGACCATCTCGGACGGATGATTGATACGGCCCCAGCTCATGTCGGTAATGTGGAGCAGACCGTCGATGCCCCCCAGGTCGACGAACGCACCGAAGTCGGCGATGTTCTTGACGATCCCTTTGCGGACCTGGTTTTCGGTGATCTCGGACATCAGCTTGCGCTTCATTTCGGCGCGCTGTTCTTCGATCAGGCGACGGCGTGAAACGACGATGTTCTTGCGGGTGTCGTCGATCTTCAGAATCATGCACTCAATGGCATTGCCGACGAATTCGCCGATGTCGGCAGGACGACGCACGTCCACCTGGCTGGCAGGCAGGAACACGTTCACGCCGCGCTGGCCGGACGTCGAGACCGATTCGCCGATGTTGACCAGCAGACCACCCTTGATCTTGCGAACGACCATCCCCTTGATGGTATCTCCTTCGCCGTAGCGGCCCACGACCCAGTCCCAGTCCTTCTGGCGGTCGGCCTTGCGCTTGGAGAGGAGCACCAGCCCGAAATCGTCTTCGATTTCTTCGAGCAGGACTTCAATCGTATCCCCGACTTTGGGCTTCTCTTCGTCTTCGGCCCACTCATTCAGCGAGACCATTCCCTCGCTCTTGTAGCCGATGTCGACGAGGACTTCATCACCTTCAATGCTGAGAACTTTACCGTGCACAAGCTGATTGGAGTCGAATGGACTGCTGGTGCGTTCGTAAACGCGATCCATCTTGTCGTCTTCACTCGAAATCCAGTCCGCGATCTCCCCGCCCATTGCAGCGTCGAGCTCAGCGTCATCAACTTGAAATTCCCGAAGCAGGTTACGATTGACCATTAGAAACCTTGTTTTGCCGAATTGGCGACATCTCGCCGCGAGCCATTCCAACGCAGAACAGTCGCCATCCAAGAAGTCAGTGTTGAATGTTCCCGCGCAAGCGCATCACACGATGCACTCTGAAGACGCCGGACCATTTTTGTTTGAGTGATCAGTTTCCATCACTTCCATCACGAAGTTCAGCAGCCTGGATCCGAAATCGAATCCAACTGCCGGTCGCAGAATACCGATCCCCCTGCCCTGTTCTGAAACGTTTTACGATCTTTACGCAAAATCGCTCCGGAAAGGGGAATCCCGCACTTTATCACATTCTGGACGACTGATACCAGCCGCTTTGCTGCGAAAAAGAGAGAAGAGATCAAGGAGACAAACTCGCGTCTGCAGATACTTTGAGCGACTCAGACGCTACGATAGTATCGGCAAATTCGATACACCCAGCCGCCACCAAATCCCCCGGCATCGCTCCTTCAGCCCATTTTTCCTCATGAATCCCTTCGAACAGATTGAAAAAATCCGGAACGAACAAGGAGCAGCTGCGGCACTCGAGCAACTGGTGGCCACACTTCGTGAGCAGAAAGAATGGCACAACTTGTTTGATGCCAGAATGTTGCAGAAGAAGCATGCCCTCGGGCTGCCGCTGAGTCGCCCCACGAGCCTGCAGGATGTGCCGGAAGTCCATCGAAAGAGTATTGAGGAGACCTACCTGCTGGCTGCCCGGGAAGCGGGGGAAGGTTTTCTGGCCGATGGCGACATTCTGAACGCCTGGATGTACTTCAAAGTGGTCCGCGAGCCTGAAAAGGTCGCGCAGGCCCTGAACGAGCTTCCTGACGAAATCTCCGACTACCAGCAGCTGGACCGAATGGTTCAGATTGCCCTGCACCAAGGGGTGAACCCCGCCAAAGGGGTCCGGTGGATGATCAACGGACATGGACTCTGCAGCACCATTACCGCACTGGATCAAACGCTCCCTGAGTTGACTCAGCCACAGCGGGTTGAGTGTGCGAAGATCATGGTTCGCGAGTTGTACAACGAGCTGCGTGAGTCGGTGCAGCGGCACGTTGAACAACGCATCCCGATGCTTCCGCCGAATCAGTCACTCGAAAAACTGATTGCCGGCCGGGACTGGCTGTTTGAAAACGGCAGCTACCACGCAGACGTCTCGCATCTGGCTTCGATTATCCGATTTGCCCGCTCGATCGAAAGTCCTGCGGAAGAGCTGGAAATGGCACTGCAACTGGCTCAGTACGGGACGAAGCTGGACAAGTCGCTGCAGTATGCAGGCGATCCCCCCTTCGGCGATGTTTACCCTGCACACGTCCATTTCTTTCATGTGCTTTTGAACCGTCAGCGTGATGCCGGGCTGAAGTACTTCCGCAGTCAGCTGGAAGCGGAACCCGATGCCCAGGACAAACCGATCTACGCCTACGTTCTGGTCGACCTGCTGGTCCGGTGCGGGCAGCTGGAAGAAGCGGTGAAGGTGGCGGAAGTCCACCTGAACAATCTGGGCGAAGAGGTGAGCGTCTCGTTTGATGAACTCTGCACAGACGCCGGCCGCCTGGATGTCCTGAAGAAAGTCCGCCGCGAACAAGGCAACCTCGTCGGCTTCACCGCGGCTGTTGTACGGGAAGCATCCGCCAGCTGATTGAACCTCACGAAGTCACAACTCCTGAGGTCGAGTCGGTGCTACAACCGCGGGAAGATCGGTTCGGAGATGCACGATCGCGTGGTCGCGACTCTTTTGCGAACAGCGTCTCGAATTGAACGCGCCGCTCACATCACGAGTCGTAGTACATCGCGAATTCCCAGGGGTGCGGGCGTTCTCGTAGGGCGTTGACTTCGTGGGTCTGCTTGTACCAGATCCAGGTGTCGATCACGTCTTCGGTGAAGACGTCCCCGCGGAGCAGGAATTCGTTGTCGTCCCGCAGTGCCTGCAGGGCATCTCCCAGCGATTCGGGAACTTTCGGGTAGTCCGCGAGTTCTTCCGGGGTCAGGTCGTAAATGTCTTTGTCCAGCGGAGGACCGGGGTCGATGCGATTCTGGATACCGTCGATCGCTGCCATGAGAACCGCCGACATGGCGAGATATGGATTGCAGGTCGGGTCCGGGAAGCGGTATTCAAACCGCTTCGTATCGGCGGAGGAGGCGTGGACCGGAATGCGGACAGCGGCCGACCGGTTTCTGAAACTGTAGGTCAGGTTGACGGGGGCATCGAAGCCGGGCACGGTTCGCTTGTAGCTGTTGGTCGTAGGGCAGCAGAACGCGGAGAGGGCGGGAGTGTGCTTGAGGATCCCCCCCAGAGCGTGCATCGCCAGTTCACTCAGGCCACCGTACCCGGAGCCTGCGAATAACGTCTGACCCTGCTTCCACAGCGAAAAATGCATGTGCAGCCCGGAACCGTTCTCGTTCCAGAGCGGTTTTGCCATGAATGTGGCTGTTTTGCCATACCGGGCTGCCACGTTGCGGGCGATGTACTTGAACCGCAGCAGGCGATCGGCAGCGGTGAGCAGAGAGGCGAACTTGAGATCGACTTCACATTGTCCGGCGGTGGCGACTTCGTGATGCTGGCCTTCAATGTCGACGCCGCACGCCTGACAGGTCAGCATGATTTCGGTACGAAGATCCTGCAGCGTGTCCCCCGGGGGCATGGAAAAATAGCCTTCGCGGCGACGGATCCGGACGCCGCGGTTGGGGGCCTGCTGGCTCGATCCGCGATTCCATTCCCCTTCCATGCTGTCGATGTGGTAGTAGCCTTCGTGTTCGTTCTGGTCGAACCGGACGTCATCGAAGACGAAGAACTCCGGCTCCAGACCGAAGTTGGCAACTTCGGCAATGCCGGTGGAACGCATGTAGGCTTCCGCCTTGCGGGCGACGTTCCGTGGATCGCGGGCGTAGTCTTTACGGGTAATTGGGTCCTGCACATTGCAGGTCATCGAGAGGGTCGACTTCATGAAGGGGTCGACCATGGCAGTGTCCGACTGCGGAACGACGAGCATGTCGCTCTCGTTGATCGCCTGCCAGCCACGAATCGAAGAGCCGTCGAACGTCAGTCCTTCTTCGAAGCTTTTTTCCGTCAAAACAGCCGAAGGGATCGTGAAATGTTTCTGCGTCCCCGGAAAATCCATGAACCGAAGGTCAATCGCCTGGATTTCATTTTGACGGCAGAGCGCCAGCACTTCCCGCGGAGTCATGTCAGTGTCCCGAGTCTTTTTGTGGATCAATGTTGTCAGTCACCATTTGCCGGACGTCCTGGATCATTGAGGGATGACGCATGACTTTCAAGGCGAATGTGAGATGGCAGTTGACCGATCACCGTTTCTCTGCCGGGCAGGGCTGGCGCCGCCCTGCCGACAGATGTCTCACGGTACTTATTCTGACTAGTCGTCCGCTCCTCCGCTAGCTCCTTTGATCAGGTCTTTGGCTGCCAGCAGTTTGTCCTTGATTTCCTTCAGCAATTCCGGATTCTCTTCCAGGTGCTGCCGGGCCTTCTCACGCCCCTGTCCCAGCCGCATCTCACCGTAGTTGAACCATGCGCCGCTCTTCTGGACGATGTGGGTCGCGACGGCCATGTCGAGAACGTCCCCTTCCAGGCTGATCCCCCGTGCCCCGAGCATGTCGAACTCAGCCACGCGGAATGGAGGTGCGACCTTGTTCTTCACCACTTTGGCCTTCATGCGAATGCCAATTGTCTCTTCGCCATCTTTCAATGTGGCGATTCTGCGAACATCGACGCGGCACGAGCTGTAGAACTTCAGGGCGCGGCCACCGGGAGTCGTTTCCGGGCTGCCGAACATGACCCCGATCTTCTCACGGATCTGGTTGATGAAGATGACGGTCGTCTTGGCTTTGGCGATCACCCCGGTCAGCTTACGCATCGCCTGGCTCATCATGCGGGCCTGTAGTCCGACGTGCTTGTCACCAATTTCCCCATCCAGTTCCGCCTTCGGAACCAGAGCTGCCACCGAGTCCACAATGATGATGTCCACAGCGTTGGACTTGATCAGCATTTCTGCAATCTGCAGACCTTCTTCACCGTAGCTCGGCTGGCTCACCAGCAAGTCTTCCAGGTTGACTCCCAGCTTCTTGGCCCACGCTGGGTCCAGAGCGTGTTCAGCGTCGATGAAGGCGGCGATTCCGCCTGACCGCTGGGCGTCAGCGACGGCGTGCAGCGCGAGGGTCGTTTTACCGCTCGATTCTGGGCCGAAAAGTTCAATGATGCGGCCGCGAGGAAAGCCTGAGCCCCCAAGTGCCAGGTCCAGCGAGAGCGCTCCTGTCGAAATTCCGTCCACAGCACCGGCCGGCTGATCGGACAGGCGCATGATCGCACCTTCCCCGAAGCTCTTCTCGATCTGACCTAGAGCATTTTGCAAAATGCCGCTGGATCGTTCTTCTGAAGAATTTGCTTTTTTGGAAGGCTTGGCTTTGGCCATTACGGATGTTCCTGTTTCAGAATTAAGGGCAAACGCAGACAGATCCGGGGCGATCCGTCAAAACCTGGCTTTGAGTGCGTTTGGCGGACGGCTTGGCTGCAAGTGACGTCTGTCATGGCACATCCCAAAATCAAATCTGCCCGGAAGCTGTGCGTGGCTGGTCTTTTTCGCAGACTCATTGAGTCAGCGTCTAGTGAACATTAGAACACACTATAGCAGGGGGGCCGGATGTTTCAATGCAGAACCTGCCCGGGAAGAAACCGTTGCCGGTCTGCGCGTCGAATTGAAGTCAGCCGTGTCGTGATGAGATGAATCCGCAGGGCGGTTGAAAAAGAAAAAGGGACCTCCACAAGTGCGGAGATCCCTCGACTCTTTTCATTGACTTCTAATCCACTTACTTCATGTCAAAATCGAACGAAGTTGTGGTCTCTGTTACCTTCGCGGTGAACCCGCTGGTGGAGGGGCTTCTGTATTTTGCAGGGATTTCGGCCATTTCTTCCGGGACTTTGGCTGTCGTGCCTGCGGGCGTGACTTTTTCAACCAGCGGCGGGACCAGCGTGACTGCGTAGTTGCCATCGGCAAGCGGTTGCACAGTCTCGAAGGTTCCATCTGGATTGATGACGGCAGTTCCTCCCATCCCCTGGGCCTTGTCGTAGAACGTGACCGTTCCTTTTGGGACAGGATTTCCCTTGTAGGTGACCACTCCGGTGACTTTCTTTCCTTTCGGGGCGACATGGGCGGAGCCACAGCCGCTCACGCAGAATGCCGTCAGCAGCAAGAGGCAGAAAGTGCTCAAAAGGGGACGTTGTAGTTGTTTCTCCTTCAGTCGATTCAGAAATAGGGTGATTGAGGACATTTTGCGACAACCTTGATGGAAAGATGCTGCGTCTCTCTCAATGATGAAGCCAGGAGAGACGCAGCAAAAATGTTGTGAAACTCAACGAACAGGCGACTTCAGGTCTCCCCGGAGAGGGGAGGTCTGCAAGTGCTTTTAGAATTCGCCGAGAACCTGGCCGTCGGCTCGCATAGCAAGTTGCTTGGCGGTATCGAGGTTGGCGTTTGTGCTCAGGAACCGGACGGATCCGTCACACAGCAGGATGTGGAGACCGCCCGTGTGCGGAGAGAGCAGCTGGGTATTGCAATGCATTTCTCCAGCAGCGTTGGGGAGCGTAGCGTCGCGGGATGACAGGTTGTATCGCAGGCTCCGTGTTGGAGTAGCAACGGCAGTCTCCGGTCCAGTTCTCGACTCCGGGGCTGCCGATGAATGCTCCGCTTGGCCCCTGCGGGCGAGGGTCCACGTTCTGTCCGGTTGCATCTTTCATGTAGTCCGACTGTTCTCCAATCATCATGGTGTTGGAAGCTCCGTCGGTGATATCCCGGAAGCCGATTTTGGAATTCCGGAAGAAAATTCCGCTGGTTGAAACTTTGCCGAAAGTGAGGGCGTCCTGAGCAGTCGCTGCAGTGTCTGCACCACCGATGAGAGCGTAGCTGGTCGTGGTGACGGTATAGGGAGTGCTGCCAACGTAAACAGTCTCTGTCGGCCGGAGGACCGTGCTGGGGCACTGCATGTAAGGGGGACGAAGAGTGTTGAGGATGTCGGCATTCACCGGATTCCCGGGGAGATAAGACCATCCGCTGGTGAAGACCATTTTGTTAAACGCTGCAGCCTGATCAGCCTGTGGCAGAATCGAAGCCCAGGGGGTGGTGTAGTGTGACCAATCGTTGACCGAGCCGGGGGGAAATGTGGAAAAGACGTCGTGGTAGTTGTGCATGGCCAGTCCAATCTGCTTGAGATTGTTCTTGCACTGGCTGCGTCGGGCCGCCTCACGTGCCTGCTGAACCGCCGGCAGCAGCAGGGCAATGAGCACTGCAATGATGGCGATGACGACCAGCAGTTCGATCAGCGTAAATGCGGATCGCTTCGGTGGGCCCTGAGGGTTCACTTTGCGGGGTTCAAAATGAGTCTGTGGAGTCATGATTTCTGCTTCTGAAAATAATGGGGAAAAGTTGAGCCGTTCGCCCTGAGGGCCTCGAAGACACTGGCGCTGAGTTCCGATGATTCGAGTTCGGCGTGAACGCCGCGACGACGGCAGGACAATTGATCGAAATAAGACTATATGCGAACAATTCGCTGGAGAAGAGAAAAAAGGACGAATTGGGCCGGTATATAAAGGCCGAAATTCGATAGAAAATGGGTAGTGGCGTCCCATGGTTGTGGTAAATGTCAGCAGTCTCACGGAATTACGGAGTCGCTGTCGTAGGCGAATTGATCTGAGGCGATTGATCTGGTCGGCGTCTCTGCATTGTGGCGTTACCGCAGCTTCTCGAAATTCCCGCTCAGGATTTGCCGGACCGTCCTAATCGAACTTCCCCACTGGCGGGTCGGCGGTTTCTGCCTGTTGCACAGTTGAGAGCGCTGCAGGGGTCCAGTAAACTCCCTGATTCGTCAGGTTTGCCCTGAATTGGATGCGAACATCGGACGCCTGAAGAGTGTCACGCGGCGGTATTTCCTCCAAAACTGTTTCTCTTGGCAGGTGGGGTCTTCAGGACTCCTTACAATGACTGACAGCCTGTCGCTGTCAGTGATCCTGCCGAATAGGGACGTCGTAGCTCGGTGTTCCGGAAAAAAACTATGAGACACATCCTTTCCGCACTTGTCATGAACCAGCCAGGCGTGCTGGCCCATGTTTCCGGTATGTTGGCCTCCCGCGCCTACAACATTGACAGTCTGGCTGTCGGGCCGACGGAAAATCCGCAGTTTTCCCGGATGACATTCGTTGTCACGGGGAGCGGTCGTGAACTGGATCAGGTCCGCAAGCAGCTCGAAAAGATCGTCACTATTGTCAAAGTGGTCGACTATCTCGACGAAGAGCATGTTGAGCGTGATCTGATGCTGATCAAGGTGAAAACCGTCAGCCCATCCACGCGCAGCCAGATCAAGGAACTGACGGACATTTTCCGTGGCCGGATCGTGGATGTCTCCGCAGAACACGTGATGATCGAAATCTCGGGACAGGAACGCAAAGTTGAGGCGTTCATTGACGCTGTCCGCCCGTTCGGCATTCTGGAAATGGCCCGGACCGGCCGGATTGCCCTGGCCCGCAAGGTGACGATGTCCGCCGATGTGGAAGTTGGCGATCCGACTCATCATGAGGAACTGGCCGAGCAGTCCCGGTAAGTCATCCGTTCTCAAAAAACCGTTCTTGTCAGAACGTCTCCTGCACACGCTTGAAGTGTGTGACGCAATAGATTCAACGTCAGAAAACCCATTACAGTACTTTCGAAAGCGAACCGATGCCCGTCACAATTTACTACGACGATGATGCCGACCTCTCCCTGCTGAAGGACAAGACCATCGCGATTCTCGGCTACGGCAGCCAGGGGCATGCCCAGGCTCAGAATCTGCGGGACAGCGGCTGCAATGTGATCATCGGCCAGCGCAAGGGAAGCCCCAACTACGATCTGGCTGTCAGCCATGGCTTCAAGCCGGTCTCCGCTGCCGAAGCTGCTGAAGCTGGCGATCTGGTCAACATTCTTCTCCCGGACGAAGTGCAGGGAGACGTCTACAAGGCAGACGTCAAACCTCACCTGAAGCCCGGTAACGTGCTGCTCTGCTCGCACGGATTCAACATTCACTTCGGGCAGGTCGTTCCGCCTGAAGGTGTCGATGCCGGTCTGGTCGCTCCGAAAGGTCCCGGTCACCTGGTCCGCAGCGAATACGTCAAAGGGGGCGGTGTCCCCAGCCTGATCGCCATGTACCCGGGTGCTTCGGAAACTGCCAAGAAGCTGTGCCTGGCCTATGCCAAGGGGATCGGCGGAACCCGTGGCGGCGTGATCGAAACGACCATCGCTGAAGAAACGGAAACCGACCTGTTCGGTGAACAGGCTGTGCTGTGCGGGGGCGTGAGCGCTCTGGTCAAAGCCGGTTTCGAAACACTGGTCGAAGCGGGTTATCAGCCCGAAATGGCCTACTTCGAGTGTATGCACGAACTCAAGCTGATCGTCGACCTGTTCTACCAGGGCGGTCTGAATTACATGCGTTACAGCGTGTCGAACACCGCTGAGTACGGCGATTACACCCGCGGTCCTCGCGTCGTCACCGAAGAGACCAAGAAGGTGATGAAAGAAATCCTCAGCGAGATCCAGTCCGGCAAATTCGCCCGCGACTGGCTGCTGGAAAACAAAGTCAATCAGGCGAGTTTCAAGGCAACCCGCCGTCGCGAACGCGAGCACCAGCTGGAAAAAGTCGGCCGCGAACTCCGCAGCATGATGAGCTGGATCGACGTCAAAGAAGTCTAACGTAACAGTTCGATTACATTGACACCCTAAGAGCTTCCCGTCGTTGATGGGAAGCTCTTTTTGTTTTCTGGCGTGACATCTCACCCGGTCGAAATCTGCAGAGCGGTTTGCACTGTTTTGTTGGCTCTCTGCGGCACCTCTTGAATGGTGAAATTTCAGGAGTGGATTTGCAGGCAGAATTGTGGATAATCCTCTGGATTTTCTCATTTCGCCGCATTCTGGGCAGACAAAACGGGTCGTTGGTTTCTTTTCCCTGTTCCCTGCCCTAGTGCCTGCATCTGGCTTTCGTTCGCTGTCTGAAACCGTGCGTTCAAAGGGGAATACGATGTCGTGCACCAAGTGGTGTTTGCCCTTCAACTTGTTATTCACGCTGTGCAGTATCGGATTCGGTGTCCCGGTTTTCGCGGATGACCGATTCGAGCTGCTGCTCAAGCGCGTCCCGTCGGGGGCCAACGCCGTCATGGCTGTCGATGTGGAAGCCGTCAACGAATCGGAGATCGCGAGAGATCGGGGTTGGGCGCAGGTGCATGCGGCTGCTTACACGTAGCGTCCTCTGGTGGTGCCTCCCGAAACCGCTCTGGTGGTGATCGCAGCGCAGCTGGACATCCGCAATCAACTGCAACAGACATGGGAGATGGCGCTTCTGGAGTTGACCGAGCATCTTCCGCTTTCAGCGATTGCCAAAGCAGAAGGAGGCCAGCTGGACACCGTGGACGACGTCTCTGTCGCGTGGTCCCCCGCGGGTGCGTATTTCCTCGATCTCGGTCCGAAGCTGTTGGCAATGACCGCCCCGGATGACCGTCAATTCGTCGCGAAGTGGTCGGCAGCTCAGAAGACTCAACATGCTGCCGATTTTCCTGAGTATCTGCATAACGCAGTGGTGGAACTTTCCGCAGCTCGCCCGATCGTGCTGGCACTGGATCTTGAGAATGCGATCCAGCCGCATCGTCTGAAGTTAACGCTTCAGCAATCCGAGGTCCTGAAGGAACACCAGGATCAGGTCGCGCGCCTGCTTCCCATCATTTCGGGATTGAAGGGGATCAAGCTGAAGGTCGCTTTGAACAAAGAAGCTCAAGGAAGTCTTGAGATCGATTTTCATGGCGATGTCACCCCACTGAAGAACTTCGCAAAACCGTTGATTCTGGAGTCGCTGGATCGATTTGATGCCCATCTTCCGGGATTGGAGAAATGGAGCGTTCATCTGGAAGACCATCAGATTGTCATGAGCGGGAACTTGAACGACGTCGCGCTGCGGCGGATCTTCAGCCTGCTGGAAGTTCCCACATCGCGATTCAGTCAGGGGAGTTCTTCAGACGAAAACCAGCCCTCTTCTGCCGAGCAGGCGGCCAAGAGCTCCCAGCAGTACTACAAGTCGGTCGCGACTTTGATCGACGATCTGAAATCCACGCTGGGAGAGAACCGCGACAATCATGCTGTCTGGATGGAACGCTATGCGAAGAAGATCGATCAGCTCCCGTTGCTGGGGGTGGATCCAGCGTTGCTGGACTGGGGCGCGATGGTGGCGGAAACCATGCGAACCATGGCGCTCGCTGAGCGCAGTTCGGGGATCCGTAGCGGAGTGCGCAAGTCCGCCGTGTACGGGGACTATTTCTCCTACAACAACTACGACTACAACACCGGGAACTACACGTCTGCTTCCTATGCACAGCAGGTGAACCAGATATCGACTCAGGAAAAGGCACAGGCCAAGGCTGTTCGATACAGCTCCTGGAACGACATGCAGGATGCCACCGCCCGAGTTCGACGGGAGATGACCGAAAAGTATCAGGTCGAGTTCTGAGTGCCGAAGGCAGAGGCTGGATATCCCCGTATGAGTTGGCGAAACGTTTAAAAGTTGAAGGAGCCCGGCTGGGCAAATTCTTCAATCTTCTTTCGCCCGGTGACCACTTCGCGTTCGCGAAGTGCTTGCGGGAGTTCCTCGGGATCGCCGGGACGCCCGACAGCGATCATGCACTCGATTTCGAAATCCTCCGGAATTTTGAGGGCTGTGCGGGCCTTGCTGCGATCGAACCCTGCCATGCCGTGAGCGACAACATCGTGCATGGAAGCTGCCTGCAAAAGAAGATTCTGCACCGCCATCCCGGTATCGACGGAGTGAACGGGGTTCGGCTTGCCGTTCATGGTAAATGTCTTTTTGGAGAGAGCGAGAATCAGGACGCCGGCGTTTTTGCACCATGTCTGATTGGCTTCCATCAGAATGCCGAAAAATGTGGGCCAGTGCTCCGTATCGCGATGCGCGTAGAGAAACCGCCATTCCTGCTCGTTGTACGTCGACGGTGCCCAGCGGGCGGCTTCGAAGAGTTCATTCAGCGTCGATTGAGGAATCGCTTCGCCGGTGAGAGCACGCGGTGACCATCGCTTCAGAAACAGGTCCAGGATGTTGTGGTCCGGCTGACGATGCTCCAGAGGATTCGGCAAACTTCCCATGCGAGGTCTCCTGTATTTCAACTGCGTTCTAGCTGCCAGATCGACACAATCTTCAGTATAGTGTGATTTTGAATTTTCACCCTCAATCCGAAATTTTTTCAGAAAAATGGCCCCGGCAGCATCCAAGATTGTTTCTGACTCCAGTGCATCAACTCCCGGCAGCTTTGTGAATGTGGCTGCCTATCTCTTCGTTCCCCTCGACAATCTTCAGGAACGCAAGACCACGCTGCGGAAGCTGTGCAGAGAGCTCTCTTTGAAAGGGACGATCCTGCTGAGTCCCGAGGGGATCAACCTGTTCATTGCTGGATCACGGTCGGCGGTGGACTTGCTTCTGGAGCACCTGCGGAGTGATCCTGCTCTTTCGAATCTGGAAGTGAAAGAGAGTTTCAGTGACGATCAGCCGTTCGAGCGGATGCTGGTGAAGATCAAACCGGAAATCATTGCCTTCGGAATTGACGGCATTAATCCCGCCCGAAAGACGTCGCGGAAGATCTCGGCTCCGGAGCTGAAAGACTGGATCGAATCGGGGCGCGACCTGGTGCTTTTGGATGTTCGGAACAACTTTGAAGTGCGCGTCGGCACGTTCGACGACGCTTTGCCGGTGAACGTCGATCACTTCCGTGACTTCCCCGAAGCGATCGAGCAGCTCCCGGAAGACTTGCGGGAACGTCCGGTCGTCATGTTCTGTACCGGAGGGATCCGCTGCGAGAAGGCTGGACCGCTGATGGAGCGTGCGGGATTCCGCAACATCTTTCAGCTCAACGGTGGAATTCTGAAGTACTTCGAGGAAGTGGGGGGTGACCACTATCACGGGGAATGCTTTGTCTTCGATAAGCGAGTGGCTCTCGACCCGGAACTGAAGCCGACCGCCACGCAGCAATGTTACGCCTGCCTGCAGCCTTTGAGCGTCGAAGATCAGCAGTCGCCGCACTACGATCCGCCGCACACCTGTCCGCACTGCTTCCAGACTGAAGAACAGAAGCGCGAACGTCTGCTGGCAAAACGTCACGCAGCGATTCAGAAGGCGGTGACACCCTTACCCGGGAGCACACCCTATGACAACCCACGTCCGCTGAATGTCCGGGAGCGGTTTGCGGGTCTCACCCTGCTGGAGTTCGTCAAACAGAATCATCCTCATCTCGGGGCGGAGTACTGGGAAGAGGTCTGTCGGTCAGGGAGGATCCATCAGCACGGTCAGCCTGTTTCTGCAGATCGAATCGTCCGTCCGGGGGAACAGTTTGCCCACCTCTCGCCGGCTTCCATTGAACCGGATGTAAATGGGGCGATTGAGATCCTGCATGAAGATGATGCACTCGTCGTCGTCAACAAGCCGGCTCCGTTGCCATGCCACCCGAGCGGCCGTTTCAACCGCAACACGCTGCAGTGGATCTTGAATGAAGTCTATTCTCCGCTCAAACTCCGCCCGCCGCATCGGCTGGATGCGAATACCACCGGAGTGGTGGTTCTGTGTAAGACCCGGACGATGACTCAAAAAGTTCACGCCCAGTTTGAGGCAGGAACCGTCGAGAAGTTCTATCTCGCCCGGGTGCAGGGGCTTGTTCCCTGGGAGAATTGTCGCTGTGAGGCCCCCATCTCCGCCGAGCCGACCGAATGCGGCGGCCGCTCGATCTGCGAGAACGGACTCCCATCTCACACCGTCTTCGAGCGTCTCCACCAGTTCGAGGATGGAACAACGCTCGTCCGGGCACAGCCGATCACGGGACGAACGAATCAGATTCGGGTCCATCTGTGGCATCTCGGATTTCCTGTCGTGGGGGACCCGCTGTATCTGCCTGAACAGCAGATGGGCCAGACGCAGACTCATGCCACGGGAGGAACGATGTGTCTACACGCAGCCAGCCTGAAGATCGTTCATCCGTTGACGGGCGAGGAAGTGACTTACCAGGCCCCCACTCCCGCCTGGGCCGAGGTTTCAGGGCAATCCAGCTGAAGGGAATTTTGATTGATGAGTCTGAAGCGGGGCCGAATTGCTGCACTCGGCGAGTGCGGCGTACAGCAATCAACCGCACCCGGAGAGTGCGGAGGACAGTACCTCGCACTCTCCGAGTGCGAGATTCAGCTTCAGGCTGAGCTTGAGGGAAATCTTGATTGCGAGTGCTTCTTGAATCGGCGAAACTGATTTCTCATCCGCAACCCCTCAACGGCTGACCCTCATCCATGAGCTCCGACTCCGAAAAGCTTCGCCGCATCGGTCCCTTCCTTCTGGAAAAAGAACTGGGCGTGGGAGGAATGGGGATCGTTTACGCAGCGGTCTATGAGAAGAATGGCACCAAGTGTGCCGTCAAAGTTCTGGCTCCCGACATGAGCGGGAACGAAGCGGTCAATCAGCGGTTCATCCGCGAAACGGAAATTCTCAAGAAGCTCCAGCACCCCAATATCATTCGGTACTTCGGGGCGGGATCGAATCGCACGCAGCGGTTCTATGCGATGGAAATCATCGACGGCGGTGCTCTGGATCAGGTCATTCGCCGGGAAGGCCGGTTGTCCTGGGAGACGACGGTCGACTACGGACTGCAGATCGCCCGGGCTCTGGAACATGCCCACAATGCCGGGATCGTGCATCGGGATCTCAAACCGGCCAACCTTCTGCTGACGAAAGAAGGGGTGCTGAAGTTGACCGACTTCGGCATCGCCCGTGATACCGAAGCGACCGCACTGACCCAGGCGGGGAAGACGCTGGGAACCATGAACTACATGGCTCCCGAGCAGATCAGCGGCAAGTATCCGGTCAACCGACGCACCGATCTGTACGCATTGGGATGCGTGCTCTTCGAACTTCTGACTGGTCGCGTTCCATTTCAATCCGAAACGCAGGCAGAGTTGCTCTTCAAGCATCTGGATGAAACTCCCCCGTCTGTGCGGGAGTTCAATCAGTCCGTGCCTGTCGGTTTGACGAAACTGATTGATGAGCTTCTCGCCAAGGAGCCGGACGATCGCCCGTACGATGCCCTGGCAGTGCAGGTGCGGCTGGAGGAAATCGTCAAGAAGGCTGAGAAACAAAAGGAAAAACAGAAAGCGGTGACCGCTGCCGGCGGTGCTGTCATGACAGCCGGAGTCGATCAAAAGACATCCCAGGTCAAGAAGAAAAAGAAGAAGCAGCAGGAGGAAGGGGCCGTCGTTCCGATTTACGAACGGAGCTGGTTCCTGGGGACTGTGCTGGGAGTCATGCTGCTGGGGGTGACCTATTATGTCATGCAGAGCCGCAGTGAAGCGACGCTGTATGCCCGGGCTGAAAAGTATATGTCCGCCTCCACACCCGCCACGTGGGTGAATGCAGAGCAGGGACTCAAAACGATGCTGGCCCGCTATCCCAAAGGAAAACATGCGGAACAGGGCCAGCAATGGCTCGATCAGATCGAAATGTTTCGCACCGAAAGCCGGATCGAAACCAATCTCAAGCTCGGCAAGGATGCTCAGTCCGAACCGGAACGGCTGTATCTGGCTGCGTTACAGTACGAAAAGTTTGGCGACCGCTTTACCGCTCTGGAAAAGTACGACGCCATGCCCAAGGTACTCACCCGTGAAGAGCCTGCGAACCGGCCGTATCTGAATCTCGCCAGACGTCAGGCGGAAAAGATCCGGGCTCAGGTGCATGGAGAAACCGACCGGACCGCGTTTATCGAGGAACAGCTCAAGCAGGCGGACGAGCTGTTTGCTGATGGCAAGAAACTCGCAGCTCGCGAAAAATGGCAGGCCATCGTCAATCTCTACAGAGACAACGCCGAGTTTGAGCCCTATACCAAACAGGCGTCCGATCGCCTGATTGAAGCCAACAGCAGCACGAATTGAACTCTCCATGCTTCAGTGGCTCTGCATCGCCGGATTGATTGTGATCCCCACAGCCATATTGCTCTGGTTGATCTTTCGAGGGGGCAGAACGACTGAAAGCCAGCGGGCCCTGCGGCTGTTCAAACTGCGTCGGGAGGCGCTGGAGGCGAAGTTCTTTGACCTGGCGGTGCTGCGCGGGGTTCCGCGTGGTCTGACCTGGGTCCGGTGCGACTGGAAGCCGGATGTCAGTTTTGCCCGGGACATCGAAACCGGCTTGCTGACCGCATTCGTCGGAGTGGAGATTCACTTCGAAGCGATCGCCGGCGGGGAGATGGAGGACGTCGAAGCTGTGGGACACTTCCGGGAAGCATCCGCAGTCTTTCATTATCAGAGCGGAGTTTGGGGGACTGGCGGAAAGGCGCTGTTCAACATGAGTCCCGCAGAAGCCGTTCATCGTCTGGCCGGACAATACACGCCTGTTGAAACAGCGTGATCCCCGGGTGCCCCAGACAGAGTCTGGGTTCCGAAGGAACAAGAGGCATGTCGAAACGCATTCAAATGGACGTGAAGCGTATGAATGGCTGAATCGCTCAGGAGAACGGGGCAGCGTGATTCGTTTGGAAGGTTTCCGGGAGGCCTCTTGCGGCTTCGCCGCACAGACGTTGTCTGGGCCACCCGCTTCCCTATCCCCTATCCCCTATCCCCTACCCCCTACCCACTGACCCTCACCGCCAGATCTCATCCACCGCTGTCGCCACGCGGGCATCACGCTGTTCTTCTGCTTTCTCGGCAGCAGAGCGGTGTTTGCGGATCTCATCCAGACCGGCGGTGTAGCAGGTCTTGTGCTGCAGGCGGAGAGCCTGCATCGCCAGTTGTTCCGCGAGGGCATAATCGTGTCGATGATCGGCAGCGATCGAGAGATTGAACATGGCCGCGTGGTTATTGGGCTCGATCTCCAGGGCGGTGTTCCACTGTTGTTCCGCCAGATCCCATTGGCCGATCTCAGCGTGCCGGTTCCCTTCCTTCACTTCGCGGCGGCCTTTCGTCCAGACATCGCACGAGGCGAGTTGAATTTGCGAAGTTGCTTCGTGAGGAGCGAGCATCCCCACGATGTCGGCCAGGCACTTCTGGGTGAGTGTGTCGAGAACTTCACTTCGCGTGGGCAGCTTCCCGGGCCCAAGTTCGCTTTCCCCGGTGTAGTGATGGGAAACCTGATGAGCAGCCCGGATTTCACCGGTCTCGGCATCCACGAGTTTGAAGGCCACCGTGACGGTCCCTTCCCGGACGAGGTTCTCGCGGAACTCGACTCCCACTCCGCCTCCCGAGGCCAGACGATTCTGTCCGATCGTTCCCCCGCCGCTGGAAGCAGCCAGTGCGGTTCGGCGGACGTGCTTGTCCTCGCAGTGGTAATCGATTACTTCGCCCATCAGCACGCCGTCGATTCCCTGAGCCCGAGCGGGGCCGAGAATTTCATGCAGGTTGATTTCATCACCGGACGCCCGTGAGAAACTTGCCAGCTGCAGTTCCTGAGAAAGCTCGTTCTGATCGACGACTGTATAGAATTCATTCTGCCAGAGCTGACCGGAAAGTGACGTCGCTACCGACTTCCCTTGATCGCCGGCGAATTCCAGAACGACGATGCGGTTCATGCTGCAGACGTCGATGGCAGCAGGTTCCCAGAACTTCACGACCGCGGTGCGGATGCATCCGCAGCTGATCATCGTGTACAGACAAAGGAACCAAACGCCGCGCATCCGTGGCACCGATCTGGCAGATTTTCAGTGACATCCCGCGTGGGATGAAATACAAGAACTCCCCACTCGCCCCCGCCAGCGAAATCTCGGCGCACAATTTCCCCCGAATCGCCGGCAAGGTAATATCGGCACGAGCGAGTCTTTCCCGCCTGTCAAAGTCCGAAAAACAGGCTTTTCCGCCGTAAGATGAAACGATCAGGACAATTCCGTTGAATTCTCTCACCCGGCAGCAGGTCAATCGGTTCCTTGTGGGGATCCTGGCGATTGCATGCGTGTGTGCCGGGCCGATCATCGGCGTACTGGATTCGTGGAACAATATCTGGTGCGGCAGTTTTATCCGGGCCGGTCTGCTGCTGGGGGCGTTCTGGGTCGGAATGCCGACCCGCGGAAGGGCGGCAGCCTGGGCCAATGTCTCTCCCTGGATGACGTTAGGTGTCATCGCTGCGGTGATTTTGCTGATTCGCCGCCCTCAAGTTCTGATTCCATTCGGAGCGGTGATGGGATTTCTGATGTTCATCGTCCCGCTGTTCACCCGGGCCGGGAAGCAGAATTCACCCGATCGGTTCTGAGTGTTTGGACTGCTGCAGTCGGGCAGCTCGCACCCGCGCGACCACCTGCTGGCGGGTCTCCTCATTCATGACGGACCAGCGGGCAATCTCATCCACCGTCCGCAGGCAACCAACGCAGACAGTTCTGGTGTGATCGAGTTCACACACGCGAATACAGGGAGAGGCGGTCGGCCGGGCATCGTTCATCTTCGCAGCTTATCCGAAAACGCCGCGATCCGTGAACCGGAAGGGTGGCCCATCGCCTTCCGGTTCTGGTGTCAGTCGTTATTCCGCAGCTGGTCGGGATGCATTGCTCCAGTGCCCGCTGGGGTCGCTGCCACTGACGATCACTCCTTTGCGGTTCCAGTCGAGTCCAGCGCGCACATCCGCGGCAGCATACCGCAGCGTGAGTCCACAGCGACGCCGATCGGACTCATTGGCCTGAGAACCGTGCAGTAGAAGATCGGAGTGAAACGAAACTTCACCCGCTTTGAGAACGTCATCGACAGCAGTCCCGTACTGTTCAGGATTGTCGATCAGTTGATTCAGGACGCTGTGGTCTGCAGGACTTCCTGGACGATAGGTCATGTGTCCGAAATGGTGCGACCCGGAGATGAACCGCATGCACGCGTTTTCGACATCGGCGTCATCGATCGCCAGCCAGACGGTGACGGCCTTGGACGGACTGAGAGGCCAGTAGCTGGCGTCCTGATGCCAGCCAACCTTCTTCCCGTCGTGTGGCATCTTGCAGAAGAAATGCGATCCCCAGGCGACCACGTTCTCCCCCAGCAGGTCTTTGACATGTGCGACAATCCGGGGATGGGTCAGAATGTCATAGACCGGACCGTACTTGAGATGTGCGGTGCTGATGGAATAGCTGTCCCCGCCGGCAGCAACGACACGGGCAAGAAGATCGTCGAAGTAGGCACGGATCTGCCCGATTTCGGTCTCGGAAAAAATGCGGTACGGCCGGAGATACCCATCGCGATTGAAGGCGGCAATTTCGCTTGCGGTCAATGTCTGTGGACGGTCGTTCGTGACCGGATGAAAACGCAGATCCCGGTCGAGCTTTTCGAGGTCTTCGGTCGCTGGGGGAGCCAGAAAGGTGGTATCCATTGCGTTTGTCACTCTTTGGAGGAATGGGAAGTATTGAGGTGAGGATACGCGTTTTCCGCTGCCAGCGATTGTAGCATTCCAGCATTCTCTGGTATTTTTTGCGCATGGATGATTCACTGACTTTCCGGAAGAAGTTTCTCGATCGGCTCGGTTCTCCGCTGCAGCTGGCCACGCTTTTTGAGTACCTTCCCGGTGTCTGCTTCTATGTGAAAGATGCCCACAGCCGGCTGGTTACCGCCAATCGATCACTCCTCGAACTCCGTGGACTCACTCATGAGTCACAGATTGTCGGACGGTCCGATTTCGAACTGCATCCCCGTTATCTGGCGGATCGCTATGTCAGCGAGGATCAGCAGGTGATGGCGTCAGGGAAGCCGCTTCCCGATCAGGTCTGGCTGATCCCGGCCGAAGCGGGAAATCTGAACTGGTTTCTTTCCAGCAAGCTTCCCCTTTTTGATCGAAAGGGGGCGGTGATCGGCGTCGCTGGGATGATGCGGGACCTGCAGAAGTTCGGGGCGATCTACCGTCCGATGGCGGAAATGGATGGCGTGCTGCGATTCGTGCTCGAGCACTACATGGATCGCATCTCCGTGGCGGAACTGGCCGAGCAGTCGTTCCTGTCCATTAGTCAGTTCGATCGCCGCTTCAAAGCCCTGTTCCAGATGACACCCCGCAGCTACATCCTGCGAGTCCGTCTGAACGCCGCCAGACACTTGCTGATCACCACTGAGAGCAGTATTACCGAGATCGCACTGCGGTGCGGGTTCTATGATCAGAGCTCATTCACAAAGCTGTTTCGTCGTTCGACAGGCCAGACGCCCGCAGCATACCGGTCGCACTATTTGCAGGATGGCCAGCGGAAGCAGACTTCGCACAGTGAGTAATTCAATGGCGAAACCCCGGGGCTTCCTTCGTTTTGCTCAGTCCAGCCCCGGCCGCCTCCCCGAACGATAATGACTGACACACTGCGGGATCTCTTCAGTCCACGAAGAGGAATTCATTGCTCATCATGACCGCCTGTCCGAGTTGCTCCAGCGGATGAGACTCCAGGTACTGACCGAGTGCTTTCACTTCTTCCGGCTTCGCGGGGCGCGCATAAACGCGTTCGATCAACAGGCGGGCCTGCTCGGTCGTTTCTGAACTTCGACTGCGAACGTCCGCTGCCAGCTGCTCGGCGACAGTCAGTGCGAATGGTGAATTCATCACGAAGAGTGCCTGCTGCGGGACGGTTGTGAGTGGTCGTCCGGGACTGGAGGAATCGGGCGATGGGAAGTCAAAGGTGCGGAAGAGTCCGGGCAGATTGTTGCGGTCGATCTGGGCGTAGATAGTCCGGCGCGGAGTGTTTGGGTGCTCTTCAATATTGAACGGGCGTCCTGTCAGGCCGTCATTCAACTGACCAGCGACCTGCAGCATCGCATCGCGCATCGCTTCGAAGTCCATCCGCTGTCGATTCTGTCGCCACAGCAATCGATTCTCAGGGTCGATCTTGCGTGCTTCAGGACGATCCGAGCTGGACTGCAGATAGGCCTGCGAAAGCAGAATCCGGCGATGCAGCGACTTCAGCGACCAGTGGTCTTCGTGAATAAAGGTCCAGGCCAGATGGTCGAGCAGTTCGGGGTGCGTCGGTTCTTCCGCCCGCGACCCGAAATCGCTGGCGGTCCCGACCAGAGCGGTTCCGAAGTGACGCATCCAGACCCGGTTCACAAGAACTCGAGCGGTTAACGGATTGTCGTCAGAGACGATCTTCTCAGCCAGTTCGAGTCGTCCGCTTCCTCGTGTGAAGGGTTTCTCGGCAGCGGGTTCAAGGATGCGCGGTGCATGTCGATCGATGACGTCGCCCCGCCGATTTGGATCTCCGCGCACAAAGACCGCCGGCTGAACAGGCTGATCCTTGTCCAACATGACCATGGCACGCGGAGGAGCGTCCGGGGACGTGGCGTCCCATTCTGCAACCTGTTTCCGCAACTCACGGATGCGGTCTCGCTGATCGCGTTCGAAGAGTGGCGAATCGCCCTCGAGCTTCAGGTCCATGTTCGAATCAGTCCCGACGAGGATCTTTCGCAGAAGTTCCCGCTGAGCGTCCGGCAGGGATTCGGCCGGAGGAGTCTGCGTCTGCAGCTGCTTCCATTCTTCAGACACCTCGTGAAGCAGGCGGGCATAGAGCCTGGCGACATCCAGATGCGACTGAGGCGGAGAGGTGCGAAGAGCATCCTTGAAGATCTCGGGAACCTGCGGATCTTCCTGCAGCGATTTCAGAACTTCGTGGTCCGGAGATTTCAATGCGTCCTCGGGGACCGCCATCAATCTCGACCACGCGATGAAAATGGGATCGTTCTGCTGAATTCGCTTTTCAATCAGGTTCTTCCAGTGTGCGACGAGCTTCTCCCGGGGAGCACCGTGCTTGGGCTGCAGGTCCGTCTGGGCGTCGACAAGTTTCATGCTGACAGCGGCAGCGGGAATCAGATCTTCGAGCTTGTCGACAGACTGCTGGAGCAGTTCGGCGTGCGACTGGGTGATGTAGTCTGCAATGGCCTGCTCCCGCTTTTTGCGTTCTTCGTAGAACGAACGAAGTTGCGGAGCGTTCTCGTCGACTTTCCCCAGGAGCGGTCCCTGTTCGGGCTCGTAGCTGCTCTGAAAGACGCCGTACAGGGAGTAGTAATCCTTGGTGGGGATCGGATCGTACTTGTGATCATGACAACGGGCACAGGCGACGGTCATGCCCATCAGTCCGCGCGTCACCACGTCGATCCGGTCGTCGATGATGTCCGGTTCGCGATTGAGGAAGCGGGGGCCGACCGTCAGGAAGCCCAGAGCCGCGAGTCTTGGATCCCCTTCCGGCAAGCCCAGATGGTCAGCCGCCAGCTGTTCTTTCACGAATTCGTTGTAGGGCTTGTCTTCGTTGAGGGCGTTCACCACGTAATCGCGATACGTGTAGGAGAAGGGGTAGAAGCGATTCTCTGTAAACACGTACCCCTTCGTGTCCGCATAACGGGCCAGGTCCAGCCAATGGCGACCCCAGCGCTGCCCATAGAGTGGACTCGCCAGAAGTTCATCGACGAGCCGTTCAAGAGCATCCGGACGGGTGTCCTGAACGAACGCCTGTACTTCGTCGAAGGTCGGCGGGACTCCGTGCAGGTCCATCTTCAACCGGCGAATCAGGGTTTCGCGGGGAGCCGGTTCACTGAAGCTCAGTCCTGCTTCACTCAATGAGGCGGAGAGAAAGCGATCGATGGAACTCATTCCGTCGGCGCCGGCCGGGACCGGGACATTCTCGATTGGTCGATATGCCCAGTGCTGAGCGACTGCTTCAACGAAGTTGATACTGCCGTCGGAATTGCGCGGGATCCCTCCCCGAGCTGCCGGCGCGGGAGAGGTTTCTTCGGGCCAGTAGGCTCCCTGTTCGATCCAGAGTTTCAGCATCTCCTTTTCGTCTTCCGGCAGGGGAGCTTCTGGAGGCATCTGAATGTCGGAGTCATCGTACTTCACGACCTGCCAGAGTCTGCTCTCATCCACTTTCCCCGGCTGGATCAGTGCTGTCTCCGTAGTGTTCCCCATCACCATCGACTTGTGGTCCAGGCGAACAGACGATTCCTGCTTCTTGTCCCCGTGACACTCGAAACAACGTTTCGCCAGCAGGGGCCGGATATGAGTTTCGAAGAACTGCTCACGTTCATCGGCGAATGCAGAGGAAGGCTGCACGCTGCAGGCCATCACAGCCCACAAGGCAACCAGTACGAAGCGACGATTCGGCATGGGCGGGCATCCGGCAGGATGAATTCAGGCGGAGGGAGCGGAGTCTGCAAGGGAGACTCCACTATCCCGATCATTCTAGCTGATTCTCCCCCGTGTTGGAGAGGAAAAGCCAGATTTTCAGCCACCGCGTCGCAGGAGTTTCTCCCGTCTTGCAGCCTCCATTCCCCGAGTTTTTGGAGAAAATTCTGCTGGATTCGATGCAATCGAGGGGCTGTCGATTCCAAGTGAATTGCGAAGCACGCTGGCTGGTCAGCAAAATCAATAATGCAGCCCGTTCTTCCGCACATGCACCCAGGGACGCTCTTTCCCGAGCAGGGGCCCCGCGCCGGAGTTCGTCAGCTGCACGAGAAAGACAGCATGGTCTCCGGCGTCCATCGAGTCGGACACCGTGCCTTCGAGCCAACCAAGACTTTCCGCCAGGACCGGAAGTCCTGCCGGAGTCCGTTCAATCTTCAGTCCCTCGAATGCGGGAGCACCCGGTTCGAAACCTTTGCCGAAGTGGCCGAGCAGTTGCTTCTGCGTGTCGCCGACCAGACTGATGGCCACGCTGATCCCAGTTTGCAGCCAGCTGTGCAGGTAGCGCGACTTATTGACCGCCAGAGTGATCGCGGGAGGAGAAAACGCCGCCTGCTGCACCCAGCTGGCGAGCATACCGGTCTCCGCCCCTTCGGCATTTCGGGCTGAGAGAATGGAAAGACCACTGGGGATCTGCCCGAGCACCTGAGGGATCGAATCATTCATGAAAAAGCAGCCTGTCAGTTGTTGACCGTCGCGCCAAAGCGATTGTTAAGCGAGTTTTCCCTCAGGATACCGTGTCGCCACAATCAGTGAAGGACTCACAGCAAATCACTCCCTCCTGCCCACTACCCACTACCCACTCACAAGTACCCCGTCCAAACGTCAGATCCCGCTCGGACGGTACATCTTAACCCCCTGATGTTTCTTTTTGGAAACGGACGACCAGAATTCTCCGACTCTTCCGTCCACGTGAAATAGGAATCTGAAGAAGGAACTTCCAAACAGGTTGACTCTGAGGAATGCCCTTTCAAAGACGTTTGCACAGCAACGGAACCCTCTTTCCGGGGAAGAGAAGCAATGCGACAGCAGAAAACCACACGAAGACGCGCACGCAGCGGAGTGAGTCTCCCCAGCCCGGCCCAGATTGCCAAAGAGCGAAGTGCCATCCGTAACGGCTGGTCCACCGGCGAAAAGCAGAAACGCCGGGTCGACGCCAAACATGAGACAATGGATCCCCGATCACAGGCCCACCTGCGGTTCATCAGGTTCCTCGTAGAACTTGAAGCCCAGAACCGGTAAGTGATCAGCGATCAGCATTGAGCTGTCAGAAAAGCTGCTTGAGAAACGGTGGCTTTTCTGACAATCATTTTCCTCTTCCCCGATTCCCTTTCCCCACCTTCCCCCGGCACTCGCTGGACTCTCATTTCCCGATCCGGTCCAATGTGCGCACTTCCGGCGAAATCGTCATTTGGAAGTCGTTTCTGGACCGTGTCGTTGAGGGGGAATCGAGATGAAGTATGGTTTGAACCTGCTGCTGTGGACTTCCGGGGTCGATGAATCGATTTTTCCCATTCTGGAAAAGATCAAGGGATGGGGCTACGACGGCGTTGAGCTGCCAATCTTCGATTTTAACGAAGCGGCCTACCTGAAGATCGGGAAAAAGCTCGAGGAACTGGGGCTCGAGTCGACTGCCGTCACGATCTGCACCGATACGGAAAATCCAATCTCTCCGGAAGCCAGCATCCGCGAAGCAGCGATTCAGCGATTGAACAAAGCCGTCGACATGTGCGCTGCCGCCGGGTCGACGCACTTGTGTGGACCAATCCACTCTGCGCTGGGAACATTCGTCGGGCGCGGTCGCACGGAAGACGAATGGAAATGGGGACAGGAAACGCTGGCGAAAGCTGCGGACTATGCCCAGAAGCAGAACGTCACGCTGGTCGTGGAGAATCTCAACCGCTTCGAGTGCTATTTCCTGAACAGCTCCGAAGACAACGGCCGCTTCTGCCGTGAAGTCAATCATCCGAACCTGAAGATGATGTACGACACGTTCCATTCGCACATCGAAGAGAAGGATGTGTTTGCAGCCGTCGAATCCTGCAAGGATCAGATGGTTCACGTCCACATCTCTGAAAACGATCGTTCGACTCCGGGCGAAGGCCAGGTCGACTGGGACGCCAGCTTCGAAGCGCTGCGTCGCGTCAATTATGACGGCTGGTTCATGATTGAAGCGTTCGGACTCGCTTTGCCGGAACTGGCCGCTGCCACGCGTATCTGGCGCAAGATGTTCCCGAATGAAGAGTACCTGGCCCAGAACGGTCTGGCCTTCATGAAGTCCCGCTGGGAAGGCGAGCTGACCCGCTAAATCGATAGCTTCTCACTGAAGTGAACTCAGTTTAGCCGCACACTCGAAGTGTGCGGCTAAACGACTTTGTGTTCGGGTGATTTTGGAGTCATTCGTCACACTTTCCAGATGCCAATGAGTATGGACCGATGACAACTGAAACACCTTCCGTTGGAAAGGTCTACCTTGTTGGTGCCGGTCCCGGCGATCCGGGATTGTTGACGCTCAAGGGGCAACGATGCCTCGCGGAGGCAGACGTCGTCTTGTACGACGGTCTGGTCAATCCGCTGATCCTGCGGCATTCGCACGCCCGGGCGACGCGAACCTGCCGTGTCGGCGAGGGAGCCCAGCGTCGTCTCGATCAGGCGGAAATCAATCAGCAGCTCATTGATGAAGCCCGTGCGGGAAAAGTGGTCGTCCGTCTCAAGGGGGGCGATCCATTTATCTTCGGGCGGGGGAGCGAAGAAGCTGCCGCGCTGGCTGATGCAGGCATTCCCTTCGAAGTCGTTCCCGGAATCACCGCGGCCATCGCCGCTGGAGAGTACGCGGGGATCTCGCTGACTCACCGGGACATCGCCTCGGCGGTCGCCTTCATCACCGGTCATGAAGATCCCACGAAGCCCGAAACCGCGCTCGATTATGAAAATCTCGCGAGGTTCCGAGGGACACTCGTCTTCTACATGGGGCTGCATCGCATCGAGCAGATCACGTCGACGCTGCTTCGCCACGGAAAACCGAAGGCAACTCCCGTTGCAGTCATCTCTCGCGGCAGCACGCCACTTCAGCGGACGATCACCGCTCCGCTCGAAGAGATTGCCGCCCGGGTCAAAGAGGCCCAGCTGCATGCCCCATCCCTGATCATCATCGGGGAATGCGTGAACCAGCGGGAGAAGATCAACTGGTTCGAAAAGCTCCCGCTGGCTGGAGTCTCAGTCGGAATTACCCGTCCGGAAGGCCACGCGGATAACGCCATTGAACTGGCACTCTCGCTGGGGGCTCAGCCAGTCCTGATCCCCACGATCGGCATTGAATCGCTGGAGGACTGGAGCGAGGTCGACACTGCGATCGACCAGCTGTCGAACTATGACTGGCTGATCTTCACCAGTGTGAACGGAGTGGAGTCACTGCTCCAGCGAATCTGGGAACGGGGAGGCGATGCCCGTCAACTCGGGGCCATCAAACTTGCAGCCATCGGTCCCGCGACCGCCGAACGGCTGGAGAATTACCATCTGCGGGCGGATCTCGTTCCGACGGTCTATCGCGGAGAGGCTTTGGCGGAAGCACTCGCCCCGCATGTGGGAGGGAAACGGGTTCTCTGGGCACGTGCGAGTCGCGGACGTGAGGTTCTCCCGGAACAGCTGACCGCTGCCGGTGCGACATTCGATTCGCTGGTGGTCTACCAGCACGTGGACGTTGAACAATTCCCGGACCCCGTGGCGCGGCAGCTGGCTGCCGGTGACCTGCAGTGGATTGCTCTGAGTAGTCCGACGATCGCTCGCAACGTCGCAAGAATTCTCGATGAGACGCAGAAGTCTCAGACCCGATTTGCTGCGATCAGCCCCGTGACGCAGGAAGCTGCCGAAGCCGCTGGGCTGACCGTGAGTGCTGTCGCGACGGAATACACCTGGGCGGGTCTCTTTGAGGCGATTCAAGCTCATCATCACGCATCTGTGTGATCCCGCGAAATCAGATCGAACCGTTCGGAAGTCACTCAGTAAATGCGCCGGTGAGGCTGCGAGGGGCATGCGTCTGTCATGATTGACGGAGTGGAGCTGCGCACCTTTCCGGATTTCGGACGTCGGCAGAAAGCGTACTTCCCAGGCTGTGTCGAGTCGTTTTCTGTTCGGTATACTGGTATGGTACGTTCCGTGTTGTGGAATTAGTACGTCTCTCCAAACAGGCCAGCACACATGTTCCGTGTCGGTATCGTCGCCATTCAGCATGAATCCAACACGTTCATCCGCAAGCGGACCACGCTGCAGGAATTCCACGAAGATGCTTTTCTGACCGGGCGAGCGATCCAGGAGCAGTATCAGTCCTCCGCTCACGAGGTCGGTGGCTTTTTCACCGGCCTTTCCGAGGCGGGAATCGAGGCAGTGCCGTTGCTGTTTGCCCGGGCAATTCCCGGAGGGATGATCGACCGCGACACCGCTCTGAAACTGATCCAGATTATGGAGGAGCAGGTCCGGGGGGCGGGACCGCTCGATGGATGCTTGGTTGCTCCGCACGGGGCGGGAGTCAGCGAACTTGATCGAGACTTCGACGGGTACTGGCTTTCGCTGCTGCGGGAGATTGTTGGTCCCCGTGTTCCGGTCATCTGCACCATCGACCCCCATGCCAATCTTTCCGCGAGGATGGTTCAGGCGTGTGATGCGACGATCGCCTACCGGTCGAATCCTCACATCGACCAGCGGGCACGCGGCGTAGAAGCAGCCCGACTGATGGCCAGAACTCTCCGGGGTGAAGTTCGGCCGACGCAGGCTGCCTGTTTCGTCCCGATGGTGATCAACATCGAACGGCAGCACACCCCCTCCGAGCCTTGTGCCTCGCTGTATCGCGTGGCTGATGAAATGCTGCAACAGCCAGGAGTTCTTTCCAACAGCATCGTACTCGGATTCCCCTACGCGGACGTTGAAGAAATGGGGACCAGTTTCCTTGCCGTCACCGATCACGATCCTGCTCTCGCCCAGCAGCTCTCCGATCAACTGGGGGCGGAAATCCTGCGGCGGAAAGAAGATTTCGAAGCGCAGCTGATCGGCGTTGATGACGCCCTGGATCAGGCGAGTCAGTCGCAAGGACCGGTCTGTCTGCTGGAGATGGGGGACAACGTCGGGGGCGGTTCTCCAGCGGATGGGACGTGGTTGCTGCACGCCCTGCATGAACGTGGCGACCTGCGTGGTTTTGTCTGTTTGAATGATCCTGAAGCCGCCCAGACGGCAATCGCAGCGGGGGTCGGTTCAACTCTGCGTGCCCTGAGTCTGGGAGGAAAGGTCGATCCGCTGCACGGTCCTCCTTTCGTTTCCGATGTTCGGGTCGTCAGCGTCCATACGGGAACGTTTTCGGAAGATCAGATTCGACATGGAGGAAGCGTGGAGTTTCATATGGGGCCGACAGTCGTCGTCCAGACTCCCGGCCAGCTGACCATCATGTTGACCAGTCTTCGCACCCCGCCCTTCAGCCTGAAACAACTGACGTCCTGCGGGGTGAAGCCGGAAGAATTTCAGGTCCTTGTCGCCAAAGGAGTTCAAGCCCCGCTGGCAGCGTACCGGGAAGTCTGCACGCAGGCGATCCGCGTGAACACCGCCGGCGTCACCTCCGCCGACATGACGCAGTTCAACTACCAGTTCCGCCGCCGCCCGCTGTTTCCGTTCGAACGGGAATTTTAGAACCGCGAATGGGGCGAATCAGGCGAATTCAACTCTGAGTTGCTGCCCCGCTGATGATTCCATATGAGTGACCAACAGGCTTTGAATCCTCTGAAACACGAGACACTTCCACGATCTCATTCTGTTCACTGGCAGCTGAGAACTGATTTATTCGCATCATTCGCACAATTCGCGGTTTTGCATCTCTCTGTGAGTCCGTGGTAAAACCAACCTTCCTCACAGCCGTAAATCCTGCGTAAACGGTTGATCTTACCGCTGGGAGCAGCGACATTCGTGTGCTCAGCGCGTGCTGAACATCGGGCGCCTTGTTCCGAACTCTTCCCCGCGATAATTTTTGAAGCTGCGCTGGTGTAAGCTGTTGTCGAGTCAGTCGATCCCGACTGATGCGTTCCGCTTTCTTTGACCTGATTTGCCCCCGGATTTGCAGTTTCCATGAAAAAGTTCAAAAAGCTTCTCGTCGCCAACCGCAGCGAAATTGCCATCCGTGTCTTTCGAACAGCTTCGGAACTCGAAATCCGCACTGTGGCGATTTACGCCTACGAGGACCGCTTCGCCCTGCATCGCTTCAAGGCGGACGAGGCGTATCAGGTCGGCAAGCCGGGCGAGCCGATCCGGGCCTATCTCGATATCCCGTCGATTATTGCCGTCGCCAAGGAAGTGGGCGTCGACGCGATTCACCCCGGTTACGGATTCCTTTCCGAAAAACCGGAATTCGCGAAGGCCTGTGAAGAAGCGGGAATCACATTCATCGGTCCGCGTGTTGACCTGCTGGAGAATCTGGGCGACAAAACCGCAGCCCGCCGGATTGCTGCACAGGCAAAAGTCCCCGTGCTGGCCGGGACCGAAGACCCTCTCAAGAACGCTGAAGAAGGTCTGAAGCTCGCTGAGGAACTGGGCTATCCCGTTATTTTGAAAGCGGCACACGGCGGGGGCGGTCGCGGAATGCGAGTCGTGGAATCCGCCGACAAGCTCGCAGCTTCCTATGAATCCGCCCGTCAGGAATCGCTGACAGCATTCGGCAGTCCCGACATCTTCATCGAAAAATACATTCGCCGGGCCCGACATATTGAAGTGCAGCTCCTGGGAGATCAGCACGGAAACCTCGTCCACTTGTACGAGCGTGACTGCTCGGTCCAGCGACGCCATCAGAAGGTGGTCGAGATCGCACCGGCCGTCAATCTGGCTCCGGAAGTCCGTGATGCCATCTGCGAAGCTGCCATCCGGATCGGTCGTGAAGTGAATTATCAGAACGCCGGGACGGTCGAATTCCTGGTCGATGCCGATACTCAGAAATTC
Organism: Planctomicrobium stercoris; assembly: GCF_051465655.1. Taxonomy (NCBI): domain Bacteria; kingdom Pseudomonadati; phylum Planctomycetota; class Planctomycetia; order Planctomycetales; family Planctomycetaceae; genus Planctomicrobium; species Planctomicrobium stercoris. Next base: position 4,715,284 of record NZ_CP195791.1, on the reverse strand, counting down.
TTCTTCATCGAAGTGAATCCGCGAATTCAGGTGGAACACACGGTCACCGAAGAAGTGACGGGCATTGACGTTGTCCGCTCGCAGATCATGGTCGCACAGGGGTACAAGCTTGAAGATCAGGAGATTGGAATCCCGTCACAGGACTCGGTCCGGGTGAACGGTTTTGCACTTCAGTGCCGCGTGACGACGGAAGACCCGGCCAACAACTTTGTGCCCGACTACGGCCGCATCGCGCACTACCGTTCCGCAAGCGGAATGGGAATCCGGCTCGATGCGGGAACAGCGTTCTCCGGAGCATTTGTCCATCCGTACTACGATTCCCTGATGGTGAAAGTGACCGCGCGCGGTCGACGATTCTCCGAAGCGGCCCGCCGGATGGACCGCTGTCTGCGGGAGTTCCGCGTGCGCGGCGTGAAGACGAACGTGCCCTTCCTCCTCAACGTGCTGGAACACCCCGATTTTCTGGCGGGCAAGTGCACGACAACGTTCATTGATAACACGCCAGAGCTGTTCGATTTCCCCCGTCGTCGCGACCGCGCGACACGTATTCTGCGATACATCGGCGAGACCGTGGTGAACGGCAATCCGCTGGTGAAAGGGCGTCCTGTCGCCATTCGCCGCAATCCGGCGATCGTGCCGAAGTACGACGTCACCCAGCCTCGTCCTCAGGGGACGCGCGATAAGTTCAAAGAACTGGGAGCCGAGAAATTCAGCCAGTGGATCAAAGATCAGAAGCCGCTGCTGATCACTGATACCACTTTCCGCGATGCTCACCAGTCGCTGCATGCAACGCGTTTCCGGACCTATGACATGGTGCGGGTGGCGGAAGCGTATTCGTATCTGCTGCCGGAACTGTTCTCACTGGAAATGTGGGGCGGAGCGACATTCGACACCTCGATGCGTTTCCTCAAGGAATGCCCTTGGGATCGTCTGACATCGATGCGGGAGCAATGTCCGAACATCCTCTTCCAGATGCTGCTGCGGGCGTCCAGCGCGGTCGGTTATTCAAACTTCCCGGACAATCTGGTGAAGGAGTTCGTCAAGGAAGCCGCCAGCGCCGGGAACGACGTGTTCCGGATTTTCGATGCTCTGAACTGGGCTGACAATATGCAGGTCGCCATGGAAGCGGTCTGCGAAGCGGGTGCGATCTGTGAAGCGGCGATCTGCTACACCGGCGATCTGCTCAACCCCAAACGGACAAAGTACGACCTGAAGTACTACGTCACTCTGGCCAAACAGCTGGAGAAGATGGGGGCTCATATTCTGGCGATCAAAGACATGGCCGGTCTGTGCAAGCCGGAAGCGGCTCAGCTTCTGGTGAGTACGCTGAAGCAGGAAGTGGGACTTCCCATTCACTTCCATACGCACGACACCGCTGGCATTCAGGCGGCTTCACTGCTGCTGGCTTCAAACGCCGGAGTGGATATCGTCGATGCCGCGATGGCCCCCATGTCCGGCGGAACGTCGCAGGTGAACCTCAACACGCTGTGCGAATCGCTGCACCATCAGACGCGCGATACGCATCTGAACACGCATGACCTGGATGCAGTTGCCGAGTACTGGCGAGGCGTCCGCGAGTTTTATCTGCCGTTCGAAAGTGTTGTGCTTCCGGGCACGGCCGACCTGTACAACCACGAAATGCCCGGCGGGCAGTACACGAATCTCTTCGAACAGGCTCGCGCGCTGGGAATGGCGGACCGCTGGCAGGAGATCTGTCAGGCGTATGCGGAAGTGAACGAGCTGTTCGGGGACATCGTCAAAGTGACCCCGACGTCCAAGGCGGTCGGGGACATGGCCCTGTTCATGGTCGCCAATGAGCTGACCCCCGCTGATCTCATGGCCAGCGATCGCGAACTCGCGTTTCCGGAATCGGTCATCGACCTCATCAGCGGGGCGATGGGACAGCCTCCCGGAGGGTTCCCGCAGGCGGTCAAGCAGCGGATTCTCAAAGGGGGCAAAGAGTTCCTTGAACGACCGGGAGACACTCTGCCGCCGGTCGACTTTGAAGCGGTGGCAGCGAAGCTCGAGCCGATTCTCAATCGCAAACCGACGAAGCGGGAAGTCCTCAGCTCGGTGATGTATCCCGGCGTCTTCAAGGATTACGCAACCCATCGAAAAGACTATGGCGACACCAGCGTTCTGCCGACCCCCGTGTTCTTCTTCGGCATGCAGTCGGGAGAAGAATTCGCTTCGGATATCGAACCGGGCAAGACGCTGTTCATCAAGTTCCTGGCGACCGGCAGTCCGCATCCGGACGGTACACGCACGGTCTTTTTCGAACTGAACGGACAGCCGCGTGACGTCACGATCGACGACCGTTCCGTCGAATCGTCGATCCAGAAGAACATCAAGGCCGATTCGACCAATCCAACGCATGTGGCGGCCAGCATGCCCGGCATGGTGGTCTCCATCGCGGTTCAGCAGGGGGACAAAGTCACCAAGGGGCAGAAGCTGCTTGTCGTGGAAGCGATGAAGATGCAGACGACGCTCAATGCCGAACGAGAAGGGACGATCGGACAGCTGCTGATCAAGGCTGGCACACAGGTCGCCACCGGCGATCTGCTGCTCACGATTGAATGATTGCCCAGGACCAGACAGTTCCGAGAGCGAAGCGAGATCCGCTTCGCTCTCTTTCCATTTCAGGTGACAGGGCACCCGCTACAATCGAACTCATGGAGCACTCCGTCCCCCCTTCCCCCCCGAATTCCTCGTGTCTGCCGACCACAGGTCGGCTGCTGGGAGTCGACTTCGGCACGAAGCGTGTGGGACTTGCCATCTCGACGGCCGATCAATCGATCGCGAGCCCGCTGGAGATTTATTCCCGCTGCAATGACGCGGTAGATGCCCGTCACTTCAAGACGATTCTGGAAGACTACAACGTGCGGGGAATCGTTGTAGGCCTTCCAATTCACGTCAACGGCACGGAAGGTCAGAAGGCCAAAGAGGCCCGGGCGTATGGAAAATGGCTGGCCGGGATCTCAAAGCTTCCCGTCGACTTTCACGATGAACGCTATACGTCCGCCGTTGCCGACGACTACATGCTCGAAGCGAATCTGACGCGCGAGCAGCGGAAGAAGCGGGTCGACATGATCGCAGCCCAGATCCTGCTGCAATCCTTTCTCGACCGTCGCCAGCCACCCGCTACATCGACTCCAATATCAGAAGAATGATCGGCCGGCCCAGAAGGATCATCCCGATGGCTGCTGCCATGCAGGCGGAGATCAGAACCGCACCTGCGGAGATATCTTTCGCCTTTCTCGCCAGCTCGTGATGCTCCGGGGAGACCAGATCGACCACCGTCTCAATGGCGGTGTTCAGCACTTCCACCGCCATCACTCCCCCCATACAGAGAATAAGCAATGCCCATTCCACGAGCGGCAGCTGCAGCCACGCAGCCAGGGCGATGACGATCAGCGTCATTACCAGATGGATCTGCATGTTTCTCTGTTCGAGAACGGTTTCGCCGATCCCACGAATGGCGACCTGAAAACTTTGAATGAACGGAATGGGAGGACGCTGTCGCATTGGACTTACTCTTCTCCCCAGGAATCGACAGCTCCGAGGGGGCGGCCTCTGGACCAGCCGGCATCGTCTCGAAATCGCTCTCCATCCTGATTGTTGTCGTTGACGACCCAGGGATCACCGTGCATGTGGTACCCTTCCTGCTCCCAGAATCCGGCCCGGTCTTCCGCAATCAGCTCGATGCTCCTGATCCACTTGGCACTTTTCCACGCGTACAGCCTGGGGATAATCAACCGCACCGGTCCGCCGTGATCCGGGTCAAGCGGCACCCCGTCATGACGGTCCGCCAGGAGCGCATCCTGCACGTTGAAGTCGGCCAGCGGCAGGTTGGTAGACCACTCTTCATCGTACCCGGTCGCGACGACATACCTTGCTGCGGGGTCGACTCCCGCCTGATCGAGGAGCCACTGCACGGAGACCCCTTCCCAAAGGTTCCCCAGTCGTGACCAGTGGGTCACACAGTGAAAGTCGGCGAAGACCTGCACGCGTGGGAGTTTTTGAAACTCGGCCAGTGTGAACGTCAGGGGATTCTGGACCAGACCATGCAGCCGGAACTGCCAGCGATCCAGATCAATCTCGGGAACCCCACCCGCGTGCAGGACAGGCCATTTTCGAGTCCGCACCTGCCCGGGAGGAATCCGTACGTCGCGAAGCGTGTCCGCACTGATGATCACCCCCGGCCCGACGGTGTTGGCATCGGGAGGAGAGCCAGACTGATATTTCGGGTCATCGTGCATGGAATTCTGCGATTCGTGAACACATGGATTGTTCAGCTGCACACTTCAAGTGTGCGCGAAACGGAAGACTCACCGCTTCCGGTCTGCTATGATGTCATTTCAGAAAGAAATCAGCGAGGGAAGAGGAATTCAATGCCGCGACACTGGAGGTTTGCGACTCACGATCGAGCCGTTGTCGCCCGTTTGGCGAAGGAAATGTCCTGCTCGCCGTTGCTGGCCCAGGTGCTGGCTTCTCGCGGAATTGAAAGCGGTCTGCAGGGGGAACAGTTTCTCTCCGCGAAGATGACCGACCTGCACCTGCCGGACCTGCTGCCGGGTGTCGCTGAGGCTGCGGATCGAATCGTCGCTGCGTTTCGGGCGAATCGTCGGATCACGATTTACGGCGATTACGACGTCGACGGCGTCACCGCCACGAGCATTCTCTGGCACTGTCTGAAACTGGCGGGGGCCACGGTCGATTACTATATCCCCAGCCGCATGGAGGAAGGGTACGGGCTCAATCTGGAAGCGATCCGGACGCTGCATCAGGAAGACCCGCAGCGACTCGTGGTCACCGTCGACTGCGGAATCTGCAGCGTTGCTGAAGCGGCCCTGGCTCGGGAACTGGGCCTGGAACTGATCATCACCGATCACCACACGATGGGGGAGACTCTCCCGGAATCGGTGGTGAATGTTCATCCGCGACTGCCGGGGGGAAGCTATCCGTTTCCTGAACTCTGCGGGGCGGGGGTTGCGTTCAAGCTGGCGTGGGCAATCTGTCAACGACTGGGAGATGGCACCCGCTCTTCTCCGCGTATGAAAGCCTATCTCATTTCGGCAGTCGGACTGGCCGCCATGGGGACAGTCGCCGACGTGGTTCCGCTGGTCGGTGAGAATCGAATCCTGGTTCGCTTCGGGTTGAAGTCGCTCGCGGAGAGCACGATTCCCGGGATCGAATATCTGATGAAGATCGCGGGGATTGAAAAACAGCGTACTCTGGTCGCCGAAGACATTGGATTTTCACTCGCTCCCCGGATCAATGCCGCTGGTCGTCTGGGGCAGGCGCGGCTGGCAGTCGAGTTGCTGACGACGGAGAACCGTCAGCGGGCGGCGCAGCTTGCCGACTACGTGGATCAGCTCAACAAGAACCGGCAGACGGTCGAACGGAAGATGTACAAGCAGGCCAAGGAGCTGGTCGAAGCCAATCCGGAGTGGGCGGACCACGCTGCCCTGGTTCTCTCGCATGATGAATTTCATCCCGGCGTGATGGGGATTGTCGCCAGTCGCGTGGCGGAGAAATATCAGCGTCCCACGATCATCATCGCTTTGAACAGTGAAACCCGCACCGGGCAAGGGTCCGGGCGGACGTTCCTCGATTTCAACCTTCACTCAGGACTGCATGCCTGCAGCCATCTGCTGGAAGGGTTCGGAGGCCATCGGGCTGCAGCGGGACTGCGAATTCATGCGGACCGCATTGATGAGTTTCGCCTCGCATTCGCGCAGCAGGCAGCCCTTGGACAGCTGGGGGGAGAAGCAGCCGAACCTGAATTGCGTGTCGACGCCGAGGTCTCGCTGCACGATCTCACAACGCGCGCGGTTCACGAACTGGAACGGCTTGGACCGTTCGGAGCAGAGCACAGGCGACCGATTTTCAGCGTGAGTCGGGTCACACTGGCGGAGCCCCCTGCGACGATGGGTGGAGGAGGCCGTCATCTGGCGTTGAAGCTGAAGGATGGCGAGCGCATCATCCGCTGTGTGGCGTTTGGAAAAGGAGACTGGGCAGAGGAACTTGCCAAGGTCTCCGGTCCGCTCGCATTCTGCTTTTCCGCGAATATCAACCACTTCCGCGGTTACGAGTCGGTCGAACTGCATCTGCATGACTGGCGGCCGGCAGAGACGCCGACAACGTCAATTCACGCCATCCCGGATGTGTCGACTGCGGTTTGAATGGAAAACTCGAGACGTCGACTAACGCAATCGCTCACGCTTCGTGCTCTGACGTGGAACTCACTGGCGACAGACGGATCAAGGCAACGATTCCGAGAACGTTGCAGGAAGTGATCGACTGAGTCGTGGATGTCGTCAGAGCAGCTTTAGCGGTGGTGAGAATCACCCTGCTCGTGATCCTTGCGGCGCATTTCGTCCAGCACCACCGGATGCCAGGAACGGTTCCGTTCGCCTTGCGGTGCATAGTTATGGCGTGCCCACGTTCGCAGACGGATTTCTTCGACAAAATCGAGATCTTTGGTTGATTCCAGCATGACAGAACTGTCCATCAAAATCTCCTCAAACGTGGAATTTCACCCTCTCGGGATCCGTACTTGGTACGCTGTGTCTTGAGACGACATCCAATTTAACAAAGAACCATCGCGTTCTTGCGATTTTACCGCTGGCGATTCAGCTGCTACGCTACCAATCTTGCTACTGGCCTTCAAGCAAATTTTTGCATCCGGCACTCGAATTTCAGAACTGTCCGAGGCTTATGAAACTGGCCCGAACAGGCTGCTTGCCAGCAAACTTCCCTGGACTGCTGAAGCAGGGCGGAACCGGTGAATCTGGAGGGTTTGCGGGAGTAATCCCCCCACCCCGGCTCTCGTCGGCAAATGCACTCGCAGATTTCTTCGGCATTTTCTCTTCGTCACGTGAGAAAAGTCGAAATCGGCCCGGTTCGATAGGAAATCAGTTTTCTCGATTCCGGCGGTTTATTGGTTTCTCTAATGCTGCAGTTTCAAACGGGCGGCTGGGAAAGTGATTTCAAGGCTGCCAGGACGGTTTCGTGCAGCAACCCGTTCGTGACGACCACCCCGCGATTCCGACGAAGCGTCGGGCCGACGGAGAAATCGAGGGGCAGGCCGTCGACATCCGTCACGCGTCCACCCGCCTCTTCCACGACCAGCACGCCGCCGGCATGGTCCCAGATGCGTTCTTCGTACCCGGGCCGCGTCGGGAGCCGCAAATAGATATCGCCGTCTCCGTTTGCCACCGCTCCGTATTTCGCCTGGCTGTCCATCCGCACTGGAGGGGCCACGATGCCCAGCTTCTCGAGAATGAGGGCCGACTGATCGTGCGCACTGTGTCCGGACTCGACAGATTCGCACATGCGAGCCTGAGCAGGATCAGCGACGGAGGAGACGTGCACTCGCTGCGGCTCGGCATCCGGGGTATCGAGCGGAACGGCCCAGGCTCCTTCGCCGCGAATCGCCGAAAAGACGACTCCCGTTTTCCCATCCCAGGAGAGGTTGGGACAGGCGAGAGCGGCCACTTCGATCCGCTTATCAATCAACAGAGCCAGCGACACGGCAAATTGTTCCTTGCGGAGGAATCCCTTGGTGCCATCGATCGGGTCCAGCGTCCAGTACCGTGATGAGCTGGCATCGTGGTTCCCGGCATCGATCCAGTCCAGCATCTGTTCCGGACGGGCCTCGATGCCGATTTTTTCCAGTTCAGAAACGATCCGGTCGCGGAACATCTGATTCTCTGGCGAACGCAGTTCGGCTGCATCTTCTTCCCCGACAATCGGATCCTCGGGAAACGCGTCTCGAATCAGTCGGCAGATGATCGCCTGACTGGCGTAGTCAGCGATGGTGACCGGAGATTTGTCCTTCTTCTCCAGTGCGTCCCCCGCCAGCGTGGCCTGCACGTTACGGCAGATTCCTGACGCGGCCACGACCCCGGAGACCGCCACCTGACGCGCGTGTTCGTATTTTCCGGACGACTTCATTTTTGTACCTCGATAAACAGTTTCGCCACACACGCAAGGTGTGTGGCGAAACGAATCTAAACAGTCACTGACGGGCCGTTGAGCTTACTGCTTCATCGCAGCAGCAAGCACGCGGGAGGTGGACTCACGCATGATGCGGGGGTCGACCATTTCACCACGCAGCAGCGTGTTGCGGACGTCTTTTCCGGAGATGAAGACGGGCTTTTCGTCCTTATGGCGTTCCATGAGGTCGACGCGTCCCATCGAATCGTAGTAGGCTGCGAACCCGACGTTGACCGGCTGAATCAGCAGTTCGCCGTTCAGCTTGCCGAACAGTTCCTGAGCGTCGAAATCGCCCCAGATGTTGCTGCCGTCGGCGTACGGGACGTCGGCGTGCTTGCGGCCGATGACGATATTGGTGTAGCCCATGTTCTGCCGGTAAATGGCATGCATGATGGCTTCTTTCGGACCGGCGTAGAACATCTTGATGTCCAGTCCCAGCAGCTTGACGCGATCGGGAACAGACTCACCCCGGTTCTTCCAGAGTTCGACGTCGCTGTCGCCGTCGCCCATCTGGCGCTCGGTGATCAGACGCTCGTACGTTTCCATGCGGACGGCGGCGTTGACGTCGTCGCCCTTGGTTTCCCCGATCAGCGGGTTAAGCACAGCTCCAGCGTTCTTGCCGTCTTTGAGCAGCTTTTCGAGTGCGTAGACGAGTGCGTATTCGTGAGCACGGTGCAGCGGATTGCGGGTCTGGAACGCAACGACCGCGTCCCAGCCGGTCTCTGCCAGCAGCTTGCGGACTTCGCGCGGGGTGAGGACGTACTGGCCGAACTTCGGATTCTTCGGCTGCGGAAGTGCCTGAATCTTACCGCCGACCAGGTAGGCCTTCTCTGCATCCGGGCCTTTGAGCAGCATGTCTGCTCCGGCGTGATCCAGACGGCCGGTCCCGTAGACGCTGGCCAGGTACTTGCACTTGTTCCAGACGAAGATGTCGGAGAGTTCCAGCGTTGCGATGATGTCCCCTTCAGGAGTGGTCAACGCAACTTTTTCTCCGACTGCCAGGGTCTTGGCGAGTGCGGATGTGACGGGAAACGCAATGGGGATCGTCCAGGCGTACTTTTTGCCGTTGTGCTCGATGACGGATTCATCGAGGACGCGGTCGTAGGTCTTGCTGTCCATGGGGCCGGTCAGCGGGCTCAGGGTGCCGTCTGCAAAGCGGTAGACGCTGGAGACGTCGGCCGAGGAGAGAGGAACCTGCTTGAGAGTGGCTGCTTCTGCGCGGAAGGTCTCGCGATTTGCTTCCGGAACCGTGCAGCACACCGGTTCGCTCAGTCCACCATGGGGTTTGATCAGATCAGCCATCTTGTTACCTCGTTCAATAAAAAAGTTGTTCTCGTCGTTTTCTTGGCCGGGACGTTATATCGAATCCGGCGTGCCGGAAAGGTCAGCTTACGATCGCCCTGAGAATGGGAGGGCGGCTGTCACCTGCACGCCAGCCATGCGGCATACTCTGATTCAGGGACAGATTCGATGCGGTATAGAGCAAGGAAAACCTCCAAGTCAAGACGGCGGAGGGCCGGGAAGGTCCGGAGTTCTCCCTCGGCCGGGGTTTTCCGCGAAAACGGGCGTTTTTCGCTGCCAATTGCGGGAGAGACTATTCTCGATTTGTGCCAATCCGTCCCCGGATGTAGACGTCGCCATCCAGAATCTGCGTGACCGGGTTGATCAGGCGTCGTGCATGGGCCATGAGATCGACCCCCTCTCCTCCGACGGGACCCGGGGCTTGCTCCCCGCCGACCAGCCGGGGGGCGATGAAACAGTGCACTTCATCGATCAAATTCTCATCATGAAAGCCGCCCAGGATCCCGCTCCCCGCCTCCAGCAACACATTGGTGAATTTTCTCCGCCCCAGCTCCTGCAAAAGTGAGGAGAGATCACAGCGGCCGTTCGAGTTGGATTCTGCCACCCAGACTTCTACACCGGACGCCTGTAATGCCTGGAGACGTGGTGAATCGGCCCGCGAAGTCACGACGGCCAGCACCGGCCCCTGATCGACGGTTCGCACGAGTTGAGAGTTCAGGGGCAATCGAGCGTCTGAATCGAGAACGATCCGGGTGGCGATACGTGGTCCGGCCGGACGGGCGGTTAACAGGGGATCATCGGCCAGAACCGTTCCGATCCCGGTGATGATCCCGTCCACGCGGCCTCTCAGCTGATGCACGAGAGCTCGCGATTGTTCATTAGAAATCCATTTCGAGCTGCCGGTACGGGTGGCAATCCTGCCATCGAGCGTCATCGCCCATTTCGCATGCACGAAAGGACGCTTGTTATTCATCAGCATCTGGAACGGGGCGATCAGCTCACGGGCCTCTGCCTCGCACAGACCGATCTCAACGTCGAGTCCGGCCTTCCGCAGAATCTCGACGCCGCTCCCTGCTCCATGAGCTGCGGGGTCGGACGTTGCGATGACAACCTTGCGGATCCCGGCCGCGATCACCGCATCGGTACATGGCGGGGTCTTGCCATGGTGGCAACACGGTTCGAGCGTCACGAAGATTGTTGCATTCCTGGCGGCTGCCCCGGCACGTCGCAGCGCCATGACTTCGGCATGCGGACCGCCAAACTGCTCATGGCACCCTTCTCCGAGCAGTCGCAACTGGTCATCGACAACGACCGCACCGACGCAGGGATTGGGTTCGACTCGCCCCTGCCCGGTCCGTGCGAGTTCCAGCGCCCGCTGCATCACAGCGACCTTGTGGGGAAACGGACGATCAGAATTGACGTTGATCACGTTCCGTCGTTTCTCCCTGCAAGCGTGACGATTTTCATCACATGAAAGCCCATAGAATCGCCTGCGGCCCCCGATCAGCCTTTCCGAAACCGCATCAACGTGTGATGCAGAGATTGTCCCGGTGAATCAACTCTTCGTAGACAGCGGCCCCGAGTGTCAATTGAATTTCATCCGTCCGCTTCCGGGCGATGGAGCTGACGGTGGCTGAGTCGTAATTCGTCAGCCCGCGAGCGAATTCGTGGCCATCGGGATCGATGAGCGAAACCAGCTCTCCCTTTTCGAAACTTCCTTCGACGGAGGCCACGCCGATCGGCAGGAGTGACTTCCCTTGATGCTCGAGGGCTTTAACCGCCCCCGCATCCAGCCGCACGCGGCCCCGCGGGGTGACGGTGAATCCGATCCAGCGTTTCCACGCGGGGACGATCCCCCCTTTGGCGGTAAAGAGAGTTCCGACTTCCTCCCCTGCCATAATCTTGTCCAACGTCTGCGGATCACGTCCGTTGGCGATGATCACGCATTCCCCCACTGCTGTCGCCATGCGAACCGCTTCGAGTTTCGTGAACATCCCGCCGGTACCGCGGCTGCTCTTCACATCCTTCGCCAGCCCCATCAGTTCATCGTCCCAGTGATCGACCAGCGGGATCTTCTTGGCATCCGGTGAGGACGGATCGCCGTCGTACAGGCCATCTACAACGGAGAGGATCACCAGCAGAGGGTTCTGCAGCAGGTTGGTCACCATGGCTGCCAGACGGTCATTGTCGCCGAATTTGATCTCACGGACGCTGACAGTGTCGTTCTCGTTGATGATCGGGACGACGCCGTAATCAAAGAGCGTGTGCAATGTATTCCGGACGTTCAGATACCGGTCGCGATGTCTGAAATCGTTGGCTGTCAACAACAGCTGGGCCGCGTGATAGCCATGTTTCTTCAGGGCGTCGTCGTAGGTTCGAATCAGATTCGCCTGGCCGGTCGCGGCGGCCGCCTGCAGATGCGGGAGATCCTTGGGACGACCGCTCAGCCCCAGCAGGCCGATTCCGGCTCCGACTGCTCCGCTGGAGACCATGACCACTCTTCTTCCGGTCTGGCGAATGCGATGAATCTGATCCGCCAGGCCAGCGATCCGATCGACATCCAGCCGGTCATCGTCGCGCGAAAGGACGTTCGTCCCAACCTTGATGACCACGGTACGGGCCGAGTTAATGACCTCCTGTCGAACCAGACTTTTCATGCGACTTCAACTTCAGAACGGAATAAGAACAACAAATTGTCTGTCAGAGCACGATGCGTGAGCGAATGCATTGTTCATGAGAAGCAACAGAATGCACTTGCTCACGCTTCGTGCTCTGTCAGGCGTCGAGCTCGAGTGTCAGTCGAGCTTCAGGCCCCCTTTTTCGTACTCCGCTTTCTTCATGGCATGATCTTCCAGAATCACGATGTCCCCTTTCTCATCATCATAGGCGTAGACCTGCCAGCGATAGATCCCTTTCAGCTGGACACCGTTCTGGCGAAGGAGATCCTCAAACTGGGCGAATGAGGGGGGCTTATTGTTGTTGTCCGCTTTGATCACGTTGATCTGGTTCTGCAGGTTCAGCATCTGTGCCTTCGAACCGATGGCGAAGTACCCCTGCGCCGCTGCGCTGACGGGATCACTCGCGTTGATCCGGTTCTGGGTTTCGATCAGGGCGGGGTTCGCTGCCAGGGCCGCCTTCTTGTCCACCAGTTTGGTGTTGTCCATGGGGAGCGATGCTGCCCCTCCCCCGGGATTGGGAGCTGCGGGTGCGGCTGCGGGTGCCCCGGGGGCAGCTGCTTCGTCAGTCTTGGCGGTCTTCTTCGACTCGAGCATGGAAGGATCGATGCAGCCGGCCATGAACGCCGCCGTCATGAGGACCCCCCATCCGAAATTCTGATTCGCCCAGCAAGTACGCATTCGAACAACTCCTGTCCCGGGAAGAATGCCGTCGCAGCGGCATCTGACTGAGATCAGTTGTACCGTGAGTGAACGGTTCTCACCAGATTGTGGAGTTCAGATTCCACGGCGACGGATGCCGGAACACGTGCAGTTTGGAGTCACTGCGTGCGACTGCAAATCGAAAAAGTCCCGGCCACAACTGGGGTGACCGGGACTTTCGGATTCATTCAGTCAGAAAGCGTACGTCAACTATGTTCCGGAGCCGATCTGACCTTCCGCTTTGCAGGTGAGGGGTTCAGCCCGGCCGGAGATGGTGAATGTGAAGTTCTCGGAAAATGGTCCCGGTTTATCCGGTGCGGTCATCTTGAACGGGACGATATGGACCGTCTTGAGTTCCGCGCCCGGCTGCTGCACTTCGAAGCAGTCCGCCGCATCACATTGAATATGCTGGATGGCGAATGGTCGCTTCCCTCTCAGGACAACGCGGAATTCCTTGACTTCACCCGGCTTCAGGTTGCCCAGCGGGAAGACGCCCGAAGGAGCGAACACGATATCCGGTTCGACATTCCCCAGAACCATGACCGGGACTTCCGGTGAATTGACGTCATTGGTGATCAGCCGGATCTGGTCCTGAATGGCACCCATCGGGGCGTTGTCTTTCAGGTTGACTGTCAGTTCGTAACGGACCTGCCCCGGGGCTCGGAAGACTTCCCGGACAGAAGCCTGAATCCGCTCATCGGGAACACGGACTTCATTGATGGCCCAGTCATCGCGGCCAGCGTAAGCAATTTCCAGCTTGCGCTCAGCACCCTGTCCGAATTCCACTGTGCCGAAATTTGCGTTTCCCGGTTCAGGGGAGACGACGACGTCAGAGCGAATGTAGGCTGTGATGGGGACGCGAACGGTTTTTGTGCTCGCCCCCTGCGGTCCGCGGAAGGTCAGTGTCACGTCGACGTTCGAGTCTTTGCGACGCATGAACTTGACGGTGTTCATCTTGATTTCGATTTCGGCTTTTTCACCGGTCTTCAGCAGATTCTTGTTCGGCTTGGCAGCGGTGCAGCCGCAGGTGGTCCCCACGTTGTCGATGGTGACATCTTCTTCGTAGATGTTTTCGACGATCAAAATGGCGCGTGTGTCAGCGCCGCGGGCAACGGTTCCGAAGTCATGTTTGAGTTCGGAAAACATTTTCGTTGCCCAGTTTTCGCCCGTCTGCTGCGCGTGGGCAGCAGACGCGGACAAACAGAAGGCGAGAGCCATTGCTCCCAGTTTACAAGCTTGACTTCTCATGGCTGTCCACTTTCCAGACTGACGGAATCACCTCAGGGGGGTCTCGGATCACCGGGTCCGTGCCAGACGCGAGTGATTGTATCTGTGTCTCTTGAACGCTGCAATTTTTTCTGTCGGAACTCAAAGTCGCTGCAGTTCATCAGCAAGTTTGGTTCCGCTCATCTCGTCCGTCACTGTTCGACTCCTGGAAGCTTCCAGGGCCGCCGGCGTCGTCACCGGCGAATCGGCTTCCGGATCGCTCTCTAACGAAATTCTCCCGGTTGGAAAACCTCGATCCTGAAAACTTGGGCCTGTTCCAGCTCCATGCTGACGCTAAAAGTGGATTCAAATTTTTCGCAACACATTTTCTGGTAGCTGTTTACGGAAATGCTACCTGCGAGGAGCAAGGACAACCCGATTTTCCGCATTCGCCCAAGTTCAAGTCCACCGATGGAGTCGTCGAGGCAATGACCCTTCAACATGCCCCCAATTTGTTGTCCGTTCAACAGAATTCCTGAAAGAGTCCTGGATTCCCATCAAGTCCCGTAACGGACTCCGGGGTCGGCGAAGCTGGCGAACGGGTTCCGGTCAGGTCGACTTTACGCTGGTCGATTGCAAAGCAAGAAAGCAGAACGATTCTGATTCAATTTCGACCACCCTCATCCATCGAGCAGTTGGGGGGAGTTGAATGTTTGGATGTTCCGCCGCAGGTGACCTGAGATCTGGGCGACCCTGGTTGAAGCGTGCGATCACATGCACGAGCGGTTATTCAGGCGACTGTGTCTCAGCGTTCGCCGGGGAATCAGCGCTACTGTCGGCATTCTCAGGCGGCGCATCAGCCGCTTCCGCAGGGGGAGCGAGCGTATAGGGTGAGGAGGATTCGATCACCTCGGGGGCCGGCACATAGGCGCTGATCAGATAACGAATCAGCAGTACGGCACTGATCAGCAGCACTCCCAGCACCATCAGACCCCAGGGGAGGTTCTTGACCGGGTCGCGGGAATATTCCTGCACGTCGAGTCGAACAAGTTTGGCCCGCGGGTCTGACTTCCGTGCGGCCGGGATCTCGGCTCGTGTTTGCATCGAACTGAAATCAGGGTTCTTCGGCGTACGTTTCCGCTGGCTTTTGACTGCATCCCCGACGGCAGAGGTCGTATTGGCCTGAGCGTTCCCGCGTGCCGGTTTCACCGAGACCAGATCGTCGCTGCTGTCCGAATCGAATTCGTCGCCAAACATGGCCAGGAGGTTCGGAGCATCCTGAGTTCGACGCAGGGTGGGACTGCTCAGGTCTTCGAGAAGTTCCGCAGGCGTCTGGTAGCGTTGTTCTTTTTTCTTCGCCAGCATCCGATGGATCACCGCGACAACCGGCTCCGGGACGTTCGAATTGATCCGGCTGGGATCGGGAATCGGGCTGGAGATGTGGGCCGAGATTTTGTTCGTCACACTCCCGTCAGGAAAGGGAGGCTGTCCGGTCAACAGGTGATACCAGGTACATCCCAGCGAATAGATGTCGCTGCGGATATCGGCGGCTTTACTGTTACTGGCCTGTTCGGGAGCCATGTAGTCGACGGTCCCGACCGTGGTGCCGTCGCGGGTGATGGTGGTGTCCAGGGTTTCATCGATGGATCGGGCGAGCCCCATGTCGGTGAGCTTGACGCTGCCGTCGCGGGCAATCATCAGATTCGACGGCTTGATGTCCCGATGAACGATATTGCGCTCGAAAGCGTGCTGCAGTGCTTCGGCCGCCTGCCGGATAATTTCGACAGTCCTCTTCACAGGGATCGGCCCGCGGCGGTTGACCCATTCGAGCAGGTCAATTCCATCGACGAATTCCAGTGCCAGAAACAGGTAGCCGTCCGCTTCTCCCGCCTCATAAACACTGACGATGTTCTTATGCTGCAGCAGGGCGGCAGCCTGTCCCTCGGATTTGAATCGACGAACGAGAATCGGATTGTTGGCGCGATCCTGGGAAAGGACTTTCAGCGCGACAGTCCGTTTCAATTCCGAATCGGTCGCGAGATACACGATCCCCATCCCGCCCGCACCCAGGCGGCGGGAGATCTGGTACTTCCCGATCCGCTTCAGGTCCGCAGGGGGCTGAACGCCTGAAGGTTTGTCAGAAGATGAGGACTCGGAACTCATACAAGCCGGACAATCAGAATCGGAGTGAGCAGATCAGAGTGTTTTTGGCGGCCCGGTAGAATCAGCAGCAATTCTTCCTTTTCCCACACTGCTCAATATAGGGTTCCGAGTTGATGAGCGTCAAAGGCCAGACCTTCAGGGGGCTGCGTGAACGGCGGATTCCGGGGCTTGTTCCAACGATTGCTCCGGCGGTGCGGCATGCATCGACGTGTCGATCGGCTCAAAATTGGCATGCTGAACTTTGGGAAGCACCGCAGGAATCCCTGCGACCGGCTGAATCTGGCCGGTTTTCTTGCTGGCAGGACCCAACTGTCCGGCTGCAATCATCTGTCGCATGGTCGGCAGCAAGGCAAACTGCTGATCCGGGTTCGATTTCGAACTCAAAGCAACGTCATGAATCACGAACTGTTCGCCTTCCTGCACGAGCTTGATTTCCGCCTGAATCTCTCCATCGCTGGTGCGGATCATCGTATAAGCGTCGCCAGGTTGAATCGTCACGACTTCACTGAGCATTGGTTTGACCAGTTGCTGAGCGAGATCCGGGACGTCGCTGACCTGACGCCAGACGATGCGGTCCAGTCCGTCAGCGGAATGACGCATCAGTCCGTTGAGATCCTTACGATGAATCGCCGAGGCAAAGGCATGCACCGTCAGCAACACCTCGAGATTGGCTTTCAGTGAAGTGGGCCGATCCAGGGCTGGCAGGAGCACATCATCCACCACCATCCAGCCGTTCGCCAGATGCATCACGAGCGTCATCGGAGTTTCTCCCTGAATGAGAGTCACTTCGGAAACGTCTCCCCGGAACACGGTCGAGACAATCTCTGGAGTCCCCGGGAGGAGTTGCGGTTCCGGAATGATCGCGAAGTGCGAAGACTCCGGACGGTTCCAGACCCGGTCGTTGAAGCTGGTGGATGAAATCTCTTTCAGCCGGGGAATGTCCCGCTGCACCAGTGCCGAGACATAGGCGTTGGAAATCGCATGTGCGAAGAAGAGTGAAGACATCCGCTTCACGTCCTTCGAACCTTTTTCGAAGATCGTCACTTCGTCGACACGGAATTCCGCCTTCTTGCCTCCGCTCTCTCCTTGTGCGATGTCTTCTTCCCGCAGAGTGACCATATAGGTCTGGGTCTCATCCTTCAGCAGCAGTTCCACCCGTTTGATGGTGGAAGAGCCGTCCGTGAACTGGCGGGCTTCGTAGTTGCTGTCGAGCAGCAGCGGTGTGGGGATGGGGACCTCCTCGAAATCTGCACCGCTCAGGCACTGCTTGTACAAGTGTGCCGAGGAGACCTGCGAAAGGGCTTCACGGTCTTCGCTGTGATAGGCGGTCAGGAACTTCGCGGACTGATCGAGAGCAGCCACCATCTTCATCAGACTGCGAATGCTGGTGGATTCTTTCGACTTCGGTTCGATGGCAAGGTCATTGAGCAGCCACTTGTCGTTTTCATTGGCCAGAGTGAGCAGCAGGCTCCCTTCGGGATGAGGGAGAACCATGTAGGCCATGTTCCCATTGAGGCGCGCGTCCGGCTTGAACGTGCTCTGATTCCCCGGGCCGGCAATTTCCTTGAACATCTGATCGAGCCACTTCGGCGGGAGCGGCTTCAGATGAGACTTCAGCTTTTCATCGCAGAAGGAGAGTTTGTCCTCGGTGTCCGAGCCTCGCCAGCTGATGAGCATTTCACGACAGGTGAGCAGCAGGTCCATCTGCTCGGAGACGGACCGTTCGACGATCTGTCCGTTCCCTGAATCCTGTGTCATGATAATGTCGTCGACGACCCAGCCGCGTCCTTTGCTGCCGCGTGTGAGCAGATATTCAATCTCCCGGGCTTTTTCCTTTTCTCCCACTTTGACCTTCGCCCGGCGCTTGCCGTCACCGACATCCTCGACGGAAACGATTTCGACTTTGCCGATCGGCAGCTTCAGAAGTTTAAGGCCCTTGGCGGAATCGTCCTGCCGCAGGGCCTTCTCTTCGAAGGTTTCCGAGGTGCTGCTTTTGAGCTTCTCCAGGTCCTGTTCCTGCATGCTGACAGCAAAGCGTTCGATAGCGCGCTTGGTGAACAGGCCAGTGCAACCGGGTGCGGCGGAGACGCCCAGGGCAACAGCGATCAGCCAGGGAGAGCGAAGGCTCATGTTGGATCCGAAACTGCTTTGGAGTTGACTGTTCCCGTCCCGGGATGGCCCGCGGGGACGGTGGCATGGAAATGGTAAGGGGAAAATCCGAGATGAGGTCGGGCTTCTCTCATACCGGACGATCCCGGTCAAGATGCGTCAAATGACGATTCCCACGACTTTTGGAGCCATCAGGCACAGTGACTGATGCGTTGAGGCGGTGATTCTTCAGGATTTGCGAAAGAAATCGGTCTTTACAGAGTTGGGGGGATCCTTATACTCCCCGCGCCTTGGGCACCGGCAGGTTTCGCCGAACCCGATCGTTTTCCGAAATCGGCATGCAGATTATGCCGGAGGGAGTTCGCAGGGTTGCCAGTTCCAATGTTATCGACACCCACGTCCCTCCCCGGGGTCTGCGGCCCCACGCCCCTTCCCCACTTCGTTAGACCGAGGTTGGTCATGCGACGACCACTTGCCTGTGGATTTGGAATGATGGCAGGCCTTTGCCTGACATTGTCATCCGGCTGTTACCATATGTATTCACAACCCTATGGATACTCCGGTGCCCCTGCAGGTGCCGTTTATCCGGGGACCATGCAATACCCGGCCGCCCCCATCCAGACGCTGACCCCCGGACAACCGTACACGCCAGGAGCGACCTATCAGGCTGTCCCTCAGGGGACCACGCCGACCTACAACAGCGGGACACTTCAGCCGATCCCTGACAACTCGAACAGCGCTCCGTCCTACGGAACCCCCACGAATCCCGGGTCGAACACCAGCCCGACCACGCCTGACCCGTACTTCAATAACACCAACCTGATGCCGCAACCGGGGATGAATTCAATTCAGCCCACTGGTTACTCAGAGCCAGCCCCTCTGCATCCTCCCGCTGCGGGTCTGCGTGAAGTCCGGTCCATGCCGACCGATTTCGTTCCGGAAGTGGGACAGGCGAGCCCGACTCCGACGGTGAAAAGCGATATGGCAGCTCCCACGCCAGCTGCCGGTCTGATGCCGCTCAGTCCGACCACGCCGCCCCCGGTGGAAGCATTTGCCCCTCCGGTCATGTCTCCCCCTCCGGGAAAGACTGCTGATCCATTTGCGTCAGGATCCGCCAGTTCCAGTGCCATTCCCCCGTTAGAAGCGACTCCAGCGGGAGCGACCTCACTCTGGGATGTCGAAACGAAGAAGGTGGTCACAGCTGACGTTTCCGCGTTCGGACACGATCCGAAATTCCAGTGGCTGCGAGGAGTCGTCAGCAAAGAACCGGAACAGGGAACCTGGAGCATCGTCTACAACGACGCCCCAAATCAAGAAGATCAGTGGGCAGGACACCTGTCGCTGGCTCCCAGCCCCCATCTGGAAAGACTGCGTGATGGGGACGTCGTCGAAATTCAGGGGCAGATCGACAATGTCGTCCGAGATCAACTCGGTAAACCGGTCTACCTGGTGTCGTCTCTGAAGAAGCCGTTCGACAGCAAATAAAACTGCGTCTGACCTGACCCCGATCCTCTGACCTCCGTCCCCTTATTTCTGCTCGTCCGCATCACGCCGCACCCGCAGGTTTCTGAAGCGGACGACGTACCCTTCCGACTGCAGACCCAGCATCCCTTCCTTGAGGTCGCTGGCTTCGTTCACGCAGATCAGTTCTCCGTTCAGACGGGATGAAATCGTTCCATCCTGAAACGTGATCTCCACGGAATTCCACTGATCGGCCGGCAGGCGGACACGCTCGCGAACTTCAGGATGATCGACGGTCTTCAAAGGGGGAATCCCTCCGTTGCCGTTGATGGAGCACATCGTGTCGTACCGCCCCTGCACTTCGAGCGAAACCGGCCAGACCTTCTGCGGTTCCTGAATCGCGATCATGAATCCCGTATTCGCTTTCTCGGGATGGGCGAGCTGCTCGGTCGTCAGGACAAACTGGTAATCTGCCCGCAAGGTGAAGTTTTTGTATTTCTCTTTTGTGTATATGTATCCCTTGGGGACGCCGCTGCAGATGATGATGTCCCCCTCTTCGGTCCAGGTCCCGTCATCTCCCTGAAACGGAATGAACTGGTCGAGTGTGAGTCGCTGGAAATCCACGTCGGCGTCCACGGATGTCTTCAAGGCTGGTTTGCCGATCGGAGTTTCTTCCACGCCCGTTTTCTGGCCGGTCGGGTTTGAAGCAGGTTCGCATCCGGAAAACATCAGTGGCAGCAGACAGAGCAGGCCGACAGAGGCTGACTTCATTCGACAATCCTTTGACCGGGACAGGCAGTAGCACGATGGAGTTTCGGTTCGGGGAATGTTCCGAACTCTCATGAACGTGCATTCTGCGGTCTCGCCCGAAAGCACGCCACCGTGACGGCTCCCGTTTTCCCAGATTCCGCTGAATCGTTCGCGGCCCCGCCCCGCCGGTGCCAGTGCAGGAAATTCCTATCGGCCTGTGAGTTCACATCTGGTAAATAGCTCCTCCGCAAGATTCCACAGCCACTTGACCGCGAGACATGGATGTCAGCGATCCGATCCTCTCAACTGAATTCCCTCGCAGCGCCGCAACTCTCTGGATCGGCTTCCCGGCTTCATGCACTCGACTGGTTACGGGCGCTGGCAGCGGTGATGGTGGTGATGCTGCACGCGGCCATTCCATACATGACCAATCCTCTGCCGGGATTGCGGTGGTCCATTGAACCTGTTGAGCAGAGTGAGATCGTCAACCGGATCGGTTGGGGAATCAACACCTGCATCATGCCGATCTTCTTCCTGATGAACGGCTACTTCGCAGCCCGCCTGCTGCAGCAACGCGGCCCCAAAGCGTTCTTCAGACACCGACTGACAAGAATCGGCGGACCATTTCTGTTCGGACTGGCAGTCATCCTTCCGCTGGATCTGTATGTGTGGCTGCTGGGCTGGGTCAACGCGGGGCTGATTCCGATTCAGAAGATGCGTTCCTTGAAGATTCGGGGTGAACTGGGGGACTCCCTGCACGGAGTTTCTCACCTGTGGTTTCTCGAATATGTGCTCATCTACTGTCTCGCCGCGTGCCTGCTGCATGTCGTCATTCAGAAACTCAGACCTCAGCCGGGAGCCTCACTGAAACTCCCGCGACAACGTCACTCGCTGTTCATCTCCGTGCTCCCACTCCTGTCCGGGATTGTGATCGGTGGAAGCATGCTCTGGCTGCAGCCTCGCATCGTGATCGGATTCCGGCATGGCTGGGTTCCGTTCTGGGAGAATCTGGTTTTCTATTCCATTCCGTTTGCGCTCGGCTGGTTCTGGGAGAAGCACAGCCCCGCTTCAAGTACGTCTCAGAGGCGATGGTTGATACAGGGAGTGCTCGCCGGGCTGGCGTTCCTGGTGCTCTGGCCCGAGCTGCACGGGCATCTTGTTGCGGAATCGATCCCCGTTTCACAGGCCCGCATGCCGTTTCTGTTCGCGACGGTCAGCGTGCTGATGTCCACAGCCTTGTTCGGCGGGGCTCTGTCACTCCAGCTTGAGAGAGCCCCGGCGGCCATCGCCTATCTCTCGAAGGCGTCTTTCTGGATCTATCTGTTTCACCATCCGATTGTGGCCCTCACCCAGGTGGACCTCACCTTGATCACTGCCCCCGCGTTGGTGAAGTTCGTGATCGCCACGGGAGTCACGCTGACGGTCTGCCTGCTGACCTATGAAGGTCTGGTCCGAACGACGCTGCTCGGCCAGTTGCTGAACGGGGCAAGAGACCAGCGGGGAGGAAGGACGCTGCCGACGGAGGAGAGAGCCGTTGGGAGGGAACGCAAGGCGGCGTGAGGCTGGTTGGGGGGACTTGTCATTTGTCATTTGTCATTTGTCATTTGTCATTTGTCATTTGTCATTGGGGATTGGGGATTGGGGATTGGGGATTGGGGATTGGGGATTGGGGATTGGGGATTGGGGATTGGGGATTGGGGATTGGGGATTGCAAAACGCCAAGGCGTTTTGCCAGCACTCAGCACTCAGCACTCAACTCTCAACTCTCAACTCTCAACTCTCAACTCTCAACGCCCCCACCTACTCGTCTTCGCTTCTTCTCGCCTCCTCAACCACCTGCTCAGCTGCTTTGAGCCCCAGCAGCCAGAACAGGGCAGGGTGCACGAAGAAGTCCAGCAGTGTCGAGCTGATCAGACCTCCGAGGATCACCGTCGCAACGGGGTAAAGGATTTCTTTTCCGGGTTCACCTGCCGAGAGCACGAGCGGCACCAGTCCGATCCCGGCTGTCAGAGCGGTCATCAGCACGGGAGCCAGTCGTTCGAGTCCGGCCCGGATGATCATCGACTTCGAAAAGCTTTCCCCTTCATGCTGCACCAGATGCAGATAGTGGTTGAGCAGCAGAATTCCGTTTCGTGACGCGATCCCGCCAAGTGAAATGAATCCCACCATGGCAGCGATCGTCAGCGTCTGTCCGGTCAGAACGAGAGCAGCGACGGAGCCGATAAACGCCATCGGCAACGCCGTCATGACCTGCAGCGACAGGTTCACGGAACGGAACATGGTGAAGAGGACCAGGAACACTCCAACCAGCGTGAGCAGAAACAGAATCCCGATCATCCGGCTGGCGGATTGCTGACTTTCGAATTGACCGCCGTATTCAACGAAGTACCCGACCGGCAGTGATTCCACAACGGGCTTCACGACCCGTTTGATGTCCGAAACGACGTCCACCACACCGCGGTCAGCCACGTTGCACTGCAGGACGATTCGGCGTCGGACGTTCTCCCGGTTGATTGTGTTCGGCCCGCCGGATTCATAGATGTGGGCGACCGCGGACAGGGGAATGCGCCCCCCTTCCGGAAGTTCAATCGTCAAACGTCGCAGTGCTTCCAGGTCTTCGCGGTACTCGTCCCCCATACGAACAAGCAGGTCGAACGTCCGTTGTCCCTGCAGGACTTCGGAAACCACTTCGCCGTTCATGGCGGTCTCGATAAAGTTGTTCACTGCAGCTGGAGTCAATCCATAGAGCAGCAACTTGTCACGATCGAGTTCCATGCGCAGCTGCGGGATCAGGACCTGCGGTTCGACTTGCAGATCGCGGATGCCCGGTACCCCTTTCATCGCGTTCTCCATCTCCTGAGCCTTCCGCCGCAGGACATCGAGATCATCGCCGTAGATCTTGATTCCGATCTGGGCTTTGACTCCCGAGAGCATGTGCGAAATCAGGTGGGCGATCGGCTGCTCGACCGCAGTGACGATTCCTGGGATATCTGCCATCGCTTCGCGGATTTCATCGAGCTGTGCTTCTCGACTTCGCTTCGAATGTGGATCGAGTTCAAGGACGTATTCGCTGGTGTTGACACCTTCCGCATGTTCATCGAGTTCAGCTCGCCCGGTGCGTCGGACGAAGCGAGTCACATCGTCCAGCTCAATGAGTCTCTTCTCCACCGTCTGATTGATTTCCGTTGAAGTGGACAGCGAAGTTCCCGGAGGCAGAAGCACATTCAGCTGTACGGATCCTTCATTGAAAGGAGGGAGAAAGTCTCGTTCCAGATTGAACGCCAGCACGCCGGCAATGAGCACTCCGGCAAGCGTTGCCAGCAGATTGAGCCAGGGGAACGCCAGGCTGAAACGAATGACTTTCTCAGCCACGAACTTAAGTGCCCGCAGCAACGGGCCGTCATGTTCTTCTTTCCCAGCACCGACCGACCCCAGCAGCCAGTAGCTGAGTACAGGAGTGACGGTCAACGAGACAATCAGTGAGCAGAGAATCGAGACGATGTAGGCCAGTCCCAGCGGCGCGAACAATCGTCCTTCCATACCCGAAAGCGCAAACAGCGGAAAGAAGACGAGAATCACGATCATCGTGCTGAAGACGATGGAGTTACGAACTTCGGTGCTCGCTTCGTAAACTACACGGACTGTCGATTTCGGGTGTTCGGCGTGTCGATTCTCCTTGAGTCGGCGGAAGATGTTCTCGACGTCCACGATCGCATCATCGACCAGTTCCCCGATCGCCACCGCCAGCCCGCCAAGCGTCATGGTGTTGATGGACATTCCAAAAAATTTGAAGATCAGGGCCGTCATTGCGATTGAGAGAGGAATCGCTGTCAGGGTGATGAAGGTCGTGCGGATGTTCATCAGAAACAGGAACAGGATGATGACGACCAGAATGCCGCCGTCCCGCAGAGCGTCGACCACGTTCTCGATGGCCCGGTCGATGAAGGACTCCTGTGAATAAACCGGGACAATGGCGATCCCTTCGGGCAGAGACGACTTGAGATCATCCATGGCCCGCATGATGTTCTGTGTGACCAGCCGGGTGTCCGCGCCCGGTTGCTTGTTGATGGTGAGGATCACAGCGGGTCCGCCGGAGAATTCCCCTTTGTCGTTCCGGACGAACGCTGAGCTGTCCCCCCGTTTGATCTGTGCTGCTTCGACGACGCGTGCAATCTGCTGAAGTGCGACCGGACGATGTTCGCGGATCGTGACCACGACCTTCTGCAGGTCTTCAATGTTCTGAATGCGTCCCAGTGCGCGAACGAGCAGTTCATTGGGGCCCTGCTGATCCAGGTACCCCCCGGTTCCGTTGTCATTGCTGTTGATGACCGCCTGTTTCACCTGCTCCAGTGTCACTCCGTATCGGAGCAGGGCGTCGGGATCGACGAGGACTTGAAACTGCTTGCGGCCTCCCCCCATGACGTACACCTGTGAGACGCCGGGCACAGTCAGAATCCGTTGCCGGACCACCCAGTCGGCAATTGTTCTCAGCTCCAGATCCGTTGTGCTCTGTTCCCCTTTCTCCCGGTACATCGCGAGCATGAGGATCTGTCCCATGATCGAGGAGACAGGGGCCAGTTGTGGCTGAACACCGGCCGGCAGACGGTCCTTCACAGCCTGCAG
Source organism: Planctomicrobium stercoris (assembly GCF_051465655.1). Taxonomy (NCBI): domain Bacteria; kingdom Pseudomonadati; phylum Planctomycetota; class Planctomycetia; order Planctomycetales; family Planctomycetaceae; genus Planctomicrobium; species Planctomicrobium stercoris. The sequence continues at coordinate 4,690,292 of NZ_CP195791.1, read as the reverse complement.
CCGTTCCGTCACGATCTGCCGATCGAGATAGATGTCGGTGTTCCAGGCGAATTCCACATAGATCACGGAGATCCCGACGCCGGAAGAACTGCGGACCACTTCGACGCCGTTTGCGCCGTTGAGTGCTGTCTCCAGCGGAAACGTGATCAACGATTCCACTTCTTCCGGAGCCAGTCCCGGAGCTTCGGTCATCAACACCACGCGCGGCCGGTTCAAGTCGGGAAAGACATCGATCGGCATATGCGCAGCCTGCCATGCCCCGGCTCCCATCACGAAGATGGCGACGGCAATGACGACCAGCCGTTGATGCAACGAAAACCGAATGATGGCGTTGAGCATGTTGAATTCACACAACGGGAAAAATTGCAGATCTGAAAGACGGGATGATCCGGAGTTCGATCGATCAGTGATTGTGCCCCGCGTGCGGATCGACTCCGCCGCCTGACTTGTTCTTCAAGGCCATCTGCATCTGATGGGCCGACCGCAATGCCAGGACGGCTCCCGGTTTGATCGATCCATCATTGGCAATCACCACCGACTGCTGGTCTCGATACTTGACATGAACAGACACGCGGTCGAAGTGAGCCCCATTCTTCTGGAAGACGTACGATTCCGCCCCTTCCCGGGCAACGGCATCCACCGGGACCACCAGCTCGCTGGGCCACTCTTCAACCGGAACGAGCAGTTGAAGCCGCTGTCCGAGTCGGTATTTCCATGTAATGAACCGCTGTCCCTCGGCGTTGGTTTCATCGCGGATGACTTCGTTTGGTAGATCGACAAAGAACGACAGGGAACGTGTTTGCGGGTCGACCGAGTTGGCGACGTAGCTGAGTTTCAGACCGGTCACCTCGCGGCGTTCCTGGCCGTCATCAAAGATGGCGGAAATCGGCCAGTTGTTCTGGGCCGTGCGGCTGATCGCGGTGGCATCCTGTTCGAAGGCATGCCCTTCCAGATAGAGACGGTGATAGTCCGCGAGAGTACACAACTGTTCCCCCGCAGCGACCGATTGACCTTTATGAGCAAAGAGCTGTTCGATCATCAACGGAGGAACAACTTCGCCGGGGGGATGCGTGTGATCCTGGAATGCAACTGAGGTTGTCGGTCGTCGCGGTGGGAATTGAACCACGGAGGCACGGAGGAACGGAGTTGAATTGAAATTTGCGTCTCGCTCCTTTGACGACAGGACGGTCACTTCTGTATTGAACTTCGATCCAAGCGTATTGTCCTGTGAACTTTGAAGAGCGAAATCGAATTCGGGTGAGGCCTCCAAGGACTGCCCGGAGTCTGTTCCGAACAGATTCTCTCCGTGTCTCCGTGCCTCCGTGGTAAACATCCCCCGGCCATTTTCAGAGCTTTCAACGCGGACTTGATGCTGGTCTTCTCCAGTCAGCCGGAGTTCTTCACGCTGGCTGTGCTGATCGGGAGCAGGAGCGACGATCTGCAGCTCGCTGAGCAGGTGGCGGGTTGTTTCAATCTCCTGGATCTGCCGCGTCGACAGACCGTGCAGCTTGAGAGCTTCTCGCTTGGCCTTGAGCTGAGCCTCCAGCTTGTCGCGGGCATAATGCCGTTCCAGCAGCGTTTTGCCGGCGATGGCACCGGTCTCGGCAATCGATTCGAGTCGCTTGATCTCACGGGTTTCCACATCCAGTTCTCCAAGCATCTGGAGAAATTCCGTCTGCGTCTGCACGAGGTCTTCGTGCGTGAGTCGAATCTCAAACAGCGTTGTGTCCGGGCTGACCGCTTCACCCGTCACGGCATGGACATGCTGAACGACTCCCGTCAGTGGCGTTGAGACCTTGATCAGCGTTCTGCCGGGACGCTGGGCAACGACTGCGGGAATGGTGATTGTCCGGCGGAACGGTTTGAGCTGAACCGCTTTGACTGTCTCGGCATTCAACCCCAGATTGCGACGAGCCTGCGGGGAGAGCTCCAGCGAATTCGCTTCGTCATGAGCGTGGTCGTGTCCATGGTCATGGCCGTGGTCGTCATTCCCCGGGGGAGTCGGCGAGGGTCTGGCTGCGGTGGCGGTCATCTGCTGGACCCACGGCAGCCAGCGTCGGTACGTCGCCGCGCCGGCAACTCCCAAAACGATGAGCAGCAGCAACGCAATCCGGGGGAACATCTTTTTACGCTGTGTCGCTGAATGATTCATATCAGTGGTCACTTCCAACGAATGTTCAGATGCGGGTCTGAATCTGGCACGAGTGCACATTCACAGTCGGCTCGGCGGAATCCGGATCAATGCGAACCGGTCAAAGAAGCTGAAGCTTCGCTTGTTCGCGCAGTGGATTCCGGGGGATGAATGCCGCCAGCCGGGACGGATGCAGTTCGAATCGGACTCGCCGACTTTTAGGGGGAGGGGAGTCGACTCAAGTCACTTGAGAAGTTAGACCAGCCAGGTCTGGAGCAAAGCGCAGCGAGAAGCATGCGTCAACAGTCGGGGTCCCGAATCAAGGTCGGTCCGTGCAGCAGGTCCCAGATGAAGTGGACTGGAGATTTCCAGTTCCATGACTGGCAAGGGGCAGGCGACGCTCATCGGATCGAACTGCACCGGGGAATTCAGAATGTACTGACACGCCGCTTCAAAGCAGTTCTCGTGCGGGTGTTCCGAGTCCGAATGTTCGGCAGGGCGGGTGTCAGGAGCTTGAGCGTGAGCTGATTTCTGACTGCAGCAGCTTCTCGAATGCGGAACGACCTGAGAACCCTGATCCGCCTGAGCATGCAGATGATGCGAACAGCATCCGCCGAAGACATGTGCGGCGAACGCCAGAATGGTCAGGAGGTGAGCCAGAAAAGACGCCATGGATTCCGGGATTCTCTGTCGCGGAGCTGTGCGATGAACACATTGCACAGTTTGCCAAAGGAATACGGTCGGCAATCTCACACGGGGAGTCAAGGAGAATCCTGCTGACTCGGCTCAGATCCCGTGGAATCTGTGCGAAACCGGCGTGGAAATGCAGTTCGCCGCGAACTGAAGTCCGCGGCGACAATCATCAGCAAACGAATTTGCCGGGTATGATGCCTGGAGGCAGCGGGGGAAACCCACGCAGATCCAGCGTCACGAAACGCTTTCCGGCCAGCCTTAAACAGGCTTCTTGGAGAGCAGTTTGGAGAGTCGTGACTTGGTGCGGGCAGCTGCATTCTTGTGAATCAGGTGCTTGGCGGCAGCCTGGTCCAGCTTCTTCGTCACCAGACGGAAAGCTTCCTGGGCAGCAGCAGCATCGGTTCCAGCGGCAGCCGCGCGAGCCTTCTTGATCGCAGTGCGAAGTGCCGAACGCTGGGCACGGTTCAACAATCGGTTCTTTTCGCTCTGACGAAGGGCTTTTTTGGCTGTGGGTGTATTCGGCATGGATCTCTGAGTATTCTGTTCAAACTGAAATTGGACTTCCGCGCGGAAATTCGACTGCCGCAAAACGAATCGGGAATGATAATAACCTCCCTCCGCCTGTTCCAGCCAGAAGACCGGGATTCCTGACGCAGTCGGCAGAATCAGAGCCGGGAACAGTCACCGAACTTGACTTTCCCGATCGCAAGATATTTGTAGATAATGTTTTGTGGTGATTAAAGTCTGGCGGGTCCCCCAGATTCGAGGATCACCCGATCGCTGAGCGTTGAGAGCCGTCCGGATGAATGAGACGACACCGCAACCGAAAGTTGAACCTTGCCCGGCCCCGCTCGCCTGGCAAGAGATTGCCCAGTCGTTCCACGAATCAGCCCAGTCCCGGGTGATGTCGACCACGTTGGCGGACGTGAAGGTGATGGAATTCGGGACGGGGCGACCGATCGTTTTCTTCCCCAGCATCTGTGGTTCATCCCGGTTGTTCTGCCTGACAGCGTGGCTGCTGAAGGAGGAATACCGGTCCATTCTGATCGAGTCACCACAGTTTCACCGGAAGACGTCGCCAGCAACGCTCGTCAAGCAGACTGCGGAGACGCTGGCGATGGTCACGGAGCATCTCGTGTCGGACGGGGCGGATGTCTATGCTTCCGGGTTCAGCAGTCAGGTGGCCCTGGAGATGATGTCCTCCCGACCGAAGATCATTCGGAGTGCGTTTCTGCAGGGTGCGTGGGCTCACAGAAGCCTGAACGCTGTCGAACGCTCGGTACTGCAGGTCTGCCGGATGACACGACGCCCGTTAAATCGCATGCCGCTCTGGCAATCGATGCAGATTGAAAATCACCGTCGCTGGTTCCCGCCGTTCGATGAAACGCGGTTTGGATTTCTCCTTCAGGAAGCGGGTGAAACCCCGACGTGCGAACTGGCAAAGCGGTTTCTCGCTGCGCATCAGACCGATCTGCGACCCCGTTTGAACACGATCTCGCAACCGGTTCTCATCCTGCATTGCGAAGGTGAAGGTCGACAGGTGGCTGCTGCCGAGGAAGAGATGGAACAACTTCTTCCGCACGTCGAGCGGGAAGAGATGTATCATTCCGGCCATTTCCCCTACCTGACACACCCGCACCGACTGGTGAAGATCCTGAAGCCATTCCTCTCCCGACAGGGCTGAAGGGCATCTTCCCCGGGCTCTGTGAGCACTTCAACAGGGGAAAAGCGTGAAATTTGGGGTCATTCAAATTTGTCCCAAAAATGAGAATGTCCCGTCTGCGGAGTTTTTCGTTTAAAGACTTCGAACGACAGTGTCAGGAAAATCCGTTGACGCTCGCAGCAATTTAAGTGGGTGCGAATTCTTGAAATACGGTCTCTTTTCGGTTTCTGAATCCTGCATTTTCACATGTGGGAGTCTTTTCGAGGGGCATTTTCCCTAAAGTCGAAAAGCCGCTTTCGGGGGCGGAAAGCTGGGGTTGACATCCCTTTCCCTCAAGCCATGATCGCTCGCGAAGTTCTCAGCCCCTGACGGATCGAAACACCTTGCCCGCGTGTGGCGAGGCGAGCAGAAGTTGAAGGAGCACCAGGCTTGTTTTGCGGATGCTTGAACGCCGCAGGCTGAGAGAAGGAGTCGGCGAGGGGTCACCGGCTGCTTCACAATCGCGATGGTTGCCCGCGTGGGCGACCCGCACTTCCCAGTAGGAAAGAAGGAAGCGTTATGCATTGGAGTGCTCTCCTGTTCGTGGCCCTGTCAGGGCCTTCCCAGTCAATGGACGTAGCGACCACCGCCCCTGCCGCTGCTGCCTATTCCAGCTACACCCAGGCCTGGAATGCCGCTCACGAAGCGGAACGACCGATGTTGGTCATCCTCAACCCCGGTTCAGATTCGGACGGAAAGAAGATTACCGAAGCTGAACTGCGATCTGACGAAAAAGTTCAGCCGCTGCTGGATCGTTACGTGGTCGCTGTCATCGACACCACCACCGAACATGGCCAGAAAGTCAATGAACTGTTCGGCGCACCGGAACTGCCCCGCGTTGTCGTCATCGACAAGACTCAGAAGAAGCAGATCTTCCAGTCCAGCGAACAGCTCAGCAACGAAGCGATGGCCAAGGTGCTGGACCAGCACAAAGACGGACTGATTACTCACACCGTGAGCAAGCCCGCTGTCCGTTCCACAATCACACTCCCCAACTACACCAACAGCAGCTGTCCGAACTGCCAGAAACGATACTCGTTCTAGAGTTCTTGGTTTAGCCACACACTTGAAGTGTGTGGCTAACAGGCAAAAGTGAGATCTTTTCAATTCGCCGCAGCTGTTTCCCTACGGAAGCAGCTGCGGTTTTTTGTTGATCTGCAAAAAGAAAGAAAATCAAAAAAAGATCCGGGACAGTGTCGATTCCCCTCTCCGACAATCGACTATGAAATGAGAAGCACGACAATCTCAATTCATGTCCACCATTCGCGGAGATCCCCCATGCTGAGCATCCAGAAGATCAGTCCCTGCCTGTGGTTTGATGATCAGGGGGAGGAAGCGGCGAAGCTGTACGTTTCGATTTTTGGGTCTTCCCGGAATTTTGTGGGTGAGGTTGTTTGAATCTGGCGGGAGTGTGGTCAGTTTTGGAAGCTGTTGTTCATGAACACACTTTCTGAGCATTACGGGTTGTTGCTGGGGCTGGACCGGTCCTGGCGGGTGGTGGATGTCGATCTCTCGCTGGAGGAGAAGCGGGTTCAGATTCAGATTGAGCATGTGCCGGGAGCAGCAGTCTGTTGTCCGGAATGTTCGGCGGTGCGGCCGCTGAAGGATCATGCTCCGCAGCGGTCCTGGCGGCATCTGGACACCATGCAGTTCGAGACCCTTCTCACCGCTCGCATCCCTCGCACCGAGTGTCCCGACTGCGGAGTGAAGACGATTGAAGTCCCCTGGGCCGAGCCGCACGGACGGTTCACATTGGTGTTCGAAGCCTTTGCCGTTCGTCTGCTGCAGGTGGCCAGCAGCATCGAGAAGGCCCGGCTTCATCTGCGGCTGAGCTGGATGAGCGTGCAACGGATTATGGACCGAGCGGTCGAACGGGGATTGATCACTCGAGACCTGACAGACATCAGGCATGTCGGCCTGGATGAGAAGAGTTTTCTGAAGGGGCAGGACTACGTGTCTATCATGACCGACATCGATGGCAGCCGAGTCCTGGAAGTCTCCCCCGGACGTGACGAAACCGCAGCCGACACGCTGTGGAACACCTTCTCCTGGGAGCAGAAGGAACAGATCGAAGCGGTGGCGATGGACATGTGGCAGGCGTATCAGAACAGCGTGGATGCTCATGCTCCTGATGCAGAAGTCGTGCATGACCGGTTCCACATCGCCAAGCATCTGAACGAGGCTGTCGATCAGGTCCGGCGAGCCGAGCACAAGTCTCTGATGAAAGAGCAGGACGAGACGCTCAAGGGGACACGCTCGTTGTGGCTTTACAACCTGGAGAACCTCAGTGAGCAGAAGCGAGCGGAGTTCGAGCAGATCAAAGGTGCTCAGCTGAAGACGGCTCGGGCGTGGGCCATTCGAGAACAGTTCCGCTGGTTCTGGGACTGCCGGAGTGCGGAGGAAGCGGACGAGTTCTTCCAGACCTGGTTCAGCTGGGCCATCCGTTGCCGACTCAAGCCGATCAAGCGTGTGGCGAAGATGATCAAAAAGCGGATCGACAACATCCTGAGCTGGTTCCGCCACCAGATCAGCAACGCCGCAGCGGAAGGGTTCAACAGCATCATTCAGTCCCTGAAATCCGCCGCCCGAGGATTCAGGAACTTCGCCAACTACCGAACAAGAATCCTGTTCTTCTGCGGCAAACTCAAGCTGCTCCCAGAATCAGCAAGCCATTAAATTGTGGGAAGAACCCGATTTTTCAAAACTCCAGAATCGATGGCATCACCAGATACACCGAAGCTGGCCAGGAGATCCACGGCAAAGAGCCGGGCAGTGCGATGACCGTCGAATTCACGCTGGCAGGCCAGAAGTTCACGGCGCTCAACGGCGGCCCGATGTTCAAATTCACCGAAGCGATCTCGTTTCAGGTTCACTGTGAAACCCAGGCTGAAATCGACCATTTCTGGGACAGGCTTTCGGAAGGCGGAGATCCACAGTCGCAGCAATGTGGATGGCTGAAAGACAAGTTCGGAGTCAGCTGGCAGATTGTCCCGGTGTGCCTGGCCGAAATGATGGCAGCTGGGAATCCGGAGAAATCTCAACGGGTGCTCGGCGCTCTGATGGAGATGAAGAAGCTCGACATCGCCGGCCTCAGGCAGGCCTATGAAGGTTCACCATCAATTTCAGACGAATGACGACCTGGGATGATTTTTTACCACGGAAGGCACGGAACTCACGGAACCAAGAGAGAAGAAGTACAGTTCACCCGAACGCGTGCGACCATCCGGAACGAAGGAGTGGCGACGTCGTTCCCTGGAAGTGAAGAGTTGCTCCCGACCCAGCGACGATCTCTCCAATTTTCGTCAATGGTGTCCCGAAGGGGGGCTCCTCCAGTAATCGTCGTCCGTCTTCGGGACTGACACAGAAGAGAAGTTCAAAGTCTTCTCCGTCGCCGAGGGCACGTCGCAGTCGCTCTTCCGGCTTCAGGCTGGCGGGAACATCGGCGTGGATCGGAACGGCATCGCCGTCAATTTTTGCCCCGACACCACTGCGGTCGAGAATATGGAAGAGGTCGCTTCCCACGCCGTCGCTCAGGTCGAGCATGGCATGCAGGTCAACACGTTGCCGGAGCGCGTTTGCTTCTTTCACTCTGGGCGTGAAGGTGAGGTGACGGCGTGAAGGGAGTGACCCTCCCAGTGCTCCGGTGACGAAGATCCAGTCTCCAGCTTGAGCACCGTCGCGTCGCACAGCCCGACCAGGTTCCACCAGTCCGGAGAGGGTGACGCTGATGACCAGCGGGCCGTCCCAGCTGTTCGTGTCTCCTCCTGCGATGCTGACATTCCACTCCCGGGCCAGTTCGAAGATCCCCTGATAGAGACGCTCCGCGTTCTCGCGGGAGAAGGTTCTGGGAAAGACGATTCCGATAAAGGCTGCACACGGTTCCGCTGCCATGGCAGCCATGTCACTGATGTTGACAGCCAGGGCCTTTCGACCGATCAATTCAGGGGGGAGATCACTTTCGAAATGGACTCCGGACGTAATGACATCGACAGTGGTGACCCAATCCCGTCCGGCCGCAGAGAGAATGGCTGCATCGTCCCCGATTCCCAGTTGAATCTCTTTGCGATTCGCAGCCTGCTTCGAGACCCAGTTGATGAAGGAAAATTCCGGGCGGAGGTCGTCCGATGCAGAGGGCACGTCAATGGCCTTGAGGAGGAGGTCGAGGTTGAAGTTATTTGCCGCACTCGGAGAGTGCGGCGTACGTCTCTCGCACTCGTCGAGTACGAGAGACAAGAAAATGTACCTCGCACTCTCCGAGTGCGAGATGATAAATCAATCCACGTGCTCACCCAGCCTGCTCTGAACGTGATGCTAGTCGATGCGGCCCAGAGCGACTTCTCGAATCAGGATACTCGGGCGTTCGATCGTCTGGCCTTTCACCTGCACGGAGATGACCGGCCAGTTCTGGCAGGGGGTGATCACTTCGCTGTTCCCGGACCCGACCAGAATGGTATCGCCGACCAGTGACGACCGTACGCTCGGGTGCCAGTAGACAGCAGTCCCTTCCCGGAAGGTGTGCTGGGAGTTTGGACGCAGCGATGTTTCGGACACATGGTAGCCGATCACGTCCGCCTGTTCGGCACAGCGCCATTCATCCGGGACGCCAAATTTTTCATAGATCCGGGAGACCCGTTTCCAGGTCTCTTCCATCTTCCAGCCGTCCTGAGTGAAAAATAGACCTGTTGCCTGAACCACGCTCGCCAGCCGGTGAACTTGCTGCAGCTCGGCGGAAGGAGCCCCCAGGCAGACCGAACGGGTGACTCCCACATGAAGTCCGTGCCGACGGCCAATGGCGCTGATGATGCACTGGCGTTCGATCCGGTCCTCTCCATAAGACCAACGGCGGTATCTCCAGCCTTGTGCATCCGCCATCACCTGCAACTGGACCGGCTGAATATTGTGTTTGATCAGGCGATGAGCGAGATGGCCCGCCACTTCCGACTCGGTCGATCCCACTTCAAAGTTCCGGGCGGTGGCTTCGACCGCATGGACCACATCTTTCCCTAGTGCTTTGAACCGTTCTCGCTCCCGTTCCCCGTACTGGACCCGAAATGGTGTCAGGTCGGAGGAGACGTTCTCGGTCCCCGGGAACCAGGTATCGGCAGCGGTCTTTCTTCCTCGGCAGACATCCTGACGAAGAATGGTCAGGTCTTCTGTCCACGGACGTTCTTTCAACAGAAAGCCCAGCCCCATCAGGTCCCGATCGAAAATCTGTCCGGAGTCGACATTCGAACAGAGAATGACGCGGGCCTCTTGAGTAATTAGGGCAGCTGCGACAGGGGGAGAATTTCCTTTGCGGGTATTGTCCCCCCCGCAAGTCAGCCATGCAAAGTTGGCAGGGTCCTGGATCAGCAGGCTGTCGAACCCTTTGATCTTGAGATATTCACACAGCAGTTCTTTTCGCTTATTGACTTCTTCCAGCCGCTGCAGATCCACCTGGGGGATCTCTGCTGACGACATCGGAGAATTGGGAGCGAGCGCGGTTGCGGACATATTCCAACTCCAGCCGAGCGGCTGATTCTGAAGTGATCAGATGCCCGCCACCAGTAGTACAGAGGTGGCGTGCCATGGGGGCGATTTCCACGATATCATGAAGATCCACGGGAAACTACCCTCCATTTTTCAGAGTTTCCTGCATGTCGAGAAACAATGAAGACCGAAGCGGATGCACAAATGGCGCGGATCGAAGCAGACAGGGAAGATCTTTTCGCCGAGCTTCAGGCATGGCAATCCCGCTGGGAACTGACAATCCCTGCGGAAGAAATGACAATCACCGCCGCGATTCGCAGCGATGGGCGCATGGCGGTCTACTTCGGTGGTGACCCCTGTTTTCACTTCAACGCGGAGAACCGGTTGCTGCGAGCGTTCGCCGAGGGAGAATTATATCGAACTCAGGGGATCACGCTGGCCCGCATGAAACGGGAGCGGACAGCAGAGCAGACCGAATTGCTCCGAAGTGATCTGAACGAACCGGAACTGGCGGAGTTCCGTGAGCGGTCGATTCGCCGGATTCAACGCCTCTTGAGTGCCCTCGAGACGGGTGATTTTGTTGTTCTGCGAGAGGTTGAGGCAGAAGTCGGGGCGCTGACCGGATTTCAGGATCGTCTGCGCCACGTGGTCGATTCCGGTTTGCCGCTGGCACCGGCGTACCCGACCCGGCGAGTTTGAGTGGGCGATTGTGTCGAAATTACGCTAAGCTGTCGAATCTGAAAATTATGCCTGACCGGTCCACGGAGCGATCCGCTGGCCCGGGGAGGCTCACCTCGAACTGATGGTTTCCATGTCCGGATCACTTCCCATTCCCGTCGACCCTGCGCAGGAAGTCCGGATTCCCGTCTCCGAGCTGCAACCTGTCATCGAGAAGCTGCTCGTCAAGAATTCCGTGTTCCAGTTCGATGCTGTTGTCGCTGCCGAGCGGATGCTGGAAGCGGATCTGTATGGGGTTCCCTCACACGGCGTGGCCCTGCTGCCTCGAATTCTGAACTCCATGGACTGCGGGGATATCGATCCGCGGGCCCGCGTCCTGACGTTGAAAGAGGCCCCCTGTTTTGCCGTGCTGGATGGAAGCCGGTCCATTGGCTCGATCGCCGCAAGCAAAGGTGCGGAGCTGGCGGCCGCCAAAGCCCTGGAACTCGGGGTGGGGGTGGTGGCGATTGGAGACAGCCAGACGCTGGGAGCCGCTGAAGTTTATGTCCGACTGATGGCTCGCTCGAATGTGATTGGAATCTGCCTGTCCAGCACCGGGGGAGCCACGGTGACAGCCCCGGGGACCACTCACGGAGCGGTCGGAAATTGTGCACTGGCGTACGCAGTCCCGATCGCGGGCACTCATCCACTGGTCTTTGACAGTGCCTGTGGTCACGAGTCCTGGGGCAAGCTGCGGTTGCTGGAAAAGTATGGAATCCCTTTGCCCGAGAATCTGATCTTCGACAAGCAGGGGATTTCGACCTCGACGCTCGCCACTGCGGCAGCCATCCTTCCCAACGGCGGAGCGTTAGGGTTTGGGCTCTCGATGCTCTGTTCGATTCTCGCCGGTCCATTGTGCGGAGGCTGGCTTCCGATTCACAAGAAACGACGGGTCGATGCCGAAGATTCGCAGCACTTTTTCCTGGCCCTCGACCCTGCGAAGTTCTGTGATGTCGACAAGTTTCAGGGTGAACTGACCACGACACTGGATGAAATCCGGGATCTTCCGCCCATCAATCCGCTGGAGCCGGTCCGGATTCCCGGGGATCGCGGAGCCGCCTGCCATGCGGATGCTCTGGAGAACGGGGTTCCGGTTCATCAGTCCATCGCAGAAGAGATCAAGGCGCTCGCAACCAGAAAGAAAATCCCTGTTTCCTGGTGAGCTTTCCTGATTCGAAGCAGAAATTCGATTTGCGGAATCATCGCAATGTCATGACACTGGGTCCTGGATGTCTTTGCAGTTTCGAAATTGTTGATTCAATGACGATTTCAGGTTGATGTCTGACAGAGGAGCCTCGGATGATTGTCGGCGTGCCGAAGGAAATCAAACAGGATGAATACCGCGTCGCCATGCTTCCGGTGGGGGTTGAGGAACTGACCCGCGCCCGGCACAAGGTTCTAGTGGAACGCGGAGCCGGTCTGGGCAGCGGGATCACGGACGAACAATATGCCGCCAACGGGGCCGTCATTGTCGACTCCCCCAAAGAGATCTTTGCTCAGGCAGAGCTGGTCGTGAAGGTCAAGGAGCCTCAGGAGGACGAATGGCCTCTGTTGAGGACCGGCCAGATTCTCTTCACCTATTTCCACTTCGCCGCAGACCGGGTGTTGACGAACGAGGTGCTGAAGACCGGTGTCACAGCCGTTGCCTACGAAACGCTTCGCGGCCCCAGCGGCAGCCTTCCCTGCCTGACTCCGATGAGCGAAGTCGCAGGGCGGATGAGTATCCAGGAAGGGGCCAAATACCTGGAACGACCGCAGGAAGGACGAGGAATTCTGCTGGGGGGAGTCCCGGGAGTTCAACCGGCTCATATCGCTGTGCTGGGTGGTGGCGTGGTCGGGAAGAACGCTGCGCAGATCGCAGCCGGCTTTCAGGCGGATGTCGTCATCATGGATGTGAACGTCGATCGGCTCCGCTATCTGGATGACATCATGCCGCCAAACGTCACCACGCTGTTCTCGGATCGACATAATATCCGTCAGCAGCTGGAAAAGGCGGATCTCATCATCGGTGCGATTCTCATCCCGGGAGCGCGGGCGCCGCATCTGGTGACCAGAGCCGATCTGAAAATCATGAAGCCGGGCGCAGTCATCATCGACGTCTGCATCGACCAGGGTGGCTGCTTTGAAACCAGTCGCCCGACCACGCATTCGAATCCCACCTACCTCGTCGACGGCATTGTCCATTACTGCGTGACGAACATGCCCGGCGCAGTCGGCCGGACCAGCACCTATGCCCTGTGCAACGTCACATTCCCGTATGTCTCTCTGATCGCGAACCGGGGACTGGATGCAGCCTGCAAACAGAATCTGGGACTCTGTGACGCTGTGAACATGCACCGCGGACAGGTCATGAACAAAGCGGTTGCGGAAACATTCGGGATGAAATACGTGCCGTGGAAGTGACCAACCGGAAGTGAGATCTTGCCGGGGAAATGAGTCGAGAGTTTTGTCCAACTTAAGAATTCGTCTCGGGTGCCACTGCTCTGTGAGACTCTGTGAGCAGTTCCGGACGTCAATTCGATGCTGAGCTGTGAAACGCGTGCGAGAGAATCAGGCATCTCCAGTTCCATTTGCACGGCTCGCAGAGCCGTGGCACGCGGCTCGATTTGTTCTTGGTCTCTTCATTTCGCTGATCTGCCTGGGATCGCAAAGTTCCGCTGCCGATCCGCAGCTGCTCGAACGGTACTTCGATTCGCTGCGAAGCCGGGGACTCTTCGTCATTGCCGAAGAGTACGCGACTGCCCGGCTGGCGGATGAACAGCTCAGTCCCGCGGATCGCACAGCGATCATGATCGAGCTCGCACGGACGCTGGTCGATCATGGCACGCTTCAGAGCCCCGGTCAGAGAACTGAACTCTGGGATCAGTCCGAGCGGGTTCTGAAGGGAAGTCCGGGGTCCTCAGTCACTTCAGAAGAACAACAGCAGCTCGCGGTCTGGCAGGTACTGCTGGCAGCGGAGAAGGCGAACATCCTGGCATTTCAGGCGATGCTGCAACCGGAGGCGGAGCAGTTCCGTCAGCAGGTTATCGGCCAGCTGCAGTCGGCCATCCGGGAGTTGAACCAGCTGGATCAGACTCTCACTGTCAGCAAGCTGGTGAAGGAGGGACTTTCGTCGCAGCAGAAACAAAGACTGAGGCCGCAGGCTGCGAAGCTGCGAGGGGAATCCTTAATCTGGCTCGCGCAGCTGCAGCCGCCCGGGGTCGACCGCACTCCGTTCTGCCGCGAAGCCGATCGTGCGCTCGAAGGGGCGGACGATGCCCGCCGCCCGGTGGCCTGGAATCGCAGTGTCGCGGTCCTGCAGGGTCGTTCTGCCCGGCTTCAGGGAGATCTTAAACGGGCGGAGCGTGCCCTCGAAAAGGGAGCTGGTCTGAGCGCAGCGACCCTGCAGGAACTCGATTCCATTCTCGCTGAGCGAATCCTGATGGAACTCGGGCAGGGGCGAACAGATGTCGCACTGCAAATGGTGGTGGATCGAATCAGGCAGCCCGCTCCACCGACTGATGAACTTCGGGCTGTCGCCGTACAGACACTTCTGCAGGCGGCCAAGGTCGCAAACGACAAAGGGGACACCGCCACGCGGGATCAGATCCTCACGGAAGCCAGGCTGCAGAACGAGAAAACGTTTGGAATCTGGCGGCTCATGACAGCAAGTCTGATCGAACGACAGCAGCAGGAACAGGAACTTGGCGGAGAACTGGCTCAGGTGATCCGCGAAGCTCTGGCAGCCTGGGAAGCGAAGAACGTCGATCTGGCAATTGAGAAGTACGGAACTGCCGCCACGCTCGCCTATCAGAGACAGCTTCCTGAAAAGGCTGTTGAGTTCGCATTCACACGGGCGTCGATGTTGTTGCAGGCCCGCCGCTGGAAGCAGGCAGAAGCTGCACTGGCGGAGATCACGCAGAGCTTTCCGGATCATCCCCGCACTGCGGAAGCCGATTTGTTGCGATGTTACGCCATCGGTCAACGAGATCCGCATGGCACAGATTTTCAGAACGCCTTGCAAGAACACCTTGCACGCTTCCCTCAGTCCCCCACACGTGGAGATGCGCTCTGGATGAAGGGGGTTGAAGCGGAACATCGTCAGCAATTACCGGAAGCGATTCAGGCCTACCGTCAGATCCCCGCCGACAATTCCCATCGAACCGAAGCAGATCTGCGCATTCTGGTGCTGATCGAACGCCTGCAGAACCTGCCAGCCGAACTCCGCGGGGATCATCCGCCGGGAATTGACACCTTGGCTGCGGAAGAAATTCGTCGAATCGTCGTGCCGTTATTGGCCCCCGGGAAACTTGAGCAGCCTGCCGACTGCCAGATGCTGTTGCAGGCAGTGCGGGTCTGCCTACAGATTCGTCCGCCGTTATTGGCGGAATCGGAGCAGATGATCAAAACGGTCTTGCAGCGGATCGATCAGGAAAAGCGTGCCTCGCTGCAGAGTCGGATTCCGTGCAGTCCGGAATGGGAAACGGTTCAGAGAACAGCACGGCAACTGCAGATCCTCGCGCTGGCCAGTCAGGGGAAACTGGCCGACGCCCAGCGTGTGCTGCAGGAACTGGGGCGGTCGGACCCGGCGTCGTTGCTTTCAATTCTGGCCACCCTGACCGATCTGACCTCCCGAATCGATTCCGGGCCGCAGAAGGAACTCGGGGCACTGCAGCGGATGACGGTCGAAGAAATTTCCGTGCAGCGAAACGAAATGACGGACGAACAAAGAGGATTACTCGACCGCGCTTCCGTACAGGCGAGCCTCGCTCTGGAAGACTGGCCTCAGGCGATCGGGACACTCGAGGATCTCCTTCAGAAATCTCCGCAGGATGTGCCGCTCATGCGTCAGTTGATCGACGTGTCGATGAAGCAGGGCAGGGCCCCCGACTGGACCAGGGCCAAGGAACTCTGGATGCGGATTGAGGCTGTAGAGAAGAAGGGGTCACCGAGCTGGATCGAGGCCCGCATCAGCATTGCCGAACTACTGGAACGCACAGGGGATGCTGCGGGAGCCAAGAAACTCCTGGGGGTGACTCGGACGCTTTACCCGCAGATGGGAACACCGGAACTCAAAGACCGCAGCGAACAGCTCTGGACGAAGTTGAAGTGAACCGCGTCGAGTACATGAAGTACAAAACTCGAAATCAATGACTTCAACGCACAACAGTGTGAGAAGAATCAGGTCTGTGCCCAGTCCGGGGGAGTGAACAGGTCGGCCACCTGAATTTCAAAGCCGGGGAGAATGAGACCTCCCGACAGCCGGTCGGATTCGTCCAGCCGGTCATGACCTTTCCGGTTACGCATGCAGACATGGACAGTTCGCATCATCGGATCCGCCAGCCAGACCGCCTGCACTCCGTGTCGCTGATACGCGTGAATCCGCTCGCTGACCTGATTGCGACGATCCTTCGTCGTGGCGAGTTCGACCACCAGGGCGGGGACTGTCTTCGTCACCTCCCGGTCCGCTTCGGCGAAGCGGGGACCTTCGAGAAAATAGCTGACCGATGGAAAATAGACCGTGTCGGGGGATCGCTCGACCTGCAAGCCGAGATCGAAGCAGGGATAACCGTTCAGCGTCGCGTGGACGTAACTCGAGAATGCCTTAGACAGGTTCAACACGATCGTTCCGTGATCGATGTCCGGCGGATCGAGACTGACCGGGACACCACGAATCAGCTCCGACCACTGGCCGCCGTCGGGCAGTTCAATCCGTCGTTCCACGAACTCTTCGGCGGTCATGCTGCGCTGAATCATAATTCTCCCCGGAGTCAGTCTTCGCCTGCCGAGGAGGGTCGGCAGGGTTATTTCCAATTCATTTTACGCACTGACCCCAGACGGCAACAGTTGGCGAGAGTGCGATGAGTCTCAACCGTTTTTGATCATCCAGGTTCCCAGCACCAGCACGCCCACTCCCAGTACGCGAGTCCACGACGCTGTGTGAACCGGCATGCTGAGCAGTCCGAAATGGTCGATCACTAGGCTCATGATCAGCTGACCGAAAATGCCGATCGTCAGCACATTCGCCGCTCCCAGCCGGGGGACGAAGTGAAGAACCGCTGTGACGAAAACCGTCCCCAGCAGTCCACCAGTCAGGAGAAACCAGGGGATCTGCACCCCGTCCGGCAATTTGGGGATTCCACGCGCATGAACGGCGGTGATGGCGATCAGGGCGACAGTTCCGGTGGCAAATGACGTCTGAGCAGCCAGAAAGGGATTCGCCATCAGCTGACCAAGCCGGGCGTTCACAATCGCCTGAATGGGAAGCAGGGCTCCCACCAGACACATAAAAATCCATGCAAAAATTTCAGTCATTTTGTCGTGCCGCTGGCCGTGAAACGGGAGCGAAACTCCCACAAAAAGCAGGAATCTCACCAGGATGCCATGCCCGATTCCACAGCAGGAATGCTGCGTGAGTATGCGTGCTTTTGGGGAACTGCCCGCTCAGGGATTCGAAAATCCGTGAAACGACCGATTTTCACGGACTGGCATTCCGTCTGCAAGAGCCTTTGGACAGCGATCGCGGAAAGGCCTTTTACCCAACGAAGCGAAATCATGCGAGTTCGACTTTACGAAGTGGGAGCAAGGTCAGTCGGCGTGGTGTTCATTGATGAATTTCCCGCCAGTCTGGCGCTGAATGAGCAGGGCCGAATTCAGCCCGAATCCTGCACATGTCCGGGAATCTGCAAGCTGGAAGATGTCGGCGGACAGCTGTATCTGCGGGCTCATGAGACCCCGGATCTGGAGGTGAATAACGCGCCGCTGGAAGAAGGGCCGCTGATGCCCGGGGACCGCCTCCGTTATCGCGGCCACGATTACCTGGTCTCGTACGAGCAGACGCAGAAGGCCGCCCCGCCGCCGCCTAAGTACAGAATCATGCAATAGCCGGGAAAATTCCGGAATCGAAAACCTTTGTGTTGGATTTCGGATCTGGAACTTCTCTAACGCACACTGAGTGACTGCGGGGAGAGGGTCGGGGACGTTGCTCCGGATTCCGCTTGATGCACCAGCTGGGCCATCTCCCAGGCCGTCACGTAGTGGAACCGGAAATTGGGGTGCTGCCGGTGGAAGGCTCCCAGATCGCGGTGAAACTTCTGCATCGGTTCTCCGAGCAGCGTGTTGATGTTGTCGTCCTTGCACCCATGCGTGTGGAGCTTGATGAAGCGCCAGTCCAGTCGACCGGCAACATGCACACCCGCCTGCATCCAGAGATTCAGCCGACGCAGTGACCCGGGACGGCCCCCATGCAGGTCCCCGTTTTCAATGCGCGGGATCACGCCGAAGCGACGATTGCTCCAGTCCGGCAGAAGCGGTCCCTGAATCATCAGGAGGTGATCTGCAGGGGGAGCCTGTCCGACGCGAGCCCGGATCCCGCGATCATGCGACTTCGCCTGACCGGGAATGTCCTTCGCGTAGTAGATCGAATTGATTGTGCTGGTCTGTGTCGCACTGGGAGCGGACGGGAGTGTGAAATCGGCATAGCAACCGGTCTCCTGCAGCACCGTCAACTCGGCATCGACACCGCACAGGCAACGATCGGGCCGTGAATTGCACAATGCCCAGTTGCCGTGAATGAAGCCATAGACAATCTCGCCGGTCAGCGGATCGCGCCGGAGCAATCCGTGGCGGTCATACAGCGTTTCGCGGAACCGCTCGAGCTTCTCCCGCAGCTGGTCCGCGGTGTCGTTGTGATGGTGCAGATGGACGTCGACATCACCAAAGCCCGCTTCAATCAACGGGCGGATGCCGTCGAGATATTCGGGGCGATACTCGTCCTCTGGAAAGAAGAACGTGTGCTGCGGCGGTCGGCCGTTGACGTCGAGGAATTGAGAGAAGAGCTGCGGATACTCCTCGCGCCACCGCTGGACCCGCTCAATCGCCTGAGAATCCGAAGCGTCATAGCAACGGGGTTCCCAATGGTCGCAGACAGCGATGAACACATCGACTTCATCATCCGGGTGCCACTGGGGGCGGGGTTCAGACGGAAACGCATAGCTCCCGATCCAGTACTGCATCTGGCGGGCACGAATGCAGAAGACGACAGCCGCGACCGCCAGTGCCGTGAGCACGGCCGCTGCGATTACGAGGATCATCCATGGATTTTGCAGGCTCAACATTCCGGGCTGTACCTTTCCGAAATGCCGTGATCGGAGTCTTCCGCGGTGAAGGTCGGCTGCAGGTTGTGCTGCAGGGTTGTCCGGTTCAGAAGCGAGGCGAGCTGGGCAGCGAGTTGCTTGCGTTCGAACTGACGGATCTCCCAGATCGCATCACGATCGTCGGTGCCGCAGCGATAACGTTCGACCGCCAAAGCGAGCTTTTCCGCGATCCCCTCAATATCTGCAGGGGGGCACAACATCGTTCCCGGCAGGTCCCGGACCACATCCCAGACGTCACCGCGGGGAGCGACGACCAGCATCGGGCGACGGGCGGCCATGTATTCAAACGTTTTGGCGTTGATGATCCGCTGCGTCTTGGGGAGATCGCTGTTGATCATCAACAGGGCGTCGGAGGATCGCATCAGTTCAATGGCTTCCGCGTGGGAAACAAACGGAAGTCGAGTGACCTGAATCGGAGAGTTCTGCAGTTCGTCCAGAATCGATTCCTGATCCGGTGTTCTTCGGCCGGCAACGAGTAATTCGATCTCGCTCGCCAGTTCCGGACTGCGCTGACTCAACAACAACAGGGCGTTCACGACCGGTTGAATCGAGTTCAGGTTCCAGAGTGTCCCGATGAAGGACAGGCGGAAACGACGAGGGGTGGAAGTCGGCACGGCCGGTGTCTGCGGGGGGTAGTCATCCGGGTCGAAGCCGTTGTAGATGAACGTCGCCTCAGCGTGGCTGCCGCACTTGCGGGCGAACGATTCCACCGCAGCGGCACTGGATGGCGTGGTGGCGAGCAGCACCGATGCCTGCTTCACCGCGAAGCGCTGTTGTCGGGACTGGATCCAGTTGGCGAACCGGCCTTGTCCTTTGTTTTCCCAGTAGGCGTTGCTGATGTCCCATTCATCGCGGTAGTCGAGGATGAGCGGCAGTCCGGTCCGGCGGCTGAGTCGCGCTCCCAGGATCAGTGATGAAAACGGAGGGCCGGTCGCAATGATCGCGTCATGCGGTACCTCAGCGAGCAGCTTCAGTCCCGCCTGAAACGCCTGGGGATGCCAGAGAATCTGAGCATCGGGTTGAAGCAGCAGATTGGCGGTGTTCCGCGCCAGGGATTTCAGACTTCGCAGCAGAACGTTTCCATTCGACTTCCCCTTCTGTCCGCCGGAGACCGCATTCTTGACGGCGTATCCGGGCTCATACGTCCGGACGCGACGAATGATCGTCCCTGCTGGGATGTCCTTCAATAGGCTTTCATCCTGAAGAGGAACCGAGGGATTGGACACCGTCAGGACCGACGAGTCCCAGCCTGCCTGCGGAAGGTACTTGACGAACTTCGTCACGCGATGCACGCCGACTCCTCCCGTGGGAGGAAACAGGTATGAGACGAACAGGACTCGCGGGGGGCGATGCGGGGTCATGAGTGGGTGTTATCGAGGCTGTCTGAGTGCGGAAATCGTGGATTCACCGGCTTGGGAAACGGGATGCCGTCGGCGGGGAGAGACCAGCGAGGACGAGTGGGCATAGCGTTCTTCCCGCAGTGTCTCCAGCAACTGACCCACGTCGTATGCACAGTCGTTCCATGTGCGTGCCTGATAGCTCGCAGCGGCGGCTTTGGCTTCTGGGCTCACCATCGCCATCACCGCATTCGCGAATGCGGCAGGATCGCGGCGAGGGACAAGTCGGGAGAATTCCGGCCGGCTGATTTCGCTCAGACTCCCAACGTCTGTCGAGACGAAGGGGGTTCCGCAGGCAAGTGATTCGCGCAGCACGTTCGGCAGGCCTTCGGAGTCGCTGGAGAGAACTGTGAGGTCGGCGGCCCGATACCAGTCCGGAATGCGATCGTGACCGACAGCACCATGAAAGTGAACGTAGCTGTCCAGTCCCAGTCTGCTTGACTGCTGTTGCAGCGAGGAACTGAGGGGACCATCACCGAGAAGATGAAGCTTGAACTTCAGGCCGTGGTTTCGAAGGTGTGTCGCTGCTTCCAGCAGAACGGGAATGGCTTTGATTCCAACCAGCCGTCCAACCCAGACCAGATGCACGAAATCGTCTGACAGATCGAGCGACTTGCGGGCCGTTTCCCGGCTCCGCGTGGTGTTGAAGATCGATTCATCGATCCCCTGATAAATTGTGTGAACTCGTTCAGCGGGGACACGCAGCTGGCAGGCGGCCTGTCGCAGTCCTTCACTGACGCTGATGACGGCATCGGAGTGAGTGAGCACGTCGCGGACCCGCTCTCCCCGTCGCGGAAGCTTCGGAAGAATCAGCACGTCCGTTCCCCCGACGATCACCGCCGAGGGGATACCTGCCAGTTCAGCGGCTCGCAGTCCGACGGCCCCATCCGGATGAGCCCAGTAGCTGAGCACAGCATCCGGGCGAAATTTGTGAATCGCCTGTGCAACCGTTTTCTGCACCGACCACCACATCTGTTCGCCGTAGTAGCTCTGCAGAAAACGGGGGGTGTACCAGTACGTGGGGTAGTCGACGGTGATTCCGGCCTGCGTCATGCAGGGGGGAGCCTGATAGGTCTTTTTACGGGAAAACGGTCGATAAACCTCGGTGAAGAACCGGGGTGAGATGGCATGAACCTGATGCCGTTTCTGCAGCGCCAGGCAGAGCGCGGAGTTGTACGTTCCACGAGTCAGCGCCCCGGCATCCGGAAAAGTCGTGCTGAGAAATAGAATTCGCATGGAACTGCGGCCGTCTCGGGAAATCGGATCGACCAGCTTCACTGATCGTTTCCTCTTTCCTAGCTCGCAAATTCGCCCTGCTACCCGGCAATTGTCCGTCTCAGCCCCTCTTCGGTGGAAATAGTTGGCTGCCAGTGCAGGCTGTGCTTGGCTTTGGCATTGGAATACCGGAGAGGCTTCCAGATCGCCTCGCTCTTGTAGCGAGAAAGGACGGGAGGGAGTTGACCTTCCGACCATGCTGAGTAACAGGCGTACAGTGCAGATAGCGGGGAAATCGCGGTCCTGGGAATCCAGATGGAACGGATTTTCTGGCCGTTCCTCCTGAGGAATCGAACGATCCGCTTTCCAGTCGGGAGGTCATCGTCAACGACGTTGAAGATCTCCCCTTCCACATCGGGGGTCAGTCCGGCGCGGCAGATCGCAGCGGCACAGTTTTCCACATACGTGTACGGCAGAGTCTGGCCGCCACCCATTCGCAGAAGCAGCGGTCCAAGAGAGAGACCAACGCGGCTGGTCAACAGACTTCGCCCCGGTCCGTAGATGACTCCCGGTCGGACAACCACCAACGGCAGTCCCAGCTGTTCCCGCGCAAGCCACGCGACCGACTCCTGCCGGATCTTGCTGAACGTGTAGGGATCCCGCAGTTCGGGATGGGGATCGACCGGAGTCGATTCATCCAGCGTCCCCCATTTTCGGACTGAGGAAGTTCCATAGACCCCCATGGAACTGATGAGGACGAACCGGTCCACAGGAGCGGTGGCAGCCACTTCCATCAGTGTCCGGGTCGGGACAACGGTATTGAGAAACATGGTGGAACAACTCCCACCCAGGGCTGCTGCCAGATGGTAGACGACGTTCACCCCGTCCAGATGTCTCTCGAGCGCGCGGCGATCGTTCATGTCCCCACGCACGAGTTCAAGTCGATCCCGCGTCCCCGGCGGCAACTCCCGCAACAGGGGATCGAGATCACTGGTCTCACGAACCAGACAGCGGACCTTCACGTTTTCCGTCAGCAGGGTTTTCACCAGTCGACGGCCCAGAAATCCGGTCCCTCCGGTGACATAGGCGGTTACGGACATATCTGCACCTCGGGTCGACTGGAAGCTTCTGAAGCGGATGTCTGTGGGATGTTCGACCGGGCAGTGGTTTCGCGGCAGTGATCGAAGATGCGGTCCATCAGAAACGTGACGCGTTCCACTTCTTCAGGCGGAATTGGCAGCGGAGACCCGGTCTGGATCGACTGATAAAACGCTTCGAACAGGTTCTTCATTCCAGCGAAGTAGTGAATGTCGGAACAGGCGAAGCGGAGCAGGTTGTTCTTGAGGTTCCAAACGCTGTTGCCGAACTGCTGCCACGGCGCTTCCAGCTTTCCAAACGCCCCGGGGAGTCTGGTCAGTCGGTTCAACCGGAGTGTCTGAGCGTCGAAGTCGACATCGATCGTCCCCTTCGAGCCGTACACCCGTGTGATCCGCTGGGGAGGCAGGAATGTGGAGAATGTCAGGCTTCCGTTTTGCCGTTGCCCTTGAAATGAGATGCTCATTTCCGTGGGGAAATCGAACTCCGGACGTGTCCGCCATCCCCCGATCAAGGCCGGCTGAACATCCTTCATCAGGTCGGTGATGCGATAGAGCGGATGAGAGATTGTGTTCTGAAACAGACCCCCGGGGAGCTTTCGCACCCAGTGATTCGGGTTGCCCGCCACGAGATTTCCGAACTTCCCATCGATAGGGTAGCCGAGAACCGATTCGATGTGCCGCACCTCTCCAATCACTCCGCGATTGATCCACGCCTTGCAGCGCAGCCAGGCGGGATCGAACAGTTGATCATGTCCGACGCAGACGAATCGTCCCGTCTCCTCAGCAACGGCGAGAACCTCCCGGGCATCGACAGCGTCCAGAGTAAACGGCTTTTCGACGTACACATGGCAGCCGGCTCGCAGCAGTTCTTTTGCGAGGGGAGCATGCGTGTGGGCCGGGGTGGTGATGTGCACCACATCGGGTCGGGTCTGTTCGAGCATCCGCTCGTGATTCGTGAAATGTCGTGGCACAGCAAACCGCGCGGCAGCCTGCCACGCGAGGTCTTCATGCATGTCACAGACAGCGACAACTTCTGCCGACTTGATCCGCTGCAGCTGTGACAGATGCGCATCGGCAATCTGTCCACAGCCGATCAAGGCGACTCGAATTTTGGGTGAAGACGACATGAAAGAAACTCGTGAGTGTTCTATGAGAAAACTTGATGCGGAGAGGCCGGTTCAGTCGCGCTGAACGCACTCGCAGTACAGGCTCTCGTAGTTCTGAACCATGTTGCGGATATTAAAATTCTGTTCGACGCGAAGACGTCCCAGCTCTGCCATCTGCGGCCAGGTGGCATGCTCTTCGATCATGTCGAGAATGGCGCTCGCCAGAGCATCGGGATTCAGAGGAGGGACCAGCTTGCCGGTCACACCGTCGACCACGATCTCGGGATTCCCGCCGACACTCGTGGTGACGATGGGGAGGCCGACCGCCATCGCTTCCAGCAGCGTGAGCGAAATTCCTTCTGTCTTCGAGGATGACACATAGAAGCCCGCCGTTCTCAGCAGCTCAGGGACATCTTTGCGTTCCCCGAGGAACTCCACGTATTTTTCAATCTTCAGATCGCGGGTCATCTGCTCCAGCTTCTCACGTTCGCTGCCGTCTCCGACGAGCTTCAGGCGGAAGCCCGGATGAACGACAACCACTTTACGGATCGCGCGAAGAAGAGTGGGATAGTCTTTCTCGGGCGAAAGCCGGGCCACGGAAATCGCGATCGGGGCAGGCTGCGGTCCGGTGTAGGCGAAGCGGTCCAGATCGATCCCGTTCCAGATGCAGCGCATCTTGGCTGCACTTCTCAGGTCCTGTGACTGGCACAGCTTCGTCGCGTCTTCGGAGACTCCCACAATTCTGGCTGCCAGGCGATTGGCAAGACGGAACTGCCACTGGCTTTTCCATCCGGTCCCACAGCCGCGGCCATGTTGCGTGTTGATGATAGTCGAGATGCCGGCCCAGCGGGCAGCCATCGCGCCGTAAAAGTGCGGGTAGGTGTTGTGCGTGTGAAGCACATCGAAGTTCCCGGCTTTCAGATAGTTCCGCAGATCCTGAATCGCCCGCGATTTTTTCTTCTGTGGCATGCCAATCGAATGCACGTCATAGCCGGCAGCGCGCAGGTCATCCGCAGGGGGCCCCAGTTCCGCGAGCGCGACAAAGCTCAACTCAAAACGAGCGGGGTCATGAAATCTTGCGAAGTCCACGAGCAGTCGTTCGAGACCGCCTGTCCGCAGCGTCATGCTGAGGTGACAGACCCGAATTCTCGGCGGAACCGGAATCTCGATTTCCGTATCCTTCATCGCGGAACTGATTGATTGTGTCTGTGCCATATCTGGTCCTTTTTTCGCAGCGCCGGATAAAATGCCTGCGATGCAAAAATCAATGTGCCGTCTCGCCAGAGGTCTGCTCGGGAGAAGAAGAATCGTTTGTTGTCTGATGTCCACGCGCGAATCGCTGCTTGAGTTTTCGAAGCAGCTCAATCGCTGTGAGTTTGAATGAGGGTCTGGACCACGTCAGCCAGCAGAGCTGATTGACGTCGCTGGAAAGGTTCTCCTTGTGACGCTTGTCCCCCACGAGGAAGTCATAGGCGTCGTACCCGCGCTGGAGTGCCGCTTCCATGCAGAGGTAATGTGTCGTCAGTCCGGGACTCGGTTTCACATTGAAGTCGGCGAACCCCGACAGGTAGTCGAGGAGTCGGTTGTCATCGACCAGCAAATACAGACAGCCGACGGTTTCAGACTGATGGCGAACCCGGAACAGAACGGACTTCTGCTCGAGGAACAGCTTCAGCGCGGTGGTCGTCTGAAACTTCAGAAACCGTTCACTGGCGAACGCTCCCGGTTGCCCGACAGCCTGCCAGCGCGCCTGATGCAGCGTGATCAGTTCCGTCAGAATGTCTTCTGCCTGCTCAATGGTTTCAGCCCATTCGCATTGCAGATCGCCATACTGCTTCAAACGTCGACGAAGATTCGATCGCGTGCTTTTTCCCAGTCGCTCGATCACCGGCTGAGCGTGTTCACGGGCTGCTTTCAGATCGAAGTACCTGCTGTCGCGGGAACGGACTTCCGCATTGGGGAAATGCGGGAGCCAGGGGGCCAGATCCGCTTCCGAGAAACCATCCAGTCGCAGCTGTTCCCAGGTTCGATCCTGCTTGATCGCAGCAGCCACCTGCGAGATGAATTCACCCTGAAACCGGGGTTCGACGAGGATTCGATTGTATTCGACGCAGACGCTGCCAGGTTGCGGCTCGCCTGCGGTTCCCAGATGGAGAGTGCGGATCGGAAACGGACCGACTTTCTCGGCGGTGCCCGTTGTCAGCAGGCAGATGCCTCGGGGGACTCCGCCAGCCTCGGCAATCAGAAATCGGTATGGGACGACATTTCCGTAGACCTGAATCCAGTTCTCCGTCCATGTCGCTCCGCTGGCGAGCGACGAACTTCCCTGGCGTGCTTCGATTTCACGCCAGGTCGCCATGGCCTGTTCCGCACTCTCCGAAGAAACGATGCGGCAATGCAGCGTCTCTGTCGTCTGCGGGAACGGAAGTGATGTCGTCAGGGAGGTCATGTTTCGCTAGCCCGCAAAGACTTCTGATGGAGTTTGATTGGCAGCGACTGTGGAAGCGTGCTCGCGACGTTCAAGGAAATAAATCAGTCCGCGTACCGCGAAGAGCACAGCTCCTCCTCCCACCGTCACGCCGACGAGCGGTGCCCAGCCGGATGCGGGAATGAATCGCACCGCCAGATCGCAGAACACCACCAGTGCAACCTGCGCGGGAAGCTGCGGAGCGACAACGTCATGCCACAGCGATTTTCGAGTGACGTTCAGCTCCCGCATCGCGTACGGCAGGAGAACAAACAGTTCGACGAGAATCAGCGGGATGACGGTTCCCCAGGCGACCCCGACGATTCCCCAGAAGCGAATGAGAATCAGCGAGAACACCAGGTTTAGCAATGCCTCGAACAGATCAATGAGAGCCTGCAGCCGCACTTTTCCGGTTCCGAGAAGTGCTTTGCGAGCCACCATCATCGGCAATGCGACGAGCTGTGACGCCACCAGCAGAACCAGAACGGTGTTGCTGTCGGCGTATTCTTTTCCGATCCAGGTTCGAATCAGCAGATCGTTAAAGTAGGTCGCCCCGATGAGAAATCCTCCGGAGAGAAGGAAGGCGAGCCCCATTCCTTTGGCGACGAGGCGACCGAGTTCATGCTGTTGGCTGCGGGCGTGCAGTTCGCCGGCCTTGGGCAGAACCGCTTCCGCAATCTGTGCAATCGGGATCTGAATCATCTGCGCGATCCTCAGACCGATCTGGTACGGCACAACCGCCAGCGGTCCGAGGATGATGCCGATCACCACGGTGTCGGTGAAGAAGATCAGGTATTCGGCGAACAGGGCAATGGCGTTGAAGGCGCTGAATCCGAAACATTCCTTCATCACATCGCGGCGCGTGTGCCAGGGTCCGACAGACAGTGTGGGAACCTGACGATACGCGTAATAGGCACTCGCTCCATGTTCGATCACGGTGACGAAGAAGAAGATCAACGCCAGCGTGATCAGTCCGTAGTGTTCGTGAAGGCAGAGCAACGTCAGCAGTAAGCGCACGATCCCGAGCGTGACTTCGATTCCCCGTTTGATGTCGAGCCGCTGAGTTCCGACCAGCACCCCGCCATAGACGCTGGCGATCATTCCCAGGCCGATCGTGCAGCCGACGATCATGATCGAAATCTGGATCTCGCCCATGGGGAGTGTTCCCCATTTCTGCAACGTGGGAGCCCATAGGGCACAGGCGGTGGTGAACAGGAAGACCAGTGTCGCTGTCCCGATGTAGACCGTCTGAATCGTGCTGACGACGGTGTTGAGCCGTTTCCAGTCTTTTCTCGCATAGAGGTCGGCCACGTAGCGGCAGATGGTCGCTCCGAAACCGGAGTAGATCATCGTGGAGTAGCCGGCAATGGCGTTGATGAACACCCAGGCCCCGTACTGTGCTTCTCCGACGGTCCCCAGGATGTAGGGCATCATGAAGAAGCCGATCAGCACCGTGAACAGGTGGGCCAGCCAGCCGGCGATAATATTCTTGCGGACGGTCATCGTGGGAGCCCCACGGTCGCCGCCTGCAGCAGCGCCTTGTTCTTGGCCTGAACGACTTGAGCACGATTTCTGTTCAACAATGCCGGGGGAAGGTAGGTCGCCAGCCAGTAACCGACGTTCCGGGGAGTGCAGCGATAATTCAGGAGTTCGCGGTAATATTTCCGGGCCAAGGGAAGGTCCCGCATCCAGAACAAGGCGCGGGCATATTCATCCAGCACCGCTGCCCGTTTGCGTTCGATCCGTTCCGGAGCCAGCCCGCATGACTTGCCGATCAGTTCCGTATTGATCAGTTCGGCTTTGACCACCCGGGAGATCTGCGCTGACAGGTTCCCTTCCGCCGGCGTGTATAAAGTCAGTTCTTCTCGCACGGTGACAATTCGTTTTCCAGTGGCGGCGATGCGAAGCCACAGGTGATA
The DNA here is from genome assembly GCF_051465655.1 of Planctomicrobium stercoris. Lineage (NCBI taxonomy): Bacteria > Pseudomonadati > Planctomycetota > Planctomycetia > Planctomycetales > Planctomycetaceae > Planctomicrobium > Planctomicrobium stercoris. Next base: position 4,662,244 of record NZ_CP195791.1, on the reverse strand, counting down.
GTCCTCCGCACCGACCAGAGCACGGTCCTCCGGAAAGCCTCCGACAGACTGGCAGACCTCTTTGTTCATCAGCACCGTCGAAGTGCCGATGTAGTTGTGTTCCCAGAGTTCATCAAACGTGATGTTCCGTTCGTTCTTTCCGTTGTCGCCGACCGTGTGGGTGTGAATCAACGCGACGTCATCGGCGATTTCCTGAATCTGCCGCTCCAGTTTGTTCGGCAACCAGGAGTCGTCAGAGTCGAGCAGCGCGATCCAGGGATTCTGGGCAAGGCGAATCCCGTGATTGCGGGCTGCCGATGGGCCGGCATTCTTCTGGGTGACCACCCGCACCTGCGGGAAGTGAGACCTGACGAATGCAGCGGTCTCGTCCTTGGAACCGTCGTCAATGACGATGATTTCCTGTGGGGGGACCGTCTGGTTCAGAACGCTCTGCAGGGTGTTTGCGATCGTTTTCACGGCGTGATAAGCCGGGATCACCACGCTGATCTGCGGAGTCGAACTCATGGTGTGACTTTCTGATCTGGATTCGCTTCAGGATTCTCTGTGATACGGTCTGGCTCAGGCTGGTCAGCTCCAGCGGGCAAAAATGCGGACAAAAACGTACGCACCCGCCAGGAGACAGGCACTGCACGTGACCCAGGGCTTGATCACACGAGGGGTCAGCCGCAGCAACGGCCTGGGGTTGGTGCGATAGAAGCCGACAAGGTTGATAAACGCAGCTGCGGTTCCGCAGACCATGTACGTCGGAGGAACGTAACACCGGGAGAGCGAACACATCCCCATACACCACTCGGCGAGGATGGCTGCAATGTACGGGAACATGCGCCGCAGTTCCGGATCTTCGATCTGAAAGCGATACCGCTTCATCAGAAAGAACGTGAATGCGGGGAGGAAGAAGCAACCGAAGAACAGCGTTCCCCCAAAGAATCCCAGTTCAACAAAGGCATGCACAAAGGAATTGTGGGCGACGTGCCCAGCAACGTCGGGGTAGACCCCTTCTCCGATTCCGAAGAAGAAGCGGGTACTGCGAATGGCTGCCAGTCCGTCTGCCCACAGCTGCACACGCTGCTGCCCTGTGCCTTCGGAGATATCAATTTTACCAGCCCGCCCCAGCATCACCGGGACGGTCATCGCCCCCATGATGCCGATGGCGATGGCGACTTTTGTCCCGTATTTGCAGCATAGCCAGGCCATCATCCCCACTCCCAGCGCGAGCAGTCCTCCGCGGGAGTAGGTGTAGTACATGGCGACCGACATGATCGCCAGCGGGATCAACCACAGGACACGCAGGATCGACAGCGTTGGGTCGGTCAGAAAGTAGACCGAAATAATGCACGTCGCCACGATCAAAAGCGAGATGTCATTGGGGTCATGAAACACCCCCAGCCCGCACAGGCGGAAGAACCAGATCTCATCTCCGTAGACGTTGACGCCATTTCTGTCGGGAATATGACGCAGCGTGGTCCGTTCAGAAGGATCCAGGCCCCGCTCCCGCTCGAGCACCTCGTAGAATTCCGGGTTGTCCGTCCAGTAATCACGGAACGCACGGTAATCAACCACGCTGTAGGCGATCATCAAGGTTGAACAGATCGCGGTCGACATCAGAAAGTAACGCAGCCGTAAGGGGGTCGTCAGGACGGAGACCAGCACCAGGTAATAGACAACGACCTTCAGCATCCCGATCAGGCTGACGTCCAGATGAAAGAAATTACCCGTTGCGAGACGGGACATCAGGATGGCGAGAGTCACCCCCAGCACGCACAGGTTCACTGGCTGCTGCATCATGGTTTTCCACCGGACCTGATTGTGCAGGTCCTGCAGAGAAAACAGGAATGCTCCAAGAATGCAGGGCAGGTACAGCTGCAGGTTCCCCAGGGAGGGGAAGACCTCCTGCGGCCGTACAAACAGCAATGCGTTCGCGAGCAGAAAAAGGTAATAACCGAGCACGCCGGCGACTCTGGCTTCCGGAATTTCAGTTCGAACGGGAATTCCGCACCGCGCAGAATCTCCTCCCGTTCTGATTCTTCTAACTATGGAACCGGGGAAGTTTGCGGGTCTGGGGAAGGCCGGAATCGTTGCCAAAATTCACCATGCATTCCCGCCACACGCCGGCAGATTCCGACTCACCGTCATCTTCCGGAATCCCGTCTCTGTCGGTACATTTGCAATAAACCGACACTTCCAGTTGCCCATTGCGCGAAGTCATCGTAAATTGCGAATGGAAGTGAAACGGAAGACCTCCAGGCAACCAGCAAACCCACTTTGCAGGTGAACGACAGAAGGCGCAATGACAGGTTCCGAAAATAAGCCGAAAAGGACTTCGCAAGGGGGGCTCATCCTGTATCACGGGATGAAACTCTCGACCATGTACAAGCTGATGCAGCTCAAACCGAGCCTGCGTTGGTCACGCTGGAAGCAAATCGGTCTGATGCCGTTTTTCGGCGCCTACAACTCGACGATGTCCCTCGTCGAGAACGTCCTCTTTGGCCGGAAGGTGGCCGACGCGGAAATTCACCCCGAGCCAGTTTTTGTGCTCGGATATTGGCGCAGCGGGACGACCCTTCTCCACAATCTGCTCTCCCTGGACCCGCGATACGCGTATCCCACGCTGTACGAAACCATCTTTCCCTGGCACTTTCTGGCTTCAGAAACCATCAACACCCGTCTGACCGGTTGGATGGTCCCGAAGTCCCGTCCCATGGACAACATGGAGGCACACTGGCAGGTGCCTCAGGAAGACGAGTTTGCCATCTGCACCATGTGTCTGGTCTCGCCATACACATTGCCCCTGCGACCGTTCGATCTGCAGGAATGGACCCGGTCCTTCCGCATCGACGAACTCCCGGCGGAAGATCGCAAGCTCTGGTTCGACACCATGAAGCTGTTCATGAAGAAGCTGACGGTGCGTCACCGCAAGCCGCTGATCATGAAGTCCCCGTCACACACCTATCGTGTCAAACAGCTTCTGGAGCTGTTTCCGCGGGCGAAATTCATCTACATCAACCGGCATCCGTTCGACGTCTTCAATTCGACGCTGCACCTGCGATCCACCCTCATCGGGGAAAACACGCTAGGAAGCCCTTATCACCCGGATCCGGAAAACAGCATCATCGAGACTTATCTGGAAGCGTTTCAGGCGTACGAACGGGACAAGCACCTGATCCCCGCCGGAAATCTGGCTGAAGTCAAATACGAAGATCTCTCCGCCGATCCGATGTCAGAACTCCAGCGGCTCTACTCCGAGCTGAACCTGGGGGGATTTGACGAGGTTCGTAGACGTCTGGAACCAAAGCTCGAGGACCACAAGGAATACAAGAAAAACAAGTTCCGCCCGGACCTCCACTGGCGGCAGCAGGTGTATCTCCGCTGCCGGGAAGTCTACGAGAGATTTGGCTATCCCTCTCCCGATGACGATTCCGACACAGCGGCCGCTTGAAGAGTGGACGTCCGTTCGCTGACCTGTCACCATGCAACCGGTGGGAAAGTCCGGCGCATCGCCGATCATCGTGGCCGATCGGCTGCGAACGGGTGAACCCGCCTCCAGGTATCCACTGCTCTTCTCTAAAGTTCCTATTCTGCCGACAAGGCGTCTCATGGCTCAGTGTCTCGTCACCGGCGGCGCCGGATTTATTGGCAGTCATCTCACCGAACGGCTTCTGGAACTCGGGCACGACGTCCGCGTGGTCGACGACTTTTCGACCGGTCGAGCGGACAATCTCAGCAAGGTGAAGGACCATCCCCGCCTGACCCTCATCAAGGGGTCCATCACCGACCAGCTCCTCCTGACTGAAGCTGTGCAGGGGGTCGATGTCGTTTATCACCTGGCAGCCGCTGTGGGTGTTCAACTGGTGGCGAAAGATCCAGTGCGGACCATTGAAACCAATATCTATCCGACGGAGTGCCTGCTTCGGCAATCGGCCCTCCGCGGTTGCCGTTTCTTCCTCGCTTCGACCAGTGAAGTCTACGGAAAGAACCCGAAAGAACGCTGGACGGAAGAGGACGACCTGCATTTCGGACCGACCTCACGACCCCGCTGGGCGTACGGATGCTCCAAGGCGATCGACGAATTCCTGTCGCTGGCCTACCACGGAAAATACCAGCTTCCCGTGGTGATCGGCCGGTTTTTCAATGTGGTCGGTCCCCGGCAGGTCGGCAACTACGGCATGGTCATCCCTCGCTTCGTCGATCAGGCCCTCAACGGGGGCCCGGTCGTGGTCTACGACGATGGTAAGCAGGTTCGCTGCTTCGCTCACGTCAAAGAAGTCGTTGAATGCATCATCAGTCTGACAGAGTCCGACGACGCCGTCGGACGGATCTTCAACATCGGCAGCGATCAGGATGTTTCGGTCCTGCAGCTTGCCCAGGAAGTAATTCGACGCGTGAATCCCGAAGTGGAGATCAAGCACGTCGAGTACAAGGACGCCTACGGAAATGATTTCGAGGATGTCCGCCGCCGCGTTCCCGACGTTTCGCGACTGGCAGCCGCGATCGGCAAGAAGCCCTCACTGTCACTGGGAGAGATCCTGGATGACATCATTGCCTGGAAAAAAAGCGGGAGCTGATTCTGACAGCAAAGGTCCGTGACAACTCACTTCGCTGCACGGGACCGCAATCGCACTTCAGACCCGGTGCGACTCAGACTGCCTTTAGCTCGGTTTTCCGGCGATGCCCCGCTTCCAGCCCCTGCCTCAGGGGAGTGTGACGGCGATTGCGGGTGATTCTACGCTCGAAAGTTGTGTTGACCGTCGCCGGAGAGACACATATTCGCGAGACTCACTCTTCTGGTTTGAATTTCCTCCTGCTCGAGGCACCTGAAAAAATCCGGCAAGTCTGAGTCGAATATCCGCAGCCGGGCTCTAGCTTCAGTAAGCAGCCCCGCGCACCTTTCGACACACCGGCAATATCCGCCGACAGGGGTTTTAGCCTGAAGCTCAATGTGTAAGTCGTTCTGCCTCAGTGTCTTACAGCTTCATCTTCGCCGGGCGCATCTCAGAAAACACCCCACGGGGATCGAAAGTTACTTCTTCGGGGATGCTGCAAAAAGAATCATGAAAAGCCGTCTTGACCAGATTTGAGCAGTTCCATACCTTCCCGCCCATCGAAGGCAGGGTGAGCAGCCTTCGCAAAAAAGAGAGCTCATCGCCCCCGGAAATAGCTTGTAGTCCTCCGCCCCCCTAGGACTCGCTGTTTCCGGGTTTTTTTGTTTATGGGGCCTTTTTATGCGGTGAGATTCAGCCAGATCGGCGATTGCGCTACGCATGCGCTACAAAACAAAAAGCCGGTCAGTTCACTTGCACACTGAGCAACTGCCGTGAAAATGAGGCGTGGCGCACAAAAAAGGCCCCCGGGAGCGTCGCCAAACGCCACCCGGGGGACAAAATACCATCGTCGCCAACCGATGGTCAGTAAACGTGGAAACCGATTCTCAGCATGTCCTGCAGGAAGTCCCGCAGCATGCGTTTGGCTTCCGTCCGGTTCTTCGCGTTGTGAACCCGGAAGCCGATCTCTGCACAGTGGCGGACTCGGTGGTCATCGTGGGGAATCACGAAATCCTGCGTGTTCCGGTCCTGAAAGAAAATCGCCACTTCCGGGTTGCCCAGGTAGTCTGCCGAAGCCGTCACGTAGCGAGCCGGTGCATTCTTGCTCGCTGGCTGCAGGAAGAACGCCCGGTGCTCTGACTCCAGCACAGCGTAAATCTGCTGCTGGTCCTGCTCCGGGAGTGCGTCGAATTCGGCCTTGTCGATGCTGCCACCGTGGAACGTGGTGAACTTGTCTCGCACTGACGCTGGCAGCGTCGGCACGTTGTCGAACGTGAAGCGGTCGTTCCCCCTGCTCATGACGCTGCAGCCTGCGAACGCGGGAGGGCAGGGAGACTCTGAGAATGCGATCATGGGAATGTTCCTTTATGAAAACACCCCCCCCGGCAGCGAACCACCGGGGGCGAGAAAGTTGGGAGCTTCAGTAGATTTCCAGCCCGTGTTCCTGAACGAACTTCACGAACTTTTTGAGGATCTTCCGCGCCTCGGTCTTCGAATCGACGTTGATCACGGACAGGACGATGTGGTCTTCCCCAAAAATGCGACCGTCATCACTGATCATGAATTCGAACCGGTCCTGACACATGCAGTGCATGTGAGCTGCTGACTCGACGTACTTGGCCTCTGTCACCAGCATGCCGTCGCCACGGTCATACAGCGTCAATCCACGTGAGGCGAGCGAATCTCGAACAAACTGCTGCTGTTCTTCGTACAGTTCATTCCAATAACCACTACGGATGAACCGGCCTGCAGGGAGTGCCGCGAACATCAGAAACGCATCGGGAGCAGAAACCCGAATGTGGTCAAAATCGCCCTCTTTGGGAAACGTTGTCGGGATCTCAGGGCGAACCGTGGCAGCAGTTGCAAAATCGATCATGAGAATGTTCCTTTGGGTGAATGCCCCCGATCCGGCCTGAGCGTTCACGGGGGCGATGGATGCGCGAGAAGAGAAAGAATGCAGATCAGACGCCGGAGATGGACAGCGTTTCCCGGGCTCGCTGGAATGCTTCCTCGTCGCTGCGAACACCGTCGACCAGCAAATGCACGTCCTGCCGGTCACCCACTCGGATGAGACGGGAATTCGGCTCGACCGCAGACAATGACGGCGCGGTCACCCGTGCGGGCAGGATCTTCTCAGCCGCGTTCAGGAACTTGCTGGCAATGAGACGCAGCCGCTTGGCCAGTCCCGCATAACCTTCCCTCTCGTGGCTCCAGATCACGTCTGTGACGCCCGGATCGATTTTGAGGTTCAATGCACCGCTCCGGGTTTTCTCGACGGCAACAGCACAGGCCAGAGCCTGCTGGAAATGCTCAACGGCCCGTGCCTCCATCACATTCAGGTCCTGATGATTGGCCAGCTTCGGATACTCCAGCGGCTTGATGAACAGTTGCCAGAATCGCACCTGGCCCCCGGAATTCAGCTGCACCTGATTGAACCGCTTCACGCTCATTCGAACTTCAGTGTTCATCAGCCCGGTTTCTTCGGACGGGGGAGTCGAATACTCATGTTCAGGTCTCCAGCCAGACGGCATTCTCACCCGGACGACGCAGTAGCCTTTCCCAGTCAGCCCACGCCCAACGGCAACCAAATGCCAGATGTCGCACTTGTCATCGTGCAACGTCTCCCGATTCAGTTCTACCGCGAGATAGGTTGCCAGCTCCCGAGGCATGGCCGTAGTGATTGCACCGGGAATCGCGTTCGCCGATGTCGGTTCCGGACCTCCCGCCAAAGAAACCACCAGCTTGATGCTGTCCGGGGGAGTGTTCGTAAAGTCTGGCCACTCATCCGGAAGCACCAATTTTTCTGGCGTTTGGACCGTTGGCAGAGAATCGATTTCGGATTGTGTGACCGGGGGTTGTGTTACGTTCCAATTCATGGGACAATTCCTTTAGGTGGCCTGCCGAAGCCCTGAGAAAGTTTCCGGCAAGCTGTTCAGTGATGAGCCGGTTGCACCATGCGACCGGCTTTTTTCATGCGCCCTTCTTACCCGGCTCCGGCTGTCCTCCTCAGCCCAAAGAAAAACGCCTGCAAGCGGCTGGGTCGAGCAGCACAAATGCAGGCGTATCCGGACGTAGGTCCATGAATCGAATTGTCGGCTGTCATCCCCTCGACCGGAACGGCTGCCGTGTAGCATGTGTTATACACCTGCTATCATATGGGAGTCAAGCGTATTGAATGTGTTGGTTCCGCTGGATATCCGTATTCTTCATGAGCAAGTCCATTCAGGTGAACATTCGCTGCGAGGATTCCCAAAAGACAGTCTGGGAACGCGCTGCCGCTGCAGATCGTCGGACCCTCACGGATTGGATCCGGATTCAACTTGATGATGCAGCTGCCCGCCAGTTGGAAGAACAAGCAGACAAGCCGAAGCGGAAGTGACCGGGCGAGTTTGATACACGGGTTGCAATCCTACGTAAAATTTTTCGTAGGGTCAGCCGCTTCAGTGGAACCAAAGCTGTTCGTAGTTTTTGGTACTCCCAGAAGGGGTCCGGCCCAAAAACTCGCCAGAACATTGAGAAAAGTGGCAATAATTCAAAAGGTAAAAATTACCTTTTGAACCTTCCGGCAAATTTACCGGAAGGTTTCCCGGTCCTCCCTCAGGTCATCCCGGCCCCTTCCGACGCGATGCAGGCGATCCTGGGGCTGCCATCGTGGCAACCGGCCTGAACTGCCTTCATGCTTCCATCTGGGAGAGTGTCGCGGCTGTTTCCATCTGGACGGCCTTGTATTCGCCGGTTTCCGGATCGCTGAAGTGATAGCGGAGCATGGCAGCCCCCTGCTGGTAGAGTCCCTGCAGGTAGTTCTGAAGTGCTTCAGGTTCACGAATGGGGAAGAGTGTGAAGGTTCCCCCCTTGGTATGCCGGTGCATCACGTCACGCGCGATGTCTTCCGATTCGAAGACTTCCCCGTACATCTCGCCATTGTTGCGAAACAGCAGGAAATTCCCGTGGCCACCTTTCCCTACGTAAACGGGTAGGTGGACGTGAAAAGTGTCGATGTCCATCCTCATTCCCCCATGGCCAGAATGCCTGCAATCAATGACCAGTCTTTCGCCACCTTCACGCGATGGATCTTGACTTCATTCAGAAACGGTAAAAGCCTCGATTTTCCCGCAACAGTTTCAACCTGCAAATCCGGCTTCGGCACGTCGATGTGATCCCATGCTTCCACCGTTCCGACTTCGATTCCGCCGATGACCACGTCTTCCTCGTGGTCCTTCTGGGAGAACGACAGATCCAGCACATACAGTCCGTCTGCCTTCACGTTGCCGGTGATGTCTTCAAAAAGGACAGTGCGAGCCTCGTAGCCGAAGAATGGATTCTGATTCAGCGAGCCGCGCAGCTTTCCGGTCGATCGTCTCCATGACTCTGACGCCGTGGAAAACGGAACAGCGACCTTCCAGCGAAACGCGTTCAGATACTCCGGTTCGTCCACTCCGTTGATCTGACCGGTTTTCTTGTTGTAACCGATCAGATTGCTGCTGGAGATGTTGGTTTCGACCACGCCTTCTTCGGGATCGACAAAGATGTGCCGGGTTTCGTAGGCAACGGTTCTCTTGATAGTCTGTCGTGATGACGAGAACGCGAACTCGAATTCCCCGGATGCCAGTTCTCCATTGTTCTCCTTCGCCTTGTTGATGGCGTACACGGTCATCACTCGCCAAGAATTCGGGTTCCCCGGAATCCGATCCATCTTGGAGATATTCGAAAGCTGCATCGAGCCAATCGTTGCGGGTAGACCTTCAACGATGGCGTTCACTGCGTCCTGATACGATTCCGCTCCTTCGACAATCGCCTCTACCTCGAGTCGATTCGGCGAAACCGATTCACTCCAGGTCAAGTATGTCGTTGCCATGTGTCTGTACTCCCTATTCCGTCAACTCGCGGTAAAGCTGGGTCATTGTCTCGTTCATCTTCACCAGTTCGCGGTTGTTGTCTTCGGACTTCTTCAGGATCTCCTGATCGACGGTCCCGGATGTCCCCAGCCCCATCATGGCCTCGCGCGCCGAACTGGTCAGAATTCGTTCGCCGCTGTTTTCTTTCATGTCCTCGGACAGACTCTCAGCCCGGCCACTTAGACGGCTGACGTATTCCGAGAGAACGTCAAAGGCTTCGGACTTGTTCCCTGTTGCATTCAGCGATTCGTATTGAGAACGCAACGCTTCATCTTCCGCTTTCTCGCGAGCATCGCCGGTCACACCGCCTGCCAGCTTCCTTTTCCGGTCGGCAACTTTGTTGATACTCTCGATCTGAGCATCCCGGATTTCCTTTTCCTTCCGCTTCTGTTCGTCTTCAATTCGCTTCCGGTCCGCGTCCAGATCCTGCTGAGCAGCTTCCAAGGCTCGCTTGGCGGTATCCGCTGTGATGGACCCGGCGTGGAATGCCTGCCCGATCTTGGCCATCTGGTCGGCGAATTTCTCTTCTGCCGTCTGCGTTGATTCCCGGAGTCGTTCGCCGAACTCTTCCATTTCCTTCGCCATGATGCCTGCGGGTGAGTTTTCGTACTCCTCCTTCTCCGCGTCCTGACGACGTGCTGCAGCCCGTTCCACCCCGGCGTCGTACTGATCTTGGTTCAGATGGCCGTCCACCGCCGCCGTTTCACGACCGTGTTCATTCACGAATTCTCGGAACAGGGCAAGTGCATCTCGATCGAAATGGATTGGCGCGGGACGTTCTCCACACGGAAGCGAGTACAGCCCCTGAAAAATATTGCGAACATCACTTTCAATGCGGGGATCAACTACGTCATCAGTCCAGCATTTTGCTGACTCTGGTGGACGGCAAAGCAGGAATCGGGACGCCAGCCCGTTCTCGGTGTTCTCTCCCTCGAAGCAGGACTTCAGAACCGAAGGCTGAATCGTTCCAGAAATGGAAACCGCTGCTCGAGGAATGTAACGAACGGTCCCGTTCACTTTCCGATCAACGGTCAGGGGTTCGGCGCGAAACATTCCCAACCAATTCGCTACATCCGATCCACCGCGTCCCTTGTACTGATTGAACGATTTGAAGAGTCCTGCCAGTTCGTCATACTTCGCCAGAACTCCACGCGGGTTTCCGGTGAGAATGTCGATCAGGGCTTCCGTCGTGACATCACCAACCTGAAATCGGCGTGGTACTGGCCTGTTAGGCTTTGGCGGTTTCTGGCGTTTACCTGAGCACTGCCGTTCCCATTCGGCAAGTTCTTCTTCAAACATATGGAGAGCATCGGCATTCTGCTTAATGCTCAAATCGTGCTGCTCTCCAACAAACGACGTCCCCGCATTAAGGGAAGACGATTTGTTGCTTCCGGACTCTGCAATGGTCGCTGTCCAGATCACAAATGGCTCTGTCCATGTTGATTTCACTTCGACGACAGCAGAATTCCCGACAGCTGCAGCGAGCGAACTGAGCATCGGCAGCGCAACCATTGACAGGTCACACCCGATGGCCGCCGAAGACTCACGGATATAGTCACTGACTGGATGCGGAATGCGATCAACTGGAAGTGGCTTGAACGGCTCCGGAAGCCTCACCGGTGACCGTCGCCTACCTGCTATCGGGGTCGAAAGACCGTCGCCAGTCTCGCTTTCATATTCGCTTTCGTCGCCTGGCTCTCTCACCGCGACACCCCCGTCAGCCCAAGAGCATCTAGCACATCAGCGCGGAAGTCGGCGTTTTCCCGCAACTCTCGAATCAGTCGCCACTGCGCAAACCAATTCAATCGGGGTTGAGAATTGCCGTTTTCGCTGTCATCGACCCAGATCGACGGGGTTCGTGGCGTTCCGTTCCCACCAGAAAAGCGGGGAATCCGTTCCGGAAAAAAGGGTCCGCCAAGTTCAGGGTGCGGATCCGGGATTGGCACAGAGTCCGATTCTGATAAAATCAATGTGTCGTCTCCATCACGACAAGAGAAAGAATTTCGCCCGGCCCCGGTTTGCCCCCGGGGTCGCCGCGTTTAAGAATCCAAAGCGGATGAGCAGTTGGTGGATCGCTCATCGATCCAGCGGTCAAGCTCGCGCTGCAGATACCAGACCCGGGAACCAGCTTTGTAGAACTTCGGACCGCGCCCCAAGCTGGCCCAGGTTTCCAGTGTGGACTTTTGCAGTCCCAGATACTCGGCAGCGTCAGCCCGCGTCAGCTTGGCAGGGGCTTGAATTTGAGCGGTTGTCATGTGCGTTCACTCCGTTTGCAGCAGCCTTATTGCTGTCTGATGGAGTGATTAAAAGCGACGATCTAGATACAGGCAATCGCTTTTTGGACGCTTTGATGCCAGCGCCGGATAAAGACTTTTGCGCCGTTTTTTCGCCGTTTATCTGTCGACTTCCGGCTTCAAAAGTGAAGCGTGGACGCTAACCAACTTCGATCTTGGCGATTTTTGACGTACCATACCAAGCTCGCATTGAGATTTAACCCAACGCTTGAACGCAGTTTCGCCCATTGTTGTGCCCTTTAGCAGCCCGTTGAAGTTGGCATGATTTGGAGTTTCCGGGGTGTACGTGGTCGCTGTGGGGTCAATTGCCAGTTGATGTCTCGGAACGCCATCGGATGAGCTGTCCTTGCCTGGAGCGATCGCAGGCAGCTTCTCAGGGCGGCCCAGAGAAGCGTGCAGGTTCCCCAGAGTGCCAGAATGGCCCGGATTCCGCCTTGCAGACCTCTGGGTTTGCCGATGCCGAACGCCTTGAGCATCAGCAAACCCAGGTTCCTGGCTGCAGCCACGATCAGGTAACGCTTGTTGATCTTCTCAATTCCTCGCAGCCACGTTCGTCTCGCTCCGCCGGTTTCGCACACATGGGCGAAGCTGCGTTCGACCTTCTCGCTGCGTTGACGCTGCAGGTCCTTTCCCTTGGCTCGACTCATGCGCTGGCGGTTGTTGAGCACTGCCTGCTGCACTTCCTCCGGCTTGTCCGTCCACGTGCGATTGTGTTGTGAATTGGGCTCGGGAATGTACGTTCTGAGTCCCAGCTGCGTGGCCTGCGTGATCGTCTCGTTCTTGTGATACCCCTTGTCGGCAGCAACCTCTTCAATCTCTTCCGGACTGCCAGCGAGAATCACGTTCTGCTGGGCATTCACCACGCTTTCGATGAGCGTGCCGGCATCACTGTTCGTCCCATGACACACCGTGGCGGAGAGGATGAACTCATTCTCCAGGTCGATCACATGCTCAGCCTTATAGCCCAGATGAGTGCGGCCATCTTTCATCTTCACGATGCGGGAATCGGGGTCTGACGACGATTCCCAGTCGGCATTGGAGACCTTCTTCTTCCCCTGCTGATGACGGGTTTTATCGAACTTCCGCAGGTCATCGTCGCTGGGGGTCTCTCCCTCTTCGATCAGCCCTTCCTCCTGCATCAGGCGTTTGAGGAACTCCTTCCAGTCTTCTCCCGAGTCCTTTCTCACGATTGTTTTCATGGCGGCGTTGGCCTCCAGCAACGTGGAGTCGACACCGGTTGATTTCAGCTTGAGAAGTCCATGCTCATCGATGATGCTGAGCACCTGCTGGAACACCTGCTGGTGAATCTCCAGCGGGAGTCGATCACGAATGCGTGTCAGGCTGCTGTGGTCCGGGGTCTCTTTCCCCATCGGAATGCCCAGGAACCTTCGCAGCGAGAGAGAATCTTCGCAGCGCCAGGCGATGCCACGCTGGGAGTCGATCCCTTCAAAGTACCCGACCAGCAGCATGCGGAAATAGACGCCCGGAGGGATCGACATGCGACCTGTGCTGGCATAATACGGGGAGCAGAGGTCCTCGAGAACCTTGTCGAATCCCGCCTTGGCCAGCACCTGATTGAGCTTGTCATAAAAGACATGCCCCGGTCCTCTGGAGAGATTCGCTGTCGGAGTCCAGAACTCCTGCTGCTGCGACTGCTCCCGCTTCCCCAACGCCATGGACCACCCTCCCTGAATGCCTGAAAACTCAACCACCGGCAATCTACCAGACCTGTCAAGCGAAGGGACGATTTTCAACGGGCTGTTAGGCGGAGCCTGAGCTTAGATTTACCGATCGTTACCCAATCATTCGGCAAATTTGATTCTGACGAAATCCGAGCGTAAACGACCCACCTTTCTCGGTCGAGCCTCGCCACGAGTTTATTTAACTCTCGTCGGTTTTGCGGGACAGTGAAAACTTCTTGAAAGGTCCTCAAGATATGCCCGTGTTTAAGAGGAATCTTGCCCTTACTTCCTAAATCTTCGGTTCTGTCAGCAACAAACATGCAGAGGTGATAAAGAATCTTACTCGCAGCACGATGGCCAGATGACTCGTGAATCACGGGGAAGCGTTCGTCGTCGAACTCAACGGAAACGATGTCAGCACACGTCTTGTCTTCGAGAATTGACAAGTTCCCGATCAACCAAAGAGATTTCTTGTACTTGCGAAAATTCCGAAATATTAAAATCGAAATCTCTCTTGCATCCTCAAAGGCATCCTCGCTATCCGAATCGATCGAATCAGACAGATAGCGAAACAGTGAAATAACATCAGACGAGCAACAAATACTTTCCGATTTATCGTCTAAATCGTGCATCACTCACCCGTCTTTCCGTTTCCCATGATTTGCCCGATCACCGCTTCTGTCGCTGCCCGGATCACTTCCGATTCGGCTGGCGTGTAGTGTGCCGCTGTGGTCGCAATATTGGCATGTCCCAGCGTCGTTTGAATGAGACGCAGGTTTACCCCGGCATTGTTCATCCATGCCCCCAGCGAGCGCCGCAGGTCGTGGAACCGTAGATCCTGAATCCCGGACGCTTCTCGCACCTTCTCCATCGCTGCTTTCGGCTCGACGATGTGTCCGACCTTTCCCCCGCCCGGGAACACCCATGGGTTGCTGGTGGCTCGATTAGCGAATCGTCTCCGCAGAATCTCCAGAGCCGGATCGATCAGTGGAATCACCTTGGATCGCTTTCCTTTGAACTTCTCGCGGGGGATTTCCCAGAGACCACGGTCAAGGTCCAGTTCCTCCCATCGCATCGTCGCAAGGTTCTGGCGTCGGGCGCCGGTGTAGACAGCCAGATAGATGAAATCTCGCGTCGTTTCACGCTGCAGGTCATCCACGGCAGCGAAAAACCGTTTCACTTCATCCGGTCTCAGGTATCGTTCGCGTGGTTCGAACGTCGGCCGGTCGGTTCCGGTCACCGGGTTGTATTCAACCCACTCGTGTTTCACGGCGATGGAAAACATCTTGGACAGTAACGCCCGGGCCTTGTGTCCTGCCCCCTTGCCGTTGCTGGCGACGATCTCAGCAATCCGGTCGGCAATCATCCCCCGGCGGATCTCGGCCAGTGGCTTTCGCTTCCATGATCCGTGAAAGGCATTGAATTCCTTCACGTCCCGTTCCCATGTCCGTTTTTTCAGCTTGGCGTGAGTATCGAGATACAGGTCGAACAGTTCTCCCAGCGTCCGCCGACCGGCATTCCGGTCGTGATGGACATCTTTCCCCTTGGAAACATCACCGATGATCCCCTTGCAGATGTCCCGGGCCTGGCTCGCGGTCAGCTCCGGAAACGTGCCGATCCGGATTCGACGCGGCCTGCCATTCACCCGACCGTAGAAATAGAACGTCTTCCGACCGGCAGGACTGACAGAGATACAAAATCCCTGCAGCTGGGAATCGTGAACGAAAGCTGCTCGACTCGCAGGCGTCGGAAGCTTGGCAACGACAGGATTTGTGAGATGCTTCTTCACTGCGCTACAAACTCATTTTGCTACGTCTGCGCTACACTTGACGTCAAATTCCGTCAAACTGAGAACAA
Organism: Planctomicrobium stercoris; assembly: GCF_051465655.1. Taxonomy (NCBI): domain Bacteria; kingdom Pseudomonadati; phylum Planctomycetota; class Planctomycetia; order Planctomycetales; family Planctomycetaceae; genus Planctomicrobium; species Planctomicrobium stercoris. The sequence continues at coordinate 4,646,978 of NZ_CP195791.1, read as the reverse complement.
GTGTACACAACAAAGTTTCAGGGCGAAAGAGCGTAAACCCATACAGCGTAAAGAATCGTCAAACTGAGACAAACGCAGTGCGCTACGCTGTCGGCCAACTCGCTGTTTCCGGGTTTTTTTGTTTTTAGGGCGGCGTCAGGTCTTGAGTCGTCTGCGTAATCGCTTGGTGTGACAATCGGCATTCCATTTCATTCTATGCTTGGGCCTATAGCGTTCCTGGCTCCTGGATGATTTATCAGCATGGGCAGAATTGCCGCGCCTTACGTTTTGTTTAACCAGGTGATATTCGCAGCTGGAAAAGAGCGATTCCGGGCTTCTCAATCGCGTGGATTCGCTTGAGGCGTCGAAGTGCCCTGGATGTAGACCTGATGCTGTCAGTTTTGGCGGGCGGCTTTTTTGTGAGTTCTCGACCGAGTCGACGAATTTCTTTGGGAAACGTCTGCGACTCGGTTGCGGCTGGCGATGGTCCTGGAAAAGAATGCGGAATTGCAACCAAATTGCTGTCGGAGTTGAAATGGCGGACGAGTTCAGTGTTCTTGTGTTGTGCAAAGATTTGTTCTTCGGGAGTCAGCTGCATGGAGCGGTCCAGCGGGCCGGACGAAAAGGGCGTACCTGTTTGTCGCAGGCGGGGTGCCTTCAGCAACTGGTGAACGGCGGTATCGACTTCATTGTGATTGACCTGGAGTTGCCGGAACTCAACATCGCGGAGTTGAAGTCCGCTGCGGGCGAGCACTGCCGGTTGATCGGTTTCGGGCCGCATGTGCGAGAAGAATTGTTTCGCGATGCCCAGTCGGCAGGCTGCGACGTGATTCTCACTCGCGGTCAGGCTTCGAGCCAGGTGGAAAAGCTGCTGCGATCTGCGTGAACTCTGCTCAGACTGATTGGCGGCGAGCGCATGAACAAAGCCCGGTACAGGAACTGTGCCGGGCTCGCGAGGAGTTTTTCGTGTCCGTACGACAGGTGCGGAGTGGTCTGGGATGAGTTGTCTTAGAACTCGTTCAAGACCTGTCCATCGGCGATGCCGATCAGCATCCCGAACGTGTTCCCTGCCTGGATGAGATGAGTATTGTTTGTGGCGTCTGTTGCACCGGCGGGGATGACGAACGCAATGTTTTCGCTAATGAAGCGGACCGCGCCGTCTCCCATCAGGAAGTGTGCTCCGCCAGTATGGAAGCTGCTGTAGGAGGTCGAGCTGGCGGTGTTGGCATTGATCTTGGCATTAGCGACCCCCAGCGTGTCATCTCCACCGCTTCGCGTTGCGAGTGCCAATGCGGAATTATTCTGGTTGGCGGCCACTTGCCAGGAGCGTTCACCGATGAAGATGGTGTTGCTGGTGCCGTCAGTAATGTTCTGGAAACCAGTGCGGCTGTTCTGCGCAAATGCGCCCACGTAGCCAGACATTGGGGTGGTCGCGTGGGGGGTCGCTGTGTAGAGAGCATCGTAAAGAGAGGTTCCGAGTGGGCTTACGCTGCTGGCGGTGGTCGCGTTGTCTCCGACGTTATGAGATGCGACGTAGCTGCTCGTCGCGATCGCTGTGGCCGTGTAACCGGTGGCCGCCGTTAAGGGACGTCCGGAATTCAGCCCCGGGGCGGTGTCGGATGGGCACTGGAAATTGGACATCCGTGTCGTCATGGCGGCTTTCCGTGCCGTGGCTGTGTCGAGCAATGCATCCTTCACGGTCAAGGTGCCGGGCTGCACGGTCGTGAAAATCGTTGCGCCGTCTGTCTGGGGAAGAATGGCAGCTCCCCAGGACCATGCTGGCGATTGGGTTCCGAGATCAGGGCCGATCGCCGGTGTGTTGTTCTGATAAGTGATATACCCGGGCGGAAGGGTGTTATAGACCTCGTGATAATTATGGAGCGCCAGGCCCATCTGCTTCAGGTTATTCTTGCACTGGGAACGGCGTGCGGACTCCCGTGCCTGTTGCACGGCAGGCAGCAGCAGAGCAATGAGCACAGCAATAATTGCGATCACCACAAGCAGTTCGATCAGTGTAAAACCTCGACGTTTGGCCATCACGTTTGTCTCCAGAAATTTAGGGAAGCGTCTCGAGCAGGACGTGCTCGTCACTCGCTTTTGTGTGGCGACAAAACGCTGGCCAAGTGTTTCACTCAACAGAAAAATTATTAAGTTTTCATCTATTCTTTATATTTCGATGGCGGACAGACTTGTCGTTAACAACGCGTAATTGTTTTAAGTTTTGTATGCAATCTGGATGTACCTTAATATCAGATTATCAATTCAGTGAACTCAGTTGCATAAAGTCCTGCCTGTAAAGAGGCGTGCGGTGACTGCCCGGACAGTCGCTGTGGCAGGCGCGGTGGTCGGGCCCTCGTGTGCTTCCTCACGCGGCCGCTGATGCGAGGTCACCTTTCGAGCCGGCGCGAAACTCCCACCGGAGCAGTCGCCGTTCAGAGTTGTGAACTATGGACGATCGAGACCTCGCCAGCCTGCACAGAGACCTGTGCGGGCCGCCCGCAGTGGGTGCGGAGAACGACTTCTGCAGCCGTTTTTGCAATTTTTTGCAGCATTCTCTCAATCGGGACAAAAAATCAGACTCGGATGGGCAAGGTTTGAAGTCCGGGGCCATAACAGCCACAATAGACTCAGCCTGCGATCCGGTCGCTGAGGGGGGAGCCTCCTCGGGCCGGGTTGCTATCGCCAATGCCCCTTGAACATCGGGCCGGTACATGCTGGTCCCGCGGAGTTTTCGATCTATGAGTGGTTCCAATCCCTACGGCGCGGAGCACAAACTGCAGACTCAGGCCGGCGAAGTCACGATTCATCGGCTCGGGAAATTGACGGAAATGGGGAAAGGGGACGTTTCCCGCCTCCCGTTCTCGATCCGGGTTCTTCTGGAATCCGCTCTGCGAAGCTGTGACGGCTACATCGTCAGCGAGCAGGATGTGCAGAATATCCTCAACTGGACTCCGCACCAGAAGGAACCGACGGAAATTCCGTTCATGCCCGGTCGGGTGGTTCTCCAGGATTTCACCGGGGTTCCGGCGGTCGTCGACCTGGCCGCTCTGCGGGCCGCCATGGTCCGGATGGGGGGAGATCCAAAGAAAATCAACCCCCTGGTCCCCTGCGACCTCGTGATTGACCACAGCGTTCAGGTCGATGCCTTCGGCACGGGAATGGCCCTGCAGACCAACGTCGAACTCGAATTCGAGCGGAATCAGGAGCGTTATCAGTTCCTGAAATGGGGACAGAAGGCATTTCAGAACTTCCGCGTCGTTCCGCCAGCGACCGGAATTGTGCACCAGGTCAACCTGGAGTACCTCGCCGGGGTCGTGTTGACCCGCGATGGCGTCGCCTTCCCGGATTCGCTCGTCGGAACCGACTCCCACACCACCATGATCAACGGCCTTGGAGTCGTGGGCTGGGGGGTCGGCGGGATTGAAGCGGAAGCGGTGATGCTCGGCCAGCCGATCTACATGCTGCTGCCGGAAGTTGTCGGATTCAAACTGACGGGCGAACTGCCGGAAGGGGCGACCGCCACCGACCTGGTGCTGACAGTGACCCAGATGCTGCGACGTCACGGCGTGGTCGGCAAATTCGTCGAATTCTACGGCCCGGGACTTTCCAATATGTCCCTGCCGGACCGGGCGACCATCGCCAACATGGCGCCGGAATATGGTGCGACGATGGGCTTTTTCCCGGTCGACGCCGAAACGCTGCGATATCTGGAGCGAACCGGACGAAGTGCAGCCCAGATCGATCTGGTCGAGAAATACTACAAGGCCCAGGGGATGTTCCGCACGGACGATTCCCCCGAGCCGCAGTTCACCACCACGCTGTCGCTGGACCTGTCGGAAGTCGCTCCATCGATGGCTGGTCCGAAGCGTCCCCAGGACCGCATCCTGCTGACCGGCATGAAGAGTCAGTGGGAACAGGATCTGGGAACCACGTTCGGCAAGGCGGTCTCGACCGGCGATTCCACCCCTGCAGCGATGACTGATGAAGGGGGACTCGCTCCGGCGACTGCAACTCTGACTGCCAGCGACCCAGGACTGGACGGCGTTGAAGTCGATTATGCTGGCGAGACATTCAAGCTGAAGCATGGGGCTGTGGTGATCGCAGCGATCACCAGCTGCACCAACACTAGTAATCCCAGCGTGATGGTCGCTGCCGGATTGGTCGCCCGGAACGCCGCGAAGAAGGGATTGAGCCGCAAGCCCTGGGTGAAGTCCTCACTCGCCCCCGGAAGCCGGGTTGTGACCAGCTACCTCGATCAGGCTGGACTTTCGCCGTGGCTGGATCAGCTGGGATTCCAGCTGGTGGGCTACGGCTGCACCACCTGCATCGGCAACAGTGGTCCGCTCCCGGACGAAATCGCGGACGCCATTCAGAAGAACGATCTCGTCGCCAGCGCCGTGCTGTCCGGAAACCGGAACTTCGAAGGCCGTATCAATCCGCATGTGAAAGCAAACTACCTGGCCAGTCCGCCGCTGGTTGTGGCCTACGCCATCGCTGGAACGGTCGATATCGACCTCACCACCGAGCCGCTTGGACAGGATGCGGACGGCAACGATGTGTTCCTGGCCGACATCTGGCCGAGCCAGAAAGAAATCGCCGACACCGTGGCAGCCGCCATGTCTCCGGAGATGTTTGTCGAACAGTACTCCCATGCCAGCCAGGGACCGCCGGAGTGGCAGGCCATCGAAGGTGGAAGCGGCGATCTGTTCACCTGGGATGAGGCGAGCACCTATGTGCAGGAGCCTCCGTTCTTCGTGGACATGCCTGCCACGCCGCAGCCGATTCAGGCGATCAGTGGGGCACGGGTGCTGGTGAGCGTGGGGGATTCCTGCACCACCGACCACATCAGCCCGGCGGGCGCGATCAAGAAAGACTCTCCCGCGGGCAAGTTCCTGCAGGAGCACGGCGTGGCTCCTGTCGACTTCAACAGCTACGGAAGCCGTCGCGGAAACGACCGTGTGATGACACGCGGAACGTTCGCCAACATCCGGCTGCGAAACCTCATTGCTCCTGGAACAGAAGGGGGAGTGAGCAAGTACCTGCCTGAGGACAAGCAGTGCTCCATCTACGAAGCTTCCATGAAGTACCAGTCCGAGAAGACTCCACTGGCTGTTCTGGCCGGCAAAGAGTACGGCACGGGATCATCCCGAGACTGGGCTGCCAAGGGGACGCAGCAGCTTGGGATCAAGTTCGTCATCGCCGAAAGTTACGAGCGGATTCACCGTTCGAACCTGATCGGCATGGGGGTCCTGCCGCTGCAGTTCCGTCCGGGCGAAAGCCGTGAGGCATTGGGGCTCGACGGTACGGAGATCTACGACGTCGCTTTGAATGACGACCTCAAGCCGGGTCAGGCGGTCGAGGTCACGGCCCATTGTGCAAACGGAGACGATATTCACTTCGTCACCACCTGCCGCATTGATACGCCTGTGGAAGTGGAGTACTACCGCAACGGTGGAATTCTGCACACGGTGCTGCGGCAGCTGTTGAAGAACTGATCGACAGTCTGCATGATGGAATGATCGAGAATCAGTCTCTTAGCCCCACACTTGAAGTGTGGGGCTAAGCATTTCCGTTCGAAGCGATTTCGAATTGATCAGAGAAAGTATCCCATGAACCGACCTGCACACGCTCCCGAACCGCTTCCGGAACCAACGATCAAGCTGAGCGAAGGCTGGCACTGCCTGCATCTCTACTATGCTGTCGATGCGGTCGCGCTGAAGAACCTGACAGCGGCGGATCGGCTCGTCGGGCGTGATGAACTCTGTGATATTCTCAGCCCGAGTTATCACGGGGCTCCGGAGCGTCTACAGACGTTTGCCGTCTCGGGGCACCGGGCGGACCTGGGGCTGATGATGCTCGACAAGGATCCGCTGCGTCTGGATGCCATTGCCCAGGATATCCGCGCCAGCCGGCTGGGGACGGCACTTCAGCGAACCTACTCGTTCGTGTCGATCACCGAGATCTCGGAATACGTCCCGACGGTCGAACAGTATGCTGAGAAGTTGCTGCATCTGGGGGCCAAAGTCGACGACCCCGCCTACATCGCCAAAGTCAAGGCGTACGAACAGCGGCTGCCAATGATGAACAAGCAGCGGCTTTATCCGGACATGCCGGAATGGCCGGTTCATTGCTTCTATCCAATGAACAAGATCCGCCATCCACATGCCAACTGGTATCAGCTTCCCTTCAGCGAGCGTTCTGCGCTCATGGCGGAACACGCGACCTCCGGTATCAAGTTCGCGGGAAAGGTGTCACAGCTGATCACCGCTTCCACCGGATTTGATGACTGGGAATGGGGAGTCACTCTCTGGGGACGGTCTCCCGAATACATCAAGGAAATCGTCTACACGATGAGATTCGATCAGGCGAGTGCCCGATATGCTGAGTTCGGCCCGTTCTACATCGGGTATATCATGAGCCCGGAAGAAGTGTTCAAACACCTGCGAATCGGCTGAACGCGGAGTCTCTCGCCGCCGAATCATACGGCCGTCCCCAGTCTTCAGGAATTGGATTTCACCACGGAGTCACGGAGACACGGAGGATTTTTCAGACCTGGGAACATGGGAAGATTAAGGGTGATCGGCGCTCTTCCATGTGCACCATTCGCCTCATTCCCGCTTCGTATTTCTCCGTGCCTCGGTGACTCCGTGGTGACCTTCTGAACTACGTCCCGTTTGTCCGTGTCCCGGGAGTCCGTTCGCGAATGCTGTAGCTGTCGCGGTCGTGACTGGCGTTTGCCACGATCAGTTCCGCCAGGATCCCGACGGACAGGGCCTGTGCTCCCAGGAGCAGTGAGCCGAGCGAATAGAGCAGCATGGGCCGGGTGCCGATGGGGCTGTGAGGCCAGACATGGCTGACGTTCATCATCAGCCAGCTGAAGCCCAGGTACGCCATTCCAATCGATCCCAGCACGAAAAAGAAGAGTCCGATCCCGCCAAAGAGATGCAGCGGCCGGTGTGCGTATCCTGTGAGGAAGGTTACCGTCAGCAAGTCGAGAAATCCCCGGAGGAAACGCTTCACGCCATACTTCGAGTGGCCGAATTGCCGGGCCCGATGATGCACCGGGGTCTGGGTCACGCGATATCCGCGAGCATGAGCCAGCACCGGGATGAAACGATGCAGCTCGCCATACAAGCGTAATTCCCGGGCGACCTCTGCTCGAAACAGTTTGATCCCACAATTGTGATCCCGCAGCTTGAGTCCCGTCATCCGGCTGACCAGCCAGTTGAAAACCTTGCTGGGGTAAACCTTGTGCCAGGGGTCGAGTCGGCGTTCTTTCCAGCCGTTGACGACGTCATATCCATCGTCCAGCTTTGCGAGGAAATTCGGGATCTCAGCGGGGTCATCCTGGAGATCGGCGTCCATCATGAAGACCAGGTCTCCGCGGATCTCCTGCAGGCCGGCCGCCAGCGCGGCAGCTTTTCCGAAATTCCGGCGAAAGCGAATCCCCCGAGTCTTTGGATCTTCCTGCGAGAGTCGGCTGATGGTGCTCCATGAGGCGTCTGTCGAGCCGTCATCGACGAAGATGATTTCCAGATCCAGCCCCCGACTTCGCCGGACTTCGCAAATCTGGCGGTGAAGTTCTGACAGGCTGTCAGCTTCGTTGTAGACGGGGATGACGATGGACAGCATAAAACGGATCTCAGTCAACAGAAGTGCATCGACGCACCTCAGAGGATAGCGGCCAGCGTGGAGCGGGGGGTAGCGTAGACTCCATTCCGCGGGCGAAATCGAACGAGGTGCGGGAGAAAACAGGGGCCACCGTGTCAACTGACTCAATTTCACCTACAGGCGAATGAGTGATGGTCCTAACTCCTTGCTGCTTCTGAGAAAGACTCCACCTCCCCTCACGTTCAGCCTTCTCAGGAAATCACTCGTTCGCGAGAATTTTGGTGAAACATTTTTTGCAGCTGCGGAGTAGATGTCGGTAAACCCTGCGCGCCGATTGCAGGGGCAGGTCGCACTGAATGCTGGAGCGAAATCTGATGGAAGTGAAAATGGGCATCGCTGGCGGGCGCTTTGCGATGTTGTGCTTGTTCAGTGCGGCGTTTTGCGGATTTTGTTCATCAGGACACGCCGAAGATGTGCCGGCCGGATATCGCTTCCTGATCGAGAAACCGTATCTCCCTCCAGACTTTGACGAAGACTCTTTCTCGAACATCTGGAAAGTCTGGCCTGAACCGCTCCGCACCCAGGCGGAACAGGCGACTCCTGTCGAACGTCGTAAATTGGCCTTCAGCCGATATGGTCTGACGCCTCGTCCCGGAACGGATCTTTCGACCACCACGGATGAGCACTTTCCCCCGCTGCAGTATGTGGTGAATGAAAGTAGCGAATGGACGATGAACTGCTTCAGCTGTCATGGGGGACAGGTTCTGGGCCAAACCTATCCCGGAGCGCCGAATAACAGATTCATGCTGCATCTGCTCAGCGAGGAGATGCGGTTGATGAAAGAGAAGTATTACCCGGAGCGCCCCCGAGGTCGCATGGAGAGAGCGACGCAGGTCTTTCCGCTGGGTGACACTCGCGGAACCACCAACGCGGTGATGTTTGGCGTCATCCTGATGTCGATGCGGGACCCCGATCTGAATCTGCGCACTCCGACGTCGCTGCCGCGTCTGGTTCACCACGATATGGACACTCCTCCCTGGTGGAACTACAAAAAGAAATCCCACATTTACGCGGATGCTTACGCTCCACGGGATCACCGGAGTCTGATGCAGTTCATGCTTGTGCGGAACAATGGGCCGGAGAAGTTCCGCGAGTGGGAAGACGACTTCAAACAGGTTGCAGCCTACCTGGAATCCATTGAACCGCCGAAATATCCGTTCCCCATCAATCAGGAACTGGCGAGCCGGGGTGAAGTCGCATTCAACAAAAACTGTGCTGAATGCCACGGGACCTATGGCAAGGATGGGACATTCCCCAACCGTATCGTCTCGGTCGATGAAGTCGGAACAGATCCGGTTCGATTCAAGTCGGTCATGCCATCGGACCGCGAGTATTTTGGACAGACCTGGTTCGGATACTACGGGACACTCGACACGATTTCAGAGACCGATGGTTATCTGGCTCCCCCGCTTGACGGGATCTGGGCCTCGGCTCCGTATTTCCACAATGGATCCGTCCCCACGCTGTGGCATGTGTTGCATCCCGACAAACGTCCGGTCGTCTGGACCCGGACCAGCGAAAGCGGATTGGATCAGGAACGGATCGGACTCGAGGTCGAGGAACTGCCGAAGATTCCCCGGACGGTTCGGGACACACGGGAAATGCGGGAATACTTTAATACGCGTCAGACCGGGAAAAGTGCAGCGGGCCACACGTTCCCGGATGCTCTGAGCGAAGAAGAAAAGCAGGCGGTCCTGGAGTATCTCAAGACGCTGTGATGATGAGATGGAGAACTTTTCAGAGCACGCGGCGTCAGCAAGTGCATTCGTCGTTTCGCGTGAAAAATGCACTCGCTGACGCTTCGTGCTCTGGCGATCGCTTGATGAACTTCACTGAATTTTCAGGAAGTCGAGCTCGTTTCGAACTCTTCTGTTGAAGCGAACATTTCTGCGATGACCTCTTCCAGCGGGCGATCCTGCACGCCGACGTCCTCGATTCGGTACTCCGCCAGCAAGGCCCCCAGAACTTCCGGAACACGCGTCCGTTCGACTTCCAGCTTCGCGCGAGGGGGGAGGAATTCCAGTACGGTGCCGAATCGTTCCAGTTGCTGCGGCGTTTCATCCACAGCAAACTGCAGATTGATCACCTTGTTCTGGCTGAAACGCTCGACGATTTCTCCCAGCGGGCCGTCGTGCTTGATCTGACCATGGTTGATGATGATCGCCCGTTTACACAGGGCTTCCACATCCTTCATGTAGTGACTGGTGAGGATGACAGTGATCTTCTGCTGCGCCTGATAGTACCGGAGAAATTCCTGCACGCGACGCTGCGAAATCACATCCAGCCCGATGGTCGGTTCATCGAGAAGCAGCACTTCCGGGCTGTGCAGAAGCGCGGCGATGAGTTCCATTCTCATCCGCTCTCCCAGCGACAGTTCCCGCACCGGCTGGCTGACGAGTTTGCGGACTTCCAGCAGGTCGACGAGTTCGTCCTTGCGTCTTTGAAAATCGGTATCGGGAATCCGGTAAATCTCCCGGTGTAGCTGGAACGACTCCTGGGCAGGCAGGTCCCACCAGAGTTGATTCTTCTGTCCCATCACCAGAGAAAACCGCCTGCGAAATGCATTCTCCCGTTTCCATGGAACGTGTCCGAGGACCGAAGCTGTTCCGGAACTGGGATAGATCAAGCCGGAGAGAAGTTTGAGCGTGGTTGTTTTTCCCGCTCCGTTGGGCCCGAGAAACGCCACCATCTCGCCCGGTTCAATCGCAAAGCTGACGTTGCGGACCGCATTGACTGTTTTATAGGTCCGATGAAACAGCCCCCGGATGGATGCGAGCACTCCTTCACGCTTCTGATAGACGCGGTAGCTCTTGCAAAGATTGTCGGCAACGATAGCGGGCATGAAAGGGAGTGACTCAATTTTCGTTGGGGGATGACAGGAGTGGCAAGTCGCTGGGGCAATCATCGTCAGGGGTCAGAGGGCGGGGGGCGGGGCAGAAAACGAGAGTTTCCTACATTTTTTCCTGACCTTTGACCTCTGCACCCTGACCTCTTGCTTTGCTTCACTCCGACTTGCAACTGCTGAACCACAGACGTTAGCCCGTTTTGTCGTCCACTTGAAGCGTGAGGCAGTTGCACCAGATCAGGCAGGCGGCGTGAAGAAGTTGCGATTCATCGGTTCATGCTGGTCTTCTTCCGTCGGCCGTTGATGAAACTCTGTACGACCATGTTTCCCATGTCCTGCGCGTTGCAGGTGGCGCTGACCCCTTTTGTCACGATCGCCAGCTGCTCGACGAAGTTCACCAGCCCCAGATAAAAGTAGTCTTCGATCAGGGCGAAGCTCGAAATCTGGATCCCTTCATTCGCACAGCGACGGGCTTCTGTCAGCGTGATCTGTGCGGTCTTTTCCGCAGGGGGATAGATCAGCAGGACGTCCCGGTTCTCGATATGCGCGGTCGGTTCACCATCGGTGATCAGAATAATCTGACGGTTTCTGGCGGACTGCCGTTTGAGAATTCGACGTGCAAACTGGAGCCCGGCGTGAATGTTGGTGAAATGCTCCGGGACGAACGCAGGAGGATTGTCCAGCGGGATTCGCATCCGCACCCGGGAATCGTAAATGCTCACCGGCTTGGGGGCCGAGCCCAGCAACTGCCGTTCGGTGAGTGGGGTGGCATAGGTGTAAAAACCGACGACCTGAAGAAAGTCCGACTGGTATTTCGAACGCACCAGGGCCTGCAATGCCATCGCAACACGTTTGGCGGAGGCGTATTTTCCATACCGGGTCATGCTGCCGGACATGTCCAGAAGAACGACCGTGGCACAGCTGGTCTGAAATTCGGTGTCATGAACGACCAGATCATCTTCGGTGACGTCGATGGGAGACCCGCCCCCCTGGCGTAGCAGGGCATTTTTCAAGGTCTCATGCAGATTCAGGTTCGAGACCGGGTCACCGAATTCATACGGTTTGGACTCATCGAGCATGGTCTGCCCGGCGCCGCGGGATTCGGTCTCATGGCGGCCCAGCTTGTCCCGGTTCTGGATATTGAAAAGCGATTCCATCGCCCGGTGTTCGACCCGCTTCAAGCCTTTGGGGGTCACCCGGAACTTTCCGTCCTGATCCTTTTCGATGAGACCCTGTTTGACCAGCATGTCGATCACATCGGGGTTCTCTTCCTCCCAGCGATCGAGTGCGGGCATGACTTCGTCGCCGTACTCCATCAGATATTCCGAGAACTTGTCGAAGAGTTCATCGGCGGACTGCGGGCTGAAGCTGTCGGAGCCGTCCCATTGGCTGAATTCAAAGAACGGCATCGTCGTCTCGCGCAGGTTTGTCGGGAGTTTCTTCAGGAAGAGGAGCCGGCTCCGCAGGCAGGGAGGTGAGTTCCTCCGAGACGGTGAGAGTCGATTCCGCGGGGATCGGCGGAGTCCAGGTGGCTGTCGTGGACACGTTCGGGGCTGCAGGGGTGTCGACCACAGCCGGTGCGGGTTCCTCCGTGGCGAGCAGTTCCTCGCAGTCGATGTAAGGAGGAAGAGGGGGGTGTTCGATGCGCACTTTCCGTAACGACTCGATCAATTCCATCTGTGTCCCTGATGGTGCACACATGCAGCGGACCGCAACCTGAGATGCCGGTAATTTTCGTTCAGAAAGGCAGGCAGGACAGCGCCAGGTCCGTCGAACGTCATTGGTCAGTCGCAATCCGGGGCCGCGCATCTGTCTATCCTCGCGATGGCTGTCTTCCGCGTCTGCGAACACGACAGCCCAATCAAAACCCGGTCGCTGATCCGGGTTTTTCGTCAGTGAAATGGTTCTCCACTGATTGTAGACACGCGTTTGCCGGGGATCGACCCTGATTTCAGGATTCTGAAATGGACTCGCTGACAATGTCGCTCTCAGAGCACGAAGCGTCAGCGAGTGCACCTTCGCTGACGCGTCACGCGGCGAATTGCCCGCTGAAGGAGGGTGCGGACTGCGTCTGTTCCATCAGAACGGCGTCCAGAATGCGGTGTGGCGAGGTTGTCAGCCAGGACCATGCTGGGTGGTCGGGGGTCGGAGCGGGGAGCTCCAGCGCAGCGTCGTAATCCCAGTGAGTGCTCATTTTGGCCATGCCAGCCAGTTCCAGATGCCAGGCATTCGTGTACTGTTCCCACTGGTCTTCCAGCGGGACCGTCACGACAGGCTTCTGCAATAAAAACGCCTCCAGCGGGGTCGTCAGTCCACTGGTGACGATGGCGGCCCGGCAGCTCGCGAGGTCGGCGAGCATCTGATAGCGGTCGCTCGGTTGCATCAGGACATTCCCATGCAGTCCACGCGCGATCTCCCCGGGGAACCCGTAGGCTCGAACGGGAACTCCCCGCTTCTTCGACCATTCCATCAGGCGTTCGATCTCACCGCGACCGGTGTGATGATAATTATAGATGAACAGGTGCTTCCCCTGGACAACCGGAAATCGGAGCAGTTCTTCACGGATCACCGGCGGCAGACAGCGGTGCGAATCGGGGGAATAATGGAATCCGTGAAAACGAGTCGCACCCATCGTGAATGTACGGATCACGGTCCCGGAAATTCTCCGCTGGAGCGATTCTCCCGGGGGAAGGGGAACGTTTGGATCCAGCAGCGCGACCTGTCGACACATCGAAACGACTTCGCAGCCGGGGGAGAGGAGCGGGCTGGCGGTCATCGGTTCGAAATCGGAAATGATCAGCTGTGGCTCGAATTCCTGAACCATCCGTTTCAGATGCATCAGGGAACTGAGGGTCCCCGGAAGGGTACAGGCCCAGTTCCGGACAGTTTGCCAGTAGTTCGTCTTCCCGCTCATGAGAACATAGGGAAGGCCGGGGAGATGGCGATGCCATTTGAACTGGTAAATTGCGGGAGGCTGAGGGCCTGAGCTGATGACGCGAACTTCATGGCCGCGGCTTTCCAGCAAAGGGACGAGTGTCGCCGCCTTGGAGAGGTGGCCCTGTCCCTGCGAATTACAGCCGTAGATGATACGCACAATCCCCGCCCTGCCTGCTGCTTGAAGAGACCATGCACATTTCGGATCCCTGCCAGCGAGCGGAACTCGAGCTGGCTCCCGGATGCGGCCAATGGTGCGATCGCCGAGCAGTTCGGCAGGAATCGCAGAAGTAGTTTCGACCGCTCCCATGAGTGTCTGCACGGGGAGATTCCTGCCGGTCGGAAGAAAATCGGATCTTGCCCAGCTGTTACGTTTTAACCAGTTTGTGCAGTCGTTCCGGGAACTGTCGTTGAATTCGCTAAAACCGTCACATTTTCACAAGTTCCACCGCCTGACGGTTCGATAAAGACGTGTCGGATGAAGTAGCGATCCAACGCAGAAGGACTTTGCGTGCGTTGCTTTGTTCGCGTCATCGCAGCACCTGGAGGCGATCGGATGACAACCTGGAAGAGTCAGGCCAAGAGATGGGGCTTATTTGCAATGCTGTTCCTGGGTACGTTGCCCAGCAGCGGTTGCTATGGGACCTATCTGTATTTACTTAAAGACGCATTCATTGGAGGCTGGTTCTTCGGAACGACAGCTCCGATTCCGGTCACGCCCTTCTTCAGCCAGCAGATTGAAGATACCTACTGGGAAGAGGAGCGGTACAAACGCGTGCCGATTCTCGACCCGATTGAAGGGGAGAACGCACCGCTGTTCTGCCTGGACCCACCGCGCCCGGACGAAGTCATGCGGGCACTGCCGGACGATGTTTCCGGTGGCGTGCCGTTCCTGGCGGAAACGTTCCGGAACGACGTTCGTATGGTCGTCGAGAAGATTGTCGACCGGATTGACGAACCGCGGTTCTATCCCCAGGTTGGTCCGGCCCGGCTGCATCACTGCCACTACAAGTGCACCGTCTACTTTGAGAAGACGATTCGATCCAGCTGGCCTGTCCCGTTCACACACGTCGACCAGGTTCAGGAAGTGGTCTACATCGACCATGACCACCTGATCCGCGTCGCTGGTCCTGAACACCAGCTGTAGGCGAGTGGTTGAAGGTTGATCCCCTTCAGCTTTCCAGGTGCAAAAAGAACATCGAAGCCCAGCCTCCCATCGGCTGGGCTTTTTTTATGGACTGACGCTTCCTGCCACGCGCACTCGAAACGCTGTCACCGACTCATCACCGGCAATGACCAGCGTCCCGCCGCTGAGCGTCAGATTCCCCCCTCCGCATCCGGCAATCTGCTCAATCGCAGCACGCTGCTGCACGCGTCCGGATTTCGCGTCGACCGTCCATAGCTCGGTGACGGTCGGCCAGAGGACCGTTTCTTCAAGCAAAATACCGCGACCAAACCCCTCGATCGCTGGTTCACTGCCGCCGGTCTGCCACAGAACCTGACCGGATTTCAGATCGATACCGCAGAGTGAAATCCCGGAAACAACCAGGATGTTCTCAGAGACTCCCAGAATCTGCGAGACAGGATCTTTCAGTGGACATCGCCAGCGGAATGCCCCTGTTTGAGAGTCCAGCGCAACCAAACCAGCAACGCCCGTCACCAGCACAAGTCCCTGCTGCACCATCAACGCTGATGAGCCTGAAGTCGATGAGCGATCAGATGTCTTCTCCCCGAGTGGCGACTTCCAACGAACGATTCCTTGTTCCGCATCGACCGCGATCACTTCGTTGCCCGCCAGGTTCCAAATGATCGAATCACCCTGAATCGCAAGGGAGTCGCCCGTTTCACCAAGCGGGACAACTGAGTCGAGGGGGACTGCTGCTTTCCAGCGAACTTCACCGTCCAGCCCACAACAGATGAGTTTGGCTGGTGATGGCGAATTCGCACTTCGCACTGATATATAAAGACTGTTGCCTGCAACCAGGGGGGCGCTTGCCAGTCGACTTCTTGAAAGGGGATCATTCAGCAGTTCATTGGCTGCGACTGCCCAGTCCAAGCGCCCTTCCGCGGCGAGATCCAGGCAGACTACGAATTTGCCTTCAATGCAGCCAAACCATTTGTTGGAAGCAACAACACCGTGAAGAACGCTTGGAAGGGGTGATGTTCGCGGCGGAAAATCACGCAGATTCGCTCTGAGCAAGTATCCAGGGTCATTGTTATCCACCGGCCACGCGGCCCGACCTGTGGCGAAGTTCAATGCGCGAACTCCGTTCAAATCCTGAACGAGAACGATCTCACCATCCATCGCAACCCAGGTTTGCGGCCCAAGTAGGGTCCGCTGTGCGGACCGATTTTCCTGAGCGAGATCGTGAGAGGAGTTGGTCCGCACAGCGGACCCTACAGACCATAGCTTTCGGACCAGGTGCAGCTGCGATTCAGTTTGGACAGCGATATTGGTTGGCAGCCTCTGAGCGAATACCGCAGATCCGATCGGCAAGACCGACAAGGCAGACATGAGCCCCCACCTCCGTAGGGTTCGCTGTGCGGACCGCCAACGGCTGAAGTTGCGTCGCATCCGCACGGTTTCGATGGTCCGCACAGCGGACCCTACGGGCAATTGCATTACTGCTTCTCACGCAATGAATGTCCGATCCAGAAAACAACCATTCCCACCAGCGTCAGGCCGGGCATCCAGAGCAGCTGGAACCCGAAATTGAGCTGCCAGATGATCAACAGGGGCAAAAACACGAGCGCCGAAAACTGCATGAGAAAGCCGATCGTGTTTCGAACAGATCCTCCCGGCATGCCATCCCTTTACGAACCGTGTGAGATAAAATGCAAATTTCAGTGATTCCCGCTACGATATCAGGACTGGCGGAAAGTTTTCAGCCGTTTGAGTTCAGACTTCCGTAATTTGATGATTCCGGCGACGCAGTCGTCCGGCTTCCCTCGACCCTCATCCCCCGACGCGTCCATGTCCCGTGTTGTCCTCGCAATGAGTGGCGGAATTGACAGTTCCGCCAGCGCCTGGCTGCTCAAGGAGCAGGGGCACGAGGTCATCGGTCTGTTCATGCGGTCCGGAGCAGCGGAGACGGAAAGCTGTGCGACCGCTCCGAACCTGCTCCCTATTGTGAATCCGAAGTCTCACAAGCAGGGGTGTTGCAGTGCCTCGGATGCTGCCGATGCCCGCCGCGTGGCGGACGCACTCGATATCAGTTTTCATGCCCTGAACTTCAGCGACGCCTTCGAGCAGATCAAGGATTACTTCGCGGATGAGTATCTCGCGGGACGGACACCTAATCCGTGCGTGATGTGCAACGTCTGGCTGAAGTTTGGCAAACTCTGGGATTTCGCCGAACAGGTGGGCGCGGAATACATTGCGACTGGTCATTACGCCCAGCTGACCGCTGTGCCGGGGGAGAGCACTCCGGGCCTGTTTCGCGGACTCGATGCTGGGAAGGATCAGTCGTATGTCCTGTTCGGAATTCGTCGGGAACTGCTGAGCAAGATCCTGTTTCCTGTCGGCGGATATCAGAAAGAGGCCTTGCGGGACCTGGCCCGGCATGCGGGGATCCGGACTGCCGACAAGCCGGACAGCCAGGAAATCTGCTTCATCCCCGATAACGACTACGGGCGTTTCCTGCGAGACTATCGCGGTGAACAGGAAACCGATGGCGAACTGGTCGACACCGCTGGAAATGTGCTTGGACGACATGCCGGGTATCAGCATTTCACCATCGGACAGCGACGCGGCCTGGGGGTGACATTTGGCGAACCTCGTTTCGTCGTCCGCATCGAACCCGAGACGCATCGAGTTGTTCTGGGCAACCGCGAAGAACTCGGACGGCGGACCCTCTCCGCCAATCGTCTGAACTGGCTTGCGGAATCGCTTTCATTCCCGCTTCGTGCAACGGCCCAGATCCGCTATCAGCACAAGCCAGCCTGGTGCGTCGTGGAAAAGACGGGTGATGATCGCATTGAAGTGACGTTCGATGATCCGCAGTACGGAGTGGCCCCCGGGCAGGCGGTCGCCATCTACAACGAGAACCGCATTCTCGGCGGCGGCTGGATTCTGTGAACAGTTCGATTCTGTAGTTTCGAATCGGGAAGAGATTCTGAAACGCAGAGTTCGCGGAGAAGATGTTGAACCGCGAATGAGACGAATTTTGCAAATGACGGCCCTCCATATCCGTCCTGATTTCACAGCTATTTCATGTTTTGTTGTTTGGAACCATTTGAATCTCGGTTGAGCTGCTGGCGCTGATTGAACACACACAAAGAAATTCGCCGGATTCGAATGATTCGCGGTTTTGAAAATCCTTCTTTGTCTCCCCTTCTGCCCATTTCTCTGCGAACTCCGCGACCTCTGCGTTTCAATTCTTTCTTTTCTTTTATTGCGATCTCACATCCGGCTTCGCACGTGATTGGCCCGCTGAAGTAGATGGAACTTCAGACCCGAGAGGAAGAAGGCTCCTCCGGATACGATTCCGAAAATGGTCAGCGAGTACTCCGGGAAGAGAGCCATCGGAATCGCGGAGAGGTAAAGCAGGATCCCGGGGATATAGAATTCCCCGGAGAGGATGCCTGCCTTGGCGATGAAGACCGCGCCGGCGAACAGTCCGAGGACCGGTGACAATGCCAGGACCGGCAGACCCATCAGCCACTCAACTCCGAACAGCGCGGTCGAGCACCCCATGCTGGCCGCCCAGACATGGGCGATCTGCCGCTCGACGAAGGTGACCGGGCCGGCGCGGCGCCGCAGATTCCAGAAGATCATCGCCCAGGTCCCCAGCCCCAGCGTCCACAAGCCCACGTAGGGGAGCCGGGATGTCACCCCCTGAAATCTCATCACGTCTGTGATGATGCACAGGGAGACGATGACCGCTGCGTGCAACATCCACAGCAGCCCCCAGTTCTCCAGCACGCCGATATTGTGAGTTGGTCGAAATGCCCGGCTCAGAATCTGAGTGAACTTCGAAGAACGCGCGGAGATCGGTTCGTGCCGCAGGTAGGCTTCGAGGTCATCGGCGAGAGCGTCGGCAGTCTGATAACGAAGGTCGATCGGTTTCTGGAGGGCCTTCAGAATGATCATCTCCAGATCGATGTCGATCTGAGGGTGCAGGAGCCGGGGGGGCGGGGGATCCTGTTCCAGAATCATGAGAATGGCATCGACCGGATTGGCAGCCTGAAAAGGAGCCCGGCCGGTCACGCACGCATAAAGGATCGCTCCCAGGCTGTAAACATCGGTGGCCGGTCCGGCGGTTCCCCGATTTCCCGCTGCCTGTTCGGGGGCCATGTACCCGGGGGTTCCCAGAATGGCTCCTGTTTCTGTCAGGGCAGCTCCCGTTAAGGAGACGTCCTCCGGGTCCATCCGCTTGGCCAGACCGAAGTCGGAGACGAACTGGTGACCGTTCTGGTCGATCAGGATGTTGGACGGTTTCAGATCTCGGTGCAGAATTCCACGCTGGTGGGCGTAGGCGATTGCCCGACAGACGGGAATCATGAGTTCGGCAGCCTCCCGGTCGGGGAGCGTACTTTCCGAAATTCGCTTTGCCAGCGTCGTGCCGTCGATGAACGGCATGCTGAAGTACGGCTGGCCCTGGTCCGTGCCGACGTCGTGAATGGCGACGATATGCGGATGGTCGAGCCGGGCTGCCGCCTCCCCCTCGGCCTGAAACCGAGCGAGATTCTCGGGAGTGGACAAATCTCCACGTAGCAGCATCTTCACCGCGACCACGCGGTTGGGGTTCCGCTGGAAGGCTTTGTAGACCACTCCCATGCCGCCTCGACCGATTTCCTGAATCAGCTCGAATTTTCCGATCCTTCCGGGGGCTGCCGGTGTCTCTCTGGGAAGAGCTGCGGAAGAGGCGACGGAGGAATCGATGGCCGGCAGGCCCAGCTGTTCCGCGACCAGAATCGTCCCCCACAGAGAACGAATTTCGTCGGAGAGTTCAGGGTAATTTGATAACACCTGTTCAAGTTGTATTTCTTCTCCAGCCCGCAGTCGATTTGTCAGCAGGTTGAGGGCTTCAAATACCAGCGAATCCGTGTCGGACATGCGAATCTCTCGGTGATCGGAAAGAAGATCAGATTTTGGACAGAATTCCCTCGATCGACCAGCTTGACATTGTCGAATGACCCATTACCGTATGGTCTCTCTGGCCCCATCGTCTAGAGGCCCAGGACATTGGATTTTCAGTCCAAGTACAGGGGTTCGAATCCCCTTGGGGTCATGTTAGGAAGAAGGCACCGCCTGTAAGGGTGGTGCCTTCTTTTTTTGTTTGCGGAGGGACCGTTTTCAGCGGGAGTCCGATTTCTGTCAGGACGTTCGGTCGATCATCTTCGAGGTTATGGAGATGGGATCGATGGACACTGCTGCCGCCTGGCAAACGCTTTTCGAACGCTGGCCTGAAAATAAGAGCCGCGTTGGAATTCTGATTGTGAGCTCTCAGGAGCCGATTGGATTCACGGACTTCATGGTCTCTCCGGGAATTCTTGCGCTCGAACGGGAGCGCCCCGACACCCACGGAGCCCGCAAAGTGATGGTGGCATTCTCTGCCATAACGGCAGTGAAGCTTGCCGACACTGGCTCATTTGACGAGCTCACTGCACTCGGTTTCTGCTGAAAAAACAGGCTGCTCAAAAAACAGGCACTCGCAAAGCGGGCTGTTCAGTATGTTTCTCTGTCCAGTGCTGAATGTGGGGTAGGCGCCGAGTTTGCCGGTTGGTATCTTTCTGATGGCATGTTCGAATTGATGGCGCGTGGCTCGGGGCAGGATGCTCGCCACCGCTTAAAGCCAAAGGAAGGAGACATCAATCATGCTTGTTCTCTCACGGAAGCCTGGAGAGCGGATTCTGATTGGCGACGATATCGCTGTGACCGTGGTGCGCATCGGTCCCAATACGGTTCGTATTGGCATTGAAGCCCCCCGCACAATGAACATTGTGCGTGATGAGCTCTGTCAATCAGAGACGGAGATGGCCGGTCCGGCACACAAGATTGCTGTGGAAAAATAGAGCAGTCTTGGTCTCACTCGACAGCAGGATTCGACTGACCGAATTCCGAAGGCAGACCTGTTGTCGAGTTCAAACGGCGAACTTATGCGGATTTTCGCACGTCGTTATTGGCCTGTGAGGCGGACTCCGAGCGCGCCTGTGAGCAGAGTTGTTCGAGCTGTCTCCGCAATTCTTCCTGCGACTGCGTCAGCTTTCGGGCATGTTCGTTCAGGGCTGCTTCACGTTGATCCAGAGCCAATGCGCGTTCGTGAAGTTCTCCGAGCATTCTGAGAATCGAGGCGCGAGGATCGTCCTTCCAGTCGAGCTGCGAGACCGCATTCTGCATCAGTGCCGCGTTTCGCAATGAGGCCAGACGTTCCTGCTGGCCGGTTTCAAATTCGCTCAGACCCGTCAGGTCTTCTTCCAGCAGGGTGAGCAACTCGGCAGCAGTACGCTCTTCGGCCGGAATTGCAGCGGCGGGAGCTGGAACAGCTGGTTCGACCGCTCCTTCAACGAAGTCGACGCAGAAAACGAATTCGCCGATTTCCACGATGTCCCCGCGGTGCAGCGGGCCGTCCCGCATTACCTGACCGTTCACCACTAGCGGCGGGTGTGGGGCGACAGCGTCAATCCAGAGTTGATCTTTCTCCGGGAGAATGATGCTGTGCAGCAGCGGGATTTCTCCGCCGAGCTGCAACTGGCAATTACTGCCGGCCCCGATCAGGAATCGCCCAGAGCCGATCGGCCGCTGGGGAAATCGCGAAACTCCGCGTTCGATGATCAGCTGAAAGCCCGAAGGCGCAGCGACGGAATTTGCAGCGTCGTTGATGTTGCTGGGAGAGTTGCTCATGGAGCCATCCTTGTCGTCTGCCCGCGCGGCGACCAACAGATTGCTCGACTCGCCAGCGCATCCTCAATCAGGATCGGCAAAAACGACGCGTCGACATCACAAGAAACCTGCTCAGGAGCGGGGATTCCCTGATTCAAGTTAAATCAGGTTGCTGTGATTCTCAACGGACAGCTGTGAGGCTGGCCCCGGGGCACAGTTCATTCCCGGGGTAACGCGACGGAATACAGCATCGTCACGATCCCCACCCCGATCAGCGTGAACGGGACCCACTCGGGGGGCTGCAGATGGCAGCGGCCCGATTCGTCTGAACTCCCCATCCACTGAAGTACCGGTGATGCCTTCGAAGAGATTCGCGCGTTTAAGGCAACATCGTCTACAAAGAGGAGTCCGCCCCCGGACAGAACCATGTAGAGCCCGAAGGCCAGAAATGCAGCACGGTACATGAAACACCTCACGGCAAAACGGTGAGCTGCCGTTTGGATTGCAGCGATTCAGCTGCGGGTATCGCCCCCGGAACAAATGGTGTTGACCATTTGAATGCCTGTAATGATCGGAATTCCCGCTGCAATCGCTTCAATTTACTTTTTCGGAACTGCGAGAATGCAACTCCAAAGCTAGATGCAGTGAAACGACGCAGCGGCCCGGTCACGCAGGACGAATCGTAGTCGCGGCGTCGAATCCCGGTTAGCCGCACACATGAAGTGTGCAGCAAAACCGCAGGTGATGCGATTTTCAACGGTTCTTCTTAGAGCGTCCACTCGCCCTGGAAGACTTCCGTCGCGGGACCGGTCATGAAGACTTCGCCGCTTTCGGCCCATTCCAGCGTCAGGTCACCCCCGGGGAGGTGACACAGCACAGTTCGCTCAGTCAAACCGTTCAGGACAGCAGCGACAGCGGCCGCACAGGCACCCGTTCCGCAGGCCAGCGTTTCGCCGCTTCCCCGTTCCCAGACCCGCATCTGCATTTCGCGGGGAGAGATGATCTTGATGAACTCAGCGTTGACCCGTCGCGGAAACGCCGGGTGCTTTTCGATCTGAGGGCCGATCCCCAGCACCCATTCGTCGTTGATCTCCGGGACGAACGTGATGCAGTGAGGATTTCCCATCGAAACACAGGTGACTTCCAGTTGCCGGCCGCCGACATCCAGACGGGCGCCGATGGGAGGATCACCCGGCAGCGTGGTCGGAATTTTCGAGGATTCCAGAATGGGAGCCCCCATGTTGACGCGAACGGTCTTGACGAGTCCCTGTTCCGGAAAGACCTGCACGGTCAGCACTCCGCGACCGGTTTCCAGCCGCAGTTCTTCCTTCTTTGCAATTCCGTGATCGTAAACGTACTTGGCCACGCAGCGGAGACCGTTGCCGCACATTTCCGATTCACTGCCGTCTGCGTTGTACATCCGCATGCGGGCGTCGGCCTGTTCGCTGGGGCAGATCAGAATCAGACCGTCGCCCCCCACTCCCGTGTGGCGATCGCTGATCTTTCTGGCGAGTTCAGGGATCTCTGCGCCCGGATTCTCCTCGAAACAATTTACATAGACGTAATCGTTCCCTGCCCCGTGCATCTTGGTGAACCGCATCTCCGGCGTGCCTCTCAGCGATTGAAGTTCTTGTGTCAGACTCTCAAGTCAATATTGTTGCAGAAAAAGTTCCGACCTGTCAGCCATCCCCGGTGCGGATCTGCCGGAAGCAACGAGATGCATGCGGATCGACTGATTTCGGGGTTTGCAGGAGGAGTCCGGACAGCTTTTGGCTGACAGGCTGGAAATCGTGCTTTAACATGGCGGGAGTTTTCGCAATTTCGGCAAATGCAGGAATAACGCGGTTAGTGATGTGATGGCTCCTGTGAAATCCAATCGACCCCCGCGAAGCGGTCCGGTTCATCGAATTCTGAAAGGAATCCGGGTCCGGGCTCACTGCTGGGTGCGATGGCTGGGGGGGCTCGAACCCGCCACGTTGATCTCCGTGCTGATTCTTGCGGTGGCGGGCTGGTGCTTCATTGAGCTGGCGGATTCGGTTGTCGATGGAGAGACGCATCGGTTCGATCCGTGGCTGCTGCGGGCATTGCGATCCGAGCACGATCCATCTGTTCCGATCGGGCCCCGCTGGGTTCAGGAACTGGCACGCGACGTCACTTCGCTGGGGGGATACTTCTGCCTGATCTTCTTTACGTTCGTCACAGCGGGATACCTGTGGCTGGACAACAAACGCCACCTGTCCGAATTTCTGATCGGTTCCGCGGTGAGCGGGTACATTGTCAGCACGCTTTTGAAGCTCTTCTTTCATCGTCCCCGGCCGGACGTCGTTCCCCATCTGGACTTCGTCGTCTCCAGCAGCTTTCCCAGCGGTCACAGCATGAATTCGGCAGTGATCTATCTCACACTCGGTTCACTGCTCGCTGCAGCTGTGGCGCGTCGACGATTAAAGGCGTATGTGATCGGTGTCGCGCTGGCGCTGACAGTTCTGGTCGGAATGAGCCGGGTTTATCTCGGGGTCCACTATCCGACGGATGTGCTGGCCGGGTGGATGGCGGGTCTGGTCTGGGCCATCCTTTGTTCGCTCACAGCTCACTTCCTGCAGCAGCGTGGAACGGTCGAAAAGCCGGTCGCTCCGCCGGATGAACCCGCGGACGAGCTGGACGATATCTCTTAACATGCAGAACGCACTGATGCCGCCATGGGAGGCGTTCCAAATCGGCTTCAGGAATTTTGTGAGCGTCTGCTTCCACTCTGCTGTGCCAGTGCCAGAACCACCCCGATGACAAAAACGGGGAAGAACAGCAGCGTCAGTTGGCCGGCCCAGGTGGAACTGCTCCAGAGCATGTACAACGCTGTCCCCGCGAAGACGATCGGGGTGAGCGGGTAAGCGGGAACGCGAAAGGGGCGAGGCCGCTGAGGATCGCGGATTCGCAACACGAACAGCGAGACTGCTGTCAGGAAGAAAAACGCCCAGAAGATGGGAGATGAGGCGCTCACGAGGAGGTCAAAGCCGCCGCCATATTTCTCCCAGTTCGGATCGGGGAGTTTGAGGGCCGACGTGACGAAGATCACTCCATTGCGGCCAGCCTCTGTTCCGACGATCGCTGTCAGCAAAAGTGACATGCCGCTGACGGTCATCAGCGCCCAGACAGCGACGTGGCGGGAATTCCATTCACTCCATTTCTGAAAGAGCGGATAGTCCTGGCCGACCGCTGTCAGCAATCGGCACCCCGAGAACATCATGCCGTGAATCGCTCCCAGCGCGCTCGCCATGACGATCAGACTCATGGCGTTGGAAAACGTGGAGCCCAGTGCCCGGCGGATCACCTCAGCCACAGGGGCTTCAACCTGACGCACGTCGGCGTAACCCAGTCCCTTCAGGAAGGAGAGATTCAACAGCAGGTACAGACCAGCGACAATCCCCAGCCCGATCATCAAGCCGCGCGGCATGTTCTTTCGACAATCCCGAACTTCGGGAGTGACGGAGGCCACATCGCTCCATCCACCGTACGCATACAGTACGAAGACAAGGGCCAGGCCGATTCCGTCCCATGTCGCTGGGGTCGTCTCCACGGCCGGTTGCATGGCATGGGGGTTCTGCGGCGAAAGGATCAGTCCGCAGACCAGAACACTGGCCAGCGAGATGATCTTGATGGTCGTCAGCACATTCTGCGCGAGTCTTCCGACTTGAAAGCCAAAGAGCTGCAGGACTGTCAGTGCGGCAATCGCCCCCGCTCCGGTCAATCCGGAATGGGCCGACATCCAGGGCCAGATCGATCCGGCGTAGGCTGCGAAGACGAATGCCATGGCTCCGACGCTGCCGGGAAGAATGATGCAGGTCTGCATCCAGGCAAACAGAAAGCCGAGCGGGCGGCCGAATGCCCGTCCGAGAAAAACATATCCCGCACCAAACTGTGGATAGGTCGCTGCCAGTTCCGCATAGCAGAGGGCTCCGGAGAGCGCCAGCACGGCACCCAGAGCCCAGACGGCCAGTCCCATGGCTGGACTGCCTGTGTACCGAAAGACATCGCCTGGGACTTTGAAGATCGAAACTCCGACCACAATCCCGATGACCAGACTGACGACGTCCCATGTGCTGAGGGTGGGAGACTTGCTGAGCTCAGGGGCGACATCTCTCGCCAGTTCAGACTTCGACATCGTGCATGCATCTCCTGGCACCCGGAAAGCGGTCTCTCATGGCGAGGACTGAGTGCGGGAGTATACGGAAAGTGCCTCGCTTGGGTACATGTGACGTGAATTGAATAATTCGTTGACGACACGATGGAATTTGAAATTCTCATTATATATTATTCCCACCCTTCTGTGGCATGCCGCTCTCCGGTTCGCGCTGCCGCTTTGCACTCACCGCTGTTGACCGCTTTGATTTTCCAGGATTTGATCTATGCAACCCGTTGTCCAGATTTCGCTCGACCTGACCAACATTGATGAAGCCCTGTCGACTGCCGCCATGGCGTTGCGGGCAGGAGTCGACTGGCTGGAAGCAGGCACCCCTTTGATTCTGGCAGAGGGACTGCACGGGATTCGGGCGCTCAGGAAAGCATTCCCCAATGTCCCGATTGTTGCCGACCTGAAGACGATGGACGGCGGCTACCTTGAAGCGGAGATGATGGCCAAAGCAGGGGCGACCCACGTGGTCGTCATGGCTCGCGCCCATGAAGAGACGATTCACTGTGTCGTCAAAGCGGGTAAAGATCACGGCGTGAAGGTGATGGGGGATAACCTCGGCTGTCCCGACATGGTCGCGGGTGCCAAGCTGCTGGAAGATCTGGGATGCGACTACGTGGTTCATCACATCGGATATGATGAACGACGCGGAATTGTCGCCAAAGGGGGACGGCAGCCCAGCCCGCTGGATCAGCTGCGCGAAGTGGTGCAGGCAGTCAGTATTCCCGTTCAGGCGGTTGGTGGACTCACACTCGAACAGGCGGTCAATTCTCCCAGCTACGGCGCCCCGCTGGTCGTTCTCGGCGCACCACTGACGGTTGATGCGGATGCGTTCCGCACCGCGGATGGAGACCTGGAATCGTCACTGCGATTGATCTGCGAGAAGGTCCACAGCTACGGCAACGTCAAAGTCGGCCGCGCATAGACTGCGTCCGATTTTACGACCCCGGTTTCATCAGAGCGGTTGTTCCAGAGAACGACCGCTCTTTTATTTTCGGGACAAATGCCCGGCCTGGCGGTGGGAGAGAATGATCACAAAAGCGGCCAGCAATGCGACGCTGACCAGAAACTCGGGTGCAACGAGTGTCATGATGGCCTCCGATGGAGAACTCCACTCCGGGGAGTGGTGAAGGTCGGCAGCGCTCTGATCTTACCACAGCCCGTCGATGCGAAACACGAAAATCCGGCGTTTTGCGAGCGGTTGGGAGCTTCCTGTGAAAATTCCCAGCTCCGCACGTCGTCCTCCGACCGGGAAACGAATACACTGGTTCGAACAGGTTTCGGATTTTCAGCGATTGAATTGTCATGTTTATTGATCGAGTTGAATTGGAATGTCAGGCGGGAGACGGCGGCAAGGGGTGCTGCAGCTTTCGTCGTGAGGCGTTTATTCCGCGTGGCGGTCCGGACGGCGGGGACGGCGGTCACGGCGGAAGCATCATCATTCGCGCGGACGAAAATCTCGGAAGCCTGTACAGCCTGGTCGGTCATCGACACTGGAAGGCCGATCATGGTCGTCCGGGCGAAGGAGCCCTCTGCACCGGGAAGTCTGGAGCAGACACCACGATTCTGGTTCCCCCGGGAACCATCATTCGAGATCTCGACGGCGATTTTGTCATCACCGAACTGCTGGAGCATCGGGCGGAGATTGTCATCGCCAAAGGGGGCAAAGGGGGACGCGGCAATAAACGCTTCGCCACTTCCACGGAACGTGCTCCGCGACATTTCGAAGAAGGGGAGCCGGGTGAAGTTCGCACGATCATTCTGGAACTGAAGCTGATCGCTGATGTCGGACTGGTTGGAAAACCGAACGCTGGCAAGAGCACACTCCTGAGCCGGCTCTCCCGTGCGACTCCGGAAATCGCTGCATACCCCTTCACCACCAAATATCCCAATCTCGGGATGGTGCAGGTGGGGCATGATGACTTCTTCCTGCTCGCGGACATTCCGGGGCTGATCGAGGGAGCCCATGCCGGTGTCGGGCTCGGACATGAATTCCTCAAGCATGTTCAGCGGACACGCGTCTTCATTCATATGATCGAACCGGATCCGATGGACCAGTCCGATCCGGTGGCGAACTATCACCAGATCCGTAAGGAGCTGGAGCTGTACGACCCCGAATTGCTGGAGAGACCGGAGTTCGTCGTGATTTCCAAATGCGAGCTCCCGGATGCGGAAGCGTGCGCGGAGTTGCTGGAAGAGAGCATCGGGCGTCCTGTGATGCGGATCTCGTCCGCCACGGGACAGGGTCTTTCCGACCTGACCTGGCAGGTCCTGCAGCAACTCAAGGCCCTTGGCGTTCCGACGGCTTAAGCGGACCTTAACGGGGTGAAGGCTCTTCGGAAGGACGTGGCGCGGTGCTGAACCACTTCGGCAGACGGGCACGTCCCATCACAATCAATCCGCCGAGTCCCAGGCAGCTGAGCAATGCTCCCCAGATGACGCTGCCGGGCCGATACACCCATTCCACCACCTGTACA
This sequence comes from Planctomicrobium stercoris, assembly GCF_051465655.1. NCBI lineage: Bacteria > Pseudomonadati > Planctomycetota > Planctomycetia > Planctomycetales > Planctomycetaceae > Planctomicrobium > Planctomicrobium stercoris. The sequence goes on along the minus strand of NZ_CP195791.1, from coordinate 4,619,064 downwards.
CCGTTGGTGGAATCGGCGGCTTTCAGTGTCACGGCCCGGAACAGGTCATCGTATCGTTCCTGATGCTGACGTGGGTTGACGAGCTTCCAGCCGGGATAGTCGAGATCCCGCAGGACGAGGCGGCAATCGGTCAGGCATTCCACTTCAACCCGGACGCGATTGGGTTTGATCTCGACCGAGCGGATAAGGTTGCCGGTCACGTCAGCACCACTTGCACTATCTGCTTCCGCAGTTGAAACAGGCTCGATGGAGACTCGTCCGGGGGCACGGTTGAGTGCGTAGAGAGAGTACGGGGACGTTCTGCCGAGCGCGACGTTCAACAAACGGTCGCTCCATGTCCCCTGAGGCGTTACATCCCAGATCTCCGGATTGATGGGAGTTTCCGTGAGGAGATGTGTCACGCCGAATCGACGCAGGCGTTTGACGGACTCCGCGATTTTCGCCGGATCGGTCTCCTGAAAATCGACATTCATGGCATCGGACTCATAGATCTCCGGGCCGATTCCCAGATACACGGGGAGCGCGGAGACGTTCAGCAGCGTGGGGAGATTTGCTCCCGGGGCGTACAGCCGGACAGGCTCGAGAGACTTCTCGAAGTGCGACCGGAGGGCGCTCTCACTTCGAAACTTGATCGGCGGTCCGTCCAGCATCACTGCGTAAAAGACTTTGCGTCCAAGATAGGGAGGGATGCCATAGCTGTATTGTCGACTGGCGGTCCAGAGATCGACTGAGGTCAGCAGGAGGATCGATGAGGCAACCACAATTCCGTGCAGCGACTTCCATCTGCGCCACTCCAGCAGCGAGTCGAGTCCCGATCCGCCGAGCAGGCTGAACGCGAGTGCTGCGACCATGGAATACCGTCCCGGACCGCGGAAGAAATTCAGGCCCGGCATCCACGGGAACCAGTAGATGGGCCAACCGGATGCGAAGATCAAAGCAACTCCTGCCACGAGCAGCCAGCCCCAGCGGCAGTTGAGAGTCATCAGTCGACGCAGCGGCGGGCAGGAGAGTCCCAGCAGCATCAGGATCAGCGGAGCCAGGCCGACATACAGCTGTGCTTCTGCCTGATTGGTTCCGGCTGTGATCGCCAGAAATCGACTGGCGGAGAGGAGTTCGTCCATCGATCTTTCGCCCGCATACCACCGCCACGGCATCCAGAGTTGCGAGATCGCTTCGAAGGGAAGGTGTCCGTACGTGGGAGCGAACGTTTCGTTCACGGTCTTGCGCTGGCTGAGTGTTTTCAATTCCCAGCTGGGGAGTAGCTGAACGGCAGCAATGAGAAACCCTACCCCCAGAGCGATCGCGAGACCGACTCCCCGCAGGGGCCGCTGTGCGGACCATTTTGCTGCATGCAGATTCGAGTTCTGCTCAACCCCACCTGGAACGGCCATCCACGGAAAAGGCAACAACGTCAGTAACGTGATGAAGGCCAGGTTGTAGTGCCCAGCGAGCAGATCCATCCCGAGGAAGACTGCCGTCAGGGCCAGATACTTGCGCTCACTCGTTTGCAGATATGCCGTTGCTCCCCACAGAATCCAGACGAACCACGCTCCGCCGATGATCGACCATTCCAGACAGATGCGGGCGGGAAACCAGCCGTAGACAAATGCAGTCGCTGCCAGCAACGCACCGGCCGTCTGAAGTCCCCACCGACGGGCCAGAGCGAACGTCCCGAAGAATGCCAGCAGATAGTGTCCCAGCTGAAGGGCGTTGTAAGCGGTGTTGATCTCGAAGAGCGAGTAGAAGACCAGATTGGGGGGATACAGGGCAGCTGTCTGGCTTTCTCCCAGAACGGGATACCCGAATCCGACCAGCGGATTCCAGAGGGGAATCGTCCAGGACTTCAGGCTTTCCGCGAGAACGGCTTTCTGCGGGAAGTAATAAGGATACAGGTCCCCGCCGACGAGTCCGCCCCCTTGCCAGAGCGGCCACCAGAACACCCAGGCCAACCCGACCGAGACGAGAATCGCAGCCAGCCATCTCCACGTCAGAGAAGAACCGGAAGCCGACGATAGGGCTGTCCCCGGTGACTGGGGGCGTTTTTTCGAGTTTGAAGCACTACGAGGCGATGGGCGAGAGGGCATGATGTCAGTGCTTTGGCGTGGAACAAATTGATTGAGGTGCTGGCAACCACGAGAGTTCCGGCTCTGGACTCTCGTCCCTCGACCCTCGACCTCTCCCAATTCCGGGAGGGAATGTTCGAAGCATCATGGCTGATCTTCTCAGTTTTGGTACGACAACTGCAACTGTTTGAGAAGACTGTGAATCGCTGGTCAAGAAGAGCGGTGATGGACAGCTCGATTTCACCTCGGAATCGATAAAACACTGGAAAAACGCGGATAATACGTAGATTTCCAGCAGGACAGGGGATGGTGCAGACCTCGATGGATTGTGATTCTGACAATTCCCTGATGTAACTTTTTCAAAAAAGGCAGGAAGCCGACTCATGCTGCAACAGATTTTTTCATTCCTCTCGTGCGTCACGCACTTCTGTTTTTCTTCTCGCTTCCCATTCACACCTTCCGTGTGATCCCTGACGTGCCCCGGACCTCGATTCCTTGAGTTCCGGTTCGGCATCAATCTCCCAGACCCCCATTCGAAATCACGACACATTCGCAGTAAGCGGATGTTTTCTCCGCACGGAGCTCTCTATGCGCCTGGTCCTTGCTGTCACTGCCGCAGTCTGCCTTTCCAGTTTTACCGATCTGTATGCCCAGGAAGCTCGGGGCGTGGTCTATGACTTTGGGGCAACGTGGTGCGGACCGTGTCAGCAGGTGGCGCCGATCGTTGAAAAACTGCAGCGGGAAGGTCTCCCCATCCTCAAGGTGGACATTGATAAACAACGCGACCTGGCTGACAAGTTCAGCGTGCAGCAGATCCCGACCTTTGTGCTGGTGATTGAAGGCAAAGAAGTCGACCGGACCACCGGACGCATGACCGAATCTGACCTGCGCCGCATGGTCGCACGCATTCCCCAAAGTTCACCGCAGGTCGCTTCTCCAGTGACTCAGCGTCCAATGGGCCCGATGTCGATTCCCGTGGAACTGGGAGAGTCGGCCCCACTGACTCGTCCTGCTCCGATGAAGACGGAACCGGAACAGACACGCGTTGCGGAGAAAGAAGAAAAGCGAGGACTGCGGGACCTGATTTCACTGGGACGATCGTCAAATAGCGGCGTCCCAGCCGTCGTTCGAGGAAACGACTCCAGCATCTCGGCTGCCGACCCGGTACGGAGCCCGGCGGCTGATGCTGGAGCGGTTCCCTCCAACGACCCCATGAATTCCAGCGTCCGCATTCGAGTGATCACCAACGGGCGGATTGATCTGGGATCGGGCACCGTGATCTCCAGCAAGGCAGGGGTCAGCCATATTCTGACCTGTGCTCACATCTTCAAGGAGTTCACCGACGACTCGCGGATCGAAGTGGATGTGTTCGAACGTGGCGTGCACACCCCCTACACGGCCAGCCTGAAGAAGTGCGATCATGTTTCGGACCTGGGGATCATCAGCATCCCGACCACCAGCGTGGTTCCGCAAGTTGCAGTCGGCGGGCCGAAGTCGGCTCCGCGAATCGGCGAAGCCGTGGCTGCCATCGGATGCAGCGGAGGCGATGAGCCGACCCGCCAGCAGTCCCGCGTGACGGATATCGACAAATACGAAGGCCCGCACAATCTGCTGTGCACCGGAGTTCCTGTTCAGGGCCGCTCCGGCGGTGGACTGTTCAATGATCGCGGAGAGATCGTCGGGGTCTGCAGTGCTGCCGATGAAGACGAGCAACGGGGTTTTTACTCCGGACTGCTCGCGATTCACAAGCTGCTGGATGAGTGTCAGATGACCGCGTTGTATGCTCCGCCCGTGAAGACTGAACCGGTTCAGCCGGCAGAGAGTTTCGCTGCTGCGGAATCGTTCCCGGAACGCTCCGTTCCCGCTGCCGCTCCTCGTGAGATGGCTGCGACGCCCCCAGCTGCCCCGATCGCTCCTGCTGAGAGCGGACCTGTCGACGTGCAGGCGGGCGAGGCTGAAGTGGTCGTGATCATTCGTGATCGTTCGAACCCCGCTTCAGCGAATCGCGTCGTCATTCTGCATGAAGCCAGCCCGAAATTCATGACCTACCTGTCCGGCGAACTTTCCGAAGGCCAGCTGAACATGGACCTTCTGGGAGCATCAACCGCACCGGCTGCTCTCCCGGAAGTCTCGCGGGAAACCCGGATTCAGCAGGTCTCGGCGACGTCAACGGCAGGACAACTTCGCCCGACCGCACTCTCGCAGCCGGTGCAGCCTCAGAAGTATGTGCGTTCCAGCTCGAGCCGATAGACTCGACTGCATTCTTGAACGCCGCGTCGATTGCGATCAGACTGTTTAGCCACACACTTCAAGTGTGTGGCTAAACAGCTCGGATGAAAATGATTTGTTCGACGTTCAGATTTTTCGCAATCTATTACGGAAGCTGAGTCAGCGGTTGGTTCGGGGCATCCGCCTGAAGGGCGCTGAGTCGCAATTGCCCGCAGGCCGCATCGATGTCAGCTCCTTTGCGTTTGCGAACGGTCACATTGACGCCGGCGTTTCGAAGTGTCTCGACGAAATGCTGAGTGCGCGGACTGCCCGGGGCTTCCAGGGCGATCGTCGAAACCGAGTTCATTGGAATGAGGTTGATGTGGGCCTGACGGTTTCTCAACAGCCGTCCCAGTTCCACTGCGTGTGAATCCTGATCGTTGACACCAGCCAGCAGCACGTATTCGTAAGTGATTCGTCGACCGGTCTTCGCGAAGTAGTCATCCGCGGCAGCCAGGATCTCCTTGATGCCGATATTCTTGTTAACGGGAACGATTTCATTTCGCAGCTGGTCATTGGGAGCGTGCAGCGAAACCGCCAGATGAAACTGCAGGTCCGACTCCGCCAGCTCCCGGATCTTTTCAGGCAGACCGACCGTCGAGACCGTGATCCGCCGGGCGCCCAGGCCCATTCCCCCCTTGTCATTCAAAGTCAGAAGTGCGGGGAGAAGTGATTTCAGATTCGCCAGCGGCTCTCCCATTCCCATCACCACGACATTGGTGATGCGTTCGGTCAGCGGGAGGAGACGATCCAGTCGCAGGATCTGATCGAGAATCTCGCCGGTACTCAGGTTTCGTTTCACTCCCAGTAGTCCGCTGGCACAGAAGACGCAGCCCATCGCGCATCCGACCTGTGTGCTGATACAGACCGTGCGTCGATCTTCTTCCCGCATCAGGACGCATTCCAGCGTTTCGCCGTCCCGAAGTTCGAGCAGAAGTTTTTCCGTGCCGTCCTTGGACTTCAGATGGCGCGAAATCTGCGTCCCGAAGAAATCGAACTCGCTCGACAGGTCCGCACGCAGAGCTGCCGGCACATCATGCATGGCATCGAAGTCGTTGACCCGTTTGCCGAAGATCCAGCGACGGATCTGGTCCGCGCGATACCCGCCTCCCCGCGCAGCACACCACTCGACGAGTTGTTCTCGCGAAAGGTCGGTAATCAGGGGACGGAGTTCTGTTTTCGAGGCCATGGTCCGGGACGGGTTGAAGCAAAAATTCAGAGCGTCCCGCATGATATGCGATTTGAGGGAAGAGGGGACAGGGAAGAGGGGACAGGAGATTATCGGAATCGTTCGAGGGCATTGCGGCTTTCCGCGTCCTGCGGATTGATCTGCAGGGCCCGTTCGAAATAGGGGATCGCTCGCTCCAACTCCCCCTCCCGGGCAAGAACCCAGCCGGCCTGGCGACAGGCTTCGGCATTGGTCGGATCCAGCCTGAGGACAGCGTCCAACTGTTCCAGGGCTTGTTCCGTTTGTCGGCCTTCTGCGTGAATCAGTCCCAGCTGCATCCGTGCATAGACGTCGCGCGGTGATGTGTTCAGCCGCTCCTGCAGCAACGCGACCGCTGAATTCACGTTTCCTCGTGCGTGCTCCACAGCGGCCAGACCGATCAGGCTGTCACGGTTTTTCGGGGCCAGTTGCAGGGCGTATCGATGCGCTTCTTCCGCCTGTCTCCAGCGGCCATGCGACTGTTCAACCCGACCCAGAAGTGAGTAGGGAAGGTCAATACGCGGATTCGACTGGATTGCCGCTTCTGCGTGTTGGCGTGCACTCTTCCAGTCCTGTTGCTGGACATCTTCGCGTCCCAGTTGAAAGTGGGCCATCCAGTTCCCTGGAACAACGGCGAGTGAATGAGTCCAGAGCGTGCGGGAATTCTGCCATGTTTTCACTTGTGCCATGCAGAGAACCGTCAGCGCAGCGACCGCGATGCCGGCTGTCAGCCACCGCAGAATGGCCGGAAAACGCAGCGAAACGGCCGTTGCTTCCCACCCGCAGACCAGCATGATGAGCAGACCGATGTGAGGGATGTAGCTGTACCGGTCCGCATGAGACTGGCTGCCAACCTGCAGCAGTCCGATCACGGGAAGCAGAGAGATTAAAAACCACAGCCAGCCCGTGAACAGCCAGGGTTGACGTTTTCGCATGGCAACCGAGATCAACGTGATGCCCGCCAAAAGTAACCCCGCGGCCAGCACTCTCCAGCCATTCAGCGAGTCTGCGGACAACGGATAAAAGATGCAGAGATCGATGGGCCAGAAGGTCTTCCCGATGTACCAGGCAGTTGCGTGAAGGGAGTTGGCGAGTCTGAACAGGACCGGGACGACTTCGACATTCGCGATGGCCCGATCATTCCGCTGGGCCAGGATCGTGACAACTCCGAAAACGAACGCGATGAGAAACAGCGACCACTTCTCCTGCACGAGACGTATTGCGTGCAAGCCGGGTTGCGAATGGCCTCCGTTCAATGTGGAAGACATTTCAGTAAGACGTCCGTTCCATCGTTGAAGAGGAAAGATGTCCAGAAGGATCAAAAGCAGTGGCAGCGTGACGAGCATGGGCTTGGCCATCAGACCCAGTGTGAACGCGACCGCCACCCAGAGGAATCGAGTGCGGGTCGGCTGCATGGAATAATTCTGATAGAGCCACACGGTGATGAGCAGCAGACTGGTGCTGAGCACATCTTTCCGCTCAGACGCCCACGCGACTGATTCCACATGCAGCGGGTGTACTGCGAAGATGGCAGCCACGACGGCACTCGCCTCACGACCCAGATCAAACCGTCGCAGCAGCAGGTACAGCAGACAGACATTCACCCCATGCAGCAGCAGATTGGTGAGGTGAAACGGCAGCGGAGAAACGGACCCTGTCGAAGCATCCAGCCCCAGAGAGAGCCATGTCAACGGGATCCAGTTCCCCGTGTCGAAGGTGGTGAACGCGTACCTGATGCACTCCAGAGTCAACCCGTGGCGGATGATCAGGTTCTGAGTGATGTAACGGTCATCATCGAAATTGACGAAGTCGTTCTGGATGACGCCGTGATAGGCCAGAAATGTGAGAGCCGCCAGTGCGCAGAGGATCCAGATTTCGCTGCCCACACGATTCATCTTGCCATCCGTGTCTGGTGGGGAATTCACTCGCGAAATTCTGTTCGATGCCCCTGTTGAACGCAAGGTGTGATGACCCCGCATCCCGCGCAGGGATCGAATCGAATGGAATGGTCAGGGAAGTGAGGTTAGAAAAAGCGAGTCTGAACATTCCGGTTTTCTGCCCGCTGATTCACCGGCGCCACGTTCTGAAGCTGATTCATCCGATTGAGCAATTGCGTCTCCTCCGGCAGTTCGCCATGATAAGATGTGAATGTCTGTAGGGAGCCAGGGCGACGTTCACTCGATTCCGGAATGAATGTCCGGTCGCGATGATCCAGCTGTGGTTCCAGCCAGGAGCTGCGGAGATGCACACCTGTCCTGATTGAGATATTAGAAATTGGACCAAGCAGCCATGGGGAGAGCAGGAGTTTACCACTGGGGTGCGGTGAGCATCACGGGGAATTTCCGTTCGAACAACGAAGACAAGTTCTACGTTGATAACGACGGCCGATTCTTCCTGGTGGCAGACGGCATGGGAGGGCAGAGTGCCGGCGAGCGGGCGAGCGAACTGGCCATCGAACTCATCACCAGTCGCCTGAATGCCCTCGTCGATTTTCAGCGGTCTCCTGCCAAGATCGTGATCGAGGGGATCGATCGAGCGGTCAGCCATGCCAATGCCGAAATCATGGCTCTGGGGGAACTCGAACCCAACTGCAAGAACATGGGGACCACCATCGCGTTCATCGTCAACGCGAACTCCAATTTCTACATCGGCGGCGTGGGAGACAGCCGGGCGTATCTGCTGCGGAAAAGTTCGCTGCAACAGCTGACCGAAGACCATTCACTCACGCAGGCGCTGGTCAAGGCCAAGACCATCACCCCGGAAGATGCCAAGACGCATCGTTACAAGAACGTCCTGTACCGGTATCTCGGCACCAAAGATGGCGGGAGCGGGACTGAACCGGTTCAGATTGCTCCCCTGTCGGGAGATCGTTACATGCTCTGCTCCGACGGGATTTCCGACGGCACGAACAGGGACCAGATCCAGGAAATTCTGTCCGCAGTGAATGACCCGCAGCTGGCGGCCGAAAAACTTGTCGAAACTGCTCAGGCGGGCGGGTCCAAGGATAATATCACCTGTGTCGTGCTGCACGTCGACTGACCTTCCGCTGATCCTGGGTTCGCGATCGCCCCGTCGTCTGGATCTTCTCTCACTGCTGATTCCGCAACGTCGAATCCATGTCGCTGCGCCGCAGGATGAGTCCGAAGCGGGATTCGAGGGGAAGACTTCGTTGGCAGAAATTCTGTCACAGCTGGCTGCCATCGCACGGACGAAGAATGAGGCTGTCTATCGACAATCTTCCGGGCGAGACTGGGGAGGCATTCTCACAGCCGATACGGTGGTGATTGCGGTCGATCCTGCGGACAGACTCGCGGTGCTGGGAAAGCCGGACGGTCCCCACTGGAAAGAAACGACGCGGGACTGGTTTTTGAATTACTATGACAACCGGGCTCATCAGGTGGCGACGGGAGTCTGTCTGCGATCTCCTGAAGGAACGCTGCTGGAGTTTCAGGTACTGACGCAGATTCGGTTCGGAACGATCTCGCCGGAGATGATCGACTGGTACATTCACACCGGTGAGCCGCTCGGCAAAGCGGGGGGATACGGGCTGCAGGGGGCGGCCGATATGTTCGTGAAATCGATCATCGGAAGTCCCAGCAACGTGATCGGCCTGCCGCTGGAACAGACCTGGCAGGCGTTGCAATCTCTCTCTCTCCTTTGAGAGACGCGTCAGCGGGGGGACCTGCCAAGGGGGTCAGCTGGATTCATTCCGAACTCTGCCGGAAGGTGCCGAGAATCAGTTCGACGGCCGCTTTAGGGCCCTCAACCTCGACGTTCCATGCGTCGAGATAGAGCGTCAATGGCTGGTCCTGAAGTCTGACGCTTCGAACTTCGACCCCCAGTACCGTCCGGGGAGGTTCGACGATGGCGCCGAGTTCTTCCAGCACCTCACGCAGCAGTTCGTGGCTGGCATCGTCATCGGATTCAAACAGACGTGCTCGCACGCGGTCAACTCGGATTGGTGGGGAGGGGTGCAGAAACGTCTGGATGGACATCTCAAAAAACTTCGGAGCGGGCCTGTAAGCCGGGTTCTGTCGAGAGTGATCATTTCTCTGGGACGGGGATTGCTCCGCCGCCTCGACGCGACCGACCCGGAGGTCAGACGAAACGAACCGCTTCGTCCCCTTGCGGGGTCCCTCCTGCTTGGTCTTGCTCCCGGTGGGGTTTACCCTGCCAGAACTGTCACCAGTTCCGCGGTGCGCTCTTACCGCACCATTTCAACCTTACCTGATCCGCAGGCCACACACGTGAAGTGTGTGGTTAAACGGCCATCGGCGGTATCTTTTCTGTGGCACTTTCCCTGTCCTTGCGGACGGTGGACGTTATCCACCACCGTGTCCTGTGGAGCCCGGACTTTCCTCCCTTGTCGAAGACAAGAGCGATCACTCAGCCCACTCCGAAGAGGATGGATTGTGGAGAGTCACGAGCGAAGAGTCTAGGGCAGAGTTGGTAGTGGGTAGTTGGTAGTGGGTGGGGTATCGGCTCTGGACTCTCAACTCTTAGCTCTGGACAGCCAGTCACTTCTTCTGCAGTTGCTCCTGCAGTTCCTGAACTTCTTCGGTCAGGCGTTTGAGCTGCTCCTGCATGCTGGCCATGTCCGCGTGCAGCAGTTCCAGGTCGGCCCCTTTGGCTGTGGAACGGATGATGCCGGGTCCGACGATCTGCACACCGGGAGGAAGGCTGCCTGCACTGGTTCCCGCTGCTGGTCCCGGACCCGGAGGCGTCTCCTGCACGCCGAGACCTTCCGAGCGAGCGATCTCGACGGGGGTGACCTGCAGGTCGAACGGTTCCGCATCGCGGATCAGAGTCAGAGTGATGGGGCTGGCTTTCGCTTCATTGACAAGCCGGACCACATCCCCTGGCAGGCTGACGGGCTGTCCATTGACCTTCAAAAGCAGGTCATGCTGTTGCACTCCCGCAGCCTCGGCCGGCTTTTCCGGAACAAGCTGAGCGACGACCAGCCCGCAGTTTTCATCGATTCCAAGTCTTGCATGCAGTCCCTCGGGGATCGTCTTGAGTTCAACGCCGATGACATAACGTTCCCCGGCAGCCAGTGCATTGACCGCATGCAGGTAGTCTCGCAGAGCGGGGTTGTTCCGGGCCTGATTCTGGACCGACGGCGGCAAGGTTTTCAGCAGTTGCTTCTCGCCGTTCGGAAGAATCACGTACAGGTGATAGAGACCGGAGTCTGGATCCTGCTCGTAGACCGCCTGCGGAATCCCCGCTGGTTTCCCGCGATCGGCTGGAGTCTGGGGGTCATCTGCCAGCACCATGGGTGCCAGGATTCCGCAGATCAGTGCTGCCAGGGCAAGACGCATGAGTTTCGGCCAGTGGGAATGACGGGTTGAACAGCACATCGAGAAGTTCCTTCCAGTGGTTGTCAACTTGATGCTGACATCTGCAATTCGAATCGGATGAGTCCCACGGGGAGGAAAGGACAGGGAGTCCGTTCAAGTTCCACAGCAACTGTCCTCCCGCCCCGGGGGCCTCGCCCGCTTCTGTGATCACGCTGAGTTCGTATTACTGAATCGAGTGACGCACCCGCATTGTTTCCGTCGGGACAAGGATTTCGCGGCCATCGCTGAGCGGGGCGCGATACCACTGCCGTTCATGATCGACGGTCATGCCCTGAGCTTCCAGCATCTGGCGGATGTCTTCCGGCAAGGGGGCCGGCTGATGCAGATGCTGGATCGCCTGCCATTGTTCGGGCGAATAAACCGGTACGGACACGGGTTCGGCTTCACGGCTTCCCAGACCTGTCAGTCTCACATTCATGATCGGAGTTCGTGAAGCCGTCCGTACGCCGGTCCCGGGCGAGCCGATGGAAAGCATCTCCGGCAGCGTCTGCATCTGACTGGGCACATCCGTTTCGGCGATGTTGCCATCGACCTCGTCAGCAGACATCCAGAAATGCCCAGCCACCCCCACCATCATCCCCACCAGCAGGGAAGCGGCAACGGAAAACCAGGGACGGACGCGACGGTGCAGCCAGGGAACATTCGTCGCTGGGACAATCTCCTGACCGGGCGTGACCGGGCGTGCCAACTGAAAGGAGAGCATTTCGCCGCTGGCAGCATCATCAGCAAAGACTCTGGAAAAGACCTGATGCTCCACAAAGGTGAGGGCCAGTGTTTTCCAGTTCTCCGCAGAACCCTGTTCATGCAGACGTTTGAGAAGTTCCGTACGTTCGTGGTCCGACAACTCGCCGTCCACGCAACGTTGCAGCATCAATTCATCAATGGTGTGTTTCATGTGAGTTCTTCCACATGGGCTTGTTTCAGCAGCTGTCGAAGTTTCTTTTTGGTTTTCAAGAGCCGGTGTTCGATGGTGTGAACGGTGACCCCCAGGCGTTCGGCCAACTGCTGATAAGTCCAGTTTTCCGAATATTTCAGCATGAGGATCTCGCGATCGGTTTCCCGCAATCCCTGCAGGGCTTTCTTGACTGCTTGACGGTGTTCGCGACCCAGGAGCCAGTGCAGCGGATTCTCTGCTTCGTCGGTGGGGACTTCGCTTGCCTCGACCGGGGTGGAATCCACATGTCGGCGCAGCCGCCCCATCTTCCGTCGATACATGTAGGCCTGACGGACAGCCACCTGGTACAGCCACGACCCGAGTCGGCTCGCATCCCGCGGGCGCAATTCAGGGCGACTGATGGCCAGGCTGATCTCCTGCATCAGGTCATCCACCACATCCCGATCACCGACCCGGTTGAACAGGACTCGTCGCAGCCATGGTTCGTTCCTTTTAAGCCCGGCGAGCCAGTCATATGGCTCGACGGCCACTCCATCCTGAACAGGCGGGGGGTGATGGGTAGTCATGTCAAAAAGACCAGTTGCCGCTCAAGCTCGAGGCCGTGTGAGTTTTCCCAAAAAAATCATTTCGGGCGTTTTTTGAGACCGAATTTCAGGGGAAATCTCTAGGTTGCTTGTTCGAAGTGATTTCAAAGTCGGTAGTTATGGTGCCTGGCGGGGGGATCGTGAGGGGTCCATTCCGATTTTGCATCAGTCGACCCGTTTTCGCCAGCCCGACGACTCCGCAACGGCGAAGCCAGGGACTCTGAAAGTAAAACATGCGTTGAGTCTCCGGGGGACCAAAACTGCCGATGTTTCAGTCGTTGTCTGGTCGGAATTTAACGATTGTTTCGCTAAGCTGGCGGTGACATCGGGAGCCTGGTCCCTGGCGGCGGGCGCCCATCGATCTGGACGATCGACGTCTTCAGAACCTTGTCTGTTGACCTGACCTCCCCGACCCGGCGGATCAGGACATGGGAGAAATGAACGTGCCTCGGTTTCGTCTTCTGTTGGTGATTCCCCTGCTCTTCCTCAGCGCCTGTGAAAAGAAAACCAAACAGGTGTCGGGACCGATGGAGGGGGTCGACGCCATGCTCGAGATGGAACTTGAAGAAGAATTTGGGCACCCGATGCGAGAAGGTGTCCCGTCCGGAAAGCCTCGACAGGTGGAACCGGGACAGGAATTCACGCTGGAAGTGCTGGACGACAGTGCCAACCCGGCATTCGCCCGCAGGTTGCTGACGACCGACCAGATTGCCACCGGCTGGATTGCTCTGTTTGACGGCGAGACTCTGTTTGGCTGGATCCCCGACAATCAGGACGTCAACTGGAAGGTGGAGCATGGTGCCATCACCGCGGACGTCGGACCGGTCGGGATGCTCCGGACCAGCGTTCCCTTCGCGGATTTTGAATTTACCTGCGAGTTCAAAATCGGGCCGGGGGGTAACAGCGGTGTCTTTCTGCGGGCAGCGGAACACCCCCAGAACCTGACACAAGACTGTATCGAGATCAATATCGCCGATGAGCACCCCGAAGGGTACACCACCGGCAGTCTGGTGGAGAGAGCCAAGCCACTGGACGTCGCTCCTCCCACAGAGGACTGGCAGACCATGCGGGTCACTGCCAACCGCAGCCTCATTACCGTCGAAGTCAACGACGTCCTGACCGCTGAGTACCGGGACCCGTCACCAGAAGCTCGCAAAGTCGGCTATATCGGATTACAGCAGCGTCTGGGGAAGGTCGAATTCCGTAAGGTGAATCTCAAGCCTCTGGCGATGAAGGGTCTCTTGAACTCCTCATCTCTGGCGGGTTGGCGCGAAGTCCCGGGATCCAAGGCAAAATTCGTCCCCGATCCGGATGCTCTGCAGATCACCGGGGGGCTGGGGTTTCTGGAAACCGAAGAGACCTTTCAGAATTTCATCTTCCAGACCCAGGCGAGAACCGGCGCTCCTGAAGTCAACACCGGGGTCTTCTACCGGACCGAACCGGGAACGGAAAAAGCTCCGTCAAACGGCTATGAAGTCCAGATCCATAACGGATTTCATGGTTCCAACCGGGATCAGCCGAATAACGCCGGGAGCGGTGCGATTTTCCGTCGGGTCGACGCACGACGCGTCGTCGCCAATGACCAGGAGTGGTTCACGCTGACCCTGGTTGCGAACGGTCCTCGTGCTGCCGTCTGGATCGACGGGTTTCAGGTGGTGGACTGGATCGATGAACGTCCTGCCGACCCGAATCCCCGCAAAGGGCTGCGACTGGAAGGGGGCCACATCAGCCTGCAAGGACATGATCCGACAACTCTGGCAGCCTTCCGCCACATGCGAATTGCCGAATATCCCGCTGTTGCCCCCTGATATTGACCGTGTGCTGCGGGCGACTCCCGGAACGCAGATGCTCAAACGATGGAGCGGCTTGATTTCTGTCCTCTGGCTGGCACTGATTTCGATTGCAACTGCCTGGGGCGAGCGCCAGCAGACCATGGTGCTGGCCCTGCTCTTGTGTGTCTGGCCGGCACGTCGACTCGGATGGCAGAATCTTGTCCTCGGAGGGATTCTGGTGCCGCTGGCTTCGCTCGCAGGAATCTGTTGGGGCGCCCGTGGCTGGCCTGCGTGGAACCTGAATCTGATCGCATCACCCATATTGTTGGCAGCCATCGGACTGACAAGGACTTCCGAACGAATCCGACAGGAGACCATCCGCGGAACCGATGCTCTCACAGGGCTCTTCAATCGGCAGGGGTTTGAACTCCGGGCGCAGATGATGGCTCGCTTGTCATTGGCTCAATCGCTTCACAGCGGAGTGGCGGTCGCCTGTCTCGACTGCGACAGCTTCAAAGAATTCAACGACCGGCACGGACACCGCGCCGGAGATGAACTTCTCATGCAGGCGGCCAATGTGCTGCGGCGGTCCGCATCTCCCGGACTGGCAGCCCGACTGGGAGGCGACGAGTTCTGTCTCATCTGGCTTGATGTGACGCTCGAATCGGCGCGTGCTAGGGCTGAGAGGCTTCAGAAGGAGTTAGCCAGTACGATATCGACCCTCGGCGAAGCAACGACCTGGAGCATCGGCGTGGCGGTGTACACCGAGCTTCAACCGATCGAGCAGATGATCGACCGGGCCGACCTCCTCATGCTGTCGGGAAAGAGCCGAAACAAGGGATCACTGACCGTGGAACTGATTCCGACAGCGACTCCGTGAGAAGTGTTGAACATCCTTCATGGAGCTGGTGGTGAGGCAGCGTCCTTGAGGAACAGCTGTGGATCGAGGCCGGCGGCCTTTAACGTGTCGTCAATCCGGATTGACTTCCCTCCCTGTCGCGAACTTTCATCCGCTGCCACCATAAATGCATAGATCTCCAGAGTCTCCCGCAGCTCGACTGGAGTGGTCCCGTTCGACAGGAATTCGTGAATCGACTTCACCAGGGGTTGATAGCCCTTGAAGGGCCCGACGCCGGCAATCCCTTTGCTTCCAAAAGCGGTTCCACCGAAGTCAATTTTCGGACCGTCCTGTGGAAGCGAGTAGAGTCCCCGGAATGTGCCGATTCGTCCATCCCGCCACCGGCCGACGACCACATCGGACGTTTCCGTCTCCACCCGCGTGACCGACTCGCATCCCGGGCCCATCACTGTGAACAGGGCCTCAACACCATGGATTCCGTACCAGAACAGCGTGGGATGGGATGGCTCTCGACTTTCCGGACCGTAAGTGTCACAGCCATAGATTTTCCCCAGTGCGCCTTCGCGAGCAGCTTTGGCTCCTTCCATGAATCTGCAGGAGGATGTTGAAAAGACGGGAACGTTGGCAGCCTGGGCCTCCTGAAGAATCATTCCGGTATCAGCGAGTGACGCTGCCACCGGTTTGTCGATGAACATCGGCTTGCCCGCCTGAATCACCAGCCGGGCCTGCTGCAGTCGGGGATTCCCATCATTGGTCTCGAGGAGCACCGCGTCCACCAGCGGCAACAGTTCTTCAATGGAAGCGACCGCCTGCACGCCGTACTTTTCCAGCTCCTTGGTGTTTCCCGGAATGCGGCTGGAGCTGGAGGGAATCTCCGTGCTTCCATAGGGGTAGGTCGCGACGACGCGGCAGCCCGGTACGTGGTCGGCTGCAGTGGAATCATTGAACATCCGTGTGAAGTGAATCGCGTGAGAGGTGTCCACACCAATAATGCCCAGCTTGATGACAGGCTGTTCATCGTCCGCTCGCAGTGAGTCTGCGGACGCCATCACAACTCCAATCACACAGACAATGAAAGCACGAGATATCAATGGCATTTGGGCGATCCCGGTGGGTTGGGGTTCGGGTGGGTGACGAAGAGAGATTTTCGACAAGGCACTGCCTGTTAAGTTAACGAACGTCGTCGTCGGAAGCAAACTTGCCTCGCCTCAACCGGCTCACTTGCTGTCAATGCCGTCAAGCCAATTCAAACCGAAGTTGGTCACAGCTTCATGTCGTTAGAACACGCGAGAGGAACAAACGCAGAGAAGGCAGTCTTCGGAAATTCTGTTAATCTGCAGGCATCGAACGCATGGTCGGAAAGAATCTTCGATTCATCGTCGGAACGAACTTACATCAGCTGGAAGAAGTGTCGGGCATGGCAGACCAACTTAAATGGGACAGGCATTTCATCAAGCTGGCATTGGAAAACGCCAGGATGTCGAAAGACCCTGCGACTCAGGCTGGGGCTGTGATCGTCGGTCCGGACCGCGAAGTGCGCTCGATGGGGTATAACGGTCTGCCTCGCGGAATCCTGGACACGCCGGAGCGATTGAACAACAAGGAACTGAAGCGTTCGTTGATCGTGCATGCCGAGATGAATGCCATTCTCAATGCCGCCCGGATTGGCGTGAGCACGCGCGGGTGTACGCTGTATCTCGCACTGACTGATGAAACCGAGCAAGTCTGGGGCGGTCCCCCCTGCTTGCGATGCACTGTCGAAATCATTCAGTCCGGCATTACAGAAGTGGTCGCCAAGCCCTTTAAAAACGTGGAATCGTACTGGACCTCATCGGTCGAGCAGGCCCGGGAACTCCTCGTTGAAGCAAAGCTGACTTACCGGGAGATCAGCTTTGAATCGACCTGAGTTTTCGTCTCAGAGCAGTGGCACCTAAGTTCAGGGCTTCTCAACACGGCCACCCCGCCCCAACACTGCGATATTTCCAAAGTGAGCTAAATGCTAGAATTCCAGGAAGAAGCACTGAAGAAGAATCTGGACCACTTGCCTTCGCGTTCGCGTGTAGCATTTGCGGCAAGTTGCGTCCAACGACTGGCGAACACTTATCGGATCTTGGCCAATCAAAATGGACGAACAAAAGAACCAAAACTGGTGGAGAGGGCACTTGATTATACTTGGGGTCACGTCTTTGTAATACCCGAGAGAGCAAAACTAAATAGGACCTCCACGTCCTCGGAGTGAGTTTTAAGCGGCTTTGGCGAAGGAGTGTCGCATGTCGAGGTAGTGATTATTATTCACCTCGAACCATTCGTACGCCTGGTCAATCAGTTCTTCCAAGGTCTGGCAGCGGTGGTTTCTCGTGATCGTCTCGTGCAGGTGCCACCAGACTCGTTCAATGGGATTCGACTGCGGAGCATACTTGGGAAGAAAATGGACTTCGATCCGGTGACTCCATTTCTGCAGATAGGCTTTCACCGCTTTCGAGTCATGAAATTTGGCGTTGTCACAGATGACATGGATCTTCCGGAAGCTCCTGAGTCGGAAACGCAGGTCGTCCAGATGGGCCAGGAACTGGACCGTGTTTCGTCGCCAGCAGGGACGACTCACCAGCAGTGTTCCCGTCCCCCAGATCAGCGAGCCTGCCACATGGCACTTCTGATTGTTCCCCGGCGTGACCACCTCGGCCTGCTGACCTTTCTTCATCCACATGCTGCCAATCTTGGGGTTCAAATTCAGGTCCACTTCATCCTGAAAGACGGCGACTTCGTTGTGGGAAAGATTCTTCAGAAGATGTTGGATTGCCTGAAATTTCTCAGCGTGCTGGGGATCAACCGGGCCGACCACTGGACGGGGGCGACGCCAGACCAAGCCCAGCCGATGCAGTCCCCGGCGGATCGTTTCTCCGCTCAATCGCAGGCCGGTTTCAAACGCCAGCAGGTGAGCGAGCGTTTCACAGGACCAGCGGGAGCGGAAATATCCAAAATCCCGGGGAGTGGACTGAGTGACCCACCGCAGGACCTGTGTCATCCAGACTGGAAAGGAACGCTGCGGAGACGGTTTTTGCAGAACAGCAGCGACTCCCCCTTGCGTGAACAATTTCAACGTGGTCGAAATCAGGTCGAAGCTGCAAAACAGCACGGTTTTGATCTGCTGCCAGGTCAGGCCTTGGGCCCGGAGCAGAACAATATGAGCCCGTCGAGAAGTGGAGAGATCGGCTCCAGAGCGATAGGCCTGCAAAAGCATCTTGCGTTCCTGAGCTGTGAGCTGGATACTGCCATCCATGGCTTGACTCCTCGAAAGGGAAGTGGTGGTACACCTCCCCAACGTAGACCAAGCCTGTTTTTGTTCCTACACCAATCGAAAACGACGCTCCGGAAACGATGTGGAGCTATTTAGGGCAGATGCTGAACGAGATTGACAAGGAAATTCCGGATGAAGACGCTCCAGGCTGGACTCCATTGACCCCGTATACTGACGATGTATTTTCATCTACCGCATACTGCCTGGAATGCTTGCAGACAGGCTTGGCTCAAGATGCAACTTGGGCGGCCCGGCGAGTTTATGAAGCATTAGACCACTTTGTAGGTAATAAAGATAATGCATTCGCGACTGAAATCGAGGCTGATGCGGATATTAACAAGACTCCGGTTATCCAAACTGAGTTGTATAGACAAGCTCGCGATCTTGCTGAGCTCAATGAGGTTGGGGACCACCTATCCCCAGGATTTCTCGACATCTTGCGAAAACGTAGTGAAAGTGAACAAGCTATTGATCTAACAATGACATGAGGTAGTTTCACAACCCTTTCATGATGGTGTACAGGCCGGGTGCCCGGGTTGACAATCTCTCGATTTGGGTGCCACTGCTCTGGGAGCAGTGCGTACGAATGTCAGCTGACAATGCTGGCGGGTCTGCAACCGATATTCAATTACCTACTGAACTGAAGCGATCCTGAAGGTGACCGGACTGCCAACTGAGAAAGATACACACGACCAGCTGGGCGCAAACCAAATGGACGATCAACGACGTTCGTCACTGCTCGAAGAAGAGCAGTGGCACCCAGAATTAAACATCCTCAACCAGGGCACCTGGCATCCGTTTTCAGCTCTTAAGCATGCCACCCCCTCATGCAGGGGATGCATTTAACCCTGCTTGATGATGTCCGAGACGACCCTTGCTTTTCGCTGGTTGGTCACCTGCTGTTCCCGGCCGTTGTAGCGGTAGGTGAGGTGCTGGTGATCGATTCCGAATAGCTGCATCAATGTGGCGTGCAGGTCGTTGGGTGTGACGAGGTTTTCCGCGACGTGATGGCCGAAATCGTCGGTCTTGCCGTAGGTCATGCCCCCTTTGATGCCGCCGCCTGCCAGCCAGATGCTGAAGCCCTGTCCGTTGTGGTCCCGTCCGGGATCCTGCCCGTTGGCTCCCTGTTCCGAAACCGGCAGGCGACCGATTTCACCACCCCAGTGGACGATGGTGGAATCGAGCAGGCCGCGTTGTTTCAGGTCTTTCACCAAGGCTGCACAAGGGCGATCGGTCTTCTCGCAGATCGCCGGAAGCGTCTCCTGAATCGACCCGTGATTGTCCCAGGGCTGGCCGCCGTGGAAGAGCTGCACGAATCGAACACCGCGTTCCACCAGACGCCGGGCAATCAGGCAGCGGCTTCCGTATTCCCGCGTCTTGGGGTTGTCGAGTCCGTAGAGTTCCTGAGTCGCTTTGGTTTCCTGTGAGAGGTCCAGAGCTTCGCGGGCGGCTGTCTGCATGGATGCAGCCAGTTCGTAGCTGGCGATGCGTGCTTCGAGATCTGCTTCGCCGGCATTTCGGTCGAGGTGACGCTGGTTCAGGGCCTGCAGCAGTCCCAGATTCAGGTCCTGCAGATCGCCCCGCAGGTGGGCGGGCGCATCCAGATTCAGGATGCGGGGTTCCTTGGCCCGTAACACGGTTCCCTGCATCAGGGGGGGCATAAACCCGTTTGTCCAGTTGCTGACGCCGTCGACGGGTGGTCCCTCGGGGTCGGTGAGGACCATGTAGGCCGGCAGGTTCTGACTTTCCGAACCAAGTCCGTAGACCAGCCACGCTCCAAATGTCGGTCGTCCCAGAACTCCGGGGATGCCGCCGTGGAAATAGCGGATGGAGACCTCGTGCCCGTTGGCTCCGGTGTGCATCGACCTGACGATACAGACGTCGTCGACGATCTCCGCCAGCCCGGGGAGGAGTTCGGAGATTTCTGTTCCGCATTCCCCGTGCGGGCGAAACTTCCACGGACTTCCGAAAAGCTTTTTGCTGGCGCGGTTCACAAAGCTGAAGCCGACTTCACCGGAATACTCGGTCCCGCTCAGCCGGGTCAGTTCGGGCTTAGGGTCCATCAGGTCCATATGTGATGGTCCCCCGTGCTGGAACAGGGAGATCATCGCACGGGCCTGTGCGGGAAACTGCGGCGGCCGGCTGGCCAGTGTAATCGGGAGATTCTCTTTCGGCTTGCCGGTGTTGGCTCGCGCCTGTTCCTGTTGAAGCATCCAGGCGAGCGCCAGACCGCCGATACCCATGGCACTTTCAGTCAGCATCTGGCGTCGCGATAGAATGGGTTGCATGATTCTTCTCCAGGCTGTCAGTGAGCGGTCAGGCCGCTTCAGGTGCAATGTTCGAATCGTCGGTCAGTCTTCCGCAATGTGGCAGTTTCAAGATTGTGCGAGGTGGTGACCGTGGAGCCTGCGTCCGGTTGAATCCCCGGTTCTATTCAACGTAAAGGAATTCGTTTGATGTCAGTAACGCCTGGCAGAGATTGGTAAACGCCTGCCGGGACATGGAAACATTTGCGGGGAGTTGCCGCGGATGAAGTGCCATGACTTCCAGCTGCTGATTGATGAAATTGATCGCCAGTTCCAGTTCTTCCCGGGACGGCTGGCGATAGTAGGTCAGCTCCCAGGCCCGGGCGATGTCCGAGGGAGTGATCGTGGCTGAATCCTGCCGATCGCCTGAGAAAACTGCTCTTGAATTCGAGGTGATGGTGGGGCCACTGTTCGAAACCAGTTCGACGTTGACTTCCCAGTGGAACGAATCTGCGTTGGTGTTCTCACGGCAATCCGTGATGAAATCGATGGTATCTCCTGCTTCGACGCTGACGGGTGCTGTCGAAGTTTCCACACGCTGATTCTGCGAAGTCCATTCTCCCAATAGGCCGTGGCGATTCGAGACGATTCGTCCACGCACACCGTCTCCATGCTCGCTGAGGTGGTTCAAGTGCCCGGAGGTGACTCGAAGCTGCCCGGCAACCGGGGCGTTCCAACGCCGAATCACCGCGAAGTCGGGGTTATTCCCGGTATGGCCGCCATCCGTTGAGAGTGCGGCCCAGCCGGTCTCAGGGGCGGGGTAATCGCCGAGCCCTTGCCATTTTTGGGCATTGTAGTGAGGAAAGAGTGTGAACTTCGTCTGTCCGGATTCGTCGATTCCGCCGTACCCGTACTGCCACTGCTGCGGCGGGTTTTGAATTGAAGGCAATCCCTGGATGTCCTGTGCGGAACCGTGTGGGCGATGTTCATCCAGAATCCGGTTTGCCAGTGCGAGTGACTGATCGAGTGTGAACTGGCTGTTCATCATCATCAGCGACTGGGTCGCGACGGTGGATGACGGCCGGACTTCGCAATTGACAGCCATGACAGGGGCATCGAACGCCTGCAGGATCGAAACTGGCTGGCTGCGACGCTGTTGAATGTACAGGCTGCGGCGATTGCTGGTGGACTCGTCCACAATCGTTTGTCCTTCCGCATCCTCTTTCACGGGGATCGGGGGGCCGAACAGCGTCGCGTTCAGATGGCCGGTGGTGAACAGGACGCGGTCTCTGAGTACTTCTGCATCCAGTCGGATCACGTCCTTCCGCCAGTGAGAACGGTTCGTGTCATCCAGTTCCATCTTGCGGGGGTCGCGTGCGGATGACTGCCGATATGCCGTCGAAAGCAGAATCGTTCGCTGCAGCTTCTTCAGATTCCAACCGGACGAAATCAACTCGGTCGCGAGCCAGTCGAGCAGCTCAGGGTGTGTCGGCTGAGCTCCCAGCTTGCCGAAGTCGGCGGGAGTTTGAACCAGTCCACGTCCGAAATGGTGCAGCCAGATCCGGTTCACCAGAACCCGGCTGGTGATGGGGTTGGAAGGGCTGGTGAGCCAACGGGCAAAAGCCAGCCGACGGCCTGACGTGGCCAGTGCAGGATCGTCTTCCTGGAAGGAGACGAGTTCTCCCTCGGGAGCCAGAACCGCCGGGGCCGCCGGAGCGACGACCTGTTTGGGCTGCTGATGGTCTCCGCGATAAAACAGATGAGTCTTGGGGAGGTGACCTGGCGGTTCGACCAGTGCCCGGACGAACTCTTCGCGCGGCTTGCGTGCGCGAATCTCCGCCGCCTTCCCATTCATCTTTTTCAGTTCTTCGTGAGCATCCGGCAGGTACTGATACAGCGATCCGGGTGTGATATTGATCCGGGGATTCAGATTGATCAGTTCCTGCTGTTCGGGGGTCCGCTTGTCTGCTGGAGTATGAATTGCGGAGTCCAGCTGCTGGCGGAGCGGTTCTTCGAACGTCAGCAGTTCCTTGGCGATGGCTTCTTCGATGTAGCGTGCTTCCAGAGCGTTACGCTCCACTTCAACCTGCTGCGCTTCGGCTTCAATTTGGGCGGCCAGTTCCCGGTCCGCCTGTGTATACAGTGAGACGTTCCGGCTGTTGGGGGTCGCCCACTGCTGCCAGTCGAGGGCTGGGTCGAAGATCGCTCGCAGGGCAAAGTAATCGACGTGCGAGATTGGATCGTAACGATGATCGTGACACTGGGCGCACGCGACGGTCAGGCCGAGCAATGAGGAACTGACGATCTGAATGGTGTCGGCGATGACCAGATTCCGACCTTCGGGAGAATTGTCGCCGCTCCCGGTGCCGTCAGCGGCCATTCGCAGGAAACCGGTCGCGGTCAACAGCTCGATCTGCTCGGGAGTCAGGTCGCCCTGAATGGGACCTGCCAGTTCGTCACCGGCCAGCTGCTGCTCGAGGAACTGATCGAAAGGCATGCCCGAATTCAACGCGCGGACCACGTAGTCGCGGTAGCGATAGGCCGAGTCCCGGATCACATCCTGTTCCGTGCGACCTTCGGAGTCTGAGTAACCGGCGATATCGAGCCAATGGCGTCCCCAGCGCTCTCCATAATGCGGAGAGGCGAGCAGTTCATCGACGAGGCGTTCGTAAGCATCGACACGTTGATCGTTCAGAAATTCCTGCATCCGCTCCGGTGTCGGGGGAAGTCCGGTGAGATCGAACGAGGCCCGCAGCATCAGGGCAAGCCTGGAAGCGTCTGCGGAGAAGGAGAGTCCTTCCGGCATGGCAGCCAGAAGGAACGAATCGATCGGAGTGCGGACGCGGGATGAATCCTTGACTTCGGGGATAGCGGGAGTTGTCAGTGGACGGAACGACCACCATTCCCGTTCTTCCTGCAGCAGGGGAACCCCGGAGCCGATCGACTCGGGTTCAGGTCGCGCCGTCGGTGCTCCGGCTGCGATCCAGGCTTCAATCTTCTGCAGTTCCTCAGGAGTGACCTTTGCTTCGCCGGGAGGCATTTCACCCGACTTGATTCGCTCGACCAGCAGACTTTCCGCAGGTTGTCCGGAAACGATTGCCGGGCCCGAATCTCCCCCTTTTTGTTGAAACCGGACCAGACGCAGATCGAGATTCCCCTCGTGGCTGTCCGTGGCCCCATGGCAGTCCAGACAGTGAGTTCGGAGAATGGGGCGGATGTCCCGCTCGAACGTTAATTCAGATTCGCTGGCGGAGAGAACCTGCGGGCTGGCAGCGAAAGGCAGAATTCCAAAAGCCGCAACCAGGAGACGCAACAATCCTTCGCGCAGGCGAGTGGAGGGAATTCGCATGTGGCACCGGGGATTTCAGGGCACGGTCAGGAGGGAAACTGTGGCGGGTACTCCATGCGGAGTTAGTCCGATTATTCACCAACAATGGACGAAATTCAATCGCAATCGATCTATTCCGACCTTGTTCGATCCGCTTCGCAGGTCGCCTCAGACTGGGACGCCACAGCCTGTTACGACAGGAAATGGGCCGTTTCGAACACGGAGTGGGAAATCTTTCAATGTCCGACGACCTCTGGGGTTGAGGCAGGTCTCGGATGCAGGGGATTCGCTGTCTTACTCGGATTTCGGTGTCTGTGAGGGAGTCGGTTGCATCAGATATTGAAGCAGGGCAATTCGGTCTTCATCGGACAGGTCTTTGAGCAGCCCTTCCGGCATGAGCGAAGTCGTCATCGCCTGCAGGATTTCAATTTCTTCCCGGGGTAATGTGGTCGTCTGGTTGTTGGCCCCCTTCAGCGTGACGCTGGTGGGACTCTGTTCGACGATCAGTCCTGTGAGGATACGGCCATCCTCGGTCGCCAGTTGAAACTGGACAAACTCTTCACGGATTCCGGCTGACGGGTCCACGATCGCCAGCAGGATGAAATCGGTGTTGGATCGTTCGTAGCCGGTCAGGTTCGGGCCGATCTGTCCCCCTTCCGAAAACAAGGTGTGACAGTTGGCGCAGTGCTTGGTGAACAGCTTTTTGCCGTTTGCGAGGTTTTCAGCAGTGACTGCGGACGTGCTAAGGAGGCTTTTCAGGCGAGTGATCTCAGCCGCTTTCTCGGCAGATGTTTCCCGCGTCCGTCCCCAGATTTGATTAACCCGTTCCTGCAACTTTTCATCGGGATGCAGACGCAGTTGCTGGACGATGTCGTTCGGGACAGCATTGCGTGGAAGGCGGTGCTGTTCAATCTCGCTGAGCAGCTGAGCCGTCCAGGGGATCCGGCTGGCCAGAACCCGAAATGCTGACTCGCGCAGCCCGTGCTCATCCGGCAGGGACGACTGGAACAGACTGCAAATCTGTGCACCGATATTTGCTTCCGGGTATCTCATCAAGGCTTGCAGTGCAGCCTTCTTGACGCCGCTGGAAGGGGATTGCAGGACAGCCAGCAGTCCCGGAACGGACTGAGGGCAGTCGACTTCCCCAAAGGTCTCGATGATCGCGAGGCGGGTTGGCAGGTCCCCCTGTTCATTTCGAATGGCTTCCACCGCGTCGGTGACCGACTTGGCGTCCCCCAGTCGAATTCCCAGAACCAGATTCGACTCCCCCAGCGACTTCTGGTAGTCCTGA
This sequence comes from Planctomicrobium stercoris, assembly GCF_051465655.1. NCBI lineage: Bacteria > Pseudomonadati > Planctomycetota > Planctomycetia > Planctomycetales > Planctomycetaceae > Planctomicrobium > Planctomicrobium stercoris. The sequence goes on along the minus strand of NZ_CP195791.1, from coordinate 4,593,896 downwards.
ATCGCCAGCTTCAAGCCGTTAGGCAGCTTGCCGATTTCGCGTCCCTGATACGCTTCCAGAAAACCTGACATGAGAATGGGAGCGGATTCCGGGGGCGCAACCGCCAGAAGCTGTTCGCACGCCAGGAGCGCTGGCGACGGCGCTGAAGCCTTCTGCTCCTGAATCCCTTCCAAGGCGAAGCGTCGCATCAGGCGGGCGGCGATGGCCTGCTGAAAGAGCGGCGACTGCCAGACGTCGGTCGACTTCAGAAGCTGCAGGACCTGCTCGCGGGGTGAGCTTTTCGAAATGGAATTCAACAGAACTCCGACGTGTTGACTGTGATTCAGAACACACTCGCCGCAATGTGCTTCGAGTCCCCACCAGATGAGCAGCGGAAGGTGCGGGTCGTTCAGATCAGCATCATGTTTCATCAAAGCGGTCAGGATCGGAAGGGCAACATCCGTTTCGAATCGTGCTGACGATGAGGCCAGCTGGGATCGGACCTGAACCTGAGGTTCCGTGCTCGCGAGACTGGCCAGCGCGGATGCCGTTTCCGGGGACACCTGGCGTGCATCCCCCAGCAGACGAACTGCCCATCGTCGCATCTCTTCCTGAGGGTGAGTCAACACGCTGCGCAGAACCTCGTCGTCAAGTTTCCCGGCGGAGGCGAGTGTCCACAGCGATTCCAGTGAGTCCGGCTGGTCAGCTCCAATCGCTGCAAGCAGCTTCTGCTGAGTCGGTGAATCCTGTGATGGTCGCAGGCGATCAGCGAGAAGACGGACCGCAGTCTGTCGCTCCCATTTGTTGGGGGAACGAAACCGGGCAATCAATTCATCGTCGGAATCTTTGGTGAGATTGGGGATCGGGCCGGAAGGGGTCGCTGCATTCTGAATCCGGTAGATCCGGCCCGAGGACTTATGCCAGGTGTCACGGGGATCGACGTGCGACAAACGGGTGTCGTACCAGTCGGCCATGTAGACCGCTCCATCCGGACCGGCTTTTATGTCGACCGGCCGGAACCATGTATCATCCGTCTTGAGCAGTGTTGGAATGTCGGCGGTGCGATACGTGGATCCCTCGGAGATCAAATCGCTGGCCCAGACCCGATGATGCAGAGCATTCGCAGCGATGATACGACCGTGATATTTCTCAGGCAGTGTTCCCCCTTCGTAGATGAGGAATGTCTGGGCGAACCGGTCCGGGTCTCCTTCGTGTTTCATGTGCGGGAAGTAACCGAACGCATATGGGTTTGTGAGAGGCCCATGCTTCCCGAAGTTCTTCTCTCCATAGGAGCCCTGTGGATAAAACATGCCGCGGGTATCGCCGGCGTTTGTTCCGGAAAAGAGGCGGCCTGTGCCGTCGAACTCCAGCGAGAAGGTGTTTCCGCCCCCTTCAGCGAAGACTTCAAAAACGTCGGTATCGGGATGAAAACGCCAGATGCACTGGCCTTCAAACCGGACATCCTGATTCACTTTGGAAGAGACCTGTGCAGTGGTGGTCGACCCCATGGCACCATACAGCCAGCCATCCGGTCCCCATGTCAGGCTGTTGGCAAGAGCATGTGTGTCTTCCAGTCCAAAGCCTCGCAGTTTGACTTCGGGGTCGCCATCGGGAATGCCGTCGTTGTCTGCATCGGGATAGAACATCAGGTAGGGAGGATTCATGACCCAGATTCCCCCTCGTCCTGTGACCGTGGCTGTGGCGATGTTCAAATCCTTGATGACGTCCCGATGTGCATCATAGACGCCGTCGTTGTTGGTATCTTCGAAGACCGTGATGACGTCGGCTCCGGGAACATGATGGGGAGGAGGACGAGGGACGTCGTCAAAGACCGCGCGGAGGTACTGATCGTATCGGACGATCTTCAAGCCGGCCGGCAGCGGGTATTGACGATACTGCGTCACCCACATCCGTCCCTGCTCATCGAATGACAGATGCAGCGGCTGCATGACATCCGGCTCGGCAGCAACCAGTTCAACCTTGATGTCGTCTGCGGGCTGAAAGTGTTTCAGAGCAACTTCCGGTGCCAGCTCCGGCGTGTCGTCCCCGAGCTGTCCTTTCCCCTGAAACTCGCGAATCACCTTTTCAACTTCGGCGTTCGCTGCAGGGGTCGAAGGTTTGTCATCCGGGAACGCGGAATGCAGAAGAGAGAGCAATCCGCAGCAGGTCATCACAGCAGCGATGTTACGAGACATCCGCACTGACATAATTCGCTTCCTGGTGTTTGATAAAGGAAAGCAGACTCTCTCAATTTAAACGACAGCGACTCAAATTGAAACTCTTATTCCGGATACGTTTCAACTCGAGACCGAGATTGTAAGTGTCGTTCATCAATGGTGTTGTGGATGAAGTGGGTGGGTGGTTGAGGTTGTTCGGCGAAATTTTTTCTGTGTCAGAATTTCACACACAGGTGGAACGCAGCGACAGACTGAAGAGCGGGTAAGCATTCTGCTATCATCGCCCGCAGAATCATTCGCTCCGAATCTCAAAAGATCGGCTCCCCGTTGAAGAACGCGACATCCATCGACATTCTGTTTTCGCTGTTGACGATTGTGCTCGTGGCGGGAAGCGTGGGCTTCTGGATTGGAGCGGTCAGGCGCCTCGGGCGGGGCGAGCCTGTGGTCCCGCTCCGGTTCCGCTGGCGCCCTGTGCGTGTCCCCCGTTTTCCGCTGGCGGTCACGCTCTTTCTGTTGCTCGTCACCGGACTGGGGGTCGCCCTGACGGCAAATGACGCTGCGCAGCCTACGCTGGAAGCGATTCGTTACGCCGTCATGGGGAGCATTGTTGAGGGAGTGGTCGTCCTCTTCGTTCTGCTGACAAGCCTGTTTCTGGGAGCACGATCCCGTACTGATCTGGTTCGACTGGGGTTTCGCTCAGACAACATTCCCGGACAGATTCACGATGGTGAGATGGGCTTGCTGGCCACTGTGATTCCGACAGGGTTGATTCTCATTCTCACAGCCAGTCTTCGCAGCGTGGAGACGGAACATCCTTTTCTCAGACTGCTGAAAGAGACAAATGACGGCCTGGGCCTGTTTCTGATTCTGCTCAGCGCGGTGGTTTTCGCGCCGCTCAAGGAAGAGCTGATGTTCCGGGTGATTCTGCAATCCTGGCTGGAAGAGCGCTTTCGTCCGTGGCTGGCGGTCGTGCTCAGTTCCGGTGCATTCGCTGCCGTGCACGGAGTTCCGGATTCGATCGCCCTGCTCCCGCTGGCGCTCGTGCTGGGGTATCTCTTTCAGCGACGTCGGAGTTATCTGGCGGTCGTGGCTGTGCACGCGCTGTTCAATGCCTACAATCTGATGGCGACCATGGTCACCGTCGACAAAGCGTAACCTTCAACGATTTCTTTCACGCGACATGTCACTCATTCCGGCTCCGTTTCTGTTCCGCTTCACCTTTCCGGTGGCCCGCGTCGACAAGCTTCCGCGCGGCAAGGCCCCCATGCTCAGCCTTCCCGCAAGTTGTCGGCTTCCGTTTCCATCCTCACTGGACGGAAAAGAACCGTTTGCAGCGATGTCTCTGGCCTGGAACCCACAGGGGCTGGCGATTGAGATCAGCGTGGAAGGGAAATCGAATCTTCCCTACTGCAATCCGGAAGCGATCGGAACTTCAGACACAGTGTTTGTGTGGATCGATACGCGTGACACGCAGACTCAGCATCGTGCATCCCGTTTCTGCCATCACTTCATCGCCATGCCGACGGGGGAAGGGGATGACGGCATGACCCCGGTGTTCCGGCAGCTGCCGGTGGCGCGAGCCCGTGAAGAGGCTCCTGATGCTGAACCCGAGAGCCTGCTGGCGGAATCGGATACAAGTAAAACCGGTTACCGGCTGGCGATGTGGTTTCCGAAAGAATCACTGCATGGATTCGAACCCGGTCCCGGAGCGAGACTCGGTTTTTACATTGCGATTCAGGATACCGAACTCGGTCGCCAGACGCTGACTGTCTCGGAAGACTTTCCGTACGACATGGATCCCAGCCAGTGGGTCAGCCTGGAACTGACTTCGGAGTAAGGAATTCACCTACTCCTGTCCCGGTGGAGATTTCCCATCCGGATATTTCACCCGTTTCAGGACGATGAAGTAGCCCTTGGTATCCACGGGGATTTCTTCCCATTGATCTCGCTGATTCCGGTATTCCCGCGTCTGGTCGAATCGCTGGATTTCGCTGTAACGATGACCGGTGTCGATCACAATGTAGTCGGTGTCATCCGGCACCTTATCCTCATAGTCGGCGACCCGCCGGGGATAATGGCTGTAATCGTATGAGCGCTCGAAATGGGTGAATCTCGGATGCACAAAGTCGGTGGATGCGACGCGCGCAGTCGGCGGGATGAGCGGCAGGACTTTGGCGAATTCCCGGGCCCGTTCGCCGGGGACATAGAGTCGCTGCCAGTAGAACGGGCTTCCGCTGTCCCAGAACTGGATTCCCCATGGAGACAGGCTGAAGAAGAGTCCGGTCGTCAACGCACAGCAGAACATCCAGAGGCCACGTTGATCGGCGATGGATCTGAATTTCGAGTCCTCTGAAGACTTCGACATCAGACTCGCCCCGGCTCCCCAGAGGATTATCGGAATCAGTGCTGCGTGGAAATGATGGAACGGACCGGGGAAGTCCTTCGTCAATTCATTCAGACACAGAAGGACAAACAGGGGCAGTCCGACCAGCAATCGTCGCCACTCTCGAAGCGGCATGCCCACAGGCATCAGCAGATCGAGAAACAATGCCGTCGAAGCTGCTGTGACCAGATGTTTCCACAGCAGCGCCGGGTTCGTGAGGATATTGACGACGATCTCCACCGGGGTCTTGCCGAACGCCTGAAAGTAGCTGGCATAGTGAACGGTTTTCCCCTCGTGGAACCAGGGGATGGCGAACTTTACCGCGAAAATCACGTACAGCGGGGCGAGAATGGTCAGAAGAAGACCAGCCACCAGCTGCGGCTTCCAGGCAGCGTCTTTTGTCGACTTCCAGTTCCACCAGGCTTCAGCGAAGAGCCAGAGTCCGAAGGGAGCAATTGCCACGCCAAAGTCTTCCTGACAGGACAGCGCGACCAGAATGCAGACAGACATCCAGCCCCAGCGGCGGCGTTCGGCAGCATCGATCATGAAGAGCAGCGCGGGAATACCAAATGCGCTCGGGCGGAACGTTTTCAGGTCGATCGCAATGTCGAGGTAGTGCATCGGGAAATAGAGCAGATAGGCGAGTGACAGCCACATCGCGGCTCGCTCGCTGCGACCGTGACGCCGGGCGATCCAGTACACGGGAACCGCTCCCAGGGCCAGCACTGCAGATTCACTCAGCTCCATGAACAAGTGTGACGGCCAGAAGAAGTACAGTGGCAACAACAGCAGGTGCACGAACTGAATGTGTTCGCCCCAGAAGAGCCCCTGATCGAGGTAGCTGCGAAATCCCTTGCCGTGCAGAACATTCCACAGGTGTTCTTCGTACATGGAGGAATCGCCATGCGGCAGCTGCAGGTTGAACCACAATCCCCAGTTCATCCCGACGAAGATGACGAGATAGACGAGCATCCCGCCAAGAACCGCTGCGCAGGCGAAGCGGGAGGAGAGTGCAGCCGACTCACGCGGAGTTGATGACGTGGTCGGTCCCCATTCCCGCAAGATCTCCCACAGCCAGCCCGCCAGGGTTGCAGCCAGCGTGATCTTGACTGTCTGGACGAGAAGTGCGGTCAAACCGGCTCCCGGAATGAGAATCGATATCAGCCATCCGAATGCCCAGACTCCGATGGGGATCGACCAGAGCGCGTTCATGAAGCTTTTGTGTGCAAAGGCTGTGAACAGACCTGCGCGATTCGGAGCCAGGCCGCTGCGGAGTTTTGATTTGGTGGGAGACTGTTCCTTCTTCTTCCCGCCGGCATGTCGAAACTCCGACAGGGCGGCGATGAAGTTGATCAGCAGGCAAGAGCACAGGCTGAGGACCGTCAGGCTTCCGAGTGATGCGACCGCCAGCAGACCCTGCGGGGTCTGTTCCAGTGTTCCGCCGAGTGTTTTGAAGATCGTGGTCCATGTCGGCAGGCTCACGAACGTCCGGGCGACAACTTCGTTTTCCAGTACGAACAGTGCGAACAGGGCTGTGACGATCCACTGGGCCAGAACGCTCCCGATGGTCAGCAGCGGGGAAGAGGAATCCACTGTGACGGGCACCGGTGAAGCAGGTCCAGTGGCAGCCTTCGGGCGGGGCATGACGAATACGTCCTCAATCGGTCAATGATCCGGCAGACATCGGGCAGTGCCAAAGGCACGTTGTTTCAGGTGCCGGGCTGATAACTCAACTTCGCCGACAAAAACTGTTCGCCCATGCAGACTAACGCCAGCAGGACCAGCAGCAGCCAGCGAATCTCCGAACCCGGGGACTCGCTGCGGATCCAGTCGAACGAACCGGCCGGCTGAATGCGGACGTTTGTGTCGGACCCCAGTTCACGCAGCAGCGTCGGGTCATCCAGAACTTTCAGTGCGCCTTCCACCGCAGGAACGTTCAATGCGTACAGGCGTCGGTCGGCTGTCTGGTCCTGTCCCATCAACGTGACTCCGTAGACGCCCGGTGCGTCCGTCTCACGGAAGGTTGCTTCCAGCTGAGGAGCGGTCGCAGCAGTTCCTTCTTCACTCGGTACGGGAGCGGCCTGAAGCCGCGTGACCTGATCCAGTGGAGTCAGGATTTCGACTTCCGGCTGAAAGGCGGCCGGGCTGAATGTAATCTCTAGCGGAGTTCCTGTCGGCAGTTGAGGGAACGCCAGATCCTTGCGGATGAGTCGTTTTGCAAGTTCAAGCTGCAGCACCACAAAACTGAACCCGGCGGGTCCGTTGGCCCAGTTCGACCAGTTTTTTCCCTCGGGATTGATGAGCGGTCCGGCCGACGTCAGGCAGGTGAAGATCTTTCCTGCTCCATAGGAATGTTCGAACATCAAAGGTTCGCCGCTCAGTCGAGCCAGCACCTGGACATCGTCCGCCATCCGAGGCTGATTGGGGGAATCGGAAGCAAGCGGATAAACAACGTTGATCAGCACCTGATCGAGGATCGGCACCTGACTCTGGTTGAACAGTTCGAAGAGCGGATCCTTGCTGACAGCGATCCCCGTTCCACCGCCCGAGTCTGGAGACTGCAGCACCTCGACGGGGGCGGGACCGAGCCGCACGGGGAAGAGTCCCCCCTCTTCTGCAAAGAGTTTTTCATTGTAAAACGAGGGACGAACAGCATCTCCCAGATACCAGATTAACCCGCCCCCCTGACGAACATAGGATTCCAGTGAAGCGACTGCGTCCGGCGGCAACTCGGAAATGTTGATCAGGTAAATCAGGTGATACTTGTCCAGCGCGACGCGGCGCAGGTCTTCGGGAGTTCGAATATCCGGAGCGAACCCTGTGACGGATTTGTCAGCTGCCAGTGCATCGGCGATGTAATTGGCCTGCTCGGCGGACGGGGATCCGTCGACGATGAGGATGGGATTGTCTTCGGGAACATCGACTGCCAGAAAGCGGTTGTTGTCCGCTTCCAGAGCATCATCCCCCAGCGAGAGCCGGACGGTATGAGGCTGAGCGGTCTCGAAGATGACATCGAAACGCCGGGTCGAACTCTGGCCGGCCGGGATCGTCTGAAAATCGACCGTGCGCGGAAGTCGGTTGCCATCCACGAAGACCGAAGCGCTGACGTTCTGTGCTTCCCGGGTGCCCCAGTTCCGGACCGTAGCCGACAACGAGACCGGGACCCGCGCTGCTGCGACTTCGACCGATCCCCCCAGCTCGGAGATCCCGAGGTTCTCATGGCTGCCGTCGACGCACCGTACCAGATTGATCCCAATCTTGGCCTTGTCCATTGCCTGCAGAAGTGCAATGGCGGCCTTGTTATCGATCCAGTTCGACTGACGGAAATCAGAAAGCACATGCACCTGTCGCAGAGAAGCCCGCTGTTCCATCAGTCGCCGCTGAGCCCCTTCAAGTGCCTTCGAGGGGTCTGAGTATTGATGTGTGCAATCGAGCGTCTCAAGTCGTTCGGTGATCTCTGCCAAAAGCGGCTCATCAATGACCCGTTCGCTGAGTCCGGAGACAACCTGATCGGGAGCGGACATCAACACCAGAGTCAGCGACTGTGAACCGGGTCTGCGAGCTCCTTCCGCAACGATCCTCCGCACGGCATCCTTCGCCACATCGAACGCGGACCCTTCACCGACACGGTCTCGCATGGAAGCGGAATCATCCAGGATGACCACATGTTCGGATCGGGCCCCCTGAAACAGGGAGAGCTGATTGGGATCCGTGATCAGCCGGGCGACCAAAGCGACGATCAGCAGGATCATCGCGACGCGAAGGAGGAGAAGCAGAAGTTGTTCGACCAGCAGGCGGCGGCGGTTCTGCTTCTGACTCGCGAGCAGAAACTCCATCGCTGCAAACCGCACCCGGCGATACCGCATCCGATTGATCAAGTGAATGATGATCGGCGCAGCCAGCAGCGCCATCCCCGGCCAGAACAATCCAGGGTTGAGAAAGTGCTGTAGAATCCACGTAGACATAAGCGTTTCTGCTGGGGCCATATCAACGGAGAATGAAGTGTAGTCGACAGTTGCACGGGCGGCGAGGGGCAGGGAAACTTTTCGGCAGACGAATGGAAGTTCCGCTTTTGAAAAACTGCGGACACGAAACTGAAAATTCTCCACAACTCCGCTACAACAGGGGTTCCACTTCCATGAGAGAGTGATGCTCAAATTCGCCCTGGGGAATCTGCTCAGTCGTTCGTTGAGGTCAATCCTGGCACTGACCGGATTAGCGATTGCCATTGGCGGAATGGTCGCCTTGTTCAGCATCGCCCAGGGAATTGACTACGTCGTGAACCGGACGTTCGCTCAGATTCCCGGACTGGCGATTCAACAGCGAGGAGCCCCCGTGCCCCTCTTTTCGACACTCCCCGCCGCCTGGGGTGAAGAGATCGCCCGCATTCCGGGGGTCACGGTGGTCGACGCGGAAGTCGTACAGCGACTGAACGTGATGGAGGGGAAAGCACTCATTTCACCTCCCCGTTTTATTGTCGGACTCGACTTGCGGGTTCGTCCTTTGCTGGACCGGGATGTCTACCGCGAGAACATCGTATCGGGGCGAGCGTTTCAGGCCTCTGACGCTTCGACTTCGCATTGCCTGATCAGTCAGCAGATTGCCGACGAGACCGGGCGAAAAGTGGGGGACAAGCTCCGCCTCAACGATTTCACTGCCGACATCATTGGCATTTACAACACCGGCTCGGCACTGCTGGACGTCAATGTGCTGATGGACCTGAGCACCGTCCGCCAAATGATGCGTGTCGACCCCGGCACCGTTTCGTTCTTCTATGCGGAATCCGCCCCGGGAGTGGACCAGCGGGAATTGAAGGCGGAGATCGAACGACGTTTCCTGAACCGTTCCGTCACCGCCGAAGCGGGGAACTCATTGTCAGGCTGGGGACAGGCTGCAGGCTGGTTGCTCCGTCAAATGCAGAGCGGGTCAACTCCCGAGGCTGCGACATCCGAAGCACCCTCCGCTGTGCCGACGGGGATCAGTGCTGTCGAAGTGCGACTCGCGGAAGACTGGTCGGAACGGTTCTCGGAGTTCACTGGCGATCTGGAACTCTTTCTGATGCTGATTACGACAATGGCGGTCCTGATCGCGGTCCTCAGCATCGTGAACACAATGACGATGAGCGTCTCCGAGCGGATGATCGAGTTTGGAATTCTGCGCGCCAACGGATGGTCGAAGTTCAACATCATGCAGTTGATGACGCTTGAAAGCGGGCTTCTGGGAATTGCCGGAGGAGTGGTCGGCGCGCTATTGGGATGGGTGACGACGGTGATCGTGAATTCGATCTATTCGGATCGATTGCAGCTGCATGCGACACCCGCACTCCTTTTGTTCGCGGTCGTCGTGAGCACGGTTCTGGGAATCGCCGGGGGCCTGTACCCCGCCTGGCTGGCTGCCAGCCGTTCCCCCATGGATGCGATCCGCCGAGGTTAAACGACGCGTAGCGGCAGAAGTGAATCACCATGATCAACGTTCGCAATGTCACGAAAAGCTTCCAGAGCGGGACCACACAGGTGAACGTCCTGAATGGGGTGACATGCGATTTTCCTGCGGGATCATTCTCGTTCATCCTCGGTCCATCGGGGAGCGGGAAAAGCACGCTGCTCTACCTGCTCGGGGCGTTGGATGACCCGACCAGCGGAGAGATCCAGGTCGACGGGCAGTCGCTGGGGAACCTCAGTCTCCGGGAACGCGACCGGTTCCGCCGTGATCAAGTGGGGTTCATCTTCCAGAGCTTCAATCTCATCAAGAATCTGAATGCTCTGCAGAACGCGCTCGTCCCTTTCTTTGCCACGGGATGTTCTCCACAGCTGCGGGCCCGGGCGGAGGAACTTCTGAACCGGGTCGGACTGAAAGACCGTGTGCATCACCGTCCCAGTCAGCTTTCGGGAGGGGAACAGCAGCGTGTCGCCATCGCCAGGGCGATCCTGAAGTCTCCGAAACTGATCCTTGCTGACGAGCCGACAGGGGAACTCGACAGCCATACCGGTCGCCTGATCTTCGACCTGCTCCGTCAACTTCAGGAAGAGCAGGCTGTTACGGTGGTGACTGTCACGCACGATGAACGGTATCTGACGCCGGCTGATCGGGTGCTGAGAATGGAAAACGGTCTCATCACGAGCAGTTGAAACGGGGAGTTCCCCCAGGCAACGTTCGTCACATTCCCGCAATCATCTGAATGGGAATCGGCAATGTTCGCCGCGGCTGTCGGACGAGTTCCGAAAAGCCGGATTCGCTGATGCGGAAACCCGGGGACCTTGGTAGGGTTCGCCGGCGCGGAAACGTTGGAATCCGGGCATTGCCCTGTATTCATACGGATTTCCGTGTGTCCCACGAATAGCGCCGGGCAGGCGTGATTTTCGCGAATCAGTCTTTGAGACAATTTGGCTGTACGCCCGGCCCTTCAGAGTGACAGGAATTCGATCACCGTGAAAGTTTCCAAGACGATTTTCTGCCTCGCCGGTTCTGCGACTTTTGCGTTCCCTGCTTTTGCGACGGCTGCGGATCAGATCATTCGAACCTCGGCCACGACGACCATCACCGCGCCGGAAGTCGCCGACCCGGCCAAGAGTGCTCCGGAAACACAAACCGATCAGAACAATTCCCCGTTCGTCTCACTGATCGCCGAACAGGGACTTGACGGCTGGCTGGTGCATGAAGGGAAAGAATCCGCCTGGAAGCGGGAAGGGGAAATGATCAGCTGCCTCTCATCAACTGGCGGCTGGCTCAGGACCAAAGCAGAGTACAGCGACTTCGTGGTTCGACTCGAATACCGCCTGCAGGCAGGCGGGAACACCGGGATCGGCATCCGGGCACCCTCTGTCGGCAATCCGACATTCACCAGTCTGGAAGTCCAGCTGCTCGACGATTCCGCACCCAAATATGCGGATCTGCGGGCCGATCAATACACCGGAAGCATCTATTATCAGGTGGCTGCCACCAGCAAAGCCAAGCTCCAGCGGCTGGGAGAATGGAATCAGTGTGAGATTCGCTGCCTGGGTGATGAGCTGACGATCAAAATCAACGGCGAGGTGGTCAATCAGGTTCAGCTCGCCCGTCGGAAAGACGCGAGCACGCCGGAACAGGTTTCCCCCGGCGGTCATCTTCTGTCACAGCGCCCCCCGATGGGGCATCTCGCCCTGCAAAGCCATTCCACCCGGGTCGATTTCCGGAAGATTGAAATTCAGGATCTGACAGTCCGGACCCCCTCTGGGCTGCAGTATGTGGACCTGGCTGTCGGAGAAGGTGAAGTCGTTGGTGATGCGAAATCGGTCACTCTGCATTACGTGGGACAACTCGCCAGTGGAAAACGATTCACCGATACCCGTGATGTCGGCTCTCCCGTGCCGGTGTCGCTGCAGGATGTGATTCCCGGACTTCAGGAAGGAATTCAGGGGATGAAACTCCATGGCCGTCGTCGGCTGATTGTCCCCGCCCACCTGGGATATGGCACTGCTGGCGTGGCGAAAGTCGTTCCGCCGGACGCGACGCTCGTCTTCGAAGTCGAGATCTGCGGCATTTCGAGGTAGCCGGACAGACGTTCGCTCTATGTGATAGGTAGAAAATCTGGACTGCGTGCCACTGCTCTGTGAGCAGTGCGAAACTTCATCATGGCGACATGCGGCGGGAGAATGCCAAAAGAAGGCAGACGTTCCACTTGAATTCTCACGGCTCGCAGAGCCGTGGCATCTCCTTCTCTCAGCGTTCCGGACATTGACCTCAGAAGCGAAGATTCCGACTGAGCAAATCACGCGGGCTGCGCGGGTTGTATGGCGTTGCCGCGATTCAACGCCCCGATCAAATTCTTCCCCCTGTTCCGGCCCTCCCCGGCAATGTGCATTTGAGACGCGATCAGGCTTGTCAGGAGCCTGCCGGATGTGGATCATGGAAGATCTACGTCCAGTTTCCTTTCTCACGGTCTTCTATCCCGTCCAGGAATCGTCAATGAGCCAGCCGTCCGCAAAAGAAACCCCTTGCCCGGATTGCGGCGAAATGGTGCGCGTGAACTCACTGCGCTGCTGGAACTGCGGTGCGTTCATGAACTCTGCTGTCGAGCAGCGTTACATGGCGATGCAGGCCAACCCCAGCCCCATCATTCTCAGCGAAGTGCCCGAAGGGGAAATGACATCGATGGATGATGCGGATGCGACCGGCGAGGACGAAGATGATTTTCGCCTGAATGCGTCCGTGACGGGGACCCGGCCAGCAGCTCCTGCGCCCACTCCGGCACCAGCCATCAAAGCGGAAACCGAAGACGCCGCTGCGAATTCCTTCCTCGACGAGCCAGAAGAAGGCGCGGCCGATCCTCAGCCTGCACAGGAGTCCAAACGGAGTGCCCTCGCTCCTGAAGAAGGGGCAGTCGCCCATTCCGTCGCCACGGGGGGGGATGCGCTGCTGGACATCGCCATGCAGGAGGAACGGGAAGTCAAACAGAGACAGAAGGGACGCAGGCACACCGGAGTTGTCAAAACTGCGGGGGGCGGCCTGATCATCTTCTGTCCGTATGGATGCAAAGTCGAAGTCAAAGAACAGCATCGCGGAATGACCGGGAAATGCCCCCGCTGCGGAGCCCCGTTTATCGTTCCGGTCGATCCTCCTCAGTACAAGAAGTCCGAAGCTCCGGCAGCTGCTGCAGCCGCTTCGACAAACACAGACAAGTTCAAGAGCTGGGTCGTCGATCTGCATCTGCATGTCATCGAGCCTGAGAAACTGAAGCTGAAGGCGGACAGCCTGCTGAAGGAATTCGTCGAGGCAGATCTCGGTTTCTCACCCGAACAACTCGTTGTGGCCATACTCACGAAGAAGGCGGGTGGCGGCGGTCTGTTTGCCAAAGGGGGCGGGGAGAAGAAGGAAACCGTCCGCGAAAACATGCTCGCTCACCTGAAAGAAGACAAGCCGGTCGGAGAACTGCCGGTGGGTGAGCGGTATCTCTTCACACCTGACGAAGTGGCCCAGATTCGAGTGGTCCAGCCGACCGCCAATCGCGGGACTTCGGTCTTCCACGGAATCCCGGTCTTCGGGACTGGCAGAATCGCCGTGCAGCTGCCTCTCAACGACAAGTTGACCGAGCCGACCTACCTGTCCATGGGAATCACCGAGTTCTGGAAGTTTGCCAAAGCAATGGAAGAAACCTACGGCATCTCCGGGCTGGGGCTGGCCGAGGGAATTCCGATGGAAGCGAAGACTTCCGTCAGCAAGTGCCACTTCTCCGACATGCTCGTGAAGTCGATCGACAACGTGGAAATGTTCCAGGCAGATCCGACCGCACAGCTGGAAGTGGTCGCCTATCGCTGCGGAGCCTGCAAGACTGTGGTGAGCGAAGCCGCCCGCAAGAAAGAAAATCTGGGGGGCAAATCTCCCAAGGGGATCGCAAAAGCGAAGTGCCCGAAGTGCAGCTCCAAGATGGGCGAGAACCTGCTCTACGCCTTGAAGCAGGATGTGAGCGAGCCCAGCATGAGCGAGGCGACCAGCTGACGCTGAGAAACTTCAACCAGTTCTGAGGGCCGAAAATGAGAAGCACGCTACGGATCTTCACGGCGGCTTTCACACTCATCTTTCTCACCTCCTGCAGCGAGCAGCCAGCCGATCCCTGGGCCAAGCCGATGCAGACTCTCAATGATGCAAAGCTGGATGAAGCCCGGCGAGCGAAAGTCATCACGGTCGCCTTAGCGGAAGATTTCCTCTATCGCCATTCCCTGGAGCCCGACTATCTCCTGGATATCAGTTACGCGCCGTGGCCGGATCATTTCCGTGGCTATTCAGTCATTGAGGATGAGGCAGCTGAAGTCCTCAGTCGTCATCAGGGACTTCTTGACCTGGGTGGTTTGAGACTCCTTTCAGCTCAAGCTGCCAAGAGTCTCTCCAGATTCCGCGGAGATTTGTCGCTCGCCAGCTTGCGTACCATTTCTGATCAGGCAGCGGTAAACCTGGGCAGCTTTCAAGGGAATTTGAATCTCAACGGATTGAAGTCTCTGTCACCGATTGCCGCCGCGAGCCTCTGTCGGACAGCGGGACGCCTGAATCTCGATGGATTGACCGAGATTTCCGATGCGGCGATGGACCATCTGAGTCGATATCGCGGCTTTCTGAGCCTGCCCGGTCTGAAGAAGCTGACACTGGCCTCGGCCAGGAGTTTAGGAAGACATGAAGGCGGGCTCGAGTTGGTGGTGTCGAACCTTTCGGACGACATGATTATCGAGCTGGCAAAATCGACAGGGAATCTCTCTCTGCCTGGAATCAAGTCGTTATCGGATGAAGCGGCGGAACATTTGGGCCAGCACCAGGGAGAACTTTCTCTGTGGGGCGTTACACATCTCTCAGCGCAGGCAGCCGCTGGACTGGGCCAGCATCATGGGGTGCTTTGTCTGAACTCCCTTCACGAAATTTCTGACACGGCCGCTATCAATCTGAGCCTTCATCAGGGGGTGCTGGAACTCGACAATCTCAAAACACTTTCGGATGTGGCTGCAAAAGCATTTGGGCAATCGCCAAGCAAGCTGAAGCTTCGTCGACTCAACAGCATTTCAGCGATCGGTGCGGCTGGGCTCGCAAGAAATCGGGGAGACCTGAATCTCCCGGGGATTCGGAACTTGCCTGACGACGTTGCCTGGGCACTCGGCCAGCATCGAGGTTCGATGCTGTTGTGTGTCAAGGAGCTCTCAGATAACGCACTGGAAGGACTCAGCCGGCATCGGGGAAATCTAGATCTGGGGGACCTCAAGGATTTTTCGGATGCAGCAGTCGCAAGCCTGAGCCGCCACGATGGATACTTGAAGGCCTATCGTCTGAGAGCGAATTCCAAGGCCACACAAGAGCTGCTTCGCCAGCAGCAGTTGCGTTTTCCCGAACCAGACCGATCAACCACGTGCGATCTCGATTAAAGTCGGAACTGTCGAACGGCTCAGGACCGTTTTCGTTTTGACTTTGCTGGCTTCTGCGGTGCGGCGAACTGCGGTTCACCTGCCGAAGACGTGCTGCGTGGACTCTCTTATGAGCGGTCTTCGCTAGGCCCCGTCCCGGTTTTCATCCAGCCCCTGCAGGATCGCTTCGATCGACTTCTTCTGGGGTTCATCCGTTTCCACCAGTGGCAACGTTTTCAGCAGCACCTCGCGGGCTTCATCCGTGCGGCCGAGATCTCGAAGGGTCAGTGCCCATTGCTTCTGGACGAGTGGTTCGTCCGGAAGCTGCTGACGGGCATAGCTCCACAGGGCCAGCGGTTCTTTCCAGACCGGCAGATAGTTCAGTGTCCCGGCTGTAGAGAGCCCAATGACGAGTGCGGATGTTCCGGCAGCCAGCAGGTTCTGACCCGTTGTTAGCCTCGGGACCCGTTCGACGGTCCATCGCCAGATCGTCTGCACACCCCCCAAAGCCAGTGCGAAAAAAGGAATGCAGGGAAGGTACAGGTATCGATCGTTCATCAGGGTGGTGAGCGGAAAGAGATTCAGAACCGGCAGGAACAGAAGCAGCCAGCAGATCCCTGCAAAGGTGACGAGCGGATGTGTCTTGCGGAGTCTCCACAGCATCCAGCCGACCGCTCCCCAGGCGACGGCAGCCAGAACGATCATCAGGGCGATCCCTTCAACCGGCGGGTCGTACAGGACGCACAGGTCATGCGGAAAAACCAGTATGCCGACGTAACGCCAGAGCAGCGTCAAGTCGATCGCCAGAATTCGCCATTTGCTCATGCCGATGTGGTTACGCAGTCCGCCAATGACGGTGACCTGGGCATTCATCGTGGTGAGAATGAGCATGACACAGCAGAACAGCGGAACAACCTGTCGCGCAATGCTCTCGGAGATCTTTTTCTTCGCCACCAGCACATCGTAGGCAACCACGATCACAGGCAGGACGACGCCCGCTGCCTTGCAGAGCAGCGACAGGATCAACCAGCCGATTCCCCACGCTTCATCGCGACCGCTCCGCTGGGGTTTGAACCAGCAGATGCAGCTGGCGAGCAGGAAGGTCGCGGAAAGCAGTGTTTTGCGAGAGGAGATCCATGCGACCGATTCCACCTGCACCGGATGGACCACAAACAGGACCGCGACCATCCAGGCCAGCCAGTCGTTCCGTGTCAGCTGTCGCAGCAATTGCAGGACGAGCAGAGCGTTGACCATGTGGATCAGAACGTTCGTGACGTGATAGCCGCCCGGCCACAATTGCCACAGAGAGTGCTCGACGAGAAACGTTCCAATGGTCAGCGGGGCGAAGTTGCGGGCCACCGGCTGAGTCATGATCGCGTACAGATTCGCAGGGTGCCAGCTCCGGATGAGCTCATTGCGATGGATATACCAGACGTCGTCCCAGTTGAGGAAATCGAAGTTGAAGGTCGGTGCGTAAACCAGCAATGTGGCGAGGACTAACCCGACAGCAAGCCATCGAACTTCGTGCAGCCAACGCAGCATGGCGCGACATCGCACCATCCACGAGAAAGGGGACGCAGCAGGAGGGACAGAATCAACATTCACAGGCAGGGTCACGCGAAGCTCCAGTTCGGGAATTACCGAACGTTCCGCAACGCTAGGTCATGCCGACGTGTTGTCAAAAAGCATCATGTGGTTTCGTGGGAACAGCAGAGGGGCTGCCGACCGGTGGAATCGATTGTGCGGATTGTGAGACGACGGGCAAGGTGACGCGAAAAATGCTTCCCTGTCCCGGCTCGCTGATGACTTCAATCCGGCCGCCGAACACCGTAGTCAGGTGTTTGACGATCGACAGTCCCAGGCCCGTTCCCCCGGCACCGCGCGAGCGGGCTTTGTCTACGCGATAGAACCGCTCGAAAATCCGCTCGTGATGTTCATGGGCGACGCCGATTCCGTCATCCTGCACTTCCACCTGCACTTCCCCGCCTGAAACCTGCCAGCGGACGCCGACGTGTCCCCCTTCGCGGGAATAGTTCAGGGCGTTGCTGATCAGGTTGTCAAAGATCGTCTGCAGTCCGCTGGGGTCGGCCATGACCTGAACGGGGGGGCTGGTGCTGGTCAGTTTGAGTTCGATCTGCCGGGATCGGGCCACTGCCAGACGGGCGTCCGTACAGGATTCCAGGATTTTTGTCAGCGAGACTGGTCGGAGCTGAAACGCCTCGGACTGCGATTCGATTCTGGCCAGCCGCAACATGTCCTGAATGAGCGCCTGCAGCCGGTCGGACTGTTCCAGAATCCGCTCGACGAACTTGCGATTGTTTTCTTCATCCGCCAGTCCCCCTTCGAGCAGTGTGTCGGCATATGCCTGAATCGACGTCAGCGGGGTCTTCAGTTCATGCGAAACGTTCGAGACGAATTCGCGTCGCATCCGTTCGAGGCTGCGCAGCTCGGTGACCTCATGCAGCACCACGACGACTCCGGGCCGGGGGGAGAGCGGAAGCTGTACCGCGGTGATTTCAACGACACTTTTACTCCGCTTGAGTTCCAGTTCTTTGCGGAATTCCCGTCCCGACTCGTAGACAGCATCGATGGCTTCGTTCAGATCGGCGGCACGCAGCACTTCCCACAGCGGGCGTCCTTCGACATGTCGATCGCTGCACCCCAGGACCTGCCGGGCCGCATCGTTGAAGTAGAGCACGCGACGTTCGGCATCCAGCACCAGCACCCCCTCGATCATGGTTCCCAGAATCGACTGGAACAGAGTCTTGTTCTGTTCGAGGCTGCGATTCTGTTCGAGTTGATGGGAAACATGCTCCGCAGTTTCCTTGACGAGACCGTTGATCTCCACGGCCATCAGTCCGAATGAATCTGCTGGCCGATCGCTTTTGAGCATCAGGCTGCGGCGGCCGGTGTGAACGGAGGCCCGCAGGTCCTTGAGCGCGGCGAGAAAGTGTCCGTGCTGTTCCGTGACGAACCGGGACAGCCAGGCAGAAACTCCCCAGCCAACGGCCAGATCGATGATCAGGGCGACCAGGGCGGTGATCCAGTGCCAGAACAGCAGGGGTGACGTCAGAACGGCGGTTCCGATGAGAATCAGAACTGCGATCCATGTGCGCTGCGCGAAGGTGAGAGCTCTCATCTTGTCCATCTGTTCAAACGGGATGATGGCGCTCTGGAGCATTCTCCACGAAACTTCCATCAGCAGAGCAACTTGCTGCCCCATTTATTAAACTGGACGGCACGGGCTCTTGTCGAACTCGCACGCAGTGAATTCACAACCCAGAACGATGTTTTGATGACTTCTCCCCCGCTGCATGATCCCACCGCCCTGGCGAAATTCGGTCAGCTGGAAGTCATTTCCCGCATGATCGTCGAGGGTGCGATCATGGGGCAGCACAAAAGCCCCTTCAAAGGGTCGAGCGTCGAATTCGTCGAACATCGTCAGTACGCCCCCGGGGATGAAATCCGCCATATCGACTGGCGGGCACTGGGCAAGACCGGCAAGTACTACATCAAAGAGTTTGAAGAAGAGACCAACCTGCGGGCCTATCTGGTCGTTGATACGTCCGGGAGCATGGCCTATGCCGCGAGCACGTTATCGAAGTTTGCTTATGCGCGGTTGATGGCGGCGTCACTGGGGTATCTGCTACATTCACAGCGGGATGCTGTCGGACTGGTCACCTTCGACACCGAGATCCGCAGCCGGATTGAACCCTCGACCAATCCGAAGAACTTTCGCTTCATCACTTCCGCTCTGGAAGAATGCACGCCGGGGGGTGAAACGAGTCTGGCGGAAATCCTGCAGAAGCTGATCCCCACTTTGAAACGCCGTTCGCTGGTGTTTCTGATCAGTGATTTTTTTGAGGACCCCCGGCAGCTGGAACTCGCCCTGCAGCGATTCCGCAGAAGCGGTCACGAAGTCATTCTGCTTCAGGTGATCGCCCCGGAAGAAGCCGATTTTCCCTTTGAAAAGCCGACTCAGTTTCGCAGCCTGGAACGCGAGTCCCATCGCCTGCTGGTCGACCCGCATCGACTTCGCAAAGTCTATCTGAAGCAGTTCCAGGAATTTCAGATCAGCCTGAAAAACATCGCGCTGGGATGCGGATACGACTTGCTCACGTCGACGACGGCCGAGTCATTCGACAAGGTTCTGGGGGCCTATCTCAACTGGCGAACCCGTCGGGGCAAGAAACGCGGGGGATGACCCCGTTCATCACTCCGAGAACTTCGGGACCGCAATTTCAAAACGCGGTTGCTGAAGAAACTCTTCGGGAATCCGTCCGGACTTGGCCATCTCCTGCAGCTGGCGGCGAATTTCGTCATCGGGAGGCAACTGCCCGGCTCGCTGCGCCTGCTGATAGGCGGCGACGAATTTCGGAATGTGCTGATCAAGTTCGGCACTGGTGCCGTCGTCCCGCATGCGGTCGGTGAACATGATTCCGTCGAGGTGATCGTTCTCATGCTGAACGACACGGGCTTCAAGGTCACTCAGATCCATCGTGAAGCCCTGGCCATCCAGATCAAAGGCTTCCACGACGAGAGACTCTGCCCGGCGGACATCCCCATAGAGGCCCGGCAGGCTCAGGCACCCTTCTTCGTCGATCTGGGTTCCCCGCTTGCGGCTGATAATCGGGTTCAGAAACGTCAGTTCTTCATCCGGCAAACCTGGACGGGCCTGCAGATTGACGACGAAAAATCGAAACGGCAGACCAACCTGATTCGCAGCCAGACCGATCCCCTTGGCCTCGTACATGAGATCGAACATCTGGCGGACCGTGGCGCGCAGCGTAGCGTCAATCCGCGTGACATCGACAGATTTGAAGGAGAGGGCCGGGTGTGGGTAAGGAACAATCTGCATCGGACAATTTCTATCAGGCACGTTCAGGACAGTCGGGGAAGATCAATGGCGTTTACCAATTCCGTACTCAAAGACGCCGAAAGCACGAATCGTCCCCGAATCAGAACTGTATCCCGTGAATTGGAGTCCGGAAACCCCGCATGTGTGGGAAAATTCGTTCGAGGTGCAGGGGTGGAGTTCGGTTTTTCAGGGAGAATCCTGCTGGACGCTCGTCACGGTTGCAGACATTCCTGAATCGGGCATACTGGCGCATATCACTCAGGCCAACCTCTTTCGGAATGCAAAAAATGCCACAGGTTACACTCAAAGGAAACCCTGTCACACTCGTCGGGACCGAATTAAAAGTCGGTCAGGCAGCTCCTGACTTCAAACTCCAGAACAATGCGCTGGAAGATGTCACCCTTGCTCAGTCCGCAGGAACCACACGCATTATCGCCACTGTACCTTCGCTGGACACCAGCGTCTGTGCTCTGGAGACCAAAAGATTCAACGAAGAAGCTGCCAAGCTCAGCGGCGTGAACGTACTGGTTGTCAGCACGGATCTCCCTTTTGGCCAGAAGCGATGGTGCGGCGCTGAGAATGTCGACAAGGTCAGCACGCTGAGCGATCACCGGACCGCCGAATTCGGCAAATCCTACGGTGTGCTGATCAGCGGGGGGGGACTGGATCGCTGCCTGACCCGGGCGATCTTCGTCGTCGGTGCTGACGACAAACTCAAGTACGTCGAATACTGCTCCGAAATCGCCTCCCACCCGGACTACGACGCAGTCCTCGCTGCTGCCAAGAGCTGAGCCGAATTCGCAGATGGAGTCAGAATCTCACACGCAGCCCCGGACGCTGCCGGCCTCCGGGGCTGCTTTGTTTTCAGAGCGCTGGAAGTTTCACTTCTGCTTCAGATCCTTCCGACAACCCGGATCTTCAGGTGATTTCTCTCCCACTTCGTCAACCGGGTGCAGAAACATGTAGCGCCAGACCGGTTCGTGGATGAACTTGCCCCCAGCATCTTTGACAGCGGATCGGCCCGGAACGACGCTGCTGTGAGCACGACTCGCGTTCCCCTGAACATCTGCCGCGGTGATCAGGCGACGCGTGTTCTGGTAAGGTGGCGGAACCTGATCGACATCCACAATCGGTCCGTATTCCTGCAGGCCGAGCAGTTCCCAGGACCGGCAGTAGTGATCGCCGGACCATCCGGTATCGAGGATGTGACTGAAGCCGAAGTACCGGTTTCCGGGAGTCGAGGAAGGGAGTGCCTGCCACGTTTCAAGCTGATCGCGCGGACCGCAGAGCATCACCACCCGTCCCACGCGCCTGTGTTTGGCGAACCTCGCAGCGGTGGTCGCTCCGTGTGAAGCTCCCGCGAGCGTGACCTTTTCCCAGAGAAGTTCGCTTCCATCCGGTGTCAGAAACTGTTGCCAGTTTCCTTCGGGGTTGGTGCGGGCAAAGTGCTGCACCAGTTGCCGGGCTCGTTCTTCAATGCTGTCGGGATGAGGGATGTCGACGGCCGGGCTGACATCTTTGCCGATTGAGGCTTCCAGGCGAATGTTTCCCAGGAACTGGTCGTCGTCCCCTGCTTTGGGACTCAACTGTGCAAACCATCCATTGGCGTAATGGACCTGAATGTAATGCAGACCATACCCCGTGACGAGTTCAGCAAGCTCGGGGCTGTGACCCATCAGCCAGATGACCAGACGCCCCTGAGATGGGACACGGGAATCAAATGCCCCCCGTTCGACGTCTAAAGGCTTGCCGTTTTCTTCCAGCACGAAGTTGATCTCGGGGTGTGCCTGCACGCGGCTGTCGATTTCGCTGGCGCGGGCTTTCAGATCGTAAAATCTGGGTTTGGATTCATCCGCCGCTTCCACGACCGTTGATCCCAGCAGCAGGCAGGCTGACAGACAAAGTAGAGTTTTCATTTGAATTTCTGTGCTGCGGGATGGGTGAACTACAGGAGATGTCGAACAGAAGCAGAGGAGTCGGAACCGAAGCTGAATCGATGGTCTCTACTTCTTCGGCAGGTGCAGCTCGGCGAAGTCCAGGTACTGCAGCCAGTCGTATTCGGTCACATCGTGCTTTCCCGACCGAACGTGATACCCGATGGTTCCCGTCTTCAAGGGGGAATCGACCGCCGGCGAGGAGGCGGGAGCAGCGTCCCCGCCGAGTCCGCTGGTCCCGAGCAATCGATAAACGGGATCCGCAAGCTGAGCGGAGAGAAACTCTCCTTCCGGATCCGCATGCAGGTCTTCAACGGCACTGGCCACGTAAACAGGACGAGGAGCGATCAAGGCGATCAATTCGTGCTGGTCGATGGGCAGCTCCGCTTCCCGGTCATTGAACTTCTTGAAGTTCTCACAGAACCAGTGCGGAAAGTTCTTGTTGATCATGGCGATGGTTTCTCCCTGCTTGTGTCGACTCAGCGATGCTCCGCCGCGGCCGGAGTTATTGGAGATGACCAAGGCATAACGGGGGTCGCTGGCACCTGCCCAGAGTGCAGTTTTGCCGAGCCGGGAGTGCCCCATGACAGCGACCCGACTGCCGTCGATGTCCGGGTCCTGCTGCAGGTAGTCCATTCCCCGACTCATCCCCCAGGCCCAGGCGGCAATCGCTCCCCATTCATCCGCTTCGGGTTTTGTCTGCCCGGCTTTGTAGAAGGCGGGCTGAATTCCGTTCTGAAATCCGTCGTCGAAGTCGGGGGCGATATCGCCATAGTAGGCGGTCGCAACGGCATAACCGCGATCGAGGATCAGCTCAATCGGCCAGCGGCTGGACTGAACCCCGCGCGATTCCTCGGTCGAACGTTGATCGACAACTCCCACGGGGGTGTCTCTCATCCAGTTGGGATTGATGCGGATAGCCGGATCATGAGTCACCGACTGATTTCCACGGAAATTCAGACTCCAGAACACCGGTGCTTCTTTGACCCCTTTGGGAATGTAGAGGAGCATCGTCATCGTGACCGGAGCTGGCTGATCCACGAGGGTGATTTCGATTTCCTTGCGAATCGCTTTTCCGTTCAGGGCATTGTCATCGCGAGAGAGGATCTGGTACTTCAGATTTGCCGGGGGAGGGGGAGCCTTTCCGTACATCTGTTCGGTAAACGCCTGAAGAATCTGGGGACGCCGCTGCTGAGTCCATTGCTCAGCGGTGGTGACCGCGGTGCCATCTTCCAGCTTCAGCGGATCCGGGAGGGTTTTCATCAGATCGACGGACTCTTCGACCGCAGGGGCCGACGGTTCTGCCTGCACCGACGCGATGCCTGTGCAGAGAAGCAACGCCAGAACCGGAATGGAGGGGCGCATGAAAACACCTTTACCTACGTGGTTGTCGCACGAAATCAACAGTCCATCCTGATCTGTTCCAACTTGTTTTTCCAGAGAACTCCCGCAGCAGGGCTCCGGCCGGGCTGTACCTGTCCGCCGTTCAGACATTTGTCATGAATTAAACCTGAATAACGCCAGCAGCTTGTGTCGCTCGGGGTCAACTCCGAGAAGATCTCGACCCTGTTCCGCAGAGTTGGCTATACTCCCGATTCGAACGCAACAGAAGTTCCGCAAGAGAGGACACAGCATCAATGGCGCGCGTGAAGACGATTCATGAAAAACTCTCCGAACTGGCTGGCAACTTATGGTGGAGCTGGCAACCGGAAGTGACCGCGCTCTTTCGCGAGATCGATCCGAGCTTGTGGAGCCGTCTGTCTCACAATCCCATTCTCCTCCTTCGCGAGTACACACCGGACAAACTGGAAATGCGTGCGCGGGAAGTCGTGCTGCACTCGCGCATCAATGCTGCCTACCGCGACTGGCAGGAGTACATGAGTTCGACGGACACCTGGGGAGACACCCACGCAGGGGTTCTCGGATTCCGTCCCGTCGCCTACTTCTCCGCCGAGTTCGGGCTGCATGAATCCTTCCGCATTTATTCCGGCGGTCTGGGGATTCTGGCTGGCGACCACTTGAAGAGTGCTTCCGATCTCGGGATTCCGCTGGTCGGAGTCGGGTTGTTTTATCACGAAGGTTATTTCACCCAGAACGTGGACCAGTCCGGCTGGCAGCAGGAAGTTTATGCGGTGGCCGATCCCGCTGACCTGCCGATTAATGAAACCACCAACGCGGATGGCGATCCACTCATCATCTCCCTGCAGACACGGTCGGGAACCATTCACGCCAAGGTCTGGCAGATGGATGTGGGACGGGTTCCCCTGTACCTGCTGGATACGAACATCAGCGAAAATTCCCCCGAAGACCGAAAGCTCACCGCGCGGCTGTACGGCGGCGATCATCGTGTCCGCATTCGTCAGGAACTGTTGCTGGGCGTGGGGGGAGTGAAGGCTTTGGCGGCACTGGGGATCAAGCCCCGTGTCGTGCACATGAACGAAGGACATTCGGCGTTCGCCCCGCTGGAACTGATCCGGATGCGGATGCATGACGATGGCCTGTCGTTCGACGACGCCCTGCGAGACACCGCAGCGATGGGCTGCTTCACCACGCACACTCCCGTCCCAGCCGGACACGACCGTTTTGACGGTGGATTGATCGAAGAACATCTCGGCCCGATCCGTGAAGCGCTGGGACTCGACCATCAGGGATTCATGGGACTGGGACGGGTCGACCCCCATAACCATGGCGAGACCTTCTGCATGACCGTGCTGGCATTCAAGGCGAGCCGCCGTGCAAATGCCGTCTCGAACCTGCATGGGGTTGTCAGCCGACGTATGTGGCGGAATCTCTGGCCGTGGCGGAGCGAGGAAGAGATTCCCATCGGTCACATCACCAACGGCGTGCATGTGAGCACCTGGCTGGCGCAGCAAATGCGGGATCTGTATGACCGCATGCTCCCTGCGAAATGGAATCTGAAAACGGGCGAACCGGAAGTCTGGGCCGAGTTCGAGCGGGTCCGACCGACCGAACTCTGGGAAACCCATCAGTCCCTGAAGAACCGTCTCATCCTTCACGCCCGCTTCCGCATGGCCAAGCAAGCCAAGCGATACGGCCTGAGCGAGGACGTGGTTGATTCGTTCTCCAACATCCTCGATCCACAGCATCTGCTGATCGGCTTCGCGCGACGATTCGCCCCGTACAAGCGTGCGGATCTCATGATGCGGGACCTCGAGGCCCTGGAGCAGATTGTCACCGATGCCGATCGCCCGGTGCAGTTCGTCTTCGGGGGGAAGGCCCATCCGGCGGATGAATTCGGCAAGCAGATCATGCAGCGGATTTACCGGCTATCCCAGGAACCGACCTTCAAAGGGAAGATCGTTTTCCTGGAAGACTACGACATCAACTTGGCCCGTTATCTGGTGCAGGGGGTGGATGTCTGGCTGAACAATCCCCGCCGTCCGCTGGAAGCATCCGGCACGAGCGGCCAGAAAGTGGTGCTTAACGGCGGATTGAACCTGTCGGTTCTGGACGGCTGGTGGGCAGAGGCGTTCGACGGCACCAACGGGTTTGCGATTGGTGACGGGCTGATACACGCCAATCAAGAAATTCAGGACGAGCGGGATGCCAAATCGCTGCTGCATGTCCTTCATCACGAAGTGATTCCGCTTTATTATGATCGGGATCAGGACGACGTCCCGCTGAAGTGGGTTCAGAAGATGACCCGCGCGATTCGGACCCTTGGATGGCGGTTCAATGCCGACCGGATGGTGATGGACTACGTCACGGAGGAATACGTGCCGGCGGCCGGCAGCACCAGCTGCAGCATGACCGTCATGCCGTAACGGTCGCGACCCTCGAAGACAGATCAGGAGCAGGCGGTTGCGTGGAGATCGAACACTTCAGCTGACCGCTTGCTGCATCTGCCTGCAGATGTTTCTGATCCTTCTCTGTTTTCGCGCGGTATCAGCAGCGGAGTCGGAAGAGGTCCGTTACGCAGGCCGCACGCTGCCGGAGTGGCGTGAGTTCATTAAGTCTGAGCCGCTGACTTCTCTGGGGACTCCTGAAGTCGTCGCTGGTTTGACGACGATCATTGAAGACCCGGCAGCTCCCTGGGCCGACCGGAGATCATTCGCCCTCACGTTAGGGAGGCTCGGAGCCCCTGCAGCTCCTGCGGTGCCAGCACTGCAGCGATTACTTCACAACACCGAGCCTGACCCGGATGTCACCCGTCTCTGGGTTCTGAAATCGCTAGGGTTGATGGGGACTGTTGGCCGGAACTCGGCTGAAGAGGTCCTTGCGATTGTGCGGAACCGGAATGAATCCTTTCTCATCCGCTCAACCGCAATGGAAACTCTGGTTCGAATCGCTCCGGACAATTCCGCTACGCTCAGCATCCTCATCGAGATTCTGGCTGCGGATGGTGAAGAGAACCCGCCAGAGCAGGTCGACGAGTTACGTCGCGTCGCTGCGGAAACTGTCGCGCTCCTCGGGCCCGAAGGAGCCCCGGCACTCCCAGAACTGATCCGCGCGTTGCAGAGTGACTGGCCGATCTTGCAACGGAGTGCTGCGAGCGCGCTCGGAGCACTGGGACCGCGTGGGGAACTTGCCGTCGATCCACTTCTCGATGTGGTTCTGTTCGCCGAGTCGAGTGATGCCAGAGAAGCCGCTGTGGATGCGCTGGGGGCGATCGGTCTGCCGGCTGTCCGTGCCCTCGAACTGCTGTCAAAAGATGATGAGCAACTCGTGCGGGAACTGGCGGTGCGAGGGCTCAGAAGATCGACGGCGGTGGCACAGGCCGTCGAGGCGCTGCGATCCGTTCTGAAAGATGACATCCCGCTGATTCGCATTGAAGCGGCAGCGGCAATTCTCCAGCATCAACCGGATCACGTTGCCGTGCGGATGCTCCTCGATGGGCTGGATGAAGAGGATCGCGAAACCCGGATGCACGCGTTCCGTGCGTTACGGGAGCATCTCGATCAACTGGTTCCCTATCGTCCTGAACTGGAGGCGATGGAATCAAATCCTCGATCGAACGCTCAGTCCCGCCAGGCCGCACGCAAACTGCTGGGCCTGATCGAACCCTGAAAACGTCTCTCGACGATCCGCGGGGGAGGAGTGTGTTCTTCAGGCTTTGCCCGCGGGAGGAGGGCCGACGGTCTGTCCGTCGCTGATGCCAACCGGGACGACCTGGACGAGGCTCGAATCAAGGGGAAGTTTTCCAGACCGCATCTGCTCGAGCAGTTCAATGGCGTCGGTTGCCATCCGCAGTTCGTCGATCGTGATTGACGTCAGTCGGTTGATCAGTGCTCCATGCCGCCGGGCTCCTCCAAAGCCGATCAGAGAAATGTCTTCAGGAATTCGAAGTCCCATTCGGGTGAGTGTCAGGTAGATCAGTTCCGCCATCGAGTCGAATGTCGCAAAGATGGCGGTCGGCGGATGCTCGCCCGCCAGAAGCCTTTCGAGCTCAGCGTTGATGGCGTCTTCCTGCAGGGCAATATTCGGATGGTTGGTCGTTCCGAAATAGGTGTGCAGATGTGCCCGTGCCCCCAGCCCCTTACGAAAGCCGTCGACATAACTGCTCCCATATGGCGTGTTGGAGCCGCTGAAAATCGCAGCGCTGCGGTGCCCCTCTTCACGCAGTCTCGTCCCGGCCTGCAACCCGATCTCTTCAAACGGGAGTGCGATCAGCGGTGTCTGAACCCCTGTCACCGGGCGGGAGCAGCAGACCACCGGAATCCCACGTTCATGCAGCTGACGCAGATGGTACGCAGGGGTTTCCGGAGAGGTCGTCGGAACGATTGCCACGCCCGCGACCTGCAGGTCCATCAGCTGGAGTATCGAATTTCCCTGCTTGTCAATTTCATTATTCGAATGACAGACGATGACCTGATTGTGATGTGCGGCAGCAGCCGCTTCGAACCCGACCTGCAACCCGGGATAGAATCCGACCGACGTTTCCGGGACGATCAGAGCAAGCAGGTCCTGACCTTTCTTCAGCCGTTGGCGGGCTTCTTCATGGATGAAGGTTCCCTTCCCGTGAACTCTTCGAACAAGGCCCCCACGCTCCAGGCCAGCCAGTGCCTGTCGAACAGTGCTGCGCGCGATTCCCAGCAGTTCTGCAAGCCGATGCTCCGAAGGGAGCGAATCACCCGGATTCAACTCTCCCGATTCCACCTGCGCGACGAGGTAATCCCGAAGCTGCTGATGCTTCGGCTGTGCGGCATCCTCGTTCAGCGAGGCGGCATGAAATTTCTTTGGAGAAGAGCCTGCATCAGCCATCGACGTCGTTCCATCCTCAACTGTGGTGTTCTTCAGCGGACTTTGTGTGACGGTCCAGTTCTGTCAGAGTCTTCTGGAAATCTTCAGCCAACGGTGCGGTGAACTCCATCCACATCTGACTGATGGGATGGGCAAACGACAGCTGCGAAGCGTGGAGTGCATGTCTGCGAATCGGGAGTCCGGTTTCAATTTCGCGATCGGTGTCGTCGGTGATGTCTGCATAAAATGGTTTGAAGCGACCGTTGGTTTCGTAAAATTCATCACCCACCAGCGGATGCCCCAGTGCTGCGAAGTGTACCCGAATCTGGTGATTCCTGCCCGTCCGGGGCTTGGCCCGGACCAGCGTGTGATGGGCGAACCGTTGCACAACTTCGTAGTGCGTGCGAGCCGGTTTGCGGTCGATGGCATCGGCACGGCAGGTCATCAGCACATGCCGACCGGTGCGGGCTCGACCGATTGGCCAGGTGATGGCACCCGAGTCTGCTGCAACTCGCCCTTCCACCAGTGCCAGATAGGTCTTTGCCACGCGTGATGCTTCGAATCCAGCGGAGAGAATCGCATGGGCGTGATGATTCTGCGAAATCACAATCGCCCCGCTCGTCTGACGGTCGAGTCGATGGACGATGCCTGGGCGAAGGATTCCTTTAAAGGGGCTGCGCTGATCCAGAACATGCTGCAGTCCGTTCGCCAGCGTCTGCACCTGCGTCTCACCGACCGGATGGACGATCAGCCCAGCGGGCTTGTTCACCACCATGATCCACGGGTCTTCGTACAGGATGGGAATCTCTATCCTCACTGGTTCGAGCAGCTTGTCAGGAGGCTCGAGCAGTCGGACCTTCACCAGTTGGCCCGTGAAAACACGGTCGGTCTGAGTCGCGATGGCCCCCTCGATCGTCACGCCCCCTGCACGGGTGATCCGCTGCATCCGCCAGGAATTGTAATTTCGCAGATGCTTGATCAGAAAGGAGTCGATGCGGACGCCGCTCAATTCGGATTCAACAAGGAATTCAAATGTCGGCGGCATAAGGTCGGGGAAGAGTTGAACATCAAGAAAGTCAGGGAGATTCTGAAGACTCTCTCAGGAACATTCAACGGGCACGACCGGGGTCGAAGAGTAGGACGATGGGAGGAACCACGGAAGGCACGGAAATCACGGAAGAAACGAAGAAGAATCTGAACCGCGAATCAAGCGAATTGAGCGAATGAATTCAGAAAAAAGGATTGACAAGGTCTCCTCCATTGAGGCCGGTCAGATTCAAAGAGTCTGAGTCTTTATTCGCTGTATTCGCTTGATTCGCGGTTCTGTAACCCTTTGCCTCTTTCCGTGTTTTCCGTGCCTTCCGTGGTTAAAAATCCTTTCGACCCCCAGTTGATTACCGGTCCGCGACCAGATCGAGCAGATAGGCGCCGTAATCGCTCTTCCCCAGCGGCGCAGCGAGTTTTCTCAGGTCATCATCGCTGATGTAGCCCAGTTGCCAGGCGATTTCTTCCGGGACGCAGATCTTCTGGCCCTGTCGACTTTCAATGGCCTCCACGAATCCGGATGCCTGCAGCAATGCGGACGGCGTTCCGGTGTCGAGCCACGCGTATCCCCGTCCCATCAGTTCCACGCACAGCTTTCCCCGGTCGAGGTAGGTCTGGTTGATCGACGTGATCTCGAGTTCTCCCCGAGCGGATGGGCGAACCGATTTTGCGATTTCGATCACATCATTGTCGTAGAAGTAAAGCCCGGTGACGGCGTATCGGGACTTCGGCTTTTCCGGCTTCTCAATGATGTCGACCGGACGGCCGTTGGCATCGAATGAAATGACCCCGTACCGCTCTGGATCCCGGACGCGATAAGCGAAGACCGTGGCTCCGGATTCGCGTGCTGCGGCATTTACAAGCAGGCTCTGAAGGTCGTGCCCATAGAAAATGTTGTCCCCCAGAACGAGACAGACGGAGCTTGTCCCCAGGAATGTTTCCCCGATAAGAAACGCTTCCGCCAGCCCACGCGGTGCCGCCTGTTCGGCGTACTGGATCGAGATTCCCAGTCCTTGTCCGTCCCCCAGCAACCGCTGATACAACGGCAGATCCACCGGTGTGCTGATGACAAGGATGTCACGGATCCCCGCCAGCATCAGGACGCTGAGCGGGTAGTAGATCATTGGTTTGTCGTAAATCGGCAGGAGTTGTTTGCTCACGACAGCAGTCATCGGGTGCAGACGGGTCCCGGCTCCCCCGGCAAGGATGATTCCCTTAGTAGTCACTGACGGCACGCTGACCTCGCCTTGGCTGAGTGGACTGGATGGGATAATGTGTGAACAGGGTCTGGAGAAACTGAAATCAGGACTTAGTGGAGACAGACTTTCCGTTGAATCGAGTCTGCGCCTCGAGCAGGGACACCGTCAACCAGAGTTCCTGGATCAGGATGGCGATTCGATGACGATTTTCCCGGATCTGCAGGTTTTTCCGGAGGTTTCGACCTTGTCGGCACTCCACGAGGATTGTCCGTAATGACTGCAAGCCCCATGAGCAGATCGGTCGAAACGCCTCCGTCCCATGCACGTTTTTCCTGGATCCCGATCGCTCCGATCTGGCTGACGTTCTTAGGATGGTCGCTGCTGCGCGTGCCGGTGCCCGGGGTGAACGAACCGCACTATCTGGGAAAGGCCCGGCACTGGTGGAACCCGGAATGGTGTCCGGGTGATTTCTTTCTCGACTCCTCCAACCCGCATCTGGTCTTTTACTGCACCTTCGGCTGGTTCGCTCACTTTTTCTCGTTACCGGTTGCGGCTGTGATCGGCCGGACACTCGGCCTGCTGGTGCTCGCCTGTGGATGGCAGCGATTGTCGCATGCGGTGACCGGCTTCAAGTGGGCCGGACTTCTCGCAGCTCCATTATTTCTGATGCTGCAGTCGCTGGGAAATCTTTCCGGCGAATGGCTGGTGGGGGGAATCGAAGCGAAGGTCCCGGCATACGGATGTCTGTTCTGGGCGATCGGGAGTTTTCTGAGTGGAAGATTCCTCTCAGCAGCCGTGGTGGCAGGAATGGCGGTCAGTCTGCATCCGCTGGTCGGCCTCTGGGGAGTCGTGGCAGCTGGGATGGCGACAGCATTGATGAGATTCACGTCCGCCTCCCCGTCACTCCCGAGGCTCCGTACGGGAATGATGATGTTGCTCCTCTTCGGAGTTGCTTCGCTGCCGGGACTGGTCCCTGCTTTGGGGACATTGCGGTCCTCGGATCCCAGTCTGGATCGAATCGCCAATCAGCTGCAGGTGGCCGGCCGGCTCGCCCATCATCTGGATCCGATGCGGTTTCATAAGGAGGCGTACCGTTATTTCGGAATGATGCTCGTGATGTGGCTGCTGGTGCAGCGGCGCGTGTATCAGACGCCTCGCCAGCGGTGGTGGACTGCTTTCGTGCTCTCTGCGGTGTTCATCGTCGGGATCGGCATCATCCTCGGCTGGGGTGCGCGACCGGTGACGAAGATGCCCGGGTTTGAATGGCGTCTGAAACTCCTGAAGTTTTACTTCTTCCGACTGGGCGACCAGCTGGTTCCCATCGCACTGGCCCTCTCCGCGACGTGCCTGTATCTGGAATCCATGGCAGATGCGGTCCGGAAACGCAGACTGCTTGCAGCCGGAGGGCTTGCGGCTGTCATCACGATCATCGGAGCATTGACGATCCCGTTTCCCGATGGGAATCCGAGTCGTCTCTCGCCGCAACAGCTCCAGCACTGGTCTGAAGCCTGTGCCTGGATGGAATCTCATTCCCAGCCCGAGGATCTGATCCATTGCACCGATTCCGGATGGGCCATCAAATGGTATGCGCAGCGACCGGAATATGTCAGCTACAAAGACATGCCGCAGGATTCCGCCTCCATCTGCGAATGGAATCGACGGCTGTGGGTGATCGCCAACTGGCGGATCGCTTCGATGAATGACAACGAAGTCACCGCTGCGGAACTGGCTGACCTCGAAAAACTGACAGGGATCCGGTTTCTTGTCTGTCGAAAATTCGGTCCGGTCTCTGTCACGCCGGTGTACTCGAACGACACCTTTCAGGTCTATGAGATCCCGCAGCCGTGAAGCACTTTGTCCTCCTCATGAAAGACGGGATGGGTCAAAGACTTCGCCGACTGGAGGCATGCAGAAACAATTGAGCCCGACCTGCATTCAGGCCGGGCTCAAGCTTCATTTCTCGTGAGGAACGTTCTGAAACGAATCAGACGTCGTTGACGGTCGGCACTTCGAAGCCGGCGTTGTTCGGATCTTTCAACAGCGCGTTGGCTGCGTCGGCATGGTCGCCGGTATGCCGTTCGGTGACGGGATCAAAGGTCAGCCACGGACCCACGACGTACTCAGCTTCATCCTCGGGGACACCGACACCGTTCTTCATGATGTCGTGCAGTTTCAGGAAGTGCTCGTAAGCATCCTTGTCGTCGCCGAACCGTCCCGCTTTGGCATTGAAGGGAACTTTGGTTCCCAGCCGGTACGAGTTGTTCATGAGATGCCCGAGCACGCAGCTTTGATGTGCCGTGAGCGCATCTGCGTTGACCAGCGACGAATCATTCGCCCGGCAGGCTGTGATGAAGCTGCCGAAGTTTCCACCGCCGGTCACCTTTCCATTCGGGATCTCAATCGGTTCGCCGGTCTCGCTTCCGGCAGGATAGTAATGTCCTTTGACGATCTTCCCGCCGTCTTCGAAGTAGTACTCGTTCTCGACCTGAGTCTGGTAGCCGTCGTAGTTGATGTTCCGGACATTGAAGAAGACTTTCTGTCCGTTGGGATATTCCGCGATCCCCATCATGGTGTTCGGTGTTTCTCCCTGATCGTTCCACAGGAAGCGACCGCCAATGGCCATGGCACGGACGGGATGAGTCAGTTCCGGGTCAAGGGCCCAGCGGGCGATGTCCAGCTGGTGCGTCCCCTGATTATTCAAATCCCCGTTGCCGGTCTTCCAGAACCAGTGCCAGTTGTAATGGACGAAGTTCTTGTGGTAGTGGTCGATGACGGCCGGACCCTTCCACAGATTCCAGTCGAGATTGGCCGGGGGATCGGTGGCTGGCTGCATGCCGAGGTTCCCGCGGTTTCCGGTCTTGCAGCAGTAGCCATACGAAATCTTCAGCTTGCCGAACTTGCCGGCGTGGATCAGTTCCTGCAAGCCAGCCACTTTGGGGTCGCTGCGGTTTTGCGTGCCATGCTGAACCACAACGCCATACTTCTTCTGAGCTGCGACAGCAATTCGTCCTTCTTCGATGTCATGGCTCATCGGCTTTTCGACATACACATGCTTGCCAGCCTGAGCTGCCCAGATGGTCATCAGCGAGTGCCAGTGATTCGGAGTGGCAATGGAAACGGCATCGACGTTCGGATCATCCAGCACAGTCCGGATGTCGCTGACCCCTTTAGGCTGGCTTTGTCCCTCGGTTTTGGCTGCGATTCCCTTCAATGCGTTGTTGAGAACATTGCTGTCCGGATCAACCACATAGGCAACTTCGATGTCCTTCTTGCCCAGGTAATTACTCAGGTGGGCCTGACCTCGTCCGTTCAGACCGACGACAGCCACCCGGAAGCGATCGTTCGCTCCGTTGACAGCACCTGACGCCCGTGTCCCTGTCAGCAACAGCGAACCGCCGGCGAGGGATGATATTTGGAGAAATCTACGGCGAGTAAATTGGGTCATCGGATCTCCTCGGGGGTCAGTGGCGCGAAAGACGGTGGGACATGCTGGCGGGGCAGCTTCCGAATATCTTCCACACTGACCGCAGGAGATGCCAGTCCGTCAGGCAACTTTTTCGGCTGCTCAAGCAAACAGTTGAGAATGTCAGATCATCAGCGACAATGCGTCACTGACAACCATTCTCAAAACACTTATGATCATTTTTCAGTGAATCCAGTTCGTCTTGCCCCGATTCGGTACGAGTTCGATTTTGTCCCAACAATGTCGAATTCCTCGTTGCACTGAATTTCGTCAACCTGACGTACCATCCCCGACTAAGGATCCTCCGATGTGCTCTCGAAGACTCTTCCTGGCGTATGCAGCGGCCGTTCTGATTCCTGCCTGGACCATTCAGGCCGCTGAAACCCCTGCCCGCATTCTCTTTGTGACCCAAAGCCTGACTTACAGGCATGGATCGGTCGACCGGAAGACGGAGACGCTCGCTCCTGCGGAAATTGCGCTGACTCAGCTGGGAGAATCCACAGGCCTGTTCACAGTGCACTGCACTCAGGACGCCGCTGCCGACTTCACGAAAGAGAACCTGCAGAACTACGACATCGTCGCCTTTTACACGACGGGAACACTGCCGATTTCCCAGGAGAATCTGGAGTACTTCTTCAAAGAATGGCTGCCGCAGAAAGGCCACGGAGTTCTGGGATTCCACTCAGCCATGGACACCTTTCATGATTACGAGCCGTACTGGGACATGATCGGCGGATCGTTTATCAGCCATCCCTGGAACTCCGGGACAGATGTCGTCCTTCAGAATCACGAGCCCGGGAATCCACTGACGAAATCTTTCGGAGCGGAATTCCCGATCAAGGAAGAGATTTACATGTATCGCAACTGGCAGCCGGAAAAAGTCCACGTCCTGATGAGTCTCGACTACTCCAGGAGTCCAATCGGCGGGGAAGTCAACGTTGCCCACGGTTATCACGTCCCTGTCTGCTGGATCAAGAACTATGGGGAAGGAAAGGTCTACTGCAATAACCTGGGGCATAACGAAACAACCTGGACCAACCCGGCTTTCCTGTCCTCGATCACCGAGGCGGTGAAGTGGATCCGTGGCGATGTGAGTGTCGACGCGACTCCAAATCCGGAAGTTTCCGCAGCTCAGGAAGCGAAAGCAAAGGCAGACGCTGCTGCCGGGAAATTCAACCTCAAGGGACAATGAGCAGGACGAGATGCTGCGATGGTCCTGCATTCTGTGCAGGGCTATCGGCCTGCTGGTCGATAGAGATTCGACACCAGTGAAAACAGTCGCTCCCCCTGCCTTGAAGTCAACAGATGCATCAGCCCCGAGTTGCCATTTATGCCGGAAGTTTCGACCCGTTGACGCTCGGTCATGAGGACATTGTGCGTCGCGGTGCCCGGCTCTTTGATCAACTCGTGGTTGGCATCGGAATCAATCCCGACAAACAGCCGCTGTTTTCGTCCGATGAACGCGAGGCGATTCTCAGGGAAGTCCTGTCGGACCTGCCGAACATCAAAGTGGTCAGTTTTTCCGAGCTGACCGTCGATTTCGCCCGATCGCAGGGAGCCAGCGTGATGATTCGAGGGGTTCGGACCGTTTCGGATATCGAATCGGAATTCACCATGGCTCTGGCCAATCACATGATGGCTCCGGATCTGGAAACCGTCTTTCTAATGGCAGCGGAACGCTTCTCCCACATCTCCAGCACACTGATCAAGCAGATCGCCGTTATGGGGGCAGATGCAGCCCGCATCCAGCTTGCCAAGTTCGTCCCGGAATGCGTGGTCGAACCGCTGCTGCAGAAGGTCCGCGCCAAGTTGCAGAGTTAAGTGAATGCCAGTGGTTGCCGATTTCGGTCAGGCGCCCTCCTTTCGCTCCTCAGCCCGCGAGGCAACTTGCAAAGACGAAACTTCCTTACCGCTGCTGCAGGTATTCTTCCAGCCGCTCAGCTTTTCGCAGCAGGTACGGGATGTGGCGGTTATTGGCCTCAACAAACTGGGCCAAAAGTCGCAGATGTTCTTTGAACTCTTCCGTGAACTTGAGATTCTCCTGATCGCGCCATGTTGCGCTCAGGGTTTCCAGTTGCGACACCAGCATGGAAGCCTGATCGGAAAGTGTGCTGTTGAACTGCTTGAGCTTCATGCCGAACGCCCGCAGCTCTTCCGGATTCGCAATTGCCTGAGCCATGTGAACAGTCCTCTCGTGTCTGGTGAACTTGGCCCGATCTTCGATTCGTGTGGACTTCAACAATGACTGCAGTCTGCCGCCAGGCGAAGATTCTCCAGCACCCGGCAACACTCCCCTGAGGCAGGGGCTAAGAATGCAGCTGGTCGACCGTTTCCACAGGGACTTTTGTCTCCCGACCTGCGTCGTATTCTATCAGGTCCAGTTCCCCCAGCATGAGTCTGGTCATCTCGGCAGCCCCTTTTTCAGAAAGGGAGTCTCCGCCCGCTGTGACCCAGCTCGACTCTGCATGCTGTTCCCAATGCGACCAGTGATCAGCCAGCAACAGAGAGGATTCGATGGTACACGCGCGAATCGCTTCCAGCCGGATCAGCTGATCTGCGGAAACAGGGGCTCTGTTCCCGGGAAAGAGGGGTGGCAGATTGACGAGAACACGCGCCTTCAGTGAACGGAGCTTCTCCATCAGCTGCATCAGCCGACGCTCGTATGCGAGTGAAGACTCTCCGGTCGCCTGCAGTTCATGAAGCCCGAATGTCAAAATGACAATGTCGGGGTGAAACCTCGCCACGCGCTCTTCGAACTCGCTTGTGAGGAGCTGAATGTCGAACTGAGAGCATTCAGTTGAGATATAGGCGTCACGCGTGCGGTGGAATCGATCCCGCAGGACTCGAACGGAGGAGGAGACCAGGCCGGCACCGGTCACCTGATCTTGTCCGGCTTTCGAAAGCGAGTCCCCCGTAAAGAGCCATGTCAGTCGGGACTTCCGGAGGACATCATCGGCGAATGGTTCAAATGAGACAGCGGCCGGGCTGACCCCCTCGTTCTGACAAGCTGGATTGCAATGTACGGGCGAAGCCTGGTTCGCAGCGGTGTCGGAGTCCACTTCACGCAGGAGCATCAGCGTCATCTTGCGGCGCCGGGCTGCCCCGTGGTCCGGACGTATGGAAAAATCATTCACGGGAGTATCTCGACCGCATTTCAAAGGTCAGCGAGTCTCGGAACTGGTTCATCGCCACTCAATTAGTCCCTTTTGGGCGCCTTTCGTCAAGGAAGGCTCTCCAGAAGAGGACTGATCTTCCCCCGGAGAGCCTTCACATGAGAATTCAATAAACTGAGTCTGCGCTGAGACTTGTCCGCTGTCACGCTCCTTTCACGGGGAGCGAGACTTTTTGAGCACGATTCGATTTCGGAAGTTGCAGCGTCAGGACTCCCTGTTTGACTTCCGCTTCGATTCGATCGCGGTCGATGTCTTCCGAGAGACGGAATTCCCGTTCATAAATTCTGGGGCCGGCCAGGCCAGCCAGACACCGGGCCGAGTCAGGACCGCTGAAATCGGCGGTTC
The DNA here is from genome assembly GCF_051465655.1 of Planctomicrobium stercoris. Taxonomy (NCBI): domain Bacteria; kingdom Pseudomonadati; phylum Planctomycetota; class Planctomycetia; order Planctomycetales; family Planctomycetaceae; genus Planctomicrobium; species Planctomicrobium stercoris. The sequence goes on along the minus strand of NZ_CP195791.1, from coordinate 4,556,281 downwards.
CGGTAATCTTCAGCTCGTTCCGCTCCAGAGAGACAGTGACGGTCGAATGGTCGACCCCCGGCATCTCGACGGACATCACAAAGCCCCCTTCATGCTCAAAGAGGTCAACGGCAGGCTGCAGCCTGATGGCGGTTTTGGGAGTCGCGGGAGTTTTTTCAGCGGTATTGGTCTGAGTGGTTGGAGTGTTCATGGGGATTCGCCTTGATGTCAATGTGTGAGAAATTGAGAGTTCGAAAGGTCCAGTTGAACGGATGACTATTCGCCAGGTTTGATTTCCAGCTGGCGGGGAAGTTCCCGTTCGGGACGTTGTACGACGATCTTCAGGACACCGCGGGAATACGTGGTCTCGATCTGCTCGGGGTCCGCTTGAAAGGGGAGCCTCATTTGCAGTTCTCCGGCGAGTGCCTGACGTTCATTGAGGTGGATTTCAGTCCCCTCCTTGCTGGTGGACTCGACCGGCTTCACCGCGACTTTCACAATGTCCTTCTCCAGAGAGACGTCGAGGTCTTCCAGAGCATGGCCCGGCAGGTCGACTTCGAAGATCACAAAGTCTTCGCCGGCCCAGACCCGGTGATTTTCCCGTCGCATGACGTGAGCGTCAGAGCTCATGCAATAACGTCCCAATTCCTGCATCAGCAGAGAATTGAAGTGCGAAAACGGTGAAGCGGACATCAGTCCCTGGACTCGATTGGCAGCTCTCATCTTCCGTCTCCTTGTGCTAAAAATGCCAAAATGGCTTTGTTGTGATGGTTGAGGTCTTTGGCTGCTGGATGGATATGCACGACTCGTGCCAGAATTTGAATGTTGTGTCGTCGTGTTGTAATTTGTTGGTTTTGAATGTGTTGAGAAATTATTTTGGAGTCTGATGACTTTCGCGTGTTTGCAAGAGGTGTCAAATTGACAGTTCTTGTTAGGTTTCTTTTGTGTTTGTTTTGGCAGTGTGAATTTGGGTGTTTCGGGCGAAAAGTTCCCAAGTTGCTGTCCAGAAGGGGGTCAGGAGTGCACTTCATCGAATCTCCTTCAATGTGAGGGTCGGACTCAGAATTACGGCCGGAATTCGGTCGATGAAAACACCAATGCATGGACGCACCCTTCCTTCAGTCATGTCAGCGCGGTAAATGACCGCTCGATTCGCTGGTTCTCACGACCTGGGGCAACGACGCCGGCGCCGATTGGCGCAGGAAGCCCAAGGTGTCACTCTGAATTCCAAACCGTCCCGAGCCAGCTCACCGGCTGCAGGGGGCGATGGAAGTACTGTTGCCGCGACAGCTGCGGTTCCGGGGTCCCACATGCCCCGCGAAACTATGATTCCGGGAAACTGGAAGATCATCATTTCCCTGGGGGTGCTGGGGTTTCTGGCCTGGGCAGCGATTGTCTGGCTCAGTCTGGCATCCTGGTCGCATGACATGGGGATCGCCGAACTCGTCGACCTGGGACAGGGAGCTGTTCCCCGCTATTTCAGCACCGTCGCACTGCTCCTGATCGCGCAGTTGAATCTGCTGATCTACTGGCATCGCTCGTGCAGCCGCAAAGATTTCCTGGGTCGCTACCGCATCTGGGGTTGGGCGGGGCTGTTCTGGTGCGTCGTCTGCCTGGCCAATGCGACTCAGCTGCACATTCCCGTGCTGGACTATCTGAATTCGCACGTCCAGATCAACTGCTGGCGCGGTCACAACCTGTTCTGGTTCCTCCCGTTGTCGATTGGAATGCTGTCGCTGTATCGGCTGGTGGGACGCGACATCAGTGGGTCGAAGCCGAGCACCATTGCGTGGAACATTGCTTTTGGACTTTCCCTTCTGGTGGGCAGCCTGCATTTTGGGGCAGATCTTCTGCTGCCTTCGGAAGCGCGTATCGGTGTGACGGTCGCAGTGACGATGCTCTGGCAGTGCACGCTGGCATTTTTCTGCCTGATTCATGCCCGGTATGTCACGCATGTGACCAACGAAGTGAGCGGCAAACGGCAAAGCCTGCGATCGCGAGTTTCGCGACGCATGACCCAGCGAATCACGCTTCTGGGGGAACGTATCCTGCAGGCGGGCCAGCCGCTTCGGAAAATCTCCTGGAAGCGAGTCCGTGCGGAAAAGGTGGCTGTGGAGAAAGTCAGCAAGAAAAAGCCGAAGGCCGATAAGCCCGCCGCTGTCGAGAAGAATGTCGAAAAGCCGGTCGAAACACAGGCTGTCGCCAAGCCCGTCGATAAACGTGCTTCCGCAAAATCGACTGCAAAACCTGCCGAAGAGTCGAATTCCACTCCGAAGATCTCCTGGGGACAGCGGCTGCAGCAGTCGATCCTGAGTCGATGGAAGCGGCGTGTGGATCCCGCCCAGCCTGCTGAGGCTGTCGTTGCTCCACCTCATGTTCCGGTTGCGAAACCGAAGCCGGAACGCAATGCGGTGGTGACGAAAACGATCGAACCTGCCGCCACTCCGGTCCAGCCGCAAAGTAAACCGGCTCCCGCGCCTGTTCCGTCTTCGAAACCCGCTCAGTCGCAATCGTCCTGGCAGCAGGAAGAGGACGACGACGATTACGACTCGGGCGACAACGACTCCGGCATGAGCAGTCGGGAACGCAAGCGTCTCAAGAAGTTGCAGCGTCAACAAAACCGCTCGTGAAGTGTGGTCCGCCGGCTGCCAACCAGTCGAAATCTCGGCGGACCATTCCCCAAAACGTTACTTTGCCAGCTCAGCGCTTCCGGCCTTCGATCACGCTGACGCCCGAATCTGTCGGGACAATCTTCACCAGATCGAAACCGGCCTGATCGAACAGGCTTCGGTATTCCGCTTCGGTCCGTTCTTTTCCACCCGGGATAATCAGCATCACCAGGTCCAGCAACTTTCCGGGAAACGGGTCGTTGCCGGGAGGAATGACACTTTCAACGACGAGCAGCTTGCTGTCCGCGGACATCGCCCGATGGCAGTTTCTCAGGATCGCGAGGCATTTCTCTTCGTCCCAGTCGTGAATGATGTGACGCATAATATACGCGTCCGCCCCCGTGGGGACCGATTCGAAGAAGCTGCCGGTGGTCAGTGTGCATCGATCCTGCAGTCCGGCGGCGTGGATCTTTTCACGCGCCCGTTCGATGACGTGCGGCAGGTCGAAGAGGATCCCCTTCAGGTGCGGGTAGCGCTGGAGGATTGCGGTCAGCTGCGAGCCGTTTCCGCCCCCGATGTCGGCGACGACCGACAATCCGGAGAGATCGTATGAGTCCAATATCGCGCTTGCTTCACGACCGTGAATTCCGACCATGGCCGCGTCGAAGATCTGGGCTTTATCGGGATGTTCTCCGAGATAGTCAAAGATCGGCTTCCCGAAGACTTTGTCGAAGGCAGTCTCACCGGTGCGGATGCTGTGGTCAATCTCTCCCCAGGCTCGGAACTGTTCATCGCCGGACATGAGCGCGAGAGCCCGTTTGGACCCGGGGACATCACTCTGCAGCGGCTCGGCCAGCGGGGTCAGCGAAAAGCGGCCGTCTTCTCCTTCGCTGAAAATTCCGAAGCTCGCCAGTGCCCGCAGCAACCGGTACAGCGACGGAGCATGCGTGGAAGAGAGCTCTGCCAGTTCCGCCACCGACCGGGGACCGGCTTTCAGGTGGTCGGCAATCTGGAATTTTGAAGCAGCGTAAATGGCCTGTGAAACCCAGTAACCGGTGATCATCTGATCGAGCTGATTCGGAATTGACACTTCGCTCATCTCGGCACCCCCGCTTCAAGTGACCTCTGGAAATGAAATCATGCAGCCCGGTTGGACTGCATGATGATACTTCACAAAGGACTTGGCCGCGATTACGGGAACAGGAAGATGAGTCCTGTGTAGACCCCACCGGCGGCGGCTGCCGCTTTCAGGTTGATGGGGACCTGATAAATCAGCTCGGGAGCAGGATCCCCAGGACGGTAGTAGCCGAGTGTATAGATGTCTCTCCAGACCGGATCGATGGCGATCTGGTAGGGAAGGCCGATTCCCTGAACGGCAAACTTGCCGACGGAGACGAACGGCTGAATTCCGCACGGATACTGCTGACCATAACGTTCCAGGGCGACGTCTTCGAAGTACAGCGGCTTATGCTGCAGGTCTGTCGGAACCCACTGATAATCGATCATGGCGAACTGCCGGTCGGTTGATCCACCCTTGGGAAGGGGCAGGAATTCCGGGCAGCGGGTGCGATCCTCATCGGGAATGTTGCTCGGTTGCGGGCAGACATACTCGTAAGGACGCTTCCCGGTCGGGGAATAGTCGTAGTAGGGCTCAATCTGGGAGATCGGCCGGAAGACCGTATCTTCCATTCCCGGAATGGTAAAGTTGGACAATCCCGAGCCGGGAACCTGACCGGTTTCGGCAATCGGCTCCGGCGGCATCAGGCTCGAAGGCCGGGTCGGTTCGACCTGTGCAATGGCCTGAGAACCGGAATCGAGGAAGTCCGGCAGCGAAATCGGCGGTGACTGACCTTCCGGCTGGGAATCGGCCGCTGTTTCGAAGTAGGGAGTCGGGACAGATTTGACGATGGAAGGACGCGCAGGCCGGGTTTCCGGGAGCGAAATCTTCCCTCGACCGAATTCGGAAAGCGGAAGGTCCAATGGCGCCGGACTCGGAGTCGTTGACGTCGTCGAAGTTGTTTCTTCCTTGGCTGCCTCCGCTTCAGCGATCCGTGAAGGCATCTCCCGGGGAGATTCGGACAGGTACTGCTCTCGACTCTCCTGGAACCGCTGGGTCGCGGATCGTTCTCTCAATCTGTCGAGAGGAGATGTTTTCGCTGGAACGGGATCGGCAGCCAGCAGGCTGGATGTCAGCATTGCAGAGCACGCCGCCACTGCTCCCCAGCTCCGAAGTCCGGAGAGCAGTGTGAATCCGGCAGATTCCGCAGGTTCAGTGACCGTCAACCGGAGCGTACTCGGTTGTGTAGTTCGGCGCTTCTTGAGTGATGGCAATATCATGCGGATGGTTCTCCCTCACCGTTGCCGCGGACACTCGTAAAAACTGAGCGCGAGTGCGTAGCTCTTCGATCTTGCGCACCCCCAGATACCCCATCCCGGCACGCAGCCCCCCCACGAGTTGATAGAGCAAAGTGTTCAAATGCCCCTTGTACGGGACACGACCTTCCACTCCCTCTGGAACTAGTTTCGGCGTTCCACGCCCGTCATCTTCAGTCTGGGTTTGCCGATAGCGCTCGCTACTTCCTTTCACCATCGCCCCCAGAGACCCCATTCCGCGATATCTCTTGAAGCGTCGACCCTGATATAGAATGGTCTCTCCAGGGCTTTCATCCAGACCGGCGAGCAGTCCGCCCAGCATCACACTATGTCCTCCAGCTGCAAGGGCTTTTGTCATGTCTCCGCTGTAGCGAATCCCCCCGTCCGCGATCAGTGGAACCCCCGAACTTCCGACCGCTTTGGCAGCACTGGAGATGGCCGTCAGCTGCGGAACGCCGACTCCGGAAATAATTCGGGTCGTGCAGATTGATCCGGGACCGATTCCAACCTTCACAGCGTCAGCACCGGCATCGATCAGAGCTTTCGCGCCCTGGGTTGTGGCGATATTTCCAGCGATGACATCGATGGTCCACTGGCTTTTGAGCTTTTGCACTGTTTCGATGACGTTTTTGGAGTGCCCGTGAGCACTGTCGACCGTCAGGAAGTCGACGCCGGCCTTGATCAGGCGCTCGGCCCGCTCATAGTCGTGAACGCCGATTGCAGCTCCGACCCGCAGTCGTCCTTTCAGGTCTTTGTTCGCCCGGGGGAAACGGAGATTCTTGTCGATGTCCTTAATCGTGATCAGACCGCGAAGCTGAAAGCGGTCGTCGACAAGCAGCAGCTTTTCGATTTTATTTTCGCGAAGAATGCGTTCGGCGGTTTTCAGGTCGGTGTCGCCGGGAGCGGTGACAAGTTTCTCCCGGGTCATGACGTCCTGCACCTGAGTCTGATCGGAATCGAGGAACCGCAGGTCCCGGCGGGTCAGGATCCCGACCAGTTTCCCGTCTTCGTTCACGATCGGGACACCGCCGATGTTGCGGGTGTCCATGATGTCGGTTGCCTCGCGGACCGTGGCGGTGGGAGGGAGCGTCAGCGGATCGACGATCACGCCGTTTTCGCTGCGCTTCACGCGATCCACTTCCATCGCCTGCTGCTCGATGGACATGTTCTTGTGGATGATCCCCACTCCCCCTTCCTGGGCCATCCCGATCGCCATGTCGCTTTCGGTCACGGTGTCCATGGGGCTGGAGACGATCGGAATGTTGATCGAAATGTTCCGGGTCAGTTTGGAAGTAACATCCACTTCCCCGGGCATGACATCGCTGTAATCAGGCACGAGCAAAACGTCGTCGAATGTGAGTCCGGTTTCGAGGATACGGTCGTGCATGGAAGACTCCTTTTAAAAATCTTTGGATGTCAGATCATCGAGGAATGAAGTTCACCACGGAGGCACCGAGGCACGGAGAAAAAATACGGACTGAAGGTCTCTGTATGACGGTCTTGCAATAGCGAGCAAGACTTCAAGATTTCAGCTCGTGAATGTTCTCTCTGTGTCTCCGTGCCTCCGTGGTGCTATCAGTCTCTTCAATGTTCTGAAATCACAATAACTCGCTTGGTTGACTGATTGCTTTTGATTGAATGGCTGCTTGGACTGCTTCGGAAAGTTTCAGGTGTGTTTCGACGTCGAGTTCCTCGGCGCGGGCGGATTCTCCCAGTCCGACCTGAGCGATGACAGCATCCACATCAGGCTTGGACAACTGATCGCCGTACATGGTGTGCAGAACGCTGCGAAGCAGTTTGCGGCGGTAGTTGAAGACGCGGCGAATGTAATCGTGGAAGAACGCACGGTCATGAATGCGGGCTGCAGCCTGTTCATCGGGGGTGAGTTTGACCACCGCTGAATCGACTTTGGGGCGGGGCCAGAACACCGTCGGCCCCAGTTTTTTGAGCAGTTCGATCCGGCACTGCGACTGCAGCCAGACGGAAAGTGCTCCGTAATCCTCGCTCCCCTGCAGGGCCTGCATCCGCAAGCCGAGTTCATACTGAATCGTGACGACCATCCGGATCCAGGGGAGCTCGGTCGCAATCAGATTGGAAATGATTGGAGTGGCGACGCTGTAGGGGAGGTTGGCCACCAGTTTCAAGCGTCGTGCGGGATTGACCGCCAGTTGCTTCTCAATCTCTTCCAGAACGTTTTCCGCCAGATGATTCTTGTTCTTCAGTGCATCCTGATTCAGCAGGGTGACGTTGCTGTAGCGGGCGGTTGCTTCACTCGCGAGCTTGAACATGTTGCGGTCAAGCTCGACAGAAATGACATGGCCCGCCTCCTTGGCCATGAAGGTGGTCATCCCACCAGTTCCGGGGCCCACCTCGAGCACGACGTCATCAAACGTCAGTTCCGCTTCCCGGACGACGAACTCGATGATGTTCAGGTCGATCAGGAAGTTCTGTCCGAGCTGATGGCGCGGATGGATCCCATGCCGCTCGAAGAGCCGCATGAGGTGTGTTCTGGTCTGGCGTTCGCTTTGCTCCGTCATGACCTGCCCAGCATCTTCTCCATGTACTTCCCAATCACATCCGTCTCGATGTTCACGAGGTCGCCCCGTTGACGTTTCCCGAGTGTGGTCACCTGCAGCGTGTGCGGAATGAGGGCGACACTGAAGCGGTCGTTCTCGACATTCACCAGAGTGAGCGAAACGCCATCGACAGTGATCGAGCCTTTGGACACCATCTGCCTGGTCAGGCGTTCGGGGACGCGGAACCACATGCTGGTCCACTCCCCGTCCTGATCGATGATTTCGACATACCCGACGTCGTCGACGTGTCCCTGAACGAAGTGTCCTCCCAGCCGATCACTGGGGCGGACGGCCCGTTCCAGATTGACGGGAGATCCCGGCTGCAGCAGTCTCAGGTTGGTTTTCGAGCAGGTTTCCTGTCCGGCCTGAAACGTCCACTGCCGCCCCTGGATTCTGACGATCGTCAGGCAGCATCCGTTCAGGGCAACGCTGTCTCCCAGCCGCGCGGTCTCCTGCTCCGGAAGAGATTCCGGAATTTCCAGCGTCAAGTCGATCGCTGGGCCGTTGGGCTCGACAGCGATGATATTTCCAATGCCTTCAATAAGTCCGGTAAACATTTCGACTGATGTGCTTTCAGCGAGACGCTGTCAGCATCCAAAACCTTGGGACCGAATCTCCATCCCTGCCGGGACGATCGTTCCTATCAATGCATTCAGCCCGAAGCACCACTCACGTATCGCGAGAAGTGCTTCGGGCTGAGATCGCTGGACCTAACGTTTCCATCGAACGATTATGACAATCCGGTTCGCGATTGTCCATGATGCGGGATTTTGGAGTCCAGAGTCGAGAGTCCAGTGTCCAGAGCTGATTGCTGGATGCTGAACTTGAGGGGGTTTTGGGGTATCGTGTCGGGTCCATCGATGACCGTTGAAATCGCTCGTGTCTGGTCTGAGGAGCCGTTTGTGTTTGACGTGGCTTTTGTCACCTATCAGGACTCACCCGACATCGCCAGTGATGATCGTCTGGTTGCGGACGTTTTGCGGAATCGTGGGGTCGGCGTCGTCGCTGCTGCCTGGGATGACCCTGCTGTCGACTGGTCGCGGTTCTCCCGGGTCGTCATCCGCTCTCCTTGGAATTATCACTTTCACGCAGACCGATATTCCGCGTGGTTGCGACATTGCGACGAGACGGGGGTTCCGCTGTGGAATCCGCCGCGGGTGGTCCTGTCGAACATCAACAAAACGTATCTGCTGGATCTGGCGCAGCAGGGGGTGGAGATCGCTCCGCTGGAACTGGTCCCTGCAGGGAGTCGGAAGCGGTTGTCGTCGATTCTGGAAGAACGTGGCTGGGATGAAGTGGTCGTGAAGCCGGTTGTCTCGGCGGGAGCCCATCAGACATGGCGTACCTCTTCCGCAAAGGCGAAGCGGGATGAGCTTCGATTTCAGGATCAGTGCCGACAGGAAGCAACGCTTGTTCAGCCTTTCCTGGACGAGATCCTTTCGCAGGGCGAATGGTCGTTCCTCTTCTTTGGAGGTGAGTTCAGCCATGCCGTCATCAAGCGTCCGGCAGCAGGGGATTTTCGCGTCCAGCATCAGCACGGAGGGGAATATGAATTAATGACTCCGTCCGCTGACCTGATTCAACAGGCAAAAGCGATCGTCTCGAAAGTGGATGGCGCGCTTCTGTACGCCCGCGTGGATGGCGTTGTCCGTGACGGTCGGTTCCTGTTGATTGAACTGGAAATCAATGAACCGTTCCTGTTTCTCGGTGCGTCGAAGGATGCTCCAGAGAAGTTTGCGGACGCAATCATGCAGTCCGTTTAGCCACACACTTCTAGTGAGTGGGGAAACGTTTTCTTCCTCTCGATGTGAATTATCCGGGACCGTATTCGTGACGCACGCCGATGCATGAGGGGCTGTTGAGTTCGAATTCCCGGCAGGCGCTGGGGCGAATGTCGTAATGACGGCAGCGGAGCGTTTCCTCATCGAACCACAGGCAGGGGCGATCGGTGATCACCTGAAAGCGGACTTCCCATGTCGGCAGGAATTCATCGATCAGATCCTGTGGAACTCCACGCTCGCGGGGTTCGTTCACCGTGTGGTCGATCCGGAAGGGAGGAGCGCTGATCGTGCGGCAGCATGCTCCGCAGCCCTCGCAACTTTCGAGCATTGGCAATGGGGCGTTCATCATGTTCGCACTGTGTGGATGGAGGACACAAGTTCGCTGTGGGGAGACTGCTAGAGCGGTTTTGCAAATAATCTATTACGTTCCGCAGGCGATCATATGGACTTTCATGCGGTGAAAACCCTGAATCGCCTGCACATGATAGACCAAACTGGTCTAGAGCGAGCCTCACGGCATTGTGGCGTTCGGGGGCTATTCCGCTTTCAACGGGAAGACCGGTAAGCCTTTGGCGTCGGCGAACTTCTTTGTCAGGACGGTAATGGACTTGGTGGCCTCATCCACGGAGATCACCATCTCCTTCCCATCTTCCTGGTAAGCGTTCACGATTTCGAACAGGGCCCGCTGCATCGGGACCTTTCCGAGGTTAAACGTCTGCGGCATGTTCTTGGTGTAACCTGCATCCTTGAGTGCATCGCCGTCGACAAACAGCTTGACCTGGATTTCTCCACACAGATACGTGAGTGCCTGTTCCAGTGGGGTGCGGTTGAACTCCGCGTCGACAGGCAACTTCATCCGTTCGGCAACCGTTTCGGGCAAGGTCGGTTTGTTCTGTGAACTGCTTGCCACAGTCGCTTGTGCAAAGTTGGTTCGAGTCGCTTCATCGATGGCAAACATCGTTGCGAGGGCCAGATTGGGAGTCGCTTTCGCGGGCAGCACCGTCGTCAGCAGGACGCAGCGATTTTCCCGCTGGCTGACAGTGGCTTCCGTAACAGCCGCCAGCATCGCGGGGAGGCGACCGATCAACTTCCGGAACCGCATTTCACGCGGCTGCATCTTTGCACACAGATCTTTCCAGACCGTTTCGGGAAGCTTGTTCAGTTTGCCTTTCACTTCATTGTCCAGCCTTGCGACTTCCATCGTGTTGACCGGTCGCAACGCGATCTCGGAATGGAAGTAGGGCTCAGGCTGCAGCGACCAGCTGACAGTCTCGATGTTCTCTCCGAGCCATTCGGTGGCGGCGGTGAGGAATGGCTGGGCGGCTGCCGGGACCAGCGTTCCCGAATGAATCTCGAGGTCGTTAACGTCTGCGATCATCGTGCAGAGTCGCTGTCGATCGGTTCGCTTGAGCATTTCCGCCATCCCGACACCGATGTCGGTGTTCGGTGTGTCGATGGAGTATTCCAGGTCTCCCGCCATAGCTGCAGGACAGATTGCGAAGGTCTTTTCGTTCTGAATCAGGTAACCGTGCTGATCGTCCACCTTGATTCTCAGGTCCGGACGCTCCGTGATTTCATACAGGTATTTGCCGGGGAAGCTTTCAATCAGCGTCGATAGTCTCTCGGGCTCGACGAGTCTCACCACGCAGCAGTACTGCGGAGGAGTCCCGCGGGCTCCCAGCAGCACGCCGATGGTCAGTTCTTCAATCTGTTCTGGATCGCGTCGACACAGCCCCTTGATCTGGTCCCGCATCCAGCTCATGAGGTCGTCGGTCAGACTCGCGTGAAGAACTTTGTAGTTGTAGCTCTCTGACCAGAGCTGGGCCGGGCGCAGATGGATCAGCAGGTTGACCCCGCTGGGCATCATCAGCATTTCGATTGGCTGACCGGAGGTCGGTTTGAATTCAGCGACCAGTTCCTTGTCACGCTCCAGAAGGGGCTTCGAATAGGGCTGATTTGGGTCGAGTGGCCGTCCCGGAGATTCCGCCTCCGTGCTCTGTGTCAACGTCGCTGCGGATGTCGGTGCCGGCTTTTCCTGAGTCAGGAAAAACGCGGCCATCCCGATTCCTGCCAGACCAAGGACAGCAAACAGGCCAATCTGGAATGCTTTTCCGCTCTTCTTCTTTTTCAGTGGACTGAGAATTTCTTCGTCAGCGTCGACGGGGACAATCGGACCGGCTGCCGGGATGGAGCTTGGGAAAGGAGTTGGGGAGGCGTTTGATTGAGGGGGTTCCGACCCGACCGGAAATGGGAGCGGCGAAGCCGAGGGGGCCTTGGCTGCGGGAGGACCAGCGAAGATGGCGGGGACATCATCGTCGAAAGGCGAATCCTCAAGTTGAGTGAAGTCCGGAAACGGGTTCGCGCTTCTGGGAGGGACTGTGGCCTTGGGTGTCGGTCGAGACGCGGGTGCGGCAGCAGGAGTCGGTACTGCCTCGGCGGCGGTTGACGTCACCGGTTCGTTGGGGTCGCGCAGCACGAATTTCTTTTTGCAACCTGGACACTTCACATTTTGTCCGAAGAGAGATCGATCTTTGATCTTCAACTTCGTCCCGCAGTGCGGGCAGTGCAATGAAACGATATTCGACATGTCTCTCTACGTGTGCATCAATGACAGTGGCCGGTGACCCCGTTCTCCAGCAGTGTACGCGATTGGGCAGCGTGAGGGAAAACCGGACAGCTCCATCTCGGCGAACCAAAGTGAAATTGCCGGCTCCTGAATCACACGACCCAGATCATGGGGCGACGGGATGAGGAGTGTCAGGTGTCGGTGCAGATTCGGAGTCCGGAAGATGAAGTGCGTGCCAGTCGAGTCTCCCCTGATCCGAGAGAAGTCCGCCAAAGGCGGTTTGAGTGAGCGCGCGGTATTGTTCTTCAAGGCTGACCGTGCGTCCGACAGAGTTTGTGATGAACATGGTGCCGTACAGCAGAGAGCCGATGGTGTCGAGCAGGCATTCCACAGGCAGGTCGCTGCGAAAGACTCCGCTGTGGATCAGTTCTTCGTAGATCCGGCGGAAAAAGGTGCGAATGGTGTCGCGATGTTCAAAATACGTGCTCCGCTTCCGGTCACGGAAAATCGCCCGTTCCTGGATGGTCAGCTCCACGTACTGCGGATGGTCCTCGAAAAACTGCAGGTAGGCCCGCATCGAACGGGCGATCCGGCACAGCGGAGGGACGTCTTCGGCAGCTGCTTCGAGAACCCGGGACTCCAATTCGCTCATGCCCCAGTCCACACAGGCGAAAAACAGTTCCTGTTTCCCCGGGAAGTAAAGGTAAATCGTCCCCTTTGCGATCCCGGAACTGGCGGCAACCCGCTCCATGTCGCAATCGATATATCCAAGCTCTGCAAAGAGTTGTGCCGCGGTCTCGACAATCGCGCGATGGCGCGCGTGCTTCCGCTGAGAACGAAGATCCACGACTGAAGAAGATTGACTCACTCGAAAGCCTGACGCCGGAAGTCTGAAGTAAGGTATTGTATCAAATCCTGAACCGCGGTGGTTGGAGCCCCGTACGGCTACTCAGGGATGGTGTCTCGATCTCGATCGAGCGTTGATGATTGCACCAATTTTGCCGTCCGCTCTGGCTCGGGACCGGGAGTGAGCGGCCCTCGGTAGACGGTGAATTGAATGTCCTGCTGTGATGTGTAGAATGAACTGACTGACTGGTCAGTCAGTTATGGCCGGAATTGTACGAATTTTCAAGAGTACGGTTGCTCGTACTCTTCGGAGTGGAAGAACTTTTCGCTTCAAACTTCAGGTGTGGGACGCAGCGAATCAGTCGCACACGCTGAATCGGATGGCCGGATGTCAGCCTGCTGGATGCTCGGAGAATGCGTTTCATGACCAAACCTCAAAGTCTGTTCCCCAATCGCTTCCGGGCATCACTGGTCCTCCTCCTTCCGGTCTGTGCGATGGCGGTGATGGCCTCTCTGTCCGGATGTCACGCCAAGTCGTCCGAGGCCAGTCCCGCATCCGGAGCGGCATCAAAGGCACCCAGCCCTCCACCCGCTGTGAGCGTGCAATTCGTTCGACCAACCGTGGAGCCAGTCGCTCCGTTCGAGGAATTCGGCGGACGGACCTCATCCCCCGCGACGGTTGAACTGCGGGCCCGGGTGAGTGGATATCTGACGAAAGTTCACTTTCAGGACGGAGCCGATGTCAAAGCGGGTGACGTCCTGTTCGAAATTGACGATTCCACTTACGCCGCCGTGCTGGAGCAGGCGGAAGCGACCGTGCTGGAACGGGACGCTGAGCTCAAACGGGTGCGGCTGCACTTGGACCGGGCGAAGCGATTGTTGACGTCACAGGCCTCCACCGAACTGGAAGTGGAAAACCTGACGTACGACGTCGCGCGTGCGCTGGCAGGTCGTGTCGCTGCGGAAGCGGTGCGTGATCGGGCCAAGCTCGACGTCGCATTCACACGGGTCACAGCTCCGCTTTCAGGAAAGATCGGTCGGCGACTGGTCGACCCCGGCAACCTCGTTCAGGCGGACCAGACACCACTGGCGGTCGTCGTCTCTCTGGACCCCATGTTTGCTTACTTCGACTATGACGAGCGCAGCGTGCTTGTCATGCGTCGTCTCGTGGAAGAAGGAAAACTGAAAGCAGCCCCCGACAGAGACCTCCCAGTGCACCTTGCGCTCGCAGGGGAAAATGAATACAACCTGACTGGAACGCTCGACTGGGTCGACAATCAGATCGATATGGGGACGGGAACGCTGCGGGCACGGGCGTCTGTGGCCAATCCGACCGGACTGTTGTCTCCCGGGATGTTCGTGCGGCTGCGAGTCCCGCTGGGGCCCGAAGCGGATGCACTGCTGATTCCGGAAGAGGCACTCGGGGCGGATCAGGGGCAGCGATACGTTTATACCATCAACGACAACGATGAAATCGAATATCGCCGCGTGGAAGTCGGCTGGCTCACCGGCGGGAAGCGGGTCATCACCTCCGGTTTAACGGCTAACGACCGGGTGGTTGTCACCGGACTGCAGCGGGTGCGTCCCTCCACCAAAGTCGCTCCGCGTGAATGGTCGGCCGCAAGTCCCGCTGAATAATTTCAACTTCGCGAGATCGCTCCTGTGCGATCGCCAGTCGCGATTCGCCTGCTCGAAGACCAGCAAGTTCCTTCCGAGATCCTGAATCGAGTCCATCCCCTTTGCTCTCGAAGTTCTTCATCGACCGGCCCATTTTTGCCACCGTGATCTCCATTCTGATCACGCTGGCAGGGGGGATCGCGGTCTTCTTCCTGCCGATCGCGCAGTATCCTCCGGTCGCTCCGCCGACAGTTCAGGTCGACTGCAATTATCCCGGGGCAAGTTCCAAAGTCGTCGCGGAGACCGTGGCGGCGACGATCGAACAGCAGGTCAACGGTGTGCAGGACATGCTGTATATGTCTTCACAGTCGACCAGCGACGGTTCATACACGCTGACTGTGACGTTCAAGCCGGGGGTCGATCTGAACCTGGCGCAGGTGATGGTGCAGAACCGTGTCGCGCTGGCGTTGCCGATGCTCCCCGAGGTGGTGCGTCAGACCGGAGTCATGACGAAGAAACGTTCACCGGATATTCTGCTGACGGTCAGTCTCAATTCTCCCGACGGTCGATACGACCAGCTTTATCTGAGCAACTATGCCGTCTTGAGAATCAAAGATGAACTGGCGCGATTGCCGGGGATCTCTGAAGTTCTCGTCTTCGGACAACGCGATTACAGCATGCGCATCTGGGTCGACCCGGAGCGGCTGGCCGCCCGCGGTCTGGCGGTCAGTGACGTGATGGCGGCGATTCGCGAGCAGAACCTGCAACCGGCTCTCGGACAACTGGGTGCACCGCCGACACCGGGTGAGCAACGCAAGCAGATCCCGCTCACCGTGAAGGGGCGTCTTGTCTCGGCGGAAGATTTTGAAGACATCATTCTGCGCACAACTGCCGATGGTCGGATCATCCGCATTGGTGATATCGGAAAAGCGGAACTGAATGCCCGATCACAGGACATCAACAACCGCTTCGATGCCAAGCCGACCGTGGGGCTCGCGATCTTTCAGCTTCCCGGCGCAAATGCTCTCGCCACCGCGGATGCTGTCAAAGAGACGATGGATAAACTGTCGCTGGATTTCCCCGACGGTGTCGTGCATGAGATCGGCTATGACACAACGCCCTTCATCCGGGAATCGATCGAAGAAGTGTTCAAGGCGCTGCGGGATGCCGTGCTGCTTGTCGCACTGGTGGTGCTGATCTTCCTGCAGGGATGGCGCGCCGCTGTGATTCCGCTGCTGGCGGTGCCGGTTGCGATCGTGGGGACATTTGCCGCCATGTATGTGGTCGGCTTCAGTCTGAATAATCTCACGCTGTTCGGACTCGTGCTTGCGATCGGGATCGTGGTCGACGATGCCATCGTGGTGGTCGAGGCGGTGGAGCATCATATTGAAAACGGTCTGTCGCCTCGAAAGGCCGCATTGCAGGCCATGTCCGAGGTCTCCGGTCCGATTATCGCAGTGGGACTTGTGCTGACCGCTGTGTTTGTGCCGTGTATGTTCGTTTCAGGGATCGTCGGTGCATTTTTCAAGCAGTTCGCACTGACCATTGCCGTTTCCACCGTCCTTTCCACCATCAACTCGATGACGCTCAGCCCGGCCCTGGCAGCCATGCTGTTGCGAAAACCGGGGACCCGCAGGGACCCCCTCACCTGGCTGTTCGATACGTTTCTGGGGTGGCTGTTCCGGCTGTTCAACTTCGGGTTCAAGCAGACGACGTCTGCTTATCTGCGCGCAGTCGGCGGACTGTTGCGAGTTCCGATGATTGTGCTGATCGTCTATGTCGGTCTACTGGGGCTGACCGGCTGGGGCTATCAGCAGTTGCCCACCGGCTTCATTCCCTCGCAGGACAAGGGGTACCTGATCGCGAGTGTTCAGCTTCCGGACTCATCAGCGGCGGTTCGGACCCGTGATGTCGTGGCGAAGATCGAAAAGATCGCCATGGAGACGCCGGGGGTCAAGAACGTGAACTCGGTGGCCGGGAACTCCTTCATCCTGAGTGCCTACGGTTCCAACTTCGGATCGATGTTCATCATCCTGAAGAACTTTCACGACCGTCGGTCTCCCGAACTGTATGCCGATGAAATTGCCGCACATCTGCGGGCCAGATACGCCAAGGAAATTCCTGAAGCTCTGATCAGCGTCTTCCCGGCTCCCGCTGTGAACGGGTTAGGGCGGGCCGGCGGATTCAAATTCATGGTCGAAGACCGCGGGGAAGCGGGGCTCAAGGCACTCCAGGATGAGACTGACAATCTGGTCGCCGAAGGGAACAAGGTGCCGGGGCTCGTTGGCCTGACAACCGTCTACAAAGAGAATTCGCCTCAGCTGTTCATCGACATCGATCGGGAACAATGCCTGAAGCAGCAGGTGAATCTCGGTGAGTTGTTCGCCACGCTGCAGGGATTTCTGGGCTCCCGGTATGTGAATGACTTCAACCTGTTCGGACGAACCTGGCAGGTGATCGTGCAGGCGGACTCCCGTTTCAGAAATGAAATTGAAGACGTCCCGCAGCTGAAGGTTCGCAACATTCATGGCGAAATGGTTCCGATCGGCTCACTGGCCACCGTGCGGATGATCGCAGCCCCCCTCGTGCTGACGCGGTACAACATGTATCCCGCTGCAGCGATCAACGGGAACGTCGGAAAGGGATTCAGCAGCGGACAGGCGATCCAGGCACTGGAAGCACTTTCAGACCGGGTGCTTCCTTCGAATATGGCGTACGAGTGGACGGAGCTCACCTTCCTCGAACGGACGACCGCCAACACCGGGATGATCGTCTTTGCAACTTCCGTGGTGTTCGTGTTTCTGGTGCTTGCCGCGCTGTATGAAAACTGGTCCTTGCCGCTGGCGGTGATTCTCGTGGTGCCGATGTGCGTGCTCTGCTCCATTTCTGGAGTCTGGTATGCGAAAATGGACATCAACGTCTTCACGCAGATCGGATTCGTGGTGTTGATCGGGCTGGCCTGTAAGAACGCCATTCTGATTGTGGAGTTCGCGAAGCTGCAGCGGGATTCCGGCATTGATCGCCGCACGGCCACCCTGAAGGCCTGTGAACTTCGTCTGCGGCCGATCATGATGACCTCGTTCGCGTTCATCCTGGGTGTGGTGCCGCTCGTGATTGCGACGGGCGCCGGGGCGGAAATGCGACGCGCACTCGGAACTACGGTGTTCAGCGGAATGCTGGGAGTGACCGCATTCGGAGTGCTTCTGACGCCCGTCTTCTTCTTCGTGATTGACGGCATTTCCCAGCACTCCGTGCTCTCACAGCGGTGGATCCGGGCAGCGGGCGGAGGAGCACTGGATCTCCTGCGCCTGGGCCCAGCCCGACGCATGGGAGGTCAAGGAGTCCGGTGGGTTCAGAGTCTGTTCCGTGAAAGTCCGAAGGCATCCCGTTTCAACAAGATTCCGTCGAAGGATTCTGACAGTTCCGACCCTGCCACAGTCCGAGACCGTCCGAGAGTAAATCACCACACAGGCCAAACGCTGGAAGAAACTCAAATGACGTCCGACCAGAAAACCTGATTGTCCGCGTCAGCAAAGATTGCTCGTCAACAGACATTTCCCCGCAACGAGTCTGCATTACATGTTCTGCCGGTTTTTTATCGATCGCCCGATCTTCGCTTCTGTTCTCTCCATCGTGATCACGCTGGCAGGGATGATCGTGCTGTTCGCGCTGCCGGTGACGCAGTATCCCGACATCACCCCGCCGACGGTGGAAGTCTCCGCGATCTACTCCGGAGCGAATGCACAGGTCGTCGCCGATACTGTTGCCGCACCAATTGAACAGCAGGTGAATGGTGTCGAGGGGATGCTGTACATGTCCTCCCAGTGCACCAATGACGGCATGTACGCTCTCACGGTCGCCTTCCGCCCGGGGACCGATCTGGATCTGGCGCAGGTCCTTGTGCAGAACCGTGTAGCGCTGGCTCAACCGGTGTTGCCGCAGCTCGTGCAGCGGCGGGGCGTGATGGTCAAAAAGAAATCGCCCACAGTGTTGATGATCATCAACCTGTATTCGCCTGATGACTCCCGCGACAACCTGTACCTGAGCAACTATGCCACGATTCAGCTTCGCGATGAACTCTCCCGACTCCCGGGAGTGGGCGACATTTCCTTTCTCGGGCAGCGCGACTACAGCATGCGTGTCTGGCTCGATCCAGACCGTGCCACCGCACGTGGCGTTTCCGCTGAAGATGTGATTCACGCCATCGAACAGCAGAACTCGCAGGTCGCTGCCGGGCAGATCGGCCAGCCGCCGGTGCCGGACGGACAGGTCTTTCAATTCACGATGACCACTCTGGGCCGGCTGGTCACTGACGAACAGTTTGATGACATCATTATCAAGACCGACTCTCAGGGGCGGGCGATCCGGTTAAAGGATGTCGCCCGGTCCGAACTGGGGGCCATTGCCTATGACCAGATTTGTTCTCTCGACGGCAAGCCTTCCGTGGCTCTGTCGATCTATCAGCTCCCGGGTTCGAACGCTCTTGATACCGCTGCTCAGGTGAAAAAGCGGCTGCAGGAAATGCAGAACCGTTTTCCGCAGGGAGTCGCTGCCGGAGTTGTCTATGACACAACTCCCTTTATCGAAGAGTCGGTCGCGGAAGTGTTTCATGCTCTGCGTGACGCGGTGATTCTGGTGGCTGTGGTGGTTCTCGTCTTCCTGCAGGGATGGCGGGCTGCCATCATTCCGCTGGTCGCTGTTCCCGTGGCGGTGGTGGGAACATTCGCAGCCATGGCGGCGTTCGGATTCAGTCTGAACACGCTGACACTCTTCGGACTCGTGCTCGCCATCGGGATCGTGGTGGACGATGCGATCGTGGTGGTGGAGGCGATTGAACATCACATTGAACATGGAATGACGCCGCGGGATGCAGCGATTCAAGCCATGGATGAAGTCTCCGGTCCGGTGATCGCAGTGGCGCTCGTGCTGACCGCGGTGTTCGTTCCCTGTACGTTCGTCACTGGAATCATTGGTGAGTTCTTTCGGCAGTTCGCCGTCACGATTGCAGTTTCGACCGTGATTTCCGCCTTCAACTCGCTCACTCTCAGTCCGGCTCTGGCGGTATTGTTGCTGCAGCCACGTTCGCAGCGCGCCCCGGAACCGCTTCCCCGCGTGGGGATCGCGCTGATCGGTGCATGGGCCTGCTGGCAGTATCTGGGACCAATCGCTGCACACTGGGTTTCAGAACAACCTGCACTGGCTGGGCTGGAATCGTGGACACGACTGGCGACGGCAATTGCCGGTCTGCTCCTCTTTGGAGTCTTGAGCAAACTGCTGAACGCATTGCTGGCCCGGTTCTTCATGGGGTTCAACGTGGCGTTCTGGTGGGTCACGATGGGATATGCGAAGGTCGTGGGAGGAATTCTGCGGGTTTCTGTCATCGGACTCCTGGTGTACGGCGGCATGCTGTACCTGACCCAGAAAGTTTTCGTCGAAACCCCCACCGGGTTCATTCCGGCACAGGACAAAGGGTATCTGCTGGTCAATCTGCGGTTGCCGGATGCCAGCTCGCTGGAGCGGACGGAACAGGTCATTAACCGGATGGAGGCGGTCGCCCGCAAGATCGAGGGCGTTGAACACACTGTGGCCATCACAGGACAGTCGCTGCTGATGCAGGCAAACGCCAGCAACTTCGGCTCGATGTATGTGATGCTGGCTCCGTTTCATGAACGAACCCATCTGGGGCTCAGCAGTGATGTCATTGGAGAGCGGCTGAGCAAAGCCCTGAACGAGCAGGTTGAAGACGGTTTGATTGACGTTGTGGGTGCTCCTCCGATCGACGGGCTGGGAACGGCCGGGGGCTTCCGCATCATGCTGGAGGATCGAGGCGATAACGGATCGATGGCGCTGCAGGAAACAAGCCAGCAGATCATCGATGAAGCTGAAGCGACCGGAATTTTCCGCGGCCTGTTCACCAGCTTCCGGGCGAACGCGACGTGGTTGTCTGTCGAACTCGATCGCGAGGCAGCCCGCAAACTGGGGGTGCCGCTTTCCGAGATCTTCGAAGCACTGCAGGTCAACTTCGGCTCGCTGTACGTCAACGACTTCAACCGCTTTGGACGAACCTGGCAGGTAAATATTCAGGCCGATTCTCAATATCGAATGCGGCAGGAAGACCTGAAGCGACTGCGGGTCCACAGTGCCAGCGGACAGATGGTTCCGCTGGCGTCGGTGGCGTCCTTGAAAGAGGTACGGGGTCCCGTGCTCATCACCCGTTACAACCTTTATCCGACCGCCGCCATCAACGCGGACGTCATTCCGGGGGTCAGCTCCGGGCAGGGACTCGAAACACTGGAGCGGATCGCCCACAATGCACTGCTCCCATCCATGCAGGTGGAGTGGACTGAACTGGCGCTGCTGCAGCAGCTCGCGGGGAACACGGCCTTCATCGCGTTCATTCTGGCAGTGGTACTGGTGTTTCTGGTGCTGGCGGCACAGTATGAAAGCTGGTCCCTGCCGCTCGCGGTGATTCTCGTGGTGCCGATGTGTCTGCTCTGCTCCATCGTGGGGGTCCGCATGGCGTCGATGGACGTGAACATCTTCACCCAGATCGGCTTCGTGGTGCTGGTGGGACTGGCCTGCAAGAACGCCATTCTGATCGTCGAATTCGCCCGCGCGCGCCGCATTGCCGGAGCTTCGCTGAGAGAAGCGACTCTGGAAGCGTGCCGGCTGCGTCTGCGTCCCATCATTATGACGTCACTGGCGTTCATCTTCGGCGTGATTCCCCTGGTGATCGGGGAAGGGGCCGGTGCCGAAATGCGGCGAACGCTTGGAACAGCTGTGTTTTCCGGGATGGTCGGGGTGACGATCTTCGGCATCTTCATGACGCCCCTGTTCTTCTATGTGATTCAGGGAGTGACCGAATGGGGCTTCCCCGAGAAGCCGCGCGAAGAGGACGACGCGCCCGCTGAATCGGCGCCGGCCCTCGCACACAATGAAACGACATAACGATGTCGAAGCGGTGAATTACTGCAGCAGACCGTACAGCACCAGATTCACTCCGATCTTCACAGCGTCTTCGAACGGATAACCGGCACACGCACTGGTCGATTGCCGTTCGAGGGCACAGCTCAGGTCATACTTGCTGTAAACGACAACATACTTGTTGTCGATTTGGATTCCCTCCAGCAACGGAGCTCCCGTTGATTCCTGAACCGCAAGGCTGGGGGTATTCGCATCGCTGGTGGGGATTCGCCGTTTGACATTGCGGATGTCGTATCCCAGTTCCAGCTGATAGAGCTCATTCTCGATGGGGATCGGCTCCAGCTTTCTGCCGAACATCTGTTCGATGATTGTGCGGAAGCTGCGGTCGAACTGATCCGATCCGCAACAGGCGTCCGCAAAGAGGAACCCGCCGTTTTCAAGGTACGTCTTCAGGTCCGCCATCTCTTCAGGGGAGAGCTGGAAGTTCTTCCGCCCGTGCACGTATAGCAGCGGGTAATCGAACAGGGTCGGGTCGGTCGCTGCCAGCGTGGGAGTCTCGGCAGCCATGTCGATGTTCACATTCTCCAGCGCGCCCTGCAGTCGGCGGAGTGCATTGGGTGCGGTGTCCCAGCCTCCGGTGTGCCGCAGGCGAGCAATCTGCACCGAGCTGCGGTTTAACCCCTTCTCGCGTTCCTTGCCGTTGATGTTGGGACGTTGCAACTTGTCGAGAAGTTCTCGACCAGTCGCATAGGCGATGATGTTCACCCCCAGCTTCATGGACTTGTCGATCTGCGTTTTCACGCTGATGAGCCGGTCCGGCGGATCATGCTTCGCCCATTTGTTCCACCGGCAGGCGTGATCGTAGGGGGCGTAGATAATCGCTGTACGGCACCCGAAATCGACCCCCCATAGCTCGGGAACCTGACCGTCGGGAGGAAACAGGTACTCGCTGCGATAGACGTCATGTGTCGGCAGGAGTTTTTCCAGTTCGTGCTGCCCGTCGAAGATGCGTCGCACCAGGTCTCGGAAGCCGGCATCGAATCCGCTTCCTTCACAGTTCTCCACCGCCAGCAGGAAGCCCCCCTGGGCGAAATACTCCCGTAGGAGAAGGAGTTCCCGCCCCTGAATCGATTCTGGACTCTGACTGCCGGACATGAACTGAATCGGACTTTGAAGCAGCGCGGAGACCCCTTCGCCGTCGGCAGCCGTCCGCAGATCGACCGACTGCCAGGTGAGCAGCTTGGGCCAGTTCGGAAGGCTCGATGTGTATTCGACGAGATTGGAAACGTCGCGCGGGTGCAGGTTCCAGTCGCGTCCGACGACATCACCAGTTTGCGGATCACGTTCACCGAATTTCAACTTGTTGATCACGACCGGCGAAAGCCCTTTCGCGAGGAACAGCAGCGCCAGGCTGGTCCCGGCGATCTCATCTTCCTGCCGGGTAATCCAGACCCCTTCCCTCACACTCTGACCCGCGATCAGAAATTCTGCTCCTTCACGGTACCAGTCGTGCTCCCCGAAAAAGCGTTGGCCGGTGAACCGTCCAGCACGCTCCAGGCCATACAGATAATAAAGGGGCCAGTTCTCTGATCCGGGGTTGCTGCGGACCCGGAAATGTCTGCTCAGCCAGCGGACGCCGGAGTCGATGGCGAGCTGGGCCGGATCAACGTCTTCACCACAGCAGTTGATGCGTCCATCGGGACTGACGTCCTTGTCATTTTCCAGTGCGGCACTCGTAATGGTGAGTGATGCGATCCCTGCGACCGACATGCTTCCGGTCGGAGCCTGTCCCTGATTGTATCCCCAGCCAGAGCCGTTGGGGCTGTCGACGGGACCGCTTTGTGTTCTGAGGAAATGGTCCTGAGCCCGCTGCCAGACTTCCCGACTGATCGGCACGCCTGCATATTCGGCCTCGCGCAGCCCGAGAATGGCAAACTGGGTATTGCTGTTGTCGTACCAGTTCGCTTCGTCGCGGTAACCCCACGTTCCTCCTTCGGCGCCGCCATGCTGATAACGTTCCAGACGCTCCGCCAGTCGGGAGATTTTTCCTCGCACGGTTGGATCCCCGCTGGCTGCAAGTGCCATAATCGCCAGTGAAATATCGTAGGTCGCCGTCGGATCGCGGTCCGCACTTTTGATCCATCCAATGGCCCGGCGGATCTGTTCATTGTCCGGGGGAACTCCGGAATTCAACAGGGAGAGCGTGACCAGGCTCGTCAGTCCAATCTCATTGGACGAATAGTGCATGGTGGGCCAGCTGCCGTCGCGACGCTGCATTCGCAAGAGTGCTTTCTGCGCCATCTCGATGGAATGCAGCACCCGTTCCCGCAATTGATCGTCGTTGACATCCTGAGCTGGAAGCGGACAGGCAATGAAGATTGCCAGCGTAAAGATTCCACTCAGAAGATGAGTTCTCATGACGGTCTCAAATGGTGCGTGCTTTTTCAGGCCCCAGCGTTGTTGTGCCGGTTGCAAAGATACCACAGTCTCGAATGTGGACCAATTACTCGTCGGAAAATCGGTCTGCTGCTGCACTCACGACTCTTTGGTAACAGTGCACTCCATCGAGTAGAATGGCGTTTGTCCCACTTCACTTTTCCCTGACCTCTGTCCCCTCTTCCTCATGTCCGCCAACGTCCGTGATATCGACGTCATCCGGGAGTTCCGGGCGAAGCTGTTGCACTTCGCGGAGGAGCTGGAGGCCTCTTTGCTGTCGATGCAGCTGGATCTGCAGCGGGCCGCGGAATGGGTTGAGCAGGATCGACCGCATTACTGGACCAATCAGGTTCGCCACGCATTTGATCAGGTGGCAGCGACCCGGACCGCGTACAACACGTGTCGGCTCAGAACCGTTGCTGGACATCGGTCTGCCTGCATCGAAGAAAAGGTGGCCCATGAAAAAGCCCAGAGGCGACTGCAGCACTGTCAGGAGCAGGTGGAACGGGTGAGACAGTGGTCGATCAAGATTCGTCATGATGCCGATGAATTCCGCGGGCGGATGGCGAGCATTCGACGCTTGCTGGAATCGGACATCCCGCAGGCGCTGGCCCATCTCGACCGGTCTGCCACGATCCTTGAAGGTTACGCCGAAATTTCGAGACCTCAGGCGGATGAACCGGAATAACGCATACGGATGAGATGAGGAGAAAGAGTGATGCGGGGAGGAAATCTTCAGGCTGCCGGAGGGCGAATGCAGGAAGCACTCGAAGAGCTGCGACTGGCCTGGAACGTCACGCGGGAGCACTGGCAGGATCAGCAGGCGGCTCATTTCGAACAGAAGTATCTACGGCAAATCAATGAAGATCTGATCGCCGCGTTTCCCGCAATCAATCAGATGTCGCAAACCCTCGGAGCTGCCAGTCGTGACTGCACAGAGTGACCCCCCTCACAGCAAGCAGGGGAACGACCCGTCGTTGACGTTTCCCCGGACTCGGCGGATCCGCAGCGGTCTGGACTTCGAACGCATCTATGGACTGAAACAGAAGTCTGCCGACAGTCGACTGGTGATCTTTGCGGCTCGCAACTCACTCGGTTTGACGCGGATTGGTCTGAGCGTTTCGCGTAAGCACGGGAATTCCGTCGTGCGACACCGTTTGAGACGAATGCTTCGGGAAGCTTATCGGCTGGCACAGCATCAGATCGCTGAGGGGCTCGATTTGATTCTCATTCCCGGTCGTGAGGCGGCGGCGTCGACACAGCCGGAGTTACAGAGGTCGATGGTGCAACTGGCGCGGCGCCTGGCGAATCGACTGCTGGCCGAGGGCACAACCGCGACCCCCGACCAACGCCACGGGCAGGAATGAAATGGCATCCCGATTCCCCGCGCGTGCACTGTGCGAGATGTACTGGATCCAAACGATCCTGCTGGTCTTGTGGTGTGCAGCGATCTTGACGGGAGGCATCGCTGCGGCGGAAGAACCTGTGGCGGAATTCGTTCAGGGACTTCGAAGCCAGGGCTGTTTCGATCTGGCTTTTGAATATCTCGATCGCATTCCTCAGACCCAGAAGCTCTCGCCTGCGACGTTGTCGGTGATCAACTTCGAACGTGCCGTCACGTTGCAGCAGAGCGCCGAGCGACTTGTGAACGCCGATCAGAGAAAAGAGCGACAGCAACAGGCGGTTGCACTGTATGCCCGGTTCCTGAGTGCGGATCCGGAACATGCACTTGCTTCACAGGCTCGAACCCTGCAGGGGGAGATCCAACTCGATCTGGCGCGACAGCAACTGGGGAATGCGGAAGAAGAGAGTGATGCGGATCAGAGTGCTGTCCTGCGACAGGAAGTTCGACAGCAGATCCAGCAGTTGCGAGAGGTTTTTCTCCAGATGCGGGATCGTTCGCAGGCGGCCTGGGAACGCTATCCCGCATTCATTCCGGAGGAGGAACCGGAGCTGCGCAAGGTGAGGAATCGAGCACAGGAGATGCTCATCCGATCCTCGCTGGATCTGGCCCAGTGCGACTACTGGGAAGCCCAGACGTTCCCGGTCGGCAGCCCGGAGCGACTGGATCTCTTGCGGCGCTCCGGTACTGAGTACGAGGCGATTCATCAGCGGTTTCGCAGTCAGGTGGGAGGGCTCTATGCCCGGCTCTGGCAGGGAAAATGTTACGAAGAAATGCGGAGCCAGGCAGGTGTCCGGCTCGCCCTGGGCATCTATGGGGAGATTCTCGAACATGATGGGACCTCTCCACAGCTGATCCGGCTGAGAGACCTTGCACTGAATTTTCGGCTTGTCTGCCTGAATTCGGAGTTTCGAAAGGACTACCAGCTGGTGGAACTTGAGGCAGAAGAGTGGCTGGAGACCGCGGGGGATCGTGCAGATTCAGACACAGGTCTGGCGATCACCTGGGAACTCTGTCGCGCGCTGGAGATGCTCGGCGAGGATGAACGCTGGGCACCGGACACCCGGCTTGATTACCTCTCACGTGCACGGGACTACGCGAAGATGGTCGCAACACACGGACGCGAGCATTCCTCTTCCGCACGTGCTGTTATCGAACGGATTGACAAGCAGCTGCCTGATGCGGACGCTGCTTCCGAAAACTGATGACTTCCAACAGCCCCTTGAACTGCCGGACAGATGCCTGAAATTCTGATCGAGTCTCTGGATGATCCCAGACTCGCCCCGTATCGCAATTTGAAACGCATGAACCTGACCCGCTGGTCCGGGATGTTTATTGCAGAAGGAATGCGGCTGGTCGAAAGGCTTCTGGAAAGTGATTTCGAAGTCGATTCCATTCTGGTCAGCGAAGCCCATCTGCGACGACTTTCCCCGGAAACGATTGCACGGACACAGGTGTTCATCGCACCGCTGAAGCTGCTAGAGAGCATCATCGGATTTCAGTTTCATTCCGGGATGCTGGCGTGCGGACGACGAAAGCAGCAGGTTCCGCTGCACGACTGGCTTCCCCCCAGACCGGCTCCCGCACTGATTGTCGGCTGTCCGCAAACCGCTGATCCGGACAATCTGGGGACAATCATTCGCATTGCCGCGGCGTTCGGCGCACAGGGAATCATGACCGGGAAGGGGGCTGCCGACCCGTTCTCACGCAGAACCCTGCGGATCTCGATGGGAAATGCCTTCTACCTTCCGATCTATGAAGCGGTCGACTTTCAGCACGAGATGCAGCGGATGCAGCAGGAGTTCGGGTTCAACGTGCTGGCATCGCTGCTGGATCCGCAGGCGGAGCCGCTGGCTGAAATTCGCCGTTCGCACCGCACCCTGCTTCTGCTCGGGAATGAAGACGACGGGCTGGCACCTGAGCTTGCGAGCCTCGCCGACCAGAAAGTGATCATCCCGATGGCGGAAAAGATCGATTCGCTGAATGTCGGAATCGCCGCCGGGGTCATGCTGTACCATCTCACCCAGGTGGCACAGCCCTCGAACGTGAGTTGATTTGTCAAACCGCTGCTCAGGTGAGAATGTCCTTGACGACACGGGATTTCTCCACCCCGGTGAGCTTCACGTCGAGTCCCTGATACTTGACGGTCAGACGTTCGTGATTGATTCCCAGCAGGTGCAGCATGGTGGCATGCAGGTCCCGCACATGGACCACGTTCTCCACGGCATGATAACCGAGTTCATCGGTGGCTCCGTAGGTCATTCCGCCACGCACACCACCGCCGGCCACCCACATGGAGAAGCCCTTGATATGGTGATCCCGGCCGGGACCCCCTTTCCCCTGAAACATGGGAGTTCTGCCGAATTCGCCACCCCAGACCAGAAGCGTGTCTTCCAGCAGGCCACGCTGTTTCAAGTCCGTCAGCAATGCGAACGTCGGCTTGTCGGTCAACGGACCGCACATGTTCATGTATTTGACCAGATCCCCGTGATGGTCCCAGCCGCGATGATACAGGTGAATGAAGCGGACACCGCGCTCCGCGAGTCGCCGCGCGAGCAGACAGTTGGAGGCGAATGATCCATCTCCCGGGACCGCGCCGTACATCTCCAGCGTTTCTTTCGTCTCTCCAGAGAGATCCATCAGTTCAGGAACGGATGTCTGCATTCGAAACGCGGTTTCGTACGCCGTGATCCGCGCCTGGATGTCTGGATCGTGAATTGTTTCCTGACGATGACGGTTGAGGTGCTGGATGCTGTCGATCAACTTGCGCTGTCTGGCAGCGGAGACCCCCTGAGGAGTTCGGACGTAATGCACCGGATCTCCAAAAGCGTTGAATTCCACTCCCTGATATTCGCTGGGGAGGAATCCCGAAGACCATTGCCGGGATGCAATCGGCTGGCAGGGGCTTCTTCCGCCGGTGCTGACGAGCACGACGAACCCGGGAAGGTCGTCGGAGAGCCGTCCCAGCCCGTAGTTTACCCACGCCCCCATCGAGGGACGTCCGCTGATGGCGGTGCCGGTGTTCATGAACGTATGGGCAGGATCGTGGTTGATCTGCTCGGTCACCATCGAGCGGATAATGCAGATGTCATCCGCCATTTTTCCATGCCAGGGCAGGTAGTCGCTGATTTCCTGACCGCTTTCGCCGTACTTCTTAAAGACGGCCTGCGGGCCCAGGCATTTGAGTTCCTGTCCCTGCAGCTGCGCGATCGGCTGCCCGGCGGTGTAGGACTCCGGCATCGGTTGCCCGTCCAGCTTCCCCAGAGCCGGCTTGGAGTCGAATGTTTCCAGGTGTGATGGTCCCCCCGCCATGCACAGAAAGATGACCCGCTTCACTTTTGCCGGGTGATGCGTGCCCTGGGACGCTGCGGTGGCTTCACCGTTCAGCAAGGCTCCCAGCGCAGCTGCCCCCAGTCCCATTCCGGATGTCTTGAGAAAGGTACGTCGCTTCAGTTCGGTCTGGATCATCGATTCAACGTTCTTTGACATGGTGTCGGCTCCAGGGAATGTTGACGCGATCTTCAGTTTCGTGTGATTGTTTCACTCGTGTTGAGCAGAGCCCGCGTGACCTGCATCCACGCAGCCAGCTCGACGGGATTCAACTCGCGGCCTGCCGGAGAATCTCCGATGGAAATGAGTTTTGATGCCTCGTCCTGATTCTGCGAGTAGTCGTTGCGGGAATCCTGCAGCAGTTCCAAAAGGACGACTTTTTCCACGTCATCCGGTTGCCGTGATGTGGCGATCCGGAATGCGGAATCGAGTTTCTGGGCATCGGTCATTTCGTGATCTTTCAGGATTCTGGCTGCGAAGGCCCGGGACGCTTCAATGAAATTGGGATCATTCAGAAGGACCAGCGCTGCCGATGGGGTATTCGAACGGGGGCGCTCGGCAGTGCATTCTTCACGACTGGGGGCGTCGAAGGCTTTCAGGCTCGGATGCAGATACTGACGCTGCCAGTGCATGTACACACCTCGTCGCCATTGCTGCTGATCACGGTGAGACTGATACTCACGTTCCGGGAAATTGAGATTGCGGTAATATCCTGGCGGCTGCGCGGGCCGGGCGCTCTCACCGAGAGTCTGCTCGACCAGAAGATTCCCCACAGCCAGTGACTGGTCGCGGATCATTTCAGCGGGCAAACGGAAGGCATTCTGCCGCGAATAGAATCTGTTTTCAGGATCAATCAGCGACAGGTCCTGATCAGGATTGCTGGAGGTCTGCTGATACGCCTGACTCATGACAATCTGCTTTATCAACTTCTTGACGTCCCATCCCTGTTCGTAGAATGAGATGGCGAGGAAGTCGAGGAGTTCAGGATGAACAGGAGCCTCTCCCTGCCCGCCAAAATCTTCCAGTGACCGGGAGATCCCCATCCCGAAAAGCAGATACCAGATGCGGTTGGCCATCACACGGGCGGTCAGTCCGCCGACGCCGTTGACAGGATCGGTGAGCCAGTTCGCAAGATCCAGACGATTGGCGCGTCGCTCCCCCACATCGAGTTTTCCGAGGAAGGCGGGAATGGCCGGTTCAACGATTTCACCGCTGTCGTCCTGCCAGTTGCCGCGAGCCAGTACCCGAATCGTACGAGGCTCGATGGCCTCGGTAATCATGCAGCGTCGGGCCTGCTTGTGAATTTCGTCGGCCTTCGACTGGAGTTCTGTAATTCTTTTCTCAGCCTCTCCATCGGCGGCAGCGACTTCCGATTTCAACTGGGTCAGCTGGGCTGTGATTTGATCCAGTTCCGTCTGCTGTTCCGGAGTCAGAATTTCCATTTCCGGAAGGCGAGGGGTGGGGCTGATGTCCCGACCATTACCAAGATGACGTGCTTCATCGACATCGGCGAAAAAAGCCTGCAGGGAGTAGAAGTCCCGCAGAGTGTAGGGATCGAACTTGTGATCGTGGCACTGACAGCAACCGACGGTTGCTCCCATCCAGACGACAGACAGATTCCGAACCCGATCGGCACCATAGATGGCGAGATACTCCTTGGCCTGCACGCCTCCCTCATGGGACGTCTGCAGCATCCGATTGTAACCGGTGGCGATTTTCTGCTTCTGGGTGCTCTCCGGCAGCAAGTCTCCGGCCAGCTGCTCGCGGGTGAACTGATCGAACGGGAGATTCTGGTTGAAGGCTTCGATGACATAGTCGCGGTACGGGGAGATGTGATGCTCCTGGTCGCCGTGATAGCCCACGGTATCTGCGTAGCGGACAAGATCGAGCCAGTACATTGCCATCCGTTCCCCGAAATGTTCCGAGGCCAGCAGGCGGTCCACGACCTTCTCATAAGCTTCCGGAGTCTTGTCGTTTTCAAAGGCGTCGACTTCGGCGGGAGTGGGAGGTAAGCCCGTCAGGTCGAAGCTCAGACGGCGGATCAACGTTGCCCGGTCTGCAGGCGGGGACGGCTGCAGTCCATGTTTCTGAAGCTGACGCAGGATGAATCCGTCAATCTCACCTGCTCTCCAACTGGAGTCGGAGGGAGGAATTGTAGAGCGTTTGGGAGCGACGTACGCCCAGGCGGGAGCATAAGCGGCACCTTCGTCCACCCAGCGTTTGATCAGTTCCCGTTCCTCTGGACTGAGTTTTCGACCTGATTCTGGCGGAGGCATGAGTGAGTCATGATCCGCAGAGAAGATGCGCGTGATGAGCTCGCTGGCGTCGGGTTTTCCCGGGACGATGACACTCGCCTTAGCGGCCGCTTCGTCATCCAGTCGCAAGTCTGCTTCGCGATGATGTTCATCGGGACCATGGCAGTAGAAACATCGATCCGCCAGCAACGGGCGAATCTCCCGGTTGAAATCGACCGGTTCTGCGAAGCTCGTGTTCCCAGCCATCACGCAGGCCAAAAAAGAAGCCAGCGATGAAAGAGATGTTGTTTCCCGAAACACTCGAGGATTATGTGAATTCAGCCCCATGAGTATCAACTCTCAGGATCAGATTCCCTTTGCGTCCCTTTCCGTCAGCGAAGATTCATCATACGGAGTGTGACGAATCCCCTGCAGGCGGAGAGTGAATCTGCTTTCGTCAGCCCCCTGGAGAAATTGGAATCGCGAGGAGAAATCCCCCCACCTGAGAAGTCCGCCAGGAAAGCAACCTGAACGCGGTATTCACTGCCGAGGAAAATGACAATTCATTTCCCGCGCGGTTTGAAAACCAAAGGGTGGCCGGCTGAGGACTCAGTGCTCATCGCTCAGCACATGAAACAGGGCACAATGCGGCACGATATTTCAGGTGATATCATAGATAATTCCCTTTACCTCTGGCAAGAGCACCTCGTCGAAACGAATGAACGCGAGGCCATGACAGGTCTCGCGTTCGATCAACATCGATCAGATATCAGCGGAGGATTCTCCCTGGGTCTGATTACGACGGAAGCTCCATCGTTTCCGAGGGGCCATACATCCCCGGGACCGGGAGATCGTTCAGCCGCAGGTAGGAGCACAGGAAGGCGCGATGGTGGATGATATGGCTCAGGACAAATCGGCGGATGGTCGCTTCCCGGGGCATCGTGAAAATCGTGTGACCGCCAGCTTTTAACGACCACGGCTGCGGCAGAGCTTCGTCGGTCACTTTGAGGATGGATGATCTCCCCTGTGCCACGTGTTCATCAAAGAGTCTGAGGGCCTCTTCGCGCGAAGTCAGGATGGGGGTGCGGTACGGTTCTTTCCCCGGCGGTTGAACGTCCCATTCATCCTGTTCCAGGACTCCGCTCACCCAGCTGGCGATCTCCACCAGATGACTGACGTTCCAGCCGATCGACTGTGACTTGGGATGTGCCTTCCAGTCGAACTTGTCATCCGGACACTCAGCGATCACTTTTCGCGTGTTCGCCATCTCCAGTTCAAACTCGGGGAGAATGGAATCTGCGTAGCTCATCAAAATTTCTCCTGATCGAAAAACGGGGGCGCTTTCAGCGGCTCCTGAAACTCTCTGTTCGAATTGTCGTGGATCGCAGGAACGAGTGCTCTATTCCATTCCCTTGCCTCGCTGGCGTTCGACTTTCTCAAGATCCGCGCTCAGGTCCTGGCTGAGATCCGCTCCCTGAGACTCCAACCCCTGATCGAGTTTGACGACCCAGGTCCGGCAGGCGTCGAACGATACTTTGCCGGATTGAAAACTCACATCGAAGACGTGTCCCCCGGATGCGTGATCTTCGCTGAGGAAATGCCAGTGATACCCCGGGACGCTGATGCCGGTCACCCACTTGGGACACCGGATCCCGATTAAGGTTCCGGCGATCTCTTCACGTTCCCATTGCGCCTGATTCTTGACCACTTCTGCCAATGGAAGATACGGAGGCTCCTGACGGGGGACGGCCCGAAGTGAGACTGTATCGAATACCGCATCGATCCGGACGGCAACGAAGAGGTCGCGTGACGGGAGATGCGGTTCGAGCAGAGTTTCCAGCTGCTCTAGACTGGCGACGGGAGGAACTTCGAACGTCGACTCCGCTTCAAACGGAGTGATGACGGCAAATGGAGTTGTCATCTCCGATCCGCATCGGTGAACCGTTCCGTCTGACTTGGCCTGCCAGGCGACTCCGTCGAGGATGATCAATTCCCCATCGAGATGGTCAACGGTCCCCAGCCCGAAATTACCGAACTCGAGCACTTCTTCGATCGGGACTGTCCCAGTGTATTGTCCGAGCATCAGGGCATTGATCACGGAGACCTGAGTCACCTGATCCGGCTTCGGGGATTCGCCGTGAACGACCCCTGCGAACAGAAGGCCGGTCAGCGTTGCCGCCAGCCATGGTCGGTTCGCATGTGTGAATCCCGGAAGAAACATGATGGAGGTCTTTCGAATTGAACGGGAAAGTGGCCCGAGAACTGAGGATTGCAAGCGTGACTGAATGCGCGATCGACGACCGAAGTTCGACTCAAAGTTTTCCGTGAGTTCCGTGCCTTCCGTGGTTCCTCTCAAACTCTGAAAATCGAATGAGGCACGACCCGCAGTGACCGGTTTCACTGGAGGATCGCGAAGATCCTGCAGGGGCCGCCGGTCCCTCCTTCCACTTTGATCGGGGCGACCATCAACCAGAAGTCGCGAGCCGGCAACTGGTCGAGTGAAGCGACGTTTTCCAGTCCATACCCTTGAGCCCGGTTGATGAGGTGATGAACCTCAAAGTTTTTGGAGATTCCCGGATCAATGCTCATCGTGTCGATCCCGATCCCTTTGACCTTTCGCTGTTCGATCAGCCAGCGTGTCGCTTCGCCGGAGTATCCCGGGAAATGCATCTGCCCCCGGGCGTCGCGATTTTGAAATCGCTCTTTGGAATTCCAGAACTGGCCCCAGCCGGTGTTGACCAGCACAATCGCCTGGTCGGGAATGCGTCCGTGTTCCTTCTCCCAGTTTTCAAGGTCAGCCACGGACAGCGTCGTATCCGGATTCTGTTCCACCTGCAGGCTGATGTCGATCATGACCCCCGGAGCGAAAAACTGTTCGACCGGGATCCGGGAGACATCCGGTTCATCCGCTTCGAAGTGATTCGGAGCGTCCAGATGGGTTCCAATGTGTTCGGGAAAGCTGATCTTTCGGGAGTAGACCCCGTCCGCTTTCAGCGTGGCGATCGTTTCAATCTGGAAAGGGGCATAGCCGGGCCCGGGCCAGAAGTGTGATTCCGGGTTCAGGCTGTAGGACAGATCGATGATGCGAGCACGACCAGCTGCCACGTCGGCGAGCGTTAACGCGGACGCTTCCTGGGGATCCTCAGCGATTGTTTCACTCCCACACCAGAGCGGGAATACCGAAATCCCCATGATGGCAACGACCCCCAATTTCGATCGCATCTCAATTCTCCACAGAAGGAGTGGGCGTTACCTCGTCATGCGGACATCTCAATTCACATACACAGCAGGCTCTTCTCCAGCGTGAACTTCGCCGATGAGGTGGCTGTTGAGTTCACATTCGGAGATGATCCGACGAACGTGATCGACAGCGTCCGGCCGCACCGCCAGCACCAGACCGATTCCCATGTTGAAGACCCGGTACATCTCTTCGCGGTCGATGTCTCCCAGTTTCTGCAGCCACTGGAAGAGTTGCGGAACTTCCCAGGTACTGCGGTCGATTTTCGCCTGCAAGCCAGCGGGGAAAACCCGGCCTGTGTTTTCAGCCAGACCACCCCCGGTGATGTGAGCGATTCCGCGCACAGCTCCCGGGATCGCGGAGTCGTTCAACAGTCGCTGCACGACCTTCGCGTAAATGCGGGTCGGAACGAGCAGAGCTTCCCCGACGGTTGTTCCCAGTTCGGGAACATGATCCGAAATCCCCAGCTTGCCGACGCCGAAGACCGCTTTCCGCACCAGGCTGTAACCGTTGGAATGCAGTCCGGATGATTCAATGCCAATCAGAATGTCGCCGGACTGAATCTGTTTGCCGTCAAGAATCTGGTCGCGTTCGACGACGCCGACGCAGAACCCGGCCATGTCGAAATCCCCGTGGGCGTACAGGTCAGGCATGATGGCGGTTTCGCCGCCGATGAGGGCTGCGCCTGCTTCCAGGCATCCATCCGACACCCCTTTGACGAGAGCGGTCGTCAGGTCCGGGTTGTCTTTGCCGACAGCCACATAGTCGAGGAAGAAGAGAGGTTCCGCTCCCAGGCACAGGCAGTCGTTGACGCACATCCCGACGAGGTCGATGCCGATGGAATCGTATTTTTCCGCCAGCATCGCCACTTTGATCTTGGTTCCGACCCCGTCCGTTCCGGAGACCAGCACCGGATCGCGGTATTTGCGGTTGTCACCCTGCAGCTGGAAAAGTCCGGCAAAGCCCCCCATCAGGGGGAGGACGCGTGGGGTCTGAGTTCGCTGAATCAGCGCGGGGAGTCGCCCCATCGCCTCTTCGTAGGAATCAAGATCAACCCCTGCATCCTTGTATGAAATCGCCATTGTCTGCCTGCTCTGACCGAATGTGAAGAATTCCTGCGGAAGAAGATTGCTGCAGCGAATCGGAGACGCTTGGGTGACTCGCCTTGACTGGTATCAATTCTTCCGGACCGCCGGATACTCCGAAGGTAGATCCACGGCCCTTAAAGAACAACTGTCCCGTCAAGAAAGGGGTTCAGGAGCGAGAAAAAGGGCGAATCTGAAGTGAAAGTGTGAACTTTCGGAACTCAGGCGCTCGCCGAAACCTGCGATCACAACGGCCGGCGGAGCAGCGTTTTGACGGCTGCCACGCCAAATTGCGATTTTCGGATCGTCGGTCGCTGATCCCAGACTCGATAATCGATCCTTTCAATTGCATCGAGAATCATCAGCCCGCCTCGCAGAAACAGTTCGATGTCCAGCTTGATTCGCCCCGGCAGCCGGCGGATGAGCGGCTTTCCCCCAAGAAGCATCGTTCTGGCCTGCTCCACCTGTGACCTCATCATCTCGATGAATTGAGGCGTCGTCCGGCGGTGGAGCAAGTCTTCGTCGGAATACTGGTACTGCTCACGGACTTCACGGGGGAGGTAAACGCGGCCGATGTCGAGATCCCGGGAGACATCCTGCCAGAAATTCGCCAGCTGCAGTCCCGAGCAGATGGAATCTGAGTACGCGGCGTTCTCCTCGTCAAATCTTTCGCACAGGTACAGGACAATCCGGCCGACCGGATCGGCACTGCGACGGCAATAGTCCAGAAGCTGTGCGGTAGTGTCGTAGTGGCGGACGTGCTGATCCTGCACAAAGGCCGAGATCAGGTCGCTGAACGGTTGCTGAGGAATGCCAAACTGCTGGATGGTTGATTTCAGGGCGATGAAGACCGGGTGGGCCGCTTCTCCGTGATAGCAGCGGTCCAGTTCCCTCTGCCACCAGTTCAGAAGTTCGAGTGACTTTGCGGAATCGCCCGTTTCGTCGCCCAGATCATCCGCCCAGCGGCAGTACGCGTAGACGTTGTAGAAATGTTGATGAAGATGGCGGGGGAGCAGCCAGGTGACGACCGGAAAGTTCTCGTAGTGCGAAGTCGCCAGCTGACGGCAATAACTTTCCGCGTCTGTCAGTGTGACGGCATTCCCGTCCAATGAGGACGCGGGTCCCCATCGCGCAAGATCCGCAATCACAGAAGATTCACTCATTGTTGGCAGCGAAAATAGCTGGGATTCCACTTAGGTTGCAAGGACTACGCGATTGGAATCACGGACACGCTGCTGAGTCAGTAGTTCCAAGTCTGATCGAATTGAAATAAGAGGTCAGGGGACAGAGGTCGGAGGTCAGAAAAAACACTGGAAAACAAGCAATTTTCTGACCCTGTTCCCCGACCTCTGACCTCTGACGATGATTGCTCGGAGAACTTGGAAGTACTGTGAGTTGTCATCGGCAGTTCATCCGGACACAATTTGAATCATCATGCCTGTTGAAGTCGCCACAAGCCATTCCGATCAACTCCTGGAGGTGCTCCGGCAGTATTGGGGATATGAATCATTCCGGCCGCTGCAGCAGGCGGCAATGGAATCGGTTCTGTCCGGAACCGATTCGCTGGTGGTGCTGCCGACGGGGGGCGGCAAGTCGCTTTGCTATCAGGCCCCGGCCCTGTGCTCACCGGGGATCGGGATCATTGTCTCCCCGCTCATTTCCCTGATGAAAGACCAGGTGGATGCAGCACGCGCGTGCGGCATCCCAGCAGCTTCGTTGAACAGTGCCCAGCGACCGGCCGAACGAAGCCAGACTTTCAAGGAGATACGATCCGGGGAACTCAAGCTGTTGTATGTCTCTCCGGAGCGGGTCACGCAGGAAGATTTTCTCAGTACATTGGCGGAAGTGCCGATTTCGCTGATTGCGGTCGATGAAGCCCATTGCGTCAGTCAGTGGGGACACGATTTTCGTCCGCAATACCGCGAACTGAGTCTGCTGCGGAAGCGATTCCCCGGAGTGGGACTGCACGCCTTCACCGCGACAGCGACGGAGCGGGTGCGGGACGATATCGTCAAGCAGCTTGGTCTGAAGAAGCCGAAAGTCCTCGTGGGGAACTTCGACCGTCCCAATCTGCGCTTCCGGGTGGAGCGGAAGTCCGACCTGCAATCGCAGATTGAACGGGTTCTGCGCCGGCACCCGAAGGAATCGGGCATCATCTATTGCATCACCCGTAAGGAAGTTGAGCAGTGGACCAGTGTCGTGCGATCGCTCAAGCGGCGCGTGCGTCCCTACCACGCCGGGCTGGATGATGAAGAACGCAAGGAGAATCAGGAGGCGTTCCTGCAGGAAGAAGTTGACATTGTCGTGGCGACGGTTGCCTTCGGAATGGGAATCGATAAATCGAACGTCCGGTTCGTCATTCATGCCGGAATGCCGCAGTCGCTGGAACACTATCAGCAGGAGAGCGGCCGCGCCGGTCGCGACGGACTGGAGGCGGAATGCTATCTGTTCTACGGCGCCGATGACCTGAGGAAATGGCAACGCATTTTCAGCGATCAACCCCCGGCGGTGCGTAAGATCTCCATGTCTTCGCTGCGGTCGATCGTCGACTTCTGTGAAGGAGTGACGTGTCGGCATCGTGCCCTGGTGCAGCACTTCGGTCAGGATCTCGAGCAGGATTGCGGGCATGCCTGCGATCTGTGCCAGGATGAACGCGGGCTGCTTCCCGATGCTCTCATCGTTTCGCAAAAAATTCTCTCTTCCGTCTACCGGCAGCAACAGCGGTTCGGTGCGGACTATACGGCACTGGTGCTGAAGGGGTCGCTGGATCAACGGATCCTTGAAAACGGACACCAGCAGCTGACGACATGGGGCCTGCTGAAAGAGTTTGAAAGAGAGACAATTCTTTCGTGGATCGGTCAGCTGGTGCAGCAGGGGTTTCTCGAGCGGGAAGGGGAATATCAGGTCCTGCGGATTACGGAAAGGGGGGCCAGACTCCTCCGCGGCGATGCAGAACCCCGCTTGCTTGAGCCGCAGAGCAGTCAGGTCAAGAAGAAGGCCCGCAGCAAAGTTGAGCTGGATGAAGCGGACTGGGAGGGTGTCGACAGGGACCTGTTCGAGGTCTTGAGGACACAACGGACAACGATCGCGCAAGAGCGCGGAGTGGCCCCCTATCTCATTCTGGGTGATGCGACGCTGCGACATCTGGCACGGCAGAAACCGACGAACCGCGAAAATCTCCTGCTCATTTCGGGGATCGGCCAGAAGAAGCTGGAAGACCTGGGAGACCGCGTCCTCGAGACGATTCAGAAGTACTGCCGTGAACGCAGTGTGAAGACGGATCTGAAGATTGTGCCGTCACAGGGTGTCATCGTTGAGCATCGACGACCGCACAAGAATTCCCTGACCGCCTTTCCTCTCTTCGAACTGGGACATTCGATAGAGCAAGTGATGCAGAGGCTCGGCCGGGCCCGCGCGACGACGGTTGAATACCTGTGCGACTTCATTCACGACCAGAAGAAGACCGACGCCACTGTGTGGATTCCCGCCGAGACGGTCCAGCGGGTCGAACGTTCGATTGATGAAGTCGGCATGCAGGTACTCAAGCCGATCTTTCTCCATCTGAATGGGGAGGTGGAGTACGACTATATCCGGGTCGTCTGTTCCTGCCGACAGGTGCGTGAGATGAAGACTCCTTCCGCTGATCAAGGAGAATGATTCGATGACTGACGCTCTGACGAGTGCGAAACGACAGGAAATCATCGATGCGATTTACAGCCAGCGCAAGATCGAAGCGATCAAACTTTATCGTCAGGCAACTGGCATCGACCTGAAGGGTTCCAAGGAATTCGTGGACAAACTGGAAGCGGCCTTGAGGACTGAAAACCCGGACGCCTTTCAGAATGTCGCTGCTTCGACCGGGTGCGGAGCAGCCGCACTGTTGATGTTGGCAACTCCCGCGGCGCTGTACTGGATCCTTTGATCCGACGGGCTTGTGAGGACGCGAATAAGACTCCGGCAACGTATTGAAGTCTTGTCTTCGAGTCTGGAGCCTGATCCGAGTTGCAGCTTCAGTTGTTCTCGATGTGATAGCCCCCGGGAGGGATCTTCTCGGGAGGCACCGGAGGAAGTGGAGTCCCCAGTCCCAGCGGACCCGGAAAGGGCGTTGGCGGCGGGACGTACTGCATTTCGCTGGCGAGAACAGTTTTCCAGGATGCCAGCTTCACCGGGACCTGCAGCGTTTCGGTATTCCGTCGAACCTGCAACGTCACCTTGTCGCCCGGACGATACTCCGTCAGGAGTTCGACGAGATGGGTGAAGTTCCGCACGGGTCGATCGTCCAGTTTTTCGATCTGATCGTTTGGAATCAGACCCGCTTCCTGAGCAGCACTGTTTTCGACCACGGCCAAGACTTCGGCGGTCGGGGAGCCGGGGGTGGCCTGGATTCCCAGGCAGGCGCCGCGCTCTTCAACCCGAAGTCCTACGAGCGTCGACGTCAGCGGGAGCAGGTCTTCCGTCGACAGGGAGTTTCCACGGATATTGTACAGCGTCAGGTTCTGGTGATGAGACAGCCGTTCAAACAGCCACAGGTCGTCCGTTGTTCCCTTCCAGTCTTCCGAAAGCAAGATCGTTTTGAGTTCGGAAGGCTCGCCGAATCCTACGCCGACCCGGGGCGAAGTCGCCAAGGCGTTGTTGGCCGGGTGCATGTAGGAGAGTTGCCCCCCCAGACGTTCAATCGCTTTCTTTGCCCGGGATTCCCGGAGACGGGCATTCCCCGCCAGGATTGAGCGGGCACTCGAAGATCCGAACTCCGCCAGCAGCGCCAGCGCCCGTTCAGCGCGGTCCCCCCGTTCATCAGCACAGGACAGAAAGACTCCCTCCAGCAGCTGCAGCAGGCGGGCCTGACATTCGGGGGTCGCTTCCGGATAGGCCTGCGCGAGTTCTTCGGGGTGGCTCCACGCCCGTTTCGCCAGATCCCGCTGGGCCGAGCTGCGAACGGAAAAATCGTTGCTTTCCATCTGCTTCAGCAAACCGGAAATCGGATTCGCAGATGCAGCATCTGCCATGTCGACCGCCGCGGCCAACAGGATCAGCGAGCAGGACATCAGGCAGATCAGCTGCCGACATCCGGACACGGATTTCAAGGGCTGTCGAAACATCGACACAGTCACTCCGGGGCGGGAAGAATCAGTGACGAATATCATGACAGGCCCGACACCGAGTTTCCAGAGCGAATTGAGGTTCCCGAGCGCCAGAGCCGGCGCTGCCGCCCCCTCCTGAGACGAACCGCTCCCGGTCCGCACACATTTTCCTTGTACGATTTCTAATCGCAACAGTAGGATGAACCTGCACGGGCATTCGCAACGTGCTTATCCCTTTTCCATTCGCGCGACATGAGGGGCACCATGGGGATCTTCGACAAACTTCGCAATGAGTTGATTGATATCATCGAATGGGTCGATGATTCACGGCGTACGATCGCCTGGAGATTCCCGCGGTATCAAAATGAAATCAAGAACGGCGCTCAGCTGATTGTCAGGCCCGGACAGGTGGCTGTCTTCGTTCTGAACGGGCAGATCGCCGATGCCTTCCAGCCCGGCCACTATACGCTCAAGACTGACAACCTGCCGATCCTCAGCACCATCGCCGGTTGGAAATACGGCTTCAACAGTCCGTTCAAAGCGGAAGTTTACTTCGTCAGTACCCGGCAGCTCACCGATCTGAAATGGGGAACTCCGAATCCGATCATGCTGCGGGATGCGGATTTTGGTCCGATCCGTCTGCGGGCCTTCGGCACGTACACGATGAAGGCCGTCGACCCCAAGGCGCTGCTCAAAGAGTTGATCGGAACCGATTCGCATTTTGAAGTGGACGAAATCAACGAACTGCTGCGCGGGGTGATCTCTTCGGCCTTCGCGGACCTGATCGGCAGCTCGCAGATCAGCGCACTCGATCTGGCCGCTCACTACCGTGATCTTTCCGAACAGTTGCGAAAGATGGTGCTGGAACGGGTGGATGATGAATACGGTCTGGACATTCCCCAGCTGTTCATCGTCAACGTGTCTCTGCCGGAAGAGGTGGAAAAAGCTCTCGATACCCGCAGCAGCATGGGGGTGATCGGAGATATGGGGAAATACCAGCAGTTCCAGATGGGCAAGGCGATGACCGCTGCGGCCGAAAATCCCGGCGGCGGTGCTGCCGAAGGAATGGGACTGGGGATGGGGTTTGCCATGGCGAATCGCATGGCGCAGGCGACGCAGCCTCCCGGTGGCGGAACGATGTCTCCTCCACCGATTCCTCAGGATAACGTCTGGCATCTCGCGGTGAACGGTCAAAGTCAGGGACCGTATGACACCCAGCAGCTGCTGGCCGGAATTCAAGCCGGGCGAGTGGGGCCGGACACGCTGGTCTGGAGTCCGGCATTGGTGAACTGGACTCCTGCCTCACAGGTAGGACCGCTGGCCAATGCGTTCCGAACCACGCCACCTCCCCCGCCGCCGCCAGCTCCATGAGCAGCGACGCTGTTGACCCTCAGTCGAATCAGAAGCTGACCGCGGAACGTCCTGCGGGATTGAAGATTGCCGGTATCGTCCTGTGCGGGGGGAGAAGCCGTCGCATGGGACGATCCAAGGCATCGCTTCCGTTCGGGAACGAAACTGCGTTGCAGCGGATTGTTCGAACGGTCAGGCAGGTCACCGCGCCGGTGGTTGTCGTCGGTTCGACGGAGATGCAGCAGCCGGCGCTCCCTGAAGACGTGATCTTCATTCGGGATGCTGACCCGTTTCAGGGACCGCTCTCTGGTTTCATGACGGGACTGAAGAGACTGAGCGGAGAGGGCGATGCCGTCTTTCTGACAGGCTGCGATGTCCCGCTCCTGCGACCCGAGGTCATTGAACTGCTCGCAGTTCGGCTGACTGATGATGTCGACATGGCTGTCGTCGACGATGGAGAGCGACTGCAGCCGCTGCTGGCGGTTTATCGAGCCAGCGTCCTCGTCAGTGTCGAAGAGATGCTGCGAAGTGAAGAAAGAAGCCTGCAGGCCCTGCTGAAGCGACACCAGCTGCGGGTGGTCAAGCAGGATGAACTGACTGTCGTCGACCCGGAGTTGGACTGCCTCAGAGGGATGAATACTCCCGAGGAGTACAACCAGCTGCTAGGGTTACTTGAGAGCAGATTAACATCTCGTTGAGCCGCGCTTGTTCGCCGCTTACGGCAGAACGATTTCTCCCCCGAGCGTGAGCGCGGAGATGACACGGTAATCGTAGCTGAGCTTCGAATGGACATCTGGCGTCAACGTCGTTCCATCGTCAATGGCATTGTAGCGAATACTCCTGTCGGCAGCAGCGATGTTTCCGAGCAGCATCAGGCTGTAACCGACGCGGAAGTTCATCCACTCTGTCAGCTTGACTTTGGCATAGACATCAAGGTCGAAAGTGGGAGCAAAGACGACCTGTTTATCCTTCGATGTCGAGGAAAATGGATCGTTGGGGTCTATGTTGAAGACTGTGGAATCATAAAGGACAGTGGACTTTGCCGTATTTGTTCCCAGCCCGAACTTCTCCTGTGCGCCAAATGTGACATAACGGAAGGCAAGTTCGTTCCGAATTCCAAGCTCAACCTGATCTCGCTGATTCGTGACACGTGAATTGTACGAATCGTATAAGGGCGTTGAGTACGTTGTCCCGATGCCCTGCGTGCCGTACCGGTTGTCGAATAGACCGGTATATGCAAGCCCTTCATCGTATTGTTCATGTCGATAACCCAGAATCGGCTGGGCGCGAAATCCGAGTTCCGGTGTGCGCCAGTTGAACACAATGTCAGTGTTAAACTGCTTGAATCTTGATTCGTAGTTGCTTTCGAAGCCGGCGTCATATGCGGGCGTGTAGGAACTGATCTGCCCGTTGATTGTGTAGGTTGTTCCAAGAAGTGTTGTTAGATTGGTGCCGTGAGGTCCTTCCCCTTGACCGACGATTTCTCCTGCGGTGTAGGTAGGTACACTCGTCGGAAACATCGCTGGAATTTCTGGCGTGTTTAATGAGTTTGTCTGGTTCATATAGGCCAGAAAGCTCGCTTCGAACCACGCTTTCTTTGTGACCGGGATGCCAAAGGAAGCGCGTACCCCTTGGGCATCGCTCCAGCCGCTCATTCCTTTTGATGTGGGAACCTGCAAATATGAAGCAGTTCCAGTTGGGGTGTAAATCACAAGAAATTGTTCAGCAACATCTGTAACCATTCTTAACGTCGTTGTGCCGTCTGAGTTGGGTGTTGCCATATCCGTTGGATTCCCCAACGTCACGCCGTTGTGATGAATACTGCCGTGCAGATATTCCAGGCGGATCCAGGACCCGCGCAGCATCTCCCGG
The DNA here is from genome assembly GCF_051465655.1 of Planctomicrobium stercoris. Taxonomy (NCBI): domain Bacteria; kingdom Pseudomonadati; phylum Planctomycetota; class Planctomycetia; order Planctomycetales; family Planctomycetaceae; genus Planctomicrobium; species Planctomicrobium stercoris. Next base: position 4,512,982 of record NZ_CP195791.1, on the reverse strand, counting down.
AAATCGAGATCGAGACGGGAATCGGTGTCATACCGGCCACCGCGGTCTCTCGGCAGAAGTTCTGCGTACAGGTCCGGCGTTCCCGGCGGAGGCGCATATGGATAGGCACCGGGCGAAGCGAAGTACGCTTCCGGGGGAGGATACTGAACGGGAACCGAACCGACCTGTCCTAAGAAACCCGGATTGAGTTGATCCTGCGCCCACGCCGCTCCTCCCAGCAGGACGCTGAAGGCCAACAGCCATTCGAATCGAACTCGCACGTTCATAGATTCCCTTCCCTCCGGCCTTCCGCTGCAGGCGCATCTCAGCCTGTCAGCATTGTCCCCCCGGCACTCAATTTTCCCGAACCTGCACGAAGACGTTCACTCAGTTCAGGTCGGTCTGGCAGTGGAATTCATCCTTGCCAGCCAACCGTGAAATGCTGAACAGACCGAGCGCGCAGGGTCGTTGAGAGTTGTATCGGCTGGTGGGGTCAGTCAAGCTGGATGAAAAATACGAATTCTTCGGAATCTGACGGACTCTTCGATTGTGACGGGAATTCCGCCGGAGAAACGGCATGAAGAGACCCGTTTCCCTCAGGTTCGAACAGGCGACTCGCAGTTTCCGCCGCTTTCATTCATCCGGTCCAGCAGTTTCTGCACTTCAGCTTCGAGCAGCAGCGTGAGCTGCGCGGAGGATTCCTGTCTCCCCGCCAATTCGATCGGGTCGCCAAAGCGGACACAGGCCCGTCGTTCGCCCCGGGGAGTGGGAGCTTGAAGAGCAAAGATGTCCTCCTCGAACTTGTCGATCGTTTCTGCCATGCGCTCGATCGTCGGTTTCTCGGAAGAGTAATCCCCGTGGTAGCTGGAAAGCTGGGTGACGAAAAACAGGTCCTGCATATCGGCGTCATACTGCCGGAGTTCCCGCTGGCCGTCGGCATCGAGCTTCGCTGCACTTCGCAACTTGTCCATTGCTCGAATGAGATGAATGCGGAGGTGTCGAATGCGTTCGGTCAGGTCGTTGCCGCGCGGGGGGAGTCCATGCCGTTCACGGATCTGGGTGAGCACAGCATTCGCCAGGTACGCCAGCCGTTCCCGGACGGTGCCGGTGCGGGCACTTCCCAGATGTTCAATCTCCTTCAGCGACAAAAATCCGTTTCCAAACCGGTAGATGCGGTCGAGTAGCGAACGGCCGGTCACAGGTCGCCAGCCGATCTGCTTCTCGAGCTGATCCATCATGGCATGCAGCTGGGCAGTGGGATCGGTGATGTAGAAGCACTTGGTGGCGGTCGGGATGATGACCAGCGGACGGACGTTCTTTTTGCGGGCCAACAGGGCAATGGCTGCAGCTCCTTCGCGGAAGGGCATCACCCGATCATTCGAATGGTAGATGTCCCCTTCCGGGTAGATCAGCAGAGGGTTCTCTCCTGCTTCCAGAATGGAGACTGCCTGACGAAACGCCTGCGTGTCATTCCCCTCCCGATTGATGCTGAAGCAGCCGTGCCGTTGGAGCACCCAGCGCCCGGCCGGCCCGTACATCATGAAGACCTGCCAGGCGGTCATGATCTGCGGAAACCAACCCGCGCGGCGACCCGATTCAATCAGCACATACGAGTCATAATGGTAGGAGTGATTTGAGACCAGCAGCACCCCGCAACCCGCCTGCAGAGCAGCCCCGACTTTCTCGGCTCCTTCGACATCAATTCCGGTGATGCCCTGTTGCTGAAGCTCCCGATTGCGGGAGCGGGAATACGCACGCACGAACCACGGACTCAACCGCGAAGGCCACCAGCGAGGCGGATTCTGATACGGCTGCGGATTCATGATCACATGATGCTGAAGATGATGGGGGGATGTGAAGAGTTTTGAATCACGGAAAAGACGGAAGACACGGAAGGAAAGAGTAAAAAGACTGAACCGCGAATCAGGCGAATTCAGCGACTAGATGAATCGATAGTTGAGCCGATAAGCGATCTGGAAGTCTGAAATTCCCAGTCACGATTGTTTACTCCCCCATTCGCTCTATTCGCATTATTCGCGGTTCCTTTCCGTGCCTTCCGTCTTTTCCGTGGTTCCTCTGAATCCGGCCGGAAGCAGGCTCAGCACTCCTCGAAGACTGCCTTTGCAGCGTCGAGAGTGTTTTGCAGGTCTTGGTCGGTGTGCTCGACGCTGACAAAATTGGCTTCGAACTGGCTGCAGGGGAGGTAGATTCCCCGTTCGAGCATGCCGTGAAAGTATTTTGAGAATCGTGCGGTGTCATTCTTCGCCGAGACCGCGTAGCTCGTCACCGGTTCGGGATTGAAGAAGAGGGTGAACATGCTGCCAACCCGGCCGATCGTGTGTGGAAGTCCAGCGGCAGTCGCCAGCCGGCTGAGACCGTCGCACAGTCGCTGTGTGTAGGACTCCAGACGGGCGTAGGGATTGACCTCTTTCAAAGTCTTAAGTGTGGCGATTCCGCTGGCCATCGCGAGCGGGTTGCCGGAGAGAGTCCCCGCCTGATAGACAGGGCCGACAGGGGAAATCTTGTCCATGATCTCAGCCCGTCCGCCATAGGCCCCGACGGGTAAACCACCGCCGACGATCTTGCCCAGTGTCGTGAGATCGGGAGTGATGCCGAAACGCTCCTGTGCTCCCCCATACGCGAGGCGGAAGCCCGTCATCACTTCATCGAAGATGAGAACTGTGCCAAACCGTGTACACAGATCGCGACATGCTTCGAGAAACCCGGGAAGGGGCGCGACCGTCCCCATGTTGCCGACGACCGGTTCCAGGATGATGGCAGCAATGCGGTCCCCCTGTTGTTCAAAGGCGGCGGTGAGACCAGGAATGTCGTTGTATTCCAGAACGAGTGTGTCCTGGGTGCAGCCTTTGGGAATGCCGGGACTGGAAGGAGTTCCCAGCGTCAACGCTCCGCTGCCGGCCTGTACGAGCAGACTGTCGACGTGACCGTGATAGCAGCCGGCAAACTTGATGATGACGTCCCGACTCGTGTATCCCCGGGCGAGCCGGATGGCACTCATCGTCGCTTCCGTTCCGGAGTTCACCATGCGGACTTTTTCGATCGAAGGAACCGCTTCGACGATCAGTTCCGCGAGAACCGATTCAATTTCGGTGGGAGCGCCGAAGCTGGTGCCGGTTTCGAGGGCCTGCTGCAGGGCGGCAATCACCGCGGGATGACGATGCCCCAGAATGTGCGGTCCCCAGGAGCCGACATAGTCGAGGTAACGGTTGCCGTCGTTGTCGTACAGATACTGCTTGTCGCCCCGCGCGATGAAGACGGGAGTTCCCCCCACTCCGCCGAAGGCGCGGGCTGGGCTGTTGACTCCGCCGGGGATGACTGCCTGGGCGCGTCGAAATTCCTGAAGACTGTGTGTGTGGTTCAACATGGTGGGGCGAGCTCTTGTGGCGTGGGATCAATGATGTTCGTAGGGATAGGGCTTACTTCCGGTGTTCTTTCAAGACCATGTCGATACAGAAAACTGCTCCCATGATCAAAATCCGGATTGGATTGTCCGGGGGGACGATGTCGGAAATCTTGACGACGTAGTTGTCAGCACTGGTGAACAGCTCTTTGCCCAGTCCGGTCCATTTTTTGGTCACTTCCGCGAGTTCTTCGCCGGCGTGGGTGAATTTGAAGTTCCAGCCGGTCCAGCTGCCGTTGAGATCACACATCGGTTCGTCATTCTCGCCGAGAACCTGAAAGGCTCCGCCGATCGAGAAGAGCTTCTGTTTGAAGCCGCCGACCCGGTCGTCATCTTCGTCCATGACGTCCACTTTCGAAAGAAACAGGCACACTCCGCGCTGGATGCGGACAACCTGTTCTCCTTCAGGGGTCGTGACGTGAATGTCAAAGGGGGTGTTTCGTTTGAAGTCCGTGAAACGCAGGATCTTGGTGAGTGGTCCCAGATGCGGTTCCCGGCATTCCAGAATCATCTCTCCGGTCGCGGGATCGAAGATGTCATAGTTATTTGCCGCTTTGAAAAAACCGACATGTTCTTTCACCAGATACAGGTTGCGATTCAGAGCGGGATGCATGGCAGTCCGGAGAGAGGAGTTGAAGCGAAAACTGAAACTGAAGATCCGGGAAAAGACGGCTCCAATTTAGTGGTCTGCCTGCGGAACAGCAATTTCAGGCCGGGACTGGCACGGTGATTGGGCTCCGGGCGGACGAAATTCGATTCCGATTGAAGTCTGATTTTGCCACGTTGACGGCGTCAGGAACGGTTCAGACGGAGCGGCTTCGCCAAAATCCGGGGGCTTCTGGCAATGTCGTAGTTCCCCTGAGACTTTTTGCACTCTATAAACAACACTTCCAATCAATTGAGAATCTGCCCCTATTCCTTGTGATCGTCGGCAAAATGCGCATTTCCCGGAGCGGCCCCATGAAGTGGTCTTTGATCTGCAGCGGATTGATCCTTTGCTTCACGAGCACTGTTCAGGCTCAAGGTCTGATCTGGTCCCTCCCTAAGGACGGGGACTGGGTGCGATACGAGGGAACCTACACGCAGACCGTGAAACGCCCTGACTCCGCTCAGGAAGACCTCACCATGGAGTGGAGGCGGATTGTCACGCTCAAATCCGTGGGAACCGAAGAAGCGGAGTACAAAGGCAAAGAGCAGCCGTGCCGATGGCTCGAAATCAAATGCGAAACAGGCAAAGCGGCCGAGGCGGTTGTCGAGGCAGGTCCCGGGGGCGTGCGGATCTACAAGGTGCTTGTTCCGGAGTCGGCGATTCAGGGAAAAGTTCTGGAAACGGTCAAGGACAATCGTACCGTGCATGTCTCCTTCATCCCCATTGTGAAGGGGTTTCGCAAGATCGGCGACGGACCGGTCCAGCCGATCGAATCGGGAGTGCTCGAACTGTATCCGCTCGTGTCGCTGGTGCGTCATTCATTGGAAGTGACCGACTCCGAAGACGCCAAGCCGGAGCAGGTCCCCGCTGGCACATTTGACGTCACCCAACACACCGGGGAAACGACGATGGAAACTCCCTCCGAGCGCTCCACAAACACCTTCGAACTTGCCCGCTCCAGCGAGATTCCGTTTGGGGTCGTGAAGTGGATAGCCCGGTCGACCATCGAAAACAAGGCTTCGACGGAACCCCGTTCGGAGTTCGAGGAGACCTCGCAGATCAGTGAGAACATGGAGGCGGTCGCCACCGGGAATGACGCAGAAGCAGAGATTGCCGAGAAGTAGGTCGACGCAAGTCTCTGTTTTTGTTGAGGTTGAGTCGAAAATCATGGCCGCTGGACCGTACGCAATGGTTGTGTGATCCGGCGGTCGGTTCGTTTCTGAGGCACGGACTTCGTCGGCCGGGAATTCGGATTGTGACGACCAGCGAAATTGGGGTAATCTGCCCAGCGCTTGGGTGCCGATCTCACCTTTGAGTGGCCCGAAAGCGAAACTGGACTGAATATCAGCAACACAAGTTCGTGGTCGGGTCTGTTCTCTCGTCAACAGCCTCAGAGCTCTTTGGAGTTTCTGATGCACCGGCCGAGGCAAAGACACTTTATGTTACGTCGCCTCCTCCAAGTTCTGTTCTCCGTCGCCCTGCTGGGCAACGTCTCCGTGCAAGGAGCGGATGCCATCGCCCTGCCGGAAGATCCCAGCGTGCCTGTCGCGGAATTGTGGTATGTGCAGGATGGTCTTCTGGGACCTCCTGAAGTCGCCATCTTCGCGAACGGTCGAGTTCAAGTACGGGTTGGACAGGGGTCACTCTGGGGAGACCTGAGTCGCGAACAGCTGGAGTCGTTGATCAACTGCCTGCTGAAGCGAGACCATCTTTCTGAGCTGAATTCCGCAGAACTGGAAAACGCAATCAAAGCGGAATCAATCCGGACCGGCCTGAGTTCGGACATCCGCGGTGCTGCGGATACCATTATTCGTGTCCGCACAGCCAAAGCTGTTTATCGCGTGGATGGTCACGCGGTTGGGCTCCTCTGCACGCGGTTTCCGAACATTGAAGGCCTACAGGATCTCTACGCAGCTCAGCGACGGATGGAAAACATTCGCGCGGTGATCATGGTTGGAGGAGCTCCTGCTGCCGAACGACTGGCCCAGGTGGCTCAATCGAAGCTGCTGTCGGAATCGGGTGAACGGATCGCAGTTGGTTCGGAGAACCTGTCGTGCGTGCACTCCCTGACGGACGGAACACTCTGCTGTCAGTTCGTGGTCCCGTCGCAGGACTCCGTCGATGCACCTCCACGAATCATTTCGCTCTTCGAAAGTCCCGGAGAGGCGCCGCGGGTGAGTGTGCTGCCTGATGGATCGACTCTCCGATGAGCGGGGAGCCTGTGTCTGTCGATCCGCTCCATCGAAACTGGATCTGGCGCGGCTTCCAACTGCTGATGCAGAACCTGTTCGTATTCGTTTTTCGCTACCGGGTCCGGGGGAAAGATCTGCTTCCGGAAGGAGGGGCCCTGCTGCTGATCAACCACCAGAGTTTCATCGATCCTCTGGTGACCGCAGTCAGCTTCAAACGGCCGGTCAGCTACCTTGCACGGCACAATCTCTTTCACGTTCCCGTGATTGGCTGGATTCTGAGAAACACTTACGTCATGCCGATTCGCCGCGACGCCGCTGCGACCGAGAGCATTCGGCTGGCGGTTCAACGACTGCAGCAGGGCTACTACGTGGGCATCTTTCCGGAAGGAACACGCAGTCGCGACGGCCGTCTGCAGGAACTTAAGCCCGGCTTTCTGGCGATCATTCGACGGACGGAGGTCCCGATTGTTCCTGTCGGAATCGCCGGGGCGGGTGACGCGTACCCGCGCGGGTGTCTGATCCCGCGAGCCCGTAACGTCCGCGTGGTGATCGGTTCGCCCATCGGATCAGATGAAGTGCGTCGGCTGTCTCAACGCGGGCGTGAGGAAGAGTTCATTTCAGTCATTCGCCAGCGTCTGGAAGCAGCAATGGCCGAGGCGGATGCATGGGCCAATCAGGGCAAGTCCGAAGAGAGTGCCGATTTCCCGAGGCGATAAGCAAATCTCCCGGTTGACGTTCGGCGTCGCTTTTCTTGGAAACGACTTGTCACTCAGCCTTGGGTTCCGCTGGCTGCTGTTCCTCGGGAACAACTTGGGCGCTGGTGACGACAGTTTCAATGTAGGGTTGTTGCTTTTGATACAACTCCAGTCGTTCCTGTGTTTTCGCCTTTCCCGGATTGTCTCCCATCACGGTCAAAGCGAGACGGGCGGTTTCGATGGCTGCCGGAAACCGCTCCTGACTGGCGTAAGCTGCTGCGAGCGTATCCAGGTACTCACCGTTTTCGTTTTTGGTTTTCTGACAGACCTTCTCCGCAATCTCGACGGCGCGAGACGGATTTCGAAGTTCGCTGTCCGGGGTGGTAGCGAGCATCCAGGCCAGGTCATTGCCGATGGCACTGGAGTCCGGAGCCAGTTCGACGGCGGCTTCGTAGTCTTTCAGTGCTTCCTGCAGCTGACCCAGGTTTTTGCGGGCATATCCGCGATTTGCCAGTGCATCGGCCCGTTTCGGATCGATGTCGAGAGTCTTTGTATAAGCGTCAACAGCCTCTTCGTACCGACCAAGCATCCGCAAGGCGACACCCCGGGAATTCTGGGCGTCCGCTGACTGCGGGTCGACTTCGACACCTTTTTCAAAGTCCCGCAACGCCGCTGGGAATTGCCCTTGCTGAAGATGAATCTGGCCTCGCGCCAGAGAGGCACTCAGGTCATCCGGGTAGGTTTTGAGGATCTGGTTGTACTCCTCCAAAGCAGCCGGCAGTTCGCCCAGGCGTTCATAGCAGGTGGCGAGGTTCAGATGAATCGCCACGGCACTCTGGCCGAGATCGTAGGCCTTCTCAAAGTCTTGAGCGGCTTTCGCCCATTCCTCCTGGGCCATCAATGAAATCCCTCGGAGCTGGTAGGACCGGGGGGTCGGTTTCTCTGCAATTTCAGCGGTGAACTTCTTGTGGGCTTCCGGGAGAGAGACAAGATCTCGAACGTGAATCCAGCCTTTTTCGGCAGCGGAATATCGCCAGTTCCCATTGAGTTTGGTCATGGTCAGGGCGGAGCCCAGCGGGGCGGTCCCGATCTGCTTGTCCCCCGCCATGACCGGGGCTGCCTCTGCAGTCACGATGAAAATCTGAGCCGGGCTCAGAGACTGATCGGCTGCTTGAATTGCCGTCACGACTGCGAAATTCAGCAGGGTCATAACGGTACAGGCAGTGCAAACCCCCCAAGCTGAGTGAGGGCTACCTGCAGCAACTTGAGACAGTTTTCTCCACATGACCCATTTCTCCGAAAAATCGCAAACAGCGCCTTGCGAAGGTGTTTCGAGCTCGTATCTTATCCATAGTCCCTAAATTCTTTAATCATTCCTCGATTCTGCAAAAATTTTTCAAAACTCTTGGGCTCAACTCACTGACTTTGAGGGCAGCGGCCCCCTGTGAGAATTCTCAACACCTTTGGGAGGACATCTATGAAGCGATTCTTGTTGGTGCTGCCGGCTGTCGTCATGACGCTTGCAGCAAGCTGGTCAGAAGCCGGCGACTGCGGTTGGCATCGCCGCCACAACCGTCAGTGTTGTGCGGCACCGTGTGCGACTGAAAACCCAAGCTGTAACGCCTGCGGGACGGCTTGTGGAACTGCAGGTGGAGCGGCTTGTGCTGCAGCACCGGAAGTTCAGTATGTTGAAAAGACGGTTCTGTCTCGTGAGCTGGTCACTGAACCCAGGACGATCACCACCACTGAGTGGCAGGATCAGGAAAAGACCCGCACGTACAAGGTGAGCCGGCAGGTGCCCCGCCAGGAGACCCGCACCCGCACCGTGACTTACTACGAAAACGAAACTCGCACCAAGGAAGTGAACTACACCGAGTGCGAAACTGTGACTGAAGAGAAGACGGAAGAGTACACCGTTCAGGTTCCCAAGACGGAAACCAAAACCGGCAAGCGAACCGTCTGCGACACCGTCTGGGAAGATGTGACCAGCACCTACACCGTGCAGGTCCCAGCTGTGGAAGCCCGGACCGGCAAGCGCCTGGTGTGTGACACCGTCTGGGAAGACGTCACCAGCAAGTACACCGTGATGGTTCCGGCAACGGAAAGCAGAACGGGAACTCGCACGGTCGTCGACAACGTCTGGGAAGACGTCGAACAGACCTTCACCGTCCTGGTTCCTCATCAGGAAACCAAGACCGGCACACGCACTGTGTATGACACTGTCTGGGAAGACGTGACCCGGGAGTACACGGTTCAGGTTCCGCACCAGGAAGAACGCAAAGGGGTCCGCAAGGTCGCCAGCACCGTTCAGGAGCAGGTCGAAGAGTCCTACACCGTCCTGGTTCCCAAGACCGAAACCCGCACCGGCACCAAGAACGTCTGGGAAACCGCTCAGGAAACCCACACCCGCACGGTCTGCAAGGATCTGGGAGCGTGGACCACCGAGCAGGTTGTTGATCCCTGCAATCCCTGCTGCACTCGTTGCGTCCGCAAATGGGTTCCAAACGTTGTGACGGAAGAAGTTCCTTACACCGTCTGCAAGCCTGTCTGCCGTCAGGAGCAGTTCAGCTACGACGTGACCGTCTGCGTTCCGGAAACCCGCACCCGCCAGGTTCCCGTCTGCAAGACTGTCTGGAACGATGAAGAGTACACCTACTCGGTGACCGTCTGCACGCCGGAAACCCGCACTGCAACTCACAAGGTCTGCAAGCAGGTTCCCCGTCAGGAAGAGTTCTCTTACAACGTGACTGTCTGCAAGCCAGAGACCCGCACCCGCACGGTTAAGGTCTGCAAGCAGGTTCCTCGTACTGAAGAGTTCACCTACAACGTCACGGTTTGCCATCCGGAAGAACGGACCGCAACCCACAAAGTGGCCAAGCAGGTCTCTCGCGAAGAGGAATACACCTACAACGTCACCGTCTGCCATCCGGAAGAACGGACTGCAACTCACAAGGTGGCCAAGCAGGTTTCCCGTGAAGAAGAGTACACCTACGACGTGACCGTCTGCGTTCCGGAAACCCGGACGAAGACTTACACCGTCTCCAAGGTTGTCTCGGTTCCGAAGACCAAGACTGTGGAATACACCGTCTGCGTCCCGAAGACCCGTGAAGAATCCTACGAAGTGACCGTGTGCGACACCGTCACCGAAGACAAGACGGAAACCTATACCGTCAAAGTCCCGGTTCAGGTCGAAAAGCAGATTGAAGTTCAGGTCTGCAAACTGGTCGAAAAGACCGTGCAGGTTCCGGTAACTCCAGCCTGTGCACCCGCTGCCTGCAACACCTGCAAGTAGTCGTCATTTCTGATCACGATTGAATCGAGCCCTCTTCCTCACCGAAGAGGGCTCTTTTTTTATTCAATGACGCCCGTGCTGCCTAACACTTCATCCGGCGCAGCAACCCGAAAGTATCGGTATCCGCCGCCTCCATGCCATCCTGAAGACTGAGTCACGCCGGTTGGATCCTCACCGTCAATGACCCTCTTCAAGCGAGGGACGATGTGGGTCTGACACTGATCGCCCTTCTCGATCATGATCCAGCGTCGCCCCATTTTATGGGCAACGGCTCCTGTGGAACCCGATCCGGCAAACGCATCCAGTACCCAGTCCCCCGAGTCCGAGAAATGCCTGAGGATCAGACTGAGAAGTGCTTCCGGCTTTTTGCCGCTGCGGAATTCAACTCCCCCTTCATGTCGACAGTTTCCGAAACTTGCTGCCATGTCGTAGAAGTTTTCGATCGGCACGTTGGCGAATTCATTGGGATGCTCGAGCAGCGACAGGGGAACTCCCTGATAGTATTTTCCTTTGCTCGCGTTCGCCCGACGGGGGCCGGTGAAGTAGCGGTACTTGAACCGATCGTCTCCAATCCCGTCCACCTTGTAGAGAACTCCCAGTCCATCCTGAGCAGCACGACCAGCGAGGTGATCTCGGAAGAACCGGCCGGATGAATTGCCGTCCAGGATCGTGCCTGTCGCCCAGATCTCCTTCAGCCCGAACTCGTTTCCGACCCCTTCGATAATCTCGTATTCCCCGGGTTGAAAGAGGATTGTCTTCCGTCCACCGATCTCGACTTCCCTCCCCGGTCCAAGTTCCCGAACTGTGTATTTGAACTTCTCGAAAGAAACCGCTTTCTCATTCTGATTGGGAGTCGCTGAGGCCCCTTTGCGGTAGACAAGGACCTGTTCAATCTGTTTGTGAAACGCCATGTCCCGCTTCAGGGTTTTCTCTGCAAACCTGACCTGAACATACAGGGTGGTCAGATAGTGAGCCCGACCAAACACTTCGTCCAGCAGCACCTTGAGGTAGTGGCTTTCCGCGTCGTCAATGTGGCAGCAGAAGAATCCGTCGGGCCTGAGGAGCCGGTGGAGGACCTCAACACGTTCTCTCATCCAGGCCAGCCAGCGGGTGTGTTCAAGATCGTCGTTGTAGTACTCGAACGAACTTCCCGTGTTGTAGGGAGGATCGATGTAGACGCATTTGATCTTGCCGGCGAACTCGACCTCCAGCGACTGTAAAGCGGGAAGGTTGTCGCCGAAGATGAGACGGTTGTCGAAAAACTGGTTCCCGCTGGAGGAAGTCGTCGTCCGATACGCCTTGTCCTGGTCTACGATCAGCTGGCTCGAGTCCACTGGCGGCGCCATTTGAGCGTCCGCACGGTCCGGATCGAGTTTCGCAGTCGCGCTCATGCTTGCTTCTGTTTTCGGCCTCAGAACCTGTCTGCGGTGTTGATGAATTGACCGATTTGACCAGACGCTGCCGATTCCGTCGACCTCAGCTGGCGACAATTTCACCGCCCGTCTGCCAGCCAGCTTGCAATTTTGGTGCAGCTGAACTACTTTGCGGACTTCCATTTTTTCCCTGAAACCGGGGAAAACAGGGGAATTCTCGATGGTCACAACAACATTTTTGAAAGTGCAGGGAAATGGGAGTTAAGAAAACAGGCAAGGGTCGTCGTAAACTGGGTCGAAAAAAGCGACGTATGCGCGCCAAGATCCGGCATCGCAAGAGCTGATTTTGAAGTGACTGTCCGGGCAAACGCTCGACAGACTTCGAAAACCAGCCTCCTCCTGTTTTCGCGTAGGATCCCCATTTTCAGTCGGAATTGAGCCACACACTTCAAAGGTGTGGCTTCGCTTCCCGACGAGGTTGGCCTGTACGCGCTAAACGTCCATGCTCTGGGCAACTGCGGCTGACGCGACATTGCATCGCGTCAGCACTCAATCTTGCTCACGGACCCCACGCTCACGTCGCCGGTAGATCATGATTCGGGCCGCGTCGTCATCAAACGGCAACTGGCGGAGATCGAGTGTTTCTCCATCGTCCTCCAGGAAGAAGTCGCTTTCCTGATCAGGATAAAGAAGAACTAGGCCGCAGGGCGAGAATTCAGTCTCGAGGTATTCGTTCATCCACGAGACCAGCATCGGATCGGAATCCGGTCTCCCTAGCCATGATGACTGAATTGCAACCTGAACAGCAAATTCCGGGCGGGCAGCCGTTACTTCCTCGATCATCTGTGCCTGCATCGCGCCGCTGAGCGAGTGTCGTTCCATCAAAGGGTACATGTACACAAAGCCGCCGGCCAGAAGTCGCTGCGATTCGAAACAGAGTTGCGGCTCGGAACCGAAGATGACAACGCGGTCCTCCGGAGTCATCTGCTCTTTCAGGTAAGCTGAAAGAATGGGAGTCTCCACGAAGGGGTTGCCCCCATACATCGCTCGTGAGACGACGTTCATCGGCTGCTTGAGCATCAGGCCAGCCTGCAGACTGATCGGGATCAGAAGCGTCATCACCGTCACTCCGCCGGCGATCCATCTGCGGCTCGAATCTGGGGTGCGTTCACTCCAGACCTGCATGGCGCGAAGCCCAAAGCCGGCAAGAATCGCCACCCCCGGCATGATGAAAAGAAAATAGTGTGTCCGGAAGTAGAACCCCGGCAGGGTCGCTGCAATCCCCGAAAGCAACAGGCCCGCCCCGCATGCGATCGACCAGATTTCCTTTCTTCGAAGGATGGAAAACAGTCCTGCGACCGCCATCAAAAATACCGGCCACGTGATTTTCATGATGGGGGTGAAGTTGAAGATGAAGAATTTCCATGCCCGATCCAACGGAATCTGCGAGGTATATCCTTTCGTATATTCCATCGTCCACAACTGGAACTCCGGCCAGATCCCCAGTCGGTAGATCGCTGCAAACATGATCCCGAAGACGGTTAAAACGCCAGCAGAATAAATCGCAGCTTCGCGGACATGACGCAGAAATGCAGTGAGAGTTCGTGGCAGGGGAAGGCAGAACGGCAGCAGTCCGCCCCAGATGACGAACATCACGGAATGTTGTTTCATGGTCGGCCCCAGTCCCATCAGGCAACCGGCGAGAAACAGGCCTGCCCAGAGTCTGTGCTTCAGGCTGACCATTAACAGCCAGGCCCCATAAAGCGGAAAGACCAGAGCAAAGTGTTCCGCATTGGCAATGATTCCCTGGGTCACCGGGAGGACTGTCAGGACCAGATAGACCGCGGCGCTCCAGGCTGCGAATCGCCTTTCCATCAGCTCCCGGCCGATCAGGAAGACTGCCAGCGCGCTGGCGAGATTGATCACCAGAAGACCCTGCCTGATCGCCTCACGGGTTTCGCCCAGGACAGAAATGATGATCGAATACGCTGCATAGATCCCGGGCCATTTCATGCTGTGAAGATCGCGATACAGCAGGCCGCGTCCCTGCAACAGCTGTGCTCCGTACGCGTATTCCCCTTCATCCCGTTCGAGTGGAAGAGGAAGCATCCGCCACCGGACAAGCAGTGCCAGTCCCAGGATCAGGGCCAGCAGAATCCATTCGATCGGCCAGCGCCGGGACGCAGTGAGTGGCGCTTCCTCTGTGTCCTGAAACGTCGTTTCCGCTGTGATTTGAGAAGCATCTGCCCGCTTTGAAATCGACATCTCTTTTTCTCATGCGTTCAGGACATGAATGAAAAATTCGATCCCCGATAGCCCATGCGGGGAGGATGATGAAAAAGGGTGCCGATGGCAAGGTCGATTCAAACCCCGGACGCTTCACTTCAGGCGGAGCGGGTGTCGTGAGTATGACCGTCGTAAGAGATGACTGTTGGCTTGTCGTCAATGACTGTCGCGATGTGGACGGGACGCCCCCAGATCATCTGCAGGTTGGTCAGCGTCGCGTTGGCGTAGTCCCGCTTGAGTTCGACTCCCTGATAATCATGCTGCAGGTAGAGCTCGCCCCGGTTGGAATAATTTCCATCCTTCACGTAGATGAACGGTCGACCATGATTCGTCAGGCTGGTCAGCAGCTGTTTCTTGATGGCCCGGAACTCGCGCGAGGCCACTTCGTAGTTCCCGCTGCTCTCGTTGTATGCGAATGAAAACATCCGGTGCTTCCGACAGAAATCTTCGGTCAGGAACGCGTCGATGAACGTCAGGTCGTTGTGGATTCGTCGGACTTCGAAAATCTTCTCGCGTCCCAGTCCCAGCTGAAGATCCCAGGCGTTCCTCGCGTCGTCGCTTTCACACTCTTCCCATTCGGCACCGAAGCGGCCCTTGTTCCAGCGTTCTTCGATGTCTCTGAACAGCTCGATTCCGACTTTGTACGGGTTCAAACGCTGAGGACTCATGGCCATGGTGCCGGAATGATGGTCGGCATAGTCGACGACTTCGGAGTCGGTCAGTCCGTGGCGGGTCATGATGGTGGAATGCCAGTAACTGGCCCAGCCTTCATTCATGATTTTTGTCTGACCCTGGGGAGCGAAGTAATACGCTTCGTCCCGAATGATTGCCAGAATGTCATGCTGCCAGTCCCGCAGCGGAGCGTATTCAAGCAGGAAGAGCAGCACGTCGCGCTGCGGTTTTTCGGGAAAGGAACGGGCGGCCGCGCGGGCGTGATCGAGATCTTCACGGACCTTCCTTTCCCGCTCGAGAACGTCCGGCGGATTGATGTAAGGATCCATGTAATCTTTGGAAGAGAATCTCCCGGTTGCTCCTGAAGACCTTCGCGGATCGAGTTGTTCGGCGCGGTCTTCGGCCCGTTTGCTCTCTTCAGACCGGTCATCCTGTTCTGTCCGCTTGATGAAGGGGGAATGCGGATCGATCAGGTTTTCCAGCGACAGGCAGGCATCGATGAACCGTTCGACCGGTTCATACCCGACCCGGTCGATGTACCGGCTGACCCGCGCTGCATGATTGGCCATCTGATCGAGCATCTTGCGATTCGTTTTCGAGAACCAGGCGTTGTTCTTGAAGAAATCGCAATGGCCGTAGACATGTGCGATCACCAGTTTCTGGTCGGTGATCGCGTTGGCGGAGAGCAGGTACGCGTAACAGGGATCGGTGTTGATCACCATTTCGTAGATCTTGGAGAGACCGTACGAATAGCTTTTGAGCAGCTCGTCGTATTCGGCACCAAAACGCCAGTGGGAATACCGGAGAGGAAAACCTCCATAGGCGGCGAACATGCTCAACTCTTCATAGTCGAGCATCTCGAAGATGGTTTCGAAGAAGTCCAGTCCGTAAGATCTGGCGACTTCTTCCATCTGCAGCTGGATGTCGCGGATTTCCGGGGGCAATGCCCGATGAGTCGTAACCGGCATCATTACTCCAGACGGGGTCCTGTCGGAAGCAGGTTACGCTGGCGAAAGCCTGGAGTGCGATGGCCGGGCAGACTTGACGTCATCGCGAGCGTAACCGGCCATCCAAAGAACGAGTTAATCGCAAGGAATTCTACGGGAAGTCCTGCAGCGACAATAGAGGAGTTTTTTGCGGGACAGCAAATTTGCAGTGATCAAAGCCGTCTGCACGTCGCATCGCGGCGTGGTGGATGACTTGCGTCGTGCGTTCAATCGTCCCGGTTCCGGGAGCTTGGACAGTCAGGTCTACAGCTCGTTGTTACTGACGGTCCGAATCTGGAGTCCCGGGAAAGTCCCGTTTCGTTCTGCTGAATTGGAGCCTGGAACGTCGTCTGACAGGAGTGCCATTCCCGGCGACTCGCTGGAGAGTTCGGCCAGGTATTCATCACTCTGCAGCGGCGGGGACAACAGGCGGTCGAACTTCGATTCTGCTGCATCAGCAGGACGTCGAAGTGGAGCTGCGGCGAGAACCTGTTGGAAGCGCGGGTCCACCTGACGCAGGGCGATGTCTGGAAGATTGCTGACTTCGTCTCGAGTCACCCCGCACTCGACTGCGGTTTTCAGGCAGTCAATCGCCCGTTCGCGATACTGCGGATCAACTTTCGAGGCCAGCCAGTAGATATTGGAAGCCAGCAGGAGCGATTCCCGGTCAGTCGAGAGCTGATCGTTCGCCAGAATGGCGTCCGCCACTTCTGCGTGAGGCGGCTTCTGCAGTTGACGCGATAATTTGAACTCGACATTCGCCCTGTTGTACAGGACAGCGGGGGACTGGGGACCCACTTCGGATGCTTCCGCGAGAGTCTTTCGGGCCTCTTCCAGTTTGTTACCGCGAAGCTGGCAGAAGGCGAGATTGTTCAAGACATCGAGTCTGCGAATGCCGGCACGGTAGGCGGCTGTATACTCATGCTCGGCCAACTCGTGCTGCCGATCCCAGCGGCACAGGACGTATCCCAGAATCGCACTGAATTCAGGATTGTCGACTGAAGAGCGAATCTTTCGGAGTTCACCGTAAGCGACGTCCCAGTCCTTCAGCTGAATCAAGGAGCAGGCGCGGAGAATCTTGGCGTCGACACGCGCTGGGGCCGCTTCGACAATTCGTGAAAAATGGCGGAAGGCTGTCTGGGGAGAATCCCCGCGGGTCAGTGCATGCAGTCCCAGGTGATACCGCTCCTCAAGGGACGGAGCAGTGACTGCAACCCAGGTTGTGGCCGCCGCTGCTGCCAGTGTGGTCGCCAGGCCGACCCTCGTCAGAATCCGTCGAGTTCTGGAGACTGGTTTGGGGAGTCCGGACTGGGAGAGAGTCGAAAGCTTCGCCGCCAGTTCCCGGGCTGTCGGTCGATCTGCAGGATCCAGCGAGACGCACTGTTCCAGTAACGATGCAAATTCGCGGCCCAGACTCTTCCGGATCGACGGATCGAACTGGAATGCCGGTGTCCCGAGTTCGAGAGGATGGGGCATTCCCCCTTTCTTGATCGAACCCTGCGAGGCCAGTTTGAATGGAGGACGCCCCTGGACCAGCTCGATGAGTGTGGCTCCCAGGGAATAAACGTCGACGGTTCCGTCCAGGGACGCTGTTTCACCCAGAGATCGCAGTTGTTCCGGAGCCATATAGGCCAGCGTGCCCCCGGTGTAGGAGTGCTGCTGGCGCGAGACGGACAGGTTGAAATCCAGGATCAGCGGAGCCCCGTTCCGCTGCAGCAGGATGTTGGACGGTTTGATGTCGCAATGGCAGAAGCCGTTGGCGTGTGCATGAGCCAGACCTTC
Organism: Planctomicrobium stercoris; assembly: GCF_051465655.1. NCBI lineage: Bacteria > Pseudomonadati > Planctomycetota > Planctomycetia > Planctomycetales > Planctomycetaceae > Planctomicrobium > Planctomicrobium stercoris. The sequence goes on along the minus strand of NZ_CP195791.1, from coordinate 4,495,655 downwards.
TGACAGTCTCGCTCCGATCCACGCCACTGTCTGTTTGAAAGGGAGACAAGGAGCCACCGAATCGACTTCGGGGATCTCTTCAATGTCTTCATTCAGCTTCTGCAGCAGGTCGGAATAGTTGAACGCCTTTGCCTGCTGACGATCCAGCGGGCGGGCATGGATCAGGTCCGTGAGAGTCGCCCGGCCGCAGAAGGGCATCGACAGCACGACCAGACCGGGAATCAGGTCGTCAAAGAGTCCCAGCGGGCTGACGATGCTGGGGTGCTGGAGCCGGCCGAGAGCTTCTACCTCGCGCACGGCAAAGCGGGTCACCTTCAAAGTGACAGCCCGTTCTGCCAGGGAAAGGTCTCTGGCCACATAGACGCGTGAGAAGGCCCCTTCGCCGATTTGCTTGATGAGTTCGAAATGTCCGAGCGGGCCGGGAACTGTCGGCCACTGCGGCTTCATCAGGCTGAGGAAGACATCGGGGGCCTGTTTGATCAGGTCGCCGACGTCAATCATGTGCAGAAGGCGTTCGCGGATTTCCGGAAAACGGTCCACGAATTGATCGAGATTGACCTGGATGCCGTTCTGGATCCGGCGCCAGTAATCTTCATATGCCAGATCCACCATGACGGACGGCATCGCCTGCAGTTCGCTGTGCGAACTGATCAGTGCGGCCGCATCAAAGGTCTGGCCTTCGGGAATGTGCTGCAGGAGTTCGGAGAGCAAAGACTCCGACTTCGTGCCGACAAACTGTGATTCGATGAGATGGTTCTTCATCCGCTGCTTCTGGCCCTCGCATTTTGAAGAATTCGATGCAGTGAGCGTAATGGGATACCGAGTTCTTCTGAGATTTCGTTAATCGTCGCCCCTTCTGCCCTTTTCTTGATGACCGCGGCAAATTTCTCCGGGACGGAGCCCGCGATTTTTTCGAGGACCTCCCGGGCGATCAGTTCTTCGGAAGGGGAAGGGGTTTTACGATCAGCCGGGAAATGCGGCAGGTTCTCACCCGCAGCATTTGCGGCCGCTTTCTCTCCACGTCGTTGCTGGGCGAAAAACCGTCGTCCGCGGTCAATGGTTTTGTGTGCCGCCATCTGGGCGAGGAAACCTCTCAGCTGTTCGGGCGACTCCATACAAAGATGTTTGTCACGCATGGCGAAAAAGGACTTCCACACCGACTGTGCAATATCATCTGAATCTGTGGTGCGGCGAAGCGACCGGGCCAGTGAACGTCGGATGCTGCGGTACACGCTGGGGGAAAATGAGTTCACAAGGTGTGCAATCGCCTCTTCTGAGCCAGCGCGCGCGTTGACCAGCAGAGATTCGAAGTGCGGTTCGCCTTGGGTTTCATCAGCCATGGCAATTTCCCTGAGCGTGAGATGGGATGCCTATAGCCAGATTGTTACGTATAACCCCAACCATTTTCCAGTCCAGTTACCCAACTTAACGGTGAGGGAACATCGAGTGGGGCAAGGACGATGAGGAGCGGTTTCCAAAAGTGAACATTGCCCGTTCTTGCGGTGGCGAGATCAGAACACTGACCCTTCCCGCTTGTGGACAATCTTCACCCTTTTTTGCCGGACCAATCGATCTGCCCATCGACACGCAAACGGCCGCTGGTTGAGTTTATGCCAGAATTTGCGATTTTAGGGATCAATTCTGATTAATTCGCCAACTTCTCGATAAGAAAAATCAGAATTCCCATCCGCCTGAAGCCGGAAGCTCTGGTCGAACCGGAACGTGCTGGCGTCGTAGACCATGGTCGATTCCACGGCGTGCAGCCGTGGGCCCTGCGAATCGAGGTCCGCCGCCAGGAGATGGGAGTCGTGACGCTGCGAATCGAAGATCAGGCAGCAGCTTTGCTCAGCTTCTTCCATGGTCGCCCGCTCGAATCGGAATACGCCGGTGGGCTGCAACGTCAGCTGAGAGACTCGCTGAGATTCCGGGGTCCAGAGCAGATAGCCGGTTTCTTCGCTGATCTGACGTTCTCGCTGGTGGAAATCGAAGAGCCGGATCGAGAACAGGAGCGGGAAGATCTGGGGAGAATGCGAGCTTCCCGGAACGGTCGAGCGACGCTGAAACGTGCGGACTTCGTAGAAGTGCTCCAGATGCCGGGGACCGTTCTGCTTCTCCCGCGCTCCCGCCCACTTACCGATCAGAGGCTTCAGCGGGCCCCAGCTCTCACTGCATTGGGGGTTCGAGGTCACAATCCGTTCCTGTGTGTTCGCCCACCTGTTTCTGTTGAATGGAATCTGTATGGCGCAAAGGGGGTGATGCCTCACGCAGATGCGCGTACAAACCGTTCAGCACAAGGTGGTTACACCACACTTCAGGGCAATCGGATCGTGGCCTGTTTCTGATTCCAACGCTTCGCGGAGTCGCATTGCGGGAAGGGGATCTGCCACGGAAATCGGGAATCCGCCTCTCCATCTTATTTAAAGTCGGCCGCTTCGCAGGATTCCCCAGATCAGCCAGGCCCCCAGCAGGCCAGACAGGATGAAAATCGGCACTGCAATCCACATGGAATTCGGGCTGGCCGTTCGAATGATCAGAGCGGTCGAGAGCACCAGCGAGGAAATAAGCAGGCCGACCACAATCCGGTTGCTGGAGCGGTCGAACTCGTTGATCAAATGATCCAGACCTCGGTGTTCGAGCTGGACCTTCATCTCATCCTGGCTGATCTTCTGCAGCGTCCTGCCAAGATGCAGCGGAAGATCGTGGGCCGCCCCCAGCAGCGTGCGGATGTCCGAGAACGCTCGTTCGACGACTTTGCGGGGATGATATCGTTCCCGGATCAGGCGTTCGACGAACGGCGCAAGAACCTCCGCGAGATTGAAATGCGGATCCAGTTGGCGACCCACCCCCTCAAGCGTCACGATCGCCCGGACGAGGACCATCAGGTCGCCCGGGCACTGCAGACCGTGGCTCGCGAGGATCCCAATGAAATCGTTCAGCAACGGTCCGATCCGGAGTTGTTCCAGCGGAACGCCGTAATAAGCGTCCATAAAGTCCCGCACGTCCGCCTGCAGAAGAACTTTCTCGACACGCTGTGTCGGCTGTCCCAGACTCATCACCACATGCACAGCGGTATCGACGTCGTTTCGAGCGACCGCCACGAACAGGTCGATCAGACTTTCGCGTCGTGTCTCATCCAGAAAGCCGATCATGCCGTAGTCGAACAGGCAGATCGATCCGTCGGGGCGGATGCGGATGTTGCCCGGGTGCGGGTCTCCGTGAAACACTCCCATCTCAAACGCCATGCGCAGGAAGATTTCCGCGCCGTTGCGTGCGATCAGGGCGGGGTCCAGACGGTATTTGAGGATCGTCTCACGATCGCTGACCTTGAGTCCGTCGACCCGCTCCATGACAAGCACCGACTCGCACAGCTTCTCCGACTCAACAAGTGGAACGTACAGGCGCGGGTCGTCCTGAAAGAGTCGGGCGAACTCCTGCATGGCTCGACCTTCTCGGCGAAAATTCAATTCGCGGCGAATTGTCCGGGTGAATTGATTCACCAGCCCGACCGGGTCGAAGACTCGAGACTCGGGGACATGGCGTTCCAGCAGCTGTGCCAGTTCGAGCATCAACGCGACGTCCCGTTCCACGACATGCACGACATCGGGGCGTCGGACCTTCACTGCCAGTTCACGGCCGTCTTTGGCGACCGCAGTGTGGACCTGAGCCAGTGATCCCGCAGCCAGGGGCTGCTCGTCAAACTTCGCGAACAGTTCCTTGATGGGACGATGATACTCCTCTTCCAGCTGTTCCAGAACGTCCTGTACCGGGAAGGCGGGAACATGCTCCTGCAGCTTGCACAGTTCCTGAATCACATCGGGAGGGAGGAGGTCGGCGCGAGTGCTGAGGACCTGTCCGAACTTGACGAACGTCGGCCCCAGGTCTTCGAGTGCCAGTCGGATCCGGCGTGGCGTGGTGAGCTGTTCAGTGGCCTCGCGAGTTTTGCGGGTGATCAGCCGCCGTCCCCACTTGAGATAGGGGAGCAGCCCCAGCCGTTCGAGCACATCTCCGAAGCCATAGTTCAGCAGTACCGTGGCGACTTCGCGACCACGATTCAGGTTCTTCAGAAATCGGAGTGGATAGGGCTGCACTGGGTTACAGGGGTCAGGGGGCAGAGGTCAGGGGCAGCTTTTACCAATGGAGTGGGAAGTCTATTTTGGGGATGGCTGCCGGTTGAGTTTTTCTTTGTAGGCTTCGCTGTCTTTACGATACATCGGCGGGGCCGGTCGATTCCCGGATCCGAAACTCTGCGACGCCTTGCGCTCCCGCTCGCCCCCTTCCCGCAGCTGTCCGGATGAGTTGTAGTCGATCCCCTTCAGCAGAGACTCGAACTGCCGTCGGGCAGCTGCCGACTCCGCGGATTGATCCAGTCCCGGGTCTGCCAGCCGCTGTTCCAGCTGCTGCATGAACCGTTCGAGATCCTGCTGAGTGTAACCGAGTTGATCCATCAACGCTTCGGGGGTCTCACCCCGTTCGAGCTTGTCTCGCAGACGCTTGAGCGCCAGTTCCGTTGCCTTTTTCTTGTGGCGGAGATCGGCTTCCTCGGCAGAGAGGTTGTCCCCGCCGGAACCGTCGCCGCCATCAGGACTGGCGTCCCCATTCGAAGGTGACCCGCCTCCGGATGGCATTCCTCCAGGCTGGCCTCCCGGTTTCCCGTTCGGCTGACCATTGGGCTGGCCTCCTTCTTTCCCTCCCTGCTGTCCTTTCCCTTCGCCCTTGGCCTGACCTTGCCCCTCACCTTTGCCCTGGCCCTGACCTTCACCTTCCTTCCCCTGGCCCTCCTGTCCTTTCCCTTGGCCGGATGGTCCTTGCTTTTCGCCACCCTCCTTCTGTCCGTCGCCCGATGGACCTTCTTGAGGCTGGCCCTGTTCCTTTCCTCCCTGTTGCTTGCCCCCTTCCATCTGCTGGCCGTTCATGTTCTCGCCCGACTCCTCTCCGGAACCGGGCTCTTTGCCACCCGCCTGTTTCTTCTGGTCACCCTTTCCAGCATCCCCCTGCCTGGGAGCTGTCTTGTTCTGGTCCCCCTGCATTCCCTTCTGAGCGTCAGCCGGGGCCCCTTCGTCCGACTTGCCGTCCGGCTTTCCGTCTGACTTCTCACCGCCCGCAGGCTTCCCGTTGGGATCGGCTTTTCCATTTTGAGCGGGCGATTTTTCGCCATTCTGATCGCCAGCAGGAGCCTCATTCTTTCCGGGTTGTGCGGATTCCTTTTCACCCGCCGGCTTCTGCCCGGGCTGGTTTGACATCTTCTCCGCATCGCCGGTCGGTTTCCCATCCTGCGATTCATTTCCCGGTTGATCCGCGTTCTGGCCGGTCTGCCCCTGCTTACCGGGGTTGGACTTCATGTTCCCCGACGGCTGCGGCGAATCGGAAGATTCGGAGTCCTGCGAATTCCCTTTGCCAGCAGGATTGGGGTTTCCCTTCTGAGGCTTGTCCGATTTCTCACCCGGACCGTTCGAGCCCGGTTCTGGCTGTGCGGTCTCTCCGGAATCACCTTGGGGCTGTGGTTCGCCCCCGGATTTTCCTTTTTGAGTCATCCCCTTCTCCGGAGTGCCGCTTTCCTGCTTCCCGGGCTGCGACTGCCCTGTGCCGCTCTTGTTTTCTCCGTCCTTTGCCGGGGCGGCCTGAGAATCTTCGCCCGCTGAGTCGGAGGAAGAGTCGTTCTGTTTCATCTGAGGCGAATTCGAATTGGCATCGCCGGATTTCCCTTCGGAGGAATTTCCAGACTGAGCGTTCTCGCCTGCAGCTTTTTCGCCGGGTGTCCCCCCCTGTTCGCCAGTAGCGCCAGACGGATTCTTCTCACCCTGCGGCTGGTCACCGCTTCCATTTTTTTTCATCTCCGGTGAGGAACCGCGACCATTTCCATCCTGCTTCTGCCTTGGATCCGGACCGGGATCCGGGCGGTCTTCGGATTCTTCCCCAGCGCCAGAGGACTGGTTGTTCATTTTCTCAGGCGGAGTCTCTCCGTTTTTGGACTGATCCTTTCTGGAAGGATCGGAGGAGTTCTGCTTCTCCCCTGAAGGCTTCTGGCTGTTGGAGTTCTCCTTCGACATCGATTCGGACGAACCTGGCTTTGCGGAATCGCCGTTCTCTCCCGCGTTTTCGCTGGATGATCCGGGGGTGCGGTTGTTGTTCTCGCCGCTTCCTCCGGAGGACGAGCCGGACTGCTTCTCACCTTTGTCCGGCTGAGGGGAGTTTTCGCCGGGGTTCTTCTGCTCTTCTTCGTCATTCCATTTCAGGAGCTGATCGAGGGCCTGATCGTCGGCTGCCTTGTTCTGACGAGTAGTGTTCTTGCCGCCGCCTTGCTGCGGTGACTGTTTCTGACCGTCCGAACCCGACTTCCCGCCGGTTGGACCGGAATTTCCGTCCTTGCCGGTCCCTTTCTGATTCGACTGTTTTCCGGCTCCAGACTTCTCACCGGGTTGCTGATCTTCAGACGCTTCCTGATCAGAGCTCTCTCCGCTGGCACCTTGCTGCTGTTGTTTCTGCTTCTGGCCGGGTTGATTCTGCTGGTCCTGATTTTCGGCATCAGGCTGCATCTTCTGACCGTCCTTGCCAGACTCGTTGCCAGCAGGATCCTGATCGGCGGGATTCTCTTGAGGCATGGGAGCATCATCGCCCATCCCCTGCTCTCCCTGCTCCGGCTCCTCTTTCATCTCGCGGGGTTCGCTGGGCTGTTCGCGATCATCCCGGGGCTCGTTCTGGTTTTGAGGATTCTCTGGCTGGTCGTTGGGATCGGCCTGTTGGATCTTCTGCTGCAGCTGGTTCTCTTGCTTGCGTTCTTCCACCTTGGCCTCTTCCTGAGTGACCGGGTCGGTGATGGTCAGCGTGAGTTGCTGAGACCGCGCAAGATTTTTCTGCCGCTTGTCAAACGGTTCGAAATTATCTTCGGCTTCAACCCAGTAGGTGATCTGATCGCCCGTCTTCAGCGGGAGCTTTGAGAGATCGAGCCGATAAACGGTTTTGAATTCAGCCATTTCCGGAGGAGCAGCAAAGAGCGGAGATGGAAACGGAAGAATTTCCCCATGCAGCTGCAGCTTCAGGGAAACCTTTCTGAGCAGGAAATCGGGATCCCGCGCTGCAAAGGCGATGGGGACCTGCGAGTTGGCCGGGACCGATAAATCCGCATCCGGGTGAATGAGTTTGATTTCGGGTTTGAGGTCCGGTCGGATCTGAATGCGGGCGATGGTCGGTTGCGGATTCTTTTGATCCCGATCGTTCCAGACCTGCACGTGGTAGTACCGAGCGAAGGTTCCGTCATCCCGGAACTTCAACTGCCAGCGGGCGGTCAGAAGATCATCGCGAATCGTCATCGGATACTCTTCCGCACTGGCGGTGGCGGTTTCGGTATCCGAGCAATAAACCCGGGCTTTCTTAACAGGCATATTTGGACGGGCCCGGACTGTCACATAGGTCCCTTCCCAGGCTTCAATCGTGCTGCCCGGTTGGGTGGCTGGGCTCAACCCCATGTATTTGGGATATTCGTACGAGACTTCGAACACCTCCGCTGCCGGCGGCTGATTCACCCGGATCTGATAGGTCGCAGAGCGGGCATCTCCCGCCTGAATGTGATAACTGACGTCGCTGAGAAGCCCCTTACCGCCATCTCCCGTCAGGCGACCGAGAAAGCGGGGAAGTTCGTCCTTGGTTTTCTGCATGCGAATCGGCTGATTGACGAACCGCCGGTCTGCCGTTGAAAAGAGCAGGGTCACTTCCGGAGGAATCTGACCTCCGAGTTCGGCGATCACATCGACCTGATCGCGGGCCAGCACTTCGGTGTTCCCCGGCTTCACGTCCCGGATCTCGGTACGTGTGGCTGCGGAGACTGAAGAGGCCGGCATCAGCGCACGCCACAGCGTGGTCGACATTTTCTTGGGAGAAATCAGCGTATATAAGCAGGTGGCAATCACCAGCCCCAGCAGAACGTAAGAGGCACGCATCAGCATGCGGCGGTCGATCGCTTCATCGACGTTGGCGTTCGAGATCTGATGGGCAGTACGTTTCTCGAGCGCAGCGAGGATCGAAGGGGAAATCTCCTTGCCCGCCTGACGGAGATTGACCCAGGTGAGCAGGCTTCCCTTGAGTTCGGGATGCGCCTGTTCAATCTGCCGCGCGGCGTAGAGAGCGTTGATCGACTGCAGCCAGGGGTAGAGAATTCTCCAGGCAACCCATCCACCAGCTGCCAATATCACTCCACCCAGCAAGACAATCCGGGCGTTCTGGCTGAAACCCCCCGAAATGATCCACTGGTCGAAGAGGGCAAACAGCAGCAGATAGGTGGTGAGGAGACAGAGCAGGACCACGCCGGCGGAAATCAAATCGGTGTGATGGATTCCCGAGCGTGTCTTTCGGAGCTGAAAATCGATAAACTCGTCAAAGTCGACGTAGTTTGTCGATGCGGGTTCCGGCCGTTGTTTTTCCGTGACTGCCATCGTGAACTTCCGTAACGAGGCTGAGGGGAATCTCGTGGATTCGTCCGTTACCCGATGATCCTGAAGCGGAAGCAGCGGTCAATCCCCAGCCAATATCATAGTCGACGCATTGTGTTTGGTGAATGTTTCCGAAAATTCCGGGAAATCGAGGAACCTGAAAATTCCCGGGTCCGAGGAAGATTGCATCGGCAGACGCTTCAAAGATGGATCGTCAACGTCATCACTGAATTTCGAAAGCAGGCATGAGAATGGATTTTCTACAGGCGGCCATGGAGGCAGCTCGTCTTGGAGGACAGAAGCTCGAAGAGTGGGGCGAGAAATTCACCGCTCGTGAAAAGAGCCCTGCAAACCTCGTCACCGAGGCGGATCTGGCGTCCCAGACAGCCATCTTCGAATTCCTGAGAGGTCACTACCCGGATCACCGGTTTCTGGGTGAAGAAGGACTGTTGCACAACGAAGGGGATTCTCCGTACCGCTGGATCATTGATCCGCTGGACGGCACTTCGAATTACGTGCATCGATTTCCGTACTACGCAGTCTCCATCGGACTGGAAAAAGCGGGCGAAATGATCGCGGGTGTCATTTACGATCCCAACCGCGATGAGATGTTCGCAGCGACCGCAGGGGGCGGAGCGACACTCAACGGCAGCCCGATTCAAGTCTCGGAAAACGCCCAGTTGAATCAGGCGATGTGCATGGCCAGCTTGCCGGTCAAGGTGAATCAGGATCACCCTTCGGTCAAAAGATTTCTCCGGATTCTGGAGCTGGCTCAAACTGTTCAGCGAACCGGCTCGGCTGCTCTGAATCTGTGTGCTGTGGCGAGCGGACGAATTGAAGCGTTCTGGTCGACCAGTCTGCAGCCTTGGGATATGGCGGCAGGAGTGTTGATCGTTCAGGAAGCGGGCGGCCGTATCACGACCACCAGCGATGAAGTCCCATTCTCTGTGATGGTCCCGGATGTGCTGGCAACGAACGGGCTGGCCCTTCATCAATCGCTGGTTGAAGTGTTTCGATCGACTCCATCCTCGGGATCCTAACCAGCCGGACAACCGCTACATACGGAGTTGATTCCCCGGAGGGCGATCGACACATTCAGAAGATGAGGAAATTTCCGATCGGAAGCGCGCTTTCCGAAGATCAGAAATCTCGGTCGGAAATCACGGAGACGAATGGCCGGGGGCGATCTGAAGACATATGATTGTCTCCGCTGGAAGACATCCTGTTCACTCATGATATTTGCAAATGTGAATGGATGTTTTCACTTGTCCACAATCAATGTCTCGGTCTGAGAGTCTTCAGGTTTTCTTGCATCCGGTCGCACTTGAAATGACTTGTTGATGCCTGTCCTCGCGTCACAAATTCTGAAATCCGTACAACTCGTTGGCTCGCCCGGTTTCGGGAGCGAGGCTTCGGGACTTCGGTCGTGTGCGCTGTGTCCGACTCGGCATCTGGGTCTGCTTCTGGGAATTCTTCTTCTCGTCGTCCTGAGTGGGACAGCGTTTGCTCAGAACGAAGCAGAATCTGTTCCGCAAGCAGCCGCCACACCTGCCTCACCGATGGTGAATCCGGCAGCTTCGGAAACGGCGATTGTCGCTGAGATTCCGGACTTCCATCTAACGCAGGTTCAACTGGATGCCGATGTCGTTGCGGACCGTGTGAACCTCGTTGCCACGATCGAGGTCATGATCAACCGGGGCGAAGGCTGGCATCGTGTGCCGCTGCGACTGGCCGGGCTGCATGTGTTTCGTCGTGAATACAGCGGCCCCGGTGAAGAGGCCGCGGACGTCACTCCCCGGCCGATGGATGAAGGACTGGTCTGGCTGTTCAAAGGGCTCGGCAAGCATCAGCTCAAACTGCATGCCTGGATTCCGCTGAAACACACTGTCGCCGGGGGACAATTCCAGTTGCCCCTGCCGACTCTGCCATCTCAGTTTGAAGCGAGGCTGCATACCCGGATTCCCGATCCGACAGCGATTGTCCGTTCCGGGAAAAACCTCACCGTTCTAGATATCAAACGGGGTCCCAACGACACACAGGTCGAGGCCAGTGTGGTCGGCAATCTGCTGCTCTTTTCGTGGCAGACTCCCGCAGCAGGCGGCGAAACGGTTTCACTCGTGCAGTCATGGCTACACCTGAAGCCGAGTCAGGAACATCTCTCACTGGTGGTCGAGCAGAACATCGAACTGCAGCAGACAACCACCGATTCCATTGAAGTCACATTGCCCCCCGGGTTTCGACTGATTCAACTTTCCGGTCAGCATTATCGCTCACATGAAATTCTGGCGGACCGTCCGAACCGTGTCCGGGTCCAGTTCGCCAACGACAACCTCGGTCGACTGACGTTGAACTGGGGATTCGAACGGGATCTGAGTCCCAATGGCGGGTTGCTGCAGATTGAAGGACTGCATGTCGAAGGGGCGGTGCGTGAAGAAGGGGTCATCCGGATCGATGAGTTCGACAATCTGCTGATGGTGCCCCATCCGCAGGAATCACAGCTGGTGCATTCCATCGGCGTCAATCAGGTGCGAACACTTGGCACCGGGATTCCGCTGGCAGCGTATGAATTCCTCCGGCAGCCGTTCCGACTGGTCTTCGAAGTCCAGCCCTCGGTTCCGTATTTCTCTGTCGAGCCGGTGGACCAGCTGCGGTTCCTGAACGATTCGATTGAACTGACGGTGAATTGCCGCGTCCGCTTCGAACGGGGGTCGATTTCGGAATTGAAACTCGCGTGGCCGAACTGGCAGCAGGAAGACTGGCGGGTGGTGTCGCTGAATGCAGATACCAATCGGACCGGACCGCTGGCCTATGATGCGACCTCTCAGCCTGGGATCATTCGTCTCTGGTGGCCAAACCCGTTGGGGCGTCGCGAAGGAGATGCGAGTTTCACAGTCGTCTTTCGCCGACCTCGGGCAGGCACTCCGAATAACCAGGTCGATCTGACATTGCCGACGCCGCAGGCCTCGGAGACCGAGCCAACAATCGTCAAGCTGGAGTCGGCGGATCAGCTGTCAGTGGAATTGTTCACCGGCGATTCGATGTTGCTTCCGCGTCTGCCGACCGCTGCCGAACTGCCTGAACTGGCACTCATGCAGCCCAAGCCGGGCGAGCCGGTACCTCGAACGTACCGGATCGAAAAGCCTTCAGACCTGATTGTGGCTCGCATCCAGACACATGATCGCGAAGTCCGGACGCAGGCTCAGGTCGAGATCAAAGAGAGCAGTTCCAGCAAGTTGCGGGTCGATCAGACGATTCAGTTCGATGTGAAATACGGCCGCATGCGGATGCTGGAGCTGGTGATTCCTCCCGCACTCAAGGCCCATATTCCGGATTCCGGGTTAACTCAGGGGATCGAAGTGACTTCGCAGGGCCAGCGACTTCCGCTGCTCCCCGGGAAGACTCCAGATGTTCTGCAGGCCGATCTGGGATCGGAACGGATCGGGACATTCGACATCAAAGTCGCTTACAGCTTCCCGGTCCCGGAAGATCAGGCGACTCGCGATGTCGAGCTGCCGATCGTGAGTGTGAAAGATCAACCGTTCAAACGGATCGAGTGCCTGATTGATGCCGTCGATTCGGTACAGGTCCGCTCCGGCAGCACCGATTGGGAAGCACTGCAGACGTCTCCCAGCCACGCCCGGTGGATCAACGTTCTGAAGAATGGACCCGTGTCGCAGATCCCGCTCACCATGGGGCGTAAACTTGCGGATAGCTCTCAGCAGTTCGTCGTGGATCAGGTTCAGGTGCGGACCATCTTCTCGGCCGACGGCAGTGCGGAGTCGTGGGCGGAATTTCAGTTGGAACGTCCACAAAGCCGCCTCGTTCTCGATTTCCCGGTCGGCACGGATTTCAAAGAGAACGCTTTCCTGGTCGATGGTCGTCCGCTTCCCGTCCAGCCGGAACGCCGACGAACGAAAGACTTCGAAGAGGTGACGATTGCATTGCCGCAACAGGCCAATGCACGGCCTCTGGTCACTGTGCGATATCGCACGCCGCTTCCCGCTCCGTTCGGTTTGACCAATTCGATTACGCTTCCATTGCCCCGCTTCAAGGAGAATGTCTGGGTCGATGAAACGATCTGGGAAATGCAGCTTCCGCCGGGCATTCACCTGTTCACATACCCGGATCTGCTCCCGCAGTTTCAGTGGACCCGGAACTTCCTGATCTGGTATCGCGAGTCGACTCCCGCGTATCAGGAAGAACGGAGCCTGCACACGATGTCGCAGGTCCCGCCAGAGTTCCGATTCGAACAACGAAAATACTATGCCTTCCGAGGATTTGGTCCGATCCAGCAGGTGAGCTTCCGTTCGATGAACCGCTCGCTGATCCTGTTGATCGGGGCAGGGTTCGCATTGTTTCTCGGGTTCATTTTCTGGAACATTCCCGCGACCCGCAATGTCTTCTCTCTGGTGGTGATTTCGTTCCTGTTCGCGGCAGCGAGCCTGTATTACGTCGAACCGATGCTCCTGCTCCTGCAGCCGGCGATCTTCGGGGTATTCCTGGCGCTGGCAGCCACTGTGATTGATTCCTCTTCACAGCGACAGCATCCGGATCGATCACACCTGCGCGTGGACCGGACCCATCCGCCCGAAGCCAAGGAAGATTCTTCGCTGCGATCGATGTCGACACGCATCTACCGACCTGTTCCCGCAGGGAAGTCCGACCGGATCGAGGGTTGAGCGACATGCGCGCAAGACTCTTTTCACGGTCTGGTTCCGGCGACATCACACCACTTGCACTCCTGAGATTGATGGTGCTTGTGGGCGTGTGGCTGGCGGGGCCTGGAGGTGGGGGACTTGCCCGCGCGCAGGAGAGCAGTCCAGCCGTTGCCTCCGTGGAAAACGCTGTCTATACCGCTCGGCTGCGTGACCTCGATCTGACCGCCGGAGAAATGAAGCTGGATGTGGTTCGACGGGGAACCGGCACTGCCTGGCTCGACTGGTCGGATGTCAAAATTGCGATCAATCAACTTCGCTGGGAACATCAACCGATCTGGTCCGGGACGACACCCGAACAGCGAATGGTCGTGGCTACGGACCGGGATTCGGATCAACTCCAGGGGCACTGGAGCGCGCATGGCCGATTGATTCATCAGAAGACCGTCTTCGATCTCGCGTTCCCCGCTGCGCTGAATACCCGCTTGGTGCTGCAGCTCCCCGCGGACCTGACGATGGAAGCCTCAGCGGGTGTGCTGCAAAGTGCCGCTGAGCCGAAAGACGGGCTCCGCGAATGGACGCTGGAGCTGGGGAACCTGACCTTCACAGTTTTGAAAATCGGATCGCCGTCGCATTTCGAAAAGGTGACGTCTCCCCGGTATGAGATGGAGACCGAATACCGCGCGCGACGCGACGGAGTCTTCGTCAGATCGGATCTGACCATGGAAGGGACTCTCCCGGAAGGGGCGCCGCTGCAACTGGTCATTCCCGAACGCCTGGAGATTCAGTCGGTCGTGATCTTCAGCGGATCAATTCAGGTGGGTGCTGCGTTGTCCTTCAACCGCGTGGAAGGTTCGCCGCAGCTGGTCAACATTGCGATGGACCGTTTGAATCTGGAACCCCGGTTCACGTTGCGACTGCGCACATTCCAGCCGGTGCACTGGGGCGAACCGCATCTTCTGCCTCGCATCTCTGTCGTCGGCGCGCTCGAGACACGTCGCAACGTCGTGGTGCGGGTCGAACCCCCGTTGCAGCTGCAGAATGTCGATGCACAGGGGTTTCTGCAGACCAGTCTGACCAGTGAAGAATCGGCCGGTGAAGTCTGGAGATTCGAAGCGCGGGAACCGGACTCCCGGCTCAATGTGCTCATCGATCTGCCCCAGCCCGATATTGTGGCAGAGATCAACTGTCTGGCAGATGCCCGTCGTCAGTCGGGGTGGGCGGCAGCCGTTCTCTCGATGCATGTCGAGAATGGTTCGCTCTTCAACACCTCGATCCTGCTTCCCGATGACTGGAAACTCGTTTCCGTGGCCGCGGGAGATGTCGAGTCCCGACTGGCTTCATGGACGCTGGATCAACGTCAGTTGCACATCACCTGGCAGAACCCGATGACCTCAACCTCGCATCGACAGCTGCGGCTGTTTGCGAGGACGTCGTCCTGGAAACCTCAAACACCCACGCGCCTGCAGATCCCGCAGTTTCGCCTTCCCGGAAACGTTTCGGTCCAGTACCAGATGCTGCTTCCGACCGGGATGGAACTGCAGGTGATCGAGGGAGAAGGCTGGCGACTGAGCGAGAACACTCCCATTGCACCGCAACTGCTGCGGATGCGGGAAGTGACCGAACGTATCTCCGATTCACGGGACGACCTCAGTACCACCCTGCGATCGTCAGGAGAATCGCGAGGAGGTCGAACTCTGGTCAATCTCGTTCCCAAGTCCGCATCAACGGAATCACTGACGGGCCCGGGACTGTCGGAAACGACCCGCACTCCGGAACCTGCTTCGCCGAAGCCAGAGATGTCCCCTCCGGACGATCCCCCGGCAACGGATGCTGCTCTGGAAGTTCAGCTGCTGACCATGGCCGGCCCGACGAATCAACATGGCTGCGTCCATCAGGCGGATCTGCGATTCGATCGTCCCGTGCAGGCCCAGGCGATGCAGTTGTCCTTGCCGGCGGAATGTAAAGTCTCTTCCGTCGAAATCGACGGTCAGTTCGTGACCGTATTTCGCAAGGGGGATGAGATCCCGCTTCCCGCCGAAATCTCATCGATCCGCGAGATCAGGCTGACGTATATGACCCCTGCCGGAACCGGCTGGCTCTATCAGACCAACACCGTTCCCATTCCGAAAACGGTGTTGCCGGTTGCCGGCTTCCAATGGACACTGGACCTGCCCGGCGACCAGCAGCTCTCCCGGATCGATCTTCCCGGAGTGATGAGCGGCGATGAGTCGCTCGGAACTGCAGAGCGGCAGTACTTCGGACCGCTGACACGTCGGCCGTCCGACCGGATGTTCAATCCACTTTCGGAGTCGGACTGGAACGATCTGATCGAGACCCGTCGAAAGCGTCGCGCGGCCGAGCCGGTCCGGCGTTCGCTGCAGTTTATCGCCCCGACCGTGGAGAACTCTGCCTGTTACATCACCTGGAATTCCGAGCTGACGCGACGTTATGCCTGGGTGGCCCTGCTGGGCTGCCTGATGATCGGGGCTGCGGCCCGGCTGTTTCAGATTCTCTGGCTCCGACAGGTGGCTCTCATCTGGCTGGTCATTCTGTTCGTCGCTGCAGCACTGGCACCGCCCGCCTGGACGCTCATCCTCGGTGGGATGTTTTCGGGGAGTCTGCTCTCGATTCTGATTCCACGCCACTGGATGCAGAATCACGATTTCCTCTCCGCTTCCAGACGCAGTCGTCGACTGACCAGCGAAGTGGTGACCGCCACTTGCCTGCTTGTTTCTACGGGACTGCTCTGGGGGCAGGAGAAAGTTCCCGGCACCGCGCCGCCAGCGGAGTCGACCCCCGTTGCTGTCCCCAGCAGCGGTACTCCCGGGGTGGTCGGGTCCGCAAGACTTGCAGGCCTGCGTCCGCTGTACCTGATCGAGTCGGCCCACTATGAGCTGCTTCGGCTGAGTCCGACGCCGCAGGTTCGCGCGACGTTCAAGGTCCTGTCTCCACCGGACTCAAGCGAAATCTTCGTTCGACTTCCGCTTCAGGACGTCGTTTTTTCCTCAGCGACCGAATGTCTGGTGAACGGGCAGAAGCAGACGTTGATTCCCTCAGTGACTGGCGACGCGATGGTGGTCAGCGTGCGTCCGATGCCCCCTGCTCCTCCCGAAGAGGCGAAACCGGAAGAAGGAGAACAGATACCGGCCGAAGACTCGAAGTTGTTGGACTGGTCGCGGTCGGAAATTCAGCTGGACTTTGCAATTCGTCCTGCCGTGGTGACCGCAAACCCCATGAGCGCTCCGGGGACCACGTCCGCGGGGGATCTGGGAGTCAGTGCATTTCGGGCCAGTGTGCCGCCGGTGCTGGATTCGACCCTGGCACTGCCAAAGAACTTCGCGTCGCTTCCCATGAGACGCTGGGGCGAATCGGTGGACCGTGGTGATGAAGGGGGTCTTCTGGAACTCGGCGGAATTGGGAGAATCCAGTCCGATCAGGAGGTGGCGGACGTCATGGACGTCAAAGGGGCGTCGGCCATTACGATGCTCGATGTCACTCCGCTGCGGTTTAAAGGCCAGACCCGCATTCTGCCTGGTCCGACCGGCTGGCCGTCTCAACTGCCGCTGACTTTCCCGGCGGGATGTGTGATTTCCTCGATCAGCGGAGCGAGCGTGATCGACACCGTCAGTGCGGCCCCCGCCCCGGATGCAACGTCCCTGACATTGCGACTTCGAACGGGATCTCCCGCTGCACCGGTCACGATCAATTTTGAACTGCCTGGAAAACCGCTCAATCCCATGGAGCTGATGATCCCGGCATTCCCGTTGTGGCAGAAGGGGGACATTCCCCATTCACTGGGACTGACCGGTCCGCCGACTTCGACGCTGACCCTGGTCAAGACTCCGGGAGTGGTGCCGCTCTCCCCGGAAGAATGGCCCGCGGAAGGGGATTCCGGTCGCGGACGCCCCGCCCTCGCGGTGATGCTCAACAGTCCGCAGCAGGTCCAGTTGAACTGGACACGCCTGAATCCGGTGCGGACGGCCAGCGTTTCGGAGCAACTCGTTCTGAATCGCGAAGGGATTGAATGGTCCGCAAAAGTTCAGATGAGCGTTTCACAGATCCCGACATTCCGACATCAGTTCCGGATTGATCCCTCCGTGCGAATTGAATCGGTGACTGTTCAGGAGAGTACCGGCGGAATCGAGAGAGGGGTCCGCTACAGCCGCTCCGCCAACATCCTTTCGATCTTCGTCCCCGGCGGACAGCTCGGACAACAGACCTTTCAGCTGACAGGTCGCCTGCCGCTGGCTGTGGATGCTTGGACGCCGTTGCCGACGATTGACGCCCTGGGAGCATCGGTCACCGATTCCGATTTGACCATCACCGACAGGACCGGCTGGAATATCGAGCTCGAATCGGCCGCCGGGGTCGCGATGGATTCACCGGTTCGCAGCACAGAGTCCACTTCGACTCCCGGGACAAGTCGCACGGTCGGGAACTTCAGCCGTGAGACCGGTCCCAGACCCGCGCGACTGCGTGTCGTCATGCCTGCGGATGCGACTCGCGCGGACTCCGTGATGCTGGTGCAGGCCAACGAAGATTCCGACTGGGAAGTGGTGACCACGTTTCATCTGACCGCTGTGGAATCGACGCTGAAAAAGGCGGTCTTCCGGATTCCCCCTGAACTGACCGGCATCCGGATCCGTCCTTCACTCTTCCAGTATACAAGCCAGACTGACGCCAGCGGGACGATCGTCAATGTGAAGATCCCGGAACGGTACTCCAGCTCCGCCACGATCACTGTCGCTGCCAGACTGGGCCCGGAATCCAGAGACCGACTGCTGTCCGGGCAGGAAGGTGGGCCAGGGAGAACTCCGTTCCCCATGATCGAGGTCTTGTCCGCCCAGAAGGCCTCGCAGTTTCTCCTGGTCGAGTCAACATCGGCCATTCTTCCTTCTCCGACAGCAAGCCTGCGGATTGATGCTGCGGCCTTCCCTGCCTGGGCTCCCCGGGAATGGGGTCGCGGAGTTCAGGACCTGTCGCTGACCTGTTATCAGCAGACCCGCAAAGACCTGACCTTCGTTGAACGGACTTCGGCCGACCAGACGACCCGTCCGATCGTTCGACTCGAAGAAACAGTGCTCTGGCCGATGGATGAAGGGAAGTTGCAGGGGCTGACACGCCTGTGGCTGCGCTCCACAGGAAAATCGCAGATCCGAATTCTTCACGGGGCAGAAACCCGGATCGAGTCGGCGATGACGTCTCACGATGATTTCATCGCCGTTGCGGCCGTTGCTGATGGAACCGTCCTGCAGCTTCCCGAACAGCCCCATATCACAGGGGTTGTCATCCGCTGGACCCGTCAGAATGCCGATGGGGTGGTGCGATTGCTGGACTACAACGCGGAGACCCCACCACAGCGTCTTGTTGCCTTCACCTCGCCAGAGAACTGGAAACTGGATGCGGGATCGGCCCAGGTTCTGGAGCCGGCTCAGGTCTGGCTGGCACGCTGGGCAGGGCTGCTCGAATGCCTGCGAGACTCCTCGACCCCGGTCCCGGTCGACAGCCTCCTGCTCAGCAACATCCGTCTGTGTCAGAAAGAGGCGGCACTGGCGGTCTCGGTCCCCTCGATCGGAAGCCGGACCCCTCAGCAGGAAGAGTTCTCCCGGCTTTCCGGCATCTGGAACTCGATGAAGAGCGAACTGGAGTTCTCCGGGACAGTCGACTCCGCAGCGAATGAACCGGTCTCGAATACGTTTACGAATCTGCTGGAACATGGTCAGGCGGGGTTGCGTGTGGAATGGCTCTCCGTCCCTGCCGGAGACTGGTCCGGGAAAGTACATCACTCGACCCCGCAGCCCTACTCGTGGGGAATGATGGCAGGAGCCCTGTTCGTCATCCTGATGATCGGACTTGTCGTTCGCTTTTCCTCTGTCTTGAAGAGTGTTCGGGACGTCATTGCCCAGCGGCCCGCGTGGAGCTTCATGGTCCTGGGGTTCGTCTGGTGGCTGTGGCTGTCTCCGAGTGCCGCAGGTCTGCTGCTGATCCTGCTGGCCTGGATCTGGAGCGCATGCCAGTGGCTGTGGTCGTTGCGGTTGAAGCTGTGGAAACATCCATCAGTTTCTTGATGTGTTCGTGCCCGCATGGGGGGCTTCGCTGCTGAGGGAATGCGCACGTTTCGAGCAATCAGTGCGCTTCGTATAAGCATTTCTCTTGCCGGACCCACATCGGCAAATTGTCTTCGGCGGCCGTTTTTGCCTGAATTTCTGCAAAGTTCAGAAACATTGGCGATTCTGCTGCGCACTTCGGCACAGTGATTGCCTTCAGATCCATCGCCCATCTCAGCGCGGAAGTGTGGGGGTCTGCAATATCTCATTGTTTCTGCTGATGGCACTGGCGGTGTGGGAGCCAGGAACAACCTGTCCTTGCGCCGGACATGCTCCACAAAGCACGCCGCCGGATCTTCTTTTGAACATCTCAAGATTGAGGACAAAACATGAAGCGTAGGATTGCGCTCACACTGGCGACATTGTTCGGCGTCACGCTCCTGGTCGGGGCGATGTCCCCTTCAGCGTGGGCTCAAGAGGAAAGTGCTCCTCCTGCTGCGGCGACCACCGCAGAACCGGCAGCAGTCGTTGAAGAGTCGGTCACTGAAGTCGTCGAGACCAATGCTGGCAGTGAAGCAGCTGCCCCGGCCCCGGCCGACATCCCCGCTGACGGAAACGCACTGGCTTACACGATCAATACGCTGTTCATGCTGATCTGTGCCGCACTGGTGATCTTCATGCAGGCAGGTTTTGCACTGGTGGAAACCGGCCTGAACTCGGCGAAAAACGCGGTCAACATCATGTTCAAGAACCTCATCGACTTCTGTATCGGTGTGACGTTCTTCTGGCTGTTCGGGTTCAACATGATGTACCCGGGTGAAGCCTATGAGGGCAAAGTACTTCCACGATTCCCGGCTGAATCTGGACACCTGTTCGTCGCACGTGATAACCCGGTGACTCAGGAAAACCTCGACTACGGATTCGCCGCTTCGGCAGACTTCATGTTCCAGGTCGCCTTTGCAGCCACCGCTGCCACCATCGTGTCGGGTGCCGTTGCAGGACGTCTGAAGTTTTCGGCTTATCTCGCTTACAGTGCCATCATCTGTGCTCTCGTCTACCCGGTCAGCGGTTTCTGGAAATGGGGCGGTGGATTCCTCGCAGCTGACGGCTTCCAGGACTTCGCAGGTTCCATCGTCGTGCATTCCGTGGGTGGATTCGCAGGTCTGATGGGTGCCATCGCCCTGGGGCCCCGTATCGGCCGGTTCTCCAAAGAGGGCAAGTCTCACCCGATTCCCGGACACAACATTCCGATGGCCTGCCTGGGGGTCTTCATCCTGCTGGTCGGCTGGTACGGCTTCAACCCGGGTTCCATGCTGAAGTACACCGGCTATGTCAGTGCTGAAGCGACCGCCTATATCGCCATGACCACGACGATTGCAGCTGCCGCAGGTGCCATTGCCTCGATGATTCTCGCCTGGGTTATGTTCGGCAAGCCGGACCTCACCATGGGGATGAACGGAATGCTCGCTGGACTGGTCGGTATCACCGCCAACTGTGATCGTGTCAGCCAGCCGGAGTCTTTCATCATCGGTGCCATCGCCGGGGTGATCGTGGTCTTTGCCATCGTGGCTCTTGAGAAGCTGAAGATCGACGATCCGGTCGGTGCGTTTCCTGTCCACGGAGCCTGCGGGATCTGGGGTGGACTGTCCACTGGAATCTTCGGCGACATCCCGGAAGGCTTCGCCTTCGGAGACTCCCGTATGGGCTTCTTCCTGGTGCAGCTGAAAGCCACGGTCGTCATCGTCAGCTGGGCGATCGTGACCATGGGAATTCTCTTCTATGCTCTCAAGGCGATGGGCATGCTCCGCGTCACTCCAGAAGAAGAAATCGAAGGTCTGGACATCGGCGAACACGGCATGCACGCCTACGGTGTCGATTCCCCCCCGGCCTAGAGCGATTCTTATGAAAGGGTGGCGTTCCGGCGGCGATAAACACAGCTTTCGAACGACAAATCTCCCTGAATCGCCGCCACACTCCCCTGAGACAGGGGCGTAAGGAGAGAAGACCTGATTCCAGGATGGAATTGACTCTCAAAACCAAAACGTCCCGGCGAAATGAATTCGCCGGGACGTTTTTTATTGAGCATCAGGAGAATCGGCAGGCCACCTTCGAGCATGTGTGCACGGGGGCTACATCAGCATGAACAAACCGTCGACTCCCTGCAGGTTGCGATAAATCTCGTGCACGTGCGGAGCACTCTCGACATCGGGTTCGATCGTCACGCAGACGTGACGCCCCGAGGGAGTCGTCCGGCAGGAGAATGACGGCTCGATGTCTTCTTCCAGCGCGGCCTTCACCGCTGCCAGCACCCGCCCGACGAACTGATCATCAGGAGTTCCGATCGCCTTGAAGGTGTACGGGCCTGGAAACTGATGGGTCGACTGGAGCAGCTCCAGATCCGGAAGACCGTCAGACATGATTCACTCCTGCAAAATTGACTCGGAATCGTTGGACACAAGGACCAGCGTCCACTCGATGAGAGTCATTGTACGCAGTCGAGGATCTTGAGAGCAGGTGTCGTAAGGAAAAACCGCTATTCGTATGCCGCACTCTCCGAGTGCGGCAATGGCGATCAGAAGCTGTAAATCCCACGTACCGACCAGAATGGAGAGACTCCGCTCGACTCGAACCCCACGGGAACGCCGGTCTGAATCAGAAAATGGTCGGTGATCTCGACGTGGACCTGGGGGGTGAGCAGAAGTGCGGTGTGCCCGTCATTCGACTGGGCGAAATTTCCTTCGAGTCCAGTTGTGATGTGGTCGGAGACGTTGGCAAAGACGGAGTAGTTGAACAGAAATTCTCTCTCATCGTGCCTGACATTCGGCCCGGTCACCGCCCGTCCCCCGATCATCATCAAGGTCGACCATGTCTCATTGAAGCGATATCCCCCCAGATACAGCGCCACCAGATTCCAGTTCTGAAAGTCGACCGTCGGTTCGACGATCACCTGCACCCCGTGGATGTAGTGTTCTTCCAGCGCGGTCCCGATCGTCCATTGAACGGCCGTTTTCAAAGCCTCCAGCGTTCCCGATTCAAAGGGAAATTCGAATTCAATCGCGAGTCCATCACGAATCGCCACTTCGTATTCCGGAGCCCATTCAATGTGTCCGCGATCTTCGCTGACGTGAACGATTCCCAGCGGATCGACATACTCCAGCGTGCGTCGTCCACCAAGCGGGAACAGGCTCAGAATGTTCACTTCAGCTGCACCGCGATGTTCTCCCAGGGGACGAACGAGGTCGAAGATCATCGGTTCGGGAATCAGCGGCGTGATGTTGTGAGAGCGTCGGTCCTCAGCTCCAGACGGCTCAGGCAGGGCTCTTCCGCTGGGGGTGAGTGTCAGAAAGGGGAACAGCGTGTGGACCGGTCCGTTATCAAAATCAATCTGAGGTTCCGGAATGACTCCAATGTCGGAATCGCTTGCTCTCAGACACAATGGATAGCAAAAACACACAATCCATACGGCCCAGCAAACAACCTGCTTCAACATGAATCCCTCCAGCTCTCAAAACATCTGATCGGCATCTCCTTCAGTCAAAATCAAAGTTCTCCCGATTTCCTGCCACAAAATCCGAACTCTGAATCGCTTCGCACAAAGCTGTTCGATCCGGAAAAACCCGGAACGTCCGCAGCCGGCAGGCGACGCTGGGCGACAACGCACAGTTGCGTCTTTCATCTCCCGTCTCAATACTGTCCCTCAGCATTTTGAATCTCTGCTGAAAGCGCCGAATGTCTGACTTTGAACGTGTTGCCGGTCTGGATGAAATTCCCTCGCTGGGAAGGAAGTCGATCATCATCGACGATGAAATTCCCGCACTGCTTTTGCGTGTGGATGACGTGTATTACTGCGTTGAAGATGTCTGCTCGCATGACGGGCAGCCGTTGACGAACGGGCCGTTTGACGAAAAAGAAATCACGTGCCCCCGCCACGGTGCCCGCTTCGACATTCGGACCGGCAAACCGACAGCCATGCCCGCCACCGAAAAGATTCGTGTGTTCGAAGTGCAGGTGCGTGCCGACGGTGTCTACGTCCGTAGTGAAGACTGAAGCTGGTGAAGTGGTGTCGAAAGCGATTGTCGCCGCACTCGGAGAGTGCGGCGGACGTAGCTGTCGAGATTGTCAGTCGCGATAGCGCTTCACAATTTCGCCATAGGCATCGATCCGGCGATCCCGCAGGAACGGCCAGTGCGTTCGCTGGAAGTCGATCTTCCCAAGGTCGCATTCCGCCATGATGATCTCCGGTTTGTCGGAGCTGGCTTTTTTGAGAATCGTTCCGGTCGGGTCACAGATAAAGCTCTGTCCCCAGAACTCGATGCCGTTGGCCTTGTCCCCTTCGTGACCGCACCGGTTGGGGGCTGCCACGTAAACACCGTTGGCAATCGCATGGCTGCGCTGCATGGTTTCCCAGGAAGAATGCTGTGCGGTCCCGAGCTCCGCTTTCTCGGCGGGGTGCCAGCCGATCGCGGTCGGGTAGAAGAGAATCTCCGCTCCCGCCAGTGCCGTGAGGCGGGCCCCTTCCGGATACCACTGGTCCCAGCAGATCAGCACACCGATCTTGCCGAACTTCGTCTGAAACGCCTTGAACCCCAGATCGCCCGGGGTGAAATAAAACTTCTCGTAGTAGAGCGGGTCGTCCGGGATGTGCATCTTGCGATAGATGCCCAGCTGCGAGCCGTCTGCATCGAGCACGACGGCAGTATTGTGATACAGCCCCTGTGTCCGCCGTTCGAAGAGTGACGCGATGATCACCACGCCATGTTTCTTGGCGATCGGCGCGAGCAACTCCGTGCTGGGACCGGGAATTGATTCGGCCAGTTCGAAATTGTCGTAGTCTTCACTCTGGCAGAAATACTGCGAGCGGAACAGTTCCTGTGTGCAGATGATGTTCGCGCCCTGCTGTGCAGCCCGTTCGATATCCGCAGCGGTTTCTCGCAGATTCTCTTCCGGATCCAGGCTGACGGATCGTTGAACCAGGGCGACATTCACTTTCTTCGACATCTCGATATTGCTCCGTGCGTAGGGAGATTTCAATGGACTGTGTTCAGTGGTCAGATTTCAAATTTGAGTTTCGGAGTCCGGTCAGTGGAGTTCCTGCATCTTGACGAGACCTGCCAGTTCGTCGCAGCGTCTGGGGTCGAGTCTCGCGGGCAGGAGTTGTTCGGCATTATGAGCAGCAGCCCCCATGCCGAACCGGACTGCTGCCAGGACATCATCATTGTATTCCAGTTTGCAGGCGATTCCCGAGGCGAGTGCATCTCCGCATCCGATCGGATTGACGACCTCAATGGACGGAGGAATGAATTTCACCGCGATGTCATCCGATGTCACCCAGACCCCTTTTGCTCCGTCGCTGACCACCACCCAGCGGACGCCCCAGTCATTGTAATCCCGCATCGCTTTGAGCAGATCTTCATCCGCTGCCAGCGACCGTCCGACCGTGGCCTGCAATTCTTCCCGATTCGGTTTGATGAGAAAAGGGTTTAAATTCAAACAATGCTTCAGCGGTTCTCCCCGCAGGTCGAGAAGAAATCTCCGCTGGGTATTTCGCATAATTCGTGCGAAAACATCCACGGGGGCATTGGCCGGAAGCGAACCCGTGAGCACCGTCACTTCCGACACATTGGCATAGACAGTTGTGCGATCGATGAAATCAGCGATCGCGTGAAGCTCGAGGTCGGCCATGTTCTCGACGAGTTCGGTTGTCTTTCCGGTCGCGTCGAGAATGGTTGTGCAGACCCGGGTGGCGGCTGAAGTGAAGATCCAGTCGGCCCGCACCTCAAGATACTCAACTTCACGCTGAATGACGTCCCCGGAGATCCCGCCGATGGCAGAGATCAACGTGGTTTCATGCCCCAGCGAGGCTGCTCCGACAGCGACATTGACCACTTTCCCGGATGCGCACCAGAGAGCCTCCGTCGCTCGATTCACTTCTCCAACATGAAGTGCATCAAACCGCAGGATCTGTTGCCAGGCAGGGGAAAGACCAGCTGCGAGAATCACCAGTTTTCCTCCAGAATTGCAGTCAGTTCTTCATCGGTCAGGTCGCGGGGATTGGCGCTCATGCTGCTTCCCCGGGAGCCGGAAACGATCGCAGGAATCTGCTGGCGTTCGACCCCCAGATCCCGCAGCCGGGAGGGAATCTGCAGCTTTCGACAAAGCGATTCGACATTGGCGATCAGAATGTCGATCGCGGGAATGTGAGGATTCATCTTTTCCGTCTGCTTGAGCTGTCTCCAGACGATCTTGAGTTCCTCGGCTTTGTCCGTGATGGTCTGCCGGTTCGTTTTCAAGGTGATCGGCAGCATCACCGCGCAGGCCAGTCCATGAGGGACATTACAGATTGCCCCCAATGCAGCCGCCACGCCGTGAGCCATTCCCAGTCCCGAATTCGCCAGGGCCATTCCCGAGAGCATCGCGGCGGCAGCCATCTCCTCACGGGCATGGCGGTCGGTCGGGGAATGATACGCCTTCAGCAGACTCCCCAGCCCCATCTTCAGTCCCATGTCGCACCAGGCATCGGTCGCCGGCTGTGCCCGCCTGCAGAAATAACTTTCAAGCAGCTGGGTGATGGCATCCATCCCGGAATACGCAGTCTGTTCCGGCGGGAGCGGGACAGTCAGCTCGGGGTCGAGCAAGACCGCTGCGGGGACCAGTTTTTCAGATCGCAGACTTTTCTTGCAGGGGGGATTCGTGCATGCGACGACCGCGTTTTTCGTCGCTTCACTACCCGTTCCGGAGGTGGTCGGAACAGCCATGACCGGGAGCGGATCGTGTTCGAGGGTCTTGCCCGTTCCGATCTCTTCGAGGAAATCCCGGATACTGTGACCGGCCCCGTTTGTTGCCATCGCCGCCACAGCCTTGGCCAGGTCGAGTGCTGCTCCCCCGCCGATCCCGATGACGAAGTCGCCGTGGCGCGGATGCAGCTGTCGCACGATGGCGGTTGCTTCGTCGACATCTTCAATCGTCGGTTCCTGATTCGACGTCGCGATCGATTCCACCTGCACCCCGGCAGCCTGCAGCGAATCCATCATTTCGCCCCACATCGGGGTCCTGCGCAGCGTGCGCGAGCCGTCAATCAGGAAAGCCCTGCTCCCGAGTCCTTTGGCCAGCGCTCCAATGCGACGACGTTCGTTCCAGCCGAAGACAATCCGGCCGGGGAGAAGGAGGTCGAAATGAATTGAAGAATTCATCGGGGGTCATCGTTTCGAGTCTGACAAATCCAGTCGCATTCTGATTGGAAACATACTCATCTGAGTGTCGTCCGTATAGAAACCCGGGATTCCTCGGCCAAAATTGGTGCTGTGAGAAAGGAGATGGCACTTCGACAGAAGCAAAATTGTCTGTCCCGTTTCCGCATTACGCCGGGAATCCGGGGCCGACTCGAATCGAGACCACTGTGCGGTTATCATCTGGCGACAACGAAATCTTCTGCCGCGCTCCAAATTCGGCAACAACGAGCTTCACACAATGGACCCACAGCTTTCCCTTGGTTTTCACCGATCTGATTCGACCGATGCACGCGAACGTCAACGTGCCGAACTTCTCCGATATGTGAATCTCAAACTGGCCGCCAACGGGCTCCCCATCGCCCCCTCCGCAGGGGGAAAGGAACTTGTTGAACTGGCGTCGGGGCTACTCGCGAACTTTCAGGAGAAGACGCGGCTGCTGGAAGCCAAACAGCACTGCCCGGTCGACACCCGTATCGAACGGTTTCTCAACTCGCATTTCTTTGATCTGAACCTCGACCGGCCGATTCGACTCCCCGGCCCCTCTCTGATTCTCGATCGGCACGGCATCGCCCGCGAGTTGTCTCTGCCAGCGGATGGTGATCTGTACGTCTCGGAATACGTCAACTCTTACCGCATCCGGAACGGAGTTCTGCACAACCCGAGAGCCGACCGTCGTACGACGGAAGGGACGTTTCATGTCGTGGAAGGGGGACTGCCGATCCCCGGTGACAAACGTGCTGTCCCGCGCGCCACGTTCGTCGCGATGCTGCGACACGCGTTCAACCCGCCCGAAAGCCTGCTGGCACTGCCGTTCACCTCGGAACTGCCGGAGCCCGGTAAGACATGGGTTTCGCTGCTGCTCCGCCCGCTGGTCTCCCCGGAAGTTCCCGGCTGGAGTCCCGCAAAGAGTATGGAAGTCCGGTTCTTCGCTCCCGGTTCTCTCGTGAGCAACCTGGATTTCGTCGAATCCATTTTCGGTAACGCAGGAGATCCGTTCATTCCGGAGAACGATTCCGCGCTGGACGTTGAACACTGGACCGGTCACACCGGCTGTGTGATTCTCGCTCCGCATGTTCTCCAGATGACCAAGAAGCAGCTTGGACTCCCGCATATCAGCCAGGCGACGGAACGTCAGAAGCGGGACAAGATGTGCTGGGAGAGTGAAGACGAAACCTATAACAACGGGGACGCCTTCAAAGTCACCTGCCGCACCGCAGAAGGGGTGATCGTCACCCTGATTGCAGACAACTACTACGGGTACTGCAAGAAGGAAGTGAAAACCCAGATCAGCTACGCCACCAATCTGATGGGGGGAGCTGAGGAAGAGCATGCCGGCGGAGCGTTCGTCGCTCCCAGCTGGAGTCTGGGCGAAAGCTTTCAGTTCGACAGCCGCCGCTACAACGGAGCGACCTTCGAGGACGTGCGCCGCGAGTATGCGGAGTGGATCGACTTTCAGGAGGCAGGGTACGGGATCGACAAGAACTTTCCCGATCTGCTGTACATCCCGGAGAACGCCCGGGCCGACCTGCGGTCTCAGAATATCACCTGGCAGGTGGGTGACAAAACGGAAGAGATTCCGTTGCTGCCCGGGCAGATCTATATTGGTCCGTCGGGGTACCGGCTGCGGATGGAGAAACATCCGAAGGCCCCCTCCTGGCGATTGATCGGAACCGCAGGCGAGGGAATTGTCTGTCATAAGCCCTGCACCGTTTCCGGCGGTGGCAAAAGCGAAATCAGTAAATCGCTGACGGACTACATGGAATACGGTTCCATTTTCGTCTCCGACTATGAAGAGGACATGCAGCTGGTGCATGAGATCTTCAACCGGGATTACAGCAACCGCTGGACCGAGGAGGCTGCCCGCAATCAGGACTACGCAAAACATCCCAGCCGTTCAATTCTCAGTCCACGTCGGTCGCTGGGAAGCGTGATCAAGCTTCTGACTCCTTCAGATGATTACACCGAAGAGTACAACAACTGGCTCGGGTCGATTCCCAGCAACGTCTATGCACTGGTCTTCGCCATCAAGCGATTCCAGCAGCCTGAATGGGGCGATGACTGGGAGTCGCACTTCACCGTCGATCTCGTCAACGGGAGCCCGGGGCATGAGCTGAAACTCGATAACCGCAAGCTCGTGGGAACCTACCTGCGGGTCGGTTACGGAAAGCAGCAGCAGTGGCGGCTGTTCAAGGTTCGTCAGGACTTCTCCGCTGCCTTCAAGGTGCAGACGGAAGACGACATCACTGCTTCGACACTGGTTCCGAAGGCGGCGCTGTCCGGACTCTCGGCAGATGTGGAAGCGGACGATGCCACGGCGGTCAAGTTTTCGGAGAACTGTGAATTCCGGCTGTTTCAGCGACCGGACGACGCCATTCATCGCGGGTTCGACAAGCAGGCGGAAGCCGATCTGGCGCGGGAAGGGGTCAACTTCGTTTCCAACTTTGAACCGCTCGAGAAGAAGCAGGTCGACGAGATGCTGGAAAAGGTTGTCGACTTTGACGCCTTCACCGCACCGATGAAGAAGCTGCTCCGCTCGGTCAAGAAGGCGGATCGCGGATACATCGTCTGCTCGGATAACCCCCGGCGGGTGGGCGGTGCTCCGAGCAAGAACCCCCGGTACCTGCAGGACCGGCCGGACATGGTGAATCCCATTCACAAGTATGCTGCCGAAATGGGAACGCGGCTCTTCCGACGGATTCCCGCAGGCAAGCCTGTTCCGATGCCGGTCACCGCGATCCTCTCAGGGCGTCGCAACAACCCCCCTGAGCAGGCGAAAGGGATTCGCAGCCTCGCGGTCTACAATCCCATTCATTACCAGGAACTGCCTGAACTCTTCATGGACTACATCTGCTCGCTGACGGGCAAGAGTCCGTCAACGACAGCAGCCGGGAGTGAAGGGGCACTGACCAAAGGACCCTTCAACGCACTTCTGACAACTGCCGACCTGAACACGGCACTGGTCAGTATGATCCTGTCCGGACTGCCGGGATTTTCGACCGCAGCCGGCCACATCGGACCGAATTCGCGGTTCGATCACGACATCTCGCTGCTGGTGCCGGAAATCTGGTGCCGGCTGAGTGCGGAAGAACGGAGCCCGGAGTTCATGATTGCGAACGGACTCCTCGAGCCGGTTCCGGACATCCCGCTGGCTGACGGCAAGGTGATTCCCGCCCGCCGTCTGGGGTACCGGATTACCCGCAGATTCGTCCGCCGGTATTTCGGACGCGTCTTCGACAACCCTGCCACGGTCTTTGACGAAGCGATTCTGAAGCCCGAAACGCAGGATCCGGAATCCTACGCAGATGGCATCCAGTACATCATGGAAGCCTATCAGCGCGTCGCCCAGCGATACTTCGATGACGGCTCCATCAAGCAGGCATGCCCTCCGCTGCAGATCCTTCTGCACATCATGGCCCACGGTCATTTTGAAGGCAAAGATGAACGCGATCCGTCAATTCGGGCCATGTTCACCCGCGAAGCGTTGATGAACAGCGAATGGTATCAGGAGCGGCTGAAGGTGAAGCAGTTGCGGGACGTGGCCTTGTGGAAGCGACATCTGGCGTCGGTCGAGACGGCGCTGGAGTCGCAGGAAACGCTTGCCGCCAGTCTCAAGGAGGAGCTTCACAGCCGCGCCGACTATGCTCGCGGTATGCTCGAGCATGTTTCGAATCCTGACTATCTCAAGCAACTTTCCGGTTCCCTGGGAGCCGATCCTCTGGGAGAATGACGGGATGGGAAATGATTTTCGCCGATTGATGAGAAGGACAGCATGAACAATCCAATACCCGCGCTCGTCTTTGGGGTTCTGCTGCTTCTTGTCGGAGCGGCCATGTTGCGGTCGCAGCGGCGCGGCCGTCGCGATGCGGACAACGCGCTCACTGGCGAAGAACGCAAGTTTCTCAGCCTGCGGGTGCGTCGTCGCAATCAGGTGGCGGGAATGATCATCCTGATCGGGATCATGATTCCTGTCGGGGACTCGCTGATTCCCTGGAAGAACGCACCGGGGACCTTTGCCGTTTACTGGATGATCGTGATCGGACTGGCTCTGTGGACCGGGCTGCTGGCAGTCGGCGACATGGCAGCGACCCGCGCTCACATGGCCCGCGAGCTGAACCGGCTCCATCGAAGTCAACTCGAACTTCATCGCGTCGCCCAGCGGGCCCGCAAGATGAATCAAGACGGCTCCGGGGAGATGTGACATGGATTCAACGGATCATCCCGAGCCAGATCCCAATGGCACTCCTGGTGGAGATGCGGAACCGGCACTGGACTGCCGTCTCTATGTCCCGGAAGCAGAAAACTGGCAGGCCCGGATTCTCACCAGCTGGGAGAAGGTGTACTGCTTTTCGAAGAATCCCGGACAGGATTATTACCACCTGATTCTGCATGGGGAGATTTACCTGCAGAAAGGGGATGAAGTCTATTGTCTCAGCTGTGCCCGCCGTGATGGCGTGGCAACGCACGACCGACTTTACTGGCAAAAGCGGACCGGATTCTGAAGATCGCCGCTGGAAAAGTTCGCTGCACGTCATGAAAAAAGGCCGAGGCGATTCTCGAGTTCGCCCCGGCCTGAGTGTTTGTTGGTGTGAGCTGATTATCTGAATCCACCGGCAATGTGCAGCGTTTCTCCGGTGATCCAGCTGGCATCTTCCGAGGAGAGAAAGACAGCTGCTCCGCCGATGTCTTTGGGCCGGCCGATTCGTCCCAGCGGGGTCTGAGCCTCGATCTGATTGCGGAAATCTCCTTCAATGAATCCGCCAGCGTGAGTTCCTTCGGTTTCAACCATGCCGGGGTTGATGGCGTTCACTCGGATCTTGCGCGGGCCCAGCTCTTTCGCGAGCGAGCGGGTAATGGCGTCGACGGCCGCTTTCGTCGCACTGTAAACGGACGAGTTGGGAGGGGCCGCCGTTGCGACAACAGAACTGATGTTGATGATCGACCCGCCGTCATTGCTGAAGAGTTTGACCGCTTCCTGCGTCGTCAGAATCAGCCCGAGCACGTTGAGGTCGAACTGCCGGTGATAGTGTTCTGCCGTGATGCTCTCCAGGGGAGCAAATTCATAGATTCCGGCGTTGTTGACGAGGATGTCCAGCCTTCCAAACTTTTCCTGAATCTGGGCGAACAGCTTTCGAATTTCCCCTTCCTGGCTGAGGTTCGCCCCCATGGCAACGGCCTGCCCGCCGGCTGCGGCAATCTCCGAGACAACGCGATCGGCTCCTGCCTGGCTGCTGGAGTAATTCACAATGACCGAAGCTCCTGCAGCTGCCAGCCTGCGGGCGATTTCCGCCCCGATCCCCTTGGAAGCTCCTGTGACGAGGGCCACTTTTCCTGCGAGACTCTGCGACATGTGAAAACTCCTGAATGGTCAGTTGGGCGAGCGCGGTGTTGTGTACTGATTGGTATAGAATAGAAATTCGTCTAGGAATGTCAATCTGTAAAATGTATCATTTGGTAAAGAATTCACTTCACCTTTATTTTTACGGAGAAAACGGATGCCCCCCGGGCGGCCACGCGCGTTCGACACCGATCAGGCTCTCGATGCAGCCCTGCATGTCTTCTGGGAGAAGGGCTACGAAGGGACCACTCTGCCTGATCTGACGGCGGCCATGGGAATCAACCGCCCCAGCCTGTATGCCGCGTTCGGAAACAAAGAAGACCTGTTCCGCAAAGTCATCGAACGCTATACGCAGTGTACAGCGAGCCATCTGAACGAAGCTCTTGAAGAACCGACGGCTCGTGACGTCGTCAGGAAGCTGCTCCTCGGGAGTATTCAGCTGATCACGAGTTCGCAGAATCCCAAGGGATGTCTTCTTGTGCAGGGGGCCCTCGCCTGCGGAGAGGAGGCCGATGCGCTGCGAAATGAAATGGCCCAGCGACGCAGTCAACTCGAGAACCTTCTCAAGCAGCGATTCACCCGGGCCATCGCAGACGGGGACCTGGACCCGAAAACCAGCGCGGCTGACCTCGCTCGTTACGTCATCACCGTTCAGCACGGGATGGCGGTTCAGGCCGCCGGAGGGGCAACCGCTGCGGAGCTGAAGCGGGTGGCAAACTTCGTGCTGCAGACGTTGCCGGGATGATTCATCGCACTGCTTTGACGATTCGGTTCGCACAAGCCAAACTAACCGTGTTGAATCCGAGACTCTTGACGGGAGCAGTGCGATGGCAGTGGAAGTGAAAGAAGTTCCGGAATCCAAACTTGTGGAAGTGCACCTCACGGGCAAACTCACGAAAGAAGATTATCTGCACTTTGTCCCCATCGTGGAGAAGCATATCCAGGAGCAGGGGAAACTCCGCCTGCTGGTCGTGATGCACGACTTCCACGGCTGGACTGCCGGGGCCCTGTGGCAGGACATGAAGTTCGATTCCAAACACTTCAAGGATATCGAACGGCTGGCGATCGTGGGTGAATCGAAGTGGGAACAGGGAATGGCCTCGTTCTGCAAGCCGTTCACTTCGGCCAGCATCAAATACTTTGATCACTCCAAGCTCGCGGAAGCTCAGGAATGGGCAAAAGGAAACTGATCGAGCCCAGCCGGCTTTGCTGACTGCAGGCGACTCAAGTTTCTGCTTGTCGCAGAATCGTGACGTTCGCCTGCGGAACTCAAAGTGAATGTCGGTGAGGCTCAGGCACCCACATACTCCGGGGGTTGAAAGTCTCCGTCGCGGATGGCTGCAAAGAGAATCCCCGCAAGCAGGTCAGCAGTCGTTCCGGGATTGCGACGGTGTCCGTCTGCCCGCAGCCAGCGGTCAAAGTCCATCAGCGCTTCCGGTGCCGACTGGCCGGGTTCCCATTGCTGCAGGACGGTGAGGGCTCGTTTCTGGGCTTCTTTGGCGATCTCCGCTCCGCATTTCCGCAGGATGAGCGAATCGGATTGCCGCGCGATGAGTTCGATGTGCAGGCGAACGACAGCCTGCTCCCAGTCGGTTCCGGTGAGAGTCAGTTCCAATAGTCGCTCTCGTCCGAATCCGAGGGCATCTTCGAAGCGATGCGTGTACTGCCACGCGATTCGATCATGCGGTGCCAGTGCCATCGATTCCCGGATCAATACCGTGGGCGCGGTCGAGACATCCTGCGAGGCGGCCTTTCCA
The DNA here is from genome assembly GCF_051465655.1 of Planctomicrobium stercoris. Lineage (NCBI taxonomy): Bacteria > Pseudomonadati > Planctomycetota > Planctomycetia > Planctomycetales > Planctomycetaceae > Planctomicrobium > Planctomicrobium stercoris. The sequence continues at coordinate 4,462,206 of NZ_CP195791.1, read as the reverse complement.
AGCCCGCCTGGCTGAGCGAGTCGAATGGCTTCGTAGATCTCGGCGGTCTGCTGCAGGTCGAGTGAGTCGAGAGCCGCTTCAATCCCCTGCTCACAGCGGACTCCAACCGGGATCGCTGCCAGAGGCCCCAGGAGCAACAGCATCCCCAGGTTCGTATTCGACCCGACAGCAGCGCGGGTGGCGATGACAGCCTCGCGGATGGCCGATCCGATGCCGCGTTCACGGGATTCCGCGAGGATCGGAGCACTCACTTCCGCCGACGTCACAAAGTCGGCATAGCAGATATCCGCGAAGGCTGCGTTCGGATGAACGTTCCCTGGCTTTCGTGCGGTGCATTCCAGCAGGCAGGCAGCCCGGATCTGGTCGGCCAGCGAGGAAACAGAAATCGGCAGACATCGGGGGCCACGCATCATGCAGAGCAGTGTGCCCGGAAGGGGAGTTGCGATTCAAGTCTGATGACAAAAAAACGGCCGGATGTCTGTAGAGACATCCGGCCGTGATCGTAAATCGCGTCTGGTTTCAATCAGGCTGCTTCATCATGCTCGGCGGCCTCGGACTGATCGTCCTCGGAGTACACGAGAGAGAAAATGTTGTCGGCAGCTTCTTCCAGGTAAGTGCGAATGTTCTCGCTGGTGGTGGCAGCAATCAGTTGCTCGAGGGCATCGAGCACGCCGTCCACTTCTTCACTGGTGATGATTTCGTAATCGTCGTCCTGGCTTTCGATCGGCAAGGTTGTGTGTTCCGGGTGCTGTTGGTGGTTGAAAGACATTTGATACGACCTCCGTGTCGATGATATGAGTAAACTGCTGCGGCGAAACAGGACCTATCCCGGGTCTGGATCGCTGCAGGGCCGAGGCGGGTGCGCCGGCTCAGCGTGATTTGGACTGTCCTTTTTTTCCGGCATCCTTGCCGGTTTTCTTTTCAGCGGCCGCGGGCTTCTTCTTTGCCTTGAAAACCTTGTCCCATCCGTCGCGAAACTTGTCGTTGGATCCTGTATGAACTGTGTACCCTGTCATGACCTGCTCACTCAATCTCAATTTTCAAAAAATCCTGAATTGGGTGAACCAGAATAACATGACGCACGGATCGGGAGCCACTGCATCTTTCGCAAATTCTCTTCTGTGGAATTGTGTTGTCGAGAGAAGGGGTCAGGGAGCAGGGGACAGATCAAGCGTTGAACGGAACCTCAGGCTGCTTCCTGATCATCAGCTGACTTCCTGCGTGTCTTGCGGCGCGTGCGGTTGAAGTGCGGGGCTTTGAGGATGCGGTCCGTCGATTCTTCGATGCGAATGATCCGGCCGCCCAGGTTTTCAATCCGCTGTGTCACTTCATGAGTTGTCTGCTGCATCCCGCCGCCGACCAGGGTCACAATCCCCAGAAGCAGCAGCATCTGTCCGGCAGTGGACATTAACCAGCCGGTGGAAGCGTATTGTTCGACTTCGCCGAAATATCCCCACAGGACGAAGACCGTTCCGACCGTCAGCAGTCCCACGCCACCATAGGCCATGAGCTGTCCCCACATTGCTTCGCTGCGGCCCGGATAGACAGTGCGCTGGGGAGCGACTGTCCGAACGTCGAAGTGCGGAGCCTGCACACTGGACTGTGCTTCATCGAGCCGATAGCGTGGGCCACGCTCTTCGGGCATCTCTTTCGGCGGGGCAGGGGGAGCCGCGGGGGGAACCTCTGCAGGAGGTTCACTGGTGGCTGCAACCTTCTCCAGATGATGCGGTCGGCGCGGACGTTCGCGATGGCTCGGAAGCGGTCCTGCCGGGGCATCATGTTGAGGGTCGAGGCGGAAGTTCTTCTTGCTGATGGGGGCCTTCGGCAGATCCTCTTCAAGATCATTGCCGGATTCGAATGCGACCGGTTTGGCACTGCGTTCCGGTGGAGCGATCGGAGCAGGGACGATCTTCTTCTCAACGGGCTCGGCCGGTTTCTCAGCAACAGGCTTCAGGCCCTGCTGTTCCCGGGCCCAGCGTTCGAGAAATTCCCGGGCGGATTTGGTTTCCGGATGCAGACTGGGAGCGACCACTTTGCGGACCGGCTGACTGCAGGTTGTGCAGAGCAGCTGTTGTCCATCCGAAGAGATTTCGGTGGCGACATCGGACTGGCACTGTTCACACCACATCCCTGTGATCCTGCTGTTCGGTGAGTTGAATTCGAAATCATGGAAGCCGAAGCCACAGTACTGTCCGGACGTCATGTCGAGGAGCAGGTCGCGAAAGTTTCATCACTCACAGGATCCTGACGGGCAGGCCCGGTGGTCACGACTGAGAGCTGATGGATTCGGTTCTTCAGGAAGTTTTGGGGGAATGATCGAGGCTTGATGAAGGGATGCGGACAATACGTCACCGCGGAAGGAAGGGTCAAGAGGAATTGCCGGCCAGGGCGTTCCGGGGTCGGCAGCACTCGTTCGAAGCGATGATTTCCGGGCGGATGGCGAAAGTTGCCGCAGCAGTTCATTCAATTGCTGCAGGGTGCAGCACATCGGCGTTTTCCTCTTGCGAGTCTCTTTGAATTCGTGCTATCCCTGCCGATCTCCTCCCAGATTTCCCCTCAAATTCCCTTCCCCCCAGCATGAAGAACGGTGTCCATCAGGACGATGTCCCGTTCTTCTGGATTGACTCTGTCATGCCGGCAAGACGCTACGCACTGCTTTGTCTGCTGATGTTCACGGTCAGCTCAGGTTGCAGCGAATGGCACCTGTCGAAGCCTTTCATCAGCAAAGAAGAGCTGCAGGAAAAGGAACGTCAGAACAATGTCCGCGAGGCGATGCGGGGAGAAAACGGTCACTCCCGCATGATCGGGGACTACATCAAGATCGGGGACAACGGTTATATCAAGGTGCAGGGGGTTGGCCTTGTCGATCGACTCGACGGCACCGGAGAAGATCCGCCGGCCTCACACTTGCGAACGATGCTGCTGGAAGACCTGCGTCAACATGAAGTCAAAGATCCTCAGACGTTTCTGAGTTCGTCGAACACGGCCCTGGTGGTCGTCACTGCATATATTCCCCCTATTTGCAAGAAGGGGGAGAAGATCGACGTGGAAGTGACCGTCCCCGACGGCAGTGAAACCGTCAGTCTCGCGGGAGGCTGGCTCATGCCCTGCTATCTCCGCGAAATGGCGTTGATGAACGGTGAGGTGCATGAAGGCAAGCAGATTGCCATCGCCTCGGGACCGGTGCTCATCGATGCACTGGCCGACAGCACTTCGGTAGCCATTGACTCTTCCGCGAGCGCTGCTGCCGCCCATCGTCGCGGACGTATACCCGGGGCCGCCACCTTCCTGGGAGACAGTCGCTCTCTGACCATCTCCATTCGCAACGAGTACGCGACAGTCCGTATGTCCCGGCAGATTGCCGAGCGGATCGGCAAGCGGTTCCATGATTATGATGAACACGGTATTCGCCGGCCGCTCTCTGAAGCCAAAACGAATTCGCGGCTGGAGCTGATCGTTCATGAACGCTACCGGAACAATTACCCCCGCTATCTGCAGTGTATCCGTGCCATGCGACTGACGGAGACCCCCGTGGACCGGCACATGCGCATGCAGCAGCTGGCCGAAGAAATCAATTTTGGACCGACAGCAGAGTCGGCAGCATTACAGCTCGAAGCCATTGGCGCGGACGCAATCCCGGTTCTGAAGAACGCTCTGCTTTCGCCGGATCTTGAAGCTCGCTTCCATGCGGGGTGTGCACTGGCCTACCTGGGAAATGCCGATGGTGTGCCGGCCCTGAAAGAAGCAGCCGAGAACGAGCCTGCCTTCCGGATTTTCGCGTTGGCGGCACTTTCGACAATCAACGACGGGGCATCCTCCGATGCACTCCGCAGCCTCGCCAACCTGGAGAGCGTCGAAACCCGTTACGGTGCGTTTCGTTCATTCTCGACGATGGCACCCAGCGATCCCTTCGTGAAAGGGGAACAGCTGGAAGGAAACTTCTCGCTGCACGGAATTGAATCTTCAGCCAAGCCCCTCATCCATCTGACCCGCTACAAAAAGGCGGAAGTGGTGGTCTTCGATCACAAACAGGAGTTTCTCGCTCCACTCATGCTGCGAGCAGGGAACCGTATCATTCTGCAGAGTTCGCCGCAGGGAGACCGGATGTTGATCAAACGGATTGCTCCCGGGGAACCGACTCGGCAGAAGGAAGTTTCGCTGCGGGTCATGGATGTCATTCGCGGTGCGACAGAACTGGGAGCCAACTATCCCGACATTGTGCAGATGCTCGTTCAGGCGGAACGTCAGCGGAATCTGCCCGGCGGGATCGCCATCGACCAGCTTCCCGAACCCGGCCGGGTCTATGAGCGTCCAGCTTCGCAGGGACCGACTCCGGAATCCGCCAGCTCCGAAGTCCTCACTCCGAGTGTGACCGTCGGCAGCCAGGGACTGCTCCCGAACCTGTTCGACGAGAAGCCACCCGAAGCGGAATATGTCCCGAGTGAAGTCAGTGTCCCCACCAAACCCAAGAAAGCGACCTTGAGAGAGTAATGTCTGGATCGCGGCAATCACGGGGCTCCTGTTTCGGCAGCGGCCCCGGGTGATGGTCAGTTCCAGAATCCCGACTCCATGATTTTCCTGTTCGATGCAAATGCATCGTGACGTGACATTTGCGATTGCATGTTAAAGTCCCTCGAACTCTTTGGATTCAAGAGCTTCGCGGATCGAACGCTGTTCGAATTCGCGCCGGGGATTACATGCGTTGTCGGACCCAACGGCAGCGGCAAAAGTAACGTTGTCGACTCCATCAAGTGGATTCTCGGGGACCAGAGCGCCAAGAGTCTGCGCGGCAAAGAGATGTCGGATGTGATCTTCAACGGATCCGCCGGCCGTCGCGGCAGCGGATTCGCCGAAGCCACTCTCACCTTCGACAACTCCAACGGCCTCTTTCCGATCGACACTGCCGAAGTGCAGATCGGTCGCCGGCTCTATCAGAGTGGGGACTCCGAATATCTGCTCAACCGCAGCCCTGTCCGGTTGAAAGATATCCGCGACGTCTTCATGGGGACCGGAGCTGGCACTGCCGCCTACAGCATCATCGAGCAGGGACGCGTCGATCAGATTCTTCAATCCAACCCGACAGCCCGCCGAGCCGTGTTTGAAGAAGCGGCCGGGATCAGCAAATTCAAAGCACGGCGTGTCGAAGCCGAACGCCGGCTGGAACGGGTCGCCCAGAACCTGCTGCGTCTGACCGACCTTGTGGATCAGGTCGAATCACAGCTCAATTCGACCCGTACCCAGGCCAGCAAGGCGGCCAAGTATCGGGAAGTCTCGGTCGAACTGAAAGCCGCCTGGACCGGACTGGCCGCCGACGACAGCATCCGTCTTGCCGCACGACTCGAACATCAGCTCAACGAACTTGAAGGGATCAAGGCCTCTCAGCACGAGCTGCAGGCAGAGATCGAAAAAGTTGAAGAAGAACGTCGGGCGGCCGAGGCTCGCATCGCGGAACTCGATCAGGAAGTTCTGCAGCGGGAACGGGGACTCTCCACGTCGCGCGAAGCCATTGCGACTTTCGAAGCGACGCTCCGGCATCAGTCCTCTCGCCGACAGGAACTGGACGCCGATCTGCAGCGGCTGCGTCAGCAGCGCCATCCACTGGCCCGACAGGTCGAGCTCGCCCGTGCGGAGCTTTTGGCCACTTCGGAACAACTTGCGGCATTCGAATCACGGCTGCAGGTTTCACAGCAGCAGGTGGCCGAGCGGGAGAGCCAACTCTCCGCACTGCGGACCGCCGCGCAGGAACAACGCAACAGAACTGAAGAACAGCGAAGAGAACTCTCTGCACTGCAGAAGCAGAGGCATCAGCTTGGAGAACGGTTGGTGACGTTGCAGTCACAGGCCGAAGGGGTCGCGCAGAATCGGGCCCAGGCGACCGAGCGACTGGAGCATCTGCAAAACGAACTCGCGACGAGTCTTCTGGCACATCAGGCCAAAGCTGCGCTGCTGAAAGAAGCGGAAGAAGCTTTGCAGACGCGTCAGTCACTTCTGACGGAAGTCCAACAAGCCCAGTGGCGAACGGTCCAGCAGCGGGAAGAAACCGAACAGCAACTCCGCACGATGCGGGAACGGCGAAGTGCCGCCGAGGCTCGTCTGGCAGTGCTCGAAGAGCTCGAGCAGAAGCAGGAAGGGATCGCGATCGGGGTGCGGGAAATTCTTCGCCGCGCCGCGACATCGCACTACCCACCGTGGAACCGGATCCTGGGAAGTGTCCGTGATCTGATTGAAGTGCCGATGGACCTGGCCCCGATCATCGACGCGGCGCTGGGCGAACGGGCTCAGTACATCGCGGTGAGTGATCTGGGACCGCTGCTGGACTATCTGAATCGCGGTGCCCCTCCGATCGAAGGTCGAGTCGGCTTCGTCTCGATCACACCTCTGCAGGACCCGGCGACCGACACCGGATCCAGCGAGTTTTCCGCGTTTCATGCGAACGAAAGCAGCATCGACCTGACCGGAACCCCGGGCGTTTATGGTCGTGCCGATCGACTGGTCCAGGAACGGGAACGGGCGGGCGGACTGGCGGCGCGTGTCCTCAGCGATACCTGGATTGTGGAAACGCTGGATCGAGCTCGCGAACTGATCGCATCCGTTCCCTCAAACGTCCGGTTCGTGACGCTGCAGGGTGAGGTGCTGACCAGTGCCCAGCAGTTGCACGTCGGACGGATGCCTCATGAAACTTCCATCGTCTCACGCAAGAGCGAGTTGAAGCAGCTCAAGAACGAGATCCATCAGCTGCACCGGAACATCGAGACCGCCACGCAACGGTTGTCGATTCTCAGCGAGAAGCATGAGACCCGTACGGGTGAGGTCGGTCAGCTCGAAGGGGAGTTGAAGAGTCTCTCTCATGCTGTCACGGAACATGCCACGCAACTGTCCGGACAGGCCCGGGAAGTCCAGCGTCTCGAAAAGGAGTTCGCCGATCAGCAGGGTGTGCTCGAGAAATTGGATCAGCGGGCCGTCGGAATCGCTCAGGAGTCGGACTCGGTTCAGGAGCGGCTGGCAGCTGCGGAGATTGCAATCAACGAAATCCGGGCGGCGATCGAAGCAGACGAGGCCCGCATCCTCGAAGTGCAGCAACTTCTCGATCAGACGCAGCTCGACATTCGGACCGAGCAGATGGAACTGGCTCAGCACGAAGAACGTCAACGCGGGCTCCGGCAGACACAGACCCGTCTGACGCGAGACCAGCAGCAACGTCAGCAGCAACTCGAAGACATGGTTCAGCGCACGGCGGAACTGCGTCGAATCCGGAGCAAATCCGACTTTGAAGTCCTGCGGGCAGAAAGCGGAATCGCGGCTGTCACGCTGAAGATCGAACAGACGAAATCCGAAGCTCGCGAATTCTACGTGGAGCGAGATCGTCTGCGGGCCGCACGATCCCGGATGGCCAAGGAAGAAGAACAGCGCTACCAGTCACGACGCAAAATCCTCGACAGGCAGCATGCACTCGAGTTCGAAATCGAGAAGCAGCGGATGCAGCTGAAGACCCTCGCTGACCGAATTCAGGAAGAATATCAGGTGACATTGGAATCGCTCGTCGAATCCGGTGTTTCGGCCTATCGGAATTTCCTCGAGGAACGTTACGGCACCGCAGGTGAGCAGGCCGTGATCTCGGAAACAGCGGATGCACATCCGGAAGGGGATCTTGAATCTGATGCATCGCCGTTGGAAGAGCCTTCCGGGGAAGAGCTTTCGCAGTCGAGAAATACGCCGTTGCCTACATTCGAAGAGGTGCGGGAAGAACTGGAGGCCCGAGTCGATCGGCTGCGTCGCAAGCTGAAGATGATGGGGAACGTCAACACCGATGCCCTGGAGAATCTGGAAGCGCTTGAGACTCGATTCTCCACTCTTTCGAATCAGTTGAAGGACTTGCAGGAGGCGAAAGCTTCGCTCGAGGACATCATCCGGAGAATCAATCAGGAAAGTCAGCGGATCTTCATCGAGACATTCGAGACGATTCGCGGCCACTTCCGCGAGCTGTTCCGTAAGTTGTTCGGCGGGGGAGATGCGGACATCCTTCTGGAGGATCCGGAAGATGTGCTGGAATGTGGAATTGAAATCGTGGCGAGACCGCCAGGAAAAGAGCTGCGATCGATGTCCCTGCTGAGCGGGGGCGAAAAGACGATGACCGCAGTCGGTCTGCTCTTTGCAATGTTCCGCAGCAAGCCGAGTCCCTATTGCATCCTGGACGAAGTGGATGCGGCGCTCGACGAAGCGAACGTCGATCGTTATGTCACGGTCATTAAAGAGTTCGTGCAGATGACGCAGTTTGTCGTGATCACCCATCGCAAGCGGACGATGACCGTGGCTGATGTTCTTTACGGTGTCACGATGGAGCAGGCGGGGGTCTCGAAACGTATTTCCGTCCGGTTTGATGACGTCCGTGATAACGGGGAAATTAAAACCGCTGCGTAGCGAATCGTCCCGATTCGTCGAATTCCCGGGCTCCTTTTCGTTCTGTCGACGACAAATCGTTCGCAGGCGAGTAACTCGAATTTCGGGTTCGAATGTTGCGTAGAAACACGCTATCCGTGTAGTTTTGCCGCAAAAGGGTCCGAACGAGGATCGACGTCTTTTTGCACCCGATCCGACGTGAACAATGACCCTCATCGCCCTTGCGACTTTCGTTTGTCACAATATGGGTAAGGTTTACGGAATAAGTAGTCACCACCGCCTCTGCGGCAGCGGGGAATGAATTGGAAGCGTTCTGAAAAAATCTTCGTATAAGAGATAAGTTACCTGTTGACACCTGAAACAACGCGTGTATTGTCAGATGATTCGACATGAATCGTGGGCATTCAGCTCACTCGGGTTCTCCGACTTTCAATCCTTCCATATCCCGTCAATTCTGCCAGGGAGGCTCCATGCCGCTGTCTACCAAGAAATCTCGCGGGTTTACACTGATCGAACTCTTGGTGGTCATTGCCATTATTGCGGTTCTGATCGCCTTACTTTTACCGGCTGTTCAGCAGGCCCGCGAAGCGGCCCGGCGCTCTCAGTGCAAGAACAACCTTCACCAGCTCGGGCTGGCCCTGCATAACTATCACGATTCAGTTGGTTCTTTTCCTCCGGGCTCACTGACTCCCCCGGAGTGGACCTACCTTTTGCACTTCATCCTCCCTTACGTGGATCAGGCACCTTTGTACAACCGATTGGCTGCCAACTGGTCCCGGCCGGCACCTTACGGTGGCGGGGGAGTTGCTGCGTGGCCGGCTGAAGACCGTAGCGTGATCCCAGCATACCTTTGCCCGTCCGACGGAATGGGTGGAAACAAGAAGGACACAGGTGTTGCGGCTTTGACCGTCGCGATGCCTCTCACGAACTACATGGGCATTTTCACCGGCGTGAGGGATTACGAAACTCGTGCCAACACTGGAGCCCGACGAGCCACCTTCGGCGTCAATCGCGTCTCAAGAATCCGGGATATGCTGGATGGCTCGAGCAACACTCTGGTGATGTCTGAGTATCTCACGGGAAATGCGGACACGAACCCAGCGGGAGTCGCGAACGACTGGCGAGGCTGGTTTTACACGGCTCGCGCCGGGTCCCAGTATCTGCACGTGACAAATACTCCGAACAGTTCCGCAGGGGACCGAATTCTCGAATATCCCTACGGCGGCTGCACTGCGTCGAACGGGGCCAACCAGCCAATGCAGAATCTCCCGTGTGAGCCATCTCCGGATGGTGACAACTTTGCCAGCCCCCGCAGCCGTCACACGGGTGGTGTCCACGGACTGCTGGGAGATGGTTCGGTCCGCTTCTTCAGCAACAATATCAATCTCGCCACGTGGCAGAACCTGGCCTGGTTGTCGGATGGAAATGCGCTGGGCGAATTCTAGGAGTGCACGCAGTGCCCTTGCGCGAACCCACGATCTCTGCAAGGTGTGGATCCTTACGTCAGCGTGATTACATCTGCACGCACTGAGTTTTCAAACATTCATAAGGAACGAAGATGTCGCGTACTCGTTTGAGAGGGCACAAGTCTATCGGACTCTTTGGCATTGCTGCCATCTGTTTCGCCGTCGGTTGCGGGGGTGGTGGGGACAATCGGGCTTCGATCACCGGCAACGTCTCGCTGGACGGAGCCCCGGTGGAAAACGGGACGATCCGATTCCTGGCCGAAAACGGACCTACGGCCGGGGGAACGATCACCGCCGGGAAGTACGAAATTCCCCCGACGCTGGGCCCGATGGTCGGGAAGAATAAGGTCGAAATCCGGGCGGAAAAGAAGACCGGCAAGCAGATTCCCGTCGGTTCACCCGCTCCTGCGGGAACCATGATGGACGAAACCGTGGAGTCCATCCCGGATCAGTACAACACGAAATCCACGCTGACTGTGGATGTTGTCGCAGGGAAAAATACCAAGGATTTCGACCTGAAGAAGTGACAGCGGCCCCGGTCATTCCGGCCCACTGATCAAGCCTCATCGAGCGATCGCGCGACCCGTGCGATCGCTCGATGGCGTTTCCGGTACTCCCGGGGAGACATGTTCTGCAGCCGCTGAAACTGGCGATTGAAGTTGGACGTATTGCTGAAGCCCGCATATTCGAGAATCTCAGCAATACTCATGTCGGTATCCGCCAGCAGACGGCAGGCAAGGCTTACTCGCATTTCGGAGATGTAGCTCATGGCCGTCTTCCCGGTCGTTGCGCGGAAGAACCGGCTGAAGGCGCTGGCGTTCATACCCGCCTGTTCTGCCAGTGCCTGATGTGTCAGATTCGGATCCCGATAGTTCTCTCCGATGAACGAGCAGATTTCCTCTGTCCGGGTCTGCAGGTTGTCGTTGGGAGGGGTGGAAAATCCGACGCTTGCCAGTGGAGTCCAGGTGGAAATCTCAGAGAGCTCCACGAGGCATTTGAGCAGATCGACCAGTTTGAGTGCGGGTCCCGCCTGAACAAGATTCGTCAGGCCACGCCCAATGCGTTCGGCGGTCTGTTCATCGAACTGAATTCCCCGGGACGCCTTCTCGAACATCTCTCGCACCCCGGCGAACTCCGGAGCGTCAAAGAACTTCTCTCCGAGGAAGTCACGGCGGAACTGCACGACCACGGCAGGGTGCAGGTCGATCTGGCTTCCTTCGAAATCGTCCGAGTGCCAGGTGTGGGGAAGATCCGCGCCGATCAGCACGAGGTCATGATTGCCGTAGCTGGAAATATTGTCGCCGATAATCCGGGTGCCTGACCCATGTTCGACATACGTGAGTTCAATTTCCGGGTGCCGGTGCCATCGGGCTGCTGTGGTGATGGTTTCCCGTTTGAAGCAGCGGAACGATTGCCCCGTGGGGGGGAGGAGTTTTTCAAATGCGGGCTTCATGGCAGGTTCGCTGAAATCTCAACCAGGGTGGGGAAGGAATCGTTGAGGGAGAGGATGCCTGAGCAATTCTGCAGTCAAAAAGTGCAACCTTGCCCAGTCGCCGGTCATCATCGCGACCCGTCGAGAGCGGCATAACGGATGCGAAGTGGAACTCTTCATTGTGTGTCTGCACGGCGACCTTTCATGCATCATCTCTAGAGCGCACGAAAATGGGAAGTGTGCGCCCCGTGACTCACGACATCTTTTCGGAAATCGACGTTGTCCAGGCAGGGCGAACCCTGAAGTGATGATGGGGGCCGGCCGGGAAATTTCAGGTCGACAGCGGGAAGAAAGGGGACTCAGCCCGCGCGTCAGCTCGAAACAATATTTTCAGCGGACGAGTGCTATTCAAGTGGGACTTCTTTGATATTTGCACTGTTATCGCTGAAATAAAAGGACTGTTCCGATGGCAACGGCGATTCCAGCCAGTGTTGCAGCGATCACCTTCGGCCAGCTGTAGGGGCGTTCCCCAGTCACCATCCCCGTGACCGCGTTCACGAAGACCCGGTAGCTGCGATCGCGATGCCGGAAAGCCAGCATCCAGACCGGCAGCAACAGATGTTTGAACGTGATCGCGTCGTAGCGGCAATCCATTCGGAGCAATTTCTGTTCATCTCCGCCGATCTTCTGATGACAGATGACCCGCAGGCGGTCCTCCATCTGGACGCGCGCCTGCTCGAACCCCGAATCCAGATCGATGTCATAGGTTCGGGCGAAAAAGCCGGCCAGGTATTCCGGACTGAACGGGACTAACTTCTCCAGCGGCCAGGGCGACAACAGGTGGAGGTGCTTTTTCGGTAAGCCGGTCGCGGCGTGGATCAACACGTCGTCAAAGAATTTCTGAAACTTCCCCGACACCGGCGTCCAGCGGGTGTGCGTTTCACTCTTTCGATCTTTGCCGACGCCGGAGGTGACCGTGTCGTGATCTCCCCGTTTCCCGTCGTACTGTGTGAAGGTGAGGGCATCGAACGTCCAGCACGGCAGATAGACTCCATTCAGATTTTTGTCTCTGCCGGCATGCTTGAAGTCATTGGGGGCGAACCAGCGTGTCCGGACCCACCTGGAAAAAATCATGTTCGCGCGGTCTTCCGTGACGCGGAACGCGAGGACACCTTCCACCGGGATCCGGAAGCCACCGCGATGAATCTTTTCCCGTTGAATCGGTGACCCGCAGTAGGGGCACTTCGTGCTCGTCAATGTCCCTTCAAACAGCACGTCCGCGCCGCACGATTCGCAGCGGACTTCGTTACGCTCTGCCTGCGGCTCTTCTGAACTCTTCTGGGACTTCAGTTTCTCCAGCGTGGCATGAAAATCCTGTTCTTGAACGGAGCTGGTCGGATCCAGATTGATGGTCTGGGTCGAACCGCAGAAGGTGCATTTCATTCCCTGTTCGCCGATATGAAAAACGAGATCTGCACCACAGCGAGGGCAGGGGAAGATGCGACCGTGCCCGTCATCAATTGCCTCACCCGGTGTTGAAGGAATCTCTGGTGAGGACATAACGAATTCCGGGAGATCGGAGAACGGTTGAGGAATGAGTGACCGGACTGTCAGAAATTATCGAGATCGACGCAAGACTTCCGTAAGAACTGCAAGGTTCTGTTAACCTGCGAAAGCTGGAATTGGTGTTCATTGATCAGTTCTGTACACTGATTGCCGGGCTGAGCGATGTGCTGTCACCCGCTCGCCAGGCTCCAGCGCGATTTGAAGGGCACTCCAGGTATGATGGTATTAGTTGTTGTGGTGTCAGCGGTGATTCTGCTGACCGCATATCGAACCTATGGCTCGCTGTTGGTAAAGCTGCTGCAGCTGGATCCTCAGCGACCCACTCCCGCACACACGCTGCGGGATGATGTCGACTACGCCCCTCTCAATGCCGGCCCTTTGTTGAATCAGCATTTCTCGGCCATTGCAGCCGCCGGGCCGATTGTGGGGCCGATTCTCGCCGGTGCGGCGTTCGGGTGGGTTCCGGCACTGTTGTGGATTCTCTTCGGATCGATCTTCATTGGCGGTGTCCACGATTTCACGTCCCTGGTCGCTTCTGTCCGTCATCAGGGGAAGTCGATCGCTGAGGTGGTCCGCGAACACATGAGTCAGCGGGCATTCCTGTTGTTTCTGACGTTTATCTGGCTCGCGCTCGTTTACATCATCGTCGCATTCACCGACATCACCGCTGCGTCGTTTATCGGGCTGCAGAAGCTGGAGAATGGCGATGTCGTGACCGGCTCGGGAATCGCTTCCTCCTCGCTGATGTATCTGGTACTCCCCATCATCATGGGCCTGCTCATGAAATACACCGGCCTGACCAACGGCTGGGCGACCCTCATCTTCCTCCCGCTGATTGGAGTCGCGATCATCGCCGGGCAGCACCTTCCCTTTGATGTGGCTGCCATGGTGAAGTCCTATTCCCCAGGGATCTCCGACGCCCAGGCGGACGGAACGGCCCATGTGATCTGGGATATAGCGCTGCTCTTGTATTGTGCGGTGGCTTCCGTCGCTCCGCTGTGGCTGTTGCTGCAGCCGCGGGGTGAACTGGGTGGTTACTTCCTCTTTATCGCGTTAGGGGCCGGTGCAGTCGGTCTGATCATGGGGGGAAAGCCAGTGGAGCTTCCCGCGTTTTCCGGCTGGACGAGCCTGAAGGGAGACACGCTGGCACCGATGCTGTTTATCACGATCGCCTGCGGGGCCTGTTCCGGGTTTCATTCGCTGATTGCATCCGGGACGACGTCCAAACAGCTCCGGACTGAAATGGACGCCAAGAGCATCGGTTACGGAAGCATGCTTCTGGAGGCGATGGTGGCGATTGTTTCACTCTGCTGCGTGATGGCTCTCTCCTCCGACCACGCACTCGTCAAGAATCCCCAACCGAATTTCATCTACGCCCTGGGGATCGGAAGTTTCCTTGAGACAATCCACGTTCCGTCAGCGATTGGCGTCTCGTTCGCGCTCATGGCATTTTCAACGTTTGTGTACGATACGCTGGACGTCTGCACCCGCCTGGGAAGGTTCATCATTCAGGAGCTGACCGGCCTGCAGGGACGCGCAGGGCGCTGGCTGGGGACGATGATCACAACCGGCGCTCCGATGTTTTTCGTCTTCCAAACTTCCACGGATGCAGCCGGACGACGGATTCCGGTCTGGCGAACTTTCTGGGAATTGTTCGGGGCGAGCAATCAGCTGCTGGCTGCGATTACGCTGCTGGGAGTGACGGTGTGGCTGTGGCGAACGCGACAGGCCACCTGGGTCTGGTTTGTAACCGGTATTCCAATGGTCCTGATGTCGGTGATGAGCATCTGGGCTCTGGTCAGCATGATTCTCAAGCACTTTCAGGGTGGCATCACTGCCAACCCCGTCCCGTGGATTGCAGCGTTGCTGATCGGACTGGCCCTCATGATGATCTGGGAAGCGATCTGGATCGTCCTCGTAAGTCGACCACTGGATCCGAAGCCCCCGCTGGGTTCACTGGCAGCGGAATAGCACGATCAGCGAGGCGACTTCCGTCATCCTTGCGACGCCAGTTGTTTCGCCATCTCGATCGCTTCCTCGCGCGTTGAGATGGCGTTATTGAGTTGAGCGTCACGGATGGCGGTCAACCAGTTCTTGAAGTTGGGTCCCGACGTCAGGCCCAGCGAAAGCAGGTCTTTACCTGTCACCAGTTGCGGTGGGTTGATCTCTTCAACAGGAGTCCGCGCGAGAAAGTCATCGATCCACTGGTACGGGGAATCAGGTTTCCCTGTCACCTGCGCGATTGTCTGTTCGAGTTGAAGTAACTCCCGAAAACCCGGGTGAACCACCAGCCGTTTGATCTGAGCCAATGATCTCTCCGGCAGCTGATCCAGGGGCACCTGTTGTTCGTTGAGCCAGCAGATTCGGTCGGTCTCATCGTTGGAAAGACGAAGTCGGCGGCAGACGCGATAGACGGTCCCGTACATCTCGGAGTCGTGGACCGAATGCTGCGTCGGTGCCGGGACGTCGCGTAGCAGACATGCAAACGCCAGCGAAAATTCCGACTCGCCCAGCTGGTCAAGAACCTGCAGCCGCTCCGACCACCTTTCCGCATTTGAAGATGTCGACTGATGAACTTCGGGGAGGAGAACTTCCATCAGGCCCAGCTCGGCGAATAGCTGCATGGCCTGCGAACGTTGTCGACCCGCGAGCATTTTTCGCAGCTCCTGTGCAATTCGCTCCGCGCTCACGACCCGGACTTCTGACGACATCTCCCGGATCGCCTGTGCGGTCTCTTCCTCCAGCGAAAACTCCAGCGCGGCTGTAAAACGAACCGCCCGAAGCATGCGGAGCTTATCTTCCGTCATGCGGGCCCGTGCATCGCCGATGGCCCGGATGACTTTCGCGCGGAGATCGGCTTCGCCCCCGACGTAATCATGCACGGTGTTCGAGATGGGATCGAAAAACATGCCGTTGATGGTGAAGTCGCGGCGGCTGGCGTCCTCACGTGCGGAACAGAATTCCACAGACGTCGGGCGGCGGCCATCGAGGTAGTTTCCCTCGCGGCGAAACGTGGCAACTTCCACGGAATGCCCGGAACCCTTCGGCCCCAGGACGATGATCACTCCAAAACTTTCACCCACCGGCAGGGACCGACGCGGACCGAAGACCTGACGAACCTGTTCCGGAGTGGCACTCGTGGCCACATCGTAGTCCTGAGGATTCTTCCCTAGCAGCGTGTCTCGCACGCAGCCCCCTGCCCAGTAAGCGGTGTATCCCGCATGGACAAGCTGCTGAACAACATGGGTGGCGAATTCGATGGACATGAGCGGACGCGAGAATGTGGGGGGAGAGGTCAGGTGCAGGAATGGTCGGGATTTTGTTCCGTTCCACTCAACTCTATGGGCCGGCAAGGAGCTTTGATACAGTGACGCTCCTATCGTAGGATAAGATTCAGTGCAAAAGTGCAAAAGGACGCGGAGACATGGATTTGACCGGAAAAACAGTGCTGGTGACTGGCGGAGGCTCAGGAATCGGCGAGGCATGTGCATTGGCATTGGCAGCTGCCGGCTGCCGGGTTGCAATTGCCGGTCGTCATGAAGGCAAGCTGAAAGCAGTTGCTGAAAAAGCTCCGTCCGGACAGAAGATTGAAGTTTTCGCAGCCGACGTCGCGGACAGGGAGCAGGCATTTGAACTGGTGAAATGGGCGACAGAGACACTCGGGCGGATCGACATTCTCCTGAACAGTGCCGGTTCGAACATCGTCAAACGTCAGATGTCCGTGATTGACCCGGCCGACTGGGACAAACTCCTGCAGATCAACGCGACCGGGGCCTTCAATACCATGTACGCTGTGCTTCCGCAGATGCGGGAACGCAAGGACGGCCTGATCATCAATATTTCATCGGTCGCTGGGCTTCGGTCCGGCCCGCTGGGGGGCGTCGCCTACAACGCTTCGAAATTCGCGATGACAGCACTGGGAACGTGCGTTGGACTGGAAGAACGTCAGAACGGAATTCGCGTCACCAATGTCTATCCGGGTGAAGTGGAGACGCCGATTCTGGACCTGCGTCCCGTGCCCGTTTCCGCAGAACATCGGGCCCGGATTCTTCAGCCTGCGGACATTGCATCCATGGTCGTCGCGATCGCTCAGCTCCCCCCGCGAGCCCATGTCCCGGATATCGTCGTGAAGCCGACAACACAGGAATATTTTTAGAAATCCCCAGAGCACGAAGCGTGAGCAAGTGCACGGATTTTACACACAGTTTTTCCTCTGTTCTTAAAGGGTCAATTTGAAGTAAGATCTTCACTTCGCTGGTCTTACTGAAATTGATTTCAAACAACATCGATCAGGGACGGTCGTGCTTTCGCTGGGATTGAATTGCTGTTACTGCCTGCTCGTGATCCTCGCGCTGCCGATGGTCGCGTGGAAACGCGTGCGTACGGGCAAGTACAAATCCGGTTGGGGACAGAAGCTGCTGGGACGGCTTCCGGTCTCCGATGCGGGCGGGGCGAAACGGGTCTGGCTGCATGCTGTCAGCGTCGGTGAAGTCCTTCAGCTTCGACAGATCGTGGAACGACTGCAGCGGGCCCGACCGGAAACCCGGATCTTCATTTCGACGACCACCGAAACCGGTCATGCCGTCGCGAAAGAGAAGTTCCCGGAATGTGATGTCGCCTTCTTCCCGCTCGACTTCAGCTGGAGCGTCCGCAACGCGCTCGAGCGAGTCAAACCGGATCTGATCGTCCTGGTCGAACTGGAACTGTGGCCCAACTTTATCCTTGCTGCTGCGGCCCGCGGGATTCCTCTCGTCCTGATCAATGGACGCCTGAGCGCCCGCAGTTTTCGCGGATATTCACGTATTCGCCCGCTCGTTCGGCGCCTGCTGCGCTGTTTCAGAATCATCGCCACGCAGACGGAGGAGTATCACGAGCGGTTTGTGAAACTCGGAGCCAGCGAATCGACCACGCTGGTGACAGGGTCCATCAAATTTGATGGGGTGATGACGAATCCCCATCACCCCAGAACTCTCGAACTGGCGAAGTGGATGGGAATCAATGAGGACGCCCCTGTTTTTGTGGCGGGGAGCACTCAGGCTCCTGAAGAAGCTTACGCCCTTGAAGCCTACTCGTCGCTTCGGAAGTCGTATCCGGAATTGCGAATGATCCTGGTCCCCCGGCACCCGGAGCGGGGGCGTGAAGTCGCTGAGCTGATCACCCGCCACGGATTTCCCGTGTTGCAGCGGTCCACGGGACAAGTCCTGACCCCGTCAAGTGAAATTCCGCCGGTCGGCCTGCTGGACACCGTTGGGGAACTGGGGGCGTGCTGGGGGCTTGCCGATGTGGCGTTCGTCGGAGGAAGCTTCACCAGTCGGGGCGGGCAGAACATGCTCGAACCGGCGGCCTTTGGTGCTGCCGTCTGCTTCGGCCCGAATACGTGGAACTTCAAACAGATTGTCGAACTGTTACACGCCCGTCAGGCCGCCGTCACGGTCAATAGCGCAGATGAGCTGCAGGAATTCGTGCACCGGATGCTGCAGGATCCGGCAGCGGCAACAGCCATGGGGGAACGGGCCAGGGAACTCATCCTGGCGCAGCAGGGGGCCACTGACCGGACAGTTCATTTACTCGTTCAGGTGATTGATCCGACATCATGCGGTTTCATGAGTGAAGCCGCCTGATTTTCACCGGGATTCCAGACTCGTGGAACAGATGGAGCTTTGGGGTTTTCGTGGTGGCAGTGCTGGAGTACAACTAGTTCGCTCACAGCGGCAAAGGAGTCTTTTCGTTTTCGGGATAGATCGCCTTTCAGGATGAAAATCAAACGGGAACGCCGTCGGACAGTCGACCTCTGGAATGACATTCAGGTCGCCCCCGGCGAGCAGAAAAATATCGAACTGGCCATTGGGGCCAGCTACAGCGGACAGACCGTCACAATTCCCGTTCATGTCCGAAGGGGACTCAAGGATGGGCCTGTCGTTTTCATTTCCGCCGCGGTTCATGGAGATGAAATCAACGGCACTGGAACGATCCGGCAGCTGATTCTCAATCCGCGTCTGAAGCTCTTGGCGGGCAGTCTCATTCTTGTGCCGGTCGTCAATATGCTCGGCTTCGAGCAGCATTCCCGGTACCTGCCCGACCGACGGGATCTGAATCGCTCTTTTCCCGGAAGTGCCAAAGGGAGCCTGGCGGGGCGGCTCGCCCGTCTGGTCCTGGATGAAATCATTGAACGATCCGACTACGGGATCGATCTGCATACTGCCGCCGTGCGACGAACCAACTTCCCGAACCTGCGTGCAGACCTGAGTAATCCTCAGGTGAAGCGGCTGGCGGAAGTGTTTGGCTGCGAAGTGACTGTCGACGAAAAGGGGCCTGCGGGCTGCCTGCGACGGGCCGCCTGCGATGCCGGTTGCCCCACTCTGATCCTGGAAGCGGGCGAAGTCTGGAAGGTCGAATCACGCGTCATCGAGTACGCGCTGCGGGGGATCTTCAACGTACTGACACATCTGGGAATGATCAAAGGGGAACGTCGCGAACCGCCGTATCGGGCGATCGTCAAAGACACCACCTGGATCCGCTCCGACAGTGCAGGCTTCCTTCATTTCCACGTCGCCCCCGGGGATCTCGTCAGCAAAGGAACTCCAATCGCCACCGTCAACAGCCTCGTGGGGAGTGACGGCGAACGGATCTACTCCCCTCAGACCGGCATTGTGCTGGGGATGACAACGCTGCCTGTCACCGCTCCCGGTGAACCAGTCTGTCTGATCGGACTTGTCTCGCGCGGCCGGAAAGAGATTGAAAAATTCATTCAGACTCTTCCTAAGAGCTCTTTGCAGCACCAGATTCGTCAGCATCTCGCCACGAGCATCATGGTCGTTGCCCCCGGCGAAAAATAATCGCTTTTCCTGAAAATGCTCCTTGCAGCATTCACATCTTCTGCGCTCATGAGAGTGAGCCGCGGAGCTTCAGGCTCCCGGCACCAGCGTTGAATTTTCTGCGAGCCGTCGGTCAGTCGTAATGCCTGGCGAAGTGTCGCGGGCGAGGGCGGTTCGTTCTGGGCGACAGGAACCTGTTCGAGGGGAAAAGATCATGAGGACCAAATTCACTTCCATTGTTTCAACTGCCGGAGTTCTGCTCTTCGCGGGGGTTCTGCTCGCAGTAGAACCGAAGCTCGCAAAACCTGCTCACGATCATGGTGATGCTGCCGATCACGGACATTTCCACAACGCTGTGGCAGTCCTCGTCCCGAAAAGCGGCAGCAAGGTTCAAGGAACTTTGAAACTGACTGCGACGACCGCCGGTGTGCAGATCACGGGAGAAATCACCGGTCTCACTCCGGGGAAGCACGGATTTCACGTCCACGAATTCGGCGACCTGAGTGACGAGAAAGGTCTCGCAGCGGGACCGCACTACAACCCGGATGGGCATGAGCACGGGGGGCCCGAGAGTGCTGCGCACCACGCGGGAGATCTCGGGAATGTGGAAGCGAATGATCAGGGTGTGGCAAAGGTGAAGATCACTGCACATGGCCTGAGTCTGCACCACATCCTCGGCCGATCACTGGTGGTGCATGCCGGTGAAGACGACCTGAAGAGTCAGCCCTCGGGCGATTCCGGCGACCGCGTGGCCATCGGAGTCATTGCCTTGGCTGCCGCCCCGAAGCCTGCTGAGCCTGCCAAATAATTGAAGCGAGAAGAGGCACGACGGGGGGACGTCGCAGAGAGGTTTCGCAGAAATGCGAGATCGACCTGCGGCGTCCCTTCTGATATTTTCAGTTCATGCCGATGCTGCGTCGACTGATCTTGATTCTTCTGATCCTTGCTTGCTGTGCGGGTCCGAGCCCTCGATCTGTCACTGTGGCGAGTCCTGCTGCGCGGGACGCTTCTGACCATTCCACGCCCCATCCGTCGC
The DNA here is from genome assembly GCF_051465655.1 of Planctomicrobium stercoris. Lineage (NCBI taxonomy): Bacteria > Pseudomonadati > Planctomycetota > Planctomycetia > Planctomycetales > Planctomycetaceae > Planctomicrobium > Planctomicrobium stercoris. The sequence goes on along the minus strand of NZ_CP195791.1, from coordinate 4,441,494 downwards.
CGTCTCCCCGCTGGAGCGATCACGAGGCGGTCACCGCGATTGTGGAAGGGAATCGCAATCCGGTTCGATTTGAACTGTTTCGCGGGACAATCGCCCTGCATGATCAAACGCCTCAATGCCAGCTCGAACTGAAGCAGCGGCAGGTGCTGGCCATGTTGCAGGTTGTTCTCAGTGCGCCCTCCTGGCGCAATTCACCGCTTGTCGTTTAGAAGTCCTCGACAGGCATATTTCTACCCGACCCTCGCTGTTCCGGCGTTCTGCGACGAAAGCTCGCGGATCGGCCACCGACTGCAGCCAGGGTCTCTTCTGTCATCCACTCACAATGGTGCCCGGCGAAGCCGCGCGCCAGTTCAAGGACTTCCTGATGAACCAGAAACCCGCAGTTCAAGCCGACACCACTCCTCCCACTCGAGAGACCCGATCGCTTCCGGAGCCGCTGCCGAAAGTTCAGGAATTGCTGAACGCCGGTCGTGTGCAGGAGGCGCTGCAGCTCGCTTCCGGTCGGGGATCCGGTGGACCCGCCATCCGCAATGCCATCGCCGTCTGCCAGATGCGACTCGGAAAGCCGGATGATGCGGTCCGCACGTTGCGAAGCGCGTTCATCGCTCAAGGAAGCACGAACTTCCGCGAAAACGTTCCTGAAATTTACCGCGTGAACTTCGCAACAGCACTGGCGCTGATGGGAAATCTCTCGGGGGCATTGTCGACTCTGAGAGAACTCGAAAATCCAACGACTGCGGAAGCGGCCCAGCTGCTGGAGGCCATTCGGAGGTACGAAAAGCAGTTGTCATTCCCCGCCTGGATCTTCTGGAAAGCCGGTCTGTCGGGCGAAAGTCCTTTGGATCTCGGTGAACAGCCGGGGACGATTGCCTGAATTTCTCTGGCGGTGAATTCAGGATTTCGTTATTTCAGGGGTCCGGCCGCTATCTTTTGGGGCCGGACCCCCATTCGAAACAGCCCAGATGGAGATCAACTCGAGATTTGCTCGGATCCGGTTGCAACAAAGATCCATCCTCAAGGCCGCCCAATCTGGAAGTGAAAGTGCATTATGGAAACCTGGGGCCTGCTCTTTGACATCGTCCTTTTGCTGGGAGGATGTATTGTCGTCGGAGGACTGTTTGCGCGATTCGGACAGAGTCCGATGGTCGGTTACCTGCTGGCCGGGATGCTCATGGGCGGTCCGGGCAGTCTGCACATCATCCACGCTGAGCACGCGATCGAGCAGATTTCTGAACTGGGAGTCGCATTGCTCCTCTTCAGCCTGGGGCTGGAGTTTTCCTTTCAAAGGCTTCGCTCTCTGGGAGCGCGGGCCCTGCTGGCGGGAGCGCTTCAGGTCATTTTGACGACCCTGTTCGCCGCTGCCGTCGCCATGCCGTTCACGTCCTCGCCGAAAGAAGCGATCGCTATCGGAGCGATGGTTTCGCTCAGCAGTACCGCATGTGTGCTTCGTGTGATGATGGAGCGGGCGGAAGTCGAGACCCCGCACGGGCGAAATACCCTGGCAGTCCTGCTGGTGCAGGATGTTGCGGTCGTTCCCCTGGCGATTCTCATGACGCTCCTCTCTCAGGGAGGAACCACGACGGAAGTCGCATGGGATGTCGGGCGAATTCTGTTGACGGCAGCGGGCCTGATTGTGGGCCTGTACATCGGGTTGAATCAGATCGCGGTGCGGGTGTTCGGGACACTGACGCTCGAACGCAACCGCGAACTGACGATGGTTCTGGCCATTGTGGTTGGACTGGGATCGGCGTGTCTGGCTGCCAAGGCCGGTGTCTCCCCTTCGCTGGGAGCCTTCATTGCGGGAATGTTCCTGGGAAGCTCCCAGTTCGCATCGCAGATTCGCGCTGACGTTTCCTCTTTGCGGACCGTGCTTCTCACGTTGTTCTTCGGGGCTGCCGGGATGATGGGGGACCCGATCTGGTTTGCTCAGAACCTTCCACTCGTGCTCGGGGTGACCCTGCTGATCGTGGTCGGAAAGATGGGAATCATCTGGGGAATCCTCAGGAATCTCGGCCAGCCAGCCCATGTGGCAGCAGCGACCGGAATCTGCCTGGCGCAGATTGGAGAGTTTGCGTTCGTGCTCGGAAGTATCGGTCAGCAGAACGGGGTGCTGTCGGAAGAGACATACGAATTGATGGTGTCAGCCACCATTGCGACACTGTTCCTCAGCCCATACCTCGTTCCTCAGGCGGTCAATCTGGGGATTCGCCTGGCGCGCCTGACCGGTTCGCCGATTCACCCTCACAAGGGAGATTCGAATGGAGAAGCCGAACGGCCTGATGTGCTGATCATCGGCTTTGGCCCCTCGGGGCAGATGGCTGCCGAGCCCTTTCTGGGGCGTCCGGAAATTGTGCATGTGGTCGATCTGAGTCAACGCTGTCTGACGAGGGCCATGGAGATGGGGTTTGAAGCTCACCGGGGGGACGCTGCTCAGGCAGAAATCCTCGAGCATGTCCATGTCGCCACCACGAAGGCTGTGGTCATCACGATTCCCGATCACGATGGTTCTTTCCGGATTCTGAATGAAGTCCGTCGACTTGCCCCGCATGCTCACATCATTGTGAGGTCGCGGCATCATCGGTACACACTTGAATATGAATCCGCAGGCGCCAGTGTGGTCGTCGGCGATGAAGAAGAAGTGGGAGCCGCCCTGGGAAAAGAAACTACCAAGTGGCTGAGTTCACTTTCGAGAGAAGGAGATGCGGATGGCCACGAGCGGGAAGAACCCGAGCTGGCAAATGCCTGAAACGGGCGGCGAAAATTCGCTCCCGTTGTCCCGTTCCGTGAATGTCTGCCGGAGCAGTTTCAGTAAGAGGCCTGCTCCGGGTGAAGCAGCGGGATCTGGATCTTGGGAAACTCCGGGGCCACCATCTGGGGAGCAACCACCTGAATATTCGAACCGGAGGAGTTCGGGTCTGCAATCCAGATCATGTCACGCCCCATCTTCTTGGCGGTATACAGCGCCATGTCAGCACGCTGGGTGAGCGAATCCGGTGTGTCGGATGAATTGGCTTCCGTCACTCCGCAGCTGATCGTGACGCTGAAGCGACGTTCCCGGAATTCACATCCGGTCTCTTTGATCGTGAGTCGGCATGCTTCAGCCAGTCGATCGGCATCGCTCAGCCTGCAGTTGGGCAGGACGATTCCGAACTCTTCACCGCCGTAGCGGGCCACCATGGCTTTGTTGCCGAAGAAGTCCTGCATTTTACGGGAGACCACCCGCAGGACCGCATCACCTGCCTGATGACCGTACTGATCATTGAAGGCCTTGAAGTGATCGATATCGATCATGATCATGGCGATGGAACCGCGACGGTGGGGGGGCTCGCGCAACAGCGATGTGAGCGTGCGGTCGAGGGCCTGACGATTCGCCAGGCCAGTCAATCCATCCGTCATGGCAGCGTGCATGTACTCATTCAGAAGTTCTTCCTGGACGCGTACATCGGATTTGATCGTTTCAGCCAGACCCACTGCGGAAACCAGTCCCAGCAGTCCGCTGATCAGCCAGACCGCGTGCAGGTTTCCGCTCAGTTCGGGCATCCAGCCGGCGACGAGCAGGCAGCAACTGATCCAGGCGCAGATTCCGACCAGTACGAACCTGGAGTTCAATGCTCGCATTTGCATTTCTCGAGTGAAATTCGGGTTATCCACTTTTCCAATCTCCGCTTTGGACATCTTTCAAAACTTTAGGTTAAATTCTGGCAGATGCGGGAAATTACTCCGGAAACGGACATTTTCCTGAATGCAGGATTTTGTGAGAGACCGAGGGGCCTCGTCTGATCCATCGCGTCCATACAACCGTTATAGACCGAATATGTTGTCGCCTGCGATACGATTGTTCGTGCGCGGGTGACCAAGAACAGGGGCGTGGCTGCAGTTGTTTTCGCAGCCACGCCCCGGCTTCATTTCATCAATTACCGATTCTCAGGCGACGTCGGTACGCTCAACGTACGTCTTGGCAGCGATGGCCAGCATGATCCACGCCCAGCCGCAGAACAGCAGTTCAATTCCGACCAGCAGACCGATCACCCACAAGGCAGAGACCGGGAATTGACGCCAGATAATCAGTCCCATCAGCATCGTGACGAAGCCGTTGAGTAGCACCCAGCCCCAACCGGGAAAACGCTCACTCATCGCAATGACGATCCGGAAGAGTCCCCCTGTCAGGAAGAATGCAGCCATCACCAGTGTCAGGCCGGCAGCTCCTTCAACAGGATTCACGAGGACCAGAAAACTGGTCACCAGATACAGGATTCCCAATGCAATCTGCACAACGAATCCGCGCCACTGGGCGGCGTGAAACGCTCCGATGATCTGGGCGAATCCCGCCATCGCCATCAGGATTCCCAGCACTTCGATCACTTCAATCGTGGCGATCAGCGGCATGGAGATGGCCAGAGTCCCCAGGACGACCAGTCCGACACCCAGCCCCATCAACCAGCCCCATTCCTTCTTCAACGGCGCCAGATCCGTTGGAAACTTCATCATTGCATTGGACACGATTGTCTCTTTCCTGTTTTGTTTCGGTACCGCGCGCGAACCTGCCATCGGGCACCACGCGGCGTAGCCGGTGCATGGCCTGTGCGGACTTGTCGTTAGATTTGCGTTCTCAACGCACCCCCCATCCCTAGCATTTTTGAGGGTGAAGTCAAAGAAAATCAGCGGGATTTCGCAGCGTTCAGCGACCGCCAGCATCCCTATCCAGTCGGAAAAGACCAGCCGTTGTGATCCTTCCCTGTTCCATTCAGGCACCTGGATCTGCAGATTTCACTGCCATCGCACTATTGTTCGTTGTCAGGACAAAGACGTGGGCATTGCTGAAATCCCGTCTACAATTCCGAAAAGATGAATCAATCTGCAGTGGAAACATGAAAGCAGTCGAACATGATCCCTATTTCAGTCCTCGAACTCGGGCGAATCCGCGAAGGGAATGACCGGCGTGCTCCTCTGGATGAAGCCCGCCGTCTCGCCCAGCATGCGGAGCGTCTTGGATACCGCCGCTTCTGGGTCGCTGAGCACCATAACATCCGCTCCGTCTCCACCGCAGCGACGTCGATCGTCATCGCTCATGTCGCAGCGGGCACGAAGACGATTCGGGTCGGAGCGGGCGGGATCATGCTTCCCAATCATGCTCCGTACATTATCGCGGAGCAGTTCGGCACGCTGGCAACGCTCTTTCCGGATCGCATCGACCTGGGACTGGGACGGGCTCCGGGAACCGATCAGGCGACGCTGCGGGCGCTGCGCAGAGATCCCCGTAACGCGGAGAACTTTCCGCAGGATGTGCTTGAGTTGCAGGCGTTTCTCGACCCGCCTGAGCCGGGTCAGCGGATCGAAGCCATTCCCGGGTCGGGGACGAAAGTTCCGCTCTGGATTCTTGGATCGAGTCTCTTCGGGGCGCAGCTTGCAGCCGAACTGGGGTTGCCATACGGCTTCGCTTCCCATTTCGCTCCACAGGCACTGGATCAGGCACTCCGTATCTATCGGGAGAGATTCAAGCCGTCGCTTCAGCAGGAAACGTCTTATGCCATTGTCGGCGTGAATATCATTGCTGCCGAGTCGGATGAGGAGGCTCGGCATCTGGCGACCTCGCAGCAGATGTCGTTTGCCGATCTCGTCCAAAACCAGCCATCGCTGCTGCGACCGCCGATCGACGACATTGAGAACTACTGGTCCCCGCAGGCCAAATTCCAGGCAAGTCAAATGCTGGCCTGCAGCATCATCGGGGGCCCGGACACCGTTCGCGCGGGAATGAACGCCCTCATCGAACGCACCGGAGCGGATGAACTCATGATCGTTTCGGACATCTTCGATTCGGAGAAGAGATTCCGATCGTTTGAGATCATCGCTGAAGTTACCGGCAGCCACGAACCCGTGTGAACGATCTCAAGAAACGCAAAACCGACAATTCAATTCCAGACATGGGTGTTTCAGTACAGTTGAAATCCCGAGGGAAGTCTGTCGAATCACGTTTAGCTGCACACTTCAAGTGTGCAGCTAAACGTTTGTAGTTCTCCAACGGACGGCCTCAACGCTACTTCGGCACATCCACCTTGATGTGCAGATCGCGGAGCTGGCGGTCGTCCACGGTGCTGGGGGCGCCCAGCATCAGGTCGGCTGCCTTCTGCGTTTTCGGGAATGCGATCACGTCGCGGATGTTGTCGCTTTGTGTGAACATCATCACCCAGCGGTCGAGTCCCAGGGCAATTCCCGCGTGCGGAGGAGCTCCATAACGAAGTGCCTGCAGCAGGAATCCGAATCGGTTTTCGGCTTCTTCGGGAGTGATTTTCAGCAGATCGAAAATGGTCTGCTGGATTTTCGGATCATGAATTCGGACGCTGCCGCTGGCCGATTCGTAACCGTTACAGACCAGGTCGTAGGACTGGGCCCGGACCCGGCCGGGATCGGTTGTGAGGTATTGCACGTCATCGGGATGAACGGCGCAGAACGGGTGATGCTCCGCATCCCAGCGGTTCTCTTCTTCGTTCCAGGTCACCAGCGGGAAGTCGAGAACCCAGGCGCAGTTGATTTCGCTCGGATCGTACAGCTTGAGGTCGCGACCCAGGAAGTTTCGCAATGCCGCCAGAGATGCGGACGAGACTTTGTAGGAGTCGGCGATGTAGAGGAGCAGGTCGCCGTCTTCAGCTTCCATCCGTTCGACAATCGCACGCTGCTGGTCTTCGGAGAAGAACTTGGCGATCGACGATTCCAGTTTGCCCCCGGCGACTTTGAAGTAGGCCATCCCCTTGGCGCCGAAATCGGCGACAAGATTTTTGAAATCGTTGTCGAGAATCCGGCGGCTGTATTTATCCGCACAGCCTTTGACGCAGATCCCTCGCACGTGTCCGCCCCCCTGAACGGTGGACTTGAACACGCCGAAGTCGCTTTCAGCCACGAGGTCGGAGATCTCTTTGATCTTCATTCCGAATCGAAGGTCGGGCTTGTCGCTGCCGTAATCCCGCATCACTTCCGCATGGGTGTAGCGCGGGAGCGGAAGCTTGATCTGCTTGCCTTGCAGTTCCTGCACCATGCGACCGACGAGTCCGTCGACCATCGTGAGGATGTCTTCCTGTTCGACGAACGCCATTTCGAGGTCGATCTGGGTGAACTCCGGCTGGCGGTCGGCCCGCAGGTCTTCATCGCGGAAGCACCGGGCAATCTGCATGTACCGGTCGTAACCCGCGACCATCAGAATCTGCTTGAACAGCTGTGGCGACTGCGGCAGGGCGTAGAACGCCCCTTCATGAACGCGGCTGGGAACGAGGTAGTCGCGAGCCCCTTCAGGTGTGCTGCGACCCATGATGGGGGTTTCGATTTCCAGGAACCCGTTTTCATCGAAGTAGTCCCGGACCGCCTTGGTGAGCTTGTGGCGCAGGATCATTTTTTCCTGCAGCGCGGGGCGACGCAGGTCAATGAACCGGTACTGGAGCCGGAGTTCTTCGTTGGCGACGTTCTCGCTACGAGGCTCGAACGGCGGGGTCTTGCTCTTGTTGAGAATCGTCAGGGTGGCAGCGCGGAGTTCCACATCTCCGGTGGCCAGTTTCGGGTTCTTGTTTTCTTCACCCCGGGCGACCACTTCCCCCGTCACCTGAATGACGTCTTCGTGTCGCAGACCGCTCGCCTGCAGCTGGACTTCGCTGGATTCGTCCATACGAAAAGCGATCTGGGTGATGCCGTAACGGTCGCGCAGGTCGATGAAGACGACCCCGCCGTGGTCTCGGTACTTGTCCACCCATCCGCACAACGTCGCCGTCTGGCCAACAAGTTCAGAACGAAGCTCACCACAGGTTCGAGTGCGTAACACGGAACGGATATCCTTTAGACGATTTACTTTACAGCTGCGTGCTCTGGGGCTGGTCGAGCATCCGCACAGGCAGAAATGCGTGTGCCACCACCCTCTCCCGGGAGAGTGAAGCGGGCATTATAGGGGACAACCGTCCGCCCACAACGTTCGCTGGACCGGAGCAGCGAATTCTCGGCCGGAAGAGATTCAGCGGTAGAAATCGATGAATTTCAGTTCGAAGGATTCCGGGTTGTCCTGGAGGAGAGCTGGCGGCAGGTGAATCACGAATTGGCCATTTCGGGTAGGGCGTTCATAAGATGAAGGATGTCCTTCTATCGGCGAATACAGCGGATTCCCCTCCTCGAGCTTCACTTCCTGTCCGTCCTTGTGTTGCCAGGTCCGACGTTCGGAATCCCCCGTGCTGGCGACAGACCACCCTAGAACCGACTTTCCAGCGGTGACTTCACAGAGCTCCAACCCTTTCAAATGAAGATGGAGTTCGACCTTCTCCGGCCAACGCTCTGAAGTTCGAAAGATCGTCCCATGGTCGATTCCTGATTCCGACCAGACTGGAATGGTGAGTTCATCAAAAAGTGGGTGGAAGTTGACCCGCGTGCCCGGCTTGGAAAACTCAGCTCGATAGGGAAACAAGCTCGCTGCAGCGTCGGTCGTCTTCTGATCCCGGGGGGCCAGCTGATCGACGGTGATCACCCAGCGGTCCTTTCGTTCGACCCCTCTCACCAGCCGGAGCGGGCCGGTGACGGTGACCTCTTTCCCGTTGAGTTTCTCCGCCTGTTCCTGAAGCTCTGAATTTTCACGGAATTCGAGTTCGTAAACCCGATTCGGCAGCTTCAACAGGGTGCCGGTCGTCTCCCCGCCGATGGCCATGATCCCCGGCTCGAGCGTCCCGGTCGCAGTGACCGGTTTTGTGGCAGCGGGTGCTGGCGGATCCGCCTTCAGAGCAGTTGTGAAGAGCGTTGAACAGAGAGTCAGAGCTGCAGCTGACAATCGGATTCGGTGCATGAGTCGACTCCTTCCACTTGACGAGTTCCGAACACTGCGACATTTTGGATTCTTAGGGGCAACAAGGTCAACTGGCATTTCAATCGTTACATAACTCTGCGAAAACTTCTCCAATCTCAATTTCTGACCATTCAAGAAAGCACTTTGAAATGTCCCCTGTGACAGCCTTGCCCGAACCGTTGGATGTCATTGCTGTCGGCGCACATCCTGATGATGTCGAAGTGGCGGTGGGGGGGACGCTGGCGACGCTGGTCCAGCAAGGTTACCGGGTCGGGATCGTCGACCTGACGGATGGGGAACCGACTCCCGGGTCTCCCGGGCCGGAACATCGGTTGGAAGAGGCCCGCAAGGCCGCCGAGATCCTGGGGGTCCAGTACCGCAAAACGCTGGATTTACCCAATCGGAAACTGTTCGACACGTATGAAGCCCGTGTGGCACTGGCGAAGATTTTTCGTCTTTACCGTCCGAAGATCGTGCTGGGAATTGCCGACAAGACTCCGCTGGCATCACCGGATCACTGGCAGGCGATGCAGATCACGGACGCTGCCGTCTTTTACTCGCGGCTCACCAAGTGGGATGGGGAGTTTGACGGGCTTCCGGTTCACACCATCAGGCAGCTGCTCTGGTACCCGCTGGGGTTCAGCAGTTCGACACCCGCAGATGCAGCGGGAACGATGATTGTCGATATCTCGAATGCACTCGACATCAAGCTGAACGCGATTCGTGCGTATGCCTCGCAGTTTCCGGAGTCGAAGCAACGTGCCTATCAGCTGGTTGAAAGCCAGGCACGCCTGTTGGGACTGACAGCCGGATTCGCAGCGGGCGAACTGCTCATTGCCCCCCGGCCGGTCGCGGTGAAAGATCTGGTCGAGACCTTCGCCGGAGCGGATACACCGCGGACGAACCTTGATCCCAGTTCTCAGGCGGTTGGCAACTGAAACGCTTTCTTGACGGTCGCGTGGTTGAGTAGAAACCACGGAGACACGGTGACACGGAGAGCTATTCATGAATGCAGCAACTGCAGAGAGATGAAACGCAAGCAGTTTTTCCATGTCTTCAAAACGTTTCCATTTCAGCCGTTCACTCCTCGTCCCTCTTCATATCCAATTCCTCTGTGTCTCCGTGCCTCCGTGGTAAAATTTAATTGAATTTCCTCGACTCGGATGACACAACAGCAAATCCGATCGGAGATGTCTCTCTTCGGATGAACCCCGGCGGGTCATTCGCTACAATTCCGACCGAGTCGTATTCAGTCTTTCTTTCATCTCCATCTGGTCGGAAACGCAATGCCGGTTCGCGGTGTACGAGGCGCAATCACCGTTACAGAAAACTGTCCGAAGGAAATTCTCGCTGCCACGCGGGAACTTCTGGAGCAGATCATTGCAGTCAATTCGCTGCAGGATTTCTCCGAGATTGTCTCGGCGATTTTCACGACAACACCGGACCTGAACGCATCATTTCCTGCGGAAGCGGCCCGGGAACTGGGGATGAGTCAGGTTCCGCTTTTGTGCGCTTCGGAGATTGCCGTCCCGCATGGGATGCCACGCGTGATTCGTGTTCTTCTGCACGTCAACACCGACCGGTCGCAGGCTGAGATGACTCACCTGTACCTGCGGGATGCAAAAGGTCTGCGCAAAGACATCACCGGCGCTCAGTAGCCTGCTTCGCCTGGGTTCAGAAGAATTTTGAAACGCAGAGATCGCAGAGCCCGCTGAGAATCAAAAAAGAGAATTCAGGCGGTCTTCCTTCACTTGCAAACAAGTTCTAAGACCAACTTTCTCGTCTTTTCTTCTTTGCGATCTCGGCGCCCTCGGCGTTTCAAATCTTTTCCAGCTTCAGGTTTACATCCCGCACTTGCGGTCGCTGCAAGCGTGTTTCTCCGGCTTGTGCAGGATCTGGCCGAGCTTGCGCTGAAGCCGGAATCCGGTGTAGATGAGGCTGTCACGCAGCGAGTTCTTGCCGACCGGCCAGGGTTTCCACCCGCGTGCTCGCAGATTGGCGTTCGCCTGATACAGGGCTCGTCTACGATCGAGATCGGGGGTTCGAAAGGTGATGCTGAAGGAGATGGAGACCGAGTTGCCGTTTCGGACCCAGTGTGGAAAGGTCACGGGGAAGTGGAGTCCCTGTCCGGACTGAAGCTGATAGGTCCAGCCGGTCTCTTCCGCTGATTTCTTCAGCTTCAGATTGCGGCCGCGGTCCGAATAGAACCCTTCCAGATCTTCTTCCGAAACGATGTTCGAATCGGTTCCGTCCAGCATACGCACTTCCTTGCTTCCGCGAATCTGCAGCAGGAAATTGTGTTCCGGGTCGATATGAAACGGGGTGACCGATCCCGGCGAACTGACGAACACGAACGCCTGCGGCTGCATCATCCCCGGTGCGATTGGTTCTGAATAAGGACGAATCTCTTCGAGGCATTCGTTGAGCAGCTGGGCGTATTCCGGATCGTTCTCAACGTACTTCAGCACCATCCATGAGCGGCATTCTTCAATGCGGCGAATGGTTTCTTCGACCGAAAGGCCGTTCCGCGGCGTCAGTGCCGGGTCGATGCTGACGGGAAGATTGCCCGCATTGTACTCAATGCAGGATTCGGGGAGTCGGCGTGACAGTTCCAGAATCCGTTCCATGCTGAACAGCGGATGAGTGCACAAATTGTGCTGAATCAGAAACGGCTTCTTGCTGAAGCAGTTCTCGAACTCGACCGGCTGAATCTCGAGATGTCGGGAGCTCGCAGCCGATGCGGAAGCTGCGGACTGAGAAGTCGATGAGCGGGTGACTGGTGGTGCTGACATCGAAATGCCTTCGCAAATTGGATTGTGGTTTTATTGTCTGTCGGAGCACGACGCGTCAGCGAGTGCATTTTCATGCTGTACGGAGAAGTTCTCTCGACTTCGCAGCATGCTCTGAAAATTTGAACTGTCTGAATCAACTGAATCAGCTGGCCGGTCGCTCTCCGCTTTCAATGCTTCCGGTCTTCAGAAAGGTACTGGAGAACTTCTCCACCCAGCGTTTCCGAACCCGGTTCAAAGATCGCAGGAACGGGAGAGCGCCGATTGCAAGATCTCCCGTACTGGTGCCGGTTGAAAGGATCATCCTTCGGACGAGACGACGCTCTGTCCAAAGGCGGTCGATCATCTGATGTCCGGGAACCGCACAGGAATCGCTCCACGTGATCTCTTCATCCGCAGCCAGATGCTGCAGGCTGTCGAATTCCAGCTGAACGCCCGGCGAACAACTGTGATGTGTTTCATCGAACGCAATTTTGAATGCAAAGGCGACGGGAGGGGACAGAAGAATGCACTTGAGTGCGATCGGCTCACCGTTGAGAAACAGGCCTTCCAGCCGGACTCTTCCGGCAGCGAAACCTCGTTGGATCATTTCGCGGAAGAAGGTCGATTCCTCGGGATGCTGTTTGATGGCGGTGCCTGCGCGGGCTTTCCAGCCCTGTGCCTCAAGATCGAGGAACCAGTCAATCCAGCAGTCAACTGCCCGACGTTCTTGAATCTGGCGATACTCCAGTTGTCCGAGTGCTTCCAGCTTACGGCGTTTGCGACGGTATTCGCGAACGTGGTGTCCCCCCAGTGCGTTCTTGAAATACTCTTCCGTGTTGCCGTGGCAGTTCGCAGCGGCCCGCAGATACTGATCCGGAAGGAACGTTGTACACAGGTTTTCGCGAAGAACCTCGGTGATGCCGTGATTGAGCGGTCCTTCGCCGGTCACCAGCGGCAATTCGAGGGAGACCGGCCGGGATTGCGAATCGCGAATGAAATTCAGGGTGGTCCGGAGAACATTGGAAGTGCAATTCCGGTCGACCAGGGGGCTGGTCAGGAAGCAGAACTGGTTCTTCCAGAGACTCCACTGAGACAGTCCGAGGGGGCCGCGCGATTCCACAAACGGAAAGAAACCGCACAGTTCAGGCACGCCCGGTTTTTTGGCTTCGGTTCGATAAATCTGCAGGAAGTGCCAACGTTGCGAGTTCCCCAGGTGGCGGAGGGCCGGAATCAGGAACCAGGGTTCGTAGAACGGGTTCGGGTCGGCGCTTCTGGAGCTCAGCGTCTGCCACTGTTCTTCGATCTGACTGAGTTCCTCAGGAAGACGGCTCTCGACGACGCTGTACCGCATCCCGTCCGTCCCCAGAAAACCGGGGACAGCTGTCTCCGGGGGGCAAGGAGGGGAGGGCGTCGATTTCGGAATCGGTTCCAGAACAGTCATTTCGTGCTGCGGTTCGTCGGTCTCATGTGGATTCCCGCGTCAACTCCCCTTGAGAAATCGATTGGCTTCGAGACTGCATCTGGGGAGATGCGAAGTGTCGAACTCGTTTCAAAGAAGGACGTTCGGACGATTTGTGCTCCCCTGCCAATCCAGGATCACAGGCTCAGGAAGACGACAACTTCTAAGAAAGTAGCTCACCCCGGAGCGGTGGCTGCGGATTCGGGCGGCATTTCACTGGACAGTTCACGACGGGCGTTCTTTGCCGATTCAATCGTTAGATATGGCGTTTTCCTGCAAATCGACTCATGCATCAGAATCCAGCACGTCGATAGAACCGATGCTTCTATCGTCATCACCTAGGGGGAAATTCGTGATGCGCCCAAAATCTCTTCGATGGCGTCACCGCGCAATGAGTGTCGCGATGGCCGTCAGTTGGGCATCCAGCATGCAATTTGCCGGCTGCCTGAATAATCCAACTCATCCCGATCTCGCAGGAGAAGCCGGTAAGGCTGCTCTGCGGGCGGAGCAGGACCTTGCCAAGCAGAAGGTCGAGCTCGCCAGCGCCAAACTCCCGGATCGTCCGGATGAGGGGAGCAAGGTCGTCGCAGCCGGCGGAGAGGTTCCCCAGGAAGACTCTCCCATTCTGCAGACCGGCAGCGAATCCCCGGAAAAGAAGAAATCCTTCTGGAGTTTTCTCAGTCCGAAATCGGATGAGCCGGCTGTGAAGGATCCGTTTGCTGATCAACCGGAGCTCAAGCCTTCGGAGAAAGCAACTGCTCCTGCGAGCGGCAAAGCACGACTCGCATCTTCATCGACCCCAGCTGCCGATGCCCCGACGGAGAATTCCGAGAAGGGAACTGAGAAGCCGGCCGAGAAGGATCCGTACTCTGCGGACAACTGGTTCGAGAAAGAGTTCGCCGGCAAGCCGGAACCCTCGGACTGGGAAAAGCAGGCTGCTGCCACTTCCACGGCCGCAGCCGCCAAAGCTGCTCTGCCCAACAAGTCAGAGGCCAGCCTGCCTGCCAGGGCCGCTGCTCCTGCCAAAGAAGCGGGTGTCGCTCGCGAAATGCCCGCTCAGGAAGAACCCTGGATGACCCGACAGCCCGCTGCAGGGGATTCCACCGGGAAAGTCAGCCTGAATGCGAAACCGGCCCCGGCAACCGAAGGGACTGCATTCAAACTGCAGCAGAAGCCTTCGGCGGACACTCCGAATTCGCTGAAGCCGGCCGAAAGTCCAGTTGCACGCCAGCAGAAACTTCGCGTTCAAGCACTGCTCTCGGATGCTCATACAAGCAGCCTTCGCGGGGAGTTCCACGCTGCCTACCGGAGTGCACTGCTGGCGGAGAGAATTGCCAGCGAGAATCAGATCACCTTCGCGGAGGGGGAAGAGAATCCCCACGAATTCGCAAAGGCGATGGCTGCCAAGATCTGGCGGACGTCGAACACTTCCGACGATGCGTACCTGGCTGCAACCGAAGTCGCCGCTGCAACCCGCGAAGAGCCGAAACAGAATCCGAAACCGGAAGCTCCCGTTGTGGCCAAATCCACATCGGCCTTCCCGGATGACGTCTTCGCGACCTGGGAGCCGCTGCCCGACAACATCGATCAGCGACCTGCGCTCGCAACACGGTCGCCTCAGCCGCAGGTGACCAAACCGGCAACGGCAGTCACGCAGTCAACGCCGACGTTCGCTGCTGAGGCTCTTCCGGAGATCCGGCCCTGGAACAGCGACCGGGTCAAGAGCCAGACGACAGCCCCGCGTGAGCTCTCTCAACCGGACCAGACACGTCCTGCTTTGTCAGCACCGTCAACTGCCTTGAATCCCGCACCGACACTGGACCCGCTTCCCGAGACTCGCAAGCATTCGGGAAGCTCCAGCGATCCGGGAGTTCAGTTTGCGATCGCCCATACTGTTTCCGAAGAAGGAGCCCCCAGTCTGCTGGATCCGTTCGACGGCCACGGCAGAGCGAACTCGTATCAGACAGGGTCGGGAACCGATCTGGCAGCGGCAACGCTCGACCGTCAGCGTCCACTCCTGATGGCTCCTCCGACCCCGGTCGACAGCCAGATGCAGTTGGCGGAACAGAGTTCCATGACTTGGGATGAACTTTCCCAGGCGAAAGGGAAAGCAGCCACCGCCAGCCAGAGCAAAAAGGCCAAGGCCGCGGCAAAATGGCGAGTCATGTGGTCTCTGCTGGGACTGGCGGGGGCAGGGATTGCCGCCTTTGTCGGAGTTCGATTCGCACGGTCTGAATCCCGTGGGTACTCGGATCGCAGCCTGGGAATGCAGGACCTTCCGCCCGTCGCGGTTCCGGCAAGTCCGGCAGCCTTGGAAATGCTGAATTCTCCAGCCCCCGAAGATCCTGCAGCATTGCCGCTGCAGTTCAAACGGGCTGCGTAGCCCCTGTCACAGGGGAGTGTGGCGGCGATTCAGGGTGATTTGTCGTTCGAAAGCTGTGTTTATCGCCGCCGGAACGCCGCACGTTCGTGAGGTTCGCTCTAGACAGGTCTGTGATTCGTCCAGAATCCACAGTCAGGAATGACACTTCCAAAAGCCTCCGACAGACCTGTCGGGGGCTTTTTTTATTGAGATTTCGGGGTGATCGGGGCCGGCTGGTCGCTGTGAATTCCCGGTTCTTTCGGCGTCGTAGCCTGCTGCTGATTGAAAACGAACTGTTTCGAATTTGCGGGATCTAGCGGCCGTGAGAGATCTGCGTGTCACGTCAAATCCGAAATCTGCCCGCTTGTCACGTTTTATGACCTACAGTCTTATCACAGGAACATCGAATCGCGATCCAAAGTGCGGGCATTCGCGCGGCGATCCGTCATGAGTCCAGACTGTTTTCTACTGATCCCTGTCTTTCTACTGACAACTCACAAACTGACATCTGACAAGAGGTTCTCATGGCCGATCCCTGGAGCCGTCCCACTCCGACTGACCTGCGTGAAGTGCTCGAAAGCATCGGCAGATCCGAGATCAACCACAATCGCAGTGCCGAACGTCTGGAGCTGGCTGTCCCCGCCGAAATCACCACCGGCCGTGGCAACACGGTCTCCGCAGTGACGCGAGAAATCAGCCGCTTCGGAATCGGCCTGCTGCACAAGGGCTATGTGACACCCGAAGAAGTCACCGTTCGCATGGCGAGCGACACCCGCGAATTCGAATACCGGGTCATGCTCCAGTGGTGCAATCCGTGTGATAACGGAATGTTCATCAGCGGCGGCCGGTTTGTGGGTCAGAAAAATAGCAAAGCCTGAAGCGAACTGAGCCGGTGAGGTGGATCGCTCAATGTCGCTTTCGAGCGAGCAACCCCGTCGTTCATTGCCACACACCCAGGCACATTGCCTGCTGCAGAAATCTCAACGGCCGCACGAATGGACATTGTCCAAGTGCGGCTGTCCCGTTTTCAGGTGTCAGTCCTACGAGCAGACAGGCACTACCGCTCGGCTCGTGAGATCGTCTCGGCCAGTGCAATGGCCTTCAGCTGTCCGCGTGCTTTGTTCAGGGTTTCCTGATACTCGCTGGCAGGGACACTGTCCGCGACGATCCCTGCTCCCACCTGCACGTACGCTTTGCCGTTCATCATCACGAGCGTCCGCAGCGCGATACAGGTATCCATGTTGCCAGTGAAGTCGAGATATCCGACCGCTCCTGCGTAAGGACCTCGGCGGTGCTTCTCGAATTCATCGATGATCTGCATCGCGCGGACTTTGGGGGCACCCGAGACCGTTCCCGCAGGCAGACCTGCACGCAGAGCGGCCAGGGCCGTCAGTCCCGGTTGCAGCTGTCCGGTCACGTTCGAAGTGATGTGCATCACGTGGCTGTATCGCTCGACCACCATCAGATCGCTCAATTTCACCGAGCCGTATTCCGCGATGCGGCCGACGTCATTTCTCGCCAGATCGATCAGCATGACATGTTCGGCGCGTTCTTTGGGGTCGGCCAGGAGTTCCGCTGCCAGAGCTGCATCTTCCTGCTCATTGCGTCCCCGCTGACGGGTCCCTGCCAGTGGGCGAATGGTGGTGATTCCGTCCTCGACCCGGACCATGATTTCCGGAGAACTTCCGACCAGCGTGGCATGCGGTGTCTGCAGCAGGAACATGAACGGACTGGGATTCACGACCCGCAGCGCACGATAGACGTCCATCGGGGAAGCAGGCGTCTGCACTTCAAGACGCTGGCTGAGCACCACCTGAAAGATATCTCCCGCACGAATGTATTCCTGAGCCGAACTGACTGCCTGTTCGAATTCCGCCTTTGTAAAGTCGGACGTCCATTGCGGAAAGTCTGTGATTCCCAGTTCAACATCGGGCATCGACAGCCCAGCATCACGGTCCTGCAGTTGCTGGCAGAGCACATCCACGCGGGCACAGGCGCGCTCGTACGCCTGTTGCGGGTCGGTGCCGTCCGTGCGGGCATGCACGACCACTAACGTTGTCTTGCGAATGTGATCAAAGATGATCATCGCATCATGAAAGGCGAACGACAGGTCCGGGAGATGGCGATCATCTTCGGGAGCATTCTCGAGTTTCTCTGTATATCGGACCACGTCGTACCCGGCGTAGCCGACCGCTCCTCCCACAAATCGGGGGACATCCGGCAAGTGAACTGATCGATACTTCTGCAGAAGTGAATCGAGTTCGTCGAGAGGATCAGCGACCGTCTTCCGGGTCTGCTGATTGTTTTCGGTGATGACGACTTCGTTTCCGTAAGCTTCGATCCGGAGAAACGGATCGCCGCCCATGAAGCTGTACCGCCCGACCTTTTCTCCGCCAATGACGCTTTCAAACAGGAACCGGTCCCGGGTCCAGCCAGCCTTGCAGTACGCGGAAACCGGTGTCAGCGTGTCGCTGTAGATCATTCGATACACAGGGACAAGCGGTGCCTGAGTGGCGAGTTCGCAGAAATCCTGATACGCGGGCTG
The DNA here is from genome assembly GCF_051465655.1 of Planctomicrobium stercoris. NCBI lineage: Bacteria > Pseudomonadati > Planctomycetota > Planctomycetia > Planctomycetales > Planctomycetaceae > Planctomicrobium > Planctomicrobium stercoris. The sequence goes on along the minus strand of NZ_CP195791.1, from coordinate 4,423,551 downwards.
ATGCATGTCGAAGCTCAAAGTCGGAAAACCCCTGAGTCCCTTCCGCAGCACGACCCGGCAGCGGAATACTCGGGGAACATCTTAACGACTTCGAAAATGTTTGGCTGCACACTTCGGGAGTTCAACTCGAGTGGAGCCAAGCCGACTTTTCGTGGCACAAAACGCCGGAGAAATACGATTCACCACGGAGACGCAGAGACACGGAGGTTTTTTAGAACCGCGAATGACACGAATCCAGCGAATTCTTTCCCGGCTCCATCTCAATGTGTCTGCACCGGAAATGGCTGGGAAAGCCGAATTGAGGATCGGGATGACTATGGCGATTCGATTCGCAATATTCGCCAAATTCGCGGTTCCTTCCATTCTCCGGAGATTCGCGGACCTACCCGGGACAATAAAAAAGCCCGCGAAGCTTGTTCGCGGGCTGGTTGCCCCGGGAAGAGCAACTTTTTACTTCGCTGCGGAGTCGAACGTGGTCGTCGGAGCAGCCACTTTGCGGTAGCCAAGGTCGCGAATCACTTCGAGAACTTCGCTCCAGGTGGGGAACTGGCGGCCGCTGCGGCGTTTGTAGTCGTCCATGGCCCGCATGAATTCAATTTCGTCTGGCTTGTAGTCGCGTTCGCAGGTAGTCGGGTCAATCTGGCGACGACGCTCGACCTTTCTCCGTTCGCTGATTCGGTTTTCGGTGGCTGGGCAGGCTTCGGTCGTCAGCCGCTCGCGGCGATCCGAGCCGGCGATCCTTGAACCGCCGACTTGCCCGAAGCTCGGGCGTAGAAATCGCATCATCAATCATTCCGTCTTTCTCCATTCAGTCTTGGGAGGGGTACCATGCCGTCATGCAGAAAGCTCCGCTTCAGCAACACGGACTTGTTGGCGACTTTCCGGCCCTGGTGTCTGAGTCAAATGCCTCCAGCGGGATGACCAGACCTCGAGCGCGGATGGGGGTCACCAATGTTGACAATCCATCGCCCTAACAATGCGCTCAGATTTCTGATCAGGCGGGCTGAGGATGCGAAAAAGTCCAGGAAAGGGGCGAAGAGTGCGAAAGTTTGGAGGATTGAATCGATAAAAGCGATTGTGCGGGCATCTCGACTGACTGCCGATCGACCACCGTGGCAACGCACCGGCAGATTTCGCCGGTGCGATGTGAGAATTCGTCCGAAAATCCACTGCAACCGGTAAAGTCGCTCGATTCATTTCAGCCCTGAATCATTCGAATCCGAATCATTTTGTATGGAATGACATGCAGATTGCCCGTTGTACAAGTGTGCAGATGGGGCAACCTGCCTGAAATGCGGAAGATTCGGATCGCCTGCATGGATGCAGTTTCACTTTCCCAGGAATTGGCTTCGGGCTGGATCACTCAGGTGAACCAGTTGTCGAGGCAACTGCGACGGCAGCTGGCCGAGCGGTACGGACAGATTGATCTGACCGAGTCCCGGGCAGCCGTGCTCCTCGCACTGACAGGTGCTTCACAGCGGTTCACCCAGACCGATCTTGCCAATGAGTTGGGTCTGTCGGAATCCAGTCTCTGCGGCCTGATCGAACGGATGCGTTCGGAAGGACTGCTCGAGCGGGAACGGTCTCCGCTGGACCGGAGAAAGTCGGTCCTCACTCTGACCGTAGCGGGGAGAGAACGATGCAACGTGATCGAACACCTGCATGCGAACCTCGAAGCCGAGATTCATGGTGCACTCCAGTCGCGGGGGCACAGCCCGGCGGCCACGATGTTCACTGAACTGAGTCGCTGTCTTCAGTCGCTCGAGGCGACTTCGCCCCCGATACGGAGGGCAGCCTGATGTTTCCCTCACTTCAAAACAGACTTCTGGCACTCGCACTCCTTCTGTCGGCCGGGTTCTGCGGATGCTCGCGAACGTTCTGGCGAGATCAGGCGGATCGTGATTCGTATCTGGCGATTACTGAGAAACTGAACGATCCTCGCTGGGTTCTGCCGCGGATCGACGTCACGCCGAATCCAGCAAGCCGGTTCTACGACCCGTACGATCCTGATGAAGAGCCGCTCCCGCCTGATGACAGCGCTGCTGCGGTTTACATGCGGTGGGTGGACGGCTGGCAGGGGTACAAAGGCTGGCACAAATTCGGCGATGTGATGACCGTCGAAAACCCGCAATGGCTCGCGAACTTCGGCATCAGCACGGATAACGTCGACCCTCTCACGGGGGAATTGATGGGCCCTCTCCCGGAATTGAAAAACGTCACGCTTCCCCAGGCAGTGGAACTGGCGCAGATCAACAATCGGGATTATCAGTTCGAAATCGAGAACATGTATCTGGCCGCGCTGGCTGTCACGTTTCAACGTTTCCAGTTCGGGGTGCGGTATCTGAATGCAGCCGGGATTGAACCGGTGGCTGCCTCCACAGCCACCTTTGTTCCTCACGGTCCTGGTGACACAGTCGTAGCGGGTGCTGCGGGGGGAGTCAGTCAGTTGCTGCCGGCCGGAACGCAATGGGCGGTCGAATTCGCGAACAACACTATCTGGCTGTTCGGGGGTGGGAATCAGACTCAGTCGATGTCGAATCTGTCATTCTCACTGGTGCAGCCGCTGCTGTTCGGCGCAGGTCGCAAAGTGGGACTGGAAGGTCTGACCCAGTCAGAGCGCGGATTGCTGTATCAGGCACGCGTCCTTGCGAGACTCCGCCAGCAGATCTTTACCAGCGTCGTCGGTGGTGGAACCGGATTCCTGCAGCTGCTGTACGAAGTGCAGCAGATCCGGAACCTGAAAGGAAATATCGGCAGGCTTGAGGAGCAGATCGAGAAGCTGCTTTCTCAATCGGCCCGCAATAAACGGTTTGCCAGTGAAGACCTTCAGGAGTGGCCTGCCAACACGCCGTTGCCCGCCGATCTTCCGCCTCCGCTGGCTGGCAAATTGCGGTTTGATCAGGCACTCAAGCGAATTCGCTGGATCTCCGAGCTGGAAGTCACGGAAGCCGAAGTTCAGGCTTTGCGGAACCTCAGCCCGGATCCGGGGTTTCAACATTCAGTGAACAGGCTCATCGACACTCTGCAGACAGACGTGGCAACACTGGACGTCCTCAACCTGCAGTCGAGTCTGGCGACCAATACCAATCAGCTGAGAACTCTGGAACGGACGCTTCAGGATGACCTGGACAGTTTCAAGATTTTACTGGGGCTGCGGACGGACATGGTGTTTTCGATCGAAGACTCGCTGCTGAAGCAGTTCGAACTCATTGATCCGGGGCTGTCTGATCTTGAAGAGGCAGCAAAGGATCTGGTCGACCACTGGGCCGATCTTGATGATGAATCTCCGGACTTCGAGGCACTCAAACGTGCTTACGTCGTGCTTCTCAGTCTGGTGGACAAGACGCGGCGAAACGGGATGGACGTTGTCATCGAGGACATGCGTCGGGCCAGACTGGAACTGCCGCGTCGCCTTCGGGAAATCAGTGAGGAAGACGGCATCGTACTTCGATCCGATCTGGAGCGGGCGGAGATTCTGCTGGGAGGAGCCCGAGAGGAACTTCAGGATCTGCGAGAAGATATCCTCGAAACGGCGCGGGGATTAGGGGTCAGAGAAGAAGATCCTCTCATCTCCATGGCCGCCTATCGGGAACTCTACAAGTTCCGTGAGCGACTTGTGCGACTGACTCAGAACCTGACTGTCATCCAGATCAGCATGCGGGTCGAATTGATCGAAGTGCAGCCGTTTGAACTGGCTCTGCAAAGGGCTGTCGAGATCGCCATCGACAATCGGGTCGACCTGATGAACGAACGGGCGCGGGTGATGGATGCCCGGCGAAAAGTGGAAATCGCCGCGAATGCACTGCTTTCGTCCGTCAATATCGTCGCGGAAGCGGATGTCGGGACGTCGAACAGCAACAATCCGTTTGACTTCCGCGGAGACCAGAGCCGGCTGCGGGCGGGTTTCTCGTTCACAGCACCCCTGGATCAGATTGATGAACGAAATGCCTACCGGATTTCGCTGATCAACTATCAACGTCAGCGACGCGAGTACATGCTGGCGGAAGATGTGGTGAAACAGCAGGTGAGAAATGCCTGGCGTCAGCTCTTCGTCCTGCGTCAGAATCTGGAGACGTCCCGACGGGCGGTCCGGATTGCGGCTTTGCAGTACGATTCTGCTGTCGAACAGAGTAATGCGCCGCCCGACAGCCGGACGGTGGCCGGAGCTGCCGGGGGGGCCAGCCGCTCGTCGGGGAACGGTCTGGCGGGAAATAACCTGATTTCCGCGTTGAACAATATTCTGAATGCCCAGAACAATCTGGTCTCGACGTATATGAACTACGAGCGGAATCGCCTTAACATTTATCGGGACATGGGTATTATGGAGATTGGGGAGAACGGCCTGTGGGTCGACCCCTTCTACCTGAACCAGGAGAATGGACAAGCTGATGAAAGTCCGGAAGAACCGCTCGGGCCGAGTATCGATGTGGATCCTCTCGTGCCTCCTGCTGCTGGGGCTGGGCGGAGCCGCTTGGGCCGGGGGTCTGCTGAGCCCGGGCTGGTGGCAATCCCTGACAACCTCAACAGCCGCCCGCGAGGCGCCAAAGCACCTCATGCTGGAAACGGTCAGATCCGGACCGTTTCTGGTCAGCATGAGCATGCAGGGGTTTCTCGATAGTCGCAGAAATGCCACGCTCTCCAGTCTGGTCGAAGGGACCACCACCATTATCAGCATCGTTCCGGAAGGGACATGGGCTGAAGTGGGGGATGTCCTCTGCGAACTCGATGCCTCCGTGCTGCGCGAAAATTTCAAGCAGCAGGAGATCGTGACGACGCAGGCTTCCGCTGCACTGACGGCAGCCAAGGAAACTTTGGAGATCCAGAAGAATCAGAACGAAAGCGACATCGCCGCCGCGGCATTGAAGTCGCTGATCGCTGAACTGGATCTGAAAAAATACGTCTCCGAAGGAGGCGATTACGACCAGCAGCAACACGCGCTGGAAGGGAACGTGGCCATCGCTCAGGAAGAACTGGCCCGCGCTGAAGAGACCCAGGCGTTCACCGCCAGCCAGGTCAAGAAGGGGTACGCCAGTCAGAATGAACTTGAGGCTTCCCGGATCGCGGTCAAGCAGGCTAATCTGAAGGTGCAGGGGGCCGTGGAACTGCTGGCGGTGCTGGAAAATTTCACCAAGGAACGAACCATCGCCGAAATGAAGGCAAACGCCGAAGAGTCCAAGCGCGAAGTCAAACGCGTGGAACTGAAAGCGGAATCCGCACGCACCCAGTGCGAAAAGCAGGCGGAGGCAGCCCAGCTCACCTACGATGTCGAACGGGAGAAACTGGATCGACTGCGAAAGCAGATTGAGGCGTGCACTCTGCGAGCCACACAGGCGGGCGAAGTGGTGTATGCCACCAACGGTTCCAATGGCAGCCGACGTTCCGAACCCATTCTGATTGAGGCAGGTGCCACCGTCCGCGAGCGTCAGGCGATTATCAATCTGCCTGATGTTACACAGATGAAGGTCGACTGTCGGGTGCACGAATCCCTGATCGGAGCGGTTCGAAAAGGCTTGAAGGCCCGAATCCGGGTGGATGCGTACCCGGATGAGATCTTCAACGGAGAAGTCTCGCACGTCTCTTCCGTTCCCATGTCAGGCAGCTGGCCGAATTTCGACCTGCGTGAGTATCCGACGGAAATCGTCCTCATGGATGACGTCGACAAGGTTCGCAAACTGCGACCGGGACTGACATCCCAGGTTGAACTGCTGGTGGATAACCGTCCCAGCGTCCTGCAGGTGCCCATGCAGGCGGTCGTGACAGTCGCCAACAAGCAGCTGGTCTTTGTTTATCGTAACGGAAAGGCAGCACCGCAGGTTGTGAAGATCGGGCAGGCCAATCAGTCTCATCTGGAGGTGCTGGATGGGCTGCAGGAAGGGGATCGGGTCGTGATGAATCCTCGCAGCCAGTTCGCCGACGAGATCGCCCGAATTGAAGCGGATCTGCACTCCACACAGGAGAAAGAAGCCCCGAGCGTCCCCAGTGCCCCGGGAATTCCTGTTGTCCCGGGGGCGGCGGCTGAAGAGAAGCCGGCTGCACCTCCCGGAGGAAATGCCGCCATGAATCCAGCCGCTCTGTTCGCTCGACTTGATAAGAACAGCGACGGAGTCCTGACCGCTGATGAGGTGCCGGATGCGGAACGGTTCGCGCGGATGGACAAGGATGGCGACGGCAAGGTGACGCCGGCGGAGCTGGCAGCCGGCCGTCCTGGGACATAATGAAATGCACTTGCTGACGCAGCGTGCTCTGTTCAGTCTGCGAATCAAGCCTTCTCTCTGGTGAAGTGAACAATCTCGATATGGAACTGGCTGCCAAACTCGTCGATCTGCACAAGTACTACGACCTGGGAGCCGTTACGGTCAAAGCTCTGCGCGGCGTCTCACTCGAGATTCCCAAAGGGGATTTCATCTCGATCATGGGCTCGTCCGGCAGCGGAAAGAGTACGCTGCTCAACCTGCTGGGAGCGCTCGACCGCCCCACCAAGGGAGAGTATTACCTGAGCGGACAGGATGTTTCGAAGTTAAACGACGATGAACTTTCTTCGGCGAGGAATTCGCTGATCGGCTTCATCTTTCAGTCGTTCAATCTCATTCCTCAGTACACGGTTCTTGAGAATATTGAAGTCCCCCTGCTTTACCGCCCGGGATACCCTCCCATTACAGCGGTCGATCGAGAGCGGTGTGCAGCCGTCGCGGAACGGGTGGGGTTGGGCCAGCGTCTGGATCACCGTCCTTATCAGCTCTCAGGAGGACAGCAGCAACGCGTGGCCATCGCCCGTGCTTTGATCAACGACCCAGCGATCATCATGGCGGATGAACCGACCGGAAACCTCGACTCCAAAACCGGTGAGGAGATCATGGGGATGCTGAAGGATCTGAATGCTGAAGGCCGTACGATCATCATGGTGACGCATGAACCTGAGGTCGCGGAGCAGACCAAACGCCAGATTTTTATGAAAGACGGAGTCATCGCCGGACACGGAGTATTTCGGGGGTGAAAGGGATTTGTCATTGGGGATTTGTCATTGGGGATTTGTCAATTGTCATTTGTCATTGTGACGAGAGTCCAGAGTCCAGAGTCGCTAACTCGGTGGACTGGACGTCATCCCCAATCCCCAATCCCCAATCCCCAATCCCCAATCCCCAATCCCCAATCCCCAATCCCCAATCCCCAATCCCCAATGACAAATGACAAATGACAAATGACAAATGACAAATGACAAATGACAAATAAATCCCCCCCAACCAACCGCCCCGTCCTCCTGACCTCTGCCCCTTGACCTCTGACCTCCGCCGCTCATGTCCCGATTTCTCCGCACCGTCCGACTTGCCATGAAGAGCCTGCTGCTGCACAAGCTGCGCTCCGGCTTGACGATGCTGGGAATTGTGTTCGGGGTCTTTTCGGTGATTGCGATGCTCGCGATCGGAGAAGGGGCCAGTCAGCAGGCTCAGGAGCAGATTCTGAGGCTGGGGGCGACCAACATCATCGTGCGCAGCGTCAAGCCGCCCGATGAAGCGGCCACGGGAAGCGCGAACAGCCGGGTCTTGCGCTACGGTTTGACCCGGGAAGACCACAACATTCTGAAACGAACCCTGCCCACAATTTCCGGGATGGTTCCGGTGCGCGAAGTGGTGATAGACGTCAGAAACCTGGAGTGGACCATCAACGCACGTGTGGTCGGATGCACTCCGGATTACGCTGAGATGAATCATCTGACTCTGCTGTCGGGGCGATTCCTTTCTGAACAGGACGAATGGACTCGGGCGAATAATGTCGTTCTGGCGAACGAGACAGCGAGGCTGCTGTTTCCAAGAGAACAGGCACTCGGCAAGTCGATCCAGATCCGGGGCCGGGCATATCAGGTGGTGGGGATTACCCGCGAGCGGACAGCATCTGCTGCCATCGGCGGAAGCATGTCCGGGCAGGACTACAACCGAGACGTTTACATTCCGCTGTCGACGTTTCAATCACGGATCAACACCAACGATCTGATCATGAAGACGACCTCGGGGTCGATGTCGGCGGAATCGGTGGTCTTTGACCAGATCACGCTGAAGGTCACAGACGTTGAAGACGTGATTCCAACCGCGGAAGTGGTGCAGGAGACGTTGCAGCGAACACATGGAATCAAGCGGGATTATTCGGTCGTCGTGCCGTTGGAATTGAAGAAGCAGGCGGATCAGCTGCGGAATATTTTCAACGTTGTGCTTGGTTCGATCGCCGGGATCAGCCTTCTGGTGGGGGGGATCGGCATTATGAACATCATGCTGGCGACCGTCACGGAGCGGACCCGGGAAATCGGGATCCGCCGTGCGCTGGGAGCCCGTCGTCACGATATTACCCAGCAGTTTCTTCTGGAAACGATTGTGCTTTCGGGAACCGGAGGTCTGATCGGGATGGCGCTGGGTCTGTGCACCCCGGTCGCCTTCAGCGGCATCAAGTACGTGGTGACCAACTACATTCTCGAGTCGGCGTCGACTTCGAATCTGTCCGACATGGGGCGGATGTTTCTGGGGATGACTCCCCGGATTGCCATCTGGAGTCTGCCGGTCGCCTTCGGATTTTCCGTTTTGACCGGTCTGGTCTTCGGGGTCTATCCAGCCCAGGCCGCGGCCAAGCTGGACCCGATCGAAGCGCTGAGGCACGAGTAATCATCAGTTGATTCTGAGGTCGCGTTCTGTGACCTCATTGGCCGGTGAAATCGGTATTCAATCCAGTCTTTGGAATTCGTATATAACTGGCTTGCAAGCTTCGCATCCTGCGAAATATGTTCACCCGTTCTTGCCCTTGCCGCCCCCCTTTCGTTCCTCAGGAGTGAATCCAGTGTCAGTCGTTCGCGCCAAGCAGCCTGCAGTTGTGAATTTCGCCAATCAACGGGGGGCCGTGGAACTCCGTGAAGTGGATGTTCCCGTGATCGGGGCCGAGGACGTGCTGCTCGAGGTTGCTGCAGTCGGTGTCTGCGGGAGCGACCTGCATCAATGGACCGCCGATCACAGCTGGCCCGTGGCGTATCCCGTCATTCTGGGACACGAATTCGGGGGCCAGATTGTCGAAGTGGGTGAACGTGCTGGTCCGTGGAAGACCGGGGACCGGGTCGTCAGCGAAACCGCTGCCATCATCGATCCGTTCAATTCGATGTCACGACAGGGACTCTACAACCTTGACCCGACCCGCAAGGGATTCGGATACGGGACTGACGGGGCTATGACGAAGTTCGTCAAGGTTCCTGCCCGCTGCCTCCACAAGGTGCCTGATACCCTGGCATTGGAAGTTGCCTGCCTGACCGAGCCCTGTGCTGTCGCTTACAGTGCTGTGGTGGCGAACGGGGACATCAAGCCGGGGGACCGCATCCTTGTGCTGGGGCCCGGACCGATCGGCCTGCTCTGTGCTGCCATGGCCAAGCTGCAGGGGGCGATCGTCGGTGTTGTCGGGCTGGAGCGGGACCGTGCCCGTTTTGAAGCGGTCAAACGCTACGGATGCGAGCCGATCATCGGTGACTGCCGCGACTGGGCCTACGCTGCCGACGGTCTGGGAGCCGACGGAGTGATCGATGCCGCCGGGGTCTCAGCCACACTGAAAACTGCAATTGATGTCGTTCGTCCTGCCGGTTGGATCAGCAAAGTGGGCTGGGGACGGGATCCCCTCAACTTCTCGCTTGATCCGCTGGTCCAGAAGAATGTCCGACTGCAGGGAAGCTTCAGTCACAACTGGCCGATCTGGGAGCGCGTCCTGCGATTGCTCGACACGGGACTTCTGAATCTGGATCCGGTGATGGGGGGAACGTGGTCGCTGGAGAACTGGCACGAAGCGTTCGAAACCATGCACTCGGGCAGCATCGCCAAAGCGGTGCTGAAGCCGTCACTCTCGGTGTGATGAATGGTTTATGGTTGAAGGTTTAAGGTTGGAAGAAGTGGTGCTACTAAACCATCAACCTTAAACCTTAAACCTTAAACGAACATAAATTGACTGTTGGCCCACCTGAAATCTGATTCTCACCCCCGGACTTCCTTTCTGAAAGCGTCTCGATGCCCAAGCTGGCTGCGTTTCCCAAGATGTACATGGATGATCTTGTCCTGACAGGCAAGATGACGTTGCGGGAGTGGATTGAACTCGCTTCCAAGCTCGAAATCGACGGGCTGGAAATGTACACCGGCATTCTCGATCTGCAGGATGCCTCGTACTGGCCGGAGGCCCGCAAGATCGCTGAGGATCACGGCCTAACGATGCCGATGATGTGTGCCTCGCCGGACTTCACCCATCCCGATCCCGAGTTTCGCAAGAAGCAGGTCGAAGACGAGAAGTTCTGGATTGAGATGACGGCAGCACTGGGGGGTCAGTACTGTCGCGTCCTCTCCGGACAAAGACGTCCCGAAGTGTCCCGCGAAGCGGGCATCGGGTACGCGGTCGAATGCATTGAAGCCTGTCTTCCGGCTGCCAAGGCTGCGGGCGTCACCCTGATCCTGGAGAACCATTACAAGGACAACTACTGGAAGTTTCCGGAGTTTGCCCAGTACACAGACGTCTTTTGCGACCTCGTCTCCCGCCTGGATGATCCGAACTTCGGCGTGAACTACGACCCCAGCAACACCATCCTTGCTGGTGAAGATCCGCTGGTGCTGCTGGAGAAGGTGAAACATCGCGTCGTCACCATGCACGCCAGCGACCGCTACCTCGCCAGCGGAACGATCGAAGATCTCCGGAAAGAAGAAGACAGCGTCGGTTACGCCAGCCGTCTGCGGCACGGTGAGATCGGAAAAGGGATGAACGACTACGACGCCATCTTCTCCACCCTCAAGGGGGTCGGCTTCGACAGCTGGATCAGCATTGAAGACGGCGTTGACGGGTTCGACCAGCTGGAACGAAGTGTCGCTTTCCTCCGCAAAAAGCTCGCTCAATACTGGCCCGCGTGATTCGTCAGAAGCCATTGAGTTCGTTCTCTTGACCGAGCCGCACGCTGCCGATGTGCGGCTCTATGCATCTCATCGTCCTTTCCGTTCGGTTCCAGCGGCCTCGGCCTTCATTTGGGGAGAAGACGGCGATGATCGACCATCCGTTCCGGGGATCGTTCTCGAGAGTTCGGAAACAATTTGAAACCTTGAAAAAGTTGCCGCTGCGCAGTCTTTCGTGAACCGGTGTCAATCTGCCACAATGCAGGTCCTTCCGGAATCGGTGCCAAAAAGATTGATGCAGAGGTGTGCTGTGAAGATTCGTTCGTTGCCTGGGTATCACTGCCTGCTGGGCCTGGTGGCAGTTCTCACTCTGGGAGTTGTTTCGGCGTTCGCCCAGACTCCGGACGCAGCCCCAGCTTCAGCCGCTGACCCAGCAAGTCCCGCCCCCGTCAATCCGGATCAGAGGCTGAAAGTCAGCGACGACGGCCAGTATCTGACCGACATGGACGGGCAGCCGTTCTTCTATCTCGCCGATACTGCCTGGGAGCTGTTTCATCGGCTCAACCGGGAAGAAGCGGTTCGGTATCTGGATGATCGGAAGGCCAAAGGCTTCAACGTGATTCAGGCCTGTCTGCTCGCTGAGTTGGACGGGCTGAACGCCCCCAATGCGTACGGACATCGCCCGTTGGCCGACAATGATCCTGCCCGGCCCGAGCTGAAGCCGGGTGATCACAACGACTACTGGGATCACGTCGACGACGTCATCGACATAGCCGCCGAACGCGGTCTGTTCGTCGCCCTGCTCCCGACGTGGGGAGATAAATGGGCCAAGCGGTCCGGGACCGGGCCGGAGATCTTCACTCCTGCGAATGCGGAAATTTACGGGGAATGGCTCGGACGACGATACTGCAAGAAGCCGGTCATCTGGATTCTCGGAGGCGATCGCGATCCTGAAAACGAAGTTCAAGTGGAGATCATCCGGGCGATGGCACGGGGCCTCGACAAAGGGGATGGCGGGGCCCATCTGAAGACTTTCCACCCGCAGGGGACCAGCAACTCGGCTCAGCTGTTTCACGCTGACCCATGGCTGGACTTCAACATGATTCAGTCGGGACATACCCGGCCGGTGCGTCCCAACTCCATTGACGCCCAGAAAAACCTAAACCGGACTCCGCCGAAACCGACGCTCGACGGCGAGCCCTGTTACGAGGATCACCCGGTGAAAGGGGAAAACTGGGACAAGCGGACCCAGCCGGGCATCACCCTTGTCTGGTTCGACGAATGGGACGTGCGGAAAGCGGCCTACGAATCGATCCTGGCGGGTGCCTGCGGGCACGCATACGGGAATCACAATATCTGGCAGTTCTGGCAGCCGGACCGCATGCCGATTTCCGCTGCCCGAACCCCGTGGACGGAAGCTCTCAATCATCCCGGCGCGGTGCAGATGAATTACCTGAAGAATCTGTTCACAGCCAGGCCCTACTGGCAGATGCGATTCGCGCCCGGGCTCATTGCCAAAGACGATTGCAACGATGACCACAAAGCCCACGCTGCCATGGCGATCGACGGGTCTTTCGCGATGGTCTACCTTCCGCTGGGAAGTCCCATCACGATCAAGCTCGATAAGCTCTCAGGGACGGAGATCGCAGCGTCCTGGTTCAATCCTCGCCAGAATTCCTCGCAGAAGATCGGCGTCTTTCCCAAGGCCGGGGAACAGCTCTTCGTCCCCCCTCATTCCGGCCGGAACAACGACTGGGTTCTCGTTCTGGACGATGCTTCGAAGAAGTTCCCACGGCTAGGGTCGAGTTATTGAGGAGGGGGAGTGGGTAGGAGGTAGGAGGTAGGAGGTAGGAGGTAGGAGGTAGGAGGTAGGAGGTAGGAGGTAGGAGGTAGGAGGTAGGAGGTAGGAGGTAGGAAAGCTTGATGCTGACTGCTGACTGCTGACTGCTGACTGCTGACCGCTTTCACCGGCCGGCGACCTTGAGGAGGGTCGTTTTCTTCTTGAGGAACATGAGGACCGTATAGAGGATCAACGAGAGCAAGCCAATGACCGGCCAGTGCGGTTCACTTGAAAACTGCCGGGTCATGATCCACTGTTCGAACTGATCCATGCACAGGAACGCGACAGCGATTCCGAACAGGCCAGTGTACTCCTTCCGCAGCATCGTCCTGAAAGAGAACGGAAGGTTTGACGACTTCCACTGCGAAATTCGCGGAATGAACGCAGGTGTCTTTTCCGCCCATGTCTCAAACGCTGCGCCGAACCTGCTTCGGAGATATTCCTCCTCAGCGAACATGATCCGTTCATAGTAAAGCCAGAAGCAGAGGACGAACGTCACGGTCATCCACGGGACGAAGCAGAACAGGCTGATCCCCAGCCACATCAGAAAATTCCCCAGGTAAAGGGGATGGCGGACGACCGAATAGACCCCCGTCGTGTTCAACGTCTCCGCAACCTGGCCGGCAGTATTCCGCCCCGAAGTCTTTGCGGGAACAAGCCCTCCCACCAGGCAGCGGATCATGAGCCCCGAAAGCGACACGGCGAATGCGATCAGTTCCCAAACCCGCTGCAGGTGGGCACTTCCCCATGGTCGATGAATTTCAGGCAGGGCAGGAATGAGCAGCAGGAAGAGGAGAAATGGGAGAAAACTCCGTCGTTGAAACAGCCAGTTTCCACTCGATTCGAAGTGCTCGCGAAGTGCCATGAAAAATCCAGGTTGTGCTTCTGAAGAGACGGAATGGGGGCCGACTCCCGTGGATCGAGTCCGATCCGGAGGCGAAGTTGACGCTTCAAATTGCTGGGTCTGAAAGTGCCCGCCGCGAACTATTAAAGTTTTCGTTTTTCGAGTGGGAGTATTCCTGACCACACTTTTTCCTGTCAATGGCAGTGTTGATTACATTTCAGTCAGGATCCGGTCTGGGGCGTTTGCTACTATGTCAGCAGGTCTACCGTCTTCCTCTGCGAGGTCTTGCGTGCGCACGCAGCTTCTTCATCATTTCGTGAGTGGAAACGCGTTCTTCAGCGGGGCAGCCTGCTTCCTGATTGCTGGTCTGTTGAAGCAGTGCGGCCGCTCCGGTGCTTCCCGGTTTTCGTTCTTGTTCGTTCTGCTCGGGACGATCCTGATATTCCTCTCAGCCACTCCGTTGCCCGTTCCGGCATCCGTCGGACTGGCAATCGTCACTCTGGCGTGGTTCGCGTTGACCCGGACGTCCATCCCTCAGGTCTCGCAGGCTGAAGCCGAAGTGCCGGGGAAGCGTCGTCGTCTGCCATCGCTATTCGACGTGACTTACTATGGAAGCTGGATTCTCGCGGCCGGATGGGAACTCAGCTGGCATCAGCTCCCAGCTCCATCGACCAGTGCTCCGCAGAGACTGGTGGTCATCGCGGATTCCATCACAGCCGGTGTCGGGGACGAGACGGTGCCATGGCCGGGGTTACTCGCTCAGGAGCACGGTGTGGAGGTTGTCGATTTCTCCCGCATGGGGGCGACGGTGTCCTCCGCGAGAGATCGCATCCGGCAGCAGCCGGTTCCACCGGGCATCGTGCTGATCGAACTGGGAGGGAATGATGTTCTGGGGACGACGTCTGTTGCAGAATTTCAATCAGAACTGGAAGGACTGATTCAGGACATCGCTGGAGCGGATCGGGAAATCTATCTCTTCGAACTGCCGCTTCCTCCACTGGGAAACCGGTTTGGTCAGGTGCAGAGAAATCTTGCGGGCAAGTACGGCGTGAAGTTGATCCCGAAATCGGTCCTTGCAGACGTCATTCTCTCGGAGGCGACGACTTCGGATTCGATTCATTTGACCCAGCAGGGACAGGATCAGCTGGCCCGCGCGGTCTGGCGAATTATCAGTCCCAGCCCTTGATTATTCACTCAGTTGGATGCGACGGGCTTCGTTCCATGCTGGAAGGGGAACCGAAGTATCAATGGGAATGATCTCCACGGACTGATCGCTCGTCTCCAGCAGCGCGACTGTGGGATTCCCGTAGGTCCATCCTGAGGTCTCACCGGGATTGATGAAGAGTCGGCCTTGATCATCCCGCGAGACCGAGGGGCGGTGCGTATGACCGTAGACGGCAATATCAAACGCATCGCGAAAACCGGTGAGTTGTCGTTCCATATGGACGATCACAATGCGGGTGCCGTCAGCAAGTTCGTAAGCGGCCGGCGCCTCCCGGATCTGCCCGATGATCCGGAATCCACCGAGAATTCCAGTGCGATTCCCTTCATTATCCCCGAAGCAACCATACAGCGGGCACTTCAGATGTCGCAGCGGCGGTATGGCGAACGTCGATACCAGATCACCCGCGAAGAGAACGCAGTCACACTTCCGATCGTTGAACAACGCCACGGCTCGCCGGATGTTGTCGAGGTGGTCGTGTGTATCGGAAAAGATGCCGACTCGCATGGTGAGATTTCATCTGCTGGCAGAGCGATATACGCCCTGCATTCTTCAATGGGATGACGGTGTTGGCTTTGAGGAATTCTCTTCAGGCTTGAGTCTGGTCAGTTGTCGCTGGGCGGCATCGAACACAAGGGGGACGCGGTCCGGGAAGTTTGCAGCTGCTGCGTGGAGCTGACTGCGATCTCGCATCCGGACGACGACAACCGGGCCGTCGAGCCCCGGAGAGTTGGTCACGTAATCCATGTGTCGATCCGAATCATCCGGGATCACGAAGACCACAGCATTTCGACCGCCACGCAGTACTTCGATCTGCTGTCGAAATGCCTGATAGCGGCGTCTGGGAAATGAGAGTTCGGCCACCCCCTGTTCGACTCGCCCGGGCCAGACCGGGACAAAAGTGATCGTGTTGACGGTAACGGCGGTCGCAATCAGGAGTCGCCACCAGAGGATTAAGCCCGGAAGCTGAACGTCACGCCAGGATTGAATCAGTCGGTGGGTCCCCTCCGCGAAAATCAGAATCCACAGCGGGGCGGATTCCAGCACATAGTGCCAACCCATGATCCCGGAAAACCAGTAGGGGATGTGAACGAGATGCAGACTGAGTATCGAAAGCCACGCCAGCAGCCAGCGGCGGTCCCCCATTCGCGGAGTCAGCAGGCAGACGATCCCTCCCAGCAGCAGCGGAACGATTCCGAGAGACCAGCGCAGGCTTGCTTCGAGTCGAGTCCAGACATTCTTCGCTGCCAGACCGGGAGTCAGGTTCTCGGCCCATCGATCGTAGTTGTCGAGCACCTTGGGGCCCAGCTGCTTCTCTCCTTCAATGACGTTATTGAACCCGTAACGGTGCCGGGGGGTGTAGATATCCGTGTATTGCTGATACGGAGTCGTGCGCCACGAACCGGTGATTGCATGATTCGAAATGGACTGCACCAGAAACCCGAGCAGAAGTGGAGCAGCCAGGATCAGGGCATCGACGGAACGGACTCCGAGTCCTCGGACTGGCCGCGGTTCGGTCAGCGGTCGAGTTCGGCTCCCGACACCGAGCCACCACGCTGCGAAGCAGATTCCAAACGGCAGCCCGAAGCCGGCAGCGGTCATCGGACGGCAGAGCATGGCGTAAGACAGGCCGCAGCCTGCCAGCAGCAGCATCCAGCGGCCTCCCCGTCGCAGCCAGCGGAGGAACGACCACGCAAAGAGCAGCAACCCCACCAGCGTGGGATGATGTGCCAGCAGCAGCGTGCTGAAGAGAATCATCCCGGGGGAGAGGGCGAACAAAACTCCTGCGAGCAGGCCGACCCCATTCGACGAGAGCTCCCGCCCGATCCAGAAGACCAGCAGGGCTGCGATCCCCTGTGCCAGTTGATACCCCAGCCAGGGATCACCCAGTGCAACAAAGGGCATCATCCAGAAGCCGACGCCGGGAAAGTACCGGCTGGCGAATCGGCCTTCGTTCAGCACATGCATCTGGTCAAACCATTCCGGATGCGAAGGATCGCTCGGAACGGTCCAGTGACCTTGCAGATAAGTCTCTGCCTGAAACAGGTAGCTGTATTCATCGTGATAAGCAGGAGGAGCCCCTTGAAAAGTTCCCGCTGCCATTCGACTGACAGCGAAGGCAAGCAGGAACACCCCGATAGCTGCGATCCATGTTCCCGTCAGATGTTTCGACGTCCCGGCCGACTCCTGCAACCAGACTCGCCACGCACTCGGCTTTCTCGCCGTGCCGCGTCCGCCTGGGATGCCCATCCAGATGGGGGCGGTCAGCAACAACGGGAGGAAGGGCAGCCAGTCCGCATTCGGTCCTGACAGCCAGCCCGTCAACGCATCCAGACGGGATTGCGGGTTGCTCCAGCGGAGTCCCTCAGCAAGGCACGCGATGCTGCAGACAATGGCATACGCGGTCCACTGCACCCAGACGGGCACACCGGGAGAAGATGCTGAAAGTGGGACGCGTGGTTTCACAAAAGCCGGTGCATTCGAATGTCAGGAGCGGATATCGTATTTTGGTCACTGCAAGGGCATGTGTCGAATGACTCCGCGGAGTTTGCCGAGCCCTGAGAAACGGAATGCCGAAATTTTCTGTGTTCCCCTCCTGACCATTGATGAAGGACATGCGATGCTTCCCGGAATTCGGCTGTTCGATCTGACTGGCAAGTCTGCCATCATCACAGGGGGATCAAAAGGACTCGGGCTGGCCATGGCAGCAGGGCTCGCAAGCGCGGGAGCCGATGTCCTCCTGACAAGCCGACACGCGGATGAAGCTCAGGCGGCAGCTGAGGAAATCGCCCGGGACTTCGGCCATCGCGCTCTGGGAATGGCAGCCGACGTCACCGATCCGGGGCAGGTGGACGGGATGGTGAATCTTGCAGAGCAGGAATTCGGCAAGATCGACATTCTGATCAATAATGCCGGCATCAACATTCGGGGACCGATGGAAGAACTGACGCTGGAGCAGTTTCAGGAAGTCCAGCGGATTAACGTAGAGGGCCCCTGGCTGTGCAGCCGGGCGGTCGTCAAGGGGATGAAGCAGGCGGGGTCCGGGCGAATTATCCATCTGGCCAGCACGCTGGGGATGGTGGGACTTGCGAACCGCACCCCTTACACCGCGAGCAAGGGGGCGGTAGTCCAGATGACCCGGGCCATGGCGCTGGAACTGGCTCCGTTCGGAATCACCTGCAATGCCATCTGTCCGGGACCGTTTCTGACCGATATGAACGTCCCGATCGCGGATTCGGAAGAGGCGAAGAAATTCATCATTGGAGCAGTGGCGCTGGAACGCTGGGGCCGGCTTGAGGAGATTCAGGGAGCCGCCATTTATCTGGCGAGCGATGCCAGCAGTTTTGTTACCGGAAGCCTGCTGGCGGTCGATGGCGGCTGGACCGCCCGCTGAGCGTTTCGGGAGGACGTCTGCTGAGGAGTTTTTCTAATTGCCCGGTTCACTTCTCATTGTCGTGGAAATTCACGACAATCGGCGAAGCAGTCGACACGGGCCTCTCATTTCCTCGATCGTGACATCCATGAGAACATTGTTCCTTCCGATAACTTTGCGAGTCCGAGCCATCGGAAGCATGACTGCACTCGGGCTCGGGGTCGGAACAACGACGGTTCTCGCGCAGGAAGTCCCGGCCGCGCCTGCGCCGGTGCCATCCAATCCGATGTACATCGAGTGGGCAATCACCGCAGCCATGATTGGACTGGTCCTGTTCGTCGTCTGCCGGAAAAGTAATCGAACCTGACGGCAATGACGGACATCTTTCCCGCGACGCACTCCCGCCGCGTTGCAATTACCGGCGTGGGGTTGGTGACTCCCCTGGGAGCCACGCGAACGGAAACCTGGCAAGGGATTCTGGCTGGCCGCCGGGCGGTATCTTGGCTCGATTCCGATTCGACGTTCCCTCCGGTACCCTCAGCGCAGAGAGCCTTCGGCGGGAGAGTCCCGTGGCAACATCCGGGCCCGGACCGCATGGTGTCTTTCGCGCGCAAAGCAGCCTCCGAAGCGGTTTCACATGCCGGCCTCTCCAGCGAGATGCTTCGGAATGCAGCCTGCGTGATCGGCACCAGCAAGATTGATCTCGAACATTTCGATCATCAGAAGCGAAAGGGCGACGACGTCGGCCAAGAGGATTCGCCGTTCGATTTCCTCTTTCCCAGTGCAGCGGCAGCAGCGGTCGCCAGAGACCTGCACTGTGAAGCGGGGATCATCTGTCCGGTCGCTGCCTGTGCCACGGGACTGGTCAGTGTGATTCAGGCAGCCAATCTCATTCGTGATGGCCTGTGCCCGGTCGCCATCGCCGGGAGCACCGATGCTTCTCTGCATCCTGGACTGCTGGCGTCGTACCGCCGCCTGGGGGTATTGGCGAAACCCGGGGCCCATCCCGCCGGAGCATGTCGACCCTTCGACCGGCAGCGGAGCGGTTTTGCCGTCGGTGAGGGGGCTGGAATGCTGGTGCTGGAAGACTGGGATCACGCAACCGCTCGCAAGGCCCCTATCCTCGCGGAATGGGTCGACGGCATCCTGCGAAGTGATCCTGCCGGGCTGACCCGCATCGATCAGGCCGGAACCGTCGTCGCAAAAACGATTCAGGACCTGCTGAAACGCTGCTCACTGTCCGCTGCGGACGTCGACAGCGTGAGTCTGCATGCCACTGCCACCGTGCTCAATGACGAAGCGGAAGGCCGAGCCCTGCAGCAGGTCTTCAATCAAAGGACGGAATCTGTCCCCGCATTTGGGATCAAAGGGGCCATCGGCCATCTGATGGGGGCGGCAGGCGCTGTCGAAACTGCGATCTGCGTGCTGAGTCTCGCAGAGCAGAAGCTTCCTCCGACCGTGAATCATCAGGATCCCGAAGAGGAAATGACAGGCGTCCTGAAATTCGGCCAGAGATCCGCTTCAATACCGCAGCAACACCTGTTGAAGGTCTCTCTCGGCTTCGGAGGAACCATCGCAGCAGGAATTTTGAAGCGCCCGGCTGAGTAAGAGGAAAGGCTCACTCTTTTCCTCCTAACACCCACCCACTACCCACTACTTAATACCCACTCATTCCCCCCGCGTGGGACGGTTCATCAACCGGTCAGTTGCAACCTGAGGGGAGATCCCTTCGAAGAGAACGCCGTAGACCTGTTCGGTGATGGGCATGTCGATGCCCTTCTGCTCAGCGAGGTGGAAGACGGCGCGGGTCGTACTCACCCCTTCAGCCACGGAATCCATCGACTCGAGAATCTGGTCGAGCGTTTCTCCTTTACCAAGGCGTTCACCGACCATGCGATTGCGGCCGTGACGGCTGGTGCAGGTGGTGATCAGGTCGCCAATTCCCGCGAGTCCGGCAAAGGTCTCCGGCTCCGCCCCCAGAGCGATTCCGAACCGGCTGATTTCCACAATCCCGCGGGTCATCAGTGCGGACTTGGCGTTGTCCCCATAGCCCAGGCCATCGGAGATTCCGGCAGCGATCCCGATAATGTTCTTCAACGCTCCTGCCAGTTCTGCCCCGATCAGGTCCTGATTGGTGTAGATGCGGAAGCGGTCGGTCGACAGCATCGACTGCACTCTTCGTGCAAGGGCGACATCGCCGCTGGCAGCAACCACACTGGCAGGGAGACGCTGGGAAATTTCTTCAGCGTGGCTGGGACCAGTCAGTGAAACGACAGCCCGACTGCCGATGGTTTCGGAGATGATCTGGCTGGGTCGCAGGAACGTTTCGTTCTCGAGTCCTTTGATGACGCTGATCACCGGACGATTGCCGGTCAGTGTGTCCGACAGCGTTTCCAATGTGCTGCGCAGGTATTGTGAAGGAATGGCAGCAACCAGAAATTCGGCCCCTTCGATGGCAGCGTGAATGTCGTGAGTGATCTGGACCTGGTCCGGAATCCGGGCCCCCGGGAGCAGTCGGTCGTTCACCCGCTGCTGGCGCAGGCGTTCTGCGGTTTCTTCGTTGCGAGTCCAGATGGCCACATCCTGTCCGACGTGCTCTGCCAGCAGGATGGCAATTGCGGTCGCCATGGCGCCGCTGCCGAGAATCGTGGTCTTGGTTGACATCAAAGTTCCATCTTGTACTTGGTCGCAACTGGAAGTCCGCAGGGAGTATGTGAATACACCACTGCAGCAGGATTGAGCAAGTGGTGCTTCGGCATGTCCCTTTCCTGTGATCATCGCGAGGGCCGGGGCTTCCTTCAACCATCACAAATGGACTTGTCGTCACATTTGGAATCAATTGATGCGAAAAATCGTTCCCCGGGTCGGGATCGGCCTCGCATTCGCTCAGATGAACTAAGGTTGAAAAAGCGTGCTGTCTTCTCTGGAGGCCTATTAAAATGCAGAATTCGGTTGTGGAAAATACCCCGTTCGTGGATCGTCGGCAGCAGTCGTCTCAGGCGGGCGGGACCCCGATTCGTGAACGCCGCCAGTTTTCGGACTCCCGCGACTCCGCTCGTCCGGAAGTGGATGAACTCGCCCGGGCTGTGGACTCTTACAAGCTGCTCCACCGCCGTCGTTTCATCACCTTTGAAGAACTCTATGACGTGATGGTCTCGCTGGGCTATCACCGGTAACGATCGTTCCGGCAAACCAAGTATCGATTCGTCTCGCCGGTCCAGGATGCCCGACGCCGACGGGACGGAAAGAGTGTGACATCGCTGTGATGGGTGACGGAGCGTACTGAAACGTCGCAACCGGTCGCCTCAGACATCGTCATGAATGATGTACGGGGCTCGATAGGTTCGCTTCAATTGTGCGTTCGCTTCCGGGCTCTGAGGAAATGTCTCCGTGACCGGGTCGAAGGCGAGCGGGCCACCGACGTCCATCTTGAGCGTCTCCACCGGCAAGTCGTTCGCCTGCAGGTGAGTCAGCAGGCGTGTCCCGGTCTCTCCGAACTGCGGATCTGACTGCAGACGTTCGATCGCTTGTGGAACCGGAATAGGTTCTCCCAGTCGCTGGGCGATATTTCCCAGATGGCACAGGCTCGAGGAGAGATGCCCCTGCTTCAAATTGCAGTTGAGTTCTCCTTCGTTGCGTGATCGAACCGCTTTGATGAAGTTCTCGCGGTGCTTCTGTCTGCCGCCATCGGGACCGGAGTTTGCGGGAATCTGCCGGACGAGTTTCCCCTCGCGATCGAAGTGCTTTCCGCCGTCGAAACCGATGTAGGTACCGTCCTCGCCTTCCACGATGATTCCGACACTCAGGCCGCGGTAGGCTGTGTTTTCGTTCGTCTTGGCTTTCTCCGGGAGATTGCGGATCTCCATGATGATGGGAGTCGGCTCATACCCGTAATGAACGATGTGCGAGTTGGGCGTGACTCCATTGTCATCCCAGGCATATCGCCCCCCTGCGCTCCAGACCTTCCCGGGGAATTCCTCGATGCCCAGTGCGGTACGTGCCAGGTCCAGCACGTGCGGGCCGTTATTTCCTAACTCACCGTTCCCGAGTTCCCAGAACCAGTGCCAGTCGTAGTGATACTTTTCCCGCCAGATGGGCGTGGGAGCCGGGCCCGACCAGAGATCATGATTGACATGCTGGGGCGGAGTCTGAGGCTCGTTGACTTTGCCGATGGACTGACGACGGGAATAGTAGAGTGCCCGCACGCATTGAATCTTCCCCAATGCCCCTTCGCGAATTTCCCTCAGCCAGTTCTGGGTGTCCTCGATGCTGCGGCGCTGGATTCCGACTTGAACAATCCGGTTGTATTTCTCGGCCGCTTTCATCATCTGGCCTGCTTCCCAGATGTTCTGGGAACAGGGCTTCTCGACGTAAACGTCTTTGCCTGCCTGACAGGCCCAGATGGTTCCCAGTGCGTGCCAGTGATTGGGGACAGCCAGCACAACAGCGTCCACGTTCGGGTCATCGTAGACTGTCCGCAGGTCTTCGTACTTTTTGACCGGACCGTGCTCTTTCTCGAATTTCGTCGCCTCGGCCCCGAGAACCTGTGAGTCGACGTCACAGATGCCGACGACTCGGACGCCGGCGATCTGCGGGAACCCGTTCAGATGAGTTTTACCGATGTTGTTGCAGCCGATGACGACAACGCGGATGTCCGAGTTGGCCCCGAGGACTCGTGACCATGGCCGAAGAGCGAGAGTCGCAGAAGTGGAAGCGAGAAATCCACGACGGCTGATTTTGAGCGTGGCAGGCACTGGAAACTCCTGAGGCGGGGAGGGTGTGGAGTGACGACGCCCCATCAGTATATCGAGATATCATTACGCTTTGCAACGTGAGTGAACTCCCCCTCGGGAAGATGTCATTTCCGTAGGGTCCGCTGTGCGGACCATTCCACGCTCTGCTACGGTCCGCACAGCGGACCCTACATCAAGTGGTCTCAGCGGGCCACCAGATCCGAACGTGAGTTTCACCGGCTTCGGAACTCAGGTCGATCTCTCCCCCATGCATACGGACAATCCGCCAGCATTTCGAAAGCCCGAATCCAAGACCTCGTCCAGCCTGCCGTCCGGAATAAAATGGGTCGAAGCAATGTCGGAGCTGTTCGGCAGTCAAACCGGTTCCGTTGTCCGTGATTTCCAGAAAGACGCCGGGTTGCGAGTGGCGAGATTGGGCGACGCCGCTCACCCGCAGTCGATGGTTTGATCCATCTGGAACGCACTGCAACGCCCGGATGGAATTGCGAAACAGCTCCGAAACAACGATCCGCAGGTGATGAGCATCTGCAGACAGGTGAAGCGATTCCGGGACGGATTCCTCAAATTGAATCGAATGCTCTTCAATCTCGTTTCGAAACTTTGCTGCGATCTCTCTGATGACTTCAGTCAGGTTCAGCGTCTGTCGCTTCATCGCCGGTGGATTCGCAAACAGCATCGTGTCGCCAATCATGTCCCCGATGCGATAAGCCTGCGCTCCGATCGTTTCCAGAGCCCGGCGATTCTCCGCATCCGTTTCATTCTTCAGCAGCTGCGAAGCGCGGCCAATGATGCTCCCGAGTGGATTATTGATCTCGTGTCCCGCTCCGGCAGCATATTCCGCGAGTGACGCGAGTTTCCGGGTTTGCAATTCAGCATCGAAACGGGCTCCCCACTGGAGCAGTGTCAGCGACGCGTTCATCCAGTCAGAGTCAAGTTGTTCGAGGGAACATCCGGTCGGCAGTCCCAGCATGGGGCGAAGTGGCGGAACTCCCGCCTCGCCAACGCACATGGGGACCCATGTCAGCTGGGTGATTCTCTCCGATTCTTCAGGCAGCAGACCGGAAAGCTCTTCGACAGATCGAAGCCCATTCAGCCGGATCTGCCTGCCTGCAGAAGGAGACTCCGCCGGATGGAGCACCAGGGCCGTCTGATGAAGGACCGGATCCTGCCAGCAAAGGGCGCAGAGATTCAACGAGTATTTCGAAGCACAGGCTGCAGCCAGATGCACTGCGACAGCGTCTGCCCCGCGCCAGGGCTCGGCACCGGACAGTAAATGGTCAACGCCGGAATCGGGCTGGATTCCGGCGTTCTCCGCGCACTGTTCGAACATGCACACACTCGATGAAGTCCGCTGCAGCGGGTGAGCCCGCACCAGGTCACCCGTGGGGATCAGATCCACTTCAGGCAGTGGCTTCCATATCCAGCTGCCGACAGATGCGTTGAATCAGCGTCTCGACTTCGAACGGTTTCTGAATGAAGTCGTTGGCGCCGGCATCGCGAAGTTCCTGAACCTTCTCTGCTTCGACCATTCCGGAGATGCAGATGATTTTGACGTCGTCGAGCGTCGAGTCGCTGCGGACGCGCTGACAGACTTCTTTGCCGTTGATGTCCGGCAGCATCACGTCGAGGATAATGGTGTCAGGACGGTATTCCTTGACCATCATCCCGGCGTCGAAGCCGTTGTTCACGGTTCGGACGTCGAAGCGTCCGTCTGCTTCCAGTGAGTCCCGCAGCAATTCGACCAGATCCCGGTCGTCGTCGACGATCAACGCTTTGCGTTTCCCGCTTTCGAGGGCATCGGTCGGGATGCCGTTATCCTTCATGAACTTGTACAGGACATCGCGGGGGATGCGACGAAATCGCGATCCCGGAACTCGAAATCCTTTGAGTTGTCCGGAGTCAAAGCAGCGAATGATGGTCTGCTGACTAACTTTACAGATCTTCGCTGCTTCACCGGTGGTAAAGACTGTTTTCATCGTGCTCCAATTCTCCCTTCAGCCACTGATCGGGCCGAGCACTCAAGGCGTCCCTGCATGAAAACGAAAGCCGACAGGCTCACTTCATTCATCCTGAAGAGTTCGCCAAGACTATCGATCCTTCCGGATGTGCGGATATTACCGACACTTCCACATGACCCGATTGTATCCATCCTCCAAAATCGGTCAATGCGAGTTCAGGGGGACCGCAAAGGGGGCAGAGGATAGGGAAGAGGGAAAAGTATTTTCCTGCAATTCCGCTTCCCGAATTGTCAGGACTGATACTTCGGAATGGCTGGCTCCGGAACCTCTTCCATCAATCGCCGCACGATGGAATCTGTGTCAAATCCTTCCGCCTGAGCTTGGAAGTTCGGGGAAATCCGGTGGCGGAGAACAGGGACCGCGATGCGGCGTACATCCTCGAATGAAATCGTCGGTCGACCGTCCATGGCAGCCATGGCGCGAGCCCCGTGAATCAGGTATTGCCCAGCCCGAGGCCCCGCACCCCAGTCGATCAGTTCACGCACAAACTTCGGCGAGCCCGAATCGTGCGGACGTGTCGCCCGCACCAGACGGGTGACATAAGTAATGATAATCGGAGCGATTTCAATCTGATTGATCTGCTTCTGCAGATACTGAATTGATTTTGCACTCAGGACCTTACGAACCTCGGGACGCTCCCCGCGTGTGGTCGCGGCCAGGATCCGTTCCTCTTCATCCAGGTTCGGGTAGTCCACTTTCACGTTGAACATGAAGCGGTCCAGCTGCGCTTCGGGTAACGGGTAGGTCCCTTCCTGCTCAATCGGGTTCTGCGTGGCGATGACGAAAAACGGGTCAGGAAGGTTGAAGGTTTCCTGGCCGGCGGTGACTTCGCGTTCCTGCATCGCCTGGAGCAGGGCTGCCTGCGTTTTCGGCGGGGTTCTGTTGATTTCGTCCGCGAGCAGGATGTTGGTGAAGACCGGTCCCTGAACGAAGCGGAACTCGCGGCGGCCCGACTCGGTTTCTTCCAGAACGTGCGTCCCGGTGATGTCCGACGGCATCAGGTCCGGCGTAAACTGGATTCGTTTGAAGTCGACATCCAGGATCCGGGCAATCGTACTGACCAGTAACGTCTTCGCCAGACCGGGCACCCCCACCAGCAGGCAGTGTCCTCCGGTGAAGATGGCGGCCAGGATCTGCTCGATGACCGCATCCTGACCCACCACGACCTTATGGAGTTCATCAATCATCAGTTCGCGATGACGCTTGAACTTTTCCAGAAACTCATCGAAGTCACGTTTTTCGGGAGCCAAGGGATTCCTCTGGGTTGGCGAACACGAAAAGGTTGCGGTGTTTGAATGCTAACGATGTTTGCGCGGTGATGCGAATTCAGCGTGCGGATTCGCGAACTCCCCTTCGCCGGACGGAGACGGGAGACACGGGCAGGCGAGCCCATCAGGCAGCGTGTCGCTTCTGCAGAAATGAACATCGCAGGGCGGAATTTCTTGCCACTCTCCCCCAGTTTGCACCGGCAGCTTCTGCTGACCGAGCCTCCTCCGGCAATTCGTGCGCTCCTCAGAGTGTCCTCACAGACCCGGAAATCCCAGAAGTTCTTGATGCCTGGAGCCGGCTGAGATGTTGTCTGTTGGTCTATAAGTGGTTCTTCAAAAACAACTTCCGCGCAGAATAAGGGGGGCAGCAGGCCCCATGAGAGCAAGTGAATAACCGGCAATTCCCGCACAAACGTTACACAGGGAAAAAACGGCATAGGTCGCACAATCGGTACAGTTTCTCCAATCCGTAGACCGATAACAGTTTCAGGTCCGTTCCTGCGTGTCCACATCGTCCATTGTGAATGCGCCGGAAGTGGGCCGGTAGGAATTTAGGATTCCTGTCTCGTCGCCAGGCCAACCGTGAGTCGCGGTTTGGCCAACCAGTCAAGGACGTACTGATGCGGATTCAGCCCTGGATAACAGCGGTCACCTGTACAGCAATGCTGCTGGCGACCCGGACTCCCTGTTCGGGACAGTCTCCATATACAGAGGGTGCATCCATATATGGGATGCCGAGTCCGGATTATCAGGGATATCCCGGTGATTACGGAGCCTCTCCTGGAGGGTACTATCCATCGCCCTATGCGATGGGTGGACCTGCCGATCCCAATACATTGTATCCGGCAGGTGTTCCGGAGAACTTCCAGCCTTGGCCGGCCATCAGCCCTTTCGATCCTGCCAATGTCGGTCAGACTTCGACCTACAATCAGGGGGGACTCTGGTTCAAGGAAATGCTGTACCGACGGCGGGACTTCTCTGCCACAGTCAGCGGAATGGCCATTCAGTTCCGTGATGCAGGCGAAGCCTTGATCGGTTCGCCATATGCCCGCCGCGGCAACTACGGTGGCCCTGGACTCCCGCTGGGCACTCCAGCAAACGGCAGTTACGCAGGCATGCCGATTCTCACGAACTTCACCCCCAGCGTGCAGGGCTTCTACATTCTCAATGACACGGTCTTTCCATATCCACTGTTAGCGACGACGACGACCTCACTTGTCGACAATGCAACGGATACTCTCTATCCCATCTTCACTGCGGCCCGTATCGGATCGCCTGAGATGGCTCCAGGTTTGCAGGGAGAACTGGCCTACTACAACGAAGATGAAACCGGGATCAAATTGACCGGCTGGGGTGCCGCGACTGCGAATTCAGATTTCCGACGTGGCCAGGATCAGATCAACGGCATTCCCCTGAATCAGACACTGGTCCAGTTGCTGGGAGGTGGATTGATCACCACCCTGAACGGAAATATTCCGCTCGATAACGGTGAACCGCTTCCAGGTGCTGCAGAGTTTGGTGACGGAAGTACCGCCAAGTACGACTTGCTCTACAGCATCAAGATGTCGACCTCGGCCGGCGGTGCGAACATGAGCATCTATCAGCAGCCCCTCTACAAGAATGACGGCGTCATGCTGCGTCCTCTGTGGGGAGCCCGATACCTGTACATCAATGAAGGCTTCTACTTCAAAGGGGTCGACAGCGGCTTCAACTACACCTACGCCAATGTCGGAACCGGTGGCGGCGGAACTGGTGGTGGAACCGGCGGGGGCACTGGCGGGACCGGCGGCGGGACGTCAACACCAGCGGGTGGAATTCATCCTGCGACCTCCGCTCTGGTCTATGCGTACGATCAGTACACAGCTACCTTGAACAACAAAGTGCAATCCAACCTTGCGGGTCCAGAAATCGGACTGCGGTTCGACCTGGGAGACACACGCAAGAACGGGTTCAACATGTGGGGTGAATCGATCCTGGGTCTGGCTGTGAACAACGAACAGATCAACATGTCCGGAAACCAGATCGGTGACCCACTGGCCGACGTTCGCTTCCGCGGATACACGACCCCGCGAATCCTGGCCCAGGATTCCAGCTTCCGCAGCTCGACGAACAGCACCCACGTCTCTCCCACGTTCCAGCAGTCGATCTTTGCGGACTTCGACTTCATCGATGTGATCCCCGGACTGCGAGAGATCTCGGTCCTCGACAATTCCTCCTTCCGGCTCGGTTATACGGTGCTGTGGGTGGGAGCTGTCTCCCGACCGGCAGATACGATCAAATGGCAGGGCTTCCCGCTCTATCCTCAGATCGAACGGCAGTACAATTCCTGGTGGGCTCAACAGCTGACAGCCTCGCTGAACTTCAACTTCTAGACCAGTTTGGTCTATCATGTGCAGGCGATTCAGGATTTTCACCGCATGAAAGTCCATGTTATCGCCTGCGGAACGTAATAGATTATTGGCAAACCGCTCTAATGTGAGTCACTGTCCGAGTTTCATTTCTCGAAAAAAGACCCTGTCGCACGGCAGGGTCTCTTTTTTTACTGATGACAACTTCAAGCAAGTTCAAAGAACAGTGACCGTCCACCCCGGACTGTCGGTCCCAACACACTCAGCTCAAAGAGTCTCCCAACGTGTCCTCGACATACACTCGCTTCACCAGCACGAGTGCATCTTCAGTTGGCTCGCTGTTGACAGGTTTCTTGATCGCCTACGGGACACTGGGGCTTCAGTCAGATGCTTTGTCTGACTCACCTGAAACTGACGTCAATGATTCCCGTGCTGCCGCTGCGACCGCACGGGCGCGAACTTGCCAGAGTTGCCAGCTTGCTTCCCAGCGCTGCTGCAGTCGCTCCCAGTCGGAAAGTGACCGCTGCCGTGGATGTCGAATCAGCTCGGCATAGAAGTCGAGCATGTTGCGAGCGCAGTTCTCCTGAGACGCTTCTTCAGCACTGCGAATCGCTCCCTCGCGGAAACGGTCGGTCGGCGATTCCAAAACTTCCTGCAGTGCAGCGACAAAACCGCCAACGTCGTCAGTCGGAATGATCCGGCCGTTCTCTCCGTCGATGATCATGTCTCTCACTCCGGTCGCATCGACGGCAACAACCGGGACGCCGGCAGCCATCGCCTCCGCCAGGACCATTCCCTGAGTTTCAGAATGCGAGCTGAACGCAAACACGTCGAATCCCGCGTAGGCATTGACCAGATCCTCACCTTCCAGAAAGCCGAGGAAGTGGGAACGATCAGCGACCCCTTCCCCCTTTAGGACTTTCAGCATTGAGACTCGGTCTGGACCGTCTCCCACAACGACAAACTCTGCCTGCGGTGACTTTTTGAGAAAGGCAGCGACGGCTTTCGCCAGAAAGGGAGTGTTCTTCTCCGGAGCAAGACGGCCGACGTGTCCGACGATCTTCCGGCTCTCCGGCAGCGACAGCTGTCGACGCAGTTCCGATCGGTCTGCCCGTTTGAAGCGGCGAACATCCACGCCGGTGGGGATCACCTGAATCCGGTTTGTGATCCCCCGTTGCTGAAGCAGGTCTCGAATTCCTTCACTCGGCGCGACAACACCGTCGCACAGTTCGCAGAACCCGACGATCAGCTCGACGATGCCCTCTTCCACGGAGCGTGGCCAGTCGGTCTTGGTTTCGATGTAAACGGAGTAGCGGGTGTGATGGGTGTAGACGAGGGGAACGCCGCGATCCGCCGCCAGCAGTTGTCCGGTGCTGCCCAGTAGAAATGGATGATGAACGTGCACGATGTCCGGAGAGAAGTCGCGCACATCCGGGAGCAGCATGGAGAACGCAGGAAGCGGCAGGGAATACTGCTTCTGATAAAAGTTGGGGATGGCGGGAATCCGGATCACATCCGTTTCCCCGTCCGGCGTCTGCTCATATTCGGGAGCAATAATCAGGGTGCGATGTCCCTGTCGGCGATATTCCTCGCAGAACTGCTGGACGCTGCGCGTCACCCCTCCGATCTGAGGCGTAAAGACATTCGTGATCATCAGGATGTTCAAGGCGTGCTCCCGCTGCTGTGCAGGTGACCCCATGCAATCCCTGTACCACCCTGAAATCCGAATTTGAAACTGCTAGAGCGGTTTTGCCAATAATCTATTATGTTCTGCAGGCGATAACATGGAATTTCATGCGGTGAAAATCCTGAATCGCCTGCACATGATCATCCAAACTGGTCTAGCGGGCTGGCGGAAGCAGTTCGAGCCAGTCCAGGCAGAATTCCCGGGCATCGTGACAGCGGCGAATGTCCATCGCTTCCGCAGACCATCCTCTCAGCTTGCGGACCTCCTCCGGAAGCTTTTGCTCGTCAACATCCCCCAGCGGGATCAGATGAGAGATGCTTGCCGCCAGTTTCATTTCGGTCTGTTCCGAGGTGAGATAGTCAACCAGCTTCTGGGCGGCTGCGAGATGCTTTGTCCCTTTCAGAATGGCGACCGTGTTCGGCAGGCAGATCGTTTCGCTTTCGACCCGAACGGGAATCATGTCGACAGGAAAACCGTCTGCCTTGGCTCGAAAATACTGATCGCTGTCCGTCCATCCAAAATCACACTCCCCGGAAGTGATCAGATTTCGAACTGCGTTTTCATCAGCAGCGGTCTTCATCCCTTTCTTCCTCAGAGTCTGGTGCCATTCCTTGACGACGGCATCGCCGTTGTGCTGCCACAGGATGCTCATGTGCGTTAATGGGGAGCCGTGAAGCGGCGTGGCGGTGGCAAATTTCGTCAGGTCATTCCCCAGGAACCGGCTGAGGATGGCATCATGCCGGGCTGGCATTTTGGTTTCGTTCACCAGCCAGATCCGCATGCGACCGGAGAAACCGATCCATTTTCCATGGGCGTCACGATACTGGTCATTGATGCGGTCCAGGTTGGGACTCCGATAGGGGAGAAGCACCCCCTTCTCAGCCAGCTCCATCATCCCGAGCATGTCATGATCCCAGATGACGTCGCAGTCCGCTGGCGGCATGTCTGCAAGAAACTGATCGATCAGACCGATCTTTTTCTCGGTGGGAGATTCCTGCAGCAGACGGACTTCAATGCCCGTCTGCTGGGTGAATTCCTTGAGAATCTCAGGAGCGTAGTCCAGCTGCTCGTTACAGCAGACGGTCAGCGGCTGCGGAGTGGGATCCGCTGCGAATAAGGTGGAACCGACGAAAAGAAGAATGAACGGCGCGAACTCATTTCGCATTCAACTCTCCAGCGTGCTCAGGTCCTGATTTTAAAAGGTGAAGTCACGATAGACCGCCTGACACGCGGGACCATAGCCAACGCGGAATACTCGTGAGCGTGGCAGCAACTCCACGCTGGCGACCGTCGACCAGTAATCCCCATGCATGCAGATCGTGTTGGCTCCCCCGCAACTGATTCGTCCATGATCATGCAGAAGTTCCAGCGCTTCGTCGATACCGACTCGATCAATTTCCTGCAGTTGTCCCTTCAAAGCGCGTTCGCGCTCTTCCGAGGATTCTCGAATGCGGACCCCGCGCAGCGGAGCAGGACAGGTGTCCCGATAGACGGCGTCCGCGCGGACCTGACGTTCCTCCATCTTCTCTGAACGATACTGATTGGTGTGAAAGAGCACCCCTGCGGGATCGGCGAGCCACTCCAGATGATAGAAACGACCGGAGAGTTCCAACCGCGCGAGGCAGCCGCTCGCGTCTCCCAGCATAAGCATCGCACCGTGATTGCGTGGATGCTGAACGATTCGCTGAATCGCCTGCGGAACGGATCGGCAGCTCGCGAGGGCGTCGGAGATGGCCAGCGACAACGGCGTTCCGTGGGCAGCCGTTTCCACAGCAGCAGCGTAGTTGTACGAGATACTCAGTCCCGCCTCATTGATTCCATCGACCACCCCGCACAGCGGAGACAATGTGAGACAGATGCTGCTGAGTTCCCCTTCGGCGCGGCTGCGACGAATGGTCAGGCACGAGGCTGCCTGTTCGACCTGATCCAGATTGTGCAGGATCACAGGTTCTTTCTCTTTGACCCGGCCCGGTCCGAGTGCAATGGCTGTGCAGCCCCCGGCCGGCGGCGCCGACATCCCTGATCGGTCTGTATGCTGATTACAGGCAGCTTCCAGCATCTGAAACAGGCACAACGTTTCCAGACGGACCCCTGCGCCTATCGCCATTCCCTTCAGGCGTTCCTGGATTCGCGGAAAGACCCGCACCATGGGGTTGTGAAAATGATTCTGAGCAACCCGCTCTGCCAGACGGAGGTAGACTCGAAAAGGCATCCACCACGGTTTGTGGACGAGGAAGAATGGGAGCTCCATCAGACTTCGCTGAGCTGCCTGGATCCGGCTCGCCTCCGCCTCGCCAATCATCTGACCCCATTCGCGATCCTTCCCCTTGGCAACAACGGCGAACGGAATGGCAGGTTTGAGCAGCAGGCGTTTCAGCAAGGAAGCCATCGTCTCCTCTCCTCATTTCATATGGCAGGGATTCCTTTTCGGCTGATGATGAGTCTGCAAATTTTACGCCCAAGCAAAATTCGACGGGGCTGGCAATTCGCAATTCTTGATGAGGTCACAGCTTCTGCCGATCTTGGTGAACTGGACACATGGCTGGTGCGCGGGCAGTTTGCGAGCTGCTCAATCAGAGAACCCATTGTGCCGCGGAAACTGGAACAGAACCTGCGAAAGTTCAGGGCTGGCCAACGCAGTACAGGTCCTCTGTCGTGCGAATCAACAGTTTGTTTCCGATCGGGACAGGACTGGCGAAGCACCCGTGCGGCAGGGAATTCTGCTGAATGATTTCGCCGCTCGTGCTGTTGAGGAGAGAACAGGTTCCAACTTCATCAATGCACAGGATGGCGTCTTTCAGCAGCAACGGTGAGGCAGAGAACTTGCCCCCCAGCCGACGTTTCCACTCGATCTTTCCGGTCGTGGCATCCCGGGAAATCGCGAGACCGTCATCCTGAATCACGAATACGTGATTGTTGTACAGGAGCGGCGTAGGAACGTAAGGGACTTCGCTGGACCGCGTCACTTTCCAGTCGATGTGAGGCGTCTGACTTTCACCGCCGGTCGAAATCGCCAGCAGCGTTGAGTTGGGATACCCGCCGCTGACGACGCAGAGTTTGTCATTGAAGACCGGAGTTGTGGCACAGGTCGTCGTCGGGCCTTCGCACTCCCAGACGGTTTTCCCGGTGACAAGATCGAACGCCTGCACATGATCCAGACCGTTCATCACGACCAGCTTCTTGTCTCCGTCGGTCATCAGTGCTGGGGAACTGTAACTGCTGTCATCCGCGTCCGGTCGAATGCGTCGCCAGAAGACGTCGCCGCTGTCGGCCCGGACCGCGGTCAAGAACCCCTGTTGAGGGTTGTCCATACTGACCAGAACAAGACCATCCGCACACAGCGGAGAGGCGGCATAACCCCAGCCCGCTCCGTATTCGCCCATCTCCTTCGACCAGAGCCGTTTTCCTTCCAGATCGAACGCCGTCAGGTGGACCTTGGACGGGTCTGCCCAGACTACGAAAATTCGTTCCCCGTCACAGGCGGGCGTGGAGGCTGCGTTCGAAGTTCTCTCGTGCGTGGAAGGAAAATCCCCGTGAAAGATTTCGGTTCGGCGAACTTCCTGACCGGTCTGAAAATCCAGCTGCACCAGCCAGAGTCTGCGTTCTTCGTCCGCAGTCGTCAGGTAGATCTGACCGTTCACGACGATGGGAGTCGAGTTTCCTTTTCCGGGAAGCTTCGTCTTCCACAGCAGTCCCTGCGTGTCACTCCATTCGAGCGGCCCTGACCAGTCGGCGACGATATTCGTGAAATCATTTCCTCTCCATCCCCGCCAGTCTTCGGGACCCGGAGGAGTGTTGGGGACAGGCTGCCAGTCGTCCTGGGCGGGAGCGACATCCTGAATCTTCGGGGCCTTTCCAGCCAGCCGACGCAGGATCTCCCGGGTCGGCTGAAATTTGATCAGGAAGACCGCGCCCACTCCAAGAGTCACAATTCCGAGGACCATCCCCACAAGAACCCGCAGATTTCCGCGGCGACTGCGGGCAAGAGGAGCAGCAATCCAGTGACGGCGCGAAGTGAAAATGCGAGTGCTCCTTGCTCATGTTGTAGACGGTGACGGCCTGTGTCTGTCCGCCCGTCACGTCATTCAACCACACCCGGCAGGAAATTCAATGAAGAGTCCCGGGGGGCCTGCGTGTACGTCTTTCGAGATTGACGGTCGTTCAACGATAGTTTGGGAGCGAGGGAAAGGACGTCACTCCTCCCGTGATTTTCAAAAATTCGTTTACAACCGGTGAGGGGGTGCGAGAATCGAAATGGCGCTCTCTTCGTTTCTTCCCCAGTCACGGGCTCAATTCATGCAATTTCAAGTCTCATCGCACCTTGAGTACGAAGCAAAATTTCCATCGACAATCATTTTCAGTATCCAGCCGCAGAACACCGAATCGCAGGTCATTCTCGAGGAATCTCTGGTCTTCGACCCTCCTCTCGAGTTCGAGGAGATTCGGGTTGATGACAATCGGTTCCTCCGCCTGGAAACGGGAAAGGCCAAGACTCTTCAGGTCGATTATCAGGCGACCGTGGACTGCGAGTTCGATCTCCTGCCCGCCCGGGAGATCGACAGCGTTCCGATCGCCGACCTGGAACACGACGCGATTCCTCACCTCTTCCCGAGCCGCTACTGCCAGTCAGACCGCCTGGGCCGGCTTGCGTGGGACCTGTTCGGAAAGATCCCGGAACCCTATGAAAAAGTCATCCGGATCACGGAATGGATTCATGACAACGTGGAATATGTGGCAGGAACGACGAACTCGCAGACCTCAGCCTATGACACCGTGACACAGCGCACGGGGGTCTGCCGGGACTTCGCCCACCTGGGAATTGCTCTCTGCCGGGCGTTGAACATTCCCGCCAGATACTTCACCGGCTACGCGTATGAACTGGTTCCGCAGGACTTCCACGCCTGTTTTGAAGCCTACCTGGGCGGACGGTGGATGATCTTTGATGCCACTCATCTGGCGGCTCTGAATGGACTGGTTCGGATCGCCAACGGACGGGACGCTGCCGATGCTGCCGTCGCCAGTGTCTTCGGAAGTGTCTCCTGCAAAGCCATGGACGTCGACTGCCAACTCGTTCCCGGTCAGAAGTTTCAACCGATGACCTGGAAGCAGCTGTACCGCAAAGGGGTCTCCCTGGAATAAGGGGAGGAGGAGTCGCGGGACTGGACCCCGACTTGCAAGCATCCCCTGCCGCACTGCAATCGCAGGGGAGCAACAGCTGGCGGCAAGGGGCACGGTCTGCACTGAATCAGTTTGAAGGATGTACACCGATGGCACGCCTTAGAATTCTCCACGAAACTTCGTATCGATATGCCCGTCCCGTCACACTCGGTCGTCACCGATTGGTGTTGCGTCCTCGTGAAGGGCACGAGCTGCGGGTGGAGAGTATGGATGTGACAATGACTCCGGCACATCACGCTGCCTGGGCCAGCGACGTCTTCGGCAATTCGATTCTCGTTGTCGACTTTCTGGAGCCGACGACGGAATTGAAGATCAGCAGCGAAGCGATTGTCCTTCGTCGCAAGCCCTTTCCGGTGTCACAGCCGCGGGAGACTCCCCCTGTCCCGTTTCCCGTTGTCTACGACACCCTGGAGACGACAATCGCGGCAGCGTATCAGTCCCTCACCTACCCCGACGATCTGGATGCCGTCCGGGACTGGCTCGAACAACTCGATCCTCCATTGGTCTCAGAGGAGGCGGAGGCAACGGTTTTCCGGCTGGGAGAATTGATTCACCAGCAGATGAAGTATCGACGGCGGATGGAAAAGGGGGTTCAGACCCCCGTGGTCACGCTGCAGAAAATGAATGGTTCCTGCCGGGACCTGGCGACGCTCATGATGGAGGCGAGCCGGGTTCTGGGGTTCGCTGCTCGTTTTGTCAGCGGGTATCTGGATTGTCCAGCGAGCGAGGCGGGGCGGGCCGCCATGCATGCCTGGGTCGAGATCTATCTCCCGGCGCTGGGGTGGCGCGGGTACGATCCGACACTGGGCGAGCCGGTGTCAACAAAGCATGTCGCAGCCGGGGTGAGCAACCACCCACGCGGGGTCATGCCCGTTTCCGGGATGTTCAGCGGGAGCTCAGGCGATTATCTCGAGATGACCGCGTCTGTGAAAATCGACAAAGTGTTCCCGGATCCGCCGCTGGAGGTGTCGATTCCGTGACGCCTGGCGCCATTTTCGGCCGATGAGGGATCATCGAGAATTGTGATCTTGAGGGATGAAGAGCGTTTTTTGGGAAAAAGTCTGAAAAAGTGGTGGTTTTACGTCGACTTCCCGCAGAAATCACGGACCGTTTCGAAGAGATTTGTTCCACAGGGTGGCAGCAAACGCTCCGGCAATCTCTAATGCAGCTATCGACCCGCCTCAGGACGGGTCCAAGGGTACGTGAGATCCTCGAGAGATTTTAGTTCCGGGTATGCCGGACTGAGAAAACGCGGGGTTGCGATTGAACTGCCCGCTGACCCCGCGACGTGATCGCACATTTTTCCCGGATCGCCATGGTCAACTCCGGAACTGCGGATCCGGAATGTCCATGGTCCAACTGTCAAAGACGTCCGAACGACGAGGAAAGGCAAACGAATTGAAATCAAAAGTTCCGTCGCTTCGATTTTGCAGCAGTGCCAGCGTGAATTCTTCCTGGGATCGGCAACCATTCTTGATCGCCGTCCAATCTTCTCCATGACCTTGTGTCTCCCAGGCAACCCTTGCTGACCCCTTCCAAAATCCAGCTTTTGGACTGACGATATCATGCCCAAGAAAAACGCGACCCGTGGACCGGTTTCCACCTTCATCCATCATCACTACCGCCATTTCAACGCTGCTGCCCTGATCGATGCAGCTGATGCGTATTCCGCACACATCGACGCCGGCGGGCACATGATGATTTCCATGGCCGGGGCCATGAGCACGGCCGAGCTTGGCCTGTCGCTGGCAGAGATGATCCGGCAGGACAAAGTCCACCTGATTTCCTGCACGGGTGCCAATCTCGAAGAAGACGTCTTCAATCTCGTTGCCCACGATTTTTATGTCCGGGTGCCCGACTACCGGACACTCTCCACCGAACAGGAAGTGGAGCTGCTCAACCGTCATCTGAACCGGGTAACCGACACATGCATTCCCGAAGGGGAAGCCATGCGCCGCATCGAAGCGGCCATGCTGGAAGTCTGGATGAAAGCCGATCGCGAAGGCCAGCGATTCTTCCCCCACGAATTCCTTTATCAGGTTCTGCTGAGCGGCAAGTACGAAGAGCACTACCAGATCGATCCCAAGAATTCCTGGATGCTCGCCGCGGCAGAAAAGAATCTGCCGATCATTGTTCCCGGCTGGGAAGATGCAACGCTGGGGAACATGTACGCCGCTGCCGTGATCCGTGGTGACGTGAAGAACGTTCACACCGTCCGGACGGGGATTGAGTACATGACCTGGCTGGCCGATTTCTATACCGAACGGACCCGCAAGCACTCACTCGGGATGTTCCAGATCGGCGGCGGGATCGCGGGAGACTTCCCCATCTGTGTCGTGCCGATGCTGCATCAGGACCTGCAGCGGGAGAACGTTCCGCTGTGGGGATATTTCTGTCAGATCAGCGATTCCACGACGAGCTACGGCAGCTACTCCGGAGCCGTTCCCAACGAGAAAATCACCTGGGGCAAACTCGGTGGGGACACCCCGCGCTTCATCGTGGAGTCTGATGCCACGATTGTCGCTCCTTTGATTTTCGCCAGCGTTCTGGGCTGGTAAGACGTGATATCGTTCAACGATGCAGGATTCGAAAAGGCGAGCCGGAGGGTGTCAGCCTCCGGATTCGTGACGAATCCTGTATGCGCCAGCCTCACGGCGCTGCTTCGTCCAGGCTCTGCTGCAGCTTCTTCTTGATCTTTCCTTCCTGCTGCTGGACAAGAGCCTCGACCGCTTTGGTCGATCCGTCCCCCAGAACTTTGACAAGATCTCCCTGAAAGACCCCCAGCTTCCGCATGTCGAGGTCTTTCAGTTTCAACTCCACCTGCATGACTTTCGGACGCAGTTCCAGACGGGGGAGCGGACTGTTCAGACCGAAGCCAATTTTGGGTGACGTGTTCAGAATGAGTTTCAACTGCAGCGTCGCATCCGATTCAGCCGTCCCGTTGACCCCCTTCACTCCGTACGTCCACCAGACGAACGTCGCTTCGCAGCGGGCCCGCAGGTTGATGAGAATCGAAAACGGAATATTGCCCTCCGCGTCGGTGTCGAGCTGCGCGACCTGAACGTCAAAGGTCTTTTCAGGCTGAATGAGATTCACCTTGTAGCGACGCCAGATTCCATGCGGAACTTCACGTTCCCGCTTGGAGATTCGCAGACCCTGATACCGGAAGCCGTCGAAGCGTTCCACGGTCCCACGCCAGTCACGGTCATCCACGTACTCCGATCGCATGCTTTCCAGCAGCAAGGTTCGAAGAATCTCACTGAAGTTCGACGGAGCAGCAACGGCGTTCGCAGTCGGAGAACTGACCGGCACAGCGACGGTGCGGTATTCCTGTGCGAACACGCAAGCGGTGACGCAGAAGACGCTGGCGAGTGTCAACGCCGCAGTTCGAAATCGCTGAGCACTCCCCTCCATGGGGTTCCCTTTCGTTCAACGTCCTTCTCAGGAAAGCTCGGACAAATTCCGTCTGCAATGCGTCCGACCTGAAGCAGACTGCTCATTCGTATAACTGCTGAGCGTCCTTTTCGATAGACCAAATGCAATCCGCCGCGTGAGGGCACGCGGCGGACGAAATTCAGATTGTGATCTCAATGCTACTTGGCGTCCCACCACCAGCGGCCGATCGGAAGTTCCGGAGCACGAGCGGACTGGGCAACCGTTCCCACCTGCGGAGATTCCTGATTGAGTGACGGGTCTTTGGCGATTGAAGCCAGATCTGCCCGGACACCACCGGCGACCTGCAAGACGACGTCCTTCCCGTTGTAGACGTGATGGTTCACGACGGAATCGGTCTGTTTAGGAGTTGCATAAGCCAGCGGCTGATATTCCCCATTGGCAGCAAACGCTCCGCGATCCCAGTTGGCTCGCTGGTCGAGCTGATTCTGCTGCACGACCGCAGCCACTAGCGCCAGGTCAAAAATTCCCTGCAGATCGGCGAAGACCGGATCTTTGGCAGCCAGTTCCTGATAGTGCTTGGTAAAGTTGGCTGCGAACTTCTGGTTCACCGGCTCTGCTTTGCCGGTTGCGACCCGCTCACCATTGGCGGTGAGGAACTGATTCTCCGACAGGCATTTCACACCCGACCCGCGAATTTCAAACGCGGTCAGATCCGGGGAGTGCTGGACCGATTCGTACTGCATTGTCATCCACCAGCGGAGTGCATCCAGGCTGCCGGAAGCCAGAGCAGGATCTTTCGCGAGCAGTTCGAAGTAATCCGGGATCTGCGATCCTCCTTCGAGTTTGCCGATGCCGATCAACTTCATGCGGTAGTCCGCTTCGACCATCACGCGGGCAATGCGGCTGTTGCCAGGAACTCCGAACACGGTGATGTCCTGAGCACCGAGGATGTTCCCGATTTTGTTCGACCAGCTGCGAACACCAGCGGGGCTCAGCGGCCCTTTCGACTGGGATTCACTGACGTATTCCATGACCTTCTTCAGGTTTTCCTGCTGCGGGTCGATCGAGCAGCCGAAGACTGCCTGACCTGCGGGGCTGAAGGTTCGCAGCACCGTCACCAGATCTTCCAGCTGCAGGCTCGGGCGACCGGAAGACTGAGACACCGGCATTCCGCGTCCGTCATAGCTCCATCCGGCAGCGGGACCTCCAATGACGATTTCACCCTGTTCGGGATAAACGAAGATGTACTGAACCTGCGAAAGACCCGCGAGGTACTTCATCGATTCGACGACCGGCTTCCCTTCGTCCAGCCGGCGGGCGACTTCTTTTTCCAGTCGAGTCAGAGAGACCAGCCGCAACGTGGAAGGGCTGGCCATGTCTTCGTTGAGGGCCGCGACACGAGCCTGCTGCTCGACATTGGTCAGGCGGCCAGTACGGTCTTCACGCAGTTCGCGGGTGAGAATGCCATTGGGGTCGACTTTGATCCCGCTGGTGAATGGGGTCATCGTGCCCCCTTCGCCGTCGACGTCGAACCACGGGCCTTCAACTTCGTTCTGAATCAGATAAATCAACTCGGTAAAGTCGGCTCCCCCGCTGGTCATCTGCTTGCGGGCAATCTGTCCGGCAGCACTGACACGAGCCTGATCGTTGCTCAGCTGCTGAAGGACTGCCTTGGTTTCGGCCGATTCACCGGCACCGATCTGCGAGAAGATCACGCGTTCCATGAGCTGGTCACGTGTGATGCCGGTAGCGGTTCCCGCCAGATCAGCGGCAGCCCCGAATTCACCGGAGTTCAACAGCCCTTCAACGTCCTTTGCGACGTCAGCCACGACCGCTTCGGCAGCCAGAACTGTCACGGCATTCGAGCTGGAAAAGAGAGCTGCGCCACCCAGCAGACCCAGCCACAAAGATTTCCGTGAACGTTGCTTTGAACGAGCCGAGTGGCGGGTGGGGACTTTCAGGACCATGTCAGATGCTCCACGATGACTGCGAATCACTTGCGTCGTGCATTCGTCCCGGATGCGCGCAGAAAGGTCCGGGAATACACGGTCTTTAGAATCGTCTTCCGGCAGTCCAGCGTCAAGAACATTCAGAGAAAAGACTTGGGGAACGGCGAGTGCGTTGCCAGCGGGCGAAAGAATGAGAACAGCCGATACAAAGCTTTCGCCGATCATAACTGTTCTAAGGGACAGCAGAGTTTTAACGATTGAATGGCGACCCATCGCAGGGAGCCGACCTCCTCCCGATGAGACGAAAAGTCAGGCAAAAATCGGTGGTCTCCATTGCGTGCTCACCCCGGGTTCAAAGCGGAATGAGCACGCTGGAATCAGCGCTGCTGTCTACTTCGAAAGAACCTGCTGAACGACGGGCGAAAGGGCGGCTGTCGTCACCGCGTGTCCATCGTCGTTGGGGTGAACTCCGTCCAGCAATAGGGTGTCGACCTTCACCTGATGCTCACGGGCATGGTTCAGGTAAGCGGCGTGGATGTCGACCAAGGGGACATCCAGCTCCTGTGCGACCCCTTTCACGGCGTCGTTGTACTTCGTCAGCCACAGCGACTCGAAGCCGTCTTCCGCTTTGGGATCGTAGGGAGGCTTTCCGTAGAGCTCCAGAAACTTCGGGCTCCAGCGAACCGGGTTGGCGGTCATGAGGATAACATCGGCCCCGCTCTTACGGGAAAGCTGGACCATCTCCCGGAGATTGGATTTGAACTTCTCGAGGTCGACGCGGGGGGCGGTTGCAGGAGGGTTCTGCCAGACGTCAACACACGCATCGTTGATGCCGAATTGCACGACGACCAGACGGGGCTTCATTGAAGGAAGCTGGTCCTTGAGTCGTTTCAGCCCTTCATTCGTGTTACTGCCGGGAACTCCGCTGTTCAGGATCATCCCGGAAAAGCCAGTCGCCCGAACGGCGTTGGAAGACTGGGCCGACGCCACTTCCGAAGCGGAAACCAGCAGTTTCGGGTGACTCTTCTTCAACTCAGCTGCGATCCGCTCTGCGGTCACTTCTTTCACCGCTCCGGGACGCCGAGCGGTGGTGGAGTCTCCCAGAAACACGATTGTTTCCGGCAGTGCGAACTCTCCTTTGGCGATTTCGTCTGAGGAAATCTTCAGGCGGATGTCTCCTTGCATCGTCGTGATCCAGAGTTCGCCCGGCTTGCGCTCGTAGAGATAGGGGTACGAAGCCCGGTTGATGTAGGGGGGATCGCCCGCTTCCGGATAGCGCGAGGCAATGACAGTACGATCATGCCACGTTTTTCCATCGTCGCTGGAGAAGGCGATCGACAATTCATACCGGCTATGGCCATCTTCGGGATTGCTGCGGATCGGGTGAT
The DNA here is from genome assembly GCF_051465655.1 of Planctomicrobium stercoris. Classification (NCBI taxonomy): domain Bacteria; kingdom Pseudomonadati; phylum Planctomycetota; class Planctomycetia; order Planctomycetales; family Planctomycetaceae; genus Planctomicrobium; species Planctomicrobium stercoris. Next base: position 4,381,400 of record NZ_CP195791.1, on the reverse strand, counting down.
TCCACAGCAGGAACGCCCGGCCGTCTGACAACCGTCCCAACTGGCCGCAGCAGGTCACGGAACGAACGCCGGACTTCTGAAGGTTTTCCCAGGTTTTTCCCTGATCGGACGAGGTTGCTTCAAAGAAATAGCCGGACTCAGTCCGCAGGAGCATGTAAATCGAACCGTCTTGACGTTCGAGAATCGTCGCCTCGCAGGACCCGGCGTGGTCGTGTCGGCCAACTCCATAATCAAGGATGTTGCTCGCCTGCCAGGTCTTCCCATCGTCGTCTGAATAGAAGGTGATGGTGGCGTGACGCCATTCCGGAATGATTGTCTGCCCGACCAGCACAATCCGGCCGGACTTCAGTTGAATCAGGGAGTGAATGCAGCCGCACCAGGGACGATGCAGCAATTGGGGTTCTTCCCATGTTTTGCCATCGTCCAGGCTGCGGGCGACATAGGTGGGGAGAATCCACTGGTCGTAATCGGCCTGCGGTCCTCCCCAGCGTCCTCCCGGAGCTGTGCTCCGTTCCTTCATGTTCATCCAGGCGGAGATGATGACGCCGTCACGAGTGCGAAGCAGTGCTCTCTCCCCGGAGACTCCGTACTTCGATGCATCTTTGAAGAGCGGCACGGAGCTCCACGTTTTTCCTTCATCGAGACTGTGGTGGGCTGCCTGCCCGCTGATGCAGAGGACGCCGCCATCTGCAGTGGTCACAAACGGACCCTGCTGGTCGGTGGGGAGTTTTACTCCGCGGGGGTGCAGTTGCACCGGGCCGGCAGAAACGGTGAAAGCGGTCAGCAGCAGGGCAAACGCAGTTGCAAGAGCTGTCGGGACGAACGGGGGGAACTTCAGGCTGGAACGCATCTGGCGGGGGGCTCCTTGAGGGGGGAAAAGGTGGTGCAGCGCACTCTGATGCTAGAATGAGTACAAAGAATACTAAATTTTGTGTACATAAACAAGAGAGGCGGATCGGCGATCACTGTTCTTTTCTGGGACTCACAACATCTGCCGCAACGCAGCGGTTCGATCGGGGGAGTCAAAAGCTACCCGCTGAAATCAAAGCGGGAGAGAGGCGAGGGCTGCTTTCAGTTCTGGCTGGCGGAATTGAAATCCCTGCTGCACAGGGACTTCCGGAACGACTCGCGTGCTGGCGAGAATCAGGTCGTTGGCCATTTCTCCCAGTGCAATGCGAGCTATGAAGCCGGGCATGGGAAGGACCGTCGGTCGGTGAAGCCGCTCACCAAGTGTTGTCGTGAATTCGCGATTGGTGACCGGATTGGGCGTGGCGCCATTGATCGGGCCTCTGAGGTTTTCGTTCTCAATCGCGAACTGGAAGAGCCGGACGATGTCCTCAAGGGTGATCCAGCTCCAGTACTGCTCGCCGCTGCCGATGACTCCCCCGACTCCCATTTTGAATGGAAGCAGCATCGGCTTGATCGCTCCCCCTTTTTCGCTCAGCACCATACTGGTGCGGACATGCACGACCCGCGTCTGCTCGCGAACCGGGTCCGCTGCCGACTCCCAGGCCTTGCAGACGTCAGCCAGAAATCCGACACCCGGCGGGCTCGATTCCGTCAGAACGGACTCGCCGCGATCTCCGTAATAACCGATGGCCGAAGCGACAATGAAGGCTTTGGGCATGATCGGCAGTCGGGTCATCGCATCCGAGAGGATCGCTGTGGAATCGACACGGCTGTGATAGATCCGGTCCTTCTTGTGCTGTGTCCATCGCCCGCTGGCGATACTTTCGCCAGCCAGATGCACCAGCACGTCGCAACCTTCGAGGACAGTCGCGCTGAGTCGCCTTCCCCCTGTTTCCCAGGACCGTTCCCGTTCATTGGCCGGCACCCCGCGGACTAACCGAGTCACCTGATGGCCACTCGCTTCCAGCGTTGAAACCAGTTCCCGGCCAATCAGTCCAGTGGAACCTGTGACAAAAATGTGCATGTCGGACCCGCGGTGAAAGTGAACTCGTCCTCACAGTTTGAGAGCGTTCGTCAGTTCAACCGACGAACGCCCGAGAAGTTCACTTCTTTATAGCTGACCCTGACCTCCTGCCTAGCGGTCCGCTGAAAATCTCAACCTTTGACGGTCTCGAAATCGTTTCAAAGCGTTTCCAGATAAGCGGCCAGGAGCGCCGGATACGATTCCAGGTCGGTCTTGTGGGCCATCTCATTGACGGTATGGATGTATTTGATCGGGCAGGCGAAGACGACCGTCCGTACCCCGCTGCGGGAACGCTGAATCATTGCGCCGTCCTGTCCGCCGCGCGTGAGGACTCCGCGCTGGCACTTGATCCCTTTTCGGGCAGCGAGTTCTTCAACCTCTTCCAGCAGCTTCATGTCCGGGATGGTGGAACCGTCCATGACCTTCAGACAGACTCCTTCGCCCGGCAGGGTGACTCGCTGTTCTTCCGGCACGCCGGGTGTTTTACAGCACAGAGTGGTGTCGCAGGAGATGCCGATATCCGGCTCAACAGCGAAAGCGGCAGGTCCCGCACCGCGCAGGCCGACTTCTTCCTGCACTGTCCAGACAGCATGAATTTCGCACGCGTGATTCTTCAGTTTTTCGATGGCACGGATCACCGCCCAGCAGCCGACCCGGTTATCCAGGCACTGCGACGTAACCGAGTTTCCGAGCTCGGCGAACGGTCCGTCGATGACGACCATATCTCCGAGCCGGACTTTCTCTTTGACTTCATTTCCGGGCAGGCCGAGATCGACATAGAAGTCGGTGATTTCGGGAATCTTCCGTTTCTCGTCTTCACTGGCGATGTGCACGGGACGACCGGCCGCGTTCAGAATTCCTGTCAGGTCTCCGGAGCGGGTACAGACCGTGACCCTGCGCGAGAACAGGTTGCGATTGTCGAATCCACCCACCGGAGTGATGCGCAGGTAGCCGTCTTCGCTGATGAAACTGACCAGGAATCCGATCTGATCCATGTGAGCAGCGAGCATGACTTTCAGCGGTTTCTCGGCAGCTTTTCCCTTCTTCGGGCGGGCGCGACGAACCGCGTGCAGCGAGCCCATGGCATCGACATGGATGTCGTCGAACAGTTTGGCGTTCGTAATGTATTTCTGAATGACTTCGCGAACGCGGTCTTCGCGGCCGGGAACGGAAGGGGTCTGTGTCAACTGAGCGAGAAGTTGCATAGGTCTGGAGAAGGTTGGAGATCAGGGATCGTCAAGGCGATCAGCGTATGTCGTTCTGCGTTTGGTGTGAACACCACTTGCTGGAATTTCACGCTGCGTCGGCTCCCTCGGCAGCGATAAGCCCCGCGACCGCCGAATTTCCCCTGGCAGGGCCCTCATTGGAGTCCCGGGCCTGGCAGAAAGCTCGGTTCGAACGCCATTTTGCTGCCGATTCTTTGCCCGGGACTTCGCACGGAACTTGCTTGTGACTTCTGCCGGAATCGGCTCAACTATTCTGTATGAACTTCTCAAATTTCGAACAGGAACGGCGTTTTCGTGAGCTGTGGGAGTCCGTGGTGATCGCACGCCCGGTTCCCTATACGCTCTTCACGTTTGGCTCTTCGGATCTGCACTATTATCTGGTCGTGGAAGCGGCCAGACCGACTGACCCAGTGCAGATCAGTCGCGGGACGGTGAAGGTGACCCGTCCGCTGATCATGACCCCTTATAACGCGGCCCCGGAGTTTCAGAACTTCTTCGAAGAAGGGGAAATGGGGGGGATGATCGATTTTCTGATCTCCCGCACAGCTGCGTTTTCAAATCTCCGTCTGGAAAATGAATCCCAGGAAATCGACTGGGTCAGTGACAGTGTGGAGGAAGCAGTCAGCCGCTTGAATCGGCAGCTCGACGCAGAGGATGAGGATCGGGTGGCGATCCTGACGGCACCGCATAAGCTGGGGGGGCTGGCGGTTTTGAAATACACCACCGAACGGATGGTGGAGAGTGCTCCCGGGAATATCCAGGAACTGCGGGAGCACGGGTTTCTGCCTGAATAGCGAATCGGAAAACAGAAAATTCCTTCGCAAAGTTTGATTGAAAGTGCGATTTCAAACGTTGGGATGTGCAGATGAACCGGACCGTTGAACTGGCATCTTGCCCGGAAGGCGGAACTGTTCCATCTGAACGCTGGCTGCTGATTTCTGAGGAAAATTTCCGTGTCCTATCCCTCGAACTGGTTAAGTCAGCTGCTGGCGCCGATCCTGCGTCCGACAGCTCGCTTCATCGTGGGACTGATTGCGATTCCCCTGCTGCGGTTCATGCGTGCCAAGCTGCGGCCGAACCAGGAATGGGATGAAGAGTTCGAGAAGGATCTGGAGCAGTGGACACGCGCCTCGCTGGTGCTGTTTCTGGCGACGAAGAATGTGGAAGAACAGATCGCCTTCTGGTTCTCGCAGAAGCAGATTGAAATCGATCTGAACTCCAACTGGTATTTCGCAGCGGGCCGGATCCTGCTGGCGATCGGCGTGATTGAATCGATGCCGGACCAGCAACTGTTCTCTGTCATCCATCCGGGGCCGAAGGCTCTGCGGTGGATTCCCAACGTCGGTCTGATCGAGAATATCCACCGTCAGGCGTGGCCGCTCCTGCGGGGCCTGATCTGCATGCACCTGAACCGTTCCTCTCCGGTCTTCGCCATTCTCGCGGTGATCTTCCCGGGAACGTCCGGCTGGATTTTCTTCTTTCTGGCGATCACGCAGTACCTGATCATCGGGCTGGTCACCTCCCGGGATAAGGCAGTGGATGCACTGTCGCAGTTTGACGAGGAGGTGGCCCAGCGACGGGCCGCTCTCGTCCGTGAATTCAAAATCAAAGGAGACGCGAAAGAGGCATCCCCTTCCTCATCCCCTATCGCACCAGAATCCGCACAGGCCCCGGTGGTCGTCCCGGATTCAGTCCCGAAACCTCAGCCTGCATCGACTCCCGATTGAGAGCCTCAGCCAGCGGGAAGATGTGTTTCCATTTGTTCGAATTTCTGCCAATCTTTCCCCTGTCAGGCCGAAAGAAGTGGCTGACACCCCTGTTCATGTTGATTTCAGATCGCCCCAGAGTCGTCCGCAATTTGATCCGGGCCCGGAAATGAAGTTCATGCGCTACCGTGCTCTCTTTCTCTTCTGGCTCTCCTTCGCTGGTGTGACGTTGTCGGCTCAGTTCTCGCGCTCCGAGGACTGGCCCCAGTGGCGTGGCCCGCATCGGAACGGTCAGGTGCCAAGTGCCGTTCCCTATACCGCTTCGACCACTCTGGAAGAGCTCTGGCAGGCGGATGTTCAGACCGGTTTTTCCTCAATCGCGATCAGTCAGGGACGGGTTCTGACGGTCGGGAATGCAGACAATCAGGACACCGTCTGGTGCCTGAGTCTCGAAGACGGCAGCGTGTTGTGGAAGCAGACCTACCCTGCCCCGCTGGACCCGAATCTCTTTGAAGGAGGCCCCACAGCGACTCCGACAGTCGAGGGCGGGAACGTGTACGTCATCAGCCGCCTGGGTGAGGTTCATTGCTTCGATCTTGCCACGGGCGAGATTCGCTGGCATGTTCAGGTGCCTGAAGATCTGCGGAAAAACGTGCCGACCTGGGGATACTCCGGGTCTGCGCTGGTCGTGGGGGAACGACTCTATTTCAACGCCGGCAGCCACGGCCTTTGTCTGAACGCAGCCACGGGAGAAGTGATCTGGGCTTCGGATTCCGAAGAAGTTTCGGGATACACGTCCCCACTGTTAATGACCACCGCCACCGGCCCGGTCCTGCTGATCGAATCTGAAAAGACGCTGAATGCTGTGAATCCGGAGACTGGCGAAGTCGTCTGGCGGCAGCCGTGGATCACCCGCTACGGCATCAACGCTGCAGACCCGCTGGTGCTGGATGAGCATCGCATTGTGGTCACATCCGGGTACGGCAAAGGGGCGTCGCTGATCGACATTCAGGACAATACCCCCAATGAAGTCTGGCGCAGCCGGGACCTGAAAACCCAGATGAGCCCCGGGGTGCTGATTGACGGCTTTGTCTACGCCAACGACGGAGACGCCGACCGGGACTGCAAGCTGGTCTGTCTGGATGCGAATACAGGCAAGCTGCGCTGGTTGGAGCGTGGTTTTGGATCCGCCTCGCTGATTGCTGTCGGAAAGCAGCTGCTGGTCCTGTCGGAATCCGGAGAGCTGAATATTGTCGAAGCCAACCCGGACAAGCTGGAAATCGTCGCGAAACTGCCGCTGCTCACGGGGAAATGCTGGACTCCACCGGCGTTCACGGATTCGAAGATCGTCGCCCGGAACGCGACCGGCAAGCTGACGTGCGTCCGCCTCAACCCGTAGCCCTTGTCTCAGGGGAGTCTGGCGGCGATTCAGGGAGATTTGTCGTTCGAAAGCTGTGTTGATCGCCGCCGGAACGTCACACTGTCGTGAGATTCGCTCCTGCAGATTGCCTGCTTTGACATCTGCGACCCCATTTGCCCCTGAACGGGACGGTGATTCGGCAGATTTTGCAATTCCGTTCTTGGGGACTGTGCTGCAAGGTGAGTTCGCCTCGACGCACCTACTTCCATTCAATAGAAATTCGCCGATCTCCCGAGAGTCTCGACGATCGGGATGACTGGTGAATTCCCATCCTCAGCTGCTTCCCTAAACCACCTCCCTTGGCAGCTTCCAGAAATCCCGCCAGTTTGCGAAGGACGACAGGATGTTGCCCGTTTCGTTTCCCTGCGTTCCCGCCAAGGAATCGCAAAGGTCGCCCATGAATGGATTCATGAAATTCACAGCCTGCTGCATGATGTTCAGCGCCGGCTGCCAGGCGACCGATCGGCTCACGAACTGGTCTCATAAGGACGAAATTGCCAACGCAGCTGCTTCGGAACAGCTCGCTTCCCGCATTGAAAAGTCGTCCCCGGGATTGAACGCTCAGGTTGCCCAGAACCAGCCGACCAAAAGCGTTGAGGAACATATTCGCCTGGGGCAGGTCGAAGTCTCCGAATGGTATCGCGACAAGGCGACGCTCCGGCTGATGACGGCCCGTTCGCATTTCGAATCCGCGTTATCCATGGCTCCGCAGAGTTCCAGTGCCCACCACGGGCTGGCCATCATCGCCGACCTGGAAAAGAACTACTCGGAAGCAGAACGACATTACCAACAGGCACTGATTCAGAATCCGACCAACTCAGACATTCTCGGCGACATGGGATATTCCTATCTGCTGCAGAACCGTCTGTCGGAAAGCGAGCAATATTCGTTGCGGGCGGTGCAGGCGAATCCCAATAATACCAATGCCCTGAAGCATCTGGGGGACGCGTACGCGCGGCAGGGAAAGACTCAGCTGGCGACCGAGACCTATGCCAAGGTCTACTCGCCAGACGGCGTGCAGGCGGCGTTGGCGGAGAATTCGCCCAGCACACAGAAGCCGCCACTGGAGCCGCTTGTCAAGACGAATCCCACCCTGTTTGACCGCATCGTCCCCGGCAAGTCCAAGGGAGAACGACTGGCGGCCGACATTCAACAGCGACATCAGGCCTACGAAGAGCAGGCGAAGCGACAGGCGAATGCGAATTCGCGAGGAAACCTGCCCCCGAATCATGCTCAAAGACGGCTGGCTCAGGAAGCGATGTTACGGCAGCAGATGCAGGACATCGACAACGAAGCCATTGCGAATCACCAGGGGGGCCCGCTCCTGCTCGATGAGCAGACCGGACAGATGACTCGCTTGCCGGGTGCTGAAAATCAACAGAGCTGGCGCCAGGAAACGGCAGTCGCCAACAGCTTTTCTTCGATGGAGCTGTATCCTTCTCCCGGGATGAATCAGCGGACGGATCGGCCGCAGAACTATCAGCCTCAGGCCAACGGCGTTTCGCAAAACGGTCCGTATTTCGACGAGATGCCACAGGATCGGGGCATGCAGATGGCAGGGGGGCAATACCCTCCTCAGCAGCAGGCATACTCCCCCCAGTACGGTGATCCACAGCAGCAGTCCGCAGGCCCCGCTGCCTATGGAAATCCGTCTCCATACGGCAATCAGCCGCAATATCCTCAGGTTGAACAGGCTCCGCGTCAGCAGTTCCCCCAGCGGGTACCTAATTCGATTCAGGAACCCTGGAACGGAATTCAGCAGACAGCGGCACAAGCCGTCGACTCACATCCCGCCGACGCGGACAGCCGCCTCGTCAATCACGCTTATCAGCAGGTCCCTGCCGGCCAGCCGCCGGAAATTGTTCTGGCCAATGGGCAGACAAATCCGAATCCCACAATGCAGGGATTCCAAGGGAATCCGGGCAATCAATACGGAACCCAGCCGAACGGGTTTGGGGCGATGCCTCCGCAGGGGCCATCCGGCCAGTTCGGAATGCCAGCGAACAACCCATCCACATTCCAAAGCGGTTCAATTCCCGGTCATCTGCAGCCAGGCGTGCCCCAGCAGGGTCCGCCGCAGATGGCGCAGGGCGGAAACTATCAGGAAGCCAGCCGCGCAGCGGCCCGCATGGGAATGGGAGTCGGGCCGGGAGGGATGTTCCCGGTCGTGCAGCAGAATCAGGCAACCCAGACACCGGTGATGAACCCGCCGGGGTCGATGACGTACAATACTCCCGGGCCGATGCGGTGGATGCCGGACGGCGGTCCCGCTCAGAATCTGAACAACGCCTTCCAACCGTACCCGAATCCGGTGCCGTCCCCGCCGACCACTCAAGGCCAGACTCCTCCGCAGATCACCCCCACCTATTCCGTGGATCAGTTCGGGACCGCGTCTCGTTACGACACTCGTACTCTTGAAAACAGCAACATCCCATCCGACCTGAATCAGTCCCTGCAGGACTATGAGACCCAGCGGTGGGTGGCAGGCCGTGAAGCGAACATGGCTGTCCAGCAGATCTGGAATCAGGGTCCGATCAATACACCGCTTTCGCCTTCCGCCGGATCGCAGTACACCAATCCATCCCAGCAGGGGATGATGTACACCCCCAATGCTCCGACTGCCAACGGTCGGGGACACGTTCCGGAACAGTGGCCGAACGCTCCTGTCACCGGTCCAGGAGACGTCCGACAGGCGGGCGACCAACCCCGCATCATGTACCAGGGACCGAATTCGGCGAGCATGAACGGCTCCAACGGCGACCTGAACTCCGTGCAGTCTGACTTCAATCGATACGACAATAGGCAGTACAGCGCGGGCACTCAGATGCCCGGCCAAAACGGGCTGTCTCGCCCGAATCCGAATCCGCAGCGACCGCAAGGAGATGTGGTCGTCCCCGCGGAGTATCGACCTTCCGCACGCAGGCAGCCGGAACCTCAGAACGGGAACACCGCAGCGGGTGATCAATCCAGCTGGCCGACGATCATTCCCGCTTCCCGCTAGCCCCTGCCTCAGGGGAGTGTGGCGAGTGCAACGCGCGGTCGAAATTTCCGCACTCGGAGAGTGTGATCTACGTTGTCGCGGCTTGAAAGCCCGAGTTCGACTCCTGTCTCCTTCCAACGGGAGCAAGCGGTCACTCCGTTGACCTGCTGGAATTTTCCCGATACTCTTTGAAGTTCACAAACTCCGGAACGGATTCGGAATTTTTTCATAACAGATTGGTTGCCAAAGACATGGGTCGCATCGAAAGATCACGCGAAATCGCTCGTTCCCGCACGCGCAAGGTCAAAATCAAGAAGCTGAAAGCGAAGTTCGCTGCTGCGAAGACCGACGCCGACAAGAATCTGGTGCGAGAGAAGATGGCCCGGGTCAGCCCGCTGGTCGTTCTCGAGTAGTCAGCGTTATTTGCGTCGCGGACGAGGTTGGTTGCTGTCCGCGTCAATGGACTTGAACCCGGTTGAAACGGCCTTGGGATCAGGAGGGTGCTGCCATGCTGCCCCGACTTTGTGTTGCGCTCCTCGTGATCGGGTGTGCCATGCCATTGATTGCAGCTGAACCCGCGGGACCCGTTTACGAACTTCGCATCTACACCTGCGAACCCGGAAAACTCGGGGCGCTGGAAGAGCGTTTTCGTGAACACACCATGCGCCTCTTCGAGAAGCATGGCATCAAGAATCTGGCGTACTGGAAGCCCGCCGAAGGGCCGACCGCCGAGACGACTCTCATCTATCTGCTGGAATATCCCAGTCGAGATGCCGCCAAGGCCTCCTGGGAGGCCTTTCGCGCCGATCCGGAGTGGAAGCAGGTCGCTGCCGACAGCGAAGCGAAGTACGGCAAGATTCTGGCAAAGCCACCCGAGTCGATCTATCTCAACCTGACCGACTATTCACCAGCTGTCGGCCTGCCCCATCCCGGGAAAATCTACGAGCTGAGAACCTACACAGCTCCTCCAGGAAAGCTGAACGCTCTCCATAAGCGGTTCCGGGAGCATACGGACAAGCTGTTTCAGAAGCATGGATTGCGGGCATACGGATACTGGACACCCGCCGATGCTCCCCGGTCGGCAGACACGCTGATTTACGTGCTGGAATCCCCCAACCGCGAGACCGCTGATCACAGCTGGGACGCGTTCCGGGCCGACCTGGAATGGAAGGCTGCCTTCGCCGCCTCGGAGAAGGATGGGGCCCTGACCGCATCGCGTCCGACGTCCGTCTACATGAACCTTGTTGACTACTCGCCGACAGCCGCGGAATAACACCCAGCGCCCCGAGGACCGTCGGATGTCCGACTGGATTCAGAATCTCCCCGTCCAAAATGGATCTCCCATGATCGGGAAGGTCCGCCTGATCCGGGAGCTGGGAAGCGGCGGAATGGGCGTGGTCTACGCCGGATGGCATTCCGTACTGGACATTCCCGTCGCTGTGAAGTTGCTGAAGTCATCCATTGCCGGCGGCGCTGACGCGAGTTCCCGGTTCCTGCAGGAAGCCCGCATCTGCGCAGCAATCGACGAACCAGGACTGGTGCGGGTCTTTGACTTCGATCAGATCCCTGCGGGCGCCTATCTCATCATGGAGTATGTGGCGGGCCGCAATCTGGATGAAATCGTCGCCAGTGCCGGACCGATGAACGAATCGGAAGTCCTCAGCCTGCTGCGGGACCTCGCGATCACGTTGATCTCCCTGCATAAAATCGATGTCGTCCATCGCGACATCAAGCCTTCCAACCTGCTGCTGCGGGGCGAAGACGGCCGCATGAAGTTGACGGATCTGGGGATTGCGAAAGTCAGTTCTCCGCAGGGCCCAGCATCCCCCGTCGGCGTAATGGGGACTCCTTCGTTCATGAGCCCTGAGCAGTTCCGCGACCCGATGAGCGTGGGCCCGGCGTCCGACTTCTTCTCGCTGGGGGGAACCGCTTTTCATCTTCTCACCGGCGAACGTCCATTTGATGGTGAGACTCTTTCCACCACGATGCGGAATATCTGCGAACGCCCTTTGCCAGTCGAACGGCTGCAGCAGCACGGTGTCAGCGAGTCGACAATTCGGCTGCTGGTCGACCTGACCTCGAAACAGGTGGGCGATCGTATCTCGTCCGGTCGGCAACTGCTCAGCCGGCTCCCCGCGACCTCCAATCCGTTTCGGGCCACCACCCTGGCGGCAGCCCGCCCGGAACGACGACTCAAACGTGACGATCCGACGACACTTCTTGAGGGAACATCCTCCCGGCCCACCGGTCGCGTGACACACTCCAGTCTCATCGACGCCACGACCATGTCAGGCAATATCTCGCGGTCGCTGCTGATCTGCGAATGCCTGCAGAATGATTTCATCGCCCCCATTCCTGCCGGCCAGGTTCCGCCGAACAAACTGCATATCGGACGGGAGGAGTCACTGCGGATTGTTGGTCCCGACCCGGGGCAGGGACCGCTGGTGAAAGCCCTTTCTGCCTGTGCGGCAGCCGAGCATGTTCGCGTTGTGCATATTCGGGACTGGCACGACCCGGACGATCCGCGTCAGCAACCGGAATTGGAATTCTTCGGCCCGCATTGCATCATGGGAACTCCGGGAGCGAAGTTCGTCGATGCTGTGGAAGCTTTCAGTCGAGACCGAGGGCGATCCGCCATTGTGGACGCGACCGGGATCAATGATTTTGAAGACACTCCGCTCGCTGAGACTCTTAGCGCGCTGGTGGAAGAGACTGACCGGAAGACGATGCCGGTGGGTGTGATCGGCGTCTGGACGAACGTCAAAATCCATTACCTGCTGTATGACCTCAAGACCCGGGCCGGGTTCCACAATCTGGCGACCTGTTCAAAACTCGTGGCCGCTCCTGACCGCGTCGAACATCGCAATGCACTGCGGCAGCTTGAGACAGTGCTGGGGGTCAAAGTGTTCCACGAGGTGGATGAGTTTCTCGCCTATCTTGGAGTCGGGAAAAACGTCGCACCGGCGGCAGATGCATCACAGGACCTCTCCGCCACGTTGATCGGCGGGACGATCGACTTCGAATAACGTCTGCTGTCGGATCTCTGCTGGACGGTCAGAACCCGAAGAACAGGTCGACGTGACTTCCGTGACCGTGTCGATGTCGAGGCCCCCGGTAAGGATGGTGGTGATATCCCCATCCCCACATGACCGGCGGAGCGGGCTCCACAATCACGGTCGGTTGAGGCTGTAGAACCACGACGCCCGGTTGCGGTGCCGGAGCAACGACGCTAGGGGCTGGAGTTCCAACGGCCGGAGCAGTCTGTGCTGCCAGGATCACACGATCACTCACACCATTCGACTTCAGTGAGATGATCGATTCCGTATTGAGGTTGAACTGCCCGCCACGCGTATTGATCATGTTCACGATCACATCGTCGCCGACGCCGCTTTGCGAGAGACGGATCAGATCGAAGTTGTTCAGAGCCTGCTGTTGCTGCTGTTGTTGGGTGACGTACTGGGCCTGAAGTATCGCCCCGTCCCGCTGAGCAAGGGCCATGTCCCGCTCTTCACGGGCATCACCCGCGTCGCCGATCACGGTCCCGGCCATCGCTCCGGTGAGTGCTCCAATGAGGGCCCCGCCTGCAGCATGGCCACTTTCACCACCGATCGCAGCACCGGCCACAGTTCCCAGAGCGGTCCCCATGACCGCTCCCGACTGGGCGTGATTCATATTCGCGCAGCCTGTCAACGAAAGGACAGGTGCAGCCAGGCCGAGCGCGATACTCCATCGCACCGAGGGGCTAAATCCTTGCCAAAACATGAAAAAATCCATTTTCCCAGCACCCGGAACCGTTGCGGCACGGCTGCTGAACTCAATGACGCCCGTCACTTCGTCCGCAGGAATCTAGCGGAAACTCGATTTTCGGATCCAGACCGATTTCGAACGGGGAGGAACCCGATAGCTCAAAAGCGGTTAGGGGGACGGGGAGGTTCATTCTGACAGCCGTTCAGGCTACAATTGATCCGTCTCCCGCAATGCTTCCGCGAGCTCCAGTGCCTTCATAAGAACCGCCATCACAATCATGCTGCATTTCCCCCCGATGAAGCGATCTTCGAATCTGATCAGTACAAGTCTGCTGCTTTCCGCATTGCTGTTCCTCTTCGCCGGTCATGCCATCGCCGAGGAGCTGTCGCCCTCTGCCCGACAGATGCTGGAAGATGTCAAAATTCTGGCGTCGGATGAATTCGAAGGACGCGGAGTCGGGACAGAGGGGCTCAACAAGGCAGCTGCGTACATCGCCGAGCAGTTCGAGAAGGCTGGGTTGATTGTCACAGCGGATCAGGGGGATCCGTATCAGGAGTTTGAGATCAATGACGGAGCCCGGCTCGGTGAGCCGAACCTGCTCACGCTGCACGGGCCGGACGGCAAGACCATCGAGCTGAAATACGATCAGGACTTCCGGACCTGTGCCTTCGGCGGGTCCGGGAAATTCGATGCCCCGGTGGTTTTCGTGGGATATGGCATCGATGCTCCGGATGTCGAGTACAGCGACTTCGCCGGTGTCGACATCAAGGACAAGGTCGTCATCATCATGCGGAGGAATCCGCTGCAGAACGATCCTCACGGCCCCTTCGCCGTTGGTCATGGAATTTCCAGGCACGCCGCCCTGACGACCAAAGTCAGTCAGGCGTTTACACGCGGTGCTGTGGCGGTGCTGATCGTCAACGACCCCATGACCGGAACGACCAAGAAGCAGGAACTCAGCGAGCAGGTGGAGAAAGCCCGGCAGCAGGTGATCGAAGTTGCCCAGAAGATGACAGAGGTCGGTGCGAAGGCGGACGATTTTCTCAACGAACTACGTCACGCTCTGGATCATCTCAAGCAGGTGCAGTCGATTCACTCCGAGCATGTCGCCGATCCGCTGATGGCGTTCGGGTACGGCGGATCCCGGTCGGGGAAATCGATCCCCTGTTTTCAGATCACTCAGGAGGTCTGCAATCAGATGCTGCTGAGTGCGACGGGCAATAATCTGGCTGAAATCGAAACGCAGATTGACGAATCCAATCGGCCGATGAGCCGTCCGCTGGCAGGATGGACAGCCTCGGGCGAAGCAACGGTCAACATCGTCAAAGTCCCGGTCAAGAATGTGATTGGAGTGCTGGAAGGGGAAGGACCGCTCAGCCAGGAAACGATCGTGGTCGGCGCGCACTTCGACCATCTCGGACGCGGAGCGGAAGGGTCGCTCGCTTCCGGAAACGATGTGAAGGAGATTCATAACGGAGCTGACGACAACGCTTCCGGAACCGCCGGCTTGCTGGAACTGGCCCGTCGACTGGCAAAACGGGATCGGCCTCTTCCCCGACGCATTGTGTTCATCGCATTTACCGGGGAAGAGCGGGGCCTGCTGGGGTCGGTGAACTATGTCGACTCTCCGTTGTTTCCGCTGGAGCAGACCGTTGCGATGTTCAACATGGACATGATCGGTCGCATGGAAGAAAACAAACTCGTCGTCTTCGGGACGGGGACGTCGGGTCGATGGGATCCGCTTGTCGACTCGCTGGCCACAGCAGGCGGACTGGATGTTTCCAAGAAGCCGGAGGGGTTCGGCCCCAGTGACCATTCCAGTTTCTACGGGAAGGACATTCCGGTCCTGCATCTCTTCACCGGCACACACAGCGACTACCACCGTCCCAGCGACGACTGGGAGAAAATCAACGCTGCCGACATGGAGCGGGTCATCGGGTTTCTAGAGACGATCGTTCTGGAGACCGCTGTGGCGGACACTCGCCCGGATTTCATCAAAGTCAAAGGGACCGCCACTCTGGAGCGGACCGGCAGCCGCCCGTACTTCGGGAGTATTCCGGATTTCGGCAAAGAAGCGGACGGCTATGCCATTCAAGGGGTCTCGCCCGACAGTCCGGCTGATAAAGCTGGCCTGAAGGGGGGAGATGTGATCATCCGGATTGGCGAAAATCGGGTCGGGGGGCTGGATGACTTCGACCTCGCCCTGCGAAACTACAAGCCCGGGGAGCAGGTGAAGGTGGTCGTGCTGCGGGCCGGGCAGGAAGTGACCCTGAACGTCACGCTGTCGACTCCGCGGGGGTAAAAGTTGTCGCACTCGGAGAGTGCGACATACATTGGGGATTTCGCTCGATCACTGTACGCCGCACTCTCCGAGTGCGGCAAACCTGCAGCGCTGTCGCACCTCGATGTGCTTGTTCTGGTAGCTGCCGTCCTTATTCAGGGCGTTTCCCGCAAGCGAAAATTCAAAGTGAGTCGGCCCGGGAATCACCTGACTTTCGAGGATCAATGAGGTATCGCCGGTAACGTTTTCCAGAGTGGCGGACGCGGTTTTGAGTGGAACGCTATGGGTTCTCGCACTCGGAGAGTGCGAGGGACAATGTACGCCGCACTCTCCGAGTGCGGCTGAATGGCCGTTTCGAGTTCTTCATTTGACCGGGAATCTTTTCCAAAATCCCCTGTCTGGCGCAGCTTCGTCAGGCCTACAATCCAGAGTCTGCGAATTCCACTTTGCGTGCGAACCTCTCGCAGCTTGGAGGGGCGACTCTGGTTCGTGTTCGACGAGCCAGACGGGTTATGCCCGATTTGCGGGGAGTTGCCGTTCGTCAACGTTTTCGAACAGACGTTGCAGCCGCTGTATTGTCACCCGGTTTTTCTGAAACCTGGCGTCAGTGTCGACGGTCACGGGCCAAACATCGGTTAAGTTTTTCTGATTAGGCAGATTTGGTAAGATCGGGAACTTTCCCTCGCCACCCGGAGTTTTCAATGCGTCGTCGTTTCATTCTGGCTTTCCTTGCATTCGGGATGCTGGCCATTTCCAGTCGTGCCTTCGCGCAGGAAGCTGCTGCCGCGGATAACGCAGCCGCCCCGAAATCAAAGTTCGATCAGCTGATCGAGAAGAAGAAAAAGATCGAGGGGATGTGGACGGTCTACTACAACGATCAGCAGATGCTCGTGGACTTTTCCAATGAGGCTCTGAAGAAAGAATACTTCATCCTGCCCTCCATCGCCCGCGGCATCAGCCGGGGAATGGTGCTGGGAGGAATGTCCTGGGGGTTCGGTGACGACGCGATCTGGTCCTTTAAAAAGACCGATGAGAAGCTCTTCATCATGCAACGGAACGTCCGCTTCCGTGCCAAGCCCAACAGCCCCGAGGCCAGCGCCGTCGAACTCGCCTACAGCGACAGCATTCTGTATTCGCTGCCGATTCTGACCAAATCCCCCAGCGGGGGAAGTCTGGTCGACATGACGCAGGTCTTCATGAACGACGAGTTGCAGGTGGGGAGCGAAATCGGCCCGGGATTCCGATTTGCCCAGGATCGATCAACTCTCTCGAACGTCAAAGTCTTTCCGGATAACCTCGAGCTGCAACTGAACGCGGTCTATTCGGGAAGCATGCCGATTGAGACCGTCCCTAACTCCAAAGGAGTTCAGGTCCTCATCCACTACAGCGTCAGCGTGCTCCCTCCCGTGGGATCGAACGGCTACAAGCCTCGCGCAGCGGACGATCGTGTCGGATACTTCGTCACCGCGATCAAAGATTTCTCGGACCGGGAAGACCCGGATCACTTCGTCCGTTACATCAATCGCTGGAACCTGCAGAAGCTCGATCCGAACATTGAGATTTCCCCGCCCAAAGAGCCGATCCGGTTCTATATCGAGAACACGGTGCCCGTGTACCTGCGTCCGACCGTCGAAGCGGGAATTCTGGAATGGAATAAGGCGTTTGAAAAGCTCGGGTTTGCCGGAGCAATCAAAGTGGATCAGCAGCCGGCCGATCCGAATTTCGATCCGGAGAACATTCACTACAACACGTTTCGCTGGATGACGGCGAACGCCCGCTTTGCCATGGGGCCCTCACGCGTCGACCCCCGCACCGGGCAGATTCTGGACGCGGACATCATCTTCGACGCTTCGTTTCTCGACAGCTGGAGCGAACGCTGGGAATCGTTCCGCAGTGAAGTTCCCGCAACTCCCGAAACGACGTTGTTTCATCCCCATGAACCACAGACAGCTTTCCCCTTCGGACATCGGCATTCCGCTGCCTGTTCGTACTGTCAGGAGATGCAGCGTTACAACGGCTTTGCCGCTGCATACTTCTCCGCTGCCGGTGTCTCTGAAGACGGCACCCTGCCTCGCGAGTTTGTTCACGAAGGCCTGAAGGAAGTGGTGATGCATGAAGTCGGGCACACGCTCGGACTGCGTCATAACTTCAAAGCAAGTACCTGGAAAACGCTGGATCAGATCAATGATCGCGAAACCGGGAAGGCGGAAGGGACCGTCGCCAGCGTGATGGACTATGCCCCGCCCAATATTTCCCCGGATAAAGCGACACAGGGGCTGTACTACTCGCAGACCATCGGCCCATACGACTACTGGGCCATTGAGTACGGCTACAAGCCGATCACCGGAAATGAAAAGGATGAGCTGAAGAAAATTGCAGCCCGCTCCAGCGAACCTGCGCTGGCGTTCTCAACCGATGAAGACACACGATCGATCGACCCGGATCCACATTCCGCGTTGTTCGATCTGGGACAGGATCCGCTCGCGTTCGCACGTCGCCAGATGGAGTTGACGACCAAGGCGCTGCCGGACGTGATGGAGCGCACTGTGAAGCCGGGCGAAGGGTATCAGCGAGCCCGTCAGGCGTTTCAGCTGCTCTTCGATGAATACTGGAAGGCTGCCGGAACCGCCGCCAAATTCCCGGGGGGAATTACTCTGAGCCGCGACCATCGCGGTGAGAAGGAAGGGCGTGCTCCTCTGACACCGGTCCCTGCTGCACAACAGCGGGAGGCGATGAAGCTGCTGGTCGAGTCCGCATTTGCAGCACCGGAGGTCAATCGCAAAGAATTGAACTACCTGGCGGTCTCCCGGTGGAGTCACTGGGGGATGAGCCAGCCATTCCGCCTGGACTATCCGATTCACGATGAGATGCTCAGCCGGCAGGATGACATCCTCGCCCGGGTGCTGAGTTCCATCACCCTGGGCCGGATTCTGGACAATGAATTCAAAGTGGAGCCGGGTGAAGATGCCTACACGCTGGCCGAGCACCTGTCGCTGATCAACGACGGTCTGTTTTCGGAGTGGAAGGCCAAGCCGGCCGAAGCACAATTCGACAACCGCAAGCCACTGGTCTCCAGCTTCCGACGCAACCTGCAGCGGCAGGCGATCCGCCGACTGGGAAGCATCGTCGCACAGTTCTCCTCAGCACCGAGCGACGCCCGGACGCTGACCCGGATGCATCTGAAGACCTTGCGGGATCAGGCTCAGGCGTTGCTGGACGACAAAGAACTGACGCTGGATGACTACTCCCGGGCTCATCTGCAGGACTCGGTATCCCGTATTGATACCGTGCTCAATGCGTCGCTGCAGATTCAATCGTTGAATTGATTGCAGTGTTCGAATGTAGAAAGCGTTTGGCCACACACATCAAGTGTGTGGCTAAACGTCTCTGATTACGGTGCTGACGAGAACAGAGTGCTCTCGTGAATGAACTTGCCGAAGTCGAAAGACGATTGAAGCTGCATGTCGATCGACTTGCAGGTCAGATCGGGTCTCGACATCTCGGCGATCCAGCGTCCTTGCAGGCCACGCACGAGTTGATTGCAACCGAACTTTCCAGTGCTGGTTATCAGCTGACTGAAGAGACGTATCCGGTCGGTGAGCAATCGGTTTCGAATCTGATTGTCGAACTGAAGGGGACTCGTCATCCCGACCGCGTGCTCATTGTCGGTGCTCACTACGACACCATTCCGGTCACGCCCGGAGCGGACGACAACGCGTCTGCAGTCGCCGCACTGCTGGAGATTGCCCGGCTACTCGCTCATGAGAAATTCGGGAGTACGGTTCGCTTGGTCTTCTTCCCCTGCGAAGAGCAACCTTATTTCCACTCAGAGCAGATGGGGAGTCAGGTTCATTCCCGGCGTTGTCGAATGGGAAACGAACAGCTGATCGGGATGCTGTGTCTGGAAATGCTGGGCTATTACACAACTGAGCCGGGGAGCCAGAAGTTGCCGCCGGGCATTCCGCGCAGGCTCCACTGGCTGTTCCCCAAGCGAGGCGATTTCCTGGCAGCGGTGGCGAATCCCCGATCGTGGTGGCTGCTGTTGAAGTTTCGTCTGGGCTTTAAGCGTGCGGTAAAATTCCCCCTGTTCACAATCGTCCTGCCGGAGAAGATCCGAGAGATCCGACTCTCCGACCATTCGAACTTCTGGGATCAGGGATATCCCGCGTTGATGCTCACCGACACCAGTTTCCTGCGGAATCCTCATTACCATCAGGCGTCGGATACGCCCGAGACGCTCGATTACTCGCGTATGGCCGAAGTGACCATGGGAATCTGCAGTGCGATTCGGTTTCTCGCTGGACGGGCTTAAGAGATTGTCACTGTTGCTGACGTGCTGTCCGAGGGCTATTGCCCTTCGGAGTTTCCGGAGTTCTCGCTTCGCGATCGGCTGACAGAACGCCAGAGAGCTGCAATCCAGCAGGTGACAATCGCTGTAATCATGGCTGGCACCGTCTCAGTGAAAATTGACCTTGATCATCTTTCGAGGTGTAACTCGAGACAAACTGATTTGATGTCGCCCAGCCGTTCATGCTGAAAGTTCCCAACAGGAGCCCCAGACGTTCACTTCCCCGCAACCAGACGCGGCCATCTTCAGTCGCTGTCACGGTGAGAATGGTCTTGTAGTGGAACGGGATCACCTTGCAGAACCGGCCTTTGAACCGCACTTCATAATGACAGGCATCCACCTGGCAGAATGTCGCTCGCAGCGGACCCTTGTGGCCCGTTCCGCAGCTGGTCCACGAACCGGACCATTCCCCATTCAGGTTCGGGACCGCAACACTTGCAGCATCCGGAACAGGTTCATTCTCAGCAGCAACCGCTTTGCCGCTCAACATGCCGAAAGTTCCGATCAGACTGAAAAGAACAATCGTGCAAACCGTAAAACGCATCATCCGCCTCTGAAGATGTAACCTGCTCAGAAAGGTTGATCGAGTCGCGAATGCAGAGCACTCGCAGGTATTCGAGCTTTCCTGAGCGAAGTGGAGCTTCCCGGTGAAGCCCGCTGGTGCTAAACGTTACACCCTGAATTTCCCGCAGGCGGAAATTCAAACGGAGTCGGGGCGCGAATCGCCGGACTTTCGAGGCTCGCCGAGGTATCGCCGCGACATCCGGTAGAGTTTTCCAAAGAGGGGTAACGGCTTTGTTGATGGGACGCTGTGAGTTCTCGCACTTGGAGAGTGCTAGGGACGCTGTACGCCGCACTCTCCGAGTGCGGCCATCGCGAACGGTGATCTCAATTCTATTTCTTCTGGCATCTCGGGCAGAAGAACGTACTCCGCTGGGCCTGAACGATCCTCCGGATTGAACCCTGTGAGCAGGTCAGGCAGAGTTCTCCCTGCTTGCCGTACACGCGGTGTTTGTTCTGGTAGCTGCCGTCTTTGTTGAGGGCGTTTCGATACGTTCCGTCCCCCAGCGTCGACCCTTCATACCGAATGGCCTCATGCAGAATCTCCAGCATCGCCAGATGCATCCGTTCGATTCGTTTGAGTGAAATCCGGGAAGCGATCGTCTCGGGATGGATCCCCGAGCGGTGCAGGATTTCACTGGCGTAGAGATTTCCAATTCCCGCGACCAGCTTCTGGTCAAGCAGCGCCACCTTGATGGGGCGGTCGGTCCCCTCCAGACGCGACTGCCAGTCGGCAACGGTCATCTCGAGAGCATCGATGCCCAGGCGATCAGCTCCCAGGGTTTCGTTCAGCTGTTCTGAAGTCAGCAGTCGCAATGTCCCGAGTCCCCTGCGGTCCCAGAACCAGACCGACTGATGAGTGCGACCTCGCTGGAGCTTCCATTCGAACCGCAGGTGTTCCACGCTCGGGGGAGATTCCACCAGCATGAGTCCGGTCATGCGAGGTTCAATGACAAAGGCGAAGTCGTTGTCGAGCTCGATGACGATCCGTTTGGCCCGCCGTCGAACGGCCTGAACTCTGCTTCCAGCACAGGCCGCCTGTATGAAGGAGAATTCCGGTTGAATCAGAATCGGTCGGCATCGGCAATCAGCCAGCGCGACATCCCTGAGCCGTGCTCCTTCGAACACAGGCCGGACTCCGCGGACCATCGTTTCAACTTCGGGTAATTCAGGCATGGGGGCAGCGAACAGAGGACAGGGGGCAGGGGGCACGCATTAAAGATTGTATTCGCTATCCACTCCCCACCACCAACTCCCCACTTCTCCTCTCAAAGCATTGCAATTGACCGGTTTTCCATAAACACCTATTAGTGCCGACGTTTCGTCACGGGTTCAAGTTGGGCAGAGGTCTCATGTCTGATTCAGATTCACGACAGCAGCGGCAGGCAGCCGCGTTACAGAAGCTTCTCGCTCATCTCGCGGAGCATCTGGACGCCCCTTTCTCAATCCGCTTGTGGGACGGGACCTCCGTTCCGCTGGGAGCGAATGTCGATCCCTCCCTGAACATTGCGATCAGCAGCCCAGGGGTGATCGCCTCGCTGCTGCGACGGCCGACCGCCGACAACCTGCTCAGGCATTACGCCCTGAAGCACATCGATTTTCAGGGAACGGATATCTACACGTTCCTGACCCGCATGCGGACAGAGAAATCCCGGCAGAAGATCCGGCAGATCAAGAAATCGGTCGTGATCAAGTCACTGCTTCCATTCCTGTTCGCCCCGGGGGAGTCAACGGAAGTCGAGCACCGTTATGAAGGGGATGCCAGTGGCCTGAAGCGGAAGCAGGCGGAAAACAAGGACTTCATTCAGTTTCATTATGACCTGAGCAATGAATTCTATGAGCTCTTTCTGGACCCCGAGATGGTCTATTCCTGCGGGTATTTTACGGACTGGAACAACTCGCTGGAGCAGGCCCAGATCGACAAGCTGGAGATGATCTGCCGGAAACTGCGGCTTCAGCCCGGCGAGCGGTTTCTGGACATTGGATGTGGATGGGGAGCGCTCGTCTGTCACGCTGCGAAGCATCACGGGGTGCAGGCCCATGGAATCACGTTGTCGGAACGGCAGCTGGAGTATGCTCAGGAGAAGATTCGCCGGCTCGGTTTACAGGACCGGGTGACTGTCGAAATCCGGGACTACGCCGACCTGGAAGGGACGTGGGACAAGGTCGCGAGCGTCGGGATGGTCGAGCATGTCGGGATCAACAATATGCGGAAGTACATGCAGACCGTCAGCCGGGTTCTGCCGGACCGGGGGATGTTTCTGTGTCATGGAATTACCCGCAGGGCGAAGAAGAGTCGTAAACGGTTCCGCACCATGAATGCCGAGCAGAAGCTGCTGGCCCGGTACATTTTCCCCGGAGGAGAACTCGACAACCTGGGCCACATGATCGAGATGATGGAGTCCAGCGGGTTCGAAGTGCACGATGTCGAGGGTTGGCGGGATCATTACGCCCTCACCTGCCAGCACTGGGCCCAGAGACTGAGTCGGCAGGAGCAGGCCGCGATCGACCTCATTGGGGAAGAACGCTACCGGATCTGGGTTTTCTATCTGGCGGGGGTCAGCCTGGCCCTGGGTGACGGATCGGCCTGCATCTTCCAGACACTCGGAACGAAGCACAAATCCCGGGGGCTTTCCGGGTTGCCGCCGACGCGGGCGCATCTTTATCAGGGATGACGGGGCCACTCCATTTCGGAAAACTGGGAACGCTGCACCGGTCGCAAGGGGAATCTCCGAGCCGTCTCAAGAAAGCCCGAAATACCTGTCGCGGCTCGCTTGGAGGTCACCTGCTCTCTGGGGACTCCAAAAACCAGTAAAAAATCCAGTGCAAACGGGACGGGGCAAGTATTATACAGAATCCGAATTCGTTCGAGATTCTCAGATCGAGGATCTCCGATCCCAATTCTTGAAATAAACAGATGCACTCTTCCGCTTGCTGAGAGTTTTCGTATTCTCCGCTCAATCGCTGCGCATGTCGCAAGAACTTTCACCCCCTTGAATTCAGCCAGAAGAGCAGATGCCACAGGTCTTTCATCCGAGCATGAATACCTTTGCTCGCGTGAGCATTTTCGGGGCAGCCTTCCTCGCGGCTGGAGTCATTGGACTCGCGTGGTTGCTGGTCCGATCTCCTTACATGACCGAGGCTGGCGTGATTCGTTCACAGCCGGTTCCGTTCAGTCACCTGCACCATGTGGGTGATGTGGGGTTGGATTGCCGTTACTGTCATCGGTCTGTTGAAACGGAAGCCTTTGCTGGGATTCCTTCAACGGAAGTGTGCATGAATTGCCATTCTCAGCTCTGGGCTGAGAGCGAGATGCTCGCCCCGGTTCGGGAGAGCTTCCGGGAAAACAAGCCTCTGGAATGGACCCGGGTTCACGACTCGCCGGATTACGTGTACTTCCATCACGGGATTCACGTGAGCAAGGGGATCGCCTGCGAGCGGTGCCACGGACGAGTGGACGAAATGCCGTTGATGTGGCGGCAGAACACGCTCCACATGGAATGGTGTCTGGAATGTCATCGTCACCCGGATGGAAATGTGCGTCCGACGGAAGACGTCTTCAAGATGGGGTGGAAGCCGACTGATGAAACTCCCACGGGAGCCGAGCTGGTGGCTGCTCATCACATCCGCAGCGAGACGAACTGTTCGGTCTGCCATCGATAGTCGGGCATTGAATTACAGTGTCGAGTTCGCGGTGCGAACCGAGTTAACGTGAGTTGTGGTCCGCAGTCGGACTCTACGAAGCAGGGATCAAAGTGAAGCCGTTGGCCACACAGCCGCCCGAATCGACAACCGCTCGCCAGCCTGTCTGGCGAACGCTCGAAGAGTATTCCGCAGATCCGGAATTCCTCTCGCGAGTTCAGCGCGAGTACGCAGAAGGCGCTGAATGGTGGTTGGACGAGCCTTCCCGTCGTAACTTCCTGAAGACTATGGGGGCTTCGTTTGCCCTGGCAGGTCTCACAGGGTGTGACGTCCGTCAACCCAAGGAAACCATCCTTCCCTACGTGGAAACTCCCGAGGGAATGATCCCCGGCAAAGCTCAGCACTACGCGACAGCCATGCCGCAGCTGGGGGGTGCCATCGGGATTCTCGTGGAAAGCCACGAAGGTCGCCCGACCAAGGTGGAAGGAAACCCGGATCACCCGGCGAGCCTTGGGGCCACCGACATCTTCGCTCAGGCGAGCGTTCTGGATCTGTACGATCCCCACCGTTCCCGCGTCGTTCAGCGAAATAACCGTATCAGCGACTGGCCCGAGTTTCTCGCGGAATTCCTGCCACGCATCGAGATTCACCGCCAGAAACAGGGTGCTGGTCTTTCCCTGCTGACGGGCGAAATTCTTTCTCCTTCGCTGCGAGCACAGATTCAAAGCCTGCTCGAATCGATGCCGCAGGCGAAATGGTATCAGTACGAGCCCGCTGCCACCCCGGAAGTGGCTCAGGCAGCCGAACAGGCCTTCGGTACGAAGCTTCAGCCTCGATATCAGCTCGCCGATGCAGACATCATTCTGTCGCTCGGTGATGATTTCCTTGGGGAAGGCCCATCGCGAGTTCGCCTCGCTCGAGAATTCTCAGCCCGCCGTAAGGTCGATGCCAACGGCCAGGCAAAGATGAACCGGTTGTACGTGGCGGAAACGACCCCCACGATTACCGGAAGCAAAGCCGATCATTGGCTGCGGCTTCCTCCGGAAGAAGTGGCTGCCATCCTTGCGGGAGTCGCTCAAGGTCTGGGAGTCAATACCCCGGCGCTGGGCAATCTCTCTTCCAAGTTGCCTGAGAAGTACAAGAAGTGGGTTGATGTTCTCACTGCGGACCTGAAGGGGGCTGGCGAACGCGGCCTCGTTATGGTTGGAGCGACGCAGCCTGTCGCTCTGCAGGTGCTGGGACACGCGATCAACAACGCTCTGGGAAGTCTCGGTAAGACGGTCACCTTCTCTCCTCCGCTGGGACAGATTGAAGGAGTGACTCCGGGCACGCTTGCGGATCTGGTCCGGGACATCGATGCTGATCAGGTCGAAACCTTGATGATTCTCGGTGTCGATCCGGTCTACTCGGCACCCGCCGACCTGGAATTTGCCAGCCGATTGTCTCGCAAGAAGGTCCCCGTCGCCGTTCATTACGGTCTGCATATCGATGCGACCGCACAACTGTGTGAATGGCACCTACCAGCGACACACTTCTTCGAAGAGTGGAGCGATACCCAGTCGGACGACGGAACGATCAGTATCGTCCAGCCGCTCATCCGGCCGATGTACCTGGGACGTTCGCCGCACGAAATCATCAACATCCTGCTGAATCAGACAGCGGTCGGAACCTACGACACCGTTCGCGGGTACTGGCTCGAGCGATTCGGCACCGGCAACTCCACGAACTGGAACCGTGCTCTGCACGATGGTCTGGTTCGCGATACCGCTGTTGCTCCGGTCGCAGTCGCGTTCAACGCAGCTGCACTCGAGACCCTCAACACTCAGGTCGATCTGGTTCCAGCGACTGGGGAATTCTCCATCGTCTTCCGCACTGACCCGTGCGTCTTCGACGGCCGATTCTCCACGAATGGCTGGTTGCAGGAACTCCCCCAGCCGATTTCCAAATTGACATGGGGAAGTGCAGCCTGGATCAGCCCGAAAACCGCTGAAGAGCTGAAGATCAAGACCCGCGACATCATCGAGATTTCGCGAGGCGGAACTTCGGTTCAGATTCCCGTCTACATTCAGCCGGGAATGCCAGAAAAAGTCATTACTCTGCCGCTCGGACAGGGACGAGCCGTTCACGGGGTCGCAGCCGTGGGTGTGAACGTCAACGTCATTCGCCCGTCACTGCAGCCGTGGCTCACTTCCGCCAGCGTCCGGGCGGTGTCCGGCAAGCGTGCTGACCTCGCGGTGACTCAGCATCACCACGAACTTCTCGGACGGGATCTGCTTCGACACGGAACTCTCCAGGAGTTCCAGAAGAACCCAAGTCACCCGTCGTTCGTGCAGGGAAATCATCATCACGCACCGGCTCATGACCATGATCACGATCATGATGATGGGCAGGTTGACGAACCGAATCATCCGCATTTGAAGGTTCCCGGCTCGGATCAGCCGACCTTCTATCCGGACATGCCGGAGATCGGTCCTCAATGGGGACTCACGATCAACCTGGGCGCCTGCACCGGCTGCAATGCCTGTGTGGTGGCCTGTCAGTCTGAAAACAACGTTCCGATCGTCGGAGCTGATCAGGTGGCTCGCGGCCGTGAAATGCACTGGTTGCGAATCGACAGCTACTTCGAAGGGAAACCGGACGAACAGCCGAAAGTCTTCCATCAGCCGGTGATGTGCATGCACTGCGAGCACGCACCGTGCGAACCGGTCTGCCCGGTCGGGGCGACGACTCACAGCGATCAGGGTCTCAACGAGATGACCTACAATCGCTGCATCGGAACCCGCTACTGCTCGAACAACTGTCCGTACAAGGTTCGGCGATTCAACTTCCTGGACTATCACACGGAAGAAAAGCTGTTGCCCGTGCTGCAGCTGCATGAAAATCCGAATGTCTCGGTTCGCAGCCGGGGTGTGATGGAGAAATGCACCTACTGCGTGCAGCGGATCAACAGCGTCCGCATCAATTCGAAGATGGAGAATCGCGAAATCCGCGACGGTGAAGTTGTGACAGCCTGTCAGTCGGCCTGCCCGGCTCAGGCCATCAGCTTCGGAAACATCGCCGATCCGGACAGTGTCGTCTCCAAGACCAAAGAGCATCCACTCAACTACGGTATGCTTTCTGAACTCAATACACGGCCCCGCACGACCTATCATGCGGCGGTATCCAATCCGAATCCCGCGTTGATTCCCGTGAAGGAGCATGCATGAGCAACGACACTCCTTCGCCGCAATATCCGGCACATGACACACCGCACGCGAAAACTCAGCATGAGATTCGCTCGGTGACCGATCAGATCAGCTCGATCGTCCTCAAAGGGGGCGTTCCTCCGGGCTGGTATGTCGGCTTTGGAATCGGCTTCGCACTGCTGATGCTGCTGATGGTCAGCGTGACCTGGCTGTTCATCAAGGGTGTGGGGATCTGGGGGATCAATATTCCCGTCGCCTGGGGCTTCGCGATCATCAACTTCGTGTGGTGGATCGGGATCGGCCACGCTGGAACTTTGATTTCCGCAGTGCTGCTTCTGTTCCGTCAGGAATGGCGAACCTCCATCAACCGTTTCGCGGAAGCGATGACGCTGTTCGCCGTGGCCTGTGCCGGTGTGTTTCCACTGATTCACCTGGGACGACCACAGTACTTCTACTGGCTGTTTCCGTATCCGAGCACCATGGGTGTGTGGCCGCAGTTCCGCAGCCCGCTGGTCTGGGACTGCTTTGCGGTGAGTACCTATGCAACGGTGTCACTGCTGTTCTGGTACATCGGACTGATTCCTGACCTCGCGACGCTGCGAGACCGGACTCAAAATCGATTCGCACAGATTACCTACGGCTTTCTGGCGATGGGTTGGCGCGGATCGTCCCGTCACTGGAAGCGTTACACGATCGCCTATCTGCTGCTGGCAGGTCTGGCGACTCCGCTGGTGGTCTCAGTGCATACCATCGTGAGCTTCGACTTCGCCGTGGCACAGATCCCCGGCTGGCACGCGACGATTTTCCCGCCGTACTTCGTGGCCGGGGCGATTTACTCCGGTTTCGCCATGGTGCTGACCATCGCCATTCCGCTGCGATATGCCTACTCGCTCAAGGGCTTCCTGACCGACTGGCACTTCGACAACATGGCGAAGGTGATGCTGGCTGCAGGTCTGGTGGTCGGTTATGGCTACCTCGTGGAACACTTCATCGCGTTCTACAGTGCTCATAACTACGAAGAATACATGATGACGAACCGCATGTTCGGACCGTATGCCTGGTCATACTGGATGCTGATCCTCTGCAACATTCTGATTCCGCAGGTTCTGTGGTTCAAATGGGCTCGGCTCAACCCGTACGTCCTGTTTGTGGTGGCGATCATCATCAACATCGGAATGTGGCTGGAGCGGTTTGTGATCGTGGTCACAAGTCTGCACCGGGACTTCCTGCCGTCGTCGTGGGAAATGTACTACCCGACGTTCTGGGACTGGTCCACGTACCTGGGAACAGTCGGACTGTTCATCTCCCTGTTGTTCATTTTCATCCGGGTTCTGCCGATGATTTCCATCTTCGAAATGCGGGAACTCGTGCATCATGAAGGGGGTGAAGAATGAAAGTCGACCCTCGTGAAGTACACGGCCTGCTCGCGGAGTTCGCGGACACCGATTCGCTGATTGAAGCTGCCCGGGTTCTGACCCAGAAGGGCTATCGCCGAGTGGAAGCCTATTCGGCCTTCCCGGTCGAAGGGGTTTCGGAAGCACTCAACTACCAGCATACACGGCTCCCTTATCTGGTGCTGTGCGGCGGAATTCTGGGTTGCATCGGCGGATATGCCATGCAGTACTGGATCGCAGCGATTGCCTATCCATTGAACATCGGGGGACGGCCATACAACAGCTGGCCAGCCTTCATCCCGGTGACCTTCGAGTGCACGATTCTCCTGGCATCGCTGACAGCAGTGTTCGGAATGCTGGCCCTCAACGGCCTGCCCAGACCGCATCATCCGCTGTTTGCCGTGCCGCAGTTCGCCCGAGCCAGTACCGACGGATACTTCATCGGAGTGCAGTCGAACGACCCGTTGTTCGATCTGGAAGAGACAGCCAAGCTTCTGCATGAACTGCACGCCAAGGAAGTGATTGAAGTCCCGGCGTCCGAATAGAGTCTTGAGATTCACCCGGGTGGAATACACTCATCAGCTGGACCATCATCACGGTCCAGCTGCGAAGAAAATCGAAGCGATGTCTTCATCGACGACTGACAAATGACCACACACAAAACCGTCAACTCGTTCTCACTCGCTCCCGCCGGGCTGACGGTGATGGTGATGCTGCTCCTCGCACAGGGGTGTGCTCAGGAGATGGCCAACCAGCCTCGCGTTGACGTCATGGAGCCGGCCAAGTTCGAGTTCGAAACTCCCGGTAACCGGACACCCGTTCCGGGAACGATCGCCCGCGGAGCCAGCTGGGAAGTGACCCCTGTCACCTCCGGTCGGGATGGCGATCAGCTCGTTGCGAAGATTCCAGTTCTTGTGACTGAAGAACTTCTGAAGCGGGGACAAAGCCGATTCGACATTTTCTGCAAGGCCTGTCACGGCCCGGCAGGACAAGGAGATGGACTGGTTGTTCAGCGTGGATTTCCCGCTCCTCCCAGCTACCACATTGACCGTTTAAGAAATGCCCCGGATGGGCACCTGTTTGTCACCATCAAAGATGGCCTGGGACGCATGCCCCGTTTTGGCAATCGCATCGATGCAGACGATCGCTGGGCAATTGTTGCCTACATCCGTGCATTGCAGTTGAGCCAGAACGCCAATACGACTCAGTTGCCTGCAGCTGATCTTGAGCACCTCAAATAACATTTTGACGCGACACACGCATGACCCTCTCAACCCCACAAATTGACTCTCGGCCGGCCAGATCCCGCATGGGAATGTGGCTGGGGATGTCCGTTGTGGCGGGCATTTCCTGTGCCGTGCTCGGCGTGATCAATCCACCAGCTTTCTGGTCCGGATACCTGGTCGCTGCAACCTTCTGGATGAGCATTTCCGCAGGCTGTCTGGCCATCGGACTGATTCACGGCACCAGCGGCGGACGCTGGGGTCAGGCGATCGGAAGATCACTGCATGCCGGAATCAGCACCCTTCCATACGCATTGATTGCGTGTTGGGTTCTGGCCCTGGGAGCCTCCATGGTCTTTCCATGGGCTGCCACCGGAGCACGCTGGGAGAGCTTGAACCCTCACCAGAAGATCTGGCTGGACCCCATCGCCGTGGGGATCCGTTTTGCCGTGACCTGCGTGTTGTGGGTCATCATGGGACTGTGGCTGAATGCCCGTTACAAACGTGAAGGACATGACCCGAACGCGGAAGTTCCACAGGGACGGGCCGCACTGGGGATCATCGTCTTCTTTGTGAGCTTCAGTATCGTGGCGATTGACTTCATGATGGCTCTTTCGCCAGCGTGGGCATCGTCCATGTATCCACTGATCCGGATTCTGAACTGCGGTGTGTCCGCTCTCGCCGTCTGTGCGATCGCTCACAACAGCCGGATGGTCAACCCGACCGTCCAGCAGCTTGACCGGGTGCACGATATCGGCAACCTGCTCCAGGCATTCAACCTGCTGTGGACCTACCTGTCCTTCTCTCAGTATATCTTGATCTGGACCGGAGATATTGCCGGTGAAGTGGTCTGGTACATGGATCGCCGGACCCCGTTCTGGATGCCGATTTCGTTCGTCCTCTTTGGGCTGCACTTCGTTCTTCCGTTCCTGCTGCTGTTGTCCCGTGGTGTGAAACGAGCCCCTCGCCGACAGTCGCAGATCGCTGGTCTGCTGCTGGTGATGTGCTTCCTCGACGTCGCCTGGACATTGTTGCCTTCGATTCCAGTTGCCACGGCTCCGGCTGTCATTTCAGCGGTTCTGGGAGTTCTGGCGATTGGCGGAATCTGGCTTGTACTGTTTCAGCGTGCCTTCGACCGTCTTCCGGATGTGCAGATTGCGGATGACCATGATCCCGCTGCCCATCGTGCGGTTGAACTGGCTGCAGGAGAGTCGACATGAGTGAACATCCTCCGCAGGTTCCCGGTGAACCGATTGAAGACCGGATGCTGGTGAAGACCGGCGTTCTGTGGGCAAGTGCCATCGGACTGGCCACGCTGGTCGTCGTCTCACTGGGCTTGATGCGGGCATTTCAGCTCGCGATGAGCACCGGTGCACCGACCGTCCACCCGATTGACGCTCAGGAACAGCTCAGTCTGATCAGCCGCATGGCTCCGCTCGATCCCAATCAGCGGGAACAGCGGAAGAAGTATGAGATTGAGCAAGCCGCTTTGTTGAATAACTACAGCTGGGTTGATCAGAAACAGAACATCGCACGGATTCCAGTTGATCGGGCAATGGCTCTGATCGTCCAGCAATATGGAAAGGCAGAATGATCTCGCGTTTCCTAATCCCTGAAGTTCGCCGTCGCATCTGCGTGCAGATGTTCGCGATGCTGGCCGTGTGCGCACTGATCTCGTCTGCTGCGCTCGCGCAGGGACCCCCGTCGGAAATCGGATTCGACCAGAATCTGGGCGAGATCGTTCCGCAGGACCTGAAGTTTACGGACGAAGACGGCAACGAAGTGCCGCTGAGTTCGTACTTCGGCGGTAAGCCGGTCATCCTGATGCCGGTGTACTACAAGTGTCCGATGCTGTGTGGACTGGAACTGAATGGTCTGGTCCGTTGTCTTCGGGCACTGGACATGACGATCGACATGAAGGCCGAAAAGGACTTCGAGATTGTCACTTTCAGTATCGATCCAAAGGAAACCAGTGAGCTGGCTTCCCGGAAACGGAAACAGTACCTGGCTCAGTACGACAGTCCGGGATCCGAGGATGGTTGGCACTTCCTGACAGGGGATCAGGAATCGATCGACGCCCTGTGCCGAACCATCGGGTTCCGCACCAAGTATGATGAAATTACCGGTCAATATGCTCACGCATCCGGAATTGTGGTCTGCACGCCAGACGGCATGGTTTCCCGCTATCTGTATGGAGTGGAGTTCGCCCCGAAAGACCTGCGTCTGGCGGTGGTGGAGTCTTCACAGGGGAAAGTGGGAAGTTTTGCCGAACACGTGATGCTGTTCTGTTTCAAATATGATCCTCGCGAAGGCAAATATGGCGTGGCGGTGTTGAATCTCCTGCGTGCCAGCGGAGTGATCACTGTCCTTATCCTGGCATGCAGTGTCGGCTGGATGCTCAAACGGGATCGCAACTCGATGTCTGTCTCTGCTCCCCTGGAAGGAGCCCATCATGAATAAACCTTCCTTCCAGTGGCTCCCGTACTCCGCGTCGAATTTTTCGGGGGACGTGGATGCGCTGTACTTCTTCATGCTGGGCGTGTCAGTCATTGCCACGCTGGTGATCTGCGTGATGATCATCGGCTTCGGCATTTACTATCGCCGCGGTTCGAAAGTGAATCGGGAAAATCAGGCGGCCCACGGTTATACCGAGCTGGTCTGGGGCAGTATTCCGCTCGTCTTCTCCATGATCTTCTTCGCATGGGGAGCGACCATTTTCTACGACATGCACACGCCCCCTGAGGACACCCTCGACATTGAAGTGGTCGGCAAACAGTGGATGTGGAAGACGCAGCATCCGGGTGGCCGGGCAGAAATCAATTCCCTGCACGTTCCCGTCGGACAGCCGGTCCGTCTGCGCATGATCAGCGAAGACGTGATTCACAGCTTCTTCATTCCGGCCTTCCGGGTGAAGCAGGACGTGCTGCCTGCCTACTACTCGCAGTTGTGGTTCACTCCGACCCGCGCCGGAACCTATCACCTGTTCTGTGCCGAGTATTGCGGAACAGAACATTCGGGGATGGTCGGTACGGTCACCGTGCTGGAACAACCTGATTACGCTCGCTGGCTGGCGGGTGAGTCCGGTGATCCTCCGGCAGTGGTTGGGCAGAAGCTGTTTGAGCGATTCCGCTGTGACACCTGTCACAAGAAAGAGGGAACCGGCAACGGTCCTTCTCTGGAAGGTGTGTTCGGGAAACTGCGTCCGCTGGCAGGCGGCGGATCGGTCACTGCCAACGAGCAGTACCTGCGTGACTCCATCCTGAATCCACACAAGCAGATCCTGGCAGGGTTCCAGGCAGTGATGCCGAACTTCCAGGGACAGATTTCTGAAGCAGACGCCATGGCGATTATCGCCTACATCAAAACATTGAAACCTGCCGGGGAGAAACCCGAGGCAGTTCCACCCAAAGCCGAATAAAGATCATTCTGAATTCGAAGACCATTCGTATTTGAATGTCAATCAGAAGAGTGAGATTGGAAGTTCGATCCCGTGAAACGTAACTATCTCAACGCCGACTACAACATCTGGTCGTGGTTCTTCACCACCGACCATAAGCGTGTGGCGATCCTCTATCTGATCAGCATCACTCTGTTCTTCTTCCTCGGAGGAGCGACAGCAGTTCTGTTCCGTCTGGAACTCATGACCCCCAAGGGGGATCTCGTGATTCCGGAAACTTACAACAAGCTGTTCACACTGCACGGCATCATCATGGTGTTCTTTTTCCTGATCCCGTCGGTGCCGGCGGTGCTCGGGAACTTCCTGCTGCCGATGATGCTTGGAGCCCGTGACCTCGCGTTTCCAAAGCTGAACCTTGCCAGCTGGTACATCTACATGATCGGCGGGATCTTCTCGGTCTGGGCGATCCTGACCGGAGGGGTCGACACCGGATGGACGTTTTACACCCCATATTCCAGTACGTACGGGAACACCGCTGTGCTGGCTGCGGCACTGGGCGTGTTTGTGGTCGGATTCTCCTCGATCCTGACCGCGCTGAACTTCATTGTCACCACGCACACGATGCGGGCTCCGGGGCTCACCTGGTTCCGGCTTCCACTGTTCGTCTGGGCAAACTACGCCACCAGCTTGATCATCATTCTGGGAACTCCGGTGCTGGCGATCACCGTCTGTCTGGTCGGAATTGAACGCGTCTTCCACGTGGGAATTTTCGATCCGCGTCTGGGAGGCGACCCCCTGCTGTTCCAGCATCTGTTCTGGTTCTACTCACATCCGGCCGTGTACATCATGTTGCTGCCGTCGATGGGAGTGATCAGTGAACTGGTTGCCTGCTTCGCCCGCAAGCGAGTTTTCGGATACTCGTTCATCGCCTTCTCGAGTCTGGCGATTGCGGTGCTGGGCTTCCTGGTCTGGGGGCATCACATGTTCGTCAGCGGACAGTCGATGTACGCAGGCTTCGTGTTTTCGTTCCTGAGTATGCTCGTGGCTGTGCCCAGCTCGATCAAGGTCTTCAACTGGACCGCCACGATCTACAAGGGGTCGGTGATCTGGAACACTCCCATGCTGTACGCACTGGGATTCATTGGACTGTTCACGATCGGTGGACTGACCGGCTTGTTCCTGGCGACACTGGCAGTCGACGTGCATGTGCACGACACCTACTTCGTGGTCGCTCACTTCCACTACATCATGGTGGGGGGAGCAGTGATGGGTTACCTGGGCGGGATCCATTTCTGGTGGCCGAAGATGACCGGTCGTATGTACCCCGAAGGCTGGGGACGCATCTCCGCGATCCTGATTTTCTTCGGATTCAACCTGACATTCTTCCCGCAGTTTGTGCTGGGTTACCTGGGAATGCCCCGGCGTTACCACGCATACCCGGAAGAGTTCCAGGTGCTCAACGTCCTGTCGACCGCAGGGGCGTCGATTCTGGGAATCGGCTATCTGCTGCCGCTGGGATACCTGATCTGGTCGCTGAAATTCGGCAAGAAAGCTGGCCCGAACCCGTGGCATGCACACGGACTGGAGTGGGAATCGGAATCTCCTCCGCCGACATTCAACTTCGATCACACCCCTGTTGTCACCCGTCCGGCGTATGACTACGACCCGGAGAAGGATGAGCAGGACCCGTTGATTCCGGAAATGCAGAATCGTATTGGCGAGACGACCCCGGTAGGCTCCCATAGCGACCATCATTAACTGGGAGAGATCCAGACACTCCCGCTGGCTGTTTGTGATGAATGAACTGACAGCGGAGTCGGAAACTTTTATTTTCAGAATCAATTGAGCATGACTTCCCACGCATCTGCTTCCCCATTCCTGAAACACCAGTTCGACGACCTGCAACAGCAGCGGACCGCCGCAGCTCTCGGAATGTGGGCTTTTCTGGTGACGGAAGTTCTGTTCTTCGGCGGCATGTTCGCCGGATACACCGTCTACCGTCACTGGTACTATCCCGAATGGGATGCCGCCAGCCGGACTCTGGGACTCGGACTGGGTGCAATTAACACCGCTGTTCTGCTCACCAGCAGCTTGACCATGGCCATGGCTGTGGATGCAGGCCACAAAGGGAACCGCAAGGCGATTCAGAACTGGATTGCCCTGACGATCCTCCTGGGAGCCGTGTTCCTGGGAATTAAAGCGGTCGAATACAAAGAGAAGTTCGACCACCATCACGTCCCCGGGGCGAACTTCAAATGGGAATCCCATGATGAACACCATGCCGCACCGGCGGGTGCAGATCATGCAACCCCGGCTGTTCCCCGCTTCGTCAACACCGGACCGTATGAGCTGTTCTTCTCGTTCTACTTCGTCATGACAGGCTTTCACGCCCTGCACATGGTGATTGGTTTTGGATTGCTTGCGACACTCTGGATTCAGGCGGGAATGGGTAAGTTCACGTCGGAGTATTACACCCCTATTGAAATGACCGGACTTTACTGGCACTTTGTCGATATCGTCTGGGTGTTTCTGTTCCCACTGCTTTATCTGATTGATCGGACCTGAAGGATGGCCGGCTCACACGCCAAATCACACGTCAGTTTGTATGTGACGATCTACGTTTCGCTGCTGGTGCTCGTGGGAGTGACAGTTGGCGTGGCCCATGTGAAGACTGGTCCGCTGGCGTTCCCGATCGCCATGGCGGTGGCAGGCTTCAAGACATTTCTGATCGTCGCCATTTTCATGCACCTCAAAGACGAATTCCCGTTGATCCGGGTCTTCGCCGGTGCGAGCGTGTTCTGGCTGGCGCTCATGTTTACGTTCATCATGACCGACTACCTGACTCGCAATCGGACAAGCACGATCAACATGGCCGTTGAGCAGGGAATCCCCACGCAGGATGCCGAGCGTCCCGGCCAATAATTGTCAGCAGGCTCTGCCCTCGGCAGCTGACTGATATCGATACGAAGAATGAAAACGCCCCCTGAGTCAGGGGGCGTTTTTTTGTATCAAGTCTGCTTCGACGTTGATCGCCGATCAACATCGGAATGTCAGCAGTCCCGGCAAAAAACTTCCCCGAGCCCCAGTTCCAGCGAATCACCCCGATACATCCGGTACCGTGATGTGATCGCTTCTGGATCCACCGGAAAACCGGCAGCATGGATGTGACGGAAGTACAGCTGCAGAAATGTAGGTCGACTGGTCGTGGCGTACTGGAACGTCGTCGAATTCGGTGGGTCTGTTTCTGCCCGGAGCAGAACGATCGAACCCCGTTTCATTCCAGCTCCACAGCGAGGCCCGCTCGTACCCCCAACGATGATGGTGCCCGCGATCATGCCGAAGCCGCATCCGTCGCCGACGTTTCCTGCGACCGCGATGACCCCGCGGCGCTGCCGGGCTCCAACTTCGTTCCCAGCACTTCCTAGAACAAAGATCTCGCCCCCCGCCATCCCTCTCTTTGAGCCCCGATAGGCGCCCCCGAGTTGATCCCCCGCGTTGCCGGTGATGAAGACCCGACCATTCCGCATCTCGGCGCCCGTCCAGTCGCCCGAATTGCCGTCGACGCGGATCTCTCCGCCCAGCATCCCGGTCCCCAGATGAGCCCCGGCATTGCTATGCACATGGACGATTCCGCTTCGCATTCCCGCCCCGATGGATTTGACCCGTGAGCAGTCTCCCTCGAAATGCACAACGCCGTCATCGCCGGAACCGCTGACCTGAAAGAGGTCGCTGCAGGGAACCTGTTGATTCCCATGCCAGATGCTTCGCCCGGAAATCTCGCTCGCCGCCATGGGGAGGATCTCGTCGATCCGCAAAGAGGCCACATCCACGGGAAGGGTCGTCGAACCGAGGTTGCGGAATGTCAGTGGCATGGGCATCCGATACGCAGTGGAAGCAATACTGAAAATGACAGGGCCTGTTTCTCTTCGGCCGCCATTCGAGCGACACCTCGACACTCGCCTGCAACCTGCCGTGCAAGCTGCTCTAATGTATGAAGATTGACTGGTTCGTTGAAGGATCTCCCCCGGCACGACGCTTTTCGAAGCACACATCTATGCAACTGGCCGTCCTGATTAGTGAATCGAGCCCGCTTCCAGTCCTGGACGCTCTTCGTTCCACGCCCGGAGTCGACCTGGTCTCGATCTGGTCATCCGACCGGCAGATTCGCGACGACCTGCGACCGCTGTTTCCTGCGGCTTCATTCCCGGAGCACTGGGACGAATTACTTCTCACCTCCCCCGATGGAGTGATCGTGGCGGGGATGTCGCCCGAGATCCTCGCAGCCGCGAAGCAACTTGCGAATCAGGGTGTTCCGCTGCTGATTGTCGCTGAGTCCGCGGACGGCCCCCGGAAGCTGTTCGACTTGATGCCGATCTGGCAGGAGCATCCGGACAGGATCTCGCCCCTGTTCCAGTCGGGAGTTCAGGCTGCCTCGCAGAGTGCACTGCAGGAATTTTCTGCTTCGGAGAAAGGTCCGCTGTGGAAGATCGAGTTTACGAGAATCCTCGATGGCCGGCGCATTGATCACAGCTCCACCTCGCGTGTTGTTGACCAGAAGTTGCTCAGCGATCTGAAATGGATCCGTGATCTGGCAGGTCTCCCGCAGAACGTCACCATGCAGATTTCCGGAACCGCGGAAGATCCGGCCGAGGTGACTGTGCTGATGGGAACAGCAGCCGTGAAGGAAGTGCGGTGGTCGCTGCGCAAGGAGAATCACGAAGAGAGCTGGACCTTGAAGTTGATCGGACAGCGGGGACAAATTCAGGTCCGCTGCCAGGGAGATCATCTTCCGGTACTGGAAGTCGACGGCTTAAGTCGCCCGCTTTCCATTCAGAACACGAAAGTCGAAGATGCCGCATCGCAGCTCCGCAACTGGATCAGCGCGATGGAAGGAGACAGTGCCCCTCAGAGCTGGACGGAAGTCATCCAGCTGGCTGAGGTGGGTGCAACTGCCAGGCGGTCTCTTCTGAGACGCCGGACGATCGATCTGCATTTTGAAGAGATCTCCGAACGGAGTCAGTTCAAAACTCAGATGACCGCGATTGGATGCGGTGTCCTGCTGTGGACCATGTTTGGAATCGTGGCGCTTCTGACGCTGGGGGGGATCCTCGATCCGCGCGATCGAGAGTACCGGCATTCAGCCGCGGCAAACTTTGTGATTTCGTCCAATGATTTTCGTTTGGGGCACGATCAGCTGACGCCATCCGGGCAGGAGAAGGTGACTTCGATTGCCCGTCGCTGGTCTTCCACGTCGCCGGTGTTGCTGATTGAAAAGAGTACGCCAACCGATTCGGGGCTCGACCAGCAGCGAGAGCAACGCATTCTCAACATGCTTTCCGACTCTGGCGTTCGCGCCCCGGCAGAGAAGACCATGGTCAGGGCGTTTCAAGGTCAGTGGTTCGAAACGGCGATGAAACTGGCCTGGATCCTTGTCTTCGCCCCCTTGGGGATTGTGCTCTTGCTTCAGCTTCTGATTCTGGTTTCGCGAAGCGCGAGTTGAAACAGCCTGCGTGCCCGGCTTCCGAGCTTCTGGATCGGGGGAGTGGGATCGATGGCCCCTGAAGAGTGAACGAGAATCAGCGAGATTCCCACGCACGTCGGCTGGATGAATGGATACAGAAAGAGGACGACGGCCCCGTTGGCTGTCGTCCTCTTTCTGAAATGTATCGAACGCTGTAGAGACTTCGAGACAACTGAGGCAACGCAAGGCGCTGACAGTCTTCGAAGTGAAGCAAGTTTGATCAGAGAGCAGTGATACGAAACTTACCAGTCGCGTCCGCCGCGTCCGCCGCCGTCACGACCGCCATCGCGGCCGCCACGACCTCCACCCCCACCGCCTCCGCCAAATCCGCGGGGACGTTCTTCACGGGGACGAGCGATGTTCACCGTCAGCGTGCGTGTCTGGAACTGCTGCCCGTGCAGCTGGTCAATTGCTTTCTGAGCGTCGTCCGAGGTGGACATCTCGACGAAAGCGAACCCTTTGGAGCGGCCTGTCTCGCGATCCTTGATCAACGAAATGGACTTCACGTCTCCAGCCTGACTGAACAGATCCCGGAGATCTTCCTCAGTGGTGTTGTAGGACAAGTTGCCCACATACAGTTTCGATTCCATTGCTCTCTAACCTGACTTGCTTGTTGCTTTTGGTCACCACCTGCGTAGAGGGCAGCCCCTCAGAGCGACGCAGGCTATACAATCACGCGGAGTCTAGCACAGGCATTACAAAATAAGAAAGTCAATACCAATAAGTTGGCGAAAGACTTGATTCGCATGCGACTCGTTGGAGCCCCCGCAACATCGTTGTTTTGAGACTGATCAGCAAGACGGGGAGAGGCTGAATGGCATCCGTTGAGAGCCATCATATCACAGATATGAGTCCAGACCCTGTTCCGTAATCGCTGAGATCAGACGCCGAATTCCGTTCTCATCATCTCTTCGAGCCACCAGCGTTGCCCGAGGCGTATGAACCACCACGCAGTTTTCCAGACCGATCGTGGCAATGAGATGATCTGCCGAAGAGCGGATAATGCAGCCTGAGGTTTCAATTCCCACGTGCTGACCGAATACGGTGTTCCCGGAATCGTCTGATGGAAGCAGGAGGGTCATCGCTTCCCAGCTGCCGACGTCGTCCCAGGCGAATGAGGCTTCCACCACCGCGAGATTCTTCTCCCGTTCCAGCACCGCATAGTCGATCGAAATCGATTTCAATTGCGGAAAAACCGCAGCAAGTTCGCCTTCCCAGCTCGGCTGACCGACATGCGGACGTAGTGTTTCCAGTCGCTCCATCATTTCCGGCTCATACTGAGCCAGCAGCTTCAGCAACTCATCAGCACGCCACAGAAAGATGCCGCAGTTCCACAGGAACCTGCCGTTACGCAGGTAACTTTCTGCTCTGACTCGATCGGGCTTCTCATGGAACGCCTGAACCTGGAACGCTCCGGGAGTCAGGACGTTGCCGCGCTCGATATATCCGAACCCCGTAGCAGGGTACGTCGGCGGAACACCGAACAGAACCAGACGCGTGCGATCCTGCTGAACAAGCTCTTGTGCCAGTTCCACATCCTTTCGAAACGATTCCGCCGGGCTGATGACGTGGTCCGAGGACATCACCAGCATCACGGCATCGGGATCGACTGCCAGCAGGCACAAGGCGGCCAGGCCCACGCAGGGGGCTGTGTTACGCCCGCATGGTTCAGCGAGAATGTGTTCCTTCGAGATGAGTGAGAGATGTTGCTGCGTCTCATCGACGAACTGCCGATTCGTGACGACCCATGTCTGTTCTGGAGAGATCCATGGCTGCACGAGGTCGAAGGTCGACTGGATCAGGGACGTATCCCCCGCCAGCGACAAAAACTGCTTCGGTTTGGTTCGCAGACTGATAGGCCAGAACCGGGTTCCAGTCCCGCCCGCCATGATCACGCAATGCAGCATCGTTTGTCTTTCAGGAGATGGTGAATTGTGGCAGATCTGCTGACGAATCCAACACCCAGAGCCAGTCGGATTTCAGCGTAACGACTTC
Source organism: Planctomicrobium stercoris (assembly GCF_051465655.1). Classification (NCBI taxonomy): domain Bacteria; kingdom Pseudomonadati; phylum Planctomycetota; class Planctomycetia; order Planctomycetales; family Planctomycetaceae; genus Planctomicrobium; species Planctomicrobium stercoris. The sequence goes on along the minus strand of NZ_CP195791.1, from coordinate 4,340,841 downwards.
CTGTGTCGGCAGTCGATCCAACCTTGCTCATCCGAACAGCCTGAAGCGTCGGCAATTTCGGCCACTCTCCTACAGTCAATTTCTGCCGCAACTTCATTCGCCGACCAAACTCAAATTCGCCCGTTCCAGGAGTTGGGAGCTGATTGTAAATCAATACGTTTTCATGCCTTGCGTTGCATCATCGTTTTCGGATTTGCTTAATTTGACTCTGGGAGGTTTGCGTAGATTTTGCTGGTTATAGCGGTCGTACACGGTTTGTGTACCAAAATCGAATCTGTCGGGCGGCGTCCTTCCAACACGCTTAATGATCACAGACGGACGAATCCGATGTCTGAAACGGGATTCCCCCAAGGACGTAGAGGAGTTCTTCGTGATGCCATTTGCAGTCTTAAAACGCTATTCAACCATGCTGCTTGCTCTGCTGTCGATGGCAGGATGTGCAAGCCTGGTGGATAGCCACTACGAACACACGCAGCGACTTCGCACCGAATTGGCTTACCTGAAATTCTGGTGGCACAGCGAAGATGCCTGCGGGCACGATTACAAGGCCGGCTGGAAAGCGGGTTACCTGGATGTGACCACGGGAGGAGACGGCCAGCCCCCGATGTTCGCTCCGCACTGTTACTGGAGCCCTTCACAGATTCTCTGTCATTGCGACCAGAAGCGAAATGAGTGGTATACCGGATTCCAGGATGGGGCGATGATTGCTTCATGTCAGCCGGACACTCACTATTTGAAAGTCTGGGCACCTCCTCCGGTCTGTCAGTATCCGCCCTACTCCCCAGCGGAAAGTGGATCAACCACTTCTGAGCCGGCTTTGGCTCCGCCCAGTGACAGTCCGGGCCTGATGCCGACGCCGCAGGAGAACAGCGCCTCTCCGATGAATCCTGGAACGGGTGCGGAGCTTCCCATGTTGCCGGAAGGCAAGCAACTGCCTCCCGTCCCCGAAAGACCTATGCCGGTGCAGTAAGCAGGCCTCCATTGCGGACCTGCCGGTCCGGGGCAAGAACGCTTCACATTCAACTTCCCCTGCCAATCGTCAGGGTGCGACGGATCGATCGCCAGGGAAAGGATTCCATAATGACTCTCGAAATTTTTCGAAACTGGATTCGCTGGACGAACCTTTGCAGCGTCCTCATTTTCGGGGCCCTGGCTGGTTCCGGGTGCCATTCGATCACGGGAGCCTGCCACTCGGTCCCGGCAAGTCGAATCGATCCGCATCTGTTCGGATGCATTAAAGAGGCTCAGGTCCCGATCCTGCTGTCCGCTCTGGGACAGGAAATTCCGCAGGCTTATCGGGTGGGGCCCGGAGACACTCTTGCGATCTTTGTTTACGGTGTGCTGCCCCCGTCTGTGGATGAAACCCCGGTTTTGTCGCAGTACCAGACGTTGAATCAACGTTACTATCCGCCCGGCGGCAGCATCGTGCATCCTTCCACCGGACTGCCGATGACAATCGAAGCCGATGGATCCCTGGAGCTTCCACTGGCTGGACGTGTCCCCGTCAACGGGATGACAATCGAAGAGGTCTCCGACAAGATCAAGGACGTCTATCGGAATCTGGCCGTGATTGCTGCCGGCCGCGAACGCGTTCAGGTGTCGTTGATCACTTCCCGCGTTCACCGTGTGGTCGTGATTCGTCAGGATACTCCCAATCCAGTCGCGGCGCTCACCCCGCCGGGCGTTGTGGATCAGATTCATCGTGGTTCCGGGGAGGTCCTGGACCTGCCTGCCTTTGAAAACGATGTTCTGCATGCGATGGCCGCCACTGGCGGGATGCCCGGAACAGACGGTATCCGTGAAGTCTGGGTCATGCGGAACTGTGCTCTCGCCGGGTCCGGAAACATCGACCCTGTTCAGCTCGACAACGCGATTGATCGGTACGCACATGGCGATAATTGCGGTCCCAGCGTCATTCGCATCCCGCTGTATGCATACCCGGGCGAACCGCTCCCGTTCAGCCCTAAGGATGTGATTCTGAACGCCGGGGACGTTCTCTACATTCCCCGTCGGTATGACTACTTCTACACAGGCGGTCTGCTGGGCGGTGCGAAGATCACCATGCCCCGTGATGAGGACCTGGACATCATCGAAGCGATTGCACTCTCGGTCAATTCGGTTGGCGGTCCTCTCGGACAGAGTGGATCCGCCCTCCAGAGCGGAGGTCCTGGTTGGGCCATCAAACCGACGCGGGCTGTCATTCTTCGCAAACTTCCGGACGGATCTCAGATTTCGATTCGCGTTGACCTCGCAAGAGCGATGGTCGATGAAAAGGAACGGATTCTCGTGCAACCCGACGACCTTGTCATGCTGAACTTCAAACCTGGACAAGGATTCGCCAACGCTGCACTGAACTTCTTCGGATTCAACTTCAATGCGGTGATCTTCTAAGTCTGAAGACGGCCATCCATAAGAAACGAAAGCGACAGGTTAAAACCTGTCGCTTTCCCGTTTTGCATGTCGAAGAGAATCGCCGTTACGACTGCGGAATCCGGCAGCAGCCTGGATGGCAAGGAGGGGCACTCGACGGAGGGCAGGATGATCCCAGCATCGGCAGAGACCGGCTTCCACCGGCGACATGACCGGCAGGAGCGCTCATCAATTTCTCAAGCTGCGTGCTCGAACAGGTCGGACAAGCGGGGGACTCTCCACCGCGAATGAAAACTTCACAGTCTGTGCCGCATTCAGGGCAGTGATATTCGAAAATAGGCATTGTCGTCGTCTGATGTTAATAGGAAGTGATCTGCCGGACTCGTCAGGTCGCAGATGACAGTTCGTTGTGGAGCGCAGGGGACTCCCTTACTTGGAATCCTCGTCATCCCCTTCCGCCTTGGTTCCGATGGCGAACAGGGTCGACTTGTTGGCGATGTACAGCACGCCGTTGGCGACGATCGGCGTACTGTAGACGGAGTTATTGCAGGAGTTTTCTGCGATCAATTTCATTTTGTCGCTGTGTTCAAAGACCGCAATGTCACCGTCTTCGTCGCCGATATAGACTTTCCCATCAGCGATCAACGGCGATCCCCAGGCTGCGGAGAACATGTCATAGTTCCAGTGCGACTTTCCGGTTTTGGCATCCAGGCAGTGGAAAATTCCGGAGAAGTCCGCGATGTACAGGATGTCATCCTTGATCACGGCTGTTCCGCAAGTGCGGTGCATCTCTTCTTCGAAATCAATTTCCCCGTTGCCGTTGGTGTCATCACCGGTGTAATGCCAGACGACGGCAGAATTGGGATTCTCAATCGACTTCTCGCCGTTGGCTGGGTTGATCGCCTGAAGACGGCGGGTTCCATCCTTCTTGTCAACGACCGGTTGACCATCTTTGTCCACAGCCAGCCATGCGCTGACGTCGCCACGCTTCGTGGGATCGATGCACCAGAGATGGCCGTTCCCTTCTCCGTGTTCAGGATCCTCACCGACGCCGATATAGACAAGGCCGTTGTAGATCACCGGAGTTCCGATGAGGTGATTGCGTTCGCTGCGACCGCTCACCGAATACTTGGATTCCTTGGGATTGCAGTCGAACTTCCAGAGAAGCTTCGAATTGCCGGCACCGTCCCCTTCGGGGTCGAAGCTGTATAGCCAACCGTCACCGCCACCAAAGAGGACCTGCGGCTGCCCGTCGAAGACTCCGTAACTGGGAGAAGACCACTGCCCGTGCAGCACGTTGAGCCCCGGGGATTTATCGGTCCACAGCACTTTGCCTGTGTCGCGGTTCATGGCCAGGAAGCTGGCGGCGTTGGGCGCGGGAATATTGATGTGCGATTCGTCCACGCCGTTTGACGTGTTGACGAAGAGCACATCACCCACGCAGGCGATGGAGCAGCTGCACATGTTGTGCTGGGAGACACCCAGCAGTGCCATCATGTCGTACTTCCAGATGATGTCTGCTTCGTTTTCGTTTTCGTTGTCTTCGGCTTTGAACGGTCCGTCATTCTCGCCGTCGAGGAAGCCCTCGGTGTCGAGGCAGCAGACTTCGCCCCGGCTCGTCACGTACCACAGACGATCACCGTCGACATACGGTGCGGCACAGATGCCCTGATCCGGCCAGTCATGGACGCGACCCGTGGGCAACTTGGGATTCGAGTGCTGCCAGAGAAACTTTCCGGTCTTTTCGTCGAAGCAGAGCAGGACCCCCAGGTCCACCGCTTTGGGGAACCGCGAGATGTACGAGTGGTGATTGTTGGAGCCAACGTAAACATGGCCGTTGGCCACAACGGGGTTCCCGTAGCTTTGTGACCCCAGCGGAGAAGACCACAGAATGTTCTCCCCGTCATCGACGTTCCACTCCGAAGGAAGGTTTTTCGCTTCGGGCGTGTTGTTCTTGTGGGACCATCCGCCCCACTGTGGCCAGTCTCCCGGCTTCACGTTCATCTTTGCGATTTCGGCGAGAGCCTGTTGCGTGGGGCCATCTGCTTCATCCGCAGCAGGCAGGTTCCATCCGGCTGACATGGCGCTGAACATCGCAACGGCAAATGTGCATCGGCGAATCATGCGAATCCTCAATCTCAATGATGCATGTTGAAGCAGAATTCCCGGATTTGCCGGGACTCTGATTGAACCGGGGTTATTCCTGAGTGTTCCGTATCACGGTCAGGTTGTCGTAGAAGAACTCACCATCTTTGGTGTTCCCGAAGAGTCCGGGACTGCCGATGGTGTTGGGGGCAAGGTCCTCTGCGGTGATCGTCCATTGCTCCGGTTCAGTCTCGCCGCGCGGCCAGATCTTTCCGCTGAGAACCGCCTTGCCGTCCTTGTTCTCGGCTTTCAGTTTCAGCGTGTACCAGACGTTGGGCTTCCATTCCAGTGCACTTTCGGCAGAGAAACGGTTGAGCTGCGGGGTCCATGTTCTCAGTTGCAGCTGCTGTGAAGCTCCCATCAGGTCGAGTGTGTAACGCTGGCCGATCAAGCCTGCATCCGGGAGTTTGCCCTGTCGTGAGTAGCTGAGAACGTCAGCCTGAATGGTGTAGTCGTGAAGGTCTGGTTGTCCCATCCATCCCTGGCTGCGGGTCCCTTTGGGGATGGTGGTCAACTTGCAGAGGACGCCATTGCCGTCGACTTTGCGATCTCCCTGAACGATCGACAGCTTCGGTTCGGGAACGGTTTCGTCGCCGCGGCCGGTCTTGCGATCCCAGTTGGACCACTCGAAACTGGCGAGCACATGTTCATCCACCAGTTTCTGCAGCGAAGCATCAAACTTCGCCTTGGCAGCTTCGATCGTCTTGGGCTTTTCTTCCCCTTCTGCGAGGTTGAAGAAGAGCAGGAAGTTCTTCCAGCGCTGCTGCGGGGTGGAGTCATCAAAGTCACGTTTTGGTCCGAAGTTGACGAACTCTGTCATGAAGTAGATGTACAGGTCTCCGGCAACCGGATCTGCCTCGCGGAGCTTCTCAAGCAGTTCCCAGTCAAGAACAATGTGTCGATAAGCACATCCGACCCACGTCACGGGCACAACGCCGTCGTTGAAGTCGAAGGACCAGTTCAGATCCGGAATGATCCGCAAGCGGGCCTTTCCTTCGAGCTCGCCAAACTTCACCGACAGTGAAGCGGCCTGATGTTTCGTCTGGGTGGCAGGGATGGAATAGACACCCGCTGCATCAATATCGCCGGGGCCGACCAGTTTGAACTCCAGCTCATCCGGCCGGGCATTTCTCAGGTACTGGCCTTTGCTGTTGTAGAGCCGTGCATGGAAAGTCTGACGGGTCCCCGGACGAAGCAGCGACTCGACCGGAACGACCTGCACCAGCGCCGGCTTTTCATCCAGGGCCGTGTGGGTTTCGCTGGCAACTTCCGGCAGGGCCGTCGGCTCGCTGGCATGTTCGGCGTTGCCAATGCAGTAAATCTTGCCCGTCGTCGGCAGGTAGACTTTTCCATTGGCAGCGATCGGTGAGCCATGGCACTCTTCCCCGCTGGGGAATCGGTATTTGAAGAGCATTTCCGCTCCCTCGGGAGTCGGCTTCAGAATGTATCCGCGGCCGTTCACTTCATTCACGTACAGCTTGCCGTCGGCATACAGCATGTTTGCCCGCATCATCGTTCCCAGACGAACCGGTTCACCGATCTGATCGCCGTTCTCGGGGTTCAGGCAGTAGAGCTTGGCAGCGTCGTTGACGAAGTAGAGTCGACCGTCAATGATCTGCGGCGAGGAACGTCCGACGGAATACTCGGTCTTCTTCCAGATCGCGCCGGTCTTGGTGATATCACCGCGCTGGGTGGGATCGATGCAGACGATGGCTCCCATCTCTGTGGAGTCCAGATTCTCTTCGGAATGTCCGCAATAGACCCGGTTCCCGTAGATCAGCGGGGTCGTGTTGATTCCGTGTGCGGAAAGGTAATAGCTCCAGAGCCGTTTGCCGGTTCTCGGCTGGAAGCTGTGGATTCCGCCGTCGCCAGCGGAGCAGACCATCTGTAGCTCACCGTCGATCACTCCAATGACTGGTGAACTGTATGTCGTGTCTTCGGGAAGTGGTCGGGTCCCTTCGTACCAGACGGGCATGCCGTTGGTTTTGTCCATGGCGAGGAAACGATGATTCGGCTTGGCCTGATCACCCCAGCCAATCACCACAGCACTGATGATGACGTTCCCTTCGAAGACGGTGGGATAGTTCGTTCTTCCGCCGTAGGTGGTCAGAAAGCCAAATTCTTCCGACATTGAGTGATCCCAGATCAGCTCGCCGGTTTCTCCGTTCAGGCAGCAGAAGTAACCGCAGACACCCTGTGCGTAGACGTTGCCGGTTTCTGGATCACAGACGACGCTGGACCAGCCGACCCGCTCGATGGGGACGTCCGACAGAAAGACGTTGAAGGCGTATTCCCATTTCGTTTCGCCGGTATTGGCATCCAGACAGACGACCTTCTCGCCGGTCTTCTTGATCTCGTCGTGATAGCTGTTGCTGAGCAGATACAGGCGACCGTTCAGCAGCGTGGGGGTCGACCGGCTGCCGATTTCCGTCGACCAGAGGAGCTGGCTTCCTTCGCCCCCTTTGGGATCCCAGCGATCGGGCAGGTCCACTTCGTTCGAGACCCCTGTCCCATTCGGTCCCACCCAGTAGGGCCAGTCACTTCCAGCATGACTGCTGTGGGTTGTTGCCAGAAGACCAGCGGCCGCAACGGCACAGCAGAGGTTCGAGAAAAACGATTTCATTCGTCACTCTTCGGTGGAGATCAGGGAATATCGGCGGGCGAATTCGCTTGCAGCTGAGCATGTCAGAAACTGCACGCAGGCTGTTTCTGATACACGTCCCGGGCCGGAGAATTCATCAGCGGACTGACAAGCGGCGCCGGAAGACGACTGCTGCTGAGGCGATTCGTGATTTCGCATCCAAACTTGTTTCAACAATAGTCAACGCACTTCGGTTCGGCAAGGAGGGAGTTGAGCCCGTCTGCTGGAAGTCCGGACGAAAGAGGTTCTACTAAGGAAGAATCTCAACGATTGATTGTTCGAAGTAGACCGACAGCTGTGAATTCCGTGACTTGTGTTACGGTTTTGTGAACGTTGTCTTGTGTCACGAAGCGTGATCAGTCTGAAAGCGATGCCGATGTCTTTTCCCGACGTTGAACTCTCGCAGCGATTGGCACAGCGTCAGCGTCCGGAAGGACGTGCCGTCATGCATCAATCGTGGAAGCAGTTGCTCTTCCTGCACTGGCGATTCGACCCCGCTGTGGTGCAAAGCATTCTGCCACCGGGTCTGCACGTCGATCTCTTCGACAACTCGGCCTGGGTTGCAGTTGTCCCGTTTTTGATGAGGAATGTCCGGCCGACGTGGCTTCCGTCTGTCCCGTATCTCTCCAACTTTCTGGAGCTGAATGTCCGGACATATGCTGTGAACGAAGAGGGAACACCGGGTGTCTGGTTCACGTCACTCTCTGCGAACCGACTCCCTGCCGTTCAGGGGGCGCGATGGCTATTCCATTTGCCATATGTCTGGGCTCGCATGACAGCAGCCACCGGGCCAGACGGAAAAGTCGACTATCAGTGTCGACGCTTCTCCGATTCTGAGAAACGCGTTTCCAACTTTTCATACACTCCGCAGGGATCGTGTGCGACGGCTGTGCCGGGGACTCTCGAGTTCTTTCTCCTTGAACGTTACCTGCTGTTTGCCCAGCGGCCTGATCAAAAGATCCTGACCGGCCGGGTCTTTCACACCCCTTACCCGGTTCAATCCGCCGAGGTTCACACGTTCGATACCCGAATGATCGAATGTGATGGATTCGCAGTTCCCGGTCGTCCCCCGGATCATATCGCGTACTCTCCGGGGGTCGATGTGGAGGTCTTTCCGTTGCAGTCGTAGATCTTAACGCAGAGTGCTCCGGAGGCTTCCCGTTGCCGGGGCGGACTCCGCTTCCAGTCGTTCAGAAAATCGATCCCACAGCTGCCGCCTGAGGAATTCTCGGGCCTCATTTCGGCGGATTGCCATTCGTCCGACACCGGCCAGTGCCAGCAGTAACGCTCCTGATGCCAGCAGCAGTGACACCGACTGATCCGACAGACTCACTGCGTTCGCCGGGCCCAGAACGAGCAGAACCAGACCGGTCAACAACACAAACAGGTTGACCCACGGAAGCAGTTTGACCGTCTGCAGGTACAGCCATCCTCCCATCGCGGTCAGTGCGCACAGCAGCACCGGCAGTGATCGCATGAGGACGCTGGCAGTACCAGCGTCGAACAGCTTGTGACCGATGTGACACAGATCTGCGAACAGGCAGGGCGTGAGACATTGGCAGGTCTCAAGCAGCGGCGCGGATTCAGTCATGGGAATGGCTTTCAAGGCGGGAGGTCTTTGATCGTTCCCCGACGGCGGGCGTCGGGTCACGTCATTCCGGGTCAGGACTGCAGGGAGGGAAGGTAAAGGGAGTCGTCCCGGAACTGTTCAGGCAGGTTGCACTCAAAATTGTGTACGACGGGAAATCGACAGTCAAACGATGAAAACTTTTCCCTCTACTGTCATCACCAATGTTGAGAAAGACACCATTCCGAAATGCAGGTTCGCTCCCGTCAGGATGGTGACAGGGTCCCGCGAGACTCGCTTGACCACATGCTGCGGAAGCTGCGAGAGAGAGACCATTTCCGTTTCTGCGGTGTCCCGTTCCGCCACGCGGCGAACCGCGTTTCCTCGATCGAAAACCGCCCTGCTCGGGCACACGGTAGAGCAAACTGCTCTGGGAGTCAGATTTCGCTTTGAAGCATGTTTGACGATTCTTCAGACACCGTCATATCGACATGTGTTGCTGTACCTCGCACGACAACGTCATGTCGGGCGGCCCACTGGGAGAGGTCCTGTTTCCGCAAGGCGGCTGCCATCAACTCAGGGAACAGGTCCGGAGTACACGCGAACGATGGCACCGCCAGGGACGAAAGTTCCATCGCCAGATTCTGGTTGTAGCTGGGAGTCCCTTCATCATTCAGCGCGAGCAGACAGATGACTGTCACTCCTGAGATGGTCAGCTGGGCGATTCTTCGAATCAGCTGATCCTGCTCTCCCCCTTCAAACAGATCGGAAATGAGAATGAGCGTGGTCTGGGCGGGGCGTTGGATTCTGCGATGGCAGTAACTGATCGCTCGATTGATATCGGTCCCTCCTCCCAGCTGGGCTGCGAACAGCAGGTCGACCGGGTCCTGCAGGTGCTCGGTGAGGTCAACGACTTCCGTATCAAAGACGATCATCTGTGTCCGCAGCGACTTCAGTGAGGCAAGAACCGCGCCGAAGATTCCGGCGTACACCACCGATGTCGCCATCGATCCACTCTGGTCAACACACAGGACCACGTCACGCAGTGCCCCCTGACGGCGGCCATGCCCCACCAGCCGTTCCGGGATGAGTGTCTTGAACTCCGGAAGGTAGTGCTTCAGGTTCTTGCGGATCGTCCTGTTCCAGTCGATCTCCTGAGGGCGAGGCCGCTGGCTGCGAGTGACTCGATCAAGTGCCCCGCGGACCGCACTTGTCAGCTGTTGACGCAGTCGCTTCTCCACATCGCGTACCACTTTTCGCACGACCATCCGCGCAGTCTCGCGAGTCTTTTCCGGAATGACATTTTTCAGGGTCAGAAGCGTTCCGACCAGCTGGACGTCCGCCTCGACTGTCTCCAGCGTTTCCGGCTGCAGGAGCATCTCGTGCAGTTTCAGGCGTTCCAACGCATCCTTCTGCATCATGCGCACGACGGATGCGGGAAAGAAGCGACGAATGTCGCCCAGCCAGCGATTCACCTTCGGGGAAGAACTTCCCAGCCCCGCCTTTCGATCGGAGTCGTACAGCGCGCGCAGCACCTGATCGATCTGCTGGTCCTCTCCTTCCAGCTCGACGTCGAGTCCTTCTGTCGAGGCGGACTGCGGTCGGGGTTCGCTGCCAAGGACCAGTCGCCAGCGTCGCAGTCGGTCATCCGGTTTCGACTCACTCATGATGGACCCCCAGGATCCGGGCGAGGACGGGCAGGACCTTGGCTGCACGGGGATGATCGATCAAACGGTTGTCACCTTCGAGGACCGGAATTCTTTTCGCCTGACTTTCACCCTGAAACTGTTTGACCGTTTCTCCCATCTGTCGACGTTCCGCGTGCGAGAAGCTGGAGAACGCCCGCCGTAACACCGGAAGCATCTCGATGAAGACCGTCTCCTGAAGCCCAGCCAGCCAGCGGTCCATGACTCGCCACACAGTCTCCTGATGAATCAGCAGGAGTCCGCTTCCCTGCAGGAACCCTTGAATCCAGGCAGCCGCCTGCGGTGTTTCGTTCACGGCACTCAAGGCGTGAGAGGTGAGTTCTTCCAGTTCCTGACCATCGAGCAACTGGGCCTCCAGCAGGCTGCGGGTCGCCCAGCCCCGGATCAATCCATGATCATCGCCGCGAGCGAGTTGCTGCAGCCGTCCACGAAACTCGTCGGTCAGCTCCTGAACCTGCATCAGATCGAGAGCCTGCTCGGTCTTGGTCATGCCAGTGATCAGTCTGGCAGCGAGGTCATCATCCACCGCCGCACAGGCACTCGGAAGGCCCACGCAGACCCGCGCGACCATCTCAGCGAGCACCGGTTGCAGCTGCGCGGTATCGGATCCTCGCACGTTCCCGTAACGGACGACCTGTGCCAGAGAAGGGAGTGCTTCCATTAACTGCAGAACGTCGGTATTGACCGCGGCTGTCGACTGGATTTTCTGAATGAGCACGGGGAACACGGCAGAGAGTTCTGCGTGGATCGCGGCATCGAGATCCGTGGACATCTCCTGCAGGGAACCGGATCGCTCCGCACGATGAATGAGTCTGGCCGTCGCTGCGGCTTCGAGCGTGTTCCCCCAGATGTTTGCTTCAATCAGTGTGATAGCAAACTCGGGTTGCCATTCGAGTTTCCAGACCTCGTGGAACGTCGACAGACTTCCCCCAGACGACTGAAACTCTCCCCAGCGAATCCCCAGGATTCCGAGTCGATAGAGAAACTGACTCTGTCTGCGGGCGTGATCATTTCTGAGGTCGAGGTCCAGCAGGCGAGGCTGCACGTTCGGTTTGAGTCGCAATGACTTCTGCAGCTTCTCGACATCTTCCGCCAACGGGACTGACGGAATTTCTCGCGGAACACTTCCAAGCCGATCCCCCATCTCCAGCTTCTTGCGGATCAGCGAGAGCGGAGTCTCTTCCCCATGACAGAGCACCGTGAGGATGGCGTCGTTCAACTCCTGCAATCCGGGAGTCCGCAGCTCCCGCAGTGCTGCCAGTGCATCGGCCAGTCGACGGGCTTCGATCACGCTGGCGGATGATGCTCCCAGATCCCGCTCCCGCAGCAATCGTGCAGCGTTGACCACCCAGCGGGTGGCTGCCTCGGTATCCGATTCCCACAGATGAGCGTACCAGCCGGGAGCATGCACTCCCGCACCATAGCCGCTGCGATAGGCAAGCCGGGCATGCGTCCACGGAATCCACGTGGCCACGGTCTTCACCTTCGGGAGTCCTTTGAGACGCGCACTGTCATCTCTGACCCGGCAGCCGCCACGTTTGCCGTCAATCGCGAGCTGATCGAGAAACGGACCGTGCCACGCCCCGCAGATCACCGCAATCTTCTGAAAGCCTTCTTTGACGACGCTGCGAATCGTCTTCCGCATATACGCTTCCCGCAGCAAGTCCTTTTCACTCGCTTCAGGAAACTCGTCACGCACTGCCCGCATCGCCTCAAGAATCGCCTCGAAGACTCCAGTGGCGTCACTGCGACGTTCAATCTGTTCTTCCCACCAGAGCTCAGGGTCATGATGCCCCGCTGCTTCTGAGAGAATCGCCAGCGGATCTGCCCTCCACACCGGAACCGGAGGAGCATTCAGGTTCTCAGCGTCCGACTGCATCTGGGCGTCCAGTGCCATGTGATGCGACATCGGCAGGTCCATCGCCCGGACTGGTCGTTGATGCTGCGCCGCCCAGCGGAGTGCCTGCCATTCCGGTGAAAAAACCGCCAGCGGATAAATCACGGACTTGGCAGGTTCATCACGAGGATAAATGAGCATCGCGACGGGGGGCGACATCGCTACGTTCCCCGCCAGCCCCAAAGCCGATTCCAAATCCCCCGGCGCTTCAATTACCAGCACGTCCGGATGCAACTCATCCAGCGCCCCCAGCAGGCTGCGGGCACAGCCGGGTCCATGATGCCGGATTCCGAAAACGTGGATCATGGGGGGAGGGGACAGGGAAGAGGGGACAGGGGACAGGGGATTTAGCCACACACTTCATGTGTGTGGGGATTCACGAACACTAAAAAAATCACGAACGACATGATTCGATCTGTTCTCAAGTCTGCTTTGAAATCTGAATCGGCTTTCAAACTGAAGACGTCACTCTTCCGTGAGTTCCGTGTCTTCCGTGGTTAAAATTTCTTCGCCTACAAATCCTTGCTCGCCCGGTACAGATCTTTCCAACCATCGCGTTCTTTCACGATCGTCTGCAGATATTCCTGCCAGACGATTCGATCCTGCACGGGATCTTTCACCACAGCTCCCATCAGTCCCGAGATGAGGTCACTGGCATTGATGGTCCCGTCTCCGTAGTAGGCAGCCATTGCCATTCCATTGGAGACGACCGAGATTGCTTCGGCGGTCGAGAGTGTTCCGCTGGGGGACTTCAATCGGGTCTTGCCGTCGACGGTCTGCCCGCTGCGCAGTTCGCGGAAGATCGTGACGACACGCCGGACTTCCTCGAGAGCCGGCTTTTCCGCAGGAAGTTCCAGTGCCCGGCCCAGCTGTTCGGCGCGGCTGTGAACGATGGTGACTTCGTCTTCCAGAGAGTCGGGAAGGGGAAGGACGACAATGTTGAACCGCCGCAGCAGGGCGCTCGAGAGTTCATTGACCCCCTGATCCCGATTGTTCGCGGTGGCGATGACATTGAACCCCTTGATTGCCTGGACTTCGGTATTCAGTTCCGGGACGGGGAGTGTCTTTTCGGACAGAATTGTGATGAGGGAGTCCTGCACTTCCGTCGGGATGCGGGTCAGCTCTTCAACCCGGACAATCCGTCCCGTTCGCAGCCCATTCAGCATCGGGCTTTCGACAAGGGCAGCTGACGAGGGGCCTTCCGCCAGCAGTCGTGCATAGTTCCAGCCGTATCGCAGCGCAGATTCGTCTGTCCCGGCGGTTCCCTGAATCAACAAAGTGGACGTCCCGGAGATGGCCGCTGCGAGATGCTCAGAGACCCAGGTTTTGGCTGTCCCGGGGACTCCATAAAGCAGCAGGGCCCGGTCCGTTGCCAGGGTGGCGACCGCGATCTCGATAAGTCGCGGCTGGCCGACATACTTTGGCGTGATCACCGTCCCGTCGGCCAGAGTCCCGCCGAGGAGATAGGTTTTGACCGCCCAGGGAGAGAGCAGCCAGCCCGGCGGCTTCTGGCGATCGTCTGCTTTCTGCAGGGCTGCCAGTTCAACGGCATATTGCTGCTCCGCATGCAGACGCAGCGGATTGTGAACATCCTGAGCGGAAGTGTGGAGCGGTTCAGCCAAGAGGATTCATCCTTACATATTGAATTCGGGACCTGCATCATGTCGGACGTCCTGCGTGCAGGCAATCCCGCCAGAGGTTGGCGGACCCGATTTCATGACGCTGTCGGTGGCGGAAGAGACTCTGAGATTCCGTCTCGATTTGTCCCTGCTGCTTGTTGAGGGGAGTTGCGCGCGAAATAATCCCCACTGGACACCTTTCGTATTTTAAGGATCGACGATGCCGAAACTGACAGTTGATGGAGTGGGTGAATTCGAAGTGGCAGCCGGGAAGCGGCTTGTACTGGCATTGACGGAAGATGCCGGCATTGATCAGCTTCACGCCTGCGGCGGACAGGCTCGCTGCACCACATGCCGTGTGGAATTTCTCGCCGGCGAACCCGATCAGATCACGGTGGCTGAGAAGAACCTGCTGCAGGCGAAAGGCCTGTCGGGAGTCCGCCTGAGCTGCCAGATCGCCTGTGACCATGACATGTCGGTCAAAGCGATTTCCCGCCTGGAAGGAAGCGGTCGCAAGGATTGCGGTGGGCAGCCCGCTGCCGAGATTCAGCCGGCTCCGGAATGGACCACTCTGTAAAGATGCCGAAATGCGTTGATGGCTCGTGACACGTCTGGGATTGGTGAGTGTCTGGCTCAAGCGACTTCAGGAACGTCAGAAATCTGGTCGAACTGACCTCTCCAGTCGCTCTACAGGATGTCGAGAAGTTGATTAGAATCCGCTGATGCGTCCCTGGCGGTCGCACCAGCCGGTTGAATCCTCCTTTGACTTCCTCCCATCCCAGGCGTCCATCATGGTGTTGAAGAAATGGTCCTTTGTGGCCATCTGCGTTGCCAGTTTCGTCTCTGTCACAACACTTCCCGCTGACGACTTTCCGACCCCGGTCAATACGGAGAAGGCGACGACTACGCCGATGGATCCGGCTGAGGTGGTCAAGAGCGTCAAACTCCCTCCCGGTTTCGAGCTGACGGTTGTTGCAGCCGAACCGAAGGTCCAGAACCCGATCGCCATGACGATCGATGATCGCGGCCGGCTCTGGGTTGCGGAGAACTACAGCTGGGCCGGCGGCGGAGCTGGAGGCTTCGATCCACAGCAACGAGACCGCATCGTCATTCTGGAAGACACGGATGGCGACGGTCAGCACGATAAACGGACTGTCTTCTGGGACGACGCCCGACTGCTCACGAGCATCGAAGTCGGCTTCGGAGGGGTCTGGGCAATCTGTCTGCCGCATCTTGTCTTCATTCCCGATGAGAACCGGGACGACGTTCCGGACAGCGCACCGCGGATCATCCTGGACGGATTTCAAGAGGGGATCATAGGGCATACCCCGGCCAACGGTTTGAAATGGGGGCCGGATGGATGGCTTTACGGACGTTCGGGAATTCTCGCTCCCGCCAACGTCGGCAAGCCGGGAGCCAGCGACTCACAGCGATTCAAGATCGATACCGGCGTGTGGCGGTATCACCCCACGCGTGATGTCGCCGAAGCGGTCATGCACGGGATGACAAACTCGTGGGGATTCGACTTCGATGAGCATGGTGAAATCTTCGTGATCAACACCGTCATCGGGCATCTCTGGCACGTCATTCCCGGAGCACACACCGAACGCATGTTCGGACTCGACATCAATCCGCATTCCTACAAGCTGCTTCCGCAGGTGGCGGATCACGTTCACTGGGATACGGGTGAATCATGGAGCGACGTCCGGAAAGGGGTCACCGACAGCACCAGCGCCGCTGGGGGTGGACATGCCCACATTGGACTCATGATCTATCAGGGAGACAACTGGCCTGCGGAATACCGCAATCGTGTGTACACTCTGAATCTTCACGGAATGCGAATCAACTCGGACATCCTGCAGCGTCAGGGAGCCGGATATACCGCGACCCATGGTCCGGACATGTGCTTCCTTGCAGACCACTGGTTCCGGGGAATGGAGCTGTTGACCGGTCCGGATGGGGGAGTGTTCATTGCCGACTGGAGCGACACCGGAGAGTGTCATGATCACGACGGCGTGCACCGCACCAGCGGCCGTATTTACAAACTCGTTCATGAGAAACCGGCTCATCTGCCGGAGTTCGATCTTTCCAAACTGACGTCGAAAGAATTGATCGCGCTGCAGTCCCATCCGAACACCTGGTGGGCTCGGCAGTCGCGAGTGATTCTCGCCCACCGTGCCGCACAGGGACTCTCTTCCGATGAACTCGCTGCACTGCGGGATGACTTGAAGGAGACATTGTCGAAAACCGATGCGGAAATTCCTCGCATCCGATTGCTGGAAACCATTGCGGCCGTCGGCGGAACTTCGGACTCATGGTGGATTGATCATCTGGCTTCGAAGAATGAGTACGAACGGGTCGCTGTCCTGAAATTCCTCGTCGATCAGGAAACCTGGGACGGCCGTGCTCCTTCCGCAGTGCTGCTCAAAACGCTGGTCGAACTGGCCAAAACAGATCCATCAGGACTGGTCCAGCTGCATCTGGCCTCTTCACTTCAGAAACTTCCGGTCGATCTGCGTTGGCAGGTGGCGGATGCGTTGGCTGCTCGCAGTGAGTATGCCCATGACCGGATGTTGCCGCTCATGGTCTGGTACGGAATTGAACCCGCTGTCCCACGTGATGCCTCCCGGGCGATCGCATTGATTCAGGTCAGCCAGATGCCGCAGCTGAGCGAGCTGGTTGCCCGCCGACTCACGCTGGAGATTGAGAGAAATCCCAAGTCCATTGAACAGCTGGTGGAACTCGTGAACAGTGGAAAGTGCCAGTTCCCCGAAAGTGTGATCAGCGGCATGTCGCAGGCCTTGAACGGCTGGCAGAAGGCTGCTGCTCCGGAAGGCTGGACGCAGCTGGCTGACAAGTTTGCGAAGTCAGAGTCGGAAGAAACCCGGCAGCAGGTGCAGAGTCTGAATGTCATCTTTGGAGACGGTCGTGCCATTGATGAAATGCGGGCGATTGTCACCGATGGATCGCTCCCCCCGGAAACCAGACGCGCTGCCCTGCGGTCGCTCCTCCTCAGCAAGCCGGCAAACTATGCTCCCACTCTTCTGGAACTGGTCGGTGATCAGAATCTGAGAGTCGAAGCCCTGCGTGGACTCTCGCAGTATGATGAGAAAGAGATTCCCGAAAAGATCCTGAGCATGGCTGGCGGGTTCAAGCCTGCCGAGCGTTCGGAGATGATCCTGACGCTCACGTCCCGGCCTGCCTCTGCCAAGGCCCTGCTGGCGGCGGTTCGCGCGGGACATGTTCAGCCTTCGGAACTCTCCGCATTTCACGCCCGGCAGATCGCTTCGTTCGAGAACGAAGAACTAACTAAAGAACTGACGGAACTCTGGGGTGATGTGCGAGTGAGTGCTGCGGAGAAACGTGTGCTGGTTGACAACTACAAGTCGCAACTGACCACTGATGTCCTCGCGCATGCCAACCTTTCCGCAGGACGGGCGATCTTCCAGAAGAGTTGTGCCAATTGTCACGTGCTCTTTGGAGCTGGACGTCGACTCGGCCCGGACATCACCGGTTCGAATCGTAAGAACCTCGACTACCTGCTGGAGAACATCATTGATCCCAGTGCCAGCGTGGGGGCCAGCTTCCGGACTGTGGTCGTCGTTCTGGATGATGGACGTGTCATCAACGGCGTGATCAGTGAACTGAACGAACGGACGCTGACGCTGCAGTCGGCCCAGGAAACACTCACGCTCGATCGACAGCAGATCGACGAAATGAAAACGACAGCCGTTTCTCTGATGCCCGAAGGCCAGCTTCAGAATCTTTCTCCCGAGCAGGTGCGTGACCTGATCGGCTACCTGATGAGCAGTGAACAGGTGCCGCTTCCTGCGGATGAGGGAAAGTAATTGCCGTCGTTGGGCGGTGAGTCGAATCCCGACTCACCGCGCGATCTTTGATCGAAGCCTCCTGAAGAGTTTTGGACCCCGCCCGACATGCAGATCTGGATTGATGCCGACGCCTGCCCGGGAGACGTGAAACAGCTTCTGTTTCGGACGGCAGATCGGCGCAGCGTAAAAATGACGCTGGTCGCGAATCAGCCGATGCATCCACCCCGTTCCCCGTTCATTGATACCGTGCTTGTGCCGGCGGGGGCCAATGTCGCGGATCAACGGATTGTGGAGTTGATGCAGCCGGGGGATCTCGTGATCACAGCGGATATTCCTCTGGCGGCGGATGTCGTCGCCAAAGGGGGAGAGGCTCTCGATCCCCGCGGACGTGTCTACGATGCCAGCACCATCGGCGAACGCCTTGCCATGCGGCACCTGCTGGATGAACTGCGAGCTGGGGGACAGATCACGGGTGGCCCGAGCCTGTATGGTGCGAAAGACCGGCAGGCCTTCGCCAATCAGCTGGACCGCTGGATCACAAAGGCACTGCGATCGATTCAGCGAAATGGTTGAAATAACGTCGCAGCTTCAGTGACAGTAGTTCCAAGTCTGATCGAATTGAAATAAGAGGTCAGGGGACAGAGGTCGGCGGTCAGAAAGCACTGGAAAACAAGCGATTTTCTGACCTCTATTCCCCGACCTCTGACCTCTCACGATGATTGCTCGGAGAACTTGGAAGTACTGAGTGACTTCATTCCTCGGAGCTGCGCACAGCGTATCGGAGTTTGGCCGATGTTGAACGGGGATTGCTCCGACGCTCTTCCGGGGTCGCCTGAATCACTTCTTCACTGATCCCGCGATAGATGCCGCTTCGCAGCCCCTCTTTGAAGTGAAGTTTCACGCGCCGGTCTTCCCCGGAGTGAAACGTCAGAAAAGCGACGCGCCCGCCCGGTCGCAGGCAGTACGGAAGCTGCCGGAGCAGTGCATCCAGCACACCGAACTCATCGTTCACGGCAATTCGCAATGCCTGAAACACGCGGCGAACGGCCCCGTCAATCGCATCGGCCTGTCCGCGGGCAAACGGGGCGTAAAGCGAACGGATCAACGCCGCCAGCTGATGTGTCGATTGCAGCGGAGTTCGCGCGTGCGCCTCGAGAATCTTCGACGCCAGTTCTTCCGCGAACGGCTCGTCCGCATTCTCGGAGAGGATCTCTGTCAGGTCCGCGGCGCTCCATTTCCCCAGCAGCTCAGAAGCGGGCATTCCCCGCGACTGGTTCATCCGCATGTCGAGCGGTCCATCCGCTTTGAAGGTGAATCCCCGTGAGGGATTGTCGATCTGCATGGAGGAAATCCCCAAGTCAGCGAGAATCATGTCCGCGCCGGCAGGAGAGATCTCTCCGAGAACTTTTGAAAGACCAGCGAAATTGATGCAGCGGACGATGAGTGACTCTTCCGGACAGCCGCTCTGCCGGAGTCGAGCTTCAGTTCTGGCAAGTTCGACAGCATCGACATCCAGACCAATCAGTCGGCCGCCCGGTTGAATGGCTTTCAGCAACTCCCGGGAGTGACCGCCATATCCCAGTGTGCAGTCGACAGCGAGTTCGCCCGGCTGCGGATTCAGACAGTCCAGAATCTCCTGCACCATGATCGGGCGATGTGAACCGGCCGGCGTTTTTCCCGACGCCAGCACCTTGGCAACGTCGTCTGGATACCGCTCCGGAGAGCGTTCCTTGTACTTCTCGGCAAAGCTGCGTGGATTCTTTCCCCGGTACCGTGGTCTTCGGGGAGGTCGAGGAGAAAGTTCGTCTGTCATCGCCTCACTGTAAAGGTTGAGAATGGGCTCTGACAATTGAACAGAAAGAGCGAGGAGGTTCCTGACAGGCCACAATCCCGTAACATCGGGAGCGAAGCATGTTCGCTCCATTGCGCGGACAGGAGACGCCCTGCTGGCTCCTCGACCATCACCTCTGACCGCCGGATGTGCAAAGTCGTGGATATTCGGGCAAAACCGGCTCCCTGTCCTGTTCGGTCCAGCGATTGCATTCACCCCGACCGGATCTCCCCATTTCCCCCATGGAGTGCTTTGATGGCCATCGATGTCCAGTCGCGTCAGGAAACACAGAAAATGGGCGCCCTGTTGCATGATCAAGGGACAGCCTTTCGAGTCTGGGCTCCGCATGCGGAAAGTGTGTCTGTCATCGGGACGTTCAACGACTGGGACCCGCAGGCACATCCCATGGAACAGGAAGAGAACGGGAACTGGTTCCTTGATATTCCGGGAGTTGAGGCGGGGGCCGAGTACCGCTTCTTCATTCGAAACGGAAAGCAGGAACTCTCGCGGGTCGATCCTCATGCACGTGAAGTGACCAACTCAGCCGGGAACGGTGTCGTCACAGACCCCTCCTTCGACTGGGAAGACGATGACTTCAAAATGCCGCTGCTCAATGAGCTGGTGGTTTACGAAATGCACATCGGGACATTTGGCGAACGTGACGGGGAAGAAATTCCGGCGACGTTCGATGCGGCGATCGAGCGTCTGGGGCACCTCAAAAGACTTGGCGTCAATTGTGTTGAACTGATGCCCGTTGCGGAATTCGCGGGGGACTTCTCTTGGGGGTACAACCCCGCCCATCTGTTCGCTGTGGAGTCTGCCTATGGCGGTCCGCAGGGGCTGAAGCGGTTCGTTCGCGAAGCTCACCGGAAGGGGATCGCTGTCATTCTGGATGTGGTCTACAACCATCTGGGGCCCAGCGATCTGAGTGTCTGGCAGTTCGATGGCTGGAGCGAGCAAGGACTTGGGGGGATCTACTTCTACAACGACTGGAAGTCCGAGACCCCCTGGGGAAACACCCGCCCGGACTACGGCCGGGGAGAAGTCCGGCAGTATCTGTTTGATAATGCCATGATGTGGCTGAAGGACTATCGTGCGGACGGTCTGCGGTATGACATGACGCTTTACATCCGCACGGTGCGGGGCGTCGGTGATGAGGGGGGCGTGCTCCCAGACGGCTGGAGCCTGACCCAGTGGATCAACGAAACCATTCGCAATGAGTTCCCCGGCAAGATCGTCATCGCCGAAGATCTCCAGAATGATCCCTCGTTGACACAGCCCGCGGAACAGGGGGGAGCCAGTTTTCACACACAGTGGGACGCCCAGTTCGTTCATCCGGTTCGAGACGTCCTGACGAATCCCACGGATGAGGGGCGCAGCCTTGAGGCGGTGAAACATTCATTGTCGGCGGGGTACAACGGCGATCCGTTTCAGCGAGTTGTGTACACCGAGTCTCATGATGAGGTTGCCAACGGCAAGGCCCGGATTCCGTCGGAGATCATGCCGGACGCCCCGGATCACTGGTTCGCTCAGAAGCGTTCGACGCTGGGAGCTTTGCTGGTGCTGACGGCTCCCGGCGTGCCCATGCTCTTCCAGGGACAGGAGTTTCTCGAAGAGGGCTGGTTCCAGGACACGGTCCCGCTCGACTGGGACAAACGTGAGGATTTTCACGGCGTAGTGCGTATGTTCCGTGACCTGATTCGACTCAGATTGAACTGGAACGATGGTTCACGCGGCTTGACCGGTTCGCATGTCAGTGTTCTCTATCAGGACGACCAGGCGAAGGTGATGGCCTACCTGCGGACCTTTAACGGCGAGTGCATGCCGGGGGATGTCGTGGTGGTCGCTAACTTCTGCCGCGAACCACGCAGCATCCAGCTGACGTTCCCTGTTCCCGGCAACTGGAAGCTTCGATTTAACGGAGATTCGAAAATCTACTCCGACGACTATGGAGACACGCTGGCAACAGATATCGTGCTCCCCGACGGGGCACCCTTTGCTGCGGAGGTGACCATCGGTCCTTATGCGGGGTTGATTTATACGCTGTCCAAAGAACCGACGGATGCTTGATCGGCGGCGATGTGTGGTCGCGCACCGATCAGTCTGCTCGGATTTGAGCCACGCTGGTAGAATGATCGCCTTGCAATCATCCACCGCTCAGGTCAATTTCGCGGGGGACGGTGTGCGAAACCGCACACCCGCTACTGCGTTCAGGCACACGTTCTGAATCGCGGGGCGGCGAAGGAAATAACTCGTGGACTAAGCGCAAACCAGTGTCTGATCGACCGACTCCGCGACGGGCAGGTCGATGGCGATTTCTTTCTGCATCTGATTTAACTCTTCGCGGGTAATGGAGATATGCGCAGGGCATTTGAAGCCTAGTCGCACCCTGTTCTTCGCCACTTCCAGAACCACGACTTCGATGTCGTTTCCAATGCGAATTGATTCCTGCTTCTTACGGGTCAGCACCAGCATTATCCACCTCGATTCGAATCCGTGAACTAAAGGTCGTTGTCTCCCCGCTACCTTGAGTGAAATGCAAAGAAAATGCCGAAAATCGGGCAAAACCTCGACTTTCACTCAAGTCAGCACGCGGCGTCAAGAAATGTGATGGTTTGTACACCGCTGCGAGAGATTACACTGCATTCGTTTTTGTGTGAATAGATGTTCACCTAAAATCTTCAGAGAGTGGCGGTCAAGAGACCGACCGGGCAAACGCGTTGAATTCCGGGCCCACCAGTACATTCAGAGATTGAGGGTACAACTGAACCTGCAGCGGCGTCGCCCCGATGGAATCGCCGTCCGCGGAGAGCAGAAACGGCGGAGCAGATTCGATTAGCACTTGCCTCGCGCGGCGGATGACGATGAGATCGTGCTGCTGAAAATCCGCGAGCAGATAATTGGCTGTCAGTCCGGCGATTTCTCCCGGGTCACCATCCAGCACCAGCATGACATCGATCAGGCCATCATCGACGGCTGCATCCGGAGAGACGATCAGCCCGCCCCCTGAGGTTCGTCCGTTGGCGAGAAAAACATTCAGGACCGACAATTTCTCTGCGGGCCCGTCATCCAGTGTCAGCGAGATTTCGAAGGCTTCCAGATTCTGAATGACGTCAACAACCCCGCGCAGGTAGCAGAGCACTCCCCAACGCTGTTTGACCTCATCCGTCATCACTTCCAGATAACGCCCCGTATTACCTCCGGTGATCATATTGGCGCTCCAGCCTCGCTGACGATCGGTCTGAAATTCCATCACGTCCAGCGAATGGACTCTGCCTGAAGTCAGAACGTCGACGGCGCCAGCGGCGTCAAAGGGAATCGACAGGCTTCGGGCCAGATCATTCCCTGTTCCCAGGGGGAGCACGCCGAGAGTCCGCTGCGATTTCACGCTCATCATGGAATCGACCGTCGCGCGGACGGTTCCATCCCCACCGGCAGCGACAATCATCCCCGGAGTCTCAGACAGAAACTGAATCAGTTCATGCGCCGCTTCCGGAGATTCCGGGCGATGAACTGAAACGTTCGGCACTTCGAGCAGCAGCGGCAGGACCTGTTCGGCCATTGCGGTCGAATGCTTCGATGGGTTCCAGATGACAGCCACAGGGACATGTTTCGACA
This sequence comes from Planctomicrobium stercoris, assembly GCF_051465655.1. Taxonomy (NCBI): domain Bacteria; kingdom Pseudomonadati; phylum Planctomycetota; class Planctomycetia; order Planctomycetales; family Planctomycetaceae; genus Planctomicrobium; species Planctomicrobium stercoris. The sequence goes on along the minus strand of NZ_CP195791.1, from coordinate 4,317,617 downwards.
ATCGAAAGCTCCTTCAGCAGCGGACTCTCTTACATCCGTCAGGCGAATTCCGCACTTCACAAGACTCCCGCATCGTTCGGCCGATCGAGCTGCTCGGCGGAATCAACCAGTCGACGGATCAATGCTTCCACCTGGCGACGGTCGCTGGTTGCTCCCCGCAATTCAATTCGCAGCTCTCCCTCTTCCAGGGCGAGTCTGTCAAACTCCTGTTGATTGATCAGGTCGAGAAAGGCTTTCCGACGGGAGGCCGACCAGAACTGCTGCAGCTGGGTCTTGTTCTCTCCCTGAACGTCCACGTTCTCGTCGAAGTCTGCATCGCCGGTCAGAAACCGGTCGTCTGAATGATGGGCGACACTCCCGACCACCCCCAGCACAGCTTCCGCTGACATTGTTTTCGGGGCACTTTGAACCGGTGCAGCAGCGCGGGCAACAACCACACCGCCCCCCGCATCTGAGCTCTCAGGAACCACCTTCAGCTGCACCTGCCGTCCGCGAATTGTCCCGGAAAGAGACGGCCCCTGTTCGTCTTGAGTGAACCTCAGGCGAAGCCGTCTGGCGGCTCGTGCCCATTCATGCCGTCGCTGCTGGTCGAAAATGCGGGCGCCGATCGCGATGGAGATCAGTCCTGCGACAAGAACGAGAATCCAGAATCCAGTCTGACTCGTGATCTGCCCGAGCATCGTTGAACCTGACTTGCTGACGAATCCGTTTGGCAATCACGGTCAGATCAGGACAAATTTCGTGCCGGAAATTCTGGAATGCTGTCGAAGACGAACCTTGCCAGATGGTCAGCGAGAAACCTGAACCGTCACGAGTCCGGCGGGACTGACATTAAGCAGTCCCGGAGGAGCATAAGCGTTCAACGGCGTCGGGGGGCCGGAAAGAGGGAGTTTTACCCAGTCGGCCGAGGCGATGGTTTTTTCCGTCTTCGGAATCAGCCAGATGTTTCGAAAGTGGACAGGATTGTTGTGAGCCTGCAGCTTCGTCGGCAGCATCTGCGGTCCTTCTTCGATCCCGTTTCCGGTTTTGTTCGGGATGACCGCGTGGTCATGCACCAGAACACCGTTGTGCCAGATGGTGATCTGCATGTCCGAAATCTTTTTTCCGTCGGCGTCGAACTTCGGCATCGTGAAGTCGATGTCGTAGGTCTGCCACGCGAGGGGCGGATAGCACATATTCACATCCGGCCGACGGGTCTTGTAAATGGCACCGCAATCGTTTTCGATTCCCTCACGACCGAAGGAATCGAGCACCTGCACTTCGTAGCGACCCTGCAGGTAGAACCCGCTGTTGCCACGATCCTGCCCGCGTCCCAGCGGCTTGAAGGGAAGCTGGAATTCCGCATGCAACCGCATATCACCGAATGACTGTGCGGTCTGTGTCCCTTCCCGCAACAGGCCATTTTCGGTGATCCTGGGGGTGACGAACTGATCTGTCGGTTCACCTGAAAAGAGGATGACGGCCCCCTCGGGAGGACGGGCTCCGAGGGTGGGGCTGACTCGATCGACTTTTTTCAGTTCACCGACGCGTCCGCCGTCTTTGGAAAAGATCACCGCTGTCTGCCCGTCGGCTTCGATGGTGTAATCCGGTCCGTTCAGTCGAACGATGTTGTCGACGGTGTTTCCCTGATACTCGAAACGCTGTCCCTTTCGCCATCCGGCTCCGGGGAGGCCTCCGTAGTACTTCGCGGCCAGGAAGGTTTCATCTCCCATCGCGACGATCTGCAGCCCGACTGAGCGACTGCTCCGATCGGAGCCAAGACTCCGTTGCCAGCCTCGATACTCCCCCTGCAGCAGATAATCGGTACCAGCTTCTTCGGGAGTCAGGTAAGCGGGGGGCCGGACCTTCGCTTCTTGAGCCTGAGCACGGACGGTCCCCGAGGTGATTCCCAACATGCAGGCGATGGCGAGACAGGCGACTGGTTTCATGTCGGCATTCCTGACAGGAGAGTCAATTCGTGCTAAAGGGGGGGGCCGACAGCTTGTGCAGGCCCGTTCACCGCTCTATTTGGTCCTTTGACGGTACCTGTCGCAACCCAGAAGCCGCAAGCGAGGTCTCCCGGAAAATCTTCAGCACATCCGGGAATTCGGGCGTGATATAACGATTTTTTCTGAGGAAGGTGGCAGCGGTGCAGCAGCCGTCACGGCAAAGCATTGATGTTGTCGGCGCTTTCCCCTTCATCAATGATCAGGGGCCACTCCAGCCGGAAGCATGTCCCTACGTTCGCTCGCGTCTTCACCGTGATCGTCCCGCCGTGTTCCTGCAGAATCTTCTGACTGACCGCGAGCCCCAGCCCGGTCCCTTTCAGGCCCTTGCTCGATTCGAACAACTGAAACAACCGGGAGAGTTCCCCGTCTTCAATCCCGCGGCCGTTGTCTTCAATCTCGACCCAGACCTGCTCATGGGCGCGGTCTGCTCCGTAACGAACTTCAATTCGCGGATGCTCGCGCTCATCCAGAGCGTCCACAGCATTGGTGAGCATGTTCAGTACTGCGCGATGCAGCCCTTCGGGATCGAACTGCGTCTTCGGGACCGGCGTCACCTCTTTGAGTGTCAGCTCGATTCCGCGCTCCGTGCAGCGGGACTGCATCAGTTCCGTCACATCGTTGAGGACCTCCCTGAGCCTGGACATCTTCAGCTGCGGTTCACGTTCTTTGCTGAACGTCAGCATGTCCATGACGAGGTTATAGATTCGCTCCTGATTGCGATCGACGACACCCCAGCCTTTGCGGATCATCTCTTCGTTGTTCTGCTTCAGTCCGGTGTCGATCAGATATCCGCCGCCACGCACTCCCTGCAGAATGTTCTTGATGTGATGGCTCATGATGGCGATGGTCTGCCCGACCGCAGCCAGTCTCTCGGAGGTCACCAACGCATCCTGATACCGGGAATTCTCGATCGCGAGTGCCGATTGTCGGCCGATGGCGAGCAGCAGTCTGAGCAGTTGATCGCTGAACCGGTTGCCGTCGGGATTGGTGTTGGGGGAAAGTGAAGACCGGGTCGTGTCGACATAGATGACTCCCATCAATTCGAACCGGCCGCGCATCGGCACACACATTGCCTCGCGGATCCCCGCCCGCATGATGCTTTGCCCGGTGTCGAAGCGGCTGTCGTGCTGGGCGTCCGAGGTTCGCACCCCCTGGCCGTTGTGAATCACGTACTCGACGATGCTGGTGGAAATGGGCATCCGCTCATCGACATTCACACCGCTGCGATGCCCGACCACCCGGGGTTCAATGCGGTCGTTCTTCGAGTTGGCGACCAGCATGCACCCGCGATCCGCACCGACTGCTTCCAGTGTCAGATCGAGAATCCGCTTGAGCAGATCATCCAGCGACGTTGTCGGGCGGACCACTTCTTCGGTGATCTGATACAGCAGCTGAAGATTGGCTCCCGCCTGAGTCCATCCCCCGAAGTTCGCCTGTTCGGGGGGGCGTGCCTGACCGACAATGCGTGACTGGTCGTCGAGGGCTGAACTCGCCACCAGATTGATCCGTTCCACCACCGTGCGATCGGACTGCTGCGGCTCATTCGTGAAGAGCAGAATGGTTCTGCCGATCTGAATCTGGTCCCCGGATCGAATGCTGGCCGCCGTGACGGACTGCCCGTTGACGTAGGTTCCGTTGGAGCTCTTCAGGTCCGAGATCTGCCAGGTCCCCTGGCTGCGGGAGATGAGCGCATGCCGCCGCGAAACTTCGGTGTCCAGAATGCGGATTTCGTTCTGACCGCCGCGCCCCAGATGCATCGGCTCAGGGGTCAGATCATATTTGCGTCCCTGTTCAGGTCCTTGGATGACCAGGAGTGTTGCATCGGTCACGAGACGGCTCGCGCTGGAAGATTCGAAGTATCAAATTCGAAATCCGAAACAGATCGAAATTCTGCAAACTCAAAATACCAAACGCCTCGGCCTGTTTCATCAGACTGCATTTGGTGCTTTGAAATTGTTCTGAATTTCAAAAAGCGGATTTCGAATTTTCACTCACTTCCAGTACTTCTGCGTCACCCACCAGCTGACTCCGGCGCCAATGACCAGAGCAATGGCAACGTTGGGATAAAAACCGATCGGGACCTGGGCTGCCAGCACCGGGCTGAAGGACTTCAGGATCTGAGGGAACATCGGCAAAATGACCCCCCAGCACATGAAGATCAGGCCCAGCTGCTTCCGCTTCTCCTGTTCCGCTGGAGACAGATCCGCAAAGGACTGCTGCGTCTGCTTGGCGGCTTTCCCAGCCCCCGACTTCGCGGGTGCGGCTGCTTTGCCGGAGGACTTCGGAGCGGCCTTGCCGGCAGTCTTGGTGACAGCTGTCGAGACTTTGGCCTCGTCCCGGACACCGGGGGCGTAGTACTTGGCGACAGCCTGATTGATCGCGCGCGGGGCTGCGATCACCGTTCGGACCGGAGCGTTGTAACGCAGGCGGAGTTCCTCTTCGAGTTCGTGTTCAATCTGGTCGACACTCGCGATGAGCAGCTGGCCATCATCCACGAACAGCGGGATGAACGAATGCTGTTTGACCAGTTGCCGTGGCACCTGATCGAGGATGTCATCCTCCGGCAGCATGTCTTCAAGGTCGATGTACGAGTATCCCAGCTGGACAGCGAGTGCCCGTGCGGCTTTCTCCGGCGGAACCAGTTTCATCTGCACGACGGCATCGCGATGCGAGAGCCCCCGGCGCTCGGCAAAGTCTTCGACTTCCCGCTTCTGATCGCGGCTGATTTCACTCTGTCGGCAGAGAACATCCAGAATCGGCTGGCGGCCGAAATCGTCTTTCTCCGGCGGGAGTTCACGCCCGAGCGACTCATCGTAATCACGCTTCCGCTCACCGTCCGTCAGGCACAGCATGGCCTTGGCCATCTCGTTGAGCAGATCCTGAGACTGCACGGAGTATTGACCGGTTGCATACTTTCGGACGTGCGCGTTGAGCTTTTTGTAGTGCGCGCGGATCTTGTCGGTATCGTCTTCGAATCGCACGACCCGCAACAGTTCATAGTGATCAGGCGGCCGCGGCCCTTCCGGAATTCCCAACCATTCCTTGTAGAAATCCATGAGCGATTTGCCTGCTGATGTGTCAGAAAATCCGAAATCCGAAGTAACAAGCTCGAAACAAACTCAAAGCACGAAATTAGAAACAGTCAGACATGAGGACAAGTTTGATGCTTCGAACTTCGTACTTTCGAATTTGTTTCGAATTTCGAGTTTCGTGCTTGAGATTTATTCGACCGAGTATTCGGTTGCCAGCACTTCGAAGGCGTGCACGTTGTCGTCGGTGAGACCGGAGTCCCGGACGATTTCGGTTTTGGCTTCGATCTTGGAAGTCAGCTCCCGCGCGCGGGCATGGATCCGGCCGTTCTTGTCGTACTGGTAGGTCACTTCGACCGGGGAACCTGCGGGGAGATTCGGCGGCAGACCCATGATCCGGAAATCTCCGATCGTTGTGCAGGCGTCCGGATCCATCGCATCCCCTTCCAGCACCGAGATGTGAATTCGCTGCTGATTGGGCGTGTTGGTGACGAACTTCTGCGACACTTCGAACGGGATCGTCGTGTTCTTGGGGATCATGATGTGATTGATCTTCCGGGACCGGTTATTCGGATCGGTGATCTTCACACCCAGCGAATGCGAGTTCACGTCGGTTGCGGTGACTGCCCGCAGCCGGGTGAGCACAGCCTGCCCCATGCGTCCGCCTCCGCCAGAAGCTCGCGCTTCCAGGATGGCTGCATGAATCGCAGCTCCCTGTGCGACTGCTTCTTCCGGATTGACTTCTCGCGAGGGGACCTTGCCGGTCACTTCACGAAGCATGGTCTCCACCACGGGCATGTGTGTGGAACCGCCGACGAGAACCAGTTCATCGAGTTCTCCAGGAGCAACGCCGGCCTGCGCCATCACCAGTTCGGTGGTGTCGCGGGTTCGCTGCATCAGGTCACCGGTGAGCCGTTCGAAGTCGCCGCGGCTCAGGGCGGTGGTCAGGTTCTTCCCCTTGTAATAGACGTTCACCGAAACCTGTGAGCGTGCACTCAGGTCGCGCTTCGCCTGCTCGCATTCCTGAGTAATCTGCATCAGGGTTTCGGGGTCTTCGCGAGGATCGTCGCCGAACTTCTTGTGGAACTGCTCCGCGAGGAAGTCCACGATCCGGCGGCTCCAGTCGAGACCTCCCAGCATCACGTCTCCGTCAGTCGCGAGCACGCGGAAATTCGTGGCGTTATAACGGACAACGGTGACGTCGAAGGTTCCCCCTCCAAGGTCGTAGACCATGATGGTCTTTTCACCTTTGAAGGCGTCCGGGCGGCCGAGCTGCCCTTTCTGCCAGGCGTATGCCAGTGTGGCGGCGGTCGGCTCGTTAATGATGTCGATGACGTTCAGGTTGGCGATCTTGCCGGCGTCCTGAGTTGCTTTGCGGCGGACGTCGTTGAAGTAGTAAGGAACGGTGATCACCGCGTTGGTGATTTCGCCCACCACCCGTTCCGCATCCTTCTTCAGCTTCTTCAGAATCATGGCCGAGATCAGTTCCGGCGTGAACTTCTGGCCGTTGTGGACGATGGCGAAATCTTTGTTTCCCATCTGTCGTTTGATCGCTTCCACGATGTTTCGTGGATTCTCCAGAGACATCCGTTCGAAGGACGGTCCGACGATCATCTTGCGATCTTCGCCCAGAATCACCACCGACGGGGTGATCGTCTTGCCGTCCGCATTCGGCAGCGACACCGGATTCCCCTGCGCATTCAGCTGCGCGATAGAGGAATAGGTCGTTCCCAGGTCAATGCCGACTGTCTGGCCAGGTAGAATTTCCATTGACTCTTTCCCCAAGCTGAATGGCTCTGGCAATCGCTGTGAGCAGGTAGCCCCCGGACCGGCGCTTCATCTTTCGATGTGTCGTGAGTTGACGCGCTGACAGACGATTGATGGCTGATGTGATTTTGAGAACCGCATTCTGACGCTGCTGCTGACACGATTCAAGCGACATGACCGCACTTCCGCGGGTTCTGTCTCTCACGTCCGGACTTGACGCCGCGTGATCATTTCCACCGGCGTCATCATCGCTGCTCGCTCCCGATGCCCCCAGACGGGGACTCCGGCAACGCCCGTCTGGCGGTCAAGACGTGCGGATTTCTGTGCGAATGAAACGGAAGACTTTCCGGAATCTTGTCGGGACTCGATTGCGATCCGCCAAACTTTCGGCACAATACATCCGTTCAGTAGCAGGGTGGATGGAAGCCTCCCGGTGCTGCTCAACGCCGTTTCTTCTATTGCCTGAGGAGCTGACTCCATGATCGATCCCACGATCACCTGCCCGAATTGTCGACACGAAGTCAAACTGACCGAGTCCCTGGCAGCACCGCTTTTAGAGGCAACTCGTCGGCAGTTCGAACAGCAGATGGCTCAGAAGGATGCAGAAGTTCTTCGCCGGGAGAATGCGTTGCGGGAGCAACAGGCGGCGATTGCCAAAGCTCGCGAAGCGATCGATGAACAGGTTGCGGCCAAGCTGAAGGCTGAGCGTGCTCAGATCGCAGCGGAAGAAGCCAAACGGGCGAAATCGATGCTGGGGGCTGATCTTGAGCAGAAGGCGAACGAGCTCAAGGAACTGCAGGCGATTCTGCGAACTCGCGATGAGAAGCTGGCAGAAGCTCAGAAAACCCAAGCTGATCTCATGCGTCAGAAACGCGAGCTGGAAGACGCACAGCGGGAAATGGAACTGACCATCGAGAAGCGTGTTCAGGCGTCATTGACGTCGACTCGGGATCAGGCCAAGCGTGAAGCTGAAGAAGAACTGAAGCTGAAAGTCGCCGAAAAGCAGCATCAGATTGAGGGGATGCAGAAGACGATCGAGGACCTGAAGCGGAAAGCTGAACAAGGGTCTCAGCAGCTTCAGGGGGAAGTGCTCGAACTTGATCTGGAAGCCCGCGTGGCCGCAGCGTTTCCGCTCGATTCTATTGAGCCCGTGGCCAAGGGAGAGCACGGAGGAGATATGCTGCAGCGGGTCTTCACCTCGACCGGCCAGTGTTGCGGTGCATTGTTGTGGGAATCGAAACGGACGAAGAACTGGAGCGACGGCTGGCTCTCCAAGTTGCGTGATGATCAGCGTTCCGCCAAGGCGGAAATTGCCCTCATCGTCACGCACGCCCTTCCGAAGGGAGTCGAGGCGAATTCCTTTAACTGCATCGATGGAATCTGGGTGACGAGTCCCTGCTGTGCGATTCCCGTTGCCATCGCCCTGCGACACGCATTGATCGAGATTTCCAAAGCCCGACAGGCGAGTGAGGGTCAGCAGACGAAGATGGAACTCGTCTATCAGTACCTGACCGGCCCCAAGTTCCGCCATCGCGTCTCGGCGATTGTCGAGAAGTTCGAAGTGATGCAGGACGATCTCAACAAAGAGCGGAAGTTTCTCACCAAGCAGTGGGCGAAGCGGGAGGAACAGATTCATGCTGCCATCGAATCGACCGCTGGAATGTATGGAGATCTGCAGGGAATTGCAGGAAGAACCCTTCAGGAAATCGAGGGGCTGGAGATTCAGGCCCTGCCTTTGACTTACGCGGAAAAACAGGCCTGAATCGGTGAAAAACCCGAACTTCCGCTTCCGCGAATCATCGCGAAAGTCGATATTCGAAGGTCGCCCGAGGTCGCTGTTCCGACACTGACTCCGGGTGGCAGGTTGTTCGAAACTTTAATGAATTTGATGCGACTATGGCGAAAGACCTCACTCCTCATCAGCAGAAAATTGTTTCCCGGTATTACGATAACCGTGATCAGATCGATGATCAGCGGCTCGCCGAACTGGTCACCAGCATCTATCTCGCAAAGCCGGCCAGCAAACAGTTGGAAAAGCTGTGGACTTCGGCAGGGGAAACGATGGAACGGTTGAAAATCCCGGCCAGCCGAGTGAGTCACGTGATGGAGAAGCGGGACCCCTCGGTTCTCGCGGAAGTCGTCAAGGAACTCCAGACAGGTGTCTTGAAGCGGGAAACCGGAAAGTGAACATCGCGGACCGAGTGGCACTGTGTGTCATCGTTGCACTCTGTGCCGGCTGCAGCCAGAAGCCGTCGGAGGAGGCGGAATCGATCGCGGTTTCGCCAGCCGTCAGGAGCCACGAAGTTCCTCTCGCTGCAACTCCCATGATTCCCGCGGAGGAAATGCGGAAGAATCTGGGGGCGAATCAGATCGCGCAGTTTCAGCGGTCAGGGGCCGCTTATACAGCAGCCTCGCTCGCCGGGAGTGGTGCCACCACACTGGAAGGATTGCGGGGCCAACCTCTTAAGGAACTGGATCTTTCCCTGACAAAGATCAGTGATCTGGGCCCGATTCAAGGGATGCCGCTGAAGAAACTGGTGCTGATTCAGGCTCCCGTATCCGATCTCTCTCCGATTGCGGGCATGCCGCTGGTTCTGCTGGATGCCTCTGAGTCACTGGTAGCCGATGTCGGACCGGTTTCCACGTTGGGGAATCTGCAGGAGCTGTATCTGGAGAAAGCCCAGGTTTCAGAGATTTCGCCGCTGAAAGATCTGTCCATCAAGAAGCTGTGGCTCAGTCACTGCCCGGTGCGTGATCTGTCACCGCTGGCGGGGAAAACGTTCGAAGAATTGAATCTGTGTGACACGCTGGTGGAGGACTTCTCCCCACTGGCGTCGATGAAGATCGGCACATTGTGGCTGCGGGGAACCGGGCTGGCCGACCTGACCGTCATCAGCGAAATCCCGCTGAAAAGCCTCGACGTTCAAAAAACGGCGGTGACGGATTTGTCGCCGATCTCGAAAATGACGTCACTTGAAAGGCTCAATATTGCCGACACAGAGGTGACGGACCTGACACCGTTGCAGGGGCTGGCGTTGACGCGTCTGGTCTTCACACCGGAGAAAATCACGCGGGGAATGGATGTCATTCGAAACATGAAATCCTTGCGGCAACTCGATACGTCTTTTGACGGGGCACAGACTCTGGCAACCCCTTCCGAATTTTGGGAACGGTTTGACCGCATGAATTCCAAGGCTGAGACGCCGCCGTAACGAAGTCCTTTGGCCGATTGCAGCGAAATCCCGGTTCCCTATAATTCCAGACAACTTAAGCATTCCGTTCGGACACGCGTCCATCCTGGCAGGCAACCGCCTATCCCGGGGATGTCCCGCAGCTGATCCTCAGCCAATTGAAGGAGCCGAAATTGAACTGGCTCAAGGCCTTCCTGTTCTCATCAGTCGGTAAGAAGTATCTGATGGGAGCCACCGGGCTGTTTCTGTGCTTCTTTCTTGTTGTTCATCTGGTCGGAAATCTTCTCCTGTACGTCGGGGAAGAGACCTACAACGAATACGCTCATAAACTCCACGACAATCCGGAGTTTCTGATTCTGGCGGAAGTGCTGCTGTATACGGCATTTGCACTTCACATTGGGTACGGAATCTGGCTGCAGTTCCAGAATCGCGACGCCCGTGTGAACCGGTATGCGATGCAGCAGTCCAAGCGACGTGATCGCGTCCTGGCCGAGTCCGTTCCGACGCCGGACAAGACGATGTTCATCACCGGTCTGGTAATTCTCTGCTTCCTCGCGGTTCACCTGAGCGATTTCAAGTTCGAGATCGGCTGGCGGTCCGCGCTGGAAGGGCACGAGCCGTTTGCGAAGGCCAGAATCATTGTTTCGAATCTGGTTCGCGGCAGCATTTACCTGATCGGTTCGCTGTTCCTGGGGTACCATGTGTCCCACGGATTGCAGAGTTCATTACAGTCACTGGGCTGGAATCACCCCAAGTACACCCCCACTGTTCGCTGCGTGTCATGGCTGTTCGGGCTGGTCGTGGCCATCGGATTCGGCAGTTTTCCGGTGGTGGCCTGGATCGGCAGCTGGGGCAGGATTTAAGTCAGTTTCCCCTGCGGCAGACCCGCCGAGCAGGACTGCGAAAATCAGCGTGAACTGATTTCGCTCGACGTCAATTTTTTCACACTGTCGGTTGCAGAGTTTTCGTAGAAGTCAGGACAGCAGCAATGAGTGACGGTGACCGGAGCCAGGTGAATCAGGGGCGTTTACAATCCCGTGTTCCCGACGGTCCATTGGCCGAAAAGTGGGACCGCTGCAAGAACGATCTGAAGCTGGTCGCTCCCAATAACAAGCGGAAGTACGACATTATCGTTGTCGGCTCCGGGCTGGCGGGGGCTTCGGCCGCTGCGTCGCTCGCGGAACTGGGCTACAACGTCAAGGTGTTCTGCTTCCAGGATTCCGCCCGCCGGGCTCACAGTATCGCGGCTCAGGGGGGAATCAACGCTGCGAAGAACTATCCCAACGACGGCGACTCCGTTTATCGTCTGTTCTACGACACGATCAAAGGGGGCGACTTCCGTGCCCGCGAAGCGAATGTGTATCGCCTCGCCCAGGTGAGTGCGAACATCATCGACCAGTGTGTCGCTCAGGGGGTGCCGTTCGCACGCGAATACGGCGGCCTGCTGGCGAATCGAACCTTCGGCGGAGCACAGGTCTCGCGAACATTCTACTGCCGTGGCCAGACCGGTCAGCAGCTCCTGCTCGGAGCGTACAGCGGCCTGATGCGACAGGTCTCAACAGGCAAGGCAAAGATGTTCGCCCGCCGGGAAATGCTCGACCTGGTGACCATCGACGGCGTTGCCCGCGGGATCGTCTGCCGGAACCTCGTGACCGGGGAAATCGAGTCGCATGCTGCCCATGCGGTCCTTCTCTGCACCGGCGGTTATGGAAACGCATACTACCTTTCGACGAACGCGAAAGGCTGCAACGTCACCGCAGCCTGGCGGTGCTACAAGCGAGGCGCCTTCTTTGCGAACCCCTGCTTCACGCAGATTCACCCCACCTGTATTCCAGTGAAGGGGGATTACCAGTCGAAGCTGACTCTCATGAGCGAGAGTCTGCGAAACGACGGCCGGGTGTGGGTTCCGAAGAAAGAACACGATACGCGTCCTCCTCACGAGATTCCCGAAGAGGATCGCGACTATTACCTCGAACGCCGTTACCCCGCGTTCGGGAACATGGTCCCCCGCGACGTCGCCAGCCGCGCCGCCAAGGAACGCTGCGATGCCGGATACGGAGTCAACGAAACTGGCAAGGCCGTGTTTCTGGACTTCAAGCGGGCGATTGAAGAACAGGGTGAGGACAAGATCCGGAGCAAGTACGGCAACCTGTTCCACATGTATGAAAAGATCACGGACGAAAACCCGTACAAGGTGCCGATGCGGATTTACCCCGCCGTGCACTATACGATGGGCGGACTCTGGGTCGACTACCATCTGGAAAGCACCGTCCCCGGACTGTTTGTTCTTGGTGAAGCGAACTTCTCCGACCACGGTGCCAACCGTCTGGGGGCCAGTGCCCTGATGCAGGGGCTCGCCGACGGTTACTTCGTGATTCCGTATACGCTGGGACATCACCTGGCCTCGCGGCCGCTCAAGCCGGTCACCACTGCTCACCCACAGTTCGATGTCGTGAAAGCGGAAGCTCAGGGACGCATCGACAAGATGCTGAGCATCAACGGCAATCGCAGCGTGCAGAGCTTCCATCGGGCTCTGGGCGAGATCATGTGGAATCAGTGCGGAATGGCTCGGAACGCCGCCGGGCTGCAGAAGGCGATTGACGATATCCGTGCTCTGCGTGAAGAGTTCTGGACCAAAGTGCATGTGCCCGGAAGCGGAGCGGAATTCAATCAGCAGGTGGAGCAGGCTGGCCGCGTGGCCGACTTCCTCGAGTTTGGTGAACTGCTGGCCCGCGACGCCTTCATGCGGGAAGAGTCCTGCGGGGGACACTTCCGCGAAGAACATCAGACCGAAGAAGGGGAAGCCCGGCGCGATGATGAACGATTCGCTCACGTCGCAGCCTGGGAATATCAGGGACCGACGACGACGCCCGTTCGTCATGCCGAACCCCTGACATTCGAAACCATCCACATGAGTGCCCGCAGCTACAAATAGCGTTGAGAGTTGAGCGATGAGCGTTGAGTGAAGCCACTCGTCAACTTCCGTCCCTAGACCCTAGACACGTATCCCTCGTCCGCCATGATCAGTTCGCCCAAGAAAAAGCTCAGTCTGACCCTGAAGGTCTGGCGACAAAGCGGCCCCCAAGACAAAGGGGGTTTCCGCGAATACAAGCTGCATGGCATTTCCCCGGACATGTCCTTCCTCGAAATGCTCGACATTCTCAACGAGCAGCTGATCGAAGATGGTCAGGAGCCCGTGGCCTTCGACCATGACTGTCGCGAAGGGATCTGCGGAGCCTGCGGCGTGATGATCAACGGGCAGGCGCATGGACCCGATAACGAGACCACCACCTGCCAGCTGCACATGCGCCGCTTCCAGGATGGCGATACCATTCTGATTGAACCGTGGCGGGCGGTCGCGTTTCCGGTCATCAAGGATCTGGTGGTCGATCGATCCGCTTTCGACCGCATTGTTCAGGCGGGGGGATACGTCTCCGTCAATACCGGGCAGGCCCAGGACGGCAACTGCCTGCCGGTTCCCCGTCACGATCAGGAAAACGCGATGGATGCTGCCGCCTGCATCGGCTGCGGCGCCTGCGTGGCAGCGTGCAAGAACGCGTCGGCTATGCTGTTCACTTCAGCGAAGGTTTCTCATCTGGCACAGCTTCCGCAAGGAAAGCCGGAGCGGGCGAGCCGTGTGTTGAAGATGGTGGCCCAGATGGATACCGAGCGGTTCGGAGCCTGCACGAACACCTATGAGTGTGAAGCAGCCTGCCCCGCCGGGATTTCTGTCAGTCACATCGCCCGGCTGAACCGCGAATACTTCAAAGCGACGCTGTTCTCCCGCGAAGAAAAGGCTGAGAGCGGCGGGACAGGCTGAACAACGCTGCCGGGCCGGTCGTTCGAGTGAATTCACCGTCAGCAGGAACGTGCCGTCATGCCAGACATTCATTTCAGTCAGCGGCGGGCGTATACGAAGGATCTGGCGATCAGCTTCCTGATGCAGCAGGGAGTTGAGAATCCGCAGGTCATTTCCCTGGCGGCCGGCCTCGTCGATCCCGAGACACTTCCACTGGGAGAAGTGCTGCAGGCGGCGGCTGCCATCTTCGCTTCACCGGCCGCTGGCAAAGGGGCATTGCAGTACGGGACCACTCCCGGTTATCTGCGGCTTCGCCGGATGCTGCTGGAGCATCTTGCACGGCTCGAGCATGTTGATACCGGGGCACTGGGAGTCGATGCGGACCAGCTTCTGCTGACGACCGGTTCGCAGCAGCTTCTTTCGCTCGTCTGTGAAGTTCTGTTCGATCCCGGAGACATCTGCCTGGTCGCAGGACCGACTTACTTCGTCTTTGCCGGGAACCTTGAAGGTGTCGGCGCGCGAGCCATCACGATTCCAAGCGATCAGGACGGCATGCGCACGGACGTGCTCGAGGAAACTCTGCAGCAGCTGCACGCTGCGGGTGAACTTCCACGTGTGAAGATGATTTACGTCGTGAGCTATTACGACAACCCGGGGGGGACGTGCCTGAGTCTGGAACGTCGCCAGCAACTGGTCGACATTGCCAGACGCTGGTCGCACGATCATCGCATCCTCATTCTGGAAGATGCTGCCTATCGAGAACTGCGGTATGACGGAGACGAGTTCCCCAGCGTCTGGTCGCTGGATGAAACCCGTCAGCAGGTGATTTATACGCAGACGTTCTCCAAGACGTTTTCGCCTGGGATCCGGGTGGGCTTTGGAATTGTTCCAACCGAGCTGATCGGTCCGCTGTGCGATCGCAAAGGGAATGAGGACTTCGGGTCATCGAACTTCGCCCAGCATCTCATCGCGACTGTTTTACAGCAGGGAATGTACGAGCCGCATCTGCAGCAGGTGCGGCTGGGGTATCAGACGAAGCGGGATGCCATGCTCGCAGCGGCCCAGAACTATTTCGGGGATCTTCCCGGGGTCACGTGGCATCATCCGCATGGCGGACTGTATGTCTGGATGACGCTGCCTGAGTCGATCGCCACCGGCTTTGAAAGTGACCTGTTCCGGGCCGCTGTCGCGGAAGGGGTGATGTATGTCCCGGGCGAGATCTGTTATGCGGAAGCAGGCCCTTCACGCCGACACAATCAGATGCGGCTGAGCTTCGGGGTGCAGACGTCGGCGGGGATCGATCAAGGGATGCAGCGCCTCGCGACGGCAGTGCGTGCCATGCTCAAAGTCGGATGACGTTCCCGAGTGAGGCTGCCTGCTCGTGACCCGTTGTGAGGGAAGCGGCACGTCCATTGACGGCAATTTATCAAGTGGTACGATGAGGTGCCTACAACTGGAGAGACCGTCACGGTTGGGCTTTTCTGCGGAGTAGAATGCGGAATCACCTCTCAAGCGGCAATTTTGTTTCCCCACCCGATCTGAATTCGAGTTGACCATGCCGGAGAAAACTGTCTGGGATCTGTTCAGTCTTCAAGGCAAAACGGCATTTGTCACAGGAGCAACGGGGCATCTCG
The DNA here is from genome assembly GCF_051465655.1 of Planctomicrobium stercoris. Lineage (NCBI taxonomy): Bacteria > Pseudomonadati > Planctomycetota > Planctomycetia > Planctomycetales > Planctomycetaceae > Planctomicrobium > Planctomicrobium stercoris. The sequence continues at coordinate 4,302,209 of NZ_CP195791.1, read as the reverse complement.
GAACAGCGATGGCCATGGCGCTCGCGGAAGCTGGGGCCCGTATTGTGGTGAGCAGCCGAAGTCTCGAGAAAGGGGAGGCTCTTGCTGCGCAGCTGCCGGCCGCTCCTGGTGTGAATCATTTTGCGGTGGAGCTCGACCACATGGAGGAAGCCTCCCTGCAAGCCGGCTTCGACAGCGCACTTCAGCAGGCGGGAGCGATCGATATTCTGATCAACAACGGGCACGAGCCGGTCGCCAACGACTGGAGCACCATCTCCGCGGAACAGTTCCGGCGGCAACTCGACAATCTGGCTGGGTACTTCCTGCTCTCGCGTCTGTTTCGGGATCAGGTTGTGCAGCGGAAAGGGACCGGGAGTCTCATCCTGCTGGGATCAATGTACGGGCTCGTGGGGTCTTATCCGGAGACCTATGAGGGGATCTGCGCCGCCAGTCCGGTAGCGTATCACGCCCTCAAAGGGGGGGTGCTGCAGATGAATCGTCATCTGGCGGTTTACTGGGCGGGGGATGGAATCCGGGTCAACTGCCTGAGCCCCGGCCCTTTTCCTTCAGAGAAAGCGCCGCGGGATCTTGTCGATCGGCTCTCTGCCAAGTCCCCCATGCGGCGGATGGGATCACCGGAAGAGCTCAAAGGTGCGGTTGTCTTTCTGGCAAGTGACGCTTCCAGCTACCTCACCGGACAGAATCTGGTGATCGACGGCGGCTGGACTGCCTGGTGAAAAGACTGTTGAGCTGCAGGCGTGAAGTCCGCAGCTCAACAGTCTGGAGTTGGACATTCATCGAGTCGTTAAGCGGGCGACGGTTCGAAGATCACCGTGTCGGCTCCTTCGTAGAACATCGGGTGACCGCACAGGTCGCCGATGTTGTCGACGACATAGTCAGGCTGAAACGCGTACTGATCGAGGTCGGTCAGGCTGGTGCTGCCGGTCAACAGCAGGACGGTTTCATAGCCCATCTGAACTCCGCCGCAGATGTCGGTCTCCATCGTGTCTCCGATCATCACGACATCGGAGGGGGCGACTCCCAGGGTTTCGACCGCAGCAGCCATCATGACCGGGCTGGGCTTCCCGGCGCTGAAGGCTTTGGTTCCCGTGGCGGATTCCAGCATGGCGATGAAAGCACCGCAGCCGGGCCGGACGCCGTTCTGCGTGGGGCAGTTCGGATCGAGGTTCGTTGCCACGAGCTTCGCCCCCTTCATGATGAGGCGGACTGCAGTCTCCATCATCTCCAGAGTCAGCGTGCGGCCTTCGCCGACGACCACATAATCGGGATCGTGATCGACGATGGAATATCCATGTTCGTGCAGGGCCTGAAGCAGTCCCCCTTCGCCGATCACATACGCGGTGCCGTTCGGCTTCTGACGGGCCAGGAACGATGCGGTTGCCATGGCACAGGTGTAGATGTCTTCTTCATAGGCGTCGATCCCCATTCGCTGCAGCTTGGTCGCGACGTCCCGTCGGGTTCGTTGGCTGTTGTTCGTGAGGAACAAAAACGGCAGATCGCGATCGCGGAGCATGTTGATGAATCGATCGGCACCGGGAAGGATCTGGCTTCCACGGTAGATCACGCCGTCCATGTCGATCAGAAATCCCTTTTTCATTGCACTCTCATTCCTGGATTCAAAACTCATCGAGCCGCTTCGAAGTCCGCTGGAATAGCAACGTCCATGCCGCGTGCCCCTTTTCAAGATGACGCAGTGCCTGTAAGTAGAGGTAGGGAAAGAGCTTGCCAAGATCGGGCTGGGTTACATCAAGAAAACGCCTTGCAACCTTCTTGCGCAAAATTTGCATCCCTCGAAGGCAAGCGGATGTCGATGCCTTGCTGGAACTTGCGTCCAATCAACAAGTATTGAAGTGGATTCTTTTCTGCTTGCGTCAACGCCAGTGCAATTTGCGCAAAGATCCGGTGAATTTTCGCCCCTCCAGTGATTCGGATGTCATGAGATCTTCGCATTCACGTGGAAGAGTTTCGCGATCCCCGGGTCTTTCCAAAGGCTTGCAACCATCGGTGGGACTCACTGAAATGATTCCATGAATTACTGTTTATGGGATCGGGCGAGGGGTGCGGCGAATGGTCATCAGAAGTTTGGCTGCAATTGCAGTTCTGATTTGCCTGGCACGGTCTTCAGATGCCGAAGACTTTGAGAAGGCACGTGCTGCAGTGCTGGAGTTAGGAAAGCTCAGCATCGCCCCCGCCATGCGAGAGCTCACTGAAATCTCCGGAAGTGAAGGAATTCGTGCCGTTTCCTATGACGCCCTCCCTTATCGCGGACAGCCCACGCGGGTTTTTGCCTGGCTGGGAGTGCCTGAAGTCCCTGCGGGTCAGAAAGTCCCTGGTGTCGTCCTGATTCACGGGGGTGGGGGAACGGCCTATCTGGAATGGGTGAAGCGATGGAATCAACATGGCTTCGCTGCCATCAGCATCGCGGTCGAAGGACAAGTGGATGGAAAAATCCACGAAGGCTCGCCACCCAGTCAGCAGCCTCGAAATGAATGGTCCGGACCCGCGCGAGGAGGCATCTTCGTTGATGGTGCAGAGCCGCTCCAGGATCAGTGGATCTATCACGCTGTGGCGGACACGATTCTCGCCCGGCTCCTCTTAGCTTCACAGCCGGGAGTCGACCCTGAGAAGATTGGAGTCTGCGGCATTTCCTGGGGTGGGGTTGTCACCAGCACTGTGATCGGGATCGACCCTAAGTTCGCATTCGCGATTCCCATCTACGGCTGTGGCCACCTGTTTGATGCCGAGAATCAATGGGGCGAAGCCCTGGGGACGAATCAGTTGTATCGCGAAGTCTGGGACCCGATGGTCCGGATGTCGAATGCCCGGCTGCCGGTGCTCTGGTTGACCTGGCTGAAGGACGGTCATTTTCCGCTCACCTGTCAGAGTGCGACGTACAAGGCCGCGCCGGGGCAGCGTATGGTGGCGGTCCTGCCGGACATGGGGCACTCTCACACTGCCGGCTGGATTCCCGAAGAAAGTTATGCCTTCGCCCGGGAAGTGGTCAAAACTGGAGGTTTATGGGGCGAAGAAGTTTCGACTGTCGTCGAAGAGGGGCGGCGTATTTCGACGGTCTTCAGGAGCAAGCAACCGCTGGACTCAGCTGAACTTTTCTTGACTTCCGAAACCGGATACACGGGAACGCGAGAATGGCATTCGATCCCGGCCACTCTGACTTCGAAAGATGGGGTTACGACCGTGACCGCGAACATTCCGGAGAAGTCGACCGCCTGCTTTCTGAACGTCCATGCGGGATCGCTGACCGCCAGCACCGACTTCATCGACTTCACCAAGCGTGATCGTCAGGAGTAATATGGTTCGGCGGGAATGCCGGTTTCCGTGATCACCCGCTGGACGATGGCATCGACCTCTGCATTTGTCAGCGGGGTGACGAAACTTTCGGCCGGCGGTCGGGCCACGGTGTAGATCTGCACCAGCTTCAGCTTCCCGCCCGCCTGCTGGATCTCGTTCAGCCGGGCCAGATATGCATCGATCTCTTCTGTGGTCGGCGGGTCGCCCGCCACACGCATGAACAGGGTCTGGATGACCAGCGGTCTCACTCGGGCGGCGGAGAGCAGGTTGTCGAGGATCCGTTGGAAGGGGATCTTCGTCCGTTCGATGAGTTGATAGTAGGCTTCAGTTCCGGCATCGAGCTTCGCCCAGATCTCTCCGTTATGGGCATCGAGAATTTCAAGGCCCCGCTGAACATTGGGACGATGAAACATGCTCGCGTTAGTGATCAGCACCATCTTGACGTCCGGCAGCTGATGCGACTGCTTCAGGTCTGCGACAGTCTGAATGATCTGATCGAAGTTCTTGAACGTCGTTGGTTCACCGTCCCCTGAGAAGGCAATGTCATTGAGCCTGCGGAGATGCTGCGGAAGGCTTCCAAACTTCGGGTCCTGATAGATCTCGCCCGATGCGACAAACTCGAGCATGTGATCAATTTCGGCGACAAGTCGGTCCATCTCCACAAACCGCGTTTCGGCTTCGCTGCGGCGGTCGACCTGGCAGTAAATGCAGTCGAAGTTGCAGATCTTGTCCGGATTCAGGTTCACTCCGATGGAGATCCCCTTGCTGCGCCGCGACACCACCGGATAGACGAACTTGTTCTGTTCGTACTTCCGGGGGTGGGAGTGAAATTGCTGCAGCGAGGCTTCGGACATGAATGACGGTCGCAAAAATGAGAAAACTGTGTGCTGGAATCATACCCGAAGGGAGCGCGGCGTCGACTCCCGAATCCGTAGATCACCCCGGTTTACGGCATTCAGTTGCGGGGAGTGATCGCTGGTTGACGCAAAAGTTGTTCGACGGTCGGAATTTCATTCGGTATGAAAATTGACCTGTTCGGGTTTGTCTGCCGGAATGACTCGACGTAAGTGGCAGGAATCGAAATACTGTGACATCTGACAGGTCTTCACAGGTACGCATTCGCTTAGGAAAGTAACTTTTTATGTCTTCCTTTTCGGCTTCCGGCCCCCTTCGCATTCTGGCCATTCACGCGCATCCGGACGATCTGGAACTGCAGTGCGTCGGAACGCTGGCACTCCTGAAGGACAAGGGCCACACCGTCGTGATGGCGAACATGACTCCCGGTGACAAGGGGAGTGCTGAGCTGGGACCTGAGGAAATCGCAGAGGTCCGACGTCAGGAGGCCCAGGATTCCGCCCGCCTGCTGGGGGTGGAATGCATGTGCCTGGAGTTCCGCGACCTGTGCATCGACGTGAACGACGAGAATCGCAAGCGTGTGACCGAAGCTCTGCGAAAAGCACAGCCTGATATCGTGCTGACTGCTCCCCCTGTCGATTACATGAGCGACCACGAGATGACCAGCCGCCTCGTCCGGGACGCCTGCTTCTGCGCAGCAGTGCCGAACTACTACACGGGACAGCCGGATCCTGCTCCGCTCATCAAGCGGATTCCTGCTCTGTACTACATGGATCCGGTGGAAGGGGTCGACTGGTTCGGAAATCCTTCCCCCTGTGATTTTGTCGTCGACATCACTGAAAAGATCGAACTGAAACTCGAGATGCTCGCCTCTCACAAGAGTCAGCGGGAATGGCTGCAGCGGCAGCATGGCATGGATGAGTACATCGACTCCTGCCGCCGCTGGAGCCGGGCGCGAGGTTCCGTCATTGATGCGCAGTACGGAGAGGGCTTCCGGCAGCACAAAGGCCACCCCTATCCGCACGACAACATTCTCCAGCAACTCCTGCAGAGCTGATCGGTCTGTGAATCGCTTCAACCCGGCTTGTGAAAGGCCTCGATCACCAACGGCAGGCTGAATGGCGGTCGGACGCATCTGATGTTGAGGGAACTGCTCCCACTTCCCTCAACACACCACATCACAACAAGTTATAGCCTCCCGGCGAAATTCGCATGGTCGAATTGCCGCGGGCGGCATACCATCTGCTGATTACGGAGAATGCAGATGATCGCTTTCGCGAGACGAAGCGGGTTTCCTTCGAGTGCTTTGAAGGGGACGCCCGTTGTACGTTCGATTCGCGAGAGATTTTCAGACAGGGAGGAAGTGATGACGAAAGTCCTGCGAGAGCCGGATGTGGCCGAGACCCAGGTGATCAAACGCAAGTCCGGCCTGGGACGCCTGTTCCTCGGACTGTTCATTGTGGCCGCGGCCGGTCTGTTTTTTCTTCCTCAGATCGCCGGGATGATGCTGCAAAATCCCGAAACGCTGGCCTGGGTTTCAGGGCAACCGGCCGGGACAGTCGCAGTCGGAGAAGCAACCTTTGGCTGGCAGGGACCCGTCCAGCTCAAGAATGTGACCCTGAAAACGCCGGACGGGCATCCGATTGCCAACGTCAACTCGCTGACCACTCAACGCAGCTTCTGGGATTTCCTCACGCAGAAATCGGCCCCGCTCAAACTTCAGCTGGACGGGATGCACTTAACCGTCGTTGTTCCCGAACCGGAGCCGGTCGAAGGGCAACTGGATCTCTCGGAACTGACCAACGCCGTGCAGAAGTTCTCTGTTCCACGGTCGCCCTATCCCATCGAACTGACGATCACGAACAGCTCGATTGATTTTCAGAATGCCGCACGTGAGACAGTCGACACCTGGTCGAACGTCTCTGCCGACTACAAATACACCACCGATTCCAAAGAGGCCCAGGTCGTGCGTGCCCATGTCCCGGCTCGTGAGAACGGGTTGGGTGAATTGAACCTGCAGGGGGAATGGTCTCGCGACAGGAACGAAGACCAGACCGAAGTTCTCGAACTGACAGGCTCCGGCGACCGTGTTGCTCTCGTGGCTGCCAATCCGTGGCTGCAGAAGTATCTGGGGCCGTCTCACGGACTGACGGAATGTTCCGGGCAGTGGCAGATCTCCTTTCAACGAGACAATCGTTCGGGGTGGGAACTCGCAGCGACCGCACGCATGAATGAAAACGCTCCCGAATTGCAGAACGGCCAAGTGGCGTTCGCGCCGGGAGGCCTCCCCGCAGTGAACCTCGAGTTGCAGAGCCGGTTTTCTCTGCCGGAAGACAGCCTGATCGTTCCCCGGTTGCAGCTGGCAGCGGATCAGGCCGCAGTCCAGTTGCAGGGCTCGGTGAAGGAAATCTCCAGCCAGCAGATTCTTCAGGTTCAGGCGGAAGTGCAGACCCCCGGCAACGCTTTGCTGGATCTGCTGCCTGCGGAAGTTCGAGAGCAGATTCAGATCGAAGGGATGAAGTTCTCGCAGATCACCATTAACGGGTCGCTCCTGCCGGCCGCCGACGGGACTTCTCAGCCGCTGACCTATTCGCTGGTCGCTTCATGGGACAAGGCTGCCGCTTACGGACTGCTCTCCCAGAAGGGACAGATGAAGGTGAGCTATCACGATGGCCAGGTCCGTGCGGAAAATCTGAACGTGCCGGTCAACGGAGGAAGACTGCTCACTCTGCCGACTCTGGATCTGCGGAGCGACCCGGCCGTGCTGCGCTTCCCCGCAGGTGTCATGCTGGAAAACGTTTCATTGACTGAAGAAGTCTGTCGTGACTGGTTGCTGTACATTTCACCGACGATGGCGAATGCCACGAGTGCCAATGGAAGAATCAGCCTGATCCTGAGTGAGGGGCAGATTCCCGTCGGGCATATCGAACAGGGAGAGCTGGGAGGGACGCTCGCGCTGCGCGATGCAACTGTCCGGCCTGGGCCGCTGGCCCTGCAGATGATCGAGCAGGTGTCCGTCCTGCAGCAGATGTTGAATCGGGGAGGAGTTGACCTGACTCAAAAGGCTGTGCTGGCGATGAAGCAGGAGGATGTCCGGTTCAAGCTCTATCAAGGTCGAGTCTATCACGACAACTTCGGCGCGAATGTCGGTGAGGTGCGGCTCGCAACGTCCGGTTCCGTGGGACTGGATCAGACACTCGCCCTTCAGCTTCAACTCGCAATGCCCGAAAAATGGGTTGCTGGAGACCGTCCGGTCCTGCAGGCTCTGGCCTCTCAACCGATTTCGTTGGGAGTCACCGGAACTCTGGATGACCCGCGCATCGATGGTTCTGGGCTGGCCGACTTTGGCAAGCAGATTGGCATCAAGGCGGGCGTCGGTCTGCTGGAGAAACTGATCGAACGCAGAATTCAGAAAAATCGGTAAACGCAAAATCCGAAACAACAGTCTTTGCCTGGACGAATCAGTTCTGCCTCATCTAGAGCGGTTTTGCAAATAATCTGTTACGTTCGCAGGCGATCATATGGACTTTCATGCGGTGAAAATCCTGAATTGCCTGCACATGATGGACCAAACTGGTCTAACGCGCTCGCAGCAGCTCATCAAGTCTCTGACGGATCTCACGAGATGACCCACCCCCGACATGGAATGTCACCCGAACATTGGCTCAGCGACCGCCCCAGTGCGCGTGAAATTGATGGCATCGTTTCTTTTCTGACCGAGCGTGGAGCATTCCGGTTTCCGACGATTTCCACGGGGCTCTTTTCGGCAGCAGCAGCGGAGAATCCCGAATTCCGGTTGACCGGCTATCAGTACATCTGGACCCGGGACAACTGCCATATCGCTCATGCACTGTGGGTGACGGGCGAAAAGGAGATGGCGATCCGGGCGACTCAGGCGCTGCTTGCGTTTTACCTGAAGCATCAGCAGAAATTCCTGGACATCATCACCGGCAAGGTGGATCCTTCCGAGCCGATGAACCGCCCGCATATCCGGTTCGACGGCGAGACTCTGTCCGAGATCGATGTCCGCTGGGCACATGCCCAGAACGATGCGCTGGGCTATGTGCTGTGGCTCTCCTGCAGACTGATTCGTGCGGGTGATCTGCATCCGACGCCGGAGCAGCTTGAACTGTTTCATCTCTTCGCCCGGTACTTTGCAGCCATTCAATTCTGGCAAGATGAAGACAGCGGTCACTGGGAAGAAACACGGAAGATTGAAGCGAGCAGCATCGGTCCCGTCGTCGCTGGACTGACGGAACTGCGGGCCTATCTGGCAGATCACCCCTCCGTGCCGATCGATCCCGTGCTTCTGAATGACCTGATCGCCCAGGGGCGCCGCGCCCTGCTGGAGATCCTGCCGGCAGAGTGTATTCAGCCTGACCCGTCACAGAACCGCAAATACGATTCCGCCTTGCTGTTCCTGGCATATCCGCTGTCGATCATCGACGACGAACTGACTTCACAGATTGTTGAGCAGACGGTGGAACATCTGGCGGGTCCGATTGGAATCCGTCGTTATCTCGGGGATTCCTACTGGTGCGCGAATTACCGGGATCTCCTCTCTCCCGAGGTCCGGACCACCGACTTCAGCGATGACATGAGCGCCCGGGACAGCCTTCTGAAACCCGGGGAAGAAGCGCAATGGTGCATCTTCGACCCGATCATCTCGATCATCCACGGACGAAACTATCTGGAGTCGGGAGATCCCCGTGACCTCGAACGACAGGTCGCTCACCTGCGCCGCTCGTTGAAGCAGCTGACCGATGAGCACTCCCGCTTTCCCGCGTATCGCTCTCCGGAATCGTATTTCCTCGAGCATGGGCAATGGATCCCCAACGACATCACGCCGCTGCTCTGGACACAGGCCAATCTGAGGCTGGCACTGCACTGGATGAAGAAATCTTCAGAGCGTTCTACGACGGTTTAAAAATTTCGAGGGAAGTCCATCGCAGCGCTTCCGGCGGGAGTTTTCCAGCCCGGACGGAACTGATATCGTCATGCGACCGGAAGGTCGTGGGGAGGATCATTGATTTCCCGACAACATTTCCGGGAACCCGGATTTTTTACTCTCCTCTTCGCCGGAATTCGATAGTCTGGAGAAGTAGGAATCGAACAATTGAAACACGTGACCGCGTCCTGCGGGGGCGGAGCTTACGAGGGTTGTCGATGAAGATCGCACTTGCCAGTGACCATGCAGGATTCGATTACAAACAGCGCGTGCAGCTGCTGTTGATCGAGAGTGGACACGTTGTGACCGACTTCGGCCCGAATGCAGAAGCCCCGCCGGTCGACTACCCGCTGTTCATCCGGCCTGCGGCTGAAGCAGTCGCCTCGGGAGAGTGCGATCGCGGGATCATCTTCGGAGGAAGCGGCAACGGGGAAGCGATTGTCGCGAACCGGGTGCCGGGCATCCGCTGTGTCCTGTGCTGGAATGTGGAATCCGCTCGGCTGGGGCGCGAACACAATGACGCCAACATGCTCTCGATCGGCCAGCGCATGGTGGACTTCGAAGATGTGATCGCTATGGTAGAAACCTGGCTGGAAACGCCCTTTGAAGGGGGCCGCCATCTCCGCCGCATTCGTCTGATCGACAAGCCTTCGCACTCGAACCCCGAGTCGGACGGACATGCGGAACTTCCGCATCGAACCGCTCTCGTGGAAGACGCCCGGTACATCTGTGATTCGTGCCGGGAAGAGTTTTCCTTCCCGGTCGATCTCTCCGCAGGGACGACGCAGGAAGTACTGGAAACGTGTCCGGTCTGCTGTCATGAGAACAGCATTTCGCTGCGAATGGACGAAGCCGGCAAGCTGAGCGTGCGCGGTGACCTTCACATTAACGGTTGAAATTGGCTTCGGCGTTAATGGACGCTGACCGTCCAGGTGTGGTCGTCTCAGTCACAAGGGAATCGCTCGTCGGTTGATTTCCATTGAATTGGTCGTTGATTTTCCCGCCGGCGTTCTGACGTCTTCTGTGTACGCTAACTCTTTTGATTTCGGAGTTTGTGGCAGCGATTGTCGGCAGCTTGTTCTCTTTTTCAGGGCGATCTGCCTGAGAATATTGTCATCTTCAAAAAAATGTTAGGAGTTGTGCGATCTATATTGACATGCACTACTAGGTTGGTAATTATTCGACTCCGCTCGAACTTTTTGCCGACTGCAGACCTCAGAGGCGATCTCCAGAACCCACGGAGGCCCTCCGGCGAAACATTCATTGCTGCCATTTGCTGAGTCAGCCTCTTTCCGGCGTCTCGCAAGCTTTTGACCATTCTCTCTCAGGCAGAGCTCCCCGCCGTATGGTGCTGTTGAGTTCTGCGGGCCCCTGTGTTGAACCTGTGTTACGAGTGTTTGCGAATCGACGGTCGGGGCTTCAGGCAAGTGCGTCGCGATGACTGAATGTCGGGGCTTCCAGCTTAGTTGACCCTCAAACCAAGGTTGGAACAGTGCGCAGAACGCAGACAAGTCACGTCAAGCATGGCTTTACTCTCATTGAACTCCTGGTGGTCATCGCCATCATCGCAGTTTTGATTTCTCTGCTGCTGCCTGCGGTGCAGCAGGCTCGAGAAGCCGCCCGAAGATCGCAGTGCAAAAACAATCTGAAGCAGGTCGGGCTGGCGATGCACAATTACCATGAAGCACACAATCAGTTTCCGATCCTGGGAACGCAACCCGGCTCTCCACTGTCGGGTGCCAACGGCGAATTCTCCGCTTACGTGCGACTGCTCCCGTACCTCGATCAGGCTCCGCTGTATCAGACACTGGACACCGGGACGAACGTCCGTTTTTCAGCTGCCGTCAACGATGACTATCGCCAGAACACCGATGCACTGGACCGGCACGCGACAACCGTCCTGAGCGTCATGATGTGCCCTTCGGATCCCGGTGACAACCTGAATCCCTTCTTCAAATACGCAGCCAAGGGGAACTACCCTCTCAATCAGGAAGTCTTCGCCCGCGGGGCGCTGCGAACCACAGGCAAGCGGATCCGCGATTTCACTGACGGCACCTCCGTCACGATGCTGGCTGCCGAGAAAAGTCTGGTCAACAGCGGGGAACGAATGAGCATCGGTTCGGTCTGGTCGATGGGAACGGCATGCGGAACTCAGCAGTCTTACAACACCCGGACGTCACCGAACTTTCCGTTCCGTCCGCAGGGGACAGGCATCGGCGGAGATAACTGCTGGAGCGAGGACACTTCGCTGGGAATAACCCGCGGTTCCGCGACTTCTGCACACGTGGGGACCGTTCACATTCTCCTGGCCGACGGGGCTGTGCGATCCGTCAGTAACTCCATTGCCAAGAACCCGCTCCCGCCACAGACGAGTGCCGCCCTGGATCCGGGTGAAGGATACACGTGGAACAACCTGGCATACGCGGACGACGGTTTCGTAGTGGGTGAGTTCTAGAACTTCAGTTTGATTTTTCAGAGCACGCCGCGTGAGCAAGTGCTTCGAGTCGCGACATGTCAAGAGTGTACTCGCTCACGCTTCGTGCTCTGACAGCTGATACATTGGATCACTGAACTGATTTTGAAAGATGCTCGAAAGCTGTCTCCTAAAAGACAGACCAGTTTCACAGGCGATGATTGCGAACATTCCTGCGAACGTCCTCAATCGTCTGCACATGATAGACCGGACTGGTCACGGCTCTCTCTCCGGAAAGCGAGGCGGTGGAGTGGTGACCCGTCGTTCAACGTCTGTCTTAAACGCATCCCCACGCCGCCCGCTTCTGTGAGTGAGCCTCATTTGAAGATGAGAATCAAAATTACTGGGATTGGCCATCGCTACGCATTGGCCACGAATTGAAATGACTGAAATCCGATGACCACGAGGAGCAATCAAGTGTCAGGAAAAGTACGTCCCTCGATCAGCGGGCGTTTTCTGGCGTGGACGGTATTGGCCACGATCGTTTCCGCAGGCTGCTCGTATGATGACGGCGTGCCGCCGCTGCATCGTGTCAAAAGCACGGTCACTCTGGATGGAAAGCCCGTAGCAGGTGCCACGGTCATCTTCCAGCCGATCACCAGCTCGAAAGACGACTTCGCGAGAGTCTGTCTGTGTCTCTCGGATAAGAACGGGGAGATCAAGCCCTGGACGATGGTCGAAGGGGATGGTCTGGCGGTCGGGAAATACCGGGTGGGGGTCTATGCGGCCGAACAGATTGGCGGTCCCAAGCTGGACGAAAACTCCACGGCGGCGGATGAAAAGAAAGTGCGACTCAAATACATCGTTCCCAAGCGTTACATGGATGCCAACACATCCGGGATTGAAGTCGAAGTCACAAAACGTGGCCGACTTCAGCCTGAGTCGATCGTCCTTGTCTCTCCTTGACGGCAGACAGGTCACTGAAGGTGCGCCGGACCGACTTCCATCGATCCGGTTCACCTCGAGCGTGTTTGAAAAGTGGGAGGACGAGGCTCCTGAAGAGCCACGGACGTCAGATCGCGTAAACTTGATTGCGGCTCCGCAGGATCGTCGCCCTCCCGAATCTGGATTCCGTTGAAATTCAAAGCACGCTCTTGGAAAAACCTTCCGCAGGTCAGCAGTCGACCTCAAAGAGGAGACATGTTCCGATGCCAAGATTACTGGTTGTTTTCCTCTGGGTGTTCGCCACTCTTCCCGCCCTGGCGGCTGAGCAGCCGAATATCGTCGTCATCATGTGTGACGACATGGGCTTCTCTGATGTCGGCTGCTATGGGAGTGAAATTGATACTCCGAATATCGACCGGCTGGCTGCGGAGGGGATGCGTTTTACGCAGTTCTATAACAACGCCAAATGTACGATCTCCCGGGCGTCGCTGATGACCGGTGTTTACCCGCGGCAGGGGGACAAGCTGCTGTTGCCGCAGATGCGGACCATTCCAGAAGTGCTGGCTGAAGGAGGATACTTTTCGGCTCTGGCGGGCAAATGGCACCTGGGGAGCGAAGCTCCATACCGGCCCAGCGATCGAGGTTTCAACACGTACTACGGTCTTCTCGACGGCTGCTGCAATTACCATGATCCATCGCGGGCTGATCCCGATTTTAAAGGAGGCAGGGTTCGATGGTTTGGCGAAAACGACCGGCGTATTACGGAGTTCCCGAAGGACTTCTACACCACGGATGCGTTCACCGATGCCGCCTGCAGAAGTATTGATGAAGCTGTTCAACGGAAACAACCGCTGTTTCTCCACGTGGCCTATACCGCTCCACATTATCCATTGCATGCCCCGCCGGAACTGATTGAAAAGTATCGGGGGCGCTATCGTGCTGGGTGGGATCAGGTGCGAGAAGCACGACTGGCGCGGCAGATCGAGCAGGGGGTGATTGACCCCCGATGGAAATCTCCGGAACGTGAACCGGAAGCGCCAGCCTGGGACGTCGTTTCCAATCAGGATTATCAGGATCATCTCATGGCGGTTTACGCTGCGATGATCGACCGGATGGATCAGGGAGTCGGACGGATTCTTTCGAAGCTGGAAGAGCACGGACTTGCTGAAAACACCGTTGTTCTCTTTCTGGCGGACAACGGCGGCTGCGCCGGCTCTCCGGGAGGGGAAGCCAATCAGGCGATTCCCGGCGGGGTCGACAGCTATACCGGTTGCGGGCCTGGCTGGGCGTATGCCCAGAATACCCCGTTTCGCAGATTCAAAACCTGGATGCACGAAGGGGGGATCTCGACCCCGTTTATCGTCCGCTGGCCGGGGCAGGTTCCCGCCGGAACCCTCTGTCATCAGGTTGGGCATCTGATTGATCTGCTTCCGACATTCGCCGATCTGGCGGGTATTGATGTGAATCAGAACGAGCAGGAAACGGGCAAGCTGCCGATTGAAGGGGTCAGCCTCAGGGCTCTACTGACGGGGGAGAACACAGAGGTTCATGACACCCTGTTCTGGGGATTCGCTGGAAATCGGGCAATCCGTGAAGGCCAGTGGAAGCTGTGCTGGGACCGGAATCAAATGAGGTGGGAGCTGTACGAAATTCAGGAAGACCGCACGGAAACCAATGATCTGTCCGCCAGCCACCCGGAACGTGTTGCCGCCATGTCCGCCAGATGGCTCGACTGGGCGGCCCGCATGGGTGTTCCGCTCGAGGCGAAACAGAAACTGGGAAAGCTGGAGTGACGCTCATCACTTCTCGCCGCTGCTCTTTGAATGAAAGGCCTCCATGCCATGAACGTCCCAGTCACCCTTCGACTGGCTGCCAGTCTGCTGATTCTCGGTTTAACCCGGAACACCGCTACGGCAACTCAACCAAATCGGCCCAACGTCATCATTCTGCTCGCCGATGATCTTGGCTTTGCGGATGTCGGATTCCATGGATGTCAGGATATTCCCACTCCGCATCTCGATCGGCTGGCGAATCAGGGGGTGCAGTTTTCCAACGGGTACGTCTCGGGACCTTACTGCAGTCCGTCTCGAGCGGGGATGCTGACGGGACGCTATCAGCAGCGGTATGGACACGAATTCAATTCCGGTCCACCACCCATTCCCGATGTGTTCGGACTTCCGGTGGAAGAGAAGACGATCGCTGATCGCCTGCAGGAGCTGGGTTACGCGACGTCAATCATCGGGAAGTGGCACCTCGGTTCCGCGCCGCACTTCCTGCCGCAACGACGCGGGTTTCAGGAGTTCTTCGGATTTCTGGAAGGTCAGCATCCGTATCTCCCGGGAACCCCCGACGCCCTCCCCATTTACCGGGGAGAGGAGCCCGTCGACGAGCATGAATACCTGACGGATGCTTTTACCCGGGAAGCTGTCGAATACATCGAACGGAATCAGCAGCATCCGTTCTTTCTGTTCCTCTCTTTCAATGCCGTTCACACCCCGCAGGATCCTCATCCGAAATACTTTCCGAAATTCTCGTCGATCGAGGATGAGCGGCGGCGAAATCTGGCAACACGGCTGACGGCCATGGATGAGGGCGTCGGTCGGGTACTGGACAGACTGTCTGAGTTGAATCTGGAAAACGAGACGATTGTCATCTTCCTGAGCGACAACGGGGCTCCTCCTTCGACAGGTTCGTCGAACGCTCCATTTCGAGGCCGGAAAGCAACGACATGGGAAGGGGGAATTCGCATCCCGTTTGTGATCCGCTGGCCGGGACACATCTCTCCCGGCACGAAGTATGACTTGCCGATCATTCAGCTTGATCTGCTCCCCACGATCCTGTGCGCTGCTGGACATCCTCCCGCGCCCGCCGACGCCCTGGATGGAGTCGATCTGCTTCCGTATCTCAGCGGTGAGAATCCCGGTGCTCCTCATGACGTTCTGTACTGGCGATTCGGCAAGCAGATGGCGATTCGCCGTGGGGACTGGAAGCTCGTTCGAGGCCGGGATGAAGATGAGCCCCATCTCTACAACCTCGCCAACGATCCCGGTGAAACAACAGATCTGGCGAGCTCTCATAAGGAGATCGCTAGCAGTCTGCTGGAACAGTATGCAGCGTGGAACAGGACACTTCAGCCTCCCCGCTGGGTTCCGCCCAATCAGCGAAACAACGTGGAGTGAGTGCTCTACGACGGGAACCGATCCCCCCAGCGACTCAGCGAGCGATCATGCCCACAACTCAGACCGACAGACAGTCAACAGTTTTTACAGGGAACTTGGCATCGGCTGTTCCGTGCACGGGATGGATTGTCTGCACGCTATTGCTGTCCGGATTTCTTTCCACGCACAGCCTGGCAGCCGCCGACCTCCCGGACACTTCCGGGATGAACGTGCTCTTCATCAACATTGAAGACTGCAATGCAGGAACGTGGGGATGCTATGGGAATTCGATCTGCCGGACTCCGAACCTCGATCGGTTCGCGGAGTCCGCAGTGAGATTCGATTCTGCGTATTGCCAGGCGGTCAGTTGCAACCCTTCTCGGACGTCGTTTTTGACAGGATTGAGGCCGGGGACGACGAAGGTGTTCACCAATCAGGATGTCATGGATGAGGTTCTGCCCGCAGAGATCCCGACGCTACCGGAGTTCATGAAAGGGGGAGGCTTCACGACCGCTCAGATCGGCAAGCTGTTTCACACGACTGATTACGCTGAAGACCGGATAAGGACGTTTGATCGGATTGAGCATACCGAACGGCCGGAAGGGTGGAACGGGCCAGCCCCGGTCCTCACGTTTCCTCCCGTTCCGAATGTCGATGGACGTCCGGATAAACCCCGTCTGGATCCGGAATACGTTACGTGGAAGCGAAAGAACTCGGATCGCTACGGGGCATCGGGGCTCAGTCGGGAGGAAGAAATTGACTATCGAATGGCCGCTACTGCGGTGGAGTTGCTGAAGCAGTATTCCCGTGACAAAACACGCTTCTTCATGACCCTTTCGCAGTCACGGCCGCATACGCCGCTGGTCGTTCCGGAAGAGTACGTTCGTCGTTACGACCCCGATCAGATTCCCACGCCACCCGCTCCTCCGGAGAGTTTTCGGAACCTGCCGCAACACTACGTCGCGCGTTCGCAAGGGGTGAATCCGGATATCCACCGTGAGAGGCAGCCGACCGCAGCGGAAACCCGGGCGACGATTGCTGCCTATTATGCGTGCGTCAGTTTCATCGACGAAAATCTTGGTCTGGTCTTCGATGCTCTGGACCGAACGGGATTGAGCGAGAATACAATCGTGATCGTGTTCTCCGATCACGGTTTTCATCTTGGCGATCATGGCTTCTGGTCCAAGTACACCATGCTGGAACCGACCCGCCGGGTTCCGTTGGTCGTGCGCGTTCCCGGAGCTGCTGGGAACGGAGTGGTCAGCCACCAGTTTGTGGAGCTGGTCGATCTGTTTCCGACCATCGCAGAGCTGGCAAAACTGTCCCCGCCTGGGAATCTGGAGGGGACGAGCTTCGTTCCATTGCTGGCTGATCCGGAGCGAGAATGGAAATCGGCTGTCTTCATGTCAGGAGGATCGCGGGACCGGGGAGAGATGGTCCGGGACCGGGAGTATAGCTACATCGAATACAGCGGCGAATTCTCGGGAACCGCACTGTTCGATTTGAAGAATGACCCCTGGGAAACCAAGAACCTCGCGGACGATCCCGATCACGCAGCGGCCCAAACAACAATGGCGGCGAAGCTGCACAGGGGCTGGAAATCCGCCCTGCCGGAGAACAGCAGTCGTTGAATGTCGGAAAGCCCAGTGATTGCAGAGAGCCAACAACCGGCTTTCCGCCGCAGGAGTGCTGTTGCTATCCTGATCATGGATCTCAGTTCCTGGTGATCACTTCGCGCTGTCTCTGACGTGACCTGGCGGGCCGCACATGCACTTCCCTGCTCAACTCATCGCTGGCATGCCGAATATCGAGCTGTCGGACATCGCCAAGCTGCGGTGGGATTCGATTTCCTTCTTCCTGCTGATCTTCTTGCTGTGTGTGGCTGGCGTACGCTGGCTGTGGAATCGACTGACGCTCGATTTCACCCGGCTTCCGAGGATCTCTTACCTCACAGCGTTGAGTGCGACGTTCCTGTGGTCACTGCTGTTCCTGCTGGTGCTCACAATGATTTCAGGAGCGCGTGAACTCCTGACGCCCGGTGCCTGGAAGAAAACGGGCATCGTTTACACTCTGGATGAACCGCACTCGCGGAGAGAATCGGACTCGCTGTTGAAGGGACGGCAGTGGCATCTGGAAGTGTTGCGATCATTGCTCTGGACCTACGCCGCGTCGCATGACGGTCATTTCCCTGATTCGATTGAGAGCAGCGGAATTGCATCAGAGCTTTGGAAGCAACCCGGCACTGCGGAGGTCCGCTATGGATATCATGGCGGACTGAAGATGGGCGATGCTCCGAGTCCGCTCGTCTTCGAATACCAGATCTACGATGGTGCCCCTCCGCTGGTCCTCAGCACGGACGGCATCATCAAACCGGTGACGACGGCGTCAAACGATTCAGACAGCACTCTCGTCCCGGAAGGGGGAGTGTGATGACTCGGCGACGCAAATTCCTGCTGTGGACTTTTATTGCGGTCTATCTGTTCTTCGGAGTGTTCGCCTTTTTCTTCATTCTGCAGATCCCGTGGCATCTGGCCGTTGGATGGGTTTCATTCCTGTTCTCCAATCTCTCCCGAATGAAGTTTTCCGGCTCGAGCGTCGTCTCAGCAGCCGTCCTCGTTTCCCTGCTTCTTGTCGGCTTACAGCTATTTCTCCGGCGGTTGGTTGTCAACACGACGCTGAAGCGTTGGCCGTGGCGATGGACCGCCAGCATCCTCGGAATGGTGATTCTGATGTTTGCCGCCGGGATCTCTGCAGTGGGGATCGTACACCAACTGGGGTGGATGATGAGCGGATCGGAACGCATGCTCAGAAACCCGTTTTTTGATCACATGATATCCCGTCAAAATCTCAAAATCATGGGACGGGCCGTCCATGAAATTTCTGAGGCGGACGGGCGTTTGCCACAGGGCGCCTTATTCGACGAAAGCGGTCGGGCACTCCACAGCTGGGAAACGTTGTTGCTGCCACATCTCGATTTGGACAAAGGGAGATCACAATCCACGGTGCGACCGCAGGTCGACCTCACCAGACCCTGGACCGATCCCGTTAACGACCAGGCGTTCCGTACCAGACTTCCGGTCTTTCTGAATCCGGCGCTGGGGCCGGATTCAGTCGAGGGCATGGCTGCCAGTCATTACGCATGGAATTCACACTTGCTCGGGATTCCGGTCGCGTTGAAATTCTCAGACATTACAGACGGTGTCAGCACGACCCTGTTACTCGGAGAGGTGAACACCGGTCATCGCCCGTGGGGTGATCCGATCAACTGGCGCGATCCGGGGCTCGGATTTCATTCACGATCAGACACATTCGGTGGAATTCCCGGGCAGGGCTTTGTCGGTTTTCTGCTGGTTGACGGCTCCGCCCGGTGGATCAACTCCGACATTTCCCCAGATGTGCTCAAGGCTCTTTCGACTCCGGCTGCTGGAGATGTTGTTTCGGAGTTTTGACGTCGAGAGCGGAGGAGTGTCGCGGCGAAAGTCCAGAATCTTTCGCTCGAACCCTGTGCGAATCGCGGACAGGTCGCCACACTTGAAAGCAGAGACTTTCACCGCGGGCCGAGTACGACCTTCCAGCTGACCCCGATTTTCTGTCACTCCATGCCCATCAAGTTCCGTTGCCCTCACTGCGAACAGTTTCTGGGGATTTCCGAGAGTAAAGCCGGAAGCGTCACTGACTGTCCGACCTGTGGACACACTCTGCGGGTGCCGGAGCTGGACGGGACTGTGAATCCCCTTCCGCCGCCCAGCTTGAACTACAACGATCAGGAACTGCTGACCGCGCTGGGAGCTTTGGCGAACCTGGCCACTCAGGAGGTGTCTGAGTCGCCGTTGCCGGTCCCGGTTGCTGTCTTTGCTCCGGCCCGCGGGACTTCAGTCTTTCCCGTGGAAGTGGTCACAAGACCGGAGACGGGAGACTCGATCCTCGCGATTCCGGTGGCCCACGTGGAAGATTCCCCGGAAATCTCGGGATCGCTGGAGGATGCACTGGCAGAACTGGTGGAACAGCCGGTCTCGGAGAGCGCGGTTGTCGAGCCAAAGCCTGTCGATCCGCGATTCCGCCCCGCGTCGATGTTCGGTGCTGTCGCATTATCGCTGCTGTGCGGGATCCTGATCGGTCTGGCACTTCGAAGCAAAAGTCATCCTTCAACAAGTGCCGTCTCCGATCCGGTCAGCGAAGTGAACGGAATCCGCGAAGCGGGCAGTGAAGAATCTCCTGCTCCCCGGCCACATGTTGCCATCGCTGAGGTGAGGGGGCAGGTCACCTACGCCGGAGTGGCCAACGAGCAGAAGCCGGATCGCGGGGCCCGCATCCTGGTGCTTCCGTTGGAACGCCGGGGGACTTCGAAGGTGGACGGCCTCGGGTTTCGGGTCGGAGCCTCGGAAGAGGACCAGCATCTGCTGGAGAGTGCCGCCACGGTCTGGGGAGGGCGATTCGAAGTCGCCGACTCAGAGGGGAAGTACTCTGCGGTGGTCCCGGCAGCGGGTCGATATGGGATGCTGATCGCCTCCCGCTACCAGTCCCGTCCGGCGTCGATTTCGCTTTCGCAAGAATGCCGAAAATTCCTCAGCCAGTATTTCGATTCTCCAGAAGCGATCCTCGGGAATATCGAATTTCAGTTCCACGAGCTGACCCTGGACCCGGAAGCACCCGTTGTACGAGACGTGCAGTTCCACCAGCGGTGAGGCGGCTGGGACTTGGTGTAGTGGCTTAACTGTTGAATTCATCGTGGTTTGCAGCCACGCGTTTGTTGATCGCCCGCGTTGACCGCAAATTCGGCAGGTTTCTACTTCGAGCTGACGGAATTGCTCCGGAGAACGTTGCCGGAAGGGGGCGTCCCGCATGCCGGAAACGTTGATTCGCGTTGACGTTTTTTCAAAACCAGAGGTACACTCCCGCCCCGTTCGCGGATGGATCTGCGACCCAAAATTTCCTCGTCAACTCCTGCAGGATGCATCCAGTGAGTGCTGCCGAGCGTCTGATACCGTTTTCGCAATTTGAAAGACTCCGCGCCGGACGCGAGATTGTCCGTCAGGAAGCTGAAGCGCTGCTGGAAGTTGTGAAACGACTCGACAGCGGCTTCTGTCTGGCGGTGCAGTCGGTCCTCGATTGCTCGGGCAGCGTGATTGTCTGCGGCATGGGGAAGGCGGGGCTCATCGGCCAGAAGATTGCTGCCACACTTTCCTCGACCGGAACACGAGCCCATTTTCTGCATCCCGGCGAAGCGGTCCACGGCGACCTGGGCTGTCTGCACGCTGACGACATCTTGCTGGCACTCTCGAACAGTGGGGAAACGGAAGAACTCCTCTCGATCCTCTCCACCGTGAAATCGATGGGGGTGAAAGTCATCTCCATTACAGCGACGGATCAGAATTCACTTGCCTGCAAATCCGATGTGGTGGTGGAGATCGGTCGGCTGCGCGAGGCCTGTCCGTGGGGACTGGCACCCAGCACCAGCACGACGGCGATGCTGGCGGTCGGTGACGCGCTGGCCCTGGTGGTGAGTCAGGCGCGCGGGTTCGGGCCTCAAAACTTCGCTCGCTTTCATCCCGGTGGAAGTCTCGGACAGAAATTGAAGCCGGTCGTGGAAGTGATGCGCCCCCGGGATCAACTGCGAATTGCCCCTGCCACGTCCACGGTGCGCGAAGTCTTCACGATGGCCGCCCGACCCGGGCGTCGATCGGGTGCGGTTCTGCTGGTTGATGAGGAAGATTCTCTGGCAGGGATCTTCACCGACAGCGATCTGGCCAGACTCCTCGAGGCCCGTAACGACAAAGGGCTGGATGAGCCGATCGTCAATGTCATGACCTCAAATCCATTGACCGTCCGCTCGACAGCGGTCCTGGCGGACGTCATCGACTTACTGGCCGAACGGAAAATCAGCGAACTCCCGGTGGTGGATGATCAGCGTCGGCCTCTGGGA
This sequence comes from Planctomicrobium stercoris, assembly GCF_051465655.1. NCBI lineage: Bacteria > Pseudomonadati > Planctomycetota > Planctomycetia > Planctomycetales > Planctomycetaceae > Planctomicrobium > Planctomicrobium stercoris. The sequence continues at coordinate 4,280,658 of NZ_CP195791.1, read as the reverse complement.
CTGATCGACATCACCGACGTGATCGGCTGGCTGCCGACCGATTCGGGTGAGTGATTGTGACCGCTGAGTCCCTGTTTTTCGTGGTTGATGGTTGAAAGTTTAAAGGTTGATGTGGCTTTGGAACTGCATTTCGACGGCTCAACCTTGAACCATCCACCGATCAACCTTCAACCCTTCCCCTCACCATCAGGAATTTGCAAATGCGTCGATTCCTGGTGACATTCATTACGGTCACAACGCTGGCTGCGGCGTATCGCGTTTACTCTGCGGTTCTGATCCCGCTGACCGAGATGAAGGAGATTGATCGTCCGCTGGTCGATCCGATGGAGTCTGATCTGCGCGGTCCAGCTGCCTTCGAGCAGCAAGCTGCGCAGGTGTTCCCGGAGTTCACATGGACTCACCGTGCCCAGCAGACATGGCAGATGGCGGAACATGCCTACCTGTACTTCAACGAGTACGAACGGGTCCCCGGTGCAGGGAACTCCATTCAGATTTCGCCTGTCGCGATCTACTGGCAAGACCCCAAGCGACCGGGATCCAAGCCGTTTCGTGTCCTGGCCGACCGGGCCCAGATCAAATTTCAGAATTCCTTCTTCGATGCTGCAATCGCCCTCTCGAGCGTGAATCCGGGACGAATCGTCTGGGCCTCGCTGGAAGGCCCCGTGCATATCGACGGCCCGGATGGCCTGACGATTGACGGTCAGAACTTCAAATTCGAAGAGGATTCTTCACAGCTCTACAGCGACCATGCCATCGCGTTTTCCTACGGTCCAACGGAACAGGATCAGCGTCGAATCTCCGGAACGGCCGACCAGCTCCAGCTGGCGTTCACTCCCTCTCAGGAATCGATCCTGGGCAAAGACATGCCACGCGTGGGCGGGCTTGCTCAGATCCTGCTTCGCCGAAATGTTGTTCTCGACATGACGTTTCAACAACAGGGTGAAGATCGACAGGCGAAGATCACCAGCGCAGGGTCGTTTCTGTATGACGTGCTGAAGCGGGAAGCGACGCTCGATGATCAGGTCCGGGTTGTGCACATCGCAGACCCTGCCAGAACGGCTCGCAAGGATACAATCGAGTGCGCGTGGATGCAGCTTCAGTTCGATTCCACGTCGCCTGCGGATCCTGTCAGCGAAACCAGTCCCGCCAAAGCGTTCGACGGTCTGGTCTTTCGCAGCATGCGGGCTCAAGGCTCGGATAACGGACGCGGGAGCCGGCTGAAAGTCACGTCCGATGAACAGCAGCTCGCCGCTGTCATGCAGGACCTGACGTACGACGCCTCAAGACGAAGAGCCGTCTTCATCGATCAGCAGCAAGTGGTCATTCACCGGGGCGAAGTGAAGTTCGTCTGTCCGCAGATCGGTTTGCAGCATTCGGAAGACAATCAGATCGAGTACCTCGAGTGTCGCGGTGCCGGGCAGATGGACGTCCGACAGAGTCGCCCGGATGCTCCTCCGATGATGGCTCGCTGGGGGTCGAAGGTGCAGGTGCGTCCGGACCCGCAGGCACGTGTTCATCACGTGCGAATCGAAGAGCAGGCGTTGCTGGGAGTGCCCGGTCAGTTCGGTCTGGGTGCCGACGTGATTCACCTGTGGGTCGACCTGGACCGCATTCAGAAGGAATCTCAAGGAGCTTCCCAACCTCAATCGGCCGACCGCAACTTCCTCGCAAGCGCCCTGCCGCTCAAACGTGCTCGCGCGGAGAATCATGTCCGGCTCGATTCACAGCTGTTGAAAGTGGAACGTTCGAATCTGATCGATGTCGTGATTCATCCGGGATTGATCGACAATCCCCTGAAGAACTCAACGTCATCGAATGGAAATTCCAGCGCCAATGAAGCCGACCAACCCTGGATCGTCTCTGCTGATGCTCTGAACCTGGAGGTCGTTCACGATTCCGGAAAGGCGCTGATCGACGTGCGACAGGTGACGGGGGCGGGGAATATCGTCATCCAGCATGATCCGGGTCGCGCGACGACAGTTGGAAATCAATCGATCGATGGTCCTCTCGTTCTCAAGGGATCATCGCTCGTCGTGCAGAATCAAGGTGGAGTGCAGCAGATCCTCACCGTGCGCGGAGAGATCGGCCCGCAGGGTGAGAGCGTTCAGAACGCAAGCATCGGCATCGGACAAGCTGCTCTCTGGGGAAATCAGATCACCATGGCCCGTCATGAAAACCGGGTCGACGTGCCTTGCGCTGGCGGCCTGAGCGTGCCGATTCCACAGAATCTCAACGCAAGTGGAGGAACTGCCGCATCCGCAACGAAGCTGGACATCGTCTGGCAGGAAGGGATGACCTTCGATGGCCTGGATGCCCGGTTCTGGGGGAAAGTGACCGCTGCGGTTCCCGGCGAACAGCAAAGCGTGTCCCGGTTACTTTGCGAAGACCTGACAGCCACTCTGAATCAGCGAATCTCTTTCATAGAATCCCCGGAGTCCCAGACGGATGTGACGATCTCTGAAGTTGCAGCACGTCACAACGTGGTTGTGGAAAGCGTCGAATATCAGCAGAACCGGCTTGCTGCTGTACGACGGTCGAAGCTTGCGGGGTTCCACGTCAACCTGACCAGCGGCGACTTCAAAGGAGACGGACCTGGGGTTATTGACTCCTGGAGCCTGGGGGATGCCGTCAAATTCTCCCCCGGTGAAAATCCGCAGGCCAACGCCCCCGCGAAACAGGCGGACGCACGCTGGCGGTACTCCAACGTTCAGTTCGCAGGGACGATCGACGGAAATATGAACCGCAACGACGCCACGTTGAAAGAACGGGTGGAAGTGCTCACCGCTCCGGTCGAGCGCGCACAAACCCGCTTTCAACGCGAGCAGCTTTCCGAATCGACTCCTGAAGCTGCAAACGCGGTCTGGATGAAATGTGACCAGATGCGGATCATCCAGAAGCAGTTCTCCAGTCAGGTGGAGAAGTCCTACGAAGTCTTCGCCACCGGGGGAACGGAGCTGGAAGGACAGGTCTTCCGGGCGGTGGCTGACGAGCTGACGTTCGACGAACGCCGCGGACAATTCACCCTGCGAGGTCTGGGGAAAGAAGCCCGACTCTACTATCAGGCGAGCGCCGGAGAGACCGTCAGTCCGTCGGCAGCCCGGCTGATCGAATTCGTCCCGGTGAAACGGAAAATCACGATCGACGGCTCCAGCGGCTTCTCGGGAAGTTACTAGGGTCTAGGGTCTAGGGGACAGGGTCTAGGGGACAGGGGACAGGGGACAGGGGACAGGGGACAGGGGACAGGGGACAGGGGACAGGGGACAGAAGCTGGGCGGGGACGGGAAACCTGAACATCGAATTTCAAAATACTGAACCGCCGCGCGAAATCCCCGTTTGACAACGCGTTCCGTGGCGCTGTATAGCTTTAGGTTCCGGAAATCCACGGCGAAGGCCCACTTTCCGGTTCCTCGCGAATTTCCCCAGCCCCACTTGCCTGCCCAGTGTTCTTTGGAGTCCCGAAGACATGCGTTCCCTCGTTTCGACGGCACTGCTCTTCCTCGTCGCCTGTCCACTCCTGATCGGCGGTGAAAAGCAACGGTCCCGGAACCTGCTGCATGCGGCCCATCAGCCGGCAGCCTGGCGAATCGACGAGATCGAAGGGGGCAAAGGGATGATCATGGGGGATCAGGACAGCGTGCAGTTCGTCGTCATGAACGTCGACGCTGTTCCATCCCACCTGCAGGTGTTTCAGGGGGACCTCGACCTGCATGACGGCGAAAGCTATGTCGTTTCGGGAAAGATCAAAGCTTCTGTCCCCCGCAGCGTGCTGCTGACCGCGACGATTGATGAAGACGACTGGCACGGCATCGGTCTGCACGAAGAGATCCATCTGACCGAAGAATACATCCCGTTCGAATACACGTTCCGGGTCTCCGACACCGTGCGCCGCAAGAACCGGCTCGGCTTCATCATCGGAAACACGCTCGGCACCATCTGGGTGCGCGATATTACGCTCAAGTGCAAATAAGAACGGGCGCAGCTTGTCGCGGAAACAATAAGCCCCACACATGAAGTGTGGGGCTTATTTTTGGTTTCCATCGACGGAGTTTATCCGACGCTGCCTTCCATCTGCAGCTCAATCAGCCGATTCATCTCGACCGCGTACTCCATCGGCAGCTCTTTGACCAGCGGCTCGATGAAGCCGGTGACGATCATGGCGCTCGACTCGGCCTCGGTCAGTCCACGGCTCATCAGATACAGCAGCTGTTCTTCGGCGATCTTCGACACGGAAGCTTCGTGCTCCATTGCCACGTCATCTTCTTCGACTTCGATGTACGGGTACGTATCCGAACGGCTGTCGGAATCGAGAATGAGTGCGTCACAGACCACGTTGCTCTTGCAGCCGGTCGCGCCGTTCTGCACTTTCACGAGACCCCTGTAGCTGGCCCGGCCGCCCGATTTGCTCAGTGATTTGGAAATGATGCGGCTGCTGGTGTTGGGAGCACAGTGCACCATTTTCGCACCGGCATCCTGATGCTGGCCTTCGCCGGCGAATGCGATCGAAAGGGTTTCACCACGTGCACCCGGCTCCATCAGATAGATTGCAGGATACTTCATCGTGAGCTTGGAACCCAGGTTGCCATCGATCCACTCCATCAATGCATCCCCGTAAGCGACAGCGCGCTTGGTCACGAGATTATAGACGTTGTTGGACCAGTTCTGGATCGTCGTGTACCGGCATCGGCCTTTCCGCTTCACGATGATTTCCACCACGGCGGAGTGCAGGGAGTCGCTGCTGTAGGTGGGAGCAGTACAGCCTTCAACGTAATGCACGCTCGCCCCTTCATCGACGATGATGAGCGTCCGTTCGAACTGTCCCATGTTCTGGGTGTTGATCCGGAAATACGCCTGCAGCGGGAAGTCGATGTGCACGCCGGGCGGAACGTAAATGAACGATCCCCCCGACCAGACTGCCGAGTTCAGAGCGGCAAATTTATTGTCGCTGGGCGGAATGATGGTGCCGAAGTGCTCCCGGAAAATCTCCGGATGCAGCTTGAGTGCGGAGTCGGTGTCGGTGAAGAGGACTCCCTGATTGGCGAGGTCTTCCTGCAATGACCCGTAGACCACTTCCGACTCGTACTGCGCTTTCACTCCGGCCAGATACTGCCGTTCCGCAGCGGGAATCCCGAGCCGTTCGTAGGTGTTGCGGATGTCTTCGGGAACTTCTTCCCACGACTTTTCCTGCTTGTCGCTGGCTTTGACGTAGTAATAGATGTTCTGGAAGTCGATTCCGGACATATCGCCGCCCCAGTTGGGCATCGGCTTGGATTCGAAGATCTCGAACGACTTCAGGCGGAAGTCCCGCATCCACGCGGGTTCGCCTTTCATTTCGGAAATCTGGGCGACGATCTCCCGGTCCAGCCCCTTGCGGGACATGAAGGAGTATTTGTCGGTCGGGTCATGGAACCCGTATTGATATTCGCCAACCGGGCTTTCCGCTTTGGTTGGATTCAGGATTTCAGTCGTTGACATGTTGATGGCTCTCTCCGATGGAAAGTCGGGATGGCAGGTCGAGGAATCAGGAAATTGTTCAGGTGGCAATGCCACGAAACAGATCGTGAACAGTGCAGGTGAAGCCCGGGAGCAGTGGTGACGTCAGCTGGTGATCGACATCCAGGATCGTCGGCTCATCATCGGACTTGTAAATGTGGACGTGCTGTCGGTCCGGATAAATCACCCAGACTTCTCCAACGCCAGCACGCAGAAACAGTGAAACCTTTTGCAGAATGTCCGGGATACGATCTGACGGGGAGACGACTTCAATGGCGACATCGGGCGCGACCCTGAAATGTCCCGTCGGAATCCTTCCCTGTGGCAGCCGGGATTGATGAAACACCATCAGATCCGGGCCTCGAACGGTATCGGGGTTCCGCTCGAGAAGGACGCCCGTGTCATTTGTCAGGGCAACGTAATCGACAGCCGTCTTCAGCCAGTCGTGAAGAATTCCAGCCAGTCGGAAACAGATTGCACCGTGTCGCCCGCCTGGGTTCGTCATTTCGACAACCTCGCCACGGATCAACTCCACAGGCATGTCGAACGACATGCTGTCGAATTCATCGGCTGTGAGCAGGGTGATGGTGGACATGTCTTGGCGTTGAAACTTGTCAGGTGATCAGAAACAACATTCGGATCCGGACGACATCGAACGGAAGTTCGACTATACGGAGGCGACAGCTCCCTTGCTTTCGGATTCTTTTTCCTCAGCTGCGGCCTGTGGATGACGCTCGCGCACTCCGGCATATCCCCGTTCGTGCAGTTCGTGGGCCAGCTGGGCATCGCCCGATTCCACAATTCGACCGGCCAGCATAACGTGTGTGTGCTGGGGAACGTTGAACTCCAGCAGCCGCTCGTGATGCGTGATGATGAGCACGCCCATGTGCGGTCCTGAGAGTTTCTGCAGACTCTCGCTGACGACGCGAACGGCATCGCTGTCCAGTCCCGAATCCGTTTCATCCAGAATTGCGAACTTGGGCTTGAGCATGGCGAGCTGCAGGATTTCCATGCGTTTCTTTTCGCCGCCGGAGAAGCCCTCGTTGAGGTAACGGCGGGCGAACTCGGCATCGATGTTGAGTTCCTGCATTGTCTTGCGAAGTTCCGTGCGGAACTCCCGCATGGAGATCAGTTCGCCCCCTTCTTTTCGCTCCGGGTTGCGAATGTTCGAGATGGCGTGACGAAGGAAGTCGGCAACCTTCACTCCCGGGATGGTGACCGGGTACTGGAAGGCCAGAAACAGTCCCAGACGGGCCCGTTCACTCGGATCCAGTTCGCCGATATCGACCCCGCCGATGCTGATGGAGCCTTCGGTGATCTCGTACTTGGGATGTCCGACCAGCGTGTAGGCGAGCGTGCTCTTGCCGGAACCGTTGGGGCCCATCAATGCGTGGATTTCCCCCTGGCGGATTTCGAGGTTCACCCCCTTGAGGATCTCCGTCTCTCCCACATTGACATGCAGATTTTCAATCTTCAGCAGACTCATGAAATCAATTCTCTAACTTGAAATACGGGTCGATTCAGGTGGATTCGAACAGGTCGTCCACAAGACAGGAGAATCCTAGGAGGACATCGGAGGTCACTGTGCTCCCGAGGTTCAGTGCTCGAGGAGAGTCGTTATCCAGGAAAACATGCAGCGTTTTTCTTTCCACTTCCAGCACCCAGACTTCGGGAACACCGCAGTCCAGATATTCAGTGATTTTATGTCTGACCTGCTGCCAGCGGTCATTTGGCGATAACACTTCAATGCACACGTCAGGAATGATCCCGGGAACACCGGAAGGGATCGGACCTGAGGACAACTTCGCAGTCGATACGAAGAACAGGTCCGGACCTCGCAGTGTGTCTGGATTCCGTTCTGTTAAAATTCCGGTGTCATTGCTCATGACCCGCCCGTATTGTCCGGAACGGCACCAGTTCCAGAGCAATGCACCGACGTTCTGACAAACGACACTATGTTGCCATCCTGGTCGAGTCATGCCGTCGTCCCCATAGGGATACACAACTTCTCCACGCACCAGTTCGACGGGGACATCGAAGTGCATCTCCATAAACTGTTCGGCAGTGATGGGGAAGGTTTGTGTTGGCATGGGATGAGTTTCAGGCCAGAACGATTTCTGGTTCCTTCACGTAGCCGGAGTGGTGCGGCACCGGCAAAATCTCTTTGCTTCCTTTGGTTAACTTGCGTGCACGGATCTTGTCCTGGATCCGCATGATTCCTTCGAGGAGTGCTTCGGGACGAGGTGGACAACCGGGAACATACACGTCCACGGGAACCACCAGGTCGACCCCTTTCACCACGTGATAGCCATATTTGAAATAAGGGCCTCCACCGACCGTGCAGGCGCCCATGGCGATCACGTATTTCGGATCCGGCATCTGTTCCCAGAGTCGCCGGACCCGGCTTGCCATCTTGTATGTCACTGTTCCCGCCACGATCATCAGGTCTGCCTGACGAGGCGTTGCCCGGAACGCCCCAGCTCCGAACCGATCCACATCGTATCGACTCGCGCCGGTGGCCATCATTTCAATCGCACAGCAAGCCAGACCGAACGTCATCGGCCAGACGCTCGATTGCTGTGCCCAGTTCATTGCCTGTTCCAGTGTTGTCGTAATGACATTCTCTTCGAACCGTCCGTCAATCCATGTCATTGTCTGATTCTCCTTGAATCTCGAAGCCGATCTGAGGACTGGGAATCTGAAACAGCCAGGAACCTGACAAACTCGTGAGAGCAGCTTGCACTGCCGTCTGCAGGCGATTCTGGTTCTTCCTGATCCGAAAGTCCATCGCACCGCCTGCTTAACGCCGAAGATCATTCTTTCTGTGAAGGGTGATTCCGACGAAAACCACCGACTTCACTCCGCACTCACTACTGGACCGCACCTCCCACCTGAAACTCGCAACAGCGATTCCCGTCCAGTCGACACGCTGACAACTCGACCGGCGCCTGCAGGATTTCCGAGAAGACCGACCTTTCAAATTCGCAGAAAGAAGGGTCTTCCTGGGCGATCTCGTGATAGGGGCAGTTGTGCTCCCGCAGGACCGGCAGCCGGCGGGTGCTCTTCCCTTCTTCTTCATGGAAATCAGAGTCCTGGATGGAATCGACATCGAAACCGAACCCAGCCAGATTCAGGCACATCCCCTCCATCCGCTGGGAGAGATTTCCGCTGGCCTGTACTCCGAACCGTTCGACCAAGGCTCTCTTCAGGCCGGAGAGAACCTGTGATTTGACTTCCGGTTGCTCAATTCTCATCACTTCCCGCCAGAGCAATACCGCCATTTCGCCCTGATCGTTCCCCAGCACCCGGAGCCCTTCGGGAGTGAGGGCATACTCGTGATGGGGCCGCCCCCGTTCCTGGCGAGTCACCTGACGGCGGATCAGGCCCTCGGATTGCAGCCGCATCAATCGCTGGCGGACGGCGGTTGCCGTCACGCCGGTCTTCTCGCACAATTCCTGGACGCAGACCGGCTCGTGCCGATGCAGGATCGTCAGGAATTCGTGGTCTGGATTGTCTCTGGGCATGGCTTTTTCCCACCGGGTCTGATTCCAGTATAGAGAGAGGGATCTTTTCGACAATTCATTCTGTCAAAAATGTCGCATTTCTAAGAATCGAGATTGTCAGCAGTTAGAGTCAGTCTGAGATTCAAGTTTGGATCAACTCACAAATGCTGGTAGGATTATGTCATTGCGAAGAAATGCCGCGTCCCGGGGGAGAACTGTCGTGCTGAAAGCATTGCAGATTCTGGCTTTTGGTGCTGTTCTGGGAGCCCAAAGTGCATGGGCTCAGTCGGGGGCGGTCACGGTCCAACAGCCTGTCGTCAGCGGCTTCGGAGTGCAGACCGCCGTTTCCGTTCCCGACCGGGGAGGAGTGCTACTGGGAGGGGTGAGCAGTGCTGGCGAATTCGCGTCCCGATCCGGATTTTTCCCGACAGCGACGCGTTTCGGAGCCGGAGCCAGTGCTTCTTCGATGGAAGCACGAGTCTGGATTCATGACGCTGCGGAGATGGATCACGCACTCCTGAAAGTCGGCGAGGAGCGGTTCGGGGGGCTTTCACCAGCGGATCAGGATCGGCAGGCCCTGCAAATTCTGAGAAAGAATCGGAGCGGAGCGGCAACTGCAGTCCGCAGCCGGGAACAAAATTCCATGGACCGTGCACAAGCACTGCAAATTCTCAGGTCCAGACGATAAGATGGCAGGCTTTTCCACCCTGTGATGATCCAACGAGATCTTTCTCGGGGCGATGGCGGGGGAGGCTGTTCTCCCGCTGACCTGTCCAAATTGCTTTGAAACGCAGTGCGTCATGCCCATTCCCAAAGTTGCGATCGTCGGCCGTCCGAACGTCGGCAAAAGCTCGATCATGAACTGGCAGGCGGGAAAACTCGTCTCGGTCGTCGATCCCACAGCGGGTGTGACGCGTGACCGGGTCGAATACCTGATGCACCACGGTGAACGGTACTTCGAACTCGTTGACACCGGAGGGATCGGGATTGTCGATTCCGATGATCTTTCCGAAGACATCGAGAAGCAGATTCAATACGCAATCGACGAAGCAGACCTGATTCTGTTTGTCGTCGACGGTCGTGCCGGTCTCACTCCGCTGGACCGGGTTGTTTCGGACCGGCTGCGAAAAGTGCAGGTTCCCAAGATCGTCGTCGTCAACAAGTGCGACTCGGTGAAGACCGATCTGGAGATGCATGAGTTTGAAGGGATCGCGGAAGGTCCCATGCTGCAGACCAGCGTGAAGGGGAGCCGTCACCGCAAGGAGCTGATGGATCTGGTGGTCGAGATGCTCCCGGAGGCCGCCACCGACGAGGCGGAACGCGGCGGAATCCAGTCTGAAGAGCCGGAATTGAAGCTGGCGATTGTCGGTCGCCGGAACGTCGGCAAGAGTACGTTCATCAACGCACTGGCCGAAACCGAGCGAATGATCGTCAGCGAGATTGCCGGGACAACGCGGGACAGCGTCGACATCCGCTTTTTTCTCGATGGAAAATCATTCGTCGCGATCGACACCCCCGGAGTTCGCAAACGCAAAAGTCTGGCGAACGACATTGAGTATTATGGTCTGGTCCGGGCGCAAAAAAGTATTCGCCGCGCCGATGTCGTGCTGATGTTCTTTGACTCCACCGAACGCATCTCCCGGGTCGACAAGAAGCTGGTGGACGAGATTCTCGAGCGGAACAAGGCCTGTATTTTCGTCGTGAATAAATGGGATCTCGGACTTGAGAAGGGGATGACCAGCGAAAAGTGGTCGGAGTACCTGCTCAAGACGTTCGGCAGCCTGAAACACGTTCCTGTCGCGTTCATTACCGCGAAGGAAAGCAAGAACATCAAGCAGCTGATCAACCTGTGCCAGTCGATCTACAAGCAGTCGCGTGAGCGGGTCACGACAGGCCAGTTGAACCGGATTGTGCTGGAAGCCTGTGCCCAGAATGCGCCTCGCTTCAAGAGCAACAAGCGGGGCAAGATCTACTTCGCCACCCAGGTCTCGACGGAACCGCCGGTCATCGTGCTCAAGTGCAACGATCCGGATCTCTTCGACAAGAACTGGAAGCGTTACCTCGTCGCCCGCCTGCGAGACGAGTTGCCGTTCAAGGAAGTCCCCATCAAGGTCTACTTCCGCGGCAAAGGGACCGACGAAGATGAGGCAAAGCAGGGGGACGTCACGTTCAAGTTGACGAAGTCCAGAAAGAAGCCCAAACGCATCAAGAAGGCGAAAAAGCCACGCGCGAAAAAGCCGGAATGACAAGGACGGGTATGGGACCGGCGGTCGTGGTTACTTCCGGTTCCAGCCTTCGACGTACTGGTCGCTGAAGAGGAGCTGAATGCGTTCGGCTCGATCGGTTCCGGAGCTGGCGACGATCTTCAATGCTTCCTGAATGCGAGCCAGTCGCGGATCGTCTTTGACCACGTCCGCCTGATCGGAACGCGAAATCCGGTCAAGCGCTGCTGCCAGATCGAGAATGCCGCAGCGCATCTCCAGATAGTGCCGATCCAGGACCTGTGACGCGTGTTGAATTGTGGGCACGTTGAATCCTCACAAAATGTAGCCGGGTTCCGCTTTTGCCTGACTGCAATTGTCGGGAGAGTTCGCTTCGAAATCAAATGACAGTCGTTCCAAGTCTGATCGGATCGAAACAAGAGGTCAGGGGACAGGGGTTGGGGGGCAGGACAAACACTGGAAAACAAGCGATTTGCTGACCTCTGTTCCCCGACCTCTGACCTCTCACGAAGACTGCTCGGAGAACTTGGAAGTAAGGAATGAAGTCGGAGCCGGCTCAACTCGCTGCGACGGGACTTCGAACGGTCACTCCCTGGGCCGCCATGTATTCTTTGGCCTGCGTGATGGTGTATTCCCCGTAGTGGAAGATACTCGCCGCGAGTACGGCGCTGGCGCCGCCAGTGGTGACGGCGTCACACAGATGTTGAGGATTCCCGGCTCCGCCGCTGGCCACGACCGGAATCTGCACGGCGGACGAAATCGCTGCGGTGATCTCCAGGTCGTAGCCGTCCTTGGTGCCGTCGGCGTCCATGCTGGTCAGCACGATTTCGCCCGCGCCGAGTTTCTCAATCTCCAGTGCCCAGGCGACAGCATCCAGCCCGGTGCGCTTGCGGCCTCCGTTGACGTGCACATCCCAGTAAACGCTTTCCGGCCGAGGATCGAGACTCGCAAACTTTTTAGCGTACGGCCCTGAGACCGGAACCGGGCGAGGGACCACTCGCAGGTCCTCCCGCACTGAAAACGCGGCCGCTTCCGCCCGGGACGCCTCGTCGACGATCACTCGTTTCGGGTCGATGTTGACCACAATGCACTGGCTGCCGAACCGCAAGGCCGCTTCACGGATGAATTCCGGGTCTTTGACAGCGGCGCTGTTGATCGAGACCTTGTCGCATCCGGCATTGAGCAGTTTACGGATGTCTTCCAGCGTGCGGATGCCCCCCCCGACGGTCAGCGGCATGAAGCAGACTTCGCTGGTGCGGGAAACGACGTCGAGAATGATGTCCCGTTGCTCATGACTGGCAGTAATGTCCAGAAAAACCAGTTCATCAGCCCCTTCCGCTTCGTACCGGGCAGCGACGTCGACCGGGTCTCCAGCGTCCCTCAGATTCAGAAAATTGACCCCTTTCACCACGCGTCCCGCGAAGACGTCCAGACAGGGGATGATTCGTTTTGCCAGCATGGGAAGTTCTTGTGCGTGTGAAAACGGGGGGCAATGAGACTCAGAATTTGACGGAATTCCAAATTGGCACCATACTCCCCAACTGACCTGTTCACCAGCAACCGACTGAATTTGATCTGAAGGAATTGATGTGTTCGACCCGTCCTTGTTTCTGCGTTCGGCGGACGTCCGAGGCCTTTATCCTAACCAGATCAACGAAGAACTCGCCTGGTTCACCGGTCGCTACCTCGCCCAGAGTCTGAAGGAACTGCTCGGGACAGCCACTCCGAAGGTGGTTGTGGGCCGCGACGGACGAGTTTCCTCACCGGTGATTTACGCAGCTCTGATTCAGGGACTGGCTGCGGAAGGTGCGATCCCCATTCCTGCCGGACTCGCGACGACCGACATGGTGCAATGGGCCGTCGGAACCGAGTTGAACGGGGCACTCGCAGGGGTGATGGTCACCGCTTCTCACAATCCCGCCGAATACAACGGCATCAAAGCTGTGGTTAAAAACGCCCAGACCGGCGGACTGGACATCCTGCGACCGCTCGATCAGCTGCAGCCCCGATTCCTGAAAGATGGAGCCAATGGCGATGCAGCAGCGACATCAAGTCTCCCCTTCCCGCAGCAGGGCCGGATGGACCTGCATCAGAAATTTGTCGACGCTGCGGTCGGTCGATCGTCGCGCCTGAAAGATGCGTCTGGAAAAATCGTGCTCGACCCGGGGAACGGAGTGGGGGGATTGTTCCGGCCGCTGCTCAAGAAGTCGCTCGCCGCACAAGGTGCGAAGGTCGAATTGCTCGCGGTGGCTGAGCGGATTGACGGGACGTTCCCGACCCGTCCTTCGAATCCGGGACTGCCCGGCGCGGTGAAGCTGCTGCAGGAAACGGTCATTGCAGAAGGGGCCCGGTTCGGGGCAGCGTTCGATGGCGATGCCGACCGTGTCTTCCTCGTGGATGAATGGGGGCAGTTCGTCTCCGGTTCTGTTCTTCTGGCGGCTTTGGCGAAGAGTCTGGTCGAGAAGAACGGCAAAAAGGGAGCGGTCGTCTATTCCGCCGTCTCTTCGTGGCTGGTGGCGGAAACGGTGCGACAGGCCGGTGGAACGCCTGTGATCTCCCGCGTCGGTCAGGATGCGGTTAAAGTGGCACTGGTTAAGAAGGACGCTGTTTTCGGAGGCGAGTCTTCCGCGCACTACAACTTCCCGGACACCTACTGCCTGGATTCCGGCCTGTTCGCGATGATCACGTTCTGGGACATGCTGCTGGAGTCGGGACTGAGCTGTTCCCAGCTGCTGGGTCAGCTGCGTCCGTGGCCCAACAGCGGCGAAGTGAACCTGCGCGTCGAATGCAGCGATTGGCAGAAGATGAGCGCGGAAATCATCAGTCTGCTCAAGCAGGAGAACTCCGTCGAGACCGCAAACAACTATGTCCTGGACATCGACGGCATCAGCGTGTTCCATCCGCGTGTCCCGCAGTATGCGACCGTGGACGACGTCTTTACGATCGACAAAGAAGGAGATCCGACCGGGAAGACGTACCGTGAAGTGCAGAACTACACCCCGGAATGGTGGTTCAACGTTCGTGCGTCCAACAACGAGCCGCTGTTGCGGATCAACTTTGAATCCCGTGATGCCACGGAAGTCTCCGGGCGGACTTACTCCCTCATCTCCCGCATTCGAGAGATCTGCGGCGAACGTGCGAAGATTCAGGTGCAGGACTGGGGCAATCTGAAGTAGCGTCCCCGGTTCGCCAAACGAAAACACGGGCAGAGTTCTCTGCCCGTGTTCACGATTTGACTGTGAGAATGTCCGTCAGGCAGTGTGTCGCTGCGGCATCTGCAGATGGTTTTGCAGCACACCTTCTCGCAGGGTGAGTGTCCGGGAGGCACGGCTGGCAGCCACCGGATCGTGGGTCACCATAATGACCGTACGCCCATCCTGATGGGCTCGATCAAACGCATCCAGAACCGTTTCCCGACTCTCGGGATCCAGGTTCCCGGTCGGTTCATCCGCCAGGATGATCTGTGGGTTGTTCACCAGAGTTCTTGAGAGGGCAACACGCTGTTGCTGTCCCACGCTCAGTTCCGCCGGTCGATGGTGCAGTCGTCCGTGCAGGCCGAAGCGGTTGAGGATTTCGACCGCCCGGGCTTCCTGCTCCTCGCGACTGAGGTTCAGCAGGCAGAGAGGAATCTGGACGTTCTGCAGTGCGGTCAGATAAGGAATGAGGTTGAACGTCTGAAAGACAAACCCCATCCGCTGGCTGCGCAGGGCCGAACGCTCAGCTGTGGAAAGGTCATAGATCGACGTCTCTCCGAGATGCACCTTCCCCGAGGTGGGGGAGAGCATTCCTCCCAGCAGCGAGAGCAACGTCGTCTTGCCGCTGCCGCTGGGGCCGACGATGGCGATGTACTCTCCCGCTTCGAAGGCGAGATTTTCACACTGAAGTGCGGTCACCTGTTCGCCGCGCCGGGTATACGTCTTCACCACGTTTTCGAATCGAAACATCTCAGATCTCCTGAAAACAGAGGCATGGATCCAGCGCAGCCGCTTTCCGTGCGGGCCACCAGGCGGAAACGATCGCCAGCACCGTCGCAATCAACACCGCGAGAAGTGATGTGGCCGGCAGTAGCGAAACTGTGACGCCTGCCCAGGCCGGACCGGCGGCAATTGCAGCAATCAGCCCCAGCGTAAAGCCAACGCTGCCTGCAACCGCCCCGAGGATCAGGGCTTTGCCGAGGAAGAGACGCTGCACGAATCGCGGAGTTGCTCCCAGTGCCATGAGTGTTCCGATTTCGCGACGACGTTCTCGGACATTGGCCATCATCGAACCGGCCAGACTCGTTCCCCCGACGGTCACCAGAATCGCCAGCACAAACCAGGATGTGTTGGCCATCATCCGGTTGACCCCCACCTGTGTCTGCACCACCTGCGAAATGGTGACGACTTTGGTGGTGGGAAGAAGCTTGCGCAGCTCGGGAACCAGTCCCCCGGCAGCATCTTCACAGCACCCGATCACCTCGATGGCATTGCAGACGGGACCACTGCCGGACGCATCCTGCACCGTGTGCAGATGTGCGAAGACCCGCGAGTCATCAACCGTTCCTGTCGCAGGCAGAATACCAAGGATCCTGAAGGACTTGCCAAGCAGCTTGATCCGGTCGCCTCGAGAAAAATTGGCACGGCCAGCGACGTCGGCACCGAGAACCGCTTCATCCGGTTTGAGGTTCTGAATCGCACGGTGGGTGACGAGAGAGTCGGTCCCTTCGAGGTCGGCGGTGGTCAGTTTGGCCTTCTGACAGCCTTCGTGTCCCTTCGGAGCTGTGAACATAGTTGCGGTCTGCCAGGACGACTGGGCAGTCAACTCCGCCTGAGGCAGGATGCCGGTCACCGTCACCGGAACCCCCTTCAATTCCCCCGGCACATTTAGACGGGGGGAGACCTGTTCAATCCCCGTGAGTCCTGCCAGATAGATCTCGGAGACATGCTCTTCAGGCAGAGTGCCGCCGTTCTTGTCGGCAGCATAATAGTCCTGCAACGTGGCCTCCGCTGGGAGGATGAGAATATTGGCACCCAGCTGGGAGAGTTGTTGCGAGACTTCCTTCTCGGAGAAGTAGGTGACGTGCCGGATGGCGACCAGGGCTGCGACCCCCAGCAGGATCGCAAGGCTGTTGGACAGGGCGGACCACGGCCGGGACTTCAGCTCGTTCCAGATCATCGATCGTAGTGTCATGTGGAGTCACTCCTCTTTGCGATGGATGGGACGATCGGTGGTTACCGTGCGTTTGGCCGGGGGCCGCTCGCCTGCGGAGCATGGTTGTGTTTGCAGTTGGGATCATCGCAGCACTGACCCGCCTTATGGATGGCGGCTGCAAGCTGTTCTCCCGTGGTCTGTCCGGTGAAGTGCCCGATGAGCGCACCCGGCGGAGCGATCAGAACGGCATACGGTCCGGTGACCTGGCTGGCGTTCACCTTCATCTGCTGATAGAACCGTGCTTCGGCCGGATCATCCAGCTGCATTTCGACGACGCTAATGCGATCCTTGAACTGCGGCAGCTGCTGAACATATTTCACTGCGTCGGGGACTTCCGCCCGACCGGCTTTGGTCAGACACACAAACACCAGCTTCTGCTCCTGCAGTTCTTTCATGCAGCGCATCATGGTCGGCGGGACCAGGGAAGCTGCAATCTGATCCGCGGAAATCGAACGTGGGAAGAGCCCGGTCACAGCACCGTTGGGGGCGATGACGACAGCCATCGGCATCGGAGCCCGGCTGATTCCGAGCTTCTCGACCAGTGCCTGCTCCGCAGGAGAGTCGACCTGCGCGGACGTGAGCACAGCCTGACTCGCCAGCGGGGCGAGATCACTCTGCAGCTGCTGGTGAAACTTGTTGAGGCTGTCTCCGGCATCACGGTAGAAGACAATGAACGTGAACTTTCCATCCTGTGCGGACTGGGTCAGCGTTATCTGCAGCGTGGGAGCAGCTGACGGCTGCTGGGCGGCAGCGATCTGACAGGTCAGCAGACAGGTTCCAAGGAAACATGCGCGAAGCAGTTTGAACGACGTCATAGCGAACTCCTTTTCGTCGTGAAATTTCAATTCGTGAATTCGAGGTTGAGGGCCGGTTGGGGGTGCCGGAGTCCGTTGGGCGGAAGACGGCATCGGGCCAGTTTGCAAGATCGACCGAGCGGCCAAAGTGATCAGAGGTCGTCCGGGCGGGAAGATGTTCTCGCAAAACGAGTCTCCGGGCCGGATCTGAGACCTGGCTGGGGGCTTAGACGACCCAGACCTGTGAGAGGGCGCGGCGCTCCCCGGAAGAAGCGGGCAGCTGATCCACACACCCTTGAGTCTCGGCGACGACCTGCGGGCCGAGCAGGTCAGCGATGCTGAGCATCCCTCCGCAGGTCAGGCTTGCGGGCCGCATCTGATCGAGATGGAGGGCATGTCGAAGCGGGGCAGTCCGGTAGACGCAGGCTCCGCCATGACACGGCCTGCCGGGCGGGTGATCGCTTTGTCCGGGATGCTCGTGGTCCGAGTCGTGGAATCCAATGTTCGCGTCAGTCTCGCAGTGAGCGCCCGATGCAGCAACGAGACTCGGTCGGCTCGAACGGGCATGGTCATGATGCCAACAGCAGCCCCAGACGCTGTGAAGCAGCATCGGGACCAAAGCAATCAGGCTGACGACGTGACCGTTCATCAAAACTTGACCGAAACTGGCCTATCCCCGTGAGAATTGTGAAATTCAACCGTCGAACCGATGGAAAGAACCGGTCTTCACGATCTTATCGGGTAAAAGCGAATTGGCGCTTGAGGAATTGGCTGACCAATTCACCTGCCTGTCAGGAAGGGGTGAAAGTCGTCTCTCAAAACGAAGCCATCGCGAGGGGAAGGCGTTTGCTCCGCCTCTCGCGATGGCTTTGAATTCTATCGAAATCGCACGCCGCTTGACGATTCGGGGCTTATTTGCCGCTGCCCGGCTTGCAGTACTTGAGGGTAATCAGCGAATAGGCAGTCACCAGATTCGGGTCCCCTTCCATCCAGCGGGGAGTCTCATTCAGCCAGCTGCCGTTGGGTTTCTGCCGTGAGAGAATCTGATCGGCCAGTTCGACCCGCCAGAGATGGCGGGTTCCGTTCGCATCCGAGAAGTCTTCTCGCCCCAGGGCTTCCATCGTCTTGGCGACAGTCTGGTAGTAGTAGAACAAGCCCTGCTGGCCCATGCCGGGATTCTCTTCAAGGCTGTAAAACTTCCTGAGCCACTCTTCGGCAGCTTTCACGCGAGGGTCGTCCTCCGTGAGACCGGCGTAGATCATGCTTTTCAGACCGGCGTAGGTCATGCTTCCGTACGATCGCAGTCCTCCGTTTGGGGTCTCGCCGGCCTGTGACGACCCGCCTGCGGATGGTGTGTAGTAGAACCCGCCGTCGTTCACTTTTTCGGGGAAAGTGGTGTCGTTGTGGGGACCGGTGAGGTTCTGACAACGGGAGACGAAGACGAGGGCATTCTGCATCGCGGGATCATGTGAAGAAACCCCTGCTGCTTTCAGGGCATCCAGGAAGAAGGCGGTATTGGACAGGTCGGGGCGAGCACTCTTTCCATATCCGGCTCCTCCGAAATTCGGATTCTCCCGGGGGGCACTCTCCGCATCGTCCCATTGCAGTTCCTTGACGAACTTGACTGCCCGGTCGATCTGCGACTGATAACGGCCGTCTGCGTTGGCAGCGACCATCGCCTGCAGCATGATCGCGGTCTCATAGTTTTTGTGAGTCGAATCTTTGTGGTAGATGCCGCCATCGGGCTGGATGTTGGCTTCAATGTTCTTCAACGCTGCCTGAACGGCGGGATCGTCCACCGGGACCCCGCTGATCAGTAATGAATACGTGACCAGACCGGTGACTCCCAGCGAGGTTGGCGATGTCCAGGTTCCATCGTCCCCCTGCGTCGTCTTGAGGAAGTCGACTCCACGACCGATGGCGGCGTCGATTTCTTCCGCTGTCGGAGCGGCTGCACCGCACAGTTGCGGGAGGAGGCTGCAGAATGCGATCAGGTTCAGAACACCGCTGCGAATCCAGGACATGAAAGTCACTTTCTTTTGGTAACGGCTCGGCCTGAGTATGGAAGCGGGATCGGGATGAATCAGTTTCCGATTCCTTCGGCCGTTCCTCAAAGTGGAGCGTGCCCCACCTGAATCAGTGTCGCCTGCACCGTGCGATTGGTCAATTCCCCGGCTTTGACAATCCCACATCGGCGCGAATTCCGAGAGAAGATCCGGGACACCTGAGAGAAATTCTGCTAACCTGAGCCGCATCACTCATGCAGGGGGCATGAAGTACGGGAGGATGGGGAAATGGTGCCGTCCGCAGCTCCTCGGTCGAAGTCAAATCGTCGCTTCCGCGAATGATGGTTTCGTGGGAAAGCCGGTGTCCTTCAGGGATTGCTGCAGGCCCCGGGTCGAGCCGGACAAAGTCATGGACGCAGTGAGGAGTCAGACACATTTATGATGTGCCCATTTTGCCGCCAGGGAGAAAGCAAGGTTGTGGACTCCCGCGGAAGCCAGGAATTTGTCATTCGACGACGACGTGAATGCCTGCATTGCGGGCGTCGCTTCACCACGTACGAGAAGATGGAAGAGTCCCCGCTGAAGGTCATCAAAAAAGATGGCAGCCGGGTTCCGTTCGACCGTGAACGCATGCGGACCGGAATTGAAAAGGCCTGCTACAAACGCCCCATCAGTCCCGACCAGATCGAAGAAATTCTCAGCAGCGTCGAACACTCCGTTTACGAAACCTTCGAGCGGGAAGTGCCATCACGCTTCATCGGTGAAAAGGTCTGCGAGATGCTGCGTCGCGTTGATCAGGTGGCGTTCGTCCGCTTCGCTTCCGTTTATCGATCGTTTCAGGACGTCAACGATTTCGTGGAAGAGTTACAGATGCTTCGACAACGGAGTCAGCATAAGGATGACTGACGGAAAAGCGACCACTCTGATGCTGATCGGCCAAGCCGTCGGGATGGAACAGGTTGTGGCTGCAGCATTGCAGTCTGCGAACGAATCCCGCGCGTTTCCGACAGTCCAGGCTGCTTTGAACTCCGGTTTTTCCGCCGAGATCACGCTCGTCCTGCAACACTGGTCCGATGAATTCATGCCCGACGAAATTCAGAAGTTGCTGGAGGCATCGCCCCTCTCCCGGTTCATTGTCGTTCAAGGGCCCTGGTGCGCCTCGGACCGCAGAACCCGCCAGTTCTGGCCCGCTGCCGTCTGTGTCCCGATCGAACGGGGCCTTGCCCGGCTCGCTCAGGAACTGGAGGTGCTGGCGGGGAAGCGACTGCCACTTCCCTGGACCGCAGCTCTGGATGAGATCTTCGCCTTTGACCAGAGTGGTGGATAGGGGTTACTCTCTTTCGTCATTCAATGGTTCTGGTCGGGGAATAGAATTCAGAGGTGAGAGGTCGGAGGTCAGGAAAACACTGGAAGCATGAATTTCCTGACCTCTGCCCCCTGACCCCTTCACGATCTCCACTTCAGAACTGCCGTTATTCCACTTACTCAAGATCTGCGGACAACATGCGCGTCGGACTGTTCATCCCCTGTTACATCGATCAGTTCTATCCGGACGTCGGCATGGCGACGGTCGAACTCCTTGAGAAATTCGGCTGCGAAGTCGACTACCCCGAAGCACAGACCTGCTGCGGGCAACCGATGGCGAACTCGGGTTGCTGGAACGATGCTGCTCCGCTGGCCCGGCGGTTTGTCGAGATCTTTCAGCCATACGATTACATCGTCTGCCCCTCGGGCAGCTGCGTCGCCATGGTGACGCATCACTACGAAACGCTGCTTCCGGAACATGACCCCGCGTACCTCAACGTCAAAAAGAAAACGTTTGAGCTGACGCAGTTTCTGGTCGACGTGCTGCGGGTTGAAAAACTGGAGATCAGCTTTCCGTATCGTGTGGGGCTGCACAACAGCTGTCACGGACTGCGTGACCTGCGTCTGGGAAGCTCTTCAGAACGGATGGAGCACTTCGAGAACAAGGCCGTCACGCTGCTGAGCATGGTCTCGGATCTGAAACTCGTTCCGCTTCAGCGCGTGGATGAATGCTGCGGATTCGGAGGGACCTTTGCCGTCGCTGAGGAAGCGGTCTCCTGCATGATGGGGAACGACCGTATTCAGGATCACGAGCAGGCGGGGGCGGAGGTCATTACCGCCGGCGACATGTCCTGCCTGATGCACCTGGAAGGGCTGATCCGCAGGCAACACAAGCCGCTGGCGGTGATGCACATTGCCCAGATTCTCGCGGGGCGACAACCGGTTCGGGAAGCCGTGTCCGCTGGCCGTTAAACTCAGTCCAGGGAAGTGACGGGCCACCGGCCCGGGCAATTCTCTCAGAAGGCCTGCACCACGGGAGCAGCTCCAACCATTTCCTGCTGATCGAACAGCGGGGCATTGGTTGCTTCAGGACTGGTTGACCAGCTGGTGGGGGTGACGGGGAAGCCGGGGGCTGCCTGCGTCACAGGAACGGGCTCGCCAAGTTCCACGGGTTGATGGGGAATTTGAGCAGCAGGACCGGTCGGCATGGATCCGGGAGCCATCTGCGGCTGCATCAGTTGAACGGGGCCCATCGTCGGCTGCGGAACAGGATATTGCGTCATCTGAGGCTGGGCGAATTGCATCTGCCCCGGCATCATCTGCGGCACGTTCCCTTGAGTCATCATTGGTACGGCGGGTTGCGGCTGTACTCCCGGAGCAGGCATCCAGGGGCCCTGAGCGCTCATGCCCGGAGCGGCACCTGCGGGGAACATATTTGCCTGATGCATCTGCGGAGGCGAGGCGGTCATCATCTGAGGCACACCGGCCTGCATGGAGGTGGACTGTGGATTGGAATAGCTGGCCTGAATCACCCCGCCCAGCAACGTGGGATCTTTCTGAGGCATTGTGGCGGCCATGTGCAGTGCACCGGATGTCTGAGGGGTGGCAGAAACCATGTCCGCACGGGGCTGCATCGCTTGCTGTGGAGTGCGGGAGGTGAGTGCGAGTTCGGAGAACGGGCCACCTCCGCGGTTCGGACGACCGGTTGCCTGATACAGCCGGGAACGCTCATTGAGAGCCTGTCGCGACCGTGGGCGGATCTGCAGAGCGGTGTTGATTTCCTGTTCAGCCGCAGCGTAGTTCCCACTCTTCCGCTGCAGTGCAGCCATTTCCACGTGGGAGGCAGAGGAGTAGGGCTGAGTCTGGCTCCAGGCGGTCAGCAGGGCAGCAGCTTCATCCTGCCGCCCCTGTGCGACCAGCAGGTCAGACATCCCGCGGTACGAGGGCTGATGTGTCGGATCCAGAGTCATTGCATGCTGAAACATCTGCTCAGCGCCGGCAATGTCCCCTTCCTTCTCCATCGCCTTGCCGACGTTGTAGGCATAGGTGGCGTTGTAGGGACTGTCGAGCAGGGCTCGTTCGAATTCACTGCGAGCCGCAGCGTAATTGCCCCGATTATAGTATCCCTTGCCGGACTGATTCTTGGCCCAGCCGTTGGCGCTGCTGCATCCGCACAGTGTGGAAGCGATACAGATCCAGGCCAGTCCGGCGGTTGCGAGTCCAAACCGATAAAGTCGCCAGACCATGGGGAGTGACTCGCTGCGAGAGGCGGTGAGGAAGTTCATGGATGTTTTCGGAACTGATCCGGCAGGCATGTCGGAGTCCCTTTTGGGGGAAATCGGGAAGGGCGAGTATTCTGCAAAGAGGCTTCAGACGGGCGGATGCACCGTTTTTGCACCTCTGATGGGTGGATAGGAGCAGGAAAGCTAACCGTCCTGAAAAATGCAGGCAATAGGAATTCAAGTTTTGGAGCCAAACTGCCGACTCGGGTTGCAAGAACGGCAAAAGTTGCAGATTCTGCCGGAAATCTGCTCCAATCCCCCGTGGAATGCTCTGCCTGAACATGGACGGAAGAACAGTATTACGGTATTTTCTCCCAGTACGAGCACCTGGAGACAGGCAATGGAGTGCATTTGCCCACGCCACGTGCTCTGAACAATCAGTTCCTTTGATGTACTCGATCCTCCGGCAGCCCCCGGAGAGAGGATGGGGCAAATGGCCCGGAAACGGATTTTTCAGGAAAACGAAGATCAGGATGAGCCCCTTCCGGAACCATTTCCGGTTCCCATGCTCGACCTGGAGGACCGGGAACTCGATGAGCAGCTGCGGCCTCAGCAGCTTGAAGACGTGATCGGCCAGCGCAAAGTGGTCGACCGCCTGAAGGTGATTCTCGATGCGACCCGCAAACGGGGCGACGTTCTCGGGCACCTGCTGCTGGACGGCCCTCCGGGGATTGGAAAGACCACGCTGGCGACCGTCATTCCCCGCGAGCTGGGGGTCGATTGCCAGATCGCTGCCGGTCCGGTGCTGGACGCTCCCAAGGACCTGCTTCCCTATTTAACGAATGCGACCCAGGGGTCGGTGCTGTTCATTGACGAAATCCATCGGCTGCGCCCGGCGGTGGAGGAGTTCCTTTATCCCGCGATGGAAGACTTCCGGATCGACATCTCCCTCGGAGAAGGTCTGAACGCCCGCACCATTAATATGCAGCTCAAGCCGTTCACCGTGATCGGAGCGACCACCCGGGCTGGACTGCTGACCGCGCCGATGCGGGACCGTTTCGTCTATCGCGAACATCTCGACTTCTATGAAGAGAACGATCTGGTCGAGATCGTCTGCCGAAACGCCCGCAAGCTGAAGACGACCATCACCGAGACCGCTGCCCGGCAGATCGCCTGTCGCAGCCAGGGAACGCCGCGGAAAGCCAATAACATTCTGCGCCGCACCCGGGATTTTGCGACATTACGGCACCCCGACGGTGAAATCACGACGGAAATTGCGGAATACGCATTGAGCGTTCTGGAGATCGACCTGTTCGGGCTCGAGAAACAGGATCGACGTTACCTGCAGACGGTCATTGAAGTTTTCGGAGGAGGGCCCGCCGGACTGACTGCCATCGCCCACAGCATGTCCATTCCGCCGGACACACTGGAAGATGATATCGAACCGTTTCTGCTGCGATCTGGCCTGGTGCAGCGGACTCCACGCGGCAGAATCGTGACAAGAAAAGGATACGAGCACCTGGGGCTCGATCCCGGCCCTGACATGGGAAACTGGCTGAAAATGAGATAAAACGAAAATCTACCACGGAGACACGGAGACACGGAGAGGTCAAGAGGACCAATTGCGAACTGAGTGAGGGGAGTTGATGACAGCTTTCGTTTATAACGTTTGATCGCAACCCGCTCAGCGGCGAATCGTTCGGAAGTCTCTCGGTGTCTCCGTGACTCCGTGGTAAAACTTTCTGTAATCCGATAACTCGTCTGTACGAAATGAAGTCGCTTTACACCGTCGATTCTTTCTCTCATGTACGAAATCCTGAAGAATCTTGATCGGCGCTGGGTCTTCCTGATGATGGCCCTGGCGGTCGCGATCCCGATACTCTTCGGGGTGACGTTTCCGGAGACACCGACGTTGATGACGCAGAACGTCTTCGACGCCATCGAAGCTCTTCCCCCCGGGTCGAAAGTGCTGATGGCCTGGGACTACGACCCGTCCACGGAAGGGGAACTCGGCCCGATGGCCACCGCCTTCACACGGCATTGCTGTGAGAAGAAGTTGAAAATGTATTTCATCACGCTGGTCCCGGTCGGACCGCAGATGATCGAGAAAGCGATTGAAACCGTCATCCGTTCCGACTTCCCCGACCTGAAATACGGCGAGGATTACGTGAACCTCGGTTACAAGTCGGGGTATGAAGGGGTGATCAAGGTGATCGTCACGAACCTTCGGGGTCTGTACACCACCGATGCCCGGGGGACGAACATCGACCAGATTCCCATGTGCAAAGACGTGGCGAACCTGCAGGACCTGAGTCTGATCATCAATGTGAGCGGGGCGTATCCGGGCACCAAGGAATGGGTGCAGTACGCGGTCACTCCATATCCTGAAAAGATTCGCATTGTGGCGGGCGTCACCGGCGTGCAGGCTCCCCTGTTCTATCCGTACGTTCCCAAGCAGCTCGTGGGAATGCTCGGAGCGATCAAAGGGGCTGCCGAGTACGAAGCGATCGTCAACAAGGCTTACGGGGGCGGTGTCGTCAACGAGAAGTATCTGGAGGCCAACCGCCGGATGGGGCCGCAGATGGTCGCCCACCTGCTGATGATTGGCCTGATCATCGCCGGGAACTGGGTCTACTTCATGCAGCGACGCAAAGAATCTGCCAGCATGCAAACCTGAGTTCATACCTGTCCTGCCCAATCTGTGTTGATAATCGGACAGGGTTCCACTGCTCTGTGAGCAGTGCCGAACGCTTCAGTCTGGTTGCAAAGAAAAAAACGAAAGATCACTCACGCCAAACTTGAATTCTCACGGCTCGCAGAGCCGTGGCACACGAGCTGAGAAAGTACGCATCAACTCTGGTTTTCAGCCAATTTCGCCCCCTGATTTTCGATGACCGCCACCACCATTACTCCGACCACATTCCGACAGAAGATGACCGATGTTCTGGGGCTCATCCGCTTCAGCCATACGGTCTTCGCCCTGCCGTTTGCACTTCTGGCCGCCATGCTCGCCTGGCGTGAGGTTCCTTTTCAATCCCGTCAATTACTCGGGATCCTGCTGTGCATGGTCTTCGCCCGGGCTGCAGCCATGGCATTTAATCGGCTCGTCGATCGCGACTACGATGCCCGTAACCCGCGCACCGCCCAGCGGCACATTCCGGCTGGTAAACTTTCGCCGCTGTTTGTCACCCTGTTTACGTTGGGATGCGTGGCTGCGTTCGTCGCTTCCACGCTGTTATTCCTTCCGAATCCATGGCCCTTACGGCTTTCCATCCCGGTGATGCTGTTTCTGCTGGGGTACTCCTACGCGAAGCGCTGGACCGCCTTCTGCCATTACTGGCTCAGCGCCGCCCTGATGCTCTCGCCGATCGCCACCTGGATTGCGATTACAGGACAGATCAGCTGGATCCCGGTCTCGCTGGCAGCGGTCATCTTTTTCTGGGTCGGTGGATTTGACATCCTGTACGCGACGCAGGATGTGGACTTCGACAAATCACAGAAGCTCAATTCACTCCCCGCGAAATTCGGGGTCGTAGGGTCGCTGCGCATTGCTCTGATCAGCCATTTGATCACGATCATCTGTCTGTTCGTGTTCTGGAAACTCTCGGGCCTGGGACCGCTGTTTCTGGTTGCGGTCATCTGCGTGAGCCTGCTCCTCGCCTATGAGCACTGGCTGGTTCGCCCCGGCGATTTGACCCGGGTGAACACGGCATTCTTCAATGTGAACGCGGTGATCAGCCTGGGCTTGCTGGTAGCTGCGGCCCTGGACCTGTGGTTCTTTTCAGCGGGTTCAGTTCACGGGTAGCGGGGATTCAAGGGACAATCACGACCTTCACGCACTGGTCCCGTTTGTCGCGGAAGGTCTGATAGGCTCGGGGTGCTTCTTCGAGAGACACCCGATGCGTGATGATCTGGGCCGGGTTGATTTCCCCCGCTTCGATCTTCTTCAAGAGCATCCGGTGATACTTCGCGACGTGGGTCTGACCTGTTTTGACTGTTAGCCCTTTGTTCATCAGGGCTCCGAACGGCAACTTGTCGGGATAGCCGACGTAGACGCCGGGAATGGACAGGGTCCCCCCTTTGCGACAGCAGAAAATCGCTTCCCGCAGGACATGGGCCCGGTCCGTCGTGAGAGCAAACTTCTGTTTGACGTTATCATAGATCGCATCCCAGGTTCCCGTTCCGTGAGCTTCAGCCCCGACAGCATCAATACAGCTGTCGGGACCCCGTCCGGCGGTCATCTCCATCAGCGCTGTGTAGACATCCAGCTGGCTGAAGTCGATCGTCTCCGCTTTTCCGAACGTCCGCGCCAGTTCCAGTCTCTCGGGGACGCGATCAATTGCGATCACACGCCCGGCCTTCAGCATCCACGCACTCTGCATGGCGAACAGGCCGACAGGTCCGCAACCCCACACAGCCACGGTGTCGCCCGGCTGAATCTGTGCATTTTCGGCGGCCATGTAGCCGGTGGGAAAGATGTCTGAGAGGAACAGAACCTTTTCATCAGGCAGATCGGACTCGATCTTCAGCGGGCTAACGTCCGCGTACGGAACCCGCATGTATTCCGCCTGACCTCCCGAGAAGCCGCCGAGCATGTGCGAATACCCAAACAGACCCGCTGGCGAATGTCCCATCACCTTGCGGGCAATTTCCGCGTTCGGATTGGATTGATCGCAAAGAGAGAACAGCTGGTTTTCGCAGAACCAGCACTGTCCGCACGAAATGGTGAACGGGATGACAACGCGATCTCCCTTGGAGAAGTTCTTCACTTCGCGCCCGACCTCTTCGACGATTCCCATCGGTTCGTGTCCGAGGACATCTCCCGCCTGCATGGTCGGCATGAGTCCGTCGTACAGGTGCAGGTCCGATCCGCAGATCGCGGTGGCGGTGATCCGGACAATCATGTCCGTCGGGTCTGCGATCACCGGATCTGGAACGCTTTCACAGCGGACATCTCCTCGCCCATGCCAGCAGATTGCTTTCATTCCAAAACTCCTTTGCGAAACGACAATCGTCTCTGTGTTCTGAGAAAGAGGTAATCATCCTTCGAGCCGTGCAGCAGCTGTCAGACCCGATGCGGTGACTAAGTCGGCCATGGTGACACCCGCCACGGCAGTGGCCGCCGTCATTGCTGCCTGACGTTCCTGACAGGTTCCGTTTGTGCAGGCAGCTCCGAGGGTGGCAAGGTCGAGCGCATCCCCTGCAACGCGTGCCCACATCCATCCTGCTGGCCGAGCCGTCGTCAAAATGCCGATCCCGCACACGATTTCACGCAGGCCGTAAGCTGCAATGAGTGATTCGTTGCGTACTCCGGTTGCCCGGGAGATCATCCGCGGGGCCAGCAGTTCGGCTGCTCCGAGTGCCAGACTGAACCAACCCAGCTTCCGGGCCATGCCGATCCCCGGTGCAAACATCACGTCGGGCGGGGAATGGGAAGGGGCCGTTCCTTCGGTCGCTGTCGCGGTTTCAAAGCGGGACATGTATATCACTCCGTTCTGTGAATCGTTGGTGAAAGAGAGCAGTCTGCTGGCCGCTCAGCGGCGCTTCTCCACTTTCTTCGACGAGTCCGACGTCGGCCGTCTTACGGGATTCGCTGGATCACGCGGCTGGCGTGGTGGATCCAGCTGGTCAGCCGGCGTGATGGCCGGTGGATCGCTGGCAGGAAAAGATTCGGCAATGGCCTCGTCGATCATCTCAGCCTCTTTGCGGGCGGAAGCCATGCCTCGTTTTGCGGGAGTGAGTCGATCCGGTTTCATGGGAGGTCCTCCTTTTCAGAATCGCGGTCTTCGCACGTCGTCATGAGCACCGCCTGTTCAGGCACACGAGAGGCACGCCGACAGGCTTCTGGACGGGGCACTTCGACTCCCGGCAATTCATGTGCCCCCGGGGAGTCGATTCAGCGGCACAAGCCAAATCACCGCAGTGAAAGCGAGAATTCCCAGCTGCACAGCTCGAAGGGCTGGTCTTTCAGGCGAAAGTCAGTGGGCAGCTCGGTCGCCTAACGACCACGAGGAGCGATGATGGCGCACCGGCAGCGACGTTCGGATTGAAAATGAAATGCTGGTGGGACGCTCATCGCATCCGCTTTCCACTTGCGCGAGAAGGGGCAATCTTTGCGAACGCCTCGGGAATTCGTTCATATCGGCCGATCAAAAAGAGACCGGCAGCAAGGAAAGTGGCACTTAAAGTTCGATACTCAGCTCTTCGATCTTCCGGTACAGACTGGAGAGGCCGAGCTTGAGGCGCTTGGCTGCCTCACGCTTGTCGGGCCACTGTCTGAGGACGCGGGTGATATGAAGACGCTCGTAATGTCGTAATGCACTTCGCAAGTCGTCGGTGTCCGGAAGAGGTTGTCCGAGTCCGAGCAGGTCTGGAGGCAGGTCGCTGGGTTCGATCTGTGTTCCGTCACACATGATCACCGCCCGCTCGATCGCGTTGTCCAGCTGGCGAACATTCCCTTTCCACTGGGCGGACATCAGCAGGCGGATGGTCTCGCTGGAGGCGCTGATCACCCGTTTACGGAGTGCCCTTGAATGTTTGGCGATGAAATGATCGACCAGCTCAGGAATGTCGTCCAGACGTTCGCGGAGCGGCGGAATCCGAATCTTTCCGCCGTCGAGTCGATAGAACAGGTCTTCCTGGAACTTGCCGTCACCGACCAGTCGCAGCAGGTCTTCGCTGGTCGATGAAATGATCCTGCAGTTCACGGCATACGTTTCGGACCCGCCTGAAGGCATGCTCTCCTGATACTCGATGGCACGCAGCAACTTGGTCTGCGTCCCCATCGGCAGGCTGGCGATCTCATCCAGAAAGACGGTGCCGCTGCCGGCAGTTCGCAGAATTCCCAGTTGGTTCTTGCCACCCGCTTCACTGCCGAAGAGTTCTGCCTCCAGCAGTTCGACCGGACGGGTTCCGCAGTTGACCGCCAGAAACTTCTCCTCGCGCATCGGTCCGACAGAATGGATCGCCCGGGCGAAGAGTTCTTTCCCGGTGCCGGTTTCGCCCGCCAGAAGAACGTTCGAATGCGTGACCGCGATTTTGCCGATGGCTTCCTGAAGCACACGCAGCGGCTCGCTGGATCCGACGATCTGGTCGAAACGGTTGGGCTGGGCCAGTTCGCGACGAAGCTTCTGATTCTCCAGATACAGATCCCGGTACTCGAAGACGCGTCGCAGTTTGTTTGCCAGGTCGTCGAAGATGACCGGTTTGGTCAGGTAGTCGAACGCGCCGGCCTTGAAGGCTTCGACCGCCGACTCCACGGTCCCGTAAGAAGTGATGATCAGCACGAACATGGAGGGGTTGATGCGGTGCATCAGACGCATCAGCTTGATGCCGTCTCCGTCGGGCAACTGGATGTCGCAGATCGCCAGATGAAAATCTTTCTCTTTGGCCCGGGCCATCCCTTCTTCAACGGTGGCGGCCTTGGTGACCTGATAGCCTTCGCTCGAAAGAAACTCCGCCAGGGTGTTGCGGATCACAGGCTCATCTTCAACGATGAGAATTTGCCGTACGGTCGAGGCTTCGGACTGGGGAATCGGGCTCATGGCAGATCTGGCATCAGGACGAAATCATGGCAGCACAGATGCTGCACCCTGAATTCTAGGAACCTCGTGCCGATCCACCAACGCAACAGCGGGGAAAGTTCGAAACCGGTGAGACACTGCTCGAGAGTCCCGTTCCATTGACCTTGAGAAGGGGCTGCGGTCCAATAGGCTCGCAATTCTCAACGGATCGGCCGAACCCGGCGCGAGGTCAGCGGAACACCCGAGCGACAACAGCAAGGACAGTCACGATGTTTGGTCTGTTTGGAGGAAACGACTGGAATGTTCTGGCTGTCATCTTTGAACGTCGGGATCTGTATCAGGTGAGCGGTCAACGGGTGAAGGGGGCCGCTGCGGAGAAAGCCCGTGATGGTGCCAAGGCGCATCCGCGAGCTGTCTACTGGGCCGTCTTCAATCAGAAGGGGTCGTTTCAGGCGGGTGGACCCGGAGCGGGGGCACTGCAGGTTCCCGGCGAGGTGATCAAGAAACTCGAACGGGAGCTGGCGACCAATCGCACCGTTCAGGAAATCCTGAAAGCTCTGGAAACCAAGCAGACCGACAAGATCGCCAAACCGCTGGCATGGCATGGATACCCTCCGCGCCAGATGCACGGGGCCGATTGACCGCTCGTTCCGGTCATTGAATTCGCTTCGACCGCGTTGCCCCCACAGTTTCGTTGCTGTCTCGTGGGGTTGAATCTGATGCACAGCCCCCCACTTCTCAGGGACCGTGTCGCGACTTCGGTGCGAATCGCGGGCTTGCTGACATTGCCAATCTTGCCCGTCTTTAATCATCAGGCAGGAACTGATGAAATCGGTCAACGTCTCCGCTGAATGTGTCGATCTTAACGATACACAGGATTCTAGCGGGAGCAATCGGCGAGAACTGCCGAAGATCTCGCGGGACCGGCGTGTCAGTCGATCGCATCTGGTGGAATTCTGCCGGAGCGGTCACCCTTCCGGCGGGCTGCGACCTGGCCGGGATCAGGCTTTGAGTAATTCATGGCTCGTAAAAAACGTCCGGAAATCTCGTTCGGCTCAGGCTCCTTCCTGGACGTCCTGTGCAACATGGTGGGAATTCTCATTATTCTCATCGCTGTCGTCGGGATGCGCGTGGCGGACAAGGACGACCCGGTCATCGACATGGCCGAGCCGGAAGCGTCGATCCCTGAACCGCCGCAGGTGGACCCAGCTGTCGAAGCCCGTCGCCTTGAAAATGAAGCCCGTCTGGCCCGTCACCGGCAGGCGCTCCTCGAGCATGAAGAGGAGAGCCGCAACCGGCAGTCGGAATGGCAGCGGTTGCTGGCCGAGATGCAGTCTCGGAATCAGGAGCTCGACCGCGAAGCGGAACTGATTCGACAACGGATTCTCGTTGAGGCTGCCGCGCTGGAGCAGGATGAAGCCAGGAAGAACAAGCTCGTCGAAATGGTGGCAGCCGCCTCCAGCGAGAACGACAACCTGCGGAAGAATGAAACCGACTTTCAGCAGCAGGCGATCGCTCTGATGCAGGAGCGAAAGAACCTGCAGGTCGAAATCGAAGCACAAAAAGTGGCTCAGGCGATTCGCAAGCCAGTCTTCGAGATCGTCGCCCACGACGGAAACTCGGGAACCAATCGTCGCCCGATCCTGATCGAATGCCGCGCTGATGGCGTCGAGTTCGCTTCCGAGAAGGTTTACATCTCTGCCCGGACGCTCAATGAATTCTCTCCAGAGCGAAACCCGCTGCTGGCCGGCGCCGACGCACTGATGACTTACTGGACACTGGCTGACGCGAAAAAGGGAGAGACGCAGCTCAAGCCCTACGTTCTCTTGATCGTCCGGCCCGGTGGGACCGTCGGCTTCTACGTCGCCCGGCGCTATCTGGAGGCAATGAATCAGGAGTTCGGCTACGAACTGGTTCCCGATGGAGCAGACATCAAATGGCCTGAAGCCGACCCTGAAGCGACCGAGATCTGCCGGACAGCTGTCGAACGGGCGATCAAGGAGCCTGCATCCATTGCCACGCGTGGTTCGCTCGGCCCCGGCAGCAAGGGGGGCGGGGGGCGTGATCCGGTCCGCGGAGGAAACAGTTCACGTCCGGGGACTGGGCGGGGGGCAGCGACGGCAGGTGGACTGGGTGGTGCGGACGATCAGATCGTCGGCGCGGACGGAGAGTTCTCTCTCCCGGAAGTCGAACAGCTGAAGAAAGCCTCTCCCAAGGATTCAATCGGGATGCTGGGACCGGACTGGTCACCGCAACGACAGAAGCTGGAGTCGGCACGACCCGGCCAGGCGGGTCAACAGAACCGCAGTCAGCTGGAACAGGATTACGCAGAAGAACTTGCCCGGCGGAATGGCACCGGCACGGAAGAGGGCACGACAGGCGGGACAACACCCGGAAGCCGTCCGGGCCGGCCGACGACCGCTGGAAACGCCGGTGCGACAGGGGCGAACGGATCGGGATTCCAACTGCAGCCGTATGGCGATCAGGGGAATCCACGCGGTGGGATGTCATCCGGGGAAAGCAACGGGACAAACAGTTCCGGTTCGAGTTCGTCGGGCGGACAGCCTTCGAGTCAGCGCCCCGATATGCCGGTCTCGCCACTGGCTGAAAAACAGGAGGGGATGCCCCGTGATGGTGGCCGGGATCGAACCTGGGGACGCGGCTACACCAGCGGTGCGATCGGCATCGAACGTGAAATTGTCATGCAGCTCTATGCGGAACGCATTGTGATTGTGGAAGGACCCAGTGCCGATCTTCCTCCGGGAATTGGCCGTGAAGACTTCCATCAGATTGTGGCTGCCATGATTCAGGTTCAGGCGAATTCCTGGGGTGATCCTCCTGCAAAATTCGTCTGGCGACCTCGACTCAAAATCGAAATCCATCCCGGCGGGAATCAACACTACGCCCGGCTGAAAGAGCTCCTTCAGCATTGGGGACTCTCATCCAAGATCGAATTGAAACTCGAATAACAGGCCTGATCTGACCTCCGACATCTCCCCCCTGATCCCTTCTATTCCCACGAATCCAGCCACCACACGTCGATCATGTCCCAGCATAGCGAAGAACTGATGTTCGGCTCTGACTCCTTTCTGGACGTCATGTGCAACATGGTGGGGATTCTGATCATTCTGATCGTGGTGGTGCTGGGAATGCGAGTCGCTCCCCCTCCCGGCAGCGTGCCTGTGGCGATCGCGGAGGAAGCTGCCGGCCCGGCCCCGGCGCTTCCTCCGGTGCTGGAGGATCTGGTCGAAATTCCGCAGCTTCCGGAGATCAAGCCCAGCGAAGAAATGCTGCAGCAGGCGGCCCAGTTGAAAGAACAAAATTCGCTTGTGGCGCGCCGGTTGGAGGAACTGAAGGCGGAAGAACAGAAGATCGCCCAGCGTCGCCTCAGTCAGGTCGACCAGATCAATGTCCTGCGAAGTCAGATTGCTGAGAAAGTGGACACGCTCCGTTCGGACCGGAGTCAGATTTCCACACTGGAAACGAACCTGATCGGACTGAAAGCCGAAGTCGCTGCCTTGAAGCAGCGTCTTGCGGAAACTCCTCCTGATGAAGCTCCGGTGGAGAAGCTGACACACCAGCTTCCGCCGATCGGAAAGGTCGTCACCGGCGATGAGATTCATTTCCGGCTCGAGGGGAACAAGGTGACGCGGGTCCCGATTGCGGAACTCGCTCAGGAAGTGCAGCGTGACATCGAACGTCGCAAGGAGATCCTCATCTCCCGTTCGTTCTATCAGGGAACGACCCGACCGATGGAGGGGTACATGATGGAATATGTCCTGCAACGCCTGAGCATGACCATTGCGGATGAACTTCGCACTGGCCCGGGAATGGTCCGGATCGGGGTGACCAGCTGGATTATTCGTCCGGTCGGTCCATTGCGGGCGGAAACAGCCGATGAGGCAATGCGTCCCGGCTCCGCGTTTCACAATGCTCTGAAGAACGCGGGGCCCACAGCGACAATCACATTCTGGGTCTATCCGGACAGCTTCGACATCCATCGGAAGTTGACGCAGCTGACCCACGATGCGAATTTCTGGGTCGCATCACGGCCACTCCCGAACGGTGTTCCGATTGCGGGTTCGCCGCAGGGATCGAAGTCGGTCGCGCAGTAGGACGAATCACATTTGTTGTTTTGCCACACAATTGAAGTGTACGGCGAAGCTCAGTGTCAGTAGTTCCAAGTCTGATCGAATTGAAACAAGAGGTCAGGGGGCAGAGGTCGGAGGTCAGAAAAACACTGGAAAATAAGTGATTTTCGGACCCCTGTTCCCCGACCTCTGACCTCTCACGATATTTGCTCGGAGCACTTGGAAGTACTGAGTGTGTCCAATCTCGCAAACTCATCCAGACGGCAGCAGATTCTTCAGGTACTTGACGGCGCGTTCGATGTCGCCTGCCTGATCCGACCCTTCCTGACGGTCGACATTCAGCCAGCCGTTGTACCCCATCTCTTCGATCAGGGCAGCGACCTCGTCCCAGTCGACTTCTCCTCGCCCGACAGGGACCTCCTTTCCACGCCCGTCGTAATCGCGAATGGCGTCACGAATTTCGAAATGCCCGATCAGATCATGCAGTTCCCGCAGCTGAGCGACGATCGGCTGCCGGTTGAGCACCCAGGCCCCTAAGTCGGCATCCACCGTGACGGGGCCTGTCTTGACGGAATCGACGAGCTGTCTCATCTCGGCAGCGGTGTCACCGCAGGGAATCAGCGACAACGTCACGCCGACGCGGTTGCCGTGCCCTGCCAGTTCGCTGAGCACCCCCTGCAGCGTCTTGACAGACTCCTGATCCTCTTCAGATGGAATCCGGCCTGCTCGCAGTGTCAACGTGCGGATCTTTAGCTTGGAGGCAAATTCGATGGCGTCGTTCAGAGCTTTGATGCGTTCTCCCATCCGTTCGGTGGCGGCCAGTGGACTTCGCAACGGGAAATGGCCGGAGGCGATCTGCAGCCCGCGCTCATTCAGATAGTGCAGAAGCTGTCGGCGTGCGGTGTCACCGTACTGGGCGGGAGTCACATCGTTTCGCAGATCGAACTGCACCCCCTGAGCGCCGATCTGCATCACCGTCTGCAGGGCCCGGCGCAGATCCGATGAAAACGCTCTCATCGCCACGGAGATCTTCGCCCGAAACATGGATTCCCTTTCTTGTGAACACAGTCTGCCGTTTTGAGAGTGCATCATAACGGCTGCAAAGGACTGTCAACCCGGAGTGCGCTGCTGGATTTCATCCGCGGTTTCGAGGACACTGCAGGGAGAGACCACCACGAACGACGCCACGACACTCCCCATGTACCAGCTGCGACAGATCACCGAGTTCCTGAAAAGTTTCGCTCCTCTGGAGCTGGCGGAGAGCTGGGATAACGTCGGCCTGCTCCTGGGGGACGAGTCCGCTGAGGTCGGGCAGGTGATGACGTGCCTGACCCTGACGTCCGATGTCGCGGAAGAAGCACTCGCGGGCGGGGCAAATCTGATTCTCACCCATCATCCAATCCTCTTCCGCCCCGTACAGAAGCTAACCACCGCAACCTCAGAAGGTCGCATGGTTCTGAAGCTCCTGAAGCAGGGAATCGCCGTTTACAGCCCGCATACCGCATTCGACAGTGCCCGGGATGGGATCAATCAGTCGCTCGCGGAACAGCTGGGCCTGCAGAACATTCAGCCGTTGCGTCGCAGTGCGGTTCCGGGGCTGGAAGATCTGGGGGCAGGCCGCTGGGGACGGTTGCAGACGCCGGTGACGCTGCGTGAGTTGATTGCAAAACTCCGTAAGGAGATTTCTCCACAGCTGCAGCATCTCGGTGACCTCGACCGGATTGTTCACACGATCGGGATTGGCTGCGGATCGGCAGCCGAGTTTCTGAAGGATGCCGAGCGCGTCGGCTGCGACGTGTATGTGACAGGAGAGGCGCGGTTTCATGCCGGGCTCGAAGCACGTGACCGGGAAATCGCCCTGGTGCTGGCAGGTCACTTCAATACCGAGCGACCTGCGATTGAACGACTGGCCGAGAAACTGAAATCCGAATTTCCGGGGCTGCACACCTGGGCCAGCCGCCTGGAAACAGACCCGCTCGTCTGGAGTGCGGAATAATGTCAGCTGAAGAACATCCACAGCCGCAGACACGCCAGTGGCCTCGACCCCAGTTTGAAACACTGATGGCGCGGGCGTTCCGCCTGCGCTGCCCTCGTTGCGGTGAGGGGAAACTGTTTCGCGGATGGTTCCAGATGAACGACCGCTGTCCCGTCTGTAACTTTCAGATCGAACGTCCCGCGGGTTATTACCTGGGGTCGATGTACGTCAATTACGGCACAACCGCCTGGATCACGACGATTGCCTTCATGGTCGGACGGCTCGGTTTCAAGATTCCCGGTCAGATATTGATCTGGCCGCTGGCTGCGTTCTGCCTGATTTTTCCAGCATTGTTCTTTCGGCACGCACGGGCGTTCTGGCTGGCTCTCGATTGCCAGTTCGACAGCAACGTGCTCAATGAAGATCAGGAACATGAACAGGGAGACGAAGGCTGATGCGGACGGTGGTCTTCTGCTTCGAGCACCTCCCCGCTTGCTCGCTGGGCTGTTACGGTGAATGGAAAATCGCAACGCCCGAATTCGATGCTCTCGCCAGCCGCTCGCTGGTCTGGGATCAGTTCATCGTTCCTCCTGTTGAAGGGATTCTTCTTCGGGAACTGGCTGCCGCGAACCCGCAGGCTGGTCTCGTGGCCGATGCGCCGGCCCCACTTGCGTCATCGTCGATGTTCGCACGCACATGGGACATCTCGCCGCAGACGCTGGGGGATATCTCCACCTTTGCGGAACTCCCCGGGCTGAATGAATGCCAGATGCTTTGCATTCATCATGCTGCAAAGGAACTCGATGTCGATGATGTCACCGATGCTGTGAACGGCTGGCTTCAGGAGGATCCTGTCGCTCACCAGCAGGCTGTCGAACAGCTGGAGGCATCAACAACAGACCGCTGGAGTCGGGACGAACTGGAAACGCTGTTCGCATTTCTTCCGGCGTGGCAACGTCGGCTGATCTGCCATGCTGCCGAGGTTCGACAATCGGACCGTGTCCTCAGCCACTGGCTCGGCCTGCTGGAAGACGTTCTGACCGTTGGAGACGTCATCGTCCTGACCGCAGCCTCGGGGGACGAACGCCGAATTCCGGACGATCGTCCAACATGGTTGAAATCGGTCAGCGAGCCTGTCGTGCATTTCCCGTTCATTGTGCATCGGGTCGGTGATGAGGTCGCGGACAATTTCGAGTTCCTGAGCCTGCAGCAGTTCAGCAGACTGGCTGCCAGTTCGTTTAGGAATCTGTCTGAATCGTTCGACTGGGCCGACACCACGTTCCGCTCGGAGTCTGCCAGTGCCGTGCGTACCCCGTCATGGCTGCTGGTGGAGAATCTGACAGGGGCTCAGTCTTCGGCGGTCGACGCGGCATCGGATCCCGAAATTCAACTGTTCCGAAAGCCTGAAGACTTCTGGGACGTGAATGATGTCGCCAGCCAGCACCCGGATCTCATCGATTACTACCGGCAACACGGGCGACTGCCGGTCAACCAGTGACGTCCCGTTTCGATAATGGTCAGTCTGGATTCGCAGGCAGGATCCGCGATAATGGACTTCATCGTCGATCAAAGTGAAGTGGCTCGAAAAAATGCATGAAATCCTGAAGTTCAGCGATCGAATCAGTTGCCTCCCGGTCGTCCACGGCAGCGGCGACTTCGCCGTCGAAGTTCGTCGGGTCATGCTCTCGGAACGGTTCGACTGTCTGGCGGTCCCGCTCCCGGAATCGTTTCGCAGCGTTGTCGAAACCGGAATCGGTCACTTGCCGAACATTACCATTGCAGTTCAGTCCGAGACGGAGCCGTACACCTCCAGCGAATGGACCGGGCACGCCGGCGAGTCCCGTCCGCGGGTCAGCAGCTACGTTCCGATCGATCCCTGCCAACCGGTGATCGCAGCGTTGCGACTGGCGATGCAGGAACACATGACCCGCAGCTTCATCGACCTGGAGGTGGAGGAGTTTGAAGCTCGTCACGAGGTGCTTCCGGATTCATACGCCATCAAACAGGTTCCCATCGAGAAGTTCGCCACAGCGCTGATGGTGCAGTCTCCTCCCCCTGCGACACAGCAGGAACAACAGCGCATCCGCCATATGGCCTGGCGACTTCGGGAACTTGAACGCCGTCATCAATCGATCCTGTTTGTCTGTTCAATCTCACAGTGGCACTGGATCCGGGATGCCTATCTGGAGAATCAGGAGGCAGACGTCTCCGAGCCTGCGGTCTACGATCCCGAACTGTACCGTGTGAGTCCCTCGACACTTCTCTTCCTTCTGGGGGAACTCCCATTCATTACAGGGCTGTACGAGCAGTCCCGTTTCAATCTCGACAGCGATGAGAATCTTTCTGTCGATGGCGTAAAGGAGATGCTCCTGTCGGCTCGGGAGAAGTATCAGATCGACCTGAAGAATCGCGGCAGAAAGATTTCCACCCATCTGCTCTCGACCTATCTGAGATACGTCCGCAACCTGTGCCTCATCGAACGGCGGATGACGCCGGACCTGTATACGTTGATTACAGCCGCCAAGCAGCTGGGGGGGGACCAGTTTGCAATCGCGCTGGCTGAAGTGGCCCGCGAGTATCCGTTTCAGGACTGGCTGCCGCTGGAAGAATTTCAGATGTCGATCGAGAAAGGGCAGTTTCCCGATGGTGGAATCTCGCAGCTGAAGAATCGGCTTCCTGGTCCCTCCATCAGCTGGCGGACGTGTGCGCTCAACCGCAAGCCGCCCAGGATCGATCAGGATCGCTGGGCCATGCGATGGAATCCGTACAACCACTGCAGCTGGCCGCCGGAGGACGTGGCCATTGAACGTTTTCGGACGCATGTCAAGGATCGCGCCCTGAGCATCATGGGGAACGATCTGGCGAAAACTGAGAAGTTCACCACCAGTCTCAAAGATGGACTCGATATCCGCGAGACGCTGCGAAACTGGCATACTGGCAATCTGTATGTCAAGGAGAATCCCCCGAGTCGGGGAAGTCTTGATTGCGTCATCATGCTGTTCGACTCGCCGGCGGATCCCCGTGAATACCCGTGGCGAATTACCTGGCATGCCGAGCATCAGGATGAATCGACACTGGCGTTCTTCGCAACTCAGCTGGGGGATGAGCTGGTCGGGCCGGGCATCGCCATGGCGACTTATGGTGGGACGATGTTTCTGTTTCCGCCACGTCCTGTCGCCGACATCTGGGAAGATCGACGGTTCGACTTTGCTGATACGCTGGAGGAACGTCTCCTCGCAGCCGCCTGCCATTATTCCCGGGAGCGCCACATTGCCATTCTCTCGGCTGTCCCACCTGGGGTCGGGTGGAGACGACTGGCCAAGCGTCACGGGAAGAAACTGGTGCATGTCCCACTGGGGCACTTCAGTCAGGAAACGTTGCAGCAGCTGAAGATCTTCCATGTGCTGAACGGTCGACAGGTTCGCAGCTACGCCGAGCATTTTATCCGCAAGGCGTGACAGGTAGGTGTTCTGTTTGTGGGTGAGAAATTCCAGAATCGGGGCGGAGAGCAGGTTCTGCCCCGATTTCCCCGGGTTTTGCGTTGCTGGTTGACCGGCCCTGAACAGACTAAAATCGGTCCGATCTTGAAATGCGATGATGACCGAGGAAACCGGACACGATCCGCCACCTCCTCCCCGACCCCTAATCCCTTTTCCCTCTCCCCTCCTTCATGAGCGACCAGAATCCCCAGTACACGGTTCTAGCGCGCCGCTGCCGGCCCAAATCGTTTGACGAAGTGGTCGGGCAGGAGCATGTGGGGCAGGCCATTCAGAACGCCATCCGCAGCGGTCGGGTCGCGCACGCCTACCTGTTCACAGGAGCCCGGGGAGTCGGGAAAACGTCCACCGCGCGAATTTTCGCGAAAGCCCTGAACTGTCCGAACGTCAAGGACGGCATCCCCTGCAATCAGTGTGAAGTCTGTGCCGGGATCGGTGAGGGGAACGACGTCGACGTGCTGGAAATCGACGGAGCATCCAATCGCGGGATTGATGACATCCGGCAGCTGCGGGCGAACGTCAGTATTCGTTCGATGAGGTCGCCGAACAAGGTGTACATCATCGACGAAGTGCACATGCTCACGAAAGAAGCATTCAATGCACTGCTGAAAACGCTGGAAGAACCGCCGCCGAACGTGAAGTTCGTCTTCTGCACGACAGAACCGAACAAGGTTCCGGATACGATTCTTTCACGGTGTCAGCGTTTTGACTTTGGAACGATTGCCCAGTCCAGCATCGCCGGTCGGTTGACTCAGATCGCGCTCGCTGAAGGGAAGGTGGTCGATGCAGACGCTGTCGAACTGGTGGCACGCCGGGCGGCGGGGTCCATGCGGGACAGCCAGTCACTCTTCGATCAGCTGCTCGCCTTCGGGGGCGAGCGCATTACTGCCGACGACGTTCATCGTCTGCTGGGAACCGCATCCGATGACCGGATCGTCTCGCTGGTTGATTCACTGATCAACAATCAGCCGGCCGAAGCTCTCGCTGCCGTTGAAGCCGCGATGCAGCAAGGGGTGCAGATCGGCAGTTTCAGTGATCAGCTTCTGGCCTACTTACGCGACCTGATGGTGACCGCTGCGGGAGCAGAAGGGGTTCCACTTTCGGCCGTTTCAGAGTCGAGCCGGTCACTCGTTCGGGAGCAGGCCCAGCGGTGGGGACTTCAGACCATCTCAGCGGCGATGCAGATTCTGGCGGAGACGAAATCCCGGATGCAGCGAGCCACTTTCGCCCGGGCTCTGCTTGAACTGGCCATTGTGCGGCTGGCATCGCTTGAGCAACTGGACCGGATCGCCACCCTGATGGCCACGGGCGTGAGCTCGACTGCGGGGGCCCCTGCAGCGACCCCACCCCGGGTCCAGCCGGCGGCTCCGTTTCAAAAAAAAAGCCCTGAGTTCTCCCCAAGACCGGTAACTTCACCGCCAGCAGCGACTCCAGTGTCTGCTCCTTCGCCGTCCACTCCTGCTCCGGCAACTTCGGTTCAGAAATCACCGGAACCTGCGTCTGTAAAAGAAGATGCGGTTGCGTTCGGAGAAGATTCACTGGCGGAATTCTGGAACGCGCTGATGGCGAAAGTCCCCGAGAATCTGGGGAACCATCTGAAGAATGCGTCTAAGACAGCAATTTTTGGACCAAATCATCTGGAAATCCTGTTTCCCAGAAGCTACTCTTTCAGCAAGAGTTATTGCGAAAAATCGGAGGGGTTCAAAAAGCTCTCCGCTGTCGCGCAGGAACTCGCCGGTCGTCAGATCGATTTTCGGGTCGGCTTTGACGAATCCGCTCCGGTAGTCAAGAAAGTTTCCCCGAAAGAGGAACGGTCGAGGACTCCGGAACGGATGAAAACGTCTGTCGTGGATGGAGATACGTTCGTCCAGATGGCGGTTGCGATCTTCGGAGGGAAAGTCGAAGAAGTTCGTCCGCTGGCAGAAACGGTGGTCGCGGTCGAATCCGAGATGCCGGTCGAGA
Source organism: Planctomicrobium stercoris (assembly GCF_051465655.1). Taxonomy (NCBI): domain Bacteria; kingdom Pseudomonadati; phylum Planctomycetota; class Planctomycetia; order Planctomycetales; family Planctomycetaceae; genus Planctomicrobium; species Planctomicrobium stercoris. Next base: position 4,238,878 of record NZ_CP195791.1, on the reverse strand, counting down.
GTGAAATGGAGAGTTAAGGCCCTGCTGGATTGAGTTTTCAGCGAGGGTTTGGCGACGGGATGGATTTTCAGGCGAGTCACTGCCTGAGTCGCCTGCAGGAATGAGAGTCATCGGCTTTAGAAAGTCATCAGGTCCGGAAGCATGGCGGCACGCGGATTTCAGTCAGAACAACATCCCTTCGGTCCGGCAGTCGGGCGGCTCGTCGAGCAGTTTGCCTCCTTACCCGGAATCGGTCGAAAATCCGCCGAACGTTTGGCCAATCATATTCTGAGCTGTCGCGAACAGGATGCGCTGGCTCTGGCAGACGCCATTCGGGACGTGAAAAAGACCATTCGACGCTGCAAGGTCTGCTTCAATCTGACAGAACAGGAAGTCTGTTCCATCTGTCGCGATCCCCGGCGGGACCGGACGGTCGTCTGCATCGTGGAACAGCCCAAGGACGTCTCGGCACTGGAGGCGGCTTCCGCTTTTCAGGGGACCTACCATGTCCTGGGGGGGCGAATTGCGCCGCTCGAAGGAATTGGCCCTGACGATTTGACAATCGGTCAGCTGATTCGCCGGGTGCGGCAGGAAAAAGTTCGAGAATTGATTATGGCGACGAATCCAACGCTGGAAGGGGATGGAACAGCTTTGTTCATCTCCAACCTGCTGGAGGAAGATCCGGTAACAATTACGCGGCTTGCGCGGGGGATTGCCACCGGAAGTGTGTTAGAGTTTGCCAATAAAGAAATGTTGGCCGACGCCATGCGGGGACGGCAGAATTTTTGATCTTCAGCAATCATTTTTGCTCGCGGACGGTAGATTGAGCTTTAGAATTTCACAGAAACCGTCGTACACCCCAACGTTTTTCCGTCGATCCACATCCGATCTCAACTGATCGAAGAACAATGCACCTAAACGTTTCCCAGCAGATGCGCATGAGCCAGCAGATGAAGCTGGCGCCGCGCATGATTCAATCGATGGAAATTCTTCAGTTGCCGCTCATGGCACTGCAGGAACGCATCGACCAGGAACTGGCTGAAAACGTCGTTCTGGAACAGGTCACCAACCGGAAAGAAGAGTACAAGCAGGAGCAGCCCCAGGCGGAGCTGGAACCTCCCCGGATGGAAATCGACCGCCGGGAAATGGTCACCGACGACAACAACGCTTCCGACTTCGAACGGCTCCTTGAGATCTCCAAGGAATGGCCGGACGACAACTACACCTCCGGGTCGCGCCCCTCAAGCAACCGCATCGAGGAAGAGGGGGACCGTCAAAACGACGTCATGGCGAACTGCGAGAATCGCCCTGAGACCCTGCACGATCACCTGCTCGAACAGTTTCATTGCGATGCGCCGGAACACCTGCGGGCTTTCGGCGACTATCTGATCCACAATCTGGATGCCAACGGCCGCCTGCAAAGTTCCCTCGCGGAACTGGCACAGGTGTTCGGTGCGAATATCACGCATGAAGACGCCGAGCAGACGATCAAGCTTGTGCAGCGACTCGACCCACCCGGCGTTGGTGCTCGCGATCTGAAGGAATGCCTCCTTCTGCAGATCACCCCGGAAACGCCGCTGGGCGAAATGATGTCGACGCTGATCAGCGATCACCTCGACGACGTGCTGCAGAACCGTCTGCCGCTGATCGAACGTAAAACCGGCTACACCCTCGACGCCATCAAAGCAGCCATCGAACAGATGCGGACGCTCGAGCCGTATCCCGGCCGGATCTTCGACGCCCCGCGAATCCAGACCGTCACCCCCGACCTGAAAGTCGAAAAGAACGAAGCGGGCGAATACAAAGTCGAACTCATCGACGAATACATCCCCCAGCTGCGCATCAACCGTCGCTACATCCGCATGCTCGAAGGCAATCCCGATGCAGCGACCAAAGAATTCATCAAACGCAAGATCGAGTCGGCCAAGTGGCTCATCGACTCGATCGAGCAGCGTTACAACACACTGCGACGCGTGGCACAGGCCATTGTTGATGAGCAGACCGAGTTTCTGGATCAGGGGCCCGAGTTCATCAAGCCGCTGAAAATGCAGGACATTGCGGACGTCGTCGGTGTTCACGTCACCACCGTCTCCCGGGCGGTCGACGATAAATTCATCGCGACTCCACGCGGAATCTTTCCGCTGAAGCGATTCTTCGGAGGCGGGACAAAGACCGCCGACGGTGAAGATGTCGCCTGGGAAAACATCCGGCTCAAGCTCAAGGAAATCGTCGACAAAGAGGACAAGTCCGATCCGCTCAGCGATGACGCACTGGTCATGGAATTGAGCAAACACGGATTCAACCTCGCCCGCAGAACGGTCACGAAGTACCGGAAGGCGATGAACATCCCCTCTTCCCGTCAGCGTCGGGAATACTGAAGACGCAGCGGCGTGAGTGGCAGTTCGCAGGACGCTCGACTCGACTTGGTTCGGTCCAGGAACTTCACATCACCCAATTCGATCATCCTGGTGAAACCGCGAGGCAAACTCGTAGGTATGCTGTGCAAAGGCTCCTTGCAGAGAAGTTGTCATTCTTCGCACGCGAGAAGCCTGGCTGTTTGCCATTCCGGCATGTGATCGAATTCGAAGTCTGATTTCCCTGACAGCAGGCAGTTATGTCGCGTCTTCTCTCTTTGATTTGTCTGCTCTCGATCACCTTCCTGTCAGCGCGTGCTTCTTTCGCCGAGGATTCTTCAGAACCATTCGGCCGTAAATTCATCGCCAAAGACTCTCTGAACATCGGTGAGGAGCCGAACGAGGACGCCCGACAATGCCTCGCTGGCCTGTGCTGGAGGGCAGAAGAGTTCGAGGTTCTGATCGAACCACCTGTTGGCGAAGATCGCGAGGATGCGATCGTGAAATTTCCTTCGCCCATCACGACAGACGACCCCGCCGCGGCAACCGCTGTCATGGAGTGGTACATGGTTCGCGATGCCGACCAGAAACCGGCGAAGGCTCCCGCTGTGGTGGTTATTCATGAATCCGGCAGGAGCATGCCAGTTGGTCGTTTGCTGGCCAAGGGGTTCCGACATCGCGGCGTGCATGCGTTCCTCCTTCAACTCCCCGGCTACGGTTTGCGGCGCTCACCCGATCAACGAGGTCGAGGGTTTCAGCTTCATACGGTTCGACAAGGAATTGCCGACGCCCGGCGAGCCCGTGATGCTGTCGCCGCTCTGCCGTGGCTGACTCACGATCGAATTTCACTTCAAGGGACCAGCCTGGGAGGCTTCGTCTCATCGACAGCTGCCGGGCTTGACAAAGGATATGACAAAGTCTTTCTCGTCCTCTCGGGCGGTGACATTCTCAGCGTGCTGCAAAACGGCGATCGCGATGCAGCCCGGGTCAAGAAGGTGCTGACAGATGCAGGTGTGACCGAAGAACAGCTCCGGGAGATCAGTTGGCAGGTTGAACCCAATCGTCTGGCCCATCGCCTGAACCCGGACCGAACATGGCTGTACTCCGGCGTCTTCGATACGGTTGTCCCGATTGAGAACGCCAAATCATTCGCAAAAGCCGCCAGCCTGGAAACATCCCACCACATCACCATGCCAGTGGACCACTACGCTGGCTTTCTCTTCGTGCCGGCGATCCTCGACCGCATGTGCACGGAAATTCTGCAGTCACCCTGATCGTTCACAATCGCACCCTCACCAACCAATCCCCAGTCCATTGGCACTCGCGAACCTAAGAGCGAATCTCACGAAAGTGTGGCGTTCCGGCGGCGATCAACACAGCTTTCGAACGACAATCTTCCTGAATCGCCGCCACACTCCCCTGAGGCAGGGGCTAAACGCAGACGCCGCCGTCCTCTTCTCCACCCGCAGCGGGAGTTCGACGGAAGATCAACCGCCCGGATTTCGGAAAGTAGGTTGGCAAAAATCGAGCGTTCCGAGTACAACGGAGCTCCCCGCAGCCAGATTCGTTTTCCAGACGATCCGCTGCAGGGGAGAATCTAAAAACAGGTCGCGTAGCTCAGTTGGTTAGAGCATCTGTCTTACACACAGAATGTCGCAGGTTCGAGTCCTGTCGTGACCACTTTCACCCTATTGTCACATTGGGTGAAAGCCAAAGTTGTCTGATGACGAGAGCGACGGTTCTGAAATACTCTCTCCTTTTGCCGACAGGCGGACTCAAGTCCGAGATCTGGTAACGCCGTTGAATAAGGCAGCATGATTCTTCTCTATCGCATGAGCGGTACGTCCGTCTGATCCTGAAGTGGCAGCAGGCGCAAAACGGTCTGTTCCAGATGGGAGAGTCGTTGCTGCGATTTCAAATGGGAACTTGCTGATCACTCGCAATTGAACGTCGCCTACGTCTGAGGTAAAGTCCCAGACGTGGGCGGCGTCGGTGCCGTTCTGAACTTGGGCCACTCAGGACACCTCTCCCATGAAATTCTGGGACGACTCGCTGCGCGTCTGCTCAAAATGCCGGAAGAAAATCACTCTGGACGGCGTTGAGCGGAAAGCGTGTCCACACTGCGGAAATGTGGTCTGGTTCTTCGATTACAGAAAGCTCCCAGAACCTCCGCCAATCCCGGGAGTCCCTGCCAGCGGGTTCTTCGGGCATCCCACTTCGAATCTTCTTCTGGCGATTCTGTGCGTCCTCAGCCTGCTGGCGCTGGTGTCATTCTCCAATTCACTCATGGTGCCGATGGTTTGTGCTCTCATTGCGGTCGGCATGGGGATTTATGGGATGATGCGTCACGCTGAAGCCATTGAAGTTGAGAGGCAGCTGGTCCATTACACCAAGGTTCTGGAACTCGCACGGGCATTTCGGAGTCAAACTGCTGAGCTGACCGAGCGGTATCACTCTCTGCTTGCGACCGGCAATTCCCGCGTGGAGGAATATTACCGGAAGATCTATGAGGCCGCTGAGCAGGAGAAGCGTGCGGCGCAGGAGAGTCTGAATGCTGCGCGTGCCGATCGCCTTGCGGTCGCTTCGGTTGAACAACGGATTGACGCCATCGCCGCCCGGCTTGTTGCGGATCATCTGAAGTGGATGACCAACAGGCTGACCGCCGATCCTGAAAACTACCAGCGGAGGAAGAACGAGCTGACGAAAACGTTCGAATTCGTGGAAGCTGTGGGGTACGCGATCTCCCCGACCGCACAAAAGGCCGCGATTGCTGACCTGAAGAATGCCTTCCAGACCAAGGTACGGGAACAGCAGTTGAGAGAAGAACAAAGGCGTATGAAGCAGCAGATGAGGGAAGAACTTCGACTCCAGCGAGAGCATGAAGAGGCCATCCGCGATGCGGAAGAAAAGGAAGCAGAACTGGCAGATCGGCTGAAGGAAGCACTGGCATCGCAGGCCGGGATTCATTCCCGAGAAATCGAAGAACTGCAGCAACAACTGGCTGAAGCACAGGCGAAGGCAGAGCGGGCGAAGTCGCTGGCACAATTAACCAAGGTCGGCCACGTCTACATTCTCTCGAACATTGGATCATTCGGTGAGAATGTGTTCAAAGTTGGCATGACTCGCCGTGAAGATCCGCAACACCGCGTGAGAGAGCTGGGAGATGCGAGCGTGCCGTTTCCGTTCGATGTGCACGCGATGATCAGCTGTGACAACGCTCCGGCCCTGGAAAACGCCTTGCATCGCGAGCTGACGAGGCATCGAGTGAACCGTGTCAATCTCCGAAAGGAATACTTCAAGATCGAACTGAAAACGATCCTTCAGGCAGTCAGGCAGCACCACGGGGTCATCGAGTACGTGGCTGAACCGGAAGCTTTGGAGTACCGCGACAGCCAGAACGTGAGCCCGGATGAACTGGTGGAGCTGACGGAAGAACTGGCAGAAATGGGGGTCACCCTGGACGAGGACGATGAGTTTGAACCGCAAATGGAATCGGTTTGAATTCCTTTCATGGGTGACGGTTCGCTCTGGATTGGTTCTTTGACCTGGCTGTCGGTGGAAGTCCCAACGTCGCTCGAGGTTGATGATTCCAACCGAGGTGGAGTCATATCGTCACGGGTGAAATTCCGGGGCATTCTGTTGAATCACGTTCAGCTGGGCACCTGAAGTGACCGGCTCAATCACCGTGGTTTTGACTGTCGGCGGGCAGTGAAGGAAGCTTACAATTGGACGATATTTTTATACATGATAGCTACATTTCCCTTGAGCCGGTTGCCTTTGTCGGGATTGGATTACTTCTGTTCCTGGCTGGAATAGCAGTCGGCTCGACATGCGTTTATTACTGCAGCCGAAAAGGAAGATCTCGCGACAAAGAAAGCTGATGTCGGATCAGATTGTCACTGTTGAAGAAAGGTCACACGTCAGATGGTGCAACTGGTGAATACCGCTGACAGCACAGTCAGTCTCGGTGATCCGATTTCACTTTCGGTTCTGTTATTCATCTTACTGGTGGTGCTGCTTGCGATTGGCCGTTGGTTCCTGTTGCTGGTTGGTCTGGCAAAACGTGAAAAGCAGAGTCTGAACCGCCGCGCCGAGTTCTTCGCACTCTCGGTTGCTCTATCCGCTCTGGGGGGCACGGTCGGCTACATGGTGTTCGTCTTCGCCGAGGCTGCTGCGTGGAGCTGTTAGACCTGTTGAGTCGGATCTGCTGTCTCACACTGTGGAAGCTTGAAGCCTGAACTTGCGGTGACGCCCTCACGCATTCTCTCGTCTGGCTGCGACTCCTTTGCTTGGGGCCGATCAGCGGTGGTGGCGTTGCCCGTTGTGTCTCAAACCGTCAGACTGACGAGGAAGGCGTAAGCATTTTGTATTGTTCAGGATTTCATCGCAAAGTTTTTCAGCCGTGGCTCGACGTTCAGCGACCGTAACTCGACAGCCTTCTTCCATGAAATCGCCGTTGGCGGGGATTTCGGTGGCGTCGGCGTTGGTGATCGGACTTTTGCTCTGTCGGTGGCTGGTTCCGGCTGAGGGGGTTGAACAAGGGCACACGCTTTGGATTGCAGCCGGCTGGCTGGCACTGGGGACGGCGGGGCTGTGGGCTCTGTGGCGGACCGGGAGTGGGCTCTCGCAGCGGCTGGGCATCATCGACGTTGGAGTGGCGGGGCTGGTCGCAGGTCATGGAATTTCTGCCCTGCTCGTACTGGCCGGCACCGGGGACCAGCGGGCCGCGCTGAACTGCTTCTGGGAGTGGATTTCCGTCGGCGTGACGTGGGTTGTGCTGAAGGAATTCATGCAGCGGACGGACTTCCGGGTCCTTCTTTCATGGTGCCTGCTGACGACCGTCATCGCGCTGGCTGGACTGGGGATCTGGCAACATTTCGTCTGGTATCCACAGCAGGGGCGAGATATGACCCGACTGCTGGCCATTCAGGGACAACTCGACAGCGGAGGGACACTCTCAGCGGATGATCGGACGGAATTCCGCAAGCTGCAGTCGCAGTTCGGGACGGATTATTTGATGCTGGATGAAGGGGCCCGGCGGTCACTGTTGGCGAGAACCCGCGACAGCCTGGAACCGATTGGTCGGTTTGCATTGGCGAATTCGTTCGCTGCCCTGTTGCTGATCGGCTGGTTTTCGGGGCTCGACTTCCTGTTGCAACTGCTTCGATTCAGAAAACAGGATGAAGAGTCTGCGAGCAGTGATGCTGACGTTCCCATCTGGCGGTCGAACTCATTTCCGCTGGCGACGGGGATCACGCTGGCGATCGGGGTGATTTCCGGTTGTCTACTCCTGACGAAGAGCCGGACTGCTGTCGTTGGCGTCGTGGTTGCACTCGTTTGGCTAGGAGGGCGTTTGCTCGTCAGACCCGGCACGCAGCGTAAGAAGATTCTGCTGGGTGGTGCCGGACTGCTGGCGGTCTTTGTCGTGTTTGCTGTCGTTTTGAGTCTGACAGGCGGACTCGACTGGGAGATACTCAGCGAGGCCCCCAAGAGTCTGGCGTTTCGACAGGAATATTGGCGGTCGACGTGGGGGCTGATTGTTAATCACCCCTGGTTTGGCGTGGGGCCGGGCAACTTCCGGCAGCATTATTTTCAGTACAAGCTCCCCGGGGCGAGTGAAGAGATTCTTGATCCGCACAATCTGGTGCTGGATGTCTGGGCGAACGGAGGAATACTCGCGCTGGGTGGGCTGACGATCCTGCTGGGTGTCTGGGGCTACCGGTTGATTCGCGCTCCGCTGAACTTTGAAGCGCCAACGTCTGCGGGGCAAGACATTCTCAAAGCGGGAGGTGTTGTCGGAGCATTCGCATTCGGACTGACGCTGGCACAGGAATGGCTGCTCGAAGGTTTTTTTGACTGGAATCTGTTCTGGATTGCCGTGGGCTGGCTGGCGATCCATGTCACCTTTGCAGTTCTGAAGTTTTTGCAGGGCCGGTCTCTCAAGACCGGCGCGGTCAGCGACTGGGTGCTGAGTCTTCCGGCAGCTCTCACGGCAGGGACAGCTGTTCTGGTCCACCTGCTGGGGGCGGGGGGAATCGGAATGCCGGCCATCCTGCAATTGATCCTGATCCTGTTTCTGTTCTCAACTCCAGTGGGGCAGGGTGTTTCCCGGACGTCTCGAGGGATCGCTGTCTCGATGGGGGCCGGGGTGCTGCTGTTTCTGGGATGTCTGTGGACGGGACTTGTCCCGGTTGCGACTGTCGGGCGGCTCCTCGAACAGGGGCGATACGAGTCGCTGGTGGAACATCGGATGAATCTGGCGGAGAAGACTTACGCAGAGGCCGTTGCTGCGGATCGACTGGCCTCGGCGCCGCATGACGAGCTGGCAGCACTCGCTTTTGAACGATGGATGCGATCCGGAAAAAGTCATGCGGAGCTGTTCGATACTGCAATTCGAGAGAAGGAGCTCGCGATCCGGTTGAACCCCCGCGCCGCAAAGGAGTACTTGACACTCTCTGACTGGTGGCTGCAGAAGTACCGACAGGACCAGAGTCCCGCATCGGCTGAAGCAGCGATCTCGGCGGCGGAGAAGGCCGTTCAGCTGTATCCGAACTTCTCCAGAGCGCACAGCCAGCTTGCGTTGGCAATGGACGCGGGGCAGAAGCGGGATGAGGCGGTTCGGGCAGCCCGACGGGCACTGGAACTGGACGACCTCAACACGTCACGCGGGCATGTCGACAAACTCCTCCCGAAAACCGTTCGCGAAGCAATTGAGCGGTTGCTGCATGGAGCAGAAGCGGGAACGACGGAGAAGCAGTGAGAGATGCCCGCCACGCGGCAGTGCGGACGGGCATCCATTCGACAGTTTACCTCGGCATGTTCGCACCGAATTCGGCGAGAATCAGTGGAGTGACATCGACATCCCGATACTGCGGACTGGGCAGCGGCGAGGACGAAACGAGCACGCATTGGGAAGCTGCGTTTTCTTCGGGATGACCGTGTGAGCCGCGGACGAGTGTGGCATCGAGCGGAATCTTCTTCGCGGGCATTTCGATGAAGAGTTCAGCAGGGTCGTAACCGGGCTTGCGATGAATGTCGACGGTCTGGGCGAATTCCGGAGCCTGTGAATCGTGTTCCCACCAGTAGTAGGCGAACCACGCATGTGGCTTCGCGATCAGAACCACATCGCCCGAGCGCGGATGGTTGAGTGAAAACTTCGCCCGCTCTTCGCCGATCAGAACATGTTTCACCAGCGGGTGATCCCGGAACAGGTCTGCGACCCAGTCGATATCATCCGGATCTTTGACGAAGACATGGGCCAGCTGATGATCGACAAGCGCCCATGCAGGGGATTCGCCGGGCACCAGATGCTGACGGCCATTCTCTTCGCGGATCGCGAGCAGACCTGCCTGCTGCAGCAAACGATTCGGATAAGCGACAGCGGTCACTTCCTGAATCGTGTATTCGCTGGCGATGAGCCAATGTACGTCCGTCATTCCGGCATCTTTGTATCCCTGGACGAGTTGACCCAGCACACGATCGGCATCGACGACCGCCTGCAGGGCCTCGGGGCTGTTGGGGCCGTTCTTCTGGGCTGCGTAGTCCAGATGAGGGATGTAGATGTAGGTGAATCGGGGATGGAACTTGCCCGCTGCGATCACTGCGGAATTCACGATCCACTCTGTCGATTTGATGTTGGCCATCGGCCCCCAGAAGTTCATCAGGGGGAAGTGTCCGAGTTGATCACGCAGTTCGCCGTACAGTTCGGTCGGCTTGGTGTAACACCACAGCGATTCCGAACCGTCGGGATTGTGAATCGGGGCGGGAGTGCAGATGTAGTCGGAGCTGGCCCCTTTGGAGTGCAGAGGAAACCAGACAGCGGAAGTGATCGCTGGGTCGTGGCGATGCAGCAGTTCCCAGACCTGCGGGGCTTCGAAACAGCTGTTCCATGCGGTCCACATCTCCACTTCGCCGGTTTCGCGATGGAAGAAACCGTTGGCGATGACGCCATGTTTCTCCGGACCGACTCCCGTGGTCAGATTCGCCTGCACCGGGCATGTCATGCAGGGGAATGTGGGTTTCAGATCAGCGATCGATCCGCCGGCAGCCAGGGCGGACAGGTTGGGCATGCGTGCCAGATCGCTGCGACGCAACCCGGGAATGGAAATCAAAACGACATTCTGAGACATGGACGCCCTTTGAAAGTCTAAGTCACTTTGTGATTCAATCCCGAATGCCCGTCCCTTTGGAGAGACTCCGGGAACTGTCTATTTCCTTTGCCACTTTCCTCGATAGATCGGCAGGCCGAGCCGCCGCTTCTTGCGTTCGTAACTCGTCTGGTAATCCATGTCATCCTCCGGAGCACGTTCTTCCGGCGGGGGGAGCGTGACAAATTCCGGATGATGATCCATCAGTCCGGAGATCACGCCAAAGTACTCTTCCACATCGGTCCACGAGTGGAGAAGTCCCTGATGACGGATCAGGCCTGCTGCCAGATCCACAAACTGATCATTGAAGACCCGGCGGCCGCGATGTTTCCGCTTCCACCAGGGGTCGGGGAAATAAACGTGAATCGCTTCGACCGAATGAGGCGTGATGAACTTCTTGAACGCGTAGAAGACGTCTCCCCCGAGAACGCGAACGTTGGGGGCCTGCAGCTTCTGCAGGCGGCGGGCACCGCGCCGACCCTCTTTGTAATCGAGTTCGATCCCGAGATAGTTGATATTCGGATTGGCAGCTGAGGCATGAAAGAGGAACAGTCCCCGACCGCACCCGACGTCAATTTCGACCGGATTGTCGTTCCCGAAGAAGGTTGCCCAGTCCAGTTTTCCTCCGAACGACTCATCAATGTCGTTCATGGTCATGAAGTACGGTTTCAAATCGACCGGTGGCGGGGACGATTTCGGGATCGATGACATGCGAAACGATTCAATCAGCTGTGAACAATCGGGTGGGCAGATGCAGGCATCTGGCTACAGCCTGAAAGTATACCGACTCCCGTCTCGTTCAGCATGTCCGCCCGCATGCGCAAAAATCCGAGAATATCCGCCCGACCACCCGGGGTAGAGAGGAACCACGGAAGAGACGGAATTCACGGAATGTTGCGGCCTTCTCGCAATGCGCCTCTCCGCTCGCAGAGGAGCTGAACGCGGACCTCTCTTCAGTGAGGCCCACCGCTTACGCCCGTCATCGAACTTTTCCGTGAGTTCCGTGCTTTCCGTGGTTGAATCATCTTCTCGCCGAGTCGCCCAAACAGCAGTCCCTATCGAATCGGAGCGTCAGTAATCCCCAAAAACGAAAAAGCGGCGTCGAATCCGTCCGACGCCGCTTTCTCAGTTTTTTTCGCTTCCGTGCGAATCACTTCAAAGTGAACTACTTCTGCACCACCGACAGGACGGGGGCATTGGCTTGCAGATCCGAAGCGGAACCGCGGGTCGCTTTCCAGCCGCCGGCCACCTTGATCGTGGGGGCTGCTTCGCTGGAGGTCACCGGAGCTTCGTGAGCCGTCGGAGCGGGATTTGCTTCGTTGTTCTTCTGGAAGGTCGGGTAGCGGATCGGCATTTCTTCGCTGGGAGCGGACTGCTGCCGGATCGTTCCCTTGTCGTTTCCAGCCGTGGTGCTGCCGGCGCTGTTGGCAGCGGTCGGGACCGGATCAAAGTTGGCTGAAGCGGTGGTGTTCAGGTCGCCGGAGTAGACCATCCGGGTGCGGGTTCCGACAGCCACTTTCTGAGTGGTGGTGACTGGGACCATCGCGGTCACGGTCTGGTCTTCGTAAACCATCCGCTGAACCGGAACTTTCTGGGTCGTGGTCACCGGGACCAGCTTGGAAACGTTGTAGGTCACCTGGCGGGTCGTCGGGATCTGCACGGTTCGAGAGACCGGAACCTGCTGAGCAACCACATTGGGCACGAATTCACGACGAGCGACGTAGTTCGGGGTGAAGGCATTCCGCATCTGGTATCCCATGCGGTTCATCTGTCCGAGCAATCCTGGTCGAGGATCGTAGGTGCATGGTGAATACTTGGGAACCTGCTGCCAGTTGGTCTGCCAGTAGCTCTGGTTGCTGGTCACGGTCTGCATTTCGGTGACCTGCTGAGCGACGGTGGTCGGAACTTCGACGGTCCGGGCTTCATTGACAGTCTGATAGGTGGTGACCGGCTTGTCTTCCATAACAGTCACCACTTTGGCGACCTTCTGAACCTGCTGAACCGGCTGATACTCGACGCGGGCGACGTCCTGATAGACGGTCTCGGTGACCGGCTTCATGCAGGGGCAGTCGCTGACAGCAGCGGTCTGCATCATGACCGGGGCGGCGACCATCTGCTGCATCGGAGGAGCAGCACAGGTACCGCAGGGGTTGATCCAGGGGAAGAGCTGGGCTTCGGCGGAGCCAGCCAGGCCGCAGGTCGTGGCCAGCAGAGTGATCCCGGTCCAGGCGTGGGTGCGAATTCCAAACATCTGAGGTTTCCTGATTTTTATTGGGAGGAGGATGAGAGGCGTTTTTGAAAGGTTGATCCGTTGCTGAGAGAGGAGATTGATTCAGCCGCGGCAGTGCGTGGGCGGGATTTTTAGGAGAATCCAAAAAAAGGGTCAAGATGAAGGGGGGCATCTGCCGACACGGTTTGCACTTCTTACAAGGAATCGTTGAGGGGACAGGGGACAGGGGACAGCTGTCTGGTTCGATACCTCAGGCACTCGACTCTCTGCTCTGGACTCCCTGCTCATCCCATTGATCCCCGCGGGGGATTCTCCGAGAATACAGCTGTTCCCTGATCGTTTCCTGCAGGAGGTTCCTTCAATGGCTGCTCAACACGCACCCCGGTTTCTCGAGATTGTCAACGATTCCCGGTCCCGGGTTCGCGAATGCACGGTCCAGGATGTCGATGCCCGTCTGAAGAGCGGAGAACGTTTCGAACTGGTGGACGTACGGGAAGAGAGTGAGTACGCCAAAGGTCACCTCCCGGGAGCCCGGCACCTGGGTAAAGGGGTGATCGAGCGGGACATTGAAGCGAAAATCCCGGATCCCACCACGCCCATTGTGCTGTACTGTGGAGGGGGCTATCGGTCCGCTTTGGCTGCCGACGCCATTCAGAAAATGGGTTACCAGAACGTGATCTCGATGGACGGCGGATGGCGTGGCTGGACTGAGGCTGGGTTGCCCACCGAAACCCCTTCCCGCTGAGACGCAATGTCAATAGTGCAAAGCCACTCTTGAGAGAACGGCCCGTCATCTTGACAGTTCAGAAACGCGCTCCTAAAACCACGTGCAGCGCTGCAACCGGGATGATTTTTTCATTGGCTGCAACGAACTGTGCAAACTCTGGCGGTGTCAACTCCGATGGAAGGTGCAACGGGAAGCAGGCTGTCGCATTCGTCTAGTCAAAGTCGTCCCGGCTCATTCCTGAAGAAACCGAACTTCGACCAGTCTACACTCCACTTCGTTCATCAGCGGTCTTAAAGGAAAAAAGCAGATGACACACGTTGTTGCCGAACCCTGTTTCAACTGTAAATACACTGACTGTGTTGTGGTCTGCCCGGTGGAATGCTTCTACGAAGGAGAAGCGATCCTCTACATTCATCCGGACGAATGTATCGACTGCGAAGCCTGCGTCCCGGAATGCCCGGTGGCAGCGATCTTCCACGAAGACAATCTGCCGGAAGAATGGGCTCCCTACAAAGAGCTGAACGCCGAAATGGCCCCCCAGTGTCCGGTCATCACCGAACGCCGCGAGCCCCTGGGTGAGAATCCTCCCCCCAAATAAGGGTGGTGAGCCACAGCCCGCCTGGCGGCAGTGTTTCGGCCAGTGTTCCAGCGGGGAACCGGACGCCGGCAGGTGGACAAATTTTGTGAGCCCGTCCTGAAATCCGGACGCTTTTCACATGTCGAAATGATCCAGAAGTCCAATTTCAACCACTTTCTCGCCATGAATCTGCGTGCGGGAAGGTGGTTTTTTCATGCGCTCGATTTTCTCTTCATGCCGCCAATTCTGCCGTCAAAGGATCGGCTCCGTGAGATTTTCACGGCTGGAATTGACAGGATGATCGTAAACGAGAATGCTTCGATCTACGAAAACCTTAAGGGATCAACGGACGATGCCAATTCATTCCACTGCGATTATCGATTCGCAGGCTCAGATCGACCCCAGCGCCACGATTGGCCCCTATGTCGTCATCGAAGGTGCCGTCACGGTGGGGGCCGGTTGCCATCTCGCAGCGGGTGTCATTCTCTATGGTCCGCTTTCGATCGGAGCTGGAACACGGGTTCATTCCCATGCTGTGCTGGGGGACTTGCCTCAGGACCGTGCGTTCAAAGGGGATGATTCATCGGTTGAGATCGGTCAGGACTGCATCATTCGCGAAGGAGTGACCATCCATCGGGGCTCGACCCCCGGATCGGTCACGAAAGTCGGTGATCGGTGCATGATCATGACCAATGCCCACATTGGACATAATTGCTGCCTGGAAGATGAAGTGATCATGATCAGCGGTTCGCTGCTGGGCGGGTATGTTCACGTCGGCCGTCGGGCGGTGATCTCCGGCAATGCCGCTGTGCATCAGTTTGTCCGCATCGGCGAAGCGAGCATGATCAGCGGTCTGGGAAAGATCGTTCAAGACATTCCGCCATTCTTCATGACGGACAACGAAGGAGCGATGGTCGGGGTCAACCGCGTCGGCCTGATCCGTGGCGGATTCTCCTCGAAAGAGCGAGACGAGATCAAAGCGGCCTACAAGATCATCTACCGGTCCGGGCTCGACCGGGCGGAGATCAAGCAGGCGCTGGAAGAACTCGTGACCACGGAAGCAGGTAAACGCCTGATCCACTTCATGAATGCCGAATCCCGTCGAGGACTGGCAGCCGCCGCCTACTCTCAGCTTTCCAAGACGGCAGTTCGCCCCGGCGCTGGAGCTGAAGAGAAGTCTGTCGACGGCTGAAGTTGACCACCGAGGATCTGTTCGGGAGGGAAAACACCCGCCCAGCTTCGGGATTGAACTTGGATCGCGGCGCTACGTCCCGGGAGGACTGGCGTCAGGACGACCAGTGTCAGAGCCCGAGGCCGGCGGAACTTGATCCGACTTCGAGAACCGCAGCTGCTTTTCTTCGCCGCGCCAGAGTCTCACGATGTTAGTGCGGTGCCGCAGCACGATGAGCAGGGGAACTGCGATGCTGAAGATCCCCAGGCTGCGGGATTGAGGAAGCCAGAGTTCCGGACCCGCGATGACAATCTGTGCGATGGCGAAGACCAGCGATGCGACCATGGAAGACAATGAGACGATTCGAGAGATTGCGAACGTCACTGCGAACGCCAGAAAGGCGCATCCCATGGCGCCCGGTGCCAGCACGGTGACGACCCCCAGCGCCGTTGCGACCCCTTTGCCTCCTCGAAATCCCAGCCAGGGGGGAAACATGTGTCCCAGGATCGCAGCGATGCCGCACATCACGCTGACATTGATCTGCGAATGCGGTGGGATCTGAAAAAGCATTGGCAGCAGCCAGACGGGGAGAGCCCCTTTCGCAGCGTCCAGGAGGAGCGCGAGGATTCCCCACTTCGCCCCCATCGTGCGGGCGACATTGGTCGCTCCGACATTCCCGCTGCCGTGCTGCCGCAGGTCGATTCCCCCCACGATACGACCGATCAACAGGCTGAATGGAATGGATCCAATCAGCCAGGAGGTCACGACGCTGAGGAATTGCCCCATCCAGGGTGTCATTGATTACTGCTCATTCGTAATGGGAATTGCAGCAATCTACAGGAACGATGTGCGAGATGACAGCGTCCGGCGGGCAGGGGAATTCACTCCCCTGAAGAGTCGTGTCAGGGGCGAACGCTCCCTGCCCGCCATGTTTCTCAGGTGATCGGGACCGCCTGAATCGCTGAATTGCAGGCGGTTGAGGATCTTCGCAATGTGAAAATCCATCTGATCGCCTGCAAAGTGTGAGCTGTCGTGTCGAACCCGGTCAGGTGTCCGGCTGAACCTGAGTCCCGTTGAACCAGACATTGCATGACGTCGGTTCGACATCAAGATGGTTCAGTGACGCTTCAATGCCGCACGTTGACAGAAGTGGTGCGTACTGAACCGAGACGTTCAGTTTTTCGGCTTCCACTGAGAATCTCATGACATCGATTCTGAAACTCTCGGAAACTGATCGGAAATGAAATGACCTGAGCGTCGTCTTCGTAGAAACTTCTCTGATCCGGTTCGCAGAGAATGATCGACGGAAAACTTCGGGCCAGTGAGAGAGCCTGTGACTCGCCGTGGTCAATGCCCCGGCAGTTGATGAACAAAGGCTGGCTTCCATTCTGACTGAAGCGGAATGGAGTCGCTTCAATGCCGGCTGACGCCAGCAAGGCGGGAGCCGGGTCGAATCCCAGGGACAGATTCACATAACCCAGCGGGCTCGTGGATTCGATCTGAGGGGTCTGAACAGATGCCGCGTGTCCGTATGTCGGAACGCTGTCGTTCAGTTCGTCGTGAAGATAAGCAAACAGTTCATCCAGCTCATCTGGCAGATACTGGTTGAGCAGAGGAGGCGGTGCCGGGAGTTCGTCCCATGGCTGCCAGTTGTTGACTGCGAGCCTGCCGATAAAGATGGCCACCTGCAGGTCGCGGATCTTGTTCTGATCCCGGGGGGCAAGCTGTGAGAGTTCTTCTTCCGAATCCTGTGAGTGTGCGATCAGGAATGTCAGCCGCTCAGGAAAATTCCAGTTTGCAAAGACGTGCGCGAGTGCCTGAGCGTGTCGCATCGGAAAGACGGTTCTTTCGAGATCTTCCAGACTCTCGAACTCTGAATCCCCGTTCCGAAGGCCTGCTTCATATTCCTCTGCGAACAAGGTTCCGAGGACGACGTGTCCCAGGGGAGCCATCATTGCTGCCAGTCGGAAGAGTTCGTGTTCTTCGGGATCTTCGTCGAGGCTCTCAACCCAGTCTGCAGCGACCGCAGCGGCCTGACTTCTCTTCTGCAGAGTGGCGAAATCGATCCACGGAAACGCCATGGGCATGACGTTGCCCAGAGTCTGAGCCGCCAGGGCGATCTCTGCCACCCTGCGTTGACCCAGCCGTGTGACGGCCGAGCGGAGTTGCAGCTTCGTGGAGGATGTCCGCGCTGCATAAGGAGCGGCATGTGCCACGCGGAGAACTTCAGCAGCCAGTCCAGCGTCACGCTGAATCAGTGCGGCGACTCCTTCTGCGCTCAGGGAACCGGAGTAGCAGTACTGCACCACATCGGCAGCCACGGAGGAGATGGGCAGGAAGCGATCAATCGACTTCAATCGGTCTTCGAAGTCGAGGCGATCTTCAAGTTCGGTGTAGTGTGCGTGACTGACTCCCCTGCGAAGCCCCCCTCGTTGTTGAGAGATGGAGACCGACCCATAGTCTGTCGCGGGCTTCTCAAACAGACCTTTCATGCGGAAGCCGACTCGCTGGTAGTCAAGGGGATGGTAGAGGAGTTCGTCAGCTCGCTCCTGCCATTGTTCGATGACAAGGGGATCCCCTTCCAGGATCAGCGGCCTGACAATCACAAGGATGGATTTCACCGCCAGTGCCAGAATGGTCTTCTGGATTTCCGGTTCCTGCGTCAGCGGAGTTCTCAGGTCGAGAATGACGAGGTCAAACTCACCAGCCTCCATCAGGGAAGTGGCCTGGAACTGGTCCGTTGCCACGTCCGTGAGAAATCCTTGTTCCCCAAGCGCATGCTTCAGTGGCAGATGTCTGCTCGGCGCAACATCGATAATCAGTGCTCGACGAAGGTGGAGAGGCATGGTGCGATCCGTGGGAATGAAAAGGTCCGTCCTTGTGAAGTCACCGAAACACGAAGCCGCTTCAGGTGACGATCTGAAATCCATTTCAAACAGCTGAGCAGTCCCGGCTCCCCAATCGCGGGGAAGCGGTCATGCGAGCGATATTTCCTGGAGCTGTGAATGATTTCATGATTCATGCCTCACTGGTGTTTCTCAATCTTCGCCAGGGCATTTGCCTCGTCGCGGGACCTGCTGCACTCCGTGTCGCGAGCGCTGGAACATCAAGTGCAGGGAACACGCAGATATACGCAAACATACTGCAGTCGGCATAGGTGTATATCGCGGCATGAGTGACAAACAGTTGGCACACTGACACTCAACTTTCCTTAAGAAATCGAAAATCCGGGCGTTTGAAAAACACCGACGGTGCAAGGCTGTGCAGCGGGACGATGCGGAGTGATCGTTGCAATCGTTCAAATCGAGAATCGCCCGGCAAGATATTGATTCTCAGGCATTCAGCCGCTGGGGCCGCGATGCTCCGGGAGTGTGAATTTCCGTTGAATGACGCAGCAGGTGCTCAGTCGCTGGGGAGCGCGAACTTGAACTCTGTCAGTTCTGCAGAGGTGATCAGTTCAGCTTTGACGCGAATCCGTGATCGATGCAGAGATGACCATCCCGAGACCTCCCAGCCTTCGTCCCCGAGTACGAAGCGATATGGGCTGAGAAGTGTGCTCTCCTGTCGGTCATGTGTGAAGCTGATGCGAACCTTGCTCCGTTCCAGATAGCCCTGAAACAGCACCTGAATCAGCGGCCAGGGGACCTGTTGCGAGGGCGACTCGCGTTCGTCCTTCAGGAACTCCATGGCCGCTTCGAAGGCTTCCAGTTCTTTGGATTCCCCGAGCTGCTGCGCGAAGGCGACTTCCAGAAAGGCGACTGCCCGCTTCATTTCAGAGTTCAGTTGCGAGGTCAGAAGTGCTGCTGCCACACTCAGGACGTCGGACTTGACCGGCGCTGAGGGGATTTTGCTCTGCCGCATCATCCGGTACTTCTTCGTGTGCTCGTTGAATTCAACTTGCACGCCGCAACTCTGCATCGTTTTCAGGTCTCGAAAGACCGTCCTGCGACTGACTCCCAGAACCTCGGCCAGCTCGCCGGCGTTGCGTTGCAGGCCGTTGTCGAGGAGCTGCACCAAGTTCAGCAGCCGGGTGAGTCGGGGATACTCACCCTGATCAGCTGAGTCTTGCTGGGAATGGCTGTCAAACATTGATTGCTGCGGCAGGAGAAGCTTTCTGGGAGTCTGGTTCCGAATAAGTCGCACAGGAAAAGTTCATCTGCCAGAAATAAATTCGAATTTTCTGTCGCAGCAAAACCAGACAGATTAACCACTTCTGACGAAATTATGTGCTTACGCAGATTGCGCAAACCGCGTGTTTTTACTGCATTTTGTGTCGACGATTGGTGGAATAGATCGAGGGTGATGTGTTTCGCGAAACTCTGTGGCGCTTGGATGGATTATGAGGCGGCCAAAAGCGCAGAGGTGTCCAGTTGATACAACCGTCGACCGTTCACTCCGTGTGGTGAGTCGATGTCGACGCTCGGCCCGTCGTTACCGGCGAGGGTGTGTGGTGTCGCAGAGCCGCTCTCCAGAGATCACTGGGGGCCGCCACCTCAAGACACTCATCCTGCCGTCTGACGGACATGTGCTCCGCAGGGACTCCATCTGCGTTCCCGGATGAAGTCTGTTATTCTCCGAGCACGCCGTTTCACTGAGTCCTCACCCAAGGAGCGTTCTCATGAAAGAAGTCCTCGAGTTCCTGCTGGAGAAATTCAATGAGAACTGGATCAAGATCGTCGTGGCTGCCGGGTTCACGCTGATCGGATGGTTCCTCGGGCACCGACGAGCGAAACGGGACTGGACGAGACGCGAATTCTTCGACCGCATCAACGTGTCCTTGAACTCGATTCGAGATGGCCGTCTCCGGATTCGGACGCTGCTCGAGAAGCGGTGTGAAGATGTTTTCCTCAACACTGCTGCCGCTCGGGTGGTTACCGAGGCAGCTCAGCGAACGACTGCTCAGGATCCACTCCTCAAGTTGCCGCAGGGAGAAGACTGGTACTATCTGAATTCTGTTCTCAACGAAATTGCAGAGCGGTTTGCGACGGGAGTGATGAAGCAGGACCTGGGAGGGGTCGTTCAATGCCGTGAATACGTGCTGTGCCTGACCTGCGAGGCGGCCGGCAACCTCAAACAGAAGAAGATTCGGAGCATGCTGATTCGCAAGGATCTGATTGAGAACCTCCCCCAGGAGCCGCCTGAGTTTGAAAGTCCGCATCACTCCACGCGCTGGCAGACCCTGCAACAGCTGGCAGCGTCCTATGCAAAAACCCCGGAACGATTCATGACGATGGAAATCTGCCTGTGATTGACGTGCAGCCTGGTGAGTTCGGTTTCACGCGTCGAGAGTGAGAGGGTTCCGTCCCTGGAGACTGCGGGTTACACTCTGTTTTAAGGACCGTTCATCAGGATTGACCAAACAATCAGGACTGGATCGATGCTGCGCCATGGAACCTTGGTGTTATTCACACTTGTTGCGGTGTCGATCGGACATTCACTTTCCGCTCAGGAGGTCTGGAGTCGTTTTCGCGGTCCCAATGGTGAAGGGATCAGCCAGCTTCAGGGAGTCCCCACCAGCTGGTCCGAATCGGACTACGAATGGGTCGTGAAACTCCCCGGCAAAGGTCACTCCTCGCCTGTGATCTGGAAAGACACCCTGTTTCTGACGTCGGGCGAAGATGATGGGACCCGACTGCTCCTGTGCCTGGACGCGATCACCGGAGAGACTCGCTGGACGAAGTCCACTCATCTCGATCCGAACAAGCTGCATGCCAAGAACAGCTACGGATCCGGCACTCCCGTGACAGACGGCGAACGGGTCTACGTCGCTCAGGCTGATGCCGAGCACTACATTGTCGCTGCGTACGACATGCAGGGGAACGAAGTCTGGAAGCGGGATTTCGGCCCCTTCGTGGCAGAGCACGGATACGGGGGCTCGCCGGTGATCTATGGCGAACTGCTCATCGTCCCGAACGATCAGAATGGTCCCAGCAGTATCGAAGCACTGGATCTGAAAACGGGGGAGACCCGCTGGAGTTCCCCCCGGAAAGTAAAAACCGCTTCCTATGCAACTCCCATGGTTTTGAACCTGGACGGAAAAGATCAGTTGATTGTCCTGAGCGGAGCCGCTGGCCTTGCAGGGCTCGATCCGAAGACCGGTGAAGAGCTCTGGGCTTCCGGAGCCTTGCCGGAACGGACGGTCGGTTCGCCCATATTCGGAAATGGACTTCTTTTTGGAAGCTGCGGATCCGGCGGGCGCGGTGCCGAAATGGTCATCGTTGATCCATCAAAGCAGGGGGAGCCGGAGAAGCTGGTGCATTCGGTCCGCAAGAAGTTGATGCCGTACGTTCCGACTCCCGTCGTCTTCGGAGATCACCTGTATTTATGGAACGATGATGGAACCGCATGTTGCGTCGATATGCAGGGCGACTTCTCCAAGAACGTCTGGCGGGAACGCATCGGCGGGAACTACAGCGGGTCCCCCGTCGTCATCGCCGGCAAGATCTATTGCATCTCTGAGGATGGACTGGTGAAAGTGATCGACGCCAGCCCGACGTTCCATGAGTATCCGGGAGGGAAACTGGGAGATGCTTCCTATTCGACTCCCGCTGTCGCCAACGGACGCGTTTACTTTCGCGGTTTTCATACCCTCTCTTGCCTGAAAGCGTCGCCGAAGACGGCGGAAGTGCAGACATCGCGCTGATTCAGGGGAGTCGACGTTATGCCCGGCCTGTCCCTTCCCGAAGAACTCCTGCATCTGACTGAACCGCCGCGAACCTGTTCGTATCTGCCGGATCAGACCGCTGCACTGGAATACCGAAGTTATCGCGGCCTGAGTCCGCATCAGCTGGAATCAATGCTGGAGCGAGGCTGGCGACGGTTTGGAATCGACATCTTCCGTCCCGCCTGCGCAGCTTGTACGAAATGCGTTCCGATCCGGGTCAAGGTGCAGGACTTCCACCCGAACAAGAGTCAGCGAAGAACGCTGAAGAAGAATTCGCATATCACCGTCACGCTGCACCCGGCGGGGGTCAGTGAAGATCACGTTCGGCTCTACAACGACTGGCACGTCGACATGACCGAACGCCGTGACTGGAAACCCCAGCGACACACGATGAAAGGCTATGCCCGCAGCTTTCTGGTCGGGGAGTACCCCAGCCTGCACGAACTGCAGTATCGGGACGGCGATGAGCTGGTCGGCGTGGGACTGATCGACTGTCTTCCGCATTCGGTATCGAGCGTTTATTTCTTTCATGCCCCAGCCTGGCGGGATCTTGGGCCGGGGACGTTTTCCCTGCTGTGTGAGATCGAACTTGCCCGGCGTCTGAACCTCGATTTCGTCTATCTGGGATATTGGATCGGAGAATGCCCATCGATGGCTTATAAGAACCGCTTTCATCCGCATCAGGTCCTGCGGAGCCGTCCCGAAGATGAGGAAATCCCGGCTTGGTTGAACGTGGATGAGGAAACCTATAACGTCGCGAATCCTGCGGATCCTGAGTAGCCGATAACAGTCGTGAACTACCCGGGAATATGCGGTGACATCGCACTTTTTGATTTTCGGGGAAGGGAATGCAGTCCGGCCGCTGGCTGCAAGGAGCCTTCCGACCGATTTCACACTCCCTGCAACTGGTATCCCTAACGATTCGACCTGGAGAGTAAAATGGATTTGCTGTCAACGATTGAAGGTTCTCTGCTGGAGAACTTTTTTCCCAAAGGCTGGGATCTGGCGAAGATCGACGCCTGCATTGATGAAAACCCCGCGACGATCACGACTCGTCAGAAGTGGTGGCACAAGAAGTTCACTCCGGTCCCCTGTGCGTCGCTGTCGGATTTCGACACCTTGATGGGGCATGAGATCGCCATGACCATCCGCCGCACCCGCGAAGAAGGTCGCAAGCTGTCGATCATTCTCCCCGTCGGTCCGATGGGAATGTATCGCTGGGCCGTTTACTTCCTGAACGAGTGGCAGGTCAACTGCGATCACGTTTACGGTTTCAACATGGACGAGTGGAGCGATGCCAAGGGGAACACGCTGCCGGGGAACGAACCGGGCGGATTCCAGAACGCCATGCAGGAAGCGTTCTACGGCCCTCTTGGAAAATTGACCGTCCCCAAGAAGCAGCGGAACTTCGCAACCAAAGACAACCTGCCAACCTACGCTGAGAAGATCGCCAACCTGAAGGCGGAAGGTGCCAAGCACGCTGTCGTCTTCGGAATCGGCCGCGTCTGCCATATCGCGTTCTGGGAGCCGCAGTTCGCCGGAGAATACTCCAGCGAGAAAGAGTGGAAGGCCCAGACTCATCGGATCGGTGCCAAACTGCACCCGCTGACGATCGAGCAGAACGCCGTGACCAGCTTCAAGAGCCGCACGACAAAAGTTCCGGCATACGCCAACACTATCGGCCCGGCCCTGTTCCTCAACGCCGACCATATCATCGGCGGCTGCGATGGAACCTTCGGCCGCGGCATGCTGTGGCAGGGATTGAGCCTGTGGATGTCGCTCCGCCATGAGCCGACCTCCTGGATTCCTTCCAGCTACATGTGCACCCAGCCCGGCCGCCTGTTCTTCCTGAACGAGCTCGCCGGTCCACTGGTGGCGGAATGTAATTAGTCGAGAGTCGTGCGACGGAGAGTCCAGAGCAGAGAGCCGGAATGAAAGTTCCGGCTCTTTTTTTGTGGATAGTGGATAGGGGATAAGCTTTGCTTTTTGCGGGATTCTGGCAACCATTTGGGGAGTGAGAGGGTAGACCTGTTGAGCCGGGACGTGATTTGTTGTCAGGGGCCCGGGATGAAGTGGCCGGGAGACAGCTGAATGCGGGCACGATCGCTCTTCCAGATTCTTGGATTCCTCGTCGTTCTGGGAACCGTCTGTCACGCCGACGCTCCTTCGCAAAGTCGGCTGAAAATCGGCGAAGTGGCCCCGAACTGGACGTTCACAGACACCCATTACCTGCCGAGAACTCTTTCCGATTTCGGCAAGAAGCGGGCTTACGTCGTCGTCTTCACCACGCTCCAGTGTCCTGTGGTACGCCGCTCGCTGCCGCTGCTGAAAGCCATGGAAGAGAAGTTTCGCGATCAGGAGGTGCAGTTTCTGGCGCTCAATGTGGGAGTGAGCGATCCGATTGTGGAAGTCGCCTGGCAGGCGCTCAAAGCAGATCTGCCGTTTGCAGTCGGAAAAGATTTTGAAGGGGAAGCTGCTGCCATGCTGGGGGTCTTGAGAACTCCGGAAGTGGTCGTTCTGGACAGCGATTTCCGACTGCGGTATCGCGGGCGCATCGGAACCCAGGTCCGGATCGGGGGGATCAACCCGGGAACTGCACGCGAAGATCTGCAACTCGCAATCGAGGACGTTCTTGCCGGCCGGGAGGTCGCTGTGCCCGAGACACCTGTGGACGGCTGTCAGATTGAATTCGATGGACTCCGCACCCTGCCTGCCAGCGTTCCGGAACAGGTGACCTTCAACGAACACATCGCCCCCTTGTTGGCGAAGCACTGTCAGGATTGCCATCGCCCGGGGACTGCAGCTCCCTTCAGCCTGATCACTTACTCTGACGCGATTTCACATGCCGGGATGATTGCCGAAGTGGTCCGGTCGGGACAGATGCCTCCCCACTTCGCATCCCGCGAGCACGGAAAATTCGAGAACCTGCGGGAAATGTCTCCCCAGGACCGGGCACTGATCATGGCGTGGGCTCAGAAGGGGAAGGTCGAAGGGGATCCCGCGAAACTTCCGCCGCCGCGAGAATTTTCCCAGTTGAAATGGAAAATCGGTGAGCCCGATTTGGTTATTCAGACTCTTGTCGAATCCGAGATCCCCGCGACCGGAGTTCTGCCTTACCGGATTGCTGTCCTTCCCACAATCTTTCTCAAAGATACATGGGTACAGCGGGTCGAAATCCTGCCGAGCAATCTCGAGGTGATGCATCACTGCAATCTCGGCTACGTTCGGCCGGGTGAGAAAGTCAGCACCCAAAACCTCATTTCCGGCTATGTTCCCGGGGGGGAGGCACTCGTGTTGGAGGACGGAGTCGGTCAATGCATCCCAGCCGGTTCGTTGCTGGTGCTTCAAATGCATTACGTTCCGACGGGGGAAGCGACCACGGACCGAACCTCAGTTGGGATCGTCTTTGCCAAAGAGAAGATCCAGAAGCGGCTGCAGCATGCTCCGTGTATTAATCACCACATTGCCATTCCGCCGGGCGATCCGCATTTTCCCTTATCGGCGTCGGAAGAAATCAACTGCAATGCCACAGGAGTCGGAATGTTCACGCACATGCACCTGCGGGGGAAGGACATGGTCTTCGAAGCCATTGATCCCGCCGGCAAGCGGGAAATTCTCCTGGCGATTCCCAATTACGACTTCAACTGGCAGATGTTCTACCGCTGGCCGAAAGGGACAAAGAAGTTCGCCAAAGGAACCCGCATTCAGGCAACCGCTCACTTCGATAACTCCGTGTTCAATCCCTTTAACCCGGATCCGACGGTCACTGTGAAAGAAGGGGACCAGTCGTTCGATGAAATGATGTACGCCTTCCTTTTCTATACGGATGATGATGAACAGCTGAATCTCGACATCGATCCGAAGACCGGCCACGTCAGGAAATAAACCGTGTCCGGGCTCAAGCGAGTCGGCTATCGCGCAGCCCGGGTCAGACGGTCGTTCAAGGCCAGTCCGAGCCCTTCATCGGGTAAACGGGTGGCAAAGATCCGGTCGATGCCGGGATTCTCATCGAGTCTGCGCAGAGCTGCGAAGAAGCTGGCGGCCGCTTCATTGAGGTTCCCGGACTCGGAAAGGACTTCCACCTGTCCGAATCGATCAGAGGCCTGAAACGGCTGCAGGCTCAATGCCCCATCGGATGGGCTGGCATCAATTCCGGTCCAGTCTTCGACGATGAGAAGACGTTTGCGGGGAGCGTAATGCTTCAGCAGTCGGCCCGGGGCGACCTGTGCTGTCCCGTCGTCACCTTCACTGGTCGGGACCGCGATGGGACCAATCTCAGCTTCAATGGCCTCTCGCGGCAGACCTCCGGGACGTAACAGCAGCGGGACTTCACCCTGAAGCACGTGCAATACTGTTGACTCCACTCCGATCCGGCACGCGCCCCCCTGCAGGACCAGATCAATCTGTTCCCCGAGAGAATCCATCACGTGTTCCGCGGTGGTCGGGCTGATTCGACCAAACGGGTTGGCACTCGGAGCCGCGACGGGGACTCCGCTGCGTCTGATCAATTCGCGGGCCTGTGGATGATCTGGGACCCGGACAGCGACCCCCGGGAGTCCTGCTGTCACCAGATCGGGGACGCAAGGTGCCTTCGGCAGCACGAGAGTCAGCGGCCCCGGCCAGAACTTCTGCATCAGCGTTCTGGCGACCTCAGGGACGTCAGTCACCAGCGTTTCGATCTCCGAGACGTCAGCAATGTGGACGATGAGTGGGTCGAAGTGCGGACGCTTCTTCGCGGCAAAGACTTTGGCGACTGCCGTCACATCCAGCGCATTGGCTCCCAGACCGTAAACGGTCTCCGTGGCGAACGCGACCAGTCCCCCTGTTTTCAGCCGCCCGGCAGCCAGTTCGATATTGTCAGTCAGTTCAGCGGGCACAATTCACCGTAGGGAGGTAGCAGGAGCACATTCAGGACGCGTCGTGAGTCAAGAGACGAGAGTCCAGAGCAGGTCGGTCAGCGACCTCCCGACTCTCGTGTCAGAATTTTCTTCGACCTGAATCAGTCAAAAATTGTGACCGATACAGCGGGCGTTGCCAACCTCATCGCTACAAACCGCATGTTGCGAATTGGCATCATGCAATTTCCATTGTGAAATTCGGCTTTTTCGAGCGGATCACGACTTCGGAGGCTAGTTTTCGGGAGAACTTTTTCCCTATGGAACTCATTTTGATGTCGCCCTTTCACCTGTTCTACCTCCGTCTGGTCCTGGCACAGGGGTTGTGTCTGGCGGTCGGCTTCTGGCTGCATTTTCAGGTTCATGCCGACGTGGTGAATTCCGTGGTCCTGTCGAAGCTGGGAGAAGAACGCTCGCAGGTCCTTCGGCAGATTTCCAGCAGCAACGTCAAAGCCAATACGGTGGCATTTCTGGGAAGCTGGGGGCTTCTGGCAGGTATCACCGGGATGTTGCTTCTCCGGGAACAGAGGGATCGACTGGAAGCTGTGCTCAAGGAGCATGATCAGCCGGCTGGCCCGGAACTCACCCTGTTCAATTCAGGGAATGACGAATCCTCTTCCGACGCTCGGCGTGCTGCTCTCGCGAGTGTGCAGGGTCGGCCTCAACTCCGTCTGGCAGCGGGGGATGATGACCTCGCGATGGACGATGATGCCGATTTCGCATCAATCTGCTCGATCTCGGACCGGTAAAACACCCCCCGGCTCGTCCATCAACGCTAGAGCGGTTTTGCTAATAATCTATTACGTTCCGCAGGCGATCATATGGACTTTCATGCGGTGAAAATCCTCAATCGCCTGCACATGATAGACCAAACTGGTCTGGCTGTCAGAAAAATCTGGCGGTCCCTGGAATGTCCTGTTATCTTTCAGGTGTGTCACTTCTCCACACCTGTCCGGCGTTAAATGGATCCTGTCTCATGTTCAGAGTCAAACTCGCTACGTTGTCGCATGCTGCATTTGCTTTCATGGTGATGGCAACGTCCAGTGTCTGGGCTGCCGAAATCAAAGTGGAAGGGGTGCATCTGTGCTGTGGCGGGTGCGTGAAAGCTGCCAGCCAGTCCCTTTCCAAAGTCGACGGTGTCTCAGCCGTCAATGTCGACAAGGATCACGAAACGGTGACCTTCGAGGCCGCTGACGATGCTGCAGCTCAGCGAGGCCTGAAGGCATTAGCGTCCAGCGGATTTTACGGAAAAACCTCCGTCCCCGGCCCGGAGTCCAAAATCGATCCCGACAAAACCGCTGACGAAGTTCAGGTCACCGGAGTCCACCTGTGCTGCGGCGGTTGTGTGGACGTTGCGAAAGATGCAGCTGCGTCTGTCGCGGGAGTGAGATCGGTTGAAGCTGTCCAGAAGAAAGGGACATTGACGATCAAGGGAGAGAAGATCAATCTCGCTGCGACCTTGAAGGCACTGCACGATGCCGGCCTGCATGGCGAAGTCAAATAGACCTGAATCCCGTCGAGAATCGTGGTCTTCCAATAGAAAAATCCCCCGGGAACATGCCGGGGGATTTTCGTTTTTCATCGCGACATTCAAGCAGTGACGTGATTGTTACTGCTGCTGGCTGGTGGTCCCAGGGCGTTGAGCCTGGATGACCGATGGAGCACTGCCGTAGTACACGCTGGGCTCGTCCAGAATCCAGGGAGTTGACCAGGACTGCCCGTTGTCTGCCGAACAGACGTTGAAGAAGATCGTGTTGAACGTCGTTCCGCGGATGCTGTACGGGAGTGAAGAGCGGATGTAGTCGGCCTGAGTCAGGTCTTCGACACCGGCATGGGCGTAGTAGTGAACGCGGCCATCTGGTGTGACAGACATTCCCAGCGTCCACCAGCCCGGAGTCTCGATGACCGGTCCCTGCATTTCGTGCCCCCGTTCATCGGCTCGCAGCAACAGCATGGCATACGGATGACCCTTCTTGTTCTGGGGATCGTCGCCCGGCACGAAGTGGATGAAGAAGCCTGGATAGAACGGTTCCATTTCGGTCACTGTATTCATACGTCCGCGTCCGAACAGCTTCTTGCCGACGCTGGGCTTCTGCTTTTCCTGCGGTCCCTGCATCCCTGCACGGTATCCGAAGGAGACTCCGTTTCGCTGTTCCCATTGATCCCAGGAGGGGAGATACAAACGCACGGTCGTGCTGGGGGAAGAGGCCACCGACACCGGGCGGGCCTTCATGATGAAGTCGTCCTGAGCCTGATGAACTCCGTCTTTACGGAAGTTGAATCCCGGGTGCCCTGGGACGCCGGTATCGCGCGAACGCAGGTACAGGCAGCCTTTGCTTCCGGGAATACCGCCAGCCGGGGTTTCGACCCATTTGACGGAGTCCGGAGAGCCTCGCTTCGGACTTTCGAACCACATGCCGGTGCTGCTGAAGCCGAGCGGATACCGCACCTGCTCATCTTCCTCTCGGCTGCTCTTGGGCAGGTTGTGAGTGTAGACGAATGTCGAGTCCTCCAGGTCATCCCGGTTGAGCAGTGTTCCTGACCCGGGAACGAACTGCGCAGAAGAGACCGCCGGAAGCAGAAGGACCGGGGTCGCCAACAACAGAATTCGGAAGTATGTTGACCAACAGAGCATCGTATTGTTTCCATCCTGGAGACATGCGTGCTAACCAAATTTGGAGGAATCGTCCATGAGACGACTCACTCCTGTGGTATCGGATTTCCTGCCTGAGACGGTGATGTGATCCGTGCGGAGTCCGGTTGCGGAAGCTGGGGAAAATATCCTGCGGCAGAAACTTCCGCTGGCGAGTCAGCCCGTCGGTCGGACGGCTGATTCTGCTGGTCATGAGCGGAATGTTTTGCCACACACTTCAAATGTGTGGCAAAACGATGAACGGGAAATGCTCAATAGTCATTCAGAATCGCAATCACCTCTTGCTGGATCCTTCCTCCGGTGACATGCACGGTTCCAGCCCCGTCGATGAAGACATCCACTTCGCTGCGGATGCCGAATTCCGCCTGGTAAATACCCGGCTCGATGGAAAAGCAGGTGCGGGGGATCAGCTGGCGTTCGTCACGGGTTTCCAGATTGTCGATGTGGGCACCGTTGCCATGCAGGTCCTGACCGATGCTGTGGCCGGTCCGATGCGTGAAGTATGGGCCGTATCCCGCCTGGGTGATCACGCTCCTCACAATCTCATCCACCTCTCCGCCTCGAATGGCTTTTCCTTCAGCGAATGCGGACTTCACAGCTGCGATCCCCGCATCGCGTGCCGCTGCCACGATCTTGAAAACCTGCTGATACTTGTCAGGAACTGTCTCACCGACGTACCCGACCCGGGTGAGATCGCTGAAAATGCTGCGCGGCTGATCCAGCTTCGCCCATAAGTCAATCAGAACGAAATCCCCGGCGCGAATCAGCGTCTCTTTTCCGGTTCCAGTTTCGTAATGAGGCATGCCGCTGTGCTCGTTTCTCGCCACGATCGGCGGGTGCGACGTCACGCAACGATGCTTCAGAAAATGCTGTTCGATCGCCTCAGCGACAGCTTGTTCCTCCACGCCCGTTCCCGCTCGAGCGGCATCGGCAATCATCTTCCAGGCGACGTCATAGGCCACATTCGTAATGACCGAGGCCTGCAGATGCGATTCGAACTGGGCGTCATCGCAGGTCGCTTCAAACAGCTGAATCAGATCGCCCGAAGAAACGACATCGACCCCATACGAGCGGACAAGATCCACCGTGCCGGCATCGACTCTCGAAATATACGGGTTCCCAGCCAGCGGAGCGTATTCCATCGCCACTGTCTGCTTGCCCTGACAGAACGCCTGCAGGCCGGCAGCGAACTCCCGCCAGTGCAGGTAGACCCGTGCATCTCCGGGAAGGTGGTCCAGAGAGGTCTCTTCAATCCGATGGACAAGTTTCATTGGCGTGCCGGAAGCCGGGATTCCGTACACGCAGCGGCGCGACCCCAGGGTTCCCTCGGGAAACTCCAGAAGCCGCCGGGCCAGTGCATTACTCCCCCGAAAATCGTACAGCAACCAGCCATCGATCCCGTACTCCCGCAGAGCCTGTTGAATCGCTTCGAGGTCAAAACTCAAGATCGCACCGGGGGGGAGAGGGGACTGGGTAAAGGGAAGTGGGGTCAGTTTTATTGAAGTGTGATTTTCCCGCAGATGTCGGGGCATCGCAATGGTGAGGACAGGGAATTCAGATGGAACCACGGAAGGCGCGGAAAAGCACGGAAGATGAGACGAGAGGTCGTCAAACTGTGAATCAGGCGCGTCGTATGACATTGACCAGTCAAAGAGATCCCGGATCCGAATTCGCTGGATTCCCCCGATTCGCGCTTCCTTTCCGTGACTTCCGCGTCTTCCGTGGTTCAATTTCACCCTGCCGGGCCGACAAAAACCGGTGCTGTCATTCATGTCCGCCTGAAATGCGGGCTGGCTGCTTGACGGGAACGACAGCCCTCGTGATCCTTCGAAGTTCACGAGATGTCCGCGAATGAAAGGGGAGGATTTCGCGCCACAGAGCAATCTTGATGCAAATCTTCTATCCTTCGTCGCAGGCAAGGCAACATTGAAGGAAAAACGACGCTAGGGACCGGGGATTGGAAATGTCGCAGATGGAGAGGAAACAGACGTTCGCTGTGCAGAAGTTCAGGAATGAACCGCTCACGGACTTCAGCCGCCGCGAGAATCGCGAAGCGATGGAATTCGCACTCAAAGAGGTGAAATCCCAGTTCGGAACGGATTACACAGCTGTCATCAACGGCAAGGCGATGACCACCCGCTCCAGCCTCGTCGCCCGCAATCCCTCAAAGAAGTCTGAAAACCTTGGAACCATCAACGCGGCGACGGTGGAGTTGGCAAATCAGGCTGTCGAGTCGGCCCGGGCAGCTGCAACGCGGTGGCGAAAAGTTTCCACGGATCACCGTGCGGAATACGTCGAACTGATGGCCTCTGAAATGCGGGCACGGCGCTTCGAGCTGGCTGCCTGGATGGTCTATGAATGCGGAAAGCCCTGGAAAGAGGCGGACGGCGACGTCGCAGAGGCGATCGATTTCTGCAATTACTATTCGCTCGCCATGCGGGACCTGACCACGACGCTCAAGTGTGATTACCCCGGCGAAGAGAACAGCTACGACTATCGCGCCCGTGGGGTGGTGGTGGTCATTGCTCCCTGGAATTTTCCGCTCGCCATTCTCACCGGCATGACGGCAGCCGCTCTGGTGACCGGAAATGCCGTGGTGATGAAGCCTGCTGAGCAGTCTTCGATCATTGCGTCCAAGCTGATGCAGATTGCCAAGGATGCAGGGATTCCGACCGGAGTGCTGAACTTCCTTCCCGGCGTGGGAGAAGACATCGGGCCGACGCTCGTGCAGCATCCGGATGTCGATGTCATCGCCTTTACCGGGTCCCGTGAAGTCGGCCTGACGATCAACAAACTGGCCGCAGAGCCCTCTCCCGAGCAGGCAAACGTCAAACATGTCGTCGCCGAGATGGGGGGCAAGAATGCCATTATTATTGATGAAGACGCGGATCTGGATGACGCTGTGCTCGGGGTCGTTCGCAGCGCATTCGATTATGCCGGTCAGAAATGCTCCGCCTGTTCGCGAGTCATCGTGCTGGGAGACATCTATGACACGTTCCTGGAGCGATTGAAACTGGCATGCGAGAGCCTGATTGTCGGGCCGGCGGAAAATCCTGGCAGTGACTTCGGTCCTGTGATTGACGAAGAGGCCTTCAACCGGATCCAGGATTACATTGCGATCGGCAAGGAAGAATGCACGACGATTGTGGCAGGGGATGTCGGCAAGCTTGCCAAAGAGGGGTATTTCATCGGGCCGCATGTTTTTGCCAACGTCGAACCCGATTCCCGGCTGGCTCAGGCGGAAATCTTCGGTCCGGTGCTGTGTGTGATGCGAGCCCGGAATCTGGACCACGCTTTCCAGATTGCCAACGGAACACGCTTCGCGCTGACCGGTGGAATCTACAGTCGAAGTCCGAAGAATCTGCAGCGGGCACGAGAAGAGTTCCAGGTTGGAAATCTGTACCTCAATCGGGGGATCACCGGAGCGATTGTGCAACGGCACCCCTTTGGCGGATATAAGATGTCGGGGATCGGCACAAAAACGGGCGGTCCCGACTATCTGTTGAACTTCCTGCTGCCAGTCACCGTCAGTGAGAATACGGTCCGACGTGGATTCGCACCTGCCACAGAGACCGAATGATGATGTGAGCTGAAGGTTGTCCTTGTCCCGACGAATCGCAGGTTGAACTGCGTTTTCGTGTTCAACAGCACGTGTTCCACCAGAAAGCGCTACAATGACTCCGACACCTTCGCACCGTCCGCAACCTTCGGCACTCGGACTGGCCCCCAGCTTCGGATTCGGCGACCGGCTGGGCCTGGCGACTCCCGGGCATCTCGCAGCGCTTCAGCAGGCGGGAGGACCGATTCTCGGGATCTTTGCCCAGCAGTCGATCCGGGAGATGGCCCGGACTCAGCGGACGGCCCCGCAGGTGATGCAGGCTGCTGTGGATGCTCTGGCTGCCGCGGGATTCACGGGAGTCTGGGGAGCTGATGCGGATCATCTGAAGACGGAAGAAGACATCAAGTACACTGCTGATGCCGGATTC
This sequence comes from Planctomicrobium stercoris, assembly GCF_051465655.1. Lineage (NCBI taxonomy): Bacteria > Pseudomonadati > Planctomycetota > Planctomycetia > Planctomycetales > Planctomycetaceae > Planctomicrobium > Planctomicrobium stercoris. The sequence goes on along the minus strand of NZ_CP195791.1, from coordinate 4,205,495 downwards.
GTCTTTTACACGATCGATCCCAGTGGCAGCGTCGATCAACGGGCGGACGATTACGATGAGAACACGCTGCAGGAAAAATTTGCTGCGATCGAGGACGATGTTGACTGGGTTCAGCACTACACCGGAAAGACGATTCGAGTCGACCAGGGACCGATCATCGATTTCAATGCTGAAGCGGTCCTGCGGGCAGCGGTGAAATACGGCCCCGCCATCCGGAAGACGATAGAACTGGCACAGACGATTCAGCAGGCCGCTTCCGAGCGGAAGCAACCATTCGAAATCGAACTGAGCGTGGATGAAACCGATCAGCCGACCACTCTGGCCGAGCACTACATCATTGCCGACCAGCTGCGTCGACATGATGTGCGGATCATCAGTCTTGCTCCGCGTTTCATCGGAGAACTCGAAAAGGGAGTTGATTACAAGGGAGACCTCGCTGCCCTGGAACGCTCGATGGGTGAGCACGCGGCCGTTGCGCGATCGATGGGCCCTTACAAGATCAGCCTGCATTCGGGGTCCGACAAACTTTCCATGTACGGACTGCTGGCGCGGAAAACGCAGGGACAGTTCCACGTCAAGACCGCGGGAACCAGCTATCTGGAAGCGTTGAGAGTTGTGGCCCGCTGTGCCCCGGACGAGTTTCGACGGATCGTCGATTTCGCCCGTGATCGTTACGACGTGGACAAGGCGACCTATCACGTCTCGGCGACCACCAATGACGTTCCCGCACCCGCGAACGTCCAGACCGCGCGGCAACTCGAACAGCTGTATCTGGAATGCTGGGACGATGTCCCGGCCGGACGCGGGTTCACAGCACCGGGTCGGCAGATCCTGCATTGCACGTTCGGATCGGTCCTGCTGCACCCGGAACTGGGGCCAGTCGTCCAGCAGGTGCTGCGTGAGAATGCCGGGGTTTACAATGAAGTGCTGACCGAACACTTCGTTCGCCATCTTCAGGCCCTGAACGCAGGCTGAGTCTGGCGGAGACAGGATTTTCGCAGAAGACGTCGCACTGGCCTGTCTGCTGGAGACATGGTCAAGAGGGGCGTCTTCCGAGTTCCTGCAATCCCAGTCCCAGGTAGAAGAGTCCCACGGCCAGCGTCCCGGCAACTTCCATCCATCCGGAGAGGAATGTTGTGATCAACCAGCCCGCTGCGGCTGCTGTGAATGCGACGAACGCAATGAGGAAATACACGCGCGCGGGCTGACCGGGCAGCCCCAGCAGGCGCGGATTCTGTCCTTCAGTCTGCAAGTCCTGATGGTCCGGGGAGACTGTCGGATTCCGATTTTCAAGCGGCGGTGGCCGCGACGCTCCAGGGGGGAGATCCCTGACAGGGCGAGACATGACCTGACTCCATTTTTGAATGTTGGCCTTCACTCAACTTCTGGGCAATCGCCGCCGGAACTTCTCACTTTCGTGGGATTCGCCCGGGTGCGACCGTTCAACTTATTGAAATGCTCAATGAATCTTCTCTCAGCGCACGAAGCGTGAGCGAGTGCATTCTTGGCATGACGCGACTCAATGCACTTACTCACGCGGCGTACTCTGAAAAAATCAAACTGTATTACGAGCCTGATTGCATGGCTGCAACCACTTGATGAGCAACCGGGAAACTCCTGGTGATGATCTTTGCAATCAGAATGTAAACGGGAATTCCGATCGTGACGTTGTAGGAAAATGTGCATCCCAGTGAAGCTGCGAGTGGAAGTGTCGGGCTTGCTTCGGGGATCGCCATCCGCTGCACCGCTGGCAATGCGATATAAGAAGCTGCTCCGCACAGGACTGCGAACAGGGCGTACGTTCCGATCTCAAGAGTTTGCCCCAGAAACATTGAATACGCGTGGGCAATGCAGATCCCCAGTGTCGCGAACAGATTGGGGGCGAGGACGGCAAAGGCGACGAATTTCCAGCCGGCGCTCCGCAGGTCACCCAGTTTCTGGGATGCGGTCATCCCCATCTCCAGCAGGAACAGGCACAGAATCGGCGGGAATAGGTTCACAAACAGAGTATCGTCCGGCTTCGTAACCGAGGGGCCCTGCAGCTGACTGATGAACCCAATGAGAATCCCTGAAAAGAGCAGGTAGATCCCGGGGTTGAAGAAGACTTCATGCAGCAGTTCCTTATTCAGGAGACTGCCGGAATGACGGGACTCTTCGGTGACCAGCTCCCCGCCATGTCCCGGTTCCTGCAGCGAGATGTCATCTTCAAAGTCTTCGGGAGACTCGCGGTTTGAATCCCCGGACATATGGTCGGAACGGGTCGCATTCTCGCCCTGATAAAGTGCTTCCTCTTCAATCCCGGCCGCGACGAGCGCCGCCTGCCGAACAGGGACGGTTCGTGAATGCGTGCCGACGTGCTTCTGAAGGGCGGGCTCATGGATCGCGATGTGGCTGTGTACGGCGTTCCGATCGTATCCGCGCTCCCCCGGCATGTTTCCATTCGCGTCCATTCCATTTCTTCTCAGGCGGGCCACGATGACCAGTGCGACCAGGCAGCCGGGAATCTCCATGACCGCCAGCATCACCGGCATGTAAGCGGCATAGGCAATGCCTGTCGCTGTCAGCACTCCAACGCAGGTGACGAATGTTCCCGCAGAGTCCGATCCGTAGTAGCCGGCGACAGTGGCCGCGTCGATCTGTCTGAGACCGGTCGTCAGTCGCAGGACGGAATAGGCCAGACATCCAATCACCAGGTTGGTGAAGAAGCCGATCACCATGAATCCGAGCGCCTGAACGAGATCTCCTCTCGACAGGCTGGCCAGCTCTTCTCCCCCATGCCAGCCGATCGCCAGCAACAGGTAGATGGTGATGGACTGGTAGAGGACTTTCGGGAATTCGAACTTCATTTTCAGAATCGGGATCAGAAAGCCGGCATAGAAAAAGAGCAACAGCGGCTTAAAGAGATTGTGGATAAAGTTATATCCGAACTCCTGGAGGAGACTCATGTTCTCTGCGTTGGCGGAGGCCGCAGGGAAGTGTCCCGCGGCATGAGACGCCAGCAAAGTCATTGGCTCCAACATCATCTGCAACATCAACTGCTCCTGGCCGCTTCCGAGGCGTTCCTTTCTGGTCGCTTCTGGGAGCAATTCGCTCCGGCGGGCGCTGGCGACTCAGATGTTTCTACGAGTGAACATGCCTGGGATCGCCTGCGAAACACGGAAGAACTTTCTCAAAAAAGCTTTCGTGACCTCGGTCGCCGATCCAGAAATGGATCACTCATCGTGAACCTCGATCCCAGCAGCAGCCACCGTGCCAGAAGCGCGAAGGAATTCGACCGGCCACCCCCGTGGAGCCGAGATCGACCGTGGCTGCGTCGGGGCCAGCGGCGGGCGGTGAACTGTAACTCCGTAGGAATGACAGAGAAAAGAAAAATGCACGGACGCGGCTTGTCCTCGTGCTCTCTTCGGAAAAAGAAGGTATCTTCAGAAGTCTTGGATCAAATATTTTCGACATGGTCTAATTTCTAGACACGACCTGACCGAAGTGGTGTCACTTCCTCTGTCGACGAACGCCCCTCTGGAAAGCTGTGATGAATACGCGATTCATGCTGCACATCATGGCTCCCACCATTGCGATCAGCATCCTGCTGTTCAGCCTCGGAATTCTGGCGGCCTGGAACGTCCAGCAGCAACAGGCGTCCGTTTCAGAGCTGGTCAATCTGGAATTTCACAATACGCTGGCCGCACAGAATCTGCTGCTGGTGGTCAGCGACATGCGGCAGCTGCTCCGCCAGTACCATTTCGATCCACAGGACGAGTTCCTTGATCAGATCGAAGCGCTGCGGCCCGCTTTCGAGAATCGACTCGAACGACTGCACGAGTTCGCCACGAATACAAAGTCGATTGCCGGCGGAGTCGCCCAGAAGACATCTCTGCAGATCTGGGCCGAACTGCATCAGGGCATGCAGACGTTCTTTGAGCAGTTGAAAGAACTTCGCAGCCAGCCGGTCGAACAGAGAGATGCTGCCGCGACGGCTCTGGATGATCTGCTGAATACGAATGTTCAGCGTCCCATCAGCGAATACGTCAAAACCAACGAGCAGGCGGCCGATCGCACGAACGAAGCCAATCGCCAGACCGCCAACAAAATGTTCGAGGCATTCCTGCTGCTGGGGGTCTGCGGAGGAGCTGCCGGTCTGGTCGCGGGACTGGCCATCGCCCGTGGGGTGCGTCGCACAATGATCAAGCTGGACGTTTCGGTGCGGGGAGCTGCGGACCGGCTTCAGGAAGTGGTCGGCCCTGTCAAGATTTCGAACATCGGCGGGATTTCAGGGCTCGAATCGGGGCTCAAGCAGGTTGAAGATCACATCGGTTTGGTCATTGAACGTCTGCAGCAGCGTGAGCTGGAAAGCCTTCGAAACCAGAAATTCGCTGCGGTAGGACAACTGGCAGCCGGCTTGGCCCATGAACTTCGCAATCCGCTGATGCCGATGAAGATGCTCGTGCAGCGGGCTCTCTCCCGACCAGATGGCCCCAGTCTCTCTCAACCGCAACTGAAGGTGCTGGATGAAGAGATTCGTCGACTCGAGGGACTGGTGCAGGAATTTCTCGACTTCGCCAAGCCGCAGGCACTCCAATGCAAACGGATCGATCTGGCCACCGTCATTCGGCAAGCGATGGAACTGGTCGCTGCCCGTGCCAACGTTCAGCATGTCGAACTGTCCGCGGATCTCACCGACGGACGGGTTGAGGTCGATGCCGATCCGCTACGGATGCGGCAGGTGATGCTCAATCTGTTGCTGAACAGTCTGGATGCTCAACCAGAAGGGGGCAGCATCGAGATTCGACTCGAAAGTCCGCAGGGGAGCGACCCGCAAGAGCCTGAACCGATCCTCATCCGTGTAATTGATTCCGGGCCAGGCGTCCCGCCGGAAATGCTCGAACAGATTTTTGAACCGTTCGTCAGTACGAAAGAGACAGGAACGGGACTGGGGCTGACGATCTGCCGGAGGATCATCCAGAATCACGGAGGAGAATTGAACGGATTCAATCTTCCCGAGGGGGGCGTCGAGTTCCGGATCGAATTACCTCCCGCCGCGCCGCAGGTCGATTAGACTAGTTTGGTCTATCATGTGCAGGCGATTCAGGGTTTTCACCGCATGAAAGTCCATATTATCGCCTGCGGAACGTAATAGATTATTTGCAAAACCGCTCTGGCCGCACCCCGGGGAGGAGTGCGGCCAATCAGCGACTGCGTCAGTCTTCCATGATTTCTTTTTCTTTGTCCTTGGCAATCTCGTTCGTCTTGCCTTCGAACTTCTTTGTCAGCTCCTGAATCTGCTCTTTGACGCTTTCGAGATCGTCCTCGGAGAGAGTCTTTTCCTTCTCGGCAGTGTCTGCATGTTTGTTGGCATCACGACGCACGTTGCGGATCGCAACGCGAGCTTCTTCCGCGAACTTGCTGATGCGGGTGGTCATTTCCCGTCGGCGTTCGGTCGACAGGGGCGGAACATTGATGCGGATCATGCGCCCGTCTGAATTCGGGGCCAGTCCCGCGTCGCTCGCCTGAATCGCCTTGATGATGTCGTTGAGAGAGCCCTGATCGAACGGGCGGATCAGGATCTGCTGCGGTTCAGGACAGCTGACGGTCGCCACCTGCTTGAGCGGGGTTGGCGAACCGTAGTAGTTCACCCTCACGGAATCGACGAGGCCGGGGGAAGCGCGTCCGGTCCGCAGTCCCGAAAGGGAATTGCGAAACACTTCGACTGCTTTCTCCATGCGTTCTTCGGCATCCAGCAGAATCTCATCAACGTCCATAGCCATATTTCACACTCCTCGAGCGATGCAGCAACTCGTCACTTCCCGGCAATCTGAGGAAGGTGACATGTTCAAAAAAATTTTCCGATGCGAAATCTCATCGGGAAATCACCATACTGCACAGAGTCAAAATAGAGAAGTGCAGGGGTGGCGATCACCGTAATTCCCTGCCGTGAGGCAGCATCGGATGATGTCGCGGCCCCACCAATCCCATGGGGTGAGGAAAAGGACCGTGGCTCAGCTGCGCGACGTGTTCGTCGTGTCACGATGCTTCAAATGAATTGGACCACCACGGAACGGAAGCTACCCGAGTCGACCGAACTGGCGGTCGAGTTCCTCACGACTCAGCTTCAATGCGGTCGGTCGCCCGTGCGGGCAGTGATGGGCATCATCACACAGGTGCCGCTGCTCGAGGAGTGCTTCCATTTCCTCCGGAGAGAGTCGTTGCCCTGCTTTGATCGCGGCCTTACACGACATCATGTGCAGCAGGCTGTCGATGAGGTCACGCCGTTCGATCCGCCGACCCGAGGTTTCCAGCAGTTCAACGATCTCTTTGAGCAGACGTGCGGGATCGGCCTTCGCCAGCAGAGTCGGATAACCCGAGAGGGCGATCGTATTTCCCCCGAAGTCCTCCACCTGCAGGCCGAGTTCCTTCAGCAGATCAATCTGATCCAGAAGGATTCCCGCTTCCCGACTCGACAGATCGACCGTGATTGGAATCAGCAGTCGCTGAACTTCGATTCCACCCGCGAGCACACGCCGGCGCAGATGCTCGTACATGATCCGTTCGTGGAGTGCATGCTGGTCGATGACCGTAATGCCGTCTGTCGTCTCGACCACCAGATAGCAGTCATGCACCTGCATGGCACGCACTTCAGCAGCTGCGGAGGCAGGAGTGTGGACCGATTCCGCTGTCGTGACATGAGTAATCGGTGAAGAGGCGACCGGCGCGGGATCCGGTCGTTCTGCTGCTTCCAGCGCTCGCTGGAAACTTCGCTCGGGTAACTCGGGAAACTTTTCGAAAGCCGGGACAGAACCGGTCAGACCGGGGAGTTCCTGCACCTGCCGGTCGAGTTGATGTGTGGTCCATGCCACCAGTTCGCGCTGGATCTGCGTGTCTTCGTGACGCAACGGCGGAGTTTCCGGGGTGGCTGCGGGGCCACCCAGAGTCAGCTTCGAATCCAGGTCCATCGACAGGAATTTGTTTCGCAGCGTCGAGAGCATCAGGCGATAGAGCACCTGACTGTCCTGAAAGCGGACCTCGGATTTTGTGGGATGAACGTTGACGTCCACCTGGTCGGCCGGCACTTCCAGAAACAGGAACGCCACCGGATAGCGCCCCACCATCATCAGTCCGCGATAGGCTTCCCCCAGAGCATGCTGCAGCGAACGATCCTGAATACAGCGGCCGTTGAGAAACAGGTACTGCCCTTTTCGCGTTCCCTTGCTCTGGCTGGGATGACCGACGAATCCCCAAATGCGGGCTCCTCCGTGACTGGCTTCCACGGGGATGAGCTGAGATGCGAGTTCGCGTCCGAAGAACAGTTCCAGACGTTCGACGAGCTGATGGGTCGGCGGCAGTTCATAGACCGTCCGGTTGTTGTGCCGCAGAGTCATCTGCAGGTTCGGGTACGCAATGGCGATTCGTGTGAAGTGTTCGGAAATGTGAGCGAACTCGGTCGACGACGTTTTCAGGAACTTGCGGCGGACAGGCGTGTTGAAGAACAGTTGCCGGATTTCAATCTGCGTCCCGTCCGGGCAGCCGCACGCGCGGGGCTCCTTGAGAATTCCTCCGTGGACTTCGAGTTCGGTTCCCATCAGCTGATCGCGCTGCTTGGTCCTCAATCGAAAGTGGGAGACTTCCGCAATCGACGCCAGTGCTTCGCCGCGAAACCCCATAGTGCGGACGTTGAAAAGATCATCTGCATCGGTGAGTTTGCTGGTGGCATGGCTGGCGACAGTCAGCTCGACATCGTCGGGGTGAATTCCTTCTCCGTTGTCGGCGATCCGGATCAGCTCGGTGCCCCCCTCTTCGATGTCGACTTCGATCTTCGTTGCCAGTGCATCGACGGAGTTTTCCAGCATCTCTTTCACGACGCTGGCAGGACGTTCAATCACCTCTCCAGCAGCAATCTTGTTGATGACCGCAGGAGGGAGTTGTCGGATGCGGGTGGTCACTTCCGTGTGCATGTGAGGGAAATGTCTGTGGAATCGAAGCAGGTCAGTGAAAATGGCGAGCGGAAGAGGTTCGTCTTCCGCCCGCCACGTTGTCAGAACAAATCAGATGTTAACAGAATTCTCAGCGAAGTTCAGCCGCGATGCAGGTCGGGTTACGAATGAAATTCACCACGGAGGCACGGTGACACGGAGAGAGAAATCAAGAGGAACAGGCATTTCCGTCAAGCAGAAATGCCTGTTCCACAGGTCGACTCAAACAGGGAGAGTCACCAGAAGTGGCAACACAGAAGGAATTCGCATGATTCGCGGTTCAGAAATCCTTTGTGTCTCCAAGACTCCGTGGTGAACCCAACTTCGCATCCGGAGATTTCCTCACCCTAAACTGACTGTCACTGTCTTGTGCTCGGTGTAGTTCGCCAACGCGGCCTCGCCCAGTTCGCGGCCGATTCCCGAGTGCTTGAACCCGCCGAACGGAGCGGCAGCGTCGAAGACGTCGTAACAGTTGACCCAGACAGTCCCGGCCCGCAGAGCTGCTGCCACGCGGTGGGCTTTGGAAATATCCTTTGTCCAGACTGCGGCTGCCAGTCCGAACAGTGACTTGTTGCCGCGTTCGATGACCTCATCGACATCCTGGAACGGGAGCACGCTGATGACAGGGCCAAAGATTTCGTCCGTTGCGATGTCCATGTCATCGGTGACGTTATCGAAGACGGTCGGTTCGATGAAGAAGCCGACGTCCCCGTGACGCTTGCCCCCGGTCACGCAGTCCGCCCCCTGCTTCTTGCCCCGGTCGATGTAATCCATGATCTTGTCGAACTGGGCAGCGTCGATCTGGGGACCGTGAGTCGTCTCCAGGTGGAAAGGATTGCCGGTCTTGCGCTGGCGTGTCCGGGCTGTCAGTTCTTTCACGAAGTCTTTGTGAATCGACTTCTCCACAAACAAACGGCTTCCGGCACAGCAGCACTGCCCCTGATTGAAGAACAACCCAAACTCCGCTCCCGCGATCGCAGCTTCAATATCGGAGTCGGCAAAGACGATGTTCGGGCTCTTGCCTCCCAGTTCAAAGGTCGTCCGCTTCAGAGTGGCGGCCGCCTCCCGCATGATGATCTGTCCGGTCTCCGTTGAACCCGTGAAGGCGATCTTGTCGACATCCGGGTGTTTGACGAGAGCTGCGCCGGCGTCGCCATATCCCGGAACAACGTTGATCACGCCGGGGGGAATTCCCGCTTCCAGTGCGAGTTCCGCCATGCGCAGGCACGTCAGCGGTGTCTGCTCGGCCGGTTTCATGACGATGGTGCAGCCGGTCGCCAGAGCAGGGCCCCACTTCCATGCGACCATCAGAGCGGGGAAGTTCCAGGGAATGATCTGGCCGACCACACCAACGGGTTCCCGCCGGGAATAGCAGAAATAATTCCCTCGAACCGGGATCGTTTCGCCCGTCAGTTTGTCTGCCCATCCGGCATAATACCGCAGGCAGTCCACCACCAGCGGCAGGTCGGCGTTCCGGGAATCGACGATCGGCTTGCCGTTATCCAGCGTTTCCAGTGCGGCCAGTTCTTCAATGTTTTCTTCGATGAGGTCGGCGAGTTTGTACATGAGCCGACCGCGGTCACGGGCATCCATCCGGGACCAGGGACCGGTTTCAAAGGCTCTGCGGGCCGCTTTGACCGCGAGATCCACGTCCTGAGCGTTGGCCCGGGCCACGTCAGCAATCTTTTCTTCCGTGGCGGGATGATGCGTGGCAAACGTCTGGCCACTGACTGAGTCCCGCCATTGACCGTCGATCAGCATCTGCGTGCAACGGACTTTGGGTGGAACGACCGCCTGTGCGGGCGCGATGGCTGTCGACATGGAGTACTCCTCGATGGACTGTGTGAACTCAACTCAGCAGGAAACATGCTCATCTGATTGAACCGCATTCCCGGCTGAAGGTCAATCTACCGGAACTCGCGGTCAAGGAGTGATGAGTCTGTTCGCTCGCGGCGAATTGAAAACAACCTGGGGTGTTAATGCTGCTGCGAGACAAGCAACGTGAATGACATCTTCACGAAAATGTTACGAATGAAATTCGGCAAGCCCGCTTGAAGACTGCGTCCACCGTTTTGCGGGAACATCAACTCTCCGTTATATTTTCACCCTAAGGAACAATTCTCCGGAGAGCGGGGCCAACAAGCGTGTCTGAAGAAATCGCCGCATTCGATCCTTACGCACTTCCTCCGGAAGATGTTCGGGATCCACCCAAGACCTGGATTGCGGCCCTGCGGAAGATCGGTCCCGGAATCATTCTGGCAGGGACCATCGTCGGCTCGGGCGAACTGATCCTGACGACCAGTCTGGGGGCGCGGCATGGCTTCGTCTTTTTGTGGTTGATCCTCTTCAGCTGCGTGATCAAGGTCTTTGTGCAGGTGGAACTGGGACGATACGCCATCTCTTCCGGACGGCCCACGCTGGGGGCGATCAACGAACTGCCCGGACGTGGACGCCGGGCTCACTGGCTCGTCTGGTGGTGGTTCTGCATGATGCTCTGCACCGTTATGCAGCTGGGAGGAATGGCAGGCGGAGTCGGACAGGTGCTGCACCTGGCATTCCCCCACTTCACGCAGCAGATGTCCACAGCGGTCTCAGCGGGTCTTCCCGGGGCCGAGCAGATTCTCAAGGTTCGACCGGAAGCCATCTGGGCGCTCATCACTTGTCTGACGGCAATCTCGCTCATTTACAACGGCGGATATCGACGCATCGAATGGCTGACGACGATGATCGTGGTCAGCGTGACCATCATTACGATGCTGGCGGTGGTGGCCCTGAACTGGACGGACTTCCCGGTCCATCTCAAGGATCTTCAGAACGGACTTGAACTCCAGATCCCCCAGTCCGGTCAGATGGCAGCATTTGCGGTGTTCGGAATTACCGGGGTCGGGGCGACAGAATTGTTCTATTACCCCTACTGGTGCCTTGAGAAAGGGTACGCCCGGTATGTCGGCAAAGCGGATGGAACGGTTGAATGGGAACGCCGGGCCCAGGGCTGGATCCGGGTGATGCAGCTGGACGCCTGGATCAGCATGGTAGTGTTCACGATCTCGACGGTTGCCTTTTACATTCTGGGGGCAGCTGTCCTGCATCCCCAGAATCTCGATCCGAAAGGGACCGACCTCATCGATACGCTTTCCAAGATGTATGTCGGTCCGTTTGGTGCTTGGACCCGGATGCTGTTCCTGATCGGTGCGGGGGCAGTTCTCTTCAAGACTCTTTATCTGGCATCGGCGGCCAACAGCCGACTGGCTGTGGATTTTCTGGTGCTGAACAGGTTCGTGTCCTCCCGGGATGCCAACGACCGGCGGCTGCTCGTTCGCCGGTTCTGTGCATTCTTTCCGCTCCTCGCGTTCACATACTACATGCTGCTGCACGACCCTCAATTGCTGGTCAAGATCGGCGGCATCGCACAGGCTTCCACGCTTCCGATGATCGCGATTGTCACGCTTTACTTTCGATACCGGAAAGTCGACAAACAGCTCCGCCCATCTCTGATGACAGACATCCTGCTGTGGATTGCGGTGATCTCAATCGTCTTCGTCGCTTTATTCGTGGTTCCGACACAGATCATCGAACTGGTGAAGTTCATGCAGACCATTTTCTGAAGCCACGACGACTTCCCCGGACCTCGAGTTAGCCGCGGTTCATTCTGAGCAAAGCTGGTCAGAGAGTCGCCATTGGAGTTCCGTCCGGTTGAAGATTCCTGTTATAGTTTGACTGTGTGCACGACGCATTCCATCCCACCCAAGTCGTGTCACACAATCCAGCCCCAGTTCTATAATCTTGTGAGCCCCCCATGTTGAAATTTTCACGAAGAGATTTTCTGAAATCCTCCGCATTTGGCGGCGCCGCGTTGATGTGCGGTGTTTCTCGTGCCGCATCTCCCAACAGCAAGCTGAATCTGGCTGCCGTTGGTGTGGGGGGCCAGGGGAAATACGACCTGAATTCTATCGCTGCCAGCCCTCACGTGAACGTGGTTGCCATCTGCGACATTGACGAGAGTGCAAACCATCTCGGCTGGGCTGCCGAGACCTATACCCAGGCAAAGCGCTACTTCGACTGGCGCAAGATGCTGGAGCAGTCGGATATCGATGCAGTGCTGGTTTCAACGCCGGACCACATGCATGCGCCGATCGGACTGGCTGCCATGTCGCTGGGCAAGCACGTCTACTGCCAGAAGCCGCTCGCGCATTCCGTGCAGGAAGCTCGTGCGATGACGAAAGCGGCCGAGAAGGCCGGTGTAGTCACCCAGATGGGCAACCAGATTCAATCCCACGAGTTCTACCGGACAGCAGTCCGCCTCATTCAGGATGGAGCGATCGGCAAGATTCGCGAAGTCTATTCGTGGCAGGCCGGGCAATCGTCCTGGAACAAGTGGACCGACCGGCTTCCCGGCAGCGATCCGGTTCCCGAAGGGGTGCACTGGGACCTGTGGCTGGGTGTCGCTCCGGAGCGGCCTTACGTCAATGAATGTTACCATCCCTATAACTGGCGAAACTGGCAGGATTTCGGAACCGGGAAAATGGGCGACTTCGCCTGTCACATCCTCGATCCGGTATTCACCGCTTTGAAACTGACAGCCCCGACTTCTCTGGTGGGTGTTAATCCTCCGCTCAACTCCGAAGCGTGGATCAACGATAACGTTGTGACCTTCCAGTTCCCCGGCACGGAATACACTGCCGAGCCGACAATTCAGGTCACCTGGCGAAACGGTCAGGGGAAGGTTCCGACCCGTGAAGAACTGTCGTTGCCGGCAGGAGTGAAGATCCCGACCGCCGGTTCTGTTTTCATCGGTGAAAAAGGACAACTGGTTCTTCCGCACGTCGGAGCGCCGGTGCTGTCCCCCACCGAGAAGTTCGCGGAGTTTGAAATTCCGAAAGTCGAAGGACGTGATCACTACGTCAGCTGGGCAGACGCCTGCCGCGGTGAAGGTGAAGCCACCTCCCGCTTCAGCTATTCCGGTCCACTCACCGAAGCCGTTCTGCTGGGGATTGTCGCCAGCAAGGTTCCCGGAGAGACGCTGGAGTGGGACTCGGCAGCGATGAAGATCACCAACAATGCGCAGGCCAATCAGTACCTGACCAAGTCCTATCGCGCAGGCTGGGAACCGAATCTGCTGTAATCAACCGACGACGGATAGCCGATGCCCGGCGTTCTTGGCCGGCATCGTCTCCGACCGTTTCAGAACGCCAGCGCTCTGACACAGCGATTGATTTTGGGTGGGATTTCCCGAACCGGGGAGTCCCACCCTTTTTTTATGAAACGCTGCCTGGGGCAATTCAACTTGTGGAGCTTCTCCCGCCTCAGACTGCGGGAGTGCCGGTGAAGTAATCGGGTTCCAGGCCGGGCTTCCATTTGATGTTGCAGCCGATGCTGGGCATCTGCCTGTCTGTGACAGGCTGCCCGGCGAGGAGGGCGTCCACGGCTGCCCGGAGGTCATGGCCTGTGATGGGGATGTCGCTCTTCGGACGGCTGTCGTCGAACTGTCCCCGATAGACCAGCTTGTGGTTAAGATCAAACAGGAAGAAGTCCGGAGTGCAGGCAGCGCGATAGGCCTTGGCGATCGCCTGCGTGGCATCGTACAGGTACGGGAAGTGATAACCCGCATTTTGAGCTTCCAGCTTCATCGCTTCAGGTCCGTCCTGCGGATAAGCCGCGGTGTCGTTTGAACTGATTCCCACCATCGCCAGTCCCTTGGCCATATATTCATCCGCAAACGCAGCCAAAGCACTTCTCAGGTGAAGCACGAACGGACAGTGGTTGCACATGAAGACCACCAGGAGTGGTTTGCCCGCGAAGTCCGACAACGACACCGTCGTCCCGTCGACGTTCGGCAGCGAGAAATCCGGGGCAGATGTCCCCAGCGGCATCATCGTGGAAGCGGTCCTGACCATGTTTCATCCTCATTTCAGAAGGGACGTTAATCTCATTACTGTAACAGAAGTTCGCGAGGCGCGAAGAATCCTTAAGGTCGCCAGCTGTGGACCGTTTCCTCATTCCTTTTCTGGCCCGCTCTCAACTATGATGTTGCACTATCCCCTGTCAAACAACATGAGGACATGAATATGAAATCCTGCTGGATGGTTCTTCCGATTCTGGGCGCGTTCTGTCTGTGTGCTGTCCTCCCGGCGCAGGCGGCGGACGAGCCAGTGGCGCTCTTCAACGGCAAGGACCTCGACGGGTGGAATCAGCGGGGAGGAACAGCGACATACACTGTCGAAGGGGATGAAATCGTCGGGACATCGGTCCCGAAAACCGGCAACAGCTTCCTGTGTACGAACAAGAACTACGAGAACTTCATTCTCGAACTCGACTTTAAAGTCGACCCGCTGCTGAACTCCGGAGTGCAGATTCGAACCAATCAGTTCGACACCGAAAAGACCTGGAAAGGGACCGATCAAAACGGCAAAGCCATCACCGCCAAGGTTGCTCCCAAAGTTGTGCATGGGTATCAGGTCGAGATCGATCCATCCGCGCGGGCCTGGTCGGGCGGCATCTACGACGAAGGCCGTCGCGGATGGCTTTACAATCTGACCGGCGATCAGAATGCGGCCGCCCGCGCCGCTTTCAAGCAGAACGACTGGAATCATTACAAGATCGTCGCAGATGGCCCGCAGATCAAAACCTGGATCAATGGAGTTCCCGCTGCGGACCTGACCGACGACATGACGTCCTCCGGCTTCATCGCCCTGCAGGTGCATGGCATTGGAGATGACGCCAGCAAGGTGGGAAAACAGATTCGCTGGAAGAACATCAAACTGCAGGAACTCCCTTCGACTGCGGCAGCGGACAATTCTGATCAGTGGCTGGAATTCAAAGGGGAGTCGGGCCCCGGAAAAGGGAAGAAGGTCGTTCTGGTCTCCGGAGATGAAGAGTACCGTTCCGAACAGGCTTTGACACAGCTGGCCAAGATCCTCTCACAGCGCCACGGCTACGACTGCACCGTACTGTTCGCCATCGATCCTGCCACAGGCGTCATCAATCCTAACATCACCACCAACATTCCGGGCCTACAGGCTCTCGACACTGCCGACCTGCTGGTGCTCTTCACGCGGTTTCGAAACCTGCCTGACGACCAGATGGAGCACTTCGAAAAGTATCTCAAGAGCGGCAAACCCGTGATCGGGATTCGCACAGCGACCCATGCTTTCAACATTCCCGGAAATAACGCGTTCGCCAGATACTCGAACGGCTACCAGGGAGATGAGAAGGACTGGGCTGATGGTTTCGGCCGGCTGGTGCTGGGAGAACGCTGGCACACTCATCACGGGAATCATAAGCATCAGAGCACCAGCGGAGTGATCGCTCCGGGCGCGGAAGGGCATCCTGTTCTGAAGGGGATCAAGGATGGAGACATCTGGGGATCGACCGACGTTTACGGTGTCCGACTTCCTCTTCCAGGTGACTCCCAGCCGCTCGTACTCGGGAAAGTGATGAACCGCGCCGGCGAGTATGATGAGAAGGATCGATACTTCGGACTGCGTCCCACCGACTCAGAACCTGATCAAAGCAAGAACGATCCGATGATGCCGATTGTCTGGCTGAAGTCCTATCAGCTGCCCGGTGGCCAGTCAGGGAAGTCGATGACTTCCACGATCGGGTCTTCATCAGACCTGACGAGCGAAGGGGTTCGCCGAGAACTCGTCAACGGAGTCTATTTCCTGCTGGGACTGGGAGATCAGATTCCTGAAACAGGCACGAACGTCGAACTGGTCGGAGACTATCAGCCCTCCGCTTACGGGAATCTGAGCAATGAGGCCTGGGCGGAAAAGAAGCTGAAACCCTCAGATCTGAAATAGTCGTGTTCGTCGGAATCGTCGGTGCCGGCGTACAACCCACACCGGCCTGACCAGCATTTTCAGGCTTTTTCGCGACGAACGGTTTCGGTAGATTGAATTTGTTGAATCATGCAAGCATCTTCATGGTGTTTGTGGTCGTGCGCACACCGATTCTGACATCCCTTCAAAGACGGCTGAAAAAATGAAACTCTCTTGGCAGCGCGGGTTTGTAATGACATTGTCCGTCGCGAGCATGGTCGCCGGACTGGGCAGTTCCGAGTGCCTCGCACAGGCCGGTCGATACGGTTACGACGGTTTTCACGGCTACGTTCCCAGCTACGGCTGGGGCGGGTACGGCTACGGCGGTGGAATGACCGCAGCCATGGGAGCCGGGATCGGAATCGGAGCTGCAGCTCAGGGGCTCGGACAGGCTGAGGTGGATCAGGGCCAGTACGAAATCGAGCACACCCAGGCAGAGTCCCAGTACCTGCAGGCGTATCAGGAGTATTTGAAGACCGTCAACATGCAGCGGCAGTTCTATGATGTCCGCCAGCAGGCCATCATGGATCAGTATCAGGCCAAGACCAAAGAGGCCCGTGCCCAGGTGGAAGCCTACAAGAAAGACATGGCGGCACGTGCTGCTCCTCACCGCCTCAGCAGCGAGCAGTTCGACCGGCAGAACAATGTGATTACCTGGCCGGGTGTGCTGCGGGCCACTGTTTTCGACGAGGACCGTTACGAAATCGACAAGCTTTTCTCTCAGCGGACTGCTGGAAACAGCGGAGCCGGTTCCGACAACTGCGCCGCGATTGAAAAAGCCACCGACAAAATGATGAAGGCGGTGAGTGCGGACATCAACAATCTGGATGTCGATCAGTTCATCACAGCCAAGCACTTCATCGGCAGCCTGGCCTATGAAGCCCGCTTCACCGTTAATGGCGCACCAGCTCCAGAGAACCAGTAAGAGGCGATGCGACTGCGGGGACCGAAACTCACTCGCGGTTCCCTGCAGGAGGAACGAGGTCAATTCCGTGGTCGCCTGATGCGGCAGCCACGCGCGGCCCGTTTCGTACCGAGTTCCACCTCCACCGGATTAAGAAAACAAAAAGTGCCGCAGGTCTCTGGATCTGCGGCACTTTTTGTTTTCACTTCTGAAGCTGCTTGAGTCGCTGCTGAATCTGCTGGTCAATCTCGGAGACCTGCTGCTTCAATTCGGCGATCGGCAGCCCGGCTGGCATCCCGGGGCGCTGATGGCCGACTTCATTCAGCCACGTATGTTTCTGCAGTGACTGCTTCTTGTCCACCAGCTGAAGCAGTTCCGCATCCGGTGTCGTGCCGGGAACACCCCAGGCCGTCAGGACGGCTCCCGCGATGACCGCTTGTCCTTCATCGTTGAGATGAACTCCGTCACCGGACATGACGAAATCCGGTTCGGTCTTCCGCTTCTCTGCCACGTAGGCGAGGACGGGAGACCGCACGTCGACGACCATTTCGACCTTGTCTTTCTGTTCCATGATCCAGGCTGCGTATCGGACCATGACCTCTTCATCATACCCCTCGTAGATGTGAACCCAGTCAAATGCCGTGTTCTCCCGGCCTTTCAAAGCCCCGGACTTCCGGGCTGGCAGCGGATCGAAAGGAGGAGGCGTCAGAAGCACCACCTTGGCGCCCGCTGCGTGCACCTCATCCACGAGTTTGAGAATTGCAGTCTGATAGGTCTGGAACCGCTCTTCGCTGAACGGAGCATAGATCCCGTCGTTCATTCCGTAACAGACGACGACAACGTCCGGGTGCAGCGTTTTCAAGGCACGGGCCAGACGCTCATGCACACCTGGCCGAGGGAAGGGATGTGCCGGTTCGGAGAGGCCGCTGGCCGTCTCGCTGGGAAGGCCCAGGTTGATGATCTCCGGGAGGGGAGTTCCCCGCTGGGTCAGCAGCTGGGCTTCAATCTGTGTCACGACATGTCCGGCATGCGTGATGGAATCCCCGAGGAAAACGATTCTCTTGGCCTGAAGCGGGAAGCTGGGCTCGGCCCCGCTTGCCATCCCCTGCATCAGGAGCATTCCCAGACACCAACTCAGCAGGCAAGCACGCATCGTGATCTCTCTCAGCAGGAATTCAGTCCCTCCGGGTCGAAACCATTTGCGACCCCTTACTCTTTCGATTTGGGTTTGCTCTTCTTTGCGGAAGAAGAACTTCCTTCCGATTTCGATTCGGATTTGGAACCTTCTGAAGACTTGGTATCGGCAGCGGCAGCCTTCTTGTAGGAATCACTGCGGTAATCGGTAATGTAAAAGCCCGATCCCTTGAAGATGATTCCAGCACCCGGTCCGATCACCCGTTTCGCCTGATTCTTCCCACACTCGGGACACTTCTTCACCGCCGGGGCCTTGATGGACTGAAACAGTTCCCAGGTGTGATGGCAGCTGGCACATTCGTAATCGTATGTCGGCATAGAGGCTCTCCGGGCGGCCGGATGACGTTAATAGTTGGATTGTATTCAGGTTGAATTGCAGTTTCAGGATTTGAAACGCAGAGTACGCAGAGATCGCTGAGAAATTCGGAGATTCTCCCTTACTTCTCGGCGTCCTCGGCGATCTCTGCGTTTCAATTCTTTTCTTCACAATTTGAAACAGTTGTGAGATCCGATCTCCAGCTTCTCACGCTTGTGCCGGAGCACTGGACACGATGACTTTGCTGGGTCTGACGACCCGGTCATGCAGCTGGAATCCTCGTTCGTATTCCTGAATGACCGTCATCGGCGGATGTTCGCTCGTCGGAACCTGCTGCAAGGCTTCATGCAGGTTCGGGTCAAAAGGCTGTCCGACTGCGGGAATCGTCTGCAGTCCCTGTCGGGTCAACACTTCCTCCAGTTGCCTGGCGACCATCTGAACGCCTTGGAGCAATGCCTCGGTGTTATGATCCTTCTGGCTGGCCTCGAGCGCACGATGCAGGTTGTCAATGACGGGCAGCAGCTCACGGATGACCGGCAGGGATGAATACTTCCGTTCCTCATCCCGCTCGCGGGTCATGCGTTTGCGGACGTTATCCATCTCTGCCCGAGTTCGCAGCAGCAAATCCCGAAGTTCGTCCCGTTCGGCAGTGAGCGTTTCCAGAGGAGACTTCTCCTCGACCGGCTCCTTGGTGGTCGATTCGACCAGTTCGGGTTCGTTGTTCTGAGGCTGTTCGCCGGTGGATTCGTTTGGCTGAGTCATGACATCACCTTCTGGACTTCGCTTTGTGAACTGGGTGTCGATTCGAGTGCGCCATCGGCATCACTCTTCATCATCCACCCCGGTGACAAAACTCTTCAATTTTTCAAACCAGCTCTTCTGATGGGGGTCCACTTCGACCCGTTCGAACTCAGCGAGCTGACGAAGGAGTTCTTCGTGCTTTTCACTGAGCTTCTTGGGGACCACCACCTGAATTTCCACGTGCAGATCCCCCACGCTGCGACCGCGGGGATCGGGCATCCCTTTTCCCTTCAGACGGAAGACTTGCCCAGGTTGAGTCCCCGCAGGAATCTTCAATTCATCTTTGCCAACAACCAGCGGCACTTCGAGGGTCGCTCCCAGTGCTGCCTGCGAGTAGGAAACCGGAATTCGGCAGATCAGGTGAGATCCTTCCCGACGGAAGATGGAATGTTCTTCCACCGTCACTTCGATATACAGGTCCCCGGAAGGTCCTCCCCGCGGCCCCGCTTCTCCTTCGCCCCGCAGGCACAGGGACTGGCCGTTATCAATCCCCGCAGGAATGCTCACGGTGCGGGTCACGACTTCACCCACCAGACCGCTTCCCTGGCAGTCGTCGCACTTGTTGCGAACGACCTGTCCCTGACCGCGGCAGGCTGGGCACGTCGTCTGCACCCGGAAGAAGCCCTGAGCCTGCACGACCTGGCCATGTCCGCCGCAATACTCGCACGTTTCCGGCTTCGACCCAGCTTCCGCGCCGCTGCCGTCACACGTGGGGCAGGTCTTGTGGCGATGAAGCTGAACGTCCTTGCTGCAACCGACCGCCGCCTCTTTGAGCGTGAGCACGACACTTGTCTGCAGATCCGATCCGCGTGTGGGACCGGACCGACGCCCTCGTGCTCCCCCACCGAAGCCGAACAGGTCACCGAATGCGTCAAAGATATCGTTGATGTCCTGAGCGCCGCCCGAGCGTCCGCGTCCAGCACCGCTCACACCAGCGTGGCCATACTGGTCATAACGGCTGCGTTTTTCGGAGTCGCTGAGCACTTCATAGGCTTCAGCGCATTCCTTGAACTTGATGACCGCTTCGGTATCACCCGGATTACGATCCGGATGATGCTTGAGCGCCATCTTCTTATAGGAACGCTTAATTTCCTCGAAGGTCGCTGTGCGGGTGACTTCGAGGACCTCGTAGTAATCACGCTTGGAAGACATGGAAGGCATTAGTCTGTCGTAGACAGGAACGTCGGTGGCGGAGCTTTCAGGCGATCTGAAGCATGTTCTAAGTCAATTTGTCATTTGTCATTTGTCAATAGTCATCTGCAGGAAGGGACACTGCTGAACTTTCTCAATGACAAATGAGTAATGACAATTGACCAATGACAAATTCTGCGATTCGGGGAATCGATCGATTCTTGAGTGTCCTCACAGACAACGAGCCGCCGGTTCTCCGGCGGCTCGCGTGACATCCACGGAAACTGTCCGGATTACCGGACCGCTCCTTCGATCACTTTCTTGGAGTCCGCCGGGACTCCACCGGTGATCAGCACCTGCGTCGTCAGCATCAGGCCGGCGATGCTGGCTGCATTTCGCAATGCGCTCTTCACCACCTTGGCGGGATCGATGACCCCGGCCTTGTACATGTCGACGTACTTGCCGTTGACAGCATTATACCCGAATGTCGCCTCAGCGTGGTTCTTGACTTCATCTGCGATGACAGAACCATCTTCCCCGGCGTTTCCGGTGATCTGGCGGATCGGGGCTTCCAGAGCACGAACGACGATTTCCACGCCGATCTTCTCGTCCCCTTTGGCCTTCACCTGTTCAATCGCTTTGATCGAACGGAGCAGAGCCACACCGCCGCCTGGGAGAATGCCTTCTTCGACAGCAGCACGGGTTGCGTGCAGGGCGTCTTCCATGCGGGCTTTGGTCTGCTTCATTTCTGCTTCGGTGGCTGCACCGACGGAAATGATGGCGACGCCACCTGTCATCTTGGCAAGCCGTTCCTGGAACTTCTCGCGATCGTACTCGCTGTCGGTCTCTTCGATGTGACGCTTGATCTGGGCGACACGCTTCTGGATTTCCTTCTGATCTCCAGCACCGTCGATGATCGTGCAGGAGTCTTTGGTCACTTCCACTTTCTTGGCGCGACCCAGGTGGCTCAGTTCGACACTTTCCAGCTTGATTCCGAGGTCCTCGGAAATCAGGGTGCCGCCGGTCAGAACCGCCATGTCCTGCAGCATCGCCTTGCGACGGTCGCCGAAGCCGGGAGCCTTCACAGCACAGACCTGCAGCACGCCACGCAGGCGGTTGACCACCAGTGCGGTCAGGGCTTCGCTGTCGACATCTTCAGCGACAACCAGCAGCTGCTTGCCGGTCTGGGAGACCTTTTCCAGCAGCGGAATGAAATCCCGCAGGTTGGAGATCTTCTTTTCGTGGA
Source organism: Planctomicrobium stercoris (assembly GCF_051465655.1). NCBI lineage: Bacteria > Pseudomonadati > Planctomycetota > Planctomycetia > Planctomycetales > Planctomycetaceae > Planctomicrobium > Planctomicrobium stercoris. The sequence goes on along the minus strand of NZ_CP195791.1, from coordinate 4,184,122 downwards.
GGAGAATGACGCAGTTCTCGAGAACTGCTTTCATTTCTGCCGGCTCGGTCACGAAGTAAGGAGAGATGTATCCCTTGTCGAACTGCATCCCTTCGGCGAGTTCGAGAGTGGTGGAGTTGCTCTTCCCTTCTTCGACGGTGATGACGCCGTCACGACCGACCTGTTCCATGGCGTCGGCGATCATCTTGCCGACTTCCGCGTCGTTGTTTGCGGAAATCGCACCGATCTGCTCGATCTCCTTCTTGTCGGAAACCGGGCGGGCGAAACCTTCGAGGAACTCGATGGCTGCATCGACGGCTCGTTCGATCCCTTTGCGCACGATCTGCGGATTAGCTCCCAGCGAGATGCTGCGGAGACCTTCTTCGTAAATCGCGCGGGCGAGAACGGTGGCCGTCGTGGTGCCGTCTCCGGCGATGTCGCTGGTCTTGGTGGCGACTTCATTCACGAGCTTGGCGCCCATGTTCTCGAAGGCGTCTTCCAGTTCGACTTCCTTGGCCACGGTCACGCCGTCCTTGGTGACGAGCGGGTTGCCGAAGCTCTTGTCGATGATCACATTGCGGCCTGTCGGGCCCATCGTCACGGCCACAGCATCGGCCAGTGTGTTGATCCCGCGCTGCAGCTTCAGTCGAGCGCGATCTTCAAAAAGTAATTGCTTAGCCACCAAAAGCTCCTCGCTGAGGACGTTGTTTCAATTCAATGATGTTCGGTGATGATTTTGAAGTTTAGCCACACACGTGAAGTGTGTGGCTAAACCGAATGACACACTTAGCTGACGACTTTGGCGAGAATGTCGGATTCGCGGAGAATCTTGATCTCCTTGCCGTCGACTTCAATCTCGGTGCCGCCGTACTTCGCGAAGAGGACTTCGTCCCCCACTTTGACGCTGGGAGTCGAACGCTCGCCGCTGTCCAGCAGACGTCCTGGACCGATGGCCAGAATCGTTCCACGCTGCGGCTTTTCCTTGGCACTGTCCGGAAGAACAATTCCGCCGGCTGTCGTTTCCTCAGCGCTGAGAGGCTCAACCACCACGCGATCATCAAGCGGCTTAAGAGTCATGGATATCCACTCCAAATAGAATCTGTTGTGTGAATTTGAAGTTCTCTCCACCACCGGAGAGAACGATGAGTTTTTGACTTTCGCCCTCAATGGCCAAATGACAAATGACCATTGATCAATGACAAATTTCTTCTCTCACAAGCGGTCCCGGCCATGCGATGGCCGGGCGTTTGTGATCTCTCACTGTCGTGTGAATTAGAAGCCGCCCATGCCGGGCATGCCTCCCATTCCACCCATGCCGCCGCCCATACCACCCATTCCGCCCATGCCACCCATGTCGTGGTGGTCATCGTGGTGGTTGTCGGATTCTTCCTTCGGCTCATCAACGATGATCGAGTCGGTCGTCATCAGCAGCGATGCGACACTGGCACCGTTCTGCAGGGCAGTACGCACCACTTTGGCCGGGTCGACCACGCCCATTTCGAACATGTCCCCGTACTTCTCGTTGAGGGCATCATATCCGTAGTTGGGGTCGGAGTTCTTGCGAACGTTGTTCGCGACCACAGCACCATCGAGACCTGCGTTTTCTGCAATCTTTCGCAGCGGCATTTCGAGGACGTTGCGGATCAGCTGCACACCCAGGGCTTCATCACCCTTGAGCTTCAGCTTTTCAATGGCAGAAGCGGAACGCAGCAGGGCAACTCCACCGCCAGGAACGACACCTTCTTCGATGGCAGCACGGGTTGCAGCCAATGCGTCGTCGACGAGGTCCTTGCGTTCCTTCATTTCGGTTTCGGTCACAGCACCGACTTTGATTTCCGCAACACCGCCTGCCAGTTTCGCCAGACGTTCCTGCAGCTTCTCGCGATCGTAGTCGCTGTCGGTCTGGGAAATTTCGTTGCGGATCTGGGCTGTGCGGCCTTCGATGGCCTTCTTGTCGCCAGCACCTTGAACAACGGTGGTGTTCTCGGCGTCGACGCGAATCTTCTTGGCCACGCCAAGATCCTTGAGGTTGGCGTCTTCGATCTTCTCACCGAGATCTTTGAAGAACGCTTTGGCACCGGTCAGGATGGCAATGTCCTGCAGCATTGCCTTGCGGCGATCGCCATAGCCAGGAGCCTTGACGGCACAAACCTGGACAATCCCTCGCATCTTGTTGACCACCAGAGTCGCCAGGGCTTCCCCTTCGACGTCTTCAGCGATGATCAGCAGCGGACGGCCAGCCTTGGAGACCTGTTCCAGCAGCGGAACCAGAGAGCGGGCGTTGCTGATCTTTTCTTCGTGGATCAGGATGTAGCAGTTGTCCAGGGCACAGGCCTGCTCATCTTCGTTGGTGATGAAGTGCGGAGAGAGGAATCCTCGCTCGAACTGCATCCCTTCGACCAGGTCGACTTCGGTCTGCATGCCGCGACCTTCTTCGACAGTGATCACGCCGTCTTTGCCAACCTTCAGCAGGGCGTCGGCCAGAATCTTGCCGATTTCCTTGTCGTTGTTTCCAGCGATGGTGGCGACGGTTTCAATCGCCTTGCGATTTCCGGCGTCAACCGGCTTAGCCAGCTTCTTCAGACTTTCGACGACAGCGTCAACAGCCTTCTGAACTCCGCGTCCCAGGGCGACCGGAGCAGCCCCGGCAGCGATGAACTTGAGACCTTCGCGGTAGATCGCTTCCGCGAGAACGGTAGCAGTGGTCGTGCCGTCACCCGCCACGTCGCCTGTCTTACTGGCAGCTTCTTTCACCAGCTGGACACCGCAGTTTTCGAACTTGTCTTCGAGTTCGATGTCCTGTGCGACGGTCACGCCGTCTTTGGTGATCTTGGGGGAACCCCACCCTTTATCAAGCACGGCGTTACGCCCGCGGGGCCCCAGTGTGCTCGCAACAGCCTGTGAAAGCTTGCTGACCCCGGCCAGCAGCTGCTTGCGTGCATCTTCATCAAAACTCAACAATTTCGCCACGATCACTCCTCGTGCTGCGCCAAACGATGATCTTCAGGTGATTTCCGGTCGGAATCTGTGTTGCGCTGACCCGTGTCGCCTGTCGCTGTCGTCACGAATCCGACTGGGACTCATTTCAGCGAATTCTGTCTCTGAGAGAGAACTCAACACTTTCAGCGGCTGCCTGGATTGCAGAACTCCGACTTGAGTCTCCGCTGGATGCAATGCCTATGCCAGTACGATCGGGAATTTTGTAAGTGGTTATTTTGTAAATGGTTGTGGATTGTGTGGTGTCTCTGCTGACCGTGGTTCCCTGCCAGCATGGCAGGCGGTCAAAACGGCATTGAATGCGAGGTGTCGAGGCTCCCAGGGCAAAGTGTCTTCGAAACGTTTTGCGGACGATCCAGAAATTCCGTAAGAGATTTTGAATAAACGGGAGATAATAATCGTTATCATAATTGTCGAGAAACTGTTGCCCGACCGTGGTTTAATGCTCCCATTCAGAAATTTGAAATTTTCAAATTCGGATTGACAATTGCGAATTTTTTGGGAAAAGAGTCGTACACGCATCTTTTCTAGATCACATCGCTCGATTTCAGGTCAACACGTTCGATTCCTTGTTTGCTCCGGGGTTTTCCAGGGGAAGGAGGGAGTGTCTTTGTCGAGGTCATTCGAAGTGCGACTTGCAGATCTTTTGATTGCCACATTGTCTTTTCGCTGAGCCCGAACGGAACGTTTTCAATCGTTGTTCCGCGCGGGGATTGAGTTTTCGCATTCGTACTCATTGCTGGCGAATTGCGCCAGATTACTTGTCAGGTTTCTTGAAAGGTTTTCGATCCATGCACAGCCCTCCCCTCTCTCAGTCGAATCTGCCTGCTCAGCAGGAGAATCTGTCCAGCCTGGCGCGGACTGGCCGCCGGACTCGCGGATTTACGCTCATCGAACTGCTGGTCGTCATTGCGATTATTGCAGTCCTGATCGCGTTGCTCCTTCCGGCTGTGCAACAGGCCCGAGAAGCGGCCCGTCGCTCCCAGTGCAAGAACAACCTGAAGCAGTTTGGACTTGCTTTTCACAATTATCACGACACATTCGGCGTGTTTCCTCCCGGTGCGATTGTCGAAGGTGCAGCAAGCTGCCCGACGGCATATGGCCAGAACCGGGCTCCCTGGAGCGTCTCGATTCTGCCATATATCGATCAGGCGAACCTGTACAATCGCTTTGCCTTCAGTGAGCATTTCGGAGTGAACATGAATGAGCGGTCTGTCAGTTCGACCAACCGCCCATTGCAGGAAGGGACCGCACCGACTGCGTTTCAGTGCCCTTCCGATCCCTATGGGAAGGGGCGCATTGCAAACTATGTCGCCTCAGCCGGGGGTGGGGCTTCGGGGGCCTGTGTCGCTACACATGGCGGAAGCAACTTCACGCTGCTGGACAGCGGCGCGACATATATCAATTCCTCGGCCCGACTCCGAGACTTTATTGACGGAGCTTCCAACACCTACCTGATGGGTGAAACCAAGTACCAGTTCGACTCCAGCTGCAGTGGTGCTCAGACTGCGGAAGGTTATCACCTGAACGGCATGTACTGGGCCGGGGGCGCTAATCCCGGACCTGAGTGGCGGGTGTTTACAACCGTGGGTGCCGCAATCAATGGGATTAACTCCCCGGATCGGACCTATCCGCAACTGGCATCCGGGCCCAACTGCGTGGATGATTCCCTGGTCAGTCGCGCCTTTGGGAGCCGTCACGTCGGGGGATGTCACATGCTCATGGCAGACGGGAGTGTCCATTTTATGTCGGAAAACATGAATCTGGGGACTCATCAGGGGCTCGGAAACCGACAGGATGGCCTGCCTCTGGGGGGGATACCACAATAGTGCATAAACACGCCTACATTCTGCTCCTGGTTGCCGGCCTGGCGTTCTCGACCTTCGGGTGTAGCCGTCCTGCGGGTGGTCCAACTCGGTTTGCCGTGAATGGGACCGTCACAATCGACGGAAAGCCCGTGGATCACGGGACGCTGACATTCGAGCCGAACATCAAACAGGGAAATGACGGTCCGCCGACCGGCTGCCCTGTCAAAGATGGGAAGTTCACTGTTGCGGCCGGTCACGGGAGTGTCGGAGGGGCTTATGTTGTTCGACTGGATCCACCGACCCGGTTGTCTGGAACGCCTGTGAGTCAGCTGTTTGAAGCTTCTGTGCTGGAGATGGAACTTCCGAAAGAGTCCTCCGAGGTGCAGCTGGACTTTAAAACCAAAGTGACGACCAAGCGTAAGTGAGAGAGAGCCTGAATTCGACTTTTCCAAGTGAAACGAACAATTCAGGCGGGAGTCAGATTCGAAGCCATCCGGTGATCTTCATCGGGTGGCTTTTTTTGTCAGGGTGAAGTGCCCCTGCGGAGCATCCCGGCTAAACTCCGCGTGATTCATCTCTCACCCTGACACTGACCTGTTCCTATGGGTTACCTCAACCTGCGCGCGGCAATTGCTGATCTGGAGGCTCACGGACACCTCGTCCGCATTGCCCATCCCATCGATGCGAATCTGGAAGCTGCCGAGATCCAGCGGCGGGTCTATCAGGCGGGCGGGCCGGCATTACTCTTCGAAAATGTCGTCGGCTGTCGTTTTTCAATGGTCAGCAATCTGTTCGGGACGATCGATCGAACCCGCTTTCTGTTTCGTGACACACTTGATCTCGTGCGGCGGCTGGTTGAGCTGAAGATCGATCCGGCGCAGGGTGCCAAAGCTCCGTTCAGATACGCCAGGGCGCTCCCCACCGCCTGGGCGATGCAGCCAAAATCGGTACGTACCGGACCGATCACCGAATGCCAGACGACTCTTGACCAGCTGCCCCAGTTAAAGTCATGGCCCGATGACGGCGGCCCGTTCATCACGCTGCCAGCTGTCTACTCTGAGCATCCCGATCATCCCGGCTGGCAGAAATCCAATCTGGGGATGTACCGTGTTCAGCTGGCGGGAAATCAATTTGCCCCCAACCGTCAGGTCGGACTGCACTATCAGATTCATCGCAGTATCGGGGTGCATCACGCTGCCGCGCTGCGACGGGGAGAACCACTGAAGGTCAACATCTTCGTGGGAGGACCGCCCGCCCTCATTCTGTCCGCAGTCATGCCGCTGCCGGAAGGACTCTCGGAATTGACATTCGCTGGAGCATTGGGAGGGCGAAGGGTGCAGCTGGTCCGGCAGGACGGCCAACTTCCCCTGATCGCGCAGGCGGACTTCTGCATCTCAGGTACCATCGACTCTTCTCAATTGCCCGAAGGCCCGTTCGGCGATCATCTGGGATATTACAGCCTGCAGCACGACTTCCCTGTTTTGAATGTGGAGCGGGTCTGGCATCGGCGCGATGCGGTCTGGCCATTCACAGTCGTCGGTCGTCCCCCTCAGGAAGACACTTCGTTTGGGGCGATCATTCACGAAATCACGGGGCCGGCCATTCCCAGCGTTCTCCCGGGGGTGAAGGAAGTGCATGCTGTGGATGCTGCCGGTGTGCATCCCCTGTTGCTGGCCATTGGCAGCGAACGTTATGTGCCGTACGCATCTGAACGAACGCCGCAGGAGATTCTCACTCAGGCCAATGCGATCCTTGGACAAGGGCAGCTCTCGCTCGCGAAGTATCTCTTCATTGCTGCGCAGGAAGATGACTCGGACCTCGATCTTCACGACATTGGCAAGTTTCTGGTGCATGTTCTGAAGCGGGTCGACTGGACGAGAGATCTGCACTTTCAGACCCGTACCACGATCGACACGCTGGATTATTCAGGCGACGGATTTAACGCGGGGTCAAAGGTCGTTGTGGCGTGTGCGGGGGCTGTTCGGCGAACCCTGTCCACTGACATCCCATCGTCCTTCAAGTTGCCAGAAGGGGTTACGAACCCTCAGGTCGTTCTGCCGGGCGTTCTGGCGATTGAGGCCCCTCCCTGCAGAGAGCGAAATGACGGGGTCCTGACTGATTTTTGTCGGGGGTTGAGCAAGCTGCAGTCGACTTCCGGATTTCCACTGTGTGTTCTGGTCGACGATGCGGAGTTCGCAGCTCGCAACCTGAACAACTTTCTCTGGGTGACGTTCACTCGATCCAGTCCAGCTGCGGACATTGATGGAACGGATTCGTTCATCGATCAGAAGCACTGGGGGTGTCGCGAGACGCTGGTGATTGACGCGAGAATCAAGCCGCATCACGCCCCGCCGCTGATCGAAGATCCTGAAGTGACGCGGCGCGTTGATCAGCTGGCTGCCAGCGGGGGTCCGCTGCACGGAATTCTGTGAAGAGTGTGAAGAGTGTGAAGAGTGTGAAGAGTGTTTGCAGTTTCGCGGGAGAAATGCACTCGCTGACGCTTCGTGCTCTGATCATCGCGAGGAGGATTTCACTGTCCCCTGACCTCTCATCCGTCTTCCCTGCGCAACAAAACATGCCCGGCGAATGTTGAGAAAGTGGCGTCCTTGCCTGTATCCATCCCTGGTATCCGAGTGTGGGGCTCGGGGAGTGTTGAGTGAGACTTTCCCTGTGTTCGCCGGGCATGCAAATGCATCCGGACAAGTGGGAATGGTTAGGGGGTAGGGGTTAGGGGTTCAAACTAATTCCTAATTCCTGCCCACTATCCACTATCAATTCGACAGCTGCTTAAAGAGTTCTCCGAACTCGGGCATGTCGTTCTTCAGCTGGTCCATCCAGGCCTGAGGCTGCCAGATCTCGATGCAGATGACTGCACCGACGACGATGACGTCCCCCCCTTTATCGACCCCCAGAAATTCCCGGAATCCCTCGGGAATCAATAATCGCGAACGGTTGGCGAGGCTGACATCGACTGAACGGGTTGAAAGAAGCCGGCCGAGCCGTTGGACGTCGGTCCATCTCTGTTCCATACGTCCGGCACGGATCTTTTCGCGAATCAGCGACACTCCGTCGTTCATCCGCTGACGCCAGTCACCTGCTTTCCACAGGCTGAGGCATCCGTAGCGTTCCTTCGCCAGGATGGTCTCACCAGCATCGTCAGTCACCCCGGTAGCAAAATCGGTGGGGAGAGTGAGTCGAAATCGGTCATCCAGCGCCCGTCGAAATTCTCCAGTCAGGAATGATTGAGGAGCATCGGGCATGGGACTGGAATCGCCGAGATGGGTTGTGAGCGACTATGATTGTATTGGGTTCAATTCCCACTTGCAAATGTTTTCAAAGAGCAGTTGTGGGCGTTGTTCCCACGGATCGAGATATTACCCGGCCCGGAAGCAGGGTCAATCCGATTGAACGAATTTTGCCGGATTTCCGGGAACTTTTTGATTCGGTATTTCAAACTCGCTCAAGTTTGCTGTCGCCGCCAACTTCCAAGTCGCGAACGATGACTGTGAATTCATCAGTTCATACGTAAATCGTCGAGGTCGGAACCGCGAAGCTGGCATCACGGACCGCTGGGGCGGGTCTCTGATAGGTGGGTTTTGAGCCCAGGGCGATAGCGGAGGCCAGTGAATCGCCCTCACGAGCGGGTGTGGGAGGTGGCGACTTTGACAGTCCTCTTCTTCGAAGTCTGGGTCGGAGCTCCTCTCGTGGTCGTGGGAGGTCTGATTGGATAAGCGAAATTCTATTGAATCGTTGACGGCAAAAGTTTGTTTGATAAACTGTTTATTGAATGAATCGATGAACAGGTCTCGCCGCACCTCACACTTTCGCCAGGTTCCGCTATGCTCAAGTCGATTGGCCGAACCAAGCTGCGGGATGTTGTCGCCAAGCAACTCAAGCAGTACATCCTGAACGCGAATCTCAAGCCGGGCGACCGCCTGCCGAATGAAGCAGAGCTGGCCTCCATCTTTGGCGTGAACCGAATCAGCCTGCGGGAGGCGACGAAGTCGCTGGAGTACTTCGGGATCATCGAAGCCAAGCCCGGCCGCGGGCTGACGGTCGGAAGTATTAACGTCGAAAATATTGCGGATTGCCTGGGGTTTCATCCGGCCCTTCAGTCGGCTCCGCCGCTCCAGCTGGTGAACACCCGACTGTTTCTGGAAAACGGGACATTCCCTTATGTGGTGAAAGCCATGCGGGAAGATCCCGGAATCTATGACCGACTCAATGAAATCAACGGCCGGCTGTCGGATGCGAAAGAGATTCAGGAATTCATTTCGATCGACCTGGAATTCCACCGGGAGCTGACACGCGCCAGCGGTCTCTCGCCATTGGTCCCTTTCGCGGACATCCTCGCTGTCTTCTTTCAGCGATTCCGGGAGTCCGTCGCTCGGTCGGAATGGGCCAACGGAGTTGCACAGCATCAGGCGATCATTGATTCGCTGAGAGTTGGAGATATTCCCGCTGCCGTGGAGGTCATGCATCTCCACATTGAAGGTCACCTGCACCGCATGAAGACTGCACCACTCCCGGGCGAAGCAGAGGCAGGGTCTCTCACGGGGGAGTCCGAGGGCGAGTCGCGTTAAGAGGCAGGTCGAGTTAAATCTTTTCCGTTCAAGTTTGTGTATTTCCGTTCACATTGTTCTGAGGTCCGTCCCATGCTCCATTTCAATGAGGATTTCAAGGGTGCTTCCGCATCCGGAAGAAGGAAGCAGTCAGGGTTTACGCTGATCGAGTTGCTGGTTGTGATTGCGATCATTGCGGTCCTGATCGCGCTTCTGCTGCCGGCGGTTCAGCAGGCTCGGGAAGCAGCCAGAAGATCCCAGTGCAAGAACAATCTCAAGCAGATCGGTCTGGCAGTCCACAATTACCACGACTCTCATAACATCTTCCCACCCGGCACGATCAGCCAGATCAACGGGGCCAGCATGCTCTGGCAGGATCCCCAGTGGCCCTACCTGCACGACTTCCTGCTGCCAAACCTGGATCAGTCGGCCCGCTATAATGCTCTGGCGGAAAACTGGTCGCGACCAGCACCGCATCAAGCGGGCGCTGATGCCGCCTGGCCCCAGAGCGTGCGGTCCGCAATTCCGACGCTGCTTTGTCCATCTGATGGAATGGGTGGGTCGACAAAAACGGGAGGGAACCCATTTCCTCTTCCAGTGACCAACTATCTCGGAATGTTCTCCGGACGAAATCTGTCTGAGCATCTGGCCGTCGATCAGGTGCAGAACCCGGCGTACATGGGGCGAAGAGCCGCGTTTTCGTTCAATCGGTCTGCCAGGCTGCGCGATTTCACAGACGGGACTTCAAATACCGCCATCCTGACCGAAGTGCTCACCGGTCTGCCGACCGACTTCCGCGGTTATTACCACACGCAGCATCCGGTCACGACTTTTGTCTATGCATCATCGACACCCAATAGCTCTGTTCCGGACTTGTTTGTGGACGGCGCAGTCTACAGCTTCCCTGAGGGGTGTACGACTGCAAATAATCAGCCGTCGCTGAACCTCCCCTGCCAGGGGACGGCAAGTCACTGGAGTGATGGTTATGCCACTGCCCGCAGTCGGCACACGGGCGGCGTGCATGCTGTCCTTGCGGATGGATCCGTCCGCTTCATCAGCAACAGCATCAATCTGGGCACCTGGGAAAACGTGGCCTGGATCTCCGATGGCAATGTTGTTGGGGAATACTGAGAGACCAGGAACAGAAGTGGTGTGCAAAGGTTGGACGCACACCAACAAGTTCTTGTTCCTGCTCTGAATGCCAGGCCTGCGAGCACGCTCATCCGGCAAACGGTTCCGGGTGAGCGATTGTTCGGAAGGCATCTGTGCCTCATGTTCCATCGTGGTATGAACATTTCTTGTCGTTGGAGTCACTCGTCGTGTCGCGATTCAGAGCGGATCGCACGAAAGCGTTGGGCATTCCGGCGGCGATAAACACAGTTTGAGAGAGAGAAATCCCCTTCAATCGCTGCCACACTCTCCTGAGTCAGGGGTGAAGGAGATCGACATGGGGTGTCCTCAAGTCGGTTGGAGAAACATTATGAATTCAGTAACGGCGCGGCATGCGTTGCTTATCGTTCTTGTCGCCTTCGCCTGCTCCGGCTGTTCCAGTCGGGAAGCTGCCGGAGTGAGCGGCGAAGTCCGGTTCGAAGGAGAGCCGGTCGAAAAAGGGCTCATCATCTTCTATCCGGAGAATGGGCAGGTTGCTGGTGCAGAAATCGTCAATGGGAAGTATTCCATTGTCGGGGATCCCGGAGCTGCGCTGGGAGTCAACCGGGTCGAGATTACAGCGAAGCGCAAAACGGGAAAGAAGTTGGTTCTACCTCCGTCGATGCCGAAGGACTTGCAGGTCGATGAAGAAGTTCAGTTCATTCCAGAGAAGTACAACAAAAACAGTTCGCTGCAGGTCAAACTGGAACGCGGTCGGAATGTTCATAATTTCCCGCTGACGAAATAAATCGCAGACGGCCGCCTGTCTATTGCCACCTTTATTTGTAAAGAACGATACGCCCCGATGATGATTTCCGCTCGAAGTGCTCGTGGTCTCGCTTGTTTGTTCAGCCTGTGTGTCGCGATGTCAACAGTTCCCGCAGTTCAGGCGAATGAGCCTGAGCGGGCTGAAAAATCTCCGTCTGCGTTGAAGCTGGGCGAGTTGCCAGTAGGCCGGATTCTGTATCTTGGCAACAGCATTACCCGGCATCCCCCTGCGGTGAAGGACGGACATGCTGGCGACTGGGGAATGGCGGCCAGTGCTCCCGAGAAAGACTACGTCCATCTGCTCACCGCGAAGATCGGTGATGCAGCGCACGGAAAACCAGAGTCTCTGGCGAAGAACATTGCTGACTTCGAACGCGGGTTTCAGACGTACGACATTGAAAAGGAGCTGAAGGAGGAGCTGGCGTTTCAACCTGACCTGGTGATTGTCGCCATCGGGGAGAATGTTCCCGTTCTCAGCACGGATGAATTGAAATCCGAGTACGCTGCCGGGTTCAGTCGCCTGCTGGCAACGTTGAAGCAGCACGGCAATCCGACGATCGTCGTCCGCAGCATGTTCTGGGCGGACCCTGTCCGTGACGACATCATGCGGAAGGCGAGCGAGGAGGCCGGGGTACTGTTCGTTCAGCTGCAGAACCTGGGGGCCGATCCTCAGAATCAAGCGAATTCCGAGCGTGAGGTCAGTCATCCAGGGGTCGGAGGTCATCCGGGTGACAAAGGGATGCAGGCGATCGCCGATGCGCTCTGGCAGGGGATCTCGAAAGCCAGTGCCGCTGCGAAGTAAGGGGAGCCTCTGGCTGAGCGGCCGTCGCCGAGCGAGAGACGTGTTGTGAGTTTCAACGGACAGCAAAGCAACAGATGTCGCTTCCCCGTCACTCCCCATCTTGAGAGTCGGGGGAGCTGTTCGACTCCGAAAGGCGATGGAAGACGACCTCGAACGACTCCGACGACAGGCCAGCCATCCCCCGGTAGGGGTTGTCCATCGCTGCGATCAGAAAGACGACCAGACCGGTCAGCAGCGAGAGGACCGCAGATACCGTCAAGTGCAGGCTGAGGCGGTCGATGGCGAACAGCCACGTCAGAACCACTCCCAGTATGGCACCAACGACGACGACGACCCAGAATTCCGTCGGCAGGCCGATCGTTGCAAACTGCAATCGTTCGAATCGGAGTTCGACGAACTGATTGAACAGGTCAATCGTCGCTGCGTGCAGAATCTCTTCCCGGGGGCCATTCGGCTGGAAGTTCAGCAGGCTCGTCTGAATCGCTGAAACCCGCTTGGCTCCTCCCTTGTGAGCCATTCCCACGCGTTGGGCCGGCCATTCATCTTCAATCACGAATCGGCAATATTCTCTTAGCTCCCGTTGCAGTTCGGTACGGACTGCATCGGGGTAGCTAGCGAACGACCGATTGATCGCGTTGAGTGCAGCAGCCTCGTGCTCCGAGGCGTTACGGGCATCCGCACAGTTTTCGTAGGCTGCCACGGCGATCAGCGCGAGCATCACTCCGTAGAGAACTCCATGGCAGGAGACCACGTAGCTGATCACCTGATTCCAGTCCTCCTGACCTTGAATCCATCGCCTGACACGCGAACGAGTCAGCAGGATCCCCAGCCAGGTAAAGCCGATAAACGCGATTGAAAACAGCCCGGCGAGTGCCCAGGTCGGAATATCATCCATGAATTGCGGCATGTTCGAAGGTCGAGCTGAAGGTGTGGGGGGGAAATCCTGGTCGAAGAGGGTTACCTCTGCAGGACTTCAAGGAGGGGCGCAGGCGGACGCGATTGCTCATCAAAAAGAGACCGCCGCTACGGGTCAGCATCGTTGCGGACTCCGGGCATGCGGGCGTCGGTCATCGAAATCATTTCTCGCGAACAGAACCGGCACGGACTCTATCACCCAGGTCGGTACATCGATAGACCGAATTCCCGAGACGTCCTGAACATGCGACGCCGATAAATTCGTCTTTCCGAATTCGGCCAAACCGGGTAAAGATTCGCACCCAATCATTTCGGGCATTCGGTGAAGAGTCAGCGGATGCCCCGATCCGAGTTCCGAATCCCCCATCGAGATGAACTGAACTGCCAGCGTTGTTGGAATATCGCGGGCCAGTTCAGGGCGGCTTTGTGAAAGATCAACCACGAACCGCCTGCATTTGAGAGACCAACTGGTCCAGGAGTCTTCCCATTTCCTCAGCCCGTACCAGTCAGATTCCCATGTCTGGCGCGTTCCGGAATTCGACGGATTCGTCTCCTCCCGAGGCCGTCACTGGCTGGCGTGGGTGGATGTCGCAGCCATTTCTCCTGAAAATGGTGGACGTCGGACTGGTGGGAACCCTGGTGATCGCCCCGTTTCTGATGGGGGGCCGGCAGGCCATCGGGCAGCTACTCCTGTGCTGTCTTTCCGCCTTCACGGGGGTGGCCTGGTCGATTTATCAATGGAGCCGGGGGGACACCCGCTGGCGATTTACCGGCGTTGAGCCGATCATGCTCCTCGGTTTGGGGCTGATCGTTTTACAGTGTTGTCAGCTTTCTCCTGCCCTGATTGATGCCGTTTCTCCCGAGGTGCGGAAGCTGCTTCCTGAATGGGAAGGGAATGAGCACCTGCTGCACGGCGTCTGGCAGCGGATCAGCTTCACTCCGAGCGATACCTGGAGCAACTTCGTCGTCATCGTTGCTTGCCTGCTCTTTTTCTTCGTCGCAGTGCAGCGACTGACGACTGCTGAAGATCTGTGCTGTTTCATCCGCATCGTTGCGATCGGCGGCGGAGCGATGGCGGCATTTGGTCTGATTCAGTACATCTGGGGAAACGGAAAGTTCTTCTGGGTCTACGCCCATCCCATGACAGACACGAAGCTGGCTGCCAAGGGAGCCTTCACGAATGCCAATCATTTTGCGAACTTCCTGGCGATGGCCCTTCCGGCCCAGCTCCTGATGATTGTCCTGCGACTGAACGACGCGAATCGTCTGGCAGAAACGACCATCGAGCGGAAAACCTGGGCGAATCTCTTTTCGAGAGTGGACTATCATATCGTCAGCTGGTTTTCGGTGATCTGCATCACCTCTGCCGGAATTCTGGCATCTGGCTCGAAGGCGGGGATTCTCTCAGCGACAGTCGGCGTGCTGTTGGCGCTCACGATCTTCTGGTTCAAGTCACTGCTGACCGCGCGTCGGGCCATGGTTGGTGTGGGTGTTCTGTTGTGCTGGCTCGTGGCCATTCCTCTGTTCAGTGCCGGGGTGAGTCAGACTCCAGAAATTCGCGGTCAAGGTGCAGAGTGGAAAGCCCTCACTGCAAATCGCGGCCGTAAACTGATCTGGAAAGCAAACATTGACGGCATCCGCGAGTTTCCTCTGGCAGGGACCGGACTGGGAAGCCATCACGAAGTGTACTGGCTGTGGTTCAATTCGCCTCAGGATGGAGTCGAATACAGTCACGCGGAAAACGGGTACCTGCAGATTACCATGGAGACCGGCTTAACCGGTCTAGGTCTGGTCATTCTCCTGTGGCTGACGTCATTGCTGTGGTGTGCACAGGGACTCTGGAATGCAGGTACGATTCGATCCAAAGGAGTGATGGGAGTCGTGACGGCAGGTCTGCTGATCAGCCTGCTGCAATCGGTGACCGACTTTGTCTGGTACGTCCCGGCATGCATGAACATCGTGCTGCTCTATGCCATCTGCGCATGGCGGGTGAGTCTGATGCGGTTCTTCGAACCCAGCTCAAACTATGTGAAATGTCGGACTTCGTCATTTCAGTTGTCGCGACTGTCCTGGGTTTGTGCCGTCCCGGCCATTACTGGTCTGGGCTACTGGATGGTGCAGGAGAAGCTTCCGGAACTGGCGGCTGAACCGATCTGGGACGAGTATCTGCGATTGACACTCTCGCAGCCGGCACAGCCCGACCCGCAGCTGAGTTCCATTCCTTCAGAACAGCAGACCAAGCGGATTGAACTGGCACTGGCAGCTGCCCGGGCCAACCCGCGTGCTCAGCGGTTGCAGCTGCATGCAGGTCTGGCCTGCCTGAATCAATTCGCCATCAATCAGTCCAAGCAGCAGCATCATATGCCGCTGTCCCAGATTCGTGATGCCGCCCGCTCACTGTTCACATCGACCGAAGAGATGGACAAGTGGCTGGACCGACCGGGAGTGCTCGGAACGGAGCGACGCCTGCTGGAAGATGCCATTGAACATTTCCGGGCTTCGTTGAAGTCCTGCCCGTTGCAGCCGCGTCCCTATCTGGAACTGGCGGAACTGGTCTGGCTGGAAGGGGTGAATGGTCATGCAGAACGTGACCTTGTGCAACAGGCAGTGACGGCGCGTCCCTGCGATGCGCGAGCCCAGTTCGCTCTGGGGCGGCTGTTGTGGCTCGATGGAGATCAAAAGGGCGCTGCCGACCACTGGCAGTACGCATTCCGTCAGGATGCCGGATATCGGGGACATCTGATTTCCGCACTGGCTGCGTACGTCCCTGCCCGTTTCTTCCTCGACTATTTCGAGCCGGATCACGAGTCGTTGAAACAGCTTCGCAAAGCCTATGAGATCTCCGACGACCGCGTCGGACACCAGCTCGTTCTCGAGACTCTCGCGCGATCCAGCATCAAGGTGGCGTCGAGTCTGCGGGGAGCCCGGGCGGAAGCCGAATGGCTGCTGGCTCACGAATGCTTTGCCGAGTTAGGTGACAAGAAGGGGGCCTACGATTCTGCCAAGAAGGCGGTCGCCGCAAATCCGCAGTCGTTCGCGGCCCATCAGCTCTTTGGACTCTGGCTGTACCGAAACGGCTATTTTGCGGAGTCGGTCGATGAGTTGTCCTGGTGTGTGCAGCAGAAGCCACAGGAAACCTGGCTGAATGTGATTGCTCTGGAGGCGAAGCGAAAGGTCGACGCCGGCCAGTCCGGAACGCAGGTTGCCGAAGAGCCGGGTGGGTCGATCATCCGCTGAGGTTGCAAAGTCTCCCGATCGTTGCGGGCGGGGCGCTTCAATACAGAATTCCCCGCTGCGGTTTGATCGGAGGGGGAATCTCGCTCTCTCCCAGAGTTTCGCGTGCGTTTCGTTCAATCGTGCGACACAGGCTCGACATCGGAGTATCGTCCACGCGGTTTTCAAACGGGTCCTCGGTTCTGGATCCAATCAGGTCCAGCGAAAGGAACACGAAGCTGACCATGACAGAGAGTGGAATTGTGAGCCAGCCGGTCTGCTCAATCAGGGCGAACGGAAGCAACGTTCCAAGGACGTGAACGATCAGTCTCTGGAAATAGCTATACGGACGCGGCAGTGGCGTCTTCTTAATACGTTCTGCTTTCCCTTGAATATGATTAAATTCAACGAGCGTCTGGTCCAGATGAATAAATGCATATTCGCTAATCCATTCCTGATTCCGGGCCAATCGCAGGTCTTGTCCCTGACGTTGTAATAATCGTTCAGGCGGGTTGTCGGCAGCGGTGAGCGATTGGAACTCTTCGTCGCTGAGCAGCGTCCTGCATTCGGAATAATCGTTCTTTGCAGAGGGCTCCCCGTCGGTCAGTTCCTGAGGGTAAGACTCGGTGGTCCGTAAGTAGATTCTCAGCGAGTGGACAAACGCCAGATTCCTGTAAATCATCCGCCGTTGAAAGTCTTTCAGCTCCTGTTCTTCCTGTGGAGAAGACTGCATCAGTGTCAGCACCTGACGCGACCAGGCGCGGCTGTAATTGACCGCCAGCCCCCAGATCTTACGGGCTTCCCACCAGCGCCCATAGGCTTCGTTGTTCTTGAATCCCAGGAAGATGGCGAGTGCCGTTGCAAGAATCGTTACCGGTTCGCGGGGAATGTTTAACGAGTAGTGCAGTACGGTTTCTCTGAAGAGATAAACCAGCACGGAGACCAGCAGGAAATAAGTTAAGCTCGGCCAGGAATAATAGAGAGTCCAGGTCCAGGGGATGTCGCGTCGAACGTACATGTGAGTCAGAGGTCAGAGGTCAGGGGTCAGAGGTCAGAGGTCAGGAAACTGGGGCGTGGTCTTTTGTGTTCGTTGTTTTAATTCTGGACGTGAATGGTTGAATGTGTTGTGGCGGTTGAGATTCGAATCTGGTGAACTCAAATGCTCTTCTCAGTTCAACCTTGAATCAGCGACTGAGCACCATCGATCCAGATTTCGGTTCCGGTGATATGTTGAGCCTGATTGGAGCAGAGAAACCGCACCAGTTCCGCGACTTCCATCGCGGTTCCGGGTTTGCCATGTGTCAGCGGGATGGCCCCTTCCTTGAACTCCACACGCTCTTCAAAATGTTCGAGATCACGTTTCTCTGTGCTCCCTTCGATTTCGGTCTCGATGGCTCCCGGGCAGATGACATTCACCCGGATCCGGTGTTCCGCCAGTTCGCAGGCAAGCATCTTGGCCATCGCGACCTGAGCCGCTTTTGTACATGCATAGGCCGTCGCTCCGGAGTTGCTGAACATGCGGGTTCCGTTTACCGAAGACGTGATGACGACCGCCCCGCCGTGACGTTTCAAATGAGGGATCGAATAATGCAGCGTCAGGAAGGTGCCTGTGAGATTCGTGCTGATGGTTTTGTCCCATTCCGCCGGCGTGATTTCGTCCACCGGAGCCCAAACACCATTGATTCCCGCATTCGCAAACACGAAGTCCAGACGACCCCAACGATCAATGATGCGGGCGACCACTTTCTTCATCTCCTCGGCCGAACTGACGTCTGCCTCGATTGACATCGATTCCGTACGGTTGCCGATGTCGCTCACCACATCGTCCATCGCCTGCTGATCGCGGGCGCAGATCGCCACATTCGAACCCGCTTCCGCAAACGCGATGGCAGCTGCCCGTCCGATCCCGGCACTCCCGCCGGTGATGAGAATGACTTTCCCCTGCAGTCCAAAATCCATTTCCTGACTCCGATCACGCAACTCCTGAAGTCGATCGCAGCAAGGTGGGGGCGCACTTGCCAGCAATCGAAGAACTATTTCGATTCTGGCGAGGAAATGCCGGGCGCATAGTGGCGAATTTCCACTTTCAGTCCGCCGGCACAGGCAGGACCGAGAAGCACGCGAACGTCGAGCCTGCACAGGTCAGCAGTCAGGGGAAGTGCAGGAACGAAGGAGAGAGGGCTTTCGCGTGGAAACTACGCAGCAGCTTCGTCCGCTGCGCGATCGTCTTCCTGTATGGGTTCGGCCGCCCGTCCGAGGACACGGTTGAAAACTGTGCGGCCTTCTGAAGAGACACGGTACATCAAGCCGGTCTGGCCAATTTCAAACTGAAACTTGAGCCAGCCCAGCGCGATCAGCTGACCGTGGATGGAAGAAAGTTCATCGGGTTCAATGTCGTTCATGGAGACGATCCGATCCGACCAGCGAGGCCCGGCCGCTGCAGGCTCTGTTCGCTGCTGCGGCTCGGCCGTCAACTCCAGGTACGCCTGGAGAACCCGCTGCCAGCTCGGGTTGTTTTCGAGCAATTGTCGGTCGAGATCGTCCATGCTGGATGTATCGGGACGAGATGCGCGACGGCTGAACGCTCGTGTGGACAGAACGGGGATCGGGGAGCGTTCGGGGCGGCATTTCCGTCGCAATTCTCACAATCCGAAATTGCAACCAGACCGAGGATGCGGGTTTCGGCCAGATTCCTATAATCCGCTGATGTTCGCAAAAGGATTTCTCGGCTACGACGCCTCGTTCATGCTCGATTTCGTGGTCACCGCGCTGGTGGCCATCGTCCCTCTACAGCTGTACAGCTTGTACGTGATCAAAGTTCAGCGCAACTTCAGTCTCCACAAGAGAATGCAGTTGTTTCTCGGACTGACGTTGCTACTCGCCGTCGCTGCGTTTGAAGTGGACACGCAAGTCGTGCACGGAGGCTGGCGGAGCATCGTCAATAAGAATCCCGATGCCCCGCGGCTGGCTGGCGACGCGTATCGCCATGTCGAGCAGGTTCTGAAAATTCACCTGATTTTCGCGATCAGCACCCCGTTTCTCTGGGCGATCACATTGATTCTGGCGTGGCGAAGATTTCCGAATCCTCCCAGGCCCGGCCAGCACAGCGGGACTCACAAGCTCCTCGGATGGCTGTCCGTGGTCGATATTGTTGCGACGTCCGTCACCGGTCTGTGGTTCTACTACGCAGCCTTCGTCGTCACCGCGTGATCATCAGTAGTCTTCGGGCGGTCGACGCGACAGGTCTTCGAGGGGAAGGGCAGCTGAGGCACTTTTGCCGGGCATGTTAGGGATCGCTGCGGCATCAGGGGTTGGCTTGGCAGCCCGGACTCGAACCGCTCCGCTGCTGTGGCTGGCTTCGCGAACTCGCAGTGCAAATGTATCTTCTCCGACCCGGATGCTGGAGATCCGCATCGATGCCGGTGTTCCGGCGGATGATCCCAGAGCCACGGACGGGAGTCCCGCTTTCGCATCCAGTTGATCCCCCAGCGACAGCCGGACGATGGTCTCGTCGGGATAGGTCAGCACCAGTTGCAGGTCTTTCTTCCGGGAATTCTGTGACAGCGAAAAAGACCGTTCGGAAGAGGTCGCGAACTTCAGGTCGTGATAGCCCTTTCCATTGGCAACCTGCGGATCCGGCAGGCGTTTGCCATCCTGCCAGGCTTCCACGCGGGCCAGATGCAACTGCCAGGCATTCCCGACCCGCACCAGCATCTGATCAGCCCCCAGTCCCGATTTCGGATACGCTTCAATCGAAGCGAGAATGTTATTGACCACGAGTGGCGGGGCCTGCTCCACGCCCACCAGTGCCGCACATCGCAGTAATACCGGAGCAGGCAGGTGAGCCACGGCTTTGGGGTCGTTCATCATTGCCAGCAGCTTCTTCTCATCGCGTGAGAAATAGTACAGCGACGCCAGGAACACGTGGCTTTGAGCCTGCTCCAGATCGACGTCCAGATTCCGCAGAATCGCATCTTCGGCATCTGCAATCTGTCCGCGCCGTTGCAGCACGCGGGCTGCCATCAGATTGGCTTCCCACACGTCAGTCGAGTACTCCAAAGACTTTTTCGCGGATGCAATCGCGCGTTCATCCCCCATGTAATCCTGGATGGCGGCCTGATTGGCCATGGCTGTGGCGAGTAGTTCGTCTTTGCGGAAGTAGCCGACCCCCAGGCTTTCCAGCCGCGAGTACATGGCAATCGCTTCAGTCAGATTCCCCAGTTCCTGCTGGGTCCGCCCGACGTAATACCAGTAGGGGGGATACGCCTCCATGAACGGTTCCATGCGGCGCAGCACCCGCAGGCGGACTTCCGGGTCCTTCTCCTGCATGGCGATTTCAAGTTGATCCAGATCGTCTCCGCGAACCAGCCAGCGGTCGGGAATGTTTTTCTTGCGGGCCAGTTTCCAGAACGTGTCGAGGAACTGGCTGGAACGCTGGACCACGGTCGTCACGCGGGTCTTTTCGATCTTGTGAAGTTCAGAATCGCGGCGAAAGACGTTGTTTCGATAGTCCCACCAGCTGTTCGCCCCGGTCCTGACCGCGCTGCCGAACTGGGCAGTCATCAGGTCGGTTCCGAATGCGACCGCATCCCAGGTGATCTGCCGCCGGACGGTCGATTTGTGGCTGACATCGAGCATTCCGCGTTCTTTCTCCGCCAGACCGATCTGGGCGATTTCGTCGAGCACGGCGGTATAAAGAGCGATCACTTCGGGATCATCGACCTGACCGAGGTTCAGGTTGTTCAGGATCTTCTCCTGCTCTTCCAGCAGAACATCCTCCGTCTGAGTCTTGCGGATGCGATGGAAGGAGGCCCGGCAATAGTTCAGGGCAACCGCTGTGGAACGGGAATTCTGCAGGGTCTCCTCGGTCTGGGCGACAGTCGCCCCGGCCGGCTCTGTTGTCTGAGCGTCCGCAATTCCCATCATCAAGGATGAAAGGAGAGCCCAGGACGAAACGATGCGGGAGAGTTGAGAGCGAAGCATGGCAGGTCAATCACATCGGGTATGGCAGGGAAGATGGATCCCGGACACATCTAATTTACGCGCCCGGGGACTGAGCTGCAGAAAAGGAATTGCAGTTCACGTGCCTATCCCGGGAAATGCGATTGACATAACGGTCAGTGAAACTCTGAGAGGGCAATAAATCTTGCCCCGCTTACCAGACCCGCCGAACCCGTGAATTGAGCGATCGCTGGAATGTTCGTGATGTCGAGGACTTCAAGCGTTTTTTCAGCTTCCCGCCCGGAGTCCCGCGTTTCTTCAGCGAAGTTCAAGAGATTCCCGGTTTCGTGCAAGAATTGCAGCGGGTTCTTGAACTTCTGTCCTTCGGCGGCGCTTTAAGTTGGTGCACATCGGCAGATTCCGCCGAACGGGAGGGGGCTCACTTGCGGAGATTACTTCACTCGAAGGAGTCGCTGAATGTCTTGAAACCTATCTCGGCCGGGCAGCGTCGAGGCCGACTTTATCCGCCAACAGACCGTAAACGTACGGGACCGCGAAATAGAGACCTGCTCCGACGGCAACGATCACTGCCAGCCAGATCATGAGCCCGACAATTCCCAGTGTGCCGTCCATCATGCGTCGCAATGAATGCCAGATCCAACGGCGGTCGTACTGCTTTGCCAGCTTCTCGTACTGGGCAGCGAGATTGGTATCCCGGGCGTTGCTGTGACGACGGGCCAGCATCTTCCGGGCTTCGGACTCGAAAACAGGAATCTGTGCGAGTGGGATAAACGGTCCTTTGGCGTGCTGGCTCGCCTGAGCTTTTTCATTGAAGCGATCGGACTTCATCGACTGCATGATGGCTGGGACGGCCATCTGTGCGACTTTCACCTTTCCATTCTCCTCGTACCGCACAAACCACTGGACGTCCGCGCCGGGAAGTGAGGTGCCGGGAGTTTTGGTCGCTTTTGGAGCAGGGGCCGCCGCAGGCGTTTGAGCGCCGCGGGCCGGGATCGGCATGGTCCGATTGCCCATGCCGGTGCCGGTGACCATGGAAGGAGAAGACCGCCTGCGGATCGCGGTTCGCTGGTCCTCAGCGATGAATGAGAGTGATTCGCCAGCCAGGCCTAGAGATTCCAGGTCGTTGATGAACTCCTCGCAGGTCTGGTAGCGACTCTTCAGGTCGTGTGCCATGGCCTTGTCGATCATCAGGGAGAGGCGTTCCGGAATTCCGGGGACAACCCGATGAGCGGCAGTGAACTGGCCTTTTTCCTTGTTGGTGATCAGCTCGACGAGTGATCCGCCGGCGAACGGAGTTTTGCCCGTCAGGAAATGATACAGGGTGCAGCCGAGGGCGTAGACGTCACACCGTCGGTCGACATGCTTGGCATTTCGAGCCTGTTCCGGGGCCATGTAATGCGGAGTTCCCAGTCCGGCGCCGCTCTGCGTGAGCGAGAGTTCCGTTTCATCCACCGCTTTGGCGAGCCCGAGGTCGGAGAGTTTCACCATCCCTTTTTTCGTGACGAGAATGTTGTCCGGCTTCACGTCACGGTGAATCATGTTCAGTTCGTGGGCGTAGTGCAGCGCCTCTCCGATCATGATCGTGACCAGGAGGGCATCGGCGACCGAAAGCTGCTTTTGCTGATTCAGCCAGTCCTGCATGCTCCGGCCGTCAATCAACTCCATCGCGACGAAGTTCAGCCCCTTATCCTGATCGACCGCATAGCAGCGGACGACGTTGGGGTGATCGATCTTCGCCATCGAGCGGGCTTCGCGGACAAACCGTTCGACGAAGCCAGGCTTGGCTGCCAGTTCCTTGGCCATCACCTTTAAAGCACAGTCCCGGTCGAGGCTGATCTGGTGGGCGAGGTACACCGCACCCATCCCTCCCTGGCCGAGCTTCTTCTTGAGCTCGAAGTCACCCAGAACCGTGTTCTTTTTCTGAGTTTCTGAATTCGGGACTTCGGTTTTTTCGACGGACATCGAAGACTCCTTGTCGAGTCGCCGCCTGAAAGATCAGTGAAAAAGAAATTGCGGCGAAGTGCACTGGAGGGCCAACCAAATCACGCAACAGCGGAATCGGAACACCGGAGAAGAAAAAGAATGAAAGAAAATGAACAGATCCCGTTGTCGCCGTAGATTATGCCGATCCGAAAGGCCAGACGCCATCCCGAGATGATGAAATCCGGGGCTTTCGCGGGCCCGATTCTGTTCGATGTGAAAGGCGGTGTTGCGGCTGCGAACTCCTGATCGAACATGCGAAGATATTGTCGCGCAGAGACGCAGAGACCCGGAGAACGATGGAGGTGATGCGACTGAACGCTCGTGGGGGGGTTCTCTTCCTCCTCTGCGTTTCCGCGTCTCTGCGCGAGACTCATTGCGTGCGGCTCACATCGCTGGAATCACGCGATCTTCCTAAGAACTTCCCGCGAGGCGCGACCAGATGAGGTGAATCTGGAATCAGTGCAGTTTGCTCGACCGACTCCAGGCGATTCAGGCGTTTTTCCACAGCAGACCACTTTATCTCTTGCGGAATGCTGAAAACTATTTCAGAAATTGCTCTAATTGAGCAGGTCTCTCCCTGTTCCAATCCTTGAAAACTTGCCGAAACGCTCGCCCGAATGCTCCTGCGACTGCTCAAATCGAAACTTCATCTGGCAGCTGTGACCCAGACCGCTCTGAATTATCACGGCAGCATCACTGTCGATCGCGATCTGATGGACGCTGTCGGCCTGATCCCTTATGAGCAGGTGCTGGTCGCCAACAGTTCCAATGGAGCCCGCGGCGAGACATACGTCATTGAAGGGGAACGGGGCTCGGGGGCGATTCAGATGAACGGCGCTCTGGCCCGTCTGGCCCACACCGGCGATCGCGTGATTATCATGTCCTTCGCCTTCGCGACCCCGGAAGAAGCGACGGCCCATCGCCCGAAAGTCGCCATTCTGAACGACAAGAACCGGATCATCGAGCAGTTCGAAGGCGAGATTTCCTGATCTCGACTGTCTCACTCGTGCGGTTCAGGGCATCACGAATCCGTGTCCTTCGGGGCGGACCGTCAGGACCGGGCAGGGTGACTTGCGGACAATCTTCTCTGCGACGCTCCCCATCAGCACGTGCGCCAGTCCGGATCGCCCGTGCGTGCCGATCACGATCATGTCGATCGACTGTTCGCGCGCATAGCGGACAATCTCGAGAAACGGGACGCCGGCCACGACTTCGCGGATAATCGACAGCTCGCCGCACATTTCCGCGGGAGGCAGACCGAGAATCGCCTTGCGGGCGGCTGTCTGCATTTCCACAACGTACGTCTCCGGAGGGGGAAACGTCATGCCCGGATCAGGAATCAGCGGATACAGGTCTTCCACCACATTGAGCAGGTGAAGCTGGGCAGAAAACCGCTGGGCCAGCTCGCAGCCATACCGTAAGGCACAATGACTGAAATCGCTGAAGTCCGTGGGGACAAGGATTTTCTTGAGCTGGATCATGGCTGTCCCGAATTTAGGTGTTCAAGGTGTCGGAAGGGAGAATCTCCCTTCTCCACAGCATACCACCTGACACTCCCGGAGGGAGTGTTGAAATGTGAGAGAAATTTGCCGGACGCTACCATCCCGGAGACCGGAAACCTATAAAACTGGCCGAGGAAAGAGCCACGTCACTCGAAGGAAACATCATGTCCGACCCCGTCATCACATTGTCCCGATGTCTGCACATTCTCGGAGCAATCGCACTGTTCGGGGGGGCGATCTTCACCCGGTACGTGCTGATGCCGGCTGCCAGCGAACTGCCGGAGAATGAACACGAGAAGCTGAAGAGTGCTGTGACGCGTCGGTGGAAAATGTTTGTCCACCTTGGTATCACGGTGATCTTCTTCTCCGGATTTTACAACTATCTGGTGGTGATGGCCCCCGCCCACAAGGGGGACGGTCGTTATCACATGCTGATGGGGATCAAAATCCTGCTGGCGATGGTGGTTTTCTTTATCGCTTCAGTCCTGCCAGGACGGATTCCCGCCTTCGCCCAGATGCGTCGTAACTCCAAGTTCTGGCTGGGGATCAGCATTCTGCTCTCCACGATCATCGTGGTGATTGCTGGGGTTCTGAAAGTGCGAGGAGTGCCCGCGCCGGTGGCTGAGAAAGCAGTTCCGGCGGCAACTGCAGCACAATAGCCGCGGTTCGCGCATTCGAACTGAACACAATTGTGTCCGCCCGACTCCGATTTAGCCAGCCCCCCAAGTGTCCGGGAAGTGAAAACTGGCCGTAAACCGCTGCGCAGTAGTGTGTTGCATATTCTTTGGCGAAATGTGCCCGGACTCGGCACGTCATCTGCAACTTTCTCTTCATACACGAATTGAATGTTTTTTTGAAAAACTTCATTCGCAGGCGAACTTCCGTTGATCGAAGGGCATCTTATTCGCGTTATTCACTCTGTCGGCAGTCAAATCCTTTCGAATTGACCCGGCGAGCAGGAAAGCGAGCCCTGAAAGAGACTTGTTTGCCCTGAATTCACGTCAATCACGCATTTTCGGGAACTCCCGTGGGTGCGAACACGTGGGAGGGACTTGCAATGATTAGTAAATATCGCCATCCGGTTCTCAAGCAACTCACAGAGCAGCAGAAGCGGTACGCGCCACTCGATAAACGGCTTGAGCAGATGGATCGGGCGGAAGTCCTCCTCAACGGACTCACCCCGGAATCCACCTTCCGGTATCCGGAGCTTTGCGAAGCGATTACCGGTTACCGTCCGGACAAATATCCGGATCTCATTATCGAAGCGAGCGATCTGCAGCATGACCTGCCGCTGTTCGTCGAGGAACTCTCCGCCAGCCTGGAAATGCCCGTGGAAAAAGCGGGCGAGCCGGTGCTGACGGTCGATGAGCTCAGCGAGCAGTTCAACGTGTCGACCAAGACTGTCGACCGCTGGCGGAAGCGGGGTCTCGTCAGCCGCAGGTTCAAATTCGGGAACCGTTCCCGGGTGGGATTCCTCCGATCCTCCGTGGACCGTTTCGTCAACGAGCACGGAACGGAGATCGACCGTGGTTCCCGGTTCACGCAACTGACCGAAGCGGAAAAGCTGGAGATTGTCATGAAAGCTCAACGACTGGCACGACATGGCGCCTGCCCTGCGGAAGTGGGAAAACGGCTCTCCCGGTGGTTCAATCGATCCCCGGAAACAATTCGTTACACGTTGCGGCAATACGATCAGGATCACCCGGAAAACGCGGTGTTCCCGACAGCGACCACTCCGCTGACTGACGATCGTAAGCATGAGATTTATCAGAAGTTTGCCGGCGGTATGTCGGCCGATGCCCTCGCGCAGGAATACTGCCGTACCCGCACGAGCGTGTATCGCATCGTCTCGGAAGTCCGGGCAGAAATGCTGCTGGATGCCCCAGTGGACTACATGGATAGTCCGGAATTCCACAAGCCAAATGCAGAGCAGGTCATCCTGGGACCGGCTCCGCATGTCGAGAAGAAGGGGGGAGCTGTCAAGGCGCCTCCCGGGCTGCCTCCGTACCTGGCAAGCCTGTATTCCGTTCCGCTGCTGACCCGCGAAGAGGAAGGTTATTACTTCCGCAAGATGAACTATCTCAAGTTCAAAGCGGCTCAGCTGCAGAAACGGATCGGCCCGCGGCGGCCTCGCACCAAGGAAATGGACGAAATCGAACAGCTGATCGAAAAGGCCGGGGAAGTGAAGAACTTCCTCATCCGCAGCAACCTGCGGCTGGTCGTTTCGATCGCCAAGCGACATATGAAGCCGACGACCAACTTTTTCGAAATGGTCAGCGACGGAAACATGTCTCTGATTCGTGCCATCGAGAAGTTCGACTACACGAAGGGAAACAAGTTTTCCACCTACGCCAGCTGGGCGATCATGAAGAACTATGCCCGGTCGATTCCGGCCGAGCACAAGCTTCTGGATCGCTACCGGACAGGGATCGATGAAGTGTTCCAGTTCTCCGAAGATGGACGAGGAAGCCAGTTCGCTGAAGAAGCTGTCAATACCCGGCAGCATCAGATGATTCTGTCGATCCTCGACAATCTCGATGAGCGGGAACGGGCGATCATTATGCACCGTTACGGACTGGAACGGGGAAGCGAACCCGAAACGCTGGAGCAGGTCGGGTCCCGGTTCAACGTGACCAAAGAGCGGATTCGCCAGATCGAATCCCGGGCGATGCAGAAGATCCGCAAGATCGCTGAAGAAGAGAAGCTGGACATCCCCGGCGTGTAAGATAGGCCGGAACTCCAGCCGCAGTGAAATCCCCCGGAGCAACACGATCCGGGGGATTTTTTTTGAGTTGGGAATCCAGCGCAGACGAATCAGAGCACGACGCGTGAGCGAGTGCATGCTCGCTCAATACGACGAAATGCACTTGCTGACGCAGCGTGCTCCGGAAACTGGGAACTGCCGTATCAGGGCAAATACGGCCAGTAGGTCACTTTCTGGTGATGATTCGCCACAAAGCGAACCGCTCCATCCTGCGAGACCACCAGCGCGATCACGTCCGGCATCCCGCTGACGAGTCGATAGGCTGCGCGATGGCGTGTGCCCGAAGCGTCGGCGGGTTCGGCGATCGTGTGATTCGCTTCCAGGTCCAGCGCCCGGTGAATGATTGAAACGTGGGAGTCTCCCAGGATTTCGGCCCCGAATCCGATCACCCGGAAGGACCGGTCGAGGACCAGCGCACCGTCCACGCTCATGAAGTCTGCGAGAACATGGGCGAACTCCACCATGGCATCGTCGATATCCTGGACTTCCGCATCCATGATTCTTTGATAGTCGCTCCAGGTGACGACAGCCAGTCCGCGTGCCTGACCAATTGTTGTCAGTCGCTCGATGAGTCGGACGATGAGCTGACGAAACCGCCGCGTCCCTTCATCCTGCTGAAAGAAAACGCGAAACCGGAACCAGCGGGAGGCAAGAGCTTCAGCGTCCTCCTGATCGCAGATGTACGTGAGCATCCCTCCGTGTCCACGGGTCCGGATCAGGCTGATGGCTCGTCGAATGACGCTTTGTGCCGTACTCTGCATGAATGTGTGGCAGATTTTGGCGGTTGATTGATGCGGACTGGATTCGAGGATCTTGACCAGCGCTTCCTTGACCGACTGAAACCGCTCCGGCAGCCACGCCGACAGAAAAGGATCGAAGCCGTCCCGGAGGAGGACCCCGCCGGAGGTTTCAAAAATCCGGATGTCTCCACTGGCAACGACCAGATGTCCGGGGCCGAGGATTTGAATCACCAGATTGGGGGGGAGAGGGAGTTCATCGGGGCGGCTTCCGGACACGCGGTTCACCCAGCGTGTTCCCGTGTTGATGATTCCCCAGAGTTTGAGTTCTCCATCTTCCGGGTCGATGTCCACCGCCAGCAAGGAGCGGTAGAAGCCGGCCGCTGCGGCCAGTTTTCGAATCTGATGGGCGCTGAGCGGGGTGGGGGTCTTGAACATCAGCGTCATCAGCTGATTGGTCCCCAGGCTGGGGAGTGACCGGAATTCCGCCGGGCTTCCGAGAATGACCCGGCAGCGGACCGGTTCACCCTCTTCCCGCAGCAGGCTGGCCTGATAGACAGCATCCAGCAGCTGGCGCAGGAGGGGCTCTGATGGAAGTTTCTCAGGATCGTAGCCGGAGGCCTTCCATCGCGCGCGGGTCTCGTCAGAAAGCTGCGTCGAATAAAGCGAATGCGATGTGTCCAAGTCGATTCAGATCCTCATTGAGCTTGATCGTCGAATTTCTCTGCCCGCCGCGGCAGCATCCTTCTCATGGGGTACGGCGAAGTCAACTGTCGGCAAAGACGTTTCTGCCTGATTTTTGGCCCCGCAGGCGGCGAACCCTGTCGCATCCAATAGATGTTGAGTTCGGTTTGCGATAATCTACCGCCGATCAGCGGTTTGCTGAAAGACATTTTTGATTGTCGGGAATTATCTCGTGACCACCCGCAGCGCCATGACTGACAAGGGAATTGTCAAGCCGATCGTCCATAGTCGCACGCTGCTGCACGTGGCCATCTATGCATTGTTGATGGGCGTTTACGCTGCCATTCCAGCGACGAAAGAGGTGACGCACTTTGCCAGCTACGGTGATCTCCCCGCGGAGGTTCACGCCGCACTGACGCTGGTTCTGGGATGGCTTCTTGTGTTCCGCACCAATGCCGCTTA
The DNA here is from genome assembly GCF_051465655.1 of Planctomicrobium stercoris. NCBI lineage: Bacteria > Pseudomonadati > Planctomycetota > Planctomycetia > Planctomycetales > Planctomycetaceae > Planctomicrobium > Planctomicrobium stercoris. The sequence continues at coordinate 4,154,835 of NZ_CP195791.1, read as the reverse complement.
TTCCCGCTGGTGGGAGGCCCGGACTCTCTGGGGACAGCTGGTCAATGTGTCGAGAAACATTGCCATCAAGCTGAACTCTCTCGGGAACATCGCCCCCGGTGAACTGTCGGAAGCCCGGCGGCTGTTAATCGGTTTTCCTCCGATCCTCCGTGATCATCTGCGTCGGGAATACAACGCATCACTGGGTGAAAATCTGGTGCCGGATTCGTCAACGCTCGATCATCTGCCGTCGGAGCTGGTGCAGCGCCTGTATGTCCTGCTGAATCGCTGGCGGGCGAACGGTCAGATTAACGATTTCGATCTGCGTCTCATCGACGAAGATGCCGTGCTCCTGTTGAGCGTCTGCGGCGGCTGCGAACGAATTCGAAATACACGCATCGTGCGGTCTTACCGGGTGTTTGCCCGTCAGTGCGTCTTTCTGTTTCTGGCAACATTCCCCTGGGGAATCGCCAACGACTTCCGCTGGTGGACCATTCCGTTGACGATCATCACAGCTTACTTCATGCTGGGACTGGAGACCGTTGCCGAGCACGTTGAAGAACCGTTCGGGTATGATGAAGACGATCTCGATCTGGATGGGCTGTGCGACGCAATTTCGCGGAGCGTCAATCAGATTTTCGAACGACGTAACATCCTCAACGCCTGGCGCTCGTGAAGCAAGGTGAGTTCTCAACATGCCCCGATTGATCTCCCAGCCCACTGTGATCGAAGCTGCAGGCAACAAGCCGAAGCGGATCGAAGAGTTTATCGGCCGGGTGAATTCGCAGGACACCGGCATCAGCGTGGCCCGCATGAATTCCCCCGGTGGCTGGATTGAACCGGGCCAGCGGCCTGAGTTTCAAGAATTCACACTGGTCCTCGGCGGACTGCTGCGAGTCGAATATGAAGACGGATACATCGATGTGAAGGCGGGACAGGCGGTGGTCACGGAAGCAGGGGAGTGGGTCCGCTACAGTACCCCTGAGGAATCGGGAGCCGAGTACATCGCGGTCTGCCTGCCGGCATTCTCCCCGCAGACGGTCCATCGAGATGAATAGCAGAATATAAAGCATATCGAGCCCGCCTGATCAGCCTGCAGAGTCAACTGGAATCGAATTCATGTCTGAGATTGAAGTCAGTGTCAAAGACGCTCCCCTCGCTCCGCCAGCGACCTCGGCAAACATTCCGTACGAACGGTTTCTTGACTGCATTCACTGCGGGCTGTGTACCGCTTCCTGTCCCACATATCTCGAAACCGGGGATGAAAACAACAGTCCCCGCGGACGCATTTACCTGATGCGGGCGGTGACGGACGGCCGGCTCGAACAGACTCCGGCTGTCACCCGTCATCTGGATCTGTGCCTCGACTGCCGGAGCTGTGAGTCGGCGTGTCCGTCGGGTGTTCAATACGGTCGGCTCATCGAACCGTTCCGGGTGGCGATGCATCGACCTGCCCCCGGCAAGCGGGCTCGTCCCGACTGGTTTCGCAGCCTGATCCTGTATGGACTGTTCCCGTATGCCAAACGTCTGCGCTGGGCGCTGTGGCCGGCCCGGATCATGCAGCAGCTGAAGCTCGATCGACTCATTGAAAAAATGGGATTGAATGGACTGCTGCCGGAGAAACTGCAGCGGATGCAGAGACTGCTGCCGCAGTTGAAGAGTCGCGGTCCTGAGTTACCGGAGTTTCTTCCTGCGGAAGGCCCTCGCCGCGCGACAGTCGCCCTGTTCACTGGATGCGTCGCGGACGCCATGTTCCCGCATGTTAACCGCGACACTGCCCGCGTTCTGCAGAAGAACGGCTGCGACGTCATCATTCCGAAGACCCAGCAATGCTGTGGGGCGATCCACTACCACTCGGGCGCAGGCGAACCGGCACTGGCGACGGCACTGGCCAACGACAAGGCTTTCGACATCGACAAGATTGATGCCGTCATCGTCAATGTGGCGGGATGCGGATCGATGCTGAAGGACTACGGACACATGGCGGAAGAGCTGTGTCCGGAGAAGAAGCAAGTCGTCGACCGGTTGAGCAAGTTCGCCCAGAAGATTCAGGACGTGAACGAGTTTCTGGCGAAGCTGGGACCGGTCGCTCCGACGCACGCGGTTCCGGAACGAGTCACCTATCATGACGCCTGCCATCTCTGTCACGCGCAGCAGATTCGCACGCAGCCCCGGCAGCTGCTCGGAATGATTCCTGGACTGGAAGTTGTTCCGCTGGCGGAGTCGGAAATCTGTTGCGGAGCAGCGGGATCGTACAACCTGACCGAGCCGGAAATGGCCGATCGCCTCGGTCGCCGCAAGGTGAAGCACATCCTGGAAACAGGGGCGACTTCCGTTGTCTGTGCGAACGCCGGATGTTCGCTGCAGATTCAGGCGATGCTCCGTGAGGCGGGCCGCAGCGACATTTCCGTCGTCCACCCTGTCGAATTGCTGGAGCAGAGCTATACCGGCGAGAAGGGCTAAGGTTCTGCAGCGAATCTCAATGAAAGAAAAGAGCCTCGCGCAGAGACGCAGTGGCGCGGAGATGCAGTGATCGATCTCAAAAAACTCTGCGTCCCTGCGCCTCCGCGCGAGACTTCTGAATCATGACAAATGGACTTCAACTCTCTCTTGGAATCGCTGAAGTTATTCGACAGATAACGGACACTCGCCAGCGGTGACGTCGTAGCGATTATCTCTTGAACTGAACACCGCTGACGACCGTATACCCGCGGTTTTCTACGGGGGTCACGTTGTCGAACAGCTGCTGCATGCGGGCCACCAGCCATTCCGTATGCTTGGTGACGATGTAGATCTTGCCCCCCGGACGAAGTGCCCTGCGAGCTGCCTGCAGGAAAATTTCGGCAATCTGATGATGTGAAAAGTAGGGAGGGTTCCCTGCCACGATGTCGAAGGTTCCAGCCAGATCGCGCCGTTCGAAGTTCAGATCCCCGTCCGCCGTCAGAGCGGCTGTCAGTGTCGTGATGCCGTTGAGCTGAGCACCGATCTGCGCGCATTGAACAGCTCGGGCATTGGAGTCGATGGCGTGAACGCGGACCCCTTCTGCTCGCAGAGCCGCTGCCAGACCGACCGCACCGCATCCACACCCCACATCCAGCACTGAGTCTCCGTCCTTGACTTCCAGGGCCTCGATCAGGACGCGTGCGCCGACATCCAGACGACGATGACTGAACACGCCCGGGCGGCTGGCCGCTTCCACGAGTTGTTCGCCATCGCGAAACGCGAACTGACAGGAGAGGTCCCGTTTTCTTTTGAGCGGTTTCAACTTCTTGAGTCGATACACCACGCCATGCCGCTTCGGGGTCCGGTCGATGTTCCTGCCAAACTTTTCGATCTCGTGATGCAGCCACACATCGCTGGGGTTGTCCACGGTGGCAATCAGCTGACCGCCATCGACCAGCAGCTCGTAGCCCTGCTGCAGCCATTCGCGGGTCAGTTCTGCTTCACCCGCGCGACTCACCGGGAGGACGAACAGGTCAATCTGCTCGCGAGGGAAATCGGGCGTGCAGATGACCTGCAGGTTCGGGAGCGACTGTGTCAGCTCCATGGAATCTTCGGCAGGATAGACATCGAGGAAGTGACAGGTGACTTCGGCTTCGGGGAGCCGTTCCGCCAGACTGGCCGCACATTGTCCGCGTCCGACGGTCTTGCAGAGGATTTTGACCGCTGAGACATCCGAGCAAGCGTTGACAGCCAGCCGCTCTGCGATGGGAAGTTTCAGGTCTTGAAGTTGACGATCGTCCATGGAAAGGGCATTCATCGGTCGCTGGGGGGAAATTCGCATCATAGAGAAAAACTTTTAGCCGCACACTTGATGTGTCCGGCTCAAAGAAGGGAATTCATCAATGATGTTCACGCTGCACAGGCATTTCTCAGTGCTTCCAAGTTCTCCGAGCAATCATCGTGAGAGGTCAGAGGTCGGGGAACAGAGGTCAGAAAATTGCTTGTTTTTCAGTGTTTTTCCTGACCTCCGACCTCTGTTTCCTGACCTCTTGCTTCGATTCGATCAGACTTGGAACTACTGATTTCTGTCTGTGCAAACTTCTCGATCGCAGTGCCTACGATGCTTTTGCAGCCTTGGCATGGGTGCAGCGTCCGATTTCCCTGACAGCCTGTCGCAGTCGCTGGCTGTTTTCGACAATTGCCAGACGCAGGTAGCCTTCGCCGTCTTCGCCGAAACCGCGACCGGGGCTGACAGCCACTCCCCCTTCGTCGAGGAGTTTCATGGAGAAGTCGATCGAGCCCATGGCAGCATACGGTTCGGGGATCTTCGCCCAGACGAACATGCCGGCCTTCGGCTTTTCCACTTCCCAGCCGAGACGGGTCAAGCCGTCACACAGGACATCCCGACGCCCCTGATATTCTTCAGACAGAGACTGAATTGCAGCGTCACCGTGTCGCATCGCGACGATGGCGGCAATCTGGATCGCCTGGAAGATTCCATAGTCGTAGTACCCTTTGATCGTGGCGAGGGCGCGGATCATCTCCCGATTTCCGCTGCAGAAGCCGATGCGCCAGCCAGCCATGCTGTAGCTCTTGCTCATGGTTGTCAGTTCCACACCGACATCCAGAGCTCCCGGGACGGCCAGGAAACTGGGAGCGACATAGCCGTCATAGCAGATGTCCGCATAGGCGAAGTCGCTGATGACGAGGAAGCCGTACTTCTTGGCGAGCTTCACGAGCTCGACATAGAAATCCTGTTCCACGACGGTGGAAGACGGATTGTGCGGGAAGTTGACAATCACCACTTTCGGCTTGGGATACAGGTGCTCGCAGGTGTAGGCAACGTTCTGCAGAAACAGGTGGGGCTCGCGAACGTCCAGAGCGATCACGTTTCCGGAGGCCAGCACGACCGAATACATGTGAATCGGGAATGTCGGCGACGGGACAATCGCAGTGTCGCCGGGGCCCATCAGCGCCAGACACATGTGACTGAATCCCTCTTTCGAGCCGATGCAGGCGATGATTTCATCATCCGGATTCAGCTTCGCCCCGTAACGGCGTTCGTACCGTTTGGCGACTTCCCGTCGCAGATTGCCGATCCCGTTCGAAACGGAATAGCGGTGATTCTTGGGATCCTTGAGCGCCTCGGCCAGTTTCTCCTGGACGATCCCCTCGGGAGGATCGGTCGGATTTCCCATTCCCAGGTCGATGACGTCGATTCCCGCGACCCGTTTCTGGTACTTCAGTTTATTGATCTTGCCGAACAGGTAGGGGGGCAAGCGTTTCATACGCTCCGCAACGGGAACTTGAAACGGGCTGTCGGCAAATGGGACTTCTGATTCGCTGCGCATGCAATCACCGCAAAATGTGAGACTCTGGCACTGCCACCGGGCAGTTTTCTGATTTTATCGACAGATCCGGTCGGAGGCGAGATTCAGTTCGTCCGGATTTTGAGACGAAGGAGTCCCAGCACCCCTTCTGGCAGCGGCAGAATTTTCCGATCGGATAGAATCCCCCTGTCGCAACCACCCCTGACGAACTGGAAATTGAGAGTGACTTCGAATCTGTCCCCCTCGGAAGCCATGGCTGGAAAACTCCAGCCGGCCGTCGATCAACTGCTGGCTCATCCACTTTATACGCATGTGCAGTCTGTCCCACGTCTCCGCATTTTTATGCGGGAACATGCCTTTGCTGTCTGGGATTTCATGACCTTGCTCAAGCGGTTGCAGCTGGAATTCTGCGGCCCGAGAATCCCCTGGACTCCGCCGGAACATCCCCAGCTGGCAAGGTTTATCAACGAAATCGTGCTGGGTGAGGAGTCAGACACCAATGATCTGGGCGGGTTCGCCAGCCATTTTGAACTGTATCTCTCCGCGATGGCTGACGTCGGGTCGGATACCGCTCCTATCCGCCAATTCATCGAGGGAATTCTGGCCGGGAAAAGCCCGGAAGACCTGCTGGACGAAATTTCGATCCGTGATGAGACCCGGGAATTTGTGAAATTCAACCTGCGAATAGCCCGGGAGGGGGCTCCCTGGGAAGTGGCTGCTGTGTTTTGCTACGGCCGGGAAGATGTCATCCCTGCGATGTTTGAACGACTGTTGATGCCACTGGCTCAGGCGAATCTGGGGTCACAGCGGTTCGAGTACTACCTGCAGCGACACATCGAGCTGGACGGTAACGAACATGGCCCCCTTTCTCAGCGGCTGGTTCAAGCGTTGGTCGGGGAAATTCCGGACCGGGCGAACGCCGCTGCGACGGCTGGCGAGCGGGCGATTCGACTGAGAATTCATCTCTGGGACGGCATTCTGAACCAGATTGAGAGGGAAAACGTCTGAGCAGCAATCGGGAGATCCGGCAGCATGTCATCAATGAGGTAGCAACGATCTATTCGCGGTCTGATGTAACAGAGGATCGATCAGGTTGGTGAGGATCTCGCCTGCGGGGTTTGCCTGCGTGTTGAACAGAACACTCCAGTTGATGTTGTCGTGGCGGCGGACGAGCAGGGCTCCGCTCCCGGCGATCAGTCCGTTATGCCACTGGTTGAAGCTGCCACGGGCGTTCTCCCGGACCTGCCATCCCATGCCGTAGTAAACGTCTCTGGGCATTCCCGATCGATCTTCGCCAGCGCGGCCGGGAGGGCGGGACCACATGTCTGCGATTGTTTGTTCCTTCAGCAGAGGAGACTGCCCGGGACGATCGAAAGCAGATGCGAATTTGACCAGGTCGACTGCGGAAGCAATCCAGCCCCCATGAGCCCCGAAGGCTTCGAAGTTTTCCCCTCCATATTGAATAGGGACGTTCTTCCCGACGCTGGGAGGATTCACCGATGGCACAGTCCGTTGCTTCGAATCGTAATATCGGACCTCGCCGGGGGCGCGGTCTCTGTAGAAAACTCGACCGAGCTGCGGGCCGACCACCCCGATCGGTCGGAAGACATGTTCCTGAACATACTGCTCGTAGGTCTGCCCGGAATTCTTTTCGATAATCCGTCCCAGAATCAGATATCCGAAGTTCGAATAAACTTCATGATCCCCCGGTTCAAAGTCCAGCGGTCGACCCATCATGAAGCGGATGATGTCATCAGGGTGAATCGGATACGGGATGCCCAGTGATTCCGAAATTCTGTGGGGGGTCGCGATGGGATCGAAACTCTCCGTCCGATCCCATCCTCCAGTGTGCTGCAGGCAGTGCCGGATGGTGATTCGCCTCCACCGAGGGTCAAGCTTTCCGGCATCACTTTTTGAGATCTGAAATTTCATTCGACCGAGGATCGGATCATCCAGTCCCAGAATGCCCCGCTCGACCAGTTGGAGGACGGCGACCGCAGTGATGGGTTTTGAAACGCTGGCGATCCGGAACAGAGATTCGGCCTGAACCGGCTGACGGGTTTCGCGATCCGCAAAGCCGAAGCCACGGGTATAGATCAATTCTCCCTGCTGAGAGATTGCCAGGGCCGCGCCGGGGACCTGATTCTGCTCGATGAACGCAGTCATCAGTTCGTCAAAAGCCTTTGACGCAGAAGCACGATTTCCATTCGCGCGGGGACGTGCTTCGTCAGCCCTGCACTGAAGAACGGCGCCGGCACTCGCGATCACACTGTTGATCGCACGGGTCAGGAACGAACGGCGGGTCGTCAACACGCGAACAGATGCAGTCATGCCCACACACTCTTCCTGTGCTGAGGGGCCCCGGACTTCGGTCATCTGTCGGTCAGTTGCCGGGGTCCATCCATTTTCATGCACAGCACATCGTTGTGCAAACTCCACGGGAAGAATTGTGATGCCCGTCGAGCGTGATGTTCTGAGATGTTGATTGCAATCTGGTCGGAATCAGGATGCCGTTCCGTTGCGCTCCGGAAGCTTCATCACTTCCCAATACGTGAACGGGGCGCCGCTGCCGATTCTGGGGAGCAGGCAGCTGCAGAGAAAGCCGATCAGCAGCGTCACACCGATTCCAAACAAGGGGGGCCACTGCCAGCTGATCTGCTGCATGAATCGCACTGCAGGAGTGCCTGCGGTCGATTCAACAAACTGGTGCAGGAATTTCAGCTCGCTGAAGAACGAGAAGAATGAACTGGTGGCCAGTCCGGCGACCGCACCGACGAGGACCCCCAGACTGGTGGCACGACGCGTGAACATCCCCAGAAAGAAGATGCCAAAGATGACGCCGAAAAACGCACCAAACAGCTTGTTGCCGACGGTATAAACCTCGCCCAGCTGCTCCACGCTGGAGGCGACACCAATCATCAGCACTCCCAGCAACAGGTTGAATCCGCGAGAGACCCGCACCAGTTGTCGTTGAGTTTCGCCTGTCCCGGTTTCAATCGGCCCGGTATTCCCCTTCCACCAGCGGTGATAGAAGTCGACCACGAGAATCGATGTCGTGGAGTTCAATGCGGCGTCCACGCTGGAGAGGGAGGCTGCGAGAATGGAGGCGACGACCAGTCCCGTCAGGCCCGCGATAAAGTGTTTCGACATGAAGTAAGGGAGAATTGCGTCGTTCTTCATCCCTTCAGGAAGAGGATGGACCTGCGCGTACGCAAAGAGTGCCAGGCCGACGAATCCCAGGACGGTCATCCAGATGACGTCCGCGATTCCGCTGACGATGAAGGCGTTCCGGGCTTTCTTCAGAGAGTCGATTGTCTGAAACCGCTGAACAGCAACCTGATCTGCGGTATACATCGCCATGCGACCGATCATGATAAAGATCAGCGTGCCCCACAGCGTGATTTCGGTTGTCATTGTGCGAATGATTGCTTCCGGCCAGCTGAGCGATTCCCAGCCCGGGACGTCCGCGACGAGCCGCCATCGTCCGGATTCGATCGCCTTTGCAAAGACCGCTTCCATCCCGCCGGGAACGTTGGCAGCGATGCTCCCGAGTGTCACCGCCAGTCCCGCAAACATGACCAGAGACTGAATGGTGTCCGTCCAGATCACCGCCTGCATGCCTCCCAGCATGGTGTACACGGTGACGACGAGCCCGAGAATCACTGCCATCGTCGAGATGGAGACCTGCTGCCCGGTCGTTCCCTGAATCGCCAGACAAGGAATGTAAAGTGCCATCCCCATCCAGCTGATCCGCCACAGAATGAAGATTCCGGACGCGATCAGTCGGACTCCCAGACTGAATCGCTGCTCGAGGTATTCGTATGCAGAGATGACTCCCAGCCGGCGGTAAAACGGCACTGTCACATACATGACCCAGGGGTAGAGTGGAAACCAGGTGAAGACCAGCGCCACGTAGACCATTCCGAAGGCAAAGACGATGGCTGGAGTCTGGATGTAGTCCATTCCGCTGTTGAGGGCGGCCATCAGCGAGAGACCGACTGCCAGCCAGCTGACCTGTTCGTCACCTTTCAGGAAGTCGCCCACGGACTTCTGGCGGCGGGAAAAATAGACTCCGATCCCGGTCAGCCCGCCGAGATAGATCACCAGAAACAGCCAGTCAATTGTCTGCATGGGGAAACTTGTCCCGTTGGAATTGAGGGGGATACCCAGAGTGCAGGTCGATGAGGGAGTATCGCGGGATTGACTGCTGCCAGTCCGACGCAGCTCAGGTGAAGAATGGCCAGTGGCGAGATGCGGTCGGCATGAGGCTGGTCAAGTCACAGGGCGCTTTTCGACAAGTGCCACGTGATCGCATGCCAGCACCACTTCATCCCGCTGGTTGAAAACTTCCACGTGTTCAATGCAACGGCCATACTGCGGTCGTTTCGGGTCGGGAGCCTTCTCAGCCAGCGTCACCCGCACCCGGATGGTGTCGCCGATGAAGACGGGCTTGGGAAACCGGAGGCGTTCAAAACCATAGGTGAACGAAACGGGATTCACTGAGGACGCTTTCATGCCGATCGCGATAGCAAACGTCATGGTTCCATGAGCGATCCGCTGGCCGAAGGGTGTCCGGGCAGCGAACTCGGCATCCATGTGGTGCGGATAGAAATCGCCCGTGTGCCCGGCATGCACGACGATGTCCGTTTCGGTAATCGTCCGGCCTGGGGTCTCGCGGACTGCTCCGGCTTCGAGATCTTCGTAATAACGAGGCTGCATCAGATCCCTTCAGTATCGTTCTGGTCCATCTGGGGTGCTCCGAGCTGGCTGGAGATGTGCCCGGCGGTCTCCAGAAGCTGTTCTCGAATGAACGTGAGGGGGGCTTTTTCTTTCTGCACCAGCAGCACAGGGATTGTCAACGCGGCCAGAATTTCTTCTCCGTGCTGTCCGTGTCCGAAGATGGGAGCACTGATGTCATTTACACCGCGGAAGGTCTCATGGACCACTTGTTCGTAGCCCCGGGAACGAATCTTCTCGAGCTCGCGATGAAATTCATCTGTGACGAGAGCAGGTGCCTGGTTTTCACCTGCCCTCGCGAGGATCTCTTCCCGCACATCTGGATTGGAGAATGCCAGGAGAACCCGGCCTGAAGCCGTTTCCGTCACCGAGAAGGTGGCACCCAGTCGCACGGAGAAATGCCAGTTCGCGGAACTGGTTGTCTGTGCCAGAACCAGAATGCCGCTGCCATGCAGAACGGAAAGATGACACGACTGTCCGGTGCGGTCCGCCAGTTGACGGATGGCAGGGACCGCGACTTCCAGCAGCCGCGCCGTCGGCGGAAAACGATGTGCCAGTTCGAACAGCTTCAGGCTGAGGCGGTACACGCCGCCCGGTTCGAAGCGGTGGATGTAGGCCCGTTCGCGAAGCTGGTTGAGCATGCGGAAAATCTCGGTGGAATTCCGCCCCAGAGCATCGGCGATCTGTTTGAGACTTAAACCCTCCGGGCGACCCGCCAGCAGCTCGAGGATATCCAGCCCCTTGTCCAGGGCCGGTGCTGCGTATCGGTCATTGGATTTGTTCGTCGTCATGTTCCCCGTCTTTCGTTGTGAGATCCTGTGGGCTTGATGATCGGAGGAACTTGATTTGGCCCGCCATCAATGCTTGCTGAGGTTGTATGGAATGTCAGTTCAGGGCTTCAGCTCAGTCCCTGTCAGTTCGAGGTTGATTTCATTGACGCCCGATTTCAATTCCCTGGTGAGAGTCGATTCCTCGTTGAACTCGGGTGGAATGAACTGCCGGGTGAGTTCGACCTTCTCCGTCCGAACATCCTTCCCGGGGCCATCAACCTGTTGCACGTCGATGGTCTTTCCGGTCTTCATCTGGCCTCGCACCTCCACTCGATTCTTTCCCAATCCGGCGTGAAGCCCGGATTCGGACCGGTACACACCCTTGTTGATGGTGCAGACAACTTCCGATTGAGGCTGATTCTCCTTCGGTTCACTCAGAAATCGGATGGAACCCGATTCTATCGGCTGACCATTCCAAGTCACAGTACCGCGAAGACTGGGAGGTGAACCTCCGCACCCCAGTAGAAGCACTGCAGCGAGAACCACAGAAAATGTGAGTCGCGATGGATGATTCATCAGAGACGTCCTCAAAAACTGACCAGCAACAGAGTTGATTCGCAGTGATGATCCAAGGAAGGCCACACTTCTCCGGATTCCTGAAGAAGTGTGACCCGGTCCGAGTCGAGAAGAATTCGTGATGACGAAGCGACGAGTATTTTCGAAACGACGTTCAGTACTCGCCGACGATTACGCCATCGCTTCGTCCTCCGAGCGCGTTGTAGGTGACGAAGTTCACGTTGTCATTCACGAACCGCACTGAACCGTCCGCGAGCACGAAGTGGACTCCACCAACGTGATAACTCGAGGCGGCATTTGCGTACGTGTGGTCCGTCTTGCGGGTATTCGGCTTCCAGCTGGTCGGCAGCCCCTGCATGTGAGAAAACAGGCCGATCTGGCTTTCGAGTTCCCCTTTGCGTTCTCCCAGCAGGAATGTGTTGCTGGCACCGTCGGTGATCGTCGAGATTGGAAGAGATACGACCCCGGCACCTGCGAAGATCCCCGAAGTCTTGGTGGGGTTGTTCGTGCAGAAGTCGATCCCAGGTCCGGCACAATATGCGGCCCCACCGACGTCAGTACAGTCTGCCGAGTCCAGTGTCCCTGCGATGTTCGGGCTGGCTCCGATGACGGGCGCATAGCAGTTCGGAGTTGTCTTCCACTGGTAATCGTCAATCGACTCATACATGTGGCCGCCATCATTCGAGAGTCGAATGTTGCCAAATGGATTCGACGGACAGACAAAGGCGGGATAGCTCTGGTTGTCCAGCAACGTGAGATTCGTACCGGTCCAGTTGTTGATGGAGAAATTGATCTGGTTATAGAGCGCGCTCTGCTCAATGAAAGGGAACAGAAATTCTGCCCAGACGTGCGACGTCGCACTTGGAGTTGTCGCCTGATAGTTGACATGGCTGGTCGCCATGATCGGCGGATTCACTGTGCTGTAGGGAAAACGGCGGTGCGTGTCATGGTAGTTATGCAACGCCAGACCCAGCTGCTTGAGATTGTTTTTGCACTGGCTGCGACGAGCCGCTTCGCGGGCCTGTTGCACGGCCGGCAACAGCAGGGCAATGAGCACCGCGATGATGGCGATGACAACCAGCAGTTCGATGAGCGTGAAACCGGATCGTAAGCGGTGATGTCGTTGGTGGAAAAACAGATTCATCTTGCGAACTCCCTCAGCGAAAAAAAATGAAACGGACTCAAGAACTGCTGAACAGCAGATTCGACTTCGATTGACCGTCGGAGCAGATAGCTGCGAGCGAAGTTCGCTCGTGATGTTTCGCATGTGAAATAGAATTTCTGATATGGAATTTATAGAATCTGGTGTCGGGTGTCAACGGACAAGTCAACGTTTCTGCGTTTTTCGAACGAGAGATGAGCCATTTGCTGACAACCGGTGCTCCACGCTCGAAATCGTTTTTGCCCGCATTTTCACAGGGAAAGTCGTGATTCTCGGTTGTTATTTACGCGAAGATTGAATCTTTTTTCGATTGCATATAAAATTGTATTTTAAAAGTGAAATAGGGATGGCCAAGTTCGATAGGCATTGGTTCGCTGCTCAAACCCTCCTTTTCGGTGGATTTTCGCATGGTGACTCTCACTGGGATCAGCTGGAATCACACCCGAGGGCTCCCGCCCGTGCAGGCCGCCTCAAGCGAGTTTTCGCGCGAGTTTCCCGAGGTGCGGATCGACTGGCAGGCACGCTCGCTGCATGAGTTTGGACATACTCCGGTCGATCAGCTGGCGGCTCGCTATGACCTGATTGTCCTCGATCACCCGTGGGTCGGATTCATGGCGGAGACGGGGTGGTTCCTGCCTATGGATGAGTGGATTGCAGCGGACGACTTGCGTGACCTGGAGGAGAACTCGGTTGGGCCCTCTCATCGCAGTTACGCCTGGGAGGGACATCAGTGGGGACTTGCCATCGATGCTGCGACTCCCAGTGCTTCGTACCGGCCGGACCTGCTGTTCGAACTGGAGTCTGAAATCCCGTCGGACTGGGCCGGTGTTCTGGAGCTTGCTGCCCGGTGCCGAAGTTCAGGCAAGTGGATCGCAATGCCGTTTGGGCCTGTCGACGCCATTACAGCATTCCTGTCGCTCGCGGCCAACTTCGGTCAGCAACCGTTTGAGCTGGACGGGCAGGTTGTTGAAAAGGACGTGGGGGAGCGAGTTCTGGAAACGCTTCAGGAGATTTTGAATGCCTGTCCTCCCCGGACGTTTGAACTGACTCCCATTACGTTAATGGAGTGGATGAGTACAACGGACGATCTTGTTTACTGTCCGCTCGCCTATAGCTACAGCAATTACTCCCGGGCGGGCTACCGGCCACATCTGTGCCTGTATGCGGATCTGCCCAGTTTTGAAGAGAATGGCCCGCGCGGATCGCATATCGGAGGAACCGGAATCGGGGTTTCGAGCCGCTGTCAGCACCCGGAAGCGGCTGCCGCATTCGCACTCAGAGTTGCCAATGGCCCATGGCAGAGATCCCTGTACTTTGAAGCGGGTGGACAGCCGGCACATGCGGCCGCCTGGGATGATGACGCTGTCAACAAGGCGAGCAACAACTTCTTTCGCAACACGCGTCGGACGATCGAGCAGGCGTTTCTCCGGCCTCGCTACAACGGGTACATCGATTTTCAATATCGGGCAGGCGAGATGATCGTCGAATGCCTGCGGGAGCGGACTGGTCATGCTGCACTGCTGCAAGACCTGAATCGACTTTATCGCGGGTCTCTTCCGAGGTGATTCACGGCATTTCCGGCTGTGTTCTTTGAGAAAACAGCAATCTTCGATTGCAGAGTTGTTCGAATTAGATATAAAATCGTATTTCGTAAGTGAAATTATGTCTGCAGGTCTCAAGCAGGTCTCGATCCACTTTCCCTCGGTGAACCTCAGAAGTTTCCCGTGAACCGAGGCTTCGTTCTCAGCTCTTTTAGCGTTCTCTGCAGGATCTCGAAATGAGTCCATTACCGCTGGACGGTCTGTTCGTCCTTGATTTCAGCCAGTTTCTGGCGGGCCCTTCCTGCTCGCTGCGGCTCGCGGACCTGGGGGCAACCGTCGTGAAAGTGGAACGTCCGGAGACCGGCGATCTGGGACGGCAGATCTACATCTCCAATCTCAGTATGGATGGAGACAGCACGCTCTTTCACACGATCAATCGCAACAAGCGCAGCCTCGCGGTGGATCTCAAAAATCCTGAAGACCTGCGGCTCGTGAAGAGGTTGTTAGGGCAGGCCGATGTGATGATTCAGAACTTCCGCCCCGGGGTCATCGATCGGCTGGGGCTGGGGTATGATGACGTTTCCAAGGAGTACCCATCGCTCATCTATGGATCGGTGACGGGGTATGGCTGTGAGGGGCCGTGGAAGAACAAGCCCGGGCAGGATCTGCTGGCCCAGTCGGTTTCCGGTCTGGCGTGGCTCAGCGGAGATCGGGATGATCCTCCCACTCCCTTTGGGCTCTCCGTCATCGATATGTTCGCAGGGGCTCATCTGACACAGGGGATTCTCGCCTGTCTGGTCCGCAGAGGGATCACAGGGCGAGGAGGACTCGTCGAGGTGAGCCTGCTCGAATCCGCACTCGACATGCAGTTCGAACTGCTGACCACCTTCCTTAATGATGGCGGTCAGCTCCCCTGTCGCAGCACTTCGAACAATGCCAATGCTTACCTGGCTGCTCCGTATGGTCTCTATCAGACCCGCGACGGGTATCTTGCCATCGCCATGACTCCGATCCCCAGGCTCGGGGAACTGCTGGAGCTTCCGGAACTGCTGAAATACGAAACGACGCCGAGCTGGTTCGATGCCCGGGATGAAATCAAGTCGATTCTCGCAGAACGTCTGCAGTCACGCTCGACAGCGGAATGGCTGGCGATTCTCGAACCGGCCGACGTGTGGTGTGCCGAAGTTCTGGACTGGCGACGGCTGGTGGAACACGAAGCGTTCCGCTCGCTGCAGATGACCCAGATGGTTGGAGAATCGACGTCGCGTGAACTGCTCACGACCCGTTGTCCTGTGCGGATCGACGGTGAGATTCTGAGGCATCCACAGGGGGCTCCGCGGGTGGGCGAACACACGGACGAGATCATCCGTATGTTATCGTCGAGAAGTTCCCGCGAATGTGAAGCTGCGGACGAGAACTGCACGGTAAAGGAGACAGCATGCACGAAATGACCAGCGTGGAAAACTCCCGGACACGGGTTGGCGTTGTCGGAATTGGTCTCATGGGACACGGGATGGCAGGCTCGCTGCTCAATGCCGGGTTCTCTGTCGGAGTCTACAACCGCAATCCGGAAAAATGCCTTCCCCTTCAGCAACGTGGGGCTGCGGTCTTCGAGACACCTGCACAGCTGGCTGAGATGTCAGACTTTGTCATTGTCATGCTGTCCGATGATGCGGCGGTGGGGCAGGTCTGTTCCGGTGATCAGGGACTCCTGGCTGGGGGACGCAGTGGCCTGATCGTGATGAACTCGAGCACGGTTCTGCCTGCCACCAATCAAAAGCTCGCTGCCAGGTTCGCGGAACGGGAAATAACGCTGCTGGATGCGCCTGTCACAGGGAGTCGACCTCAGGCGGAGTCCGGGCAGCTCTACTTTCTGGTCGGCGGTCCTGAATCGGCGTTTCAGGCTGCGCTTCCGTTGTTTGCCGCCATGGGGAAAGGGCAGATCCACCTGGGTCCTGTCGGGTCGGGAGCCTGCGCGAAGCTCGGGAATAACCTGATGGGCTTCATCAACCTTTGCGGAATTGCGGAAGCACTGGAGCTGACTTCACGCTTCGGTCTGGACCCTGCCAGATTCCTGGAAGCAGTCTCCCACAGCGGCGGACGGAGCGCGTTCTCGGAAGGAAAAGGGCCGAAGATCCTGCGGGAAGACTGGTCTCCCGACTTCGCTCTCCAACTGGCTGCGAAGGATCTGCGACTGGCCCGCACTCTGGCGGATGAACTTCAACAACAGTCCCCCATTTTGCATCAGGCGGAAGAAGTCTTCGCCAGGGCGTCAAACATGTATGGCGACCGGGACGTTTGCAGTCTCGTGGAGTGGTATCGGCGGTCTGCGAAGTGATTTCAGTATTGCTTTGAGTTCGGTTCGCGCGGCGAAGCCTCGCTTCAGTTCTTCTTGATTCCCCATTCAGAAGTTCGACCCATGCAGGTACTGAAACACTCTCGAGGGATTCTCGCGGCCCTGGTGACTCCGTTCACATCACAGGGGGATGTCCATGAAGAGTCGATGCGGCGAATCATCCGGCATTCGATGCGGCTGGGAGTCTCCGGTTACTACGTCTGCGGTTCGACCGGAGAAGGGTTTTCGCTGTCGCTGGAAGAGCGGATGCGATGCCTGGAAATTGTCGTTGATGAAGTGGGTGATCGTGGCGATGTCATCGCCAACATCAGCCACATGGAAATTCGTCAGCTGCAGCGACTGGGGGATCATGCTGCGGAAGTGGGGGTGGGCGCGGTTTCGACCCTCCCCCCGATCTACACTTCGATCTCCAATGCGGAACTGCTCGCCTACTTTCAGCACGTCCTGAAACACAGTCGCCTGCCGGTCACCGTGTACAACATTCCCCAACTGGCCCAGCGGGCGCTGGATGAGCAGATCGTCGAAAAGCTGGCGGCTGATCCAAAGTTCATCGGAGTGAAGCATTCCAGTGAAGACACCCGCCTGCTGACAAAGTGGAAACAGATTGATGAAGGCCGGCTGCGGGTCTGGAGCGGACGCGACGCGTATTACCTGGGCTGTCTGGCCATGGGGGCGGACGGGGCGATCGGCAGCACGTTTCAGCTCTTGGGGGATATCTTCTGCGAACTGACAGCCGCGTTTCGCGTGGGAGATCTCGATCGGGCACTGACACTTCAACAACGAGTCAATCAGGTCCATGCGAGGCTGCAGACCCACGGTCCGATCCGGTCCATCAAACGTTGTCTGACCCTTCTGGGGTGCGAGACGGGAGAGTGCCGTCTGCCGAACCAACCGCTGGGATCTCAGTACGACTCGGAGTTCAAAGAGATTCTCGCTGAGGCGGACTTGCTGAGAAAGCAGTTTGGTCTCAGGGCCGTTCCGTGCATCGAATAGAGCCTTTCTACTTTGTCCTTCTGTCCCATTCGAAAGACTTTCATGCGCTCACTCCGATTGAAGTTTGGTCTGCCGCTGAAGCTGGCGGCATTTCTGATTCCAGCGACGGTCTTCGCAGCTGACTCCGAGGTCGCAGTCGAACGGAATTACTCGGCCTCTTCCGGGAAGATTCCCTCGGAAGTGAGCGGTCTGGAATATGCCTCGTCCACAACAGGAACCGCGGAACTTCTCAATGGACTTCTGCGGACCACGGATACCGACGCAGCTGGCGACGGGCGATTCTTTTCGCTTCCCTCGGGCATTCTGTCCATCGACAGCGAGACGGACCTCACGCTGACGTTCGGAATTCGCGTCGCCCGATCGGAAGGGAGTCGCACTGCGACGGCGATCGAGCTGCTGATTCCTTCTGAGTCATTCTCGCTGGGACCGTTTCGAACCGGAGGGCACGGGGAAGGATATCAGGATGTGCTGGCCGCCAGCCGCATGATCGCGCTCGGTTTTCTGAGTGATGGCAAGGACCATCAACGTGACGAAGTGCTGCTGATCGATCCGAATCGGCCCGTCGATGAAGGGATCCTCGAACGCATTTCCATTCCATTGGATCAGCTGCAGGATTTCAAACTGCAGATTCAGCGTGGAGCGCCGGGACCGGCAGATGACCGTCTCATTCTTTCGCTGGAAGTAGGAAAAGAACTTGCTTCACTGGAACTGGCCCGGTTTCAGACATCTGTTCGACCAGCGAACTCCAGCATCCTCTTCGGACACCCAGCCACGCCGGGGATCGCTGATGCCCAGTGGCGGAACGTGAACTTGAAGGTTGAAAATTCTGGCCGCACGCAGTCTACGGAGAACGTGAAGAAGCCTGCGGTTGCCGTCGGGGCAGAGCCGCAGATGTTCATTGACGACTTTCTGATTGAGAGTCGCTCCAACGTGACCCGGGTGCAGGGGCACCCTGAGAAGCTCGCCAGTAACCCGGTCCTGAAACGGGAGATGCCCTGGGAAGACGCTCGCTGTGAACTTTATGGGAGTGCCATCTGGAATCCGGCGAAGGACCGGATCGAATTGTATTACTCGGCGACGAAGCGACCGTATGACGCCAAACTGGCTGTGGCCTACTCAAGCGACGAGGGGATGACGTGGTCTCGCCCTGAACTGGATGTTTTTCCCTGGGAAGGGAAGCCTTCGAACATTGTCTGGCCGGGACGGTACTGGTCACATGGTCCGTGCGTGCTGTTTGACCCTCATGATCCCGATGCAAACCGTCGCTACAAACTGTTCCTGACAGCTGCACCTGTCGATCCGGCGAATGAAAATGCCAAGACCGGTCCAAAAGGAATTGACGTTGCGTTCTCGCCCGATGGAGTTCAGTGGACGCCCGCAGCCGGCAATCCCGTGATCCCCGGGTTCAACTCGGATACCGGCAACTGCGTGATCTGGGATGCGAAGAAGAATGTCTATCGGGCGTACGTCCGCATTCGCTGCAACGTCGGCCGGTCCGTCGCCATCACAGAAAGCCCGGATTTCATCCACTGGAGCGAGCCTCGTACGATCTATATCCCGACACACTTCGATGCAGCCCGCAAGTGGGAATTCTACGGGCTCTCTGTCACTCAGATTGGAGAGCAGTACATCGGACTGGTCTGGGTGTTTCCGAGTGTTCCGGAGTCTGGGAATATGCAGTCGCATTCGGCGGTGACCTGGCCGGAGCTGGTGGTCAGCCGCGACGGCGAGAACTGGGAACGACCGTTTCCCGGTGAAGCGTTCCTTCCCCTGGGGGATGCTGACCAGTTTGATCACCGACAGATTCGGCCGGCCTCGTCCCTGACACTCCTGCCGGACCGGGTGCTGCTGCTCTACTCGGGGTCTCCTCACGCGCACGTGGCGGGACACACCTGGGACATTGGACTGGCGACCTTGCGTGCCGACGGATTCGCGTCCTTGCAGGCGGGTGAGGAGGCGGGCGAGATTGTCACGCGTGCACTCCTGCCGGATGGGAAACAGCTGCAGCTGAATGCACATGTTCAGGCGGGGGGAGAGATCCGTGCAGAACTTCTGAACGACAAGGGAGAGCCGATCAAGGGGTTCACGCTGGCCGATTCCAATCCACTCAAGGGCGACCATCTGAACGCTCCGGTCGCGTGGAAGAATCAAGCGGAACTTCCGGCGACAGCTGGACAGCCGGTCAAACTCCGTTTGATGCTCAAGAATGCTCAGGTGTATTCATTGCATGTTGCACCGACCGCAGCGAAGTAGATGCTGAAGCTGGTGTTATCGTCCGCCCGGAGAACCTCACTTCGGGCGGACTCATTTCACGACTTCGGAATTTGCAAGCGTTCATCATCAGCTGAAGAGGGGAGCGATCGGTTGCCCGCCGTCCGTCACCGGGACGGGACGGTCTCCATCGTACAGATACTTGGAGTAGTCAATTCCCAGCGCCGCGTGAATGGTCGCAAAGAAATCAGGGACACTCACCGGCCTGTCGACAATCTTCTTCGCGAGTTCGTCTGTCTCGCCGTAAGCCCCCTGATGGTTCAGTCCTCCCCCCGCGAGGACGCACGTGAAGGCACTCCCCTGGTGCCCGCGTCCCCCTCCTCCATCGAACTCCGGCGGGCGGCCGAACTCTGTGGTGATGACGATGAGCGTTTTGTCGAGGAGCCGTTTCTGCTCGAGATCAATCATCAGCGAACTGACGGCCATGTCGAGCTCTTCGATCAGGGCATGCTGCTGCAGGATTCCCGAATTGTGTGTGTCCCAGCCTGTGCCGTTGAGAAAGTTCATGTTGTGAGAGACTTCGATGAAGCGGACTCCCCGTTCGACTAGTCGTCTCGCCAGCAGACAGCGCTGACCGAATTCACCGCCGTACCGGTTCCGCAGATCCCCTGGTTCTTCATCGAGATTGAAGCTTCGATTGAATGCTGGTCCGCTGAGCTTCAGGCTGAGATCAATGGCTTCTTCGTAGTCCTGAAGCGACTGGGCCTGACGCGGGTCCTGAAGCTGTCTGAGTGAAGAGAGGATGGACTGGCGTCGTTCGTGTTGCCGGGAGGAGACCGATGAGGGACGGGAGAGTCCGGCGGGCCCCCGGCTGGTGTCGGTCAGGTAGAGATAGTTGTAGCGGGCTCCGAGGAAGCCGGGACCACGAGTGACATTCGGATACCCGATGAGCACATACGGAAGGGCATTCTCGCCGGCGGCTCCACGTTCATGGGCCACGATCGATCCCAGTGAGGGGTAGACCACAGTCCCGCTGATCTGGCGACCGGTATGCATGAAGTTCGTCGCTGCAGCGTGTTCATCAATGATGTCATGATGCACTGTGCGGACTGCTGTCACGCGGTCCATCAGGGGAGCCATCGCCTTCAGGTGTTCGCACAATCGGACGCCGGGAACGGCTGTTTCGATGTCGCTGTAGTAGGCGCCCGGGATTTTTTGTGCAGGATCACCTTGCCGCTTCGGGTCAAAGGTATCCATGGCTGCCATGCCGCCACCCAGCCAGATGGAGATGACATGTTCAGCCTGTCCCTTGATCAGGGGGCTGGCGCTTGCCGGGCGTGGGAGCAGAAGTGATGAGCCCGCAACGGCAGCAGCTGAGGCACTGAGAAATTGACGACGATGCATGACGATCTCCGAAGCACTGACTGTCACAAGTTGAATTCATGGGGGGCTAGACCAGTTTGGTCTATCATGTGCAGGCGATTCAGGATTTTCACCGCATGAAAGTCCATATGATCGCCTGCGGAACGTAATAGATGATTTGCAAAACCGCTCTAAGTCGGGATGAGGTCTCAACAGGAGGGTTATGGGATCCAGACGAATTCGCTGAGATTGACGACTCCCCAGACCAGATCTTCGTAAGCCTCTCTCCACTCCGGACGAAGTCGAGGGTCGGGGGGAGTGCCTGCTCTTGCCCGGCGTTCCATCTCCACAGCGATCGAGTTGGCCTCGGGCTGCACGTGATTCGACCAGGTGACCACGGGCAGATGCGGCAGCTCCGGAATGGGATCCCATTCTGAAGCAGGGACGAGGCGATTTTCGAATCCGCCCGCGAGTTGGGGAACGAGCAACTCGCGTTCTTCCCGTGTCGGGAATCTCCCCAGGACCTTGAGATAGATGCTTTCGACCAGTTGTTCCGGGGATTGGGCATTCACGCCAGCGTCGGCGAGGCCGCTTCCATGTGAGGCCCGCGTGAACAGGACGATGGCATCGCTGTTCTGCAATATGCCGGGTTGGAGCAGGTTGATGGCGAGTTCTCGATCGGTACGGGGACTTTGCCGGGCGCCGTCCCACCCGAAAGCTTCCAGGATGTCGGCGACAGCCCGGGCGCGTGGAAGACTTAAGCTTGGCCGGTCACGTTCGTTCCCCAGGCTGGAAAACATCCAGGCCCGGTTGGGCGTTCCCAGGGAGAGCCGTTGGCTGGAGGGCCGACCCGCTTCCGGTGCGAACGTCATCTCTTCCACGTCCATCGGTTGACCGACTGCGACGCACAGGGAATCAACGACCTGTTCTGCCGTCATACGTCTCCGATCCGGCGCGATGAAAAACTGCTCATCGGGATTCACGGGCAGGGACCGCCGGATTGCTTCCCTCGCATAAAGCTGAGACGTCAGGATCAGGCGGGTGATGTGTTTGAGGTCGTAGTCATGTTCTACGAATTCACGGGCGAGCCACTTGAGCAGTTCCGGGTGGCTGGGAGATTTTCCTTCCCAGTCGCTGGGCGGTTCGACAATCCCCGTGCCGATCAGTCGACGCCAGACACGATTGACCATCACCTCCGCGAATCGATGGTTTGCTGGAGCGGTGATCAGAACGGCGAGCTTCTCCCGAAGGTCTTCCGGATTCTGCATCAGCTGCGCGATGGTCTCCTGATCGGAACATCCAGTCAATTCGGCGAACGGCCACTCCGGCGAGACCGGGACCCCCGGCTTCAATGTCACGCGAATGAGTGACTCCCGTAACTTGTTTTCGAAAAACCCGGCAGGGACCCGACTGGTCTTGGGAACGGTCACCGGCTTTCGTTCAAGCATGGCAGCGAGTGCGTATAGATCCTGCTGCTTCGTGCTGTGATAGGGCGAATCGTGACAGCGCGCACACTGCAGCTCGATCGCCAGAAAGGCGGTGGCGAGTATCTGTCCTTTGGCGGCGAACGGGGCGTCGTTGTTGGATGCGATGCCGAACCCGGCGCTTCCCCCTTCATGAGTGCTGCCCCGCATCAGGATCAGCTCGGTGGCAAACCGATCCATGGATTTGTTATCCCGCAGCGAGTCGTAGATGAACCAGCGGAATGGTCCGGTGGTATTGAGACTCGCGTTAATGAGAGTCGGATTCTCCGCAAGAACATCCATCCAGTAGCTGGTCCAGTGATCGGCCCAGCGATCATCCTTGAGCAGGCGGTCAATGACTCTTACTCGTTTGTCGGGCGATGAATCCTGAAGGAACTCGCGGACTTCTGTTTCTGTCGGAATGACGCCCACGGTGTCGAGATAAATCCGCCGCAGGAAGGCGTCATCACGCGTGAGTGGAGGAAGTGCGACATCCGACGGCGTTAACGGCAGGGCTGGCCATTTCGCGCCCGCTGTGATCCAGTCTTCGAGAGTTTTGACCTGTTGAGGACTCAGACCGGTGGGTCCGGGCGGCATTCGTTCTTCAGTCGATTCGGAACGGATGCGATGCAGGATCTCGCTTTTGTCGGCGTCTCCGGGATGAATCGCCGGCAGGCCGGAATCGCCGCCGGCTTTCGCAGCCTCGAGAGTGTTGAGCCTGAGGCCCCCCTGTGCCTTGTCTCCATGGCATCGAAAGCAGTTCTCCCGCAGGATTGGAAGAACATCTCGATGAAACCGCTGCGCCTCTTCCAATGGAGTCTGAGACGATGCGGTCAATGCCTTCTGAATCTTTTCGTCCAGAAATGCGTCGATCGGATTGATATTCGGCTGGCTTGCAGGGACCGGCACGGGAGAGGACTGCTTGAGAAACTCCCGTGCGAAGTCGTGTCGTTTGTCCCAGAAGGGGGCCATGTTCTGAGAGGCTGACCTGCGATTTTGATCATCCAACATCTGCAACTGCCGGTTCTGCTCTGCCAGCAACTGCTTGACGGTTGAATCGTTGAGAGGATGCGGCATCTCGCTTCCGGGTTGAAGCAGGACGAAGGAGGTGCCGTCGGGTGTTTCGATGGCTACACAAGTCTCACCGGGATCCGCGCGGAGATCCCGACCGCCGACCAGCATTTCGAGGACGACCCGATGTTTGCCGCGGTCATCCAGGTCGCAGTCTGCGGAGACTTCCTTCTGACGGTGCTCGGCAATTCTCAGTCCCGGCTTCGGTGGAGGGGCAGGGGGAGTCATCGCTTCAAAGCCATCCTGCCCGGCCTTCATGGGACCTGTCTGCGCGACCTGATTTCCATCGATCCACAGACGACTCAGACCACGCACCCGCATCAGGAACCGATGTTTCCCGGCCGGAAGTTCGACGTCCGCAGCCATTCGGACCAGAACCGGGGCTTTCCACGATTCACGAATTCCCCAATTGTCGTACCGCACCGGCAGACGGTCGAGAAGGAATGTGTCAGTCTGAAACCGCATGGTTTCATCAGGGAGAGTTTCGTCGTCAGCCAGCCAGCGGAAATGGACGGGCATTCCTTCGTGCAGGGTGATCTGCACGGAGTCGCCTGCGAGTTCACCCAGCTGAGGCATCACCTGCGGTGCGCTTCCGGTGCTCAAGGGGAGTTCCGGACCGCGATAACGCTCCTTCAGCAGCGCGACGGGAAGTTTGTGACGATAGATCGCAATTTCATCCAGGTCCCCGCGGAAGCTGTTGGGGGGACTCCCTGCTAATGCCGATCCGATCCAGATGGCTCCATTGTCGACGGTCGGAGGGTTCTGCGTCGCGCCGTCCGCGTCCCATTCCCCGGTCACCTCTTTACCGTCGATCACACTGACCATGCTGTCGGGTTCCCCAAAACGATACGCGATGGCGATGTGATGCCAGTCCGTGCCGTTCTTGAATCCCTGATGTGACGTCCAGCGGTGCCACTGGGCCGGCTGTTTGTCTCCACCGTCTGGGGCCGGCTGGGAAGAAAACAGAAAGCTCGTCCGGATTCTGCCCTCCAGCCTGGTCACGCGCAGAGACCAGTTCTGATATTTCGATTCGGAGCTGAGATTTCCGGTGCGTCCCTTGCCGATCACATAGGCATTGTCTCCTTCACCGATCTCCCCGATTCTGACCCAGGCTTCGATGGTGATCTCATCCTGATTTGTGAAGTCAAACGGGCTCCCGACTCCGGGGTCGGCGAAGGTGAATCGGGCTCCCTTGCCGTCCAGCCGAACGGCGGTGTTGTCTTCAGGAAAGTCCGGGTAAGTGACGGGCCGCGGGCCGGGGATATCTCGATGAACGCCGCCGTGCGGTTCCAGCGGAGTGGATTCCTCCTGGCCGAAGCCCCAGTAAGCGACCGGTTTGAATTCGTCCGCTGCTGCGATGGCAGGTGAAAGCGCAAGGATGCAGAGGCAGGGCAGAAACCAGGAACGTTGCAGGATCAGCGTCATCATCTTCTCCGGACAGTCGGAACTCTTGCATCTGTCGATGCGCAATCTGGGCGGGACACAGCTCTGCGAAAGAGTCCGCACGGCTGTGTGAAGAAACGGAAGGAACTGGCAGCGGCTTATTCCTCGGGAATCAGAGGAGGAAGGCCAGCGATGAAGACCGGGTCCACTTTTGCTCCCTTCTCATCGCTCGCGTGCTGGAAGAACAGCTCCTGAACTTCCTCGCCCTCTGCGTACCCAAGGCTGGATAGGTCAATCCCCACCCCCACTACAAAGAAGTGCATTGAACTGACTTCCAGTTTCAGCGGTGCATCGATGCTGGCCAGCTGTTCCAGCGACTGCATGGCCTCCGGGTACCGATGCGACCAGAGAGGAGCCACCCTGCGGACCGCAGGCGATTCCATTGTCACGTCGTATTTCACGACCGTGTGAGGTTTCAGGCCGGGGCGGTCTGACATGGGATAAACGTGGAAGGAATCTCCTTCCGGACGACTTGAAAACGGTTGAATCTCCAGCAAAACGACATCGGGCCCGGGGTGATTGACCACCGGCGTTGAGAAGCGAATTCCCAGGCCGGGAGTCCCCTCGGTGTTCGACTCCGAGCTGATGACAGGCGTGTGATTCAGGGGCAATGGCTGTCCGCCGAAGTTGATCAAACCGGTCGTCAATCTGCGGTCCTCCAGCCAATCTTCGGGACGCGTCGGCTTTTCAAAGAACCCGCAGAGATATCCATTCTGCTCCGGTTTGGGATCTCCCTGGAACCATGTCACAGAGATCGGGATCAAGTCTGTCACCGGGTAATGGCAGAGGTGACCATTCCGCTGGACCGTGATGGATTGCAGCTCATCCGCCGTCTCTTGTGATGTTGATGATGCTTCGTACTTCACGAGCCGGTCCGGAAGCTGCGCCCGATATCCTTCAGACCTGAATTTGGTCCGCTTCCCGTCTTTGTCAGCAAAACCGCCCATGCGCATCGCCTCTCCGTGAGTCAGGCGGACAGGCTCGGCGGATGTTTCCAGTTCTGAAGGGACAGGCTGCTGGAAGACCTGCGTTCCCCCTGCCGAGCGGGCGTTGGAAAGCAGATCCGCTGCCCCTTCGATGACGTGAACTTCCGTTTCATTATTTTCCTGCACTCGCACAAAGAATCGTGTTCCGCGATCGATGACCTTGGTGACAGGAGTGATGACTTCAAAGCCTTCCGCACCCGGAGGAGCATGGACAGAACAGGCCCCGGAGTTGAGGATCAATTGATCCTTCGACGCCACGCGAAAGATCGCTGGAGCCTCGACAATTGTTTCGGCACCGGACGGGAACTTCAGCCTGACCAGCCCGCTCTGCAGCAGGTAATCCTGAAGAGGTGTGACCACATCTCCGGCAAGCAGCAACTGCTGTCCGAAGAACTTCGCGCGATCTTCATCAACGAGAATGACATCCTCATTGCTGACGGTGGCAATCTTTGGGGGCGTAGCGGGTGGATGATCCGGGCCGACCCAGGGCAGGAGCGATACTCCTGCGATGAGCGACAGGGCCGCCGCTCCTGTCCATAACAATCTTCTTCGAATGGACCAAACGCTTCGGGCGGAACGTGTATGCGATTCCTGGCTCGTTGCCATCGGGGCCCGTGAGTCTGGTTGATCACCCTCATTCAGCAGCGTGTTCACCTGACCAAACGCGTCCATTCTTAACAGGTCGTGAATGGCAGCTGTCCGGATCTGAATCCGCCGGAACATCCTTTGCCGTTCAGGATCACGGCAAAGCAACTCGGCCAGCTGTTCCACTTCTGCCGGATTCAGAGTGCCATCCTGATAACGGACGACCAGTTCCAGGAAAGCAGGATCCGGAATGGAGACATCGTGCTGGTTGTCATCAGACGGATTCATGATGTTCTCCCGCTGGCCAGTTCCATCCGCATCTGGATGCACCGTTCCAGCAAGCTGTGAATTCGAGCCAGCGCCTGGTAAACGGTGGCAGGCTTTCTCCCCAGGAGCTGCGCGACATCGATTCCGGAACGGCCTTCAAAGTACCTCAATTGGAGGATCCTCCGGTTGTTCGAGGTGAGTTCGCCCAGACAGAGGGCCAACGCATCACGTGTTTCGCGGTTTTCGCCTTCATCCTCTTCTGCCCAGACGGCGAGTAACGCGTCCAGAGCTTCCTCCGAAATTCCTTCATACCGTCCATCCCGGGACCGGATCACGTCGATCGCCCGGTTCCTGCAGGCGACTCTCGCCCACTTCATCAGCTGCGGCCTTGCTTCGAACAGTTCCTCCCGCAGCAGCGATTTCACACAGATATCCTGATAGATGTCTTCAGCCAGATGAAAGCTGCGGACGATGGTGATGACATATGCCGTGAGCGAAAGTCGCTCTTCAAGGAGTATTGCCGTCGCTTCTTCTCTGCTGAGCATCGGATTGAAGTTCTCCCAGGGACGTCAATAAAAGGACGTATGACTGCTGATGTTCTCGACAATTTTTTGCAGGACTGGTGCTGGTTGTCGAATCGGTGCGTATTGTCGAAGTGTTTGGCCCGGTCTGCTTTGGAGCTCTTTTTGAGTCCGTTTCGCCCTCACTTGATTCCTGTCAGGAAGCGGGAAACGGAGAAATTGGCGGAGTTTTGAAAAAAAATGTCGAGAAAACCAATGTTGATCCGTCTTGGGCATATCAACATTGCATTGAGATTGTCCGATTCTGATCTTTGCCTGGTCTCCATTTTCCTGTTGGAACGGTTCTTTTTTAGGAACGACTGATGAAATCACTTCGCGTTCGCGGGTTCACGCTGATCGAGTTGCTGGTGGTGATTGCGATTATTGCGGTGCTGGTGTCATTGCTGCTCCCGGCGGTTCAGCAGGCCCGGGAAGCGGCCCGTCGATCGCAGTGCAAAAACAATCTCAAGCAGATCGGGCTGGCACTTCAGAACTATCACGATGTCCACAACACATTCCCTCCGGGTGTGAGCGGGAAAATCAATCCCACTTCGGGATCGAACTATGAAACGAATGCACCTTGCTGGTTCCAGTTTGTGCTTCCCATGGTGGATCAGGTCAATCTTTATAACCAGTTCGCTATTCAAATGAGCACTAACGTTCCTTCGTATAACTACAATGGGCGAACAAGAATCGTCGGGACGTTCGTCTGTCCGTCGGACCCCAACTCACCTCGTCCAAAAACTTACAGTACTGCTTTGGCCAGGGAGCTTGGGTTCTCTGGAAACTATCTGGTATGTGCAGGATCCAAAGTCTTCACACCATCAGCTGCCGTGAGTGACAACACGGCGACCCGGGAAAATGAAGCCGACATCGCCGATGTAAACATGCTCGCGAGAGATGGAATGTTCTATGGTTTGTCACGAACACGAATTCGAGATGTTACGGATGGAACCAGCAATACCATCCTGTTGGGAGAGTGTCTGCAGGTGCGGGAGAGTGTTCCTGCAGAGCCGGATCTGCGGGGGGCGTATTACTTCGCCAAGCGTGGAACCGTCTTGTTCAGCACACTCAACCCCCCGAACACTTCTGTCGGGGATCGCTTGAGCAGATGCGTCTCTGAAATCTGGACTCCATGTAACGGGGAGGGGACGGACAATGCCGTCATTCATGCCCGAAGCCAGCATGTTGGGGGAGCGCAGCATGGCATGGCCGACGGATCCGTCGTCTTCATTTCAGACAACATCGATCGTGCGACCTACCAGTTCATCGGAACTCGTAGCGGTGGTGAGGTCGCCCAGGCCTTTTGAACGTTTGCCGTGACAAAAGTGTCCTTGGGTGTTGAAACCAGCTTCATGGGGGAGAGGTTTGCTGCTGATGCGCTATGCTGAATTTTTGATGATCTGCCATCTCCTCCTTGCCAGTAGTTGCGGAACAGGCCCGCACCGGAGCTTGCCCTCGACTGTCACAGTGAGTGGAAAGGTGACGCTGGACGGGAAGCCGGTCAAATTTGCCTTGATTACATTCAGCCCCCTGGAGCCCGGACCCGCAGCGAGCGGCCAAATCGTCGATGGAGAGATTGTTGGCTTAAAAACATCGGGATCGAGTCGGGGAGTCGTTCCCGGTGAATGCCGTGTCACAATCTACGATCCTCCTTCGGAAGTTGAAACGGTTGATCTCATTCCCGATCGCTACGGAAAGTTGGATTCCGAGTTGTCTGCCACCGTCAAACCTACTGGTGGGAACGAATTTGATTTCAGCCTCTCATCCAATCCCGCAAAATGATCTCCGCGATGCGCGGTGTTCAAGAAGCGGGGAATGAGCCCCCAACGGCGATGGGCGGATGTCTGCTGATCCAGTGAACGAGGTCAAGCTCGGCATGGGGAGATGGTCGTAACAAGCTGCACTGCTGCAACCTGTGTTCAGTTCGTCAGGCCGGATTCGGCGTTATCCCTGGAGATTCCGGAAAAATTGTCGAGAAAACCAATGTTGATCCGTCTTGGACATAACGACATTGTGTGGAAATTGTTTGATTCTGATTTTTGTCGGATCCCGTTTCTCCCTGTTGGATGTGCTCTCACTAGAGCGGTTTTGCAAATAATCTATTACGGTCCGCAGGCGATAATATGGACTTTCATGCGGTGAAAACCCTGAATCGCCTGCACATGATAGACCAAACTGGTCTAGGAACGACTGATGAAATCACTTCGCGTTCGCGGGTTCACGCTGATCGAGTTGCTGGTGGTGATTGCGATTATTGCAGTGCTGGTGGCGTTGTTGCTCCCGGCAGTCCAGCAGGCTCGCGAAGCGGCTCGTCGATCGCAGTGTAAAAACAATCTCAAGCAGATCGGGCTGGCGTTTCACAATTATCACGAGCAGCATAACCGGCTGCCTCCCTCGTGCGTGGCTGGCGGGCAGGGTGCGACCGGAAATCAGTATGTGCTGCGGTCCTGGGGATATCAGGGGATGATCTTCCCGTTCCTCGAGCAGTCGACTCTCTACAACGCGATCGGTGTGGGAAGTACCAACCTGGTGCCGAACGCAAATCTCTCGAACACCAATGATTACACCACAGCTGCTGCTGGCTCGGTCGAGAAACTGTTGACGACACGGCTTCCAGTTCTGCTGTGTCCGAGCGCGACTGGGGGGGCCGTCAACAAGTTTCAGGCGAATCTCGGGACGATGATGTACGGGGCCAACAATTTTCTGTTCGCGATTCCGGACGTCGCCCCGACCGGTGGTTATGCCGGGGCGGCAGCCGCATCATTGACTGACATCAAGGACGGCACTTCAAACACGATCCTGATGGGGGAAAAGGCCTTGATGGAGGCCCCATTTCTCGCGATCGGCAACAACTGGATCGCACAAATTGCCTGTGCGGACTCCAATGGAGGATTCTTGCGGATCAACAGCGTCTCGGCGGCGACCAAAATCAACACGCCGTTCGCTGGGACGTGGCAGCAGGCACAGAACTGCTTCCAGGAGACAGACACGTCCATCGGAACACGCAACACGGTCGCGAGCGCGCATGTGGGAGGGGCCCACGTTCTGCTTTGTGATGGATCCGTGCGATTTGTCAGCGAAAACGTCCAGTCGAATCCTGTCGTCGGAGTGAATAGTGTGAACGCCAATTATCTCTGGCAGAACCTGTTCAACATCAACGACAAAAACGTCATCGGCGAGTTCTAGAGCAGTTTGCTCTACCGTCTGCAGGCGATTCAGGCGTGTTTACAAATGAAGTCCATCTTATCGCCTGCGGAATACTGAACACCAATTCGAAAAAGGCCCTGGTCTCTTTCCTCTTCGCTGTTTTCATCGCAATCGTCTCCGACTCACAATGGTCTCTCGTATGCGGTACATCAGTCTGATTTTGCTTGCTTCGATTTGCTTGTGTGGATGTGGTTCGGATCGTCCGTCCCTGGTCAAGGTGTCTGGGAAAGTCACCCTGGACGGGAAACCCCTCAGCGGGGCGCAGGTCGCATTGCAGCCCGTACTCACGGATCCCAAAGAGAAATTTCAGCGTCCTTCATCGGCGTTCACTGACGAAGCTGGAGAGTTCAGCCCGGAGACCTACTCGAATGGCGACGGTCTGCGTGTCGGAAAATACCGCGTGGCTGTGATCAAGAAAGAAATGGTCGGGACACCGCCCGCGGGGGCGAATGCTGATCAGATTCAACAGATGCCCCTGAGATACAAGTGGATTACCCCACGCAAATTCTCCAAACCGGAATCCTCGGGACTCGAGGTCGAAGTGACGTCGCAGGGGCTTGAGCCTGCGGTCATCGACCTGACATCAGTCCAGCCCGCAGAGATTGAATAGTTGTACTACGTTCTTCGCTGAAGTCGTTTCTTCATTTGCAGGAGTGCATCATGAATCGCTCTCGGAGTGGATTCACGTTAATCGAACTTCTCGTGGTCATCGCGATCGTTGCGGTTCTACTGGCATTACTGTTGCCCGCGGTTCAGCAGGCGCGGGAGGCGGCCCGGCGGACGCAGTGCAAGAACGCGATGAAGCAGATCGGCCTGGCGCTTCAGAACTATCATGACGCGCACGCCACTTTCCCGATCGGGGCCGGCTACGGAGTGCAGACTTATAATCAGGATTTCTCGGGGACCAACAATGCTCCCCGCCGGGCTCCCTGGACAGTCCTCATCCTTCCGTACCTCGATCAGGCGAATCTCTACTCTCAGTTCGATTTTTCCGATCGGTTTAAAGGGGCTTACAACGAAACGCCGACCAGTGGAAAAAATCACGATGCCTCGCTGACACCGGTGTCCGCGTATCATTGCCCGTCGTTCAATGCACCCAATGACCTGCTGCGGACGAACTATTTTGGCGTGATGGGAAGCGGAGTTGCAGCCTGGTCGCACGCCACTTCAATTGGCCGTGCGTTCTGGGAGACCGGTGTTCTCTTCAGAAATTCCAAGGTCGCCATCCGGGATGTGACCGACGGCAGCAGCAACACTCTGATCGTCGGGGAAACGAAGTATCAGCTTGGTCCAAAGGCTCCCAGTCCCGCCGGGGCAGCTCGATTCGGGTGGGCATCCACGCTGCGGGGAGACCCCAATACTGTTCCCGGAACATTGGCAGCTGTGACTGATGTTCCCATCAACTCCTGGAATGGTGATGGCAACGAAGCGGACACGGCATTCACGGAAAATGAAGCGAACATGCGGGGAACCATTAACACCGGCAGTGCCACTCCGGCTGCCAAACAATGCCTGCAGGGACGGGCCTTCAGCAGCTTCCATGTGGGTGGATGTCACTTCACCTTCGTCGACGCCTCCGTCCACTTCATCAGCCAGAACGTCAACATGCAGACGTTGCAGAATCTGGCAAACCGCAGCGACGGGAACGTGCCCGGAGAGTTCTGAAGCTGCAGCGCGCGATTCTCGGAGCACGCTTCGTGCTCTGGCGGCAAGTGGAATGATCGGACTCGAGAACGGTTCTTAAGAAAGTGAGGCGTTCCGGCGGTGATCAATACAGCTTGAGAGAGAAATCCCCTTCAATCGCGGCCACACTCCCCTGAGTCAGGGGCTAGAGAACGCCGAACTTCTGGTACGCTTCCGTCGCCAGCATTCCCGCCCGGATGGCATCACGGACTTTGTTCTCTTCGCCCACTTTCTTTCGAGCGTACTCCAGAACTTCTTCTTCCAGCTTTGAGGGAACGAAGACGATCCCGTCTTCATCGGCGACGACCAGATCTCCCGGGTGAATCGTCACTCCCAGAATCTGGACCGGGACGTCGTAGTCGCAGACACGCTGGCGATGCTGACTGTCGAGCGGACAGACACCACGGGCGTAAACCGGGAAGTCGTAACTCCGCATCTTCGCGACGTCACGGACAGCTCCATCGACGACAACTCCCACGCACCCGCGATTGCGGGCAGCTGTGGTGAGCAGTTCGCCCCAGATTCCTGACCGCATGGAACCGTGAGCGGCCGCGATCATCACATCCCCCGCGGTGAGTGAATCCACCGCGATCAACTCCTTTGCGTACGGCTCCGGGTCGGTGTGGAACAGGTCGCCCCACAAAGTCGTGCGGCACCGCCCGATGAGGAGTCGCGGAACGGTGATGGGAGAAAGTCCCGGCAACACGCATTGATTCCGGCAGCCCAGAGCATCCAGAGCATCGCTGACGACGGCGGAGTAGAGTTGAACTTCCTGGGAATTCTGGGACATGGATGAGTCTCCGAGCGTCGATGGTGAAGGTTGACACCTGATTTGCGTTCCGTATAATGGAACATAGAGTTTCATGTGACAAAATGCAAGTTCTGCGACAAAGTCGATTCATATGCCCTTTCAGCCAATTCTCGGGGATTCGCCCCGCAGCCATCTCCCTTTCAGCCCAGCAGTGCAAGCTGGCCCGTTTTTCTTCGTTTCGGGACAGGCTTCTGTCGATGACGAAGGAGCGATTGTCAGCGACAGCTTCGAAGGGGAGTTCCGACGTTCGTTCCGGAATATCGAACGGATTCTGCAGAACGCCGGACTCAGCCTGAAGGATGTGGTGAAGGTGAATTCCTACGTCGATCACGCGGGCAATCTCGCGGAATACAATCGACTGTACCGGGAGATCTTCAGTGCTCCGTTTCCTGCCAGAACCACACTGGTCGGGTGCCTGGACGGTACGAATCTGAAGTACGAAGTCGATGTGATCGCGTATCAGGAATAACCCGCCCCGGGTGCCCCAGACAAAGTCTGGGTGGCACAGCCACAAGAGGCATCCCGAGAACCTTCCCTATCGACAACGCAGGTTGTTGTTGAAATCGGCTTAACAGTGACGCTTCAACAACATTTGGCCGGGGTCAGACAGGCCTCTTGTTTCTTCGAAACCCAGACTTTGTCTGGGGTACCCGGAATGACAGTGTTATGTCAGATGGACTTCACAGGTCCAGCGGGAAGTCTGTCAGGCGTTCAACACCGGACTCCGTGACGAGGTAGTTCTGCTCGAGCCGGATGCCCGCTTTCAGCTCAGGGGCATAGAGTCCCGGCTCCGCTGTGAAAACATCGCCCACTTCGAACGTGTCGTCCCAGCGATCGTTCAAATGCGGAGCTTCATGGGGCCAAAGCCCGATTCCGTGACCGAGATGATGAAAGAAGCCCTCGGGGAGGACAGCGTCGAGACGGACCTTCGCCTCCGTGAACAGCTCTCGTGTTGAAACTCCGGGGCGAACGGTCTTCTCAACCAGTTCAAGCACATCCACGATTGCTCGCCATGCACGCAGCTGTTCGTCGCTGGCGGGTCCTTGAACTGCGAATGTCCGGCAGTTGTCGGCGTAGTAGCCGCGATATGCAGGTCCGAGGTCCAGAATGAACAGCTCGCCTGCCTGTGCCTTGCGATTGCGTGGCGATCCCCCGGGTGAGTTGCACTGAAAGTCATTGCCAAAGCCAGTGAGCGTCTCGCCTGCGCAAAGCACAGCGGCTGCCTGCAGCTGGTTGTAGACCTCCAGTTCGGTCACGCCGGGCGCAATGATTTCGCGGGCCCGGCGGTACATGGCGGTTGTGCAGTCGATCGCCTTCCGAATCATCGCCAGTTCATCCGGGTCTTTACGGCGGCGAAGTCGCCACAACTCCGGTTCGATGTCCACCAGTTCAAGCCCGCTGCTGCTGGACCATGCTGGATGGACAGCCAGATTCAACGATCCTTCAACGCCCCATCGAGTCGACCCTGCGCGGGGAGTCCAATGTGAAGGAATCGCGGACAACGCGGCCTGCAGCTGTTCCTGTCGAAGTGTGCATCGCCACTGAGCCTCGAATGCGACAGCATCATCACACACGGCATCGTCAGGGATACTGTTGGGAGCGCAGAGAAACGTCTTGGAGTCTGCAGTAATGATCACCACCGCCTGCAGCACCGGGGCTGGACGGTAAGTGGTCAGGTACTGCACATGTTCGGGGCGAGTCAGGCAGGCCGCCTGAATCTGATTCTGTGCGAGGAAGGTTGCCAGTCGCAGTTGCCGTTCACGGCAAAACTTCGGACTCAGCGAGACAGACTCCTGGCTCATCTGGATGTCGGCTTTCGGTTAGCGGGGCTGTGCTGTTGGTCGTTGTCCGAGTTGGTTTGCGCACGATGGCTGCCCAGGTGAAATCGAGTCCCGGATGTGGCTTGCCATTTTCGATAAACAAGCTCAAAAGTCCAGCGGAGAGCATCGTCGTCAGGCAGGGGACGGCAATCGCCAGTAACATCGTCGGAGTCGATCCGAACAGGGAAAGTTCACGTCCCCAGTTCCAGATAATGGCAGCCAGCAGGCCCAGTCCAACAGCAATCGCGACCGACTTCCCGGTGCAGCGAGGAAGGAACATCCCGATGAAGAACATGGCAGCCAGCGGCCCGATGAACATGTTGAAAAACTTCGGCATCATATCAATGATCGTCATCCCGCCATGCAGGGCCAGCTGAGCGACGAAGAACGCATTGATTGAGACAAGCAGGGTCAGAACGATACTGAGGACGCGGACAAAGAGAAGTGACGCACTCGCCTTCTCTTTGCGGCGGGAATGAGTCATGAAGTCGGTCGTGACCACTGCTGTGATCGAGTTCACGCCCGCTTCCAGCGTCTGAATGGCATCACACAGGAAGGCCGAGATCACCAGCCCCGCACAGCCTGCAGGGAGCTGGCTGCTCAAGAAATGGGGAAACAACTTGTCCGCCGAGTTCGCGGGGGTCCAGCCGGCTGGGAGAGCTTCGGGGTGCTGAAGATAGAACGCCAGCAATGCGAACCCGCACAAGGTCAGCAGTCCGACCATTGTCAGTTCGGTAGCAATGTTGATGTAGTAGCTGCGACGTGCGGATTGCAGTGAGGCGGTGGAGAAGTAGCGTTGCAGCACGACCTGATCGGAACCGTGGGTGCAGATCGACCAGAAGAACTGGTTGATCATCGCTGTGACGATGGTGACGCGGATCGTCAGATCCCAGCTGAACAGCGGGGGAGAGAGATGCTGCGTGTTCTGTTCGGCAGCGGTTGCCCACCAGCTGGCAGGGCCGGTGTGATTCGCCATGACAACGGCTCCGATGACCATCACCGTCCCCGCGAGCAGCAAGACGCACTGCAGTACGTCGGTCCAGATCTGAGCCTGAATTCCGCCGACCGCTGTATACACGGCAGCGATGATTCCGATGCCTGCCATCCACCAGTACAGGTCCGCGCCCGGCAGAAATGCGAGGTCCGGGCCTTTGACACGGTCCAGCGCCATGGCAGCTGCGAAGACCACCATGCTCATCCAGCCCAGCCGCAACAGGATGAATAAACCTGCCCCCACACACCGCAGTCCGTAGTTGAAGCGGAGTTCCAGATATTCATAGGCACTGGTCAGACCCAGCCGCATGTAGAACGGAATCCAGAATCGCGTGACGACGAGCATTGAGAGCGGGAGCGCGAGGTAACCACAGTAAAAGCCGAAGCCATGTTTGATCACTTCACCCGGCGTTCCCAGATATGTGAGCGTGGAAAAGAGTGTGGCCAGAATGCTGAGCCCCACCGCAAACCAGGGAACATGCCGTCCACCAACAAAGAAATCGTCCGAGGACTTCTGTCTGCGGCCGAACCAGACAGCGATCCCAAACGTCAGCAGCAGGTAAAAGGCAATGGCGACAAAGTCCAGGAACTTCAGTCCGGACTCCATCGAGATTTCAGCTTCAGGCATTGCAGCTCTCTTGAAATTCTTTTCGCATCTTTCCCGCTGATGCGCACACAGAGCGCGTGCGGCATCCGGGGAGATGGCAGAGACAGACCGCGATCGCAGAAGACCAATCGCAGCGAGGTTCAGGTTTTCCGGCGGGCGACTACTTCTTGTCGTCGTACAGCCAGTTCAGGTTGAAGCGGGTGACTTTCGTGTCGGTCAGACCGTTGCCGCGACGGTCGCCGGCACAGTGTCCCAGCAGAACATCGTCTCCCACGAAGTCGATCGCAGTGTAGCAGTACCAGCCAAACGGATCTTCGTGGACGTTTTTCACCGCTTCCCAGGTTTTTCCGTCATCCTTCGAAATCGCCACGGTCAGCGGAGTTCGAAAGTCCTTCAGTTCGGGAGCGATGCCTGCGTGATTGTTCCAGACCAGCAGCAAGTCGCCTGTTTTGGGAATGCGTTTGATGCTGGCTGGGGAGAGTGGCGAAATGATGTTCGATGGCACCGGATCCGACCACGTGTTCCCGCCATCTTCGGAGTACGAGAGCATCTGGCTGCCGACGCTGGCGCGGATGAACATCATCAGCCGACCGTCAGCCAGTTCGATCACACCCGGTTCCTGTACGGTGGCCCGATTGCCGTTGACGAATCCCTTGAACACGGACTTGCTGCGCTTCCAGGTCTTCCCCTTGTCGTCGGAGAAATAGCACATGAGCTCGCCGGCCCAATCGTTTTTCTTGTCGGCCAGGGTGCGATGCAGGCAGACCGGCAGTACGAGGCGACCTTCCCGGGTCTGAACTGCGCGACCATTGTTGAGCACGTAGTAGTCAACTTCGTCGGTGATGCATTTCACCGGCTCGCCCCAGGTTTTTCCTTCGTCGGTGGAGATCCGCATGTCGGGGCGGCAGTCGGAGGGCGAAATCTTGCTCAGGTAAATCAATGCGATCTCCCCCGATTGGAGTCGCAGCAACGAGACGGACATCACGTTCAGGCCAGATTCCGGCTTCACAATCGTGCGTTCATCCGGCAGCCAGGTTTTGCCCTGATCCAGAGACACCCGTTCGCGCAGCTCAGCAACGTCATAATCGTCGCCGGTTCCCTTTCCGAAGTAGGTGTAGATGAATAGCAGACGGCCATCCCGTGTTTGGATGAAGTCCCCTTCGCTGTTGCGGGAGTTGTTCGGACCGGGAGGGAGATCAAGCACGACTTCGGGGGCGACCACTTTTTTCGAATCTTCGACTTCTTGAGGAGCCTCGGGGCCGCGTGCCAGTGTC
Organism: Planctomicrobium stercoris; assembly: GCF_051465655.1. Taxonomy (NCBI): domain Bacteria; kingdom Pseudomonadati; phylum Planctomycetota; class Planctomycetia; order Planctomycetales; family Planctomycetaceae; genus Planctomicrobium; species Planctomicrobium stercoris. The sequence goes on along the minus strand of NZ_CP195791.1, from coordinate 4,117,102 downwards.
AGAAGCCCCTGTGCGGCCCGAATACGAACGTCGAGATGGGCATCATTCAGCAATTGGATGAGCTCGTCCTCTGCCGACTCGATTCCCGCATCGCCCGCCATGTAGGCGGCATCCGCCTGAACAACCGGATCTTCATGAGCGAGATTCTTCAGCAACGCTGCCCGCCCGTCAGAGTCCCCTTGGAGTGCCAGGGCATGCTCATAGTAAGCGCGCTGTCGCGCATCCTTCGTTTTCTCGAGGGTCTGCTTGAGGGACGCAACGTCCTCTTTACTTCCGATGCTCCCCAGGATCCATGCGGAAACCCAGCCCGTTTCCGGATGGGACACGTTGGCGCGAATGAATTTCAGCGCGTTCTGATCCCCATGCTTTGCCAGAGCAGCAGCTGCCATGAGTGCTTTGACCGGATTCGACTGGTCAGACATCGCGGTTTTGAGGAGTTGACCATCGCCAGTGACGTCGACCTTGTACATCGATTCGCAGGCGTGGACGTGCCCATACGCATCCGGGTTGGCAAGGACCTCCAGCAACACAGTCGCTTGTCCGTCATCGCCGGCACGGATCAGTTCCCTGGCGAGTCCGCAACGTTGACGAAGGTTCGTCTCCAGAGGAAGTCGAGGGGTCAACCGTTTGCGGACTTCCGCTCCGTATCCATTCTGCGACAGCGTTTCAGCAGCATGCATTGCCGGCCAGAATTCATCGCCGACGAGCGCATTGCGGAGAATCTCCAGGCATCGCGCTTCGGTTTCAGCATCCAGTGTGATGGCTGTCGCGTGAGGTGGGAGTGCAAACGCAGTCGGGCACGAGGTGAGTGGGGCGCTGCAAAGGAGCATGAGTTGAATTGCCTTACGAATGTGGGGCATGGTTCTACCTTTTTTGAGGAAAGCAGCTCAAACGGGCCGGATAGGTGCGTCAATTAGCAGGGAGAAAATGTGCAATCAATGCACACGAATCGCAGCGACTTTCATCTTCAACTTGACACGAATGGCGCTGTGAATCCTTGAATTGCTTTCTGGACGATCGGTGTATTCGCAAAAATCTCCTGCTGGGGCGGGGTCAGTCGCGGCATCGGAGCAGGAGCGATGTTCCCGGGAATGCCACGTTGACGCAGTACTTCACTGGCTGAGGATAGAATCGGAGCGGGAAAGGCTAAAAGGAACTTGAGCAGTTCGGAAAGATCGTTCTGGATGCGAGTCACCTGTGCCCAGTCATCAGCGACGGTCGCCTTCTTCATCTCCTGCATCCACTGCGGGACCAGTCCGAAGATGCCGTCCAGATGTTCACGCACACCCGACTTGAGCAACACATCCATCAGGAGCGGCTGCGCGACGATCACGCGGGCCCGGTCACCCAGCTGATCAATCAACGGCCGCGTATTCACAAAGTGATCCGAGCATTTAATGCCGTGGATATTCGGGTGCTCCAGCACTTTCAGAACGGTGTCGACTTCCAGTTTGGAACCTGTCAGCCCCGGCAGGTCGTAGAGGTACACCGGTTTCCGGCTGACATCCGCCAGTGATGTGCAGTACTGGATCAGTTCGATCTGTCGGAATTTGAAGAAGTAAGGGGTGATGATGACGACCCCGTCAATCTCCAGGTCTTCCACAAGCCGGATCCGATCACGGGTGCGGACGTAACTGGTGTCTCCGACCCCGACGAGCAGTTCGGCCCGACCGGCGTTGAACTGGATGCTCTGCTGCACCAGATCCAGATAAGTCGGGTCGCTCAGAAGCTGCATCGCACCCATCGTGCCGCCGACGAGCAGACCGTCGATCCCATGCTCCAGCTGGTCGTGAATGTGCGCATCCAACCCTTCGCGATGCAGTTGTTCATCATCTGTCAGGGGAGTACACAGTGCGGTAATGAAGTAGGGAGAAGTCATGGCGGGCAGCTTTCCTGGTGAGTTTCCTGCGCTATGGGTGAGTGTCGTGTCGTTTGCTTTTGAAATTCGTCGAAGGTGACAAGGGGACAGCTTTGCCCCGACACCATGCGGTCAATCGCGGCTGGGTCTTTGAAGCCTGCCCCTGTGACGAGACAGACCGTGACGTCATCGGAAGAGATGAGACCTTCACGAGCTGCCTGCAAGGCTCCTGCCAATGGGGCTGCAGCGGCCGGTTCGCAGAAGATTCCTTCTTCCCGGGCCAGACGCGCCTGCAGTTCAGTCACTTCGTCATCTTCAACGAGAAATCCGGTTCCACCACTGGCTCGGCATGCCAAGAGAGATTCATTGCCGTCGATGACGTTGGGAACCTGCAGGCCCGTCAGGCGGGTGGTCGAACGGTCGCATTTCTGGGCCGTTGGAGATCCGCGACGCAGCGGTCCGGCAATGGTGTCATTGCCCGCCGGCTGCACGCAGTGCACACGGGCCGCGTGGCCGAGCGAATGAAACCCACGCGCGACCGCGAGAATCAGACCCCCTCCTCCCGCACAGACGAAGACATGCTTCAGCGGATTTTCGAAGTTCGAAGTCTGCTGCGAAAGTTCATGGCTGATGGATTCCACTCCCGCCATTCCGACGGGACTGTGTCGAAATGCGGAGATCTGCAGGCAGCTGCCAGGTTGTTTTCCCAGCTCATGCAGGTACTGCAGGACGTCGCCAGTCAACGTGGGATCAAGGCCGAAATTCCGGATCTTCCACAGCTGCGCACCGTAGGCGAGCATCTGTTTCAGTTTGCCTTCGGGAGCATCATCCACGACGGCAATCTGGCAGGTGATGCCGGCAGCAGCACAATACGCGGCCAGTGCTGCCCCCGCGTTTCCGCTCGAGGAGGCGACTACTCGCTGCACGCCACGCTGGAGCATGTCACGCACCGCAGCGACTGCGAAGCGATCTTTGTAGGAACCGGTCGGATTCAACGACTCCAGCTTGAAGTAGAGGTGCTTCAAACCAGCGGCGGGGCCGATTTGACGTGATCGAACCAGCGGTGTGTTTCCTTCACCAAGTGTCCATGATTCCAGCATCACTGTGTTCCCCCTGCTGGAGCCTTGAACTCTGTCGGAAACTGCAGGTTTTTAATCGCATAGGGGGAGCACTGATGGAACCACCCCCCGTCGATTTCAATGCAGGTGCCGGTCAGGTAGGTGGCTGCGTCACTCGCCAACATGACCAGAGTGCGGGCAATCTCTTCCGGTTGACCGAATCGCTGCAAGGGAATCATTCCTTCGACGTGATCGCGAATTTTCTGATCGAGATCCGAAGTGCCGTACCCGCGACTCAGTTCGGTATCGATCGCCCCCAGGTTCGCCCCGAGGACGCGAATTCCCGAAGGCCCGTACAGCGTCGCCAGTTCATACGTCAGCGCATCGAGTCCCCCCTTCGCAGCGGTATAGGCGGGACTGATACCAGCGACAAACTTCGACTGAATGCTGGAGATGTTGAGGATCACTCCCCGCCCCGCGGGCTCCATTGATTCCGCACACCACCGCGAGAGAAATGCAGGAACGGTCAAGCAGATCCGCAGCGTCTTCTCCCAGGAAGAGAGCTCGATCTGCCGCATGGTGACGATGTCTCTCCATGCGGCGTTGTTGACCAGCACATCGATGCAGCCCCATCGATCACGCGCGCGATCTACAGTCGTTCGGGCGAATTCGAGATCACAGAGATCCCCGGCACAGACAAGAGTGGCCGCTCCGTTTGCTTCACAGTCACTCGCCACCTGATTCAGTTGATGCTCATCATGGGCGACCAGAACGCAGTCGTAACCGCCCTGCGCGAACGCTTTGACAGTCGCAGCACCGATCCCCCGAGAGGCGCCGGTCACAATAGCCACAGGGCGATCAGACATAGCGATACTCCCCGGGTGCTGGTGCTTCCAGAATTGTCGCCAGGCAATCCCCCGGCATGACAGAAGGGATGGCTCGCAGGAGGATGACCAGACCTGAATGTTCAGCACGAATCTCCACCGACGGTTCTTCGCACATCGAATGGATTCGGCCTAATAGATCGCCAGCCCGAAGGTGATCGTTGAGATTGCAGGCGGGTTCAAAGAAGCCGGCCTGCGGTGCAGGGGAGTTGATCTGCAGCACGCCGCTTTGCTCACGGGCATCTTCAACCACGTAGCGGACACGATTGGAGGGTGTCGGCTGTTCCCACATCTGGAGAGCGTGCATCACATTCAGGCAGCCGTCGACATAATCCTGAACGCCACGCGCGTCGCAGCCGCTTCCTCCTCCCCACTCCGCATAGATCGCTGGGATGTTGCAGTCCCGGGCGACTGAAAGAGTGCGGCCGTTGAGCTTGGAGCTGGTCCCCCAGATGATTGGCAGATTGAAGGCATGCGCCATTTTTCTCTGCTGGGTGAGAACACGTTCATCATCATGAAGCATGTAGCCTGCCAGCGGAGAAATCTCCATGGCGACGCCGCCGGTATGCAGATCGATGAGGAAGTCGTTCTGGCGAATCAGGACTGTGGTCGCAGCCGCAATCTGTTCTGTGATCGAGCCGTCTGATCGGCCCGGCATGGTGCGGGCAAGGTCCAGTTCATCAGGCCCCGTGCGGCGGGCATTGCGAAAGGCCGGGAGGTTCACGATCGGTACGAGCGTCACCTGGCCCCGCAGACGCTGCGGGTCGATGAGCGTGGCGAGCTTCCGGACCGCAGCCATCGGTTCGAACTCGTCACCATGAACACCCGCCAGTATCAGCAGGCGTGGGCCTGTCTGGTTTCCAGCGATCGTTTGGGAGAAAATTGTCATCGGTTCTTCAAGTCGAAAGGCGAACAGTCAAGGCGTCGGGGAGTGAACTTTCCGGGCCGTCACCAAGCGGTCCAGCCTCCATCAATCACGAGGTTTTGACCGGTCATGTAGCTGGAAGCGTCGCTGGCCAGAAACACGATGGCCCCTTTGAGTTCTTCAGGCTTCCCCATCCGTTTCATGGGGGACTTCTCAGTCAGTCTTCCCTTGAGGTCGGGCGAGACCCAGTCCGGGGGAAACGGGCCAGGCGAGAGGCAGTTCACGCGAATTCCGTCCTTTGCCCAGTACACAGCCAGGTGGCGGTTCATCTGAATCACGCCCCCTTTCATCGCGTGGTAACTGACGGGACTGGCCGCACAGATCCCCTCATAGGTCTCGGGATAGGAACCGACGAGGCCGTACATCGATCCCAGGAGGACAAGACTTCCGGTCGACTTCCGTGCAACGATGTGAGTGTGAAACAGTCTCGAGAGCAGAAAATAGCCGGTCAGGTTGTCGAGCTGCCGACGAAATGCCTCAGCTGTGACGTTCGTCCAGTCATAGGGCTGCGGTTCATTTCCGTTGTTGATCAGGATGTCGATCTGCCCGGCGAAGCTCACCGCATCCTGAAAACCCTGAGTGAGAGAGGCTTCATCCATCTGGTCGATCTGGACAGCGCCGTGCGATTTTCCTTCGATCGCAGGTAACAACTTCAACAGTGCCTGACTCTTCTCAAGGTTTCGACTGCTGACGATGACCTGAGCCCCTGCCTCAGCGAGCGCCTGTGCCATGGCAGTCCCCAGATAGCCGGTGGCGCCGGTGATCAACGCCACCTTCCCTTTGAGACTGAACAGCTCCTGCACCGTTGGGTTTGACATGAGTTACGCTCCCCGTGCTGTTGTGGAACGCCATGCCTGCGACTGCGCACTTTCCAGAATCGCCAGGTTCGCACGGAGTGTCGAAACTCCTTCTTCCAGCTGGCATAACGGCTCAGTTTTCCCTTCAACGGCGTCCAGAAACGCATTCGCCTGCCGCGTGAAAAGGGTGTCGCGCTCCAGTAACAGCGGAGCGGAGTCTGTCCACGGGGACTCCGGTTCTTCCATCCAGCGCCAGCGAGTTCGATGATTCTCGAACCGCACAGCTCCTCGCTCGCAGAGAACGGTGACGGTCAACTCGTTCGGTGCCTGATGCTGATTCAATGCGTAGCTGGCCATCACGTCTCCATGACGGGCGAGCACATGAACGGTGTCTTCGACCTTCACGCGAGGAAGCACCAGATGTTCCAGATCCGCGACCACACGGTCGACCGGTCCCACCAGCCATTCACCGAGATTGACGATGTGCGTCAACGCGTCCTGAACGGCCCCGCCCCCCAGCTTGCGGTCGGTGTAATAGATCTTGTCGTAAGCAGGACGATATGTCGGGAAATGCTGCCCGCAGACGGCCACCAGCTCCACCGGCTTTCCGAATCTCTTCGACAGCAATGCCTGCCGCATCTCCGTCGTGATCGGATTCGCCCGATGAATGTAAGCGACGCCCGCAACTCCCCGACTGGCTTTCGCGGCTGCCAGAAGTTGATCCACGCCATCCAGCGTGACACTCAGCGGCTTTTCGATCAGGACACTGATGTCCCGCTGCAGCAGTTCGATCGCCTGTGGAATGTGCAGTGGCGCCGGAGTCGCGATGACAGCTGCATTCCAGCTGCGGCTCAAGGCAGATTCGAGTGTGGGGAATGACGAAGCGTTCGGGTATCGCTGAGCGATCTGTTCTGCAAGGTCAGGACGCGTCTCGACGAAGCCGACATCAGCACGTCCCGTTGCCAGAAAGCAACGCAGATGGCGTTCGCCAATTGAGCCGGCGCCGATGATCAGAACTTGATGGGCTGGAGACACGATGATCGCTTTGAGTTTCGATGGATTGTGAACGGTGCGGATAGGCCCATGGAAAAAGGGATGCCACCTGCGCAGGCACGCACCATCAGCGCGCTGACACTTCGGTCGCTTTGCAGGAGCAAGTCTGACCGATCAGTTCATGGGTAATGGTGATCAGGAACTGCCGTTATTGAGCAGCAGGCGAAGCGTTACTGTCGCCTGCGTTTTTTCGCAGATCGTCAACCAGATATTTGGCTGTTTCGACCGCAATCACGTTGTACCCGGCCAGGTTTGGATGACGGTCGTCGTACCAGCCGGGAAGGTGGCCGAGAATTCCGTCCAGCTCGTTATCCATTGCTACGACCCGCTCCCCCTGAATATACGGCTTCAACATGGGGAGGTACTTTTCCGGGACCTGATTGACCGGATATCGGCGATAGTTCAGTGCGTTTGGCCCCTGAATCTTCAATGCTTCCGCGTAAGGAGGATAGATGTCGAAGACCGGCAGCTGTTCTTCTGTTGCCACCTGGAACACAATGTCGTTGACCACTTTGCTGGCATCGGGGTTCAGATAGGGAATGATGGTCATGGGGACGATCTTCGCATTCGGATGATCCTTCCGCAGTCGGGCAATCAGTCCGTGATAGTCCTCAGGGAAATTCTTCGGGAAATCTTCGCGACGGGTCAGATCGTTGATGCCATACCGGATGAAGACGTAATCGACTCCCGGCAGTTTGGAGGCCACCGTGTCATACCGTCCGGAGGTCATGAGTCGATGAATGGTGTCGCCGCTCAGGCCGGTGTTGATGACGTGCAGCGGCGGCAAGCCTCCTTCAGCAGCGACAAGCTGTTCAATCACCCGCTCCAGATGCGGCCCCGCCGGCTTGGACGCCCGGGGAATCGACCCCTCTGTCGTGCTATCCCCCAGCAGCAACACCTGCACCTTGCCGTCATGCTCTGCGTGGACGGGAATTGTGGTGAAGAGCGTGACATGGACAAACGCGGCCAGGAGGAGAAGTCGATTGAAGCTCACTTGTAAAGAGTCCCGGGGAATCAGCGGTTGACAGCAGAACTTCATGTTTTTGCGATCAGTTGTTGGTTCATAATGCATGTCGAAAGAACGAAATGCTATTTCGTGAGATGAAAGTCCAGCGTGAGTTCGCCGTTTCCTGATTGGATGGTCTCAATGAGATCAGAGTTCTGATGATATTTTGCAGGAATCGGAGTGAACTTCGGGACTCCTCCTGCCAAGAGCTGGTCATCAGACATCCCTCGAGTATCCGGCATGGATTCGATTTCGACCCGGACTTTGCCGACAGGGATCCCTCCTTTTCCGTTGCAGAGATATTTGCCCTCGGTAATTACTGCTGTCGCGACGGGTCCTGTAGGTTCTGGAATGAACCGGATGGTTCCGTAAGCAACTGCAGTTCCATCGTAGGTGACGGTCCCGGAGACAGCACGACGTTGAGGTGCGTCCGACCTCCCGGGGCACCCCGGGCTGGCCAGAAGGGAAAATGTCAGACACACGTGGGCCAGATACTTGAACACAATATGCACTCGCTTGATTGAAATAAGAGGCCGAGTCGGCGCGGAATGGCCATCTCGTGAAGATCTCAGGGGCTCAACGACGTCGTTGTCGCCCCTGGTGTCAGGCTGCCGTTCCTCGGATCAGTTTCGGGGCTCGATCTTAAGTACGGTAAGTTTAATGACCGAACAGTGTGATCAGTACTCACCGAGCGTTTCTCCACCGGATCGGGTGGAAAGTGCGGTGAGGGTCCCTTGGTGGATGTTCTCGGAGATGAATCGGACCGAGCCGTCACAGAGTGCGAAGTGTGCACCTCCAGTATGGAAGCTCGAAAATCCTTGCGGACGAAAGTTGAACGTCCCTTTTCCCGGGACCGTGGTGCTTCCATTCACCCCCCAGCTGGTGTCGAAGACATCATAGGCAGCGTAAGTGTTGCCAGTGAGGGTTGTGGGCGAACTGGGATTAAACGATGCATTTGGATTTCCTGTCACTTCGCCGGTCAGGAGTGTGTTACTCAGCCCATCCGTAATGTCACGGAATCTTACGCGTGAGATCGCGAACAGCACCCCTTCGCCATTGGTCCTGGGAGTCAGTTGGGAGCAGCGCCAGTCTGTCGAACCTAAGACTCCCCCCATATTCGTTTTCGGCATACCGTTCAGAATTGATCCTGCGAGTGAACCCACAAGCCACGGCTGCGGATCAGTTGGACAAAGGTACGTATCGACCCGCCCGATCGTTTTCGAAAAGTCGAAATTCGCAGGCAACTGGAGAGGGGATGGGACTGTCATGTTCAGGTTTTGATATCGATTTGCCTGATCAATGAACGGGAGAATGTGAACACCCCACGAAAAGATCGAGGAAACACCGCCGGGCGGCAGCCAGCTTGGAGTGCCGTAACAATTCGTTGCGGCTCCCGTCGATGCAGCTTGCCCAATGGGAAGCGTACTGTGCGTTTCGTGATAATTGTGTAGAGCCAGCGCCACCTGCTTGAAGTTGTTTTTGCACGCAGACCGCCGGGCGGCTTCTCGTGCTTGTTGAACCGCGGGAAGCAGCAGGGCGATCAGAACTGCGATGATGGCAATGACCACCAGCAGCTCGATCAGGGTGAACCCTTTCACTGAGCGTTTCGACCCGGGAGAGACTAATGCCATCGGACATACTCCTCGATTGAGATTGCAGAAATGCTACTGATTAAATGAATCTGAAGCGGCGCGGTCAGCTGAAGCTCACCCCAGAGAACGACGGACACAAACTGCAAATTGATCTGTGCATGCGAACTGCGTGCATAAAAAGACGACTCGCACGGACAGCGATGCGAGTCCATGATTGATCAGGAACACAGCAACCCGTGAGGGAAGCGTTTCTCCCCCACTCGAATTTCGATGACAAACCGCCCTATCGGGCTGCTTTCAGTCCGATTTTTGTCTTCAGTAAATGATTTTGAATGCGCGAAATCGCTTCATCCGCCTGACCCTCCTGGACGAGAGAAAGGATCTCGCGATGATCGCGAATGGTGGCAATCTCGTTCGCACGCTGGGCGGCATCCGTCACCGGGGTCGCCACGAAAATCATTTGGGCAGAGTGCGAAAACATTTGTATCAATGGGGGATTTCCAGACAGTTCCAGCAGTTTCTGGTGAAACAGGAAATCCGCTTCGGCGAACCCCGTCGCCATGCCAGCCTCGTGGCACTTCTCCAACATTTCGCAGACAGCCTCCACCGGCTGAAATGCTGACTTCGGTAAACGTCGCTCACAAGTGAGCTTCACCCCGCCGGTCTCGAGAACCACACGCACATCGACGATCGCGTCGATGTCAATTTCATCCAGCCGAGGTGTGAAGAACCCGCCGCTGTCACGACGAAGGAGCAGGCCGTCGTGGACCAGGAGGACCATGGCCTCACGAAGTGCCGCCCGCTGGACCTGAAGTTTCTCGGACCATTCGACTTCGCGAAGCCGGGTCCCAGGGGCGACCTGAGCACAGATCAGCATTCTTCGGAGAATCTGGTAACACCGCTCGCTGCTGCGGATCGCGTGTTCGCCATTCTGGGAAGCCTGTATGATCATGGACATGAGTGTCTCCAGAAATGTGTACAAAGTCAACTGTAAAATGTTTAAATTCTATGCCAGGGTCGGAAAGGCTCCGTTCGAAGGTCGGTCATTTGCCTCGTTTTCGGCCTTATTTTGTGGGGGTCGGTCTAGAGTTCACCTAGAAAGATGTCGCTTCGTGCGAAAATGCTACGGCGATTTTTGTGTACAAAACTCGCCTCTGCAGGCGAGGCGGATCAGCCATCTTCATGCGAGATGCATCGCAATCGCCTGGAAATGGTTGAGGCTAATCTTCGACGCGGGCTCTGACATTAGCGGCCCGGTCGCTGAGAACTTTCACCGCGATGCGGGTCTCCGTCAGCAGGATGGACGAACCGTGAACGAGAGCCGCCACTGCGACAACCCCAGCTGCGACCCCGCCAACTTCCATCATCTGCACGAAGAATGTCGTCTCGAACGGGACCAGGACCGCCCCCAGCAGCGAGATCAGCACGGAGCAGGCAAACGCCCCCAGTGCGACATAAAAGCTGCGAAGTCCTCGCAGAAGCAGGATGGTTCGTCGTTCCGCTGCGGAGAGTTCCCGCAGGCGGCGTTCGGCTTCGCTGGAACGGAGGTTGGTCTCTGCTTCCAGCTGTTTTGAGAGCTCGCGGGCGCGATCCACCGCCCGAGCCAGGCGGTTGCTGGTGCTCATGATCAGGACTGAAGAGGCGTTGGTGAGAATCGCCGGCGCCACGATCAGCGAAAGAATCGCGAAAGGATTTTCCATGGATGACGAGTTGATTGAATCGGCCGGCCAAAATTCATGAGCGGGAGCATTTTATTCGGATGGAACGGATGCAGGTAGGCACGGATCCGTGTTTTCGGGGTCATTTGCTCACCGAACCCGAGAAATCCAGGGGTGGGCCGTTGGGGGCGTGATTGGCTTCCTCGGACATGTCGCCCCGTCAGTCGGGAGGGGGCGGTCGAAGAGAGCTCCGTTTTCCAAAAGTCAAAGCAAAAGTCGTCTTATTGAGAAAGTTGTTGACTACCGACCGGCCAGACGGTAGCGTTCACTTCGTCCACAATATTTCATCGCAGGCGAGTTGATGGAAACGGCTGGTGGATTTCGTGTCCAGGAGTCCAAAAGGCGCGCACCAAAGTTCGCCAGTCGTGTCCGCGTCATCGAGCGGTGTTTCGTTGCGAGCTTTCTTCATGCAGAGCGGGTCGTCTCAGTTTCCAAGTTCGAATTGCCGGTTTTCAATGAGTATTCGATCGTTTTCATCGGTGTGGCTGGCTGGTTTCACTGTCGTTCTTTGTGGATGCACTGCTCAGAACCAGTCGTTTGAAGCTCCTCCACCGGAAGTCATTGTTGCGTTTCCCGTGCAGCAGCCGATCGTCAGCTACGTCGAGCAGACCGGAACTGCTCAGGCCACGGAGCGGGTTGAGCTGCGTCCGCGCGTCGCTGGTTATCTTCACGAAAGGAAGTTCTCGGACGGAGACTTCGTGGAGGCAGGTCAATTGCTCTTTGTGATTGATGAAGAGCCGTTTCGGGTGAAACTCGATTACGCACGTGCCCGGGAGAATGAGGCAAAGTCGAATCTGCTGCGAGCCAAGCAGTCCAAGGCGCGTGAAATTGCACAGGCCAAGCTGACACTGGCTCAATCCGAGCGTCAGCTGGCACTGATCAACCATGAACGAAACATCGGTCTGCTTGGACAGAACGCGCTGTCTCGACAGGAGTACGATAAGACGGAAGCAGCGCTGCGGGCTGCGGATGCAACGATTCAGGAGAATGAGGCTGAAGTTGAACAGTCCAAAGTCACCTACGACACGAATCTTCTGAGTGCCGAAGCGGCTTTGGCCCTGGCGGACTCCGAAGTTCGAGCGGCTGAGATTGACCTGGGTTATTGCCGGATCACCGCACCGATTTCGGGAGTCATCGATCGCCGCTCAGTGGACGTCGGGAACTATATCTCCGCGGACAATTCGACCATTCTGGCGACGATCGTCAGTATCGATCCCATCTACGCCTATGCTGCCATCAGCGAAGACGAACTGATTCGTCTGAAAAAGAGATATCCGGACCTCAGGGGTGATGCGGTCGTCCCCGTGCTGATGGGGATCGGTGAGAACAGGGAGTTTCCTTATCAGGGGGTGATTGATTACGTCGCCCCTTCGGTTCAGGCAGCGACCGGCACGGTGCAGATCCGGGGAGAGTTCACCCACGCAGGGATGGTGATGCCCGGAATGTTCATCCGCATACGGGTGCCGGCTGAAGAGATTCCCGATGCGATTCTGGTTTCAGAACGCTCGCTGGGATACGACCAGGCAGGGACCTACGTCTATGTCGTCAATCACGAAGAAAAGATTGAACGTCGAAGTGTTGTCCCTGGAGATGCGATCGACGGGAAGCGTGTCGTCTCCGGAGACATCAAGATGGGCGAGCAAGTCATGGCCGATGGTCTGCTGAAAGTGCGTCCGGGAATGAAAGTGAAGCCAAAACTTCGGGAAGAGACGGAGTCTCCAGCGGAGAAAGTCGCCGGGCAGTAGTGATGTCAGCACTCACCGACGGATGAGTTCATGTCAAACTCCGGAATTCGAATGGGTGCTTTCGAATTCCATGTGTCTTTAACAGTCTCTGCTTTCCATGCTTTACCGATTCTTTATTGATCGTCCGATCTTCGCGAACGTGATCGCGATTGTCACGATGATCATTGGGGGGATCTCGCTGTACACCTTGCCGGTGGAGCAGTATCCCAAGCTGACTCCGCCGACGGTGCAGGTGGTGGCGAATTACCCCGGAGCCAACGCCAAGGTGCTGGCAGACACCGTTGCCGGTCCGCTCGAACAGGCGGTCAACGGCGTCGAGAACATGATCTACATGAACTCGGTCTGTTCCGACAACGGGACGTATACGCTGACGGTGACGTTCGAAGTCGGTTCCAATCTCGACCAGTCTCAGGTGCTGGTGCAGAACCGGGTCGCGACCGCCTTGCCGCGACTGCCGCAGGAAGTCCAGCGACTGGGGGTGACCACCGTTAAACAGTCGACCAACATGGTGATCGTCATTGGTCTGACGTCGCCGAATGACGAACATGATGGTCTGTATCTGAGCAATTTCGCCGAAATTCAGGTCAAGGATATTCTCAGCCGCGTTCCGGGGGTCGGGAACACTCAGGTGTTCGGCAGCAGCGTCTACGGGATGCGGGTCTGGCTGGATACGGAGAAACTGAAGGCCCGCGAACTGACAACCGATGACGTCATCGCTGCAATCAGTTCGCAGAACGTTCAGGTGGCTGCCGGACAGGTCGGTCAACGTCCCGCAAAGAGCGATCAGAACAATCAGTTCACGGTGTCGACTCAAGGACGGTTCAGCAATCCCGAGGAGTTCGGGGAGATCATCGTGAAGTCGGTCCCGGAAGGGGAAACCGGCGTCCGACTGACCCGGGTGAAGGATGTCGCCACGATCGAACTGGGAGCCCAGTCGTACGCCACATGGATGGAAGTGAGCGGCAGGCCGTCCGCAGGGGTCGCTGTGTTCCAGTTGCCGGGAGCCAACTCGCTGAGCGTGGCAAAGGCTGTCGAGAAGCAGATGGAGGAAATCGCCCACACGTTGCCGCAGGGAGTGGCCTACAATATCGCTTTCAACCCGACGGAGTTCGTTGAAGAGTCGATTCACGAGGTGTATCACACGCTGTTTGAAGCGGGCGTACTCGTGCTGGTGGTGATCCTCGTGTTTCTGCAGGACTGGCGGGCGGTGCTCATTCCCGCGACGACTGTTCCGGTGACGATCATCGGTGCGTTTGCAGCGATGGCTGCTCTGGGCTTCTCGATCAACATGCTGACGCTGTTCGGTCTGGTGCTCGCTATCGGGATCGTGGTGGACGATGCGATCGTGATCGTCGAAAACGCGGTCCATCACATTGACCGGAATCAACTGGCCCCGCGACCTGCCACCATCAAGGCGATGGGAGAAGTGATCGGTCCGGTCATCGGGATTACGTTGGTGCTGATGGCAGTGTTCGTCCCGACTATCTTCATGTCCGGGATCACGGGGAAACTGTATCAGCAGTTCGCTCTGACGATCGCTGCGACTGCGGTTATCAGTGCGATCAACGCTGTGACATTGAAGCCGGCCCAGTGTGCGGTCTACCTGCGGCCGACTCCCGCTCGGAAGAACATTTTCTTCAGGGCCTTCAACTACGCGTATGACTTTTGTGAACGCATCTATACCCGAATCGTGAAGGCCATTCTCCCTCACGCCACAGCCATGATGGTCTTGTTCGTCGTGATTGCCGTGGGGACCGGGTATTGGTTCACCAAACTCCCCTCCAGCTTTGTGCCGCCGGAAGATCAGGGCTACGCCATTCTGGCGGGGATGCTGGATGACTCCGCTTCACTGGAGCGAACGGAAGAAGTCATCAAGCAGCTCAATCAGATTCTGTCGGAAACTCCCGGGGTGAAAGACTGGTTCACGATCGGCGGGATGTCATTGCTGGACGGAACCAACTTCCCCAATGCAGTGACCATGTTCATGACGTTCGAGCCGCGACATGAACGGCTGAAGGATCCCGCACAGTCGATGGATGCCATCATTGGCGGGCTTTACGGGCGGATCTCTCAGATTCCCGAAGCGATTGTCTTTGCGTTTCCCCCTCCGGCCATCGAAGGTCTCGGACAGACGGGTGGATTCGAATTCCGTCTGCAGGATCGCAGCAACCTGGGACTGGAATCGATGCAGTTTGTGGCGGATGAAATCATCGCGCAGGGAATGAAGCAGTCTTCGCTTTCAAGTCTTCAGACGTCCTTCCGGGCGGGCGTCCCGCAGCTGTATGTCGACATCGATCGCGAGAAGGCGATGAGCCTGGGAATCCCGCTGTCGACTGTCTTTTCAACGCTGCAGGCATCACTGGGGTCCGCGTATGTGAATGACTTCAACAAGTTCGGCCGCACGTGGCAGGTGCAGGTGCAGGCTGATCAACAGTATCGTCGTCGGCCCGAAGATATCCGGCGACTGGAAGTTCGAAACGAAAAAGGGGAGATGATTCCGCTGGGGGCCTTCGTCAAGGTGAAACAGACCACCGGCCCGCAGATGATTCCCCGCTACAACCTGTACCCCAGCGTGACCATCAACGGCAATGCCTCTCCCGGTTTCAGTTCCGGTCAGGCCATGGAGATCATGGAGAAGATTGCCGATGACAATCTTCCGCCGGGGATGGGATACGAATGGAGTGGAATGTCGTATCAAGAAAAACGGGTCAGCGGACAGGCGTTTTACGTCTTCGGCATGGCCGTGCTGATGGTGTATCTGGTGCTGGCAGCCCAGTACGAAAACTGGTTCCTGCCGGCAGCGGTGATTCTCGTGGTGCCGCTGGCGTTGCTGGGGACTGTGGCTGCTGTCGCGGTTCGCGGAATGGACAACAACATCTACACGCAGATTGGAATCGTGTTGATCATCGCACTTGCCAGTAAGAACGCGATTCTGATCGTGGAGTTCGCGAGGGATCTCCGCGATCAGGGATTGAGTATCCGTGATGCGGCTGTGGAAGCGGCACGGATGCGGTTCCGTCCGATTCTCATGACATCGTTCGCTTTCATTCTTGGGATCTTTCCGCTGGTGATTGCGAACGGTGCCGGAGCGGCCAGCCGTCGTTCTCTGGGAACCGCCGTGTTTGGTGGTATGATTGCAGCGACGCTTCTGGCTGTTTTCTTTGTTCCGGTCTTCTATCTGGTGATGCAGACACTGAGCGAGAAGCTGTACGGACACAAGTCCCGCCGATCGCAGGAGGAGGATCAGGACGAAGAGATGTCAGGGGACAAACCTGCTTTGAATGGAGGCCACGGACACGGCCATCCGTCCGTCAAGCTCGCGACCCATTGAAGGGAACGTCATGGGAACGCATACTGATCGCGATCAGCCGATTCAACTGCAGCGACAGCGGTCCGTTTGGCAGCGACTGAGCAGGGACAGGACCGAGGCTGCATCACGAGAGTGTCCGGTCGAGAGAATGGCTTCAGGAGGAGACCTTTCCGCATGACAACCACAGATTCAACAAAACGCCAGCCAGCCGAGACTCGTCACAAGCTCCTCGAAGTTTCTGCGACAATTCTCGTGGAAAAGGGGATGGCTGGGTTCACGCTGGATCTGGTGGCCAAGGCGGCCGGGGTCAGCAAAGGGGGCCTGCTGCATCATTTTCCCAGCAAGCAGCATCTCATCGATGCCCTGGTGATCGACCTGCACGAACAGTTTCTCGAACACTGGCGCCGTGCGGTCAGTGAGGATCCGGTGGAGGCCGGTCGACTCACGCGTGCCTATCTGCGGGTGGCGACTCAACGCAGCGAAGAGCCCTCGTCCCGTCTGTGCAAGATCATCGCTGTGGAAGATCGACAGAACGCGACAATGCGCAGTCTGTGGCGGAACTTCCTGACGAATCTGATTCATTCCACGCAGCCCGGTGGAGCAGATCCCATCTCGCTGGCGATCGTCCAACTGGCGACAGACGGGCTCTGGCTGGCCGAGATGGAAGGAATTCTGGACGGAACGTCACAGCTCTTCACCAGCATTGTTCAGCGACTGGAAGAGATGACAAGAACCGTGTCTCCGGACGTCCGCGCGTAAAGAATGCAGTCGTTCACGCTTCGTATTCGGAGTGTCAGTTCTTCGCGGCTCTCTGCATTAGAGCGGTTTTGACAATAATCTATTCCGTTCCGCAGGCGATAATATGGACTTTCATGCGGTGAAAATCCTGAATCGCCTGCACATGATAGACCAAACTGTTCTAGAACAGTCGATTCAATCCGTTGAGTGCAGCGACGCGGTACGCTTCCGCCATGGTCGGATAGTTGAACGTTGAGTTCACAAAGTACATCAGAGAGTTGTTCTCTCCCGGCTGCGACATGATCGCCTGCCCAATGTGGATGATCTCGGAAGCTGTCGATCCGAAGCAGTGAATTCCCAGAATCTGCAGCGTCTCACGGTGAAACAGAATCTTAAGCATGCCGGTCGTCTGTCCGGTGATCTGGGCGCGGGCCATGCTTTTGAACATCGAATGTCCGACTTCGTAAGGGACCCCTTCCGCTGTCAGTTCTCGCTCTGTCCTTCCGATCGAACTGATTTCCGGGGAAGTGTAAATCCCGGTGGGAATGTCACGGATCATTGCCCGTTCGCAGCTGCCGTTGATTCCGTGATGCGCAGCGTATCGGCCCTGAACGTACGCGGCGCTCGCCAGTGACGGGATTCCGACTACATCGCCAACGGCATAGATGTGCGGCACAGGTGTCTGGAAGTCTTCGTTGGTCTGAATATACCCCCGGTTATCAATCGGGATATTCAGCGCCTCCAGCCCGATGTTTTCGGTATTCCCTGTTCGTCCGGCGGCCCAGAACAGGATGTCTGTTTTGATCTGCTTCCCGGACTTGAGGTGCAGGATCACACCGTCGTCCGCGGTCTGAACTTTCTCATAGGATTCGTTGTGGCGAATCAGGCAGCCGCGCTCGCGCAGGTGATAGCTGAGTGCATCGATGATTTCGTCATCCAGAAATTCCAGCAGCTTCCCACGTGTGTTGATCAGGTTGACCTTCACGCCGAGGTTGCGAAACATCGATGCGTATTCACATCCGATCACTCCGGCACCGTAAATGGTGATCGACTTGGGAGTGTGATTCAGATTCAGAATGGTATCACTGTCGCACACGAGCGGATGGCTGAAATCGATATCCGCCGGGCGGTACGGACGGGATCCGGTCGCGATGACGAACATACTCGCGTTGAGGCGGCGCTTGCCGCCGTATTCATCACGCACTTCGATGGTGTGTGGATCAACAAACACAGCGTGCCCGAAAATGATGGGGACGTCGTTGCGTTCGTAGAAACTGTTCCGCATGTCGACCTGCTTCTCGATCACCGAACTGGCGCTGCGGCGCAGTGCGGGGAAGTCAGGGATGCTGGCAGTCGTTGCCGACTCGCGAAACATCTTGCTGTGGAAGAACTGAGTCGCCTGAAAGATGGCGAATCGCAGGGCCTTGCTGGGGATGGTTCCCCAGTGCGTGCATCCCCCGCCGATGGAGCCGTGCCGTTCGATGACCGCCACGGATTTGCCAAGCTTCGTGGCCTGCATGGCTGCCCCTTCTCCGCCAGGGCCGGTCCCGATTACAACCACATCGAAGGTCTTCTCAGTCATGGATCAATCGCTGTTGTCTGTCAGAAAGCTGTCCGGAAGCGCATGACACAATCTGATGTCAAGCCGCGTTGACCGCAAGCCCATTTCCCGCTCACAAGGGCGGAAACGCATCATATCCAGTGAATTGGATCTTTCGGTGGAAGAGCAGAATCCGGATAAGGCAGAACGTCCGGGGTGCTGGTGACCTGAACAGACCCGTTCAAGTGGCTTCATCGCTGCGAGTTTCTCGCGTCAGCATCTGAGCAGCGAGCTTCAAATCCCGCGTCAGCTGCTGTGTCAGTTCTTCCCTGCGAACCTTGTCCGGCATGCGGAGGATCGCAGAGGGATGGAATGTGGCCAGGGTGTTCGCACAGAAATCGGTGCTGACGATCTGGCCGAGATTTTCCGTGAGCTTGAAGCTTCGTCCGATGACCGACTGAGCGGCCGTCGCCCCCAGGCAGACAAGCACGTCAGGGCGAATCAGTTTCAGTTCGCTGGTCAGCCACGGTCGGCAGGCGGACATCTCGCGAGCGGAGGGTTTCGCGTGCAGGCGTCGTGTTCCGGACATCGTGAATTTGAAATGCTTGACCGAATTGGTCACATAGATTTTCGAACGGTCGATCCCCACCGAGTCCAGAATCCGATCGAGCACTTCTCCCGCCGGGCCAACGAACGGTTTGCCGGCGAGGTCCTCCTGATCCCCCGGCTGTTCCCCGACGAACACAAGCCCGGCCTTCACCGGACCCTCTCCAAACACCGTGTGTGTCGCATCTTTAAAGAGATCGCATCCTTCGCAATGGGCAGCCGCTCTGCGGAGGGCTGAATAGTTCAATCGGTCGGGCAGAAAATCGGCAGCACTTCTGTTCGAACCCTCCTGATGCTGGATCATGGTTTCCACCCTGACTGACGATTCCGCGATCAGATTGTGAATGATGTCCGCTTCAGGCAACGTCTTCCAATGCCGTCGCGGCATCTCCTGGGTCATCATCTTCAGGTTGATGCGGGCCGGGTTGAAGATGTTGGCGTAATAGACTCGCCACAGGTCCTCAAGCTCGTCTCCCTGCGGTGCTTCGCTGGCGGGGACGCCGGGCCCGTAGGTTAGTTTTTCCTGATCCCAGAAGACTGAGCGGTCGGGGGTCAGAATCGCCCAGTTCATTTTTGGAAATCGTCGTGAGAAGAAAGGGGCGACCAGTTGGACGATGTCATGGTCTGGTCGATGCCACGCGATGAACTGTTCCTTTTGGTCTTCCTGAACTTTTCTGAATCGGACAAACGCCTTCATTTTATGAGCATCACGACGAACGGCCTTTTCCAGCATGGTCAGACGATAAACGTCATCATCCGTGGTGACTTCGAGTAACGCGGGCTCGTCGTGCGTCAGTCGCCACAGCAGACGGTACAGGAGTTGAAAGCGTTGTCCGTCTCGATGACACGCAGCCATCTTCGCCCGTTCAAGAAATTCAGGGGGGACACGAAACGGTTGTCGGTTGTTGGATACGCCGGCAGTTTCAATAAACGTTTCTGCGGTCGTCGCAAATAACGTCGGGCTCTGACGGCCATCGACGAATTGAATTTCCGCGGGGGAGAGTGATAGAAGCAATGCGGCTCTGGCTGCATTTCGCCAATTGTCAAAGTTGTCGACGCTGATGAGCTGCATCACAGTTCCCCCGGAAGAGTGATGTCGGGATCAAAGAGCAGGAGCTGCTTCTGTTTCGGGATGAAACGTCTTCGCAGATGCTGTTGATCGAGAAGGAGCAGGTCCGGATTACTGTTCGCGGTGATGACGAAGGGGCCCGCTTTCTTCCAGGAGATTCGCAGCTTCTTCAGGTCTTCCACGCGCAGGGCGCGATGACGGCGGATCTTCAGAATCCGACCTACATTCCGGACTCCGATTCCGGGAATGCGCAACAGCAACTCACGATCCGCCGTATTCACGTTTACTGGGAAAAACTCCCGGTGCGTCAGTGCCCAGGCGAGTTTCGGATCGACATCGAGGGCTAGATTCTGATCTGACTCGACAACGATTTCCTCAGCACGAAAGCCGTAAAATCTCAGCAGCCAGTCGGCCTGATACAGACGGTGTTCGCGAACAAGCGGCGGACTCTTGCCGGGGAGCCGTGCGTCCGCGTGAGGAATGGGGCTGTAGGCCGAGTAGTAAACGCGTCGAAGTCGGTGCGTCTCATAGAGGGAAGAAGCGGTGTCGAGGATCTCGCGATCTGGAGTGGGAGTTGCCCCGACGATCATTTGAGTGCTCTGCCCGGCCGGAGTGAACGGCGGGATTTTGAAGCCAGCCTTCTTTTCGGTTTGATGGTCGTCAATCCGCACTTTCACCGTTGCCATGGCGGAATGAATTTCGTCGGACTTCTTCTCGGGGGCCAGCTGAACCAGATCGGCAGGAGTCGGAAGTTCGATATTCACGCTGAGACGGTCGGCCCAGCGACCGGCAGCAGCGATTAACTCTTCCGCTGCACCGGGGATCGTTTTGAGATGGATGTACCCGCCGAAACGATGCACCTCGCGCAGCTGCCGGGCCACCTGCACCAGCTGCTCCATCGTGTAGTCCGGGTTCTGAATGATCCCCGAGCTGAGAAACAGTCCTTCGATGTAGTTTCGCTGATAGAACTGCAGCGTGGTTCGCACGACCTCTTCGACAGTGAAGCGGGCACGCGGAGTGTCGCTCGAAATTCGATTCACGCAGTACTGGCAGTCATAGATGCAGTAATTCGTCAGCAGAATCTTCAGCAGCGAAACGCAGCGTCCGTCCGGGGTATAGCTGTGACAGATCCCCATCCCCTCGGTCGAGCCGATCTGACTCCCGGAGCGGGTGGATTTAGAACCGCTGCTGGCACAGGACGCGTCGTACTTGGCAGCATCGGCCAGGATGGCAAGTTTCTCACGGACATCCATTCAGACAGCACTCCTGCGGCGTTCTTTTTTTGTAGTCGATGGGAGACGTTTGCACAGAGAAATTCCCATGAGATTTCACCGTGTCCGGCCTGAATCACCATGTCGAAAAAATTTCGAAAAACCTCCTGTCGAACGACTTTGACAGGCATAGGATCAGGGGAGCTTTTCTTCACCCTGTATCTGCTTCTGCAGAACCGAATTTCGCGGAGGTCATTAACGGCTTCCGGTTGCATCAAAAACAAAAACAGCAACCGACTTCGCCTCGATGGGAGATGGGATGGCGGATCTGATTCAGAACACCCGCGAGGGGCTCTACTGCAGCGCCGGCGATTTTCATATCGACCCGTGGCGACCTGTGCCTCGGGCCATGATCACTCATGCGCACGGCGACCATGCCCGTCGCGGCAGTGGCCGCTATCTGACAACGACCGAAGGGCGTCACGTGCTGCAGACCCGTATGGGACCAGAGGCTGTGGTCGATACCGTCGAGTACGGGGAAACGATTTCAGTGAACGGCGTCCACGTGTCGTTTCATCCGGCCGGGCACGTGCTGGGGTCGGCGCAGATTCGAGTGGAACATCGGGGCGAGGTCTGGACCGTCTCGGGCGACTACAAAGTGGCTCCCGATATCACCTGCCGCACTTTCGAACCGGTTCCGTGTGACACCTTCATCACGGAATGCACCTTCGGGCTTCCGATCTATCGCTGGCAGCCGCAGAGCGAAACATTTTCAGAAATCAATCGCTGGTGGCGGGCGAGTCGCGAAGCGGGCAGGCTCTCTGTGGTGTTCGCTTACGCACTGGGGAAGGCCCAGCGAGTCCTGGCGGGTGTTGATCCATCGATCGGTCCGATCCTGTGTCATGGAGCTGTCGAACGGGTCAATCAGGATTACCGTGAGACCGGGATTCCGTTGCCGGAAACGAACTATGCAGGACGATTTGAGCGGACAAAGGACTGGGAAGGGGCATTGATCGTGGCTCCTCCCTCGGCGAACGGAAGCGTCTGGATGCGGAAGTTCGGTGATGCCTCACGGGCGTTCGTCTCGGGATGGATGCAGATTCGCGGAACGCGTCGTCGAAGAGCTGTCGACCGCGGATTCGTATTGTCGGACCATGCAGACTGGCCCGGCCTCCTTTCCGCAATTCAGGCGACGGGAGCCACACGGATCCTCGCGACTCACGGTCGAACCGCCCCGATGGTGCGGTGGTTGAACGACGCTGGCTACGACGCTGCTCCGCTTCGTACTGAATACGTTGGCGAGCGGGACGATGCCGATGTCGATGATCCTGAAGAAGCTTCGGACGAAGTTTCATCAACACCCTCGTACACCGCAGCAGAGATCGACACTGCCCCGGAAGAGGAGGCGTCCGAATGAAATCGTTTGCCGACCTCTATCGGACTCTCGATGAGACAACCAAGACGACCGTCAAAGTGGCGGCGATGCAGCAGTATTTCACCCACTGCAGCCACGCTGACGGTGCGTGGGCCGTCTACTTTCTGAGCGGGCGGCGATTGAACCGACTGATTCCAACCGGGCTGTTACGGAAGTGGGCTGCGGAGCTCGCCGGTGTTCCCGACTGGATGTTCGAAGAGTGCTACGGATCTGTCGGTGATCTGGCGGAAACGATGGCGCTGCTCCTGCCCGAGCCGACCGGGTCGACGAATTTGACTCTCTCGGAATGGATCGAACATCGGATCCGCCCACTGGCACGCATGGACGAAGAGGATCGTAGACACGCTTTGAACGCCGCCTGGAATGATCTGGCTGTCCATGAGCGATTCGTCTTCAACAAGCTGGTGACTGGGAGTTTTCGGGTGGGAGTCTCGCACGGGCTGGTCATTCGCGCCCTGGCGCTGGCGAGTGGATTGCCGCAACCGATCATCGCCCATCGACTGATGGGACAGTGGGAACCAACTCCGCAATTTTTCGAGCGGCTGATGTCTCCCGACACGGGCGAAACGGATTTGAGTCAGCCCTATCCGTTCGCACTTGCTCATCCGCTGCAGGCCGGTGAGGAATCTCTGGGAGACCGTTCCCTATGGCTGGTGGAATGGAAGTGGGACGGCATCCGGGGGCAGGCAATCCGTCGCGGCGGCCAGTCTTATCTCTGGTCGCGCGGGGAAGAATTGATTCTGGATCGCTTTCCGGAACTCCGGCCTGCGATTGATTCACTTCCCGAGGGGACGGTGCTCGACGGAGAGGTGCTCGGATGGAAGGGGGATCGCCCGTTGCCCTTTGCCGACCTGCAGCGGCGCATCGGTCGAAAAACGGTCGGGAAGAAACTCCTGACGGATGTGCCCGTCCGTTTCGTGGCATTCGATCTGTTGGAATTCGAAGGTCAGGACCGGCGATCTGCCCCGCTCGCAGAACGGCGTGAACTCCTGGAACAACTGCTTGCCGAGAACAACACGGACTCGCTGGTGATCCCGTCCCCACTCGTTGCGGGATTAACCTGGGACGAGCTGCAGGAGCAGCGCAGCCTGAGTCGCGATTCCAATGTCGAAGGGGTGATGCTGAAGAGACTGGACTCCCCGTATCCGGTTGGACGCGTCACCGGAATCTGGTGGAAATGGAAAGTGAATCCGTTCACCTGTGATGCGGTTCTCATGTACGCACAGCGGGGACACGGACGGCGGGCGAGTCTGTATACGGATTACACTTTTGGAGTCTGGGACGAAGGCCAACTCATCCCGTTTGCAAAAGCCTACTCAGGTTTGACGGATGCCGAGATTCGGGAAGTGGATCGTTATGTGAGGCAGAATACCCAGGAAAAATTCGGTCCCGTACGCTCGGTGAAGCCGGAGCTGGTCTTCGAACTGGCGTTTGAAAACATTCAGTTTTCGAAACGACACAAGTCCGGGATTGCGGTCCGTTTTCCTCGGATGTCGCGATGGAGGCAGGATAAGAAGCCCGATCAGGCAGACACGCTGCAGGGAATCAAATCGCTGATGTCCGGGGAGGTGAAGACATGAGCACGCTGGCATCTTCCTCAAAACCATTGCCCCGGAAAATCTCACAACGAGGATGGGCCATCGCGAAGCAGCAGATCAACAGCTGGTTCAAGCAACGGAACTGGAAGCCGTTTCCGTTTCAGAAACAGTGCTGGAGTGCGATGTCCCGGGGGGAAAGCGGTCTGGTCCACGCGACGACCGGAACAGGCAAAACGTACGCCGTCTGGATGGGTGTGCTGGCTCACTGGCTGGCGGAGCAGGCGACCGGTGGACCTCGCCAGCGGACGACCTCTCCCCCGTGCCGGGTTGTCTGGATCACTCCGTTGCGGGCGCTGGTTGCTGATACCCAGCAGGCCCTGCAGCGTCCATTGAGCGATCTACAGATTGACTGGACCATGGAGACGCGGACGAGCGACACTTCGACGTCCACCCGCAATCGCCAACGAACCCGCCTTCCGACCGCTCTGCTGACGACCCCGGAGTCGTTGTCGTTGTTCCTGTCTCGAAAGGAATCGCGGGCTCAGTTTGACGGACTGACGCATGTGATCGTCGATGAGTGGCATGAGTTGCTGGGGACGAAGCGTGGAGTCCAGACGGAATTGGCATTGGCACGATTGCGACGATGGAATCCGCAGCTGCAGATCTGGGGACTTTCCGCGACTCTCGGCAATCTGGATCTGGCCATGGAATCGCTGCTGGGGAACCAGCTGACCGAGGGAAAGCATTGCCTGATCGAAGGGCGGCAGCACAAGAAATTAGCCATCGATTCCATCATCCCCGAGACGATGGAGCGATTTCCCTGGTCGGGACATCTGGGACTGCGGCTGATCAAAGATGTCGTCGAGCAGATCGATCAGGTGGCCTCTTCTTTGATCTTCACCAACACGCGGTCGCATTGTGAATCCTGGTATCACGCGATTCTGCGACAGCGTCCTGACTGGGCTGGCCGCATGGCGCTGCATCACGGCTCGCTCGACGGCGAGACTCGCAGCTGGGTGGAACAGGGATTAAGGAAGGGGAGTCTGAAGTGCGTGGTCTGTACGTCCTCGCTCGATCTGGGGGTCGACTTCAGTCCTGTTGAACGTGTGTTTCAGATCGGCAGTCCCAAGGGAGTGGCCCGGCTGCTGCAGCGAGCCGGGCGAAGCGGGCATTCCCCCGGTCTCTTAAGCCGGATCACCTGCGTTCCCACCAATGCATTGGAACTGGTCGAGTTCGCAGCAACGCGCGATGCTGTCATCGCTGGTCACCTCGAATCGCGGATGCCTCCCTCCGGTCCGCTGGATGTGCTTTCACAGCATGTCGTGACTCTTGCCATGGGAGAAGGTTTCGACCCCGACGAGCTGTTCGAAGAAGTCCGGTCGACCTGGAGTTATCGGTTTCTGAATGCGGAGGAGTGGGACTGGGTTCTTGACTATGTCACCACGGGGGGAGCCGCGTTACAGGCGTATCCGGACTATCATAAAGTCCGCATTGATCATGACGGCCGGTTCCATCTGGACAATCAGCGACTGGCCCGGCAACACCGCATGTCCATCGGCACGATTGTCAGTGAGACATCCATGACCGTGCAGTTTCTCAAAGGGCCACGGATCGGAACGGTGGAAGAATCGTTTGTCGCCAAGCTGCAGCCGGGAGATCAGTTCCTCTTCGGGGGAAGAGTTGTTGACGTTGTGTTGATTGAAGACTCGCGGGTCTATGTCCGTCTGGCGAAGTCGAACAGCGGTGCGAGAATTCCTCGCTGGATGGGGGGACGGATGCCGCTCTCCTCAGAACTCTCCAGTGCCATCCGGCATCGACTTGATGCGGCTTCACGGGGCGAATTTGAAGGTCCGGAAATGCAGGCGGTCGAGTCACTCCTGCGACTGCAGTCACACTGGTCGGCGGTTCCACAGCTTGATCAGTTGCTGATTGAGCGGGTGACCTCCCGGGAAGGTTCGCACCTGTATTTCTATCCGTTTGCGGGCCGACTGGTGCATGAGGGGCTCGCCACTCTGTTCGCATATCGACTTGCCCGGAGAAACGCGAATACGTTCAGCATTTCGGCGAACGACTATGGTTTCGAGCTTCTCTCCAGTTCCCCAGCACAGGTGGAAGAGGCTGTGAATGAAGGACTGTTTTCCACGGACAATCTTGTCGACGACATCTTCCACTCGATGAACGCGGTGGAGATGGCCAAGCGGCAGTTCCGGGAGATCGCACACATCTCCGGGCTGGTCTTCGGAGGGTATCCGCATCAGAGAAAGTCGGCGCGGCAACTTCAGGCTTCGACCGGTCTGATCTATGACGTCTTCAAGAACTACGATCCGGAGAATCTTCTGCTCAAGCAGGCAGAGCGTGAAGTGATGGAGCGTCAGCTGGAGCAAACGCGATTGATCGCGACTCTGAATTCGATGCAGACCCAGGAGATTGTCTGGAGAACGCTCCCCAGGTTCAGTCCGTTCAGTTTTCCATTGATGGTCGACCGGCTGCGCGAGCGGCTTTCCTCCGAAAAGCTCTCCGACCGTGTGCGACGTATCCAGGAGCAGCTCGAGAAAGTTGCGAAGGCCCAGGACCGGAATGTCTGAGCGTCATGAATGTCAGGAAGTCGCGTCGAAGGACAATGGAATGCCAGGGATTTCTTCAGGAAGTTTGAGTCTGGAGTTCAATGATTGTCGACTGGAATTGCTGCCCGAACGCGCCGCGTTCTGGAGTGAGGAATCCACTCTGTTCGTGACCGACCTGCATATCGGGAAGGAGGAGACGTTTCGTCGAGCGGGTCTTCCGGTGCCGGATGTGTTGCCGGCTGATCTGAGCCGACTCAATTCCGCCATCGCCCGGACAGGATGCACCAGACTGGTCATTCTGGGCGACTTTTATCACGCCTCGCCGGGGCGATCGAAGCGGGTGACCGAACAGCTTTCTCTCTGGCGTCGATCCCATTCACAGCTGCACATCACACTGATTCGCGGGAATCATGATCTGCACGCTGGTGCTCCGCTCAGGGAATGGGAGATGGAGGTCCACGATGAGCCCTTCCGCTTCCGGCATCTGTCACTGGCTCATTTTCCCTGCTTCGATTGGCAGACACCGGTGCTCGCTGGCCATCTGCATCCGAAGTTCCGGCTGCAGTGCGGCCCCGAGCGATTGCACCTTCCCTGCTTTCTGGAGAGAAAGCAGACGCTGGTGCTGCCCGCCTTCAGCAATTTCGTCGATCATGGTCTGATCAAACGGCAGCCGGCGGACCGCATTTATGTCGTCGCGGACGATCACGTTCTTGAAGTCTGATGATTTCGCCGAAGAAGACCCTGACTGAAACGAAAATGCGTCGGCAGGCCCGGATTGATGTTCGGACCGACCGACGCATTTGTCTTCTTGGGGACAACAGTGTTTATCCCCGATGTCCTGACCCGATTTGGATCAGACCATTGCCATTAACTGAAACGGATCGCCCAGCAGATTGGTGAGTGCCACCATAAAGCGGGCGGCGTCAGCACCGTTGATGACCCGATGGTCGTAGGAGAGGCTCAGTGGCAGCATCAGTCGTTCGACCACTTTCCCCTCAACCAGCTTGAGTTCCTGCTGGCCGCGGCACATCCCCAGAATGCAGACTTCCGGGTAGTTGACGATGGGGGTGAATGCGATTCCGCCGATCCCACCCAGATTCGTCACCGTGCAGGTGGCTCCCTGCATGTCGGCGACCGGCAACTTGCGATCCCGCGCCTTCTCCGCCAGTTCAGAAATCGACATCGCGATTTCGAGAATGCTCTTCTTGTCGCAATCCTTGACGACCGGCACAAGCAGACCGTGAGGGGTATCGACGGCACAACCGATGTTGTAGAACTTCTTGTAGACGATCTCGTTGGTTTCGGGATCGAGGCTGCTGTTGAACTTCGGATACGCCTGCAGGCACTTCGCCAGAGCTTTGATCACAATGGCGGTCATGGTGATCTTCGGACCGTTCTTACCGACACCGGAGACGAACCGCTTACGGGCTTCTTCCAGATCGGTAATGTCGACGCGGTCATGCTGGGTGACGTGCGGGATGACGTTCCAGGAGACCGTCAGGTTTTCGGCTGCGGTGCGGGCGATCTTGCTCATCTTCTCCCGCTCGATCACGCCGTAGCGTGAGAAGTCCGGGAGCGGAGGAGGTGCCAGCGATCCCGCCATCAGGCCGCCGGTCGTCTCTGCCTTCGCAGGAAGATTCGACTTCTGCAGCTTCTCTTTGACGTAATTCTGCACGTCTTCCTGAACGATTCGACCACCCCGACCACTGCCGCGAACCTGCTGCAGGTCGACGCCGAGCTGGCGGGCGAGCCGACGTGTTGATGGAGCTGCCGGGACAGGGCTTCCGGATTCTGCGGTCGGCTTTTCCTGTGCCAGGGGAGCCGGGGAAGACTTGGCGGGAACCTGCGGAGCAGGGGCCTTTTCGACTTTTGCTTCCGCTGGCTTGGGAGCCGGTGCTGCGGGCTTGGGATTTTCCTTCTTCTTGTCCGAAGAGCCGACTTTGCTGGTCGTCTCGATGGTCAGGACGACGGCCCCCACGTTGACGGTATCGCCGGGGGAGACGTGAATCTTCTTGATCTTGCCCGGATGCGGGCAGGGGAGTTCCACCACAGCCTTTTCGGTTTCCAGTTCCATCACAGCCTGTTCGGCCGTGATGACATCACCCTCGCGGACGAGGATTTCCGCGATGTCGGCTGAAGAGACCCCTTCTCCCAGCGGAGGAACGGCGAATTCAATCGTCCCTTCGACGATCTCGGTCTGGGGAGCGGGCTTTTCTTCCTTTTGAGCGGGAGCGGCTTTGGTTTCAGGCTGGGGAGCTGGCTTTTTCTCCGGGGCTTCGTCCTTCGACTCCGGTTTGGATTCTGATTTCGCGCCCCCTTCTCCGGTGGCGATCAACATGAGAAGAGCGTCGACGCTGACGGTGTCGCCCGGGGAGACCACGATTTTCTCAACGCGGCCAGCCTGGGGGCACGGGAGTTCGACAACCGCTTTTTCGGTCTCGAGTTCCATGACGGTCTGGTTGACGGCAACTTCGTCTCCTACGGAAACGAGAATTTCCGCGATATCCGCCTCGGTGACCCCTTCGCCGATGTTGGGCAATCTCAGTTCAAAGCTCATTTGCGGTGCGATCTCAGTCAAGGACCCCGGCCACGATCAAGTGTGGACGAAATAACCATAGCTAATACGTTCGGGAACGGCATGAGCGCCGTTGTCGGGATGATAGCCAAGCGAACGCGGACGGCAAAGGGGTCTCGGCCTGCATCAAAACAGGCGTACGCGTTCCAGAGCAGCTTGCTCGAGCGGGTGAAGGGGATTCGGGCGTTTTTCCGCATGAAAGTCGATGTGATCGACCGCGGAGGACCGAATGTCGTGTCGAGAAACGTTCCAATCGGCGAGAAAACGAAGGTTTCCCGATCTCAAGGGGGCAAAAGAACTCTCGTGAGTCCCCAAGAAGCACTGAAAAGGCGGGAAAAACGCGGAACTCTGTCCGCAAAGACGTGACGGGGGGCGATCAACCATGGGAATTCGCAGAATTCCAGGGATCGGAATTTCCTGCTCCGTTCCGTCTCTCTGCCGGGAAGGGGGCTGCTCAGACCGCTTCGCGGTGTTCAATCTCGGCCCAGAGGGCGAGTTCCATCTTCAATTTCTCCATCAGAATCTGATTTTCCGCCTGGACCCTTCGGGACGGCGAAAGATCGAGTTGAGTGGCCAGGTTCTGCAGGCAGGTGAAGTAGCGAATGATGGACTGTTCTTCCCCAGCGATGAGTTGCTGGCGGACCTGAACGAAGGGGCAGGCCACGATTCCTTCCGTCAGCTGGACACCCCACCAGCCGCTTGCGTCGGACCACTCGCCGCCGCAGGTTCTGATCAACGCTTCGCCCAGAAAGGCTCCCAAACAGTCGATGGCCGACGAACTTTCTGCTTGCAGGAGCATGTCGCGTGCAAGCTCCAGGTAGATCGACACCTGTTCAACCCCGACAGCGTCGTAGGTCAGGGAGACTCCAAACTCCTCCATGAAGATCTCAACGACCGTTTCAGCGGAGGCCGACCATCCGGACTGAGGTGATTCGACGGTAGACATCGGGCGTCCTTGCATTGAAGAAGACGTGGTTCAGAAGGAAAGCAGTAGGCAGACCGGACTGTTAATTCTTCACTCAGTAGTGCCAAGTCTGATCGAATTGAAACAAGAGGTCAGGGGACAGAGGTCGGAGGTCAGAAAAACACTGGAAAACAAGCGGTTTTCTGACCTCTGTTCCCCGACCTCTGACCTCTCACGATGATTGCTCGGAGAACTTGGAACTACTGCCACTACTGATTGTTGAGAAGAGACAGGACCTGTCGCGGGATCTGGTTTGCAGAAGAGAGAACTGAAGTTCCTGCCTGAACCAGAATCTGTTCCTTGGTGAAGTTGGCAATTTCCGAAGCGAAGTCAGTGTCACGGATGGTTGACTCCGCGCTGACGGTGTTCTCAAGCGTGGTCCGCAGGTTGTTTGCGGTCGACTCCAGAGTGTTCCCCTGGAACGATCCCAGTTCTCCTCGCAGATTGGTCACATCCGAAATCGCTGCGTCGATAATGCTGATGGCATCCTGTGCTTTCGATGCGGATGTGACATCGATTTCCGCGAGATTCTTGAACTGATTGGATCCGACCCCGACCCCCAGCGACTTCGCATAGATCTGCGGAATCGAAATGCGGGTTGACTGATTGGGATTCGGGCCGATTTGAAAGACCAGGGAATTGTCGGTGACCGCCACGTTCCCCTGAGCACCGGACACGGTGCTGGTTGGATCGCTTCCGCTGGCTCCGATCTGAATGACCAGTCCTTTGGCCGCTCCGGTCGTCGCCTTCAGGATGTTGCCGCTTCCAATGAAGCTGGTGCCGCCGATGGTTCCGACGACATCCGTTCCCGATGAAGCGATTTCCGAGGAACCGAATCCCGAACTCGTCGCCGCAGCAGCCTGATTGGAGGTCACCGAGATTTTGGCATCCGTTCCAAACTCCCGGGTGTAAAGACGGGTGGCTCCAGAGTTGACGTCTGCTGTCACCCCGGTGGTTGTTGTGAAACTATTGATGCGGTCAACGACCTGCGACTGTGTCAGTCCTGCATTCAACGAAATGCTGACGCCATTAATCGTCAGAATTTCATCGTTGGCCAGCGGGGACGCCTGGTCTGTGCCCGCTTCAGCCACGGCGCGTGTGGCTGCGGACGTGACACTCACCAGATACACCCCGGCGGTCGTTTCACTTCCTGCTTTCAGGAATGTGACATCATCGTCATTCGAGATGCCGGAGACGCCGGAACTGCCGTCGAGCAGGTTTTTCGTTCCGAACTGCGTGTTATTTGCAATGCGGTCGATGGTCGCGAGGGCATTCTGAATCTCTGCCTGATTCGCAGCCTGCGCATCGGCATCGTTCACACCGGAGTTAGCGGAGTCGATGGCGAGCCCGCGAACTTTCAGCAACAGCGTGTTGATTTCACTGAGAGCACCTTCTGCTGTCTGGACGAGTGAGACAGCTTTGTCGGCGTTCTCAATGGCTTTCTGCAGTCCTGCGATCTGGGCACGCTGCCGTTCGGAGATGACCAGACCCGAAGGATCATCCGCTCCACGGTTCACACGAAAGCCGGATGACAGACGTTCGATCGAACGGGACAGCCGCGAAGATGCCCTGTTCAACTGATTCTGAGCCGTCAACGACGAGACGTTGTTGGCAATGGTCAATCCCATCGCAGCCTCCCTTCTGCAAGATTCCGCCCCGCAGCTTCGGGATGAGTGAAACATCCTCCGAAGCAAAGTAGACACGCACATCCAGTGTTACTGGTGTCGGTATAAAGAATCGGGGGAAGCTGATGGTGATCTACTGCAACACTCAGAGCGCGGGGCAGGTTTTCACGCTTTGAACTGGAAATACGCGGGTGCAGGTATTCACTGCTCGCGGAAGCCTGTTTCAGCAACGAAGTGGTGGTGCCTCCACGCGGATGTGAGCAGGAAGCCCCCGTATGCGCCGCTGCCACATGCATACTGGTGATGACTGCGAACATCCCTATGTTCATAAGACTCTGTCTGCGGGCCTCATCAACGGCAAATTTCGCTGGTTCCCATGATGAAAAATCGCAACAGCAGCTGGAACCTGAACGATATATGAGCACAGGGAATCACGAAGACTTCCGTGCTTCGCGCTGAGCATTCGGACGACAGATTTCGTCTCTCAGACATCGTGTTCCCGCTGCATTGTCATCTTGCTTCTTCACAGGTCGGGCCATGGAACAGCTGGACGATATCGTCAAAGAATTTCTCGTTGAAAGTTACGAGAACCTGGATCGTCTGGACCGTGATCTGGTGGCACTGGAATCCATTCCGGATGACCGTGAGCGGCTCTCCAGCGTCTTTCGTACGATTCATACCATCAAGGGAACATCCGGCTTCCTGGCCTATCCCAAACTGGAGCACGTGGCACATGTCGGGGAGAACCTGCTTGTCCCGCTGCGGGATGGCGACCTGCGACTGAACGCCCAGATTGCCGACGGCCTGCTGTCGATGGTCGATGCGATCCGCAACATCCTCGCGAATATCGAAACCCTCGGGACGGAAGGGGACGCGGAATACACGCAGCTGCTGGAAAGCCTGGAAGGGCTGACCACTTCCAGGCAGGAGGAAGAACTTCGTTGTGAGAGTCACATCGAATCCATTTCGCAGCCGGTTCTTTCGAAGTTCGGACAGGATCCAGGAACCGGGCACGCCGAAACGATCATCACAGAGATCCCCGCATCCCGCCAGCCTGTTCCATCCCCTTCGAACGACTCCCCGGTCGAAGTCGAACATGAAACCACTGAACGGTCGGGTTCCATCACGGATTCGACGATCCGCATCGATGTACAATTACTGGACCGGCTGATGAATCTGGTCGGAGAACTGGTCCTCGCCCGCAACCAGGTTCTCCAATTCAGCCGGTCCAGCGAAGACTCCACGATCGCTGCCGCATCACAGCGACTCAATCACATCACGACCGAGCTGCAGGCCGGCGTGATGAAAACCCGCATGCAGCCCATCAGCAATGCGTGGAGCAAACTGCCCCGCGTCGTGCGTGATCTTTCCGCCGCTTGCGGAAAGCGGGTGCAGATCAAGATGGAAGGGGCGGAGGCGGAACTCGACAAAACGATTCTGGAAGCCATTAAAGATCCGCTCACACACATTGTTCGCAACAGTGTGGACCACGGGATTGAAGCTCCGGAAGTCCGCGAAGCCAAAGGCAAGAACCCCGAGGGAACGTTGCTCCTGCGTGCGTTTCATGAAGGTGGTCAGGTCAATATCGAGATCAGTGACGATGGCGGCGGCATCGATCTGGAACGGGTTCGCGCCAAAGCGATCAGCCAGCGGATGATCACCGCTGAACAGGCTGCGACGATGAGCGAACGTGAGCTGACGCAGCTCATTCTGCTCCCCGGATTCTCCACCGCAGCCAAGGTGACCAACGTCTCCGGACGCGGCGTCGGCATGGACGTGGTGAAGACCAACGTTGAGAAGATCGGCGGGACTCTGGATATCTCCAGCGTCCTGCATCAGGGAACGGTTCTGAGAATCAAAATCCCTCTCACACTGGCGATCGTCCCGGCATTGATCGTCACCTGCCTGAGTGAACGGTTCGCCATCCCGCAAGTCAGTCTGCTGGAACTGGTCCGTCTGGAAGGGGACCGCGCCCGCCGCGATATCGAGTTAATTCACGACTCTCCGGTCTACCGACTGCGAGGCAAGCTGCTGCCGATCGTCTTTCTGGACGAACAGCTCAAGCTTCGACCACGTCGTTCTGTCGATGAACTCCGCTCCGGTGAAGCAGTGAACATCATTGTTCTGCAGGCGGAAGACCATCAGTTCGGTCTGATTGTCGATCAGATTCGCGACACGCAGGAAATCGTCGTCAAGCCGCTGGGGCCGCATCTGAAATGGATTCCCGCCTACGCCGGTGCGACGATCATGGGAGACGGTGCGGTCTCATTGATTCTCGATGTGACCGGTCTGGCCCAACAGGCAAACATCCTCGCTGCCCATCGTGATGCTTCCATTGCGGACATCAACGCAACTTCTTCGGAGCGTCAACACGATCAACAGGCCTGGCTGGTCGTCGATCCCGGGGACGGCAGTCGGGCTGCGATTCCGCTGGCCAGCGTCTCCCGACTTGAAGAAATCGAATCGCGTTCGGTCGAGTTCGACGGTCGTCAGGAAGTCGTGCAGTACCGAGGCCGCATCATGCCGCTGATCCGATTGGTTCCGCATCACGAACGCTTCTACTCGTCGGATGAATCCAAATTACAGGTGGTGGTCTTCTCCGATCTCCAGCGCAGCCTGGGAGTGGTGGTCGAGAAGGTGGTGGACATCGTCGAGAGTACGGTTTCCGAGCGAACACAGGCCGCTCATGTCGTCGCGGGGCGTGTGACCCGGCTCATCGATCCAGCTTCCATCATGACCGGACCGCACACCGGTTTTTCCAACTTCGCCGGGGTCTCTCCCCTGCGTCAGGGACAGGGAGTCATCTGACATGCACAACACATCCGCCTATTGCACCTTTCACGTCGGCCATCTGCTCTTTGGAGTTGAAGTCCGTCATGTTCAGGAAGTCCTGCGGCATCAGCGGACGACACCCGTTCCGCTCGCGCAGAACATGGTCCACGGCCTGATGAATCTGCGTGGACAGATCGTCACAGCCCTCGATCTGCGGAAGAGCCTGGACCTGTACGCGGCAAATCACGACCGCCTTCCGATGAACGTCGTCCTTCGTTCCAGCGACGGGCCGGTCAGTCTCCTCGTTGATGAGATCGGCGACGTCATGGAGGTGGAATCCAGTCAGTTCGAATCGACTCCGGACACGTTGCCCGAGCATATTCGCGCAGCCGTGCAAGGGGTCTACAAGCTGAGCGGTCGCCTGATGCTGGTGCTGAATCCGGACAGTCTGGATGCGCGGCATGAGCCGCATCGCCCCGTGGCAAGTTTCTGTTGATGTTGAAGTCCCCCGACACGATCCCCTCAAAAGTGAATTCCTGGAGTTTGAACATGGTTGCGTTGAACAAGAAGAAGACGTCTCCCCGTCGCGCGGAGACCGCGGTCCGCTCTCAATCAAAAGCGAAGCCGCGGCAGACAGTCCCTGTCGCCCGTAAGCTCTCGGTGGAAGAGAGTCGACGGCATGCCGACCACGCTGGTCAGGTGGAGGCCATCAACAAGTCACAGGCAGTGATCGAATTTGAAGTCGATGGCACGATCCGTCACGCCAATTCCAACTTCCTGGCCACCGTCGGGTACTCGCTGGAAGAAATTCAGGGGAAACATCATGGGATGTTTGTCGATGAACAGACTCGCCGCAGCCCCGAATACAAAGAGTTCTGGACCCGGCTGGGTCGAGGCGAGTACCAGGCTGCGGAATACAAACGTGTCGGCAAGAATGGAAAGGAGATCTGGATTCAGGCTTCTTATAACCCCATCTTTGACGACAAGGGGATTCCGTTCAAAGTCGTGAAGTACGCGACCGACATCACCCAGCAGAAGATCCGGAATGCAGACTATGCTGGTCAGATCGAGGCCATTAAAAAATCGCAGGCGGTGATCGAGTTCCGCATGGACGGAACGATCATCGACGCCAACCCCAACTTCTGTAAGACCGTCGGCTATCAGCTGGAAGAAATTCGCGGCAAGCACCACAGCCTGTTTGCAGATGAGGCGTACGTCTGCAGCCCGGAGTACCGCGAATTCTGGGCAGGTCTGAATCGGGGTGAGTTCGCTGCCGGAGAATTCAAGCGTCGTGGAAAAGGGGGACAGGAGATCTGGCTGCAGGCCTCCTACAACCCGATTCTTGATCTGAACGGTCAACCGTTCAAAGTCGTGAAGTACGCATCCGACATCACCCCGCAGAAGCAGTTGCTGCAGCAACTCGCCAACAGCGAGCAGAGAGAACGGGAACGAGCTGAAGAGGCACGCAAGGTGGAACTCCTGCTGGCTGTCGTCGACGCGGCAGCTCAAGGGGACCTGACCCGGCAGATCGAAGTCTCCGGCGCGGATGCGGTCGGCAAGATCGGCGCCGGTCTGGAGAAATTCCTGAAGGATCTTCGCGGCAGCATCTCGGGAATCACCGAGAATGCCCAGACGCTGGCGACCGCATCCAGCGAGCTGGCTGCTGTCAGTAACGAAATGCGTTCGACCGCCAGCAGCACCGCCGAGCAGGCAAACGTCGTTTCATCGACTTCCGAGCAGGTGAGTCAGAACGTCCAGTGCGTGGCTGCCAGTGTCGAACAGATGAACTCGTCCAT
Organism: Planctomicrobium stercoris; assembly: GCF_051465655.1. NCBI lineage: Bacteria > Pseudomonadati > Planctomycetota > Planctomycetia > Planctomycetales > Planctomycetaceae > Planctomicrobium > Planctomicrobium stercoris. The sequence goes on along the minus strand of NZ_CP195791.1, from coordinate 4,080,723 downwards.
CCGTGAAATCGCACGCAGTGCCACCGAAGCAGCGACCATCGCCGGCAGTGCCGTGAAGGTGGCAGAGTCGACGAACACCACAGTTTCCAAGCTGGGCGCCAGCAGCGTCGAGATCGGAAAAGTGGTGAAAGTCATTAACTCCATCGCTGAACAGACGAATCTGCTCGCTTTGAATGCGACGATCGAAGCCGCTCGGGCCGGTGAAGCAGGCAAGGGGTTTGCCGTTGTGGCCAATGAGGTCAAAGAGCTGGCTAAAGAAACCGCCAAGGCAACGGAAGATATCAGCCTGCGGATCGAAGCAATTCAGAACGACACCCAGGGCGCCGTGCAGGCGATCAAGACGATCACCGACATCATCAATCAGATCAGCGATGTCTCCGGCACGATTGCCAGTGCTGTGGAAGAACAGACGGCAACCACAGCTGAGATTGGCCGCAGCATTCAGGAAGCCGCCCAGGGAAGCACGGATATCGTGCGACGCGTGGTCGGAGTGGCCAAGGCTGCGGACGGCACCATGCAGGGAGCCGGCAACACCCAGCAGGCTGCTGACGAACTCTCTCGTATGGCCGTGGCACTCCAGAATCTGGTGGGCCGATTCCGGATCTAGAGCAGTTTGCTCTGCCGCGTGCCCGCGCAGCACGGTTTTCGACTGATGAAACGCGGTTCGATGCGGACAGGTCGGTTGAGCGATACACGCCGGGTGTATCGCTCAACTCTCTCTCAACTTTTCATACCGATCTCAGGACAGATCAATGCATGCGTTAATTGTCGATGATTCCCGCGCCATGCGGCGCATCCTGCAGCAGATCATCGAGCCGCTGGGCTTTCAGGTGCTGCATGCCGGACACGGTGGTGAAGGGCTGGAACAACTGCGGGATTCTGCAGACATCACGTTGGCCCTTGTGGACTGGAATATGCCGGTCATGAACGGGCTGGAGTTTGTCAAAGCAGTTCGGGCCGACTCCGGATACGACCGCCTTAAGCTGATGATGGTCACGACCGAGACCGAGCCGGCCCAGATGGCGCGGGCTCTCATGGCCGGAGTGGATGAGTTCGTCATGAAACCGTTCACTCCCCAGATCCTGCTCGAAAAGCTGCGGCTCATCGGTGCGATGGCCCCGGCAGAAGCGTCATTCTGAAAGACTTGTATCCGATTCCTCTTCCTGCTCTCGAAGTCGTTTCCTCCACCAACAAGGTTCGTGACGTGCTGCGTCCGCTGCGTATTCTGCTCGCTGATGATTCGATGGTGATTCGCCGCATTCTGGTGCAGGCGCTCTCCCGGCATGTGGATCTCACGATCACCGGCGTGGCTCGTTGGGGGGGAGAAGCAATCGAGCTGCTCGATTCGGCACAGCCGGATGTCGTGCTGCTGGATGTGGAGATGCCCGGGATGAACGGGGTTGAGGCTGCGGAGAAGATCCGCAGCCTGGACAGAACGCTGCCGATCATCATGTTCAGCTCCCTGACAGTGCAGGGGGGGAATGCCACCTTTGAAGCGATGGCCCGTGGAGCGAACGACTATGTCGCCAAGCCACGTAACATCGTCAACATTGCCGAATCACTCGACCTGATCGATTCCGAGCTGGTCACGAAAATTCGATTCTGGGGCGAGAAGCGTCTCAAGCAACAGGAGCCGGCGAAGGTTTCCCCTCCGGTTCCTGTCGCGGCTCCTCATGTCGTCTCGCGGCCGGCACTTCGTCCGGGGGCAGTCGAACTGGTGGTGATCGGAGTTTCCACCGGCGGTCCGAACGCGCTGGCGGATGTCCTCCCGACGATCCCACGTTCCTTTCCGGTTCCGGTGCTGGTGGTCCAGCACATGCCTCCGGTCTTCACTCAACTGCTGGCCAATCGCCTGCAGCAAACGTGTCCATGTCCGGTGCGCGAGGCTGTGGATGAAGAGCCGCTGACACCGGGAACGATTTTGATTGCCCCGGGAAACCAGCACATGCAGGTCTGCTTTCATGAGAAACAGATGTGCGTGAGATTGAATGATGGCCCCTTGATCAATTCCTGCAGACCCGCTGTCGATCTGCTCTTCCGGTCGGCTGCCGAACTCTACGGGAAAGGGTTACTGGCGGTTGTGCTGACGGGGATGGGAAAAGATGGGTTGGAAGGGGCACGTGAAGTCAAACGGCGCGGCGGCCGGGTGATTGCCCAGGACCAGGAATCGAGTGTGGTCTGGGGCATGCCGAGAGCTGTCGCCGAAGCAGGGCTCGCGGATCTGATCCTCCCCCTGAATGCCATCGGCCCTGAAATACTCCAGGCAGCACGTCCCGTTGTGCCGCGTCTGGTCTCGACTTAGATCGGTCAGGATTTGATCGCGATTCGCGCGATGAAGCACCCCGACCAACTCTTCAAGCCTGCGGCGATTCCAACGCACCGCAGTCTCGAAGTTCAAAACACAACGATCGTCTGAATCTATCATGCCCCTAGCCACAGCCAACTTTGATTATCTCCGCGAGGTGGTTGCACGACGTTCCGGAAACGTCGTCTCCGTCACGCAAAGTTATCTGGTGGAGTCCCGCTTGCAGCCGATGGCTGAAAGCCTGGGGCTGGCAAACGTCGAAGCATTGGTCGCTGAACTGCAGCGAGCGCCCGCATCGACGCTGCATGACAAAGTCGCTGAGGCAATGACGATTAACGAGACCAGTTTCTTTCGCGATCTGCAGCCGTTTGATGCGCTCAGGAATGACGTCCTTCCTGCGATCCTGGCCAGAAAAGCTTCCGAACGCCGATTGAACATCTGGTCAGCCGCCAGCTCCAGCGGACAGGAACCTTACAGCATTGCGATGCTGCTGAGAGAACATTTTCCACAATGTCACGACTGGCAGGTCCAGATTCTGGCGACGGATCTTTCCGACGAAATGCTCCGCCGTACGAAGTCGGGTTCCTACAGTCAGTTTGAAGTGAATCGAGGCCTCCCGGCGCGACTGCTGGTCAAATACTTCGAACGACAAGGAACGCAGTGGCAGGCCAAGCCCGAGCTGCGCGACTGGATCGTCTGTCGAAAACTGAATCTGACCATGCCGTTTACGGGCATGCCGGAATTCGACGTCGTCTTTCTGCGGAACGTGCTGATTTACTTCAATCAGGCGGGCAAGGAATCGATTCTCAGCCGGATTCATCGGGTGATGTCACCTCATGGAACTCTCTTTCTCGGCGGCGGGGAAACAATGGTGAATCTCAATGTCCCCTTTGCCCGCGAGTCCGTCGGTCAAACTGTTTGCTTTCGCCCCTTATGACTTCAGGAATAGATCAATGGAAGTGGACAACACACTTTTGGAACAAATTGCGACAGACGTTCTCAACGGTATGCTGGGGCTGGAATTCCATCCGTCCCAGGATCCCGAAGACGATCCCGCAGGTCTGATGGCCAGTATCCGTATCTGCGGAGACTGGCACGCGGGGCTGGACGTCGTCACCCCCATGAGCAGCGCGCGGCGCATCGCCGAGCAGATGTTCGGAACATCCCCGGACGATCTCGCCGAAGCAGAGATTGCGGATGCCCTGGGGGAAATTGCCAACATGATCGGCGGGAATCTGAAGGGACTCAGCCAGGGGGAAACGAGGCTTTCGCTCCCGTGCGTCGGTCCCGCGGCCCTCGACGATCAAACCGATTCCAGCCAGGACTTCCGTGAACTCCACCTGCGCTTCGGCAATGAAAGACTCTCTCTCCGGCTGCACCAGGAAGTCTCACTGGCAGCCACCCGTTAATCGACTCACCGATCACTGACACTGACCCGAAATGGAGACCCCATGCAGATTCTGATTGTGGATGACAGCAAAGCCATGCGCATGATCATCATGCGATCCTTGAAGCAGGCTGGACTGACCGGCTGCAAAGCTCTGGAAGCCAGTAACGGCCGTGAAGCACTCGAAGTGATCGCCAGCCATAGCCCTGACCTTGTGATCTCGGACTGGAACATGCCGGAAATGAAAGGGATTGAACTGCTCAATTCATTACGGCAGTCCGGGCAGACGGTCCGTTTCGGATTCGTCACTTCCGAAAGCGGATCTGCGGTTCGCGAAGAAGCACTTGCCGCCGGGGCTGCTTTCATCGTCACCAAGCCGTTTACAGCCCAGTCCTTTGAAGATGCGCTGAAACCGTTTCTGGCTGTGGCGTAGAGCAGCTGCGGAACATCATTTTGACAAATGACAGGGGAAGCCACCGATTTTCATGTGATGAAAATCCGGGATCGCCTTCCATCTGCCCGACCACCGCGACTGAATGAAAGAACCTTTCCCATGCACGCACCCTTGTTCGCAAAGTCTGTTCACGTTCACGAGATCTTTTCGCTCCTCTTTGGGGGAGACACGGTCATTCGTGAAGACACGGGCCATGACGGAACGATGGTCCAGGCCGTTGTGGCCTACTACGTCGATTCCAATCAGATTCCCCGTCACGTGCTGATCTGTGATCACGCGTTCGCGAATTCGGCCGGAGCCGCGCTCTCGCTGATTCTCCCGGCAGTAGTCGCCCAGGCTGTGAAGGCCAAAACCATCGACGGAACGCTGGTCGACAACCTGCATGAGGTGCTGAATATCAGTGCGAATCTGTTCTCGAGCGAGGACGACATGCAGGTCCGGCTGGATCGAGTCGACCTGCTCCCCAAAGAGCGGTTCGAGTGCCGATCGGCAATCCGCCACCACTTCGAACTTCTGATCCCGCGTTATCCCGCCGGACGAATTCAACTGCTCAAACTTGTCTAGCAGTCCGCTGAAATCACATGTTCTGTCAGAGCACGAAGCGTGAGCGAGTGCATTCTTGACAAGTTGCAACTCAATGCACTTGCTCACGCGGCGTGCTCTGAAAAATTGCTCTGAGACGGGCTAAAACTTACAGGGCTCGATCCGGTCCATTTTCCATCCGTCCGGAAGGACGGTGTTCTTGGGAATGACGATCACGCCGTCGCGAACGATGACCGGCCCGCATCGGCCATCCGGCGGGTTCGGCACCGGAGAGCGGACGATCACGTTCTGGCCGATCCGGCAGTTCTTGTCGATGATCGCACCTTCGACAATGGACCCCGCTCCAATTCCCAGTGGCGGCGTTGAAGGGTCGCTGGAAACGGCCCGACGATCGTTCTGATAGAAGTCGGCTCCCATCATCACGGAACGACGGATGGTCGTTTTCCGCCCCAGAACGCTCCGCAGACCGATCGAACACTCTTCAACGATGGCATCTTCATCAATGATGCATCCGTCGGAAATGAGGCTGGACGAGATTCGTCCCCCTTCCACGCGGGTGGGGGGCAGGTATCGGGGGCGGGTGAAAATCGGCAGGCCCGGGGTATTCATGTCAAACGGCGGTTCACGCGACGCCAGGGCCAGGTTGCATTCGTAGAACGCCTTGATCGTTCCGATATCTTCCCAGTAACCATCGAACAGATGGGTCTGCACCCGCTTGCTGCGGATGGAGGCGGGGAACACTTCTTTCCCGAAGTCGTGGTAAGTTGTCTTCTCCAGAGCGTCCACCAGCACGTTCGCGTTGAACAGGTAAATGCCCATGCTGGCCAGATACTGACGACCGCCGCACGGAACTCCCTGTGCCTCGATCCACGCAGGATCGGTTTTGAACTGACTTAGCTCACTTTCGGTCTGCGGCTTTTCGAGGAAGCCTTTCACCCGACCGGTGTCGTCCAGCCGCATGATTCCGAAAGACGAGGCAAGTTCCGCGTCAATGGGAAGCGCTGCAATGGTCACTTCGGCCTGATGCTTGAGATGGGTCTCCAGCATCTTCCGGTAATCCATCCGGTACAGCTGATCACCGGACAGGATGAGGACATACTCGATTCCCGGCTGAAGCAGGTACCGGAGCTGCTTGCGGACGGCGTCCGCGGTCCCCTGATACCAGTCCATGGACTCGTTGGTCTGTTCGGCAGCCAGAATTTCGACGAAACCGCCGCTGAACGGATCGAAATTGTAGGTCTGACGGATGTGTCGATGCAGGCTCACCGAGTTGAACTGGGTGAGCAGGTAGATCCGGCGGAGGTCGCTATTGATGCAATTGGAGATCGGGATGTCGATCAGCCGGTATTTTCCCCCCAGCGGGACCGCCGGTTTGGAGCGTTCGGCTGTCAGGGGCATGAGCCGGGAACCTTTGCCGCCGCCCAGAATAAAACTGATCACATTGTCCATGGCGGTCCTACTCCCTGCTGGATTCCTCAAGTTGTCCTGCCGCATTCTGCCGTACGTCTGCCGGAAACGAAAGTCTGATTTCTGTGAAGGAAATTGGAAGATTTCATTCCCGGCATCCAGCTCCATCCGCTCCTTGTGATCGGCAGGTTTTACGGATCCGGATCAGCCCGACCGACTCGTCTGATCCCGTTACGTTTGAATTCCCCACTCGAACCTGTAGCATCTTTGATTCCCATCGGGGAAGTTTTTACACCCGTCAGCCCGAAAGTGCCGCTGATGGTCAGTTGCGATCGCATTCAAATCAAGGTTTTCTGGCCCGGATGGGTGTACCTGTCATTAAATTGGGACTAGTCGGCGCCATTGCTGATACGGCGATGAACGTTCTCAATGCGCTGTTGCGTCAGTCCCGGCTGCAGCTAACCGACGTCTACGACCCCTGTCTGGCGAAGGCGCAGGAGAATGCCCAGCATCTGGACGCCACCTTCTCTCCCAGCCTGGACGGAATGCTCCGTCGGTGCCAGGGAGTCGTGATTGGCGACGTGAAATGGATGGGGCTCGAGCCGGTGTCCCGGGCCTGTGAACTCCAGAGACCCAGCCTGATTCTTCAATCGGTCCTGGCACAGCTCAGCCAGTCTGATCTGGAACGGCTTCAGAAGATGTCGTTCGACTCCCGGACGATGATCATGCCGGAACTCTCCTTCCGCTGGGCTCGATCGACCTTGCGGCTGCGGGAGCTGACCGCGACACAGGCCGGAGCCATCGAACGTCTGGAACTGACGTATCGGGGAGAACCGGGGAGTCACGCGGAACTGATGGCTTTTGACTGGTGCTGTAATGTCATGCAGTCGGAATGCAGATCTGTGATCGCAGATACTGAAGAAGACACGGTCTTGCTGAAGTTCCGCCGACCGGATCGACACGGAAACTCCGTCACAGCCCGAATCCAGTCCAACCCTGCAGCGGGCGAGAACGGCTGTCCGACTCTGACCGCCAAGATCGAATGCCGACATGGTCGTGTCGATCTGACGGGCGAAGAGAAGCTGGACTGGGAAATCGATCGTCGACGGGTGAGCGACTCGCTGGCTTCGGACCGATCCGCAAGTGACGTCATGTTCGACCTGTTCGGGCGCCGACTGGTGGGGGGGATTGTACCGATCCCCGAAATCAGCGACCTGATGAAGTCACATGAAATCCGCAGAGGGACCCAGAAGAGCCGGGAAACGGCAGCAGAAGTTCGACTGGACGACCCCGCCTTTCACCACGACTGAGCGGAATCGGTAGCGCGAACTGAGCTCCGTACGATTCCGCCAAATCGCGATGAGTTGTGATTCTTAACCGCATCTACGCGCCGTTCTTCAAGACGTCGCTCTGCAGGGCTGCGAAAACCCGTTGAACGTGATCGCGCAGTGTGGGCAGAAGTTCCTTTGCGGACTCCAGATTCTGGTGACGTCCGTGGCTTTCCATCGCCTGGGCCGCTGCAACGGTACTCAGCGCCTCAAAGTTCGCCGACAACCCCTTGAGGCTGTGGGCGGACCGTGTGATCAGTTCGAAATCGCGAGCCTGGATGCCCTCTTCGAGATTTTGCATCAGCGGCGGGACATCTTCGATGTAGAAGGTCGCTAGCTCGCGGAGGAGTCCTTCGTCCTGTCCCAGCCTTGCCATCGCAGGGGACAGATTGATAACAAGGTCAGGTTCTCCGGGTCGCCGTTCTACTGCCATGGTGATTCCGGGACATTCGGCACGCAGCTTCCCGCGTCCAGATGTCCCCTCCCGACCCGTTCTCGAAATGTTGCCAGTGCTGTGAAATGCCCGATCGTTCTGCGGGCCCGCTCTGTGGTTTTCAGGGTGCGGTCTCTTCTGCCCGCTCCCTCTCCACAGCGTTCTGAAGAGTTTTTCCAGTTTCTTCAAGGGCTTCGCTCCCCTTTTCGACAATTTCGTGTGTGTCTTTCTCCATCTTCACGGTATCAACTGTGACGGTGGCCTGATTTCGGCCGTTGGTCTGGATTGTGATCCAGCCAATCAACAGCAGCACGATGATGATCGCAATCACGATGAGGAGGGCACGCACGAAATTGTCTCCCGGGAAAGGGGGTGCCGGAACGGTTCTTCAACTTTAATGTATGCGTTTACGCAGACGGGGTTCGTCGTCCTGTGAGTGCCGAAACCACAAACAGGATCAGGAAAACAACGAAACAGATCTTCGCTGCCCATGCGGCTGTCCCTGCCAGACCGCCGAATCCCAGAACCGCAGCGATCAATGCGATAATCAGAAAGGTGATTGCCCAGGATAACATAGTGAAACTCCTGCTGGGGCTTGAACCGGTCGACAACGTCTTTAGTTCAAGCGAAGGGGGAAAAGTGAAGGTCGGAACGCTCAGACCCTCATAAATCCAGGTTGGACTTATTTCTCTGTGTCGACTTTGATCTCGACGTCACCGTTGGGATACGTGGATTTCTCCACTTCAACGCTTCCGCCGGGGGTCTTCACGTCGAGCACTTTTTCACGTTTTGCACACCCGCCGACGGCTGCTGCCAGCATCGCCAGAAGCGAACCGTTGATCATCGCGCGTCGAATTAAACCGTGATGAGAATTTCGAGATTGCAACGTCATTGAAGTCTCTCCGCTCGGTCTGCTACTTCGAAAAGTGATAATCCGGGTTTTTGTAATCGAAATGGGTGTCATCAAGTTCGTAATTCGGAGCGAACTCGTGGTAGCGGTAGCGCTCCAGCAGCCCGCGCACGCGGCCGTCCGGACCCCAGGCGTGATTCTCAAGAGAGACCAGCAGTCCCGTTTCTTCGTCAAAGGTCAGCTGTGAACTGCCGTACTCAGGAGAGATCGCATCGCTGGCAAAGGTCACCAGAAAGGTGCGGGCCAACCTGCCGTTTGCGAGCCCTTCAGATTCGGTGCACACGAAGTCCGGCTCCTGCAGGTTGTGACTCCGGTAGAAGTTCAGAGCCATCGCGGTCAACTTTTCAATCCCGATTTCCGTCACCGGATAACGGCAGTCCCGCATCGCCTGCTTACTCTGAGGATTCAGCTTCCACAGCGGGCGGAAACTGGTGATCCCCCGAGTGGGATGGGCCAGGAGACGTCCGTCGTGTAAGCCGTCCACATACAGGACCTCCTGCTGGTCAGCCTGCCACTTCAGGTACACGCTGAATGGGGAGCGTCGTAACTTCATATCGATCAGTGCCGGCTCCAGCAGGCGGTCTCCTTTGTAAACCTGCTGCTCCAGAGTGGCTGTATACCCGGGAATGCTTTCGATGACCCGGAGGGACCGTGCGAGGGCCGCTTCCAGTTTTACAAGTGATTTCACGGAGGAGACAGGTTCAGCCGTCCGGCCGACCGTCCCTGCTCCGGTGGATTCAGGAACTTTGAAGGTGTCTACGACCACCACTTCTTCAATCGCGGGAGCTTCTTCGGAGTCGCTTTCACCCATTGCGACATCGGGGACCGGTAAGTCGATCCATTCATCCTGTCGAGAGGAGTCCGTCGCGCTTGCAAGCCTGTCGACAGAAGTGGGAGCGCTGGGATTGTCGACGACAGCGGGCTGACGCTGCCAGCACGCGTATCCCAGAAAGATCAGACTGCCAATCACGACCAGACGCATCACAACGTTCCGAGTTCGAGGAAAGCCGAAGGGGGGCTGTTTCGAGCTAGGCAATGTATGTGCCATGAAAATCTCCCCGTGCGCAGGAATGTGGAAAATCAGAGGAAATGCCGAGGAATTGCCTGAAATTGGCGGATAGTCCTCCATCGCGGGTCTGATAGAGGCGGCTGTAGACCAGACGCACTGCTCGTTTGTCTGCCAGCAAGAAATTGTACGCGTGGCCGGTGACCGCGTGGAAAGATGGATCGGGATCGCCCGATCGATTTTCCGGGAATCCCTGCAGGGACTCAACCGGTGACGTTTGAAAGGCCTATCGCGGCGGGGGGGGCAACTCGAAATACCGGGTGTCGCCGGCCGCTGCCCCTTGATCGGGACGCTGCGTCGAAGCGTATTCAGGAGGAGGCGGAAGGAACTCGACTTCCAGTGCCTTGGCCACAGCTTCTTCAGGTGCTGACGCGGGTGAAGACGTCATCTCCTTAGGCGGAGCCGTTTGTTCCGCGATCCCCGCTGGAGCTGCCGATGTGCCCGCGACGTTGCTCGTCGCGAACCGCAGCAATTCGGCGGCCTTGAGCTGCTGGGCACCGTTTGCCGCCAGGGTGACTGTCGAAACAGGGGTCTTCATCTGCCGGGCGACATATTCTTCCAGAGATCCCACCTTGAAGGCCTGTTCGAAGTAACCGTGATTGACATGCTTGGGCAGGACTGGAGCCTGACCGTTGGCGACCCAGAGATCGTTGACCAGCACCAGCGGTCGATCTCCGTGACCGCTGCGAACATGAATGACCCGGGAGGGCTTGTATTCCTGAAGAACTCGCAGCATGTACTGCGTCTCGACTTCACTGGCAGGTGCAGGTCCCGTCAGGCGGTTGGGAATCAGTGTGAAATGCGGGGACGGGAAGTTCCGATTCAGTTCGACTCCGCGGGAGTTCGTGTGAACAAGTTCGTGCACGCCGTCGGGATTCATCGTGCGGACAAACAGCAGCGTCACGGGTTCCGGCGGCGGAACGGTGCTTGCCAGTTTGCAGGCGGCATCCATCAGTTCCAGGCTTTCCGGTTCGTTTCCGAGAAGCGAACCGACGATCAGCACGAACTGGTTTCCCTTGCCGAATCGAGCGACCTCAATCGGGTAGTTTCCCGAACTCTTGGCAGTGCTCGCCCACAGCGACTGGGCAGCGGCCGACGCCTGCATCGACAGTACCGCGCAGCTGCAGCAGAGTGCTGTCAGGAGCAGTTGTCGATGGAAGGGCCACTGTCGCATTGGGAAAACGCCGGTCGAGGGGGATCGGGGGTGTCGCGCAGTCCGAAGACGAGCCGACAAACTGAAATGAAGGTGTGCAGGTCGAGGATGTGATCAGCGAGACAGATAAGGACTGCGGAAGTGCGTCCTTTTCACTTGTCCTTCGGACTCGCCGAACTCTGTTCTCCGTAGTTGAACCTGAATGTGCCCCAGTCTGTGGAAGGTCTTATTCGCCTTCCACGCCCAGGCGGTAACGCAGTTCTTCGAAGCTCTCTCCCATCTCGTCGGTCGAGGAATGGATGTGTTCGGCTTCGGTGATGAACTTCAGGGTATCGCTTTGGAAGAGCTTGTTCTGGTTCAGGATTTCTTCGAACGGCTCAAGGTCATGTCCGTACATGATCAGGAGCTTGTGCTCATCGAACTGGACTTCCATCGGAATCCGGGGATTGAGCACGGCAATTCCGACGCAGCCGTCGTTGAGAATGGTGTCTTCGTAGTCGTAAAGCAGGCTTTTCAGGATGGGCATGTCGATCTGTTCGCGGTACAGGTCGCTGTGTCCCCCATGCTCGGAACCGTGGCTGGTCTCCAGCACGACATCCACTTCGTCCCCGAGAGGATCGAGCAGTTCGATAAAAAGATCGAACAGTTTGTTACGCGTCTGTGCAGCCATGATGACAGGCACGTCAATCCCGGTCTCTTTGTCCCGGTAGGTATCTCGACGCCAGCCCGCACTGGGGACGACCGCCAGATCGAAGGCAGGCCGCACGGCATCGGTCAGCATGAAGCTGCCGTAGCGTGCAACATTCAGATGCTCTTCCAGCTGGGATTCTGAAAGTCCGATGAAGCTGCTGGAACCCCGGGTGGCGACGCCGTCGCGGAATGTATTTCGTGTATGGCCTTTGAGGTTGCCCATCGTCGACTCCAGGTGACTTCCACTGACTCTCGGGGCTCGAGAGCAGTCATGAATTGTTTGAATCGCAGCAACTCTAGCACTGGAAAAACGGGGTGCTGAAAGAAGCCTTTGGATCTGGAGTTTTTTTAGGTCGCCCGGCAGGGGAAATTACGGCCGGTCGGATCTGGAAACAGGCTGAAGAGACGCAGTCTGACCGGGTTGTAGCGGTCCTGCGAGGACCTGCCGGCAGGAAGCGACGTCATAGACGATACGAACGGATTGCGTGGAAGAATGAGAATAATGCGTCGAATAGAGTGTCTGCGAAGAGTGGAGTGGGATGCGGAATGGGAGTGCGGTCAGAGCCTGTTGCGAAACAAAACAGGAACTGGCTTCCTGGGTTCCGGCTCTCGCCTGAGGAGGAGGACGTCTAGGGGATCACCCGAGTGGATTCACCGCAGATTACAAAGTTATCCCAATTGCTGCTCACCAAACGGCTTCTGGAAAAACTTTTTATGAAAAAACGGCAGACGCGAAGGGTCGTTTGCGACTGTCAGATGAAGTTAGGGTTATTTGTCGTTATCGAATCGCCGGGAGAGCTTTAACTCTGTCGCGGTCAGCTTCTCTATGAGCTCGATTGGGAAAATCCGTCGCCTGCTGCAGCTGCTGGAGCGACTTCAGTCAGGACGAACACACTCCACAGCGGAGCTGGCCAGTTCGTGTGGAGTCAGCAAGCGGACGGTTTTTCGTGATATCAAGACCCTCCAGGATGCCGGCATCCAGATCCTCTACGACGCTCCCCAGCAAGGTTACTGGATCTCCACGCATTCGTATCTTCCTCCCGCGAATCTCACGCTGGGCGAGACGTTGTCGCTGCTGGTGCTGGCACAGGATGCGGGGACTCAGGACCGGGGCGTGCCATTTCAGGAAGCGGCCCGGGACGCCGCTCTCAAACTTCAAAGTAACCTGCCCAGCCATCTGGTTCCCTATGCGAGTGATCTTGCCCATTCCGTCAAAATTCAGACGGAACCGCAGGCAGACCTCAAAGATGGTCAGGTTCACTATGAAAGAATCCTGCGCGGGTTGACCAATCGGAAGAAAATCCGCTTGAAATACCACAGCCTCGCGGAACAGGCCGTCATCCAGACCCTGCTCAGCCCCTACCGGCTGCTTTTCCGGCGACACACCTGGTATGCGATTGGACGCAGCTCACTGCACAGAAGCGTACGGACGTTTCATCTGGGGCGGGTCGAGGAATCGGAACTGACCGAAGACTCCTACACGATTCCTCCGCGGTTCTCACTCAAGAAATACTTTGGGAACGCCTGGAATTTCATCCGTGAGCCCAATGCCAGAACGATCGTCAAGGTCCGGTTCCAGCCGATGGTCGCTCAGAACGTGGCCGAAGTCTGCTGGCACCCGACGCAACAGATCGAATGGAACGACGACGGCACGCTCGATTACACGGTGCAGGTCGACGGTATTCACGAGATGTCCTGGTGGATTCTCTCCTACGGCGATCAGGCCAAGGTGCTCCAGCCGGCGGAACTCGTTGAACTGGTGATCAAACGGGCAAAGAACATGGTGGAGCAATATTCCAGCCCACCAGAGCAGCTCGACCACGAACTCACCAATAACACGCTGCGCGTCGTGCATTCGACGTGATTTACGCTGATGTCCCGTGTTCACCTTCCCGCTGCCGGTGCGGTCATCTCAACGACAGTCTTGACCGTTCGTTGTGAATTGCGGTCTGACAGGAAACTCTGTGACGCCGCGAGAATCGGTGGCTCGAGAAAGGGCTCCGGCCCCGATAAACACAGCCTTCGAGCGAAAATCCCCGCCGAATCGGCATCACACTCGCGCTAAGACTTTGGCTAACGGCAGAGCACCCAACGGGACATCTGCCGGCACCCACCTTCGTAGCAGGACTTCGTCTCCCGCCACAGCGACTCCCGCCAGTTGGTCGTTTCTGGAATCGGTTCGAGTCGATGAGGAACGATGATCTCTTCCCCCATCACGTGCACTCCGCTCCCGGTGACGCCCGCCAGCAAGCTTCCTGGTGAGACCTGGGCCGGGTTTTCCGCATGCACCCAGTCGATCGACATCAGGGCATCTGTCAGATACTCAGCACAGTGCAAGCCGACTCCGCGTTGACCTCTGATGAAATGGGTCACGGAATACTGTCGGCCCAGCTCGCGGTCCAGCCGTTGCTGAAAAACGACCTTCTCCTCTTCACTCAATGGCCGAACAGGATGGCACAGAGTCAGGGCGTCGGGAGCCTGAAGTTTCAGGAATTCATCCAGCGAGAGTTTCCGCACGCCCGTGCCGCTGGTGCTGTCATAGGCCCAGGGAATACCGTCGTTGAAAACGATCGTTGCCACGTGCGTGTACCGGCTCCCGGTGTAAATGCGAACCGCCATGCAGTCCCCCCGGCTGAACAGGAGCGTTCCTGTCTGGCAGCGGGCCGCGAGCTGATCGGCGATGGAACTGCCCGGAGTTTCACAGAGCACCGTTGCGCTCTCTTTGATTTCGTCGGGGATTTCCGGAATTGAGCGGGTGATGACCGACAACGCTGGCGTGGGAAGAATCGGATCGCCCGCGACTCCGCATTTCACCAGCAATCCAGACAGCGGCAGGAACGCGATCCACCCCAACAGCGTCCGACAAAACGCCTCGCATGGCTGAGCAAGGAAATTCCTTCGCCCTCTGCGATACAGATTGTCATTTGCCAGCTGCTTCATCCTCAGCTCTCCGTCCAACTTCCCTGACTTTCTCTCATCTAAAACGCCTTCGAGTCCGCGATGGATCAAGAATTCGGATGATTCGAATTCGAGTTCCGCTGGCGGGACTCAGGCTGGGGGTACCTGAGAGGTTCGACTGACAAAATCAGGCGTTCGTTCCGGGAAAAGTCGGTCGGCGGCTGGCTTTGAGGCAATCCTGGCAGGATTCAACTTCTTGCGCACGCGGGAGATACCATAAATCCCCGGGGTCCGGTCAAGAGGAGTTGTGTGGACGGGGCCTGGGGACTCGAACAAACTGCAGCCAGTGTGTCGAAATTTGCCGCTTTCAATGGGATCTGGAGAAGGGATTCTGAGTGACTCTGACACCTGCCACATTGGCGGGTCGGGCTCGCCGACTTTGTGCGAAGACCGCCAAATCGGTCACTCTGATAGAGTGTCGATAGGCATAACGTTCGAGTTAACAGTGACTTACAGGATCGGTGTGGAGTTGGCACAGAGTTTGTAGTGTTGTCCGAAAAATCTTTCCGGCCGGAGTGCGTCCGCACTTGGAGAACTCCCGAGGCTGGATCTGACAATCTATCGGGGTGAGGAGTCATTATTCATGGCGAAGAAGGCCAAAGGCGGTTCCAAAATCGTTCCGCTCGGAGACAAAGTTGTTCTCAAGCGGCAGGCAGCTGAATCCACAACAGCCGGAGGCATCGTCCTGCCGGATTCCGCCAAGGATAAGCCCCAGCGTGGGGAAGTCATTGCTATCGGCGACGGGCACACCAAAGATGACGGCACCAAGCTGCCGCTGACCGTCAAAGAAGGGGATCGCGTGATCTTCTCTTCTTACGCTGGCGACGAAATCAAAGTCGGCGACGAGGAATACCTCCTCCTCCGAGAAAGCGACATTCTCTGCACCTACTAATCGCAGAGCTTGCAGCCATCAGCTTTCAGCCCCTTTTGCTGACTGCTGAAAGCTGACCGCTGAAGGCATAACAACAATCGCGGTTACCGCGTTCATACATCTCACACACAACCTACGGAGATTCTCCCATGGCCAAGATGATTGCTTTCGACCAGGAAGCACAGGAAGCGATGCGGCGCGGCGTCAGCAAGCTCGCCAAAGCAGTCCGCGTGACCCTCGGACCCAAAGGCCGCAACGTCATTCTCGAGAAGAGCTTCGGCTCTCCCACCGTCACCAAGGACGGCGTGACCGTCGCCCGCGAAATCGAACTCTCCGATAAGTTCGAAGACATGGGCGCACGCATGGTTCGCGAAGTCGCCAGCAAGACCAGCGACATCGCCGGTGACGGAACCACCACCGCCACCATCATGGCCGAAGCGATCTATATCGAAGGTCTGAAGGCTGTCGTCGCTGGTGTCAGCCCCCTCGAGATGAAGCGCGGTATGGACAAAGCCGTCGCTGCCATCACCGAAAAACTCAAGGAAATGGCGATTCCCTGCCGCGACAAGAAGTCGATCGCTCAGGTCGGGACCGTCGCTGCCAACGGCGAAGAAACCATCGGCAAGATTCTGGCCGATGCGATGGAAGCTGTCGGCAAGGACGGGGTCATCACCGTCGAAGAAGGGAAGTCCCTGCAGACTGACTTCGAAGTGGTCGAAGGGATGCAGTTCGATCGCGGGTACCTCTCCCCGTACTTCGTCACCGATCCTCAGAGCATGGAGTGTCTCCTCGAAGACGCTTACGTTCTGATCCACGAAAAGAAGATCACCAACATCAAGGAACTGGTTCCAGTCCTCGAAAAAGTGGTCAACGCCGGCAAGCCGCTGCTGATCATCGCTGAAGACGTTGAAGGGGAAGCCCTCGCGACTCTCGTGATCAACAAGCTCCGTGGCACTTTCAAGATTGCTGCCGTCAAGGCTCCTGGCTACGGCGATCGCCGCAAGGCCATGCTCCAGGACGTTGCCATTATGTGCGGCGGACAGGCTGTGTTTGAAGACCTCGGCATCAAGCTGGACAACCTGCAGCTCTCCGACCTCGGCCGCGTCAAGAAAGTGGTCATCGACAAGGACAACTGCACGCTGATCGAAGGGGCCGGCAAGACTGCCGACATCAAGTCCCGCATCGAGCAGATCAAGCGTGAACTCGAAGCCTCTTCCAGCGACTACGACAAGGAAAAGCTGGAAGAGCGGATCGCCAAGCTCTCCGGCGGTGTGGCCCAGGTGAACGTCGGGGCTGCCACCGAGTCCGAAATGAAAGAGAAGAAGGCCCGCGTTGAAGACGCTCTGCACGCCACCCGTGCAGCTGTCGAAGAAGGCATTCTCCCCGGCGGTGGTGTCGCATTGCTGCGTGCTTCGACTTCGGTCGAAACCGGCAAGCTGACCCACGACGAAGAAGTCGGCTTCAACATCATCAAGCGTGCCTGCCGGGCTCCGCTGACCCAGATCGCCAACAACGCCGGCGTCGACGGGGCTGTCATCTGCGACCGCGTTTCCGACAAGAAGGGGAACGAAGGCTACAACGCAGCGACCGACACCTACGAAGACATGGTGAAGGCTGGCGTGATCGATCCGGTCAAGGTGACCCGCACCGCACTGCAGAACAGTGCCAGCGTCGCCACCCTGCTGCTGACCAGCGATGCCCTCATCGCTGAGAAGCCGGAGAAGAAGAAAGCCAGCGGCGGCCACAGCCACGACGGCGACATGTACTAGGAATCGTCGAGAGACGAGTGACTAGAGTCGAGAGTAAAGCAGATAGCCCCGGGATCATCCCCCGGGGCTATTTTTGTTCATGTGTAGGCTGGGTAGAGCGAATGCGAAACCCAGCCCGAACCGGACATCGCATCAAACCGACTCTCCGCTCCCTTTTCACATATGATTCCATTTGATCAAATAAATGCGATCAAATCTCAAAGGGCCAAGTTTTCATGCGTCAATATCTGCGAAACCGTGAGGGGCGGCTATTTTTCTTTACGCTGGTCACCAACCAGCGTCGGGGATTTCTGGCCACTGAGGTGGCTCGAACGACGCTGCGAGAAGCAATCCAGACGGTAAAATCTCGGCATCCGTTCGCCATTCGTGCGATCGTTCTGCTTCCCAATCATCTGCATACCATCTGGGATCTCCCAGCGGAAGACAATGACTATTCCCGTCGCTGGCGGCTCATCAAATCGATCTTCACCCGGAAATGGCTTCAGTGGGGAGGAGAAAACGGAGTGATGACTTCTTCACGTCGCCGCAGCGGAGAGCAAGCGATTGGGCAACGTCGTTATTACGAACATACGTGTCGGGACGAAGCTGATGCCACACGCTGCATTGAATATATCCATGCGAATCCGGTGAAGCACCGATTGGTAAGTCGCGTCATGGACTGGCCGTGGTCATCCTTCCTCGTTATGTCGCGGAAGGGATTTACCCGCTGAACTGGAGGAGTTCTCAGCAATGGTACGGTGACGAGTTTGAGAACGTCGAATAAAGCTGGGTCAAGACCCAGCCTACATTAACTGTTTCCCTAGATGTGCGAGTTGACACCACAGAGAAGGAAGCCTTTCGGAGGGCTGCGGAGGTGTCAGGAATTCCATTGTCAGCGTGGGTTAGAGAGCGGCTTCGGCGAGCAGCTATCAAGGATCTTGAAGAGGTTGGTGCAACTCCTGATTTTCTGAAAGGTATCTAATGGCTGGTATTTCCGAACTCAAATTCGAGCCGATTGGCCTTGGCAATGTGTTGCGAAAAGAACCGCTACAAGTGCCACTCAATCAGCGAGAATACTCGTGGGAAGAACAGCATGTTGGAGACCTGTTCAGCGACATATCGGACGCTCTGGCAGAATCAAGATCAGCATATTTTCTCGGCACAATTGTCTTGAACGTTTCAAAAGACATTCCGGAAGTGGTAGACGGGCAGCAGCGACTTGCGACCACGGCCATGCTGATTGCAGCGATGAGAGATTTTCTAATTGGTGTGGATGATGAGTATGCCATGTCTCTAAATAGAACCTCCACAGAACCGGAGTGACCATTATTCCCTGGAAAACAGCCGATTTCGTGGCCTGAACCTGAAAATCAGGCCACAAGGACGTGCTGGCGGCGGTTCAGTGTACATGCGAATTTCACTCCGGTTCTGTTGTGGACCTATTTAGAAAACAAATATCTCAGCGAATATGACCCAACCCAGAGGGATCGAGTCTCTCGGCTAACACTAAATGTTGATGACAACGAGTATTTTCGAAATCGGGTACTTCACAGGCCGAACAGCGACGAGAGAAAGGGGTTCGCAAAAGATCCTTTGTCGCATTCACACAAGCGTATTCATGCCGCCTCTTTGCTTGCAGCAGAGCGAGTTCAGCAGATCGTAGCAGGCTCAAAAGATCCCGTATCGAGAATCTCACAATGGATCAATTTCCTAGAGAAAAAGGCTGTTGTCATATCGCTCCGAGCCCCAGACGAAATGGATGCATTTGGAATGTTCGAGACCCTCAATGACAGAGGTCTAAAGACAACTCAGGCGGACATTCTGAAAAACTATTTGTTTCAGCAGGCCGGAGAAAAGCGACTCAAAGAAGCGCAGCAAAAATGGTCCGCAATGCGAGTTTCCTTGGAGTCTCTCGATGAATCCGATCTCACTCTAACTTATTTGAGGCATGTCGCACTTGCGACATACGGACCTGTCAGCAAGGGAGGATTCTATTCAGCAATTCAATCTCACATTAAGGGCCCCACAAAAGCAATTCAGTTCCTAGACACTCTTGCCAATCTGGCCGACACCTACGCGGCGATACTGACTCCAACACACAGAAAGTGGAACACTTATCCTCCAACAATCAGGCAATCGCTAACAGTCATGCGAGATTTTGGAGTATCGCAAATCAGACCGTTAATGCTGGCAGTTGCCGAAAAATTTGACGCGAAAAACGCAAACCTCGCATTCCGTGCGTTTGTCTGTTGGACCGTGAGATTCTTAATCTCTGGAGGAATGCGAGGTCAAAGACTGGAAGATGCATACGCTGAGCGGTCTCATGAAATCATGAACGGCGAGGTGTCATCTGCCTCTGGTTTAAGAGCAAAAATGATTCAGGTGGTTCCAAATGATGCGAGATTCAGAAGTGATTTTTCGAGAGCAACTGTCTCAAAAGCGTATCTTGCACGTTATTACCTTCGTGCAATGGAAGCGGTGGAAAGAAACGAGTCCAACTGTCCCGAATTGAAACCGGTCGAGGACACAAACATTTTGAACTTGGAACATATTCTTCCAGAAAATCCCGAGAAGGAAGACTGGATGCACGTCGAACCAGAGGTTGCATCTGCTTATTACAAGAGAATTGGCAATATGGTTTTATTGCAGGCGACAAAAAACTCAGTAGTCGGAAATGCTGGATTTCAGAAAAAAAGGAACTTATTCAAGGATTCACCACTTATGCTGACAAAGCAAGTGTTTGAAGACACGAAGCCTTCAACAAAGTGGGAAAGGGCCGATATCGACAAAAGGCAGGAGAAACTTTCCGACCTTGCCATTAAGGCGTGGCCCATGTAATTGGAGAGCGGGGGAGTCGAACCCAGCCGTCAGACGGTCCCGGGTGCCCTGGTTGAGGGTGTTTGATTCGGGGTGCCACTGCTCTGCGAGCAGTGTCGAAAGTGAATGGCGGTTCATTTGGGATGTGTCTCGGTGGACCGGTATTTTGTTCAGTTGACAATCCTGTCGTCCTCGGGATCACTCCGTTTAGGAGATGGTCGGAATATCAGTTGGACACCTGCGAGCAATGTCGGTTTGCATTCGTTTGCACTGCTCGCAGAGCAGTGGCACTCGGCTCATGTTTCTGCATCCCGGTGAACTCGCAGAGCGGGGCGATCTTTTCGGCTGAAATTGCCGCTGTTTTTCGCTAGGACGGCGCCCGGGGGTCGGTTGGTCTCGTTCTAAAATGCTGCAACCGCCAGCATGTGATTGCAACTGAAATCAAAAGGGCCGGAATTTCGAAAATAATCGGTAATCTCCAAAGAAATGGAATAATCCTCTCTTGCGGCACTATCGATTCAGCCGATTACCGAGAGGACGGACCAGATCGATGCGGCTTCACGCAGTCGTCCGAATCAGAAAATGGAATTGATGATGAGCGGTAAGGAGACCACGATGCGACGCGGTGCATGCCTGTTAGCTCTGTTAGGGATGACGGTTCAAACTGCCGTCGCTGATGATTACTTCAGCGCAGGCACTGCACGGATGCAGCCAGCCAAAGCAGCGGCAACCCCTGCTGCGACTGCTCCGGCCGGTGCTGCTGTCGGAAAAGCAACCGCCGCTCCGCAGAAGTTCACGCGATCTGCACAGGCAGACGTTCCTAACGACGAGTTGCGGAACTACTACAAAGAACTCTTCGGCAGCAATCCTCCGACCGCAGAGTCGGATGGCCGCCTGAACATGTCGGCCCGGACCGCTGCGGCTGCCACTCCTCCCGCGCAGCCAGCGCAGCCGACAAGCAGCTTCAACATGCCCGCTGCCAGCGGACGCACGGTGATGCCCGCTTCCGCAGCTGTTGCGGAGTCGGAGCAGAGCAAGGTCGTCCACGCCGAGTTTCAGGATGACACCGCTGCTGGTGAGCAGACAATTCAGCAGATTCATGCTGAACGGTTCTCCGCACGCCCGTTCCCCGGAGCCAAAGGAAACGGGGGTGCTCCGGCAATGCCCGGTTCGGACACCGCTACGTTCATGACCGCGGAAGCGACACCGCCTTCTGTTCAGGCCAGTGTCACACCGACCACAACTGCAGCTGTCAGCCCGACTGCGGGCGGCCGTGGTTCTGTCTCCTTCAGCCGCAATACTCCTTCAGCACAGACCCGGAATTCCGCTGGCAGTGCCACCAAGATGGAATCGGCCAGCAGTGCGATCACAGCAGCCCCCGCTGTCACCGTGGAATGGCGAAAGCAGTCTGACCTGAATGTCGGTCAGGAATGCATCTGCCATCTGATTGTGAAGAACGCGGGTCAGACCGCTGCCAAAGACCTGGAAGTGCACGCTCACTTCCCGGAAAGCGTTCGGCTGGTCAATGCAAAACCGGCTCCGGCCAACAGCGATCGCTTCCTCGGCTGGAAGGTCGACGAACTGAAAGCTGGCGAAGAGCGAACTATCGAAATCACCATGATTCCGCTGCAGCGTGGGGACATCAACACCCGAGCGGACGTGCGATTTTCGGGGACTGCGAACGGAAGCTTCGCTGTCGCTGAACCGATGCTTGAAATCAATGTGGAAGGTCCCAAGCAGGTCCTGATTGGCGAATCCGCAGCACAGATTGTGACCGTTTCCAATCCTGGAACCGGAATCGCGAGCCGTGTGCAGATTGAAGCGGTCGTTCCTGAAGGTCTCGAGCATGCACGCGGTCAGCGTCTGCAGATGGACCTGGGAAGCCTGAACCCTGGAGAATCCCGCAGCGTCCGGCTGGCTCTGGCAGCTGCCAAGGGTGGACATCATCACCTGACGGTGAACGCCCGGGCTGAATCCGGTCTGGCTCGAGCTGCCACCAGTGAAGTCATGGTCATCGCTCCCAGCCTGACGGCGAATATTCAGGGGCCGGGGCTGCGTTATCTGGGTCGACAGGCGAACTTCGTCATGAGCGTCTCGAATGACGGTGAAGCAGCGACTGACAATGTGCAGATGCGTTACAAGATGCCCAGCGGATTCGACTTCGTGAGTGCCGATCGCGGGGCTCAGTTTGATCCAGCCAGCGGACTGGTCACCTGGTTCGTCGGTCGTCTGGAGCGAGGTCAGAAGTCGGAAATCAAAGTCACGCTGCTGGCACGCCAGAGCGGAGAATTCAAGCATCTCGCCCGCGCTTCTTCGGAGCATGGTGCGATCGCCGATGCAGAATTCATGACCACGATTGAAGGGACCTCTTCGCTGGCAGTGCAGGTCAAAGACCTGGAAGATCCAGTGGAAGTCGGTTCAGAAATGGCCTACGAAATCCGGGTTCGCAATGAAGGGTCGGCAGCTGCCAAGGGAGCCACGCTCACCTGTGAACTGGCAGACGGCATGACACTGATCAGTGCCGAAGGGCCGACCGACTTCCTGTCAGAAGGAAATACGGTGGTGTTCCGATCGTTGCCCGAAGTGGGAGCCGGCCAGACGGTGCTCTTCAAGGTGAAAGTGAAAGCCAGTGCCCCGGGCAGCCTGCGGTTCCGGGCTCATCTCTCCAGCGAGTCGGTCTCCGAGCCGCTCACTGCTGAAGAAATGACGAAGTTCTACGGCGAGTAATCCCGCCGACGGGACGAGTTCAATCTCTCGAGGCCACTGCCGGGTTCGGCAGTGGCTTTTTTGTTTGCACTCCGCTCAGATACCGATTCGGAAAACTTCGCGGGCTCTCGACTCCTTCACATATTCCGGATCAGCCGTCTTAATGCCATCACCATCACCCGACTCCCCATCCCTTCCTTTCACGACGCCCCTGGAGCTTGCCATTGGGGGGAAGCTCAAAGTGGAGCCGGAGGATTTTGTGGTCGAGGAGATCCCGGCGTACGAACCGTCCGGGGCGGGTGAGCATCGTTTCCTTTGGGTGCAGAAACGGGATGTGAGCGCGGAGCATCTGCTGGGGCATCTGGCCCGCAGGCTGGGAATCCCTCGGGAAGAGATCGGCATGGCGGGGCTGAAAGATCGACGGGCGGTCACCCGGCAATGGGTCTCTGTTCCCGCTGCGGTTTCGTCGAAGGTTGGAGATGTCGACGATGAATCGATTCAGGTCCTGCGATCTGCGTTGCATGGAAATAAGCTGAAGACGGGCCATTTGCGGGCGAACCGTTTTGAGATCGTTGTCCGCGAAGTGACTGCGGATGCACTTCAGATTGCGGAAGAGATTCGCGCGCTCATTGAAGTTCGGGGAGTGCCGAATTACTTCGGGGACCAGCGATTCGGGATCGACGGGGAAACTCTGGAGCTGGGGATGTCGCTGCTCACCGGGAAAGTGAGTCCCCGGGAGATCCCGTTCAAGCGCCGAAAGTTTTTAACGCGACTGGCTCTCTCCGCAGCGCAGTCGTCTCTTTTCAACGAAGTCGTGCGGCAGCGTCTCGAAACGGGGACTCTGCAAAAGGTTCAGATAGGCGACGTCATGCAGGTGGCGCTCTCGGGCGGACTGTTTGTTGCTGAAGATGTGGAGGCTGAACAGCCACGCTGCACACAAGGCGAAACGTTGATCACCGGTCCGATTTTCGGCCCGAAGATGAAGTCGCCATTGGGGGCTCCCTTCGAACTGGAGCAGGATGTCCTGAAAAGTGCGGGGCTTTCACGGGATGTGTTTCGCGCCCACAAGAAACTGACCCCCGGGACCCGTCGCCCGCTGCTCCTCTTTCCGTCGGACTTCCAGATTTCAAAGATCGAGTCCGGAATCCGGATCAGCTTTTCCATTCCGAGTGGAGCTTACGCCACCGTGGTGCTGCGCGAGTTCATGAAGACGCCGGAAGTGTGATGGACTGTGCGGGCTGCGGGAGAAATTCGCGCCGCCGGGTCGATGCGAGAATGAGATCACGTTATCCTCATGCATGGTCCCTGAGCACAATGAAAAGGCTGATCAATGACTCGTGTATCCCCCTCCGTTTTTTCTGTTCGCTGCTCGCTGTGGAGTTTGTCTCTGATTCTGACAGCCGGGTTCTGGCTGAACTGTGGAAGTCTCTTTGCTGAAGACAACGAAACAGATTCTCCGCTGATTGCCTATGTGGGGACCTTCAGTTCTCCGCTGCGAGACGTACTGCCGACTCAAGTGGATCTCCCGCCCGGAACCGGAGAGGGGATTCACATTTTTCAAGTCGATCGAAAGACAGGAGCCTTCAGCCTGCTGGGGGTTCATCAACTGGGGACGAGTCCCAGCGCGCTGGTGATCAATGCTGCTGGCAACCGTCTGTATTCCGCAAATGAGACGGATCATGTCGGTGAGAAGAAATCAGGCACCGTGACCAGCTATGCCATCAACCGGCAGGATGGAAGTCTGAAGGCGTTAAACAGCGTAGAGAGCGGCGGAGCCGGACCGACCTATGTGAGCCTGCATCCGTCCGGGAAATATCTGCTCGTGGCGAACTATTTCGGCGGATCGGTGGCGGTGCTGCCGGTGCTGGAAGATGGTCAACTGGGGCCAGCGACCAGCATCTTTGTCGACGAGGGGAAGATCGGGCCGACCCGCGCTCAGAACGCTCCTCCGGGGAGTTTCGCAATCAGCGGACATGACCGGACGCACGCCCATATGATCCAGGCCGATCCTGCAGGCAAGTACGTCCTGCATGTGGATCTTGGTCTGGATCAGATTTTTGTCTCGAAGTTCGATCAAACCCGGGGGACTCTGACCCCGAATGATCCTCCGTTCGTGAGCTTCCCCCCCGGTGACGGTCCCCGCCATTTTCACTTTCATCACAACGGCCGATGGTTCTATTCCATTCAGGAAGAAGGCTCGACCGTGGTGCTGTTCGACTACGATCCTGCGACAGGAAAGCTGGTCGAGCGGCAGACCATCTCCACACTGCCTGAAGGGTTTGCCGGGAGTAACTTCTGTTCGGGGATCCTGGTTTCTCCGGACGGACGGTTTGTTTACGCGGGAAATCGGCTGCATGACAGCATTGCCATTTTTTCGATCGGCGAGAACGGCGAGCTGACTTACGTGACGGAAGTGTGGACTCAAGGAAACTATCCACGCAGTTTCAATTTTGATCCGTCCGGACGGTTCTTGTATGTCTGCAACCAGAGAAGCGACAATCTTGCCGCCTTTGAAGTGGATCAGAAGTCCGGTCTCCTGAAGTTCACCGGGCAGTTCATTCCCGTTGGAAATCCCAGCAGCATTGTCTTTCAGGACCTGGGCAAGACACAGGAGTGATCAGGGCGTGAAATTGCGAAACCTCGACTTCTCACCCGGATCGATGCCAGACCCGGTGGCAGAGAAGGCGAGGGATCGCGATACTGTTGCGGTGTTCCATTTCCGTCTCACCTCCTCCATTCAGTGCAAGGGCTCACTGTGGAATATCCCATCGATCGATTTGACCGGGCGCTGAATGCGCTCTCTGAAGAGATTCGTCTCGAAGTCCTTGATCTGTGCTATTACGCGCTGGGTAAAGAACCCGAACGCATCGACGCTGAAGAAGCCGGAGAGGCAGGGACCGAGGACCTGTACAAGCCGATTGAGGTCTCGGATGTCTGTCAGCATCTGGCGGGGATGGTCGAGGAGACGGGGGCTGCCGTTGACTTTCTCATTCCTGGCCTCTTCACCTTCCTGATCGAACACTTCGAGTGGGTGAACGATCCGGAAGCAATTGCCGTCAATGATCATGACGCCCGCACCATGCTGGAGAGTCTGGAGATTGAGATTCGCAAGCCGGAAAAGCTGCGATTGATTCCCTCCAGCACGGAAGAGATGCAGGAGTTGATCACCGAGCTGAAGAACAGCATCGAGCAGGGGCCGGACTTCCGGGCCTGGTGTGCCGAAGCGGCGACAGCCCTGCGAACCACGCAGCAGCAATTCTTCTCGCGGAACTACTGGTCAGAATGGAGAGACCATCTGGCGAACGAAGCTTCAGAGGAATTGTTTGAAGAGGAAGGTTGAAGATCGCCAGCTGGCTCCTGTTCACGCCGTCTCTTGATGAGCACTCAATCGAAGGTGTAAATCAGGGACGCCGTCATCGCGAGCCCGATTGCGGCAAGCAGGAAAGCGAGCAGTACTCCGAACGAAAAAACGTTCACGCGGTAATGCTCGCCGGCGGACAGTCTCCGGATGAGCTGCATGTGATGCAACCCCGAGAATCCCAGGACGGCAATTCCCAAGAGCATCATGATGCTGCCGAACCAGTTGGAGATTCCGACTTTCGTCGTGACACGCAGGTGATCCGCAGCAATCAGCTCCCGCAGAAACAATCCGAATCTGGCAATCACAAACCCGAAGCCCATGAGTGCCAGTCCCGTGCGGATCCATGCCAGCAAGGTCCGTTCGGCCGCGAGTGCGGTTGTCGCATCCAAAGCCGATTTTCGGGGCTCAGGGGGATCGCTTTGATCAGTCATTTTGATCGACTCGAAAATTGAAAATGGTTCACCCGTTTGTCATCGAGGGGCACGCCATCGTGTACCTGATGTTCGCGTGTCGCTGACACCAGCTTCGATTGAAGGTGGCCGCCGACGGTGAATGGCGACGCGATTTTTCCTGTTCAGAGTTCCACCGCTGCACCGCTCAACCAGAGAATGAGTTGCTCCAGCTGAAGTTGCTCTGGAAGTCGACTTCCTCCTTTGAGACCGTAATCGGCCTGCGCGAGTGTCTCGAGCAGAGATTCCGCCCGCTGGCGTTTGATTCGACGCAGGTAGCGTTCTGCATTCGCGATGTCGCGAGGGAAGACGCCGGCATCCTTCAGGGCAGGCTGAATGGCACCCGTCTTTCTCGATGCTTCGACTGCGACTGCCAGCTTCCGGAAGACGTAATTGATTCCCCCCAGAATCTTCGGGGCCGGCTCGCCCGCGTACAGCAACTTACTCAGGCAGTTCAAGGCAACCCCCGGGGAACCGTCCCGGATCGCGTCGATCATGGCCCAGGTGGTTTCCGCTTTCCAACCACCGACGAGTGTGCGGACGTCATCGGGAGTGATTCGCGGCCGATCGCCGGCGTAGGAGGCGAGTTTGCTCAGCTCCTGTTCCAGCAGTCCCATGGCTGTGCCGGCCAGTTCGACCATCAGGCTGGCAGCCTCGCGACTGATCTGCTTGCCGTATTCTTCTTCCATTCGCTGGACGAGCCAGGTGACCAGCCGAGCCCCATCCAGTTCAGAACAGTCAATTCCCAGCCCGTCCGAATCGACTTTCTTGGAGAGCCGGGTGTTCTTGCGCCAGGTTTTCACTTCGAGAACCAGCAGCGCCCGACGGCTCGGTTTGTCGGCGTAGTTTTCCAGCTGAGGGCGGAATTCGGTGACGAAGTCATCGGCGTCTTCGACGAGGACAATCTTCCGATCAGAGAACATCGACACGAGTTGCAGTTCGTCGCGGACAGTTCTGAATTCCAGGTCTTTCGACGGGAGACGGATCAGTCCGAGCCCCTCCTGCGGCTCGCTCCCCAGGAATTCCCGGGCGAGAGCCTCCATGGCTGTGCTCTTCAGGTGCCGCTCGTTTCCATGCAGCACGACCAGCGCCGCGTTCTGGACGGCTTTGGCTTTCCGGGCAAATTCGGTGGCGTGCATGGTCTCAGATTGACCCCTGGGGGCGATTAGGCGTACATTTCCGCCCGTCAAAATGCCGGAGGCGGTAATGACAGCAGAAAGTGATACGCTACAACGTTTGACCTCGTACTTGAAGTGTCTGGTGAGACAAACTGCGGTCGGGAACATCAGGCAGAAACTTCCATGAACCCTTCCACGGAACTCCCGATCCTTGCCACGGAAGATGCTGCTTTCACCTGCCCCGGGGAGAGCCGTCCCATCAGCCGGTCTCTGCACCTGGCCCGACTGGCGAACGGACACCGTGGTTGCCGGACCTGCATTCACCGTGAGGAAACCGGACTGCTCCCCAAACAGGTCGTTGCCCGGACCGTTTCCCGACTGAAGCGACAGTCTCATTCACTCTTCACCCCGGACGGACTTCGTGGCCTGTACGTCAATCAGCTGACTCGCGAAGTGATGTCGCAGATCGTTCAGCACGTTCTCGAAATCGCGGATGAAACCCGTGTGCTCAATGCGCCGGGACAGGTGCGAGGCGGACTGCGGGTGGTGACGGGGTATGACTCTCGCCCTTCGTCCCCGGATCTTGCCATCGGGATGGTCTCGATGATGAAGCAGTGTGGCTGCACGATTGCGGACCTGGGACTGATCACCCGGCCCGCGTTCGATGATGCCATCGAGAGGCTGCGTCCGCATGTCGGCATCTACCTGACGGGCGGAAATTCTCCCAACGCCTGGAGCGGACTGGATCTGGTCGACGAGAACGGGCTCCCGTGGTGTTCGCCCGGCCTGCTCGCACAGCTGGAGCAGAAGCTGGACGAAACCGGAAACCGCACCAGTCGTGCTGACGGGTGTTATGAAGCCATTAACCTGCAGGGGGATTACGAAGCCCGTCTGGCGGATCAGTTTCACGCCATCAGGCCGTTCCGCCTGACGGTGAGCAGTATAGATCCTCTTCAACGTGGATTGCTCAGACAGTTGCTCGATCAGACTCCCTGCAGCGTCCATTACATGAACGGTGGATTGTCGACGGCGGACGGGACCCAGCGGGCGTGCCGTTCGATGGTGGATATACTGTGTGATCGGCGACTCGACTTCGGAGTCTATCTGGGAGCAGATGGCCGGTCGTTTCGCCTCTTTGATGAGGGGGGATTCGAACTGAAAACCGCCGAAGTGCTGGCACTGCTGTCGCAGATCGAAATCCAGGATGCGGAAGAGATCCTTCGGCAGACCAGCGGAATGCACCAGGCGGATCTGATCCGGCATCAGCGAACCTTGAAGATCCCTGTTGTGGCGGACGCTGCCTCGCGCTACTGGCTTTTCGACGGGACTCCCGCCTGCGACGCCATTCAGACTCTGGCCAAACTTCTGGAGATCCTGAGTCTGAATGACCGGCCGGTGTCGGCCTATCGTTCTCCGCGTCCGGGGGAACGGGGCTCACGACGCTGAAAAGACAGCTTGGAGTTTCTTCAGTCCCGTCTCCGCGACAATGCGTGGGTCCTGCTTCCAGTATTCCGGATTGAACAGTTCCAGAGAGACGGTGCCTGCGAAACCGATTTCATTCAGGATGGCGACAATCCGGTTCAAAGGAGCCACGCCATCTCCCGGGTAGACCCGCATGGCGTCGTTGATCTCCGCCCGAGGAGGTGTTGCCGGATAATCGTTGAAGTGGAAACAGCGGATGGCTGAACCCGCGATCATCTTCAGGCCTTCGAAGCCGCTTCCCCCTTTATAGATGTGATAGACGTCCGGCAGGATGCAGGCGTCGGGATGATTGCTCTCGACCGCGACGAACACAGACTCACCCAGGCGGGACAGATTTCTGGAAAACCCCCAGACCTCAATCTGTGGAACCACTCCGATCTGACTCCCCACTTCCAGTGCTGCCCGATACCGGTCCGCAGCTGCAAACAGATCGACAGCAGGAGCTTCCTTGGTGTGCATCCCGATCGGAGGAGCTGCGATCAGGTCTCCACCGATCGAGTGCAGAAGTTCCATGTCCCGCTTCAGTTTTTCCAGTCCCTTGGCGCGCTCAGTTGCATCATCGACGATCCAGGGGGCGAAGCCGATTGCGCTGGAAACCTGCAGGCCGCTGTCGGCGATTTTCTTCTTCAGATCCGAGAGTGACTTTCCGGAGTCACGGTAGGTTTCAATCTCGTTGATCCAGGGTTCGATCCCGTCGTAACCGACGCTGCCTGCCAGCTCCACTTCCTCTTCGAGCGTCAGTTTCTGCCCTCGCACGGTGCTGGTGTTCAGGCAGAAGCGAACTTTTGCAGGCATGCTGGTCTCCGAGCTGAAGGCGAACTGCGGGCTGGACAACAGTGTCACGCCCCCCAGACCGCAGGTTGTCAGGAACTGGCGTCTGTCGAGTGGAGACATTGTCGATTCCAGGGCTGGGGCTCGGGGTGGGGATGAGGGATTCTATCGTAAAAATGAATCCTGCAGCCAGCGACCAGGGCCCTTCAAATCGACTTGTCGAAGTATCGGGGCAATAGTTCCCGTGTCAGTCACCCCAGAATTTCCAGTAACGCCTCCTGTCAGGAGACTGCGTTCTGGTGATCCGACGCGGTTCGGTTAAGAACGCATTGCCTCTTTTATTCGCGCCAGACGGCGCGATCGACAGGACCGGAACCCCGGTGTGCGGGAGCCGCAAGCAATTTCGGAAGACGACACCCACCGGGGTCGTATTGGCAGATAACGTGAAGATAACGAAACAGTCAGATTGTTCATCTTCGACATTCCGCGGGCAAATCGCCGGGAGGTCGTCATTCCGAACCCTCGTTGATCATTCGAAGCTGTGACTCGACTACCCACACGACATCTGACCTCAATCTCCGCGCGAGAGTGCTCTCGTTCCAGCACGGGTACGCACGGTGAGGGATCGTCACGAGACATGAGCGAGCACACTCCGCACCTGCTTTCCGCGCAGGTTCGCTCCGTCGATGAGCTCACGCCCGCCTTCATCTGTGAGTGGGAGCGGCTCAGTCGGAATGCGATTGAACCCAATCCGTTTCTCCATCCGCAGTTTGTACTCGCACAACTTGCCCACCTCCCGGGGGCCGAAGCCGTTTCGATCTGGACGGTCGAGTCGGCTCAAGGTGAGTTGCTTCTGCTGGCGGTCTTTCGAGATGTCTGGGCATCGAAACAGATTCCGTTTCCGCACCTCAGCGACGATGATCCGGCATTCAAATTTCAGGGGGGGATGCTGCTGCATCGTCATTACCCCCGGGTCGCAATGTCGACCTTTCTTCAGCATCTGAAGACGACTCGATTTCGTCACGGGCTGGTGCTGAATTCCATGTGCATTGATTCGTCGTTCTCAGAGCAGTTTTACACATCCTCCATCCTGACGGGATTCCAGGTCCAGTTGCGACACTCCTGGTCGCGTGCCTGCCTGGACCTCACGGTGACCGACGGGGCGACGCTGCTGGAGACGTCACTGTCGAAGAATCGTCGAAAGTCACTGAGGAAGGCGCTTTCCCGCCTCGATAACCAGGGGCCGGTCAGCTTCCGTGCCGTTGAAGACCCCTGCGATGTCCCCCGGGCAATTGACCAGTTTCTCGATCTGGAAAAGCGCGGATGGAAAAACACTTCCGGGACCGCACTGGCCTGTGACCCGGCACATAAGAATTTCTTCACAGCGGCGATCACACGGATGGCGGAAGACCGTCAGGTGATGTTTGGCGAGTTGCTGACAGGGAAAGACGTCGTCGCCTCGACCTGCAATCTCATCAGCGGCAACACATTGTTTGCTTACAAGATTGGCTGGGATCCGGAAAGCCGCGAGGGGAGCCCAGGAGTCTGGGCCGAAATCGAACTGGCCCGGTACATCGCCATGAACTGTCCTGAGATTCGGCTGCTGAACAGCTGTGCCACTGCCGGTTCGTATCTCGATCGTCTGTGGCCACAGCGAATCGCGATGGGAAATGTCGTTCTGACCCAGTCCCATCGCGCGGTACTCTTCAGCGGCGTGCAAAAAACCATTCGCTCGGTGAAACGACTTCTCTGGCCGAATCGCCCTGCGATCACCGTTGAGAACGACGCTGCTGAATGAAGTCGCAAGTCGGCTGCGAATACTGTTGATCCCGTCCGGGTTTCAGTCGCGGCGCTTGCGGACTTTGCCGGGGCCTTGCTGTGGGAGATCCTGCACCTTTTCCCGTTCGAAGCGAGTTCTGCATCGGGGAAGCGGAACCGTTGAGACCCCCGGCGGTCCACCGCTAAAAAAGGTGGGAAGTAACGTTCGAGGAACCACGCAGCCGGCATCCATGCCCTGACTCCCGCTAAGAGTGCAGATCACCTCAATTCCACGAGCGGGGAGAATATCCGGACTCCCTGAAGTTCTGGAAGAGCATTCTCCTCGGAAAAAGTACGTCGAACGGGCTGCACGGAAACTCGTCCGCGTGGTCAGTCCCCCATGGCACTTCCGCTGCGCCGCCGGTCAGCGACACCCTGCAGTTCTCCGGTTGCAGGATTCCGTCGAATCGAATGGGCGTCACCCTGTGACGTCGAGAACCCGATTCGGTGCCCCATCGACTCCAGTTCCTTCAACGCTTCGGGAAAGACCTGCCGGGCCGACTTTTCAAACTGAGCTTCATCGGGAAACCATGGATGATGAAGGCGGGGCTGGGCCACTGCAGTCGGGAGATCCATCTCGAACTCCAGCACATTCAACAACACGCACAGCAACGTGTTGATGATCGTTCTCCCGCCGGGGCTCCCCGTCACCAGCACCGGTTCGCCATCTTTCAGGACGATCACCGGGGTTTGCGAACTGAGCATGCGCTTGCCGGGAGCAATCAGATTCGCATCGGTTCCGATGCGGCCGCGAGTATCGGTGTGTCCCGCCTTCCAGTTGAAGTCTCCCATCTCGTTGTTCAGCAGAAATCCTGCTCCTCGAACGACAATTCGCGACCCGTAACTCGCTTCGAGCGTATAAGTGTTCGAGACCGCCATGCCAGTTTTATCGACGATGGAGAAGTGCGTCGTCGAAGGGGGCTCTTCGATGATCTGCATTTCCTCAGCCAGTTCGCGGCTGGGTGTGGCACGTTGCAGGTCGATGCTCGCTGCAAGTTCACGAGCGTGTTCCGGTGTCGTTAAGGATTCGGGAATCGCAACGAAATCGGCATCTCCGAAGTACTTCGCCCGGTCGTAGAAGACGCGTCGCGATGTTTCGATCTGCAGATGGAGATTGCGGGCCGACCAGCGTGGTTCCTTCTTCAGGTCGAACTGGTCGAGCACCTGCAGCATCTCCGCGAGACAGAGACCGCCGGAGCTGGGAAGCGGCGGACCGTAGACATCGTGGCCGTTGAAGCGAACGTGTATCGGCTCGCGCAGTTTCGCCTGATGGCTCTCCAGGTCCTGCAATGAAATAATTCCATTGCCGCGGCGCATCTCCTCGACAATCAGATTCGCAATCGGGCCGGAGTAAAACGCGTCCGCACCGCCATCAGCGATCCGTTGCAGAGTCTCGGCCAATTCCGGTTGAACAATGCGGTCGCCGGACTCCCAGTCGGTGCCGTCCGCTTTGCGGTAGATTCGGAGAAACTCAGCGAATTCCGGAGTGGTCGTTTCGAGTCGGAGAACGGCGTTCAAGCTGCTGGCCAGACCGTCGTCGACCGTGAAACCGTCGCGTGCAAGTTTGACAGAGGGTTCGACCAGCTGCTTCCATGGAAGCCGGCCGTACTGCCGGTGTGCGAGTTCGAGGCCACGCACGGTCCCCGGGACGCCGACGGCCTTGGCGCTCAGGGCAGTCTCCCCGATTGTAAACATGTCCGGAGTTGATGCTGCCGGAGCAGTCTCACGATATTCAATGCAGACGGGAGTTTTTCCCGGGCCGGGCTGCACCATCATAAAGCCCCCGCCTCCAATGTTGCCCGCCTCCGGCCAAGTGACCTGCAGTGCGAATGCGACAGCAACGCTGGCATCCACAGCTGTTCCGCCCTGTTGGAGGATCTCAACTCCCACGGCAGTCGCCGGTGCGGAGACCGACGCCACCATGCCGCGGGTCCCCGTTGCGACTTGTGGCTGCTGCGCAAGAGCCGTTGAGCAGACAGCGCATAGCACACCGATGATCAACCACGCTGTGCCGCGAACTCGCATCTGACCCTCCGGGTTTTTGATCGTGATGATGTGATGAGATTCTCCTGCAGCACCGAAATCGACTTTCGTCTACATCGGCAGAAGATAAGCGCCGACTCCGACAGCGACTCCAATGATCGTCGATAGCAGGATGATCTGTGTCGCACGCAATCTGTCCTGGGCCCGGGCCTGAGCCTGTTCGATGGTGTCTGTCTTGCCCAGATCGGGGCCGACGTTGAACACTCCCAGCAGTCCATAGGCCACGCAAAAGTGCCACGCAGCCTGGAGAAACCCGAGTGCTGAGAGTTCAGCCGGAAAGAGGAGCAGCAGTCGAAGCAGCGGGTCAGCCTTTGTGACGATCAGGATCGCTGCGGCCACGACAGTGGTGATCAGTCCAGCCCAGCCCAGGATCCAACGCCTCCGCACTTCCGACTGTCCGATGTTGCAGGAACCGGGAATGTACTCTGCCGACATGTCGATCTCCTGCGTTTCAGGCGTTGTGGACGGAGAGTGAAATGAGGCGCAGTCGAGTGGCACACCCGATTTTCGTTTCACTCCTGTCACTCTACGAATTCTATCTTCTGGCGCCCGGAGAGGAACCGGGTGGGTTGAAAGTCGTCGCGAGAGAGGTTGGTCGCGCGATTTTCCGGATTCGTCGAGGTTGAAAAATACTTCCGGGATCCGCTCGCAGGTCGATCAGACGAATCGTTCGGTTTCACAGCAGGAGACATTGATGTACTCTGCTACGTGACCAACTGACTCGCTCCCACCCCGGATACCCCAATCCCATGGACAACATCCCAGCAACGAAGCCAGCTCCCCGCTGGACCGTCATTCAGTCGCTCGTGTGCCTCACTGCTGCGATCGGATTTGCATTCGATACTTACGAGTTGCTGATGCTGCCGCTCATTGCTCCCGGGGCGATTCGGGAATTCACTGGCGCCGCTCCCGGCACGCCGATCTTTCAGAACTGGATCGCCGCACTGTTTTTTGTCCCTGCGGTCTTCGGGGCGATCTTCGGACTGCTGGGAGGATGGTTGACCGATCGACTGGGCCGTCGCCGTGTTCTGACGGGAAGTATTCTGCTGTACGCCGGGGCAGCGTTCATCTCCGGTTATTCGACGTCGATGACGATGCTGCTGATCTGCCGCTGCTTCGTCTTTGTCGGCGTGTGCGTGGAATTCGTTGCGGCTGTGGCGTGGCTGGCGGAACTCTTCGATGACCCGAAACAACGGGAACGCGTGATTGGGTATACGCAGGCGTTCGCCTCCCTGGGTGGCCTGATGGTCGCATTTGTGAATCACGAGTTTGCTGCCCTCAGCCAGAAGGGAAGTCTTCCGATGATCGTGATGCCCGACTGGGCAGCACAACTGATCGGCCCGTTGGAAAATCCGGACGTTGTCTGGCGCTACACCCTGATGTCGGGTCTCTTCCCGGCAATTCCTCTGATCCTCGTCCGTCCGTTCCTGCCGGAATCGCCCAAGTGGGCCGAAAAGAAGAAGGCGGGGCTACTCAAGCGTCCGTCACTGCTGGAACTCTTCACTCCGGCTCTGCGAAGAACGACGGTCGTCTCGACTCTGCTCGTCGGCTGCAGCTACGGCATGGCCTTTGGTGGGCTTCAGCAGTTCACTCAGATTGTCCGCGGACTGCCTGAAGTCGAAGAGAAGGTGAAGGATCTTCCGCCCCCCAAGGCTGGGGCCGTACGTCAGGTTGAGGCCGCCAAAGTCAGCGAGTTTCAGGAAGTGGGAGGTCTCGCGGGACGATTCCTGCTGGCGTTTCTCGCCATGCGGATTGCGGGGCGCAGAAAGCTGCTGGCGATGTTCCTGGTTCCCGCACTCTTCTTCCTCCCTTCCATCTTCTGGACCTTTTCCCAAGGGCAGAATGTCCACTACTTCAGTCTGGGGGGAAGGGTCGACGTCAATCTGCTCTCGCTGCTGGCTTTTGCTGCCGGGGCGATGGTGATCGGGCAGATGAGTTTCTGGGGGAATTATCTGCCTCGTGTCTTCCCGTTGCATCTGCGAGGGACAGGAGAAAGTATGGCTGCGAATATCGGCGGACGACTGATCGGAACCAGCTTCGCGTGGGTGACGGCTGTGCTCGCCAAGCAGGCGTGGATTCCCGGCGCGGCTGGATATTCAAAGATCGCTTTCAGCGCAGCGTGCGTGACAGGAGGACTGGCACTCGTGGGATGTATTCTGACATTCTTCCTGCCTGAGCCTCCTCCCGAAGACGTCTCAGAAGCTCACTGAGAATACTCAACGAAAAATGCCGCAGACCTTTTACCGTCTGCGGCATTTCTGTTCCATCGCGTTAAGGATGCTCTCGCACCATCACGATGGCAGACGCACGATGCCCTGTCGGGCTTGATCATGTCGCTACTGTCAGAACCGGAAGTAAATTCCGCTGCCGCCATAGGGACCGTACCCATAGCCGCGATACCCGTTGTAATAGCCACCGTTGTAGTAGCCGGGATTGCCGTAATAGCCACGGTTCCAGTTGTTGTAGCCGCGATAACCGTTGCCGTAGTAGCCACGATAGTACCCGCGGTTGTACCCGCGATAACCACCCCAGCCGCCATATCCGCCGCCGCGGATGACCACCCGTCCCCGTGGCCGGGCATCAGCCGTATTGGCTGCGAACCCCAGTGAAATCATTCCCACTGCCATCAGTGCCAGAACTAAGCGTTTCATTTCCCACTCTCCTCAATTATCGATCATGCCCGTTCTTGAATCCGTTTCCCGCACCGAAAGAGAGTGGGGCAATCACCGTGCCAAAGAGAGCACTTCTGGACCGTTCGGTACTGAAAAACCAGCTGCACGAGTGGTCGGGAAATGTCGTCGAACGGTCTGGCTGCGGTCGAATAGCAAGTGAAAAGCTTGCGAAAACTCTCAGAACTGGGTTGCCAGCCCATTCTCGCGCCCGGGACTGCTCGATGAGACTCCATCCCAGCCAGTTTTGTTCCGTTGCAAAGCGAAACTGGTTGATCAGCTTCCAAGCCGAAGATGACAGGCAGACCATTTCTTTCCGGAACTGTTGGAAACTTTCAAACCGCGAACTCCGCGTCATCTTCGATTTGTGACGAGCCGCGAAGATCGATAGAATGAAGATGTCCGCGTTTTTTCCCTCCGGGACTGATTGTTCCCTCACCTGCTGAAAGAATCCGCATGTTTGGCCTCGGCCTTCCTGAACTGATCATCCTGGGGATCATTATTCTCGTGCTGTTCGGCAGCCGGCTCCCTTCCGCAATGAAGTCGCTGGGCGGTTCATTCCATTCCTTCAAGAAAGGGATGCAGGAAGGTGAAGAAGAGGGCGATCAGGACAAGCGTCATCTGGATTCATAGTCCGAACCTGGCGACTCTCATGGTATTGGAATGGTTCGACTGAATCATTGCGGTCAACGTGGATCAGGCTTTCACTGACGGCAACTCAGACTTGACTGTGAATTGAACGGGCTGCTCCCATGATGCAACTTGATCCGGCGCTGACATTCCAGGATCTGCTCCCAGCGATTGACCGCATGTGGGAAGCATCCGCCAGAACCCTCGACTCACTTGAGGCGAGCTGGACTCCCGAACAGGGATCGCCCGTCTTTACGATTCAGGGTAAGTACACCGCCCAGGGCTGGACGGAGTGGACGCAGGGCTTTCAGTTTGGATCGGCATTGTTGCAGTTTGACGGCACCGGCGAGGAACGGTTTCTGACCTCGGGGCGTCAGCGAACCTGGGAGCTGATGGCACCGCACGTCAGTCATATCGGCGTTCACGATCACGGCTTCAATAACATCAGCACATACGGAGCACTCCGCAGGCTGATGCTTGAAGGGAAGCTGCCCCGGGATTCCGCGGAACTTCACTTCTATGAGCTGGCGTTGAAGACGAGTGGCGCCGTGCAGGCTGCCCGCTGGAGCCGGACGCATGAGAACGGGGGATACATCTACTCCTTCAACGGTCCGCATTCCCTGTTCGCTGACACATTTCGATCATTGCGTTCGCTGGCGGTCGCCCACCTGCTGGGCCACCGTCTGATGGGCGAAAACGACCAGCCGATTTCGCTACTGCAGAGACTGCTCGAACATGCGAAGACGACAGTCGACTACAACGTCTACTTCGGTGAGGGGCGGGATCTCTACGATGTCTCCGGCCGCGTGGTTCATGAAAGCATCTTCAACCCGAATGATGGACGTTATCGCTGTCCCAGTTCCCAGCAGGGGTATTGTCCGTTCACGACCTGGACCCGTGGGGCCGCCTGGATCATTACGGGCCTCGCGGAACAACTCGAATTCCTGAATGTGCTATCCGATGAAGAATTGATCCCGTTTGGCGGTCGGGCGGAGATCGAAGGCTGGATGCTGCGGGCGGCCCGAGCGACCTGTGATTACTACATCTCGGAAAGCCCCAGCGATGGCGTTCCCTACTGGGACACCGGGGCCCCTGGCCTTGTGCATCTGGGGGATTACCGCAATCGACCCGCAGACCCCTTCAATGACTACGAACCGGTCGACAGTTCAGCAGCGGCCATTGCCGCGCAGGGTTTCATCCGGCTGGGACGATTCCTGGACAAGCGGGGAATGGGTGGGGATCGATACACCCAGGCGGGGCTGGTGATGCTCAAATCGCTGCTGAGCGAGCCCTATCTGAATCTGGATCCGGCACATCAGGGACTGCTGCTGCATTCGATCTATCATCGTCCACGAAACTGGGATTACATTCCTCCGGGATCGAAGATTCCAAGAGGAGAAGCCTGCATGTGGGGTGATTATCATCTGCGCGAAACGGCGCTGTACGTGCAGCGGCTGGCTCGAAACGAACCTGACTTTACCTTTTACGGCCCGGTGTGCGCGGACCAGAATCGATGACGAAGTCTGTTGTGATCCGGGGATATCGACTCTGCCTGTCCGGAATCGTTCCCGCAGTGCTGCTGCTCATGCTGTGTCTGGACATTTCGGTTCGTCACGGTGCTCGCGCGGCAGAGCCGGCAAGTTCTTTTCGGATCGTCGGGTACCTGCCCGATTATCGATTCAACCGGGTCGATCTGGAACACGCCGGCATGCTCACGGACCTGATTCTCTTTGCTGCCGAACCCTCTGAGTCCGGTGAAGTGCTGATGGGGAACGTGGCAAACGCTCCCTGGGGAAAACTTCACAGCCTTCGCGAGAAACACAAGACCCGGCTGATTCTGTGCCTGGGTGGATGGGGAAAATCGGACAACTTCACGCGCGCGGTGACGCAGGTGAAGTCCCGCAACCGCCTGGTGAAATCGCTGGTCGATGTTCTGCAGCGGCACAAGCTGGACGGACTGGATATCGACTGGGAACACCCGCAGACCGCTGAAGAATGGGAGGGGTACTGCAGTCTGCTGGCCCAGCTTCAGACGGCGTTCAAGCCGCATGGGTATACGCTGTCGATGACCGTGGCCCCGTGGCGAACACTGCCGGAAAAAGCCTGGAACGCGGTCGATACCGTACAGCTGATGTCGTACGACTACGGGCAGCGGCATTCCACTCCGCATCAGGCAGAGCAGGACATTCAGAGCTTCTTGAACCAGAAGATTCCCGCCGGGAAGATCGTGCTGGGGGTGCCATTCTACGGACGCAACGTCAACGATCGTAAGGCGATGACCTACTCCCGCA
Organism: Planctomicrobium stercoris; assembly: GCF_051465655.1. NCBI lineage: Bacteria > Pseudomonadati > Planctomycetota > Planctomycetia > Planctomycetales > Planctomycetaceae > Planctomicrobium > Planctomicrobium stercoris. Next base: position 4,041,315 of record NZ_CP195791.1, on the reverse strand, counting down.
TCGTCGATCGGTTCGGACCTGCAGCGGACGTGGACGAAGTGGAAGAGATCTACTTTAACGGGCCTTCCACCATCCGCAGGAAGACAAACGCAGCGTTGGATTCCGGAATCGGCGGCGTGATGATCTGGGAAGTCGGACAGGACCGGACCGGCGAGAACTCGTTGCTCCAGTGCATTTCAGAAACGGTGAAGCAGCGGAAGTGATGTTGCTTTCTGTGCTCCCGGTGCCTGGTCAGCCTTTGGTGATCATGGTGGCGTAGTCCCGACCGTCCGGCCAGCGTTTGGGCCGTTCTTTCTTCAGGATACTCTCGTAGGCCTCTTTCGTGTTGGGGGAGACGAAGAAATTCTCCTTCGAAGCGGCTTTGATCAGCTTCTCGGCTTCGTCCGTCTGACCGAGTTTCTCGTAAGCCATGATCGCGAGGAGCGTCGATGCCTCGTACAGCTCATGGGCGGATTTCATCGATTCGCTGGCCTGGCGTACTTTCAGGGCTCGTTCGAGAGCTTCCTTCGGATCGACGAACTTCTCATCGGGACACATGATTCGCAGCCATCCCAGGTTGTTTTCCGCGATGAGCAGGTCAGGAGCCTGCTTCATGGCGGCGTGATAATCAGCGACAGCAGCCGCGTAATCACCCTTTCCTTCGTATGCAGCTGCGCGATAGCAGAGGACAAAAGGATGCTCCGGGAATTTCTCCAGAACACGGGTGTAGTAATCGATAGCCCGGTCTCGTTCTTTGTAAAAGTGATTCACATGTGCCTGAAGCAGAAGGACTGACGGATAATGGCCGGCACGTCGCACGATTTCGTCACTGGCCTGAATCTGCCATGCTTTTGGAGTATTCCAAAGAGTGTGGAGATTCCAGGAAGCGGCCATCGTCTCCCTGATTTCGACGGGAATGGGGAAGCGTCGAACCGGCGGGATCTTGATTCCAGCATCTCTCAATTTCTGGATCGCCTTGGCCCGCGTGAATTTTCCTTCCACACCGAAGTGGGCGCCTCGTTCATACCATTCCAGGGCCTGTTCTGCTTCATCCACCATCTCCAGAGCGCACGCGATTGCTGATGAGGCTTTGGAAGTGGCACGGTTCTCCAGATGGCTCAACCAGACGAACTCGAGGAACTCGGGAGAAAACGCAGCGTCCTCCCGCTCGGCCCGGAGAAGCTGTTCGGCCAGCCAGGAATAGCACTCTCCCGAATCCACGTTGATCAGTTCCACAAGGTACGGGCGGGCCTCCTCACGATTTCCGGTCTCATACAGCAGATAAGCCGTCAGGAATTTTCCTGTAATCCAGTTGGGAACTTCCTTGCAATGGGTGATTCGCGTCGAGAGCGCCATGTCCAGATTCCCTTCCAGCTCGTAGAAGGAGGCGACTCGAAGATCGGTAGCAAGCTGGGATGCGTCCATCTGCTGGAGCTGTTGTGTGAACAATGTCCGGGCAGCATCGATGTTCCCTTCCCCCGTCCGCACGCAGTGCAGATACCAGTCTTCCCAGGGCCCGTACCGCTGCACCATTCCGACAGTCAGTCTCTCGGCGAGCGCGTTTTCGCCCAGTGCTTCGAGCGTCGCGATTCCAATTTCAAGTCCCCAGTGCGAATAGGACTCGGCGGCTTCCATCGCGTAGGGGCGGGCCAGTTCCGGCTTGTCTTCCAGAAGATAATGTTCGGCCACGCGCTGGTTGACTCCGGCTGATTCCAGTCCATATGAGGGGACTTGAAGGGAAGCAATTCGGGCCTGCAGAGCATCTTCAATCCTGCCATGCATCGCGTAAAACTTCTCGATCTGCTCGTATGCGTCGTACGAAGGGGCAATTTCGATCAGACGTTTGTAGGCCTTTTCCGCCATGGCAGCCGATTCCGGGGACAACAATGACTCTTCGGAATATTTTTCGCCGATGCTCTCCAGCAGGGCCGGAAAGTCGGTCGTCTCCAGCCATTCCGGAGCCTTGTCTTTGACTTTGTCCCAACGGTACTTGACCTCGAAGCTGCGACCGATCGGGGTGTAAGGGCTCACCTGAAGCAAACCATCGAGCAGCTTCTGGCGATATTCATCGGTCGTGCTGACCTGCATATGAAAGATTACGTCCCGCACGGTCGAGTCCCGTAACGAGAGAACCGCTTTTCTGAGCTTCTCGCAGGCTTCCGGAGAGTGGCTTCTCCAGTGGCGGGACATCTTTCGGCTCTCTTCCGGCGGCGGCAGCGCGATCACGGAATCGATCGTTTTCTCAAGGGCAGCATGAGAAAACGTCGGATCATGTCGGTACGAATAAATGTAGTCTTTGGCCGGGTACTTCTTGAGCAGCGGTGTGACCCGCTCGATCACATCACCGGGCTCGACCCCCAGATAGGCGGTGTCGGTCTCCAGCAGGCCGGTGATGAACTGGAACTGGAGATTCTCCGCGAGTGTCGCCACGGAAGCCAGCGACGGCTCTGCTCCATCTTCCTGCAACGGAACCTGGCGCAATGCGTCATGCAGCTTCACGGTGGCTGCCATCTTGCTGCGCTCACTTTTGGCTTTGATGGCTTTGTCAGCAGCGGTCAGAACGGTTTTCGGAAGAGGATCAATTTCCTTGACCCATTCGGGGAATTCACTCAGAAACGTTTCGAACTGACTTTCGCCGACCCTGCGACGCATGCCCAGTTGACTTCCGTTTCCAAGGATTGACGCGACCCGCAGGCATTCGGGGGATTTCACCATCAGTGAGGTCACCATCGGAGTGACGAATTCATAGGAGTGCGACGTGTATTCCCAGTGAAGGACTCGCAAATAGGCCGCAAGCGGAACATCGTCTTCCGCGAGTTTATTGAGCTGACCGTTATCCCAGTGGACGGCGGCGATGATGGTATCCGCCCAGTCCGGGCGGGATGCCGGATCAGCGACGGCCTGAAGAGATTCGATTCGCTCCAGTTCCTTCAGCGCGAGCCAGTCGAGGCCGGTAAATGTCCTGACCAGCGCCCGGGCCCAGGCTGCTTTGATGTCGTCTGCAGCACGATCGCAGGCGCGATCCGAATACAGCAGCGCGCGAGCGGAATAGATGCGTGCTTCCGGCCCCCAGTGAATTTCGCAGACGCTGGAAAGCAGTGCATAGTGAATCGCAATCGAGCTGAGGAGATCGACCCGATCTGGTTCCCGGAGCAAGGCTGCGTGCAGCTTTCTTAATCGATGAAAGATCGAAACGAATTCGAGTGGAGGAAGCGTTTCGACAAAGTTGCCGACATCGACTTCCTTAAATTGGGACCGGTCCGGCGCCGTCATCCCCAGCGACTTCAGATAGTCAGGATATTCATGAAGCGTCAACTGATGTGCCTTGGAGAGGATCCCTTCGAAGTACCGGTTGTTCTCCCGGGGAAACAGGAACTCCAATGACGGAATGCTCGCACCTGGAGTGGTGTAAGTCAGCGTGAACTTCAACTCCGGATCTCTGGCGAATTGAAAATCACCGGTGACTCGATGAACCTTCCGGTCTTTCAGCGACGAGGTTTCGTTGAGGTATTCATCGCGCGTGATCGCGCCGAAATCTTCACGGGCCGTGAGCAGCAGCCCCTGACGAACCAGTTCCTGACTGAGCAGCCGATAGGGGACCGCTCCGCTGGAGTTTTTTTCGAAGACGATGATCGGGCGAGCCTCCTCCGCACGCACGGGGCTCGCCTCGAAGATGCCGGTTCCCAACAGGACAATGAGACTGAGCAGCGTTCGTCTTACCCGCGATTGGCGGAGGTCGCTGGGGCTGTGAAATTGAGAGAATGCACAGCTGACGTTTCGAACGAATACGACACGCATCTCAGAGGCTCCTGATTGCATGAAAGGCCCTGATTCACCCGAACGGGTTTTCGAAATCTGGAAGTGCAGGTTCTGAACCAGCCGACTCGGCGATTCAATTTGATTCAGAATGTTCGGATAGAATTATTTCAGATCGGATGGATTTACGCCATCAACGCTGATGATTTCCGGGCGTTTGCGGGAAATGCACGGAGGCCCACGTCACGAGAAGAGAGGAGATCGTGGCTGCAAGTCGAACCAGGTGTCATCAATGAAAAACGTCCCGTCGGCCGCAGCGGGAAATCACCCCACACGGCGCATTCGGGACGTTTTGATGACAGTGCGGACCGGCGAGGAATATCGGGCACACAACGATTGAAGTGCTGTGTGTGAACGGTCTCGCCAGATCGGTTGAGACGTTAGAGCGGTTTTGCAAATAATCTGTTACGTTCCGCAGGCGATCATATGGACTTTCATGCGGTGAAAACCCTGAATCGCCTGCACATGATAGACCAAACTGGTCTAGCTGTTTGCGAGTTTGCTGGTGCCGATGTTCATATAGGCGTGCACATGCGGGGCGCCGCGGAAATGACAGACAAACGACGGGCCTTCCAGCCGCCAGATGTCCCACTCACCATCGCTGTTCAGGTCTCCCTGCTTGTAGAACGCCATGTGCAAGCCGGGGATGCCGCCTCCCTGTTCGAGATTCGCAAGGGACTCCTGCACATCTTCTTCGCGGAACGGAGCTAAGAGAACCTTGACGACAGATCCCACGAGTTCCTGCTGGTCCTGTGAAAGTTCCTTCAGTGAAATCCCTGCGAAGCTTCCCCGATTCCCCTGCAGCTGGACCTGAGTCTCGTTGGGAGCTGTGTTGACCAGTGCCTTGACCGCCTGCTTCGCATCCAGCGCCTTGAAGACTTCATTCGCCTGCTGGGTCTGGTAATAAAAAATGTTGTCTTTGGCTTCTTCCTCACCGTGACCGTAAACAATCGGTCCCCCGAATGCAGATCCGGCAACGCAGTCCCCATCGGCCCGCAGGGTGATGTGGCGACCTGTTAAAACCCATTCGAATTTGCCTGACTGCGGCTCTCCGAACAGGGCGACGTGATAGCGATCGAAACCGCCGTCATCGAACTCCATCTGTTCCAGAAATCGCGCGTGTCCTTCGGGACTTGTGATCCCCTTGAAGGTTTCAGCGATCAGGGCGCGCTGTTCGTTGTTGAAGAAATCTTCGTGAATGGCCGGCTTCGTAACGGCCCAGTTTGCGTTAATGCGAGTGCGGGAAGCGTGGTCGAACGGCAGGCAGATCTCCGACTTCTGGGCCGGGGTCAGCGTTTCATAGAGCTTCTGAGCCGCTGTTTCCGCAGGGCTTTGCATCGTCGGTGCAGCGAACGCTCCATGTAGCGGAGTCGACAGCAAAGCGGCTCCCGCAGCAGCCGCACCGGCCTGCTGCAGAAACTGACGGCGGTTGACCTGTGTGTAGCATTCGGGGCAAGCGGGGCGGGACAGACGCTTCATCTGGGCGTTCCTTCGGCTGGCAGAATGGGAGAGTGCGAAAGCACACAACGGCAGCGGCCCGATTTCATATTCACATAGACTTATTGTCGAGATTCAGACGTGTGAGACAACAGCCCGACCGTCAAAATCTCGACTTTTCGCTGAATGATGAATTCGCTGGATCCCCAGACGGAACAGGTGACGGCCGACAGGAAGTCTTCATGAATGGCTGAGACTGCCCGCTTTCTTTCAGCTCTTCTCGCCAGCTTCAATTGCTGACCAGTCGACAGGCTGAATCTCATCCTTGATGACACTCTTGATCCCGGTCCGCTGACTCGTCTTGACCCCTTTCCCACCGCGGGCGGTGACAGCGTATTTCATCTGTCCGAAGCTCAGCGTCTTGTCATGGTCATTGATGACCTTCAGGACATCGCTCGGTCGCGAGAGCCGTTTGGCTGCAATGACGACATCGTCTTTCTCGACGAGCTTCAGGCCGCGCACTCCTTTGCCCGCCCCGTTCAGAATCATCACTTCGGAAACGGAGAAATGAATCAGGCGAGCGGCCCGGGAAATCAGGAAGACCGTATCTTCGTCATTCATCAGTTCGACGTGAATGACGCGGTCCCCGTTCGCCAGGCGACAATACTTGCGCCCGCTGCGAGTGGACGGAGTCCGGAACGTGCTCAGCGAAATACGCATCACCTGCCCATGAGCCGTCGCAACGAAGAGATACGGCCCCGGCGGGAAGCCTTCCCATTCGATATCTGCCGGAGTGAAACGGGCATCGGTCGTGATCGCAGAGACGACGTTGGCACCATCGCTCAGTTTGACATGCTTCGAGAGCGGTTCCCCATATCCGGTGGACGGAGGAATCTGATCGATCGGGAGCGTATAGGCCACTCCGTCGCTGGTGAAGATGACGACGGAATCGAGCGTCGAGCCGGGGTAAATTCCAAGAACTTCTTCCCCTTCGCGGACGCGCAGTTTGTCCACGGTGGAGATTTTGCCGACCCGACGAATCCACGCTTCCGAGGTGATGACGACGTTCGTGTTTTCCCGAACGATGTACGCCAGCGGGTCGAATTCCGAAATCTCTTCCGAGGATCCCAGCATCGTTCGTCGCTTCGATTCGAATGCCTGGCCAAGTGCTTCCAGTTCCGAACGGATCTCTCCCCACAGCTTCTTTTCCGAACCCAGAATCTTGCGGATGCGGGTCGCTTCCGTTTCTTTCTCCTGCAGCTCTTCCCGAATCCGGCCAATTTCCAGAGACGAGATTCGATACAGCATCAACTCGAGAATCGCGTTGGCCTGAACTTCATCCAGCGGAAAGGCCTTCACGAGCTTCTCGCAGGCATCCTGTTTGCCGGTGCTTGCCCGAATGATCTTCAAAGCTTTGTCCAGGCCGTCGAAGATAATGGCGAAGCCGCGCAGAATATGGATTCGCTTCTCAAGCTGCGCCAGCTGAAACTCGAAGCGCTTACGGACTGTCACCAGCCGGAAGTCGAGGAAGTGGCGAAGAATTTCGACCAGGCTGCAGCGTCGGGGGACCAGAACCCCGTGGTCGCCGGGGACCAGACAGGTGGCGTTGTAAGAGAAGTTGTCTTCCAGCCGCGTGTGCTTGTACAGGTAGGACATGACCGTGTTCGGGTCGGATCCTGGCTTGATATGCAGGACGATCCGCAATCCGAATTCGCCGTCAGACTCGTCGGTCACATCGAGCAGCTGCGGCAATCGACGCGAATCCCGGATGTCACCCAGAGAATTCACGAGCGACCCGGTTTCGACTCCGTAAGGGATGGAGTAGATCACGAGGCGGTTGGTGACTTCTTTTCGACCTTCTTTATCGAATCGCCATTCCGCCCGGACTTTGAAGGTGCCGCGTCCCTCTTCGTAGGCTTCCCGCAGCTCTTTTCGATCCGTGACAATGCGTCCGCCGAGGGGGAAGTCGGGGCCCTTGATGTGCTTCATCACCTGCGCGACGGTGGCGTTGGGGTCTTCGATCAGGGTAATGCACCCCTTGATCACTTCTCCCAGATGATGCGGGGGCATGTTCGTGGCCATGCCGACTGCGATCCCCTGTGTCCCGTTCACGAGCAGATTCGGGAACTGGGCCGGGAGCACGACCGGTTCATCACGAGTGGCATCGTAGTTCGGCCGCATTTCGACGGTCTCGAACTTCAACTCTTCCATCAGACGTTCGGAAATGCGAGTCAGCTTCGCTTCGGTATATCGCTCGGCCGCAGCGGGGAGACCCATGATGCTGCCGAAGTTTCCCTGCCCGTCGACCAGACGCTCCCGCAGCGTAAAGTCCTGGGCGAGTCGCACGAGCGCATCGTAGACCGCAAGATTTCCATGAGGGTGGAACTTACCGGTCGTGTCCCCGACGATTCGGGAGCACTTCACGGATTTGGCGTCTGCGCTCAGCCGCAACTCGTTGTACATCACGTACAGAATGCGGCGCTGCACCGGCTTGAGTCCGTCCCGCACATCCGGCAGCGCACGCGACATGATGACGGACATGGCGTAGTTCAGATAGCGCCGACGCGTCTCATCGCTGATGGAGACATACTGCAGCTGATCGCCAGCATCCTGCCCGTTATTCGGGGTTCCGTTCCCGGTCATTGGTGAAACTTCAACTCTCGGAGTTCAGTGGTCAGAAATCGAATTCACGTCATAGCGAATCGCCCCGGCATCGGCAACGGTTTCTGGCCCTTCGATGGTGCCTGACTCCCTCGAGAACCCTGAAAAGCAGGCAGTTTTCAAGAGTGTCGACTGATTTGGTCGCCCGCAGTTTCTGCCGTATCTGCGGCCTGATCATGCGGAAACTGAAGTATCGGCAGTGGCTTCTCGCACTTGGGCCTGCGAATTCGTTTGAAGAGAAATCGCTTTGCCGACGACCGCCAGAAAATGATCTCTGTCAAACGGGCGGGCCAGGAATGCCTGGCTGCCTGCCTGAAGACACTTGTCCGGATCATCGGGGGCTGCAGCCGCGGACATGGCGATGATCGGCTTCGGGAATCCCATTTTCCGCAGCTGACGGATGGCTTCGATGCCCCCCATGACGGGCATGTGCAGGTCCATCAGCACGACATCGAACGGGGCTGGATCGCTCTCGCTGGCTGCAATGTGTTGAAGGGCCAACTGCCCATTGTCAACGCATTCCACAACCGCACCGGTCGGCTTCAGGAGGTTCTTCATCACGAACTGATTTGCCCGGGTATCGTCGACGACCAGGATGCGACGCCCTTTCCAGTCCGGTGTCGTCGTCGTCTCTCTCTGCGGGTGATCATCTGTCATGTCAGGTGACGTTGTCGCTATGGGGCCGCATCGGGGGGCTTCGATCTCCAGGACGAAACAATTTCCCCAGCCAGTCCGCGGCGCCAACGTCAGGTCTCCGCCCATCACCCGAGCCAGACATCGACTTGACGCCAATCCCAGTTCAATCCCGATGCGGGCGGGGTCAAGCCGCTGTGGGCGTCTGATCACCCTGTCCAGCGCGTCTCGCGGAACTCCCGGAGGGCCGAACGAGACCTTGATCACAAGGGATTGCTTTTGCGAGTCGCGTGAATCACCGAGATGAACCTGAATTGTTCCCCGTTCGGTATGCTGGATGGCGATGCTGAGGAGATTCACGAGAATCTGTCGCAACTTTCGAGGATCAGCGAGAACTTTCTGAATGTCTGACTGAGAGTTGTAGTGAATCGTCACTCCCTGTGAAGCGGCAAGGCTTCCCATGCTGGCGCAGACATCCTCCAGCAATGCGCGGGGATCGAATGGGACAGGATCCGTTTGGAGCGTTGTCCTTTCCGTTCTCGCGAGCTCTAAAAGTTGAGTGAGCATTTCGGAGAGTTTCTGTCCGCTGCTTCGAATCAGGGTGAGCATCTCCACCTGTTCCGAATCCTGGGTCTGTTCCATCAACGACTCTGACAAACCGATCACAGCAGACAACGGCGTTTTGAGCTCATGACTGACGCTTCTCAGGAATGTCGATCTGGCACACCTCGCGGAACGAGCCTCCTTCCGGGCTTTTTCGATCAAGGCTTCCAGCTCAACGACGCGCTGTGTGAGCCGATGACTTTCGATGCAGTGATCAAGGAAGGGAAGGAGCACTTTCGATGAGTTCAAATCCGCACGCGGGTACGGGAATATCCCGTCGGGAAGAGCGGGAAGGTGTGAGTCGGTCTCTGTAGTGATCAGGACCGGGGATGACGGCAGATGACCCTGACTCGTCAAACGCTGGATCACCTGCAGGGCGAATGCTCCCCGCGGCTCCCACGGAACAAAAACGAGGTCTGTTCTCTCTGTGGAAGAAGCAAGTTCGCCAATCGAGGAGGTACTCCGGGGCATCCGCTGCAGGCGGAACGTCTTCCCGGATTCGGCGCTCAGGGAATCCCGGAGGGCTGCAGCAGCGTCGAGGTCGTCGTCGAGCAGGACGATCCGGCGAGATTGCATTTCCGAACTCCCCTGTTCACAGCTTCCAGTCATTCAGCAGAGGGCAACACGCTCTGCGATGAACTTCCGCCCGCACTGAGAAGGGGTCTTCTCCGATGGTGAATGTTGACACAGGGGCGGAAAAGCAATTCCAATGCCGAGAGGATTCGTTCCATGACGAAGTCTGGGTGACTGGGGCGAATTCGGAAGTTTTCCGCATCGAAGCACCCGGGAAGCGACGGGTCTGGGCCTCTCAGTCCGATCGTCACGCACGTTCGGCGAAATCGGAACATCCTGAGGGGTGATCGCTGGCCACACCGATTGGCAGATCCGCTCTCGCAGCTTGATGTTCGAAACCGATTCAGCCTGCATGGTGAACCGCCACTGGCGTCTCAGACACGCAGTCGCCCGTCCGGGTGAAACCCCCGGGGTGTTTCATAACGATACTGGTTCCAGAAAGGGGCCAACCCGGGTTGCTGCTGGAGTCGAGGGGGACGGATCAGCCCAGGATCCACTGGGAGGGCTTGCGTCCTGAGGCCGTCAGTTCGAGACGTCGCACGCGACGCTGAATAATGAGGGCGATCCACGCCCGTTGGAAACCGGTCAGCGTCCGGCGTTGAAACTCCTGATACCGGAAGAAGCGATGCCGGAGCTGCCTTTGATGCTTCCTGCGGGCACGGTCCACCGCCATCCCATAACCGTTGTAAATGATGTGCGTACCCATGCTGGAGCCCACTTTCAATCAACCGTCGCTTTCATGGCCATCCGACTGGGAGTCCCCTTGGATTCCCAGCGTTCGCAGCTTGTTTCTCAGCGTCATCCGGGCGATTCCCAACTTCTTACAGGCTTGCACCTGATTTCCGTGAACGTCCTTCATCACTTCCTCGATGACAATCCGGTCCACCGCTTCAGAGACTTCACGATAGATTTCCGTTGAGTCGCTTTCGAGAAGTTTTTGGACCATTTGATGCAGATCGAAGCGGGTCGTCGTCGGCGAGACGCGGGCTGGTACTGAAACCGTTGTTGCAGTCGATTGCAGGCAGGCGACGGGCAGGGAATCTCGCGTCAAAATGTCGCCAGCCGAACGGGCCATGGCGAAGCGGATGGCACTTTCGAGCTCGCGGACGTTCCCCGGCCAGCCATAGGCCTGACACGTGCTCACGGCATCGGGGGTCATTCTCCGGACCCGTTTGCCGGTGTCGCGGTTAAACTTCTTGATGAAGTGGTCAATGAGAATGGGGATATCTTCAACTCGTTCCCGCAGCGGAGGCAGATTGATGGTGAAGACGTTCAGTCGATAAAACAGGTCGAGCCGAAACTCCCCGTGGTCGATCCGCTTACGCAGGTCCTGATTGGTGGCTGCGATGATGCGGACATTCGTCTGAACGGTCTGGGTTCCTCCAAGTCTCTGGAATGTCTGATCCTGAATCAGCCGCAGGGCTTTGGCCTGGGTGGCCAGACTCATGTCACCGATCTCATCCAGAAAGATGGTCCCGCCGTTGACCTGTTCGAACTTTCCGATCCGTCGCTGGTCCGCCCCTGTGAACGCTCCGGCCTCATGACCGAACAGCTCGCTCTCCAGCAAGGTCTCCGGAAGAGCTGCGCAGTTGATTGCCAGAAACGGTTTCTGGCTGCGATGGCTGTAGTGATAGACTGCCCGGGCGACCAGTTCTTTCCCGGTGCCGCTTTCTCCGAGGATGAGCACCGGGGCGTCGTATGAGGCAATCCGGCCGATCGCTTTATAGACCTCCTGCATCGCCTGAGACTGCCCGACGATGCGATCGGCAGCGAGGTCCTCCAGATCCTCGGAAAGGACGGCAGGGACACGGCTCAGCCGGCTGACTTCCAAGGCCTTGCTGACCACGTTTTCCAGCTTTTCGAAGTCGACCGGTTTGACGAGATATTCGAACGCGCCCCGCCGCATGGCTTCAATGGCGGTTTCCGTGGACGAATAGGCTGTCATGATGATGACGGGAAGTCGCGGATCCACCTGAGCGATGCGGGAATACGCATCGAGTCCGGACAGGTCCGGCAGTCGGACGTCCAGAATGACTGCATCGGGCCGTGCCGATCCCGCAAGACCGATCCCTTCCCGCGCCGAACCGGCCGAGATGACTTCCAGAGTGTCGCTCGAAAGGCATTCCTTGATCGAGAAAATGATGTTCGGCTCATCATCAATGACCAACAGGCGGGCCATGATTTGCGTACTCCGTGTCCTCTCGGATGGATTTGATCAACACGATTGCTCGCAGGCGGATTATAACCGGTAGAGTTCTCCAAACTTCGTTCGCAGGTGTCGCAACAGCGGCTCAGCGGAGAGCGGCTTTCCGGTCACTTTCTCAACAAGCTGCGGGGCGTGATCGACTTTGCCGTTCTCGTGGATGTTCTTTCGCAGCCATTCCCGCAGCGGTTGGAACTCTCCTTTGCGGAACAGTTCCGACAGGTCCCCCAGGTCGGCCTGAGCCTTTTCGTAAAACTGACTCGCGTACATATTGCCCAGCGAATACGTCGGGAAATAACCGAGCAGACCTGCTCCCCAGTGGACATCCTGCAGGCAACCAAGCGTGTCTGTGGGGGGAGTCATCTGGAAATACCGGGTGAATGTCTCGTTCCAGACCGTCGGAACATCTTCCACATCAAGTTCACCACTGATCAGCGACTGCTCGATCTCAAACCGCAGCATGATATGCAGATTGTAAGTGACTTCATCCGCTTCAACCCGGATCCAGCTGGGGCGTAGGTCATTAATGACCGCGTAGAACTCTTTCTGACTGACGTTCGAGAGAGCTGCAGGGAAATGGGCCTGAGCTTTGGGATAGAAGTGATCCCAGAAGGCCCGGCTGCGACCAACCAGATTCTCCCACATGCGTGACTGGGATTCATGAATTCCCAGCGAGCATGCTTCCCCGCTCCCCAGTCCGAAGTCGTCGCGACGCAGCCCTTGTTCATACAGACCATGCCCCGCTTCGTGCAGCGTGCCGAAAAACGCTCCGGGGAAATGGTGCTCGTCATAGCGCGTCGTCAGTCGACAGTCTCCCGGCCCGATTCCGGTGCAGAATGGGTGAGCGGCGATGTCCAGTCGACCTGATTCGAAGTCGAAGCCGATCGCACGGGCTGCCTCCAGACTGAACTGCTTTTGGGCTTCGATCGGATATTGACGCTCGAGGATGGAAATATCGGCCTGAATGCCGGAATCCAGAATGCCAGCCACCAGCTTCACGAGTTCATCCCGCAGCGGTGCGAAGACCTGTTGAATCTGCTGGACGGTCGCACCGGGCTCATAGTCCTCCAGAAGGGCGTCGTACCGGACCCCCGTGGGACTTTGAAGTGCATCGGCCTCTTCCCGTTTCAGTGCGATGATCTGCTTCAACCAGGGTTGAAACCGGCTGAATTCGTTTTTCTTGCGGGCTTCGATCCAGTTCTGCTGGGCCAGCGTTGTGACACGTGTCATTTCTTCGACGAGCTTTTTCGAAAGTCGTGTCGACCGCTCATAATTGCGGCGGGCTTCCCGCACGTTCGCAGAGGCGATGGATCCCGGGCCGCCGAGTTCGCCTTCGTCGCCGAGTCGTGCAAGGAGGTCGCCCACTTCCGGTGACGTCGCCTGGTCGTGTGCCAGACCTGCCAGCAACGCCAGCTGGTTGGCTCGCAGTTCCGCCCCCTGTGTCGGCAGATAAGTCTGTTCATCCCATCCCAGAACAGCGCCGCAGGATCGCATCAGGGCGAGTGATTTCAGTCGTTCGACGAGAGTATTGTAAGCTTCTGGCAGCGCATTCATCCGTGTGACGGTCCTTCTTCAACTTGCTGGCGTTCGCGTTTGCTCAACCTGTTCGACACTTCGGCCAGATTGAATTCTATTGGGATACTTCGCTTCTGTTTAAAGCTGTGTACTTTCTTCGGTGGTGCTGGACTTCACCTGTGTTCGCAGGAGCGCTTCCAGCCCGAAGATGGTTTCAAAAAACAGCCGGTTTCTCCGAACGGCAATTTGTTCGATGGATAAGTCATCCACCGACGGCACGGTGATCACGAGTCGATTTCGTACGCGTCGGCATTCGATCTGTTTGATCCGCTGGCTGCGCGAGGCATCCAGTGCGATGGCAATTCGGAGAATGGCCGCCAACTTGGAAATGATCACCCGTCGGAACCGGTCCATGGAGGCATACGGCTGATGCGTCGTCTTGGGCATCGATCGGCGATGATACCGTGCGACCATCGCCACCAATTGCAAGTCATCCGCAGTGAGGCCGAACAGGGTGCTGTGCATGATCAGATACATCGAGTGTTTGTGCATACTCGACGTGTTGATGTAGCTGCCGGTCTCATGCAGGGCCGCCGCGACGTACAACAGGGTTTCGTACCGGTCCTCCAGCTCATGTTCTTTCCGCAGCTGGCGGAACAGTTGCCTGCACAGATCTGCAACGTTGCGGGCGTGTTCTTCATCAACGTCGTACTTGCTGGCAAGTTCCCAGGTGGCCCGGATGATCTGCTTCTGAAAGTCGTCAGTCCACGAACCACGGACTTCCGACATGTCCCGAATCAGGCCGTCCCGCAGGTTCACGTTGCATACGAACACGCGGTCCACCCCCAGCATCTCGGCCATTTTCAGATTGGCGACCAGGGCCGGCCCGACTGTTTCCGCCTCCGGGTAAGTCAGGTGGAATTCGTTGACCAGCTGCTCTTCTGTCCGGGAGAAGACGTAATTCACGAACTCGGCCAGATCCTCCAGCTTCAATTCAATGAGCTTCGAATCGGAAACGGCATCGTTCAGAATCTCTTCCGCTGCGAAACGGATGTCGCCCCCCATGGCGACCATGTTCACTTCGGTGTTGCAGTGGAGCAGTTCCGCGAATGGTTCGAGCTGGCTGTGAATTTCCCCTTCAATGATCTTTCGGGCCTTGCTGCGGGGGACGCGATAGGAACTGAGTGTCTGTGCCAGACGTAACGACCCCAGCCGGAAGGCGTGCGTGTGATCGACATTCCCCTGCACGAGTGTGAGCAGTTCGGTACTCCCTCCGCCCACTTCAATGACCATGGATCGGGATTTGAACAAGGCTGGCTGAGCTCTCAGCAGCGGCTGCACCCCCCGATAAGTGATGCGATGCACCTCTGCTTCATCGAGAGTCTCGACGAACAGCCCCGTGGCCACCAGCAGTCGGTCGACGAACGTGATGCGGTTGGCGGCCTCTCGAACGGCACTGGTCGCCACGACTCGAATGTCTTCCTGCCGGTTGATGCCGTATTCATCGAGCTTGCGACGGTAGCTGCGGAAGACCGAAACGCACTCTTCGATGGTCGTGCGTGAGATTTCACCGGTCGTGAACGCGTCTTTTCCCAGCTGCACCGCCTGCGTGAGCGACTCCAGCCGGCGGATGGACCCTTCCGGCTGGATTTCCGCGATGGCCATCCGGATGGATGTGGCCCCGACATCGATGACGGCGACGGTGCGAATTCGTGTCGCACCCGTCCTGACTGGCGCGTTCACTGAAGAACTTTCCGGTTAAGGGGA
The DNA here is from genome assembly GCF_051465655.1 of Planctomicrobium stercoris. NCBI lineage: Bacteria > Pseudomonadati > Planctomycetota > Planctomycetia > Planctomycetales > Planctomycetaceae > Planctomicrobium > Planctomicrobium stercoris. Next base: position 4,026,128 of record NZ_CP195791.1, on the reverse strand, counting down.
GACTGGTGGCTGCTGGCGGCATTTTCGCAGGTCGCCCGCAGAACTGCCACGTCATTCTGAGATCTCGGAATCCTGTGCCGCTTTCACCCGCCGACAGACCAGGGCCCGGGTCCGGCCATCGACCCTGGCAATGATCAGCGTGACCGGTCCCTTGCCGGTCAACGACATTTTCTTCCGCATCGCGTCGGCATTCGTCGGGACATGCCGGGATTTGATTTCGACTTCTCCCCAGTTTCCCTGACGGATTGTTTTCCGGATTTCCGTTTCATTGTTCGGCAGATTGAACAGGACTTCGAACGGAGCAGCTGCCGGAGAATCGATCAGTTCTTCACTCGTCAGGTATTCTTCTGAAGCATCCAGTCGTCGAAAACCGGATTCTTCCACAAGCAGATCCAGCAGCCCGGCCCGGACGATGGCTGGATCTGGATCGTACACGTACCGCGAGATGCGGCCGACATGCGGTCTGAGCTCCCAGGGGTTTCCGGCAATGGAGTACCCGGCCGGGAGAATGCTGGCCCGCATCGCCTGCGGACCGGACAGCTCTCCATACCAGACGGTCGCCTCCTTGCATTCGCCATCCAGGGAAATCAGTTCAATCTCACACGGTCCGAACTTCCCGCCGAAGTTACTCGCGGGCGATAACTTGATCCCTCCCCCGGGAGTCTGTTCGGTGAGCCGCTGCAGAAATTCGAGAGGAGGGGCGTAATCTTCGAGTTTGACAGCCCGCTGACGGCCGGTCCGCCGATCGGGATCGATGTGCACATACGCCGACTGCAATTTGACTCTCTCGGCGCTGGCGACCTGTGTGGTGATCCGCTCTGCCACTCCATAGACCGCCGCGTTCAGCTGGGTTCGCAGGCACGACATCGGCGAGAGGTCCACACTGGTGACCTGATTTCCCATCGCAGCCAGTGCGATTGAATCGGAGCCGATCCCGCAGCACAGGTCATACACCGGTTCAGCCGTACGGGTGAATCGCTGTGCCTTGTGTCTGGCGATCAGCTCAGCGGTCGACTGTTCCAGTCCGGTGCGGTCGAACCACATCTGATCCGCACGCGAGAACTTCTGCCGGGCTTTGGCTCGCAGCTCGCTGAGAAGCATCGCCCCACGGACCAGAGCAGCGTCGTACTGCTCACGCAGCGCGGCCTGTCGCTGGAACTCGGTTCCGGTGACCTGTGAGATTTCCTGAAACAGCTCCGGCGTTTCAACCAGTCGCTGGAGAACTTCGAATTCATCGTCCATAGGAAAAAGCAAGCCGCACAGGTGTGCTGTGCGGCTTTCAAAAGTCATTTCATCTTGAAGCGGACATCAACCTCGCTCAACCCGAGCTGTTTTAGTTGATCGACTGACGCCACGGGAACGAGCCGATCGGGACGAGTTCCTGGGTCGGCAGTTTCACGTTCGCCTGGGGATAATAGAAGCCGTACATGTTGACGAGTCCGGAGGTCAGTTCGCCGACGTAGATCACTCCGCTGGCCGGCTGAGCGCCGACGGATGCTCCGGCTTGCTGCAGGTTGGCCTGTCCGGAAACCATCACATACTGGGCTTTGGTCCCGGTTTTGAAGTCGGCAGCCAGATTGCGGGCCCAGCTGTGGATGATGCCGCCGGCCGTTGTACTGTATCCCGCGCCGATCAATCGACCGGTGACCATGTCCAGTACGAAGACTGCTTCGCTGTTCAGAGCAATGGTGTTACAGGTGCACATGGCGAATTTGTCGCCCATGGCAGCGGTTTCAGCATACGCCGGTTCACTCGGGCAATAGTAGGCGATCGCCATTCCCAGCAACGTCCCCGCCACCAGCCAGGTGACCCGTCGGTCCAGCATTGTCGTCTGCATTTGTTGAGGTCCTTCTGAACGCCCGTCTCACCCAGGTGAATCGGCAGCTCCCGCGAATCGGGAGTCGACCGCCCCGCGACACACTGCGGTTCTCTGATCCTACGAAATTTTCTGAAACGGGACCAGCCGATCACCCCCCTGTTTAGCCGCAACTTGAAGAGAAGTGACTCCATTAACTCTCAAATTCACCGCACTGCACTCCACTTACAATCGCGGCTTGGGTGGCGTGACAGGAGCTTTGAACGGGAGCACTCCTTTGGCGTTCACTTTCCGCTTGAAGACTTTGTCCCCCGCAGTCACGAAGAGCGTATCCAGCTCCGGTCCGCCGAAGACCACATTCGCCAGCGGTCCCGGCTGGGGTTTGTTCAGAATGACATTGACGCGACCCGGCTGATCCAGCACCTGCAAGCCGATTGGTGTACACACATAGAGATTGCCGGCGGCGTCGACCGCCATGCCGTCCGCGCCGCTGCGAGTTGCCTGATCCGGCAGGTGCAGCCACCCGTAGGTCTGCTTGAACGCCAGATCACCATCCGGCTGAATCTGGAAGGAATACGTGAATCGTCCTGCTGAATCCGCAACGGTCAGGAGCGTCTGGTCGGGGGAAACGATGATCCCGTTCGGAACGTCGATCCCGGTATCCACGACCTTCTTCTGGCCGTCGGCGGTGAACCTCCAGATCTGTTTGTTTGAAGGCTCTGTAAAATAGCCGGAACCGTCCGCCAGCAGGACGAGATCGTTGCCCTGCACATCTTCGACCACAGTTTCCTTCGTCCCATCCGCTGCGAAACGAACAATCTGCTTGCTGCCGGTTTCACAGCCGTACAGCTTTCCGTCGGGGCCGAACATCAGACCGTTGATCCGCGGAGAGTTCTCGGCGAAGACCGACACGGTCCCATCCAGCGCGATCTTGTGAATCGTGCCGTTGGGGATATCGCTGAAGAAAACTTCTCCCGCTTCGTTCACGGCCGGTCCTTCGGTGAACTTGTGTCCGCTGCTGACGACCTGCCAGTCTTCACCGGGGATCTGCAGCTTGATGGAGGCGTTCGGCTGAGGACGCACAGCGACCGGTTCCGGGTAATCGTGCCAGATGAACCGGAGTGCATCGGGTATGATGATGCTGCTGAGCTTGGCATCATGCCCCCCTTCGCCCCAGGCATGTTTGACGTCGTAGTTGGAGAACTTCAACGCCGACAGCATTCCCTCGTTGGCGTTGAACCAGTCCCCGGCATAAATGTTGAGGTCGTTGGTTCCGTCTTCGAGAAAGACCCGAATCGGTTTTCCTTCGTACTTCCGGATCAACGTAGGAAATTCATCCGCTCCCCGCAGTCCGACAAACGTTCCAATCGAGCTGATCACCCGGTGAAACTCTTCCGGTCGCTCCCACGCAACGTTGAATGCACAGATCGCTCCGGAGCTCGCCCCGGTGATCGCTCGGTCATTGCCGTCCGTGCTCAGGTTGTACTTCTTCGACACCTCGGGCAGGATCTCTTCGAGTAAAAACCGGGCATAACGATCCCCCAGTGCATCGTATTCGTAGCTGCGATTGAAACGTGGCAAGGCTTTGTCGTTGGCAGCCGGCACGACTCCGGGATCGATGAAGATTCCAATCTGAACCGGAATCTCTTTTTGGTGAATCAGGTTGTCCAGCACGACGGGGAGATGCCAGGCGTTGGCCCGACCTAGTCCATCCTGGACTACGAAAACGCAAGCTGGCTTGGCGGCGTCGTATTGCTGAGGAACGTACAGCCAGTAATTGCGGACAGTTCCAGGGAAGATTTTGCTCTTCCATTCGAAGGGCCCGAGAACGTCGCCCTTCGGGACATCGGCCTGCGGTTTTGAGTCGGCTGTCAACTCGGTGGGATGCTGCGCCCAGGCGGTGCCTGCCAACCCGAGAATCAAAAAGCCAGCCAGCAAGCGTCGAGCGTGTCTCATGACGGTACCTCAAGAGGGGATCAATTGCCGTTTCTGACATCGGCAGGTGTTGAAGTGAGAACTCTACGGGATCGGAGAACGGGAAGTCGAGGGACACCCAGCTCTCAGCTCTCAGCTCTCAGCTCTCAGCTCTCAGCTCTCAGCTCTCAGCTCTCGGAATTCTCCGGGTCTGGCTCCTTCAGCGTCTGTCGCAAAAGTCCGTAACGATTCCGCGAATCCACGCTTTCTTACAGGTTTGTAGGGTTTGATTCCCAAATGCAACGCAGCGTTTCGAAGCAGTTTCATTTTGCCTCTCAAACATTGGTTTTTTTGCAAAAATCACACTGAGTTCCCATTGTCATCCGTCTGTCGAAATGCGAATTCTGTCATCCATGCAGGCAGTCTGAACGCAATTTCGGATGAGTCTGCTCAGACAATCAAAAACTCCCTTGGACGACGCTCAATGGCTTGCGCGACTCCTCACATTTCCGTCATCATCCCGACCTACAATCGCGAGCGGCATCTCCCTCAGTGCCTGCAGAGTGTCCTTGCGCAGACATACCGCGATTTCGAAGTCATCGTCGTTGATGACGGCTCGACCGACTCCACTTCAGAACTCATGGCCCGCATGCAGGAGCAGGATGAGCGGATCAAGTACATCTGCAAGCCGAACGGCGGAGTTTCTTCCGCGCGAAACGTCGGGATCCGGGCAGCTCGCGGCGAGCTGATCGCTTTACTCGATTCCGACGATGCGTGGCTTCCGTGGAAGCTCGAAGCTCAGGTGGCAGCCCTGAAATCGCTACCCGAAGTCGGCATGATCTGGACCGACATGGCGACCATCAACGAACAGGGGATGCAACTGCACGACCGGTACCTCCGCCGTATGTACGGCTCTTACCAGAAATTGAGCGGGCCCCTGTTTCAAAAATCAGTCTGCCTGGAAACCCCACAGGCTGCGGAACTCGCGCAGCGGGAACTGACGGTGGGGTACGGAGAGATCTATCCGCAGATGCTGCGAGGGAACCTCGTTCATACTTCGACGGTCCTGCTTCGGAAAAGCTGGGCGATGGCCGCGGGGCTGTTCGATGAAAGCTATCGGCGGGCGGGGGAGGATTTTGGGTTTCATCTTCGGACGTGCCGACTCGGATCTGTGGCACTGCTGGATGAATCCACAACGCTGTACCGCATCGGGGCTGAGGACCAGCTGACTCACCGCCGATTCCAGATCAGTCTGGCGGAAGCGTTTCTGCGGACAATCACCGACGAAGTCAAAGCGGTCGGCAAGGATCTTCCACTGACGAAAAAACAATTGAATGCTGTTCTTTCGGAAGCCCACGGGTGGCTGGGAACGGAACTCCTTTCTGCCGGTCAGCGTGGAGACGCGTTTCACCACCTGCTGGAGGCGCTGCAGCGGGACCATACGAACATGCCTGCCTGGCGACAGCTGGTACGGCTCTGTCTGCCGCAATCAATCCGCCGGACGCTCAAGCGGCTGCTGCTGGGACGATCTCAGCCACCGGCACCCAGTGAATCGACACTGACTTTGGATTTCATTCCGCAGAAGACACTGGCTCACGCGTCTCAGGTGGCCGCCTCCGCGTGCGCAGCCGTCAGTGAAATGGGAGTTCACGAAACACTGGGCCTGTAGCTTGCCTGCAGTGTCTGGCGACGTTTACTCCAGGCTGATCGTCAGTCCGTCGTGGGCCAGTTGGACGTGTTTGGGGAGACGGGCGTTCGTCGCTTCATGAGGAAGCGAATGCGAAATGTGAGTCAGATACGTCTGCAGGGGCCCGCATCGATCGACCACTTCCAGCGCCTGCCCGACGGTGAAGTGCGTCGGGTGAGGTTCATCACGAATCGCTCCGAGAATGAGAACCCGCAGGTTCTCCAGATGCTTCCAGCTCGATTCAGGGATCTCGCTGACATCCGTGCAGAACGCGACGTCCCGGATGCGATACCCGAACACCGGGAGATGACCATGCATCAGTCGGATGGGCTGAACCGGGAGGCCGCACAGTTCGAACGGCTCTTCGGAGATTCTGCGAAAATTGAGCTGCGGTCGGGAATGCAGCGTTTCTCCTTCTTCGAAGACGTAGGCGAACGTCTTCCGCAGCGCGAGTTCAACACGTTCTTCGCAAAACAGAGGAATGGACTGCTTCTGTCGAAAGCAGAAGATGCGCAGGTCATCGAGCCCCATGATGTGATCGGCGTGGGCATGGGTGTAGACAACGCCTGAGATCGTTTTGACCCGTGTCCGCACCATCTGCTGCCGCAATTCGGGGCCGGTGTCGATCAGAAACCCCGAATCTCCGTTTCGGACATACACCCCTGAACGCAGCCGGTTGTCGCGGGAGTCGTTGGACGTGCAGACCGCGCAGTCACAGGCGATCATAGGAACCCCCATGCTGGTTCCCGTTCCGGTGAGCGTCAGGCTGCAATCGAGCCCTGCGAGATCCTCGATCAGGTCTTCAGTGGCCATGGTCGTCGATCAGTTCTGAAACTCCATCCGCGGTCATCAGGAGCATGCGGCTGGTGAGCGGATGATCTGTCTGCTTGAAATCCTGCAGAACGCGGTGCCGGACCCGTTCCACCATTTCAGGAAGTTTTGTCGTGACAGCGACAAAGAAATCACGCCCCGGAACTCCGATGACAAGATCTCCTTCTGCCACTTCCCGCAACTGCGAGAGAAACGAATGGCACAGCAGTCTGGCAGTATTATACGTGTCAGGCTTCCCGGGCATCAGCATCGACGGAAACCCCTGTTCCGAAGCCGCCACTGCCATTTCCATGGGATTCCGCTCGAAATAACTCTGCAGATTGTCGATGGCGATCTCGTTCAGATCGCCCGACGTCAGGCCCCAGTTGGCGATCAGATCACGTCGGACGTACCAATAAGAGTTGGATTCATCAACGACGTACACGATCACCAGGCCTGCGACCCAGGGCTCTCCCACGATGTCCGGGTATTTCTCTCGCCACACTTCTTCCGGGTACAACATCGGCATCAGGCGGTCACGGACGATTTCCAGCGGCGGCGCGGTTTCCTGTTCGCCCCAGCCTTGAACCTGCACAGCCGTTGTCATGGCGGGGAGGAGTACCTGCTCAAAGCGGTTCGGATCGCGCAGGTAGGACCGATAGAAGTTGGTCAGGTTCAGACGAGAGGTTTCAATCTGAAGTTGAAATTCCTCGACTAGCTCCACTTTCAAAAGCGGGAACTTGCTGCGGGCGAGTGACAGGGCACGCTCGGCAAACACTTCGGGAGGGTCCGCAGGCTCCTCGGGAAGTTCGAGGCAGCGGAGCATCAACCGGGTCATCGATTCCAGTTCAGGATCTCGCACTTCCGCGTGCAGCAGGGTCACGACGACCATCAGATGTGGACGCCGAAAGGCCCAGATCTTCCAGGCCCGCCAGCGTTCTCCTTTGAAGATGCGGCCCCACCACGACTCACCCGCATCCAGGACCGCTTCTCCCTCCATGCAGTCGCTGACATCTTCAATCTGAGTCTCTTGAGAGCTTCTGACATGACGAACCCGGGGGAACTGGTTCACGATGTCCTGAAGGCTGGGAAAGACTCCGGACCCGGTGTCTTTCACCCAGATCGTGTTGATGGCGATCAGGGCATCGGTTTCCGGGGGGCGGAGTGCGAAGGATCCTTCCCGTTCATCCGCCTGCCAGCGAGGAGGATGCCGAAGACGAAACCAGTTCGCCGGTCCCGCCAACAACAGCCAGTGATCAGGTGCGGACTCAGACAAGCGGAGCGTGCTTTCATGGGGTTCGACTGCCGGGGGGATGTTCGATTGACCACCCGCCCCGACGTAGCCGGAGACTCGGTTCCGTAGCGTCAGCTCTTCGACTGCTTGGACACGCCGACATAGGCCATGCGAAGTTCATGCAGCGTTCCGTCGAGAAATCGTTGCTCTTCCGCGGTGAGGTTCCCTTTGCATTTCGTTTCCAGCACGCTGAGCAGATCGATGAAGTGCTTTGCCAGGGGGATCTGAACTGTCGTCTTCCCGTTGAGGCCGGGGATCAGCCCCAGCGCCACGATGGACTGTGTCGAGAGCATCTGGAACAAAGTCAGGAGCGAAGCTGCGGGGAGCTGTGCCGGATTCGGCGAGTCGTCATCGTCGGCTTCCGCGAGTTCGTCAGCCGTTTCTGAGGTCGCTTCCCCTTTTAATTCCGCATCGAGCTTGGCGTCTTCCGCTTTGACACGCGACTTCCAGTCTTCGTCCGTGTGGATCTCGATTTGTGGTTTGTCGCCTTTGGATGAAGATTCTGTCATTCTTCAAACTCCCTCTGATCAATCTGCGAAACAGTTTCTGTTTCAAAGAGTCGTCCCCGAAACCAGCATATTTCGACGCGACCGGACCCACAACCATCCGGCCCTCGGCAAGACCGGGCTCGGGTTAAAATCTGCCCGAGCAACGGTCTTGCCGATTGGAGCCGTTGGACGCGGTCGAACGTGTCGGCGTCCGCTATTGTTTCGGCGGAAGTCCCTTTCGGGCGACTCCGGTTTCCACAGCCACCCGCGCGACAGTCTCCGCCACTGCGGTGGCAACACGGCGGTCGAAGACGCTGGGAACCACATAATCTTCGTGCAGTTCCGAATCCGTGATGATTCCGGCGATGGCGTCTGCAGCCGCGACCTTGATCTCTTCGTTGACGTCGCGGGCTCTGACATCCAGAAGTCCCCGGAACAGGCCGGGGAAGCAGAGCACGTTGTTGATCTGGTTGGGATAGTCCGAACGTCCTGTTGCCATCACGCGGACTGCATCACCTGCATCTTCCGGAGTGATTTCCGGGTCGGGATTGGCCAATGCGAAGACGATGGCGTCCTTCGCCATTTTCTGCACATCTTCTTTTTTCAATGCCCCCGCGACCGAGACCCCGATGAACACGTCCGCGCCGACGATGACATCCGAGAGCGTCCCCTGCATCTGTTCGTGATTGGTGTGGTCCGCCAGCCAGACCTTCAGAGAATTCATTTTGTCCTGCCGGCCCTTATGAATGGCCCCGCCTGTGTCACAGACAATCATCGAGCTGACGCCGACAGACAGGAGCAACTTGGCAATGGCGACACCCGCTGCTCCCGCTCCGTTGATCACCACGCGAATCTGGTCGATCGATTTTCCGACGACCTTTAGCGAGTTCTTCAACGCTGCCAGCACCACGACCGCGGTCCCGTGCTGATCATCATGGAACACCGGGATCTCCAGCTCGGCGCTCAGGCGATCTTCGATTTCCACGCACCGGGGAGAAGAAATATCCTCGAGATTGATTCCGCCAAAAGTCGGCGCGATCGCCTTCACCACTTTGATGATCTCTTCGACGTCCTGTGTTTCCAGGCAGATCGGAAAGGCATCGACTTTTCCGAATTCCTTGAAGAGGAGGGCTTTCCCTTCCATCACGGGCATGGCAGCGCGGGGGCCGATATTTCCCAGTCCGAGGACAGCCGTACCGTCACTGACAACAGCAACCGTATTGCGGCGAATCGTGAGATTGAATGACGCGTCCGGATCGTCGGCGATCGCCTTGCAGATGCGGGCGACTCCCGGTGTGTACGCCATCGACAGGTCGTCCCGTGTCTTGAGAGGGACCCGGGACGTCACTTCGATCTTCCCTCCCAGATGCATCAGAAACGTGCGGTCGGAAACGTTGACGACATCCACATCTTTGAGCGAGTTGACCGCAGATGCGATTCTCTCACCGTGAGCAACATCGGTCGCCTGCACGGAGAAGTCACGGGTGATGACTCCGTCTCGACTGTCGACAATATCCACCGCGCCGATTGATCCCCCCGCATCTCCAATTGCGGAAGTCATCTTTCCCAATGCTCCAGGGACGTCCTTGTATTTGAGGCGGATCGTGATGCTGTAGGCTGGACTGAAGTGGCTCATTTCATTTCGCTCCGTCAGGAAGTTTGGCGTCCAGAATAACGCAGCTGCGAGATTCGCAGTGTAAGAGGAAGAGTCGAGAACCGCGACAGTGGATTGAAAGGACTCAATTTCTTCGAGATTGTGCTGGAAATCGCTGCAGCGGACTGAAATGATCTTTCTAAATAGGACCTCCACGTCCTCGGAGTGAGTTTTAAGCGGCTTTGGCGAAGGAGTGTCGCATGTCGAGGTAGTGATTATTATTCACCTCGAACCATTCATACGCCTGGTCGATGAGCTCTTCCAAAGTCTGGCATTTGTGGTTTCTCGTGATCGTCTCGTGCAGGTGCCACCAGACTCGTTCAATGGGATTCGTCTGAGGAGCATACTTGGGAAGAAAGTGGACTTCGATCCGGTGACTCCATTTCTGCAGATAGGCTTTCACCGCTTTCGAGTCATGAAATTTGGCGTTGTCACAGATGACATGGATCTTCCGGAAGCCCCTGAGTCGGAAACGCAGGTCGTCCAGATGATCCAGGAACTGGACCGTGTTTCGTCGCCAGCGGGGACGACTCACCAGCAGTGTTCCCGTCCCCCAGATCAGTGAGCCTGCCACATGACACTTCCTGTTGTTCCCCGGCGTGACCACCTCCGCCTGCTGACCTTTCTTCATCCACATGCTGCCGATCTTCGGGTTCAGGTTCAGGTCGACTTCATCCTGAAAGACGGCGACTTCGTTGAGGGAAAGGTTCTTCAGAAGGTGTTGGATTGCCTGAAATTTCTCAGCGTGTTCAGGATCAACCGGGCCGACCACCGGACGAGGTCGACGCCAGACCAAGCCCAGCCGATGCAGTCCCCGGCGGATCGTTTCTCCGCTGAGCCGCAGTCCGGTTTCAAACGCCAGCAGGTGGGCGAGCGTCTCGCACGACCACCGGGAGCGAAAATATCCAAAGTCACGGGGCGTGTGTTGCGACACCCAGCGCAGGACCTGTGTCATCCAGACGGGAAAGGAACACTGCGGAGACGGTTGTTGCAGAACAGCAGCGACTCCCCCTTGCGTGAACAATTTCAACGTGGTCGAAATCAGGTCGAAGCTGCAAAACAGCACGGTTTTGATCTGCTGCCAGGTCAGGCCTTGGGCCCGGAGCAGAACAAGATGAGCCCGTCGAGAAGTGGAGAGATCGGCTCCAGAGCGATACGCCTGCAAAAGCATCTTGCGTTCCTGAGCTGTGAGCTGGATACTGCCATCCATGGCTTGGCTCCTCGAAAGGGAAGTGCTGGTACACCTCCCCAACGTAGACCAAGCCTGTTTTTGTTCCTACACCAATCGGAAACGACACTCCGGAAAAGATGTGGAGCTATTTAGAGTTCGTCCCATCGCTAGATTCTGAATGAATCCGGCAGATGGGCGCACCGTTTTCAATTGATAAAACCCCCGACATCCGCGAACCTGCGGGAAGCGGATCCGCAAAGCTGCTCTCCAATCTGACATGTAAGTCCCCCGAGAAGCGCCGCTACGACTGACTGAATCGGCCATTTTTAGCGTGAACACATGAATATTGTTATCATCGGAACAGGGTACGTCGGACTCGTCACTGGCACCTGTCTGGCGGACAGTGGAAACGATGTCGTCTGCATCGATATTGATGCGAAGAAAGTGGAACGGCTGACTCAGGGAGAAATCCCCATCTATGAGCCGGGTCTGGAAGACATGGTTCGCAGGAACGTGCTGGCGCGCCGACTGCGATTCTCCACGAACGGCGATGAATCCGTTCCACACGCAGACTGTGTCTTTATCGCTGTGGGAACACCCGAGGGTGAAGACGGATCCGCCGACCTCAGCTACGTATTCAAGGCCGCCGAGTCCGTTGCTCGCAAACTCTCTCCGGAAGCCATCGTGATCGTGAAGAGCACGGTCCCGGTCGGCACTAACCGCGCATTGAAACGCCGCCTGGACGAATTGACCGGCCGCGATGTGAACATTGCATCAAATCCGGAATTCCTGAAGGAAGGCTGTGCAATTGAAGACTTCCTGAAGCCGGACCGCGTCGTGGTTGGCGTGACAAAGCCGGAAGTCGCGGAGGTACTCAAAGAACTCTACCAGCCGTTCCTCCGGACTGAGAATCCCTTCCTGGTCATGGGGCTGGAGAGTGCGGAGATGACCAAATACGTGGCCAACTGCATGCTCGCCACGAAGATCAGTTTTATCAACGAGATGGCGAACCTGTGTGAACTCGTTCATGCCGACATTAACGATGTTCGACGCGGGATCGGCCACGATCAGAGAATCGGCTTTCAGTTCCTGTTCCCGGGGGTCGGCTACGGTGGATCCTGCTTCCCCAAGGACGTGAAAGCACTCACAGCAACAGCCCGCAAGCACGACTTCACGGCGTCTCTGCTCGAAGCGGTTGAGAATGTCAATTATCGCCAGAAGTCTGTTCTGTTCAGCAAGTTACACAATCATTTTGATGGCAATTTGCGGGGGCGGAAGATCGCCATCTGGGGGCTTGCTTTCAAACCCCGTACCGATGACATCCGCGAAGCTCCGTCGCTCGAACTGATTCGTGCTTTGTTGCAGGCTGGAGCTGAGATTCACGTTCACGATCCAGTAGCGATGGACAACGTCCGCAAAATTTTCGGCAGCGACCTGCACTATCACCAGCATCAGTACGACACGCTCGACGGTGCGGAGGCTCTTGCCATCGTCACGGAGTGGAATGAATACCGGAATCCGGATTTCGACTACCTTCTTCATAAGATGGTCAAGCCGGTCATTTTCGATGGGCGAAACATCTACGATCTGAAACGTATGGAGCAGCTGGGGTTCGTCTATTCAGGAATCGGAGTCAAAGTCGGGACGTCGAAGTCCTGACGCAGGCAGAAGTCACAGGTCCAGATCCCGCGAGTTCACCAGAAACACCGTCTGGGACGGATGTAACGGGGCGCAGCGACGACAGAAAATCGCTCCGCGAAATTGTCATTCGTTCGGTTGCCGACTCACGCTCGTCGGGTTAAAGTGAGCGAACCACTGCCCAAGTGGCGAAATTGGCAGACGCGCTAGGTTGAGGGCCTAGTGGAGGTAATACTCCTTGCAGGTTCGACCCCTGTCTTGGGCACTTGATTCCTGAATCCGATTGCATCGCCTGAATCCGATTGCATCGCCTGAATCCGATTGCATCGATTGCTCAGGAAATGGCTTTTTTGACGGTTCTCATGCTGGAGGACCGCATCATTCCCGCTGAGGCCGCAATCCGCCGCGATCTCTCAGCGTTCGGCACTCTTGGGACCCTCTGCAGTCTGGTGTTCATGCAGCTTCTCAATGGAGTGCTGTTTGAATCCCATGAAAGACGGCCCCATTTCGAAGCCGGACACTTCATTGTCCTGCCTGAATTCCTTGCTGACGAGCAGGCCTCGCTCCAGATCGATCACGATCGTTCCGCGAGGGGTTCTTCGGAGCAGCTGCATCTGGTGGGTGGGATCATCGAGAATCGTCAGGATTTTCGTCTGGAGCTCGATGGTCGCCATTGAGTTTTCCAGCGATTTCAACGTGTAGTGCCGCTGCATTTTCACTGTCTTGCGTAGCTTCGATTCCGGAATTGGGAGGTGAACCTCGAAATCCTCTTTCCAGATTCCGCCAACGGCAATCGGCTCCTCAGGAAGCCTGAGCAGTACATCGAAAGCGACCTGGCCAGGGTTGTCAGGGACTTGATCTCCCGGCACGAGCGGGACAAAAGCTGAGACCTCCCCGCGACTGGACATCTTGAGCTGCAGGTGCGGTCTGCCCACCAATGATCCCATCGCTTCAAAAACAGGCTGGCCTTGTGTGTCGGTGTCTTCGGCGCTGTTGAATTTGAAGGTTTCCCCATTCTGGAAAATTTCCAGATCGACCGACTCGATTGTCAATTCAAGGATCGCTGTCCCGTCCGGCTCAACTGTCTTGACGACATAGTTTTTCACCGATTTCTGATGCGAATACGGCTCGTCCTTGTCGTTTCCGACCTGAATTTTGTAGTCGTCTTTGAGAGAGACGTCGTAGCGGACGGTCTGTTCCGGCTGAAACCTGTATCGAAGCAGCACCTTGCCAGCGTCATCGGCCTGCGCTGTCGGCAGGTCTGAAATTCCGACGAGATTCCACAGTGCCACGGCGAGGGTGAAAACGCTCAGACCGCAGGGACGATTCGAAGTCTGATGAAACACGGACATGGGGCATCCTTGCCTGCAGAGCCACTGTTTACGAAGACCGCTTTCACGACGAAATTCTTTTCGCAGCGAAGGGAGGCCGGGAAAATATCAGAATCCCGCCAGTGGATCGAGACGTTTTTCGCGGCAGAGTTTGCAACGGACAGTGAAGGGCAGTCAGGTGTGGGAAATGATGTCTCCCGCTGGCCTTGGAACTTCTGTCTGCTGGAAGCTGACGGCCGAAAGACCCTTCCCAACCTTGACTTCAAAAATCTGCGCAAGTACAAATGACATCGCACGTTGAGAATTTCAACGAAACTCTGACAACACCCCCTGTGACACGGCGGAACGATGAACAGTCCTAATGGTTTCTGGATCATCATCATGATGGTGGGCGTGATTGCCATTCTCGTCGCGATGGCGGTCTTTGCCCGGTACTTCGGGCTCTGGATTCAGTGCAAGATGACACGCACGGGAATTGGTCTGATCGACCTGTTCCTGATGTCGGTGAAGAAAGTGAATCCCGCGGTGATCGTCCGCTGCAAGATCATGGCGGTGCAATCGGGACTGACCGACCAGTACAACGTCACCAATCGAGCACTTCAGGCTCACTACATGGCGGGTGGAAATGTTCCGAACGTCATTCGGGCACTGGTGGCGGCCCATCGCGCCGGCATCGATCTGGACTGGCAAGTCGCTCAGGCAATTGACCTGGCTGGCCGGGATGTGCTGGACGCTGTCCGTACGAGTGTTTATCCCAAGGTGATTGACTGTCCTGATCCCCGGAAAAGTGCAGGGACCCTGGATGCCGTGGCGGGAGACGGGATTCAGCTGAAAGCTCGTGCCCGCGTGACCGTCCGCACCAATCTCAAGCAGCTGATCGGGGGAGCGACGGAAGAAACCGTGATCGCCCGTGTCGGTCAGGGGATCGTCCAGGCCATTGGTTCCACACCGTCTTATAAGATCGTGCTGGAAAATCCGGATCGAATCTCGCAGACGGTGCTCAACCAGGGGCTGGAAGCGGAAACGGCGTTCGAGATCGTTTCGATTGACATCGCGGATATCGATGTCGGCGACAACATCGGAGCACGTTTGCAGGCGGATCAGGCTGAGGCGGATGTCCGCGTGGCTCAGGCTCGAGCAGAACAGCGTCGGGCAGCTGCAGCCGCCAGAGAGCAGGAAATGGTCGCCCGCACGACAGAAAACCGGGCACGGGTGGTGCTGTCAGAAGCGGAAGTTCCGCTCGCCATCTCGGCGTCGTTCCGCAACCGCAAGCTGGGACTGCTGGACTATTATGAATTGAAGAACGTGCAGGCGGATACCAGCATGCGGGCTGCCATTGCAGGAGTGGGTGACGAGGTCTCTCCCAATGCCAAGCGGTAGTTGATCCAAAGAGTTCTCCAGATCAAAAGAATGGCACATACGCCATGTTTCTTCCACAATTCCCCTGGATTCTGGCAGACCTCCAGTCCGTCATCGCGGCGGTATTCATGTTGATTGCGTTTGCGGGATGGGTTGGCAACCTGATCAACCAGAGCAAGGCAGGTGCACCTCAGCAGCGCCGCCCGCCGCAGGGCCGCCCAGCCCCCGGCCAGAAATCCGTTCAGAGCGAGATCGACAAGTTTTTGAATCAGGCTCGTGAAGTGAGTCCCCCCAATCCTTCTCGCGATGAGCGACTCAGCTCCGACGGCGTGGAAGTGATTGAGCGGCCCCGGAACGCACCGACCCGCCGACCCCCTCCGACGCAGCAGCGTCGCCGGACCCAGCGGGAAATCTGGGAAGAGCAGATCGGCAAATCCGCTCCTGAGCCGCCGGTTCCTCCCGCTCCCCGGAAACAGCCGGCACCTTCACGCAAAGCAGAGGCTCCCAAGCCAGCCCCGGCCAGTGGCTCGTCCCGACCGGGAGGGCAAATCACGAATCGGAAGGCGCCGACAACGTTTCCCGCGGAGACGTCGCGTTCTGTCGGCAGTCCCAAAGACAGCCGCATTTCAAGTGCTGTCTCCAAGGATCTCGCACCTCAGATCGGCACCAATGTCACCGCCCATCTGGGATCATTCCAGGCGATCTCGACGACCTCGTTTGGCGAATCCGGAATCGCAGCGACGACTGCAAAATCGGAGACACCGGCGGCAAAATTGGGACAACTCATCAAATCGCGGCATGGAATGCGGGATGCCATCCTCTTGAGCGAAATTCTGTCGAAACCCCGAGCTCTTCGCCGAAATTCTCAATAGTTTCACCGGGCGTGGCTGGCCACAGTCGCTCATCAGATCCGGTTCCAGCCGACAGGTCCCTCCCCCCGACACTCTCATCAGATCTGAAAATCCAGTCGTTTCATGCAGCCCGATTCCTTCGATCGATTGGAAGTTCTGCTCCTGCTGGGACCCATGCAGCTGCGTGGCAGTTCCAACCGCGCGATGGCTCTCGCGGATCGGCTACTCGGGCAACGCGTCACCATCAAGCTGGTGACGACCGAACCGCTCAAGGGGACCTATCAGTCCTTGAAGAAGGCGGAAGTCCGCAATCCAAGGCATCTGACTCATCCGCTGATTGGTGCCCTGGCCCGTCGTTACCTGGCGGCCGATTTGCGGACCTCTCCCCCGGACCTGATCGATATTCAGCATCGCAGCCTGCATCCCGCCGGCAGCTGGCTGGCCCGGCAGTTGAAGCGTCCTTATATCGTCACAGTGCACGATTATCTGCGAGACCGGGAACGTTTCGTCGTCGATCGCGACTGGTGCTACCGGGTGATCGCGGTCAGTGAGTCCGTACGGTCGGAACTTCTGTCGAAGACGCAGCTGCAGGAAGACCAGGTGATTGTGATTCCGACCGGTGTGCTGCCCCCCGCCGAATCAGAGTTGCAGAAAATTCTGGAAGCAGACCGTTCACCGGTGATCGGCACTGCCGGTCCGCTGGAGGCCGGGAAAGGCCTCAAGCACTTTCTGAAGGCGGCTGCGGAAGTTCTGAAGACACACCCGCAGACGCTGTTCCTGATTGCCGGCTCGGGACCGGAAGAACGGACACTCAGGCGGATGGCTTCGGAGCTGGGAGTGGCTCACGCTGTTTCGATCCTCCCCAATCTGCTGGATTTCGACGCTGCCTTGCGGGCGATGGATGTGTTTGTCCTGCCAGCATTGAAGCAGGGTCTGGGATCGATCATGCTGGAGGCGATGGGACGCGGACTTCCCGTGATCGCAACAGAGTCGGGGGGCGTCTTCAGCGTCGTGGGAGAAGGGGCAACCGGATTGCTCGTTCCCCCTTCGGATGACCACGCACTGGCGGAACGCATGCGGTTTCTCCTGGACAATCCGGAGAAGGCCCGTGAACTCGGCAATGCCGCACGCCAGCGGGTTCTCGAGCATTTTCACCTTGAGAATATGGTGACGTCGACCATCAGCCTGTACCGCGAAGCAGTCTCACATGCCGGGAAGCCCGCTGCCGGGAAGTAGACCGTCTCATCAGCGGTTCAAACCGGTTTCGCGCGGGTCGTTCCTCCGTCCCAGTTGATTCCAGAATTCGTCCTTTGAAATTGATTCCGATATGCAGGTCCGACTGACAAATTTACGGCTGCCCGTGGAGGCAGCGGAAACAGAACTGGTTCGCCAGGTGAGTCAGCGGCTCGGTGTGCGGGTGGACGACCTGAATTCATGGCGGATTCTTCGTAAGAGCCTCGACGCGAGATCCAAGCACGACCTGCGATTTGTCTACACCATCGCTGCGAATGTGCCGGACGATCCCCGCCTGGCTCAGAAGCTCACGCGAAAAAAGGATGTCGATACTTTTGTCCCCGAGCCGTTTGATGATCCTCCCGCCGGCGAACGGCCATTGCCGCTGCGTCCTGTTGTGGTGGGGGCAGGCCCCGCAGGACTGCTCGCGGGATATTATCTGGCGGTGCGGGGCTATCGGCCCATCATCATCGACCGCGGATATCCGGTGAAGGAGCGGGTCCCGGCGATTCGTGCGTTCGACTTTCAGCACGCTCCGCATGATCCGGAAAACAATTATCTCTTTGGCGAAGGGGGAGCGGGGTGCTTCTCCGACGGCAAACTCACCTGCAGGATGACCGGTCCCGACGTGGACTGGGTGCTGGAATCGTTCATCACCTGCGGCGGACGGGAATCGATCCGCTACGAACACCGACCTCACCTGGGGAGCAACAAACTCCCGATGATCTGCCGGAACTACCGGCGAAAGATCGAAGCGCTGGGAGGGGAATACCGTTTCGCCTGCCGCATGGAAAGTATCCAGCAGCAGGATGGTCAGGTCACCGGGATCGGGACCTCGACTGGCTTCATTCCTACCAATCATCTGATTCTGGCAATCGGACACAGTGCCCGAGACACGTACGAAGAACTTCACCGGATGGGGGTGCCGATGCGGGCCAAGGCGTTTCAGCTTGGCTTGCGGATCGAACACCCTCAGGTGAACGTCAACAAATGGAAATACGGCCGTGACGAGTACGTCGATCTGCTGGGGGCTGCCGACTATACGCTCGTCGCGAAGGCCAATCGCGATCTGTATTCCTTCTGCATGTGTGCTGGCGGATATGTGATTCCCAGCGTGTCCGAACCGGGTCGGTTCTGCACTAACGGAATGAGTAACTCCCGGCACGACACCGCATTTGCCAACAGCGGGTTGATGGTCACCCTCGAACCGGAACATTTTGGAAGCGATCATCCCCTGGCAGGGGTCGAGCTCCAGAGACGCTTCGAAGCGGCTGCTTACGAAATTGGCGATCGGGAGTATCATTCGCCGATCCAGTTCGCCCATCACTTTCTCAGCGGACGCGTGATTGCAGGGGAACGAAGTTATCCCAGCTCGTATCAGCGCGGAACAGTCAGCTGTGACCTGCGGGAAGTGCTTCCCCCCATTGTCGTCCGGGCTGTGCAGGAAGGGCTGCCGATCATGGATGAGAAGTGGAAAGGGAAGTTTTTGAAAGACGCCACGCTCGTCGGTCCGGAGATGCGGGGGAGTGCTCCGCTGCGGATGGACCGTGATGTCTCGACCCGGCAGGCCCCGGGACTGGCTGGTCTCTTTCCCGTGGGCGAAGGTGCAGGCTATGCTGGGGGAATCATCAGCGCTGCGGTAGATGGCCTGCGGAGCGCGAGAGAAATCGTTCGACAACATGCTGTCCCTGTGTAAACGTTCGGATTCAAACTTCACTGTTCGTTAACATCGATTCCTCGGCGATGCGATCGCCGGGCTTCGCATCACTTCAAACTCACCAATCAGGCTCAACGCCATGACCAATTTGAACCGCCGCAATTTTCATCAGCTCGCCGCCGCTGCCTTCGGAGGACTCATCAGCGGGTCTCTGGCTGGATGTCCCGGTGGGACACCCGAGGCTGGAAGCACGAAGAATGAACCCGGCGGTTCAGCTGCTCATCCTGAGGCTGCCGGGGAATCGGTCAGTCTGTTACTTCAGGAACCGCATGTGTGCCGCGGCCTCAACATGTGCAAGAATCAAGGGAAGAGCAAGGAAAACGCCTGTGCAGGGCAAGGGACCTGTGCCAGCGTCGCTGATCACGGATGCGCCCAGCAGAACGAGTGCAAGGGACAGGGTGGCTGCGGAGCCAACCCCGGCGAGAACGCCTGCAAGGGAATGGGCGGATGCCACATTCCGTTGATGGACCACGCCTGGGATTCCGCCCGCAAGAACTTCGAAGCCGCGATGAAAAACGCGGGCAAGGAAGTTGGTCCCGCGCCTGCGAAGACTTGAAGTCGGGCAGAAGCGAGATGGACATTCACGTGTCAGATGCGAACCCTCTTGCGGAGGGCCATCTCTAGTTGAACCACGGAAGACTCGGAACGCACGGAAAAACCTGATGATTACAGTCTGACTTGGCTTTCGTCCTGCAGAAGTGCATTCGAAGTTTGCGCCGGTCGCTGGTTTCGATTCGCTGAGTTCGCCTGACTTTCCGTCTCTTCCGTGCTTTCGGTGGTTAAAGTTTCGCATTGTAAGGCGATCGAGTCGGGAAGACGCCATGCCCACAGCCAGACTTGGACACCCTCAGCTGGGACTGGGCGTCGGACTCCGGACGCAGCACTATCCGTATCTTCTCAAACACCGTCCCCCGGTCGACTGGTTCGAGATCATTTCCGAGAACTACATCGACTCGCAGGGGCGACCCCGCTATGTGCTCGAGCAGATTGCCGAGCAGTATCCGATTGTCATGCACGGGGTGTCGCTGTCGATCGGCAGCACAGATCCGCTCAACTTCGACTATCTGTACAAGCTGAAGCAGCTCGCCCAGGCCGTGGGACCGAAATGGATCTCGGATCATCTTTGCTGGACCGGAGTGGCTGGCCGCAACTCACATGACCTGCTCCCCATTCCTCTCAACGAGTTGACGCTTCGGCATGTCGTCGAGAGGATCAGGATTGTGCAGGACTTTCTCGAGCGTCCGCTTGTCCTGGAAAATCCGAGCAGCTACGTCACTTTTGTCAGTTCAACGATGTCCGAATGGGAGTTCCTCACCCGGATGTCTGAAGAAGCGGACTGCGGCCTGCTGCTGGATGTGAACAACGTGTATGTCTCCAGCGTCAACCATGATTTCGATCCGTGCGAGTACATCGCCGGGCTTCCACATGAGCGGATCGTCCAGATGCATCTGGCGGGCCATACGAACATGGGGACTCACTGCATTGATACTCACGATGGTCCCGTGATTGATCCCGTCTGGGAACTGTACCGTCAGGCTCATCAGTGGACGGGAGGCGTTTCGAGCCTGCTGGAATGGGACGCTGCCATTCCCGAATTTCCCGTCGTCCACGCAGAGATCCTCAAGGCGAAAGAACATATGCAGGCGGGGCTGCCCCGTACGTTCGCCGCGTCTTCCTCCACTGAAGAATCGGGATCCCGCGTGGTGCCTCAACCGGCCGTCATGGTTCTGGCGGAGGTCGAATGAAGACACCGCCTCCGTATTCTCTGGATGTCGTGCAGCGCTGGATGCTGTCGGTCATTACGCATCCTCACGGGATTGCCACCGGGATGGCGAGCCCGCTGGCGCGAGAACAGATCGACCTGCACGCGGATCAGCTGGAATCGGTCATCGACAGGTCCTTGGCCTGCACGAGTGAAGAACGTCTGGCAATTTACAGCCACGCCTACTTCGCCCGCTTGATCGAGTGTCTGGAAGCGGAATTTCCCGCAGTTCGTCAGGCTGTCGGAGACGAGGCATTTCGAGCGTTCGCTGCGGGTTATCTGAAAGAACATCCTCCAGCGAGTTACACGCTGAACACTCTTGGAAGCCGGTTTCCGGATTATCTCGCCGACACTCGGCCCAATGGCAAAGTGGAACACGGACAACCGGAGTGGATTGATTTCGTGATTGAACTCGCCCGGCTGGAGCGGCTTTACTCAGAAGTCTTTGACGGTCCCGGCGAAGAATCGCTCCCACTTCTTGCTGCGGAGACGCTTCAATCGGTTCCTGCGGAGGAGTGGGAAGAGATACGACTTGAAACGTCGCCGTCGCTGCGGCTGGTGCAGTTCCAGTTTCCGGTTCATGAATACATCACAGCGGTTCGACAGCAGTTGCCCCTTCCCTCGCTGAAATTACGCGAATCCTGGCTGGCAGTGAACCGGCGTGACTTCATTGTGAGGCGCAGAACCCTTTCGCAGCCACAGTGGATTCTGCTGCAGCGACTTCAGTCTGGCGACACCCTGGGAGCAGCCATCGAGCAATCACTCATGCTGAGTTCGATCACCTTTGAAGAACTGGCACGTGAGCTGGGAAACTGGTTTCGAGACTGGGCTGCAGCCGGGTACTTTCGAGGATTGAGACCAGATTGAATGCTGGGTGAATGTCAGCCACTTCCGGAATCACTTCATAAGATGGAACTCACATGAAAGTCACCTGCCACTGCGGGCATCTGCTCGTTGACAGTACCGACGGCCATCCGCACAAAGCGTATTTCATTCCGGATCAGAACTGGCTGGCACTCTTCGACGGGATCGACGAGCAGGTCCTTGTTCCGCTGGAGCGAGGAAAGATCCGGGAAGAGGCTGCCAGCATGAAAACTCGGGAATTGATCGGGAAGCCGGCACGGACCATGTACCAGTGTCGAGAGTGCGGCCGGCTGTACGTGGACGACTCTGACGGCCGACTGCACTGCTTTCTGCCTGCCGACAATTCGGTTCCCCGGGAGATTCTTCGTTCAACAGAGTAGACACTCCCGCCTGCAATTCGGAAAATTTCAGGTCGTACGAATCATTGATTTTCCTTCAGATGAGACGCCACAGTTCCATGCATTACATCGACCCGCATGTTCACATGGTTTCCCGCACCACCGACGACTACGAGCGGATGGCCCGGATGGGCTGCGTCGCCGTCAGCGAACCTGCGTTCTGGGCAGGATTCGATCGGGGAACTGTGGATGGCTTTCGGGACTACTTCCACCAGCTGACCGACTTCGAACCCAAACGGGCGGGGTGGTCCGGCATTCAGCATTTCACGTGGCTGTGCATCAATGCCAAAGAAGCGGAGAACATTCCTCTCTCACGCGAAGTCATTGCCATGATTCCCGAATATCTCAATCGTCCCGGCGTGCTGGGGATTGGTGAAATCGGACTGAATAAGAATACGCCGAACGAGTCGACCATCTTCCGTGAACATCTGGATCTGGCTGCCAAAACCAATGAATTGGTCCTCATTCATACGCCACATCTGCAGGACAAGTTCAAGGGGACGCGGATGATCGTGGATATGCTTCGGGAACGAAATGACATTCTTCCTCAGCGTGTCTGTATTGATCACGTCGAAGAGCATACCGTCCGCTTGGCAATCGAGAACGGATTCTGGTGCGGGATGACGTTATACCCGACGACAAAGTGCACCCCCGCCCGGGCTGCGGACATCATCGAGCGTTACGGCGATGAACGGATTATGGTGAACTCGGCCGGGGACTGGGGCCCGAGTAATCCGCTGGCTGTGCCGGACTTCATTCAGGAGATGAAACGCCGGGGTCACACGGAAGCGAAGATTCGGAAGATTGTTTACGACAATCCGCTGGAGTTTTTCAGCCAGTGCGAACGGTTCAACTTCACTCCGCCAGCGTGAGTCCATTCACCGTCTCGATGGTCGTTTCCCGGATACGCGTTGGCCTGAAGCGAACCGCAATGCGGTCTGATCAGCAGGACGACGCCGATTTTCGGGGGATCGATCCGGACCGTGCGAGCGGACGTCTCTGGTCGACCCGCGCTGCTCGCTTCGCAACGCGAAACTGTCGTCCTGCAATCTGGCCAACGGCATCGACTGTCACCCCCAGCAACAGGATGAGGCAGGGGACACTGACCAGAAGAAACGGGATCAGGCTCCTGACGTCCATGCCGGCCAGAAAGTCGGACAACATGCCCGGAACGAGTTGTTGATTCAGAAGCTGGTACATGCTGATCTCCACTGAGGCGGTCTACTTTCGATTGAACGCCTTCATTGTGGATGAGTGACATGAACCCTCGCTGAGCCCAGGATGAAGAATTCTTCATCTCTGATTTTGTGCGGGAAACGCCTTCGTAATGCCGCAGCGTTGGAAGCAGTAACCCTTACTGTCACCTGTTCGTAACGTTCTGATTCAAACTTCTGACCACACGGGGGCCTTCAACGGCTGTCTATATCCTGGTCAGCAGTCTGTCTAAAACGATGGCACGTTAACGTCATCGTAATCTTCAGCAGGCATTTTCAATGTTGAGAACCTGCGCGTCAAAGGTCTGAACATTCTGCCTGCATCGCACCTTCGGCGCACTGCCTTTTCCTCACCTCACCATCAGGAAGGGGTTCAGCAAGCTCGGAGCTGTCGGTTTTGTGACGACATCCACAGCAAAGTCCCGAATTTCTTTCGTCATCTGCCGGTTTCTTCGGCGTGATTGTCAGTGCAGGAACATTTGGTGTCTCGGGGCTGGGGGCGTTGGTTCTTGACGTGACTGAGTTCCGTTGCTGACGGGAATCTTTCAGTCGCGACGTGTGAGAGACGATTTGGCACGGATTCTCAACGAAAAATGAAATTTGGCCCGGCGCGTGCAGTTCAAGGCTTCACCCACCCGGCTGCAGTGACAAAATCCACCACGCCAGGCCGACAGCGCTCCCCGTTGACACGATAACGTCTGAAAGCAACATGAAAGCCTCGTTCATCTCTCCCGTTCTGCTGGCATTCATCTCCCTCACCTTGTCAGCCTGCAATCACCACGACGAAGAGCACCATCAGGAGCACGCCAAGCATAAAATTGTCGTGACGAATCCGGTCTCGGAAGCGGTGACGTTAACCCAGCAATACGTCTGTCAGATCCGCTCGCAGCGGCATATCGAACTGCGTGCTCTGGAACGCGGTTATCTCGAACCGATCGCCATCAAGGAAGGGCAGACCGTCAAGCAAGGGGAGGTCCTCTTCCAGATCCTTCCGATCCTTTATGAGGCAAACCTGGATGCAGAACTGGCAGAGGCCCAGCTCGCCCAGCTCGAATACAACTACACAAAGAAACTGGGAGACGACAATGTCGTTTCACAGAACGAAGTTCTCCTGCTGGATGCCAAATTGAAAAAGGCACAGGCCAAGGTGAAGCAGGCTCAAGCTGAACTCAACTTCACATTCATCAAAGCTCCCTATGACGGAATCGTCGATCGTCTCATGCACCAGCAGGGGAGTCTGATCGAAGAAGGGGAGATTCTCACGACGCTGTCGGACAACAGCACCATGTGGGTGTACTTCAACGTTCCCGAATCTCGCTATCTCGAATACAAGGCGAATCTGGAACAGCACTCGGAAGACCTGCAGATCGAGCTCAAGCTGGCCAATGGAAAGATCTTTCCGTTCACCGGGAAGATCGGTGCGATCGAAGCAGACTTCAATAACGAAACAGGAAATATCGCCTTTCGGGCAGACTTTCCAAATCCGGATGGCCTGCTGCGACACGGACAGACCGGCACCGTGCTTCTGAAACGTGTCTCGGAGAACGCTCTTGTCATTCCCCAGCGTGCGACCTTCGAAACTCTCGACAAGCAATATGTGTACGTCGTTGATGAACACGACGTCGTGCATCAACGGGATATCGTTGTCGAGAATGAACTGGATGACCTGTACGTCATCAAAAGCGGGCTCGAAGTGAATGACAAGATCATTCTCGAAGGGGTGCGACAGGTTCACGACGGTGAGAAAGTTGAGTTCGAATATCTCGAACCGAAGATTGTTCTGGGCCATTTGAAGTATGCCGCCGAGTAAGTCGGGCCACGCTGAAGCGATTGTCAATCGACTCGCTCATCTCGAAGTCACTCTGAAACTGTCGAAACATCCCAGCGGAAAGCCATGTCTTCCAGCGGCCGATTCATTCATCGACATCGCAACATTTCCAACACTCCGCTGCACTCTCCGGGAATGACAGATCCGGCGCGATGACGTTCGTGCCCTGATCGCAGGTTCTCCGAGCACGTGCCGCCTGCCACTTCACTGAGACATCATGTTCGCACGAATTCTTCATCGGCCAGCACTGGCGATTGTGATCTCGCTCCTCATCCTGTTCCTGGGGGGGCTGGCGATCAAGACGCTGCCGATTTCCCAGTTTCCTTCGGTCGCTCCTCCCAGCGTGATCGTCGCGGTCTCCTACCCCGGGGCCAGCGCGAACGTTCTGGTCGACTCCGTGCTGGTGATTCTGGAACAGGCGATCAACGGCGTGCAGGACATGCGCTACATGACCTCCGCTGCCACCAGCGCCGGTGAAGCGACGATTCAGATTATTTTCGAACCGGGAACGGACCCCAACGTCGCGGTGCTGAACGTCAACAATCGTATCCAGACGGTGAAAAACCGGCTCCCCCCGATCGTCGAGCGGGAAGGGATCATCGTGCTGCAGAATATGACCAGCATGCTGATGTACGTGAACGTTTACAGCACCGACAAGAATGTCGATCAGAACTTTCTGTACAACTATGTCACCGTGAATGTGCTGCCGGAAATCAAGCGTATTCAGGGGGTGGGGACCGCAAACATCCTGGGGAACCGGGCGTATGCCATGCGGGTTGAACTCGATCTGGAGCGCATGCGGGCCTACAACCTGTCCTCCGAAGACATCATGAAGGCGATCGAAGAGCAGAGCATGATCGGCTCGCCCGGTCGACTGGGACAGGCCACCGGGAAAACGTCACAGACTGTCGAATACGTGCTCACGTGGACCGGTCGGTATAACAAACCGGATCAATACGAAAACATCATTCTCAAGGCGAAGTCGAACGGCGAAATTCTGCGGTTGAAGGATGTCGCTCATATCGAACTGGGGTCATCGTTCTACGATCTCTATTCGGATATCGACGGCAAGCCCTCAGCGGCGATCGTGCTGAAACAGACGCCGGGCTCCAATGCGGCGGTCGTGATTGAAAAGGTTAAGGAAACGATCGAGGAGATCAAAGAAGCGTCGTTTCCTCCAGGGATGGATTTCGAAGTCAGTTACGACGTTTCGCGATTTCTGGATGCCTCGATTGAGAAAGTGCTGCATACCCTATTCGAAGCGTTTGTGCTGGTTTCGCTGGTCGTTTACCTGTTCCTGGGGGACTGGCGTTCGACTTTGATTCCGACGCTGGCTGTGCCGGTGTCGTTGATCGGAACCTTCTTCTTCATGCTGATGTTCGGGATGTCGATCAATCTGATCACCCTGTTCGCACTGGTGCTCGCCATCGGGGTGGTGGTGGACGATGCGATTGTGGTGGTGGAAGCGGTCCATGCGAAGATGCATGAGAAACATCTTTCGCCCTATCGAGCCACTCAGGAGGTGATGCACGAAATCAGCGGGGCCATCGTCGCGATCACGCTGGTGATGACCGCTGTGTTCGTTCCGGTGACCTTCATGACCGGTCCTGTGGGGGTCTTTTATCGCCAGTTCGGGCTCACGATGGCGATGTCCATCATCCTTTCCGGGGTCGTCGCCCTGACCCTGACTCCGGTGCTCTGCGCCCTGATTCTTAAACCGCATCAGCCGAACGTGAAGAAGCGACGCGGCCCGCTGGGATGGGCGCTGTACCTCTTCGACCGTTTCATTGAAAAAGTGACCGGCGGCTATGCGTGGCTGCTCAAGGGGATCATCACCCAGCGTCTGGTGACCCTGCTGGTGATCGGCGCGTTTTCTTTCGGCATTCTGCTGGTGAACAAGGTTCTTCCGTCTGGATTTATCCCGCTCGAAGATCAGGGGATTATCTACGGGATTATTCAGACCCCGCCGGGCTCGACGCTCGAATACACAAACTCGAAATCCCACGAACTTCAGGCGATCTGCAAAGAGTTTGAAGAGATCACGTCTGTCTCTTCGCTGGCAGGGTATGAGGTGTTGACGGAAGGTCGCGGTTCCAACGCAGGGACCTGTATTATCAATTTGAAACCCTGGGAAGAGCGCAAGCTGACCTCTAAACAACTGATCGAAGAACTGGAGAAGAAAGGGCGTTCCATCCCCAACGTGAAGCTCGAGTTCTTCGAACCGCCTGCGGTTCCGGGATTCGGTGCGGCAGGGGGATTTTCACTCTGTCTGCTCGATAAGACGAACTCCGGAAACTATCAGCAACTGGGGGAAGTCACAGACTCCTTCCTGCATGAACTGGCAAAACGCAAAGAGCTGAAAGGACTCTTCACGTTCTTCGCATCGAACTACCCCCAGTATGAACTGGTCATCGACAATGACGTGGCGATGCAGAAAGGGGTTTCCATCAAAGCTGCCCTCGACAACCTGTCGATCGTCGTCGGAAGCACATGGGAACAGGGGTTTGTGCGATTCGGCCAGTTCTTCAAGGTGTACGTGCAGGCCGCTCCGGAGTTTCGCCGCTTCCCGGAAGATCTCGAGAACATGTTCGTGAAGAACGAGTCCGGGGAAATGGTCCCCTACTCCTCATTCATGAAGATCGAAAAGAAGCAGGGGCTGAATGAAATCAACCGCTTCAATCTTTACCCGACAGCGATCATTCAGGGAGCCCCCGCCAGCGGTTACAGCACGGGTCAGGCCATTGCTGCGATTCAGGAAGTGGCCGCACAGACCCTTCCTCGCGGTTTCGGGATCGGCTGGCAAGGGTTGTCTTATGATGAAGCAAACAAGGGAAACCTCGCCATCTACATTTTCACGATCGTGGTGACCTTCGTTTACCTGGTGCTGGTGGCTCAGTACGAAAGCTTCATTCTGCCGCTGGCAGTGGTGCTTTCACTTCCGGTGGGACTCTTCGGTTCTTTTCTGTTTCTCCAATCGATGGGGCTGGCCAATGACGTGTATGCCCAGATCGGTCTGGTGATGCTGGTGGGACTTCTGGGGAAGAACGCGATTCTGATTATCGAATTCGCGGTTCAGCGAAATCACGAAGGAGAGAGCATCAAAAATTCCGGGATCGAAGGGGGCCGTCTCCGTTTCCGCCCGATTCTGATGACCTCTTTCGCGTTTATTGCCGGTCTGATTCCGCTGGTCCGCGCGACAGGTCCTGGAGCCATTGGAAACCGAACCATCGGAACAACGGCGGTGGGAGGGATGCTGATCGGGACGGTGTTCGGCGTGCTGGTGATACCCGGACTGTATTATCTGTTCGCCAAACTCGCCGGCTCCGGAAAGCTGATTCAGGATGCCACCAGTGAGCCGCTCAGTGAAACCCTGGAACACACACATCATCACTCATAGCGGATGATTGATTCATCATGT
This sequence comes from Planctomicrobium stercoris, assembly GCF_051465655.1. Classification (NCBI taxonomy): domain Bacteria; kingdom Pseudomonadati; phylum Planctomycetota; class Planctomycetia; order Planctomycetales; family Planctomycetaceae; genus Planctomicrobium; species Planctomicrobium stercoris. Next base: position 3,997,681 of record NZ_CP195791.1, on the reverse strand, counting down.
TGGGAATGCACTCGCTCACGCTTCGTGCGCTGACTGATCATGAGATGGCAGGAGGATTGAACACCGTATGCACCGAGATGAATTGATCCGCGATATTCAGGCCCGGTTCCGTGAGCTGCAGTCGCCGGTTTCCGAAGTGCAACGCAGGCACTGGGCTGCCCGGGAATCTATGAAACTGGGACGCGGGGGACTGACGATCATCAGTCGAGCCCTGCGGATTTCGCCCAATACCATCAAGCGGGCTATTCATGAAATCCAGAGCGGTGAAGCAGAGAACTACTTGCAGGAAAATTCGCGAATCCGCAAACCGGGCGGTGGAAGGAAATCGCGAAGCGACAGCTGATTGAAAACCTTCTTGAACCGCCCCGAATCGAACATCCTGCCGGGCTTTTCGACCTGAACTGCTTCCCGTCAACAGGGCGATTCGCTGTCGTGATTGCCACAGCTTCGGCGAGTCGTGAACTACTCAGGGGCTTTGGGAATCTCCAGGGCCTTGGGAGCTTCTGGCGGTACCGTGGCTGGCGGGGGTGGAAGGAACGGTGGAATCCCGTCCTTGGGAACAGCCGGGGTGGGAACAACGGTGTCAGGTGTGTAGACCGGCCATTCACGGTACTCGGCAGCCACAAGTCCTCCCCCGAGAGCCTGATAGGTATTGACGATCGCGGAGAGCTGTTCCTTCTTCGCCTCGATCAGCTCCATGCGGCCGTCCATGAGGTCACGCTGGGCGTACAGGACGTCGAGATATTCAATGCGGGTGGCATTGAACAGCTTTCCGGCCGCGTCAACGGATGCTTCGAGTGAACTGAGCTGCTCACGCTTGAAGGCGATGCTCTGGGTGTAGTTCTCCACTTTATTGATATTGTTCATCACTTCGGTGAAGGCGTTCAGAATCACCTGCTGATATTTGTAGACGGCCTGCAGCTGGGCTGCATTGGCACTCATGTATTCCGCTTTAACGGCACTTCGGTTCACGACAGGGGCGACGAGGTCCGATGCCACGCCATAGATCAGCGATTCCGGCGTGACCACCAGATACTTGGGATTGAACGCTTCGTACCCCACACCTGCGCGGATGTTGAGTTTGGGATAGAAGTTCGCTTTGGCGATGCGAACATCCAGACCCGCTGCCTGCAGCTCGCGCTCCGCCTGACGGATGTCGGGGCGGTTCATCAGGAGCTGGCAGGGGACTCCCAGGCTGAGCGTGTGCAGACTGAGTTCGAAGAAGTCCGGGGTGAATCGGCTGACCGGCTGCGGATAACGTCCGCACAGGAAGTTGATCCGGTTTTCGACTTCGATAATCTGTTGCTTGATGATCAGCTTCTGACTTTGATTTTTCTTCACTTCCGCACGGAATCGCTGCACTGCCAGCTCTGTTCCGCGTGCCCCTTCCTTACTGGCTTCGGCAATTTCCAGGCTGCGTTCCTGCAGTGCGATGGTGCGGTCAAGGTTTTCGAGTCGCTGATCGAGCGCGAGCAGCGTGTAGTAGTTGTCCGCGATCTCCGCGATCAGTGATGTGACAACGTAGTTACGGCCGTCAATCGTCCCCAGATAACGTAATGCAGCGGCATCCCGACTGTTTCTTAACTGACGCCAGATATCCACTTCCCAGGAGACGTTCGCACCGAACATGAAGTTCGGAAGTGGTTCGGGGAAGCCACGCCCCGGGCTATAATCGAGTTGGTCTTCAACGGCCCCCTGCGGAGTGAACAAGCTGGGCTTATCCATTCCCGCTGTACCTCCGAAGGTCACGAATGGGAAGATCGCCCCCCTGCGAGCCAGGATTTCATTATTGGCAATCTGAATTTCCTCGCCCAGGATCCGGAGTTCCTGGTTCCCGTCGAGCGACTCGTAAATGAGGCTCGTCAGGATCGGATCTTTGAAGAAGTCATCGATCCCGACGTGCGCCGAGTTTTCGGCGGGGAATTCACCATTGAACGTATCCGGGATGTCTCGAGCCGCGCGGGCCGGTCGAAGATCGGGAATATGACAACCTGGCAACGCAAACAGGCTGCTGCCAAGAAGCGCGGTCGCAACGGCAGCATGAGCAGCGCGGCTCTTTGAGGATCTCGCAAAGCGGACCATCTGTCTCCTCCCTGAGAAATTCGCGACTGTCGACACTCCGGTCGACTCGGTGGATCTCACCCGACGGGCAATCCGTTGGCACATCGAGACCTGTGAAAGAGTCGATGCGACCGCCGGCAGGCAACACTTTGAATACATCCGATCTCCGGCCGAAAAACGATCAGACCATGGCCGTGCGGATTCTTGAGTGAAATCTAAAAATGGAATCGACGGACGCCCTGTCCGCGGCGGAACGAATTATGTCGGGTTGTGGGCTGTACAAATAACTTGATGATTTCACAGTAACAGCTTGATTCGAGCCGCAAAGTTTGCGCACCCTTCTATTCCGGTTGTGACGGATAGAAAAACTGAACGGCCGCGCCGCTGCAGTTCGTTTCATCTCAAAGCGTGTTTTGAAATTTCAACGGAACCCGGATTCGGGAGGGGGCGCTCCTACGGACTCGCAAAAAGTTCGCGCGAACTGACGTCCCCGGCTCGGCAGGAGCCTCGCCCTCCCACTTTTCAAACACGATCTGAGCTCCACTTCCGGGACTGTCGGACGGGTTGGTCGAGCGGTTCTTCGTCGGCTGGAACGGGTGTTAGGAGAGAGGTTTCCGTTAGCTAAAAGACGCTTCAGGGGAGGAGGCGGGGGCACTCAGCTCGTGTTCTATGTCTTCCCGTCATCAACCCGCGCGACTGACAATCTCGCGGAATCGGAATGAGGATCGGCGAGCTTCGTCTCGGGCTGCGAACTTCACAACGTCGACTTCCGGTACGTCTGGCTGGAGTGGAGAGACGTATCACGGTATGCTGATGCTCAGCGTGCTTTGAAACGATAACTCAACGCCGACAGGAGAGGGCCATGTCTTACAAGATTCAGCATCTGAAGCTGGGAGGCATTCTTGATCAGTCCATTGCAGTCGTGCGTGATAATCTCGGGCTTCTGTTCGGAATTATGCTTTATACCTGGATTCCGTATCAGGTGCTCACTAGCGGCTTTCAACTGGCTGTGATGCCGGAGGTGGGTTCTGACCTGACAGACGAAGAAATGGCCCGGCTGACGGCTGATCAGCTCAAATATCTGCCGGTCACAGGTCTCTTGTCGATGATCGGGGCGGTGGTTGTTGTTCCGCTGGCGAACGCAGCAGTGACTTACGCGGTCGCGGAACGATACCTCGGTCGTACGGTCTCCGCCGGGCAGGCGATCCGCGTGGGCCTTGGAAAGATCGGTCCACTCATCTGGACCTCCATACTGATGGGGCTCGCTATATTGGGGGGATTGATTCTGCTCATCATCCCAGGAATTCTGTTTGCGATCTGGTTCGGCCTGTCACAGAACGTTGTCGTGCTGGAGAACCTCAGCGGCAGCAAAGCTCTCTCTCGCAGCAAGCAGCTCGTCCGACCTTACATGGGAACCTTTCTGATGGTGGGGATCATAGTGGCCATCGCGAGCTGGTTGCTGGGGACCGGAGCAGCATTGATTCCTCAGATCCATCTGCAGACGGTGGTCATTATTCTCATCCAGGCAGTGACGACCATGTTTTCCACGGCAGCCATGGTGGTCTTCTATTTCTCCTGCCGCTGCGCACTGGAGAATTTTGACATCGAACATCTGGCAGTGTTGGTGGCAAGTCAGAATCCAGCAGGCGATGCCGATCAACGTGACATCGCGCCGCAGTTTTAATCTGTTCGGCACTTGAACGAGGTCCATGTTTGCGTGACCTAAAGCGGTTTTGCCAATAATCTATTACGTTCCGCAGGCGATAATATGGACGTTCATGCGGTGAAAATCCTGAATCGCCTGCACATGATCGACCAAACTGGTCTCAAGGACCGATGTTTTCTGGGCCAGTGAGATCTGAGGATCGTACAGGATGCCGCCGCCAGATGAGGTGCAACGTAAAGCCGCTGAGATTGTTGCCCGGCCCGAATACCATCTCGACGACGAAACGAGCACTGCCGCACTGGAACTGTGGGGACGACTTCTCTCCTGGATTTTCGTCCCGCTTCGTTGGCTGTATCACCTGCTGGACGGTTTGCCTGAAGTGTTTCGCTGGCCGATTGTCATCGTGCTGGTGCTTGTCTGCCTGGCATTGATTGCACACATCGTCTGGACGTTTCTGAGTGCGATTCGTCCGTCGGATCGAACCCGATTTACGAGCGTCGCCTCCGAGAGAGAAGCGACTCCTGAAGAGATGGAGAAAGCTGCGGAAGCGGAACGGCTGGGGGGAAACTACATCGGGGCGATCCGCTGCCTGTTCGTGGCGTGCCTCCTGAGAATTCAGCGTGCCGAGAAAAAGCGGATTCGAAAAGGAATTACCAACCGGGAACTTCTGCGACGTTATCAGTCGTCCCCGCTGAGTCAGCCGTTGCAGTACTTCGTAGACGTGATCGACACCAAATGGTACGGCCGGGAGGACTGCTTTGAGTCCGATTTCGAACTTTGCAGGTCCCAGTACGCCATGATCTGCAGCTACGTCGAAAGGCCGACTCATGTCGCTGGTTCGTAGCAGCATTCTTCTGGCAGTGTTCATTTTTGTGACGAGCATTGTGCTGGCCACGCTCTCGCTGCTGCGCACTCCGGATTCCGGAGGGAGGGGACGTAATTCCTACGGCACCCATGCCGACGGATATCGCGCCGCTGTGGAACTGCTGAACGAACTGAACGTCCCGGCGCAGCGGCGCCACGCTCCACCGGTCCCTGTCGACACATCGACCACGCTGGTCTTTCTCCAACCAGATCCGCTCATTGCAGGAACCGAACCGGCGTACCTGAAATCACTTCTCCCTTGGGTAGAAAAGGGAGGCCGCCTTGTCGTGGCGGCGGGAGTGAGTGCAAAAGATCAGGAGCGTCGAAGTAAATCGAAGCTCGCCGGGGTCTCCATGCCCTCGGTGACACAGAGTCTCGAACTCGGAGTAGAAATCTCGGTCGCCGAAGGTGAAAAAGACCTTGCGGAGCGAATCCAATTCGAATCTGACAACATGGACCCGATGGAGGAGCGGCAGCGATTTGAAAAGGCCATTACCGAATCGTTCAAAAAACGACCGGCCCCCCCGCGACAGCTCCAGATGCAAGGAACCGGGACGCTCAACCTGGCAGCTTCCGGATCAGAAACCCTGTTCGTCCCGGGGGACAGCCTGAGCGTTCTGAAACTGTATGATTCGTCGCCCGCTGGGACGATTGAGCTGTTCGCTGACGGAGAATCGAAAGGGATTCTCGCGGCCGAGTTTCCACGCGGTCTGGGAAAGATCGTCCTGGTTTCGGAACCGAGAATCTTCAGCAATGTCCTGCTCGCTCGAGGAGACAACAGCGTTCTGGCGATGCAGCTGCTTGCTCCCGAAGGACAAAAGGTTGTCGTCGATGAGTTCTATCATGGGCTGTCTGTTCGAGGGAATACTCTCTACCTGCTGACACGTCCCGGATATGCGGCGGTTGCCGTGGGATTGCTGGCGTTTGCCTGTCTGATGGCATGGCGAAATGCCCGGTTTCTCGGACCGCCATTGCAGGACCGCATCCCACAGCGGCGCGATCTGAGTGAATACATTAACGCCATGGGACGCTTCTTCTCGGGCGGGAATGGAAGTCGACCGTTCCTTGTCGGACAGCTGCGTTCCGGAGTGTTGCGGGAAATCTCCAAAGAATTTTCGCTGCCCGAGGGAACGCAGGACGTCGAACTCGTGGCAGGGATTGTCTCACGCAGAAACGCTGGTCGCGGCGATCAGATTCGAAACACATTTCGTGAAGTGGATGCTGCCCTTGAACAGCAGGGACGCTGGTCCCGAACGGAAACTTTAGACGCAATGCGGAGGTTAACGGCTTGTCTATCGAAGAACACGTAAATCGAATTCGTCAGGAGCTGGCGAAAGTGGTCTTTGGCCAGGATGAGGTCATCGACTTTTCACTGGCGGCGTTATTCAGCTGCGGCAATGTCCTTCTGGAAGGTCCGCCGGGTGTCGCCAAAACCCTGCTGGTCAGGACGATCGCAGCTGCGCTCAACCTGGATTATCGTCGAATCCAGATGACCCCGGACCTGCTCCCGAACGACATCACCGGGTCTTCCATTTATCGTGAGGATCATCGGACGTTTGAATTCCGTCGCGGACCGGTCTTTGCCAATTTTGTTCTCGCTGATGAAATCAATCGCGCCTCTGCCCGCACGCAGTCGGCCCTGCTGGAAGCGATGCAGGAACAGCAGGTGACCTATGACGGGCAGACCTACCAGCTGCCTGAGCCGTTTATGATTTTCGCCACGCAGAATCCGATTGAACAGGAGGGAACGTACCCTTTGCCGCTGGCCCAGCTGGACCGTTTCATGTTCAAGGTGCAGGTGAACTATCCGTCCGCAGACGATGAAAAACGGGTGCTGGCGGAACATCATGCGACCTCGGGACTCGCTTCACCCGAACGGTTACGGGTGCAGCCGGTCCTCGGCGCGGATGAGATTCTTGCGGCACGCCAGCTGATCCGTGAAACCTTCGTGCGTGATGAAGTCATCAACTACGTACAGAAGCTGTTGCAGGCGACTCGAGACGACGATGCCCTTGAGGTCGGGGCGAGTCCTCGTTCGGGGCTGATGCTGCTGGTCGGAGCCAAGAGCCTGGCGAGATTTCGTGGCCGCGACTATGTCACTCCGGATGACATCAAAGAGGCCTTTCTGCCTGCGCTGCGTCATCGCGTTGTCCTGAGTCCGACTGTGGAACTTGAAGGGACGTCGGCTGACGAAGTGTTGCTGCAGCTGCTGGAATCGGTCGAGGTGCCTCGGTGATCGTGCGTCCCGGCCGAATACTCCTGATCGTCGTGGCCATCCTGACGCTGCTGGGATCGCTCGCCTTTCTCTGGGGAGCAGTCCTGTGGATGCTTGGCGGACTGATGATTCTCGTCGCATTCAGCGCGTGGCGGGACAGTCTGGCTGCGCGCGCACTTCTCAAGCAGATTCAGGTCAGTCGCACGTTGCCCAGGATTGCCGGTCGGGATCTGTTCTTTGACAGCATCGTCACGATCCGGAATTCCGGTCCACAGGAAGTCAGCGGGACGCTCCGAGATGTCGTCCCGGTCGAATGCACCCCGGCCTGGACGAATTTTCCTTTCCACATCCGTGCCGGTGAAGTGCTGACATTCACAACCCGGTGTCGCATCCCACAGCGGGGAGAGCAGCATTTTGGCCCGGTCTGGGTGCGTGTCGTGGGACCCTGGCAACTGACGGAGACGCAGCAAGAATTCTCTTGTCATGGCGACATCAAAATCCTTCCGGAAACGTTTGCCTCGCGGGAAGAGTTGCAGAAAGAGATGGGGGCTCAACTGCTGATGCTGGACAAGATTGTCCGGGAGAGACAACAGGGGGCCGGTACGGAATTCGTCTCACTCGACGCCTACCGGACTGGGGACGATCCCCGCCGGATCGACTGGCGGTCCACCGCGCGTCAGGGAATTCCGATCGTCAGAAGATATCAGGTCGAGCGCCATCGCGATGTCCTGATCCTGATCGACTCCGGACGCCTCATGGGGACTATGACTGAACGTGGCTCGAAGCTGGATTGCGCTGTCGATGCCGCTTTGAATCTGGCACAGGTGGCACTGCACAGCGGAGATCGATGCGGAATTGGCATCTTCGATAGTGAACTGCGGGGCTATCTGGCACCGACCGCTGGACGAAAGGCGCTGGGGGGGATCGTCGATTCTCTCTATAACCTGCAGACCCGCTGGCAGGAGACCGATTTCACCCGGTTGTTCGCCGAAGTTCAAAGACGACAGTCCAAACGCAGCTTCCTGATCGTGCTCTCGGATCTGGGCGATGCGGAAACGTCGCGCATGCACTGCGCTGCTCTCGCCCGTCTCAGTCGTCGGCACCTGCTGCTCTTTGCAGCCTTGCGGACACCGCTGCTGAATCAGGTGATTCATCAGGAAGCCACGTCGATTGAGGCCGGTGCCCGTCAGGCCGTCGCGATGGGGCTGGTCCGCGATCGCTCGGAATCCCTGCACGCATTGAAACACGGAGGCGTGCAGATTCTGGATGTCGAACCCCGGCAGTTGACGCTGCCGCTGATTAACCGGTTCATTGAACTGCGACAGCGAAACCTGCTGTAAGAGATTGCAGCCTTATGACAGTGAGGTCTCTTTCGCGGGCATCAGCCTGGCCTGGAATTGTTCGGCTTCCGCCTGCTGTGCCGCTCTTTCCCGTTTGAATCCATGAATGAGATACCCGGTCCAGAAGACTGCAGTTGCTGCCGCGAAGACCAGACGTGACGACGTGGAGAGGTGGCTTTGCCGCACATAGCTTTCGAAGGCTGCCGCAGCGATCAGCATCAATCCGACTCCGGCAGCGATGCGTGCCGCTTCCTTCCCCGCAAGAACCAATGCCTGCTTCCGGGAGTTCAGGCCCGGACGAGTCACCGCCTGACCGAGCATCAGTCCGATCCCGCCGCATAAAATAATGGCTCCCAGTTCGGTAATCCCATGTGGAAGGATCCAGGCCCACATCTCGGAGTGAATTCCTGCCTGAGCGTGAATGGCTGTAAACACGCCTAACAGCATGCCGTTGAACAGCATCAGAAAGACGGTCGGAATCGAAGCCAGAATGCCGGTGGCCATTGCCAGCAGTCCCACTTTGAAGTTGTGCTGAAAGAGGAACGAGGCGAAGAGAAACTTCATTCCTCCGCCATCGTCACGTCCCCCTCGAAGATGTTCCAGCAACTGTTCTTGAGTTGAGCCCGGCTGCCGCGAATCCTCCGCGGGCCACAGAGCGTGCGCCAGCAGCGGATCGGACATTGCAGCTGCGTATCCCAGCAGTGCTCCGCCGATCACCAGTGCGAACGACATCAGGTGTGCAGGCCAGTTCCTCGCGATGGCCCGGGCAAATCCTTCCGAAATAAACCGAAGTCCTCCGGAAAACAAAGAGCTGCGAGGGGGCAGATAAATCAGGCTGTGAGCCTTGGCAGTCAGATCATTCAGATAGGTGATCAGACGAGTGTCCCGGGTGGAGGTCGAAGCACGTGAAAGCTGGACTGTCACCCGGCGGTAAAGGAGATCCAGCCGCTCGCGGTCCTGTGCGGAAAGACGGCGGATCTTTCTGCGGGCCCGGTGAATGAGGGCTTCCAGCTCGTCCCAGTCCTTCTTGTAGCGGCCGACAAAACTACTCATACTGAATCTGGCCCCAGGCGGAATTCGTGATCGTCATTCGCTTGGTCGGCGATCTGTCTTGCCGACGCTTGAAGTATATCGCTTTTCACAGGGGACGGACACTCGATGGCGGATCAGCTGAAGTTCGAAACTCCGGAGAACGTGCAGGTTCGTTACACCCCAGCGGGGCTGGGGACCCGCTTTGTCGCGTGGGTCATCGATCAGGTTTTCGTTTCGTTGCTGATGTTCGTTCTGCTAATCGTGCTCACTCTCTCGGGAATGTCGTTCTTTACCGTGATTGACCGAATCGATACGGAGCATTTTCAGCCACATGAGGTGATCGGCTTTGTGATCGCGGTCGCGGTGATTCTCATGGGGCTGGGAAGTTTCGTGTACTTCGCTGCCTGCGAACTGCTGATGGGAGGACAGACTCCAGGCAAACGGATGTGTCAGATTCGAGTGATCAAGGTGGATGGATTTTCACTCGATCCCGGGAGCATCCTGATCCGGAACCTGTTTCGTGTGGCCGATAACATTCCTTGTCTGTGGATCGTCCCATTCCTGTCAAAGCGTTCCCAGCGGACCGGGGACATGGTTGCCGGGACCACAGTCGTTTCGGACGGGGAATCGGAAATGAGCGATCTGCGCTCAGTCCTTTCTGAGAAATCAGCTGCCGATGCCGAGTTCCGTTTTGATTCCCGAACGCTCGGACGGTTAGGGCCGGGTGATTTCGATGCGGTTGAAAGGCTGCTTGAACGCTGGCAGAAGATTCCGGAAAAGCAACGGGAAGAACTGCTCGATAAGCTTGTGAGTGCGCTGCTGGTGAAACTTCAGATCCCGGCGCCCCTTCCGGAACGTCGCTTACGGTTCCTCGAAGATCTGATGGCTGCCGAGCTGCGGGCACAACATCGCAGCTTGCTTTAGACCAGTTTGGTCTATCATGTGCAGGCGATTCAGGATTTTCACCGCATGAAAGTCCATATGATCGCCTGCGGAACGTAATAGATTATTGGCAAAACCGCTCTGGCGGCAGGGTGAACGGCCGAATCTTCATTCAGGGTTTTCAAGTGAGGTGGAAACGCATCTTCCCGAGAACCGGAAATTTGCTCAGGACCTGCTGCGGAGTAGCGGACCGCCCGGATTCCCATTAAAGTCCTCGTTGGGAGCGAGCCGGTCGAGAACTCTGACTTGAAACGTCAGTTTGGAAAAGTTGTATGTTCTCCCGGAGGCAAAGACTTTGGACTTCAGCGTGGATGCACAGGCTTGTCTGCCTGAGCGTTCTGCTTTCCATTGTTGCCTCTTTCGTTCCGTTGCCTGTCGGGGTCGCTGTCGTTTCGCCCGGCGAGAAAGATCGGTCCGAACCTTTCCCCTGTGCTGACCGTCCGTGCGGATGCCGGTCCGCCCAGCAATGCTGGAAGAAATGCTGCTGTTTCACGCATGAGCAGAAGCTGGCATGGGCCCGGAAGAATCGTGTGAAAGTCCCGGAGCTTGTGATTTCTCAGGCGAAGAAATCGAGCACCGCAGCCTTCACGTTTGAGTCGTTACTGGCCCGGCGTCCTGCGAAAACGTGCTGTTCGCAGCGTTCGGGAGTCAAGACGGCTGCGTGCGAGTCGCCTCGATCCACTTCGTCGCCCAAGTCTCGCATGAAGACGGTGATTGGGACACTCGCGCAGCAATGTCAGGGTGAAGGGCTGGCCTTCAATTCACTGCCCTGGACTCTCTTGCCAGAACCTGTTCAGATCGCATTGCCCACAAATATCTGCTTCGAAACTGCTGTCGTCGCTGAGACACTCTTGCGGGAAGTTTCGATCTCTCCGCCGGTTCCCCCTCCACGCTGTGCGTGATTGAGGAAGCCCCTGTGCGCTGTTCCCGAAGTCGTCAGACGGTACTGCCATTGCAGGTTCAGCTGGCGTGCTGATTGCCGAACTGTGCGGTGCGTGGTCGCGCGCCCGCGCGGCTGATCGGCCCGCTCCCAAAACGGTACGGATTGCTGTGCCGGGCGCGCGATCATTTGCCGCACGATTGGCTAGTCGGGAAGAGTGAATTCGAATCCAGGTTGAACCTGTGTCGCACTGACGCTGCGGGAGGATGAACTTTCGACGTTCATCCTCCGAAACTCGAGGCTGATCACAATGCACTACTTAGACTCTTCTCTGCGCCGAACACGACCGCGCGGATTCACGTTGATCGAACTGCTTGTTGTCATCGCGATTATTGCGGTCCTCGTCGCCCTGCTGCTTCCTGCAGTTCAACAGGCGCGAGAGGCTGCACGCCGGTCGCAGTGCAAAAACAATCTGAAACAGCTGGGGCTGGCAGTTCATAACTACGAGTCCTCTCACTCTGTCCTTCCGCCGGGAACGCTGGGGTATCCGAAAGTCTTCTCGGCACACGCTCAACTTCTTCCGTATGTGGATCAGGCGGGCTTGCAGAACCTGCTGAATTTCTCATTCCCCCCGATGACCATCTTCGGCACCGGTCCCGAAGTGGAATCCAATGATGCAGCCGCCCGGCAGGTGTTGCCGCTGATGGTCTGTCCCAGTGACGGAAACAGGGTACCGGGCGAGACCTATGGGGGGATCAGCTATCCGGCCAATGCAGGCTCTGCCATCAATGGGACCTCCACTGAAGCAGACTCCAACTTCGCCTCCTCGCGAAACGCGGACGGCGTGATCTACTCGCGGTCGGCTACACGGTTTCGAGACATTGTCGACGGAATGAGCAATACCGTTCTCTTCGGCGAACACTTGCTGGGGGATGGCGTGTCCGGCGCGATCCCTCAGGGCAACGACCCGAAACGACGCGTCATTGAACTCACGGGGGGAACTCAAACGACCCCGTCAGCCTGCGAGGCAGCAGCAGGAACCGCGGGACAATGGAAAGGAAACCGGGGTGCCAAGTGGATCAACGGTCACACCGGCGACACCCTGTACAACCATTTTTACATTCCGAATTCGCCGACGCCCGATTGCCAGAATGGAAGCCATAACTACGCCCTCACCGCTGCCCGAAGCGCCCACACAGGTGGAGTTCAATTGTCGTTCTGCGACGGCAGCGTCCGCTTCGTTTCGGACAATATCAACCTGACCACCTGGAGAGCGATCTCCACTCGACATGGCGGAGAAGTCCTCGGTGAGTTTTAATCAGCTTCGCTTTGCAGATTCCGGAATTGTGACCGCATGACCCGCCGCGTCATCGCCCGCGAATCATCATTAATCGTTCATCAGGAGTGAATCGCTCCCCAGATGAAGATCAACGTGAAGCAGGCGAAGAGTACGCTGAGCAGAGGGTACCCGCACCGGAGCCACCAGGTCGTCAGAAACGGTTTCGCTTCAAGAAAAGGCTGAAGTGAGAGACGAATTCCCCAGAAGCATGCGGCATACGCACAGAATGCCCGGGCCAGTCCACTTCCGCCTGCAAGCTCGGCAGCACACGTCGCTGTGATCAATCCCAGGCTCACGATGGAGAGTACGACGTAACTTCCATACACCCAGAAGAGCTGTCGCACGAGCACAGGCAGGCCGGACAGGGTCTGACTCCACTGAAGTCGGATCGGGACCAGTGCGGAGGCAATCAGCACGCAGAGTTGTGCAATCCCCGTGTAGAACAAGATGGTGGTCAGGTTTAATAACATCGAACGGCCCTTGTTGCTTGCAGGAAGGGAATGATCACATTGTTGATGAACGCCTGATGGAACAGGAGTGGGATGGGGATCAGGACCACCAGCAGGCAGAAAAGGAAGCCGGTCCATCCGCCTCGCAGACCCAGCCGGCGACCCGGTTGTGAACGCTCAGCGAGGATCGCCACCCCTTGAATCAGGAAGTATGCAGTCGGACTGCCGTAACCACCTTGCGCGGGCCATGAGATGACCAGATCGTGAATCAGTCCGCTCACGAGAAATCCCGTCATCAGGGCTGCGGTTCCTCCCACTTCTCCCACCAGCGGAAGGAACAGGAACCGGTGAGTCAGGTCTCGAAAGGCCAGGTTCCAGCGACGACCCCAGAAGTCTGCTACGCTTCGCGAGGCGATCGGCCACTGCATCAGCGGAGTCGCCTGAAGTCCGGCTCTGCGCCAGACGCAGGAAAGGATGTGAAATGAGCCGAAGTGAAGGATGAAGGTAATCCCGACCATTGCGATCCATCCGGTGATTCGAGGATCGACGCTCTCGGGCAGCTGAGCGGCTGCGGTAAAGATGCATAGACCAACTGCGGCTTTGAATGCTGCAAAGGTCCATTCTTCTGAACGTGGGACCGGGACTGCTCCACGCGGGTGCAGGAAGGTGTCGACGTCCATCCCCGGCCAGGCAACCAGATACGCAGCATGTTGCCAGACCGGCGAATGTCCCGGCTTTCGCTAACACCATGAAAGCCACTTCAATGCCAAATAGACGAGAATCGACAGCCCCCACATCAAGCCCCAGCCGGGAAGCTTCGTACTGATGGCAAATGTAGCAGGCATGGGACTCGCCCGAGGAGAGACTCATTGAAGAAGACCAGGAGACACCCCGCTGTTCCTGGCCTGCTTTAACTGAGTTTTTCCACCTTCCTCCTCTCCGGGAGAGAACTGCGCGGAGGTGGCGAATGTGAGCCGGGCGGACAACCCTTTCATGAGATTCGCTTGAGCACTGCAGCTTGACTTTTCAGAGCACGTCGCGTGAGCAAGTGCATTCAGTCGCATCCTGTTGAGTATGCACTCGCTCACGCTTCGTGCTCTGACAGATCATTCACCGAGCTTTTCAGAAGTCGAACTGGGTCCTGAATGCAGGCCCGTGCTGGAGCGGTTTTGTAAATGATCTATTACGTTCCGCAGACGATCATATGGACTTTCATGCGGTGAAAATCCTGAATCGCCTGCACATGATAGACCAAACTGGTCAAGCGAACATCATTTCTCGATGAACTCAAACCGGGAGTCGCTCCAGGTTTCCATCCAGCTGGGGTTGTTCGGATCGAGGGAGGTCTCATCGAGCACTGGGTCGGGATCCACCACTTCCGTCTTATCGGCCACAGTCACGACCGTGGCCTGAGTCGGCTGGACTTCGGCCTGAGCCGTCTGGGCGGACGGAAGCGAGACGGACATGCCGGAACTGGAAAGAGCGACGTTGTTGGCTTCCAGCAGCGAGCCCTTTTCGTAGTGAATGTTCTTCAGCGCGATCGCGTATTCGACCCGCGCCTGGAAGTAGTGGGTCTGAGCTTCCGTCATCCGCCGCTGGGCGTCGAACACCTGATCCAGGTTGACTGGCAGTCCTGCATTCCGGCTGGCTTCGAGGGCATCGACCGCATCCCGGGCTGCCAGATAGCGATTCAGATTCGTTTCCATCTGCTCGTAGGCCCGAGTCGTTTCCGCGACCATCACTCCCAGGTCGTGCACCACCTGTCGTTCCTGTTCCTTCAAAATCGCGCGGGCCCGGGCAATCATGAACTCAGCGTTCTCAACGGCAGCATGTGCCTGACGGAATCCGACCGGCAGCGAGAACTCCATCCCCACAATCCACTCGCGGTTGGTGAATTCGGACATCTGTTCCAGAGCCGATCCCAGATCTCCGGCAGCACTGGGAGTGCTGCCGCCCGCGTACTTGTGTCCCATGCCGCGAACCCGGTATTTGGCGACCATGTCCAGCTGGGGGCTGAGGAAGTTACGGGCAGCGATCAGTTCCAGTTCACGGCGTTTCACCACGAGTCTCTGTTCGTTCAGCTCAGGACGTCGCCGCAGCGACTCACCGACGATCGTGTGCCAGTCGAAGACGACGGGAGCTGTCTCGGGTTCTTCGATGGGACGAAGCAGTTCGTGTTCGGTGATCGGAAGGCCGATCATCAGCCGCAGTCGACGCTCGGCCAGCTGAACCCCGTTGGTCCCGCGGAAAACGCCTCCTCCAGCCCCGTTCCCCACCTGTGTCCGCTGCCCGGCGCGGCCGGTGATGGAATCTTTCAGTTCAGCCTGAAAGCGATAGAACTGCTCGCGGGCGAGTGCTTCGGAAACTCCCCCCTGCAGGCTGGCGGTCTGCATGGCCTGAAAGGCCTGCCAGGTTTCACGGCTCTTTTCGAAGGCAATCTGCTTGGCATCCAGATCGCGGTAGGCGTAGTACAGGTCCCAGTAGGAATTGATCACTTCGCTGATGAAGTTACGGACGTTCTTTTCGAAATCAGCTGCATTGATGTCGTTGTTGACCTTGGCGATCAGAACCCCGTTATAGACACCGGGGATCGCACCGGGACCGGCAATGCGGTTGAAGGTCAATCCCGCCCCCTGCAGCAGCGG
This sequence comes from Planctomicrobium stercoris, assembly GCF_051465655.1. NCBI lineage: Bacteria > Pseudomonadati > Planctomycetota > Planctomycetia > Planctomycetales > Planctomycetaceae > Planctomicrobium > Planctomicrobium stercoris. The sequence goes on along the minus strand of NZ_CP195791.1, from coordinate 3,982,248 downwards.
CTGCCGGATTTCGGCTTCGATCTGATTCTGCCAGATGCTGGAGTACAGGTTTGCCGGGGCGTTGTTGGAGTCGTAGTCGATCATGTTCCGCAGCGAGAGCACGGCACCGGTCGCAGTCGGTTTGCTGATCTGAGTCAGATAGTCGTTCGCATCCTGATTAAAGAAGTTCGTGCCGCCGCCGAAGAATTCGTTGTTGAACATCTGGTGGTTGTCACGGACGTTCGCATTCGCGTCGAACTGGGCGTCGAAGGCGCTCAGAGCGGCTTCAATTCCGAAACGGGGATCGGTTTCCTGCAGGGCGAGCTGATACGTCGTGGAAACCGTCTCCGGTGCCCGCAGAACCGTGGCCCCCAGGTCACGCAGCACCTGTGAGTTCGTCATGGCGATCATGACCGCTTCCGAGAGCGTCAGATCCCGATACGACTGCGGGCGATCCTGTGAAACATCCAGCAGCGTGTGGGGTTCCAGCAGGGGATCTTCGATCAGGGCGGGCTCCATGCGCTCGTCGACCCGGCACATGATCGCGTTCACCTGGTCGGTATTATTCCCGATGGTTTCCGCGTAATTGGGAGCGGTTGAGCAGCCGGGAATCATGGCCCCACCCAACAGCGCGATCGCCCCGATGGCCAAACGCCATCCGGGTCTCATGCTTTCCGAGGAAGGTGACCACACCAGAAACATGCGATTCAGCCCGAAACCCTTGGAGCGGCCAACTCTGCCGCAGTGACGGAATAATCCATACAGTCCCCCTGACCGATTTCATCGTATCACTGCATGTATCGAACAAAGTCGGGGGGGATGATGAGTAGGAGATGCCCCCAGTCTGCAGATTGCTCCGGTTATTCCGAAAATGGAGACTGGGTGGTTTGGGAAGAGTGGAAGGCTGGCAAAACTGGAAGTGCCAGCGAAACTGAGAGGGATTGAACCCGCTGAGGCCGCGGGCGTCTGGTCAAGTTCGGAAAGCCAGGAGTGCAGGCCGTTTCGGCCGTTGAGAAGTGCTCTCGCGACTCATCAAATTCACTAAACAAGTTGCGGTCCGTCCGCCACCGGCGGCTATGGATTCAACACCGTCGGCCAGAGGATGACGTCCCCGTCCAGTCCAGCGGACATCAGCAACCGGTTGTCATCCGTCATATCGACAGCGGTGACCCCGAGGGTGTGGCTGCGCAGGACCAGCAGTTCGCGCGGCGCGACCGCTTCTTCCAGATTCTCGATGCGGGGATCCCAAATCCGCACAAGCATGTCGCGACTGGCGGAAACGATTCGCAGGTTTGCCGGGTTCGGGGAAGAGATGAAATCGATATCGGAAATCTCATCCGCATGTCCGCTGAATTTGCGAACCAGTCGGGCGGATGACTGGTCGTCAGCCAGGCGCCACAGGCGGGCCACTCGGTCTTTCGATCCGACAACCACCCACTTCTTGTCATCGCTGATCGCACCGCACAGCGCATCGGAAGTGTTCTCGCCATCTGTCAGGACGAGCGGGGTTCCCTGTCCATCGGTCCTCCAGACTTTCGCGAATCCTCCTTCTCCCACCGCCAGGATCAGTTCACCATCTTCAGAGAAGCAGACCCGTTGAATGCGAGGCCCTTCGGCAAAGTTTCGAACTTCTTCGACTGTGGCGGTCTCCGGGTGCCAGTCCCAGAGCTTGATTTTTCCGTCATCACCGGCGGTCAGCAGAAGGTAACTTCCCGGGACAGGAGAGAACGCCACGGAACGAACCGGTCCTTCGTGTGGAAATTCCATCTGTGCCATCGTCTTCTGGGAGGTCACGTCCCAGATCTTCACCGTCCTGCTCGAGGTGGCGACGTATCGGCCGTCTGAGGAAAAGCTTGCTTGCGTCACAGCGGAATGAGGGCGATAACTTCGCAGATGTCCGAGAGTCTGCAGGTCCCACAGGAAGACAGCATCGCCGTTTAATGTGAAGATCTGGCCGGGGGGACCTTGCAAGGCGACTTCTGCCGCCGCGAGCTTCGCTGGGAAGGCAACCCCTCGAACCAGTTCGGGGCCCACCTCGGGAAGAATCTTCCAGACCTTCAGGAAGCTGCGTCGTTGCTGTGTGTCGACGAGTGTGCTGTAGGCCAGAGAATTCCCTGCAAACCGGATCGAACGGATTTCCCGTTTGCGTTCCGGCTGATCCCCGGATGCGTTTCGCTGATTGCTTTCTTCGTCCACGGTGATTGACGTCGACTGCCCACTTCCAATCGCCAGATTCCACAGCAGCAGGCGTGTGCGCGTTTCCGATTCTCCGGGGATCTGAGTGACCGTCATCAGCTGTCGTCCGTTGGGAGCGAGTGAGAGATCGGTGACAAACCCGTCATGCTTCAAGTTTTCGAGCACTTCTCTAGTCGCGACCTTCACCCGCGAGACGCTGCGATTATCGCCGGCGATGAAGAGTTCCGTCCCATCACCGGTGAACGCTGCAGCATTCAGGCGCGAGCCGGCGTGCTGACGGAGGGTCGACCCGATCTGCTGTCCCGATTCCGCATCCCAGAGAATCCCCATTCCCTGACGGTCGCCGGTGAACAGTCGTCGGCCGTCGGCAGAGATGGCGAATGCGGTAACGGTGTCCTGATGGCCATTCAGTTTCCAGCGAGGATTCCGTTCCGGGTGTCCTTGTTCATTGAGTGCCCAGACGAGTGCCCGGGCGTCCGGCTGACTGCTGCCGGTGAGGACGAGTTGACCATTGGGAGAGATGGCGAATGATGTATTCAGACCGGTCCCGACAATCGAACTGATTTCAATCGCTCGAGGGACATTCCAGATCCGGATAATGCCATCTGCCCCGCCGACAAACAGTCGTGAGTTGTCAGCGGTCGTCTGCATTGAAAGAGAAATGAATTCTCCCCCTTCCACGAGAGCGCCGGGAGAATGGGGTGCCCCTTCCGCAGCGGGTTCATCCCGCAGGTCGGCGATCTGTCGAATCTCCTGACGCACGGGATCGATCTCGAGGACGCGTGCTGTGTGGTCGCGACTGGAAGTGACGATGCGCGTCCCAGTCCGGTCGAAGGAGGCTGATAGAATCTCATCGTTATGAGCGGTGAACTGATTCTCCGCGGAAGTGGATTCTTCACGGTAGACCATGACTTCATTAGAGGTCGCGAGGTCCCAGGAGAGCAGACCGCCGCTGCCGGCGGACATCAGAGTTCGCGGACGTGCGGGAGAGAAGTCGACACTGCGAACGGGTCCCCCCTGTCCGCGAAGCGTCTGTGCCAGCCGTCCCGTTTCCACATTCCAGACCTTCAGCGTTAGATCATTCGATGCGGAGACGAGCCAGCGTCCATCGGGGCTGAATCGGATTTTCTGAACCGCATCCCGATGGCCCAGATGACTCTGTCCAGAAGCCGTATCGCGACGAAGATCGTGGCTGAGTGCAGGGTCGCTGAGTTCCCGGACTTTCGGGTCTGTGGCAACAGGTTGAGTGGACTGCCCCGTTCGCAGCTTTGCGACCGCGCTGGAAATCCGGTCGTGATAATCGAGCTGCCCGATCTGTTGCCAGTTCCAGACGAGGATGCGTCCGGACTGGTCGGCGGAAGCGACCGTCTGCCCATCCGGATGGAACGCCACCGAAAGGACCGGTGCCCCATGGGCGAGCAGATCTGCCACCCGCGTGAATTGTTCCTGGCCTGCTTCCGGGGCAATCCGCCAGACAACGACCCGACCGTTACGAAGATCCGAAACTGCCGCCGCGACAAGCCACCCTTGCCCGCGCGGAAGTTCGACGGCATCCAGATCGAGAATAGAAGCCAGATTCCAGCAGACTCCCACTTCCTGGCCGGAGGTCACATCCCACATTCGGATCGTGGAGTCCTGTGAACCTGACAGCAGAAGGTTGCCGGTGAGAAACTGAACGACATGAATCGCAGGGCCGGATGCGCCGTAAAGGTCCTTTCGCTGCAATGTTCCCCGAATCTGTCCGGACTGCCGGTCGACCAGACGGATGGCTCCATCGGCCCCGGCTGCGGCGATCTGCCGTTCGTCTGGCGAGAACGCTGCTGCCACCGTGGCGACGGGGAGAGCCAGGCGGCGGGAGACGTGATCCCCCTGAGGCTGAATCGAAACGAGTTCGAGAGCCCCATCGTCGTAAGTGGCCAGTGCCAGTTGCCCGGATGAACTGAATCGAATGTGTCTTCCATCAACCGGGACTTCTGCCGTGGAGGAGTGTCGACGGGCGCGATTGGCTTCGTACCAGAGTCGCTGCCATTCCCAGGCCAGCGGCTGGTCTGGCGCACGGGCTTCCCGAATGGAATTCAGGATCTGATATGCCTGTCCGTGCTGGTTCTGATCGAGATAACTTCGAGCTTGACTGATGGCGGATGCGTAGTTCACATAAGCCGCGTCCGCTTCTGCCCGTGCAGCGTCGGCAGCGGCTTTGATGGCGGCTGCCTGAGCCACTTCGACCTTGGCGACGGTATCGTTCAACTTCGTCTGCGCCAGCTTGAGGGTGCTGTTCACCATTTCGACTTGAGAGGCCGCCTCGGCGATCTTCAGATCCGCGGTTTCCTGGGCCTGTTTGATCTTCGCTCCAGCTTCTTTCTGAGCCAGAACGACTTTCTCCTGTGCAGCGTGGAGCTCCTGCTGCTTGACAGCGACATTGCTTTCCAACGTCTGGACGGTTGCCTTTGCCGCCTTGATTGTCTGGTTCGCTTTATCGATCGTGCCGACGGCTTCAGTGAGTTGCTGGTTGGTCTGGAAAATGGTCCAGGACATCCCGCCCCCACCGATGAAGATGATCAGCAGTAATCCCGCCGCCACCCGTCGAAAGGCAGCCAGACGTGAACGACGGAGACTGCGTTCCGTCTGTCCGTGCTTCAACTGGGCCAGCATCGGCTGGAACTCGGACTCGTTCTCGTTCAGCAGCGAGAGTCCCAGATCAAAATCTTCTTTGCGGCAGGCCGATTCCGCATACGCCAGCCGGGCCTGAATGGCTCCCTGCCGGGCAGTCGAGTTTTCTTCCCAGAGCTCAAGCGCCTGTTCGTATCCGAAGACGGCACGGGCGTAATCCCCGTATTCGTCCGTTTCCCGCGCGCGCTCGACATCCTCGGCAGCCCGCTTCGAGAGATTGATACTTTCGGTATGCGAACGGTAGCTGCGGATGGCCGCCTGCATCTCCTGAACGGACTGATACCGATCCGACGGCTGCTTCGCCATCGACTTCATGGCGATGTTGTACAGCTCTCCCTGCTTCTCCGCAGGAACCGGATCGATGATGTTCTCAACAGCAGCCCGCAGGCACTGGCTGACCCCCTTGCCTGAATGAGGCGGGTGTCCCGAGATCATCTGGTACAGCACGGCTCCCAGAAGATAGATGTCGCTGGCCCGGCCGATCCGGGAAATGGGACCGATTGCCAGTTCCGGCGCCATGTATGCAGGAGATCCACCCAGGCTGGTGACCTGCCGCACGGTCCCCAGCTTGCGAAACTCGGCAGTCGGAACCGCCAGTCCCCAGTCCATCAACATCACCGCGCCGAACTCGCCCAGCATGACGTTTTCAGGCTTGATGTCCCGGTGAACGACTCCGCGGGAGTGTGCGAACGCCACGGCGTCCATGACTTTCAACAGGATGTCGAGGTTGTCGTCCAGTGACTTCGAATCGATGACCTTATCCCAGGGGGTCCCTTCGACTCGCTTCATCGAATAGAACAGGTCCCCTTCATGCGTCTTCGCGACGTCGTAAATGGGAACGATGTTCGGGTGATCCAGATCGCCGGTGACGACCGCTTCAGAGAGAAATTGTTCCCGTTTGAGCTTCTGAGCTGCTCCAAACCGACCAGTCGATCGATACCGCTCTCGATCCGATGGGGCAATCGTCTGAATGACCTTGATGGCAACAGTTCGATCCAGAGACGCCTGTCGCGCCTCATAGACCACTCCCATTCCGCCCCGTCCGAGGACTCGCAGAATTTCGTAGTCGGGATGCAGACCGGACTCTTCGAACTTATCCGAACGCTCATGCAGACGCCTGCTGAGAAGCAGCAGGTTGCTTTCCATGGCGGGCCCGCCGACCTGGACGGAATCGTCGACGTCAGACATCCTCGTCCGGGACTGTTCCTGACTCTTTGCAGAAACCTGTTCCCAGATCTTCCGTTCCTGTTCATCCAGGACGTCCATGTTGATCGTGCGTGAATCGACTGTCTGCGACCCGGGACGCACGTCGGGATGACTGTCGACCACGTAGGTGCGGTCATTCTCATCACTGGGGGATCGGCCGGAAGACGGATCTCCAAAAGTGTCGGACTGCACCGTCCGCAAATTCAACGGATCGTCGATGATCTCGCTGTCCATAACGAACGTGCGATCATTGACATCCTCGGAAGGCGCCTTCGCTGGACCGACTTCAATCAGCTGAGAATCAGCGGTTCTGATGTTGTCTGGATCATCGAAGATCTGGCTTTCCAGAACGACAGTCCCGCCATTGTCGTGGTTGTCGATCTCCGCAGAAGCCTGTTCGATGACCTGAGAATCGGCCGTGTTTGAGCCGTCTTCTCCATCCTCCTCGTCAATGAGTTCACTCTCGTTCACGTAGGTGCGGCTGTTATCCACGGAGGAGGACGGCGGCGCAGACTCCGCCGCGTTTTCATTGGGAATGAAGACCGTCCCGCTGTTGTCGTGGTCGTCGATCTCCGCAGACGCCTGTCCGATGACCTGAGAATCGGCCGTGTTTGAACCGTCTTCTTCATTCTCCTCGTCAATGAGTTCACTCTCGTTCACGTAGGTGCGGCTGTTGTCCACTGAGGAGGACAGCGGCGCAGCGTCAGCATCGGACTCTTCTTCATGAGGAATGAAGACCGTTCCGCTGAAGTCGTCCGACGACTCGTTTGGCGATTTCTCGTCTTTCTCAGATGCCATGCCCCTCACCCGCTCCACACACTGATCGAAATTTCTCTTTTGGCCGCCGCCCTGATTCCTCAATTGATTTGACTGCGTTCTTATTCGTCCGCACCACGCTTCAAACGCCGCATCAAACGTCCTGTCGCTGAGAAACTGGAAGGCTCCTGCTGTTGGCGGCGAATTCGACGCAGGAACCCGGTGATGCCCAGGAACCCGGGGACAGCTGCAGCACTGAGTGGCACCGGCTCTTCAAGTTCCTCACTCTGTTCTTCGAGACTGCGGCTTGCAGCCTCGACGTCGCCCTGAACGGCAAGTTCTCCTCCGTTCTTCTGCTGAGCAACTTCCAACTCTGAGGAAGTTGTCGGGACCGAAGAGAGATTCACGTCTGCGGCTGGGCTGGCGTCTGTTGTTGCAGGTTCGCTGGTTGTTGCTTCCGCAGCGTTCTTAAGTTGTTCGGTGATGTCCTCAAGCTTCAACTGACCACCGTCCAGGATCTCGCCTCCGGGCACGACCGGCTGACCCTGACGGATGTCGAACTTCAGAATCGAGCGTTCATTTCCCTCTCCGAGCACGTAGTCGATTCCGTACTGCCCATCCGGCAGCTGGCGGAACAGCTGATTCAACCGGTCTCCGGAGAGAATGTCGTCCGGCAGCCGCTCGGGCGGAGCCAGTGGTGCGGTGGCATTCGGGTCCGGCGAGATGGCTTTGATCTGGAAATACTCATCCCGGAAGTAAAGGTTCGTCGACGAAACCGGAATCGAGTGGACCACCTGCTGAGCAGGAGAAACAAACGAGATCGGAGCAGTCGCCGGAGCGGGCGGGGCATCTGTCGGAAAGACTTCGTCCCGAATCACGAACAATTCGCGGGGAGGGATGATCGGAGGCACCCGGAACGACTGAATACCGGAGTCCAGCATCTCTGCCGACTGCATGGTGTTAATCGCGTCCACGGTATCCGTGAACTGCACGGGATCTACCGTTCCACCTGACTGGATGTTCGCCAGTGTCGCCCCCAGCAGCGAAGCGGGATCGATGGGGACGTCGTCGTTGGGGCCCTGCAGGTGATTGCTGCTGGTCAGCAGGCTGAGTTCTCCATCGAGCTTCCCGGTCGCTGCTCCGTTAAGCGTATTCGCGAGGATCACAATCGACGGGTCGTGGGATACCGTGAATCGCACCTGCAGCGGATCCGTGGAGTTGACACGGCCATTCCCGTTGGCAGTCTGCACATCGGAAATCGTGTAAATATGGCTCAGATTGAGCTGGGATTCCCCGTCGAGCCCTTCCAGACTTCCGTTTGCAGCGGTCTGGTTGTTGTAGTCTGAGCCTTCATATCGCTTGCTTCCCAGATCGCCCCAGTCGATATGAATTTCGAGTCCGTTCTCACCCGCTGTCCCCGATCCGAGTTTGACCTGAAAAGATCCGCGATAATCGTTTCCGGCTGCGACCAGATCCGGGTTTCCTCCGGTGAGGTTATCGATCGTGGGAATTGGGGTCCGGACTGTTCCTCCGTCCGTGCCGTTGTAGGTGGTGATCTGCGACGTGGCACTGTCGAATTCAAAATTGCCGGTTGCAATCAGCACAATGGCCCCGCGGTCACCGGCTGCCCCGACAGCTGAGATCTGGGCATGCGGCTGGAAGATGAGATCCGCAGGGCTACCCCCGTTGATGTTGCCAGCCTGAAGCAGAATCCGGCCAGCACTGGTCGAAGAACTGCTCGCTGCACCGCCGGCGATAATCTCTTCATCTCCGCGACGATCAGGGCCGTCATTGGCCGGATTGGTATCGACGATCGTGATGTTGCCGACAGCTCGAATCTGAATTCGCCCGTCGGTCGTTTCGATCCGTTCATCATCAGTGGCCGCGTCTGAGGAAGCCAGTCGAATATCGTCCGACTCCTCGATCAGGATGTCTCCTTTCCCACTGACGAAGGCCGACAGATCGTTGACCGACGTATACAAATTGACTCCCGAAGCGGAGATCGTCAGCAGGTCGTCGGCAGTGATATTCACCTGCGTTGTCGGGCCGACGCGCGTGATTGCTCCCGTCTGGGAAATGAGAATGACGTCTCCGTGAAGGGCCCCCGCATTGACCGTCTGAACTGCGATGTTCCCCGTCTGGCTGGTGAGGGTGATGTCGTTGGCATCCGCATCGGTCTGGGAGACGACGCTCGTCGCGGTGATGTTCCCCCCAGCGATCACCCCGATGCTGCCATTGGCGGTCTTGACGTCGGTGAGGGTCACCGCGTTGGTCTCGGTGATCTGGATGGGGCCTGTTCCGTTCACCTGTGCGGTGAGGGTGTTGATCGTCGTCCCCAGGTTGATCCCCGAGCCGGAAGTGGCGTTGAGATCATCTGCAATCAGATGAGGCCCGCCCCCGATCGAGCTGATCGTGCCGGCAGCGTTCAGGATCACGTCTCCATTGGTGGTTCCTGCGTTGACGCTCTGAACTGCGATGTTCCCCGTCTGGCTGGTGAGGGTGATGTCGTTGACATCGGCATCGGTCTGGGAGACGACGCTGGTGGCGGTGATGTTCCCCCCAGCGATCACCCCGATGCTGCCATTGGCGGTCTTGACGTCGGTGAGGGTCACCGCGTTGGTCTCGGTGATCTGGATGGGGCCTGTTCCGTTCACCTGTGCGGTGAGGGTGTTGATCGTCGTCCCCAGGTTGATCCCCGAGCCGGAAGTGGCGTTGAGATCATCTGCAATCAGATGAGGCCCGCCCCCGATCGAGCTGATCGTGCCGGCAGCGTTCAGGATCACGTCTCCATTGGTGGTTCCTGCGTTGACGCTCTGAACTGCGATGTTCCCCGTCTGGCTGGTGAGGGTGATGTCGTTGACATCGGCATCGGTCTGGGAGACGACGCTCGTCGCGGTGATGTTCCCGCCAGCGATCACCCCGATACTGCCGTTGGCGGTCTTGACGTCGGTGAGGGTCACCGCGTTGGTCTCGGTGATCTGGATGGGGCCTGTTCCGTTCACCTGTGCGGTGAGGGTGTTGATCGTCGTCCCCAGGTTGATCCCCGAGCCGGAAGTGGCGTTGAGATCATCTGCAATCAGATGAGGCCCGCCCCCGATCGAGCTGATCGTGCCGGCAGCGTTCAGGATCACGTCTCCATTGGTGGTTCCTGCGTTGACGCTCTGAACTGCGATGTTCCCCGTCTGGCTGGTGAGGGTGATGTCGTTGGCATCCGCATCGGTCTGGGAGACGACGCTCGTCGCGGTGATGTTCCCGCCAGCGATCACCCCGATACTGCCGTTGGCGGTCTTGACGTCGGTGAGGGTCACCGCGTTGGTCTCGGTGATCTGGATGGGGCCTGTTCCGTTCACCTGTGCGGTGAGGGTGTTGATCGTCGTCCCCAGGTTGATCCCCGAGCCGGAAGTGGCGTTGAGATCATCTGCAATCAGATGAGGCCCGCCCCCGATCGAGCTGATCGTGCCGGCAGCGTTCAGGATCACGTCTCCATTGGTGGTTCCTGCGTTGACGCTCTGAACTGCGATGTTCCCCGTCTGGCTGGTGAGGGTGATGTCGTTGGCATCCGCATCGGTCTGGGAGACGACGCTCGTCGCGGTGATGTTCCCGCCAGCGATCACCCCGATACTGCCGTTGGCGGTCTTGACGTCGGTGAGGGTCACCGCGTTGGTCTCGGTGATCTGGATGGGGCCTGTTCCGTTCACCTGTGCGGTGAGGGTGTTGATCGTCGTCCCCAGGTTGATCCCCGAGCCGGAAGTGGCGTTGAGATCATCTGCAATCAGATGAGGCCCGCCCCCGATCGAGCTGATCGTGCCGGCAGCGTTCAGGATCACGTCTCCATTGGTGGTTCCTGCGTTGACGCTCTGAACTGCGATGTTCCCCGTCTGGCTGGTGAGGGTGATGTCGTTGACATCGGCATCGGTCTGGGAGACGACGCTGGTGGCGGTGATGTTCCCCCCAGCGATCACCCCGATGCTGCCATTGGCGGTCTTGACGTCAGTCAGCGTGATGGCATTGGTCTCGGTGATCTGGATCGCCCCAGCCCCGGTGATCTGCGCGGTGAGGGTGTTGATCGTCGTTCCCAAGTTGATCCCTGAGCCGGAAGTGGCGTTGAGGTCATCCGCAATCAGATGAGGTCCGACCCCGATCGAGCTGATCGTCCCGGCAGCGTTCAGGATCACGTCTCCATTCACCGTTCCAGCATTGACGCTCTGAACCGCGATGTTGCCGGTCTGGCTGGTGAGGGTGATGTCGTTGGCGTCGGCATCGGTCTGGGAGACCACGCTGGTGGCGGTAATGTTCCCCCCAGCGATCACCCCGATGCTGCCATTGGCGGTCTTGACGTCGGTCAGCGTGATGGCATTGGTCTCGGTGATCTGGATCGCCCCAGCCCCGGTGATCTGCGCGGTGAGGGTGTTGATCGTCGTTCCCAAGTTGATCCCTGAGCCGGAAGTGGCGTTGAGGTCATCCGCAATCAGATGAGGTCCGACCCCGATCGAGCTGATCGTCCCGGCAGCGTTCAGGATCACGTCTCCATTCACCGTTCCAGCATTGACGCTCTGAACCGCGATGTTGCCGGTCTGGCTGGTGAGGGTGATGTCGTTGGCGTCGGCATCGGTCTGGGAGACCACGCTGGTGGCGGTAATGTTCCCCCCAGCGATCACCCCGATGCTGCCGTTCGCGGTCTTGACGTCAGTCAGCGTGACCGCATTGGTCTCGGTGATCTGGATCGCCCCAGCCCCGGTGACCTGTGCGGTGAGGGTGTTGATCGTCGTCCCCAGGTTGATCCCCGAACCGGAAGTGGCGTTGAGATCATCTGCAATCAGATGAGGACCGCCCCCGATCGAGCTGATCGTCCCGGCAGCCTTGAGGATCACATCGCCATTCACAGTTCCTGCATTGACGCTCTGAACCGCGATGTTGCCGGTCTGGCTGGTGAGGGTGATGTCGTTGGCATCCGCATCGGTCTGGGAGACGACGCTCGTCGCGGTGATGTTCCCCCCAGCGATCACCCCGATCCTGCCATTGGCGGTCTTGACGTCGGTGAGGGTGATGGCGTTGGTCTCGGTGATCTGGATGGGGCCTGTTCCGTTCACATGTGCGGTGAGGGTGTTGATCGTCGTCCCCAGGTTGATCCCCGAACCGGAAGTGGCGTTGAGATCATCTGCAATCAGATGAGGACCGCCCCCGATCGAGCTGATCGTCCCGGCAGCCTTGAGGATCACATCGCCATTCACAGTTCCTGCGTTGACGCTCTGAACCGCGATGTTGCCGGTCTGGCTGGTGAGGGTGATGTCGTTGGCATCCGCATCGGTCTGGGAGACGACGCTCGTCGCGGTGATGTTCCCCCCAGCGATCACCCCGATCCTGCCATTGGCGGTCTTGACGTCGGTGAGGGTGATGGCGTTGGTCTCGGTGATCTGGATGGGGCCTGTTCCGTTCACATGTGCGGTGAGGGTGTTGATCGTCGTCCCCAGGTTGATCCCCGAACCGGAAGTGGCGTTGAGATCATCTGCAATCAGATGAGGCCCGCCCCCGATCGAGCTGATCGTCCCGGCAGCCTTGAGGATCACATCGCCATTCACAGTTCCTGCGTTGACGCTCTGAACCGCGATGTTGCCGGTCTGGCTGGTGAGGGTGATGTCGTTGGCATCCGCATCGGTCTGGGAGACGACGCTCGTCGCGGTGATGTTCCCCCCAGCGATCACCCCGATCCTGCCATTGGCGGTCTTGACGTCGGTGAGGGTGATGGCGTTGGTCTCGGTGATCTGGATGGGGCCTGTTCCGTTCACATGTGCGGTGAGGGTGTTGATCGTCGTCCCCAGGTTGATCCCCGAGCCGGCGGTGGCACTCAGGTCATCTGCAATCAGATGCGGACCGCCCCCGATCGAGCTGATCGTGCCGGCAGCGTTCAGGATCACATCTCCGTTCAACGTTCCCGCATTGACGCTCTGAACCGCGATGTTCCCCGTCTGGCTGGTGAGGGTGATGTCGTTGGCATCCGCATCGGTCTGTGAGACGACGCTGGTGGCGGTGATGTTGCCCCCAGCGATCACTCCGATACTGCCGTTGGCGGTCTTGACGTCGGTGAGGGTGATGTCATCCGAAACGGAAATCTGAATCCCACCGGTACCGGTAATTTCTGCTGCCAGATTGGCGAGGTTCATCTCCAGAGCATCGCCTTCACCAATGCCGGTGGCAGCTTTGAGAACAACCAGTGAATCGACGTGGGGCGACTGGATGTTCATCGACGGGCCATTTCCGTCGATAATGGCGCCGTTTTGGCTGGTCACCATGACCGCAGCGTCGGCAGGAGTATTGCTCTGGCTGTTCGTGCTCAGCAGTCCCAGCGTAATATCCCCTTGAGCTTTCAGTTGGATGGTGCCCGAATCGGAAAGTATTTCGGCCCCGTCGGCCATCAACAGGGATCCCTGATCCGCATTGATGGTGACATTTCCTGAGGTGGTTGTCACATCGCCATCAGCACCGAAGGTGACGTCATTGCCTGCATCGAGTGTGATGTCTCCTTCGTCAGATTGAATCTGACTCTGAATGGAGAGATTGGAGGTGGCTCCCTGGGCATCCAGGGTGACGGTCCCGACGCCTGCTGCCTTGACCGCGATTGCATTTCCATGATCGACGAGAAGATCCCCTGACGTTGTGGCAACCGCGATATTTCCGTCGCCTGTCGTCTGCAGCAGGCCCTTCAATTCGATTCCGGTCTTCGCATCGAGAGTGATCTCTCCGGCCCCGCCTGTCTCCACAATGCCCCCATCGTGAATGTGGAGGGTTCCATCCTTGGCGATGATTGAAATGTTCCCGGACTGCGAAAGTAAGTCTCCATGTCCGTTCACCAGCACGTTCTGATCAGCCGTCAATTCGATCCGGTTCAGCGTTGAACGAACCTCGCTGCGGATGTTCAGATCTGCGCCGGTTCCTTGAGCAGTCAGAACGACAGTACCGACCCCGCCGGCGTGAATCGCGGTGGAATTGCCGTTGTCGACGGTGATATCCCCGGCCGTGGTGGTGACGGAGATGTTTCCGTTTCCGGTCGTTTCGAGCAGTCCGTTGAGTTGAACGCCGTCCACCGCCTGAACGGTGATTTTTCCACTGCTTCCAGATTTGATGGTGCGGCCGTCCAGCACTTTCACGCTGCCCGCCTGTGCGGTGATGTCGATGTTCCCAGCCTGACTGGTCACATCTCCATACTTGTCCAGAGTGACGCTGTCTGCCGCCTGAAGCGAGATCTCCCGGAACGCAGACTGTACTTGACTTCGCACCAGAAGATCGGACCCTGTTCCCTGTGCATTGAGGGTGACTGTCCCCACGCCGGCCGCACTGATCGCGACAGCGTTCCCGTTGTCGACGGTGATGTCCCCTGCGGTGGTAGTGACGGAGATGTTCCCGTTTCCGGTCGTTTCGAGCAGTCCGTTGAGTTGAACGCCGTCCACCGCCTGAACGGTGATTTTTCCACTGCTTCCAGATTTGATGGTGCGGCCGTCCAGCACTTTCACGCTGCCCGCCTGTGCGGTGATGTCGATGTTCCCAGCCTGACTGGTGACATCTCCATACTTGTCCAGAATGACGCTGTCTGCTGCCTGCAGCGAGATCCCCCGGAACGCAGACTGTACTTGACTTCGCACCAGAACATCGGACCCTGTTCCCTGTGCATTGAGGGTGACTGTCCCCACGCCGGCCGCACTGATCGCGATAGCGTTCCCGTTGTCGACGGTGATGCCTCCGGCGGATGTGGTGACGGAGATGTTTCCGTTTCCGGTCGTTTCGAGCAGCCCGTTGAGTTGAACGCCGTCCACCGCCTGAACGGTGATTTTTCCACTGCTTCCAGATTTGATGGTGCGGCCGTCCAGCACTTTCACGCTGCCCGCTTGTGCAGTGATGTCGATGTTCCCAGCCTGACTGGTCACATCTCCATACTTGTCCAGAGTCACGTTGTCCGCTGCCTGCAGCGAGATCTCCCGGGACGCAGACTGCACCTGGCTGCGGACCAGCAGATCGGATCCTGTTCCCTGAGCATTCAGGGTGACTGACCCGACGCCGGCCGATTTAATCGCGGCAGCGTTTCCATTGTCGACCGTGATACCCCCTGCGGTGGTAGTGACGGAAATGTTTCCGTTCCCGGTTGTTTCGAGGAGTCCGTTCAGTTGAACGCCGTCCACCGCCTGAACGGTAATCTTTCCGTTGCTTCCGGTTTGGACGGTGCGGCCGTCGAGCACTTTGACGCTGCCCGCTTGTGCAGTGATGTCGATGTTCCCAGCCTGACTGGTCACATCTCCATACTTGTCCAGAGTCACGTTGTCCGCTGCCTGCAGCGAGATCCCGCGTAACGCGGATTGCACCTGGCTGCGGACCAGAAGATCGGACCCCGTCCCCTGAGCATTGAGAGTGACCGTTCCGACGCCGGCCGACTTGATCGCGACGGCGTTTCCGTTGTCGACGGTGATGCCTCCGGCGGATGTGGTGACGGAGATGTTTCCGTTTCCGGTCGTTTCGAGCAGCCCGTTGAGTTGAACGCCATCAACTGCCTCAACGGTGATGTGACCACTGCTTTCAGTCCGGACGGTGCGTCCATCCAGCACTTTGACGCTGCCAGCCAGTGCGGTGATGCCGATGTTCCCAGCCTGACTGGTGACGTCTCCATACTTGTCCAGAGTCACGCTGTCTGCTGCCTGCAGCGAGATCCCCCCGGACGCGGATTGCACCTGGCTGCGGATTAGCAGATCGGATCCGGTCCCCTGAGCGTTCAGGGTGACTGTTCCCACTCCGGTTGTTTGAACAACGACTGTGTTTCCGTTGTCGACGGTAATATCGCCATCGACAGTTGTCAGCGAGACGTTTCCATTTCCGGCCAGTTGCCAAAGATTCACGACGAGGACGTCGTCGGTTTCCAGAAGTTGAACGTTTCCGCTGGTGGAGTTGATGACGTCCAGAATGGTGGACTGAATCTCGAGGGGGTTCCCAGCGGTTGTCGCGATGCCGGTTGCAGATCGCAGAGTGGTGATTGCATTTTGACCACCTGCGTTGATATTCAGAGCGTCCCCATTGGCATCCTGAATTGACCCCGCAGTGCTGGTAACGGTGACTGCTGCGATGGGATTGACGGCATCACTTCGTGTAGAAACCAGTTCTCCCAGCGTGACGGTTCCCTGCGCCTGGAGTGTGATTTGACCCGCCCCAGCGTTGATTTTGGTCCCGTCGGCCATCTGCAGAGTGCCTGCTGTGGCGGTGACATTGACGTTACCTCCCAGGCTGGCCACATCTCCGTCCGCTCCGAACGTCACGTTTCGTGCAGCTGACAGATCGATCTGTCCCCCTTCGGAGGAAACCGCGCCTTGGACATTGAGATCGGTCGTCGATCCCGAAGCTCCGAGCGTGATCCTTCCGGTGCCACGGGACTGTACTGAAGCAACGCCGGGAGTTGTGTTTTCGACGGTGATCGTTCCGTTTGCGAGGAGTTCGATCTGGCCCGTGGAAGTTTCCTGGACAAGCTTCACGACAGAGACGCTGTCAGTCTCTTTGAGTCGAATGTCCCCGGTCTGGCCGTTTGTGACGGAGAGGCGATTGACGTTGATTTCGAGCGCGGTGTCCGAAGGATCTGACGGACTGGCGGCGCCGATTCCTGAACCGGCAGAAAGAGTTGTCAGGGAGTTAGATGTGGTCGCTTCGATGTTGAGTGCGGAGCCGTTGCCATCGAGGATGGCGCCGCCCGCAGTGATCGTCACTGCAGATCCGTTGCCCCGCGAGCTGCGCAGATACCCGAGAGTGACGTCGCCTTGAGTTGCATTCAGAGTGATTTCGGAACCGGACCGAACCTCCGTTCCATTGCTCATCTCGATGTCACCCGTGGTGGATGTAACCGAGATGGCGCCGGTGGAACCTGCCGTCGTGAGGTCCCCCTGATCCCCCAGAATGACATCGCCGTCGGCAAGGAGGGTGATCGTTCCGTTCGAGGTGGCCACTCCGCTGTTCAGAGTGACTTTGGAATTGGTTCCCTGAGCCTGAAGTAAGACATTGCCGTTGAACTTTGCTTCGACAGCAGTGGTCCCCGCGGGTGGAACCTGCCCGTTGTCGACGGTGATTGAACCGTTCTGGGTCACGAGCGAAATGTTCCCGCTCCCGCCGGACTGCTTCAGGGCCGTTACGAGAATCCCATCGGCTTCGGTAATCTGAATGTTCCCGGAAGATCCGTTCGTCGCAGAGATCGTATCGACTGCGGTATTGAGAAGGATTCCGGAACCGGCTGTCGCGGTCAGCCCGGCGGCGGTGACCAGCTGCGAGCCCGCGGCGCTGATGGCCCCTGCAGCCTGGAAAATTGCGTTCTGAGCCGTGGTCACACTGCCATTGGCGTCGAGCGTGAGATGCCGCCCCGCCTGAAGTGTGATCGTCCCGTTCTCGGTCTTGATCCGGTCCTGGACGAAAAGATCGGAGAGTGCGCCGGTCGACTGGAGTTTGATACTCCCCGTTCCATGCGTCTGCACTGCAGTGGCGTCAGTCGGAGAATCGACGGTGATCGTTCCAGCCAGGGAAGTCAGCTCGATCGATCCGTTGCCGGCCGCGTTGGTCTGCTGAAGATTCAGAATGGTGATCGCATTGACTTCCTGCAGACGAATATCACCGCTGGTGGAGTTCGCTGCATCGAGCTGGCTCAGATCAACTTCGAGTGTGTCTGTCGAACCGATGCCGGTCGCAGCCCGGAGTTTTGTGACGGCACTGGAACTGGCTGCAACGATGTTGACCGCGGCGTCATTGCCGTCGACGATCGCGCCGTTCTGGCTGGTGATGGAAACCGCGTTGGCGGTGGCATTGGTCGTTCGCACTTCACCGAGTGTCACCTGATCTGCGGCCGATACAGTGACCGTCCCGGTCCCGGCGTTGAAGACAGTCCCGTTAGCCATCTGAATCTCACCGTTCGTCGCGGTGACAGAGAGGTCGCCAGTGGTGCTGGTCAAATCGCCATGCGGTCCGAACAGAGCATCTCCGCTTGCGATCAGCGTCACAGCGCCATTCACCGTTGAGATTTTGCTCTGCACGCTGAGATCCGAACCGGTCCCTTGAGCCTCCAGGTTGACCGTTCCTGTCCCGTACGTCTGGACGGCAACGACGGTATTGCTGCCGTTGTTGACGGTGAGCGATCCGTCGAGAGTCTTCAGATTGATGCTTCCGTTTCCGGCGGTGCTGGTCTGACGCAGAGTCTGAACCGTGAGGTCATTGGCCTCTTCGATCCAGATGTCACCAGACGTTCCTGAATTCGTGGCGACAAGATTGGCGAGGTCGACCCGCAGCGGGTCATTCAGAGCACCAATTCCGGTGGCAGCGCTGAGCGTGGTGACGGCATTCGCCGAATCGGCGAGGATGTTTAAGAGTGCGTTGTTACCGTCATCCAGAATCGAGCCGTTCTGGCTGGTGACCCGGACTGCACTCGAGGTGTCGTTCGATGTGGCCAGATGCCCCAGGGTGACGTTCCCGGCCGCCCGCAGGGCAATCGAGCCTGTGCCGGCTTTGATGGAGCTGGTTCCCTGCATGTCCAGCGCGCCGTTCAGGGCGGTGGCGATCACAGCGCCGCTTTGGCTGGCGATGGCAGCTCCATTGCCAAAGGTAACGTTGTTGTCCGCATGGAGCGAAATCGAACCTGCCTCGGAAGCGACACCGCTCAGCACATGGAGATTGCTGGTGGAGAGAGCCGATTGATTGGCCTCCAGAAAGATGGTGCCAGTTCCGTGGCTTTGGACAGCCACCGCTGCCGGGCTCCCGGCATCCACAGTAATGGACCCGTTGACGGTGGTCAGAGTGATGTTGCCGGACCCGGTCGTCTGCTTCATCGCTTTGACAGTGACGTTGTCCGTTTCCTTGATCTGGATGTCCCCGCTGGTCGAGTTGACCGCGGAGATCGTCCCCACAGTCGTGTTGAGCAGTGTAATGCCTGTCGACGCCTGAGCGACAAGATCATCAGCGACAACATGCACTCCACCGGCTGCCCCTTTGATTTCCTTCCCGGCGGTGAGGTGGACATCGCCCGCGGTCGAGGCCTGTCCGGTTGAGGTGAACTCAAGGTTGTCCTCAGCCTCGAGGGTGACGTTCCCATCGACGGCGATGATCTTTCCTTGAACGATAAGATCTGAAGTGCTGCCCGTCGCTGTCAGTTGAACCGTTCCACTCCCTTGAGTCTGAACGGCATTAGGGCTCGTATTTGCGATGATGATCGTCCCGGCAGCGGTCAGAGCAATGTTCCCGGTGGCGGTTACTCCGGTTTGACGCAGGATGAGGATCGTCACGTCATTCGATTCAGCAATCGAGATCTCCCCGCTGGTGGAGTTCGTCGCGATCAGTCGCGAGACGTCCGTGCGGACCGATTGACCGGAACTGCCAATCCCGGTGGCTGCACTGAGTGTCGTCACGGCGGAAGCTTCCGTTGCAGAGATGTTCGGCGATGCCCCCGCAAGCCCCACAATACTGCCGGACTGACTGGTGATGGTGACGGCACCGGCAGTGTTGTTGCCGGTTTTGACTTCCCCCAGCGTGACGTTTTGTGAGGCCAGAATCGAGATCGTGCTGGTCTGCGCTTCAACGGCCGCAGTCGCTTTCCCTGCTGTGATGGAACCGTTCAGGGCAGTCAACTCGATGTTTCCGGAGCCTGCTGTCTGTTTGACCTGAACGATGGTGACATCGTCGCTCTCAGCGATCCGAACGTTTCCAGTGGTCGAATTGAGGACGTCGAGATAGCTGGAATTCACTTCCAGCATGTTCGCCGCGCCAATCCCGTTGGCGGCCCGGAGAAGTGTCCCGGCGTTGGCTCCATTGGCGTCGATATTGAGATCCGCTCCGTTGGCATCGAGGATGGCGCCCTGATGACTGTAGACCCAGACCGCTTCCGCAGTCGCCTTTCCGCTTTTGAGTAATCCGAGCGTCACATCTCCTTGGGCCTGAATCTGAACCGTTTGATTGACGGAGTGGACTACAGTGCCGTTGGCCATGGTCACGGCCCCTTCGGCGTAGACCTCAATCTCTCCTCCTTGGGTTGTCACGTCTCCGTCAGCACCGAAACTGACATTCTGCCCTGCTTCGAGGTCGATCTTTCCATTGGTCGTTTCAATTCCGCTTTGGACAACCAGATTGGACGTGCCTCCCTGGGCCGTGATCGTGACACTGCCATTCCCTGTCTGGACAACAACGGTATTCCCGTTGTTCACGGTGATCGTCCCGTTCCCCACGAGACTGATATTGCCGGCGGCCGATTGTTTCAGATTCAGCAGGGTGATTGCATTGGACTCGATCAGCTCGATATTCCCGGAACTCGAGTTGACGGCATCGAGTTTCGTCAGATCGACTTCCAGTGCGTTTCCGTTTCCGATTCCGTGCACGGCCCGCAGGGTCGTCACGCCACTTGCGTTTGTGGAAACAATGTTCAGAGCGTCGCCATTCCCGTCCACCAGAGATCCGTATTCGCTCGTCACCGAGATCGCACTTGCGGTGGGATTGGAGGAGGAGAGCTTCCCCAGCGTGACATCGCCGGCCGCTTTCACCGCGATCGTACCGCTGCCGGCATTGATCTCCGTGGCGCTGTTCATGTTCACAACGCCGGCGTTTGATGTGACGGACACTGCCCCGGACGTGCTGGTAATATCTCCGTCCGCGCCGAAGTGAATGTCGTCGACGGTCGTCAGCGTGATGGCACCGCTGCTCGACTTGATTCCGCTGTTCACGAAAATGATTCCGGTCGGGTCGAGGGCACTGAGCGTGATCGTGCCGTTGCCAGCGGTCTCGATGCCAGTGGCGGTCCCGTTGTCGACGCGAATTTTGCCTGCCGTCGATTCGACATTGATGTTGCGGCCGGAACTCTTGAGCAGCCCTACTTCAATGTCACCGTCAGCCTTCAGGGTGATGGCCCCGCCGGCGTTGATTTCGGTCCCATCGTGCATCACGATCTCGCCGTTCACTGACGTCACCTGGACGTGGGCCGTCGTGCCTGTACTGGTGGTTGTCACATCTCCCTTCTCGCCAAACTTGATATCGTCATCGGCTGTCAGGGTGACTGCTCCCACGCCTGCCTGAATTCCGGCATCGACAAGGATCTGCCCGCCGCTCCCCTGCGCGAGCAGTGTGACTGTCCCGCTGCTCGAGGTTTCGATTCCGAGGGCTGCCCCGTTATCCAGATAGATATTGCCGCCAGTCGATTCCACGTTGATGGAACGTCCTGAACTCTTCAGCAGACCGACTTCGACATTCCCGGCCGCTTTCACGGTGATATTCCCACCGGCATTGATCGCTGCCTCATCGTGCATCCCCACAGCTCCATGGGATGATGTCACCGAGACATGCGCCGCTGTGCCGGTGCTGCTGGTTGTCAGATCGCCGTCTTTGCCGAACTTGATATTGTCGTCGGCCGCGATCGTGATCGTGCCTGTGGCAGTTTGAATTCCCCCTTCGACGAGAATCTGCCCACCAGTTCCCTGGGCTCGCAGCGACACTGTCCCAGTCCCGGTCGTTTCGATGGACAGGGCCAAGCCGTTATCGATGTTGATGTCCCCGGTTGTCGATTCCACATTGATCGAGCGACCTGAACTCTTCAGCAGCCCCAGGTCGATGTCTCCCGCGGCATTCACGGTGATGTTTCCACCAGCATTGATCTCGGCGTTGTCGTGCATCTCCACGGAGCTATTCGTCGAGGTGACCGTAACATGCGCAGAAATGCCTGCGGCGCTCGTCGTGATGTCACCACGTTCGCCGAGCGTGACCTTGTCGTCTGCAGTCAGCGTGACTGCCCCGTTCACTGCAGAAATCCCGCTGTTCACAACCAGCTGCGAACCAGTCCCCTGCGCGTCGAGAAGAACCGAGCCGGATCCCTGAGCGGAGACCGCTGTGGAATCAGGAGGGGCAAGTCCGTTATCGACGGTGATGGTGCCGTTGGTCGCAATCAGCGACAGGTTGCCGGACCCCGCCAGCTGCTTCAAAGCTTCGATCCGAACGGAATCGGTTTCGGTAATCAGGACGTTTCCACTCGTCGAGTTCGTGATGTGCAGCCGGATGGTGCTGACTTCCAGCCGGTTGGAAGCGCCGATTCCGGTTGCCGCACTGAGTGTTGTTAACGCATCTTTGCCGTTGGCTTCGATGTTCAAGGCGGTGTCATTGGCGTCGAGGATCCCCCCGGTCACGCTGACCACTTTGATCGCTTCCCCATTCCCCTTGAGGCTTTTGAGAAGGCCAAGCGTTGCGTTTCCGGTCGCCAGAATCTCGATCTTCCCGGTTCCCGAATCGATCGTGAGACCGTTCGCCATGTTGAGGGCGCGGCCTGAAGTGACCGTGACATCTCCTCCGGAGCTGGTGATATTGCCAAAAGCGTTCTGCACAACGTCCCGGCCAGCGGACAGAGAGATGGCCCCCCCATTCGATGCCACACCGCTCTGCAGAGTCAGGTCCGAAGACGCCCCCTGAGCGTCGATGGTGATCTGCCCGGTGCCACCCGTCTGGATGACGATCGAATTTCCGTCATTCACCGTGACGGTGCCGCTTGCGATCAGGCTGATATTTCCGGCCGCCGCCTGCTTGAGGTTCAGAACGGTGATCGCGTTGGTTTCCGTCAACTGAATATCGCCGCTGGTGGAGTTGACGGCGTCCAGCTTGGAGAGATTCACTTCCAGCGCATTTCCCGCGCCGATGCCTGTTGCAGCACGCAGCGTCGTCACCGCATTGGCATTGGACGTGACAATGTTCAGATCGTCCCCGTTGCCGTCGATGATCGCGCCGGTCTGACTTGTGATCGACACCGCATTGGCAGTGGTATTCGTTGTCGTCAGGAGTGCGATCGTGACGTCTTCATTGGCTTTCAGGAGAATCGACTGATTCCCCGTGTTGACGGTTCCCTCGATCTTGATGCTTTTAGCACTGGTGATCGAGACGGCGCCGTTCGTCGTGGTGATCGCCCCGACGACGTGGGTGGACCCAGCGCTGTCGATGGTCACTCCGCCTCCCCGCACGGTGACACTGGAGTCCAGCTGGACATCGTTTCCGGTGACGTTCAGTCCCAGAAGATTGGTCGTGCCGCCAATGGCGTCCTGAAAAGTGACGTTTCCCGCGGCGCCTGTTCCGGCAGAACCGGCGTTGACCGTCAAGGATCGGTTGATCGCGCCATTGACCGTTCCCCCGAATGTGACGTCCCCAGCATCCAAAGTGGGATCCGCATTAGTCGTGGTTACGACGATATTCTGAGTGCTGGAGAGCGTGACAGCCCCGTTCAGCTCCACATCTTTGCCATTGGTGGTCAGATTGCCGTTGAGGTTGATTGCGCTGGCTTCGACAGAGAGGTCAGCGTTGACTGCCCCGCTTGCCCCGACACCCAGGGCCTGCAGGACCACCTGCAGGTTGTTGTTCGCGCTGTCGACAATCTGTAACTGGTCGTTCAGGGCGCTTTTGAGGATGTAAAGGGTGTCCCCAGCGTTCGTGGAGACTCCGGCAATGTCGCTTCCAAGCCATTTGCCCCCGTTCAATTTGAACGCGTAAACGTCTTCAGCCCCCGCTGACCCGGCATCGACGTCGTACTTCGCTTCGCTGACGTTGACGGAAGTGCTCGATCCATCAAACTGGTTCAGGACGAGTTCGCCGCCGGTCATGGCGAAACTGGCGTCGAGGACGATCCGCTCTTCCAGGCGGCGGACCCCGATTTGCGCTTGATGTCGGTGCCGGCTGGAAAGCGGTCGGGATTGGCCAGATCCAGAAAACCAGTTTCTGAGAAGTGCCCAGATCTTGTGAAAGAGATCCATAAAGAATGAATCCTGATACCCTGTTCAGGGTTGGGGTTCGGGCTTCAACCTGAAAAGCCAGGTTTCCTCTGCAAATCCAATAAAGCGAACGTATCGCATTGATTCGAGTGAACATTCTCACCCGGACCAGAAAACTCTGCCACTCTTGCCCAGTTGACCGCAAATTCTAACTGATCGCTTCCATTGTTTGCCATAATCGGCCTCCAAGGAAGCACGTTGCGGAAAATTTGCGTTGTTCCACAAAGAACGTGCGTACTATCCGGCGAAACTTTGCCGGTTGCTTCGACTCTACCGGCTGTAATGAAAAGTTCTTCGTATTTCGTCCTTGCGGGTTCGATGATGCTGCGTGTCTGGACCGATAATGTCTGAAAGACCGAGCGGTACGTCTTGCGGGGCTGTCATGGTTGGCAAATTTGCATATCCCGGAATCGTGATCGGGGTGACGACGGTCATCCTCGGCGGGCTCCACTGGACCGTGCTCGCCGGTTCTCCCGTCCCCCCCGCCACCGATTCTGAATTCCAATGGGAGGCGGACCGGACCTGGTATGTTCCCAAGTCTGTTGCCGCACCCAGGCCATCTCCCCCCATCCAACAGCTCAGTTTTCAAAATTCGGTCGAACTGAAGAAGTCGTCAGCCCCCTGGCCGGTTCAGAAACAGGAAGATCCACTCGACTTCACCGACACGCTGCAGAAGCCCAAATCAGCCACAAACTCTGCAGACGTCGCGTTCTGGAACTCGCTGGAGGTCGATTCCGGGGTGTGGCAGGCCTCCGCATCTGTGATCGAAGCGGAATCGCTCTCGTCGACTTCGATTCGCCTTCCTCCGATTGATGATGCAGCTGCCGGGACGGAAGAGCCTCGCACTCTCGACGAAGAATCAGCCAAAGTTGCTCTCCCGGTGCAGACTGGGGACGAGCCCGTTCCCGCTGGGGAAACATCTGTTCAGGTGGAAGACGCTGCCACGAAGCTGGAGGAGACACCCGCTCCCCCGTTCCCGGATGACATTCCCGCTGATCCGGAGGAGCTCCTGGTGAATGGAACCTCCGAGCCCACATTCGACGGGCTCCTTCTCGCGGCTGAGCCTCTCCCGGAACCGACACCAGCCCGGGCAGTCCCGCCCTCCCCGATCGAGGAAGTGACTTCGGACAACACCATCATTCACCCCGATCCGCTGTTTCAGAAGCGGTACGACATTCTCAATCGCTCCATGAACAGTATTGATCTCTCCCTGCCGAAGGATCCCGGAGTACAGCCGGTCGATATCGCCGCTGTACATGAAGCTGGAACGCCTCCGATTCTGCTGGGCGGCGAGGATGGCTGGTTCGAACAGCCCATCAACAGGTACCCGGTGCCATTTGCCTATCAGCCGCTTTACTATGAAGAGATTAATCTCGAACGTTGTGGCGTTGGCCATGGCTGTCTGCAGCCACTGTTTTCGTCCGCTGCGTTCGTGAAGAACACCATCACGCTGCCGTACTACCTGTTTGCCACTCCTCCCCGATCCATGGTGCAGACCCCCGGGGACTGCCCGTCGTGCTATCAGTTCCAGCGGACATGTCGATAACCGATGTGGGGCGTCACCGTCAGCATGAACGACACCCCTGCTGAGTTTGACCGGATTGTCGAGTCCATTCGACGTCATCATGGTTTGACTCTGCATCCGGGCCAGTTGCAGGCGGGCCGGATGATGCTGTCACGGGTGATCGCTGAAATGGCAACCGGCGAAGGGAAGACTGCTTCGTCCCTGCTGACCATTGCCCTGGCCGCCGCATCCGGCCAGCGGGTCTTCGTCGCCACAGCCAATGATTACCTTGCCCATCGCGATGCTGAGTTCGCAGCTCCGGTGATCGCGGACTTTCACGGAACAGTCGGCTGCCTGCATGCCGGAGCGGGATTCGAAGAACGACAGGCTGCCTATCGCGCGCAGGTCGTCTACGGAACGATCAAGGAGTTTGTCTTCGATCACCTGCGCGATCGGCTGGCGGTGGCGGACAGCACCGGTCACCCAAGAGCTGCGATTCAACCGCTGGCGGATCGTCTTCTGATTGATGAAGCTGACAGCATTCTCATCGATGAAGCAGCAACGCCATGCATCGTCTCGGGTGACGCCCGTGAGTACGACCCAGCGGTGGTGAGTTGTCTGGCATGGGCAGCCGGGATCGGCGGACAGCTGACCGAAGGAATCGATTATGTCGACGTTCCCGGCCGGGGGACGATCACGACCCCGGTCGGGCGGGCGAGAATCGGCGCACTCCCTCTCCCGTCAGAACTCGCGTCCCTCACTCTGGGAGAACTGTTCCACTGGCTGGAGCTCTCGCTGCATGCCTGTCGACGTTTTCGCCGCGAGGTCGATTATGTTCTTCGTGATGGAGAAGTCGTGATTGTCGACGAATCGACCGGCCGGATTTCAGAAGGACGACAGTGGTCGAACGGAATTCATCAGGCGATTGAGGCTCGCGAAGGAGTGACGGTCACTCCGGCGCAGGATGCACGTGCTCTGTTGACCATTCAGGAATACGTCCTCCGCTTCCGGCATATCAGCGGCATGACAGGGACGGGGACGGAAGTCCGACGGGAGTTTCAAAACGTCTTCGGCCTGAAGGTGATCCAGATCCCGCTGAATCAGCCGTCCCGCCGGGTTCACTTGCCGAACATTGCTTGTTTCACCAAGTCAGAAAAACTTGGCCTGCTGGTGGATGAAGTCGACCAGATGCACCGCGCTGGCAGACCAGCCCTGATCGGGACTCCGACCGTACAGGCGTCGCATGAACTCTCCGGGCGTCTCTCCGAACGGGGCCTGCCGCATCAGGTCCTGAACGCACTCAACCCCGAACTGGAAAGTCCGATCATCGCTCAGGCGGGAGAGCCCGGACGAATCACCGTTGCCACCAACATGGCGGGGCGCGGGACAGACATTCGCCTGCAGGGAGACTCTGCAGCACGCGGCGGACTGCATGTGATCGGAAGTGAACTGCATTCCGCCCGTCGCATTGACCGACAGCTGATGGGCCGCTGCGGTCGTCAGGGTGATCCCGGAAGTTTCCGCCAGTTCCTTTCACTGGAAGATGCGAACCTGTCGGAAGCCTGGGAGCCGCAGCAGGTCGACCGCATCCGCCAGCGATGTCGCTCGGCCAGTTCAATCGAGAAGCACCTGTTCGCAGCACAGCGGAGAATCGAAAAGTTTGCTGCTGCCCGGCGTGCCCAGCTCTGTGAACAACAAGCTCAGCGGGTCAAGCTTCTGCAGTCACTCGGACTCGACCCGGTGCTGAATCCCATCCCGGACTTGTAGCCGTTCATGATTTCCTGAGCGTTCTCCATCGCAAACGCAAAACCGACCGACCAGCCGTTTCCCCTCCAACCTCAACATGTCATAATTCCTCGCTGAACCGTTGTGGTTCCGCGACCACAACGTTCACACGACTGAACCGGTCAACTGTCTGATAAAAGCAATCGATGACCTTCGGCGACAAATTTTCGGCCCAACCTGCTTCCCAGCCTGCCATGGCCTGGGAAGAAATCGAAGCATTTGTCGCCAGCATTGAGCAGCTTTCCTACGGACTGACCAGCCGCACCGACTTCTTCTCGCGGCTCGCTGAGGGGCTCAGTCGCCGGTTGCCCCTCGATGACGTCCAGCTGCTGTTGTTCACCGCGGACGGGATGCAGCGACTGGCGGGCGCAAACACTCCTCCACTCGCGTCTTCAGCGTCGCCGGATTTTACCTTGTTTCAGCCGGGCGAAAGTCATTTTCATCGTGATGATCACGCCGATGGCACCATCCGCGTCGCCATCGATCATTGCTTCACTGAAGATGAAATTCTTCGAATCGCCGTCAGCGTTCAGGCTGAGTCTGGTCTTTCACAGCGCTCGCTGCAGGAACTGCTCGGGACATGTGCGGTACTGGGGGGCAACTTCCTGATCCGAAGCTCCGGCCGGGAATTGCGAACACAATTGACAGACCGCCAGCGTGTGGTCGCCATGATCTCGCAACTGGCAGAGGCGGAGACTCGATCGCATCCTGAAAGTGAAATCTGCCGGGTCATTCAATCGACTCTCGGGGTCGACCGCGTTTCATTGCTGTGGAGTACTTCGGCCACTTCCCGATTGCTCGGCACGTCAGCGAACTCGGAGATTGCCAGAAATAGTACGGCTGTGCGGCTCATTGAAGAAGTGACCGCTCAGGTCGGTCAGCAGGGTGAGCGACTCGAAGTGACGATCGGCGGGGTCGCTTCTCCGCTCTCATCATCACTGCGAAAAGGAATTGATGCTTACGTTGAAGAGACCAACGTACGCTGTCTGAAGTGGATCCCCATTCGGTCTAGCGATTCGGCGCAGACAGCTCCGCTGGGATTCCTGCTGCTGGAACATTTTTCAGCAGACTGGCCAGACGACCATCAGCAACAGTTGCTGACACTTGCCGAGCCTCACGTTGTCGACTCTGCGCGGCGTGTGTTATCCGCGTCACGCAGTTCCCTATGGTCCCGCTTGCGGTTGGCCTTTGCCGGCAGGGGGAGGTGGCTCGCGGGCGCGTCCGCTGCCATGGCACTTGCAGCCATCCTGCTGTTCACGGTTCAGAAGAATCTCGAAATCCCGGTCGACGGCGTTCTCAGGCCGGTGCGGCGAGCTGCGGTCTTCGCACCGATGCAGGGGATCGTCGATCAGATCTCAGTGAAACACGGGGCACATGTCGAGCCCGGCGAAACCCTGATGGTGCTGCGATCACCGGAACTTTCGATTGAAGAACGACGGATCAGCGGGGAGGCCGCCACGCTTCGCAGCCGACTCGACAGTCTCAAAGCGGCCCGTATCCGCAATCGTGATACGGGAACTCGACCAGGCAACGACGCTGACCTTTCCGCAGAAGAATCGGATCTGGAAGCACAGCTCAAAGGGCTCACCGGCCAGCTGGCACTTGTGCATGAGCAACTGAATCTCCTGGTCGTAAAGTCCCCTCTGGCGGGTCAGATCGACCGGTGGGATTTGAATCAGGCGTTGGCGGACCGGCCAGTGGGACACGGACAGTATCTCTGTGACGTGCTGGATGTGGATGGAGACTGGATGATCGAACTCAGCATCCCGGACGACGTGGTCGGCTACGTGCTGCAAGCACAGGAGAAAGCCCCGTGCCCGGTCTCCTATCTCTTCCGCACCAACGCCGATCATCAATATGAATCACAGATCGTGAGCATTTCCAATTCGGCCCAACTGGACCGCGACGGAAAACCGGTCGTTCTGGCGCGAGTCCCCGCTGCAGCGGCGGACGGCTCGCAGTTTCGGGTCGGAGCCGGTGTGATGGCCCGGATCGATTGTGGAAAGCGCAGCATTGGTTACGTCTATCTCCGGGAAATGATCGAGTTCTTCAGACGCACATTCTGGTTTTGAGAGGCAGGAAACGTTCATGTCCTATTCCGATTCACCACGTCGGCAGAGATGGTGCGGATTTTGGTCCCTGGCCGGATGCACGGTGCTGATGGGCTCAATGTCCTTTGTCGGTGCCGGGGAGAAGGTCGTCGTTGAGAACGCCCTGATCCGTCTGATTGACGAAGTCGAAGTTCCCGCCCGTGAAGCAGGGGCACTCGTCGAGATTCTGGGGCGGGAAGGGGATTCCGTCACCTCTGGACAGTTGATCGCCCGGATCGACAATCAACTCCAAAAACTGCTTAGCAACCGTGCAGAGGTCGAACTTGCCATCGCCCGCCGGGAACTGGAGAACCGCGCTCAGCTGGAGCTGGCTGCCAAGACGGTGGAACTCGAAGAGCAGAAGGGAGTCGAACAGGAGCTGACATCACGCATCGCGCATAAGAAAGCGGAAAATCCGCTCAAAGTGGATGCCGCCCAGAAGCAGATGGATCTGGCGAAGAATGAGCTGGATCGGGGGCTGGCGGCCCAGAAGGAATTCAAGGGAAGTATCTCCGCATCCGAGATTGATGGACGTCGACTGACCTATGAGCATGCCGATCTGAATGCCCGGCAGATGCGGTTCGAGCAGGAAATTGAAGTCCTGCTCGCGGAAGCAGAAGACGTTTCGACGCGAACACAGGTGCTCTCGGTCGAGCAGGCCCGACTTCAGGTGGACGATGCCACCGCCAAACAGGAAGTGGCTGCCCTGCAGGTGAAACTGAAAGAGAATCAACTCGAGACCGCGGCCGAGGCCCTCGAACGCCGTGAGATTCGCTCGCCCATTGAAGGAATCGTCGTCCGGGTCGAGCGGCACATGGGTGAGTGGATCGAGCCGGGTGAACCCTGTTTCCGCATCGTCCGACTCGATCGGCTGCGTGTGGAAGGATTTCTCTCCGCCCGTTACGCCTTGAAGATTTCACCTGGTGCGAAGGTACTGGTGACGGTTCAGATCGAAGGGGCACAGCCGGTCGAATGCGAGGGAACCGTCACGTTCATCAGTCCCGAGATTGATCCCGTCAATCATGAAGTCCGCATCTGGGTCGAGATCGACAATGCCCAGCAGAAGTTTCGGCCGGGGATGCACGGTTCTCTGACCATCGACATTCCGGCACCGTAAAACTTCATTCAGTCGTTGAAGGTGCCTCCTTTCCGGAATCCTGATTGGCGTTTATGTTCAGTCTGCAGGTCTTCACTGTCCGCAACGATCTGGTGATCCGGCCGATCCGGCAGGGTGACCAGACATGCTGGGTCGTGAAGGATCCCGTCTCACGAAAGTTCTACTACTTCAATGAGCAGGAGCATGCGATTCTCTCCTGGCTCGACGGGACCTGTTCTACCCAGGAGATCGTTTCCCGCTTCTGCAGGAAGTTCGCGCCGCGGCACCTTTCGCTGAATCAGCTGTCACAGTTTCTTTCGCAGCTGGCCAAGGCCAATCTTCTGAAGGGAAGACTCGGATCAGACCGAAACGCGGATCACTCCGAACTAGGACATCGGCTGGGAGGGATGGTCAGCAATCCTCTCGCCATTCGCCTGCCGGGCGTGAATCCAACCCGGT
Source organism: Planctomicrobium stercoris (assembly GCF_051465655.1). Classification (NCBI taxonomy): domain Bacteria; kingdom Pseudomonadati; phylum Planctomycetota; class Planctomycetia; order Planctomycetales; family Planctomycetaceae; genus Planctomicrobium; species Planctomicrobium stercoris. The sequence continues at coordinate 3,951,723 of NZ_CP195791.1, read as the reverse complement.
TTCTTGACGTGCTGGCCCCGTGGTGCGAGTGGCTGTTCTGGAGAAGCACGCTCTGGACATTCGCCCTGTTAATCCTGACCGCTCTCGCCAGTGCGATTGTCCGCTTTGACGATATCATCGCCTCATTTCCGCAACTTCAGGCGTGGAAGACGTCGCAGGTTCTGCTGACAACGGGAGCGGTTCTGATCGTGACGAAGCTGGTCCACGAACTGGCCCATGCACTCACAGCCCGGCATTTCGGAGCTCGCTGCGAGTCTATGGGAGTGTTGCTGCTGATCTTCACCCCCTGTCTGTACTGCGACGTCTCCGATGCCTGGCTGTTAACGTCCCGCCGTGCCCGGATTGCGATCTCAGCTGCGGGGATGATTGCGGAGCTGGTTCTTGCATCGATTGCAACATTGTTGTGGATGGTGTCCCGGGACGAGCCGACCCGCGCCGTACTGTTGACGGTCATGACAGTCTGTTCAGCCAACACGCTGCTCTTCAACGGAAATCCTCTGATGAGATACGACGGTTATTTCATCTTGAGTGACCTGCTGGGAATGCCGAATCTGGCAGCGGAATCGGCCACCCGCATCACCTCGACGCTGCGGTCGTGGATCTGGGGCGAGCACGCGTTCGCCTTGCGGGAGGAGACATTTCGGGATCAATGCATCCTGTGGATTTACGGTCTGCTGAGCACGGGGTATCGTCTCGTCCTCATGAGTGCGATTCTGGTTGCTATCTTCCGGTTCCTCGATGATCGCGGACTCGGGCTGCTGGGCGGCGGCTTCGCAGCGATCACCGTGGCAACCCTGTTCACGAAAACGGCAGTGAATCTTTTGCGTCCCCCAGCTTCAATGCGATCGCCACAGCACAGTCGTTTTGGACGCCCGCTCGCGGTGCTGGGATGCCTGGCTGCCATGTTGATGGGAGTTCTGTTGATCCCGATCCCCAGACGGCTCGATGCTCCCTTCCGGATAGAATCCCGACAGTCCCGCGACGTTTTTGTTTCGGTGGCGGGAGATCTGGTTTGGGCGGTCGAATCGGGACAGTCCGTGCGGTCGGGGGATCGAATCGCGGAACTTCGCAATCCCGCTGTCGAACTGGAACTGCAGAAGATTGAACTGGAACTGGCCTCGCAGCGGAGCCGCCTGAAGAGTCTCGACGCCCGTAGAGGGTTGCTCGCCAGTGCAGATGAACGTCCTGCTCTTGTGGAATCCATCGCAGGTCTGGAAAAAAAGCTGTCCGTTCTGGCCAGGCAGAAGCAGGAGCTGGTGATTCTCTCTTCGCGGGGCGGTGTCGTTCATGACCCGCCGTTCGTTCAGGCCCCTCCCCTCGAGTCCGAGGTCGTGACGAACTGGACAGGCTCCCCGCTCGACCCGCGAAATCGCGACTGCTACTTGCCGCAAGGGACACTGCTTTGTTCCATCACTGATGACGCGGAAAAGCAGGCCGTGATTTATCTCAGTCAGAGACGCGTCCAGCGGGTGCGTCCCGGACAGACCGCGCGGCTGTGGCTCCCGGGTCTTCCGGACGAGGGGCTGACGGCGAAAGTCGTTGAAGTGTCGCCCGCTCCGGTGGAGGAGATTCCGGCCGAGTTCGTGAGCAGCAACGTCATTCCCATAAGCCCGGTTTCCGCTTCAGGAAAACGGGAGCCCAAGGAACCGATGTACCGTGTCGTCGTGCAGCTCCCGGCCAGCGACGTCTCTCTCCCGTTACGCTCGACGGGTCAGGCAGCGATTCGTGTTGCTCCGGTGACGCTGTGGCAGGTCATCCGGGAATTTGTTCGCGAATCATTCACCCCCTGACAGAGACCTCGAGCACTCTATTCGCCAACGCGAGGACGCGAATAGAACACACACAGAACCTGTGCCGGGGCGGGATAGGGATTGAGCAGACAATGCGGAGTATTGCCGTCGAAGTACAGGCAGTCACCGTGTTCCAGCTGGATCAGATCGTCTCCAAACTTCAGGTCGATCTGACCGCAGATCACCATTAGAAACTCTTCCCCCTCGTGGGGCAGCGGCTCACGACTGGTGTCCCAGGCGCGGATCGTCAGAAGAAACGGATCCATGGCCCGGTTGGCCCGTCTGTGTGCCAGTGATTCATAGCTGATGTTGGAGCGATCCCCGTCACGGTCGACGAGCAGACGGTCGTTTTTCCGCACGATGACGAGTTCCGGCTTGGCATCCAGACCTTCCACCAGCTGAGAGACCGGAACCCCCAGCGCAGCTGCAATTTCTCCCAGAGCCGCCAGCGAGGGGGTGACGCGAAAGTTCTCAACCTTGGAGAGCCAGCTTCGCGTCTGACTGGTCTTGGCAGCGACCTGTTCGAGCGTCATCCGGCGATCCAGACGGAGTTCTTTGATCCGTTGTGCAAGTTCCACGAGGTTCATGATGGTCAGTATATTTTGTCAGTTCAAAAGGAACGAGCAGATTCGTCTCGATGTACCACGATCGTATTCTCTTCCAGTGGAATTATCGACGAATGAAGACGGCGCACAGGGCGCTCGCCAGCGATGCCGCTGCCACCGTCGCAAACACCAGTTCCGTCCGATTGCCGTTCGACTCGATCAACCAGCCGATCAACGGTTCTCCCAGCCCGGCAAATGCATACGCAAATGTATTCATCACCCCGGTCCCGGTTCCGGCACGGCGCGTTCCCAGCAGGTCCGGGCAGAGCGCCCAGAACGCGGACTGCGGACCATACGCGAAGAAACCGCATAAGAACAGCAGACCAATGCTTGTCACCAACTGCTGCGGCAGCAGATACATTGCCAATGCGGAAGTCGCTGCGAGCATCATAAACAGGAAGATCGGGATCGAACGGTTGGAGTGAAAAAGCCGGTCCGAGATCCAGCCGCTGGCCAGTGCCCCTAATGCCATTCCCACGGGGAGAGCAACGCTGATCCAGCTGCCATATGGGTTCGACTTCCAGCTTTCACCCAGAAAGTGCACCGGCACCCAGATCAGCAGTCCGTACCGGGCCATGCTCTGAAAGCCGATCGCAATACTCGCGACAAGAAATCTCCAGTTTCCCAGAACCGCCAGGTAGCGTTGTCCGGCAGTTTCTTCAGGCTGGATTTTGAGAGACTCTGTGGACCCCGCTTCCGGATCCACCCTCTCAGGATGATTCACCGGTTCAAATCCCAGGTCCTCCGGCTGATTCCTCACCAGCAGGTAATACACCGTTCCTCCTGCAAGGAGGGAGAGGACCGGAATGCGAAAAATCCAGCGCCAATCCAGTTGAAAAGCGAGAATCAGATTCGAAGTCAGGTACGTGATCATGGAGGCCGATCCTGCTGCGAATACGTAAGCCCCGTACACTCGGCCGCGTTCGGCTGGTCCCCACCAGTTGGCCAGCACTCTGCTGCCCGGCGCCCACCCCATCGACTGGACCAGCCCGTTGAGTCCCCAGGGGACCGCCAACGAGACAACCCCTGTCCCAAAGCTCATCATCCAGTTCAGTCCGCACGACAGCCACGCCCCGAGGCTGACCATGATGCGGCCGCCATATTGATCCCCCAGATTCCCGTTGAGTGACTGTCCAATCGCGTAAGACCAGAGCATCGTCGTGCTGATCCATCCCAGCTGCGACTTGCTGAGTCCCAGTTCCTTCTCAATCCCCGGGATGGCAAAGCCGAACGATTGCCTGCCGGTGTAATAGAAGAGATAGCAGAACATGGTCGCGAGCAGGATCCGCCACTGGGCGCGGCGAAGGCTCCGGGCATCCAGATCGGAATCACCGGTCAGTTGGGCAGAACTGTCAATCATGAAGCGGCGTCCGGGAGAGGGGAATCGAGACTGGTTCGCGATTGTCTGACCGTAGAGGAGCTCGTCATATTTGGAAAGTTGAATGTGAGTGGAAGTCACATTTCAGTGACTAATGGCACACTGACAGTTAGGTTTATACAAGTTGGTGCTATTTGATGGAAATATTTGTTGCAATTCTCGCAGAATTATCAATCCCGCACTTCACAATTCCTCCTGAATAATATATTTTCACAAAATGTGACTGTCAGTCACCGCTCTCTCGCAATCTCGCGGATCACATCTCATCTATGCCGTCTTCGACCCCTCTTCGCCTTCTCGTGGAGATTTGACAATGGTTACCAGGCACTCTGCATCGGCCCGGCATCAGGCGTTTACGCTCATTGAATTGCTGGTGGTCATTGCCATCATCGCCGTGCTGGTCGCTCTCCTGCTTCCGGCTGTGCAGCAGGCGAGGGAAGCGGCACGTCGCAGCCAGTGCAAGAACAATCTGAAGCAGTACGGTTTGGCTCTCCACAACTATCACGAGACCTACGGGATGTTCCCGATTGCTGCGACGGGGCCGGCAACAACTGGGCGCGACCAGCTCCCGCGGATCAGCTGGCAAACGCGAATTCTTCCGTATCTGGATCAGGCCCCGCTGTTCAATCAGTTGAATCTGAGCAACGGCACCGAGGCTGGATATCAGACGCTCTCCAACGGAAAGCAGTTTCGTTCGATCTCTTTACCGGTCGTGACCTGCCCGAGCGATCCCAGTACATCCCCGCGCGGGCCGTGGGCGACCGGAAGTTACGCGGGATCAATGGGTTCGCAGTGGGTTGAGTCCGGTGTGGCGAACTGCACTCCCTACAACAACATTGCTCTGAAGACCGCCGTCTACGGCAACACGTCCGATAAATCACAACTCTCTGGAATGTTCTGTCGAAATGCTATGACAATCCGGATCGCAGACGTGACGGACGGAACGTCAAACACGATTCACGTCGGGGAGATTATTCCGAGATGCGTTTCACAGGACGACCCCAACTACAATGAACGTTCTTGCTGGAGTCACGCAACGTCGGTGAACAATGCAGAAGGGCAGACAGTCCTGCCGATGAACGACTTCACGACGTGCGTCCATCTCGGACCAAATCGACGGTATAACACCTCGTACCAGCACTGTGCCACGGCCGTCGATAGCTGGCACTTCTTTTACGGGTTCCGTTCGCATCATGTCGGAGGTGCCCACTTCCTGCTGGCCGACGGCTCTGTTCGATTTCTCGGCGAAAACATTGACCACGCCAAGGTCTATCAGGCCCTGGGGGGCCGAGACGACGGCAAGGTGATCGGTGAATTCTAAGTCACGCCGGCAGATTGCTCGGATCCATTCCTTCACCCCGGGAGCAACCAACACGATGGCAACGATGCCGCTTCGATGGAGATGCTGCGCAGCAGTCAGCCTGATCATGACGTTCCTCGGGTGTGGAGGATCAGGGGCTCCCGCCATGGCCAAGGTCTCGGGCGTCGTCACCTACCAGGGCAAGCCGCTCTCCGATGCGAACATTTCTTTCGTTCCTGAGTCGGGACCGATCGCCAGCGGTCTGACGGACGCCGAGGGAAAATTCTCGCTTTCAATCAGAGGAACCCCAGGAGCCGTCCTGGGGGAGCATCGGATTTCCATCACTGCCTTTAAACCTGTCACTCCGTCTCCAGGTAACAAGCCGAGTGCAGCAGGCAGCGAGGATCTGAACCCCGCGAAACCAGTCTCGCGCATTCCGGAAAAATATGGATCCCCGGAAACCAGCGGCTTAAGCGCGGTCGTCGTGAAGCAGCGCACCCCAAACAATTTTCAGTTCGATCTGAACTAGACCAGTTTGGTCTATCATGTGCAGGCGATCCAGGATTTTCACCGCATCAAAGTCCATATGATCGCCTGCGGAACGTAATAGATTATTTGCAAAACCGCTCTAGAGCGAATCTCACGAACGTGTGGCGTTCCGGCGGCGATCAACACAGCTTTCGAACGACAAATCTCCCGGAATCGCCGCCACACTCCCCTGAGACAGGGGCTAAGACAGGAATTGCAACAGAAAGAAATGGATGTCTTTTGTCGGTCTTCGGCGCACTTCGGTCCTCAGTTCACTAAGGACATTCAAGGTGAACCTGAGATCGCCGATTCGAATCGCGTGCTCAGCACGGTTATGGAGTTAAAGATGAGTCAGAACCCCCACAACTTGAAACGTTGTTTTGCAGCACTGTTCGCAGTCAGCCTGATGTGTCACGCCATTTCCGACGTGCGAGCTCAGCCCGCCTCGGCCCCTCGAGAGTCACGCGTGCTGGTGATCGGAATCGACGGGACCCGCCCGGATGCGCTCAAAAAGGGAGACACGCCGAACATTGACGGCTTGATCCAGTCTGGGGCGTTCACGGAGACGGCCCAGATTCTGGGGGAACGTTATCAGAAGAATAACACGCTCAGCGGACCCAGCTGGTCAAGCATTCTGACGGGAGTCTGGGCTGACAAGCACGGAGTTCAGGACAACGAATTCAAAGGCAGGAACTTCGAACTCTTCCCGCATTTCTTCAAACATCTGAAGAAGTTTCGGCCTGATGCGTACACGGTTTCTCTCGTCTCCTGGGCCCCCATTCGTGACATGGTCGTGGCTGAGGCGGATGTGAATCACGTGGAGCCGCTCCCGAACGGAGGTGATGCCAGGCCTTCCGAGGATGCAACCGCCCGAAGATTACGGCTGGAAGATGAACGGGATCACACCGTCGCGGAGAAAGCGGCCCGCATCCTTCGCGAGGACGATCCGGATGCGATGTTCGTCTATTTTCATCAGGTGGATGCCACAGGCCACGGCGTGGGGTTCAGTCCAGACATTCCAGAATATGTTCGTGCGATTGAGAATGTCGACAGGCATATTGGAACGGTCCTCGAAGGACTTCGCTCCAGACCGGGTTATTCAGATGAGGACTGGCTGGTGATTGTCTGTACGGACCACGGCGGTCTGGGGACGGAGCATGGCGGGGGACATGATAAACCCGAGATCCGTCAGGTGTTTCTGATCGTCAGCGGCGACGCTGCTGAAGTTGGACGGTTTCAGAATCAGGTTTATCTCGTCGATGTCGCTGCCACGGCTTTGACGCATTTGAAGGGCTCGATCGACAAAGACTGGCTTCTCGATGGGCAGGCTGTCGGGTTGAAGCCCGCCCGGTAGTCCGGCTTTCCAGGATCTGTGCCATTTCTGCCCTGACCGGTGAAGAACAAAGGTTGTCTGTGAAACCCACTTCGAAATCTGTTGATCTCCCCGTGATGAGGAGAGATCGAACATCGTCCCCGGATGCTCCGGCGAAACACCCGCAGTCTGCCCCAGCAAGTTTTGGCGTCGGGCACATTCGGGATGCGATGACGGACGACCGTTGCCTCGACAGCTTCAATGAACTGCATCATCTGCTCAACGATCTGAGAATTGAATCGCTGTTTCTGGTCGTCGACCGCGGTGCTTATCAGCATTCGGGGGCTCGGGAGAAACTTGTTCCCCTGCTCGCGAAGCGCCGCGTCACGGTCTTTGATGAATTCGAGCCGAATCCGAAATACCCCGACGTTCTTCAGGGAATCGCACGCTATCGAAGTTCGGGAGCGAGTGCGGTCCTGGCGATCGGCGGGGGCTCAGCAATTGACGTTGCGAAACTGATCTCTTCATTTTCGAACGAATGCTGCGAACCGCTCTCATTGATCCTCAAGCAGTCTCGTTTCGAAAATCCCGAAATTCCATTGATCGCGATTCCCACCACAGCCGGGACCGGCAGCGAAGCGACCCAGTTCGCAGTCGTGTATGTCGAGGGCGAAAAGCATTCGGTCGATCATCCGAAGCTCCTCCCCAACTACTGCGTTCTGGATGCGGAATTGACTCACAATCTGCCCTCCGCGATCACTGCCCAGACAGGATTGGATGCGTTCTGTCAGGCGATTGAATCGATCTGGAGTGTCGGCTCGACACAGACTTCTGTGCGTGATGCCAGCGAAGCTGTTCAGCTCGCGTTTGAACATCTGGTCAATGTGGTCCAGCGGCCCGACCGGACATCACGGGCAGCCATGCTCAGAGCGGCACACCTGGCGGGACGAGCGATCAACCAGACCCGCACCACTGCCTCCCATGCCATCTCCTACACGCTCACGAGTGACTACGGAATTCCACATGGTCACGCAGTCTCACTCACCTTAGGGGCCATGCTGATGCACAACGTCGAAGTGCGGGAAGACGACTGTAACGACCCGCGCGGAGTGGCTCACGTGCAGGAATCCATCCATAAGATCCTCATGCTGATTGGTTGCAAAACGCCCGACGAAGGGGACCGGTCCATCCGGCAGCTGATGGAATCGATCGGATGTGAAACCCGGCTGAGCAGACTGGGAATTCAGGGAGAAATCGCTTTCCGCTCCATTGCCGACAAGGTCAATCTGGAACGCCTTCGCAATAACCCCCGCCACTTAACTCACGCACAGCTCGTCAAAATTCTGCAGGCCCTCACATGAGAACGGACGGGCCATCGCCGTTGTGTCGACTGGGGGTTTCAGATTTCTGAAATCTCCCAGCGACACCCGCGAAAAAAATCAACTGCTTCTATCAATCAGATACCAGGGAATTCCGAGTGACTGACTTTCAACAACAGCGTCTTCGTGCCGGGAAGGTCCAGGCTGTCATCCTCGACTGGGCCGGGACGACCGTCGATTTCGGGAGTTGTGCTCCGGCACAGGTCTTTCGAGAGATCTTCGTGCGGGAAGGGATCGACGTCACGGAAGCTCAGGCACGCGGACCGATGGGGTTAGCCAAACGGGAACATATCGCCACCGTGCTCGCCATTCCCGAAGTGGCAGCGATGTGGAAGAAGGCCAAAGGTCGCGAGTCCACCGAATCCGATATCGACGATCTTTACGAACGCTTTCTCCCGCTTCAGCGAGAAGTGCTGCAGGCTCACTCGCAAGTGATTCCTGGTGCTGTCGAATCGCAGCAGTGGATGCGCGAGCGCGGAATCAAAGTGGGGTCGACGACCGGTTATACGCGATCGTTGATGGAGGTCGTTGTGCCGGCTGCTGCAAAGGCCGGTTACTCACCTGAAGCAGTCGTCTGTTCGGATGAAGTCCCTCAAGGACGACCGGCCCCCTGGATGCTGTTTCTGGCATCTCAACGGTTGAACGTCTTTCCCATGGCCTCGGTCGTCGCTGTCGACGATACCTTGTTGGGGATCGATGCGGGTCTGAATGCCGGATGCTGGACAATTGCCGTTGTCGCGACGGGAAATGAGATGGCACTCTCGCTACAGGATTTCGACAGACTTCCTGCCGAGGAACGCGTCGGACGTTCGGAGAAGATCAGGGCTCACTTTCTGGAAGGGGGGGCCCATCTGGCAATCGACTCTGTTGCTGAGCTCCCAACCGCCATTGAGACGATCGAGTCGTGGATTCAGGCGGGCAGACGTCCGTAAACGCCAGCGACAGCCTAGAACGGAGTCGCTTTCAGTCGATCGGCAGCATCTCAGGAGGAACCTGATCCTGGGCCAGTGCTGCTCGATATTTCGCCATGGCGTTGTAGTGTTGCCGCAACGCTTCCACCTGTCGGAGTGCGGACTCCGCGGCGAACTGTTCACGCAAAGTCACGGTCAAAAGGTCGGACAGGCCGTTCTCAAAGTTCCGTCGTTCGCGTTCCGCAAGTTCCTCAGCCAGCTGCACTGCGATGATCGTCTGTTTGACCGCTTCATATGTCGCGACCAGTGAGGCATACGCCGACTGTACGTCCGCGACAATCTTGTCTTCGGTCATCCGCTGCTTGGCGTTGACCTGAGCAAGCTTCGCTTCGACAGCCAGCATTTTTCCACGGGCCTTGCGTCTTTGAACAGACACATCAGCGAAGATCCCGGTCTCCAGTTCAAACGGCGACTTGTCACGTTTGTAGCTGGTCGGTGCACCAACATCCTGTGACCCGGACACCATCAAGTCCAGGGACGGGCGAAACTCGTTGTTCGCCTCTGCCAGGTCGACATCCAGCTGGCGTCGCAGCACGTCATAGGTTTTCAGTTCAGGACGCTGAGCCAGTGCGACCTGAATGTCGGCGTGCATCATGCCGATTTCGATCAGCCTCGGGTCCGGGAAGTTTGGGAGAACGTCCGGCGAGGGAATCACAGGCTGTCCGTTCGCATCGCGGTAGAACAATGAAAGCTTGACGCCATTCTCTCGAAACTTCTTCGCGGATTCCGCGACAGCTGCTTTTCTCACCGCGATCAGTCGGTAGTTGTCTGTCAGCTGCGGAGGGTCAATCAGTCCGACCTCGACTTGCCGTTTGATGCGGTTGGTGCGGTCTTCGGCAATTTTGAGGATTCGAGCATCCACGAGATAATACTGTCCGGCCGCGACCCAGCCCCAGTAGGCGTAACTGGCTTCCAGCACATAATCAATCAGCAGGGCCTGAATTTCCGGTTCAACAATCTGCCGTTCGTAGGTGGATCGCCAGAGTTCCGCACGACGTGGATCGATGTTCCGGTTTCGAACCAGCGGGAATGCGACACCCGCCTTGAACTCGCCTCCGTCGTTGGTCTGACGTTCTGTGTACCACGGCTGAAAATCGCCACGGCCGATGCGGTATCCCGCAAACACTTCACCGCCGTTGTACATGGGCTGCGCGAAACCGACACTCTGTCGATACGTCTGATAGAAGCCAAGCTCTCCCGCTTCTGAGGCAGCCTTCAGTTTCAGGTCATACGCCCCTGCTGCTGAGAGTTGCTGACCTGCAGCGATCTGACGTTCCTGCAATGCGGAAGCCAGAAGCGGATAGCTGGTGTAGACCGATCCGATCACATCATCCAGATGTATGAAGTCGCCGGATTCGGGATGTTCTGGATCGCTGAAGGCTTTCGGTTGCTTGACCGATTGCTGTTCCGGGCTTTCGGTGAGTGGGAGCGGAACGTCGCCATCGGGAACCGGAATTCCTGTCGGTGGAAACGGGATTGCTTCAGCGTCCATGATTTCACCGGCAATCGGATTCGCTTCTTCCGGCGGTTGCAGGAAACTGGTCAGCGTGATCCCAAAGGTATCGTCCGCATCGATCGCGGCTGGATCCTGAAGTGAAAAGTCGGAGAGCTGCGGATCGGATGACTGTTCCCCGCTGCTGCTTCCCAGTTGAATGGAAGACTTCTGCGCAGTGACGACAATTTTTTCGCCTGCATTTTCTTCGCCTGAGACCGGCGGGTCAGCGGGAGCCCCGGTGGCTGCTGCCGAAGCGCGAAGCTTCGGCTGGAAGGGAATGCTGGTGCATCCTTCCATGACCATCGCGAATCCGAGGAGTGCGAACGACCTCCACATGCATTGCTTTCCTGGCATCCTTCTCCTGGCAATTCCCTTTAGCTCCGGAATCCCATTCCGGAGTGACTGCCCGTTATTGGCATCGGCAGTCGCTTGTCGTAAGCTTTGTGTAATCGAAGCCATCGCTAATCGATTTCATCGATACAGTGAAAGCTGATTTTCGATAAAGTGTCGCTATCTTTCCATTTTCTCTACAGAACAGAACTTCGAATCCCTTTTGGCTGAAGGGAACGGAAGGCTGACAAGGATGTGGCTATTTAGGAAGCTTCGGTGGCTTGGCCTTCTTGCCGTCGTTGTCTTGTCCCTCGTTCACGTCAACGACGGGGGGAAACGCATTGAGATTCCGCCAGACTTCGAACCACAGCGGAACGGTGTCCAGCAGCACCCATGCATTCGCGCGGACCCCCTGTCGGAGAAATCTGTCGTTGGGCCATGCGGGACTCTCCGGGTCGGGACGGATCAACGCTCGAAACTTCCCTTTGCCGTCATCGATGGCATCGACAGACACAACCGTTCCACCAAACGTACCGACCGCGACGGAGGGCCATCCTGAAAACTGAATGGCCGGCCAACCTTCAAACTGCAGTCGAACATGGCGTCCCGTCTGCACCAGCGGGGCATCATTCCCGTACAGCCAGATCTGGACGGCGCGATCCTTGGTATCAGGAACAATCGTGCAGATCGCATCTCCTTCTTTGATGACCTGCGTCCCCTGGTTTGGGGTGATACTCACAATAATGCCGTCAAACGGGGCGGTGACCGTCTGTGTCTGCTGGCGCGCAATCTTGATCTGCATTTCCAGAAGCTCTTTCTCCGCTTTCTGGAAATCCGACCAGGCCTTTGCCACTTCCGACTGAGCCTTGCTGACGTCGCTATGGGCTTTGCGAAGTTTGGCATAGGACTCTTCGATATCCACCTGAGCCTTCTGCAGCTTCGCTTCCCGCTCTCTCTTCTTGGCAGAGAGTTCTTCCTTCGCCGCAGCCACATACGCTTTTCCGCGTGCGACCTTGGCCTCCGCTTCCCGAAGCTTCCGTTCGACCTCCTGGAATTTCAGCCCCGCTATATTCCCTTCCTCATACAACGTCTTATGACGCTGGTAATCCAGTTGAAGCTGCGAAATCGCAGCGAGGTACTCTTCCAGCTGCTGATGTTCGGCGTCCACTTTGCGATGCGCCATCTCGACATAATCGTCCGCGGCCGCGACCGTCTCGTGCTGGACTTTGGTGTACGACTCGATCTGCGCTTCATAGGTTGTGACAACCGTCTGGGCCGCTGCCATGGCGTTCTGGTAGGCATCGAGCTGCTGCTTGGAAGCCTCTACGGATTGCTCAGTATTTCGTAATTGATCCCGCAGCCGCTCGATGTAGCCTGTGTCGAGGTCCTGAAGCTCAGCGATGAGCTGGCCCTTTTTGACTCTGGCATTCTCGAAGATTCCCTCACCCCATCGGGAGATCCGACCTTTGGTCGGAGCCTCCAGAACCTGCTGCCGTTCGAATGGTGCAAATGCAATGACGTTCCCGCTGCCCGTGACCGACTGCTGCCAGGGAGCGATTGCCACAATCATCAGCGTGAGAAGAAAGCCCACGAACAGGACTTGTGCAATGACCCAGGCGGCACGTGATGACCGGGCCAGCCGCAATGAGGGCATTGCCGTTTCACTGTATGCGGTGGGTGAGAGCATGGAGTGTCGTCGGACTTCGGCTCCCAGCCTGATGGTCTGTTTTTCTCTATGGGTGATCGCCATGCTTGCTTCCTCTGGGAGGCTCAATGAGCTTCTTCTGGAACGGACCGACCAGATTTCCCGCTGACCGATTCACATAGATTTCTCCGGTGCCGATCTTGACGATGCGGTCTGCCATCCGCTGCAGAGACTCGCGACCGGAAACGCAAAGGAGAGTCCACGGCTGTGACCGATCGCAGAGCATTTCCATCAGGCACTCTCCTTCCGCGTCGGGGAAGGTGTCGAGTGTGCCATCGATGAGCAGCAGCTTCGGATCGTTGGCAATCGCTCTTGCCAGAACGAGTTTGCGGGCCTGTGGCAGGGTGAGCGGATAACCGTCAGCCGAAAGTTCCGTCTCCAGCCCGTCCGGGTAGGCGAGAATCACGTCCAGCAGTCCGACCTTGTCGAGTGCCTCGCGGATGTGGCTGCTGGAGACTTCGGGACGTTCCAGATGTACGTTCTCCGACACGGTCCCCTGAAAGATTTCGACGTCGGCGGCCATGGCGGCGACCCGTCGCAGGAGGTCCGGTCGCAGGTTCCGGACATCAATGTCGTTGATCGCCACGTAACCGGATGCGGGGAGTCGCAGGCCGTACAGAAGGTCCAGCAGCAGGCTCTTGCCGTGTCCTGTCGCTCCGCAGATCGCAATCCTCTCTCCCGGGCGAATGTCGAGGGAAATGGGCTTGAGAGGGCCGTAGCTGACATCGTGGACGGTGACATGCACCGGACCGTCATGCCGGATGACTCCCAGACCATCGCTTTTCTCAGTTGGAAGATCGAACAGCACCCCCAGCTTGTCGACTGAGGCCAGCAGGTCATAGAACCCTTCGAGGTGTTTTCCCATCTTTGCAAAGGACGCCACCACGATACTGACAATCAACTCTGCCGCGACGAGTTGTCCCAGCGTCAACTGACCGGAAATCACCAGCCATCCCCCCATTCCCAACAGGACCGTGCTTGAGACCGCCTGCAGAAACAGGGCGAAAATGATCTGCCTCATCAGGATGTTGAAGTGCTTCCGTCGGGCTTCCAGATATTCGAAGGTCAGGCGGTCGGCCCGCTCCATGGCGAACTCCGTGGCTCCGGAGCATTTGAATGCCAGCGGACAGGCTGCCAGATCTTCCAGAAAAGCCGCGATGTTATATTTCTTCTTTGATTCCTTGATGCTCGTCGTGACCGCTCCGCGTCCCAGCACGAAGATTGCAATCGCAATCAGGCACAGCAGGATGACGTCAAACCCCAGGAGCCAGGGATGGTAAAAGGCCAGAACACACATCCCGATCAGCGTGATCAGCACGAGTGAGAGGGCGTCCAGAAGCATTTGTGCCGTGACCTTCTGGACCGTCACCACATCAAAAAACCGGTTGACCAGTTCACGTCCATTATGCCCTTCATAGGCATCGATGCGGACACGGGGAAGGCGATAGGCAAGGTCCGCGGCAACTCTCGCGAAAATCCGCCGCTGGATGATTTCGACCACATACGTCTGCAACGCTCGCAGCGCGGCCATGAAAGCCAGAAAGGCAAAGAGGATCAGCGAGAGAACGACAACCGGCTGCATGAAGCGACCGAACGCCACGGTGTTGACCAGTGATTCCACGGCGAGCGGAGTCGCCATCGCCAGCAGACCTGTGACCATCGCGAATACGAACACCACCCAGATGTCACCACGTTCCGCATGCAGCAGACTGAGCAGACGTGAAAACGGCGGCTGTTCACCCGCATGAGCGTCTTCGGTCGAGTAAAATTCCGGCTGGGGTTCAATCACCACCACACGCAGAACCTGATCCTCCTCAAACTTTTCGAGCTTCCTGCGCAGTTCCGATTTGCTCAACTGGGTATCAGACGGATCTCCCAGAGGAGTCAGGAGTCGAAAACGTTGACGCGGGGCGGACATCACCGCATACCAGCCCTCATACTCCTCGTTGTTGTGCAGGATGACTCGACCGCCGTCCCGCACGATTTCGACGAGTTGAGGAAACGTGCAGTCGATGACTTTGCTTTTCAGCTCCAGGGTCACGCTGGCCTCGATGATCCATTTCCACCACTGGGTGGATTCGTCACCGGGCCAGATCTCGACCGCCTCCTCGAGAGCCCGCCGAAACTTGCCACGGTCCGCAGGTCGCCCGGATTCAAGCGCGAAGGCTTCGAGAATGACCGCAGCCGCTGCTGTGGGGTGATCATTCTCGGACTGAGGTGGATGAGCGATCATTTCGCTGCCATATCTTCACAGAGGTCAGTCTTTTTCCCGGTCATCGATGACGCGATGGGAATTCGACATCAGCACAGCCGGTCCGGAACGTCGTTCAATGGCTCGGGCTGGTGGCTTCTTCCTCAATCGGCGTCCTCCGTTTCTAGCGAAAGTGCTTCTGTAATAAAACCGTAATATTTGCTCTTGTCGAGTGATCAAAATTTTCGAATGCCATTCTGCAGTGCTCAATAAATTGAGTTTTGACTGGAAAAAAGTTGTGGTTCATTTCGCCTGCCGGGGATGCCGATGGGAGTTGCAGGGGCCTGGACATGCCACTGATCGGGGTTCGGTCCGGCAAAACCGGCCGGTTCGAGGGAGCGCATTCGGCGTATTCAGCCACCGCCGGATGTGGACCTGTGAACGGCAAGTGACGATGTGCGAGGGGGAGCAAGGATGCGAGAACCGGTCAACTTGACGCATCAGCGAACTCTACTTGGAAGCCGGCTGATGACCGCGCAGCTCATCCTCGGGCTGGGCACGGTCGGCTGCACCGCAATTCCGGATCCGTCCGCGAGCGTCGTGCGTGAGATGTCTGACGACCACTGCCGCGATTTCCTGTTCCACCCTGATGTCGATCTGATCGGAATCACGAAACCGAACTGGTTCTGGGCTCCCACATTCTGGGATCCTGCCTGTCCGCCGCTCGGGGGTGAAAGAACTCGCTGGCGGCCGATGGCGCCTGTCAGCGCTGTGTTTACGTTGCCGCAGGTTCCTCCCTCTTCGGTGGAACCGACGAAAGTCAAACCGGGCCAGGAAGGGAGTCCGACTCTGTTCCGGTCACTCGACGGGGAGGAATTGGAGCTTCCGCCGCCGTTGCCGGTTCCCGTGGACGTCCTGCGGGACGAATGATCGGGACCATCGGGGTCTACAGGCTTCACCGAATCGATGCAGTGGGGAGGAAACCCGCTTTGCCTGGCGGTATGCTCTGGCCGTTTTGATTTTCTGACTGGCTCGAACTTTTCACCCCTCCCATGCAGCTGAACTCAAGCCCCTTGCTGAACGTCGTTCTCTATCAGCCGGAGATTCCGCAGAATACAGGAAACATCGGCCGCAGCTGTGTGGCGGTGGGGGCCAAGCTGTGGCTGATCCGTCCGCTGGGATTCCAGATGGAGGACCGGCATCTGAAACGGGCCGGCATGGACTATTGGCATCTGGTCGACTGCGAAGTGGTGGACGACTGGGAGCAGTTGCTGACGCGTCTGGCGGAGACCGCCGTTCCGACGCGGCGGTTCTGGTTTTTAACGAAGTTCGCCCAAAAGCTGGTCTGGGATGCGGAGTTTCATCCCGGAGACGTACTGGTCTTTGGCGCCGAGTCGAAAGGCCTCCCGGAGTCGCTGCGTACTGAAAACATCGACACCTGCATCAAGCTCCCGATGCGAGGCGCCGTCCGCAGCCTGAATCTGGCAAGCACCGCAAATACCATCATGTACGAGGCGGTCCGGCAGTTCGGTGGGAGCCTTGAAGAGTGAGATGACTGAAAAGATTGATCCCGCCGTGTGCAGCGACGCGGCGGGATCAAGTTCAAACATCTCAGCTGGGGTGCGTGGGCACTTCGCCCAGCCACCGAATTTAGCCGATCGCCTGCTTCATGTCGGCGATCAGGTCGTCGGGATGCTCGATCCCCACGGAAACCCGGATGGTCTTCTCGGAAATACCAGCAGCACGGCGGGCTTCCTGAGTCATCGAAGCATGGCTCATCGTGTCAGGATATTCGACCAGTGATTCCACGCCACCCAGCGATTCTGCGAGCTGGAACATCTTCAGCTTGGCCAGCATCTTCTCGACTTCGGGTCGGCCCCCTTTGAGGTCGAAGCTGAGCATCGCGCCGAATCCGGCCTGCTGCTTCTTGGCCAGGGCGTGTTGCGGATGCGATTCCAGACCGGGGAAGTAGACATGTTCGACTTGCGGGTGCTCGTCCAGCATGCGGGCCAGTGCCATGGCTCCACGCTGATGAGCTTCCATCCGCGGGCCCAGAGTTTTCACGCCACGCAGAACCAGCCACGCATCGAACGGGCTGCAGCCCAGTCCGAGTGCGTTGACAATATAAGCGATCCGATCGGCATGGGCCTGATGGCGGGTGATGACGCATCCCCCGACAACGTCGGAATGCCCGTTCAGATATTTGGTCGTGGAATGCACGACGACGTCCACACCGTGATCAAAGGGACGCTGCAGGTACGGCGAAAGAAAGGTATTGTCGGCAATGGAAATGCAGTTCGCCTTTTTGGCGATTTCTGCAATCGTCGCCATGTCGACGATGTTCAGGAGCGGGTTGCTGGGGGTCTCGATCCAGATTCCCTTGGTTTCCGGGGTGATCGCGTTCTTCACATTCTCGACATTCCCCATGTCGACGAAGCTGAATTTGTAGCCCTGCTCGGTGAAGACGTTCGCGAACAGCCGGTAGGTTCCGCCGTAGATGTCGTGACCGGCGATGATGTGGTCGCCCGGTTTGAAGAGGTGCAGCGCGGTGGTAATGGCCGACATGCCGGTACAGGTGGCCCGGCAGGAGATTCCCCCTTCCAGCGACGCCAGATTTTCTTCGAGTGCTGCACGTGTCGGATTGCCGCTACGGGTGTAGTCGTATCCGCGGTGTGTGTTCAGGTCGTCCCAGTAGAATGTGGATGACGGATAGATTGGAGTGATGCAGCTGTTGTACGCGGTGTCCTTGTTGACTCCGGTATGAACGCAACGGGTCTGGAAATGCATGGGGTTCTCAATTCTCTGTGCGGAAAATTCGAAGGGGAGAGTGTCGATTTTTCACGACGTTCTGTCCAGTGAGTCCGCATGATTTCGGCTGTCGATCCGGGGCAATTCGTCTTCGGGCGGGATTCAGTCAGGACGATCTTGCGGTTCCCGAAACTGCAGACGACACCGATGAAGTGTTTTGGTTCGAGGGTTCTGGCGAAATTCACTTGCAAGCCCGATGAAAACCGTGAGCCGCGGCTGCTGAAACATTCGAAATCCCCCGGGCGGCGCTTTCCTGCTGACTGGCTGGTCACCCGGATTCCATTTATGATGGGCAGTCTCGATGCAGGTCTTCTGTTGTAGTCCAAGAGAGAGATTCCGCCGTGAAACCGTTGCAGCTGCTGGCTATTCTGACAACGTTTTTTCTTTGCCTTGCCGGACTGGCCTGGCTCTTTCGAGTCATGTCTCCGGAGAACGCTCCTCCCCAGGTCACTGCCCCCACCGAGGCCGCTGAAGACCCGGAACAGGAACCGGAAAACCCGGATAAGGACCATTACACCAAGAACCCGTTCAAGATCAGCAAGGGGGGAGAACAGCCTCACGCGGAACTCGTGGAAACCAAATACCAGTTCGGACGCATGGGGTTGGGCAAAGTCGGCAAGCACGATTTCATCGTCAAGAACACCGGAACAGCTCCGTTAAAAATCGCGCGCGGACCGACGCAGTGCAAATGCACTGTCACTGGTCTGAAGGATCAGGAAGTCCCGCCGGGAGGGGAAGCTTCGATTCACCTCGCTTGGGAACCCAAGAGCGACGGTCCCTTCGCTCAGAATGCCACCATCTGGACCAACGACCCGGAACATCCTGAACTGACAATCGGGGTCGAAGGGGAGATGTTTCACGAGATTGACGTGCAGCCTTCCGAAGGCTGGAAACTCAACAATCTGACCACCTCCGAGCCTACGACGTTTCGCGGCGCGATTAAGTCACCAGTGTTCGAGAAGTTTGAGATCACCAAAATCGAAACGTCCTCTGATCGGGTGAAAGTGGAATTTGCACCGATGACTGAAGAGGAGTTGCGAGGGCCCAACTACAACAGCCTGAGCGGTTTCATGTTGAACGGTGAACTTGCCGGCATCAGCGAGCCCGGGAAAGTGGACGAGACCGTCACGATCTACACCGATCTGCCGGACTATCCCAAATTCGAATTGCCTGTCACCGCCACACGAATCGGAGCGATCACCATCATCGGACCGCACTGGTTCGCGGGAGGTCCGATGATGGACCTGGGGAAAGTCTCCGCGGAAAAAGGGAAAGAGTTCAAATTCACAGTCATGGTTCCCCCGGGAGAAGAGGAATTCAAATTCACGGAAGTCGTCAATGACCCGGGATTCGTGACTCTTCGCCTTCAGCCGGAAAAGACCGGCAAGGAACTCTCTCGCGAACGTTATACGATGTTCGTGACGATTCCCCCCGGCAGTCCCAAAGGGATCTGGGGACCCGGTCGAGAAGGGAAAATTTCTATTAAGACCAACCATCCACAGATTCCTGAGTTGAACATCAGGCTGAACATGGATGTTGAATAGACTTGCCTGCAGAGAGGGGCGCCTCTCCGTCGCCCCTCTCACATCACGAACGGGGACATGCTCTCACCCCCTTCGCGATGTTCCTGCACAGCACGCTTTCGAGACTTTACGAGGTTCCCGGATCCGACGTTCGACTCTCGAATGATCACATCTCGGTCAACGCCTCCTCCGACCTTTTCGCAGAAACTTGATTGCCCCGGATGACGCACACTTCACAGGACAACCTGGTTACGGCATCGTCATCCCCCAATGCGCCCACGAAAATCCGTTACCGCGTCGTGGCGTGGCTCACGCTGGCGGCAGCTCTGGCCTATCTGTGCCGGAATTCCATCAGCGTGGCCGAAAGTCAGATTCGCAGTGACCTCGGGCTGAGTATCCGGACTTCCGGATGGATGATGGCGGCGTTTTTCTGGTCGTATGCCTTGCTCCAGGTTCCGGCCGGATCGTTCTCGCACAAGTACGGAGTCCGCATCGCGCTTTCGCTGTTTGCGTTCTCGTGGTCCGTTGCAATGTTCGCCACTGCGATTTCACCCGGACTCTGGCTCTTGATCATTGCACAGCTGGTGATGGGAATTGCCCAGGCAGGAATTTTTCCCGCATCGACTGCGTCGGTGAACCACTGGATGCCGATGTCCCAGCGGTCGTTCGGCTGCGGTATGCTGGCTGTGGGAATGCAGGTGGGGGCGATTGGTGCAGCTGTGCTCACCGGCGCTTTCATTGGCGAACTGGGCTGGCGATGGACATTTGCTTTGCTCTCAGTGCCGGGGATTGTGTGGGCGATTCTGTTCCTGATCCAGTTCCGTGATCGCCCCGAACTCTCTTCCAAGACGAACATCGAAGAATGTCGCTTGATCGCCAGCGGCCGGCCTCCCGAGCAGACCGAAACGGAAGCGGACGATGCTGGCCCCACGGACTGGGGAGCGATGTTCCGGCACTTCGGCATCTGGATGATCTATGGTCAGCAGATGTGCCGCTCCGCTGCTTATATTTTTTTCGCCAGCTGGTTCCCCACGTTCCTCCAGAAGACCCGAGGCGTCTCCATCGAACATTCCGGCTACATGCAGGGAATCGTCTTCGCAGGCGCGCTCGCCGGCGGTTTTCTTGGCGGGATCGTGACAGACTGGATCTGGAAGAAGACCGGCAATCTTTGGCTGAGTCGCAGCGGCGTCGGAAGCTTCTCGCTGGGAGCCTCAGGGATCTTGATTCTCGCCAGCTGGGGAGTGGAAAGCGCAACGATCGCCATGGCGCTCATTGCGACAGGCGTCCTGTTTGCGACGTTCGCAGGGCCAGCCATGTTTGCAGCTGTCATTGACATCAGCGGCACCCGCGTTCCACAGGTGCTGGGAGCTGTCAATATGACCGGAAATCTCGCAGTGGCCGTCTGTCCGATCATCGTCGGCGAAATCTTCGAACGGACAGCCAACTGGAACCTGGTGCTCGTCCTCTTCGCCCTGCTGTACCTCACGGGGGCCGTCTTCTGGTTATTCGTCGATCCCCGCAAAGGAATCTTCCATCACACAGAGACGCCCCCGGAACAGCCACTGGCTTCGAACTGAGGGCTGTCAGTCCCCCTGATCCCCCGCCAGCGAAACGGCAATGATCTCTTCGTCGTTGCGGACGTAGATGCAGCGGTTGGCAAATGCCGGCGGACACCAGACGACTTCACGTCCAAACGCAAAGTTGGTCGGCTTGATCAGGTGAGTGCGATCCAGTTCCTCGTACCCTTCTGGTGTGAGCTTCGCAATGACGAGGTCTCCTGTTTCTGTGAACATCCAGAAACGGTCTCCCTGTCGAACGAGGAATGCTGTGGCTGATCCCTGTGCCCGACCCTTGAAAGGCCCATTCGACTTCCACAGGATTTCACCGCTGGGAATCTGCACTGCCCGCAGCTCACCTTTCTCATGAAACCCGTAGATTAGACCGTCCGCAACGAAGGGCTGCACATTCACCGGCGAAATGCCGTGCTTGGGTTTGTCCTTCCAGATCACTTCCACGCCAGGCTGAACTTTTGCCAGCTTGACCAGCAGATTCTTCTCCTGAAATCCCCCGACATACAGATGGTCGTCCACGCGGACCGGGGTCATGATGATCGAACCGTTATCCGCACTGTAAGGGGTCTCCCAGAGCAGTTTGCCCGACTCCGGATCGACGGCATAGAGCGCGTCCGGCTTCATGAAGATCAATTGGCGTTCCCCGGCCACCTGCTGGATTGACGGGGGAGTGTATCCCTGCTCGGGTGCGGGACCGGTCCGCCACAGCTCTTTCCCGGTCATCTTGTCGAATGCCGCTGCATGCCCGAGATCCGTTCCGACGACGCAGATCAACTTGTCACCGTCGATGAGCGGATGGCTGGCGTAGCCCCACAGAGCGGACTTGGTTTTGTATTCTTCCTTGAGCTCCTTGGACCAGATCACTTTGCCGTCGGCGACGTTGAAGCAGATCAGACTTCCTTCGGCCCCCAGCGTGTAGACCCGCTCGCCATCAACCGTCGGTGTGCAGCGAGGCCCCGACGGATACGAAATTCCATAAGTGACCGGAGACTCGTGTTTCCAGAGAACCTTGCCTGTCTTCTCATCCAGACAGAGGACCCGTTCGGTCCCCTGATTCGTTGCCCGGTCAAAGTTGTCGACTTTGACATTCTCTCCTGTCACGTAATCCGTGATGAAGAGACGTCCATTCGAGACCGCAGGGCCTGCGTACCCACCCGCGAGCGGAGTCCGCCAGAGAACCTTCGGTCCCCCGTCCGGGAATTTCTCCAGCAGTCCGGTTTCACGCCAGATGTTATCCCGCTGCGGTCCCATCCACTGTGGCCAGTCATCGGCGGACGCAAGTCGTGCTGAAGTTCCCACAGCCAGGAGTGTCAAACACGTCGTCAGGATCCGGTTCAGAGTTATCATATGTCCTCATTCGAAATTGAGTTTCGCGACTGGACTCTCGGGCGACTGGCATCGTCAGGGAAATTCTAAAGCGAATCTCACGACATTGTGGCGTTCCGGCGGCGATAAACACAGCTTTCGAGCGAAAAATCCCCCCGAATCGCCGCCACACTCCCCTGAGGCAGGGGCTAGAGCGGTTTTGCCAATAATCTATTACGTTCCGCAGGCGATCATATGGACTTTCATGCGGTGAAAATCCTGAATCGCCTGCACATGATAGACCAAACTGGTCTAGACAAGTCATCGGAAAAATGTGGACCGGGCATGCCCTCAGCAAAGATCTGCCCAAGTCCACAGGAACGTTTGTCCCGCGATTCTGGAGCGAATCTCACGACAGTGTGGTGTTCCAGCGGCGATAAACAGAGCTTTCGAACGACAGATCTCCCCGAATCGTCGCCATGCTCCCTGGAGACAGGGACGAACACCACTCTGATGATAGGGACCGTTCCTTGAGAGATTCTCCTCGCCACGTTCGAAGCGAAATTCAAGAGCATAATTCAACAGGACAAAAGGCTTCCGGTCACCTCAAGTATTCCTCGATTCGATTGGATTGTGTTGATGACCAGCTTTTTCTGACCTTTTCTTTTGCTCATCCCGACTGGGGAATTGCGACAGCGGAGGTAAAGCCGTTCCTTGTTAAATTGCTTGAGAGCATTGAACCCCGATGGACCCTCGTTGGTGCTGCCGAAGCAGTGCCGCCTGCCAAGATTCGTTATCGTCCAGCGGTTCCTCGGGGCCGGGAAAGAGGGAACTCAGGGTAGGGTTTCTCGGCATTGGAAGGTTTTGTAGACTGGGCCACCTCCATCACACTGAGGTTCAGGTTTCAGTTGGTGAAATTGACACCCCGGATGCGACATTCCGGGTGTGCTTGTGTGACATTTTTAGGTAACTGGGTGTCAGCTCGGGTGTCAAACACCTGAGAAAAGCAACCAGAAATACTCAGGAAACGCGTGTTCTACGCGATGAGGCCGAGTGGCGGAATAGGCAGACGCACAGGACTTAAAATCCTGTGCCCCTGATGGGGCGTGCGGGTTCGATCCCCGCCTCGGCCATTGAGTTATGTCGAAATGCCAAAATGAAAAAACTCGCCAGATTTGGCGAGTGGCAACTCAAGTGGCAACCTCCGTCGTTTACTGGGTTTTCTTGTTCCGCGATGCCCAGAGACGTGAGGCAATATCCATGGCTGATCGACCGACGTCATATTTCATGGTCGTCTCTATGGACCCGTGATATTGCGGGGGCTGCAGAACTGCAGGCACTGCTCCAGTGACATCTGAGTTCCAGACGCTCCCCTTAGCTGCTGTCTCCGGGGGCGTGGAAGCGAATCGGTGGGAGTCTTCTCGCAAAGTCTGTGTTTATCGCCGCTGGAACTCCACGCATTCGTGAGATTCGCTCCACATCGTGATCGCTGGGAAACCCTGTCGCCCTTCTGGAATTCTCGCTTCTACGATCACTCGTGCTGCTACGCCGATGATCGGCAAAACGAACGCTCCCGTCGACGGTCCCGGACTTTCGACCTGGTGAACCGAAACCGCCACGGCACAAGTGATCGCGAACAACGTGGTTCAGATACTGAAAATTTAAGGGCTCTTCTTGTTGACCTGAAACGTTCGGGCGAATGGGAGCGCCCTTCCGAAATCACCAAAGCTGGCTTCAGGTGGAACTCAGAATTTGCCGGGGACGTCACCGTCGATCATGGCGCAAACTCGAGGCAACCTGTCGAAATGAACATTTCCGAAAGGATTGCTCAGATCTGTCACCCCTGCAAGCCATGAGCCCCACCCGTATGAAATGAGAATGGGGATGCCATCGCAGGGATGGGTGTTGAGATTCGATGTACAGATCAGGCTGCGTGGCCGATGACGAACCGTTGTGGCTTCGTCATGAAGTCTGCTCTCAGTTCGCCGTTGAAATCCGAATGAATCGGGACGCAATGGCTGACTCCTCCCCAGCCTCCACCTGAATTTGCACTGACTACGGCGAGTTTCATTCTCGGGGGCGGGTGGCCCGGAACCGAAGCTGCGAATCGGAATTCTGGTACCGCGCAGTGATCTCCCATCAATTTGGACAATCTTCACGATGCGCGTGGTGGAATCTCTCTGGTCAGTTTCCGGCTGCAGCTGCGTTACGTGTTTCTTCCGTCGCAGCAGCTCGAAGTAAGGTGACAGCCGCTTCCACAAGGCGTTCTCCGGAACCGGGCTGTACCAGTGAGTTGGCCACTTCGTAACCGCCTCCGGCGTAGGCGTGTCGATTCGGGATGTAAAACGTTTCGACACAGTCCGCCAATTCGATCACCAGTGTGTTGCGATACGGTGATGCTTTTTTGATGGACTGACCCAGCTCGGTAAATATTTCGCCCGGGAGAAAGACCATGGCCAGATCAGGACCGAATGTGAAAACCGTCACCTTCACAGGAAGGATCCCCTCGGGCGATTTCCGAAGTCGCGAAAGACCTGGCGAGAGATATTCATCGATATTGGGAGTTGCATCTCGGTCTGTGAGGTGGGACAGCATGAGCCGCTTATAGGCCACAACATGCTCGAGAAAGGGGATCTCACGTCCCGCCGCCACGGTCTTCAAGAGATCGAGGCTATGTTGCATGTCGGCAGATGTCACTTCTTCGAGAAGCAGTGGAACAATCGCAGATCGGACCTGCAGCTGAGGGTTGGGGACCGCGGTCAGCGTTGGGATCGCAGTGGTGATCGTCTCTCCCAGCGACTCGCCAATCTCAGGCGCCCTTCGCCTCACTTTCCCAGTGGGATCGGCGTGGTTGACGTCCCCGCAGCAGCCGTTTCCGAAGAGGGAAACGACATCGCTGCCAAGCGCTTTCTGAATCTGTTGTTCAATGGCATAGGGGTAATCGGCACTCCACTTTTCTCCGCCGGTGGTATCCGTATGTAATGCAAAGTTGGAGATCAGACCGGTGCAGACCTCGTCGCTGGCACGCTGAATTTTGATCATCCCCAGCTCTGGATCGATTGCAGCGGCAGAGCGTATTGAGCGCGGATCGTTCAGTCCAATCCATGTCACCACGCTGCCGTCCTGCATCACGGTGCGGCGGCAGTAGGAAACCTGCGTTTCCTGCTGTGTGGAACCGCTCAGCAGCTGAGCAGGTTGAGCTGCCGACTTGGCCTGCACGATCGCTTCACTGATCCCGCCAATCAGCTTTTCGATATACGCTGCCCCGACCTGATCCATTTCTGTTTTCATCGGACGGTCAGCATCCAACGATCGATACAGCGAACGAGTGTAGTCAGGTGCGGTATGCGAATGAGTGGCCGAGATCACCATGTTTTCAACTGGGATCCCGGTGGCTCGACTGGCACGCTCGCGCGCGAGTGTCGACAGGTCTGAGGAGACTCCCGTCAGATCACAACTCACCCACGCTGCCTGTGTATCGCCGTTGCGAAAGTAAACGGCCTTGGCCCAGAGCGGGTCCAGTGTTCCCTTGGAGAGACGAACGTAATAGTACCCGGCAATGGGAAACTCTGCCTGCGGCGTGATCTCCACCTGTGCCACGCCAACCTGCAGTTCATCAGACGCTGAAGCAGGGCTCGAGCCGAGAAGAAACGTTCCCGACAGCAAAAAGAGGCCGAACCAGCGAAGCGACGTGTGACGTTTCGGAGATGTCTGCATGTTGAACTTGCACCTGGATTACAGTGAAGGCGGATTGTCGTTGACTCGGTGGACAGTCTGTCCATCTACCTGTGGGCTGCTCTTCATTCACCCCAGACGCGGGGGGGCTGAAAGTTGTCCGGCTTGGGGCCGCTCCGCTTTGCAGGGACCGCTTGTTTCTCGAGTTCCTGGTATCTTGACTGTAACTCTTCCAACTTTGAAGGCTGGTTCTCTGCCAGATCATTCTTCTCTCCTGAGTCTTCCCGGAGATTGAAGAGTTCAAAACCGGGCTGCCGGGCTTCTCCATCACGAGGTTTGTTTCCGCTGCTTTTGACCAGTTTCCAGTCACCGACACGAATTGCACCGCCATTGGGACCGATGTTGAGAATGATCTCTTCATGGGGAGAGGGGGCTCCCTGCGTGATCGTCGGCCAGACATCTTTTCCATCGAGCGGAAGAGGTTGCTCAAGTGAAGCGCCCGCCAGCTTCAGCAGCGTTGGATACCAGTCCACGACGTGCAAGGGTTCGTTGACGACAGTGCCCGGTTGAATTTTTCCTTGCCAGAACGCGAAGGCGCAGACTCTTACGCCCCCTTCGTACACCGTGGCTTTCCCGGCACGCAGCGGTCCGTTGTCAGAGACCTCTCCGGGGTTGACGCCGCCGTTGTCGCTGGAGAAGAGGAACAGTGTGTTCTCCAGTTCTCCCTGGGCCTCAACGGCAGCAACGATCTGTCCGACCGCTTCATCCATGGCTGCCAGCATTCCGGCGTAGGTTTGTCGTTGCTTACGGAAATGCGAATAAGGCTCGGAGTAATTCTTCGGGACATCCAGCGGTCCATGGACAGCGTTGAACGGAACGTACAGAAACAGAGGCTTCTCCCGATCTCTTTCCTGCACGATTCGCACTGCTTCTTTCGCGATCAGGTGGGTGGAATACCCTTCATCGTGATTGACCTGATCGTTCTTGTGCCAGTCGAACCCGCCATTCATCACATGGGTGAAGTAGTTGACCGCTCCGTTATAGAGGCCGTATTGATGGTCGAAGCCCCGACGGGTGGGAAGGTAGTCGCGGTTGACAATTCCCAGATGCCACTTGCCGACAATCGCCGTCTCGTACCCGACTGACTTCAGCGCCTGGGGGAGAAGTCTTTCTTCCAGCGGAAGACCGTAGTCCGCCCAGGGGGAGATGACACCCATCTGCAGGCCGTAACGAAACGGATAACGGCCGGTCAGGAGCGCAGCCCGCGTCGGGGTGCAGAGGGGTTGAGCATAAAACTGTTCCAGCTGTGCCCCGTTCTTCGCCAGTCGGTCGAGGTGGGGCGTCTTGATCTCGGATCCACGCCAGCCAACGTCGGCAGCGCCGAGGTCATCCGCCAGAAAGTAGACGATATTTGGCCTGGGTGCGGTGTCTTCCCCCTTCGCCGACGTCCCCAGGGAGGCGATCCCCCCCACCGTTAACAGCATCAGGCGAGTGAGGCAGATTCTCAGTCGACGTCGGGGACCGAATGAACGGGACAGCGGAATCAGAATGGTCAACATGGCTGCGAAATCCTTGTTCGCGGTTGTCTCGATGATCCCATTACGAAACCGGATTTCATCGATTTTGGTTGATCGTCTTCAGCCAAAGTACATCGCCAACGACATAAAGTGCAAATGTTCCGGCATCGTCGTGACAAATGGCAAACATCTTTCTGGAAGTGGTGCATTCTGTAACTGCCATATTTGTAGCTATTTACGGAATCTCGGATTGCCTGTTATCCGGAATAATCCGCATTTTCAGGATAAAAATGCGAAATCTCACTTTACAATCGCATGCGAAGGATCGATAAATCCACGACCCGATTGGTAGTGAATTGGTTGCCCGAGGTTCGAAGTCCCTCAGGCTGGCCGGGGTTGACTTTGTCGACCGCTCGTCGCTGCCCATTTGAGTTTCGGGGAGAACGCCTTCCGCTGGTGCCCATCGGCGAGAAGTCCCTAAGCCCCGCCACCGGTGTCAACAAAATTGAAATCACCTGCCTCCATGGCGGCGTCCTGAACGCCCCACCCCAACGTTTTGATTCAATCTGAAGGAGTTTCTCGTGAAGCGTCTCACCCAGCGGCCTCGTCCCGCGTTCACGCTTATTGAATTACTGGTGGTCATTGCGATTATCGCTGTGCTCATCGCGTTGCTGCTGCCAGCTGTGCAGCAGGCCCGCGAGGCCGCACGCCGGTCTCAGTGCAAGAACCACCTCAAGCAGATTGGTCTGGCGCTTCACAACTACCACGACATCTTCAACACTCTTCCCCCCGGAGTCGTGCACAAAGCAGGAAACCTCAACGTGGGCGGGTTGGCAGGTTACGGCTGGGGAGCATTCATTCTTCCCCAGCTCGAGCAGACGGCCCTGTTCAATTCCATGCGAGTGAATGAAGTTGACCTGGACCAGCTGCTGCGGGACTCAGCGAACCCTGAGCTGCAACGGCTTCCGAAAACCTCACTGTCGTTCTATCGCTGCCCGTCAGACACTGCTCCTGACCTGAACGTCAACCGGGACTGGAGCAGCACGTATTCTCCCTTCTTCAACAACCAGCCAGTGCATCTGGCGACCTCGAATTACATCGGGGTGACCGGAACGAGATGGACGACTCCCAACGGGTGGTCCACCAACAGGGAAGATCCCTGGGGAGTCTTCTGGGGAAACAGCAAAGTGCGGTTCCATGACGTTACCGACGGCCTGACCAATACCGTTTTTGTTGGAGAGCGAGACGGTCTGGGCTGGGCGGGTAACTGGGTGGGTCACATGAATTACACCACCAATCAGGTCGTGGGAGCTCGCCAGAACCTGGGCATCATGAACACGAAGATCAACGACCCGTTGATGCAGCCGGATAACGTCACCCCACGCACCAGTCGCGCTTTCAGCAGCATGCACACGGGTGGGGCACACTTCCTTCTGGGCGATGGATCTGTCCGGTTCATCAGCGAAAACATTGAGTATTCAGACACAGGGTTGAATCAGGCGAACCCCACCACGCTGGCGCTGTTTCAGAAGCTGGGACGTCGCAATGACGGTCTGGTGAACGGCGAGTTCTGAGTTTCGGGTGAAAGAACAGGCACGGGAAGCCGGGGGCACATCCTCCCGGCTTCCCTGTCAGGACCCGGTGAAATTGAGGTTTCCGGAGCAATGTGTGTCCGGAGAGTGATCGAGGAGAAGATTTGAGATGCGTGGAGTGATCAGATTGTCGTCAACGGTTTCATCTCCAGCCACACTGCTGGCACTGGGAACGATGCTGGCGTTGACATTGTGCGGCTGTGCTGAGGACGGACCGAAACTCGGAGCGGTCTCCGGGAAAGTGACGCTCGATGGCGAGCCGGTTCCGTCCGCGTATGTCGTCTTTCAACCGATCGATCCTCCCGGAACCTATGGATCCGCTTACACGGACAAAGATGGAACCTATGTGCTGCGATTCAGCCGGACGCGTGACGGTGCGATGATCGGGAGGCATGAGGTGAGCATTACAACTTCTCCGGACGATGACAGCGAACCAGAGCCGAAGTCCGGCAAGCGTTCGGCAGCTTCCAAAGGCCAGCGCACGCGTTTGAAGGGGACATTTGAGCGAGAGGTCAAGAAGGGATCGAACGTGCACGATTTCGATCTCGCTGAACAGGTTCGGAGTGCGTCGCGCTGAATTGGCGAACGCATCGTCTTCCTCACGAAGTTCTCCTCGCAAATCTCAATCAGACGACGTGGCACAATCGTGGCGTCGTGCTGTGTCAGAACCAGATTGAAACGGACATGATGACTTCTGTTTTCAGAACCAATAAGTCAGTGCAGCATCTGACTCGGACGTTGCTGGGAGTCGCCAGTGTTGTCGCGGTCCTGGCTCAGGCTGAGGCTGCTGAGCCCGCTGTGCAGCGTCCCAATATCATCCTCTGCATGGCGGACGATCTTGGCTGGGGAGATCTGGGTTTTCATGGTCACCCGGAAATCAAGACGCCGAACTTGGATGCCATGGCCAAGGCAGGCGCACGGCTGGACCGATTCTACGTTGGCGCTCCGTTGTGCATTCCTTCGCGGGCCGCGTTTCTGACGGGCCGAAACGCTGTCCGATGCGGCATGGGGAACGAGCGAGGGGCGATCACCCATCTCCGGTCCGAGGAAGTGACCATTGCTGAACTGGTGAAAGCCCAAGGGTATGCCACAGGACATTTCGGCAAGTGGCACCTCGGAATGCTGACTCCGGATTACCGGGGTGAAAAGTCGGTCCTGATGACCCCCGGCATGTCCGGCTTTGACGAGTGGTTCTCGAGCCCCTCCGCTGTTGCGACTCATCATCCTTATATCCACCCGGGCCCCATCGGGAATGCCGTTGGTGGGCGGTCGGATCCCCAACCGATTGATCTCCGGGCGGGATATATCCATAACGGCAAGCCGTTGGAAGAGCCGCTGGAAGGCTGCCCCGCTGAGATCGTGATGGACCGTGCGCTCTCGTTCATTCGCAAGAATGCGTCTGGCGATCAGCCGTTCCTTGCGGTGGTCTGGTTCAACCCTCCGCACACTCCCGTTGTGGGACACCCGAAGTACATGGCGGAGTACTACTCGCATCTGCCGGAGAATCTGCAGCACTACTACAGCGTCGTGACCGCGGTTGACGCTCAAATGGGGCGTCTGCGAGAAACACTGCGTGAACTGGGGATTGCCGACAACACGCTGGTGACATTCGCCAGTGACAACGGGCCGGGTCCACCGGTCGGTCGAGACAGAAATCCGGACGCGCGACTGCAGGGGTCGACCGGTCCGTTTCGCGAGCGAAAGGCTTCTCTCTATGAAGGAGGAGTGAGGGTACCGGGCCTTGTGGAATGGCCGGGGAAGATTCAGCCTGACACCGTGATCACAGCCCCCTGTTCAACGCTGGATTACCTGCCGACGATCGCCAGTCTGCTGGGGATCAAGTTGCCGGACCGTCCCTACGACGGCATCAACATTCTGCCGCTCCTGACAGGCAAACAACAGGAACGCGGACGCTCGATTGGATTCCACTTTCGCGACGCCCTGGCCTGGTCAGGCGAACGGTTTAAATTAATCGCTGCTGAGCAAGGTCGAGGTCAGACGGATGCAGCGACTGACTTCGAAAATAAGCGATTCGAGCTGTTCGACCTGAGCACCGATCCGGGTGAATCGCAGGACCTCTCCGCTCAGCATCCCGATGTTGTCCAGTCGATGAAAGCGGAACTGAAGGAGTGGGTCGACTCCGTGGAAAAGAGTCGGGTCGGCAAGGACTACGAGGACGCTACGTCCGCAACGACACCAGCGGCAGCCGCCCCGGCAACGATGCCGACAAAAGTCGCCACCGCAGTTCCGGCCGCACCGGCAGACAAAACACGCCTGTTTCTGCTCTCTGGTCAGTCCAACATGGCGAATATGGACCCGGACGTGTCCTTCATGCCGGAACTCCGCAAAGCGTTTCCAGATGACGAACTGATCATGGTGAAGGTTGCCTACGGGGGCCGTCCGATTGCCCGCTGGGTCCCGCGCGGCAAGATCTATTCAGAGCTCCTCGAAAAGACGAAGCAGGCCATCGAAGGAAAAAAAGTTGACTCAGTCACTTTCGTCTGGATGCAGGGGGAGCGTGATCATCAGGAAGATGACACGACCCGCACTTACCGAGACAACCTCAAGACTCTGTACCAGCAACTGACCGAAGACCTCGGACGCGAAGACATCCACTGGGTCATCGGCCGACTCAGTGACGCCCGACTCGGAACACCGAACTGGGATACGATCCGCCAGATTCAGGTGGATGTCGCAGAAGAGCATCCACTGGCAAGCTGGATCGATACCGACGATCTGAACGGACCGAACAATGAAGTTCATTGTCCGCCCGAGGGCTACGCGGAGATGGGGCGCCGGTTCGCCCAGGCAGCAATTGACCTGATTGGTCAGTCAGCAGGAACAAAGACACAGTCAGCAGTTCCCGAGGGTGTGAACATTCGCATCATTCCCCTGGCGAAGCCGCTGAATGACCAAAACGGTTTCGCACAGTGGATGTACCCCGATCAATACACGGCTCAAGACATCCTCGAGTTGATCGCGGGACTGAAGCCGACCGTCCTTGAACGCTTCATCACCGGCAAGCAGAATTATGATGCGCCTGTGCCGGTTCGCGAAGGGTCTCCCCCAATGACGGTGGGACAGTTTCTCAACGCAGCGACTGAAGCCGGCGCGCCTGATTGCGTGATCATTCCGAAGCTGAATCTGACATGGATCACCTGGGGACGCGAAGCGTATTTCTGGGAGGCGGCCCAGAACAATTTTGACCTGCCCCTGGATCGCCCGATCCGGATTGTCAATCTTGACAACTGGCTGGACTATCTCAACAAGCATGGCGAGGACGCAGCCAGGAAACTCCTCCAGCGGCTCAAGGACATTGGCTACGAGCAGATCGGAGTCAATATGGCTGGGGGGTACCGGGAAGGCTATGGATACTTTTCGTTCGCGGATTTCCTCATCAACAGCCAGACGTGGGAAATCCGGCTGAGCACCCTGGAGAAGCTGAAGAACGATCCGCACATCAACCAGTATTATCTCTACATCGACTATCCCGGGCAGATGAACAATTTCATGCAGTTGAGCGTCGATCAGCAGGCGGATGTCATCACCAAGACGATTCGGCCGGCCGAGAAGGAACACGGGTTCACGTTCGTTTACCCCATCCTCTTCGATGCCTGGGACGCCACTCGACAGAAGACGAGTTCGGACGGACCGTATCAGGGGGCCACTCTTTATGAAGTGATCCAGGCGTCGACGAATCCAGGATAGAACAATGTCACTTTGATTGTTCTCGACGGGGGGCTGAACTGTGATCGACGGGCCCGTTCAGACAACACACGCAGATCGAAGTTGAGGGGACGCAGTCAAGCCATGCTGCAGCGACACAGCAACCGGATGCAACTCTTTGATATCGCCTCCGTGATTCTTCGCGCAGCCTCTGTGATCGTGACTGTTCACCTTTCGGGCGTCGTTTTCGGGGACGAACCGACTGCAGCGACCACTCATCCGAATGTTGTTGTCTTTCTCGCGGATGATGCGGGGTGGGGAGATTATCCACTTTCCGGCAACCGGGACGTCGACTTACCTCACATCAGTTCGATCGCTCAGCAGGGAGTCTCGCTGGAACAGTTCTTTGTCTCTTCTCTCTGTTCACCGACACGTGCCGAGTTTCTGACCGGCCGGTATCACCCACGGACCGGAGTTACAGGTGTCTCCACAGGCCGGGAGCGAATGAACCTGGACGAACGGACAATCGCTGACGTCTTCCACGCGGCCGGCTATGCGACTGGAGCGTTCGGCAAATGGCACAACGGCAGCCAGTGGCCATACCATCCCCGCGCCCGTGGCTTCGACCGCTATTTCGGACATACCGCCGGCCACTGGGGTGAGTACTTCGATGCCCCGCTGGAGAATGATCACGGAGAGTTCGTTCGCCCCGAGGGTTATATTGTTGACGTCTGCACGGATGAGGCGGTCCGCTTCATTGAATCGAACAGATCACGCCCTTTCTTATGCTATATCCCCTTCACGACTCCTCATTCGCCATGGGCCGTCCCTGAGGAAGACTGGCAGCGGTTTCGCCACAAGCCGATCACCCAACGAGCCACGTTGCCGGAGGAAGAGGATGTCGATGTCACGCGTTGCGTCCTCGCGATGCTGGAGAATCAGGATGCCAACGTGGGCCGCGTGCTTGCGGAACTGGAGAAGTGGCAACTGACGGACAACACGATCGTGGTCTACTTTTCGGACAATGGTCCCAACAGCTGGCGATGGAACGGGGGCATGAAGGGACGAAAAGGGAGCATCGACGAAGGGGGAGTTCGAGCCGTCTGTTACCTCCGCTGGCCCGGTCATTTGCCTGCGGGTGAAGCGGTATCCCCCATCGCCGGCGCGATCGACCTGCTGCCGACATTGACCTCCCTGGCAGGCATTCCGCTTGTCTGTGAGAAGCCGCTGGACGGAGTCGATCTCTCCTCTCTTCTCAAGAATCCGCACACGTCGTCGCCCGACCGACTTCTCTTTTCGACATGGGGTGGAGGAGTGAGTGTTCGATCACAAACTCACCGTCTCGACCGTGAGGGCCAACTCTTCGACATGCGGAACGATCCCGGGCAGACAACACCATTGAACGAGCAGGAGCCGGATATTACGGCCCGCCTGAAGAACGCGGTCGCTGACTGGACGGCGGATGTTCTGGCTGCGTCTCGATCGGCGATTGCAGCTCCGAGAGGAAAGAAGAACATTCCGGACCCGCGTCCCATTGCCGTCGGGTATCCCGAGTTCCCAGTGACGATCCTTCCGGCGCGTGACGGGGAGCCCCGGGGAGAGATTCAGCGGAGCAGTCCGGCGCCAAACTGTTCGTACTTCGTCAACTGGACCCGGCTCGATGATGAAATGGTGTGGCTGATCGATGTGCGGACGCCGGGACGGTACGCTGCCAGTGTTGATTACACCTGTCCATTGCAGGATGCCGGGGCGACCATCGAACTCTCGCACGGTAAACGCCGTCTGACAGGAAAAGTGGAACCGGGCTGGGACCCGCCTCTGTATTCCAATCAGGACACGCTTCCCCGTCCCGCCGGGGAATCACAAATGAAAGAATTCCGTACCCTGACACTTGGGGAAATTGATCTGGATGCTGGACAAGGACCTCTCGTCCTGAAAGCACTCCATATTCCCGGAAAGTCCGTCATGGACGTCCGGCGGGTCACACTGAAGCTCATCAAGTAGAATCAAGACGTCAACAGGAAATCGTCGTGAAAAGATCAACTCTGGCACTCGTCGCTGCACTGCAGCTTGTGTGGTCTTCAGTCCCGGAAACTGTCGTGGCTGATGAACGCCAAAGACCGAATATCGTCTTCATCTTTTCAGACGATCTCGCCTGGCAGGCCATCAGTGCTTATGGGGACCAGAGAAAACTGCTCGATACCCCGCACATGGACCGAATCGCGAAGGAAGGGATGCGATTCGACCGCTGTCTGGTGCCCAACTCGATCTGCGGACCGAGTCGGGCCATTGTGCTGACCGGGAAGTATTCCCATCTCAATGGATTTTATAACAACGTCAATTCCCGGTTTGACGGATCGCAGCAGACGTTTCCCAAACTGTTACAGCAAGCCGGTTACTCGACAGCATTGATCGGCAAATGGCACCTGGGATCCGATCCAACCGGCTTCGATCACTGGCACATCCTCCCAGGGCAGGGGATTTACTACAACCCTGACATGATCAAGATGGGGAACAAAGAGAAGCAGCCCGGATATGTGACCGACATCATTACAGACATGTCCATCGACTGGCTGAAGAACCGAGACAAGTCGAAGCCGTTTCTGCTGATGTGCCAGCACAAGGCTCCTCACCGGGAATGGTCACCGGCGCTGCGTCATCTGGGCTGGGATAACGACGGTGTCTATCCGGAACCCGAGACACTCTTCGATGACCTGTCCGGTCGCGCTGAGGCGGTTCGCAACCACGACATGGGTCTGGAACGGACGATTCTGGATCTCGACGTCAAGCTCGCTCCAGTCCCGGGGATGACAGACGAGCAGCGGGCGGAATGGAACAAATACTATGAACCCAGAAATGCCGCCTACCGTGAGGCGAATCTGTCAGGACGTGATCTCGTCCGCTGGCGCTACAACCGGTACATGCACGACTACCTGGGGTGTGTGAAAGGGGTGGATGAAAGCGTCGGCCGCCTGCTGGATCTGCTTGATCAGGAGAATCTGTCCGACAACACCATCGTGATCTGTGCATCTGACCAGGGTTTCTATCTCGGCGAACATGGCTGGTTCGACAAGCGCTGGATCTTTGAAGAATCGTTGCGGACGCCGATGCTGGTCCGCTGGCCAAAGGTGGTTCAGCCCGGCAGCGTCAACAGTCAGATGGTCTCGTTGATCGATGTCGCGGAAACGTTACTGGAAGCTGCTCAGGTCCCGGTGCCGGACGACATGCAGGGGCGAAGCCTTGTTCCGATTCTGAGTGGTCAGACGCCTGCCGACTGGCGAAAGAGCTTCTACTATCACTACTACGAATACCCTGTCCCGCATTATGTGCGCCCCCATTACGGAGTGGTCACCGACCGCTACAAACTGGTCCGGTACTATCTCCCGGGGCAGGAAGAAGAATGGGAATTGCTCGACCGTCAGCAGGACCCGTTGGAATTGAAAAATTTCTACACGGATCCCGACTCCGCCCAGACTGTCGAGGAGCTGCGAAAGGAGCTCGATCGGCTGCGAGTCGAGTTTCGGGAAACCGAAGACCCTCCCCGTGCCGCGTACGGAAACAGACCGTTCTAAGGAGAGCGCGTTGAGAGGATTCTCCTGAAGCGCCTTCGGAATGAGGACCGTAAGCACGTTTGAAGCGGATTCAGCACAAAGCGGCCCGGAATGTTTGAAACTCCGGGCCGCGGTCGTGTCTGATTCAGTCTTTCAGCTCATAGCTGAGCGGTGCCATTCCCGGAGCGACGTCGACCTCAAACCCAGAGGTTTGAGGCTTGCTGTACTTCTCGGGGATGAGGCTCTTCGGGAGGACAACTTCCGCATTCGGGACTGGAGCGGCAGAGACATCTGCCTCGGTCTGGGGAGCGATTTCACGGCTGACAATGGCAACCTGATACTTCCCGGCCTTCGCCCCCGGCGAGGAGGATGTGGTCGTCATGGTGAATTTACCGTCCTTGATCTTGCCAAAAGAGGCATGTCCTTTCATGGCATCGACAGGAGTGAAAAAGACTTCACCGTGAGTGAGCGGCTGGCCTTTGTACGAGACCGTCCCCGTCACCGGAACCATATCCGGCAGCGACGTCACGGAGCCTCCCCCGCATCCCACGATGCAGGCGAAAAACAGCAGGGAGCAAATTTGATGTTTCATCACGATCTCAGTATTCCCCAATGGGTTGTCGGTCGGCCTTGTTTCCGAGCAGATTGAACGTCAGAAAATCAATGTTCTCATTCAGAAAAACAACACTGCCGTCAGCCCGCACAGCATGGGCACCACCAGTGTGAGAACTGGACATTCCCAGATTCCGCTGCAGGCAGGTGGTCGCATTCACGCAGTACGGAACACCGCCGGCAGCCGTAACATCGCGTCGAGGGCTGTTGATTTTGTTCCCCGTTGCAACGCCATAAGCATTGACATCCCAGAGTCCGTAGTAGTAGTTCTGCTGAGGCGTCACTTCGCACACCATCAGTGTATTGCTGGTCCCGTCTAACACATCGGCGACTTTGCAGCAGTATGCGGAAGCCCAGTTTCCAAGTCCGAACATCCCGGAGAATTTGTTGACCTTCGCCGAAGTGGCTGCCGGGTTGCAGTAGATGGCGAATGAGGTGCCCGCGAGTTCGCAATCCGAATCCGTGTTCGAGTAAACCGCCGGGCCGGCGCACACAACGTAAGAAGCCCCGTGTGATGGCATCTGATTATAGACGCCAATCTTTCCTGAGTCGGGATTGCTGGGGCATTTCTGGAATGCCATCTGAATTCGCTCAAGTTCGCTGCGGTTGGGCGACACGCTGTTTGTCACCGAGAAGCTCAGCTTGTTGTATAGCCCCGCCTGATCGACAAACGGGAGGAGCAGTTCGTTGATGTTGTGGTAGTTTGTGACGGGACTGTCCGAGATCATGCTCCCGAACGGAAAGGTGGCATGAGCCTCGTGGTAATTGTGCAGGGCCAGGCCCAGCTGCTTGAGCTTGTTCTTGCAATCTGAACGCCTGGCCGCCTCGCGAGCCTGTTGCACGGCAGGGAGCAACAAAGCTACCAGCACAGCAATGATCGCGATCACGACCAGGAGTTCAATCAGCGTAAAGCCCGCGCGGCGTCTGAAAATCGCATGGCTGGAGTTCATGTTGAGTCTCGAGTTTGTCGACTTTGAGGAGTCAGGAAGAAAACGAAAAATGCTTGGGAGTTTGGTGATCCCGGCGTCCAGGTTCAAAAGAGCCTTCCCAAATGAGTGTCAGAGGCTCTCCGTATCCGCCGTTCGCTGTCAGTAGGCTCCCACGACCTGCCCATCAGACTTGTTTCCAAGGTAGTTGAACGTGGCGAAGTCGATGTTCTCGCTCACAAACACGACACTTCCGTCACCGCGGAGAGCGTGCGATCCCCCGGTATGCTCGCTGGACATGCCAATATTCTTTGCAAGACACTCGTATGCAGTGCCACAGCCTGTGTACCAGGGTGTATCGATTGCATTCAGCATGTAGCGCCGCGGGCTGTTGATTTTATTGCTGGTGACAAAAGCGAGAGCATTGACGCCCCACATTCCGTAGTACCAGTTTTGCTGGGGGAGAACTTCTCCGATCATTAATGTATTGCTCAATCCATCGGTAACGTCACGGACTTTGCAGCTGTAACCGCTATCCAGATTTCCCATACCGAACATCCCTGACTTAGTCGTGACGCCGGATCCAGTGCAATAACTCGGGTTTGCTGCAATGGTGCAGTCTGTATTGACTTCCATGTACGCCTTGGGACCCGCACAGACGATGTACGATGCGCCGTGCTGAAGCGTGAATGGATCGTATGAGCCGAGGATCCCGGCTTGCGGATTACTCGGGCATTTCTGAAAAGGCATTTGCCGATTCTGAAGCAATGCCCGGTTGTTCCCGGCAGCAGTCGTGTTTGAATTCGAGTAGGAGAAGTTGAGCTGGTTGTAAAGTGCCTGCTGCTCGACAAACGGCAGAATCAATTCATTGATATTGTGATTGTTGGCCGGCGCCGGGGTGATGGTCCCGTAAGGAAATCTGGAGTGGACCTCATGGTAATTGTGCAGAGCCAGTCCCAGTTGCTTGAGCTTGTTCTTGCATTCCGAGCGACGGGCAGCTTCGCGGGCCTGCTGTACGGCCGGAAGAAGCAGGGCGATCAGCACAGCAATGATTGCGATCACCACCAGGAGTTCGATCAGCGTGAAGCCCGTTGAACGTGCGGGCGGTAAGGAACGTTTCTTCGGCTGAGGAGCTATTTTGAAAGAGAGAGAGAGAGGGAAGCGACCGGGCACAAGATCGAGACTGCACCTCATAGCCATAGAACGACTCCTGAAAGCTTGAAAGAATCAAAACGAGGAGATCAGAACGACTTTCCGCGAATGCGGCGTCAAATATTGATAGAAAATCTGGACGAGGCGGTGTTCATTGTGACTCCGACATATAGTGAATGCAAGATTCGTTTGACGTAGTAAATTTGAAACCTGAGTGCAGACAAAAGAGAAACATGCGATTTGGAAATCAAGGTCGGTTTCGAGCCGAAATTCAGTCGCGATGGGGTGAAGAAAACGCGACCAGGGCGATGCGCGCTGCGCCGTCTGAGCCTCATGGCAATTGAAGGCGGAACCAGTATTTTCCGCGGTCGACCGCTACTTCAGCGTCTCCTTGAGCAGGTCGATAAACGCTCGCTGCGTGGGGTTCTCTGTGACGCGTCGCAGACTGAAGCTGTAGCACATCACCGACGGCAGACAGTGCTTGAGAGATCGTTGACAGAGATCCGGATCGGGCAGCGGATTGTTGCCAACCCGTCCCCCCAGGCCGATCCCGTACCCCAGCTTGACACAGCGATGAACCGACGAGGCCAGCGACAGGTCCAGTCTTCGTTCGGGATTCTCAAAAACACCGGCCGCTTCAAGGATCGCCCCTGCTTCATCGTCAGAATAGATATAACTTCCACGACGGTTCAGAACGGGATATTTGGCCAGATCCTTAGGCATGATCCGCCGCTGCTTGAACAGCGGGTGTCCCAGGGGCATGATCACCATCGGTTCAATCTCGTAAACGGGCTCCACCACGAGGTCTTCGGTTCGTGGGCAGACCCCGCGGTTTCCGATGACCAGATCGACTTCGCCGGATTCCAGAAGGTCGTTCCCCTGCAGGCTCAGGACCTCCTTAATCTTCAATTGAATCTCGGGATACTTCTTCTGGAACTCGTCAAGCACGGGCATCAGGCCGTCGATGAAACTGCGAGGCAGTACCGCGACGGTTAACGTCTTCGGGGCCGCGCCGCACATCTGCAGAAAGCGATCCTGCAGCGATTCGAACTCCTTGACCATCGGCGAGGCAATGGCTGCCAGAAGCAGCCCTTGCTCGGTCAATTCGCTGCGGCGACCGTCGGATTCCACAAGTTTCTGGTCGAACAGCAGCTCAAGCGAACGGATCTGTTTCCAGACGGTTGAATTCGAAATGTTCAACGATCTGGCTGCCGCAGCCATGTTTCCCAGTCGGGCTGTTTCGCAATAACTCCGCAGCTGGGAGTACGAAATATCCTTGTAGAGCAATGCTGGTTGGGACTTCCGGGCCATGATCAACTCCCAGGGGGACTGGAGGACTGAGATTCTCTTTTGTCTGCAATCAGGTTTCATATTATTACATCAGAAGAATCTTGTGAGCAATCACCCCCGCTGTCAGACTGAATTTAGCTTCGGTGCCAGCTTCGATCAAAGTGTGAGGATTCGGATCCTCGCACATCTGATTCTGTTCGTCGTTCTTCCATTTCAGCTTTGGAGTGACTCGTGATACTGAGAGGCTGTTGTGCCTGAGGATGAACCATCGGACTTGCTGCTTCCTGCAGAGGATCGCGATCAAGTTTATTTAAATACTGCGGCCGAGGGGCGATTGCTGTCTGCTTCGGCCCAGGCGGTCTCGCGTTATCTTCGGGACAAGTCTCAGGGGGAACCGGGTCGTGTGGCACTGTGGAAAGAATACGAAGCGGCGCGGCAGAAGGGGGCTCGACTTTTTGCTGTTCGACCAGACCAGATGGCCCTTGTCGGCAGTACGACCGAAGCACTGAATTCGATCTCCAATGCGATCGACTGGAAACCGGGCGATGAGGTTGTTTTTACCTCCGTTGAATTTCCGTCCAACCTGTTCCCTTGGGTCGCGCTGCAGCGGCGCGGCGTTCGAACCCGTGTTGTCGCTCCGCGTGACGGTCTGGTTCGCATGGAAGATATTCTGGATCAGATTACTCCCAGGACGCGGCTGGTCACGCTCAGCCAGGTCAGTTATGCGACGGGTCAATACCTCGATCCGCGTCCGATCTGGAAAGCAGTGTCGAAGACGCGGTCGTTGCTTTGTGTCGATGCGACCCAGGCGGCCGCCCGCGTTCCCGTTTACGGAGATCAGGCCGATTTCACCGTGGCGAGCGCGTTTAAATGGATGAATTCCATTCATGGCGCCGCTCTGCTCTCTGTCGGTGATCGTGTGCTTCAAAGCGCGCTGATGGGCCCGGTGGGATGGCTGTCTGCGAAGAACCAGTTTGCCCCGGATCGGCTGGAGCGATTCCACCCGCGTGAGGATGCTCAACGGTTCCAGGCAGGCATGCCGAATTTCGCATCTGTCTACGCATTGTCGGCAGCTTTGGATTTTCATACGCCGGAGCAGGTTTCCCAGCGACGGGACAAAATGGAGCCGCTGGTAAGCCGGGTCTGGCAAACGCTCAGCGAACTTGGCCTCGATGTTCTCACTCCCGAATCACTGCACCACCGGGCGGGGATCGTGTCGGTCAGTTCTCCGGATGCTTCCTGGCTCAAGCAGAAGCTGGCCGAGCAGGGAGTCTATGTGCACGCCCATGATGGCCGGGTACGAGCGGCAATTCACTGGCACAATTCGGCAGCGGAGATCGATCGTTTTTTAACGTCCATGCAGCAGATCGAACCTGGTCTCATGCGAGCTTGAGTGGGTGCAGCGGCAGGCGGAGATCGACTGAGAAAACATTTTTAACCACACCTCTCCAGAGTCGCGGGCAGACGGGAACTCCTGGAGATTTCGCGGTTCCAATCATTTTCAATTCGGAAAAAGCATGACGACGCAGCTTGAAGGACATCTGAAAGCCCCTGTGAAAAGGGTGGGCAGCTTCCCCGTCGACCCCATCGAAATCCTGTGCGAACTGATTGAAGTTCCCAGCGTGAACCCCATGGGGCAGGGGGTATCCGGGCCGACGTACTTCGAAGGGGAGATGACTCAATGGCTGGCACGCTATTTTGAAGCGTTGAATGTCCCGTACGAATGCCAGGAGGTTCTTCCGGGGCGTTGCAATGTCGTTGCCCGGTTCGATTCTCCCGGGGCGAAGCACACGATTCTGATGGATGCTCATCAGGACACGGTGCCGACCGAAGGGATGACCATCGACCCCTTCCGGGCAGTGCGTCAGGATGGACGTGTCTATGGCCGGGGAGCCTGCGATGTGAAGGGAGGACTGGCGGCCATGCTGGCAGCGTTCGCCCGAATCGTGCAGGAACGTCCGAAAGGAGCGGCCAATATCCTGATGGTCTGCACGTGTGACGAAGAATTTGCCGCATCGGGAGTGCGCCATCTGGCGAATCAATGGAGGCAGCCGGAAGTTGCCGGTTCGCTCACGTCCCGTCGACCTGATATTTGTCTTGTCGCAGAGCCGACTGATCTGAATGTGATTGTCGCCCATCGCGGGGTGGTTCGCTGGAAGTTGAAAGTGACCGGGACCGCCTGTCACAGTTCGCGTCCCGAAGAGGGCGTTAACGCCATCTACAAAATGGGGCGGGTTCTCAAGTGTCTGGAAGACTACGCGGATGAAATTTCGACAGCGAGCCAGCGGCATCCACTCTGCGGCGGCCCGACCTTCAGCGTCGGCCGCATCATGGGGGGAACGAGCATCAACATTGTTCCTGATGAATGCCTGATCGAAATCGAACGCAGGGTCATTCCCGGTGAAGATCCTTCTCAGGTCATTCCCCACGTCACCGCTTACCTGCAGGAACGGCTCGACATTGAATTCGAAATGTCCCCGTCGTGGCTGGATGGCGCGACGCTTTCCGACAAGAACAACGGTCCGTGGGCCGACCGACTCCTGCAGCACATTGAGGCCGTTGCAGGTCCAAGGCAAAAGCAGGGAGCATGGTACGGAACGAATGCTTCCCGATTTTCCGCTCCCGGAGTTCCGGCGATCGTCTGCGGCCCAGGATCCATCGCCCAGGCCCATACGGTGGATGAGTGGATCGAAACCGAACAGCTTTATCTTGCCAGCGAGATTTATTATCGATTCTGTACCCGGTGAGCGTCATTCAACATATGCTCTTTGACACAGACACGGGTCGACAGTTCTCGCTCGAACTTCAGGACGGTTGCAGACCAGTTTGATTCGCTTCAGTTTCCCAGGTTGCTATGCGTCAAAATTCTCCCGCAATCCTGCTGCTCCTGCTCATTCTTGCAGTCGGCATCAGCTATGTGGACCGCGGGAGTCTCTCGGTGGTCAAAACGGACCTGTCGAGAGAATTTGGCCTGGATCCTGCCCAGATGGGGCTGCTTTTCTCGGCGTTCTTCTGGACCTATGCGACAGCGCAGCTGGCTGCGGGCTGGCTGGTAGATCGCTATGACGTGAAGTGGGTCTATGCGATTGGATTTCTGATCTGGTCCCTGGCCACGATGGCGATGGGGTTCGCGGGATCGTTCTCCGTCATGCTCATTCTGCGACTCCTCCTGGGAGCGGGGGAAAGCGTCGCATTTCCTGCGACGTCGAAGCTCCTGGCCGCAAACTTTCCGGTTCAACGGCTCGGACTCGCGAACGCGCTGGTCGCAGCCGCTTCGAAACTTGGACCAGCGATCAGCCTGCTTCTGGGAGGACTGGTCGTTGCCCAGTGGGGCTGGCGAAGTCTGTTCCTGACGGTCGGACTGGGAAGTCTGCTGTGGCTGCCGGCCTGGCTGTGGTTTGGTTTCAGCACCCCCGCGAAGCAGGAACATCGGCAGTCGGCCGATCCTCAGCAACAGGTTGGGTTCATGGACCTCCTGCTATGCCGCAATGTGTGGGGAACTTCACTTGCCTACTTCAGCATGGGCTATGTGTGGGCATTTCTGCTTTTCTGGCTTCCGGCATACCTGGAAGAAACACGAGGACTGAGCAAGTGGGCGATGGCCGTATTCGGTTCGCTGCCGTTCTGGACAATGGCCGGGACCGCCATCTGTGGAGGCTGGCTGGCAGACTGGTCCATTCAGCGTGGTTCGAATGTTCTTCTTGTCCGCAGATCATTTCTGATTTGCGGGCTGCTGCTCTGCGGAACATTCATGTCGCTGGCGATGTTGACCGACAGTGCCCCCCTTTGCATCACCAGTCTGACCATCGCCTGTGGGGGACTGGGTTTGTACTCCTCGAATGGCTGGGCACTCACACAGACGTTAGCGGGGCCCGCAGCAGCGGGGCGCTGGACTGGTCTTCAGAACTCGGTGGGCAACGTCGGCGGCGCCCTCGCACCGG
This sequence comes from Planctomicrobium stercoris, assembly GCF_051465655.1. Classification (NCBI taxonomy): domain Bacteria; kingdom Pseudomonadati; phylum Planctomycetota; class Planctomycetia; order Planctomycetales; family Planctomycetaceae; genus Planctomicrobium; species Planctomicrobium stercoris. The sequence goes on along the minus strand of NZ_CP195791.1, from coordinate 3,907,610 downwards.
CCCTGACCGGCTGGCTGGTCCGGTCAACCGACAGTTACTCGATGGCATTTGGCGTCGCCTCGTTGTTCTGTGGACTCGGAGTGCTTGCCTGCATCTTCCTGATCGGCGGGAATGTTGCATTGCCTTGGGCGCAGTCGGCCCAATTGGCCAGTCCCGCTATGAATCTGGCGGAAGTGCACCCTGCCAGCGGCGATCAACACAGTGCCTGAACGATTTTGACCTCATCCCCTGTCACACTTCGCTGTGACTGGGGTTCACATTTGAAGCGGAAACGATGACTCCATCAAACTCTCTTGATGCTCAACTCGGAACATGGTTATCGGCCGGATCCCCGACAGTCGCCGAGCTCTCTGCACGGAGTGGCTTTGACTGGCTGCTGATCGATCTTGAACATGGAAGCGGGAGCGAAAGCGACGTTCTGCACCAGTTTCGTGCGATGCATGGCGGGTCCGTCAAGGCGATCGTCCGTGTCGGAGCCCCTCATCCGGAGTTGATCGCGCGGCTGCTTGACTGGGGAGCCGATGGGATCATGGTGCCCCATGTGGAATCGGCCGAGGCTGCGAAACAGTGCGTGGAAGCGATGCTCTATCCGCCCCGGGGGAAGCGGGGAGTGGCCCGTTATGTGCGGGCATTCGGTTATGGCCGTCAGTCCCCTCCGATGGGAGAGCAGGCCCCATCGGATCCAATTTTCATCGCGCAGATTGAAACACCCCAGGCGGTCATGAATGCCGCCTCGATTGCTGCCGTCGATGGCGTGAGCGTCCTCTTTATCGGACCGGCCGATCTTCAAACCAGTCTGCGGGCCTGGCCTGGAGTCACTTCGCTGGACTATGAAGGCTGTTTGAAGCATGTGGCTGCCGCTGCGAAGGCTGCGGACAAGCCGTGCGGGATTCTGTTGAAGGGCCCTGAAGATCTGCGACGTCATCTCGACTTCGGCTACAGCTGGCTCGCGGTTGGTTCTGATCTGGGTATTCTGGCGCAAGGACATCAGCGGATTGTCGAGGCCTGGCAATCCGAACGCTCGAAATAACAATTCGCAGTAGATTCTTTCCTCCAAGGCGGCGATTCGTACGAGTGGCGAGAAGTCGCGCGCCTCGAAAACAGCGCGTCGCGGACTTCCCCTCTCAACCGCCCTGCACCTTGCGCTGCAGCCAATTTCAAACTCGACGGCTATTGGGTGGTTCGGCACGACGCCTTCATCATGTTAAATGATGAATATCCAGGTTCTCTTTTGGCTGAACTAAGGTTTCATATTATTACATCAAAGGAACATTGTAATCGATCTGCGCCAATGTCAGACTAAGAACGCGTTCAGTGCATATGTGCGATCGGAATTTCCGGTTGGTCGAGTTTCGTGGCAGATCCCTGCTGTGGAGATTGCATAATGTCTCAGCGAAAGAGTTCCGGTTGTGACGGGTTTCGACGATTGCTGAACCGTCGCCAGGCGATCCAGGTCGGGAGCTGTGGAGCTTTGGGGCTGTCTCTGGGAGACCTTCTGAAAGGTCAGGCAAACGCAGAATCGCGAGGGAAAATTCAGCCCAAAGCTCAAAGCGTTATTCAGATCTTTCTGCCCGGAGGTTTCGCTCAGCAGGAAAGCTTCGATCCCAAGCCTGAGGCCCCCGTCGATTACCGTGGACCGTTCGGTGTTGCGAAGACGTCGACAGGGGAAGTCGTCAGCGATCGGATGCCGATGATCGCGAAGGTTGCCGACAAGTTCACCATCGTTCGCTCAACCGTCGGAAAAATCCCCGATCACAACCAGGCCACTTACCATCTCTTCACCGGATACTCTCCTACCACGGTGATTGACTATCCTCAGATGGGAGCTGTCGTTTCACATCAACTGGGGTCCCGCAACGGAATTCCCCCGTATGTCACCGTTCCCGTGACTCCTTCGGGGTCAGGAGGGACGGGCTTCCTCAGCAGCAAGTATGGCGCGTTTCAGGTCTACTCGGACCCGGGCGGGTACGCCCCTTTCAAGGTCCGGGATTTCTCGATCCCCGAAGGCGTTTCGACGGAGAGCTTCGAGCGCCGTCGTGCGCTGCGTGACGTTGTTCAAGGTCATATCCGCAAGATGGAAGCGGACCCGGATGTCCTCAATACGATGGATGAGTTTTACCGGAGCGCGTATTCGCTGCTGACGTCCACGTCAGCCCAGCAGGCGTTCAGTCTGACTGGTGAGTCGCAGGAGATGCTGGACCTGTACGGAACCAAGAACCTCAAGGTCGGGACGCCAGCCATCGCCGGGATTGGCCAGCGTTTGATTCTCGCCCGTCGCCTTGTGGAGGCCGGAGTCCGACTCGTCACCGTGACCTACGGTGACTGGGACTGTCATGCAGAGTTGCAGAAGACAACACTGGGTCAAACGCCAGCCCTCGACCATGCATTGGCCGGGTTGATCACGGACCTGGACCAGCGAGGCCTGCTCGATTCAACACTGGTCATGGTGGTTTCAGAATTCGGGCGGACTCCACTCGTGAATGCCGCTGGTGGCCGGGACCACTGGGCGCGGGTCTATTCGACTCTGCTGGCCGGAGGGGGAATCACCCGCGGGCAGATGTACGGCGCTTCCGACGCCACCTGTTCCGAGCCGGCTCGCGACGCTGCCACGATTGAAGACGTCCTCAGCACGGTCTATCACCAGCTCGGGATTGATTCGAACGAAGAACTGCTCGCCTTCGGGACACGGCCGATTGAAATCATCAATTCCGGCCGGGTGATCAAGGAAATCGTGACATAGGTCGCGCCGAACTGCGCCGCAAAATTTCAGTCATCCGCGACTTGAAAACATCAAGGAAATCGATGTCTCTTTCTCGGTCCTCAGTTCGTTTGATCCGGAATCGATGTGGAACTGTGTTTAGTGCGGTTCTCGGGATCTCGTTCGCAATCGCATGGAATTCGGTCGCCCTGGCGATCCTTCCACAGAATGTGGAATTTGTCACGCCTCGCTGTGGCCAGCAGGGAAGCACCGTTGAAGTCACGCTCGAAGGGGTCTATCTCTCCGATCCCAGAGAGGTGATTTTCTACCGGCCGGGCATCAAGGCGATCGAGGTCGAGCAGCTGGAAAATCCTCCGTCCAGCCGAAATCTGGGCCATGGCGGACGTGTGGAAGAACGGGTCCGCTGCAAATTTGTGATTGCTCCCGATTGCCCGGTAGGGGAACACCCCTTCCGTTTGAGAACCGGGACTCAGTTGTCGACGATCAGCGTGTTCTGGGTCACCCCGCTTCCCATCGTGAACGAAGTCGATGGTGAAAATGACAAGGAGCCCAGGAACGACACGCTGGAGACAGCCACGCCGGTGCAGATGGAGTCGACTGCCTACGGCCGTATCTTCGTTCCGCATGCTGATAATCAGAAGGATATCGACATTTACCGGGTGACGGGCAAAGCAGGCGACCCGCTCGCAGTGGAAGTGGTGTGCGTGCGGCTTGGAGATAAGACCTTCGCGCAGTCCGAGTTCGATCTCAAGGTGCGCATTCTCGATGACGCCGGGAAGGTCGTAGCTGAGAATGACGATAGTCCGCAATACCTGCAGGATCCTGTGGTCTCGACCGTACTGCCGCGCGACGGCGATTATTTCATCGAGATCCGGCAGAGCGTCTACAAGCCGGACTATCACCAACGCGTCTATTATCTGGCACACATCAGTGCGAAACGGAGACCACAGGCAGCCTATCCGGCCGGAGGTCCTGCAGGGCAGCCGTTGAAGACAACCTTTCTGGGGGACGCCCGAGGGCCGTATGAAGCCGTGGTCAATCTCCCTGCCAAGGAGGGGAAATTTGAATTCATCGATGGGCTCGTGACTCCACTTGAGTTGCGAGTCTCGAACTTTCCCAATGTCCTGGAAGATCGTTCCGGAAAAGAAACCCGTGTTCCACAGCTTCCGGCCGCACTCAATGGGATCATCGAAAAGCCCGGCGAAAACGACAAGTTCCGCCTGCAGGTCAAGCAGGGGGAGACTTATCGGATTCGAGTGTACGCTCGCTCCATCGGATCTCCTCTGGATCCACAGATCAGTCTGCGACCGGTTGATGCCGACGCTGTCGAACTCGATGCGGATGATGGAACACTTGAAGAACGCGATCTTTTTTGGCTTCAGAGAGGAGTCCGACTCAAGGATTATCTGGACCCTTCGAAGCTGTGGAGTCCCAAAAAAGATGGTGACTACATTCTCCAGATCAGCGATGCGAGAAGCCTGGGGAGCCCGTTGTCGATTTATCGCATCGAAGTGGAGCCCGTTCGTGACGGCGTTCATACTTATCTGTATTCCACGGCTCACCACGGAGTTCAATGCCCGCGCGATACGCACCTCGTGATCCAGCCGGGGAATCGCTGGACGCTCAATTTCATGCTCGCGCCGATTCAGGGGAACCAATACACAGGGGACATTGAATTTGAAGCAGTCGGTCTTCCGCCGGGAGTGAAGATGATTTCCTCTCGTGTTCCCGCGACGGCAAAGAGTGCTCCCTTGCAGTTCATCGCTGAGCCGGGAACCGAACCGCAGGCAGCCAATGTTGAAATCAATGTTCGCCCCGTCGGAAAGACCAACCAATGGGAAACAGGATCGCACCAGTCATGCGTGTTTATCAATCACCCCGGTGGGGCCGCCTATCATGTCACGTCTGTGAACAGTTATGTCCTCGCGGTCACGGATCCTGCTCCTTATGAAATCGAGGTCATTCCCCCCGCGATTGCCCTGCCGAAGAACGGGGAATTGTCCATTCAGGTTCGAGTGAAGCGGCAACCGAACTGCAATAACCCGGTGGATCTCCAGTTCGGCTCCTTGCCTGATGGTGTCCGGACTGGAACGGCAGTCACCGTACCTCCAGGTCAAACCGAAGCAACACTGAATCTGAGCTGCGCCCCGACAGCAAAAGTCGGAATCACACCCATGGCCGTCATCGCGACAATGGCTCCTACCGAGGGAAGCCCGGGCCTGATCACAGAGTCGTCCTACCTGGGGATCGGCCACATCCGGACATCTTCTCAAGTGTTTGACCTGCAGGTCGCCGAGCAGTATTTCGATCTCAAAAGCCAGCCCGCTTCAGTTCGACGAGGACAGCAGACGGACATCGTCTGGGACCTGGAACACAAGAGAGACTTTCCCGGTGAGGCGGAAGTCAAGCTGACCGGATTACCCAAAGGGGTGACCATGGTCGGTTCACCTCCACGCATCAAGTCAGGAGATTCGCAACTGGTCTTCACGGTCGCTGCGACGGATGAAGCCCTGCTGGGACAATATAAAGAACTGGGCTGTGACATTCAGATTCATGATGGTGACCAGACGACCCGTCTGCTGATCGGCAAAGGGATCCTGAGAGTCGACCCAGCCTTAACGAGTGACGCGGGAGGAGTTTCACGATGAAGTGCGCACCAAACGGCAAACCTTGGATTCTGGCACTCCTGCTGTCGTCCTGTCTGTTCACCGCGGTCGGTTATGCTGCGGACGTGCCCAGCTTCCGACAGGATATTATGCCGATCCTGTTTCGCGCCGGCTGCAATGCGGGATCGTGTCACGGTTCTGCACGTGGCAAGGACGGCTTCATGCTTTCCCTGTTCGGATACGACCCCGCGGGCGATTATTTTCGAATCACCGAAGAGATGGTCGGTCGTCGGGTGAACGTGGCCGCCCCGGACCAGAGCCTGTTGCTGCTGAAGGCGATTGGAAAAGTCCCTCACACTGGCGGCCGTCGCTTCGACACGAACAGTTCTTACTACCGGACGTTGCTGGCCTGGATCAAAGCGGGGGCTCCGAACGATAAAGGAGATGTCGCGGAGCCGGTGGAAATCAAGTTGACCCCCGAGCGGCTCGTCTTCAACGGGGCTGACAAGCCGGTGCAGACCAAGGTCACCGCCCGCTTCTCTGACGGCAAAACCCGTGACGTCACTGCCCTGGCACTCTTCCAGTCGAATAATCCTTCGATTGCGGCAATCGACCAGGACGGCAAGGTATCGCCGTTGCAGTCCGGCGACACCAACGTCTTTGCCCGCTACAGTCGATTTACAATCGGTACGGAAGTCATCGTTCTTCCGGAGAACTCCACTTACCAGTGGTCGAATCCCCCAGCCAATAACTATATCGACGAGATTGTCTACGACCGTCTGCAGAAGCTGCAGCTTCTGCCATCGAACCTGGCAAGCGATGAAGTCTTTGTGCGTCGCCTGTATCTGGACTTGACGGGCCTGCCCCCCACGCAGGAGCAGTATCAGAAGTTCATGGATGATGCTTCCCCTGAGAAGCGGAAAGTTCTCATCGATGAACTGCTGGAGTCACCTGAATTTGCTGATCTCTGGGCCGGGCTCTGGGCCGAATCAGTCCGCATCATCGGGGGGGAATATGCGCCAGTCGGGACCAGCGTGAAAGCGGCCGATATCTACTACCAGTGGATTCGTGACCAGTTTGGTCGAAACCGGCCCCTGAACGAGTTCGTGGCGGATCAGATCGTGGCGACAGGCAGTAACGTCAACAACGGTCCGACAAATCTTTACACCATGCTTCCGCACAAGGTGAAGTTCGATCCGAAGAGTTTTGCAGCGGACTTCTCGCAGCTCTTCACCGGAGTGCAGATTCAATGTGCGGAATGCCATAACCATCCGTTCGATCGCTGGACGATGAACGACTATTACGGGTTCGTGAGTATCTTCAGCGGCATGAAGCGAAAGCCCGGGGCAGAAGCTCGAGAATATTACATCTATCAGGATCCGACAGCCCCGCCCGCCAAACACCTGCTGGATGACCGTCCGGTTCCCCCGACTGTGCTGGGAGGTGAAGCCCCCGTTGCAGGTGATGGGGATCCACGCGTGGCCCTTGCAGAGTGGCTGACCTCTCCGGAGAACGAGCTGTTCTCCAGGAATATGGCCAACCGTATCTGGGCCCATTACATGGGACGGGGACTCGTCGAGCCGCTCGATGACATGCGGATCAGTAATCCGCCCACAAACGGTCCACTGCTCGACAGCCTCTCGAAACATCTGGTGGATTCCGGATTCGATCTCCGTCAACTGGTTCGGGACATCTGCAATTCCCGAGTCTACCAGCTGGAAGTGACACCGAATCAAACCAATGCTGGAGATACCCGCCAGTTTTCACGTCAGCGTCTGCGTCGCCTGCGGGCCGATGTGCTGCTCGATTCGATTGTGAGGGCGACTGATGGCGACCGTCCTTTCGCTGCCTTTCCGGCCGGAACGAGAGCCATTCAGTACTATCCCCGCACGACAGGCGATACCACGGGACCTCATGTCGGAGATCCGTTCTTCGAGACGTTCGGACGTTCCGCCCGCTCCAGTATCTGCACCTGTGAGGCCAAACCGGAACCGACTTTGTCTCAGGCTCTGCATCTGATCGGGAATGAAACCGTCCAGGCACAGATCGTGAAGGGGCGTGTCATTCCCCGGCTGCTTGAAGAGAAGAAATCGCCTGCAGAGATCATTGACGTGCTTTATCTGCGTGCGTTGTCGCGTAAACCCTCGCCAGAAGAAATGCAGCAGATGATGGAAGTTGTCGTCTCTGCCGGTGAGAGTCCTGACGTTTACGTCGACATCTTCTGGAGCCTGTTGAACTCGACCGAATTTGCATTCAATCACTGACGGTGATTTCCTATGTTGCGTCAATTCTGTATTGTAAGCGCGCTGATATTTTTGGCTGGCCTGGCCTATGCCGAGGACGCCAAAGCCGTCAACTATGAAGCTGACGTTCGGCCAATCCTGCGGCAATACTGCTTCAAGTGTCATGGTGAAGGGAAGCAGGAAGCCGGGATCAATCTTTCCGAGTTTGGTTCCCTCATCAATGGAGGCAGTGCCGGAAAGATCGTCGTTGCCGGGCGGGCCAGCAACAGCCTGCTGTTCGAAGCGATCACCCAGACAGACCCGGAGGCCCGCATGCCTCCGAACAGCCCTCCCCTTCCCGATGATAAAATCGAAATCATCCGGTTGTGGATTCAGAACGGGCTGCTGGAGAAGGCCGGAAGTGCATCGATGTCCAAGGCCCGGGACCTGACATTCACCCCTGCCCCGGGTTCCGCCGGAAAACCGGACGGTCCCCCGCCGATGCCTGGAAAATTACCGCGATTTCCGGTCCCCAAAACAGCCCGCCCCATGCCGGTCCTCACGATGGCAGCCAGCCCCTGGGCACCTCTTCTGGCAGTGTCCGGTCAGGAGCAGATCCGGCTGGTGAATCTGGAAACCCGTAAACCGATGGGGGCTCTTTCATTCCCCGAAGGTGAACCGCACGTGTTGCGGTTCAGCGCCGACGGCCGAGTGCTGATGGCAGCCGGAGGACGCCCTGTGCAAAACGGCGTGGCCGTTCTCTACGATGTGCAAAGTGGGAAGCGGCTGGTCGACCTTGGAGATGAAATTGACGAAATTCTGGCATCCGATCTGAGCCCCGATCAGCAACAGCTGGCTCTGGGCGGATCGAACAAAGCCGTCAAAGTCTATTCGACCACTGATAAGAGCCTGTTGTACAAGCTCGACAAGCATACCGACTGGATTACGTCGATCGCGTTCAGTCCCGATGGGACCAAACTTGCCACAGGTGACCGCGTCGGGGGGATTCATCTCTGGGATGCGAAAAGCGGCGGGATTCTGCTTTCACTTTCCGAACACAAAGGAAGCGTGAATTCCTTAGCATGGCGGTCGGACGGCAGGATGCTGGCATCCGGCGGCGAAGATGGACTGATCGTCTGGTGGGATCCCGTTGACGGCTGGCCCGCAGCTTCCAAGCCCAACGCACACAATCCGCCGCGTCCCGCGGGAGTCTTCGGCAAACTGCCTAACGGAGTCTTGTCGGTGGCCTTCCTGGCCGACGGCAACCTCGTCAGCTGCGGCCGTGACCGACAGGCACGGTTGTGGAGTGCGGACGGCGGAAATCTCAGACAGATGGATGTTCCCAAGTCCTTGCCGACGCAGGTGGCCGTTGCTGCTGACGGACAAACGATGATCATCGGAGACAGCACCGGGCAGTTGCACTACTGGGACGTCAAAAAATAGCCCCTGTCTCAGGGGAGTGTGGCGGCGATTCGGGGGAATTTCTCGCTCGAAAGCTGTCTTTATCGCCGCCGGAACGCCACACTGTCGTGACATTCGTTCTAGTTCTACAGTTTGATTTTTTCAGAGCACGCCGCGTAAGCAAGTGCATTGAGTCGCATTTGTGTCAAGAATGCACTCGCTCACGCTTCGAGCTCTGGCGGACAATTCATTGAGTTTTTCAAGAAATCAAACTGTAGTACTAGAGCGGTTTTGCAAAAGATCTATCACGTTCCGCAGGCGATAATATGGGCTTTCATGCGGTGAAAATCCTGAATCGCCTGCACATGATAGACCAAACTGGTCTCGTTGAGCCGGTTGCTTGCAGCATCAACTGAATCTGGACAAATATGGGCGGCATGATACCTCGAATCCAACTGCGGCGAATCCTGTTGACACTCAGCATCGCACTTTCAGGAGTCACTGCCGGAGCTGGTGAAGATCAGGCCTTGTCGATCACCTACGAGGGCTCTGAGGAAGAGTTGCAATTGCCGGTGGAAGTCACGTATCGCATCTGGATTCCTGGCGATGCCAAAACATTACGCGGCATCATCGTCCATCAGCATGGATGCGGCGCAGAGGCATCGGCATCCGGATTGGACTTTGCGGATGATCTGCAATGGCAGGCGCTGGCACGAAAGTGGAACTGTGCTCTCCTGGGACCGTCTTATCGTCTGGCCCCCGAGCAGGACTGCTGGATCTGGGCCGACCCTCGCAGTGGATCGCGCGTCCGCTTCCTGACGGCCCTGGATGACTTTGCGAAAGAGTCCGGTCATCCCGAAATCAGCACTGTTCCTTGGTGCCTGTGGGGACATTCCGGAGGCGGGTCCTGGGTCAGCCTGATGCAGACCATTCATCCTGAACGCGTCATCGCGGTCTGGTGTCGATCAGGGACAGCGTTCGCCTTCTGGGAGACGGCGCGGATCCGCATGCCCAGAATGTCTCCCCAGGTGTACGAAGTTCCGTTGATGTGCAATCCCGGGCAGCATGAAAAGGAACACGTCACATTTCGCAAATCGTGGTTCGGTCTGAGCACGATGTTCCGTTCATACCGTGAACAGGGCGCCCCTGTTGGATTCGCCCCCGATCCGAGGACGAATCACGAATGCGGTAACTCCCGCGAAGTCGCCATTCGATTCTTCGATGCCTGTATGGAAATGCGATTGCCGGATGTTGACAGCGGCAGCCAGAAGCTCAATCCGGTCGACTGGCAGGCCGCCTGGCTGGCAAGGAAGAACGAAACCATCGCCGTCTCTGCCAAGGACTTTCAGGGCGATACTGATTCTGCCACATGGCTTCCCAATGCTGCGTTTGCCAAGGCCTGGATGGAATATGTGCAGACTGGAGAAGTCTCCGACGACACTCCGCCGCCCGCCCCGTTTGATGTGCAGGTCACATCGCACAGCGACTCACTGCAATCCAGGTTGATCACCTGGAACGCGGACGCGGACATGGAGAGCGGATGCCGGCAGTTTCTGGTGCTGCGGAACGGTGAAGTGATCGGACAGGTCCCGGAGACGCCCGTCGGGAAATACGGCCGTCCCCTTTTTCAGACCAATTCGTATCACGACACCCCGATTCGACCGTGGCCGAAAATGGAGTTTCTGGATGAGTCATCTTCCGCTGGCGAAGCGTCTACTTATCAAGTGATCTCCGTCAACGGCGTCGGGCTGAAGTCCGATCCCGCCGGCGTGACGCAGCCCTGAAATTCAGAATGCCTGCTTGCATGTGCAGGCATCCTGAACAGATCCTCGGTCAGCTTCACTCCCCGACCTTCATGTCGAGGACCTTCACGAGGAACGACCACTGATCGGTGATCTCCTCGATGAGCTTGGTGGTCGGAGTTCCGGCACCATGCCCGGCACGCGTCTCGATGCGAATCAGGACCGGGTTGTCGCAGGACTGCGCGTGCTGCAGGGCGGCAGCGAACTTGAAGCTGTGTCCGGGAACCACGCGGTCATCCGTATCGGCCGTCATCACCATTGTCGCGGGGTAGCAGGTTCCCGGTTTAATGTTGTGGTACGGCGAGTACGCCAGGAGTGCGGCAAACTCTTCCGGGTGATCCGATGATCCATAATCATCCACCCAGTATCGACCTGCGGTGAACTTCTGAAACCGCAGCATGTCCATCACGCCGACAGACGGAAGGCAGGCTCCAAACAGGTCGGGTCGCTGAGTCTCGCAGGCCCCCACCAGCAAGCCGCCGTTGCTTCCTCCCTGAATCGCCAACTTCTTCGGCTGCGTGTATTTGTTCTCAATCAACCACTCGGCGGCCGCGATGAAATCGTCGAACACGTTCTGCTTGTTCAGCTTAGTTCCCGCGCGATGCCAGTCTTCACCGTACTCTCCACCACCTCGCAGGTTTGCCATTACAAAGACCCCTCCCATCTCCATCCACGCCAGACGACTGATGGAGAATGAAGGTGTTAGCGGAATGCTGAAGCCGCCATACCCGTAAAGCAGCGTGGGATTGTTGCCGTCGAGCTTGATCCCTTTCCTGTGAGCGACGAATAGCGGGACTTTCGTACCGTCCTTGCTGCTGCAGAAAACCTGTTTGACTTCGTAGTCGTCTGGATTGAAGTCAACCTTGGCCTGCTGCAGAAGCTCACTCTTTCCGGTAAAGATGTCATACCGGAAGCTGCTGGGGGGAGTGTCGAAGCTCGAGAAGGAATAGAAGGTCTCGATGTCGTTCTGTCTGCCCGCAAATCCGCTGGCGGAGCCGATCCCCGGGAACTCGATGTTTCGCAGGAATGTTCCGTCTTTCTCGTAGAGTGCGACCTGAGTCTTCGCGTCTTTCAATGTCTCGACGAAGAACAGGTTGCCGATGAACGAGACACCGGTCATGGTGTCATCCCCCTGAGGAATGAGTTCCTGATAAGGGATCTCCCGCTTCTTCCGGTCCTTCTCTTCCGCGATTTCAATGGCTGGCGGAACGTTTCGTACGTCGATCTGAATCACCCGTCGACGTGGGGCGTCGAGGTCCGTCTGGAAGTAGAAGACTGGCCCGTCGTTGCCGATGAAGCTGTACTCATTGTCAAAGTGATCGATCAGCGCCACCGGCATTGAGAACGGATCACGCAGGTCACGATAGAAGACGCGGTATTTGTCATCGGTTCCGACATGCACGGTGATGATCAGGTAGTTGCCGTCTTCGGTGACCGTACAGCTGTAGCCCCATTCCGCGTGATCCGGTCGATGAAAGACGAGTGTATCCCGCTCCTGAGGATCGCCGATGCGGTGATAATAGATCGCCTGATTGACGTTCAGATTCTGGAATTCGGCTCCCGTCTGCGGCTCAGGGAAGCGGGCGTAGAAGAACCCGGCTCCGTCAGGTGTCCACGCGGGAGAGTTGAATTTGATCCAGCGAAGTTCGTCCTCCAGCACGCGGCGGCTGGCGATCTCCATCACCTTCCAGATCTTCCAGTCGGAACCGCCATCCTGCACTGCGTACGCCACATAGCGGCCATCGTCGCTGAAGACTTGTCCCGCGAGCGCGACCGTCCCGTCTTCGGACCATGTGTTGGGATCGATCAACACCTCGGGAGGATCTTTCAACGTCTTCTGCGTGTACAGGACGTACTGATTCTGTAGGCCATCATTCTTGAAGAAGTAATACCGTCCTCCCGCCTTGAAGGGTGTTCCGAGTTTTTCGAAGTTCCACAGCTCGGTCAAACGCTTTTGAATCTTCGCCCGCTGGGGAATTTTCTCGAGGAAGGCAGCGGTCAGCTTGTTTTCCTCGGCCACCCATTGGGCGACTTCAGGGTTTTCCCGGACGTCCGCTTCCAACCACCGGTAAGGATCGGGAACCTTCGTTCCGAAGTAATCATCATGATGCTCGATGCGCCTGGTCATGGGAGATTCCGCTTGCAAAGTGGTCGTGAGAAAAAGAGCCAGCACAGTCGGCAGGATTTTTGAAGCGTGACTGGTCATACGGTTTTCTTTGCCGGGTTCTGGTGGAGTGATGAGTTCAGAGATCGGTCGTGGATTCAGCCGGCTGCGATCATGTCTGGGAAGCAGTGATCTCTATTCCCGGACTTCGATGACCTGCAACCCGGACGGCGGGTCCGATGGAAGCGACTTCAAGTAGTCCCGGTACTGCTCATCCAGGATTTCATACTTCACGCCCAGGATCTGCTCCAGACTGGTGGTGGAGTTCCGCAGGCGATCCACGGGATCGTACACGTTTGAGAGGTATTGGATGAACCCGTCCCGGTACATCCCGTCTTCATAATTCAGGAAGAAATGGGCCATCCCGGCAGCCTGATTGTAGGCGTCCGGTTCCAGCGGGAAGTCGGCCTTTCCCAGTCGGGTGAACTGACGCATGGGCCAGTAAATGTTCTCTTCCAGCGCCCGCCGCCGCGCCCAGTAAATGCGGATATGTCTTGGGTTGCCGACATGCGGCTCATGCGAGCTCTCCCGATACGACTCCAGGTAACAGGGGAAGCCTTCAATCACCCAAAAGTTCGCCCGCTCGCCGACATCGACCGTCCGCTGACGGCTTTCGCCCAGCAGTTGATGCGTCACCTCGTGATACATCGTCTCACGTTTGTCGGCCCGTTGTTCGTCGGTGTCGTCAGGCTGTTCATCGAAATAGAAGTACGCGATGCGGTCATGCGGCATATACAGACCGTTAGCCTTTTCGATCTGCGGCTGCCGGGCTTTCAACGCCGCCACAAACTCGTCTTTGTTACGGTAGTAATTAACGTGATACCGCTCTTTCGGGTTCCATTGCGTACTGGATCCACGGTCCAGCAGACGCTGCATCTGCTGGGGGGAGTTGAAGAACGCGGTGTATTCCCGCAGGAAGAAATCGTGGAAGCTCTCCAGAGCCCGGGAGATCTCGACACCTTTCTCCAGGCTGTGATTGGTTCTGACCAGAAAATGCTCGGACCCGACTTCCCAGGCGTACTTGAAATCGCTGCGGATGGCCGCTTCTTTTTCAGCGCTCATCCATTGCGTGTCGAGCAGTCGTTCTCCGTTCTCGTAGCGCGAGACGAGTTTCTCCTCAATCCATCCGAAGCGGGGATGGTCGACCATCTTTTTCGATGCCATCAGCTTCCGGAACGAGGTGGTCCACTTCCCCTGATCCTGAACGTAGCCCAGCATGCCGCGTGCATTGCGGTTGTCAGGATTGTGAAACGCCACCTCACGGATCAGCTGAAAGGCCAGGCTGGGGAATCCTTTGTTCAGGGCATCCCGAGCCACGAGGTACAGATTGGTGGAATAATCCGTTTCGAGCTTCCGCAACTTCAGCCGCCATTGACGTTCTTCATCCGGCAGGTTCAACGGGATGGAGGGCAACGGTTCGGTCGGGAGGAGATCGACGTCATACGCCCCCGACTCGGGTGGCAGCGCCCGCTTGCGAATCTCTTCGGCATCTTTGAAGTAACTTTGCGACTCGCAGTCCTGCGCCAGGGCGTTCATGTCTTTGGCGAACTGCTCCTGCAGTTTCTGGTATCGCTGCTGCAATAGTTGCAGGCGCCGCTCCGCGACCGGAACGTCAGCAGAAGCAGGAGCACTGACCAGCAGGAGGAGCCCGGCAGCGATCAACGACCAATGGCTCCACGTCGGACGGGAGAGATGCAGAATCGTTCGGGAATCCGGCTTTTCAGCCGGTAGCCCCCTCGGAATGATCGGAATAATCGTCATGGCCGAATTCTAGGACGAACAGATCACTCCGGAAAGACGAGTCCGTCCCTCCCCGGGCATCGATCAACTCCATTTTTGTAATGACGACTCTGTCCCGAAGGCCGGCCTTCAAAATATCAGCAGCAACAGATCATCATGAGTAAACGGGAACTTCTGGCGCGAACTTTGGAGCGGACGGGGCTGGGCTCGTTGCTGTCCCGGACCGTCGGTCGCTGGAATGGGCTCGTCGTTTTCAATTACCACCGGATTGGCGACCCCGCGCAGGCTCAGTTCGACCGGGCGCTGTACAGTGCTGATCAGGAGGACTTCGACCGGCAGGTCCGTTTCCTCAAGCAGAATTACGATGTCGTCAGGGTGGACGATCTGGAACAGGCCCTGCGACGCCCGGGGCGTTCTGTGATGATCACCTTCGACGACGGGTATCGGGACAACTTCGATTTCGCGCTCCCGGTTCTGACGCAACACCGCGTCCCTGCCACCTTCTTCATCACCAGCGGCTTTATCGATCGCGCACTCGTGGCATGGTGGGACGAAATTGCCTGGATGGTGCGGTCCAGCTCGAAATCCAAACTCCCTTCACTCACGCCAGCGATCGAATACCCGCTCGGTTCGGCAGAGGAGAAGGAAGGTACCATTAAGGCGATCCTGCGATTCTATAAAAACCTCTCGGACACTCAGACCGCGGAGTTCATGAACCAACTGGCTGAGGCGACGGGGAGCGGTCGCTGTCCGGCATCGCTGGCGCGGGAACTCTGGATGAACTGGGACATGATTCGCGAAATGGACCGAAGCGGGATGGACCTGGGGGGCCACACCGTCAATCACCCTGTTCTGGCGAACACGGATGCTCAGACTCAGCGAGCAGAAATCCTGGGGTCAAAGCAACGGATCGAAGCGGAGATCGGTCATCCGATCACCGCCTTCAGCTATCCGGTTGGACAACCGACGTCATTTACGGCGGAAACCAAACAGATTCTCAGCGAGGCGGGTTATCGCTGGGCGTTCAGCTTCTCTGGCGGATTCGGTTCGACCGGCCACTCCGATCACTTCGACCTTCCGCGTGTTGCAGTCTCTCCCCACATCAGCCGCGAGCTGTTTCAGTCGACCGCCCGACTCCCGTGGCTGTTTGCATGACCTGGGGTCGGACTCCGCTCACCCTTCCGAAACATTCACGAACACTTTGAGGGCGTCGTTGTTTTCGGTCAGTTCTCGCATCAGTCCCTGCGGGTCGTCGTAGCCGTCGATCGGTGTGGTCAGGATGCGGGATGTCACTCCGGGGAACATCACTTCACCCAGTGCCAGATCTGACAGACCCTGTGCGAAATGGTGACGGTTCCCGTTCACGGAACCGAGCAGTAGCTTGTTGCCCAGCACCCATTCCAGATTGACCCGGTCTGACGGGAAGTCGCTCAGAGTTTTCTTTCCCCCGGTGACGCTGGTCCAGACGAGCGCACCATTGAGATTGAGATGCTCCATGGCGGAAAAGGCGACGTGCGATGATCCGGTCGCTTCGATAATCAGGTCCGGTCGGCCGACCTGTTTGACGAGATCGCCAATCGGGGTTGTCTTCGTACTGACGTAGCTTGCCCCGTATCCCTGAAGAATCTCTTCTTTCAGTCCCGGCTCGGGTGTACGGGCCAGTGTGTAAACCTGAATCCCTTTCAGTCGCAGCATCATGGTGGTCAATAGACCAATCTGCCCTGCCCCCATCACAAAGGCCAGCTTCGGTTCCCACACCTGCAACCGCTGCTGCGCGAGGTACGCCTGTTCGATTGCCTTCGCACAGACGCTTGCAGGTTCGGAGAGAACTCCCAGGTGCTTGAGGCCCACTGGCACCTTGACCATGTATTCCGCATCGTCCACGAAACGCTGCGTCATGTACCCGTGCAGAAGGTTGATACCGCGCTCGTAGTACGTCTCATGACTTGTGATATCGTTGCGGCCGATCAGATCGTACAGCGTGGGACCGGGACGCCGGACAGTGCAGGTGCAATAATCGCCCGGCTTCAGATGAGTGACCGCCGGTCCAACTTCGAGAACTTTTCCGAACACCTCGTGTCCGAGAACGAGATGCTGATCCCCCTCTGGAGCGCGACCGTAGAGAGCTTCGTTGATTTCCGCATCCGTGGCGTCCAGACCGACTTGCAGCGTCTGCACCAGGACTCCGCGACCATTGGGGACGGATGAAAGTTGCGGCTCAGCGATATCGGCGAGATGGACGCTGTTCCGAACTCCGGGATGAACTGCGAGAGCTTTCATAACTGCCGTTAATATCTGTTCTTGTGGCGAAGTCGTGGCTTGGAAGTCGGACTGAGAGCATGGCAGGAGGCTGTCGGTTCTGTCAATGTGAGGACGTTGAAAATGATGCGGCGTGCGTTCGCATCGGGCGTCGTCGGCAAACTTTCGACCGAATTCGAAATTCAGCTCAGAGAAAACTGACAACTCGATTCGTGGCCCGTACACTGTTTGACTGATTTTTCGGCAGTCCCTTTTGCTTGGCAGCATCCATGGCCACCCAGATCATCGGCAAGCTTGATACGCAACCCCATCACCGGTATGGAATTGTGGTTTCGCGGTACCATGAGGAAGTGACCCGGCGGCTGCTGGAGGGAGCGGTCGGAACGCTGGAGCGTCACGGTCTGGATTCCGAGTCCATCACCATTGCGTGGGTTCCTGGTTCGTTCGAAATTCCCGTTGTCGCGGACGCCATGGCCAATTCCGGCAAGTTTGTGGCTGTCATTGCTCTGGGGGCGGTCGTCCAGGGAGATACGGACCATCACGACTACATCAACCACGCCGTTGCCCAGGGACTGGCGGTCAGTTCCAGAAAGAGCGGAGTCCCCGTCTTGTTTGGAGTCCTCACCTGCCGTAACATGGAGCAGGCCATGGCCAGAGCTGGCGGCGCAGTGGGAAACAAGGGGGCGGAAGCAGCTTTGGCGGCAATCGAAACTGTCAGCGTCCTCGAGCAATTGAGACCCTGAAGAGTTCTTGCCTTCCCTCGGAACACTGCAAAACGACCTCACCCCATGGGGACGTTGACACCGGACAGGCGTCCGTTCCGGATGCAGCCCCCCGACTGGTGCACCCTGACCGTCATGTGATGCCAGCCATCCCGGTAACCGACTTTTCCCTGACACCCCGTTCCTGATTCACACCTGCCCCAGGTGATATTCCATAGAAGGGGCGAGTCCCGAAATTCCCGCAGGTCTTTCCAGCTCGCCAATGAGACCCACGTATGTCGAAACGGAGTAAGGCACGTCAGATCGCAGTGCAGATGTTGTTTCAGGTGGATCTGAATCCGGATGTCACCGGTCGGATGGTCCGCGAAATGATCTGTGAGCGACTGAACGAACCGAATATTCAGGAATTCGCCTGGGGGCTGTTTGCAGGGTGCATGGAGCATCGTCCTGCTCTGGATGAGAGAATTCAGCAGGTCGCCGAGAACTGGAAGCTGAGCCGCATGGCCGGGACCGACCGTGCCGTTCTGCGACTGGGTGCGTTTGAGCTGCTTCATACCAGCACTCCGGTTGGCGTGGTGATTGACGAAGCGGTGGAACTGGCCAAGAAATTCGGAGCCAGGCAGTCTTCGCAGTTTGTGAACGGGATTCTCGACAGACTCGTTCCGGCCGAGCGACGTCGATCCAAGTCCACAGAGGCAGCCCTTCCGGCGGAAGCGCCCGAGACCGATGCTGCCGACGAGAAAGACGATCTCTCGGACGATTTTGAATAGATTCCGATGCAGTTGGAGGCGTTCTCCCTCCGGTCCAGTCTGCTTCGCACCAAGGCCTGCAGCATGGTGACTGGCCAGCTCATAAATCGCATTCAGGCAGGATCGCTCCTGACTGCATGGGACTTCCCGCCGCTGATCTCCGTCGTGATCTTGCGTCGACGGCAGGCGATTCACCGTTGCTCGAACTCGCGCTGAATCCTTGGCTTCTTGAGCCGGACAGTCGTGGTGAGCTGTCAGGTCTTGCGGGGTGCTCTCCTACTCGGAACGAATGGAGGGTGATACCATCATCCGGTGAACCTGCCTCAATCCCTGAAGGATGCCTCATTCATGCTGAGACCACTCCAGTTTGCTTTACTGACCAGTGTATTGCTGTCCGTTGCAGCACGCGGAAACGCAGCTGAGCCGCCCGAACTCAAGATCGTGGGGGAGCGTCAGATTGCAGTGACCCTGCCCGCTGCCACCGATCGTCCTGCGCAGACAAAAACGATCGATGTCGAGTTCCCTACCCTGCAATCTGTGGTCGCGGAGAAGCACGATGCACTTCCGCTTTATAATCCGGCCGGCCCCCAGTATGCCCGGGGGGCCAGACTCAATGGAATCCTGGCTGAAGCTCTCACCGCTCCGGACCTGCTGGACCCGGATAGCGTGGTCGTGCGACTGGTCCCCGAGGAGAGCGGAGAGGCTTTCATGAAAGGGAAGGACTACGATTTTGAGCCTCGCTGGGGCGGAATCGGACGTCTGCCTGAGGGGCGAATTCCCGAGCAGACTCCTGTCTACATCAGCTATCGCCACACCCTGCAGCGTCTGGACTCGATTATTCTCACTCCCCAGAAAGAGATCATCTATCGCCAGGGAGTTGCCAGACCGACCAATGCGACGCCACCGGACACGCTTCCCGGTGAAGAACGACTGGCGAACATCTGGTTCACCCGCACCACTGACAAACTGAATGAAAACATGCTGTTCCCGATTCTGGAGGCCAAATACCCGGAACCGGAAAGGAGCTCTCCCTCGGTCGCAGAGCGGTTGATCCCGAAGACGATGCAGAAGTTGCAGTCTGGGGGGCCTGTCAAGATTCTGGCCTGGGGGGACAGCGTCACCGAAGGTGCTTATCTGGCGAACCGCGATCAGGAAGGTTGGCAGGCTCAGTTTGTTGCACGACTTCAGCAGTTGTACCCTGATGCGAAGATTGAACTGGTCACGGAGGCCTGGGGAGGTCGGAGCACTTCCACCTACCTGGGAGTTCCTCCGGGTGAACCACACAACTACAAAGAGACCGTACTCGCCGTGAAGCCGGACCTGATCATCAGCGAGTTCGTCAACGACGCTGGACTGAATCCCGCTCAAGTAGAAGATCGCTACAGCCGGCTTCTTGGGGACTTTCAGGGGATTGGAGCCGAGTGGATCATCCTCGCTCCTCATTATGTTCGCCCCGACTGGATGGGGCTGGATCGCGAACGTGACATCGATGAGGACCCACGCCCGTACGTGCACGGGTTACGGGAATTCAGCAAAAAGCATGACGTCGCGCTGGCTGATGCTGCGAAGCGATATGGTCGGCTCTGGCGTCAGGGGATCCCTTACAACAGCCTGATGATGAACTGCATCAACCATCCGGATCCCCGTGGATTGCAGATCTTCGCCGACTCTTTAATTGAGCTCTTTCCGCAAAAATAGTCTGGCCAAAAAATGGAGCTGCACACGTCAGTGTGCAGCTCCATTTTGATCCGTGCTTGCTCACGCTGACTTAAACGTGATGCCCATTCTCCTGAGCATTGTTCGAATCGGACTTCGGAGTTCCATTTGAGAGTTCCCGCATCCGGTTTCCATAGGCACGGTTCCCATAGCCGTAACCATATCCGTAGCCGTAGTAGTAGCCGCCGGACGAATCCCCGGATTCCCGTGTGAACTCTTTGCTGCTTCCGAACGTATTGACGATGCAACCTCGCAGATTTGTTGAGGCTGCCCGGAGGCGACGTACGGCCTCTGCGACCTTGCGCTTCGTATCCGTCGCTGCACGAACGACCAGAAGAGCGATGTCACATTTCTGCGAGACAATGGCCGGATCGGAAACCAGGAGGACCGGACCGCTGTCGACCAGAATCAGGTCGTATTGCTCCTTCACCAGTTCAATCACCTTGTCGAAGCTTTCGGACTGCAGCAATTCCGCGGGGTTGCGGACCGGCCCACCGGCTGAGAGCAGCGAAAGTCCTTCCAGTCCGGTCCACTGGACTGCTTCATCAAGCTGAACTTCACCGCGGAGAACTTCCGAAAGTCCCTTGTTGATCTGCAGGTTGAAGAAGCGATTCTGAGTCGGCGCCCGCATGTCACCATCGATGATGAGCGTGCGAATCCCAAGTTCGGAGAACGAAGCCCCCAGATTGGCCATAATGGTCGACTTCCCGTCTTTGGCCTGACAGCTGGTGACCATGGCAGTGCGCAGGTTCCCGGATTTGACCTCGCGAAGCAGGTACGTTCTGAGGAGACGGAACGCTTCTGCTTCAGGGGCCTGAGCATCCACGATCATGCGACCAGAAGACTCTTTGTTTCGAACGATCCGGATTCGACCGACCTGTCCGATCACCGGCAACGATAGCATGGAATCAATTTCAGCCGGGCTGCGGAAGCGGTTGTCCAGCTGATCCGTCATGACCGCCAGAGAAACTCCAATCATCAGGCCAAGAAAAACCCCACCTGCTCCACAGATTGCAAGCTTCGGCCAGACCACTTCGCCCTCTTTCGGGGCATCCAGCACTTCGTGAATATATCCGCTTAACCCCGTGGCGGTGTCCAGACTCCGCAGCTGGTCCACAATTCCGTCAAACAGAGCCTGTTTGCGGTCGATCTCTGCACGCATCATTCTGTCGCGCAGTTCGAATTCGATGAGTTGTTTGGACTGCATCTCCGCGGAGCTTGCAAGCGAGAGCAACTCTGCTCGGCGTTCATCCGAAGCTGCAAGGTCATGTCGCAGAAATCCCGTGTATGCCTTCAGCAGCTTTTGTGGCGTTAATTCGTCGAACATGCTCGTGAATTCCGTCTGCTTTTCGGCATTTCGGACCACATCTTCAACCAAAGCGATTTCCTGCCTCAGAATTTCCACCTGCGGATGTGCAGGACCGAAGTTCGAGAGGAGCTCGTTAAGCTTTGCTTTCAGCGTCGTCAGCGTGTTGAGTTTGGCTGTCACCGCGGCAGTTCGGGTTGGCATATCCTTCACGAATCCAGCCGTCTGGCCGCTTTGAAGTCCGGCAAAGGAGCCGAGACGTTCCAGGCTGGCACTGTCGATCAAGGCGAGCATTTCCAGCGTGTCGCCCTGATTGGCTTCAATCTGCTGGAGACTTTCCTCAACCTTCCTCAGTCGCGTCGCCACCGAGGAACGTTCGATTTCCACGGAGACCAGCTCATCCTGCAACCGACGGAACTTGTCGAGATACACGTTGCTCGAGCCTTCACCGGAAAACAGAATGGGCGCGGCGCGGCGGGCCGCGACGTAAGCATCTTCAACGCTTTTTAATTCTGCTTCCACTTTGTTCTGCGCATCGCGGATCAGATCATTGGCTGCAGACATCGTCCGGTTCACCTGATCGTCCAGGAAGGCTTCATATTCCATGACGATGGCTTGCAGAATTTCCAGGCCGGCCACTGGATCGACATGTCGGAACTTGATGTTCAAGCTGCGAGCGTCGCGGGCGGTTCCAGTCCCTCCCTTGGTCATCGTGAGGTGTTCCCTGACATATTTGACAGGGTCAGCTTCCGAATCTTCTTCCATCATTTCCTGGAAGAACGGCATTTCCTGCCAATGGACTCGTTCGAGAGCTTTCTGGATGATGTTCTGGCTTTGAACGATTTCCATATGGTTGGCGAGCGTCGACGCCTGTAGCCGATCTTCGCTCCAGGAGGTCGTCCCCTGTGCGTCTGTGGAACGAACGTCCTTGAGCGTCACCAGCATCTTCGCATTGGACTCGTACCAGACCTGGGCATTCGACCAGTAAGTGACCCCCAGGAGAAGTCCCAGCGCCCCACAGCACAGGATCAGGGCAGCGCGACGCTTGAGGACTTCAAGAATGTCCACTGTGGCCTGGGACGCCGATGTCGCTGCGTTCTTCCCAAACTGAAACGGTTCCGCTTTTGTGACTGGGTCGTTCATATTGTAAAATCAGTGAGTACTAATGAACCTCAGGTCGGGATGGCCGTTCCAGATTCCTTGACAAATCAATAATGATTGATTCTGTCCAAATCCAAAGCTTAATTGGACCTTGCATTCGTTGCAAGAATTACTATTGGAACGATCGAATTTCGCGGCACATGCTGAAGGATTGTTTGCCTCGGCAAAATAAATTGCTGTGCATCTGCCTGTTTGGCCATTCGGGACGACTTGAGCACGTGTGCAGTGACAGTTCACACGTAGCCAGAAAGTCTCGCATCGGAGATGACGAGACGTTTGCTGCGTAGTCGTGTGCGATTCGCCATAGTCTCCGGACGATAAAGGCAACGGGGGCCAGAACTCCGATCTGGTCGATCCAAGTCGGGAGAGCTGAAAAAAACACTTCACAAGCCCACTTGATCCCTGCAGGAGCAACGATCACCTGCGTCCCGCTTTCTCCTCATTAATTTGGTCCCGGTATCAAGACGCAAACAAACTCGGCCGGAAGTGACAGCCTGCAGTTAGAACGCGCCTTCGCGGAAGAGGACTGTTTTCACAGTTCGACCGAGGATGAAGAGATCCAGCCAGAACGACCAGTTCCTCACATAGTAGGCGTCGAATTTCCCTCGCTCTTCAAAAGTTGTGTGATTGCGTCCGGAAATCTGCCACAAGCCGGTGATTCCAGGCCGGACTTTCCCATACAACGCCAGGCGATCGCCATAAATCTGAGTCTGCTCGGTCATGAACGGTCGAGGCCCAACAAGGCTCATTTCGCCGCACAGGACGTTCCAGAGTTGCGGCAGTTCATCCAGACTCGACTTGCGAAGCAGTGTTCCGATGCCGGGAATCACACGTGGGTCCTGTCGCAGCTTCTGATTCACATCCCATTCCAGCCGCTTTTCAGGATGTTTCTGCAGATAGTCGGTCAAAGCAGCATCCGCATTCAGAACCATGGTTCTGAACTTCCACGCCTTGAAAATGGCTCCATTTTTTCCGACTCGTTCCTGACCATAAAAAATCGGACCAGGCGAGTAGACCTTCATGCAGGCCCAGGTGAAGGCTAACAGAGGCAGTAAAAAAGGAGACAGAAGCAAGACACCCAGAATCACTGCGATCAGGTCAAAGGCCCGTTTGAAAATTTGAGACCACGGGTCGAGGAGCCGCGCACGGTAGGAAATTCCGAGTACGCCACCGAAATCCTGAGTTCGATTCCACAGGCTCGGAAACTCTTCTAGGCCAGGGATGACGACCACATTGGGAATCGAGTGGCAGTAGTTGACCGACTGCGTAAAGGAGTCCGTACGCCGATCACTGGGTGAAATCAGAGCCCAGAAGACCCGATGTTCATTCGCCAGTGCCGGGATATCAGCCAGAGTTCCCAGCACGTGACTGTTGTCAAAGTCTCGCGAGTGAATCTGATACTGGTCCGGCACGATTCCCACGGGGCGAAGCCCCAGCGTCGACTTCTGGTTCAACACTTTCAGCAGTTTTTCTGTCGACTCCCGGTTCCCGATCAGCAGCACCGGTTGCCCCCACCATGGGCAATTCGCAAGTAACGCTCGCGCGCTGCAGCGGAACAAAGGCGCGAAGACAAGTGCAAATCCAGTCAAAGCGCCGACAAAGGCCAGATGCGGAACCGATTCGTGGTCGAAAGCCAGACTGAAAACAGCGAGGATCAGCCCTGCCGTCAACGTCCCCAGGATCATGCTTTTCAGCTCAACGATGGGGTTCACACCTGCGCCCGGATACAGTCCAAGCAAGGCGTAAATCAAAATGAAAACAAGCCCGTTCGAAAAGAGCTGCGGCGTCATCGCCAGTGAGGCAGGAACCTGAGAAAAGAGCGCTGTCACGCTCATCGAAGCAATCAGGATTCCCAGGCTCAATCCGCAGTAATCAAGAACCAGTAGTGGAATCGCGGTTTTGGCGATCTGGAGAATCCGGGTTGCAATGCGAGTTCCGGAGACTGTCGATGCCTGCTCATGATAGGGCACATAGGTTGTGCCGGTCGACGTCCTCGCATCGAGGTGTACTGCAGAGGCATCAGAAAACGCAGGCTGATGGTGTGCGGCTTCCAAACGTGCCTCTCGATGCACCCGTTGATGACTCGACAGTTGTGTCTTCATGAATCCCTCAATCTCCAAGGGCTGCTCTCGAGCTCGCTTCTGTTTCAGATTCAAGTCCGGTCGCTGTTTACTGGCGATCCGCAAAAAAGCTCTCGCGGATGCCGTGAAGACCCAAAAAATCGAGGCGATTTAGGGGCAAGAGCACGCATTTTTCGTTCCATCCCATTTGCTCCACCTCCTGCAGATTGCGCCCATTTCCCATCATGCTCATGATTGGTCAGCATTTCAATTCACTTATCCAAACTTGAATCAATTTGCCGATTTAGTGTCGGGAGTAATTTTCCTGCCATATTTGTTGCATCGAACATCAATGGGATCAACTTGCCCGAATGTGCCGATTTTTGTATCTGAAACGAAAACCGGTTTCTTGGAACCCTCAAGGTCAATCTGAATGCCTTCGGCACTGGCAAAGAGCTGCACAAAATCGCAGCAACTTCGGGTGTTGCATTTTTTTTGAATCACTGCTGCAAAGCGCTGCATTGCGCCGCGGTGGGAAGATTCCAAGGGTGAATCTCAAGCCGCACGAATCGTTCCCGGCCCTGTGTGACAATCTCTCGACCAGGACCGTTCAGTCCAGTTCCATACCAGCGAAACACCCCGGATTCGTAAACCTGCCGGGCCCATCTGCGCAGATTGACCTTATCGCTTCCGAACATTTTGAGACTCCAATGCACTCAACAACGTCTCTGTACGAAGTTGAAATGAGGCAGGGCCGGATTCTCGGCACCGGTCGCCAACCCGCTCTCGTGGTGAGTTGCCCAGGCCGATCCAGGCCCGGAAGGACTGACAGCGGCTGCCCGCCTGACTGTTCGAATCAGTCATTTCTGATTGAACTTACTGTCATCCGCATGTGGAGTTCTCGGCCGCGAACATAAAGCGCCTGAGTACAGTACGCAAGTAGGTATTTCTCAATTTCTCGAATGTCTTCCCGCACCGGGAGAAGACTTCTTCCAGAGTTTTTCGGAAGTTCATCGGAACTTGTTCGTGCAAATGGTATATCGACAATCTAGACTTCACCCGAGGTGACCGTGAGGGTTCCGTTTTCAAGGACTGGACGTGTTCACGGTGACCTGTAGACCGGGCAAAATGTTTCCAGAATTCGAGTCAATCCCAGGGGTATGCCGGAAGTATGGGGCCCGAACGATATACGCTCCTCACAGGTGGGACCGGTTTGCTCGGTCGGATCCTGCTGGTCGACCTGATGCGCGCCGGCCTCCCGGTGGCGGTCGTCGTGCGGCCAGGGCGGGAGCGTTCAGCGAAGGACCGCATCGAACTGCAGCTCAGTTCACTCGAAAAGGGATTGCGACGGACCTTCCCCCGTCCCGTGATTCTCGAAGGAGAATTGACCAGTCCTGGTCTCGGACTCAGTCAGGCTGCACGTGACTGGTTCGGGCGAAATTGCACTCGCGTCCTGCATTCGGCTGCCTATCTCTCATTCAAGCCGGCTGCATCTCATCCCCAGAATGAACCGTTTACCACGAACGTCGACGGCACGAGACGGCTGGCGGAGTTTTGCCTTGAGAACAAGGTTCGCGAGTTCCATCACATCTCGTCGGCATTTGCCTGCGGGCAGAGAACCGGGACCGTGCTCGAATCGGAAGGATGGCTCGGACAGCGGTTTTCAAATGATTACGAAGACAGCAAATGTCAGGCGGAAGAACTCCTGAAAAAGATGCAGGGTTTCAGCTCGCTGACAATCTATCGTCCTTCGATTGTGATCGACCCGACCCCGGGCTCGCTGTCGCTGGGGGACCGCACCATCTATCTCGCGTTCAGTGTGTACCAACTGCTCTCCCAGCGGGTGGGACTCCCCGATCCCAAAGTTCTTCTTCAGCAACTGGGGCTCAGTGGCGCGGAACGAAAGAACATCGTCCCCGTGAACTGGGTTTCGAGGATGATCGTGCAGATCTTGCGCAGGCGAGTGCTGCATGGCCAGACCTATCATCTGACACACCCGACCGGAACATCGCTGCTGGATCTGCTCACAGCGTTTCACGACGTTCTGGCAAATGCCGGTTACTCTTCGTTGAAACGTCAGGTTTCCGACTCCGACTTCGGAGAGCTGGCCAACCTCGTCGAACAATTTCTGGGAACATTCACCCCTTATTTCCGCGACGATCCCCGATTCGACCAGACTCAGCTTCTTCGGGCTGCAAACATCTGCAACGAGTCGAATTGTCCGGACGTCAATCGGGAGATGCTGCAGGAAGTTTCGCGGCAGCAGATGCGGCGTGCCGCTGTTCATGACCCGGATGTGTCGCCTCGCCCCACGTCCGTCTGGGACCGCCTGCAGGCGTTGAGTCCACGTCGAGACGAATGGAACTCAGTTCACCCCCATGATATTGAATCGATCATGGAGATCGGACTGCAGCTGACCGGGCCAGATGGTGGAATCTGGCAACTGTCCCTCACTCGTGGAGGGCGTCTGGGATGCGACATGCGGCACGATTCCCAGGTGGACTTCACGATCTATACGTCCACTCAGACCTGGAATCAGCTTCTCCAAAAGAAACTCAGCTGGAAAGATGCCGGCACGCAAGGCAAAATTTTACTGGAGACAGCAGCAGCGAGGCTGCCTGCGGATGAAGAGATGGAGCGCGTTCTGCAAATCATGATCGAGCAGGCGGGGGCTCAGGTCAGTGAACGGAAGTTGAGCCTCCATGGACGCTGACGGTCTGGTCCTCGAGCCGATCGCAGTTGTGGGAATGGATTGTTGCCTTCCCGGTGCTGCGCATCTGAATGAATTTGAAGAGCTCCTGTTCTCCGGACGCAGCGGCGTCTCGGAGCTGCCGCCGCACAGGATCGACTGCGACCTGTATTTCGATGCCCGCCGGGGACAGCCAGGAAAAACGTACACCACGCTGGGAGGAACCGTCCCAGATCGGCCGGTCGATTTACAGGCGGCCGGGATCCCGGCTGAAACGGCAAAACTCATCGACCCCGTGCACCTCCGCTTTTGTGAAGTGGCGGTCAGAGCCTGGAGGAACGCCGGTTTTCAGGCACACGACCCAGCCTGGAGCCGGGCTGGTGTCTTCGTCGGTCATTCCGGAGCGACCCTGAATGGGGGAGGTCTCAACCTCGCCACTCAGATCGAAGAAGGACTCGACTTTCTTAACGACGTTCCCGAGTTTCAGGCAGTTCCCCAGTCTGCACGCGACTCTATTCTGCGAAGGGTCGCGGAAGAGATCCGGAAATCACGTCCTCAAAGAACTCCCGACCACGTTCCGAACTATCAGGCGTATACTGCCGCGGCTCTGCCCGCGCATGTCCTCGGGCTGTCCGGCCCGCGGATCGTCTGTGATGCCGCGTGCGCTTCGTCGTTGTTTGCCATGCAGCAGGCGATCACAGCCATCCGTCTGGGGCGGATCGATGCCGCGATCGTCGGTGGCGCGACAACCAATGGGGTCGATAACCTCATTCTCTTTTCGCAGTCTCAGGCTTGCAGCGATCGTGGATCGAGTCCGTTTGATCATTCCGCCAGCGGTCTGATCAGCTCCGAAGGTTACGCTGCGGTCGTGATCGTTCCGCAGAGAACCGCTTTGAAGCTGCAGCTGCCGATTCTGGGGGTGATTGCTGGTCTGGGGACTGCGTCCGATGGTCGAGGGAAATCGCTGTGGGCCCCGCGTGCCGAAGGACAGCAGCTCGCCATTCGTCGGGCCTATCCGGAAAATCAGCCACTGACGATCGACTACCTCGAAGCTCATGCCACCAGCACTCAGCTCGGGGACGCGACTGAACTACAGGCGGTTGATGCCCTGCGACGTGCGTCTTCGTCGCGGGAATCTGGCGCTCCGCTTTTGATTGGCAGTCTGAAATCCAATCTCGGGCACACGCTGGAGACGGCCGGTGTCGCTGGGTTGATCAAGATTCTGCTCTCGATGAAGCGTGGCGAGATTCCCGCTTCACTGAACTATCGAACTCCCAATGAACGCTTTGAATGGTCGGCGGGAACGATTGAAGTCGTGAGTCAACGACGGCCCTGGAATCCGCGCGGTCCGGTCCGACGGTCCGCAGTGAGTGCCTTTGGAATCGGCGGATTGAACGCACATCTGTTTGTGCAGCACGCTCCGGATCCCGCTGCGAATGGGATGTCGGTTAAGGCATCCGTCGTTCGCAATCAGACTCATTCCCGCGAACCGATTGCGATTGTCGGACGCGGCGTTGTGCTCCCCGGTTCGCACCATCTGCAACAGTTCAAGACATTGTTGAACAGCGGCCGGTCGATGATCGGGGCTCCTCCCGTTAACCGCTGGCGCAGCGGGATCGGCGTTCAGCCCGGAGCGGAACGAGGTTCATTCCGGACCCCGACTGCGCAGGGGGGATTCATCCGTGATTACAACTTCGATGGTCAGCCGTACCGCATTCCACCCAAGCAGGTGAAACAGGCCAATCCACTGCAGATGATGCTGCTGGATGCGGTCACACAGGCGGTCCAGGAGATGGATCGGGGTGCGTGGAAGTTCGATCGGCAGAAGACCGGTGTGGTCATCGGAACGATCTTCAGCGGTGATTTCGGAAGCCAGCTGCAGCTTGGACTGCGACTTCCAGAAATCAGCCGGAAGCTGCGGGAACAATTTGAAAGACACGGAGTTCCACCGGAGCGGATCGAGGCCATTCTCGCGGAGTATCGGAAGCTGGTCTTGGAATCGCGTCCGGCATTGCTCGATGAAACAGGAAGCTTCACTGCCAGCACGCTCGCTTCACGCATCGCGAAAACGTTCGACCTGATGGGTGGGGCGTGCGCGATTGATGTCGACGATGCCTCCGGACTTGCAGCTGTCCACCATGCAGTCGACCAGCTGCGGCTCGGGACCTGGGATGTCGCCGTTTGCGGAGCGGCAGAACGGGCGATGGATCTCAGCAAGTTTGAACAGCTCGACCTGACCGGAAAGCTGCTGCGTTCAGGCCGCATCAATGACATTCCCGAAGACTGCCGACAAATCCTCCCCGGGGAAGGTGCCGTCGTCATGCTGCTGGAACGGCTCAGCACAGCGGAGGCTGCCGGTCATCCGATTTTGGGGATCATCGACGACGTTGAGAACTTTCCATCCAACACGACTTCGACGTTCGGATTCCGCAGTTCACACCGGAATCACAATACCCGCGAAGACAACAGCGGTGTCACTCCCGAGGCCTGGGACCGGGACCGTGACCTCGTGCGACAAATTGGCTACCTGACAGGCGCCCATTCTCTGGCACAATTGCTGAAGGCGACTGTCCAATGGGAATCGGCTCCCGTTGGAGAGGCTGCAGCTGAGACATCAAAAACCATCCTCAGCCAGACTGAGGATGGAATCGTTTATCGGATGAAATGCCGCCCACGGTGGAGTGCGGAACGGAAGAGTTCTCCTCGAATGGAAACGACCAGTTTCCCTTTGACTTCACTGCAGACCACAGCCGTTCATATGGGCGATCAATCAGGAACCTTCAACGTGACACGACCGACTGAACCGGCGACTTTCAATGCGGCCCCTGCCGGCTCGACCGCACTCAAACTTTTCCGGTTTCAGGCTCCTTCTCAGGAATCGCTGCTGAGCGCCATCCAGGTTGCAGAAGAGAGTGCACAGGCAACATTCTTAACCCCGTTGGAAGCGTTTCACCCGGATTGCGCATCGCGCCTCGCGGTCCTGGCCGAATCGCCCGCTCAGTTGAAAGAACGTCTCTCCGCCATTCGAAAGAACTGGAGCAAAGGTCGCACGGCGGGGGTCTTTGAGACTGAACGTGCGATTCTCTGGCAGGCGCGGCCGAATGCAAACCGAGTCGCCTGGGTTTATCCCGGACAGGGCTCGCAGTACGCAGGCTCACCGGCGGCTATCGCAGCCAGTCCCAGCGCAGCAGGGAAACTCAAAGACCTGGATCATGAACTGGTCAGCTCGGGGCTGGAGCCGCTCACTCCCCGATTACAGGCAGGGACACAACCCCCGCTGACGGACATCTGGTGGAATCAGCTCTGGGTGCTGGGAATCAGCCTGGCCCTCACCGAAGAGTTGAAAGGACTGGGACTGCGACCGGATCTGGTGCTCGGGCACAGCTTCGGTGAATATTCCGCGCTGGTCGCGGGTGGGTGTCTGACACCAGCTCAGGCATTGCGGATGGTGAAGTCACGCGCCGATGCGGTGGCCATGACCGTGCGAGAACCGGGTCAGTTGATCTCGGTTCGTGGAACCCCCAACACCGTGGAGTCCGCAATTCGCAGCGCGGACCTGCCGGCCACCATCACGCACTTCAACGCTCCTCAACAGACTGTTATCGCCACAGCCTGTTCGCAGGTGGATGCGGTCCGCAAAGCCCTCTCGTCCGTCAATCTGGCGTCGCTGGCTGTGCCTGTACCTGTCGCGTATCACACCGACCGGCTGCGCAGCGCGGAAGATGTCCTGCGAAGAACGTTTTCGCACGAACGGTTCCTCCCGCCGACTTCGGGATTCCTGTCGACAACCAGCGTCCGCTATCTGTCGGAGCCGGATGACCTGCGTCAGATGCTCATCAGTCACCTCACGCTGCCGGTCTTGTATGTTCCGGCGATCGAACGGCTCATCGCTGACGGCTTCAACCTGTTTCTGGAAGTGGGCCCCAACCAGATCCTCAGTCGGCTGAACACAGAAATCGCCGGCAGCAGGGCGATCTGTCTGAGTCTCGATGTGCCGGGGCGAAGTCACGAGGAACGGTTGCTGCTCGTTCAGGCCGCCCTCGAAATGACTTCAACACATCACCGTGCATGGTCTGAACAGGGGGTGACAGTGTCGACGTCGGCCGTCCGTTCGCCAGTTGCTTCTGCACCCCCTGTCATCGCGGCTGCCGCTCAGGACGATGTTGAAATCGTGGACCTCCGCAAGTCCCGACGGAAAGAGAAAGAGACCACGACCGCCAGTCCCTCCCTGAACGGTCATCATCACGACTCGTCCTCCTCCGCAGTTGAACTGTCGAACGGTCATCTCCCGAATTCCCCGGCGCCGGTTGTCAAATCGCAGCCTGTCGCGGATCGGCAAGGTCCCTCACTTGACGACGTGAAGAAGTTCCTGCTGACGGTTGTCGTGGACCTGACCGGATATTCACCGGACGTCATCGATTTTGATGCTGACCTCGAAGCCGATCTGGGGGTGGACAGTATCAAAAAGGCCCAGGTGGTGGGCGAGCTGGCGGAGTGCTTCGAACTCTCGGTCGCTCCCTCCGGCGTGACGATGTCGGACCTGCGAACGTTGGGAGACATTGCTGCTATCGGCGTGCAGTACGGAACCAGCGGGAAAACCTCTGCCGCACCTGCAGCTCCTCCCGAAGCGACCCCGTCACCAACGGTTGTTGCCACATCGACCAGCAAGCAGCCTGAAGCAGGACTGGATCTTGCCTCCATCGAACGCTTCCTGATCGATCTTGTTGTAGATCAAACGGGATACTCGCCTGAAGTCGTCGATCTGGATGCCGACATGGAAGGTGAACTGGGGATCGACAGCATCAAGCAGGCTCAATTACTGGGTGAGGTGCAGCAGCAGTTCGAACTGCCCGTCGTGGCGGCCGAAGGTCGATCGCTTACCAGCTTCTCCACGCTGCGTTCGATTCTCAATTTCCTGGCGGAAACGTTACCTGTGAACGGCACAGCAGCGTTCCGCATGGCTGTCCCGGAAGAGGCTCCGACCCAGACGCCGCCGTCGGACTTCTCCTTCCCCTTAAAAAAAAATGATCCCGATTCCCTCCACTCAGGCTCCAACGGTTCGGCAGGAATTCAGACAGAGTCCCCGCTGAACAATGGAGTGTTCTCCGCTGTTTCTGAGGAAGTCATTGGGCTGGAGCTGTCAGACGAAATTTCTCCTGAAGCGAAGCAGCTCTTCACGGTCGAAGCCGCTGAGTCGAACGGCGACAGCTGGACCCGGGGGATCGAACGGGGGAAGGCGTCAGCACGGGAAATCCGGGGCACATTGCGACTGCTGATCGACCTGCAGGAATCGTCGACCGCAACGATCGACCTGCCTGAACCTGTCACGCTTGAACTGCAAGGGCTGGCCGCCGGTGCCGGGGTCTCGTTCCCGTCTGTCCTTCACGCACATTCCATCTTTGCTCGTCAACGCTGTGAAGCATCTCCCACCGTTGCAAAGTGTGCTCCAGAACCATTGCCCACACCGGGCCGTCACACCGGCAACTCAGAGCATCACCTGCCGCTCAAGTCAGAGCAGTCGATGCGGTTTGGAATGCGAATCTCCCGGGCACCCCAGCGGCCCGGCATGCCGACCACTCCCCAGTTCTCCGGCCCTGCCCTGATCGTCGGTGACAACGAAATCTCTCAGGCGATCCGCCACCGCTTCGAATCTCACGGGAGAGCCTGTCACATCGTCCCGAAGGTGGATTCGATCGAGTCATTGAATGCCTGGCTGGGCGATCTGTGGATTCGGGAGCTGACTCCGCATCTCTTCATCACGACCTCGCACGATGCAGACGCATTGCGCGGGATTGATTCCCAGGCCTGGAAGTCGCGGCGGTTCTCCGCGGTTGAAGTCCCTTATCGGGTCTGTCAGCTGTGGATGCAGCGGATGATCGATGCAGGCAAGATGGACGGCGCCAGTGTCGTCGCGGTTCTGAATCTGGGAGGGGATTTCGGCTTCAGCGGAAAAACCTGCATCAGTCCCGAGGGGGGACTGGGCGGATTGATCAAAGCGATGCTGATTGAAGCGTGGATGCGTGGGTTCCGTGCGACACCGATGAAAGTGATCGACGTTGCTCCGGTCACTCCCGCTGCTGTCGCTGTCGAGGGAATCTGGCGCGAACTCGCCATTCCCAGTTACGACATGGAAGTCGCGCTTCACGGGAATGAACGTTACGCCGTGCAGCCTGTCTTCCAACCGCTTGAAACACGGCCTGATGAGCTGAGGAACGGGAATTCCAAAGTTCGGCCCGGAGGAACCTGGGTCGTGACGGGCGGGGCACGCGGGATCACCTCTGTGGTCGTTCGCGAACTCGCCAAACGTCATGGACTCAAGCTGCATCTGCTGGGAACCGCTCCAGCACCTGCGGTGACCGCAGAGCTCAGAATCGCTGCGGAGAAAGATCGATTGCAGGTCCGCCGAGCTGTCATGGCAGCGGCTGCCGAACGCAACGAAAACGGCATGGAAGCGTGGAGAAATGTCGAAAAGGGACTCGAAATTGATGCCACGCTACGTCTGTGTCAGTCGGAAGGCATCACCGCCAGTTACCATTGCTGTGACGTGTCGGACCTCGATCGGCTTCAAAGCACGCTGCAGCGGATTCGAGAGCAGGACGGCCCGATCGTCGGAGTGATTCACGGTGCAGGCATCGGGCAGGACGCCCGCTTTGACCGCAAACGCCCGGACAAAGTGGACCAGTGTCTGCGCGCGAAGATCGACGGCTGCATCAACCTGATGGACGCAACCCGTCAGGATCCGCTGGATTCCTTCGTCGCCTTCGGGTCGATCAGCGGACGGTTCGGAGCGAACGGCCACACCGACTACTCGTTTGCCAACGATTCCCTGGCCAAACTTGTCGGGCGTTATCGACGTGAGCGGCCGGAAGTTGCCAGCGTCACTTTCCACTGGCATGCCTGGGGCGACATCGGTATGGCAACCAAGCCGGAAACGAAGCTGGCTTTGGAGATGATCAATCTGGAATTCATGCCGGCCCGGGAAGGGATCGCCCACTTCCTCAATGAACTGGAAGCGGGTGGCGATGAACCGGAAGTGCTCATCACGGATCGGGCTTACTACCGGAAGTTCTTCCCGATCGACCGGAATGTGCTGCCTGCTGAACATGATGCTGTCCCGCCGACAAGCTATCCGCTGCTGGATCCGGAAGGAGATCTCCCGACCCCCCGAGATGGTCAGTTCGCCATTGAACTGAACCCGGAGAAGGAACGTTTCCTCAATCAGCATCTCGTGCAGGGAAAGCCGACACTCCCATTCGTCGTCGCACTGGAGATGATGGCGGAAGCTGCTAGAACAGTGACGAATCAACCGTTGGTCCTGGAAGCCCGCGACATCGAAGCGCTGCAGGCGATCAAGTGGTCAACCCCTTCGCCCATGACGATTCATGTCCGCGCTGAGGCTGCGGGCGGCGAAGTCCAGTGTGCACTCATCGCGGACGTGCGTCGACGCGACGGTCGGATCGTCGCCAAAGACCGGACCTACTTTCAGGGAATGCTGGTCCCCGGCAATTCGTCACCGAAGTCCACCGCGATCCGCCCGGACCTGTCCCATGTGCAGTGGGCTCCCATTCAATATCTCGAGCCGACCGCTCCGATCTATCACGGCCCGGACATGCAGTGCCTGCAGTCCATTGCCATCGACGGAAATCAGGCGTTCGGGCAGATCTCTGCCTCTTCCACCGTTCAGCTGGGAGGCGGTCACCGGCCGACCTTCGGATGGTCCGTGCACTGTGCAGCGATGGACGCCTGTCTGTACGCGGCAGCCTTGTTCGCGGGCAAACGATTCGGCCGCGCGAGTCTTCCTGTCAAATTCGACCGTATCCGCTTTGGCAGATTGCCTGACCCGGGAGAACCCTGTCTGGTCGCGATTCAACTGATTCAGGAATCCGCAGAGGGGGTGGAGCTCGCCTTCCAGCTGATCGGACTGAATGAAGAGCTGCTACTGGATGTTGAAGGCTATCACATCGGATGGTTATCGTGACCCTAGAACTTGCTTGAGACTCCCCGGGGCTGGTTCCGCGTCATACGGTGACGACGGAACTTTCCCACAGTTGACGATTCCGATTTCGATTCTGCGAACATATGTACCTCACCCCCGTATCCCAGATCCCTCCGCTGCAGCCGGTCGACTTCGTCTCGGAGTCGTCGTGGCAGCGTGAACGTCAGGCCGTCTTCGCAGACTCCTGGCATCTGGTGGCGACGGGAAGCCAGCTGCAGCGGCACGGCGAATTCGTTGCGGTCGAATTGCTCGGGATCCCTGTTGTCGTTCGGAACTTCGATGGCGAACTGGTCGCACTGCGTAACGTGTGCGCGCATCGCCAATCGCTTCTTGCCACCAAGCCGTCAGGCTGCAGCCCGACACTGAAGTGTCCTTACCACGGCTGGGAATACGGTGCTGACGGCCGGACCCGCAAGCTCCCCGGGGCCTCCAACTTTCCGAAGTTTGACCACGCACACTACTGTCTCGACAAGTTTCCTCTGGAGAAATGCGGAGATTTGGTGTTCGTGCGTTTGAGTTCCGAAGGTCCCACGCTGCGGGAGTGGATCGGAGAACGGTTCGAGACACTCGAGCAATGGTTCTCCACGCGATCGCACCATCTGGCGATGCACCGGCGATTCGACTATCCCGCCAACTGGAAGATCCCTGTCGAGAACTCGCTGGAGAGTTACCATATTCCGTTCGTGCATCCGAACACGTTTCATGAAGATCCTGCCGAAGCGAACAGCACGCATCTGTTCTATGACACCGGCACATGCTTCACTTCCCCGTTTCACCCTCCCCGGCTGATCGACTGGGTGCTCGACCGTGCGGAAGTCGGAGTGCTGAGGTTTCTGGGGCAGACTCCGACAGGCATTTACCACCATCACCACATTTTCCCGAATCTGCTGATCTCGCATACCGACACCACCAGCTTCGTGCAGATGGTGTTTCCGGCCGGGGCAGCGTCTTCCTTTTCTCTGGTCTGGCAGTACGGTCTGGGAGATTCAAATCTCAGCTTCCTGCCGCGCATGGTCAGTTATGCCTGGGGCAAATTCACCGGAGCGCTGACCCGGACGATCGTGACGGAAGACATCTCGGTCTATCCACTGGTTCAGGCCGGTTCAGCAGGTGCTGGAAAAGCGGGACTGCTGGGACGCTGTGAGGAGCGTCTGTTTGAATCTCAGAAATACGTCCGACAGAAAATCGACGCCTGGGAACAGCGGACTCAGTCGCCTGTCGTGGAGACGTGTTCCGGGGGAGCGTCCTGCCGGGTGAACACTCAGCCCTCATCAGGCGATGAACGAACGACATGATTGATCTTCGAGGAAAAACAGCACTGGTCACGGGAGCATCGCGCGGGATTGGCAGGGCGTGCGCGAAAACGCTGGCTGCGTGTGGAGCAAATGTCGCGGTGAATTTTCTGTCTTCACGCGATGGAGCGGCGGAAACGGTCCGGCTCGTTCAGTCCCATGGCGTGCAGGGAGTCGCCCTCCGCGCGGACGTTTCGGACGCCGAAGAAATTCAGGCTGCAGTCGACTTCGTTCATGAACGATTTGGTCGGCTGGATATTATTGTCAGTAACGCTGCTGCCGGCGGTTTCAAACCGCTGATGGAGGTGAGTCCGGCGAACTTTGACGGCGTCCTTCGTAACAACGCTGCGCCACTGTTATGGCTGGCCCAGGCCGCCGCGCCTCGCATGCAGGCGGCAGGGGGAGGAAAGATTGTCGCCATCTCCAGTCACGGATCGATTCGGGCGTTTCCCAACTATGGCGCGATTGGAGCGTCCAAGGCTGCACTGGAAAGCCTGACCCGGCATCTGGCTTTTGAACTGGGGCCGACTGGAATCAACTTCAACTGTGTTCTGGCCGGCATGGTCGCGACAGAAGCAGTCCGAACAATGCCCAACAGCAGCGGCATGCTTCAAAGCTCACAGGAACTGATGCTGGTCAAGAACCGTGAGCTGACTCCCGAACGCGTTGCGGACGTCGTGGCGTTTCTCGCCAGCCCGTTGAGTGACATGATTCAGGGCCAGACGATCCTCGTCGATGGCGGAATCAGCATTCGCGTGTAGCCTCAGCTGTGGCGAACGATGGAAATGCAAGCGGCGTTGAACGCGGTCTCACAACCGCGCTCAACGCCACAAAAAATTCCCTGAATCGCCGCTGCGATCCCCTGTGACGGGGGCTATGTCTTCGAGACGAACAGATCCAGATAGATCACGAAGACAAACAGTCCCAGCACGAAGGCCAGTCCGAAGTATGTGGCTGTCGCCACCACTTTCTCGCTCGGCTTTTTCCGGAAGATTCCTTCCCAGAGCAGGAACACCATGTGTCCGCCGTCGAGCACCGGAATCGGCAGGAAGTTGATCACTGCCAGATTGATGCTGATGATTCCCAGGAAGAGCAGGAAGTGCACCAGCCCCACGCTGGCAAAGCTGTAGGCCAGCTTCGCAATGCCGATCGGACCACTCAGCCCCTTGGGGGAGATGTCGCGGGTGAACAGGCCTCGCAGCGTCAGGTAAATGTCCTCCATGGAGTTGATCGTGTATCGAACTCCCATCCCGACGGCGTCAGGAAAGTTCTTTGCCTGGCGCTTTGTCTGCAGGACCGAGAGGATCAGTCCACGGGTCGTGGGCAGATACCAGTCGGGCACCGGTGCGGGGGTGACCTCGACGGTCTGCTCTTTGTCCGCCGCTGCCGGTTTGAACGTCAGCTTGACCGGTCCCTTGCGTCCGAGTTCCTGCATCATCCAGAACGCATGTGCCCAGTTTTTATCCCCGATCACAAAACTGTTCGGGTAATCGTCCAGAGCATCCTTGGCTGTCCCGGTCAGCTTCGTCAGTTCGAGCCGAACCACAGTGTCGCGAGGCTTGATGCCCGCTTCGGCAGCGGGGCTTCCTTCGCGGACTTCAAAGACCGTCGGAACCAGATGGTACGCCACTCCGATGGATGGAACGGAGATCGGACTGTCCTTGGCCACAGGGGGTTCTGACCACGGGTCCCGGTCGTCAGGAATGATCTGGAACGTGAGCGTCTCCGGGGAACCGGGCCCTTCACGCCGGACCGTGACGGTGACTTCCTTCCCGGCATTGGCGGAGAAGACTTCTGTCAGTCGGAAAGGATCCATATCCCGTTCAACGTCGAGGTCGTTCACCTTGGCGATGCGGTCTCCGGGGAGCAGTCCCGCCTTGGCAGCGACGGAATTCTCCTGCACTGCTTCAATCTTTCCCATCCCCATCTTCATGCCGGTGGCGATGAACGGCTGGGGAGCCAGTTCGACAATCGTCTCAGCTGATTTTCCATCTTTCTCTTTGCGGACAACTTCGAATTTCACTGTTTCGGAAGCGCGGTCATTGAGGATGGAATAGAGCTGCTGCGCGTCTTCGACCTTTTCTCCATCGACAGCGACAATCGTGTCGCCGTACTGGAAGCTGGCTTCGGAAGCAGCCGATCCGGGCATCGTCGGCCCGACCAGCGAGCCTTCGTTCTGGCCGATGACGGTCAGGCTGCGGGAAGGTCCGACGCCGATGATTTTCCGGATGCCGAAGACTTCCGGTCGCATCGTGAGGTCAAACTTCTCGCCGTTATCGTGATGGCCGCTGACGGTGATGGGACCCCGGGAAAGCGCGGTGCGACGGGTGACGTCGTCAAAGTCATTCACCGCTCCGCCGTTGATGGCGGTAATGGCGTCACCAGCGCGCATGCCATGTTCCCAGGCGGGCATGCCCACCTGCACATAACCTGCCACGCGGTCCACTTTCATAATCCCCGAGCTGAAGACCAGCACGAAGAACAGCGTTCCCGTGATGATATTCATGATCACGCCGGCGGAGATGATCGCCATCCGCTGCGGGACGGTTTTTGCCGTATAGGCCCGGGGGTTTTCCGCGACGTTTTCATCCGTCATCTGGGCCGGATCCATGTCGTCCTGCCCCAGCATCTTCACATAGCCGCCGAAGGGGAGCCATCCGAGAACGTACTCCGTCTCTCCGTACTTGCGGGCGATGATCGGCTGGCCGAACCCGATACTGAAGCGTTCGACGTAGACGTTGCACCACTTGGCGACAAGGAAATGTCCCAACTCGTGAAAGAAGATCACCAGCCCCAGACCGATCGCGACGATCAGAATGTTCAGCAGCGCGGCGGTATTAATGAGGGCGATTGTCCAGTCCATGATTTCCAACGGAGAGCCTCCTCGCGGGCCCACTCATCGAGACGGATGACATCACTGAATGTCGGATCCGCATCGAACTCGTGTGCGTCCAGGATCGAGCGACAGAGTCGCGGGATTTCCAAAAATGTCAATTCGCCACGCAGGAACCGCGCCACCGCCACTTCATTGGCGGCATTGAGCACGGAGCCCGAGGTTCCTCCCTGGCGAGCCACTTCAAAACCGAGTTCCAAAGCCGGAAATCGCTCCCGGTCGGGAGGAGCAAACTCCAGCGTGAGCATTTGCTTGATGTTCAGTCGAGGAGAGATTCCGGGCTTTCGATCCGGCCATGTTAACGCATACTGCACCGGCAGGCGCATGTCCGGGGGGGACAGCTGGGCCAGTACCGAACCGTCGATGAATTCCACCATCGAATGAATGATCGATTGCGGGTGGACAACCACGTCGATCTGTTCGGCCGAAAATCCGAACAGCCAGCGTGCTTCCACCACTTCCAGCGCCTTGTTCATCATCGTTGCGGAATCGATGGTGATCTTGGGGCCCATGTCCCAGGTGGGATGGTCCAGGGCATTGTCGATCGTGACTTCCGCCAGCTTTTCTGCCGGCCATGTGCGAAACGGTCCGCCGCTGGCCGTGAGGATCAGCCGGCTGACTTCATTCTCGCGTCCGCACTGCAGGGCCTGAAAGATCGCTGAGTGTTCGCTGTCGACGGGGATCAGCTTTGATCCGGATTGTGCAGCCAGCCGCGTGACCAGCGGACCGGCGACGACCATGGTTTCCTTGTTCGCCAGGGCGATGGTCTTCCCGGCTTCGACCCCCGCCCAGGTTCCCCGCAGTCCAGCTGCCCCGACAATTGCGGAGACGACGACATCCACTTCCGCAGCTGCCGCCACGCGTGAAACCTGATCTTCTCCAAACAACACTTGTACGGAACCCGAAAACGCATTGGCCGGGATGTCCTGGGGAGTCACTCCGGTCAGGACAGCATAGCGCGGTTGAAACTCACAGCAGGCCCGGGCGAGTTCCTGCCAGCGAGAGTGGGCAGTGAGTGCGAAGAATTCGAGTTCTTCGCGACGGGCGCGCACGACATCCTGACAACTGGTTCCGATCGAACCGGTCGCTCCGAGGAGGGCAATACGTTTTTTCTGCGGTTCTGACATCTCGTCCGTGAACCAACACCGCGTCCATCCGCCCCAGGGAGAACGACTCCGGGGACACCTTAAACCGTGCTGATTCTAGATGTTCCGCGACGATTGCCGCAAGTCGAGAGATGTATTGGGAATCCTGCCTCGTTCGAGGACTGAAGCGCGTCTTCGCTCTCCGCAGTTTTGTTTTTAAGCGGATGGGACGGGGGCGGTATCAAAAATCCTCGACCCTCGAGACGGGTTTGCCGCAAGTAGCGACTATTTTTTTGACTGGGTGGAGGTGAGGTCGAAGTTGTGCACCGCCTTGTTCTCAGGCTGCTCGACTTGCTCCCATCGTGTCTCAAAGAGGGGCTGTCCGTGAGGCATCGTGCTTGGCCCCTGCGGGGCAATGCCATCGAATCCGATGATCCTGACCTTAAGGGGACCTGCAACCGGGCCTGAGGACTTGTCGAGTTTATAGACTCCATTCTGGATCACGCCCACACCAGCAGGTCCCGAGCTTCCCTTGGCGGTATCCGGTTCAAAGGAAATATCTCCATAAGGCACAGCCTTGCCATCGTAGGTGACGGTTCCTTCGACTTCGTATCGCCGTGCCCCCGCCTGATCACCTCCTCCGCATCCGGCAAATGCCAACGCTCCTGCCACGACGACTGCGATGTATGTCTGTTTCATTGGATTCACCTCAAGCAAGGTCGCACACATATCGGGGTGCGATTTTCAAGAAAGACTGGCGTTTCGGTAACTGCAAGACTTTTGGCGGGTCGTCTACCGCGTTTCATGAATCGACAACAAAGAAACGCCGACAATTCGTGCGCTGAAACTTCTCATCCCGGTATGAGAACTTGCATCGATGTGGCTGACGCTAATGTTCTGGCGACAACAGCATTCCAAGCAAATTCAATGGATCGCACTCACTTCATCTGTCTGAAGCTGCTACAGCACAAACAGGCGGTCGTGCGGTGTTTTCAGAATCATCTCGATTTCAAAAAGGACTGAGCCGCACACACTGTGTACGGCCCAGAGGCTCAACAATCCAATGCCACTTCAGTTTCCGAATCCACCCGTCGGGAAGCCGTCAGACCGCTGTCCGAGCTGACGAAAGACGCCGATATCCATGTTTTGATTCTGGAAATGGACAGAGCCATCCGCCATGCAGAAATGGGCTCCGCCTACATGTCGGCTTCCCATTGTAAAGCTGGAAAATTCGTAAGCTGCTTGCCCTTTTCCCGGATCTGCGGTTCCGCTGTTAATTGGATTGGTGCAGACAGCCATCGTGACGATGTTCTGGTCATTCAGTGCGCCCTGGTAAATTCCACTGGCCCAGGAACCGTAATAAGAAGTGTTAATTGCCTTCAGAGCCATATAGATGGTCTCTCCCAGCATGTAGGTGTTCGACGTTCCGTCAGTAATGTCACGCATTCCGATCTTTGAATCGTTGTAAAAAATTCCGTTGCTTGACTGAAGACGTGTCGCATGCGTCTGACAGACATTTGGAGTTGTCCCATACACTCCCCCGCCAGAGATCCCCACATAATTGGAAAGCGCGTTTTCTTCATTCGCGTTGGGGTCGCTGGGGCATTCAAACACGGTATTTCGCAACAATTGAGCAGTCGTGTTAGTTGCCGGCTGAACGGATGTGTACCCGAAA
Source organism: Planctomicrobium stercoris (assembly GCF_051465655.1). Lineage (NCBI taxonomy): Bacteria > Pseudomonadati > Planctomycetota > Planctomycetia > Planctomycetales > Planctomycetaceae > Planctomicrobium > Planctomicrobium stercoris. The sequence goes on along the minus strand of NZ_CP195791.1, from coordinate 3,865,353 downwards.
AATGTCCCAGTAGTCGTGTTGAACGAGTTGTAGCGGGGAGACTGATCGATGAATGGCAAGACCATGACTGTCCAAGGGGCTCCATTCGTAATTGGGGCGGTCACCTGGCACATCGTAGGCTGATTGGTCACAGCACCGGACGGGAAGGTGTTGTGAGTGTCGTGGTAGTTATGGAGGGCCAGACCAAGCTGCTTCAGCTTGTTTTTGCAGGTCGAGCGGCGGGCGGCTTCGCGGGCCTGCTGGACAGCGGGCAGCAGCAGTGCGATCAGCACAGCGATGATGGCGATCACCACCAGCAGTTCAATAAGCGTAAACCCTCCGGAACGGTTCCGTGACGATTTCATGATTGCTTTCCTTGAAAAATAAGCGTGATAGAAAACCTGAGTGAGGATCGATTTCGACAGGCCGCTGAATAGCGAATTTTGCGAAAACGGTGAATCTGATTGTCAGACAATCAGACTCATGTCAACATACCAATGCATCAACTTTTTGTCAATCTTGGAATCGAACAATTTCGATCCGAGCCCAGCGTGGCCCGCTGCAGAAATGTTTGCCGTTCCGGCGATGGTCGATACGCGTGTCCTCGGACGAATTTGACCGGCGCCGACGGCGTTCTCCTGATAAATGCGACCTTGTCAACTTACAAGGATTCGAACTGGACAGTTTGAAAACAAGATTTGAAAAGATCGGATTTCATCTGTTTGTATTCTGTCGTCGTGCGACGGTTGCCTGAGAGCCCTTGCCGTTTCGCTGAGAATAAAACGGGTACTCCAGTTTGTTTTTCAGAGCACGCCGCGTGAGCAAGTGCATTGAGCTGCATCATTCCAGGAATGTACTCGCTCCCGCTTCGTGCTCTGACACTCCTTTGAGACGGGGCTAACTTGTCAACAGCCAGGCGGACGGGTTGGCGATTGCGCTGACCAGCTCCTGGAGGAAGCGGGCTGCGGGAGCACCGTCCATGCGTCGATGATCGAACGTCAGGCTCAGCGAAATCTGATGTCTGGCGACGATCTGTCCATCCGCGAGGACCACCGGTTCACGACGGATCGCGCCCAGCCCGAGAATGGCGGCTTCGGGGTAGTTGATGATCGGTGTAAACGACTCGATCCCGAACGCTCCCAGATTGGAGATCGTAAAGACCGCCCCCTGCAGGGCGTTTCCGGGTAGCTGCCCTGCACGCGCACGCTCGATGATCTTCTTCGACTGCTGTGAGAGCTCCGCGAGTGTCTGTCCGCGCGGATTCTCCAGCACAGGCACAATCAGCCCCTCGGGAGTATCGACCGCCATTCCGATATGCAGCTGTTCCTCAGTCGGAACAATGACAGCATCACTTTCCCAGCGGGTCACCAGAAGCGGATGCTTCACCAGCAGTTCTGCCACCAGCTTGGTGATGATGTCCTGATAGCTCGGGATCGAGGTCAGACCGGAGACCGATTTGAACTGTTCTCGCAGACTGACCAGATTCGTGGCGTCGGCGCGGCTGTTCAGGGTGACCGGGACCGTCTGATCCCGGCTGGCAGTCATTCTTTCCGCGATGACCTTGCGACGTTTCGTGAGAGTTGCCGGCGCAGATGCTGTCACTCCCCGCGAGGCCGCTGGACCTTTAGCAGCAACTGGGTTTGAGGCTGCATTGCGAACATCCGCTTCGCGAACTCTTCCCCCTGCACCGGAACCGCTCAAAGTGGTCCAGTCGATCCCCAGTTCGTCCGCGACTCGACGAGCCCGCGGGCTGGCGACGGTTGCCCGCTGCGCGACAGCGACACGAGGAGTTGAGTGTGGAACCGCTGCCGGCTTGCCGGGCTGGGCCGCCCGTTCCACGTCCTCAGCGAGCACCCTGCCCCCGGGGCCGGTGCCGTTCAGTTCGTTGAGGGCGATCCCCTTTTCACGAGCCATGCGGCGGACAGCGGGTCCCGCTGCAGCCGGGAATTTCCGCGTGGACGCCGCATCCTTGTCTTGTGACGCTGCCGGGGTGGGCTGTTGCGGGGCCTGACCCGGAGGGGCTTCACCTTCTGCCAGGAGATAGCCGAGCACGGCACCAACGGGAAGAAGCGTCCCATCCTGCGGGGCTCCTGCGTGCAGGTGAAGGATTCCGGTGTCGACCGCTTCCACTTCCTGCAGGGCTTTTTCGCCCTCCAGTTCGAACAGCGGTTCTCCTGCCCGGACGAGTTCACCAGGCTTTTTCAACCAGCCTGCAAACGTCCCTTCTTCCATCGACCAGCCGAGCCGAGGGATGACGATCTCAAACGCCATGAACGCTATTCCTTCATCATTGATCGAATGGCCTGGGCAATGTCCGCCGCATTGGGGACGACGGCCGCTTCCAGAGTCGGGCTATAGGGAGTCGGAGTGAAGACGCCAGTCAGACGACGAATCGGAGCATCCAGGTAATTGAACCCGGCGTCGCCGATGCTCGCCGCGATTTCGGCTGAAAAACCACAGCTGGCGGGAGGTTCATCCACAATCAGCAGTCGTCCTGTTTTCTGAACGGATGTAAGAATGGTTTCCACATCCAGCGGCAGAACGGTCCGCGGATCGATGAGCTCCACGGAGATTCCTTCGTTCTGGAGTTCGTCGCAGATCGACTGCGTCAAGTGGACCATTCTGGCCAGTGCGACGACGGTGATGTGGTCACCCGGTCGCACAATGGCCGCCTTGCCGAATTCGAGTTCGTAGGGACCTTCCGGAACCAAGCACTTCGTCTGCAGCAGTTCCCGGTGTTCCAGGAACATGACGGGGTCGTCTCCCCGCAGGGCGTGCATGAAGAGTCCCTTGGCATCCTTTGCGTTGGACGGAACCACAACCTTCAGGCCAGGCACCTGTGAATACATGCCGTAATAGCTGCCGGAATGATGTGTCGCAGCGGAGTGGCCGATGCCGATGCAGCCCCGCATGACAACAGGCATCTTCAATCGCCCGCTGGACATGTACTGCATCTTGGCGATCTGATTGACGATCTCACCGACGGAATCGAGGATGAAGTCGGCAAACATGAAATCGATCACCGGCTTGGTGCCGGTCATAGCCGCACCGCCCGCGAGTCCAACGAACCCTCGTTCGCAGATCGGAGTATCACAGAGGCGCTCGGCTCCAAAGCGGTCAAACAAACCTGTCGTGGTCTGGAAGTTTCCGCCCCGTTTTCCGATCCCTTCTCCCATGACGAAGATGCGGGAATCTTCTTCCATCGCCAGGCTGAGTGCATCGAGCGTCGCCTGAGCGAACGACATTTTCTTTTCTGACTGATCCGCGGAGGAGGCAGGCACCTGACGCGGAGGCTGGCTGTAGATATGAGTCGCAGCATCGGCACCGTCCGGTGGCGGACTCTGCTCGGCGAAGGTCCTCGCTTCCCGGACAAGTTCCGCAATTTCGGCATCGATCTCGTCCAGCTGCGCTGAAGGAATATCGAATTCCAGCTGCATTCGCTTGCGGAGTGCGAGGATGGGGCACCGCTGCTTCCACTCGTCCACTTCGGCACGGGTGCGATAGGTGAAGTCGCCAATCCCTTCCGCATGTGGTCGGGTCCGGTAGGTGCGACACTCGATCAGAGTTGGTCCGAGTCCGCGACGGGCCCGTGAGATGGCTTCGTGAGCCACTTCGTACACAGCAACAGCATCGTTACCGTCCACTTCGTATCCCGGAATTCCGTATGCCGAACTCCGGTCTGCGACATTGGGACTTCCGGCGGAATAGGAGAACGGAACTTCTGTTGCGTACTGGTTGTTTTCACAGATGAAGAGCACTGGAAGTTTCCAGATGCTCGCCATGTTCAGCCCCTCGTGGAAGGCGCCGTTGTTGGCAGCGCCGTCGCCGAAGAAAGCGGCCGAGACATTTCCGGATTTATTGAGCTTCATGCTGTAGCCGCCGCCACACGCCTGCAGAATGCATGGGCCGACGATCCCGCTGGTTCCCATCATGCCGATTTCCGGGGAGAACAGGTGCATGCTTCCGCCGCGGCCGCGCGAACATCCGGTGACCCTGCCAAACAGTTCGGCGATCAGTTCACGGGGGGGCATCCCTTTGGCCAATGCGTGTCCGTGTCCCCGATGCGTGCTGAAAACCGCATCGTTCGCATTCATGTGGGCGCACACGCCCGACGCAATCGCTTCCTGGCCGACATACGTATGGCAGGCTCCGTGAATAAGTCCGCGCTGGTGGCAGCGGGCCAGCTCTTCTTCTGTCTGGCGAATCGTCTGCATTGTGCGGTACAGACCTAAAAGCACGTCGCGGGAGATTGCCTGTCCATTCCCGTTTCGGGTCGCAGGAGCTGTCCGCGACATTTCAACTTGACTGCCGATCATGTCATGTTCCTTCGGGGTGATTCGCGAGCGTTCGTCTCTGGTGCATGCATCCTCTGCGGTCCACGTTTCACGTTCAGACAAGCCGGATGGCGGAATGAACGCGTGGCTGAATGCATGGGAACTGATTTGGTCTACCGGATCCCGCAGCTGACTTTCGTCTCTTGCCGCATCGACCGAACTTCCTGGTGATTTGATTTCAGAGGGGTTGGCTGCCGGAATCGGCAACACGAAATCGTCTCGAATCTCACTTGTTATCTCTGAGTTTCAAAGTTGGGCTGATTGATCAAATGAAGAGTTGCAGATCTGTCAGCTCTATTGTAGATTGGTAGATTATCAGACAATTAGACTGCAGTCAACGCAAAAATTTCGTCCGATCAAAAATCTCCTCTGGTTCCCGGGGGAAGAAATCACACCTCCCACTTCACTCGAAAGCGTCTCGACCATGAAGGTTGCCGTCACTGACTACTCGTTTCCAGACCTTGCCATGGAGGAGGCCATTCTCCGCCCTCAGGGACACGAAATCGTGGCTTTGAAAGAGAAACGGCCCGCGGCTGAACTGTCTCAGCTTGTCGCTGATGCAGATGCCGTCATTACCCAGTTTGCCCCGGTGAATGCCGAAGTCATCGCCAGCATGCAAAAGGCGAAAGTCATTGTCCGGTACGGAATTGGAGTCGACAACGTCGATCTGGATGCCGCCCGGGAACGGCGAATTCCTGTCTGCAACATCCCGGATTACTGCATTGACGAGGTTGCCGACCACACACTGGCGTTCATCCTTTCATTGACGCGACAGGTCGTGAGCAACACGACTCATATGCGTTCAGGAAAATGGGGAATTGCGACTCCAGTCAGCGGGATGGCAGCCCTGCGGGACCTGACGGTCGGTGTCGTCGGTTTCGGGCGAATCGGCCGGGAAGTGGCCAGCCGGCTGCTTCCGTTCAAAGCCAAAGTCCTGGTCTTTGATCCGGTGGTGAAGCCAGAGGACATCGTCCAGAGCGGCTGCGTGCCCGCATCCTTGCCGGAACTGCTGGGAAGCTCCGACGTCATTACGCTGCATTGTCCTTCTAATGCCCACACACGGGGCCTGTTGAATCGTGAATCGCTGGCTCAGGCGAAGCCCGGGGTCAGGGTGATTAATCTCGCCCGGGGAGATTTGATTCAGACGGATGCGCTGGTCGAGGCCCTGCAGAGTGGTCAGGTCGGCGGTGCTGCGCTGGACGTGTTTCAGCCGGAACCGATCCCCGGGGATCATCCGCTGTTGAAATTCGACAACGTTGTAGTGGCGTCGCACATCGCCTCCGTGAGCGTTCCGGCTGTGCGGAAGCTGAGAGAAGGGGCTGCCCAGATCGCTGCACTGGCGCTGGCGGGCAAGCCGCTTCCGAATGTGGTGAACGGCGTTACTCCCGACGCAAAGTGAGCATGCAGTCTCGCAACTGAGTCGAGATCAATTCGGTCAAAGTCTTCGAACGGTCTCCTTCGCGGAACGTTCGAAGACTTCTTGATCACCCTCATGACATCATTTCCAAAAATCCCAGTCGACCCTCATTGATCATCAGGCATCTTCAGCCAGCAACGCACTCGAAGGAGGAGGAGAGCATGAGAGAATTCAGGTTTTGGAATGGCGGCTTGCTCGCGCTGTCACTGGTCGTGACATCTCAATGGAACCCGCCTTCCCTTTTCGCTGAGTCCCCACCGGCTTCCGAAGAGCAGGCGCGGTTTGTGGACCACTCACTGCTCATCGGTCCTGAGCTGCCCTGCACCTGGCCGACCGCTCCGTTTCCACGCTTTCAGATTTCGCATCAGCGAACGATCGGACAGGAGTCGCCTTACAACATCGATGTGCTGTTGATCGACGGCAACACCGGGACTCAGCTGGATGTCCCTCCCCATTCCGCCGCACGGCCGGAACTGAACCGTGAAAAATCCGGCCCATTTGGGCTGGCCTACACCGATGTGATCGAGCCCTGGCAGTTCGGCGGTGAGGCCTGTGTTGTCGATGTGCGGTCCCTGTTGAATAAGGCTCCCAACGGCGTGAGTCCGCTGGTGACTCCCGAAGACGTCAAGCGATTCGAACAAAGTCATCGGCCTGTGCAGTTTGGCGATGTCGTCCTGTTTCGAAGCGGATATTCCGACAAGTACTACCGTCCACTGCCGGAAGGGAACCGGTTTCTCGCAGACGTGCTCGACCGCAAAGTTCCCGGATTCCCTGACCCGGATCCGGACTGCATGGATTATCTCGGCAAGAAGGGAGTTCTCACGCTGGGAACCGACAGCCCCAGCATGGGACCGGTGCCCGATCTTGCGGAACCGACTCACTATGCCGGTCTGAAGTATGGCATGATCTGGACCGAAGGCGCCTGTGCTCTCGACAAGATCCCGGAGACCGGAGCGTTCTACTGTATACTGGCCCCCAAGCACCGCGGCGGTCCGTACAGCGAAAGCCGTGCGTTTTCGATCGTCGGCGGAGAGGTCCCCAGGAAGCTCATTGAATCCGCGAAAGCGAAACGGGCGGTCGACATCACCCCGACCATGGGGCTGGACATGCCGGTCGTTTCACCGGGAGTCGGGGTCGGAACGCATCGTCAGGTCTACCTGAAGATCGACTTCCTGTACAACGACTACCTGGACATGTGGCACCACACCCATCTGATGGATTCCATGACCGGGACTCATCTAGTCCCCCCGTCATACGCTTTGCCGACCGCAGATCAGCATCCGGATTACTCTCCGGAGGTCCGCGGATGGCTTGAAAAGTACGAACAGAAGTTCGGCCCTCGCGGCACGAGTTCGATGACCGCCGAACAGGTTCCGCTCGACTGGACCTGCGGACCCATTCGCATCATCGATGTTCGCAAACTGATCGGGACAACGAAATCCGGAAGTTGGCCCGCTTCTCCGAAAATCACTCCACAGCAGATTGATGACTACGAGAAAGAGCACGGTCCACTGAAGGCAGGAGACATTGTCGTCTTCCAGACGGGGTTCGTTGACGAACACTACAAACCCGGGTCGACCACGCTGTGGGCGGACCCCTTGAACGGCAAGAGTGAAGGCTGGCCTGCTCCAGATGCGGAAACCATCTTCGCCCTGAAGAAGCGGGGAATTCGCTGCGTCGCAAGTGACGCTCCGGATCTGGGGGGCGTCGATCCAGCCAGCGCCCTGATGACTTACTGGGCCCTCGGGAGCAACGAAATGGTGGGCGTGGAGTTTCTTCACAACCTGGAGAAGGTTCCGGAGAATGGATACTTCCTGTTTGCCGCGCTCAAGATTCGTGACTGTCACGGAACTCCCGGACGTGCGCTGGTCTTTTACTAGTCCAGTTTGGTCTACTGACTGCTCGCGCAGCTTGGATTCACCAGACGAACTCCATGCTGCGCGGGGGAAGTCCCCTGCACGCAGTCATCCGTTCAACCGCAGTTCTGACTTCGAAGTCTGCAATTCAGATTCGCACCCACTGCTGAAATTCATTTCCCTTTCAATCGCTCGATGGGATGAAGTTGATGGCTAACAGAATTCCCCCCTGGAACACCGCAGACCTGCCCGAGCCGCAGCCATTGCAGTGGAAGAACTGGGCAAGCTTCATTGGTCCTGGGATCGTCATGATGGGGATCCAGATCGGCGGCGGTGAATGGCTGTTCGGTCCGGAAATCACGGCGAGATACGGCGGCGGTCTGATGTGGGTGGCCACTGTCGCCATCGTCCTTCAGGTCTTCTACAACATGGAATGCGGGCGGTACGCGATGTACTGCGGGGAACCTGTTTTGACCGGATTTATGCGGAAATTTCCGGGGCCGGGCTTCTGGATGGGGTTCGTCTTCCTGCTGAACATCAACATGCTGATCCCGGGTCTCTCGACTCATGGCGCAGCGATCATTGCGTCGTTGTGGCTGGACCGTCCGCCGACGGAGGCCGATCGTTTCCTCGTGACCGGACTGGCCTATGCGTGTCTGATCGGGGTGGTCCTACCGGTCCTCGTCGGAGGAAAAATCTACAACATGCTGCAGGCGATCATGACCGCGAAGGTCCTGTTCGTTCTCGGGTTCTGTTTGACTGTCGGGGTGCTGTTCGTTCCGGCAACGGACTGGTGGAACATCTTCAGCGGGTTCGTCAAATTCGGGAACCTTCCGGTGACCAGCGAGACCGGAAAAGAGACGCTTGTGAATGCCCTCTTCCATTATCGGGAGTTTGGGGAGTGGCCGGCTGTGGAACTGGCGAATATTGCGGTCCTGGGTGCTTTCGCAGGGTACGCCGGCGGAGGGGGACTCGCGAATTCCACATACAGCAACTTTGTGCGGGACAAAGGCTGGGGGATGGGGAAGCAGGTGGGAGCCATCGCCAGTGCTGTGGGAGGCAAGAGCGTTACCCTCAGTCATACCGGCTCGATCTTTCCGTTGACTTCGGACAACCTGCGAAAGTGGAGCGGCTGGTGGCGTTATATCCTGACAGATCAGGTCTTCATCTGGGCGCCCGGATGTTTCATGGGCATGGCCTTACCCGCGCTGATGTCGATTCACTTCGCACCGTTCTCCACACTTCAGGAAAGCGGAATCTCCTGGGCACAGGCGATTGTCACTGCCGACGGCATGCGACTGGCTCCAGGTCTGTCCGCGGTCACTACCAAAATTCTCTGGCTGGCAGCACTCTGGGCCGGGCTGGCAGTCATGCTCCCCAGTCAGATGTCAATCGTTGACGATTTCAGCCGCCGCTGGACAGATGCCATCTGGACCGGCAGCCGACACGTCCGCGAAAACTTCAAGACGGACCAGGTGAAATGGATCTACTACAGTATTCTTGCGGGATACGTGTTGTGGTCGCTGGTGTGCGCCTATCTGTTCAGCGTCTACGGGACCCCCAAACTGATGGTGGTCGTGATTGCGAATCTCAACAACCTCGCACTGGGGATCACCGCATTGCAGTTGCTGTGGATCAATCTCACGTTCCTTCCCAAAGAAATCCGGCCGCGCTGGTACCAGATTCTGGGCGTGCTCGCCTGCTCCGTGTTTTATCTGGGACTGAGTGCTCTGGTCTTCTTCGAAAAGCAGTGGCCGGAACTCGTGAAACTGTTCCAGTCGACCGGAGGATGATCGCAAAGCGACTGACGATTCCAGAGGCAATCTTCAGATCCTCAGGAAGATACGCTGATGGTACAACCAGTAGCACATCAGCCAGATGACGGTCACCGCTCCAACGGCATTGATGACCGGGGCGAACGCTTCCATCATGACCGCTCCTGAACTTTCAGGAGCGGGATGGATGTTTCGCAGCCACCCGAACCAGTCGGCCATTCTCCCCAGCGTCATTTCGATGAGCCTGCCGAAGTGTCGATGAACGTTCTCGGCGAACCAGTCGGTCAGCAGTTCACCGAAGAAGTACACCAGCAGTGAATTCGCTCCGACCACGATGAACGGGAACGCCAGCGACTGAAGCGGCCACAGGTCGAAGAGCAGATAGAACAGTGCGAGCAGCCCGACCACATAGCCACCGCTGAAGAGAACCCAGGCGGGAGTCCAGATCCGTTTGACCACCGGACAGCAGGTGGCCCCGGCGAAGACTCCCAGTCCCCACAGCACGACAGCCAGGACCAGAAGTGACAGAAACTTCTCTCCCGGACGGATGGTCGTCATCAGAATCTGTCCGCAGAACAGCCCGAGAATCATGGTCGCGATGCTGGGGATGAAGTTCAGGGTCTGATACCCCCCGGCATTAAATTCAAACGGTCCCTGATCGGTCGGTCGCGGGAACTGGTTGAGGAACCAGCGATCGAACGTGCTGAAGACGTTGCCGTTCTTCGACCATTGACGGTACGGCGGCGCGAAGACATCCCCGCGCTCGCGACTGGCGTTGACGTTCTCCGGCTGATAATTCGCTGGAGGGGGAGTCAGATGCACCAGAGACCACGTTCCAACCAGTATCGCCACGAACGCTGTAACTTGAATCCAGAGGCGACGGCCAGCGAGCAGATAGACGAAGAAATAGCCCAGACCAATCTGGGCCAGCACGTTCGGAAAGATCCAGTTCGTCGAATCTTTTCCGAGTGAGTAGAGAAAGACTCCCATCAGGATCAGCGTGATGGATCTCAGCAGCGCATGTAACCCGCGACGCCATGGTTTCTCACCCGCCTGAACTCGTCTCGCCACAGAGAGTGGGACGGCCGCTCCCACGATGAACATGAACGCCGGCTGAATCAGATCCCAGAACGAAACTCCGACATGCAGCCACGGATTCCCCAATGTGGCGTCGTGAATGCCCGGAACAAAGCTCGACTGCCAGGGGGGATGATTGAAGTGAAACGCGATCCATTCCACGGTGGGACGATGGAGAATCTTCCACAGCGGACTATCTTCCGGGGTTCTGGCGAGTTGTGCGATCCCGAAGCCGTGGGCCGCGAGAACCAGCATGATGAACCCCCGAAACGCGTCCAGCGAGACCAGTCTGGCGGGGGGCTGCGGTTTTCGACGAGCGGAACGGTCACCAGCGGTGGGTGGTGAGGCAGCCACGGCGGCGACAGGCGGTGAAGTTGCCGGGTCCGGCATCAGGGCATATGTCGATCCCGAGGCGGGCTTTTCGGAGTTCATCAGGTCTCCTCAATCGGGTGGGGACGAGCGAGGTCAAGCTGGTCGGCAACAGGATGTTGTACCATCTTCATCGACCTGGAAGCGAATACTACACCCGCTTCGCACCATCCGGGTCCGCTTTCAACGATTGGCTGCGACAGGTTGACCCGGCCGGGAGTCCCGGCTCAGCGGGGGCATTTAATCGCTTTAATCGTCAAACTCCTTTCAGGAAGTCGAAGAATGGCCCGGAAGAGTCGAGTTCACTGATCGTCACAGGAAGCAGAATACGAAAGCATGGATGCCCGGAAAGGACTTTCTTTCGGAGGGGAGAAGCTGCGCAACTGGCGGATTGACCCTCGTTGAGAACCGCTGGTAGAGTGAGAGTGTTCTGAGGGGCCGCTGGAATTCGAAGCGAGTCGGCATCGGAACCGTTGACACCACAAGGAACAAGGCGTGATTTCCTTCATCACTTCGCGTTTACTCCGTCCGGCTGCCTGCATGATGGCGGCTGCCGCAGCAATGGGTCTGTCCGGTTCCGCACAGGCACAAGTGACGCGTGGTTTCGACAAAACCGTCACGGCACAGGTTCAGCTGGTCGAGCTGACCCGGCAGAACGACATCTGGATGATGGAAGTCCAGTTCAAGCCGATGCGGATGGTCTTCGTCGATCTCCCGGATCCCAAGACCGGCGAGTTGAAGCAGGAACAGGTCTGGTACCTCGCCTGGAGATCCATTGTTCGGCCGGTGGATCACCGGGAAGGGGAATCGATTGCTCCTGTCAATGCTCTGGACTCGCTGCCCGGACCACCGCAGTTCATCCCCGAATTCACACTGATCACATACGACGACCCCAGTTCCGAAGTCCCTGCCCAGATCCTGCAGGATGAAATTCTGCCTGCTGCGATGGTTCAACTGCGGCGGACGGAACGGGCTCCTCACCGAAATTCTGTGCAGGTCATTCAGGACGTTCCCGCGCCGACACCATCCGATGCCGAAGAGCAGCCGTGGATCTATGGTGCAGCCACCTGGCGCGGAGTCGATCCGGAAACTGATTTCTTCAAAGTCATTCTCGCCGGCTTCACCAACGCCTATGAAACCCGTGCGGGCGATGACGGCAGCCCGCATATCTGGCGGAAAGTGATCGTTCAGAAATACGCCCGCCCGGGAGATCGATTCGACCCGAATCACCGCGAGTTCCTTTTCGTCGGTGAGCCCGCCTGGGTCATGCAGCCTGATCCTCAAGCTTCGCAGGCGACCAAGTAACTGCTCCCGGCACCACCGGAAATCAGGCCTGGCGGAGGGCAGCGTCGATCGATTCGAACGCGACATCGCAAAGGCGGTTGACCATCTCCGCAGACATCGCTGGAGCGGGCATCAGCACGACAATATCCCCCAGCGGACGCAGGATGACTCCCCTTTTACGGGCCTCCAGCGTGACCAGATGTCCTGTCCGGCGTCGGCTCGGGAACGAGGTGAGCGGATCGCGGTTCTGAACCAGTTCGATTCCGACCATGATCCCCTTCTGGCGAATCTCCGCGACATGGGGATGATCTTTCAATGTTGCGAGACGGCTGGCCAGCAGCTTTTCGTTTCGAGCCACGTTTTCCAGAACGTCGTTCTGCTCGATCAAGTCGAGTGAGGCCAGCCCTGCAGCACATGCCAGGGCATTTCCCGTAAACGTATGGCCGTGGAAGAACGTTCTTCCGGCAGCGGGATCGCCCAGAAATGCCTGAGAGATTTCGTCCGTGGTCAACGTTGCTGCCAGCGGCAGATACCCTCCGGTCAGCCCCTTGGCCAGACAGAGGAAGTCTGGAGAGACCTGTTCCTGCTCGCAGGCAAAGAGCGTTCCGGTCCGGCCGAACCCCACTGCCACTTCATCCGCAATGAGTGGCACGCCGTAACGACGAGTTACTTCGCGAACATGCTTCAGATACCCCGGCGGGTGAACGAGGATTCCGGCGGCTCCCTGCACGAGAGGTTCAATGATGAACGCAGCCAGTTGATCCGCAAATGTGGAGACAATCCGTTCCACTTCCGCAAAACAGAACTGAAGATAGTCCTCTGCCGATTGCCCCGCAGGCCGGGACAGCGTGACGGGAGAAGGAACGGCGAGCGACTGAAACAGGAGCGCCCCGTAAACGCGGTGAAACAGTTCGATATTTCCAACGCTCACCGAGCCGATGGTGTCGCCGTGATAGGCTCCTCCCACGGTGGCGAACAGGTTGCGTTGCTGGGATGGTTTGTCTTTCTGGTGATGGAACTGAAAGGCCATCTTCAGGGCCACTTCAACGGCCGTCGAGCCGCTGTCGGAGTAGAAGACATGGTTCAGCCCCAGGGGCGCCCGCTCAACGAGACGAACCGCCAGTTCGATTGCCGGCGGCGATGACATTCCGAGCAGCGTGGTATGGCTGATTTTGCCGAGCTGGTCGCGGATCGCTTCGTCGATCTCCGGAACGCAATGACCATGAACGTTGCACCACAGCGACGAAATACCGTCGAGATACCGTCGGCCTTCCACATCGATCAACTCAAAGCCGCTGCCGGACTCGATAATCGGAGCGTGTTCGTCCCGATACGCCTGCATCGGGGTGAAGGGGTGCCAGACATGATCGCCGTCCCATCGCCGCAATTGCTCGAGCGTAGGACGTTGCCGGGGAGCTGTCGGATTGGGTTTCACGGCAAGGAATCTGTTGAAATTTCGAGAAGCACGCTGTGACACTCCCCAGAGTGATGGTTGAAGCAGGAAATCTCAACCTTGCGGAGACTCCCCCATCCGGAGAAATCCCGAAAGAGTCCGGCACTCTTCCGGCTGACACCCGTCCGCCCGATCGATATAGTGCGGATTTCCCCGCGCCGATCCGAAAGCAGCTGCATGTCTCTGACTCCTGAACTCCGCGAATCACGCTTCATGAAGGCTGCCTTCTGCGAGCCGACCGACTGCACTCCGGTGTGGATCATGCGGCAGGCGGGCCGCTATCTGCCCGAATACATGGCCGTTCGCAGCAAGGTCTCCTTCATTGAACTCTGCAAGCGACCGGAGTTGGCTGCGGAAGTGACCGTGACAGCGCGGAACGTGCTGGGAGTCGACGCTGCGATTCTGTTTGCGGACCTGCTTCCGATCCTCGAGCCGATGGGCTTCGACCTGGAGTACCAGAAGGGGGAAGGCCCGGTCATTCATAACCCGCTGATGTCACCGGCGGAAGTGGACCGGGTCCGGGCGATCGAGGACGTGAATGAGCTGGAATACGTCTTCGACGCAGTCCGACTCATCCGCAAGGAACTCCCGGCGAATATTCCCCTGCTTGGCTTCTGCGGAGCCCCATTCACGCTCGCGTCCTATGCCATTGAAGGGGGAGGTTCCAAGAATTACGTCCGGACGAAATCCATGATGTTCGGCGATCCCGCCGCGTGGGACGTCCTGATGAACAGGCTCGTCGACAGCCTCTCCGACTATCTGAATGCCCAGATCGCTGCGGGGTGTCAGGCGGTTCAGATCTTCGACAGCTGGGTCGGCTGTCTGAATCCGGTCGACTACGAGAAATACGTCCAGCCTTACACGCGTCGACTCATCGAGTCGGTCAACTCGGAAGCTCCCGTCATCAACTTTTTGACGGGAAACCCGGCATTGATCCCGCTGCAGGTGGCCGCGGGGGGACAGGTGATCGGTGTGGACTGGCGGGTCGACCTGGCCGCTGCCCGGTTGGCAATCGGCTTCGACCGCGCCGTGCAGGGAAATCTGGACCCGGTCTCACTCTACTGTGACCTGCCGACACTGAAAGCCCGGACTCAACAGGTTCTCAAGGGAGCGTGCGGTCGTCCTGGACACATCTTCAATCTCGGTCATGGCGTTCATCCGGATATGAATCCGGACAACGTCAAGGCACTGGTGAACATGGTCCATGAACTGAGCGCACGCTGACGGGGACCGTCTTCATCACGCGGCAGGGACGGTCTCAATAATCTCCTGCCGAGGACCAAAGAACTCGAACCGGATGCGGTCATCGCCGACTCCCAGTTCCTTGAGTCCGGAGTACACCGCACGCATGAACGGCTTTGGACCGCAGAAGTAGAAGTCAGCCTCCTGGTAAGGGGTATGCTTCTGCAGAAACTCCGTATTCACGGTGCCGACACTGTGGCACCGCTGCTGCGCCAGGTCGTCCGCGTGGGGGGCGTCGAAGATTACGTGCGTCACCACGTTGTCGTGTCGGCTCAAGCTTTGAATTTCCCCAGCGAGTGCCTGCACACTGCTGTTGCGGGCGGCGTGAATGAAATGGATCGGCGTTCGAGCCCCATGCCGGACCAGTGACTTCGCCATGGACAGCAGCGGGGTGACGCCGATTCCTCCCGCGAGAAGTACAACGGGACGATCCCCCGCTGCTTCAGGAGTCAGTGTAAAATCGCCACATGGCGGGCCGACCTCAATTTCATCACCAACCTGCACGACATCATGCAGATAGTTCGAGATCAGTCCCTCCGGAGCATCCGCAGCCAGAGCGGGTTCGCGCTTCACGCTGATCCGATAGTGTCCCTGCTGCGGAGAATCGGAAAGGCTGTAGTTTCGCGGTGAGGTCTGGATCCGCTTCTGATCCGCGCGGATCGTGATGTACTGACCGGGCTCGTACGACGGCAGCGGGCCGTTGTCCGCCGGACGAAGATAGAACGAAGTGACGATGTCGCTTTCCGGGACTTTGCGGTCGACCACAAACGAGCGGTATCCGTTCCAGCCTCCCTGCACTTCACGCTGTTGCTGATAGATTTCGCGTTCACGTTGAATGCACACGTCAGCCAGAAAGCCATAGGCCTCGGCGACAGCGTCAATGATTTCGTCCGTCGCCGCTGCTCCCATGACATCACGAATGGCAGCCAGCAGATGCTTGCCGACGATTGGATAATGCTCCGGCTGAATCCCCAGGGAACAGTGCTTGTGTGCGATGAGATTGACGGCGGGGCCCAGCGCAGTCAGGTTGTCGATATTGGAAAAATACGCACAGATCGCCCCGGCGAGTGCCCGTTGCTGCCCCCCGGAGTGCTGGTGAGCCTGGTTGAAATAGGCTTTGACTTCCGGGTTTCCCTCGAACATCAGCTGATAGAACCGCCGGGTGACCGCTTCCGCGTTGGCTGCGACGACGGGGGTGATCTGCTTGACGATGGCAATCGTTTTGTCAGAGAGCATGCTGCGATTCCTGGGGGTTCGAGCGCGGAACGTCACGTCCGTCGAACGAACGCGACTAAAACTACACCAGAATGTACAGATTTAATTCTGTACGTCAAGGTGTATGTTTTGTGGTTCGTCTGCTGTGAATCGCCTGGAGCCAGGGGAAGTTGAGAGTCCAGAGTCGGAGACGATGATGCACAGACATGGAGCTGCCCACGACCGCGGGATCAATCCGCGGTCATGGGCAGTCGGAAAGTCGGGTGAACACTCGCAGTTTCGAACAGGCTGAAATGCCTGTTCCGTTTAACAGGTAGAGTGAATCGCAACGAGAGCGAATCTTTCGACAGTGTGGCGTTCCGGCGGCGATAAACACTGCTTTCGAGCGAAAAATCCCGCCGAATCGCCGCCACACTCCCCTGAGACAGGGGCTATTTCGCCTGAGCGACCAGTTCCTGGAAGCGCTTTTTGTTCTCGTGCATCGCAGCGACCGGATCCTCGGGAACCTTTCCTTCCTCCAGCAGCAACCAGCCGTTGAAGTGATGTGCCGTCAACAGCTCGAACAGCTCCGGCCAGGGATAGGAATTGGACCGCAGGTCGTGAATGTGTACGGTCGCAATCTTGTCGGCGCAAAGTCGGAAGTTGGCATCCAGACCCTCCCCTTTCAGGTCGGTCGGGTTGCAGTTCCAACACAGCCGTGCCTGCGGGTGATCCGCGATCTGCATGATCTGATGGACAACTTTCGGCTCATCCGTCTTGCGTCCGTGAACTTCAAGGCGGATTTCCTGGCCGTGTTCCGCTGCGAACTTCGCCACCTCCCGCAGTGCCAGACCAATCTGCTCAATCGTCTTCTCCTCGGGAACATCCTTCGGGAGATCGTTGGGACGAACCTTCACTCCCGTACCACCGCAGTCGTGTGAGAGGAGAATAAACTCCTTCGTCGACTCGATGTTCTTCTTCAAGACTTCAGGATCGGGTGAATGGTATTCGCACGTGCTCCCCGATCCGACGAACGTCACCGGTGAGTCCGCGAAGCGTTTGCGAACTTCCGCACGCTGCGCTTGGTTGAGAGTGACTTCGACCCCATGGCGATGTTCCGTTCGCAGCTCGGCTCCTTTGAAACCGGTGGCAGCACAGTTTTCAATCAGCGTCGGCAGGTCCCAGTCCTTTCCCCAGTTGTACGAAACCAGCCCCAGCTGCAGGCCGGAGGTTTCTGCTTGCGTGGGTTTCGCCCACACTGAAGAACCAGCGTTCATCGCGGCGAATACAGCAGCGGAGGTTCCTAGAAAATCTCGACGATTCATGTTCATCTGAGTTCCTTGCTGGTGAATAATCACCATGTCAGGGGTGAGGTCCACGTTTCTTCGTGATCGGTTCAAGGGTGTTCATTCAGCGGCTGAGCAGCGATTCCATACATCGTTGCCCGTCGAGGCCCGGGGATGTCCAGCGACCCCAGTCGGACGGGGCCCGGCTGGGGGATGACCCGCTTCCAGACTGTGTGGGCGTTATCGATGCTCACGCCCGGCCCAATCGCGGTTGCCGAACCGGGTCCGTGCAGCGGCCCCTCGTCCAGTCCGATGCGATAGCCGGTGTCTTCAAACTGTTCGGAAATCCATGCGGGAACTTCCAGTCGCACATCCAGAAAGATGTATAAGGTCGCTGGTCGCGACAGCTCGACGGTGATTTCGGGACTGTTCCCTTTATCGTCATTGAATGTCGCAATGTAATCGGCGCCTCGCAGGAAGTAGGGAATTCCCTCTTCGGTCTGTCCGTTCCATTCATGGTCCCGATCGACATAGGCTTTCGAATCTTCGCTCAGGCCGGAATGAAAAATCTGGTAGTACTTCGGGCTGTTCTGGCTGCGACGATCGTCACTCACTGCGGTAATCACCGGGGCTCGGCGAGGAGGGATCGAGAAGATCCTGTCCCCCGAGGGAAATGCCGAGGTGTCGACCGACACGAGACGTTCCATGCCCCCCGATTTAAAAATCCGGACCGCTTCTCCGACGTTCAGAATCCCGAACAGGGATGTCTCCGACTGCGGGATATTGACGGGGAGAAGGTCGACTGCTCCTTCAAAGACAATCACCTCTGCGACTTCGCTTTCGGGATCGACCCGGACTCCGAACTCGGTTCCCAGGTCGACGATCTCGGCATGGGGAGTCAGCACCCGAAAGAGACCACTGTTCAGTTTCTCCACCCGGGTTGTCGCTACTCCGGACAGGAGTGTCACAGAAAATGGAGAGTCAATCTGGAGGACCGCGGGGCCCACGAGAGTCACCCTTCCCCCCGAGGTGAACTCAAGTTCCAGTCGCCCTGCCTCGAGTTGAAGCAATTCCCCGGACCGCAGCGAATCCCCGACCGACCAGCGTACCGTCGATTCTTTCCACTGAGCGTTGATGGATCGCGAAAGTCGTCCGACGACAGTGGATGCCGGCACTGCTTGACCGCTCGAATGCGTTTGCCGTGCCAGAACCGTCGGGGGATTCGCGGGATCGGTTCCACGAGCAGCGAACAGCCAGATCAGTGTTCCCAGCACTCCAATGCAGGCACAGGTCGCCAGCAGATTTCGCAAGACCGATCGGTGGCGTCGGAGCCCAGCTGCAGGAGACGCTCCTGATTTTCTCCAGTGTCCGCGTTCGAGTTCGCTGTGAAGCAACATCTCCCGGACGAATTCGGTCGCATTGGCAGGATCGGATGCCAGCCAGGCGTCCAGTTCCCGGGCGGACTCATTGGTCCGGTCGCCATCCATCCAGTCGGAAAGGTCAGGGCGGGGTTGGGTCATGAACGGCCCTCCGCCTGCAGTCGCCTTTCGACACATGTCCGTAATTGCTGACGCAGGCGATGCAGTCCCATTTTGACAGCCGCCAGCGATGCCCCCTGAGTCTTTGCAATCTCCGCCCGTCCCAGATTCTGTTCGTACCGCAACTGGCAAAGACGCTGCGACTGACGGGACAGTTTCTGGAAGCAGTCGGTGAGATGTTGCCGCAACGCATCCTGCGGGCCGGTGGCAGCCTCGAAAGCCCGACTCAAGTTCTCCACAGCTTCCTGACTGAAGAGGTGTCGATCCCGGGCGCAGTCGCGTTTGTACTGCAGCACGACATACCGTGCGACCCCCATGGCCCACGGGAGAAACGGCCGGGAGAAATCGAACCGGTCAATCTGCTGGAAGAGTTGTGTCACCGTTTCCTGCAGCAGTTCTTCCACCTCGCCGGGTCGCAGGCACAGGGAAGCCACAAACGTCTCCACGACCGGCAGATGCCTGGTCCAGAGGCGGGCGAGTTCCTGATGACGGTCGATTTCAGACAATGGTATCCCGTTGCTGCGGTTGGTCATTTCAAGGCGAGCAGATGCACGTCCACATAGTTCTCCACAATGGTCTCAAAAGGTTACAGGCATTCCGAGGATTTTCGAAAATTTGAGGGAGCACACAGTTGCTCAATTCTCGAAATGAGGGTGGTGTTGATGCGAGTCTGTGAGTCGCAGGCGAGAGAATTTCTGAACGCAAACTGGTCCCCGGCTTCCAGAAACTGAGAAATCAAATGTTACTTGCGCGTGGAACTTGCCTCACCATCGGGCAGTCGCCATGATCCTACGGTCAATACCGCCCCCAAGACGTCATTTCGGGGGTTCCGTTCGTTCGTAAAGTGCTGCTGGATCATGGCGGAACCAAAGAAACTCACGACCGAAGAAATCCTGGCACTGGCACGCAAGAAGAAAGCGGATGCCGCAGCCGCTGCTGCCGAGGGGGCATCTCCCCCCGCATCCGAAGCCGCGCCCCCTACAGAAACTCCGCCTGCTGCAGAGGTTTCACCTCCAAAGCCGGCAGCCCCCAAGTCAACCGCCGACATTCTGGCCGCCGCACGTGCTGCGAAAGCGGGCAGCACTCCTCCTGCTGCTGAGAAACCGAAAAGCACTGCCGACATTCTCGCTGCTGCACGAGCCGCCAAGGCGCCTGCCGCACCCGCAGGGGATAAACCGAAAAGCACCGCTGATATTCTGGCTGCAGCCCGCGCGGGCAAAGCCGCAGCGGCCGCACCAGCTGCGACCTCTTCAAGTGAACCGGCTCCCGCCGCATCTGCCGTCCCCGCAGCACCTGCAGGGGATCGCCCTGCCCTTAAAGAGATGGTGGCTGCTGTCAAAGCTGCCAATGAAGGCAAACCAGCCGCCGCAGCGAAGTCGCCAGTCGCAGCCAAGCCAAAACTCCCTGCGAAGCCGGAACCGGTCAGTCGCCGCTCTGCCTTGCAGACGTTGTCGGCGATCGCACTGTCCCCCTTTGTGATTGCCTGGGTTGCTATGTCAGCCGTGGCCGGCGCCTGGGGACTGGGCATTGCCCGCTTCATGATGCCGAATATGGTTCTCGAACTTCCCTCGAAGTTCAAAGTGGGACCACCTTCCGACTTCCCTCCGGGAACGGTCTCTGAGAAATACAAGGCGAGCCGCGGGGTGTGGATTGTTCACTCCACTCAATACGACGGTCGGGACCTGATCTACGGCCTGCTCTCGATCTGCACTCATCTGGGATGTACCCCCAACTGGCTGGAAGGGGAACAGAAGTTCAAATGTCCCTGTCACGGTTCAGGGTTTTACATCACCGGAATCAACTTTGAAGGGCCTGCTCCCCGTCCCCTGGAACGAGTGGGACTGCGGCGGTCCGAAGACGGCATGCTGGAAGTGGACAAGAGCCTGAAGTTTCAGGAAGAACTGGGCCAGTGGAGCGATACCAAGTCCTACTACCAGAACTCCTGACCGCGTCTGATTCAACTGCTTCTGTTTCTCATTCTTCAGTTTCACAACACCGGGCAAGGCAGCGCGATGTCGGTTTCGGAATATATTCGCAAGTCCCAGCTCTGGCGGAGCGTCTTTCGACATCCTGCCCCCTATGACCGCCGCAACCGTGCTGTGGTCGTGCTCACGAACTTCTTCCTGCATCTTCACCCGGTTTCGGCACAAAAAGGGGGGATCGCCCTTTCCTATACCTGGTGCATGGGGGGAATCACCTTCTTCCTGTTTCTGGCCGAAACACTCACCGGCGTGCTTCTGATGTTCTACTACCGCCCGACTCTCGAGTGGGCGTTTACGGACATCCGGGCTCTCCGCGACGTGAATACGCTGGGCATCATGCGTGAAATCCACCGCTGGGGGGCTCACGCGATGGTGATCACCGTGTGGCTGCACATGTACCGCGTCTTCCTGACTGGAAGCTACAAGCCTCCACGGGAATTCAACTGGGTGATTGGGGTCTTGCTTCTGGTGCTGACCCTGCTGCTTTCGTTCACCGGCTATCTCCTTCCGTGGGACCAGCTGGCGATCTGGGCAATCACCGTGGGTTCAAACATGGCCCGCGCCACACCGGTGCTGGGGCATGAAGGTCCCGGATTCCAGCTCCTGAACGTCGGGGGGTACGACCTGATCACCAACGCCAGCGATGCCCGTTTCCTGCTGCTGGGAGCCCGCACCGTGGGTGAAGAAACTCTGAACCGGTTTTACATTCTGCACTGCGTCGCCATTCCCATCGTGGTTTCGTTGCTGATCGCCATTCACTTCTGGCGGGTCCGCAAAGACGGCGGCATCAGTCAGCCGTTGTAGGAAGTTGCGGGTAGTGTCCTTGAATCCAGGTTTCGTAAGTCGGTCGAAGGTTTAAGGTCGAAGGTTGAAAATGACACTTTTGAAATTCAACCTTAAACGCATCAACCTTCAACCCAGATTTTCATTTGGGCCGATTTCCAATCGTCGACAAGATATCCATCGCATCAGACAGGTATTATGAATCCTCATCCCGACCTGACCATCGGAGTGATCCAGGGGCTTGGCTGGCTCTACCTGCTGATGTTCTTTCTGAACGTCGGCTGGACGGTTCGCAGCTACAAACGGGATGGGCATTTTCATCGTTTCGCGGGAATGGAACATGTTCCCCGTGCGGTGATCTGGTCGGTCTACGCAGCGTTACTGCTTCTGCTGGCCGCAACGCATCTTACCTTCCGCAGCGATCCGGACACATTCTTGATCCGGCTTCCGGTGGTCTTCAAGAACTTTGTCGACGGCATCATCGCCAATCCCGTGAGCTACTTCGTGCTTTCCATGGCGGTGTTCTTTGCGATGATCTGGCTGCGACGATGGTGGGTGCAGCCGACCGTCGCCTGGATCCTGTTCAACCTGAGCGTCATCTTTCTGGCCCTCAGCATGACCGACTTCGACTTCCGGCAGATTGTCGGTAAGCCGGACAACGTCCCCATCGTGGGGATGCTGTATCTTGTGGGATTCTTCACATGGCTGTATTTCTACAAAGCCAATGAGAACGACAGGAGAATCGCAGAGGGTCTCCCGGTTACCGAAAAAGGGCAGAGCGAGCAGGTTCTCGTCTGGCCCGATCTGGTGTACTCCGAGATGATCTGCATGGTGCTGGTCTCGGCGTTTCTCATCCTCTGGGGAGTGGCCCTGCCTGCTCCGCTCGAAGAACCTGCCAGCGCGGTGAAGACCCCCAACCCTTCCAAGGCTCCCTGGTACTTCCTGGGTCTTCAGGAAATGCTGGTCTACTTCGACCCCTGGATGGCCGGGGTGGTGCTCCCCAGCGTGATTCTCGTCGGCCTGATGGCGATTCCCTACATCGACTTCAACCGCTTCGGAAACGGCTACTACACGTTCAACCAGCGGAAGTTTGCTGTCATCACCTTTCTGTTCGGTTTTCTGCCTCTCTGGGTGGCGATGATCGTGCTGGGAACGTTCATCCGTGGTCCGAACTGGAACATGTTCGGACTGTATGAATACTGGGACGTTCACAAGCTGGAAGTGCTGAACAATGTGAACCTGTCCGACTGGTTCTGGCTGGATCAGATGAAGATGCCGCTGCCCCGACCCATCAATGGCGACAGTCTGGCAACGCAGGTCTTCGTCATTCTCAAGCGGGAATGGCTGGGGCTGCTCGCGGTGGCGGTTTACTTGTTTGTCCTTCCGCCGCTGATGGCAGTGACGGTCTTCAGATCGTTTTTCATCCGGATGGGTTTCATTCGTTACATGGTGCTGGCGAATCTGGTGCTGTTCATGGCGGCGCTGCCGCTGAAAATGGTGCTCCGCTGGCTCTTCACGTTGAAGTACATCGTCGCGATCCCGGAATGGTTTTTTAATATCTAGGAAGTAGGAGATAGGAATTAGGATTTAGGCAAATCAAGAATGAAATGTCGCCCTGAACCCTGGTTCCCCCTCCTGAACCCTAATTCCTAACTCCTAACTCCTCCGTATTCATGCCAGCAACAGACGAGTATTGGCGCAGCCTTCCCCGTGTGCACAAGATCTTCGCATTCAGTGCGATTGTGCTGCTGGGGACCACTCTGCTGATGATGTACAAGGACGAGTCCCGGTCGTGGCGGGTGTACCAGGCCGAGGCTGAGAATCTGCGCGTCCAGAAGATCGACAAGGCGCTCGCGAAACTGGATGACGGCGACCAGCAGGCTCAGGTCGCTGCAGCTGAGAAGAAGGTCTTGGAAGCTCAGGCCCTGATCGACGCCCGGAAAGCGGAGATTGCGGAACTCGAACGCCGCCTGAGCGAACTCGAAGGCCAGAAGCAGATCTTCGCCCGCGATTCTAAAGCAGCCAATGCCTACCGCGATAAGGCCCGTGCGGATTACGACATCGCTGTCCGCGATCAGGTGGCTCCGGAGAAGCTGGCGATCTTCCACGAGACCTACAAATCCAAAGAAGAGGAAGCCAAAGAAAAGGCTCTCGAATCCGAGCAGAAAGTCACTGAGTTCAACGCGGTGAAAAGCGAGCTGACAGCTCTTCGCGCGGACATGGACAACGCCAATGCCGAGCTTGCTAGGGCGCAAGCCGACAGGAACGCGCTGGAAGAACAGAAAGAACTGCTGCGCCCGCAGAGCGCCTTTGCTGCCTGGAAACGGAAGTTCAAAGAACTGCCGATCATCAACGGCTTCAACCCGCACCTGAAGATTCAATACGACTGGGCTGCCGATCTGAAGCAGACGCTCGGAATGACGCGGGTCTCCCGGGTCGACCGCTGCCGGACCTGCCATGTGAACATCTCCGACTTCGGTGCGGGAAATGTGGCGAACTACCCGGCCGGTGAATACGCCGAGCCGTTCTGCTCGCATCCCAACCCGGACCTGTACCTCACCGCGACGAGCCCGCATCCGGTCAACAACTTCGGCTGCACGATCTGCCACGACGGCGATGGCTCAGGGACGGCGTTTCAGTCCGCTGAGCACACTGCCAACAACCCGGCGGTCGCTGCAAAGTGGGAAGAAGAACACCACTGGCACAAGAATCACTTCTGGGAATACCCGATGTTCCCGAAGCAGTTCATCGAATCGAGCTGTCTGAAATGCCATCCCAAAGTGGTCGAACTGGGCGTCAACGACAAGTTCGGAGAGTCGGCTCCCAAGCTCTTTAAAGGTTACAGCCTGATCCGGGATTACGGATGCTTCGGCTGCCATGAAATCAATGGGTACGACGGGACCAGCCCGATCGGTCCAGACATGCGTCTCGAACCGCAGACTCCGGAGGAGTTCGCCAAGTACGCGGAAGATCCCAATCAGATCGCCGGGCTGATGCGAAAAGTCGGACCGTCGCTGCGTCACATCAAAGAGAAGGTGACACCTGAGTTCATCGCCTACTGGACCGCCGAGCCGAAACGCTTCCGTCCCAGCACACGCATGCCGCAGTTCTTCGGTCTGAGCAACCAGCACGACGACATGGCCAAGCTGCTGCAGCCGATCGAACTGGCTGCCATTTCAAAATTCCTGATCGCGAAGTCCGAGCCGATTGAGCTGACCGCTCCCACGGAAGGCTACGAGCCCAATGCAGAACGTGGTCTGGACCTCTTCAGCAAGCGTGGCTGTCTGGCCTGTCACAGCAAGTCCGGCGAAGAGTTCAAAGACATTCACGCCGACTTCGGTCCTGACCTTTCTCGAATCGCCGAGAAACTGCTGCCCGGTGAGGCGGGATTCAACTGGCTGTACTCCTGGGTGAAAGAACCGACCCTGTATCATCGGCGGACCAAGATGCCGGATCTGTTCCTCGATCCGTATCAGGAAGGGGACGTTACCATCGACCCCGCCGCCGATATCGCGGCCTACCTGCTGCAGGGGCCCCGGGCGACGGAATTCCCGGCACTGGCGGAATCGAAGCCCTACCTGGGTGTCACTCTCGATCCGAATTACACCGAAGCGAAGGCCCTGAAGCTGGGGATTCGCAAAGCCGACTTCGGAGGGGTGCTGGTTTCCGACACGATGCCGGGCAGCCCGACCGACCGTGCCGAGAGCAAGTCCGGCGAGAACTGGATCACCAACCCGATCGAACCTGGCGATCAGATTACCGCCGTCAACGGTCAGGCGATCAGTTCTCCGGAGCAGTTCCAGGAGATTTTGAATCAGTCGAAGACCGGTGATGTTGTCCAGCTCGCTGTCGTTCGCAACGGCCAGAAGATGACGTTCCAGATGCAAGTCAGCACCCCGCTGGACGATCTGGTGCGGCTGTACCTGTCGAAGAACCTGACGAAGACCCGCATGGAGAATGTCTTCAACGACCGCCGTTACCCGGTCTCGCCGGACATGTACGCTGATGGGAAATCCCCGGCCGACTTCATCAAGGGAGATGAAATCGAACTCGTCCCGACAAGCCTGGACGAACAGGTCACGCCGGAAGAGTGGGAACGACGCAAGATGCTGTACATCGGTCGTCGCACGGTGTCGCGTTACGGCTGCTACGGATGTCACGACATTCCGGACTTCGAATCCGCCCGCCCCATCGGAACAGCTCTGCAGGACTGGGGCCGCAAAGACACCTCTAAACTGGCGTTCGAGCACATTCACGAATTCCTTCATCATCACGGTGAACCGGACGGCGGCAGCACAGCCGCTCGCCTGGAACGAGCCGTGAAAAATGCTGAGGCCGGAAATAAGGGCGTTTCCGAACAGGAGCTGGATGAAGCCTATCTCTACGAAAGCGTCATCAGTCACGGCCGCGCCGGATTCCTCTGGCAGAAGCTGCGGGAGCCTCGCAGCTACGACTACATGAAGACCGAAACCAAAGGCTGGGACGAACGGCTGCGCATGCCGAAGTTCCCCTTCAATTCGGAAGACATTGAAGCAGTCTCGACATTCGTGCTGGGACTCGTCGCCGATCCACCCTCTCCGCAGTACATGTACATGCCCGATGGGGCAGCGGGAGCGAAGATCGAAGGGGAACGGCTGATTGAGAAATACAACTGTGCCGGCTGCCATATGCTGGAGATCCCGGTCTGGGAATTCGGAATCGAGCCGGATGATCTGGTCGCGCCGCCACTCGCAGAAGGGGAACAGCGACTCTTCGATCTCTTCAAGAAAATGAAGCCGCCCGAGAACGGTCTGACCGGACACAAGCTCGCCTCGGGAGAACCGATCATGCGGGCGACCGGATACCCGCAGCAGTTCCCGGATCCGGAAGACGACCCGGAAGATCAGCTGTATTCCTTTGTTCTCTGGGACGCAGTGAACATCGGTGACGACAAGACCCTGATGCCGGGACAACCGATTCCCGTCGTGGCGTCGCAGATCCAGTCTCAGGGACATGGCCGAGGGGGAGATCTCGCCAAGTGGCTCATTCCACGTCTGCCCGGCAAAGAACGCGGAGTCAAAGACATCAACGAAGCCTGGCAGGCCGCTCCTCCTCCTCTCTACAAGGAAGGGGACAAGGTCCAGACTCCCTGGTTGTATCAGTTCCTGAAGAACCCCGAGCAGCTGCGGTTCACGACTGTGCTGCGGATGCCTAAGTTCAACATGAGCGATGAAGAAGCCCAGGCCTTGGCGAATTACTTCGCAGCGGTCGACGGGGCTGCTTACCCGTATCAGCTCATTCCCGAACGCCAGCCGGAATACCAGCGGGAAGCCCAGGCTGAGTACCTGAAGGAGTTCCCGCATTCCGAGCCGAAGAACTATCTGGACGCATCCTGGCTGGTGCTCAATGGTCCCCTTTGCCGCAAGTGCCATTCTGTCGGCGGGAACATCGTGACGGAAACCGATCCGTCACAGGTGAAACGGGGGCCTAACCTGCAGCGGGTGGAACGCAGACTCCGTCCCGATTACGCCAAGATCTGGATTCACAATCCGAAGTGGATTCTGCCGTATACTTCGATGCCGCAGAACTTTCCGCCTGGAGGAAAGTCGGCGATGGCGGAACTGTTTGACGGAGAAAATTCCCGTCAGGAAGCAGCCACTGTCGATGCGTTGTTCAATTACACCCACCTGATCGAAACTGTGGGGCCAACCACTTACAATCCGCCGGAGACACCTGCTGAAGGGGCTCCCGCAGAGGGGACGCCGGAGACCGAGCCTCCAGCTGAGGCGGGAGCGGCTCCCAACTCGACGACATCCACCCAACCCGATCCCGCCCCTGTCGCTCAGGGAGGTGCATCTTGAAGACTCCAATGACACTTCGAATATCGCTCGCCTGCCTGGCCGGTTGCACTCTGCTGGTCGTGTCGGGATGCAGCGATTCACCCCGCCGCGAAGCCCTGGGGGGAGGCGCGCTCAGCCATGTAAGCGTGACTCTGCTGACGGAAGCGACAGCGGAAGAAGCAACGACGGCGTCCGCGGGATCGACCTCAGCGAAGATCGACAAATTTGGCACATTCAAAGGGCGGATCAAGGTCACCGGAACCGCCCCGGACTTCCCGCCCCTGGTGGCGCAGGGGCAGCAGGTCAAAGACTCCGTCTGTTCTATCGCGCCCGTTCCAAATGAATCGGTCATCGTGGGCGCGGACGGCGGACTCGCGAACGTCTTCGTCTATCTGAACAAGGTTCCGAATGTCGACATCCCCGACGCTCCAACCGAGCCTGTTCTGATCGACCAGAAAGGCTGCAAGTTTGTTCCCCATGTTTCGCTGATTCGAGTGGGACAGCCGCTCAAAATGATCAACACCGACCCGGTTGCTCACAATGTGAAGCTGACCGGCGTGGCCATGAGTTTCAATTCCACAATCCCCGGCGGGGATACGGTCGGAGTGGAGACGTCCTATCAGCGGCCTGAACGTGGCCCCATCCCGATGGCCTGTGACTTCCACGGTTGGATGCAGGCGTATCAGCTTGCTCTAAATCATCCCTGGGCTGCGATCACCAAAGATGATGGAACCTTCGAGATCACCGGCGTCCCGGCCGGGCCGATGGAATTCGTCATCTGGCACGAGAAAGCCGGAAAGATCGAAGGAAAACTGATCGTCGACGTCCCGGCGGATGGTGTTGTCGAGAAGAACTTCGAAGTCAACGCCTCCGCGCTCAGTGCGCAATAGTCCGAGATCGCAAACGTCAAGTCGTGAGATGTGAAGAGACTGGCATGAACCTGCAGCCGACGACATTTCGAATTTCCTGCCTCACAGCAGCCTGTCTGCTGGGAATGATCGGTTGCACCCCTGCTCCTGATCAGAAGCAGACCGTGGTTCTCCCCGCCAGTGCCTTGCAGATCAGGATGAATAAATCCGGGCGGGCAGAGGTGTCCCGGGAAGCAGCCGAGGACACTCCTGTCAAAGGGGATGCGACCGCCGAGCCCGCATCTGATGCGAAACAATGAAGAGACTTGTGTTCTATCCATTTGCCATCCATGCATCCTCTGGGTGCTGTCACTTACGAGGTCGAGGTTTTCAGGTGAGAACCTTCTTTCCAATTCTTGCATTGCTGACGTTCCTTTCCGGCTGCGGAAAGCTGGAGTTCTCCCATCGCGCGGAGTACTACACGCTCGAACCATATGCCCAGGATTACGTCAGCACCGTCCTGAAAACGCACTTCGGCACGCCGACGGAAATGGTCGTCTGGGACCGGCTGCCCGTGAAGTCGAATCTTTCGACCGGAACTGTCACCAGTTCCAATCCTCGACAGCTGGTGCTGGAACTCTCTGAACCGCATCAGGAAATCACCCCGGGAACCGAAATCCTCTGGAACAGCGGCCCGCTCAAAGGTCAGCCCAGCGCCTGGATCTACAGCTGGGATGAAAAGACTCATACCGCCACGCTGCAAAGCGAAATGAAGACCCAGCCGGAACCGGGGACACAGGTCATCGTCGGCCCGGGTCAGGTGCTGGTGCGGGGGCGTCACCTGTATGCCGTGCATTGCCAGCATTGTCACGGTGTCAGCGGCGACGGCAACGGCCCCACCGCCGAATACCTGAATCCGCTGCCGCGCGACTACCGCAAGGGGATCTTCAAATTCACTTCGACACTGGCTTCAGAACGAGCCAGCCGCGCCGACCTGGCACGGACGATAGCCGACGGCATCCCGGGGACCTACATGCCCTCCTTCAAACTGTTGACTCCCGATGAGAGTGAGTCGATTGTCGAATACATTCTCTGGCTTTCCATGCGGGGCGAGACCGAATACCAGCTGGTCCGCTTCCTCGCTGAGGACTACTCGAAAGAGT
The DNA here is from genome assembly GCF_051465655.1 of Planctomicrobium stercoris. Classification (NCBI taxonomy): domain Bacteria; kingdom Pseudomonadati; phylum Planctomycetota; class Planctomycetia; order Planctomycetales; family Planctomycetaceae; genus Planctomicrobium; species Planctomicrobium stercoris. The sequence continues at coordinate 3,835,954 of NZ_CP195791.1, read as the reverse complement.
CGGTCGCTGAACGGGTCAAAGCGGGACTGGAGAAGAAGAAGGCGGGCGAAGAAGGCTTTGAAACCACTGCAAGCATCCGTCAGGAATTCATTGACGGAGTGAACGATCCGGAAGAAATTCCCGCCGAGCTGGCCAGCATGGTCGAGCTGATGACCTCCCGGTGGATCGCAGCTCAGGAGCCGTCGGCCATCATCACCCCGCAGGAAAACCGCGTGGCGTATGATGCCCGTTCGATTGCTCATGGCCGCGAGCTGTACCTGTCCAAGGATCTGAACTGCGTCGCCTGCCACGGCGATGCGGGATATGGCGACGGCCCGCAGACCTACTCCATCACGAAGGATCTGGAAACAGGCAAGGAAAACGCCGAGCCGGGTCTGTATGACGCCTGGGGTCAGCCGATCGCTCCGCGAAACCTGCACACCGGGATCTATCGCGGCGGTCGACGTCCCATCGACCTGTATGACCGCGTGCATGCCGGGATCAAAGGGACCCCAATGCCCGCGTTCGGAGCCAAGTTGAAAGATCAGGATATCTGGGACATTGTGAACTTCATTTACAGCGTCCCATTCGAAACTGAAGAAGCTGGGGCGGGAATGAAGAAGGCCGAAGAGCAGCCCGCTGCAGCCGAAGAAGTGGCGACAAATTAGGGGATAGGAATCAGGAATTAGGATTTAGATCCAGGAAACAGGACGTAGCAGCATCTTGCTAACTACTAACTCCTATTTCCTAACTCCTCCTTCAAGGTGATTGACGTGAAGTGGTTCTGGTGTCTGTTTTTTGCGTTCTGGCCGATCCTGGCGATCTTCGTCTGCGCAATTGCTCCCGCGATGGGCTGGTGGTTTCCGGGCGAGGCAGCCAGCCCCCTGGGGCGCCGGATTGACGACCTGTTCTACATGATCCTTGTGATCACCACGATCACGTTCGTGGGAACACAGATCGGGCTGGCGTATGTGCTCTTCACCGGGGCTCGCCGTACCGATCCCGATGTCACTCAGAAGGCCTGGTTCTCGCACGGGAGCCACGAACTGGAAGTGATCTGGAGTACGGTTCCGGCTCTGGTGCTGCTGTTCATTGCCCTGTATCAGCTGAATGTCTGGGCGGAATACCGGGTGAAAGATGCCTTCCCCAGGAAAGAAATGGAAGCGGTCCTCGCCCGGCTGCATCAGAAGCGGACGCCCCGCGACAGTGTCGCTCTGGCGGAAGTGACCGCCCGGCAGTTCGAATGGCGGATCCGATACCCCGGGTTCGATGCGGATGGAAATCTCCTCCCGCTGATGCAGGACCCGCAGCCGACCGATCTTTATGCCGTGAACGATCTGCACCTGCCGGCGTCCGCGCCGGTAATGATCAATCTGAAAACTCAGGACGTACAGCATTCCTTCTTCCTGCCGGACCTGCGAGTCAAGCAGGATGCCGTGCCGGGGTTATCCATTCCGATCTGGTTCGAAGCAGATCAGGAGCGAAGTTATCCGCTGCTGTGCGCGGAGCTGTGCGGCTGGGGACATTACAAGATGAAGGCCCGGTTCGTGGCCGACTCCGATGCCGGCTTCCTGGAGTACCTGCGCGAACTTCATCGACAGCAGAATTACGATGGCGTTCAGGCGAAGTCGGCCGAGGATGAGGAATAAAGGCAGCGAAGATTCCTGACTCGAATCGCGAGGATGATTCGGATTTCGGAAACTGAATTTCGTATTTATGCCATAAAGGTTTTACCGTGAGTTCGATCGCAGTCACACATGAAGCCGGTGCCCACGGCCATCATCCCGCCCATGGGGAAGATCGGCTGGCGCTGCTCAAGCAGGTCTATAAGTTTTCCACAGATCACAAAGTGATCGGGATTCAGTTCCTGCTGACCACTCTGGTGATGCTGATGGTCGGGGGAGCCCTCGCGCTCGGTGTTCGCTGGCAGCTCGCATTTCCATGGGAACAGATGCCCATCTTCGGACAGCTGATCGCCAAGAACATCGCCATGGGGGGACAGATCACCCCTGAGTTCTACACCATGCTCTTCACGATGCATGCCACCGTGATGATCTTCCTGGTGATTATTCCCGTGCTGGCCGGAGCATTCGGAAACTTCCTGATCCCGCTGATGATCGGCGCGGACGACATGGCGTTTCCCCTGCTCAACGCCCTCAGCTACTGGTTCATGTGGCCGTCGATTTTCTTCTTCGCACTGGCCCTGGGGCTGGGGGGAGAGATGACCGGCGTTCGGGGCGGGATGAACGCGGGAGCCGCGGAAGGCTGGACCTCCTACCCTGTCCTTTCGGCCTTGCATCAGGCTGCTCCCGGCTCGGAAGCAGCTCAGTTCTGGTGGCTGATGGCAGTGACCTTCGTGGGGGTCTCCTCCATGATGGGATCTGTCAACTACATGACGACGATCATCAACATGCGTGCCCCGGGGATGACCCTGTTCCGCATGCCGCTGACCATCTGGTCGATGTTCATCACCGCCATCCTGCAGGCATTCGCCCTGCCCGTGCTGACCGCTGCTGGCTTCATGCTCGTGGCTGACCGAACCTTCGGAACCTGCTTCTTTATCCCGGCAGGTCTGGTGGTGAACAATGCCGATCCGACGGTCGGTGGTGGACAGCCGCTGCTCTGGCAGCATCTGTTCTGGTTCTACTCGCATCCCGCCGTGTACATCATGCTCCTTCCTGCGATGGGCATGGTGTCGGACATGCTGGCGTGCATGTGCCGCAAGCCGATTTTCGGTTACAAGCCGATGGTTTACTCGCTGGCAGCCATTGCCGGGCTGGGCTTCATCGTCTGGGGCCATCACATGTTCACCTCGGGGATGAATCCCGCGCTGGGGATGACCTTCATGGTCTCCACCGTGATGATCGCACTCCCTTCAGCGGTGAAAGTGTTCAACTGGCTGGGAACGATCTGGGGAGGGCGTCCGGTCTGGAACGTGGTCTTCCTGAACTGCATCGCCTTCGTGTCGCTGTTCATCGTCGGCGGACTCTCCGGCATCTTCATGGCAGCCGTCCCCGTCGACATCTACATCCACGACACTTACTTCATCGTCGCCCACTTCCACTACGTGTTGTTCGGTGCGACGTTGTTCGGGGTCTTTGCAGCGATCGTGTTCTGGTATCCGAAGATGTTCGGCCGCATGATGAATGAAAGCTGGGGGAAGGCCCACTTCATCCTGACGTTCATTGGCTTCAACGGAACATTCTTTCCGATGCACCTGCTGGGGATCGCCGGGATGCCGCGTCGCTACGCCGACCCGTACCTGCATCCGTACCTGGAGCATCTCCTGCCGATGAATCAGTTCATGACGATCTGCGCCTGCATCATGGGCTTTGCCCAGTTCATCCTGATCGGCAATTTCGTCCTCAGCTGGTTCTACGGAGAACTCGCCAGCCGCAATCCATGGCATGCCAACGGACTGGAATGGTCAGCCCCGTCTCCTCCAGGACACGGCAACTTCGACATTCCTCCGATCTGCTACCGGGGACCGTACGAGTACTCCGATCCGAATCACGACAGCGACTACTGGCCCCAGTGGGAACCACCGGTCGGGAAAGGGAAGAAAGCGGATCCGCAGAGTCATTAGGGAGAGGGTTGGTATTTGTCATTTGTCAATGGTCATTAGTCATCTGGCCATTGCCGAAAGATCGATAGGGAGTTGAGTGACCTCATCCACCACTGGGCCGCAAATGACTCCGGATGAACTTTCCGATCGATTGATGGAACTCGCGGTGAGAATTGGAAAGGTCGTTGATGCATTGCCGGATACGCGACTGGGAAGGCACATCGCCGGCCAGCTGATCCGATGCGGAACCGCTGCTGGTCCAAATTATGAAGAAGGACGGTCGGCTGAGAGTCGAAGGGACTTTATCCACAAATTACGGATCGCCATCAAAGAGTTGCGTGAATCGCGTTACTGGCTGCGACTGATCGAAAAGGCCAGGCTGATTCCGAAGTCTCGGATGACAGAGGTCACCCAGGAATCCGACGAACTCGTTCGTATCCTCGGTAAATCGTTAGCCACAACACAATCGAAAAAATGAAGTCGTTTGCCGAAATGACAAATGACCATCGACAAATGACAAATGACAAATCCCCAATCTGGCTTCATCGGCTTGCCATCAGCGAGCTCTGCGTGGCGCTCATCACCCTCACGTTCGGGGCGCTGGTGACCACCAAACATGCGGGGATGGCATTTGCCGACTGGCCCACCTCGGACGGTTACCTGATGGTTACCTATCCCTGGCTGAAGGACTTTGCCGTCGACTGGAACAAGTTTCTCGAGCACGGCCACCGGCTCGCTGGGATGCTGATCGGAATCTGGTCGATTGCCCTGGTCATCGTCACGCTGAACACCGAGTCTCGGCGCTGGGTGAAGGGACTGGCAATCTCCATTCTGCTCGGAGTCATCTGCCAGGGACTGCTCGGCGGATTCCGTGTTCAGCTGAACGACCGCGGTCTGGCGATGCTGCACGGGATCTTCGCAGCCATTGTCTTCTCACTGATGGGAACGCTGGCAGTCGTGACCGGCACCGGCTGGCGCACAGCCGCCGAACACCCCTCGCACAGGCCCTTGGGAACGCTCAAGGGAATGGCCGCAACTACCTTGGTGCTGCTGGCGTTACAGTATATTCTGGGGAGTCTGATCCGGCATCAGGGAACAGGTCTGCATGAGCATCTGGGGCTGGGGATCCTGGCCCTGATATTCATCTTCGTGAATGCGATATTCTCTCGATATTCGGACAGTGTGTGGATCCGCCGGGGGGCGATGGTGCTGCTGGTCGTGTCCCTGGGCCAGGTTTTGTTAGGATTGTCGACCTGGTTTTTCAAATTTGGATTCGCTCGACTCGGATACGTGGCTGTGGCGGATTCTCAGCAACAGATTTTGTTTCGGACTGCACACATGGTCTGGGGAGTGATCACGCTGATGACGGCGGTGGTTTATGCGGTGAAGGTCTTTCGCGTCGCCGGGGTTTCCCCGCGCACGACGGACCCCGCAATTGAGATTCGACGGACAGGGAAACTGGCACAAAGCGGGGGAGCTCAATGAACTCACTCGCCCCCCCCGTCTCGACGAGACCCCAAACTTCCAAACCGGTCGCGATCGACTATCCCGAGATTAAACTGCAGTCCAGTCGACTGGCAGCCTACTCGCAGCTGGGCAAACCCCGGATCGCGTTGATGGTGCTATTGGCGTCGGCGGTCGGATATCTGCTCGCCAGCGAAGGTCAATGGCGGACGCTCCCACTCGTGCATGCGAGCATCGGCATCCTGCTGGCGGTCGTCGCGTCGAGTGCATTGAATCAGTATCTCGAGCGGAAGACAGACCGGTTGATGCCCCGGACGCAGAATCGTCCATTGCCATCGGCCCGACTGAATTCCCGCGAGGTCCTCTATTTCGCCCTGGCCTGCGGAGTCACCTCGTTCGCGTACCTGATGTTCTTCGTGAACGCTCTGACGGCATGGTTGACGCTGTCGACGATCATCCTTTACGCCGCCTGTTATACGCCGCTGAAGCGACACACCTCGCTGTGCACAGTCATCGGCGCTATCCCCGGGGCACTTCCTCCGGTGCTGGGTTGGACCGCTGCCGGTGGACAGCTTGATCTTGCCGCCTTCAGCCTGTTTGCCATTCTCTTCATCTGGCAGTTTCCGCACTTCCTGGCGATTGCCTGGATTTACAAAGACCAGTACGAACAGGCGGGACTGAAGATGGTTCCGGGCAACGGTCGTCCCGGGATCATTGGTGCGATCAGCACTGGTTACGCACTGGTTCTGATTCCCGTCAGCCTTCTGCCGGTGCAGCTGGGTCTGGCTGGTGATCTGTACGGAGTGGTTGCAACCCTTCTGGGCGCCGCCTATGTCTGGTCGGCATTCCGGTTTCAATGGCAGGAGTCACGCATCCGGGCACGCCATGTCGTCTGGGTGTCGCTGGCATATCTGCCTGGCGTCCTGGCAGCATTGAGTGTCGACCATCTGCGATTATTGCAGTGAGGGAGGGGTTGAAGGTTGAGGGGTTGAAGGCAGTCTGACTCAATCAATCTGAAACCCAGAAAAGCAGCAAACCCAGATTCCAGGCGAAACTGTTCAGTCCATTCCCGGCCTCGGCCGCTTGAGAGGTTTCCTGATCCATGTCGCACAGTGCTCCATCTCACGGACATGCTTCCCACGCTCCGGCGCTGCGAATGGGACTCCCAATTTCCAATGCCAAGCTGGGAATGTGGTTGTTCCTCGGCACGGAAATCATGTTTTTCACAGCCTTCATCGGCAGTTACATCGTGCTGTACTTCGGTTCGCCCGGGTGGCCGACCGATACAAACGTGACGCATATCAAGATCTGGGCGGGCGGGACAAACACCTTCGTCCTGCTGACCTCCAGCTATTTCGTCGTGCTGGCTCATGAAGCCATGGCGCAAGGCAAATACAAACGTGCCTGGAATTTTATCGCCTGTACGTTCCTGTGCTCGTGCCTGTTCCTTGGAATCAAGGGGATCGAGTACTATGGAAAGATCGACCACCGTATTCTCCCCGGTCTGATCCCGGAGACCGATCTGCAGGCCGTTCGCATCCTCAAGGATGACTGGAAGAAGCGGATGGATCGTGAACTGAACTCACTCGTCCCCGGCAAAGAGCCGCTGCATATCAAACAAGCGACACTTCTTTCGGAGATTGATACCGCTGAAGGGGCCCGCAAGGAGAAGTTGCAGGCCTGGGCCGATCTGAATACAGAATTCTCCAAATATCGCGACGCTGTATCCGCCAACAAGGTGACACTGGCCTCAGCGGAAAAGACGATTTTCGACCTGCGGCATTTCGGGACGTTCGATGTTGCCGGACAGGAGGTCACCGGGGTCTTCGTCAATCCGAAGATCATCCATTCCGTTCACGAGCATGCCGAAGGGACGCACACCGCCGGTCATGAAGAGCATGACAAGGCGGGCCGTGAAGTCAGCCGTCAGGCAGCTGATGTCGAAGGAGATCTGCATTTCCCCAAACTCGAGCCGGGACAGGCTGCAATTCAAGGAGCCGATGGGCACTGGCAGACTGTCGAAGCCAAGTCAATCAAGTCGCAGAAGCTCAAGTATGCCGGCCTGCTGGGCTCGGTCAATCTGCACCACCCGATTGTGTACGGCAACCTATTCGCGTCCACCTACTTCCTGATGACCGGCTTTCATGCCATCCACGTTCTCGTGGGGATGATCCTGTTCCTGATGGTGCTGGCACAGGGAAGTCAGCTCAGCGACAAGTGGAGCAACTGGGTCGAAAACAGCGGTCTCTACTGGCACTTTGTGGATCTCGTGTGGATCTTCCTGTTTCCTTTGCTGTACATCGTTCCGGGGAATATTTGACGTCACGGGCTTAAGGTGGGTTGCGAAAAGTTTCTGGTCACGGCCAGCCGCTTTTCACACCCCAGACACCTGAACACAGCTTTCTGAATTGCGAGTCTGAATCATGGTACATCTGGCGGGACAGGATCATCTGGATGCGCATCCCCGCGTGAATTACTTCGCGATTTTCATCGCCTTGTGTATCTGCACCGCAATCTCCGTGGCGCTCGATATTGTGGAAATCACGCCGCTTCTGCTGGTGGCGCTGGTGCTGGCGGTTGCCATGGCGAAAGCCCTGTTCGTGCTGACGTATTTTATGCACCTGAAGTTCGAGGGACGCTGGAAGTTCATCATTCTGGCCCCGACCGCTATTCTCGCTGTGGGGCTGATGGTGGCCCTGGCGCCGGACGTAGCGATGCACTACTACACGAACGAAGCTCCGCAGGCGCGTGCCGCTCAGGCTGTTGAAGAGGGACTCAATCCGCCCCCTCCGCAAGGAGAGTCTGAGCAGATGGCCCCCGGCGACGCCGCTCATTAGCCGCTGTCTCAGGGGAATGTGGCGGCGATCCAGGGAAATTTGTCGTTCGAAAGCTGTGTGGATCGCCGCCGGAGCGCCACACTTTCGTGAGATTCGCTCTTGGCAATCGTCTGAATTCTCAGGCCTCTTTCTCCCGTCCCGCAAAGTGCCACTCATCTCGTTGGCGATGAAGCCATGCGATGGTCTATAGTCCACTGTCGCCAGGAATCGTCGCCTGTCGAAATGCGGGGACAAGGTTCCCCCCCGATCACCTGCTATTTCCTTTTCCCACCTGAAACAGAGTTGCCATGGCCGCCGTCGTTCTCGAACAGCTGGAGTATCGCTACGGCGAACGACTGGCACTTGCAGGGGTCAGTTTTGAAGTCGCATCGGGCGAAATCTTCGGCTTGCTCGGTCCGAACGGAAGCGGCAAGACGACGCTGTTCCGGATTCTGTCGACCTTGCTGCCGGTTCAAAACGGTTCAGCGGTAATCGGCGGTCACGACGTCGCGTCCGATCCCGATGGAGTGCGACGGCAGATTGGCGTCACGTTTCAATCGCCAAGCCTCGACGTCAAGTTGACGGTCAAAGAAAACCTGATTCATCAAGGTCATCTGTACGGCCTGTCCGGAAAGGTGCTCAAGTCCCGCTGTGAGACCGTGCTGGAACAACTCGGCGTTGCAGATCGTGCCCACGACTTCGCTGAAAAGCTGTCCGGCGGACTCAAACGACGCGTGGAAATTGCCAAGTGCCTGCTGCATGGTCCACGAATTCTCCTGCTGGATGAACCGAGTACCGGTCTCGATCCCGGGGCCCGTCATGAATTGTGGAAGATCCTGCAGTCGCTGAGGGACACGGACGGCGTAACGATTCTGGTCACCACGCATCTGATGGAAGAAGCGGATCGCTGCACCCAGCTGGCGATTCTCGATCTCGGCAAGCTCATCGCATTCGGCAAGCCGGGTGAACTGCGATCACAGGTCGGAGGTGACAGTCTGACCCTGCAGACCGATCATCCGGATGAGCTTCGAAGCAAGCTGGAATCACGCTACAGCGTGCAGGTGAGCCGGGTCGGGGATTCGCTCCGGATCGAACGGGAGCGGGGACACGAACTCCTCAGCGACATCGCCACAACCATGCCTGGAGAATTCCGGTCATTAACGCTGGGCAAGCCGACTCTGGAAGACGTATTCATCAAGTTGACGGGACGCGGACTGCAGTCAGTTGAAGCGGAACCGACCGGGAAGAAGAAAAAGAAGCGAGGTTCACATGACTAGTCCGGCCGCAACTGTTCCACCGCAATCGTCACAGGCCTGGCTGTGGGCGTCTTATACGCTTGCTGTCCGGGAAGTGGTTCGATTCTTACGCCAGCGTTCCCGCGTGATGAGTGCCGTTGGGCAGCCGATCATTTTCTGGATCCTCTTCGGCGCGGGTCTGGCCGGTTCGTTCCAGATGGGGGCTGGCGAAGGAGAGTCGGTGACGTCGTTTCAGGAGTACTTCCTGCCGGGCGTCGCTGTCCTGATTGTGCTCTTCACTTCGATCTTCTCCTCGATCTCTGTGATTCAGGATCGCAATGAAGGGTTCCTGCAGGGAGTCCTTGTCGCCCCCGTTCCACGCTCATCGATCGTGCTCGGCAAAGTCCTCGGCGGAACGTTCCTCGCCCTTCTGCAGGCGTTTTTGTTCGTGCTGATTGCACCGATGCTGCACTTCGTCGGACTGGCTCCCGCAATGCAGCTGAACCTTTCGATTCCAGCAATGCTTGGAGCAGTGCTGTTCCTTGCATTGATCTCGCTGGGCCTGTGTGCCCTGGGCTATTTCTTTGCATGGAAGATCGATTCCACGCAGGGGTACCACGGAGTGATGAGCGTCGTACTGTTGCCGATGTGGCTGATCTCCGGGGCGTTCTTCCCCGGCGACAAGAGCGTCTGGCTGTCATGGCTGATGGCACTCAACCCGCTAACCTACGGCGTGGCAGGTCTGCGTCGCGTCATGAGTTCCAACCCGGCTGCTGTCAGTCACCTTCCTCCGTTCTGGCTGTGTCTGGTGGTGACGGCAGCATTCGCCGTCGGCTGCCTGTTGATCGACATCTGGGTCACCCGACGAGATCAGGCAATCAACTGATTCGTCGATAAGGAAATCTGTCGAGTAAGATTTCTTGAAACGCGGAGTTCGCAGAGAGCGCGGAGCAGATGAAGCGAAGTTATTCACAGGTGCTCGATGTTGATCGAGCCTGCAGAATGAGTCATGTGAATCTCCTTGCTCGATTCGCAGTCATGCTCTGTGCGTGTCTGTGCGGCAATCTCAATCTGCAAGCCCAGGACGAAGATGCTCCTGCCGCCATCGTCTTGGAGCCGGGTGAGAATCCCCCGCCGTTCGTACAGCTGAGTCCCAAAGAAGCTCCGGTCCCCTGGGACGCAGAGCAGGTGGGAGAGTTTCAGCTGATCGATCAGGATGGCGAGACCTTTACGCGGGAAACTCTCCTGGGCGAACCATGGATCGCAAATTTCGTCTTCACGCGTTGCACGTACCAGTGCCCCGCGACCAGTCGGAAAATCATGGAGCTGAATCAGGAACTTCGGGATGTTCCGGTCCGGTTCGTCACCATCACCGTCGATCCTGAGCACGATACCCCCGCCATCATGAAGGAGTTCGCCAGCATCTGGGGAGCCAAGGTCCCCCGCTGGCGCTTCGCTACCGGAAAGCCCGAAGAGGTGATGCAGCTCATCCGCACCGGATTCAAAGTCCCCGCCTGGGAGAATGTCGGCACGGAAAGACTCCCCGGAATGGAGTTCGCCCACAGCAACCACCTGATCCACGTCGACGCCACCGGCAGGATTCTCGGCCGCTATGACAGCGGAGTCGATTCCGAACTGGTCACGCTCCGCCGGGTGATCAAAGGGGACATCAAGACTCCCTTGAAATATCAACCCGCCACGCTGGACATGATGGCTGCCCTGGAAGCGAAAAAGAAAGAGGCTCAAAAAGAACTGGCCCGGCAGGCTGCGGGAGATCCGATGGCGAAGCTCCCCGCCTGGGCTCAGCGGCTCCCCGCGACGAACGCACTTCTCAACACCATGGCCACAGTCCTGCTCCTTCAGGGCTATGCAGCCGTGAAGTTCGGGCAGATCCGAATCCATAAACGACTCATGCTCATGGCGTTTTTTGTCTCCATCGCCTTTCTGGCCTGTTATCTTTCCTATCACTACGCCCTGCATCACTATGCCGGCGTGCGCGGGAAGCCGTATCACGGAACCGGCGTGATGAAACCGATCTACTATACAATTCTCATCAGCCATGTCATTCTGGCCACGGCAGTTCCGGTCTTGGCGATCGTGACCATCCGCAATGGGCTGAAGGCCTATCCGCACGGGATTTCCCCCGCGGATGCCGCACAGCTGGTGAACGAACGCAAGATTCACAAACGCTGGGCGTGGATCACATTTCCCATCTGGCTTTACGTTTCGGTGACGGGCGTCATGATTTACTGGATGCTGTACCGGATGTGACGTTCGTCTCTTGCCTGCGAATTGATTTCCAGCGATGATGACATCACTGAACTGGCAAAGAGTGGACCTGTTCCGAACTTCGAGGGAACTTCCGATGGTGCGTCGAAACTTCCAAGCTGCCTGCCTGGGGATCGTGCTGCTGAGCGGCCTGGTTGCTGCACCGTCGGTTCAAGCCTGCCCGATGTGCAAAGCGGCACTGGAGAACAATGAAGACCCGGCAGTCGCTGCCCGTCCGAAGGCGTACATGTACAGCATCCTGTTTATGCTCTCGATGCCCGCAACGCTGGCGACGCTGTTTGGCGTTTCCTTCTACCGTCTCTCCCGGCAGCAGCAGGCGGTCAATGACGTCCTGATGGCGGAGTACCTGGAGAATCATTACGACGGGCAGGATGAAGACTTCTCAGCGTGAACTCTTCATCAGTAGGTAGCCGCAGATCGCAATAAAGATCAGCAGGCAGCCATACTGCATGGGAGTGATGTTCTCCCAGAAGTTCGCGAAATAATTCGTGTAGAAACGGACGTAGTAGCGTCCGGGATAATTGGCTGCCAGAGACATGGCCGCTTCCCCATCTGATGTCCCGCAGATTGCGGTGTTGAGGAAACGCTACGTCGATCGCCGGGCCTGTCAAATTCTTTCTGTGCGTTCCCCCGCCGTTTTAGCCCTCAATTCCGCTCCGACCGGCTCAGGCGGCCCTGCACTCGATCTCAACCGGGCCATCTTTTTATCGCCAGATGAGGGGCCCGCAAGTTGATCCAGCTCACCTCACTCAACCCAGCTGCTGCCGTCGGAAAGTAACGATCCACCAGCTCGTGCGTAGCGGCGTCGCCAAAGGTCATAAAGGGCGATGGCAGATCCCGGGATTTGGCGAGCAGAAGTTTTCCGACTGGAAATTGTCCCGCGACCCACGCAGCCACGGAGTCACTCGTCAGGTCCCATGTCGCCGGCAACTGTTCCAGTCCGGTGAGCCCTGCGACATCGATGATCCGCGGACGCGATCTCAGTTTTACTTCTGAAAAATCGAAACGTGAATTGAGGTCTGCCACCAGCTCGAAGTCCGGACACAGCGAGGCCAGCATGTGGGCGGCAAGTGACATGGACCGCAGGGCGAGCCGATGCGAAATTTGCGGAGGCCAGCGGTGAATCTCGTCCAGTCGACGGATTTCGTCCGCGAACTTCCCTCCACCGGGAACGATCCAGATCGGCTCCGGGATCGAGTCCGCCAGCTCCTGAAGTCGATGTTTCAACTCAGGGAGGTCAAACAGACTGCCTCCCAGTTTGACGACGAGACTCAACGCGGCATCCTCCGGGGGATTGAACAGGTGCGAGCTGCTGGACTTTCAGGACGTCGTCCCCGACAATCGTCGGCTTTCATTTGCGCAAGCATCTTCAAGTCGCCTGTACCGGATCGAAAGAAATCATGGACGCCATTCAAGCTCTCCGTATCGGAATCAACTGCGGAGAAATGATCTGCAAAATGTACGTGGACGACCTGACCGACGCTGAAATGATGTTGCGGCCTGCCCCCGGATGCAACCATGTGAACTGGCAACTCGGACATCTGATTTCGAGCGAACACCATATGCTCGAACAGATCTTTCCTGGATCCATGCCCCCGCTGCCAGCAGGGTTTGTCGAGAAGTACGACCGCGCCAATGCGGCTTCGGATGATCCTTCGGCGTTCCTTTCAAAGGCGGAGTTGATGCAGACCTTTCAGGCACAGCGGGCTGCGACACTCGCTGCGCTTGATCAGGTGAATCCCGCAGATCTGGAGCTCCCTTCGGGTGTCAGCTACGCCCCGACTGTCGCGGAGATCTTCTCGTTGCAGGGGTCACACTGGCTGATGCATGCAGGTCAGTGGGCCGTCGTGCGCCGTATTGCTGGACGGTCTCCACTGATGTAACAACCTGCGATGATCTCGAATTCCAGTCGCGACCGACGTCATTGAGCGTCAAAGTCGATCTGCAGACTGACCCTCGGACGTGAAGATTTGGAGATCGCAACCCGCGTCGACGCAGTTCTCCTTTTCCACATTCCTCGGGATGTGTTCACATCGTTGAATCCGGGTACCGATTCTTCGCGTGTCAAATGCACAATACTTGCGAATAATCGACACGTTTCGTGTTGTTAGATATTGACTGCAACTCCTGTCTTGGAATCAGCTTATGTCGGTGTTGCAGAATTGCGTCACGATGCAGTTGTTCCTGTGAAATTGACGTAAGTCCAATACTTTGGTGGTCGAGATTAGGCCGGCTTCAGCTGGAATCGTGTCAAATTTCCGCGACGTATCACGGGATATCGCTGTTCGTTGCGCAGGCGAAATTGCCCCAGACTTCCTTGACAACAGGGTTTGCAACGCGCAGAATCTCGCTGATTCAGAAAAGGATTGAACCGAACCCCAGATTCGCGAAGATTTTGATTGAAATTGCGAGTTTCAAATTCTTCCGATTTTTCGTGTTGACCCTCCCGCGTCAGCTGCGTTTAGGGATTCTTGCGAGAGGCATAGCGGAACGTGACGTCCGCTGCCTGTTCATACTCACGGCTATTGGAGATTTTTTATGAAGGCACAGCGTAAAGGGTTTACATTGATCGAACTGCTGGTGGTGATTGCGATTATCGCAGTCCTCATCGCATTGCTCCTCCCGGCCGTTCAGCAGGCCCGCGAAGCTGCCCGCCGCTCGCAGTGCAAGAACAACCTGAAGCAAATCGGGTTGGCCATGCACAACTACCATGAAGTTTACAACATGCTGCCACCGGGGTTGATCACCAACGGTACCGCCATTGCAACGACCAATCCTCTTTGGTCATGGGGTGCGTTGATCCTCCCGCAGACTGACGGCGCAACCATTTTCAACACTTTGGTCGTTGGTAACCAGACCCCGATCCAGGATCTGGCGGACGCAAATACCAGCAGCCGCAGGACTGCGCTGCTGACTCCGCTTCCGGCTTTCCTCTGCCCCTCTGATACTGCTCCGGGACTGAACACCAGCCGCACAACTGCTGCTGCCACAACTCCGGCTGCTGCTGCGTCAGCAACTCCAGCAACCAGCAGCTACGTCGCTTCGAATAATGCAGGGACGATCAATGGGACAACTGGAGCTGTTGGGACCGTTGGTGGAACTGCAAGTTTCCAGGCTGTGAACGCTGCAACAACGGGTTATGTCGGAGCGTTCAGCACGAACACTTCCACTGGATTCCGTGACATCACCGACGGCACCAGCAACACGGTTCTGGTTGGTGAGCGCGCCTGGAAAGTCGGAAGCACGACCACTCCGTTGTCCGGACTGGCCCTCATTACAACAAACGCTGGTAACGACACCCTGGGCGGGGCGATCGTCAAAATCAACAGCACCGATGCTAACAATGCCACCGCATACAGCAGCTTCCACACTGGCGGGGCTCACTTCCTGCTCGGTGACGGTGCCGTTCGCTTCATCAGTGAAAACATCAGCTTCACTCCTTCTCAGACAGCCATTTCATCCACGAACAACACCTTCGGATGTCTGATCGGGATTCGTGACGGCCAGGTTATGCCTGAATTCTAAGCCGACTTGAATCGGGAATTCGCCGTGATTCCGGACTCAGTCTGATTGCATGTATCGAACTCGCTTCTTTCGGTTCTCCGGAAGAAGCGAGTTTTTTTGTACCCGATGTTCAGAATGCTGTCGGCCACGTCAGTACAGCGACACGGGACTTCTCAAGTTTCGGTCCTCGTTGATGAAGCGTTCAGTGGCGTCGTTTGCAAGCTGGTAGGATCGAGTCCCTGACTTTTCACTTGGTATGACGCAACAGGTTCACCCTCACTCACCAGTTCGCATGACGTCGCTCCAGTCAGATCGCGGGGTCTGGATCTCGCTGTTTCTGTTTGCAGTCACGGGAGTGCTTTATCTTCCGACAGCCTGGTTTGATTTCGTTGACTTCGATGACTTCGTCTTCGTGGTGGACGACCCGCATGTTCAGGAAGGGCTTTCTCCACGTGGGATCTGGACCAGCTGGTCGCGTGCTCCGGAAGGGAACTGGACGCCGCTCACGTTCATGTCCTGGAAGGTGGACGTCTCCCTGTGGGGGATGACTCCGGGCCCGATGCACGTTGTCAATCTGCTTCTACATGCAGTCAATACCGTCATGGTGTTCTGGCTGCTCTTCTTGCTGACGGACCGCCCGTGGCGCAGCTTCGCAGTTGCCCTGCTCTTTGGCGTCCACCCGCTGCACGTGGAGTCTGTTGCCTGGATTTCCGAACGCCGGGATGTCCTGTTTCTGTTTTGGACGTTGATTGCGTTTCTCTGCTATCGGCAGTACACCCAGATTCATTCAAAGGTCTGGTACGCGTTCACCACGCTTGCGTTCTGCCTTTCACTGCTGTCGAAGTCCATGGCGGTGACCGTTCCTGTGCTGATGCTGTGCCTGGATTACTGGCCATTACAACGCTGGAAGTCGACCAGTGAAGACCAGTCTCCGCTTGTCTTCTCGAAGTGGAAGCGATTGATTCTCGAAAAAGCTCCCTGGCTTGCCCTTTCGCTGGCAACCGGGCTGGTCACGGTATTCGCCCAGAAGCACGTCGGCGCAGCGTTTCTCCACTCCAGCATCAGTCCCATTTCCCGGCTGGCGAACGCAATTCGCGCCTACAGCTGGTACATCGAAAAGACCTTCTGGCCGGTGCGTCTGCACATCCTTTACGAACATCCGGTCAATAACTGGGACGCGATTGCCGTCGGGGTCTCAACGACCATATTGCTTCTGGTTACTCTGGCGGTGTTCTGTTTTCGGCGCCAGCTGCCTTATCTGGTGACAGGCTGGTGCTGGTATGTGATTTCGTTGCTGCCGGTCATCGGCCTCCTGCAGGTCGGCGGGCAGGCCTATGCCGATCGCTATACGTACCTTCCTCAAATCGGCCTGGGCATCATGATTGTCTGGGGTTTCAGTGACTGGACCGCGCGTTTTCGGTCAGCAAGGACGATGAATGCGATCGCAGTCACTCTCGCTGCGGTGCTGTTCTTCATGTTGGCGATCCAGCAGGTCTTCACGTGGAAAAATGGGGCCACACTCTGGCAACATGCTCTGGACATCGAACCGAATGTAACAACTTACAACTACAAAGTGGGCGAGCATTTCCTGGAGGCCAAGGAGTTCGATGCTGCGGAGCAACGATTTCTGAAAGCCATTGAGACGTTACCCAAGTCTATTTTTTCGTGGTTGAAGCTGGGGGCCACTTACGATCATCAAGGCCGCCGTGAAAAGGCGATTGAAACCTACGAGCACCTCGTCTCATTCGACCCGCAGAATTTTCTTGCATGGAAAAATCTCGGTCGGGTCTATCAGCAGCAAGGGGAGCTCATGAAGGCCAAGGAGGCATTGAACCGGGCGCTGCAGATTAATCGAACCGATCCAGACGTATTCAATCGCCTGGGCTTTCTCTACGGGAATGAAGGGGATCTGGAGGCTGCGACGAAGTTGTTTGAAGAGGCTGTCAAAGTCGCTCCGCAGGATGCCCTTTCCCGGATCAATCTCGGGATGGCATTGAATGCGCAGGGAAAGCCTGAGCAGGCAGTCACCCATTTGCAGAAGGGAGTGAGCATTGACCCGAAGAATGCGGCGGCCTATCTCCACCTGGGCGCTGCGCTGGAAAGTCTGAATCGCATTCCCGAGGCCATCATGGCGTACTCTGAAGCAATCCGTCTGAACCCGGAAGATGCGCAGAGTCGCTCACGCCTTGAGTCGCTGCGACCTGTCCGATGAGAGCTTTTCTGATCCGCCATCTTTCATGTCGACTGTGCGGCGTTTCTGTTGGAAGTGGGCCACGTTCGTTGAATCGATCGAGGTCGCGCGTCGCGAATTCGGGGGGTACAATGTTTAAGGAATTTGATTCCTTAAATCTCTCGAAAAATTTGAAAATCCCTTCAATTCTCGACCGAGTCCGCTGGTGATTCATCGGATCTTGATGTAGAAATCTCTGATGGATTCCGGGAATTGAATTCCGAAAATGAAAACGACAACCTCCAGATTGTGATAGAATTCGGCTGAATTCTTGATAACCTGAATTCGATTCCCCACCAGACTCCCCGATTGCCTGCCTTTGCCTGACCCACAGAACTGACGACGCTGCCTTCCTCTCCCACCGTATTCAGGAGGCTCATGATCATGCCGGCGTTTCCCCCTTCACCGTGCTTTGGTCCCGTTGACCGACGCTCTTTCATGCAATTGGGGCTGGCGGGGTTTTCGACCCTCACCTGGCCGGGGCTCGCGAGGCTGCGAGCAGAGAATGCTGCCAAATCTCCTCAGCAGAAGACCGCCGTCATCATGGTCTGGCTGCCGGGCGGATTGTCTCACCTGGACACTTATGATCCCAAGCCGGAGATCGGTTCGGAGTATCGTGGCCCGTTTGAAACGATCGATACGGCGGTGCCCGGGCTGCAGCTGACCGAACTGCTCCCGCTGCATGCGAAGATCGCTGACAAGTTCACGATCGTGCGTTCGATGCATCATCATTCCCCCGGTCATCCCGCTGGAAGCATGCGGATGCTTTCTGGAGATCCGGATACCCGGGATAAGGACAAGCCCAAATTTCCGGACTGGATGTCGATTGCGACCTATCTGCGGGCTCAGCAAGGACCGCGCACAAACCCGCTGCCCCGATACGTCGGTGTTAATCCTCCACTGGAATATAACGGACCGGCCTACGTGGGGAACGCGTATCTCCCTTTTTCTGTGACGGGAGATCCCAACCTGCCTAACTTCAACGTTCCCAATATCGGGCTCTCGTCCGCTGCCGAAGCGACCCGATTGGGAAATCGCGTGGCCTTACGTCAGAGCCTCGACCTGATGGAACGAGCATTCGACAAGGAACGCGAACTGGGTGCGATTGATGAATTCGAATCGCAGGCCATGACGCTGCTGACCAATCCCCAGACCCGTGAAGCGTTCGACCTGACGAAGGAAGATCCTGAGACCCGCGATCGCTATGGCCGCAACACCTGGGGCCAGCAGCTGCTGTTGGCTCGACGTCTGGTTGAAGCGGGGGTTGATGTTCTGACCAGCCAGTTGAGCGGCCCTCTTTGTGGACGTGTCCAGAACTGGGACGACCACGCGGTCAATCATCATGTCTTCGACGGCTTGCGATTCCGGTCGCACGCTTATGATCAGGCTGTCACGGCATTGATCGAAGACATCTATCAGCGGGGTCTCGACAAACGGGTGCTTGTTGTGGTGACCGGGGAATTCGGTCGAACCCCCAAAATCAATTACGATCGGAGCACCGGAGCTGGAGACGCCAGTGCTCCGACCGGAACGCTGCAGCCGGGCCGTGATCACTGGGCTCGCGCGTTCAGTAACATCTGGTTCGGGGGTGGGATGCGAACCGGGCAGGTGATCGGCGCCACCGACCGCCGGGGCGAAGATGTGACCGAGCGGGGCTTGGGACCGGGTGATTTCCTTGCCACGATTTATCGCCACCTCGGAATTGAGTATGATCATGTTGCGATTAAGGACCTGAATGGCCGTCCGACTCCGATTGTCGATGACGGAAAGGCCATCCCCGAACTGAGCGGGGAGGCGACCACATGAAGTCGTCCGCCGGATTCATTTTGAATTCCCTTTTCCATCGTGACCCAGTTCGTAAGCAACCACTGCCAGCCACGATGGAGAAGGGGATCTTCCTGCTGAACGCAGGTATGATCGCGCTCTTTCTGCTGGGACTGCCCGTTTCGAATTGCGGGGCATCTGAACCGGTCACATCGCTGACGTTTCTCAACGACATTGAACCGATTCTCACGAAGGCCGGGTGTAACGGCGGAGGTTGTCACGCCAAAGCAGGGATGGGCCAGAACGGTTTTAGGCTCTCGCTGTACGGCTTCGAACCCGGTGAAGATTACGAACACATTGTGAAGGAAGGTCGCGGCAGGCGGATCTCGCCCGCGTCTCCTGAACAGAGCCTGCTGCTCCTGAAGGCGACCAACTCTGTCCCCCATGGAGGCGGTCAAAGACTGGAAGTCGGTTCCCCCAGTTACCAGCGGATTGTCGACTGGATGGAACAGGGGATGCAAATGGGGGAAGCTTCCGATCCCCATCTGGTCTCGCTCGAAGTTCAACCCCCGCGTCTGGCAATGCAGCCAAAGGGGGAACAGCAACTGACTGTCCGGGCTCATTTCTCAGATGGCTCTGTTCGCGACGTGACCGACGTTGCTGTCTACGAGCCCAACGACAAAAGCATGGCGGAAGCGAACGAGACTGGCCTCGTCAAGAGCTTGGAACTGCCCGGCAATATTGCGGTGATGGTTCGCTATCAAGGGCTGGTCTCTGTTTTCAATGCATATGTTCCTCTGGGGGCACCCGTCGACAATCTCCCGGAACCGAAGAACTTCGTCGATGAACTGATCTTTGCGAATCTCAAAGAGATCGGCATCCCCCCTTCACCGGTCTGCGACGACTCGACCTTCTTACGGCGCGTCTCGCTGGATATTGCAGGACATCTTCCGACGATCGACGAGACACGCACGTTTCTGGCCGACCCCGATCCCGAGAAACGTGACAAACTCATTGAATCACTTCTGAACAGTCCCAGCTACGCTGACTATTTTGCCAATAAATGGTCTGCACTGCTCAAGAACAAGCGGGAAGCCAACAGCGACCAGATCGCCAACTTTGCGTTCTATTCATGGCTGCGGGATGGGTTGCTGGCCAATCGTCCTTACGACCAGACGGTGCGTGAACTGCTGGGAGCAACCGGTCAGATCTCTACGAATCCCCCTGTGGCCTGGTACAAACGGGTCAAGGAACCGGAGAAGCAGCTGGAAGACATCGCCCAGCTGTTTCTGGGTGTGCGGATGCAGTGTGCCCAGTGCCACCATCATCCCTTCGAACGCTGGAGCCAGCAGGATTATTACGGCTTTGCTGCCTTCTTCACCCAGATCGGTCGCAGTCCAACCGCGGTCCAGGGAGAGGATCTGATTTTTCACAAGCGCGGCATCGCCCAGGCAGAGAATAAGAAAACCCGCAAGCCGGTGAAGCCCACAATCCTGGGAGGAGGAGAACTGGAGATCGCGCCTGATGATGATCCTCGGCTGTTCCTCGCCGACTGGATGGGGAGCCCGGATAACCCCTTCTTCTCTCAGGCACTGGTGAACCGCTACTGGAAACATTTCATGAAGCGGGGATTGATCGAGCCCGAGGACGACATCCGAGATTCCAATCCATCGTCGAATCCGGAACTGCTGAAAGCGCTCGCGAAACACTTTGTGGACAGCGGGTTCGATCTCAAAGCAGTCATCCGCGTGATTACGCAGTCGAAGACCTATCAGTTCGCGGCGAGCGAAAATGAATTCAATGGCGTCGACCGGCAGAACTTTTCGCGGTTCTATCCGCGTCGTCTGCCGGCCGAGGTGCTGCTGGATGCGATCGATCAGGTGGCGGGGACTCATACCGACTTCGCGGACATGCCCCGTGGAACGCTCGCCATTTCACTTCCCGACAACAGCTACAACAAGTCGTCTTACTTCCTGAAGGTCTTCGGGCGACCTGACAGCGCCAGCGTTTGCGAATGTGAACGCGTTCAGAGTTCCAGTCTGCAACAGAGTCTGCACCTGCTGAACAGTGATGAGGTTCGTCAGAAGTTGACGGCCAACGGCGGCCGTGCACAACGGCTCGCAGAGGGGATGCAGTCCGATTCGGAGAAGATCCGTGAGCTGTATCTGGCGGCGTTCAATCGCGAACCGCGCGAGGAAGAACTGCAGATCGCGGAGTCGTATCTGGCAAAGCCGCGGTTCGATGCTGACGGCAAAGAACTCGATGTCGGAGTTTCCAGGCGGCAGGCCTATGAAGACCTGCTCTGGGCACTGATCGACACCAAAGAATTCATCTTCAATCATTGAGTCGCGAGGACATTGTATGTGCCCCCTGCCTGCTGTTCTGCGGTCGCTTTCTGTTTTCGGATTGCTCACGTTCGGATTTCTGGGATGGACCTCTTCAGGCCTGGCTCAGTCGGTCGGCCTGCCTGCCCCTCGATTACTGACCATCATGCCGATGGGAGGGCAAGCCGGAACGACCGTTGAAGTCGGGGTGACGGGGGAGAATATCGATGACACCGATGCCGAGCTGTTGTTCTCATCGCCCGGCATCAGTGCTGTCCCAGCGAAGACCGCTGAGGGTGCGCTGGTTCCGAACAGGTTTGTCGTCACCATCGCTGCAGACGCTCCCGCAGGAATCTGCGATGCCCGTGTGAAGTCGGATTTGGGAGTGTCGACAGCTCGCGCCTTCACGATTGGTCATGTGCCGGAAGTGGTCACGTCAACTCCCAACACGACGTTGGAAACGGCGCTGGCGCTCCCCGCCAACAGCGTTTGTAACGCGACCACGTCCGCCAAGGCGGTCGACTATTACACTTTCACCAGTACGAAGGGAACCCGGACGATCATCGAATGTGCGGCCCGGACAATTGATTCGAAGCTGGTTCCGGTGGTGATCGTCGCTGATGCTCAGGGACGGGACCTGCAGGTGAATCGCCTGACTGGCCTGATCGACTTCGTCGCGCCGGCGGATGGAACATTCGTCGTTAAAATCCATGACCTCACGTTCCGGGGCGGAGCGTCACATTTCTACCGGCTGGCACTGACAACTCTGGGACCGACAGACCCAATCGCGAATCATCCCGCGACGCTGGCAGTGAACTCCTTCTCCCGTCCGATCGAGGATCTGGCAGCGCTGCTGCCGACCCCGGACACCGAGCCCAACAACAAGCAGTCTCAGGCACAGAAGATCACGCTCCCGTGTGTCGTCGGCGGCACGTTCTTTCCCGCTGCCGATGTCGATACCTTTGAATTCACAGCGAAGAAATCCGAGACATGGTGGATCGAAGTGGTCTCGGAACGACTCGGGCTGGCAACGAATCCGTTCGTCCTGGTGCAGCGGGTGATCAAGGATGGCGATCGTGAAGTGCTTGCGGACGTCGCCGAGTTCAGTGACATTCCTCACGCGATTGGGACCTCCAGCAACGGCTACTCCTATGACGGCCCCCCCTACCAGACGGGGTCGACCGACGTGCTCGGTAAACTCGTCATTCCCGAAGACGGAACGTACCGACTGCAGTTACGCGATCTGTATGGCGGAACGCGAAGCGACCCGCAGAGTGCCTATCAGTTGATGATTCGGCATGCGCGTCCCGACTTTTCGATTGTCGCCTGGGCAATGCATACGACGCTTCGAAACGGCGATCGCAGCGCTCTCTCCAAGCCGATCGCGCTCCGTCCCGGAGCAACGATCGCGTTCGATGTCGCTGTAATCCGCAAAGATGATTTTGCAGGAGAGATTCGCGTTTCGCTGGAAGATCTTCCCGCGGGAATCAGCGCCGCCGGATTGACGATTCCCGCTGGAAAAAACGCCGGGACACTTTTGATATCAGCGAAAGAGGACGCGGCTCCCTGTCACGGAATCGCCCGCTTCGTCGGGCAGGCGGAGATCAACGGTGTGCAGGAGACTCGTTTGGGGAAGATGGCTTCCATGTCCTGGCCTGTTGGCGATGCCTGGGGTGAGATTCCTGTACAACGCTTGCTGGCGGACATTCCCGTCTCTATCGGACAGGCAGAACTCGCTCCGCTGACGATCACACCGGCGGAGGACAAGGTCTGGACCGTCGCTGCGGGAGAAAAGCTCACCATTCCTCTGAAGCTCACCTGGCGGGAAGAATTCTCCGGCGCCTTCAGCCTGAGTGCATTCGGAGCCGGCTTTGAGAAGGTGAAAGACATCAGTATTCCGCTGCAGGCCGAGGCCCACGATCTCGTCCTGGATTTCGCGGAATTGAAGACCCCTCCGGGCGACTACACGATTGGCCTCTACGGCGGAGCTGTCGCAAAACATCAGCATCGGCTCGACCGCGTGAAGCTGGCGGAAGCGTCTGTGCAAGTGGCCTCGCAGGCTCTTGAGGCGGCCAGCTCTGCTTCTCGAAATGCAAATGATGTTGCTCAGGCTGCTCCCGATGAACAGAAGGCTGCTGCTCAGGTGACTGCGGATGAGGCAGCCAAGGCACTCAAGCTGGCCGAGCAAACCAGGACGGAAGCAGACAACCGCCTGCAGGCGGCCAGGCAGGCTGCTGCCCCGAAGGACATCGTCGACATCATGGTCACGACTCCCATTCGTATCCGCGTCGAACCGAAGGCTGAGGAATCCAAGTGAACTTCGATTTTCGGTGGACTCCCCTGCCCGTCTGCTTGCGTAGCTCTCAGCTGAGCCTGAAGTTAGTGATCGCATTCTGGCTGCTGCACACGGCAGCTTTCGCTGAGGATGTCGATTTCTATCGGGATGTCGTTCCTTTTCTGAAGTCAAACTGTCTGGCCTGTCACAACAAGACGACGACCGAAGGGGGGCTGAGTCTCGAAACTCCTGAGTCCGTACTCAAAGGGGGGGACACCGGCCCGGGCGTTGTCGCTGGGAACTCGGGAGAGAGCTTGATCTATCAGGCAGCCCGGCAGATCGGGGACGTGATCATGCCCCCGAAGGACAATAAGACGGGGGCTGTCCCGCTTTCGGCTGCGGAACTGAGTGTGCTGGCTGCCTGGATCGATGCAGGTGCAAAAACCTCGGTCAAGCAAGTCGAGCGTGTGAAATGGAAACCGGTTCCCACAGCGGTTCATCCTGTGTACTGCGCGGCCGTCACAAAGGATGGCCGCTGGGGGGCAGCGGGACGGGCCAATCAACTGGAAATCATTGACCTGGCCACTCGCAAGGTCGCGTTCACCCTGAAAGATGATTCCATCACCAGCGGCCCAGCAGCCGCTCATCACGGACTTGTTCAATCGCTGGCGTTCAGCCCCGACGGCAATCGTCTGGCTTCCGGCAGCTATCGGGAAATCAAACTTTGGAAGAAGACCGAGAGCCCGATTTCACAGTTGCTCCCTGCTCCGGTTCCGGAGACGATTGCATCGCGAATGAGCACTGATGGCCAGATGATCGCCTGCCTGAACGCTTCCGGGGAACTGCATTTACTCAATCGAGTCGATGGTCACTTGATCACGCAAGTCACAGATTTGAAGCCAGCTGCCAGTCCGCAACTTCGCATCTCTCCCGACAATCAGAGGATTGCACTGACGCTCGAGAATTCCGTTCTGTCGATCCGGAATGTGAAGGACGGCGCAGAAGTCGCGACGATCACCGTTCCCGAAGGGACGAGCCATCTCACATTCACTTCGGACTGTCTGTCGATCGTCACATCTGGAACCGATGAAACGATCCGTGTGTGGGCCATACCTGCAGCAGGTGTTACAGCTGCTCCTCCGCAAGAATTTCTGTCGGGGCATGGGAGCATCGCCAGTCTGCTCACCGTCGGTTCACCGGATCGACTGATCGCAGCGACGGTGGATGGGCATGTGCGTGTCTGGCAGCTTTCCGATTCCCGGCAACTGCACGAGTTGAGTGTTCCCGCCATGTCATCGATGGCCGCTTCGACAGATGGAAAATTGCTGGCGACGGGGAGTGACGGCGGTGTCATCCGGATCTGGAACCTGGAGACCGGCAAGCAGATCATCGAGCTCAAGGACAGCCTGAAACACGTTCAGGATCTGGCAGCTCTCAATCGCAGCGTGGCGTCGCATCAGATGGAACTTGCCTTCCATAAAGGCGAGATCACCCGCATCGAGGGGCAGCAGAAGTCGCTCGAAGAAGTTCAGAAGAAAGCCAACGAGACGATCGAGACCGTCAATCAGGAATTACCCGAGAAAGAGAAAGCGGCAGCAGAAGCAAAGGCTGCTCAGGATGAAGCTCAGAAGTCTCTGGATGCTCTGACCGCACAGATCGCAGCCGCTTCGACTCCGGATGCAGCCCTCGAGACTCAGAAATCGGAGCTGGAAAAGAAGCTCAAAGAAGCCACTGCCAATGCGACCGCATCTCAGTCCGCGTTTCAGAAATTGCGGAACCATCTCAAAGATGCACAGGCCGACCTCGAACGGACAACGGCCGCCTCAACTGCATTCGCAGCCACGCTGACCTCCGAGAAAGAACAGGTGGCAGCTTCCGAAAAAGCTCTGGAGAAAGCAAACGCAGATCTGGCAGCCGAGAAGGCGAACGTCGATGCGGCGGGAACCAAGATTATTGCCGTCACGTTCTCTGCAGATGGCCAGTTGATCGCCGGTCTCCTCGAAAACGGAGAAGCCCGCATCTGGGGAGTTGCTTCCGGAATGTCGATCGCGCAGTTTCCGGGAACGGCAATTCCATTGCAGATGATTTCGCCTTCCGCTGGCATTTTTTGGGGTATGGCACATGACGGTTCGGGCATCGAATTCAATCTGACGTCGCAATGGTCACTCGAGAGGGTTCTGGGAGGGGAAACCGCCGAGTCTCCTCTGGCCGACCGGATCAATGCTCTGGACTTCAGTCCCGATGGAAAGCTGCTCGCAAGCGGCGGAGGGGTCCCTTCCCGGTCCGGTGATGTGACCATCTGGAACGTCGAGAACGGAGAGGTCGTACAGCACTGGGAAGAACGTCATACCGACAGCATCCTTTGCGTAAAGTTTTCGCCCGATGGGAACAGTCTGGCTTCCGGGGGAGCGGACAAGCTGGCGAAGACCACGGACATCGCGACCGGAAAGCAGACGGGACTCTACGAAGGGCATACGCACCATGTGCTGGGGGTTGCCTACCGCTGTGATGGCCGGGTACTGGCCACCGCTGGAGCCGATGGAGCAGTTCTGATCTGGGATCTGCTCATTGGAGAACGAAAGAAGAAGATTGAAGGCTGGCAAAAAGAAGTGACCGCCCTGCAGTTTTTGGGAGCAACTCCGCAGATCGTCACTTCGTCGGGTGATCCCCTCGTGCGCATCGTCAACGAGGACGGGGGACAGGTGCGTTCCGTTGCTGGCCTGCCGGATTTCGTACACACAGTCGTCGCTTCCGAGACTGGCACGGTTCTGGTCGGTGGTGGCGAAGATGGCACGGTGCGAATCTGGGATGCCGAGACCGGAAGTGAACTGACGGCGTTCCCGGCGTCACCATCTCCTTAAGCCCGATGTTCTGATTCCCTCGCGATTTTCCCGGCACTCAGTCACTACGTCCGAAGAGCCTGACTGAATACACTCGGGGAATGTCTCCTGTTTCCCTCGAAAGTGATGTTCAGTTCCTCCGCGGTGTTGGCCCGGAGCGCGCACTGCAATTGCAACGACTCGGAATCTTCACGCTGGAGGATCTGCTGTGGAATCTTCCCCGGGACATTCTGGATTTCAGCCACATCCGGCTTCCGCACGACATTGAAACCGGAAATCTGAACACCGTTCGCGGCACGGTCTACGACCTCGATGCCCGCGAGCTGCCCAACAATCGAACTATGACAAAGGTTCTGCTTGACTGCGGGACCGATTTTGTCCGGGGTGTCTGGTTCAATCAGCCCTGGATGATCCGCAGGTTACAGCGGGGCCAGCAGGTCCTTTTTTCGGGAAAGCCGAAGTTTCGCGAAGGGCGCTGGGAGTTTTCCCATCCCACCGTGCAATGGCTGGAAGCAGATGAAACTCCCGAACCCGCGCAGCTGATCTTTACCCGGTACCGCCTGACCGATGGACTGCTCGTGGGAGACCTGCGAAAGATCATTGCCAATGGTCTGGAGGCTGCGGAAGGTCTGATTGCAGATCCAATGCCGGCATCCTCACTTCAATCCCTGAAGCTGATGCCGCTGGCGGAGGCGGTCCGAAAGGTCCATCAGCCGGCAACCGCCGAAGAGTTTCAAATCTCGCGGAAGCGATTGATCTTCGATGACCTGTTCGAGTTTCAGCTGGGAGTGGCACTCAGGCGACGGGCATGGCGTGCACGATGTCAGGCCCCCGTGCTGGAGCGAACCGCCAAGATCGATGCCCGTATCCGTCGTCTCTTTCCATTCGAGTATACGACCGGTCAAAACCAGGCGGTTCGCGAGATCGCTGCCGATCTGAAATCCGGATATGCCATGCACCGGCTGCTGCAGGCGGATGTGGGCGCGGGGAAAACGGTTGTGGCGCTGGATGCCATGCTGACGGCAGTCGCCCACGGCTGGCAGGCAGCGGTCATGGCACCGACGGAACTGCTCGCCAGCCAGCACTGGCAGACGATTGAAACGGCCCTGGAGCACAGCCGCGTCCAACGTTCACTGTTGACCGGGAATCTCTCGGCGAAAGAACGGCGTGACGCGATTACCGGGATCGCGGACGGATCGATTCAGCTGGTGGTTGGAACGCAGGCACTCATTCAGTCCGACGTCAAGTTTCAGAAGCTCGGCGTGGTTGTCATCGACGAACAGCACAAGTTCGGTGTCGCGCAGCGGGCGCACTTCTCCAATCTGGATGCGGCCTCCCCTCCCCACGTGCTGGTGATGACGGCAACTCCCATTCCCCGCACACTCTGCCTGACTCAGTTCGGCGATCTTGATCTCACATTGGTGAAGGACCGTCCACCCGGAAGGCAACCGGTGATCACCAGCAAGATTCTGGGGCCGGCCGCCCGCCGAAAAGCGTTTCAGTTTCTGATCGAGCAATTGAAGTCCGGAAGGCAACTCTACGTGGTCTGTCCGCTCGTCGACTCGGGGGAAGAAAATGCCGCAGGACCTGGGGCTGCTGAGCAGGTCTTTCAGGAGCTGAGCACTCAGGAGCTTTCAGGATTCCGCATCGGCATGGTACACGGCCGGATGAAGCGGGAAGAGCGTGATGAGACGATGGAAGCGTTTCGCGAGCGGGAACTCGATGTTCTAGTCGCCACGACGGTGATTGAAGTCGGGGTCGACGTTCCTAATGCCACGCTGATGGTCATTCTCAACGCCGAACGGTTCGGTCTGTCGCAGCTGCACCAGCTGCGCGGCCGCGTCGCGCGTGGAAAGTACCGTGGCTACTGCTTCCTGTTTTCCGAATCGAGCTCGCCGGACGCACTTTCGCGACTCGCGGTCCTTGAACGATCGAATGACGGGTTTGAAGTTGCCGAGCAGGATTTCGAGTTGCGCGGGCCGGGGGATGTCCTCGGAACACGGCAGCACGGCGCATTGCCACTCCGCTTCTACAAACACCTTCAGGAAGAGAAACTGCTGGAGATGGCACGGGATGAAGCATTGCGGGTCGTGTTGTCGGGTCACTTTGATCAGGTAGAATACAGTGCACTGAAGCGACGCGTGCTGGAGCGATTCGCGCGCCTCATGGATCTGCCCCAAAGCGGCTGAGGGTTCTGGTCGAGTCGATCTCTCGTTCTCACTTTCATTCTGTTTCACCGGAGAATCATCATGCTGCCCAGGAGAACTCTGGGACGAACAGGTTTGGAAGTGACGCAGCTGGGTTACGGGAGCATGGGGCTGCGGGGGCCAAACACCTGGGGCGTCCGGACTGTGGGCGATGAAGATGCTGATCGAATTCTGAATGCCGTGCTCGATGCCGGCATCAACTTCATCGACACCGCCCCCGACTACGGTGTGAGTGAAGAGCGGATCGGACGATTCATAGGGTCACGTCGCAATGAGTATGTGTTGGCCACCAAGTGCGGCTGCGCCTACACGCAGCATGCCGATCGTCTTGAAATTGCTCACGTCTGGAGCACAGACGTGGTCCGGAAGAATCTCGAAACGAGCCTGAAACGGCTCCGGACCGACCACATTGACGTTTATCAGTTTCACGGTGGCGATGCCGAAACTCTTCAGCGTGCCGGACTGATCGATCTGCTGACGCAGTTTCGCGACGAAGGAATGATCCGGTTTCTCGGGGTTTCCAGCTCGCTGCCTGAACTTCCCGCGTTGATCGATCTGGGTGTCTTCGACACGTTCCAGATTCCTTATTCCTGTCTGGCTCCTGAACATGTCGGGTGGATGACGCGGGGAGCGGCGACCGGAGCGGGCATCATCGTCCGCGGGGGAATCGCCCACGGGGGGCCTGATGCGGAGATCAAACGCCCCGCACTCAACGACGTCTGGAGCCGGGCCAGTCTCGACGACTTTCTGCCGCCTGGGATGTCACGCGCCGAGTTGATCCTTCGTCACACGCTTTCCCATCCGCATTGCCATACCACGATCGTGGGGACCTGTGACCCCGGTCATCTGGCTGAGAATCTGGAGGTTGCACGCAGGGGGCCGCTTCCCGCGTCACTCGTCACTGAAATCAACACGCGGGTTGCGGAAATCACACGGTGAAACCGCGAACAGCCCCCCGCGGATTCCCTTTCGATCTTTGAGGCCGTTTTAAAATCGGTGTCACAAGGGACACTGCCCAATCGTCCTTGCTTTCAGAGTAAACAGAGTATTCTGCGATCCAATGACCTCAGCAGGAGAAAGCGATGAAGCGTGCATGTTTGACGTTGGCCGTGTGTGGATGTCTGGGCATTGTGAGTCTGACCTTTGCACATCATCACGAAGATGGTGAGGCTGTCCGCGTGATCAACTCTCATGAGATCAGTGAGAAGATGGATGGGCATGATTCGAGCGTGACTGTGGTCGAGGTGACGATCGAACCGGGAAAGGCGGGACTTCCCCATCGGCATCCGGGACCGGGTCTGGTCTATGTTCTTGAGGGGACCTATGAACTGGGAGTCGACGACCTTCCGGTTAAGGTCTACAAGGCGGGGGAGACCTTCTACGAACCGACCGGCTGCCTGCATCGGGTCTCCAGAAATCCCGATCCCCACACTCGTACCCGGTTGATTGCCTTCGTCATTCATCCCCGGGACGCGAAGGAGATCGCAGTTCCCGAGCCGCATGCCAAATAGGTTCCTCAGTTCACTGGAGGGGCGATGCGTGGTGCAGGCGGCTTTTTAACAGGTCCGTGAAGGCACGCTGGGTCGGATTCTCCCTGATGCGGCGCAGGCTGTGGCCGAAGCATTGCAGTGGACGGAGAAAGTGCTTCAAGGAACGCTCGCAGATTTCCGGGTCCTCGGAGATCTCCGGGCGGACGCGACCAACCAGTCCGATCCCGTGTCCCGCTTTCACGCAGGCGCGGATCGATGCCGCCAGCACAAGGTCGAATCCGCGTTGAGGATGGTCGAAGACACCTGCCCGCTGCAGGAGTGCTCGACCTTCCTCGTCCGCATACGATTCAGCACGGTTCAGAACGGGGTATTTCGCCAGGTCTTCAGCTTCAATCTTCCGGCGCTTCGAAAGCGGATGGCCGACCGGCATGATCACCATCGGTTCAATTTCATACAGCAGTTCGATCGTGAGCTCCGCGGGCTCCGGGAAGACCGTTCTGTCCCCGATGACAAGATCCACTTCTCCCGATTCCAGCATGTCATTCCCCTGGCCTCTGAAGACCTCTCGCATGATCAGGTGGACATCGGGATGCATCGCCCGGAATTCTTCAATCACCGGGAGCAGATCGTCCGTGTAGCTTCGAGGTGGCGCTGCGACGGAAAGAGTCCGGGGGGCTGTGCCGCACTCTTCATGAAACCGGTCCTGCAGTGATTCGAACTCCGTGATGACGGGGGTCGCGAGTTCGGCCAGGATCCGCCCGGCTTCAGTCAACTCGCTTCTTCGACCGTCGGAATCGACCAGCGTGGTCTTCAAAAGCTGTTCGAGGGACCGGATCTGCTTCCAGATCGTCGGATGTGACACCTGCAGGGAACGGGCCGCTGCGGACATGCTTCCCAACCGGGCCATTTCGCAGTAGCTGCGTAATTGAGGATACGAAAGGTCTTTGTAGATCGGAGGATGCGGCTGGCCTGTGCTCATCGGGCTGCTCCCGGGGTCTTGCATCTGGT
Source organism: Planctomicrobium stercoris (assembly GCF_051465655.1). NCBI lineage: Bacteria > Pseudomonadati > Planctomycetota > Planctomycetia > Planctomycetales > Planctomycetaceae > Planctomicrobium > Planctomicrobium stercoris. The sequence continues at coordinate 3,804,964 of NZ_CP195791.1, read as the reverse complement.
GTCAGTGTGAGAGGGTGATCGCTGCCTGCAAGATACAGTGAATGCCCCCTCTCCGCACCGGAGACCGTTCCTTTGCAGCGAGGGGGCGGGGACGTTGCATTTTCTCTGTACTCCTATTGCAAATTATTACCTCAAAGAAGAGTGCTTTTCGGCGAAAAGAGGGATAGACTACAGATAAGAGGAAACGTAATCCATTTTTTAATCACCTGAACACCCGGTTTCGTGAAGTCACGAATCCCGGGAGCCGATTTTTCACAATTGGACAGATTCCCTCCGCGACATCCTTCCGCCTGATCCTCCGCAGCACGCCCAGGAACGAGAGACCGAAATGGAACGTCTCAAGATCAGAAGCACACCATCCTTCCGCTTGATTCTCCTGCCTTGTGTCCTCGGATTGTCGCTGGCCGGAATTCCCGCTTCATCTGCGTTTGCGTCAGAACCGAGTGCTGACGATCTCAAGTTCTTCGAAACCAGTATTCGCCCGCTGGTGATCGACAAATGTGCGGGGTGTCACGGAGCTGATGAACAGGAGTCTGGACTCAGACTCGACCAGTATGCCGGCATGATTGAAGGGGGAACATCCGGGCCTGCGGTTGTGCCCGGCAATCTCGAAGAAAGTCTGCTCATCGCAGCCATCGGCTATCAGGATGAGAACCTGCAGATGCCGCCCGACGGTAAACTCTCGGATGCTGAGATTCAGCTGCTCACTGAATGGATTCAGCGCGGAGCCCCCCATCCGGACAGCGGAAGCACCGCTGTCACGCCGCGTCGTGGGGCAATTGACCTAGAAGAAGCCAGGAAGTTCTGGGCGTTTCAACCGATTCAGAAACCGGAGATCCCGGTTGATGCCAACACGCCTGCAGAGGCCAATCCCATTGATGCCCTGGTCTTCGCCAAGCTGAAGAGTCAAGGACTCACACCCAATCCCGCAGCTGACAAGCGAACGCTGATCCGCAGGGCGACGTTTGATCTGATCGGTCTTCCGCCGACCCCCGAGGAGATTGAAGGCTTCCTGGCGGATGAGTCCCCGGAGGCATTCGAGAAAGTGATTGACCGGCTGCTCGCCTCCAGGCATTACGGCGAGCGATGGGGACGACACTGGCTGGATGTCGTGCGCTATGCCGACAGTAACGGACAGGATGAAAATCTTGCTCACCTGGATGCCTGGCGCTTCCGGAATTACGTGATCGACGCCTTCAACAACGACAAGCCGTTCGATCGCTTCCTGACCGAGCAGGTGGCGGGTGATCTGCTGAACTCCGAGGGATACGCGAACAGGTATGAGCCGATCATCGCCTCCGGTTTCTGGACTTTAGGGCCGAAAGTGCTGGCGGAAAAAGATGAAGCCAAGATGGAGATGGACATCATCGATGAACAGATCGATGTGTTCGGACAGGCGTTTCTCGGCCTGACTCTCGCCTGTGCCCGCTGCCACGATCACAAGTTCGATCCGATTTCCACCGCCGACTATTACGCGCTCGCTGGGATTCTCAAGAGTTCCAAGTCGATGCAGTCGTTCGCGACAATCGCGAAGTACAACGAGTTCGTCCTGGCCACTCCGGAAGAAATTGAGAAGAAAGAAACGCTCGACAAAGAACGAGCTGCTCATCAGGAAGAGTTGAAGAAGGCACTTCAGGCAGCCTCCGCGGAATACTTGAAGTCCACGAACGCTCCAGAAGGAACCCAGCCGCCAGCTGACGTGGAGTCCAAGTTCTCCGAGGAGGTGAAATCACAGCTTGCCGAGCTGCGGAAAGCCATCAAGGATCGGGAGACCAAGGAACTGCCCACCGCCATGGCCATGGCGGAGGGGACTCCCGCGGACCTTCGCATCCATGTTCGCGGCAGTCATCTCACTCTTGGAAAGACGGTGCAGCGCGGAACTCCCGAAGTCCTGAGGTCCAGCGAACCGTTTGTTATCGGGCCGCAGGAAAGTGGTCGTCTGCAGCTGGCCCGGTGGCTGACCAGCCGTGAAAACCCGCTCACCGCCCGCGTGGCCGTGAATCGTGTCTGGCGGTGGCATTTCGGCGAAGGACTGGTCGAAACGACAGACAACTTTGGAAAGCTCGGGGCTACTCCGAGCCATCCCGAACTTCTTGATCTGCTGGCGGTCAGCTTCATGGACAACGGTTGGTCGATGAAGTCGCTGCACAAGTTGATGATGCTCTCCCGCACCTATCAGATGAGCAGCGATTCACAGGCTGAGAATGCGAAGATCGATCCGGAGAACAAATTCCACTGGCGTGCCAATGTGGAACGTCTGGACGCGGAAGCGGTTCGGGACTCGTTGCTGTTTGTGAGCGGTGCTCTGGACGACACGCCGAGCGAACAGGTGATCAATGTTCCGAAATGGCAACTCGTCTTCGACCACACGTCCAAGGACGATACTGGATATGACACGAACCGGCGATCGGTTTACCTGCCGGTGATCCGCAACAATCTGTACGACGGCTTTTCGCTGTTCGACTACACGTCCGCGGACGTCACCACCGGAAGTCGCGAGACTTCGACCGTCGCGCCCCAGGCTTTGTATGTGATGAACAGTCAGATGTTTCTGGGGTCTGCGGATGCATTGGCCGGACGGCTGCTGGATGAAATCCCGCTGGATGAACAGGCACGCGCGACCCGATTGTACGAGCTGGCGCTGGGACGTCTGCCTGAAAGTCATGAGGTCAATCGACTGCTGAATTACGTGAATCGACTGGAGGCGTTGCTCTCCGAGACCAGTAAGGACATCTCCCCTGACCGAGCTGCGTGGTCGGCTGCATGTCAAAGCGTGCTGGCTTCCAACGAGTTCTTCTATCTGAACTGAACTTGATCGAAGCAGTCATCGTGCGAAGGATGGGGGCGGGTCAGCCCGGACAGAATTGAGAGGTCACCACATGCAAGAGACAACATCAACTACGGGAATCAATCGTCGCTGCATGCTGAAGAATTCCGCTGTCGGCTTTGGCTATCTGGCCCTGTCGGCGATGTTGCAGGAACGTGACGCGGTCGCCAGCACGAAAACGCAATCGACTCCGTTTCATTTCGCTCCTCGCGCCAAACGGGTGATCTTCCTGTTCATGAAGGGGGGCCCGTCGCAGGTCGACACCTTCGACTACAAGCCGCTCCTGCAGGAGAACCACGGAAAGCCGTACCCGTTCGCGAAGCCCCGCGTGCAGTTCGCACCCACTGGCGATCTGCTGGGTTCTCCCTGGGGATTTCAGCAGTACGGCGAAAACGGGATGTACATCAGCGACCTCTTTCCCCATGTGGCGAGACATGTCGATGACATCTGCTTTCTGCATTCGCTGCATGGGACAAACCCGTCTCACGGCGGAGCGTTGTTGAAGATTCACACAGGCAGCGACAATTTCATCCGTCCCAGCATGGGGGCCTGGATCAATTACGGACTCGGGACCGAGAACGATAATCTGCCGGGCTTCATCACGATCTGCCCGACGCTCGCCCATGGCGGGGTCAAGAACTGGGGATCGGCATTTCTTCCCGCGAAGTATCAGGGTGTGCCGCTGGGGGTTGCCAGCCTCCCCTCGACGAGCGCCCGCGTGAAATACATCGACAACCCGAAATGGTCGAATCGTGTCCAGCGGATGCAGCTGGACCTGCTGAACGAAATGAACCAGGAGCATCTGTCGACCTCGGGGCCCGAAGCCAGTCTCGAAGCGCGAATTCAATCGTTCGAGCTCGCTTACCGCATGCAGACGGAAATGCCCTTGGCGCAGGACTTCAGCGAGGAAACGCCCGTCACTCTCGAGATGTATGGACTCGGTAACAAAGTGACGGAGGACTTTGGTCGACAGTGCTTGCTCGCCCGCCGATTCGCGGAACGAGGTGTCCGTTTCATTCAGGTCACCCACAGCGACACCAAGGTCCAGTGGGATCAGCACGGCGATCTCAAGGCCGGTCACACCAAAAACGCAGCCGAAGTCGATCAGCCAATTTCCGCTTTACTGCAGGACCTGAAACAGCGCGGACTGCTCGAAGATACCCTGGTGCTCTGGGGAGGAGAATTCGGACGGACTCCCGTGGCACAGGGGTCGGATGGACGCGATCACAATCCCGAAGGGTTCACCATGTGGATGGCTGGAGCCGGCGTCAAAGGGGGGCTGCGATACGGCACGACCGATGATTACGGCTACTACGCGCAGGACAACAAGATGCATGTTCACGACTTGCATGCCACGATGCTGCATCTGCTGGGGCTCGATCATAAACGTCTGACGTACAAACATGCTGGGCGGGACTTCCGTCTGACCGACGTTCATGGCGAAGTTCATCACGAGATCTTCTCCTGATTCCAATCCTTTCCCAGCGTGCTTCACGCAGGCAGACAGACTGAATTCCGACTCGTTTCCCGTCAGTCGCTCAACATCGAGAGATCCATGTCATTGCCGCTCAAGAGTCAAGACGTTGCCGTTGCCACACTGGCTCGACCGACAGCGGAGTTGACGGACCCACTTAAAATTCTGCAGGAACTGATCGCCATTCCCAGCGTGAATCCGATGGGACAGCCAGTTTCGGGACCGATCTATTTTGAAGGACGGATCAGCGACTGGCTGGTCGATTTCTTTGAACGGCTGGATGTTCCGTTCGAGCGTCAGGAAGTTTTTCCCGGGCGTCACAACATCATCGCCCGGTTCGACTCCCCGGGGGCCACACGCACCATCATGCTGGATGCGCATCAGGACACCGTTCCCGTGGAAGGGATGACAGTCGAGCCGTTTACTCCGACCATCCGCAACGGCCGGCTTTACGGCCGTGGCAGTTGTGATGTGAAAGGAGGGATGGCATCGATGCTGGCTGCGTTCGCCAGACTGGTCATCGAACGTCCTCTCAATGCAACGAATGTACTTTTGGCCTGCACCTGTGACGAGGAGTTCGCCACCACCGGAGCGCGGCATCTGGCACAAAGCTGGAAAAAGCCGGCCGAGAGTCTGGCCCTGATGCCCACCCCACCGGACTTCTGTCTGGTTGCCGAACCGACGGAACTCAATGCGGTCGTGGCTCACAAAGGGGCTGTCCGCTGGAAACTCAAAACGACCGGTCGGGCCTGTCACAGCTCGCGTCCGCATGACGGGGTCAATGCAATCTACAAGATGGCGGAAATCGTTCAGCTGCTGCAGGTGTACGCGAATGAACTGTCTGCAATGCCCCCTCACCCGCTGTGCGGATCACCGTCGCTGAGCGTCGGCTGTATCTCGGGAGGGACCAGCGTCAACATTGTGCCCGATGAATGCGTGATCGAAATCGACCGCCGGGTCATTCCCGGCGAAGACCCCGAGCAGGTGATTCCGAAGCTGACTGCGTGGTTGTCGGCCCGGACAGACACGGACTTCGAAATGTCCCCCTCGTGGGTCGACGGAGCGACGCTGTCTGATGAGGACAACTCTGAGTGGGCGTCCCGTCTGATGGAGCACGTCGCAGATGTTGCCGGCCTTCGCAGACAGCATGGCGCATGGTACGGAACGAACGCCGCGCAGTATTCCATGCGCGGCGTCCCTGCAATCGTACTGGGCCCCGGTTCGATCGCTCAGGCACATACCGTCGATGAATGGATCGAGATCGCACAGCTTCACCAGGCGAGTGAGATCTATTACCGGTTCTGTCTCGACTGATGCAGTGTCGCTGCTTCTCTCGGATTAAAAGAGTCGTCCGATCCCGATCTGGCGGCGCCAGGATGACAGTTGTCCGAGATGAATTCCCATATGCCCCGCCAGGATGAAGGCGACCAGATCTCCGACTGTCGGCAGAAACGGCAACATCTGTTGCCGAGGATTCGGGGCCTGCATCGCAGCTGGATCGACACTGGCGGACTGCGCATGGGCTGTTTCGAACAGGGACTTCAACTTCTCGAGCAATTCCTCTTTCGAGGGATAGTCTTCCCGACGCGTGGAGAGTTCTGAACCTGGACCGTAACGTCTCACCCAGTCTGTCGGAAGAGTTTTCTTCCCCCCTAACAATGCGTTCGCGGAGTCGGCGGTGTAAATCAGGTGACCCAGAATCCAGGCGGGGTGATTGATCCCTGCTGAGGGCTGTTCAGCCATTCGCTCTTCCGGGATGTCTGCCATTAATCCCTGTGCGTAGTTCAGCAGAAACTTGTTGACGTGAACTTCGGATTCGAACATGGAACCTCCTGCACCTGAAATCGCCTGCTCCCGCTCGCTGATGAACAGTCCACTGTTTCATCACAGCAACGGAGCCTGGCAATTATTGTAGCTCTCCGCGAAATCTGTCCACACGGAGATGTCCGAACCCTCTTTCAGGGGAGTGTGGCGGCGAATTCGGGTCAGTTTGCGTTCGAAAGCTGTGTTCATCGCCCCCGGAACGCCACACTTTCGTGAACTTCGTTCCAGTTGCTCACTGTCGCGAAATTCAGCTCAGATCGGTCAGCGGACCGTCCTGGCAGAACTCCGGCTTTCCAAACGATTCAATTTCATGTCCCATCCCATGGGCCAGCGACAGCAGCAACCGGTTGTGAGGAACACCGCCATACTGCAGCGATCGCCCCATCTGGAAATCGAGCCCGTTCCCGATCAGCACGAAAGGGATGTCGTCCATGGCGTGGGTGTTTCCCTCGGCCAGTTCGTTGGTCCACACAACGGTTGTATGGTCCAGTAATGAACCTTCTCCGCCGGGTTCAGGGGTCTCCGCCAGTTTCTTGACGAGGTAGGCCACCTGCTCGCAATACCATCGGCAGATTTTGGTGAGCTGTTCCTGAGCCGCTTCGTTGGAATTCGGTTCGTGAGACAGATGGTGGTGCCCCTCATGAATTCCCAGCCACGACATGCGGGCCTGCCCCACTGACTGAGTGAACTGCAAAGTCGAGACTCGTGCAAAATCGGCCGCGAAGCTGCTGACCATCAGGTCGATCTGCATCTGCGTCAGCTGAGGGAGATTGTCATTGTGAATCACCCACCCGGGCTCCAGTTCCGGAATCAGATGTCCGGCCGGCAGCGGTCCTGACGCCTGAAGTTCACGTTCCATCTGTCGCACGAACTCGGCGTGCTGCTGCAGCAGTTGACGGTCCTCCCGGCTGATCAACGCTTCCATCCGCTTCAGGTCTTCGACGTGAAGGTCCAGCACGCCGCTCAGACTCTCCTGATCCTGCACATTTCCATACAGCTTCTGAAACATCTGGTAGGGACTGTCGATCGGTGCGATCGGCTGATTCGGGCCGGCATACACCATGCGGTTCCAGACAACGGCAGTTTCCGGCACGACCACACCGTATTCCAGCGATCCGAAACGAGTTTGAGTCTTCGGCTGCGACTGCAGGAAATTCTTGATCTCCTGATCGATCGAGATTCCTCTCGACCAGCTGGCTGGGGTGGCTCCTCCACCCTGAAAGTTGCCGGGAAAAAGCTCAATCCCGGTGAGCAGGCATCCGATTCCCCGCATGTGGTTGTCGCCGTCGCCTCCGACTTTGTCGCTGATCCCGTTCAGGACCAGTGTGCGATCCCGATAAGCGTCGAGTGGAGTCAGAATCTCCTTGAAGTGTTGCAGGTTTCCGGCTTCATCCGGCCAGAAGTTTTTCTTCACCACACCGTTGGGTGAGAAGATAATCACGAGCCGCTTTTTTCTGCCTGTCGAGTTCTCAAACCCCAGGCTTGGCAGGTTGCTGATGAAGGGCAACATGGCTGCGCTGAACCCGAACCGTTTGAGAAATTCTCGTCGTGATGCGAATCGTGACATGATCGAAGTTTCCAGGCGGGAGTTCAGCGGGGCTTGATGAACGCAATCGCGCTACGGTGTCGCAGGCGGGAGGGGAGACGTTGAAACAGGTTGCGGGGGATTGATTTCCTGCATCTTCAATGCAGAGACGACAATGATCTCGCGGATCAGGGGACGAATCCGGAACTCGTTTTCTTTGAATGTGCTGACCAGGTGATCCAGCATTTCACTTCCAAACGCTGTGATGGGCTGGCGGACCGTGAAGAGAAAGAGTTGTTCGACAAACGCCTCGTGAACTTCCGGGGACGATTTCAGAAACTCCCCAAGATCCTGCGAACCAGAGAAATGGGTTTCCGCACCTGCGCGGTCAATGTAGGCCCCGCTGGAATCGATGGAACGTTCACGGTCGAGAATTCGGAATCGCCCGGTGGCGTCGAAGTTCTCGAGCGAGAAGCCCAGGCCGTTGATCATGGCATGACAACTCTGGCAGTTGGCCGGGCTGGTTTGCAGAAGCACGCGTTCACGGGTGCTCAGTCCGGCATGCAGGTCGGGTGCGAGGGGGGAGACCGCGTCTGGGGGCGGATTAAGCTGCCGACCGAGGAGCCGGCGCGCCACGAAAACGCCGCGATGAATCGGGGAAGATTCCGAACTGTCCGCGAAACTGGCCATCAGAAACGGATGCGTGAGGATTCCCGCACGTCCCTGGTCCCGGATCGTCACTTTCTGAAAGCCTGCATCCTCCGGCAATTCGAGCCCATAGAACTTCGCCAGCCGTCCGTTGATGTTGTACTCGTCCCCCTGCAGGAGGTCGGTGAACTTCGCATCAGGGTTGCTGATGAAATCTTCGATCTGAAACTCCAGTGAATTCCTCAGGTCTGAACTCAGTGAGCTGTCGAATCCGGGAAACGTCTCGTGATTTTTGACAAGGTCGCTGGTCCGGTCCGTCTGCAGCCACTGCAGGAAGAATTCCCTCAACTTCGTCTGGGTGCGAACGTTCGGAAGCATGCGTTCCACCTGGGCCTCAATCTGTTCCCGAGTCTGCAATTCATTTCGCTCTGCAGCATTGAGCAATGCGACATCGGGAATGGAATCCCAGAGTCCGAATGACATCCAGGATGCTGTCGCAAAATCGTCGAATGGAGCGCGAGTACTCTCGCGATAGAGAAATCCCGGCGACATGAGAGCCATCAGAACGACACGTCTCATTCCCTGATCGAACGAGACTCCTTGACGCGGTCGATCGAGCAGCAGAACTTCTTCATCCGGTGTGAGGGGACGGCGAAAAGCCCGCTTGACGAAGGATCGACAGAACTGGTCGGACCGTTCCCGCTTCAAGTCGTTGGAGTGCTCATGCCGAATTCCTGCAAGACGAGTCATGTCACGGACAACCTCTCGGGCTGTCTCCAGAGCCGCCAGCGAAACCGCTTCCTGCCACGCTTTCGAAATGCCGTTTCCGCGATCGACTCCGCTATTGCGATCATCCGGCGGAAAGGGAGTATTGAGAACAAAGCCGCCGGGATACTTCTGGATCGGGGCGAGATAGCGTGCCGGGATCACTTCCTCAGCATGGCCGGGTCGCTTCCAACGCAGCGAGATTGAGGAGGTCGGCTCCTGATATCGAAAGAACAGCAGGCTGAGCGGATAAGCACGCCCTCCCAGCAGCTTCGTCGAAAAACGGAAGATCCGCTCCGAACTCGGATGGGCCCAGGCATCGATCACGGGGAACTGATTCTGGTTGAAATACATGCGGAATCCGTTTTCGGACTCCACAATCAGTTCGTATGTTCCTGTTGCCGGGACCAGCAGGCTGCCGTCCCAGCGGATTGAAAACTCTCGCTCATCATGGATGACGTCAGGCGGGTGGCTTTCATGGCCGGGGCCGGCAGGAAATCCCGGTGGCTTTTCTCCTCCGAAGTGAAAATTCACTCCGGGATCGATCCGAGTTTCGACCAGTGTGTCTTCTGCGGACGTCCGCAGATTGAAGTATTTGCCGGTGAGACCGCGTTCGTTCGGCCAGGGCAGTTCTTCGTAGAAACTTCCCAGCAGATCGCTGATGCTGTTTTGAATCTGTGTGGCCGTCAGCCGCGAGAACTCAATCTTGGCGGCCTGTGTCCGCTCACGGGCCGCCTGCGTATAGAACTCTGAATGAATGTATTCAGCGATCCTGCCGGCATCTTCGGCCGAACATTTTTGTTCGGTGTCTTCGGGCATCGTGGTCGAGATGACTTTGGTCAGCTCGACAATCGACTTGTCCCCGTGCAGCGGACTGGAATATTCCGATGTCCCTTCCCCTCGTAGACCGTGACACCGGGCACACTGCTGGGACCAGAGCTTTTCCCCTGTGACTGGCTCGCCAGCAGTGAGTGCCTGCTGGTACAGCAGCACGATCACAAGAGGAGTGATCAGGGAGCGTGCTGACGCCGTCCACGGAATTCCGTTTGCGGATCGACAGACGAAGTTCACTGGCTTTGACATTTTCAGATCGTTTCCGACGCGTCGCTGAAGTTGAGACCTGCCTGAGCATTCGCAAGTCCCGTGTCCGTTTCGGATCCAGATAATGCCCGCACTGAATTCCACACGACGATACTTCCAAAGAGGACAAATCCGCAGATGCTGAAGGTCGCCCATTCCCATCTTCCACCCAGGAAGCAGTTGATGGAGAGAAACAGACTGCCGAATGCAGCCATTGTCACAAAGAACTCGCGGAGATCACTCCAACCGATCCCTGGAATCTGGACGCTTCCGTTGGATTCCGCTTCGAGCTTTTTGCGGAATGGTCCCCAGAACCCCGGGGGCTGAGCCGTCCGGTAAAAGGTGTCGAGCACTTCGCTCTTTGTCGGTGGGGTCAGCAAGGCGGCTGCGGTGATCACCACCGATCCGGTCCCGAAGAGAGTGACGAACACCTTCCAGAACTCCCAGTGTTCTCCTCCTAGAAAGAACCAGACGACGACGCAGAACGGGATGCCGATCACGATGGCAACAATCTCTCCCCAGATATTCATTCTCCACCAGAAGAAGCGGAAAAACCCCAGCGGAAGCAGGAACGTCATTGTGGCTGTGTTGATGAACATGAACCAGCTGAAGAACTCATTCACGAGCAGGAGACCAATCAGGCTCCCCGCTGTCAGCATGAGAAGTCCGAACAGCTTCCCCATGAAGACCAGATTTCTATCAGAAGCGTGCGGAGCAAGCTGCAACCGATAGACATCATTGGTCATTACCGATGCTCCCCAGTTCGCCAGGCTGTCAATCGTCCCGATGATAATGGCTGCCTCACCGACAATCAGAAGCCCGAAGACTCCCGGGGGAAGATGAGCCAGCAGACGGCTGTAGATTCCCTGTGCTTCAGTGCCGCTCAGGCCGGGGTATAGGGACGTGATCGCCACAGCCAGTAACCCGGTCGGCAACAGGAAGCAGACAGAGCTGAGAACGCAGCTGACAATCAGGCCCACTTTCGCGTGTGCAGCATTCCGCGCCGCCAGGAACCGCTGCGCGACAAAGCCCTCTCCATAGTTGGGATGAACTCCCAGAAACAGACTTTGAATCAGGAGCACGGACCATGTTGTCCAGCTGATTGCCTTTCCCCCCGGCAACGGGTTCAGAAACTCCGGGTTGTTCTGCTGAAGTGTGGCAAACATCTGATCCCATCCCCCGGCGGCAGAAATCAGGATGGGAACACTCGCTGCAAACGCGATCGCGTAGAAGGCGAATTGCAGCACACCGACATATGCGACACCGTAAAAGCCACTGATGGTCGATCCCAGCAGCGTGACCAGAATCAGGCCGATCACGATAGCCCAGGCAGGCGCGCCAAAGACAGGGACGAGTGACTGCACGGTGTACCCGATCACGTACCCCATCAGCAGAGTTCCCCATCCGAAGGCCATGAACAGGCCGTAGGAGGTTCGGAACAACCGACTGGACCGGTCTCCATCTCCGTATCGACATTTGAAGAACTCAGGGGTCGACTTCAAATTCAATCGCCGCCACAGAGGCGAGAGAAAGACCGACACGAACGGGATGAACACCATGAACTGCGTGTCCACGATCCACCGATAGGCGACCCCGTGCGTGTAGTACACCGACAGTGCGATCGGCAGCCCGCCCATCACGGCCGTTGAGGTCGTTAAGGCAATGATGTACCACGGAAGCGATTGCTCCGCCGTGAAGAAGCTCTCCTGCGACTGCCCGGCTCGCCGCGAGAAGTACGCCCCAATCGCAGCGGCCAGCGCGATGTAAATCGCGACGACCCCCATGTCCAGGACGGTGAATGTTGCGGTCATTTCGCAAGGACCTCACGAGGAGGAAGGGAGGAAGAACAGGGACTTGTGACAAGTTTGATGGTCGAGATCGTTCGGGGGCTCGCACTCGGAGAGTGCGAGGTACTTTGAGTGCAGCAGTGGCCCCCAACTCCTGATTCAGACGCGACTGCTATTCGACGATCAGCTTCTCAACACCCATTGCATCCGCAATCAGGGCCAGCTCTGCCAGAACGTCCCCGTGAACCACGATCACGTGATGGGAGATCCCCGCCTGCAGCATCGTCTTCAGATAGTCTTTCACCGGCGATTTCACCTGCACCATGGCATGAATTTCGTCGCAGGGGAGGCACGGATGATCGAGCGACTCTCCTCTCGAGAGCAGCATCCGCCAGCCGGTCGGAGTCGACAGGAAGTGACCCATCGTGACGGTCCCGGGCTTGAGGATCATTTCCCAGTTCGCCCCGTAGCCTTCGAATCCCCATTCCTCGGGAGCGCGTGTGAGATGCACGCCCCGCTGAAGGTTGGCGACTTCGGGAGTCGCGATGCCGTGCCCGATCAGGAACAGGGCATTCTTGTCGAGGTCGAACTGACCCCATTCCATCTGCACCGGAGTGAGCCCGGTCAGTTCATGCATCATCTGCATCATGATCAGGCCGCCGATGTCACCCTCGCAGCCGACCATCGTTCCATCCTGCTCCGTCAGGAACGATGCCCCCAGCCGGGCCGGTGCGTGTGTAATCTTCTCCAGATAGTGCTGCCCGAGGAAGCAGAGAGCATCGAGTCGATATTTCTCCATCAGTCCACGCATGGCCAACCCCAGCCGCATGGACCTGGCCACGTCGTTGGAGGAGATGGTCTTCAATGGGAAGCGATCGGTCAGCAGTCGCGTCGCGGCCTGAATCTCGTCGTCGCTGATGGTTTCCCAGATGTCAACAAGGTGTTCGGCCTGAATGGTGATGACCTCTGGTCCGAGTTTGCCTCGCACCGTCCCCCGATCGAATTCGAGGTCGAACATCCCGCGGAAGACGTGGCCGACCATGCCGATGTTGAACTGTCGAAGGTGCTTTGCAACTCCCAGGGCGCGGACATGCTGGCCCACTTCACGATAGGCCTCGCCGTCATGAACATCCCCCACCACCACGTGATACTGGCGACCACTCTTATGCAGCGTTCCGGTCAGCTGGGCAATTCCGATCAGGGCACTGTTCCGAAGCGTGGCAGGATACGGGTCGGCCGGATTCACGTGCGTCCCGGTCTGCGTGTTGAACAGCACCAGTTTGGCGTTTGGAACGTATTCCAAAGCGTTGAGGATCATGAAGTCCGGAAGGTACGTCCCTTCCACAATGACGACGACATCCACCCCGGCGGCAGCCAGCTCGCGGCCAGCCCGTTCCGCAGCGTCGAGTGTGTCGATCATCCCCGGGTAAACGATATCCATCTCTTCCGAGAGTCGCAGATGGATCCCGGCAAGGTCGCCCGCCACCTTGTCTCGCAGTTCCGGATACATTCTCCAGTATTCGAAGTAACCACAGGCGATCAGGCCGACTTTGGGCCCGCGCGGTGCTTCCCGTTGATCGTTGAGGATATCCCCGAACTGGCCTTGCTGTGCGGAGTCGAAGGAGGTGACTTGAGTGGACATGCTGACCTCTGCCTTGATGGAATGAATGATTTCTGTGTGAAAACGCTGGAGTTGATCAACCCACAAGCTCGGCGTCGCGAGCGGCGTGTAATCCGGAAAGTGTCGTAAAGACCAGCTCTCTCCCGCTGGCGGCCGCAGCCTGTCGAGCGTAGCCGACCAGCTCACGGTAAAGTTCGAATCCCAGTTCAGAATCCTGTCCCGACTGAATGGGAGAGACATGGGCAACCGGCACAAACGGGATGTCATGTTTCAGGCAGGAGTCGAAATCTCCCTTCGCCAGGGAAAGATAATCGTCGAACTGATCATGCTGCGGGAACCAGGTGTATTCGGCCGCGATCGGGTAAACGCAGAAGCCGTCTTCGTCGCGAATGGAATCATGATGAATCTGCGTGATCTCGGCTCGCTGGGGATTGGGGGCTCGGACGATCATCGCCCAGGCAGCGGGTTGCAGAATCGTCGAACTGTCGTAGCGATACCCTTCTGCCTTCAGCGCGGTGTAGAGGTTGTCGCAGGTGGATGCACAGGGAGACCGAGACCCTTCCACGCTCACTCCGAGGTCCTGTTGAAGGAGTTCTCTGCCAGCTTTGAGCCGCTCACGAATCCGCTCGACCGCCAGCGAGGCAGCCACTTCGTCAGGATGATTTGCAAGGTATTCCCGTGCGGGCCCTTCGTGCGGCAGATCCAGAATCATTCGAGGGGGAATTCCCATTTCGAACCGGTCGTGTTCCAGCCCATGCTGGCCGATTTCATGTCCCCCCTGATCAGCAGCTTCCAGCACGCTTTTATATTCGCGGATCGGGAACGGCTTTCCGAACGGCCGGGGGACAGTAAAGAGAGTCGACTTCATCCCCAGTTCATCGCAGACCTCGAGGATTCGCTCCACGTGAGCCGGCGTCGACCATTCTTCCATCCCGATGTCATCCACGGAAAAGCAGAAGTAAAACGGTTTCATGGGACTTTTCCGAAAGTGGGTGGTTCGAGTCAGGCCGATGTCTGTTGTTTACAGGTCATTTACGCTGCGGGTCGCTTCAGGAATGAAGTAGGACCGCGTGAGAGCTTCCGCGTATTTCACGCCGATTTTGCTGCCATGGAACCTGGCGCGGGCTTCCAGCTGATCGACAAGCTCCGTCAAAAACTCCTGCGCCGCTTTGAACTCACGAATCGCGGCAATCTTCTTTTCAAACGTCGAAGAGACATCGACAAGATGCGTCGGTTCCGGCATCGAATGCAGCACTTCGAAGCGATAAAGTCGACGGGCAGCCCATGGCTCTCCCAAATCGGCGCTGCACTTCCAGCCTGCCTGCCACCATGCGTCGGTCGCCATCCGGGCCATCGCACGATGCTGAAAGTACTCCAGCCAGTCGTGCGTCAGGATGACATCCGGCTGAACACGGCGGATGGCGCGGATGCATTCGCGGTAGATGTTTCGGTCTTCGCGAATCTCGAAGTCCGTCAGTCCCAGGCACTGAAAATCCGTGATCCCCAGTTGCTGATGGGCAGCGATCGCCTGTTCGTGAAACTGCTCGATGATGCCGGGGCGATCTTCCATTCGGCCGAATGCTTCGTCTCCATTTCCGAAGCAGACCACTGCAACATGGCCCCCCTGCTCGACCACGCTTGCAAGTGTGGCTCCCAGTGCAATCACGGAGTCATCGCCGTGCCCTGCCAGCACGAGTACACGCTTCATACCCTCTTCCTCCTGTGGAATTTGGACATCCGGATTCGCGACACGCCCGAGTGTGGATGTTGTCACGGTTTTCGTCTGGAAGGGTCGTGGCCATCATCGACATCCATGGTCCGGTGACCGCGGATGAATGTCAAAACGAATCATGGGCTCTCGAAGTAGCCGGCGGGACTGTAGTAGGCCATTGCGGGTTGTGTTGTGTCGAGCCGGCCGAACAACGCCACGACGGGAGTGTTGGCACGAACTCGAATCGAGTATTGCGTCAGCGGAGGAATCGCAAGCCCACCGATTTCATCAGGGTGATCCAGACGAAGAGCGCGGACACGCTGTGCAGGGACGGTCAGCGGCACGCCGAGCACGGGCTCCCGGTGCTCGAAATAGAAATCAAGCAGGACATCCGCGGGGTGCTCCTGAGTGTTGAGAATCATCAGAGCTTCGTGTGCCTCCATTGGTCCGGAAGCCACTTTTTCGGGAAGATAGCCGTCCGCGAAATACCAGGTGTGGGCGCCACCGCTGGGGGAGGGAAAGGGACGGGAGCCTGCCATGCGAGGCAACTTTCCAGTTCGAGGAGGGTGAGTGACTGGCCGGGTCGAGGCGGCGCGGCCCGAGGTTTGGCGTCAAACTGAAAACGAGTTTAAATTATCCTCAAGCATTGTCAATTCCAAAAGCAATCTTCCAGCGAAACAATGCCGAAACCACGGTGCGAGTGGAGACCGCCCTCAATCTTCTTCAGGTAAAAGGGCCTGAAACACTGGGGGTTTAGCGGCAGACTTCTGGAGTTTTGTAAATTCATGAAGTCTCATTGACAATGACTTTCGGGTTGCTAGACTTTTTTGAGCAGGTGTGACGATAAACCGCACGCCTCCAGAATGTCCTCCCGACGCTTTTGACCAACCGAAAGCATTTCTGTGGCGACTCCCCAGGCCTTTGATGAAACCACCGGCAATCCCGGAGCTCGTCATGCCACCATTCGTGACATTGCCCGCGTCGCGGGGGTCTCGGAAACTACGGTGTCGCTCGCGTTTCAACCCAACTCCCGCATCAGCAAAGAAACACGCGAGAGAATTCTGGAGATCGGCCAGCAGCTGCGTTATGTCCCTAATCTCAGTGCCCAGAATCTGAGAATGGGAAAGTCAAACGCCATCGGCTTTCTGGTCAACGATATTACGAATCCGTTCTACGCCACGATGGTGCGGATCGCCGAAACCATCGCGCAGAACCGGGGCTATCAGGTCATCTTCGCGGATGGCAACTGGAACGCGAATCGCGAAGTCAATGCCGTCGAAAACATGATCCGCTCCCGTGTTCAGGGAGTTCTCATCTGCCCGTGCGAGAAAACACAGAAGAGCTTTGCTCTCCTCGAGCAGCATCAGGTCCCCTCCCTTGTGGTCGACACAGCGCCCGATTCCTATGAGGGAGCGGTCGTCGGAAACAATCTGTACGCCGCCGGCGAACTCGCAGCTAAACACCTGATCGACGTTCGCTGCAAGCAGATCGCGCTGCTGACAGCAGGGCGACAGATGCGAAAGTTCAGTGCGTTTCAGCGAATCGAACGGGGTTTTTTGGAAACACTGGCCGCTCATGGAATCAAGTCAACAAGCATTCCTGTGATCGACGCGGGCCTGAGTATCGACCAGGGGAAATACGGCTTCGAAACATTGGTCAAACGGGCTCCGGGCGTTGATGGCGTCCTGTGTGTGAACGATCTGGCCGCCATCGGTGTCATCGAAGCAGCTGACAATAAACAGATTCAGGTGGGGCGAGACCTTGCGGTCATCGGAATCGACGACCTGGAAGTCTCACGGACTCCCCGGATCTCCCTGACCACCATCCGGCAACCGTGTGAACGTCTGGTCGATCTGGCGGTCAACGCCCTGATTGACAGTATTGAATCTCAGGAACCTCCCGAGTTGAGGATGTTCCTCGAGCCCGAGTTGATCATGCGAAACAGCACTCGTCGCATGAGTTGAGTCGACGTACTTCGCTTTTCATCCCCTGCACCGTTCAGGAACAGTCTCAGATGATCCGTATCTCTTCGGAAGAGTTTGCTGCGCGCATTGAAAAAATCCAGGCTGCCATGGAAGTGGAGAACCTGGACACCCTGCTGGTCTACGGTGATGAATACCGTCGTGAACAGCTGCGATACGTTTGCAACTTCTGGCCCATCTTCGAGCGGGGGGCCTGCGTCATCCCGCGACACGGTTCTCCGATTGTCGTGGGGGCACCCGAAGGCGAAAAATATGCCCGCGAGATGTGCATCTGGCAGGATCTTCGAAACGTCAAGGACTTTGCCTGCGTCTCCGTTCCCGAAGAGATTGATTACCCGCTCGCCACGTTCTCCTCGTTTAAAGAGATCCTTGGGGAAACGCTCAAAGGTGGGAAGCGACTGGGCCTGGTTGGTTCCTGGGATATCCCTCACCCGATCTACGAACGCATTCAGGCTGCTGCCGGCGGGGCCGAGATCATTCCCAGCGACAAGATTCTCCATCAACTGCGAATGGTGAAGTCGCCCGCGGAAATTGCATGTCTGCGGGAAGCTGGACGCCTCGCCTGCCTGGGATACGAAAAGCTGATTGCTGCTTCCGTGCCCGGCAATACAGAGCTGATGGCGGCTGCTGCCGGTGAAGGTCCGGCCCGGGCCGCTGGAGCGGAAACGATTGTCTTCATGGTCTACGGAGCTGGATCACGTTCAGGAACGATCATCGGACGCCCGACCAACCGGATCATTCGCGATGGCGACATGGTGATGGCAGCCATGGCAGTTCAATATCAGGGCTACATTGCGACGGTTGAATATCCGTTTGTCGCAGGTTGCGCATCGGATGAGGCAAAGTATCTGCTCGAAGCCCTCTTCAAAGCGGCGAACGTGCAGTTGGGTTATTTGACCGACGGTGCGATTTCCGGAGAAATGGTGAAGGCGGTCCGGAACGTTTTCGCAGAGTATGGACTTTCGCAGTACGACATCTATCCCCCGATGCACGGCATCGGACTGGCTGAAGCGGAATCCCCTTATCCTGACATCAATGCTACCTACCAGTTCACCGAGGGGATGTGCGTCAATTCCGACATCAGTCTGTTCGGACACCCTGCAGGATCGAATCGGCTGGAAGAAGGATTTGTGATCACCGCCAACGGCCCGGAATCCCTGACCCCTTATATCCGCGAATTGTGTGAGAAGCAGCTGATCAGCACCGATGAGCTGTCTGCTTGTGAAGTGACGTGCGCGTAACGCCAGGCACGCGGCAGCAGTTGAGGTCCATCAGTTTCTTTCCAGTGAAATGATTTCTTTGCGACGTGGATCGCAAGTTTTTTGAATGAATGAAAGTCGTGTCATTTTCTAATCAATGTCTGTCGAGGAGGTCCCATGCACAAGTCCACTTCCTGTTCGAAAAATCGGCCCCGTGACTGTCGACGCAGCGCATTCACGCTCATTGAACTGCTTGTGGTGATTGCGATCATCGCGGTCCTGATCGCCCTGCTGCTCCCTGCTGTCCAGCAGGCTCGAGAGGCAGCCCGCCGTTCCCAGTGCGTGAACAACCTGAAGCAGATGGGACTGGCGATCCACAATTTTCAGGACACTTACAACCGCATCCCTCCTGGAGGCGCCACTGACATGCAGCCTTTTGGCGTAATTCAAACGGCGGGCACCAGCAGCTGGGGAAGCTCCTGGATGGTCTTCATTCTCCCTTATCTTGAGCAGGGGACGCTGTATTCGAAGCTGGCATTCGACTGGGGATCGGGGTGGATCAGCCCGGCAAACATGCTGCTATATTCCCAGACAAACGTCCCTGTCTATCACTGTCCATCGTCCACGTTAAGTCCGTTCGCATCGCACTTTGACAATCCCTACGCTGGCAATATTCCCCGAAGAGCCTCGACCTATGTCGGAATTGCCGGTGCGGTCGATGGTCTGATTCCATCTCACACCGAAACGCGGTTCACCACACTCACTGACAAAGGGATCATCGGTGGAAGCGGGACGTTGGTTCCCAACGGCAAGCTCAAGTTCCGGGACCTGACGGATGGCCTGACGAACACCATCGTCATCAGTGAACAGGGGGAAGGGATCTACACCAGCGACGGGACCATCAAAGACTGGCGTTCCAGCAACGTCTATGGTTGGCAGATGGGACTCGTCCTGGACAAGGTTCCGCCCGAATATGTTGATCCCGTCGGCTATTCCTGCCATCAGTCGTCGATCACCACCATCCGTTACCCGCTGACCCGCAAGACTGACTGGCCGGCGGGTGGAGCTGGATGTGGATCGACCGGAGTCTGTGAGCTGGGTGTCAATCTGCCTCTCTCCTCGGCCCACACGGGGATTGTCAACGTGGCGATGGGTGACGGCTCGGTCCGGAATCTCAGCCAGTCCATTTCTCTCGCCCTGCTCGCAAAACTGGCGACGCGGGATGATGCACAGCCCAACGGCGAGTTTTAAAAGCGTTGTTATGGCCGCGTGTCCAGGCTGCGCGGTTTCTTTCAGTGTCGATCGTCACCCCGCCCCAGCGGCGGAGTGGCCCGGATGCTTCGTCACTTCGGCATTTCGTACGGAGCCGCTCTGGACGTGATGAATGCGTCCCGATTGTCCTCCTCGTAACCTCCTCCAGGACTTCTGTCATGTCGCAGATTTTTCACGGTGACACTGCTTGTCGAATGAAGTTGCAGTCTCGCCTTCGATTTCTGAGTTTGTCGCTGGGCCTCTTACTCGTCGGGCTCTCAGCAGGATGTTCCGGGAGTAAAGGACCCGCCCGGTATCCGGTGCAGGGGACAGTCTCGCTGGATGGAGTGCCACTCAAAAGTGGCATCATCATCTTTCGAGATGTCGCGAATGGTTCTCTCGATTCAGCCACGATCGAAGAGGGACGCTATTCGACGCAGGCGGAAGCGGGCACCCGGCGGGTCGAGATCTGTGCTTATGACCCCAACGACAAACCGAAGATGGAGAAAGGGGTCCCTCAGATTTTCGTTCCGAAGAATCTGGTCGCTGAGAAATACAACGTCGCCAGCACGCTCTCCGCGGAGATCAAGCGGGGTGAGAATCCGGGCCTGAATTTTGAAGTGACTTCGAAGTAAGAATCCTCTGCTACCTGCCCGCCTGAAATCCCCACTCGACTCAGTACTTCCGCTGAATTTGATCTGAAGGAGATAAAAGAATGCAACGCCGTGAATTTCTGAAGCTCGGAGCCTGCTCAACCGCCGCAGTTGCGGGAGTCGCAACAACGACCAAAGCAATGGCTGCCAGTGAGGGTGTCAGCACCAGCTGCCCAACCGCAGGACCCCCTCCGGGAGTTGCTTCCAATTACTCTGCCGAACAGCAGCGAAAGCGGCTTCAGAACATCAAGATCGGGAATGACAGCATTCGCAATTGCATGCGGAAGCATCTGGTCACGAACTATCTCTCCGGACAGTGCTGTTACAACCTGGGCGAATACCCGTGCGTCAAGCCGTGGAACCCGGATGAATATGACGAGCAGGAACTCGACCGCCTGAAGGCGCAGGGGATTCAGCTCATTCAGGTATTCGATGAATGGAGTGATGCCCGACGACTGCACGGTGGTGATAAGTTTACAGCCCTCAATCCCGAAGGGTTCCACCGCTTCGTCTCCATGGTGCACAAACGCGGAATGAAGATTCTGGCGTACTGCTCCAGTGGCTATTTCGACATGCACGATCCGAATCTCAAGCCGGAATGGATGAGACCGGGCGATGGCTGCTATGTGGGATGGTTTGAACTGGGACGATGCTCACCAGCGAGCCCCGACTGGCGGGCCTACCTGCTGCCGAAGATGCAGTTCATTCTCGATGAATATGGGGTCGACGGGATTTACAACGACTGGGGATATGTCCCGAATGCCATGCGCGGTCCGAATGCTCCGCAGGCAGCCGATGCCATTGAAGCGTTTCAGGAAACCGCGAACTTCGACGGGGCTGCGACGGACCTGCTCGCGCTGATGTATGATGAAGTCAAACGGCGCGGCGGCATTCTGAAACTGCATGCCGACTTCGCAAACCAGCCCGAAACAGCCGGATTAAAGGTTTACGACTATCTCTGGGTCGGAGAAAACGTCAACGATGCCAATAAGCTCCGGGACCTGGTCAAGGATCATCCTCCGTACGTGGTGCCGTGCATCGATACCATGTTCGCCAAGATCGCCAGCGACGACGAACCGTTCCTGCTCTCCATCCCGTACCTGCAGTTCCCCATCCTTCCCGGAGGACGTCCATTCACCGGGGAACGGGCCATGGTGCCGGGCTTCAATTATCTTTCGCCCAATGACCTGTGGATGAAACGCTGCCGGGCTGCCTGGGAGTATCATCAGGCTCATCCGAATGGTCCGCACGTCTACGGCAGCTGGGACGAGGTGCCCCCCAATCCCCGCAGCCAGGAAACGCACGCCAAATGGCTGAAGAGATACCAGCAGATCACGGAAGATGGTTCGTGGGCGTGGCTGGATATTCGCGAATCGAATCTGTTCTCCGCATCACTTCCAGGCGATGTGGTTGCCTCAGCGTTTGCGAATCAGGAGTTCTACATGGTTCTGGCGAACTATGGAGAACAGAAGGCCGAAGTCGCACTGGCTGAGACCTATCTGCCAATTGATGCCGATACCGGTGCTTCGAAAACCTGGACGCTGGCACCCCGTTCACTGCAGATCCTGCGTCGGGTCAATGTGAGCTGAATCCAGCGTGAACGTCCGGAATCTTGACACCAGGACGACTCTGGTGGCTTCCTCTTGAGGCCACCAGAGTTTCTTTTCACTGCTTAGTGACTGCCCGCGGACTTGATTCCACCAAAGGCTGCGAAACAGGCGTGGGCGTGTAAAAGCTCCACGTCTTCGAACCCGGACCGGGCAAGCAGGCTGAGCTGGTATGGCAGCGGGCGCGGAGAATCTTCATACGTCGCGTACGCAAACACCTTGTCACGGTACTCAGGTCCGTTGAGTGAGGTCAGGTACTCGCCGTATCTCTTCCACATGAGAGCCTGAACAGCGGGATTGCCGTGGGAAATCAGGTCGAAGATCCAGAACGAACCGCCCGGTGCTGTCGACGTTGCAATCCGGCGGAACGTCTCTTCCCACTGGGTATCGGTTCTTAAATGATGAAGCACCGCCCCTGCGAGGATCACGTCATACTGACGGCTGTCGAACGGCAGGGTTCTCAGATCACCTTGAAGCTTGGTGACTTTGATCTTCCGCCCCTCCTGAATTCTCTCGGCCGCTCGATCGAGCATCGGTCCGCTCAAGTCGAGGAGTACAACTTCTTCGACGCTGTCGCAGGCGGTCAGAAGTCGGAGCGTGAAATTCCCGGCTCCGCATCCCAGGTCCAGAACCGATCGGGGAGCAGGATTGACCGCGAGCGCTGCCTGCGTCACCAGTTCCAGTGCCAATGGAGCGTCGATTGCCGCTGACTGTCCCGTTTCGAGATTCGAAAACCGCGACACATCCTGATCGAAACGCTGCCGGATTTCTTCCGGAGTGGATTTGCCTTGAAACAGTGACATGGGCAATTTCAATGTTGGGGTGAAGGATCGATTGAAGCCGCTGCAGCGTCACTTCAATTCGTGAGTTCACCTCCAATTATGGCGGGCTCCCGTCGAATCGGCCATGCCGTGCTGATCCCGGGTTTGCTCCGCGGGGACCCGGCTTGATCTCAGAACGTGATTGAACAGTGGGAGGGCGAGGCTCCTGCCGAGCCGCGGACGTGTGATCGCGTGAACTTTCTTGCGGCTCCGCAGGAGCGTCGCCCTCCCGAATCTGGATTCCGTTGAATTTTCAAAACACGGTCTACGACAGGATCTGCTGAATGACTTTTCCGTGGACGTCGGTCAGGCGACGCTGGATTCCATTCTGGTAGTAGGTCAGCTTCTCGTGGTTGAGGCCCAGGAGATGCAGAGCAGTCGCGTGCATGTCATAGCAGTAGGTTGGGTTCTCTTGAGCCTTGAATCCGAGTTCATCGCTGGTTCCGTAGGCGGTCCCTCCGCGGATTCCGCCTCCAGCCATCCAGGCGGTGAAGGCCCCCTGATTGTGATCACGCCCCTGTCCCTGAGCTGCAGGCTGTCTTCCGAATTCAGAGGTACAGATGACGAGCGTTGAATCGAGCAGCCCTGTCTGCTTCAGATCCTGAATCAATGCGCTCGCGCCCCGATCGAGAATCGGCCCCCAGTAGCCGTGATCGCGAACGAGATCTTCATGGCTGTCCCAGTTGGGGCGGATCTTCTTGGCTCCCGTGTTCTCTGCCCCGCAGTAGATCTGCACAAAGCGCACACCACGTTCAACCAGTCGCCGTGCAAGGAGGCATTGTCTTCCAAACGGCCCGATGTCCGGGTGATCGATCTGGAAGCGATTGTGTGTCTCGGGCGTTTCACCGCTCAAATCGCTGACTTCCGGAACACTCAGCTGCAGGCGTGCCGCGAGTTCGTAAGCAGCGATGCGGGCGTCCAGCTGCGAGTCCCCTGCCCGATTGGACGCGTGTTCCGCGTTCAATTCCTTGAGGAAGTCCAGCCCAGCCTGTTCTCGATCGAGCGGCCATGATTGGGTGTCGGCCGGGAAAAGGTCCGCGATCGCAGGTCGATCTGAAGCTGCCTCGAGAATAGTTCCTTGATACATGGCAGGCAGGAAACCAGCCCCCCAGTTCACGACGCCCCCGGGAGGGAGTCCGCGTGGATCCGGGAGCACGACGAAGGCGGGAAGGTTGTCCCGTTCACTTCCCAGGCCATAGGTCACCCATGAACCCATGCACGGAAAGCCCGGAAAGATGAACCCGCTGTTCATCATGAACATGGCTGGACCATGCAGCGCGGTCTTACTCTGCATCGAGTGGATGAATGCCAGGTCATCCACCTGTTCAGCCAGGTGCGGGAGTAAGTCGCTCATCCAGCGACCGCATTCACCATGCTGGCGAAACTTCCAGTACGAAGGCTGACAGTTCCCCGGCTTTGAGGCGAAGAAGGTGATCTTGCCATCGGGATCAAACGGCTTCCCCGCCCGTTCTTCGAGAACCGGCTTGTAGTCCCATGTATCAAGATGGCTGAGCCCGCCGGGACAGAAGATCTGAATGACAGCCTTTGCACGGGGAGCGAAGTGCGGCAGCTTGCTCGTTGCCGCATCTTTCTGATCTGCGAGGAGATGGTCATCGGCCAGCAGCGACGTCAGCGCCACTCCCCCGAGCCCGCCTCCCAGCTGCCAGAGAAAGTCTCGACGGGACAGCGGAGCAGCACGGCCGGCGCAAGATGGATTTTGGTTGGGGGGGGAATTTGTCATCACGGGGCTCTCATCAATCGATCGAGACAAACTCGTTCGCGTTCAACAGCATGCGGCACAGTTGTGGAAGATCATTCGTTTTCAGCAATTCGATGGCAGCCTGCTCTTCACGCTCTTTCGGGTTTCTTCCGAAGGCGAGTTCAAAGGCGAACTGGACTCGCTGCTGCGGCGATTCACCCGCAAGCTGCTTCACACGCTCTGAAAAATACCGTGACTGCTTCAGCATGAAACCGTTGTTCAGCATGGCCAATGACTGCAGTGCAGTGGTTGTGACGTTTCGAACCGGCGTGAGATTGGCGGGATTGGGGCAGTCCAGTGTGGTCATGAACTGCTGCGGCGTGGTGCGGACGATAAACCGGTACACCGCCCGTCTCCACTGGTCCGGAGAATCTGCGACGACATAGTCGTAGATCGGTGCGTAGGCTTCGGTGTACTGGAAATCACGGAAGCCAGGACCGGACATCTGCAGATTCAGTTTCCCGGTGACCATCAGCGTGGCGTCCCACAGGGACTCCGCATCGAGTCTGCGTGAGTTCATGCGCCACAGCAGTCGATTGGCACTGTCGACTCCTTCTTCGTGAGGACGACGCACACTCGACTGCTGCCGGTACGTGGCACTCGTGCAGAGGAGCCGGTGCATGTTCTTGATCGACCAGTTCCGAGTGAGGAACTCGTCCGCCAGCCAGTCCAGAAGTTCCGGATGACTGGGCCGCCCTCCTCCAAAACCGAAGTCGCTCGGAGTTTCAACCAGTCCTGCACCGAAGTGATGATGCCACAATCGATTCACCAGAACCCGGCGCGTGAGCGGGTTCGCGGGATCGACAATCCAGTTTGCCAGCGCCAGCCGCCGGGCACCTTCACCTGGACCGCTCAGTTCCAGCTGGTCGGAGATTCCGGTCAGGCAGGCGAGTCCCTTGGGCTCGACCTCTTCCCGGGATTGTTCGGGATCGCCTCGATGAAGCAGATGCACAGCGGGCGTTTCCGCGTCGCTGACGACCCCATAGACCTTGGTTGCCGCCGGAAGCGAATTGAGTTCCATTTCCGTCTGGGGGAGTCGCATGTCGAGGGCATTCAGCTCCGCAAGCTGTGCCGGACTCAGTTCGGCCGGGTGCATAGGGAGCAGCCAGGCATCGCCAAAACCGATCTGGTCATGGCTGATTCCATTCCCATTGTCCGTTGACATCAGCGTGAGGAAACGGGCCGACGCCGGGATGTCGATCTCGACTTGAACCAGACCGTCATCACGTCCCAGCCCTGCACGCTGCACTTTGGGGAGACCGTCGAGATAAATTCCAAGCGAAGCTCCAGCCTGCGTGGTCTGACCGAAATAACCGACTGACGTTGTCAGCTTCATCTCAGCCGGAGCGCCGGCCTGACGAAGTTCATCGAGATCGAAAGTGATCGCTGCATTGGCGTGCAGTGAAAGCAGGGTATGCTCGCTGGATGCGAAGTCGATCTCGCCAAGCTTGGTTGAGAACTGGGAATTGAGCGGGCCAAAACGGATCGCGTCCCACACCTGCCCCGACGTCTTCGGCACATCACGAATCATCAGACCAGTCGATGAGATCTGTGTGCCGGATTCCGACTCATCCGGAATGACGACGCCATCGACGAACTTCAGGGGAGAAGCTGCAAACTGGTTGAGCACGACATCCGGAAGAAACCCGCGAGCAACTTCGATCGACTGACCATTCAGCGGGTCAATGCCCGAGCCAGCTTTGCCGGAACCGTGACCGTCTCCGCCGCCGACAATATCGGCCAGTTTGATCGGTCGTCCTCGCAGCTCCGCCTGCCGGGCACGGATGAGGGACTGTTCGGCCAGAATCTCCTTTCGACGCTCTTCCACGCGGCGCGCTTCTGCCGGGTCGTTGTCACGATCACCCCGACGCACTCCCGCGAAGACGCTCCAGAGCTGGTAGTATTCCTTCTGGGTGATCGGGTCGAGTTTGTGATCGTGGCAGCGGGCGCAGTTCACTGTGAGACCGATTGTGGTCGTCATCACCTGTGTGACCATGTCGTCGAGATCATCCGCCCGCGCCGCCCGTTTCAGCGTGGGCGAGACTGTTTCGACCTGACCGACAAAATCCCAAGGGCCCGCTGCGAGAAAACCGGTCGCTGTCACTGACCGTGAATCGTCCGGACGCAGCACGTCGCCGGCGATCTGTTCGCGGATGAATTCATCATACGGCCGGTCGGTGTTGAGGGCCTCGATGACATAGTCTCGATACCGCCAGGCATTCTCCCGGAGCATGTCCCGCTCGAATCCATGCGTGTCCGCATAGTGGGCAATATCGAGCCAGTGCCGCGCCCAGCGCTCGCCGTATCGCGGAGATTCGAGCATGCGGTCGACCAGCCGTTCGTACGCCTGCGGGTCTTGATCCGCGACAAATGCCTCAATCTCTTCGTAGGTGGGAGGGAGTCCCAGCAAGTCGAAGGAAAGCCTGCGGATCAGCGTCCTTCGGTCCGCTTCCGGAGAGGGAGACAGGTCGTGTTCTTCCAGCTTCGCGAGAATGAATCGATCCAGGTCATTGCGAGGCCACTCTTCGTGTTTGACCGCTGGAACGCTCGGACGTTTCACGGGTTGAAATGACCACCAGTCCAGACCGCCGGGGATCTTCGCCTGAATGACGAAACCTTCGGGCCACTCCGCTCCCGAGACGATCCAGCTGCGAATCTGTTCCACTTCGGCGGCCGTCAGCGGAGCCCCTTCCGCAGGCATCGCGGGATTCTCTCCGGTGATCTGTTCGAGGAGTGAGCTCTCTTCCGGACGACGGGCAACGACAGCAGCGCCGCTTTCTCCTCCTTTGAAAAATTCTTCTTTTGAGGAGAACGAGAATCCGCCCTTTGCATGATCGGTCGAGTGACACCGCAGGCATCTCTGTTCGAAAATCTTTGCAACGCCCTGAGCGAAGTCTGCCTGATCGTCAGCGATCGCCAGACTGCAGGAACTCACTCCGTACAGTGCTGAGAGTAGGCACAGGGAAGGTAGCAGCAGAGCTGTGAGCAGCTTGTTCATGCGGGGTGGTCATTCCGTGGCGAAACATCACAGGTGGCCGTCGGGCCGAGCGTGGGAGAAACATCGAGACAGTTGGTCCTGATGACTACGTCTGTGAAGCTGGTTTCCTTTACTTCAACTTGAGATCGAAGTCGGTGCGGTTCTTCTGGTCGGGCTGAATCTCAGCTTTCAACTCTGTAAGTGTGTTGTACTTCGGCGGGAGAAACTGATCCAACGCAGGCTTTCCGTTCGGTCCCAGCTTGTTGGAGACGCGGGACGACATGATGCTCACCAACTTGGGACCCGGTGCCGAATGAAGCGAGTATTTTCCGTCCTTGATTTCCGCTCCGTACGAGCCTGCAATGCCGTCGGCAGGGTCAAACGTTATGACTCCCGTCGGGAGTTTTTCTCCGTCCAGCAAAATCGTCCCTTCAACCTGGTACAGCTTGGGGCCGGAAGATTGAGAGCAGGCGGCCAGACTCAGGACCAAACCCAAAGTGAGTGAATATTTCAGGTGCGTCATTATAGCACTCCACGATCGCGTAATCTGAACAAGTTTCCGTGATATTGCTGAACGAAGATTGAATTCACATTTTCAATCCCGCTCTACGGTAAGGCCCGGTCGAATGCCGAATTCGGGCCATTCGGAGTGTCGAAACCTGCGACATCTTGAACCCCCGATCAGGGCTGCAGGAAGAATTCGCGAGGCCCGACATTGCCTGTCGAGCCTCTGCTTTCGAACTCGAGTGCCCGGATGGTTTCTAGTGCGAATCTCACGAAAGTGTGGCGTTCCGGCGGCGATAAACACAGCTTTCGAGTAATGAATTACCCAGAATCGCCGCCACACTCCCCTGAGACAGGGGCTAGAACTCTCCTGGGATTTCGCCGCCAGAAATCGTGCCGATCGCCTGGTAGGTCCCGGTATTGATGTTGTCTGAGATAAATCGGACAGATCCATCTCCCATGGTCGCGTTCACTCCCCCGGTATGCATGCTCCGGGCGAACATGGCTGTCCCGCTCATTGCGCAGGTGGCGGGCGAAGTCGTTGTTGAATACGCTTTCCATCCGATGATGTCGGGAGACTTCGTGTTTGGAGTTCTGAGAGCGACGAACAGGGATCCCATGTGAATTGCATTCCAGTAAAGCCCTCGCATGTCCGGGTCAGGCCAGCTTTCACATCCGGTGCCCGCAGTTCCCGAATCTGGTGCCACCAGAATTTCACCGGCCATGAGTGAGTTGGAAGTTCCATCGGTCACATGGCTCATGGAGACGCTTGAACGGGGATAGAACATTCCGCGTGGCTTGACACCATTTGCGTCCAGAATTGCTTCGTTGAACGTGCCCGGCTGATTTCCCCAGGCAGCAGAACCGCCGCAAAGTTGGTAGTTTCCTGCAAATCCATTGTAAGTTCGCTTTCCTGTGCCCGGATCAGAAGGACAAAGCATCGTGCTGACGACAGAATTCGCTCCCTGATTGGAATCCCACCAGGAATTCGGGGCGGTTCCGTTCTGTCCATAGGTCACCCAGGTGTTGTACAAGGGAGCCTGATCAATGAACGGCAGCACCATCGGGAACCAGCTGATGCGTCCCGTTCCCCGGAAGACCGAGTCTTCAGTCGAATACGCGTTGAAGCTGTTCATCATGCCGAAGGGAAAGACGCGGTGCACATCGTGATAGTTGTGCAGTGCCAGTCCTAACTGCTTCTGATTGTTTTTGCACTGGCTGCGACGGGCTGCTTCCCGGGCTTGCTGCACAGCCGGCAGCAGGAGTGCGATCAATACCGCGATGATGGCGATCACCACCAGGAGTTCGATTAACGTGAAGCCCGATGCAAGGCGACCAGGTTTCTTTTTCATGTGAGTTCCTTAGAGAAGAATGGATGCATTTCGAAACTGATGCGAAAGGACACGTCAGGGGGAAGACTCAACGACAAGGATCCGGACTTCATCCAGAAATTCCGGAGGCGACACACCGAAGTAGAACGAGACCGTTTTCCGGTCGTCGGAGACTTGAATCTCGTCTTCTTCCAGCTCCAGTTCCCGAAACTCAGCGACCTCGTACTTCGTCCGAGGAAGTCCGAACAGGGAATCCGTCGCTGTTAATCCGGTTGACGAGACCACAATGGCGGCAATGTCCTGAAAGAACGTCACCGCGCCGCGGGGAGCGAAGCTGACGACGGCAGTCGGGTCATAGTGAATCAGATAGCTGGCGACGGTTGAGCCTGCCGGAATGGTCACTGGACCTGAAAGTCCTTCGACGGTCAGATCGGAAGTCAGTTTCACCCGTTTTTCGGGCATGACCAGCAGATGATTCGGAGTGGTCGTCCTGTTGCTTCGCAGTGAGACTGGTGCCTGAGTGACCGTTCGCAGTGCTCCCGACAATTGACGGATGCCTCCTCGCGATTCGTCGACTGGAGTAAATCGTTCCGGTGCATATCGCACTTCTTTGACAGCTTCCTTCTCCTTCTGAAACTGGGCTGCCCTGGAAGCGGTCAATTCCATGACCTTTGTGGGAAGGCCCCGCCAATCGAGGAGTTTCCCCTGAGCGGCCCCTCGGCGAACGCTCAAATGGGTTCCGTTCCCGGTATCGTGTTGAACAAGAAACTCCGTTCCCAGGTCGACAATTTCGCTGTCGGGAGTCTTCACCGTGAACCCGACTCCTTCCGGCTGCACTTTGGAAAGGAGCGTTCCTTTCGCCAGAGAAACCCGACTCTTTCCGTCGAGTCGCAGCGAAGCTGGGCCAATCAGGTCGACCGTGACGTGGGCCAGTTGCAGGCTGACGATGCCTCGATTGACCGAGATGGTCTGGCCGCGTCGGACAATCTGCCCCAACTCAAGGGAACTGTCCTTGAGCTCAAGGTCTGTCGACAGACTGGCCACGGTTCCCACCGCGGCAGGGACGAGAATCGCGCTGTAATAGGCTCCCCCCAGCGCTGCCAGGCCCAGAAGTGAGCAGGCCACCAGGACAGCGTTGATCTTCCAGCGCTGGCGACGCTCCTGTCGATCTCTGCTGACAGAACACTGCTGGATGATCTGCAGCGCTCCCATTTCATTTGTTTTCTGGTCGGCCTGTTCGAGGAGCTCGCTGTGGAAGTCGAGTCGTTCGACATACGTCTGCAGGCATTGCTGGTCCTGCATGATCAATTCCTCAATGCGAGCGACGCCGGCGGGGTCAATCTCGCCGTCATACAGCTGGTCGGTGAGCTGTCGCACTTCGTCAACCGTGGACCCTTCGGCAGCCATCAATCCTCCCCCGTCCCGAATTGCCTTTGCACGCACTCGGTCAACGCGCGACGAAGGCGTTTCAACTTGGAATACACTGCGGAAACAGTCTGTTTTTTGGTCCGGGCAATCTCCACAAGAGACGTCGATGTCTGGTAACAGTCCGCCAGAAAATCGCGATCCTTATTGGAAAGCTTCTGCAGACAGCCTCTGAGGACTTCCCGGCGGAGTTCGAAGAGCTCATTCCCTGCCGATCTGAACTGGACGATTCTGGCGAGAGCCTGATCGCTCATCCCCGAGCCCCGATGCCGACGCTGTTTGCGGACGTGGGCCTTTGCCACGTTGTAGGCGATGGCACAGGCCCATTTGCGGAAGTTCACGATCTGGTCGAACTCGTCGTACTTCTGCCAGAGAACGACACACACTTCCTGGAAAACATCATTGGCATCATCACGATTGCCGACGATCGCCAGAGCGGAGGCGTACACGTGACGGTAATTCCCAGCCAGCAGGCGCAGAAAATCCGCCTGGATTGAGGAGTCATCCAAGACCGCGGTCAATTCGTCGATGGATAGAGGGCCGGACATCGAAACGTGGTTTATCTGGAAGAAATTCGACTGGATTCGGACGTATCACCAAGTAGTGATTCGAGGGGCGAAATGTGGGCGGGCAAATTTGCAGAAAATCGATATTCCAATCGACCGGGTGGAAGAAAATTTCAGGCTGCTGGGCACAACATCAGACTTAATCAGTTTTTAGGGTGTGTCTAATTCCCTGGGGAACTGGGACTGCGACATGCAGAGAATTAATATGACTGACGCGGTCTCTATCAAACTTGTGTGAATTCGCAACAATCACTGGTTGTTGCATTTCACATCAGTTCCGTATGCAAGGTGTATTCACTCTTTGGAATCTGCCGCGTCCAGGGCCTTGATTGCGGCTTCAATCTCGCGACGCACGTCCTCATGGGCTTCGTGATGCAGCGATCGTGCCAGTTCATGCCGCGCCTGCAGGCCGCCGATCTTCCCCACCCCCCATGCGGCTGCCCCTCGAATCAGAGGCGAATCGGCACTCATGGCGCGAATGAGAATCGGAAGATCCGCTTCACCGCCGATGTTTCCCAGCACAATGGCGGCGTTACGGGCCATGCCAATCCTGCCTGGGCGAGCGAATGGCCGATCGCCAAATCGTTCTTGAAACTCCTCATCAGAGAGGTTCAGAAGTTGCTCCAGACTGGGGACGCTGTCGGGATGCGTTTGAAATTCCGGGAGCATCGGAGGTGTCGACTTGCGGTTCCAGGGGCACACCTGCTGGCAGACGTCGCACCCGAAGATCCAGTCATTCATCCCCGATCTCAGGTTCAGCGGAATAGGGCGGTCGCGCAGTTCGATCGTCAGATACGAGATACATCGCCCCGCGTCCAGCACATACGGCTCCGGAAATGCCTGAGTCGGACACGCTTCAAGACAACGCGTGCAGGTCCCGCAATGGTCTGTCTGATGTGGGGCATCCGGTGTGAGCTCGATGTCTGTGAGGATCGCTCCCAGGAAGAAGTAGCTGCCGCTCCATTTGTTGATCAGCATGGTATTCTTTCCGAACCAACCCAGTCCGGCCCTGCGTGCAAAATCCCGTTCGAGGATCGGCGCAGTATCCACGGCAATGCGTGTCCGGGCTTCAGGGCAGAGAGCGTGCAATTCATCCGCAAGCTGTTGAAGTTTCTGCCTGAGAACGTCGTGATAGTCAGCCGTCCCCTGTGCGTACGCCGCGACCTTTCCGGTGGGTGCAGTCCCCTGCTCCGAGGAAACACCGGGCCCGTAGTTGATGGCAGCTATGATGACGGACTTCACCCCGACCTGCACCCCCTGCGGGTGCTCGTAGGCCTTCTCGCGCCGCGGCATGTATTCCATCGTCGCGTGCATCCCCTGCCTCAGCCAACTCTGGAACTGCTCCAGCGTTTCCGGCCGGGCTGCAGGAGTGATTCCGACCAGCGAAAACCCAAGTTCTCTGGCTCGATCTTTCAGGCGAGTGCTGAAATCACCAGCTGAACTCGGAGACATCATTTGAAAAGCCGATGGACGGTGAATCGAGACGACTGGATCTCTCCCTGGTTTCGGGGAGACTCTTCAACTGCTCGCGCTGCGGTAATGAGACAGCGACCATGTGAAGATCCAGCGAGACAGCAGCAGGAACACAGCCGTCAGGGCCGGTGCAATGAACAGCACGGCAGCGTTCGGTTGCAGGGCCTTCTCCAGCAGCACCCGGGCAGGAACGGTCACGACCAGCAGAATGGGAATCAGAAACGAGAACGCGAACCACACAATCTCGCCGCCGGAAGACTGCCGATAAAAATCCTGCGGATACCGGGCAAAGACCGTAAGGTAAAACCAGAACTCATAGAGACTCTGATTGCGTCCCATCCAGATGCTGGTACTGGCCAGTGCGATCATCAGGGCGTAGAAGAACGCGACTCCCACTCCCACCAGCAGCAGATACATCAAGGCGTTACCGAGGGTGATTGCCACCCCCAGTTTCCACAAAGAGTAAAGCAAAATCCCCAGTGAGATGACGATTTGATTGATCATCGCGAAATCGACTGACTGGAACGAAATCAGGAACTGGGTGTCGATGGGCTTCAGCAACGCGAAGTCCAGATTTCCGGTGCGGATCAATTCGCTGAAGTTCGCACAATTGGGCATGAAGAAGGCTTCCACCAGCCCGTTGATCAGCATGCCGGTTGCCATGAAGGCAAAATATTCATAGTGCGACCAGTCCTGAATGCTCTTCACGCGACCATAGATGATCTCGAACAGAATCAGCTGCGCAGCGATCCAGAAGGTCTGCGTCAGCACTTCAATCAGGAAGTGACCACGAAACATCATGGCTCGCACGAGCGAGTTCCGGAAGAACATCAACCAGACGCGGGAATAGCTGGGGCGGAATGTCGAATGTGGCTGCATGCCCTGTAGTGTCGAGACTCCAGGGCCGGGAGTCCAGAGTACAGACGCAAAATCGAAACGTCGAAGCAGGTGGTGTCATCGACAGGAACATCTGCTGGCCCCTGTCACTGTGATCTGGAGGTGAATTACGTCAACCGTTGGAAGCCACCATGTCTGACTGGACTTCCCAGTCGTTCACGGACGTCATTCTTTGCAATCGCATCAGCCAACTCCTGGAAGACCTGAGAAGCGGCAGAAAAATACGCGTCCAAATGCAAATCGGTATGCGTCAGGGTGGGATAAAAGCCCGACCCGGTCAGAAAACCGTGATCCAGCATGCGTGCGGTGAAAAGAGTCCCGACTGCGGCAGCATCAGGGTGTGAAAACGTCAGGCTGAGTAACGCAGAATGCCCGGTGGCCGCAGTGGCGATTCCCGTCTGCTGGCCCAGTTCGTTCCACCTCTTCAGGAAGACGCTGCCGATCCGTTCGACATGTGCGGGGACGTCGACGGACTTCATTTTCTGAATCGTGGCCAATGCTGCGGTGGGGCCGACACCTTCTGTCCAGTAGGTACTGGAGATGAACGATTCCTGGGCCGCCTGCATGAACTTTGCGGTCCCGACGACGGCTCCCATGGGGTGACCATTTCCCAGCGCCTTGGCGAAGACTGCAATGTCAGGGCGGACTCCGAATTTCAGGTGGACGCCCCCCAGAGACAGGCGCCATCCCGTTGTGATTTCATCGAAGATCAACGCGGCTCCGCAGTCATCGCAGATTTGCCGGACATCCTCCAGAAAGCCGGGGGCAGGTGGAACCGAACGGGTCGGTTCCATGACGACCGCAGCAATTCGGCCTTCCATGTTTTTCACATGACGATGAAGTTCATCAATCCGTTGATAGCTGAACGGCAATGCTGTCGTATGCAGACCGGCCGGCACCCCGGCAGCATTCAGGCCGGCCAGCAGGTGTCCACCCAGTCGATCCTCGTTGCGGCCATCCCCTCGACCCGGCAGATTTGCGGAGAGATACCAGTCAGACCAGCCGTGATATCCGCAGAACGCCAGGCAGTCCCGCCCGGTCGAAGCACGGGCGATCCGCACGGCGATTGACATTGCCTCCCCGCCGGTGCGGCAGTAGCGAACCTGTTCGGCCCAGGGGTGCAGGTCGACCAAGGTCTGAGCGAGCTCCACTTCTTCCGGGCTGTTGAGAGTACACATCGATCCCAGTTGCACCCGACGCACGACAGCATCAGTCACATCTGAGTCAGCATATCCGAGGAGACAGCTGCCGATACCGACCGTGGTGAAGTCGGTGAATCGACGCTCCTCCAGATCGATCACTTCACAACCTCGCGCCTCGCGATAATACGAGGGCCAGCGGTCCGGCGCGTACATCTCGGGCCGCTTGCTGAGTAACTGCGTCCCCCCGGGAATCAAAGCTTTCGCCTGCCGATACGTTTCCTGCGCAGAAGGGCCGGTAGGCTGTTCCTCGATGCTCAAGAGCTGCATCGCATTGAGGCTGAAGATCCGCTCAACGTCGCGATCCTTGAGCCGCAATGTCTGGCAGGCCTGGCGGAGAGCAAGCAGCGATTCGACTCCGACCCGCACCGGTCTGGCGAAAGACGTCCTGGGATCGCCGGTCTGCTGTGAACTCAACCAGTGGAATCCGTCCCCCACACTGATGCACCGACCGACGATTTCGCTGACGGGGAAGTCCGTTCCAAACAGCAATCTTGTCGGCCCGAAGACTCTCAGTACTGCTTCGAAGGACGCTGCTTCGCAGATCGCAGAGGTATCAAAGTACACATTGTCGAGTCCTCTGAGCGAATCGATTCCTTCAACCGTGTGATACCCGCAGAATCCGCGGGCCGCATGAGCCAGGATCAGGCGCGTGTTGGGATAGCGGCTGCAATGTGACCGGATGTATTCCAGATTCCGGGGGTCAGCGACCGCACGTTCGCGGACCAGATGAAGCATGATCGCCAGTCCGCGAGCATGTGAGGTCTCCCAGGCCCATTCGGGGATGAATTCACCAATCTCCGCGTTGAACGTATCGGGGCGCGATGCGTAATGATGATAAACCTTGAACCCGGCCCAGCCTTCGCTCGCGACCTGTGTCGAGACTTTTGCAGGATCATCCTGCGGTTTGATGAGCAGAAGCCCGCGCGACATCGGGTGCTGTTTCAGTTCCTGAAGAATCAGCCGGTTGGCGGACGGAAGGCAGAGTGTCTTCGTCGGCAGCGCGAAAAACAGTCCTGCTTGGGGGACAGAACGTCCCATCCAGTTCTTCAGGCTGCTGAGATAGGCATCGAACCCGACAGCAGTCTGCCCCGGCAGGGCAAGCGGCGGAAGTGCCGGCGTATCCGACTGCGGTTCATACAAATGAGCATGAAAGTCAAACGTGCGTTGCGGGATAAACGAATGAAGAGATCGCTCCAGCAGTTCAGTTTCCGTCATCATCGATTCCTTGCCCGGTCGACCCGCCGGAAGAAAGGGTCATACACATTCGTTGCACCGGTACGAAGACGTTGCATGCCAGGCACAACCCTAGAGTGGTTTTGCCAATAATCTATTACGTTCCGCAGGCGATAATATGGACTTTCATGAGGTGAAAATCCTGGATCGCCTGCACATGATAGACCAAACTGGTCTAATGCGAATTCCGATCGCCCGCTCAGGCGGTGAGCGGGCAAACAGTCACTGGCAGAGACAGGCCCAGACAGCGTTGCCGGAACAGCTCTCTCCTGAAAATGTTTTTGAGACTGCCAAAGTCTGTCGATCAGCGATGTCAGTTCTGAAACTGAATCGCAAAGACATCGGCGCGGTCCATGTGAAGGCGAACCCGAATTGGTTGGTCTTTGAGCTTTGAAAGATCGCTGCCATCGTTCCACGAAACGACAGCGTCAATCTCATCACCGGTCATCGATTTCGATTCCTCAAGTGAGAAGCCCTGAAGTGGATTTGATTCGGCATCCAGGAGTTCCACCCGTACGCTTCCCCCCGGCTTGACACAATAGTTGAGAGACAGCGTCGTTCCGGAGAATCGCAACGGCTTTGTCACGATCTCACCCATCTGATCCGCACTGGCAGAGACAAAGCCGTCTGTCCGGAACACGAACCGGCGCAGGCGGCTGCCGAGACCGGTGTAGTACGCCTCGGTCGCGTACACCGAAAGTTCACGGTCCTGTCCGGGAAGCTGCAGCAGGCCGTTGGCCATGTAATTACTGCGATTTCCGTCCCGGTCCATTGGAGCGGAGATCGGGATAAGGGGCTCGCTCCACCGGTGAAAATTCAGGCCGTCACGGCTGGTCATGAGGATCGGTTCGACCTGCTGCGTTTTTTCCTGATAGCGTGTCGGGAATCCGATGTAGATGTGGGGAGCACGAACATAGGGGCGGATGGCGTTCGTATACAGGTGCTCCTTTCGTTGATCGTCATATCGGAGGAACTCCGCATTCGACCAATGAATGAAGTCAGCGCTGGTGGCCGTTTTAATGTCCCGCAGCTCTCCATTGCGGAAATGTCGGAAATAGCTGGCGTAACAACCTCTCACCGGATCCCAGAACCCGGTGTTCTGTGAGTCAAAGAAACCATCGGTGATGACATTCTCCGGATGAAGCTGCTTCCAATGAATGCCATCGGGAGACTGAAATGCCCGCAGGCCCTTCTTGAACTCCCCCGCGAACGCTTTGAATTTCGCATCGGGATGGCAATCCGGATTGTCATCTTTGAATGGGGCGAAGCAGTGACTTGCAAAACCGTCGATGTCGGCGGACCAGACAATGTTGTTGTCCTTCGATCCCTGAAACTCGAAGAGGCCCAGGTTCGGCTTTGTCCAGTGAATCCCATCCTGTGACTCGGCATAGCAGGTGAATTCCGTATGGATTCCCTGCTTGGTTGTTTCGTTGACGCCGGAGCCACGATAGTAGACCCGGAATCGGTCCTCATCTTCGATCAGGGTGAAGTATGCGGAAGTGTTTCCTTCCCAGGGGGCGTCGCACGTCAGAACGACATCGCCGGCTTTGGGGTCGTGCTGCCGGAAAGTGATCCCTTTCTTCGCTGCAATCAAGTGTGTGTCGATTAACAACTCTCTTCGATCACCGATGTTCAGGGGTTCTTCCGCCCGCGCTGCGGATGAGATCATCGCGATACAGAGAGCGATCGTGGGCAGGCTGCCGGTCTTTTGCATTCGATTCGATTCCACAACGGGCGTTGAACAGTTCATTGAAGCTTTGGTGGGAAACCATGAGGCGTTTCGGCGGCGATCAGCACCGCTATCGAGCAGGGAATCCCCTCGAATTGCTGCCATACGCCATTGAGGCAGGGGCTAAAGTTCGAAGCTGGCGACGTTGCTTCCAGGGTTAATGGTTGCAGTCAAGCCGCTGGTCTGGGGCGTGCGGTATCGGGCGTGAAAGTCGGCCTCTGGAACTTTGGCTCCCTTTTCCAGTTCTTCCGGGGATGGGATGACCGGTTGAATTGCGACCTGATATTTGCCGGGAGGGCACTGCGCGACCTCATAACTTCCAGACGGCTCGAGTGTGGCCCCGAAGCTCTCGCCGTTTTCGCCAAAGAAAACGATGACCGCACCGGTAACCGGTTTGCTGGATTTGGTGACCTGCCCCGAAATACTGCTCTGAGGGCGGGCGGACTGAAAACCGCAGCCTGCAGAGAAGAGACCCAGGATCAGGGCGACCGATAGACAGCGATTCCAGTTGAAACGCATTTGATCTCTCTTTGCAGGGGTTTCGACACGACCAGCGCCTTGGTCGAGCCACGTGTCGGGACGATCACCCGGAAACATCATGACTGCCTCTCCTTCCTCCCGATCCCGAGAGGACGGAGAAGCCAGTGGTCAATTCTCAGCAGTCCTGCAATTCATTGGAATCGACGGACTGACGAGCGCGAGGGCCGTTTTCAGAATTCACCGACGACCTGATTGTCATCGATTGAACACAGACGCAGCCACAGATCATTATTGATGGAGTCACTCATTGTGCGGACGCTTCCATCTCCCAGCACGACGTTCACGATTCCAGGATGAGAGGAGTTGATAATCGTGTTGGCCATGTAGCTGATGTCACTGTAATTGGGAGTGGCTGTCTTCGTGTTCGGAGCGACCTGGGCGGTCGTCAGACCCATGCAGTAGTGAGTGCTGTTGGTCGGCAGGGACGAGATGGTCAGATTCGTGGAAGCGCCGGTCCATCCTCCCAGATAGTTCGCCCGGATGGGGACCGGGGCAGCGCCGGCAGTCGGCGCCACCTGACCGGACTGTTCGGCGATCACGATCACATTGGAAGCTCCGTCTGTCATGTTACGGAAGTTTCTGTTCTCGTTCATCGGCAGGGCTCCGTTGTTGCACATCATTCCGCGGCCGAAGGACTTGCACCCCGTTGGTGATGTTGCAGCGTCGCGACCCGCTGGATCGGGGCCGGCTCCAGCCAGTCCGACGTAATCGTGCTTCTGTGTCCGACGCGCTCCCGGCGTGTCTGTTGTCCCCTTTTCAACAAACCCTTTCGGCTGAAGGGGATTCGAAGGACACTGGTAGATGCTGAGAAGCACGCCGTCGAGTGCCGTATTGTTCGTAAACGGGTCCTGAAACCATGAGTTCGCTTCGAATGACAGTTTGTTGAACAGCGTCGCCTGATCAATAAAGGGAAGCAGGGAGGTCCGCCAGTTGGTCCCGGTTCTCATGATTGCATTGTTCACCGACTCGTAGCCAAAACGCGAACCGATGGGAAACGAGCTGTGCGTATCGTGGTAGTTGTGCAGTCCCAGGCCGAGCTGTTTCAGATTGTTTTTGCATTGGGACCGGCGGGCCGCCTCGCGTGCCTGCTGCACTGCGGGCAGGAGAAGTGCAATCAGGACTGCGATGATTGCAATGACGACCAGTAGTTCGATCAGCGTGAAGCCGACTTTTTGACTGCCCCGAGAAGTACGCAAAGCCACCATAAAAGGACTCCTGGCCGATAAGGCATAGAAACCGCCCCGGATTTCGATCCGGCAAAGGCGTGGAAAACCAAAGTCTTGTTGGGTTGCGGGACGAGACCCGGCTGCGCAACGTGGAACCGTGCGACTGCCGAATAACTGGTATTTATTCTTGTTTTCTGCGAGAACCTGTCAATAGTGGCCTTCCGGTTTTTTTGAGTTTCGTCTAAAATACCCTTTATGAGCAAAACAGCCACAAGCCCCCAGGCATGGGAACTCGCGGAACGCATTCGACACCGCATCCAGTCCGAGCAACTCTCTGATGGCTCCTTCTTTATGACGGAAGCCCAGCTGGCGGAAGAATACGACGCTTCGCATACGGTCACCCGTGAAGCGGTCAGCCGCCTGCAGGCTCTGGGGATCCTCGAGGGGCGAAAAAGGAAAGGGCTGATCGTCCGGCACCCTGATTTGATCCGCCTGCTTTCACACAGCATGCCGTCTCTTCTGGGATCGGAAGAGGATGGAAGAGAGCTCGAGGTCCTGCGGTACGTGATCGAGGTCGGAGCGATTGAGCTGGCAGTGAAATTCGGCACTGCCAAGCAGATCGAAGAACTGACAGCGACAATGGATCGGCTGGAAACGGCACTCCTGCGGGAAGTCGATCAGGAAGCCGCCTACGCCCTGGACCTCCAGTTTCATTTGCAGATCCTGCAGATGACCGGAGCCAAGCTGGTCATGGGGATGCAGGAAGTCCTGGTCCGTTTCTTTCAGGCTGTCTCGATCCCGCTGGCTCTGAAGAAGGAGTTTACTCCTGAACTTGCAGAACGAATCGTCTGGGAGCACCGCGAACTGTGCAACGCCATCCGCGCTCGGGACGTTGAGCATGCGCGGGCATTGATTCGACTGCAATTCCGCCAGGTCATCACCCAGTTGGAACAAGATGAGGTGGCCAGTAATGCAGCGAACGATGAGAGCGCCGCACTGAATTCGGATTGACCCCATCCTTGAAGGGTCGCAAAACTTAACAGGGGTCTTGCTGCTGGATCGAGATCGAAGTGGTCGTTTCAGATCCCGATTGATTTCCCAGCGTGCAGGAATCTCTTCTTCTGCAATCTCGCTGCGGCTTGAACCTGATGAAAAGGGACGTCCGGCTGCGACCCTCGCAGGTCGAAGCCTCCTGTGAACAGTCTTTTTTCCAAGGCTGGGGACGGACGCGACATCCGCTTCCGGCTGAATTGGGCGGACGATCTCAAACAGCGGTCGCGTGTAAGTTGTCTCATTCAAAAAATCTCTGGATGCTGGCACGAACCCTGCAGCGACCAGAATGCGAGGGAACCGCGGGGAAGAAGTTGTGTCGTTGCTGTCCTCGCACGCTTCCCGCTCTTCACGGAAGAGATCTCTCGAACGGAGTTCCTGATTCGAACGAAAGATCTTCCCATGGGACGTCCTATCTGGAAGGGCCAAATTTCTTTTGGTCTCGTGAACATTCCGATCTCGGTCTTCTCTGCCGAGCGGCGGGTCGATCTCAGCTTCAAGTTGATCGACAGCAGAAATTCGGCCCGCGTCCGTTATGAACGGGTCAACGAGGAAACCGGGAAGGAAGTTCCCTGGGGATCGATTGTCAAAGGGTTTGAGTACGACAAAGGAAGCTACGTGCTTCTGACTGAGAAGGATCTCGAGTCTGCTGCCGTCGAGATGACAAAAATCATTGAGATTGAAGCGTTCGTCAATCCGACAGAGATTGAAAGCGTTTACTTCGACCGCCCCTACTACATTGTCCCCGGGAAAGGAGCCGAGAAAGGCTATCTCTTACTCCGGGAAGCGATGCGGAAGTCCAGCATGGTCGGAATCGCAAAAGTCGTCATCCGGACCCGGCAATATCTTTCCGCCGTCATGCCGGACGGCGATGCCCTGGTGCTCAATCTGATGCGATTCCCGCAGGAGGTTGTCCCCGCGAGCGAATTTGAATTTCCCGGGAGCGATCTGAAGAAATACAAGGTGACCGCGAAGGAGATCGAACTTGCGGAACAGCTGATTCAGGGAATGACCGCCAGCTGGGAACCGGAAGCGTATCACGATGAATATCGCGAAGCTCTCATGGGGCTGATCGACAAGCGGATCAAATCCGGAAAGACCAAGGTCGTTGAAGACACTGACGAGCCTGACGAACCGGAAAGCCATCCCAAGACCATCAACTTCATGGATGTGCTGAAGCAGAGCGTCGAGAAGACGAAACCGAAGCCGAAAAAGAAGACTTCTCCCAAGCGTCGAGCGACCAAAAAGAAAAAGGTCAGCTAAGCAAGTGTCTCTGTCCCTGTGATTGAGTACTCATCGATCATGAATCTGACAGCCTACCAGAAGAAGCGAAACTTTCGCAAAACCAAAGAGCCCTCTGGCGGTCGCGGAAAGGCCCGACGGGGGAAGCTGCTGTATGTGATTCAGAAGCATGCTGCCAGTCACCTGCATTATGACTTTCGGCTTGAACTCAACGGGACGCTCAAGAGCTGGGCTGTGCCCAAAGGGCCCTCCCTGGATCCGCACCGCAAGCAGTTGGCAGTGCATGTTGAAGATCATCCCGTCGCCTACGGAGATTTTGAAGGGACGATTCCCAAAGGAGAGTATGGGGGCGGGACCGTCATGGTCTGGGATCAG
The DNA here is from genome assembly GCF_051465655.1 of Planctomicrobium stercoris. NCBI lineage: Bacteria > Pseudomonadati > Planctomycetota > Planctomycetia > Planctomycetales > Planctomycetaceae > Planctomicrobium > Planctomicrobium stercoris. The sequence continues at coordinate 3,762,720 of NZ_CP195791.1, read as the reverse complement.
GGATGGTGGGAGCCGCTGGGAGACCCCGAACGCGACTATCACGCAGGGAAACTGAAGTTCATCGTCCACGGCAAGAAGCTGAAAGGGGGCTGGACGCTGGTTCGAATGGGAGGAAAAGCGGGCGAGGACGGTAAGAACTGGCTGCTGATCAAAGAACGTGATGAACAGGCCCGTGACCAGGCGGACCTCGATATTCTCGAGAAGAAGCCGCAAAGTGTCCTGACCTCACGCAGCCTCGAAGCGATCGCCAACGAGGAGTCCACGGGTTCCCAGAAGAAATCCGCCACGCGCAGTCGTTCGAAATCCACGACGACGAAACTTCCGGAAAGCCTCCCTCCACAGCTCGCAACACTCGTGACGACAGCGCCCAGTGGTGAGACGTGGCTGCACGAAATGAAGTTCGACGGCTACAGGCTGCTGGCGTTTGCGGAGACGGATGACGTTCGCCTCATCACCCGGAACGGAAACGACTGGACTTCGAAGTTCCCGCACGTTCGAAAGGGGGTTGAGGAACTCGGCCTCTCCGGCACGATTCTCGATGGAGAGATCGTCATGCTCCGGAATGACGGGATCCCGGATTTCCAGCTTCTGCAGAATGCGATCAAAGCCAAAGGGGACCAGGACTTCACCTACTACGTCTTCGATATGCCCTTCTTTGATGGGGAAGACCTGCGGCAGAAGTCACTCGTTGAACGGAAGGAACTGCTTCAGGATCTTCTCGCGCGTCATTCCCCCGACAACGACGGCATGGTCCGCTACAGCGAGCATGTTCTGGGGAAAGGAAAGGAGTTCGCGGACTTGTCGTGTCACCATCAGATGGAAGGGATTATCTCAAAGCGGATCGATTCCCCGTATGAATCCGGCCGGACCCGAACATGGGTGAAGACGAAATGTCATCACCGGCAGGAGTTCGTGATTGGAGGCTACACCCGTCCGAGCGGAAGCCGCACCGGCTTTGGTGCTCTGCTGCTCGGGTATTACGAGGATCAAAAACTGCGCTACTGCGGCCGGGTCGGAACAGGATTCTCGGAAGCGTCACTGAAGGAAATGACTCGACAGCTGAGGTCACACCAACAGGAGGAATGTCCGTTTTCAAAACGTCCTCCTGCGCTTCGTAACCTCGCAGCCTGGGTCGAACCGGTCCTCGTGGCAGAGGTCGAGTTCTCTGAATGGACCGACGACGATCAACTGCGTCACGCCTCCTTTCAGGGCCTGCGGCAGGATAAAGAGCCGACGTCTATCCGAAAGGAGAAACCGGTGTCGAGCAAGGAGGTTGCTGTGGCGACCGAGAAAAAAGCACGACGTGCATCCGGGAATCGGACGAGCTCCAAAGCGAAATCCGGCTCGATTGAAGTAGCGGGGGTGGCGATTTCCAGTCCGGACCGGGTCGTCTTCCCCGAACCTGCAATCACAAAAGGGGAGCTCGCGCAGTTCTATGTCGACATTGCGGAGTGGATTCTTCCCCATGTCGTCGATCGACCGTTGTCGCTGGTCCGTTGCCCTGAAGGGCTCGGCGGGGAATGTTTCTACCAGAAGCATTTCAGCGGTCGCCTGCCGGAAGGGGTTTCCACTGTTCCCATCAAAGAAAAGAACAAGACGGACGATTACCCGGTCGTAAAGGAGATCTCCGGAGTCGTTTCGTTAATTCAGAACGGAGTGCTGGAGATCCATCCCTGGGGCTCGCGTGTTGACAAGCTCGAGAGTCCAGATCGAATTGTCTTCGATCTCGATCCGGGAGAAGGGACCAGCTGGAAGCAGATTCTGAACGGCACTGCCGAGATTCGGAGCAGGCTGGAAGATCTTGGCCTGACCTCTTTTCTCCGCACATCCGGCGGCAAGGGACTGCATGTGGTGGTGCCTCTGGCCCGGCGGTCCAGCTGGGACGACGTGAAGTCCTTCGCTCATGGAATCGCGTCTGCCATGGCGAAAGATGACCCCAAGTCCTACACCGACGTGATGAGCAAGGCCGGACGAAAGAACCGGATCTTTATCGACTACCTGAGAAACGGCCGCGGCTCGACCGCCATCGCCTCCTATTCAACACGAGCCAGAACAGGCGCGCCAGTGGCCACGCCGTTGAGATGGGACGAGCTGACACCTTCGCTTCAACCCAATGGATACACGGTCGCCAATCTGCGTCAGCGGTTGAGGTCACTGAAGGCCGATCCCTGGGAAGACTTCTTTTCCGTGCAACAGGTCCTGACCAAGAAGATGCAAAGTCACGTTGGCCGGTAGTTGCTGCGACTCGCCTTGGAGCTGCACCCAGCGATTCCTCCTCGCAATGCACGCACGCTGAAGAGATCATGCCTAAGTGCGTCCTCTTGTCGGTTTTCTGCTATCATCAGGTGTGATTTGAAGCATCATCCAGATTCGGGCCACAGGGGAATTCGATGTCAACTGAAAGCAACAGACGTTCGTTCCTGGCCCGTTCCACGACCGGCAGCCTCCTCGCAATGAGTGGACAGTTCGGGTTCCTGAATCGTCTGCCCCGATTGACCGCTGCCGAAGCCGCGTTGCCATCCGGGATGGTCAAGTTTGATCCGGAGATCGAGCCGCTGGTCAGGCTCATTGAGGAGACGGATCGTTCGCAGTTGCTGGAACAGGTCGCTTCCCGCATTCACGCGGGGACATCCTATCAGCAGGTGCTCGCTGCTCTGCTGCTTGCAGGGATTCGAAATGTGCAGCCGCGACCCTCAGTGGGGTTCAAGTTTCATTGCGTGCTTTGCGTGAACAGCTGCCATCTGGCGAGCCTGAGTGGGCCGGATGAAGACCGCTGGCTTCCAATCTTCTGGGCTCTGGACTACTTCAAAGGGGCTCAGGCAGAAGAATTGCAGAAGACCGGCTGGAAGATGTTGCCGGTCAATGCTGCTCAAGTGCCGCACGCTTCAGAAGCGAAGAAGCTTTTCATCGACGCCATGGAACGCTGGGATGTCGAACAGGCTGATACCGCTGTCGCCGGATTGTGTCGATCCGCGGGAGCAACCGAGATCTTCAACCTGTTCGCTCAGTTCGCGGCGAGAGACTTCCGCTCAATTGGCCATAAGGTGATCTATCTCGCCAACAGCTGGCGGACGCTCGAAGTGATCGGATGGCAGCATGCGGAACCGGTCCTGCGTTCGCTGGCCTTCGCACTCCTGAATTCTGAAGGTAGCAAGAACCCCGCCGAGCAGGATCTCCCGGCAGATCGCCCGTGGAAACAGAACGCAGAATTGCTGAAGCAGGCCTGGCCAGAGAACTGGGAAAACGGCTCGCTGGATCAGAATGCGACTCGCGATCTGATCGCCCAGTTCCGTTCAGAAGATCCGCAGGCTGCCGGTGTTTCCGCAGCGGAGATGATCCAACACGGAGTTTCACCGCAGTCTGTCTGGGATGCTGTCTTTGTCGGTTCCGGAGAGCTTCTCATGCGGCAACCGGGCATCGTCGGACTGCATGGACTGACGACCGCCAACGCCATGAACTATCTCTGGAGGAACGTCGGAGAGGCTGATCTTCGGCGTCAACTCCTCTTGCAGGCCTGCTCCTTCAATACGATGTTCCGCGATGCTGCAGCGGGTCGAGGAGCGTTGAAGTCCGAAACGATCGACACGTTGCCGCAGCTGCAGAACCCGACAGGGGCCGGTCCTTCTCTTGAAGAAATCTTCACGTCCGTCTCGACCGACAAAATGCAGGCGATGAACGAGACCGCCGCGTATCTTGCCGCTGGAGGACGCCCGGAAGACTTCATGACCGCGGCCCGGAGAATGATCTTCCTCAAGGGGCGGGACGCACACGACTACAAGTTTAGCGCGGCCGTCCTCGAAGACTTCCCTCACGTCAGTGAACACTGGCGAAATCAGTTTCTCGCGCTCTCTGTCTTCAATCTGCGGGGAGCCGGAGACCGGGAGAGCCCTGTTCTGGCACGAACCCGTGAGGCACTGGCCTGAGATAAGAACAGGCCCCGTCGCAGAGCACGGCTTAATTTCGTCTGTCGCCTGGCGAAGAGGATTGTGTCAGCTTGCCGATTTCCGGAATGATCCAGCGTCGACAAAGCTCTGTGATCGGGACCTCCTGCCGGGCAGCTTCCAGTCGCAGTGCCCGCCAGTCTGTGATGGGAAGGAAGATGGAGATTTGCTTTTTGATTTCTGCCTGCGCCATGACTGCTTTCAGTGGAGTGTTAATGTTGGCTGAGTGAGCGCGCGCGAAGTTGTGAACGCGGTTTCGAATACGTGAACGGGCCTACTCCGGCCGCTCTTTCGGCTGGGGAGTGCGCCTGCTGCGACGCGGCTCCCGTCTGAGCCGATGCCGACGTTCGCGCGGTTCCGATTCGTCGGGGTCATCGCAGTCCCAATGTCGACGGGTCAGTTCGATGGGGAGAGGACGATTCTCATCCCAGGCAAAGCGGGCTTCACGAACCATGGTCAAGTTCCGGATGAACGGGGGGATAAATCGGTGTGGCGACTGAAGCGCCACTCCGCCGCCGAGACCGACATCCATGTCGGAATTGTTCATCCTGAACGGACTCAGCGAACAGAGAACTCACTCAGGGAAGTACGGAAGAATGTGGAAAACCTGTCAGAGATTTTTTCCAGTGACGTCTGACGCGTTGAGAGTCACTCCATCTCTGTCCACAGAGACGGCGCAGGATGAGGCCATGCTGTTCCAAAGAAGACTTCGGAATCCGCTCTGTACCGGTTCTCAAGCGGTTGCGCTGGCGGCGTCCGCTTTTTCCTCAGCGGCACTCCGTCGCATGTAGAACGGTTCGAGAGTCCAGGGGTCATCCAGTTTCCCCTCCGCAGCCGCCTGTTCTCCGAGGACCGCGACCGCACTGGCGCGAGGCGTTCGCAGTTCGGGGGGACTCAGCGGAAACGCGGCGAGCTCCGTTCCGAATTGATCCAGACCCGGACCACAAAGCAGCACGCCGGCGGGCAACTGGGCTTTCCAGGCATCAAACGCCACCAGCTGGGGCCGGGTGACGTTGTTCCATCTGCCATTCACGCAGCGATATTCGCCCGCGCAGACGTCACCCCGGAGGGCATCTTCAATGACCCAGACATGGTCGACATCCGGCTGCACAGCTGCCACGGCCAGAAATGAATCGACGCCGACGATCGGACAGCCGACTGCATACGCGAAAGTCTTCGCACAGACGACCCCTACACGCAAACCGGTAAAACTTCCCGGGCCAATACTGACTGCCAGCAGTTCCACTTCCTGCGGACGAAGCCCATGACTCTGAAGCAGCGTCCCGATTTCCGGGACGACGGTCCGTGCATGGCGTCGACCGCTGGCTGTCAGCTCCACTTCACCGCAAAGTTCGCCGTGCCTGCGCAGCGCGATGGACCCTGCTCTTCCGGAAGTTTCGATGGCCAGCGTGATCATGGAGAAGTTCAGACTGAAGTGTGGAGAATCAACGAAATGGTGATTCTGAACTCTCCAGCCCGCGGACTCAACCCTGAGCGGGCTGCACTATTCCAGTTTATCGATGAACCGCAGGAACTGCGTTTCCATCCAGCGTACATCTTTCCCAAACACGGACTGGAAGTCTGCCAGCCGTTCTTCCGGCGAATAGGTATTATCGAGAGGATCCCGTTCCGCAATCTTCTTCAGGTAGCGGACGTAGTCCGCACGGCGCGCTTCGGCGAGATAGAAAGTCAGGGCCCAGGCCTCGCTGTAGAAGTCGATCGGAGACTCGTTGTAAAGTTGATCGCCGTTCGAAATGAAGTCGGCAATTGTTCCCTTCCGGCGGGTCGCACGGTACTCCTGAAACGCTTTCATCCGCTCCGGATTCACGCGTCCGGCAGTGTCGCTGCGAACAGTGGAGTCGAGTGCTCCGGCCTCCAGCATGGTGGCGAGACCTTCCACAAGCCAACAGGGATTTTCACCAATCCGCTGATGCAGTCCGGAATTGAAGGCGAGCTGATGGATTGCTTCATGCACGGCGACATTTTGTGACGCATCATCGAGCTGCGCCGGCTTGGCTGTGCCTCCGTTTCGATTGGCCTCGGTGACGGATGCTGATTGATCATAAAGCATGACCCGGTTCGACTGCGGATGGTAAAAGCCCTTCAGGATGGGACTGGGTTTGAGTCCCTCCTGCAGACACACCCTGTCGAACTCCAGTTTGTTCGGATGAACGACGATGACCAGCGGAAACCCCGAACTAGCAAGCGGCCAACCCCGGCGGGTGAAATATCCGTTGAATGATTTCTCCACCCGTGTGAGCAGGTCCGCGTACATTCCCGCCTGACCGGGAGGGGCACAGATGACATAGTTTCCACGTGTGAGGACCTCGAACTTTCGTCCGAGCGTTTTTCTGAGCTCACCGGCAAGTGCCGCTGGAGTCGAGCTGCGAAACTCTCCCCCTGCCTTGCGAAACGAAGTGACCTTGGAGAGGTCGACCCGTTCGTAGCTGCCATCTTTCGACGCCAGCCAGCAGATCTGATCGTTGTGAGCAACGTTCAGCCCCTGATGCGTCTGGCCGGCGACGTTCAGTTCGACCGTCGGGGCTCCCAGCAATCCTGCCGGAATGACAATCGAAGCAGCCACACAGATCACAAGTGTCGCAACACGATGGACGAATGATTGAGACATACTTCCTCGACGGCGACCCGTTTCAGGTCGTGATCTGCACAGAGGGGATCGACAAAGCTTGGCAACTCTATCTCAAATCGCAGCGCAGTTCGGATGATTGCACAACGAACGAACATGATGGGTGAGCTGCCTGAGCCGGATTTTCCGGTTATAGTGAAAGCATGATCTCCCGAATTCTCAGCTCGATCGTCTCTAGACCCTTCGGTCATCAGGCTCGGCGCAGCCTGGAATACGTCTGCGCGGCGGGGCTGATCATCTTCGTGACTCAGAAACTCAGTGCGGAAACTCCGAACTTCAGCAAGCTGATTCACGATCTGGAATCGGACCAAAGAGAGGTGAGGGTCAATGCGGAATCGCAGCTTCGGAAGGCGGGTCCGAGCGCCCTTCCGATGCTCAGAAATGCCGTCGACGCTTCTTCGCGTGGAACCCGATTCACATTGCAGCGAATCCAGCACCAGCTGCAGCTGGATCTCGCCAACGACTTGCTCCAGGGGGGAAGGATCACACTGGAGGCAAACGACCTGACTTCGGCGATCAAGTCTTTTGAGAAGCAGAGCGGAACTCGCATTCAGGTTGCAGCCGACATTCTGCCGAAGAATGTGAACGCTCCGTATACGGTCAACGATCAGCTGTACTGGACCGCCCTTGACGGTCTCTGCCGACACTTCGGAGTCGGATGGAACTGGAGTGATGACCGGTCGATCGAAATCGTCAATGAGACGAACCTGACGGGCAATGCAGTTCAGGCGGTGCAATGCGTTCGCATCAGCGGAAGTGCTTCTCCACTTCGTCACGCGCAGAAGGGGGAGTCGGGAAGAACGCGAGTGAACTTGCGTCTGGATGTCGAACCGAACGTACAGCCACTGGATCTCCAGGTGCGGGATGCGGAACTGCAACTGCAGTCAGGAACGGAAGTCTGGAAACCCTTCAGCCCGGAAGCCAGACGGAATGTGAATTTTCTGGGTCAATCCGTTGAGTTCGCAGTCAACTACATTCAACCGGGGCCCGAGGCCGGTCCTCCTGACGGGCTGCGGGGATCGGTTCGTCTCCGCTGCCTGGCAGGCTCGGTGCAACTCTCGTTTCCGCTTGATGTGAAATCAGCCATTCCGCTGGTGGCCGGGGGGACCGAGATTCAACTGCTCTCGTGCTCCAAATCCTCCGAAGGCGTGGGCGCGACGTTCCTCGTCCGCTTTCCCCGCAACCTGCACTGGGAATCGCACCAACACGGGCATCTGCATCAGAAGGCGTGGCTGCAGTCTGCTGCCGGTGAGCGAGTTCCATTCGACTCGCTCAACATCCAAAACGAAGCGACGTCCGACCACACTGTGCGCTATCACTTTCCGCTGAAAGATCTGCAAAGCGGCGAGCCGTTCACGATTGTGTATGAGTCTCCGATCCTTGAGACGACCGTGACCATCCCCTTTCAGCTGGAATTCTGAAGTCGAGAGACAATGACGCCGTTTCGAATCTCAGTTGAACGAGAAATCGTCGGGCGGGTGAGATGACTTTTCGAAGGTCAATCCCTCGAGTGTCGACTTGATCGTCAATCTCACCCCTCGTTCCGCCGGGAGAGAGGTCACCGGCTTTCCGTCCTGAATGAGGTGAACGGTGGTGGGGGAACAGAGAATGTGCCGACGGGTGTACCGGGCGGGGATAGTGAATTCTTCATCGTTCAACCGATAGAGGACGTCAGCCTGAGTGGGGTTGCTGACCTGAAAATCGATCGCCTGGGACATCGGTCGGCCGACGAGCTGAACTGCAAAATAGGCCCCGGTCTCCGGGCTTTGAGAAATCGCCACTCCGGTTTCGGTAACTGAATTCTGCAGCATGTTCGCCCGGTGCGGCGGGGAGTTCTTCCAGCCTTGAAACAGGGCCTTCGCCAGAGGACCTGTTGCAAATCCATTCCCCTTGAACTGCATGGCGATGTTTTCGCCCACGTAGCAGATCTCGTATCCATGCGCAGCGACCCGCTCGCTGGGAGTGTGGTCATCTGCGTTGTGCCCGTACTTGCCGGTCTTGGCCATGTAGTCGGCGAAGTCCTGAGCCGTCTTCTGCAGGAGATCGTTTCGTTCCAGTGGACCGAGCTTCTCCGCTTTTCTAAAAGCATTTGTCTGCTCGATGATGGTGCTGACAGCTTCCGGGATCTTTGGTTGAAAGCGTGGCCGATACTCCCCTGTTTCCGCTTTCGTGATGACGATTGTGCCGTGCTCGGAAGCCTGCTGCAGATCTTTCTGCGTTTCGTCCTGACTGAAGGATTGCAACGAGCTGATTGCCAGCAGCCAGCAAACCGCCAGGCCTGTGATCAACTGAGCTTTGAAATGCTTCGGCATGCGCAGGTCCCTAAACAATCGCTTTGGCGAAACCCACCAGAATGAGACCGCAAATGAGTAGGATTGTCGACCAGATGACCCCTCGGTAGAAGATTGTGACCCCGCAGACCACAAAGCAGATGGAAGAGAGGACTGCCAGCAGATTGGAGACGAGGCGGCGATCGGAATACTGAAGATCGAAGATCATCGTCGTGCGGAAAACGACGTTGATGAGGACGACCGCTCCGATGGCAATCATCAGGCTGCCCAGAAGCCGACGCGTGAGCGGCTGCATCTCCTGCGTCTCGGGTTTCAGAAACGGGGGGACGTTGGCCAGATCACGTCCGGGGGCAGGAATTTGCGGTGCCGTCATGATGAGCCTCCCTTTGGGGAAACCATTCGGGAACAGCGCTCTCATCCGCCACCCCGCGCTGTCACCCGCCAGTTTTCACGGAATTCGAGTTGAGCGGTTTCAAAACAACGTCGTCAATTCACGTCTGCGTTCCCGCAAACGGTGAGCCAGAGTGATTCAGGCGACGCCGGCATAAAAATGCATCACTTGCGATTTCGATACCGCCGGCTGGCGTCGGTCAGGAAACGTCGTTCCTCGTCCGTCAGGCTCGCTTCTCCGGAAACGGAGATTTTCTCAAGCAGACGGTCCAGTCGAGATTCGATCGCTTCGGGGATCGATTCGTCTTCGTCGATCTCTTCGGAGTTCGGGACATGCACGCGAAGTTTGGGGCGTCGTTTCACACTCTTGTGGAGCGTTGAGGAATTCAGGTTCGAAAAGAGAGAGGTGATCCGCCAGCCGAATTTGACGTAGAGCAGACCGAACAGCATTCCCCCAACGTGAGCGGCGTGAGCGACCCGGTCGCCTGGCCCCGCGTTTCCGCGCAGTTGCTGGAGCATGGGCATCACATCGAAAATCGCACTGATGGCTGCCAGCATGATGACGGGGACCGGCAGGATTCCCCAGATGTACCAGCGTTCGCTCGGCCAGTTGAAGGCATAGACAATCATCACCGCGACTGCCGCACCTGAGGCACCGATGGCCACTCCGCCGGTCTGCGTCAACAGTCCCCAGGCGAGGAACCCAATTCCGGAAAGCACCCCAGCTACCAGATAGAATGCCAGAAATTCCTCCGACCCATACTTGTCTTCCACTCTGCGGCCAGCCAGATAGAGCAGCCACATGTTGAAGAGAAGGTGCAATGGCAGCCCGCTGCTGGTTTCATGCAGAAAATCGTAAGTTGTCAGCCGCCAGATTTGCCCATGCAGGACATCGTGGAGGTTCAATGCCAGCCAGGATTCGAGAAGCTGCGTTCTCCACGTGATGGTCTGGGCGATGAAAACGACGACGTTGATCACAATCAGGGTCGTGACCATGCTCCAGCTGTCGCTGCGACGCCGGCCGGGCGACCACTGTGATGTGGAATCGTTTGACATGTACCCGCGATCATCAATCCCCATCGCCGCCAGTTCTTTCCTGTTTCTTCTGCTCGATTTCAATCCATGACATCAGGCGGAGTGGCTGCGGGAGTCACGATACAATCAAGCGAATCTTCCGCGCCATCGGCCGATTCATCAAAGCATACTGAATTTTCCCCGGATGGCGATATCCCTGTCGGTGCCCGTCCGGGATTCGGTCATCCCGGATGAGGGATGTAGACGCAGCTCTGGCGTGGCTGAAGAAAATTCCGCTGTTTTTGCGGGCGAGTTCTCGATTTGAATGTCAGAGTCGCTCGCGATGGGGCCGGGACGGGACCCGAGCTGGAATCCAGCTGACCAGTTCTTCAAAGATGCTTCGCAGCTCGCCGTGCTGTCGGACCCCGGCCACCAGTGCATACGGCCGGATTCCTCGTCGAGAAAGCTCACGGGACAACTGAGGAGCAATTTCCTGTTGAAAAACGCGGCGCTGCCGGTGTTGAATCCATGAGGCGGTCCCCATGACCATTGGAATGGCGAGTCCCGGAACGATGTACCATCGATCCCAGGCGACTCCCAGAACGCCGTGCAATGCAACCGCCATCCAGAACAACACAAGGACAGTCACCCAGATGGGGAAAGTGCTGGCCGAATGAACGCGCTCGTTGGCCTGAACCAGGAACCCGTAGAGCTCCGCATCATCCACGCCGTCACGCAGGTCGTCGTTGGAGTACGGCTTGCAGACGAGTTCTCCCGCCTCGCGACTGATCAGAACTGCTTCCCCCTCTTCGGGGAGATAATCCGCGATGTATTCGAGCTCTTCGAATGGGCTGAACATTGCACACCTCCGTCCAACGGTCGTCCCTGCCTCACATGGGCCTTCGCACCGGCACATGTTCCCAGGTGCGAAGTCCGCTCAGTTCATTCGAGGTCGAAATCTGAATGATCTGCAGCTGAAAACGCACTCGCGTCGTCGCAATCCCTCAGGACATGAACCAGACTTTAACGTATCTGTTGAATTACATCCATAATTCTTTCGAAGTTGTTTTCCACTCCGATGGGAGAATTCTGGAAGTGGGCTGGCGCATCTTGCCGAGACTCCTTAGCGTGATAATCCACGGTCGCCGACGGGTCCTTCAACTGGTGCCCTGTCAGGATGCAGACAACACGATCACTCGGTGCAATGATCCCCTGCTCCCGGAGAAGCTTCGCTCCCGCGACGCTCGCGCCACTTGCGGGCTCACAACCAAACCCGTTCGCGCCGACCTGAGCCTTGGCGTCGAGGATCTCCGGGTCAGAAACTTCCCGGACGACTCCGTCGCAAAAGTCCAACGCTCGCAAACACTTCTGGAGATTGACCGGCCGGTTGATCTCAATCGCACTGGCCAGCGTCTTCGCCCGTCGGTTCTCCTGATCCATCTCCTGATAAAAGGAATCAATCAACCCTTCATCCGGATTCCCATTGTTCCAGCGAAGCCCATCCTTCTCATACAGCTGGTAAAGCGTGTTCGCCCCGGCAGCATTGATGACTGCCAGGCGCGGAACCCGATCGATCAGCCCCAGCTCCTTCAACTCCATGAATGCCTTGCCGAAAGCGCTCGAGTTCCCCAGGTTTCCACCCGGAACCACGATCCAGTCAGGAACCTCCCAGTTGAGCCCTTCCAGAACCCGATACATGATCGTTTTCTGACCTTCCAGACGGAAAGGATTCACGCTGTTACACAGGTAGATGCCAGCTGAGTCGCAAACAGCCCGCACCTGTTGCAGGGCGTCATCGAAGTCTCCCTGAATCTGCAGCGTGACGGCCCCGTAATCAAGAGCCTGAGACAGCTTGCCGTAGGCAATCTTGCCGCTGCCGACGAAGACAATCACTTTGAACAGGCCGGTGACGCCCGCATAAATGGCCAGGGACGCACTGGTATTTCCCGTCGACGCACAGGCGGCCAGCTTCGCTCCCACCATTCGGGCGTGGGTCGATGCGGCGGTCATGCCGTTGTCTTTGAAGCTGCCGGACGGGTTCATTCCTTCGTACTGCAGGAACAGTCCACCCGGTTTGACCCCCACATATTTTGCCACCTGCGGGCAATCCTGCAGAACAGTCTGTCCCTCGCCGATGGTGACAATCTGGTCAGGGGGAGCGAACGGTAATAACTCGCGAAAACGCCAGACTCCACTGTAATCCAGCGGATTTCGGCGGTTCATCCAGCGGGATTCGAATTCCCGCAGCGAAGAGGGGACCGGAACCCGGTTCCAGTCGTATTTGATATCGAGTAGGTCACCAGTCGTCGGGCAGGCGGTCAAAACCTGGTCGATGCCGTAGGTTTTCGAGCGATCGGGACGAATTCCGGACTGGAATGCGGTTTCGGTAGCCATGCTGCTGTTGGACCAGTTTCGTTGGAATATACGGTATTTCGCCCCACGGAGAACCGTGTTCCATTTGTCGAAAACCACGCTGCGCAGGCAGGCGATCGAACAAACGGCCCCGAAGATCGGTTGAGTCGGCGAAAAATGCGAAGATTGTCATTGTCGCTGCGGACGAAGTTCAATTCAATCGCACGCAGCCAGTTTTCCGACCGGACGAGGAGGATTGAGATTCCGACGCGTCGCGCGTCCGGGAAATCCGTACAAGCGGTTCGGATTGTAAAACAGCCGTCAACTCGTCAGGCGACAGATTTTCACCAGCCCCGAGCTTCGGTCACTCCGGTTGCTGAGAGGCGAATGCGAAGTCGACTTCGGCCCAAGTGCTCTGTGACGACCGGCAGCATGGGGGCGTTTCCGCCTGAGATCCGGTAGGAAAGCCAGCCGGGCTTCTCGAAAGAGATCGACCATCAGAATCGGTCGAGTGAAGCGGATTGTGTTGGGGATGTCTTGGGGCTGGCTCGAAGCGCGAGGTGATCGACATTAGGCGCCGGGGGACAGAATCGCGCAGTAGATGCTCGTACTTTGAGAGGTTCCGGCGTAGTACGTGACGGCGACCTGCCCGTCCTGCATCAGAGCCGCTTCGATGCGTCCAAATGTCCACAGGTTCATCTGCTGGAGATACTCGGGCGAATTCGTGAGATGCTCTTCCCGTGCGCCGGGATTGGGGTGCTCGTAGATCACGACGTGGCTATGGAACGTTTCCCCGAGATCGTCACTTAGGGCTGCGCGAATACTTCGGGTCTGAAAACGATCGAGATAGACAAAGAGAAGCCGGCCATCCTCCAGAAAGACCGGGTATCCGACCTGTCCTGCGATACGTGTATTCCGTGGCCGACTCCAGGTGCGGCCCCAGTCGAACGAGATGCTCAGGTGAATTGGAGCATCGACTTCCTGCTGTCGGTCATAGGTCCAGAATGCCGCCAGACAGGTTCCGTCTTGACGAACCGCGCTGTGGGCATCCCAGTACATCAGTTTTCCGGTGGGATCGTTGGCGATTTCCAGATTGTCTGGCCACGTCTCTCCGCCGTCCGATGAAATTTTCCAGGCAGCACAATGCCGCCACTCACCTTCGTCGCGATAGTTCTTGTTCACTTCGAACTGGCAGGCCAGTTGACCCCCGTTGATCTTCAGCACGGGGCCCGTGACCGGCATGGGGCTCTGGTAAGGGGCATCATCCATCAGTCGATGATTCGACCACGACCTGCCTCCATCCAGCGACTCGCAGAACAGCGTTTTGACCGGTAAGAGTCCTTCCGTGTCCGGGTGGAAGAACGGTAACCCGGGTTCGGAACGGTCGACCCACATGGCAGCCGCCAGCAGATGATCCGGGGCCAGAACCGTCAATGGTGCGTAGTGCGGCTCTGCCGGGTGGCTTTCAAATTCTCCCAGCCCCAGGACGGTGGCCGGCTCCCACGTCTTTCCTTTGTCGGAGGATCTGGACAGCAGGATCTGGCCATCGGCCGAGTCCTTTTGCGACCCGCAACGCCAGTTCGCGAGCAACTCACCGTTTGAAAGTGCGACGATTGAAGGGAAGCAGCAATTCGCCTGAGGAGTCCCTGCGACGCCTCGAAAGATTGTGCTTTTCTGAACCAGTTTCACTCGACACCTCAATCCAAGAAAGTTCTGAATAGATCTCTCTGCCTGCAGGGAGAATCAGCTTCGTCCTCCAATGGCGATCCAGCAGAGAAGTCAAAACCGACGCGTCATGCGGCGATCAATCCGTAACAGGGCGTCCGCAGCAGCGAGTGTGAGATTCGCGTTCTCTTCGTGGCGAATCTGCTTCAGCAGCGGGATGTCTTCAATCGTCCCCAGCTCGGCCAGGGTGCTGATCGCGTGGTACCGAAATTCCGGTTGGCCGCTTCGAGCAAGTTCACGGACCTGCTCTCGATAGACAGACTCATCTTCAGTCGACGTCGCCAATTTCCAGGAAGCCTCCAGGAGAAACGGACGGGCGAAGGAATCGGCCGGTTCCTCTTTTGTCGCTCGAAACAATTGGTCAAGATCTTCCTGCGACCATTGCGAATCGCTGAGCGACATGGCAAAGGCGGCGATGAGACGGACACCGGACTGGTCGGAATCGAGCAATGAGACGAGCCGCTTTCGGTCGGCAGCATCACCGGATCGCGCGAGGACCCAAATCGCATAAGCCGACAGATCCGGATCGTCTCCTGAAATGACTTCTTCAAACGCGGCGCGTTCCTTTGGTGTCGGAACGTAGCCGAGCTTTCCGAGACTCTCCGCAGCGTGGACCCGGTCGGGGCCGTTTCGATCCATGAAGGCATCACGGATGCGGCCCGTCATTGCCTTTCGTTCAACTTCATTTTGCGACGACTGAGCCAGGACCCGCCAGATTCCAATGCGAAGCTTTGGTTCGGTCGAATCAATCTGGTGGACGAACGCCTGCCGCACTACTGTCGAATCGCCCTGCCGGATCAAAGACTCTGCCACGTGGATGCGCTTCCAGCCTGTCTGCGACGTCAGACCTGCCCGAAGCTCCTGGATCAATGCTTCCCGCGTGGTCTCGTCCAGTCGAGCCACAGGTCCGCCTGCCAATCCCTGAGCTCCACTGCATCCCGAACTCATCAAGAGCATTGCCAGAAGGTAGGAACTTCTCCACGTCACGTTTGCGAAAACTTTGCAACCCGAACTCATCGAAAAAGCCTTTTCAAGGGAGGCGCGCCGCTACGCGTTCTGCGGAGTCTGTGCCAATGCCCGGTGGTAACGGTCCTGAAGTTGCGGATCCGTCCGGGTGTGACTTCCGCGGTAGACGAGGATCAAACAAAGCCGGGATTGGTCTGATCGATTCGGCTGACTGAAGTGAACCGTCTGGCTGTGATGAATCAGGGCATCCCCCGGTTCGACCGTCCCCAGGAACGACTCGAACCGCTCATTCACGGACGGGTCAGCCAGTCCGATGGAATTTCCTTTGACGCCTGAAGGTGTGTGCGGAAAGACTTCGTGGTGCGAGCCGAGCAGGTATTCGACCGCACCGTTCTCCGCTGTGGCAGGGTCGATCGCGATCCACACGGTCAGAACGTCCGGAGGGGACTGGCAGAAGTACGCGTTATCCTGATGCGGCGGCACAGCCGAACCGACCTGCGCGGGCTTGTTGAATGTCTCCACCCCCACCAGAACCGGTTCCCCGTTCACCAGCGGCGAGACGATGTTCAGAATCTTTTCCCGAGCAGCGAATTCCAGAAAGAACGGATCGTTCTTCTCCATCCGCCAGAGATTCCGCACCGTCATCCGGTCTGGTTCCAGGGTGAAGTCGGCAGCAGAGAGGTTCGGGACCACATCGATCTGATAACGACGGATCGCTTCCCGGACTTCACTCAATTCGTCGGGGGAGAGTAAGCTGCGATAATGGATCACGCCGTCCCGACGATAATCCTCGAGATCGTTTTGTGCTTTCATGAGGGCGTCCTGAAGTAGAGTTCGTTGACTTCGGTAGTTTCCTGCTGGGAGCGGATGAACTACTTCGCTTCGGCTGCCGGGACTCCGAGCATCTCGACGCCGTCTTTGGTCACTCGGAATCGTTTGGCGCGAATGTTGGAGCCGGGGCCTTCTTCGTAATAAACGATCAGGGTGGTGCCATCTTTCAGATTGACCATGGACGGGTAGCCGCCGGTCACGTTGTCGACGAGCACACTTTCGCCCCAGGTTTTGCACTCATCGCGGCTGACACGCAGGTTCGTCGTGTGCGGGGCCGAAGGATTTCCCACTTCACGGTAGGCCAGGACGATCTCTCCTGTGGAGGTCCGATGCAGGTAGGGCGAGTGGCCTGCGAACCCGATCGGCTTGGCGACGCTCCATGTCTCGCCCTGGTCCTTTGAGATGCTATAGCACATCGCTTCCCGCAAGGCGGCGTAAAGAGTCCCATCCTTCAGCTCGATCAGATCGGTTTCTGCATCCAGTCGAACTCCGCCGTTGTCCATTTCAATCACCTTGCTCCATGTCGTGCCGTTGTCGTCACTGATGGTGACGCCCCCGGTGTGTTTCTCTCCCCCGTCCGGTTGCGGCCCGTAGAGATAGAGCGGCATGATGAGTCTGCCATTTGAGAGCACACGCACGGGCGAGCTGACGAAGTCCACTTTGCTGATCAGGACAGGCTCCGACCAGGTCTCTCCAAGGTCGTCCGAGTAGACAATGTACGTGCCGGTCGTCCGGTCATTTTCGATGTAGGTGAAGAACGAACAAAGGATCCTGCCGTTGGGGAGTTGGACAATCGACGGATCCCGGTCATCTTCCGGACCGTCGTAGAGGGTCTTTGCCGGGGACCACGTCGCCCCTTCGTCGCTCGAGGTGCAGAAGCTCAGTCGGCCCCCCAATGGCAGCTCGCTGTTGGGAAAGGCGATGTGACTGTAGCCTGCATAAAAAGCGACCATCAATCGACCATCGTTCAATCGACAAACATCCGGGAACGCCTCATAGGCCCCTGCTCCTGCATCGCTGCAGACGATGACATAAGGACGCGGCTGAATCGTGAAATCGCCAGTTGCCTTCTGAATGTCACCGCTGATCGAGATGTCCTTCACTCGCACCAGACCCTCGCTTCCGTAAAAGCCGATGCGGCCGCGTTCCAGACTCTTAGCTTCAACTTCGAAAAGCGGCTTGCCGTTCAGTGAGACAGCAACCGTTTTGCCGCGTGTCTCGATTCTGGCGGCGTGCCATTTTCCTGCTGGCTTCTCAAGACCACCGACGCGATGGACTTCGATCCATTCGTGCTCGGGAGTCCAGCGAGAAAGGATCGCCTGGCCTCGATCGAAATGGACAAAGTGAAAATTACGGGAGTCAGTCGCTCCGAGGATGAACCCGCAGGCGAGGACACCTTGCGGCTGATCTTCCACCTGAAACTTTGCGGTGATTGTCCCATCGCCCATCGTGACCGGAGTGTAGAAGGCCGGGCTGATCTCATGTCGGCCATCGAGGATCAGCTCTCCGTCAGCAATGTTGACCAGGTCCGGTGAAGGCCAACGCCACTGTTGACCGGCTTTCGCCGAAGCGAGGTCAACCCTCAGCTCATCGGCACGTGCAAGACTCGCTGACACCAGCAGGAAGCCGCACGTCATGATCCACAGCTTGATTCGATTGCTCATCGCACAGTCCTTTTTCATCTCTGGTGAGTATTTTGACAATGTTGATCTGACGTCGCGTGTCGCAAGGAATGCCATGGGCGCGCAGTGTCCCCACAGTCGGCGTCGCTGCAGTGACAACAGATCGGAAACTCCAGCAACTGAGGCTGGAACGGTGACGAAAGACCCGTCAAATCCTTTGCGATGCTATTTCAGATGGAAGTCCTGCTGGGCTCCGGTACTGGCATCGACTTTGAGTTTTAATTCTGTTTTCGTGTTGTAGATCTCCGGGATCAGCTGCGCATTGGCTGGTCCGGGCGGTTTCGCCTGAAACCGGTTCTCTTCGACCGGTTCCGCTGCCCATCCTCGGATTTCAACGCGATAGTCTCCGTAGGCGACTCCCCCGTTTTCAGCGAGTTTGAACGCGCCGTCGCGGATCTTTCCGCTGCTCATTGGAATGTCCACTCCACCGGTCGGGTACAGGTTGATGTACCCAAACGGGAGAGGCTTCCCGTCGAAGGTGACATGTCCAGCCAGCTCCGTCCGATGGTGTTCATCAAACTTGCCGCAGCCAGCGAGTAGCAGCAGTGACAGAGACGCGGAATATACCGAAAGGATGCACACGAAATTTTTCATAATCCACCCGCCTGATGACAGCACTGACCTGTGTGATCGTTCCTGACCTGAGCGACGGCTCAGACAATTTGCCTGAACATTCTTTCCGAGAGAAGGGAGCCTGCAGTACCTGACGACTCCCCTGATGATAATGCGCACCTTAAGCCCGACGGTGATGACAGACCGCGATCCTCAGGCGGGTGTCACCCGCCGGCTGGACTCGGGTTCAAGAGCGACCCTCACGAATGTGTGTGTTCCGGCGGCGAAAGACATAGCGTTCGAGTGAAAACCCCCCTCAATCGCCACCGCACTCCCCCGAGGAAGGGGCTAAAATTCTCCGATGAGCTCTCCACCATTCATGGAGGCCAGGGATCGATAAGTGGTCATATTGATGTTGTCGGAGAGGAACCGGACCGCTCCATCTCCGAGCAGGAAGTGAGCCCCTCCTGTGTGTGGACTGCTGAAACCGTAACGCGAATCCCAGGAAACTCCCGCAGCTGTTGAGCTCGCCTTCGCTGTGTTCAGCGGGATTGCAGCTGTTGCGACGGTCGGTCCAGTGAGCATCCATGCGGCCCCGGGCTCGCTGGAGGCGGCCTGGACGAATCCTGGGACATAAACTGCCTCACCGATCACGGTGGTATTGCTGGTGCCGTCCGTAATATCCCTCAATCGACGGAGTTTATGACAGGAGACGACCGGGAAAAGGCCGTTATTGTCGGTGAACGAATCCCGCCCCTCGGTGACGACATTATTGATGTAGGCTCCCCAGTCCCAATCGCTCCCCATGACTCCCTTGTAGGAAGTCACGCCGACAGGCTGGTTGGTCACGTATGCTGTGTATTCAGTGTTCGTCAGTCCGACGGAATTACTGGGACAGGAGAAGACCGAGACTCCAGTGGCCAGCAGCCCGTTTGCGTCAACAGCAACTTCGCCCGGCTGCAATCGATTGAAAAGAGGGGTCTGATCCAGCTGTGGCAGGAGCCGGGAAAGGAATCCCCATGATTTCGAGGTCTGGGTGTAACCGTTGAGTGCCGCGTCCCCGGGGTACCCTGGGGTCGTCGTGACGTATCCCCCATACATATTGATCGGGAATGTCCCGAACACTTCGTGGTAATTGTGAATTGCGAGGCCCAGCTGCTTCAGGTTGTTCTTGCACTGACTTCGTCGTGCCGCTTCACGTGCCTGCTGGACCGCCGGCAACAGCAGCGCGATCAGGACAGCAATGATCGCAATGACGACCAGTAACTCAATGAGAGTGAAACCCTGCAATCTCTTCGAACGATGACTTGATGACGACATTCCAATCCCTTTCCCATGAATCGACAAGAGAGATGTGAGAACACGACACGGACTGAATCTGCAGAACCAGACAAACCTTGATTCGTGAGCGCGTGGGTTCGCAGCTCACCTTAGAAATGAGTTGAACCAATATAAAATGGCAGACAGAGTTCGATCGCGAGGCCACGACCGGACAGACGAATTATCGGACTCTTCTACTTCGCCCCCGCAGGAGGGACTCCAAACAGAAACTGCATTCGAATCATCGAGCGAGCCCGCTCGACATCCCGGCAACGAATCGCATTCAACAATTCGCGATGTTCCCAGATAATTCTCTCGCCAGGTTGAGGACCAACGTCCGTATCCACCGGCGCAATCTGGAAAAATTTTACAAGCACTTCCTGCATCCCAGCCACCAGCCGGGAGCCTGTCATCTGCAAGACCAGCAGATGAAATTCCATATCCAGTCGAACCGAATCCTCCGAGCAGGGATCGATCCGCAATGCCGCTTCCAGGCGGTCCATGATTTCTGACAACTGTTCGATCTGCTCTTCTGTCGCGGATCGGACCGCCAGGTCGATCGCGCCCACTTCAATGACGTACCGAAGTAATTCCAGCTCTTTCCAGTCCCGCTCAGCCCGGACCAGCGAGGGAAGACTGTTCGAAAACAGCAGGAGCGGATCCGGGTGCCGAACAATCAGCCCCTTGCGTTTCCGCCCTTCGAGAATTCCCAAGGCCTGCAACTGACCGACCGCCTCACGTGCGACCGCGCGTGAAACGCCGTACTCCGCGGCAAGGTCGGCCTCGGTCATGAAAAAAGTGCCGTCATCCAGATGTTCTGACTGAATCCGGATGCGGATGGTTTCCGCCAGCCTGCTCGCCTGCGTGCTTGTTCTGGAAGTGATCATTAAAGCCAGTTTAAAACAGTTTTAAAGCGATTGAAAGCGCAAAAGTCTTGATTTCAAAAAAATAAATGTGTTTTATTGCTCGGGATGAGGCAGGCGTGCATCTCAGCACGCTCGTCTGGACTGATCTGCATCTGCCTGCACTGAGAGCAGAAAGAGGTTCCGGGCGTGGTGCATCCGCGTCACCGGGACATCGAGCCCCGAAATGCAGGGTGAATCGCTGCTGACTGAATGGCCGGGGCGCTCACTTCTCCGATTTCGTGACCAGACTGTGCGAGGCTGTCACCCCATGTGCGTTTGTGTACGAGGGCAGTCGAACGGGATCCTGCAGGCGGTTTGTGGAGTACCGACTTCTCCCGGAGGTCTCGCAGGAGTCTCACTCCGCATTCGAACTGGATTTTCCCGTTCGCGGCTTCGGAGAGTTGGGGCCGGAGGAGCATCCCCGAGAATCGTGATTGAATCGTGTCGTCGGCGCGCGAAGCTGTCTCACACCTCCCAGTCCGCCATTCTGTCTGAAACGGAATCTGGTATGGCGTTCGCTTGAGTTTGGTCGAAGCCGTCCCGTCCGCTATGGAACTCTGGGAGTTGTCCGGCCGACCAGCAAGGGTGTCAAAAACGGTCTCTTCGAAAAAATTCGCGGCCCATTTTTTGTCGTCGTGTCGACGTCCTGTTCGTGAATTTGGGGCTAGGATTCAGTTCAAAATCCGATCAGAACCAGAAGGAGCACCCGTTGAGACACCTCTTCATTGTGATCACCACGATTGCCTGCATCTGCCAGTCCGCGTTGGGTGCTGATCCCGTCGACCGAGGGGCCGACGAAGCTGCCATTCGACAGGCTGTCGACGCGTATGTGGCTGCCTATAACGCCGGTGATGGAAAGGCGCTCGCTGCGCTGTGGTTACCTTCGGCCGTTTACGTCATTCCCGACAGTGGAGTGCAAGTCGCTGGACGAGAGGCAATCGAAGCCCTGTTCGTGAAGAGGTTCGCAGAGGTTCCCGGCGGAAAGCTGGAGGCGCAGACGGAGTCCATTGAGTTCATTTCCCCCAACGTGGCCATTGAAGCGGGAACGGCGAAAGTGACCGGAGCCGATCAGAAATCGGAAGAGTCGGAGTACACCGCCGTCTTCATCAAACATGACGGGCAATGGCTTCTCGATCGGGTCACCGAAGAAGAAATCCTGGTCGAACCGTCCAACTACGACCATCTGAAAGACCTCGAATGGATGATCGGCAGCTGGATCGATCAGGACGACGTCAGCAGCATTGAAACAACCTGCCAGTGGACGAAGAACCAGAACTTCATCATTCGCTGGTTCAAGGTTTCGGTCCTTGGACGCACCGACATGGCGGGATTCCAGATCGTGGGCTGGGATCCGACGACTCAGAAGATTCGTTCCTGGGTCTTCGACTCCTCAGGCGGTTTCGGTGAGGGGACATGGACTCGCAAGAATGACACCTGGTACATCCACGCGACTGGAACTGAAGCGGATGGAAGGAAGAGTTCCGCGGTCAACATCATGAAACAGATCGATCAGAACACCATGAGCTGGCAGTCTGTCAATCGGGTGACCGGCGGTGAACTTCTTCCAAATGTCGACGAGACGATCGTTGTCCGGCAACCAAGTGCTGAGTAATCGTCGACTCCCTTTCTGAACTGACATTTTTCGAAATCATCTTTTCGCGGGGCAACCATGAAGCGTCTTCAAAGTGCATTGATCCTCTCTTTTGCATTGTGCGTCATTCCGTCCCATGAATGCGAAGCACGTGGCGGTCGCGGGGGAGGTCCAGTCGGCGGAGCCAGCCGTGGAGTTTCTCGGGGACCTTCCAACTTCGGGGGCGGGATGTCCCGATCTCCCTCCATGAATTCACCCGCTTCGAGACCATCGGCTCCGCGTCCGACAACGCCCCGTCCGAACGTCGGTCAGGCGGGCAACGTGCGGCCCGGGGCATCCCCCTCACGCGTTCCGACCACTGCTGCCGGGGCACGCCCAGGCGCCGGAACCGGAACAGCTTCACGCCCGTCAGCGGGCGACCTGAACAACTTTCTGAACATCAAACCGGGTGCCGGCCAGGGAACTGCCACCGGCGGGGCTGCTGGAGAATTTCTCCGGAATACAAACACACGTCCATCGACTCTCCCCGGCAACGACGGGCGACCCGGAAAAGTTGGGGACGGCGTGGGACCAGGGGATCGAGACGGTCTTCGTCCTTCTGATGGTCTGGGTGATCGTCTTGGGGCCGGCAACCGAGCCGACTGGATCGGCGACCGTGAACAGGGGCGTGCAGACCGCAATCAGCGGCGCGACGAAGTTCGGGATCAGGTTCGTGACAACCATCCCCGTCTGGATTTCTGGAGCGACTATCCCAACTGGGCTGCTTGGAGAATCAATCGTCCTTATCGCTGGGCCACCTGGGGAGCGCTGACAGGCTGGGTTGCGTACGGTTGGGGAGAACCGGTTTATTACAATTACGGTGACAACGTTTATTACGACAACGGCACCGTTTACTATGGCGATAACGCAGTCGCTTCGGAAGAAGAGTATGCACAACAGGCTCAGGACATTGCCCAGAGTGCTCCTCAGGTCGACGTTTCGAAAGAGGACTGGCTTCCACTCGGCGTGTTTGCGTTAACCCCCGCCGGACAGGCCACCGGCCCCGATCCGAGTCTGTTTCTGCAGCTGGCGATCAGCAAGGAAGGAATTGTCGGTGGAACGCTCTATAACTCTGCGAACGACACCACGCAGGCGATTGAAGGAATGGCGGACAAAAGCAGCCAGCGGGTTGCCTGGCATGTTGATGATCAATCCCGCCCCATCATGGAAACCGGAATTGCAAACCTGACGACCGATACGGTCCAGACGCTGGTTCACTTTGCGAACGGCCAGACCCAGCAATGGCTGATGGTGCGATTGAATGATCCGTCGGCATCTCCCAGGGAGGAGCAAAAGTGATTCTTTAATGTTATCATCCAGCGGGCGCACTGCTGCCGACGTTGTCGATTTCGACCAGCTCCCGACCGGGAACCGTGCTGCACCATCCTCTTTCCTTCAGGAATGATACGATGTCGTCCACGCTGCTTCGTTCAGAGGAATCGCAACGTCATGTCAATTCTTCTACCAGTTCGCAGCCATTAAACGCTGATGAACTGGCGAAGATGGACGCTTACTGGAGGGCGTCGAATTATCTGTCGGTCGGGCAGATTTATTTAATGGACAACCCGCTGTTGAGGACGCCACTCCAGCGGGAGCACATCAAGCCACGGCTGCTGGGACACTGGGGGACTTCCCCCGGTCTGAACATGCTGTATGTGCATCTGAACCGGATCATCAAGCGGGACGGCTTGAACATGATCTACATCATCGGTCCCGGGCATGGCGGTCCGTCCCTGGTGGCTCATGCCTACCTCGAAGGGACCTACAGCGAGGTTTATCCGAACATCAGTCCCGATGCTGATGGCATGAAGCGATTGTTCAAACAGTTCAGCTTTCCGGGCGGAATCCCCAGCCATGTTGCCCCGGAAACGCCCGGCAGCATTCACGAAGGGGGCGAACTGGGATATGCCTTGAGTCACGCTTACGGGGCGGCCTTCGACAACCCTGACCTGATTGTCTCCTGCATCGTGGGAGATGGTGAGGCGGAGACGGGTCCGCTGGCCACAGGCTGGCATGGGAACAAGTTCCTCAATCCGCAACGGGACGGTGCTGTTCTCCCGATTCTTCATCTGAATGGCTACAAGATCGCCAATCCCTGCTATCTGGCACGGATTCCTCATGAGGAGCTGCAGAAATACTTCGAGGGGATGGGCTATCGTCCGATCTTTGTTGAAGGTCACGATCCTGCTAAGGTCCATCAGCAACTCGCTGCCGCTCTTGATGACGCGACCGCCTCGATCAAATCGATCTGGAAGGATGCCCGGGAGAACGGGAACTTAAAGCGGCCCGCGTGGCCGATGATTGTCTTCCGCACTCCGAAAGGATGGACCTGCCCGGCAGAGATCGACGGTAAGAAATGCGAAGACTACTGGCGCAGCCATCAGGTTCCCATGGGGGACATGGACAAAAAGGAACACATCCGCATTCTTGAAGGCTGGATGAAGAGTTATCGCCCGGAAGAACTCTTCGATGAAGGAGGAGTCTTCAGACCGGAACTGGCCTCACTCGCTCCGGCTGGGGAAAGCCGTATGAGTGCGAATCCCCATGCCAACGGAGGACTGCTGCTCCGTGACCTTCGGCTTCCGGACTTCCGTGATTATGCGGTCGACGTTCCGAATCCCGGCGGAACGATGGCGGAATCGACCCGGCAGATGGGACGGTATCTTCGTGATGTGATGAAGCTGAACCTTCCCGGAAAGAACTTTCGACTCTTCAGCCCGGACGAGAACAATTCGAACCGCTGGCAGGATGTGCTCGAGGTCACCAACCGCTGCTATATGGCGGAGATCTACCCGGAGGATGATCATCTCTCGCCGGATGGTCGCGTCATGGAAGTGCTCAGCGAGCACCAGTGCCAGGGGTGGCTCGAGGGCTACCTGCTGACGGGGCGTCACGGTTTCTTCTCATGCTATGAAGCGTTCATTCATATCATCGATTCGATGTTCAATCAGCACGCCAAGTGGCTGAAGGTCTGCAACCACATTTCCTGGCGACGGGACATCGCATCGCTGAATTATCTGCTCTCCAGCCATGTCTGGCGTCAGGATCACAATGGGTTCTCGCATCAGGACCCCGGCTTTCTCGACCATGTCATTAACAAGCGGGCAGAAGTGGTGCGAGTCTATCTGCCGCCGGACGCCAACTGCCTGCTGTCGGTGACGGATCACTGCCTGCGGAGCCGGAATTATGTCAACGTCGTGGTGGCGGGGAAGCAGAATGCGCCGCAATGGCTCACCATGGATCAGGCGGTCAAGCACTGCACCCGTGGACTGGGAATCTGGGACTGGGCCAGCAACGACCAGGGAAGCGAACCCGATGTCGTGATGGCCTGCTGCGGTGACGTTCCGACTCTGGAGACGCTGGCCGCAGTCGACCTGCTGCGACGCCATCTTCCGGAACTGAAGGTGCGGGTGGTGAACGTCGTCAACCTGATGAAGCTGCAGCCGGAGCGCGAGCATCCCCACGGACTCTCCGACCACGACTTCGATGCACTCTTTACCAAGAACAAGCCTGTCATTTTCGCCTTTCACGGATACCCGTCGCTGATTCACCGCCTGACTTACCGCCGCACGAATCACGACAACTTCCACGTGCGCGGATACAAAGAAGTCGGGACGACCACCACTCCTTTCGACATGGTGGTGCTCAACGACCTCGACCGGTTTCATCTGGTGGGTGATGTCATCGATCGTCTGCCGCAACTGGGAGCCCGGGCGGCCTACTTCAAGCAGGCGATTCAGGACAAGCTGGTGGAACACCGGCAGTACATCGAGAAGCACGGGGATGACCTTCCTTCGATCAGCGGATGGAAATGGGGAGCTCAAGATCACTTCGCCTCTCCCGGAACATCCACGGAAGGGGACAATGTCTAAGCAGCGATGAGGTTCTGGACCAGCTGCGACTTTGTCGCCGGCTTCAAACTGCCCACTGTCCACGACCCACTGTTTTCTCAGGAATTGCCGATTGACGATCATTCAACCTGTCAAGGAGTTCTGCCATGTGTCGCTGGATGGCTTATTCCGGTTCGCCGATTCTGATGGAAGAACTGCTCTTTAAACCGCAGCATTCGCTGATCGACCAAAGCATGGCGTCACACTCCCGGGAAACACCGACCAACGGGGATGGCTTCGGGATCGGCTGGTACGGCTATCAGGGGCGGGCGGGACTCTATCGCAGCATTCGCCCAGCGTGGAATGATTTCAACCTCCGTGACCTGGCCTCCCAGATTGAAACACCGCTGTTCCTGGCTCATGTGCGGGCGACATCCCAGGCGACCGTGCAGGAGACAAATTGCCATCCGTTCCGATATCGCAACTGGCTGTTCGTTCACAACGGAGAAATCTTTGAGATTGAAAAAATTCGACGCGACCTGTTGCTGGGAATCGCTCCCGAATTGTTCTCAAACATTCTGGGAACGACGGACTCGGAGATCATGTTTTATCTCGCGGTGACGTTCGGTCTGGAGTCCGATCCGTTGGGGGCATTGGCGAGGATGGCGGGTTTCATCGAAGAGACGGCACAAGCACACGGCATTCCCGAAAGCCTGTGGATGACCGTCGCCGTCAGTAATGGACAGACTCTCTACGGTGTTCGGTATGCCAGTGATGGGGACGCTCCGAGCCTGTATCACAGTCGCGATATGGATGACATTTTCACCATCAATCCGTACTTAAAGCAGGTTCTCGGGCATTCGACTCGCGTGCTGGTTTCAGAACCCATCGGTGCTTTTCAGCAGATGTGGGAACCGATCTCCCAGTCAACCGCAGTGCGATGCCGTGCAGGAAATCTCGACATCTTTCCGTTCAAACCGGTCAAACTCGCAGCCTCCGCAGCGTGAACCGGTTTCGTTCAGGACTGGCCGAGTCGAATTCACTTCCCGAAAACAGGTCACTATGAAGCGAAAAGAATACGAGACGCAGCTGGAGAAACTGCAGACGGAACTCTGCCGACTGCAGGACTGGGTGATTCACAAAGGTCTGCGGGTCGTGATCGTTTTTGAAGGGAGAGATGCTGCAGGGAAAGGAGGGACGATTAAGGCGATCATGGAACGGGTCAACCCGCGGGTCTTCCGGAAAGTTGCCCTGTCAGCACCGTCCGAACGCGAGAAAACACAGATTTACGCGCAGCGGTATCTGCAGCACTTTCCAGCTGCAGGGGAAGTCGTGGTGTTCGATCGCAGCTGGTACAACCGCGCCGGTGTGGAATATGTGATGGGCTTCTGCACGAAAGAGGAGTATCAGTCTTTTCTGTCCAATTGTCCCAAATTTGAAAGCTTCGCCGTTCAATCCGGGATCATCCTTGTGAAATATTGGCTGGAAGTGAGTCAGGAAGAGCAGGAGGAGCGATTTGAAGCTCGGCTGAAGGATCCAATGCGTCGCTGGAAGCTCAGCCCGATGGATCTGGAGTCCTATGAAAAATGGTACGAGTATTCCGAAGCCCGTGACCTGATGCTGGATGCCACGGACACTGAAGAAGCCCCATGGCACCTCGTGCGATCGGATGACAAACGCAGGGCCCGTTTAAACTGCATTTCGCATCTCCTCAGTCAGATTCCCTATGAGGAAGCTCCCCGTCCCAAGATCTCCCTTCCGAAGAGATCGAAGCGAGGCAAGTATGATGACCAGGCCTCACTCGTGGGGCGTCGCTTTGTCCCGGAGAAGTATTGATAGAAATGTTCCGCCCCATCGATTCGTGGCCATTCTACAGTGACGAATAACAACGTGAGCATCCTCCTTCTCAATTCCGGATCGAGCAGCCTGAAGGCGACGCTGATGCAGTCGGCGGACGCTCCGGCGATCGCGAAAGGTCTTGTTGACTGGACAGGGACAGCGACCCGCTACGAGTTCAGTTCCGGAACCCATCAGATCACTGAGGGAGACATCCCCTGTCGAAATCATGGCGATGCCGTCCGCCGGTTCCTCGCCGATCTCCGGGCCATTGGCATCGGGGGGAGCGACTCGACGATTCCAATGCAGGGGGTCGGTCACCGGATCGTGCATGGCGGAGCGTTCACTTCGTCAGTTCGCATCACGGAAGAGGTCCGCTCGAGAATTGCGGAACTTTCAGTCATTGCGCCGCTGCACAATCCACCGAGTCTGGAGGCCCTGCGTGCCGCTGAAAGCGAACTTCCGGACATCCCTCACGTGGCCGTGTTCGACACGTCGTTTCACGCGACTCTCCCGCGATACGCTTATACCTATCCCGTCCCAAACCACTGGACGCGCGAACTGGGTGTTCGGAGGTATGGATTTCATGGGCTGAGTTTCGCGTACTGCTCGCATCGCGCTGCCGAGCTGCTCGGACGCCCGCTGGAGCAGTTGCGACTGGTGATCTGTCATCTCGGCAATGGGTGTTCCGCTGCTGCAATTCAAAACGGCCGGAGCGTGGCAACCACCATGGGGATGACGCCACTGGAAGGACTGATGATGGGAACCCGCTGCGGAACGATCGATCCCAGCATCATTCTGGAAATGCAGCTCAGGCACGGCATGCTGGCGGGTGAAATTGAAACAGCGTTGAATCGTCAGTCGGGCGTCCTCGGGGTTTCGCAGATCTCCGGAGACCTCCGGCAGGTTCAGGCTGCGGCCGATCAGGGAAATGAACAGGCCCAGCTTGCGATCGAGATCTATACGTACCGGATCCGGCAGGCGATCGGTTCGCTGGCGGTGACGATGGGGGGAGTGGACGCCTTAGTTTTCACCGCGGGAGTGGGAGAGCACGCAGCGGGAATTCGGGCGTCAGCGTGTCAGGGGCTTGAGTGTCTCGGACTGATGCTGGCCCCCGATCGAAACGCGTCATCAACACCGGATGCTGAGATTTCCAGCAGCACCTCACCGGGACGAATTCTCATCATTCACACGCGGGAGGATCTCACGATGTTCCGTGAAGTCCTGTCGGTCCTTGAAGCTGAGTAAGAAAACAGCCCGAACATCCAGTCAGAATGAATCAGATCTAGCGAACGGATCAACATGAGTATGCCCGATGCAAATTCTCCCAGGGCAAACCAGCAAGTCAGCCTTGCCGACGAAGAAGCGGTCAAGGAGATTCTTGTCAGTACGATGTTCAGCCTGTGGGATGTCGTCAATAACCTGAGCCGATTGAAGCCGTCGAAGCAGGACCAGTATCGGGTCACCATTTTCGGTTCGGCGCGAGCCAAACCAGGGACCTCCGCCTATGAAGAGGTAAAACGGATCGCAACCGCGCTTGCGGAAATGGGGTGCGACATCATCACAGGGGGCGGGCCCGGATTGATGCAGGCTGCCAACGAAGGGGCTGCCGCAGCCAACGGCGATGACGATCGCTCTGTCGGAATCCGTGTCGACCTGCCATTTGAACAACATCTGAATCCGTTCGTACTTCAGGCGTTTCAACATCGCACGTTTTTCACTCGCCTGCACCAGTTTGTTCTCATGTCAGACGCCTATGTCGTCGCGCCGGGAGGAATCGGCACGCTTCTGGAAATGACGATGATCTGGCAGCTGCTGCAGGTGCAGCATGTTCGCGAGACGCCGCTCATTCTTGTCGGCCCGATGTGGAAAGGATTACTGCACTGGGCGGAGGACGCCTTGCTGTCGACCGACCCACCGCTGGCCTCCGCACAGGACGTTAAAATCCCCCAATGCGTGCAAACCGGAGAAGAGGCCATTCGACTCATCCGGGAAAGTCACTCCAGATGGTTGGAGAAGAAACAATCATCACAGTGACTGCTCCAGGCAGCGAGTCGAAATTCATGGCAAATGATTAAGATCAGCGTGGTCACCAGACAAATTTCAACTTGAGTTTTCCCACGAAGGCCAATGCGAGGTCGCTTCCAGACAGGGGAAAGGCCTTTTGAATGTTCGGTTCACATGCGTTGTACGTCGCTTTTGACCGTTCACCCTTCATGGGGCCTCGCAGCGTGATTGCTCTTGAAGCAGCAATTTGACAGACTCAAGACCACTTCATTCACCATCATCTTCTTCATGCGGGAACAGCGTTCGATGGCCAAAAAAGACTTTGCCGTCCTTGTGGTGGCGATTGTGATTTCCGTCGCTGGATATCAGGTCTGGCAATCCCGGCAGTCCACCCTGCCCCCGGGGATCGCTTCAGGCAACGGTCGAATCGAGGCGAAACTCGTCGATATTGCTGCACGCGAACCTCTGCGAGTGAAGAAAATCCTCGTGAAAGAGGGAAGCATCGTCAGCCGGGGTCAGGTGCTCGTGGAGATGGACACCTCCACGCTCGAAGCAGAGCTTGCCGAAGCGAAAGCGACGGTCGCTTCCGATCAGGAGCGGGTCGCCGCCAGTACCTCCACGGTCGTCCGTGCGAAAAGCGAAATGAATCTCGCGAAGGTTGAATTCGATCGGTACAAGAAACTGCTCGAATCCAATGCCGGGACGCAGCAGGAGTACGACCGCAGGGAAGCCAATCTGGAAGTGCAGAAGGCAGCGCTGGCTGAAGATGAAGCCAAGTTGCGAACCGCGCAGCAGGAAGTGGAGGTCTCGCAGGCCCAGGTGCATAAAATCCAGACCCGCATCGACGACGCCACATTGAAATCTCCGGTACGCGGGCGAGTTCTCTACCGGCTGGCGGAAGAGGGTGAAGTTCTCGGTGCCGGTGGCAAGGCGCTGACGCTGGTCAATCTCGAAGATGTCTATATGGAAATCTTCCTGCCGGCGGGAGTGGCTTCGCTGTTGAAAATCGGGTCCGATGCGCGTGTGACGGTGGACCATGCTCCAGGGCGGGCGGCAGCAGGCTCCGTCACGTTCGTGTCGCCCGAAGCGCAGTTCACGCCCAAGCAGGTCGAAACGAAAAACGAACGCGACAAGCTGATGTTCCGCGTCAAGATTCAGGTCCCGGAAGAACTGGTTGCCTCGTACATCGAACGTGTGAAAACCGGGGTTCGCGGGGTGGGTTATGTGAAATACGACGAGAACGCCCAGTGGCCGCCGTTCCTGCAGAACCTCGTCACCCCTCCTCCGAAAGGAGCCGAACCAGCCCCCGCTGACGGCAGCAGCGCAGGCGAAGCGAGTGAAGCCGCTCCCCCTGTGACTGAAGAAACTCCATCGGCAGAACCCAAGTCGAATTGACGAGGCCTGGCATTCCGGGGTATCCGGATGCCCTGTCATCGTACGGGTGTTTCATCATGAACCATGAAGTGACTTGCTCCCGCGTCGCGCACGGTCCGTTCATTCGCTGAGTTTCTCGCTTGCAGTAAAGATGACGATGTCGAACGACAAGCCTGTTGTTTCCGTCAAAGAAGTGACTCATCGATACGGCAGCACCGTCGCGCTGGATCAGCTGTCGATCGACTTTCCGCGCGGACTGATGGTCGGCATCGTCGGACCGGACGGCGTCGGCAAGTCGACGTTGATGGCCATCATCGCCGGTTCCAAAGTGCTGCAGCAGGGAAACGTCACCGTTCTGGACGGCGATATCGCCAGCGTGATCCACCGGCGCGATGCGTGTCCGCGCATCGCGTACATGCCGCAGGGGCTGGGGAAGAACCTGTACCTGGAATTGAGCGTCTACGACAACGTCGATTTCATGGCACAGCTGTTCGGTCTGTCTGCGAGTGAACGCCCTGTTCGCATCAAGGCCCTTCTGGAAGCGACCGGTCTTGCGCCGTTCGCGAACCGGCCCGCCGGGAAGCTTTCCGGAGGGATGAAACAGAAGGTCGGACTGTGCGGCGCACTGGTCCATGATCCCGACCTGCTGATTCTCGATGAACCGACAACCGGTGTCGATCCGCTTTCACGCCAGCAGTTCTGGACCCTCATCGACGACATCCGGGCCCAGCGTCCGGGGATGAGCGTTCTCATCTCAACCGCATATATGGATGAGGCTCAGCAATGGGACTGGATTGTCGCAATGGATGCCGGAAAGGTGCTGGCGACCGGCACTCCGAAAGAACTCATGGAGCGGACGAACACTTCCGACCTGGAAAAGTGCTTCATCGCACTGCTCCCTGAAGAAAAAAGGATGGGGCATCAAGAACTGATCATCCCTCCCCGTGCGACGGGCCAGTCAGAAATCGCAATCGATGCCCATGGCCTCACGCGGCGTTTCGGTGACTTTGTCGCCGTTGATCATGTCACGCTGTCGATTGAACGGGGAGAGATCTTCGGGTTCCTCGGTTCCAACGGCTGCGGCAAGTCGACCACGATGAAGATGCTGACCGGGCTGCTTCCTCCCACGGAAGGGACAGCCACGCTCTTTGGAAAATCGGTCGAGGCCGGAAGTCTGGAAGTCCGTCGCAATCTGGGCTACATGACGCAGGCTTTCTCTCTCTACGGGGAATTGACCGTCCGCGAGAATCTGGTGCTGGATGCACGCCTGTATCACCTTCCTCCAGACAAAGCCAAGGCACGCATTGAAGAACTTGTCGATAAGTTCGGTCTGAGATCGCATCTGGATGCCCCCGCGGGTGATCTTCCGATGGGGCTCCGACAGCGGTTGTCCCTTGCGGTCGCTGTGCTGCATGAACCGGAAATGCTGATTCTCGACGAACCGACATCGGGGGTCGATCCGGTGGCTCGTGACAGCTTCTGGGAACTGCTGGTCGACATGTCCCGCAACCAGGGAGTCACCATCTTCGTCACGACGCACTTCATGAACGAGGGGATGCGCTGTGACCGGATTTCGCTGATGCATGCAGGCCGCGTCCTCGCCTGCGATGAACCGCAGAAGCTGATTGATGCCCGGGGAGCATCCAGTCTGGAAGACGCATTCATCGGCTACATGCAGGACGCCATCGAGGAGGACGTCCGGGGGGACGTTGAGACCGCTGAGGAACAGGCCGCAATCGTCGCATCTGAACCCGCTGAACACGCTGCCCTCTCGCCCGTTCAACTCGCGGTTGGAAGAACACTGGCCTATACACGGAACGAGGCAGTGCAGATTGTTCGCGATCCGGTCCGTCTGCTGTTTGCATTTGTCGGTTCGGCATTGCTGATGCTGGCCTTCGGATTTGGAATCACAACCGACATCGAGCATATTCGCTATGCGACGATGGATCTTGACCAAAGCCCTGAAAGCCGGACATATCTGGAACAGTTCGCCGGCACGACCCGGTACTTCACGAGGATGCCCAACGTCACTTCGCAGGAACAGGGGCTGCACCGAATGCAGTCGGATTCCATCTCCCTGTTGATGGAGATCCCTCCAAACTTCGGGCGAAACTTCCGGAAAGGAATTCCGGCCGAAGTGCTGGCGCAGGTCGATGGTGCCGATACGTTCCGCGGTGAGAACATCGCTCAGTATGTGCAGGGGGTGCAGTACACCATTCTGCAGGATCCCGCCAACGGGCTGCAGTATGAATCGCCCGTGGGGACCGTGCAGGTTGAAGATCGGTACATGTACAACCCGTCTTTTCTCAGCATCTATTCCATCGTCCCAAGCGTTCCCGCGTTACTGCTCATTCTGATTCCAGCCATTCTGATGGCAGTCAGCATCGTCCGCGAGAAGGAACTGGGCTCGATGATCAACTTCTATGTCACGCCGACGCGGCGGATTGAATACCTGCTGGGCAAGCAGATTCCGTATATCGTCATCGGGATGCTGAACTTCTTCATTCTTGCGGCGATGGCACTGATCGTCTTCGGCGTTCCCATCAAGGGAAGTTTCCTGATGCTCACGCTGTGCACCCTGCTGTATGTGACCGTGACGACCGGGATTGGCATGCTGATCTCGACATTCACCAGTAGCCAGGTGGCCGCAGTCTTCATCACGGCCATCATTACCATCATGCCGTCAGTCCAGTTCTCCGGACTTCTGCAACCGGTCTCCACGCTTGAAGGAAGAGCCCGACTGATCGGGGCCATCTGGCCCACGACCTATTACATGCATTCCAGTGTGGGAGCCTATACCAAGGGGCTGAGTGCTGCACTCATGATGCCTGACCTGATTTTTCTGGCATGCTGCATTCCCATTCTCTGGCTGGTCAGCATGATTGGACTCAGAAAGCAGGAACGATGAACAGGACTTCTCTGCTGAATATTCTCTGGCTCGGGCTGAAAGAACTTCGCAGCCTGTGCAGCGACCTGGTGATGCTGCTCTTTGTGATCTACGCGTTCACAGGGGCGATTTACATTCAGGCGACCGGGATCTCGAGCGAAGTCAACAACGCTTCGCTGGCGTTTGTCGATGAAGACGGGTCCACCCTCTCCAAGGAGTTGATGAACTCATTCTATCCTCCGCGATTTCAGCAGCCGGTCCTGATCTCGGCGGATGTCGTGGAAGATTTGATGGACCGCGGAAAGTACATGTTCGTCGTAGTCATTCCGCCTCGCTTCGAACTCGACCTGAAAGCAGGCAGGACTGCCAGCGTGCAGCTGAATATCGATGCGACAGCCATGCAGCAGGCGGCGGTCGGGTCCGGGTATATCAAGAATATTATCACCGAGCGAGTGTCGAATTATCTGTCGCGCACCGATCAGGCTCCGCCTGCACCGGTCAATCTTGTCATCCGCAAATTGTTCAATCCGAACGGCGTTTCTTCCTGGCGAACCAGCGTCGTGGCGATCATCAATCAGATCACCCTGCTGACGGTGGTGCTGACAGGGGCGGCCGTTTTGCGGGAACGCGAACATGGCACGCTGGAGCATCTGCTCGTGATGCCGCTGAATGCGTTTGAGATTGCCATGGCGAAGGTTCTGGCGAACGGACTGGTGATTCTCGTCGCGACCGTCGCTTCAATGTTCATCGTGGTGAAATGGGCCCTGCAGGTCCCGTTTGCGGGCTCTGTCCCTCTCTGGCTGGCGGGTGTCCTGCTGTATCTGTTCTTCGCGACCGCGCTGGGAATTTTTCTCGGGACGATCTCCCGCTCCATGGCTCAGTTCTCGCTGCTGATTATTCTCATCGTCATCGTCCTGCAGCTGCTGTCGGGGGGATCGACACCGGTGGAAAGTCAGCCCATCTGGCTGCAGTACCTGACATTCCTGCTTCCTTCGCGACACTTCGTGAGTTTCTCTCAGGTGATCATTTATCGAGGC
The DNA here is from genome assembly GCF_051465655.1 of Planctomicrobium stercoris. Lineage (NCBI taxonomy): Bacteria > Pseudomonadati > Planctomycetota > Planctomycetia > Planctomycetales > Planctomycetaceae > Planctomicrobium > Planctomicrobium stercoris. The sequence continues at coordinate 3,727,503 of NZ_CP195791.1, read as the reverse complement.
GGTGGGCTGCAGGCGGTGTGGCCTCAGTTCCTCACCGTGGCTGCCATCGGACTGGGATTCTTCATCTACAGCCTCAGCCTGTTCCGGAGATCGATCGCCGTGACGAAATAAGGAGAGTCCCATGCCGGAAGAGTTTCGATCCCGCGAACGATTTTCAAATCGTGTCGGCGACTACGCGAAGTTTCGTCCGAGCTACCCGGCTGAGGTCCTTGAGTTTGCACGCGAAAAGCTGGGACTGGTCTCAAGTGACGTGGTGGCCGACGTCGGCTCGGGAACAGGAATCTTCTCGGAGCTGCTGTTGGCCCACGGCAATCGAGTGCTTGCTGTCGAACCGAATGAAAAGATGAGACTCGCAGCGGAACGCTCGCTGGGATCATCACCACGCTTCCGCAGCGTCAACGGTAATGCCGAAGCAACGACTCTGCCGGATCAGTCTATTGACGTTGTGACCTGTGCGCAGGCATTTCACTGGTTTGATCTCTCAAGGACGCGGGATGAGTTCATCCGGATTCTCAAACCGCCCGGGCTGGTGCTGATTGTCTGGAACGATCGCAAGCCCACCGGAAGTCCATTCCTCGAAGCCTATGAACGTTTTCTGCAGAGTGATCTGACGGACTTCCGGCAGGTGGGTCAGCATACAGAGCAGGTGATCCAGCGGCTGGGCGGCTTCTTCAAGCCGGGGACGATGCAGCAGGCGGTTTTCCCGTCACAGCAGTTGTTTGACCGGGACGGGCTGATGGGGCGGGCCCTCTCTTCTTCCTTCGTCCCCGCAGCGGGAGATCCTCGACATCAGCAGGTCATAGACGAGTTGAATCGCATTTTCGATGCCCACAACGTAAATGGCCATGTCGTGATGGAGTACGAGACGAAGGTGTTCGCTGGATACGTTTGGAGTGTTTAATCCTCAGCTCGCTTCATTTCAATTTCAATGGCGGCAGGCCGACACGTGGGCAAAGTTGCAGCAGCGGACATTCCAGACACTTCGGACGTCGGGCGATGCAGATCTTTCGACCGTGGTGAATCAACTGATGAGAAAAGTTGATCCACGATTTCTTAGGCAGAATCCGCATCAGGTCCCGTTCGATGATCTCCGGATTCTGGCTGACGGTCAGCCCCAGCAGGTTCGAGATGCGGCGGACATGCGTGTCCACCACAACGCCGGTGGCAATTCCGTAAGCGACCCCCAGCACGACGTTGGCAGTCTTTCGCCCCACCCCAGGCAGCTGCGTCAGCTCGTCGACCGACCTGGGAATCTCTCCTCCAAAATCGTTCACAACCCCCTGCGCCATTCCGACAAGACTTTTGGCTTTGGCGCGGAAGAAGCCGGTGGACTGGATGATCTTTTCGACTTCTTCGAGGTCTGCCTGCGCAAGTGATGCGGGGGTCGGAAACCGCTCGAACAATTCCGGCGTCACGAGGTTCACCCGCTGATCGGTACACTGCGCCGAAAGGATCGTGGCAGCAATCAATTCAAACGGGTTACGATGGTCCAGGGCGCATTCGACATCCGGATAGGCCTTGTCGAGTCGGGCAATGATTTTTCGGGCACGTTGCTTTTGGTCATCAAAACTGGGGGGCATATCGGGCATCTGTTGATTTCTGAAAACGCGAGTCTCGAGCAGGTGCAGTAATAGGGGAAAAAACACGCAAAATGCAAGGAAATTGCCTTAGACATCGGTCTCCACGTCCGATTAGAAACCGGGCCAGAGCAGGAAGTTCCAATGCTGGATGACACACAACGCGTTTCGTTTCAGCAGGCGATCGATCACTTCAACGCCAGGGAGTTTTTTGCCTGCCATGATGTCCTTGAAGAGATCTGGGCGGAGGTGATGGGAGTTGACCGCGATTTCTTTCAGGGCCTCATCCATGCCTCGGTGGCCCTGTTTCACTTCGAAGGAGGAAACCTGGCAGGCGCGAGAAAGATGCACGATTCGGCGATCCGCTATCTCAGTCATTTTGAAGACCGTCATTACGGTGTCGATCTGGCGAGATTCCGGATGGAGTTCGATGAGTGCTTTCGTCCCCTGCTCGGTGAACACCAGAGCTATCCTGAGAATGTCATATTGAATGAGTCTTTGATTCCGCAGCTTCATATCCAATGAGTGTGATTGAAATGTTGATCAACCCCTGTGAACCAACCCCCCTGAGATCCCGATGCCAGCAGCTCCCCGTCCTCCTGTTGTCCAATCAGGTGCTTCTCCCGCACGGGATCATTCCGTTCCCGGTCAGGAATCTGCCTGAGACATTGATGACGGACCGTCACCAGGCTGCGCCACGTCGTGTGCTGGTGATCCCGGAAAGTTCCGGCCGACAACTATCGGCAACTGAAACTTCGATCGGCTGCATTGCGGAACTGCAAACTTACCCTCAATCGAATTCCCAGCCGGGTCCGGTCCTGTTGAAAGGGATCTCCCGCGCACGATATCGACCGGATACGACACTCGGTACGGCGACAACTTTTGCTGAAGTGGAAAACTTGCCCGACCGGTACTCAGCGTTGACCAAACTTGATCACGCCGGTCTACGCCGGAAGATCATGACGCTGCTGACGGACCGTTGCCAGGAATTGACCATTCGCGAAATGTCGTTCCTGCTGGAGTGTGAACTTCCTCTGGGGCCGTTGTGCGATCTGTCGGCCGCCTCGCTGCATCTCACTCTGCCGGATCTGACCGCCTTGCTCGCACAACCGCATGTGCATCTCCGCTGCCAGATGCTGATTGACGCCTGCAATCGCAGCCGGGTGCGAGGGGATTCCATTCCGACCTTCGGGTTGAACTGAAGGTTCATTCCACAATGGACCGAGCCCGTTGATCGCTCGACCTGCCGGAGTCGAATGGCTCACAGTGAAGTGATGCCATTCGACAAGGTGCTTTCCGGCTCAGACGTTGAACAGGAAGTGGCAGATATCCCCGTCCTTCACGACGTAGGCCTTCCCTTCGACTCGCAGCTTGCCGGCCTGACGGATGGCAGCTTCGGTATGGAACGTTTCCAGATCGGCAACTGAATAGACTTCGGCCCGGATGAATCCCCGTTCGAAATCGGAGTGAATCACGCCGGCCGCCTGCGGTCCGGTGGCCCCGATCGGAATCGTCCAGGCCCGAACTTCTTTCGGACCTGCTGTGAAGTAACTTTGCAGTCCCAGAGTGTGGTAGATCGCGCGGGCGAGCGCTCCCAGTGATGCTTCCTGCAGGCCGACCGATTCCAGCATCTCCTTGCGATCCGGCTCGTCCAGTTCCGCGATCTCTGCTTCGAGCTTGGCACAGATCGGAACCACATCGGCCCCGCTGCTCTTTGCGTATTCACGCACCTGCTGCACGAGTGGCCCATTCCCTTCCAGATCGGATTCGTCAACGTTGGCGATATAGAGGATCGGCTTGGAAGTCATCATGCCGAAGCTCTCAAGGATCTTCTTCTCGCCAGGTTCCCATTCGAGCTTGCGCAATGGGCGAGCCTGATCGAGCTCAGCGAGGCATTTCTGGATGACAGCGACCCGCTCTTTCGCCTCCTTGTCCCCTGTCCGGGCTGCGCGTTCGGCTTTGCTCTTCATGTTTTCGAGCGTCTGCATGTCCGCCAGCATCAGCTCTGTCTCAATGATTTCGATGTCGGTCAGGGGGTTGACCTTGCCGGAGACGTGAGTCACATCGGGATCTTCAAAGCAGCGGACCACCTGCATGATGGCATCCACTTCACGGATGTGGCTGAGAAACTTGTTCCCCAGCCCTTCTCCCACGCTGGCCCCTTTGACAATCCCGGCGATGTCAACAAGTTTCAATGCAGCCGGGATGATCTTCTGCGGATTGAAGAATTTGGCGATGACGTCCAGTCGCGGGTCAGGAACGCTGACGACCCCTTCATTGGGATCGATTGTGCAGAAGGGGTAATTCGCACTCTGGGCTGCTTTTGACGAGGTCAGGGCGTTGAAAAGAGTGCTTTTACCGACGTTCGGGAGACCGACAATACCTGCTTCCATGTTTCCGGATCACTTGCTGTATCAAAAGAAGAAAAAAATGGGACTGCACCGGTACTGCATTCGGCGAACACCGGCCCAGGTGCGGTCCGGCGGACCTACCGGGAGTCGATCAGAGCAGTTTCGCGAAAGAACGACCACGTTTTGCCGGCGATCACGTGGACCATCCTGCGGTGGAAATCGTGAATCGCCTGCACATGATAGATCAAACCGGTCTAGAATCCACTCGAAGAGGGGGACGATGCTCCACCGGCCCCGCCGCCCGGACGCTTCTGCTTGGAAATCACTTCCTCGATATCCAATGTTCCCAGAGCCAGTTCAACCCGCTGCCGGAAGGCCGCACTCGTCGACTTGCGTGTCAGGACGACCAGAGCCACCTGCAGCTTCCCGATCTTTCGTTCGTAGACGGTGGCCATCAGGTCGGCGGCGTTAAATTCCGGGTCCGGGACGAACCGAATGACGGTATAGTCTTTGGGCTTGGTGTAGAGTGCATATGCCGAGTTCTGTGCCGGGTTCCACTGACGGAAGCGGACATTGTCACCGACCTTGCTGGTCTCCCCTTCAGGAATGGTCACCTGAAAGACCCGCATCAGTTCGTTTTCCAGATCCGTCAGAAATTCGGCCGGAGGCTCGCCCCCCTGATCGGCATCCCGAAAACGGGATTGATTGGAGACGAGATAGATCCATGCGTTCGGTTGACCATCATCGGAATCGAGCGTGGTTTCCCACGCTTCAACCAGCCCCGGCAACGGAACCCCTAACGAAGTCTTTTCACGCGGATCGGGACCGGTCGTCAGGTCGCCATCCTTGTCTTTGAACGTGGACGGACCCGGCATCGGGGCACGAAATGGCTTCGGCAGCCGCATTGACATCCCGATTTCTGGTCGATTCCACGCGGGTGACGCCAGCCCTTCATCCACCGTCTGCAGGTATTCGTAGAACAGCCGGCTTTGCTGTAACCGTTCCTCGTACGTTTTCTGCCCGCACCCTGACAACGTCAGTCCGGTGAGAAATACTGCAAATGGAAGCAGATTCCAATGAATGACGCGAAGGTGAGATTTCATGTGATTGACGCAAGTTGACGAAACTGTCCGAGTCTTCCCTGCCGCAGGGCTGACAAGTGGCCTGTGAATGGACAAGATACTCGGAAGTCGCGTCGAGTGTCGAGAGTTGAGAGACTTGACGCGACTTGAAGTCCACCACTTTCTTCGAATGCGAACCATCAGGCAGAATTGCCAGGACGAGACTCATGCAAGCATCGGTTGCCCCAGGCCGCAGCGTCGCCATGCAGAATCCAACATTGATCATCTTTGGAGCTTCTGGAGACCTGACGAGCCGGAAACTGATCCCAGCTCTCTTCTCCCTTTCTCGAAACGGGTATCTGCCCGAGAAAACTCCGATCATTGGAGTCGCTCGTCGCGGCAAGAGCCACGAAGAGTTCAGGGAAGAACTGAAAACCACACTTCTGGAATTTGTCCCTGCCAACGAAATTGAACAGGGTTGGGAATCGTTCTCCAATCGACTTCGGTACATCCAGGCAGACCTGATGCAGGGGAGTGACTTCGAGGCACTCAAAGGTAAGGTCGAAGAACTGGAAGCCGAACTCGGGCTGCCCGGCGAACGCATCGTCTATCTCGCCCTCACCCCCGAACTGTTCCTGCCCTCCGTCAAAGGGCTGGCAGCTGCAGGGATGATTCCCCCCGACGCGTCCAAACTGCGGGTCGTTGTGGAAAAGCCGTTCGGACATGATCTGGACTCGGCCCGTCAACTGGCTGCCGACCTCTCCACGTTTCTGCAGGAAGAGCAGATTTATCGCATTGATCATTATCTCGGGAAGGAGACGGTTCAGAACATCCTGCTGTTCCGTTTCGGGAATGCGATCTTCGAACCCCTCTTCAATCGCAATCATGTCGATCACGTGCAGATCACCGTGGCAGAATCGCAAGGGATCGAAGGAGGACGAGGCGGATATTACGACGAGTCGGGAGCACTACGGGACGTGCTGCAGAACCATGTTCTCCAGTTGCTGTGTCTGGTGGCGATGGAGCCTCCCGCTCTCTTCGATGCAGAGCGTCTCCGGGATGAGAAGCTCAAAGTCCTGAACACACTTCATCCGGGCAGCGACAAGGGGGTCGACTCCTGGGCCATTGCAGGACAGTACGCAGCTTCTTCCATCAACGGCGAAAAAGTCAAAGCGTACGTGGATGAAGACCGCATTGCTCCCGATTCACGCACGGAAACGTTTGTGGCCATCGAAGCGCGGATTGACAACTGGCGGTGGGCGGGAGTCCCGTTCTATCTTCGCACAGGCAAGCGGATGCCGGCGCGTGTGAGTGAAATCGCAATCCAGTTCAAACTCCCTCCCATGAATCTGTTTCACACAGTGGAGTGCGAAGGGAACATCTGCGAGATGGTGGAAAGCCGTCCGAACTCGTTGATCTTCCGCATTCAGCCACGCGAATCGATTGCACTGCATTTCTCTGCCAAACACCCCGGCATGCAGTACCAACTGCAACCGGTCGATATGGACTTCGACTTTCACAAGGCATTCGAAGCTTCTCTGCCAGAAGCGTATGAACGCCTTCTGCTGGACGTCATCCGCGGGGACTCGACGCTGTTTACTCGCGTCGATGAGCTGGAGGCAGCATGGGCATTTCTGGATCCCGTTTTGAAACGCTGGGCTGAACCGGACCATCAGCCGATTCTCTATCCCGCCGGGACATGGGGACCGAAAGCCGCTGCCGACCTTCTGAAAGATGAAGGCCGCACGTGGAGAACTCCCAGCGGGAAGTAACGAAACGGGGATCGCAAGATGCGGTGCGCGAGGGACTCGTGCTCGGCATCAGCCTGTTGATGAACGGACCAATGAGGATCCGGCGACTCAGATCCCGTCGGGGGAGTTTCGTCACACTTGAACCCCGCTGGATCAACGTCGAATTACGCTTGATGTGGACCTCTGTGGAGACCAGCAACAAAAAAGGCTCGGCTTTCTTTCGAAAGCCGAGCCCCATATCACTCGAGGATCTGTGATCCCGAGGGTGCTGCAATAGAAATCGCAGCTGGAGAGTGAGAATTACTTAACGCCGAAGCCAGATTCGGCACCACTCTCCCGGTGGCTGTCGACGACAGCCCGCCGACTGTCTTAGACAGTACCACCTCGTGTTTGGCTACAACTCTCAGATTGCATCAGGACCACCTCCTTTCAATTCCAGACATCCCGTTTCTGCCGGCTTAGCCAACATCCGGCTGCCTCACGGGCTTCGGGTAACTCCGAACTGCGTAGGGCTCGGAACGACACTGGTATTCTTGCAAAACCGACTTTCTGGACAAGATCAATTTCCGGAAGGTTCGGCAATTTTGAATTTTTCTGAAAGCTGTCGTCGCAGCTCTGCGGGGCGATCCTCCTGCGATCAGAGCATTGCACTTCGACAACAGGCAGCAGCCGCACCGATGCAATGGGAACTGAGGACTGTGGACGTTCAAGACGAGTTCGACATTTGCCATGAACTTCGTCGTCATCTGCGATTTTCTGATGGCATTGCAGAAAACGGGGGGTGATCATGGAAAGAGATCACCTCAACTGTGACCAGCAGTTCGAGGGCAGCGCTCAGAATTGCCCGACGAGCAGACACGCTGGTCTTCGGTGCAATGTTGAAAATCGAATGGAGTCCGTGGCATGTTCCGCATTTTAATTACGCTGGGAAGTCTCATCCTTGAGGTCGCCACCGCGCTGACAGAAGGCGCTCTGGCGGTATCCATGCTCGCAGCAGGACTGATTGTCACCATGCTGCATGTGACCTGCGACTCATCACTGTTTCAGCGAATCGTCAATCGCCTGACAGCCATGGACATGCCCGATGCACTGGAACCCATTTCCATGCAGTCGAACGAAGAGACCAAGCAACAGTAGCGGACGCCCGGACCGGCCTGCCTGCAATTATGGCTTTGCGGAGAGATTCGCAACTTCAGGCCGAAGATGAAGTTGATCCAAGACACTTTCCAGCGACGTTGCACGCTCACCCGCGCGCCCCTCCAGACGATTCCGAAGCTGCTCCACACTCAGACTGCCACGAATCTTGTTCGACAGACCGGTGACAATCGGATCGGCGGGATAAACCCCCATCAGCTTGTAATTCTGAAACCGGATTGATGCCATGACGGTCGGCTCATTGCGCCCCAGGCTGTTACTGGCGATGTTCAACTCCTGAAATTCCTTGCAACCGTTGGTTGTGGTGAAGACTGCCAGAGAAGGAGTCAGGAGCCGCTCGTCCTGCACCTGCGGGAGAAGATGCACGAAAATCAGTTCATACTCATCGCGCGGACCGTTGAGTTGTGTCGCCGCGTCCTGGGCATCGCGCGTATATTTGAATGCCATGACGAGCGTTCTGGGCATCGGAATCTTCTGGTCACCCGAAGCGGTCGGCGGCAGAACTCCCAGAACACGAAAGCTCTGAACGGCATCCCGAATCATCGGTTCAGGCTCTTCTGTTGAGGAGTATCGCAGTTTGGAAAAGAAGGCTGCACTGACGTTTCCCGTAAAGAGAAAGTCTCCATTCCGGGTCTGACAGATCTCAGGCTGAATGGCGAGTAGGTGCTGTGCAAGGTAATTCTCGATTGTGGCCTTCGAGACACTTGGCATCTTGGCCCGGGCTTTAGCGTCCATGCTCAGGCCCACCAGAAAGGCTGTTGAACGCTGGCTGATCTGCTCTCCCTCCTGGGGCAGTCCGGTAGTCAGAGCAGGATCGACGGGCACGTCAGGTGGCAATAAGCGACATGGGCGTGAATCCTGACGAGAAAACAGGGACGCAATGTCTGACGGCTGCCAGGGGATTTCCTGAAGGATCGGCAATGCGGCCAGCACAGCGGCCAGCTCTTCATCGGTGCGGACGACCGGTTCGGCGTCTTTACTCGCCTCGCCGGTCGCGGGGGAGGCTGCACGAGGAGCACGGTGGGCTTTTTTCCCCGGGCCGATCAGTGTCGCCGGGACGACTCCTTTCGTCAGCAGCAGTTGCAACTCATCTGCGGGGATCTGCTTACCAACGACAATCACGACGCTGGCCACAACTGCCAGAACGGTGACCAGTATAAAAATTCCTGAACGATTCACAGCCATCTCCCATCTGCCCCTGATCGAGGGGCACGACATCGCCTCGATTTCGAGGTTGATGTCATTTTCGTCTAATCAATTCACTCGAAACTCGGAAAGTTAGAGATTCGAGCGGATTTTTGTGGATGAAGTCAATTCTCTCGGGGACTCCCCGGTCCAGAACCCGACGAATGTCCAACTGAATCAGAATTCAAGGTATCCTGTCTCTCAGACGTGTGGGGAGTCGAGTTTGTTTCGCCGGCCAAATAATCCAAATTCCGACAGGTAAAAGCAGCAATGTGCTGATGCGAATTCCCTGCCAAGGCGGCAATTTCCGGAGCAGGCTCCATTTTCCAGTTCTGTCTGGCGTTTTTTGCCGCACATTGAATCTTCTCGGCTCCTCTTTCTCTGCAGGCAATCGCCCCTGATATGCTCGGCCCTCCCGGAAACTGGAAAGTCAAGGATTTCGCCCAGACTGATTGTACGTCGTCCAAAACCTTTGAAGAGTACCTGATGAAATTCAATTCAGAAAAGTCTGACGGCGGATTCCATTCGCGACCTCTCAAGTCGATTTCGATTGATTTCATGCCCGGAATTTCGTCTCGCTGCAACGATTTTAAGGTGGCTTCTTTCATCGTCCAGATCAGAAGAAGGAGTTGTTTCCGTAGCGATTCTGGACATTTTTCAAACGCCCATTTTTCCCGTTCCGAGAGTGCCACAGTCGAAAGTGCTGCGAGGTTGATCGCCTCCGGTTCCATCTCGATGTCCACCCCGATCCCCGTTCCGGCCTTCGCCACTGCGATTGCGGTGACCGGCCCCGAGTGTGAAATGCTCGTCGCAATGGGAAACAACTGCTCGGCAGCGTCGACTTTCGGGGGCCCGGAAATCGACCAGTTAACGCTTTCCGGCGAAGTTCCCAGCAGGGACCCGAACAACGATCGTCCAGCGACACGCGTAAACTGGAACTGCCGCCGTTTCTCCGGGATCCGATATTGGGCGGCCCGCTGCTGCTCCGCTGCAGAGAGTACGCTCAAATCGAGAGAACGGTCCGTTTCATCCTGCAGCAGCCAGATCAGGACCGAGCCGGACTCAATTTCGCGTCGAACAGCGGTCTGCAGGGAGGGAGTCACTCGTCCGTCCCTGACTGGATCATCTTCTCGACAAAGACAGAAAGGAACTGCTGTGCCTCAGTCAGATCGAAATGCTGAGAACTTGCCCGGGCGGTCAATGTCAGCCGCTCGTTGGTTTCACAGGCTGCAATGCTCAGCGGGAGAAACGACCCCAGTTGCATGAATCCGGAAATCCGGTCCAGTCTCATTCCTGCCAGGTTGATGACTCCGTCCGGATCCTGGTTGAAGCGATGGTGCATCGCGCGGGTGGTGTCCCCCAGGCATGTGAACTGCAGCGTCGGGACGAACCAGCCCCAGCCCTGAATCCGGTCCGTCAATCCGGGAGTCTTCTCGGTCGCAGCGAGTCCCCTGAGAAACTCGGCCCCCACGTAACGCTGCTTGATGTACTTCATTTCATCACGCAGACCTTGCAGGAGCTTCTGTGGATTTCGACATGCGCTCCGCTTTCGACGCAGGAACGAAACGCCGACTCTGTTACAGGCGGGTGTACGAAGATCCGATGGCCAGCGAAGATCGACCGGATGCATCAACGTGATGAATCCCCGTCGGGACGCCTGAGGAAGGCATTCCGTAAACGCCAGAAACGAGGCACAGAGTCCAATGTCATTGATGCTGAATCTGTTTCGCTTCAGACATTCCCGCAGCCTGGCGGTCTGATCCGGGGAGAGCGATTGCTCGCAAAGATGATCAGGGGCGGTCGACTGGGGATGAACTTCCTTCAGGCGAATCGTTCTGCCCCGCACGGTGAGAAAGAGATTTCTCAGCCCTTCCCAGGTTCCGATCGGGGGAGTCGGAAGTCGATAACCGGCGCGGGTGGCAAGTTGCCCAAACTCCAGCGGCGTCAGCTTCGGACGGTCGGAAGTGTGCAGCGTGTGATAGTTCGCCAGCCATTCCGACAAAAACTGCCGGGCTCCCTGACCGTCGCAGCAGGCATGGTGGATATCGAGCAGAATGATGATTCCGTCTGCAAACGGGCAGACTTCGCAGCGAACTCCCGCGACTTCGGCGAGTCGAATCGGCTGAATGGGAGTCTGAACAATCTCCTCGGGACTCTGATTTCCGGTCCGCCACTGCAGCGTGGGAATGCTGTCGGCCAGCGTCCAGACCTTCGAATCCCCTTCACTCCGAACAATACTTCGAAGCAAAGGCTGGCGTGCAATGGCCATGTCGAAGGTGCTGGTCAACAGATCCCTGTTGACCGGACCGTCGAACTGCAGCAACACCCGGAACACCATCGGGTGGGCAGGACTGTCATTGCGAAGCAGAAAAGTCTCAATCGGAGCCAGCGGGAGGCGATTGCACGTCTCCGGGAACGGAGCGGATAATGAGGGGTCCAAGTTGACGTCGGCGAGCGGCAGACCCGGATTCATGATTAAGACATTTCCTATGAGTGAAGGCGTCAGGGGCCGGCTGCTCTCGACCAGTTCGGACTGCCGCGCGCAGGCGACTCAGTTTCTCACCCCATGAAATTCCCTGTCACTACCTGCGGAACGAGTCCGTTGGAAGTCTCGCAAAACTGCACTTGTGCATGACCTGGCTGTGATTGGCGGTTGTACACAGATTCAGGTTAGCGTGAAGTAAGCATCTTTGGGAAGATGCTTCGCTTGGGAAATGCGGAAACAGCTCTCCGACAGGAACATCGGTCGCGACTATCGCCCGCGTCGCGTGAATTCGGAAGCCGCCGCTTCTGACTGACGGCCAACTCATCGCAGTGACCCTACATCGAGGGCCTGGTTCATTCGTGGAGTGGCTGAACGGCCGGGCGATCCGCCTCGGCCTCAACGGGAAGCTGGGTCGGCGTTCTCAGAGGTGTTTCTCATCACCACGAACCAGCAGACCGCAGCCAGCACATAAACGGCAGCGTACGTCAGAAACACAAAGTGGAATCCGTTCAGGGTCCCCTGATGTCGAAGTTCTTCTGACATCGAGGAAGAAGAAACGTTACTGAGGGCAGCAAGCTGGTGGATCGCTCTCTCGACGAGTGAACCTGTCACCCAGCCTGCGAAGGCGGCTCCCAGTGTCCCCACGGTGTTCATGAATGCGGCTGCAACCGCGGTATGGGTTCTCCCGATGTCCTGGCAGGTGGCCCATGCGGCGCCTAACGTCAGGTCGACGCAGAAGGCTGCCATCGCCACGCTGATGCAGAAGAGGTGCAGATTGTCTGCCTGACTCGCCAGTCCCCACCAGCCTGCGCACGCCAGCATCGCGAGCATCCCGACGACACAGCGGGACTGACGTCGATTCCCCAGACGGGCGTCAATCCAAGAAACGCAATACCCGCCCATCACGCAACCAGCTGCTCCCACCCACAGGGGGGCTCCCGTGTAGATCGCGATCAGTGTCGACGACGACGGGTCGGGAAAACGTTCTTTCAGGTACGCTGGCAGATAGGTGATGTTGAATGCCCAGCCGTAGTTCACGAACGAGTACGCTGCGCAGAGCGCAAGCAGTTCACGATTCGTCAGCAGCCACTTCCAGGGGACGGCTCCGTGTGCGTGTGAGCCGGCACTCTGGCCTGAGACAGGATGAACAGGCTCGCCATTCGCGGATCTGGGGTGATCGGTGAAGAAGAGTCGAAACAGGACGCACCAGACGACGCCGAGCACCCCGAACAGCAGAAACGCTCCACGCCAGTTCACGACTGGCGGCGACCAGGTGGTCCCGGTCACGAGCAGAGCCCAGATCAACGGGGTGATTCCCCCCATCAGTCGCCCTGACATCCAGACCAGTCCCTGGGCAAACTCCCATTTGTGCGAAGGGAACCAGTTGTAGATGGCCCGGGAGATGTTCGGAAAGGCTCCAGCCTCCCCTGCTCCGAATAAGAAGCGAAGCAAGACCAGCGTCCCCAGCCCTCCAAGGGTCCAGCTTCCGATCTTCAGGCCGATCAGCCCCGTCAATGCGGTGCAGATCGACCACCAGATCACGATCCGGATCAGCATGGATCGCGGACCCCAGCGGTCTCCCAGCCATCCCGTCGGAATTTCAAAGACCGCATACGCAATTGCAAACGCGGTGAAGGCCCACTTCAGTTCCGCAACGCTCCGAAGATTCAACTCCGACGCCAGAGACGGCGCAGCGACACCAAAGCAGACTCGATCCAGATAAGTGATCATCGACAGGCTGCAGATCAGCCCCAGGACCACCCACTGCCAGAGAGTGTAATTTGCCGCGGGACGACGCTCTGCCGTTACAGAGGTCGGCGTCTGCAGAACGGAATCGACCGGTTCCACTGATTGAGTCAAATGAAACTCCTTCTCTCAACGGAGCCCGAAAATGCTGGCGACACCCATCGAGTTGCAGTTCGTCTCACTGTCCGTTGAAGATCACAACAACGGACGTTTTCGCTGCACACTTGAAGCGTGCAGCGAAACGTGATGGAACAGAATTCCTCCGCATCTCACCCCTATGAGGCGGTTTCATCACTGGGAGGACGAGGCTCCTGCCGAGCCTCAAGCCAGTGAACGCGTGGTCTTTCATGCGGCTCAGCAGGAGCTTCGCCCTCCCGAATCGCGATCACAAAGTGTTATGAAACCAGCTCATGTTCTTCAACGCGACGGTTAAACCGATTCGGAAATCAGCGTCGACTTAACGAAGTCTTCGTTGATGGTCACTCCGAGCCCCGGACGATCGGGAGGTGAAATCCAGCCGTCCACCGCTTGAATCTTCTCATGAGTCAGTTCATGACGAAGCGGGGAGTCTTCAACACAGTCTTCGAAGATGAAGGCATCGCGGCAGGTGCTCAGCCAATGGATGCTCGCTGCCACGGTCACCGGGCTGGTGTAACAGTGATTGCACAGCCGGGCGCCGATCTCTTCGACTCTCTGTCGGATATAGTTTGCTTCGCTGAAGCCGTTTCGCGACAGGTCGACCTGATAGACATCCAGGCAACGTCCATCAATCAACGGGCGGAACGACTGGCGCCCGCATTCTTCCTCTCCGGAAGCAATGGGAACCGGCGAGCGGTCGCGGAGCCAGCGATAGCCTTCATAATCATCCGGATGCAGCGGCTCTTCCAGCCAGCCGATCCGCTGCTTCTGAAACGCTTTCGCCCGCTCGAGGGCGGTTCTGGCATCCCAGACGCAACCCGCGTCAATCAGCAGTGTCCCGTCTTCACCCACTCCTTTACGGGCTCCCTTGACCAGATCAATGTCGACCGCTTCACTCTGGCCCATCGGTTCCCAGCCGAACTTGACGGCGCTGTAGCCGTATTCCCGCCAGCGTTCGCCGATACGGGCCGTCTCGATTCCATTCTTACCGAAAAGAATGGAGGCGTAAGCTTGAATCCGGTCATGCTTCTTCCCGCCGAGCAGCCGGTGAATGGGCTCTCCGAAATGCTTTCCTTTGAGATCCCACAGCGCCATGTCGATGGCTGCCATGGCGGTAATCGTCGTTGAACGACGTCCGCAATACATGGTGCGGCGATACATCTTTTCCCAGATGCGATCAATCTCCAGCGGGTTCTCCCCAATCAGGAGCGATCGCAGTCCAGAAGCGATGTTGTGGCTGAACGGCGCATCAATGACCGCTTTGACCATCTCCGGGGATGAATCCGCCTCACCAACACCTTCAAGACCATTGTCGGTGCGGATGCGGATCAGAACGGAATCCTGGCTGCTCGCCGTTTTGCTTTCGACGTTCTTGATGCGCAGGATCTGACAGACAACTTGCGTGATTTTCATGGAAATCGGACTCGAATAAGGATCAGGTCGGAATCATTCAGGTGCAGAGGACGGTGAACTCGGGCGTCGAAGTCCCAGGTTTGACCGTGCAATGCTTTGTCTGAAGGGGGTGGATTTTCAACAGTTGAAAATCCACAACACAGGGCTCTCAAGACGCAATTCTGCTCTAGTCTTCGATGACACGACCCACGACGACGATATGCTGGCCTCGGGGAACGGGAGCCACCCAGGCCTGTGCCAGCACAGCGCCATCCACACCTGCTTTGGCCTCCCATGGCGGCATGTCGATATGGTCGAAGTCGTGCAGCAGCCCGACAACATCCCCTTTCTTCACCAGAGTTCCGCACTGCAGGATCGGCTCGTAGTGACCATCGAAAGGGGCGACCGTGAAGCATTCGCGATCAACCATTTCCAGCTTCCGCTGGGTGCCGGCCGCGTGATGATCAATGGGCTGAATTTCCCCTTTCAGGAGATTGTTCCGAATGAGTGCCGCCAGCACGCCCTGTCGGGCATAGCGGACTCCCACCGGGTCCACAGCGGCTCCCCAGCCGAGTTCTGTTCCCACTGTGATCTTGCCCAGACGCTCGGCTTCACTGGGGAGCAGCCCCGGCGTGACGTTCTGGTACACCATCAGACTTGGAGTGCCGAACCAGCGTGCTGTCTCTTCAATCTTCTTCGAAAGGACAGGATCTTCGACTGGGTGGAAACTGGCACAGTAGGAGAAGCGGGCGACGTTCCCCCCGGAATGCAGGTCGATGACGATGTGGACGCGGGGCCAGATGTATTCGCGGACAAACGCGGCAATACGATGGGTAATCCCGCTGAGCGCCGGTGTGGTGCCCGCCCCATCGACAAATGCCCGGTTCAGATTGACCCCATCATCCAGCCGGTTGCTCTCTCGAGTCCCAGCCCGGAATGCAGACGGATTCAATACAGGAATGAAAATGATACGACCTCTGACATCTTCGTCGCGAATTTCCCGCATGAGCCCTTTCAGAGCACAGGGGCCTTCGTATTCGTTCCCGTGATTCGAGCCGAACGAGACCAGCCCTTCCCCCTTCTTTGCTTCGGGTCCGACCCACACCGTTAAAGGGATCAGGTGGTCTCCCCAGATGCTGTCGTGCTCCAGAGCCAGCCAGTAATCGCGTCGGCCAGGGGAGTCGAGATCAAGCTGAGCGGGGCGAACAATCTTTCGTTCCATCGATGCAGTTCCGAGAGTTGGAGGATGTGTAGATCACTTTGCATGTCAGATTCGGAATTGTATTGAACGTGATCTGGGATGGATTGTCAACAATCGTATGTCGATTATTGACATTCGTGCGTGCTTCTGGGATCAATTGTTGACAATGCATTCACTCTGTATTACAAAATTGGGTGGGATTGCAGACGATGAGTCAAAGTAGGCCCGCCGGGCTTACTCGAACTTGAACCGGATTGACATGAAGACAAATGCACTGAAGGTCGGTTCCTTCGATCAGTCTCTCGATGTCGTCGGGCGACTCAGGCTGGAGATTCTCTCGGGGCGAATTCCCGAAGGAGCCCGGCTGACCGAAGCGGAAATTTCCAAGCGCTATCAAGTCGGAAGAGGTCCCGCCCGGGAGGCAGTGCAGCGGCTTTCGACTCAGGGTCTGTTGTTGACCCGCCCGAATTGCGGCGCGGTGGTCGCCCCTGTCGCGCCGAAGGAGACTCGAGGAGTGCTGCTCACGGTTCGACGGACTCTTGAGGTGCATGCTCTTGAACAGATCTTCGAAGATCTGACCCCTGCTGATTTTGAGCACTGGGAAAAAATTCTGGAACAGATGCGGCAGGCCTGTGAAGCAGAAGACTTCCATGCCATCGCCGAAATGGACATTGCCTTTCATCATCATCTGCTCGTCTGCGCCAAAGAGCCTGACCTGCTGATGATCTGGGAACTCCTGGTGGGGCGCATTCGCTCCCACTTCCGTCGCACACAGCGTCGCCGCTGCGCAAACGTCATGGATCTTTATGATGAGCACCGGCTCCTGCTGGAGACGTTTCGAACCGGCACGCTGGCTGAAGCGACCGAGTTGCTGAAAGAGAAGATTGATTGACTTGCGGGAACGTCAAAGATCGCGGGCTGATTCGCGGGCTGTTGCAATTTTGAGTTGAGGCGCTCGGGCCCCAGCAGTTGCTGGTCGGTCGAGCGCATTTTGTTACGGATGTTTCGTTGAAGACGATTTCTGCAACGGCTTTGATCTGTCTGTTTTCTAAATTCCAGGAGACTTGGCATGACTTGTTACGGCAAGCAACCAAAACTGCGTGGCTTTACTCTCATTGAGCTTTTAGTCGTGATTGCGATTATTGCAGTCCTGATCGCACTGCTGTTGCCGGCGGTGCAGCAGGCACGGGAAGCGGCAAGGCGATCGCAATGCAAAAACAACCTGAAGCAACTCGGGTTGGCGATGCACAACTACCACGAGACTCATAACGTCTTCCCTCCCGGCATGTTCAATGTGATCAACGGATACGGCCCCCCTTACGAAGGAGAGGCTGGAACGACGAACCGAGTGACCTTCATGGCCATGATTCTTCCGTTCATCGACCAGTCTGCCCTGTACCAGAAATTTGCCTCCCTGACCCAGTCTGGCGGGTCGACCGTTTACCCCTGGTACGTTCCAGGCTTGTGCGATGCGAAAATTCCAACGATGTTCTGCCCGTCCGATCCTTCAGCGGGATTTCTTGATCCAGGTGGGAACGGCATTCATGCCAACTACCTTGGCTGCACAGGAGCACGCGACTGGGGGGCCCAGTACACCAACACCGACTCGACAGGTGCAGTTCCGGGTGGAATCTTTCATTGTCGCTCGAAGACGGCATTGCGCGATGTGACCGACGGCGCTTCCAACACCATCCTGATGGGCGAAATTCTGACCGTCAATGGCGGTGAGGCTGTCGCAGCCTGTCCCACGAACATTGACCTCCGAGGGTTGATGTGGAACGGCGTCCATATGACTGCCCTCTTCTCAACACTTTATCCGCCCAATCCTCCGAATGCAGACATCCTGGGCTACAACGCCTGCTCGCGTACACCGCAGACACCTGTCGCAGCAAATCAGCAAGAGCATATGAACCTTTCCGCCCGCAGCCTGCACACAGGCGGCGCTCATGTGACACTGGCGGATGGATCCGTTCGGTTTATTTCGAACAACACGAACACCGGGACGTTTAATGCCCTGGGGACCCGCGCGGGTGGGGAAGTTGTGGGCGAGTTCTAAGCAGGTTTTATGTTTCGGTCCGCCGCATTTCGCGATGCGGCGGGCTGAAGATTAGCAATAAGAAACAATCGGTCTGCGGGCACACGGTAGGCGACGTGCTGCTGTCAAAAGCGACGGCAGCTATTAATTCTCACTGTTTTGTTCACTGCAGGTTTAAAGTTCATGTTGTCTCGAGTTTCAGCAGTTCTGGTTTCGTTTTCATTGATGTTAAGTGTGTGTTCTCTGCAAGGTTGTGCCGGAGAGCAAGGCGGTCCTGAGCTGGTGACTGTCACCGGGCTTGTGACGCTGGATGGTTCTCCATTGCCCAACGGAATGATGGATTTCGTTCCGACAGATGGAATCGGCGGAACATATGCAGCTGACATTGTTGACGGAAAATATCGCGTTCGGCTCTCACCCGGTGAGAAGTCGATCTCCGTAAATAGCTATCGAATCTCAAAAACGTTGGTTGGCCCGGATGGTAAGCCAGGGACGGAGCAATACCTTCACTCGCGATATAATGCGAAGACGCAGTTGAAAATAGCTGTCACGGTTGATAGAAATATGGAATACAATATAGAATTAACGTCCAAATGACCTGAGAGAAACTGGTTCTTTACAAACCAGTTACTGCATGAAGTTTTAGGTTAATGGGTCTTCTGGTGGCTGGTGCAGCGAGAGCACCCGCCCTGTAGGTGTTCTTTCTTAGAGAGCTTTGCCTTTGGTGATTGATGTGTTGGACAGGTATCGCTTTGGCTTCTGATTGTTCCGTCAACGCGAAACTCCACACAGATTCACAACTGACTTTTAATTTTGGCTTTGATTTCACGAAATAGATGACTGCTTCACGTTCAATTTCTCGTTTCTTCTTCATTGGAGCCGATGCAGATGAGTCTCGATCGAAAAAACATTTCTCGTGGTTTTACGTTAATTGAATTGCTAGTGGTGATCGCGATCATCGCGGTGCTGATCGCATTGCTGTTGCCTGCCGTTCAGCAGGCACGTGAAGCGGCTCGTCGATCGCAGTGTAAGAACAATCTGAAACAGATTGGACTCGCGATTCATAACTACATTGATGTGACAAACAGTTTTCCTCTGGGGTCGAACGGGCGAGGTCTTGCAATTCCACCGAACGGTGGTCCGGCACCAGGTTTCAACTGGCGGCTGAGAATCTTTCCACAGTTGGAGCAGTCGTCCGTTTACAACAAATTAAATCTTTCGCTGGCGGCCTCTTACATTGGCGATGCTGGCACAAATCTCGACTATTTAACGGGCTTGGTGATTCCTGTGTACTCTTGCCCTTCGAGCCCCTTACCTCATATCCCGCACGGGTCGTTTCCCGCTGGCGGCGGATGGATAAACGAATCCACAGCCTATCCGAAAGGAATTCAGGTTCCCATGTATGTTGGGATTTCAGGGGCCGCCGACGGAACAACATCGTCAGGTGCGCTCGTGTACCCGGGGTCTCAGATCGTGGGATTCGAGAATCCTAGTTATAAAGGATTTATGACAAACAATGGGACGTTTTTATATAACGAGAATGTTCGACTTCGCGATCTGACGGATGGGGCATCGAACACCCTCGTGGTGTCCGAACAGTCCGGAACAGTGAACAAATTCGATATACGGAGTGGATATTATGGTGGCTACACCGGCGCCCAGTTTGGCGGACCCGTCCCTGCGAACGGGGTAAACGTCGAAACTGCAAGCAATGTGTGGGGCGTTGGAATCACGAATATCAACTACCGAATTAACTCTCAAACCGTTGCTGACGGGACCGGGCACGGAGCATACCCCAGCACGATTATCAATTCTTTTCACGTCGGGGGAATTCACGGCCTGCTGGGAGATGGATCAGTCCGTTTCATCAGCGAAAACATTGACATGGAAAACCTGCGACGACTTGGTGCAAGGAATGACGGATTGGTTCTCTCTGAATTTTAATCTTTACCAGGTTGCAATCTAGTCGCGAAAGTCGTTCCTTTGATCTGATGTGATTCTCGTCAATAATTGTTAATGGGAATCACATGATCTCTGGTTAATGTCATATTTGCGAATGGCGACATCTCACAGCTGATAGTTGTCTCGAATATAACAACGTCACAGGAAAGCGGGTTCATGTCATGTTCTGTCGAAAAATGGTTTCGAGTTTTCTGGTTCCCTCGTTGTTTGGAATGTTGCTTCTCGTCGGGTGCGGAAGCCAATATCGCGAGTCCCGTCAAACCGGGTCGTTAGAAGGTGTGGTTTTCCTTGGGAATGACCCGCTGAAAGATGTGACGCTGAGCTTTTTCAGCGCAAGCACCGGAGATGGTGTGCAAGCACACACAGATGAGTCCGGTCATTATGATGTCGCGAGGCTTCCTGTCGGCGATTACACCGTGCGGGTCATCCCAAAGGCGGTGGTGCCGCCAGGAAATCCGGGTGCTCCCCCGACAGTGCCTTCCGATTCGAAGATTCCTAAAAAGTTTCAAGAATCATCGACGTCTGGATTAACTGTGACGATCAAGTTTGGTGCTAATACTTCGAACTTCAGACTGGAGTGACAATGCGACTGGTTGTTTCATTTGCAACTTCGGTCTTGTGGTTCGTTCTGTCGAACTGGCTGCAGTTCGCTTCTGCCGGTGATGCGGCGGATATCGGTTTTGTTTCGGGGATCGATCAGAGCCGCCAAAGCTACGTGTTGTTCGATTTTGCGGATGATTTTCCCGATCGTCAGCGAGATCTGTTAATCGCTCTTCATGGCCATGGCAGTGACCGGTGGCAGTTTGCAACTCAAGAGCGGGATGAGTGTCGTGGGGTCAGGGACTTTGCTCGGGAGCACGGAATGCTGTTTGTCTCTCCTGATTATCGAGCAAAGACGTCCTGGATGGGACCGCTCGCTGAAGCAGATGTGCTCCAGATCATTCAGGAACTGAAGGAGAAGTATCAGATCAAGCGGGTGTTCATCTGCGGCGGGTCGATGGGGGGAAGTTCCGCTCTTACTTTCACCGCGTTGCATCCGGAACTCATCAGCGGAGTGGTGGCACTCAACGGAACTGCGAATCACCTGGAATATCAGAACTTTCAGGAGGCGATTTCTGAATCTTTCGGTGGAAAGAAGTCTGAGATCCCCGAACAATATAAAATGAGAAGTGCCGAGTACTGGCCGGAACGATTCACCATGCCGGTGGGGCTGACGACAGGCGGGAGAGATTCCGCTGTTCCCCCCGGCAGTGTGATTCGACTGGCTTCGGTGCTTCAGCAACTCGAACGACCTGTACTTCTCATTCATCGTGAAGAAGGAGGGCATGAATCAAACTACGAAGACACGCGAGCTGCACTGGATTTCATGCTCGAAGCAGCGAATCGAAAAACTCCCCAGTCGACTCCCTCCCCCTGAATTCCCGTCCGACCTGAAACACTAGCAGCTGCGATACGGCAACCCGGATTGCATGCTGACACCCGCCGAGGAGCCAATGATCGGCATCAACCAGAAGTTCAAGGGCAGTAGACTCGTTTTCCGAGTGGTGTTCGGGATTGTCACTTACTGTCGACTGACATCTCTTCACGCAGAGAATTTGACCCCGGGGTCCGAGGGGGCGTCCCCGGAGTTTTCGAGTGAGCAGCTTGAGTTCTTCGAAACCTCTGTCCGTCCTCTGTTGATCAGTGCCTGCGGCGAATGTCACGGGGAAAAGAAGCAGTGGGCCGGCCTTCGTCTCGACTCACGTCAGTCCATTCTGAGCGGAGGAGACACCGGTCCAGCGATTGTTCCCGGTGAGCCTGACCAGAGTCTGCTGATTTCTGCTGTGCGGCGGACCGGTGATTACGAGATGCCACCCGAGAAACCTCTCAGTGCGGAGCAGGTGGCGATTCTCGAGAAGTGGGTCCAGCTTGGAGCTCCCTGGCCGAAGGAAGTCCGATCCCATTCTACGCATGAAGAGCACCTGAAGACTCACTGGGCGTTTCAGCCCGTTGGACAGTTTACTCCTCCTGAATCTGGCCGTGCCGACCGTGTTCGGACGCCGGTGGACAACTTCATACTGGCGAAGCTGCAGGAAGCGTCGCTGAGCATGTCTCCGCAGGCCGATCGCGCCACGCTGATCCGCCGACTGACCTATGACCTGACCGGACTTCCCCCGACAAAGGAAGCGGTCGACGCGTTCGTTAACGATTCTGATCCCCAGGCCTATCAAAAGCTGGTCGAGCAACTCCTCGAATCTCCCCGTTACGGAGAGCACTGGGGAAGAAAGTGGCTTGATCTCGCCCGGTATTCCGACACCAAAGGCTACATGTTCGGCTGGGAAATCAACCGGTTTGTGCACTCCAGCGTGTACCGTGACTGGGTCATCAAGGCATTCAATGACGACCTTCCGTATGACCAGTTCCTGAAGTTGCAGATCGCTGCTGACCAGATTGCAGCTGACGATCCCGCCTCTCAGGTCGCGATGGGATTTCTCACTTTGGGGCGTCGTTTCCTGGGAAATGACCACGACATCATCGACGACCGGATCGACGTCATTGGCCGGACAACGATGGGGCTGACGATCGGCTGCGCCCGTTGCCACGATCACAAGTACGATCCGATTCCAACTGCGGACTACTATTCGATGTACGGTGTGCTCGGTAACAGCGTGGAGCAGATTGTGCCTGCCTGTTCGCTGGAAGAAACGGCCACACCCGAATTCCTCGCGGAGTTGAAGAAACGACAGCAGCTGTTCGACGAAGCGCTTCCGAAGTACCGCAAAAAGGTCGCGGACCGCATGAGAAGTCGAATCTCCGATTATCTCGCTGCGCAGCTGAAGTTGGGTGATTATCCGAACATTCCCTTTTCACAGATCATCGCTGTAGAAGATCTCTTCCCCGTCTACGTTCATAGTCTGAACGCCTACCTGAGAAGGACGCAGCTGAATCAGAATCCCGTCTTTGTGCCGTGGCATCAGTTCGAGTCTCTGCCTGCTGAGGATTTCGCAGCCAAAGCGGTTCAGGTGACAGAATCTTTGCGTACGTCAGAGCAGAGTCGTGTGAACCCGCTGGTGCTGGGGCTGTTTGAAGTGCCACCGACATCCATGCAGGAAGTCGCAGAACGCTATGGAAGCCTGCTGAGCACAATTCGACAGGAGTGGGAGGCGGAACTCGCGGCTGCGAAGGAAGCCGGCACTCCCCCGCCAGAACGGTTCCAGGACGAGTCTCGCGAACAACTTCGATTGGTGCTCTACGGAGACGATTCGCCGTGTGAGGTTCCCAATGAACACCTCACGTCCATCGGTCCGTATTTCGCAACCCGTTCTGAACTCGAAGAGATCTGGAAGTTTCAGCGAGAGATCGAAAGCTATCTGCTCGATGGACCGAACGCGCCACCTTTCGCACTGCGGATGGTCGATCGAAAACTGATCGAGGAGCCGCGCATCTTCCGTCGCGGGAATCCCGCTGTGAAAGGGGATGAAGTTCCCAGACAGCTTCCGCTCATCATTGGAGGCTCGCAGCGCCAGCCGTTTCAGGGTGGTAGCGGCAGACGCGAACTGGCGGAAGGGATTGTCGACCCTGATAACCCGCTCACCGCCCGCGTCTGGGTCAATCGCATCTGGCAGCATCATTTCGGCACCGGACTTGTCCCCACGCCCAGCGACTTCGGCACACGGGCTCCCCGTCCGGAACATCTGGAGTTGCTCGACTGGCTCGCTACGCAGCTGATCAAAAACGGCTGGAGTACAAAGTCGATTCACCGGCTGATCCTGCTTTCGTCGACCTATCAGCAGCAGTCGACCGGTCCGGCAGACATTGCAGTGCTGCACCGGGCAGAGAATGTCGATCCGGAAAACCGGTTGCTCTGGAAGATGAATTCCCATCGGCTCACGTTCGAAGAGGTTCGTGATTCGATGCTGGCGGTCTCGGGCGAACTGGACCTTACCGCAGGGGGACGTGGAAGCACGCTATTTGCATCCCCGGATGGGCCTCAACGGCGGACCGTCTATGGATTCATTGATCGTGAGCACCTGCCGGACGTGTTCCGGGTTTTCGACTTTGCGAATCCCGACCTGCATCTCCCGGAGCGGTCTGAAACGACGGTTCCTCAGCAGGCGCTGTTTGCACTCAACCACCCATTCGTCGCGGCCCGTGCCAAGCACCTGGCAGGCCTCATCGAATCCATAAATGGCGATGATCAGACCGAAAAAGTGACGGCACTCTTTGAGACGGTTCTGCAGCGTGGGCCGACCGCTTCCCAGCGAGAGGCTGCATTGCGTTTTCTTGCGACCAGCGAGCTCGAAGAGCAGCCGACCATGTCCCCGGAACAGCTGGCGTGGCAGTACGGCTATGGAGCCGTGAACAGTTCGGGAACAGGCGTTGAAACCTTTACTCCCCTGCCCTACTTCAACGGACAT
Organism: Planctomicrobium stercoris; assembly: GCF_051465655.1. Taxonomy (NCBI): domain Bacteria; kingdom Pseudomonadati; phylum Planctomycetota; class Planctomycetia; order Planctomycetales; family Planctomycetaceae; genus Planctomicrobium; species Planctomicrobium stercoris. The sequence goes on along the minus strand of NZ_CP195791.1, from coordinate 3,703,067 downwards.
GCCTGGCAGGGAGGAGCACAGTTCCCGGACGCTGCTCTGGGATGGGCGCAGCTGACCGCTGAAGGAGGTCACCCTGGGAACGATCACCAGCATGCGGTCATTCGCCGCTGGACTGCCCCGCAGGATGGAGTGGTCGCCGTGGAGTCGATCATCAAGCATGAGGTGGCGAACGGAAACGGAATCCGCTGCTGGATCATTTCCAGCCGAAGTGGATTATTGAACCAGTCGTTGCTGCACAATTCCTCGCAGTCGACCACCATCGAGTCGGTCCAGGTCCAGGCGGGGGAAACGCTGGACTTTGTTGTGGATGTCAACGGTCAGCTGAACAACGATCAATATCTCTGGACGGTTTCGATCCACGAGAAACTGGTCACGGCCGGTGCTGCGAATGACGTGTCTGCCGGAAAGAACTGGAACTCCAAGCGTGATTTCATCGGACCGTCGACGGGACTCCTGAAGCCGTGGGAGCAGCTGGCTCAGGTCCTTTTGCTGTCGAACGAATTCCTGTTTGTCGATTAACGGCAGCTGGACAGAGTTGAGAGGGTACTCATGTTGAATTCTTTTTCAGACTTCTCCGCATTCTCCCGTCGCGCGATGCTGCAGCGATCGGGAATGGGACTGGGGAGTCTGGGACTCGCCAGCCTGTTGGCCACCCCCGGGAAGCTCGTACAGGGAGCCACTCGAGAGACCGTTCAACAGCCCCATTTCCCCGGGACAGCCAAGCGCGTTGTGCACTTCTTTCTGAATGGTGGTCCGTCGCATCTGGACACATTCGATCCAAAGCCGCTGCTGAAGAAATATGAAGGGCAGGCTCCCCCGGTCAGCCTGGCGACGGAGCGAAAAACCGGTGCCGCCTTCCCCAGCGCTTTCTCGTTCAAGAAGTACGGTGAAAGCGGCATCGAAGTGAGTGAGCTGTTCGAAAAGACTGCCGCTCATATCGATGATATTGCGGTGATTCGCTCGATGTACGCGCAGGTTCCCAATCACGAACCGTCGTTGATGCTGATGAACTGCGGGGATTCCGTTCTCTCCCGGCCCAGCGTCGGTGCGTGGACGTTGTATGGACTCGGGTCGGAAAACCAGAATCTTCCGGGCTTCATCGCGATGTGTCCCAGCGGCCTCCCAGTCAAAGGGACTTCAAACTGGCAGTCTGGGTTCCTTCCAGGGGCGTTTCAGGGGACGTATGTCGATCCGCAACATACCCAGATCGAAAAGCTGATCGAGAACATTCGCAGTCCGCACGCCTCGCGTGAAATTCAGCGTCGCCAGCTGGACCTGCTCGAATCCCTGAATGCCGAACATCGACACACCCGTAACGATTCCCGGCTTGAGTCCCGTATTCAGTCGTTTGAACTCGCCTTCCGGATGCAGATGGAGGCTGCGGACGCGTTTGATCTTCAGCAGGAACCTCAGCACATGTTGGAGATGTACGGCCAGGGAGTTCATGGTCGACAGACGTTGATTGCACGTCGGCTGCTGGAACGTGGAGTTCGGTATGTCCAGCTCTGGCATGGCGCGGGGCAACCGTGGGACGATCATGCAAATCTGAATTCTCATCACCGGACGCTGGCTGCCGAGATTGACCAGCCCATTGCTGCTTTACTGTCAGATCTGAAACAGCGTGGCATGCTCGAAGACACCCTGGTCCTCTGGGGGGGAGAATTCGGGCGGACACCCACCGTCGAACTGAACGGTGAAGGAAAGTCGCAACTGGGGCGCGACCACAATCACTACGGCTTCACCGTCTGGATGGCTGGGGGCGGAGTGAAGGGGGGAACGACCTACGGGGCGACGGACGATTTTGGCTTCAAAGCGATCGACAAACCGACCAGCGTGCACGACTTCCACGCGACCATCCTGCACCTTCTGGGCTTCGACCACGAGAAGCTGACCTACCGTTACGCAGGCCGCGACTTCCGGCTCACCGATGTCTTTGGCAATGTCATCCATGACATCATCGACAAGAGGGCGACCGTCTGAGCGCACGTGGCCTTCATTTCGTCGTTTAAACGCGAACATCACAGGCGCGAAATCATGCTGCCTGTGATGTTCTCTTTGTTCACTGCACGAGAGTGATTCACTCCGTGAGGAGAGCTTCTCAGGTCGCTCTGCTGCGATGCGCGATCTGTTGTGGCTGATAGCGATCGATCGTCTTGCGGAGTCTTCGGTGGCTCCACTTCCAACGCGACTTATTCGCTCAGCCGTCTTTTCAAGCTGCGGTATTCCCCGGAAATCCCGGTACGCCTGACGCTGCTTCTCTCAGCGTCCCGGCCAGATTCTTCGCCGGGATTCCTCACTGCCGGGAATCTCAAATTCCCCTACTTTTCATCATATCACCAAGCGTTTATATTCAATTTCCATTCATCGGCGACCGGCGGTTCGAATGCCGGCCTCCATTTTTCAGTGCAGAGATCTCTGACGGAGAATGATCCAATGAAGGTCACGCAGTGGATGATGATGTTGCTGGCGGTTTTCTTCTGTCTCTCTTCTCCAGCCCTCGCCAGTGAAGCGAACCTGAAAATCCCGGATCTGCACGAGGGAAAGTTTCACCTCTTCTTCATGACCATCTCCGGATGGTGGCTGCTGTTTATCGGGTCTTTTGTGATTGCGGGTACCCTGGGGATCAGTCTTTCGCTGCGGTCTCAGATTGCCGCGTTGCCTGCCCATCAATCGATGCTGAATGTCGCCGAGATCATTTACCAGACGTGCAAGACCTATCTGATTCAGCAGGGACGCTTTCTGCTCCTGCTCTTTGCGCTGATCGCAGCTGCCATGGCCTACTACTTCCTGGTGCTCCAAGGGGAATCGCTGACGACCACCCTATTGGTGCTGCTCTTCTCGGTGGTCGGCATGGGGGGCTCTTACTGGGTGGCCTGGTATGGAATCCGGGTAAATACCTATGCCAACGCCAGGACGGCCTTCGCCTCGCTGACCGGCAGTCCGTGGGACGTCGTTAATATTCCGTTACGGGCCGGGATGTCGATCGGCCTGTTTCTGATTTCTCTCGAACTGATCATGATGGTGATCATTCTTCTCTTCGTTCCCCGGCAGATCGTTGGAATCTGCTTTCTGGGATTCGCGATTGGTGAGTCTCTGGGAGCATCGGCCCTGCGCATCGCGGGGGGGATCTTCACGAAGATTGCCGACATCGGGTCGGACCTGATGAAAATCGTGTTCAACGTGAAAGAGGATGATCCCCGAAATCCTGGGGTGATCGCGGACTGCACCGGCGATAACGCCGGAGACTCCGTCGGGCCGACGGCAGATGGCTTTGAAACCTACGGGGTGACCGGCGTGGCGCTGATCACGTTCATCACGCTGGCGGTCCCTAATACAGACATTCAGGCCAAGCTGATCGTCTGGATCTTTGCAAGCCGGTTCCTCATGGACTTCATGTCCGGGGTCTCGTACTTCGTCAACCAGTCGATCTCCGAAAAGAAGTACCGCAGCCTCAAAGAGTTCAACTTCGAGGAACCGCTGACCCGGCTGATCTGGATCGCCTCTGCTCTGTGCATCTCCACCACATTTCTGATGAGCTGGCTGCTGATTGGCGACCTCACTGTCACTGCCGATGGAGTGGATAAAGCACTGCCGAATCTGTGGTGGCAACTGGCTGCCATCATCAGCTGCGGGACGCTGGGAGCCGTCCTGATTCCGGAATTCACCAAGATCTTCACCAGTTCGCATTCCAAACATGTTCAGGAAATTGTGACCGCGTCCCGCGAAGGGGGGGCTTCGCTGACCATTCTGTCGGGGCTGGTGGCGGGAAATCTGAGCGCGTTCTGGAACGGCATGTTGATCGCCGGACTGATGACGATGGCTTATTTCGTGAGCCAGATGGGGCTCGATCAGGTGATGGGCACCGATGCTTCAATCTTCGCATTCGGACTGGTGGCGTTCGGATTCCTCTGCATGGGGCCGGTCAATATTGCAGTCGACAGCTATGGCCCGGTGACCGACAACGCGCAGTCTGTGTTTGAACTGGCTCAGACAGAACATCTTCCGGGGATCAGCCAGGAGATCGAACGGGACTTCGGATTCGTTCCGGATTTCGAAGGTGGGAAGCACTATCTGGAAGCCAATGACTCCGCCGGAAACACCTTCAAGGCCACGGCGAAACCAGTGCTCATTGCCACGGCGGTCGTCGGGGCCACGACGATGATTTTCTCGATCATACTGCTGCTGCAGAAGGCGGGCATGTTGCAGCTGGCACTGACAGATGCCCCTGTTCTGCTGGGATTCATCTGCGGCGGCGCTGTGATTTTCTGGTTCAGCGGCGCCAGCATTCAGGCAGTCACCACGGGAGCCTACCGGGCAGTGGCGTATATCAAAAAGAACTTCGACCTGAACAAGAAGGAGGCCAACATCGAGGACTCCAAGGAGGTCGTGCGGATCTGCACGGAGTACGCTCAGTCCGGGATGTGGAACATCTTCATTGCCCTGATGACCATTACGCTGGCCTTTGCGTTCTTTGACCCGAACTTCTTCGTGGCCTATCTGATTTCCATTGCCGTCTTCGGACTGTTCCAGGCGATCTTCATGGCCAACGCCGGGGGCTCCTGGGACAACGCGAAGAAGCTCGTTGAAGTCGACCTGAAAGAGAAAAACACTCCTCTTCATGCAGCGACTGTGATTGGCGACACGGTCGGTGATCCGTTCAAAGACACCACTTCGGTGGCGCTCAATCCGATCATCAAATTCTCGACACTGTTCGGGATGCTGGCGGTTGAAATCGCCATCGCCGTCAAGGAAGCCGCACACGCCGGCACAGGCAGCGATTACACCCCGTACGTGGGGGCAGTCATGCTGGTGGTCGCCCTGGTCTTTGTGTGGCGCTCGTTCTACGCCATGCGGATTCCGAAGGAAGTGTGACCGATTCTGCGGGAAGATCAGGTCGATTTCTTCTCGGCCTGCTCTTCCCGTTTGCGTTCCTGATACAGCGCTTCCATCTCCTGCAGCGAAGCCTCTTTGATCGAAAGTCCGCGAGCGGCCAGGCCGCGCTCGATGAACTGAAACCGTCCGCTGAACTTCGCGTTGGAACGACGCAGCGCCTCTTCAGGATTGATTCCCCATCGCCGGGCGATATTGGCGATCACAAACAGGACGTCGCCCAGTTCCCCTTCAATCCGGTCCCGCTGGGCCTCGTCGGTCACGGGCTCGTCGGGGACCGGGTCCATGAAGACGCTGGCGGAGATTTCCGGCATCTCCGAATTCGGATCGAGTTCGGCTTTGAGCTCCCCAATCTCTTCCCGGAGTTTGTCGAAGAGCATGGCCCGGTGCGGAAAATCGTAGCCGACCGCAGCCGCCTTTTTGGTGATCCGCGCAGCGCGGGCGAGTGCGGGAAGCTCGAGCGGGATGCCGTCCAGTGCCGACTCCCGTTTCTTTTCGGCATTCTTGATTCGTTCCCAGTGGGCACGCACTTCCGCAGCTGTGGATGCCTGTGCATCGCCGAAGACGTGCGGATGCCGGGCGATCATCTTCTGGGTAATCCCCTCGATCACCTCAATGAGGGTGAAGCGGTCTTCGTCCGCCGCGATCTGTGCATCGAGAACCACTTGAAGCAACACGTCACCGAGTTCTTCCTGAATCCCCGCGTTGTCGTCGGCGTCGATGGCTTCGAGGAGTTCGTAGGTCTCTTCGAGAGTGTAGGGCTTGATCGACTTCATCGTCTGCTCCCGATCCCAGGGGCATCCTTGGGGGGACCGGAGCTTGGCGATCACGTTGCAGAGTTCAATGAACCTCTCGGACAGGCGAGCCGGATCGGGAGGGGTGCCGGGAACAGACATGGAGACCGCTTTGTGAAGTTTGAATGTGGCGTCGGACAGATCCATCCGACCGGGCGGGGGCGGGGGCCGGGAACGCCTGAACATCTTCGCGGCTCAGTGAGATTCCGACAAGTCGGCCAATCGCCAGTTCTCATTCCCCGAATGTCGATTTCCGCCGCAGCGTGTGATGATAGGACTGCGCGAAGCGATGAGCTTCATCCCGCACGTACTGCAGCAGTCGAAGCGCGTACGAATGTCTTCCCAGTTGGCGGGGGTGATCTTCACCGGGCACGTACACCTCCTCTTCCCGCTTCGCGAGCGAGATGGTAAACGGCGCCGGAACGTCGATGGCTTTCATGGCTGCCAGTGCCGCATTCAGCTGTCCTTTGCCGCCGTCGATGAGCAGAACGTCGGGAAAGGCGGTCCCTTCCTGCTGGAGTCGGCGCAGACGCCGGCTGACAACTTCCCGCATGGAAGCGAAGTCGTCCACGCCCTCGACTGTGCGGATCTTGAACCGCTTGTATCCATGTTTGAACGGCAGGCCGTCGATAAACTGGACCATGCTGGCGACGGTCTCTCCCCCCTGCAGGTGAGCGATATCCATCCCTTCGATCACACGTGGCACTTTCTCCAGATGGAAGATCTTTTTCAGCCCGATGAGGCCCTTGCGAGGATCGATGTAGAACACTTCCGGCTGGACGTGGTCGTTCAGGTTTCCCCGCAGGTTCAAGGTCTCCAGAGCCTTGATCTCGTCGCGTAATCGGGCGGCCTTTTCGAACTTCCGCTCCTTGGCCGCCTCCTGCATCTCCTTGGCGAGTTCCCGCAGCAGCCGTTCCTTCTTCCCGTCCAGAAACATCCGCAGCCGCCGGATGTCCTCGCGGTACTCTTCCTTGCTGATGCGCAGGTTGCAGGGGGCGGTGCATTGATGAATGCTGGCGAGCAGGCAGGGGCGGAACCAGCGCCACTTCTCTTCCTCTTCCACAATGTTCAGACTGCAGGTGCGAAACTTGAAGATCTTCTGCAGCACGCCGATCATGCCCCGCAGCTTCTTGGCGGAAGTAAACGGGCCGTAGAGCTTGACCCCTTTGGTCGCCGGCTTGCGGGTGAATTCAACACGGGGAAAGTCTTCCCGCATGCTGATCTGCAGGTACGGGAAGGTCTTGTCGTCTTTGAGTTCCTGATTGAAGCGAGGCTGAATATCTTTGATCAACCGAGCTTCCAGCAGGACGGCGTCCACTTCAGAATCGGTCTGAATGTAGTCCAGATCTGCGATCTCTGGGACCAGATCCGCTGTCCGACGATCAACCGCTGCCGCGCTCAGGAAATAGCTCCCTGCCCGACTGCGGAGATTGACCGCCTTGCCGACATAAATCACCCGCCCGAGCTTGTCCTTCATCAGGTACACCCCGGGAGCGCGCGGAAATGTCCGCACTTTCTCGTGAGGGATGACCACACCAGGTTCAGCCGCCGGTCCGGGAACACTTTCCGGAATATCGTTCGCTCCGTCGCTCATACCCCCATTTTAGCGGCAGGGGGACGCAAGCCAAATCCGATGGTGTGCGAAGCTGTTGAGCCACGCGATTTCTGCACCCGGAGCGACAGGCACGGCCGCCAGAACGCGTGAAGCTGCCAGCGTTATTCCGGAACCGGGAAGATCGGCTGTGGCGGCACACCGACCGGTGGCGGAGTGAGCTGATCCCCCTTCTCCAGCTGATTCGGGTCGGGCACGCCTCGCAGTTGCGTCGGCATACTGCCGTCGTCGTTGCTGTCAGGACCGTCATCCAGGCGAGGGGCAATCATCGGCCCTTCCGGAATTGGTTCCATGGGCCGACGCCCTGCGGAGAGGTCGTACATCGGGTTGTGGATATACGGCGGTTGCTGACGGGTGTCACGGCAACAGCAGTCGCCATACAGCCAGCGATTGAAGCGATACTGGCACCAGTCGGGATAGCCGATTCGCGTCAAATCGAGCCCCGGACAATAGAGATTGTCCATGTGCGGACTGCGATCCGCGATATGGTCGATGGTGTCCTGGTAGTGTTCGGTCAGTGCGCAGCATTGGCACCCTGCCATCCCCACCAGAAGCGCCCCCAGCGCTGAAATGCGAAATTTCTGCATGCGCAGTCCGTCGGTGAAAGTCCGATCTGTAACGAAAACATCGGTTGTATGGCCTGAAAACTTGTGGCGTTTGTTGCGAAATCGGCATGGGCAACATGAATTGTTGCCGGAAATCAGCGTGATTTGATGCCCTCAGGCTGCGCATCCTCATCTCCTGCGCGGAACGAAAGATTTCGTGCGACACGGATTGCTTGCGGGCTGACAGAACCCCCCGGCAACGTAGCGTTTCCCCGGCAGAGTCGTTTGAGGGAGTCAATATGATGGAATGTGCTGCGGAACCGTATGGGACATCAGAATTCACGTTTTTGCGAATCGCGGATGCGGTCAGGGCGATCTGCGATGGATATGGGAGGGCCTGCCGTCGCTTGACCGGCCGGGATCCCCGGAAACTGGAGTTTTCCGAACGGCGGGGCTCCGGGCGGGAAGGAATGGCAATCCCCTTCTATCTGTCCGTGCTGTTTCAAAGCGGTGAGCGATATTCCAAAGGGGGAGATTCCCCGATCATCGCGGTGACACGGGATATCTCCGAACGCGGTATCGGATTCCGTTGCGACACCCCGATTCCGAACTGCCAGCTGATCGCAGAGTTCGATAATCCGCGGACCGGCACCATTCGGCTCCTTCTTGAAGTCCGCTGGCACCGCCGGCACTCGCTGCATTGCTACCTCGCAGGGGCTCGGATCGTCCGGGTGCTGGACAGTCACGAATTTGCCTGACCGACGACTCGTGATCCTTGTGACGTCGGCAGCTTGTATGCGACCGGCCAGGGGCTCACCGTGAGTCATTCCGGTGGGACCTTGACGGTGTCGCTCCCGCTGCACCTCAATGATGACTCAACACGATTTCATGTTGAGCCATCGCGCTTCTGCTCTTCACTTCGCAGCACTCGCCCCTCATCACGCCAGTCTTACGAGACTGGTCGTACCTCTCACCGCCGATCATCGTGGAATCCGGTTCTGGGCTAATTCCGCGGTTTTCGGCAAAGTTCAATCTTGACCCGCGTGGCTCGACACTTCTATAAAAGAAATATTCGAAGGTCGAAGTAAATGAAGTCCACAGCGCAATTGGATCGCCGAGCCGCCGAGCTGGGAGAACATGTCCAGAAAATCCTGAAGGAATTTCAGGCTGTGCATTGTTCTGCCGCGAACGGGCCACATGTCTCGTTGAACCAGCAGGAACTTCGAGTCGTCGAGTTTCTGGGAGGCGAAGGGCCGCAGATCATGCGGGCCGTTGCAGAGCACCTGTCGCTGGCTGTGAACTCGGTGACGACTCTCGTCGACGGCATGGAGCAGAAGTCGCTCGTGGTGCGAAACCGGACGTCATCAGATCGCCGGGTCATCCGGGTCGAACTGACAGCCACGGGGACTGCCATCTGGAAGGCCGCTGAAGAGGCGAAGCTGGAACTTTATCGTTCGCTGCTCCTTCCTCTCAGCGCCAGCGAGCAGGCCGTCTTTCTGGAACTCTTCGACAAAATCGCCAAATCAGCGGCGCCACCAATCGTTACTGAACGGGTCTGACAACCAACTCCGAAATCCGACTTTTCCAGGCTTGCATGTCCACACATCCCGTTCAGACTCCACCGTTCAAAATGCATCAGCCCGCAGCCATTCCGGCTGAGCCCGTTGCGCCCGGTCACCACCCCGCCGGCCCTCCCGCCGGGGAACCGCGAAAGACGAGCCTGTTTCAGAAACTGATGACTCTCATCGGCCTGGCCGTTGGAGGAGTGCTGATCTGGGCGTACGCTGCAGGCTGGCTCGGCAAAGATCATCGTGAGCCGCTGCCGCCGGAAAACCTTTCTTCCAGCGAGGTCCCTCAGGGAATCGTCGTCACTGCAGAGCCGATTTCGATCCGCCCCATCAAGCGAACGATCGAAGCGGTCGGAACGCTTTTCGGCTTTGAAGAGATCGTGGTCAGTTCCAAAGTGGAAGGCCGGGTGCTGAAGATCGAGCACGATGTGTCGGACCGGATCGCTCCCGGTGAACTGCTGGTGGAAGTCGACCCCACCGATCTTCGACTCGCGGTTGAGCAGGCGGAAAGCAACCTCCGCGTGGAGATGGCTCGGCTGGGACTCAACGAAGTGACCGATGAGCAATTCGAACTCATCAAAGTGCCGACAGTGCTGCTCGCCAGTGAGAAGCGGGAACTGGCCCGGTTGAAAATGGAACGAGTTCAAAGTCTCGCTGAACGGCAGGCGACGACCCAGGAAGGAGTTGATAATGCCGTCAGTGAGTTCCGGATGGCGGGCGCGGAATATGAAAATCAGTTGCTGATGGCTAAGTCCGGCCTGGCCACGATCAAGGCTCGGCAGGCTGCCCTCGCCATCGCCCAGCAGCAACTCGCGGAGACTCGTGTGCGTGCTCCTGTGCCGCAGCGCGCCGCCCCCCCGCATGTGCACGAAAAGCCGTATGTGATGACTCGACGGTCGATCGCGGAAGGGACATTCGTGCGAGTCGGTGATGAAATCTGTCGGCTGGTGATCGATGGCACGTTGAAACTCAAACTCGCCGTCCCGGAACGGTATTCAGCAGAAATTCAGAATGGCCAGAACGTGCAGGTCTTCACGTCATCCTCGACGACTCCTTACGAAGGGATCGTGACGATGATCAACCCGGCTGTTGAGACTCAGACCCGTACCTTTCAGGTGGAAGTTCAGGTTGCGAACGACAGGCCCGGTTTGAAGCCGGGGGGATTTGCCAAAGCGGTCATTGAAGTTGGAAACGACCCCGAAGCTCGCACCATTCCGCTGGCTGCCATGGTGCGGTATGCCGGAGTGGTCAAGTTGTTCGTTGTGGACCAGAGTATTGCCCGCGAAGTTCAGTTCACTCCCGGGGTCCAGACCAGTGAATGGGTCGAAGTCGCCAAGCCGACTCTCGATCCAGGAGCTCTCGTCGTGACCAGCGGCCAGTTCAGTCTTGCCAATGGAACCAAGATCCAGGTCCGCAAGCAGCTTCACCCCGAATCAGAGCAACCTGCGGAATCACCGCCGGATCCGACATCGCAGGGTGAGAGCTCCACACACGAAGCCAAATAGCCGTCGTGCCGGCTGGTTGATCACAGACGGCCCCTCTCCTCTTCTCTTGCAACTGAATCGCTTTTCTACACGCACTGGACAATTTCGGTGAACATCTCGGAAATCTGTATTCGACGGCCTGTCTTCACCTGGGTGCTGGTGGCGATTCCCGCAGTGCTGGGAATGGTGGCGTATACAGAACTTGGAGTGGACCTGTTTCCGAAGGTCGAATTTCCGGTCGCATCCATTACCGCCACGGTCCCCGGGGCCAGCGCCGAAGAGATGGAAACGACCGTCACGAAGGTCCTCGAAGAAGCAATCAACACCGTTTCCGGACTGGACCAGATTCAGTCGACCAGCCGCGAAGGGGTGGCGACGATCGTTGTCCAGTTCGTGCTTGAAAAGGACATCGACGTCGCGGTTCAGGAGATCCGGGACAAAGTCTCTTCGATCCAGAAGCAACTTCCCGAAGGGATTGAGCCGCCGATCGTCAACAAGTTTGACCTCGATGCCTCTCCCATCATGACTCTCGCGGTGGCAGGTCGGCGCGATGAACGCGAAGTGACCGAGATTACCAAACGCAAAATTCAGGAAGTGCTGCAGACCGTCCCGGGAGTGGGGTCGATCTTCCTCACCGGCGGCCGCAGTCGAGCGGTCAACGTCATCCTCAATCTCGACCTGCTCAACTCTTACAACCTGTCCGTGGAGGATGTGCGGCAGGCACTGGTCTCGCAGAATATTGAGCTCCCCGGAGGGATTGTCGATCAGGGATCACGTGAACTCGTGCTGCGAACACTGGGGCGAATCCGCGAGACCGAGCAGTTCAACGACCTGATCATTACCAATCGTGACGGCTATCCGATCCGCATCCGGGACGTCGGCCGTGCTGAAGATTCCATCGAAGTCCCTCGTGGAATGAGCACGCTGGATCACGACAACGCAGCGAGTCTGTTCATCCTCAAACAATCCGGAACGAACTCAGTTGCGATTTCCGACGCGGTGAAAAAGCGGCTGGAAAAGATCCGCAAAACAGTTCCTGAAGACATCAAAATCGAAATCATTCAGGATCAGGCCCACTTCATCAAAGAGTCGATGGATGAAGTGCAGTTCCACCTGATTCTGGCTGCATTTCTGGTCTCCGGGACGATTCTCCTCTTTATCCGCGACTGGCGTACGACGCTGATCGCCACTCTCGCGATTCCCACGTCAATCGTGCCGACGTTCCTGTTCATGCAATACATGGACTTCTCGCTCAACAACATCACGATGCTGGCGCTGATTCTGGCGATCGGGATTGTGATTGATGATGCGGTGGTCGTGCATGAAAACATCTTCCGCTACATGGAAGAAAAAGGAATGGACGCCATGACCGCCTCACGCAAAGGGACCAGTGAAATCGCACTGGCGGTGCTCGCGACCAGTCTGTCTCTGGTGGTCATCTTTGTTCCGGTCGCCTTCATGGGCGGAATCGTCGGACGGTTCTTCTCAAGCTTCGGCCTGACTGTGGCCATCGCGATTCTCATCAGCCTTTTCGTTTCCTTCACTCTGACGCCGATGCTGTGCTCACGCTTCCTGAAGCTGGAACATGGGGCAGGTGCCAGCTCAAAATCAGGCTGGATTTACCAGCTCATTGACGGCGCATACGGCGTCGCGTTGCGATTCGCCCTGCGGCATCGGTTCCTGACGATGTTCGTGTGCGTTCTCGTCATGTTTTCAACCGTCCCCATCGCCATGACGATGGGGGTGAACATGGTCCCTCGCGATGATCAGAGTGAATTTCAGGTCAGTATTCTGACCCCGGAAGGGTATACGCTTCAGAGAACCACTGCTGTCGTCCATGAGATCGAAAATCGCATCAAGGCCCTGCCGGGAGTGACTCATCTGTTTACCGTCGTCGGGGAAAGCAACGGCGGAGGCAAAGGACAGGGAGACGTCACCCGCGCATCCATTCACGCAGCCATCATTCCTCTGGAAGAGCGGAAATACAGCCAGTTTGATGTGATGAAGCGGGCTCGTAACATCCTGGTCGACTACCCCGAACTGCGAACGGCAGTCATGGATGTTTCGACGATCGGAGGGGGAGCAAACGGTGACAGCCGTATCTTCCAGATGAACCTGCGTGGACCCGACCTCGAGAAACTTGCCGAGTATTCCGAGACCCTGGCGACCGAACTTCGCAAGATCCCGGGGCTCGTCGACGTGGACACAACCCTCTCTCTTCGCAAGCCGGAACTGCAGGTGGAAATCGATCGCGACCGGGCGAGCGATCTCGGAATTCCGGTGCAGGCGATCTCCAGCAGCCTGAACGTGCTGGTAGGCGGACAGATCGTTTCCAAGTATGAAGAAGGGAGCGAGCAGTACGACGTCTGGCTGCGTGCGGATAAGTCGTTCCGGGACAATCCTCAGAATCTCGACTATCTCACAATCCCCTCGCCGACGGCGGGTCTGGTCCAGCTCACCAGCCTGGCGAAGCTATCTGAATCACGCGGGCCCAGTCAGATTGATCGTCTAAATCGCCAGCGGACTGTCACCGTGCGGGCTCACCCTGAAGATGTCACCTTGAAGGAAGCGGTCGACCGAGCCAATCAGATCGTCAAAGAAATGAACATGCCCCCGGAGTACGAAGTTTCGTATGGAGGACAGGCGGAAATGCTGGGCGAGACCGCTTACTACTTCGCGGTCGCGCTGGGACTGAGCATTCTCTTCATGTATCTGATTCTGGCAGCACAGTTCGAAAGCTGGATGCACCCGATCAGCATTCTGGCAGCGCTGCCTGTGACGATTCCTTTCGGACTGCTCTCACTGATGCTCTTCCGCACGCCGATGGACCTGTATGCGATGTTCGGTCTGTTTATGCTGATCGGGATCGTGAAGAAGAACGGGATTCTGCAGATCGACAAGACGAATGAGCTGCGCAGCGCAGGGATGGATCGCGATGCTGCGATTCTGGAAGCCAATCATACCCGCCTGCGTCCGATCCTGATGACGACCGTGATGCTCGTGGCAGCGATGGCACCGATCGCGGTCGGACAGGGACCCGGCGCGGGAGCCCGCGCCAGCATGGCCAAGGTGATTATCGGCGGACAGGTGCTGAGTCTGCTGCTGGCACTGCTGGTGACCCCGGTGACGTATTCACTCATCGATAGCTTCGGGAACTTCCTCAAACGCAAACCTGCGGTTTGAGCGAAGTGCCGTTGAGGCGGATTGCAAAATGGGGCCGGATTGCCGCACTCGGAGCGTGCGGCATACGATGTTCGATGCGTGCCCCCAATGTCCCCCGCACTCTCCGAGTGCGAGCTTTCAGAAAGCCGTTATCGCATTGTCTTGACCACTGACTCTTGACTCCCCGAGGGTCGATGTCCACTATCTGTTCCCCCAGTTTTCAATCAAAGGAACAAGCAAACCATGGAAATTCTCCCGGCAATCGACCTGCGAGACGGCAAGTGCGTACGGCTCCGTCAAGGGGATTACGCCCAGGAAACCGTCTTCGGCGACGACCCGGTCGCCATGGCCCAGCGATGGGAGAATGCTGGCGGCCAGCGGCTGCATCTGGTTGATCTGGACGGGGCGAAAGCGGGTCGCCCGGTCAATCTCGACGTGATTCGCAGAATTGTTCGAGCAGTGAAAATCCCCTGCCAGCTGGGAGGGGGAATTCGAACCGACGAAACTGTGCGGGAGATGCTTGAGGACGTCGGCCTTGCCCGGGTGATCATCGGGACGCAGGCACTCAAGCAGCCGGAGTGGTTCAGCAACATCGTCAACCGGTTTCCGGAACGTGTCTGTCTGGGGCTCGACGCCCGCAACTCGATGGTGGCGACGGAGGGCTGGCTGGCCGATTCCACGACGTCCGCCATGGAGCTGGCAAAGCAGTACGTCGGTCTTCCACTTGGTGCGGTGATCTACACCAACATCGCCAATGACGGCATGATGCAGGGGATCGATGACGGCACCCTGGCAGACTTCCGCACGCTGGCAGGCATGGGACTGAAGGTCATCGCCTCGGGCGGGGTGACCACCATGGAGGATATCCGCAAGCTGACAGACATCTCCCGACAGCACCCGAATCTGGTCGGGGCGATCACCGGCCGCGCCATTTACGAAGGGACCGTCGACGTCGCGGAAGCGGTTCGAGTTGCACAATCATGACGACACATCCCGGTTCAACCGATCAGGAGTCCTCCCGCGTCGCCTTGAGGATCGGCGTCGCGATTGTGGAGCACTCCGGCTGTGTCCTTGTTGGTGTTCGGGACGCGGAGACGGTTCTTGCCGGGAAGCATGAGTTTCCCGGCGGGAAATGTCTTGAAGGAGAGACCCCGGCAGCATGCGCGCTGCGTGAGTGCTTTGAAGAGACCGGGCTGCGGGTTGAAGTGGTCGAACTCATCAACCACGTTCAACACCGTTACGAACACGGGAGTCTCGACCTGTCGTTCTTCCTCTGCCGACCTGCTGAACCACCATCTCAGCCGGCCGGGAATTTCCGCTGGACGCCCATTTCAGAACTCGCACACCTGAATTTTCCCGAGGGAAACCGGATTGCAGTTCAGAAGCTCCTCGACCGTTTTGGAGACAGCGGGACGCAATCGCGACTGGCTTAATCCGCTTCCACATCTCAGGTCAGGATGTCGTGGACGACGTTTCCGAACACGTCAGTCAGTCGATAATCCCGGCCGCTGTGACGGAACGTCAGTCGCGTATGGTCGATTCCCAGCAGGTGCAGGATCGTTGCGTGGAAATCATGCACGTGAACCCGTTTGTCGGCCACGGAGATTCCGTACTCGTCCGATGAGCCGTGCACGATCCCCTTCTTGACCCCCGCCCCCGCCATCCAGCTTGAAAACACCATCGGGTGATGGTCCCGTCCCGTGGCATCTTTTTCCGGCATATACGGTGTTCGGCCGAACTCGGTCGTCCAGACAACCAGCGTTTCATCGAACAGGCCGCGCTGTTTGAGATCCTGAATCAGGCCGGCGATCGGCTGATCGACGTTTTTCGCTAGCCGTGCATGGTTGAGCATGTTGCTGTGATCGTCCCAGTTGTTCGTGGAACCGACGTCAATGCACTCCACGAACCGCACACCTTTTTCGATCATGCGGCGGGCAATCAGGCAGTTCCACCCGAAGCTCGTCGTATCGCCACTCTTCAGACCGTACAGGTCGAGCGTCGACTGCGTTTCTCCAGAAAGATCGAAGACTTCCGGGGCTTGGGTCTGCATGCCGAACGCGGTTTCAAACGACTTAATCCGTGCTTCCAGCTGGTCGTCGTGAACAACCTGCTGCAGGTTCTCCACGTTCATTTCCCGCAGGAGTTCCAGTTCCATCGACTGCAGATCGGCTGTCGGGACCCGTCGATTCATATTGGCGATCGGCATTGTCCCGGGGAACACCTGCAGTCCCTGG
The DNA here is from genome assembly GCF_051465655.1 of Planctomicrobium stercoris. Lineage (NCBI taxonomy): Bacteria > Pseudomonadati > Planctomycetota > Planctomycetia > Planctomycetales > Planctomycetaceae > Planctomicrobium > Planctomicrobium stercoris. The sequence continues at coordinate 3,686,778 of NZ_CP195791.1, read as the reverse complement.
TGACAGCCCGGGAGAAATCCGTTGCTCCAGTTTTGACCGCGTGCGTAAGGCGTTGCTCCTGTGATGACGACAAACGACGGCAGGTTCTGATTCTCGGTTCCAAGTCCATAGCTGACCCAGGATCCCATGCTCGGGCGCGAGAAGTTGAACGACCCGGTGTGCATCCCCAGCGTGGCTTCGTAGTGGGCAATATGGTCTGTGGTGAGTGACCGGATGAGGGCGATGTCGTCGATGGTATCTCCCACATACGGGAAGAGATCGCTCACCTCAATGCCCGATTCGCCCCGCGGCCGGAACTCCCACTGCGCCTTCTTGAAATGCTGGGTGAAGTTCCCAAGATGCCCACGGAAGTTGTGGATGTTTAATGTCTTGTTGTGATCCTCTGCCAGCTTCGGCTTTGGGTCGAAGGTATCCACATGTGAGACTCCTCCTCCCATGAACAGAAAAATGACGTTCTTTGCCTTGGCGGGAAAGTGCGGCTGTCTGGGAGCGAGCGGGTTGCTCGACGTCGAAGCAGCGGCATCCAGCTCGGCGAGCATCCCGGACAGGGCGATCGCGCCAAAACCCCCGGCTGCACGCTGTAACATCTGGCGACGGGACATCGGGTATGAAGAGAACATGACTTCAGTTCCTGTTTTCAAGACGATGATGATTCAGTTTCAACCTGCAAGATGGTTCTTTTGAACAAGCTGCGGGCTGAAGTCAGTTCAGGTACATAAATTCATTACTGCTCAGGATCACACGGACATAAGCTGCCAGACTTGCAACGTTTTTGTCCGCGTCGCCGGCAAACTTCTCCGCGTAGTTTCGGCGGAATCGCTCGGCGTGACTGATTTCCGTTTCCGAAGGGGGACGCGAAAATGCCATTTCATACAGTTGCTGAATCTGTGCAGACTCCGTCGGAAATTCCTGCAGCAACCGCCGCGCGAGCACTGTGGATCTCTGATGAATGAACTCATCGTTCATCAGGAACAGTGCCTGCGAAGGAGTGGTTGTCGCCTCGCGTTTCCCGGTGGATGCATTCGGGTCGGCTCCATCGAAGAGTGCCAGGAATGGATGCCGTTTGATCCGCTGCGTCATCAGGTACACAGTACGCTTCTTCGAATCATACACCGCGTCGAACGGGTTGTGCTGGGAATATCCCCATTGAGAAGAAGGAGGGAATGGATGTTCTCCTCCCTGCGCCAGGTCGAGCTCACCGCTGAGGGCCAGCCAGGTATCCCGCAAGGATTCCGCATCCAGTCGATGCCGGTTGTAGTGCCAGTACAGCTTGTTTTCCGGATCGATCTTCTGCGACTCCGGCGAAGTCCGGCTCGAGAGCTGGTAAGCCCGTGACGTCAGAATCAGTCGATGCATCGACTTGAACGAGTAACCTTCTTTTCGAAATGTCGTTGCCAGGAAATCCAGCAGCTCCGGATCGGTTGGCGCTTCTCCACGGACGCCAAAATCATTGGGCGTCGCCACGATACCTCTGCCGAAGTGATAGAACCAGATGCGGTTCGCCATGACCCGTGCAGTGAGAGGGTTGCTCGGCGATGTCAGCCATTCCGCCAGCTCCCGACGTCCGCTTTCCTGACTCCCCTCCGACACCGCTTCCCCACCGAGCAGTTGGAGGAATCGACGCGGAACTTCTTCTCCCAGTCGTCCTGGCTCTCCTCGCAGCTGAATCCGCACATTCGTAGGAGTTCCTTCGACAACGCCGTAGACCGTTGGATACGCAGAGATAGCTTCCTGCGATGTCTTCTCCTGACGCAGCCGCTTCAGCGACTCACGCAGCTGGGCAATCGATTCCGCATTTGATGAAGCTGTCTCTGAATTTGTCGCCCCAGCAGGCAGAAAGGGTGTGGCTTGAACGAAGAAATTGTCGAGCTGTCGGGCGGGCCGGACAGCTTCCTTGTCCGTTCCATGACCATCGACAACCCAGGAGTTGACGGTCCCATCCCAGTCTGGATGAAATGGAACTGCCTCAAACGTCCATTGCTGGCTTCCGTCCGAGATGACCCCGAAAAATTGTTTCTTCTGCCAGTTCACTTCCAGCTGAAGATTGTACCAGCTCTCCAGTTTCAAGGGAGCAATCTCCCTGAGTCCGTCCCCGTCCCGGACGGCCAGATGCCCGGCATTCACGAACAGTTCCACCGCGGGCGAAAAGTTGTTTTCAGGATGGTCCAGTGCAATGCGATAATACCCATCGCCCCCCGCCTGAATATCGACGTTCCTGAAATCCAGGTTCAGGTGCAATGGCGACTCAGTTTCCACGGTGCAGGTCGGCAGAGGTCTGCGACATCCGAGATTCCCCGGAGCATTCGGCAGTTGAACCGATTGCTGACCCGGTGGAAACACATTTGTGAAAGTGCTGGACGCCCCCTGTACGACAATCGCCTCTTTGTCATGACGCCACGTCGGCGGAAGCGTTTGACCTTCTTCGAAATTCCCTTCCAGATTCAGAATCGGAAGTGTCGCTGCTTCGATCTCGCGATCGAGCTGCGCCAGTCGCTGCTTCCACTCTCGTTGAAGTTCTTCGGCTTCCTCAGGCGGAACCGCAGGAATCAGCTCCTTGGGACGAGGCGTCTCCTCAGCGCCGGGAAACGAGAACTTGGAGCTCGCGAAAATGCCGTACAGCGCGTAGTAGTCACTGGCAGACACCGGCTCGAACTTATGGTCATGACACCGGGCACAGCCGATGTTCAATCCCAATACCGACTGACCCATCGTGTCGAGCAGATCCTGCATCGTCAGATGGAAATCAAGGAAGTTTGTGTCGTTGAAACCGAATCGACGCGAGATAGCGAGGTGCCCTGTCGCGGTCACGAGCTCGGTGTACTGCTCGGGAGGAGACTCTTTCGCCAGAAGATCTCCTGCATACTGTTCGCGCAGAAACTGGTCGTACGGCTTGTCCTTGTTGAACGAGTCGATCACATAGTTGCGATACTTGTACGCGTCGGCGACCGGATGATCGCTGGCATTGCCGCTGGTGTCCGCATAACGGACAACGTCCAGCCAGTGCCGCCCCCAGCGTTCCCCATAATGAGGCGAAGCCAGCAATCGGTCGATCACCCGGGTCCAGGCATCTGCAGATTCATCCGCAAGGAAACTGTTCAGCTCATCGACCGTAGGAGGCAATCCGGTCAGGTCGTAAGTGACGCGACGCAGCAATGTCCGTCGGTCCGCGAGTTCCTGCGGCTGAATTCCTTCCGCCCGCCAGCGGGAGTAAAGAAACCGGTCGATGGGGTTTTGATTCCACTCCGGGTTGTCGACGGAAGGAGGAGCGGGATCGGAGATGGGTTGAAACGACCAGTGTGCCCGCTGTTCTTCGGTGATCTCGAAAGTCTTTGTCTTCTTTGTCGAACCATCCGCCGCCGGCTCATCTTCTTTCGGCCAGGGAAGTCCCATTTCGACCCAGCGGACAATCTTATCGATGTCGGGCTGCGGCAGTTTTCCGTTTGGGGGCATCTCCAGTCCGCGGTACTGCACAGCTTCGACGATCAGACTGTCTGCAGGCTTCTGCGGAACTGCCGCCGGGCCGCTGGCACCCCCTTCCACAATGAAGCTGCGAGAGTCCAGCCGCAATTCCCCTTCCTGCTTTCCTTCCGTGCTGTGACACTCGTAACAGTGTTTCGCCAGCAGGGGGCGAATCTCGTTTTCGAAATACTTGATTTCATCAGCACTGGGACCGCTGCCGGCCTCTGGTTCATCACTGGCAACCAGCAGGTTTGTGCTGGAAAAACTCACGCAGAGGCCAAGCAGGATCCTGAAGGATCGATGCGTGTGGAAATGTGCCATATTTGAACTCGAATCGACGATCATCGCGTGCCACTGGAGGAGGGAGGAGTAGCGACAGGACGACTCTCTGGGCGGGACGAAATCTCAATGCAAGATGGACTGGAGCCATCGCGCAACCACTTCATTCATTTTACGTCAGACTTCAGGTCAATCTGATAATCATTCTCTCCGGACTTCAGAATTATTGTCTGTGTCGGCTTTTTGAAGGACTTCGAAGTTGCAACTTTTTCTTTGCTGGAAGGCTTCGCCATTAATCCGCCCGAGGGCGGCTGATCGAATTTCGGTGTGACGGTCACTTCCACTCGGTACTCTCCGGGAGCCAGCTGTTGTTCACGGAGAATCTCGAAACTGCCATTCTTGATGGCACTTCCCCCTGCCGGACTGACGACACCCGGTTGCGGAATCAGTGACACAATGCCGGAATCAACTGGCACCCCATCGAGGGAAATCTGCCCATGGACAATCGCAGCATCCTTTCTGGCTGCATTCGATCCGCACCCCAACTCGCCGAGGACACAAAATCCAGCCGCAAGAAGAACGAACATGGGGACTCTGAAAACAATGATCGATGCGAGCATGACGACTGACCCCGCTCAAAAATTTGTGATGAAGACTATCCCTGTCCGGTTTCAGGCTGCTGGCGGCGGTCGCTTTGCGCAGAAGGATTCACCAGTGGCGCACCAGACTCGCTACCAGCACCCACGCCGTCATTCTCTAAAAGTCCCCGAGGATGTTCCCGTCATTATGAACTCCCAGGTTCCTCCAGGTCTCATTGGCGATGTTGTTACTGAAAAATCGACATGACCCGTCCGCCATCAACGCATGCACTCCTCCCGTATGAAGGCTGCGTGAGCTCAGGTTCATGTCCCGGTTGAAATACCCCGTGAAGTTCGTCTGGCATGGAACACCGGGGATACTCACACACGAGTCGCGTGCCAAATCCGGTGTGTTTGAATTCGGATTATTATCGAAGTGAATAAACGGTCCCTCGGGGTAATGCATCACAGCACGCAAGTCATTGTCAGTTGATTTCCGTAGTTCCCCTGCAAGGATGGAATTACTCATCCCGTCGGTGAAATCACGAGCCCCTGTCCGGGAGTTCACTTCGAAAGGACCCGCGCCAGCGCGGTTGACCCAGCTGTTCCCGCTGTAGAGACCAATGTATTTCAGATTCCCCACCCCGTTGCTGGCGCCGTAGTTCCCGCGAGCCATCTGATCATACGCAATAGCTGTGGAAGTGTAGTCACTGGGACAAGTCATCACTGGTAAGAACGTACTGGTGATGATGAAGTTCTTATATTGAGGATTGCTCGGATCTGAACTCGTCCAGCCGGAAGGAATGTTGTAGTCCAGTTTATTGAACATTGCAGCCTGATCGATAAACGGAAGAAGAGCGGCGACCCAGGTCCACTCGGAATTACTTTCATCATTCGGAAGTTGAATGTACCCGGGTGGAAGGACGTTGTGGGTGTCCATGTAATTGTGGAACCCGAGTCCGAGCTGCTTGAGATTGTTCTTGCACTGTGAGCGTCGTGCCGCCTCGCGTGCCTGCTGAACAGCGGGCAGAAGCAATGCGATTAAAACGGCGATGATAGCAATCACCACGAGGAGTTCGATGAGTGTGAAACCAGACTTCCTGAGCATTCGAGAATTGCGCATGTCAATCACCTTAAAATCAGTGGCACGGATGTAACGCAGAGAATCTCTCTATGGAATTCGAAGCTACCAGTCGCAGTCCTTCAATCTCGTTGTCAGTCCGTCGGTTCTCAGCAAGAAAACAGGTCTCATGTCACGTTTCGTCCTGACCATTGGTCACGGAGAACTCTTTAAATCAATGTCGAACCGGTTCGCTCCAGGCTGGACATTCAATGACAGTGTCGATTTCTTGTTGTATTGAGCGGGGATAACTTGTACGTACTCCGCACCCGGACTCATTGGTCCGACAGGTTCGTTCGCAGGGGCGTCGGAAGTCGATTTCCCTTTGACTTCTTTCATCGCTGTAATCTCGATGCGATGCATTCCGAGAACAGGTCCTGCGGTGCGGGGAATCTCGAACTTGCCGTTGTTGATCGTCGCCCCACTCGTCGGTCCCACAACACCTTCTGCTGGGGAAAGGATGAGCGATCCGTTTTCCAGCGGTTCGCCATTCAATCGGATTTCACCCGAGACGGAGGCGCGTTCCGGCCCCTGGGAAGCGCCGCACCCGACCAGTCCGATGATACACATCAATGCGGTTGTAACGCTGATTCCTCGACAACCACGTTCTGACAACATTTCTCAAATCCCTCTGAAGGTGCCTGGGGCAGGAGCAAAGCAAATGATTAAAAGCGATATCGGCAAGAGGATTCTGGGGCGAAGAAGTCATCCAGTTGCGGTGCAACGCAGGACGCAACTGGATGATGATCCACCGTCTCTAAGAGCGTTTAGAATTCGCCAAGAACGTTGCCGTCGTTATGCACGCCCAGGTTCTGCCAGGTCGTTTGATTGACGTTATTGCTGGCAAAACGCACGGATCCGTCGGCCAACAGGATCTGAACCCCGCCTGTGTGGAGGCTGCGGGAAGTGAGAGTCATATTCAACGTGTTCCAGGCATTATAAGCCCCGGTGCAAGGCATGTCTTTTGTGGTTGTACAGCCGGATGTTCGAATGCCGTCTGCTGCCGAGCTGTTGGGGGTGTAGTCAAAGTTGACCAGGCAGCCTTCGTTGTTATGCATATTGCCGCGAATATCGTTCGCGTGGCCTCCGCTCGAACCGCCTTGGCGATACTCAGCCACCAGTACGGCATTGCTCATGCCGTCTGTAAAATCCTGGGGCCGGCAGCTGGAATTCACTTCGAAAGGGCCGACATTAGCACGCTTTGGAAGCGTGGGGACAGTCCCGATAAACTGTTGTGGACCCAGTCCGTTGTTTCCGCCGTAGTTCCCTTTTGCGAAGAGGTTCCATCCCAGAGCTCCCGGAATGTCGGAAGGACAGGTCATCACCGGCAGCTTCGTGCTGACCATCTTGAAGTTGTCAGATCCTGTCCCGGAAGGTTGCGTGCTCCCTGAACTGATCGCCCAGTTGATCCCATTGAACAGGGCAGACTGTTCGACATAGGGGAGCAGCATGGTGATCCAGGTGAACTGGTTGTATCCCGATGACAATTCGACATATCCAGGGGGAAGGGTCCGGTGCGCGTCCATGTAGTTGTGGAGAGCCAGACCGACCTGCTTCAGATTGTTCTTGCACTGCGAGCGTCTGGCCGCCTCACGGGCCTGCTGAACTGCCGGTAACAGCAGGGCGATCAGGACTGCGATAATGGCGATGACCACCAAAAGCTCGATGAGCGTGAATCCTCGTTTGGCGTGCCTCGAAATTTGATTCATTTGAAGGGACCTTTGCGGAAACGAAAAAAACTGACCTATGGATGTGCATCTGCACAGACAAGATTGAAACCAAAAGAATGACGCAACACGATCTGATGCACTGATCGATCGCGAACTGCCAGCCTCCATGGAGTGATTTCAGGGAACGTTGCTGCTGACACAGCAGCCTGTTTCAAGCTGAACTTTTCAAGTCGACGCCGATCGGTTTGACCTCGGTTTCACATCCAACTTGAGATTTGTTTGTTCGTTGTCGATTGCGGGAATAATCTGAATCAGCCTCTGCCCGGTTGCGAACTACGTCAGGCTCCGTCTCGGGGGACCGTCTGGCAGATGCCCTCATTTAACAACACCTTTGGATGAGCGGATTGGATTTCTGTAGGAACAATTCAGTTGCTCAAATCGCCCTTGATGGCACACCTGGGTCGTCGGCCCGACATCCCCAGGACCTCAAATTGTCAAACGATATGCAGGGGTTCAGACCGCAGACAAATCGAATTTGGATGAATCTGACAATTTCCAAAATTTCCCCGACGGCCCCTTCTGCGAGTCAATCAATTTTCGCCCGCAACAGCCGCTTTGCCTCTTCCAGCGATCCCTTGCGGAAGCACTCGAGAATCGCCTTGTGTTCCACGTAAATTTCATTGGCCTCACCGTTCCCACGCTGCATGCGTCGAAAGTGAGATCGAATGCGTCCAACCAGCGCATCCCAGATGACAAGCAGGTCCGGCTGACGGGCTCGCTCGACGAGCGTGCGATGAAACGCAATGTCCAGATCTGCGATGGCGAACAGGTCCCCTTCGCTGCAGGCCTTCTCCATGCGGGCGACAATGTCTTCCCACTTCTGAAAGTCTTCTTCGGTCAGGCTGTCGAACACCATTTCCAGTGCGAATGCTTCCACCGTCCGGCGAATGGGGACGACGAGCTTTCGGATTTCCAGGGGAGCTCCCGGCGAGATCACGGCGCCTCGATTGGGGCGGGAGGTCAACAGTCCTTGCATGGACAGCCGCAGAACTGCTTCCCGGACCGGGCTTCGCCCCACTCCAAAACGCTTGGCCAGTTCCTGCTCCGTCAGCCTGCCCCCTTCGGCAATTCGACCCGAGAGAATGTCGCCTCGCAGCTGCTCGGCGATTTCCTGGGAATATGTTTGATTGCCGCTTTCCGATTCTTGAGCCACAACTCCATCCCTCCGCGTTCACACTGACCCGCACAACAGTCTTACAGTCACTACTGCTAGAGAAAAAACCAGCCACGCATCAGCAATGACCATCGTGACTGTAGGATTATTTAAAAGATTTGTCAACAATCAGGCGGTGGATTGTTGATTAATTGGCGGCAACCAGGAACAATGTAGCCGGGTCGTCGACTCAAACTCCCGCAAATTTCAACAACGAGTGTTTCTGATGAAAATTACGCAGGTCATCTGCCAGATCCTCCGCATTAAGAACGTGGAAGCGAAAACAGCCAGCAGCCAGGACTCCGTCCTGGTGCGAGTGCGAACAGACAACGGGCTCGAGGGAATCGGTGAAGCTGACTCCTCCCCAGAGATGGTCAAAGCGGTCATCGACGCCCCGTTCAGTCATAATGTTGCGACCGGATTGCGACGTTTGCTCATCGGTGAGAATCCCCTCGAGACCGATCGGCTCTGGGAGAAGATGTACCGCCAGTCCATGTACTGTGGACGACGATCAACAACCATTACAGCCATGGCTGCTATCGACCTGGCCCTGTGGGACATTAAGGGGAAGCACTTCGGGGAGCCGATTCACCGGCTGCTCGGAGGAAAGAAGCACGATCGCCTGAGAGCATACGCTTCCATCCTTTTCGGTAAGAACGGTGATGAAACCGCCCGGATTGGAGAGCGTTTCCGCGAAGAAGGATACAGTGCTGTCAAGTTCGGATGGGAACCGATGGGGCACAGCGAAGCCGTCGACATCGACCTCGTGAAAGGGGCCCGTAAGGGGCTGGGGGACGACGGAATTCTGCTCGTCGACGCCGGCTGCGTCTGGGATGCCCGCACTGCACTGGATCGGGCAAACGCCTTTGCCGAACAGAAAATCGGCTGGCTGGAAGAACCTCTTCGTCCGGATGATTATGAAGGGTACCGCTGGCTGCGTGACCGGTCTCCCGTCCCCATTGCGTCCGGCGAAGAAGAGTGCGGGCGTTATTCATTCCGACCGCTCATCGATGGCCGCTGCCTGGACGTTTATCAGGTCGACCTCTCCCGCAACGGCTTCAGCGAAGCGAACTACATTCGCCAGCGCGTCGAAGAGATCGGGGCCCGCCTGTGCAATCACTGTTACACCAGTCCAGTGACGGTTGCTGCGAGCATTCATTGGCTCAGCACCTGCAAAGACGCCTTTATCTTCGAAGACTGTGTGGAAGATTCGCCGCTGCGACACGAATTGACCAACGAACGTATTCAGGCTGTCGATGGCTGGATCTCTCCTCCAGAGGGTCCGGGTCTGGGAATTACCATCAACGAAGATTTCGTGAAATCTGCGTTGGTGGACGAGTCTCGCTGAGATCGGTCCCACTCGATTGCAGAGTGTCCGAAGGGAAGCTGATTGAACGCGGTGAAGCGGCAGGTTAGTCTCCGGGCGTGGGACGTCCCGCCGCAGTCGCCGCGCGTTCAAGTGTTCTATTCTTTAGACTCCGCTTCTCGGTGCGTCGTCCGGTCCATGGAGAAGATTGCTGCCGCCGTGTCCATCGCGGTGTCAGCAAACTTCCGGCGCAGACTGCATGATGTTCGATCTCCTGCAAACTAGTGCAAACCTGTCACGCAGTTCCCCGCTGCAGTTTGTTCGTCAACATCCCTGAGGAGCCCGCCAAAATTTCCCAGCGACGAGTTCTGATTGCTGAGTACCTCCACGAGATCTGCTCGTTCAATCCGGTACCGACACGGTATTCAGATTTTTATGTCAATCAGGGTGAGCAGGTCCTGAAGCTGCATCGGTCGATTCGGGCTGAGATTGGCGGCGCGTTGAGCGTCTTCGATTCTGTTCCGGAAATCGAACTGGTACCAACCTTCAGCGCTCGCGGCATTACCTCCGGCGGAGTCATTCCGGCTGAGGACTATGCCCGCATCGAATCGGAGTGGGTGGCGACACTTCGAAATGCCGGTCCCGTGGACGGAGCTTATTTCTGCCTTCACGGGGCTACAGCTGCCAAGGGCGAAGATGACCCCGAGGGAAGGTTGCTGGAGATTGCCCGCGACATTCTCGGCAAATCGATTCCCTTTGTCGCTTCGTTCGACCTGCATGGGGTCCTGACGGATCGCATGCTGAAACACTGTGACGCCATCACCGTGTATCACACGTACCCTCATGTCGATTTCTTCGAGACGGGCGAACGGGCGGCCAGATTGCTGGTGCAGCTTCTCGATAAAAAGATTCACCCGGTCATTGCGAAAGTCGAACTCCCCGCACTTGTTCGTGGGGATGAACTGATTACTGAGTCCGGTCTCTTCGGCCGTCTGATTGCCCAGGCTCAGGAGATTCAAAAGGGGCCTCGGGGACTCTCCGCCGGCTTCTTCATCGGCAATCCCTTCACCGACGTGCCGGAACTTCGATCCTATGCCGTTGTCGTGACTGACAACGATCCCGAACTGGCCCGCACAGAAGCTGTTCGTCTGGCAGAAAACTTCTGGGAGCATCGGCAGCGGATGCAGGCACAGCTGGTTCCACTTTCGCAGGCGGTTCAGCAGGCGCTGGAATCGAAACGGCAAGTGGCACTCGTCGATGCTGCGGACGCCACCAGTTCCGGAGCCTCCGGCGACAGCGTCGAAATCCTCCGTGAACTTCTCTCACAGGGTTGCGAACGCACCATGCTGGTGCCTGTCGTCGATGCACCGGCAGTCGAAGCAGCGTTCGCAGCTGGTGTCGGAGCGACCATTCAGGTTGACGTCGGCGGTACTCTCGACCAGAAGCGTTTTCAGTCTGTGTCGATCACAGCGCAGGTGCGGCTCCTCTCCGATGGGCGGATTCGCAGCGAATCGTTCGGTCAGGAGTGGAACTCGGGGAGAACTGCCGTCCTGCAGGCTGGCCCGGTCACACTTGTTGTGAGCAGCCGCCCGGTTCATCTCTTCGACCGATCACTCTTCCTGTCGAATGGACAGGATCCCAGGAATTTTGAGATCACGATTGTCAAGTCGCCGCATTGCCAGAAGCACATGTATGCGGACTGGTGTCAGATGATCAACGTCGATGCTCCGGGATCGACCAGCGCGAACGTTCCAACACTGGGGCACGTGCAGTGCCGTCGACCAGTGTTCCCGCTGGACCCGGAAGTTCAATGGCAGCCGCAGGCAAAGACCTTTTCCCGATAGAAATGGCTCAATGACTCACACTCCAGTGGAATCCCCGGCAACTGAGGTGATGAATCCCGGACCGTCTGAAGGACGGACGACAGCGCAAATCGCCCGCAAGTCTTCGTCCGGGCCTTGGATGGTGCTCGCCCTGCTCTGCGGGCTGTCGATGATCACGTATCTGGACCGGGTCTGTTTCGGGGTGGCGGCTCCCTCGGTCGCCAGCGAACTGAACCTGGGCAGCGTCGCTGAACTGAAATGGGCGTTCACCGCGTTCGCGATTGCTTACGGGCTGTTTGAGATTCCGACAGGATGGCTTGGAGATCGACTCGGGCCACGGTCCATGCTCATCCGCATTGTTCTCTGGTGGTCGGTCTGTACAGCACTGACCGGGCTCGTGGGGTTTCGGTTCGGGAGCTGGACGTTCGGCGGTCTGGGAACCTTGATCCTCCTTCGATTTCTCTTTGGAGCGGGGGAAGCGGGGGCCTATCCGAATATCACAAGAGCCCTTTACAACTGGTTTCCGCCACACAAATGGGAGTTCGCCCAGGGACTGATCTGGATGTCCGGTCGCATCATGGGCGGGATCACCCCATTTATCTGGGCGGTGCTTGTGTCGGGAACAGGCTGGTCGACTCCATTGATCAACTGGCGAGTCGCATTTTTGATCTTCGGTGCAATCGGGGTCTGCTGGTGTGTGCTGTTCCGCCTGGTGTTTCAGGATCACCCCGACAGCAATGGGAGGACAGACGAGCTTGCTGCAGTCACTGCTCATTCTCACTCGCATGCCGCCGTCCCGTGGAAATGGCTGCTGACCAACAGAAACCTGATTTTCCTGTGCCTGGCCTACTCCATGTTGAACTATGGCTGGGTGTTCAACATCACGTATCTCCCCTCCTATCTTCAGCAACGCTTTCCCAACTCTGCCTCAGCGACTTTAATCGCCTTGTACACGGGGGCTCCGCTGTGGGTGGGTGCACTGGGATGTCTGGGGGGCGGTTACATGGTCTCTTTTATTGACCGTCGGTTGCAGAATCGTCGCCGCTCTCGGCGGTTGCTGGGGACGTGCGCGATGCTGGGGTGTGCATTGTGCTGGACCGTGGCTCATCAGGCGAATGATCTGCATGTGTTCTGCATCAGCGTCTCGCTCGCGGCATTCTGCGTCGATCTGACGCTGGGTGCTGCGTGGGCGACCTGTCAGGAGATCGGTCAGGAGCACACCGCAGTCGCTGCTGCGATGATGAATACCGTCGGCACTTTAGGAGCGGCCGTTGCAGCCTGGTTTACAGGAACGGCGGTTCAGTATTTCATCGCCCAGAAGGCAGTGGCCGAGAATGTTCCTCTTCCGTCGCTCCCTGTCGAAACCCACCATCAGGCGGCGATCGCCGGCTTCCACTTCGTCTTCCTGACCTACATTGCGATTTATGTCGTCGCAGCCGGATGCTGGATGGCGCTGAACGAGAAAAACTCAGAACGGGTCTCGTGATAGCATCGGCCGGTAATGGTCTCGGTGAAGAACTGCGAAAGACGAAATTCGAGAGACTGTCGAAGAATGTTGAGCCGCACACTTGATGTGTGCAGCTCAACATTCTTTGTGTGAGTGGGATTTGATCTCGTGACGCATTGCGTGTTCGAGATCGACTCCGGTCAGTCGACCAGCTCGGCGTTGTGATAGACTTCCTGCACGTCGTCGCATTCGTTCAGCATGTTCATCAGCTTTTCGAACATCGGGCGATCTTCCGGGCCGACCTGCTTGCTGTTTTGCGGGAGAAGTGTGATCTCTTCCACGTCGAATTCCAGCCCGGGGAACTTCTGCAGCAACGCATTTTTGGCTTTGTAGAGTTCACTAGGTGGGGCGAAGATCGTAATCGTCCCCTCTTTGGATGAAACGTCGTTCACGTTGACGTCCGCATCCAGCAGGGCTTCGAGGGCCTGATCTTCGCTGTCCCCTTTGAAAACCAGCACTGCCAGTTGATCGAACCACAGAGCGACCGATCCGGTGGCCCCGAGCTTGGAGTTTGTCTTGGTGAAGCAGTTCCGAACTTCGGAGATGGTCCGCTGGTTGTTGTCGGTCAGACAGTCGACCACGACCATGCAACCGCCCGGTCCAAACCCTTCATAGCGGGCGGGGAGAAAGTTTTCGCCGCCTGCCCCTTTGGCCTTCTGGATCGCCTTTTCGATGACGTGGGCCGGGACCTGATCCCGCTTGGCCTTGTCGATCAGACTTCTCAAGGCGGGATTTCCCTCGGGATCGGGAACGCCATTCTTGGCGGCAACGTACAGCTGTTTGCCGTATTTGGAATACAGTTTCGACTTATGCGCAGCTGTCTTGAAGATCGCGTTCTTGCGATTCTCGAAATCTCTTCCCATCACCTTCTCCTCTTCATCTTGTGGGAAACCGTCGAAACGCTCCCGTATCGACCCCACAAGTCATAAAAACTCGATCCCCGCTGACAGTACCGATTTGCGTCAGAGGAGGCTAGCGAACGCAGCGAACTTCTGCGACGTCCCGGGAAGATCGTCTCCCGGCTTGGCTCTCGCGGGCCAGAAACGGCTCTCTTCACTCCGCGTTCATCGACTCCAGCAGCTGGTTGAGGTTCAATTGGACATACGGACGTTCGGCTGCCGGATGCAAGTGGTCTGCGTTCGCCACGTAGAACAGTCCGTCTTCGGGGACGAAAAGGACGTTATGCAGGTTGGACTTCATGGCCACCGGCCGACACATCAACCACTGCCCCGCTTCGGCGTCGATCTGCCCGTACTTCTCCTGAACTCTCGAGCGAAGCGCCTCCAGCCGCTGACCAGCCGACAGCACCACCGCGTCCGGGATTCCCGGCCCCAGAAGGGCGTGTGCTTCTCCAGGCTGGATGAACTCAATCGATTCCGGACGGGCTGCCACGCCGACCGCGTTGCGGGTCTTCCCTTCGGCGAACACATAATAGTATTCGCAGGTCCTGGGGCTTTCCCTCCACAGAGAAATGACTTCCTCCAGAGTTGAACATTCTTCGAGGGCACGTCGCATCAGGGTCGCCATCGGAACGCCGTCCCAGGCCCCTTCTCCGCGGCCTCCCATTTCCCCCAGAGAAATTGTTTTCGTATTCATCCCGCTCACGCTGCCGATGAATGCAGCGTATCCGACATTGGCGAACGGAATCTGTTCCGCGGGAGCCATGATGAAGGTGGCAGCACAGTCCTGCAGGCCGATCATGGTCATGTAGTCCAGGACGCGGCCGTGATACAGCTTGCCCCCTTGGGTGGCCGCTCCGAAAACGGCGAACCCCGAACAGTGGAACAGCTCGGGAAAGACGTTGAGCTCTTCGACGAGCTGCGGTTCCATATCAAGACTGGCGGCCAGGGCTCGGGTTTCCTGACGGTGTCGTTCCGGGATGTGAGGCAAAAGGCGTTCGGCAGCCTCTTGAAGATCGTGCCGGAACCATCGTCCGGTTCGCACGGTCTGAAGCGTTCCAAAGACATTCAACACCGAATCCATGCAGCGTGTGGATTCATCCTTGAGCAGCTGGCCGTGAGCTGTGCCAATCTCCTCGGGAGTTCCGGAAAGCAGGACGACTCGCTGACCATCCACCCAGCGCAGTTCCCCGTGTGGAACTTTCCTGGGCTGCTGCGCCGGCTTCGTTAACGAAGAGGAAGGGATCAGCAGTTCCAGGCCGCGGGCGCATCCCCGGGCCAGCTGGGATTCCAGTTCTGAACGGGGAAGCTCGATCACCTTCAGATCGCCGAACTGGTCGGTCGGCCGCAATTCGCCTGCAGCTCCCAGAGAAAGCCGAACCTTCGAATCCCCTGAAGAGATCTCAAAGCCCTGGTCTTCCGGCAGGACTTCGAGTGAGAACCGGGATCCCGCCTGATAACGGTTTTCCGACTCGTTGTATTTCAGCTTCGCGAGAGAGAGCACGAGGGCCACCAGACCTTCCGGTTGTTCCGGAGAAAGCAGTGGCAAATAATTGGCTGCCTGCGTGCCCGGTCCGCAGATCCGCTTGAGGAAGCGATCCGGCTTCAAAGAATCCGGGCCGGCGATCGTGCCTCGACTCACATAGACAACGTGATGCAGCGGCAGCATCAGTGCCAGCAGGTCTTCGCGGCGTCGAATCTCGACCGCATAGTCTTTGTGGGTGATCGCCAGATCGAAGCACTCCGCGTCAGTCCGATTGAATTCAAGAGTGACTTCCTGAGCGGACCCATCGATTGGGAGGCTGCATTCCCCGTGAATCGAGTAATCGGAGTCTGTCCCCGCGACAATCTTTGCCCAGGGAAGCAGCGCCTGTTTCAGTTCGGGGCGAGGAGTGTCCGCCCGCGCGGGGGTGCCGATTGCACAGGCCACGATCAGAACGAGGACTGAACAACAACGTGAACGCACGATAATCATGGGGGCCCCGAATTGGAGATTGTCAGTCAGATCTGACCGGTCAGCATGCAAGGACACTTGCCTGGATTTCAATCTGCGGATTGTCTCTCACAAACGAAATTCTGGCAAGACTTGCCCCAGCGAAGAAGAAGTTGTCGGGCGAAACCGCGCTCAGGGGCTCCACAACGTGGATAGCCGCTTCCAGAGCAGAAGCCCCGAGACGAAAGCGGCTGTCAGATGCGCCGCGACGACGGCTGTCGTTCCCAGAAGAATGATTTCCGCGAAGCGTCCCTCGAGATTGTCGGAGATCTGCTTTAACACCTGATGCAACAACTCTGCCGACAGTGCGAATCCCAAAGCCAGGATCAGGATCGCCCATTCCAGTGTGGTCAGCCCCATGACCAGACTGGCCAGCAGGACGGTGGCTGAACAAAAGAAAAAGACGAACAGCGTACTGTCGGCCCGGATTCCGAACCGCAAACCTGTCTCGGCATCCACAAGGCGTTGTCGCCAGGGAGAACGCCGAGGTTTCTCAACGGGATCGTCCAGGAGTTCCGTAGACATGCGACCTGAGGAGCGGGAAGGGGATTGCGAAGACGCTTACTGCCGGGGGACAATGGCAGTGGCGGAAATTTACTTTTGAAGCGGAATTCAGGTCAAGATGCCCTCTTCAATCCTCGGTTTGGAGTGCGAAACCGGGGATCACAATGTCTGTTCCCTGCCGGTGTTACAGGGAATCCGCAGAAAAACTCGTGATTTTGATCGGTAAGCCGCATCAACGTCGAACGATATATGTCTGGAGTGACCTTTTACGATGGATGATCACACAGAATCGAACTCGACCGACGGGGCCGAACTCTCATCGGAAGCCCGGTACGAGGAGTTCCTGACTCTCTTCTCCAGAGATCGGGAGCGCTTGTCGGCATACATTTATTCCCTGCTCCCGAATCAGGCGGACGCTGAGGATGTCTTTCAGCGATGCAGCCTGTTGTTGTGGCGAAAATTCCCGGAGTACGAACGTGATCGCAGCTTTCTGGCCTGGGCCTGCGGAGTGGGGTTCTATGAAGTTCGAAACTTCTTGCGATCGGTCCAGCGGGATCGACTCCAGTTCAATTCCGAATTGATGTCGCAACTTGCGGATCGCCGTCGGCAGTCTCTGGATCAGGCGGCGGAAATGATGCCGGTGCTGCGGGGCTGTCTGGAGGCGTTGTCCGAATCTCATCGTGAACTGGTGCGAGTCGCTTATGAACAGGACGGAACCTTGAAAGACTTCGCGGAGGCACAGAATCAGCCCTTACAGACTCTTTACAACCAGCTGGGCCGGATCCGTCGACTGCTGTTGAACTGCGTCCAGCGTCAGCTGGCGGTGGAGTAATCAGCCATGTCCACAAACGATCGCCGGGAACTCGATGAACTGGTCAACTGCCTGTTGAATGGGGAGATCACCGCGGATCAGCATGGTCGTCTGGAGCAGATCCTGACTTCCAACCCGCAGGCGCAGGATGATTACTTTTCCCGAATCGATCTGCATCTCGCCCTGCAGAAGGTCGCAAGGCAGCGGCCCGAACCCGATCCGGTGGCAGACTCGCAGTTGCACCGGCATCAAGGTTCAACTTCATCGACTCGTCGAAGTTCCTGGCGCCTCGCGGCATCGGTCGTCGCCGCCGGCTTGCTGTTGGCAGCAACGATGGTGTTCCCGGATTGGCTCAACTCGCCCAAAGTTCCCGTTGTTGTCGTTCCGGCGGAAACCCCTGAGCTTCCCGTAAACACAATCGCGCCCGTCGACACTCCCATCACAGTGGCGCTTGCCCCGGACGAGGCCGATCCGCCGGTCCGGTTGAGGCAATCGGCCGGCGCGGAGCTGCTGCGTGAGGTCGTTCCGGAACTGGGAGCGGGGATGAAGGTGGATCACGAATATGTTCTCGTCAAAGGGATGATAGAACTGGAGTTCGCAGGGGGCGCCACCGCCCTGCTGAAGGCCCCCGCGGTGTTCCGTGCCTCTTCTTCAAACCGTATGGAACTGAAGGTTGGAAGCTGCTCTGTTCATGCTCCTGAGGGTGCAGAAGGGTTTGAAGTCGGGACCCCCCGCAGCACCGTTATCGATCTGGGAACCCGATTTTCCGTCGACGTGAATGATGCTGGGAACTCCGACGTGCAGGTGATTGAAGGTGCTGCACAGGTTGTGATGAAATCGGAAGAGGCGATGGCCCCAAAAACACTGACTCAGGGGGAAGCAACCCGGGTGGCCGCCCCTACAGAAGGCCTGCAGGCCATTCGCTTCAATCCCCACCAGTACCAGCGCGCTCTTCCCGATCGTATTGTTTCCTACGAAGCAAAGAAGCATGGGGATGGTCCCGCGGTGCGAGAGTTGTTGAGCGTCACGGCTCAGCGGGGCCAGCAACTGATCACCTATCCCGTGGATGAACTCATCGGGATCGAACTGCTGCATTTCTCCTCTTTCTCCAATCCCAACAGTCTGGCCAGCGACGTTGATCTTCCTGCCGATGTGACCGAACTGTTAACGCATGATCGGGCCCTCAACACCGGGGTGATCAACTTCGATCACGATCCTGATCGCCCCCGGGCCGCTGAAGAAAACTGGTCGGACTATCACAACAAACCGGGACTGGCGGTTCGGTTCCATGAGCCGGTGACCAACAGCCCCGGTCCTGACGTGGTGCTCTTCGAAGTGCAGTCCGTGGTTTACCCGCATGAAGGAGATCGTTTTCGCGTCAGTCCGATTGAAGCGGAAGCTGGAACGCGGGCGCATTTGATCACGAAATTCGACATCTCTCTCAACACTGCCAATGCACGCGAAGTCGCCCCGTTTCGGGTGTTTACCTTCAAGCAGGTCCCGAAGTCGCTGGACGACCTCACCTCGGGGCAGGCCACTGCACGACGGGGGGCGGAGATGTCATTGCCGTTCTACGCACTGGCTGTGGGGATCGATCTGTCCGATCTTGGCTATGCGGAGGGGGCCAAAGTGCCGGGACTGTTTTTTGAGAACGCCAGCCAGGACCGGAATCACGTCCTGGACCCCGTGTTTATTGGCGGATTCCCGGCGATTACGAAAGCTGAAAGCGAGTGAGTCATTCCAGAGAAAAGGACTTGGAGTGCCATGAATCGGCCTTCCGGTCCCGTTCCGTTCGATTGCGTTGTTCTGATTCAATTTCACTTTTATCGAAAGCTTAACGATGCCACACCGTGCGAAAAGATCCGCATTCACCCTGATCGAACTTCTGGTCGTGATTGCCATTATCGGAGTGCTGGTCGCGCTGCTGCTGCCGGCAGTGCAACAGGCAAGAGAGGCCGCCCGGCGTTCAGCGTGCAAAAACAACCTGAAACAGCTGGGGCTGGCGCTTCATAACTACCATGACTCGCACAACACGTTTCCTCCGGGAGCCATTTACGGAACTCAGTCCGGGGCCTGTGGCGGAGCCAATCCCGCCTGCACCGGAGGAAACGAATATGGCTTTCACGCCTTGATCCTCCCGTACATCGATCAGGCGAATCTCTACCAGTCCATCAACTTTAACGGAGCCCGTCGGGGGAATCCGGTGGCGGTCCCTGACCCCGGTTCGGAGTCTTCAGTGAAAATCGCCACATTCCTGTGTCCCAGTTCCAACAAGATCAAAGACTCGTCAGGTGCGAGCCGGTATACCATGCACTACTACGGAAACGGCGGTCCGAAAGGGGCGACCGGATTTACCGACAGCCTGTACACCTGCCAGGTCTGGTCGGCTGCCAACGAATGCTCCGTGAATCCGGCAAGCACAACAGCCTGGGGCGGTTTCTCCCAGCATGGAGTCCTTTCCCGTAACAGTAAGATCAGATTCAACGACATCGTCGACGGCTCAACTTCGACTTTCCTGATGTTTGAAATCTCGAACACCCGGGCCCGAGATGGACGGGAACTGAACTGCTACCGTTCCTGGACTCGCGGTTCTGGCACGACCGATAGTTTTGCATTTAAAAACGTCATGTTCTCACCGAATGCGTATTCCGGCGGTGACTACAAATGGAACGACGTCAGCATGGGAAGCGAGCACTCCGGCGGGACGCATGTTCTCATGTGTGACGGCGCGGTCAAGTTTGTCTCCGACAGCGTCGACATCACTGCTCTGAAATCCACCGCCAGCCGGAGCAGCGGCGAAGTTCCCACGCTGGAGCTTTAGAGCCCTAGAAATTGCCCGCGGAACGCGCGGCGTTCATGCGTCACCGTCCCCTCCCGAATGTGCTGCCGAAATCGTTCAGCAGCGTGATCAAGAGCAGTCATGACGTTAATCTTCACGTCATGACTGACTTTCCCGCCTGGAAATGAATGAACAATGTGTGGAACTTTTCGACGAGCGATTCTGACCCGAATCTACGGGCTGATCCTCTTCACGGTTGTTGGACGCATCACTTCCGCTGAGTCCCCCACTCCGGAGGAAATCAGGTTCTTCGAAAACAAGGTCCGTCCGCTCCTGGCGGAACATTGTTTCAAGTGCCACGGTGCAGAGCAGCAGAAAGGGGGGCTGCGACTCGACTCCCGTTCGCAGATGCTCCTGGGAGGAGAATCCGGACCCGCGATCGAGCCCGGAAATGCAAACAACAGCCTGCTGCTGGAAGCTGTCCGATACGATTCCTTTCAGATGCCCCCCGGCGGAAAGCTGCCAGAGGCACAGCTTCAGATCCTCGCCGACTGGATCACCGCAGGAGCCCCCTGGCCCGGTGATGAAGGGCAGATCGCCACTCGAGTCGAAGGAAAACAGTTTACGGATGAAGACCGCGCGTGGTGGGCATTTCAACCTGTCCGCAAGCCTGATGTTCCTTCCGTTCAGAATGAGACTTGGGGACGCAATGAGATTGACGCCTTCATTGCTCAGGGGCTCGAGAATCAGGGGCTGACGGCGGCTCCCGAGGCCGACCGCTCGACACTCATCCGTCGACTCTACTTTGATCTCATCGGTCTTCCTCCCACACCCGATGAAGTTCGAAACTTCGTTGCGGATGAAGACCCCTACGCTTATGAACGGCTGGTCGACACTCTTCTGGCCCGCCCGGAATATGGAGAACGCTGGGCGCGTCACTGGCTGGATCTGGTGCGCTATGCCGACTCCGATGGCTATCGCGCCGACCATCACCGTCCTCAAGCCTGGCGGTACCGCGACTATGTCATCGATTCGCTGAATGACGACAAACCGTACGACCGCTTTGTGCAGGAGCAGCTCGCAGGCGACGAACTCTTTCCCGGCGATCCTCAGGCACTGATCGCCACCGGCTTTCTTCGGCATGGCATTTATGAGTACAACGCCCGGGATGTCCGCGGTCAGTGGGACGTCATGCTGAACGAAGTGACCGACGCGACCAGCGACGTCTTTCTGGGGCTGGGAATGCAGTGCGCACGGTGTCATGACCACAAGTACGATCCGATTCTGCAAAAGGATTATTTCCGCCTGCGCGCGTTCTTCGAACCGCTGATGCCGCGCGATGATCTCATTGCAGCGACCGATGCAGAACGATCCACGCATGCTGAAAAGCTGCGAGTCTATGAGGAAAAGACGGCAAAGATCCGGGCGGAGCTGGAAGAACTGGAATCAGCCGTTCGTAAACGGGGCGAAGTCGCAGCGGTCTCCATCTTCCCGGATGACATCAAGGAGATGATCCACAAGCCCGACTCGGAACGGACTCCTCAGGAGAAGCAGCTGGTGGCACTCGCCTGGCGTCAGGTCCTCTACGAGCATGAGCGGCTCGACAGCCGGATGAAAGGGGATGAGAAAGAAAAGATTCTCGCTCTGAGACGTGCACTGGCCGCGTTTTCCAAAGAGGCCCCTGCCCCCCTCCCCACTCCGATGGCAGCGACGGACGTCGGTTCAGCATCGTCCCCCACCGTGATTCCTAAGAAGAAACTCGAAGTTCAACCCGGGTTCCTCACGCTGCTGGAAAGTGAACCTGCCGAAATTATTCCGGTCCCGGTTCCCGATTCCACAGGGCGACGTGCCACGCTTGCCAGATGGCTGACTCGGCCGGACAACCCGCTGACGACGCGCGTCGTCGTCAACCGGATCTGGCAGTTTCACTTTGGCCGGGGACTTGTCGAAAACAGCAGCGACTTCGGACGGCTCGGCGCTCCCCCGAGTCATCCGGAGTTGCTGGACTGGCTCACCGTGCGATTCGTGGATCAGGGATGGAAGTTCAAGGATCTGCACCGGTTGATTGTCACTTCCGCGACTTATCGGCAATCGACATCGCATCCCGATTTCGAGGCGTGTCAGCGGAAAGACCCAGCCAACATCTGGCACTGGCGGGCTCCCACCCGGCGGCTCGATGCCGAGCAGATTCGCGATGCGATTTTCGCCGTCTCCGGTCAACTGAATCTCAAGCGTGGTGGACCCGGAGTTCAACCCGACCAGCCGCGCCGTTCCATCTACACCCTGTACATGCGGAACAGCCGTGACCCGCTTCTCGACGTGTTCGACCTGCCACAGTTTTTCTCCAGTTCGGCGTCTCGTGACACGACCACATCCCCTGTGCAGTCGCTGCTCCTGATCAACAGTCAGACGATGCTGCGGCATTCGTCACACCTCTCGAAAGCGGTCGCGCGAAGCCTTTCGGGAAACCGCATCACTCAGGAAGATCGGATCCGGCAATTGTGGCGCCTCGCACTTGGACGTGATCCTCGTCCTGATGAGCTGAACGCCGCACAGCAGTTTCTCCTCGAAACAACAGAGGAGATCGGGCGATCGTCGAAGACGGCGGAACTCCCCAACCTGCCGACCGGTAAGATGCCCTATCGCGATGGTCAGGCGCTGCTGCTGCAGGCTGACGGCAAGCAGGGACAACTCCTTGTCCCCGCAGAGAAATGCTTGCTGGATGAAGACTTCACCATCGAAGGATTCTTTCAGCTGCGATCGATCTTCGACTCCGGCAATGTCCGGACGCTGGCGGCAAAGGTGAACGAAAGCTCCCGCAGCGGATGGGCCTTTGGCATCACCGGAAAGGGCTCGCGGCGAAAGCCACAGACACTGGTGCTGCAGATCTACGGGATCGATCAGGCTGGGAAACGGAATGAAGTTCCCGTGTTTTCTGATCAACATGTCGAAATCAACAAGCCCTATTACGCGGCCGCCAGCGTCCGGCTGGCCACGGGCGAGAGGGCCGGGAGTGTCACGTTCTACCTGAAGGACCTGTCGAATGATGATGAGCCGTTGCAGGTCGCGGAGCTTCCTCTATCGATCGTGAGCGGAGTGGCATGCGATGCCCCCATCGCGCTGGGATCGCGCAATGCGAATGATGGTTATTTTGACGGACTGATCGATGACCTTCGCCTCTCCAGAGGGGCGCTCCATCGCTCGCAACTGCTTTACACTTCCGAAGGAGTCATCCCCGGGACCATGGGGTATTGGCAGTTCGAACCTGCGCCGGGAATTTTTCAGGACACCTCTTCAGGGGGATTAAAGATTCATCCTTTGAAACATGGAGCTCTGGCGCAGTCTCCTGAGGAAGCGGCGTTTGTGGACTTATGTCATGTCCTCCTGAACTCGAATGAGTTCTTATACGTCGACTGACGTTTCGCCACCCGGTGCCAACATCAATCGTGGGGCCGCGAGATCCTGTTGAAAGCGAAAGAGATTCAGCCATGGCACACATTCACATCCCGACGACTCGCAGGGAGTTCCTCACTCGCAGCGGAGCGGGGTTTGGGGCGGTCGCACTGTCCGGCATGCTGGCGGAGTCACCACTTCCTGCCGGCCCGGTCCCTTCGGCGGCCAGTCCGCGTCCACTGGGACACTTCGCACCCTCAGCCAAAAGCGTGATCTTCCTCTTCATGGAAGGAGGCCCCAGCCATATCGACCTGTTCGATCCCAAGCCGCTGCTGAACGAACTGGCGGGGCAGCCGATTCCGGAAAGTTTCGGTCAGGTCATCACCTCCATGGGCGAATTCCATTCACCGCTGCTGGCCTGTCCCCGCAAATGGAAACAGCATGGGGAAGCGGGCACGTGGGTTTCGGAATGGCTTCCGCACACCGCCGAATGCGTTGATGAGATTGCGGTGATTCGCTCCTGCTGGGGGGAAGGAATCAATCATTCATCCGGCGTCTGCCAGATGAATACGTGCGCGATCACGGGGGGGCGTCCCTCGCTGGGAAGCTGGGTCAGTTATGGGCTGGGGAGTGAGAATCAGAATCTGCCCGCCTTTGTGGTGATGCAGGACAACCGTTCGTCTGTGGTGAACGGGCCACGGAACTGGAGTGCCGGCTTCTTGCCCGCCGTCTATCAGGGGGTTCACCTCTCCGAAGGGAATCAGCCGATCCCGAATCTGAACTCGCCAGAAGGAATCGGCCCCTCACGCCAGCAGATGAAACTCGGTCTGCTGAACCAGTTCAATCGATCGTTTGCCGATCTTCATCCGGAGCAGAGTGAACTGGATGCCCGACTTCGCAGCTACGAACTGGCGTTCCGTATGCAGGCACAGGCCCCGGAAGCGGTCGACTTAACGGAAGAATCCGCTCAGACGCATCAGCTATACGGGACAGATCAGAACGAGACCGAAGCCTTCGGCCGGATGTGTCTGCTCTCGCGACGGCTGGTGGAACGCGGAGTCCGATTCATCCAGCTCTATCATGGCGCGGGGAGCAAATGGGATGCACATTCAGGTCTTGAAGGGAACCATTCCAAGCTTTGCCGGTCGATGGATCTGCCGGTCGCCGGTCTGCTCAAAGACCTGAAGCAGCGTGGGCTGCTCGATGAGACTCTTGTGGTCTGGGGAGGCGAATTCGGACGCACGCCGATTTCAGAAAAAGGAGATGGCCGCGATCACAACCCGACCGGGTTTACCATGTGGATGGCGGGAGGGGGCGTCCGCGGTGGACAAACAATCGGTGCTACAGACGAACTGGGCTTGCGAGCCGTCGAAGATCGACTGCACATTCACGACCTGCATGCATCGATCCTGCATCTGCTCGGTCTCTCCAACATGGAACTCACGTATCTGCATAAAGGTCGACCGGAACGTCCGACCGTCAACGAAGGGAGCTTCTTTAAAAAGCTGGTCACGGGCTGAAGTCATGGGTTTCACTCGCAGCCAATGGAGGGCAGGAGAGTGCGTGCGGCTGGTGTCAGGACAAATGGGGCGTTTCCTGGCAGATTATCCCTCAGGATTAGCAGCAGATTCGTGCTGGTTTTCCCGCCAATGCTGACACATCGTCCCTGATAAAGTCAGATTACAAGCGGTTCGAGTGTGTCAGGGACAATGTCCTCCCGCGTAACTCGAAGAATTTGTGAATCCCCGGTTAATTCTTCATCACTCCATCGGTCAAGTGCTGCAGACCGAATGGCAAGTGGATTAGCGGGGATCACAATAATGACCATCGAAATGCAGCAGCGCTATCACGCCCTCAATGCGGATGCGATCCGTCTGGCAGGCGGACTCACGGACCTCACCCAGCGTGCCGCTGTTTATCGGCATGTGTATCTTGAATCGGGCCGGAATCATGTCTTTCCGCTCATTGCCGCCCACGGAGCACTCTGGGCCGGCGGATACTTCCGATTCGGGATGAGACTCGGAGGTCTGCTCAACGGAATTCATCGCTGCTCGGAACAGGCCGTGGAGAGAATGGAACGCCTGGCGGACTTTGCTGATGAATTCCGAGAGATCAACTGGCGTGTTTGCGTCGACACCTATGTCAATTTTGTGTTCACACGGGAATTCGGTCATCACCCGGCAGCAGGCCAGTTCGTTGTTCCGGAACTGCTGGACCAACTGAACCGTGTTCACGATGCCGAACGGACTGGAACAACATTGTCAGACGCCGAAAAGGAAGAGGTCTTCACTGCCCATTTCCTGTACGAGCAAGAGCATATTGTCGGCCCCAGACTTCAGCAGGGAGTTGACGAATTTGAATGGCCTCTGATGAAATCCATCGCGCTGCGTCCCTGGATTCGGTTTTCGTACTTTCCAGCCTTCACCATTCTCCGGTTTCGCGACTTCACATCATCAGCAGAACGAATTCGTAATGGGCTGCGGGCGTTCGAAGTCGCGTCGCGAGTTGGCTGGGATCCTGTCGAGGCCGCGTTGGAGAAGTATGGGACTCTGCCGGCCGAATCCTTCATCAACCCTGGTCCCTGGTTTGAGCGATTCCGCGCTGCGATTCTTTCAACGGATTCCGCCACGAGTCTGAGTCCAGTCTGACCGAACTGTCCTGGGCGTCAGACCCATTTCACCAATCCACAATTACTTCCCAATTGTGACGCGGAGGATGAATGGCTCCCGGAATCTCGAAAAGATTTGACATGAAGTGGTTTCATCACTGATCAGTCAATGGCTTCGGGAGGGCGACGCTCCTGCGGAGCCGCATCAAAGATCACGCGTGAAATCCATAACAACTCGGCAGGAGCCTCGCCCTCCCGGTTGTGACCCCCCCTTCTCTCATAGGATGATTTGAAATGCTCAGAGAAACGGTGATAAGCGACTGGAAGTGCGTCATGACATCCATCGTCTCGAAATCGACTGTACACTCTCCAGTGTTTTGCTCCTGGCTTCACTCACCCTGATTTGAGACCGGAATTGCTTCGACCCGTGTCATTGTAGGGAAGAGCCGTCGCTATGATCGAGTGATGCAACTCGTTCTACGGAGGAGGCTCATCAGTTCCAGCTGCGGGAGATGATTTCCGCGAGAGCGCGAACTCCGGGAGGCAATATAATTTTTCGGATGTGAGTATCAACAGTCCATTGGGAGTCGACATCGTTCCGCGGATTTCTCTCGACTGGAATTCTTCCTGGAGGGCTTTGCCAGGTTGCAGACACAGAGGGCGATCAGGGATCGATTTGATATCAGGAACTTCCTGGCCATCATGACTGAGCAATCGATCGATCGAGAGATTTTGTTTC
Organism: Planctomicrobium stercoris; assembly: GCF_051465655.1. Classification (NCBI taxonomy): domain Bacteria; kingdom Pseudomonadati; phylum Planctomycetota; class Planctomycetia; order Planctomycetales; family Planctomycetaceae; genus Planctomicrobium; species Planctomicrobium stercoris. Next base: position 3,660,097 of record NZ_CP195791.1, on the reverse strand, counting down.
TGATCCACTGGAAAATAGAAAAGTGAAACCAGCTCTCTGGAAAAGCCAACGGTGACCTGATCCTTATTCGTTTCTACGCCCCAGGCAACGAAGCCACCGTCTGTTTCCACGCCGACCTTCCGAGGCTGGTTGGAATATGCACTGCCAACCTGGACATCCGAAGCGTAGCGGGCCGGAAGTGGCAACGAGTCCCATCCCCACTTTTGTACTTGAGGGGTCGTACACAGCCAGTTGACTCCAACCGTCTCGGGATCAATCAGCGCCACTGCGCCCTGCTGAGATTCATACAGTGCGAGTTGATTTCCTTGCCACCAAAGGTACCTTGGGGAATAAAACTGTCTGGTGATGTCGGGTGTCTCAGGCACAGGGCCAGAAGGGGACCGCCGCGTCATCTTTCCATTGCGGGTATCGACTTGATACAGATGGAGAAGGCGATTCGTGCGCACGCTCAGGACCACCCACAGGGCATGACGTTCCGGATCGGCGAGGATTGCGGAGACTGTGGCGTTTTTGTAGGGAAAGTCAGCGTCAGGAAAGATCTGCCGGGTCTCCAGAGACTCCGGGTTGAATTCCAACAGGGCCGATCCTCCGTTGATGCTTAAGAAATATTTTCCGTCCTGGCAGGCCATCGTGCTCACGGCAGTCGTCGGAAGACCTTTCTCTTCGGTCAACAGGGTGCCACGCTGACCGGGCTCGGATTTTACAATGCCATATCCGGGGATAGGAATATAGATGGTCTCGCCCTGAATGCACGTCGATGTCCCCCAATCCGAATAGCCACTGCGATTGAAATCCTTCATGGATCGGCTGACTTCGACATCCAGAGGATCGAGTGACAGTGGGGAAAGTGACTCGGGATCAAGTCGCATCACATCACAGATCAAAAGATTTCGGGAATGGGAGGAAATTCCATTCGAACCGGAGACGATAATGGCCAATCCAGTATCGGTGCGGACTATGCCGCGGAATTGAGCTCCACCACTGGAATTTCCGCGATAGCGTTCCAGCTCGCGGATCTGGAATTTGTCGTTCACCTGTTTTCTGTCCAGGACTTCACGGATCTCCGGTCGATACTTCAGCACTGGGGGCTGGAATGTGAAATCGGGATTGATCGCCTTTAATGTCGTGAGATGCCTGCTCCGCAATTCATTGAGCGTCACATTCAGGGGCGTTCGTTCCTCCCGGCGAAGATCGAGTTTCAGCACATCTTCAAGCAGTCGTTCAGCACTGGCCGGATCGCCCCCTTTTTCAAGATACTTTACCGCCAGAGTGAGCCCACCTGTCGGAAAATTGAACCGCTTAAATCCAAAGGGAATCGGAATCAGATAACCCTGTGCTCGGATATGCGGCAGTTGAGCCCGCACGAATCGTTCGTAGAGTCGCCCCTGTTCAATGTCGTCAATTTTGACATTGGGATGAGTGAGTTCATGAAATTTCCCGTTAATGATCGGGTAGAGTTCCGACTGGGGCTGCTCCAGATCTTGGATCAACAGTTCCAGGTACCGTCGGAAGTGATGTTGTGATGCCTCCAGGGCAATTTGATTTCCAAGTTCTGCGTTGTGCTCTCCTCCCGCGACTTCCGGTTTACCGACCATTCTCATGAGCGCCAGCTGAGACGCTAGCCGATACTCCTCAAGATAGTCGGTTGAAGTCGTTCGCTGAGTCTGGCCAATCGCGTCGATGCAATACTTCACCAGGGTCGCTTCGCCAATCGCCCTGATGGCGACATCCGGATGCTCAGCGAGGCGTGACAGAAACGTCAGATACACATCATGCAGATCCTGTCTGTCTCTCCACTTCGTTCGTGTCTCAATGATAAAATGCAGATGGTCGATATTCCGAAATCTCGTTTTGGCGTGTTTTTCCAGAAGCTGCAGAAGTTCCTGGAGATACTCTTCAGGAGTGTCCCACTTCCAGCAGGCCAGATGAATAAATCCTTCTTCTGAGAAATGAAGAGCACTGCTGTATTGATTGAATCGCTCAAAGATCTTCTGTGAACACTCGCGGAGAAGTGGCTGCATCTGGCCAATGGCTTGCTCCACGAGTGGGTGTTCGTCGGCTTTATGGGTGAGAAACTGCGGGTAAGCGAGGCAGTCCTGAAGCGATGAAAATTCGATATTCGCGAATCCGAACTCCTGAAAGAACTGATCGTGTTGGAACTGTCCGTCACGGATCTTTAAATCGTCCATGACTTGCGAACACAGATTCAGGTTCCGAATCATCATCGGCACGAGATTCAAAATTTGTTCGTCATACCTCCACGATTTACTTGACCGGAGAGTCTTGTTCACGTGAGCTGGATGCGTCCATCTGCAAAACGTGAAGTACGCGGAGTGACTGGCGTGCACAATCAGCATCTTGGGGACGATGTTCTTCGGGTCGAGTGCGACCGCAGATTCCAGTAGCGGGATCGCACGCTCGGGCTGGCCAGCCCTGATCAGCCATCTGGCCTGGGAAATCAGCAAAGCGGTCTCGGCAGTGGCGTCGAGATGCTGGAAAGACTCCCCGAGATCCAGCTTTTCCGTAACCGCCATCGCCAGATCCGCAGAGAGTTGATCCAGTTTATTGAAAGAGCCTCGTACTTGAACTTCGAAGAGCTGGCTTCCCTTTTGGCGACCTTCCAGCGTCACCAGAACGGCATCCAGACCCTTCTCCCGTTCCAGCTGAAAGTGACCTTGAAAAAACACCGCTGAAGGAAGGATTGATTCCGGCAGGTCGGTTGTGACAGACCGTTCCAAGAGCAGCGGAGCGACTCGATGCCGCTCGGCAAGGATGATTTTGGGATGTCGACCAAGTTGACGCTCCAGGCCGGCAGGGAGAATGTCCGAAATCCAATTCCAGGTCGATGAATGTTCGTCACTGGTCACGCTGGAGATTGCCACGACATGCCGAGGTTCGTGAATTGATTCCAGCTTGGACGCGTTCGTGGAAGCCCAGGCGGCAAGAGCGCGTGCGTGATCTTCCAATGCTTCAGGTTCAGCAAGCGATTGAAAATCTTCCGCCAGCTTGAATCCATGCTTTGTGTCCAGGAGCCGAAGAATGACCTGACTTCCAGGTGCATTTCCGCCTGCTGGGGCCGACCTCTGCTTTTCCTCAATCGACTCCACGAGCAGCAGAAGTTCCGCAGAGATGAGTCGACCGAGTTCGAAAGCCTGCTGAGCGTCGGTCTTTTTGCCAAAGGCAGCAACAAGCGATTGCTCCTGAAGAACTTGTTCAAGTGTGGTTCGCTCCAGAATCTGCAGTTTCGGGTCTTTGCCCAATTCCAGCTGCAACAGATCCAGAACTTTGGCCGTCTGATCATCTCCGCTGCCGATCGCAATGACTGCGATCCGTGGCGTTTTCTCTGTAGGAGTTTCCGCAAAGAGACTTGCAGGAAGAAAGCTCAAGATTGAAATGAATGTGAAAGCCCTGGCCCATACTTTCATTCAGTGACTCCCTCAGCATTGATCGTAGAAGAGGCGGTTTCATAACTGGGAGGGCGAGGCTCCTGCCGAGCCTCAAACCAGTGAATGTGCGGTCTTTTATGCGGCTCAGCAGAAGCTTTGCCCTCCCGAATCGCGATCACAAAGGGTTATGAAACCAGCTCAAGAACTGTTCGACGAAACTTTCGACTCCCAAAGCGGCAGGCAGCCATCTAACATTCTTTCCAATGATTGCAGGACTCTCTCTCCTTATCTTTCTCTGAAAAAGTTTTGTTGAGTCACGTTTAACTGCACCTGGCATTGGAAGCAAAACGTTCGTTGTTCGGATTTTCAACGACCGCCTTGGAGGACTTTGATCTTTTTGATAAGTCCGATTGAATGTTTAACTCGTCTGGGATGCATGAGGCGGTTTCATAACTGGGAGGACGAGGCTCCTGCCGAGCCTCAAGCCAGTGAACGCGTGGTCTTTTATGCGGCTCAGCAGGAGCTTGGCCCTCCCGAATTGCGATCACAAAGTGTTATGAAACCAGCTCGTGCAATTTTAGCAGTCTCAAATAAATCAATGAATTCATCATTCGAATAGGTTCGAGCGATCCAGATCTACTAATAACCGACGAGTCGGCATTTCTCAAGAAGCTTCGACAATCACAAGGAGGATTGGAGGCGACGAAACGGACTCATCGGACTTGTCGACTCACTTGGCGAGAGGGAGGCATGACGTGGTTTCACAACCGGGAGGGCGAGGCTCCTGCCGAGCCGCTATGGATTTCACGCGTGAACTTTGATGCTGATCAGTTATGCAACCACGTCATGTCAGAAGAAGTCGCAGCAAAAGCGTGATTCGATCAGAGATGGGATCTCACTCCTCTGATGGCAGATCCGGAATGCCTGCTGACTTTCCTTCACCGAATTATGACGTCGCCCCGCATTGTTACGTTCATGTCGTTTGTGGAAAAGAACGTTTTACGAATTTTGTGTTGCAGATTTCGCCCCGTAAACAGGCTTACATTTTGGCAAGCGACTGATATCACGGACAGACAGGGCGGCGTCACCGATGGAAGCTGACTCCGAGACAGAACTGTCGATTTCACAAAAGTTCGAACTCCACGGAAGACTTCACTCTCGATAAGGACAGTTTCAATGTGGGGGCATGACGAATGGTCGAGCTTTCACGCACATCAGGCCGACTTGTTCGCCAGATCGTCGAGATACTGTCGGGACTGATTGATCGTTGTAGTCACTTCGGTGGCTGTTTCCATGATTGGAATTCCGCGCGGAGTCGGGTGCATGAAGACCTGTGTCCAGCCGGCGTATTGAATCTCTTTCAGACCGGCGATCAGCGGAGCGAAGTCCAACAGTCCCCGACCGGGCAGCTGCTTGAGCTCCTGGTCCTTGGGCAACTTCGTCATACAGCCATCGCCGTGTTCCCAGGCATAGAAATGGACCAGCCGAGGGCCGATCTCCACGATCAGGTTTTTCAGCAGCTGCGGATCCTGTGGCAGATGGTAGGGGGCGAGAGCGATCCCCAGATGCGAAGACTGTGCGAACTCAGCGAAGTACCGCAAGGAATCGGGGGTATGAAGTAGCGAGTTGCTGTGGTTTTCAATGGCCAGGATCACCCCCTTCTGCTCCGCAAGCTGGACATGCGGCTGCAGATCCCGGACGAACTTCTCTATCTGTTCGCGGGTGGCTGGCGTCTGGCAGGATGGGGCACCCGTCACAATCATCCGTCCGCCGAGTTGATGAACGAACTCGATTTCATCAGCCAGTTTAAAAGGCCCCAGATCATACCGGGTCGTCATCCCCAGTTTGACGTCATTCTCCTGGAGGAGACGACGAAATTGAGAATGGCCCAGTTCGTCAACCTGCTCCCGCTGGTTGCCATGTTTCATCGGCCACAAATCGATGGAATCCGCTCCGACCTTGCGAACCTCGGGAAGAACCTCCGCTAACGGGAGGCATCCATACATTGAGGAAGCCAGGGAGTAATTGAGACGAAATGGCTGCGCCGCCTGCAGAATGCCGCTGCCGTGGGGAAGTCCGAATGTCCCGGCAGCCACCAGAAGCTGGCACGCCTGACGACGGTTCATCAGTATGTTCATTGAACGTTCTTTGCTTGAGTGGGCGTCTAAATAACTCCACACCTCAATCGGAGTGGAAATTCCAGTTGGTGTAGGAACAAAAACAGGCTTGGTCTACGGTTTGGGAAGTTCTCACACAACCCTTTCCGAGGAGCCAAGCCATGGATGGCAGTATCCACCTCACAGCTCAGGAACGCAAGATGCTTTTGCAGGCCTATCGCTTTGGAGTCGATGTTTCCGTCTCTCGACGAGCGCATCTTGTCCTGTTGCGAGCTGATGGCCTGACCTGGCAGCAGATCAAGACCGTGCTCTTTTGCAGCTTCGACCTGATTTCCACCACGCTGAAATTGTTCAGTCAAGGAAGAGTCGCTGCGGTTCTGGAGGTGCAGACTCCGCAGCATTTCACCCCGGCCTGGATGATGAATGTCCTGCGGTGGGTCACCCAGCACACTCCCCGGGACTTTGGATATTTTCGCTCCCGGTGGTCGTGTGAAACACTGGCCCACCTGCTGGCGTTCGAAACCGGGCAGCGTTTGAGCGGTGAAACGATCCGCCGGGGGCTGCATCGACTGGGGCTGGTCTGGCGTCGCCCTCGACCTGTCGTGGGACCAGCTGATCCCGAACACGCCGAGAAATTCCAGCGGATTCAGCAGCTTCTGGAGAACCTTTCTCCCCAGGATGTGGCTGTCTTTCAGGATGAAGTGGACCTGAATCTGAACCCCAAAATTGGCAACATGTGGATGAAAAAAGGCCAGCAGGCCGAGGTGGTCACGCCGGGGAACAATCAGAAGTGCCATGTGGCAGGCTCGCTAATCTGGAGGACAGGGACGCTGCTGGTGAGTCGTCCTCACTGGCGGCGAAACACGGTTCAGTTTCTGGCTCATCTGGACGACCTACGTTCACGGCTGCGGGGTTACCGGAAGATTCACGTCATCTGCGACAACGCCAAATTCCATGACTCACGGGCAGTGAAAGCATATCTGCAGAAATGGAACCACCGGATCGAAGTTCACTTTTTGCCCAAGTACGCCCCGCAGACGAACCCGATCGAGCGTGTCTGGTGGCACCTGCACGAGACGATCACGAGGAACCACCGCTGCCAGACTCTGGAAGAACTGATCGATCAAGCGTATGAATGGTTTGAGGTGAACAACAACCACTATCTTGACATGCGACACTCCTTCGCCAAAGCCGCTTAAACCTCACTCCGGTTCGGTGGAGGGCCTATTTAGCAGGTTGCTGCAAAAGTCTGATTGTGAATTATGGAAAGTGCGCTAAACTCCTCGTTCCCAGTGAATGAGGAGTTTTTTCATGCGTGGTCGTCCGGGTGATCAGGATCTTTTGTTTTATACGATCAATGTCGAATCCCGAATTCGCCACGATCACCCGCTCCGCAGCCTGAAGCGGACGATTGATGCCATTCTCACTGAGATGAGTCCCCTCTTTGCTTCCGCCTACAGTCAGACAGGTCGCCCCAGCGTTCCACCTGAGCGAGTCTTGAAGGCCTTGCTGCTGCTGGCGCTGTATTCGATTCGCAGTGAGAGGCAACTGGTCGAGCGGATTGATACGGATCTGCTGTTTCGCTGGTTTCTGGACATGTCGCCGGAAGATCAGGTCTTTGATGCCACGGTATTCACTCACAACCGTCCCCGGCTGGACGAACATGGCCTGACGGCTGCCTTTTTCGATGCCGTGCTGGTCAAAGCACTGCAGGCAGGTCTGTGCAGCGACGAGCATTTCAGCGTGGATGGATCGCTGATCGAGAGTTATGCATCAATCAAAAGCTTTCGGCCCAAGGAGGAGAAAGATCAGCAGGATGACGATTCCAATTCGTTCAAGCCTCGCAACTCAGAAGTGGACTTTCATGGGCAGAAAAGAACCAACGAGACACACGTCAGCCGGACAGATCCTGAAGCCAGGCTGTACCGTAAAGGGAGTGGCAAAGAAGCCCGATTGTCGCACATGGGGCACGCTCTGACCGAGAACCGCCATGGTCTGGTGATGGGTGTCATCGCTACGCCAGCCACAGGGAAAGCAGAGTGCGAAGCGGCACTGTCTCTGCTGGATCGTCTCCAGGCACGCCATGCTCGTTCACCGAAAACGCTGGGGACGGACAAGGGATACGACAGCGGCCCGTTTTACTTCGAACTGGAACAGCGCGGTATCGAACCTCACTGTGCCATGATCCGGCAGCCCGCCCCCAATCCACAGCATGTCCGTCCATTCCGGAAGGACGAAGTCGCAGCGAGGAGTCGTATGAGAGGGCGTCTGGAACGTCTGGGGTATCAGCTCAGTCAGCGCTGCCGCAAGAAGGTGGAAGAATACTTTGGCTGGATGAAGACGATTGCGGGCCTGTCCCGCAGTCGTTGGGTCGGACGCTGGAAGCTTCAACAACAACTGGAACTGACCGCAGCGGCCTACAACCTTGTCAGGCTGCGAAAACTGTTGGCGTCCTCATAAAGAACCGGGCCCTTCCGCAGATCAGCGTGCTCGGGAAGAGCAAACAGACCTGCGGAAGGGAGTCGAAATGGCCATGAAACCCTCTGCCAACAACATGGCGACGCACAAAATACAGCTTGCTCGAAGAAAAGCGAGACTTTTGCAGCAACCTGCTAGAGCGAATCTCACGAAAGAGTGGCGATCTGGCGGCGATAAACACGGCTTTCGAACGACAATTCTCCCTGAATCGCCGCCACACTCCCCTGAGACAGGGGCTAATGAGTACGCGTGGAGAAGACTCAGAGTCATGGACTCAAAGGACTCATCCCCGAATGGCGTAACGGTCGCGTTGTTCCCGCTGCAGCCAGGAGTTCGCTTCAGGATCATTCACAAACAGCTCATTTTCCGGGTCCCATTCGAGTGGGCGGCCCAGCCGCATCGAGATGTTTCCCAGGTGGCAGACGGTGACAGAACGATGCTGGGAATTGACGCTGGAGATGGGTGTTCGCCGGGACTGCACGCAGTCGAAGAAATTCCCCATGTGATTGATGATGGCGTCCAGCTTCCCAGCGCGTTCAGGACGAGCGAGATTGTCGAAGTCGTAAAGCTTGTAGTCTTCGCGGGGAAAGGGGCTCGCATCCAGCTCCTCCACCGGTTTGCCCGAGACAGTTCCCCGATTGACGAAGATTCGCCCCTGGTCTCCTTCGAACATCACCCCGTTGCGGCCATCATCCAGAACCGTGAGTTCAACGCCGTTGGCGTACCGGTATTTCACGGAAAAACTGGTGGCGACGTTGTAACCGTTCTGGACATGGGGAAGTTCCGCCCGCCCGTCAATCCAGGTGGGGCCGGAATCGTCCATTCCCAGGCCCCACTGCGCGATATCAATATGGTGGGCACCCCAGTCCGTCATCTGACCACCGGAATACTCGTACCACCAGCGGAACGTGTAATGGCAACGTTCCGGGGTATAGGGAACATCCGGGGTTTGACCCTGCCAGAGGTCCCAGTTCAATTTGGTAGGTGGCTTCATCTGTTCGAAGGGTCCCCCAGTTACGTTCTTTCCGAGTACCACATTCACGCTTTGCAGCTTGCCGATCCTGCCGGCACGAACCAGTTCGCAAGCCTGGCGAAATCGGGAATCGCTCCGCTGCCATGAACCGACCTGGATGACGCGGCCGGTCTCCTGAACGACTTTCCTGAGCAGCTTCCCTTCATCGATCGTCAGGGTCAGCGGTTTCTCGCAGTACACATCTTTTCCGGCACGACAGGCGTCGATCACCATGGCTGTATGCCAGTGATCCGGAGTTCCGATCGTCACCACATCGATATCGTCACGTTGAAGCAAGTCACGATAGTCTTCATAGAGCTGGGCTTTGCCGCCGAATTGCTGACGTGCCTTCTCCGCGATGTCCCGGTCTACGTCGCAGATGGCCACAATGTCCCCGTGTGCCTGCGATTTGTCCGCAATCACAGAGCCCTGATATCGCATGCCGATCGAACCGATCCGAAAGCGTTCGTTCGGCGAACGGGCAGCTGTGGTTTCCGCTGCCTGGGGTGTCAGAGATGCGGGTAACCAGAGTCCGGCAGCAGTCATGGCGGCGGATCGCTGGAGGAAACTGCGTCGGTTTGTTTTCAAGGTTGTCTCCTCGTCAGCACGGGAGGAAGCATGTGCATCGCCCCGGTGTTATTGCGATTCAGTCCCGCGGTGCCGTTGCGAACCGATAGTGTTCGGCACCGTTCCCGTTTCCGTTACTGCCATGCGCCTTCCGGCGGGCCGCGACAAGCATCTTGATCCAGGGGCCGACATAAACCCCGTTGTCATGAAACGTCCGTCCGGAAACGAGATTGCCATCGATCACGCAGGGCTCGTTCACATAGATGCCCCCGCAGACCTCCAGGTCGAACTGGCACTTCGCCACGGTTGCCATGCGGCGTCCTTTCACGCACCCGGCGCGGGCGGGGATTTCCACGCCATGGCAGACGCTGGCGATCGGCTTGTTCTCGTCAAAGAAGTGGCGGGTAATGCGGATCAGATCGGGATGGTCCCGGATATACTCGGGCGCCCGGCCACCGCTGAAGAAGATTCCCAGATAGTCTTCCGGCACCACGTCCTCAAACGCGATGTCCGCCTGAATCTGATAGCCTTCCCACTCCCGGGTGATCGTCCATCCGGGACGGTTCTCGTGCAAGACCATCTGATAAGTCCGCTTTTCCGGAGCAGCCACAACCGGCTGAAACCCTTCTTCCTGCAGGCGATAGAAGGGGTAGAGGGTATCCACGGTTTCAGTGGCATCACCCACAATGATGAGGACTCGTAGACTCATTTCACGACTCGATGCTGACTTTTTAAACAGGTTAGAGCGACTTCATTCGTTGTCTCTGTCTTTGGGAGATGACCAAAACTCATGACTTCCCGGGGAGATCGCATTCATTGCGCGGTCCCCGAGTCGAACCGCAGGGTTGAACAACCCGTCTCACCTCAATTCCACCGGGCAACTTCGAAAATTGCTCTCCCCGCGGACTAAGGCCGACTTCTTCCCTCGTTGCGGATTTTCGCTAGGGCAGCTCGCAGTTCCGCGACGATCTCCGGGTGTTCTGCCGCAACGTCCTTGGTCTCGGCCGGATCGTCGATGAGATGGAAAAGTTCGTCCTGCCTCGGCTGCTTGCGCCAATATGAATTCTGCCGTTTCTCCGCATTTGGATTGCGGTGGGTGAAGGCTGGCGGATTTTCCCGTTCAATCAGTTTCCACGGTCCTTTGCGAATGGAATAGATTGCATACGAGTCCTGCAACACGACGAAATCCCGGGGAGATGGCCCTGTTCCAAGCAAGGCTGGACTGACGTCGAACCCGTCTTCGGAAGCATCGGTCGGGATGTCGGCCCCGATTAAACTCCCCAGCGTCGCTAGAAGATCTGTCAGGCTGATGATTTCATCGCTGACGGTGCCGGGTTGGATCTTTCCTGGCCAGCGTACGACGAAAGGCTCCCGAAATCCCCCTTCCCAGATTTCGTGTTTGCCTCCTCGAAACGCTCCATTGATCGCCAGTCCCGCTTGAATGGCCGTGGAGGCCCCCTTGTTGTTGGGATGAACAATGCCCCCGTTGTCACCGGTAAAGATCACGAGTGTGTCATCGGCGAGATTGAGCCGGTCCAGCGTGTCCAGAATTTGTCCGACGGAACCATCGAGTTGCTGGATGAAGTCTCCATAGGGGCCATAGGGGCTGGTTCCCACCCATTGGGAAGAGGGAGTGAGAGGTTCGTGAACTGCATTGGGAGAGAAGTACAGAAAGAAACGTTCGTCCCGATTTCCCTCGATCCATTCAACTGCTTTTTCAGTGAATCGATCCATGACTTCGTCAAGCTCCCTCACAGGAGAGATTCCATGAGTTGTCTGGCCACCTTCAGTCTTCTCCACGGAAACGGGTTGCCCTGAAATTCGATTGAGCAGGCCATCGTTTTCGATATACGCCAGCGGATGGATCAGTGCATTGGCGGAAATGCCAAAGAAATAGTCGAATCCGAGACTGGTCGGCCCGGGCTGTAAAGACACGTTCCAATCGGTTTCCTTACCTCCCCCCAGTCCCAGATGCCATTTCCCGATCGCAGCCGTCCGATATCCCTGTTCCTGAAAGATTGAGCCCAGATTAGGGCGATCCGGCTCGAAATGCAGCGGCGCATTGCCCGCAAGCACGCCGCCATCTTTGATCGAAGTTCGCCAAAAATACCGCCCCGTGAGGAGGCCATATCGAGAGGGCGAGCAGACCGATCCGGGAGCATAAGCCTGAGTGAAGCGACGCCCTTCCCGGGCAAGCCGATCCAGATGCGGCGTTTTCAGTCCTTCGGCACCCTGAAATCCAACGCTGCCATAACCAAAGTCGTCAGCGAGGATGACAACGACATTCCGGGGAACCTCGGCAGCCTGAAGCTCGGCTCCGAAAAAGAAACTGCATGCCAGTCCCAGGAACATCCAGGGCTTCGGGAGCAGAAGTCGCATCTTGGACCTTCTCTTTCTATTTTTTTGAACCGCGACTGTTTTCGGTCCCGGTGAGTACGAGGTCAAAGTTGGCCTGAGTTGTTCCAGCCCGGGGGACCTCGAAGGTCAATTCCGTCGCATCGTGAAATCGCTCCGGCAGGAGCTCGGGCCGCTCCAGTTTGCGTTTTTTTCCGTCTGGATCTTCTGTTTCCAGGAGAGTGCGAATCCAGACTCGATGCTTGCCGACCAACGCCCCCCGCTTGTTGCGATCCAGAGACGTGAGCTGATATTGGCCGTTCTCGTCAGTAACGCCATAAGATCCCGGTCCTGACATGATCGTGCCGGACGGCGCGACCGGTTCAAAGCCGATGGTGGCTTTCGGGAGCGGGGTTCCGTTCAGTGTCACCCGTCCTGACACAGTAGCGGTTCGAAATTGGGGCTGGCAGCTGAATCCTGAAAAGAGCAGTACCACCGCCCCCATCAATCGCCCACTTGTACGTAACTTTGACCACATTGCATGGAGCCTTCTTGATCCGAAGTAAGGGCTCTCTTCTGAAGGGTGACCCAAATGAATAACTGGTGTCCCTGAAAACGTTGCGGGGCGCCTGTCCCTGAGACTTCTCTCCGTGAACGTTTTTCACTGATCGCAGAATGCGTTCAGACGCAGATCTCGGAATTGACAAGAGAGCTTGAGAACTCCGGGATGCGGTCGCTACGCACCCTGATTCCTGTCAAAATTCCCCGAGGACTTCATTCCCACTGATTGTGCCCAGACCGACGAACAGCGTTCCATCGACAAAGGAACTGATCGATCGGACACTCCCGTCACACAACAAAAAGTTGATGCCGTTTCCGCTATGAGCGGAGCCGAAAGCTCTCCGACACTGCGAAAGCTGTGGGTTTGCCCCTCCGAAGGGAGCATTGCATGCGTCGTAGTCCCCCAGGCGGGTATAAGACTCCAGTTGCGTCGAGCTCAGCGTTGCGAAGTTTTCCGCAGATCCCCAATAAGCCGCGAACTGACGGTTGCCTGGTGTGAAGTACTCTCCCACCAGGACCGTGTTCGATAACCCATCTGTGATGTCCTGGAATCGGACGGACTCCAGCCTTGTTGATCCAGACTGAAGCGCTCCCGTCGTGTGACCGCCGGCCACCGGCAACGGGCCTCGCGTTTGCATGTTGATTGCAAGCTTCGGCAGACTGCTGGCCGGATCCGGATAATCCCAGAACCAGGTATTACTAATCCGCGTCCCGGAGACCCCTTTGTATGAGCCGTGCGCCATTTTTTTGGTCACTCGAACTGGAGTGTCCATGGTGCGGTTGTTGACATCCGATGGGCACATCATGACAGACAGGAATGTTTGCACGACCTCCAGATTTTTCTCAGCATTCGTGCCAGTATCACTGGGGGATACCGTCGGGTCGTATTTGGACCACAAAGCGGCCTGGTCAATGAAGGGAAGAATTGAAACACCCCAGTTCATGATGGCGAGCTTTTCATCCAGGTATGTCGAGCTGACAGGCGTTGTTCCGTTGATCAGGCTGCCTGCGGGAAATCGTCGATAGTTGTCCGCATGATTTTGCAGACCCAGTCCGATCTGCTTGAGATTGTTTTTACATTGCGTCCTGCGTGCCGCTTCCCGCGCCTGCTGAACAGCCGGCAACAGCAGTGCGATTAAGACTGCAATGATTGCGATGACGACGAGCAGTTCAATCAAGGTGAACCCGGACGTGCGGGATGAACGCCCTTCTGGAAGAGAGCCGTTGGGGAAGGAAGTGGTGTCACGTGACGTATAAGATTTTGGTTTGTTCATGGTCCTCTCGATACATTGCAGAATGTGATGAGTAAGCGCACGCTCGCTGCTGAACGAGAATATTTACCAAGCCTATCGTGATTGTTGCATTTCACTTTTGCGTAAAAATATGAATGATTTTTGTCAATTTGACATGTCGCTTCCATGACGAGACACAACCCACTCGGAAGCAATACTTAAGGACGGAAAAGTGGTGTCGTGTCGCGATCCTTGGAGAATCATATAGTCCCAGAACGCATAAAGCATTCATGAATTCGGTAATTCTTTGAATAGTTTTGTTCAGTCGGATTAATTGACTGGAGTGCTGCGAAATCGAGCTGTTCAAGCTGCGTTGAAGCGATTTCATTGCCGCGTCCACTCGATCGTGCTGTGAGTCTTTGAAGCCTTCACTGAGACTTCCGGCTTCACTGCAGCCGTGATTGCTCCCGGTAGTTGCCCGGAGTCATGCCGACATGTTTCCGAAACCGCTGGCACAAGACCTGTGGAGAAGCAAATCCCGCGCGGGGGGCAATGAGCTCTAACGTCCAGTCCGTTTCCCGCAGGAGCTGCTTCACTCGTTCGATCCGGAAGCGGATGATCTCAGCCTGAGGAGACCTTCCAAGCAGCTCACGGAATTTTCGTTCCAATGAACTTCGCGAGACCGGAACCTTTCGCAGTACGTCGTCGATCGTCACTCCAAGACATGCCTGCTGGCGGATCATCCGCACCGCGGCCGCGAGATCGCGATCTTCAATCGCAAGGATGTCGGACGACTGCCGGACCGTAATGCCGACTGGAGGAATCAGGATCGGTCCCTGAGGAGCGCTCCCTCCCGACATGAGATGCTCCAGCAGCGCGGCCGCTTCGAATCCGATCTTCTCTCCGTTCAATCGCATGCTGGACATCGGAGGGACAGAAACTTCGCATAGCGTCTCATCATCCTCCACGCCCACGACAGCGACTTCTTCAGGAACCGGGATATCCGCACGACGACAGGCATCCAGTAACCAGAACCCCAGCTGGTCCGTGCAGGCCATAATGCCCACTGGCTTAGGGAGCTGTCGGAGCCACTGCACGAGATTCTCCTGATGAGACTCCCAGTCCGCCGGCAATTCACGATGGTCCGGGGTGCGGAGGATGCTGACGGAATATCCCGACTGTGAAATCGTACGAACGAAGCTTTCGCGACGCTGTTCGAAAAATTCCTCGGTGTCGAGATCGTAAATGGCGAACTGGCGAAATCCACGCTCGAGCAGATGCCGGGCCATCATGCGGCCGATGATTTCGTTGTCCGCGCCGACAAACGGAAAATTGTGGTCCAGGCGTGTCGACCTTAATTCGACAGTCGGAACATTCACCTCGCGAATGACATCAGCCATTCGCTGTGTGCCCGTCCGCGTCAAAATCCCGTCTCCTCGCCAGTTACTGAGCCAACGAGGTGCTTCCGAGTCCAGCGAGCGCAGTTCGACAAACACAGACCACGGCCCATGCAGCGCCAAATATTTCCGCACCCCCAGAAGCAGTCCACGGCTGTACGACCGGGATGTTTCAATCAGGATGGCCACATGCGGAATGTCTTTGGGGGGAGACTTCATGACCTGGGCGCCGAGAGCAGAGAACTTCGAGTGCGGTTAGTTTCAAACTCCTTGACGATTGTAGGTAAGCGCCACAGTCGAACAAAGGCCTTGAAAAAGAGCGGCTCGCCATTGAAAACTCTGACGATGCTCGCAGCCCCATGCTGAAGCTGGGATTCGGCGGATTCCCGGACGATCAACATCGGAGTCGAAAAGCATAGCTGTTCGGCCACGGCACCGAATCAACGGAGTCGTTCGGATTTCGTTTCACAGCACTACGGACCCTGCCATCGCATTCTGGACCTTGCAGCAAGCCACGATCCCTGGACCCGTCATGTCGACATCCGAACCGGGGAAGTGGCAATTGCGGACCGGTGACTTTTGGAAAGTCGGCAGCATGATCCTGTGGACACGATTTCACGCTAGAGAGGAGCTCACGAAGTGTGGCGTCCCAGCGCCGATAAACACAGCTTTCGATCGATAGATTCGCCCGATTCTCCGCCGCACTCCCCTGAGACACGGACTCGGAGACTTCACTGGGGCGGGGACGACGGCTGTTTTGACCAACTTGATTCTGGAATCGCTTCAGTTTCCGTAACAGCGACCTGGTGTGCAGCGCGGGGGCAATCCCGACAAAGTACGGGGAACCCTCGGTCCCCGATTTCTAACAAATCACCGTCCCGCTCAGAGTGCCGAACGCACCATTTCAGCCAAGATCAAAAGGACGGATTGACACTGGATTCGGAACGAACTGCTCAATCATGCGTTCATCTCGCGAATCATTCGGTCAAATACAAAATGGGGCCGCTGGGACTTGAACCCAGAACCAACGGATTATGAGTCCGCTGCTCTAACCGATTGAGCTACGGCCCCTAAGGTGTTTTTCAGTAACTGGTTGCGTAGTTGTCTTTCGGGTTCATCGCGGGGGGAGATACTCCTGAGCGACACCTTCTGTTGTCAAAAAAGGACACCCGCGATGCTTGCAACATCCGGGCGTCTGGGCAGCACCAAGCTCTGACCCAAGGTGCAGCTGCGCCCAAGTCTACACGCTCCGCTTGTTCCCGCAAACCGAAGTGCAGGAACCCATGCGAAGTCTTCCCGTCGACTCCGCATCCCCCCCTGGCCGCTGGGTCAAGAAGGGCAACAAACAGTCGTTCTACTTTGGCGGTATTGGCACAGCGGAGGCATTTGAGCCGAACTGGCGAGCGGATCTTCGATTGCTTCGGAGGGGGATTCGGAACGATTGGGCGATCCCTCCAGAACTGCGAGCTGTTTCCCTCGGCAAGATGGCCGAGGGCATGGATGAATCACCGGATCCTTGGAGGCGAAGCTGTATCATCTGATGAGGCAACATCCGAGTTCGCCTTCAAAGCTGCATCTGTGCGACTGAGTCGAACATTCGCGAGATCACCATCAGCGACGTGGACGATGTTTCACTGCTCATAGCAGGGGATCCCCGACGGAGCGTGGTTCACCTGCGTTCGCGAAGTGCCACCGCTTTTCTTCGAACAACTGATCCCTTTGCTGCATCTGCACTCAGTTGCAACTCTGGCAGACCCTGGAGCGAATCTCACGACAGTGTGGTGTTCCGGCGGCGATCAACACAGCTTTCGAACGACAAATCTCAACGAATCGTCGCCACACTCCCCTGAGACAGGGGCTAACGGAGTATCGGTCGATCCCAGGGGAGAGAATGCTCCGATTCTCTTCGGTGAAAAGAGGCGGGGAGAACAGAACTGGAGACTTCAGATCCACTTCGCAATCGTCCATTCATCGAGAACGAAGCGCCTTCACTTTTCCCAATGACGTGAATCACTTGCGGTTCAGGCGCCAGACATCCGGCTCCATGTTGTTTCCGGCGATCATCCATAACGATCCATTGTGCTGGACGAGGCTGGCTGCGTGACGAGGCTTCCAGGGAGTGTTCGGAATCTCCGTCCAGTTGACTCCGTCGCTTGAATGCCAGACGTCGTTGCGATTCCCTTCCGGGGTGGAGTAGCCCTCCATCACCCACAGCCGTTCATCCCAGACAGCGACGTCATGATACTGCCGAGGCTTCCAAGGCGCCTTTGATGTGTGCTCTTTCCAGTGAACGCCATCCGATGAACTCCAGACATCGTTGTAGAACTTTCGCTCGGGGGTCGTCGGGGTCTCGTACGTTCCCCCGCCGAGAATCCAGATGCGCCCGTTCATGACCGCACTGCCGCCGATCATTCCTCGAGCGGACCAATGCGGACCTTCAGGACGGACTTCTTTCCAGTTGACGCCGTCGGTTGATGTCCAGATGTCGCTGTAGAACTTCTCTTCAGCAGGTGCAAATGCCGGCATCGTCTGCCCGCCCATCACCCAGAGCCGGTCGTCGTGCACGACGGTGTGGTGCAGCGCCCTGGGTCCCCAGGGGACATCCTTTCCCGCATTCACCTGAGCCCATTGCTTCCCGTCCACAGAGTTCCAGACGTCGTTCTGGTAATGTCCCTGGTTGCAGTCACCGCCAATGATCCACATGCGGTCGCGAAAGACAGCGTACCCGGCGGTGTGTCGGCCTTCCCAGTCGGATGTCGGGTCGAACGGCGAGGCAGTCAATGTATTGGGTTTGACCAGATCCCAGCTTCTTCCGTCGCTGGAGGACCAGACTTCGTTATTGCAGATCCTCGGAAAGGTTTCCCGGTCTTTCTGAAGTGGATTCCAGCCACCGAGGAGAAACATCTTCCCGTTCAGGCTGAGAATTCCCGCCCCATCGCGGGGAGCGAACGGAGCGTTTAACGTGATCTTCTCCCATTCATATTCGGGAGTCTCAGCGCGAAGCGTCTCATGCAGATTGATCAGGGTCATGCTGGCGATGAATGTCACCACCCAATACCACGGTTTGTTCTGCATCCTGGTTGAAGGTGCTGGAGAGTGAACGTTCATACGTAAATCGGTTTCCTCTTCCGTTCGGTATCACTGATCGCCGATGTCCTCAGAGAGATTGAATGCCGGTCAGATCAGGGGGGTGTTGAACGCGCCATGCAGAGTGGGACTCAACCTTGCGGACGGCGCTCGTCATGGTTAGAAGGCCTGCAAACGCAGGCCTTCGCCGGATCGGTCCACATCACAGTGCAACCTGACTGTTCCCGCACTGGGGAGTTTGCAAGTCAGAGATCGCTGATGACACAATCGGATTGAACGTCATTCGAGTAAAAAATCATGTGTGTTCAGCTTCGCGTCGGTAATGACGACGGACAGCGAACTGGTTCTGTTGAATTTTTCAGGCAGGAACTGTTCAAGATCGGGAACTGACTTGTCAGCCCCCACTTGAATCATTCGACCGGTTTCCCGATAACCATCGATCTCAACGCTGGCTGTTCCGAGGGCGACTCCTCCCTTATAAGTGACGTGATATTCTCCGTTGATGATTTCCGTCTGGACAGGAGGGCCTGCGACGGGAATGAATCGGATCATTCCTTTCTCAACCGGCTTCCCCTGGTACGTGACTTTACCTCGAGTCACAGACTTCGGCGGAGCATCCCCTCGGCCTGAACCACATCCGGGCAGCCCGACTCCGAACGTCAATGCGAGCAACAGGGGAACGATCGATCGACTATGGATTGGACACAAAGGCAACGTCCGAAAAAGAACTGCAGGCATGTTCAATCTTCAATAAGAGGAAAGTTCATCGAAGGTCTTGACCGGCACAGAAAGACTTCAGAATTCACCGACAACTTCGTTGTTCGCTCGAGTTGCCAGCGCGTTCATCGTGTCCTGATTGGTATTTTCTGAAACGAAGCGAACACTTCCATCTCCCATCAGCAGAGTCCCACCGCCAACATGTTCGCTTTGAAGAGCAGCAGCCCGAACGCCAGCGCCGTCCGTAGTGTTCGGGCCCTTTTTGGGAAAGTTCGCGTTGATACCGCCATCGGTGGTGAAGCTGATCTGCGTTCCAATTCCCACAGACCAGGAGGGCTTTCCACCAAGACCGTTGTTGCTCGCAACGTTCCCGTTGTGATCGACCCAGAGCACTTCCCCCATCGCGAAGGTGTTTGATGCACCGTCGGTGACGTCGCGCAAACTCCGCTTGCCGTTCTGTGCGAAGATGCCGACGACACTCGCCATCGTTTTCGCGTCAACGGGAGCCCAGCTAGCCGTTCCCCATCCGGCGCAGAAGACGTAATTCGTCCCGCCACTATTTTCTGCTTGAGGGAATGGATAACGCACGCAGGCTCCGGTGACCTGCACAAGCCTGTTCGGATCCGAGGGGCACAGCAGGCCCGGAATATTGGCGTTCGCAACGTCCTGGTTCGCGATGCGTCCCTGGACACCGCTGTTGCTCTTCCCATTCTGCCCCGCATTGAAATCGTAGTTGTTATACAATGCTCCCTGGTCAAGATAGGGGAGGAGGAGAGTCAGGCCGCTCACCGCTGGCCCCCCATAATCTTCACACGTGGTTCCCGCGTTCACCACGATACAACTGGGAGGGAAAAGCCCGTGGCTATCGTGGTAATTATGCAGCGCCAGTCCAAGTTGCTTCAGGTTGTTCCGGCACGTGCTGCGACGGGCCGCTTCGCGGGCCTGCTGGACGGCGGGCAGGAGGAGCGCGATCAGGACAGCAATAATCGCGATGACAACGAGCAGCTCGATTAACGTAAAGCCGCCGTGACGATGGAGATGAAAAGACCGTCGACCAAGTGCATGAGATTGAGACATTCAGATTGCCCTTTTCAGAAGAGAACAAACGAAGACAATGCAAGGTCTGCCCGAACGGGTCAGCCCAGTACTTAAGCGAGCGCGATAATGAAATGTGAGCACTTTGAAACTCAGGCGAGGACATCATGAATGACTTCGCCATAGTCGATTTCCAGCCGGGTTCGGCCGGGATAAATCAGTTTTCGTGAATCCAGCCCCAGTAAGTGAAGCACAGTCGCGTGCAGGTCCGTCACATAATGCCCCTCTCCTAGTGCGTGATAGCCCAGTTCGTCCGTCTCCCCGTGGACATACCCCTTCTTGAGTCCGGCTCCCGCCATCCAGATCGTAAAGCCGTTCGGGTGATGGTCCCGTCCCTCTGTCGTCCCTCCTCGAGCTTCCTGTCCGGGGGTTCTGCCGAACTCGGTGCAGAAAACCACAACCGTGTCTTCCAGCAGTCCCCGCTGTTTGAGATCCTGAATCAGACCGGCGGTCGGCAAGTCAACTGTGGCGCAGAGATCTGTATGATTCTTCTTGAGATTCGAATGGGCATCCCAGGCACCGTAAGAGTTCGTGGTGACCTGCACGAACCGCACTCCCCGTTCCACCAGCCTCCGGGCCGCGAGGAAGCGTTCTCCAACCAGTTTGGTCGCGGGCTGATCTAACCCGTAAAGTGCCCTGGTCTCCTGCGTTTCCTGGGCAAGATCGACTGCCTCAGGCACCGCCGACTGCATCCGAAACGCCAGTTCATAGCTTTTAATGCGGGCCTGCAGCTGCTGGTCTTCCGGATACTCCACAGCGGCCAGACCATTGAGCTTGTGGATCAATTCATATTCGAGTCGCTGCTGCTCCAGACTTTGCGAAGTCTGACGGGTGCCAAACGGAAGCGGATTTTTCGGATCGAGCTGAAGGGGAACTCCCGCGTGCTGCGGGCCCAGATAATATCCGTCGATCGACTGGCGGGTCACGGAGGCAGTGGGCAGCCCCAGTACGGCAAACTTGGGAAGGTTTTCATTCAGCGTCCCCAGACCGTAGTGTGCCCAGGCACCGATCGAGGGTTGCTGCTCGTCGAGGCGATGGCGACCGGTGTGGATCTGGTTCTCCGCAGCGTGGTCGTTGTCGGTCGTCCACATGTTCCGGATGAAGCAGATGTCATCGACGTGCCGGGACAGGTTCGGCCACCAGTCGGTCACTTCAATGCCGCTTTCGCCGTGCTTCTTCCACCCCACCTGCATGGGATAAATGGACGGGTAGACTTCGCGGACAGAAACTTCTTCCGCAGTCACAGAACGAAATCGCTTTGCGTGGAGCGGCGACTTCACAGGGTTTTCGAACGTCGTTTCGTCAAATGTTTTCCCAGCGAATTGATTGAGCGCCGGTTTTGGATCGAAGGTTTCGACATGGCTGTAGCCGCCGGAGAGGAAGATCCAGATGACCGACTTTGCTTTAGGCGGCAGATGCTGCCCGAGCAACTGTGGTTCCGCTTCCTTGGCATGTCCGTCGGTAGCGAGCATGGATCCCAGCACCATCCCGGTGAGTCCCAGCCCCATGTCGGAGAGGAATGCACGGCGATTGCCGGAGTGGCACTTGCAACCAGCCTCTTGTTCGGATCGTTGTCGCATTGGCTTCTCTTTCAGCGGACTGTGATGAAGTCGTTGTGATTCAGGAGCGATCGAATCAGCGCTTCACAGGCACGGCGGTCAGGGTCCGGAACGTTTTCTGATTTGAGCACCTTGCGCTGTTGAGCGATGGCGTCACGACAGACCTGACGTTCTGCATCCGTTGGCTGTCGATTCAGAATGTGTTCAAAGCTGGCCTGAATGTATTTATCCAGCTGAAGTCCACCGCTCTCACTGCGGAGTGGAGGAAGTTGCTTGACGATTTCCACACTCATCGAGTGGACAAAATCGCTGTTCGTCAGAGCGAGGGCCTGCTGGGGGATCACCGTTTCAGTTCGGCGATAACAATCGGTGGCATTCGGTGCGTCAAAGAGAATTCCTAACGGACTCATCCCAATGTCACCTTCAGGATGAGACGTGTAGTACAGACTGCGGCGGAACGTTGTGAGAGCTTCCGAGTTCTCGAGTTCCTGCCCTCCAAGCGTCAGGTCAAGTTTTCCCGCACAAGCCAGGATGCTGTCACGTACGACCTCTGCTTCCATTCTGGCCGAATTCATCCGCCAGAGATAACGGTTGTCCGGATCCAGTTCGATGTTCGCCTTGGCGTCTTGCCCCGCTGACGTGACCCGGCGATAGGCGTCGCTGGTGACCATGAGGCGGTGCAGGTGTTTCATACTCCAGCCCGACTCCACAAACTCGACTGCCAGCCAGTCGAGAAGTTCCGGATGGGTCGGGACAGCTCCATTCCGTCCGAAGTCGAACACGGAGGCGACCAGGGGACTTCGAAAGTGACGGGCCCAGATATGATTGACTGCGACACGGGGAGTCAGAGGATGGTCGGGCTGGGTCAGCCATTCAGCGAACGCACGCCGCCGCCCGGTGCTTGTCGCCGGATAGACCGGGGTCAGCGCGGAATAGGTTTCATTGAGGGCCTCATTCGATAAGTCCAAAGTTGCTTTGTCGATGGCCGCCTGAGCCGCCTTGACCTGACCATTTGCAGTATCGAGTTCTTTCTTGCGATCTGTGTCGTCCTCCGGCTTCGCGATGGCGAGTTTCTGGGCCACCTCGGACTTCAGCAGATCCGACTGGGCTGTCAGGAGTGCCACCTGCCGTTCCATCCGACTTGCCTCGCGTGCCAGCTCCGGAAAATACGGAAGGGGTGGATCAGCATACTTTGCACGATCGGCAGCGATCCGGGCGTCCAACGATTTCAATTGCAAAGACTTCGCTTCAATTTTCATCTCAGCGGCTGCGATCCGCTGTTGCCGGGCCTCCTCCAGAAGCTCCAGATTCCTCAGTGCCAGTTCTGCTTTCTGCACCTCAAAATCCGGAGAAATGATTTCCTTCACTTGCGACGTCCCCGGAGCAAAGGAGAGGTCGGATTCCGACCAGCCTTCCAACGTCGCGACATCCTTGCCTTCAGCATAGGTTGGCGGTTCGAACTCGAATGCAACCAACGGACCAGACGCTTCTGCATCAGGCGGAGGAAGAACCCTGATCGCATCGAAGACCACCGCACTTCCGGCACGAGCATCGAGCAGAATCCCCATTTTGGGGTGCTCAACGGGATTCCACCCATTGAGTGCGATTTTGGCAGCGTTCACGAGCTGAATCCCGTCCCGTTCGGAATGGACGCTTAATTCGCAGTCATCGGCTGCCGGATCGAGTTTCATGACCACGCGGAACTGATCCTGCCCTTTGCTCATGTCATAGCGTCCCACCTGGATCGTTGATGTCGACCCTGGGGAATAGGACAGGATGTTCCCCTGTTCAAAGCCGACGAACGCTGAAGTCAACGCGCCGCCAAGATCCTGGGCGAGCTGGAAATTGGCATGGGTGTCCTGGATGATCCGCACTCGAAATTCGATGGTCAGCCCGTCGGGAAAACTGGCCAGCGACTTCAGGGAGTTCATTAATGTTCGTCTTCCCGACGACGCATTCAGGACCAACGACTGCTTCCCGTCGAGTGCACCAATCGGTTGCAGCTTGCTGGCGGTCAAGATGGCTGCATCCAGAGTGCTTCGTGCCGCAGCAATCTGTGACTGATGGTCCGATGCAGACTCCTGCAACTGCTGCAGTGCATTCTTTTTCTCGTCCTCGGCTTCGCTCAGTTCCCGTTCCAGATCAGCGCGGATCGTTTGCTGAATCTCAGGCCGAAGGCCTGGGTAAAATGCTGGGGGCGAAAAGGAAATGGGCTCGACTTTGGGGGGGGTGATCGAGAAGAACGCCGGCACCCCAGGGGGGATACTTCCCCGGTCGGTCAACCGGTTCCGCTCGTCGCCTGAGGTATAAAACCATGTGGCGGCTTCCGGTTGTTGATCAAAAATTCGGACCAGACCGTTCCGCTGGATTTTACGCTGCTGAAGGTAGACATATTCCTGATAAAGCCCGGGGTCCGCCTGATCAGGCACGCGGTCCTGCCGAATCCCGATCGGTTCGAACCAGGCCCGCATCTGGAAATAGTCCGTGTGGAGAATCGGGTCGAACTTATGGTCGTGGCAGTGAGCACAGTTGAAAGTCAGGCCCAGAAACGCCTTTCCCGCGTGCTCAACATTCTGACGCATCCAGTCATTGCGGTTGAGGGCGTACCAGTTGCGAATCAGATACCCGGTGGCGACGACGCTCTCGTCATCCTCCGGAAGGATCTCATCCCCGGCCAGCATCAGCCGGACCATTTCGTCATAACCGACATCCTTGTTCAGCGACGAGACAACCCAGTCTCGCCATCGCCAGATCTGAGGAGCGCTGTTCCAGACATCCGGGACCTGCCGCCGTCCGTACCAGTCGCTGTATCGCCACACATCCAGCCAGTGCCTCCCCCAGCGTTGTCCATACCGCGGGTCTTCCAGAAGGCGGTCAACAAGGGCTGGGTAGGCGTCAGGAGAAGGATCGTTCAGGAAATCGGCGAGTTCTTCGCGTGTTGGCGGGACTCCCACCAGATCCAGGAAGACTCTTCGGAGCAGTGTTGCTTTGTCTGCCAGCGGCCGGGGCGTTAAGCCATGCTGTTCCATGCTTGCCAGCAGGAACTGATCGATCGGGTTTGCCGGGGCTTGAGAATTTTTCAGATCCGGGAGCTGCGGCCGAACCGGAGTTTGAAACGACCAGTGCTTACTGGCATCGTCCTCAGCTTCCTCTTCCGGGGCGGTCGCTCCCTCTGCGATCCACGCTGTGATTTTCGCAATCTGTTCCGAGGTGAGCATCGCTCCTTCCGGGGGCATTCTGGTGGCCGGGTCTGAAGACGAAATGCGTTCGATCAAGAGGCTTTGTTCGGGCTTGCCTGGTTCGATTGCAGGTCCGCTGCCGCCCCCTTTGCGCATCAGCGAGACCGTATCGAGCCGAAGTTCAGATTCCTGCTTGAGTGAACCGTGACAGGACCAGCAGCGTTGTTTCAACAGGCTTCGAATGTCGTTTTCATAGTCGATCTCAGAAGCTGTCGCTGCAGTCACAAGAAGGAATGGCAGCACGGCCATCGTGGTTGCGGCGAGACGTAAGAGCTGGACATTCCTCAAGATCGGATGTTGCATCTCTGAGCGGTCCCTGACTCAAAATCTGAATGCGGGGCGGCAGACGGTTGCTCTTCTGCCGTGAGTCGAGTTGTCAGGAGGATCTTACATAACCCCTGAATCAATCACTATTTCTGCTTTGAAAAAGCAGGTTTTTCTCCAGTGAAATCATCAGAACTCGACGATGAACGAGGGTAGAAAGAAACTCGTTAAGTCGTGCCTTGAGCACCGTTTGCTGCTGTCCAGGCCTTACGGAGTGTGGTCCGGAATTCTTCCACCGACGAAGGAAGATGTGCCCCCTTGCGGACCACAATCACAGCTGAGAGCTTTGGCAGCTGAGGGTCCAGCTCGCGAAGGTGAATCCCGGGCAACAGTCGCTTGGCATCAAGGCTGATGTGACAGACCGCAATTCCGACATCGAGAGCAACGTAACGGGCAATGATTTCCATCTGCTTGGTTTCCATCACCGGACGGATCCGGTCGGCCAGGCTGTGGCGTCGCAGAATTTTTTGCAAAGCCCGCGAGTCACAGCCCTTGGGAGGAGTCATGATCAGTGGATAGTTGGTGAGGTCTTCAGGCTTGACCGTTTTCTTCCGAACCAGAGGATGCTTGGATGAGGTCATCAAGACCAACGGGATGGAAAAGACCTCCTCAAACTCCAAGGTCGGGGCGAATTGCTCCTCAGGGTCCTTCACGGTCAGCCCCAGATCCGCCTCGCCACGGGCGACCGACCTGAGAATTTCCGCCGGTGTGTCCAGAATGCTGAAGTTCACTTGGATCGTTTGATTTGCTGCAATGAACTGGCACGTGGGCTGCGGCAAATGGTAGGACATGAAGTACGGTGAAGACGCGATGATCAGATGTTGCGGGAGATCGTATGCCCCCGTTTCGAAAAGTCGGACCAGCGAATCCAGACCGGTCACGTGCTCCTGGGCCAACTCCAGGAGCAGCTTCCCCTCAGCGGTCAGAACAACTGTCCTTCCCTGCTTTCGGACGAGCCGGACCTTAAGTTTCCGCTCCAGCGCACGGACCTGCTGCCACACTGTCGATGTCGAAAGATGCAGTTGCTTGCCTGCTTCCGTGAAGTTTCCTGAGACAGCAACCTCGCAAAAGCTGCGTAGGGTTGCCAGCTGAAGGTCTTTGTACCGAAGTCCATCTTTCATCGACTCGCCGTTATTTAGAGCACCGACTTGTTTCGGAACCCTCAGTGGAGGACGCTCACTCCGGGCTAGATTGGCAATCGTTGATATCTGCAGGTCACTCGGAAATTTAGTGTCTGGATATCACTTTGATCGACCATGTCATACGATCGATCTCTCCAAAACTTCTTTAACGGTCCGAGGTTTTCTGCAATTTTAATCCGGCCTGACTTTTCAGATCAGCCTCAGCCAGGAGGATTGGTTCCAGAAGCGTACGTATCTCGGCACAATCTTCCGGGGTCAACCGCCGTTGTGGAGCTCGCGGAGGGCCGAAGGGGAACCCGAGAACCTCCAGTCCATATTTCACAACGCCGATGTTAAAAGCATCATTCTCCCTGGCCCGATAGTCCTCGATGGGCCGGATGATCTGCAGGATGCGCCAGGCTTCGGAATAGTCTGACGATGACAGGGCGCGGAACATCGCCAGTGTCAGACGCGGACACAGGCATCCCGCTCCGCTGGTGTATCCTCCCGCTCCAGCCAGCATGAAAAACGGTGCGTAGCGCTCCGCTGTTCCACAGGAGAGACTCATTCTGGCCCCGTGCGTGCTGGAAAATCTTCGAAAGGCATCCAGGTCATTGACGGCGTACTTCACGCCCACGAGATGTCCCGATGCTCCAAGTTCGCCTAACAAAGTGTCGCTGGGAACAGGACCTTTCTTGTAAGCCAGCAGCGGCAGGGGGACTTCACGGGCGATCGTCTGAAGATAATCCCGGCATCCGTCATCCGACAGGTATGGGTGAATCGGTGGCATGACCAGCAGACCATCCGCTCCAGCATCCGCTGCCCGGACCCCAATCTCGATGGCGTGATCGATTCCCAGGCCTGTCGGTGCGAGAACCGTGCAATCGCTCCCTGCGGCCGATCTGGTCACGCGCACACATTTAATCACCTCCTGAATGCTCAACGAGTGAAATTCGCCGGTGCCCGCTGCGGGAAGAAAGACTCGAATTCCTGCTTCCACAGCCGAACGCACAAATTCGCCCAGAACTTCAGGCCGAATCGATTTCGTGTCCGCTGTGAATGGAGTCGGAGGGACCAGTTGAACCGTGTTCAATCGGGAAAGGTCCAGTTTGGAAACCGTCATTCAATTTTCCTCGGGAGACTGTCGGCAATGTGTCAGGCAGATGTGTGCGGGAGTCGATTTGTCCTATCGCTTCCCCGTGGATGAGACCCGTGCTGAATCACTGAAGTCTGTTGTCACGTGATCGCCAATGCGAAATCTATTGGAAGCTGATCGCCTGCTTCCAGTTGTCGTGAATAATGCGATGCAGGGCTTCCTGCGGAAAGCGAGGAAAGCGGGTGCCTTCGACGATGTCATTCACTTTCCACAAACCCGCGATTGCCTGTTCGGGAGTCGCTGAGGGGAAGTCCGAACCGAAGATCAGCTTGTGCTCGACTCCGTATTCCAGTGCAGTCATGAACGCCTGATAGTGTCTTAACGGTCGATAATGCAGCGCGCTGGTGTTTGCGTACAGGTGGGGATGCTTTCGAATCAGGACACAGCATTCTGTCTCCCAGGGGTGCCCCATGTGCGCGATGATCATTCTGAGTTCCGGACAGGCAATCGCGATGTCTTCCAGCAACACGGGGTTGGAATATTTCAACGGGCCTTTGCGAACGAACGAAGTCCCCTGATGCCAGATGATGGGAATCCCCAGTGCTTCCGCCTTCTTGAAGAGCGGAAGATGCTTAGGGTCGGATGGGTCAAAGTTCTGATAGATCGGTCCCAGCTTCAGTCCCCGCAGCCCCAGATCCTGAACGTAGTACGTCAACTGCTCGACGCAGGCGGGGTCATTGGGATCGACAGAACACCAGCCGACATATCGGTCGGCATGTTGCCGTACGAAATCGGCCACCGATTCCTGAGAGCCCCGAATGCCGATGAACGGAGCCTGAATGGCGAACACGATCACCTTGTCGCAGTTTCTGGTCGCTTCCAGCAGCTGCTGCGGGCGTGAATCAAAATTATTACGGTAGCCAGCTTCATTCACGTCACAATGAACATCCGGTGAGAGGCGAAGCTTTGCCTTCTTCGCCGCCCAGGATTCATCGACGAACTCGTCCGAGAGATGATCGGGATACCAGAACAGATTTGTATGCGTGTCGACAAGCATGGGAGCAGTTATTCCAGGAATCTATGGAGAACGTTTGCGGTCAGACGGGAGACATGGTCATCAACGAGAAGTGAGCTGATGTAATTGATGGAACCGGTGGAGAAGACCGCTCTCCCACTGGCAGTCTCAAAATGGACCATCTCCGCACCGCCATCGCCGGGATTCAGTCCCTTGGCGAGCAGATGGGTCTTGGCGGGAGAATAGACGGATCTCTTATCTGTCTCATGTCCGGAAGCCCCTCCCGGGCAGCGTTCATGCAGGCTTCGCTCCCCGAAGAGTTCGCCATTTTTTAAACCTGTCCCCCGAAACGCCCAGTGATCGGCGTCGACGACTTTATAAGGGGCTCCCGTCATAATCCCTGCGGGAGTAAACACCACTCCCAGAAGGCTTGCTTCGGATTCATTCCGCTTGGCAAAGCGGCTTTCTGCTCCAATTCCCTCGGGCCAGAGGCTTCGAATCGCCCCGTTGAGGACGACCATTCCGTGTTCGTCATCAAGAGTCACCTCACAGTTCAGACCGTTGCCCCCCAGGTACATCAGTCGCCCGCCCTCGTGGAAGACCCAGTTTTTGACGCGATAATACATGTCGCGGGTCCAGTACTCCGGGTGGGGGCCCAGCAGGAGAACGCTGTATGCGGACAGATCCAGCACCTTTCGATGGAGTTGCGTTTCGGTGTACAGGTCGTACGAGATTTTTTCCCGTTCCAGCCATCCGAGCAGTCGCCATTCCGCCGCGGCGACATGGCAGGCCGCTCGGCCCGCAATGGGATCCGAAACGTCTGTGGCCGGATCGATGTGGTTGATCGGTTCCGGTCGGTCGAAGGACAGTCGCGCATACTCGTTTGCTCCCCACGACTGAAACCCTTCACTGCGGTAGCGCTTCGATTCGAGTCGGGAATTGACGATGGGGCGCGAGGGGAGAACGTCGCAGTTGAAGTAATTACTCCGGCCTCCAAACGGGTTGTACGCGTTCCAGTTGATGTCCGACATCAGGACAGCCACACGCGACTGCGGCTGCTCGGGAGCAACGACCCACGGGAAGGTAAAGCTGTCTCCCGACCGGGTCGACGCATGAAAGTAATACAGTCCGGACTGAGAAGGCGCGGTGACGTGCTGACGATGACTCGAGTTCTGATATCCGATACTGTTCCAGCGAATTCCGGTTTGAGAGTAATCACCATCCGGAGTGATCTGCATTGTGGCCCGAGGGCCGTGATCATCGAACCATCCCAGTTTCCTGACGAGCTCCTTTTTCCAGCCGTATCGCCATAGCTCAAGGTGATATGGCTCCACAGAGTGGACACGAAATTCAGAAGACTCTCCGGATCGAACGCATTTCGGCCAGGCGTAGCCCAGAAGGCAATCGGAAAGCAGACGAAAATGAAACGGCTGCTCCGAGGGATGGATTAAAGTGACACGTTTGGAGCCGTACCCTTCTTTCACAATGGTGACGAGATATTCTCCCGGAGGGAGATCGCAGTGGACCGCACCGCTGGCCCGTGAACGCGCCTCATAAGATGCTCCTCGCCCGTTGGTGAATTCGAGCAGCGCGTCCGACAGGGCGACGAATCGCTCATCACTGACATATCCGATCAGCATTTCTGCAATCCCCTTGCCGGATTCAATTCAAGTCTCGTAATTGCCTCGTCCGCACTGATGTCGATGGACAGCTGACGAAGTTTCCCTTCGCTCCACAGCGGAAACTGATCGTCATAATGCGAACTTCCCGGGTGTCCGGAGGAGGAGGCCATCTCCACCGCCCAGAGACCGCATGCAGGGTCGGCAAGGTCGGCGACCATGCGATATGTCGCCCCCATGTAGGCTTCGTAAGTGGGACCGGGGGAAGCATTGAAGACGGTCGTCCCATCGCCGGATGTTGGAGCACCACTGCGGTCCAGCAGCTCCCCAAGGTCTCCTCGTCCGGAAAGGAAATGCTTCTGGAGAATTGTGTGGGCCTTGCCCCATGTCCATTCCGACATCTCCGAGCCAAAACGTCTGGTCAGTTCGTCGAGAGTCTTATGAAACGCTAAACGGACAACATCGCTTCGTTCCCGGCGATGAAACCAACCCAGGCTGTCTTCTTCCAACAGCCGTGTCGCCAGTCCATTGGCGTTTGCGGAGACGAACTCTGCGATCTCTTCGGGGATTCGCTCCGCGGTGACTTCGTAACACCAGTGGCGAAAGAAGACGTTGAACAGATTCGCTGCGACCGAGTCCGCGCGGACTTCGCCATTCCACTCCTGGAGAATCTGGACGGCCGCCCGCACCGCAGGGTCAGTCTCCTCCGCGAGTAAGTTGACGAGGCGCGGAACGTCCGCCAGTGCCCGTCCTGACAGAACGTCCAGCTGAAGTTGCTGGCAAAGTTCCCCGGTCATCACGGGATGAGCTTCAAGTTGCTCCCGGATGCGTTTGGCCCGGTAGCCGCTCGACCATGTGCCGGAGAGTGGATACGGGTAGTCGTCAGGGACCAGCCGGTTGTTCGCGGTCACAACAAAACCGCGTTCAGGATCAGTCAAACGGGGCAGACCTTCGAAGGGGACCGAGCCGATCCACTGATGCTCGGGATCCCAACCGGGACGATAACCACGTTCTGCAATCTTCCGAAGGGGGATGCGTCCCGTGGTCTGCAGAGCGATTCTGCCGTCGACGTCGGCAACGACGAGATTGAAAGTCGGGGCGGTCCAGGGGCGAGTGGCCTCGCAGAATTCCTGACAGGACTTCGACCGGTTCATCCCCAGTAAAGCGGTCAGCCATCCACAAGGCTCTGTCCCTCTCCATCGCAATGAAACCGGACCTGATCCTTTCGCTGCGACAGGAAGAAATTCATCCACAATCGGTCCGTTGCGAGACGACCGGACCGTCAGATGACTCGGTTCCCCATCACGGACACGGATGATTTCCTCGCGTCGTTGTTCCGGTTCCCAGACCCCGTCATAGAGAAAGCAACCCGCGTGAGCAGCGTCGGTCCGTTCCTGATACAGGTCCCGGAGCGAACAGATATTGTTGGTGAATCCCCAGGCCAGATGCCTGTTGCGACCGAGCATCACAGCGGGCATCCCCGCCAGAGCTGCGCCTGAGATTTCGAACGAGCCCCCTTGAAGCACAACCTCCTGCCAGATTGAAACAGCTCCGAACAGAACGTGCGGATCACTGGCGACCAGCGGCATCCCCGTCGATGTCCGATTTCCAGCCAGGACCCAGTTGTTACTGCCAGGGCCGTCCTCGCGTCCACTGGCTGTCCCTCCCATCGACACGGGGACGGTTCCGGAACTGGGATAAGAGCCGGCCGGGACAATACTCTCCGCGTCCTCCTCTCCGGACAGAAAGGCGCGGTAAGGCTCCCCATCCCCGAGAACACGCTTGATCAGTTCGGGGATCACGATAACGGGAAAACGTCCCGTCAGGTACCAGCGAAATTCCCCTTCGATCGTCAGGCAATCCAGCGGGCTCCATGGTTCCGGTTGATAATCAAGAAGGTCGAATTCAATCGGAAGCAGGTCTCGGCTTTGTTCGATCTGGGCGTTGACCCCGGCGCTGTAGGCCTCGAGCAAATGCAGGGTTTCTTCAGGAAGACCGGTCAATTCCCGCTGCGCGATGCCTGTCAGATCGAGGGTTCGGTACAGTCGGTCAGACTCAAGGCATTCGGCGCCACGGATCTCTGAAAGTCGCCCCTGGGCCTTGCGTCGGGTGTAGTCCAGCTGAAAGAGCCGATCCTGTGCGGTGACGTAGCCAAAGCCGAAAAACAGATCGAGATCATTGGCTGCGCGGACGTGAGGGATCCCCCAGGCGTCCCGCTCGATGTGGACCTGGGCCGTTAACGCTTCACACGACAGGTTCCCATCGAAAGCAGGAACCCTGCGGCGGCACTCTTCCTTCCAGAGCTGGTTGAATTCCTCTCGCGATAGGCCCGTCACGGAGCAGACGGATGCAATTGAATCTCCACGGCCGAGCCGAACGAGTATGTCCTTGATGGAAGGCGATCTCATTTCGACACCTCTTCTCGCAGTCGTCGGGCCAGCTCTGCAGTCCGTGCCTCGTTCAGGTGCAACGGATTGATCATCAGCTTGCCTTGATGAAGGAGCGAATGACCCACCTGAATCGGTGGTGACCCTCGGCGAAGGCTGCGGCAGACCTCGGTCGCGCTGCGTCCCAGACGTTTCTCGTCAAGCGTGATCTCCAGCGACGGCAGCGTCTCACCGTCTTCGGGAACGTTCAGCCGACAGTGGGTGGGAGTCCCTTCCATTGCGGCGGCAATCTGTTCCAGGTGACGCTGTTGCGTGATCCGGTCCTTGTCATAGGATCCTGAACTGAACAGCTTCAGGGCGGTCAGTAACGCCATGATCTGTTCCTTGGAGACCTTCAGGGAACGCCCAATCCCCTGACGAGGAAGGCCTCTGAAGCGGGAACGATCAATCAGATTCTCTGGCGGTTCCCACAATTCCGGATGGTCGTCCTGATCCAGCATCTGCAACGCTGCGGATGCAATCAGGTCTCGTCGACCGCACAAAATCCCCGACGCCTGTGGCCCGCGAATTCCTTTTCCTCCGCTGAACGCCACCAGATCAGCACCAGTCGCCAGCAGGCTTTGCAGATTCGAACGGGGCGGCACCTCCCCAGCAGCGTCCACCAGCACCGGCAGACCGTGTGCATGAGCGACAGCGACGACTTCGCTTAAAGCAGGACGCGAATAAGGGTCGTACACATAGTACACCCCTGCAGTTTGTGAATTGAAAGCACTTTCATATTCCCAGCTTTCGACCCGGCGGACACCAGAGCCTGCCACGGGTTCATGATATCCGACTTCAATAAACCGGACTCCAGCAGCACGCACCGCATGGTCGTATGGGTTCCGCTGTTCGCGGGCGACCACAAACTGATCGGGGAAACCGTCGCAGTGTGGAAGTTTTTCCATGCGTCCGGGATCGTTGCCCGCCAGGATCGCCGCTGCTCCCAGCAACAATGCTCCGGAAGATCCGTTGGTCACCAGACCCGCTTCGGCCCCGGTCACTTCCGCGATGACGCGACTGGCGACACCCTGCAGCTGGTCGAGTGCCACCGATTCTCGACTCGCTTCGCAGAACGCCTGCAGGACGATGTCTGGCATGGGAGCCCCGCCCAGTCGGGTCACAGCCCCGGAGGCGTTGATGATCGGCGGCAGCCCCCACTCCTCATAGATGCTCATTGAATGTTCGCCTTGGTGATAACGCTGTCAGGAAAGAGGTTGAGTTGGGAGATGCTCTTTCGGCACACAAAACCGCATGGTGTAGGGAACCGCCAGCATCTGTCCGGGCCGTAAGTCTCCGGTCACCGACAGCAGCTTGCGGGCGTCGGCTTTGGTCCATCCATATCGTTCTTCGAGCCAGAGGATCATTTCGCGAATGGCCAGCCACTGGGCATGCTCCGCTGGACACCCTGCTCCGATAGTGACCAGGTGACTTGGCGTTTCGATCCGCGGCCACACCATGTTCCGGCTCCAGTTCCGGAGCACGTCCACCGTCACGGTGACCGAAGCCCGCATCTCACACCCACTGACTTCTCCATCTCCCTGATAGGGATGGCAGTCCCCAAGAAACAGCATCCCTCCGGGGACAGAGACCGGCAGATAGATTGTGTTTCCCGGACTGACCTCGGGGACGTCCAGGTTTCCGCCGAATGGTCCGGCGGTGTTCGTGCCGGGAGTCTCGCTTGAGGGGGCCGTCCCAATACAGCCGATCATGGGGCGAACGGGAATTTGCAGTGAATGCGGGCCTGTGGCCATCTGCAATGTGCAGTTGACAAATCCCTGCTGAATGTCCACGAGTTCGGTCACCGGTTCGGACAGCCAGTCTTCCAGACCGTAGGTCATCGGCCAGTAGCCAAAATAACCCAGCGTGTCACATTTCATCTCTTCGATCCGAACCGCGAGCGTATCGCCGGGCATGGCCCCCTCGACGAAGACCGGACCTGTCACCGGGTTGCCGTAATACGGACTGCTTCGACGAAGCTCCTGGACGTACTCCGGACGGATGGTCTCTGGGGTCCGAGTCTTACCGGAACGAGAGTCTTCCGTTTCAACGT
The DNA here is from genome assembly GCF_051465655.1 of Planctomicrobium stercoris. Lineage (NCBI taxonomy): Bacteria > Pseudomonadati > Planctomycetota > Planctomycetia > Planctomycetales > Planctomycetaceae > Planctomicrobium > Planctomicrobium stercoris. The sequence continues at coordinate 3,625,662 of NZ_CP195791.1, read as the reverse complement.
GAAAGGTTTCTCTGGAAGCGACCCGCAACACGGGGGGCAAGCTGCGGTCAAACTGGTAGCTGATCTGGGTTCGATTTATGGACTGCATGGGTCGCACTCCATGGAGGATTCTTGAGGTATCAGGTTCATCCGGGCCAGATCTTCTTCTGCTGTGAGGCTTGAATTTTTGACGAACAGCCAGCACACAGCCGCGACCCCCAGCAGGGCGATGTAGACCGCAAATGCCGAATCCCACTGGGCTCGTCCCGTGTACCCCAGTCGGCTCTGCCAGTCCGCCCAGGCTCCAAAGAAGTATTGGGAGGCCACAGCGCCAGGGACTTCCATGGAGTTGATGACCCCGAACAGGGATCCCAGATAAGGGCCGCTCAACTCACGGATGCTCGACCACCAGCTGGAGAGCTGAGCAGTCATGACCAGACATGAACACGACGCCAGCAATGCCGATAGACGAGCCGACTCGGCGAGGACGCTCAGAGACAGGAACGCTGCAGCCAGCAGGAAACAACCACAACAATAGTAGCGCCGGGCCTGAAACGGCCGTTGCATTTTTGCCAGAATGCGGTCTTCGATCTGCCCTCCCGCCAAAGCACCGAGCATCCCTCCCGCCAGAGCCAGCGACGCGAGCCAGCCCGCTTCCACCAGCTCCACTCCACGGGCGGATGTCAGATATTTCGGATACCAGGAGTAATACAGATACGAAGTAAACGCGCTGCAGGTTGTAATGGCCCCGAGAAGCCAGATCCCTGAATGTCGAACGACCAAACGCCAGGGAATTCGCTTGACCGACGGGCCCGATGGCTCGACCGCATGATTCAACAGGGCGCGCTCTGCATCATTCACCGCAGGATGCTCGGCGGGGTGATCCCGGAACCACCATGCAAAGCAAATGCCCCACAGGATTCCCAGCGTCCCAAACAGGATAAACGGCATTCGCCAGCCACCGTAGCGGATCAAATATCCCGAGACCGCAGGGGCGACCGTTCCCCCTACTAGGGAAGACGCGAGGATGAGACTTTGGATTCGCCCCTGATCCTGAATGGGGAACCAGCGTGAAATCACCTTTGCAGTGTTGGGAAATGCACCTGCTTCGCCGGCACCAAACAGGAAGCGGACAATTAACAGGGAATAGAACCCAAAGCAGAAGGCTGTGAGAATTGTAAAGAGCGACCACCACGCTGCGATTCGTGCCAGGATCTTCCTCGACCCGTAGCGGTCCCCAAGATACCCGGCAGGCAGTTCAAACAGACCATAGGCAATCGTGAACGCGACAAGGATCATTCCCATCTGGCGGTTCGATAGCTGAAACTCCGCCTGAATCGCACCGACCGATTGTGAAATACAGATGCGGTCGACATACAGGATAAAGAACAAAGCACAAAGAAAGGCCAGCACCCCATAGCGAGCACGGGTCGGTTTGGCTCCAGCAACATCGGTTGGCCCGGTATCAGCCGCAGGGTTGGCGATCCCCCTTGCCTCGCTAGTCATTTTCGCCCCTTTCGGAAAACCACTGCTCGCTCGACGAGGGACGATTCAACCGGAAATGAAAGCGTGCGGACAGCGATCGTTGATGGCCTGCAAGGCAGTGCCGGTTGCGATGCGGTTCGTGAGGCAGGCGTTCAGGGGGCGCTCCCGGAAATCTCATGTTGCAAGGGGCGATGGCTGGTGGCGAATTCACGCGGCTTCAGGCCTCTGTTCTCCACTCGACGAGTCCGTGCTGCAGCCACGTCGATGACTCCGAAACTCCATGGTTCGAGATTCTACAGATGCTCCTGGGCAGGGACTATTTCATATCTGGAAAACCAGCTTTTTCTCCGGCACCATCATCCGGAATCGCGTTGTGCCGTACACGTGCAGTTTGATTTCTTCGAAGCACGCTTCGTACGCTGACAGATCAATCCTTGAGATTCTCAAGAATTCGAACTGTAGTACGAGACCGAACCTCACGAATGTGTGGCGTTCCGGCGGCGATCAATGCAGCTTTCGAGCGAAGAATCCCCCTCAATCTCCGCCACACTCCCCTCAGACCGGGGCAGGATAGCCACGCCTGAAACGGGGCGAGTCAGAAGGGGCCTGAGCGGCTCGTCCATCTGAAGGTTCCGACAGCCATTCGGGACTATTCACAGCGGCTGGCTTTTCGTACCATCAGTCACGTGACGGCAGACTGAGGGCCAGGGTCTGTCGCCCTGCCGAATCCCCCCACCCTGTTAGTATCCCCTGCATCAATCCTGCTGTCCCGTCCAGACATAGGTTCAGTCTTTTCGCAGACCGGTTTGACTGTGAAGCGTCGATCACGTGGACGCGGGCAAGTGAGAGTGCTCGGATTCCCACCTCGTACGCCTGAGTGAACCATGAGAACCACGAGAATGCGAGCCCTGCTTGGTGCCGCGTTGCTGCCGTGCCTGATCTCTCCTCTCCTGGCAGAAACGTCAAAGACATCGGATGTCTTGTTTGAAAAGGACGTCCGCCCGATTCTCAAAGCAACCTGCTTTCATTGTCACGGAGAATCGTCACCGGCCAAAGGGGGACTCGATCTGCGGCTGGCGAGGTTCGCCATCCGGGGTGGAGAATCCGGGCCCTCTGTCGTGGCAGGAAACAAAGAAGAGAGTCCTCTGTTTCAATATGTCCGCGACGGGGACATGCCCCCCGACAAGGCTCACCGGCTGACTCCTGCTCAAGTCGAATTGATTGGGAAGTGGATTGACTCGGGAGCAAAGACAGCACGGCCAGAACCCGAGTCGATCACCGGGATGCTGATTACCGAAGAAGAGCTGGGGCACTGGGCGTATCAGAAAGTGACTCGCCCTCCCATTCCGAAAGTGAGAGACGCCGAGCGTGTTCGCACCCCGGTGGATGCGTTCCTGTTGGAGAAACTGGAAGAACAGGGTTTCGGCTTTTCGCCTGACGCTCCCGCGGCAAAGTTGATTCGACGCGGCTTTCTGGACCTGACCGGACTTCCACCTTCAATCGAGGAGATCGCAGCCGCCAACACGGACTTCACTCCGGAGAAGTGGGATCAACTTGTTGAGCACCTGTTGGAGTCACCTCATTACGGGGAACGCTGGGGGCGCCATTGGCTGGATGTGGCGGGTTACTCCGATTCGGATGGCTACACAAATGTGGACCGCCAACGGAAACACGCATGGCGTTACAGAGACTACGTCATCCGCAGTTTCAATGAGGACAAGCCGTTTGACCGGTTCATTCTTGAGCAGCTCGCCGGTGATGAACTGATCACATCCCCGCTGGAAAACCTCACGCCGGAGGATGTCGAATTACTGACCGCGACCGGATTTCTGAGGATGGCCCCCGACGGGACGGGAGGCAACGTCGATAATCCGAACGTCGCGCAGCATGACGTCCTCGCCGAGACCTTGAAAATTGTGACGTCCTCTCTGATGGGCCTCACGGTTGGCTGTGCTCAGTGCCATGATCATCGACACGATCCGATCCCGACCCGGGATTATTATCAGCTTCGTGCGATCCTTGAACCGGCCCTCAATACAAAGCAATGGCGGACTCCGCAACAGCGTCTGATCTCCACATACACCGCTGCTGATCGCGAGGAGGCTGCGAGGATAGAAGCGCAGGCAGTGGCGATTGAAGCCGAACGCAAGGCACGTGAAAAGGTCCTCATCGACGCCAGTTTCGCAAAGGAACTGGAAAAACTGCCCGCGGAGGTTCAATCCATCGCTCAAGGGTTACCGAACATTCCCGTTTCCGAACGAACAGAAGAGCAAACCGCGCTTCTCAAGCAATACCCGGCCCTGAATGTCACTGACGGTTCGTTATACCTGTATGATCCGGCAGGAGCCGATGAGCTGAAGAAGATGGCCGAACGGGCTGCCGAAGTTCGAAAAACGAAACCGAAAGAGCACTTCGTTCACGCCCTGACCGAAGCGGGGGAAATTCCGACCAGCTTCGTGTTCTATCGCGGTGACTTCAATCAGCCGACGGAAGAGGTTCACCCTGGCGGACTGACCGTTGTAGCAATGAACCAGAATTTGAACGTGAGTGTCGAAACAGCCGCGGTCGCAGGGCGATCCGGGCGGAGAACGGCGCTCGCCAGATACCTGACTCACCCTGATCATCCCCTCACGGCCCGGGTGCTGGTGAATCGGATCTGGCACCATCATTTTGGCCGCGGCATCGTCGCCACATTGTCCGACTTCGGATCTCTTGGAGCCCAGCCGACTCACCCGGAATTGCTCGACTGGCTGGCGAGCGAATTGATTGACTCTGGCTGGAGCGTGAAACACATCCACCGGCTGATCATGAGATCGTCAGCCTATCGACAGTCTTCCCGACTGCCCGGAGAACTGGAACAGGTCGATCCGGAAAACCTGCTCTACGGAGGGGCTCAAGTCAGACGGATGGATGCCGAAACACTCCGCGATTCTGTCCTCACCATCAGCGGAGCATTAAACACGACCATGTACGGGCCTGCAGTCGAAGTGATCGCGGATCAGACAGGGACATGGGTGCTGGGAATTGAGAACCTGGTGACGGGGTATCCGGGCCCGGTCATCCCACTCAACGGCCGCGAAAATCTCCGCAGCGTTTACGTCGAAGCAAGACGGAGTCGCCCGTATTCGGTTCTGGAACCGTTTGATATGCCCATCATGACGCCCAATTGCGCCGTTCGTCGTACATCCACGGGCAGTCCGCAGTCGCTCATGCTCATTAACAGTCAGTTCATTCTGGATTATTCGAGTCGATTCGCCCGGCAGCTCGAAGCAGCCGCTCCCGGGAATCTGCATACTCAGATCGAGAAGGCGTGGCAGCTTGCGTACTGCCGCACACCCGAACCTTCTGAACTGGCTTCAGCAGAATCCTTTATTCAGGAACAGGCGACTCTGCTGCAGGAACGGCTTTCCCAGATCAACGCTCCCGGAGAGTTGACCCCACAACAGCGTGCTCTCGACAGCTTGTGTCAGATGCTGCTCTGTTCGAATGAGTTCCTGTACGTTGATTAGGATCAGCCTTTAAATGATTGAGAAGCAGGCTCCGAAGAGAGCATTACGTTCAGGGAGACAACATCTCATGGATCATTCGACATGTGGAAGCCGCCGTCATTTTCTGGCGGGGAGTGCAATGGGAATCGGTTCTGTTGCTCTCAACTGGCTGCTACAGCATGACAATGCGTTTGGCAGTCCAGCCAAGCCTCCTCTTGAGCCGGTCGTCTACAACACTCTCCCCAAACCGCCGATGCATGAGCCTCAGGCGAAAGCGATGATCTCGCTGTGGATGCAGGGAGGGCCGAGTCATCACGACCTGTTCGATCCCAAGCCGCTGCTCGACGAGTACGACGGCAAGCCGTATCCCGGAACCGTCGTTTACGACAATGCGGCTCAGGCCAGCTCCAAGGTCTTCGCCTCACCCTGGAAGTTCAAACATCATGGCGAGTGCGGAATGGAGCTCTCAGATCTCATCCCTTACACCGCGCAGGTCGCGGATGACATCTGTCTGATCCGGTCCATGTACACCGGAGTGAACAATCACGGGCAGTCGATTCAGGCTCTTCAGGCGGGACGAGTGGGAGATGGACGGGCCAGCATTGGAAGCTGGATCACCTACGGACTGGGTTGTGAAGCAGACAACCTGCCCGCATTTCTGGCCCTGACAGACCCCGGCATTCTCCCGGTGCTGGGGGTCGAAAACTGGCAAAGCGGATTTCTGCCTTCCGTTTATCAGGGGACGGTGGTGCGGCCCCAGGAGCCCCGGATTCTGAATCTGACTCCTCCCGCTCACGTGGCCGGTGAACCGCAGCAACGCTCCTTGCGGTTCCTCGACGAACTCAATCAGCGTCACGCTGCGAACTATCCAACGTTCAACGACCTGAATGCCCGGATTGCCAGCTACGAACTGGCAGCAAAGATGCAGGTTGCTGCAACGGAAGCACTCGATCTCAGCAAGGAGAGCAAAAGCACGCAGGAGATGTACGGGATGTTTTCAGAAAATCCCGCGACGCGCGAGTATGCCTCCCGCTGCCTTCTGGCCCGTCGATTTATCGAACGCGGGGTTCGATTCGTTCAGATTTACTGCTCGGATCAGGCCTGGGACAGTCACACTGGAATCATTCACTCCCTGCCTGCAGTCTGTGCAAAAGTGGATCAACCGTCTGCGGCTCTCGTGCGAGACCTGAAAGCACGGGGTTTGCTGGACACGACCATCGTTCACTGGGGAGGGGAAATGGGACGCCTCCCCGTGATCCAGAATGACGCGGGAAGAGATGCAATCGGACGCGACCACAACACCTACGGGTTCAGCACGTGGGTGGCGGGCGGCGGGTTTAAAGGAGGACATGTCCACGGCAAGACGGACGAATGGGGGCATCACGCCGTGGAAAACATCGTGCGAAATTATGATTATCACGCCACCGTGATGCATCAATTTGGCATCGACGTGAACGAACAGTCCTACGAGTGGGCACGACGAAAACAGACGTTGATCGATGGCCAGCCGGGTCAGGTGGTCAAGGAAATTCTCCAACGGGTGTAAGACTTCCGCAGTCCACGGAAATGCCCCTGATCCCGGAGTCAGACAGGCCACAGGGGGCTTTATTGATGCCGAGTCTGTGTGATTGCAGCCCGAGGAGTTGCTGACGTCAGGCTGCCGTTGAGTGACGATGTTCGCTCTTCGCAGGTCACGAGTTTCACGTTCAACAGTCCAGAGTATGCACAGTTTCCCATTGGGAAATGTGACTGGCATAGTCGCGCCATTGTTCGCGCTCGAGTTTCAGGTAGGCATCGACGAATTCGTGTCCGAGCCCTTTCGTCAGAACCTGGCTGGATTCCAAAGCGCGGAGGGCGTCCAGGAGGTTATCGGGCAGTCGCTTCAGATCGTTGACGATCGCGGGAGCCTGATAAACATTGACGTCGAGCGGCGGACCGGGGTCGCGGTGATGCTCAATTCCATCCAGTCCCGCTTCGAGAATTGCTGCTGCCATCAGATACGGATTGGCAGCACAATCGGGCAGACGAAGTTCGAAGCGTCCGGCATCGGGAACACGGATCATGTGGGTGCGATTGTTGCCGCCGTAGCTGATCACGTTGGGAGACCATGTGGATCCTGACGACGTGACCGCGGCGCGAATGCGTCGATACGAGTTCACAGTGGGGTTGATCACCGCGCACAACGCTTCGGCCGAATGCATCACTCCCCCGATGAACTGATAGGCCAATGGAGTCAGGCCCAGATTGTCTTCGCTGCTCTGGAAGAGATTCACCCGCCGCTCCCGGTCCCACATCGAGACATGAATATGGCAGCCGTTGCCGGTCAGGTGCGAAAACGGCTTGGGCATGAACGTCGCCCGCAGGCCATGTTTCTCGGCCAGAGTCTTCACCATGAACTTGAAGAACGTCTGCTGGTCCGCGGTTTTGAGGGCCTCCGCATATTTCCAGTTGATTTCAAACTGCCCGTTGGCATCTTCGTGATCGTTCTGGTACGGCTCCCATCCCAGAGCCTCCAACGCGTCACAGATCTCCGAGATGAGATCATAATTGCGGTTGAGTGCCTGCTGGTCGTAGCAGGGCTTGGCCTGAATGTCTCGCGTATCAGCGGGAGAAAGACCGTCAGGAGTCAGTAGAAAAAACTCGCATTCGACTCCCGTTCGCAGCTCGAAACCGCGACTGGCTGCTTTCGCCAAAGACCGTTTGAGCACCTGTCGCGGCGATTGGGCGAGTGGTTCATCATTCATCCATAAGTCTGCCGCCAGCCAGCCAATCTCCGGCTTCCAGGGTAGCTGAGTCAGACTGGCCGGGTCGGGGATGGCGAACAGGTCCGGGTCGGCAGGGGTGAGCCCCAGCCAGGTGGCGAACCCGGCAAAACCTGCTCCTTTTTTGGACATTTCATCGATCGCGCTGGCGGGAACCAGCTTCGCCCGTGACGTCCCAAACAGATCGGAAAAAGAGACCAGAAAGTACCGGATGCCAAGCTGTTCGGCTTGCTGTTGCAGAGTCATGAGATCTCAAGTCATCGAATTCTCCGGGCCGCTCAGGCGCTGAGCAGATCGGCAATGGCAGTTCGCAGAAAGGTTTCGTCAGCTGGGTTCTTCGAGGGATTGCCGGCCCGATGTCCCCAGATGGAAGGAATTGGTCGGAGCTCGGCGTGAGACATCTGTCGGATTTCTGCCTGATTGTCCTCGACAGGGAAGTACAGGTCCGTCTGACAGGGCATCAGAAATGTGCGAGCGCGAATCGAGCGCAGGGCCTGCGGAAGGTCCCCGCGAAATTGATCGTTGTCGCTGATGTCGGACCGCTGCCATGTCTGGATCATCGCGAGCAGGTTGCCGGCATCGCGTCTTAAAAAGCTCGCCTCCCAGTCACGCACCAGAAAATCTTCCAGCGAGGCGTACCCCAGCTCGAGGTACATCTTCTGACGATAGAACGTCTGTGAAAGAGCCCAGCCAGCGTACACGCGGCCAAACGCCCGCAGCCCCCGTTCCGGCTTGCTGACAAACCGTTCACCGTTCCATGCGGGATCGGCTGTGAGTGCTCCTTTCAACCCTTCAAGAAAGACATAGTTGTGCGGAGACGTCTTTGCTGACGTACAAATGGCAGCAATGCGCTGCACACGTTCGGGATGCAATGCCCCCCAGTGCAGTGCCTGTTGTCCTCCCATCGAGTAGCCGTAGACCAGGGCCAGCTGTTCGATTCCAAACTGTTCCCAGAGCAGTTGTCGCTGAGCATTAATATTGTCGAGATGCGTGAACACCGGTTGCTGTGGACCGGTTAATGCCTCCGTGAAATTGCTCGGGGACGAAGACAATCCATTTCCGAACATGTTCGGAATGATGATGAAGTACTGAGTCGGATCCAGAATTCGACCTGGTCCAATCAGCCATTCAATGTCGCAATGGTGAGCACCGTAAGAGGTGGGGTACAAAATGACATTGGATCGCGCAGAGTTCAGTGTTCCATAAGTCTGATACGCGAGACGGGCTTCCTGCAGGACTTGCCCGCTCTGCAGGGGAAAGTCCCGGAGTGTGAAGATCGGGCATGTGGATGGGGAGTTGACCATGGATCAATGCCAAGACGTGAAGATTTTGATGCCCGTCGACGCGCTCCCTATTCCTGACTTCACTTTAACTGCCGCACGATCTCGCGATTCGCCGAGACGTAGCTGGGGGCCAGATGAACCAGCTTTTGCTTGAGTTCGCGGTGGGCCTGTGGCAGACGGAAAAAGGGGATGGAAGGATACAGATGATGCTCAGTGTGAAACGGCATGTTCCACATCAGGAGCCGGACCGGAAAGAGTGTCAGCGTCGTCCGGGTGTTCGTGAGTCCGTTTTCATCCTGACTGCAACCGGTGTGTTCCGCGAGTGTGATGGCCCGCAAAAATGGCTGGGCCAGAATCGCAGGCAGGAACCAGTAGTAAAGGACCTGGTCATACCCTAGCGCAATCGAGACGATCCCAGCCACATAGACAGCCAGCTGCAGGCCTGCTGAGAGTGCAACGGTCTTGCGTCCCTTCTCCGGTATGAACGGATAAGCTTTCGTGCGTCCCAGTGCCAGCTTGAGGAAGAGCCAGGGGCGAGGGAGCCAGAACAGGATCCCGCTGATCTCCAGTATGTACTCAAAGACGTTCCGTGGCTTGGGATCCATCAACTCCGGATCCTTTTCCGGATCCTGGGTAAATCGATGGTGCCACGTGTGGTAGTAGCGATAATACGTGAAGTTATAGAAGCTGAAGAGACCGGAGAGCCAGCCGAAGATTTCGTTGAGAATCCGGCTGTCAAAAGCAGTCCGATGCACGCACTCATGCATGGGGGCGAACATGGTGACAATGGTAAAACCGTGCAAGACCATCGCCGGGATCAGCAGGATCCAGTGCGGCATTGCAAAGTAAACGAGCGTTCCGGTGAGTCCCATCACCCCAAGATGTACGGCATATCGCAAGAGGCCCGATAAGTCGGACCGCTTGCTCAGCGCCCGTACAACTCCGATGTCTAAAGCACTCCGCCCCGCCAAGCCTGATGTCCCCATGTCACGGGGATCGGCGATCATCTCAGATGACATAAATTACCGCTTCTGTGAAATGGCCGTTCACCTGAAAAACAGAGTTCGACCACCGAGCGGAAGTCACTTGCGCGATGACTCCACGACAAAATCGAATAGATGTATATTGTATGCACGCCCCTGGTTCAAGACCAGTTACGACTTGAATTTGATTTTCATCATCAGGCCGAAACCTCCGGAACAGCGAATCCAGATCGATAATCACGACTCAGTAACTGGTTGGCCTGATTGTTGTTATGGAATCGTTCTGTGAGAGGATTCACTTCCAGACTGGGGCCGAATGAAAGGAGGGCGTGATTCATATCAACTCCGTTGGCCGAGAGGTGAGCAGCCATTCGCTGGTAGGCGTCAGTCCAAAGCGGGTCTCCCGACACCTTTTGTTCGATCTGCGTGCCGGTCAGCTGTTCGCCCAGCTGGTGACTGACCGCCCCTGTATGACACAGGGCACTGGAGAGGTGCCCCTGGAGAATGTCCGCATTCAGATCCTCCGCCCGACCGGTCCTAACGGCGTCAAAGAAATTTGCGAAGTGATCTCCACCCCCAGACCAGGACTTTAAAACTCCTCCATCAGGATCATGTGCAGTGGCATCAAAATAGGAAGGAACAAGGACATATCCTTTTTCGCACTGGATGATCACCCCGACTTGAGAGCCTCGAAGGTTGTCCATGCCGGATTGATAGTTCAAATCCTTGTGCGGAAGCCCCCGAGTTTCGAAGATCAGCGGGGCTTTTTCGTATCCGTGATAGACGATCTGGGTGTTAGGAGTATTCCCCGCATCCTCATATCCCAGACGGGCTCCGATACTCATGACACGTGGAGAGATTGCTTCTTCTCCCAGGAACCACCGGGCGATATCCATTTGATGGATCCCTTGGTTCCCCATGTCCCCGTTGCCGGTATTGAAGTCCCAATGCCAGTCGTAGTGAAGCTTGGGACGGTAGAGATCGACCTTGGCTGCTGGGCCGCACCACAGGTCGTAATCGAGTGAGGAGGGAATGGAAATCGGGGCATTGACTTTGCCGATACTCGGCCGCGGGTTATAGCAGGTCCCGATGGCATACTGGATGTTGCCAAGATTTCCTTCCCGGACCCATTTGACCGCTTCCTGCAGGCTGGGGCTGGAGCGGGACTGCGTCCCGCACTGGCAGACTTTGTTCATCTTTCTGGCCCAATTGACGATCTGCCGACCTTCCCAGACATTGTGTGATGCGGGCTTCTCAACATAGACGTGCTTCCCCGCCTGCATGGCGAGAATCGCCTGCAGCGCATGCCAATGGTTGGGAGTGGCAATGCAGACCGCATCCACACGCGGATTATCCAGCGCGCGGCGAAAATCCTGAATGACTTCCGGTGCTCGCCCCTGGCCCTGTTCGACCTGCTGCTGTGTCGATCCGGCCCTCGCGAGATCTGCATCGCACAGATAGAGAATCTCCACCCCATCGCGGCCCACAGTGGAATCAACATGGACCGCCCCGCGAATTCCCATGCCGATCACGGCCACGGCAATCCGCTCGGCAGCACTCCCACCCGGCTTTGACTCCTGAGCACAAAGGAACTCCGGAGCGACCGCCGCACCCGCCGCGACTGCCGCAGCGGATTTCAAGAAATATCTGCGTGAGAGCGACATCGTTGATTCTCGACTTAGAAAGCGATTGGGGATGAACGATTGAGTCTGCGGCGAACTCGCCAATCACCACGAACTAGGAGCGGTTTTGACAATAATCTATCACGTTCCGCAGGCGATAATATGGACTTTCATGAGGTGAAAATCCTGAATCGCCTGCACATGATAGACCAAACTGGTCTAACTCATTTCGCCGTCATCCCAGAACTGGAGTCCAGGACATCTGGAAAACTTCCATTGAAACTGGCCGCAGACGGATTCGGGCAACGCCTTGCCAAGATACGCAAGTGTCAAAGTCCGAAACCACGTTGGAAACATGCCTCCCCCATTGGCTTCTGAAGTCAATTGCGGATGCCCGTACGAGAATCCCTGGCGTCGCATGAAATAGAAGCCGCCATCTTCTACCTGATTGGAAAGAAGCCAGGGTTCGGCGCGCATTAAGGATCTTCCGATCATGCTGCGATTGCTTTTCGAAGTCGCCATCAGACGCGCGAGTGGGTCAATCGAATCGATATCTTCGCAGGCACTGCCGTCCTCTGGTTTCGAACTGTTGTGGACACCACAGCCGAAACTCCCCTGGGAGTTCTGAGTCCTCAGCACCTCGACAATTGCCTTGTCTGCATAGGGAATGGGTTGACGGTCATAGAACCACAGAAGCCAGAAATGGTACGCAGCCTGGACAGCATGAGAAAGTTCCATGGGCTCGCGCAGGTCGAGTGCTCCTACTCCCCACAGGCCGGACTTCGGGTCGCAACGTTCCGTCATCCATTCACGAATGGTTTCCACAGCTGCGCCGCAGCGATCGTTCCCTTGGAAATCACGCGCATACTGCATGATTGTCCCGACATTGAGCACTTCATTCCCGGCCCAGGCCACCTGCTTTCCCCAGTCCCGACCTTCCAGCCAGCGCACAAGATCGTCCCGATTGAGGAACTGGTCGAGCCATCGCATCGGCTTCTTCGCAACGGCGCCCAGACAGGACATCGCGGTGAGGACATGGCAGCTCAGATGCGGACGTCCGCACCAGAGTGGATCATCCGTATACCATCCTTCGCCAAAGATAACAGGATCCCGAAAAAGTCCATCATCATCCTGGTGTGACTGCAGGTAATCGACCCATTCTTCTCTCTGTGCTTCGGTGATTCCTTTCAAGTCGCGATACAGAAGCCGAGTCATGGCAGCATACGACGAACTGTAAAGGGTCGGCTTCGAACTCGCGGCGGCGTACCGGTAACGACCGTAAGCTCCGTCTGTGAACCGCATGGATTCAATGAAATCGAGCGTTCTCTTACGAACGGCATCGATCCCTTGTTTCAGGTCTTCGCCCAAAAGTGCGTGACTCACGCAGGACGTGGATAGTCCGAAAACTGCAGTGCTACGCACCAGATTGCCAAAAAATTCCCGACGAGACAGGGTGTCAGTTGCTTTTGTGTCTGTCGGCATTTCAACTCCTGCATACTCTCGGGAAGGGGGGGGACAACTCTTACTTGGAAGACAAGTTGAAGTCGATCATGTTGTCACCAGACTTGACCGTCGCTGTCAGCTCTGTTTGCGAGTTGTACTTCGCAGGGATCGACTCGGTGAATTTAGGGCGAGAGCCTCTCCCCTCGAAGGATTCGACGGTAGCGCTGGGACGAAATGTGTTGATATTCACTTTGTGGCTCCCGATGACAGCTCCTTTCGTCTCCCCCATGTAGATCAACTCATACTTGCCGTTTTCATCAGTCACTCCGCTCGACATCCGGCCCTCCTGCTGGGGAAGAAATGTGACCATCACTCCAGCAAGAATTTTTCCATCCATTGTCGCCGTCCCCTGGACGCGGCCGAGACCTGGCTGGTCGCTTTTATGACTGCAACCCAGACCCAGCAAGCTAAGCATTCCGAAACAAAAAAGAGATGTCAGATGATGGTTTGGTTTGATGCGCATAGTGAAAATCACCTCGAACAAATTGAAAGCACTTCGCTCGCGACCAGACTGCGTATAACGATAGGGCATCCAAGGCATCTCGCCAACGGACCTGCAGGGGCTGGCGAGATGCCGGATTGATAAGCAGTTACCAGGTGACAAGTCTGCAGAACACTGCGATTTGCACCTTTGACGCATTACGTCGGCAGCCTTCAATTAATAGGGTGCTCCAAACACTTCGCCATCAGCCTTGTTGCCGTATCGTCCGTAGTCCGCGTAAAAGATATTCTGGGACATGAAGATCACGCTTCCATCGGCCAGGGCAAAGTGCGCTCCCCCGACATGTGCACTGCTGAACGCGCGATAGTTTGTGCCATTGATGAGAAATGATCCTGCGGGATACGTATATGGGTCGGGGTGGTTGTAGATCATGGGCGAGATAGCATAGTTCCACTCAGCCACATTGTCGTACGCTCCCATCCACACAAATCCGGAGTACTTGCCCATCGTGGTCACTTCACCGATCATCCCGGTATTGCTCAGCCCATCGGTGACGTCTCGCACACGGACCGCAGGAGCAAAGTCGTTCGAGAACATGCAGTTTGCATGGTCTTCTGTACCGACTGCGACATAGTTCGTTTTCCCGAAGTTCCCCAGTTTGGTGTTCAGTCCACCCATTGGGTCGGAGGGGCATTGGAATGTCGAAATCGGAGTTTTCGCCCCCGGTGCGTCGTTCAGATCTGGACGAAGCCACCATCGCGGTCCGTCGAATCCTTTTTTGGAGGCAATCAGATTGTACAGCCCGGCCTGGTCAATATAGGGCAGGAGCATCGTTCCCCACCCAAGCTGTGTATCGGAGTGGTTAACACTTCCAGCAGGAGCTTTAATGATCCCCTGATCGACAGTGCTGTATCCAAAGGGAAAAACGGAATGCGTGTCGTGGTAGTTATGCATGGCGAGCGCCAGCTGCTTGAGATTATTCTTGCACTGCGATCGTCGGGCGGCCTCCCGGGCTTGCTGCACAGCGGGAAGCAGCAAGGCGATGAGGACCGCAATGATGGCGATGACCACCAGCAATTCAATGAGGGTAAAACCCGTAAGTCGACTGCGGCGAACCATTGTTGACTCCAACTAGAGAAACGAGAAAGAAAGAAGAACTGTTCTGAATTCAGGAGGTGAATAATTTGAGAAATCGACATCGCTTCCAATTTTTTACTTCGGCTCGCTGGCCGTTTCTTTTTTAACGGTCCTGACCCACGCGAGGATATCCGCCACGTCCTGTGGTTGAAGTGCTTCAACGAGATTTTCCGGCATGAGCGAAACATTGCTCGCCTTGATCTCTTCGACATCTTTGCGAAGGATCGTCTGCGATTTCCCTTCAGGTTGCTTCAGGGTAATGCTGCTCGCGGACTCCGCCGCCAGCAGGCCAGAAATGATCCGCCCGTCCGTGCTGACCACGGTATAGGTTCCGTATCCCGCGGTGATCGTGCCGCTGGGATCGATGATGTCCCGAAGGATGGTTTCCTCCGGACGCTTGAATTCCGCAGCCAGATCAGGGCCGACTGCATGTCCGACTCCATGAGCCTGATGGCAGGTTCCACAATGCTTGGCATACAGGGTCGCTCCTCGCGAAAGATCCCGTTCCTGATTCAGAGCAGCGGAATATTTACTGAGAAGCTGCTGAATGTCCCGATCTCTCGCATGAAACAACTGGCTCGCGCGGTCGCGAATATCGGCCTGGTTATGCGTCAACAGGGCCGATCGTTGCACGGCGGACAGGAATGACACCGGAAACGTATTCTCTTCCAGCGCCGAGACCACTGCGGGAAGCCGATCCTGACGGGAGAATACAGCGGTGAGGATGGCGTCGCGTACTTGTGGAGTGCTTTCGCTGATTGTGGTCAGCAGTCCGGCAGAGACTTGAGGATCGTTTTCGCCGGCAATTTCCGAGACTGCAGCGAGACGGTCTTCGACCTTGGCCTGAATATCACGCACTGTGTTCAAGGCTTCGGTGATGCGTGCCAGCCGTTCTTCAGGAGTTTCGATCTGGAGTCTCTGGACCAGTGATTTGCCGACCTCGGCAATTTGGGGATCGTCATGGCGTTCAGTCGCCTTCAAGGCTGCGGATGCCTCTGGGGACAGGGCAATGAGAACCGGGCCTGAGAGCCCAGCTGCCAAACCTTCCCAGCAGAGTCGCTGAAGAGAGAGATCTTCGATCTGTGGCAGAAACGTCAGCAGTGCGGAAAGCTCTTCAGGGTTCTTTCGTGCTGCGACTGCAGCAGCCAGCGGGCTCAGCAGACGTCCGGCGTTCTCTAAAGGTTGATCGGTGAGCAAGAGTTGCAGCATTCGTCCTGCTCGCCCTGAAAGCGAAGTGATGATGGCTGTATCAATCCAGTCCACGTGACCGCTGTTCCGGGCAAGATCAGCCAACGCCGCAATCGCCCGAGGATCTGACGTTTCACCGAGAGACAAGGCGGCCTGCAATGCCACCGACAGGTCTTCGTCTTTCGCGGCCTCAAGGGTGCGGACAAGAATTTCCGGATGGCTATGAAGCCAGGGCTCCCCAAGTCTTAACGCCCGAATACGGATGCCGGCATCTGTCGATGAAAGCGCGGCCAGGACGGTTTCGACTTGCAGTCGATCAAGATTCTCCAGCGTTCCCAGAGCATTGATCACCACTTCCGGGGAATCTGAAGTTTCAACAAGACGAGCGATCGCTGGGGCTTCGGACACCTGTTGCTGCTCCTCCAGCAGTCTCCGTGCAGTCTGACGCCTCCAGAGCCCGGGACTTTGCAACTCTTCGACGAGTTCAGCACCGCTCAGATGAGACATGTCCCGCACTGGCAATGGCTGGGCATCACGATGGGTCAGTTTCCAGATGCGTCCAAAGTCGTTTCCGTTTGTCAGTCCATACTGCTGTTGAAGGTAACGAGGGACAGCGGAATAGTCTTCAATGATTTCGCGATAGAAATCGACGATGTAGATGCAGCCGTCCGGGCCGTGAACCAGGGAGATCGGGTTAAACCACGAATCTTTCGACGCCAGAAACTCAGACTTCTCCTCTTCCGGTGCGCGACTGAGATGAAGTCGGGCTTCCACTCGGCTGAGCAGGGCACGGTGAACCATGTTCTGGGCGGGCTCGCAGGTGAAGATCTGACCATGCAGCCCAGGCAGGACCGTGTCACGATAGACCAGGGGCGAACAGGCTGACGTGAAATATCCATTGGGAGCCGTTTCCACGATCCCGTAGCCATCTGTGTAATACTTCGAGAACCCCGGATCTTCTGCCCTCCGCGTCCGCCAGGGGTGAGGCTTGCTGGCAGGGTACGTCCGCTGGCCTCCTGACCAGATCTCCAGACCTTCGGCAGCGTAATCTGGATTACGACTGAGATATCGCCATGGAATAGGAGCCGCAAAAATTGCCGGGACGGCTGTCGTGACGACGACCCGCTCTCCGCGTTCGGTGAATGCCGCCCCGAATGTGCGGCTGACTCCGAGAATCGGCTCAATCGCAGTCCCGTCAGCCTTGATCCGAAAATCGCTATGGGGCAAGTTGACCGGAGCTGGGAGGTAAGGCCCGGTGATCGTCCCTGCATCACCAGACATGGAGACGGAAATCCACCCATCAGGATCCCACTGCGGAGAGTTGATACTCCGTTCCAGCCCAGACGCCGAAAAACCTTGAAAGAGAACTTCCTGAACCTCCGCCTTGCCATCTCCATCGCGATCGGCCAGAAATAAAATGTCTGTCGTACAGATGGCGATCAGTCCATCTCGCGCGGGACAGATCCCATGACATGGGGGCAAGCGATCTGCAAAGACAACAGCCTGATCCAGGACGCCGTCCCCATCACTGTCTGCCAGACGCTTGATCGTCCCATAGGTACCTGGCCTGGCTGCCTCTTTGGCCTCTTCACTCGCGTGGATTCGTTGAACAACCCTGTCGAGTTCACCAGTCTTATTTAACTCCAGAATGTCATAGTGCCCTTCCAGGTTGTAGCCATGCAGCTCAGAGACAAAGAGTCTTCCCTGAGCATCCCAGCAAATCCCGGATGGTTGCTGAATCAGCGGCTCAGAAGCCACCGATTCCAGATAAAAGCCGTCTGGAAGCTGAACGCTTTTTGCACTCTCGAGAGGCGACATTGGCTTGGGAGCATCGTCGGGTTTCGGAATTTCCGCCGATGCGACATGAGCATAGCTGAGAATTGACGCAACGAGGACACCAGCACAGACACATCGAGTCACTGCCATCTCAATCCTAATCTGGGCGGAACGACATCAGGAGCGAAGCCAGAGATCCACGCAAGAAACTCAGACGCGGGGATGTTCCTCCGGAAATGTCGTCAGCTATCTACGGAACCACATGTATTGTTCCAGAGCCGGGATCGTGGCCACTTTTTTGATCGAAAATGGGGATTTTTACCGAAATTTCCAATCTCATCCCGGGTGCCCAGCCACATCTCGGCTTTCATACCGACACGAGTGGGGCGGTTGCACAGGTTCGTTGAGGTATGCGTCAGAATTACAGCAATATGCGATGCATTTCCGGATCAGGTGGCATCTGGAGAGTAAAACGAGTCTCGGAGAACTCGATTATGGCGTGAGCCCTGTGCGCATGCCGACCGTCCTCAATGCCGACAGAACTTCGACCAGGCTGTCGACGGAAGTTGGTAAACGCTCTGGCAAACTCTGTCATTGAAAGCTCCTGAACCGAAACTGCAAAAGCGGTGGCAGCCGTCCGGAACTTCCAACGTAAGACGTGACACAACTGCAGCGAACGACGTTCGCCTGTGATTCCCGGGCCTGAGTCTCTGACTCGCTCGTTCCCGGGTGCCGACCGCCCGGCGAGCCTCGTCTTCAGAAGCGTCATCCGGCCTGAGTTTCCGGTTGGATCAAACATTCTTTCCACCACAACAGCCACTCGGGGATCGCTCCCCGAAAGCACGCTCACGTCCGAGAGAGAATTTGGTTTACGAAGGTTTCATGAAGGCTCAAAAAAGATTCGCATGGCTGTGTGAAGTTCCGGTGAAATCGGGATGTCTTGCGAAGAAATCTGTCAAAACACTTCGTATGCGGACAATCAAGTTGCAGGGGAATCTGTCAGGATCAAGTCATGACCGGATGAGAGATACTGATCAGCCAGATCCTGTGGATTCAGCTGAGAAGATTCTCCCCCGGGCAGGGCGGGACTCCGAGCTTCCATGAGCTTCCCTGTGACAGCGAAAGATTGTCCGTAACCTGCGGTGTTGAGTGCCCTTGACTTTCTCAGAATCGTCGAAAGCGACTGCCGTTGGCCGCCGCGATGACACGTCCACATGCAACAAAGAAGCAGAGTTCGTTCGTTTGCTGACCCCGTCCTATCGCTCGATCTACGCTTATGCTCGAACACTCCTTCCGAATCCGGCGGATGCCGAGGACTGTGTTCAGGAGGCGAGCCTGCTGTTGTGGAGAAAGTTTGATGACTTTGATCGAGACGGCAGCTTCAGCCACTGGGCGAAAGGATTCGTTCGACGGCTGGTGAAGAATCATCACCGCAGGACGCGGGAAAATGTTCAGTCGTTAGATGATGACCTGATCGACCGGCTGATGTTGATTCCAGCTGGAGCCCAGGAACTGCTCGAGCTGCGACGGGAACGTTTACTTGAATGCCTCTCGCGCCTGCCGGTCAGTGAACGGAAACTGATCCGATATTACTACGAGCAGGAGGAATCGATCACTGAAACCGCTCGCAAATTACAGAGAAGCCCCGCCGCGGTTTATCAGGCAATTCATCGTACCCGGCTGGCTTTGTTCCGATGTGTTGATCGGCAGTTGAAAAACGTGGAGTAAAAGGCGGAATCAAGCACATTCAAATGGAAGCAGCGTTTTCAATGCGATCGGGCGAGTGCAATCACGTACCTGGTGTTCTTCAAAGATGGTGCCGTCCCGGTCCAGCTTTCATTTGCTGCCAACCTGTCAATCGAGAAATCAATCGACGCTCATCGCCCAGAAACGCGGTGAGTGCATGAAAACGGAAACTGACGTGAAAGAGATCCTGATGTCGATGAGTTTCGAGGTGTTCCAAATGCGCCTGATGTCCCAGAAGTCTCGCCGCGGATTCACGCTGATTGAACTGCTGGTCGTGATTGCAATCATTGGAGTATTAATCTCCCTGATGTTGCCTGCAGTGCAGCAGGCTCGTGAAGCAGCCAGGCGATCCCAGTGCAAGAATAACTTCAAGCAAATGGGAATCGCTTTGCACAACTATCATGAAACCTACGGATGCTTCCCGTACGGACGTGGAGGCACAGGACATGCAGATGGCGGAACCGTTCGGGCGACGATGGACAACGTCAATCGCGTGAGTGGCTTTGTCGGGCTGCTTCCTTATTTCGACCAGGCATCGCTTTACAACCAGATCAGCAGTCCTCAGACGATTGACAGTGTGAACTATTCGGCTTTCGGCCCGCGTCCCGGAACCGGAAGTGAGGCGTACAGCCCGTTCATGCAGGACATTCCGACCTTGATCTGCCCGACTTCGCAGAAAATTCTTGTCAATCGACTGGGCGGCCAGACCAACTATGCCTTCAGTTGGGGAGATAACAATCGACAGATTACCGGCTCGGAGACCGTGAGCGCACGAGTCTCCGTCAGGAACGACCGACGAGGAATGTTTGGATTTCAGACCTGCCGCAGGTTTCGAGACATTACCGATGGCAGCAGCAATACCATTGCCATGGGAGAAATCGCCACGAGCAACGACCCCAACGATATTCGTGGGGGAGTTGCCAGTGCACGCGGCACTGACCCAGGGTACGACAACAGCATCACGTGCCTTCTCCAAGGTGACCAGTCGACAGGAAAACTGACGACGAACATGGGCAGCAACAAGAACTGGCGCGGGAATGGCTGGGCAAATGGCGTCTGCACATACACCGGAGTCAACGAAGTGCTGCCCCCCAACGCTCCAGCCTGCATGCAAAGCAGCAATGATCACTCGAACGGGCAGGTTCCCGTCAGCAGCTGGCACACTGGAGGCGCCCACATCCTCATGGCGGATGGCGCAGTTCGATTCATCAGCGAGAACGTGAACACTGGAAATCTGTCTCTGAAAGATGTCCGCACCGGTCCCAGTCCATTCGGAGTCTGGGGGGCATTGGGGTCCATCTCGGGGTCGGAAGTCCCCGGTGAATTCTGATTGATCAAACTGGTGTTCATGGAAGCCGTGAGCTGAGACAGGGCCGATTTCTCCACCCGATCAGGTGAGGTACAACGATGGAACTATTAACCCAACGCAGTTCCCTGTGGCTGGTGTTGGCGATGCTGTCATCTCTGGCCACCGGATGTGGGAAGAAGCCGATTCCTGGACGTCCGGCACTCTATCCGGTGACAGGGGTTGTTTCGTTCGCTGGAGAGCCGTCTGCTGACGCAGTGGTGGTCTTTTCACCCGTTGACCATTCGTTCGCGGCGACTGCAAAAACCCGTGAAGATGGGTCATTCGAAATGCAGACCTTCTCCCCGAGTGATGGGGCGGCGGCAGGCGAATATAAGGTCCTCGTCTACAAGGTGGATGTGCATGAGTTGCCGGGAGGTGGCATCCGCGAGGTCTACCATCTGCCAGACCGATATCGCGATCTGACGAAGACCGACCTCGTGGCGACCGTCTCTCCCGATCAGAAGAATCAGCTGAATTTCACGCTCTCGAAGTGAGAAAAGCTTCGCGTTGAGTGGTGAAACACTGCCCGTCCCATTGCGAAGAACATCAAGAAAGACAATCGATATGCAGACTTGGAAACGCCGCGAATTTCTAGGTTCGACGTTAGCTGGCCTCTCGGCCGGGCTCTTTGCGGGATCGCCTCTCACAATGGCGAAGTCCTCTTCAAAAGAACAGGAAAAGCTACCGGGCAATCCCGTCTCTGGACCGGACACATTGTTTTTGACCTGGCAGGCAGATCCCTGCACCAGCATGACGATCCAGTGGCTGGACGCTGAAGGATCCAGTGACCAGATGATCGAGTTCTCTCCGTTCGGGGAAGATCGCTGGGGACGGATGACCGTCCGCCTGAAAGAATACCCGGGCACAGATCTCAAAGTTCACCGGGCTGACCTCTCGGGGCTGAGGCCGGGAACCGAATATCAATTTCGGATCGGCAGGCAGGGACCGATCTCTCGCTTCCGTACGATGCCGGCGAAATCAACTGATGTGATCCAGTTCGTGTCGGGAGGTGATGTCGGAACGAATGAGCATTCAATCCGCACGAATCTGCTCGCTGCGAAACAGGATCCCCGGTTTGCCCTCATCGGAGGCGATCTGGCCTACGACAACGGCAAGTCTCCCGACACGTTTACCCGGTTTCTCCGGAACTATCGGGCGGGCATGGTCGATTCCGAAGGCCGGCTGATCCCCATGATCTCGTGCATCGGAAATCATGAAGTGGAAGGTGGGTACAATGCCAGCAGAAAGCAGTCCCCCCAATATCTGAGTGTTTTTGACGGGCTGTATCACGAGACAACCTACGGCGTGCTGGACATCGGAGACTATCTCAGTCTGGTCCTTTTGGATACGGGCCATATCAGCCCGATTGACGGCGAGCAAACCAGCTGGCTGGAGAAGACGCTGGCGGACCGCCGCGAATGTCCGCATCTGATCGTCGTCAATCATGTCCCGGCATACCCCTCGTATCGTGGAGCGACTTCCAGCTCCGGAAAGCCGGGAACGGGGCATCTCCAGCGTGAACTGTGGTGTCCACTGTTTGAGCGGTACAAGGTGGATGTCGTTCTCGAACATCATGACCACACCTTTAAGCGAACCCATCCGCTTACGAACGGCCTGTACGACAAACATGGGGTGATTTACCTGGGAGACGGCTCGTGGGGGCAGTTGCGGGCACTCAAAGATCCTGAGAATCGTCCCTATCTGGCACGAGCCAGCAGCCAGTACCACATGACTGTTCATCGCCTCGAAGGGGACGATCGCTTTCACGTGGCGCTCGAAGAATCCGGCAAAGTCGCGGATGTCTGCCACACCGTCAGCAAAAGAGCGTCGCGATAGGGCAGTTTTGCAAAAAGACTTGTCGCGTTCCCCAGACGATAATACGGGCTTTCACGCGGTGAAGATCTGTAAGCGCCTGCACATGTTAGACCAGACTGGTCTAGCCCCTGTCTCAGGGGAGTGTGGCGGCGATCCTGGGTAATTCATTGCTCGAAAGCTGTGTTTATCGCCGCCGGAACGCCACGCTTTCGTGAGATTCGCTCTAGACTTCACCTTTCCGGCAGTGACTGTCAGGAATTGCCGGACGGACAACTTTCATCCATGACAACGTTCAGGAAAAGTGATGCGTTTCAAACCGACCTTATGGGCGTTCTCCTTGCTGATTGCCGTGAATTCGGCTTCGTCGACACTTCAGGCTGAGCAGTTGTCATCGGCGCCTGCCGGTTCGTTCAGCATTGTTGTGATTCCTGACACCCAATCTTATCGTGGAGAAGGAGTCAAAGGGGGAAAGCCGGACAACCACGATCCCGTCACCAACCCCATTTTTGAAGCACACACAAAATGGATTGCTGCCAACCTGGACCGGCAATCGATCGCATTTGTCAGTCATGTCGGAGACATCGTCGATATCAATGAACCTCGTCAATGGAAGGTCGCACAGGAGTGCATGGATGGCATTCACGGGAAGGTTCCGTATGGAATTTCGGTCGGTAACCATGACATGACATCTGAGGGAGACTCCTCGCTGTTCCAGGAGTTCTTCCCGAAGTCCCGCTTTCAGGATTGCAGCTGGTATGGCGGATGCTTTGAACCGGCAGATGCGAACTCAAAGATCTCTGCCAATAATGCCAACAGCTACCAGCTGTTTTCCGCCGGTGGTCGGGACTTCCTCTTTATGCACCTGGAATGCAACGCTCCCGAGGACGTGGTCGAGTGGGCGAACGGGGTGCTCGCTGCAAATCGTGATCGCATGGCGTTCGTCACATCACACATGGGATGGGGGCCGGAGCTTCATCCGCAGGAAGATGCCGGCTATATCACCGATCCCAAAGGGCGGATGAAGTGGATAAAAATCCATGGCAAACGCGGCAACTCTCCCCAGCAACTCTGGGAAAAGTGCTACAGCAAGCACCCGAATCTCCTCGCGGTCTTCTCCGGAGACCAGAGCAGAACGCAAGCCCTCTCCGCGTCGACCCCCGGTGAACAGGGAAACCTTGTTCACGAGATTCTTCAGGACTACGGTTCCGGGTGGCTGCGACTCATTCGAATTTTCCCGGAAGAAGGCCGAATGGACATCATCACGTTCGATCCTCGGACGGGAGAACTGTGTGAGGGGACAAAGCTGGTGCCTGATGTCCGACAGCATCAATTCTCGGTTCCCTGCGAGGCTCTGAAGACGACTCCATAATTTCGGGAGTCAGCCCCTGTCTCAGCGGAATCTGCCGGCGCTTCTGGGGATTCTCGCTGGATAGTCTCGATTATGGCAGGCAGAAGACGAGCTATTCTGCAGAGGGCTGAAGTTCGCGAGCCCGTTCCTTTCCGCCATCACGAATCGCAATCAGGTAGGTGATCAGATCCAAAAACGACTCGCGGTCCTCCAGCAGATTCACCTGACCGGGGGGCATGATGGAGACGTCGGAATTTTTGCGTTCATCAATTTCTGAGAGTGGAATCTTAGTGACGTGACTTGTCTGGAGATCACGCAGGGATATTGATTCGTCGGTTTCTTCGTCGACCAGACCTGTGAATGTTCGTCCATCGTCGGTGGCGACGACAACGGTTTCCCACCCCCTGCGAATCGATGAGGAGGGTGTCAGAACGGCCTTCACAATCTCTTCATCGGAAAGCTTTGCGTCGTACTGAGTGAGATCGGGTCCAAGCTGAGGGATGCCGGTTGTTTCCTGTCCAGTCCTGTGGCACTTCGAACAGGCGAGCAAAGGACTGTGAAAGACGAGCGCACCTCGTTGGGGGTCGCCTGTAGTCCTCGCTGACTGTGCAAGAGCAGCGGGTGCCTCAGCCAGCAACGTTTCCTCAAGGGTGGGCTTCCCAGCGGGTTGTCCCCAGGGGATGCAACCGACATTGAGAATCACCAGGCAGATGCATGCCTGATAGCTCAGTTGTCGAGGAATCGCTACCTTCGGAAATCTCATCGACTTACGGATCGGAAAAAGATGTTGAGGGATTTTGAAAACGATTCCAGATGTGAATGACTGCTCGATCGAAAGGGACCGGGCCTGAGGAGAGGGTTCAGCTCAGGCTGCTGTCTCCCTTGAATTCGCAGCTGCAAATTTGCAAAGCTCCAGGGGGAGCATCATCGAAACGAGCGGGCAATCTCAGTTATTTGCGGCCTTCGTTCTCGCCACGCCGTGTTCTTTGGCGAAACGCCGTCGGCCTGAGGCCTGACCAGCGTTGAAACATGTCCGAGAACGCAAACTGATTCTCATATCCAACGGATCTTCCGATCGTTGAGACTTTGTCATCGGTGGTCGACAGGAGATCAGCGGCACGACGCAACCGTAGAAAAGTCAGATGTTGCATAGGCGTGCGTCCCAGAGACTGCGTCGACAGCCGCCTCAGATGCTCGACACTGACACAGGCAATCTTCGCCATTTCATTCAGAGTCCAGGGGTGATGCAATTTGCGGGAGACTTTTGACCAGACCTTTTGCAGACGATCATCCCCGCGAAGAGGCTCGACAAACGAGAGCACGTAGTGGTGAACCAGCCCTGTCCAGTTTAAAAGTGCGCCGGGCGAGTCGCCGGATCGGGCTTCACAGTAGAGTCCTTCAATTGCAGACTTCAGCGGCAGCGGATCAAACCTGCGGAGTGTCGGAGAATAGATTGAGACGAGCCCTTGAGAAACAGCGGATTCCGCATATCGCGCCCAGCAGAACTTCCACGTCCCGGTCGGTTTCGCGCGGACAGCATTGTTGATGTAGCGCGGCTGCACACATGCAAATCCAGCGCTGACCTCCTGCCAGGTCCCGTCAATCAGAACTTCACCAGTTCCTTCAAAGCAGGCTAGAAAGAAAGTCCCGGAGAGTTGTGAACGCACGATTTTCATGGGATGCACCGCGTCCATCAGACCGCAGTGGGCAATTCGATAAAAGCCAAGTTGAGGTACAACTGGGGCAGAAGCCAGCCAGTCCCGTTCATCTGACGTATCAGCACGAACGACGTATGTCCGTTTCCCCTGAGTGGAAATGTGGTTTTCACGTATTGATGAGTCGCCTGCCATGGTGGCCCCATACTTGCGCGTTGGCTAAGTTTTCATCAATACTCGGGGAACTCCATCCGCCTCGTCAAGCGAGACTGTCTTGCCAGGTTCCTGGTATGGGCGAGTCGATCGCCACGTCCGCAAATCAGCGAATTCACTTTCCATTCCGAATCTGCGATCGCACTTCGCCTGAGGCTCCCCATCAACGTGCGCGATATTCACGGCTTGGCCGCAGCTTCTTTCTCCGGAGTGTAAGGTCCGCGGACAATCGAGCCGTGAATTGTCTGCGAATTCTTCAGCATGTTGAAGATCGGGCAGGTCGATTCGACGGAGCGTTGGAGTTCCTCGATCGACTCGCGGGATTGAGGTGAACCGATGCGAACGGAATAGCGAATGTCCTTAAAGCTGGGGGGATGATCGACGTTGCCCGGCTGCGTGGTCAGTGTCCCTTCGACATCCAATTCGAGCGTATCGAGAATCACCTGTTTCTTCGCAGCTTCGATTTCATAGATGTGGGCCAGACAGGTAATCATAGTTCCCAGCAGGTGTTCTTCCGGGATTGGACCGAGATTGTTGCCTCCCAGATAGCGCGGGTAGTCGTGAAGAATCTGAAAGTTTCTGTCATCGGTCCGGATGTGTCGAATGCCGGTCCCCCCCTCGACTTTAATGTGCGCACGCAGTGGCGGGACGCCCGGGACCCGCTTCTGAGGCGGGCGGGCTCCTTCAATCGGAAGAGCCCCCTGACTGGCCGCACGTTTGTCTTCGAGAAACTCCCGTAAGCCCGCGAGGGTCTTCCCCTCGGGGTGTGCAGGGGTCTTGGTCAAGGTGAGGTGACCATGTTCGATCTCCTGTGACTGACTCACGAGATTGAGGACCGCCGACGTCTTCTCCACATCCACCCGAAGCTGTTCCAGTTCGGAATCGGAAGCAGGGGAGACAATGAACGCTGTGTATTGCAGATTCTGCGGATAGACAATCTGTGCTCCGGTCGCTTGGGAGCGCGCAGGCAAGGGACGACTTGTGAACACAACTTCCAGCTCCTCAATGGGAATTCCCTTGCTCGCAGCCTGGGTCAGGAAGTCACCCGCAACGGCACTGCCCAGCACCCCCACCAGACTCGGCCAGGAACCCGGTCCGAGTTCGAATTCTGCAGTCTCCCGGAATCCGTCACTGAGGATCTGAAAGTTTCGGATGCGGAGTCTGCGAATGCCTGTTCGGCTTTCTGCCACGACGTTGGCAGTCAGTTTCAGCGGCTGGTCAAGTGCGGGCTCCCCCTTCAGGTCGGTGAGCGCCTTCTGGAAACGTCTCTGGAAATCGATCAACGAATTTCCTTCGTTCAAAGCTGCGGGGGATTGGGCCCAGTCATCGGATTGATGCACCGCCTGTGCAGGCAAGTGATCTGAGAGACACCACAGCAAGCCGGTTGCCATCAGTGGACGAAACAACAAGTTCTGAAAACTTTGCAACATATTCGATTGGACTTTTCGGAGGTTCGAAGCTTCTACGGCATTCAATGCGAAGCGTGGAGAACGACTTGTTCAGGGACTGGATCGACGGATTCTCTCAATTTGTTGAGTAGCGTGGGAAGTGAGTAAGCTCCTCGCAATGCGATGATTTTGCTTTCCTTTCCGGGCGGAATGATGATGGTTAGCGGGACGCTGTCTTGCCCAAAGCGTCTGAGAAATTCAAGAATCTCTTCATTCTCTCTGGTGAAGTCCGCCATGATCGGAATGAAGTCATGCTGTTTGACAAAGGCGATCGTCTCCTGGCGGTCGAGGGCAACCTTTTCATTAATCTTGCAAAGCACACACCAGTTGGCAGTGAAATCGATCAGCATTCCTTTCCCTTCTGATCTCCACTGGACCACCCGCTCCTTCGAAAATTCCTGCCAAGGCATCTGAGCTGCTGCATCGGGGTTCGGCTGCTCAGACTGCGAAGATGCCGACGTGACGGGGCTCTCAACCAGCAGCCAGATGCCAAGAGCCAGCACGGGGGTGGAGGTCAAAGCTGCATAGACGAGCCTGCGAGTCGTCTTCAAGGAACCGTCGTTGCCGCTCGTGAGATTTGCGCACATCCAGATGAAGAGGGCCACCGCCAGCAAAATCACCAGCAGCGGAGCCTGCCAAGGCAGAGGGATCGAAAAGATGAGAAATACCGCCGTTCCCAGCATGAAAAACCCGGTGAACTGCTTGAACTTCACCATCCACTCGCCGGGTCGCGGCAATTTGTTCACCAGAGATGGCAGAACTGCCGTCAGTAGAAATGGCGAGGCCATTCCCAGCGCCATGGAGGTGAACATGATGTAAACGACGAAGGGGGGTTGCGTCAGACAGTAGAGAAAGACGCTTGATACGAAGGGAGCCAGGCAGGGAGTCCCGATCACCGTGGCGATGATCCCGGTGTTGAACGCCCCTACGAGTCCTTCGTGATGATTCGTTGCACTGGGGATGATCCCCGGCACGGGAAATTCGAAGACGCCAAACAGGCTTAACGCCAGCGTGACCACGATGCAGGTCATCACGATCATGAACCAGACATTCTGATACAGCGATGCCAGTGACTGTCCCAGCACCACCGAAAGTGTCGCCAGGACGAGGAACACTGTCAGAACGCCGGCAGTGTAAGAGAGGTTCAGTGCCAAAATCCGCGTTCGACTTTCACCGGCTTGCTGAACGAAGCTGAGGATCTTGATCGCAAGAACAGGCAGGACGCAGGGGAGGATATTCATCAGCACTCCCGCGATAAATGATGTCAGCAGTTCAGCGGCAAAAGTCGAACTGCCTGCAGTTTCGTCGAGGACGAAATCCCCCGAAGCCGCACTTCGCGATTCAGCTTTCGCCCCCGAAGAGTCCGGGGACTCGGATGGGTGAGTCTTGACAAGACTCTGAGCGGTTGAAGGGCTGACCTCCTCGGGCGTCGGCGTGTCAGAGGGGGCGTTCCCTGCTGGTTTGTAATGCCCGATATCAGCAGTCTGGACTTTCGCTGAAAATTCCTGCAGCGCGGGCTGGCAGAGATCGCGGTCGCAGTAGAGATAATCGATGCTCCCGTGAAGCACTGCTGATTCGATCGCTGTTCCCGGGGGAATGATCAGACGCTTTGAGAACGTAACAGTTCCGTAGAGTTTCTCCACTTCGCGGTCGAACGTGTGATCAAACTCCCTTTCCGGAGCGGGATGAATGTTGAAACTCGAGTCAACCTCTTTCCATCCGGCAGCCTTCAGGACGATCTGTGTCGGTTTGCTAAATCCGTCATCGAGCGAGTAGGAGTTGACTCCGTCCGGGAGAATCAGCTTGATTTGCAGTTGGACTTCATTCGGCCGGCCTGTCGGAACCAGAGTCGCAGAGACCTCGGGTTCGACGCCGTCGCTCGCCCCCTCTGCAAGGCCCAGGTCCGACTCGAAAAAGTCCAGCCCCGGCGTCTCTGTGCCGACTTCCTGAGCCGACAGGTTAAAAGTCATGCCGGAGATGAACACCAGGCACCAAAGCAAACGATCCATCAATTCAGCTCACTCACTATGTCGCATGTACAGGGAACTTGAACATCTGACTCTGCCGGTCGAGGTCAGATCGTTCATGAACGGGAGACTTCGCGAAACGTCATTCGGAGGCTTCCGCAACTTGCTTCTTTGTGACCAGGAAGGTCGACTCAAGTTCGACAATGCGACGCAGGCCCTCGACTTTCTCCTGATCTGCGTGGGCTTTCAGATTGCCGGCAAGGGCAACGGTGTCGAGCCAGTATTTCAATCGTTCCAGCTTGACGATCCGTAGCTCCTGTTGTTCATTCTGATCCGTCAGATCCTTGATTTCGTCGTTCTCCTTCTTGAGTTCCGCATAACGATCATGGCTGAGAATCGTTTGTCGAACGTCTTCACCTTCTTCCGCCAGGATGCGAGCCAATTCCGGATGCCACGGACTGGAAATCTCAGGCCAACGCTTCTTCACTGCGGTGCTGATTTCCTTTTTGATCGTGGTGACAGTCTGGCGATTCCGGCGGAGCTCTCCATCGATTCGCTGCTTCTCTTCTCGTTCGGCGCGAAGAGCGTTCTCCACGTCTTTGCCACGATCGCTTCCTGTCAGATCAAACTTCTGACTGAGCCCTTCGATAACAGCTCGCTCGCTGGCACTGGCATCTGACAGCAGTTCGGTGATCGGGGAATTTGCGGTCAGCTTGTGTTCACCGTCCCTGGTGTTGGAAACCTGCCGAACGTAGATGTCAGCCGTCCGCACGGGGATATCAATTGTGTCCGCGTTCAGGACCGTATACGCGTGGGCTTCCAGGAAGGAAGTCTGGCCATCCTGATCGTAGTCGGGCAGCACGACGGACTCTCCGATACGTGACTCCCCGCAGAGCGCTTCGAAGAAGTAGGAAGAATACTCCCGGTATTCCGCTTCATTCACATTCGGAGTACAGCCCGCTGCGATTCGATCCGGGACGGTGGAAAAGAAACCGCAACGAGGATGTTCCGCCAGGCCGTTCGCGGGATTTCCGCCCTTGAAGACGAAGTTCCCGAAGCCCCCGCTAAAGCACTGCACCATGACTGCGACCACCGGAACATCCGTCGGCAGCTGATCCAGCTTCTCCGTCCATTCCGTCACGGACAGATCTGTTCCGTTCCACAGGTGGAGAATGTTGTTGGCGAATTCCTCGCGACGCGGCCCGCGGCCCCGGGGGCCACCTTCGCTGAATCTGTTTCTCCGCTCTTCGGATTCAGAACGCTCGCCATCCGGGGAGCCATTTTCTTCGGCCACCTTGCTGAGATTCTCCTGACCATCCTGTTCCGTTCGAGTGGGGGTAGGAGTCGGTTCAGGTTCTTCAACTCGATTACGGTCCTGTTCCAGGTCGCGCCCGTCGATCGTTGATTCGCCCTGTTCAAATTCTCGCCCCTCTCCGGGACCACGCTGGTCACCGAACCCACGCCGTCCGCGGAATGCCCCATTGGGACCACCTGCCGGGACCGAGCCCCGAGCGCGACCTCCATGACCGGTGAAGTACACGATGAACCGGTCTCCGTTGACCAGTTGAACTCCATACTGCTTGAGGGTCTCTTCAATCGTGGATGGCTCGGCTGTTCCATCCACAATCGGCAACAAGCTGGACCGATAATCAAACTTTGAACCGGTCGCCGGGCCGATGATTTCGGCCAGCAGGCTCCTCAAATCTTCAGGATTGCGTTCCCCTTCGAACTGCAGATCCCGCTGAGGATCACCGCCGTCCGAGAACAGGATTTTCTGTTGAAGGTCCGGAATCTGAAGTCGAGACAGGACTCGCTGGAAGTAACGGACGTTGTTCTCAAGCGACAGCTGATTACTCCCGGCATGAGGTCCTCCTCCGATCGTCAGGATGTGATCGGCGGCCTGCAGATGAGGGATCAGACTCAGAACAAGCCAGGACAACAGGCATAAGGAAATACTGCGTCGGCACATGAAAAAACCTGGTGAATCGAGGAGGGCTGGGAAATCAACGTCTGAGTTTTGTCGACATCAAAGTTTTCAGACCTGCCTGATGTGAAACGATTCTGAGTTTCACCGGCGGGTCAGTACGTCATCCAGAACATCCGTGATCCCTCGCAAGCAGCCAGGGATCACGGCAACACACCCCTTTCAGTTCACGCCAGAACTGACATTCGAGGCGGTGTTCTTCTCGCTGGTCCATCGTGCCAGCAGTTCTTCGAGATAGCCAACGCCCGCCCGGTCCGGCAATTTCGGATCGAGACTGGACGCGATCTGGGCCGCTTCACCAGCCAGTTCATCCGCTTTCGTCTGCTGATTTTCCTGGCGATACGCGAACGCCGCTTCCAGCAGATAGACAGCACGACCGATCGAATGCGATTGCTTCGCCAGATATTCGTATGCTTCGCCCTTCGATCCGGCGGCAGCCTTGAGGATCACGTGTGGCGCATCTGCCAGCGATGCCCCGGTTCGGACGACGGGCGGACTGTTTGGCGTCTCGATCCCGGCAAGTGGAATAATCTGCCCCGGTTCCAGCAATGGAGCTTCTCTTCTGCGGCGGGAAGGATTCGCGGCAGCCTCGGCAGCATCGTCGAGATCGACGAGTGCCGTTGCTTCCTTGATGCGATCCGGTTGTCCCAAGGCGGCAAACGCCACCGCTGCCAGGGATGCTTTCTCGTACTTGGTGTCCTTCTGTCGCTGTCCTTCGGACGCCTGACTCCAGGCCAGAAGCACTTCAGCACGGAATCCGAGATCGGTTCCACTCTGATTTGCTGCTGTGTCGGCATGGGTGTATGCGGCACGAGGAAGGTTCGAACCCGGCTTCTCGAAGATCTCTCGCCAGTACTTGAGCGCTTCGATGTACTGACCGGCCTGATTGAGTTCCTGGGCAATCTGATACTTCGTCTGGAATTCACGCTCCTGATCAGAAGGGTATTCGCGTTCTGCCCCCGCTTCTTTGATGATCGCAATGCCTTCATCAAAACGGCCGAGGTTCAAAAAGAGCCGTTGCTGCAGTGTGCGGGCTGTTGCGCGATCCCTGTCGTTTGCCCAGTCGGCAGCGAGGATTTCATCGACCACAGCCAGTGACTCGACGAAGTCCTTCTGCTCGCGAAGAAACGTGGCTTTCGTCGACAGGAAGTGTCGCAACTGAACCTTGCGTCCATTGGCATCAGCGATTCCGGCGTTCAGGAATTCAAGGATTTCCTGCGGTTCAGCTCCGCTGCGCTTCTTCTGCTGATACGTCCTGATGGCTGCAGAAACGATCTTCTCGTCGAGAATGATGTTGTTGATCGCGACCAGCTTCTCCGACCACTTGTCTTTGAGTTCCGGGTGATTGTTCTCACCGGTTGCGGCAATGATTCGCTCAAGTTCAGGGATCCATCCATATCTCAACTGATCTTCAGGAACGGTGGTGAGCAGTTTGTCCAGCACCACCGGGTCCGAGATCGAGGAGATGGCGACACCGCCGGTAATCTCACGAATACGTCCAGCCTGCTCGGTTGCCTGCTCGACGCCGTTCCAGAACTGTTTGGTTCCGCCGAATCCCACGATCCGCCCATGCGGGAACAGTTCCACATCGACGGTATAAACGGTGGGATACCCGTTGATCTGGAAGGCGTTCTTCAGCTTTTCATTCTGCTCCTTCAAAGCGTCGGCGAGCTGTTTTCCCCGGGGGAAATCCAGCACGACCGGGACATACTTGTCGGCGATCCACTTTTCAAACTCTGGTGTGTGGAAGACTTCTTTCTCGAGTTTGATGCAGAATCCGCACCAGTCGGAACCGGTGAAGAAGAGCAGCAATCCTTTGTTCTCCGCCAGGGCGGTCTTCTTGGCCTCCTCGATGTCGGTGACCCAATGCAGCTTCGACTCAGTCTCTGATTCGGACT
The DNA here is from genome assembly GCF_051465655.1 of Planctomicrobium stercoris. Classification (NCBI taxonomy): domain Bacteria; kingdom Pseudomonadati; phylum Planctomycetota; class Planctomycetia; order Planctomycetales; family Planctomycetaceae; genus Planctomicrobium; species Planctomicrobium stercoris. Next base: position 3,592,592 of record NZ_CP195791.1, on the reverse strand, counting down.
TGGAAGAAGCTGGAGTTGCTTCGTTCGTCTTGACGGTTTCCGCTGCTTGAGCGGGTTTCAATTCGGACTCGGCGAATCCTGTTCCCGGAGAGGAGAGCATGGCAGCTCCCCACCCGAGAAAGAGCATTGTGCCGGACCGGAAAACCGGTCCCTGGGAAGCGAAACGTCCGACCCGAGGGGGATCTTGGTGTTTTCGATGCAATGACATTGAATCAGTTCTCCTGCATTGTATGTTCAGTGGAGTTCAGGGCTCATGGGCGTGAACGGAAGCGAATCTTTACTTCCGGTCTTTGTTATTTACTTTCCAAAACAAAATCGGCTTGACTGGTTCCGCGTTCTGGAACTTCAAAAGACAGCGCTCCTTCCTTTTCGTACCGTCGCGGAATCCGCCCCGGTTTGCGGATGGTCTGCAAAAGCTGGTTGGGCTCCGGGATCGGTTCGTCTTCAATCACCGAGACCTGATGGGGACCAACTTTCGCCCCCTTCAGTCCAGTGGGTGTCTTCAGGGTGAAACGCCCATTGTCGTCGGTCAGGCCGGACGACAGCTCTCCGGTGATCGCACTGGTCCCGTCCCCCCGCGGAACAAAGACCACGGTCACCCCAGGAACAGGGTTTCCAGCCAGAGTGATCGTTCCGGAGACCGGAACATATTTGAAAGGGGGTTTACTGCATCCACTGAAAGCCGGAATGCACATGGCCACAAACATGACAGCTGCATCAAATTTCCAACGGTCCAACTTACTCATGCGAAAACCTCTGATTTCCTTTCGTGGTCAAGATTGGCGGTCTACCACTCACCAACGATTTCTCCGTCGGCAATCCGAGCGAGATTGGAAAGAGCCTGCCAGGAAATGTTCTGATTGAGGAACCGCACGGAGCCGTCCGCCAATGCCACATTCACTCCACCGGTATGCAGGCTGCTTGTCCCCTGATTTCCGCGAATACTTCCAATGGCGTTCACAGCCAGGACGACCGCACCATTGGTTGCACCGGGCAGCTGTGCCAGGTTGTGGGAATAACCAGCGTTGACGAGTACAGGAGGCGGTCCCGGGGAAACGGAATTGGCTGTGGTTGCAACCCCTCGAGACGTCCCCCATGCCAGCTTCGGCGTCCCAATCCAGATGGCCCCACCGACTTCGTCCGCCGTCCCTGCGTACGACAGTCCGACCGGCCCCGTCGCCCGCTCAACGAAGTACAAGGTGTTCGACAAACCGTCGCTGACGTCTCGCACCCGGACACTGCTGAACAATCCCGACATCCCCGCCTGATTCGCCCCCTCACCCGTCTGGTTGATGAGCATCATCATCCCTTTTGGATACAGGACGACAGCATGAGTTCTCAGGTTCGTGAGGCTTCCGACCCCATTGCTGGCAACGTAATTCGACTTCGCGAGTCGCTGCTGGGGAGTTGCACTGTCATCCTTGCCGGCAACCTGATCGCTAAAATACGGATTCAGAAGCGGACCGGTGTCCGAAGGGCAGAGATATGTGGAGATCGGAGTCTGCCCTTGCGCTGCGGTCCAGGGTTCACTGAAATTGAATGTGTTGTATAAGGGGGCTTGTTCAATGAACGGCAGCAGAACCGACCCCCATCCCCACGAGTTCCAGGACCCGGGAACGTCTGCTGATCGTGCATCTCTCAGGTCGATATTGGCGGGAAATTGCGGCTGCTGGACCCCCGCCGGGAATCGACTATATAAGTCGTGGTAGTTGTGGACTGCCAAACCCAGCTGCTTAAGATTGTTCTTGCAGTGCGATCGCCGTGCAGCTTCGCGGGCCTGCTGCACGGCCGGCAAAAGCAACGCAATCAGAACGGCGATGATGGCAATGGTGACCAGTAGTTCGATGAGAGTGAACGCCTGCTTGCGACTCTGTCGAAGCGAGACTCTCGGGGCAGTTTTCTCCTGCAGCATGTTTCCTTCTCCCAGAATTTCAAGGATTTCGCGATTCGCAGCCCATCCCACAGTGGCTGCAACACTAGTCTGTTCCACACTTTGCGGAACATGATGTCGATATTGACGACCGATTGATGAATATTTACCATTCCAGTCGTGATTGTTTCTGTGCGGCAACATTTTGCGCAGGGGTTTCAGAAATGCAAAGACCGGATCACGCTTCACTAACACTTTTCGCCGAACTGTCCTGTTTCAGGAAAGCAGACTTGCACGATGTCATTTTCTCCGATGCGAAACATCACACAGTTCAACCTACATTGCAGATGAAAGCCCCACCCGCGGGGCTATGAAGGGGTCATGCCATGCCCCATTCAGGGTGACTGCAACTCACCCTGCAGGCCTTTCACCTGGCGAAATGAAGCACTCGTCGCTCGTCATTATGGATGATTCAGACTCAAGGCATTTCAAGATGAACACGCTGCAAACTCAAACGCCTGCTCCTCACGAGCGTGAGATCAGTTATCTGGACGTTTTTCAAAGCCGGCTGGGCGCACCCAATATCAAAGAGCAGGAATTTCGCTCGAGTGTCCGTCGGTCGTTGCAGCTCGGCCGAGTGCACTATCTGCAGGCGTTTCCGGGACCGCCGATGCCCTATTACTACATCTCCATGTGTCTGGAGAGCCTCCCGTCACGCCAATGGGAAATTGACTACGGCGGGGGCTGGTTTCGAAGGCAATGTAACTATGGTTCAACGGTCGTTGTTCCTCCTTATGCCCAATGCCGCATGAGAGGGAACAGCACCGGTCCGTTCCAGTTTCAATATCTGGCATTCCCGGAGAAGGAACTGGACGTGCTTGTGGGAAACGAGGGAGCGGCCCTGAAGCGTCCTCCCGTCCGGACTCTGAATGATCCGCAGCTGACCTCGCTGATGCTGAAACTCTGGTCTCAGTCCCGCGAACAATCCATTGGCGAGAAGATTGTCCTGGAAGGAACGTTCATCAGTCTGATCGGCCGCTTATTGCTGCTGCAGGATGAAGGACGTCAACTCAAAGCATCACATGAGCGACATGGAAACAATATCGTTTCCAGGTCGCTGGATTACATTGAAGCCAACCTGTCTTCAAAACTTTCGCTCGTGGAAATTGCCGGGGCAACGCACGTCAGTTGCTCGCATCTGGTGAAAGTCTTCAAGCGGATTACCAACAAAACCGTTTATGATCATGTGCTCGAATTGAGGATCCAGCGTGCCAAGGAGTTGATGGCTCACTACGGAAAAAGCCTGACCTTAGCAGAGATCGCCAAACAGTGCGGATTCGCCAGCCACTCGCATCTCACGCGGGCCTTCACGAAAGAGGTCGGGATAACTCCTCAGGTTTTTCGCAACAAAATTTAGCAGGTTGCTGCAAAAGTCTCGCTTTTCTTCGAGCAAGCTGTATTTTGTGCGTCGCCATGTTGTTGGCAGAGGGTTTCATGGCCATTTCGACTCCCTTCCGCAGGTCTGTTTGCTCTTCCCGAGCACGCTGATCTGCGGAAGGGCCCGGTTCTTTATGAGGACGCCAACAGTTTTCGCAGCCTGACAAGGTTGTAGGCCGCTGCGGTCAGTTCCAGTTGTTGTTGAAGCTTCCAGCGTCCGACCCAACGACTGCGGGACAGGCCCGCAATCGTCTTCATCCAGCCAAAGTATTCTTCCACCTTCTTGCGGCAGCGCTGACTGAGCTGATACCCCAGACGTTCCAGACGCCCTCTCATACGACTCCTCGCTGCGACTTCGTCCTTCCGGAATGGACGGACATGCTGTGGATTGGGGGCGGGCTGCCGGATCATGGCACAGTGAGGTTCGATACCGCGCTGTTCCAGTTCGAAGTAAAACGGGCCGCTGTCGTATCCCTTGTCCGTCCCCAGCGTTTTCGGTGAACGAGCATGGCGTGCCTGGAGACGATCCAGCAGAGACAGTGCCGCTTCGCACTCTGCTTTCCCTGTGGCTGGCGTAGCGATGACACCCATCACCAGACCATGGCGGTTCTCGGTCAGAGCGTGCCCCATGTGCGACAATCGGGCTTCTTTGCCACTCCCTTTACGGTACAGCCTGGCTTCAGGATCTGTCCGGCTGACGTGTGTCTCGTTGGTTCTTTTCTGCCCATGAAAGTCCACTTCTGAGTTGCGAGGCTTGAACGAATTGGAATCGTCATCCTGCTGATCTTTCTCCTCCTTGGGCCGAAAGCTTTTGATTGATGCATAACTCTCGATCAGCGATCCATCCACGCTGAAATGCTCGTCGCTGCACAGACCTGCCTGCAGTGCTTTGACCAGCACGGCATCGAAAAAGGCAGCCGTCAGGCCATGTTCGTCCAGCCGGGGACGGTTGTGAGTGAATACCGTGGCATCAAAGACCTGATCTTCCGGCGACATGTCCAGAAACCAGCGAAACAGCAGATCCGTATCAATCCGCTCGACCAGTTGCCTCTCACTGCGAATCGAATACAGCGCCAGCAGCAGCAAGGCCTTCAAGACTCGCTCAGGTGGAACGCTGGGGCGACCTGTCTGACTGTAGGCGGAAGCAAAGAGGGGACTCATCTCAGTGAGAATGGCATCAATCGTCCGCTTCAGGCTGCGGAGCGGGTGATCGTGGCGAATTCGGGATTCGACATTGATCGTATAAAACAAAAGATCCTGATCACCCGGACGACCACGCATGAAAAAACTCCTCATTCACTGGGAACGAGGAGTTTAGCGCACTTTCCATAATTCACAATCAGACTTTTGCAGCAACCTGCTAGCAGCCCGTTGAAGTTGGCATGATTTGGAGTTTCCGGGGTGTACGTGGTCGCTGTGGGGTCAATTGCCAGTTGATGTCTCGGAACGCCATCGGATGAGCTGTCCTTGCCTGGAGCGATCGCAGGCAGCTTCTCAGAGCGGCCCAGAGCAGCGTGCAGGTTCCCCAGAGTGCCAGAATGGCCCGGATTCCGCCTTGCAGACCTCTGGGTTTGCCAATTCCGAACGCTTTGAGCATGAGCAGGCCCAGGTTTCTTGCTGCTGTCACGATCAGGTAACGCTTGTTGATCTTCTCCAATCCTCGCAGCCACGTTCGCCTCGCTCCGCCGGTTTCACACACATGGGCGAAGCTGCGTTCGACCTTCTCGCTGCGTTGACGCTGCAGGTCCTTTCCCTTGGATCGACTCATGCGCTGGCGGTTGTTGAGCACTGCCTGTTGGACCTCCTCCGGCTTGTCGGTCCACGTGCGATGATGTTGTGAGTTCGGCTCCGGGATGTACGTTCGCAGTCCCAGCTGCGTGGCCTGCGTGATCGTCTCGTTCTTGTGATACCCCTTGTCGGCAGCGACCTCTTCAATCTCTTCCGGACTGCCAGCGAGAATCACGTTCTGCTGGGCATTCACCACACTTTCGATGAGCGTGCTGGCATCACTGTCCGTTCCATGACACACCGTGGCGGAGAGGATGAACTCGTTCTCCAGGTCGATCACATGCTCAGCCTTATAGCCCAGATGAGTGCGGCCATCTTTCATTTTCACGATGCGGGAATCGGGGTCTGACGACGATTCCCAGTCGGCATTGGAGACCTTCTTCTTCCCCTGCTGATGACGGGTTTTGTCGAACTTGCGCAGGTCGTCGTCGCTGGGATCATCATCTTCTTCGATCAGCCCTTCCTCCTGCATCAGGCGTTTGAGGAACTCCTTCCAGTCTTCACCCGAGTCCTTACGGACGATCGTCTTCATGGCGGCGTTGGCCTCCAGCAACGTGGAGTCGACACCGGTTGATTTCAGCTTGAGAAGTCCATGCTCATCGATGATGCTGAGCACCAGCTGGAACACCTGCTGGTGAATCTCCAGCGGCAACCGATCCCGAATGCGGGTCAGGCTGCTGTGATCCGGGGTCTCTTTCCCCAGCGGAATGCCCAGGAACCTTCGCAGCGAGAGAGAATCTTCGCAGCGCCAGGCGATGCCACTTTGGGAGTCGATCCCTTCAAAGTACCCGACCAGCAGCATGCGGAAATAGACGCCCGGAGGGATCGACATGCGACCTGTGCTGGCATCATACGGGGAGCAGAGGTCCTCGAGAACCTTGTCGAATCCCGCCTTGGCCAGCACCAGATTGAGCTTGTCATAAAAGACATGCCCCGGCCCTTTGGAGAGATTCGCTGTCGGAGTCCAGAACTCCTGCTGCTGCGACTCCTCCCGCTTCCCCAACGCCATCGGTCACCCTCCCTGAATGCCTGAAATCCGAACCACCGGCAATCTACCAGACCTGTCAAGCGAAGAAAGGAAATTCAACGGGCTGCTAAGGCGTTCTTCTCGAAGCGTGGATGTGTTACGTGAAAACACTCCCGCCTGAAGGATTTCACGGCCGAAGAAAGAAATATGTCCACCGGTGAAAACGAGGTGAACCGCAGGAACGGCCGATGCCTGCGGTGCGATGAAACTTCCCGGGGAAACTCGTTGGAAAGAACCGCTCATTGCGGTGAAGCGCGCCGGCTGACCTACGCGTCTTCTGCAAAATCGCCGGGGCCTTGCGGCTAACCCGAACCAATCCGCTCACGGCGGAAACTGCAGCAACCAGACCACCGCGCCAGTATCTGACATGCTGGCGCGTCGATCACTTTCGCGGAGGTTTCAAACCTCTGCCAGATCTCTACTTACAAACTGAGCGGAGAGAGGGGGATACTCCGCGAGGGTTTTCGTAAAGCCCAGCCGACACGGAACTTGAGACGCAAGTGTCCATTGAGGCCGGGATTTACGGATAGTCAACCTGAGTCAATGGTGGTCACGGTTTCTCAGCGGTTGTCAGGCTGATTGGCACACTGTGACAATCAGTCTGAAGTGGGGCGTGTCTCCTGGTGGAGATCCCCATGGCCCGGAAAGTCCCTGTTACACCTCGCAATGGCTCCGTCCTGCGTGTGGTGATCGTCGCTCGAATCAGCGGTTGCCAGAACCAGAAAGAGATCAGCCTGGATGATCAAGTCGATCATGCCAAGCAGGAGATTGCTGAACTATACGACGGTCCTTGTGAGTTTTTTGTCATCTCAACCACGGGAAAAGGAGAGCGATTGGATCGCCCGGAACTCCGGGAAGTCGAAAAGCGACTCGAAGACCGCCTGGATGATCTCATGTTTATGGAAGACGTCGGTCGCCTGGTCCGAGGGACTGCAGCAGTCGAGCTTTGGGGGATCGCAGTCGACAACGGGATTCGATGCGTCGCGCCCAATGATGGATGCGATACGTCAGAGCCGACTTGGGAAGAGGATTTGATCTCTGCCTGCAAAGACCATGTCAGCCATTGCGCGCACACTTCCCGTCGCATCAAACATAAGCAGATGAATCGGTTCAAACGAAATGGAGGTGCGACACCTCTCCCGATCTTCGGATACAACAAACCTGAAGGAGCCAAGCATTTCAGTGAATGGACCAAGCTCGAGACCGCCACTCCCATTCTTGAGGAAGGTCTGAAGATCCTGGAGCGATCACGGTGCTGGACTTCAGTCGCAGATTACTTCAACAATCAGGGCGTCCCCACTGGACCTTATTGTCAGAACAAGGTCTGGGATGGAGCGATGGTACGCCGTCTTTACCATAATCCGATACTGAAGGGGCAGCCGCAGCGGGGAGCCCGCCATTCCATCAAACATCATAAGACAGGTCGCCGGATCTCCGTCAAAAATCCGGATGGCCCAACCTGCCGGTCCGAACCCCATCTCGCCCACTTTGTTGATGCGACGCAACTGGATGCGGTCTTGACGAGCATGCAGAAGAAAACCGAGCACTGTGGGCGGCATCCTGATCCGGCAACAAATGTGATGATCCGAACCGGAGGCAAACGGTCTCGCTTTCCCGGCAAATGTGCCACCTGCTTGTATTGCGGACGGCAAATGGTCTGGGGAGGGAACGGCGTCGCGAAAAATCTGATGTGCGACGGGTCACGTCATTACCAGTGCTGGAATTCATTTGGTTTTGATGGCGGCTTGGCCGCTGAAAAGGTGATGGCTGCCATCACGGCCGAATTGGTTCAGCTGGATGGCTTCGAAGACCAGTTCCGGGAACTGGTCCAAGCTGCCCTCACCAGTTTCGCTGATGATCCGGCGGACTGGGAATGTCTGCGGGTTCAAGAAGCCCAGTTGCAGCAGGAAACCGACAATATCATGGCAGCCATCCGGCAGTGTGGCCCTCACGGTCTGCTGGCGGAAGAACTGAACCGTCTGAAGCAACAAGAGCAGGTACTTGCGAATCGCCGAAGCCGGTTGCAGGCCCGGTCGTGCCAGCGGCCCCTGATTCCTGCGACCGGCGCGGAACTCCGGAAGCAGTTTGAGGAGGCCGCACGTGATTTGGCCACAGATTCCCTCGATTTCGGGGATTTGCTGCGTCAGGTCGTCACGGAATTCCACGTCTACATGGTCCGCCTGATTGATGGGGGTGGTTTCTATCCGCGTGCGAAAATCAAACTTTCGTTGGGCGGAATTGTTTCCGACATGGGTCGAACTCCGATGGTCCAGGAGTTTCTCACACGGGAACTGACGCTGGATCTCTTCGCGCCGATCACACGCGTCGACATTCGGGAGGTGGCGGTCCGGCGCTGTGGGGCGAAAGAAAAACAACGGGAGGTGGCCGCCTCTTTGAATACTCACCAGGCGACAGTTCAGAGGGCTCTCCTTCTGGATCGCTTGATGCGAGAACGAGGACTGACGAGTCCTTTTGAGCTCGTTACGGAACCGCCTGCAGAATCCGAGAGTCGAAAGTTGAAACGGTCCCGCAATCCCCGATACCGCTTTGAGCGGCGGGAAGGATATCAGCCACCGGGACTCTAATTTTTCATAATTGATGAATTGATCGAATTACCGTTCAACGACGCCTCCGAGAACATTCTCTGGAGGCGTTTTCGTTTTTAGGCTCTTAGGGAACCCTTATGATCCCACGAAAATATTTGACTCGCATCCAATCTCTACAGCAACCAGCCCCAACCCCGAAGGAAAGTCCACTTCATCCTCTCCTGGTCGCAGTCGCCGTCGAAATCGCCAGGCGCCAACAACAGAACCCGGAAAATCCGCTGCGCGGACAGGACCGACGTAAGGCAGTCATCAAAAAACGTTGATTCCTTGCATGTGTTTGCGGGCTGCCTCCTGGCAGCCCGCAATGGGTCATTTTTTTAGCATTTCCAGATAGCTGCCACTTTCGCATGGTAAGACATGAAGTCAGTCGGCTCCACGAACGGAAATGCTGCGTTGGGCTGCGGAGCGAGACAGTGGACGCAGCTTCGCCCACATTTGCGAGACCGGCGGAGCTTAAAGGACGTGGCTGCGAGGTCTCAACAAGATCAAAAAGCGTTACCTGATCGTGGCCGCTGCCAGGAACCTGGGCTCCCTCATGCTCAAAGCATTCGGAATCGGCAAACCCAGACACCTGCAAGGAGGAATCTGGGCGCTAGTGGCACTCTAGGGAATCTGTGCGCTGCTCTGGACCACCCTGAGAAGCTGCCTGCGCTCACTGAAGGCAAGAACAAGACTTTCGAAGACATTCCGAGACATCGACCGCAAGTCCACCTCACAGCGACCACTCACACCCAGAAATCTCAAAATCACGCCAACTTCAACAGGCTGCTAGTTCTCCGCAATCCAGTTCCAGTGCTGCGATCTCTTGGAACCGGTAGTTTGCGATAGGTGTTTTAGTTGGAGCAGTCCCTTGCGGCTACATTTGCATGCTTGAATTCTCTCTGACATCAGGGGGATTCATTCATCTCAATGGACCGATACGAAGGCGGCGTGAATCCCTCTCGCAACAGATGCATGGACGCAATTGCTCAAGTGTTTTGGCACCCGTGATTTTACTGTCAGGCAATTTTTTGAGAGACTGAGTCCAAGGTGTGCGAGGAATCATGAGCAATACTGGCCCATTCTGGGAAAATCAAAAAGGTGTCATCGATATGCTAGACGAACAGCCTCAGCGGCGAGACGATGTGTCACAACGCTATAAACCTGCCGAACGAGCAGCAACGGCCAGTGGAATAATCTACCTATTGGTTGTCTTTCTTTCATTTGCGCTGCCTTACGCGGACGATTCAAACTATCCGATAATCGCGACGATGCACACGGCATTCCTTGTTCTCGGCATTACCTATTTCGGACTCGGAACGGTGCAGCGGTTGGTTCTGATACCGTATGCGGAAAGGGCTCGGTGTAAGCAGTTCTTGGGAAACTCGTTTGAGTCAAAGCTGTCTGAGGACCAAACGGTTGCGTATTACAACAATGAATTCTCAGCCGGCATCGTACGGATGGGGGCTAATACGATGGAGAACGCTCTCTTTAGTGAGGCAGTTGCACGAAAAATGCTTTTCTGCGAGCGGCTGAAAGCGGGGGTTTGTGCAATTACGTGGTTGGCTCTTTGGGCAAATCGATTTTGCAGCTTTGAAATCCTTTCGTGGATCACACAAGTCGTGTTTTCTGCAGAGGTGCTGGAGTCATGGCTAACATTGGAGGTTTTTCGAGCTCGCTGTGCAAAAGTTTATGAAAGGCTTTACGATCTCTTCCGAGGGGGAGTGCGTATAAGGTCCAACGAAGACAAAGCAACAATCCTGGACACATTTGCTGCATACGAAAGTGCAAAGGCATCTGCGGGCACACTTCTTTCGTCGGAAATATTTCACAAAATCAATCCGAAGTTAACAGAGGATTGGGAAAGAATCCGCAATGAACTCGGAATGACTAAAGCAAAGCAAGATTGATTATTGGCAGATTCCGTCAAAGAGAGGATCTGTTCTCGAGACGAATTTTGGCGATCCGAGATACCGTCCAAGCTGAAAAATTCTTTACGAGAGATGTAGCATCATGGAATCGCTAAATAGGACCTCCACGTCCTCGGAGTGAGTTTTAAGCGGCTTTGGCGAAGGAGTGTCGCATGTCGAGGTAGTGATTATTATTCACCTCGAACCATTCGTACGCCTGGTCAATCAGTTCTTCCAAGGTCTGGCAGCGGTGGTTTCTCGTGATCGTCTCGTGCAGGTGCCACCAGACTCGTTCAATGGGATTCGACTGCGGAGCATACTTGGGAAGAAAATGGACTTCGATCCGGTGACTCCATTTCTGCAGATAGGCTTTCACCGCTTTCGAGTCATGAAATTTGGCGTTGTCACAGATGACATGGATCTTCCGGAAGCTCCTGAGTCGGAAACGCAGGTCGTCCAGATGGGCCAGGAACTGGACCGTGTTTCGTCGCCAGCAGGGACGACTCACCAGCAGTGTTCCCGTCCCCCAGATCAGCGAGCCTGCCACATGGCACTTCTGATTGTTCCCCGGCGTGACCACCTCGGCCTGCTGACCTTTCTTCATCCACATGCTGCCAATCTTGGGGTTCAAATTCAGGTCCACTTCATCCTGAAAGACGGCGACTTCGTTGTGGGAAAGATTCTTCAGAAGATGTTGGATTGCCTGAAATTTCTCAGCGTGCTGGGGATCAACCGGGCCGACCACTGGACGGGGGCGACGCCAGACCAAGCCCAGCCGATGCAGTCCCCGGCGGATCGTTTCTCCGCTCAATCGCAGGCCGGTTTCAAACGCCAGCAGGTGAGCGAGCGTTTCACAGGACCAGCGGGAGCGGAAATATCCAAAATCCCGGGGAGTGGACTGAGTGACCCACCGCAGGACCTGTGTCATCCAGACTGGAAAGGAACGCTGCGGAGACGGTTTTTGCAGAACAGCAGCGACTCCCCCTTGCGTGAACAATTTCAACGTGGTCGAAATCAGGTCGAAGCTGCAAAACAGCACGGTTTTGATCTGCTGCCAGGTCAGGCCTTGGGCCCGGAGCAGAACAATATGAGCCCGTCGAGAAGTGGAGAGATCGGCTCCAGAGCGATAGGCCTGCAAAAGCATCTTGCGTTCCTGAGCTGTGAGCTGGATACTGCCATCCATGGCTTGACTCCTCGAAAGGGAAGTGGTGGTACACCTCCCCAACGTAGACCAAGCCTGTTTTTGTTCCTACACCAATCGAAAACGACGCTCCGGAAACGATGTGGAGCTATTTAGTATCGATACTGTTGGAGATTGATGCCACACTTCCGTCGGCGATCAACATGTTTGCGATTCCGATGTGCATACTGCGTGCATGTGTTTCCGCCTCAATTGTTGTCCCGGCACATTGACGGCAAGGGGCATAGGCCGTGCCTCGACATCGATAAGCCACATCGCCAACAGGCGTATTTGGCGGACGAATTGTGGTGAAGATTCCGCCTCCGTAAAATCCGTTCCAGTATCTTGCCCGTCCATCAGAAATACCGCAGGAAACATTGCCTGATCCAGATTCCACTGTCTGGTCACCAACTTGAACCATCTCACTGGCCATAATGGTTTGGGACAAACCGTCGGAGACATCCCGGGCTCGCGTTCGGGAAATATGATAGAACATTCCGTTGAGTTGCGGATACGTTCCCGTTGCTCCCATCGCGGTCGAACCGCTACAAAGTAGATAATTTCCGGCAAATCCCTGCCGATCACTTGTTGTATGAATTTTGGGAGCTGTGGGATCGCTGGGGCACCAGAATCCAGGCACGGCGGTCTCTTTAATTGCATTTGGCACCGTAAGATAACTGACCCGTCCGTTGTTAAAGTACGTTGTAATTTGCTGATATTTGTTTGCCTGATCCAGATAAGGCAGAATCAGGTGAAACCACGTTTGCCGCGTGTTAACGGTTCCGCCGATCGCTTCTCTATCGACTCGATTGATCGTTGAATAAGGAAATACCTGATGGGCGTCGTGATAGTTGTGCATCGCCAGTCCAAGCTGCTTCAGGTTGTTTTTGCACTGGGACCGGCGCGCTGCTTCACGAGCCTGCTGGACCGCGGGCAACAGCAAAGAGACAAGTATTCCGATAATTGCAATCACAACCAGCAACTCAATGAGAGTAAATCCCCGACGGCCGGATAAAATCACATTCCGCATTGACCACCTCCTTCAGGATTGAACAAATATCGATTGATCGCCTTCAATTTACTTAGAGGTTCCGGACAAAACTAATGTTGGCATGGTTTGAAAATTTTGGGAAGGTCTGGTTTTTCCCGTTCACGGAGGAACTGATATGGCCACCCGATTGCTGAGTGATGACTTGTGGGACGAGATCGAGCCGTTCTTTCCGACTTACGAGTTCTCTGTCAAAGGCGGCCGACCGCCAGCGGAGAACAGGACCGTCTTCACCTGCATTCTGTTCGTGCTCAAGACCGGCATCGCCTGGGAGGACCTGCCCTTGGAACTGGGGTGTTCCTACAAGACCTGCTATCGACGTCTCAAGCTGTGGATCGACCTGGGAGTCTTTCAGGACATTCATCGCCACCTCCTCACCGTGCTGAACGCAGCCGGGCGTCTGGAACTGGCGGACGTGCTCGTCGATGCCGGATTGATCAAGGCCCCGTTGGGAGGACAAAAACCGGACCGAATCCGACGGATCGTGGTCGCTGCGGCAGCAAGTCTCACCTGATGACCACTCACAATGGGATTCCGCTGGCGAACATCCTGACGGCCGCCAATGTTCATGATCTGAAACAACTTCTGCCACTGGTGTTTCTGAGGTACCCGAAGATTGGTGGCAAGCGGGGACGCCCCCTGGATTGCCCACGGAGTGTGACCGCCGACAAAGGCTACGACTGCCAGGCAACTCGGGACCTGCTGGGACTGGCTGGCATTGAGACCTTCATTCCCAAACGAGGTCAGCGGCAGGACTCGTCTCTGGGTGCGACCCGCTGGCCGATTGAACGGACCATCAGCTGGCTCAAACAATTCCGCAGGTTGCGGATTCGCTGGGACAGGCTGGAGGAAGTGCACCAAGCGTTCCATGACATCGCCAACTCACTCATCACCTGGAGATATCTCATCGCTGAATAGGTTTTGTCCGGACGCCCTTAGTAAGTGGAGACGAACCGTGGAAACCGGACACGGTGTTTTGAGAAAAATTCGAATTCGCGTTCGTCAGTTGAAATCGATGAAAGAACAATTGCCAAGCTGGATAGAATTTCCCTGCATGGGGGTCGTCAGGCCCTTTTATCAGAGGAAAACCGCAGCATGCTCTTTCTTGGAATCGATTAACATGCCTGACAATTGACTGTTTCATCGCGCGATCAGAGTGGTGATGTGCTGCTGGCTCGTCAGGTGTCCACGTAGCCGGAGAGCGTTCTGGAGTTCTCTGATTTGCTCATGCCGCGTTGTACTCAGAGCAAAGAACAGTTCATTGCCGTCGTCGAGGTCTACGAGCTCAATAAATGGCTGATCCGAATGATGCAGGATTACCGAACCGCAGGGGCTGTTCAAGCTTGGAAATGCATTGGGGACGGCTGCTAAGGCAATCATGACAATTATGTCGTCTTCAATTTACCGACTCCGTTTGAACGAATCCCCGCCAAATTCTCCAGAAAATTCGCATCAATGGAATGGAACACATCCCATCGTCACTATTGAAAGTGCTCCTACCGAGGAGATGCATCGGAGGAGTTCTTTGTCTTTTGTCGACTCCCTGAGCTGAACGAGAAAGGTTTGATGGTCGGTGGTTGGAGTTCAAACTCTTCCACGTTTCGCTGAAATACGGAAAGAATATCGCTTCGGGTCACAATCCCGAGAACTAGGTGTGGAGCCTGACGGCTGACGACGGGGAGGCGACCGATTCCGTGTCTGACCATATGATTTGCCGCCTGCCTCACGGAGCTGTCCTCATAGACAAAGCGTACCGGCTGCCTGACAATTTCTGAAATTTTCGCCCCTCCTTCAAGAGTCGCGTCCGTCAACATTTGGCGAGTGACAACGCCGATTAACACCCCGCTGGATGTGATCACCGGAAATCCGTGATGTGAACTTTTCGGAGCCCCGGATGCCATCCATACGCGAACTTGCTCAACAGTATCATCTGCATGGACTGTGACGGGATGGGTTGAAGCGATCTCACGGACATTGACCTGATCCAAAACGTCGGCTTTGTATTCCTCTGGAGTGCGTACGCCTCGACGCGAGATTTTTTCGGTCATGATCGATGTTCGCATCGACAAGGCAGAAACGAGATACGCCGTCGCACAACTTCCCAGCAGGGGAAGCAGACCGAAGGGCTGCAATGTCGTTTCGAAAGCGAATACGGCAGAAGCCAGCATTGCGCGAGAGGCACCTGAAAAAATGGACGCCATTCCCACCAGCGCGGCGATTCGTGGATCCACTCCCAGCCAGGGGACATAGTCGGAAAGCCAAGTTCCAAGAACGAAGCCAATCCCTCCACCAATTGTGAACAGCGGTGCCAGTGTTCCTCCTGAAGTTCCGCTGCCAAGTGAAATGGACCAGGACAAAAACTTCATGAGACAGAGAAAGAGGACCGCCGACACTGTCAGATTGTTCGAAAGGATATTGCTGATATTGTAATAACCCACCCCCAGAGTATTCGGTGCAAAGTACCCGACGACTCCCACTGCGATGGCTCCAATGGCTGGCCACCACATCCAGTGAATCGGTAGCTTTTCAAAGGTGTCTTCAATTGAGTAGACCGCTTTCGTGACAATGACTGAGACCAGTCCCATGACAGCGCCCAGGCCAACATATGCAGCCAAGGCTGTTCCCGGAGGCTGCTGGAGGTCAGTCATGGCAAAGACAGGTTCCATGCCTTCAATCATCATGCGAATTCCAGTGGCAGCAGAGGCGGCCAGCGCCACTGGAATGATCGAGCGGGGACGATATTCAAACAGCAGCAATTCGACAGCCAGCAGCACTGCCGAAACAGGACTGCCGAAAGTTGCCGCCATCCCCGCAGCAGCACCGCAGGCCAGCAACGTTTTTCTTTCGGCTGAAGTTGTATGAATCAGCTGTCCCAGGGCCGACCCCAATGCTCCGCCTGTTGCAATGATGGGCCCCTCCGCTCCAAAAGGTCCACCAGTACCGATCGAAATCGCGGATGACAGCGGTTTGAGCAGGATGACTCTGGCGGGAATTCGGCTGTCATTGGTAAGCACCTGCTCCATCGCCTCAGGAATGCCATGACCTCGAATTGCTTTTGAACCAAATCTTGCCATCACGCCAATGATGAGAGCACCCACTACCGGAATCGGAATTGACCACAGTCCCAGTCGCGGGATCGCTTCTGCGGGAGCCCGCATTTCCAATGAAAATTCACCAAAATAGGCTAGGTTCGTAATAGCGTCGATCAGCCCGACAAGGAATTGAGAGACAAATGCTGCGACTGCCCCCAGACCTACCGCGAGGACACAAAGCAATAGAACACGCCCATCGATGAGAGCATGCTGCGCGGGGACCTGTGCTGCATTCGTGACAAGATCCAGTGCGGGCGAGACGGTTAACCCATCGATCGTCGCCGATTTGGCCGGTTGCTGATTCGTCATAATCTCTGAATGCACCCCTCAGTTTCTTCACGTTCGCGAAAGCAGACTTCGCAACTTACTGAAGCTTCGACTCACGCTGCAAGGATGCCCCTCGGGTCAACTGTTGAGATCGAAAAAAGATGCCATTGCGCCCACCCTCGGAATTTGCTGAGCTTCGTTTCAGTCACATCATCTGAACCGAAGGGCTGACCAAGTTAACGTGAATCTAAACGTGAGATTACATAAGCATAACAGTCAACTAACAATTAAATGACTTATTGGCAATGGAAGGAGTCCGTTGATTGTGACATGACGAATAGCGGTTAACCTTTGCGTGAAACCTGAGATTGAGTTTCAGTCTTAAGAAAGTGTCGCAGCGATCAACTCGATGACCTGTTCCGCCCACCTTAGCAACGCTCGATGTTCACGCCGTGCCTCCCTCATGGGATCGACACCCCAGATTCTCAGTCCACGCTCTTCAAATCTCTTCGAAAGTGGCCATTGAAATGACTCGTCGACGTTCTGGCTTTACGCTGATCGAACTCCTTGTTGTCATCGCGATTGTTGCGGTCCTCATTGCGTTGCTCCTGCCTGCGGTGCAACAGGCACGCGAAGCGGCCCGTCGGGCACAGTGTAAAAACAACCTGAAACAGTTAGGTCTTGCTCTGCATAACTATCTGGACGCCTATACGGTTCTCCCAATGGGGGGAATTACGCTGGCGAGTGGCGGTGCCTATTCTCCGCAAGCTCGGCTGCTGCCATTCATAGAAGGAGCGAACCTCGCCAACCTCATCAACTATGACTATCCCTACGGCTCACAACCGGCGAATGCAGCAGGAGTCAAAGTCTCAGGTGTCAAGATTCCGATCTTCCATTGCCCGAGTGAGACGCAGATCGTGCCGTCTCTGGATACTGACGGGTCCGTCAAGCACTGGCCAATCTGTTATGCTGGGAACGCCGGTGAATGGCTGGTCTGGGATGCGACCTCCAAAAAAATTGGTTCCGGCGCTTTCGGGCAGAATTCGCGACTCTCACCCCGTGACTTCACGGACGGACTGAGCAATACACTCATGATGTCCGAAGTCCGCGCTCGACAGCCATATCATCGACCAGCCGCGGCACCGACAACAGACCCCCAAGGAGCGACTCCAAATGTTGCTCAAGTCTCCAGCTTGATCGGGCCTTCCACCACGATCCGTGCCTCCGGTCACTCCGAATGGGTTGAGGGACGTTCACCTCATTACAGTTTTACGACAGCGCTGGCCCCGAATACCCAAGTTCTGTGTGGCGGCAGCTGCACCGATACATCAGGTGCAACATACACCGACATAGACTATGTCTCTGGCGCGGAAGGCCCGACCGGCAGCACTTGGGCCGCGATCACAAGTCGCAGCCTGCATACCGGCATGGTGAACTCGCTGCTGGCAGATGGGGCCGTTCGCAGTAGGGTCTTCCCGGAATTTTGTGGGTGAGGTTGTTTGAATCTGGCGGGAGTGTGGTCAGTTTTGGAAGCTGTTGTTCATGAACACACTTTCTGAGCATTACGGGTTGTTGCTGGGGCTGGACCGGTCCTGGCGGGTGGTGGATGTCGATCTCTCGCTGGAGGAGAAGCGGGTTCAGATTCAGATTGAGCATGTGCCGGGAGCAGCAGTCTGTTGTCCGGAATGTTCGGCGGTGCGGCCGCTGAAGGATCATGCTCCGCAGCGGTCCTGGCGGCATCTGGACACCATGCAGTTCGAGACCCTTCTCACCGCTCGCATCCCTCGCACCGAGTGTCCCGACTGCGGAGTGAAGACGATTGAAGTCCCCTGGGCCGAGCCGCACGGACGGTTCACATTGGTGTTCGAAGCCTTTGCCGTTCGTCTGCTGCAGGTGGCCAGCAGCATCGAGAAGGCCCGGCTTCATCTGCGGCTGAGCTGGATGAGCGTGCAACGGATTATGGACCGAGCGGTCGAACGGGGATTGATCACTCGAGACCTGACAGACATCAGGCATGTCGGCCTGGATGAGAAGAGTTTTCTGAAGGGGCAGGACTACGTGTCTATCATGACCGACATCGATGGCAGCCGAGTCCTGGAAGTCTCCCCCGGACGTGACGAAACCGCAGCCGACACGCTGTGGAACACCTTCTCCTGGGAGCAGAAGGAACAGATCGAAGCGGTGGCGATGGACATGTGGCAGGCGTATCAGAACAGCGTGGATGCTCATGCTCCTGATGCAGAAGTCGTGCATGACCGGTTCCACATCGCCAAGCATCTGAACGAGGCTGTCGATCAGGTCCGGCGAGCCGAGCACAAGTCTCTGATGAAAGAGCAGGACGAGACGCTCAAGGGGACACGCTCGTTGTGGCTTTACAACCTGGAGAACCTCAGTGAGCAGAAGCGAGCGGAGTTCGAGCAGATCAAAGGTGCTCAGCTGAAGACGGCTCGGGCGTGGGCCATTCGAGAACAGTTCCGCTGGTTCTGGGACTGCCGGAGTGCGGAGGAAGCGGACGAGTTCTTCCAGACCTGGTTCAGCTGGGCCATCCGTTGCCGACTCAAGCCGATCAAGCGTGTGGCGAAGATGATCAAAAAGCGGATCGACAACATCCTGAGCTGGTTCCGCCACCAGATCAGCAACGCCGCAGCGGAAGGGTTCAACAGCATCATTCAGTCCCTGAAATCCGCCGCCCGAGGATTCAGGAACTTCGCCAACTACCGAACAAGAATCCTGTTCTTCTGCGGCAAACTCAAGCTGCTCCCAGAATCAGCAAGCCATTAAATTGTGGGAAGAACCTCCGCAGTATTTCGAGCAATATTGACCTTGGCACCTGGCGGGCCTTGGGCACCCGCTCAGGAGACGAAGTTCTCGGCGAGTTCTAATCCCTGAAAAAGGGCCATTGCCTTCGAAGAAAGTGTCATGGCGAAACGGGGCGAGATTTTCCGGTTTGGGAGAGTAATGTCCCGTAATTCAAAGGAGAATCATACCATGCTCCTTCTTGGAATTGATCACGCGGTCCCTTTCGTCCCGGGTTTCAGTGAGTGCTGGCAGCGTACACGAGATAACCGCTCCTTCGGTGAAGCGGAATCTGAGTAATTTGAGTAAGTCGCCCCGCAGAGGGTCTACTGAAGTCCGACTCGCTCCGTTTTCTGCACCGACTTCGCGTCGAAACCTCTCTGTTGTTAATGACTTTTTGTCGAACACATCAATTGCAAAGCACCGGTGAAGTCGCTTGCCGGTGGGCTGGTGAAGGATTTTTATTTAAAGCTGCCTGACATTGCCGAGTTCCCATCGACTGTTAACCACTGCAGATTGGCAGGCGATCCTGAGCCTGGAGTTTGGTTCCAGATGCAGAAAATCTGCTTAGTCGACGCATCTTTGAATCGATGCAATGGGTCATCGGGATTTTGACTGCCTCAGTTTTCAGCGCCGAATTCTCATTGAAACTTCTTTGTCGAAAGGGGTTTTTGGTCCAATATTTCAATCGGACATCGCGCCGATGCTCACCTCTATCACAACGGTGTTCGTGATCGAGTTTCAGTGCATGTCGCCAACTTCAAACAGCGTGACTGGAAGTGTTTGTCGTGCGGCGCGGGCGCCACAGGTGAACGTTTTCACGACAGGTTGATGAGCCGCTGGTCAGGCTCCGCAAAGAGTACATTTGAGAAAAGCTTAGAATTTTATGTTAATCGGGAAGCTGTTGATTGCGAGTCTCCGGCATTTTCCAGACGATTAGAATTCCGAGCAGAAATATCGGAGAAAGTGCCGTCACAGCCCAGCGCAGATCGACACCCTGCAATCCTTTTACCCATCCTGAAAAAATCAGGACCGCTATTGCCAACACTCGTCCTCCGTTGAAACAGAGGCTCGTTCCAGTTGCCCGGATGTGGGTCGGAAACAATTCCGGGAAGTAAATCGCATAGCCGGCATGCATCCCCACAGTCAGAAAGCCGAAGATGGGTAGCAATATTAGTAACTGCGAATAATTCTGGGGTACGAAACAGGTGACGGGAACAATCAGAAAGGCAAACAAGTGATATAGGATAAAGGTAGGACGACGCCCCCAGCGGGCGCAGAGGGGGCCGAATGTCAGCAATCCGATGCCGCCACCTGCTGTCTGCACAATTCCATAGGCGAACTGACCAGAATGGACGGCATCCCGCTTATCCACTCCCTGGCGTACCAGCAGTTCCTCCGCAAGGTTTTGTCCTTCGACGCCCACGGCCCAGAATGTTCCCAGTCCGACAGCAGCCAGCAACATCCCCAGTACAGCCCGATTTCTCCACAGGGGCACATCCCTGAGATCGCGAAATCGCCCCATCGAGGGACGGCCCACCAATTGTTGCTGCACAGCCCATCGTTCCGGTTCACGGAGGCTGGTTCTGACCCAGAGAATCAGCATCGCAGGGAGAACTCCGATTAAGTAGGCGTTGCGCCACTGGCTTGCTACCAGCATCCCGACAATCGCAGCCAACCAGGTGCCCAGGACACTGGATGCATGGAAGAGACCTGAAGCCTGGGCTCTGGCTTTGGCTGGGAACACTTCGGCGACCAGACTTGCTGCGATTGCCCATTCTCCCCCCACCCCCACTGCGACCAAAAATCGTAATAAGGCCAATTGCCAGAGGGTTTCGGCGAAATAAGTCAGGCCGGAAAAGATGGAATAGATGAGAATCGTCAGCGCCATTGTTGGACGGCGGCCGAAGCGATCGGCCAGGGAGCCAAAACCGATTCCACCGATCGTGCCGCCCAGCAGAAAGATTCCTAGAAACAAATCTCCATACTGACGGATCTGACCGGCATGTACGTCTTGAGGCAGCAGTTCGGAAAGCAGCTGATTGCGGGTAATATTGAAGATCTGACCTTCATAGACATCAAAGATCCATCCGGCGCAAGCGATTGCCAAGACCAGCCATTGATACCACGTCACGCCCTGATACCAGGGCCCGTTGTCGAGAGAAATTTCAGCAGAGTCCGAAAAATCAGGGAGTTCACTGACTGATGTCTTCACAGGATCGTTTCCGCCCGGCATTCGGAACACTCTCACTCAACAGATCATGGTGACAAGGGAAATCTTCATAGTTGAAACTTCCGAGTGCCTTGATCTTTCTGATCCACGCATTGGAAGAACGTGCTGAAGTCAACGTTTCCGCATCTTTTCATCGCGAGACCTGACATGCCGAGCCCCCGTGAGTGAACCCCTCTCCTCTATCTGGAAAAATCAGCGCGTGATGACGCATTTCCGCCAGAGAGGCCATGATCTGACGCGGCCCCTTAAACGTTCGACGTGCATGCATGACGACAGTGTTATCAATCAGCACGACGTCGCCCGCCTGCCAGTGCAGATCAAAGGCCAATTCCTCCGCCAGCGCCACTGTCTGCAGAACCGCGTCACGATCCAATTGCGTTCCATCACCATGCCGAAGCGATTCAGAGATGGTATTTCGAGAGTCCTTCCAACCTAAGAAGGCTGCAATCAACTGATTAAAAAACGACTTTCGTCCCGGCTGGATTTCTTTGACGGCAGGTAAAGCCGGTGTCGTGACACGCAGACTTCCATCGTCCAGCCATTGCCATGAATAGTTCAGTTCCTGCAGGCGCCGTTCGGCCTGTATGCGTGTCTCAACTCCCAACGTTCCTTTCCAACTGCGTCCCATTCCCGACTGAAGGTCATCGTCTTCCGGCATCACATTGGAATACTTCAACCCCTTTCGTTCGCAGTCGGTGACAAATTGGGGGGAGAGTTCTTTGAGGCGGTCATAAAGAATATCAGACCGGCAAATTGGCGTGGCTCCCCCTTCCTGTGCGGCCAGTTCGCAGAAGAACAAGATCCATTCCGGATAGATCGGCGTCTGAGCCATTTCGTGGTGAAAGAGGATCGTAACTTCGGGAGGAGCTTCGTTCGCCGTGAAGACTCGTTCTGTGCGGTTTTTGCGAACAGCATTGGAAAGCGACTGACGATAAGGGAAATTCGAAATTCCTAATGAAGTGACGAAGGCATCAAAGTCTTCTGCCGTCTTCAAAGGAAAATCACGAAACAAGATCGCACCGTGTTGCGTAGCGGATCTCAAAAGTTCTTTCCGTTGTCCTGCGATCCACAGCTCAGTGTCACTCCGGGTCAATGTTGTGGACATACAGCGCACACCATAAGGGAAAACAGAGTTTCCGTAGGACTGTTGACCAGGAACGTGAAAGGGAATCACGGTAACGGCGTCGATCATCGGGACATCCTGAATTGCGGATGGAATTTTCTGAAAAATGTGGAGTTGTGCCTATGGGGGAGCAATCGCATTTAGCAGGGAGGATCCGTTTACTCGTAAATGGGGAAGAAGGTCCGAAACGCCGTCTCGCAGAAATCTCCGGGATCATTAAACCTGCGGAAGCAGTTCAGACCGGCAATGTCCTGCATATCTGCTTCGCTCAATTCGAAATCGAATAGGTTTCTGTTTTCAATCAACCGTTCAGGGTGGGTTGTCTTGGGAACGATGGCTGTCCCACGTTGCAATCCCCAGCGCAAAACGACTTGCGCAGGAGTGCGTTGTAGATGGACCGCAATCTGGCGAACGACCGGGTTGTTCAGAACGGATTCTTCTGTATCCGCCATGCCAAGTGAGAAATAAGATTGTGCACCTAACGGAGAGAATGCGGTCGTCACGATGTTCGATTCTTTGCAGAATCTCAGAAGCTTTTCCTGAGTGAGATACGGGTGGAGTTCCACCTGCAGGACAGCGGGAGGAATGACTGCATGTGCCAAAAGATCCCGTAACAGGGCAACGCCGAAATTACAGACTCCGAGGTCCCGCACCAGCCCTGCTGTGACGAGCTCCTCCATCGCTTCCCAAGTTTCGCTGAGAGGAACCTGGTCCGGTAACATGGAAGGGGTAAGACTGTCAGGATCAAAAAGCCAGCCGGCCGGATAACGCTGCTCGATCGGCACGAACTGCAACGCGATGGGGAAATGCATCATGTATAAATCGAGTTCATCCAGTTTCAAATCTTGCAGCGTCCTTTTGACAGCTGGCAGGACATGTTCAGGACGGTGGTACGTGTTCCAGAGCTTGGAAGTGATCCAGAGTTCTTCTCGCTTGCAGATTCCCGTTTTGAAGATGCGCTGAAGCCCGATTCCTACTTCAGCTTCATTGCCATAATCACTGGCGGAATCGAAATGCCGATACCCCAATTTCGCGGCCTGAACAACGAGATCCGCAGTTTCCTCTCGAGGAATTTTCCACAGGCCCAGCCCAATGGAGGGAAGTCGACGGCCGGTATTCAATATCAATGGAGGTAGCGACAATTTAAATGAATTCTGAGTGCAACGAATGGAATTTACAAAACTGCTTTTCACCCGCTAACAGGGAATGGACCGAGTTCGCCCTCCCATGAAAGCCGAAATTCGAAGCACCAAATTCGAGATAAAACAAATTTCAATGACAAACAGTCAGGCCATCTGAGTTCTTCGAACTTGAAACATTCGGATTTGCTCGGATTTCGAGATTCGTGTTTCAGATTTCTAATGATCGAACTTCATGTGAATGTCCGCATTCCCTAGTTATTTATTAAAAGAGGAGACCATTGCCCAACGGCCAATGCTGCTCCCCCTAATGCACCGGCGTATTCTCCCAGAGTCGAGCCAACCACGTTCGGCATCGATCCATGCGGGGGGCGTACCATTGTTTCCATTGTTTCCTGAATCGATCGAATGAACTGGCTCTTCAGTTCTGCCAAGGGACCGGAAATAATGATGCGTTCCGGGTTCAACACAAAGCTCATCTGCGCCAAAACGCCGCCGACGACCTTTCCGGCATTCCAGAGAACATCCAGAACCAGAGGGTCCGCCTCGCGAGCAGCAGCGAGAACGTCCTGGACCCTCAGTGATCCATCTCGGAGCGACAGGGATGTTCTTTCTCCGGCTTGAATCGCTTCTTCGAGGATTTTCAGAATGGCACTCAGAGATGCCAGTTGCTCAAGCGGCAATCCCTGGTCGCAGGGCCAATTTCCAATCTCACCTGCAAGATGATCCGGCCCCGTGTGCAGTCGCCGATCAATCACAATCCCGGCAGCGATCCCGCTGCGAATGCCCAGGCAGATGAAATCGTTGACGTCGCGGCCCTGGCCAAAAAGTTCTTCGGCCAGGGCCATGACGCGGATATTGTTTTCCAACGAGACAGGGACGCCGAACCGCTTTTCAAATCGCTGTTTCAATGGCAGCTTCTGCCATCCCCTGATGTGTTCATAATGCAACGTGGTTCCCGTTTTCATATCGAACACTCCAGGAACGCCCATGGCGATACCCTGCAATGGTCCGTGAGAACCGACGATGGAGGCGATGACCCGTTCTGCTTTCGCAAACACATCTTCAGCTGACTCTGTGGGCTGAATTCGAATTCGCTTTGAATTCAATGGCTGTTGCGCGAAATCGACAGCCGTGATCCAGAACTGACGTCGTTCAATATCGATCCCGACAAAGCATCCAGCGGCGGGATTCAGTCCTAATACCGTAGGCGGACGTCCGGCCGCCTGGGCCAGCTTGCTCCCTTCCTGGAGGAAGCCACTCTCAATCAGCCGGTCAACGTAACGTCCCACCGTCGAAGGCGAAAGATCCATTCGCCGGGCAAGTTCCACCCGCGATACCCCATGGGTATTTCGAAGGTGACGCACCATTTGGGACTCGAGCGTTCGTACTGCTTCTTCGCCAATTTTCATGATTTTTTCAAACATCCCCTTGCAGTCAATTCTCAGAAAGAGTACTTATTATTTTCCTTTGAAAATTTGTCAAGCGACTCTTAATGAAAAGGCGATTTCGGCAGCGTGGACGATATTGATGGCTCCGTTCTTTTGTAAGTTGCTCTTTTGGGCATTGCATATGGCCTCCGGGCGACATTGAAGTCACATTTGTATTTCCAAGCTGAGTTGTATTGTTCGCCAATACAATATTCAGAGAGAGCGTCGTTGACTTTCCTGGCTCCGTGGCCGACAGGGTAGGCTATATATCGCGCCGGTTCATGCAAATTGAGGGGCCATGCCCAGTTGAGTTCTCGTCGGAAGGATTAGGAATGAAAGCGGGATTCAGGGACCACCTTCAATGAGGCGACCTGTTCGTTACGGCTTGATCGGCTACGGGGCTTGGGGGAAGCGCCATGCTGAGGCAATCTGCAAGGCCCCTGATGCGCAGCTGGTTGCGATTGCTGCGAGTTCGGCGAGATCGACAGAAGCAGCTGCGATCGATCATCCACAAGCTGCCGTTCATCGAGGCTATTATCAGTTGCTGGAGCGAAAGGATCTTGACGCCGTCAGCATTGTTCTTCCCAGCCATCTCCACCACCCGGTGGCAAAGGAAGCCTTGAAGCGAGGGCTGCATGTCCTGCTGGAAAAGCCGATGGGGCTCTCGCTCAAAGAATGTGATGATCTCATTTTACTTTCCCGAGAGAATGAACGGCATCTTGTGGTGGGGCATGAGTTGCGGATTTCGTCTTTGTGGGGGCGGGTCAAGGAGCTGATTTCCAGTGGCTTCATGGGATCCCCCTTGTATGTCTTGGTCGAATTATCGCGAAATTCCTACCGCAGGGGTGCTGAGGAGTGGAGGTACGATCTCAATCGCGTCGGAAGTTGGGTTCTGGAAGAGCCGATTCACTTTTTTGATCTGGCCCGCTGGTATCTCGAATCGACAGGCGATCCCGTCTCGATTTATGCAACCGCAAACTCGAAGCAAATCGGCCATCCTGAACTGCAGGACAACTTCAGCGCGATCATGCATACTGCTTCTGGAGCCTATGCCGTGATCTCCCAGACGCTGAGCGCATTTGAACATCATCAAACCGTGAAGGTTACGGGTACTCAAGGGGCGATCTGGGCCTCATGGAGCGGCGCGTCGGACCGAACGCGCCAGCCGACCTATGCCTTGCGAGTGTTCAACGGCAACGCCGTGGAAGACATTTCCATCCCCAAGACCACGGGGGAAATATTCGAGCTGGAAGATCAGTTGTCAGGATTCACGCGGTTGATTCAGGGGGAACCCATTCAATTGTGTACAGCCGAAGAGGGACGCTGGTCAGTGGCCATGTGCCTGGCGGCTCAGGAGTCAATCGACAGCGGTCGAGTCGTGGAATTCAAGCAGCCGTGTCTCCATTGTGACCTATCTAAAGGTCACGCATTCCTGAAGAATTATTGAGAATTGTTGGAGTGAGAAATTCCTATTTTGACAGTTGTTGCTTTCAGGTTCGAATTTGAAAAAATCGGGAGAAATTCATGTTCAGACTTCGTCTTCAAACGGCATTAAGCGTCCCTCTACTCTCTAGTTCAATGCGTCGTGGGTTCACATTGATTGAACTGCTCGTCGTCATCGCGATCATTGCGGTCTTGGTAGCGTTGTTGTTGCCAGCGGTGCAGCAGGCCCGCGAGGCAGCACGGCGATCGCAGTGCAAGAATCATCTGAAGCAGTTAGGGCTGGCGCTGCATAACTACCACGAAACGCATTCCGTTCTTCCGCCGCGCCAGGGGGGACCGGGTGCCATTACCTCAACGCGTCCTCCGGAAGATCCTAACTATGCATCAGCCGGAGCTGTCTTTCCATACGCCCGACAAAGTGCACATGTCTTTCTGCTTCCATTCTATGATCAGGCACCGCTGTTCCAAAAGATTCAAGCGGCGCCGGATGAGCCTTGGAACGGCGGGGTCTATCAAGTTCAGATCAGCACGCTGGCCTGTCCGAGTTCCCCTCGCCCATATAATCTGACTCCCGTCGGTTACACGAACTATGCTTACTGCGCTGGTGATACAAGATTAGGAAACTCGCGCAGGGTTCGAGGGTTGTTCGGCTTCCAGTCTAGCGTTCGGTTCAGGGATGTTACGGACGGACTGAGCAATACCATTGCCATGGGAGAGCGGGGCGTCAGCATGCAAGCCAAAGATATTAATTCCGGCCTGGTGACCAGTGACCAAAGTTCCCCGGGACAATGTACGAACTGGTTTCCAGGAACATCGTATCCATCAAATTATGGAACCGAGGAGTATGCGGGTTTATTCTGGAGTGATGGGGGAACGTTGATGACCTCCTTCAGTACGGGCGCCCCTCCCAATAAATCGCAATGTGTCTGGTATGACCCTGACCAAGGTGGCTGGCTGGCAGCATCCAGTCACCATGTCGGCGGTGCCCATGTTTTGATGGCAGATGGATCGGTACATTTCATCAGCAACAGCATCGACGCTGGAACGCAAAACGCGAACCCGGTAACGAGCGGGCAAAGTCCATACGGGGTCTGGGGAGCATTGGGCTCCAAGGATGGAGCAGAGGTCGCCCAAGAGTTTTAGCACCCCACTGCTTATTCGATTCAGAGGATCCGAATCTCTCGCATGAGATCTTGCTCTGCGTGTGAGAATAGACCGTTGCCAACATGGGCCCGCGGAACGTTGCCCACTGACATATTCCACTTGGTCTCCTATCAGAACCAACGATTGCTTTTCCGAAATCCTGATGAGAATTTGTGAATCTACAGGCAAAGAGCAACGCGCTCAGTCGCGTTGCCTCCCCTGAACGATTCCTGCCTTTGAGATGCGATCTGTTATTGAAATCAGGTCGTGCCTGCCTACCTTATCACACCGCCAACGTCCTCGATTCAGTACCGACAATGACGCGATCTCAACTTTTGAAGACCTGTTTTCTGACAGCCATGTTTGTGCAAGTGGCTTCCATCGCCACGGCAATTGAATTGCCCTTGACCGGCAATTCGAATCAATGGAACTCCAGTTCAGGCGGAAAAACCACAGTTCAAATTCTTTCCCAAAATCCGCTTCAGGCTGAGGTGAATGTGGGAGGCGGGGCAGAAGGATTTCCCAGTCTGAACTGGGGATCGCCCGAACCACAGGACTGGCGTTTGTATAACCGCATTTCCTGTGACGTGCTTCTGGAGAGCACTGCGCCAGGGATTCGCGAAGGGGGCAAATATATAGCCTTCTGCCTGTATGACCGTAAATGCCGACACGAAAGTATCGAAGGCAAACCGGCTAAACAACAGTGCATCAACGTCGACTTGAGTGAGGGAAAGTGGCAGAAGGTGACCATCGACATGACGGGCTGGATGCGATCTGAAGTCTCCAGCATTGATATCTATTTGTATGATATGCCGCACAACTATCCGCATACCTACAAGATGACGTTCAAGAATTTGCGTCTGGAAGGCGAAGACCCAAATAAAACTCTTTTCGATGGCGCGGTCTTTGAACCGCGAGCGTTGACGGGAGGAGCAAAGGACGCTGCCTATTCATTGGAGACCGAGGACGGTCTAAAGCTCACGCTGTCCTCAAATGGCGGGATTCAGAAGATCACAACATTCGGACAATCGGTAGGGGACGGCCGTACACAGATTTCAGGGATCCTGCTCCGTGACGCCAAGACCACTCAGCCACCGGTGATGGTCGGAGGAGTCCTCGAAAAAACGGTTAATGGAATTCAGCAGATCGGAGAGGTTCCCTCGCTTGATATCAAATTTAATGCAACCTATCGGGCGGAAAAGAATCGGATACTTGTCGATGGAATTGTCGAGTCAACTCAGGCATCAGACCGTGCCATTACAGTTTATGTGGCACTCCCGATTTCTCCGAGTTCGACCTGGAATTGGTTTCTCGACCTGAACAACTCAGTCCAACCGTTTGAGGAAATGAAGAAAGTTCCGACTTACGAAGTCCAGAACGCCACATTTCCTCTGGCGGTGTTATCTGACGCTCAACGAAAAAAAGGAATCGGACTGTTGATTGACCAGCAGCGCCCGGTGCAATTTCGCCTGGCGGTCAATCCGCGTGAGCGGCTGATGTATGCTGCCTTCGATTTTGGACTGATCCCTGAAAAGGGTTTCGATGGACGAAACCTCGCCGCAGGTGAATTCCACTTGGAGATAATTGCAGTGGAACCCGCCTGGGGCATTCGTAGCGGAGTCGCCAGCCTGTATGAGCTTCATCCTGAAAACTTTCTTGATCGGGTGGGGCACGGCGGCGGGTGGGAAGTGGATGGAGCACGTCGCAAAGCTCAGAATTCCCCGGAGGATCTGATCGCCAGCGGACTGCGATTTGAATGGACCGCTGCCGAAAATGATCAGGAGACTTGGGAATGGAACGCCCGGAACGGTGTGAAGAACCTGATTTACATAGAGCCAGATTTTCTGCAATTCAGCATGGGGGACCTGCCTGCCCCCGCAACACCCGACGCCCAGAAGCGGCTGGAAAAGCTTTCCTCTGGAGACCAGCAGGAATGGGCAGCCTTTCTCCCGTTACATTATTCCAAAGCGGCAACCAGCAATCGCCATCTTCAATTAAGAGATTCCAAGGAATATCTTTCGAAGTTGTTAAGCAGTCAGAACGCCAGCGTCATGTATGACAGGAATGGCGAACCAGTCTTAGGACTGGGCTATCGTCCTGGCTGGATTGGAGATTCCGGTTTCGGAGTGATGTCACCAGCAAACCTCGCGCCGGCAATCCCCGATGGTCGCGGATCGATGATCATTCATGACTACTTCCAGTATTTTGATGACGCCATCTCCAAATTGGGCTGGAGTCCCATCGATGGTTTCTGCCTCGACAGTTTTCTGGAAGTTCCTAACGATTTTCGTCGCGAAAACTTTGCTTATATGCAGTCGCCAGTGGCATTCGATCCCGTGACAAAACTTCCCATGGCTCCCAAGGGATTCGGAGCTGTCGAATGGCTGAAAGAAGTTCGACGGCACTTCGCTCCACGGAATATGATTATCATGGCAAATTGCTTTGGTCCGATGACGTTCACTGCCCCGGAACTGGATGTCTTTGGGCTCGAAAATACGCAGGTCATCGAACCTCAATACTTTCGGGTGATCGCTGGTCCTCGGCGCCCGATCACATTTCTTCCCTATGATCCCCCTTCACAGGCCATTCTGGATTACCACCTTTTCTGGGGGATTTATCCCGGTCGAGACGTTCCTGTAGATGTACTCAAGCCCATGATTCCGGTACTCGATAAACTTTACCAGGCGACATGGCAACCCGTGACGGGAATCCGTTCAGAATTTCAGGAAATTCAAATTGAACGTTACGGACAAAAGACGGATGAGGAGATCTACATCGCGGTGCACAATCCCACGTTGAACGAAGGCACAGTTGAGCTGAAGCTCGAGAATCCTCGAATTGGGGTACGAACCCGGGCAGAAGGTCTCTATAACGAAACCGCGCCCCTTACCATACAGGGAAATCGGCTGCGTTTGCATCTTGGAAAGATGCAAACCAAAGTTCTTCGGCTGTCGCGGTAAAGAAAAGAAGTCCGAATCTTCGTAGCTTCGCATGGGAGAAGTCATTCCCGCCGACAGCGCTGTCGGCCTCAGCGGATCAGGGTGCGCATTCAAAGATGCGTCAAAGGGTAGGAAGCCGCAGGCGCGTGCTCACGCCAGCGATTGTCCGATGCCATGCAGTCAACTCGAGGCATTCCAGCTCCTCAATCTACTCGCCGAGCGAGGGCTGCAACCAGTAGCAGCCCCATTGAACTTGGGGGCTTTCCCCAGGTGATGAGGCCATAACATGTCAGGAGAAGTTTAACGTGATGAATTTGGGAACTCGACGTGCAGTTCATCCGCTCTGGATCTTGCTATTCATGATCGTTCTGGTCCTGCAAGTCCAAACGATACTCGCAGGCGATGAGCACGAGCAGTTGCATTGTGCGCAACCTACTCCACAGCAAGTGGAATGGCTGTCGCGTAACTCAATGTTCATTTGCCTGGACCCTTGCACCTGGCAGGGGAACGAATATGACGATCATTCACTTCCGGCATCTGCCATCAATCCGGAAAAGCTGGACACGAATCAATGGTGCGAAGTCGCGAAGAGTTGGGGAGCAAGCCAGTTGCTGTTTGTCGCCAAGCACACTGGCGGCTTCTGTTGGTGGCAGACGGAGACCTCGACCTATGGCATCAAAGAGAGTGCCTACAAAGGAGGCCAGGGAGATGTTCTTGCGGAACTGGTAGAATCCGCCAGGGCTCACGGTTTGAAGATGGCGATTTATGTCTCTCCCATCGATGACCAGTGGCGAGCAGGTCCCGGGGGAAGAACAGCCAATCCGGATGATCAGTCGAAGTACAATGAAGTCTATCGACAACAAATGGTCGAAGTACTGTCCAAATACGGCCCGATGGTCGAAGTCTGGTTTGATGGCAGCCTGATTATTCCAGTGCAGGATATTGTCGAAAAATATGCCCCGACAGCCATGCAGTTCCAGGGACCGCATGCAACGATTCGCTGGTCCGGGAACGAGAATGGAATCGCCCCCGACCCGACATGGCAAACCGTGAGAAAGTCCGACGCCCAGTCAGGCATCGCCACCGCAGCACACAGCGATCCGAATGGAGAGGTCTGGCTGCCGTTCGAAATCAATACCACGCTTCTGGACCATAAATGGTTCTGGGCACCGAACACCGATTCGATGATGAAGAGTGTTCCCCGACTCATCGAAACCTATTACACCTCCGTCGGCAGGGGATGCCCATTGCTGCTGAATTCAACTCCAGACACGTCTGGACTGATCCCGGATTCCCACGTGACCCGCTACAAGGAATTCGCTGCTGAAGTCCAACGGCGTTTCGGGCATTCCGTCGCCGAGTCAACAGGGGGAAGCGGAATAGAATTCATTTTGAGACTTCCACAGGCAGCCTCGATCAATCACATCATTCTCGCAGAAGATATTCGTGAAGGGCAACGAATTCGAGAATACGTTGTGGAGGGGATGCAGGGAAATGAATGGGTGACACTGGTCCCGAACGGATTATCGGTGGGATATCAAAGAATCGATCGCTTCCCGTCTCAGAAAGTCGCCGCATTGCGTTTACGCGTGACCAAATCTGCAGGCGAGCCAATCCTGACCCGGATCGCAGCATATGCCGTCGAGGGGATTGAAGATGAGTTGATCGACATCCAGGAGTCGGACAACCCCATCGAACATGATTGGGTCGAGGTGATTACCTGGACACCCGATCTGCTCGAACAAAATCAGGGCATCTTTGATATTTCCAAGCACATCAGAAAGCCTGGCGAGTTTCGTATGACAATCACTGACGCTGAGGGAAATTTCGTTGAAATGGAAAACGTCGAGTTGATCATTCGAGACCGCCTCGCCAAGGACCGGGTGCGGAAAAACAGCCAGGAAGATTCCGAGTACCTGCTTTATCGAATGGAGCAGGTGACCAAAGAGACGCCGACCCGGTTAAAACTTACTCCGCGAGACAAGGAAGTGAATGGCACCGTTCGCTTGAAACTGGCGAAATAATCCGGAATTGCAGCCCCGGATCTCATCGCCAGTACAGCACTCTATTGAAATTAAGCTAATTTCATCCAGCGACTGATGGTGGCGTTGAGATTTCGGTGGCGGAAGTGTTTGTAGCTGTGGGAGCCATCGTGGACGGCTTTGGAGGCGACAGAGCAAGATCAACGTGATCAGGCAGGTCCAGAGCTGCAGACAGACGCCCCAAAGTGCAAGAATGACACCATTCCATCCTTCCGGCCTCTCAGATTTCAGAGGCCGAACACCTTGAACATCAAGAGCCCCTGGTTTCTCGCTGCTGTCGCAAGCTGCGTGGCCTGTCTGATCGTTTCGTGTTTATGACATCCTACTTCGGCTGACATCTAAACAGGCCCCCACCTGACCGGAGTGGTTGTTAAGCGGCTTGGCGAATGAGTGTCGCATGTCCAGATAGTAGTTGTTGTGCACTTCGAACCATTCATGCGCCTGATCAATCAGTTCCTCCAGTGTCTGGCATTTGTGGTTTCTCGTGATCGTTTCGTGCAGGTGCCACCAGACTCGTTCAATGGGATTCGTTTGCGGGGCGTACTTGGACAGGAAGTGGATTTCAATCCGATGTCTCCAGCGTGCCAGCTATTCCTGCACTGCCTTCGCGTCGTGAAATTTGGCGTTGTCGCAGATGACATGAATCTTCCGGCGGCCCCTGAGCCGGAGACGCAGGTTGTCCAGACGGGCCAGAAAGTGAACCGTGCTTCACCGCCAGTGGGGACGACTCACCAGCAGCGTCCCGGTGCCCCAGACCAGCGAGGCTGCCACATGGCGCTTCCGGTTGTTTCCTGGCGTGACCACTTCGGCTTGCCCACCTTTCTTCATCCACACGCTGCTGATCTTGGGGTTCAGATTCAGGTCGACTTCGTCCTCGAAGACAGCCACTTCGCTGTGAGGAAGATTCTCCAGCAATTGCTGTATTCGCTGGAATTTCTGGGTGTGTTCGGGATCAACGGGCCCCGCGACAGGTCGAGGGCGACGCCAGACCAGCCCCAACCGATGCAGTCCCCGGCGGATCGATTCTCCGCTCAGACGCAGTCCGGTGTCAAACGCCAGCAGGTGGGTCAGCGTCTCGCGGAACTAGCGGTAACGGGAATATCCAAAATCCCGGGGAGTACTGCGACACCCACCGCAGACCCGTCATCATTACGCCGCAACGGGACGCTGCGAAGCGGGTTGTTCCAGAACCGCAGCGACTCTTTTTTGAGTGAACAATTTCAGCGTGGTGGAAATCAGGTCGAAGCTGCAGAAGAGCACAGCTTTGATCTGCTGCCAGGTCAGGCCATGAGCTAGCAACAAGACATTATGCGCTCGTCGAGCGACGGAAAGGTCGGCTCCCGAGCGATAGGTCTGCAAAAGCATCTTACGTTCCTGAGCTGTGAGGTGGATACTGCCATCCATGGCTTGGCTCCTCGGAAAGGGTTGTGTGAGAACTTCCCAAACCGTAGACCAAGCCTGTTTTTGTTCCTACTCCAGTTGAAATTTCCTCTCCGGAAATGATGTGGAGCTATTTCGCTGAATTCCGAACCACCGATAGGCGCTATGTTTTTGGACTGATGCCTTCAATAGAATTTCAGTGCTTCGTTCGACAGCTAAATTCAGCCCGAAAACGTGGCATATAAGATGATTCCTCTGGTGTAACTCTGCCGGCATGGCGTTCTTCCGAGCTGACGGCTTCATCGTCGCTGCTGACGGTGGAATCACCCCGTCTCTTCCCCCATTCCCGAACCGCCCTGCGGGGCCAAGGAGGTTTCTTTGCTGACGTCACGGCATCTGGCTGTCATTCGTGCAGCGCTGATGTTCTTTGATGAGGAGATGAGCCCGCATGGGGCGAACGTTTCCGAGCCTTATTTTGATGAGCTGCTCGATCCTCCACTGGCAGTCGATGAGACACGAGAACTGCGGGATCTTGTGAGCCACTGCGAACTGATGTACGCCTGCTGCGACCGAGCACCGGGTCTCTTGCTTCATCCAGAACTCTTCAGTTCTCTGGATGAGGCTGAACTGAGTGCGATGGAGCCGGGCCAGTGCGTAGTCAGCGTGCTCTTTTTTCCGTCGGCCGCGTGAGCTCGACTCACAGCCCTCGCAGTAGTTCGGCCAGCGAGATTCCCAGGGTCTGGGCGATCACATCAATATTTCGCAGGGCCAGGTTCCGTTCTCCCCGCTCGATCCCGCCGATGTACGTGCGGTCCAGCCCGCAGGCAGCCGCAAACCCTTCCTGCGAATATCCCTGCTCACTCCGCAGCGTCCGCACGCGCTCTCCGAATCGCTCCAGAATGTCCGGTTTCTTGGCCATGCCGACATTGAACCGCCGACGGGCAGGACAACTCCACGGACGATGAGTATCATTGCAATGATGACTTTGAGTATTTTGGCATTCGAACAACTTCTGGAATCAGCGTTCGATTCCGGATCCCTCACCACTCTGAAAGGGCCTTGATGATCAGAATCTCACTCACATGCTTACTCCTGGTGGCCGCAGTGTTTCTGGCCTCCGGCTGCGGACCGGCTCCTGAACCCGTCTGGTCCTACGATTCGCAGAGCTTCTTCTACGCCCGCACGGATGGAGCGGTGCTGCAGTACGACCTGCGGCAGCAAACGACACGCACACTCCTTCCCGCCAGTTCTGTCCGTCCCCAGAACGTCGGCCTGAGCCCGCATGGGTTGCAACTGGCAATTCCCGAAGGCGCTTCAGGATCCAAATCTCATGCGGCTGCCCTGAACCTGTATTCTCTGCTGGAGCAGAAGACCGTGACACGGTTGCTGGATGTCTGGGGAGACAACGATAATCCTCGCCAGATCGGCCCCTCCTGCTGTTACTGGTGTCCCTCGGGAAAGAGGATCCTGATCGGCTATGCGGGGACTCCCCCATCCACTCCGGACAAGAACTCCGCAGCTTTCGTAGGACATTTCGTCGTTTATGATCTCGCCGAGGAGACCCTCACCGAGCTCACGACGGCTCCTCCCGCTTTGGTGCTGGCCCAGGCGCTGCATGTCTCTCCGCTGTGTCCCGATGGTTCCGGCTATCTGGCCATGAAGCTGGCTCCCGAAGGCCCCCGATTCTTCTATACGAGCTGGGACGGCTGGGAACAGCCATTGCAGATGACCTCCGCGGTCCAGGCGGCCATCGGAGCGTGGGGAACTCGTCGAATCAGCGAAACGGAGCGTTTAGCATTGACGTATCCCCTGCCGCAGGGAACCTGGCAGGGCCGGAAGCTGCTCTGTCCCACCCGGAAAGGGATGGTTTGTTTTGACCCGGACAGGAAGGAAGTCCGGTTTGATCCGCTGCCGGATGACCTGCAATCCGAGTTTGCGGAAATCGATGCGGCGGATGCCGAGGATGCCCCCTGGAAGACCCTGCAGGTTGTCCGTTTTCGCTCCGGTCCCTACGCGGTCCATGCCCGCGGAGCCTTTGGCGAGGAGGGGTTTCCGGTAGAGATCGAATTGGTGGACACACGGAGCGGACGTCGCCGCCAGCTGCGGTCCGGATCGATCGGCATCAACTTGACCGTACCGCATCTGTTTCTGTCTCCGGACGGGAACCATGTGCTGGTGCGGCTGCAGGATGAAGAGCGGATCGGGCTGCATGTCGTCGCCAACAATGGCCAGGTGATCGCTGACCTTGATGGCGGTGCTGTGGAAGGGGAGAACCCATAATGTTCGAGCGCCTCACTGACATCGTTATCGCCCTGATCGTCATCCTGGGACTGGGGATGTTCACGTCCCGGTTGTACAGGGAGTGGCAGGACAGTCAGCGGCCCCGTGTGGTGCCCGACATTTCAGGCATCGTCGAGCAATCGCTCTTTGGTCAGCCCACACTGGTGATTGTCATTTCGCACCAGTACGTCGGCAACCTCAAGAACGGGATCGTGTTGATCACTGCCAAAGGGGATCTCATTGCAGATCCCTCAGGTGAAGATCAATTCAAACATAGCTTTGAGGTCTGGGAACCGAACCAGGAAAATGCCCTCATGGCACGGTTTCCGTTGAAGCGATTCGATCCCGAGCAGGAGATCCCGGTCACGTTCTGTCTGGCGGGGAAGTCCTTTCAGACGTATTTCCATGGGGATGCCTGGCTGGGCGAGACCTGGAAATCAAACCAGGTTCCGCCTGCAGAAGTGGCTCACTGATCTGATGCTTTAAAAAGTGAGCCTCGCATCTCGCGGGGCGGTGGTGTTTTGGACACGACCGCTCCGCGTGGGGGTGGTCGTTTTTCTTTGTCTTGGAAGGAACAGACGATGACCCAATGTGATTTGAATACCGCTGTGGCACAGGCCACGGGAGAAGAACTGCGCGAGATCCGCCGCCGGGGGTTCTCGGTGGTCGACCTGAGCGAAACGCGGTTCGACCCGGAACCGGACATTCTCACTCCGCAAATGGTGGACTGGGATGACCTCGACCTGCGACGCAATGTCCCGGTCGTGCAGCAGACTCGCCGGTCTCTGCCAAGGACTGCCTGAGCTGCGGAACCGGCGTGCTGATCAGAACCGGCGAGACCGTGCGGAACGGTTTCTGTATCGCTACCTGGGGTTCTGGATGGTGATCTGCCTGGCCCTGGCTGTTCTGGTCGATGCCTGGGTCCTCATCGCCTGGCCGCTCCTGGCCTGGTCTCTGCTGAGCTTTGTGCAGGCTCTTTGTTCAAACCCAAGTGATGATTCCCGCGGTCCGCGCTGAGCGATGAGTTGTTGCAGCCGGACGCGTGTCCGGCTGCCTGTTTGTGATGCCGCATTCCAACCCTATCGAACCTTTATGAAGGAGATCACTGCCACGTCGCCTCAAACCAAGTTTCGATCCGGGCAGACGGTCATCACCGTCACTGCTCGTGAGCAGCTTTCCGAGAACGATGTCCGTACGGCCCTGAAGAGGCACCTGTCCGGCGACTGGGGAGACTGCGATCCCGAGGATGCCGCAGCCAACGAGCAGGCGCTGCTTGATGGCGATCGCCTGCTCTCAGTCTACCACGCCGCCGATGGAACGAAGCTGTGGATCATCACCGAAGCGGACCGCTCAGCGACGACCGTCCTGTTGCCGGAAGAATATTGAATTAGGAGTTAGGGGATAGGAATTAGGAGATAGCAGATAGGGAAAAGCCACAGATGCGTCTTTCCTAATTCCTAAATCCTAACTCCTGCCCACTACCCACTACCCACTACCCACTGCCCACTACCCACTACCCAAACCGAAAGCCCCCATGAGAATCCTCTACATCAACAACGACGGCAGCGGCTTTGCCGACCACATTGAGATTGCCGAAGGGACGACCGTCCACATGCTGTTTACCGATCGCATCAAGCAAGGCCGACCGCAGGACTACCTGATCCGCGTCAATCGCCAGCCGACCAGTGCGGACTACACGCTGCAGCCTTGCGACCGCGTCTCGATCACACCGACCAAGATCGAAGGAGCGTAGCCCTGCGGGCAGAGGGGAGGGGACAGGGGACAGAGGCCAGCAAATCTGGCCGCTGTCCCTTTGTCGTTCCTGCCCCCTGACCTCAAGGAGTCCTCCATGAGAGCCCGCCTACGGCTCAATTGTCTGTCTCTGCTGGGAACATTGCTCCTTGCGGGCGGTCTGGGAATCGTCACCGGTTCCTGGGACGTGTTCCTGATCTCGGCCGCGATCCTGATCGCGATCTTCATCCACGATGGTGACATCCGCCCGGGCCCGCAGTTCCCCCGCCACTTTCGCTGAGCGGCCGCGTGGGAGGGATCAGGGGGCGGAGGCCAGAGGTCAGCCAATCCGGCCTCTGTCCCATTTTCTCCCCTAACCCCTAACTCCTAACCCCTAACTCCTAACCCCTAACTCCTAACCCCTAAAGGCCCCCCATGAACCGAACCGACCGGCTGCTGCTCCGCGCTGCCGGGCGCATGCACGAGGATTATTTCACCCGGAAGACTGACGATTCGGTCCCCGAACCACCGGAGGCGTGCTGGCAACTGGTGCAGCAGGCCGATCGCCAGCGGCGACTCTGCCGGAACCATCACCTGCCGAACGCCGGCAGGCAGGCTGAAGAACGGTATCTGCGGCAGCTGGACCGGCTCGGCTCCCGGTGCCGGGATCTGGTGGCGGTGGCCCTCGCGCAGGCTCCACCCGCGGAACCTCCCTCCCTCCGCAGCCTCTACGAAGACCTGCTGGCACTCCGGGCCGAGTTTGAGGAGGTGGGGGTGGATCTACAAAAACGCCATCTGACCGTGCGGACGGAGCCCATCATCCTGGAAGGGGTGGACCTGGGAGCCTTCGAAATCCGCCTGGATTACGTCTCCCTCGGAGATCACTCTCCCTACAGAGTCGTCGCCCTCGATCCGCATCCCGCCGGCAGCGATCGTGAGACGACGCATCCCCATGTCCACGCCAGCCAGCTCTGCGAAGGGGAGGCCAAGCTCCCGATTCGCAGCGCGCTACAGCAAGGCCGGATCTTCGATCTGTTTCTGCTGATCCGCAGCGTCCTGCAGACCTACAACTCCGGCAGCGCCTATGTCTCTCTGGCGGACTGGGAGGGGATGAGCTGTGCGGACTGTGGGGGGACAACCTCTCCCGAAGACACCTCCAGTTGCAACGGGTGTCAGTGTGAACTCTGTGAAGACTGTGTCCGCAGCTGCAGCAGCTGTTCGGAATCCCTCTGCCCCAACTGTGAGCATTGCTGCACCGGCTGCGACGAATCGAACTGCTCTGGTTGCCTGAGTGATTGTGCGGACTGCCAAGACTCCTTCTGCCAGAGCTGCCTGGAAGACAACCTCTGTCCCAGCTGCCTGGAAGCTCAACAAGAAAGTGAACCCGATGAAGACGATCCCGAAGACCCGACCGATCCTGAGACGACAGATCCGCCGTCCGCGGCAGAGGAAGTTCCGCAAACCGACCCTCAAGTTCAGCCCGACCGCCTGGTCGAAGCTCTTGTACCTGCGTGATGCCGGACCATCAGAAGTGGGAGCATTCGGGATCTCCGATCCCGATGATGTGCTCTGTGTGCGGGAGATTCAGCTGGTCCGGCAAGTGTGTACCGAAGTCACCGTGAAGTTCGATGACCTCTCGGTCGCCGAGTACTTTGAGAACCAGGTCGACCAGGGAAGAACTCCCGAGCAGTGTGGAAGGATCTGGATCCACACCCATCCGGGCAGTTGTCCACAGCCCAGCAGCGTGGATGTGGAGACGTTCCAGAGATGCTTTGGACGCTGCGACTGGGCCGTGATGTTCATTCTGGCCCGGAATGACAGCACGTACGCCCAGCTCCACTGGCGTCAGGGAAACGCCCAGCTGCCGATGCGGGTTGAGATCGATTATTCACAGCCGTTTGACGCCAGCGCGTTCACGGACTGGGAGGAAGAGTACCTCAACAATGTCCTGATCCCGGAACCGTTTCAAGGAGATCGGGTTCACGACGGGAGATACGAGGACCACCACGTCCTCGCCGACTGGCCCGAGCTGGAAGCCGCCTGGGGGTTCGCAGCACCAGCAGCACGGGGTCTGCATGAAACCTCACTCGACACTCCACTCTCAACACTCAACGAGTCCCTGCAGGAGGTGCCTTGATGGTCCACGACCGATTCGAGCGACAACAGGACCTGATTCCCCAGCACAAGCTGGCGGAACTGACAGTGACCGTGATCGGGGTGGGCGCGATCGGGCGGCAGGTGGCGATCCAGCTGGCCGCGATCGGCGTTCGCAGAATCCAGCTGATTGACTTCGATGTGGTCGAGCCTTCGAACATCACCACTCAGGGTTACCATCACGCCGACCTGGGGCAGGCCAAGGTCGACGCCACCGCCAGCCTGCTGCGGCAGATTGATCCGCAGCTGAAGATCGAGACGATTCCCGATCGGTTCCGGTCGCGTATGGAAATCGGCCAAGCGGTATTCAGCTGCCTCGACTCGATCACCGCGCGAGCTGCGATCTGGCGGTCCCTGAAAGACCGCTGCCAGTTCTGGTGCGACGGTCGGATGCTCGGTGAAGTCATGCGGATCCTCACCGCCACCGACCAACCCTCCAGCGACCACTACACCACAACCCTGTTTGCCCAGTCCGAAGCCCAATCCGGCGCCTGCACCAGCAAGTCCACGATCTACAGCGCATCCATCGCGGCAGGCCTGATGCTCCACCAGTTCACCCGCTGGCTGCGGGGAGTGCCTGTTGAAAGGGATCAGTCGCTAAATCTGCTGAGCTCGGAACTGTTCTCCGGAGCAGAATGAGTTGCGGCTGAAACGAGGCAGCGGACCTGGAAGCTTTGCTTTTCTAGTATCACTTGCCATCATCTTCGGAACATGGGAATGAGCTGATGACAGCGACTGTCAACAGTGCGTCAAAAGCAGAATCGAATATTCCGATTAAGGATGGAACGATGACGCACGACCGGCCTTCCGAAGAACATCCTGACGAACATCCTTTCGCCTTGCTGCCGCGCCCTTACGGCCAATTGCGTTCGTTACCGACTCGGTACCGCTGGGAGGTGACCCGTCGCCATCCGATTTATCTTTCCTTCTGGACTTCCGTGGCGAAATTTTACGAGAACGCTCCGTTGACCCAACCCGGAGAAGCAGAACTCCGTCAAGCGGCGGTCGTTCTCCTGGGTTCGATCGGCGTGAGCGGCCCGCCGACTGATCCCAGCATCGAGTTTGATGACATTCCCGGCAGTGGTACCGCTGAGAGCTTACTCGCTGGCTCGGTCCATCCCGTGACGAACCGTGGGCTGGTGGGATTGCTAATCGGGGCCTTGCCGAAGGAGACACTGACTCAGTTGGGCTGCCTGTTGTTGAACCGCTTTGCTCCCGGAGGAAATGAAGACGATCAGAAGGGCGAGGCACTGCTTCAATTGACCCTGCGGACCGATCCTGGTCTGGATGGCTACGTAGATGAACCCATTCTCTCCGTTTCACCTTCGGCTTCTCAACGGGTCATTGAACGGGATCTCGAGATCGCGATGTCGCAGTGGCGTGAGACTCAGGAGACACTATGCCAACGGGAGCGGATCGACCAGTATCCAGGATATTTGGAAGTCTGGGATCTGCGCGAAGGCTGGAGAAACGGCTCTTACGACAATTCACGGGAATTGACCTTACGTGAGGTTGCCCAACAATTGCAGCTTCCGCTCAGCACGGTGAATAACCGTTATCGCCGAGCATTCGAATTGATTACAGGTCACCGTTACACACCAGCGATCTGGCTGCGTGTATTCGCCATCGTCAAGCTGCTGGAAAATGTCGTCGAAGTCATTGGGAACGTGGCACGTCACCGTCCGCATCGGACTGGCGGTCCCCGCCACATTCCCGATTCTGCGATCTCCACCCCAGACAGGGAAGGAACGTACGTAGAATCCAATGCTTTGGCTCCTGCCTCGGGGAGAATGCAGGATTTGCTCATCGATCTGCAGGAATTCATTTCTCAAGGACTGACCAACACTGAGATCCTCGACCGATTTCAGATTGGCCCCGAACATGAACCTGCGATTGAAACTCTTCGGCAGCGGCTGGGAGAAAATCCGACGTTCGACGACTGACAATCGGGCTTCGAAAAATAGCGAGTGCACTATTTGGCAACCGGGAACAAGTGGGAACAATCACTTGCTCTAATCGGTTTCTGTTATGTCTAAATTCAATGTAACTCGCAGCCAAGACTATCTTTCCGTCACAGAGTTCTCTGTCGCTTCCACGCTGTCTGAAAGTACCATCCGCCGCCGGATCAAGGACGGCACTTTTCAGGTCTGGCAGCCGGGCGGGCCGGGGACACGGGTCCTGCTCTCGGCGAGTCTGCTGGAGCAGGCTGCCGAAGTTTCCCCGAAACCGGCCCGTTCTCCCGTGCAAGTGAGCAAGCCAGCTTCCTCTCCCCATCTCCCGGGACCGCGTCTCCGCTGGAAGAAACGCTGAACGGGTCCTTCAGAAGTCGTTTCGTCCCGAAGTTCATCCTCTTGCATAGAAAGGAAATCCTCGTGCCCAAACCTCGCACAAAAGAAGAAATCCGCTGCCGGTATTACCGCTGGCTGCTGGGCATCCGCGATGGAGTCTATTTGGCGGACGGTCGAGGGAACGAACCGTCGCTGGGACGCCGGTCGCTGGGAACCCGGGATCGCGCGGAAGCCCTGCGGGACCTCGACGATCTGGATTTGAACCTCGCTGTCCAACATGGACTGGCCGATCGGCGTCTGCTCCAGACCGAAGAGGCGCAACTGGTGACATTGGCAGATGGCCGCAAGCTCTATGAAGAATACGTCCGCCGTCCATTGATCTCCGGCGGCCCCCGTCCCTCTACCGCCAAACGCTATCGGCCAGTCTTCGACAAGTTTCTACCTTTTGCCCAGCAGCAAGGGCTGAAATACTGGAACCAAGTTAACCGCCAGATTTTCGACGCCTATGCCGCCTGGTTGGATGGCGAGGGATACGCTTATGCAACCGAATACCTCGAATTGAATACGCTCAAGCAGGTCCTCAAGTACCTCATCGAATACGACCATCTTCCCGCCAACGTGGCATTCAAATACGCGATGAAGAAAGCCGACGGAACGGATACCTACTGCTGGCGAAAGGAAGAAGTTCAGGCGATCATCAAACACTGCCAGACAGAAGAACTCCGTTGGCTCCGAGATGTCGTGATCGGACTGGCCGGAACCGGCCTGCGGATCTCGGAACTGGCCTCCCTCCGCTGGTCGGACATGGATCTCGACAAGGGCATGGTTACGCTCACGGATGAAACCGCACACAAGAGCCGCAGCACCCGTGAAAAACGAACGACTAAATCGGGCTACAGCCGCTCGTTCCCGATCCAGAATGAACTGCGGACCGTCTTGGAAAACCTCACCCATCATCCAGACGGAAAGGTGTTCCATGGGCCGCTGGGTGGAAAGATCAAAGCGGACACGGTCCGACGGATCCTGATCCGCGATGTTCTGACGCCTCTTGCATCCCAATTCCCGTCACAGGGAGACGGACCTGGGTTCCTCGATGGACGCCTGCACTCATTCCGACACTACTTTTGTTCCAACTGCGCGAACGTGGGCGTCAAGGAGCGGGTACTGATGAGCTGGCTTGGGCACCGCAACAGCAAGATGGTCCACCGCTACTATCATCTGCACGATGACGAATCTCGTCGTCAAATGGAACAAGTGCGCCTATACTGAAAGCAATAAATCCGGAGCCAGCGTGGTTCCGGGACAGTTTTTGAAGAGGTTTTTGAAAAAAGGAGACAGCCCGTCCCACGTCCGATGAGAACCAAGCGACCCGCTCAGGACTACTCCATTGATCCTCACTCATCCCTGATTGGCACAGTTTCGGCACAGTCGACTGTGCCAATCAGAACTCCCCACTGCAAGTCATTGATTTCAATGAACTTGCAACGAGGAGTTCAAGAAAAGCGGAGAGAGGGGGATTCGAACCCCCGGTGGTATCTCTACCACACAGCATTTCCAGTGCTGCACAATCGGCCGCTCTGCCATCTCTCCGAATTCTCGCCTTCCCGCGATACCAACCGCCTGTCGTCAAAACCCGACTGATTCAGAAGGGTTCGAGCCAGAGGACGTCTATAGAGCAGGATTCTACGGCTCGCCTGTTGACGGAAATGCATCTCCGAGACTGTCGACCGCATCACCAGCAACTCGCGGCGTCTGCTGCGGCGGGTGAGAGCAAAGTCTAATGAATTGGTGAGTTCTGGCAAGCCAGATCGCAGAACTTGAAGAACGATTGTCTCGAACCGCAAAACTTGCCCGCACTCGTCCCCCTGAACCATAGTCACAGACAGATGAACGACGATGCACCTGACGAGAGCAACTTCGGCGGCCTGGTGGTCCAGTTTAGATGCGGGCAGACTCTACTACTTGGCATCGAATAAGTTGCTAGGTTTTGGGGAGACTCATTGTG
Organism: Planctomicrobium stercoris; assembly: GCF_051465655.1. NCBI lineage: Bacteria > Pseudomonadati > Planctomycetota > Planctomycetia > Planctomycetales > Planctomycetaceae > Planctomicrobium > Planctomicrobium stercoris. The sequence continues at coordinate 3,548,262 of NZ_CP195791.1, read as the reverse complement.
TTGAACTCATTTCGAGCAAGGAGGCTCTCTCATGGCCCGATCGACGCCCACTCCCCGCAACGGAAGCAGGCTGAGTATGACGGAGATCGAACTGGGAGTGATCAGCCACCAATGTCTGAATTGCCGAATCCCGACCGTGACCGAATTGCAATCCGAAATGACAGCCTGGCAAGCGGAGCAAAACGTGACCGCCAGCAACGTCCGCTGGCAATTCACCACCTCCCGACGCAAACTCCACCGACTCTACCCGCAACTTTAGAGCGAATGTCACGAAAGTGTGGCGTTCCGGCGGCGAACAACACAGGTTTCGAGCAATGAATTACCCAGAATCGCCGCCACACTCCCCTGAGGCAGGGCCAGGCGGGTTGAGATTGTAGGATGAGTGGGCTGCCAAACACTTCGTGGTCGCTTCGAGAAACAGTTGGACCGCGGCAGAGTTGGAAGACACTTCCCGGCACGCGTGATCCTTCGTCATCATCTATAAGGAAAGCCTTCCCGAGACTTGGAGTGTTGCAGCATCCCGGCAGCCTGTTTCACTCTGGGGCGACCTGGATCCCATAAAAGCTCGAAATCCAGGCTGGCAATTGAATCTGACCGTTGTTTTGTAGCCCTCGCTGGTTTGCGTCGTTCTACGATTGCGTCGCTGAGCGAAATCAGTATTATTCGCCTTCACGAAATCCACAGCACCCCTAGCTCAATTGGATAGAGCATCGGTCTACGGAACCGAAGGTTTCAGGTTCGAACCCTGAGGGGTGCATTTTTATAAGTCGTGCCGAGCATTTGAGTTAAGCACCTGTCCCTGATCGGACAGCGCGGCCGTAAGACCCTGTGAAAGTAGTACCGGTACTATTTTTCACGAGCTACGGAGCCGCAGATGCCTCAGAATCGTTCTCAGCCAAAGTATCGCCATTATCGCCCCAAGAATCTGGGCGTCGTCCGCATCGACGGGCAGGACCATTACCTTGGTTCCTACAACTCTCCCGAAAGCCTGGAGAAGTATCACCGGCTCATCGCTGCCTGGATCCACGACCGCCGAACTGGCCTGCCGCATACTTCTGCGGCTGCATCCCGGAGTTCACCAGTCCCGTCCCCGACGATCAACCAGATGCTGCTGGCTTATCGCGAATTCGCGCGGGGGTATTACTCCAAAGGGGGGCAGCCCACCAAGGAGTTCACCGAAATGAAACACGCAGCCCGGCCGCTCCGCAAACTGTTCGGATCGGCCCTGGCGGCGGAGTTCGGTCCCATTGCCTTGAAAGCTGTTCGCACCCATATGATCGATGCGGAACGCCTCTCGCGGGGAGTGATCAATAACCGTCTGAACCGACTCAAACGGATTTTCAAATGGGCGGTGTCAGAACAGCTGATTCCGCCTTCTGTCTATGAAGGGTTGCGGGCGGTCGATGGACTGCGCTATGGTCGCAGCGATGCCCGGGAGACAGATCCTGTGAAACCTGTCCCTTGGGAATGGGTGGCTCCAGTCCTGCCTGGCCTGACGTCGGTGGTCTCTGCCATGGTCCAGCTGCAGTGGCTGACCGGGATGCGTCCCTGCGAGGTAGTCATTATGCGCTCCTGTGACATCGACCGGACCCGCGAAATCTGGATCTATTCCCCGTCTGAGCACAAGAATCAGTGGCGGGGCCATACCCGAACCGTGGCCCTGGGCCCCAAGGCCCAGGCGTTGCTGGCCCCCTTTCTCGCCCGTCCCGAAGAGGAGTTTCTGTTCAGCCCCCGGGATTCGGAAGCGGAGCGGAATCGCCAACGCCGGGTATTGCGGCAGACGCCCCTGCCTTCCACCCTCAAGTCCCCTGTACCATTCAGTTCCTCCTCGACGAGGGCGAAGCGGGAGCGATATGACACGGATTCCTATCGCCGCGCGATCAAGTATGCGATCCTGAAAGTGAACCGGTCGCGGGCTGCCGAGGAGCCGATTCCCGACTGGTGTCCCCTGCAGGTCAGGCATAGTCGAGCCACCGAAATTCGCAAGCAGTTTGGCCTGGAAGCAGCCCAGGTGACGCTCGGTCACACGCGAGCCGATGTCACCCAGGTCTATGCGGAACGAAACCTCACGGAGGCGATCCGGATTGCCCAGCAAATCGGTTGACCGCATCCGCAGCTTCGAGCCTCACGAGGACGGGATGCTTCACTTGTTCAGGAACCCATTCTGTGAATACCGACCTCTCCCTCCAACTGGCTCTCCGGAGTTTTCAGATTGCCAGCCACCTGTGCCACTTTCGCAGTCTGCTCGAAGCGGCCTGGTGTGGACTCTGGGAGGATGAATTCCATGAGCCTCCCCCGCTGCAACGAGCGCGGGCGGAATCCGCCCGCGTCATCAGCTGGCTCCAGGAAATGAGCCAGCGGTGTAAAAACCCAGAACTCTCCTCCCAATGCCTGAGGCTGATCCAGGCCCAGGAGGAATGTCTGGAGAACTATTTGAATCGTTGGGGGAGTTCCGACCGCGCCGCTTTTCTGGAGCGGTACCGGGACCTCGAACTGGACAACGATTTTGATTTGAACCGCGCGCTGGTGCAGATGTCGCCGCTGTTCGGTGAATCCTCCCGAGAGTACGAGAACGCCATCGAGGATTTCTCGTCCAGGCTTCCCGCTGTTCAGCAGGCTGCATTTCACATCGGGGTGCTCCTGTCGCAGGAGATGTTCGACACGTTCTCCGGAGGAGGATCCTCGCTCCGGGATCCCGTGAATTCCGTGGCGTACTTTCAGGTCGAGTTCCACCGAAGACTCGCGGAATCGATACGGGTGCTCTACGAGGAGTTTCCGTATCTGGGGCATCTCGACACTGATTTCTCAACCTATTATCCGACCTGGGACCTGGCCAAAGTCCACGACGTTCATGGCCGGCTGGAACAACTGCTCCGCACTCCGGAGTACACACCGTCTTCGAAGAGCTATCTCGGGACGTTTCTGATTCCGGATCAAAAGCGGGTTGTCCGGGAGAACCGGCAGGTCCATCTGCCCGGACACATCGAGTGGGAGATTTTCGGGTTGCTTCACCGGAATCGGCAGACGTACACGCATCGGGACGCCCTGGAGCAGATCTGGTCGGAGGCTGCAGTTCCCGATCCTGGGGATCAGCGCAGTGAACAGAACAAGCTGGAGAGTGCCCTGTCGACGCTGAGGGGTAAAGTCAAAACGCTGGGGCTAGCGATCCGGAATGTCCGCGAAAGAGGCTGGAGACTGGAGGAAATCAAGCCCTCCTGAGACCGGTCGACTCTTGATCGGATGAACAAGGGGCCAGCCTGCGTGGTGATGGGACCCAACGGTAGAACTGCCCCGGGCAGTTTCGTTCAGCAGTGATCTTGAGGACACCCCTCACCATCCCTCGGCGTCCAGTTTCCGCGCCGCCTGAGCTTCGCCGACAGCGTGGGTGGATCGCACAGGACTGGCTGCATTCTCTTCCAGCTCTTCAAAAAATCGCTGCAGTGCCTCGAGCGACGTGAACTTCGCCCCGCCGATGGTGATTGTTTCCAGCCTTCGCCCCCGGAGCCCCCGGTCCGCCCAGCGGTAGAGCGTGGAGACGGCGATCCGCTTCCCTCGCCGCCGGGTGGGCAGCTGTTTGGCAGCGTCGGTCATCGAGAGTACGTTTTCAGTCTTGAGATCAATCATGCCTGGTGACTTCTTAAATCGGGGCCAACTCATTCGTGACCGCCGAAGTTTCAGACATGAACCTGAGAACGTTGCTGGGATGAGCTGAGATCTTACAGGAATGTTCAGTCGCAATGAACGAAAGGAATCCCGCTCGCATCTCGATTGAAGTTGTTAGTTTCATGAACTTCAGGGACGATATCAACGAAGAACGTCGCATCGGATTGCGACAGTATAAATATGCTATATAGGACAGTGCTCTGAACGTTCTCTGACAAAAGGCATGCGATAGGCTGACCACTATGAGATTTCGTGCCAAACCAGAAAAATCTGAGGTTCCATATCAGACGCAAATTCGGCAAAAAAGTCCTTGACCCGCCAGCGCTTCTGGGGAGAATGTTGGCCTGACATCCGAGTAGTCACCTTTAAGAAAAGGGGGTATATGGCACAGATCGAAAAGTGAAGCGGACGATGCCCGCTGGCCCGATTGATGGCATTGCATTCCGCTCGAGAATTCGCTTCGGAGAGAAGAGTCAAGATCTCATGGGACTCCCTCAGCGCAAGACAATTCTGGTTTGATAGTACGGATTGGCCGTATGGGGATCAAACCGCTGTGACTCAGCAGACAGTCTGAGAATGCAACATTCGCCTGTATGAGCGAATGAATTGCACGAGTACTTCAAAACACCCTCTGTGATGGTGTGTCGCGTGTGCCTGGTGTGCACAGCGTTCCCGAGAAGCGGGAATCAAAGTTGGGATTCTGAAATGTGTCGCGTGTGCCTGCTGTGCGCCGCGTCCCCGAGAAGCGGGAACGAAGGACTCAACTTAAGTGCGTGTGAGTGCGATTTGCGCACCGCGAGTTTCAAAATTAACAGAAAAATAATCAGCAATGATATGTTCAAATCTAGAGGCAATTGAAAGAAGCGATCGCAATGATGTGTACGAAATGGATGTGCGGACCTGCGAGGACGGATCTCGCGGTGATTTTCCGATCCCTACTGCCTTGAGGAATGAAAATGAATTCGACTGGAATGAAAATGTGCCACTGGCAGGGTTGTATGCCGGCTTTGGCAAGCGACTGAGCTCGGCGGGAGATCTGTTCCGGTCTCCAGAGTATCGCGGCGGATTACTGCTCGCATCGCCGCGAGGGGAATTCAATGCCAGACCAATTACCAAGGGCCAGGAACTAGCCTCACTCGTGGTCGACAGGGTACAAGTGACAAGTTTGAAGAATGGCCGACGACGTCCCGAAAGTATCTCAGGCCGCCATCTGCAGACGATGCTGCGATCTGAGGCCTTCCTGCAACAGTTCCAGCCGGTCGACAAAATTATCGATTCTCCGATTCACTCGGAGGAGTTCGAGTTGCTCGCACCAGGTTACCACGACCTTGGGCCTGACCACAGATACCTCGTCAGGGGAAGTCAGCCAGAGATCAAGAGATCGCAGGACCGGATAACCCAGTTCCTGGATGTGATGGATTTTCAGGACCATTCCGACCGGACAAATGCTGTGGCGGCCGCGCTCACAGTCATGCTCCGGAACATGTGGTTGGGCGGCAAACCTCTGATCGCCGTGACCAGTACCAAGTCTCACGGCGGCAAGGATACCGTCATCGACTTCGCCGTCGGGATCGAAGAACAGGTATCGGTGAGCTACTCCTCCACGGACTGGCCACTGGAGCGGTCCATAGTCGCGACCTTGAATTCGCATCCTCGTCTCGGAGTCATCAGAATCGAGAATATCCGGAGCAATGGCCAGAGCGGACCGATTGCCTCGGCATTTCTGGAGAGGACCATCACTAGTAGCAACCCATGTTTTTACAGTACGACGGGCCACCTGCCGCTGAGCCGTCCAAACGATCTTGTTTTCGCGCTCTCGACGAACGAGGGGAGCCTGTCAGAAGACCTCATGAATCGATCGCTTCCAATCCGCCTGAACCCAGTCGGGAATGTCGCAGATCGATCGAGTCCGATTGGAAATCCAAGATACGACTTCCTGCCGCGATATCGAGATGAGATTGCGGCAGAACTTCGGGGAATGATCGAGCTTTGGAGGGAGCACGGGAAACCGCTTGATTTCAGTGTCAAACACCCTTTTACTGCCTGGGCACAAGCCATCGGTGGAATCCTGAAGGTCAACGATTTCAAGGATTTCCTTCGAAATTATGTATCACGCAAGACGGCGGACGATCCAATCCGCAGGGGGATCGCTCTTCTGGGAGCTCACAAGCCAGGGGAGTGGCTCTCCGCCACCACATGGGCGGAGAACGTCCAGGAGCTTGGACTCCAGAGACAACTGATTGCCAAGGGGAGCAGAGAAAACGATCAGTCCCGGGCTCGAGAAATCGGCATCGTGTTAACCTCTCACCGGGAGGAGACATTCGAGATTGAGACGGATGCCGAGAAGATGGTTTTGCGCCTCGAGAAGAAGCGGGCCAGATTTCATGGCCATCCCCCGGCAACCCGTTACCGGTTTGTGATCACGGAGCGACACGACCTGCCTGTCGAGTCGGATGAGCCTGAGGAAACGGCACAACCACTCTGAGATAAGACGGCGGGATGTCGCACGGGCCGCTGACGCTGGAGTGTGGATTCCACGCCAGCGGCGTCCGTTCGGCCGCCGCTACCTGCTGGTCGTTGATGCTGTGATGGGTCCCCCTGCTGATCCATCACAGAGTCCCGATCGACGCGAGGGTACATCAGGACGGAGAGGACTGCTGCCTCAGACGACAAGCACCAGCAGACGCTCCCGAGATTGCAGCTGGTCGTTCTCGATTACATACGGAACTTTGAACCAACATTAGATAACACTGAAGTAAGGACTCTGAAATGGATTCACACAACATTGATGACGAGGATTCGGAAGGTCTTTGGACGCCACAGGAGAACTTCGATGAAAAGCAAGTCTCATTCTCGTCATTCTCCGGGACAAGCTTGTCTTTCTTCGCGATCGACATGAGGGAATTTAGATTCGTCGGCAACAAAATTGTCCCGCGAATTCCGCCGGAAGAGGAATGGAGAGGATGTGCCCTAGACTTGATCCTTCCCCCAGTGGAGAAAAATGTCCGCCGCCACCGGCCTGAATGGATCAAGAAGTTTTTCGCCGATCATTCTCTGGAAGGGATTGACCGAGCATTTTCGATGATCATGTTCTGGCATGGAAAACTTTCGAATGGGGAACCGCTCACAAATAAAGATCATCGAAAGCGAACCTACCTGAAACGCAAGGTCCGGGTTCTTGCCCGGGATATCCGAATGGACCCTGAAAAGCTCGACTACTGCCTGGCTGAGCTAAAGGACATGGAACTGATCTATATTGAGGGATATCTGGGCGACCCTGACGAAACTCTCAAGATCTGGCTGATCCCCGAAAATGTCGAGAAGGCATATCGCAGCGTGACGGATCCTTGACCGACATTGGGGATAAAACCGGTGAACCGGCACTGAACAATCAAATTGAGTTTTGAATTTTGCGAGATGAAGGACGAGTTAGGAGCACTTTGCCCTCTCTCGTCCTTCCTGACGCATCCTCATCACTCCCGGAAATGACGGCGGTACACTTGTGTGCGCGACGTTCCGATTTATCATCCCAACGTCAGTGCATCAGCCTCTCTTGAGAGATCAACCTTCAGTACCTTGCTGCGCTCAATTTTAAAAGCCGATTCCTGCTGCCACGCTGCGTCAAGAGAGCGGTCAACACATCGGAATCCTTAGCTAGAGTCATAAAGAGAATCTTCGACCCATGATGGCCAGAGCCAGCAATGGATGTGATGAAGAGTGCTCTCCAACGAGCTCCTGCGGAGTGAGATGTCTCTTCAGTCGAACCAGCATGCGTCGCAAGACCGCTCATCACAGCCGCACCACGAATTTCATGTCACAATTTAATCTCGGAAATAGAATCCATGTCTACAGTGATCCTGGATCGTCACAATCAGCATCTCTACATTCATCCCTACGTTCCGGAACTGGAACATCTCCGCACCACCGGATTTGGTATGGAAAATGATGACACCTACGGTTCGGTGATCACACGGCATGCGGTCCGGCTGGTCCACCCGGATCCTGAGAATGCGGGTGGCGGAATCACCGGCCCTGGTCTCGAGCCACTGATCGAAGAGTTTCTCTGGGAGCAGGGCTACGAGGTCAAGCGGACACACTCTCCCCCGGGGAGACTCCCCCGTCCACAATCCGGAATCGCTGATGAGGATCAGGATTCCACGGATCGACGGATGCTCGGATTCATCAGCAAACATGAACGGGGGATCATCCGCTACTTCGATGAGCGGATGCGGCCCAGTCCCGTGTCGCCTGTCCAACTGCTGCGACAGATCATCCTCGCCTGGCCAAGATTACGCATTCTGATCCTCTGTACGGGACAGGAAACGGCCCATCAACTCGGACGCATCCTCCCCGCCGCAGAAGTGATCCGCCCACACACATCCATGGCAAGATGTCCGCGCGTGGTGGTCTGCCCGTACTCGGCAGCGGCCTGCGGCTGCGTGGACGCCAAGACGATCGACATTTGCATCGTCTTTCAGCCTACGGAGTGCTTTTCGCTGCGTCCCACGTTTTCGAGTCATCCTCTGTCTCTGGGCCAGGCCGTTGTCCCCCTGAGAAACCTGTGGCTGGCACAGCTGGGTGAGCAGACTCGCCTGTTCGGCCTCCTGCCGGCAAGCTACCCATTGACGATCCAGCAGCGGGACATCCTGCTGATGTTGTTCGGAGAAAAGGTGCTGACGATCCCCAGGCACGGGATGCTGCAGCGTCAGATCGAGGTCATGTCATTCGAGCACCAGCATCCCTCCTGCAGCAGAAGTCGGGATGTACTCGAGACGAAGCGTCACTGCATCTGGAAATGCAAATCAAGAAACGGCCGTATCGCCAAACTGGCACAGGCGATCTCCGACGGGTCGATCCATCAGTTGAGGGACCTCGGCCCGGAGATTCAGTCAGTGCAGTGGACTCGTGCGGGTCTGCGTGTCGGGATCCTGGCTGACTCGGTGGAGCATGCCTATGCGTTGTCTTTGAAGCTCCCGCAGGCTTCGGTCTCCTTGCATTCATCGGTGAATGATGTCTCACTGAGCGAGAAACAGGTGCAATGGATCACTGACATCCAAGAACGCTCGCCCAGCGACAGCCAAATCGTCATTGCCACCCGGGGGGGATTGGGGCGGATCGAACGTCGGGATGTGCTGATCGATGCGACAGGCAGTCCTGGACCACCCGCTATACCGGACCGACTCCTGGAAACCCGATCCGTCCGTGATCCGCTTTTGCTAATCGACATTGATGACCAAGGGAATGACCTCCTGGAGTCCTGGAGTCGTCGCCGACAGGCGTACCATTCCAGACAGGCGGTCGATTCGACCAGCCCAGCGGAAGCTCTCAAACTGGTCATGGAGGCGGAGTAATGACATTTCTTTCAGACAGCTATTTGCAACGGCCGGTGAGGAAGCAGCTGGAACTCGGAGCGAAGGCGTACCGTGAGCGAAAAGAAAAGCGTGATCGCCGATCGCTCCTGGAACGGAACGCGATCGAGCTGATAGATGTGGCTGGCAGAGAGGCGTTGTATCGTGCTGCTCGGGACTTGCGGGAGTGGGGTGGTCGGGCTCCGGGTCCGGATGGAATCGAGGCCGCCGAAATCTCTCCGATTGATATGGGAGATGTGTGTGACGAGTTGGCAAATTCGATTGCCGCGGGAAACTATCGACCTCAGTCGACCCGAAGTGTTGCGCTGCCGAAGCGGAATGGAGGAGTCCGTGTGCTCCAGTTGAGTAATCTCCGAGACCGGATCGTCAGTAGGGCGCTCTATAACGCCCTGGAGCCGTTCATGGATCAGATGTTCCTCAAGAACTCGTTTGGGTTCCGAAAGCGTCGGGGGACTTGGGAGATGCTGGCTGAGCTGAGTCTCAGCATGCAGCGCGACGATGTGTCTGTGCTCGCGATCGATGACGTCCGGCAGGCTTTCGACAACGTGCCGCTGGAGGAGCTCCAGCGGCGGCTCTCAGAGAGTCAGGAATCCCTGCAATCAACTCAGAATCACTCAGTCCGTGTAAGTGAGGAGGTCCTGCGACTGGCAATGACTATTGCCACCGGCGAAGATGTGAACAATAGGACTGGACTTAAACAGGGATGCAGTTGGTCGCCCATGGCGTTGAATCTGATTTTACATTACGCACACGATCTTCCGCTTCAGGCGGAAGGTCTGTCATCCTGGTTCCGGTATGCCGACAATCTGGTGTACCCGGTACAAGATGTTGTGGCAGGTCAGCAATTGCTGGAACGAGTCAACTCACGACTCCAGATGTCGGGGCTGAACTTGAAAGGGGAGGATGGTGTGGTGGATCTCGCAATCCCAGGGACGACAGCTGACGTCCTCGGATTCAGAGTGAAACTCAATACCGAGAGACAGGTTGTCTTCCTCTTCGGCAAGGATGCCTGGCAAGAGTTCCAGCAACTGCTGCTTGCAGCTCATACGCTCTCCAATCCTGATGATGCTGCAAAACAGTTCGTCAGAGGATGGATCCAGACGTATGGGCCGGCGATGGTGAGGCGTGAGTATGTCACGGACAAGATCTACCACCTGCTCGCACATTACGGTTTGCGGGAGTTCTCCCGGGAATCGATTGGGCGAATGGTGGTGAAGTCTTGGAGACGGTGGGAGCGTCTGTATCACAAGATCTCTCGCCGGAGACAACGGTAACACCACTTGTTGGTTATCCGCGGCTCCGCCTCGCGGAGTTTTTTTGACGGAGTTTGACTCCGATGCCGGCGTGGGAAGTTCACGCCGGCTGTTTTTTTGAAATGCTGGGCGACTTGCAGCAACTTCCATCAAAGCCCATTGAACATTCCGGGAATCAGGGGGGCATCCGTCGTGGTGATGTGATTGTGATGGCTTGCCTTCTCTGTTCTCTGCCTTCAGATTCTGTTGGCGATGTTTGACTGGGGCCAGATAGCATGTGCCGCTGCACTTCAGGAAGAGACAACTGTGAGGAAGTCGGTTGAGGGCCGCTCCGGCGAATCCACTTGATTGCAGGGCGCGATCTGGTGTGAAAGAAACAGGTTCGTCGGGGCATGAACGCCCTCAAGGTAAGCCTGAATGTGGATGCGGATTCCCGGTTGAAAGACCAGCTGATCCAACAGCTCGTCAGGACGTGGCTTCAGGTGCGTGATCTGGCGTTCTGGTGTCCCTGCCCCTCGCGGATTTCCGGATCCCGGCTGTTGCTCCACAGTGGCTGGCCTGTTTTCACGCCCTTCCTTCGTCACGGGGGCGTCAGTTCAGGCTCGTTCGCTCCAGTCCAACGGTTGGATTCAAGCCACAATCGAATTGCTGTCGCTCACTAACCCGGAAATTCTGGTCGGGATGAAGGACTCTGGAGGGCAATTCTGCGCGAATCGACAGGGTCTGGCCGGCAAACTGGCATACCCGAGAAGCTCCTGGCTGGAAATCGTGCGCGCCCGGAGCGCTTCACCAGGAGAATTGACCAGAGTTCGGCACTCAGAACCTGATTCAAAACGTGTCCGTGCAGGATCGATTCGCACAAACCAGCCCAGCCGTCCGCTTCTTCGGACTCCCTGAGCACACGAATTCCAGCATTTTTCGCGAGCTCGAACCGAGAGAATTCGAAACAATGCCATGACAGGGTCAGCAACACTCATCCTTCGCGCGAACGCGTGAGTCAATTTTGAGGTTCCGAAAATTTATCGATGTTGATAAGTATGAGAATTGATGCTTTCGCGATTTGTAGTACACGAAGGACATTCAATGAGCTGGCAGACGCGAGGAACCCGCAAGTATTACTACCGATCGGTACGGATTGGAGACCGGGTCGTACGCCAGTACCTCGGCAGCGGCCCGATGGCCGAGGCCGCTGCAGCAGAGATCCAGAGCCGTCATGAGCGCGGGGTCGCAGACCTGCAGATGATCGAGAAGGAAGTGACGAGGACATATGAGGCGGTCGCACTCTCCAGGAGGCTTGAACAGCGATGTTCCTTCCTTACTGAAGCGGTGCTTCTCTCTCTTGGTTTTCATCAGACAAATTCAGGACCATGGAGGGTCAGACGTCATGCCAGCAAAATCCAGTCAGTCGACAGCCGGGACAACCGCCCCGAAATCCCGGAAGGGGAAAGAGACGCCTGCTGCGAAGGCTCGCAAGCTACGGACTTCGAAGCAGTCACGATCGACTGCTAAAACCCTGAAAAAAACGATCCACCTGACAGGTTATGAGCCGCAAGATCGATTCCTGACCCAAACGCCTGAGGAACAGGAGGCGGAACTCCAGGCATTCATGGCGAAAAACCGGTCTGCGGGAAGTCTCCCCTGCAACATGATCGGGATGGGTTCTGCTGATCCGCAAAACGGGCCAGGTCCGACTCCGGGCGGCGGCGATGCTCAATCGACCGAATCTCCCCCGGCGCCCCCCAGTACCCCTGAAGAAGTCCTCGCGAACCTCGTATTGCGAGCCCGGCTCGGTGATGTCAGTGCGTTACCGGCTCTGCGAGTTGCTTTAGACCACAACCCTCACCTCTGGAACAAGGAGGGAGACATGGCGATCATCTCGCACGCCGCCTGGATCGAGCTGATTGCGGGTCACGATCTGATGCGAAAGGAACAGGTTCGTCGTGGCCTGAACGCCCTCAAGGTGAGCCTGAGCATGGAGGCGGATTCTCCTCTGGAATACCTGTTGATCGAACAGGTCATCAGCACGTGGCTTCAGGTGCATTATCTGGCGAGGACGGAGGCGACGTCCCCGGGGGGCCACCGCAAGTGGGAGGAATTTCGCCTCAAGCGGCTGAATGCCGCGTTCAACCATCATGAAAGGGCGATCAAAGCCCTCGCCGCCATGCAGATGATGCGACCACGTCTCCGCGCGCAAGCGGCATTGCTGTCCGCCACCGCGACTCCTCAGAAAGCCGATCCGTCAGAAGCAGTTCTTTCGAACAGTCCGCCTGCATCCGTGCCGGTGGATTCCGCTGGCGAGACCTATGAGAGCCGGACCCGGAATCGGCTGCGCGCCATTCACGGGGCCGCAGTCACGAACTGATCGCCACTTTTTTCACGACCACAGGAGAGACCGATGACCCAGAAAAGCAAACTTCAGCCCGAGGACGTGAGCCCGCATAACCTCCTTGAGGCGCTCAGCGACAGTCGCAAAATCATGTTCCAGCGCCTGAAGGAGGTGATTGGCCTCGTGGCGGAGAAGTATCATCCGGTGATCGCCGACGCGTTGATCCATTCTGCCTCCAATCCACAGACGGCTCTGATGACCCGCCGGCGTGCGATTCGTCTGCTGCGGTCGACCCTGGTCATGCCCTCCCCTGCGGGCATGATGTGGGCGATGCAGCTCCTGTCGGACCAGGACCGCATATTACGACAGTCCACGATGTCATTCGTGAGAGCGCTGGTGCGGACGGAATTCGAAGCCTCGCAGCCTGACCGCCCTGTGCGCCGGAAGACTCGAACGCCGCGGTACCCACATAATGAGGAATTCTAATTCCGGGATTAAAATGTTGGTCGTGCGATCGTGCCCGGATCGGTGGTGCGAACTCCGAGCTAAAAAAAACGCTCAGCCGACCGGATTCAGGGAAGCACAAGAGTCCTGGCCTCCCTGGATCCGCTGGGGACCCCGGGAGGCCAGGGACTGCTCAGGTCGATACAGCCTAACTGTGCCGGAGGCCGGAGAGGGCATGTTGTTCGATCCAGCAGGTCTCCGCAGCGAGCGCCTGGGAACGGGATCGATAAGGTCCCAGGAGAGGGCCATCGACGGGGGAGAGATCCACCTTCCACTCCCCCTCCACCGTCGGTTCCACATGTGAGGCCCGGCGGATGGAGAGTCTCCCCAGTGCATGCAGGTCGAAGCTCTCGGCATACAGTCCCCGGATCGTCCCCTGGGAAGAGATGAACAGGTTCATGCCTGCCCCCTCAGGATCCGGCGACGGGGACGATCGACCAGCAGGCCATCCAGGACCGACTGGACGCCGGAGAGCTGGGTCGCCATCCGGGTGCGGACAGCGTCCTTCGACCGGACAGCGTGGGGACTGACTCGCCCAACCACCCGCTGGGCCTGCAGGACCAGCTGCTCCAGTTCTTCACTCGAACCGACATTCAGCTCCCGAAATCTTCCGAAGAACGCCTGCAGATTGACCACCGCCGCATCGCGGAACACCTTGGGCTTACCATCCTCATCGCCGCTGAGACGTTCACACAGATGCGACACGAGCTCACTGAACTCCGTCAGGAACGCCTCTTCCGCCAACCGGGCCGCCTCCTCGAACCGTGACTGCATCCGGCGGCACTCCTGCGCGTACAGTTCCGGATTCAGCTGCTGCAGGTAGTCCGGTGGTTCGACCGATGGAAAATCATGCTCGATCAGGAACTGGCCGAGCAGTTCGCTGGGATAGTCCGAGAGGGCGTACAAGTCCCCCAGCCGCTCCTGGGCTCGCTGACGCAATTCCGCAAACCGTGACTGCAGCTGTTCCACGGCGGTCTGCAGTTCGGATTTGAACTCCAGCATCCGGGAGTCAAACGCCTGGATCGAGCACTGGCGGATCAAGCGGATGCCGGGCTCCGGGTAAGGGAGCGACATCCCCTTCCAGTAGGCGATGGTTCGCCCTTTGATCGCGGTGACTGCTTTGAATGCGGGATGAGAAGTATCGAGCAGCTTTTTGCCGGCGGAAAGATACTTCTGTTCGGCACCGAACGCTTCGGCGGCCTGCGCCTTCTGTGCGCGGGTGAGCGTTTTCCGCACACCCAGCCATGTGAATGAGAGCCGCACGGCAGCCATGGTGGCCCGGATCCGCTCCGCGGGGGGAGAGCCGCGAGCGGTTCCGGAAGGATTGACGTGAGTCATCATGAGTTGCTCCTGTTCTGAGGTGATGGATGTGATGATCGCTGCCGGGCTAAGTCGTTAGCCCCAGCTGGTTGCCCTTTCGTCTGTGTCGACCGCCCCTGACTGGAAGCTCATTCCGGATGCGGGTCGCGGGTCCCCGTTCCGTCGCCACGAATGCTTCTGAAGGGCTTCCGGACTCAAGGGCCCCCACTGAGAATCATCCGCAGCTCGGCCTCGTGCTTCTGAACGGCGGTCGGAGAACCCCAGATGCGCAATTGCAGAAAGTGCTCGGGCGTTTCCACAAACCGCATCAGGAAAATCAGCCTGACTTTCTCAATGACGGCAGCTGCTTCATATTCGACACTGTGAGAGCCGGGAACCAGGGAGATCGACTTCTTCAGCACATGAAACTCCTGCAGTTCTTGGCTGAGCTGGGACTGGACGAGTTCCGCATAATCCTCAATCGAATCGAATGTGAAGTCGGCCCTGGATTCGGAACTGAAGCAACACCAGACGTCTTGTGAATTCCGAACCTGGAGAATTTCCCAGACATCCCCATCACTCCCCACCACCGGTTGCCAGTTGCGGGGGAGGACCACGGTATGCAGTCCACTCCTGGATTGGACCCTCCGCCATTCTTGGGGCGCTGGAGAGGGGCTGGTCTCGTCGGTTATGCGCGCCGCGCTCCTCCCGGCATGGATGGCAGGGATCAGCGACGCGAGCAGGATCAGCAAGAAGTACACCCCGAACAGGCTCAGGTTGATGGTCCTCAACCAAGGGACGAGCGGTGCTGCCTGTTGCGGGTTCCGTGGCGCGCGGGCCAGGGCAATCAGCCATCCCAGCAGAGCGCCGAGCTGGGACAGCCCGACACGCCCCTGAACGGACTCGGGAACACCCGAGCCGAACAGTTTCAGGACTAAATTCAGTCCACTGAAACACAGGCCGATAGCGAAAAACAGGATAAAGATCTGACTCCAGGGCCAGGTGCGGGGCGAGCGCCAGGGGTGGGCAGCCGCTGACTCAGTATGTTCTTCATGTTCTTCACTCATGGAAAACCTCTTTCGATCAGAAGGGTGATGGAGATCAGCAGTCCCCCGGAACAATCCCGGCAGGTCTGGGAGCAGCTCCGGAGCACGGGCTGCAGGGGGAGGCAATCCCGCTCAGCTGGCCCGCGAAATGATACTCATCGTCCGTAGAACGATACCGATAGTCAACAGTCAAATACCCGAATGGCCCAGCGAGCGGACATTCTGGTGAGATTTGGACTGCGGGTCCGCACCTTGCGAAAGGAGCAGCAGTACTCCCAGGAACAATTTGCCGCAGCGTGTGGTCTGGATCGCACCTATATCGGCGGCATCGAGCGGGGCGAACGGAACCTCGCCCTCCGCAACATCGAGACGATCGCGCAAACACTGGGCCTGACGATCTCGGAGCTGATGCAGGGACTGTGATTCTTCAGTCCCGGGATGGCCCCACCAGCACGGTAACGATTCTGCCGTGCTTGGCGTTGATGGCCTGATCGAGAGTCGGCGGCTCCCGGAACAGGTGCCCCGAGAGCCAGCGCTCCCCCGCCAGGTCGCAGAGGGCGTATCGGAGTTCGCACTCACTGAGCCATCCCCGCAACGGCCGGAGTTCCCGGGCCGACAGTTCATCACGGAACGGCTCCTCCAGAGACTCCGCCATCGCCTCGATTCCGTGCGGGCCGAACTCCTCTTCAAAATATTGCAATGCGGCTCGCAGGAGTGCGAGGTGTCGGGCAGTGAGCACATCAACCTCCTTCTGTGGGGGATCCTGAAAATTTTGGTGTCATGTCATTCATCGCGTGACGAAACGCGACAGATGAAAAAACGACGCAGGTCTAAAGCTGGTTTTGCAAATAATCTATTACGTTCCGCAGGCGATAATAGGGACTTTCATGCGGTGAAAATCCTGGATCGCCTGCACATGATAGACCAAACTGGTCTAGTTCAGATCCTCCCGGCGGACATTGCGGCGGGAGGATCTGGTCTTGGGAGCAGGACGCTGGTAGATCCCGGGGGTATTCGCGGAGAGGCAACGCCCTGCCGCCCAGCTCCTCAGGTTCTGCACCCGTTCGTGCGCGGTCACGGCGACCGGCACGATGTGCTCGGCCGCCTCCAGGAGCGGTAGCTCCAGCAGCGCTGCCAGCCGGCAGCAGGCGCGGATCTCCGCCCCGGTCCAGTGAGTGTCGTTGGGAACCGGCTGTGCGGGATCCAGGGCATACTGCCGGAGGAACAGCCCCCAGATCGCCTGTCGCTCCTGCGAATTGGGCAGATCCAGGAAGAACACCCCATCAAACCGTTCCGCCCGGGCGAACTCGGGAGGGAGGCGGGTGACATCGTTGGAGGTGCAGACCACGTAGACATCGGAGTCATGATCATTGAGCCAAACCAAAAACGCTCCGAACATCCGGGCGGAGACTCCGCTGTCCGCGTTCCCCGAACTGCCGACACCGGCGAACGCTTTCTCCAGCTCCTCGATCATCAGAATGCAAGGGGCCATCGCATCGATCATCCGCAAGGCCTGCCGAGTCCGCTCCTCCGTCTGACCGACCAGAGAGCCCATCAGCTGTCCGATCTCCAGCATCAGCACCGGCCGACCGACTTCTTTGCCCAATGCCTTACAGAACGCACTCTTCCCGCATCCGGGAGGGGAGAGCAGCAGCACTCCCCGGGCACGGGCCACACTCTGCCTCCCTGCCGAGGGGAGCAGAGACCGCTTGGTAAATGCCTTGAGTGCTGCCAGTCCTCCCAGGCTGGTAAAGTCTTCCTCTCCCTGATGCAGAGTCAGCAGCCCTCCTTTTTTTAGGGTTTGGGTCTTCAGTTCCCAGAGCGCTTCGGGGGTGATGCGTCCGTGGCGAACGAGTGAGAGGCTGTACGCTCCTTCCGCTTCATAGCGGGTCAGCCCCGAAGCGGCATCCAGAATCAGTTCCAGCTCGGCTCCTTCCGGCAGATCTCCCGGATCGGTTCCGATCGCCTGAGCGATCTCCAGGAGCTGTCGTCGATCAGGGAGTTCGTGCTCCAGCACGATGAACAGCTTCTGCAGCTCCGCAGGAATCTGCAGGAGGGGTGAGAGGATGATCAGCATCGTCCGGTTCTGTTTGCCAGCCAGGATCTGCTGGGCCAGGGCCTGCACGATCTCTGCGGATTGCAGAAACCGATGAAAGTTCTCCAGCACCAGGATCGCTGTTCCTTCCGGAGTGGCCAGTGCGTTCAGCGAACGAATGGCGGAGAGGGGATCAACCGGATGGGCGGGGGATGCGGAGAGCGGGTCTGAACCGGAACCGCTCAGGCCCGATTCGAGGTTCCAGTGGGCCAGTTGCCAGTCCTGCTCCCGGCAGAGTTCCGCAATCGTCTGCAGGGCATCCTGATGTTCATGGGAGACGATCCAGATGCCGGTGAAGCAGGCCCGCAGATATTCATTCAAGGTCTGGGCAAGGGTCATGGTCACTCCTGAGTGGGGTGGGAACGTGTCGTCAAAAAACAAAGAACAGGGGAGCGGACGGTCCGCTCGTTCAGAACCCCGGCTCCGGGCTTTCCCCGTGCTGGAGAGCCATCTGCTCCTGGCTGCCCATCGACTGATAAAACTCCCCGGTCAGCTGTTCCTGGAGCGGAAGGCCCAGGGCCTGTTCGAGCTCCCAGCTGGCGGCCCGGCAGCTCTCTCCGGAGAACCCCCGCGTCTGCAGCTGAATCTGGCCCGTCTTCGAAATCAGAATCCGGATCTGGGTCATGCGGCACCTCCGACCTCGAGGGTCAGCTGGATCGTGCCGTCCGGGAGGAGCAGTTCCTGAACGCTGTGCCCTGCTCGCCGGGCTTCCTGCATCGACTTCTCGACGGCATAGGCCTGGAGGAACCGGTCGAGTTGGAGTGGCTCACCCCAGCGGCCGCCGTAGTTGTCAAAGTGCAATTGGCGCTGCTCGATGTCGCAGACCACCGGATACCGCCAGCCGGGGAGCTGGACTCCCCAGCCGGCAGCGGTCGCAGTGAACATTTGGAACTGACCTGAAGTGGGCTCGGGCAGGTGGAGACGCTGGCAGGCGGCCTGGATCGCGATCGGATCGCGAATCTCCACCTGAATCGTAACGATGTGTGACACGCAGGGATCTCCTGAGGGAATAAAATCGAGAGACTGGGAGGACCGACATCGGTCCCCCAAACGAATCCGCCTCGCGAGCCCGTTCGGAAACGGAACTCGCGAGGCGGCGTGAGGAAGGTCATCAAGGCAACGCCCTAAAACCCCCGGCTGAAGGAGAGCGGCCTGGAACTCATCACGACTCGCCGGCGATCAGTTCGGAGGCCAGCAGGTTCAGCGAGAGATCGCGGTCGACCGGAATCCTGCGGAGCCAGCGGGTGAACTGATGGACCATCAGTCCCGCCGCGATCCCCGCGCAGTAGATCGTGCTCCGGGACGTGCAACTGCCGGTCTGCGCTTCCGCAGGAGCGAACAGAGTGTTGCCGTACGCACGGCGGGTCTCCGGATCGCAGGCGGTCAGAACTCGCAGCACTTCCCCCAGCATCCGTCCATCGCACCAGAATGCGGAGCGATCCTGCACCGCTCGCCAGATCGCGGCACGGGTCCGGATCGAATCGACACAGCAGAACACGGCGGACCCGAGCTCCAAGCCAGGACGAAACCGGTCCGCGACTGGAACCACCTGCAACGCCGGATCGATCTGCCAGAGGATCTGCGAGGTCGCATCGACCTTGGTACTCCCGACATCCGCCTGGAAATATCCCTGCGTCGTGATGTTCTGCATCTCCACGCTGTCAAAGTCGACGAGCTGGATCTGCGGGACCCCGATTGCCGCCAGCTGGATGGCCAGCTGTCTGCCGATCGCTCCCACGCCGATCACCGTCGCGGTCAGCCCCTCCAGTTGCTGCCGCGGAACCAGTTCCTGCTGTCTCACCCATCGGTCAGTATTCAAGATCCCCTCCTGGCAACCTGCGTTGCCGGTTCCCGTGTCGATCCGCAAACGTCCGTGCCTCAAACAGCCAGGCAGGGTCGGACGCATCGTCCAGGGGCCACCCTTCCCGGACATCGAACAGGTCATCCAGCCAGGATTCCTCCAGGCACGGCTCCTGAAAGATCACCTGCTGGTCATACTCCGCATCCCAGACCTGAATGCATCCATTCGGGATCGGTCCAGGCGACTCCACCTGGACCTGCATCGGAATCCGCAGTCCCCCGTTCCGCTGCCGGAGTTCAGCGAACGTGGCCTCGTTCCGGGCGAGGATGAACATCACCCCCCAGTCACAGGCTCCAAAGCACCGCTCGAACGTCTCCTCATCCACCGCGCTGGGGAGCGGACACTCACCCGGATGCGTGTGAATCCAGATTCGGCCGAACTGCTCAGGCCGCAGTCCCTGGTCGACCTGTTCATCAAAGAAGTCGGCGACAGCGACATCATCGAACTTGACGGTGATGGCGGTGCAGTGTTGCCGGATCAGCTGCACATCCCTTACCCGGAACAGGTCCTCGGGATCGGAGATCCCGAACCCGCCCACTTCGGTCGGTCCCCGGTCACGCAGGTGCCGGAGCTTCGACCAGGCGGTGTGTGTCAGGCGCAGCGCTGGAGCCTGACAGCGTTTCCGACGAGGTCGTCGCAGCAGCCTCCTGGCAATGATCCTCTTCATCATCCTCTTCCAGCGAGCGCTGGACGGAGTTTTGTTCCTCAAGACACGCATCACAAAGTCCTTCGTTCAGACAGGAAGCACAAAACGGTTGATCGCAGTCCGGGCAGTCGCTCAGACAGCGGGAACAGAATGGCTGTCCGCATGCCTCGCAGCTGGCTTCGCACTCGCTGCACAGGTCGACGCTGCAGTTCTCACAGCTTTTGGCACAGCGGGAGCAGAGAGTCACCTCACAGCGACCACAGGAGTACGCATCCTCCTCCCCGGTGTTGTCGTCACAGTCGTGACAAGGGACACCGTCCCATTCGCTGAGCGCGATATAGGCAGAGGAGGGGTTATAGGTGTTCAGGATCCCGTGAATGATCAGGAATGCATCGCAGAGCCGCCCCTGAGCGAACGCCGTCCGCAGGGGGACCTGTCCTTCCCCTTCGCAGAGAACGTTGCCGCTGACATGCGGATGCGTCGTCTCGCTGCTGCACCCGGCGGGATGTGGATCCAGGGCAATGACCTCGTAAGGCCGGGTTCGTCCCAGGTCAGCGATCTTCAGCCGAATGTCAAACCGGCCCAGGTCGATCCCCTCCAGCACGATCGCTGCCGTCTGGACGGTGATCAGCCCTTCCCGGAGCTGGATCGAGACCGATTCAAATTCTTCATGGAGGTGCTGAAGTTCCTCAAAAAGGCTGCGGAGTGACGGCAGCGGAGGAGCGGTCCCCTGCTCTGCCTCAGCCCGGAGGCTCAGCCGAATCCGGTCCGAGAGTTCTTCCAGCTGGCGGTTGGACCGCTCTCGCAGGAGCTGCTGGGCTTGCAACAGTCCGTTCCGGTGAGCCAGCTGCCGTCGCCGGATCGACCTGGTGAGTTCCTGCCAGAGATCCAGGGGGAGGAATGGAAGCGGAGGTGGGGCACAGCGGGAGTGGTAATGGTGTCGCAGTCGACCGGCGGTCCGGCTCAGGAGCCGGAGTTGATCCTGGTGCATGCGGGAGTCTCCTCAGTAAAAAGGCCCCTGGCAGTACTGCCAGGGGCCGGGGAACGGGGATATCGAACCAGGTCAGGTGGCCCCCTCAATCTTGACGGGGGTCAGGGAGACGCGGTCACCCGGCTGCAGGACCTGGCCCTGGGCAGCAGGTTGCCGGTTGATCCGGATCAGGTAGTCACGTGGTTGGGCGTGAGGAAGTCGGTCGGAGAACAGTTGGGAAATGGTCTGTCCTGCAGGAATCTCGATGTGGTCGGCGAACCCGCCGCCATCGTTGTTGATCAGGAGAATGCGCATGGGGAAATCTCTTTCTGAAGAATGAAAACAAACACCGCCACTGGTCTCAGCGGCGGCGTTTGCGGTCCGGTCGGATCTGGCCGGAATGCAGGGCACTGGCCAGCAGGGCGGAGGCCAGGATCCAGAACACGATCCAGGACCGCACGAGGTACGCCACCGTGCCGGCGATCAGCAGGATCGCGTGCACGGCTGCGGCATTCAGCTTGTGTCGGGCACCCATCAGGGGCTGGCTTCCGTTAAGAGAGAATGGGAGAGGCACGCCGTTGCCGGAACAGCGCTACATTGCGCTGGGCATCGACCTCATCCCAGTCGAGATAGTGGGCCTCGGGATCCGGTGCGGAGGACAACGTCACAAATCCCATGTGGGAGATGGTGGCGAGGCGTTCTCCGGTGATGCGGGCGATGGCACGATTGAGTTCACGCTGGTTCATGATTGGAATCTCCTGGAGTGAGGGACATGAAAAAACTCCCCGGTTGGGGAGTCGTCGAAAAGTCAGGTTCTGTTCAGCAACTGCGAATCAGTAATCGTCGGGGAGTAACACGGTTGTCACCGAGCGGTCCGCTTCGGTGATCACCCAGAAGCGGACGCCCGCCGCGGAGTGATAAACCGAGAAGAGTCGCTCGGTAGACTGCAGCGCCTGATCATTGGCGGCAGCATCCTCAGGCCCGCAGTCACCCCAATCCCCCTGAAAATGGCGAGTCAGCGCCGTCTGGATGTCGGTGGAAGTCAGGACTTCCAGCGCAGCGGGAGTACTGACCAACTGGCCGCCAGGAAACCGGGTTGTGGCGGCAGAGGAAGGTGTCGGCAACGCGATCATGAGGGTCTCCTGAAAGTGAGGGATGGGTGTCGAAAATCCCCAAGGAAGCCACTTGGTCCGGAAAAATCGCTCGAAAAGCACGGGTTTTGCGAACGCGGAAAGCTAAGCCACGGGGGTCACTGATTATGACGCAAAATCGGATGATATTTAGTGAAGGGTGACCTGGAGAGAGGGATCAAAACGCCGAGTCGGTCGTTGCTTGATGAGAGGTTCTGGTCCGGCTTCAGAACTTGTGGATGGTCATTCTCGCTGTCGGAGTCGAGTCAGGAGTGAGGAGAGACAGACGATGATGGATGCTCGCGGGATTGCATTCTTCGAGCTCGCGATTGATGATGATCGTCGCTGCGGCCTCGTGCCGCGCGGGGAGACTGCCGAGACTGGCCCGTATTCGGCAGTCTCTTTTTTTATGGGTCCAGCGCGTCACCATGACCGCACCGAACGTCCTGAAGGCTGACTTTCGTCGGTTAAGGAAGCAAACCCCAACTCCAAACTGATCTTCGCACAGGCTCCGCTATATGGATCACATCTCGACGTGGCGTTCGAGAGCGTCACCGCGGGGTTCGTGGAACCGGCTGATTCGCGTCGAGGTCCTCAAAGGGGAGCGTATCGGTACTGAACGCGTCGAGACGCCCAAAGCCAGCATTCCTGCCCATTTGTCCGTTGACAACTGTCAAAAATCGATTGAATTGAGCAGAGATGTTGAAACAGTCGCATCAGGATCAATGACAAGGAGCAGTCGATGGCGAAGAAGAAAGCAAAGACGACAAACGCTGATGCCAAAGCTGGATTGCAGATGATGGGAGGAGCCGCTGCAGGAGCGGCCGCCGGTGCACTCCTGGGCCCGGTCAGCGCCGCAGTGGGAGCCGTTGTCGGTGGGCTGGCTGGTTCGAATGCCGACCGAATCGCCGAATCGGGTGTGGTCAAAAAGCTCACCTCGGGAGCGAAGAAGTCGCTGAAGACAACATTTGCTAAGAAATCCTCCAAGTCACCTGCGAAGAAAGCCAAGACCGCCAAAGCCAGCAAGAAGAAGGGTTCACCCAAAGCCGCGTCTCCTAAGAAGAAGAAAGCCAAACGCAAGACATAACGGCAGCGGAATCAGCGTCACAAGGGTGATCGCTGTCCTGCTGTCGCTGAAACTCTGACTGACTTTGACAAACATCCGCCTGTCGGGTGAGCTCGCGTTTTGGAATTTGATGTGCCTCGCAAGTTTGGTTTGATCTGCCTGGGAACCGGTCCTGCTGCCTCAACCGTGGCGACGACCTGTGCCAAAGAGGGATGGGACGTCGCGGTTGTGGAATCGCGTGAATTCGGGGGAACCTGCGCCCTGCGCGGATGCAATCCCAAGAAAGTCTTTTCGAACGCCGCAGCACTCGTCGGTCAGATGCAGCAGGCCCTGGGCCGGTTAGCACGGGGGAACCAGATCCGGATCGAGTGGTCGGATCTCGTCAGGTTTCAGCATGAATTCACAGCTCCGGTCCGAGAGCAGACTGAAGACAAGCTGCGGAAGCGGAAAATCGCCACGTTTCACGGACTTGCGCAGTTTGAGAGCGAACGGGTGATTCGAGTTGGGGAAGACCTGCTGCAGGCCGACTTCATTTTCATTGGGGTGGGTGCCAATCCGGTTCCTCTTCAAATCCCCGGTGAAGAGTTCGTTGTCACGAGCGATGAGTTCATGGAACGACGAACCTTGCCGGATCGCGTGCTGTTTCTGGGTGGCGGGTACATCTCGTTCGAGTTCGCTCATGCCGCTGCGCGAGCTGGAGCCGCAGCCACGATTGTCGACCGGCATCCTCTCCCCCTGAAATCGTTTGATCCCGATCTGGTGGAACTGCTGGTGAAATGCTCACAAGACGCCAGCATCGAGGTGCTCACGAACTCAGAAGCGAAATCCATCGAACGGAAAGGTGGTCAGCTTCAGGTGATGTTGAAGTCGCCTGCAGGCGAAAGAACGGTAAGCACGGACATGGTCGTTCACGGGGGCGGGCGGGTGCCGAATCTGAATGGCTTGAACCTGCCAGCAGGCGACATCGCCGTTGGAAAACAGGGCATCGCGGTCAATGAGTTTCTGCAAAGCACCACCAACCCGACTGTTTTTGCTGCCGGAGACTGTGCAGACACGGGAGTTCCGAAATTGACAACGACGGCCGAGGCATCAGCGCGAGTGGCCGCTTCGAATCTACTCCGTAGTCGATCATTGACCTCTGACAAGACGTCTAGCAGCGAGCACAACAACCGATTGCAGAAAGTGAAATACGGCCCTGTTCCCCAGGTCGTGTTCAGCGTCCCTCCACTGGCTGCGGTCGGGCTTTCCGAAGCAGATGCTCGGAATCAGGGATTCGAATTGGACGTCCGGTTTCAGGATCTTTCCACCAAGGGAGAAGTTCGCAAGCTGTGCAGCCCTGCTGCGGCCTGCAAGGTCATTGTGGATCGCCGATCAGACCGCATTCTTGGTGCTCACATTCTTGGACCGCATGCCGAAGAGGTCATCAATCTGTTCGCTCTGGCGATTCACTCTCACACGACATCTGCCCAATTGAAATCGATGTTGCTGGCTTACCCGACGATGACGGCGGAATACCTGCGAGTGCTGTAGATTGGATACAGGACCAGGTGAGCGCTGACGGCCGCGTCCCCATCGCTGTTCTGGCCCGTAAGGATCCATGGAGATTGGCGCATTGACAGCGGATTCGGTAGATTGAATCAGATGTCTCAATCAATTCTGTCCACAAGCAAATTTCTGAGTCTGATCCTCCGCCACAATCCCGAGCTTATTGGCCTGGAACTTGATCGCCACGGATGGGCTGACATCAAAACATTGATTCGCGCAGCCAATCAAAGGGGCAAGCACCTGGATCTCGAACTGTTATGGCAAGTTGTGCATGAAAACGATAAGCAGCGGTTCGTCATCAGCGAGGATGGTCAACGCATTCGCGCCAATCAGGGCCATTCGCTGAACGTCGATCTTGCGCTGGAGTCACAGGTGCCGCCAGAATTGCTTTATCATGGCACTGTCAGAAAATTCCTTCCCCTGATTCTGGAGCGGGGACTGATACCCGGATCCCGACAGCATGTCCATCTGTCGGCGGATCTTCGGACTGCCGAATCCGTTGGTAAACGACGTGGCGAGCCGGTGATCCTCACCATTGCTGCTGCGGAAATGTACGCTGCTGGGAACGAATTCTACTTGTCACAGAACGGTGTCTGGCTGACATATCATGTTCCCAGACAGTTCATCAAAAGTCTGGAGCGCTGAAATTCTGGTCATTACAAAGTTTCCT
Organism: Planctomicrobium stercoris; assembly: GCF_051465655.1. Lineage (NCBI taxonomy): Bacteria > Pseudomonadati > Planctomycetota > Planctomycetia > Planctomycetales > Planctomycetaceae > Planctomicrobium > Planctomicrobium stercoris. The sequence goes on along the minus strand of NZ_CP195791.1, from coordinate 3,522,819 downwards.
TCAAGAGTCACGGTGAGCTTCTGACTCCTCGAACGAGCGTGCATCTCCCGCCTTCACTTGATCTCGTTGCGGCCCGACAACGATCGATCACACTCGAGCAGGCTAGATAGTATGGACATTCAAAATGATCTGGTGACGAGTACGGCGAGCCAGAGAAAGCCTGCATGATTGCAGGCTTTCTTCTCGTAACGGGTAGCCACTCTCCGGCACCGTTTCATTCGACAGAAGAAGCGTTCAATGACATTGCGGTGTTTGAGCGGATGGGTCGTCTCGAAATGAGCGGACACCCGGGCAGAATACCAGAAGATCGTCAGATTGACGGCGTAACTGTCTGAGGTCAGTACAAACGTCACCTATTCTAAGTACTGTCGTTGCGAGTCTACTATGTCGCTCTCAGGGTCTCTTGGTTTACCTTCGCGAAATCTTGCAGCTTGCCGAGGGGGGGTTTCCCTGAAATTCAGCCGAGCGGGCGTCGAGAATGCCTTGACGACCACAATCGCCTCTTGCATGATTCCATCCTGTCAGCCAGTTCTTCGACTATGCAATTAGCAAAAACTTATTCCCTCAATCGCCAAATCCAGGGGTTCGGCGTCCGCTGATCAGGAGCGGATACGATTGCTCACTGGAATTATCCGTGAGCGTAATCCTGGGATACTTACCTCCGTCCATCCAAGCGGGATAATTTCCTGCCAAGTTTGAGGATGCCTCAAACTTTGGATGCTCAGTCTGCTGAGTGCCTTTACCGATCTCGATCCAAGATGGCCTGCCTAAGATGCGTCTACACATACAGCTTCTCAGTGTCTTGAAACTACGAGTTTGTCTGGCCGCTGCCCATGAGAAGGTTAGGAGGTCATTAACCTTCACAGTCTCACTCTTCCGATCGCCAGCGATCATTCTCTTACTAGCAAGGCGTTTAAGATGAGTAGCCCGCTTTTTGTTTTGTCGAAAGACGAGAGACACAACACGCAATCGTTCAATCGCACCGATTATTTGAACAAAAAGCAACTAAAGGAAGAGGGATGGACAGACCGGCACATCCTTCGCTTTTTACCGCAACCGGATCGAACCGGAAGAAACTGCCTCGAATGTCTATACCTGCGGAGCCGCGTGGATGCTGTTTTCAATTCCGATAACTTTCCTCGCAACGAAATTGAGTGTCTCTTCCGACAGAGGAAACTTCGCAAAGCGGGGATCCAAGTCGAAATCGAGCGGCTCGTTGAGGCTCACCCGACTGTGCCGAGGCACTTGATCGAGGACGCCGTAAGATGGGTGAATTGTAAACATCGAGACGGTCTCGATTACCAAAGAAGAGTTGCCCCTGCTGATTACTGGCGACAGCTTGGATATCAAACAGACGGCTCAGCTCACAAATACATTTTCGACGGGCCAACACTGATTCCTGTCTACTTCAAAGATCAGCTGCGAGAACTCCCGGACGGCAGAACCCCTGAAGAGATTTGGGGACTGTACTTCGAACGGCATGACTCTGCTGAAGTTGCCCTGGCAGAGTTACTGCGATTCGCAAATCGACTTCAGAAGGTAATTCCTTTGACGGGGCTCTATCCCCTGAAGGACTTGTGGATCGAGGCAAACCAGGACAACCTCGTCGATGGGCGGGTCGCGAGGTCGGAACGTAAGAATTGCTGGACTTGCAATGGAACTGGGCGACGGTCGAATGCTGACTGCGACAAGTGCGGCAGGACTGGCGTGTATTCAGATCGTACACTCTATGAGCATTGGTTCATGATCACGGGGCGAGAATATTGTTACCATAGTTATACCCGGCCACGAATCATCAGTGACACCCCCGGAGCTGACCTCAGAACATATGGAGGTCCGTTCCAGGCCTGTGATCTCCCACTCCCACCTCAATCGCTCATCGTCAGAGCGGTCCGGATCGGCCTCATTGAGATTCTTGGCCGCAATTTGCCCGAAGTTGACGTAAGCCGACGTATCAGGCGTTACTAACCGTGCATACCTCTCGAAGGGATCTCCTTTTAAACAAGTCCCCTTCAATGAAACTTCGGTAGATTCGAGGAGGGATTGGCTGAGACACCTTCCTGTGAAAGTGTTCCGGGTGTCTTGGCAGCAGCTGGTTGGGCGATCTGCCGGACACCGCATATGATCTGGTCCATACCCTGAATGGGACTCCAATCGAGCGGGTCATTCGGATCGCCAGCCGCTGTTAGATCATTGAAGAATGTTCGAGCAAAGGAAGCCGCAATCTGGACTGAATAATAATCAGTATGCAGTCCGTCCTTGGCGGTGGTCGGCACATCACGCTTGTGAAACAGGCATCAGGAACACGATGCCACCACAAAGCAAGGCTCACTGGAAAGGGGAACATGTTGACTCTGGAACACCTCCGGGAACGTTGTCGCACAGGTAAGTCCTTTGACTACCTGTATTTCTGGGGACATCAGTCCAGAAAAGACGGCAAGGTCACGAAATCCTGCTTCAGCCAATGGTATCCCTCTCCATTTGAGATTGGTGAGATCCTTTATCCCACCGCTGAACACTGGATGATGGCCTCAAAGGCCCGACTTTTCGATGACACGGATACAGCAAATCGGATTGTTGAGTCCTCTGATCCGAAAATCGCCAAAGAACTCGGACGGACGGTCAGCAATTTTCAACAGTTGGTTTGGCAGGAAAATGCCAGAGACCTTGTGATGACTGGCAATTTGGCGAAATTCAGTCAGAACAACGATCTTGGACAATTTCTGGTTAATACAGGTGAAACAATTCTGGTCGAGGCCAGCCCAAATGATCGTATCTGGGGGATCGGTCTCAAAGCAGAAGATGAGCGATCGATGGATCCTGAGACCTGGTTGGGCGAGAACTGGCTCGGATTTGCACTGATGAATGTGCGAGACGAAATGAGAAATCGAGTGAATGCCTGAAAGACTTCGAGTCACTCTCCATCAACAGAATTCGCACCGAAATTGCACATCGATTCAGGGAATCAGATGAAAATCGATTTGACACCCGTCTTGAATGCCGTTCTGCAAGACTACCATCTCCCTCTGAATGGCGATCACGGTGTCTCCCACTGGGCACGGGTGCTGGACAACGGTTTGCGACTCGCTGAAGAAACTGGAGCTGATGTGACTGTCGTGTCGCTTTTCGCAGTCCTGCACGACTCCCGTCGCATCAATGAAGTGCATGATCCTGATCACGGTCCTCGAGCGGCAATCTTTGCGAGGGAACTAAGAGGGAACGTCCTTGATCTGGGTGACTACCTGTTCTCACTTCTTTCCCGAGCCTGCGAAGGGCACACTCACGAGCGGACACATCCCGACATCACCATCCAAACCTGCTGGGACGCCGACCGACTCGATCTGGGCCGAGTCGGCATTCAACCACACCCTTCCCGGCTTTGCACTGAAGTCGCCAAACGTCCCGAAATCCTCAAATGGGCCGATGGTCGAGGATGCTTTCGAGTCGTTCCAGATTTTGTCCTGGAGGAATGGGGAATTGATTTGGAGAAGGAGACGAGGTGGTGAGTATTGATCCACAGAGCTTCGACGACCGCAAATTCTTCAACGAATGCTCCAGAGATTTTTCCTCGGTGCGTTTGAAAACAGTGAAGTATGCCTATTTGGCGGCATCCCCCGAGCACTGGTTTCAGGTGGAGGGATTGTCTTGCCTCAATACTCATTGTGGAACTGTAGGGCTGGCTGGCGGAACGACCGCGTTCCCAGCGTGGCACGCTCTTTATGAGAGGAGAAAGACGGCCCCAACCGACCAGATGACTTCGTTGCTGTGATCCATGTCATTGGCCTTCAACATCGAGTCGCCTACCACTTCTGAAGACTTGACCGAACTGAAGTGAAGTACCAGAACAAGGGGCGGGGTACGGGTAGTTACTGCGCATTGTTGATGTGCCTGAATGTCAGGTTGATGCGCTCGCCGATGTTCTCCCTGGTCTTCGGGACTTCGTGCTTCCAGAACTGCTGCATCGTCCCGGCCATGATGATGAGAGTGCCGTTGCCAACCTGGAAGCTCCTCGTCTCCCTCGACTTGTTGTGTTTGATTCGAAATGTCCGGGTCGCTCCCAGGGACAATGATCCGATGACGTTGTCCATCTCCGGTTCGTCGTCGGCGTGCATCTGCGTGATCCGAGGTGGGGGATCTCCTCTTGATCTGGCCGGGATGGATGATGAACGGCTCGCTCTGGCCGTGGCAAACTGCAAATACCCGGTCTGGGTGGGGATCGGCCACGAAATCAATCTGTGTGTGCTCGATCACATCGCTCATACCAGCCACAAGACACCGACAGCGGTCGCGGAGGCGCTGCTGAGTCGAGTTCGACAAGTCGATGACCGACTGCAGCTGGCGAGCGAGAGGCTCACTGAAACGGTCGATCGACGGCGAGATCTCGCCGAAAGAGAACTCAAGCTTCGGGAAAACGGATTATCCCAGGGAACCCGAAAGCAGCTGCAAATCCAGGCAGAACGGTTCGGACGGTACGTCAGTCACCTGGAGACCGTGCTGACGGAGCAGGCCGCCCGGCATGAGGGACGGTTTGAGCGTTCGGTAGCGACCCTGCGGGAACGAACCCGGAGTTCCCTGGAACGAGCTGTGGAGAAGCTGGACGGTGCGGAACAGTCGATCCAGATGAATGTGGAGCAGCGATGGGTGGATTCGCAAAAAGTTCTCGCGCGTGCTCAATGGGGACTTCGGGAAGGTGTCCGCAAGCAGATCACCTGGATCCAGGAGCGTCTTCAGCGGCGGGTTGAGCGCGTGCGTGCCTCGATTCGACTCCAGACAGACCAGAAGTCCAGTCGACTCGATCACAGCAGGTTCCGACTTCAGACGGCATCGGCTCGCCAGATCCAAAAGACGGAAGAGGGGCTGGTCAGCACTCGGCTGAGAGTCCCCGTGGCCTATCAGAACTGCGTGTTGCGGACATCGGAGAATTTACGATGGCGGGTTCGTTCGCTGATGAAGGTGATCCTGTTGTTCGAGCAGTTGGAAACGGGGCTCCGAAAGGTCCGTGCACGCGTGCAGTTCCGGAACTTTGACGCCCGGCGGGAAGTGGCAGACACTCGGCTGCTGGAAAAGCAAAGACGGCTGGAGGCCATGCGTCCGGAACAGCTGTTGAAAAAGGGCTACACCATCAGCCGCACCACGGATGGGCAGGTGATTCGCAGTACGAGCCAATTGGCTTTCGGTGAGGAAATTTTGACGCAGGTCCACGATGGAACCGTGACCAGCCGGATTACAAACGTGGAAAGCCGTTCCGATGACTGAACAAGAACTGACCGCCATGACCTACGAAGAGAAGGAGCAGCGGCTGGATGAAATTTTGAACCGGCTGGACCGCTCTGAGACGCCGATGGATCAGTTGTCCTCTGAGGCGAAGGAAGCGGCCGAGCTGATCATGTCGATGCAGGCGACGCTGAAATCGACCAAGGCCGAGCTGCAGAAGGTGTTCTTGGAAATGGACCGGCAGAAGGAACAACTCGATTCGGCTGCAAGTGCAGACCGCGATTAAACAGAATCGGAGTGTTCAGCCATCAAGCAGGACCGCACTTCGCGATTGGATGAATTCCGGTGAGCACAACCCTGCCGTTCCTTCGGGCAACGCGAATGGGGTGATTTCTAATTATAGAACGCTGTCCTCAATTGTTTGAGGTCCGTTTCGCTGTTGTTCAATCATGCTCCGTCTTGAATTCTTGATGTTTCGCTGGAGTTGACGTGATCGACCCTTTGCAACTCTGTTCGAGAAGAATCCTCGATCACACCCGACATGCTGCTTCAGGTTTTTGATGAACGGTAAAGCGGAACACCAGCATGCCGGTGATGACATTGAGAAAGCATGAATACTGTTGTCCACATCAGGACATCAGCTGGAGCTTTTGCTATCATCACCCGCCATCCGGGCTCCATTCGGGAGGATGCCAACATGCTGATTCGCGGGAAGGGATTAGCAGCCCGTTGAAGTTGGCATGATTTGGAGTTTCCGGGGTGTACGTGGTCGCTGTGGGGTCAATTGCCAGTTGATGTCTCGGAACGCCATCGGATGAGCTGTCCTTGCCTGGAGCGATCGCAGGCGGTTTCTCAGAGCGGCCCAGAGCAGCGTGCAGGTTCCCCAGAGTGCCAGAATGGCCCGGATTCCGCCTTGCAGACCTCTGGGTTTGCCAATTCCGAACGCTTTGAGCATGAGCAGGCCCAGGTTTCTGGCTGCAGCCACGATCAGGTAACGCTTGTTGATCTTCTCCAATCCTCGCAGCCACGTTCGCCTTGCTCCGCCGGTTTCACACACATGGGCGAAGCTGCGTTCGACCTTCTCGCTGCGTTGACGCTGCAGGTCCTTTCCCTTGGATCGACTCATCCGTTGACGGTTGTTGAGCACTGCCTGTTGCACTTCCACTGGTTTGTCCGTCCACGTCCGATTGTATTGTGAGTTCGGTTCCGGGATGTACGTTCGCAGTCCCAGCTGCGTGGCCTGCGTGATCGTCTCGTTCTTGTGATACCCCTGGTCGGCAGCAACCTCTTCAATCTCTTCCGGACTGCCAGCGAGAATCACGTTCTGCTGGGCATTCACCACGCTTTCGATGAACGTACTGGCATCACTTGCTGTTCCATGACACACCGTGGCGGAGAGGATGAACTCGCTCTCCAGGTCGATCACATGTTCGGCCTTATAGCCCAGATGAGTGCAGCCATCCTTCATCTTCACGATGCGGGAATCGGGGTCTGACGAGGATTCCCAGTCGGTATTGGAGACCTTCTTCTTCCCCTGCTGATGCCGGGCCTTGTCGAACTTCCGCAGGTCATCGTCGCTGGGGGTCTCTCCCTCTTCGATCAGCCCTTCCTCCTGCATCAGGCGTTTGAGGAATTCCTTCCAGTCTTCTCCCGAGTCCTTTCTCACGATTGTTTTCATGGCGGCGTTGGCCTCCAGCAACGTGGAGTCCACACCGGTCGCTTTGAGTTTCATCAGGCCGTGTTCATCGATGATGCTGAGCACCAGCTGGAACACCTGCTGGTGAATCTCCAGCGGGAGTCGATCACGAATGCGTGTCAGGCTGCTGTGGTCCGGGGTCTCTTTCCCCATCGGAATGCCCAGGAACCTTCGCAGCGAGAGAGAATCTTCGCACCGCCAAGCGATGCCACGCTGGGAGTCGATCCCTTCAAAGTACCCGACCAGCAGCATGCGGAAGTACACGCCCGGAGGGATCGACATGCGACCTGTGCTGGCATAATACGGGGAGCAGAGGTCCTCGAGAACCTTGTCGAATCCCGCCTTGGCCAGCACCTGATTGAGCTTGTCATAAAAGACATGCCCCGGTCCTCTGGAGAGATTCGCTGTCGGAGTCCAGAACTCCTGCTGCTGCGACTCCTCCCGCTTCCCCAACGCCATGGACCACCCTCCCTGAATGCCTGAAATCCGAACCACCGGCAATCTACCAGACCTGTCAAGCGAAGAAAGGAAATTCAACGCGCTGCTAGGGCAACGCAAACCGCTGTTCGCGGACTGGTCGATACCGCTCCCTCCAGAGTGGCGTGGCGAGGGGGGAGTGACGCTCCGGGACATCATCACCCGAATCGTCCGTGAGCAGGTGCAGGCATTTCGCCGACGGCAGGAAGACCGTCAGGGGCTCAAGGTCCTGACGTCCCGGCAGATTGCAGACGCCGCGGAAACAGGCCGGATTACGCTGGGTGAGAGTGAAGTCGGCCTACAGCCGGTCAATGAAGAAGCTGCCATCGGCTCTGCTCTCCAGGCATTTGAGGATGGGTTGTTTCTCGTGGTCATCGACGAAGTGGAATACAAGGAACTCGATCGGCAGGTTCCGATTTTGGAAGACAGCCGAATCACCTTCTTACGACTCACTCTGCTTGCGGGAGGTTAATGTGCTCAGCCAGGAAGCCGCCGACAAGATTCTCAGTCAATGGAAAGTGGAAGAGTCTTCTGAGGAAGGGGTCGGAAGCGGGGCTCCCACGAGATTCCTTCCGCAGTATCTCAAGCTCCCGAAGAAGCTCCGAAAAATTGCCTGCGGACTCTATGCTCTCGATGAGCAGGGACAAAAATTGACGGAGGATCAGGAGGACCGTGAGGAATCGTTCCGGGAGCTTCTCGCCCTAGCTGCCAAGGACCGATCACGGATTCTGTCCATCCCGTTTCCGAAGCTGGCTTCCGCACTCGACAAGACATTCGTATGGCAACAGTCAGCCCCCTTTCAAGGATGCTATGAACGGAAAGGGTATCGGGCGCCACAAGTTCCCGAAGTGGCATTAGCACAACAATACTATTTATTGCGGGAATTCTTGAGGTTTGCAGAGGGCTATCAGCAGGAAATTCTCACACCTGCCTGGTGCGCTGTCTGGGCGCCTTATGCCAGAATTCGATGGTATTCACTGGAATCACAGGTCGTCCCATTGTTGGCGGCAGTGATCAACTCCGGCGGACGCGAAGCGGATGAAGTCTTCGAGATCTTGCTGCAATGCGGTCGCAATGAACATGAGTATGGCAGTCTCGGGCGGCACGTTGTGGGAGGATTGCTGGCTGCCGACAGACCGGAAGGCTGAGAGTTTGTCGAAAGACTGCTGCTCGCGGCGCAACGTCAGGAAGGACTGCGTCAGGTCATTCTGGAAACGGTCGATCTGGCTCACCCGGAAGCATTTCAACGTCTCCTCAAGGTCATTCTGGAACAGGATCTGGCCCGCTTCAGTGCCATCACGCGTGCACTCAATGTGTGGCTGGGGTATGCCTGGGATTCCGAGAATACAAGGCTCATCAATCAGACGATCCGGCAGGTCAGCCTGTTCCTCGCTGATGAATCGGCCCGCAAGAAAGCCGCTGCCGGTTCAGATCCCGAAGCGGCTTATCTCGCACTCTGGGCGATGTCGATCTTCGATGCGACCGATTCGATTGCTCCCGCCACGAAGTTGCTGCTTTCAAAACAGGTGGAACTGCGGCATGTCGCGGTCGTGCACTTACGCCACCTCCAGTTGCCCCAGTTGACGACCTCTCCCTTACGGCGGGTTATGGACGATGAGGACCTGCGCATCGCTTACCTGGCAGCGACTGCCATCGGCGAAGCCGACGATGCAAGTGACGACCAGTTCGAACGTTTCGAACGGTTGATCTCGCGGCTTCCAGCCAAGCCGGAGGTTCTCCCTCCGCTGGTCTGGCCCTGGTCACAGGTGAAAGTTGATCGTTCGCAGGTGGCCAATCTCTTGGTGGCATCGCTGCAAGACCGTCCCTTTTCCCGTCTCGTCTCCTATTTGCCCATGCTGAATCCCTGGGCGCGAGTTCGAGTTCTTGCGTGTTTCGCAGACAATCCGAACTGGCATCTGGACGTCCGGGAAATGGTGATTCGGCTGGCGGGGGATTCCTCCTCCGACGTCCGCCGGGCAGCGCTCCAAGCGTTGGAGAAGATCACGCTCACCAGCGAGGAGTCTGAGCAGCTCGAAGGATTGCTCACACGTCAAGCGGCTGATCTCCGGAGTGGTGTGATTCACCTGCTCGTCAATTTGCCGGACGAAGCGGCTCTCGCCAGTGCCGATCGACTGTTGAGCTCCAAGTCAGTTCCCCAACGTCTGGCAGGTCTGGAACTGGTGCGAGGAATCAAGGAACAGGAACGTTCTGTCGACGAATGCTTATCCCGTGCCGCGAGTTATCGGGAGGGACGTAAGAAGATCACCAAGGAAGAAGAGATCCACCTCGATTCCATTCAGGCAAAGACATCTTCGACCGCAGGACTCTCCCTGGAAAACGGACTGGGGTTGTTCGACCCCTCACAGCTCTCGCCCGGTCAACCGCCGAAGGAAAGGAAAGTCGCCTTCTGGACGGAGGCTGCGGAAAAATCGTTGCTGGGATTGGATGAGCTCATTCATTCTCATCGGGAGACCCCCATCACGATTCACAAGAACACCGTGCTGCTGGGAACGGTGACCTGGGGGTTCCCCTTTGTTGGAAGAACTCGTCCTGGACTTCGCGAACTCCCGCTTCGTCAGGTGCGGGAGGACTGGGTCAAGAACCGTCCGGCGAAGTTGCGAGACAAGGATGGATTGGAACTCTTAAGAGCGAAATACGCTGTCGAATTCGCCGAGCGTTTTGCGTACTCATCCGCCAAGTCCTGGCTGGAAGGTTCTGCTGAACGAAAGCGGATCGGGGATCTGGTTCGATTCAAAATTCCGAAGCTTCGCTATCCCGGTCTGGTGAGTCGATTGCTGGAGTGGACGCTCGTGATCGAACCTCCCCGTGGGACAGTCGATTATCTGATGGACTGTGTGGAAACGCTCGCCTCGAAAATCGCTCCTGCAGACCTGCAGGCATTGCATCCCGATCACGCTCGACCAACCGGGAAAAAGATCTATTCTCGCTCTATTGGAAGCGTCGACGATCTCGAGGACTGGCGAAAACAATCGCCGGTGTCTCACTGGTGGCGTCTGCTCCTGTCTGAATGCTCTCTTCAGGAGTTGGAGCCGACGCAGCTGCAGCGAGTCTGGAAATTTGCGTGCTGGCATGATCGTCCACATCCTGGAGCGATGCGAAATCGTTCCAGTGACGCAATCCTCTTTCAGGCTTACCGTGCGCAATTGGCACATCTGGCGGATGTGGGGGACGCACTCCTTGGTCCGCGAGAGCCGGATTCCCATCATCGCCAGTTCTGGTTGCTGAACAGTTTGACCAGTCGTCGTCTGGAAAAACGTGACTTAGAGTTTCTTCAGGAGTCTCCTGAAGTCCGCGAACTGCTGAATCGCGCTATCGCGAAGATTCTGGAAATCGAGTTGATGCGGGGAGATACTCCGACGATGGCGACGCGGGCCGCCCTGGATATCGCTTCGCTCAACGGAATCGACACTTTGCGTCGGATCCTGGCGACACTGGGAAAGACAGGATTCAAAGTTGCGCACGCGTATGACCGTCAGGGGCATTTCTCGGAAGTGCTGACACACTTGGCTTCTGTCACCTATCCGGCGGAAGATGAATCTCCGGAGCAGTTCCGTGAGGCGATGAAAGCAGCGGTCAAGGCCAGGGAGTTCCCGGAAGAACGTCTGATTCAACTGGCGTTCCTGGCCCCGCAGTGGGTCAAGCATCTCGAAGAATATTTTCGCTGGCCGGGCCTGTCTGAAGGGATTTACTGGTTTCTGGCACACATGTCGTTTCTGTGGGGATCGAACGTGGGAGAGAAGGCTGCGGAAGGAGCCGGAATTGTCGATGAAGCCCCCGAGGTGGATGCCTCTGCCGTCAACGATGATTCGGATTCCTCCAATGCTGACGCTGCGGAAGAAACCGATCCCGAAACAACCCCGGCAACTCCGCCCACACCCCGCCTGACTCCGTGGCAGCGTCTGATTGTGGAACGAACGCCATTATCGCTCTCGGATCGAGAAGCCGGAGCTGTCGACGTGGCGTGGTTTCATCGTGTTTATGACATGCTGGGGCCCAAACGCTGGCAGGAGCTCGCCCTGGCGGCACGATTCGCTTCAAATCCCGCACAGGCGAGAAAAGCCCAGTCCATTGCCGATGTCCTGCTGGGGAAAGCGGACTTAAAAGGACTGATCGCCGGAATCGAACAGCGGCAGCTCAAAGACAACGTCCGCCTGCTGGGGCTCTATCCCCTTCCCAGTGGAGCCAAACGCGATGCGGAACTGAAGCGTCGATTCCACATTCTGCAGGCTTACCAGCGATACGCCCGCGGATTGAGCCGACTCACCAAACCGCAGGCAATGCAGGCTCTCGACACGGGCCTGAAAAATCTTGCCGCGACAGCCGGTTATGCCGATCCGATCCGATTGGAATGGGCGCTGGGCGCCGAGGAGTTGAAGGATCTCTCCCAAGGACCGGTGACCGCGACCAAAGAGGGGGTCAGCGTCACGCTGGAATTGAACGAAGCCTCTCAACCGGTGCTCTCATTCGCCCGTGGAGAGAAACCACTGAAGTCCGTTCCCGCCGCGATCAAGAAGGATCCGAAGATTGCCGAACTGTTCGAACGATCCAAAGACATCAAGCGCAAGGCCTCCCGGCTTCGTGCTGCCCTGGAGCAGTGCATGTGTCGCGGTGACACGTTCAGCAACCAGGAACTCATCTCCCTGATGACTCACCCGCTTGTTGCTCCACTCCTCCAACGACTGGTCCTGGTGGGAGACGGAATTCTGGGATACCCCGACCATCAAGGAAAAGCACTGCGTGATTTCTCCGGAAAACTCGAGCCGGTCAAGAAGGGGGAACTGCTGCGGATCGCTCATCCGGACGACTTGTTTCTGGCGAAAAACTGGGCGGACTGGCAGCGAGACTGTTTTCAGGCGGAGCGGATTCAACCATTCAAACAGGTCTTTCGCGAGTTATATGTCCTGACCAAACAGGAGCGGGCAGATCGGGATGCTTCGCATCGGTATGCCGGCCAACAAGTCAATCCCCAGCAGGCCTACGCTCTCTGGGGGAATCGCGGCTGGAACACCGGAGACGGTGTCTTTAAAACCTTTCATGACCTCGGACTGACCGCCCTCGTCGATTTCAACCACGGCATCACGACTCCATTGGAAGTCGAAGGTCTGACTTTCGATTCCATTCGCTTCTCTCAACGGAAAAATGAGCAGGTTTCGGAATTATTACTAAAGGACGTGCCGCGCCGCGTTTTCAGCGAAGTGATGCGGGACTGCGATCTGGTGGTCAGTGTTGCCCACCGGGGAGGAGTCGATCCCGAAGCAAGTGCCAGCACCGTGGAGATGCGGGCCAGCCTGGTCAAGGAAACCGCGCAGCTGATGGGCCTGAAGAACATCCGGATCAAAGCGAACCAGGTGCTGGTGGACGGCAGCTTGTCGCAGTACAGCGTCCATCTGGGAAGCGGCAGCGTCCATCGTCTGCCGGGAGGATCGGTTTGTATTGTGCCGGTACACGCCCAGCACCGCGGCCGCCTGTTCCTCCCGTTTGCCGACGATGATCCCCGTTCCGCCGAGGTCCTTTCGAAAGTCCTGCTTCTCGCCCGCGATCAGGAAATTCAGGATCCCTCTATTTTGGAACAACTGCGAGCATAGCCCGATCAAATGTGCGATCAGATGGCCGATGGCACGTTCGCCCCTGTCAAAAAGAGGATAACGAAGTCGGGAAGACCAAGAAGGGCAAAGGGAACAAGAGCATGCTGATGGCGATGGAAGGCCTTCCACTCTTGGCGTTGATCACTTCGGCGCGATCGTGCGGATAGGCTGCCAGTGCGTCACGAAAAGCGTGACGACCTCATGAAATATTTCGCTCAACTAGCATGCCTGTTCACCAACTAAAATGATTTTGGAACTCCCTGTCCTTGAACACAAACAGAAACGCTCTGGAGTTCGATGTCTGCGCAGTGGCTAACTTCCCAAAGTCCTGCCGATGATGAAACAGATGCCAATCAGGAACGCCGCTATGACCGATGCTGCGGCCATGTTTCCCTTCTTGATCTCCTCCACAAAATCAATCCGCGTCTCCACGATGTCGAAGAGTTTGTAGCCGATGAACGAAAGGATGATTCCAATGATTCCAAACGTCGTGGCAAACAGGACAGAATGCAGCAACGATTCCCACATAGTCGTATCTTTCAAGTTGTTGGGTCAGAGACAGTTCTGAGGTGATCCGGTATGTCTTCGACGGAGAGCGGCCGAATCCGGTCGCTCATCTTGATCCTAGACGAGGCAAAGAAGCCACCGCACAGTGCCTGTGCCGCACAGTGCTGACAGCACTCCATATACTCGTTTTTCCAGTCGGAAATGCTTTGGCGTGCAAAGGGCCACAGTTCCTGGTTGAGTAGACAAAGCTGATGGTTGTAGATGGACACGACCATGCCTGCCTGGTCCAGTATCTGGACTGCCTCCATGAGTTCCGGCTGGTAATCCGAGGGGTCGATCCAGAGGGCCTCCAGATTCATCCGCACATAGCCCATGTTTTCCAGCCCCATCAGCGCGACATGCTCGACAAACGGGAGATTTCGAGCGATGAATCGGGCCAGTTGAGGCAGCCGTTTGATCGTTTCTCGATGCAACACAACTCTGACTTCCACGCGCTGACCGCAGCGCTGCAGGTTCATGATTCCTCGCAGCGTCTGGTCAAAGGCTCCTTGGGCCTGGACCACGAAGTCGTGTTTGTGCGCGATGTCTGAGTAGAGCGGAATCCCGATCATCAAGTCGGGATGCTCCAATCTCTCAAATTCCTGGCAGAGTGAGACATAGTTGAACATTCTTCCATTCGAAAGCAGATGAACCGCCGTCTGGGGAAGGTGGTCCTTGCATTTTCGCAGGATTTCGAACAGAAGGTCCCCCAGCAGAGTCGGCTCACCGCCGGTAACCCCGATTTCTGGGGTTTCCGGAGACATCAGCGGGATTGCTTCCAGATAGGCTCTTGCCAGGAACCGGTCATCCCCCCGTTTGGGTGGCTGGGAACACATGATGCAGTTGGAATTGCATTGTTCGGTCAAGAGCATCGAATTCGTGTTCGCATTCCGACGATACATGACCCAGATTTCCCCGGCACGGGGATTGACCCGAATAACATCTCCCGGTGAAAGATGATCCAACCGAGCCGGAAGCAGAATCGTTCTCATTCCAGATCGAACTTGGCCGCTGTCGGGAGTCTTCTGCAGACAGAGACGCGGACTCCCCTGCTCGTCCGCGTTGAAAGCATCCAGCAGCAACGCATCTTCTGGAGTGGCTGCTGCGGAAGTGATGCGGACGACGAACGGATCTTCGTCCCACAAGTCGCGAAAGTGGGCATTGAGATGGATCATAGAACGGTTCCTAAATCCATGATCTCAGAATGGCCGCTGCGGAAGGATCATCCTCTAGAAGCTGAATCAACTGCCGGAAGATGCCCATGTTCTTCTGGCAGAACCCGCTCGTTGGCTTGAACCCCACGAGGTCACCTTGCGTGGCGTGGTGGTAAACGGGATCGCTCCCGCAATACGGCAGGAATCCACAATCGCTGCACATCGGCATCGCCTCCGCCATCGTGGCTCGAATCATCTCGACGAAGCGTTCCGTAGACAGTACCTCATCGAACGATTGCTCATGCAGGTTCCCGAGTCGAAACGTTTGATCACCCGTTTCCGCCAGCATGCGTCCCTCATCAGAGGCGTAGATGTCGCCGTTGTAATTGAAGGCCAGCACACTGATTCCGATCCCGGAGGGGGATTGCAGGTCGACATACCCCGTCGGATAGGGAGTGAGCATTTTTCTGAGGATCAGGCTCGCATACTCTTCCCGAATCGGAATGCCTCGTCGGTTCCATTCCAGAAGATGCGCCAGCCCCTGGTGATAGAATTCCAGCCATTGGTCCGTCTGGTAGCGACTGGCCATACCCGTTTTGACGGCAAAGCCGTAAGGGCTCAGCGGTCTGAGAAAAATGGAGTCGAATTCCAAAGCGACGTACTCATCAATGATCTCCCGGACCTGTGAGAGACTCGCCTCCGTCGTCGTCATGAGTGCCGCCACACGGTCTGCTCCCAACGACTCCCGGATCCGGCGAATCCCATCCATGGTGAGTTGATAGCTGTTGGCACCCGGTCTGGGGCGGTTCCGGTTGTGCAGTCCTTCTGGACCATCCAGGCTCGTCGAAAAGTCAATTTCGTGGAGCTTGGCAAACTCCAGGATCTCGTCCGTGAGGTAGACGAGATTCGAGGTGATCACATACTGAATCTGCCGGCCTTCGTGTTGGTTTCGAGCATTGACTCGTTCCACGATGGCTCGGATCAACTCAAAATTCAGCAGGGGCTCCCCTCCCTGAAACTCGACCTTGAGCGTGGGCGAGGGAGACTGGAACATGAACTCGATCGCCTTTTCGGCGGATTCCGGACTCATGTCGAACGCGTTCTTATCCGTGGACTGCCGGGACACCTGACAATACGGGCAACTGTGATCACATCGTAAGGAAACGATGAACAGAAACAGTCCGGTGCAGTTCGACAGAAACGCCTGTTTCGTGCGGTATTTAACAGACAGCAGATCCAGCGCCACGGTGGAGTCGCCATCCACCAGAAAATGTTTTGCTTTCAGCTCATCATATTCCGGGCAGTTCTGAGGCAGCTGGTGTCGAATGAACTCCTGCAAGCGTCGCTCCGGCAGAACGAAGTGCTCCCCGACAAAGTTTGTCACCACATAGCGCTCAGAGTCCAAACGAATGAATCGGAATGGCAACAACGAATAGGCGGCGGAACGCCCGGTGCGATAATGCGTTTCTGGAGTGAAACGGTCGTTGAGGATTGGAAGGAACTGCATCTTTGGCCCGATGAAAGTCGTCTGCGGCTACTGGGGGAAATCGGGGGTTCCGATTCCGAGTGGATCATCCCGAAAATCTGCCGTTTCTCCCCTCTGATCCAGCAATGACACAGGCGAAAAGGCCTGCGCCAGCAGCAGATCACACACGCGACCGGTTTCTGCCGCGACCACTTCCCGGAGTTCCTGGTCAAGGACTTCCCGCTTGAGGAGAGTCACCACATGGTCGCCCTCTTCCGGCGTTGCAGTGTTGAGATGGACCTGGCAGTTCCCATCGCTGATTGCAATGTCGAAAGTGGCTCGATCACTGAGGCGATAGCAAGCCTTTTGAATCGCCGTCAATCGGTAGCAGGACAGGTCGAAGCTGAGTGTCATCATGTGGGAGCTCATCGAAGCGAATTGACTCCTACTTCTTCTGAGACTGCCCATGAGGTTTTCTTGTCAGGTCCGTGACGGTGCCGTCCGGTCCCTGAATCCGCACGACTTTCTTCTGGCTATCCAGCTCGATCACCTGATATCCGCTGAATTTCATCCCCTTCTCGACAACAATGTTCTTGTTGAAATCATGATCCTTCAGGATCGCTCGGACGACATCATCGACCGCGGCGATGTTTAGCAGCTCGAAGCGAAACTCCGGATGGGTCATGTCGACAGGAGTCGCCACCGGTTCGTCTTTCGGACGCGTTACCACCTGCCGTGGAGGCGTGATGATGTTCTGCTGCGGTTGTGGCTCAACCGGGTGGATGGTGTCCTCCTCAACTTCAGACGTCAAAGACCGTTCCAGCCGATCATCCTGATCCTTGGAAGAGATCAACGGCTGAAATGTCGATCCCGACTTCTTGGGAACGTACGGCTTTGACTTCTTCGGTGGCGGAGACGGTTCCCGATCTTCACTGCCAGAAAACATTCGAGAGCCACTGGAGGGATCGGAGGAAAATCCCCGGCTGGATCCGATGCTGGAGGAGACATGGGACCGGTGAGAACTATGGGACCGGTGCGATGAGTGAGACCGATGCCCCTTGGCCAGCAACTGTGAGTTTCCATGCGATGGAGTCAGAATCAGAGGCGCAGCAGTGTTGGAAGAGTCCGACTTGAAAATGATTTCGGATGCACTGGAGATGGAGTGATCCAGGATTTCTTTCAAGGGGCCAATTTCACTGACACTGGCCTGCGAGTGGTTCAGGAGCGAGAGCGCTGCGGCAGCCACAGTTCCGACCCGCAGGGCAAATTGACGCCATCCACCTGGAAAGAACTCGTTCTTATTCATAGCACGGCCCGTACTGTCCCCTGTTGATGTCTCCGAGATAATAGTCCCACAGGACTGTTTCGGTAAAGTGAGCGAATCTGCCTCGCTTCTGGTATGAAAATCCAAAGCGAACCAAATTGCTGCCTCGACATGCTCTGACCTTGGAATGGGCTAACTGACCTGCGTTGTGGATGGAAAGAAATGAAGTCGAAATTCCGCTTTGAGCGGCTCTGGAGTGGATCAGTTTCCCGTCGCACACGATCAGATGGCAAGCGGTAGCACCGACCCTAAGATCGGGAGCGTTGCCGAGTGTTTCGTCCGATTGGCAGACAGGATTCTAATTCCGGAAATAGAATTCCGTGTGTTCAGATTGAGCCAGCCGTCACTAGACGGCCGAGTTTTCGCTGATGAAGAGCAACGCAATCCGGCAGAGATTGGCGGAGTTTCGTCAAATGGGCCAAGTTTCTACGATCTGCGAAACCAAATTTTCTCCTCAGTTGCTGGGATTGAAACATGCTACTTGAGCGGGCTCTCCAAATTCTGCCGGAAATTCTGGCAACGTCCGGTTGCCCGGAGGACAACTATCAAAGTGGCGCCGTCGGCGTATTCAGCTTGGCTCTGATGCAAGCGATGCAGGAGCGAGGAATTGCATATCCACTGCGATGCCTTCAGTTCCAACGGCCGTTCCGGGAGGCAGCTTGGACAGGAAGCGACTCAAAATCACTTCGCTATTTTCGAAGCGACCTGTTCTTGGACCTGACTCGACTTGGAAGCGATGAACGCGGACTCCTCGAAGCTGGCCAGTCCCAGCAGAACTGGGTCGAAGTTCAGATGTTTAGCGCCCGAACCACGGGGTCGGTGAATAATCCACTGCTGCTCAGAGCTCTGCTGCGAATTCTGACACTTGTACCGACCACAAACGGCGCGATGAAACAGGCCGTTCCGCCGTCGCGGTATTTATTGCATGTCTATCCTCACCGAGACAACTCGAAGGAATTCGACCCTGGACGGTTTCTTTCTCTGGCGCGGCAAAATGGTGCACAGGACAGGCTCCCCAGAGAGTGGATTGCAGGGCTGCTTTCCACTTCCCCGATTCAGCGACTGAATTGGGGGCTGATCTCAAAGGACAATAGGCATGGAACGCTCGATGTCGTCGACGCTCAGGCGGGTGAAGTGATGGTCAGCTTTACCGCTCGCACCACAGAGGTAACGACTCCGGACGCGTTCACAGATCGGCAGCGATATACCTGCCTGCTCTCTCAGATTCAGGAGGTCAAGATTTGGAGTTCAGGAGTAACTCTCTCTGCTGACGAGCACGGGAACGTCCATTCGACGTCCAGTTCTGAGAAATCGATCCGAGAACTCCGAGAGAAAGTTGCCAGCTGGATTCATGTGAAGACGAAATCCGAGGAGAGGCTGCCTCGGAAGCATGAGTTGGAGTGATCGTTTTCACTGAGGCGTCCCCGCAGCATGCGGATCAACCAGTCATTGAAACCGCAGACTTCAACCACGGCAATGAACGCTTCGTCGCGCTGAGCACACCGCCGCGTCAGCTGGTCGAAGAACTCCAGGACCTTCTCCGGCTGAGTAGACACCTGACGAGCGAGGATGCCATCCCCCTGCTGGTCGCGAAGTGAGACAGTCAATTGACGGGCGTGTTGATCAATACCAAGAAAGAGCATGACGCGGTTCTCCTGTGAGAAAAGAGTTGGGAATATCCCACACTGGGAAATTCCGCTCCCAATCGCAAATACTCTTTCATCGATATCAAAGTGGAGAAGAAAGATGACGGGCTCGTGTTTGATGAACTAGAGGGCCTTGCATAACCCTGCTTGGCAAGCGAGTTGCGTACCGGTTTGAGCGAAAGGAGTTTCGCTCATGCCGTGTACACGGAAGATTGATCTGGTTGGGAACACGTATCTCTCGGACGCACAATGGGATCGCATCAAGCATCTGATCCCGGAACCGCTCTCGCAGCCCAAGGGAGGACGGCCTCCCCACTCGCAACGAGCCTGCCTGGAGGGGATTCTGTTTGTACTTTTGACAGGCTGCCAATGGGAGAAATTACCAAAATGCTTCCCTTCCCCGAGCACCTGTTGGCGGCGTTTCGATGAATGGACTCGCTGGGGCATTTTTGAGGGGCTGTGGTATTCGTTGTTGATGGAACTGGAAGACCTGCAGGGGATCGATTGGAAAGAAGCGGCTGCGGATGCCTGGTTCGTCCGGGCCAAAAAAGGGGGGACCAAGTCGGGAAGACCAAGTGCGGTAAAGGCTGCAAAGTGGTCGACATCGTTGATTCCGAGGGAACTCCCCTGGGAGTCTACTTCGCAGCGGCAAACAAAAGCGAAGTGAAGCTGATCGAGCCGCTGCTGGACAACATGCAAATTCCCGGCAAAGCACCAGACCACCTATTGTACGACAAGGCTGCTGACAGCGATCCGCTCAGAAAACGGCTGATGGAGAAGCGTGGAACTGAGCTGGTCTGCCCTCATCGCAAAGGCCGCAAGCGGAAGCCGACACAGGATGGTCGGTCGGTTCGGAAGTACAAGCGTCGCTATACGGTCGAGCGAACTCACAGCTGGCTGCACAATTTCCGTAGAACAATCATCCGCTACGAAACAACAATGCTTCGCTACTCCGGATGGATCCACCTGGCCTGTGCTCTTATCACACTCCGACGGTTATGAAAGGCGCTCTAGGCGGTATGGACATTCATCTAGCGTTGGAGGGGGAGAATTTGGAGGATGTGGATTCATTCAGAAGGAGCTGAAGATGAGTCGACATCGTCATGAATTGACGGATGCACAGTGGGAGAAGATCAAAGACCTGTTGCCTGGCAAACCAGGGGATCCGGGACGAACAGGAGTGGACAACCGTTTGTTTGTGGATGCGGTGGTGTTTGTCCTGAAGACGGGGATTCCTTGGGCCGACTTGCCGGAACGCTTCGGCAACTGGAATTCGATCTGGAGACGTTTCGATCGATGGAGTGCCAAGGGAGTCTGGGAGAAGCTTTCCAAAGCCTTGTCCGATCCGGATCTCACGGAACTCCACCTGGATTCCAGCAGTATCAAAGCTCATCCGGTGGCCTCGACAGGCCGACGTCAGAGAAATGAAAAAAAGAAGATGCCCACGCCCGAAGATGCCTGGGGAGAAGTCGGGGAGGATTGACGACGAAGATGCATGCTGCCTTGGATCGGAGCGGAACATCGCTGGTCCGGTTGATTCTGACTGCGGGTCAGCGTGGTGATGCCCCGCAGGGGAGGGAGCTTTTGAATCAGATGCTCCCAGGGACAATCGGCCACGTGGTGGCGGATGCCGCCTACGACAGCAACGCCCTTCGTGAGCAGATCGGGAAGCTGAAGGCGAAAGCCTGCATCCGTCCGAACCCTCGCCGGAAGCAGAAAAAGCGATACAGCAAAGATCGGTACAAACACCGCAACGTGATTGAACGGTTCTTCTGTCGATTGAAACGATGCCGCCGAGTGGCGACCCGCTATGAAAAGAAAGCCCGCAATTTTGCAGGCTTTCTCTGGCTGGCAGCATTCCTCACAAACAACTTTTGAATGTCCATACCGCCTAGTCGCCTTTCGCTGGTGCTCGCCTGAATCTCCTAGGTCGGGGACCACCCTCCGAAATACAAGTTTGCCCGTCAGGACCAGTGGCCGCAGCTTTCCAGAGACGATGCTGATCACATCTCGAAAATTTAATGTCCTGCCAATTCAACAATCTGTTCGGATCCTTATGTGTACGGCGACACGGCGTTCAGGACAGCCCTCCCCGCTTCTGTGTGATTTCCTTCGTGTCGCTTGCTTTACATGTGAAGAGATCGTGTGAGTTCGGGGAGACTACAGGCAGTTTTGCTCTGTTGAAAGGTCGTTAGTTTGCGGGTTCCCGGCTAACGCCGGAGGGCGTAGGCCAGTACCCGGAGGGCAGCTTCTACGAACAGGCTGCGGTCATTACGGGAAGTCAGCGCTGATCCGGTCGTTCGCTTGAGGCCACTCATGTACGATTCCACCAGCCACCGCTTCCCAGACCCCTTTGCCTTTAACTTCTCCTGGGTCATTTGTGAACGGTACTTCCCATTCATCCCTCCATCCGTGCGATGCACTGCGGGCTTGATCACGCTCTCCACCTGCCAGTCCTCCCGGCAGAACTCATGCACCCATTCGGCATCGTAACCGGCATCAGCGAAGAGAGTCTTCGGCTGGGAACTGGTGGCGGCTTTGGCGAGCACGTCGGGGACTTCCGACTTGTCGTTCCCCGGTCCCCAGCTCACCGCCAGTCCACTGGGAATCAGCGATCCGACCAGCACGCAGACCGAGAGTTTCACGTATTTCGTCCGCTTTTTCCCACTCCGAGACTGAAAGTGAGCACTGGCCGCAGTCGTCTCCATGCCGGTGGAATCGATGGCGGCTTCTTCTGCATCCAGCGCAAACTTCTGCACCAGTTCATGCAGCATCACGTCCACGATCTCGAGTACGCTGGAGCGATCGGCGAACTTCTTGAGTGTCGAATAATGCGGCAGCATGTCCAGCCCCAGGCGTTTGCGGACAGCCTCGGAAACTTCGAGGAACTCGATCAATCCCCGGTACGTGGTTTTGAGGTAAGCCCTCAGAATCAGGCACGTGAGGAGTTGCTCCTGCGTGAACTTCTGAGGGCTGTTGCGATGCGAATACGGGGCCACATACTTGCGGGCGATCCGCAACGAGAGGGAGGTGACTTCTAGCAGAATGTTTGTCCGTGATGACTGACTCATAGACGGCTTGTAGCGCATCCAAATTCAAACTTCAAGAACACTTTTCAACAAGGCAAGGCAGTTTCAAATCATGTAAGTCGTTGAAATGATTGGCAGGCAAGTTGCATACCATGTGTGTCAGAAGGAGACACACATGATCATTTCCCTGTCGAAGTGGCCGACAGTACGCCGGCAGAATACGACAGGTTCCAGGACGGCACCGCCACCTTTTCTTGATGACTGCCAATGGTTTCTGATCGCAGACCTGTTCCCGCATCCGCCCATCACCGGTGCGGGTGGTCGCCCCAGAGTGCTCCCCCGGGAGTGCCTGGAAGGGATTTTATGGGTCTTGCAAACAGGGGCTCGTTGGAAAGATTTACCAGAGTGGTATCCCAGTCCTGCAACATGCTGGCGACGGTTGTGGGAGTGGACAGAGGCGGGCATCTGGCTGACAGCCTGGAGCCGATTGCTCTGTGAATTGGATGAATTCCAGGGGATCAACTGGGAAGAAGCGATGGCCGATGGCACGTTTGCCCCGGCAAAAAAGGGGGTGAAGCCGTTGGCAAGACCAAGAAAGGCAAAGGAACCAAGATCATGCTGATGGTGGATGGCGAAGGGATTCCGCTTTCGGCGTTCATCACATCGGCCAACCATGCGGAGGTCAACACGGTGGAAACCCTGGTCGACACCTGCCTGTTGGGGAAGAGAGCCCAACGGTTGTTGTCTGACAAAGCAGCCGATGCGGACTGGCTGCGGAGCAATCTGGCGAATCGTCAGATTGAGCTGATCTGTCCGCATCGCCGAGGGAGAAAGAAGCCAGCGACCCAGGATGGCCGGCCTTTGCGGAGGTACTGGAAACGATTCAAAGTCGAGCGCACGATCAGCTGGCTGTTCAACTGCAGAAGACTGACAGTGCGCTACGAATACTATGACCATCTATTCGAAGGTTTTGTTCAACTGGGATGTCTATTCACCATCATTAAGTGGTTTTGAAACTGCCTGTAAACCGGAAGGATGAATTCACCAGTCACTGGACAACCGACCAGCGCGTAGGCGTCCTAACGCGACGATTCCGGCTGAAATTTCTTTCGACAGACGATCAGTTTTGACGGCTGTTCAATCCGCACAATGACGAAAAATGACGACGTTGCATCGTCCTACTTCGCAGAAGTGATTCTGGCTAGAGTGTTTAGATCAACTGCTTTAAGTCGGATGGAGACGTCCGAGTTTGTCATACGTCTTCGAATTCAATTGTAATGGTAAAATTTCCCAAAATTTCGAGGCCAATTCCGCACCCCGGACACATTAGTAAGGTAGACAGTCGGCATTCTCCGTCGTCACACATCTGAAGATGGGTGGATTGAGCAGGAAACACGTCGGCCGTCACTATCAAGTTTTCAGTACTTGAAGGCCGTGGAAGATGTCGAGCGTCCGTCCAGAATTAGAAGCTGCGTTTCGGGGCGATGCTTCCAGTGATGCCATGCCAGAAGAATCGAGTGATGACCGGCAACGCGAGCAGTTCGTCTGCCTGGTCACTTCGAATTACAACTCGCTGTATCGCTTCATTCTTTCATTGGTTGGCAATGTTCATGCTGCCGATGACCTGATGCAGGAGTGTTGCCTGCTGCTGTGGCGGAAATCGGGTGAGTTCGATCTTTCCTCGGAAAGCTCGAATCTGAGTTTTATGCGGTGGTCGCGTCGCATTGCCGTCAATCTAGTGCGCAACTTTCATCGCCTGCGTCGCCCACAATCTTTGTCGTGGGGTGACGCCTTGATCAGTCAAATGGCCAGTGTTCATACCGGCGCCGAAGAATTGCTCGAACTGCGAAAGAATGCTTTGCAAGACTGTCTGCAGAAGTTGTCTGCAAGCGATCAGGAATTGCTGCACGTTTGTTACGGGACGGGGACAACAATTGATGCGACAGCTGACCATCTCAAACGCCGCCCAAATTCGCTGTACAAGAAACTACGACGAATTCGTCGCGGTCTATTTGACTGCGTCAATAAGTCCCTTGGTTTGGAGTAGTTCAAGATGAGTACCGCTGCCAGCCGAGATGAGCTGCTGGATCTGATTGACGATTACCTGGATGAGCGGATCGTGCCTGCGGACGCCGACCGTTTGCATGAGATTTTACGTCATGATGATCAAGCTAGGCTCATCTACATTGAATATCTGGATCTCTTCAGCGAGATCTTGCGTGCAGTCGGACATCAGGGCAATGTACGCCAAGCCGTGCTCGAAGCCGATTCTGGGCCAGGTCTCCTGCGTTGGTTCATGAGTTCGACGATCGCTGCCCTGACGATGAGCGCGTGCGTCGTGATTGCACTCGCGATTGGGATTGTCTCACTTCAGGAGGCTCCGAAAGTTGCCAAGGAATTGGAGCAGAAGACTTTAGAGGAAGTGCCCATCGGCTTACGGCCACAAGAGACGACGCCCGTCCTCGGAGAGAAAGAACGTTTGGTGGAGAGCTGGATGCCGCCGGCTGCAGCATGGATCGAAAGCGGAGAAGCACTGGCGCTCGGAGATGAAAATGAAAATGCTGCAGTCCGCACCGCAGCATTGGAATCGAATGGGATCTGGCCGGGGGATCGGCTGGAACTGACCGGCGATCATTTGATCATTCGTTTCGCTTCCGGCGCGAGATGCTATCTCGCCAGCTCAGAGGCAGTTCCACATCCCCAGATCTCGATTACCTCAACGAATTCCTGCGAGTTTGCTGCAGGGACAATGATGTGTCGGGTACCGCGTGAGGCTTCCGGATTTAAGGTCAGGACTCCGGGCGGGGAATTGATCGACCTGGGTACTGAATTTGGTGTGGACGTGAATGTCGAGGGAGATGCGGAGTTACATGTTATGAGGGGCTCTGTCGCAGCCAGAAAGACGGCGGGATCAGATACCGTTTCCGTGAATGAAGGAAATGCAGTTCGAGTCGCGACCTCAACCTCCGTGATCGGGCCAATTCCCTTCATGCCCCGGTTGTTCGCCCGACCTGCCGCCTATCTCTATGGAATTGAAATGATCTCTCCGAAGGTTGTGTTTCATGCACACCTTCCCACATCTGCCTGGCAAGTCGAGAATGAAGAATCTAACGGAATCCACCTTGTGCTGGAGGGAACCGGCGTCTCAGCAGGCCAGCTATTGAAGTTTAATTCTCTTTTATCGACTCATCTTGAAGACGACAAGAAACTGGCCACGACTACGGCTCCGAGGACATTCTCACTCTCTGCGGGCCAGCCGTTCGACAGCTATCTTGTAGCGACTGGGAAAACTTCAGGAGAACTGAAGTCAGTGGAAGGAGAGATCCGCTTTGCACGACCAGCGCTCGCTGTTGTGACTCAGGCGGCAGAGATGTCACAGATCGCCCGCATCGTTCGGAACGATCAAGTCGTCGAATCCTATGACACAGTCGAAACAGTGGGAGGAAAGGATGACGATCTTCTCCAACTGAGTGAAGATGGACGCACACTTCGATTTCGACTGACCGTACGTACCAATGATGACTATTTCCGCGTGCTGGTCTCAGCGGATTCATTATGAATTGTGATGCGACTCGTTATCGCCGCGTGTTGCGGCGTGGCCATTTTTTGTTGAGTTCTCTTTAGGGAGTAAAGCCATGCAGGGAAATAAGTCCAGATGTTCAAAAGCCGCATTTACTTTGATTGAACTGTTGGTTGTGATCGCCATCATAGCAGTTCTCATTGCACTGCTGCTGCCAGCGGTACAGCAGGCTCGTGAAGCAGCTCGTCGATCGCAGTGCAAAAACAATCTCAAACAAATTGGTCTTGCATTACATAATTACCACGATGCCTACAGTGTGTTTCCCATCAACGGAACTGACAAAAATGGAGACTCACTACCGAGAGTAGTCTGGCCGGTCCGTCTTTTGCCGTACATTGAGCAATCCGCTGTTTATAATCAATTGGACTTTAGTAAAGACCTGCGTTCTGCACGACTGGCCGATGGTTCGTATGCCTCGAGCCGTGTAATTGGCCTCTACCGTTGCCCGAGCGACCCGAGTCCTCAATTCGTTCCGAACAGCAACAATACAGCTCAGCTTCTGCACCAGATCAGCTATGGTGGGTCCATGGGTTCACAGCGAGTGAATTCTTCCACGACGGCCTGCAACTCATGGAATGACCTTCGGGAGCAACCCGCCGGAGATGCCGATCGAGCGCAGTCCCTGACTCTAGTTTCGGGCATGTTCGCCATGGGGTGCCTCTCTCACCGGATGCGTGATGCGACGGACGGATCTTCGAACACGTTTCAGGTTGGTGAAATACTCCCTGAGTGCGTGAACCAGAACGGTCGATCAGGAACCTATTGGAGTAACGGTTCAACTTGCGGCGTGGTGTCGACAATCGTTCCGCTGAATGACAAGTCGACCTGCCCCAGTGGTCCAGTAAGCAATCCAAGTTGCACAGTTCCGACATCTGCTCTCACTTACGAGCGTGCATTTCGTTCCGCCCACATTGGAGGAGGTCATTTTCTGCTTGTGGACGGATCCGTTCATTTTATTAATCAGAATATCGACTATGAAACGTATCAGTCACTGGGGGCAAAAGCAGACGGAAAAGTGCTGGGACAATTTTAATGAAGCGATCCCATGCTGAAGTGCAGTAGATTGACGATTGTCATGTTCTGGAGGTGAATCGATGATGCTTGCCTGTCGGCGAAGGATGTTGGTTTTAAGTGCCGTCCTTTTCGCAGCTTGTAGCGGTTGCGGAGGGTCCTCAGAGGCGAGGTTATTTCCGGTGACTGGAGAGCTCATTTTCAACGGGAAGCCGCTGCCCGATGCGAGCGTGACTTTCCTGCCGGAAGAGCCCGGCCCAGCTTCCATGGGAATGACTGATGAAAATGGAAGGTTCACCTTAATGACTCAAGGGAGACACGGCGCCGTTGCGGGTCAACATCGGCTGGCCGCGTTCGCAGCCAAAGATTCCCGCCCGATCAGCCCCACTGAACTTGAAACAATGAGTCAGGTGGAGCTTGACAGGATTCGTAAATCGCTCATCCCCGCGAGGTATGGTCACCCCAGTACCAGCGGCCTCACTGCTACCGTTTCAGAGGATTCTGGAGCGAACCATTTTGTGTTTGAGCTGAGCCCCTGACCGAAGATCATCTTCAGGCACTGCGGGGTAACTCTTGAACGTGGAGATCGCAGAGAGAAATTGACAATGGTTGTCCAGCTGCGTGTGTTCTCTAGCGATCAATCGTGTCTCTCTCTGCGTTCTTTCCGCAGTCTATGTTAAACCCCTTCTGGTCCGTCTCCGGGAGAAAGTCTGATTGACGTGACGGGAATGTTTTTTCCGACAACGACGTAATTCATCATGATCTAGGAATTGAGGTTGATCGATGCCCTACAACCGACGAACGTTTCTCTCTGGATTGCAATATTTGCTTGCCGGGCTGTGCGCCGTGCCGTTCGTCATCAAGCGAACGCGGGCCGCTGGCACGAAAACGACACTCTCTCTCGCGCAAGGCCAGTGGATTGGCGAGCCAACCGCTCATGCTGCGCTCCTGCAAACCCGGCTGACAGCCAGTACGGGACCGGTCGATGGCGATGTGCCGGGAGCGGACGGGGTTGCCCGATTTGAAATTTCCCGGCACGAGGACTTTCGGGATTCAAGATGGACAGACTGGATCGAGGCGGTTGCTGACCGCGATTACGTCGTCAGGAGCGAAATCTCGGATTTGCAGCCAGGAACGAAGTATTATTATCGGCCTCAGTATGGTCCGCACCGCGATCAATCGCAGCTGGGGCCGATCGGGTCGTTTACAACACTCCCAGGGGAAGCCGAATCGGTGCCGGTCGATTTTGTTGTCTGGTCCTGCATGAACTACGCCTTTTTCCATCGGACAAAGCACAAAGATTCGAAACTCGGCTACCCGGCACTGGAAGTGATTCATTCTTTGCATCCCGACTTCATCGTCGCGACCGGTGACAATGTCTACTACGACCATCCGATAAAGACTCCCGCTAAGACACCCGATGAGCTGCGCAAGAAGTGGCACGAGCAGTTCGTGATGCCGCGGTTTGTGGAACTGCTGCAGGATGTTCCAGTCTATTGGGAAAAGGATGACCACGATTTTCGCTACGATGATTCCGATCTGACGGTGGGCCGTGAACCGTCGGTGGAATTGGGGCATGCAATTTTCCGTGAGCAGGTTCCGATTCTGCCGGTCGGAGACGAAGGAAACACGTACCGCACTCATCGCATTTCCAGGGATTTACAGATCTGGCTGGTGGAAGGCCGCGACTATCGCACCGCCAACAACACCGATGATTCCGCCATGAAGTCCCTGTGGGGAGAGACGCAATACGCGTGGCTGCAGCAGACTCTTAAAGAGAGTGACGCGGCCTTCAAAATAATTATCTCACCGACCCCGCTCGTTGGCCCGGATCGCAACAGTAAACGGGACAATCACACGAACCTGCGGGGGTTTCATCACGAAAGAGAAGAATTCTTCGCATGGTTAAAAGAGAATGACTTCTCCCCCGAAGAACTTTTTCTCGTGTGTGGCGACCGGCACTGGCAGTACCACGCGATCCATCCATCCGGATTTCAGGAGTTTTCAGTCGGGGCGTTGCATGAAGCCAATGCTGTTCCCGGCATCCTCGCAGGCCAACCAGGGAGTACTGATCCCGAGGGTTTGATCAAGCAGAAATTCCTGCAGCGGGAAGCCAAGGGAGGTTTTCTCAACGTTCAGGTCTTACCGGCGATGCCATCTCAGCCAGCAACGATCACCTTCAAATTCCATCATGAGCTGGGCGAGGTATTGCACCACTACCAGACGCCGAGGGTATAGCAAATAGACACAGTATGATGCTGCGAACTCAAAAGAACTGTTCGATGAACAAATTCCGCATATTTCGCACCACTCAACATCTCGCGGTGGGCGTATTCTTAAGTCTCGGTGAGGGATTTACCTTTTAGAGTCTCATTCCAGACGATGACTGACCTATCGTGAGCGTTTCAAGAAATCAGATTCATTATCTCTCCGTGGCGCTGGCACTGGCCGCTACCTCGCTTCCCGTTCAGGCACAAAACAACAGCAAACCGACACCTCCCCCTGCTTATCTGAACGCGGACGAAGCTGGCCCCGACTATGAGCTGCAAGGAGAGTACCGGGGCTGGCAGCGGTCATTAGGTTCGGATCGCAGCAGCCGTTCGGTTGGCCTGCAGGTCGTTGCGCTCGGAGACGGGAATTTCGTAGCGAGCAAGTATTACGGCGGACTCCCTGGAGCGGGCTGGTCCGGCAAACAACGTTTCGAATATACAGGAAAATCCGTCGGAGACATCGTGCGGCTCTTCGGCTCGGATTACAGGATCGAAGTGGACGGCAAGACCGCAGCGATCTTTTCCAAAGAAGGGTCGCGTTCGGGCGACTTACAAAAAGTCGAACGCGTCAGTCCCACGATGGGGGCGATCCCGCCTCAGGGGGCAATCATCTTGTTTTCCGGAGGGCCGACCGAGCAATTTGTGAATCCCAAAATCACGAAAGATGGTTTGCTCCGGGAAGGAACACAGACCTCACAAGCGTTCGGGGACATGCGACTGCATGCGGAATTTCAGCTGCCCTTCAAACCCAAAGGCCGTGGACAGGATCGGGGTAACAGCGGATTCTATCTGCAGGGGCGGTACGAGGTACAGGTGCTGGATTCGTTCGGACGCGCAGGGATCGAGAATGAATGCGGTTCGATCTACAGAACCAAGCGTCCAGACGTGAACATGTGCTTTCCGCCACTGGCCTGGCAGACCTACGACATTGACTTCACCATGCCGAAGTTCGATTCGGCGGGCCAAAAGGTCTCAGACATGCAGATCACTATCTGGCAGAACGGAGTGCTTGTGCATGACCATGCTCTCATCCCCAATAAGACCGGAGGAGGCATTGCTGAAGGCCCTCAGCCGCTGCCGACCAAGCTGCAGGATCATTCCAACCCGGTGCAATATCGGAATATCTGGCTGATTCCGAAAACACCAGATACGATGGGCTCGAACAATTGGGTCCATCTGCCGTTGTCCGGGCCTCCGACGCCTTTGAATTCTTACGCAATGCGGGGAGTTCTCAGCGTAGACCCCTCAGTTTCTGATTCGATAGGTGGCCGGTGCCCATAAAGCTGACGCCGACACACGTGGCTTCGTTGCCGGTTGTGATCCTGGCAGGGTGGATATCTATCTATTCGTTCGTGGACTACCCTCAACGCTCCTTTCCACCAATATGGACCACAACCGAAATTTCTCCCGGACCTTCAGGCCAACGCGGATGCCGAACTGGTTGTCGATGCTCCTCGGGTGACGATGTAAAAATCTGATCACGCTGAGCATTACTGACTGATTCGTCAGAGGATGCTTTGTTGGATATCTGCTGCAAGCACTGCGCTTTTCAAATATTGCGATCACGAAATTCCACTTCAATGAACGTCAACCGAATCCGGCCCTTGCTGAGAATGTTCCTCGTATGGGGAGTCGGTGCATTTCCGTCAGCGGGAGCGGATCTCTCCGCCGGTGATCGCATCGAATACAATCGCGACATTCGCCCGATTCTTTCGGAGAATTGTTTTGCGTGTCACGGACCCGATGGAAGTCATCGCGAAGCGGACTTGCGGTTGGATATCGCCCAGGCGGCGAGTGTTGCTGCCAGTTCTGGTGAGTTCGCCATTGTCACGGGTAAAAGCGAAGAGAGCGAACTGATCGCGAGGATCACATCGAATGATCCCAACCTGAAGATGCCGCCGCCGGAGAGCAACAAGTCA
This sequence comes from Planctomicrobium stercoris, assembly GCF_051465655.1. Lineage (NCBI taxonomy): Bacteria > Pseudomonadati > Planctomycetota > Planctomycetia > Planctomycetales > Planctomycetaceae > Planctomicrobium > Planctomicrobium stercoris. Next base: position 3,491,882 of record NZ_CP195791.1, on the reverse strand, counting down.
ATATCGCCGGATCAGATCGACAAGCTGAAGCGATGGATCAATGAGGGGGCTGAGTATCAAGGGCACTGGTCGTTTCTGCCCATCCACAAACCCTCTGTTCCCGATGTCGAAGATTCAGGGCTTGGCTTGCGGAATCCCATTGATGCGTTTGTTCTGGCAGAACTGCAAACCCACGGTTTGCAACTATCTCCACAGGCAGATTCCGTGACGCTGGCACGGCGGTTGTCATTCGACTTGATCGGCTTACCTCCCACACCCGAGCAGGTTTTAAAGCTGGCTGCCGATGGAAGTGATGCCGCGTATGAAAATCTCGTCGATGAGCTTCTCGAATCACCGCACTTTGGCGAACGGATGGCCATGTGGTGGCTGGATCTGGTGCGCTATGCTGATAGTGTTGGCTACCATGGTGATCAAGCTGTTGACGTGTTTCCCTTTCGTGAATGGGTGATCGAGTCATTCAACACAAATCAGCGATTCGACGAATTCACGCGTGAACAACTGGCGGGCGATCTTCTCCCACAGCCCACGCTCTCCCAAAGAATTGCCGCCGGATATAATCGCCTGGGAATGATGACTCAGGAGGGGGGCGCACAACCCAAAGAGTACCTTGCAAAATATGCTGCGGAGCGCGTGCGGAATATCGGCGGCGCCTGGCTGGGACTGACGACCGGTTGTTGCGAATGCCATGATCACAAATTCGATCCCATCACGACGCGTGATTTTTATCGTCTCGAAGCATTTTTCGCAGACATTCAGGAGCAGGGGCTTTATACAGGAAGAAAATTTGGTCCCACAACTGTGATCACGACACCGGAACAAGATGTCCAACTGGCGCGATTTGATGACGAAATCGCAAAGCTCAAACAGAAACTGGAAACGTCAACCCCTCAATTGATCGACGCCCAGTCTCAGTGGGAACAGGACCTTGCCCGAGTCATTGAATGGAAAGTCCTCGAACCCACAAGCCTTCGTTCCGTCAATGAAACGGTACTGACGGTCCAGGAAGGTTCTTCCATTCTGGCCAGCGGCGCCAATCCCGCATCAGAGGAATATACGCTGGCCTTTGCGGAACCCGTGGAGAACATCACCGCCTTACGCATCGAGGTGTTGCCACATGATTCACTTCCCAGCAAAGGACCGGGACGTGCGGGAAACGGCAACTTTGTGCTCAGCGAAGTGGTGGCAAGCATTCAGGCTGCTGATGGCAGTGAACAGCCGGTTCTCCTGGCTAACCCCTCAGCAAGTTTCGAGCAGGTATTGACAGGCCAGGGCAATCCCTACGCAAAATGGGCCATTGCCGCTGTGATCGATGGAGATGGGCAGGGGGCCAACTTGGGCTGGGCCATTCTGCCAGAAATTGGCAAGCCGCAATCGGCAGTGCTGGAAACACAGCCAGACCTCAAGATTGCGGAGGGGAACAAGCTGTCTCTCAAGTTGTCGCATCATTCCCAACATGGGCAGCATTCGCTGGGACATTTTCGCATTTCGGTCACATCGGCTGCGCGGCCCGTGACACCGTGGTCGTTAGACAAGCTGCCGGACAACATTCGCAAAATTATAGGAATTGACTCTGCCCTACGTGATGACCATCAGAAGGAAGAATTGGCAGGATATTATCGTTCCATTTCGCCACTCACGGAACCGGTACGGAGTCAGTTGGCTTCAATTCAAACACAGCGTGTTGCGTTCTACGAATCCCTGCCCACCATGTTAGCAACAGTTTCCGTTGAACCTCGCGTGATACGTGTGTTACCACGTGGTAACTGGATGGATGATTCCGGCGAGGACGTGCAACCCGGCACCCCCGAATTTCTGCCTCAGCTGCCGGTCAGTGAGAAACGGTTCACGCGGCAAGATCTGGCGGAATGGCTGGTGTCGAAAGAAAACCCACTGACCGCTCGGACATTAGTGAATCGGCTCTGGAAGTTGTTTTTTGGGGCAGGGATTTCACGTAAGCTCGACGACCTGGGAGCTCAGGGTGCGTGGCCCACACATCCGCAGCTGCTCGACTGGCTGGCTGCCGAATTGATCGACAGCGGCTGGGATGTGAAGCACGCCATCAGACAGATTGTCATGTCGAAGACCTACCGACAAGCCTCCAACGTTTCCTCCGAGCTTCAGGAGAAGGACCCCTTCAATCACTTCCTGGCCCGACAGGGACGGTTTCGACTCGATGCAGAGATGGTGCGGGACAATGCCCTTTGGATCAGCGGACTTCTTGTCGAGACAGTCGGCGGCCCGAGCGCGAAACCGTATCAACCGCCGCGTTACTGGGCCTATTTGAACTTTCCCGAACGAGAATGGCAGAACGACAAAGGAGCCAATCTTTATCGTCGCGGGCTCTACACACATTGGCAACGGCAGTACCTGCACCCCAGCCTGCTGGCGTTCGATGCTCCCAGCCGCGAGGAATGCACCGCAGACCGTCCGCGCTCAAACACTCCTTTGCAATCCCTGGTGCTGCTCAACGATCCAACTTACGTGGAAGCCGCTCGCGCCTTTGCTGAGCTGATCATGCGTCAGAAAGGCATTTCTTCAGATGAGCGACTCGATTTCGCGTTTCAGCGAGCCCTTTCTCGAACGCCGAAACCCGAAGAAGCCGCCCTGCTTCTAGAGATGTTTGAAAAGCATCTAAACCAGTTTAAAGCTGACTCGCATGCCGCTCATGATCTCCTGACCGTGGGAGATCGTCTGCCGGCAGGGGATCTCGATCCGGCCGAGCTGGCTGCATGGACGAGTGTGACCCGCACGATCTTGAACCTGCACGCCACCATCACACGGAATTGAGCCATGAACTCCCGCACTCTAGAACAACTGTTGACACGGCGTGCAGTCTTGGGACGGGGTGCGCGAGGCATTGGATCCGTGGCACTGGCCTCGTTATTGAATCCGTTGGCAGGATCTCCGATCAAGGCCGCCCCGACCGGCTCCGATCGCTGGCCGGGGATGGTTCATCCCTTGCATGTCCCTCCCAGAGCGAAACGCGTGATCTGGCTCTATATGGCGGGAGGCATGTCCCACCTGGAAACGTTCGACAATAAGCCGACGCTCAAGGACATGCATGGAAAGCCCATGCCCGAAAGCATTACGAAGGGTCAACAGATTGCCCAGCTTCAAGGGCAAAAATTGAACTGTTTCGCACCGCAGCATGAGTTCAAGAGATATGGTCGAAGCGGCCAGGAAATCAGCACGATCTTTCCGCTGCTGGGGGAGATGGTAGCTGATGACATCTGCATTGTCCGTTCCTTGCACGGGGAGGCCATCAATCACGATCCGGCACATACCTTTATGAACACCGGGAGCATGATCCCCGGACGTCCAAGCGCCGGTTCCTGGCTGTCTTATGGGCTGGGTGCCGAAACCGAGGATCTGCCCGGGTTCGTCGTAATGATCTCGACCGGGAAATTCGGTCAGAAGCAGCCGATCGCAGCACGGCAATGGCATTCCGGTTTTTTGGCCAGCCGGTTCCAGGGGGTCGAATTTCGCAGCACGGGTGACCCGGTCTTATACGTCAGCAATCCCAAAGGGGTGGATCTCGACCGACAGCGGGACGTGGTGAAGGCAGTTCAGAAGCTGAATGCGATTGAAAACGAGGCTCTGCATGATCCAGAAATCGCGACGAGAATCAGCCAGTATGAAATGGCATTCCGGATGCAGACCAGTGTCCCGGATCTGATGAATATCAGCCAGGAGCCCAAGCACATTCTCGAACTCTATGGAACGCAAGGGGGGGATGGTTCATTCGGTTCCAATTGTCTCCTCGCCCGTCGGCTGGCCGAACGGGGTGTCCGCTTCATCCAGTTGTATCACCGTGACTGGGACCATCACGGCAGCGTGAAAGCACATTCCGCCGGCACCGCTGCAGAAGTGGACCGCGGGGCTGCAGCGCTGATCACTGATTTGAAACAGCGAGGCATGCTGGATGACACGCTGATCGTCTTCGGCAGTGAATTCGGCCGCACACCGATGGCGCAAGGGAACGGTCGCGATCATCATATTGCCGGATTCACAATGTGGTTCGCTGGTGGTGGCATTCGGCCAGGAATCAGTTACGGCGCGACGGATGAATTCGGTTACTACGCTACAGAGAACAAGGTCGGCGTGAATGATGTTCACGCTACACTGCTGCACTTAATGGGAATTGACCATCAGAAGCTGACTTACCGCTTCCAAGGCCGCGACTTCCGCCTGACTGACGTGGGCGGAAAAGTGATCCAATCGATTTTAATGTAGCGGCAGAACAGAAAGACCAACTTCGAATTTTCTCACCTGGTCCGAACCCCTGCGATCCCAGCGGATGGAGTTCTTCTACCACTGACACTCATCGGAAACCAGCGTCACAGGTGACCTATACCGTCGCTGGATTACTTTAGTTATTCCGTGCTGACTCACGTCCAGTTTCATGGCTATTTCTAGAGGCGGTTTCAAAACTGGGAGGGCGAGGCTCCTGCCGAGCCGCAAACAAAGTGAAGCGTGACTTTCACGCGGCTCCGCAGGAGTGTCGCCCTCCCGAATACAGCTCAAATGAGGTTTTGAAACCACCTCTAATGACTTTAACCAATCGACCGTCTCCGATTCTGAACGTTTCGGATTTTAAGAGATTCACCGTGGCCATAGAGGAAATTCTCTTTCCGATTCTCTCTGTGATGTGAGCCAAATTCGAGGTCCTGGAACTCTTCAAACCGCATGAAAATCCAACCCCAATTTCCAGTCAGGGTGGAGGCACCAATGCACCAAGCAAAGAGTTGATCATTTATGTGCTCATCTGCTTTGTTCAAAGTCTTCCCGAGTGGTCGACTGGATCCATTCTGGACGTTCGATTCTCAGCTCTGGACTATTCCGTTTCATGACTCGTTGTCCATTGATTCTCTGCCTACTGATGAGCGCTGGTCGCGTCATGGATGAAGTTGCCCTTTCAGCTGTGGTAGTTGCTGAACCCTCTCTCGAAGTTCAGAAAATCCGGCCAGAATGGGACCGGCACGCGCAAGTCATTGAGGATTCGTTCAGAAAATGGAGTATCATCCGTCTAAGTCCTTCGAATGACTTTGCGACTTCCAGTACTCGATCGACTTCGAAAATCATCCGCGTCTTCGACAAGGCGATCAGTTCCTCCTGGAAGGGATTCGGTTCCGTCAGATGCTCTGTACGAAATCACGATTGGCTTGTCGCGTTTCGAAAATACGACAGCGGATGAATTTCAAGCGGCATTGGCGGATCAGTTTGAAATTCCAACCCCCATGGCAGTGGCCCAGCCTTACCGGTTCTTTTGCGACCCTACCGAGGAGCGACATCGCCGGTGGTTGACAACAGCTGAAAAGCCCATCGCGGTCGTTATCTGCCCGGTCGGAGAATCTGCTGACTGTTTCGAACAGCCGTTGTTTTCTTACCTACTCGAAGCCGAAGCTTGTCGGTATGGAATGGCAATTTCGTTTTACAAGAACATCGAGCTGGAATACGAACTGTCGCTGGATTTAAAACCGCTTGAGGGACATCCATGTCAGCTTCTGCAGGTTTGAAGAACCGTAAATACCAAACGCCAACCATTGAGAGACTTCTGGCTGCGCAAAGAGACTGGAATTCGCATTCGTCGTTATATTTCTCTAGCTCCATGTCTCGTCACTATGCAGTTTGATGATTTCACGGATGGTGACATTTCATTGCATCAGCGTACGACCATCCTCCGTTTCAGCGCCAGCGGGGACACTGGGGGTCAATTGATCGCTGTCGCCCAGCTAGAATTGCACATGGATCTGCAGGAACACCTTTGTGGAAACCTCAGCTTCCCAGCGGCACGCTCATCACTAACTTCATCCATCAGAATCGCCGCCTGACAACGACAGAAGGGATCGCCCCCAGCGAACTGCTAGATCGAGGATTGCAGCGACTGAACTTTCAAAGTGGACCGATAGCAAGTGTTCTGGCTTGGTTTTCCTGGCCCTAGATTATCTTTCCGAGGCGAGGTTTCTGCGTTCTCTGGGCTGGCGTAACTAAGTTTCTGTGACTGCACCCGACGTACCCGTTCAGATCGCTCAATCCACATCGGCCAGCGAACAGAATCTGTCAAACATTGAGAAGGACTGACCATGGCAAAGGAGTGGTATTGGAAACATCGTGGCGAACTTCGTGGACCGATTTCCACAGAAGACCTGGATGATTTGATTCAGCACCACCGCATTGACAATCGGGACGAATTGCGGCCAGTCGGTAGTTCCGCCTGGCTGAGCGCTGAGGCAGTCAAAGAAATGTTCGCAAGCGCCCTGTCTAAGCCGACCGAGAAATCTACCATGAAGGCAGCCGCGCGGTTGTTACAGCAACGACGCTTTCATGCTGCCAGCGAGGGAAATGGAAAAAGCCGCTTTCAAGGGATTCAGTTGGCAGACAGGCTGAAATCCGCAGGAGCGATTCTAGCAGCCCGTTGAATTTCCTTTCTTCGCTTGACAGGTCTGGTAGATTTCCGGTGGTTCGGATTTCAGGCATTCAGGGAGGGTGACCGATGGCGTTGGGGAAGCGGGAGGAGTCGCAGCAGCAGGAGTTCTGGACTCCGACAGCGAATCTCTCCAAAGGGCCGGGGCATGTCTTCTATGACAAGCTCAATCAGGTGCTGGCCAAGGCGGGATTCGACAAGGTTCTCGAGGACCTCTGCTCCCCGTATTATGCCAGCACGGGTCGCATGTCGATTCCCCCGGGCGTGTACTTCCGCATGCTGTTGGTCGGGTACTTTGAAGGGATCGACTCCCAAAGAGGCATCGCCTGGCGGTGCGAAGATTCTCTCTCGCTGCGACGGTTCCTGGGCATTCCGCTGGGGAAAGAGACCCCGGACCACAGCAGCCTGACACGCATTCGTGATCGACTCCCGCTGGAGATTCACCAGCAGGTGTTCCAGCAGGTGCTCAGCATCATCGATGAGCATGGACTTCTCAAGCTGAAATCAACCGGTGTGGACTCCACGCTGCTGGAGGCGAATGCCGCCATGAAGACAATCGTCCGTAAGGACTCTGGCGAAGACTGGAAGGAATTCCTCAAACGCCTGATGCAGGAGGAAGGGCTGATCGAAGAAGACGATGATCCCAGCGACGAAGACCTGCGTAAGTTCGACAAAACCCGTCATCAGCAAGGGAAGAAGAAGGTCTCCAATGCCGACTGGGAATCCTCGTCAGACCCCGATTCCCGGATCGTGAAGATGAAAGATGGCCGCACTCATCTGGGCTATAAGGCTGAGCATGTGGTCGACCTGGAGAACGAGTTCATCCTCTCCGCCACGGTGTGTCATGGGACGAACAGTGATGCCGGCACGCTCATCGAAAGCGTGGTGAATGCCCAGCAGAACGTGATTCTCGCTGGGAGTCCGGAAGAGATTGAAGAGGTTGCTGCCGACAAGGGGTATCACAAGAACGAGACGATCACGCAGGCCACGCAGCTGGGACTGCGAACGTACATCCCGGAACCGAACTCACAATACAATCGGACGTGGACGGACAAACCAGTGGAAGTGCAACAGGCAGTGCTCAACAACCGCCAACGCATGAGTCGATCCAAGGGAAAGGACCTGCAGCGTCAACGCAGCGAGAAGGTGGAACGCAGCTTCGCCAATGTGTGCGAAACCGGCGGAGCGAGACGAACGTGGCTGCGAGGAATTGAGAAGATCAACAAGCGTTACCTGATCGTGGCTGCAGCCAGGAACCTGGGCCTCCTCATGCTCAAAGCGTTCGGCATCGGCAAACCCAGGCATCTGCAAGGGGGACTGAGGGCCCTGGTGGCACTCTGGGGAACCTGCACGCTGCTCTGGGCCGCCCTGAGAAACCGCCTGCGATCGCTCCAGGCAAGGACAGCTCATCCGATGGCGTTCCGAGACATCAACTGGCAATTGACCCCACAGCGACCACGTACACCCCGGAAACTCCAAATCATGCCAACTTCAACGGACTGTTAGAAACCGAGTGAGCCTGTTGGCTTGTATTCACGGTCGTCTGAAGTGGCATTCTAGAAAGAACTTATCGCCAAGAAGAGCTGAAGCAAAATCCCTGTAAGAGCGATGGCCTACGGAACCGTTCCTGAAAGAGATTGTCAAGCGGGACAGGGTTTTCCTGGTGTGGGTGTGTAGTGCGATCGGCAAAGTTCTGGGCTTTGTTTCGAGGTTCATGGTGTGTGGACTGTGCTGTGTGCTTTGTTCTGCATGATCATCTCACCGGTTGTCGTTGCGACGGGAGGTTGCAATCGTTCTTGTCGGATGCGATTGCTCCCCACACATTCCTTCGCGAGGCACGATCCATGGTCTCATGGATCGCTCTGCTGCCTTGAGCAGACGCGGATTTACCGAGATGCGAATTCCTCTCCGAGGAGTCTGCTCCATTCAAAGGGACGTGTCATTCTGCTGAATCGGTTCTCATCAACAGCGACATCCACGGTTCCGTGCGAGCTGGACTGATCGGGAGGGATCTCAGGCAATGTAACTCACCTGGATCGAACAACCGGGTGAAATCTTTTTGATGGGTCTCCTTGGTGAACAGGGTGATGGATGCGGATCAACTGCTGTCGACTTCAGGCTCTGGCGATGGCTCGGCACTCAAAATAACTCTGCTGTTTGCTGAGGATGTGCCAGATCACGGTCGCCAGCTTCCGCATGACGGCCACTCGAGCCACGCCTCTTCCTAGTCGTCTCTTGATCTTCTTGTACCGCTCCCGCAGCCGACCATCCTTGCGGAGCACCTGATACGTCACCTGGGCCAGCAGCCAGCGGGCCGTGTTGTTGCCGGCCTTGGTGATTCTCCCCAGCCGCTGGTTGCTCTCACCGCTGTTTCGACAGCCGGGAGTCAGTCCCCAGTAGTTCGCCAGGCTTCTGGCACGTGGAAATCGCTGCACGTCACCAATCCCAGCTGCCAGCGAGATCGCTGTGAACGCACCGATCCCCGGCATGGTCTTAAGCAGCTGGGCATTCGGGTTGTCACGACCCCGCTGGGCGATGCGCTTCTCCAGCTCCAGCAGTCTCTCCTGAATCTGAGCCAGATCCGCCAGGAGGAAGTTCATCTCCAGTCGATCAATCTCTGGCAAACAAATCTCTCGCAGCCAGGCAATGGCCTTCACGGTGGGAAAAGTCTTCGTCGGCAGTTCCCATTGCAGGTTGTGCCGACGGAGGATGTGCTTGATCTTGTTGACCAGCTGCGTCTGAGTCTGACCCGCTTCTTTGCGAAGCGTGCTGAGCTTGCGGTTCTCCTGCTGAGTCGTGCTGCAGATGGTCACCTGTCGCAGGCCTCGAACGGGTTTGCCTTCCAGGAAGCGATCCCGGTTCACCCAGAGCAACTCACTCAACGCTGCGGCATCACGCCGGTCCGTCTTGCAGCGTTTGCGTTCTTCCGGCTGAATGAGGATCACCTTGTGGCAGCGGTAGTCCCGCAGCATGCGAATCAGCCAGTCATTGAAGCCGCAGACTTCGACCACAGCAATGAACTGTTCTTCGCTCTGAGCACACCTTCTCGTCAGCTGGTCAACGAACTCCAGAATCTTCTCGGGCTGCGTGGACACCTGACGAGCGAGTAGCACGTCGCCACTCTGGTCGCGAAGTGAAACGGTGAGCTGACGGGCATGCTGATCGATTCCAAGAAAGAGCATGGCGAGGTTCTCCGGTGAGAAAAAGGGTCGGGAAACTTCCACACTGGGAAATTCCGCTCCCAATCGCAATTGCTCTTTCATCGATATCAAAGGGAGCCGAGCACAAGTCTCTGATAAAAGAGCAGGACGAGACGCTCAAGGGGACACACTCGTTGTGGCTTTACAACCTGGAGAACCTCAGTGAGCAGAAGCGAGCGGAGTTCGACCAGATCAAAGGTGCTCAGCTGAAGACGGCCCGGGCGTGGGCCATTCGGGAACAGTTCCGCTGGTTCTGGGACTGCCGGAGTGCGGAGGAAGCGGACGAGTTCTTCCAGACTTGGTTCAGCTGGGCCATCCGTTGCCGACTCATGCCAATCAAGCGTGTGGCGAAGATGATCCAAAAGCGGATCGACAACATCCTGAACTGGTTTCGCCACCGGATCAGCAATGCCGCAGCGGAAGGGTTCAACAACATCATTCAGTCCCTGAAATCCGCCGCCCGAGGATTCAGGAACTTCGCCAACTTCCGAACAAGAATCCTGTTCTTCTGCGGCAAACTCAAGCTGCTCCCAGAATCAGCAAGCCATTAAATTGTGGGAAGAACCGGTTTTTGAGATAACCTCTTACAATCACAGTGTTTTACGGCCTTTTTGACTCACTTACGCACGCCGGCTACGGAACCGAGGGATCTCTGGTGATGTGAATCACCTGGAATGAACATTCTTATTCCAGATTCAGATCCAGCTTGTTGGCTCCCGGTTGAACGACAATCGTCAATCCAGACGTGGATGCTTGACGAAACTTCTCTGGGATCTTGGATTCTTTCGTTGGTGAGGAAACCCCCTCTCTCGGTGGCTGCGGAGGCGGGGGGCTGACTTTAACGGCGTATTCTCCAACTGGAAGTTCCGCAAGAAAGAATGTGCCATCAGCTCCGACCTCAGCAGCTGCGGAATCCCCGGTTTTCTGTGCGTAGAATCCGACAGCCCCCTCAGTCAACGGATTTGCGCCAATCTTCACAACACCGGTGACTGACCCTGACTCTCGATGTCCGGCTCCGCGATAACAGCCGACCGCGACCAGTAAATATAAGATTGCGGCGATCAAACAACCATGTCGTCTCATAATAATCCCGATGCACTAAAACGATTGCACGTAAACAGAAACCGTTCACTCGCTCGCGACACGACGAACTCCCACGCCGTGGACAGTGCGTTCGTTGCAGAAGCGGAGAGCGGACTACGCGTGTGAAGTGACGCGTCTGAGCCAACTCATCGGATTCGATTTCTGGAGTGAAGACATACCCGAAGTCGCGAAACCCAAACAAAATGTGTCAATGTCGATTTGACCTGGACGATCCAGATTTTCCGCAGTCTGAAGGGCGAAGGGACTTCTGATCCTGATGCATCGAGAACAGTGGCCCCGGAAGTGCTGGATAGTCCAGGTCATTCAACGCGAATTCCAGCTCGTCCAGCGAGATACTTGATGACAATGAATTCCATTTCCGTGTCATCAAGCGGCTCACGATGCAAGCTGCAATCGATTCGATGTACGTGTCGCAGACTTCTGTTGCTTTAATTGGACAATTAAAACTCGCCGAGAACCTGACCATCGTTGCGAGCGGCCAGACAACGGAGATTGTTCATATCGATATTATCGCTGATAAATCGCACGGCGCCGTCACCCAGCAGGGCATGTATGCCGCCCGTGTGATACGAATTCAGTACACCACTTGGACCATAAGGCTGTGTCCCTTCTGCAAGAGGGGCAGTTTGAGAATTGATGCGGTGATAGACGTTCGCAGTTCCGACGCTCCAGGAATTGGGCTTACTTTCCCCAAGGGCATTTGTATATTCTGTGTCGGAACCGGTTGGGAGCGAATCTGGTACTGACTTGCGAATCGGTGTTCCCGTATATCCACCATAATGACCGCTTCTTCTGTCTTGGCCGCCGACACTGCCTGACTGTTCCGCGATGATGATTGTATTCGACGTTCCGTCCGTAATATCGCGCATTCTGACGGTTTGGTTGTGGAGAAACGTGCCGTTATTGGTGATGACTCCCCCGTATTGCTTGTTTGCAAATCCCACATTGTTGCCACTAGGAAACTGCACATTTATCCCAGAGACGACTCCTGCTCCTGAAATGCCAACGTACATTGGAATCTGAATGTCCTGGGAATTGGCGCTGAGGAGGTCGTTCTTCGCCTTCGGATTGAGCGGGCTTGATGGACAAACATAAGTACTAATGACAAGTCCTTTCAACGTTGCGACATTCGTGGTGGAATCAGCACCAATGGCGCTAAATTTTCTCCCAGACGCGGTGAAGTTCAATTGGTTGAAAAGTGCAGCCTGATCGATTCCAGGAAAAATGCCCAAGCGCCAGTTTGTCCCGACATCGCCGGGCCCAAATGTTCCTCCAGGGAATACATTTGTCGTGTCGTGATAGTTATGGACGGCCAGCCCGATCTGCTTCAGGTTATTCTTGCATTGCGTTCTTCTGGCCGCTTCCCGTGCCTGCTGCACTGCAGGCAGTAACAGAGCGATCAGAACCGCGATGATCGCAATGACGACCAGCAATTCGATCAGCGTGAATCCTCTCTTTAACTTCACTTGACAGCAATTCATGAAAAGCTCCGGGCTCGACATAAAAACGAGAACAAAACTAGGAAAAGGCGGACGGAATCTACGGATGGTTCTCTCGAACGATCATCGCTGACAATCCGACGATACAAGACACATCTTCAAATGGACGTGCCTGAGTCATTGGAGCCACACGAGCTGCTTGTCTACACAAACGCTCTTTCGCGGCAGCCGCATTCGATCGAGGAATTCAGGATCCGAAATCGATCAACCATGTGATTTCATCGCGTCAATATACTGCGATGTGTGCACGGGAGTCTTTCCAAATGATGCCTGATACAAATTTGAACAAGCGTCATTGCGATTCCTTCCGTTTTCACCGATCCTGCCGGTTTCGCGAAAGGGACACATTATCCGTCCCTTGAAGTTCGTTTCAATTTGAATGGACAGGATGTAAGCCACATTTCCCGACGTGCCACCAATGCCCCTGCTTCCTCCTTGTAGTCACATGGAGCTTCCGCAGGGCGTCGTCGCTGGGACTCTCCCCGCCTCGAGAAGCCCTTCTTCCCGCATCCTTCATCTGAGGAAGTCCTCCCAGTCTTCGCCCGAGTCCTTTCCCACGAGTGTCTTTATGACGGCATTCGCCTCCAGCAACGGGGAGAGCTTCCAGATCTCCAACTGCTCCGGCTCTTCCCGCTTCCCCGGTGCCTCCCGATCCCTTGCCTTCTCGAAGTCGCAACCGCCCGCAATCGACACCACCTGTCAGCTGGAAAGGCGATTTCAACTGGCTGTCGGTTGTGTCATGGCTCTCTCCGCTTCCGAAATCGGGCCGGAGTGTCTCCCGTATATTTCCGGAACACTGTGCTGAAATACTGGCTGGTTGAAAAACCGTTGTTGAACGCAATTTCCGTGATTGAAAGATCTGTTTCCAGAAGATCTGTTTGAGCCTGCTTAATTCTAAGGCGCTGGAGGAAGTCGTTGGGGGGCATTCCAGTCGCTTCCTTAAAAATTCTGAAAAGTCGCACGCGACTGCACGAGGCAACGGCAGCAACATCATCGATTGAAATCATCTCCCGGAGATTGGCCTGCATGTATCGGGTCACAAGGTCCACGGCGTGCGAGGCCTCGGGGGCGCGACTTGCCGTTAACAGCTTTGCAGCTTCCATGATCGTCGCGCACAAATTCAAGCGGACGCTGGACTCGAAGACCGGGTCTGATGTCCGATCGGAAATCACCAGTTGTGACAGAACCCGCGTGAGTCGACGCAACTCGGTGTTCATTTGACAGACAGCCAGCCCCCCCTCAACACATTGATCATGAATCCACCGCAACTCTTTGGCCGTAAATGGTGTCCGTTGCAATGACGAATTTGCCTTCGGATTCAACATGACACCCAGTAATCGAACGGGTGTCCGGACATCAAACAGACCTCGGTGGCGAACTCCGGGTGGAATGACTAAATAGCTCCACATCGTTTCCGGAGCGTCGTTTTCGATTGGTGTAGGAACAAAAACAGGCTTGGTCTACGTTGGGGAGGTGTACCACCACTTCCCTTTCGAGGAGTCAAGCCATGGATGGCAGTATCCAGCTCACAGCTCAGGAACGCAAGATGCTTTTGCAGGCCTATCGCTCTGGAGCCGATCTCTCCACTTCTCGACGGGCTCATATTGTTCTGCTCCGGGCCCAAGGCCTGACCTGGCAGCAGATCAAAACCGTGCTGTTTTGCAGCTTCGACCTGATTTCGACCACGTTGAAATTGTTCACGCAAGGGGGAGTCGCTGCTGTTCTGCAAAAACCGTCTCCGCAGCGTTCCTTTCCAGTCTGGATGACACAGGTCCTGCGGTGGGTCACTCAGTCCACTCCCCGGGATTTTGGATATTTCCGCTCCCGCTGGTCCTGTGAAACGCTCGCTCACCTGCTGGCGTTTGAAACCGGCCTGCGATTGAGCGGAGAAACGATCCGCCGGGGACTGCATCGGCTGGGCTTGGTCTGGCGTCGCCCCCGTCCAGTGGTCGGCCCGGTTGATCCCCAGCACGCTGAGAAATTTCAGGCAATCCAACATCTTCTGAAGAATCTTTCCCACAACGAAGTCGCCGTCTTTCAGGATGAAGTGGACCTGAATTTGAACCCCAAGATTGGCAGCATGTGGATGAAGAAAGGTCAGCAGGCCGAGGTGGTCACGCCGGGGAACAATCAGAAGTGCCATGTGGCAGGCTCGCTGATCTGGGGGACGGGAACACTGCTGGTGAGTCGTCCCTGCTGGCGACGAAACACGGTCCAGTTCCTGGCCCATCTGGACGACCTGCGTTTCCGACTCAGGAGCTTCCGGAAGATCCATGTCATCTGTGACAACGCCAAATTTCATGACTCGAAAGCGGTGAAAGCCTATCTGCAGAAATGGAGTCACCGGATCGAAGTCCATTTTCTTCCCAAGTATGCTCCGCAGTCGAATCCCATTGAACGAGTCTGGTGGCACCTGCACGAGACGATCACGAGAAACCACCGCTGCCAGACCTTGGAAGAACTGATTGACCAGGCGTACGAATGGTTCGAGGTGAATAATAATCACTACCTCGACATGCGACACTCCTTCGCCAAAGCCGCTTAAAACTCACTCCGAGGACGTGGAGGTCCTATTTAGGAAGTGCCCACCGGGAAGATCGGAGATCTGTCCATCAGAGAATTCGTAAGAGGTTGCTCCTTCCGCCAGAAGCAGAATTTCAAACTGCTCATGCGAATGCCAGGTGATTCGCGAGGCGAGTTGCGAATAGATCACTGCCACACGATGAAACAGAGGCGCTCCGATCTGATTCCCCGCAATCGACATGTCGATTGGCCCGGATGCGGGAAGCGGATTGCGGGTATGCGTCAGCGAAGCAGACTTCTTCATGAGTTGTTCAAAATAGTTTCCGACACTATTCAGAAAGACACAAGTATACAGGCATGCCTATAGTTTCTGCAATCACGGAAGCGGGGAACGCCGCTGAGTTCACAACCCAATGCTGTCAATTGGGACATTCACGCCCCTCTTCTCCCTTCCGGGGCGATCACATTACGGCGGGGTTGAGAAGGCTGAGATTCGAGTTTCAGGATCAGTCCGGAACCCGGCAATTGTATTAACATCGATCTGAATGCGACAACAATGAACTTTCTTAAACCGATTCTGGTGACCGCAATTGCGATCGCTTCTGTCGCGAGTGCTGAATCCGTCTCTTCTCCTGTTCTGAAGAGCGAGTTTGTTTTCGAATCGGATCCCTGCCCGAGTGTGCATGCCTCCACGATTGAAGCAACAACGGATGGCACGCTCGTAACGGCGTTCTTTGGCGGGACAAAAGAATCGGCAAACGACGTCGGAATCTGGGTCTCCCGGCGGCTCGGTGAGCAATGGGAAGCTCCCCGTGAAGTGTTAACGGGAGTGCAGCCAGATGGGACGCGATTCGCATGCTGGAATCCGGTTCTGTTTCAACCTCGGTCCGGCGACCTGATGTTGTTCTATAAAGTGGGGCCGACCGCCGATTCCTGGTGGGGGATGTTGTCGAGGAGTCGCGATAACGGTGCCACCTGGAGCCCCCCGGTCAGGCTCCCTGATGGTGTCTTCGGCCCGGTCAAGAATAAACCGGTTCAACTTCCGAATGGTGATCTACTGAGCGGCAGCAGCAGCGAGCATGACGGCTGGAAGGTTCACTTCGAACGAAGCACGGACGGGGGGAAGACATGGGAAGTCACCGCTCCCGTGAACGATGGTCTCACCTTTTCGGCAATCCAGCCCAGCATTCTCTTTCTGGGAGGAGACAGATTGATGGCTCTGGGGAGAACGCGACAGAAAGTCCTCTTTCAGATCCATTCGGAAGATCTCGGCAAAACCTGGGGAGAGATGACCGCACTCTCACTTCCGAACCCCAACTCGGGAACGGACGCAGTGACACTCCGTGATGGCCGGCATTTGCTGGTGTTTAACAATACAGAGCAGGGCCGCACTCCCTTGGAACTCGCCATTTCTTCAGATGGAGAGAACTGGAAATCGGTTCTGACGCTGGAAGACCAACCAGGCGAATACAGCTATCCGGCAATCATCCAGACCAGTGACGACCTTGTTCATGTGACCTACACCTGGAAGCGAAAGCGGATCAAGCATGTCGTGATCGACCCGAAGTTACTTCCCGAAACGCATTGATTTCTGCCAGGAACAATTGACCGTCCTCAATATCGCCAATACTCCGGTTCAGGTTTCATGTCCATTCACTCCCCACACACTCAGCCTGCCGCTCTAGGACTCGACTTCGGAACGGAGTCGGTTCGTGTTCTCATCGTCGATTTACAGGGACGCGAGCTCGGTGTCGCCACAGAAGCTTATGAACTTGGTCAGATTGTCGACCGGCTTCCAACAACACAGGAACGACTTCCGGTCGATTTCGCACTTCAGCATCCGTCCGACTGGATGAAGGCTGCGACGAAGGCAACGCGTCAGGCAATCAGCGTTGCGGGGATCGCGGGGGAGCAGATTATTGGCATCGGTGTGGACTTCACCAGCTGCACGATGTTTCCAACACGAAGCGACGGAACACCGCTTTGCCTGACCCCGGAGTTTTCCGCGGAAAAATATGCGTGGCCGAAGTTGTGGAAACATCACGCTGCCAAGCAAGAAACCGATCGTATCAACACGATTGCACATCGACGAGGAGAACGGTTCCTCGCTCGGTATGGAGGAGTGATTGGACTCGAATGGTTTTTCCCGAAAGTTCTCGAAACGCTCAATCACGCGGAGGCGGCCTATGAAGCCGCGGACGTTTGGGTCGAAGCAGGAGACTGGATTGTCTGGCAACTGGTGGGAGGCACCGCAAAGGAACTGCCGCGATCAACCTGCCAGGCGGGATACAAAGGAATGTGGAGTGCACGGGATGGGTTCCCATCGGCCGCGTTTCTGGACGAGGTGCACCCAAAACTTGCCGATGTCGTCGGTGAAAAGATGCCGGGAAGGCTCTGCCCTCCTGGTTCATGTGTCGGTGGACTGGTTCCAGCCTGGGCTGACCGCATGGGCATTCCTGCCGGGACCCCTGTCAGCGCAGCAATCATTGACGCCCATGCTGCGGTGCCAGGAGTGGGTGCCGCCGAACCCGGAGTGATGGTGATGGTGATGGGAACCAGTGCCTGTCACATGCTCAACGCAACCAAAGAGCAATCGGTCCCGGGAATCGCAGGGATTGTGAAGGACGGCATTCTCCCTGGACTGTATGGTTATGAGACCGGTCAGGCCGCAGTTGGAGATGCGTTCGATTGGGTCCGGAGGTTGGCGGGGCATGGGGATTTCAGCCGCCTGTCCGAATCAGCCGCCCGGCTTCCCCAGGGATCTGATGGTGTCGCCTGTATCGACTGGTTCAACGGTTGCCGAACTCCGTTCATGGATGGCCGGCTTTCGGGTCAGTATTCCGGATTGAAGTTGCATCACGATGCGGGGCACCTTTACCGGGCGACAATGGAAGCGACAGCCTACGGCCTGCGCTGGATTGTTGACCTGCTCCGAGAGCACAGCGTTCCGGTCACTCGATTTGTGGCGTCCGGCGGTCTTCCGCATCACAACCCGCTGCTCGTTCAGATCTACGCTGACGTACTGGGAGAACCGGTTGAGGTGCATCCATCCAAACAAGGGCCAGCACTCGGAGCAGCGATCCTGGGGGCACTCGCGGGTGCTGAACGGACCGGCTTCCGTTCAATGGAAGACGCCATCCGCAGCATGACCGGCGACAATCTCGGTTCTCGCCACGTCGAACCGAACAGGCAGGCAGTTTCTGAGTACGCACACTTATATCAACATTATCGACGACAAGCAGACCGTCTTCGCCAAGAACAGAATTTCGACCAACCCCTTGCTACTTCAGAATGATTCCGCACGGACTTCGACATCACCTTTCTTTTCGTGTTTCCGCAGCCATTTCTAGATGTACTGACTGCGGTGCATGACCAATGAATCTCGATTCGCTTTCTCCGGCGTTTTCCAAGTCAAATCCGTAATGGATTCATCCATACGCCGCTGGACGAACAACAGTTCGTCAACTCCGGCGCACGGCAACATGGCCCTGGAAAGAGTAACCGACTCTGGAACCCGACGGATTTCAGTGAGGGCAGACGAGTCCGCCTTTCCGCAGCCACTTGACTATGAACAGTAACATGACTACTCAAGCTGAACGTCCGACTTCTGCTTCTCAGCTATCCTCGAATCAAGTCGCCTTGATTGCGAACGGCGACCTGCGCCTGTCGGCGAATCAGGCATGTTGGCCTGCCCAGCGCGAAATGGAAACCGCGCTGAGCAATGCCGTTCAAGAGCTCGGCTATGAAGTTGTCCGTGCGCATCCTTACAAGGAACAAGAACAGCACGGGTTCATCGCATCGCAACGGGAAGGGTTGGAAATCTTCCGCCATCTTGATCCAGACGTTCCCCTGATTGTGGCCGAGGCTGTCTGGCAGTACTCGCACCATGTGCTCCCAGGTCTGACAACGCACCGTGGACCGATCCTCACTGTGGCCAACTGGTCTGGGCAATGGCCGGGACTTGTCGGAATGCTCAATCTGAACGGATCTCTCACCAAGGCAGAGGTGGAATACTCAACACTCTGGAGTGAAAACTTTCAGGATGAGATGTTCCGCAGAGGGTTGATGAGATGGCTGGAAACCGGATCCTGTCCCCACCCCAAGCTCCATGCACATTCGGTGAGTCATTTCGACGTTCCCCCGGAGGCCCTAGAACTTGGAAGTAAACTCGCTGAGACGTTAAAGCGAGACAAAGCCATTATGGGGATCTTCGATGAAGGGTGCATGGGGATGTACAACGCAATAATCCCCGACCATCTCCTGCACACCTGCGGAGTCTTCAAAGAACGGTTGAGTCAGTCATCTCTTTATTACGAAACCATGCAGACGTCGGAACGCGAAGCTGCCGACGTGCGTGCCTGGCTGGAAGAAGCCGGGATGAAGTTCCACACGGGGCACGATCACTCTTCCGAGTTGACCGAGGACCAGATCCGTCTGCAATGCAGGATGTATATTGCCGCCGTTCGCCTGGCTGATGATTTCGGCTGTGATCTGATGGGCATTCAGTATCAACAAGGACTGAAGGATCTGCTTCCCGCGAGCGACCTCGTTGAAGGAATTCTCAATAACACCGAGCGCCCCCCGGTTCACAGCCGTGATGGAACACGAGTGCTCTATCAGAACAGTCCGGTGCCGCATTTCAACGAAGTTGACGAGTGTGCAGGGCTGGATGCTTTGTTGATTCACCGGACACATCAGGCACTTGGCCAACCACTGGAAACGACGCTTCACGACATCCGCTGGGGAGACTGGGACCGATCCGGGACGGTGGATGACTATGTCTGGGTCTTTCTGATCAGCGGCGCGGCCCCTCCGGCACATTTCATCGGAGGCTGGAAGGGAGCAGATGGACACCGTCAGCCCCCCATGTATTTTCCAAACGGCGGGAGCACACTTCGAGGCGTCTCACGTCCCGGCGAGATCATCTGGTCACGCATCTTCGTCGATGACGGGAAGCTCAAGATGGATATCGGCCGCGGACATGTTGTCAAACTTCCGCAAGAGGAGACAGAGCGCCGCTGGCGGGAGACGACGTTTCAATGGCCGATCATGCATGCAGTACTTCACGGCGTGTCACGCGACCAGTTGATGGCCAAACATCAAAGTAATCACATTCAGGTCGTCTACGCGGACTGCGCGAATTCCGCGAACCGATCGCTTTGGGTGAAGTCGTCAATGGCCGAGGCATTGGGAATCGAAGTGACACTCTGCGGTCAAATCTCGCATGAATAGAGTGGTCCCTTGCCAGGACCGCACATCATAACAGGGGCTGAGCTGGACCTTCCGCCGAGATCCCTGGCTGAGAAAAAGAATTCAAAGAACACCCCGGAGAGAGATCAGTATCGATGTCAAAACCAAGATTTCACGGAATTATCCCACCCCTCGTGACTCCTCTGGCGAATCGGGATCAACTGGATTTCGGGGGGCTTCATCGCCTTGTCGATCATCAGCTTCAAGGCGGGGTCCACGGGCTGTTCCTGCTGGGAACAACCGGTGAAGCCCCCGGACTGAGTTATCGCTTACGTCGCGAGCTGATCACTCGAGTATGCCGACAGGTCGAAGGTCGAGTTCCTGTTCTGGTCGGCGTGACGGACACGGCGTTCGAAGAATCGATCCATCTGGCCAGACACGCTGCAGATGCAGGGGCGGACGCCGTTGTTCTGGCTGCCCCTTATTACTTCCCGGCAGGTCAGACTGAACTGACCAGCTATGTTCAGCATCTGGTGAATGAACTGCCGCTGCCGTTGATGCTCTACAATATGCCGAGCCTGACGAAGATCTGGTTCGAATTCGAAACAGTCCAGAAACTTTCCGAGCTGGAGAGAATTGTCGGCATCAAAGACAGCAGTGGCGACCTGGAGTACTTTAAAAAATTGATCTCCATCCGCTCGCTTCGTCCAGAATGGTCATTCATGATCGGGCAGGAAGTGTTGCTCCCTGATGCCGTTCAGATGGGGGGGAACGGCGCCGTTGCGGGTGGAGCAAACGTTCTCCCGCAATTGTTTGTCGACTGTTATCATGCGGCCGTGACAAATGACACGGAACAGCTCGCTGAACTGATGCCACTGATTCGACAATTCCAGAAGATCTATGAGGTCGGCAAATACGGCTCGCGATTCATCAAAGCCACGAAATGTGCGCTGTCGCTGCTGGAGATCTGTGACGACTTCATGGCAGAACCGTTTCAGCGTTTTCACCCGGCTGACAGGGAACAACTCCGTCAGCTGCTCAATCCTGTGTTGCCTTATCTGCATCGTCAAAGGGATGGAATTGCCGGAAGACACCGCAGCCAAGAGGAAATCCTGTTCGAAAAATCACCTTGATCCAGTAGATCCTCGAGGCCGGGAATTGTTTCGAGCTCGCGACAAACTCTCGTGAATGTGCGGCATCTCGAACATCGCGCCCCGCTTTTGTCCTCTGACTCCTGATCGAATCTACGGAACTTGACGATGACCTTGCCTGGACAAGCCAAATCCTCCTTGAGACTTGCCTGGCTGTATGTGATTTTATTGATGCCGGTGGCGGCTCTGAATTATTTCGATCGTCAGATGCTGGCCTCCATGAAATTTTCGGTCATGGAGAGCATTCCGGATATCGGCACTGAAGCGAACTGGGGTTACATGCTGGCCCAGTTCAAATGGGTTTATGCCTTTCTTAGCCCTGTCGGTGGCTACATCGCTGACCGCTTCAGCAGGCGTCTGACCATTTGTGGAAGCCTGTTCCTCTGGTCTGCCATCACCGCGTGGACGGGAAACGTCACTTCGTATCAGGAATTGCTTCTGGCACGGTCTTTGATGGGAATCAGCGAGGCATTCTATATCCCGGCCGCATTGGCGTTGATCGCTGACTATCATCAAGGTCCAACGCGGTCTCGGGCCGTCGGACTGCATCAGATGGCAATTTACTTTGGCGTCATCGCGGGGGGCTTCAGCGGTTACATTGCGGATGCCCCGGAACTGGGCTGGCGCTTCCTGTTCTGGAGCAGCGGCCTCTTCGGAATGATTTACGCGCTTCCACTGGTACTGATTCTCCGGAATGCACCCGCTGCCAGTGAACAGGATGTTCAACAGGTGAAGCGCCCATCCTTCCCTCGTGCCGTCTCTGAACTTCTGCAGAATCGATCGTTTCTTCTGCTCGTCGGCTTCTTCACGTTACCCGCACTGGCGGGATGGGTGGTTCGGGACTGGATGCCTGCCATCTTGAAGGAGCAGTTTCACATTGGTCAGGGGCGTGCGGGCGTCAGCGCGACGCTCTACTGGCAGGTGGCTGCAATCTTTGGGGCGCTCATCGGTGGATGGTGGTCCGACAGATGGATGCGAGTCAGCATTCGCGGGCGAATCTATGTCAGCGCGATCGGTATGTCTCTGATCATCCCTGCCTTGTTCGGTGTGGGCAACGCATCGACCTTGTTGTCGGCGGTGATCTTCCTGGCGTTGTTCGGATTCGGCTGGGGCTTCTTCGACTGCAATAACATGCCGATCCTGTGTCAGATCGCCCGACCGGAACTCCGGGCGACTGGTTACGGACTGATGAACCTTGTCAGCATCAGCAGCGGCGGAGTCGCAGACTGGGGATTCGGAGCCCTCCGGGATGCCAGCGTCCCGTTGAACGTCATCTTCGGTCTCTTCGCGATGACAGCAGTCATCTCAATCGTTCTTGTCCTGCTGATTCGGCCTGAGCAGAAGTAGCCGTGCTTCGGAGAAAACTCCCCGGTGCGAGGACTGGCAGCAGTCGCAATCACGCTGTTCCAATGATGGAAGCGACGCAAATATGCTGAAGACAAAGGAATTTCAACAAAAAGTCGGCGCCGAAAACTAAGCGAGGCAGAGTTCACTTGACCTACTGCGTCCATTCAGCGCTGGTCGATCGCGCAGGATTCTCAGCGCGTGGAACGAAACGCCAGGCTCTGAATCGACCTTCAATTTGCAGTGGTTATAAGCGATGAGAACTTGGCGAAATCAAGCAGCTTTGCGTTCAAACCCCTTCACCAACCCACCAACAAACGACTTCACCTCGATCTCATCCATCCTGAGCTTTTCGACATCCTCCGGTTCTTCCCGGACGGGCGGCAAATGCCCTCGACACATGTGACTTCGATGCCGGATGTAATCATCGCTGAACTTCGCGACGAGGTGGTCCAGGTGTTTGAACCTGCCGCAAAAGTGGACCTGCCCTCGCTGTCCAATTGATGTATTTGGCAAAAAGGAGTTAACTACAAAGAAGTCGGCGTCGAAATCTGAGGGAGTCGGATTTCCGCTGAACCTCAGCGTCCAGTCAAAGCTGGTTGATCACGTAGAATCCCTGTGTGCGGGACGAGACCCCAGGTTTCGGATCGCAGCTTCTACCCATGACGGGAAATCCGGAAAGTTTATTGAACATCTCGCCCAATTCGTGAGGGCACGCTTTGCCGGGCTACCACAACCTACCACCTTCCCTACCCGGACCTACCACCAAATCGCAGAAAACATGCGGTCTTCAAAAAACGGTTTTGAAAGGATATGAAACGCATCTCAAATCTCTTAAACTGCGGAAATCATGCGGTAGAGTGCGTGTTTGTGGTGCTTTTGGATCTTGCTTTTGATTCTGTTCGTCCAGGTTCGAATCCCGGTCGGGTAACTTGAGACTCCGCTGTAGGTTACAGCAAGTCCCATCTCTCCAAACTGCAACTCTCAGAAGCGTTTTGACCCACTTTTTGGGTCAGGACTGGTCTGAACTCTTGAGTTGCATAATGTTCAAATTGCCCAGACTCCGCTGGCACAAAGCATCGAATCTGGCTTATGTCTGGCTTGATGGCAAGCGGGTTTACCTGGGAGCCTGGAACTCTTCTGAGAGTCGAACTCGATACTGGGCACTGGCCGCGAAGCATCTACCACAAGCGGACTCAGTGGTCGGCCTTCCTGTTGTTTCCGATCTGTGCATGCGGTTTCTGGTCTCTGCTCCGGAGAGCTATTCATCGAATGAGGTGAAGACGCTTCGGTACGTCCTGACGGTTCTGGAAAAGCATTACGGAACTCTCCCCTGTGCAGACTTTTCGCCTCTGAAGCTGAAAACGGTGAGAGAGGAACTGGCAAAGCGGCACTGCCGTTCTCAAGTAAATCTCCACATTCACCGGATCAGGAAAGTGTTTAAGTGGGGAGCGGAGAATGAAGTGGTGCCAGGCTCAGTGCTGGCGGATCTGGCTTGTGTTGCTGCGCTCCGGCGTGGGAAATCGACGGCTAAGGAATCAGATCCAGTCAAGCCAGCTCCTAACAGCCCGTTGAAAATCGTCCCTTCGCTTGACAGGTCTGGTAGATTTCCGGTGGTTCGGATTTCAGGCATTCAGGGAGGGTGACCGATGGCGTTGGGGAAGCGGGAGGAGTCGCAGCAGCAGGAGTTCTGGACTCCGACAGCGAATCTCTCCAAAGGGCCGGGGCATGTCTTTTATGACAAGCTCAATCAGGTGCTGGCCAAGGCGGGATTCGACAAGGTTCTCGAGGACCTCTGCTCGCCGTATTATGCCAGCACAGGTCGCATGTCGATCCCTCCGGGCGTCTATTTCCGCATGCTGTTGGTCGGGTACTTTGAAGGGATCGACTCCCAGCCTGGCATCGCCTGGCGGTGCGAAGATTCTCTCTCGCTGCGAAGGTTCCTGGGCATTCCGCTGGGGAAAGAGACCCCGGACCACAGCAGCCTCACCCGCATCCGGGACCGGTTGCCGCTGGAGATTCACCAGCAGGTGCTCAGCATCATCGATGAGCACGGTCTCCTGAAGCTGAAATCAACCGGTGTGGACTCCACGTTGCTGGAGGCCAACGCCGCCATGAAAACAATCGTGAGAAAGGACTCGGGTGAAGACTGGAAGGAGTTCCTCAAACGCCTGATGCAGGAGGAAGGGCTGATCGAAGAGGGAGAGACCCCCAGCGACGATGACCTGCGGAAGTTCGATAAAACCCGTCATCAGCAGGGGAAGAAGAAGGTCTCCAATGCCGACTGGGAATCGTCGTCAGACCCCGATTCCCGCATCGTGAAAATGAAAGATGGCCGCACTCATCTGGGCTATAAGGCTGAGCATGTGATCGACCTGGAGAATGAGTTCATCCTCTCCGCCACGGTGTGTCATGGGACGAACAGTGATGCCGGCACGCTCATCGAAAGTGTGGTGAATGCCCAGCAGAACGTGATCCTCGCTGGCAGTCCGGAAGAGATTGAAGAGGTCGCTGCAGACAAGGGGTATCACAAGAACGAGACGATCACACAGGCCACGCAGCTGGGACTGCGAACGTACATCCCCGAGCCCAATTCACAACATCATCGCACGTGGATCGACAAGCCGGAGGAGGTCCAACAGGCAGTGCTCAACAACCGCCAGCGCATGAGTCGATCCAAGGGAAAGGACCTGCAGCGTCAACGCAGCGAGAAGGTGGAACGCAGCTTCGCCCATGTGTGCGAAACCGGCGGAGCGAGGCGAACGTGGCTGCGAGGACTCGAGAAGATCAACAAGCGTTACCTGCTCGTGGCTGCAGCCAGGAACCTGGGTTTGCTGATGCTCAAAGCATTCGGCATCGGCAAACCCCGAGGTCTGCAAGGCGGAATCCGGGCCATTCTGGCACTCTGGGGAACCTGCACGCTGCTCTGGGCCGCCCTGAGAAACCGCCTGCGATCGCTCCAGGCAAGGACAGCTCATCCGATGGCGTTCCGAGACATCAACTGGCAATTGACCCCACAGCGACCACGTACACCCCGGAAACTCCAAATCATGCCAACTTCAACGGGCTGCTAACATTCTACGGCCGCGCCGGTATCACCGGCTCCCCAGAGGGGAGAGATTGTTAAACGGTGTATTCTCTTCAATAGCTCAAGCTGCCTTGCGGTGGTGTGAATGCACTAGACCACCGGCAAATGCCCTCACTTCGACTTGGTCGAGGCTCAGCTTTGAGGCCTCTTCAGGCTCGTCTCCCACTGGTGGCAGGTGATCCCGCTCCCGCGCTGTCCAATTGATGTAAACGAGCCAAAACTGTTGACGACAAAGGACTCTCCACGAAAAGTCGGCGCCGAAGACTGAGCGAGTCAGAATTCAGTTGAGCCAATACGTCCACTCAGATCTGGTCGATCACGCAGAGTTTCTGCGAGCGGTCCGAAACTCGAGGTCCTTAATCGCCTCCCAATTCGCGGTGGTTAAAAGCGATGAGAACGTCGGTGACGTCAACCCGCTTTACGCTCGAGCCCCTTCACGAGTCCTCCGACAAACGACTTCACATCGATCTCATCCAGCCTGAGCTTTTCGACATCCTCCGGTTCTTCCCGGACGGGCGGTAAATGTCCTCGGCACATGTGACTTCGGTGCCGGTTGCAATACTCGCTGAACTCCGCGACGAGGTGATCCAGATGTCACTTGCCAAAGACGATGAACTTGGACAGGCACTCTGATTTGATTGTGCCAACAAACTTCGCGCAGCGTCCGTTCAAATTCGGGCTTCGCTTGGGAAGTCTGTTGGTTCGAAGACCGTGAGCCTTGAGGGTGTCTGTGAATTCCTGGCTGAACTTGATGTCAGGGTCGTGCATCACGATGTCCGGCTTGTGTTCCCGGCCAGCGGTTTCGTCAACGAACTTCCGGGTCTGCTCGCAGACCCAGGCAGACGTTGGGTGTTCCGTGGAATTCGATACGATCACTTCCCGAGTCGAAACGCACAGCCGAACCAGCACATACATGTCCTGGAGGCCGCGTCTGGCCACGGTCTTCACGCTGAAGAAGTCGGTCGCCCACAATATCTCTTTGTGGCGTTCCAGGAAATTGGACCAGGAGTCGCTGGTTCGATCCGGTCCAGGCTGAATCCCTTCCTCTTTCAAGATGTTCCGGACGGTTTGTCGACTCATCTTCTTGATCCCCAGCTTCCGAAGTTCTCCCAGGATGCGGGAATATCCAAACCCGGTCACCGTCGCGATCTGGATGGCTAACTCTCGGATCTCTCTGGGTTTCCTCTGGCCTCCTTTGGGGTTTTGCTTTCGTTTTGGAACATCCTCTTCCCGCAGCCAGCGGTAGAACGTTGAAGGAGACACGATCGTCAGCAGTTCCTCCACTGCTCTTCCGAGTGCTTTGCCAAACTTGATCAGTCGTTCTCGCCCGGCAGGCTTCGTGTGGATCTGGCGTGTGCCTGACGTACCGTTCTTGGATTCAGGATGAATCCAGGGGCGGGACACTTTGTTGGCAATGTTCGTTTGAACCGTGGCCGTCTGGTCGGCCACTTGTACCTAGGGAGTACGTTGATGGAATCGCGTGATTCAATCGGCCAGAGAACTCTCCCGACAACGCGGGGCACAGGCGACACCTCATAGCCGTGGTCGTCCCGCCAGGTAGAGTCCGCGTATGGCTACTCACAGGAATCGATGAACACCTTCGGGAAACATACCCCTCATTCCCGCCAATACTGAGGTCGTCCAGGGTTTGTGGCCTGGACTAGGGAATGGCTCGGACGGCTGGAAGCCATGGTCAGAGGCGACCAGCCCCAATGATCGGATGGATCATGAGATTCGCAGGAACAACCAGTGACTCCGCGATGTTCCGAGGGAGCAGCAGTCCGCTGACGGGTGTCCGTGCATCGAAGCCTAAGCGTGGATGTTTGAGTGTCAACAAGGGAACCAGGGAAGCTCGTTCGTATAGGGTGGTCACGCAGTCAGGCCGATCTGCATCGGCTCAGACTCCACCGATGAAGCGGACGAGTGGCGGAGTCGCCGTAGTAGTCCGAGGCCGGGAAAGCCGGCCACTTGGCGAAGGGCGACAGGATGTTTCGTTCTGGACTGCGGAAAGGTTCAGCCATCGGGAGGGTTCCCGATGAACGTGGAAGTGGTCCAGAAGAGACTGTGGGAACAGTCGCAGCAACACCGGGAGCACAAGGACTCGGATTCTCCACTCTTTCCCGTCGATCGTTATGCCGGGCGGGTACGGAATCTGATGGACTTGATGCATCAGCCGCAATGGATTGCGGCGGCGTGCGACCGGGTCCTGAGACGTTCCCGAGGGAAAGCAGCAGGCGTAGATCGAGTGACACCGGCAGATTTCGAAAGAAGACGCCGGTATCACCTCGAGCAACTGCGCCTGGAACTCAAGCGTGGAACGTATCAGCCGCGTCCTCTCAGACGGGTGATGATTCCCAAGGCCAATGGCAAACTGCGAGGCTTGGGCATTCCCTGTCTGCGGGATAAGATCGTTCAGGAAGCCATTCGCATGGCCCTGGAGCCGATCTTCGAGGCGGAATTCCATGACAGTTCGTATGGGTTTCGGCCTCATCGAAGTACGCAGCATGCCATCAATCGCTGCCAGCAAACCCTGTTGACAGGGTTCACCTGGGTGATTGAGGGGGATGTTCAGGCGTGCTTCGATGAAATCTCGCACAAAGCCATTTTGGGCTGCCTGCGAGAAAAGGTGATGGACAACCGCTTCCTGGCTCTCATTCAGCACATTCTTAAAGCTGGCGTGGAAGTTGAAGGGGTTGTGCAGCCAACCGAGAAGGGTGTGCCGCAAGGCGGGGTCGTCTCACCATTACTGGCCAATGTGGTCTTGAACAAGCTGGACTGGTTCCTGCATGAACAAGGTCGCTACGGCAAGGCCGGTGATGACGCTGCCCGCTGGCAACGTCCCAATGTTCGATTCGTGCGTTATGCGGACGACTGGTGCGTGTTCATCACGCGGAGTTCCAAACGCTATGCGCAGAGACTGCGTGAGCGCATCCGACTATTACTAACCCGCGAATGCGGTGTCCAGTTGTCGGAGGAAAAGACCCGCATCACCCACGTTCGCGACGGATTCGAATTTCTCGGTTTTCACCTGGCTCTGGGAGTTGGGCAAAGCGGCAAACTGGTGCCCAAGGTCAATGTTCCCCGGACAGCGGTGACGCGTGTCGTGCAAAGGCTGAATGAAGCTATGCGCTATCGACCGATGCAGGAAAGTGGTGCGGCCCGCATTATTCGCGGGTCGACCATCATCCGTGGCTGGTCCAACTATTTTCGCATTGCCCATGATTTCAATCGGGCAGCGAACACGGTGGACTACTACGCATTCTGGATTGCGACGAAAGCGCTGTGCCGAAAGTTTGACCTGAGTACGCCGCGGTGCCTGGGCAAGTATGGAACCGGAGCTGGCATCGGCATAAGTAAAAGCTGCATGCTGTTGCGGGCACAGGAGACGAAGATGACCTATCACCTTCGCGCCCCCGAACCCTACCAGCCTGGCACAGGCTGCTATCTGGAGGATCTGGACTGGGAAGCGGACATTCCCTTGCTGGAAGGTCGGCGACCCGGACGCCTGGACACCAAAGTGTTCGCACTCTTCCGCGATGGATCCCGTTGCAGAACGTGCGGCACGACCGTGACGTACGAAGACTCAGAAGCCGATCACATCGAACCCGTTCACTGCTTTGCCAGCTTTGAGCAGGCCAACCGTTTGACGAACATCCAGATCCTATGTCAGGAATGTCATCAGGCCAAGACTGCCCAAGACCGTTGAGAGACGTCTGGAAAGCCGGATGCCTGGAAACTCGCACGTCCGGTTTGGGGTTGGGGCCGGGGTGAAATCCCCCGGCCTACACCACCAGGAACTCCCGCCCTGAGAATCTTGTTCTCTTCCTTCATGAACTGGATGTACTTCGCGAGTTCCCGGTCCGTGGCGGAGGCAATCCTTCGCAGAATGCTGCGGCAAGCGCCCGAGTACAGGTTGACCGTGTAGGGGGCAAACCACTTTAGGGCAGCGGAGCGAAAGTTGTCCACAAATGCGTTGCCGATCTCGCAAGTATCGGCTGAGTCCGTCAGCTGCTCTCAGAGTTTGAGGGCTGACTGATCGGCCACGACAGTCGTTTGTCGGCGTTCCTCGACGGCCCATCTGTTCAAATTTCTGCGCGACGCTGTGCTGCGATTGGGAGCAATCCCGGCCATCGATCTGCGGGAAATCGACGACGGCAGCATCGTGAAAGTCGCCGGCAAGATCCTGCTGCGGCAGCGTCCGGGTACCGCCAAAGGGATCACGTTCATGAACATGGAAGACGAGGCCGTGCAGGTGAATCTGGTCGTATGGCACAGCACCTGGGAGTAATTCTGCCGCGTGGCGCGGCACTCAGCAGCGCTGCTGATCACCGGCAAGGTGCAGAAAGCCGAAAGGGTGATCCACGTCATCGTCTTCCGCATGCGTGATCTGACCGAACGGATCACCAGAATTCCAAACTGACTCAGGGACTTTCGCTGAAATTGCAGCGGCTTGAGAGCGGCATTTTTCAGAGGATAAATTATCACGTAGGTTTAAACACGATATTGCCACATTTGTCTTGCCGCAAATGTCTTGCGGAATTTGGCGGATTGCGCCATGGAAATCCAGCGGAAATTCTTGCAGAACATTTCCGACATCGTTACGAGTTTCTATCAGACGGAAACATTCGAACACTTCATCTGGACAAAGCGGCGATTTGTTGGCCCCACACTCACTGCCCATCGATAAAGGCGAAGAATTCGTTAGAGAATTCTCACAAGTTCGCGAATTTCTGGCGTCTTACATTCATGCATTGCTGCCGAACGCCGCGGATGCGGAAGATGTTTTGCAGCGGTGCAGTATTCTGTTGTGGCAAAAATTCGACGAATATGATCGTAGCCGGAGCTTTCGTGGGTGGGCTTGTGGGGTTGCCTTCTATGAGGTTCGAAACTTTCTCCGTTCTGCCAGTCGAAAACATCTGCAGTTCAACTCTGAGTTGATGTCTCAGCTCGCAGATCAGCGAATTGCCGAAGTTGATGGTCGGGAAGGTTCTCTTCTGCATCTGCAGGCCTGCCTGAAGCTCATCAAAGCCAGTGATCGAGAATTGATCAAAAAAGCTTACGAGACCTCGCGAGGGCTAAAGGGAATGGCGGAAGTCAACGGAGTGAAATTGAAATCGCTCTATCATCAACTGTGGCGGATCAGAAAGGTTCTCGCTGAGTGTGTGCAGAAAAAACTGGCCATCGAAGGGAGTGAATGATGAAACCCAGTTCGCTGCTCCCTGAGGACTTTCACCTCCTGATTGGTCAGCTTCTTGACGGAGAGATCTCGCAGGCGGATCACCTCCGCTTGGAGGCCATTTTGTCGGGCGATTCGAAAGCTCGCTCTGTTTATCTGACGCAGATCGACAATCATCGGAATCTCCGGCGTCTGGAAAGTGGCCTGGAAGAAGAGGAGTTCTTCGTTCAGCTGGCGCGCCAATTGAATTCTTCGCCATGCAGTTCCGATTGGCGACTCAACTGGCGAATTGTCGGCATGTCGTCAGTCTCTCTTCTGATCTTGGGATTCATTCTTTTCTCCCTCTTCTCGATGACGTCTCCACCTGAGGGGTATCAGCCAGCCACGAACCTTGCTCAGCAAGAGACCGGTATTGATGGGGCCGTTCTGATTGCGGCACATGATCGCGGGGTGGTGCTTCTGCAGGAAGCGGGAGCGATTTTTTATCAGGACTTAACTCCCAAGGTCGGGTCACAGTTGGAACTCGATCACAAATATGTCCTTCAGCAAGGCCATTTGGAACTCCTGTTTCCTCGCGGGGCAAAAGCCATTCTTTCCGCACCGTCAGTATTTCGTATTAATACTGTTGAGCAGATCCTGGTTTCTTATGGAAGCTGTTCGGTGCATGCTCCGGACGGAAGTGAAGGATTTGAAGTTTTGACCCCTAGTTCTCAGTTAATTGATCGCGGAACACGATTTGTGGTGAAAGTTGACGAACTGGGAGGGGATGAAGTCCATGTGATCGAGGGATTGGTCGATGCAATCGGGCTTTCAGAAAATGGCCTATCCACTCTGAAGGCAGGCAATGCCCGTCGTGTTCGACGTGATGGAGAGTACAAGCAACAACCAATTCCATTTTCGGAGCCGGTCTATACGCGATTCCTTCCAGATCGTCTGATTGACTTTCAAGGTCAAGAAAATGATGCGGGAGAGATTGAGCGCCTGGAAAGCGTCAAGGTGATGCGTGCAGGAAAGGCGATTCAGTATTCATTCGCCGAATTGATCGGGGGGGATGTCACGACCTTCTGTGCGGGGCCGGGACGGGGCGGAATTTATCTGATTCACCCCAAGGGGGACACTAGAGAGAGAAGAGATCTTCTTGCTCATAATAGCAGTCTCCAGTCCGGCGTCGTCAATCCGGGGGGAGCAGCTGAGCCGACGACATCGGTGGTGATGACTCCTGAGAACACCGATGTTCCTCAGCAGTGGACCCCAGGCATGACCGTGACATTTCGTCGTCCGATCATCAACAATCCGGGCCCAGATATTCTTTTCTTTGAGGCTCAACTCCTCGTCGATCCGGTTGAAGGAGACAAATTTCATGTCAGGCCCCTTGAGCTGAAATCGGGGTATCGCCCCATCACGGTCACCTCGTATCAATTGGGAATGCTTTCTCCTGAGTCGAAGCTGCTCGCGCCTTTTGTGTTTCAAGAGTCGCGGCAATCGGCGTTACGCCTGGAAAATCTTCACGACTTTCCCATGAAACCAAGAGAGACTGTTCTGGATTACAAAGTCATTGCCACTGGGATTGATCTTTCCGAAATGGGAGTCCCCGAAGGCGATTCGATTGAATCGATCTTTATTCAAGATGCCATGGACGACAACAGCTTGGTCGATCCGGTCATGATTGTCGGTCTGCCCCCCTTCGCACCGGCCAGCGAAGAATAATCAATTTACACCCCGACTGATTTTGATACCTGAATGAATTGCTGCCAGACAGCGCTATCATCGATTTGGTTTTAGTACTCGTGTTTTGTCACGACACATCGATCGTGACTATTTGCAGAACTGTGCTCGTTGATTTTATTTTACCTTTCAAACAGGAGCATGAGATGGATCGTTCCGTTCATCGGGGTTTCACATTGATTGAGCTGCTCGTTGTCATCGCGATCATTGGAGTTCTAGTGTCATTGCTGTTGCCGGCAGTGCAACAGGCACGAGAAGCGGCCAGACGCAGCCAGTGCAAAAACAATTTGAAGCAACTCGGCATCGCGATGCACAATTATCACGAAGTCCATAATGCCTTTCCGTTTGCCACCATCAGTGACTGGAGCCAACACAAACCGAAAAGCGGCCCTCCTGGTGCAAGTGGATTTGCCGGTTCAAATGTGGATGGCCGTGCCCAATGGAACTGGACGGCATATCTTCTCCCGTTTCTGGACCAGTCTGCTGCCTATAACGTGCTGAACGTTTCCGGAAGAATTGCTGTCGATGCTCTCAGTGACACCGGAGATGCGAGAACTGCATTTCAGACATCGATCTCAGGCTTTCGCTGCCCAAGCGACACAGGACCAAAATTAAACGAAAATCGTGTTCCCGCCACAAGAGTCGCGGGCGAATTAGTGCCAGTCGCAACATCGAATTATCCTGGTGTGAACTGGCAGCAAGACGCCGGTAGTAATATTTCGCCGTTCGGCAGCGTTGAAGAATCAAACGGGATGTTTCGGCCCGATCACCCCACGCGAATTCGGGACATGACTGACGGAGTTTCATCGACATTTATGATTGGAGAGCGTACCTACGAATATTATGGTTCGACTGGGACCAAATACCCAGCGAATGCCGCAAATACCTTTGTATCAAGAAGCAAGGGGACGATGGTGACGACTTGCAACAATTGTGCTTATACCGATGGATTGGGGGTCGGGAGCATCGCCCACATTCCCAACAGGCTGATTGCTGCAGCTTCTGCCAGTGCTTCACAGTCCGGATTCTCGTCACAGCATGTCGGAGGAGTTCACTTTCTGTTTGCTGACGGATCGGTGCAGTTCATCAGCAACTATGTGAATGGATTAACGTACAACAGCCTGTGCAACATCTCTCAGGGCATCTTGCCAGGGCCATATTGATGCGATTGTCAATCTGGAAATGTGAAGCAGCAGAACCGTGAATAATGAATTGTGGTAAGTCGTCATCGTTTCCAGATCTGATGTTCGATTTGAATACAAAAATCGCAGTTGACAATTTTAGAGCAAGGCTGACAGGTGTGGTTCAACGAATTCGAGTGCGACGTGGAATTATCTCATTTTCAAGCAGGACAATACTGCTGGCGGGAATCCTGATTCTTGGCTGCTCCTCGAGGGATCACTTTGATCGAGTTGCGATCGGTGGAAAGGTGACAATAGAAGGAAATCCTATCTCGCACGGATCAATTACAATGACTCCGCCAATGGAGGCTGGGAGCACTCGACCGGGGGTGGAAGCGACCATCCAGGACGGGAAATACGAGATCGAGCGGGCCCTCGGGCCAATGTCGGGGGAACATCTTGTAATCGTCACCATTTACTCAATTGAGTTCGCCGATCGATCCGCAAATGAAGGTGGTGAACCGCCAGTCAAGGGAACCTATTTTGTGAAAGTAGTCGTTCCGGAAGGTGGCTCAGACATGCTGGACATCAATGTCTTAAAAACTGCCACAAAAATTCCTCTGTAAGGTGGAATCACTCTCCGTGAGGAGGCAAGAGGCCAATTTCGGGCTCCCTGTGCGCGCTGAGTTCAGTCGGAACACTTCAGATTTACAGTGAGAGGATTTTGTGATGAATCAAAAAAGTTGTTGCTGGATGACACGGCTGCAAGCGTTCAGTCTGGCCATGGTGCTTTTTGCTGACATGGCTGCGTTCTCAATTCTTTCTTCCGATCCTTCTTCGGAGTTGTTAGCGGTTCCCCCCTCGACTGCAGAACCAGAGTATGACGTGGTGATCTACGGAGGGACCTCAGCAGGAGTCAGTGCGGCAATTCAAGCCCGCCGCATGGGAAAAAGCGTAATTCTGATCGAGCCTGGAAAACATCTGGGAGGCCTCACCGTGAGCGGCCTGGGACAAACCGACTCAGGCAAGAAAGTGGCCATCGGGGGGGTCTCCCGAGAATTCTATCAGCGGGTGCGACGGTATTATGGGCAGTCTTCTGTCTGGAAGCAGGAGCAGCAGGAGGACAATTCATCGTACCGCAATAGTAGTGACGGCATGTGGACATTTGAGCCACATGTTGCGGAGGAGGTGTTCCTTGTATGGCTTCGCGAAGAGCGGATTCCATATCTGCTCGGAGAGGGACTCAATCGAAAATCCGGGGTAGAAAAGAAGGACCGTCGGATTGTCAGTATCGAGATGAAATCAGGAAAGAAGTTTTTCGGACACCGATTTATCGATGCCACTTATGAAGGAGATCTGCTGGCGGCCGCGGGAGTCAGCTACTATGTCGGACGTGAAGCAAATGCCGTCTATGATGAGACCCTGAGTGGGGTACAAGTCGGTAGAGCAAAGGCCCATCAATTTACAAAGCCGGTGGATCCATATGTTGTTCCAGGCGATACGAAAAGCGGATTGCTACCGGGAATTCTGGCAACTGCCCCCGGTCCGGATGGTTCCGCGGATGCCCTGATTCAGGCTTACAATTACCGGATCTGCATGACCGATGCGCCAGAGAACCGAGTGCCGTTTTCAAAGCCCGAGAATTACGATCCACTGCAGCACGAATTGTTATTGAGAAACTTTGAGGCGGGTGATCTGCGGCTTCCCTTGAGCATCGGGATGATGCCCAATCGAAAGACGGATTTAAACAACAACTGCGCGGTCTCCACGGACTGGATCGGGATGAACCATGCCTATGCGGATGCCGACGACGAGACACGCGAACAGATCTTGCAGCAGCATCGTGACTATGTTCAGGGCTTTCTCTGGACGTTGGCATATCACCCCAGAGTGCCTGCTCAGATTCGTGAGAAAGCGTCTGTCTGGGGATATGCGAAAGATGAATTTACGGAAACAGGCCATTTTCCGTTCTGGTGCTATATCCGCGAAGCACGCCGCATGATTGGTATGTACGTTCATACCGAGCATGATTGCCGTCGGACACGAATCTGCGAGGACAGTGTCGGCCTGGGGTCTTACACAATGGACTCCCACAATTGCCAGCGTTATGTGGATGAGAAAGGAAATGTTCGCAATGAAGGGGATGTCCAGGTCAGTCCGAAAGGGTGTTATGCCATTTCCGCCCGCTCTCTTCTTCCGAAACCGGAAGAGTGTGAGAACCTTGCGGTTCCGGTCTGCCTGTCAGCTTCGCACATTGCCTTCGGCTCCATTCGCATGGAACCGGTCTTCATGATTCTCGGCCAGTCCGCTGCAACGATGTGCTGTCAATCTCTTGACGGAGACAGGCCGTTGCATCAGGTCCCTTATCAGGAACTGCGCCGGCAACTTTTGGCAGACAATCAAGTTCTCGATCTGGACAGCGCCGAATCTGGCCTGGTGATTCGCCATGCACAACACCTTCCCGGAATCGTTGTTGACGACACAGATGCTCAAAAAGTTGGTGACTGGAAGAAAAGCAGCTCAAATGCGGGGTTCATCGGCGATGGCTATGTTCACGATGGTCGCTTTGGACTGGGCAAGAGATCGGTGCTCTATCGGCTGACAGTTCCCAAGTCTGGTGACTACGTTTTGCGGATGTCTTATGTGACGGATAGTAATCGCGCCACCAATGCTCTTGTCACCTGGACGATTCAGGGCAAAGAGAATCACACCCGCGTGAATCAACGGGACGGATCCCGTCTTGAGGGCGGGTTCTTTCCACTCGGGAACATTCACTGCCAGGCGGGTGATGTGGTCACCGTCAGGATCAGCAATCACGACGCAGACGGTTATGTCGTGGCTGACGCTGTCCAGCTTCTGCCGAAAGAATAAAAGGCACCGAACAGCGTAGTGCCGAATCCCTGTATGACTCCATCCCCCGCAAGTCCTGCCCGAAAAATGGCACGTTTGAGAGTTATTTC
Source organism: Planctomicrobium stercoris (assembly GCF_051465655.1). Taxonomy (NCBI): domain Bacteria; kingdom Pseudomonadati; phylum Planctomycetota; class Planctomycetia; order Planctomycetales; family Planctomycetaceae; genus Planctomicrobium; species Planctomicrobium stercoris. The sequence continues at coordinate 3,455,377 of NZ_CP195791.1, read as the reverse complement.
GGAGAGGATGCTGATCGGCATGCGATGGTGAACTCGTCGATGAAGGATTCTCTGCATGCATTGGTGATATGCAGGGCGAAACAGTGAAATTTCAGCAATGACTTTTTGATTTCAATTCAAAGGAGATCTGATGTTACCGCTTTCGAATCGTCGTGAATTTCTGTCTGCCGGCGCTGCGCTGGGAACAGCCTGGTGGGTGGGAAATCAAGTCTCGCGTGCCGAAGAAAAATCTCCTAACAGCAAGGTCAGCTATGCATGTATTGGTGTTGGCGGCAAAGGGAACAGCGATTCGGCGGATGCAGCCAATCTCGGTGCCATTGTGGCCATTTGTGACGTCGATGCTCGAACGCTGGAGAAGAAATCCAAGCAAGCCGGATTTGAGAATGCTGAGAAATTTTCAGACTTTCGCGAAATGCTTGATCAATTGGGGGACAAGATCGACGCAGTCACCGTTTCAACGCCTGACCACATGCATGCCCCCGCGGCTGCTCAGGCGATGAAAATGAAAAAGGCGGTCTACTGCCAAAAACCGCTGACGCACACTGTCTGGGAAGCCCGCCGTCTCTCAGAGATTGCGAAAGAAACCGGCGTCGCCACGCAAATGGGGAATCAGGGGACAGCGAATAGCGCTTTACGCCATGCTGCTGTCTTGTTGAAACAGGGAATTCTCGGCAAAGTCAAAGAAGTTCATGTTGTCACCAATCGTCCTTCCTGGCCCCAGGGAGCTGCTCGACCGGCACCAGCCAAGATTCCTCCACACCTCAGTTGGGATCTCTGGCTGGGAGCGGCCCCGCTTCGTCCCTATGCGAATGGATATCATGCCTTTTCCTGGCGCGGTTATTGGGACTTTGGAACCGGTGCACTGGGAGATATGGCCTGCCATACGTTTAACATGCCGTTTGCAGGATTGAACCTCTCCAATCCAAAGTCGATTCGAGCAACCTGTACCGGACACAACGGCGACTCTTATCCTCAAAAATCAGTGATTGAATTCGAGTTTGCGAATCCGTCAGCAGAAGGATCCCTCCCAGTCTGGTGGTACGATGGAGGGAATATGCCACCCGAATTACTTCAGTCGGGAATCAAGGTCGATAACCAGAACGGGAAAATGCGGGGTTCCGTTCTGGTTGGCGAAGACTTAACGATGTTTGCCCTGGGTGACTACTCCGAGCAGGTTAAACTGTTCGACAAAGAGGGTAAAGAAGTTCCACTGCCCAAAGTCGATTATGAGAAATCTCCCGGACATTTTGCAGAATTTCATCAGGCAATCCTCGGCGAGCGCTCACAGGCAATGTCGAACTTCGCGGAGTATGCAGGTCCGCTGACGGAAACCATTTTGTTGGGCAATCTGGCGATCTTCGATGCTGCGACAGGAGAAGGCCGCCGGATTGAATGGGATGCCCAGACCATGACCACTCCGAATGCCCCTGAGCTGCAGTCCATCGTGAATAAGGACTATCGCGACGACTGGAAAAAATACCTGATCTGACCCCGTGGTCAATTCTTTGGAGATTTCCGCCCCATGCCCTTCCGGCTGTGGCTGTTCTTTCGACCATGAAACAGGAGTCTGTTGTGTCGTTCCGGTTCTCTTTGAAAGCGTTTTTCTGTCTGATCGCAGCTCAGCTTTACTTCCCGCAAGCTGGAATTGGCATCGCTGAGGACAAGGTCATCCGGGTCGGACTGATCGGGACAGACACGTCTCATTCACAGGCGTTTACGAAATCACTCAACGCCAGCCCTGCAAAGCTGGGCATGGAAGGAGTGCGAGTGGTGGCAGCGTTTCCTGGTGGCAGTTCGGACATGCCGATCAGCATCAATTACGCCAAAAAGAACGCCGAGCAACTTTCGGAGTTTGGGGTTCAGGTGGCCGACAGCATCGGCAGCCTGCTCAATCAGGTGGATGTGGTGATCATTAACAGCATCGACGGTCGGATCCACCTCGAACAGGCGAAAGAGGTGATCCTCGCGGGAAGGCCGGTCTTCATCGACAAACCGTTGGCGGCTTCGCTCAGTGATGGAAAGGCGATCTTTGAACTTGCCAAACAGAAAAATGTCCCGTGCTTTTCGTCATCTTCATTGCGATATGCCACTCAGGTCGTTCAGTGGAAGGAGCAGGAAAAGATTTTTGGGTGCGATGCTTACAGCCCTTGTTCCACAGAACCCCACCATCCCACTTTGTTCTGGTATGGCATCCACGGAGTGGAGACTCTGTATGCGGTCATGGGACCGGGATGTGAATCTGTCACCAGTACCCATACCGATGAGCAGGATGTCGTCGTTGGCCGGTGGAAAGACGGGAGGATCGGGACCTTTCGCGGAACGAGGCTTCCCAAAAACAAAGGGGGATTCGGCTGCATGGTATACGGAAGTGACAAATTCATCGGCGGTCCTGTCGGCGTCAATTACGACCTACTGCTAATCGAAATCGTCAAGTTCTTCAAAACCGGTATTTCACCGGTCCCGCCGGAAGAGACTTTGGAAATCCTCGCCTTCATGGAGGCGGCCGATCAGAGCCATGAAAACGGCGGATGTTCCGTGAAATTAGAGACGCTTCCCCGCTGAGAATCCTCAGAAATGGCTTGTGAGAAATCTGAATACCTTCTCACCGGAACCTCCCGGCGAACAGCTTCCGCCCAACCAGAACCGGGGATCGAAGACAGAGATGATCTTTCCTGAAATGAAAACCATACCGGTTCAATTTGGACGTATCGCGATTATCTTAAGCCTCTTCTGCTGCGGTACTTCAGCATCGAGATCACTGATGGCGGATGACCGGAATGAAGTCCTCTCCCCGATGACGGCTGCCGCGGTGAAACACTGCCGTCAACTGATTCGCGATCGGCAATTGGAAGATGGGCCATTCCGGATGACCGCTGGCGGTCAGGAAGTCTGGCTGGAGCAGTATTTTTCGCTGGAAGCGGTCCTTGCATTACTGGCTGTCGCTCCCGATTCTCAAGACGATGACCCCAGGAGAGTTGAAAAGTATCTTATCTGGTACGCGGAACACATCGAAGAACCGCAGGGAATAGCGTTCAACTACAGGGGCAATCTTGTAAGCTTCGGGAAGATTTCCCGGAAAGGGGATGATTACGACTCCATTGATTCATATGCGGGGTTGTATCTGCTGGCAGCCGCGCGGACATTTGCCCGATCCGAAACGAATTCCCCGGTCATTCAACAGGGCGCCATCCGATCCCTGCAGGCCTTGAATGACGTCATCGGCAGAAAACAGGAGCTTCTCCGTCGAACCGGCGCGGTCCACCTGTCGCCCCAGGCGGAACGCAATGGCTTGCCGATTGCGAGGGACGATTATCCCATGCACTATCTCATGGATGCCTGCGAGGCTCATGCCGGGTTAAGAGAGTCAGTCGGCTACTTTGACGCAATCGGCCTGAAAGAAGAGGCGGTGCAGGCCCAAAAACTTGCGGATGGCATCGCAGACTCGACCCCGCTGTTCCTTGCAGAAGGAAAGTTTGCGTTTGTCGTCGACAATCGAGGTCTGCCGCAGACAGGAACCGGAGCCTATCCCGATGGTTTAGCAAACCTGTATGCACTCGCGTACATTCCCAAACAGTATCCACAACTCTGGACGACTCTGATTGCCCAACACGCCCCTCTCAATGAGAATCGGACCGGCGGCCCGATCGAACGCTGGTTGATCGCAGCCAGGACAGCCGCGCCCGAAAGTATTGTCGAGTTCGAAGCAGAAACGGCACGCGAAGCATTGACGTTTGATCGCAAAACCCATCTGGACCGAATGGCGATCTGCGTGCTGGCGCTGATTGATGGTCAGGCCCGCTATCCAACGATTCCAGAACTCAGAGAATCTGGAACAGAGAAATGACTCTCTCTTTCCGTGCTGGCCCTCATTCAGCCTGTTGAAGCAGGCCAGACGTTCCGGTCTGGCCGAGAATCGTGTGATTTCCACTGACAGCGATTTCCTGTCATCTGACCCCTTGTTTCCAGTTTGATGAAATTGGAACTGCTGAGTTCACTTGCATGAAGATTTTCGTTCCACTGTCGATGCAGCATTGGGTACCAGTATTTCTATTGACCGTCACGTTTGGATGCTTCGGGGAAGCATCCAAGGATTTTTCATTCGGACGTCCCGCTGACGAAGTCGAACGTTTGGTCACGGAAAAAGAATCTTCCCCTGTGGCGGTTGCCCCTGCGACAGCTTCCTCCGTGACTCCTGGTACAGCGGATGATGAGGCAGTTGTCCGAGAACTCGAAGGGTTAGGCGTGACCCTGAAAAAGAATCCTGCCGGACAGGTGGTCGCCGCTGATTGCAAGTACGCCGCCGTCGGTGATGAGCAGGCCGCCTTGTTCACAAAGCTGCACTCATTGAAGGTTTTGAGCCTGGAAAATTCTTCCATCTCCAATGATGGATTGAAATTTGTAGAGCAGATGCGGAGTCTGCAAGAGCTGGGCTTGCGACGTTGCACGAATGTTGATGATGCGGGGCTGGCAGCACTGCAACTGATTCCAAACCTGGAGCGGCTTCATCTGCTGTACACGCGCACCAGCGATGAAGGGCTGAAACAGGTTTCCCAGCTCAAGAAACTGAAGCTGCTCGATCTTCGTGGTTGCATGCAGGTGACTGATGCGGGTCTGGCTCATCTGGAAGGTCTTACCGAACTGACGGACATCAAACTTCGTTCCTACTCAGTGACCGATCTGGGAATGAACTCATTGGCGAAATTGACGAATCTTCGCACGGTTTCCCTGGAAGATTGCAGCGTGGCCGATGACGGAATGGTCCCGCTTCTGACTTTGAAGAAGCTGCGTGTGCTTAATCTGATGAGAACAGCGGTGGGAGACGCTGGTCTCGCTCACTTCTCCGAGATGCCGCTGGTCACGTTGAACTTGCGGGATACCGCTGTGAGCGGTCCTGGACTCGATTCGCTGGCCGCCGCTCGGGAAACGCTCACAACGTTAGATCTGAGCGAACTACGCATCAACAATGCAGGCGTTGCTCACATTTCCAGCTTCAAGAATCTGCAAAATCTGGATTTGTGGAACGCGAGCATTGATCGCGACGGGATCGCTTTATTGACTCCGCTTGCGGGCCTGAAGTCACTGAATCTCGAAGGCTGCCGCGACGTGAATTCGGATGCCGCCAAAGAGTTGGTGAAATTGACAAAACTCGAATCGCTCAATTTGGCTGAAACCGGTGTTGACGATTCGGGACTGAAACAGCTGGGTGAATTGCAGAGGCTGAAAGAACTGGTGATCTTCCGGGCGGACGTCACCAGCGATGGAATTGATAATTTCCAGCAAGCAAACCCTCATTGTGCGATCAGGCAGTAACTCGATCGTCTTTTGTATTCCGTTGAGTCAGGATCGGCATGAGTGAACACAGGATGCCCCTATACTTTGACGAGCGAGACGCGGAAATGGGGTGTCTGCGGTCCTGTCTGGTTCAAATACGGTCTGGACATGGAGCCCTGGAAATCTGAACAGATCTGCGAAGTGAATGAATTCTGGAAGTCGGCGGAAGAGTGATAGACAGGACCGTCAGAATGTCAGGACAAGGTCGAAGCTCCACAATGAGGCGAATTCTAATTGCGGAAATAAATTTTGATGCCTGTCGATCGTACAGCAGTGTCGAGATCGTAAGCTGACTTCATAGCCGGAAACAGGAGATGGGGATCGCTGTGAGAAGTTCCCTGACGTGCAAGCAGGACGTCCCCGCTCTTATCCCGAAGTGAAACAGTGAGCTGACGGGCATGTTGATCGATACCAAGAAAGAGCATGCTACGGTTCTCCTGTGGGAAAAGGGATTTGGAAACTCCCACACTGGGAAATCCCGCGCTGTCCAATTGATGTGATCGACCAAAGAGCGTCAACGGCCAAGAGGTTTCGACGAGAGGTCGGTGCCGGGAACTAAGCGAGTCCGAATCCAGTTGCCCCTCTGCGTTCCTACAGGTCCGATCGACCACGCCCTTTCTCTAGGAGCGGACCGAATCTCCTGGCTCTGGATCGCCGACCTTTTGCAGTGGTTAAAGGCGATGAGAACTCCGCCGACGTCAACCCGCCATACGTTCAAACCCTTTCACCAACCCACCGACAAATGACTTCACCTCGATCTCATCCAGCCTGAGCTTCTCGACATCCTCCGGTTCTTCTCTGACCGGTGGCAAATGCCCTCGGCACATGTGACTTCGGTGCCGGTTGTAATAGTCGCCGAACTCCGCGACGAGATGGTCTAGGTGCCGCTTGCCGAAGATGATGAACGTCGACAGGCATTCCGATTTCGAAGTCCATTCTGAATGCCCCTGAAGTGGGGCAAGTTTTGGAAGAGGTTGAGGTGACCGATCCGTGTCACCCGCTCTTTGGGCGGCGGTTTCCGGTGCATACGGTCACCGGAGGGGACACACATTCCGCCTGTGTCTACGTGGTCTATCAGGGGGACCATCGGCTGAAGATCTTTCGCGAGGCGACGAATCTTTCCGTCTTGGAGCGGATGGCTCCCCGCTCGAAACTCTCCATAAGTTCCATCAGGGAATTTCTGGCCCTCGTGAAGGAGTACGAGCTGTGTCCATCGCCCCTCAAGAAGTCTGGCAGCGTCTCCCGCAGTCGCTCCAGGCGGAAATCGTCACGGAAATCAACCTGATCCTCAAGGAGATGCTTAATGAACACTTCCGAATTGGTTCTGCCCAACCACTTGTCTCGTCGTGCCGCCATTTATGTCCGCCAGTCGACACCGCAGCAGGTCCTGACCAATCAGGAAAGCCTGCGATTGCAGTATGCGTTGACACAGCGGGCCCGCGATCTCGGGTGGCCTGACGCCAGTATCGATGTCATCGACACCGACCTGGGACGTAGCGGTGCGACGACGGAAGGACGAGTCGGCTTTCAGGAACTGGTCTCGCAGGTGGCACTGGGGCAGATCGGGATTCTGATCGCCTATGATGCGACACGGCTGGCCCGCAACTGTTCCCACTGGTATCAGCTGCTCGATTTGTGCGGACGGGCCAGTTGCCTGATCGCCGATCGGGACGGCGTTTATGATCCGGCGTCCGTGAATGGACGTTTGCTGCTGGGATTGAAGGGACAGATTTCCGAGCTGGAACTGCATACGATCCGGGCCCGCCTGGCTGCGGGAATCCTGAATAAAGCCAAGCGGGGCGACCTGTCGGTGATGTTGCCGACCGGACTGGAACGGACCGATCTGGGTGAGGTGATCAAAACTCCCGATCGTGAAGTTCAGGACCGACTGACATTGATTTTTCTGGCCATGCTGGAGCAACGGACCGCTCCCAAAGTCCTGCGGGTCTTGAAAGGCCGGAACCTGCGAATTCCCCGGCGGGATCGTTACGGCGAGATTCAGTGGCGGGAACCGACGACAACCCAGATCGTCGACGTGCTGCGGAATCCCGCCTATGCGGGAGCCTTTGCCTATGGGCGGACACGAATTCGTTATGAGAATGGTGTTGCGACCAAACGACGGGATGTGACGGCAGCCCATCAATGGAAGGTGTTCCTCAAGGACCGGTATCCTGCTTACGTCTCCTGGGAGAACTTCGAGAAGATCGGTGCCATGCTCCGTGACAACTACAGTGAATACCGAAAACGCAGCTCCCGAGGTGTCCCCCGGGATGGCAAGATTCTGTTACAGGGGATCGCCTACTGTGGCCACTGTGGTCGGAAAATGACGGTGCAGTACAAAGGAAAGCCTTGTTACACCTGCATGCAACGGGCTTCGACGGCGGGCGACCCAATCTGCCAGGTGGTCTGGGGTGATGCGGTCGATGCCCAGGTTCTGGACTGCTTCTTCCAGGCCCTGTCGATGGCGGATATTGACCTGTCAAACCGTCCTCTGGTCGAAGCGGATTCCCGTCGTGAGGAGTTCCTGCGGGGACAACGGCAGCAGATCGAACGCCTCCGCCATGCTGCCCGTCTGGTGGAGCGGCAGTATCGACACAGTGACCCGGAAAATCGACTGGTCACCGGGGAACTGGAGCGACGCTGGGAGACCGCACTGCGTGAACTTCGGCACGCCGAAGAGGCATTGGAGGTTCAGCAACAAAAGCAGGAAGACTGGACCATTCCGTCTGAACTGCTGGAGATGTTCAAACAGATCGGGCCACGGCTCCCGGAACTCTGGCAGGAGCCACTGCTTTCCTGGTCACAGAAAAAATCTCTGCTCCGCAGCCTGATCGAGAAGGTGGTCCTGAAGCGGAACAATGACCAGGTGGGAATCCGTGTCGTCTGGCGTGGCGGAGATGTGACCGAGGTGACAATCCCCACCACGGTGGGTCGCTTCGAGCAACTCAGCAATTTCGAGGAGATCCGGCAGATCATTGTCACCATGGCCCGGCAAGGGAAAACGGACAAGCAGATCGCAACCTCCCTGACGCAATCAGGCCATCGCTCTCCCCGCAGCCATGTCGTCCTCCCCTCCACAGTGACTCGCCTGAGAAAGCTCAACGGCATCTTTCATCAGGAAAAACTCTGCCAGCCACACATCGTCCCCGGCTATCTCCGCCCCTACCAACTGGCCCAGCGTCTGAAAATTCGTCCACATTGGATTTATGACCGCATCCGTAACGGGACGATCAAAATGAAAAAGCATGCCACCTACAAAGCATACCTGTTCCCGGACACACCCCAGACGATCCGGAAACTCGAGCTGTTCCTCGCCGGGAAAGTCGATTCCATCTCATTTTGAAAGGGCATCAACATGCCACATCGTTGATTGTGCCGATGAACTTTTCACAGCGTCCATTCAGATTGGGGCTTCGCTTCGGAAGTTTGTTCGTGCGGAGACCATGTGCCTTCAGCGTTTCCGTGAACTCTCTACTGAATTTGGTATCCCGGTCGTGCATGACGATGTCAGGCTTATGTTCCCGCCCTGCCGTTTCATCAATGAACTTTCGGGCCTGTTCACTCACCCAAGCCGAGGTCGGGTGCTCCGTTGATGCTGACGCAATCACTTCCCTGGTTGAGAAGCACAGCCAGACCAGCACATACATCTCCCTTAAGCCTCTTCTAGTGACGGTCTTCACGCTGAAAAGTAGAGTCGAGGTATGGCGCGGTGGTTGAGGTGGGGCCTATCTGTTTCCGGCCCTTTCGGTTGCCGGTGCCTCAGTATCCCCACCATGCTCCGTTTCCACACCCCGCTCATCGAACCGGACATGCAGGTCTCCCGCATCCGGCTCTCGGACTATGGATTCACTCGGTCGCTTTCCAGAAGCGGTGTCGGTTGGGACGGAGTTCGAGGAGCTTGAGTTCCTGATAAAGGTACTCTCGCGAATAGCGGCCATTTCCGCAGGTCCGTTCCCGATGCTTCCGACGCAGCCATTGGCGGAGCCGCCGTCTCGTATGCGCATCGACGACATCGTACGCTCTGGTCAGGGGACCCAGTCGCAGACTGAAGTAGTTCGCCCAGCCACGAAGGGTGCGGTTGAGCAGTTCCACGGTTCTGTCTGCGCTGATGAGCGTTCGCTGGCAGCCGGTGAGATCTGAGATCGTTCGACAGATACGTTTTACCGACTTCTTTGACGGACGGAGGCCCAGATAGGCCCGGCCGTTGCGGGTCGAGTAAAACCGGCCGAACGTATACCCGAGGAAGTCAAATGTCTCCTCAGGCAGGCGGCAGATGTGTGTCTTCGTTTCGTTCACCGTCAATTTCAGCTTCTCCATGATCGACCGCATCGCGGTCATGGCCTCATCGGCCGTGCCGCGACAGCAGATCACGAAGTCATCAGCATAATTGACGATGTGCGCTCGCAGACGCTGTTCGTGTCCGAGAACCTTCCACCCCAGAATGAAGCGACGCATGTACACATTGGCCAGTAATGGCGAGATCGGAGCACCTTGCGGCGTCCCCCGCCCACGATCCCGATTCTCCGTTGTACGCCGTCGCTTACCCCGAAGGGTGAGTTCCTCGACCGGCATTTCCAGCCACGCCTTGATCAGGTGCAGCAGGTGCCGGTCGCTGACGCGACGGGCTACGGACTTCATCAGGTCGGCGTGCGGGATACTGTCGAAGTATCCGCTCAGATCCGCATCCACCACTTGGCAATGCCCGCTTTTCAGCAGTCGATGGACATGCTGAACGGCGTCCAGGGCGCTGCGTCCGGCCCGATAGGCATACTGCTCCGGCTGCAGGTCCGTCTCGAAGATCGGCTCCAAGACCAGCACCACCGCCATCTGCACCACACGATCGGTGATCGTGGGAATGCCCAGAGGCCGCTGCTTCCCGTCCGCCTTGGGGATATACACCCGGCGAACGGCCCGGGGACGATAAGTCTTCGTCCGCAGAGTTTCCGCCAATTCGTCCAACCACCGTTCTCGACCGTAGAGTTCGATGTTCTCGAAGGTCTGTCCGTCGATGCCGGGAGCGCCACCGTTGGCACGGCAGCGTTCATAGGCCATCGCGAGCACATCTCTTCGATACACCTTGTCGTACAGCAGATAGAATCGGCAGTCAGGCGATCTGTTGGCTTTGGAATGTAACGCTTGTTGCAACTTCCGAACCGTACAGGGGGGAGTTATCAGGTTCACACCAATCTCCCGGCTCTCGCCGCGTTCATCGTTACCCATTGAACCAAGGCTCCTTCCCTCCACCAGCATTACCCGGCTTCAGCGGTACTACGAGCCTCTCCGTCACCCCAGACGGACCGGTCTGTCCCTCACGGGTTACCAGTTGAGGGCCTCTCCCTCACCGCTGGGGCTTCCCATGTTGCGTGAAATTTCCTTGTGCAGACATGCCGTCACCCTTACCCCGGCGGAAACATGGAATCAAAATCGCTCATGGATTCCATGTCAGCGGCCTTCCCCGTGCGACTGGCGGGTCGGCTTCCGCATTGTGGTTTTCGAGGCTTGCTCGGTGTTCACTTACGTTACGGCCTGAATGCTCGCGGGATCGCCAATGCGACCCTTTACATCGAAGGCTTCGACGGTTTTGTTACCTCCACCGCCGCTCCGATTGCTACCGGCTGGAGCGACCAGTTGCCGGGCGGGAATTGCACCCGCTGAAAACTCACACCTTGTCATGGCGCACAGTCACAGGCCCAGAGCGTCTCCTTGTGGCGTTCCAGGAAGTTGGTCCACGAATCGGAAGTCCTGTTGGGGCCTGGTTGGATCCCCTCTTCCTTCAGGATGTTCCTCACTGTCTGCCGGCTGATCTTCTTGATACCGAGCTTTCTTAATTCTCCGATGATCCGCGTGTACCCGAACCCAGTGACCGCAGCGATTTGCAAAACTAATTCCCGAATCTCTTTAGGCTTTCGCTGGCCACCTTTGGGGTTCTTCTTCCGTTTCGCAGTTCCGTGTTCGTCTCGCAGCCAGCGATAGAACGTCGAGGGGGACACGATGGTCAGGAGTTCTTCAATGGCCCGACCGATGGCTTTGCCAAACTTGAGGAGCCGCTCTCGCTCCTCGGGGCGTGTATGGATCACACCTGGAACCCTCGCCCGCAGGATCTTGTTTTCCTCTTTCAGGAACTGGATGTACTTGGCCAGTTCCCGGTCGGTGGCGGAGGCAATCAGAGCAAGCAGTGGATGAAAAATCAGGGACATTCGATTATTGTCGCAATCGGTAATTAGGAACGGTGTTGCACATCCCTTGTACAGCACCTTGACCTGATTCCGGGAGTCAAAACGAGGCCTTGAAAACTGGATTTTCCAGGCCCCGATCAGACGCTGGTACAGGTCCGAAAAGCGGCAGAAAGCGATGGGGTTTAAACCCTCAGATCGAGGAGCCAGAGGGATCGTTCGGCAAGAGCGAGAGTTGTGAGTGAGATACGGAGGCCGAATTCCAACTTACGTCATGTGAAATTCACACGGATGTACCTTTATCAACCCACACGCCGACAAACTACGGGCAAACTCGACAAACTCACGGTCGGTTTTAAGCAATTGCTCCACAAGCGGTTATCGTCGCAACATGATTAAAGACAGTGTGTTGCAGGATTTCTGGCGATCGTCCTACGGAACCGTTCCTGAAAGAGATTGTCAAGCGGGAAAGAGATTTCCTGGTGCGGGTCTGTAGTGCGATCCGCAAAGTTCCGGGCTTTGTTTTGAAGTTCATGGTGTGTGGACTGGGTTGCGTGTTGTTGTTAATGATCATCTCACCGGTTGTCGTTGCTACGGGATGTTGCAATCGTTCTTTTCAAACGCGATTGCTCCCCACACATTCCTTCGCGAGGCACGAGCCCTGATTCTCAGGGATCGCTCTGCTGTGATCAGCAGACGCGGAATTATCGAGATGCGAATTCCTCTCTGAAGAGTCTGCTCCATTCAAAGGGACGTGTCCTTCTGCTGTACCTTTTCATGTTCAGCAGCGACATCCACGGTTCCGTGCGAGCTGGACTGATCGGGAGGGATCTCAGGTGAATTGACTCACCTGGATCGAACAACCGGGTGAAGGTTTTTTGATGGGTCTCCTTGGTCAAAATGGTGATGAATGCTGATTCACTGCTGAAGACTTCAGGCTGCTGCGATGGCCCGGCACTCAAAGTAACTCTGCTGTTTGCTGAGGATGTGCCAGATGACCGTGGCCAGCTTCCGCATGACCGCGACTCGAGCTACCCCGCTCCCCCGTCGCCTCTTGATCTTCTTGTACCATTCCCGCAGCCGACCATCCTTGCGGAGCACCTGATACGTCACCTGGGCCAGCAGCCATCGGGCCGTGTTGTTGCCGGCTTTGGTGATCCTCCCCAGCCGCTGGTTGTTCTCGCCGCTGTTGCGACAGCCGGGAGTCAGTCCCCAGTAGTTCGCCAGGCTTCTGGCTCGGGGAAATCGTTTCACATCACCGATCCCGGCAGCCAGCGAGATCGCTGTGAACGCACCGATTCCCGGCATGGACTTCAGAAGCTGGGCATTCGGGTTGTCACGACCCCGCTGGGCGATCAGCTTCTCCAACTCCAGCAGTCTCTCCTGAATCTGCTTGAGATCCGCCAGGAGGAAGTTCATCTCCAGCCGGTCGATCTGGGGAAGTGCAATCTCTCTGAGCCAAGTGATGGCCTTCACCGTCGGAAAAGTCTTGGTCGGCAGTTCCCATTGCAGGTTGTGCCGCCGGAGGATGTGCTTGATCTTATTGACCAGCTGTGTCTGAGTCTGACCCGCTTCTTTGCGAAGCGTACTCAGCTTGCGATTCTCCTGTTCTGTCGTGCTGCAGATGGTCACCTGCCGGAGGCCGCGAACGGGTTTGCCTTCGAGAAACCGATCCCGGTTCACCCACAGGAGTTCACTCAGGGCCGCTGCATCACGCCGATCCGTCTTACAGCGTTTACGTTCTTCCGGCTGGATGAGGATCACCTTGTGACAGCGGTAGTCCCGCAGCATGCGAATCAGCCAGTCATTGAACCCGCAGACCTCCACCACGGCGATGAACTGTTCCTCGCTCTGAGCACACCGCCGCGTGAGCTGATCAAAGAACTCCAGGACCTTCTCGGGCTGCGTAGACACCTGACGGGCCAGCAGGACATCACCCTGCTGGTCACGAAGTGAGACAGTCAATTGACGGGCATGTTGATCGATACCAAGAAAGAGCATGACGCGGTTCTCCTGTGAGAAAAGGGTTGGGAAACTTCCACACTGGGAAATTCCGCTCCCAATCGCAATTACTCTTTCATCGATATCAAAGGGGCGGCAGCACAAGAGACAATCGCGGCGATCGATCACTTGTTTCCCAAAGAACTGGAGGAAAACTTCGATGAAGACTTGGATGGGATCCCGGAGACGGGTCTCGGAGAGCAGACTTGGTCAACCGTCAAGGCACAAAAGACCGGTTACATCGAAAGTATCGACGAGGACTCGCTGTTGGCTTTGGCCCGAGCGCATGGGACAATTTTGCGAATGGAACGCGGCATCGGCGAGTTCGTCGTCAAAGGCAGCCCTCTGGTGTCTGTTGCCGGTTCGGACGTTTTGGACGAGGATCTGGCGACCGAGCTGAACGAGATCTATGTCATCGGCCGCCATCGCACTGTTCAGCAAGATGCCGCTTTCGGCATCCGACAAATTGTTGACATCGCCATGAAAGCGCTGTCGCCGGGAATCAACGACACGACGACCGCTGTGATGTGTGTAGACTACCTGGGGGCAATCCTCGCCCAGCTCGCGGTCCGTCGGATTTCGAATCCCCACCGCTTTGACCAGGGTGAATTGCGTGTCATCGCCCGCGGCCCAAGCTTTAAGAACCTGTTGGCCGAAGCATTCGACCAGATCCGGCAGAACGCTGGCGGCAACGTCGCTGTCCTCACGCGACAGCTTCAGGCATTGGAGACCATCGCTGGCCAAACGGTGAGCGTCCGGCGAATGACGATGTTGCGGTATCAAGCGGACTTGATCTCGGACGTCGCTCTAAGCACGATTCCATCGCCGCAAGATGGCGAGGGCGTTAAGGCCGCGTCGGTATGCCTGTTCAAGGTTCTCGATGCTCCATGCCGTGAGCACGCGTCTGCCTCAGAAGAAAAGCAGGAAATCTCTTAAGGCAGATGGACTGTTTGGTTCAGGGGGAGGAAGCTCGCAACAACCAGGATCCGTTGAATGGATTAATTACGGGAGTTGCTAGGTGTTTACAGCTGCGAAATGATTGTGTCGACTTCGACTGGCCTCATCGGCCTGCATTGCACAGGAACCAGCACAGTTTTAGATCAATTCACCATCAGACGACGCCGTTTAACTGCGTGAGCTCGCGCTGTCCAATTGATGTATTTGACAAAAGACGTTGACTCCAAAAGCGTTTCAACGAAAAGTCGGATCCGAAAATTGAGCGAGTCGGAATCAAGTTGCCCCTCCGTGTCCATTTAACACTGATCGATCACGCAGAGTTACTACGAGCGGACCGAAACTCCAAGCTTTGAATCCGTTGCCAATTCGCTTTAGCAAAAAGCGATGAGAACTCCGCAGCTTCAGCCTGCTTTACGCTCGAAGCTTCTGACAAGCCCGTCAACGAACGATTTCACTTCGATCCCGTCGAGGCAGAGCGTCTCGAACTCCTCCGGTTCGTCGCCCACTGGTGGCAAATGTCCCCGGCGAGTGAACGCACCAATCCCCGGCATGGTCTTGAGCAGTTGGGCATTCGGGTTGTCACGACCACGTTGAGCAATGAGCTTCTCCAGCTCCAGCAGTCTCTCCTGAATCTGCTGCAGACCAGCCAGCAGGAAGTTCATCTCCAGCCGATCGATCTGGGGGAGTGCAATCTCTCTGAGCCAGGTGATGGCCTTCACCGTCGGAAAAGTCTTGGTCGGCAGTTCCCATTGCAGGTTGTGCCGCCGGAGGATGTGCTTGATCTTATTGACCAGCTGTGTCTGAGTCTGACCCGCTTCTTTGCGAAGCGTACTCAGCTTGCGATTCTCCTGTTCTGTCGTGCTGCAGATGGTCACCTGCCGGAGGCCGCGAACGGGTTTGCCTTCGAGAAACCGATCCCGGTTCACCCACAGGAGTTCACTCAGGGCCGCTGCATCACGCCGATCCGTCTTACAGCGTTTACGTTCTTCCGGCTGGATGAGGATCACCTTGTGACAGCGGTAGTCCCGCAGCATGCGAATCAGCCAGTCATTGAACCCGCAGACCTCCACCACGGCGATGAACTGTTCCTCGCTCTGAGCACACCGCCGCGTGAGCTGATCAAAGAACTCCAGGACCTTCTCGGGCTGCGTAGACACCTGACGGGCCAGCAGGACATCACCCTGCTGGTCACGAAGTGAGACAGTCAATTGACGGGCATGTTGATCGATACCAAGAAAGAGCATGACGCGGTTCTCCTGTGAGAAAAGGGTTGGGAAACTTCCACACTGGGAAATTCCGCTCCCAATCGCAATTACTCTTTCATCGATATCAAAGGGTTGCACATCCGTTGAACAGCACTTCGGTCCTTCTGGAGAGCTATTTTTGAAGTCAGGGTGAACAGCAAGATCAAGCCGCTGCAGAGACGAGCGTATGGCGACCGAGACCGGGAACTGTTCCAGGTTTGCATCCTGTCGCTACTTACAACCCGATTCGAAATTCTCGGAGAATGACAACACCCCAATTCACCGGATGAGCCGTTTAAGTTTTCCATAATCAGCAGTCGAGCGTATGCAATGTTTCCCAGCTGGAGACGTGGCTGGCGAAGTCTTGCCATTGAGATCGCTGTAGTTTCAGGTATGCGGCCACGAACTCTTCTCCCATGCCATTGATCAGCACAGGGCTGGATTCCAGTGCTCGCAGTGCATCCAGCAGGTTGTCCGGCAAGTGCTTCAGATCGTCCGCACGGGTCTGATTCTGATAGACGTTGACATCCAGCGGAGGACCAGGGTGGCGGTGGTGCTGGATGCCGTCCAGCCCCGCTTCCAGGATTGCTGACGTCATTAGATAAGGGTTCGCAGCGCAGTCGGGGAGCCGCAGTTCAAACCGCCCGGAGTCCGGAATACGGATCATATGCGTGCGGTTGTTGCCGCCATAAGTGATCGTGTTAGGGGACCAAGTGGCTCCCGAAGACGTCACCGCTGCGCGGATGCGGCGATATGAATTTACGGTCGGATTGAGTACTGCGCAGAGCGCCTCAGCCGAGTGCAGCACCCCGCCGATGAACTCATAAGCCAGCGGAGTCAGTCCCAGTCCATCCTCAGCGTTGTCAAAAAGGTTCACGTGCCGTTCACGGTCCCACATCGAGACATGGATATGGCAGCCATTGCCGGTCAGTTGAGAGAACGGCTTGGGCATGAACGTCGCCCGCAGCCCGTGCTTCTCGGCCAAGGTTTTGACCATGAACTTGAAGAACGTCTGCTGGTCGGCGGTCCGCAGCGCTTCCTCATATTTCCAGTTGATTTCAAACTGCCCGTTGGCATCCTCGTGATCGTTCTGGTACGGCTCCCAGCCCAACACCTGCAAGGCATCGCAGATTTCGGAGATCAGATCATACCGCCGGGTGAGCGCCTGCTGGTCATAGCAGGGTTTGGCCTGGGTGTCACGAAGATCGGCGGGAGAGAGGCCATCGGGTGTGAGCAGAAAGAACTCGCATTCGACTCCGGTCCGCAGCTCGTAGCCCCGCTCGGCCGCTTTCGCCAAAGACCGTTTCAGCACCTGCCGTGGAGATTGAGGCAACGGCTTGTCATTCATCCACAAATCCGCTGCCAGCCAGCCGATCTCCGGCTTCCAGGGGAGCTGTGTCAAGCTGGCTGGGTCCGGAATGGCGAACAAGTCCGGATCGGCGGGAGTCAGATCGAGCCAGGTGGCGAACCCGGCGAACCCCGCACCTTTTTCGCACATCGCATCGATCGCGGCAGCCGGTACCAGCTTGGCCCGCGAGGTTCCGAACAGATCTGAATACGAAACAAGGAAATAGCGGATGCCGAGTTTCTCGGCTTGCTGTTGCAGGGACATGAGTTCTCAGGACGCAGGATTCTCCGGGTGGCTCAAGCGCTGAGCAACTCGGCAATAGCAGTACGCAGGAATTTTTCGTCGTCAGGACTTTTGAAAGGGTTGCCGGCGCGATGACCCCAGATCGAGGGGATCGGCCGACACTCGGCATGTGGCAAGTGCCGCAGTTCCGCCAAGCTGTCTTCGGGCGTGAAGTACAGATCGGTGCTGGCCGGCATCAGGAAGGTCTTCGCCTGAATGGCCCCCAGCGCAGCCTGGAGATTGCCACGAAAAATGTTGTTATCGCTGATGTCTGACCGCTGCCACGTCTCGATCATTGAGAGCAGGTTGGCAGCATCTCGGCGCAGAAAACTGGCTTCCCAATCACGCAGCAAAAAATCTTCGAGCGATGCATATTCCAGTTCGAGATAACGTCGCTCTCGATAAAAAGCCTGTGAAAGAGCCCAGCCCGCATAGATCCGGGCAAAGGCCCGCAGCCCACGCTCCGGTTTGCTGGTGAAGTGCGCGCCGTTCCAGGCGGGGTCGGCGGTGAGGGCTCCCTTGAGGCCTTCTAGAAATACGTGATTGTGCGGAGTCGTCTTCGCAGAGGTGCAGACCGCAGCGATCCGTTGCACGCGTTCTGGAAACAAAGCTCCCCAGTGTAGTGCTTGCTGTCCCCCCATCGACCAGCCGTAAATTAATGCCAGCTGTTCGATGCCGAACTGCTCCTGCAGCAGACGGTACTGAGCTGCCACGTTATCGAGATGGGTAAACACGGGTCGTTCTGATCCGTTGAACAGCTCAGGTTGATTGCTGGGTGAAGTCGAAAACCCGTTGCCAAACATGTTCGGAATGATGATGAAATAGCGAGTCGGATCGAGGACCCTCTCCGGGCCGATCAGCCATTCGATGTCAGGATGCTGGGCCGCGTAGGATGTCGGGTACAGAATTACGTTCGACCGCTGGGAATTGAGCGTTCCATAGGTCTGATACACCAGGCGGGTGTCCGGCAGGACATGTCCACACTGCAGGGTAAAGTCACGCAATGTGAAAACGCTGCCGGTTGGGGAGGAATTTGTCATTTATCAATAGTCATTTGTCATTGCCCAGGGAAACTATTTAGCTTCTAGCCCCTAACTCCTCCCCACTCCTCACTTCAGCTGTCGTACAATCTCCCGATTTGCAGCGACATAGCTGGGAGCCAGATGGGTCAGCTTTTCCTTGATTTCACGGTGGGCAGCGGGAAGCCGGAAAAAGGGGATCGAAGGATACAGGTGATGCTCGGTATGGAACGGCATGTTCCACATCAACAGCCGGACTGGAAAGAGGGTCAGGGTCGTGCGGGTATTGGTCAGACCGTTTTCATCCTGGCTGCAGCCGGTATGCTCCGCGAGCGTGATCGCCCGCAAAAACGGCTGGGCCAGGACGGCGGGAAAAAACCAGTAGAACCACGGTTCCAAGTGCCCCATTGCGATCAGCACGATCCCCGCCACATAGACAGCCAGTTGAAATCCGGCCGAGAGGGCGACAGATTTGCGACCTTTCTCGGGGATGAACGGAAATGCCTGCGTGTGTCCCAAGGCCAGCTTCAGGAACAACCAGGGGCGCGGCAGCCAGAACATCACCCCGCTGACCTCGACGATGTATTCGAAGAGGTTGCGAGGCTTAGGGTCCATCAACTCCGGATCTTTCTCTGGATCCTGAGTGAAGCGATGGTGCCAAGTGTGGTAGTAGCGGTAATATGTGAAGTTATAAAAGCTGAGCAGGCCGGCGATCCAGCCACAGATCTCGTTGAGAATTCGGCTGTCAAACGCAGTCCGATGGACGCACTCATGCATGGGGGCGAACATGGTGACGATGGTAAAGCCGTGCAGCACCATGGCTGGAATGAGCAGATACCAGTGCGGCATGGCGAAATAAACCAGCACCCCGGTCAGCCCCATCACCCCCAGATGCACCGCAAACCGCACCAGGCCGGAGAAATCCGAACGCTTGCTGAGCGCGCGAACCACCCCCATCTCCAAAACATTCCGCCCCGCCAAGCCCGACGTCCCCATGTCGATCAAGTCGGGTTTCTGCGCTCCGACAGACTCCATGCGTTCTCCTTGCTGACTTAATGAAGACAAGCCAGCTGCCAATGGAAAAATGCCGACGAGCGCACCGGCACCTCAATGATATCAATCTTCAAGTTCGAGTTCCAATTGATTCGCGGATTTCTTCTGAATGGTCACTTTCAGGCCAGACGTCCGAGGATCGCTGTATTTTTTGGGGATTGAAAGAATATCTTTTTGCTTCTGCACCATTTGGTTCGGTGTCAATTGCGCGAAATTAGGAAGATAAGTTATGGAGACTTGGTACTCTCCGGCCTTCATTCCGCGGTTTGAATGCGAGACCTGTGGATGAAAGGATCCATCAGCTTCAATTTCCGCGCTTGCAATCGTTCCGTTCAATTCATCAGCTGGCGTGAAGATAATAATTCCGGACGTTAACGGCTTTCCTCCATATTTCACCGAACCGGATACAGGAATGAGTCGATCGGGGTTTGAAAAACATCCAGAGAAAGTCAAACCGATCCCAAATAACACAATCAAAGATACCGCATTTGAATGCAGAGCAGTCTTCACGGCTTTCCAATCTCCCAATAATGAGTAGTTTGTGATGAGAATTTAGAATGAAGTCGCTTCCCATCGGTTTCGAAGTGGCCGGGGAAGCGACTTTTGTGCAGAAATCAATATTCCCCGAGGACTTCTCCGGCGTCTTTTGATCCCAAGGCGTTGAATGTGACCAAGGATGTGTTCTCACTAATGAAGCGAACAGAGCCATCGGCCATGGCAAAATGGGCTCCTCCAACATGCGTGCTGCCAAAGCCTTGCCCATAATAATTTGCACTGGTAATTTCACGGTTGACTCCGGTAACGGTGGAGGTGACTGACCAGGCATCCATCCACTGGCGGAATCCCCATAGATTATTTCCGTTAGGATTGCCATTTCGCTGTTCGCCGACCAACAAGGTGTTGGAAGCCCCGTCCAGAACATGACGCATGCCAACTTTTGCAGCTCTTAAGCTAAAAATTCCGGAAGCTCCCTCTGCGAAGTCAGACCCGGCATATCCATATGGGCTCGAATGGTAGCACGTGCAGCTACCTGTGCAGTACAAACAGCCGTATCCGGCCGCTGCTTCAGGACCGGCACAACCCCAATAGCTGGCGGTAGCTCCCGCACTGGGGCCGGGAGACCATCCGCTCGTGGGATTGCTAGCCGTCTGCTTGGATGCATTCGGGTCGCTGGGACATTGGTAGAGCGAAAGAATCGTCTTTTGGGCTGACAATGCCTGGAAGGCAGCCCTGTATGCGGCTGCGTTGTCGCGGACATTGATACTTTGATCTTTGGCAATTGGTTGCCCCGCAGCTTGCATCTCTGTAGCAATTTGTTGGTACAGCGAGGCCTGATCGACATAAGGCAAAACAAAAGATCGCCAATTGTAAACAGTATGGCCGGTATTCTGTCCTCCCCACGTGTAATTGGGATCCGCGCTTCCCCCATACGGGAAGACAGAGTGCGTATCGTGATAATTGTGTATGGCCAGCCCGATCTGCTTCAAGTTGTTTTTGCACTGCGACCGGCGGGCAGCCTCACGCGCCTGCTGCACTGCAGGGAGCAGCAGCGCCACGAGCACCCCGATAATGGCAATGACTACCAGCAATTCAATTAATGTGAATCCCAAACGTTGACGTTGCATGCGACTCTCCTGATCCGGTGAAAAGAGAAACAGAGAATAGATATCCCGCACCTTGACATAGTGAGGATCTTGAAACCGAGAGATAAAAAGGAAATGATTTTTCCGTTCCGAGCGAGCGATCAGTAACGGAGATTGTGTTTTATAAACTCATACGTACGGCAGATTCGATAATTCGATTTCTGCCTTAGCAAATTCCGATCAGATTCCCTTCGCGAGAAAACCGCCATCGACTGCAATCACTTCTCCGGTCACAAAGGAAGAGGCAGGCGATGCGAGGAAGATCGCCGCTCCGATCAATTCATTGAGATTTCCCAGCCGCATGAGTGGTGTATGTTGTCGAAAGGCTTCCACCCGAGCCGTATCAGTGAGCACTTTTTCGTTGATTGGTGTTCTAAACAGCCCCGGGGCGATCGCGTTCACACGGATTCCCCGACCGGCCCACTCACAGGCAAGTGAGCGTGTCAAATTTGCCACTGCCGCCTTGCTGGCCCCATAGGCTGTGGTTTCGTGAAGGCTGACGAATGTGCTCAGGGAGGCAATATTAATGATGCACCCCTGCCCGCGTTCCATCATTGCTGGGGCGAACGATCGACAGGCCCGAAAGGTCCCCAAGACATTGACTTCAAAGATCCGATTCCAGTCGGTATCCGACGTCTCCAGCGAAGGAATCCGTTTGTGCATGCCCGCGCAATTCACCAGGATGTCGACGTCTCCCAGGCCAGACTGGACGGCAGCGACCAGCGCACTCATCGATTCGGCATCGGTCACGTCCGCAACGGCGCGAACTGTTTTGCGCCCCAGAGATTCGATTTCGCCGGCAACTTTGTGAACTGTGTCGCGGCTGCGTGAGACAGCGGCGACGTCCGCTCCTGCGCGGGCAAAAGCCAGCGCGATCGCCTGTCCAATTCCACTGGTCCCGCCAATGATGACGGCCTTGCGATTCGCCAGCGAGAACAGTTCTGACAGGATATTGTCAGGCATAGGAACACAGCTCCTGAAACTTGTAAGGGATATGGTACTCCTCGTGTCCCAACCTTTCGGCTTGCGTTAAGCGTCCTCCTGCAACAGCGCCGATTTCCGCGAAAATCTCATCTCCGATTTCTTGGACGGACGCTTCTCCGTGAATGATTCGACCGGCATTAATGTCCAAATCATCGCGCATGTGACGAAATGTCTGGGGATTTCCGCACACCTTCAGCACTGGCGCAATCACGCTGCCGATCACACTGCCTCGACCGGTGGTGAACACCACGAGATGCGCGCCACAGGAGATCAGATCGAGAATTCCTTCCGAATCGTTCGGGTTGCTGTAGCCAAATGAAAACGAAGATTCATCCGGAACCGAATCCAGGACATAGAGACCTTTGCCTGGAGGAGATTCCGCAACTTTTACCACGCCAGAAATCGGGCGCGTTCCACACTTCGCAAAGGCTCCCATTGATTTTTCTTCGATGGTCGTCAGCCCTCCGCGGTGATTGCCGGGGGCAATTGAGACCTGTTCCGCTTTGAGGGAAAAGCGTTCCGCCTTATCAATGGCAAGGGCAAGTTGCCGGGCCACTTGGGGATTCGCAGCCCGTGAGGCGATGATCGAACTGCAGCCGATCATCTCTAACGTCTCTTCAATCAGCACGGTTGCTCCGGCATCGACCAGGCGATCAAAAGCTGTACCGACGGCCGGATTGGCGGCGATTCCAGATGTCGCATCTGACCCGCCGCATTCCGTTCCGACAACAAGGTCGGCCATCGTCATCCGGACCCGGGGTATGGACTCCAATTCCGCGATCAATCTTTTCACAATTTCGTGCCCGCGAAGAATCGAAGATTCAGTTCCTCCATGTTCCTGGATCTTGAGGACCTCAACTGGTCGCCCTTGCTTTCGGATCTCCTCTGCCAGTTCCCCGGCATTGGTTCCCTCACAGCCGAGGCTGACAAGCAGGACCGCGCCGACATTCGGGTGGCCCCCCAGGGCTGCCATCAGCCGGGAGGCATAGCTGTTCGAATAGCATCCGGGAAATCCGAGCGACTGAACCCGAGAATCGATCGCGGCAATCCGCTGGGAAACAAAAGAAGCACATTCGACCGTATGAATACAGACGATGTGATTACGAATCCCCGGCGGGCCGACCGTCCGCTGATACCCCCAGATTTCGTTCATTGTCCCACCTCATGCCTGGTCTGTGAAAGGGGAGAGACGGCGTTATGAACATGCACCCACTCACCGCAGCTGATTTCAGTGGTCGCCACGGCAATGGGAACGCCATATTTCAAAATCGCCGCTCCACAGGGAATCGAATCAAGGGCAATTTTGTGAGCAAACGGAATCGGTTGGACGGCGGTCACCAATGCTCTGGACTTCGGTCCAAAGGTCTCGACAACTCCGCCACGATCTATTTCAGTCAGTGCGACAGCAATGTTATCGCTGGCGTGAATTTGCAGTGCTTTCCCGTTCATGACTGGCACCTAATTAATAGCATGACAACGGATTCCAAGTGTCTCTGAAAAAAAACGCGGACGTAATTCAACACTCCGGTGGTGAACTGCGATCTAAAAATTCTGCTTCATCCAAGAGACGAGTTCTTTCTCAACGGAAGGATTTCGGCATCCAGTTTGAAACCGGATGGCAGCTTGAAAGATTCCGTAGAATTTCGTTGTCCAGTCAAATTCTTCGGTGAGTTTGGATTCATCGACCTGGGCTTCACTGGTTTTCCATCGGGGAAGTGGTGAGAAATAGCTTATCTGTTCGCCGTTATCTGAGACCGGAACCCCAGATCCGAAAATCGCCAACGGCCTCGGAGCCACTAAAGCAGCCAGCTGAGGAGTATCACCCCATTCCAGAATGCGTGGGACGTCCGCATAAATGTTGGTCAGCCCGCTAATGGCTTCAGCTCGATAAGAAACAGTATCAAGTGTCACCGCCACAGCGGAGATCCGTTCATCCAATGCGGAAGCGTAGAGCGCCGCTTTCCCGAAGAGCCCGCGCCCGGAGACAGCGACATGCGAAACGTCGGAGCGTGAGAGCAAGTACGTGGTTACCTGGGAGATATCTTCAGCCCATTGTCCGATGGCGGGACGGCCGACGAAATTCGCCCAGTTGGACGTTCGCCCTCCTCCCCATTCCATCTCGCCGGTTCCGCGCACATCCAGTAACAGTACTGCATATCCGGCGGCCAACAACGGAATTGCTTCCTGGTTCGCTGCCCGGCGGCGGTCCAGCAGGATCACGGTCTTGAACTTCTTCTCTTCGACCGGACGCACAAAAACACCGGGGATCTGCAGATCGCCATCCACTTCGAACAAGAGCCGCTCGGCGTGGTAGCCTGCTTCGTCATACCGATTTGCGGCTCCGTTAGAGTGGTATGTATCTACCACATCAGGGGAAGACTCAGGAGATTGCCAGTGCAATAACACTTCGAGCCCAAGGCGAGCCTGCTGTTGCCACTGCCGTGCTTGATTCGTACTCGTCGGTAGCGGAACTTCGGGATTTGCCTCCGCGAGCCAACGCTCGGCCAATGCCGGGATGGATAGATTTTCCTCGGGCAGGCCGACTCGCAAGTTCTGGACGGGCTCCGGCTGCGAGGGAAGGTCGATGATTCCCAGAGGAATCTTGCCTTGGAAAAACCACTGATTCAGCCAGTCATAGAGCAGAATCCGCTTGTCCGCCTGATAGCCATGGCCAGTGCTGGAAGTCTCAAAAGCAATCGCCTTTTCCCGACCATAGAGGGCATAAATCCGTTTGGCATATTCATAGGATCTGTGGGCATCGGTCTGGGCGAACTCCGCCAGTTCCGGCGTTCCGTTCACGATGAGCAGCGGACGAGGGGCTGTCATGGCATAGAGCGTGCCGATATCGGCAAAGGCGCGGAGCCCCGGCGGACGCTGATGCCAGTCGTAATTCAAGTCGTTCTTGATCCATTGCTCATAGCTGCCTCCCGCTGAAACCGACACAGCTAAGGAAACGCGTTCGTCCAGAGCCGCCACCCAGTAGGTGCTGTTGCCTCCTCCCGACTCTCCCGTAAAAGCGATGCGTGTCGGATCGACGTCGGGACGCGACAGCAGGTAATCCACTGCGCGGATGCCATCCAGAACTTCGATGCCGGTGGGTGTCCGCCGCGTATAGGAAAACAAGGAGTGAATGTGATCTTGCGCCGCAGCGAGCCCCTTCCCCGCTGCATCCAGGCGGTCTCGCTCGAAGCAGCCGAAATAGTCATACGACAAGACGATAAATCCACGTCGAACCAGATTTTCCGCCCTGGCCTGGACATAATCTGCCGCTTTACTGTCGATATATGTATGTCCGGAAATGCTGACGATTGCCGGTGCTGTTCCGGACAACCCTTTAGGGACCCAGACAACGGCCGAGACCCACATTCCGGGATAGCTTTCGTAGCAGATCTTTTCGATCGTGCAGTCTTCCCGATCCAGGTGACCCCGACTCATCACCCGCAGCCGGTGGTTCTCCAGAATGTCATCAATCCCCAGCAAGCGGAGAATGCGGGCTTTCGTTTCAGCACGATAGCGTTGCCACTCATCAAGCGTCTCAAATTCCGGCAACGGCGGAATATTTGCGTTCACGTAAGCATACATCTGGCTGCTGCGGGCTTGCGGCAGCAGAATCGGCTCTGCCATCCAGGCTGCAGGGGGCTGCGCGCACGCAGTGTGTGCTCCTTCCATCACCGCGACAGCGATCAGTAATAGCAAGCCGGTACGCACACTCACTCCTGAATGATGACGCTCACAATGACTCTTTCGCCAATTCGCCGACTTGGTGAAACTCAATCGGTGGCGTCCGCCAGATCGATGTCGTCCAGCCAGGCCCTGCCCATTGATAACTGCATTAACCGCTGGCTTTCCGCGACGTCTCCCGCCTTGATCAAGTCGAGCAGTTGCCCATGCAGATCCGCCACTTCTTTGAGCACCTCCGGCGTTGATTGCACGTGCTGAATGAGGCCGAAGGCAAATAATTTCGGAACCAGCCGCTCCAGCACTTCTGAAATGGTTTCATTTCGAGTGGCCTTCCAAAGTGCACGATGGAATTCAAGGTCGGCTTGATAAAAGGATTTCACGTCTCCCGCGGCCGCATGCTCCTTCATTTCCTGCGCACGCTGGCGGCACTCATCAAGATTCCTGCCCGAAGAGGCAGCCAGCAACTCGACAGCCAGAAGTTCCAGGCGGGAACGCACGAGATAAATGTCTCCGATCTGTTGGCGAGAAAGATGGGTGACGCGGGTTTTGCGAGGCCCGACTCTCTCGATAAATCCAACAAATTCCAATTCCAGCAGGGCCTCTCGAATCGTCGGTTGGCCGACCCCCAGCCTCTTTGCAAGGTCGAGTTCCTTGACCTGCGTCCCCGCAGTCAATTCCCCCAACTCAATGGCCTCGCGAATGCGGAGGACCGCCAGATCTTTCAAAGACATGCGCGGCAATGTCCCTAAAGCAGATGAGCGAACATCACTCAATGAATGAAACGATTCCATGTTGGACACAACAGACTCCATGCGAGCTGGATAGAGATTCAAGTTGTGGAAATTTCAGTTTTCCCACCTATGAACGTTGAACTTTTGTAGATTAACGTTAAACTATTGTCAAGACGCTGAGGCAGGATTTTTCTGGCGATCCATGAGGAAGAGAACTCGACGGGGGAATACCCGTTCCAAAACCTGCGTTTTCGATTTGCGATAACAGATTATTTCACAATAAGTTCCGTTGTTTCTTCAGGTGGCAAAGGCGCGTTTTCATGATCAGACTGCTGTTGAGCCTTATGACTGTGGCGTTGGCGATTCCCAGTGTTGGAGCGACAACCGCACTGGGCCAAGGGGGAGGACTTGAGTCTCCCACGGGAAATTCGGAGCAATCCGGAAATCAGGCAAAGAGCTGGACGGGGCCGGCCCGTAATACTGTGCCGGACTGGGCACAGCCCGGAAAAATCCGTTTCAGCCGTTGGGATGGGGGGCGAATTGAAACAGTCAAGGCGATCCTGTCCGGGTGGACGGGGTTTGCCCCAACTGCAAACCCTGATCTCGTCTATCCCATGACGAACTGGTACGAGCCGGAAACCATTTCCCTGCTCAAGCAGGCGGGAATCAATCTCGTCTGGGTGACGTTCAGCGTTGGGTTTTCCAATGAAACGGAACGCCGTCATCAAGAGCAGGTTCGCGCCTACATTGCTGAGTGCCATCGGCAGGGTATTCATGTCATGGCCTATGAATCTGTGGCCAACATGTTCTGGAATGACATGTTTCGGGTTCATCCCGAATCCAGGGAATGGACAAGTCTCGACAAGAACGGCAAGCCGGTTCTTTATGGTGCGTCGCCCGCCCGCTATATGGCCAATCTGGAACATCCCGGATGGCGGGCTTATCTGCTGGGCCGGATCGATCTGGCAATCGACGCCGGTGCCGACGGCATCATGTATGACAATAACTTCGGGAGTCGTCTGCCGGAGCTTTATACAGAGATTCAACAACATGCGACGAGCCGCAAGCCTGACTTCCTGATCATGGCGAACTTTCATGGAGACGGTTATCAGATCAACCGGATGATCAACTGCATCACCACCGAAGATGGCCGGGAACCGGGGATCTACAAAAAAGAAGGCAAGACTCCGGAAGAAATGCGGGACCCGGCATATATCGAGGCGAACTGGGTGAATAACGTCGGACTGCTTCGGATTCACGAAGCGCTCAGCGATGGTTGGAAGCCCGTGATGGTGGAAAATGGCCGCCGGGAAAGCGCCGCGGGAGAGCCCGATAGCGGGAACGGCCGCATGGTTGCCTTGCCCGCTCCGAAACGCTGCCAGCTGTCCCTGGCGGAACCGATGATGTTCGGCGTGGCCCATGAACTGTTCATCGAAGGGGGCACGGCATTTCGGTTATGGACTCAAGAGCCGGAGATGATGAAATCCTGGGAGGCCATCGGCATCTACAACCGGTTCTTTGCCGAACATGAAGATCTGTATGTCGGTGCCCGGTCGCAGGCCGACGTGCTGGCTGTGATCAGCGAAGGAGACCCAAAGATTTCACTGCTGGAAGGGCTGGCAGCCCGGAAGCTGTTGTTCAACGTGCAATACGACACGAATGTCCGCCCGGAGCAATTGAGCCAGTATCAAACTGTCCTCCTTCTGGGGAGCAGGGTTCATTCCTCGCTATGGACGGCTCTCAGCCAGTTTGGGATGGCAGGGAAAAGCGTGATCGCCATCGAATCCGCCGCCAGCCAGGACGAAACCGGCAAACCGGTCGCTTCTCCTTTCATTGCCAAAATCATCCCTTATCGCGGTCGAGAAGACATCGCTGCTCTGACGGCAGCCATCACGGCGGCGACCCCCAAGCCCGGTCCGACGCTGGAGGCTCCGCCTGGCGTGCTGTTCAACGTGACCACGCAGTCGAACCCGGCTCGAACGCTGGTGCATCTTCTCAACTATACGCTCGAACCGACCGGCCCCATCAAGCTGACTCTGCCGGAAGCATTTCAGCAGGTCAGGCAGGTCTCTCCGGATCAGGAGCAGGCAGCCCTGCGAGTGTTTTCTTCCACGGAGCGGGGAACGGAAGTCGAGATCCCCCAGCTGCACATCTATTCCGTTTTGATTCTCGATCAGACCAGTGAGGAGAAATAAACATGAAGTTGAGCATCACCTACCTGTATACGATTTTCAAATATGGTTATCCGCATTCCGTGGATGATGCCATGAAATCGCTGCCGGAAATTCGAGAGCTCGGATTTCGCTTCATGGAATTGGAGGGGCTCGGCCCCGAGAATCTGCTTGCGGTGTATGAGCGCCGAAAGGAACTGGCTGCGCGCGTAAAGGATTGCGGGTTACATGTTCATAATTTTTGTGTCGTCGATCCGAACCTGGTCAGCCTGGATGAATCGGTACGCAGGCGAGCACTCGACGGATTCCGGATGGGGGCAGAAGTGGCCAGCCTGCTCGGAGCGGAAACCCTGCATCTGGCCAGTTATGCTCCTCCCGTCGAATACCGTGAACGCCAACCTTATCAACTGTCGTCGGATGGTGCCTATCAATTCGAAAATGTCACCGCCCTCCGATTGCCTCCTGGCTTCAGCTGGCCGGAAGTCTGGAGAGCGCTGGTCGATTCGTGCAGGCAGTGTGCCGATATTGCCGCCGAATATGACAGAACGGTGATCATGGAGCCGCGCGTCGGAGAAGTGATCTGTTCCGTGGATTCATTGCTACGCTTGATCGATGATGTGGCAAGACCAAACTTCAAGGCCAATTTCGATACCGCGCATTTCTCAGCCCAACGTGAAAACGTCGTGCTGGCGCTGGCAAAACTGCAGGGAAAATTCGCCAATGTCCACATCGCCGATAACGATCCTGTGAACTCCGAGCACGTCCCGATCGGCGAAGGATCGATTGATTGGCCGGAATTCCTGAGAAGCCTGCAGGCGTCCGGCTATGACGGTTACCTGGGCATCGATCTGGGGCTCACAGATGGATTGCTCGACGGCTATCGACGGTCAGTTAATCGCCTGAAATCGATCGCGAAAGACTTGAATCTCACGCTGGAGGTCTGACCGTTGACTGCCGAGCCTCAACCGTCGCGATACATTCCCCATCTCAGATGGTGGATTGTGGGGACGTGCTTTCTGGGAACAACGATTAATTATATTGACCGCTTATGCCTCTCGGTTTCCGCTCCCGCCCTGACTGAGGAATTTCATTTTTCCAATGCGGATTATTCATCCATCGTCAATTCATTTGTCGCTGCGTACACGATTATGCAGATCGTTTCCGGCCGCATCGTGGACTGGATTGGAGTTCGGCGGGCCATGGCTTTGTTTGCCACCTGGTGGGCGGTCGCGGGAATTCTGCATGGATTCGCGGTCGGCCTCTGGTCATTTCGAGCGAGCCGCTTTCTGCTGGGCATGGGTGAGGCAGGCAATTGGCCCGCCGCCACGCGCGCCGTTTCGGAATGGTTTCCTCCCAGGGAACGCAGCTTCGCGGTCGCGATCTTCGACAGCGGGTCAGGACTGGGGGGAATTCTTGCCCCTCCGCTCATTGCCTGGTTGATCATCCACTATGGCTGGCAGAGCGCATTCTTCACGACGGGGACGATGGCCTTGTTCTGGGTCGGCCTGTGGCTCTGGATCTACCGCTCGCCCGAAACGCACCCTCGCTTGTCTCCCGCGGAACTCAAACTGATCCGCGATCATGGACGCCCTGCGAGCAATGATGAAGCCATGGTTTCCGTCTCTCAGGTTTCGAAAAGGTCCTGGAAGGAGATTTTCACAAGCCGCAATGTCTGGGGCATTTCCTTAGGGAGATTTCTCACCGACTGCACGTGGTGGTTCTACGTCTACTGGTTGCCTAAGTATCTTGCTGATGCTCGCGAGATGAGTCTTGATGAGATTGCCAGATTCGCATGGATTCCGTTTATCGCTGCCGACTTCGGTAATCTCGGAGGCGGATGGCTCTCCGGCAAGCTGATCCAACGAGGATGGTCAATCAATTCCGCCCGCAAGTTGATTCTCGCATGCGGCGCCATCGGCATGACAGCCGGAATCCCGGCAGGGTTTGCCTCAGATGTTCGCATTTGCATCTTCTTTATTTCTCTGGCTGTGATGTCTTACTCGGCATGGGGCACCATGTTACTGACTCTCCCCACCGACCTGTTCCCCTCGCGCCTGACGGGTTCCGTGTCAGGATTCTCGGGAGCATGCGCTGGACTGGGGGGAATCCTCTTCACATGGATGACCGGCGAAGTCGTTGATCACTACTCCTATACGCCGGTCTTTGTTCTTGCGGGACTTCTCCCGTTACTTGCCCTGTTCCTGGTGCTGCAACTGATTCCCCGCATCCCGGAATTTCAACCACGATAAACTGGCCTTTCCTATGCAATTGAAGTCTGATGACGAGCTGTTCGCACAGATCCGGCGCGATCTGTTTTCCGCGGTAATTGGCGATGTCATGGACGGGATGGGACTGCGCCGGCAGTTCCTTCCAGCAGCCATTCGTCCCATGAACCCTGAAATGATGATCGTCGGGAGAGCCATGCCCGTGCTTGAGGCTGACCTCCCGGAGGATGTCGGCGACGATGCACCGTCTCAATCTGAGTTACCAGCATTTGGCCTCATGTTCGAGGCATTGGATGACTTAAAGCCATTCGATATCTATGTGTGTTCAGGAGCATCGCCAAGCTATGCTGTCTGGGGCGAACTGATGTCGATTCGCGCGGGATATCTGAATTCCGCCGGGGCGATTCTGGATGGATACCACCGTGATTCTCAGGGAATTCTTTCTCTGAATTTTCCGGTCTTTTCTCGGGGTGCTTATGCTCAAGACCAACTGCCGCGTGGTCACGTTGTTGACTTTCGCGTGCCGATTCAATGTGGAGCGGCACAAATCGCCCCCGGCGACATTCTATTTGCCGATCGAGATGGCGTCTGCGTCATTCCGCGTCACGCCGAAAGAGATGTGCTCTCCAAGGCCCTTGAAAAAGTTCACGGCGAGCGCCTCGTGAAGCAAGCACTCGAATCCGGCATGAGCGCTCGCGATGCTTTTGATCGATTCGGCATTATGTAGACGGTGAATCCCTCTGATATCGGTTGTAGACATCAGTCTGCGCTGTTGAAAACATTGCTTGAGTCTTGAATTCGCTGGGGCTGCAACAAGTCGTATGGTCCAGCCATCATCCACGAACACTCTCCTCAAAGTTGCTTTCCTATCCATGCGGATTGGACGGAAATACGAATCCCCCGACTCGCATTCCAAAAGCCCCAGAAGTTCACGCATGAATAACTGCTCAACTACCCTCTGCATCGATTCAGAGATAGTCGACTATGCAGATTCTCTGCGTCTCGAACGATACCCTAGACTCTGGATCGCCTGCCAACTTGGAGTGGCTAACAGCGAAGCAGACTCTGCGACGTCAGGCAGCCTTCCGCTCAAACCCCTTCACCAGCCCACCGACAAACGACTTTACTTCAATCTCATCAAGGTTGAGTGTCTTGATGTCCTCCGGCTCTTCTCGAACCGGCGGCAGATGCCCGCGACACATGTGACTTCGATGCCGGTTGTAATAATCGCTGAACTTCGCGACGAGATGATCCAGATGTCGCTTACCAAAGATGATGAACTTCGACAGGCACTCCGATTTGATTGTGCCGATGAACTTTTCGCAGCGTCCATTCAGATTCGGTGAGGTTCTCGGGAGTTTGTTCGTTCGCAGTCCGTGAGACTTGAGGGTGTTGGTGAATTCCCGGCTGAACGTCGTATCCCGGTCATGCATCACGATATCGGGTTTGTGCTCTCGTCCCGCCGTTTCGTCGATGAACTTCCTCGCTTGATCACAGACCCAGGCTGACGTCGGATGTTCGGTCGACTCCGAGACAATCACTTCCCGAGTGGAAACGCACAGCCAGACCAAGACATACATGTCCTGGAGGCCTCGTCTGGTTACGGTCTTCACGCTGAAGAAATCCGTCGCCCACAGAGTCTCCTTGTGCCGCTCTAAGAAATTAGACCAGGAGTCAGAGGTTCGATCTGGCCCTGGTTGAATCCCCTCCTCCTTCAAGATGTTCCGAACTGTCTGTCGGCTGATCTTTCTAATCCCCAGTTTTCGAAGCTCACCGAGGATGCGGGAATATCCGAACCCTGTCACCGAAGCGATCTGGATGACCAGTTCTCGAATCTCCCAGGGCTTTCTCTGGCCTCCCTTCGGGTTTTGTTTCCGTTTGGGAGCGGTCTCTTCCCTGAGCCAGCGGTAGAACGTGCTGACACTGACGATCGTCGGCGAATCTTCAATGGCCCGACCGATGGCTTTGCCGACTTTTAGGAGTCGTTCCCGTTCCTCTGGCCGCGTGTGGATCGTACCCGGAATCCGCGCCCTGAGAATCTTGTTCTCTTCCTTCAGGAACTGGATGTACTTGGCCAGTTCCCGGTCGGTGGCCGAAGCGATCAGGGCAAGCAGTGGATGAAAAATCAGGGTCATTCGATTATGGTCGCAAGCGGTAATTAGGAACGGTGTTGCACATTCCTTGTGTGCGCCGTGGAAAGGCCCTGGGATCTTGCGGGTGAAAGTCCCGTCCGGCAACTGGTCGCTCCAGCCGGTAGCAGCCGACGCAGCAGTGGAGGTAACGAAGCTGCTGAAGCCTTCGGAAACGGTCGCTTTTGGCGATCGGCGAGTCAGCAGGCCGTAACGCGAGTGAACGTCGAGCAGGCCTCGAAAAGCATGCCGCAGGAGCCGACCCTCTACAACGAAGGGGAAGGCTGCCATCGTGGAGCGAAGGACTGCTGGCAACAGTGGCCCAGAGCGACAGTATGATTCACGATCCTGCCGGGGTATTGACGACAGCATGTTGACAAGGATTTCAGGTGCAACACGGGAAGCCCTCTTCAGCGTCAGGTGACGACTGTCAACAGACATCCCGTGAGGGGCAGGTCTGGCTGGAAAGGGTGGCGGAGAGGTCCGTAGTACCGATGAAGCCGGGTAATGCCAGTGGAGGGAAGGGGCCTTGGCAGGAAACCGAGCGGGACGTGCGGCGCGGGATCAGGAGATTGGCGTGAGCCTGGCAACTCCCATCAGGATTCAGAAGCTGCAAAGATCGCTCCACATCAAGGCGAAGGAATCGCCTGCCTTCCGGTTCTATTGCCTGTACGACAAGGTGTGCCGCGAGGATGTTCTGGAGTTTGCCTACCGCTGTTGCCGAGCCAATGGCGGAGCAGCGGGTGTGGATGACCAGACATTCGAGGACATCGAAGCGTCGGGACTGGAACCTTGGCTGGCCCAATTATCGTACGACTTGCAGTCGAAGAGTTACCGTACTCAAGCTGTCCGTCGTGTCTACATTCCCAAAGCGAATGGCAAGCTGCGTCCTCTTGGTATCCCGACCATTCGGGATCGCGTGGTGCAGATGGCGGTGGTCCTGCTTCTGGAGCCGATCTTCGAAGCGGATCTCCAGCCGGAGCAATACGCTTACCGTCGTGGCCGCAGCGCATTAGACGCGATCACCGAGCTGATGCGAACCATCAAACGCGGTCATCGTGACATTGTGGATGCAGATCTGAGTGGCTATTTCGATACAATTCCCCACGCGGAGCTGATGCGTTGCATCGCCCGACGGATCGTCGACGGCAGCCTGCTGCATCTGATCAAGATGTGGCTGGTGTGTGCCGTCGAGGAACGCAACGAGCGGGGAATGGTGATTCGATCCACTCGGAACAGGGACGAGGGCCGGGGTACGCCACAAGGCGCCCCGATCAGTCCCCTGCTTTCCAATCTCTACATGCGTCGTTTCGTACTGGGATGGAAACAACTCGGGTATGCCGAGCGGTTTTGTGGAAGAATCGTGAATTATGCGGATGACTTTGTCATCTGCTGTCCACCCGGCCTTGGCAGGCATGCCATGGTCGCGATGCGACAGTTGATGCTCCGTCTGAAGCTCACGGTCAATGAAGACAAAACCCGACTGTGTCGTCTTCCCGACGAAGGGTTCAACTTTCTGGGATACACGATCCAGCGGCACTACTCGCATCGCACAGGTGGGGCTTATCTCGGACCAAAGCCTTCCAAGCAGAAGGTGGCCGGTCTGATGGCAGCCATCAGCGAAGCGACCAGCCGAAGATGGACATTGATGGGAATGTCCGACCGGGTCCGGCATCTGAACCGGATGTTGACCGGTTGGGCAAACTATTTCTGTCTGGGAGATACGGCCCATGTCTATCAAGCAATTGATCGACATACGATTCGACGCGTGCGGTATTGGTATGGGAGAAAGCATCAGGCTCGTAGTGGCGTCCGCAAGATACTTTCTGCAGGACGTTTGCATGACGAGCTGGGTCTGGTTCATCTCCGGACTCGCAAGACCCAGATTCCGTGGGTTGAGAACTCGTGATGGTTCCTGCGAAAGCCGGATGCAGGAGATCCGCACGTCCGGTTTGACGAGCGGGAGGTGGAAACGGAGCATGGTGAAGCTATTGAGGCACCGGCAACCGAAAGGGCCGGATACAGTTAGGCCCACCTCAACCACCGCGCCACCTCTCGACTCTACACCGCACCTTGACCTGAATCCGTGAGTCAAAACGCGGCCTCGAAGAGACAGTGGTTTGAGGCCACATTGGAACGCCGTAAGAGTCCGAAAAACAGGCACGATCCGACGTCCCAAAATCGCTGGATTGAGTCTCCAGGAGACACAGTTGTTCAGGCCAAAAACCGTGCTGAGATCGCTCAAAGTTCTCTACGGAAAATTACGGAGAAACGAGCCAATTACGGAGCATACTCGCGTCAGAATGTATGGTTTTGCAACGCTATGCGAAACGTGACCAATAGCGTAAAATCAAGCTGTCCCGAGCCTTGAGACCGCTCGAACTGAAAAGTGCAATCCGTCTACGGAACCGTTCCTGAAAGAGTTTGTCAAGCGGGAAAAGATTTTCCTGGTGCGGGTCTGTAATGCGAGCGGCAAAGTTCTGGGCTTTGTTTCGAAGTTCATGTTCTGTGGTTGCGCTGGGTCTTGTTGTTAATGATCATCTCACCGGTTGTCGTTGCCACGGGATGTTGCGATCGTTCTTGTCGGATGCGATTGCTCCCCACACATTCCTTCGCGAGGCACGATCCATGGTCTCATGGATCGCTCTGCTGCAAGCAGCAGACGCGGATTTATCGAGATGCGAATTCCTCTCCGAGGAGTCTGCTCCATTCAAAGGGACGTGTCCTTCTGCTGAATCGTTTCTCATCAACAGCGACATCCACGGTTCCGTACGAGCTGGACTGATCGGGAGGGATCTCAGGCGAATTGACTCACCTGGATCGAACAACCGGGTGAAGGTTTTTTGATGGGTCTCCTTGGTGACAGGGTGATGAATGCGGATTCACTGCTGACGGCATCATGCGACGGCGATGGCCCGGCATTCAAAATAACTCTGCTGTTTGCTGAGGATGTGCCAGATCACCGTGGCCAGCTTCCGCATCACCGCAACTCGAGCGACGCCACTTCCCCGTCGTCTCTTGATCTTCTTGTACCACTCACGGAGTCGGCCATCCTTGCGGAGGACCTGGTACGTGAAGTGTGCTGATCAGCACGATATCGTGCTTTTATTCCATTCAATTAGAAAACGCAACGTCATCGTGCCGTTTACAAGACCTCTGAGAAAAGACCAGACACCCATGAAAGCACGCAAATCGGGAGGAAGGCCGACCAGAGCGGAGGCGGAAGCGATCGAAGCACGGTTGCTCGATGGGGCGCGTCTGGTCTTCTGTCGAAAAGGTGTGGCGAACAGCTCGCTGGAGGAAATTGCCGCGACACTGGGCATTTCCAAGCACACGATCTATCGTCGCTATCCCCATAAGGCCGCCTTGCTCGAAGCGGTCGTGGAACGGGACATTCAGCAGTTCCGTGACGCCCTGTCCTCAGCGGCAGCCATGTCGAAAGATCCCTTGAAATCCCTGCAACGGACGGCGTTGCGGTACTTCGAGTTCGGGTCTTCGCGGGACTATTCCGCCTTCTACCTGTCGGTCTGTGCGGAAGCAGCGTTTTCTCCGGACTTGCGAAAGCGGCTGGGAGACTGGGCGAAAATCTCGCTGGAACCGCTGGTGGAGGCGATTGTCGCGGCACAGTCCGCAGGGGACCTCAAACCCGCCAATCCGTCGATCGTCTGTGAAATCCTCGTGGATCTCCTGGAAGGGGCCAATAACCGTGTCCGTCTCCAGGATGAATCAGCCCCCGACCGACGCACACCCCGACAATTGTTCAATCAGAGGTGGACGGTCTTTCTGGCCGCCACGGCCACAGGCACCGGATCTTCAGCGCCATGATCAGCCATATTAGTCAGGTCAGTCGCTTCCAGACCGCGCGCTGTCCAATTGATGTAAACGAAAAAAAGCGTTGACGACAAAGGAGCTTCAACAAAAAGCCGGTGCCGAAGACTGAGCGAGTCGGAATTACGCTGACCCTCTGCGTTCCTACAGGTCTGATCGACCACGCCCTTTCTCTAGCAGCCTGTTGAAGTTGGGGTGATTTTGAGTTGTCTGGGGGTGAATGTTTGATGTGGACTGGATTTCCAGTTGGGGTGCTGGAGCCTCGCCTGAAGTGTTTTCTTTGCTGTCAGTGAGTGCAGCATGCTTCTCAGAGCGATCCAGAGCAGTAGGCAGGTTCCCCAGAGTGCCAGCAGTCCCCTGATTCCGCCTTGCAGGTGTCTGGGTTTGCCGATTCCGAATGCTTTGAGCATGAGGAGGCCCAGGTTCCTCGCAGCCGCCACGATCAAGTAACGCTTGTTGATCTTCTCGAGTCCTCGCAGCCACGTTCGCCTCGCTCCGCCGGTCTCACAGATGTGGGCGAAGCTGCGTTCCACTTTCTCGCTGCGTTGTCGCTGCAGATCTTTTCCCTTGGCTCGATTCATCCGACAACGGTTGTTGAACACCGCCTGCTGCACGTCCTCGGGTTTGTCGATCCACTTGCGGTCATACGGTGAATTCGGCTCGGGAATGTAGGTTCGCAGTCCCAGCTGCGTGGCCTGCGTGATCGTCTCGTTCTTGTGATACCCCTTGTCGGCAGCCACCTCTTCAATCTCTTCGGAACTGCCTGCGAGGATCACGTTTCGCTGGGCATTCACCACACTTTCGATGAGTGTGCTGGCATCACTGTCCGTTCCATGGCAGACCGTGGCAGAGAGGATGACTTCATTGTCCAGATCAATTACATGTTCGGCTTTATAACCAAGATGAGTGCGACCATCCTTCATTTTCACGATGCGGCAATCGGGGTCTGAAGGGGATTCCCAGTCCGTGTTGGAGACCTTCTTCTTGCCCTGCCTGGCTCGGGTTTTGTCGAACTTCCGCAGGTCGTCGTCGCTGGGGGTCTCTCCCTCTTCGATGAGTCCTTCCTCCTGCATCAGGCGATTGAGATAGTCCTTCCAGTCTTCGCCCGAGTCCTTGCGGACGATCGTCTTCATGGCCGCATTGGCCTCCAGCAAGGTGGAGTCCACACCGGTTGATTTGAGCTTCAGCAGGCCGTGTTCATCGATGATGCTGAGCACCTGCACGAACACCTGTTCGTGAATCTCCAGCGGCAACCGATCACGGATGCGAGTCAGCGAGCTGTGGTCGGGGGTCTCTTTCCCCAGCGAAATCCCCAGGAATCGACGCAAGGACAACGAATCTTCGCACCGCCAGGCGATGCCTCGCTGCGAGTCGATCCCTTCAAAGTATCCCACCAGCAGCATGCGGAAGTAGACCCCCGGTGGAATCGACGTGCGACCCGTGCTGGCGTAAAACGGGCTGCAGAGCTCTTCGAGAACCTTGTCGACCCCAGCCTTGGCGAGGACCTGATTGAGCTTGTCATAAAAGACATGCCCCGGCCCTTTCGAGAGGTTCTGGAGCGGCATCCAGAACTCCTGCTGCTGCGATTCTTCACGCTTCCCCAGTGCCATTGACCACCCTCCTTGAAGACCTCAAACCCCAACCACCGGCAGTCTACCAACACTGTCAACCGCCAGAGAGAAATTCAACGGGCTGCTAGGAGCGGACCGAATCTCCTGGCTCTGGATCGCCGACCTTTTGCAGTGGTTAAAGGCGATGAGAACTCCGCCGACGTCAACCAGCCTTACGCTCAAACCCCTTCACGAGCCCACCCACGAATGATTTCACTTCGATCTCGTCGAGTCGTAGCGTCTCGATCTCCTCCGGTTCGTCGCTCACTAGTGGCAGATGTCCCCGGCACATGTGGCTTCGGTGCTGGTTATAATACTCTGTGAACTCAGCGACGAGGTGATCCAGGTGCCGTTTGCCAAAGATGGTGAACTTGGAGAGGCACACCGCATACCCGTCGCCTCTTGATCTTCTTGTACCATTCCCGGAGTCGGCCGTCTTTGCGGAGCACCTGATACGTGACTTGAGCCAACAGCCATCTGGCCGTGTTGTTGCCGGCCTTGGTGATTCTCCCCAGCCGCTGATTGTTCTCACCGCTGTTGCGACAGCCAGGTGTTAATCCCCAGTAGTTTGCCAGACTTCTGGCCCGGGGAAAACGAGAGACATCGCCGATCCCAGCAGCCTGCGAGATCGCAGTGAACGCACCAACCCCCGGCATGGTCTTGAGCAGCTGGGCATTGGGGTTCTCACGCCCTCGCTGGGCGATGAGCTTCTCCAGCTCCAGCAGCCTCTCCTGAATCTGCTTGAGATCCGCCAGGAGGAAGTTCATCTCCAGCCGATCGATCTGGGGAAGCGCAATTTCTCTGAGCCAGGCAATGGCCTTCACTGTGGGAAAGGTCTTGGTCGGCAGTTCCCATTGCAGGTTGTGCCGGCGGAGGATGTGCTTGATCTTGTTGACCAGCTGCGTCTGCGTCTGACCGGCTTCCTTCCGCAGCGTACTCAGCTTGCGATTCTCCTGTTCTGTCGTGCTGCAGATGGTGACCTGCCGCAGCCCCCGCACGGGCTTGCCCTCCAGAAACCGATCCCGGTTCACCCACAGCAGTTCACTGAGGGCCGCTGCATCGCGCCGGTCCGTCTTGCAGCGTTTACGTTCTTCCGGCTGAATCAGAATCACCTTGTGACACCGGTAGTCCCGCAGCATCCGGATCAGCCAGTCGTTGAAACCACAGACTTCGACGACAGCAATGAACTGTTCATCACGCTGAGCACACCGACGCGTGAGCTGATCGAAGAACTGCAGGACCTTCTCCGGCTGCGTAGACACCTGGCGAGCGAGTAGCACGTCGCCACTCTGATCACGAAGTGAGACAGTCAGCTGACGGGCATGTTGATCAATACCAAGAAAGAGCATGACGCGGTTCTCCTGTGAGAAAAGGGATGGGACACCCCCACACTGGAAAATCCAGCTCCCACTTGCAAATACTCTTTCATCGATATCAAAGGAGTTAGAGCGGAAAATAGCCAAAGAAAGTCAGCAAACGAAACTGAGTGAGTGACCGCTATACACGAAGATGCCGCTATTCCAGCAAATCCTTGTCGCAGTTAGTTTTGGTACAGGAGAGCTGTTGAAGCTTATTGAGTTACCGCACAGCGGCCTCAACCCGCCTTTCGCTCAAATCCCTTCACAAGCCCACCCACAAACGACTTCACCTCAATCTCATCGAGTCTTAATGTCTCAATCTCTTCCGGTTCTTCCCTGACCGGTGGCAGATGCCCTCGGCACATGTGACTTCGGTGCCGGTGGACGGAGACACGATCGTCAACAGTTACTCCACTGCTCTTACCCGACTCTCAACGCTTCTTCTTGGAAGTCGAATAATCGCAAGTCGTTCATTCATGGAGGTTTGCGGAATGGTGTATTTAACGTAATGATATCTGAAACTTCCGCAACACTGTAGACAACTCCCACGCCAGGACCTGTACACTTCTGCTTCAAACCGTTGGACGTAAGAATTACGTCGAGTTTTAGTCCAGTTAAATTCTTATCGGCGTTGGGAATTTTTGATGTGCTCAATTGATCGTTTTGTCGGTCGCGTGTGTGTTTACGCAGGATTCGCGTTCTTCACTTGCTCAGGAGCTGCAGCAGAAATTGCGATCCCGAAGTTGAGTGATAACCGTCTGGAAATCGAGTTGATGGCTTCGGAGCCGGAGATTGTCACTCCCATTGGCCTCGCGGTTGACAGAGATGGAACTCTCTTCGTTGTCGAGTCGCACACCCATGAACGGAATGAAAACTATCAGGGACGCGATTCGGATGTGGTGAAGCGTTTCACGATGCAGGCTGATGGGACGCTGGGGCCGCCCACTGTCTTTGCAGAAGGCTTCCGTCATGCGATGACGCTGGCGTTTTCGCCAAATGGAGAACTTTATCTGGTTCATCGCAACGGCGTTATCATCCTGCATGACGACGACAAGGATGGTCAATCCGAGCGACGCACTGAAGTGTTGATTCTGGAAACGACTGCGAGTTATCCCCACAACGGCCTGAGTGGAATCGCCTTTGGTGCGGATGGCTGGCTTTACCTGGGAACGGGAGAAAATCTCGGCGAGGATTACACATTGCAGGGAAGCGACGGGTCTCGATGGAAAGGGAGCGGCGGGGATGGGGCGAACGTCTTTCGCTCGCGCTACGACGGCAGCCAGGTTGAACTGATGGCACGAGGAGCCTGGAATTTATTTGGTCTGGAGTTCGATCGCAGTGGAAATCTCTTTGCCGCCGATAACGACCCTGATGGCCGACCGCCATGTCGACTGCTCCACATCATTGCTGGTGGCGACTATGGATATCGTTACCGTCTGGGACGTCATGGGCAGCATCCCTTTCAGGCCTGGGATGGGGAACTTCCAGGAACGCTTCCAATGACGTCGGGAACAGGCGAGGCACCGTGCAGCATCTGCCGGCTTGATCGAGCGGCGCTCCCCAAAGGCTACCAGGACGCGATGGTTGTCACGTCCTGGGGTGAACATCAACTGGAGCTTTATCGTCCACAGCCGCGAGGAGCTTCATTTGCTTCCAAGTCGGAGATTTTTGTCAAAGGAGGACAGCTTTTCCGCCCAGTAGGAATCGCCACTTCCCCTTCGGGTGACATTTACGTCACTGACTGGGTCAGTGCCTCTTACCCCGTTCACGGGCAGGGGCGGATCTGGCGAATTCGAGCTCGTGAAGGCGTAGAAACAATAGCCCCTCTTCCGGCTCCAACAGAATGGACTCCAAACGCTACTCAGCAGAAGATGAGCGATCTCCTTGGCGACATTACGACTGAGGTCAAACTGAACGAACTGCTGACCGCACTCGCTTCAGATGACCCATTTCTTCAAAGCACCGCGATTCATCAGTCGGCAAAACCGGTATTTCGTGATCGCGTTCTGATGGCCACTCAATCAGAAGACCCCGCACTCCGCGCCGGAGCGTTGCTCGCGCTACGACGCTCAGCAGAAGACTGGACAGGCATGGCGGGGAGATTCCTGAGCCCGACGGTCAAGGTCTATGAACGAGAGGTTCTGGTCCGCGCCTTACGGGATTCCTCAGACAATGTTCGAATTATCGCCCTCGCGTGGATTGGGGAAGCCTGCCTGACGGAACTGCAATCGGAGATGGAAGCAGCCCTCACTCAAGTTCCACCGTCACGTCGAGTGTTTCGAGCCTATCTGGGCGCGACAGAGCTCCTCGCCGATCCAGCGGCATCCCGCCAGGGACGACCGGTGGCACAAACTGTCTATGAAGTCGCCCGAGGAAAGGTCCTGGAGAAATTCCTGTTTGATTCTGCCCGACCGGCATCGGTCCGACAACTGGCGGCTGCCATGCTGAGTCCTCCACAGCGGCAGAAACTGACTCCACAGCTGATCGAGATCAGCTTATCTGGTGATGAGTCTTTGCGGTTGGAAGCAGTGCGAGGGCTGATCGATGTCCCCGACGAGTCGATCAATGATGTCCTGCAGAAGCTTGCGAATGACAAGAGCCAGCCTGAGCGACTGCGCGCCGAAGCTGTCTGGGGCTTGGGGCGACGAGGGGCCGGAGAGTCGCTTCAACAGTTGCTCGGTGATCCCTCACCAGGCGTCAACTTGGAGGTCCAACGTGCCACATCTCCGGTCAATGAACGTGAAAGCGAGTCACGTCCAGAAACGCTGGCTCAATGGCAGGCAGCGACGAAAATGAGCGGCGATGTCGATACCGGCCGCAGAGTGTTTTTCGGCAGCCAGGCAAATTGCAGTACCTGTCACCGGATCCAGGGGCGAGGTGCCTTCGTCGGCCCAGACCTCTCCCAGATTGCCCGCAGCTCAACTCGCGAGAAACTCGTTGAGTCGATTTTGGAACCGTCTCGCGAAATCGGACCTTTGTACGCTCAGCATCTGGTGCAAACGGCGGACGGCAAGACGGTAGCTGGACTGTGGATCAACCGCGGACCTGGCCAAATGCAGCTGATCACCTCCAAAGGCGAAACGATCAGCATTCCGGAGGATCAGATCGAAGATCATCGCATCTCGGACCAGTCACTGATGCCGACCAGACTCGAGCAGTCTCTGACAGTCGCCGACTTCCGCGACCTGATCGCCTTCCTGCTCAGCCTGAAGTAACTGACTTCAGCTTTACCTCAGGCCATGACCTTCGTCATGAGGTTCTGCACAGAGTCATTTTGTGCCCCACATAGTCGGGAGAAACAGACGGAACAACTTCCCGATGTGGTTTTTGTAGGTCTTTGGACAAAGAAATTCGAGAGAACCCAACATCATGAATTGCAGTCACTTCTCCGCTCCTTTTCTGATCGTAACTCTGTCACTGACGTTATGGGCCGATGCTCCCAGGACTTCCGTGCCGGCCATCTTTACTCCCAATAGCCGCATTCTCTTTCAGGGAGATTCCATCACCGATGGAAACCGCGGCCGGACTTCCGACCCC
The DNA here is from genome assembly GCF_051465655.1 of Planctomicrobium stercoris. NCBI lineage: Bacteria > Pseudomonadati > Planctomycetota > Planctomycetia > Planctomycetales > Planctomycetaceae > Planctomicrobium > Planctomicrobium stercoris. The sequence goes on along the minus strand of NZ_CP195791.1, from coordinate 3,412,072 downwards.
AATCATATTCTCGGTCACGGCTATGCCTTTTTGATCGCTGCGAAATTTGGGGGCGAAATGCCCGTGCTCAACCTCGACTTTGTCAATCGCGGAATCAGTGGAAATACAATTCGAAATCTGAAAGAACGCTGGCAGGCGGACACCCTCGATCTGAAGCCCGATGTCTTAAGCATTCTGATCGGAGTCAATGATCAGGACAGCCAGATTCCGATGGACGAATTCGAGCAGACGTATGATGAACTGCTGGCACAGACCCGACAGTCACTCCCAAACGTCAAGCTGGTGCTCTGCGAACCGTTCGGATTACCGGTCGGGGGAGTCAAAAGCAACTGGAATAACTGGTCTCATGGTCTGAAACAGCGGACTGTCATCGTCGAAAGGCTGGCGCAAAAATACGATGCTGCGGTCGTTCACTTTCAAATGGCGTTCGATCAGGCCGTCGAGGAAGCACCTGCCGAGTACTGGATCTGGGATGGAATTCATCCGACTTATCGCGGTCATCAGCGAATGGCGCAGGAATGGGAACGGGCTGTTCTTGCAAGGTGGCCTCAGCTGCAGCTGATCCCACAGGACTGATCGGTGTTTCGCTGAAAGATAGGTCACCCTGTGGAGAAGCTCCTGAACGGCGGGTCCATATTTGCAAACCAAATTTCGAAATTTTTTGTTCAGCTCGGGATGTTGCAAGTCTTGATTTGAAGTCCACTTGCGTTTGTTTTGTGGCGACTGATGCTGTTCTGGATTCAGTGAAATCAAAAAAACACTCAGCAAATTCTGAGATTGGCGGAAATTGGACGAGGTTGAGTTTTTAATTTCCGCTCAATTTCTCTCTTTTGGTGGTCCACTGCTGATGAGGCCAGGCTTGGAATCAATTCGATCTTCTCCTGCCCATGAAGATCACTTCCGCCTCGGCGGCAAAAACAGATGCGTTATTTTTGTCGATCTTCACTGATTCGAACTTCTCCTGGAGCTTTATCATGCCGTTTTCCAAACGACTGAGACGCGGGTTCACACTGATTGAGTTGTTGGTGGTGATAGCCATCATCGCAGTCCTGATCGCCCTGCTGCTTCCCGCCGTGCAGCAGGCCCGCGAAGCTGCACGCAGAAGTGAGTGCAAAAATAAACTGAAACAGCTTGGACTAGCGACTCATAACTATCACGACACTCATGGCACCTTTCCGATGGGGTCATCAAATATTGCGGGCACAGGACAATATGGCGAAGGCCACACATTTAACTGCTTCATTCTCCCGTTTATTGATCAGGCGGCTGCGTACAACGGATTGAACTTCAGTGTCAAGCCGGGATCCTCCCCGAATCTCGAGATCCTTCAGAGGCCTTGGGGCTTTCAACTTTGCCCAAGCAATCCTGATGGATCCAAGCAAGGGAGTTACGATGGTACCTTTGGCAACCAACATGGGGCAGCATATGTCTGCAGCTGGGGACCAGCTGCCTATAACGACTTAAACACTTCGGATTGCGGTACAAATGGCATGCCGCCCTCTTGTTCGGTGGCTGCCACCGGGTCACAAGTCACGTATAAGTCGGGGATCTTTGGGGTCGGCAACCTGGTTATTGGCTCTGGGGCGACTTCCTGGGGTTATTCCTGCCGAATTCGAGACATTACAGATGGGACTAGCAATACGCTTCTGCTCGGGGAAGCCCGTCCAGAAAGAAATGGTTATATGGGTATGTTTTCTAATATGGCATATGGGGTATCGATGGCTTTTCGAATTAACAGCCCGGTTCGAGTGGCGACCAACGCAGGCGCGGTTCCCACAGACACCTATCCAAGTGCGCTTGGAAAAAATGGGGGAATGGCGAGTGCTCATACCGGAGGGGCTCATGCTCTCATGGGAGACGGCAGCGTCAGATTTCTTAGTGAGAATATGAACTTCACGACGTTGAACTACCTTGGCAACAAGCAGGACGGGCAGGTTCTCGGAGAATACTAAGGACGTGCTTGAAAAGTGAGAGGGCGAGGCTCTTGCCAAGCCGCGGACGTAAGATCGCGTGAACTTTTTTGCTGCTCCACAGGAGCGTCGCCCTCCCGAATGCGGATTCGTTGAAATTTCAAAACAAGCTCTCAGCTCGCGTCGAAATGCAAGACCCCTTAAAAAACACGGCTTTCAATAGGCTGATGCCGCTTTTGTTGTTTGGCTCGTATGGTGCTCTGTGTCAGGGTTCTTGAAAAACCCATGTGGCGATTCAACGCGAGGAAAATCAAGGGTTACCATGAAATATGAAACACTGATGGCAGTCCTTTTTCTAGTGATACCCGGCTGTGGAAGAGTGACTGATCCACTTCCAAATTTAGTTTCAGTGTCTGGAACTGTTAGCTACGACGGGAAGCCGCTGGAACAGGGAGATGTCAAGTTTGTCCCAAAAGATCCGATCAATGGGGATGCTGCGATTGGAACGATCCGGAATGGAGCATTCCATATGGTGACAACGGTCTCTTCTCCGGGGGTACGTGTCGGAACGTACACGGTCGCAATAACGTCATATGACATGGATTCTGAATCGGCAAGGAAAATGCCATTACCCGGTGAGAACGTAAAAGTCCTCCCTGCCCTCATTCCGGAAAAATACGGGAATCCATTAACGTCGGGGTTTGTCGTCGAAGTTGTTCCAGGGATGAAATCACTCAGATATGATTTACAGTCTGATGGACGGCCTGGGAGCGATTCTTCCCGTTAGTGCGATGCGAAAGAAGACCTCCAAACGCACGACTTTTCGGTTGAGTCGACAGGGCAAAGGCAGTCGAAAATTGAGGACGTTCCGTGAAGACTCAGGCTGATCGACACGCAGAATTTACTCGCGAGTTTACCCAGCACGAGCCGGCCATTCGGGCTTATGTTCGAAGTCTTGTTCCGACACACAGCGATGCTGCAGACGTTCTACAGGAAGTTGCCGTCGTGCTTTGGGAGAGGTTTGACGACCTGCTGCCGGACTACAATTTCAAGTCATGGGCATTCGGGATTTGCCGGTACAAAGTTCTTTCCCGGTTGCGAGATCTTCGACGAAATCGGGTGGTTTTGGCGAACGACGTTGTGAACCTGCTCGCGGTCGCCGCCGAACAGCAGGAACAGCGGTTTCATCGAAAACTCGCTGCGCTCGAGTTTTGTTTTCAGAAGCTTCCAAAACAGGATCGAAAATTCCTGATTTCCGCATATCAGCCTGGAGTCTCCATCCAAAAGGCCGCCAGGATGAGCGGCCGCTCTGTCTCCGGCTTCTATCAGTGGGTACGTAGAATGCGTCATCAACTTTTGGAATGCATGCAGCGGGAGCAACACTCGGAGGAGCATCTACCATGAATTTTTCCGTCTTCGACGAGTTGGTCGACAGATACTCTGAGGGCCGGGCTTCTGCGACAGAAGTCGAGCAGTTGAATCAATTGATTCGAGATGATGAGCGTTCGCGGGATCGGTTTCTGGAGCTGAAATACTTTGACTCTGGAATCAGGGACCTGGTCGGGAAGATTTCGCACGCCCCCCTGGAGGATTTGCCACACAAGCGGGACGCTGCACACCGGCACGACGGACGGAGGCGCCTGCCGGTCGCATGGTGGTCGCTAGCCTGCCTGATTCTGCTGCTGATCACCTGCCCGTGGAGACTCTGGCTACCTGCTCCAAATCATTTTGCAGTGGTCGAGAGCTGTGTGGGTGACAACAGCCTTCAGAAAGGGATGCGACTCGATGGTCGTTGGCATTTCCTCAACAGCGGAACTGTCTCGCTGATCACGGCCAAAAAAGCTCGAGTCGTGATCGAAGCTCCCGCGCAGTTGCGATTCGAATCCAGCGATCGCTTGAATCTGGTGAGAGGACGACTGGCAGCTGATGTGCCCCCTTCAGCGAAGCGATTTACCGTGCTGACACCCTCTGGGAACGCAATCGATCTGGGGACGCGATTTGGTGTGGACGTTTCTCAGCAGGGAGATGCAGAGATTCATGTCTTTCAGGGGGAAGTGATCGCTGAAGTGCAGGCCGGAGGCAAAAACCGGAATCTCTTTCACGGAGACGCTGTCCATATGCATGCAGGCTTGGAAGCGTCTCGTTCTTTGCGATCAGGTGCATTCATCCAACCCAATGAGATTGCCTCGTTACACGCAGCGATCCAGTTGGGGCAGCAAACGAAATCAGAATCCATGCTGACGCGGTTGAGGCGGGATCCGTCGCTGATCATGCTGCAGGATTTTGAATTGGGATCGACGCTTGATGGCAGGTTTCAGCTTGTCCAGGGACGTTGGCCGGGATCCTGTGCATTGGAATTCGTCCGCGTAGGCGATCATTTGAAGCTGGACATTGGAGGAGATCAGCCCCATCCGCAGCTGACGATGGCGGTATGGACACGCCTGGATCATCTGACAGAGGAGTTGCATTCGATTCTGCACACCAATCGCTGGTTCGGCCCTCAAGATCAAGGCGCACTGCACTGGATGGTGACGCAGTCGAAAAGCATGCGACTGGCAATTCGAGACAACCGTCGAGTTCTGGGAAGCCGGGCGCATTCTCACGAAATCGAGTCGCAAACATCCGACTTGTTTGATCAAGGACGTTGGGTTCATCTGGCGGTGGTCTACGATTCGGAGCAAAAAGTGGCCCGGGTTTACATCAATGGCCAGAAGGATGGAGAAGTGAAATTTGACACTGCTCATCCCGGGCTTTTAGGCGCAGCGCAGATTGGCAACTGGGGCACTTATGATCGCCGACTCAGTGGCCGTATCGATGAAATGGTGATACTTGGTCGAGCCCTGAGTGATCGGGAAATACAAGAGCTTTATGATGCGGGTAATCCTTACGGCTAGAGTCTGTTATGGGCTTGAGTGTTGCGCCTTGAATCGCGCTGTCCAGTTGATGTCATGGACGCTAAAATGTTGACGAAAAAGAAGTCTCGACGAGAAATCAGCGCCAAAAACTGAGCGAGTCAGAATTAGGGTGACCCTCTGCGTCCATGCAGTTTTGGTCGATCACGGAGAGTCTCAGTGCGTCGTCGTCCCTTCGGTCCAATTGATGTGAACAAGGAGAAGTTCTGAAAGGAGCAGCAGTTGGGACAAAAAATTGCAAATCAAAAGTGCGCACGATGATCTGCACGACAAACTGGTGCACACGAAGATGCCACCCCAACGACACGTTGGCAGGTTCGATGGTGGCAGGTCGGCTCGAAAGTTGTTGCCGCCTGATCAGGAAACGGTGAACGCTCTGGGTCAAGCAGCCTTCCGCTCAAACCCCTTCACAAGCCCGCCCACGAACGATTTCACTTCGATCTCGTCGAGTCGTAGCGTCTCGACTTCCTTCGGTTCCTCTCTCACCGGCGGCAAATGTCCCCGACACATGTGACTTCGGTGCCGGTTGTAATAATCGCTGAACTCCGCGACGAGATGGTCCAAATGCCGTTTGCCAAAGATGATGAACTTCGACAGGCACTCTGTTTTGATCGTGCCGATGAATTTTTCGCAGCGTCCATTCAGATTCGGTGAGGTTTTCGGAAGTTTGTTCGTTCTCAGTCCGTGAGCCTTGAGAGTCTCCGTGAATTCCCTGCTGAACTTCGTGTCCCGGTCATGGATCACGATATCGGGTTTGTGCTCTCGCCCTGCAGTCTCGTCGATGAACTTCCTTGTTTGCTCGCAAACCCACGCTGAGGTCGGATGTTCTGTCGATTCCGAAACAATCACTTCCCGAGTCGAAACACACAGCCAAACCAGCACATACATGTCCCGGAGGCCTCGTCTGGTCACGGTCTTCACGCTGAAGAAGTCGGTGGCCCAGAGAGTCTCCTTGTGACGTTCCAGAAAGTTTGTCCATGAGTCGCTGGTTCGATCGGGGCCGGGTTGGATTCCTTCCTCCTTCAAGATGTTCCGGACGGTCTGCCGACTGATCTTTTTGATCCCCAGTTTTCGAAGTTCTCCCAGGATCCGGCTGTAGCCAAATCCCGTCACCGTCGCGATCTGGATCACAAGTTCCCGGATCTCTCTGGGCTTCCTCTGCCCACCCTTGGGAGTCTTCTTCCGTTTTGGAACGGCCTCCTCCCTCAGCCAGCGGTAGAAAGTTGAAGGAGACACGATCGTCAGCAGTTCCTCCACGGCCCTTCCGAGTGCTTTGCCGAACTTGATCAGCCTCTCACGCTCGGCAGGCTTCGTGTGAATCTGGCCGGGAACTCTCGCTCTGAGGATCTTGTTCTCTTCCTTCAAGAACTGGATGTATTTCGCCAGTTCCCGGTCGGTGGCCGAGGCGATCAGTGCGAGCAAGGGGTGAAAAATGAACGTCATCGGGCTATTGTCCGAATGTCTAATCTGGAATCAAGTTGCACATCCGTTGAACAGCACTACGGTCCTTCCGGCGAGGCATTTTTGAGGTCGGATTCTGCGGTGTCAAACCTCGACTGAAGAATGCTGATTGAAGCTGAGATCTGGATCAGGAACGGGATCCGGAGAGCGTCGAATCGGTCGGATTCAACCTGCTTTTAGAACGCTCTGAAGCGGCCAATTTTCGGTACTACTTGGTACTACTTTTCTGGCCTGGTACTACTTCTGTTTGCGTCTGAATGAGTCTGTTTGCGTCAGTTTGCAAAAGCAGGCTTTTTGAGATAACCTCTTGAAATCACAGTGTTTTACGGCCTTTTTGACTCACTTACGCACGCCGGCTACGGAACCGTTCCTGAAAGAGATTGTCAAGCGGGAAAGAGATTTCCTGGTGCGGGTCTGTAGTGCGATCCGCAAAGTTCCGGGCTTTGTTTTGAAGTTCATGGTGTGTGGACTGGGTTGCGTGTTGTTGTTAATGATCATCTCACCGGTTGTCGTTGCTACGGGATGTTGCAATCGTTCTTTTCAAACGCGATTGCTCCCCACACATTCCTTCGCGAGGCACGAGCCCTGATTCTCAGGGATCGCTCTGCTGTGATCAGCAGACGCGGAATTATCGAGATGCGAATTCCTCTCTGAAGAGTCTGCTCCATTCAAAGGGACGTGTCCTTCTGCTGTACCTTTTCATGTTCAGCAGCGACATCCACGGTTCCGTGCGAGCTGGACTGATCGGGAGGGATCTCAGGTGAATTGACTCACCTGGATCGAACAACCGGGTGAAGGTTTTTTGATGGGTCTCCTTGGTCAAAATGGTGATGAATGCTGATTCACTGCTGAAGACTTCAGGCTGCTGCGATGGCCCGGCACTCAAAGTAACTCTGCTGTTTGCTGAGGATGTGCCAGATGACCGTGGCCAGCTTCCGCATGACCGCGACTCGAGCTACCCCGCTCCCCCGTCGCCTCTTGATCTTCTTGTACCATTCCCGCAGCCGACCATCCTTGCGGAGCACCTGATACGTCACCTGGGCCAGCAGCCATCGGGCCGTGTTGTTGCCGGCTTTGGTGATCCTCCCCAGCCGCTGGTTGTTCTCGCCGCTGTTGCGACAGCCGGGAGTCAGTCCCCAGTAGTTCGCCAGGCTTCTGGCTCGGGGAAATCGTTTCACATCACCGATCCCGGCAGCCAGCGAGATCGCTGTGAACGCACCGATTCCCGGCATGGACTTCAGAAGCTGGGCATTCGGGTTGTCACGACCCCGCTGGGCGATCAGCTTCTCCAACTCCAGCAGTCTCTCCTGAATCTGCTTGAGATCCGCCAGGAGGAAGTTCATCTCCAGCCGGTCGATCTGGGGAAGTGCAATCTCTCTGAGCCAAGTGATGGCCTTCACCGTCGGAAAAGTCTTGGTCGGCAGTTCCCATTGCAGGTTGTGCCGCCGGAGGATGTGCTTGATCTTATTGACCAGCTGTGTCTGAGTCTGACCCGCTTCTTTGCGAAGCGTACTCAGCTTGCGATTCTCCTGTTCTGTCGTGCTGCAGATGGTCACCTGCCGGAGGCCGCGAACGGGTTTGCCTTCGAGAAACCGATCCCGGTTCACCCACAGGAGTTCACTCAGGGCCGCTGCATCACGCCGATCCGTCTTACAGCGTTTACGTTCTTCCGGCTGGATGAGGATCACCTTGTGACAGCGGTAGTCCCGCAGCATGCGAATCAGCCAGTCATTGAACCCGCAGACCTCCACCACGGCGATGAACTGTTCCTCGCTCTGAGCACACCGCCGCGTGAGCTGATCAAAGAACTCCAGGACCTTCTCGGGCTGCGTAGACACCTGACGGGCCAGCAGGACATCACCCTGCTGGTCACGAAGTGAGACAGTCAATTGACGGGCATGTTGATCGATACCAAGAAAGAGCATGACGCGGTTCTCCTGTGAGAAAAGGGTTGGGAAACTTCCACACTGGGAAATTCCGCTCCCAATCGCAATTACTCTTTCATCGATATCAAAGGGATCGTTCCAATACGCTTCCCATGGGGCTTGTAGATCGTTTTTGTCGTATATTCCACGTCCGTGTCGGAATCTTCGGACGTGCGATCTTTCGACTCGATGCAAATTTCATGGGATGTGTACCCCAATAGCTCCGGAGGTATGCAGTCTTTGTTCTCCAGATAGAATTCCATATTTTCAATCTCGATATAACATTGGTGCGAGGCCAAGGCAGCCTGAATTAGATGTCGGAAAGCTTCAGTCGGTTTGGAATCGAGGGCTTCCAATGTCGCTCGTCCTACCAGGTCCAGACATGCATTGACAGTTTTTTTATAGTGATGATCGAAGTCTTCTAAATCACAAGCCCCAATCGAAAGAGCGTAAAAGAGTAGAAATTTTGCGCCGACGAGGATGTCACGAACGGCGTCGACCAGTCGAGGATGAACGTCGCTGATGTCCTCCATTTCTTTCGGATCCAACTCGAACATTGCGTGAAGTTGCTCCAGCTGGGGAGCCGCCCATTTCAGAAAATCCCCCATCGCCTGTGCGAAGACACCAGACTCTGCATCATCTTGAAAGGTGTCCATCAGATTGGGACGCGGGCCCGCGATGGCCGTCTCGAAGGTCTTCTCGTCGATTTCCAGAGCCACCATCCGGTGCTTCAATGAATCAAGGCCATCTGGCAGCTGTTCGCCGGTGATGATGGCCAAACCCCGCGGCTTGTCGTGGGGCCTCAGGCTTCCGTCGCTGAAGCTCCGCTCCTTCCCCGTTCCGTTAACAATTGATCGGATGAGGTTTTCTGCCTTTTTGGCCTCTTCTCCAACGCCTCTGCTGCCAGGAATTTGAATAAAGTCGTCAATCACTACGGCCACGTTGCCTGAGCCAAAGAAACGGGCTCGAATTGCATTTTCCGTCGACTTGAAACTGGCACCGTCAGCCTCTTTCGCTCCGGGCACAAAAAATGAGAGCAAGAGGAGGCTGAAGACTGTCTTCAACGATCCCGTCTGGCCGTACAAAAATAACACGAATCGGGGATCTCGAATTGCCGCAAGGAACAGGAGTGGAATCGCTATGTAGGTCACGAGTGCATCGCCAACGCTCAGTAAGTCGAGCACTCTCTTCACGGCATCGCGGGCTTCTTCAGGAGTTTCCGATGTTAAGAGTCGATATCGCGAGAGCTGCTCCGACTTCACGAGAGTCACTTTAGTTATCTTGGGCTTCTCCTTCACCAAAATCGGAACATCGGAACAAGCTCGGTCAACATCAATGAGATTCTGCAGTTGCGATGTTCCGGTGGCACCTTCGTCGGAATAAGGGATTCTTGGGGTATCGGAACGGATCACACCTTCACCGTTGACGAACACATACTGACCATCCCAGATGTACCATCCAGTCGTGGCGACAATAGCCTCCCATTCGGCGTGGACGATGCTTCGCATCAGGTGCTGCCTCAGGTGAGCGAAAGCGCGAGGGGTTGGCGTTAGGGCGAATCCCGGAGGAGCCGAATTGAGAAACAGCTTCTCATCGTTTAATGCCTCGTAACTGAATTCAGCAACGATTTCTCGATCATCGACGCAGAAGCCAATTTTTAACTGAATCTGCCCCGATGTCACGGGGATTGGGATTCTCACCGATCTCACTTCGACCGGGTGGCTCCATAGTGAGGGGGCCGGAGACCTTTCGGTCTGCTGGTCATGCCGAGGTATTGTCGAATCGTCAGTATGCTCCTGCGACGAGTGATTGCCATCAGCTCGAGAAGAGATGTGTTTGCAATTGTTGATGCTATGGTAAGACATTTTAATCCTCATTCGGATAGATAGATGTTCGAACACTCAGGAATGGTGTTCGAAGAGGAAAGAAAAAAAGAAAATGAGTTATGCAGATCAGCGAATACGGGGTACTGACATGCGACTCAGGGCAGCCTGAAGCTGCTGAGCGGTGTAGGTCACACTGCGTCCCACCGCTGCGTGATCGAGCTTTAGCCGCAGCCGAGCGTCACGAAGAACATGCCGTTTGACGCCAATGCAGTCTGCTGCATCGGACTCGTTGAGAGCGACTCTCCCTACAGGCCAACCAAGCAAGATTTCCTGGACTTGCGATGCGGGTGGATCGGGAGAATCATGGACGCCGCAAGGCGATCGTGATTCATCCCCGATTTTCAAAGAGATTTGTTTTTGATGAGTCATTTTAACCTCGAACCGAAATGAATCGAGGCGTCAGGAAGCGACCAGCGGAACACCCGGCTAAGGACGGATTTCGAGACGCGACGATTGCGAAATCGTGATGTTGCGTCTCACGTCGATCCTGCTGGGGTGCAGTCGGAACAGCGAGTTTGAGCATCCTGCTCAGTGACCGCTGCCCTGCATCCTGTTTAGCATTGATGACGATTCAGATTTCGTCACCGGACAACGCGATCAAGTTCTCTCCAGAACCAACTGATTGTTGAATTCGGTCCGAAGAATTTCAAGATGAGTTTGCGAGATTTCTGAACTTCCGTTGTTTTGAACCTGAAATCTGCCCATCATCGACGTCGAGTCAGGCTCATTTCAGTAGAGCCAGACTTCCGTTTAGATCGTGTCAGGGGGCGGATAGGAAGCGGTTTGAATTACCCCGCCTTTCGCTCGAACCCTTTGACCAGTCCCCCCACGAACGACCGAACTTCGAGTTGAGCAGGACTGATCGTCTGTGTTTCCACTGGTTCTTCCCTGACTGGCGGGAGATGATCCCGCTCCATATGGCTGCGGTGGTGGTTGTAATAGTCGCAGAATTCCGCCACGAGATGATCCAGGTGTCGTTTGCCGAAAACGATGAACTTGGAAAGGCATTCCAGCTTGATTGTTTCAATGAATCGCTCACAACGTCCGTTTACACACGTTGTCAATTGCACCGGATTGTGATGGTGCGTGTGGAACTTTTCAGGTGGTGCATCCGTTTCATCCCTTCTCCGGCCGTGAGTTTCGGTTGGTGGCGTTTCGCCAGAACTGGGGTGAGGAGCGGGTGTATTTCTACCACGATGATCAGCGGCTGATCTCTGTACCGCTGTCGTGGACGTCGCTTGCGGCGGTGAACCCGTTTGTGGAATTGGCCGGCGGGCGGTCTGCGTTTCGCCTCAGTGAACTGTTGGAGCTGGCCGACCTGCTGGTTCGACTGCAGGAGGTGCAGTCATGAGCAGCCCCCTCTCCTGTCAATGTAATTCTGCCGTATCTGTTCACGGGATTTTGCCGCACAGGTGTGGGATGACATGGTCAATGATCAGGTCAATGTCGCATTCAATTGCAGATGCTCGTTGCAGATACGCACAAATTCGTATTGACACGCCAAGTATGTTAGGCATAATTGCATTAACACATTCCCTGCATCACTCAGGAGGAGGCCATGAGCAGGTCGGCGGAAGAGGTCAAGATCGAGGCGCTGCGGAAGTGGGGAGCACTGCACGCTTCGCCGGAGGATGTTGCCGACGAGTTGTTCCTCGCTCACGAGTTCTTCGATCCCCGCGACCTGGTGCAGGTGAAGTACGAGATGCTCCGCCGTGTCCAGCTGGAGGGACTCTCGGTCAGCGAAGCGGCCCGGCGTTTCGGGTTTTCCAGAACCGCGTTTTACCAGGCACTGGCCCTATTCGAGCAGCAGGGGTTGCCGGGACTGATTCCGCATCGCCCCGGTCCCAAGGGAGCACACAAACTCAACCAGGATGTCGTCGAGTTTCTGCAGCAGCAACAGGCCCGGAATGCGGCACTGCGTGCCGGCGAGATGGTCGAACTGGTCCAGCGCGAGTTCGACATCTCGGTTCATCCCCGCAGCATCGAGCGGGCGCTCCTGCGGGAGCGAAAAAAAGGGCATTCGACAGAACCGGAAGGGAGGTGATCCCGTCTCCTTCTCTTGAAACGGGTCTCCAACATTACGAACAACTGCGCCAGCAGGTGCTCATGGGAGTTGCTCTCACCTCGCAGCGGTGGGGATTGAACCTGCTGTTGACCCGGGGGCTGGCAGCCTGGATGCAAGCCTGGTCAGCAGAAGCAGCGAGTCCATCGCCAGCGGCCAGTGTTCCTGTGACAGGACAGCAGACCTCACTGGAGAGCGTCCCTCTTTCCGACCTGTTGCAGCAACAGTTGACGTCGGCATTGGTCGAGATGCTGCTGCGGCAAACGCCGGCATTGGCCTGATTCTCTGTTCGAATTCCCCAGGAAGGAGTGCGATCATGTCCCTGACAGCTCAGAAGGTGACCGCCGAGCATTTGCAGCGGAACGCTTATCTTTATGTCCGCCAGTCGACGCTCCGGCAGGTGATCGAGAACACCGAAAGTACCCAGCGGCAGTATGGACTGCGGCAACGGGCCGTGGCGCTGGGCTGGCCCGCCGAGCAGATCACCGTCATCGACAGCGATCTGGGAGAGTCGGGAGCTTCCACTGACCGGGAAGGCTTTCAGCAGCTGGTCAGCGAAGTGGGCCTGGGACGGGCGGGCATGGTGATGGGACTGGAAGTCTCCCGGCTGGCCCGCAATTCCAGTGACTGGCACCGACTGCTGGAAATCTGTGCTCTCTCCGGAACACTGATTCTGGATGAGGACGGCCTCTACGATCCCAGCCACTTCAACGACCGCCTGCTGCTGGGACTCAAAGGGACGATGAGCGAAGCGGAACTGCATGTCCTGCGGGCGCGGTTGCAGGGCGGGTTGCTGAACAAGGCCCGCCGGGGAGAGTTAAACTTCCTGCTGCCCGTCGGGCTGATCCGCGATCATCAGGATCGGGTCATCCTGAATCCGGATCAGCAGGTCCAGCAGGCCTTGCAGCTCTTGTTCGAGACCTATGACCGATTGGGAACGGCGACGGCCGTCGTGCGGTTCTTCCGCGAACAGGGACTGCTGTTCCCCCGCCAACTGCAGCGCGGGGTCCGGAAAGGAGAGATCCTCTGGGGACCACTCGAACACAGCCGGACGTTGCAGGTGCTGCACAATCCACGGTACTCCGGGACGTATGTCTATGGCCGTCATCGGGTCGACAAGATCGGCTCGCGAAAAACTCCGGTTGCTCTCAATCCGGAGGACTGGCAGATTGTCATTCCCGATGCCCATCCCGGTTACATCAGCTGGCCGCAGTTCCAGCAGAACCTGCAGCGGCTACGGGAATGTTCTCAGGCTTATGGCCGCGACCGACGACGCAGTCCTCCCGGACAAGGACCAGCACTGCTGCAGGGACTGGCGGTCTGCGGAATCTGTGGTCAACGCATGACGCTGCGTTATCACACCCGACACGGCCGGGAACTGCCCACATATGTCTGCCAGCGCGACGGGATCGAACATGCCACGTCCCCCTGCCAGGCGATCTCCGGTCAGGTCATTGATGACGCTGTGAGCGCGTTGTTGCTGGAACTGATGACGCCGCTCACGCTGGAAGTTGCCCTGGCGGTGCAGCAGGAACTGGAGCAACGCCTGGAGGAAGTCGACCGGCTTCGTCAGCAGCACGTGCAGCGGGCCCAGTACGAAGCGGACCTGGCCCGCCAGCGATACATGGAAGTCGATCCACGGCATCGGCTCGTTGCCGATTCACTAGAAGCAGACTGGAATGAAAAATTGCGGAAGCTCAGCGCAGCTCAGGAAGAGTACACCAGTCAATCGGCCCGGGACCGCCTGCTGCTGGATGAACAGACGCGCCAGAAAGTGCGGCAACTGGCCAGTGACTTTCCGGCGGTCTGGAACGATCCGCACACGCTTTATCAGGACCGCAAACGGATGGTTCGCCTGCTCGTGGAAGACGTCACACTGCTGAAAGGGGAGCAGATCACGGTGCAGGTTCGATTGAAAGGAGGTTCTACCCGAACCCTCTTAGTCCAGCCCGCCCTCTCTGCCGGCAAAGCCCGTCAGACTTCCACCGAGGTGCTCCGCGAACTCGATCGCCTGCTGGATGAACATCCTCCCGGCCAAGTGGCGGAGTTGTTGAACGCGAGCGGGTTCCAGACCGGAGAACGACAGTTCTTTACCACCCGGATCGTCGTCCGGCTCTGCAAGGTCTATCACCTGAAAACCCATTACGATCGACTGCGCGCTGCCGGCAAACTGACGCATCAAGAACTCGCCACTCAGCTTCATGTCGCTCCGCAGACGATCAGAATCTGGGCGCACCATGGACTTCTGCAACGCCACGTTTATAACGATAAGCAGGAATGCCTGTACGACCCGCCCGACGCCGCGACACCCGTCAAAAGCCAGGGCCAGAAACTCTCAGAACGACAACGATTTCCACCACTCAACCCCCACCGTAACAATGAGGTGCATGATGCCACATGATCCTTCAAATTTGGCGAGGTTTTCGGGAGTCGGTTCGTCCTCAGACCATGAGCCTTCAAGGTATCCGTGAATTCCCGGGTGAACTTGGTGTCACGGTCGTGCATCACGATATCGGGTGTGTGCTCTCGTCCCGCCGTCTCGTCAATGAACTTCCTTGTTTGCTCGCACACCCAGGCTGACGTCGGATGTTCTGTGGATTCAGAGACAATCACTTCCCGAGTCGAAACGCACAGCCAGACGAGGACGTACATACCCTGAGGCCTCGTCTGGTCACGGTCGTCACGCTGAAGAAGTCGGTCGCCCACAATGTCTCTTTGTGGCGTTCCAGGAAGTTGGACCAGGAGTCGCTGGTTCGATCCGGTCCAGGCTGAATTTCCTCTTCCTTCAGGAACTGGATGTACTTGGTCAGTTCGCGATCCGTGGCAGAGGCAATCAGCGCGAGCAACGGGTAAAAAATGAAGCCCATATCGGTATGGTGGCAATCTGTAATTTGGAACGGTGTTGCAATTTCGTTGAACAGCACCTTGGACTGGGTTTTGGGCAAAAATCATTGGATCGAAACCGGGTTTCTGGAGCTGTCACGAGGGGGCTGATTCGAGTGGCTGGCGAACGAGAATCGGATGCTTTGAGAGCATCGATTCAAGTCCCTCGACTGGCATCTCATGCAGGGTGCAGGTGGTCAGGAGGCCCAGGAATCTCCTCGCTTCCCTGATAGAGTGATACAGAATTCATTCGAAATGGTTAGAAACCATTCGAATTCCTGGAAACCGAGTGAGCCTGTCAGCTTGCGTTCACGGTCGTCCGAAGTGGCATTCCAGAAAAAACTTATCGCCAAGAAGAGCTGCGACAAAACCCCTGTAAGAGCGATGGCCTACGGAATCGAAGGCTTCACGGCGGCAATGAACTGTTTTCTGCGTGAACACCTGAGGGCCAGCAGGACATCACCGCTGTGGTCGCGAAGTCAAACAGTCAGTTGACGGGCGTGTTAATCGATAGGAAGAAAGAGCATGTGGTGGTTCGGCTGTGACAAAAGGGGTGGGACACTCCCACAGCGTGAAAGCCGGCTCAACTTCGCAATAGCTTTTTAACCGGTATCACAGCGGAGCTCTAGCGCATCGATTCCTCCGAATCAAGAAGAGTTTTCAGCAAGGCAGAATCGGGCTTCCGTTTCGTAATGGAACTTCTGCAGCGGGGCCGGGCATGTCAAAAACGCGCATCGACATGTCTAAGGCAATCATTCACACCGATATAGATTGCTTTGGATCTTAAAGAGAGTATCGTGCTGTTCGCCTTGTGAAAATAGCAGCAAACATCAATCCGAGCATCAATCCAAGTGCTTCCGAACCTGCCCCAGATTATCAACCGGCGTGCACAAGGGCGCATCGCATGTCAAAAATCACCAAGGATTACTTTCGATATCTGCATGTGAGTCCTCATGATCAGCTGTGGGGGTTGAATGTCACAGGCGTCGGTGCGATGGCGATTGGGCCGCACGATTCATACCCCCCGGCTCAACATCCGGACGTTTATCAGTTCTCCTGGCCGCAAAAGCGGGTGCTCTCGGAGTATCAACTTCTGTATCTGCCTGTAGGTGAAGGCCAGTTCGAATCTGAAGCGGGTGGTTCCCATCGAATCACCGCAGGCACGGTGTTGTTGACGTTCCCGGGAGACTGGCACCGCTACCGTCCATGCCCCCAGGTGGGATGGCAGGAATATTGGTTCGGCTTTGTGGGTGAGATTGCAGATCGCTGGGTTGAACAGGGGATCATCACCCCTGAGAAACCGATTCTCCGGGTCTTTCAAAGCAGTGATCTTCAGCGAACATGCGAAGCTGTGCTCACTGCTGTCCGGGATGAACTTCCGGGAATGCAACAAGTGCTTTCGGGCGGAGTGATGTCAATTCTCGGGATGGCTCTGGCGACCGAGCGTATTGGGGTGCGGGGCGATCGACACGCTTTGGCCATCAGACAGGCAAAGCAGATTCTTTCAAACTCTTTTGAAGCACCTGTGTCTATCGAAAAACTGGCAGCACGATGCCATTTAAGTGAGGCCCAGTTTCGACGGGTATTTCGCCAGCACACTGGGGTCTCACCGAGTCAGTTTTCCATTCAGATGCGTGTGATACAGGCCAAGGAACTACTCAGTGGCACGGACATGTCGATCAAACAGATCGCAGCCAAGCTGCAATTTGGCGATCAGTTCCACTTTTCGAAAACATTTCGCGGCCTGACCGGTATCTCCCCCAGTCAGTGGCGCGGCAGCGCACAGACAAAGAATTGATGTTATGGCGTCACTCGCCCACCATTACAGGATCGCGCGACAGCAATTCGCTGATCTTGGCGTCGACACAGACAGCGCGATCGATCATCTCAAAACGATCTCGGTTTCACTCCCCTGCTGGCAGGGAGATGATGTCAACGGCTTTGAAGAACATGCGATTCAGGGGGGCGGCATTCTGGCGACTGGCACTTATCCTGGACGCGCACGATCACCTGATGAGCTGCGTGCCGACCTGGATGCCGCGTGCTCCCTGATTCCGGGGCCGTGTCGAGTGAATCTGCATGCAATGTATCTTGAGCAGTCCGGTTCCCCTGTGGACCGGGACGAAATCCGTCCAGAACATTTTGAGCGGTGGTTGCACTGGGCTCAGGAAAGAGGGTACGGCATTGATTTCAACCCGACGTTCTTCGCCCATCGACTTGCAGAGGATGGTTTCACCCTCACGGCCCATGACGAGAAAGTGCGGCAATTCTGGATTGATCACGGAATCGCATCCAGACGGATTGCAGCCCACTTCGGAAGATCACTCGACGGCGAGTGCATCAATAATGTCTGGATTCCCGATGGCTATAAAGATTTTGTCGTCGACCGGAAACGATCGCGTGAGCGTCTGGAAGATTCCTTAAATGCCATCTTCGCAGAACGATTTCAGAACGGGGAAATGCAAGACTGCGTGGAATCGAAGTTGTTTGGCATCGGTTCAGAAACTTTCGTTCCCGGCTCCCACGAATTTTATCTTGGGTACGCCATTCAGCATGGAACGATGCTGTGTCTGGACCAGGGGCACTTCCATCCTACCGAGTCGATCGCGGACAAGATTTCATCAATTCTGCGGTACGTCCGTCGATTGTTGCTGCACTTGAGTCGAGGAGTGCGCTGGGATAGCGATCATGTCGTTGTTCAAAATGATGAAACGACTGCGGTCGCACAGGAAGTCGTCCGCGGAGGCTATCTCGACCGTGTGGCTGTCGGTCTGGATTACTTTGATGCCAGCATCCACCGCGTGGCTGCCTGGGTCATCGGAGCACGGGCGGCACTTCAGTCATTTCTGAAAGCGTTGCTGGAACCGATCGGAACCCTTCGAAAAATGGAACAGTCTGGCGACTTCACCGCACGACTGGCATTCCTGGAACATCAGAAGGAACTTCCTTGGGGGATCATCTGGAATGAGTACTGTACGCGACAAAATGTTCCCGTCGGCTGGGCATGGTTTGATGTGGTGAGACGTTATGAAGAACAGGTGACAAGCCGCCGTGCAGGAGCAATCGCGCGCGGGTCGCGATTGCAGGTCGCCGAACTGTCATAGATGAATCGTCCAACCTTGAATTGAGATTCTATGAGCCTGCAGGGTGTTTCGTTGGGAGTGTTGCTGCACGCCATCGGCGGTGTGGCGGCTGGCAGCTTTTACATTCCCTACAAGCAGGTACGCGGCTGGGCATGGGAAAGTTACTGGATTGTCGGCGGAACGTTGACCTGGATCATCATGCCCTGGCTCATTGCGTGGGTCACGGTGCCTGATCTGATCCTCGTCTTGAGGACAGCCCCTCCGGGCAGCATTGCGATGACTTTCCTGATGGGAGCGATGTGGGGAATCGGGGGTCTCACATTCGGTCTGTCGATCCGTTACCTGGGAATCTCCCTGGGAATGGCGATCTCTTTGGGGACGTGTGCGGTGTTCGGAACATTAATTCCTCCATTGTGTGACGGCACTTTCATGACGCTGCTGAGCAGTTCTTCAGGAACTTATCTCCTGACCGGTCTGACGGTCTGTCTGGGAGGGATCGTTCTGTGCACCATTGCAGGGAGTCGGCGCGAACAGGAGCTGGCAATCGATCGAGCGGATGAGAAAAGCACTCGTTACTCCAAAGGGATCTGGGTCGCCACTTTCGCGGGAGTGATGAGTGCCTGCTTTGCACTGGCAATCATGTCTGGAAAGCCGATTGGCGAGGCTGCCGAACGGCTGGGAACAGATCCGTTTCATCGCAATGCACCGGTGCTTGTTGTCCTGTTTACCGGGGGCTTTCTGTTGAACCTGACGTGGTGTCTGGCTTTGAACTTTCACAATGGAACGATCAGCGACTATGTCCACTGCTGTGAGGCGCCGCTTTGGCGAAACTATGTGTTCTCTGCGTTGGCGGGGACGATTGCCTATCTGGAATTCTTCTTTTACGGCATGGCGACAACACAGATGGGGCGCTACGACTTCTCCAGCTGGACGATTCATATGTCGTTCGTGATCGTCTTCAGCAATCTGTGGGGGATCTGGTTCCGCGAATGGTCGGGTACCTCATCACGCACCCGACTCCTGAATTACTGTGGTCTGTGTGTGCTCGTGGCATCCACGATCATTGTCGGATACGGCAACTCTCTGACAGTCTTCACGCTTCCCATCGGCCCAGAGCTTTGAATGTCACCTATGACGCAACTTGTCACAAAATTCGACCGCAACGGTCATGCGGGACTCCACCGGGATTTGACGGTCCGGATGCCCAGACCCCTCATCGGCTTGCTTCCGACAGGGCATTACTATTACTGGAAACAGTATCCGGAGCTGCGGGAACGGGGGCTCAGCATGTACGCCAAACTCCGCCAGCAACTTTCGGAAATCGGGAACGTTGTGGCTCCGGAACTTGTGGATACCGCGGAGAAGGCTCGCGCTGCCGGGGACTATCTTCAACGCGAACGTCCGGACATTCTTCTGGTCTTTCCGTTCGGTTACACGCCGGGCATGTGCGTGCTGCCGGCCGTCGAAGGTCTGGATGTGCCGATTCGTCTGGTGAACGCCCACGAGGATGCGGCGTACGATTATCAATCCGCGGACACGGCGGAGTATCTCCACCATGAGGGGCCATGCTGTGTTCCAGAATACGCCGCCGGGCTGGTTGCCATGAACCGGAAGTTTCGCGTGCGGAGTGGACCATTCAACTCGCGCCGACTCTGGGATGAACTGCGGGCGGACTGCCAGGGCGCGGCAGCAGCTCGAGCTTTTCGCCAGCAGCGTGTCGGCCTGATCGGCCAGACGTATACTCATATGGTTGATATGCCATTGGACGAACACCGACTGCTCCGCGCGACAGGACATATGCTGG
The DNA here is from genome assembly GCF_051465655.1 of Planctomicrobium stercoris. NCBI lineage: Bacteria > Pseudomonadati > Planctomycetota > Planctomycetia > Planctomycetales > Planctomycetaceae > Planctomicrobium > Planctomicrobium stercoris. Next base: position 3,392,146 of record NZ_CP195791.1, on the reverse strand, counting down.
TTCGTCCGGAAGTCGAAGAGATTGAAGAAGCGACCCGCAGAGTCTCGGCCGGACAGCTGGAGGAGATGTACAGCCGACTGCGTGAACTTTATGAAGTCGACTCCACCGTCACGAACGGACATCTGCGTCAGTCTGCCCAACTCGCGGTGGCCTACGAAGAAGTGATCTGTCGGCATGGGATTTCAGCATTCGGATACTACTGGTGGGGTGAAAAGCCGTCGATCACCAGTCTTCGTGCTGAATCGGCGCTCGCGGTCTCCCGGCTGAGCTCCATGGGGCATCCGGGAGTCACCGAGGGTGATGTCCGCACTGCAATGGCGATGAAGATTCTGGACCTGCTTGGTGCCGGGGGGATGTTCCTTGAATTTTTCTCCATGGATTACGAAGAGAACTTCGTGATGATGGGACATGACGGTCCCAGCAATATCAATGTCGCTGATGGACCGCCCCGGTTGCAGCATCTGAACATTCATCACGGCAAATCGGGAGAGGGACTTGGCATCGACTTTCAGGTCCGACAGGGGCCGGTCACACTGGTCAATCTGACGCAGTTTGATGCCGGCGAGACGTTCAAGCTCGTTTACACGGAAGGAGAAGTCATTCCGGGCGAGATTCTGCGGATCGGAAACCCCAACTGCCGCGTGCGGTTGAATCAGCCGCTCCACCAGTTCTTCGATGCCTGGTGTCAACAAGGACCTTCGCATCATGTCGCTCTGGGGATCGGACATCTCGGCCCCCAGCTGGAGTCGCTTGCGGAAGCAATGCGATTTCGAGTTACTCGGATTTGACAGAGCGGATTGCTCAAGCAAGGGATCGGTAATGCCGGACAATTCGACCAGCGTCCTGACTCGACTCGCAGCCCTGGTGCTGGCTGTCCTGTGTTGTTTCGCCTTCCAGGCTGCTGCTGAGGAGGATGCAGCGCACGCGTTTCAGCTGCCCGCTCCCGTGAGTGGTGAAGTTCAATTTCAGCGGGATGTCATGCCGATTCTGGTTCGTCGCTGTGTCCTGTGCCATTCCAGGGAACGCCACGAAGGGAATCTGCAGCTTTCTTCTCGAGACGATCTCTTGAAAGGGGGAGACTCTGGAGCGGCTGTCGTCGCAGGACGAAGTGAGGAAAGTCTCCTGATCCGGCTGGTCGCAGGGGCAGACCCCGAACGCAGGATGCCGCTGAAAGGAAAGCATCTGACGGACAGCGAGGTCGGTCTCTTGCGAGGCTGGATCGACCAGGGGCTGGCGTGGGATTTCGAGGGACCACTGACAGCGCGGCAGGGGCTGGCCAGCCTGGCTCCTCGTCATCCCGAACTCCCCCTGGCACTCTCTGATGATGCGAATCCGATCGATCGGCTGTTACAGCCGTATTTCGACCGTCACGGGATTCCCGCGGAAGCACCCGTTTCGGATTCTGTGTTCATGAGACGTGTTTTTCTGGACCTGGTTGGACTTCTTCCGAGCCCGGATCAGCTGGTTGACTTTGAACAAGACCAACATCCCCAGAAGCGGGATCAACTGATCCGCCAGCTGCTCGATGACCAGACCAACTTCACCCTGCACTGGATGACGTTCTGGAACGATCTGCTCCGGAATTCGTATCGGGGCACGGGGTTTATCGATGGCGGTCGCGTGCAGATCACCGGGTGGCTGTTCGCCGCGCTGTACGAGAACAAGCCCTACGACCAGTTTGTCCGCGAGCTGATCCAGCCCACGCCGGAAACGAAAGGGTTCACGAAAGGGATTCGCTGGCGCGGAGTGGTCAACGCCAGTCAGATCCCCGAAATGCAGGCAGCCCAGACCATCAGCCAGGTCTTTCTGGGAACCAACCTCAAATGCGCTTCCTGTCACGACAGCTTCGTCGACTCCTGGAAGCTCAGCGACTCCTACAGCATGGCGTCCATCTTCAGCGAATCCCCACTGGAGATTCATCACTGCGACAAACCCACAGGCCAATCGGCATCACCCGCCATCCTGTTTCCGGAACTGGGGACGATTGATCCGGAGGCTGCGGTCCCCGATCGGTGCCGTCAACTGGGGGAACTCATCACCTCTCCCGCCAACGGACGATTCAGCAGAACGATTGTCAATCGGCTCTGGGAGCGGCTGTTCGGTCGCGGAATCATTTCTCAGCTCGACAACATGGACGAAGAGCCGTTTGACTCTGATCTTCTGGACTGGCTGGCGAGTGACTTCACGGAACATGGCTACGATCTGAAGCGGACGCTCCAACTCATCTGTACCTCTCAAGCTTATCAGCGGGCCTCTGTCGCAACGGCATCCACTGCGACAGACGGTCCATTTCAGGGGCCGTTGAAACGCCGTATGTCCTCGGAACAGTTTGCCGATGCGGTGTCTCAGCTGACCGGGGTCTGGCCTCAAGAGACACCCGGCATGCTGGAACGCGATGGCCGTGGTCAGGGAGGTCAACTGGCTGCGGTTCGCACCGAACTGGAAAAGCGGTCTCCCGAAGCGGTTTCACAACTTCGCATTCGCGCCGGGCTGGTCGATGCGGACTCGCTACAGACCGCATTCGGCCGGCCCAATCGCGAGCAGGTCGTCACATGTCGCGAGTCGCTGGCCACTCCGCTGCAGGCGCTGGAATTGACGAATGGCAAGACTCTCGATGCCATCTTGAAGGCGGGGAGTAGTCACTGGCAGGAGCGGTCGCTGCCGGACTCGGTGCTGGTGAATGATCTCTTCCTCACCGCGTTGGGGCGGGAACCATCACCGGATGAGTTGAGAATCGCACTGGAATGCTTGGGCAACCCGGTGCGCGCAGAAGGCCTTCAGGACTTTCTTTGGATCATCACCATGCTTCCGGAATTTCAGCTGATCGAATGAGTCAGAACGGATGCCTCATTGAACTCGACACCGTGAGACTGGATGAAGAGAGGCCTTTGATGAGTTTGCTTGATCGCCGTCAATTTCTGAAATCGACCCTCGGCACGAGTCTGGCAACCGGGCTTGTGAGCCCACGTGGTGTCCGCGCACTTCGGGCGGACGCCGCTTCCGCCCCGACCGCGAAAGCCGATACACTCATCCTGCTGTGGATGGCAGGGGGCATGGCCCATTCCGAAACGTTCGATCCAAAACGTTATACCCCGTTTGAAGCGGGAATGAAGAGCTCGGAGGTGTCCAGCACATTTCCGGCGATTGAAACCGCAGTCGATGGAATCCAGATCAGTGCTGGTCTGGAACGCATCGCCAGTGTGCTGGATCGCGGAACTCTCATCCGTTCCCATATCGTGCCGACGATGGGGAAGATTCTTCATGCACGGCATCAGTACCACTGGCACACGGGCTACGAGCCGCCGATGACGGTCGCGGCCCCGCATCTGGGGGCCTGGCTGGCGAAGATCCTGGGCCCGCGGGATCCGGCCATGCCTGCATTCATCGACATCGGGCAGCCCTATGAAGGAAACGGCGAAGCAGAAGAGCTCAAAGCCTTCCAAACCGGAGGATTTCTCGGAACAGAATTCGGACCGTTTCGAGTTCCAGATCCCCAGCAGGCGGTGAATACCGTGCGTCCTCCCACAGGCATGAGCCGCGAAAGGTTCCGCGCCCGACGGGACATCTACGCCCGGATGGTCGCCCTGCAACAAGCATCGAACAACACCGCTGACCTTCAGCGGGATGCGTTGCTGCAATCCCTGGAAAGTGCCTACCGGTTGCTGGAATCACCGGCCAGTCAGGCGTTTGACCTGTCCCTGGAACCGGTTGATTCGTACGAAAAGTACAACACCGGAAAGTTCGGGCTGGGGTGTCTGCTGGCTCGCCGATTGACGGAAGCAGGAGCACGATTCATCGAAGTCACGACGGAGTTTGTTCCGTTTCTGGGTTGGGACAATCACGACAATGGCCACACGAGATTGGTCGACATGAAGAAATCGATTGATGGTCCCGTTGCCCAGCTGGTGCTGGACCTGGAGGAGCGAGGGCTCCTGGATCGAACGTTGATTGTCCTGGCCAGTGAATTCAGCCGCAGCATGCTCATTGAAGGGAAGGCCGATGCCCGCGTCCCCGATCAGATCGTGCAGCCCGAGGTCATTGAAGAACCGAAATACTATGGCCTGCACCGCCATTTTACCGGAGCGGGGAGCGTCCTGATGTTCGGAGGAGGGATCCGGAAAGGGGCCCTTTATGGACGAACCGATGACGAAGCCCCGTTTGCCGTGGTAGAGAATCCCATCACCGTCACCGACCTGCACGCGACGATGTATCACGCCCTGGGGATCTCTCCGAAATTCTCGCTGGATGTGGAACAGCGACCGTTTTATGTCACGAAGGATGGCCTCGGGAAACCTGTTCTGGAATTGTTCGCATGAAGGACTCCTGTGCGCCCCGCACACTCCGTGTGTGGCGAGTCGTCTCACATTCAGGTTGATGAAACGGGACGTCGACGCCCCGTGATGAATGATCGATATGAAAGTCCCCGCCCGCTGCTTACTGATTATCCTGGTGATCGCAAGTTCTCTCCCGGAACTCGCGGGGTCTGAATCTGCCTGCGGTCTGGAGCTGCCCTCGCGATTGCGCTGTGAATCTCTGGAGAACCCACAAGGGATCGATGTGCCTCAGCCGCGCCTCAGCTGGCAGCTGCAATCCTCCGGGCGTTCCCAGCGGCAGACCGCGTATCAGATCCTTGTCGCCTCATCTCCGGATCTGCTGGCGGCCGACCGGGGCGACCTCTGGGACAGCGGAAAAGTGAACTCCGGGAAATGCAGCCTGATTCCCTATCAGGGAAATGAACTGCGCAGCGGGCAGGCTCTGCACTGGAAGGTCCGGGTCTGGGATGTCAAAGATGTCGCGAGCGGATACAGTGCCCCGGCGAAGTTCTCGACCGGGCTGCTCGATCCCGAAGACTGGGCTGCAAAGTGGATTGCGTCGCCTGAGGAGGGTTCGCCCCTGATGCGCAAGTCGTTCGTTCTCGATCGGCCTGTCCGCCGTGCCGTACTGTACATCTCCGGGATCGGATATTGCGAACCGTATCTGAATGGAGAAAAAGTGGGAGATCATGTCCTTGATCCATCCAGTACGTATTACACAAATGACCAACCCTGGCCCCTGACCGACCGCGTTCTCTACGTCACTCATGACGTCACGCAGATCATCCAGCCTGGGGAAAATGCCCTCGGAGCGATGCTCGGGCATGGGTGGTACAGTGCTGATCGTACCCCGCCCGGTCGGCAGGTTTACGGAGATCGACCTCGCCTGCTCGCTCAGCTGATCATTGAGCATCCAGAAGGGGAGCCTACGGTCATCGCGACAGACAACACCTGGCAATCTCACCCCGGGCCGGTCACGGCCAACGAGATCTGCCTCGGGGAAGACTACGATGCCCGTCTGGAATCCCGAGGCTGGAACACGCCGGCCGCACTGACTTCCGATTGGCGACCGGCCATCGAAGTGGAGGTTCCCAGTCCGAATCTGTCCGCTCAAATGCTGCCCCCTTGCCGCGTCGTCAGCAGTCTCCCCGCTGTGAAACTGACAGAGACGGCACCCGGCGTGTACCTGTTTGATTTTGGACAGCACTTCAGCGGATGGACGCAACTTAAGGTGACTGGTGATCGCGGAAGGGTGGTCACACTGCGACATGCGGGAGCAGTGTTCCCCGATGGAAGTCTCGACACCCGCAGCCACTATGCCGCGACGCAGACAGATCAATACACCCTGCGGGGGAATGCGGACGAAGTCTGGGAACCTCGCTTCACACTTCACGGGTTCCGGTATGTTGAGATGAGAGGCTTTCCAGGGACGCCCACTCTGGAAACACTCGTGGGGCGACACGTTCGCAATGCTGTGGAAATTTCGGGCACGTTCGAATGTTCGAATCCACTGCTCAACCAGTTGCAGTCCAATATTCAGTGGACTCTGGCGACCAGCTTTCAGGGGATTCCACAGGATGCCGCGGAACGTCCCGAGCGGATGGGCTGGCTGGGCGACACCGGATTCGTGGCTGAGGAATATTTTGTCAATTTCGATACAGCGGCCTTCTGGACGAAATGGCTGCAGGATATCCGTGATACCCAGCGCCCCAATGGTGATGTCTCGGTGATCTGTCCCATTCATCTGGGGAGAGTTCCGGGACTGCCGGAGTCGAAGGCCTGGAGAGGCGCCCCCGACTGGACCAGCACCTATCCGCTGCTGGTGTGGTACATGTACTGGTATTACGGGGACCAGCGGATCGTGGAAGAGCATTACGAGCCGCTGAAGAGACTCGTTGCGTGGTATGAATCACAGGCAGATGACGGCATTCTCGGGAGTGTTCTGGGGGACCATATGGAGCCGCAGGACGATGGCAGCGGCAGCTATCTCCCCTTGCGGACGCCCGCTGATCTGACGACCACCTGCTATTATTTTCGGGTCGTCACCGTTCTGCAGCAGATGGCACAGATGCTCGGGCACACTGATGATGCTGCCCATTATGTAGATCTCGCGAAGCGAATTCAGACCGCTTTTCACAGCCGGTTCTTCAATGCCGCCACGAACGTGTACGGCACCGGAAGCCAGGCATCTCTCGCAGTCCCGCTCGAGATGGCGATCGTCCCTGCGGAGTTTCAGGCCGACGTGCTGCAGGCACTGATCCACGCGATTGAAGAAAAGGACGATCATTTTTCGACAGGAATCATCGGAACACGCGGAGTGTCCGAAGCTCTGTCACGACACAACCGGTCGGACGTCATGTTTCGCCTCGCGACCCAGACCACGTACCCCAGCTGGGGAGACCAGATTCAAAAAGGAGCAACATCCATCTGGGAGAGCTTCGGCGGGGCCTATGCGAACACGCAGCACACTCACAGCCTGAATATGAAAATGTTCTGCAACGCGTCGAAATTCCTTCACCAGGAACTCGCCGGACTCGCCCCCACCGAAGCCGGTTACAAACGGGTCCAGATTCATCCGCAAGTTGTGGGAGGGATGATCAGTGCCAGTTCCACCCAGCAGACACCTCAGGGCCGGTTTCACGTGGCATGGCGGTCGCAGCCGGAAACGTTCGAGTTGCAAGTGACGATTCCCCCGGGAACAGTCGCTGACGTCAAGTTGCCAGTCGGATCACTCGAACACGCCTCAGTCATGGAAAGCGGACAAATGATCTGGACTTCGGGAAGTCCCCACCCAGGTCCCGCCGGAATCCACGCCCTGCAACGTGGGGATTCAACCATCGATTTAACAATCGATTCGGGGACGTATGCATTTTCAGTCAACAACGATCGATGAGAACAAAAATCCTGACATTGAGTTCCAGTTCGACTCGCGAGTGGCGATCAAGAACATTCCGCAGCTCCACTCCCCTGACGAGCAAGTGGGATGGAAAAGATGCGCGAAAGGATGTCGTTTTCGCTTACCTCTCGAGAAACCTTACTCTGCGTTTCAGTCACCGAATTTATAGTTTGCAGGTGTTTTGAATCCGACATCGTTAACCTTACCTGGCGGGCTCATCATTTGGGGTGGCCTGACATTGAATTCGATCATCTCTCAAGAGTTCCCATGTTTCCGTTCTTCTCATTAAGGTTCCGTCATGAATTCGCATTCAGTTGGAGTCATTCGTAGTCGCCTTCATGGCGACAGTGAGTCGTCACAGGGAAGTTGCAAGTCTGGCGGGTTTACTTTGATCGAGCTGCTGGTGGTTATTGCGATTATCGCAGTGCTGATCGCATTGCTGCTGCCCGCGGTTCAACAGGCGCGGGAAGCCGCCCGCCGGAGCCAGTGCAAGAACAATCTCAAACAGCTCGGACTCGCGATTCACAACTACGCGGATACGCATCGACGCATTCCACCGGGTGCTGGCGGATCTGGTCCTGTCAGTGACCTGACCACAAATCGCGAGCTATTAAGCGGCTTTGTGATGCTTCTTCCATTCCTGGATCAAGCTCCGCTGTGGAACAATATTTCTTCTACTCCACAACAAGGAGGAGTCCCCCACGGTGGAGGAGTGTTTGCATCAGTCAGTGCGATTCCAGTCTTCTTGTGCCCCAGCTCACCCCCAGGAAAATACATCCCTTCCATTCCGGATCGGAGCTACAAATTCAGCACAGGAGATGACCTGAGAAACGAGCGAAGCACGGACGACAAGTTGCGAGGTGCTTTCGGATTTCGTTATGCCCGATCGTTTTCCGAAATCACTGATGGCCTCAGCAATAGCATTTTCTGCGGCGAGCGGGATCTGGGAAGCACAACTTCCCCCTTGGGGCGAACTCTTCTTCCCGTTGCCGGCGTCAATACCACTCCTTCGCTGTGCATGTCCCGTGTCGTGAACGGACAATATGACACTTCGGGAGGTGCGGTGATCAGTAATGAACCGCATGGCGAATGGTGGGCAAACGGCGAAGTCGCGGGAGGATTCATCAATACGATTTTACCTCCGAACGGGCCGAGCTGTTCGACGGACTCCACGTATTCAGGTACTAACTACCTGTCGCCGCCGAGCAGCCTGCATACAGGTGGAGTCCAAGTTCTCATGGGAGATGGTGCCGTTCGATTCGTGTCCGAGAACGTGAGTACGGGTGATCTCACTGCGGCCCCGGTCACCTCTGGGCGCAGCCCCTATGGAGTCTGGGGGGCACTGGGATCCGTGGACGGCAGCGAAGTTCCGTCTGAGTTTTGAGCTGTCAAACTCATGATCGGCGGCGTTCCTGCAAAATCGCAGGAACGCCCTGAGCGAGTCATTCCTTTCAGCAATCGGGGATCACTGCAAGATGTCAAAGCCTAGGCACATTCTAAGAATCTTCATCGGACTTTGCGTCTCGGGAATCCTGTCAATCTCGGCGCCAAGCTGCAGTCGGCCTGCCACGAAGCAGATCATGGTGAGCGGGACAGTGAAACTGAACGGTCAGCCACTGAAACGTGGTGCGATTTCATTTGTTCCGACAAGTCAAGAATCTCAAGGTGGATTTTCGACAGAGATTTCTGACGGACACTATTCTGTTTCTGCCCCCCAAGGAGCCTGGAATGGCCCCGCGATTGTTCGCATTCTCGCCTTTCGCGAAGTGCCTTCGAATCTGAAAGCAGGTCCGAATGCATCGCCTCGCTGGCAGGAAGAAGTCGCGAAACAGAAATTCGTCGTCGAACAATTTCTTCCAGAACGATTTAACACTCGCAGTGAGCTCACTGCGACGTTACCTCCCGGCGATGCCGTGGAAATTCCATTTGATCTGGTGAACTAAATGGGACCGTGCCGTCCAATTGATGTAAACGCCCCAAAAACGTCAACGATAAAGGAATTTCGGTTCATCCGGCGAATAGGGGTGATATTCTCATCCGACGGTCTCGAAGCGGGTTGTGTGATTCCGCATCGCCCCGGTCCCAATGGAGCACGCAAGCTGAACCAGGCTGTCGTCGAGTTTTTACGGCGGCAGCAGGCTCAGAATGCGGCGCTGCAGCCAATCGAGATGGTGGAACAGCATGCCTTCGTGCGGTCGATGGCAGTTCGATTTGCGCCATGGCCCGAGCTGGTTGATGACATCCCCCAGCAAGTCTCGATTGAGTACATGAACGGCACAGATCGCTGTGGCTTCCAGGTCGACTTACGACCGCCCGTGATGATGATTACTCGTCGGACCGCACACTGACGCTGGAAACAGGCGTTGAGCGATCGTCCGGAGTATGTCCGACAGCTCGCGGAGCACATTCGACACGTTGCTGAAAGACAGGTCGGCGAAGACGAAAGCCAGCACGAACTTGAGGCTCTTCGAATTTGCATTCAGCGGCTGCCAGGAGAGAGTCGCACACTGCTGGATTGCTGTGAAACCCGATCAAACCGAAATTCACGTTTTCCGGGGGTCAAGTGGAACTTCCCGCAATGAGCCATCAGCAATTGCACTCAGGCGAAGGTAGCCGGTTATCAGGGGAGCAGCTCGTGGCAACTTTTCCATCTGACCCATTCCAAATTACAACAACCGATCAATTGGATGATCTGCAGGCCGCAACGGTCGCACGTCGCTACGCGAATTGGAGTAAGCATGCTGATGAACTCAATTGCGATCCAGATCTCTCCGGCGGTCGAATGTGCTTTGTCGCCGATCGTTTTTAGTCCTTTACATTAACTGGACAGCGCGCTGGTCGAGGGCTGCGTTGGACCGTTCAGCCATTTTTCGACAACGTGCCCGCCCACGTCGGTCAGGCGAAAGTTTCGTCCTTGAAAGCGATATGTCAGCTTCAAATGATCCAGCCCGAATAAATGCAAAATCGTCGCTTGCAGGTCATTCACGTGAACAGGATCTTTGGCAATATTCCAGCCGATTTCATCCGTTTCGCCATAGACCTGTCCTCCTTTGATTCCTCCGCCGGCGAGGAACATGCTAAACGCTTGCGGGTGGTGGTCTCGACCGGTATTGGCCTCCCGGCCCACGCGGTTTTCACCCAAGGGGGTCCGTCCGAATTCGCTTCCCCAGACAACCAGCGTCTCATCGAGCAGACCGCGTTGTTTCAGGTCTTGAATCAATGCTGCGATGGGTTGATCCGCCATTCCCGCACACCAGGGGAGCTGCACATCCAGGCCGCTGTGGTGATCCCAGGAAGCGTGAATGAGATTGATGAATCGGACACCTCGCTCCACCATGCGACGCGCGAGCAGGCAATTCCTGGCGAAGATGGAATAGGTTTCTCCGCCTCCTGCAGCATTTCCCACGGCTTTGGGAGTCGGGCGGGTCAGACCATACATCTCAAGCGTCTGCTGCGTCTCGCCGGAGAGATCGATCAGCTCCGGAGCTGCCGACTGCATCCGGAAGGCGAGTTCGTAATTTGCGATTCGGGACGCGATTTCAGGATCGTTCTGGATGGCCAGCCGGCTCGAATTCAACTCCTGCAATGTGTCGAGTCCTCGACGTTGCAAGGTTGTGGGAATTCCCTGGGGAGTACTTAGATTGAGGATGGGATCTCCCTGATTGCGGAACAAAACACCAGCGTACGTACTGGGAAGAAATCCGCTGGTCCAGATGGTCGCCCCGCCGGAATTTCCCCGCCCGGCGGTGAGAACGACGTATCCCGGCAAGTTCTGCGAGGTTGTTCCCAGCCCGTAGTTGACCCAGGCCCCCATCACTGGCAGCCCGAAAGAGCCTCGCCCGCATTGCATCATCAGTTGACCGGGGTGGTGATTGAACTGGTCGGTGTGCATGGTCCGAATCAGGCAGAGATCGTCCGCGACCGATCCAATGTGCGGCAACAGGTCCGACAACTCCATTCCACATTCACCATGACGATGCCAGGTCCGTTTTCCAGCTCCCATCAGCGTTGCTGTTCTGGGATCAGAGAAAGCGAACCGGACTCCTTCGTAAAACGACTTGGGGATCGGCTGGCCATGGAGTTCGAGCAGCTTTGGTTTATTGTCAAAGAGATCAAGCTGGCTGGGAGCCCCTTCAAAAAAGAGAAAGATGCAGGATTTCGCATTGGGAGCAAAGTGCGACACTCTTGCAGAGAGCGGGGCGACCGCTGCATCGCCGCCGAGAACGGAGCTGGGCGAGAGGACACCATCGTCCGACAACAATGCCCCCAGACCGATCGTTCCCAGGCCGCCTGCACAAGAGAGGAGAAAATCACGTCGAGTCTTTTCGACATATTGATGCAGGGCATGGTTTTCAGCGGCAGTCATTTCACTTTTCTTTGTATCAACAAAGGAACCTGCCTACTCACGCGTGATGAACTCGTCCAGGTTCATCACGATGCGGGCAGTCGCAGTCCACGCAGACAGCTCGGTTTCATCGACTCCATCCAGAGAGTTGCCTTGAACCAGCTTTGCAGCTTCCGCAGGATGATCACGGTACCAGGAACGGCAATCGTTCAGCAGCGACTCCAAAGCCTGCAGTTCATGACTGAATGGGGGGCGTGTTACGCACAATCGGAAAGCCAGTGTCAGCCGATCCGTGTCAGTTTCCACATTCGAGGCCCACACGCGCCGGACCATCCCGAGTGAAGCCTCCATGGAGACTTCATTATTGAGCGTATTTAACGCCATGAGCGGTGTGTTCGAAGTTCTGCGTTCAATCGTGGTGACATTCGAGTCAGGGCAGTCAAAAGTCATTAAGTCCGGGAAAGGGACGGTCCGTTTGAAAAACGTATACATTCCCCGCCGCTGACGGTCTTCTCCGTGGCTCTTGCTCCATTTAAAGCTGTTGGCATAACTGAGCGCTGCCAGATCGTCCGGCATGGCGGGAAAAACGCTGGGGCCGCCAATCTTCAAACTCAGCAGTCCGCTGGCAGCCAGATGCAGATCTCGGACGATTTCCCCTTCCACTCGAAATCGATTCTGCCGTCCCAGCAACTGATTCGTAGGGTCGACCTGCTCCAGTTCCGGACGATGAGCGGAAGACTGTCGATAAGTGGATGACGCGACAATGGTCCGAATGAGATCTTTACGAGACCAACCCCGCCGAAGAAATTCATCGGCCAGCCAGTCGAGTAGTTCGGGGTGTGTCGGTCGCTCTCCTTGTGTTCCGAAATCGTTCATGGTCCGCACAATTCCACGACCAAACAGATGCCCCCAGATCTGATTGACAGCAACACGCGGTGTCAGAGGATTCTCCGGTGAGGTGATCCAGCGGGCCAGGTCGAGACGGTCGGCACTTCGGCTTGGATCACGAAGAGCGAGTGCATGCAGGACAGCCAGCGTGCCTGGATGCACTGGCTGAGCCGGCTGGAGGAAATCTCCGCGGCGCAGCAGATGAGTCGTGCGAGGAGAGTCCAACCGTTCACCCAGCACTCGAATTTTTTCAAGCGGCTTCTGAGGAGCCTTCTTCCTCAACTGTTCGATCTCGCCGCGAAGCTTTTTCAGCTCTTTAGTTTCGTCCAATCCTGTTTCTGTCTGCTGCCTCTGCTGCAATTCTTCCAACTGAGTCTTCAGTGTCGCCAAGGCTTCTTCGTGCTGGATCAACTGCAACTCGTACCGCTTCTCCGCCTCCGCTCCCAGGGACCGTTCGAGATTGATTTCATCAGCGTTGTTGAAGAAAGCGAAGAGCTGGTAATACTCCGCCTGCGTGATCTGATCATATTTGTACGAGTGGCACTGAGCGCAGCCGGCAGTCAGTCCCAACCAGACGGCGGCGGTCGTATTCGTACGATCAATGACAGCCAGCACGCGATATTCTTCCTGGTCCACTCCTCCCTCGGAGTTCGTCAACGTCTGGCGATGGAATGCGGTGGCGATCCGTTGAGCTGGCGTGGCGCATGGGAGTAAGTCTCCAGCCAGTTGCTCCACAGTAAACTGATCGAATGGCAGATCGTTATTAATGGCTGCGATCACCCAGTCCCGGAATTGATACGCATCCGGGCGCGGACTATCGATCTCGTACCCGTCTGAATCGGCATAGCGGGCTTTATCGAGCCAGTGACGCCCCCAGCGTTCGCCAAAATGAGGTGAATTCAGCAGGCGATCGACGACTTTGTCGTAAGCATCCGGAGCGGAATCGAAAACGAACTGATCCACTTCTTCGGGAGTCGGTGGAAGCCCGATCAGATCGTAGGAAAGCCGTTTCATCAGTGTGTATCGATCTGCCTCAGGCGAGGGAGAAAGGCTGTCGGTTTCCAATTGAGAAAGAACAAACTGGTCAATCGGGTTTCGGACCCAGGCACGTCGTTTCACGGCGGGTGGGGGCAGATGCTTTCTGGGTTGGTAAGCCCAGTGAGTGGACGTCACCTTGACCGAGTCGGACTCCTCCGGCCAGAGCGCTCCCTGTTCAACCCAGGTTTTCAACAGACTGACTTCTTCTTGAGAGAGGGCGTTTCCCCCGTCAACAGGCGGCATCCGTTCGGATTCATCCTTCGACTGGATGCGGCGGATCAGCTCACTTTTGCCACTCTCGTGCGGCACAATGACTTCCCCGGAATCTCCTCCCTGAAGGGCAGGTTTACGATGATCCAGCCGCAATCCTCCCTGCTGTTCCGAGGGGCCGTGACAACCAGTGCAATACTCTACAAAGATCGGACGCACCTGAGTCTGAAAATCGATCACTTGAGCCTCAGCCGGTAATACATCCGTTTCTGCCCCAGCAGTCTGAGCTGTAAGCAGATCCAGCACCCCCACTGAGCCTCCTGCCAGGGAGATCGCAAAAAGTATTCGGCGAATCATTTCAGGAACTTTGAATGAGTAAAATGCCATCGAAGCACAAACAATCAGTCTTCCGAAAGCTACCGTCTGTGAATCCGCACTTTTGTGAATGGACGCAGCGGATCAACCGAATTCTGAATCGCACAGTACTGGCGCCGAACTCTCGCCGAAACTCCCTTTGTGACGAGGTTGTTTTGATCATTAAGATCAATTGGACCGCGTGGAGTGTTTTACTTTTTTTGGTAAACGTCCGACTTAGAGGTTCCGGACAAAACTAATGTTGGCATGGTTTGAAAATTTTGGGAAGGTCTGGTTTTTCCCGTTCACGGAGGAACTGATATGGCCACCCGATTGCTGAGTGATGACTTGTGGGACGAGATCGAGCCGTTCTTTCCGACTTACGAGTTCTCTGTCAAAGGCGGCCGACCGCCAGCGGAGAACAGGACCGTCTTCACCTGCATTCTGTTCGTGCTCAAGACCGGCATCGCCTGGGAGGACCTGCCCTTGGAACTGGGGTGTTCCTACAAGACCTGCTATCGACGTCTCAAGCTGTGGATCGACCTGGGAGTCTTTCAGGACATTCATCGCCACCTCCTCACCGTGCTGAACGCAGCCGGGCGTCTGGAACTGGCGGACGTGCTCGTCGATGCCGGATTGATCAAGGCCCCGTTGGGAGGACAAAAACCGGACCGAATCCGACGGATCGTGGTCGCTGCGGCAGCAAGTCTCACCTGATGACCACTCACAATGGGATTCCGCTGGCGAACATCCTGACGGCCGCCAATGTTCATGATCTGAAACAACTTCTGCCACTGGTGTTTCTGAGGTACCCGAAGATTGGTGGCAAGCGGGGACGCCCCCTGGATTGCCCACGGAGTGTGACCGCCGACAAAGGCTACGACTGCCAGGCAACTCGGGACCTGCTGGGACTGGCTGGCATTGAGACCTTCATTCCCAAACGAGGTCAGCGGCAGGACTCGTCTCTGGGTGCGACCCGCTGGCCGATTGAACGGACCATCAGCTGGCTCAAACAATTCCGCAGGTTGCGGATTCGCTGGGACAGGCTGGAGGAAGTGCACCAAGCGTTCCATGACATCGCCAACTCGCTCATCACCTGGAGATATCTCATCGCTGAATAGGTTTTGTCCGGACGCCCTTAGGGTCAGCCCCTGATAACAAATACGCCAACAGATCTTTGAGCTCTTCGGGATTCAGACCGTCAATCAAACCGACCGGCATCTGTGAGATTTTCGATGGAAGGATTTCTTCGACTTCCGATTTCTTAAAGATCTTCGGAGGGGCGTCAGCATCAGGAGTAAAGACGTACAACTCGTTACCGATCTCCACTGCGCGGCCGAGCACGATTTCCCCTTCGACTGTCGCCACCTGATGTGAAGCATATTGATCCGAAATCACCTTGCTCGGCTCGAGGATCGCATCGAGCAGGTCCGGCAGTGGGAATTTCTTTCCAGCGGTAGAGAGATCTGGGCCGATCGCTCCCCCTTCACCGTTTAAACGATGGCACTTCGCACACGCGGTTGCAAAAAAGAGATTGCGGCCGTGTTTAAAATTCCGGTTGTGAAGTTCACCTTCTAAGTTCGCGATAACCTCTTCACGGTTCCACTTTCGCCCCGGGCCGACCGGCGGAGTCACTTGTGGAGGAGGAGCCAGCAATGAGACACTCGCGATGGGGCCCACCGCGATTCTTTCACTCGGAGAGCAGTTCATCAACGCATCTTCGCGGAACTGCGAAATCGACTTTGTGTAGCTGTCGCCGCCTGAAGATTTCGCAGCATCAATCAGGAACTGGAAGTAGCGTTGCCGCTGGGGCAACGTCCAACCGGACTGCTGATTTCTTAAGACAAAGGCAAAATGAACGGCGCGAGTGGGAGGTCTCGTCGCCAGCAACTGGCCGATATTACTCCCATATCGCTGACTTCGATTCGTGAGATGAGCCCAGTCCTGCAGCGGTTCCGGTCCCAATTGATCCATGACAGCCAGCGTCTTCGAAACAACCTGCGGTGCGTTCAGAAAAACCAGCAACTGCACCAGCTCCGCATTCAGCGGATATGACTTCGCAGGGTACAGCGGGTCCAGCTTCGCAATCACCTTCTGCCGCCAAGTTTCATCCGGCTTTCCCTGGCGAGTGAACGCCAGTTCGTAAGCGCGCAGGAATGCCAGTTGAGCCTGTTCATCGAGCCTGGCGAAATCGACTTTCCCGAGAGCTTCCAGAATCGCAGGGAGATCTTCCGTCTTCCCCTGCCGCGACAATGCAATCATGGCCAGAATCATCCCGCGATCGGAGAGATTCCGACCAGCGAGCGCACGCTCGCCCCAGTTCTCTACGGGTTGAGATTCTAAGGCGATTCTCGCCGCATATCGGATGAAGCGGTCTTCACTTCCGAGATGAGCGAAGATCAGTTCGAGGTCAGCACCTGGCTGGCCGTGAAATGCTTCCAGCTGATGTCGCAACGATCTTGCCTTGATTCCTTCAGAGGCTTTTAGATCGACTGGAAAAGTCGGCTCGTCCCCGAGATAGCGGACACGATACACCGAAGACTGCGTGCCTCGCCCCCCAGTTGTGAAGTACAAGGCCCCATCATCTCCAATGATTCCATCAGTCACCTGCATCGGTTGACCGTTCAGAAATTCTTCCTTGATTCCATGATAGGTTGCTCCTTTGGGAGTCATATGAACAGCGTAAATCGTGCTGTAAGTCCAGTCGAGCAGGAAGAGAGACCGTTGGTACCTCTCAGGAAATTTCGCTCCTTCTCCAAAGACGATGCCTACGGGAGAACCAGGGCCAATATCGACGACCGCCGGAAGCGAATCCTCATAGTAGGCCGGCCATTTTCCGGTTCCGCTGCGCCAGCCGAATTCGCTCCCGCTCGTGACGTGGCAGACGCGCGTGGGACGATACCAGGGAGACCCCAGATCTCGTTCCATATCAGCATCGTAGGTGAAGAGTTCATCGTCTGCGTTGAATGCAATGTCATACTGGTTGCGGAAGCCAATACTGATAATCTCCCGCTGTTTCGCTTCCAGATCGACCTTGATGATCCAGCCGCCGGGAGCCAGAATGCCTGCGGCGTGTCCGTGTGCATCCCAACGACGTGGCAACAACAGGTCCTCGCTCCAGTTCTGCGGGATTCGACTCCCGGTGATCCCTTCTGGCAATTTCGTATGATTCCCTGCGATGACCAACAGTGATTTCTTGTCCGGAGATGGAATCACCGCATGGGGACCATGTTCTCCTCCACCGGGAATGGGCATCAGAAATTCATCTGCATCCAGCAAGCCGTCCCCATCGGTATCCTTGAGTCGATGCAGGCCGGATCCTGGTCCACCATTCACGACCGCATAGAGTGCATCGAAGGCCCAGCACAGACCCTGCGCACCAGAGAGCTTCACAGGCTCTTTTTTTACTGTTGTCGGGTGGCCTTCGGTTCCCGGTTGGATAAGGAACAGCCCCTGGCCTTCCTGAGCGGAGGCGATGAGACGACCGCGATCATCTTTCGTCAATGCGACCCAAGAACCCATTGGACGTGGCACATCGAAGACTTGTTCGACTACAAAACCTTCTCGTGTTGTTACATTCCTGGCAACAACCGGCAAATAGACACTTTCATCATATCCACTGAGTCCTCGAGAAATCACGGACTCGGTGATGCAACTCGACCATGCAAGTGAGGGGTCTCCAACCTGCCCGAGCACCTGCACCGCACCCCAATGTCGATCGTCGAATTCCGCCTCACGCCATTTCTCGGATGCATCCGCTGATGCTTTCCAGCTGCCATCTGTGGCGATGTCAGTCACTCCGCCGTCTGTGTGAGTGATTCGCAAGGCAGCCAGAAGTGCGCCTGTGCCCTCATCATTAACCGCCTGAATTGCAATTGTATTGTGACCTGGTTTGATCTGCCCGGTCACTTCTGCTGATTCGAGGTGGCGCCAGTCATCCCCCTTGAGAACCTGCTGACCGTTCACCCAGATCGTGAGATGGTTGTCCGCGGTGGCAGCGATCAATGCGGACTTAATGTCACCGTCGACGGAAAAGTCCTTACGCATGTGCAGGGTGATCGGCTGGTTCTCAGCCCCCTGCCAGACCCATTTGGGCAAATCATCGGCGAAGGCGATCGCCGTCGATGAAAGTACAGCCACAGCCCAGCACAAGGACTGAACTTGCAATCGAGAATATTTCGTCATCACGCCTGCTTTCGAAGTGAGAATGTCGTTATCCGCTACCGTCTTATCCCGGGATAGACACATGAGCTCAAAACTCGGTGAAGATCAGCAGGCACTCGGATCGGCGGGAGAAACGGAGAACGCTGTCCTGTGATAGGCTTCAGGCATTAGATCATTCCATCAATTCGTGAATGACCCGTGACTGTTCCACCCCTGTCAGTCGGTAGTCGAGTCCCTGGAACCGGTAGGTGAACTGCTGATGATCAATTCCTAAGAGATGTAAAATTGTGGCATGCAGATCACGGACGTGGACCGGATTCTCGGTGACGTTGTAGCTGAAATCATCCGTCGCCCCATGAGTGATCCCGCGCCTGATACCGCCGCCGGTCAACCAAACAGTAAAACAACGGGGATGATGATCGCGTCCGACATCCGGACTGTCCCATTCTCCCTGGCCAGCGACTCCCCTGCCGAATTCACCTCCCCAGAGAACAAGGGTTTCATCCAGCAGCCCGCGTTGCTTCAAGTCGGTAACCAGGGCCGCACTGGCCTGATCGGTGTCGCGGCAGCGGGAAGCGCACGATGAGACGATCCTGTTATGATTGTCCCAGTCAGGGTGAAACAGCTGGACAAACCGCACTCCCCGTTCGACCAGGCGCCGGGCGAGAATGCAGTTCGCAGCATAACTCCCCGGGCGTCGGGAATCCGGACCATAGAGATCGAACGTTGATTCCGTTTCATCACTCAGATCACTCAGTTCCGGAATACTGGTTTGCATCCTCCATGCCATTTCATATTGGCGGATACGGGTTTCAATCTCAGGATCCCCAGCCTGCTGAAAACGCATCTGATTCAACTCGGTGAGTCCATCCAGCATGAGTCGCCTCAGCTGTGGAGGCAACCCCGCAGGATCGCTGAGATAGAGAACCGGGTCTTTGGCATTTCTCAGTTTCACTCCCTGGTATCGAGACGGAAGGAAACCGCTTCCCCAGTAGTGGTCGTAGAGCGGTTGATCAGTGGCCCGCTTCAGATTGGAGATTAAGACCAGGTAGTCGGGCAGATTTCGATTTTCGCTTCCGAGGCCGTAACTGGTCCAGGCCCCGAGACTCGGACGGCCGGGCAACTGATGTCCGGTGAGCATCTTCGTCATCGCCGGCGCGTGATTGATCTGATCGGTGACCATGGATTTTACGAAGCAGAGATCATCGACCGCTCCAGCGGTGTAAGGCAGCCAGCTTCCCACTGTCGCGCCGCTGGCTCCGTATTGACGAAAAGTTGTCTTGGAAGGCACGACGAGTTGTTGTTTGCCAGCGGTCATGGTCGTCAGGCGCTGGCCTTGGCGAACGCTTTCAGGAAGTTCCGTTCCTGCCAACTTGTGCAAGTTCGGTTTGTGGTCGAAGAGTTCGAGTTGAGAGGGGCCCCCCGACTGGGTCAAGAAAATGACTTGTTTGGCGGATGGAATTGAATGCGGAAGATCTTCGCGGCGCCCGGTCTGGCTCCCCGTGGCAGCCCCTCCCTGTGCAAGGTTCAAAAATCCAAGAGCCATCGCTCCCAGGCTCACTCCGGCTCCTTGGCCCAGAAAGTATCGGCGAGAGATGTCCGCCACAGATTGTTCCTGGTCGAACGCCGATTTCGACGACTTATTCATGCGTCAATGCCTCATCAAGATTATAGATCAGACTCGCCACGACGGTATACGCGGCAACCTCTTCGTTGGACGAGACGTCGCGATGTTCAACCTGGCCAAAGTTCAAAAACTGCTGCGCTTGATCCGGAGATGCACGGTAGTACGCGCGTGCTTGTTCCAGTTTTTTGGAAAGCACCTCCGACTCCGCGGGGGTAGCGTCGCGAGAAAGAATGGACTGACAGATCGTATTCAATCTTGTGGTCGAATCCATCTCACGTCGCATGACAGACCTGGCTAGTTCACGAGAGGCTTCAAGCATCGTGAGATCGTTCAGCAGTGTTAATGCCTGCAACGGCGTGTTGGTCAATCGAGATGTGACCTCGCAAACGCGACGCTGGGCAGTATCAAATAAGAATGTGGGGACCGCGGAACGTCTCCAGAACGTGTACAACGTTCTACGAAACTGAGCCGTGCCTTGGCTGGGGCGATACTGGAACTTGCCCATGGATTGCTCTTCCCAAGCTCCTTCCGGCTGATAGGGCTTGGTGGGAGGGCCACCCAGAGAAGGATTCATCAGGCCACTTGAGCGCAGCGCCGCATCATGCAGCATCCAACTGGGAAGTCGAAACCGGGCCCCCCGTGCAAGCAACCGGTTCTCGGGGTCCAGCTCGAGTAGCTCGGGAGAGATCTGGCTGCTCTGCTGATAGGTTTGACTGGTGACGATCAGGCGTAAAATATGCTTCAGGTCCCAGTTGTGTTCGACCAGTTCAACGGCCAGCCAGTCGAGTAATTCAGGATGCGTGGGTGGCTCTCCCTGCAAACCGAAGTCTTCCGGAGTCCGTACGAGTCCGACTCCGAAGCACAGTTGCCAAAGCTGATTCACGATCACTCGGGCGGTCAGGGGATTGTCCGGCGAGATCAGCCAGTTCGCCAGATCCAGTCGCGATTTGGATCGGCTCTGGGGCCACGGCAGAATCGCGGCAGGGAGTCCGCTCGTGACGGAATTCCCCCGCTGATCCCAGACTCCCCGTTCCAGGATATGCGTTGTACGAGGTTCTTTCTGCTCCGCCATCACCATGACATTCAGCGGGCCTGCCATGCTTTTGATTTCCGATAACTGTTGCTTTGCCGAGTTCAACTCTGCTTCGGCTTGTTGATACGCAGGATGATCAGCGAGATACTGGTCCCGCAGTCGACTCCGCAACGAGTTATCGATCTGGGTGGGACCGTCTAAATTCAGAACAGCAAGAGACTCCAAGGGGAGCGGTTCCTTAACACTGATGACATCGCCAGGTTGATCAGTCGTGGAGACGCGAAAGCGGCCAATGTTGGCATGATCGATTGCACTGCGCTGCAGCATGACGAAGACAATCTCATCGTCCGGTGTCAGAATAAGCGGCGTCCGCAGGATGTAGATGGCGAAATGTCGCTGGGTCGGGTCGTATGTCAGAAGTTCTTCCACGGCCCTCCCCAATGCCTTGCCGAAATTAATCAGCCGCCCCCGCTCATCTCGGATTCGTGTGAATCTGGCCGGGAACTCTCGCTCTGAGAATCTTGTTCTCTTCCTTCAGGAACTGGATGTACTTCGCCAGTTCGCGATCCGTGGCAGAGGCGATCAGGGCGAGCAACGGGTGAAAAATGAAGCCCATATCGGTATCGTCACAATCTTTAATGTGGAGACGAGTTGCGCATCCGTTGAACAGCACTAAGGTCCGTCTGGCGGGGCATTTTTGAGGTCAGATTCTGCGATATCAAAGGGAGGATTTCAGTGGGCAGCTGACGATGATACTACAGTTTGATTTTTTCAGAGAATGCCCCGTGAACAAGTGGATCGAGTTGCGTTGTGTTAAGAATCCACTCGCTCACACTTCGTGCTCTGACAGATCGTTCGTTGAACTTGTGAAGAAGTTGAACTGATAGCAGCCTGCATCCCGACAAATATGCCGATCGGAACCCCATGACCGCACGACTTCCTCCCTGCATTCTGGCCACCTGTTGTCTCCCATGGACGGAGGACGACCAACTGGATGTCCCCATCTTTCGTCGTTCCATCGCAGCCCTGCTTGCCACGGGCATTGAGCGACTCTACCTGTTCGGGACAGCTGGGGAAGGTCACGCCCTGACCAACAGCCAGTTCAGCGAAGCCGCGAGAATCTTCCAGGAAGAGACGGAAGGAAGACTGCAACTGCGTCAACTGGGACTGATCGCCAATTCAGTTGCACAGCTGCAGGAGCGAATTGAACTGGGACGAAGTCTCGGCTTCGACAGTTTTCAATTCACGCTTCCTTCATGGGGACGGGTGACCGACAGCGAAGTTGATACGTTGTTCCACGATGTCTGCGGTCGGAATCCTGATTGCACCTTTCTGTTCTACAACGTCGCCCGGGGCCTGCGTCTGCTTGACTCAGACAGAATAGGCGAGCTGGCAGAACGCTATCCCAATCTGATCGGCGTCAAATGGGCAACACGACTGGATGAAGCCCAGATGGCCCATACCCTTCAAATCGCACCGCAACTGGGCCATTTCTTCAATGAAGTGAACTGGGTTCAGGCAGCGCTGACGGGGCTGCAGGCCAGCCTGTTGTTGTCTTTGAGCTCGACAAACATCCCCCTGATCAGACAGATGTTCGAGTTGGGACTGTCCCAGCAGGACAACCGGAGACTGGCGCAGCATCGGGATGAACTGCTGCATCATCGATCGATCATTCTTGAGATTGTGGAACAGGACGGCGCCCATATGGACGGGGCTTACGACAAGCTTCTCTGCAAGCTGTCCGATCCAGAGTTCCCGTTGCGGCTGCTGCCTCCCGATCGGGGGGCGTCGGACCAGGCATTTCAACGTTATCGGGACAGAATGCAGGCCGAGCTGCCACATTGGTCCGGGGCCTGAACATGATCGGTCCCGAGTACCTCCTTGCTTCCCGCAAAATGAATCACTGATCTCACCGACACCCTGAAGACTTTTCCACATGGCGGAAAGTGGTATCCCTGTTGAATCAGGTCTGAAGCTCCTCGACTTCATTACCATCGCCGCTGACATGCTGGTGACGTTCGGAATCGCCCTGTGGTTCGGCAGCCGTCAGCATTCAACCGATGACTTTTTTGTCGGCGGTCGGAACGTGCCATGGTTTGCCGTCGGCCTGAGCATCATGGCGACTCTCTTCTCCACCCTGACACACCTGGGAACTCCGGGAGAAGTGGTCAGACATGGGATCGGCTGTTTCCTGGGATACCTGGCGATTCCACTCTCGGCGATTGTCATCATCCAGCTGTCGATCCCCTTCTATATGCGGCTGCGACTGACCAGCGCCTACGAGTATCTGGAACTGAGATTTAACACTGGGATCGGGGTCATCGGGGCGAGTCTCTTCCTGCTGCTGCGTCTGGGCTGGATGAGTATGGTCGCCTTCGCAGCTTCTATGACTTTGGATCGTGTGAAAGGCCCCGACCTTGAGGTGTTCCCCGACCCGGACCTGTACTGGTGAATTCCAGCAGTTGGAGTTATCGCTGCGATCTGCAAATCCATCGGGGGGATTCAGGCGATGATCTGGACTGACGTGCTGCCGTGTGCGCTGATCTTCAGCGGTACGACCATGGTGATTTCCGCTCCCGCACTGGGAAATCCATCGCCCACTTGCTATTGCTCTTTCATTGATATCAAAGGCCCCAGGGTGATCGGCCAGTCAACTAAATCAGCCGTTTAAAACCAGTCTGCCTGACTTGCCCACCAATGCGTTGCATCACGTCATGATTCTCCATGGCAACGACTAACTCATTCAGGACTGCAGTCGCTGATTGAACAAAGTCTTCCACGTGGTGCGGCTGGTGTGCTGAAGTTGGATAGAACCCGCTGCCGACGAGAAAACCTCGCTCTAGCATTCGAATTGTGAAGAGCGTCATCAGGGCGTCCTGCTCGGGATGGGAAATACCGATCTTTGTCAGAGCAGGGTGTCCATCCACGAGGAACGGCACTCCGACCTTCGCTGCAGCTGAACTGAGAGAGGATTGAAACAACTGGCCGATCATCCGGATGTGTCCCGCCACATCCTGATCCTGACAGATCGAGATCGTGGCCAGCGCGGCTGTCGGCCCGACCCCTTCAGTCCAGTAAGTGCTCGAAATGAATGACTCTTCGGCGGCCTCCATCGTTGAGCGGTGGCCGATGATCGCTGCAATTGGATGACCGCTCTCCATTCCTTTTGCGAAGACAGCGACATCTGGCACAATCCCATAATCCAAGTGAATTCCATCAAGGCGGAACCGGAATCCGGTCGTTACTTCATCGAAGATGAGTCGGATTCCGTGTTCATCACACAACTGGCGGACACCTTCCAGAAACCCCTTTTCGGGGGAGTGACTGCGAGTCGGTTCCATGACGACGGCGGCCAGTTGGCCCTTCCGCGTCTGCACAATCTGCTGGAGTTCTTGCAACTGATTGTAGGCGAACGGCAGTGCAGTCTGATTCAGGCCGCGGGGAACTCCCTTCGGACTCAGCCCCGGAAGGAGGTGGCCGTCCAGAGCACTCTCTTCGCCGAGGTTTGCAGCGAGATACCAGTCGCACCAGCCGTGATACCCGCAGAACGCGACCTGATCACGTCCTGTCGCAGCCCTTGCCAGACGCACAGCGATGGCGAGTGCCTCTCCACCCGAACGGGCAAAACGCACCTGCTCGGCCCAGGGGTGAATTTTCAGAAGGGCTTTCGCAAGTTCCACATCTTCCGGACTGTTGAGAGTGCACATGGTCCCTCGATGGATTCGCTCGATGACCCTGCGATTCACTTCAGGATGCGCATATCCCAGCAGGCAAGCCCCGACACTGTTGGGCGTGAAGTCCAGATATTTCCGCCCATCCAGGTCGACAACTTCGCAGCCTTGCGCAGAGGCATAGTAAGCCGGCCACTTTCCCGGGGCGAATAATTCAGGCCGCTTGCTGAGCAGCTGCGTTCCACCCGGGATGATCCGCCGAGCTTCTTCATACAGGGAGGTGGATCTTCCAAAGTGGGGGTTCTGGTTTTCAGGCATTGTTCTCTGTTCGAGTTCGCGGACTCAGTTTTTGAAGTGATCGAGCAGATCGTTTCGATGCTCGAGAAATACAGAACAGGCAGCCCGCATCCAGACAGTGAAGTGACATCACCGTTGAGCCCGATGAACTCGGTCGACTCACGTTCAGCTGCACACGTCGGGCGTGCAACTGAACGCGAGTTGCGATGATCCTCAGGAGACTCCAGCGTCCCTTGATACGCACCAATTAAAAAAACTCAGACGACATTCAGGCCCATGTTCTGATGGTGGAGAGTGGCCGCGTCGAGGTAACGCTGGTAAGCGGCTTCATCGCGACGGCAACTCTGGCCGCGAACGACCATGGCGAAGCTGCGGCGATGGCGAGTGTTTGAGCGGTTGGCCTCGGCCCGATGAATCATATCGCCGTGATGAATCAGCACATCACCCGGCTGGGCATGGATGGCTGCTTCGATCTCCAGATCCCGGTCGCCATAGTCCACAATCCCCTGCGAGAACCCGAGCGTTTTTGTTCGATTGTGCGGCCGGATGCCCCGTAGATGCGACCCGGGAACATATCGCAGGCATCCGTTTTTATCATCAACGTCATCCAGTGCCAGCCACATCGTCAGGACCTGTGCAGGTGCGAGGCAGAAGTAGAAGTTGTCCTGATGCGGAGGCGTGACATGCTCAGTGCGAGGCGGTTTGTTAAACCATTCGGCCCCTTGTGCCTCGGCCGGCTCTCCCACATCGCGATCAACTGCAATCCCGCCAGAACTGCACATTGCCTCAGCACGGGTCGCCACGACTGAACAGGTTGATGGAACGAGGTCGCACTCACGAGACGATTTCCTCCCGGCGACTCTGCAGGATCTTGACACCAGCAGGCAAAAACGGAACTGACACGAACCGCAACCCGTGTCAATCCGGTTACTTGCGCAAACTCCATTCGCGTGGCACTTTCATTCGACTGGCGTAACCGGTTCGGTCCGTATAACTGCGTTCATTTTAGAGTCAATGAAAATCGATACGTGCGCCGTTCGAATTTTGGTCGGCGAAGATGATCAACGTGAGCTGCGAGGGCGACGCTGTCCAATTGATGTCGTCAACCAAAGAGCGTTGACGGCAAAGAGGTTTCGACGAGAGTTCGGTGCCGGTTGTCATAATTGCTGAACTCCGCGACGAGATGATCCAGGTGTCGCTTACCAAAGATGATGAATTTTGACAGGCACTCCGATTTGATCGTGCCAACAAACTTCTCGTAGCCTCAGTTCAGAATTCGAGGTTGAGTTTGGTATCCCCGTCATGCATCACCATGTCTGGTTTGTGCTGCCGTCCTGGATCGAACAACCGGGGTGAAGGTTTTGGTCTGGTCTCCTTGGGGAACGGGGTCATGGATGCAGATTCACTTCTGAGAGGTTCAGGCCACTGCATTGGCTCGGCACTCAAAATAACTCTGCTGCTTGCTGAGGATGTGCCAGATCACCGTCGCCAGCTTCCGCATCACCGCGACTCGAGCCACGCCACAGCCCCGCCTTCTCTTGATCTTCTTGTACCATTCCCGCAGCCGGCCGGCCTTGCGGAGAACCTGGTACGTGACTTGGGCCAGGAGCCACCGGGCCGTGTTGTTGCTCCCACTTGCAGTTCCCCTTTCATCGATATCGAAAGGCAGAGATTCACATTTCAAACTTTCATCAACTACCGTTGATGTTACTTGCGTCTCCGATGCATTTCATGTATTGTGGCGTGCACAATCGATTGTGCATGCGGTTTCAGCGACTTCTGACTGAAAGTGTGTGGGGCATTGGCGAGAGAACGCACGAATCCGACGATGAGTGATGTCGCACATGCGGCCGGGGTGAGTGTGTCGACAGCGTCACGTGCTTTGAACGGGCTGGCGAGTCAGAATCGCATCAGTGAGTCCACCGCTCAGCTCGTGAAAGATGCAGCGAAGCAACTGGGGTTTCGTCCCAGTGAAGTGGCCCGGTCGCTGCGATCCAGGCGAACCGGATTGCTGGGAATCATTGTTCCGGATCTTTCGAATCCGTTCTTCTCCGCGATCACTCGTGCCGTGACGATCTCAATTGAATCGGCAGGCTTTTCGACTGTGATGGCTGACAGCGACGGCTCTGTAAACAAGGAACGCGATCTCATCGACCAGATGATTTCAAGAAATGTGGAATCTCTGGTGGTGTGCCCGGTCGGACTCGAATTTCAACATCTGGAACTTGCTTCAAAGAGTGGTCTTCCGCTGATTGTGGTCGATCGCTGCTGTGTCGGCTCATCGATGGTCCAGGTGACGTCTGATCATCTGGAAGGAGCCCGGCTCGCAATGAAGGTTCTGCTTCAGAACGGGCATCGGCAGATCGGGATCTTAAGGGGACTTCCCGGAACGTTGCCCTGCGACTTGCGACTTCAGGGAGCCCAAATGGAGCTCAAGGAGGTCCGGGAAGAGCTGGATCCCGCCTTTGTGGCTGGAGATCAGTTTACGTTTGAATCCGGATATCAGTCCGCTCGGCAACTTCTGACGCAGTCTCCGGAGATTACCGCACTCTTTGCGATGAGTACTCCCAACGCCCTGGGAGCAATCCGGGCGGCGGCGGAAATGGGCCGGCGAATTCCCGAAGATTTGTCTTTGATCAGCTTCGATGACATTGCGTTCGCGGAATTCATGCAGGTCCCGTTAACCACCATCGTGCAGGACGTTCCGGAACTGGGACGTCGAGCAGCCGAGCTGGTCATCGAGGAGCTGCAGTCGAAAACAACGACGAAAAAGAGGACACACAAAATTCCTGTTCGGTTGGTGTCCCGAGCCTCGGTCGGAAGGGTACTGCAATGAGAAACTGGAGTTTCACGCCCGTCATCGCCGTGATTCTGGGGGTTGTGAATTCGCACCTTTCGCACGCCGAACCTGTGCAGAAGCCGATTCCTCTGATCTTCGACACGGATATCGGGAATGACTGCGATGACGTTCTCGCGTTAGCGATGATTCACGCATTACAGTCGCGAGGGGAATGTGAACTTCTGGCTGTGACGATCACGAAAGACCATGAGCTGGCCGCACCGTTTACAGACTGCGTGAATACATTTTACGGACGCGGTAACATTCCCATTGGAGTTTGTCGCAGCGGCGTGACTCCTCAGCAGGGTCGATTCAACGGTCTGGCAAAAATCGAGGAGGGCGGCCAGCAGCGCTATCCGCACGACCTCTCCTCGGGGAAAGACGCCCCTGCTGCGGTCGATCTGCTGAGACAGACACTCGCGGCCGCCGAAGACGGAACGGTTGTTATCTGTCAGGTCGGTTTTTCCACGAATCTCGCAGATCTTCTGAAGTCAGACGGTGATCAGCACAGCCCTCTCAACGGCACGGATCTCGTCAGCAAGAAAGTTCGTCTCCTTTCTGTGATGGCGGGAGCGTTCACGGAGATCCCTAACAGCCAGACTGGGGTCCTGGAGCGCTACAGCGAGTACAACGTGAACCAGGAAGTCACATCCGCGCAGTCGCTGTTCGCTGCCTGGCCGACACAGATTCTCTGGAGCGGATTCGAGATCGGCCTGCAACTTCCTTACCCACATCAAAGCATCGAGCAGGATTATCAGTATGTGAAACATCATCCGGTTTCGGACGCCTACATTGCATACATCCCTCCTCCACACGATCGACCGACCTGGGATTTAACATCCGTATTGGTCGCTGTTCGTCCGAACCATGGATACTTCGACCTCTCTCCCCCCGGTCGCGTCACCGTGGAAGATGTCTACACAAATTTTGAGCCGATGGAGAACGGTCGGGATCGATACCTCATTCTCCGCGACGATCAGAAGGGGCGAGTGATTGAGGCGCTGACACTGCTTTCCAGCGAACCGCCTCATCAGACTTGGGCAGTGTCGCTGGAGAAAACCGACAAATGATCAATTCCATTTCCCGACCGAGGATTGCCGTCGTTGGCTCTATCAATATGGATCTGGTCCTTCAATGTCAGAATTTCCCTAAGCCGGGAGAAACGGTCGCGGCGCGATCCTACACGCAGAATTCCGGCGGAAAGGGAGCGAATCAGGCGGTGTCCGCAGCACGGGCAGGTGGCGCCGTGTCTATGATCGGGCGCGTTGGAAACGACGCGTTCGGGAGCAATCTGATCAGTTCGCTGCAGTCCTGCGGGGTGAATTGCGAGCATGTTCAGGAGACAACAGCTTGCGGCAGCGGGCTGGCTTTCGTCACCGTCGAAGAGAGCGGCGAAAATCAGATCGTGACTTTCGGTGGCGCGAACGAACGTCTGAGCACGCAGGATGTGCAGGCTCTGCAGAGCGTCATCCTCTCCTGCGATGTGGTCATGCTTCAGCTTGAAGTTCCAATGGAAACCGTTCTGGCTGTCATCAAGATGGGATGGGACGCCGGTGTCCGCGTGATCCTGGACCCGGCACCGGTCTCGGAATCGTTCCCTGATGAACTGCTCAACGTGGACTTGATCTGCCCCAACGAACAGGAAGCGGCCCGGCTTGCAGGAATCCCGGTTGAGACTCTCCATGATGTCGACCGGGCAGCGCGGATCCTTCACCAACTCGGGGCGAAACATGTCGTTGTGACGCTGGGTGGGAAGGGAGCTTATCTCTACGACACGAACGGCGGCCGTCTCCATCCGGCGTTCAAGACGACGGTGGTCGACACGACAGCTGCCGGGGACTCGTTTATCGGAGCTCTCGCTGTCCGCTGGGTTGAAACGGGAGATCTTGACGAGGCTGTCCGTTGGGGAAACGCCGCAGGTGCTATGACCGCATCCCGTCTTGGAGCCCAGCCCAGCATCGGCCATCGTGCGGAGATTCAACAGCTCTGGAGTACACATCCATGAAGAAGCTGCACATCTGCATGCTCATCTGCATCATCGCACTGGGATGCTCCAACGGGGTTGCAGTCCCCCGAGAAGAGAGATCAGCGATCGAAGGAAAGAAAAAGCCGAAGATCGCCCTGATCATGAAATCCCTGGCGAACGAATTTTTCTCAACCATGGCTGAAGAAGCCAGGACCTATCAAGCCGCGCATGCGGATGACTTTGAACTCATCGTCAACGGGATCAAAGATGAGCGTGACCTCAGCCGGCAGGTCGCCCTTGTGGAAGAGATGGTCGCAAACAAAGTCGATGCGATTGTCATTGCTCCCGCCGATTCGAAAGCATTGATTTCAGTCTTGCGTCGGGCTCAAAAGGCCGGTGTCGTGGTCGTCAATATTGACAATCGCCTCGATGCTGAAGTCCTGGCAGCAGAAAACGTCGTGATTCCGTGCATTGGGCCTGACAACAAAGCGGGGGCCAAGCGGGTGGGAACCTATCTTGCCGGTCATCTCACCAAAGGTGACAAAGTCTGCATCATTGAAGGGGTGCGGACCTCATTCAACGGTCAGCAGCGGTTCGACGGATTTCAGGAGGCGATGGCAGAGGCCGGGATGAACGTCGTCAGCCATCAGTCCGCTGAGTGGGAAATGAGCAAAGCCAACACGATTGTTGCTTCGGTGCTCAGTGAATATCCCGACATCAAGGGAATCCTGGCTGCGAACGATTCTATGGCACTTGGAGCAATGGCAGCGGTCAAGTCGATGAACCGGACAGGCGATGTGCTCATTGTGGGCTTCGACAACATCTCGGCAGTTCAACAGGCGATTCGCGACGGGAAGATCCTGGCGACTGCCGATCAGCATGGCGGCGAACTGGCAGTCTACGGAATTCAGAATGCCCTCAAACTTCT
Source organism: Planctomicrobium stercoris (assembly GCF_051465655.1). Classification (NCBI taxonomy): domain Bacteria; kingdom Pseudomonadati; phylum Planctomycetota; class Planctomycetia; order Planctomycetales; family Planctomycetaceae; genus Planctomicrobium; species Planctomicrobium stercoris. The sequence continues at coordinate 3,361,577 of NZ_CP195791.1, read as the reverse complement.
CAACGACCCGAGCAATGTCGTCGAGAATGTTGAAACTCCGGTCGATCTGGTCACGGCGGAGTCGTTATCCAAATGAACGGAATCTCGCTCCCACTTCTGGAAGTCCATGGGGTCTCCAAAACCTACGGAGACGCCAGAGTTCTAAACGACTGTGCATTTGAAGTCCGGTCCGGAGAAATTCATGCGCTCGTCGGTGGGAACGGTGCCGGGAAAAGCACATTGGTCCGGACGATCGCTGGGCTTGTCCTCCCGACATCTGGAAAGATGACGTTCCGCGGGGAAGACTACGCTCCCAGAAACAAACGCGAGGCAGAACAGTCCGGCATCGAAATTGTCCAGCAGGAATTCAATCTGATTCCGACGTTGAGTGTCGCAGAGAACCTCCTGTTGACGCGTCTTCCGTCAAAGGGAGGCCTGATCAATTATCCAGAGCTGCACAGCCTCGCAAGGATCGCATTAGATCGACTCGGATTGAAGACGATTCGGACGGATGCGCTCGTGGAAACTCTCGGCGTCGGCCAGCAGCAGATGATCGAAATTGCAGCCTCGCTGGATCGCCAGTGTCAATTGCTGATTCTGGATGAGCCGACAGCCGCACTGAGCGCTGCTGAATCGGAAGCGTTATTTGAATGGCTGGATCGGCTGCGGTCGCAAAGTGTGGGCATTGTTTATATCAGTCACCGACTCGATGAAGTGTCGCGACTTTCTGACCGGATCACTGTGCTGAAGGACGGCTGCACTGTCGGGACTTACCAGACCTCGACACTCAACACGGATCAAATGGTCGGACTGATGGTAGGTGACGTGTCACGCGAGCAGCACGTCGTCAAAGCCGTGGACCGCTTCGTCCCGACAAAAAGAACATTGAATCATGACGCGACAAGCTGGGCCATGAAGGTCGACAACCTTTCCGGCGGGCCAGTCAAGGATGTTTCGTTTCAGGTACGAAAAGGGGAACGGTTGGGGATTTCGGGACTCATCGGTTCAGGACGCACGGAACTCTTACGCCTCATTTTCGGTGCGGACATCGCCACGTCCGGGACCGTTCAATTTCCGGATGAACTCGATGCATTCCGGTTCCGCCATCCCAGTGAAGCGGTCGCAGCTGGGCTGGCCATGGTCACGGAAGATCGAAAGTCCAACGGGCTGCTTTTGTCTCAATCGATCCGCGTGAACAGAACGTTGGCTGTGGTGAAAAAATGCTTCAGCCGATTGGGATTAATCCGTGCTCGCGAGGAAATTGATTCGACCGAACGCAATCGGGAAGAGTTGGGCATCCGCTGCACAAGCATCGAACAGCCGGTCGGAACGCTCAGCGGAGGCAACCAGCAGAAGGTCGTCATATCGCGCTGGCTGGCAACGAATGCCAAGGTCTTTCTGTTTGACGAACCGACCCGAGGGATCGATGTTCCGGCGCGGCGACGGATCTATCAGCTGATGAAATCCCTGGCCGATGAAGGAAAGGGGATTGTCATTGTCAGCAGTGACCTGGAAGAGCTGTTCGAAACCTGTGACCGCATCGCCGTGATGTCGAACGGAAGACTGGTGGAAACCTTCTCCCGTCCGGACTTCTCTCATGGTCAGATGATGCGTGCGGCCTTCTCCGGATATCTGGAACGGAGGGCCGTAGTGTGAACCATCAAAAGATCAAGAATCTGCTGGTCAATTCCGGAGGGCTCTGCCTGGTTCTGGGGGTAATGATTCTTGTTTTCAGCCTCCAAAGCGAGAACTTTTTTCAAAGGTCCACCTTCACATCGATTGCCAATCAGATTCCCGACCTGACGCTGATGGCGGTCGGGATGACGTTTGTTTTGATCACGGGAGGCATCGATCTTTCCGCGGGTTCGATTCTGGCACTTTCATCGGCGGTTCTCGGAACATTGATGGTCGATTCCGGCTGGTCCCTGTCGGCAGCAGCTCCAGTCGCTGTTCTGAGCGGCGCATTGTGCGGACTGATCAACGGGCTGATTTCCGTCGGCTTCCGAATCCCCTCGTTTATCGTGACGCTGGGGATGCTGGAAATCGCCCGTGGTGCCACGAAAGCCATCACGAACTCTCAAACCAAATACATCGGATCAAAGGTGGAATGGATTGGCGAACCTCTTGCATCCCTGCACCTGTCGCCTGCCTTCCTCATTGCTGCATCGGCTGTGCTGCTCGGACAGCTGATCATCTCCTATTCCGTGTTTGGAAGGTATTGCATCGCGATCGGGACCAATGCAGAAGCGGTACGCATGTCCGGGATCCGCACAGCGCGGTATTCGATTGCGGTTTTCATGCTGAGTGGTTGTCTGTGCGGACTCGCGGGGATTGCACAAGCGTCCAGACTTTCCAGTGCCGACCCCAATGCAGCCATCGGTCTGGAACTCGCAGCGATCGCCTCCTGCGTCATTGGCGGAACCAGCCTGATGGGCGGACGCGGAAGTGTGCTCAGCACATTCATTGGAGTCTTGATGATTTCAGTCCTGCAATCCGGACTGGCACAGCTGGGGATCTCCGATGCGAACAAACAGATGATCACGGGGGTCGTCATTGTCGTTGCGGTGCTCGTCGATGCATTGCGTCATCGATTCCGTCTTTAACATGCACGGAGCCGCCATGGAGAATGTGTCTGGGTGCAGAAGATCAGGTATTGAAAACCGGGAGTCATTCGAAACGAACTGAGTCAACAGGATTCCGTTGTTTTATTCATCAGAACGACGGAGCTTCCTTTGGCGCCCTTCATGAGGAACTGAAACTACTGTCCGTCTGTCTCACTTATTTAACTTGAGAGGTGCGTTCCATGTTGTATTCTAGACATTCGCGTTCCGGGTTTACGTTGATCGAGTTGCTGGTGGTGATCGCAATTATTGCAGTGCTGGTGGCACTGCTGCTGCCTGCCGTGCAGCAGGCAAGAGAAGCTGCGCGTCGTTCCCAGTGCAAAAACAATTTCAAGCAAATGGGACTCGCACTGCACAATTATCACGACAGCGTTGGCTGCTTCCCCGCGGGCCAGCTCAGTCGTTTCGCAGCGGACGACGTCACGCCGATCCGCATGGGCTGGATTCTGGGCGTCCTGCCGTATCTGGATCAGGCGCCACTCTACAATCTCCTCACGTCGACGCTTGGAACGTCGACATATATTTACGCAGGGCGAAATACGATCATCCCCACGCTGATGTGTCCGACCGATCCGGGTGCCGGGAAGATCGATTCACACAGCCATGGTATGCATGACTACAACGGCTACACCCAGCATGGGTTTCATGGAAATGTCGTATTATGTGGCTCTGCACAGCAATACTTTGGAGCGATCGGTGGGGGAGAGCAACTGGATGGGATGTTTTATGTCAAGTCGAAGACACGCCTGCGGGATGTGATCGACGGAACATCCAATACGGTCATGGCCAGTGAAATCCTGGTCGTTCCCGACACAACGACCGCGGACGATTTCCGAGGTCGGTATTACAACACGTATACCGGCGAGGGGATGTTCAGCAGCTTCTACCCTCCAAACACAACCGCTTCAGACTATGTGTTTCTGTGCATAGACACCAAGTTTGCTCCGTGCGTTCCGAATTCCTATGACCATGTCGTGCAGTACGCACGCAGCCAGCATGTGGGTGGTGCACACTTTCTGCTCGCTGACGGCTCCGTGCGATTCGTGTCCAACAATACATCCCAGGTGGTCACGCAGGCTCTGGGGACTCGGGCTGGATCAGAAGTCATTGGAGAATACTAGTGCAAATCTCACGAAAGAGGGGCGTTCAGGCGGCGATCAACAGAGCTTTCGAGCAATGAATCACCCAGAATCGCCGCCGCACTCCCCTGAGACGGGGGGCTAAGGCACGTTCGTTTCGTAACGAGATCTCTGAATTGCCGCGTGAGGGGGTCAGTTCACAGGGAGAACGGAACTGCCCCCTGACGACCGTGCTCCCACTCCGCACTGTCTTCGGCAGCGATCCAGCTGCCGGCAGTGCGGTCGTCGGCCACTCGTCTCTCTACGCGCACTCAGTGCCGAAAAGCCAAATCGATGGGCGAGACTTGAGACCGCTCATCAACGAAGTTCTTGACGCATGATCATCAATCCCCAGAAGACAGTGGGGGATTGATGGACTTTCGCTCGGCACTTCTCCGTTGTTGGAAGTTCTATTCTTGTTATTCAATCCTGAAGGGGGGCCCTGAATGTTCGTTGTAAGTCGCCTGCTGAAAGTGATGGTCGTCTGTCTCTTGATGACGGGATGCCTGAATTCGAGCGAGCCAAGGAAGGTCTCAGTTTCGGGCAACGTCACGTTCGACGGTCAACCACTGGACCAGGGAGAGATTCTCTTCTTGCCGGAGGACGGGATCGCCCAGGTGATGAGTTGTAAGATTACTGATGGAGCTTACGAGGGCCGATGCGAACCCGGGTCCAAGAAAGTTCAAGTTACCTCGTTTCGCCCAATCCCTGGTCGATTCATGGAAGTGACGCCGGGGGACAAGATTGCAGTCCGCGGCCAGATTATTCCCGCGAAATTCAATACCGAAACGACATTGACGGCGGATGTGTCAACGAACGGTCGACAGAAACTGGATTTCGATTTGACGTCAAAATAGCAGACCATGATCCTTCATAGATCATGCAGCTGGCACTCGATGGAATGCGAGTCCCGTTCAAATTCAGCTGGTTAACACCATCACGCACGACCTGCGGCGGCACAGCCTGCAATGGGAACTTTCCACAGCGCGCTTTTCGATCGATGGAAGCGACGCAAAAATGTCAACGACAAAGGAGTTTCGACGAACAGTCGTCGCCGCAAACTGAGCGGGTCAAATGTCCGTTGACCCTCTGCGTTCCTAAAGGCCTGATCGACCATGCCCCTTCTCTGGGAGCGGACTGAATCTCCTGGCTCTGAATCGCCGACCGGTTGCAGTGGTTAAAGGCGATGAGAAGTCCGCCGACGTCAACCCGCCTTGCGCTCAGATCCCTTCACGAGCCCGCCGACAAACGATTTCACTTCGATCTCGTCGAGTCGCAGCGTCTCGACTTCATTAGGATCGTCACTGACGTGCGGCAGGTGCCCGCGGCACATGTACTTCGATGCCGGTTGTAATACTCGCTGACCTCCGCGACGAGATAATCCAGATGTCGCTCGCCAAAGATGATGAACTTGGACAGGCATTTCGATTTGATTCTGCCAACAAACTTCTCGCAACGTCCATTCAAATTGGGCGATGTCTTCGGCAATCTGTTGGTTCGAAGACCGTGAGCCATGAGAGTCTCCGTGAATTCGCGGGATCTGAACCAGATCCGCCAGCAAGACGTTCATCTCCAGTCGATCGATCTGGGAGAGTGCAATCTCTCTGAGCCAGGCAATCGCCTTCACGGTCGGAAAGGACTTGTTCTGTCGTGCTGCAGATGTTGACCTGCCGCATTCCTCGAGCGAGCAAGACATCACCGCTCTGATCACGCAGTGAAACAGTCTGCTGACGGGCATGTTGATCAATTCCAGGAAAGAGCATGGCAAGGTTCTCCTGTGAGAGAAAGGTTGGGCCTCTCCCACACTGGAAAATCCCGCCTTCACCTGCAAATACTCTTTCATCGATATCAAAGGCCGGGGAGCAGCAATTGAATTGGGATGGGCAATGGACCAAACGATCAATTTCACCAACCACGAAGCGGTGATCATTTATCGTCTGACACCTCGGACGGGCATCGACCGCGTCGAAGCCTGGGGAAAGGAACTCCTTGAGGCGGTCACCTCCGCCGAAGGATTCCTGGATCAAACGGTTGTTCCTCCCAGCCTCCCCGCACAACCTCAGTGGATCGTCGTGCAGTGGTTCGACAGCACACCGGCCGCATTGAAATGGCTCAACTCGCCCGCGCGGATTTCGTCGCTGGAGTCAGCAGCTGCAACCGAAATCGAAATTGACGAAGTCGATATCGTTCCGGCGAAAAGTCCTCATCGTGAGGTTGGAGTCTCGGCCCTGATTACCACCAAGGTGAAGCCGGGGCAGGAACTGGCATATCAGCGATGGCAGAAGCGGATCGCGCGAGCACATGCGAACGCTCCAGGATTTCGCGGGTATCGATTCACCCCGCCCTATGCTCCGTCCGCACGAGATTGGCTGGTGATCCTCCGCTTCGATACTTCCGAAAACCTGCGGCGATGGATTGATTCTCCAGTTCGGAAAGAACTGCTTCGCGAGGCGCGCACGCTGACAGAGGAAACGAAGCTGAGGTTGACTCGTTCGGCCTTTGACGAGTGGTTTCAGATTGACAGCGGTTCACATGCTCACCCTGAATGGAAGATGAGCATGCTGGTGTTGTTGGTGCTATACCCGCTCGTCTTCTTATTGGACAAATTGATTTCACGCCCTGTGTTTGCTGCGAACGGGGTTCCCCCGTGGCTGGCGATCTTCCTGGGAAATGTGTTCTGTGTGACAGTCCTGAGTAAACTGATTCCTTGGACCGGTCGAACATTCCGATGGTGGCTTGAACCACCGAGCGAAAGAAAACTCGCTGTCACGCTGCAAGGGACAATTGTCGTCGTCACATTCTATTTGCTGACTCTGGCCGCATTTGCCATCTGGTCATCAGCAACCTGAGCGGATTCAGACGGTCCTGTGTCGGGCATCGAAGTTGTTTTCTTTGCGTGGTGAGGCTTCATAAGCAAAGTCACCATCCGCGAACGTATAACGATACCACGGTGCGTCGTTACAGCGTCCCAGCTTTGGTCGCAGGTTGCTGAACGCACGATAGATGGTTCTGTACGGCTGCCCGTGGAAATGCTGGAGGACTTCTTTCCATGCTCGCGGCTGCTCCTTGATGAACTGGGCCATTGATTCCGTCAGCTGCTCTTCCGTCATTTCTTTGACGTCCGGCGGAGGATCACCGAGCACAAAAATGTCGCTTCGATCGAAGTGCGACCGGACGAAATTCGGGCCCAGTGGGATTGTGCAGTCGAGACCGATCTTCGACGCGGTCCCCGGAGCCACATCGGTCCCGATCATCGGGTCGACCGTCATCGTGTTGCACTGCGGGATGATCACTGTGTCGAGGTGCGGCATATAGCGAAACGCCATCGCGAACTGGACCGCATTGTCATCCCAGATGTCGATGTCTTCATCGAACACCATTGCTATCTTGGGGAGTGATTGCTTTGAGCATGTCAGCATCACACCCAGTGCCTGCTTTGCGTCTCCTGCCCCGTGCGTGCGAATTCTCGCATACGCGATGTTGGACAGTCCTCCCAGCGGCGCTCGAACTTCCAGAACTTCAATTCCTGCAAGTTTCAGCCCTCCGAACAGGTCTGCTTCGATTCCCGGAAGCTGCAGCATGTTGTCGGTGTTACCAGGATGGCGGCCGCCGATCGTGGCATGCTGGTAGATCCCGTTCTTGCGATAGGTCATCGCCTTGACGATGGCGCGAAAGTTGTGCTTGATGCCTCCTCCATACATTCCGGTGAACTCTCCGTAAGGCCCTTCATCGTGCGAAAGGCCTTCGGTTGCCATCAGAATGCATTCAAGGACAATCTCCGCATTGGCCGGCACCAGCACATCGATCGTCTCGCACTTCACGAGCTGAGCAGGGTGACCATAGAAGCTCCCAAGGACTTCGAAATCGTCCGTATCAGGAGTGACGCTTGTCATCGCTGCGAGCTTATCGACTAGCGGTCCCCCGATGACGATTGCGACCTCCAGATCCTGCCCCTTTGCCTGAGCAGCTTGTGCATGGAGCCGCTGGCGGTGCGATGTGCAGGTCATGTCGAAGTTCTTTTCGTTCACTCTGCGGAACATGCTGCGATAGATTCCCCAGTCGTAAATCCCGGTATCCGGGTGCTTGCTGATGACGAGGTTGTCGTTCGTATACGCGTGTCCGTCCCGATCATGATGAAGGAAGAGAGGCAACCGTGTGAGATCGACCTCGTCACCGGTCAGGATGACTTCTTTGCAGGGAGCGCTCGACACAATCACAGGAGGAATTCGTCCCTGCGCTGCTGCATTCATCAGACGGCCGGATTCGGACTTTTTGCAGCCCAGCGCCCACGCTGTCTGATCCTGATTGGAGTATGCGTTCGCCAGGAATTTGAACTCGCAATCCTTAACGTTCTCCACGAGCACGGCAGTCAGCGGATGGTCCTCCATGACCTGAGGGAGCTCGTCAACGCGCTTCTCCTCATGGATTCGGACAAGCAGGCCAGCTTTTTCCATGGCGTTGACGAAATCAGGAAGGCTCTGTTGAGGCATGAATCTCTCCGGAGACTATGTGAATGCAGGCGCAGTGCGGCCCGTTTCGACATATGTTTTGAGGTGATGAAGCAGAATGGCCCAGGCGGTATTGCAGCGTCTGTAATTGCCCTCGGTAGTCGGCCAACCTGCGTGACGGCAGGTCAGAAGCGTTCGGCCATCCTCCAAAGGATGGAATGTGAATTCAGCGATGGTTCCAGGCGAGTTCCCCGGACCGCTGACGCATTCCCAGACCACCTGGTGCGAGTTGTCGACGACGATCTTCCATTGGAACTCGAGCCCGTTTTCATAGGGGAAGGTCCAGACACTCCCCAGGTCACCACTGCCGATCGCGGAGCTGTTCTTCCATGACCGTAGCGCTTGTGGGGATGTGAGTGCGCGATAGACCTGATCGGGTGAAGTGGAAATTTTGATTTCGTGTTCGATTGAATGCATCGAGGCCCCGTTTCAGTGCTACTCAGGAGTGGGAGAACGTCGGTCGAGTTCCGGAAAATCGTAAGTCTGCCAGCCGGGTACGTCGGCGACTTCAAAAAATTCGTGTCCTTTTTCGGCGAGGGCAGGTCCGCACGCTGTCCCCGCATCAGGCACATCGATCGCCTTCTTGATGATCGAACCGAAGGGGAAAGTCGCATCGATCCCCATGGAAGATCCGGTGCGGGCATCGAGCGGAATTGAATCGTCGATCGAAGGGTCAAGTGGCCCAGCGGGAAGCCGATCGACAATAATGACATCACGCGCCGGCTGAGTCCGGAACGAGACGGCCCATTCCACCTGTGTCGAATTCTGAACATCAATATCAGGATCGACGACGATGACAGTTTTCGGTCGAAGATTGGTTCCCATGGCCGCGAGCAACGCAGCGCGGGCTTCACCGGCGTATCGGGGGCGCATGGACATGACGATGTAGAACGAAACTCCCCCCGAGGAGGGGACAGCCACCTTCTCCAGCGTCGGGAATTGCTTCTTCATCATCGCGTAGAACGACGCTTCGAAGGGGAGCTGTTTGAGGATGTGGTTCTCTGTCGGGGGAACGCCTGTCAGCAGGCACTGAAACACAGCATCGTTCCGATGGGTGATGGCCAGCACGCGAGCGATCGGCTTCTTGGAAGCGGGAGTGTAATAGCCGGTATATTCTCCCAGCGGACCTTCTAGAACTTCTTTCGTAAAGTCGATCTCAAATTCGATGACGAATTCGGCCCTTGCTGGCACTTGCAGGTCGATCGAGACGCATTTGACGAGCTCGATCGGCTCACCTCTGAGTCCACCGGCAAGTTCGAAGTCGTTGGTGTCATCCGGCACCTGAATCGGCCCGGTATACGCGAGGATCGGATCGACTCCAATGACCAGAGCCGCCCGAAACGTCTTGTCACCGCGGTTGCGGGCTTTGGCGATATGCTTGCCAAAACGATGATTCGGCTGAGCCATGTAGGAGAGCGTGTTCTTGTCGATCACTTCAAAGCGATAGTGACCAACGTCCGGGATTCCGGTCTCTGGATCCTGGCTGACAACCAGCCCGGGGGTGATGTAGGGACCTCCATCGTCCGGGCTGTAACGAGGGACCGGGAGTCGCGTGAGGTCGATGGAATCGCCGGTCAGGACATTCTCGTGGACAGGTGCATTCTCGATCACCACAGGGGCAATCCTGCGAGCAAGGCCTTGTAGGATGCGGTCAAAGACTTGCTCTTCCGTCGACTGAAAAGCAATCAGGGCTTTTTTGCGGGTGTTGTAGACTCCACCCACAAGTGGAAACGGAGTTCCGGTAGAGTTGAGGTGAAGAGCGGGGCCGTTGACCGATGCGGACTTTCGCAAGGCTTTTCCGACCTCGAGCTCCATCTGAACGGGACGGTCAATCTTGATCAACTCCCCCTGGGACCGAAGTGAATCAAGAAATTCTCGGAAGTCTCGGTACGCCATCGAAAGTTCCTGCAATCTTCTGCAACGAGAACATGAAGTCGGCTCTGAAATTCATGGCATTATTAATATAGACGATGAGTCATCGGTGTTCGATATCCAACGAAAGAAGCTTTATCCGGGGAACTGGGGTGTTTGATTGAAAAAGCAGGACATCCTGGTCCGATCAGGGGTTGTGCCTTACGCGATTCCTGAGGGGGAAACATCAGTGCAACAACCTGGCGTCTGTCTGGAAGGGGAAAAGTTCCCCTGTGTGAAAAGGGATGGGTCGCTCACACACTGGGAAATCCTAACCCGCTTCGCAATTGATTTTTCCTCGATATCAAAGGGGTCCAGTTATAGACGAACGAACCCGCCCGGAAGGAGAAGTTACGGAAACAGCAGCAGGCCGAGCAGCAGAAGCTTCGCGCCCGTCAACAGGAAGAAGAACAGGCTGCGGGGACAGAAGAAGTAGCGTCGTCCGCGGCCCCTTTTTCCGGATCGTATGCGAAGAATTGCAGCGACCGGGAGAATTCTTAAACTTTCAGCTCAGTTCGTTTTCAGCATCCCGTCCACGTGCCGGTAGTATTTCGACAGCGTATCCCGCGACCCGGCAAAGAACAGCACCGACACAAAGCCGACCGGCAGCTGTTCCCGAGGATGAAACCCGGCGGTCAGCAAGTACAGGGCAGCAGCAAAGAGAATGGCCACGACACAATTGGCATAGAACTGGGAGTAGCGGTAATGGGCCTCGATCAGTACCTGCAAACCTTCCGTCCGGGCATGAAAGTCCCACATTCACCCGACCGGCTGCCGGATTCCGGTCCAGTGATGCACCGGATCGCACACCAGCCACCGCACCGTACTGACAGTCACCCCGGCCCCGACGGACGCTACCGTCAGGTTCAGAAACCCGCCCACCGCCCGACACTCGCCCCCCGCCGCCCCAACCCACCCCTGCAACCCCGGCACCCCATTGCCCAGCCCCCACTGAGCAATCACCCCTGGAATGAGATGGGCGACCAGAAGACCAATGGTTTCGGAGGTAACGGGCCGCATTGGGGGAGTTTATGCCGGGATTTCTTAAGTCGCAACAAGTTTCCTCACCTTACTCATTGGTTGATTCAATTGCAGATTGAAAACATTATTCTGCATTTCTGAAACTCCGTCTATCGAGCGAATCTTAATTGTCTACATCGTCTCCACCAATACAAATGCCCGAACCGTTTTGGGAAGTTCGGGTTCACAATATCGACCTGGCCCCAAGCCTATATGGCCTCTGCGTCGGCTATGAGCGAGATCAATGGCGAACCGACCAACTTGGTGATCACATTTTTGAATGGTTACCAGAGTTTGCACTCACGCCGTCCGAGTGGCAAGCGATGCAACATGCCAACTCGGTCAGACTGATGCGAAGAGCTGCTCAGCATGTCTACACCACCGCAAAGTTTGCGAACCGAGGCGAGTTCGGTGAACTTTTCCTTCACGCTATCGTGCGCCAGGTCCATAATTCGATTCCGGTAATCTCTAAGATCTACTACAAGTCTTCCAACAACGAAACCGTAAAGGGATTCGACGCCGTTCATGTAGTTGGTCCGCCTGAACAAATGGAGTTATGGCTCGGAGAGGCCAAGTTCTATAATGACATCAAGCGAGCTATTCGGGATGTCATTGTTGAGCTCGAAACCCATTTGGGCACGGACTATCTCCGGTCCGAATTCAATTTGATAACGGGCAAGATCGATAACTCGATCCCGCACGCGGAAAAGCTGAGAAAGCTCCTGTCTCCGAACACCAGCTTGGACGAAGTGTTCAACCGGGCGGCCGTTCCGGTCCTGTTGACGTACGATAGTGAATGCGTGGCGGCACATAAGTCATGCACGAAGGAATATGTGGACAGCTTCAAGTCGGAAATCGAAAAGCATCACGCAAGCTTCCTCCAAGCGCTTTCGGCTAAGAAGGGAGTACCGAAGAATATTACAATCCATCTGTTTCTGCTCCCATTGGCCGAAAAGACAAAACTGATCGCGGTTCTTGAAGAGAAGCTGAAGGCATGGCAAAAAATCTAACTACCCCGCAACTTCGAGACGCTTTACGATCTCTGAAACAGAGCGGACACGATCGATTTGCGATTCTCAAGGCAATCAGTGCATTGGTTAACGTGGACGACGGCAGTGACACGGCCAGGGAGATGGTCCTCCGCGCCCTTGACCAACAGCACTTCTTCGAACCGTATCAGGAAATTCTCGACGCGCTCTCTCGGGCGGTCGGCTTGTTCCCGTACATCGATCCGGAGTCGCTCGGCCTGAAGGATTCAATTGCATATGAATTTCACCGGCCTCTCAACATGCCATCCGACCTCGTTTTTCACCGTGAGCAGGCTAAGATTTATCAGCGGCTACTCGCTGGCGACAGCGTAGTCCTAAGCGCCCCGACGAGCTTCGGAAAGAGCAAGATCATCGACGCGATGATTGCCAGTGGCCGGTATTCGAATATTGCGATTATTGTGCCGACGCTAGCCCTGATTGACGAGACACGAAGACGACTGGCCGTCTTTTCCAAAGAGTACAAGGTCGTCACGCATCTCACCCAACTGCCGGCGGCGAAGAATATTTTTGTCTTTACCGCAGAAAGGGCTGTCGCATACGAGCAATTGCCACAGGTCGATTTCTTCGTAATCGACGAGTTCTACAAACTTGATCCAGGCGATCGCGACGACTCTCGGGCAGTTGCTCTGAGTCAAACTTTCTACAAGCTTCGTAAGGGCGGCGCACAATTCTACTTACTTGGACCGAATATCGATCGTGTCCCCACAAATGTCGAGGGTGAATACGGGTGCTACTTTTACCAAACCCGCTTTGGTACGGTGGTGTCCGAACAAACTCGCGTCGATAACGGACGCGACGAGATGGAACGACTAACCAATCTTGCTTCCGAACTCGAAGGACCGACCCTCATCTTTTGTAGTTCTCCACCGCGAGTCAATGCAGTCGCACGTACATTCTTGGATCGTGGTTTGGGTCTAGCAGCCCGTTGAATTTCCTTTCTTCGCTTGACAGGTCTGGTAGATTGCCGGTGGTTCGGATTTCAGGCATTCAGGGAGGGTGACCGATGGCGTTGGGGAAGCGGGAGGAGTCGCAGCAGCAGGAGTTCTGGACTCCGACAGCGAGTCTCTCCAGAGGACCGGGGCATGTCTTTTATGACAAGCTTAATCAGGTGCTGGCCAAGGCGGGATTCGACAAGGTTCTCGAGGACCTCTGCTCCCCGTATTATGCCAGCACAGGTCGCATGTCGATCCCTCCGGGCGTCTATTTCCGCATGCTGTTGGTCGGGTACTTTGAAGGGATCGACTCCCAAAGAGGCATCGCCTGGAGATGTGAAGATTCGTTGTCACTGCGAAGGTTCCTGGGCATTCCGCTGGGGAAAGAGACCCCGGACCACAGCAGCCTGACACGCATTCGTGATCGACTCCCGCTGGAGATTCACCAGCAGGTGTTCCAGCAGGTGCTCAGCATCATCGATGAGCACGGTCTCCTGAAGCTGAAATCAACCGGTGTGGACTCCACGTTGCTGGAGGCCAACGCCGCCATGAAAACAATCGTGAGAAAGGACTCGGGCGAAGACTGGAAGGAGTTCCTCAAACGCCTGATGCAGGAGGAAGGGCTGATCGAAGAAGACGATGATCCCAGCGACGATGACCTGCGGAAGTTCGATAAAACCCGTCATCAGCAGGGGAAGAAGAAGGTCTCTAATGCCGACTGGGAATCGCCGTCAGACCCCGATTCCCGCATCGTGAAAATGAAAGATGGCCGCACTCATCTGGGCTATAAAGCGGAACATGTGATCGACCTGGAGAATGAGTTCATCCTCTCCGCCACGGTGTGTCATGGGACGAACAGTGATGCCGGCACGCTCATCGAAAGCGTGGTGAATGCCCAGCAGAACGTGATTCTCGCTGGGAGTCCGGAAGAGATTGAAGAGGTTGCTGCCGACAAGGGGTATCACAAGAACGAGACGATCACGCAGGCCACGCAGCTGGGACTGCGAACGTACATCCCGGAGCCGAACTCACAACACCATCGCAAGTGGATCGACAAGCCGGAGGAGGTCCAACAGGCAGTGCTCAACAACCGCCAGCGGATGAGTCGATCCAAGGGAAAGGACCTGCAGCGTCAACGCAGCGAGAAGGTCGAACGCAGCTTCGCCCATGTGTGTGAAACCGGCGGAGCAAGGCGAACGTGGCTGCGAGGATTGGAGAAGATCAACAAGCGTTACCTGCTCGTGACGGCAGCGAGGAACCTGGGCCTCCTCATGCTCAAAGCATTCGGCATCGGCAAACCCAGAGGATTGCAAAGCGGACAGAGGGCACTGCTGGCACTCTGGGGAACCTGCACGCTGCTCTGGGCCGCCCTGAGAAACCGCCTGCGATCGCTCCAGGCAAGGACAGCTCATCCGATGGCGTTCCGAGACATCAACTGGCAATTGACCCCACAGCGACCACGTACACCCCGGAAACTCCAAATCATGCCAACTTCAACGGGCTGCTAGCTGCCCGTTGAAAATCGTCCCTTCGCTTGACAGGTCTGGTAGATTGCCGGTGGTTCGGATTTCAGGCATTCAGGGAGGGTGACCGATGGCGTTGGGGAAGCGGGAGGAGTCGCAGCAGCAGGAGTTCTGGACTCCGACAGCGAGTCTCTCCAAAGGGCCGGGGCATGTCTTTTATGACAAGCTCAATCAGGTCCTCGCCAAGGCTGGGTTCGACAAGGTTCTCGAAGACCTCTGCTCGTCGTTCTACGCCAGCACGGGTCGCATGTCGATCCCTCCGGGCGCCTATTTCCGCATGCTGCTGGTCGGGTACTTTGAAGGGATCGACTCCCAAAGAGGCATCGCCTGGCGGTGCGAAGATTCTCTCTCGCTGCGAAGGTTCCTGGGCATTCCGCTGGGGAAAGAGACCCCGGACCACAGCAGCCTGACACGCATTCGTGATCGACTCCCGCTGGAGATTCACCAGCAGGTGTTCCAGCAGGTGCTCAGCATCATCGATGAACATGGACTTCTCAAGCTGAAATCAACCGGTGTCGACTCCACGTTGCTGGAGGCGAATGCCGCCATGAAGACAATCGTGAGAAAGGACTCGGGTGAAGACTGGAAGGAGTTCCTCAAACGCCTGATGCAGGAGGAAGGGCTCCTCGAAGAAGACGATGATCCCAGCGATGACGACCTCCGCAAGTTCGACAAAGCCCGTCATCAGCAGGGGAAGAAGAAGGTCTCCAATGCCGACTGGGAATCGTCGTCAGACCCCGATTCCCGCATCGTGAAGATGAAAGATGGCCGCACTCATCTGGGCTATAAGGCTGAGCATGTGATCGACCTGGAGAATGAGTTCATCCTCTCCGCCACGGTGTGTCATGGGACGAACAGTGATGCCGGCACGCTCATCGAAAGCGTGGTGAATGCCCAGCAGAACGTGATTCTCGCTGGCAGTCCGGAAGAGATTGAAGAGGTTGCTGCCGACAAGGGGTATCACAAGAACGAGACGATCACGCAGGCCACGCAGCTGGGACTCAGAACGTACATTCCCGAGCCCAATTCACAACACAATCGCACGTGGACGGACAAGCCGGAGGAAGTGCAGCAGGCAGTGCTCAACAACCGCCAGCGCATGAGTCGAGCCAAGGGAAAGGACCTGCAGCGTCAACGCAGCGAGAAGGTCGAACGCAGCTTCGCCCATGTGTGCGAAACCGGCGGAGCGAGACGAACGTGGCTGCGAGGAAGAACGGCTCTGGCCTCGCGATGTCCGAACATTTCGGGTTGAGCCCCCTTGCGTGGATGGAAGACTGCCTCTGGTGTCAGATCCCAAAACGAGGCTTGAGTATGTGCGTTAAATTGCAGATGGTGTTGTGCCACCAACCAGAGGCGGACTTATTTCGGTCCGACCCGCTTCGGTCATGTGTTCGCCATGCACCTCCCCGTGTGGATCCTGATAATGTCTGTGAATCCGTGCAACCGACCACTTCGATTCAATGCCTCTTTGAAACCCACGAAACGATGGCTCACTTTCGTCCTGCCCAGGCAGGGCATGCAGTACATTCGACCTTTACGCCGAAACTTCAATTTGCACATCCGGAAGATGCATCTACCCGTCGTTTACCGCAGCAGCGGGTTCACTTCTCCTTTCAATGTTGAGTAGGCAAAGTCTTAATTTCTCACATCTGTCTTCAAGTGTCCTCCAATTCTTAGAAGGAATTTGCCATGAATAAGCGATCGGGTTTTACATTAATTGAGTTGCTGGTCGTAATCGCCATTATCGCAGTGTTGGTGTCCTTGCTGTTACCTGCGGTGCAGCAGGCACGTGAAGCAGCTCGGCGGTCGCAGTGTAAAAACAACCTGAAGCAGATCGGCCTGGCGCTGCATAACTATCACGACGTACACAATATTTTCCCGCCGACAATGAATACCGTGGTTGCCGGAAATGCTGGTTACTCTGGCCCAAATACCACGGTCTTCCTGCTGCCATTTGTTGATCAGGCGGCACTCTACAACGGTGGTGATTACAATGTTCCGATGAGCTACAATCCGAACTATACGAACTTTGGAAACCGCACCATCAGCTTCCAGATCTGCCCTAGCAATCCCGAAGGAGCAAGACGCTCGGACAACTGGCAGAACGACTCTTTTCTGTCACACGGTGCAAGCTATGTCCCTTGCGGTGGACCAACGAGCGCAGGTGGCTATCCCAATGCATCATCTGATTGTGCAGCTGCAGGGGGGCTTGCTACATTTTGCCCAGACACCAATTGGAGGGATGCTGCTCTGGGAATCTTCGCGAATGGTCTCAATAAGTGGGGCTATTCGGCAAGGTTGCGTGACGTGACCGACGGAGCGAGCAACACCATGGCTTACGGGGAGGTTCGCCCGCAGTTTAATGGGTACTTTGGCGTTTGGGGGTACATTGCTAATGCGTTCACAACGAGAATGAAAATCAACAGCCCCAGCATGAGCACGGTCTCCGCCATCACCCCGTCAGTGGTTTTAGGGTCGTTGACAAAAGATCAGGGAATGTCAAGCCAACACGTCGGTGGCGCTCATGTGGTCATTGCTGATGGAAGCGTTCGGTTCCTCAGCCAGAACATGAGTTTCGTTACTTTTAACTACCTGGGCAACAAAGAGGACGGTCAGGTGCTCGGCGAGTTCTAATTCGTCTTCATATTTGCAGCCCTGACTCACGAACTCAAAGCGATCCTCGCCCGAAGGTGAGTGAGTCAAGGCTGCCTTTCCGCTGCGCAGATCTTATTTGGACACCTTTGGTCCGTCGTTCTGTGTGGGTAGCTTCAGGTTGTCCTTCTTGTGAATGGAGTCGATGTCAGTCTAAAGTGGGGCGTTGACTCTGCGTCCGGGATAAGGGTGTCCCAAATGTTGCCACTTGGTCTGATGTCACTTCAAAGAAAAGTGTTCGTCGCAAAAATCGGAGAGATTGTTTTACGTTCAGTCGCCTTGTGGCAGCCTCGTGAATCAAGCTGCACTGCAGTTCAATCCGGGGCTCGCGTGTCTATCAGGCCTGTGTGCTTGTCGCGTCGAAGTTATGGGTAGTTGTCGTTATACCGGATTCTGCTTCATGCCTGCTTTAAGAAGGAATGCGTGCCATGCCTAAATAGAACCTCCACAGAACCGGAGTGACCATTATTCCCTGGAAAACAGCCGATTTCGTGGCCTGAACCTGAAAATCAGGCCACAAGGACGTGCTGGCGGCGGTTCAGTGTACATGCGAATTTCACTCCGGTTCTGTTGTGGACCTATTTAGAATGTCAACAGTTTGCCTGATATTCCTTTCTTGCAGTAGTTTCATGGGATGCTTTGGCTATAGGGCCGACTCACTGCCGAATATTGTCCCAGTCAGCGGAACTGTGACGTACAACGGAAAGCCGCTGGACCACGGGACCGTCATGTTTACGCCAGAAGATATCGTCAACGGAAATTCCGCCACGGGAGATATTGTGGACGGCAAGTTTACGATGGCGACCACCGCTTCGTCACCAGGCGTGCAGATTGGAAAGTACAAGGTGGCGATTGTTTGTACAGAACTGCACTACCCGCCGCAGCCTGTCGATCCTGAGAAGGTGAAAGAGATCAAGATCGTCCCGTTCAAGCCACTGAAAAGCTTGATTCCAGAGAGATTTACTCGGGTTGACACATCGCAGTTAGAGGTGGAAGTTGTCAAGGGGATGGAACGCCTGACGTATGATCTCAAAGATTAGGGCGTGTTTTAAAGCCGACTTAGTGTAATGATGGATCAGGCGGGGTGGCTCTAACTTGAGTCGCGGAATACGGGAGTCTCATGAGCTGGTTTCATAACCCTTTGTGAGCGCGATTCGGGAGAGCGAAGCTTCTGCTGAGCCGCATAAAAGACCACACGTTCACTGGTTTGAGGCTCGGCAGGAGCCTCGCCCTCCCAGTGATGAAACCGCCTCATGGCATTGCTCAACGAACCTTTCAGGTTCCGTTCGTTCTTCGCAAATTCCCGCCGCTCCGCTTCCTGTTAATTGAGGAGTTTCTGCCAGTTCTGGCGATACGCTTTGCGAACGGCGGTGCGGCTGGTTCGAATCTTCTGCCGGATCAAGCGATGCCGGAGAGTGGCCACACGTTACCAGAAAAAACCTGCGACTTTGCAGATTTCATCTGGTTCGCAGCCTTCATCACCACCTCTTTTTGAATGTCTGTACTACCTAGCCCTTGGCTCGTGGGAGTGTGGCGGCGATCCGGGGAGATTTGTCGTTGGAAAGCTGTGTTGATCGCCGCCGGAACGCCACACTGTCGTGAGATTCGCTGCTAGGATTTTGTATTGAAGCCATGGAGGGTTTATTGACCAGGCCGCGATGGCAGTTCAATCTCAATCAGGGCCTCGCGAGTCAGCAGCAATAGGCCAGAGTCCGCGGGCCAGAGAAGTTGATCTGTACGGGCGAAGGAGGGTGGCAAGGACTTTGCTTGATTGTTCGCGCCTGCAATTTTCAGGAGTGTCGGATTCTCTTGCTGGGGATGAAAGTGAAACAGATCCAACTCCCGACGTCCGGGCCGGACGCCGAAGCAGACCAAGTGGTCGTTTCTGGTTTCAAATCTTCCCGGGGAAAACAAATACTTCCATGGAGGTCCCAGCTTTCCGCTCGATCTTCCCGATTCCATAAGCAACTCGAATTTTCCCGTCTCGGGGTCAAGTTGATACGCACTCTGATCGCTTTGCACCAGGATTCTGCCGCCGGACATCTGATACCACTCTCGTGGATAGTCTTCGACCAGTTCGTACTTCTGAGTCCCGGGCCAGATCCGAAAGAGTCCTCGCAGGTCTCCATACGCTCCACCAGCGATGGCAGCGAACAGCGTTCCATCGTCCGCTGCAGCAATCGCTTTGAGTCTGGGACCGTTGAGTCCGTTTGTATTACTTTTTCCCCTCAGGCCGTTGAAAGGGTGGTCCACAGGCCCTCCACGCCGAGAAAACAGCACGTTTGATGTTCCAGTTCCTGGATCGAGTTCGATCAGACCATACTCTCCCTGCGATGGATCGAGCATACAGTACACTTTTCCATTGGTCGCCACGATTTGCGTAATCTCGTCCGCGGGAAATGGCCGTTGCGTGGGACTTTGCTCACTGTTGTACCTTCTGGAGTAATGGATGGTTGTCCCTCCAGGAGCAAAGTGCAGGACTCCCGCTTGCGAATGTCCCACGAAGACATCATCACCAATCGCCGTGACGGTACAGGATCCCTTCGCAGGCATTTTTTCTGAGAACGTCACATCAGCGACGGATTTCCTGTCCGGCGTCAATCGGATCACGCCAACTCGATAGTCCGTCCAGGTCGCCGCCACGACAGCCAGTCCGCGGTCGGTCTTCACCACTTGCTGCAATTCGATCTGCTTTGGGTAGATCTGCTTGGGAATTTTGCCTGCAAGGTCTTCGAGGCGAAAGAGCACCGTGGTGGTCGGTGATTCCCAAATCAATTCGGGCGTGGCATTCAGAACACCGGGATGACGTTCTCGTAATGCCTCACGACTCCCTCGAAAGCCGGCGGCAAGCTCCTTGTCATGGTGCTTCTCCTCCATCAAATCGACAGCGACGATGAAGTCCGACAGCAACTGTTCCGCGGCGATCACGTCTCCGGTTCGTTCGTAGGCAGAAGCCGCTTCACTGACAGTATATTCCCACAACTGAGGATTTCGACGCAAAGCTCGCGGAATCGCGGCACGGATCACTCGAGAATAACTGTCTGCAATATCTGCTGGTGGAAGTCCCAGAACATTCACCCCTCCGAGATTTGTGACCAAGGTCTGGAGATCTTGGTCCAACTCGGGATGCTGCGGAATCACATCCTTGATCAGTGCATCAATGTACTTGAAGTAATACTGCCGGGCTTTGACGGGGTCTTTGAGCTGATGTTGATAAAAATTCACGCGACGTCGCAGACTCTCGGCTCTGAGGTTGGCGTGCTCCGAGGTGGCCAGGTCATCAAGGGATCGTAAATACACTTCATACAGGTCCGGTCGGCTTTTCCAGGAAGGGATATAATGCAGTTCGAAGTAAGAGGCCCGCATGACTTCGGACAGAAAGTACTCGCGTTCGGTCATCGCCTCTTCCAGGACACGACGATCTTCCATGAGGGCCTCTTCGGGCGTTTTTTGCCACCAATAGCTGCGTGCCGCGATGTGGAGGCTCGCGTAGGTCGATCGCAACTGATTCCGCAAAGGTTTCGTGAGATCTCGAAGCCGGATCGCCACCAGACTCATCTCGCTTCGCAAGGCTTCAAATTTCTCCAGGTTTTCCGGACGTGACATATCGAGGTACATCGTCAAGTAGCGGAGACGATGCAGGCAATGCGAGATCTGACGGAGAATCGTTTCTAAGTGAAAAATTGGATGCCAATTTGCCTTCGGATTCTGTGGGAAATCCGGGTGATCAAGAATCTGGTGTGAAAGAGTCGTCAGTAGCCACAGCATGGGAACCACATCGTCATTGAACTGTTGAAGTCGGTCTCCATGAAGCGGCTCCTGTCCCCAGACACGAAAGTCGAGTTCCGGACAACCGGCATTCAACAGCAGCACCTGCACTCGAAACGATTCCGGATCCAGGGCGTAAGCTGCGAGCAGGGTCCGCGTGGCTGCTTCGCGTTCCTGGAGATCCAGCAGTCGTTCCGCTTCATCAGCGAGCAATGCTGCTTCAGCCTGATTTTTGAATTCTCCCTCGACCAGTTGGGCACCGAGGAGTTCCCTGGCAGCCAGCAAGACTTTTTCAGAAAGCAACTCGGGATGTGAAAAAGGGGCGGTCACCTGTAACGACTTCACTTCGCTTCCAGGGAGTCGGCGATTGACCCGCACATGTGCCAACACTTCGGGTGAACTTGCCTCCAGCCAGAATTCCCCTTCAATGCGGACCATGGCGCCGCGCAGTGCAGCCGGCAGCTGATTGATGGTGAGAGCGCGTTCTTCAATCAGCGGCCGTACTTGTTTACGCTCCATCAGCAAGATGCCCGGTGACCCAGCCAGCCTGTTTTCAAGGTTGCTGGTAATTACCGGACCCAGCCAATCGGCGTGCCGGGAGATATCCCGGCTGCGGAAGTCTCCGACCGCGACGAGTTTCAGCCCCTCGACCGATTCCCGGATTCGTCGCAACTGAGAGTGGATGTGACTTGTCATCACCGACAGCGAGTCTTGCGATCCCTCCTCCAGAAGAGGAAATGCCGCGTCTGAGAACTGAATCCCTTCTCGGGTCTCCACGATTTTCAAACGAACGGCGGATCGGACTTTGGAAGGGCTTTGTGCTGATGATTCGGCAATCGGGTCACTTTGCAGGATGAGAAGCACATCCGCTGCGAGCAGCTTCCCGGTCTGCAGTGACTCTTCAGGCGACTCAAATGTCGTCGACAATCGTTGCTCGCGTAAGATGCGAGCGATCTCCTGGCGCTCCAGCAATTCAATGGCAGGATTCTTTGAAAGCTCGAGGAACAGCAGATCCAGAACTGATCCCGGAAGCGGTTTCCCGACTGTTGCTTCGACAATTGCCACTTTTACCGGAGGACTTGTTGTGACCTCCTGAGCAAAGCTGACTCGGGCAATCAGGATCAGGCTGCAGCTGAGCAATAAATTCGAGAGGCGAATTCGATCGGCCACGATATATTCCCGGTGAGTTGTTCCGTTCGCTGTTCCTGTCTATTTTCTCGAAGCTAATCTAAAGACGTGGTCCAAAGATTGATATTTCCGAATTCCGAATGAAAACGCAAATTTTTCAAGAAATTTAGCGCAGGTTTTCACCGCTCTCGCGTCTCACTCTCTAATACGATCGTCGTAGCCAAAATCATGGGCCCTCAGAATTGATGACCGGCTGATGACTGAATCTGTCTCCACTAAACGATCGTTGTTATCTCCGAAGGAAGCAGTGGGCCAGGCATCGGATGAGGCCTTGTTGAGTGAATGGCGCAGGTCCGGGGCACAAGAGCCGGTGGCGGCACTCGTTCAGCGGTATCTCAAACCGGTCCGCAGATTTGTGTTTCAAATGGTTCTGCACGATGCCGCAGCGGATGATTTGACTCAGGAAGTCTTTTTACGGGCGGTGCGAGGAATGGAAGGGTTCGCAGGACGGGCGAAGTTCTCGACCTGGCTGTTTCAAATCGCTTCGAACGTGGCGACAACACATTTGAAGACAAACCTAAAGAATGGACGTGCAGCGAGGGATGCTGCGTCGTCGCAACAGAGGCGTTCCCATGAGCCGGTCGATCATCTGCTTCAACAGGAATCGATCCGTGCGATTGAGTCAGCCATGAATGAACTTTCACCCAAACATCGAGCTGCCCTGGTGCTGACCTGTCTGCACGGGATGACAGCAGAGCAGGTCTCCGAAATTGAAGGCTGCCAGGTCGCCACGATCTACTCCCGCGTGCATGAGGCCCGCAAGCAACTCAAACACTCGCTAGAGCGGTTTCGCCAATAATCTATTACGTTCCGCAGGCGATCATATGGACTTTCATGCGGTGAAAATCCTGAATCGCCTGCACATGATAGACCAAACTGGTCTAGGAGACGTGCTGCCATGAACTCCGACGCTGAAAAAGATTCATTGGAACAGATTCTCGTGAATTGGTCTGAAGCTCATGAACCTCAGCAGCCGGATCTGCTGGCGTTGCAACAGCGGATCATCAATGCCTTGCAGAGAAATGCCGAATCCTCTGACGCGGACTCCGCCAACAGGTCTGTTCATGAACTTCTCTCGACAAAACGCGGCAGGTATGGGGCGGTGATCATCACTGCTGCTGCGATGTTGCTGGTGGCACTGACGCTCCGGTTTCAGTTGAGGCCGACCCCCATGAGAAGTTCGGAGACCATCGCAGAAGCATCTGCATGGCAATCCCCAGAAAGTTTGAAGAAGCATGCAGCGTTATTTCAGGAACTGCAGCAACTCTTCGACCAGCGGATCCGCTGCGTTGCTGAATCCGACCAGACGTTGACGTTTGAGCTTGTGGAAGAGGGCGAACTTCCGGACCCGGAGAGCTGGCGACCGCTGTCCATTCGCATCGTCCTGCAGCGTCGAGTACCCGGAGAGCGGGACTGGACGCCGGTCAGCCATGTCAATGTCGTATCGAAGCCAGAACAGGTCTGCCGGTTGACGCTGGGGCCAAGTCAACTTCGACTCTGGGCATTTCGCCTTCCCGATGGCATGATCCTGGTTGAAAGTGAATTCCCCCTGACGGATGGAATGGGGCCGCGGATGGCCGCGTCGCAACTGCTCCCTGAAGGGGAGGCGAGGGAAGTGCTTTCAGTTGTCAGCGATGGAGTGGAATACCGAGTGATGGAATCTGCTGTATGGCTGGAAGGGTGAACCGAATGACATGCCTTCGGACCATCTGGATTGTCTTAACCCTTGCGGGCTGGGGGATGTCGTATGGCTCACTCGTTGCAGATGACGAACCGGCGTTCAAACTCAGATTTCCCAGTTCGCAGGCGGCGGTGTTCGGCGACGTCGGGCAGGCCTGGACGATCAGTCTCGATGGCACGCTGCCCGACGATGCCCTCCTCAGCTGGGAATACTCCGCGAATGATCGAATTCTTTCCCGTGGCGAAGTTCCAATTGAGATGACCGATGCCGGATCTCGGGCACGCATCTCGCTGCACACTCCACCGGTCAAGGACGGAGTCACTTTCCAATCAATGTTGACGGTCACCCTGAGCCAGCAGGGGAAGCTCCTCGCTCAGGATCGAATGCCGGTCTGGATCTTTGCCAACGACCCGTTCTTTCAGCGTCATGAGTGGCTGAAAGAGCTGGATTTAAGAGTTCTCGACCCCGGCCAAAGCACGCGCGAGACATTGGAACGGGCACATGTCCCGTACGATTCGATTAAGTCCACCGACCTGGTGAAATCTGAACCACTGAGGATCGTGATTGCGGATGGCATTTTGTTAGATAAGAACCGTACACAGGGAGAACGTCTCCTGCGTGCTGCTGCGTCCGGGACTCAAGTTCTGCTGATCTCCCCTCGACGTGGCTCCATTCCGATTCCCGGAGCGATGGTCGGTCAGATGGAGGAACTGGAAAGCCTGACTTTTTGCAAAGAGGAAGTGATCACCCGGTTCGATAAACGGCTCGACGCTCGGACGTGGACGTCTGCGGACTCCGAGCTGCACCAAGTGCATATCAGTATAAGTAACGGCCTGCCCGCCCTGTTCGTCAGCCAGGAGAAGTCAGGCTGGGAATGGGTCGAGGCCCGTTTTCACAACGGTGGTCGATTCATCCTCTGCAGCTATCCCTTGTTTTCAACGTGGGATGATGGACCAACTTCCCGGTACCTCTTTGCCCGGATCCTTGAATCTCTGGAGCATGATCGGCCGGTCGATTGAACCTGCAACTCTCAGACACACCTCTCCCGCATGGAGTTCAACAATGAAACATGTCTTCCTGATCCTGCTGAGTTCGGCCTGTCTTCTTCACTCGATTGACGCCTTCGCAGCAGATGATGCCCCCCCCGTGATTTATCCTGTCGCACTCTTCACCTTCACGGAACGGGGGGATGAGGTCGAAGGTCAGGGGCGCAAGGTGAGCGATCTGCTTTTTGCCAAACTCATCACTCGAGAGGACATCTATCTCGTCGAACGGGATGAATTGCAGAAGATTCTGCAGGAACAGGAACTCAGTACAGCGGGCATCGTTGATCCC
Organism: Planctomicrobium stercoris; assembly: GCF_051465655.1. Lineage (NCBI taxonomy): Bacteria > Pseudomonadati > Planctomycetota > Planctomycetia > Planctomycetales > Planctomycetaceae > Planctomicrobium > Planctomicrobium stercoris. The sequence goes on along the minus strand of NZ_CP195791.1, from coordinate 3,336,292 downwards.
GCTTCATCGAATCGGATCGGCCAGCTCACCGGGGCCAGGATCTTGCTCTCCGGATCCGTTTTTCAGGTCGGTGATACCCTGTATCTCGTGGCCAAGATCATCGGCACCGAAACCAGCCGCGTCCTCGGGGCCTCCGCAAAAGGGGATGCTGATGGCGACCTGGAGGGACTGGTGGAACAGCTCGCCAAGGACATTGCCGAGAAACTTCACGAGTCTGCCGACAAGCTCATGCCCAAGTCATCTCAGGAAAGCGACGTGCTGGCAAGGCTGAAGAAACAACTGAAGGCAGAGGAGCTTCCGAGTGTGTGGATTGAAGTTCCCGAGCGGCACATCGGGGCGCCGTCGGTTGATCCCGCCGTCGAGACGGAACTGACTCGTCTCTGCACGGAGCTGGGCTTCGTTGTGATCGATCATGAAAAGGGCCGCAAAGAAAATGCAGATGTCCTCCTGACTGGGGAGGCATTCAGCCAGACAGCCACTCGACACGGAAATTTCGTCGTCGTCAAATCTCGCATCGAGCTGAAAGCGGTCGATCGGCAGTCCGGTGAAGTCATCACTGCCGATCAGGAAACGACGGTTGCGATTGATCTGGCAGAGATGATTGCTGCCAAAACGAGCTTGCAGCAAGGGGCTGCTGCAATGGCCCTGCGCGTGCTGCCGAAGATCGTGGAGTACCAGAAGTGATTGTGCTCCTGGTGTCTTGCGTGCCAGATTGCAGTGGTTGAAATCGCTGGGAACTCGCAGACGCCAACCTGCTGTCACACGACGAGTCCCCGAATCAGCTTCGATGAGATTGGCCCAGCGGGGCGTGTCCCATCCGCTTCTTCTCTTCGACCGGCTCCCATGTCCGGGGAACGGTCTACTTCCCGATATTCAACCGAAATTGCCGGGGTGACGCTCCTTCCTGATCATGAAACCATTTCGAAAAGTAATTCGAATCGGTGAAGCCGCAGGAAGAGGCGATGCTGTGAATCGACATGTCTGTGTTCACGAGGAGTTCGCGGGCGCGTTCCATCTGCACGCGGGTGATTTCATCTTTGGGGCTGCGGCCCAGGGCATCCTGAAACTTGCGGTTCAGTGTCGAGCGTGAAACGGGAATGCGATCGGTGATGTCGGTGACCGACATGCCCATGCAGGCGTGACTCTGGATATGCCGGATGGCTGCCACCAGGTCTGGATCGTCGATGGCCAGAATGTCTGTGGATTGTCGATGAACAATGCTCAGGGGAGGATGCCGGGTGCATGGGGCGGCGGTCTTTCCCTGCATGAGATTCTCAAGAAGTACACACGCGTTGAAGCCCATCCGTTCGGAATTGACATCGACGCTGGTCAGCGGGGGCTGTGACAGGGTGCAGAGAAAGGGATCGTTTTCCACACCGATCACCGCGATCTCATCCGGAACGCTTCGATTCGCGCGACGGCAGGCGTCCAGGAGAATCCGGCCCAGGTCATCATTGCAGGCCATGATCCCGATCTGGCCTTTCAGCGATCGCACCCACCTTTCGATCTGCCGCTGTTCCGCGTCCCAGGACAACGTGGACGCGGTCGAGGACTCAGGCCGGAAGACCACGCACGGCAGCCCTGTCTTCTCCACCCGACGAATGAAGGAGTCGCAGCGTTCGTCATAGAGACGATGCAATCCCTTCGGGTATCCGCAAAACCCGAACTGACGGAGTCCCCGGTCGAGGAGATAGGACACCACCATATCGACCATGATCTCATTGTCGACTTCGATACGGGGAAACTGGGGCATCACGGTGGCAGCGCGGACATCGATCACCGGCAAGCCTGTCTTGCTGAGGACGCGCGCCGTTCGCTGGCTGTTAATGCGGGCGATGATGCCGTCGCCTTTCCAGCCGAGAAGCCATTTCGGAGGCGGGTCCTCCAGCCCCTGTGGCTGGAAGTAGGTGGACCAGGGGCCGTGCTCCTGATTGTATCGAATGATTCCCCGGAGAATGCCCCGACCTGTTTCCCGTGAGGTATCCACCAGCAGTGCGACTTTCCGGTATTTTCGCATTGATCCCTCGACCTCCGCCAAGAAACTGAACAATTCAGCGTGAGTAGAAAATCAAGAAAATTAAGGATTATTTCTAGAGACAACAACTGTCGGAATTCAAATAATGTGCTCCGTCACTCGCTGACAGCAGTCGCTCGGCTTTCATATTCAAGGCATCTCACATCGCCTGCCTCAACAATTTTGATTGAGCCTTTCCTTGTTTCCTTCTCACAATCGGAGGACTTCCAATGGGTTTGCATTCTGTCCGCTCTCGCGGTTTTACGCTGATCGAGCTTCTCGTGGTGATTGCCATCATCGCGACGCTGATTGCTCTGCTTCTCCCCGCTGTCCAGCAAGCCCGCGAGGCAGCCCGGCGTTCACAATGCAAGAATCATCTCAAGCAGATTGGCCTGGCCCTGCACAACTACCATGAGACCTACAACGGCTTTCCTCTGGGGGCTCGGGCAGGGTCCGGTGCGTCGACGACTTTGAAGTGGGCCTACGGAGTCAACTGGCGGGCGTCGATTCTGCCGTTCATCGACCAGGCCCCGCTGTACAGCCGGTTGAACTTTTCCGATGGATCGTTTTCAGGATATGGGACCGCGCCGGCGAATGGAGGAAACGAAATCCTCGTGGGGTTGAAAATCCCGGGATATCTGTGCCCCTCGAGTCCGGTCGATCCGTTCATCAATACCACGGCTCCTTCTCCGCAATACGACAATCCCGGTCGCACGATGGTCATGCATTACGTGGGAATCGCGGGGGCGTTTACCACCGGCGTCCCCTGGGGACTGGAGGAATGTGCCACGAGCTATGGGGTGATCTGTAACAACGGAGTGATGCGGCCCAATCGGATGGCACGCTTGCGTGATGTGTCGGACGGTGCCTCGAATACGATGATCATCTCCGAGCAGTCGGGAGTCGTGGGGTCGGAAGGGGCCATTAGTGCGAATTACGGCGGCGGCTGGGGAGGGGTCAGCCAAAGCGCCCCGATCAATGCGGCTTCCGCTGGCGAACTGGGAACCTATTTCATGACCGGGATCACAACGGTTCGCCATCGGCCAAACACCCGGAACAGCACGTTGAATGTCAACGACCATCCCTACTACGGTAACACCGTTCTGAATTCTTTTCATACGGGTGGAATCCATGGCCTGATGGGGGACGGTTCAGTGAGATTTCTTTCAGACAACGTGAATTTTGACACATTGCTCCGCGTCTGCGTCATGAACGATGGTGAGGTACTCGGGGAATTCTGAAGTTGACACATCGTCAGTTTGACGAGATCAAGATTCCCGTCCACCACTCTCAACGCATTCAGGTCAACATGAAGAACGTTCAAAAATTCAACCTCGTGACCGCGCTGTTCGCAGTCACACTGGTCTTGGGATGCGGTCGGTCCACACCGGTCGAGAAGACCGGGACCGTCTCCGGGAGCATTCGGTTTGGCGATCAGCCGATGGACAACGTTGCGGTGATTTTCGAAAACCCCACGGAAGGGGTAAGTGGGTCTGCGGTAGTGAAGGACGGAACCTTTCAGATTCGGAACCCGCTGATCGTTGGCGATTATGTGGTCACCGTGCAACCTGTGAGGCCCCCTCCCGGAGCCGCTGCCCCCTCTGCAGCTCCGACGAAGGTTCCCCAACATTACCAGGACGCCGCAGTGACCAACCTGAGGGCACAAGTCCTGGAGGGAGAAAACACCGTCGACCTTGTTTTAAAACGCTGATGGACGTTGGAGATCTGCGAGGTGAAGTCAGTCAGCGGCCCCGAGCCGAGACTTGAGTAACTTTCTTCGAAGTCGCTGACGTTCAAAAGATCCAGGAAACGAAGTGCCTGCCGCTGGCCCTTCGCAGATGAAGTCCGTCCTGAAAGTTGTCCATGCTCGACTCTACTACGACGACCACAATTTCAGGGCGGAATGAGTCTGTACGGGATCCGGCCAGAATGAAGCCCGAAACGAGAATTCAGCCGACGGCACCGACTGCAGCCCGGAATGTGGTACTGGTCTTCCTGCTGATCCTGGCCGCCATTGCCTATCTCGATCGCGTCTGTATTTCGACTGCATCTCTTGCGATTCAACGCGATCTGGGAATCACGAAGACGCAGATGGGAACGGTGTTCAGTGCGTTCATTCTGTGCTATGCGGTGTTTGAGGTCCCTGGCGGCTGGCTCGCGGATCGGTTCGGCCCGCGGCTCATCCTCGCCCGGATTGTCTTCGCCTGGTCACTGATGACCGCATTGACCGGCGCAGCGATCGGTTTCGTCTCCCTGCTGACCGTCCGTGCACTCTTCGGTGTGGGCGAGGCGGGGATGTTTCCTTCTTCCGCGCGTGTGATTACGAGATGGTTTCCGAAATCGCAGCATGGCCGGGTCTTCGGCCTGATGTTGATGACAGCCACGCTCGGAGGAGCAGCGGCTCAGCCATTATCAATCTGGCTGCAGGAGTTGATCACCTGGCGCTGGATGTTCGTGGTCTTTGCAACAGCCGGGGTATTCTGGGCAGTGGCCTGGTATCTCTGGTTCCGCAACGACCCGCATGATCATCCTGCGGTCAACGATGCGGAGTTGGAACTGATCGGCACGAATCCTCCCGAGCCGCATCCACCCATCCCGTGGGCTCAATTTCAAGCCAGTCGAAATCTCTGGATGATCTGCCTGATGTACTTCAGCACGATCTACGGGACTTACTTCTATCTCACATGGCTTCCTGAATACCTTCAGACGTCACGAGGAATGGAATTGCGGGCTGCCGGCTGGTGGAGCGCATTGGCCATGATCAGCATGGCTGTTGGAAATGTGCTCGGAGGATGGCTCAGCGATGTCGCCTCGCGCTGGTTCGGTCGGCGATATGGGAGAAGGCTCCCGGGACTGATTGGACTGCCGACGGCCGCGGTCTCGGTTGGATGTGCCATGATCACAACGAACGGAATTGCTTCGGCGCTCCTGTTCGCTGCTGCGGCGGGATTGATTTCGTTAGGCGTTCCTCCGGCCTGGGCGGTCTGTCTGGACATCGGCAGCCGCTATGCCGGCGTCGTGAGTGGGATTATGACCACCTGCGGCTGTCTCGGGGGAGCGATCAGCACAACTGTCGTTGGACTCTGCCTGGATCACTATCACTCGTACGAAATTCCCCTGGGCCTCAATGCGATCTCCTCGCTCGTTGCGGCTTTCGCATGGTGGGTGATCGATCCCGACCGCCCCGTGACAAACGAAGAGACGTAACGCTCCGGGCTGCCTCGGGAATCTCTGAGCTTGACCGACCTGAAATCAACGATTGTCCGGCAGTGCTTCCTGCCGGTTGATGCGGACGAACCGTACACCGGAATGTCGGTTCGACAACCAATTCCGACTGAAAGACCTTGCCTCAGGAAAACAAGATTCATGGACATGATCAGCACAGATCGCGAGGAGGAACGGGCCTACTGGACTGAACAGATGCAGCTGGGATACGAGTTTGTCGAGAAGCTGCTGCAGTTTGAAGTCGTGGAATGTGGAGAGCGCTTCGCTTCGATCGAAGCGGCTGCAGATGCCGCCAGCGTGGAAATGCTCTTCTCAACGACAAAGATCGCCGGGGACCTCGAACGCGTTCACTGGTTACGGGAGCGGCTGGTCGAAGACGTGATCACCATTGGCCGAGAAATGAACCAGCGTGGCTGGATTCTGAAGATCGAAGATGCGTTCCGCTCCCTGAAAATGCAGCAGCTGCTGGTTCGCAAACCGGCCGTTTTCGACATGATTCTCAAGCAGTGTATCTGGGAAAATGAGGGGGTCGTTCCGCCTGTCGAACAGGTCTTTCGCAGGGCGATTGTCCTTGTGGCGAACATCCCCAAGATCGGGACGCACCTGTCAGGGTCCGCCATCGATATCTCGGTCTTCAACCGGGATGATGGAACCGAGGTCTGGCGCGGCAATCCGTATCTGGAAATGAGTGAGCAAACGCCCATGGCGTCGCCGTTTGTCGGGGCAGCGGACCTGCGGAATCGAATCGCAATCACAGCCTTGATGGAATCGCACGGGTTCTATCATTACCCGTTCGAGTTCTGGCATTACAGCAAAGGGGATGCGATGGAGCACCTCCTTTCCGGCAATCCGGATCCAGCACGCTATGGGCCTGTCAACTGGAATCCTCAGACCAATGAGGTGACGCCCGTGGCCTCTCCGATGATTCCGCTCAATCCATTGCCGGTCATCGAAAAAGAGATCAACGAGGCCATTGAGCGAATCGGCAACGGCTCTGCAAGCTGGTGCTGACGCCATCGGCACGCGAGCTGAAGAGGATCGAACGAACATCCCGGGAGCGGCGCATTCGAGCGACACCCCCGGGGCGGTAGGGCCTTTCAAGTAACCCGTCCCCTCAATCTTCAACGATCACCAGGCTGTTGAAGGTAGGAGATCAGGTCTGCCAGGTCTTGCTGAGGAATGATCCGGTCAAATCCTTCGGGCATCAGACTCCTGCCGGTGGCGTTTAAACTTTCGATTTCAGAGCGGAGCAGTGACGACCGCTCTTCTTTGGCTTTCAGCAGGATCAGACTTCGGTCGGTGGCGTTTTCAATGAGTCCGGAAAAGATCCGACCATCGACCGATTCGATCATGTAGTTGGAATACCGTGGTTCGACAGCCCGATTCGGATCGATGATCGATTCAAACAGGTTTTCAAAATTGCGCCCGGTGACGGAGGCCAGGTTGGGGCCTACAGAAAACCCCTCCCCTCGAAACTGATGGCAGTCCGAGCAATGTTTCTGAAACACCTGCCGCCCACGTCCCGCCTCCCCTGTCAGATTGCGAACGGCGTCCATCTGGAGTTGCGGACCGCCATCCGTCCGTGATCGCGGCTGGAAACGCTGCTTCAGCTCCAGCGCAGCGGGTGTGCGGCCGTCATTGATCAACCGATCCTGAAGAGCAAGCGGAATTTCATAGGAATGGATCACCCCTTCATCGAGGGCGGTTGTGAGCAGCGGATACCATTCCGGATGGCCAGCCAGAACTTCCAGAACCGTGCTTCGTGTGGACGGGAGAAATCCGGACCACGCGTCCAGAAGAAGCTTTGCCGCCTCCACATCCCGCTGCCCTCCAATCTGGTCGATCACTGCCGATTGCAGCTCCGAAAGGGTCGTTGGTGACAGCAGACTCTGGACCACGCAACGATCGTCATTGTGATCTTCAGGTCTGTGAAACAGTAACCTCGCGGCCAGCAGTCGCTCACTGGTTTCCGCGTAATCATCACTCAGCAGATGTCTCGCCTTCCGATGAGTGTCTGCGATGTCCTCTTCTTTCAGCGATGCCAGTACTTCTGTTTGATGAGGATGGCGATAAACCGCATGCATCCCCATCAACGCACGATCCAGATCGGTCTGACGTTGCTGTAATGCAAACTCCACCGGAGCAAGGTGCCCGAACAGGACCGACTGTTGAACCAGCAGATCGTACTTCGTGCGGCCAGCTTCGTTGCTGATCTCCTGGTTTGAAACGGTATCGACCGCAGCTGCAATGTTGCCTTGATTAAGGGAGCTGAATAACGCTGCTTGAACGTGTTCAGTGAGGAGCGGAGAAACCCACATTCGTGCAAACGCCTGGACTGCCGTGGGATGATCCCACTCTCCCAGAGTCAATGCGACCTGAAGCCGAACGAGTTCGCTGGAGTCTTCAGCCAGCTTGCAAACGGCTGTCCGCAATTCCTCGTTAAGTTGCGGGACTTCTTCAGCGAGCCTCACCCCGTGTCGCCTCATCTCCGGGGATTCGTCATCCAGAAATCCGATCAGCAGATCGTCCCATGCATTTGGAACGTTCGCGTCGTTCAGGTTCTTCAAGGTATTGATCGCGTGCAGTCGGCCAACACGATTCTCTGAATTCTTCACCAGATCTCTGAGCGGCAGCAGTGTGGCGGCGACTTTGATCTCCGTGAGTCGCCGCTGTGCATTCTCGCGTACCCAGCCGTTTGGATGTTCGAGAAATTTGACGAGTTCAACAGGTTCGGCATGAAGCAGGTCGGGAATGGCTCTCGCCCGACCGTGCGAAGGCACGACGCGGTAGATGCGGCCTCGTCCGTCCCCCAACCGCAGCAACGGTGCGATCTCTTTTTGAGCCGCCAGCGGGACAAACTGCGGGTGTTCGATGATGTAGCGATACATGTCGACGACCCAGAGTGCCCCGTCGGGACCGGTTCTGATCATGACCGGTCGGGACCAGCTGTCCGTCGACGCCAGGAAGTCGTGCCGCTCGTCATTCGCATCACACTCGAGAGTGAAACTCGCTCCCGATCGTCTGAGGAGATTGTGCTGAACCAGATTGTGGACCGGCTCGCATGTCAACGCATGTGCTGCATCTTCCCCCAGATTCAGGAGTGAATCGAGGTAGATCATCCCGGAGCAGGCGGACGTAAAACGGCCGACACGAGTATTCGGATTCAACTGCGGTTTCACGTCGGCGGCCGGGAAAACGGGAGGATTCCCCTCGGTCAGAAGCTGTTTCGGATCCGGCGCCACCCAGTTCGGATTTCGACTCAGATACTTCTCGTCGAAGAGATAATGCCACAAGGGATAGCTGTTCTGGACTCCAAACCAGTTGTCCCATTGATCCCTGTTTCGACCAAACTGCGAAGGGCCGGAGAGCGGTTCCATTCTTCCAGTCGCAGGATCGAACCGGAAGTCCCTGCATCCCAGCAGGATTTCTTCTCCCGTCAGATGCGACCGAATCTTTACGTCATTGCCGTAACTCGAACTCGGGCTGCCGCTGGCGCAATACAGCCACCCATCGAACCCCCACCGCAACCCATTCACTCGCAGCTGCTGATTCCCTTCCTGAAAGCCGCTGAAGAGGACCTTCCTGACATCACAGATGCCGTCGCCGTTGGAATCTTCTGCGTAGAAGATTTCTGGCGCTGCGGTGACGATCACCCCTTGCTTCCAGGCTGCGACACCTGTCGGGAAACTCACTTTTTCAAGAAAGAGCGTCGAGCGGTCATATTGTCCATCAGCGTCGGTGTCTTCGAGAAACCGAATGCGTCCCCCCGGAGCGCCGTTTCCATCCATCCCCACAGGGTAATCGGCCATCTCCGCGACCCACATCTTCCCGTCCATCCCCCAGTCAATGGCCACAGGGTCCATGGTGAGCGGTTCGGCAGCTGCCAGCTCCACTCGAAATCCCTCTCGCACCTTCCAGGCAGCCAGTGACTCCTGCGGACTGAGTGCCGGTTCAGGAGCGATCGATTCATCTGCCGGGACGAATGCAGCTGACTTCGGGGTGAGCGGAAGGATCTCCAGCTTGCGATAGAACAGTTCGGCTCCCTCACACTGCAGCGCCAGTCGCCCGGATTCCAGCGGGACCAGCTCCTGATCGGGTCCGATCGGGGCCTTGAGATTCACGACGTAGTTGTTGATTTCCCCGTTCACAAGATAGACCGCAGCATCGCCTCGAACGACGACTTCAACAACATTCCATCCCTCTTTCTCGAGAGTTCTGCTTTTTACGACTCGTGTCACGCCGTCGGGAGAGTAGTGGCTTCTCAATTCTCCCCCGTTCGCGGCCTCGAGGAATTGCCCCCCCTGAGTGAAGGCATCGCCGCTGGTCGAGACGAGAAAGTTATCCCCCGTGTCCCCTTCCTGAACCTGACATTCGACACTCATGGGCCAGATTTTCTCTTCCCCATTCACATGAAAAAGGAAGCCGGCATCCCGGACGACTTCCGTACGTGGAGCGAATTTCTTTTCGCCCCAGCGATACTCAAAACGGAATCGGAAGTGGCTGTAGGAACCATCAGAGATCAGCACTCCGAAGGGCATTTCCTTTTCGGCAGGAGCGTCGCGATAGACGTGGATGTTCCCGTCCACCACCTGAAAGCACTGCTCGGGAACCTCGTATTGCAGAACGACCTTCCATCCTTCCAGGTTCTGTCCGTTGAACAGTGGTTGCCACTCCCGACCCGAAGAGTCCCGCACCGCTTCCAGATAGAATTCTTCGCTGGTCGGAAACATCCGTGGTTCGTCTGCGAGGCAGCCGTTGTCCCGAGCTTCCGGCACCAGGCCTGACAGCAGTAACGTGATGATGGCAATTCTCATCACTTGGTAAGGCGCGGAGCGAGTACGTTTCAAAGCAGACCTCCTTCAAAGCAATGGCGGACGGACTCTCAGCGAGCCGTGAACGGTTCAGAAATTGCGCGACCCCGCCCGGTGCGATTCGCAGCGACGCTCCGTTCCCGAGACCGGTCTGATCTCTCATGCGCTGGCAGATCAGCATTTCCACTGTGAGGAAATGCCGGTCAGCGGGTGTGGAACGGGGGCGAACTTTTGCGAAACCGCACTCGAAGTTGGGCGTGGTCGACAGAGAGAACGGGGATTGCCCGCAGCAATTATTTGCCCGCAGGAATGACCGGGAAGATCACATGGGAGGGATGTTCCGCGTCGTGATAAATCGTCTGGCGGGCAATGACAGGGGTCGTTGCCAGGTTCGCGTTCTCTTCACCCGAGTTCAAGTTCCGCAAGTAATACGGGTAATAGCTGCTTGAGATCTCAATGCGAATTCGTTGCCCGCGAGCGAACAGATTGGCGGTGGGTCTCCAGAATTCGATCGTGTATTCGTAAGGCTGATCGGGTTCGATGACACTGAGTTTATCCGGGTTGAACGCTCCATTCTTCTGCGGATCACGATGCCGCGCCCGCATCACCCCTTCGCCGATGAAATGAGTTCGGCCATCGGGGAACACTTCGCAGAGACGGACCATCCAGTCCGTATCACGGGCACTGGTGGCGGCGAAAAGTTTCGCAGTGATGGGGCCTGTCAGTTCGACATCTTCCGTGAGGGGATCTGTCGTATAAACCAGCACATCATTCCGTTTCGCGGATTCGTTGATATCTCTCGGGCCGTCGATATGGCCATTCAATGAAGGAGCAGAGGGAGTGGGATCATCAGGGTTATAGGTGTACTGGTCCGGGGTTTCCGAAGCTGGAATTTCCCGGCTGAGTGATCCGTCTCCGTGAAGTGAATTCGCATGACCTCCACTATGCAGGTAGAACTTTGTGAACTCGGTCTCGGGCAAGGGCCAGTCTGTCGCTGCTCGCCATTGATTGCGGCCGGTCACGAACAGCTGCACGGGAGGATCTTCCATCACGCCGTTGTCAATCCCCTTCAAGTGGTGGTCAAACCAGCGGCAGACGTATCCGTCCCAGTCGATGATGGCCTGCGGACCGTAATCGATTCCGACGACGTTCGTGTTGATTCCATGATCCCAGGGACCGACCACCATCCGCGGCTGACGTGCTTCCGGCGTGGCCCCATATTTCTTCATGGCCATGAAATTCATCGGGGCGCCAGGAAAATTCGCGTCAAACCACCCTGTGACAGAGAGTGACGGGACAGTGATCCGCGAGTAATCCTCCCGAGTCTGATATGCGATTTGTTTCCAGTACTCTCCGGACGCTGTGTTCTGAAGCATCCATTTCCGCCACCATGTGGTCGGGAGATAATGACGGGTTTTGTCATAGTCGATGTAGGGAACCATGCGGTATTCTTCTTCACGATGGCGACCCCAGCCTCCGTACGGGCCATCGCCCTCCGGGTGAGATTGTGGGTACCGTCCCCCCATCATGCCGCCATAGTCCACCATCCAGCAGACGAGAATGCCGTTCTGATACGGGCAATTGTGGAAATGATCTGGCGGAGCCACTTCGGGAACAATCGCCTTCAACGAGGGAGGGGCCTGAGTGGCGGTCCACCACTGCGTCCACCCCATGTACGAAGATCCGTACATGCCGACTTTGCCAGAGCACCACGGCTGTGCGGCAATCCACTCGACGAGATCGTAACCGTCCTGTTTGTGCAGCGGGGTGAAGGGATCCCATTCCCCGCCTGATTCAAAGCGGCCGCGTACATCGGCATTGATGACGACATATCCCCGCGAGGCAAAGTTCTTCGCTCGCTCGCCATACCTTCCTTTTCCATACGGTGTCGTGAGAAGAATGGCAGGATACTTCCCCTCGTCCCGGGGACGGAAGATGTCGATCTTCAGCGAAATGCCATCCCGCATCGGGGCACTGGCGTCCAGTTCCTCGATCACCTCGTGCTTAACTGGAGAGTAATCCCCGGCGTCAGGCTGTGCGTACCCGGTTGTGGTGAACAACAGGAATGATGCGATCACACAAAATCGGACTCGCTGCATGACGGACTTTCTGCTGATGTGCGGTGGAATGTCACGGAGAAGCAGTGAGTGCGACTTCAAGGAATCCTGCTCCCCGTCCCGCCACCGAATGTCACATATTTATTCAAAATCAGCGACCGTTCGTCTCTAGAAATTATGGTAAATTTTCTTGAAATTTGACTCAATCGCCGACAGGCCTTGTCCCTGTCGTGAGTGAAGAATGCGGTTCGAGGAGACTCTTCTTCGTACGACATCCGGGTCTTTTGCGAGTCCTCAGAGCACAACGCGCCATCGAGTGTCCCGCGTGGAAGAATGAGTTCCAGAAACTTCTCGGGCTGCGTCGGCGCCTGCCGGGCGAGTCACACTTCGCCACTCTGGTCACGCAATGAAACTGTCAGCTGACGGGCACGTTGATCGATACCAGGAAAAAACATGCTGTGGTACTCCTGTGAGAAAAGAGGGGAGGGGGGGAAATGCTCCACACTGGCTTCCATCGCCTGAACATACCGGGAGCCAAACTTGGCATCTGAGTGAAGTCGCTATTCCAGTGCGACGCACTCTCCCTCATTGAGGATGCCCTCAGAAAGGCTGAAAGCGCCCGGTTCGCGGACACATGAAACCCGAAGAGCACTTCACGCTCTCCAAGCTCTCCCCCAATTTGAAGGAACGCTACGAGAAATCTGGGACCCAATGTAATCCGGGTGCCATCACTTCTCCTTGTCGCGAAAGGGGTTCAGTAAAATTCAAATCTCTTCGAAAAATTCTGGTACCAATTCGACGCCTCGCTGGCGGATTAGATATCGGGAATCCATGATTCCTCGTTGATGTGACTTCAGCATTCAGGCATTTCGCCCGATGTAACGGCTGAAAGAACGGGAACATGACTCGAGCATCTTTCATGACCGGGAATTCGGAAACTGAAGAGGAAGGGCTGCCGGGGGGCAATGGGGAACAGAGCAGGCCTGAACTCTACGAAGACTTCCTGAAAGCCTTTACCGCAGAACAGCTGCGGATCATGGGATATATCTGGTCGCAGATTCCTGACAAGAATTCTGCGCAGGATGTCTTTCAGGAAACGACTTTGGCACTCTGGAAGAAGTTTCACACTTACCGTCCGGAAGAGAGCTTTCTGAACTGGGGTCTCGGGGTCGCGCGACATCAGGTGCTGCGATACTGGCGGTCGCGGAGTCGGGACCGTCATGTCTTCAGTGATGAATTGCTGGTTCAGCTGACCGAAGAGGGGCTGGATCTCGTCGGACAGCTGGATCGACGCCAAAGTGCTCTGAACGACTGTCTGCACCTGCTTCCTGTCCGGCAACGTGAACTCGTTCACGACTTCTACGGCGAGGGCCTGTGCGCCCAGGATGTCGCTCTCAAATGGGGCCGTACTGTCCATGCTGTTTACAAGACCTTAAAAGTGCTCCGCGCATCGCTCTTCAAGTGCGTCGAGCAAAAGCTCGCGCAGGAAATCTGATGGCAGGTCTTCCGTTACATCCGTCTGATGAGCAAGTCCGCGAACTGGCGGAGAAATACTTCGACGGCACTGTTACGCCGGCTGAATCGGAGCAACTGGAAAAGCTGCTGCTGGAATCGGCAGCAGCCAGAGAGATTTATCTTCGGTACGGAATCCTGCAGGGACAGCTGCATCTCCTGGAAACGGCCCGGTATCCATCTCGAGATCTTCCCGACGCGGCTCCTGTTGCAGAGCACTCTCGAGCTCGCGAACAGGTCTCGAATGTTGATTCTCAAAGACGCACTGCTCCTGAGAGACGCGAAGCCTGGTGGCCGGTCGTCGGGACGGTTCTGGCAGTGATGGTGCTGGTGGGCTGGGCTATGCGTTCCGGACCAGACTCGCAGGTTGTCGATCAGCCCGTCGTCGCGCCCCAGGTTGATGGACCGGAAGCGATCGCTGCGGAGAATCAACATTATTCAGACTTCGAACCACCGGTCGCCGTTGTGGGAACAAGCCAGAAGTCTTCGACATCTCCTGAGATCGAAGAAGTGAAGTTACTGGCGTCGACGACGATCAGCGTTTCTGAGGGATCTGCCAACTTTCAATCCCTGACGGGCACCGCAGTCGAACTGCTCGGTCCGACACGCTATGGCGTGGTTTCCTCGCAGAGCGGAGTTCTCTTCGGCGGGGTGGTTCAGACAGAAAACGCAAGTTCCGGATCGTCGTATTCCGTGCAGGCTTCCGACCTGCGGATCGTCGATCGGGCTTCGAAATCACGGGTCACAGCTCTGGAGAATTGCCGAATCGATGTCGAAGCGCTGAACGGTGAAATTGAAGTGGAAGCCCGCCGTCGCCGCCCCATCTACTTCTGGAACTTCGAGAATCAGAGTCCGGGGCTGCCCGACGTCGTCTCACAGGGAACCCTGATTCTGGGATCTGACACGAAAGTCGTCCCCGGGATCATCGGAAATGGCGCTCTGTCCTTTGCCAACAGCAAAGAGTCCTACGCGATCGTCGAAGGAGGGAAAAGTCAGCAGGCAGGCGAAGGGCGATTCGCGTGTGCTGAGGGAATCACGATCGAAGCGATGTTCATCTCCCACTGGAACGGAGAGAAAATGGACTATGACGAGATCTTCCGCAAAGAAGATGGAAACTTCCGGGTCATCCTGAGCTTCCAGAATGACGACCAGCAGGAGAGGTACTCGAAGCCGATGTCCCCGCCGGGGCCAAGCCTGGCGTTTGGACTCTATCTGGAGGGAGATGGTTACACAGAGCTGGAGGTCCTTCTTGATGGCGAGGATGGGCGTCCTGCGCTGGCGGATCTGTCGAATGGGCAGCCTCACCACGTTGTCGCAACCTTCGACAGCTTTACCGGTCGGAAGGGGCTCTATGTCGATGGAAGGCTGCTGGCGGAATATCAGTTTCCCAAGGGGACTCTCATCCGCTGCGGGGGCCCGGGCGAGGCGAGGATTGGAAACCAAATTGCGCACGAGCCGTTCCATGGAATCATCGATGAGCTGGCGTACTACGACTTTGGTCTGACTGAAGCCGAAATCCAGGAGCATTATGCCCGCGTTCAGCGAGGCGAGAGCTATTTTGCGGAGCCAGAATCCGAGCTGCAGAAGCCGCATTGGCATCTGGTGGGCCGCCTGCTGACAGGCCAGAGGTCGCAATTCGACTGCCGTCTCGGTTTGCAGATCACCGTTCCCGAATACAGCCTGGCAGGCCATTCACCTCTGACGGATTTGAACACAATTCCCTCGACTGCATTTCAGCCGGAAACAACCGTTCTTTTCAGTCCCTTTCCTTTCGGACGCTTTTCAGCAAAGGACTCTTCTAATGTGTCAGAACATGATTCGGATTCCCTCGGTCCGCCGAGCATTTACATTGATTGAATTGCTGGTGGTTATTGCAATCATTGCTGTTCTCATCGCCCTGTTGCTGCCGGCGGTGCAACAGGCGCGGGAAGCCGCCCGGCGATCGCAATGCAAGAACAATCTGAAGCAGTGGGGTCTGGCAATGCACAATTACCACGACACAGCCAACACGCTTCCTTTTGCTGCGGTCTGGGGAAAACGCCGCACTTTTATTCCTGGGATGTGGCCCTACATCGATCAGTCCCCGCTGTATTCCAAATGGAACTTCAGTGTGAACTTTCATGATCTGCCCAACTGCGTCCAGAATTCACTCGACAGCCCGATTGCGACTGCCGTGCCTCTCTATTACTGCCCCAGCAACCCGGGGGCTCGACATTGGACTGGCGACGCCTACTACCGTGTCCGCATGAACTATCCATTGAACTTCGCTGCAGCCGCATCGGATTCTGCGTTGCAGGTCGATTCGAAAGCCCCCTTTGGATTCAATAATGCGACACCGGCACAACCTTACTGTGCCAGGTTTTCGGATTTCACAGACGGCACGAGCAATACCATGCTGATGTCTGAGGTGATCACTCCGGCATCCGCGGCCGAGTATGATGGACGCGGAGATGCCATGAACGATGATCTTACATTTTTTTCCTTCGGGTATTCCACACGCCAGACACCGAACTCAACGGCAGCGGATCATACCATCGCATGTCCTTCTCCTTCCGGAAATATCCTGAACGCTCCTTGTACCACAACCGCGCCCTATTACATGAGCGCGCGGAGCATGCATGTGGGAGGGGTCCACACGCTGCTGGCAGATGGAGCTGTCCGCTTCATCAGCAACAATATCGCTCTGGTGACCTGGCAGGCGCTGGGGACCATGCAGGGGAATGAAATCGTCGGAGAGTTCTAATCCGAACGTCGTTCGTTCTTCCCAAGCACTGAAATTGCAACTCCCGGTCGCAATGACAGGGAAGGTGCGCCCTGTGCATTCCTTCAGGATCAGCGTCGGAGTGAAGACACTTCGAAATTCAGACTGGCAGCTCGGCAAGATCGCCGAAGCTCTGTTCATCAACTCCTCTTCAACGTGGAATGAGAATGACATCGATTTCCAGAACTCTGTTCAACAAGAGAATCTCCCGATCTCGTGTGGTCGCAACAGTCGCCTTGCTGTCGATGGCAGCGGGATGCGGATCCTGGCAAGGAACACCGAATTCCGTTTCCGTCGCAGGGAATGTCACGCTGGACCGGACTCCGCTGCCGATGGGAACGATCACGTTCATCCCGGTCGATGGCAAGACCTCCACTGCAGGAGCAGTCATCAAGAACGGCACCTACTCACTCAAGATGACCAAAGGGGATTTCAGAGTGGAAATCTCCGCACCGGAAGTGGTCGGCAAGACCAAGCTGTACGACACTCCCGATAGTCCTGTCCGGGAGATTGTGCAGGAGGCTCTTCCGGAAACGTACAACAAAAATTCGGAACTGCGAAAAGTCATCGATTCCAACAATCCCCACGTCGATTTCGAACTCAGTGGCAAGAAGGGGTAACCCCTTCAGTTCCCTCCGGCTCCCACCCTGAGTCACGCAATTGCGATTCGGGACTGCGTTTTCGTCGACATTCGCCTCGATGTCACAAGTCTCCGGCACGCCGTCATGGTCCGATTGCTCCCGCCTTCACAAAGATCTCTATGATGTCGACCTTCCACCGCATTCTGATTGGCTTCCTCTTCTGGGGAATGCAATTGCCGCAATGCTGCAACGCCGATGATGATCTCTTCAACAGTTCAATCCGCGCGTTGCTCGAGAAGAAGTGTCTCAGTTGCCACAACTCCAGCGATCACAAAGGGGGCCTCTCACTCGAAACGTCTGAGTTGATGAGCAAGGGGGGAGAGAGCGGCCCGATCATCGCTGCCGGCCATCCAGACTCCAGCTACCTCGTCGAACTGATCACGCCCCACAATGGCAAATCCGAAATGCCCAAAGGGGCACCTTCGCTGACCTCCGAGGAAATCGCCGCCGTCCGCGAATGGATCCAGCAAGGGGCCGTCTGGCCATCAAAGACAGAGCTGCAGCCGGAAGTCTGGTGGTCGCTACAGCCATTAGCGAAGCCCGAAGTCCCCGTTCCGGCTCCGATGGTAGCAACCAATGGCGATGTGTTCCGGATCCGGACGCCCATTGACGCATTCATTCAGGAAAAATGGCGGCGTCATGGGTTGGTCCCCGCTCCGGAAGCGGACCGTCGGATTCTGATCCGCAGATTGTACTTCGACCTGATCGGTCTCCCTCCGACCCCGGAAGAGATTGAAGAATTCATCCATGATCCAGCTCCCCTTGCTTATGAGAATCGTGTCGACAAGCTGCTCGATTCGCCTCATTACGGAGAACGCTGGGCTCGTCACTGGCTGGACGTCGCACGTTATGCGGATACCTGTGGATACGACAAAGACAAGCTTCGCCGGAACGCATGGCCTTATCGTGACTACGTGATCCGTTCCCTGAATGAAGACAAGCGTTATGACCGGTTCGTCCAGGAGCAGATTGCGGGCGACGTGATGTTTCCGGGAACCCAAGATGGAATCCTCGGGCTGGGATTCATCGCAGCCGGTCCCTGGGACAATATCGGGCACACGGAAGTTCCTGAGTCGAAGATCGACGGGCAGATCGCCCGGAATCTGGATCGCGATGAAATGGTGACTGGGGCATTGAACGCATTCTGCAGCACCACAGTGCAGTGCGCCCGTTGTCACAATCATAAGTTTGATCCGATCACGCAGGCGCACTACTACGGGTTGCAGGCGGTCTTTGCTGCGGTGGACCGGGCCGACCGCGAATACGCAAATGCCCCGGAGTCAGCAGAACGTCGACTCGCCCTCGAAGCCTCGCGCCGGGAGCAACTCCAGCGACTGAACCAGATTGACGAACAGATCAAACACGAAATGGAGGCGAGTGGGGATGATCGACACCTGGCGGAACTCGATGCGCATCTTGCTCGACTGAAGTCGATTTCCGGCCGCCCCCAGCGACCCGTACAGTACGGATACCACAGTCACATCGAATCGCGTCCGGACGCCGCCAAATGGATCGAATTTGAACTTCCAAATTCCGTGGCCGTCAGTCGCATCGTGTTGCATCCTTGTTACGACGAATTCGCCGGGATCGGTGCCGGGTTTGGATTTCCCGTTCGATTTCGCATCGAATTGGCGACTGAACGACGCCAATTAGAAAAGGACGGCAAAGCGGCCCTCGTCATTGATCAGACCAGCGCTCCGTTTACCAATCCGGAAGTTCAACCGGTCGAATTTGTGGTGGAAGCAACCGGCATTCGCTGGGTTCGCATCACGGCCACCCAGCTTGCCGAACGAACTAACGATTACATCTTCGCACTCGCCGAAGTGGAGATCTTCGATGAAAAGCAGCATAACCTGGCACCGCAGTCACAGGTGAGCGCACTGGATACTCTGGAGTTCCCTGTCCGCTGGTCGCTGGAGAACCTGACCGACGATCTCTGGCCGCAACTGCTGGACGACGATGTCACTCTTGAATACGAGTTGACGTTCAAGGAGCGGAGTTCCATTCTCGAAAAGTACGAGACCCCGGAACGACAAAACGAACGGGAGCAATGTAAACTCACCATCGAGCAGATCGACAACGACCTCAAAGGCTTGCCCGCTGGCCCGATGGTGTATGCTGCAGCCACTGATTTCACTCCTCAGGGAGCGTTCAATCCGACTCGCGGTCGTCCGCGCGAAGTCCGGATTCTGCACCGGGGGAACGTTCAGCAACCGAAAGAGCTGGCCGTTCCCGGCGCCCTTCCTTTCATCCCGGGCGTCCCTGCTCAATTCGAGCTCCCTGCTGATCACACCGAGGGCGATCGTCGGGCCGCTCTCGCGGAATGGGTGACTCGGCGAGACCATCCCCTGACGTGGCGCTCGATTGTCAATCGGGTCTGGCAGTTTCACTTTGGCGAAGGGATTGCTGCCTCACCGAACGATTTCGGCCGGATGGGAAAGGAGCCGACTCATCCCGAACTGCTGGACTGGCTCGCTGTCGAGTTTCGTGATGGAGACCAGTCGCTCAAGCAGTTGCATCGCTTGATTGTCAACAGCTCCGTTTACCGTCAGTCCTCTGCGGATCATCCTGCCAATTCCGCGATTGATGGTTCCAACCAGTTTCTCTGGAGAATGAATCGCAGACGCCTCGAGGCTGAGGAGATCCGTGACGCGATCCTGTCCGTCAGCGGAAGTATGAACCTGAAGATGGGTGGCCCCGGCTTCTTTCTGTTCAACCTCGAAAAGGAAGTCCATTCGCCCCATTACGAATATCAGAGCTTCGACCCAGCCGATCCCGCGTCTCATCGCCGGAGTATTTACCGGTTCATTGTCCGTTCTCAGCCTGATCCGTTCATGACCACACTTGACTGCGCAGACAGTTCCCAGAGCACGCCTCGGAGAAATGAAACGGTCACCGCGTTGCAGGCCCTGGCCCTCCTCAACAATCGCTTCAACCTGTTGATGGCGGAGCGGCTGGCAGCACGGCTGGAATCTGGCAGCTCCGATCCGGAGGAACAGATTCGCAGCGGATTCTCGCTGGTGACAGGACGCCCGCCTGCCCCGGACGAGTTACATCAACTGCATCGTTTTGCCAGCGAACATGGCCTCAAGAGTACCTGCAGGCTGCTGTTCAACCTGAATGAATTTGTTTACATCGACTGATGAAAGAGAAGCCCGCTCAAGAAGCACGAAGTCGGTCAATGTGATCCACACGGCTTCTCACTGTCCGTTGTATTGATTTTCGACGGGCGGTATCGAAGGAATGAAATATGTCTCTGCACGAAAACCTGTCCCGGCGAAAATTTCTTTACGAAAGCGGCTGCGGCTTTGGCGGACTGGCCCTTGCCGCCATGCTCGCTGGCGATAGTGATGCATCCGCCTCCACGGCCACCTCGAACGGGGTCCTGCAGGCGCTGCATCATCCTCCGCGTGCCAAACGAGTGATTCAGCTGTTCATGGCCGGAGCTGCCAGTCACATTGACTTATGGGACCACAAACCAGCTCTCGAAAAACACCACGGCGAAGATTCGGATTTCGGCGAGCCGGTGGAAGCCTTTCAAAACGGGCTCGGTCCGTGGATGAAGTCGCCGTTTGAATTTCGTCCCTATGGCGAATGCGGAAAGATGTTGAGTGACGCCGTGGCACCGCTGGGGGCGTGTGCTGACGACATCGCGTTCATTCACAACGTGATCGGCAAGACCGGCGTTCACAGCACCGCCACGTACCTGCAGGCAACTGGATTTCAACTCCCCGGCTTTCCGGGGATGGGGGCCTGGGTCACCTATGGACTGGGGAGTCTGAACGAAAATCTGCCGACGTTCGTGGTCCTGCCCGACCATCGTGGATTCGCGAGCAACGGCCCCAAAAACTGGGGATCCGGATTTCTGCCCGCCAGCACCCAAGGAACAATTGTCTTCCCCCAGCGAGAAAATCCGATCGACGACCTGATGCCGCAGGCGAACTTTGTCTCGGCCGGGACCGATCGAGCCACCTATGATCTGCTCAGGCAGCTCAATCGTCAGCATGAATCAGTTCACCCCGGCGATTCCCGTCTCGATGCCCGGATTCGTTCTTATGAACTGGCAGCGAAGATGCAGCTCAGTGCGCCGGAGGCCCTGGACATCAGCGGAGAACCGGAGCATATCCTCAAGTTGTACGGACTCGATCGTCCGGTGAGCACATACCCGGAGGAAATCAATGCCCCGGAAGAGATTGAATATTTCGGTCGAAAATGCCTGATCGCCAGAAGACTCATTGAACGCGGAGTGCGTTTCGTCCAGATCTGGTCGGGAAATGACAACGGTTTTCCACGGCGAAACTGGGACAGTCACGAAGATCTTCAGCGTGATCACGGTCCTCTCGCGATGGGAATGGCGACCGGCACCGCTGCGCTGATTCAGGATCTGAAGCAGCGCGGCTTGCTGGAGGACACCATCATCCTCTGGACAACGGAGTTCGGCCGGATGCCCTCATCTCAGGGGGGAACAGGACGCGATCACAACCCGTATGTGTTCACAAACTGGTTGTGCGGCGGCGGGATTCGCGGAGGGCAAAGCTACGGACCGAGCGACGAATGGGGCTATAAACCGCTGGATCGGAGTCAGCCAACGGAAGTGTACGACATCCATGCGACGATCCTGCATCAACTGGGAATCGACCATGAACGGCTGACGTATCGTTCAGACGGGATCGACCGACGTCTCACGGATGTACACGGTCACGTCATCCAGCCATTGATTTGACCGAGGTTGACGTCAGCTGTTGTCCAGCTCGATGTGAGAACGATGTCTGGTCAAAACTCTTTCGGCATTCAATCGACTGCCCTCTTGGTCGATCCGCCAGCCCACACCCTCGACGCCTCCTGAACAACGCAGTTCGGGAAGGAGTCGATTAACAGGAACCTGCGCGACGTCGTTAAAGCTTTTATTTGTCTGTTGTTGTGTCGCCAGTCGCCACTGAAAAGAGACCGACTCTACCACTCGCATCTGTCTATACAGTTAAAACCGATCCAATATCGTTGACTTGTTCTTGTATATTATCGATAATCGACAACGTGGTGACTTCTACTTGGGATTTGGCGGATCGCCCACGCTTCCCCATCTCTGGAAAGCGGCATTCGGACTTAGGGCGTCCGGACAAAACCTATTCAGCGATGAGATATCTCCAGGTGATGAGTGAGTTGGCGATGTCATGGAACGCTTGGTGCACTTCCTCCAGCCTGTCCCAGCGAATCCGCAACCTGCGGAATTGTTTGAGCCAGCTGATGGTCCGTTCAATCGGCCAGCGGGTCGCACCCAGAGACGAGTCCTGCCGCTGACCTCGTTTGGGAATGAAGGTCTCAATGCCAGCCAGTCCCAGCAGGTCCCGAGTTGCCTGGCAGTCGTAGCCTTTGTCGGCGGTCACACTCCGTGGGCAATCCAGGGGGCGTCCCCGCTTGCCACCAATCTTCGGGTACCTCAGAAACACCAGTGGCAGAAGTTGTTTCAGATCATGAACATTGGCGGCCGTCAGGATGTTCGCCAGCGGAATCCCATTGTGAGTGGTCATCAGGTGAGACTTGCTGCCGCAGCGACCACGATCCGTCGGATTCGGTCCGGTTTTTGTCCTCCCAACGGGGCCTTGATCAATCCGGCATCGACGAGCACGTCCGCCAGTTCCAGACGCCCGGCTGCGTTCAGCACGGTGAGGAGGTGGCGATGAATGTCCTGAAAGACTCCCAGGTCGATCCACAGCTTGAGACGTCGATAGCAGGTCTTGTAGGAACACCCCAGTTCCAAGGGCAGGTCCTCCCAGGCGATGCCGGTCTTGAGCACGAACAGAATGCAGGTGAAGACGGTCCTGTTCTCCGCTGGCGGTCGGCCGCCTTTGACAGAGAACTCGTAAGTCGGAAAGAACGGCTCGATCTCGTCCCACAAGTCATCACTCAGCAATCGGGTGGCCATATCAGTTCCTCCGTGAACGGGAAAAACCAGACCTTCCCAAAATTTTCAAACCATGCCAACATTAGTTTTGTCCGGAACCTCTTAGTGATCGGCAGACAACATGGCGACACTCTTTGCCCCGCAATCCAGCGATTCCGAGATTGGATTACTGAAGAAATCAGACATCCTCAGTCAGATTCTGTTCTCGATCTTCCGGGGCGACCTCCCGACGGGGACACGATTGAAGGTGCAGCATCTGGCTGCCCACTTCGGGGTCAGCTGTACGCCCGTTCGGGAAGCGATTGTCGAACTGGCGGGGCTGGGAGTCGTCGAGCTGTATCCGAACCGGGGAGCGGTGGTGGCACCGTTCGGGGCCGCAGAGGTTCGTGAGATCTATCTGGTCCGAAGTCTTCTTGAGGTGGAGTCGGTCCGGCGGGCCTGCGTTGCCGAAAATCTGGACGAGCTGCAGCGGGTCGCTGACGAGACAGATTTCCTGATCTCGGCGCCGCGAACGAAAGAATGGGTCGATGTCTGCGTCAAAAATGACAGAGCGGCCCATCAGGCCATTTCGAAGGCGGCCGGTGTTCTGCGTCTGCAGGCGGAACTGACGCGCTACGACCGCATGATGCATGTGGTTCGAGTCCTTGTGAAGGATGTCTCCGAGACCCCCGAGGGGATTCTGCTGGAACACCAGCAGTTTCTACAGGCCATTCTGAAGCGAGATCCGGAGACTGCCGGGCGGGCTATGGCCCGGCATTTGAGTGTTGCGTGTGAGAGAGCTGTCAGTGGCTTATTTGCAGGCGTCTGAGCGTTGCACAAAACATACTGATTCTTGATTTATCATCTGTTTCGTTGTTGGTCTTTCCTGTCTTACATCCTCGTGCCTGGGAACTCTTCCAGGGCGGAGGAAGCTGTTCTAAACATCGGGAGCGTGAGATGGTTTCTAATCGCCGGGGATTTACATTAATCGAGTTGCTGGTGGTCATTGCGATTATTGCAGTCTTGATTGCATTGTTGCTTCCGGCGGTTCAGCAGGCACGGGAAGCAGCCCGCAGGAGTCAATGTAAAAACAATCTGAAGCAGCTGGGGCTGGCGATTCACAATTATTCCGACACCCACAATCGCATGCCCCCAGGCATGCTTTACCGTGTCGGGGCAGCCAGCGGAGAAGGAAAACGGACTCCCTTCATGCTGTTTGTGCTCCCTTTCCTCGAGCAGGCCGCGATCTACAACCAGTACAATCACAATCTCAACTGGACCGATGCTGGACACTTAACCCTGCGATTGACTCCCATTCCGACATGGCAGTGCCCTAGTGACAAAGAGGCCATTATGCAATGGGCAGGAACTCCCCACAGCATCCGCGGAAATTACGGTCTGAACTGGGGGCAGGGAACCTGGGGAGATCTGGACGGAGATACAGTCGATGACCTCAACAGTGCGCGTCATGTCCTGGGATCCGGGACGAATCGTCCACCATTCTGGAATTGCTTCGGAGCTCGATTCGCGGACATGACTGACGGGACGAGCAATACTTTGCTGATGATGGAACTTCTCAAAGGAACAACGTCATCCACGGATTTTCGGGGCTGGATCTGGAATGACGAGCCGTTCACCTACTCAATCTCAACGAAGTTGACACCCAACACGACGGCGTCCGACGTGCTTTCCGACAGCAGCAGCTACTGCGTCAGCGACGCGAATGGCAACATGCCTTGCACGTACGCCGGGAACACCGATGCGAACTTGCGCAGCTCAACACTCGCTGCCCGCAGCAAGCATGTGGGGGGAGTCCAGGTGGTTCTGGCAGATGGCTCCGTCCGCTTTGTTTCAAACAACATTAATCTCCCAACCTGGCGAGCACTCAGTTCCATGAATCAGGGAGAGACACTGGGTGAGTGGTAGCTTGCTGTCAGCGGCCGCTGACTTCGTTCTCCTCTGTGAAATGATCTGGCTTCAGTAAGGTTCAGTGCCATGAATTGGATCTTCGTACATGTGGAGGTGGTGTCGCTTGCGGTGTTGCTGCTTGCGGGGTGTTCAGCCGGTGATGGTCTTCAAAGAGTCGAAGTTCGCGGAAAGGTCACTCTCGACGGCGAAATGCTGGAGAGGGGGACCATCGCATTTTATCCCACGGGGCCCGGGACCGTGGTTGGGACAGAAATTGTGAACGGGACCTTCCACATTCCACGTGCCCAGGGGCCGGTCGCGGGAGAGTATCGCGTGGAAATCGACAGCGTGGGACCGACAGGCCGCAAAACGAAAGATTCCCATGGGGAAATTGTCGACGAATATGACAGCATTATTCCTCCGAAGTTCAATCGCCAGTCCGAATCGAAAGCCGTCGTGGAGTCTTCGAACGCGAATGACCAGCATTTCGAACTGACGGGGAAGAATTCAGGCGTCAAGAAGTAATGACGGCGCGAGTTCTCTTTACGATCGTCCCTGAACGACCTCAACCGGCAGTTGTTACTTCAAAGAATGCGGGATGACCATCCGGTGGTGACATCAATGAGCTCACGTTGCAGGAATCGGAGTCTGATATCGGCTGCCGTTGCCCGAAACCGTTCGAATACGCCTGTCCGATCGTGATGAGATCGAGTGGATTCTCGAGGAGTGCGCCCCGAATGATGTTCGCGTCGGGGATCGTCTACGCAGACTGATCACCAGCAGGATCTTCCCGCACTCTCAATGGATGTCGGCCGCTGCTTTATGGGGGAAATGTCCACTGGCATTCATAGGTGAATCCGGGCTTCGTGCTAAGCAAAGCAAACGCCAGAATCTGTCCATTCGCGGAATTGAGCTGATATGCCGGTACTACGGTTTCTGGTGCCGGATTGTCCTTCCCGTCCGGATAGCGCAGCAGGTTGAAGTTGCGATACCGCTTGTCATCCGGCATCAGCATCCAGAACGTCAGCAATCCGGTTTCAGCATCCACATAGAGGTTAAATGATCGCGTGTTCTCGCGCCTCGGCTCACGAGTCAACATATCAAATGACAGATCCACCACTTCGTGGACAGGCACTTTTGACAGATCGAAGGTGAGTTCAAACACATACGTCGCCCGGTCGTCCTTCGTCGCGGTGTCATGCAGTAAGAGCAGTACTGCCGGATACTGTTCGCTCTGAGATCGCACGCTCCATCGTGCTGTATGTGTACGGAGCAGAACGGTAAACCGATTGGCGGTCGCTTGCAGTTTCTGAATGCGAATCCGTCGAAAGCCGTAGGCCCACGAGTGTTCATCTACCGGCGTCCCGGTCGCCGCCCTCCAAGGGCGAAGATCGAATACTCGCATGTCCGCAATGACTTCGAATCCGCTGTAATCAGGCGGCGAAAGCTCTCGCACCTCTTCGAACGGCATCCCCAGGAAGCTCGGACCGGGTCCGTCCTGCAGCAGGTTCCGCATCACTGTGTAATCCCTGTTGCTCTGGACCAGAGATTCGGTCAGCTGCTGGGCCACTTGAGAGCGGTGATACCATTTGGCTCCGTAATAAGGGAGCACAACGAGGAGCGGAATCATCAATGGAACGTAGATGTAGGAGATCCAGTCCCGAAAATCGAACAGCGTGCTCCAAATCCGCCGGACAGATGAGACCTGCAGCTTCCGCGACTGTTCCGTGACCGGCGCGATCTTGGGAACGTTGTCGGTGCCAGAGGGAATCGGCCGACGGGCTTCTTCGATCTTCGCAGCCATTGGGTCCCAGGGCGGTTCTAATGGCACGGTCGTGCCGAGCAGGTCGGGACGCGACCGGCAAGCGCTGCGGCCGACGCAGTAGCCGTGTCGGATCAGCGCGCTGATTTCCAGAGGCGAGAATCGATCGAGATCAGTTCGAATTTCCGCAGCTCGACGCTGAAGTTGCGGGTGTGCAGCGGTGGGGTCCTCTTCCGGCTCGATCACCTTTGAAATCGGCGCGAACACAAAGCCCGGGGTCCCCATAAACGTATCGATTTCCAGTTGCCAGACGCGGTCCATCAGAATGTCGCTCGCGCGGATTGAGGTGGAAATCAGACCGCTAGAACGGGCGTTGGCATCAATCTTGAACTCTTTTCCAGCGTCACTCACCAGCACGGCGTCAAAACAGGCGTTCGCTGAGCGAAAGCAAGGTCTCCCGGTGGCTTGTTGAAATGCCATCTGCACAAGCTGGCGATTGAGCCACAATCGTTCGCCGGGGTCCATGTCCCCTTCGTCGCGTTGTGCAGTCTTTGCCAGATTCTCAATGTCGACATCGACGTGGGCGAGGCGGGCAAACGCGGGTTCGCGGGCCAGATTCTCGTGGTTCATCACATTCCAGAGGCCATCCAGCGATCGATTCAGCGTCTCCTCGCAGGATCCCTCGCGGAGCAGATGCGTCTGAGATGAGAGCGCGACCATTTGTGCGAGTCGGGACAACGGCGTGTCTTCGGCAGCTTGCTCCATCATTGTGAACGTTTGTGCGAAATGCTCGGCATCCGACAGGTCGTCACGATCCAACCGGCCTTCTCGGTCCATCCATGACTGCTCCAGACAGCGAAACATGCGCACGCCTAAATTGTCATAAACCCCGCCATCGGTGAATGCCAGCCGCCCGAATCGACCGGGATTGGCCCCCAGGTCCTCTGACCTGAGTTCGATGGGCGGAAAGAAACCGGGAAATGCCGATGACGCGGTCACAGCCATCGGAACGGTTGCCAGCCCGGCGTGGATGTGTTCAAAGCTCAGACGCTGTCCCGGCCGTCGCCGCTGCATCAGCAGACCGTCACGAGTGAACGCACATAGACAGCCCTCGCTCAAGTTCGTCGCCAACATGTACAGCCGCGGTCGCTCTGGCAATTGGTACAGACAAGTGTCGCCGAACAAATGCTTTTCGTATTGGGACTCGAGGAGACCGGTCAGTTTCAGCCGGCGACTCGGCTGGCGAAGTACGAAGCTGCGGAGCACTCGTTCCGGCAATGACAGTGGAAAGCGGCGGATCACACGGTTGCGAATGTCCAGCTGGACGAACCGCAACACTTCAAGAGCAGCCTCATTGAATTCCTCAGGCGTGCCCGTATAGCGCTTCCAGTTGAGGACAAGGTGTGCCGCAAGGATGCTTCCTCCCGACACAGACGTGATGTGCGTCACGTTCGAAAGGATATTTGCGTCCCGGAGGTAACGCACCATGCCTAAGTGAAAGAGAGTGGCTCGAAAGCCACCGCCGGAGAGGGCCAACCCGATACGGTTCATGTCCATTCCTCTTGCGGCCAGGTCACTGATCGTTGTTCCTTCGACAATCGCAACCGCATTGGAACTTGTGGTGGACGGGAGTCCTGAAGTGAAGAGATTCACTGTACCACGATGCTTATCGCGTCCACACGTACAAAATTGATGGAATTCGCCCCCTGCTCCCATGTCGTGCCTGATCTGCTGCGCAATGCTAATTTGCGAAAAAGCGAATGAATCGTCAGCAGACGCTCGAGCAACCTGATCTAGCAGCGACATCCACGGTGCCGCGCGAGCTGGACTCTTCGGGAGGGATCTCTGGAAGGTGAACTCGCCTCACTGATGTTCCTCATTTCGGTGATGAGGTCGGTTCACAACCGGGAGGGCGAGGTTCCTGCCGAACCGCAATGGATTTCACGCGTGATCTATGATGCGGCGCCGCAGGAGCGTCGCCCTCCCGAAGTCATTGACTGATCAGTTAGGAATCCACTTCATGAATCGTTGCGCTGTTACTGACGTGAAGTCGTGAATAGAAATCGGTATTCTAATCTTTAGTAAGGGGAAAGTTGCGAATCAGGGATGGTGCCGCGGAGATGGTGATGTTGCAGTGTTTCGCCAACAGAAGTTCATAGCTGAAGGAATTGCGGCGTTTGCAGGACTGGAGGTTTGATGAGCAGCTCACAAATACTCTTGGACCATGAATCACCCGCCGAAACGCTGGTCATCCCCGACGGGAACGGCCCTGAATTCGACTGTAATTTTCGCATCCTTTGCGATCGTTCTCTGGCTGAAATTTACGTCTACCAGAATGCTTTGCTGAAATACGCCAGTGCTGCAATGGCGGATCTCCTCAATCGCCCGTTGGCAGCGATCATTGGGGCTCCCGCGTTTCAGTTCGTTCATCCCGATGATCAGGAGCACGTGGAGGAACAGATTCGACAGCGAGACGCGACTCATCCGTGTCGAATGTCTTTCCAGATGAAGACTGCAGAAGTCTCCATGCGACAGAAGGTGCAGAGAGACTCCTTGCTTGCGAAACACGAGTCACCCGTTTTGAAATGTGCCTAACGAGGAGAAACCCACATGCGTGCTCGAATGGTGGCAGTGACCCTGACTGCGCTCGCCGTTGGCTGGCGACTCTCGTTTTGCCTGCTTCCCGGCCAGGTTCAGTCTGAAGACCCCAAATCAGTCAGCACAACGCCGGAGCCAGCTGAAGTCGAGCGATTACAGGCATCCGCAATCGAGTTTGCCGAGGCATTTAATCGCGGGGATGCGAAAGCCATTGCCATCCAGTTCACAGAAGATGCCGAGGCGGTGGATGAAGAGGGAAGTATTCTGAAAGGGCGAGATGCAATTCAAACTCGCTTTGCAGAATTGTTTCAAGACTACCCTCAGGCACGAGTTGAGGTCGAACTGACGTCCTTGCGGCAGATTGGAGCGGATGTTGCACTGGAAGATGGATATAGCACAACAACTCTGGTCCCCAATGAACCGGGAGCCCGTAGCCCGTACACGGTGGTCCACCTGAAGCGAGACGGAAAATGGCAGATCGCCAGCGTGCGGGACTTTCCCGCGGTGGACACGCCAACGACTGCCCATGACGCTTTGAAAGCTTTGGGCTGGCTGGTCGGTCAATGGGTTGATGAAAGTCCGGAAGGCCGGGTCGAGACACGCTGCGAATGGTCGGAAGGCGGCAACTACCTGTTACAGCATTACACGGTCAAATCGCGGTGGGGTGGTCAGATGCATGGGAGCGAGCGGATTGCCTGGGATCTGTTGCGAAATACGATCCGCTCCTGGGCTTTTGATGACAGCGGTGCTTTCACTGAGGCCTTCTGGACCCCGCTGAACGGCAACTGGATTGTGGAAGCCATGGGAGAAGGCTTCCTGACTCATTGGCATATTCCTTTTTCAACCTGTCCAGTATTTCAAAGGTTGTGAAACTGGCTCATGTCGAAATTGGATGGCAGTTCGCGTACAGTTTTCAGATCACCTTTTTCCTTTCGAGCGCCTCGACGATGTCAGAATCTCCAACTCCCCACTCCGCACATCCATCGGCTGGCGGGCGATTGCGGGCTGCCCTTGAAGTCGAACGTCCTTTGCAGGTCGCCGGAACGATCAATGCGTTTACCGCACGACTGGCGGAACGGGCCGGATTTCGGGCCATTTATCTCTCTGGAGCCGGGGTCGCCAATGCGTCGTTCGGTCTTCCGGACCTGGGGATCACCAGTCTCAATGACGTCTGCGAAGATGTGCGACGGATCGTCCAGACGACGGACGTGCCGTTACTGGTGGATGCAGACACCGGTTGGGGCGGTGCGTTTCAGATCGCCCGGACGATTCGTGATCTGACCCGGGCCGGCGCTGCCGGATGCCATCTGGAAGATCAGGTGCAGGCGAAGCGGTGTGGACATCGTCCGGGCAAGGAACTTGTCAGCGCTGCCGAAATGTGTGACCGCATCAAGGCCGCAGTGGATGCCCGCATCGATCCACAGTTTGTCGTGATGGCCCGCACCGATGCTCATGCTGGTGAAGGAGCCGCGTCGGCCATTGAACGCTCGCTCGCCTATGTCGCTGCCGGGGCGGATATGATTTTCGCTGAGGCACTGACGACGCTGGAAGAGTACCAGGCGTTTACCTCTGCACTGGGTGAGGTCCCAGTCCTCGCCAACATCACGGAATTTGGAAAGACGCCGTTGTTCACGGTGGATCAGCTGCGCGGCGTCGGCGTGCGACTGGTTCTGTATCCCCTCAGTGCGTTTCGCGCGATGAGCCGTGCTGCCGAGCAGGTTTATGCCGCCATTCGATCCAACGGGACGCAGCAGCCGGTCGTCCCCTTGATGCAGACTCGTGCCGAGCTCTATGACGTGCTCGATTACTTCAGCTTCGAAAACAAATTGGACGCGCTCTTTGCCGAGAAGAAAACACCATGAGTTCTGATCCGACACCCGTAACCAAGCCGAAAAAGTCCGTGACACTTTCCGGAGTTCCTGCTGGAAATACGGCTCTTTGCACGGTCGGCCGCAGCGGAAATGACCTGCATTATCGCGGGTACGATATCACTGAACTTGCCCGGCACTGCGAGTTCGAAGAGGTGGCCTATCTGCTGGTGCATGGAGCGTTGCCGAACGCCACGAAGCTGGCGGCGTACAAACAGAAGCTGCAGCGGCTTCGCGGCCTTCCTGCTTCGGTGAAGACCGCACTCGAAGCTCTTCCGACCGCAGCGCATCCGATGGATGTGCTGCGAACCGGAGTGTCGACTCTGGGGTGTGTTCTTCCTGAACGGGAAAGCCACGACGCTGCGGAAGCGCGCGAGCTGATCGATCGGCTGCTGGCCTCTCTGAGTTCCATGCTGCTTTACTGGTATCATTACTCCCACAGCGGACGCCGGATCGATGTCGAAACCGACGATGATTCCATTGGCGGTCACTTCCTGCATCTTCTGCACGGGAAGGCGCCGGAACGGGCAGCGATCAAAGCGATGCACGTCTCGCTGATTCTCTATGCCGAACACGAGTTCAACGCGTCCACATTCGCAGCACGGGTCATCGCCGGGACTGGTTCCGATATGTATTCCGCGATCACGGGGGGAATCGGTGCATTGCGAGGTCCCAAGCATGGCGGCGCCAATGAATTCGCGTTCGAAGTGCAGAAACGGTACGCCACTCCCGATGATGCTGAGGCCGATATTCTCAAGAGACTGGCAGCCAAAGAAGTCATCATCGGCTTCGGTCATCCCGTCTATACCATCTCCGATCCCCGCAACGGCATCATCAAGAGTGTCGCCAGACAACTCTCCTTCGAAGCCAATGACATGGCGATGTTTGACATTGCGGATCGCATTGAAACGGTCATGCTGGGCGAGAAGAAGATGTTCGCCAACCTCGACTGGTTCAGTGCGGTGTCGTATCACCTTCTGGGGGTTCCCACGTCGATGTTCACTCCCCTGTTTGTGATCGCCCGGACAAGTGGCTGGGGGGCACACGTCATCGAACAGCGACAGGACAACAAGATTATCCGTCCCAGTGCCCATTACACCGGCCCGGAAAACGTCCCGTTTCTCCCGATTGAAAATCGCTGAACGAGTCGGGGCGGTCCTGTGCCGTCGCAGCAGGTGTTTTTGCATCTGTCAGTCTCTATGATCCCCGCCGAAAACGATCCATTCAACTCGAAGTCTGTGCTCATGTCTCACCACGATCTTTCCGATGCGTCCCGTCCCCAGCCTGATGACCTGCTGCAGCAGATCGCCGACTACGTTCTGGCGACCGATGCAATCACCAGTGAAGAAGCCTTGGAGACCGCGCGTCTGTGCCTGATGGACACGCTGGGCTGCGGACTTCTAGCGCTCAACTATCCTGCCTGCGTGAAACTGTTGGGGCCGGTGGTTCCGGGGGCGACCATGCCGGGTCACGGGGCTCGGGTCCCGGGGACTTCATATGAACTCGAGCCGGTTCAGGCGGCGTTCAATATCGGGGCGATGGTCCGCTGGCTGGATTTCAACGATACCTGGCTGGCTGCCGAGTGGGGACATCCTTCCGACAATCTCGGCGGCATTCTCGCTGTCGCGGACTATCTGAGTCGCAATGGGGAGAAGCCGCTCACGATGCATGACGTGCTGGTCGCGATGATTCAGGCTCACGAGATTCAAGGGGTTCTGGCCCTGGAGAACGGGTTCAATCGCGTTGGACTGGACCATGTTCTGCTGGTGCGCATCGCTTCGACCGCTGTGGTGACCCGCCTGCTGGGGGGGAGTCGGGACGACATTATCAATGCATTGTCGAACGCCTTTATCGATGGCGGTGCCCTGAGGACGTATCGACACGCGCCCAACACCGGTTCTCGCAAAAGCTGGGCTGCCGGAGATGCTACCAGCCGCGCGGTGCGTCATGCCTTGTTCGCCCTCAAGGGAGAGATGGGATACCCCAGCGCATTGACCGCGAAGATCTGGGGCTTTCAGGACGTCCTGTTTCAAGGTCGACCGCTGTCGGTTCCCGCACAGGGATTCGGCACGTATGTCATGGAGAACGTGCTGTTCAAGATCTCGTTCCCCGCCGAGTTCCATGCTCAGACCGCTGTGGAAGCAGCGATCACATTGCATTCGGAAGTCGCTTCCCGCATCGATGAAATCGAACGCATTGTGATTGAGACTCAGGAGAGCGGAAAACGGATCATCGACAAGACGGGGCCGCTTGCGAACCCGGCAGACCGCGACCACTGCCTGCAATACATGACAGCCGTGCCCCTGCTGAAGGGAGCTCTGACTGCTGAAGACTATGAAGACCACGTCGCGGCCGATCCCCGGATCGATGCACTGCGGGCGAAAATGGAAGTGGTGGAAAACCCGCACTTCACTCGCGACTATCTCGACCCGTCCAAACGTTCCATCGGGAATGCCGTTCAGGTCTTCTTCCGCGATGGAACTGCGACCGGTCGAGTAAGTGTCGAGTACCCCATCGGACACCGACGCCGCCGGGAAGAAGGGATTCCCGTACTGATCGCGAAGTTCGAGAAGAACCTGCTCGGAAGAATTCCAGCACGCCCCGCACAGCGGATTCTCGAACTCTGCCGCGATCGGAGAGCGCTCGAGCAGACGCCGGTCAACAGATTCCAGGATCTGTTCGTTGTGTGACGGCTGATCTTCGTGATGCCCAGTTTCCGGAGTTCTCCCAAGATCCGACTGAAGCCGAATCCAGTGACCGTCGTGATTGGTCACCGGAGCCCTGTTTTCAGAACGCTCTGAAGGCTGAAATTGTTGGTACTACCGGGACTTGATCTTGCAGACGAGCTGGGTTTGCACCTGTCGGGCTTCCTTCCGCAGCGTACTGAGCTTGCGGTTCTCCTGTTGGGAATCCCCAACTGGTTTTTCGCCTGATTCAAGTTGGAGAAAATCCAGAGCGTAGAGTCGAGAGCCAGAGAATTGCCGAGTTTCTTGCTCTGGACTTTTGTCTTCTCCCAATTTGCCCTCATTCCGTGAGGACCAGAGAATTTTTTCCAAGAAGTTGTTAACAAGCAGTTGTTACGTGTGAATTCATTGATGGGGGAATTTGACTGATTAAATCCCCGATGACTTTTCCCTGGGTCGGCTTTCCTGATGACCATTCCTTCTTCCGAGTCCGCCCCTGCGGTTTCCGGTGTTCTTGCACGGGAATGGATGCGATCTCAACGGAATATTTGCGCATTCATCGGGTCTCTTGTCCAGAATTTTACAGAAGCGGAAGAGTGTCTGCAGGAAACAGCCGTTCAGGTGTTTGAGCATCCCGAGCGGTTTGATTCTTCGAAAGTCTTTCTCCCGTATGCGATCGGCGTGGCTCGCAATGTCGTCCTGCAGCACCAGCGGCGCATGGGGCGGAGCCTGGTTGTGTTTGACCAGGAGGCCATCGACAGGCTCGCTGCGGTGTTCTGTAACCTGCCGGAACGGGATGCAACGATTCAAGAGGCATTGAGAAGTTGCTACGACAAACTTCCGGATCGCTCGAAGCGTCTGTGTCAAATGCGGTACGAGGAGGGGCTGCTCCCTCAGGACATCGCACCGCTCGTCGGGACGACAGGCGGATCTGTCCGCATCTTGTTAGGGCGAATTCGTCAACAGCTGAAGGGGTGCATCGAGCGCCGATTGAATCGTGAACTGGGTTTATCATGAGTGACTTTCAAAAATTAGTCGACGACTGGCTCGACGGCGCAAGCACCGCGGAATCGATGGCCAACTTGAATCAGTGATTAAAGGCAAGCGATGAAGATGCACAGGAGTTCGCCGAAAATGCGCAGCTTCATTTTTTGCTCCGGGAGTTTCTGACCACGCAGGGACAGACCCGCGAGAAACGTGCTCAAGTTGTCTCCAGTTCAACTTTTCGGCGCGCTGGACGAACTCTCGCTTATGCGCTGGTTACTCTGTCTGCAGCCTGTCTGCTCCTTCTGGCTGGGTACCGGCACCGGAATCGACCAGTGCCTCTCAACCAGCCACAGCCTGAATTCCTGGCGATCGCAGGCTCACAGCAGGCGACAGAGCGTGCTGCCGCCCGCCTCACTCAGTCCGCGAATGCCGAACTTGTCAGGGAGCTTCTTCCCGAACTTGGATCAGCTTTCCAGCTCGACCATGAGTACGCTCTGCTGAAAGGAATGATCGAGTTGACGTTCGCCAACGGGGCTACGGTGATTCTCAATGCTCCGGCAGTCTTTCACATCTCTTCCTCGGAACGGATGGAACTGAAAATCGGGAACTGTTCCGTTTATGCACCCGAATCCGCGCGGGGCTTTGAAATCATCACGCCCCTCAGCCGGGTCGTGGACCTGGGAACCCGGTTCTCGTTGTCTGTCAATGACTCGGGAAACTCCGAGCTGCAAGTGATTGAAGGAGCAGCTGAACTCCATTCACAAAGTCGCCCGCACGCTGTGGCCACGCTTCTGAAAGGAGAAGGGGTTCGCGACACGTTGGCATCCAATGCCATTCAGACGATCGAGTTCAGCGACCACTCATACCAGCGTCGGCTGCCGGACCGTGTTGTATCCTATGATGCCCGCCCTGATGCACGCGGGCGTGGCGTGCGTGACTTGACCAGTGTCACCGTACAGCGTGGAGGACAAACCCGGACCTATGCCGTCGAAGAACTGATCGGGATCGAAGTTGTCCATATGGCATCCCACTCCAATTGCAACAGTGCTGCTTCTGATCAGCCGATTCCGGAAAATGTCGCCGATCTGCTGGAAGCAGATGCGGCACTGAATACCGGACTCCTCAATTTCAATCGAGATCCTGATCTGCCTGCGAACGTCCCGTTTCGCTACGAAGATTTTCACGCGCGACCTGGTCTGGCAATTCGGTTCCGGACTCCCGTGCGGAACGGTCCCGGCCCTGATGTCGTGCTGTTTGAAGTTCAGTCCGTCGTCTATCCTCCAGAGGGTGACCATTTCTATGTCAGCCCGATCCAGAGCGGCGATGGACTGCATTCACACTATGTGAAAAGTTTTGACGTGAACATGAGTTCGGCAGATGCGCGCGAAGTGGCTCCTTTTCAGGTCACTGTCGTCACGCCGGCTGTGAAATCGCTCGGTGATTTTGCTCGTGGACACTCGCTGCGAGGTGGCAACGTCACACTTTCCTTTTATGCACTGGCAGTTGGAATCGACCTGAGCGATCTCGGATTCGAACCGGGAGCGTACGCCGAAGGACTCTTCTTTGAGGACGATGGAATGGATACATCCATCGTCGATCCGGTCTTCATTGCGGGGCTTCCCGAGACAGGGCCTCTTCCCGTCAACCCGGCCCCTGAGCCCATTCCTGTCGTTCGTTAACGTTTCCAGTTTCCATCTCTGAAGCGGAGTTCTTATGAACAGTCGTTCGCATTCGCCCCGCGGATTCACGCTCATTGAGCTGCTGGTCGTGATCGCGATTATCGCAGTTCTGATCGCATTGTTACTCCCGGCGGTCCAGCAGGCTCGAGAGGCTGCCCGCCGAAGCCAGTGCAAAAACAATCTGAAACAGCTTGGTCTGGCCATGCACAACTATCTGGACACCTACGGGTCCTTTCCTCCGTGCTATGTTGATCTCCGCGGAGCCCAGGGAGTCAGCGACAACCAAGGGCACTGGGCGTGGTCGGCATTCATCCTTCCTTACATGGAGTTGTCTCAGGTGTTCAACACGCTCAATGTGGGAAACAGCACAGCGACGCAAAGCGTGACCGCCAATACAGCGATCATGCAGCAGAGCTATCCAGCATTCCGTTGTCCTTCCGATACGGGGCCTAAGCGATACACCCCGAGTATCGGCGATGAAGCCGGGTTTGCCATTGTCACAAGCGGAGGGACGAACACCGGTTTGTCTCTGACAAACTACGTTGTCTGCAACAACACTCGGGCTGTGCGACAGCAGGCTGCAACGACGTCCAACAATGGAAATACCGGTGCGGTCGGAATGTTTTGGAGAGACAGCAACTGTAAGCATCGCACTATCACCGATGGCAGCAGCAATACGCTGATGATCGGCGAGCGGGCCTTCCGGCCTGCTCCTCCGGGGAAGAAGCAGGTGAATGCCGGATTGATGTCCGCTGCCCGTGACCGGGACGGCCTCGGACCCGCATCGCACGATACCACGGGCGGCTCGGATGGTTCACAGGGACTGATGTCGATTGCGGGATCGATCTACAATTCCATTAATCCCGCCATTACCAGCGCAGCGTATACCGGCTCTTTTGAATATGCATCCTTCGGAAGCCAGCATGTTGGCGGTGCACACTTCGTCTTCGCCGATGGCCATGTCGGCTTTCTCAGTGACAACATTCATAACTACACCATCACCGATGCCACGGATTCCGTTCTGGAAGCATTGCTTGGAATCAGCGACGGTTACGTCATCGGTGAATTCTAGAGCGAATGTCACGAAAGCGTGGCGTTCCGGCGGCGATAAACACAGCTTTCGAACGACAAGTCTCCCTGAATCGCCGCCACACTCCCCTGAGACAGGGGCTAACGCATCGGACTCGTCTGCAAACAGGTATGGCGAGTCGAAATCAGCTCTCACCGGAGAGTCGATTTGTCTGCGGCTGCAGTCACTCATTGTCAATCAGTGTGCCGGGAACGAGGTGACCGTCGTTCCCCGGCTGCCTGTTCATGGCGACGAACTTGACATTGCTTGATTGCCTTTTTGACTTGGGAATGATGGATGATTCAGACATCAATTCAGAAGATTTGCGCGGCAATCGTGGTGATTTGCCTTGGTTGTGGTGGCTCAAACGGCCCCAAGCTCGTCCCGGTCCGTGGAATGATCACGCTGGACGGCAAGCCTCTCGATCGCGCTTCAATCACGTTTCACCCTGAGCAAGGACGTCCTTCCGTCGGATTTTCTGACGATGAAGGAAAGTACGAACTTCAGTACAGCTTCGATCGGGCGGGGGCCATGCCCGGTCGGCATCTGGTCACGATCACCTCGGAAGTTGTCGCCTTCCGGTCGGAAGACGTGCCTAAGGATGCTCCAACGCTTCCCGGACGCCAGGAACTCCTGCCGAAGCGTTATCGGGAGAACACGGAACTCGTTGTCGACGTCCAGGCTGGCCAGAAGACTTATGACTTCAACCTGAATTCCGAACCCGACCCTGGGGAGAAGCCAAAATCTGCCGCCCGATGAGAGCGACATCTGAATGATCAACGCAGCTTAAAGCCGGTTCTTCAGAAACAGATCAATCCAGGTTCAATGACAATTCTTTTCAATCAACTTTTGCTCAACTTGATCCCGCGACGCGGCCATTCGGTATTTCGGACGTTGCTGTTGTTGACGGCGATGTTGTTCTTCCAGCCATGGTCTCAGAGTGAAGCAGCGGATT
Organism: Planctomicrobium stercoris; assembly: GCF_051465655.1. Classification (NCBI taxonomy): domain Bacteria; kingdom Pseudomonadati; phylum Planctomycetota; class Planctomycetia; order Planctomycetales; family Planctomycetaceae; genus Planctomicrobium; species Planctomicrobium stercoris. The sequence goes on along the minus strand of NZ_CP195791.1, from coordinate 3,297,880 downwards.
CGAAGCAGGAAAAATTCTTTGAATCTCAAGTCCGGCCGCTTCTGGTGAAGAATTGTTTCAGCTGCCATTCCGCAGAGAAACAAAAGGGAAACCTGAGATTGGATTCTCGTGGGGCGATACTGCTGGGGGGAGATTCTGGGCCTGCTGTCGTTCCCGGAAAACCGGATGACAGCCTGCTGATACACGCCGTTCGCTACGAATCCTACGAGATGCCGCCGTCACGGCGATTGTCCGACGCGGACGTCATAATTCTCAGCGAATGGATTCTCAATGGAGCTTATTGGCCGGGCGATGATGGAAAAGTTGCCCGGCGGCAGTCGCATGAATTCACTGATGAAGATCGCAGCTGGTGGGCGTTTCAACCGATCTCCACTCCGAGTATTCCTCGCATTGACGATGCAGACTGGGCGAAGACCGAGATTGACTTTTTTATTGCCAAAGAACGCCAGAAGCATGGTCTGACGCCCGTCCCCCAGGCGGACCGCGGCACCTTGATTCGTCGACTCTACTTCGATGTCATCGGACTGCCACCGACGCCGGAGGAGGTTCGTGAGTTCGTCCAGGATGAAAACCCGTCTGCATATGAAGATCTCGTCAATCAACTCCTGGATCGTCCGGAATACGCCGAGCGCTGGGGCAGGCACTGGCTGGATCTGGTCCGCTACGCGGACGGAGATGGCTATAAAGCGGACCACTATCGACCGCAGGCATGGCGCTATCGAGATTACGTGATCGAGTCCCTGAATGCTGATAAGCCGTACGATCGCTTTGTGCAGGAGCAGATCGCAGGAGACGAGCTGTTCCCTGGGGACCCGCAGGCCTTGATTGCCACCGGATTTTTGCGGCATGGTATCTACGAATACAACAGCCGGGATGTGCGGACGCAGTGGGATCTCATGCAGAACGAGATCACCGATGTCACTGCGGACGTCTTTCTCGGGCTGGGGCTGCAATGTGCGAAGTGCCATGATCATAAGTTCGATCCCCTCCTCCAGCAGGACTATTACCGCCTGCGGGCGTTTTTCGAATCCGTACTCCCGCGAGATGACCTTCCTGCAGCCACTCCCGAGGAGTTGGATCGACATCAGCAGGCAATGAGTGAGTATGCCAGCCGGACGAAAGATCTTCAGGAAGAACTCCATCGACTGGAAGAAAAATACCGGAAGGCGGGGGAGAATCTCGCAGTCGGCCGGTTCCCTGACGACATTCAGGAATTGATTCGAAAGCCCAAGTCGGAACAGACGCCGGAAGAACAGCAACTTGTCGCCTTGGCGTGGCGACAAGTCGTCTATGAGAACGCACGCATAGACGGCCGGATGGGAGGCCAGGATAAGGAGCGGATCCTGGAACTTCGACGAGAGTTGGCGAAATTCAGTCCGCCGGAGTCTCTTCCGACTCCGATGGTCACCACCGATGTCGGTTGCACAGCTCCCGGCACAACGATTCCAAAAAAGGGAATCGCTGTCGAACCTGGCTTTCCGACCATTCTCGATCCCGATCCGGCCACGATCAGCGGCATTGGACTCCCCAATTCCACCGGTCGCAGGGCTGCGCTGGCTCGGTGGCTGACAAGCCCGGAAAATCCGCTCACAGCTCGCGTCATCGTCAATCGCATCTGGCAATATCATTTCGGCAAGGGACTGGCAGAGAACTCAAGCGATTTTGGCCGCCTGGGAGTTCCCCCGAGCCATCCGGAACTTCTCGACTGGCTTGCCTCCCGATTGATTGATGAAGGATGGCGGATGAAGAGCCTCCATCGCCTGATTCTGAACTCCGCGACTTATCGCCAGTCATCCAGGCACCCTCTCTTTGATGATCACAATTCGAGCGATCCATTGAATCAGTACTACTGGCGATTTGGAGCCCGACGTCTGGATGCTGAGCAGATCCGCGATTCCATACTGTCCGTGACTCATCGACTTGACACGCGAAAGGGAGGGCCCGGCAGCACTCCCGAACAGCATCGACGGTCGATTTACACACGCGTGATGCGAAACAGCCGCGATCCGTTGCTGGACGCCTTCGATCTGCCGGAATTCTTTGTCAGCACGGCCAGTCGTGACACGACCACTTCTCCGGTGCAGTCGCTGCTGCTCTTGAACAGCCAGACGATGCAGCAACACGCGCGGGCTCTTGCGGACCGGATCCGGGAAACTACGGTTCAAGGGGCAGGGCTGCAGGAACAGGTCGGGCAACTCTGGCAGCTGACCCTCGGACGTTCTCCCGGTCCGGAGGAGCTTGAGTGTGCATTGGCTTTTCTGGAGCCGCCCGTCACCCAGGAATCTTCATCAGAGAGCACACCTCCAGTGAACGGCCTCTCCACTGGCAAACTTCCCTACCGTGACGGGCAAGCTGTTGTTTTCCACGGGGAACATGCAGCGGATTGGCTGGCGGTCGCGCATCGTCCGGAAATGACTTCAGAAGAGTTCACGATCGAGGCCTTCTTTCAGCTTGATTCGATTGCCGATTCATCCGCCTTGCGCACGATTGTGTCCAAATCAGACGGCAATCATTCCGAGCCAGGCTGGATCTTCGGCGTCACCGGAAAAGGATCGCGAAGAAAGCCACAGACGCTTGTCCTGCAACTTTTCGGACGAAGCAGTACCGGCTCACTGGTTGAGGCGGCATTGTTCTCTGACCAGCATGTTGACATCAACAAACCGTTTTTCGCGGCCGTCAGCCTGCAGCTGGCAAAAGAAAACCATCCTGGCATCGCCCGTTTTTACCTGAAAGACCTCTCGAATGATGATGAACCGCTGCTCGTCGCCGAAATCCCTCACAGGATTGTGGGAGGAATTGAGAACGGAAAGCCGCTGATGATCGGGTGTCAGAAACCGACAAGACATCACTTCGACGGGATGATTGATGAAGTCCGGCTCTCGGAAGGAGTCCTCGCCCAGAATCAGCTTCTCTATTCGGCAGAACGCGCCACGACCACGACGATCGGGTATTGGAGATTCGAACCAGTACCGGGCATCCTGCAGGATTCATCTCAGAACGGATTCAACATCGATCCGCCGACTCACAACTCAAGCCCCTCCGAAGGAGCTTCATCAGCCGCGTTTGTGAACCTCTGCCATGTGCTGTTGAATTGCAATGAATTTCTCTATGTCGATTGATCTGATTCATACCTTCGCCGGCCAGCAGAAATGAACTCGCGATGAATCCTTCTTTACATTTCTCATCCCGTCGTCAATTCTTGACACAGAGCGGCTCCGGGTTTGCCGCGCTTGCCCTGACCGGACTGCTGGCACAGGACCGTGCGTTGGGTGGGGAAACGTCGATCGCCGAAAGTGCGTTTCCCTCGCATTTTCTCCCCACAGCGAAGCGGGTGATTTTCCTGTTCATGGAAGGAGGCCCGAGCCATCTGGACACATTCGATCCGAAACCTCTTCTGAATAAACTCGCGGGCCAGCCGTTGCCAAAAAGCTTCGGAGTGATTGTCACTGCGATGGGAGAGTTTCATGCTCCGCTGCTCGCCTCTCGAAGAAGTTGGAAGCAACACGGGGAATGCGGCACATGGGTTTCTGACTGGCTTCCCCATACCGCCGAATGTGTCGACGATATTGCAGTGATCCGTTCCTGCTGGGGAGAAGGGATCAACCATTCCGCCGGGGTCTGCCAGATGAATACGTGTTCGATCCTGGGGGGGCGGCCCTCGCTGGGGAGCTGGGTCAGCTATGGCCTGGGCACCGAGAATCGGAACCTGCCCGGGTTCGTCGTCATGCAGGACAACCGGGCGAGCGTGGTCAACGGCCCCCGAAACTGGAGCGCGGGCTTCATGCCCGCCACCTATCAAGGGATTCATCTTTCCGAAGGAAACCAGCCGATTCCCAACCTGAATTTCCCTGAAGGAAGTTCGGCTGCTGAACAAGAACGCAAGCTGACATTTCTCCATCGACTGAATCACCAATACTCCGATCAGCATCCGGAGCAAAGCGAGCTGGAGGCGCGTCTTCGAAGCTATGAGCTGGCCTTTCGAATGCAGGCCCATGCCCCGGAAGCAGTCGACCTTTCGCAGGAAACTGCAGCGACCCAACAGAACTACGGGCTGCACCATAAGGAAACGGAATCGTTCGGAAAGCTTTGCCTGCTGGCCAGAAGGTTGGCCGAGCGAGGAGTTCGCTTCATCCAGCTGTATCATGGGGCCGGCAGCAAATGGGATGCGCATGCCGACATTGAAGGCAACCATTCCAGTCTCTGCCGAGCGATGGATCTACCCGTCGCAGCGCTCCTGCAGGACCTCAAACAGCGAGGGCTGCTCGATGAAACCCTCGTCGTCTGGGGAGGAGAGTTTGGGAGAACTCCGATGTCGGAGCGGGGAAACGGCCGCGATCACAATCCCACAGGCTTCACGATGTGGATGGCCGGAGGAGGAGTTCGTGGTGGCCAGACAATTGGCGCGACTGATGAACTCGGGCTGCGTGCTACCGAAGACCGGGTTCACATACACGACCTGCACGCGTCCATCCTGCATCTGCTGGGACTGTCGAACATGGAACTGACCTATAAGTTCAAAGGCAGGCCTGAACGACCGACGGTGAACGAAGGACGTTTTCTATCCCGACTCGTGACCGGGTAATGCAAATGCAAATCGGAGATGTCCCCTTCCGATGACCTTGTGAGGCGAGCGAACTCAGGTCCCAGACGGTTCCTTCCGCCTGGAACAGAGTTCCCGCAGGCACTGGAGCCAGGAAACGAGGCCCGGAGACGGCATTTCCTGGTACGAGACAACATGGCCTCCTGGCCCCACTTGCACTACAGTGTCAGCGGATCGAGGTGCGGTTCTGATAGTGCGGAAAATTGCGGCGTATGATGGAAGACAAATCGTTCGATGACTTTGATTTGGAACAGACGATCAGCGGCATCGCTGCAGCACTTCAGCGAAGTCCGGCGCAAATCAGGGCGGCGATTGAATTGCTCGACGACGGCAACACGATTCCGTTCATCGCCCGCTATCGCAAGGAAGCAACTCGCGGACTCGACGAAGTGGCGTTGCGGGGAATCGAAGACTTGCTCGCCAGGTCCCGAGAACTCGCCCAACGAAAATCGACGATTCTCAAATCGATTCACCAGCAGGGACAACTTACGCCGGAACTGCACCAGCGGATCCAATCCTGCACCGACCGGCAAATGCTGGAGACGCTGTACCTTCCGTTCAAGCCCGAACGACGAACTCGGGCCGCCACAGCACGGGAACGTGGATTGCAACCGCTGGCCGATTTGCTGCTCCGGCAGGAACGGTCGAATCGGCCCAGGACCGTGGTACTGAAGCCATTCGTCAACGCAGAGAACGGCGTGCCCGATGAACCGGCTGCTTTGCAAGGGGCTTGTGACATCCTCGCTGAACACTGGTCGCAGCATCCGCCGCTGCGTCAATGGCTGCTCCAACACGCGAAGGATTCTGGCCTGATCGTCTCAACCGTCAAGCGGGGCAAGCAGGCGGAAGCCAGCAAATTCGAGACCTATTTCGACCACCGCGAGCTGGTCAAACGCATCCCTTCCCACCGACTGCTGGCCATGCAGCGCGGCGAGGCAGAAGGTCTGCTCAAACTCAGCCTGAAGCTGGACGACGAATTTGTGTTGGCGAAGATCAGGCGGGAACTGGCGCATCATCCTCAGTTTGAGTTTTATCGCGAGCTCCTCACAACCGTCGAGGATTGTTACCACCGGCTGCTGCTGCCAGCTGTCGAATCGGTGGTGTTCGAGGATTTGAAGAGGGCCGCCGACGAAGAAGCGATTGCAGTTTTCGCCAGCAACCTGCGAGCGATGTTGCTGGCCCCACCGGCGGGCCCCCAGATGACGATCGGTGTTGACCCCGGATTTCGTACGGGCTGTAAACTGGCGGTCGTCGACGGGACTGGCAAATTTCTCGCCCATACCACCATCTATCCGACGCCCCCCAAGGCGGATGTGGCAGGGGCCGCCAGGACGCTGATCGATCTCATCACCCGCTACGAGGTAAAGTTGATTGCGATTGGCAATGGGACCGCATCGCGCGAAACTTCGGCCTTCATCTCGGACGTCATCCAGCAACAGTCACTTCAGGTTACGCAGGTCACGATCAGTGAATCGGGGGCATCGATTTACTCCGCCAGCGAACTCGCAGCACGGGAGTATCCCGATCTTGATCTCACGGTTCGCGGCGCGATCAGCATTGCCCATCGCTTGCAGGATCCGCTCGCGGAACTGGTCAAACTTGACCCGAAATCGATCGGCGTCGGGCAGTATCAGCACGATGTGAACCAACCACTGCTGCGCAAAAGTCTCGATCGCGAAGTGGAATCGTGCGTCACTGCCGTGGGAGTCGACGTCAATTTGGCCAGCGCGCCGCTCCTCGCACATGTCGCTGGGATCGGACCGAAGCTCGCGGAGAACATTGTCGAGTACCGTGATGCGAATGGCCGTTTTCAAACTCGCGAGGAACTCTGCAAGGTTCCCAAACTTGGTCGGAAAGCCTTCGAACAGGCGGCTGGCTTTTTGCGGATCAGGGATGGTCGGGAACCCCTCGACAATTCGTCCGTCCATCCAGAAAGCTATTACGTGGTTCACAGAATGGCGGCCAAACTGGGCGTATCCACTAAGGACTTAGTGGGAAATGGAACGCTCGCCAGCCGGCTGCAAGCGGCTGACTTCGTCGACGAGAAGATCGGTCTTCCGACGGTCCAGGATATTCTCGTCGAACTCGTGAAGCCGGGTCGTGATCCACGCAGCGAGTTCAAAGTGGCGCAGTTCACCGAAGGGATCAACGAACTGAAAGACCTTCAGGTCGGCATGATCCTGGAAGGCGTGATCACCAACGTCACCAAGTTTGGCGCGTTCGTCGATATTGGCGTGCACCAGGATGGGCTCATCCACATCTCTCAGCTCGCCAATACGTTCATTCGCGACCCCAGCGAAGTCGTGGCAGTCGGCGACGTGGTACGCGTGAAAGTTCTCGACGTCGATCTCGATCGAAAACGAATCGCGGTCTCGCGCAAAGAGGCCATGTAAGACTTCGAGGTTCGCGTCGAATGGCTGAGTGTACCCGCACGGTGCAACGGTGGGCCATCGCGACCGACGCCAATCTTGCCACCCGTCGTTCGAACGATTTCACCAGCCCGCCGACAGCTGTGTATGTCCGATTTTTCTGCGAACTGATGCGGACACGATGACTCGCCTCAACCGATTGAGCTTGCTGTAGACGGTCTCGATCGAGAGTCCCTTCCCGCGGGAAAAGGTGACCAGCGATGTCGTGCTGCAATAACACTCCCAAAGAAAAAGTCCCGATCGGACTCCGACAGCTTGTCCATGCAGTCGAGCAGAATCTCTTTCTGAAGTTCCAGCAGTTCGCTGCTGCCAGTCTGAACCTGGGCCATCTTGGAAAGCATCTGGTCACTGAGACCGTAACCCCGCCGTCGACGCTGCTTCCGGGCGTAGTTCTTCGCCACGTTAAAAGCAACCGTGCAGGCCCAGCGGGAGAAGTTCGTCGACTGTTCGAATTTCTCGTACTGTGTCCAGAGCACGACACAGACTTCCTGAACGACATCAACCGCATCGGCCCGACACCCGACGATGGAGAGAGCAGACGCGTAGATCTCCTCGTGCGTCGCTGCAAATTGACGTAAGAAAATCGTCTCTCGTGAATTCGCCGTCTCAGGCGAATCCATGGCGTTATGTTCCAGCCGATTCAGCATTTCCTCTGTTCATCTCCCTGGCTTCACAGCTTGCCCGAACCAGATATGTCTTGAGGAAATGATTTACGGTGCAGAGAGTTTTCAAGAATCAAACCATTCCCGAAAAATATTGCCGGATAAGAATTTCTAACGGATCGCACCCGTAGTGAAGAATCTGATCAATCCCGGATTCAGTTTGCCATAAGTGTAAACTGAATGTACATCTTGTGGACACCGAGACGCATCGAATCGCTGGTCACTTGCTCGGCAGGAGCCTCGCCCTCCGGTTGTGAAACCAGCTCATGTATGGTCAGACCAGCAGGTCCAACTTCCCCCGATCCGCCCGATGAACCGAAAAAAGTTGTTCGACGATCATTCAGCACCACTCTCTGGTTGATTATCGCTGATCTTTGCGATGTTGCGTTTCCCCCGGAACAGGTAGAACAACGTCATACCGCAGTACAGCCTGCATGCGGTCCAGTTCCGGGGGCGGTCCGTTCAACAACATCAACCTGGAGCTCGATTAACTGTTACGAGGAGTGCCCCAGTGCTCTCGATATTCTCTGCGGACCAAGGCATTCGCCTCATCATCGCCAGTGATCAGTTCCGTCTGCGGATTAAAATTCAGAGAGCGGCCCAGGCGCGTAGCGATATTCCCCAGGTGGCACAAGGACGTAGACAGGTGTCCGGTCAAGGCGTCTGCGTTGAGCGGGGTACCGTTACGAATGGCGTCGCAGAAGTTCAAAACATGGGCGGCATCATCTTGTGACTGTGGCTGTACATCAATTTTGACGACAGAATTCTTCTCGCCTCGTACTTCCAACTTGCCTCGACGGCTCAGGAACATTTGTCCTTTGTCGCCATAGAACTCCGCGCCGCTGTCGCAGTTGTGAGGATAGTTGCTGGACCAAAGCCGCTGCTCGTAGACCAGCAGGCGGCGGCTTTGTGGATCTCCATCGGTCACATATTCAAAGGTCACTTGCTGCGTGTCAGGAAACTCGGTCTCGTCATTGACGTGATACTTGCCCCCCAAGGCGCTGATCCGCGTCGGATGCGTCTCCACGCCTAAGCCCCAACGGGTGTAATCCAGGTCATGAACGCCGTCGTTTCCCATGTCGCCTGCACCAAAGTGATACCACATTGTCCAGCGGTTATGAACCCGGTTGGTGCGATAAGGGATCATCGTTGCGGGACCTACCCACGAATCATAATCGAGCTCCTGGGGAGGGTTCGTACATTCCCCGCGTTGGAGTTGTCCTCGACGCTGCACATTCCAGCACTTGGCGGCCAGGACAGTGCCAATGATCCCTTCCCGTAAAAGCGTCACAGCATCAATCATCATCTTTGTGCTGCGGCATTGAGTGCCATGCTGCACAAGAGTGTTGTTCTTCCTGGCAGCTTCAATGAGCAGTCGCCCTTCGCGGATATTGTGCGAAACAGGCTTTTCGACGTAAACATTCTTGCCCGCTTCGCATGCCAGAATTGCTGCTGGTGAATGCCAGTGGTCAGGCGTCGCGATGATGACGGCATCGACTGACTTATCATCGAGAATCCGCCGCATGTCGGAAACCGCGCGGGATTCCTCAATTTGCAGGTCGCGGATGGCTTCCTGCAGCCGGTGTGCATCGACATCGCAGACGTACCCCAGTTCGACATTCGGAGTATTCTTAAAGAGTTTCGCATCATGTATTCCCCGGCCACCGCAGCCAATCAAGGCAACCTTGAGATTGTCATTTTCACCACGGGCCCGTGCCGTGGCAGCCGGCACTGCGGCGGCTGCCGCAAGTGCGGTTGTCTGCTTTAAGAATTCGCGACGATTGCTGAACGTAAACATACTCGGCGACTCCCCTTGATCAAACGGTTACCGAAAAAGCCTATGAACGAACCGGACTGTCCTGCTGCTTCATGCGACTTCAGCGCGCGGTCATGACACGGCGGCTGTCGTTGTGCCTCTTTCTCGCGTCTCTGTACTACTGTTTCGATTCGGGCAGGCGCCCGGCTGTCCAGAAAAGTGCATTCGCCAGCATCTTCCGGAATTCAGGACGTTGAAAAGTCTCTTCAGCTCCGAGTGAGGTATAAAACACGCGACCACCATTCACGTCCCGCGTCCAGGCCAGCGGTTCGACAGGCTGACCGTCAATTTCACCCCGCAGCAGAACATGAATGTCGTCTGCATGACCGTTGTTCTTATACAAGGCGTCTTGAACCGTCGTCAGATCGACCCCCGCAAGAACTGGATGATCCTGGCCGTCTGAAGTGACGCTGACTTTCACTTCCGGACCGACGGCGTGATGGCCTTGATAGTTGCCCCCGAGCACTTCACGATCAAAATCCAGCCATGTTTGAACCGCGTGGCTGGCAGTGCGGACCGCAACAATCGGCTTTCCGCTGGTCATGTAGTCTTGAAATCTCCGCAGCTGGTCGCCCTTCAGCTGCATGCGTTTGATGAACACGAAGCACACATCGCAATTCTCGAGCGATTCGAGGCCGGGAAGATCATCAGTATCTTTTCTCACCAGTCGCGTGCATTTCACATGGAAGTTCTCTTCGAGATACTTCTGAAAATCAGGAAGGGATTTCTCCGAATGATAAGTGGGACAACCGGATAAAATGCAGACTCGCAATGGCTCTGTGGCTTCCCCCTCAGAGGAAAGCAACATTGTCAAAACCATTGCCACACAAGCCATCATTCTCATGAGTTTCTCTCCTGGAAAGAGTCTTATCGAATTCGCTGGTCATGTGGCCCTGCAAAGTCGGTCGGCAGGCTCACATTCTTTCGTCGCGCGATCACTTCTCAATGCGATCACGAATCGCAACAAAATCTTTGCTGGTCGTGTCCGGGGCGAAGCAGATCACCAGCATCCCCAAGACATAAACCAGACAGGTCCACTGCCCTACGCGGGCGTAGTTGCCGTGAAATGCCAGCATCAGCTGACCGCTCACGAGGACCGTGACGGCAGTTGCCAGTCGGCCCCAGTTGAAAGTGACTCCCGTCCCCGTTGCTCGCACCCGCGTGGGAAATAATTCGGGCAAGTACAACGGAAGCCAGCCGAAGTAGATGGTTCCGACAAATCCCTGGAAGAAGACCCACACCAGAAACTCGCCATCCATCGGAGATAGATTGTGGAAGATGTAAAAACTACTTGAGAGCGAAACAAGACTGACCAGGAAGTAAGTGCTTCTTCGCCCGAACTGACTGGCCAGCCAGCCCCCCAGCAGACTGCCTAATGTCGCTCCTCCGGACTTCACCCACTGCGTTGCTGCGCTGAGGCCATGTTTGCCCACCTGCTCTTCGACCTGATTCGACCAGGGGACCAGCCAGTTCGAGGCCCCCCAATTGCCGATTAAAGGAACCGCTCCCAGCAGAATTCCAATGATGGTGTAACCCAGCAGCGGAGGGCGAAAGACTTCAGAAACTCCAACCCGGAGTCGCTTCTTTGCGAGGGGCCTGGTCTGCTGTTCCTCGAGCCATCGTGGAGATTCCGGGACTAGAAACAGGACCACAAGTCCCAGCACAGCGGGGGAAGCAGCCACCAGCATCACCCAGCGCCAGTTGTTCCCATTGACATGGAAGAGATATGCCAGCGACGAAAGTGTCATCAGCCCCAGGTTGGCCGTTGTTCCGAACACTCCTGCCAGCCATGGTCGCGAAACTTTCGGGAGCGCCTCCGAAGCCAGTGAGATCCCATTTGGCCAGGCTCCTCCGACTCCGGTGCACGCCAGAAACCACAACACCAGCATCTGCTCTGGAGACTTTGCGAAATAACAGGCCCCTGCCAGGAATGAGTAAGTGCAGATGCTCCATCCCAGGGCGCGTGAACGACCATAGCGGTCTCCCAGCCAGCCAAAGACGAATCCGCCGCAGGCGGCCCCCAACAGAAATGCGCAGATGAACCATGAAAACCAGCGTCCTCGCATCGCTTCGCTGGTAATTCCCATCGAAGCCACAGCAACCCGAGCAGCCAGGGGGGGAACGGCCATGATCACTCCTGCAAACCACCAGCCTCCCAGCGAACTGAACAGAATCAATGCTCGCTGAACTGTCCGGAGTGGGGGAATTTCTGCCATGGCGTTACTTCTCAATTGCAAAGGCGAAGTCGACCTGATCACTTTCCCAGGGTTCTTCTATGGAACGCACTTTTCAACTCGGATTGCGTCAAACAGCAGTTCAGGGGGCAGGATCGCAGCCCAGTCCGGGTGCGGAACCGAAGACTCGATGGCTGCAATCGCGTGGTCAATCTGCTCGGTACTTGCGAATCCGATCAATGCAGACTGAACGTGAGGGTGAGCAAGTGCAAATCGGATTGCTTCAGCAGGAAGATTTCGTTTCAGCCCGAGCATCTCAGCGATCCGTCTGGCGCGGTCGCGGTCGCGGTCAAACAACTCAAGAGGGAAATAGGGGGTCTTGAGCGTGTGTGGACTGGGTGGATTACCAGCCAGCGCTCCGCCAGCCAATACCCGGATCGCCAGCACTCCCATCCCTCGACGTGCGCAATGCGAAATCACATTTCCATAATTCACTTCCGGAAAGTCTTCCCCCACATCCCAGCCTGCACTCGGGTTTAACAAGTGATACGGAACCTGCACCGATTCAAACCGACCGGAATCCACGACTTCCCTCAACGATCGTGACTCCCCAATCCCGGTCAGCCCGATATGAGCTGCCAGTCCCTCCTCACGGATGGATGAAAAGATGTCTGCAATGCCACCCCGTTGCAGCACATCCCGAGGAGAAAGAGACGTCGGCTGATCATCGCGTGAAACGGTAATTGCATTATGCAGCTGCAAGAGCGTAACGCTGGTACAGCGCAAACGCTTGAGGCTGTCGTCGAAAGACCGGCGGATCGCATCGCGGAGATTCTTGAAGTCATCTGCAAAGAGCCGAACCTTGGTGGCAATGTGTACCTTGGCATGGCCCCCCAGGGCACTCAGCGCCTGCCCGAGACTCTCTTCAGACTGGCCGCCACCATAGGTCGCTGCCGTGTCGAACCAATTGATTCCCCGTCTGATCGCGTGTTCGACCACACGAATCTGGGCGTCTGTTTGGTTCCCGACCATCAACGTCGAGATAGGGCCAGCTCCAAAAGAAAGGGCTGAAATTCGGATCGGCGTCTTTCCAAATGGAACATATTCCATGAATATTCACCGCACCATCTAAGAAAACGGATCTGAAGAGTGCTGCCAAGTGGGAGATCTCAGCCAGAAAATTGATGCACATTGTGAATTATGCGCAACGCGCTTGACAATTTCAATGCGTTATTCAATAATTCATCCGTGAATATTCATCACTTCTGTCCACGGATCTGCGGGCAAGCTTTTCCAAAAAATCAATGAATGTCCCGGGAGGGGGGCCATGGCCACCATTCAAGATGTTGCTCAACTCGCGCAGGTCTCGGCAGGTACGGTCAGTCGCGTTCTCAGCAATCACCCCGCAGTTGCACCGGAAAACTTCAGGCGAGTTCAGCAGGCGATCAAGGAGCTGAACTACTCTCCCAAGCAGCGAAAGGCATCGATGGCACAGGCATATCCGCTCGACGGGAAGAACGTGCTGTTGCTCATGCTGGGAATGGACCGTTCGCTGACCAGACTACCGGTCGTGGCGGCCGCCATCGAAGGAGTGGAGAAGGGGTTGAACAACGCCAACGCCAACCTGCTGATGGTCAATGTTCCCACGGCGGACACAGTGCCGGAAGTGATGCGACGTACAAAAGTGGACGGCATCATCGTCAAGGGAGCCTTGCAGGGCGATCTCTCCGGGCACACCAGTCCCGAACTGATTGAAACTCTAGCCGAAGTACCTACGGTATGGGTTCTCGGACGGCCTGCGGGATTCGTGGGCGATGATGTTCGCGCGAATGATCTACGAGTGGGGCAGCTGGCGGCAGAATATCTCGTTTCAAGAGGGCATACCGATCTGGCATTTATCAGCCCCAAGCCGACGCAGGTCACTTTGATGCGGAGGCAGGCCAGTTTCTCGTTTTATGCAGGCCATCTTGGCGCGACCGTCTGGAATTATATCGGAGATGACCGACAATGGTCATTTCCGTCAGCAGCGGTCGATCATGTTGAGATTGTGCAGGGGCTTGTCGACCGATTGCTTGCAGCACGTCAGCGGCCGACTGCAATCTTTGCTCCCGATGATAGCGTTGGTGCCATGGTCGCGCAGGCACTCGCTTCTCGCGGCTTGCAGATCGGCCGGGATATCAGCCTGATGTCCTGCAATAACGAACAATCGTTGCTCATGGGAATTTATCCCCGCATGACCACGATCGATGTTCACGCCGAACAGATCGGCTCACGCTGCGTGGATCAACTCGCCTGGCGCATGAATCATCCCAATCAGCCCTTCTGCGATATCGGTCTGGACCCCACTCTTGTCGAAGGGGGATCAGTTGCCAGGCATTCGACGACCTGAGGCAACTCGGTCGGTGGTGAGTTTCGAAAAAAATTCGGGCGGCACCGCTCTGCGAGGGCAATAGCCCGTAGTTCTATACTCAAATCAATTCAAGTGCAGCTAGAAAGGAACATCGACCTGAAATCAGCGTTGCTGTGCCTGCATCTCCTCCATTCAGTTTTTTGCTCGAAGAACTCTGTATTCCAATTCTCTCTTCTGAACATGTTTTTCTGGAGTCTGATCGATGAAGCGACCTGCCCATTCCGGATTCACGCTGATTGAACTATTAGTTGTCATCGCAATTATCGCTGTTCTGATTGCCCTGCTCCTGCCTGCGGTCCAACAAGCTCGCGAAGCCGCTCGACGCAGTCAATGCAAAAATAATTTGAAGCAAATGGGACTGGCCCTGCACAACTATCACGAACAGGTCGGCTGCTTTCCGCCGGCATACTTCGGGGTTGGAACGGGCGCTGAAACCGGTTGGTCGTGGGGAACGTGTCTGCTTCCGATGCTGGACCTCTCCAGCGTCTACAATCAACTGAAAGCGAATGATCCCGCTCGGGTTGCCGCTGCAGATTCCACCCGCTATGCCATTCTGAGTCAGGGGTATCCGGTCTTTCGCTGTCCATCAGACACGGGTCTGTCGACAAACAGTCGATGGAGATTTCGCAGCGGAACCACAGGAAGCGATCTGGTTGAGACAAGCACGTCTAATTATATCGCTTCAAATCACACGCACCTGAACAAGCGTGACACAACTGCAAACGGGGTCTTTGGAATCACCTGCCCCGTCGGCTTGCCATCGAATCTGTTTGGGATGCGGCCAAAACGCATCTCAGACATCACAGATGGAACCAGCAATACATTCGCTCTCGGAGAACGTGCGACGAAATTATCCGGAAAAGACCTGTATGCATCCTTAGTGTTTGGAGCCACCGACATTGACGAAAACCTGGACTATATGGGAATTTCCACCGTGACAGGTTGCGGAGGATACTTGCTCAACATGGATCCTCGTGGCTTCAGCAGCATGCACGTTGGTGGAACTCACTTTCTGATGTGTGACGGTTCCGTACGCTTTGTGAGCCAGAATACGAGCCACAATACGGACTCGGCGATCAATAGCACCGTTGAATACCTGATTGGCCGTGAAGACGGAAATCCGGTAGCCGAATTCTAGAAATGCCTTCTGGACTGTCGGCAGCCATGTTTCATCTCACGCTTTTTTCGCACAAGAAGGTTCTCTTGCAGATTTCGTACACATCTCACACAGCGGAAGACTGGCATGAAATCTTTTCAACGTCGCGGCTTTACATTAATTGAGTTACTCGTTGTCATTGCTATCATTGCAGTGCTGATTGCCCTGCTGCTTCCGGCAGTCCAGCAGACACGGGAATCTGCTCGAAGAACACAATGCAAAAATCACCTGAAGCAATTTGGGCTGGCGCTTCATAATTATCATGAACAGTACGACAGCTTTCCGCCGGCCTATGTCTACTACTACGGCAGCAGCGGCAGCAATTGGGCCTGGGGCGCCTTGTTGCTTCCGCAGATGGACCTCGGAAATGCATTCAATTTGCTGGGAGTGGGCCTCGTTCCTGCCCAGGAAGCCGCCAATGATCCTTCCCGTTACGCAATCTTAAGTCAATCCTATCCGGCGTTTCGCTGCCCCTCTGACACGGGCCCTGCCAC
This sequence comes from Planctomicrobium stercoris, assembly GCF_051465655.1. Taxonomy (NCBI): domain Bacteria; kingdom Pseudomonadati; phylum Planctomycetota; class Planctomycetia; order Planctomycetales; family Planctomycetaceae; genus Planctomicrobium; species Planctomicrobium stercoris. The sequence continues at coordinate 3,282,139 of NZ_CP195791.1, read as the reverse complement.
AAATTCCGCCTGGAACTTCAGGAAGGGAACCAGCACCAGCTGGGACGCCACAGCGTTCGTCCCTACCGCCACGTCCAACTACGTGGTTTCCAACGATTCGTATCAAAGCAATCGAAGCAGCACGTTTAACGGGGCCTTCGGTCCCTGCGGATTCGATCAGTCCACTAAAGATCGCGTCGGTCGACGTCCCATCAGAATCTCTGATATCGCCGATGGCGCGACCAATACGTTCGCTGTTGGCGAGCGGGCATATACGGTTGCCAACTCGCAGTTGAACGCTTCGCTCGTCTTTGGCTTGCATGATTCTGATGTCGATCAAACAAGTTATGGAACCTCCACCAGTGCCGGTTGTGGAAAGTATCTCATGAACTCCGATCAGCGGGGATTCAGCAGCTCCCACGCAGGTGGCGCTCATTTCTTGCTTTGCGATGGATCTGTACGATTTGTCAGCCAGAATACGAATCACAATGTCGACGAAACCATCAACAGCACCATCGAATACCTGATTGCTCGCGAAGATGGGAAGTCGATCGGTGACTTTTAGTTCTCCGGAGGTACATCCGGAAAGGTCATTTTCTGGATGACACATACTTATGTCATGAAGCAATGCCTCAGGGTGTGCAATGATGGTTTAGAACGTGCTACTACTAAACGCTTCATTAATTGTCTTTCCTCAGGGTGGCTCAAAAAAATGAAAAACACAAATGCATGCTTGTGTATGGTGATCGTAACCGGCGTGGCAATGACGCTCGGCTGTGGATCAAATGCAGACATTCCGGAATTAGGCCGGGTGAGCGGCACTGTCACCCTCGATGGTCAACCTTTGCCGGAAGCGACCGTGTCTTTCAATCCGGTTGAAAATGGTCGCAGTTCCATGGCGACAACCGATTCCCAGGGACATTATGAACTCAGCTATACACTCGAGTCCAAAGGAGCATTGATCGGTCAATACAACGTACACGTTTCGACATTTCAGCAGGGGGGAGACGATCCGGGAGACCCTCCCGGCGTTCCTGAGAAAGTGCCTCAGAAATACAACAAACCTGGATTGCTCGTAAAGGATGTGCTGGCAGGCACGAACGTCATCAATATCGAGTTGACATCAAAGTAGCATTCTATGGAAATCTCTTGAATATGACTCGGCTACTCTTAGTTCTATGGCTGTTGTCAACGCGGATGGCTTTGGGGGAAGTGAGTACGTCTCCAAGTTATCTTCGGGACATTCGTCCCATTTTTTCCGAAACCTGCTTTACTTGTCATGGACCTGATGCTGCGCAGCGTCAGGCCGAACTACGACTTGATCAGCGGGAATCGGCAACCAGAGAACTTCCATCGGGAAACAGGGCCATTGCACCAGGGCTCGCAACTCTCAGTGAACTGATCCGTCGTATCGAATCGACCGATCCTGACACCGTCATGCCGCCGCCAGACAGCAAGCACCAGCTCAGTACAGAAGAGAAACAGACATTACGTGCGTGGATTCAGGCTGGCGCCCACTATCAGGAGCATTGGGCGTTTGTGAAACCGCAGCTTCCGCAGATCCCGCACACAAAAAATAAGATCTGGGGACGAAATGCAATCGATCAATTCGTATTGGCGCGTCTGGAAGCGGAGGGGCTCGCGCCATCGCTGGAGGCCGACCGCATCACGCTGATCCGACGGCTGTCCCTGGATCTGACCGGCTTGCCTCCGACCGTGGCGGAAGTCGATGCATTTCTGGCGGATGACAGTCCGGAAGCTTACGAAGCTCTTGTCGACCGCCTGTTAGCCTCGCCACACTACGGCGAAAAAATGGCACAGATCTGGCTTGATCTGGCAAGATTCGGAGACTCCACCGGATATGCGGATGATCACGAACGTCCTAATTTTCCCTATCGGGATTATGTGATCAATGCATTTAATGCCAACATGCCCTTTGATCAGTTCACTGTTGAAAATATTGCGGGAGACCTGCTGCCGAATGCCACGCAGTCGCAGCAGATTGCATCTGGATTTCATCGGCTGCATCGCGTGAATCAAGAAGGAGGATCAGATCCGGAGGAGTTTCGGATTGTGTACGCAGTGGATCGCGCGAACACGACTGCAGCGACCTGGATGGGGCTGACCTTCGGATGCGCTCAATGTCATGATCACAAGTATGACCCCATCTCCCAGCGGGAGTACTATGCTCTCTCTGCGTTCTTCAACAGCCTTGATGGTGAAATCCCCATCAATGGAGGACCTGAATTTCAGCCGAGCATTCGCGTTCCCAGTATGAAACAACAGGCGCAGCTGGAACTGCTCGATCAACAAATCAGCCGACTGGAGTTTGGCGAACGGGAGTTGCTCCCGGGAGTCGAAGAAGAGTATGAGAGATGGCTGGTTTCAGCTTCAGGCGAGTTGTCTCCTGTGGACAATCACACCCGTTCCGGAGTGGCTGGAGGAGTGGTTGCCCGCTCCGGAACTTCTGCCTACTACGGCGACGTCAAGCTCAATGGGAAATTGACGCACCGCGATCAACTTCACAATAGTGGCCAGGTGGTAGTCACGAGTGGCGTCAATTCGGCCGCGACCATCGGTCACTTTTCCACGACACCCACTGTCGGACGCTTTGCAGCGTTCGGGTTCGACATTGAGGATGGCCCCCGTTTTTTTCCGGCGGCGATCACTCCCGATGGCAGTGTCCTGCATGGAGATCCAATTGGCGGGGCCTATGGACTCAAGTACGCATGGAGCTGGGACTATGATCCATCTCGACGAGAAATTCGTTTGACAATGACCTACGAGGGGCGGACGGTGGGAAGCAGCCATCTGCTCCTCCGCGCCGGGGAAGAATTCAGCGGACAGCAATTCGATGCGTTCGGAATCACAACCAGAGATTTGAGTCAGGAAGATGCTCCGATCAGATTTTTTCTGGATGAACTGACATATACCGTCTCCGCAGGTCAGGAGACCCGTCAACAATCGTTTGACCGTGATCCTGGTTGGCATGGATTGAAGAATACCAGCGATGGCTATCACTTTGGTTATCAGCCCCGGCATTCTTTAGAAAATGCAGAGAAGGATCAGGTCTTCTCGCTGCTGAGCGTCGCTGCGCAGAGCCGAACTCCTGAGCAGACGCAGCAATTGCGAAGTTACTACATCAAGGAGCATGCCCCCCAGCTCTTCGGGCTCCAGAAAGAACTCGCTGCGAAGAGGCAGGAAAAAATCCTTTTTGAGAAAGGGATTCCTCAAGCACTCGTCTGGAGAGAAATGGAGACGCCCCGTCCTGCCCACGTTCTGAAGCGCGGGGACTATCTGCAACCGGGCGAGCAAGTGGAGCGGGGCATTCCGTCCATCTTTCCGCCACTGGATGCTGATGTACCTCAGGATCGATTGGCACTGGCACGCTGGCTAGTGAGTTCTGAGCATCCACTCACCGCCCGTGTGGCCGTCAACCGGCTTTGGACACAGTTATTCGGTCGTGGACTGGTTCGAACTCCGGAGGACTTTGGGGTGCGAGGAGAACTCCCGACGCATCCCGACTTGCTTGACTGGCTGGCAGTGACTTTCATGACTCCTGCCCCGAGCGCTGATGCCGATACCGCTGCATGGGATGTCAAACGGATGTTGAAGTTGATTGTCATGTCCTCCACTTATCGGCAGTCTTCCGCCTTCAGCCCGCAGCTCCTCGAACATGACTCCGACAACCGTTTGCTCGCCCGGAATTCGCGATTTCGCTTAACCGCTGAAGAAATTCGAGATTCGGCCCTGATGAGCGCCGGAGTCCTCTCTCCGGAGATTGGTGGGCGAAGCGTTTTCCCATTCCAGCCTGAAGATTTTTATCGGGACAAAGAAGACGGTCTGAATGAAATGCAGTGGCGGACCGATCACGGTGCCCAGAAATATCGTCGCGGCCTTTATACGTTTATCCGTCGAACGTGTCCTTACCCGGCCTTCCAGACATTTGATGCTCCCAGCCGCGGTGAATGTACCGTCATCCGTTCTACCACCAATACTCCATTACAAGCGCTCATCACCCTGAATGATCCGGTGTTTGTCGAACTTGCACGCGCGATGGCTTCGTCTGTGGCATCGACACGGCAGTCTTCCATCGAAAAGCTGACCTTCTTGTTCAGGTCAGTCTTGTCGCGATTCCCCTCGGCAGACGAAGAGAGGTTGCTGCTGGAATTGTATCACAAGCAACTTACTGTCCCCGCCAGCGGGAATCAGACCAGTGAACAGCAAGCATGGATGCTCATCGCAAATGTGTTGCTGAACCTGGATGAAGCCATCACCCGTCCATAGTGAACATGTTCCAGGTCGAGTTCAAACCCGCACGCGAGGAACGTTGATGCGAAATTTCTCCAGTGATGTTTCCCGATCCTGCGGCGAACCGGCAACATTCGAAGCTCGTCGACGGTTCCTGCTACGGACGTCCGGAGGCCTGGGAGTCGCAGCCCTGAGTTCGTTACTGACGTCGGAACGGACGATGGCAGCATCGGGCGGATTGCCCGGAATTCCTCATTTCCCCTCGCGAGCCAAACGGGTCATCTTCCTGTTCATGTCGGGGGCTCCTTCCCAAATGGATTTGTTCGATCCCAAGCTCCGCCTGCAACAAATGCATGGTGAAGAGATCCCCGCGAGCGTGATCAACGGCCAACGCCTGACCACGATGACAAGCGGACAGACGTCATTTCCCATTGCGGGATCTCAGTTCCGTTTTCAACGGGCTGGAGACGCGGGACTGGAGATCAGCGAATTGCTGCCGAAAACAGCCGGGATTGTCGATCGATTGACGGTCATTCGATCGATGCACACCGAACCCATCAACCATGATCCTGCGATTACGTTTCTGCACACGGGAAACAGCATCACCGGCAGGCCCAGCATGGGTTCCTGGTTGTCTTATGGCCTGGGATGCGAAAGCGAAAACCTGCCCGCCTTCATCGTCTTGACCTCATCAGGAGATTACGGAGGCCAGCCCATTCTTTCAAAATATTGGCACAGCGGCTTCCTGCCGGGAAAACACCAGGGAGTGCAGTTTCGCTCGCAGGGTGACGCAGTCATGAGCCTGACCGACCCGGAAGGAGTCGGCCGGGAGGCGCGTCGCCAGACAATCGATGCTGTGAACCAAATGAATCAAATGCGATTTCAGACGCTGAGAGACCCGGAGATTCAGGCGAGAATCAGCGCTTACGAACTCGCATTTCAGATGCAGACATCCGTTCCCGAACTGATGGAGATCAACAAAGAACCCAGACACATCCTGGACATGTACGGCGCAAGTTCTGGAGTAAACTCCTTTGCCAACAATTGCCTGTTGGCCCGTCGCATGATCGAACGCGGAGTCCGGTTCGTTCATCTTTTCGATAAGGACTGGGACCATCATGCCGACCTGCCGCAGAAGCTGCGCAAGAAGACTCGAGAAGTCGACCAGGCCTGTGCAGCATTGGTGCAAGATCTGGCCCAACGGGGATTGCTGGAGGAAACACTGGTGATCTGGGGAGGGGAGTTTGGCCGCACAGCTTATTGCCAGGGGACCCTTACAAATCAAACCTATGGCCGTGACCATCATCCTCGTTGCTTCACGGTGTGGCTGGCGGGAGGCGGAATGAAACCGGGAGTCGTTCTCGGAAAGACGGATGACTTTTCTTACAACATCGTCGAAGACCCGGTGCACGTTCACGACCTGCAGGCAACCATACTCCATTGCCTGGGAATCGACCACGAACGCCTGTCATACCGCTATCAGGGTCGTGATTTCCGGCTCACCGACGTGGGAGGGAACGTCGTGCAACAAGTGCTGGCCTGACAACCGGCGGTTCTCAAGGCGCTCGTATCCTTTTGACTTGGTGCATGAGCGATGGTCGCTTGTCCCTGCACGGAAAACAGGCCTCGCCACCCGCACCGATGTCTCATTCACGCTTCACATTCTGCATTCCAGCACTCGGATTTTTCATCGCATGTCTTATCCTCGAATTGCCACGTTGAAATCGTTAACCGCTTTTCGCGAACGTCTCCAGCAACTGAATGTTCACCTGCCGGTAGATGAGGAGGTGCAAACCGGATCGTCGGCTCCCCTGGCCCAGCCGCTGATGTCCAGGTCAGGCACCATCGGCAACCGATTCTGTATTCTGCCGATGGAAGGCTGGGATGGCACAGCAGAGGGACATCCGACGGAATTAACCCGACGCCGGTGGCGAAACTTCGGGGCCAGTGGTGCGAAATTGATCTGGGGAGGAGAGGCCGTGGCGGTGCATCCGGAAGGCCGCGCCAATCCGCATCAGCTGCTCATCAATCAGAAGACCCTGTCCGATTTCATCGGCTTGCGGGAGTTGCTTCAGCAGACACATCAGGAACGCTTCGGCAGGACGGATGACCTGCTCCTGGGATTGCAGCTGACACATTCCGGACGGTTTGCGCGGCCACACGAGCATCACCGCCTGGAACCGCGAATCCTTTATCACCATGCGCTGCTTGCCGAACGCTACGGCGAGCCCGCTGTTGGCTGCCTCATGTCCGACGATGAAATCCAGCGGTTAATCGAGCACTTTGTTCTAGCTGCTCGACTGTCGCAGCGAGCAGGATTTCGGTTTGTCGACATCAAGCATTGTCACGGATATCTGGGGCATGAATTTTTGTCCGCTGTCGATCGTCCCGGGCGGTATGGGGGCTCACTCGAGAATCGGACCCGATTTCTGCGCGAGATTGTTGCGGGCATTCGCGCGGAGGCTCCTGGGCTGGAGATTGGCGTGCGGCTGAGTCTGTTCGATTTCCTCCCGTTTCGGCCGGGCTTTGATGGTGTGGGAGTACCTGCCCAAGAACCGGGCCATTATCGGTACGCATTTGGAGGCGATGGCACGGGCCTGGGGATTGATCTCACTGAAACTTCGGCGTTTCTCACGCTGCTGGAAGAACTCGGCATCGAACTGGTGTGTTCGACTGCAGGGAGTCCGTACTATAACCCCCATCTTCAACGTCCGGCGACGTTTCCCCCCAGCGACGGGTATCAGCCGCCGGAAGATCCGCTGTTGAGCGTCGCTCGGCAGATCGAGACAACCGCCCGCGTCAAGGCGCTGCATCCCAGCTTGATCGTCGTCGGTTCCGGATACTCGTATCTGCAGGACTGGCTCGCCCATGTGGGTCAGGCAGTGATCCGCCGAGAGGAAGCAGACCTGATCGGCCTGGGACGCATGGTTCTGTCTTATCCCGAGATGCCGGCCGACACGCTGGCTGGCCGGCCGATGGCTCGTAAACTGATCTGCCGTACCTTTAGCGACTGTACCACCGCCCCGCGGAACGGTCTGGTCTCCGGCTGCTACCCTCTGGACCCGTTCTACAAGCAACGAACCGAACGGGAACAGCTACTGAAAATAAAAAGCGACAAGACCGAAGCACCGTAGAAACCCAGGACCGAATCGCAATGCGATTCACCCAACCGGGATCATTTCCTGGAACGCCAACCGGTCCGGGGGCTGCGGCAGGCGAACATTGCCCGTACCACTCAGCAGGAGAACCGCAAGCTCAGTACGCTGCGGAAGGAAGCCGGTCAGACTCAGACCCAGCTGGTCAACCACATTGTAGACATCAGTGCAACAACGTAGCGCCTGTGGAGGAGGGGGAATTCAGGGAAAAGTGCAGCGCCCAGATGCCTGCCAGTTGCCCTTTCTGCAGACTTTGAGGTTTTGAGATTCCAGGATCTGACAACCGGCAGCGGAAGCAGCGGCACCCGCCCAAGAAGCTCTTCGAACGACTCAAGGAGACATCCAGACAACTTTCCGCCGCCCCGCTGTCTCGACACGAAGAGAAAATTTCGGTTGAATTGACGAAGTGACTGAGCCTCCGATGTTGTAGCTGGATGAATTCCGCTTTGAATCCACCGAGGTAAAAGCGATGAATCGAGGATGTACCGCATTCGCGTGTATCGCAGTGACTTGGGGACAGATCTGCTTTGCGGACCTTCCTGCTCCCGCGACTTCTGTAATCGACTTCGAGAAGCAGATCAGTCCGATCTTTGCAGCCAAGTGCCTGGATTGTCATGGGGCGGATCTTCAGGAAAGTCGGTTTCGACTCGATCGCAAAACGTCCCTGATCCGAGGTGGCAATTCAGGTGAGCCGGCGATTGTGCCGGGCAACAGTGCAGAGAGTCATCTCATCAGGCTTGTGGCGGGGATCGACGCCGGACAGGTGATGCCACCGAAAGGGGGCGATCTCCTGACCAGCGATGAGATCAGTTTGCTGCGAGCCTGGATTGATCAGGGAGCCGTCTGGCCGGGACCTGACGGAGTGGTGATCGACGAGAAGGTCACAAGCGATCACTGGTCGTTTCAACCGTTGAAAGCGGTCAGCCTCCCCATGGTGAAGAGTGACCGGATTCAAACGCCGGTCGACACCTTCATTCTTCAATCCCTGGAACAGCACAAGATCCATCTGAACCCGCCTGCGGACCGCCGGACGCTGATACGCCGGATGTATCTCGATGTGCTCGGGTTGCCTCCCACGCCAGAACAGGTGCAGCGGTACGTTAAAGACGATTCCCCTCATGCGACCGACATACTCATCGAACAGGTTCTGTCGAGTCCTCAGTATGGAGAGCGGCAGGCGCGCTACTGGCTGGACCTTGTTCGATTCGCGGAAACCTATGGTTTCGAAACAAACCGCGAGCGTCCCAATGCATGGCGCTATCGAGACTATGTCATTGATTCATTCAATGCCGACAAGCCCTACGACCAGTTTGTCAAAGAGCAGCTGGCAGGGGACGTTCTTGGAGATGTGAACGGTCTGGGATTTCTTGTGGCCGGGGCGGCGGATCAGGTCAAAAGTCCGGATCTCAATCTGACGCTGATGCAGCGTCAGAATGAACTGGACGACATGATCAACACGACGAGTACAGTCTTTCTGGGGCTGACGGTTGGCTGCGCGCGGTGCCATAACCATAAATTCGATCCGATCACTCAGACGGATTACTATGCATTGCAGGCGATCTTTGCTGGCGTCAATCACGGAGATCTGGCTCTCCCGCTCCCCCCTGCTCAGCTTGAGCAAGTGCAACTGGTCCAGAACAAAATTTCGGAATTGAGCGGAAAGCTGACGTCGCTCATTGCCTCGAGCGATTCGCCGTCGCTGGTGTTGATCGACGATCATCCGAGTGTTGCGAAGGATTTCGTCGAAGTGCTGCAACCACCGAGCGGGTACGGGCAGAACCTGACCGGGACGGAGCCGGGACAGTTGAATGATGTTGGAGACAAGGACCGGTCCCGCAACGTGAGCGGCGGCAGGTATTCGTGGTGGACGTCGACAAGTGGAGTGCCAGTCATTGCCTGGGCGCCACAGGTGACTGGAGAGTATCGGGTCTGGCTCTCCTGGGGAACAGGCTTTGACTCACATTGCCAGGACGCAAGGTATGTGATTGACAGGGACGGCAATCCAGCGACGACGAACGACTGGATCGATCTGGCGATCGTCAATCAGCAGCGGTTTGCGAACGGTCAATCCGGGTTGCTGCAGGAACCTCTCTGGAGCGGATTTTATTATGCCCGCACCGTGAAGCTCGACTCCAAACAGAAGATACTGCTTGTGGCAGGAAAGACAGGCAAGGCGATGACTGCAGACGCCCTGCTGCTCGAAGCGGCGGTCCCCGGGGAGGAGGCCCCTTTGGATTTGAAACCGAACTTCCGGGCACCGGCTCAATCAACAGAGAACACGGAAGAGTTCTCGCCGCATCAGGCTCGATTCGTCCGGTTCCACATCGACGCTACCAACGGGGGGCAACCCTGCCTGGATGAACTGGAAATTTTCTCCGGAGCGAAGAATGTGGCAGCCGCCAACGCGGGGGCCCGGGCGAGTGCCTCGGGATCACTGAAAGGCTACCCCATTCATCAACTCGAACACGTGAATGATGGGAAGTACGGAAATCAGTTCAGCTGGATCGCAGACCAGACTTCGCAGTCCTGGGTGCAGATTGAATTTGCCCACTCTGAATCAATTGACCGCATCATCTGGAGCCGGGACCGGGAGGGCCAATACACCGACCGCCTTCCGGTGCGATACCGGATTGAAAGTTCCGATGATGGCCAGAAATGGAAAACAATTGCCAGCTCTCAAGGTCGGTTGTCGCTCACCCCGGATCATCTGAGTGCGACCGATCGCTTTGACAATCTGCCTGCGGAGCAGGCGCCCCTTGCCAGAAGCCTGCAGCAGGAGCTGATGGTGCTTCGACAGAGGAAAGAACAGTTGTCGAAGCCGCCGCAGGCCTATGCTGGTCAATACCAGCAGCCGGGACCGACCCATCGACTGTTTCGCGGCGAACCGATGATGAAGCGAGAAGAAGTGAGTCCGGGTGTTCCTGCGATCTTCGCGAACCTGAACCTTCCATCAGATACCCCCGAACAGGACCGTCGGGGTGCCCTGGCAGACTGGCTGGCCTCTTCAGAGAACCCACTTTTGGCCCGGGTGATTGTGAACCGTCTCTGGCAGTATCACTTTGGACGGGGACTGGTCGAGACTGCCAGCGATTTCGGGGCAGCTGGAGTTCCTCCGAGTCATCCTGAACTCCTCGACTGGCTGGCGATGGAGTTGAAGTCAAACGGCTGGTCGCTCAAGAGAATTCATCGACTCATTCTGGCCTCCGCGACATATCAGCAGTCCAGTGCACCTTCTCCCCAAGGATCGGAGATCGATGCAGAGAGCCAGTATCTGTGGCGTTACCCTCCTCGTCGACTCGAAGCGGAGCCGATGCGGGATTCAATTCTTGCGGTCTCGGGTGTGCTCGACTTGCGGGCAGGCGGCCCGGGCTTCAGTCTGTTCGAGATTGAAGCTGAGAACGTTCGGCATTATGCCCCTAAAACGTCGTTTGGCCCGGAAGAATGGCGACGGATGATTTACATGACCAAAGTCCGCATGGAGCAGGATTCGGTCTTCGCAGCCTTTGACTGCCCTGATGCGGCGACTTCCGTTCCCAGACGAACCACGTCGACGACACCACTGCAGGCTCTCAACCTGTTCAACAGTGAGTTTCTGTTGCAGCAGTCCGATATTTTCGCCGAGCGACTTCAACGAGAACATCCGGAAGATCGAACTGCACAGATCTGCAGGTCTTATGAACTGTGTTACTCACGGTCCCCGTCTTCTCCTGAAATTCAGACGGCCGAGACATTCATCAATCAATATGGACTGTCAGCATTCTGTCGGGCGATCCTCAACAGCAATGAATTTCTGTTCCTTCAATGAACGTGGTCCAGCTGAAACGTCAGTGCACTCATCAGGAATTGTTGTCGCTGGCCAATTCAACAGGGGGTTGACATGTTGTTTCGAGATTTCCTCCCGCAGACGCACAGCCATCTGCTGAACCGCCGCGGCTTTCTGAGCGAGACAGTCTCCGGCCTGAGCAGTATCGCTTTCTCGATGATCCTGGCGCAGCAGGGCCTGCTGTCCTCCGCACGAGGGGCCGTCCCGAGTGTCAGCGGAAGCTCGCCGATCCGCCCCAGGATCGACCCCGGCCATCCATTCGCGGCCCGTGATCCGCATTTCCCGGCAGCAGCGAAGAACGTGCTGGTCATTTTCTGCTCAGGTGCATGCAGCCAGCTCGATACTTTCGACTACAAGCCGGAACTCATTGCCCGGCACGACCAGCCGATGCCGGGCGGGGAGAAGCTGGTGACGTTTCAGGGGGAACAGGGAAACCTCACGAAGAGCCCTTGGGTCTTTCGTCCGGGGGGCGAATGCGGCAAGATGATTTCGGACCTTGTTCCCAATCTGCGGGAACTGGCAGATGAGTTCTGTTTCCTGCATTCCGTCAAAGGAAAAACAAACACGCACGGCCCCGGTGAAAATTACATGTCCACCGGATTCACGTTGAACGGGTATCCCAGCATGGGAGCCTGGACAACCTATGCGCTGGGAAGCGAGAACAGCAATCTCCCTGCGTATATCGCCATTCCCGATCCGCGCGGCGCACCTCAGGCCTCTGTCAATAACTGGGGACCGGGGTTTCTTCCTGCAGCATTTCAGGGAACCGACTTCAATTCGGCCAAACCGATCCGGAATCTCAAACGTCCAGCTCAAATCAGCCAGGACGTGGACGACGGGACCCGCGACTTTCTCCAGCAGCTCAACAATCGGCACCTCGAAAAGTTCTCCGGCGATTCAGAGCTGGCTGCTCGAATCGCCAGTTATGAACTTGCTGCCCGAATGCAGGTGAGTCTTCCGGAGATTACGGACCTGTCCACGGAATCCGCTGCCACATTCAAACTCTATGGAGCCGATGACACCCGGAATGCACTGAAGGCAGCCTACGCTCGCAACTGTATTCTCGCCCGTCGCCTTGTGGAACAAGGGGTCCGCTTCGTACAGCTCTTCAATGGCGCCTATCAGACGGGGGGCGAAGGAGTCAGCAACTGGGACGGACACAAAGATCTTCATGGCCAGTATTCGGTGCACGGACCGGTGTTCGATCAACCGACCGCAGCACTCATCAAGGACATGAAACAGCGTGGACTTCTCGAGGAGACTTTAATCGTCTGGTGCACGGAATTCGGACGCATGCCGACATTTCAAAAAGGAGCCAGCGGCCGAGACCATAACCCGGAAGGCTTCACCTGCTGGATGACCGGAGCGGGCGTAAAAGCTCCTTTCACCTATGGAGCGACCGATGAGTTCGGCTACCGTGCGGTCGATAACGTGGCCACGATCCATGACTTCCATGCCACGATTCTCCATTTGCTCGGCCTGAACCATGAACGCCTGACATACTATAACAACGGACTCGAACGACGTCTGACAGACGTGCATGGAGAAGTCATTCAGGCGATCCTTGCTTAAAGAACTCTTTGAATTCACAGTGAAGGCCGATGCTGGGCTCTCCAGGACAACAAATTCCGATCTGGTCGATATCGTCAATGCTCCGCGACTGGACAGAATCTCCAGACTCTCGAGCAGTTTTGCCAATAATCTATTACGTTCCGCAGGCGATCATATGGACTTTCATGCGCTGAAAATCCTGAATCGCCTGCACATGATAGACCAAACTGGTCCAGAGCGAATCTCACGACAGCGTGGCATCCCGGCGGCGATCAACACAGCATTGAATGATCAACATGGGAGCCCGTCTGGTGCTTCACAACTGTGATATTGTCCTGTTGAAGAACGGACTGGAGCAAATTGTGCCTGGCTTTTGAGAACAGCAGGGTGAGCCCTGCCGGAATGGCCCGCAGAGAAGCTATCTGGAAGCCCGTTAACAAGTCACTTGTGGAGACTCGCCATCATTGTGAATTGCTTTCAAACAGCCCGCGAGAACGTCCTGGCAACATCGACCGTGGTCATCAGCGAAAGGGTCCCTTTCTGGCGTGAGTACCGCACAATCGCTTTCCGCTTTCGATCGCAGGAATCAACTGCCCCTGTGGGGAGCCTCAAGCTTTCTTCACGAACTCCGACTTCAACTGCATCGAGCCGAAGCCGTCGATCTTGCAGTCGATATCGTGGTCCCCTTCGGTCAGACGGATGTTCTTGACCTTCGTTCCCGCTTTCAGCACCGAAGAAGCCCCCTTGACCTTGAGGTCCTTGACCACCAAGACCGTGTCTCCATGATTCAACACATTGCCATTCGCATCTCTCCAGACACGCGTTTCTTCGCTGGCATCGACAGCACCGGTTTTCCACTCATAAGCGCATTCCGGGCAGACGAACAGGCCACGATCCTCGTAGGTGTACTCTGACTTGCATTCGGGACAAGGGGGCAGAGCGCTCATTTCATTTCCTGCTCATGACTCAGGGACGGGACGGTCTCAGTGCACAGGATTGTAGTGGAAGTCCGCAATCTTGGAATGTGCAGGACTCCGTGTTCGAAATGAAAGTCGGCCCCGCACGGAGGAGAACCTGCGGTTCAACTTTGAGGGTTCCGACTGGAAAGGCCCGTGGAACAGGTTGGGGTGAAGCCGAATTTCGATGTCGATGGTCCGCTCATGATCTGACGCGATCCCGGATCACACTCACTTTGCCCGGCGGGTTCGCGATCTAAAGGACAGAGTGAATGAGAGGTTCTGCGCAAATGGTTTTCACAGGGACTTACTGCGCAAGTTCACGGGAACTGGGTCGTACAGGGATGCTGGACTTTGATTCTTGACGTTCGATCAGCCAGAATAATTCCGTCACTCCTTGCCGTCACAGAGTTTGCAGGTCAATGCAATGATGAAACCGCGCGGGTTGTTTTGGGGATGTCTGTTGCTGTTGATCGGCACGGAAGCGAGTCTTCTGCATGCAGAGAATTCCCGGCGGATCGACTTCTCACGACAGATTCGACCGATCCTCGCGGATAAATGCCTCGCCTGTCACGGTACTGACGCCAATCATCGCGAAGCGGGATTGCGACTCGACCAGTCCGAAGATGCATTGCGAGGAGGGGATAGCGGAACTCCGGCGATAGTGGCTGGCCATCCGGACAAGAGTGAATTGATTCGCCGGATCGATTCGTCAGACGATTCCGAACAGATGCCCCCTCCGGCATTGAAAAAGAGTCTGACTGCGGAAGAGAAGGATTTGCTGCGGCAGTGGATCGCGGAAGGGGGCGAATATCAGAAACACTGGGCTTTTCAGGCTCCCGTGCGCCCTTCTTTGCCCCACGTGCAGCAGGCGGACTGGCCCCGCAACGAGATCGACAGTTTCGTCCTCGCGCAGCTTGAGGAAGCCGGTTTAAAACCATCTCCACAGGCGGACCGGATCACATGGATCCGCCGGGTGACAATGGATCTGACTGGTCTTCCGCCGACGCTCGAAGAACTCGATGCGTTCCTGGCGGACCAGGATCAGGAGGCGGAGCAACGGGTGGTCGATCGTCTGCTGGGGTCCCCGCATTATGGAGAGCGCTGGGGACGAATGTGGCTCGACGGAGCCCGCTATGCTGATTCCGATGGTTATGAAAAGGACAAGCCCCGATTTGTCTGGGCATACCGCGACTGGGTCGTGCAGTCGTTCAATCGCGATCTTCCGTACAACGAGTTCATCATCGAACAGCTCGCTGGAGATCTCCTGCCGAACCCGACTCAGGATCAACTTGTGGCGACCGGTTTCCTTCGCAACTCCATGCTCAACGAAGAAGGGGGCATCGATCCGGAGCAGTTCCGCATGGAAGCCATGTTCGACCGGATGGACGCGATCGGTAAAAGCATCCTCGGGTTGACCCTGCAGTGCAGCCAGTGCCACGACCATAAGTATGACCCAATCTCCCAGCAGGATTACTATCGACTCTTTGCTTTCTTTAACGACACTCATGACGCGAGTGTTCCGGCATATACGCCTCAGCAGCAGATGCAGCGGGCACAGGCGTTCTCCCGGATTGAAATGCTCGAAGAGGAATTGAAGCATCGGGTTCCGGACTGGCCACAGCGATTGGCCGACTGGGAGCGGACGCTGCCGGAAGTGAAGACCGAATGGTCTCCGGTCGCTCCCCGGCAGGAAGTGAGCGGTGCCCAGAAGCATTATGTCCTCAAGAATGACTCCATCCTTGCGCAGGGGTATGCGCCGACGAAATCGACGACCACATTCGAAGTCACTTCCCCGATCGAATCGGTCCAGTCCGTCCGGCTGGAACTTTTGAATCACCCTGATCTCCCCTTGTCAGGTCCGGGGCGAGCTGTAGATGGGACGTGTGCCCTGACCGAAATGGAAATCGAAATCGCTCCCGCTGACGGTTCGTCGGGGTACGAGAAAATCAAGATTTCCTCGGCAGTTGCGGACGTCAATCCCCCTGAGGCTGAATTGAGCCCGCAGTTTGCAGACCGGTCCAAGCTGCATCGTGTGACCGGTCCGATTGAATTTGCGATTGACGGCAAGAAGGAGACCGCCTGGAGCATCAACGTCGGTCCTGAAGACAGCAATGTTCCCCGCACAGCGATTTTTGCCCTTAACGAACCAAGAACGTTCCCGGGAGGAACGAAACTCCGCATTCATCTGGTCCAGGAGCATGGCGGATGGAATTCGGATGATAACCAGACTAATAACCTCGGTTGCTTCCGCTTCAGCGTCACGGGAGAGGAACAGGCCAAGCTCGATGTTGTTCCGGTGTCCATTCGTTCTGTCCTGAAGACTCCAGTGGAAGCACGAACTTCCGCACAGCAGAACCAACTCTTCTCTTACTGGCGAACGACCCTCTCCGAGTTCGATGAAGTCAACCGTCAGATCGAAGAGATTCGAAGCCAACTTCCGTCACCGGTCACGCAACCCAGTCTCGCCAGCCGCGAAGATTTACGCACCTCGTTCGTTCTGGCCAAAGGTAATTTTCTTCAGCCGACCGAACCCGTTACGCTCGGAGTCCCAGCGATTCTTCATCCGTTGGAGAAGGAATCTCCCACCCGTCTGGATCTGGCGAGGTGGTTCGTCGATCCGCGGTCGCCCACTGTCGCCCGGTCAATGGTGAACCGAGTCTGGCAGACTTATTTCGGGAACGGACTGGTCTCCACCAGTGAAGACTTTGGACTGCAGGGAGAGTATCCTTCGCACCCGGAATTGCTCGACTGGCTGGCGGTCGATTTCATGGAGCACGGCTGGAGTCTGAAGCGACTCCACCGACAGATTCTGAATTCAGCGACCTACCAGCAATCCTCAGCTGTCACTCCGGAATTGCTGACACGTGATCCGGACAATCGTCTGCTGGCTCGCGGTTCGCGCTTCCGCATGGAAGCAGAAGGAGTTCGGGACCTGTCCCTGGCGGTCAGCGGACTGATCAATCTGAACGTGGGCGGTCCGCCGGTCTGCCCCCCCTGCCCCGAGTTTCTGTTTCAACCCCCAGCGAGTTACGGTCCGAAGAGCTGGCCGCTGGCGACCGGCCCGGAACGTTATCGCCGGGCCCTGTATACGTTCCGCTTTCGCTCGGTCCCTTATCCGGTTCTGCAGATCTTCGATGCTCCAATCGGCGAAGTCTCCTGTGTGCGCCGTACGAAATCGAACACTCCGCTTCAGGCTCTGGCCAGTTTGAATGAACCGGTCTTTCTGGAATGTGCCCGGAATCTGGCAGCAGTATCGCTGCAGCCAGCGGAAGGTTCTGATGAGGAACGGCTCAAACAAACGTTCCGCCGCTGCACCTCGCGCCTTCCCACGCCAAGCGAACAGGCGACGTTGATCGCTTACCTGAACCGGCAGCGGGAACGGCTGAGCAAGGGGGAGATCGACGCTGCAGCGATCGCATTCTCGACCGAGCAGGAGAATCCCCTTGATGCAGCCGCATTGCAGGAGCGCGCCGCCTGGACATTGCTGTCCCGGGTGCTGCTGAATCTCGATGAAACCATGACCCGCCAGTAGTTTGATAGACAGCCGAGGTGCAACATGAATCATGATCAACATGCGGTCAGTCGACGCTGGTTTCTGCAGCAGTGCGGAGTGGGACTGGGCAGCATCGCCCTGTCACAGTTGCTGGGAAGCCGGACTCTCGCGGGGCCCGTTTCAGACCCGTTTGCATCCCGGCCCGCTCATTTCCCGGGGAAGGCTAAAAGTGTCATCTTCCTGTTCATGGGAGGCGGGCCGAGTCAGATTGAACTTTTCGACAACAAGCCGGATCTTGCGAAGTTCAGTGGCACGCTCCCCCCGGCCGAGCTGCTCAAAGGCTACCGCGCTGCGTTCATCGATCCGAACTCGACGTTGCTGGGCCCGAAGTTCCAGTTTTCCCGACACGGCGAATGCGGAGCAGAACTCTCGGAGCTGCTGCCCCATCTGAGCAGTGTTGCTGACGACATCACCATTGTCCGCTCGATGGTGACGGACGCCTTTAATCACGCTCCCGGTCAGCTATTGATGAGTACGGGCAATCAGCAGTTCGGACGTCCCAGCCTGGGGGCCTGGATCGTTTACGGACTGGGAAGCGAATCCCGGGACCTGCCTGCCTTCGTTGTCTTCAGCAGCGGACAGAAAGGTCCCAGCGGCGGAAACAGCAACTGGGGAAGTGGCTTTCTTCCCACGGTGTATCAGGGCATTCAGTTTCGAGGCGGACCCGAACCGGTCATGTTTCTCGACAACCCGCCGGGGATCGACCGTTCGTTACAACAGGATTCCATCGAGACCATTGCTGCCCTCAATGGGGAAAGGCTTCTGGAGATGGGCGACCCCGAAATCGCGACACGTACACGCGCGTTTGAAACGGCCTTCCGGATGCAGGCCAGTGCTCCCGAATTGATGGACTTGACCCAGGAGACTCAAGCCACACTGGACCTGTACGGCGCCGAACCCGGGAAGTCATCCTTCGCCAACAATTGCCTGCTGGCCAGAAGACTGGTCGAACGCGGCGTACGATTTGTCGAACTCTTCCATGAATCCTGGGATCAGCATGGCGGCCTGACGAACGGGCTGAAAAACAACTGCAAAAACACCGATCAGGCAGCAGCTGCATTGATCAAGGATCTCAAACAGCGGGGCCTGCTTGATGAAACGCTGGTCATCTGGGGTGGAGAATTCGGTCGCACTCCGATGGTTCAGGGGGGCGACGACGGACGGGACCATCATCCAAACGCCTTCTCCATGTGGTTTGCCGGAGGCGGGATGAAGCCGGGCCTGACGCTGGGGGCGACCGATCCCCTGGGGTTCAATGCCGTCGAAGACCGCGTGCACGTCCGCGACCTGCACGCCACGATCCTTCACCTGCTGGGACTCGACCATGAACGCCTGACCTACAAGTTCCAGGGTCTCGACATGAAACTCACAGGCGTTGAACCTGCCCACATCGTCGAAAAGCTACTCGCCTGACATAACTCAATGCGAGTCACGTTCACGCAGTGGAAGAATTTCTACGCGGACCAAAACGGCGCGACTGCTGCGTGTCAGAAGCGCGTTCTGCGGCAAGATCGGTTTACGAAGGGAGATTCAGACCTGCCTGTGCTCGCCCTGTGGCAGCATGCAACCTTACGACGACACATCCGGATGAGTTCCAGCACGAATCACTTCCGTCTTCTATGCTTTCTGTCGTTTTGAACCTACTGCTCTTCGACTCGCCACCTGAACACGGCCAACGAGGCTGAGACGAGGGGATGGCTGTCTCCGGGACGATAGTCCACCCTGTGCTCATCGGAATTGGAAGTATCTATCTGCAGCTCCCAACGGCCGCCGGTAGCTGATGCTGGAAAAGTGAAGGGAATGGGTTCTCCGTGATCGGCGTTGAACATGATGAGCAATGTGTCCCCGTAGACATCCTCGCCCTGTTCATTCACATCGATTCGGCCTCCCTTGAGCACCACACCCAGGCATCTTGCGTGAGCCGTCGCCCAGGCCTGGTCGGTCATCTCGGTCCCATCGTTGTTCACCCAGATGATCTGCGAGGCCCCTTCGCCCTTGAGCACTTCGTCATGAAAGAATCGGCGACAGCAAAGGACCGGCTGGCCTTTGCGAAATTCGATCAATCTCTGAACAAACGTGAGCAACTGCTGCTGTTCATCAGAGAGATCCCAGTTGAACCATGTCAGCTCATTGTCCTGGCAGTAAGTGTTGTTGTTTCCCCGCTTGGTTTTTCCGACCTCATCGCCGGAAAGAATCATCGGGACTCCCTGAGAAAGCAGCAACGTTGCCAAAAGGCTGCGAATTTTGCGATTCCGCAACTCCGCTATATCCGGGTTATCCGTGGGCCCCTCGACGCCGCAATTCCAGCTGAT
Source organism: Planctomicrobium stercoris (assembly GCF_051465655.1). NCBI lineage: Bacteria > Pseudomonadati > Planctomycetota > Planctomycetia > Planctomycetales > Planctomycetaceae > Planctomicrobium > Planctomicrobium stercoris. The sequence continues at coordinate 3,262,556 of NZ_CP195791.1, read as the reverse complement.
ATTGTCGTCGGGTCCATCGGTATTGTCATCGCCGTTGTCTTCATTGTGCTTGCCGTCATATGAGACAAGATCGCGGACGGTGAAGCCGTCATGTGCGGTAATGAAATTTATGCTCGCAGCGGGACGGCGTCCGTCCCATTGATAGAGATCGCTGGATCCACAGAGTCTGGTCGCAAATTCCGCAATGAATCCGCCGTCCCCTTTCCAGAAATGTCGCACGCAGTCGCGATACAGCCCATTCCATTCCGACCACAACACCGGGAAATTGCCGACCTGATAGCCGCCTTCTCCCAGATCCCAGGGCTCAGCGATCAGCTTGACCTGAGATAACACAGGGTCCTGGTGAATAATGTCGAAGAAAGCGCCTAACCGGTCAACATGCATTAGTTCCCGAGCTAACGAACTGGCCAGATCGAAGCGAAATCCGTCGACGTGCATCTCCATCACCCAGTATCGCAAACTATCCATGATCAACTGAAGAACCCGCGGGTTACGGAGATTGAAGGAGTTTCCGCATCCGGAAAAATCCATGCAGTATCGCGGGTCCTCAGGGGACAGCTTGTAATAGGCGGCGTTATCGATGCCGCGAAAGGACAATGTTGGGCCGAGGTGATTTCCTTCCGCCGTATGGTTGTAGACCACATCGAGAATCACCTCGATTCCGGCGGCATGGAGGCTGCAAACCATCGTTTTAAACTCCTGGACGAGATCGAGTGCCTGAATGCGGGATTTGTAGGCAGGATCCGGAGAGAAATAGCCGAGCGTATTGTAGCCCCAGTAGTTGACCTGATTTCGGTCAATGAGATACCGGTCATCGACGTGAAAGTGAACGGGGAGTAATTCCACAGCGGTCACTCCGAGTTTCTGCAGATATCGAATTGCGGACTCAGAGGCGACCCCCATATACGTGCCGCGAATTTCCTCCGGGATGTAGGGGTTGAGTTGCGTGAACCCTTTGACATGCATCTCGTAGAGAATGGTCTGATGCAACGGCACGTTCGGGGGCCGGTCGTTTCCCCAGGTAAACGCCGGATCAACGACCATCGCCAGCGGAGCATACGCTGCGCTGTCCCGATCATCGAAGCTCAAGTCCTGGTCCTGATGACCGATGTGGTAACCAAAAAGAGCATCGTCCCACGTCAGATTTCTTGCGATCGATTTTGCATACGGGTCCAGCAAGAGCTTATGGGGATTGAAGCGATGCCCCTGCAGAGGCTCATAGGGACCATGGACTCGATACCCGTAGAGCTGGCCCGGCAGAGCATCCGGCAGGTAAGCATGCCAGACCTGATGAGTGCGTTCCTCCAACGGGATCCGGACAGTCTCCGTCTGATCCTCCACGGAATGAAACAGACAAAGCTCAATCCGTGTCGCATGTTCCGAATAGACAGCGAAGTTGACCCCTTTTCCGTCCCAGGTCGCTCCGAGAGGATACGGCTTGCCAGGCCAGATTCGAACAGCATCACTTCCTGAAGCGAGAGCCCAAGCTGGTTGACGAGGCGACAAATGTCGACTGTCGTTGTTGAGAGTTCTCAACAATGTGGACGGTTTCGACTGCCGGTTCTGTTTCTGCGAGATCTCTTTCATCTGGACACTCTTGAAGGAAATCGCACCGTTCGCGAAGTCCGAACGGTGCGATTCGCCGTCCCGGGGGATACCTCTGCCGAGCGAATACCAGGGTCGCTGGTCCGTCTGCGTGCACCTCGACCGGGTCAAATCGGTAATGGCGTGGTCATTTCTCTGAACTGCATGTTTGTCAGGGCTCCCAGGTCGTCATCACGATCAGAGGGAACTCTTTCAGATGTTCCGAGAGATTCAGTATTCCGTCGTCAGCCCGGATTTCATTTCGTGTGAAGATGTTCCAGTATCGCCTCGGAGTTCCTTCAAGCAGATTCACCGTGACTGGAACATCAGATTCATTCTGCTTTCCATAGCGGAGTGTCAGTCTTGGAACAGCCACGACGATTGCTTCAACGCGATCTCCCCAGCGAGCCGCGCGGGCAAACGCGCAAATCGATTCCGGAATGGCACCGTCCACTTCCAGCGGGGAATACGATCCTGAATGGAAGAACGATGGAGATGCAGCGCGTGCTTGCAGGCAGCTCCAGAGAACGAACAGCTTGAACCGATGATCAGCCGGGTTCTGCGCCAGCCTCTGAATGACCGACCTGCGATCGTGCTCAAGTTCGTCCTTCAATTCGTCCAGCAGGACTTTTCGCTGGGGGAAATCGACCGGCCTGCGATTGTCGGGATCGACGAGGCTGTCGTCCCAGCGCTCCTGTCCTTGAAAGACATCCGGAGTTCCGGGAACGGTGAGCTTGAGAACAAGCTGTGCCGCGGAGTTGATCAGTCCGGCTTCGCTAATGCGTGCGACCAACTCCCCCATGTCCTGAAGAAACCGGTTTCCTGTGGATTGACGCAGTGCCCCGTCGATGAAGTCCTTGACCGCCTGTTCATACTCTTCGTCCGGCGAAATCCAGCTGGTCTGTTCCTTGGCTTCATGGACAGCTTTGACCATAAACTTGTGGATCCGTTCTCGTAAGTCGTCGTGCGTTTGCGAGTCGACCTCGCCTGCCGGCCAGATCCCCAGAAGAGTTTGATAGAATAGGTACTCATCGTTTCGATCGGGCGCGGTGTTGCCATGGACGGACTTGAGAAAACGACGATTCCATCGTCTCCACCGTCCGACCGAAGTTCTCCAGACGTCTGGAATCTCCGAGAGACAATTGATTCGGGAGCGGACATCCTCGCTTCGCTTGGTGTCATGTGTTGAGCTGCACAGCAGCGTTGCCGGAAATTCACGCAGGCGCCTTTCATTCTCATGATGAAACTGGCTGAGCGAAACGACTGCACTCGGAGGGTGAGAACCCACTTCGTTCATCGACAGGAGTGGAATATCACGATAGAACGCGGTGTCTTCGACCCCCTTGGCCATGACCGGGCTGGTCACTTGCTGAAACCGGCCGATAAAGACATCAATCTCGAGCTGTCTGGCGTTGGCCTCTGTGGCTTGATTCATCAACAGATCGCCGATGAATTCGAAGAGACGTGCATCCATGGCGGGATTGGCGCGACGCGCCTTTTCCACCGCATGCATCACGATTTTCCGGTCATCCGAATGGGATGAACCAGGGCGGAGATACGTGCGATAAACAGTGAAGTGGACGATCACTTCACTCAGAGCATTCGTGAGTGACTTCAATGTAAAGTCTCGCGCGTAGCGATCGTGCTCGGCAATTCGCTTCAGTCGGGTCGCGAGCAGGTGCAGTTCGCTCGACATGGAGACATCCAGGATCAGCCGTTTTGAGTTTCGTGCGGTGACATCGAACTCGTCCCGGCGTTCGGTGAACCTTGCATAACTGCGACGCAGCTTGGCTGCCCCGGCCCCATCAATGAAGAGACCATTGACGGTATTCAGAAAGTCATATCCAGTTGTCCCCATCACGGGCCACTCGGCGGGAAGAGACTCTTCCGGCCCCAGGATCTTTTCAACCAGAAGGTAAAGCGGGAGATTTTCCTTAGAGACTCTTAAAGGAGGTCGTTCATGCACCGCATCGTCCACAGCGAGGTCCAGAATTGAAAACGGGTCGGGTCCGCCGAACTCACGATGAAGGCTCCGGAGGAAGTCGCTTTGCAGAGACATCCAGTCCTGATCGGATTCTTCGGGATGTTGATCTCTCCAGAGCTTTTTCCCGAGCTTTAGCAAATAACTCCACTGCAGTCGCCAAAGGTATTGCCCCGGATCGAAAAGGCCGTCGACATGGTCAATTCGGAGTCCCTGGATTTCCTCATTGACCAGCATGTCGAGAATGAGCTGATGACTCTGTTCAAAGACAACCATCTTTTCAGTACAGACAGCTGCCAGCTCATTCACATCAAAGAAGCGACGGTAGTTGATCTCGTCCGAAGCAGCTTTCCAGGACGAGAGACGATAGGCCTGACAGTCCAGCAACTGCTCCAGCGGGTCAAAGCTGGCTGAGTTCCCAGGTTCGCCATTCAATTGTTCGAGAACCTTCTGCAGAGCGCGTGCGCAATCGGCATCCCCTTCCAATAGGGCCTTCAGTCGACTCTTGATGACCAGCGTTTCGCGTTGTCGCTCTTCGGAGCCTGCGGGAGTGACGTCTGTTCGCGGCGGCAAATGATGCAGAGCCGTCAGAATGCTTTCCAGCTCGATCGACGTTTCTGCTGAAGGCTGGGCCTGTGTCAGCTGATCCCGCAGCTTCTCGAGGATGATCGGGTAGCTGCGGGGATCCACCGGAAGCGAATGCGAATAATACTGGATACGAAAGGCTCCGGATTCCAGATTCACCTTCAGTTCGCCCGCTTCCAGAACTTCGCCGAACGCGTCTCCCAGAATGGGAAGGAGAATTTTGTTCTTGAGAGATTTCTCGACCGGGTTCCAGTCGATGTCAAAGAAGTCTGCAAACAAGGAGCTGGGCCCATGCTCCAGGACGTCGATCCACCAATTGTTCTCTTCAGAGGTGCTCATGTGGTTGGGAACAATATCGAGGATGATCCCCATCCCTTCTTCTTTCAGGCATTGCACCAGATCTTGAAACTCCTCTCTGGTTCCAAGCTGTGGATCGAGTTCCGAATAATTGACCGTGCAATATCGGTGCGTCGCATCCGAAGCGACTTTCAGGATTGGAGATGCGTAAACATGGCTGATCCCCAGTTGACTGAGATAGGGAACCAGTTCAATCGCATCGCGAAACCGGAAGTGTGACTTGTGAAATTCCAGGCGATAGGTCGCTCGTGGGTGGCAGGCCCTTCGCGCTGCTTCCTCGATCACGTTCCGTGCGATTTCCTGGGCTTCGTCGACCGGAGACTCAAGAGGACTCATGACATTCATAGAGTTGCATCTCCCATGGCAACAGGCCTTCGGACGGACTGCGTTCGCTTCGCCTGCCTCCGTAACGGGCGAGTTCCGTCGACAGAATCAACTCCGATGGAACAGGCAATCCCGGACGTGGAACAGACTCACCGCTCAGGTTGGCCAGTGCCAGAAGTGACTTTCCGACTCCACGCTGGGCGGAAAGCACAGGTGAATCTCGTGGCGGATTACCAACCTTGACCGGGATGATTTCCGCACGCGTGTGTTGCCGGTCTAAAAGTCCGGGGTGAGTGCGGCGCAATGCCAGCATGTCCACGTACAGTTGCCGCATCTGTGCCGCGAACGTCCCTGGGGGCCAAGCCCACGTCAAACGTGCGGAAATGAATGTGGACTCAGCCTGCGGATCGGAAATCTCTTCTCCCCACTGAAACCCCAGATCTTCGAATTCCTGCCGGCGTCCTTTTCGAACAACTTCGATCAATTCAGAGTCTTCAAACGAGCAGAAGAACGGGAAAGGGTTCTGTTCGCCATATTCTTCACCCATGAACAGCATCGGGATGCAGGGAGAAATCAGCAGTAAGCCGCAAGTCAGCCGCTGCACTTCCTGAGAAAGCCACGTCGATGGTCGATCTCCCTGAGCGCGGTTGCCGATCTGATCATGGTTATGAACGCAGACCACAAATTGGGTTCGGTCGCGATCCCGGACAGAGGCACCGTGCCGACGTTTCTTGCACTGACTGTCGATTCCGTCGTAAACAAAAACGTCGTTGTATGCTTTGGCAAGTTGTTCCGGCTGGCCGAAATCTGCGAAGTATCCGTGTCGCTCACCACGGAGCAGCGCGTGGACGCTGTGATGGAAATCATCCGCCCAGACCGCATTCAGACCGATTCCATTCCGTTCGACCGGATCGATGATCCGAGGATCATTCTGGTTGCTTTCTCCAATCAGGTGAACGATGCGGCCCTGTTGATCCGCAATGTCCTGAACTTCCTTCTGAAGTTCCGTCAGGATGTGTCTGGCCCCCAGATCGTAGATGGCGTGTATGGCGTCCAGCCGCAGGCCGTCCATATGGAAATCACGCACCCACATGCGAGCATTGTCGATGATGAACCGGCGCACCGGCTCACTCCCGGTATCGTCAAAATTGAGTGCCTTCCCCCAGGGGGTGTGGTATTTGTCCGTGAAATACGGTCCGAATCGGGATAAGTAATTTCCTTCAGGGCCAAGGTGGTTGTAGACGACGTCCAGAATAACGCCGAGCCCCACCCGGTGTGCCGCATCCACGAGTCGTTGCAGCTCCCGTGGTCCGCCGTAGGAATGCTGCACCGCAAATGGGAACACACCGTCGTATCCCCAGTTTCGCGTCCCCGGAAATTGCGACACAGGCATCAGTTCAATCGCGGTGATGCCCAGTGCCTTCAACTCCGCTAACCGAGGTATGATGGCGCCGAACGTCCCTTCACTCGTGAATGTTCCGACATGGAGCTCGTACAGAATGAGTTGTTCTCGTGGAATTCCAGTCCATTGATGATCCGACCAGTGAAACTGCGAAACATCCACAACAACCGAAGCCCGGTGGACGCCGTCAGGCTGAGAGCGTGAGGCCGGGTCCGGAAGATCAACCCCATCGACCCGGTAACAGTACCGCAGACCTTCAGCGGCATCGTCCAGCTGACATGTGAGCATCTCTCCGCAAGTCGTCAGGTCCCTGACAACTTCCTGAGGTCCGGGCGAAATCACCAACTGAACCGTCTCTGCATTCGGCGCCCAGAGTCTCCAGAGAAATCCGCCTTCTGAAACTCGCAAGGCCCCCTGAGAATATCCATGCTGCCCCATTGATCCCTCTTTGCCTTTGCAATTGAGCAAGCATTGCGCACCTGTACTCGCTCTCTCCATCGAGAACTTGGCACTGCAGCCATCATGCCTGATGGCAACGAATTCCCGGATTAAACGGTCGGGTGACGGGTCCCAGCGCTTCAATGCGACGCAGCGCAGCGTGAAAGATCGACCACGGTCGCAAGCGAAAATCTCTCGTGCTCGGTCCCTGAGGCGTCAGGTGATCGTTCATCTCTCATGCTGGTCGCTGAGGGCGCGCGGCGCACTCGCCTTCAACGACAAGGGGGGTTGCCGAGCCGCACTTCACAATTACGATTTGCTTCTGGCAGTTCTGGCAGAAAGATTGCGGGTCCACTCGTCATCAAGTGCTCAGCAAGTATTCCGAGAATTCGAGAGACGGTATGTCGCTTCGCATTGAAGACTACGCACTCATTGGGGACTGTCAGACTGCAGCGCTCGTCGGAAATGACGGCTCCATCGACTGGCTTTGCCTTCCACGGTTTGATTCCGCAGCCTGCTTTGCCGGATTACTGGGGACACCCGAACACGGTCGCTGGCAGATCGCTCCTGTCGAAGAAGTGATCCGTGTGAAGAGACGGTATCGCCCCAAAACGTTGATCCTGGAAACGGAACTGGAGACAGCGTCGGGTATCGTGCGCCTCATTGACTTCATGCCTCCACGGACCAAAGATCCGGACCTCATGCGCATTGTCGAAGGAGTTTCCGGACGTGTCCTCATGCGATTGGAACTGGTCATCCGCTTCGACTATGGCTCGATTATCCCCTGGGTCCGGCATCTGCCCCGGGGAATTCGAGCGGTGGCTGGTCCGGATACCCTCGTCTGCTTTTCGGACGTTCCTTTGCATGGAGAAAACCTGAAAACGGTTGCTGAGTTTGTGGCAGCCGAAGGGCAGCGAACGAGGTTCTCACTGGTGTGGTCAACCACATTCTCTCCCGATCCACAGGAAACGGATGTCGAAAAAGAACTTCAAGAGACCGAGGCCTGGTGGACGGGATGGTCAGACCTGTGCCGCTATCATGGAGAATGGCGAGAAGCTGTTCAACGTTCACTCATCACGCTGAAGGCATTGACCTACGCGCCGACCGGCGGGGTCGTCGCTGCAGTGACGACCTCCTTGCCCGAGCACCTGGGCGGGGTCCGGAACTGGGACTACCGGTATTGCTGGCTCCGGGATGCGACTTTCACGCTCTACGCGCTGATGGGAGGGGGCTATATCGAAGAAGCGAAAGCCTGGCGGGAATGGTTGATCAACGCTGTTGCAGGGACACCGCATCAGATCCAGATCATGTACGGAATTGGAGGCGAACGCCGCTTAACCGAGCAACAGCTCGACTGGCTCCCCGGGTACGAAAACTCTCGCCCGGTTCGCATCGGAAATGCAGCCTACAGCCAGCATCAACTGGACGTTTACGGTGAGGTTGTCGACGCGCTGCACGTGGGGCGAAGGGCCGGACTCTCTCTGGATGAAAACGCCTGGAGGGTCGAGCGAGAACTGGTCCGGTTCCTCGAACTGGATTGGCGGAAGCCCGATGAGGGGATCTGGGAAATCCGTGGGCCGAGACAGCATTTCACCCATTCCAAGGTCATGGCCTGGGTCGCGCTGGATCGTGCGGTGGATGCGGTGGAAACGTTCGGCCTTCCGGGCGACGCCAGAAAATGGTCAAAGCTGCGGGAGGAGATCTTTCACGAAGTGTGCGAACGAGGATTCAACCGCCGCCTGAATTCCTTTGTTCAGCATTATGATTCCAACGAACCGGACGCAAGCCTTCTGATGCTCTCGCTCGTCGGATTTCTCCCTGCCACCGACCCCCGAATGATTGGCACGGTCGAGTACATTCAGCAGAGACTCGTCCGGGACGGATTCGTGGATCGGTATCGCAGCGAATCCGATGTCGATGGCTTGCCGCCGGGGGAAGGAGCGTTCCTGTTATGCACGTTCTGGCTGGCAGACAACCTGGCATTACAAGGTCGAATTCCAGAAGCGCGGGAACTGTTTCAGCGACTGCTGTCACTTCGAAATGATGTCGGCCTGCTTTCTGAGGAGTACGATGTGCACTCGCAACGACTCGTCGGGAATTTTCCTCAGGCATTCTCCCACATCGGCCTCATCAACACCGCTTTGAATCTCTCTGAGAAGGTCGGTCCTGCAGAGGACCGGGTGCATGCAACCTCCTCCGAGACCGTGCCGGAAGATCTGCTGGGGTTCGGGCCCTCGTCCGAGCCCCAACGCTGAAGACATCCACGAGGAAGGATCACTTCACGCGCATGACATCTGCGAGGCCGACCGGATGCGGATCGGAGCGGCGGGCCAATTCGACTCGGACTCACGACAGAGATGACTTCGAGTGTTCGGCGAAATTTCTTTCGCTTCAACGTATTGGACCAGAAGCATCGAGAGACTCGCAGCGATGGCCACAGAAGTCGGTTCCACGGAAACATGACTCAGATAACGCGAATCTAAACATCTGATAACGAACAGTTAACGCCTGGCTAACTGCCAAATGACTTTTATGGCGTGCATGGCGAAAGTTGGTTGTGGGTTCGGAGAGAGTTGTTAACCTCCTGCAGGCACCTGAGACTGAGTTTCAGTGTCGACCAAGAGCCTGAGGACCGAAACGTGTGCAATGCTTCAACGCCGCACATGAACAAGGTTTTGCCTCAAGGCTCCAAGGCTCCCAACGATCATTTGCCATGATCTATTAGGCCCAACCTTAGCGACGCTTGATTCCACACTACGCTTCCCAGTCGCGATCGACAGTGCAGCTTCTCAGGTCCACGCTCTTCAATCTCTTTGAAAGTGGCCATTGAAATGACTCGTCGACGTTTCGGTTTCACGCTGATTGAGCTTCTTGTTGTGATCGCGATTATCGCAGTTCTCATTGCGCTGCTCCTGCCTGCGGTGCAACAGGCACGAGAAGCGGCCCGTCGTTCACAGTGTAAGAACAATCTGAAGCAACTCGGGCTCGCTCTGCACAACTATCTGGACGCTTATACGGTTTTCCCCATGGGAGGAATCACAATGGCGGCTGGGGGATCCTACTCGCCGCAAGCCCGGCTGCTGCCATTCCTGGAAGGAGCGAATCTCGCCAATCTCATCGACTACGACTTTACCTACGATAAACAACCTGGGAATACAGCCGGAGTCAAAGTCTCTGCAGTTAAGATTCCGGTCTTTCATTGTCCGAGCGAGACGCAGATCGTGCCGACCCTGGATTCCACTGACGGCTCGGTCAAGCACTGGCCGATCTGCTACGCTGGGAACGCCGGTGAATGGCTGGTCTGGGATGCGACTTCCAAAATCATCGGCTCCGGAGCTTTCGGGCAGAACTCCCGTCTCTCCCCCCGAGATTTCACGGACGGGTTGAGCAACACCCTCATGATGTCCGAAGTCCGCGCCCGACAGCCATACCATCGGCCAGCGACCGCCCCGGGCACGCCTCCCCATGCAACAACTCCCAATGCCGCTCAAGTCACCAGCTTGATTGGGGCGTCCACCACAATCCGGACCTCTGGTCATACAGAATGGGTTGAAGGGCGTTCGCCTCACTACAGTTTCACCACCACGCTTGCGCCGAATACGAAGGTTCCCTGTGACGGCAGCTGTACCGATACTGCAGGGACAACATACACTGACGTGGATTATGTCTCCGCCTCGGAGGGCCCTGCCGTCAGTACCTGGGCCGCGATCACCAGTCGCAGCCTGCACACGGGCATCGTGCATTCACTTTTGGCAGATGGAGCCGTTCGCAGTATTTCGAGCAATATTGATCTTGGCACCTGGCGGGCCCTCGGAACCCGCTCAGGCGGCGAGACTCCCGGCGAGTTCTAAGCCCTGAAACTGGGGCGAATCACGGTCGATCAACAACGGATCAGCTTGAGCCCCTGTCTCAGGGGAGTGTGGCAGCGATTCGGGGAGATTTGTCGTTCAGGAAGCTGCCCCAGCCGAGTCGTTTCCCGGCGATTTCCAGTGGCCGAATCGAAACATCCATCCCCACGACATCGACAACGGTCGTCTTGCCTGACTTTGAACGTCAATCAAACTTTTTCTTCCCCTGCTGTCTGAAGAATGAACTGAAGCGACGCGGCTGCACGGAACCCTCTGCGTTGGTAATATGGTGATTCGGCCAGAAGCAAAGCGGGCCGGCGTCATGATATTGGCCCGGAAGAGCAGAGCGTTACGCAGGGGGGAATGTGGCATGTGTGGTTTTCACGGCAAAGTGATCACTCTGCTGGTCAAAGTGGCATTCTGCTTCACCGCGAGTCTCGCAGTCGCTGCTGAAGATCCGTTTGCATCTGCTGTTCGTCCCACGAATGCCCTCACTCCCGCTGAGGAGGAACAAGCCCTGCACGTTCCTCCGGGGTTTCGTGTTCAGCTGTTCGCATCCGAGCCGGACATTCAGAAACCCTTGAATATGGCGTTTGATTCCCGGGGACGGCTCTGGGTGAGTGGTACGGTCGATTATCCGTTTCCCAATCAGAAACAGCCCGGGGACAGCATTCGAATCCTCGAAGATACCGATGGCGATGGGCGAGCAGATCGATTCACCACATTCGTGGACAAGATCACTCATCCGATGGGGCTGCTTCCATATCGTGACGGAGTGATCGCGTATTGCATTCCTAACATCTGGTTCTTCGAGGACCGGGATGGGGATGGATGCTGCGACCATCGCGAACTGCTTTATGGACCGTTCGATTTTTCTCGTGACACTCACGGAATGACCAATGCGTTCCGACGCGGCTTCGACGGCTGGATCTATGCCTGCCATGGATTCGCCAACCATTCGGTCGTGACGGGACGGGACGGAAATACCGTCACCATGACCAGTGGGAATACCTATCGGTTCCGGCCCGACGGATCGCGGATCGAACATTTTACTCACGGCCAGATCAATCCGTTCGGAATGACGTTTGACTTCCGGGGGGACCTCTTCAATTCCGACTGCCACACGAAGCCGCTGACGCTGTTGATTCGTGAAGGCCAGTATCAGGGATTCGGACGTCAACATGACGGCCTGGGATTCGTTCCCGAAGTCATGCATCACAGCCACGGCTCGACAGCCATCGCGGGAGCGATGCAGCTCACCGACCGGCGTCTTCCCGAAAACCTGCAGGGCCAGTTTCTCGAAGGCAATGTCATGACCAGCCGTGTCAACCGGGACTCGCTGAGCTATTCAGGCTCGTCGATGACAGCGGTCGAACAGCCGGACTTTCTGGCGTCGGACGATCCCTGGTTCCGACCCGTCGATCTTCAACTCGGCCCGGACGGTGCCATCTACATCGCGGACTTCTACAACAAGATCATTGGTCACTACGAAGTGCCGCTCAACCATCCTGACCGGGATCGACATCGAGGCCGGATCTGGCGGGTCGAATATGTCGGAGCGGATCATTCCCGTTCAACTCTCGCACAGGTCGCGAATCTGCGCACAGCGAAGATGGATGAAGTCATCGCTGCCACAGGAGAGCTGAATCTCCCCAGACGCATCTGTGCGATCGATGAACTCTCGGATCGACTGGGCACCGAAGCTGTTCCTGAAGTTCGCAAAGCACTCCACGAGACTGCTGATGACACCATCAGAGTCAGTCTGCTCTGGACATTACATCGACTCTCGGTGTTGACCGAATCCGAGCTTCTCACAGCTGCCCGGTCACCAGTCGAAATTGTTCGTCTGCACGCACAGCGAATTCTGACCGAGACACCCGCGTGGAATGACGAACTGCGATCCGCTGCACTGGCCGGGCTTCGGGATGTCAGTCCATTTGTACAACGAGCTGCAGCGGAGGCACTCGGCCAGCATCCCCATGCCGATCAGTTCAGGCCACTCCTGTCACTGTGGCAGTCCTGCCCGGAATCGGATGTGATGCTCCGCTACCAGTTAAAAGTGGCACTGCGAAATCAGCTGAGACAGGAAGGTGTCTTGCAGCAGCTGCGAGCACAAGGAGTCTCTTCAGAGGAGCGCACGGCCATCGCGGAGTTCTGCCTCGGACTCGACTCTCAGGATGCTGCCAGTTTCCTGCTGTCGTCCTTCTCCGATCCGTCCTTCGTCCCGCAGAACGTGGAATCGCTTGTGGAACGGCTCGCGAAATGGGCCACGACCGATGAACAGATGCAGCTCATCGATGTTCTTCAGTCCCGCTATCGCGATGATCCTGAATTCCAGCTGCGACTTTTGCAGGCGACTCGAAAAGGGTTCCAACAGCAGAAGGTCGACTCTTCTGATCCGCTCAAGAACTGGGCCACGAGACTTGTCCGTAAGATACTGAAGACTCAAGACACCGAGAGTGGGTGGAGACTTTTGCCTGACGGATCCGGGGTGACGGCCGCTTGGGACTTTGAATTCCGTTCCAGCGTCGACAGCCCTCAACCACTGCAGCTGTTCAGCAGTCTGCCGGCGGGTGAACAGGCTGTCTCCACGTTGCGTTCACCGGACTTTGTGATTCCTCCGCAGCTGAATTTCCTCATTTGCGGTCATCTTGGATTCCCCAATGAACCGGCACGTCCGGTGAATTTTGTCCGGCTCCGACTGGTCGATTCTGATCAGGAAATCGAGCGTGCCCTTCCGCCACGGAATGATATTGCACAGCCGGTCTCCTGGAACCTGCAAAAGTACGCGGGGCAAAAAGGATATCTGGAGATTGTCGACGGCCTTGACCTGGCGGCTTACGCCTGGATTGCATTCGGTCGGCTGGAACCCGCAGTGATGACCGCTCCTCCAATCAGTGGCGTTCAAAGGCAGAAACGCCTGGCAGCAGCAGCTCTGCTGGCAGGGGAGATGGAGCTTCAAGGTGTCGCGGAGGAGCTGATCTCGCTTCTTCAGCAAGTTGACCTCAACTCAGAAACTCGCGGAGCTGCGGCGACGGCAATTGCCCGGCTGGATGGAACGCCGGAAGCTTCTGCACTGGCGGTACTGTGGCACCTCCCCGACATCTCGCCCGAGCAGCTGAAGCAGGCAGAATCCGCTCTGATTGACACATCGCTGAGAGACCAGCGTCTCAAAATCCTGAGTGAAATCACGAAAACACTGTCGACACGTTTTCAGGTGGAGATCGCTCAGGCAATGCTCTCTCGCGATGGCGGAATCGCATTGCTGTTGGAGATGTGCGAATCGAATTCCATTTCTCCGCGAGTGCTGGTCAGTTCGTCGATTCGTCCTCGCGTGGAAGCGACCCGGCAGATCGAACTCAAGCACCGCATGAAGCAGTTGCTGGAAAAACTGCCTGCCGCATCCGCCGAGAAGGATGAACGCATCAACCAGCTGAGCCAGCAGTTCGTCAATTCCACGCCAGATGCCACATTCGGCCGAAAGGTCTTTGAAAGCAAGTGTGCTGCCTGCCATCAGGTTCAAGGCGTCGGTAAGGTCATCGGACCGCAACTCGACGGCATTGGTTCCCGAGGTGCGGAACGTCTGTTCGAAGACATCCTCGATCCCAACCGCAACGTCGACCACTCATTCCGCAGCCGGACTTACTCTCTGGAGAACGGAAAGATCTACTCCGGAATTTTCCGCAGACAGGAAGGCGCGCTGATTGTCATCGCCGACAACCAGGGGAACGAACACTCCTTTGCCGAGAGTGATGTTGAAGATCAAGCGGTCTCGAACGTGTCGATCATGCCTGACAACTGGGGCGAAATCATTCCGGAAGCCGAGTTATGTGCCCTGATGGCCTTCCTGCTGGAACAGCGAAAATGACGCCCCGCAGCCTGACGCGAGTCTCACGTGAGAGTCACGTCCGGGCGTCGATCAACACGAATTTCGAACTTGCTGGCCAATCGCTGCCACACTCATCTGAGGCCGGATGCTACACGAGAGAGCACCATGGCTCTTCTTCGTACTTGTCGACGGTGGCTGGCCCCTCGAACCGTGCTGGTGAGAGGATCGCCAGGAATCGAGACGGGTGTTCAGAACGATTGAAGGTCGCGTGAACGACTCCTTTGGGAATGTGGGCCGATTCACCAGCCTTGAGAAGCCTCTTCTTCTGCCCCACCCACTGTTCCACTTCCCCATCAAGTACGTAGATGATCTCTTCTGCATGCGGATGGCAATGAAAGCGATGTCCCTGGCCTGCGGGCATGTCGGCACGGACGAGGAGGAGTTGCTCCGTATCGACCAGACCCGGACGGCAGATCCATTCGCATCGGCACCACGGAACATCTTCAATTTCAACTTCAGCTGAAGTGATAAAGCTGAGTGTCTCCGGTCGCGTCATCGGTTCAACTTCCCCTGTCAATAAAAGCTGATCACTCGGATTTCAGCTGCGCATTCACTACTGCTGCGCAGCGGGGCTCTGTGGAAGAACTTCGACAGTGATCGACATCACCACGGGGGAAGTCTGATCGTCCCCTTTGATCAGTTCGATGGCACTCAGCTCAACAGATCTCTGCGGGCGGAGTGAGAAATAGCGGATCTGTCGTCCCTCTTCGTCCGCGAACGCAAACTGCGACTTGGGCACATCAATGCGAGTATAAAAGTCGGCAATGTGCTCCCCATTGACGAGATGATGATCCTCGGTTGCCCCATCGACATATCGCAGCCGAACCGTCATCGACACGGTTTTTGACTTGTCGGCAGGAAAGCCCCAGCCAGCAATTCCACCGAGAAAATGAATCGCTGCCGCGGACCCGTGATAGGGAATTTCGACGGTCCTTGGATACCGCTTCGACAGGTTGCCATTCGGGCCGTACAGCACCACGGAGTTGGGTTTGCTGATTCCCACCGGATCGATGAAGGTGAAGGGCACCCCGAAGAGAACGCGGTTCGACCACGAGTCGAAGATCAGCCGTTCATGCAGCATCCCTTCCTGCCAGATCGGTGTCGTCGTCACGACATTCGCCACTGATTCCAATGATAACGGGACGTACTTTCCACCGGAGGTCAGATACTCCAGCAGGTCTGTCAGCTCCTCAGGTGAAATGTTTTTCTCCAGCCCTGTCGGCATGACGGATTCAGCGCGGGAGACCAGTTCCTCGATATCGCTCCTCTGCAGCAGGTGCCGCTTGGCCGCCGAGTCCAGAATTTCAATCGATGTCTGTGTTTCAGCTCCGATGAGGCCACTGAAGATCTGCCCGGACACTGTCTGAATGACCCACATTCGAAAATTCGTTTCGACCGACCGATTCGGATCGAGAATGTCCGTCAACAGCTGAGCCTTCGAACGGATGTTCATCCCGGTCAGATCCGGCCCGACCTTTCCCCCTTCTCCATCCCGGGTATGGCAGATGATGCAGTTCTTCTGAAAGACCTGACGGCCTCTGACAACGTCTCCGTGGGTTTGCGTCACAGGCAGAAGTTCTTCGATGACTTTCTTGCGGTTAGGGTCGGCAGCGGATCCTTTTGCTTCCATCAGCTGCTGGAAGCGGGTTGCAATGTCCGCATCGGTGCTCAATGCGAGTTGCTGACGCTGTCTGGCGGAAAGATCTGCGAAGTTCACCGTGCCGGCATCCAACGCTTTCAGAAGCTCGTCCGTCCAGACCTTGCGCCTGATGAGAATGTCGATCGCTTCCGCGCGGAGCTTGGGCGTCATCGACGTCCAACGACCGACCAATTGCGTGCCCAGACTTTCGTTACTGCTGCCCGAAAGAAGTTCGAGAATCCCCAGTGAAACTTCAGGCGGCTGCAGAGCGTCGACCTGAGTCATTAATGCCTCAATGACGGTTGCGTTGTCGCCAAGCTGGAAGACCTGTCTGGCAGCGTTCACTTTGACAGCAGGTTCAAGCGTGGAGTCAGACGCTCGCTGAATGAGCCGTTCTGCTGTGACCTGTGCCAGATCATCGAACAGGGAACCTTCCTTCCACCTGCGGGAAAGAGCGATCAGGAGAACCTGCTGCTCATCGGTGAGCGAGGCGATTCCTTGCCGTAACGCTTTCTCCTCGGCTTCGGAGAGTGTGACGTCGATCCCCTTGCGGGTTCCGTCGACAAGCCCTTGCAGCAACGCCGTCTTCAACCGCGCATTAATCTCGCGACCTGGAAACAGGAGCAGCAGTTCGGGAATGCCGTGAAGATCCCCTCCCTGTGCGCAGTTTGTCGCGACGATATGTATCGTCCTGACGAGATTGTCGAGTTCCTCTGCACTGGCCGTCGACAGCTGGTTGTCGTTGATGGCAGCCGCCAGGAAGGCGGTACTGTTTGCCGCTGCTGCTGCGATTGCTGCTTGACGAATCCATTCATCTCGGACGTTTTCCGGTTGCTTCAGCACACTCAGAATCTCTTGACCGAGCGCGTCACTGGGGGACATGGCCGACAAGGCCAGGAGTGCATCGCGTCGCACGAATGGTGAAGCGTGATTCAAGAGTTGAGCGTTCAGAATCGAGGTGACGGACCGCGAGGATTTCGGAAGCGCATCCAGTGCAGCTCGAATCACCGCCTGATTCGTGTGCTGCAATGCGAAGTCCAGCAGTTCGCCATGCTCTTCGTTCTCGAAGAAATTGAGGCCCTGCAGGGTCCGGAAGGCATGCAGTGCCGAGTCAACATTCTCTCCGCGTACCAGCGCCTGCAATGGATCGGCGATATCCAGCTGGTTGCGTTCGACCAGAAGTCGCTGGGCGTGGAGTCGCCATTCCATGTTGGGATGCCCCAATGCAGCGAGCAGCTGGTTCACGTCCGAGAGACTCAGGCTGCGGATTTCCGGGACAGCATTTCCGGTGGAGGATGAGTCAGGCGATTTCGTGATGCGATAAATACGGGCTCTGTCTCGATCGCGAATCGCTGTGACCCAGGCATGCCCCGCACCATGCGAGCTATGTGGTTCATCCGGTTTATTATGCAGGACGGTGAAACTGTACAGATCGAGAAACCAGACTGCTCCATCCGGCCCGGTCCGGGCGACAACCGGGGCGGTCCAGGGATCTTCACTGGCGAGGAGATTGAAACCGTCGCGGCTGACGAGACCTGCCCCTGCTGGCTGGAGCAGATTGGCATGGATGATGTTAATTGTCGGTTCGCAGACCATCATGGTGCGGTCATGATACATCTCGGGGAGTTGCGACCCGGTATACACAAAAGCGTTGCAGGCCGCCGTGAATGATCCGGCAAAGTCCCATTGGCGAGGAGGGCGGTTGATGGGGAATGTCCGATGATGGTCGGCGTTGTAGCGACTGCCGGTCCCACGCCAGCCATGCACCGCTTCGAAGTATCGATTGGGAATCCCCAGGAACCAGCTGTGATCTCGATTGGCCGTTGATGCCAGCACGTCACCAGCCGGAGTGAAGCCGAGTCCATACGTGTTGTTGCTGGTCAGGGTCATGAATTCGAACGCAGAGCCGTCTGGTTTGAAACGGAAGATCCCGCGTTGAAACTGAGCGTTTTTCCCGCCGGCTGTCACGTTCGCCCCGGCAGCACCAAGGACACCCCAAATCCAGTTGTCATGCCCGTACTGAAAATTGTTCATCTCGAAATGGGTGTCACCGCGAGTGAAGCCGGTATACAGCACTTTTCTTTCATCGGCGCGATCGTCTCCATCGAGATCGCGGAACAGAAGGATGTCCGGAGTGTTCCCGATGATCACTCCCCCTCCTCCGAAAGCGATGGCTGTGGGAATGTTCAAGCCTTCGGCAAAGATCTTTACCGTATCGGCCCGACCATCTTGATCCGTATCTTCCAGAATTTTGACGACATCGTTGCCAACCGATCCGGGCAGCACGTTATTCGGGTAGTCTGACGACTCCAGTACCCAGAGTCTCCCACGTTCATCGAACGCCATTGCCATCGGGTTCTGGATCAGTGGCTCTGAAGCGAACAGCTGGACTTCCAGGCCATCGGGCACATGCATGCGTTTGCGGGATTCTTCCGGAGAAAGCGGCTCCGGGAAATTTTCGGTCTGAGGTCCGCTGGCACTTTGCTGAACCGGGCCGGAAGCTGCGATGCTGGGCAATCCCTGCAGGCGACCGGATGCCCATAGAATGCCCTGCTCGATCAACGAGTGAAACTCGGGCCGGCGACGTGTCTGGTCATCATGGCCGAGTGCGGTGTAGAAAACGCGCCCTTTGCCCTGATCCCGCGTCCAGGTATACGGTTCCAGTCCACCATCCTGCTCGCGTGCCATCAGCACGTGGATATCGTCTGCAATCTTGTGATGAATGTAGGTTTCATCGGTCCAGTCCGTGCTGGTGAGACCATGCATGGCAGGATGCTGGGAATCGAGAATCTGGACCCGAAAGGTCCCGACGCCGTGTGATCGGAATTGCCCGCCGACAATCGCGACATAGCGATTCGAATTCTGGAAACAGAACGCTCCGCAATGCACAACAACCAGGCCGCCGCCGTTGTTGAGATACTCGACTAACGCTTCTTCCTGAGCCGGCTCGATGGAGTTGATGTTGGCATAGATCAACAGGCTGTCGTACTCCGCCAGCTTCTCAGGATTCAGATCCGAAAGCTGTTCCGTGTAATCGAGACGCACCGATCGCGGCTCCAACGCTGGCCCCAGAATCGATGCGAAATCGACAGGGCGATGATGTCCCTGATCCCCCAGGAACAACACTTTCACCGGTGCTGACTGAGCCTCTTCCGACGACCATGCTTCTCCGGGTGTGATGCCGAATATCCAGACCGCAGCGCACATCAGAACGAAACATGCCTGAGCGACCCTGCCAGCGGCGAATGTCAGCCGGTTGATTCTGTGCTGTTGACGATTGAACGTTGAAAGTTCAAGGCGGTTCCCCCGACTGGTCGCGATTCCCCCTTCGTAGTGACAGCATTTCATAATCATCGGGGAGCTACTTTTTCCGTGTAATCCGTGGTTCACTTTAGAACGCTGTTTCTGGGAACTTACGCTCCCGCGTCGACAGGTTTTGAATTGGGAGCGATCGGCCCAATCGCTCATGGGGTTTTTACTTGCAACATCTTCAGAAGCGTCCGGGCACAGGCCTGGGCGAATTCGTCAGCGTTGATGTCGCAATCGAGCTTGATCACCGGAATTTCGCTCCGCAGCTCTTCTTCAATCGAATTGAACAGTGCCGCATCCGCCTGTGGATCGTGGAACGGTCCGCCCGGGGCGCTGATGACGCTCACACCGCGCAGAGGAAGCAACACGCTGACGGGGGCGGAATAGGCGTTGATCTTACGGGCCAGGATCCGTCCCAGCTGCGTGCATTCTTCCTGGGTCGTCCGCATCAGAGTGACATGAGCATTGTGCTGGTAGAATTTCCGGCCAGCGTATTTCTCAGGGACAGTTTCCGGTTCGGAAAAATTGACCATATCCAGGCAACCGGGCACAAGAATCGCCGGAATCTTCGCTCGCGCGACTGCATCGAGGCGTTCCGAACCGGCGGTCAAGACTCCACCGACCAGTTCATCCGCCCACTCTGTTGTCGTGATGTCCAACACGCCGGCGACCATGCCACTGTCGATCACCGCTTCCATGGACCTTCCGCCGGCGCCGGTCGCTGCGAAGACCAGGACTTCATATCCCGCATCTTCCATCAATTGTCGAGCGGTCCCCACACATTTCGTGGTGTTGCCGAACATGCTGGCAACAATCAAAGGTCGAATCTCCTCCTCCGGAACAGCCGCCTCGACCATTCCGCAGATTGCTCCTGCTGCTCTGCTGAAAACAGATTTCGAGATTCGGTTTAAGCCTGCAATGTCGACGATACTCGGAATCAGAACCAGGTCGCTCGTGCCGATGTAACCAGCTGTGTTTCCGCTCGCCAGCGTCGAGACAATCAGCTTGGGAACTCCGAGTGGCAATGAACGCATGGCTGCAGAGGCGATCGCGGTTCCTCCGCCTCCTCCTAAGGAAATAGCGGCATCAATCTTTCCATCGGAATGCAGTTGACTGAGGACCACAGCGGCGGCTTCTGCCATTCCTGCAATACAAACTCCGCGATCTCCCGTCGCGATCAGCTGAGGGAGGTTAATTCCCCCCGCTTCTGCAACTTCTTCTCTACTGATATCCGGGGTGATCTGCGAGGGGGCTCCCGTTCCGGCATCAATCAAAACAGGAATGTGCCCACGGCTTCGAAGACATTCAGCGACGAAGGCGTGTTCATCCCCTTTCGTATCGAACGTTCCCAGAACTGCGATCTTGGCCATGTATTGAACGCCCTTCGCGAATCGGTCAGCTGTGAATTTTAAGTTTACAGGGCTTTTGATTAGAAATTCACAGCTTCAACCAGACGAAAGTGTGCCGCGTAGGAACGCTTCACTCTTTGAGATTGAAACGCCTGGTCTGTCCAGAATCACGGTTTCAATTCGAAATTGTGCTGCATCTTCTCAGGTGAAACTTCGACTTCCAGGCCAGATGTCGCAGGATCAAAGTACTTTTGGGGGATCGCTTCTTTCCCAGCCTGTCCCATACCCGGAGCAGTTTCCCAGACGCTGAAGGAGACGTGGTAAGTTCCAGGAGGGACCCCTTGTCCGGTCTCAGAGTTGCCGATTGTAAACCTGCCATCTTTGATGTTTCCACTGAAGATGTTGCTGCGATCGGCCTTCGTAAAGGCGATTGTTCCGCGTTCAATCGGCTTCCCGTCAAATTGAACGTCGCCCCGAACATCAATCAGCCCGGAATTGTTCTTTTTACCACATCCAGGAAAAGCTCCGATGGATACTGCCAGCAACAACGTCACCACAAAATTGCGGCACAGCACAACCTGTCTCCTGCTCAATGAAGGATCTGAAAATCACCGTACTTCAGTGAAACGTCCTGTGGTCATTCTCCAGACACAACTTTCCCGTCGCTCTTGTCCCCCATGTAGCAATAAGTTGGGAAGTCGACATTGCTGTTGATGAATCGGACTGAGCCATCCGCCATGGCCATCTGCAGTCCGCCCACATGGTGGCTGCTGAATCCGCCATTTTTAATATGTCCTGAAGGAGTTGCAGCATAAGCTGTGGGATCAATGGCCATTGTCGGACTGTTAGGACGCTGCGTCGTGTAGGCTCCAGGATAATTTACGCTCCAGGCCCCTCCTCCGTATCCGATGAGTTCTGCCCGCCGCTCACCGATCATGAAAGTATTACTGGTGCCATCGGTTACCTGCGGGATCCCGATTTTTGTGATGCCACGAACAGTAAAGACCCCTGGATGGCTCGATGCCGGATACTGATGTGCGTAACCCCACTGATTTCCTGAACCGTTACTGAGAATATTGCGGCAGAAACTGTTATACGTCGCCGCTGGAGTTCCTCCTGAGCAGTCGTCAGAAGGATTGTCCAGGCTGGTCCCTCCAGAGACGACATAATGCAACGGCTGCTGCGGCCCCGGCATCTGGAATCCCGCCGATGCTCCAGTGCGAAACGGCAAATTCGCAATGGTTAATCCAGACGATCCGTTGGGATTCGACGGGCATGTCAGAACGGAAAATCTTTTGTTGTTGACGTTGGTCCAGTTGGTACCCGTGTCGATGTCTTCGTTAAAGTTGATCAGCGAGTAAAGCGGAGCCTGGTCAATATAAGGCAGGAGGAACTCCACCCAGTTGTGGCGTCTGTATGTTCCATCTTCATCATAGGAACTGGCGTAAGGAAAAACTCGCGTGGCATCGTGGTAGTTATGTAAGGCGAGAGCAAGCTGCTTCAGATTGTTCTTGCACTGGCTGCGGCGGGCAGCCTCACGGGCCTGCTGGACTGCAGGAAGCAGCAGTGCAATGAGTGTCGCGATGATCGCAATGACCACCAGTAACTCGATGAGTGTAAAGCCGCGGCGCATGGCAATATCCTGATGTTTAAGAATTGAAATAGGACGAACTGACAAGTGTTGGTGAGATGACAAACTGAAGACCAGGAGAAACTGATCGGAATCCTATTCTTTAGTAATTTTGCGTGTGCGGATATTTTTAAATTGCCGAGCCAGATCAGGCAGCGATTGCTCCAATGCCATTCGTTCCAGGCTGGAGGCTCCGACAAACCCCACAGCATCGGTATGCTGATTGATGTATTCTGCATCGGCAGGACTCGAAATTGGGCCACCGTGAGACAGGCAGATGAGATCCTTACGAACCTCATGCGCCGCCTTGACGATTTCTTGAGTGCGACGGGCAGCCTCTTCGATGGTGCACGCTGCCTTGCTGACACCAATTGATCCTCCGATGGTCGTGCCGACGTGAGCCACGATGACATCTGCTCCAGCGTCCGCCATGGCGCGGGCCTCGTTCGGAGTTCCTACATAGACAATGGAAAACAGGTCCATACGGCGGGCCAGAGCAGTCATTTCAACTTCCTTGCGGAAGCTCATTCCTGTTTCTTCCAGCACTTGACGAAATTCACCATCGACGATGCTGTGCGTGGGGAAGTTATTGACTCCCGAAAACCCCATCTCCTTGACCTTCCCAAGCCAGTGCCACATCCGGCGGCGAGGATCGGTCGCATGCACTCCACAGATCACAGGAGTTTCCTGAACGATGGGCAGTACTTCGAACTCGCCGATCTCCATCGCCACAGCGTTGGCGTCCCCATACGCCATCAATCCGGCTGTGGAGCCATGTCCCGCCATACGGAACCGTCCGGAGTTGTAAACAATCAGGAGGTCGACTCCCCCTTTTTCCAGGAACTTGGCACTGATTCCCGTCCCTGCACCGGCAGCGATGATCGGCTCTCCGCGTTGCAACGTTTGTTGCAACCGTTCGAGAACCTCTTCGCGAGTGTATGGATTTCCACGTCCAGTCCAGGGATTTGGCATAATTCCGATTCTCTCAACGATCTCAATTGTGGCCCTGTGAATCAGAATATTGTGGTGCATCAACGAGTATTGAATCCATCATGTCAGTCCACAACTCGATACGTGAAATCCACATTTCGAATTCCGAAAAGAGGCCTTCAATCGTCCGTTCAGAGACGCAGAATGAATCGGTATGGCTCACTTCCGTCCCTGTGTCTTCGCAGCCTGGACTGTTCCGAATCGCTCATTGCGGCCTGATGAAGGCTCCTGCCGAGCCGCTATGGATTTCACGCATGATCTTTGATGCGGCTCCGCAGGTGTGGAGCTCATCCCAAACTGTCCGATCCATCTCCGAAGCACCGGACAATCCCATCATTCCTCGCTGTTGATGCGCTGGATCCAAGGAAGCAAGATTACTGAGCTTCATCGCGACACTCGACGGGTGCGATTCATCGCTTCAGCGAGAGTGATGTTACTGGGTTCGAGGAGACGTTGATTTCCGAGGAGCATTGCGTTCGCGTTGAACTTGTCAAACTCCCCAGAACAAGCACGGATTGCGACACGCGTCAACGGGTCGGTCGTCACTTGGAGAACTCCCAGCCATCGGAAGCGGGCTGGTGGTCCCCCTATTCAGAATCGCTCTTGTCACGGACGCAATACGGGGCAGTGAGATGGTCCCGTTGACACGCCATCACTTGAATTACTCTGGCAGCGCCTTTCCGCGCGTTTCCGGCATGCACCAGACGATGAGAATTCCCAGCAGGAACAGCAGCGAAAGCCAGGTGAGCGTCCAGCGCAGGTCGATATCGGGAAGCCCTTTTAACCACCCTGAGAAAATCAGAACGGGAATCGCGAGTGTTCGCCCTCCATTAAAGCAGACGCTGGTGCCAGTAGCACGTAGTTTTGTGGGGAATAATTCCGGGAAATAGATGGCGTATCCCGCGTGGATCCCTAATGTGAAGAAGCCGAAGATCGGCAAAACAACAAGCAATTGCGAATAGGTTTGAGGAACAAAGCAGGTGATTGGGACGATGACGGCCGCCAGAAGATGGTAAAACATAAAAGTCGCCCGTCGACCGAATCTGGCGCTCAGTGGGCCGAAGGCAAGCAATCCCAGGCCTCCACCTGCTGTCTGGACAATACCATAAGCGAACTGACTGTTTCGAATCGCTTCCGGTTTTGCCATGCCGTTGCGGATCAATAGTTCTTCAGTAATGTTCTGTCCCGCAACGGTGATCGCCCAGAATGTTCCCAGTCCAACCGCAGCCAGAAGGGTTCCGAGCACCGCAAGCTTTCTCCAGCAGGCAACCCGGAAGAGGTCCTGGAGACGCCCCATGGAAGACGCGCCAATTTGTGTCCGGCGTTCAATCCAGGTATCCGGTTCACGCAGACTACTTCGGACCCAGAGCACCAGAAGCGCCGGCAACACTCCCAGCAGATAAACATATCGCCAATGTGTCCCCGCCAGCATTCCGACAATCGCTGCCATCCAGGTTCCAAGAATGCTGGTGGCGTGAAAAATTCCGGATGCATGTGATCGTGCTTTCGCGGGAAACACTTCCGAAACCAGGCTGGCGGCCACGGCCCATTCCCCTCCAACTCCCACAGCCACGAGAAATCGCAGCACAGCCACTTGCCCCAGCGAGGTTGCAAAGAATGTGAGTCCGGAAAAGACAGAGTAGAACAGAATGGTGAGCGCCATTGTCAGGCGGCGTCCAAAACGATCCGCCAGCATCCCAAAGCCGATGCCGCCAATCGTACCTCCCAACAGGAAGATCCCCAGAAAGAAGTCGCCATACTGCCGGACTTTGCTCTGATCGGTGCCGTCAAGGATCTCACTCAACATCACATTTCGAGTGATGTTAAAAATCTGTCCTTCGTAAACATCGAAGATCCAACCTGCACAGGCGACAATCAGAACTGTCCATTGGTACCAGGTAATTCCTGAGTACCACTTTCCATTTTCTGAAGATGCCTGTTCCGGCCGCGCAGCATCTGCAGAACGGTTAGCGTAGGCAGTCGAGCGAATTTCGTCAGTCATCTTGAAATCCAATTAAGAACTGCTGACTCGATAAGATTCCGGTCGCATCAGTCATTGATCCCAGAGAAACAGACCAAACTTCAGCGCCTTCATTCACGGATTTCATTTCAAAGTCACGGCATGAGGCGGCTTCATCACTGGGAGGGCGAGGTTCCTGGCGAGCCTTAAACCACTGAACGCGTGGTCTTTTATGCGGCTCAGCAGGAGCTTCGCCCTCCCGAATCGCGATCACAAAGGGTTATGAAACCAGTTCATGGACGGCATCAATCCGCAGCGAAGGAAACCTGTCGGATCCAATCAGCCGATGGAAAAATCAGCCGGTGGTGTCGACCATCACGATTGAGGTACGAAAATATTGCTGCGAGGTTCAGCCAGCGACGCAACGACTTTGCGCGGACCTCGAAATGTACGGCGGGCGTGCATCACGATGGTGTTGTCAATCAGGATGGCATCCCCGGCTTGCCATTGCAGATCGAACGCCAATTCTTCCGCCAGTTCGACTGCGATCATCACGGCGTCACGATCAAGCTGCGTTCCATCTCCGTGACGCAATGATTCGGACACATCGTTTCTGGTGTCATTCCATCCCAGAAAGGCTGCGATCAACTGGTTGAAGAAGGACTTCCTTCCCAGGGAAACCTGTTTGACTGCCGGCAAGGTGGGTGTTGTGGCCCGTAAGCTGCCATCATTCAGCCACTGCCAGGTGTAGTTCAGCTCACGGAGCCGACCTTCGGCGGCTTCACGCGTTTCGACACCGAGAGTTCCTTTCCAGCTGCGTCCGATCCCTGAGAGCGCATCATCCGCATCCGGCATGACGTTGGAATACTTCAGTCCCTTCTGCTCGCAATCTGCAATGAATTTCGGGCATTGAACTTTCAGGCGTTCATACAACACATCGGATCGACAGACCGGCGTCGCTCCTCCTTCCAATGCAGCGAGTTCACAGTAAAAGAGAATCCACTCCGGATACAGCGGGGTCTGGGCCATCTCGTGATGAAAGAGAATTTTCACTTCCGGGGGAGCTTCGTTCGCGGAAAACACACGCTCGGTCCGGTTTACGCGGACCGCGTTCGAGAGTGATTTTTTGTACGGGAAATTCTGCAATCCCAGAGCAACCACAAAGGCATCGAAGTCTTCAACAGACTTCAAAGGACAATCGCGGAATAGAACGGCGCCGTGTGTCGCAGCCAGTTCCAGTAAACTGCCACGCTGCGATGAAATCCAGTCGCGGAAATCCTCTCGTGAAAGATCGGTGCCCTGGCTGCGGAGTGCGAACGGGAAAACCGTCTCTCCATGAGCCTGTTGTTGATCGGGATGGAATGGCGAGATGTTGATGACCGAATTCATGTGAATACTTTTCTGAGAGATTCGCGAACTTCAAGGTGTCGGCTGAAGGGAAACCAGTTTCACAGGGGGAAGGGTTGAGGCTATTCGTAAATGGGGAAAAACGTATTGAATGCTGCTTCACAGAAATCGCCGGGATCATTGAACCGTCGATTGCGGTTCAGGCTGCTGATCGCCGACATCTCTTCCGTCGTTAACTCGAAATCGAAGATGCCGAAATTCTCGGTTAACCGTTCGGGTTTCGTCGTTTTTGGAATCACGGCCGTCCCCCGTTGCCGCGCCCACCGCAGTACAACTTGTCCGGGCGTCCGCTGCAGACGGGTTGAAATGCGACGAATCACTTCCGTCTCCAGCACGGACTCTTCCGTCCGTGCCATGTTCAGTGAAAAATAGGATTGAGCTCCCAGTGGTGAAAACGCGGTCACAGCAATCCCGGATTCCTGGCAATAACGCAATAATTTTTCCTGAGTGAGATAGGGGTGTAATTCCACCTGAAGAACGGCAGGCGGAATGCGAGCCGACGCTTTCAGATCCCGCAACAGCGAGACTCCGAAATTGCAGACACCCAGATTCCCAACGAGCCCAGCGTGGACCAGTTCTTCCATGGCCTGCCAGGTTTCACGGATGGGGACCGGGTCCTCTTCCATTTGGGGGTGTGCAGCATCGGGGTCGTGGACCCACCCTGCGGGATAACGTTTTTCAGGCGAGACATACTTTAAAGAGATGGGGAAATGGATCATGTAAAGATCCAGATAATCGAGTCGCAGGTCGTGCAAAGACTTCTTCAGTGCCGGCAGGACATGCTCCGGGCGGTGATCGGTGTTCCAGAGTTTGGATGTCACCCACAGGTCATCGCGAGTGGCAATTCCCGATTGAATCACACTCTGCAATCCCCTTCCCGCATCTGCTTCGTTACCGTAATCGCTTGCCGAATCAAAATGGCGATAACCCGTTTTGGCCGCCTGAAGAATGAGACCAGCTGTCTCCTCTTGAGGAACTTTCCAAAGTCCCAGGCCGAGTGAGGGGATTGTTCGTCCGGTATTTAAGGTCAATTTATCCACTGACACAGTTGGGTCCATTTCCAGTTCAGGATCTCTGTTAAAGGTGATGAGGTTTCAATCATCACTGGGAAGGGGCTTCAGAAAGTCCCGGGATCGAATGAGGCCGTTCAGTTCTCACGGGAACCCGGAACCCATTCACGCACAGCCAATGCTGCGGCTCCCAGTGCTCCGGAGTATTCCCCGAGTGTCGATCCGACGACCTCCGGCATCTTGCTGTGAGGAGGTAACAGCAAGGTGTCCATTTCTTCACGGATGGAGCGAATAAAGGTGCTTTCAAACTCAGCCAACGGCCCCGAGACAATGATTTTTTCCGGGTTCAGCACAAAAGTAATCTGTGCAAGCACCCTGCCGAGGACCTTGCCTGTATTCCAGAAGACGTCTTGCACGAGTGGGTCTTGAGCACGGGCGGCAACGAGCAGATCCTGAAGATGAAGACGATCACGGCGCAGGCTGAGTTTTGTCGGTTCCCCATTCCGGATGGCCTCTTCAAGCGTTTCCAGGACGGCGAGTAGAGAAGCTCTTTGTTCGAGCGTGGCTCCTTGGGGGCAGGGGTAGTTTCCAATTTCGCCAGCCAGGTGATTGGCCCCGGTGTAGAGTTGATTGTCGATGACAATTCCAGCAGCGATACCGCTGCGAACCCCGACACAGATGAAGTTGCGGACTCCCTGTCCCTGGCCAAACAGTTCTTCCGCGAGCGCCATGGCTCGAATGTTGTTTTCAAGAGAGACAGGGACTTTGAATCGGGCTTCGAACCGCTGCTTCAACGGCAGGTCGCTCCAGCCACGGATATGGCTGTAATGGACCGCCACCCCCTTTTCCATATCGATCAAACCGGGGACACCAATTGCCAGCCCCAGAAGCTTACGATCGCCCCCGATCGTCGAGGCGATCGCGATTTCAGCCTTCTCCAGAATCGCTTCGGCCGTTTCAGACGGTTGAATCGGGACGCGTTTTGAGTGCAGGACCTGCTGCGCGAAGTCGACTGCGGTGACCCAGAAGTGGCGCCCTTCGAAGTCAATCCCTGCGAAGCACCCGGCCAAGGGATTCAGTCCGATTGCCGTCGCGGGACGGCCAGTCCCTTGCGAGAGCTTTCTTCCCTCCTGCAGATATCCGTGGCTGATGAGTCGATCGACGTAAGCGCCGATTGTTGAAGGTGCCAACTCCATTCTGCGTGCCAGTTCAACGCGGGAAAGAGCCTTCTTTCCACGCAGGCAACGCACGATCTGGCATTCGAGATCGCGACCAGTTTCTTCACCGAGTCTCATGATTTTTGTGGATTCCCCTTGCAAACGCGAGAAAGATTCTTCTATACTTGTTTTGCTTTCGAAATTTGTCAATACGCAATACCTAGGAGATCGACAATATTTCAAGCGAAGTTCATGGTTTCACATTAACTCAACTCTCTAGACCACTTACCTCATGTTGGACCTGCATTTTCGATGCGGGATGGCTGGTAATTGCGTTTTTGTTTTTTTGCATGAATTTCTACCACTTTTGTCGTGATACTATATCGGAGCCGATGCATGACGATTGATCTCAATTTCTCCACTTCCAGTCGCCGCGAGTTTCTCGGGACCGCAATTGCCGGTGGGGCGCTGTTGCTCTCCTCGCTGGGAAGCCGGGCTTACGCTGGCAATGGCGAGCCGATCAAAGTGGCCCTGATCGGAAGTGGATCCCGCGGGGCCGGGGCGGCTGCCCAAGCTCTTTCGACTCCTTTTCCGGTCAAGCTCTGGGCAATGGCGGACGCTTTTCCCGATCGTCTGGAATCCAGCCTGAAAGCTCTGAAGGCGGGGTCCGCCGGGGCTTACAATCTCGATCAGGGGGATGGCTTTGACGGCGCCATTGATGTTCCGGAAGAGCGTCGTTTTGTGGGGCTGGACGCCTATCGCAAGGCGATTGATTCGGGTGTTGATGTGGTGATCATCACCGGCCCCCCAGCGTTCCGTCCTCAGCACTTCGAGTATGCGGTCAATGCAGGGAAGCATGTCTTTATGGAAAAGCCCCTGGCGACAGACGCTGCGGGTGTGCGTCGGATCCTCGCGGCAGCTCAGATTGCAAAGCAGAAGAATCTGAAAGTGGGGGTCGGTCTGCAGCGTCATCACGAATCCTCCTATCAAGAGGCCATTCAGCGCATTCATGACGGAGAGATCGGTCGCATCGTGGCAATTCGCGCTTACTGGAACGGTGGACTCCCCGCGAAAAAGCCTTTTCCCCGCGAGAATCTCACGGAACTCGAGTATCAGGTTCGGAACTGGTACTTCTTCAACTGGCTCAGCGGAGATCACAACGTTGAGCAGCATATTCACAATCTGGACGTGGGAAACTGGATTGCGAACGCGCATCCAGTCTCCGCGGAGGGAATCGGTGGTCGTCAGGTCCGGACAGGCAAGGAGTTCGGCAACATCTTCGATCATCATACCGTGGAGTACACATATGCCGACGGCACGAAAATGTATAGCCAGTGCCGTCAGATTCCGGGGTGCCAGAAGAGAGTCGCTGAGTTTGTGGAAGCGAC
Source organism: Planctomicrobium stercoris (assembly GCF_051465655.1). Classification (NCBI taxonomy): domain Bacteria; kingdom Pseudomonadati; phylum Planctomycetota; class Planctomycetia; order Planctomycetales; family Planctomycetaceae; genus Planctomicrobium; species Planctomicrobium stercoris. The sequence goes on along the minus strand of NZ_CP195791.1, from coordinate 3,232,309 downwards.
AGAAGGGCAAGCGGAACTGGGAGGGAATCGATTTGCGCTCCTCCGTGGCGAGGAGAAGGTCTGGCAGCCGGGGCGGAAGGATTCCGGGAAGAAGATCAGCCCCTATCAAGTGGAGCACAATGTCCTCTTCGAAGCAATCGTTCAGGACAAGCCACATAATGAAGCTGAAAATGGGGCTTACAGCACTCTGACTGCGATTATGGGGCGACTGGCGACGTACTCCGGGCAGCTCATTCGTTGGGATGAGCCGCCCGGTGGAGGTGCAGGAGCAGATCGCTCGCACTCTCGAGAAACGTGGGATGGAAATGGGAGTGATTTCCGCCCTTCGGTTCCGTAGCTCGAAAGCCACGAAAAACGCAATTTACTGTCTTTCATCGACTTACGTCATAAAGCAGTTGCCTGCCTAGGACTTAGAACAGCGAATAGGTCCACCAGTTACAGTTAGTTACAGTGGAAGTGCATCGGAAAACTTCGGCAAATCCGCCTGCACCGATCAATTCAATGAGTTCATATCGACCCACCTGTCGCAGTGGGGGTTCAAGCAGTTCCGCATCCGCTACAGCAGAGTTCTCCATCCATGCTGTGGCTGCCAAGGCTCGAATTCGACGAGCCACTTCAGGCAGAAGTTCTGGGCACTCCTGGCAAAGCATTTCTGGAGTAAGGATTTGCCCTTCATTTCGGGCAATTTCCCACTGTTCAACCAGATCGAAAATACGGTCGTTCACGGAGTTCATTCTGATGTTGCTCTCAATGCTTCACCGGAGAGGAACTGAGACAACATCCTTGTCAGAAACCAGTGAGAGTCATGAGGTGGCTGATCCATGCCCTTACGGAGTCGGGTGAAATGGTCTGTTCACCGTTCTGCGGAGTCGCTCCGTGTGGAATTGCAGCAGTTCAGCTTGACCGACGTTTTCATGGTATCGATATTAGCGCCAAGTACCGTGGAATAGCTGAAGGACGAATCGCAAAATATGGATGCCTGGAGAGAGGCTGAACTGAACAATTTGCGATCCACTCCCATGCGAGATCAGGATGGTTAATATGTCCCGAAAACAACCCGCCGACGACAAGCCCCTCTCCATGGAACAGGCCCGAGGCAAGATCGCCAAAGCCATGAACGATCTGCTGGCGGGCAACTATTCAGGACCGATCTCATTCCGCCTCAAACCGACAAAGAAGCCCGGCGAAACATACCCGCTTAAGCTCACCCAGCATCAACGGGACAGCCTGATTCATTGCACCCGAATTAAAAACAAGATCAAGGAACGACTGAAATCCGCCGGTGAAGGTACGCAGATCTTTGGTGTCACGCACACTGAACTCGATCACCTGAATGATGAGATCGGACAGGCTGCGGTATATGCCATGCATCCCGATAAGAAGCGACTGGTGGCAGTACAACGCAAAGTTGTTGAACTCTTCGCTGAAGATCATGCGGGACTGTTTGGTGAAGAAACGCCCAAGACTCGAAAGACGGCCCCGAAGAAGGGCGACTTGCTTTACCAATTCAAGATTACGCTGCTCGAAATCAAACCGTCGATCTGGCGGCGTATTCAGATTCCAGACTGCACATTGGCCGATCTCCACGAGTACATCCAAGCAGCCTTAGCAGCCCGTTGAAGTTGGCATGATTTGGAGTTTCCGGGGTGTACGTGGTCGCTGTGGGTTCAATTGCCAGTTGATGTCTCGGAACGCCATCGGATGAGCTGTCCTTGCCTGGAGCGATCGCAGGCAGCTTCTCAGAGCGGCCCAGAGCAGCGTGCAGGTTCCCCAGAGTGCCAGAATGGCCCGGATTCCGCCTTGCAGACCTCTGGGTTTGCCGATGCCGAATGCTTTGAGCATGAGCAGACCCAGGTTCCTCGCAGCGGTCACGATCAGGTAACGCTTGTTGATCTTCTCGAGTCCTCGCAGCCACGTTCGCCTCGCTCCGCCGGTTTCGCACACATGGGCGAAGCTGCGTTCCACCTTCTCGCTGCGTTGACGCTGCAGGTTCTTCCCTTTGGCTCGACTCATCCGTTGACGATTATTGAGCACTGCCTGCTGCACTTCCTCCGGCTTGTCCGTCCACGTACGATTGTGTTGTGAATTGGGCTCGGGAATGTACGTTCGCAGTCCCAGCTGCGTGGCCTGCGTGATCGTCTCGTTCTTGTGATACCCCTTGTCGGCAGCAACCTCTTCAATCTCTTCCGGACTGCCAGCGAGAATCACGTTCTGCTGGGCATTCACCACGCTTTCGATGAGCGTGCCGGCATCACTGTTCGTCCCATGACACACCGTGGCGGAGAGGATGAACTCATTCTCCAGGTCGATCACATGCTCAGCCTTATAGCCCAGATGAGTGCGGCCATCTTTCATTTTCACGATGCGGGAATCGGGGTCTGACGACGATTCCCAGTCGGCATTGGAGACCTTCTTCTTCCCCTGCTGATGACGGGTTTTGTCGAACTTGCGCAGGTCGTCGTCGCTGGGATCATCATCTTCTTCGATCAGCCCTTCCTCCTGCATCAGGCGTTTGAGGAACTCCTTCCAGTCTTCACCCGAGTCCTTACGGACGATCGTCTTCATGGCGGCGTTGGCCTCCAGCAACGTGGAGTCGACACCGGTTGATTTCAGCTTGAGAAGTCCATGCTCATCGATGATGCTGAGCACCAGCTGGAACACCTGCTGGTGAATCTCCAGCGGCAACCGATCCCGAATGCGGGTCAGGCTGCTGTGATCGGGAGTCTCTTTCCCCAGCGGAATGCCCAGGAACCTTCGCAGCGAGAGAGAATCTTCGCACCGCCAGGCGATGCCTCTTTGGGAGTCGATCCCTTCAAAGTACCCGACCAGCAGCATGCGGAAGTACACACCCGGGGGAATCGACATGCGACCCGTGCTGGCGTAATAAGGCGAGCAGAGGGCCTCGAGAGCCTTGTCGAATCCCGCCTTGGCCAGCACCAGATTGAGCTTGTCATAAAAGACATGCCCCGGCCCTTTGGAGAGATTCGCTGTCGGAGTCCAGAACTCCTGCTGCTGCGACTCCTCCCGCTTCCCCAACGCCATCGGTCACCCTCCCTGAATGCCTGAAATCCGAACCACCGGCAATCTACCAGACCTGTCAAGCGAAGAAAGGAAATTCAACGGGCTGTTAGGTTGGGAGAATTGCCACCTCCATCAGTTCCTAATCGATGGTGAACGCTACAGCCAACCAGCACCAGACGGCGACGATTTCGAGATAGACTTCAGAGATGAGACGAACGTGCAGCTGAGCAAAATCATCCCAAAGTCAGGGCGACCGTCCCGTTGGATCTACGAATATGACTTCGGAGACGGCTGGCGTCATGAGATCTTGTTCGAAGGATCTCCAAAAACCGAAGCCAAAACGAAATATCCGTTATGCCTCGAAGGGGAACGAGCCTGCCCACCCGAGGATTGTGGAGGTCCTTGGGGCTATGCTGAATATCTCGCAGCAATCGCCGACCCCAAACACGAGCAACATGATGAAATGCTGGAATGGTGGGGGAATTTTGATCCTTCGGAGTTTGATGCAAAAATGGCGACGAAGGAGATGAGGAAAGTGAAGTAAGACAATGGGCCTACCTGTGACGGGACGAGATGGAGCTTACACGGTGAACGAGTCGGTCAAGATAGAGCATCCAAAACTCGTGAAGCTCCTGCAATTGGCTTACTCAGCCGAGAAAGCAGCGGCGTTTGCGTACATCGGCCACGCCGGTTCGGTGAAGAACCAGGACGAGAAAGTGGCGATCAAGCAAATTGAAATGGATGAATGGCAACACCGAGAAGCCGTTCTCTCTATCATGAAGCAACACGCAATTCCGCCGTCACGGTACTTCGAAATCAAATATCACATCATCGGCAGGATCATCTCGGCGAGCTGTTATGTCATCGGCTGGTTCATGCCGTACTACTTTGCAGGACGATTGGAAAGCGGAAACGTCTGCGAGTATTTCATCATGATGCGATATTTCAACGAGATCGGAATTACCGCACACGATGATGTGTTGTACGAAATGGGGATGAAGGAGAAGGAACACGAAGTCTATTTTCAGAATGGCCTTCATAACAACCCGCTGTTGCCGCTGTTCGAGAGAATCTTCGGATGGGGCAACAAAAGCAGTTTCAACGACGTAGATTTGGCGACCAAACATCCCGTCGAAGAATCCAAGGAATATTGCAAACATCGAAAGTAGGCCATTCCCATTTGTGCAGTAACAGGTCGTTTTAGCCCTGGATGGTTTTTCGAAGGTGTATTTAATGGACGAAACTTCCGCAGCGCCACTGAACACACCAAGCCTGGAGTCCATTGAAGCTGATTTTCGCAGGGTATGCGATATTCTGGGGTCAGTTGCGAGTCAATTTCCACCAGAATCAGAGGAAAGCAAGGCGATCAGAGATGCAGCCTTGACCTATCAGACAGTGCAACTGAACAAGAGGCTGAAACTGAGTTACGACAAACTGAAATCTGCATTGAATTCTGGGGGCGACCTTACTGATGAGATGAAAGACAAGCTCCGCCGTTATGGAATTGATCCAGACGAATTGGACGAGGAATAAATCAGCAGATCAAGTCGAACCAGAATACCCCTCTGCGATCCAGCACTGATGACATCATTGAACCACCAATTCGATTCCCAGCACTTCTCCAACGACTACCAGCTGGTGAATGGGGTCTTGATGCACACCGAGAACCCTGATAACTTTCATATTCCGCCCGAGGTCATCAAGCGGCACATCAAACCTGGTCAGCTTGTGGAACTCAGAATCGATTCGTCGAGATTCTCAGTCCATGAAGATGCCCCCGAGAAATGTTCATGTCCCTCATGCAACGGGGAACTGACAAAGCCGATCCTTCGGCACGCACATCCAGCGTCGCTTTTTCCCGTGCCTCAGCAGAATATTCCGTCCCGAGGATGGGGCGAAGATTTCTGGGTCCGAGTGAAAGACAGGTCAGGGGACTTTTTTCGGGGCGTCGTGGATAATCCTTTGGTTGAGGCCCGCCTGCATGGACTGACCCAAGGGGGCGAAATCGTCTTCCACGAAGACCATATCCTCGCCGTCCATGATATTCATCGGCAAGAGATTGTCACCGAAATGAATGTGTCTGAACTGAAGGAACTCGCCCACTGGGTGCGGTCCATGCATTAGACCACCTTCGATTGGGAGAAATGAATGTTGACGTTCTGATCGGGCACTCGAAGAAAGACAGTGGCAATCTGTCAAAGTGTCAAAAATTCGATGGTCAAATGAAAAAGGCCCCCTCATGGGGCCTTTCGTAAGCAGACTCAAACGTTCTAACCAAGACTACGTTTGGCCATCGACATTCCCCCACTCAGCTTCGAACTCTCTTTGGATTTCATCGATTTGCTTCCATCGCTGCTCGATGTAATTCTCGAATTCTTTAGTTGTACCGGGAGACAGGGCTTCAGCAATGGCCTCAAATCGACGCCAGGAAAACGGTGCCGCACGGATTTCCCACGAGCCGCTCTGTCCCATCGCATACAATTCCTGGATGCCAAAGAATCGATCCAAATGATAGTAAGCCAAGGTAGTCAATTCTGCTCGTGTCGGCTTGAACTCAACGAGCACTGCACCGGGACCGTTAATATCCGGCTCATACCCAATTGAACCAAATGACAATACCATCGGCCCCAAGCCTTCCGATTCCTCTGCCATTTCTCCTGCAAAATGATCTGGGAATTCTCCCGTCCATACCGACATCCGTGGATCATGGTCTGAGCAATCGCAAGTTATTTTCTGTTGCTTGCAGGAGGAGCAACGTTCAATGTCACATTCATCTCGGTGCGACTGTCCAACTTCAGCACCACAATCAGGGCACACACTCCCGTCAATAAGCCTTTTCATGATTCGTCTCCTACATACAATCCACGTAACATGGCGTTGTTACGTTTCCGGATTCTCTCCTCCGACTTCAACCACTGATTTATTGGCTTTCCAACAAATTTCGATCTCCATGTCAGGATCTCAACAAGGTCACGAGCCATGTCACGACTTCTACAGACGGCCACAATGAATGTACTGGGATCAAGCGGCGGCATATCCTTACCTTTTCGTTTGTAGTATTCGTTCAAGTAGATGGCAGTGTTAATAGGAGTTACGATTACCCACCATTCTACTCTGTCCGTCAATTTAATCTTCACTATTGAGAAATTCATTGCATGCTCCTTTCAAATTAAGCAAGTTGAAAGACGGCATGATATTCAACAAAATAAAAATTGATATAGCAATTTTACATGGCTTGCTTTTGTGTTACATTGTGTCTTGGCGAATGATTCATTGCATTTTCCATGGCTTCACAATTTTGCACTTATCATTGTTTGTAGGTGGGGGTTATGTGGCGCATTCAGATTTCTCATCTCGACATCTTCCGCACCCGTTGAGCAAGCAGTGGGAGCATTTTAATGCCCCGGTACAGCCAAGGGAGAGCAAGGGACGGCGTGACGGATCAAAGCCAAGGAATCACAAATTTGAAAAACCAATTTTTTGAAGTTAAAATATATAACAAGACTTTATAGAATTACATTTCGATTTTCAAAAATATGTTTTTGAAATTTGGAGAACCACATGTCCATTGAGATGAACCGCCACAAAAATTGCACGTAAACCATAATTTCATGTCGCCTGACGTCCTCATTCAATTGGCAAGTCAATCGCCCGAGGTACGAACCCTAGCCGATTCATTACCAATCGCATCTTCTGGGTGTGCCAGATCCAAATGTAATGATCGGCGCCATTATACTTTTGCGTCACCATCCCAATCCCCGAGGTATTGCGAAAAGAACTCGATCAACTGAGAGTTGGTAGCGAATTTGTGTTTGGCGGTTACCCGGAGCAATTGCGGAATTCCTATTCCAGCCGAGGAGCCTCAAAGCTGGTGGGACGTCTGCGATCTGATTTCGCTCCAGAAAACCTCGGTGACTGGATGTACCACCGAGTCAAAGAATGGTCGGACTCTCTCCCCAATGGAGCGGCCTACCTTCACGTCTTCCGAAAAACGGCTCTCCAACATGCCGTGACGGGAGAGCACATCGAACAGGTCGTTGCAGAGGAAGCCAGCATCACGCCCAGTGTCATGAGGCCTTTGATATCGATGAAAGAGTAATTGCGATTGGGAGCGGAATTTCCCAGTGTGGAAGTTTCCCAACCCTTTTCTCACAGGAGAACCGCGTCATGCTCTTTCTTGGTATCGATCAACATGCCCGTCAATTGACTGTCTCACTTCGTGACCAGCAGGGTGATGTCCTGCTGGCCCGTCAGGTGTCTACGCAGCCCGAGAAGGTCCTGGAGTTCTTTGATCAGCTCACGCGGCGGTGTGCTCAGAGCGAGGAACAGTTCATCGCCGTGGTGGAGGTCTGCGGGTTCAATGACTGGCTGATTCGCATGCTGCGGGACTACCGCTGTCACAAGGTGATCCTCATCCAGCCGGAAGAACGTAAACGCTGTAAGACGGATCGGCGTGATGCAGCGGCCCTGAGTGAACTCCTGTGGGTGAACCGGGATCGGTTTCTCGAAGGCAAACCCGTTCGCGGCCTCCGGCAGGTGACCATCTGCAGCACGACAGAACAGGAGAATCGCAAGCTGAGTACGCTTCGCAAAGAAGCGGGTCAGACTCAGACACAGCTGGTCAATAAGATCAAGCACATCCTCCGGCGGCACAACCTGCAATGGGAACTGCCGACCAAGACTTTTCCGACGGTGAAGGCCATCACTTGGCTCAGAGAGATTGCACTTCCCCAGATCGACCGGCTGGAGATGAACTTCCTCCTGGCGGATCTCAAGCAGATTCAGGAGAGACTGCTGGAGTTGGAGAAGCTGATCGCCCAGCGGGGTCGTGACAACCCGAATGCCCAGCTTCTGAAGTCCATGCCGGGAATCGGTGCGTTCACAGCGATCTCGCTGGCTGCCGGGATCGGTGATGTGAAACGATTTCCCCGAGCCAGAAGCCTGGCGAACTACTGGGGACTGACTCCCGGCTGTCGCAACAGCGGCGAGAACAACCAGCGGCTGGGGAGGATCACCAAAGCCGGCAACAACACGGCCCGATGGCTGCTGGCCCAGGTGACGTATCAGGTGCTCCGCAAGGATGGTCGGCTGCGGGAATGGTACAAGAAGATCAAGAGGCGACGGGGGAGCGGGGTAGCTCGAGTCGCGGTCATGCGGAAGCTGGCCACGGTCATCTGGCACATCCTCAGCAAACAGCAGAGTTACTTTGAGTGCCGGGCCATCGCAGCAGCCTGAAGTCTTCAGCAGTGAATCAGCATTCATCACCATTTTGACCAAGGAGACCCATCAAAAAACCTTCACCCGGTTGTTCGATCCAGGTGAGTCAATTCACCTGAGATCCCTCCCGATCAGTCCAGCTCGCACGGAACCGTGGATGTCGCTGCTGAACATGAAAAGGTACAGCAGAAGGACACGTCCCTTTGAATGGAGCAGACTCTTCAGAGAGGAATTCGCATCTCGATAATTCCGCGTCTGCTGATCACAGCAGAGCGATCCCTGAGAATCAGGGCTCGTGCCTCGCGAAGGAATGTGTGGGGAGCAATCGCGTTTGAAAAGAACGATTGCAACATCCCGTAGCAACGACAACCGGTGAGATGATCATTAACAACAACACGCAACCCAGTCCACACACCATGAACTTCAAAACAAAGCCCGGAACTTTGCGGATCGCACTACAGACCCGCACCAGGAAATCTCTTTCCCGCTTGACAATCTCTTTCAGGAACGGTTCCGTAGGACGATCGCCAGAAATCCTGCAACACACTGTCTTTAATCATGTTGCGACGATAACCGCTTGTGGAGCAATTGCTTAAAACCGACCGTGAGTTTGTCGAGTTTGCCCGTAGTTTGTCGGCGTGTGGGTTGATAAAGGTACATCCGTGTGAATTTCACATGACGTAAGTTGGAATTTGACCTCCGTACCTCGCTCACTGCCTTCGCTTCCTACATCTGGTCCCTCTGGCTCCCCAATGTGAGGATGAAAACCTTCTTCGGATTCTGCCGCCTTTCGGACCTATATCCGCATCCCAACGGGACCTCGAAAAACCCGTTTTCGAGGTCCCGTTTTGGGAGCTGGAATCAGGTCATAGTGGGGTACAACGAAAGTGTAAAACCATTCCAAATTACAGATTGCGACAATAGTCAAATGACGTTCATTTTCCACCCACTTCTAGCGCTGATCGCCTCAGCCACGGACCGGGAACTGGCCAAGAGGTTCCGGACAAAACTAATGTTGGCATGGTTTGAAAATTTTGGGAAGGTCTGGTTTTTCCCGTTCACGGAGGAACTGATATGGCCACCCGATTGCTGAGTGATGACTTGTGGGACGAGATCGAGCCGTTCTTTCCGACTTACGAGTTCTCTGTCAAAGGCGGCCGACCGCCAGCGGAGAACAGGACCGTCTTCACCTGCATTCTGTTCGTGCTCAAGACCGGCATCGCCTGGGAGGACCTGCCCTTGGAACTGGGGTGTTCCTACAAGACCTGCTATCGACGTCTCAAGCTGTGGATCGACCTGGGAGTCTTTCAGGACATTCATCGCCACCTCCTCACCGTGCTGAACGCAGCCGGGCGTCTGGAACTGGCGGACGTGCTCGTCGATGCCGGATTGATCAAGGCCCCGTTGGGAGGACAAAAACCGGACCGAATCCGACGGATCGTGGTCGCTGCGGCAGCAAGTCTCACCTGATGACCACTCACAATGGGATTCCGCTGGCGAACATCCTGACGGCCGCCAATGTTCATGATCTGAAACAACTTCTGCCACTGGTGTTTCTGAGGTACCCGAAGATTGGTGGCAAGCGGGGACGCCCCCTGGATTGCCCACGGAGTGTGACCGCCGACAAAGGCTACGACTGCCAGGCAACTCGGGACCTGCTGGGACTGGCTGGCATTGAGACCTTCATTCCCAAACGAGGTCAGCGGCAGGACTCGTCTCTGGGTGCGACCCGCTGGCCGATTGAACGGACCATCAGCTGGCTCAAACAATTCCGCAGGTTGCGGATTCGCTGGGACAGGCTGGAGGAAGTGCACCAAGCGTTCCATGACATCGCCAACTCACTCATCACCTGGAGATATCTCATCGCTGAATAGGTTTTGTCCGGACGCCCCAAGTACATTCAGTTTCTGAAGGAGGAGAACAAGATTCTGCGGGCGAGAGTTCCCGGGCAGATCCACACGAAGCCAGCGGAGAGAGAACGACTGATCAAGTTCGGCAAAGCCATCGGCCGCGCCATCGAAGAGTTGCTGACCATTGTCAGCCCCAGCACGTTCTACCGATGGCTGCGAGAAGAGCAGGGGCCTGCGAAGCGGAAGAAGAACCCCAAAGGCGGCCAGCGGAAGCCCAGAGAGATCCGGGAACTTGTGATCCAGATCGCGACGGTCACTGGATTTGGCTACAGCCGGATCCTGGGAGAACTTCGGAAACTGGGCATCAAGAAGATCAGCCGACAGACAGTTCGGAACATTCTCAAGGAGGAGGGGATTCAACCCGGCCCCGATCGGACCAGCGACTCCTGGTCCAATTTCCTGGAACGTCACAAGGAGACTCTCTGGGCAACTGATTTCTTCAGCGTGAAGACCGTTACCCGTCGAGGACTCAGGGACATGTATGTCCTCGTCTGGCTGTGCGTTTCGACTCGGGAAGTGATCGTTTCCGAGTCAACCGAACATCCGACATCAGCCTGGGTCTGTGAGCAGACTAAATAGCTCCACATCGTTTCCGGAGCGTCGTTTTCGATTGGTGTAGGAACAAAAACAGGCTTGGTCTACGTTGGGGAGGTGTACCACCACTTCCCTTTCGAGGAGTCAAGCCATGGATGGCAGTATCCAGCTCACAGCTCAGGAACGCAAGATGCTTTTGCAGGCCTATCGCTCTGGAGCCGATCTCTCCACTTCTCGACGGGCTCATATTGTTCTGCTCCGGGCCCAAGGCCTGACCTGGCAGCAGATCAAAACCGTGCTGTTTTGCAGCTTCGACCTGATTTCGACCACGTTGAAATTGTTCACGCAAGGGGGAGTCGCTGCTGTTCTGCAAAAACCGTCTCCGCAGCGTTCCTTTCCAGTCTGGATGACACAGGTCCTGCGGTGGGTCACTCAGTCCACTCCCCGGGATTTTGGATATTTCCGCTCCCGCTGGTCCTGTGAAACGCTCGCTCACCTGCTGGCGTTTGAAACCGGCCTGCGATTGAGCGGAGAAACGATCCGCCGGGGACTGCATCGGCTGGGCTTGGTCTGGCGTCGCCCCCGTCCAGTGGTCGGCCCGGTTGATCCCCAGCACGCTGAGAAATTTCAGGCAATCCAACATCTTCTGAAGAATCTTTCCCACAACGAAGTCGCCGTCTTTCAGGATGAAGTGGACCTGAATTTGAACCCCAAGATTGGCAGCATGTGGATGAAGAAAGGTCAGCAGGCCGAGGTGGTCACGCCGGGGAACAATCAGAAGTGCCATGTGGCAGGCTCGCTGATCTGGGGGACGGGAACACTGCTGGTGAGTCGTCCCTGCTGGCGACGAAACACGGTCCAGTTCCTGGCCCATCTGGACGACCTGCGTTTCCGACTCAGGAGCTTCCGGAAGATCCATGTCATCTGTGACAACGCCAAATTTCATGACTCGAAAGCGGTGAAAGCCTATCTGCAGAAATGGAGTCACCGGATCGAAGTCCATTTTCTTCCCAAGTATGCTCCGCAGTCGAATCCCATTGAACGAGTCTGGTGGCACCTGCACGAGACGATCACGAGAAACCACCGCTGCCAGACCTTGGAAGAACTGATTGACCAGGCGTACGAATGGTTCGAGGTGAATAATAATCACTACCTCGACATGCGACACTCCTTCGCCAAAGCCGCTTAAAACTCACTCCGAGGACGTGGAGGTCCTATTTAGTGTGATGTTACCATTAGGGAGCCCGGCAGCCTCATTGACCCGGACACCGGAGAGAAACGTGTGAGTTCCTGAATGGCCCGAATTGCTGCCATGGTCCAGATTCGAAAAGACCGTGAACTTGCCACGAAGCGACTCCAGCGGTTGCAGGTTCTCCGGCAACTGAACCGCAGGTCCAGCTTCTTTTGGAAAAAAAGACTCGTGAATCATTCCGAACGGATTCGCAACACACACAAGCCGGCGGATCGGAGTTTCAATTTCCTTTGCGCGGACGAACGACTCCAGAGCAGGAAGTGCCAGGCAGGCCCCCACTCCTCTCAGAAACTTACGGCGACTCAAGTGCCGATTGAAAGTCGAAATGGATCTCATGTCAAACTCTTTACAATGGGGGCGAACCTAAAATTCCACACACTTTCCGTGTGTCGCTCAACAGCGGGAAAATGTAGCTGGTCATTTCTCATTCACCGGTTTGCTTTTTCCCGCACGCAACCAGCCTAGAATGTCAGCGACATCTTGGGGCTGCAGTGATTCGACAAGGTTCTCCGGCATCAGCGAAACATTACTGGCCTTGATTTCCTCAATATTCTTTCGCAGCAGTGTTTGAATTTTTCCTTCGGGCTGCTTGAGCGTGATACTGCTGGCCGATTCTCCTCCCAGCACGCCCGACAGCACGCGACCGTCAGTACAAAGCACAGAATAAGTGGTGTACCCGCCGGTAATGGTGCCGCTGGGATCGAGAATGTCCTTCAGGATCGTTTCTTCAGCTCGCTTGAATTCCGCCGTTAAATCCGGCCCGACTGCAGATCCGACGCCATGTGCTTGATGGCAGATACCGCAGTGCTTTTCATACAGGACCTGTCCACGTGAAAGATTCCTTTCACCATTTAATGCTGCGGAGTAGCGTTCAAGCAAATCTTGAATATCCCGCGTCTGTGCCTTGAACAACTGGCTGGCGCGGTCGCGAATTTCTGCATTGCCATCACTCAGGAGGGCCGATCGCTGGACGGCCGAAAGGAATGCCACGGGGAAAGCCTGAGCTTCCAGTGCGGAGACGACCTCCGGCAGGCGGTCCCGACGGGAGAATACTGCAGTCAGAATTGCATCGCGAACCTGGGGAGTGCTGCCAGTAATCGCAGCCAGTAATCCCGAGGTCACTGCAGGATCATTTTCACCGGAGATTTCACTCACCGCGGCCAGACGGGCGTCTCTTTCTGCCTGGATGTCATTCATTGTCTCGAATGCCAGAGCGAGCCGAGCTGTTCTTTCTTCCGGCGATTCCAGTTGGAGACGCTGAATAAGAATCTTTGCCACTTCGGCGACTACGTTATCCGGATGTTCTTGCGATATTTTCAGAGCAGCAACCGCTTCTGAGGAAAGCGCCACACTGACAGGACTTGCGATTCCAGCCGCCAGTCCTTCCCAGCACAGCCGCTGGCAGTCCAGATCCTCAATCTGCGGGAGCAGCGTCAACAGGCCGGATAACTCCTCCGGATTCCTGCGAGCCGCCACGGCAGATGCCAGCGGAGTCAGCAGTTGCCGGGCCTGCTCCATCGATTGGGGAGCCGCCAAGAGCGTACTTAACATTTCTCCAGCCCGGCTGCCTCCCAGTGAACTCATGATTGCGGTGTCAATCCATTGCACCTGGCCATGTTTACGGGCAATTTCCGCCAGCATTGCTAAAGCTCGCGGGGCTTCGCTCTCCCCTAAAGATAACGCCGCTTGCAACACAACCGACGTATCCTTCTCTTGTGCCAGCTCAAGAATCTTGTCAAAGATCTTCGGCTGGCTATGAAGCCATGGTTCCGCCAATCTCATCGCCGCGATACGTACGCCGGCGTCAGCAGCAGACAGTGTTTCCAGAACCGTCTGCACCTGGAGGACATTTAGTTCCGCCAGAGTTTGCAGAGCATTGATGACGACTTCCGGAGAACTCGACTCATTTGCGAGCCGGGCAATGGCTGGACCCGCGGAGTTCTGTCTCTGTTCCACGAGAAGCCGCCGGGCGGTCTGACGATGCCATAAACCGGGGCTGGCCAATTCTTCGACCAGTTCTTCCGGCGGGAAGCGTGTCATATCAACCATGGGTAGCGGGTGAGCGTCGCAATGTGTCAATCGCCAGACACGTCCGTAATCGTTGCCGTTCGCCAAACCATATTGCTGCTGAAGATAACGGGGTACCGCAGAATAATCTTCAATAATTTCTCGATAGTAATCGACAATGTAGATATAGCCGTCAGGTCCAAGCGACAACGAAATTGGATTAAACCAGGAGTCAGTCGACGCCAGAAATTCCGACTGCTGCTCTTCGGGGATTCTGCTGAGCAACAGACGAGTCTCCTCTCGAGTCAGCAAACCGCGAAACACCATGTTCTGAGACGGTTCGCAGATCAACAGCTCTCCATGCAACCCGGGCAGAACGTTATCCCGATAGACAAGCGGAGTGCACGCCGAAGTGAAATATCCATTCGGTGCCGTTTCAGCGATGCCATAGCTGTCCATATAGAACTTGGAAAACCCGGGGTCTGCTGCCCGATGTGTCCGCCAGGGATGGGGTTTGCTGAGAGGGTACGCCACCTGTATCTCCGATGGCAGTTCCAGTCCGCTGGCGGCGAAATCCGGATTTCGAGCAAGGTAGCGCCACGAAATCGGAGCCACCATTACGGCAGGGTTGACTGTTTGATTGACAATCCGCTCTCCACGTTCGGTAAATGTGGCCCCAAAGGTATAGCTGATTCCCGGAATCGGCTCGATGGCCGACCCATCATCCTTCATACGAAAGTCTGTGTTCGGTATGTAAGTCGGCTCGGTCAATTGCGGCCCTGTAATCCACCCAGCGTGACCTGACATGGAGACGGTAATCCAACCATCCGCTCCCCACTGCGGCGAGTTGATGGACCGGTCCAGCGCATCTATTGAGAACCCGCTGTAAAGAACCTCGCGGATCTCTGCTTCGCCATCGCCATCTCTGTCGGCCAGAAAAAGAATATCCGTAGTACAGACCGCGATGATTCCATCACGGGCCGGACAGATCCCATAGCAAGGAAGAAGCCTGTCGGCAAAGACCACCGCCTTATCCATGACACCGTCACCATCGGTGTCTTGTAATCGCTTAACTGTTCCATAAACTCCTGGTTTCGCTGCCTCTTTTGCCTCAGAACTGGCCTGAATTCGCTGCACAACCCGATCAAGCTTTCCAGTCTTGTTCAACTCCAGAATGTCATAATGCCCTTCGAGGTTATAGCCGTGAAGCTCGGACACGTAGAGGTGGCCATGGGCATCCCAACAGACCCCAGAAGGTTGCTGGGTGACGGGCTCACAGGCGATCAGTTCCAGACGAAATCCGTCTGGAACGTGAAAACATTTCTGGCTTTCGGCCGGAGTTTTGGGCTGTGGAGCATCGTCCGGCACTGGGATTTCTGCCTGACTCAAATCAACTAAAAGAATAACCGCAACAAACAATTGAACTATTGAGACACCTCGCTTCACAACGACCTCGTCATAGTTACGGGAACTTATTTCGCGTTCCCTGTCTGGCATGAGTGATGTCTAACTAAAAATAGCTAGTCTATCGAGACTTATTGCACACGCTTATTGAAAGCTGATGGATGAGCCAGAGATCGAAGAGTTGAGCTGATGAGCATGAAGCACCATTACAGCGAGTTTTTCACTTCGGTTTTGACAAGACGTCGGGAATCCCTTTCCCCGCACGCGAGACTTCGGCGTGATAATCCTGGCCCAGAAAAGCAGCCAACGTGGCGGCAATCTGATTTTGGGTCACCCGTTGGCAATGCTTTCGCTCCCCCAGAGCCGGCGTATCAGGACCGATGAATGCCATCCAGATGTCGTCCGACCCATCGGTGATTTGATCATGATTTTTCCAGTCTTCAGGTCCCGATCCTCGACCATGATCCGTTGAAATGATGAATGTCGTCTTGTCACGATACTGACCCAGAGACTGTGCTATCTCCCACAGTTGCCGGATATAGTTGTCGACGGCATGGGCATCATCCAGGACGACATCATATTGTCCTGCATGGGCCGCCTTGTCTGTCTCCAGAAAACCAACATAGAGTACCCGCGGTTCATGCCGGATCAGATGCTCACGGGCAGCTTGAAACGTGACGGAGTCAATATTCGTTGGAGGATTCTGTGCGATGAATTCATTGAGTTGTTGCTGCCTCGCATTGGGATGTTCTTCGGGGACCGGTTCCCAGCCACCCATGACTGGAAACTCGCATCGCTGGCGATTGATAATGTAAGGCATCACTTCCCAGGAATGGAAAGCGGCCACCTTTCCATCAAACTCAGGTTTACGATGCAGCCATTCCAGCACCGTATAGTTTTCATTAGGACTTTTGTTATTGCTGGCAATATTTGGGTCAGCGAATCCGGTGAGAATTTCGTTATAACCTGGATAGGAAAACTTCATCGTGTTCGTGATCTGCGCGGGGCTTCCTTTGTCCCGATTGCCGAAAATCTGTCCGTCCCTGGCCACTGTGCTCCAGAGAAACGGCAGGAGTGCTTCTCGCCTTTCTTCAGGAGTATTGCGCCAGTATTTGTCCTGATACGCTTTCACATCTGCTAGACCTTCAAGCAGATCTTTCTCAGCGCCGGTGAAGACTTCCTGACAACGGAGTCCATCGGTGGTAATCAGCACAACATTCTGCGTTTTTAGGTCCTGCGCAAAGGCGAAAGTTGCAGTCCAGATCACGCACAAGAGGAACAGCCAACCCAGAAAACTCATGAGAAAAAGCTCTCCTCTCAATATCATCGAAAACGTTTCTTAGTTGAAAAATGCACGAACCGGCGCTGCCAACTATCAATCACGAACCGTTCATTTTGCCGGAGGTAATACGTCAGGAATCACTTTGCCCGCTCGCGAAACTTCGGCGCGATAGTCCTGGTCCAGAAACGCCGCCAGTGTTGCGGCGATCTGATCTTGCGTGACCCGATGGCACTGCTTTCGTTCTCCTAGAGCGGGAGTATCCGGCCCCAGAAAGGCCATCCACATGTACTCTGCTCCCACGGTTTCGGGATCGTGTTGTCTCCAGTCTTCCAGTCCCGAGCCCCGGCCGTGATCCGTGGTGATGATGAACGTCGTTTTGTCCCGATAATGGTCCAGGGACTGTGTTACTTCCCATAACTGTCGAATGTAGTCGTCTGCCTCATGCACAAAGCCCAGGACCTGGTCGTATTGGATATAATGGGCCATGTCCGGTTCCGAGAAACCGACATAGAACAGACGTGGTTGATGGCGGAGCAGATGTTCACGTGCTGCCTGAAACGCCACAAAATCAATTTGGCCCGGAGGATTTTTAGCGATCAAATCATTGATCTCCTGTTGTCGGGCATTGGGATGCTCCTCAGGAACCGGCTCCCAACCCGCCATCACGGGAAAATCGCACCGCTGACGGTTGATGATGAAGGCCAATCCTTTCCAGGAGTGGTAGGCCGCCACTTTGCCATCGAACTCGGGTTTACGATGCAGCCATTCCAGAACAGTCGAGTTTTCGTTGAGAATCAAATCGTTGCTGTCGATTTTCGGGTCGGCAAAACCAGTGAGAATTTCGCTATAGCCCGGGTAGGAGATTTTCGTTTTGTTGGTGATCTGCGAGACGCTTCCCTCATTGCGATTGCCGAAAATCTGCCCATCCTTCGCTACCTTGCTCCAGAGGAACGGCATTAGTACCTCGCGTCGTTCCTGGGGTGTCTTTCGCCAATACTTGTCCCTGGCGGCTTTCGTGTCATCTGCAAACCTGAGGAGATCTTCCTCGGCCCCCGTGAAGACTTCCTGCCAACGAAGTCCATCGATCGTGATCAGCACAACATTCTGCGTCTTCAAGTCCTGGGCAGAGGCCGAAACTCCATTCCAGACAATGCTCAAAACGAACACCCAGACGGGGGGGCATCCCTGGAGAATTTTTTTGCCAAAAGTCATTGAAAAGATTTCCATTTTGAAAGATTCAATTGTGATCTTCTGCGGAGCCTCTCTTAGTACTCTCGCTTCCCTTTGAGCCCTGGGGCAGGGATCGGGTACTTGCCGTTCTCCGTCATCTGCACAGGGGCTGGGCCATCGGAAGTCAGCTCTGACAGTCCTGGTGCGAATTCGTGATCGCCATTTAACAATTCATCGAACGTGATTTCCTGGCCGGTATGAGCAGCCATACGTCCCATCGAAGTGACGAGGCTGGACCGCACGCCCCGCGGAACTTCGTTATAGGGTTTGTCATTGCGGATGGCGTCGATAAGATCGGCCCATTCCTGCTTGTAGGGCGACCCCTCTTTCACGGGGTATTGCCATGCCAGTTTTGAGCGGACAAAGTTCTGACCGGAGTAGATACGAGTCTTAGCTGGGAAATGTCCGTTTTCACAGACGACCGCACAGCCTTTGCTGCCGTGGACGTAAGTGCCGAACTCTTGCTTTACGTTCGGCATAGTGCGACCGAACACGAACATCTTGCAGCCATCTTTAAAGGTATATTCGACGGAGTAATTGTCGAAGTTTTGATCGACATAATCGTCTCGATAGTGACGACCTCCGGAAGCCTGAGCGGTTACAGGGAAGTCATCTTTCATCCAGCAACACTCATCGATATTGTGAATGTAGAAATCACTGAAACAGCCTCCGCTTACCCACAGAAATCCGTGGAAGTGTGCTACTTGATACAGGACTTCAGAAATATTGCCTGTATAAGGAGGGACAAAAGCGGAGCCTTCAGGGCCATGCATCCGGTAAGCCCGCAGCAGGTTCAATTCGCCGATTTCTCCGTCCTGAATGCGATTAAACAGCTCCTGGCGAGCGGGGCTGTGACGGCACATCAGGCCGACACCGCACTTCAGGTTCTTCTGCGAAGCCTGTTCGGCCAGATCAAGCATTTTCTTTGACGTCGGCCCGTCAACAGTGACCGGCTTCTCCATGAAGACATTCAGCCCCTTTTGAATCGCGTATTGAAAATGCACCCAACGGAAGGCGGGAGGAGTTGTCAGAATGACGACATCTCCCGGTTTCAGGCAGTCCATCGCTTGCTTGTATGCATCAAACCCAATGAATTTACGCTCGGGCGGAACATCAATCTTGTTTTCGAATGCTCCGTTGATGGCGTTGTAGCTCAGAGATAAATTTCCATTAAAAACGTCTGCCATTGCCTTCAATTTGATGGGGCCGGCATCAATCGAAAGAGCATCGGCAACAGCTCCGCTTCCACGACCACCGCATCCTACCAAGGCTAGATTAATCGTGTTTTCTTCGCTGGCAAATGCCTTGGAAAACAACAATTGACTCGAGGCTACAGTCACCGCTAAATTTCCGGTGGTCTTCAGCATGTCACGGCGAGATAATTCGGCGGGATCAAATTTGAGCATTCAGCAATTCTCCTGCAGGACTTCTAATGACTTGTATATGTACAGCTTTCCAAGGCGTAATAGCTGGAAAATATTCGCCGACTCTCATCCCGAATCCATGCTGAATCGTGACAGAGTAATCCAAACCGCTCGGGGGAAAATCTCGATAAATCATCTCCGGGATGTCCATCGATGAGCCATTTTGCCAGCCAGCGACCCACTGCTGCCGATCCTGCAATCCCCATTCCTCCGCATCCGGTCGCAAACAAAACATTCTCCAATCCCGAGACTGGACCAATCACGTATTTGCCATCCGGGGTACAGGTGACCATTCCTTGTCGGTATTGAGCCACGGACAGTTTGCCTAACACCGGAAACAAAGATGACAGGCGGCGCGTTGCCTCTGCAGAGAGTGCGGGCGTCGGCAAAACGTCCGCGGTTCGCCAATCCGGTTGCTCTTCCAGATCATAAGCTAATGCTTCTTCATCAAAGAGGCCGTAAAGATATCCCCCTGCTTCGGGTCGCAAATAACAACTGTGATCCGGAATTCGAACAACAGGGTGATGTGCCGGCATGCGCGTCGAAGGGCACGTCCTCAACTGCTGCAACCGAATGGGTTGAGCGGGAAGGTCCACACCACATACCGCCGCCAGATGACGGGTCCATGGCCCTGAAGTCACAACGAGCTGGCTCGCGTGAAATCTTCCTTGATTCGTAGAAAGATCAAGTTCGCCATGTAACGTTGGTTCAATATTCAAAACCTCAACACCGCAACAGATATTTACACCCTCCCTTTCCGCTGCCGTCCCCAGCGCTCTGGCAGTCGTTGCAGCGTCAACAAAACCATCATTAGGGAGAAACAATGCAAATTCGACGCGATCAGTTTCAAGCTCCGGCGCCAGATGACTGATTTCCCTGCGAGAGATTTCGAATATGTCGATACCGTGTTGCTGCGCCGACTTGGATTGCTTTCGCAATGCCTGAGTTCTTTGTGAATTCAATGATAAATGCAGGCTGCCGCTGCGCTGGAAGCTGGTGGGAATTCCGGTTTGCTGTTCGAAATCCGCATATAGATCCAGTGCATAGCCTACGGCGTTCATCATCAGGGGATCAGAACGCAATTGGCCGATCTGCCCCGCAGCCTGAAGAGTGGTCTCCGATGCTACTGCGGTTGCTCGCTCGAACACCACGATCCGTAATTGAGGATCGGCATCAATCAAATGCCACGCGGTGCTGAGTCCCCAGATTCCGCCTCCGACGATGGCGATATCATAGTGCCTGTCGAAATCCGAAATGACCATGTGTTCTCCGATTGATGAGTGAAACGTCTGAGACTGCTGTTTTGCTCCTCTCGGACCATTGGGTATAAACATGTGAAGTTATGATTGAATCTGTCCGAGGAGGCATAGCGATGGCGGGTCTCAACGTTTCATTGCAAGTGATCTGAACTCCTCGATACTCTCACAGCTGCATCATTCTTCTTTTTGCAGTCATATCCGCAGATGTCACACTTGCCACGACTGCTATTTATCAGCGAAATCCGCGTTGAAATTCGATACAGGACAACCGCTAACTCTTTTAATTCAGTGAGCGTGCTGCCGACACGGATAATGCACCGACAACAGCTCCTTGATCACGTCTCAAGTGGACTTGAGCATGAATAGGCGGGATTATTGGGAATGTTGAGAAGCTCTCCTGAAACTGACGGAGTATATCGGTTTACATGATTAATCCGTTAATCTGAACTCAAATACATTGTCCTTATCAGGAACCACTTCTGCCTTCAACGGAGTTTTGTCAGGCTGACTGTACTGCTTCGGGGTCAGGAAAACTTCTTGAACTTTGGCACCAGGGATTTCGTCTGGCCCCACCTTATCTGAACCACCAGTGATTTTGCGTTTCTCGATGGTCACCTGATATTGACCTGCCGGCGCTCCGTCGGCATTCCCGTAAGCCTGAGTCGCGAGACGGAAGCGGCCTTGGGAATCAGTTCGGGCAAAGACCGTCGCTGATTTATCCTCCGAGTGAAAGACGACCATGGCTTCTTCAAGTGGCTTTTCCTTGTAAAGAACCTGACCGCTTGCAGGGAATACTTTCGGACGCTTCTCCGCCCATGGATCTTTATAAGTGGAGCAGCCTGCGGAGATGATAATCACGGCCAGCATTAAGCCCCTCATTAACTGTACAAGGCGATGCCGCAGGGGATTGTTGAATGGGGAAGACACGGTTTCTCCTCTTTATTCAGAGAAATTTTGCAAGGAATTCGTCACATCTAAAGAGACTTGCCGCCGACTAAAAGGCCCCGATCACTTCTGAGCCACCCCTGCTTCCCAAGGCGCCCCAGACACCATAGGGGCTGATTCCCCCGGTCACCTCACTGGAGTAGCTCAGGTCACCGGTACTGATGTTTTCAGAGATAAAGCGAACCGAACCATCGGCAAACACAGCTTGGACACCTCCGGTATGCTGGCTGGCCGCTGGAAGGAATCCGCCCCCATAGTCCCCCATCGACATGCAGGATGGCGCAGAATTGGGAGGAAGAATCGTATTGAATCCGGTGTACGCGGTCTGCCCCATCGCCCAGCCATGCCCCCGGATATAACCACTGTACATGGGGGTTCCGGAAGCATATGCATCGGTCGATCTATTAAACATGGCCAAACAGGTAATCGGGCTGATGTCCATCCCCAGGTGAGGTGCCAGATTTCCACGGCCACTTCCGTCAGCCGACTCTGGCCGATCCAGTTCGGAAAGCGCGATCGTATTACTCGTCCCGTCGGACACATCGCGCATTCGCACGGCCGAATTATGACCGAAGATTCCTCGATTATTTTGTCCTTGGCTATAACCGCCGATCCATGTTCCCATCATCTGCGCGTCGGTCCGTGAATCTCCTGCGCTGAATGCGTAATTGACTCGCCCCACAACAGCCACGGAGCCTGGTACCGTAAGCCCGTCCGACGGACAAAGAAGCATGCTTAACTCAGTTGTCCAGGGAGCAAAGGAAGCATTCCAGGGGACAACTTGAGAGGGATTGCTCTGAATCACTTGATACGTTGCCTGCTGGTCATAGAACGGCAGCAACGCGACAAAACCGCTCAAACAATTTCGGTAACTGGTAGCAGAATCTCCACCATCGTAAAGTCCAGGTCCATTGGCTCTTGAGGGGAACATGTTGTAGACATCATGATAGTTCTGCACTGCCAGCCCAAGTTGCTTCAGATTGTTCTTGCACTGGGACCGGCGGGCCGCCTCACGAGCTTGTTGGACAGCTGGCAGCAGGAGTGCGATCAGGACCGCAATGATCGCGATCACCACTAATAACTCAATAAGCGTAAAGCCACGTTTGCGAGACGCTGTCGAATATGGCATGAGTCGTCCTTCGAGTTGACTAGGTAAAATGCCTGAGAGAATGGAATTTGAAGTTGTGTGATGGAACTCATTATTCTTTTCAGGGCAAGCGATCTCCATGATATTCCTTACAATACGATTGTCGATTTGCACATGAAGGCTCGCCCCGAAATCTTGTCGGCGCTTCTCCTGG
Organism: Planctomicrobium stercoris; assembly: GCF_051465655.1. Taxonomy (NCBI): domain Bacteria; kingdom Pseudomonadati; phylum Planctomycetota; class Planctomycetia; order Planctomycetales; family Planctomycetaceae; genus Planctomicrobium; species Planctomicrobium stercoris. The sequence continues at coordinate 3,209,523 of NZ_CP195791.1, read as the reverse complement.
AGGATTCCAGCAACAGAGGAGGTTTTGAGATTGCTTAACAACCTTGGAACATCTGCTAGAAGTCTCCAATCACTTCTTTGCCGCTCTTGCTTCCCAAGGCTCCCCAGACGCCATAGGGGCTGTTTCCAGTGGACACTTCACCGGAGTAACTGAGATTGCCTGTGTTGATGTTTTCCGAGATGAAACGGACAGAACCATCCGCAAACACAGCCTGTACTCCCCCAGTATGCTGGCTGGCTGCCGGAAGGAATCCGCCTCCATAGTCTCCGTAAACCAGACAGGATGGCGCGGAGTTGGGAGGAAGAATGGTGTTGAACCCGACAAAGGCGATCTTCCCTGTGGCCCAGCTATGTCCTCGAGGCCAACCTGTGTTCATGGTGGTTCCGGAAACATAGGCTCGAGTCGAGTTATCGAACTGTGTCAAGCAGGATGCGGGGCTGGTCTCACCCAGGTTGATTGCAATATTCCCGCGCCCGCTGCCGTCGGCTGTATCAGGCCGATCAAGTTCAGACAGCGCGATCGTGTTGCTCGTCCCATCGGACACTTCGCGGATCCGAATGGCCGAATTATGGCCGAAGATCCCCCGATTGAATTGTCCGTGAGTGTAAGCTGGAGTGAAGTCAAGCATCATCATCTGCGTGTCGCTCCGCGAATCTCCTCCACAGAAGGCATAATTTGATCGTCCGACTGTAGCCACAGTAGCACTCGCGGCGGTCGGCGAGTCGGAAGGGCACAGAAGTACGCTTAACTGCGTCGTCCAAGGGGCGAACGTGTTGTTCCAGGGACTGGTCGGGGATGTATTGCTCTGAATCAGCTGGAACATGGCCTGCTGGTCGTAGAATGGCAGCAGGGCGACAAAACCGCTCAAACAGTTTCGATAGGTGGTGGCAGAATCTCCGCCATTGTACAAACCAGGCCCGTTCGCCCGGGACGGGAAAATGCTGTAGGTGTCATGGTAATTCTGTATGGCCAGGCCGAGCTGCTTCAGATTGTTCTTGCACTGTGATCTCCGGGCCGCTTCACGTGCCTGCTGAACCGCCGGCAGCAGCAGTGAGACCAGAACGGCAATGATCGCGATCACGACCAGCAGTTCAATCAAGGTAAAGCCACGTTTGTGCGATTTTGTCGAATGCGACATGTTCTATCCTTCAGGTTGAGCGATATCAAAAGCGTTGAAAGAAGATATTGGAAGGGTATTTGTGGTGATGATTGTTTCAAGTTCCATCAGCAATCTCCATGGCGTTTTTTACAATCGAATTGTCGATTTGCACATTGACCGCCCAGCGTTGTACGATCTGCCAAGAGTTTCCTGAAAAACGTTTTCGGTTCGATTCATGAGTCCTCCCCCCCCTCCTGCTGGCTCTTCATTCTGGAATCACCGTCGAGTCACGCTGTTGATTCAGACGGCGACTGACTGGAGCCGTCAGGTTCTCTCGGGGATTGCAAGGTATGCTGATGAACGCCTGGGCTGGGACTGTTACCTGGAACCCCGCGGAGTCGATGAACGAATGTTTTTGCCGCGCGACTGGAAAGCCGATGGCGTCATTCTCCGGCTCACACATCCGGGCCTGCAAGCGGCCATTGCTCGGAAACGCATCCCGGCAGTGAATGTTTCGTGGCTAGGAGAGCACAGCTCCACCGTCCCGAAGGTCATCTCTGATGAAAGAGGCTGTGGCGAGCTGGCTGCCCGCTTTTTTCTGGGGAAAGGGTTTCGCAGCTTTGCTTCCGTGGGACCACGCCGCGAGGGGTACAGTGACCTGTTTGAGAAGAGCTATCAAACATTGGTCGAAGGCTTCGAGTATCAACGTTTTGTTCCGCGTCCTGGCGGTCCGACGCGCGACCGCGCACGTCTTATTAAGTGGTTGCGAGGTCTGTCAAAGCCCGTGGCACTGGTCGTCTGGGATACGAACCTGGGACGGGAAGTGGTGCTCGCCAGCCTGAGTGCCTCTTTCCAGATCCCAGACCAGATTGCGGTGCTATGCCTGGAGGCTGAGCCCCTTGTTTCATCCCTGTGTCCGGTTCCCCTCTCCTATATCGATCAGGATGGTGATGCCGTAGGCTATCAGGCGGCCTCTGTTCTCGAATCGATGATGTTTGGAGCGCCACCACCCACAGAGCCAATTCTAATTCCTCCCATTCATGTTGTAGAACGTGTTTCAACGGATGCTGTCGCTGTTCGTGATCCCCTGGTAGCGCGTATCATGCGGTATATTCGCAACCGAGCATCCAGCCCGATTGCTGTGGCTGATCTCGAAAGAGAATTCGATATGAGTCGTCGGCAACTGGAACACCGATTTCTGATTGAACTTGGCCATAGTCCGGCCGCTGAAATTCGTCGTGTCAGACTCATACTGGTCAAGGATCTTCTGCGCAAAACGAATCTCACCTTGGAGGAAATCGCTGCCCGGTCTGGTTTTCAAGACCCTTCTGTGCTTATTCGCAGCTTCCAGAGAGAGGCCGGACAAACCCCTGGCGAGTTCCGCAAATCGCCCCGTACGATCCCACGTGCTGAAGCCCCAGAGAACTGACCCTGTGCCCCGCCGAAATCAGCGTTCTGTATTCTGGAGAAGGTCCGTTGTACGAAGTTCCGCCACATGAAGCCTCGACGCTGACCGCTCCATCGGTCTCGGAGATGAACGCGTCTCAGAGTCTCTCCGCCGAGACTTTCCTATCAGGTCTGAGGCGAGGGTTGAGCTGTCAGTCCGGTTGGCTCTTCACGATCTATGCCATGCTCGCAGCCTTCATCGGGTATGTGAGTGTGTATGCATTTCGCAAACCATTCACGGCAAGCGCGTATGAAAACCTTCCACCGATCATGTTCCTGGGGATCGCATTTGATTATAAAACCATCGCGATCATCAGTCAGCTGCTGGGGTATACCTGCTCCAAGTTCATGGCGATCAAATTTGCGTCGGAGGCTCCCCTGAAGCGGCGGATCCCCATCGCCTTCGGACTGATTCTGCTGGCGGAGTTGATGCTCATTCTGCTCGCAGTCACCCCATTTCCTTATAACGTGCTGCTGCTGTTTGCGAATGGCCTCCCACTGGGAATGGTCTGGTCGATGCTGTTTGGGATCCTGGAAGGACGGAGGATCACGGAATTCCTGATGCTCGGGATGAGTCTCAGCATCGTCTTCTCTTCCGGATGGGTGAAGGGGGTCGGCTCCTGGACGATGCACACCTGGAACGTCTCCGAATTCTGGATGCCGGCGGTGACGGGAGTACTGTTCTTGCCGGTGCTGATGCTGTCGCTGCTCATGCTGTGGCATCTTCCTCCGCCAAATGAGGAAGATATCGCCCAGCGAACCCAGAGAGTGCCGATGGACCGAAGGGCCCGCTGGGCCTTCATCGTTCGTTACTGGCCGGGCGTGATCATGCTCGTGCTCGGACACATCCTGCTGATGACGTATCGGAGCATCCGCGACGATTTCATGGACAGTATCTTGAACGACCTTGGACATCAGATTAGGCCGGCCGATTTTGCGACGATCGAAAGTTGGGTTGGGGTGGCAGTCATCGCAGCCATGTGCACACTTTCGCTGGTTCGAGACAACCGAAGAGCGACCTGGGCGAACTTGTGTGTGATCATCTGCGGATCAATCCTGCTGGGCGCTTCGACCAAGTTGATGCAGGTCGGTCTGTTGACCCCGACCGCCTACTATATTCTCAACGGGATCGGACTATATTCCGCCCTCGTCCCGTACCAAAGCATCCTCCTCGATCGCCTGCTGGCCTCTTTGCCAACTGCGGCGACAGCAACCTTCCTGATCGCACTGTGCGATTCATACGGATATCTGTCAGTCGTTGTCACCTATTTATCGCACGATTTTTATCAATCGGCTACGCGCTCTCCTCTTCCTTGGGCGAATCTGCTGATCTGGACTAGCGATGTCGTGATGATCTTTGTACCGCTACTTGCAGCAGGGTGTGGATTCTACTTTGAAAACCAAAAGGAAAAATAACTACGCTCCTGCGGTTCCGCGACTTCACTTCACGTCGAGAGCGAATCGGCAACGGGCTGCGTGCATTCGACATGGCAGCCAAAATTGGCTGGGACACCGTCGATGCGGCATTGAGACGGTACGGAACTCCCTAATGAATACTTCATCACCCCTGGTGTGTGGTTCGAGCATTCGACTTGTAGACATCAGTGTAAAAACGTAGCGCCTGTCGGCGGAAAAGTGTGGCGCTGGTGGTTGAAAAAGACCCGGCGGGGAGAGGGTGTCGTGCCGGGAGGGTTGAACTGCGGTTGTGAGAACTCGCTGCTGTTATGTCGTCGCGGTGACAGCGGGGCTTGAGGGTTTTGCCTTCAGATTCTGCCGACGCCGTTTGGCGTCGGCCAGGCGGTAGCTTTCACCGCTGAACTCCAGGATATGGCAGCGGTGCGTCAGCCGGTCCAGGGCGGCTCCGGTGAGACGCTCGCTCCCCAGAACCTCCGTCCAGTTCTCGAACGGCAGGTTCGTCGTCACGATCAGGCTCAGTCGTTCGTACGCGGTGCTGATCACATCGAACAGCAACTCTGCCCCCACCTTGCTGGCAGGGACATAGCCGAGTTCATCCAGGATCAGCAGGTCGAGCCGAGAGAGCTGCTTCTTCAGTTTCAGCAGTGTCCGTTCTTCACGCGCTTCCAGCAGTTCCGTGATCAGCTCCGTCAGTCGAATTTTTTTCTCGGCTCCTGAAGTCGCACTTGAATGACTCCACAGTCAGCGATTCCCCGGTTTTACCGCGACTGGCCAGTCAGATCGCCAGGCAGTCTGATGCGAGTGAAGCTGCTCATATCCTCCAGTTGGTGGCCTCGCTGTCTGGTGAAAGGAAATCTCTCAAAACGGAATTGCTCGTCAGCATGATGTCCAATAGTCCGGATCTAAAACGGCGAATGTCAGATGGCCCAGAGGCTTCGGTTCTCGAATCTCTTTTCAATTCGGCGCGGGCTGAGATCGGTGAATCGCATCCTTTAGGAAAGCGTCTTGATGCGATCTCCGTGCTCCAGCTCAGTTCGAATCCCGAAGACCATCACCTCCTCGCCAGCCTGCTTGTCCCAAGTGAGCCTGTAGAGGTTCAGTCTGCGGCCATTACCGCACTCGGGACATTTTCCAGTGCAGATGTTGCATCGATCATCCTGGCAAGATGGTCTGAGTTGACACCATCCCTTCGTGCGAGTGCCGAAGAGCTCCTGTTTTCAAGGCAGCAGTGCATTGAGATCGTTCTGGAGAATATGGAACAGGGCCTTTTATCTCCACGAGACATTTCCCCCGCGAGACTGGTCGCGGTCATGGCCGGCGGAGACCCGGAACTTCAGGCACGGGCCAGGCGATTGTATGATTCAACAGGAGTGACGACGCGAGCCGATGTTCTCAAGCAATACTCTCACGTGGTGAATATATCGGGCAATGCAAGCGCTGGGAAACGCAATTTCGAAAAGCACTGTTCGGCATGTCATCGACTGGAAGGAGTCGGGCATGAGATTGGTCCCAATTTAGTGACGATCAAGAATCGCGGCAGAGAAACAATTCTTGTGAACATTCTCGATCCGAATCGTGAAATCAATCCCGAGTTCTTGAACTATATTGTCAGCCTCTCGGATGGACGCACCAAGTCGGGAATGATCCGGAACGAATCCGCTGGAAGTTTAACACTGCTGCGGGCGGAGAATCAGGTGGACTCTCTCTTGAGAAGCGAGATTGATCAAATCCGAAACTCGGGGCTCTCGCTGATGCCGGAGCAATTGGAAAAGCAGATGACTCCGGAACAGATTGCAGACCTGGTCGAATACTTGATGACCGTGCGTTAGCAGATACAGACATGGAAAACGAATGAGAGTAGCTGAAGTAATCGTGATGTATAAGATCAAGTTTCATGTCTCAATTATCCTCGTGTGGCTGTCATTTGGAGTCGCAGTGTCGGCAGATGAGCTCCAACACTTGCGGGAGTCACTCACCTTTCACGTCTCCTTTGACACCGGATTAGATGCAGTTTTTTCCCGTGGGAGGAGAGATTGCATACGCGAGCTGGGCAATGGAATCGAGATTTCAAATGGGGCAGGGCGATTCGGAAATTCACTTCATTTCAAGACCAAATCACCCGCTTGTCCGGTCTATAGTGGAAGCGAAATCCTGAATTATCGTCCGGAATCCTGGAACACCACCGTTTCGATCTGGCTGCGAATCAATCCAGACATTGAGCTGCAACCTGGGTACTGCGATCCCGTTCAGATCGTCGGGGACGACATGAAGAAAGGATTCGTCTTTCTGGAATGGTCCAAGGATGAAACGCCGCGCCGCTTCCGTTACGCAATGAGACCTCTTTTCCCCATCTGGAACCCCATGAATCTGAAATGGGATGAAATTCCCGTTCATAAGCGGCCGATGGTGGAAGTCGAGAACGCACCGTTTTCGTCAGATCTCTGGACTCACGTCGTTTTTACCGTCTCCAATGCCAATGACAAATCGAGGCGACAGTCAGGCCGCCTTTACCTGAATGGAGATGTAATCGCGGATATCGAGGAATGGGATCTGACATTCGGATGGGATCCACAGCAGACTCGACTTGTACTGGGGGCTTCTTTTATTGGACATATGGACGATCTGTCGGTGTTTGACCGGTCATTAGACGAATTCGAAGTTAAGCAACTCTACAAGTTGGAGAACGGTGTTGCAGATCTGTATTAAATCAATACGGATATGCATTTTTGAACAGATTTTTCACTCATAGCAAACGCCAGGTCCAGGGAGCGTTGTCCGTGATATCTCATTCTCCTAAGTGGAGACGACTCTTGTTCAAACCCCTGCGATGTGGCGAGTTCATTGCAGTCGCCTGGATCTCATTGACAGCGACATCCCTCTTTGCTGATACCGTTCCCGCTGCATCCTGGAAGGCGGGGACTGCAAAGGAAGTCATTACTCCGGAGAATGCGGTCTGGCTCGCTGGCTACGGAACGCAGCGAGTGCCTGATGGAAAGTTGCATGACATCTGGATGAAGGTGCTTGCACTGGTAGACTCTCAGGGGAATCGGGTCGTACTGGTGACGAGCGATTTTCAAGGAGTTCCTCGTTCGATGAGTGACCTGGTGTTTGAGCAGGTCAAAGAAAACTTTGGACTCGAACGCGACCAGATCATGATCACATTTTCGCACAACCATTGTGGCCCGCGTTTAGGTGATGATCTCATCGATTACTATCCGGTCGATGCGGATCAGGAAGGTTTAGTTGCGGCCTATACACGCACAATGGTTGATAAGATGGTCGCGCTGATTGGCAAAGCACTGGAGAGTCTTCAACCTGCAGAAATTTCAGTTGGTCGAGGAGTATGTACTTTCGCTGTCAATCGAAGAAACAATCGGGAAGCTGATGTTCCCGCTTTACTACAACAAGGCCAACGACTGGCAGGCCCGGTAGACCACGATGTGCCGGTTATGGCTGTACGCCGAAAAGATGGGACGCTCATGGCAATACTCTTTGGGTATGCCTGCCACCCGACGACTTTGAATTTTCTGAAATGGTGTGGCGATTATCCGGGCTTTGCGCAGCTGAAAATCGAAGAGTCGCATCCAGAGGCGATAGCGATGTTCGTCAACACATGCGGCGGGGATCAAAATCCAATACCCCGGCGCTCAGTCCAACTCTGCAAAGAATACGGCGACCAGCTGGCTGCAAGCGTGGAAAATGTCTTGGTACAGCCTCTTTTACCTGTGTCTCCCACGCTCAAATTTTCCTTTGCGTATGTGGAGCTTCCGTACCTGAGCGTCGTGACCCGTGAGGATCTGGAGCGAGAAGCAGCATCTTCCGGCGTCATCCGATCACGCTGGGCGAGACGACTCTTGAACAGGCTCGACGCCGGAGACAAGTTTGAATCCGCATACCCCTATCCGGTCCATGTCTGGAAACTCGGGACAGACATACTCATGATCGGGCAAGGCGCAGAGACTGTTGTTGACTACGCCTTGCGCTACAAGATCGAATATGGTCAGAACACGTGGGTGATGGGCTATGCGGATGACATGATTGCTTACATCCCTTCGGAACGAGTCTGGGTCGAAGGGGGCTACGAAGGGGGAGCAAATCTCTTTGAGTATGGTCGTCCTGCCTTTCGTTGGAGCAGCGGGATCGAAGAGCTCATCGCAGCGACAGTCGATCGACTTGTGACTCAAGTCAATCAAGATGACTGAATTGGCCTCTCACTCTGAAGTCAATGCAAGAGCGAAGGCGAAGCGGGGCTAGATTTCCCTGTGTGGGAGTTTCCCATCCCTTCTCGCTGGAGTACCTCAGTATGCACTTTCTGGTGTTCTTCGATCAGCTCACGCGAAGTTGTGCTCAGCGGGATGAACAGTTCATCGCGGTCGTCGAAGTGTGCGGGTTCAACGACTGGCTGATTCGGATGCTGCGGGATTACCGGTGCCACAAGGTCATCCTCATTCAGCCGGAGGAACGCAAACGCTGCAAGACCGACCGGCGTGATGCAGCGGCTCTCAGTGAACTGCTGTGGGTGAACCGGGATCGCTTCCTCGAAGGCAAACCCGTCCGCGGGCTGCGGCAGGTCAACATCTGCAGCACCACTCAGCAGGAGAACCCGCAAGCTCAGCACGCTGCGCAAAGAAGCGGGTCAGGCACAAACCCAGCTGGTCAACAAGATCAAGCACATCCTCCGGCGACACAACCTGCAATGGGAGCTGCCGACGAAGACCTTTCCCACCGTGAAGGCGATTGCCTGGCTCCGAGAGATTTCATTACCCCAGATCGATCGACTGGAGATGAACTTCCTGTTAGCCGATCTCAAGCAGATTCAGGAGAGACTGCTGGAACTGGAGAAGCTGATCGCACAGCGAGGACGTGATAACCCCAATGCCCAGCTACTCAAGACCATGCCGGGGATCGGCGCGTTCACAGCCATCTCGCTGGCTGCTGGGATCGGCGACGTCTCACGCTTCCCTCGAGCCAGAAGTCTCGCGAACTACTGGGGACTGACTCCCGGCTGTCGCAACAGCGGCGAGAACAACCAGCGACTCGGGAGAATCACCAAGGCCGACAACAACACGGCTCGGTGGCTGCTCGCCCAGGTGACCTATCAGGTGCTCCGCAAGGATGGTCGACTGCGGGAATGGTACAAGAAGATCAGGAGAAGACGACGCACTGAGACTCTCCGTGATCGACCAAAACTGCATGGACGCAGAGGTTCACCCTAATTCCGACCCGCTCAGTTTTTGGCGCTGATTTCTCGTCGAAACTTCTTTTTCATCAACATTTTTGCGTCCATTGCATCAATTGGACAGCGCGATTCAAGACGCAACACTCAAGCCCATAACAGACTCTAGCAGCCCGTTGAATTTCTCTCTGGCGGTTGACAGTGTTGGTAGACTGCCGGTGGTTGGGGTTTGAGGTCTTCAAGGAGGGTGGTCAATGGCACTGGGGAAGCGTGAAGAATCGCAGCAGCAGGAGTTCTGGATGCCGCTCCAGAACCTCTCGAAAGGGCCGGGGCATGTCTTTTATGACAAGCTCAATCAGGTCCTCGCCAAGGCTGGGGTCGACAAGGTTCTCGAAGAGCTCTGCAGCCCGTTTTACGCCAGCACGGGTCGCACGTCGATTCCACCGGGGGTCTACTTCCGCATGCTGCTGGTGGGGTACTTTGAAGGGATCGACTCGCAGCGAGGCATCGCCTGGCGGTGCGAAGATTCGTTGTCCTTGCGTCGATTCCTGGGGATTTCGCTGGGGAAAGAGACCCCCGACCACAGCTCGCTGACTCGCATCCGTGATCGGTTGCCGCTGGAGATTCACGAACAGGTGTTCGTGCAGGTGCTCAGCATCATCGATGAACACGGCCTGCTGAAGCTCAAATCAACCGGTGTGGACTCCACCTTGCTGGAGGCCAATGCGGCCATGAAGACGATCGTCCGCAAGGACTCGGGCGAAGACTGGAAGGACTATCTCAATCGCCTGATGCAGGAGGAAGGACTCATCGAAGAGGGAGAGACCCCCAGCGACGACGACCTGCGGAAGTTCGACAAAACCCGAGCCAGGCAGGGCAAGAAGAAGGTCTCCAACACGGACTGGGAATCCCCTTCAGACCCCGATTGCCGCATCGTGAAAATGAAGGATGGTCGCACTCATCTTGGTTATAAAGCCGAACATGTAATTGATCTGGACAATGAAGTCATCCTCTCTGCCACGGTCTGCCATGGAACGGACAGTGATGCCAGCACACTCATCGAAAGTGTGGTGAATGCCCAGCGAAACGTGATCCTCGCAGGCAGTTCCGAAGAGATTGAAGAGGTGGCTGCCGACAAGGGGTATCACAAGAACGAGACGATCACGCAGGCCACGCAGCTGGGACTGCGAACCTACATTCCCGAGCCGAATTCACCGTATGACCGCAAGTGGATCGACAAACCCGAGGACGTGCAGCAGGCGGTGTTCAACAACCGTTGTCGGATGAATCGAGCCAAGGGAAAAGATCTGCAGCGACAACGCAGCGAGAAAGTGGAACGCAGCTTCGCCCACATCTGTGAGACCGGCGGAGCGAGGCGAACGTGGCTGCGAGGACTCGAGAAGATCAACAAGCGTTACTTGATCGTGGCGGCTGCGAGGAACCTGGGCCTCCTCATGCTCAAAGCATTCGGAATCGGCAAACCCAGACACCTGCAAGGCGGAATCAGGGGACTGCTGGCACTCTGGGGAACCTGCCTACTGCTCTGGATCGCTCTGAGAAGCATGCTGCACTCACTGACAGCAAAGAAAACACTTCAGGCGAGGCTCCAGCACCCCAACTGGAAATCCAGTCCACATCAAACATTCACCCCCAGACAACTCAAAATCACCCCAACTTCAACAGGCTGCTAGCCGTAAGGATTTCCCGCATCATAAAGCTCTTGTATTTCCTGATCACTCAGGGCTCGACCAAGTATCACCATTTCATCGATACGGCCACTGAGTCGACGGTCATAAGTGTCCCAATTGCCAATCTGCGCGGCCCCGAGGAGCCCGGGATAGGCAGTGTCAAATTTCACTTCTCCATCTTTCCGCCCATTGAGGTAAACGCGAGCCACTTTTTGTTCCGAATCGTACACCACCGCCAGATGAGCCCAACGCCCCTGGTCGAACAAGTCGGATGCTTGCGACTCGATTTCGTGAGAATGCGCCCGGCTTCCCAGAACTCGACGGTTGTCTCGAATTGCCAGTCGCATGCTTTTCGACTGCGTCACCATCCAATGCAGTGCGCCTTGATCTTGAGGACCGAACCAGCGATTGGTGTGCAGAATCGAATGCAACTCCTCTGTCAAATGATCCAGTCGTGTCCATACCGCCATCGTTAGTTGCGGATGGGGCTGATCTCCTCCAACGTCCAGCTTCAAATGATCGCCTACGTGGACGAATTCCAATGCACAGGATCCTGGCCATCGTCCCTGGACAAGCTGAAACCTGCCATCAAGCGTCGATCCCAATTCAAAATCCTGCAGCATGATCAGCGATGGATCCCGCCTCAACCGCGCCAGCATGGATTCTGATTTCGTTTGCTGCCCCAACTGGATCGCTGCGTGTAACGAGGCAATCTCATTGGGTTGGATGAATGCGCCCGATCGCAAAGAACGAGACGCTTCCAAGCCGGCATGCATATGGACAGCGTCTCCGTGAAAGAGATTTCGGTTTTTGCCTCCGGCCTGCACTTCAGCGATCACTTCCCCCTGAAAGACATGAATCTCTGCATCTCCCCGCTGTGAAACGTCCACACCAAATCGCGTCCCCAGATCGATTGCGTTCCCAGAGGGTGTCAGCACAGTAAATCGCTTCGCTGAAGGGGGCACATCAGCTGCAAGTCGCCCTCTCACCAGATTCAAGCGATCGCTGGATTCGAATCGCAATTGCGCGGGAGCTTCGATCACGACTCGAGCTTTTTTGGCCGTGATCAGTGAGACAGTTCCGCTGTTGAGGAAATGCCAACGACCATCGAGTTGCATCCCTTCCTGAAGGCTGTTGTCACCAACACAGCTCTCGACCACTGCAAAATGATTTGTATCAGGTAGCCAGAGTCTCCACGGGCAGGTGATCAGCAGCAGAATCAAGCAGGCTAGCGACCACAATGCGACTGGCTGGCGCCTCCGTCCGTCGTCTCGGTGTGCGGTGTCCCGCTTCTGTGTCAAATCCTCCAGAGGTTCGTAGGAAATCTTCCCGACCAGGTCCCTGATTCCAGAGTCAAAGTATTTCAGCTCCAGAAATCGATCCCGCGAACGTTCATCATCTCGAATCAATTGATTCAACTGCTCGACTTCTGTCGCAGAAGCCCGGCCCTCAGAGTAACTGTCGACCAACTCGTCGAAGACAGAAAATTTCATGGTAAATGCTCCTCCGAGAGTTGCTCCCGCTGCATACATTCCAACAGTTGATGACGCATTCTACGCACCCACTGATAGAAACCGGAGACAGAGCGACCGCTCATCCGGGCGGCCTTCTGGATAGACATTCCAGGCTGATATGCGGAAATCAGGAATTTTTGATCCTGTTTTGGAAGCTTCTGAAAACAAAATTCGAGCGCAACGAGTTTTCGATGAAACTGCTGTTCCTGCCGCTCGGCGGCGACCGCGAGTAGGTTCACAACGTCGTTCGCCAAAACCACTCGATCGCGTCTCAGATCTCGCAATCTGGAAAGAACCTTATACCGGCAGATCCCAAATGCCCAAGACTTGAAATTGTAGTCCGGCAGCAGGTCGTCAAACCTCTCCCAAAGCACAACGGCAACTTCCTGTAGAACGTCTGCGGCATCGCTGTGTGTCGGAACGAGACTTCGAACGTAAGCCCGAATGGCAGGCTCATGCTGGGTAAACTCACGAGTAAATTCTGCGTGGCGATCAGCCTGAGTCTTCACGCGACTTCCTTACTCTTGAACTGCTATCGCACGTTGCAGTGCCTAAGAAGCGAGGGTCTTCCTGAAATCCATTGCAAACCGTCAACGTGAAGCATGACTTCCTGAAAATGTCATGGAATCAAGCTCGTATTTGAGCGATTTCAATCCTGGAACTACTTCCACAATCAGGCCTGATGTGGAAGGGTTTCCGTACTTTTCGGGGATCAGGCTTGTCGGCAGCGTCACCTTTTCTCCCGGTAAAGGCATTTTTCTGGCAGATTCTGCGTTCGAATCATAGGAGGTGATCGTTACTTGATATCTTCCCACCCGAGCCCCGGGAGAGGAAACCGTGGTGATCATCTGAAATTGCCCGTAACGAATCGTTCCAACTGCGGCATCTCCTCGGCCTGGATCCTCTGGGACGAATTTAATGTCTCCCTGCTCCAGCGGCTTGCCTTCGAAGAAGACGATGCCGTGGACCGGAATCATATCCGGGAGCGAATCCGTCGAATTCCCACAGCCCAGTGAGAACATGAACAACACAGCAAGGAGTATTAAATATTTCATATTTATGATTGTTTATTTTCGAGATAATAAAATGTGCCAGCCTCAATTCATGCTTGATGCTGAAGTTTGAAGATTAGTATTCGCCCACGACCTGACCGTCCTGCTTATTACCCAGATGACACAATGTCTGAAAATTCATGTTGTCGCTCAAGAACCTCACGCTTCCGTCGGCGAATACCGCGTGTGCACCTCCCACATGGGCGCTGGCCATGCCACCATTCTTTGCCCAAGGATCCGGCCATCCATCCAAGGGAAACTTGTTGGGATTGGTGGTGCGAACAGGACTGTTGATTCGAAGTCCTGTTGAGACTCCGTGCAGTAGATTTGAGAACATTCCAAAGTAAGAATTTCCTTCCGGACGTACTTCTCCGAGCAGAATTGTATTGCTGGTGCCGTCAGAAATGTCTCTCATTCGACTGACATAGCCCCCATTCACACCATTCGTTCCCCACACTTTCATGCCGACACCGAAAATTCCGGATGTGTAGGTCACCTGAGATCCCGTTGCAATCGTCGAGCAATACGCTGGCTTTCCATAGGCGGCGCAATCGGATGCGTTTGTGTCATCGTAGGTCGCTGGACCCCAACTGCACATATACGATGCTCCCTGGTGATTCACCGTGAACGGTCCATCGTAAGGCCCGAGTCTCGCCCCATCAGGGTTACTCGGACAGGCCTGGAATGGCCATTTTCTCTGCAGCACTTCCAGGTTGGGTGAAGAGGAAGACGGAAGATTGAAGTTCAATTGGTTATAAGCGGCCGAATGGTCAATATAGGGAAGGATAAAAGAATTGTATGTGTGGCCGAAATTGACAGCATTCCAATTGACAGGGATCGTAAAAATTGAGCCCATCGGGAATGTGCCGTGGGTGTCATGATAGTTATGAGTTGCCAGTCCAAGCTGTTTCAGTTTATTTTTGCATTCACTTCTGCGTGCGGCTTCGCGGGCCTGCTGCACGGCAGGAAGAAGCAATGCGACCAGAACTGCGATGATGGCTATCACCACCAGCAACTCAATCAGCGTGAACCCGCGTCTCAGTCGTTTGGAAAACGGCATGACAAAGCTCCAGGAGAAGTTCGATTTCAGTGAAGATCGACAAAAAAAACGCATCTGTTTTTGCCACCGAGGCGGAAGTGATCTTCATGGGCAGCAGAAGATCGAATTGCTTCCAAGCCTGGCCTCATCAGCAGTGGACCACTAAAAGCGATAAATTGAGCGGAAATTAAAAACTCAACCCCATCCAATTTCCGCCAATCTCAGAAATTGCTGATTGTTTTTTCGACACCACTGAATCCAGAGTAGCATCAGTCGCCATGCAATAGTCGCAAGTGGATTTCAAATCAAGACTTGCAATATCTGAAGCTGAACGAAATATTTCGAAATTTGGTTTGCAAACATGGCCCCGCCGTTCAGGATCTTCTCTTCAGATCGAGCTGTGAGTAACCTCCTGGTAGCGGAACGCCGATCAGTCCTGTGAGGTCGGCTGCAGCTGAGGCCACTTTGCAAGAACAGCCCGTTCCCATTCCTGCGCCATTCGCTGATGACCGCGATAAGTCGGATGAATTCCATCCCAGATCCAGTACTCGGCAGGTGCTTCCTCGACGGCCTGATCGAACGCCGTTTGAAAGTGAACGACCGCGGCATCGTATTTTTGCGCCAGCCTTTCGACGATGACAGACCGCTGGTTCAGTCCACGAGACCAGCTTTCCCAGTTGCTTTTGACTCCCCCGACGGGTAATCCGAACGGTTCGCAGAGCACGAGCTTGACATCGGGGAGAGACTTCCGGGTCTGGGCCAGTAGTTCATCGTACGTCTGCTCGAATTCGTTCATCGGAATCTGGCTGTCCTGATCATTCACTCCGATCAGAATGCTTAAGACATCGGGCTTCAGATCGAGGGTGTCGGGCTGCCAGCGTTCTTTCAGATTTCGAATTGTATTTCCACTGATTCCGCGATTGACAAAGTCGAGGTTGAGCTCGGGAATTTCGCCCCCAAATTTCGCAGCGATCAAAAAGGCATATCCGTGACCGAGGATATGATTGGGGTCGGAATTTCGACCGCGGTTTCCATCGGTGATGGAGTCTCCCTGAAAGAGAACGCGGCTGTTGGGAGTAAAGATGGCTGGCACGGCAGATCTGGGAGACTCGGCCCATAACGTCATTGCCAGCATTACGATCAGGACAGGAGCGGAGAAGTGAGTGCAATTCATGATGTTGTTCTTTCAAAGTTCTATTTCCATCGGCCTGTCGACCTCTCATCGGGAAATGCTTCCGCCTTTACGGCATGCATTTTGACTCTGTCCAGAACCTCATGGTGAATGTTCTGGCAGGAGGGGCACCTGAAGTCAGCTACTTCAGGCTGAGCAGGAAGGCGATCAGGTCACGGAAGTCGGCCACTGTAAGAGACTGCTCGAGTCTGGTCGGCATCAGCGACTGGTCCGAGATGCGATGATCTTCGATCTGATCCTCCGGAATGCTGATCGTTTCGCCTTTGGAGGTAATCAGCTGCATCTGGCCAGGTCCGCGGTTGATCCACAGTCCGGCCACCGTCCTGCCGTCAGCCGATTGCACCAGATGCTGGGCGTACAGAGGTCCGATTTCGCGAGACGGTTCCAAAATTGATTCAACAAGTTTCTCGCGAGTTGAGCTACGGGCAATCTGGGAGAGGTCCGGGCCGACGAAGGCACCGCGCCCCTGGATCCGGTGGCAGGTACTGCAATTCGCCTGGCTGCCAAAAAACACTCTGCGGCCAGTATCAACATCGCCGCTCATTTCCGTCGCTGCCTGCCATTGAGCCAGCGTTTCGGGACGCGACTCGCTTTCACGTTCATTGACCGGAGATGTGGCACGTTGGACCTCCAAGTTGACGCTTGGTGAGGGATCACCGAGCAACTGTCGAAGCGACTCCCCGGCCCCTCGTCGCCCCAAGCCCCAGACAGCTTCGGCCCGCAGTCGCTCTGGTTGGCTCTTGTCATTCGCAATCTTCTTCAGGACGTCATTGATCGACTCGCCGGGGATATCGATCAGGCCTCGCACTGCTTCCAACCGCAAAGACTCATCACCAGAGAAGCTGATCTCGATTAACTGTGGCGCCAGTCTCTGCCGGTGTGAAGAACTCAGCATGGCGGCGGCCAGCTGACGGACTGAAGTCGGTCGAGCGGGATCAAGCAGAAACTGCTCCAAGACCTTTCCTCGGGCGTCTTCATAGACAGTTTGTGCCACCGGTCGTCCCTGGCGGGATGCCGCTGGATCGGCGAGGAGCTCGGTCGCGCCAAGATAGGCTCGAAACACTCGAGGTGACGGTGGAACTTGAGTGAGGGCTGCTTCCATCTCCGATTGCAGTTCCGTCAGGCAGGCTTCCCCAATCCAGGCGAGGGCGATAATTCGAACATCGTCTGAGGAATCTCGTAAAGCACGGACAAGAACTTCCCGTTCATCGACCTTGATCGTCGGGCTCAGGAATCTCCCCGCCGTGCCTGTCCAGTCTTCTACTGAACGTCGTAGCGCGAGCAACGCTCCAGCGCGGAGTGCTGGGTCTTCTGATTGAGTGGCCATCAGAACGCGATCACGAAATACCGGTCTTGCTGCCCGGTGCATCGCGGTGCTTCGAAGAAATGGATCATCTGAAGCGAGTGCGGTCAGCAGTTCCTTCTGTTTGACCTCAGTCGCGCCATCGCCAAGCAGGTCGTTCATCTTCTGCTGAGAAGAATTGGGAGTCCATTCTGTTGGAGCAGGAAGAGGGGCTACTGTTTCTACGCCTTCTCGAGCCCGAATTCGCCAGATCCGCCCCTGTCCGTGAACCGGATATGAGGCATTGACCCAGTCGGTGACGTAAATGTCACCCGAAGGGGAAGTGGCAATCCCCACTGGGCGGAAAAGCTGTCCTCCTTTGACAAAAATCTCCGAATTGGAAGCAAATGAAGCTCCACGCGGCATTGGACGATAAAGCTCCAGTTGATGTTCACCCCAGGATGTGACAACCATCGCGTCCTGGTAGCCTTTGGGGAGGGCCGCTCGATCAAGTCGGCAGATGCTGCACGGTGCCTCGCCTGTTCCCGACGTCATTGGAAGCGTTCCTGGAAGTTCCCCCTCCCAAGCCTGAAATGGATGCTGCCCATGACGTCCCAGACGGTAACGATATCCATAGTCGCCACCAGCAATGATGTGGAGCAGTCGACATGGCGGGCGGCCATCAGGGTCGTTATCGGCGGCAAAGAGATTTCCACTGCGATCGAATTCCAGGCCAAATAGATTCCAGGCGCCGCGTGCCACGAGTTCCACATGGCTGCCGTCATAACGCGAGCGAAAGACGTTCGCCCCATCCCCGCCGCTCCCTTTCCATCGGGATCCGTCGCTTCCCAGCAACGTGTAATCCTCGCCGAGATTTTCTCCAGTCCCAAGGTACAGCCAGCCATCCGCTCCAAAGGCGATTCCACTCAGGCCGTTGTGCGGATAACTCGCCGTCGTTTCAAGACGCAGCACTTCCGTGAGTCGGTCGCATTGACCATCCTTGTCGTCGTCATGCAGGATGATGACGCCGTTGCGATGAACCAGATAAAGTTCTCCGTTCGGCGAAAACGCCAGCGTCATCGCATGACGGAAGCCTTCCGCAAAGACAGTGGGCGGGCCCAGCGTCCCATCTGCTCTCATCGTGAAACGCTTCACCACATCTGAATCGCGTCCCTTGTAGTTTTCATTCGGCTCATGAGTGTGCGACTCGACGACGAAGAGACTTCCACTACTGTCAATCGCGAGGCCTATCGGAGTGACAATGTCTGGTTCCGCCGCCATCAATTCGATTTCCAGGCGGTCATCACTCAATTTCGGGATTGCAATTTCTGCTGCAGCTCCCGAGCAAGTTAAGAACGCGAACCCTGCGTAAACGCACACTGGGCTGAAAAAATAACGATATGGGTTCATCACGAAATCCCCAACCCCGATAAGAATTTTATTGAATGAAAACTCGAATGATTGTTCTCTCCGACCGTTTTTGGCAGAAGTGTACAGATCCTCGCGGATAAGTGGCGTCCAGTTTTACTGAAGATTTTGCGGTTCTTACGTTAATTTAATCATTTTGCAAGCCATTAAACTTCAATGGCTTGGGACGAATTGACCACTAGAACCAGGCGTTGAGTGTCGGCGAAAGGGCGATTGGCAGTGGGAAGAGCAGTGGAAGAACTGCTGACAATCGTGTCCCCCTCGACGTTCTACCGTTGGCTGAAGGAAGAGGGCACTCCCAAACGGAAACAGAACCTGAAGGGAGGCCAGCGGAAGCCCAGAGAGATCCGAGAACTCGTCATCCAGATTGCGACGGTAACCGGGTTTGGATATTCCCGGATTCTTGGTGAGCTTCGGAAACTGGGGATTAAAAAGATCAGCCGGCAGACCGTTCGGAACATTCTCAAGGAGGAGGGGATTCAGCCTGGTCACGATCGAACCAGCGACTCCTGGTCCAATTTCCTGGAACGCCACAAGGAGACTCTCTGGGCGACCGATTTCTTCAGCGTGAAGACCGTGACCAGACGAGGACGACGGGACATGTATGTGTTGGTGTGGCTCTGCGTCTCGACTCGAGAAGTGATCGTATCGGAGTCGACCGAGCATCCCACGTCAGCCTGGGTCTGTGAACAGACACGAAAGTTCATTGATGAGACTGCCGGACGGGAGCACAAGCCCGATATTGTGATGCATGACCGGGACACGAAATTCCGCCGCGAATTCACGGAGACCCTTTGATATCGATGAAAGAGCAATTGCATTTGGGAGCGGGATTTTCCAGTGTGGGAGTGTCCCAACCTTTTTCTCACAGGAGAACCGCGTCATGCTCTTTCTTGGTATCGATCAACATGCCCGTCAGCTGACTGTTTCATTGCGTGACCAGGGTGGCGACGTCCTGCTCGCTCGTCAGGTCTCCACGCAGCCTGAGAAGGTCCTCGAGTTCTTCGATCAGCTCACGCGAAGTTGTGCTCAGCGGGATGAACAGTTCATCGCGGTCGTCGAAGTGTGCGGGTTCAACGACTGGCTGATTCGGATGCTGCGGGATTACCGGTGCCACAAGGTCATCCTCATTCAGCCGGAGGAACGCAAACGCTGCAAGACCGACCGGCGTGATGCAGCGGCTCTCAGTGAACTGCTGTGGGTGAACCGGGATCGCTTCCTCGAAGGCAAACCCGTCCGCGGGCTGCGGCAGGTCAACATCTGCAGCACCACTCAGCAGGAGAACCCGCAAGCTCAGCACGCTGCGCAAAGAAGCGGGTCAGGCACAAACCCAGCTGGTCAACAAGATCAAGCACATCCTCCGGCGACACAACCTGCAATGGGAGCTGCCGACGAAGACCTTTCCCACCGTGAAGGCGATTGCCTGGCTCCGAGAGATTTCATTACCCCAGATCGATCGACTGGAGATGAACTTCCTGTTAGCCGATCTCAAGCAGATTCAGGAGAGACTGCTGGAACTGGAGAAGCTGATCGCACAGCGAGGACGTGATAACCCCAATGCCCAGCTACTCAAGACCATGCCGGGGATCGGCGCGTTCACAGCCATCTCGCTGGCTGCTGGGATCGGCGACGTCTCACGCTTCCCTCGAGCCAGAAGTCTCGCGAACTACTGGGGACTGACTCCCGGCTGTCGCAACAGCGGCGAGAACAACCAGCGGCTGAAGGAAAGCTCGATCACTCGCCGAATGCGTTCGACCCTGCGTGATGTCCCCGCTATCGCGTTTGATTGCCCCAGTCAATGGGTTTCCGCGGGGGTCAAACGGGTTCACCGCCGCAAGCGACGTCCACGACAGCGGTACAGAGATCAGCCGCTGATCATCGTGGTAGAAATACACCCGCTCCTCACCCCAGTTCTGGCGAAACGCCACCAACCGAAACTCACGGCCGGAGAAGGGATGAAACGGATGCACCACCTGAAAAGTTCCACACGCACCATCACAATCCGGTGCAATTGACAACGTGTGTAAATGGGCGCTGCGAGAAGTTCATTGGCACGATCAAATCAGAGTGCCTTTCAAAATTCATCATCTTTGGTAAGCAGCATTTGGGCCATCTCGTCGCGGAGTTTAGCGACTATTACAACCGGAACCGCAGCCACATGTGTCGCCAGCGACGATCCGGAAGAAGTCGAGACGCTGCGACTGGACGAGATCGAAGTGAAGTGCTTTGTCGGTGGACTCGTCAAGGGCTTTGAGCGTACCCGGTGAAGAAGGCCGACGGAACGGACACGTATTGCTGGCGGAAGGAAGAGGTGCAGGCCATCATTGAACACTGCAATACGGAGGAACTCCACGGGCTCCAGAATGTCGTCATCGGACTGGCTGGAACCGGCCTGCGGATTTCAGAGCTGGCTTCACTTCGTTGGACGGACGTGGATCTGGGAAAAGGGATGATCACCCTGACCGACGAAACCGCGCACAAGACTCGCGGCACCCGCGAAAAGCGGACGACCAAATCGGGCTATAGTCGCTCGTTCACTATCCAGGACGAACTGCGGATCGTGCTGGAACAGCTCACCCATCATCTGGATGGCAAGGTCTTCCACGGACCGCTGGGAGGCAGGATCAAGGCCGATACCGTCCGGCGGATCCTGATCCGCGATGTTCTGACACCATTGTCTTCCCGGTTTCCGTCACAGGGAGACGATCCTGGGTTCATTGATGGACGCCTGCACTCATTCCGACATTACTTCTGCTCGAACTGTGCGAATCGAGGTGTGAAGGAACGGGTGCTGATGAGCTGGCTCGGACACCGCAACAGCAAGATGGTCCACCGCTACGATCATCTGCACGACGACGAATCCCGTCGTCAGATGGAACAGGTGAAGTTATATTGAAAGCAGCATCATCCGGAGCCAGCGTGGCGCCGGGAAGTTTTTTTTGAAGAGGTTTTTGAGAAAGAGGGAGACAACCCGCCCCACCTCCGATGAGAACCAAGACACCCACTCAGGACCGTCCCCTTGATCCGCTCTCACCCTGATTGGCACAGTTTCGGCACAGTCGACTGTGCCAATGAGAACTCCCCACTGCAAACCCTGATTTTCAAAGGACTTGCAGTGGGGAGTCTGAATCAAGCGGAGAGAGGGGGATTCGAACCCCCGTACCACTTTGACATGGTAACAGCATTAGCAATGCTGCGCAATCGGCCACTCTGCCATCTCTCCAAACCATTTCAGGTTAACAGCTTGCGTCTCTTTTGCGGTTGTGTCAAACCTGTAGTTTGACACCAAAATTGACACCACGTAGCCTGAATTGGACACTCCACAACGTTTTGAGTGAGGTGGAGTGATGGCAAAGTCTAATGATTCCCAGACATCTGGCAAGCCAGCAAAGCCAGATCCGGATTTTCCCCTGTTTCCACATGCCAGCGGACGTTGGGCTGAGAAAATCAGGCAGTCGTTTCATTACTTCGGGAAGATTTCAGAGGATCCCGACGGCTCGGAAGCCCTGAAGCAATTCAATCGTCAGTGGCCGTATCTGTCCAAAGGCTGAAAAGCTCCCCGGGTGTCTGATGACAACTACTGCACAATCAGGGCTCTCTGCAATTGTGGCGTTGAACTGGCCTGACGCCCCTGAATTACTTTAGTGGGCAGAAGAGAACGAAGCTTCCGCAACCGCGATGAACCTTCATCGTCATCACCTCAGAGAAACACAGCGAGCCTCGATTGCTGCAAAGTAGGCGACGATGACTGTTGGTGCCACAAAGGGAAACCAGAGAGCCGTAAAAAACAGTTCCGCACAAGTGCCGAATAGTTTTGGGCAGACTCAAGTCTGCGTTGCGGATGCGGCCAAGCTCCTGAATGTGAGCGAGCGTTCCGTGACATCAGCCCGCAAGGTGCAACGTGATGGCATTCCTGAACGTGTCCGATTTCGGACACCTCAACCGGGCAAGGCGGAAATCATACCGCAATAGCAGGGTTCCGAATGCGACCCTATGACGACGTTGATGAGGATGGATTCGACCTGGAGATTCTCAGCCAGGGTTACAAGGAGAAGGGGGGCAGCGGAAAGCTGTACGACATCTACATTCCACCCTCAGAAGACCAGATCGATGAAGCTGCAGAAAACAACTGGCCAACCCCTGTTCCCCAACGAACAAGCGTTCCCGTTCTGCTCGATGAGGCTGGCAAGTGGATCGAGGACCCCACACCAGAAAACGCGTACTACACCAAGCACGAAGTGACCAACAAAATGCCATTTGCAGGCTTGCCGGGAATCACATAGCCGAAGCGGATGAACGATTCTCCCCGCCTGCCGATCTGGTGGGCGGGGGCTTTACTTTACGGTAACACCCTCACTCTTTGCCTGTGCTTCCGACAGAAGAATTTTGTCGTGGAATCTCTGAACCTTCCACCACCAAAGAGAAAACCCGGCTATGGAGAGTGACACTCCGGACCAGAATAAAATCTGAACGCCATCCATTAGAAACTTGTCGAGAGTCTTCCTTGCGTCCTGAATGGCTTCAATTTCCTTGAGAGAATTCCAGGCGTCTTCTGTCTTCTGATCTTCCAGAGACTTCTCATCGTTAAAGATGTGAAGTGCCAGATGGCTTTCGACTTGCTTCTGTGCCAAGAGGATTCGAGCTTTCTCTTCGACTTCACTCGAAGCTCCCTTGATCATCCCCCAGACAGATAGAGCGATCAGGGCAAGGCCGAATACGGCCAGGAATTTGTAGAGGTTGTCCGTAGGCAGCTTGAAATCTGGTGTCATGGTGATGGCTCCGTGAGAATGGAAGTCACCACGATAACGATTTCTGCTCCTCATAGGATCAGAATTTATCCCTGACCGATGCGGGACTGCTCTGGCTGCTGTGAATGCCTCTTCCAGCCCGCCAATTCGATCAGCTTCGTCACATCTACGGGATTCACTGATTCACAGGTTGCAGTCACAGATGCCCAAAGGCCGAATCCAAAAGAAGCTGCGAGAAACCACGGAGCATGTGGGAGCTTGTGGCAAGCAAGATAGAAGCTACAAGCCAGAGAACCAGCGCTAAGCAAAACATATGCGGCAACTACGAAAGGACGCATTTTTGCTGCCTGACGCGAGAACGAACTGGACACACTGACTCCTTGGTGGGAACCACCGCGACGCGTTAAGGATTTGTCCAAGCCAGTCATTCAGCCTGGAGTCGCCCCCGGTCAAACCGGGAACAATCAAAACGAATCGATCAGTACGGTTCCCCTTTCATTTTGAACGCCAAGAGTCAGCAGGATTGTAACCTAAATAGCTCCACATCGTTTCCGGAGCGTCGTTTTCGATTGGTGTAGGAACAAAAACAGGCTTGGTCTACGTTGGGGAGGTGTACCACCACTTCCCTTTCGAGGAGTCAAGCCATGGATGGCAGTATCCAGCTCACAGCTCAGGAACGCAAGATGCTTTTGCAGGCCTATCGCTCTGGAGCCGATCTCTCCACTTCTCGACGGGCTCATATTGTTCTGCTCCGGGCCCAAGGCCTGACCTGGCAGCAGATCAAAACCGTGCTGTTTTGCAGCTTCGACCTGATTTCGACCACGTTGAAATTGTTCACGCAAGGGGGAGTCGCTGCTGTTCTGCAAAAACCGTCTCCGCAGCGTTCCTTTCCAGTCTGGATGACACAGGTCCTGCGGTGGGTCACTCAGTCCACTCCCCGGGATTTTGGATATTTCCGCTCCCGCTGGTCCTGTGAAACGCTCGCTCACCTGCTGGCGTTTGAAACCGGCCTGCGATTGAGCGGAGAAACGATCCGCCGGGGACTGCATCGGCTGGGCTTGGTCTGGCGTCGCCCCCGTCCAGTGGTCGGCCCGGTTGATCCCCAGCACGCTGAGAAATTTCAGGCAATCCAACATCTTCTGAAGAATCTTTCCCACAACGAAGTCGCCGTCTTTCAGGATGAAGTGGACCTGAATTTGAACCCCAAGATTGGCAGCATGTGGATGAAGAAAGGTCAGCAGGCCGAGGTGGTCACGCCGGGGAACAATCAGAAGTGCCATGTGGCAGGCTCGCTGATCTGGGGGACGGGAACACTGCTGGTGAGTCGTCCCTGCTGGCGACGAAACACGGTCCAGTTCCTGGCCCATCTGGACGACCTGCGTTTCCGACTCAGGAGCTTCCGGAAGATCCATGTCATCTGTGACAACGCCAAATTTCATGACTCGAAAGCGGTGAAAGCCTATCTGCAGAAATGGAGTCACCGGATCGAAGTCCATTTTCTTCCCAAGTATGCTCCGCAGTCGAATCCCATTGAACGAGTCTGGTGGCACCTGCACGAGACGATCACGAGAAACCACCGCTGCCAGACCTTGGAAGAACTGATTGACCAGGCGTACGAATGGTTCGAGGTGAATAATAATCACTACCTCGACATGCGACACTCCTTCGCCAAAGCCGCTTAAAACTCACTCCGAGGACGTGGAGGTCCTATTTAGAAAACGCCTATTGAAATAGCAATTCGACAACAAAACGCTCAAGACTCGCCCACACTGTTTGCTTTGCGTTGAGTCGTCTACCTCCTTTTTGCAGGCTCATTGAAGCACTCGCCCGGATGGTGGATCTGTCCGGGCGAGTTTGTGTTTGGGGGTTCAATTGAAACCGCAGTTTTCGGCACTTCAGACGCGTTGCGTTGCAGGGATGACCTGAGAGACGTTCCACAGAATTGGATTCTCCCGAATTTCACTTTTTCCCTACGGCATCGAGCATACGCTTAAACTCATCGAGGTTATGTCTCGCGACATATACGTACTCGACTATTGCCCTGAAGAATTGATCGATCGGATGAACGAATTCTGGCTGAACTTCATCATCACTATCGTGAGACCCCATGTTGCCAAGCATGCGGAGGACATCCGTCATTTCTGCAAGTCTGTCGGGGATTTCTCCGCGATCTGACAGCGTTTGCAAGGCCTTTTGGAGCGTAGTAGATTTGATTCCCCGATCGTTGCAAACTGCTTCCAATGACCGGCGAATTTGGTTCGCAAATCCGTTTGGGGAAAGTCTTTTAATTTTCGCAGCTTCAGAGTATCGCTGTCGAATTTTTTCTGGAACGCACATTGCAAGTCCTTTCATTACAGGATATTGCAGTGTGTTTGAACAAGCTGCGTTGAAGGGAGTTTCAGCGGGGTCTAGACGCGAGTGATGCTCTGCTTCATACAAGAGGGGGCGATCACAAGTCAGGCATTTCATGAAGAAGTAGCATGTCCACAAGGCATTCGTTTCAAAATCGTCGCATGTATGATATCTGCCGTACTCCTCCTGAGGAGCCGTATTTCCGCAGTGGGGGCAATGGCTGATAAAAGTAGACACAACCGTTTCCCTTTGCTACTTCCCGTCTGGAACGATCACCGTTTCGCTGATTCGAACTGCTGAGCTAGTTTCCAGGTGCCCATCCGAGGGTTTGAAGGCAGGTGTGCAATCGGTTCAATTTCACAGTCTCCTTGTCGTCCAGCCAATCGTCAGCACAGAATTGATTGATCACGCTCGCAAACGCCCTTGCGTGAAGTAGACGCACCTGTTCTTTTGCTAGGCCAAGACGTTTTCTCTCAGCGATAATGAATTGGATTTCTTCATCAGTAATTTGCAAGTCGGCAACGACGGCCTTCAATGAGTCCCAATATTCGCGGATTGATTGTACTGATGGATCTACCTGCACTTCAGAGACATGACCGACTCTCGAAGATCGGTTCTTCCCACAATTTAATGGCTTGCTGATTCTGGGAGCAGCTTGAGTTTGCCGCAGAAGAACAGGATTCTTGTTCGGTAGTTGGCGAAGTTCCTGAATCCTCGGGCGGCGGATTTCAGGGACTGAATGATGCTGTTGAACCCTTCCGCTGCGGCGTTGCTGATCTGGTGGCGGAACCAGCTCAGGATGTTGTCGATCCGCTTTTTGATCATCTTCGCCACACGCTTGATCGGCTTGAGTCGGCAACGGATGGCCCAGCTGAACCAGGTCTGGAAGAACTCGTCCGCTTCCTCCGCACTCCGGCAGTCCCAGAACCAGCGGAACTGTTCTCGAATGGCCCACGCCCGAGCCGTCTTCAGCTGAGCACCTTTGATCTGCTCGAACTCCGCTCGCTTCTGCTCACTGAGGTTCTCCAGGTTGTAAAGCCACAACGAGCGTGTCCCCTTGAGCGTCTCGTCCTGCTCTTTCATCAGAGACTTGTGCTCGGCTCGCCGGACCTGATCGACAGCCTCGTTCAGATGCTTGGCGATGTGGAACCGGTCATGCACGACTTCTGCATCAGGAGCATGAGCATCCACGCTGTTCTGATACGCCTGCCACATGTCCATCGCCACCGCTTCGATCTGTTCCTTCTGCTCCCAGGAGAAGGTGTTCCACAGCGTGTCGGCTGCGGTTTCGTCACGTCCGGGGGAGACTTCCAGGACTCGGCTGCCATCGATGTCGGTCATGATAGACACGTAGTCCTGCCCCTTCAGAAAACTCTTCTCATCCAGGCCGACATGCCTGATGTCTGTCAGGTCTCGAGTGATCAATCCCCGTTCGACCGCTCGGTCCATAATCCGTTGCACGCTCATCCAGCTCAGCCGCAGATGAAGCCGGGCCTTCTCGATGCTGCTGGCCACCTGCAGCAGACGAACGGCAAAGGCTTCGAACACCAATGTGAACCGTCCGTGCGGCTCGGCCCAGGGGACTTCAATCGTCTTCACTCCGCAGTCGGGACACTCGGTGCGAGGGATGCGAGCGGTGAGAAGGGTCTCGAACTGCATGGTGTCCAGATGCCGCCAGGACCGCTGCGGAGCATGATCCTTCAGCGGCCGCACCGCCGAACATTCCGGACAACAGACTGCTGCTCCCGGCACATGCTCAATCTGAATCTGAACCCGCTTCTCCTCCAGCGAGAGATCGACATCCACCACCCGCCAGGACCGGTCCAGCCCCAGCAACAACCCGTAATGCTCAGAAAGTGTGTTCATGAACAACAGCTTCCAAAACTGACCACACTCCCGCCAGATTCAAACAACCTCACCCACAAAATTCCGGGAAGACCCCGAAGATCTGCGATTACATCGATTAAGGCCAAACTGTGAAGAGCCAGGCAGAGGGCTATTCACGAAGCTGTCTAGGAATTTATAACTGCTCCGACGAGTTAGGTCGTCGTAAGTCCTCAGGTTCTGAGACTCCATTTCTCTGAGGTATTGGCGGAGAAGCATTCCAGAAGCCATGGCATCATGTGCAGCGACATGCGAAGCGGCATAGTCGATCCCGTGAAGCTTGCACGCATCCTGGAGTTTACATCTCGAACCAAGGCCAAGAAGCGGGCGCATATACATCAGGCAGAAATGTGGCGGTTCATGATCGACGCCCGCGTTGGACAGCTCGAAATTCAAGAATTTGATATCGAAGTAGACGTTGTATGCCGACACCACGCACCCGCTGAGAACATCGAGCAATTCCCCGGCTATCTCATGGAATGACGGAGCATCCTTCACATCACTGTCAGTGATTCCATGAATCTCTGTTGCTGACACTTTCCGATGAGGATTGACCAGAGTATCGAATACGAGTTTGGGTTTCTCGCCTGGATCGACCCTCACAACTGAAACTTCAATCACCCGGTCTGCACCTGCCGTGAGTCCGGTAGTTTCAAAGTCGATAATGGCAACTGGTGTTTCGTGGATTGAATGGAATGAAATGCCCGCACTCATGATTGGCCCTTTCTGGATCGGATTATTTGCGTCCCTCTTTGGCAATTCGTCTCAGGTGATAGAGAACCCACGCTGAGACTGTATTGAAGCCCTCAGAATCGGCGGCGATACGGAACGCTTCCTGGTCCTCCTCCTTGCACCAAACGTGCAAAGCTGGTCCCCGTGTCGTCTCAGTCTTGGCGGCTTTCTTCTTCATTCCATCGTTCTACATGGCGAATGCATACTGAAGCAACTTCGAAAACACTATGGAAATCCACCGAAGTTCCCGTGGATATCCAACGAGGCCCCAAAATCATTGCCTCACCGCTGGCTGGTTGTGCGAGAACCCCAGCGACGACCATCAGAATGCTCCGGGAAAACCCGGTTTCTTGACCCGCCTTCCTTTCGCTCGCACCGAATCGGAATGGCGGGTCCTTTCTTTTCACGGATTCGGGATTCGCATGATTCCATCTGAGGAAGAAGTCAGCCGCACATTCGAAATGGCTTCCCGCACCTCCTTCTCACTCGAAGCTCGCAGGTGGACTGGCTGGGGTGGTGTTCAGCGTTGAGTTTCGAAAGAATCGCCCGTCAATTCGCGATTCGCTGGGTTCCACGATTGGAAAATCATTTTAAATCTGATAATCAGATATCAACAAACTCCCATGGGAGGCCAGCTGGCTTCTCCTACCTGCTCATGACTCGGAAGGAACGAAATGGAAACCAGAATTTTCACACTTGCCGTGGTGGTTTTGTTCCATGGAGGTGTTCTCCTCTCCGGCGCCAACGCTGAGGAGGAGCAGGATTCCAAAGGAGTCAAGCATCGCGTCATTGTGTGTGAGTACAGCGGAGCGAATCACCGCCTCGCCGAGTTTGATGAGGAAGGGGCCCTGACGTGGCAACATCCGTTCCCAACCGCTTCTGTCTGTTTTCAGATTGCCCCGAATGGAAACGTTCTGTTTGCGGACGGCGGCCACCCGGGGCGCATTCAGGAGGTGAATCGGGATCATCAGGTTCTTTTCGACTACCAGTCCAAGTGTGAGCAGGTTCTTGGATTTGATCTCTTGCCGTCGGGAAATGTGCTGCTGGCCGAGCAGGGGCCGTGTCAGGCTGTCGAGGTGGATCGAGAAGGGAAAATTGTCCGGACGGTGCCGATGTCCACGACCGAAAAGGTGGCACATCTTCAGACCCGTTGTATACATCAGCTCTCCGACGGACATGTCCTGGCAGCTCATGAAGGGGAAGGGGTTGTCCGCGAGTACGATCAAGCTGGCAAAGTTGTCTGGGAGTATCCGGGAGTGACCCAGACTTTTGAAGCCATCCGGCTTGCGAACGGCAACACTCTGATTGGATGTGGAACCCAGAAGCGGATTATCGAAGTGACGCCTGAGAAACAGATTGTCTGGGAACTCACAGCGGCTGACATTCCGGAAGTGAATCTCAGCTGGGTCACCGGACTGCAGGTGCTTGAAAACGGAAACGTAGTTGTGGCAAACTTTCTGCGAGGTCAGGAAGGACGCGGGGCACATGCTTTCGAAGTCACGCGCGATCAGCAAAAGCGGCTCGTCTGGAAGTTCGCCAACCACGATCTGATCAAGTCGATCAGCATGGTGCGAGTGCTGGATGCAAAGTAGCTTGAATGTTCCCCGAAAATTCCCCAACCTTTTGCTGGAGGTCACTTGATGCACTGTTCCCGAGTCTGCATTCCTGTCCGGGCGGGTTCTTTGTTCTGCCTACTGAACTCTGTCTTTGCCTTCATGATGGGGGGAGCGCTCTACGCGGAAGACGTTAAACAGGGAGCAGCAAAGACCATCGATCTGGGCTCGGAAGTGGCTCTCGAAGTCGTCTACATTCCGCCGGGCCGCTTCAAGATGGGAAGTACAGCAGCCGAAAAGGAGTGGGCTGTCGGCCAGGATGGGGGAGCCTTATTCTCATCCGGGGGCGGGGTCCGGGAGGGCTATGAAGGGGAGCCCCGGGAGATGCAGGTCAAGGAGGGATTCTGGATGGGACGGACCGCTGTCACGGTGGGTCAGTTCCGCAGGTTCGTGGATGAAACCGGGTACATCACCGATGCCGAGCAGCCAGGCGGCAGGACGCAGTGCTTTGATCAGAACTGGAAGCCGAATATCACGCACTCCGGTGAGCCGCCTCATCCCTGGACCGATATGGACGACAAGAGCTGGCGCGATCCGAACTATGGTGTGAAGCAGGAAGAGAACTTTCCCGTCGTGTGCGTGAGTTACAACGACATGAAAGCCTTCTGTGCCTGGCTGACCCAGAAGGAGAAGGAGGCGGGGAGACTCCCGGCCGGCCACGTCTACAGGCTTCCGACGGAAGCGGAATGGGAATATGCCTGTCGCGGTGGTCGCCAGGACAGCAGCTTCTACTGGTGGGGGGACAATCTCGAGGATGCCAAAGGGAGGCTCAATATCTCCGCCATCGATTTTCTTCCCGGAAAAGATTATGTCTGGACCGGAGCGAAGCTGCCCTGGAGCGACGGGTATGCCATGGCCTCTCCGGTCGATCACTACGGTGAACGGGGCCGCAACGGTTTCGGTCTCGCGGACATGTGCGGCGGGGTCTGGGAGTTCGTCATCGACCACTTCGACCCGACCGGCGGTCACGAAGAGGTGCATTACCTCGACAAAGAACAGAAGACCGTTGCGAACCCCGTCTGTCGCGGAGGGAACTATTATGATGTTCCCGGCAACGCGCGATGCGCGGTGCGACTTGGCATTCTGTCGGTCACTTATTCGGATTCCCGGGACGGCTTCCGCATCTGCCTGGGCAAGCCCCGTTGAGAGGAAGCGTGACCGAGGTCGTCACACAACTGCGTGAGCACCCAAGTGTTTACCAAAGCAGAAACGCCAGCAGGACAAGGCTGCTAGCGTTTCTGCTTTATCTTGGAATGTCTCGTCGCGAATGGTGACGGACCGGGAGCTCAGAATTGAGCTGCTGCTGTACTACATGGTATCCAGCTGAAACTGCAGCTTGTTCTCACCACTCTTGATTGTCGCGGATAGGCCGCTGGTGGCTGACTTACCATACTTCTTGGGGAGCTTCACCACTTTGTCTTTTGGCAGCGGAGGGAGATGCGGAGGAGGAGCAGGCAGCGGACCGACGGCCACCTTGTAATCGCCGACAGGAATTGCCTCGGAAAACTGAAACTTCCCGTCTTCGACGACAGCCGTTGCACCAACTCCATTGCTCTCGTTCAATAGCAGGACCGTGCCGGAGACAAGTGGAGCCGATCCAAACTGCACGGTTCCTTCGACTTTGCCCGACTCAACGCGGGATCCGCTGGAACCGCAGCCGGCACCAAGCAACAGACCTAACGCGAGAATGCACTGCAAGTGGCGCATGTCAACCTCTCCTGAAACTCAAAGAATGACGGCCTGCACGAATTCGGTTCAATCGACTTGAACACCCACAGATTCTCAGACGCGAACAACAAAGGATTGCTCCCGCTGCCGCAACGGGAGCAATCCTGAACCAAACAACTATGCCTTCAGGTACTCGTCATAGTGATTGCGGTAAGGCTTGTTGACGAGCGAACTGAGTTCCGGAGCGTTGGTGACTTCCAGCTTCTCCGCATCCCAGAGCAGTTTGCGGCTGCTTCCCTTGGCTGCGTCAGCGATCGCCAGGTTCCCCAGCAGGATGGTTTCCGTCAGCGGGCCGGCGTACTCTGCGAAGTTCGAAGTTGCCTTCTTGCGTTCGCCGGTGACTGCCTGATGGAACTCCGTGAAATGACCCGGAGACTTCTCGAGGTCGATTTCCGGATTCGGAACTTCTTTTCCGTCCTTGTCGATCAGAATCCACTGATCGCCGTAGTCGCCCGAGGAGTACATCGTCAGGTCTTCACCAACGATGATCGCTCCCCCCTTCGAACGGAACTTCTGTCCGTTCAACAGTGATTCATCCGGCAGATTTCCACCGTCGTACCACCAGACCGGAAGGATCCCCTCACCTGACGGATGAGCGAACTCGAAGGCGATCTTGGAAGCCTGTGGGAAGCTGTCCATGTTGTGACCGGTGCAGGTCGCTTCGATCGACTTGGGGTTTGCCAGATTCAGACCAGCAAACGGCATGTTGAACGTATGGCAGGCCATATCGCCCAGTGCTCCGGTTCCGAAGTCCCAGTAACCGCGCCAGGCAAACGGATGGTATCCCTCAGCGTAGGGACGTTCCGGAGCTGCACCCAGCCACTCTTCCCAGTGCACAAACGGGGGAACCGGGCTGGAGGCGGGACGAGCTCCCCCCTGCGGCCAGATCGGTCGGTTGGTGAAAACGTGAACTTCCTTGACCTTTCCAAGGCCTCCCTGCTGCAGGAACACAGCGCTGCGGCGACCGCTTTCATTTGCTGTCCCCTGATTACCCATCTGAGTCGCTACGCCGGCAGCCTTGGCGATCTCCTGCAGGCGACGCGCTTCCCAGACTGTGTGCGTCAGCGGCTTCTGCGTGAAGCAGGCCTTGCCCAGCTTGAGTGCATGGGCCGTCGCGGGAGCGTGCATATGGTCGGGAGTCGAAACCGTCACGGCATCGATCTTGTCTCCCATCTTGTCAAACATTTCACGGTAGTCGAAGAAGCGAGCAGCGTTTTCAAACCCGGGACGGCTTCCGACCTTCTCGAGCGTGCGATCATCGATATCACAGACGGCAACGATTTCACCATGAGCTGCAGCATCCGCGGAATCGCTTCCCCCTTTGCCTCCCAGGCCGATACAGGCGTATCGAATTTTGGCATTCGGCGACCTGTCTTCGCCTCGCGCAATACTGCCTCCAACCCAGACCGCCGCACCCAGAGATGCAGAGGTCGCCATAAATTCACGTCGACTCGCCTGTTGAAACATGAAGCACTTTCTTTCGAAAAAGAGATCAGAAAAGTGAGGACAAACGTGGGGGATCAGAACAGATCTGCGTGAGACCGTGTTGGCTCGTGCGATCGTCCTGACCAAGGTGCGAATCAAGGGAGGTCATGTCAGAGTGCTTCTCCCCCGGCGTGCGAAATCGCAGACCGGGGAAGAAGGCACACTCACACTATTGGTCGAGCAATGTCTTCAATTGAATCGGAGCTCCTCCCTGCTCATGGCTGCGATCCGCAGCTTCCATGAACGCGAGGATTTCGAGTGTTTCCTGTGGATCGATCGGAGCTTTTCCGGTCTTGAAAAATTCAACGACTTTCTCCAGCAGAAGGTCGTAGTTCACGCCGAGGGGGCCGCCGACAAACTCGTCACTGCCGTACACCATCGCGACGAACTCATTCTTCGGCAGGCGGGTCCCGCGGAACGTTCCAATGCGTCCGCCCGGCCAGACACCGATGGCAACTTCCTGTTCCGGCGTGCGGATGCAGGTGACAGATTCGCACCCGGCTCCCATGAACGTGAAGACGGTTTCGACCCCGTGAATTCCATACCAGAACTGAGTCGGGTGATGAGGTTCGGTGAAGCTGGGGCCGCAGGCTTCACATCCGTAGATTTGCTTCTGGTCTTTCCACTTGACCGCTTCACGCGTGTATCGCAGAGAGGAAGAGGAGAAGCAGGGAACGTTGTTTTCCTTCGCCAGACGGAAGATCTCTTTGCCATCTTTCAGGGACGCTGCCATCGGTTTGTCAATGAACAGCGGCTTGCCGGCAGCGATCACAGGCTTGGCCTGCGCCAGGTGAACCCGGCCGTCAATGCTGTTGAGGATCACGACGTCCACCAGCCCCAGCAGTTCTTCGATACTGCCGACGATCTTGACCCCGTGCGAAGCAACCTGTTCGGCGTATTTGTCGACGAGATTGATGCTGTCTGGCAGATCCGGGCTTCCCCCTGGGAACGCAGCGACGACCCGCACCCCTTCCATTCCCGGTTTGGCAGGCACCGCGTTCAATGACTGCGTGAAAGCAGGAGCATGAGATGTGTCCGTCCCGATAATTCCAATCCGAATGACATTGTCTTCCGCGATCGCGGTCGGCCCATTCAGAAGCCCCGTTCCGAGGAACAGTCCGCACAGCAGTTTCATCAGATGTCGGCGACTCACAGTGAACTCCATTGATTGCAGCGGCAAAGCAGGTCTCCACTCGGAGACGTTTTTTTCAGGACTGACGCAGGGTACAGAACGGTTGAAGGAGTGCCCAGCGTCTACAGAAGGACTGGCGTCGCCAGTGCCCAGAGAAGCCGGTGATCATATACAATCGCCGGGCAGAAGTTCGGTACCGTGGAGACAACGCGGATGTTGCTGCCTCCACGGAACCTGAAACTCAACGCCAGTGATTACCATTCACCGACGACCTGGCCATCGTTTGCAGCACTGAGTGCTCGCAGGGTGTCCATGTTGACGTTCTCACTGATGAAGCGGACCGCACCGTCACCCAGGAGAGCATGAACTCCCCCGGTATGCATGGAATTCACGATGGTGTTCGTTTCATAAGGAGCGCTGCTTCCGGGACCTCCAACCGTGGCTGCGATCGGAGTCTTGGAATTGATCGGCGAGTAAACCGTTGTCAGACCGGCGTGGTAGAAATTATCCCCCTCGGGCACTGCACTGACTGTATGGAGCCATGCCGCACCAGCCCAGGCCCCCATGTAGTTGGAACGGATGACATCCCGTCCGACGTATCCGGACTGTTCAGCAACGACGATGGTGTTGGACAATCCGTCCACTGCGTCACGCACGCCCTTTGCTTCAGTCGGAATCAACAGACCGCTTGAGGAGATAATCCCTCGCATCGTGTTGCGAACCACATTTGTACGACCAGCCGGATCGGGAGCAGCCCCGGAAATGCCCACATAGTCAGGCATCATTGACAGGCGAGCTTCGTTCCCAGCGTTGGGCTCATCTTCGAAGGCGTGAATCGGACTGGATGGGCACTTGTAGGCCGACACCAGCAACCCGGAAAGTACCTCGTTCCCCTGAAACGGAACCGAAAACGTGTCGAAGGTTCCCGAAGCAAAACTCCCGCCGGAGAAGTTGAGCTTGTTGAAGGCAGCCGCCTGCTCCAGGTAGGGCAGGATGGAAACCCGCCAGTTACAGCCCGCCATGTTCGGAATGGGGTGACCTGCTCGGGAGCCAATGGGAAAGCTGTTGTAGACATCGTGGTAATTGTGCAACGCCAGTCCCAGCTGCTTGAGATTGTTCTTGCACTGGGAACGGCGAGCTGCTTCCCGGGCCTGTTGCACAGCGGGGAGAAGCAAGGCGATCAGAACCGCGATGATCGCAATCACGACGAGCAATTCGATCAGTGTGAACCCGCGGCGCAGGCCTCGAGGTTGTCTGCATGATGATGCGGTGGAAGCAGCAAACGGCATACTTCATTCCTTCAAGTAATGGTGAAAAACGGAACTGGAATTTTGTCAGGCGGATGCCCGACAGGACGCTGAGATGACGGGAATGGGACTCAATGCGAAGCTCGGTGAGCCTTCAGTCGTGCCGTGAAAAGCAAAATGTCGCACGCGACATGTTAGCGCCGGCGATGTCCAGCTTCAAGAAGAAGAATAGACAAATGCTGATAAAAGGGCCGAAATATTCAGGAGAACTCTGCATTCATTGACCGGTTTCAGGCTTGAGGTGCATTCCCTCTTAAATCAGCTGAGCTTAGATAGGGCACGCTGCTGTTAGTTCGTGCGCGATTGTCGAGATTGTGTTTCGGGCGGATACGATCGTCACTGAAACCATACAAACCAGATGGCTTCGACCTTTGACTTCGGAAGAGAATGCGTGAAAGCACATCGTCAGTCCCGCCTGCTCCACCGGCAATCAGCCTTCTCGCATTTTTTCCAGCAAGCGCCTGCGCCGGCTCGGGCGGTCGCAGACACCGAGGGTGGACCGGAAGCGGGTCAATCAACCATCGAGCGGGCCTGCTGCACTGTCAGGGGTCTTTGGTTCAGGGCTGCGCAGCGCGCCACCCGGAATTCGAGATCTCGCAGACGGATCTCGACGTTTCCCGCTCGGGCGCCTCGTAGTTCACCGGGCCATTCAGAACTGGGCCATGTATTCAATGAAGTGTCTTGCGCACTGGTCCAGGTTCGATTCACTCCCGCCACCGACCAGCGACGTGCACATCTCGTAAGCAACCGTCCCTTGATAACCAGTCTTCGCCAAGGTCTTGAGAAACGCGCGGTAGTCAACGATCCCCTGGCCGACCGGCACAGCAAGGATCTGTTCTTCCCGGACCTTGTCGACCAGCGGAGGGACCGTGGGGACATAGGACAGGTGCGGCCGACGATCGTAGTCTGCAACGGTCGTGTGCACGACATAAGGAGCAATGGTACGGACAGACTCGACCAGGTCATCTCCTTGCATCGTCGGTGCCCAGGCATCAAACATCGCCCGGCAGTTCGGCTGGTCGACATCGCGCAGCAGCTGCCGAAGGCTGTGAGCCTTCATGGCGAGGTCGTGGTAGTTCTGCACTCCCAGAGTCACGCCATAGTCCGCCACTCTCTGGCTCGCCTCCCTCAGCGTGCTGACGCAGTAGTCCCAGTTCTCCTGATAGCCTTTTTCCGGATCCGGCTGACCGGTAAACACGCGGATCAATGGCGTCCCCAGTTCACTTGCAAACTTCGCCAGATCGGTGAGGTACATGAGTTGGAGTTCGCGATGCGGGATCTTCAAGCTTTGGTCGGAAATGCAGAAGTTCGTATAAGCAGCCAGGCAGTCGACCGTCAGTCCCAGAGAGTCGACCTGTTCACGCAGCCTTTGGCGCTGCGATGGAGAATAGTCGACCGGTGACAAGTGGGGCCGCTTGGCCATGAGCATCACAGAATCGAATCCGAGGCTGCTGGCCTTCTTGAGAAATGCAGGAACACTCAGGCGAGTCTGACCTGGCCAGCTGCCGGAATAGCTGATTGAGTGTAAAGAAAGTTTCCACCGCATAGAAAGATTGTCCAGACCACAAGCAGAAGAGTCGACTCAAAGCGATCGAAGCATAATGTATATCGCGATCAGGATTTCCCAAACCAAGATCCTAATCCTGAGAACGATATTTCTTGCGATAAGCCAGAGGAGTCAGATTCATGGCACTGCGAAACTGTCTTGTAAAATGGCTTTGATCCGAAAACCCGGTCCGCACTGCGATTTCAGCCATGGAGTCGTCGGTGTGGCAGAGCGCGTGGCAGGCAGCGTTGAGTCTCACCTGTAAGATGTACTGCTGCGGTGTCTGCCGGAAGACTTCTTTGAAACGTCGATCGAACTGGCTGTGTGAGAGATGGACCATGTCCGCCAGCTCCTGGATCCGGATCGGTTCTGCATGACGATTCACGACTTCGGAAAGCACGCTTTCCATTCCGTGGTAAGCAGCGACCATGGGGCGGGCCTGCGCAAGTTGGCGCATGACAATCGCAATTCCGTGAGCCTCCTTGCCTTCCGCATAGAGCGGAACCTTGCTGCAGACGAACCATTGCAGTCTGCTGAAATGGTCGGACAGCAGCCAGACCTGGTTCCAGGAGGGTGACTTGGTGGTCATCACCCGATGATCGTCACCGGAATACTGTTCGGCCAGCCGATTTTCGTAAATGTCGAAGTCTGTCTTGCCTGTCAGTTGCCCGATCTGGCTCATCCCGTGCAGTGCAATTTCCGCCTGATTTGCCCAGACAAATCGGCCTTGGCGGTTCTTCACACACACGCAGGCATCGGGAAGATGTGCGAAGAGTTCCAGGAGTTGCAGCTGAGAACTGAACTCGGCTCCGAAGGTCGGGAACTCTTGGTTTTCATGCTCCATGCGCAGAAAGTACTAAAAAATGCGGAGAATCTGCAAGACGTCGCGTGGGGCAATCCGTAGATTGACTCCACATTCCGTGTCCTGCGCCTCTCAGCGATGCGATTCTGTTTCTGATTCCATTTTTGCCTCGCAGGTCGGCGGGGCTCATTGTGGCCTCGATATCAAGGAACCAGCCCATATCCCCTCGACGCTCGGCATTCGATGTCTGGTGTATTAACGATCCGACAACAAACGATGTGCTGTCCGGCTACATATGCCCCACGGACACTGTCGGTGGAATTAATAAAAACGTATGAGGTGGTTTCACAACCGGGAGGGCGAGGCTCCTGCCGAGCCGCTATGGATTTCACGCGTGATCTTTGATGCGGCTCCGCAGGAGCGTCGCGCTCCCGAACCCATTGATTGAGCAGTTATGAAACCACTTGGAGGTCACAGATGGATTGAGCAACACGTTCTTTGTCGGTGAGCACAGGTCGAACGGGAAAGTATCGATTCCTGGCAGTGCTCAATACTTCGGATCCGTCTGGATCGGGGTCTGCTGCCAGTCCAGGGAAGCACATCGTCCGGATCAGTCAGATTTCGGTCGCGGAAAGTCAGATTTCCGCAGCTGCCAGTGCTTCAGCACTTCCTTGCTTGGACCGCGAAGTTATCGTTGAAGTCACAGCCAAAACAGCCGACATCAACATTGACCTCTGACGGTTCCGGGCACTTGCCTGTGCTCGTTCCGGTGAATTGACCTGTCATCGAATTGCAACGGTCCGCTTCCGGAGTGGCCGATGTGATCCAGGTTCCACCAATGTTGAAAATTCTGTCGTCTCACGTTGATGCAACTTTCAACGGACGGCTGGGCCCCGTTTGATCGGTCTCAGGCAGAACCGCTTCAAACCCGCCATTTCGACTGCAATTCAGGCATGGCGACGCGCAATTTCATCAAAAAGTCGCGCAAATTGTTCTATCTGTCACAGCTCGTCAGGATAAGATGGAATCACCCGAAGGAGTGAAGGCGGTAGACCTCAAGAGGCCGACGAGATGCTGAATTTGATCACACAATGCTTGCCGTTAAGTGATCTGCGGAGCCCGTCAGTTCAATGGCTGAAGATCTTTCTCCTGGTGGTCTGCCCTCTCTGGAGTCAAGGGGTGATTGCTGGGGACGAAGCCCCCGACACGGTTGTGAAATCAGACTCGTCCAGGCTTCCCGTCCGCAGCCTGTCTCCCGAACGACGGAGCTTCCGGAAACCTGTAAGTCGCCCCCCCTGCTGGAGGTCTCAACTTCCCACTTGCGTGAGCTTGCTGACCGCCTGATTGACTCGAGCTTTTCCACAGCCGAGCCCCCACCTGACACCTACCCCTGATCCTTCAATAGTGATCCCCAGTGTACATCAAAACTTTCCTTCCACGGTCAGCTGCCTCGTTGCAGCTCTCGCTGAGTCTCGCGTGCCTGGTCAACGTGCTGTTGCCCGCGACCAGTTCCGCGCAAGAAGTCTCCCTCAAGGAACAGCTCAAGGGCTTTCCGGCGGTGGAACCTGCGGATGCACTCGCGACCATGCACCTTGAGAAAGGGTTCTCGCTGGAACTGGTGGCTGCCGAGCCGCTGGTGAGCGATCCGGTCGATGCCTGTTTCGATGAGAACGGCCGGATGTTCGTCGCTGAGTTCCACGCGTATCCTTACGCAGCCGAGAAGGAGAAGATTGTTCCAGCAGGGACCAAACGCACGGAAAGCGGAATCATCCGCATGCTGGAAGACACCGATGGCGACGGCAAAGTCGATCGCAGTTCGATCTTCGCCGACGGGCTGGACTGGCCTGTCTCCGTGGCGCCGTATCGCGGTGGAATCTTCGTGATTGATCCACCCGACCTTTACTACCTGAAAGATACCGATGGCGATGGCAAAGCGGATGTCCGGGAGACCGTCTTTACGGATCTGGGACGAAATAACATTCAGGGAATCGCCAACAACCTGAAATGGGGACTGGACAATCGCATCTATGTCGCGAGCAGTTCCAACGGCGGAGCGATCCGGCGTCGAGATGAAAAGGAGACGTTTTCCGCGAGGGGCGACTGGTCGTTTGATCCCAGAACCGAATCGGTCAGGCGGGAGACCGGCGGCATTCAATTCGGCCACTCGATGGATGACTGGGGGGATCGATTCCTGTGCAGCAACAGCGTGCATGCGATGCACGTTGTCTGGAAAGACAAATACCTGTCACGAAATCCTTTTGTGGCTGTGTCTTCTTCCACACGGAGCATCGCCAAGGAAGGAGGGGCAGCTCCGGTCTTTCGACGCAGCCCGCTCGAACCGTGGCGCGTGGTCCGGACAAAGAGGCGGAATGCGGATCCCGCGTTCAAGGGGCTTCCCCCCTCAGAGCGCGTCGCTGGAGGGTTCTTCACTTCCGCAGCGGGAATCACCATTTATCGTGGAGCGGCCTATCCCGAAGAATTTCAGGGAAATCTGTTCGTCAGTGATGTCGGCAGCAACCTCATCCACCGGAAAACTCTGACCCCCAACAAGGCGACATTTCTGGCGGTCCGCGCCGACGAGAACACCGAGTTGGTCGCCTCGACCGACACCTGGTTCCGTCCCGTCAATTATGTGAACGCTCCGGACGGCTCATTGTATGTTCTGGACATGTACCGGGAGATCATTGAACATCCCGTCGCCATCCCGCCCGACATTCGTGAACTGTTGAATCTGGAAAGCGGGAACGACCGTGGCCGGATTTATCGACTGGTCTCTCCGGACATGAAACGCTTTCCCGTGAAACGTCTGGGGGATGCTTCGATCGCGGAACTGGTCGAACAGCTTGCCGCGCCGAATTCATGGAATCGCGAAACGGCCCAGCGACTGCTCTGGGAACGGCAGGACCCGGCATCGATTCCGCTCGTGGAACAACTGCTGCAGACCACGCCCGTTGCACTGGGACGTCTCCACGCCCTGTACACATTGCAGGGACTTGGAGCGCTGACTCCACAGCATGTTCTGTTCGCTCTGAAAGATGCGCATCCCGGCGTGCGGCGACATGCCATCGAACTCTCCGAGCCCTTCCTGTCGGAGAATCCCGAATTGGCGGAGGTCGTCCTGTCCTTCCTGACCGATGACGATGATTTCCGCGTCCGCTTCCAGGCGACCTTGGCGCTCAGCTGGATGAATGAAAAGCAGATGCTGCAGGGGCTCTTTGACGTCGCGAAGAAAGGCGAGAACGACAGCGATCTGCAGTCGGCATTCCTGCTCTCGATCGCCGATCAAGGAGCCCGATTCAGCGAACTGCTGATTCAGGATGACGAACTTCGTCAGCGGCCGGGCTCACAGGCATTGCTGGAAAAGATCGCCGAGATTGTCGGGTCTCGTCCCGAGCGCCCAGCTCAGGCTGCCATGCTGAAGACAATCGCA
Source organism: Planctomicrobium stercoris (assembly GCF_051465655.1). Taxonomy (NCBI): domain Bacteria; kingdom Pseudomonadati; phylum Planctomycetota; class Planctomycetia; order Planctomycetales; family Planctomycetaceae; genus Planctomicrobium; species Planctomicrobium stercoris. Next base: position 3,168,432 of record NZ_CP195791.1, on the reverse strand, counting down.
GATGCCCGCACTCCCGACGACTGGCGTGGACCACTGCTGCGGCAAATGGGGCAGGGATTGACGCGGTCGGGCAGCAGTTTTCAACGTCTGACTGAAGAACTGCCGGCGGACAGCCTTGAACATGTTGAAGTCGTCAAACTCTTTGAAAATGCCAGCGAGACTGCCCTGGACGAAAACAGTTCCGCACAGAATCGCAAGGCAGCATTGCAGCTGCTCGCGATCGCTCCGTGGTCAGTTTCGCAAACCGTATTCCGATCCTTACTCGAGCCGCAAGTCTCCCAGCAAGTTCAACTGGACGCACTGGATGCCCTTGGTGACGTGCAGGATCCTCAGGCAGCCGAGCTTCTCGTTGCATCATGGCGAAGTCTGACTCCCGCTTCCCGGTCCGCAGCCACACAAGTTTTCCTCTCGAAATTGAACTGGACGGAACAGTTACTCAAAGCCCTCGAAGAGGGGACGATCAAGTCACGGGATCTGGACAGGACCTTCTTCCCGAATCTGCTGAAGCATCCGAACTCGAAGGTGCGTGAACGTTCCGCAAAGGTTCTGGTCAGTGAGGCCAATCCCGATCGGCAATTGGTCGTCGAACAGTATCAGCCCGCCTTGAACCTTTCAGGCGACCGTCAGAGCGGACATCAGGTCTATCTCAAGAACTGTGCAATGTGCCATCGGCTTGGGAACGAGGGTTTTCAAGTGGGACCTGACCTCGTCTCCGTGCAGAACAAAATTCCCGCTGACCTTCTCACGGCCATTCTCGATCCCAACCGGGAATCGCAACTGAACTTTCTCAGCTTCACCATTGCCACACAGTCCGGACAGGTTCATTCGGGAATCATTGCCGCCGAAACGGCCGGGAGTGTGACCCTCCGCAGAGCCGAAGCGAAAGAAGACGTCATTCTGCGATCGCAGATTGAAGAACTGATCTCCAGCGGGCAGTCACTCATGCCCGAAGGACTGGAGAAGCAGTTGTCTCAGCAGGATGTTGCCGACGTGATCGAGTTCATCCGTACCTTGTCGTCTGCTGAAAACAAACAGACACCCCAATGAATCATACGACGCGGGTCTGATGCGATGCGGTGAGGATGCCGCGTCGATAGACATCGTGAACTTTTGACAACTCATTTCTGACTTCAGGATCTGCCATGGACCGTCGAGATTTTCTAGGAACGGTGCTGTCTTCGGGAATCGCAGCGATTCTCTCGCCGCAATTTGCGAGGGCGAATGCAACGCAAGATCTCAAGATCGCTCCGTTCCGCTTCGATGTCACTCCCCCCATCGGGCACCCCCTGTGTGGCGGATGGATCAAGCCGGCAACCGTGATCGACGATTCGCTGGAGTCGATCGGATTCGTATTGACCGGTGCTGGTGATCCGATCGTGGTTTGCACGGTCGACTGGACCGGGCTCCTGAACTCAGCTCACATCCGGTGGCGGGAGGCACTTGCTCAGGCTGCGGGGACGTCCCCTGAGCGGGTTGCTGTGCAGTGCGTTCATCAGCATAACGCTCCATTCGTCTGCCTGGACTCGCAGAAGATTCTTGATTCCGTTCCGCAAGGCCCCGTCAATGTTCAGGTCGAATTCTTCGAAGAATGCCTGAAGCGCGGCAAGGCTGCTGTGCAGCAGGCACTGACCGAAATGGTCCCGCTCACGCATCTGGCGGTGTCTCAAGCGAAAGTCGAGAAGGTGGCCAGCAACCGGCGAATTGGCATCGACAAGGACGGAAAAGTTTCCGGCTGGCGAGGGAGCAGTTGCAGGGTTCCCGAACTGCGTGATCTGCCCGAGGGGCTCATTGACCCCTGGATGAAAAACATTTCGTTCTTCAACAACGACCGCAAAGTCCTCTCCTGCTATTTCTACTCCACGCATCCCATGAGCTATTACGGGGACGGACGTGTAAACAGCGACTTCACCGGACTGGCCCGGAAGCGTCGACAGGCGGACTCCCCCGATTGCACTCACCTATATTTCACCGGCTGCTCCGGAGACGTTGCTGCCGGGAAGTACAATGATGGTTCCCCACAGGCCCGACAGGAATTGACGGATCGCATTTACACAGCGATGGTCGAGTGTGATTCTGCAACCAGTCGCGAGCCGGTGTCGCAGGTTAGCTGGCAGGCCGCCAGCATGAACTTCTCGCCGATGGAATCGCTGAATGAGGAAGCGCTCATGCAGCAGGTCGCTAACCCGGCGGCGGCTGCGATCAACCGGGTGGTTCCGGCGATGCAGGTTGCCTGGATGCGACGCTGTCAGCAGCAGATCCCGGTGGTCCTCAGCGCCCTGCACATCAATCAGGCGACACTCTTGAACCTTCCCGGCGAATGTTTTGTCGAATATCAGCTGCGAGCCCAGCAGACTGCTCCCGAACGTTTCGTGGCCACAGCAGCGTACGGCGATGGCGGAACGTGGTATGTCCCCACCCGCGAAGCATTCCCTCAAGGGGGCTATGAAGTCTCGAGGGCTTTCAGTTCCGCGTTGACGGATGAAACGCTCACCGCACATTCGGCGGCCCTGGCACAGAATCGCCCGAGTTGAAGCCGGGAACTCAGATCCAGGCGGGGACACGAAACAACGGTCGAGATCCCGATGGATTGGTCCACCGAGAAGTTGGCCGCTCTCTCTGGGGAGTGTAGCGGCGATTCGGGGAGATTTGACGTTCGAAAGTTGTGTTGATCGCTGCCGGGACGCCACACTGTCGCGAGATTCGCTCTCGCTGCACACTTCACATGAGCAGCGTCCCCCCGTTCTTGTGATTCCAACAATTCGCCTTTCCAGCCGGCGATGCTGTGCGCAGTACCTACGACCGCTGCCATTGCTGTATGATTCAGTTCCCGGCAGTGAGACGTCGGCAGGGGACTGCCCGGGGACGTTTAGGGCTCCGTTGCACATCTCCAGATGCAATGGCATTGAGCAGCAAGAAGCAGCCGGCTGGAAGAACATTATGACACAGTACGTTCCTGAGCACGCTGAGTATCTCATCCGGGAAGAATTGCCCGCAGATCGGGATGCGATTCGGAGGCTCAATCACGAGGCCTTTGGCGGTGAAGCCGAATCGGACCTGGTGGATGCCTTGCGTGATCAAGGCCATGCAGAAGTTTCACTGGTGGTCACAGGCAACGGACGCATCGTCGGGCACATTCTGTTCAGTCGCGTTACGATCGTCACAAACCAGGGAACCGTGAGCGCACTTTCTCTGGCTCCCATGGCGGTCCATCCGGAATTCCAGCGAAGAGGGATCGGGTCGCGACTGATTGAGACCGGTCTGGGACGATGCAAAGAAGCCGGGCACAGAATCGTGCTGGTTCTGGGGCATCCGCAGTTCTATGGCCGCTTCAGCTTCTCTTCCGAGCTGGCCCGCCAGATTAAAATCACCCTTCGGTGGCAGTGATGCGTGGATGGCCCTTGAGCTCGTCGAAAACGCATTACAGAACGTTGTCGGGGAAGTCGAGTTCTCGCCCCCTTTCGCTGCACTGGCGTAAGAGTCGACCTGGCCCCTTCACGAGCCTGCGGGATTGGGGACTTTTCCCGAAATCCGCCCGTCTCAATGTGACTTACAATTCGAAAAGCGAAAGCGGACCGAAACCCACGCCACCGGTCTGCCACCAAGGCTCAAACGTGTCGAAGGAGAATTCAGAAGCAGTGTCGACGGCTTCACCTCCTCATTGCGACTCGTGACCGAGCATTGATCCGCCGGCAGGGATCCGACAAACGAACCGCGACCCCGCAGGCAGCTTCTGCGCGCGGTGGGGACCAGCCTGGTGACGATGACAAACATCGTGAATCCCACGACGGCGCAGGTCGACGACGGAATAAGCAAATCAACACGAAAGAATTTCAGAACCATTCACAGGCAAGTGCAAGTACGCGTTGCCACTGAGCATTCCTGAATAGAAGACATTCGTCAGCGTTTGACCGACCGCGCATAAAAATGGGCGCCTTCAGGAGGCGCCCAACGGATTTAACCGTGCGCGATAAAACCTTACTGTAATAGGAAGGAAGCATCGCTCGGATACACTTCGCCAAGTGTACACCCTTTTACGGAAAATTCAACTCCGATATGATCGAAGACCAACTCTCGATCGTCTTCTTTGATCTTCACGGGCACATTCATGGTCAACGCATTTCCGTATCGTCTCGGGCTGGATCTGGGGGCATCTTCTCTCGGGTGGGCTGTTGTTCAACTGGATCGGCCTGGGGGAGAGCCTGCAGGGATTGTTGCTGCGGGGGTTCGAATCTTCGAAGCGGGTGTCGAAGGGGACATCGATCAGGGCCGGGATGCGTCGCGAGCCGTTGTTCGTCGACAGGCTCGTCAGCCCAGACGCATGCAGTGGCGGCGGCAGAGACGCAAGCAGAAACTTTTTATTCTGTTGCAGCAACTTGGACTGCTTCCCCCATCCACCGGGAATGATTCGGTCGCAAGAAAGCAATTGCTCGGCGATCTCGATTCGCAGCTGACCGAAAAATACATTGCCGTGGATGATCATGAGGCCCGGCAGAAGCTTCCTTATCTGCTGCGGGACCGTGCTTCTTCGGGGGCCGTTGCCCCGTATGAACTTGGTCGGGCCCTTTATCATCTGGCTCAGCGCCGGGGATATCAAAGTAATCGAAAGGGTCAGAGTCAGGATGAAGATACAGGCGTGGTCCTGAGTTCCATTGGGGTCATGGACAAGAAGTTAGAGCAGGCGAAACTGCCCCTCGGGGCTTATCTGAATCGCAAGGTGAAACCGCAGGAAGAGCGGATTCGCCGTCGCTGGCTCAGCCGAAAACAATATCGGGACGAGTTCGCTGCGATTCGCAAAGCCCAGGAAAAGGCACATCCACAACTGACGCCAGAAGTCTGGGACAAAATTGATGATGTCATCTTCTTCCAGCGACCCTTGAAATCCCAAAGCCACCTCATTGGTCGTTGCGAACTGGAATTCGACAAGCGGGGAAAGGGACTGAAGCGGTGCCCACTCGCGCTTCCCATCGCTCAAACGTTCCGGATTCTCCAGAAGGTGAACGATCTGCGTGTCACCACAGCGAGCAGACGAAATGACCCGTTATCAGAAGCTGAAAGACAATCACTTCTGGCCGCTCTCAATGAAACAGGAGAGTTGAGTTGGCAGAAAGTGAAAAAGCAGCTCAATCTCAAGAATGCCAAGTTTTCGCTGGAGGAGTGGGACGACAAGCTCATCGGGAATCGAACAAATGCCAAGATGATCCCCGTGTTTGGCCCCCGATGGTTGGAACTTTCAGAGGAAGAGCAGACCACGATCGCTCAGGAAGTGCTGCACTATCGAAAGCCTGAAGCGTTGCAGAAGCGGGCCATGAAAATCTGGGGACTCGATGAAGCTGCCGCAAGTCTGCTGGCGAACAAAACTCATCTTGAAGAGGATTATGCCAGCCATAGCCGCCGGGCGATGGAGAAGTTGATTGCAGGTCAACCCGGCACTCCCGGACTGCACGCCGGCGCCTCCTACAGCACGGTTCGACGTGCACTTTATCCCGAGAAATTCACCAGCGGCAAAATCTACCCCTCGCTTCCGCCCCTCAATCAGTGGAAGTCGGACGTTCGCAATCCTGCCGTCATTCGTGCGCTGACGGAACTTCGCAAAGTCGTCAATTCCATTATCAACCGATTTGGGAAGCCAGAGCACATTCATATTGAACTGGCTCGGGAAATCCGCAACTCCCGCGTCAAACGAAAAGAAGTTCATGCGCAGAATCAGTCCAATCAGAAACGGAGACTTGAAGCTGCTGCTGCAATCGTCACACAGGGGAATCGTTCCAACCCCCGCCGCAGCGACATCGAGAAGTGGCTGCTGGCGGAAGAATGCGGCTGGGAATGTCCCTATTGTGGAAAGGCGATTAACCGCAAACGTCTGCTGTCTGATGATGCCGAATTCAATATCGAGCACATCTACCCGCGACGTTATCTGGACGATTCCTTCCTCAATAAAACGGTCGCCTGTCGTAGCTGCAACGACCAGAAAGGGGATCGAACCCCATCGCAAGCGTTCGCTGGGACCCGATATGAAGAAATCCTGCAGCGAGTCGAACGGTTTCAGGGAACTGCCCGGGACGTGAAGCTCTTCCGTTTCAAAAATGATCCGATTGAAGATGAATTCACTGCCCGGCAACTCGTGGATACCCGGTACAATTCCAGACTCGCTTCCGAGTACCTTCAACTTCTCTACGGAGGCCGGGTCGATGCTTCAGGAGAGCAGCGGATTCTGTCGCCCACAGGTCAGTTGACCGGGAAAGTGCGTGCGAACTGGCAGTTGAATGACCTGCTGGGGGCGGAAGACGGAGAGAAAGAGCGCGACGATCATCGTCACCACGCCATCGACGCCGTGGTCATTGCCCTGATGACGCACAAGCAGATTCAACGACTCTCCGAAGCTGCCAGCAATAGCGAGAAACATCATTCCAGACACTTCTTCGAATCGATCAAGTGGCCATGGGCCAGCTTCAAAAATGATGTGGCCTTCGCGATTGAAGCCATCCACGTTTCCCATCGCCCCACCCATACCCTTGCTGGTCCGCTCCATGCCGAGACGATCTACAGCAAGAACTTCGGCACCGAGAAGAGGCCCCAGCATCGGGTCCGGAAGCACCTGAGCAAACTGACTGCCAAAGAGATCAGCGGTGATCAGATTGCTGACGTGAATGTCCGGGCGGCAGTCCAGCAGAAGTGGGAACAGCTGGGCCGCGGAAAGCCGGACAAGCTTTGGGCGATCGCGGACGACAATGAAAAGAACTTTCCGCGACTGACGGGGAAGAATCAGAAATCGGGTGGAGCCATCATCCGCAAGGTGCGCATTATCACCGATGCGAAACCCCGTACTGTCGGCAAAGGTCCCCGCGCCAGGAACTACGCATCTGGAAAAGATTCCAATTACGCCAGTCTCGTCTATGCGGTGCTGGATAAAGACGGAAAGGAAGTCCGCTGGGAACATGAAATCCTGGACCGGTTGACCGCACATCAGAACTTTTCCCGGAACCATGGGAAGCCGGGAGAAAAGGTGCTGATCCCCAACGAGACGGAAAGCCGCAAGTTCAAATTCGCGCTGCGAAAGAACGACATGCTCCTTGCCCAGGGACCAGACGGAACAGAGATGCTCTACCGTGTGCAGAAGTTCTCCCAGAACGAGCTACAGCTGTGCGAACATCATCTGACGACCGTGACAAACGACCAGCGTACGCCCTGGAATCGCATCACAAGCATCGACAACCTCAGGAAGCGCGGAGCGAAGCCCGTAAATCTTTCTCCGGACGGAACTATTGAAGAAGAGAGGAAATTCCGGACTCTCGCCAAGGCAAAGCGCTGACGAGCGTCCAGATTCCCGTTCGAGGGACCGTGTATCCGAGCGATGCATCCCTGCGAACTACAGCGAGTTGCACCTGACGGAACTTTTTACGGTCCGATGATCCAGCTCACTCCACAATAGGGTATCAAGTTGCGGCTAGAGTAGCACCTAGACGGAACGGCACTGTAGTGAATTTTCAGTTTTATCGAGGAGTTAGATATTGCATTTTATTTTAAGGACGCAATACTCATTGAACGAAAAAAGGCCAGGACGTGTCGCCTCGTAAGCAAAAACACGTCCGGCCTCTGACCGAGCGCCAGTGGCGTCGATTTTGCCATTGTAGGCAGTCCACTGCGCTCTAGGCAACAGATCCACCGTTTTGAGATCTGCTGTTTTAGAGGAGATTGTCTTGACGTACGTAGTCTTCAAAGACGTATCAGGAGAGTGGTGTTGGCGGCTCAGGGCTGCGAACACCAGAATCATTGCTGTCTCCGGGGAGAGCTACCACAACAAAGCTGATTGTAAATCTGCAATCGAACTTGTGAAAAGCAGCAACGGAGCTTCCGTCGTCGAAGTATAAACGACAATGATCCGGGCTGGCGTCCTTTAAAGGACGCCGGCCCTTCTCTTTTCTGAAGAATGAGTTTGCTCAAGTAGTTTACCTGTTCAACAGGTCACAGGGCGTCCTGATCAGTTCCACTTTGGCGACATGGCAGAAATTTCCTTGCATGTCATTCATGAGTCGCTGAAAATCATAAAGGTATCGCAGGAAGTTCACTTTCAGGACACCGGAGGTCGGGCCTTCCTTCGGAGTCCGCGTGATGCGGAATCGGATTCTTGAAATTGCGGAACATCCCGCGCGTCTCCGGGTGGAGCGTCATCAGCTTGTCATCGATGCCGGGGGACCGCTCCTTCGCGTCCCCTTCGAAGACTTGGCCGTTCTGGTCGTCGCACATCCGCAGGTTTCGTACACTCAGGCTGTCCTCAATGAATTGATCGCAGCAGGCGGAGCGTTTCTCACCTGCGATGAATCCCGCATGCCCTCTGGGTTGTTGCTGCCTCTGGACGGAAATGTCGTTCAGACGGAACGTTTTCAAAAGCAGGTGCAGCTGACCGTACCTCGCCGAAAACAGCTCTGGAGACAACTCATCCGCAGCAAAGTCCACATGCAGTCCATGCTGCTCCGCGAACGTCAGGGGACCGATCATGGCATCGGGCGGCTGATATCGCTGATTCGTTCTGGCGACCCCTCGAACATTGAAGCGCAGGCCGCGCGCCGATACTGGGGAGCGCTCTTCGGCAGCGATTTTCGCCGCGACCGGAACGCATCGGATCACAACCGCCTTCTGAATTACGGCTACGCTGTCTTGAGGGCAGCTACATCCCGCGCCATCGTGGCTGCCGGACTGCATCCCACGATCGGACTGCACCATCACAACAAATACAACAGCTTCTGCCTCGCTGATGACGTCATGGAACCCTATCGCCCTCTCGTCGATCGCGCCGTGGCAGGAATTCTGGACGGTCTTGAGGCGATTCCGGAAGTGACGCAAATGATCAGGGCCGACCTGCTGGGAGCACTGACCGAGCCGATCAGGATTCAGGGTGAGTCGCGTTCGCTGTTTGATGCCTTGTCAAAAACAGCAGCTTCCCTGGTGCAATGTGTTGTCGGGGAATCTCGTGATCTGATCTTGCCAGAAGGGTTTTTCGATGCCAGAAGCAGGGGACGAGCTGTCGGAATATAAGAGTATGTGGCTGTTCACAATGTTTGATCTGCCGGTCGACACCAGGCAGGCCCGCCGGGACTACTGCAGGTTTCGCAACCTGCTGCTTGATCAAGGCTTTTCACAGATGCAATACTCTGTCTACGCCCGCTTTTGTGGCAGCGAGGAAATCGCGGAGACGTACCGGCGATCGATCGAATCCAAACTGCCGCCGGACGGCTACGTGCGATTGCTTGCAGTGACCGATCGGCAATTTGGGAAGATGCAAAGTTTTCACGGAAAAAAGCGAGCCACAAATGAGTCAGCCCCATCGCAGCTTCTGCTTTTTTGAAGCCTCCTTTTACTGGAAGTCGTTATGTCGTTGGCAGTTCGGCGGAAGGTAGTGTATCCGAGCGAAGCTTCCCTGCGAACTACAGCTCCGACGCAGTAACAGTCGCCCCATCTGCGAGTGTATCCGAGCGAAGCTTCCCTGCGAACTACAGCTCATTTTGACGTTGGTCTTATGCGACCATAAGTGTATCCGAGCGAAGCTTCCCTGCGAACTACAGCAATACGAAGGCGAAGTGTTTTGCGCGAGCGAGTGTATCCGAGCGAAGCTTCCCTGCGAACTACAGCATAACGAAAAGACAAGTGATCCTATGCTGCTAGTGTATCCGAGCGAAGCTTCCCTGCGAACTACAGCAGGACTCACACGCAAGCGACAACTGGTCTCAGTGTATCCGAGCGAAGCTTCCCTGCGAACTACAGCAGAACTTTATCGGTCTTCATGTGCCCGCCTAGTGTATCCGAGCGAAGCTTCCCTGCGAACTACAGCGAATACTACCTCAAACAGCAGCGGAATCTGAGTGTATCCGAGCGAAGCTTCCCTGCGAACTACAGCATGCAAAGGTCGACGGCGAAGCACGACTGGAGTGTATCCGAGCGAAGCTTCCCTGCGAACTACAGCATGCGGCGGCTTATGTGGCTCGTGTGGCTCAGTGTATCCGAGCGAAGCTTCCCTGCGAACTACAGCGGGTCATCTCCCACACCTCAGACGGCTTGGAGTGTATCCGAGCGAAGCTTCCCTGCGAACTACAGCTTCTTTCGCGGCTTACGTGAGAGCATTGCTAGTGTATCCGAGCGAAGCTTCCCTGCGAACTACAGCATCAGTTGTACATGACCGGCTTCAACTCGAAGTGTATCCGAGCGAAGCTTCCCTGCGAACTACAGCTGTGGCAATGGTCAGTGAGTACATCTCGTCAGTGTATCCGAGCGAAGCTTCCCTGCGAACTACAGCACCGGTTTCGATCATCCGGGCGATTTCCGCAGTGTATCCGAGCGAAGCTTCCCTGCGAACTACAGCACACTTTGCGGAGATAAGTCAACTCCTGATAGTGTATCCGAGCGAAGCTTCCCTGCGAACTACAGCCGAGCCGGGAATTCGTGCGGCACATTTCCGAGTGTATCCGAGCGAAGCTTCCCTGCGAACTACAGCGGGGCAACGCCCGGCGCGTATAGCAATTTGAGTGTATCCGAGCGAAGCTTCCCTGCGAACTACAGCGGATTTCATCCTGGACAGCAGGAGACTTCTAAATAGGCCCTCCACCGAACCGGAGTGAGGTTTAAGCGGCTTTGGCGAAGGAGTGTCGCATGTCAAGATAGTGGTTGTTGTTCACCTCAAACCATTCATACGCTTGATCGATCAGTTCTTCCAGAGTCTGGCAGCGGTGGTTCCTCGTGATCGTCTCGTGCAGGTGCCACCAGACACGCTCGATCGGGTTCGTCTGCGGGGCGTACTTGGGCAAAAAGTGAACTTCGATCCGGTGGTTCCATTTCTGCAGATATGCTTTCACTGCCCGTGAGTCATGGAATTTGGCGTTGTCGCAGATGACGTGAATCTTCCGGTAACCCCGCAGCCGTGAACGTAGGTCGTCCAGATGAGCCAGAAACTGAACCGTGTTTCGCCGCCAGTGAGGACGACTCACCAGCAGCGTCCCTGTCCTCCAGATTAGCGAGCCTGCCACATGGCACTTCTGATTGTTCCCCGGCGTGACCACCTCGGCCTGCTGGCCTTTTTTCATCCACATGTTGCCAATTTTGGGGTTCAGATTCAGGTCCACTTCATCCTGAAAGACAGCCACATCCTGGGGAGAAAGGTTCTCCAGAAGCTGCTGAATCCGCTGGAATTTCTCGGCGTGTTCGGGATCAGCTGGTCCCACGACAGGTCGAGGGCGACGCCAGACCAGCCCCAGTCGATGCAGCCCCCGGCGGATCGTTTCACCGCTCAAACGCTGCCCGGTTTCGAACGCCAGCAGGTGGGCCAGTGTTTCACACGACCACCGGGAGCGAAAATATCCAAAGTCCCGGGGAGTGTGCTGGGTGGCTACGTGGGACTGGTGCGACTCGAAGATCATCGACTGAACGTCGCTGCCGCTTTCGACAGAGATTTCATTCGAAACTGTGGAACTCCGGGGGCCGCAGCGTCCCGGATCCTCAGTGAAAGCGGTTTTCGAAGTTTCTCCGATCTGGAGAGTGCCCACTGGCAGGGGACACCCAGTTTGACCCGCCGTCTTTCCGTCCCTGCGAGTGAACGAGTTCTGGTGATCGGAGATGCCGCTGGTTATGTCGAGCCATTCACGGGGGAGGGGATCGCGTGGGCATTGGCTTCCGCTCAGGCTGTCGTTCCACTGGTCTTACGGGGAGTGAAGTGTTGGACACCCGCCCTGCAGGATGAATGGGCGAGCAGCCTGAAGCGACTGCTGCACCGTCGACAATGGATGTGTCGGCAACTCGCCTTCGGGCTGCGTCGAACCTGGCTCGTTCACGGGGCGACACGGTTATACTCCCGGTTCTGGCGCAGCGAGTCAGTCAGATGACGAACATGCTGATCGATCCCAGAAATGAGGATGATGCAGTTTTCCAGCGAGAGAGGGATCGGATCATCCGCACTGGAAAATTTGACTCCCCACCGAGGCCGCTCATTCATCGATATCAAAGGTGAATCGCTTTTCACCGGTGGTCAGTTGAACTGCCGATGGTGAGATTCCTGTTCACGGCTACGCTCACCCTTTCGACTCATTTCTCGATGGCATCCGGGTTGATGGGCTGGCCTTCCCAGTGCCACTTTCCATCGACAAGTTCAAGGAGTCGCGACTTGCTGCCCGGTGCAGCACGTTCGTTGTGACTGGGAAGCCACTTGCTGTGGGCCGCCACCACTTCCTCGACTCCGGGTTGTTTGGCGAGGTTGTGCCATTCGTCTGGATCTGTCCGAATGTTGTACAGTTCTTCCGAGCCATCAGCGTAACGAATATACCGCCAGTCACGGCTCACCACGGAATGATTGCCCTGAGACTGCGTCGTGATCGCGGGCCAGTTCCTCTCGGCGTTCTGATCGCGGAGTTGTGGAACGAGACTGTGCCCTTCCAGTTCTGAAGAGACCGGGAGCCGGCACAGTTCCGCGAGAGTCGGGTAAAGATCGAGCAGTTCGACGGGCTGCTGGCAGACTCCCTGGGCGATTCCCGGCCCTGCAAAAATCATGGGAACCCGTGTCGACTCTGACCAGAGAGTATTCTTCCCTGTCACCCCTTTTTCGCCCAGATGCCATCCGTGATCCGACCAGAACACGATGATGGTGTTGTCGCGATACGGTTCCTGATCCAGAGCAGCGACCACTCGCCCGACCTGCGCGTCCATGAACGAAACGCAGGCAAGGTAGGCCTGGACAAGGTTCTTCCATTGCTCCTGTTTTCGGAGCCATGACAATCGCGGCTCTGGCAACTGGCTGTGCAGGTACCAGGCAAACTCAGGGATATCACTGCGATCAGACTCGAGAACTTTTGGCAGGATGAGAGACGATTGCGGGTAGCGATCGAACCACTCCTGGGTGGCATAGCATGGAACATGGGGAAGAAAGAATCCGACGGTCAGGAAGAATGGCTGGTTGGTTCGCTTGGGGAGTTCCTGTTCGACCCAGCTGGCCAGTTGGTAATCCCCCTTTTCGGAATCGGCATGTGGAAAGGTCCCCCAGTCAACCAGTGGATGATTTCCTGCGGGGGTTGTGACGAGTTTGGAACGGGGACGTGCACCGATCGAACTCTCCGGTCCCCAGATGTCCGCATAACGAGCCCTTTCTTCTTGCGGGGGACCGCCACCGTGGAATAGCTTCCCGCCAATGATGACTTCGTAGCCGTTCTTCTTGAAGTACTCGGGGAGTGTCACGCAATCCTGCAGCGCAGGCGCCTTTCTCAGCCACGGCTCGAGGGCATAGACGCCGGTCGAGGAGGGACGTTTGCCTGTCAGAACGCTGGTCCGACTGGGGTTGCATAACGGTGCCTGACAATGGGCATTTGCAAACAGCATTCCCCGTGACGCGAGGGCATCAATATGTGGCGTCTGTGCCTGTGGGTGACCTTGAAGACACCCCACCCAGTCATTGAGATCGTCCACAACAATCATCACGATATTAGGCCGGTCATCCGCGATCGCGAATCGCGGAGTTGATGCAAAAAGGGCAACCGCAATACAAAACAGAAGACAGCCATATGATCGGCTGGGATGTCGACAACTCTTGTTCATCTTGATAGCCTCCGCTGACGAAAATTGTTCGACGCGAGGAGCTCGAACACGTTGTCCTCCGAAACACGGAAGACAACGAGATGTTACAGATCTACGCATCGAGTGTCTTGCGGAAATCCCGGAAATCACCGGCTGAAAACGCATTTGGGGAACTGACCACGTGCCGACATTGAACTCCGCCCACTGCCAGCTCGACGGACTGACTCCGAAGCGTTGGCACGTCGTTCGTCGACGGGACTTGAACTGTTTTCAGCATTGTCCTTCGAGTCATGAAAATCACATGGGTTCAACGGATCATTCGGGAGATTTTCACAATTTCGCCGGAACCAGGTCGTCAATTTTCGACAGAACGTTTATGGGGAGACGCTACAACTCCCGGTCGTGAAGAATGATTGTCGTGTCGAACTCCAAGGGAGTTTGCGCGACCTAGAGAGAGCTTCGCCTCAACGAGTTCTCCTGGAGCAACGAGAGAATGCAAACGTCTTTGAAGATTCAGATCGCATGTTTTTCTGCTGCAGTGCTGCTGATGTCGGTTGCTGTCGCGGAGGCTGTCCCGGCCCCTGTCAAAAGACAGCCGAATGTCCTCCTCATTCTCGTCGATGATCTCGGATACGCGGATCTTGGATGCCATGGTTCGAAGACGGCCATCACCCCGAATATTGACTCCATCGCGGCAGCGGGAATCCGCTTCACCGACGGGTATGTCACCGCTCCCCAGTGCGGGCCTTCCCGGGCAGGTCTGATGACCGGAGTCTACCAGCAGCGCTTCGGATTCGAGGCAAATCCGCAGCATGAATATCTCAGAACTTTCGGGCTCCCCCCGGCTCGACTGACCATGGCTGAACGGCTTTCGGCGGCGGGCCTCGCCACAATGGGAGTCGGAAAATGGGATCTTGGTGCGGTTGCGGACTCGCAGCCGTGGACACGTGGATTCGACGAATTTCAGGGATTTTACACAGGTTCCAGAAGCTTTTATCCCATCGTCGACGACAACGAGAGCTCTTACAACAGGTATCGGAAGAGCGCGACGCAGCTTCTGAAAGAGTCGGGACACCTGACTGAGCAACTGACCGACGCGGCGATTGCCTGCATAAAAGCGCATCAGTCGAAACCGTTCTTCATGTACGTCTCGTACAACGCACCACATTGGCCGATGGAGCCGAAACCTGAGCATCTCGAACGTTTCGAGCACATCGAGGATCTTCACCGTCGCTCGTTTCTCGCGTTACTCTATGGCGTGGATCAGGAGATCGGACGTCTGCTGGCAACGCTGGCGGAACTTCAACTGGAAGAAGAAACGCTCGTCGTATTCTTGAGCGATAACGGTGGTCCGACGGGGCATGTCAGATCGAATCCGAAGGCACCCTTCCAGTTTGGCCAGAATACCTCTCTCAATGATCCGTTCCGCGGAGTAAAAGGAGATGTTTACGAAGGTGGCATCCGGGTCCCTTTTTTCATGCAATGGAAAGGCCAGTTCGAACCGGGCACTCTCTTTCATCATCCGGTGAGTTCTCTGGATCTGATCCCGACGGCACTGGCAGCAGTGGGGGCTGATGTCCCTGAAGCACCGGAGCTGGACGGAGTGAATCTGCTTCCTCACCTGCGTGGCGAAGATCCCAGTCCCCCTCACGATGTCCTGTACTGGAGATGGATGGGACAGCTCGCGATCCGGAAGGACCAGTGGAAATTTGTCAAATTGCCTGAGAAAGCAGGCGAGCTGTATGACCTTTCATCGGATCCAGGTGAAAAGAGTAACCTCGCTGCCGCGCATCCCGACATCGCGACTGCGCTACTCCAGTCCCTCAAGGAGTGGAACGAACAGCTGCCCGAACCGAAATGGCGCACGCCCCAACAATCAGAGATGCTCAAACGATCTTATTCGGCGGACGTCTTCACTGGAGTCGAGGTTGCAGAGCCGAAGTAACTTGCCAGCGGCAATGTGAAAGTGACCAGCGAGAGTCTCGACTGCGGTGATCGCGTCCCAGAGAACCGTTCCCGGAGCGTCTTTCGACATGACGTTCCGAGTGCGGATAACGCCACAAGCGCATGCCCACGGTTGACTAAACTTCTCTACCGTGAAGTCTTACGACCCGTTTTCGAGGGTTTTGGATCTTTCTCGGACGTGAGCTTGATTTCGAAGAAGTTGTGTTCATTCGCTTTCACGACATAGGTCAATTTCGAGTCGCGATGATAGCGCGCGGGCAGGCTCTCGTCCTGATAGGTCTCCTTGCCGTCCGTCGCAACCACGAGCCCTGCGGTGGACAGCGACACTTCGTGCTCACCGGGCATGGCCCCTTTCTTGTAACGATTGAACGACAGCTCAAACCGGCCATCTTTCCCGGTTACCCCATAGGAAGGGGAAGCAAATTCCCCGCTGGGCTGGAATAACAGAGACGCATTTGGAAGGGGTTTGCCATCCAGCAGGACGATCCCTTTGACACTTGCCAGTTCCGGCCCAGGACGGCGGGAGCATCCACTTCCCCCGACTAGAAGAACCATCCCTGCGAGCAGCAAGAAAACGAATGAGTGAGCGGTTGTGCGACGGTGAGGAGACTTCATGACTCTCAGGGGAATGATGTTCTTGTGATGATTCGGGCCATGTCGGTATCGAGTCGACTGACGCACGAAGATCGTGACGGGGAAATCAGCGGCAGTTCCCACGGAGACTCCAGCTCAGCGTCTGACTTCCATGAGTCGACACTCTGTGACTGAATCAGTTCCTGGAGAACGCGGCACGTCTGCACTGTTTGAAGGCGGTGAGCGCAACTGACGTCGAGATGCTCCTCGGGAACAAAGGCCGAGGAGCATCCTTCGCCGACATTTCAGAATTCGCCAATCAACAGCCAGTCTTCCCGGCGGGCGAGCCTTTGGAACAACCCGCTGTTAGCAACTGTTGGGTTGCTGGCCGGCAGATGCGCTGGATTGTTGTTGTGCTGAATGTTCTCGCTGATGAACCGGACGCTGCCGTCGCCCAGGAGAAAGTGTGCGCCGCCGACATGCTCACTGCTGAACCCATCGGTTGCATCTGGTCCACCATGGTTGATCTTATGCACGCTGGTTCCGACGATCCCGCGGAGACCCATGTCTCCGTGGGCGAGGTAGCTGTGAACTCCAATCCAGAACGCCGCCTTATCCAGCCAGGACCGTTCTCCGACGAGAATGGTATTGCTGGTGCCGTCTGTAATGTCTCTCATCCGAACACGGCTGTTGGGCCAGATGGAGCCCAAGGGATCAATGCGTGAATTCAGCCAGTTCTGTGAAGTGATCCAGCAGATCCCAGGGCGATTGCGCGATGCTGGGTAATCTGTGAGAATCGGGATGTGGTGCTTCAAGCGTGACAATGGCGTTGTGAAGTCTGTTCAGGGATTTCGTGTCGATCACGCAGTGAGCGAACACGAAGAAAGACTGGCTGGCGAGGTGTCTCGACATGATCTCCGGCGCTGGATACTGCCATCCATGGCTTGGCTCCTCAGCAAGAAAAGTGGTGCTGCACCTCTCGACGTAGACCAAGCCTGTTTTTGCTCCTACACCAGTTGAAAACTCCACTCCGATTACGGCGTGGCGCTATTTAGTGAGCGCTCAGGGAGGCTCCCTGGGCACGGGAGTCTTTCATCAGTCGAATGTTGCCTGGATCGCTGATCGCAGGACCGGAGAAGATGAACTGCTGTAATCGTGTACAAATTTCGAAAAGTCTTTCATGCAGCTGTTGAAAATTCCAAGCGTGATCATTACTTGAAACTTCCCCGGGATGACCGTTTCCCGCGGGTACGGCCGGGAGCGTATTTATCGCGACGATTGCGGGATAAAACCACCAGGCTGTGGTGGGCACCTGCCGCTGTGCGTAGGGACGTGTAGGAGAACGTCTGACAGCCCGTTGAAATTGGGGAGATTTCGCTGAGCCATCGGATGAGGTGTTGGCGGAGGAAGCTCTTTTCGGTGGAAAGGAAGTGGGGCGGTGGAAGTGGTTTGAAGGCGGCCTGGAGGCTGCAGAGGGATCTTGGAACCTACAGGCAAGCCCAAATTGCAGACCGCCATACCCCTGCTTGTGGATCATCTGCACCTTCAAAGTACCCGAACCAGCTGCATGCGGCAGAAGACGCCACGGGAACCGAGGATCGGCCCGTTGCGTGTGAAGATCGCGGTTCCAACACGAACTCTTCTCCATAAAGCATCCAGCATGATTGCAACTCATCAGAGAGCACGAAGCGTAAGCGAGTGTACGTTTGCAAGGGGGTGAGCGATTGCAATTCAAGATACAGCTCATATCAAATTGCCAAAGATCGACGAAAACTAAAAGCACGCCAAGCAGGCTGGGTTTCGCTTCACTCAACCCAGCCTACATCACTCCTCCCGCTTCCCCAACGCCATCGGTCATCCTCCCTGAACACTCGAAACCCCAACCACCGGCAATCTACCAGATCTGTCAAGCGAAGGGGTGATTTTCAACGGGCAGCTAGCCCCGGCCACCCCGCCGCTACGCCACCTCACTATTTCATTTTATGAGTATTTAGATCAACTTGATCATCTCTGACAAAGACCGCATGAATCGGACTTGAAAAAACATACCATCGTTCGTGATTGGAATTGCAGTTCTCCGAACAGGCGAAAAATCTAGCTTCGCTGGCCTTGCTCGCAACCAGTGGCATTAAATTCCCTTCAGCATCTTTGGCTCGCCACACAAAAAGCGAATTCGTCTGCTTATCTCGAATCGGGTCGCCATTATACCTCACGTACCCTTCTTGATACGGAATAAGGGCGTCCGGACAAAACCTATTCAGCGATGAGATATCTCCAGGTGATGAGCGAGTTGGCGATGTCATGGAACGCTTGGTGCACTTCCTCCAGCCTGTCCCAGCGAATCCGCAACCTGCGGAATTGTTTGAGCCAGCTGATGGTCCGTTCAATCGGCCAGCGGGTCGCACCCAGAGACGAGTCCTGCCGCTGACCTCGTTTGGGAATGAAGGTCTCAATGCCAGCCAGTCCCAGCAGGTCCCGAGTTGCCTGGCAGTCGTAGCCTTTGTCGGCGGTCACACTCCGTGGGCAATCCAGGGGGCGTCCCCGCTTGCCACCAATCTTCGGGTACCTCAGAAACACCAGTGGCAGAAGTTGTTTCAGATCATGAACATTGGCGGCCGTCAGGATGTTCGCCAGCGGAATCCCATTGTGAGTGGTCATCAGGTGAGACTTGCTGCCGCAGCGACCACGATCCGTCGGATTCGGTCCGGTTTTTGTCCTCCCAACGGGGCCTTGATCAATCCGGCATCGACGAGCACGTCCGCCAGTTCCAGACGCCCGGCTGCGTTCAGCACGGTGAGGAGGTGGCGATGAATGTCCTGAAAGACTCCCAGGTCGATCCACAGCTTGAGACGTCGATAGCAGGTCTTGTAGGAACACCCCAGTTCCAAGGGCAGGTCCTCCCAGGCGATGCCGGTCTTGAGCACGAACAGAATGCAGGTGAAGACGGTCCTGTTCTCCGCTGGCGGTCGGCCGCCTTTGACAGAGAACTCGTAAGTCGGAAAGAACGGCTCGATCTCGTCCCACAAGTCATCACTCAGCAATCGGGTGGCCATATCAGTTCCTCCGTGAACGGGAAAAACCAGACCTTCCCAAAATTTTCAAACCATGCCAACATTAGTTTTGTCCGGAACCTCTAAGTAAATCGCGATTGTTGGCATCATTGTTTGCGGCCAATGTTGCAATGCGAAAAACGAGCAATGCCGTCCGTCGATTTTGTCGTTGCTGCCCCTGATGGATGTAGGACATCACCAAAAGCACAGTTCCAGCAAAGAAAGCAGCAATTAGAATGCAAGTGTATGCATTTTCTTTGAACCGCGACATAGCACATCCTATTACCTTCATGGTGTCACATCATTGTTGTCAAACCACCGAAATTCACGTGCAGCACGATCGCCAGGATAGTCGTCGGTTGGGCAGCTTTCACAGCCTTTAAATGCTGGGTCATCGTACTGCGGCATATGCCTCGATACCGCGTTTCGGGTTCCACTAAACTTATTCCAGCTGGAGCTATTATCTCCGGGAAATCTCCATCCCGCTTCAATCCATTTTAGTACGCTATGCGTGAGCTCGTGACCGCATTCTGATTGTCCAGTAATGTATTTAACGTGTTTGTGGATGGCCGTGTATGATTTTGCATCATTTAGCCACATGCCACTAAGCCGCGACATGACTCCCCAAAGAATATAGTTAACGGACCCTGTCGCGACTGAAGATCGCTGCTCCAACACGAACTCTTCTCCATCAAGCATCCAGCATGATTGCAAGTCATCAGAGCACGAAGCGTGAGCAAGTGTCCCGCCTGCAAGGAGCGAGAAGCTTTCATTCCAATAAAAGGCTGTAATTTTGATTGCCAAAAGACAAGTCGGGGGCCACGTGACGTTCAGCACTGCTCGCAGAGCAGTGGCACCCAAGTTCAAGACTTTCTCAACCCGGGCACCCGGCTACTTTCAGAACTTCTCTTGGTTCACATCAATTGGACCGAAGGGCCCCAGCCACTCTGCCGATCCACCCCAATTGGTTAACGGCGTTGTCAGCCACCCTGCCGAAATTACAGCCAAAACTTCCGTCCCTTTGAGTTAAGAGGTTCCGGACAAAACTAATGTTGGCATGGTTTGAAAATTTTGGGAAGGTCTGGTTTTTCCCGTTCACGGAGGAACTGATATGGCCACCCGATTGCTGAGTGATGACTTGTGGGACGAGATCGAGCCGTTCTTTCCGACTTACGAGTTCTCTGTCAAAGGCGGCCGACCGCCAGCGGAGAACAGGACCGTCTTCACCTGCATTCTGTTCGTGCTCAAGACCGGCATCGCCTGGGAGGACCTGCCCTTGGAACTGGGGTGTTCCTACAAGACCTGCTATCGACGTCTCAAGCTGTGGATCGACCTGGGAGTCTTTCAGGACATTCATCGCCACCTCCTCACCGTGCTGAACGCAGCCGGGCGTCTGGAACTGGCGGACGTGCTCGTCGATGCCGGATTGATCAAGGCCCCGTTGGGAGGACAAAAACCGGACCGAATCCGACGGATCGTGGTCGCTGCGGCAGCAAGTCTCACCTGATGACCACTCACAATGGGATTCCGCTGGCGAACATCCTGACGGCCGCCAATGTTCATGATCTGAAACAACTTCTGCCACTGGTGTTTCTGAGGTACCCGAAGATTGGTGGCAAGCGGGGACGCCCCCTGGATTGCCCACGGAGTGTGACCGCCGACAAAGGCTACGACTGCCAGGCAACTCGGGACCTGCTGGGACTGGCTGGCATTGAGACCTTCATTCCCAAACGAGGTCAGCGGCAGGACTCGTCTCTGGGTGCGACCCGCTGGCCGATTGAACGGACCATCAGCTGGCTCAAACAATTCCGCAGGTTGCGGATTCGCTGGGACAGGCTGGAGGAAGTGCACCAAGCGTTCCATGACATCGCCAACTCGCTCATCACCTGGAGATATCTCATCGCTGAATAGGTTTTGTCCGGACGCCCTAAGCGCTTTGACCAGAAAATTCTCTGTAGAGTCAGAAATCGTTTTGCAATAATCTGTATCTGGAAAAACCTCATGAAACATGTCGATAACACTAACGCGATTTCCATTAACGGTTGAGAGATCTACGCCGATATAATCCCCATCACGAACATCGCAAAACACGTACCACCCAGGATTAGGATCTGATTCGCATACAAGCACCTCAGACGCAGGCACAAATTCAGACAATGGCAGGATCCGATACGGAGGATCCAATTTGTCGAACAATGATGCCCCATCCATTTTTTGCCACAGCTGTATTAAGTCGTCCGGAATTTGATATGTGTGTCCGTTGTTTGCGACCGAGTGTGGTATGGCTGAGGATTTAATCGGGGCATTTGGGACGAGATGGTCGGCTATTTCATCAAGTACGTTATTCATATAATTTAACAATTCAGTAAAATGAAAATTATTCGAGAAAATACGTTAACTTTTGCATTTTAGTTGCAATCGTGCGTACTACTTCAACCGGCTGTAATGAATCAGTTGGAATTAACGCGAAATTAGAGTCAATTCCATGACGCCTAAAACTGACGCAAAACTTAAGCGTTACCTGTAGTGTTATGAAAGGGGCTCTAAATATGCCCTCCACCGAACCGGAGTGAGGTTTAAGCGGCTTTGGCGAAGGAGTGTCGCATGTCAAGATAGTGGTTGTTGTTCACCTCAAACCATTCATACGCTTGATCGATCAGTTCTTCCAGAGTCTGGCAGCGGTGGTTCCTCGTGATCGTCTCGTGCAGGTGCCACCAGACACGCTCGATCGGGTTCGTCTGCGGGGCGTACTTGGGCAAAAAGTGAACTTCGATCCGGTGGTTCCATTTCTGCAGATATGCTTTCACTGCCCGTGAGTCATGGAATTTGGCGTTGTCGCAGATGACGTGAATCTTCCGGTAACCCCGCAGCCGTGAACGTAGGTCGTCCAGATGAGCCAGAAACTGAACCGTGTTTCGCCGCCAGTGAGGACGACTCACCAGCAGCGTCCCTGTCCTCCAGATTAGCGAGCCTGCCACATGGCACTTCTGATTGTTCCCCGGCGTGACCACCTCGGCCTGCTGGCCTTTTTTCATCCACATGTTGCCAATTTTGGGGTTCAGATTCAGGTCCACTTCATCCTGAAAGACAGCCACATCCTGGGGAGAAAGGTTCTCCAGAAGCTGCTGAATCCGCTGGAATTTCTCGGCGTGTTCGGGATCAGCTGGTCCCACGACAGGTCGAGGGCGACGCCAGACCAGCCCCAGTCGATGCAGCCCCCGGCGGATCGTTTCACCGCTCAAACGCTGCCCGGTTTCGAACGCCAGCAGGTGGGCCAGTGTTTCACACGACCACCGGGAGCGAAAATATCCAAAGTCCCGGGGAGTGTGCTGGGTGACCCACCGCAGGACATTCATCATCCAGGCCGGGGTGAAATGCTGCGGAGTCTGCACCTCCAGAACCGCAGCGACTCTTCCTTGACTGAACAATTTCAGCGTGGTGGAAATCAGGTCGAAGCTGCAAAAGAGCACGGTCTTGATCTGCTGCCAGGTCAGGCCATCAGCTCGCAACAGGACAAGATGCGCTCGTCGAGAGACGGAAACATCGACTCCAAAGCGATAGGCCTGCAAAAGCATCTTGCGTTCC
Source organism: Planctomicrobium stercoris (assembly GCF_051465655.1). Classification (NCBI taxonomy): domain Bacteria; kingdom Pseudomonadati; phylum Planctomycetota; class Planctomycetia; order Planctomycetales; family Planctomycetaceae; genus Planctomicrobium; species Planctomicrobium stercoris. Next base: position 3,145,714 of record NZ_CP195791.1, on the reverse strand, counting down.
TGAGCTGTGAGGTGGATACTGCCATCCATGGCTTGGCTCCTCGGAAAGGGTTGTGTGAGAACTTCCCAAACCGTAGACCAAGCCTGTTTTTGTTCCTACACCAACTGGAATTTCCACTCCGATTGAGGTGTGGAGTTATTTAGAAATCACTAGCGCTATGGTGAATTGGGGCCTGGAAAATATGGCCAGTATGGACCCTGTCGTGACTGAAGATCGCGGCTCCAACACGAACTCTTCTCCGCATAATATCCAGCATGGTTGCAAGCCATCAGAGCACGAAGCGTGAGCGAGTGTCCTCGCGCAAAGGAATGCGTGCGCACAATCTTTGAGAAGGACTTCATCAAATTATCGAGAAACGGTCTTCCAATGCTCAACCCAGAGATCCACACAGCGGAGCCTACATCGCTCGTGTCTCAGTCATATTACCGAATGATAATACATAGAATGCCAATAACATTGCTTGCCACATGATAAATATAATCACCCATATCCAGAAACGGGCATCAAAACCACAGCACATTTCCCGAGAAGTAAAAGTGATCACAGAAATTGCAACGAAGAAATAATAGATAATGATCGTAACTGGGAATTTATAGCTCTTTTTGTCTCTCATCGCGTCTCCACAAAGGCATACTCCTATAAGAGGCCACCAGCACAATAATACAACTTGTGATATCATAGATAAAATAATTGTGACAAGGCTGTCCTCACCAAGCAGTTCCGCAATGCCAATTAGCACAACATAAGGCGCGAACACGACATTAGATCCAAAATGACAACCTAGCAGCCCGTTGAATTTCCTTTCTTCGCTTGACAGGTCTGGTAGATTGCCGGTGGTTCGGATTTCAGGCATTCAGGGAGGGTGACCGATGGCGTTGGGGAAGCGGGAGGAGTCGCAGCAGCAGGAGTTCTGGACTCCGACAGCGAATCTCTCCAAAGGGCCGGGGCATGTCTTTTATGACAAGCTCAATCAGGTGCTGGCCAAGGCGGGATTCGACAAGGTTCTCGAGGACCTCTGCTCCCCGTATTATGCCAGCACAGGTCGCATGTCGATCCCCCCGGGCGTCTATTTCCGCATGCTGCTGGTCGGGTACTTTGAAGGGATCGACTCCCAGCGTGGCATCGCCTGGCGGTGCGAAGATTCTCTCTCGCTGCGAAGGTTCCTGGGCATTCCGCTGGGGAAAGAGACTCCCGATCACAGCAGCCTGACCCGCATTCGGGATCGGTTGCCGCTGGAGATTCACCAGCAGGTGTTCCAGCAGGTGCTCAGCATCATCGATGAGCATGGACTTCTCAAGCTGAAATCAACCGGTGTCGACTCCACGTTGCTGGAAGCCAACGCCGCCATGAAAACAATCGTGAGAAAGGACTCGGGCGAAGACTGGAAGGAGTTCCTCAAACGCCTGATGCAGGAGGAAGGGCTGATCGAAGAAGACGATGATCCCAGCGACGATGACCTGCGGAAGTTCGATAAAACCCGTCATCAGCAGGGGAAGAAGAAGGTCTCTAATGCCGACTGGGAATCGCCGTCAGACCCCGATTCCCGCATCGTGAAAATGAAAGATGGCCGCACTCACCTAGGCTATAAAGCGGAACATGTGATCGACCTGGAGAATGAGTTCATCCTCTCCGCCACGGTGTGTCATGGGACGAACAGTGATGCCGGCACGCTCATCGAAAGCGTGGTGAATGCCCAGCAGAACGTGATTCTCGCTGGGAGTCCGGAAGAGATTGAAGAGGTTGCTGCCGACAAGGGGTATCACAAGAACGAGACGATCACGCAGGCCACGCAGCTGGGACTGCGAACGTACATCCCGGAACCGAACTCACAACATCATCGGACGTGGACGGACAAACCAGTGGAAGTGCAACAGGCAGTGCTCAACAACCGCCAACGCATGAGTCGATCCAAGGGAAAGGACCTGCAGCGTCAACGCAGCGAGAAGGTCGAACGCAGCTTCGCCAATGTGTGCGAAACCGGCGGAGCGAGACGAACGTGGCTGCGAGGAATTGAGAAGATCAACAAGCGTTACCTGATCGTGGCTGCAGCCAGGAACCTGGGTTTGCTGATGCTCAAAGCATTCGGCATCGGCAAACCCAGAGGATTGCAAAGCGGACAGAGGGCACTGCTGGCACTCTGGGGAACCTGCACGCTGCTCTGGGCCGCCCTGAGAAACCGCCTGCGATCGCTCCAGGCAAGGACAGCTCATCCGATGGCGTTCCGAGACATCAACTGGCAATTGACCCCACAGCGACCACGTACACCCCGGAAACTCCAAATCATGCCAACTTCAACGGGCTGTTAGTCGACGTTGAGGCATCATCGCGCGTGATGAAGAAGGGCATTCCGATGCCACCGATCGCGATCGGTAAGAGCGACCTGCCGATCATCCAGGCACGGATCAGTGCTGCGACTGCGTCTGCTTGAGCGACTCCAGCGATCAAGCACAGCGCGCCCACACCCGCAGAGACAACGCTAATCCAGAAAGCCAACAAGCAGGCTGCATAGGCACACCCTTCAGAAGCAGTTGCATCGTCAAGTGGGCTCTTCCGCCAGACGTGAGCGATGAACACGAGTCAGCGGCTTGACCTGGCACTCATCACACTGGAGAGGTTCGAACCCTGGAGCGACCGAGACGACCTTTCGGCAGCTGGGGCAGGACCAAGCGATATGGACGTCTCTAATCTCTGACCGCACCAAGGACCGGGTGATTGACGTCACAAGGCTGATGGATTTCCAACTCGAGTCGCACGATCCGTAAATGCGGGGGACCGACTTTGGAATCACACTGTGATCAGACTTCTCTCGACCAATTTCTTGTCATGGAGTGCAGGAAGTTTCCATCCGACGCCGCGAATTCGGCTCCTATCAGGCGAAAAGCACCTGGAATTGATGAGATTGCAGATTCTCGACGCCCGGCACGTGGATTGCCATTGGACTGCGATGACCAGATGTGGTCTTTCAAAGTTTCGATCCAGTCATCCCAGTTCAAGCCTAAGGAATCGACGATGTCTCAAACAACGATCCAGTACGTTCTGTCACGTTTAAGGCAAATTGGAATCTCGGAGATCTTCGGCGTCCCCGGGGATTTCGCTTTTCCGATTAATGATGCCATCTGTGAAGATGAAGGCCTGCGTTTCATCGGTTCCTGCAACGAGTTGAACGCTGCCTACGCGGCTGATGGATACGCTCGAGTGAAAGGAATTGCAGCCATCAATACGACCTATGGCTCCGGAGAACTTGGGGCACTCCCGGGGATCGCTGGAGCCTATGCCGAACACCTTCCGATCTTCCATCTGACAGGTCAGCCGCCCCGAACAACCAAGCGCGACCGAGGGGTTGTCCACCACACACTGGGGAACGGAGAATTCGATCTGTTCTATGACATGACCGCTCCTGCGGTCTGTGCCCGGACGATCATCACACCGCAGAACTGCGTTGCCGAAACAGAACGTTTGATTGCTGCCGCACTTTATCATCGCCGTCCCGTCTACATGGCACTTCCCGGAGATGTCGCGAACCTTCCCGCACTCGGATCTGGAGTCCCGTTTGAAGAACCGAAGAGCGACCCTGCCACGCTGGAGCGTGCTGTGGGGGCCATTGTCGATGCCGTCGCCAAAGCCAGAACCGCCTGTGTCTTGCCCGGGATTTTCGTGTCGCGTTTAGGCCTGCAGCGAGAAATGGAAGCTCTCATTGATGCTTCCGGGCTGCCCTTCGCAACTATGATGATGGACAAATCGGTCCTCGACGAAAGTCATCCCAACTACATGGGAGTCTACGCCGGTTCGTGGGTGAATGAGGTGGTGCAGGAGTATGTGGAGGGAGCCGATTGCCTCCTCACCGTCGGCAGCCTCCTGAGTGATTACAACACTGCTTCATACACCGCCCGGCTGGACGAAACAAAAATCATCAATGTCATGCACCACCGGACAAGGGTGGGGAAGACCTGGTTTGACGATGTTGAAATGAAGGACGTCCTGATCGCGTTGACTCGAAGTCTCCCCAGGAAGAGCAACGCCGGCTTCCCGGCCCCGAGTGGCCTTGGACAACCCGTTGGCCAGGGGGAGGATCAGATCACCGCGGAAACGCTTTATCCGCGCTGGCAGCAGTTTCTCCGCCCGAATGACATTGTCGTGGCCGAGTCAGGCACTCCCGCGCTGGGCCTCACTCCCGCCTTGCTTCCGAAGGGGGCAACCTACCACAACCAGACTCTGTGGGGAGCGATCGGCTGGGCGACACCAGCAGCATTCGGCGCAGCGATGGCCGCCCCGGACCGCAGAACCGTTCTGATCACCGGTGAAGGATCTCACCAGCTCACAGCTCAGGAGCTGAGCCAATTCCATCGACGCAGGCTGAAACCCATCATCTTTGTGCTCAATAACAGCGGCTATCTGATCGAGCGGTTGTTGTGCAAGTCTCCGGACATCTACTACAACGAACTCGCGCCGTGGAATTATCATCTCCTTCCAGAGGCGCTCGGCTGCGAGGGATGGTACTCCTCACGTGTCACGACCTGCGGGGAACTGGATGCTGCGATGGCAAAAGCCGAGTCCTGCGGCACCGGAGCTTATATCGAAGTGGTGACAGACAAGTACACAGCTCCCCCCCTGGCAATGAAGATGCACCGCGCGACTCCCACATATCCCGTGAGCAAAGCGGTGATCCCGTAACGATTGATTCGGTGAAGCTGATGGGAGACAGACAGGATCGACCCTTCGAGGCAGCCTGATTCCTGTTCAGTTCTCCCGAGAAGCCAAGGCGACTGTTGAACTGCGAGTCGGGAAAAGAATCCCGACTCGCAGACGTTGAGGCGAACTCTGCTTCAGGCAACGTCGCTCGTGAATTCAACGCGACTCAGCGGATTCAATAACGTACTTGCCGACATGGAAATGGTAGTCAGTTCTCCATTCTACGAACTTCTGAAAGGACGACCGAGATGAACAGTCAACCCAAAGTCGCAGTCATTACAGGTGCATCGCAGGGAATCGGGGCGGGCCTGGTTCGTGGATTTCTGGATCGTGGCTATCGCGTTGTCGGAAACTCGCGGTCGATCCAGTCCGACTCAACCGCGGGTGTGGTGACTGTCGCGGGAGACATCAGCGATCCCGATGTGGCAGACCGTGTCATTGCAACGGCTGTCGCGCAGTTCGGTCGGGTTGATACTCTCGTCAACAATGCGGGCATGTTCATTGCCAAATCGTTCACCGAGTATACCGAAGCGGACTTCAACGCGAAAATTTCCCTGAATCTGGGCGGGTTCTTTCACATCTCCCAGCGTGCTGTCCGCCAGATGCTGACGCAGGGGGGTGGCCACATCGTCAATCTCACCACGACACTGGTCCAGCAACCATTGAAGGAAGTCCCCTCAGCTTTAGCCTCTCTGACGAAAGGGGGCCTGGATGCGGTAACGCGGTCACTGGCAATCGAGTATGCGGACCGGGGAATTCGAGTAAATGCTGTCGCTCCCGGAATCATTCGCACGCCCATGCACAAGCCGGAGTCACACGCGTTTCTCTCCGGCCTTCATCCCATGAATCGAATGGGCGAGGTGCAGGAAGTGGTCGACGCTGTTTTGTATCTGGAGTCCGCCTCGTTCATCACGGGCGAAACGCTGCACGTCGATGGAGGGGCACACGCCGGACACTGGTGAGTGACTCGCGCAGCAGGCTGCCCCAGGGATGTCGTTGATCCCCAATGTCCATGATCGCCGGGTTTCCGCAATGAACCGCTTCGATCCATCTGGGGACAGAGGTTCTTGCGATGAGAACTGCCTTCGTAACCTCGTATTGAGAAATCCCAGCCCAGCCATCAGGCGGTTTCATAACTGGGAGGGCGCGGCTCCTGCCGAGCCGCTATGAATTTCACGCGTGATCTTTGATGCGGCTCCGCTCGAGCGTCGCCTTGCCGAAGCCATTGACTGATCAGTTATGAAACCACTTCATGGAATTCAGTCGAATTTCCTGGGGCAAGTGCTCCTGGAACGTCCCCTCAACAGCTCTAAGGACCGTCGGATGGGGATTTTGGGGAGATATTCAGGGCGAATTCTAGGCTCGAATGTTCATAACTTTTTTTGGTTCATCCGGCAGATAGGGGTGTTTGGTTGAAAAAGTTGGACATGCTGGTCTGATCAGGGGTTGTGTCTTACGCAATTCCTGAAGGAAGAACTCAGCATGTCCAGTTGTCTGTTGTACCACGCACTCGGCGTGCGGGGCTATCGATATTTGTCCACACGGTTTGAGCAGGGGGAGATGATCGTGAGCATCGAACTCCCCCGGGAGAAGCTGCGATGCCCGGCCTGCGGGCACGGGCGTGTCCACGTCATCGAGCGGTTTCCGCGCATGTGGAGGACCGTCTCCATCGGTCTGAGGCCGGTCTTCATTGAAATGGATGTTCCCAAGGTGCAGTGCCAACGCTGTTCGCTCAGACGACGGGTGGAAGTCACGTTCGCTCAGGTCAAGCGGCGTCACACCCGAAGCTTTCAGCGATACGTCATGGAACTGCTCACGTTCATGACGCCGCAGGATGTTGGTCGACATCTGGGGATCTCCTGGGACCTGGCCAACGACATTCAAAAGCAGCGACTACGAAAGCACTTCTCCAAACCGAGGCTCAAGCACCTCAAGCGAATTGCCATTGATGAAATCCATGTCGGAAAGAAGCACCGCTTCATCACGCTGGTGCTGGACCTGGAGAGTGGAGCGGTGGTTTTCGTCGGCAAGGGAAAAGGAGCTGATGCTCTCAAGCCATTCTGGAAACGGCTGACATCCTCTCGTGCCCAGGTGCAGGCGGTGGCCACCGACATGTCGCCCGCGTACATCAGTGCGGTGCTGGAGAACCTGCCAGATGCGTCTTTGGTGTTTGATCGATTTCACATCATGAAGCTGCTGAATGAGAAGCTGACGCAACTGCGTCGGGAGCTGTTTCATGAAGCGGAAGGCCCATTGGGAAGACAGGTGCTCAAAGGGACCCGCTGGCTGCTCTTGAAGAACCCGGAGAGCCTGGATCATTCAAAAGGAGAGCACCTTCGGCTGAAGGAAGCCTTGCAGCTCAACCAACCGCTGGCGATTGCCTACTACTTGAAGGATGAGCTGCGGATGTTCTGGGAGCAGGAGACCTGGGGTGATGCAATGGAGTTCCTGGAAGACTGGTGCAGGCGAGCCCAGACCTCGGGCATTCGCATCCTGCAGCAGTTCGCCCGGACGTTACAGGGACACCGCAGTGGGCTGTTGGCCTGGTATCATCACCCGATTTCGACCGGTCCGCTGGAAGGGGTGAACAACAAGATCAAGCTGCTGCAGCGGCGAGCCTATGGCTACCGCAACCTGGAACTGTTCCAGCTCCGCATCCTGTCCCTGCATACCACCCGCTTCGAGATCGTCGGTTAACGACAACACCCCTATCTCCCGGATGAACCCTTTTTTTGTACGCATCAAATATTGTTGACTTCTTCTTGTATATTATCGATAATCGACAACGTGGTGACTTCTACTTGGGATTTGGCGGATCGCCCACGCTTCCCCATCTCTGGAAAGCGGCATTCGGACTTAGTGATCGGCAGACAACATGGCGACACTCTTTGCCCCGCAATCCAGCGATTCCGAGATTGGATTACTGAAGAAATCAGACATCCTCAGTCAGATTCTGTTCTCGATCTTCCGGGGCGACCTCCCGACGGGGACACGATTGAAGGTGCAGCATCTGGCTGCCCACTTCGGGGTCAGCTGTACGCCCGTTCGGGAAGCGATTGTCGAACTGGCGGGGCTGGGAGTCGTCGAGCTGTATCCGAACCGGGGAGCGGTGGTGGCACCGTTTGGGGCCGCAGAGGTTCGTGAGATCTATCTGGTCCGAAGTCTTCTTGAGGTGGAGTCGGTCCGGCGGGCCTGCGTTGCCGAAAATCTGGACGAGCTGCAGCGGGTCGCTGACGAGACGGATTTCCTGATCTCGGCGCCGCGAACGAAAGAATGGGTCGATGTCTGCGTCAAAAATGACAGAGCGGCCCATCAGGCCATTTCGAAGGCGGCCGGTGTTCTGCGTCTGCAGGCGGAACTGACGCGCTACGACCGCATGATGCATGTGGTTCGAGTCCTTGTGAAGGATGTCTCCGAGACCCCCGAGGGGATTCTGCTGGAACACCAGCAGTTTCTACAGGCCATTCTGAAGCGAGATCCGGAGACTGCCGGGCGGGCTATGGCCCGGCATTTGAGTGTTGCGTGTGAGAGAGCTGTCAGTGGCTTATTTGCAGGCGTCTGAGCGTTGCACAAAACATACTGATTCTTGATTTATCATCTGTTTCGTTGCTGGTCTTTCCTGTCTTGCATCCTCGTGCCTGGGAACTCTTCCAGGGCGGAGGAAGCTGTTCTAAACATCGGGAGCGTGAGATGGTTTCTAATCGCCGGGGATTTACATTAATCGAGTTGCTGGTGGTCATTGCGATTATTGCAGTCTTGATTGCATTGTTGCTTCCGGCGGTTCAGCAGGCACGGGAAGCCGCCCGCAGGAGTCAATGTAAAAACAATCTGAAGCAGCTGGGGCTGGCGATCCACAATTATTCCGATACCCACAATCGCATGCCTCCAGGCATGCTTTACCGGGTCGGGGCAGCCAGCGGAGAAGGAAAACGGACTCCCTTCATGCTGTTTGTGCTCCCTTTATTGAGCAGGCGGCGATCTACAATAAATATGACCACAATCGCTCATGGAATAATCAGCTGACTTTCGACGTGCTGCTCGCTCGAATCCCCACCTGGTACTGCCCGACCGACAAAGAGTCCATCATGATGTACGGGACGACTTCGTACGGTCCTCGCGGAAATTATGGGGTCAACTGGGGGTCAGGAACCTGGAGTGACATCAATGGAGACGGTGACTACGACGTGCGCGACACCAGGAGCTCCCTCATCGGTACTGGAAGTAATTTTCCTCCATTTCGAAACGCTTTCGGCGCTCGTTTAGCTGATTTCACCGATGGAACAAGCAACACATTGTTGATGATGGAAATGGTGAAAGCCGCCACAAGTGCTACCAGCACGGAAGGGGAAGTTGATTTCCGCGGGTGGACCTGGAATGACGAGCCCAATACCTATTGCATCAGCACAAAGCTCAGCCCAAATTCGACTGCACAAGACGTCGTGTACTATGGAGCGGCCCATGACGCCAAAGGAAATCTCCCAGCTGTGAAAGGCGAATGGTATGATAACACATTGGCTGCCCGAAGCCTGCATACCGGCGGCGTTCACTCACTTCTCGGAGACGGTTCAGTTCGCTTTGTTTCCAATAATATCCATCTGGATACGTGGCGAGGGCTCAGTTCGATGAACGGGGGGGAAGTGCTTGGGGAGTGGTGATGGGTAACGGATGCAGCCTCGAGCATCGGCGTACCTGATCGACTTACCACTACTTAACCAGAGTTACAATGAAATGCGCTATCGCCACTTCAGTGTCGTTGTGTTCGTTCTGAGCACCCTGTTCTTGGCAGGGTGCTCAGGAGGAGACGGTTTAAACCGCGTCGAAGTGCGTGGGAAAGTCACCCTCGATGGCGAGCCGCTCAAAGACGGTTCGATTACATTCTTCCCACGGGGTGATGGGCCGGTCGTGGGCACCCGGATCGAAAATGGTGACTATCATTTTCCGCTGAATACCGGACCGGTTCCAGGGGAGTATCGCGTCGAGATCAATGCCTCGGCTCCCAACGGAAAGAAGATCACCGATTTCGGCGGCAAGCTCGTGGATGAATATGCCAGCATCATTCCCACGAAATACAACCGAAAGTCGACATTGACTGTGAATCTGCAGCCAGCTGCTTCCGGTGGTCACGATTTTCAATTAACGAGTGATCCAGACAAGAAAAAGTGAGGCTGCCAGGCATCTGCCTCTGCAGATCACTCGAATTGCGGAACCAGAGGCCACGAAGAGATGCTCTGTGAACTATGAAAGTTGCGTTCGACCTGATGACTGACCGTGACAAGGCTGTGCTTTCAGCCCTGACTATGGCGATTTGCCTGGGGATATCCGGTGTCGCGAACAGTGAAGACGCCCGAGGCTTCAGTTTCCCCGAGCCTGTTTCAGTCGTTCTCGAATCCACCTGCACTGGCTGTCACAGCGAGGAGAACGCTGAAGGGGGACTCAACATCGGCGGGATCTCTACGGATCTTGCTGACGCTGGAGTCCGTGCGAGATGGGTCAAGATTTTTGACCGGGTCCGGACCGGAGAGATGCCGCCGGATGCGGACGACTTACCGAAGGATCAACGCGAACTATTCGTCACCTCGCTGCGCGGACCTCTTCTCGAAGCGGATCTTGCAGACGTTGCGGATCACGGTCGCGGGCCGATGCGTCGGCTGAATCGGGATGAGTATCAGCAGAACCTGCGGGACGTCCTCCAGCTTCCGCTGCTTGACATTCGGGACATGCTTCCGCAGGACCGTGAGGCCTTTCACTTCAACAAGTCCACGGAAGTTCTCGACCTCTCGCGCGTGCAGTTGACCGCCTATTTGAACGCTGCCGAAGAAGCATTGCATCAGGCGGTCGCTGTGGCGGTGCAGCCTCCGGTTCCAGCGAAATACCGGGCGGTGGGACGCAACCTGTTTGCCGAGACCTGGACCTTCGGCAATCGCGAGGCGATGTTTTTCGCCCGGGATTCGAAGGGACTGAGCGATGAACAGTTAAAAGAGCTGCGCGATGACGAGACCGTGGAACTGGCGATCTTCCGTTCCGCTCACTGGCCGTACTACGGGTACCCCGTCGGGTTCGTGGCTCAGAAAGCTGGTGAATATCGAGTCCGGTTCACCGGTCGCGCGGTCGTGCAGCTCCCGGGATTCATCCTCCAGCCGGCAACCCGGCCTGTTCCGATGACGTTCCGCGCCCGGAAGCCTTCCGGGCCTGACGTCTCCGGCGATGTCCGTGCGACCGGCGGACTGATTGATCTTCAGCCTGAGGTTGCCACTTACGAGACGACCGTCCTCCTGAAAGTCGGAGAGACGATCGAATACAGTCTGCTCGGTCTCCCTGTTCCGCTCGCCCGTAACGTGAACGGAGGAGAACCGACCTACCGGTATCCTCCGTTTCCAAAGGACGGGCAGCCGGGGGGAGCGTTTCAGCTCTTGGAAATCGAAGGGCCATTGACACCCGCCGAGTGGCCGCCCGCCTCGCATCGCGTTCTCTTTGACGAGCTCCCGATTGGGCCCGGTTCGGGATCGGATGGACTGGCTGTGGAGGTGATTTCAGAGAACCCTGCTGCCGACGCATCCCGGCTGCTGCGGCGATTCATCGCACAAGCGGCTCGCGCCCCTGTTCCCGAGGACTCCATTCAGAAGTTCGAGCAGCTCGTCCTCTCGCAGCTGGATCGGGGTGAGAGTTTGACTCAAGCCCTTTTGACAGGGTATCAGGCGTTCCTGTGTTCCAGCCATATGCTTTATCTGCAGGAGCCTGTCGGACAGGAAGATCAGTTTGCAATTGCGAACCGCCTGTCTCATTTCCTCGCGAATACCCGCCCGGATCCTCAACTGATGCAGCTGGCCCGGGAACATCGGCTCCGCGAGTGCGACACCCTGTGCGCGGAGGCCGATCGACTCATCGGATCTCCGGAATTCGAGCGGTTCATTCACAGCTTCACCGACTACTGGCTGAATCTGCGTCATCTCCAGCGAGATGAGCCGAATGTGCAACTCCATCCGGAATACCGCTTCGACAATTATCTGGTCGAGTCTATGGAACGGGAGACGCAGGCGTTTTTCACCGCGATGTTCCGTGAGAACCTTCCGGCGAACGTGCTGATTGATTCCGATTTCACGTTTGTGAACGATCGACTGACCCGGCACTACGGATTTCCTGACGTTGACGGCTCTGCCATGCGGAAGGTGACGATCCCGGATGGGAGTCCGTATGGCGGACTGCTGACTCAGGCAGCGATATTAAAAGTGACAGCCAATGGAACGACCACCTCGCCCGTGGTGCGAGGGGCGTGGATTATGGATCGTCTGATCGGTCAGCCACCTCCGCCACCCCCGGCGAAGGTCCCCGCGGTCGAACCTGATATCCGGGGAGCCAAGACCATCCGCGGCCTTCTGTCGCTTCATACGAAGTCTGCTGCCTGTGCCGGATGTCATGCGAAGTTCGACCCGGTGGGATTGGCCCTGGAAAACTTCGACATCCTCGGAGCGTGGCAGACCCGGTATCGCGGACTCGGAGAAGGTGAGCAGGTGACCGGCATCGACCGCGCCGGACATGATTTTGCTTATGTCTTGACCGCTCCTGTCGAAGCCGGCGGGAAGCTGCTCAGTGGCGAACAATTTTCGGACATCCACGAATTGAAGAAGTTGTTCCTGGCAGATCACCGTCCGCTGGCGCGGAATCTCCTCCAGCAGTTCACGGTGTATTCCACAGGAACTCCTGTTCGGTTCTCCGATCGTGATGAGATCGAACGGATTCTCGATGACTGTGCCCCGAACGATTATCGCGTCGGGGATCTTCTACGCGGGCTGATCACCAGCAGAATCTTCCTGGGACAACCAGGTTGCCAGGCGAAGAAGGATGATTGACATGAACACCCATCGACCTGCCCGCGTGGCTGGTTTCCCTCGCCGCTCTTTTCTGAAAGGGATGGGGGTGAGTCTGGCTCTCCCCTGGCTGGAATCGCTGAATCGACGTTCGGGGGCAGGGGACATCGCTGCCGATCATCCTCCCACACGCATGTTGCTGATCTCCAATAACCTGGGGATTCTCTCCGATGAGTTCTTTCCTCGAGGTGCTGGACGGGAGATGGAGCTTTCCCCGTACCTGCAGGAGCTTGCCGATTTTCGTGATGACTTCACGGTGTTCAGCGGCCTCTCTCACCCGGATGTCGATGGCGGACACAGTACCGAGAACTGCTTCTTGACCGCGGCACGCGGGCCGACTCACAGTGGCTTTCGCAACACGATTTCTCTGGACCAGTATGCTGCTGAAGCACTCGGCCCGGTCACTCGCTTCTCGACGATCAATCTCGGGGTGAACATCGATAAGGCAAACCGCAGCCTTTCCTGGACGCGGGACGGTTCGCTGCTGCCGGCTGAAGACAGTGCCCCCGCGTTGTTCCGCAAGATGTTTCTGCAAGGGAATCCGGAGGAGACGGGACGACAGCTCAAACGACTCGAGCAGCGGGCCAGCATCCTCGACGCCATCCGGGATGATGCCCGGGTGCTCAACGGAAGAATCGGGCGGGACGATCGATCCCGGCTGGATCAGTATTTCACCGCCATTCGGGAAGTTGAAGATCGACTGCAGTCAGCAGGGGACTGGGAGAAGCGGCCCAAGCCCGTCACGGAACTCCCCGTTCCCGACGAGTGTCATGAGCAGCGACTCTTCTTTAAAAAGTTCGATCTGATGCTTCGCATGGCCCGGCTGGCGCTGGAGTCCGACTCGACCCGGATTGTCACTCTCATGGTCGATGCCTTCGCGACTCCCGCGTTCGAACTTGATGAGAAGACCACCACCACGGATGGCTATCACAACCTCAGCCATCACGGAAAACTGGAGGAGAAGGTGGCGCAGCTCCGCAAAGCGGACTATCTGCAGATGAAACTCCTTCGCGGACTGCTGCAGTCACTGGCAGAAAACACTCAAGGCCCCGGCCGCCTGCTGGATCACACGATGGTTCTCTACGGGAGCAACATGGGGGACGCGAATACTCACGACAACACGAATCTTCCCAGCCTGCTGGCGGGGGGTGGATTTCAGCACGGCCAGCATCTCACCTTCCGCAGCGACCACAATACTCCGCTGAGCAATCTGTTCGTGTCGATGCTGCAGCGGATGGAAATCGAAACAGACCAGTTTGGATCCAGTACAGGGTCTCTCACGGGCCTGGAAGCGTGAAAAGCTTCACCCGTCACTAAATAGGACCTCCACGTCCTCGGAGTGAGTTTTAAGCGGCTTTGGCGAAGGAGTGTCGCATGTCGAGGTAGTGATTATTATTCACCTCGAACCATTCGTACGCCTGGTCAATCAGTTCTTCCAAGGTCTGGCAGCGGTGGTTTCTCGTGATCGTCTCGTGCAGGTGCCACCAGACTCGTTCAATGGGATTCGACTGCGGAGCATACTTGGGAAGAAAATGGACTTCGATCCGGTGACTCCATTTCTGCAGATAGGCTTTCACCGCTTTCGAGTCATGAAATTTGGCGTTGTCACAGATGACATGGATCTTCCGGAAGCTCCTGAGTCGGAAACGCAGGTCGTCCAGATGGGCCAGGAACTGGACCGTGTTTCGTCGCCAGCAGGGACGACTCACCAGCAGTGTTCCCGTCCCCCAGATCAGCGAGCCTGCCACATGGCACTTCTGATTGTTCCCCGGCGTGACCACCTCGGCCTGCTGACCTTTCTTCATCCACATGCTGCCAATCTTGGGGTTCAAATTCAGGTCCACTTCATCCTGAAAGACGGCGACTTCGTTGTGGGAAAGATTCTTCAGAAGATGTTGGATTGCCTGAAATTTCTCAGCGTGCTGGGGATCAACCGGGCCGACCACTGGACGGGGGCGACGCCAGACCAAGCCCAGCCGATGCAGTCCCCGGCGGATCGTTTCTCCGCTCAATCGCAGGCCGGTTTCAAACGCCAGCAGGTGAGCGAGCGTTTCACAGGACCAGCGGGAGCGGAAATATCCAAAATCCCGGGGAGTGGACTGAGTGACCCACCGCAGGACCTGTGTCATCCAGACTGGAAAGGAACGCTGCGGAGACGGTTTTTGCAGAACAGCAGCGACTCCCCCTTGCGTGAACAATTTCAACGTGGTCGAAATCAGGTCGAAGCTGCAAAACAGCACGGTTTTGATCTGCTGCCAGGTCAGGCCTTGGGCCCGGAGCAGAACAATATGAGCCCGTCGAGAAGTGGAGAGATCGGCTCCAGAGCGATAGGCCTGCAAAAGCATCTTGCGTTCCTGAGCTGTGAGCTGGATACTGCCATCCATGGCTTGACTCCTCGAAAGGGAAGTGGTGGTACACCTCCCCAACGTAGACCAAGCCTGTTTTTGTTCCTACACCAATCGAAAACGACGCTCCGGAAACGATGTGGAGCTATTTAGAGCGGTTTTGCCAATAATCTATTCCGTTCCGCAGGCGATCATATGGACTTTCATGCGGTGAAAATCCTGAATCGCCTGCACATGATAGACCAAACTGGTCTAAATCGAACAGGCCCCGTGAGAGTTCAGAGATGCTGACCTCTGAAGGATCTCACGGGGCGAGTTTCAGATCGGATATTCCGCGAAGCTCATCTTACCAGATGTACTGCAGACCTCCGCTGCCGACGTTGAAGACCTGATAATCGTTCATCTGGATGTCGTAGTTCGCGAAGACTGAGAACTGGCTGGTGGCCTGCCAGCTCAGTCCCCCCCCAAGAACAGCCCAGTCACGACCGAAGTTCAGCCCCTGAGTCGCGAAGCTCGGCCCGCCGACACCGGTGAAGGTGGTGTTCAGACTCGTTTCCGGATCCAGGAATTCGTGCAGCCACATGGCCCGGGTTGTCGGAGTCCACACTCCTCCACGACGTCCAGTCACGTTTGTGAACAGTGAAGTTCCGAGCACGCCGCGCAGTGCATTGGCGTCGATGCGATCGACCGACAGGTTCATCACCCCAGCACCGGACTCGTTGAAGGCATCCTGACCGACGTAGATGTAATTCAGAGCAGCAAACGGTTGCAGAACGACTTCTCCATTGCGGAACCGCAGTCCCTGTTCAAGCCAGGTATTCGCCTGCCACCCCTGGTAATTGGCAGTCGCTTTCGACCCCAGTCCGCCGGCGGTGATGTGACGTGTCGAATCGTACTCGCTGAACCCGATGGCACCGGTGAGCATCGTGTAGGTCCAGTCCAGATCGCGAATCCCGTAGGCTCCAAACTGTCCTCCGTTTGAAAAGACAGACTGACCGCGGCTGGGAGTCTTCAGATCGAGATACGAGTAGGAGCCGAAGAGACCGACAGTGTGGATCGAGTCGAGGCTTCGGTCCAGGCCGAACAGGGTCCCGCCAATCCCATAGCGAGCAGCCCCGGCATTGCCGTCACTGTCGGCGGTACCGCCGAGTCCGTAACCGCTGATCCAGCCACGAGTCTGATCCGCGGTGAGGCGATCCATATAGTCGATCAGATAGATCGACTTCCCGGCGTTTGTGTGCTTCACCACAGAGATGTTGGCCTGATTCGTTCCTCGTTGAATCGCCGGCTGAGCATTGGCAGCAAAGCCATTCACGGTCTGTTGATCACCAAGGATGTTCTGCCGGAGCATCAGTTGCAGCATCAGTGCATTCTGAACCTGAATCTGCGCGACGCTGCCGTAGATTTCGCCGGTCATCTGGCTTAACGCCATCTGCAGATCTTCTTCCGTCATCTGCTCGAGCTGTGCAATCAGGGCGCTCAGTTCCTCACTGGGAGATTCGCTGTGAAAATCGAGGTAGTTAGCGATGTTCAGCTGATTGAAGTTCGTGGCAAACTTCGCGAAGTCAGATTCAGCGGACTTGAGCGTGAAGTAGGCCAGACCGCCATCGTATCCCAGGACCGCGTTGAAGAAGGCGAGGTTGTCGGTGATGCCGTCGAATTCGCCGTCGAGACCTCCGTCCGCATAGAAGAAGTCGAAACGCATCCCGTTGGTGTATCCCTCTCCGCTGGTCGCAACGACGTCCACCATTCCACTGAGATTGGCTTTTCCCTTGGTGATGTTGACGAAGTCGTTGTTCACCCCCGCCACGGGAGTGGACGAGCCATCGTTAATCTCAATCTGCAGTGTTCCGGAAGCATACTGAGTGTACGATCCATTGAGCGTCATCGTCCCGATGCCGTTTCCGGGACTGACCAGTCCGTAGTTGACAATACTGCCAAGCGTTGCCGAGCCGGACAGCTGCGAGCCTGTTGCCACCTCCGCCCGACTAGCTCCATAAGTTCCGTTGACCACCAGATGTCCGTCGACAACGTTCAACGTTCCGGTGTGTGTCCCCGTGCCTTCCAGTGTCAACAGGCCTTTGCCTGTGATGTCCAACGTGCCGCTGCCGGACAGAGTGCCGTCCCAGATGGAATCGAAGCCGTTGGTGTCAAAGATTCCGTTGTTCGCTTCGACGATCACGTCCCGGCTGGTTTCGAGGTCGTCCAGAATCAGCAGCTTTCCTCCGTCGAACGTGATCCCGCCAGAGGGATTCCCAAGATTCCCATCTTTGCTGATCGACAGCGTTCCGCCTTGAAGCTTGGTTCCACCGGAGTAGGTGTTGGTTTTCGTGAGTTCGAGATCGCCTTTACCCGCTTTGGTGAAAACGCCTGTGCCGCTGATCACTCCACCATAAGTTCCGTCTTTGTCATCATCGATCATCAGGTTCGCGTTGTTGGTGAACGCGTGGTCGTTGAAAGCCGCAATTGAACCGATCAGCGTTCCTTCCGAAACGGTCACGGAGAGCTTTGCGTCGAGAGCCGAGTCCTTTGTCAAAGTCAGACTTCCCGTGCCATCCTTGATCAGGATTCCGTTGTAAACGACGGCGATGTCCCCATCGAAGGTCGCATCTTCATCGGTCCCTACGGTCACTTCCGCGCCAAGGTCGACCTGCAGAGTTCCCGTGCCTGTCAGGTTTCCCACTGACGCAGTATTGAAGCTGTAGATGGTCAGCAGGCCGTTCTCGTTGATATGAACATCGTTCTGCTGGGTCAGGGACTTCCCGCCCATGGCGGTAACAGCGGTATTTTCACCAACTTCAATCCCTCCGGTGAACTCACTGTTATCGCCGTATAGCCACAGGGAAGACGCCGAGTCCTCCTGCCCGCGTTCGAAAGTCAACTTCCCTTGTCCCGAGAGGTTCCCATAGAGAACTAACAGGCTCTCTTCTTCTGGAGGTCCATTCTGGACCACCGTGAGGTCCTGGTTGAGCGCGATTCCGTTGTAGACATTTTGCTTCTCGGAGCCGCCATTGAACTGCAAATTCCCTCCATCAGCCTGAATCGTTCCTGTCCCGAAGCCTGCATTCTCTCCGGTGCGAGCGAGAGTTCCGGCCTTCAGATGAGTGTCACCAACATAATCCAGGGCACCGGTGAGAGTGAGCGTCCCCTCGCCGTCCTTGGTGAGGCCACCGGGTCCGGAAAACTCTCCGGTAAAGGTGGAGTCGAACCCGTTGGTGTCGATCGTGCCGCCGCCGGCATTGAGATTCATGGTGCGGGCCGACGAGAGGGCGGCATCGGTCCGAAGTGTTCCCCCGTTGAAGGTGAACCCTGAGGAACTGTCTCCCAGATTGTTGTCATCCGTGATGGCGATAGTCCCTGCATTGGCCGTCGTTCCCCCCGAATAAGTGTTGACGCCCGTCAGCTCCAGGGTCCCGCCATCGCTGTTTTTGACAGCCCCTTTTCCGGAGATGATGCCGTTGATCGTCAACGTTCCATCACCGGCCTTGTTGAGCGTGGCACCGGTGTGGATGTCGTCGTCATAGGTCACGGTATCAGGAGCATCGACCTTGAGATTGATGTTCGTGTCGCTCATGAAAAAGAAGCCGGCCCCGAAAGTCTCTCCATTCGCCCCGTTCGTGGCGGCAGAGCCTTCTCCGTAACCTTGCCCTCCAGTTCCGGCATGCACGGAACTCTCAGAGACATTCGAATTCACGACCGTGAGCGTTCCCCCCTGACGCACGAAGATCGCACCCCCGTAGCCGCCACCCCCGTCCCCACCCCCGGCGCCGGGGCCGGTCGCGCCAGAGATGCCGTTGGTGCCTCCGCCATTTCCTCCGCCGAACGATGCCATTCCCCCCATCGCGCTTCCGCTCGATCCGTCTGCGCTCGCGCCTCCTCCGCCACCGCCAAAGCCTGCAAAGCCTCCATTCGTTCGACCAACAGCCCCGCCGCCTCCCCCGCCAAAATCACCCCCATTACCACCGTTACCGCCGCCACCGCCGAACTCGCGGGCATTTCCACCGGCCCCATGTCCACCTGGCGAATTACCCTCGGCTCCTCCACCTCCACCACCGTACAACCCGGAATCTCCACCGGTGGTAAAGTCTCCCTTTCCTCCGGGGTCACTTGGGGATCCACCGGCGCCCCCGCCCCCATAAGACATCACGACGGGAGCGCCCGATCCGCCGCCCTCGGCACCTGCAGCTCCGGCCGTCGTTCCGGAACTATTCCCTCCAGCCCCCAGGCCCGCTCCTCCACCCCCACCCTCGTCCCCATTTCCTCCCTGAGCGAAGCTCCCTCCTCCGCCTCCCCCCAGAGATCCTTGCCCGCCGTCTCCGTAGACACCTCCCCCGCCGCCCCCACCACCCGACACGGCATTTCCGCCGCTCCCGAGATATCCACCGCCTCCACCTCCCCCGGTTGCATTAGCTCCAACGGAATCACCGCCTGCCCCTCCGAGACCGCCTCCGCCCCCTCCTCCCTTAGCACCATCGCCGGATCCTGCATTGCCCCCATTCCCTCCCACAGCGGAGCTGTTGACAATTTCGACGTTCCGTAACGTGACATTTGCGGACTGATCCACGAAGACCGCACCCCCTGCTCCCAGGCCGCCCCCTCCCCCGGCCAGTCCCGATCCTCCGTCACCACCTTGAGCACTGCCGTTGGCGATTGTGACGTCCTTGATCTCCACTTCCCCCTGATACACAAAGAAGGGACGAGAACCTGACGCGCCATCGATTTTCAAAGAGGCTGCGCCGGAGCCTGCGATTGAGAGCGAGCCCCCCTTCTTATCAATGACCGGGAGACTCTTGGACAAAGTGATGTGCGCGACATCCGCAGCGAATTGAATCGAATCCGATTGAGAAGGATTCGCATTTGCCTGATTGATGGCCCAGCGAAGGGTCCCTTCATCTTCCGTGTCGGCTTCGCTGGTGACGGTGTACTCAGCGGCGTAAAGTGATGGCCAGAGAGGGATTCCATTGAATCCCAAGCTCAATCCCAGCAGCGAAGCTGCCGCGTTACGTAGAGCAGATCGTTTCCAAAGCAAACCGAAAAACTTGCCCGTCTTCATGACTCGGCCTTTCATCTCGCATCCTGCGAGGCAGTGGAGGTCTAGGAAAATATCCCACCCAGTTAGTCGGTAGAAAGACATCCCTTTCCATAAAATGTGTGCTGCAATTTAGCAGCAGTTCGACAGGTAAACCGGTTGAGATCGGTGCGTTCGTTGAGACCGGGAAATCCCCTACATCCTGCACCATCGGCCCGCTCACTGATCCCCTTGCAGTACGCTGCGGACAGGAACGGGCGAGACGAATTCGCATCTGTAGACGCATTTTGAGAGATACGCCCCGCCTTCCGAATCATCGCCAGCGGGGCAATGAAACGACGGATGTTTACGGTGGGGAGGACTGATGCACTTCCTGACCGCTGGTGCCTCCCCATGTTCAGGAATCGATCTGCCGGACATTGTGTGAGGGCGTCGATCCTCTTGATCTGTTCAAACCATCTCGTCAACGGGACAAAGTACAGCGAAATGCGAAACAACTGTGTCGTCAGGTGCAGAAGACGCTCGAGATGGCAGTAAAGTCGCATGCCGCAATTTGACACTGCGAATCACATTGGCCGTAAAGCGTCCCACGATTCTTCATTTCAGGACGGAGTCAATGAGCAGATAGGATTTTTGACGCATCTCGGGCGGGAAGTCGTGACCTGCATCGGGATGCTCGATCATCAGGTTTTCGGGAACACCATATAAGTTGAAGATCGGCCTGGCTGCCTGGGCGATCCGATCAACGCTGTCCGCACGGAAATTGCTGTCATTGACGGGTGCCACGATCAAGACCGAGCGTGGTGCCAATGCTGCGATGATTTCATGGTAATCAAAAGGGATGTCCTGCAACCGGCCGCGATAAGCACCAAGTCGAGGGACGTACCTGGTCTGGGTCCATCCTCGTTCCGGCAACCAGACGTTGGGATCTCCTCGGTAGTAGTCAATCAACGCATCCAGACCACAACAGGAGACAACTGCTTTCAAACGGTTGTCATACAAGGCTGTGAAGACGGAATTATGCCCCCCGAGCGAATGTCCGACCGTGGCATACTGTCCCGATTTCACATACGGCAGGGAATCCAGAAGATCCAGTCCGCGCTGATTGTCCCAAGCGGCTTTGAGTAACCCGCTGGCCCATCCGAGCTTTTTCAGATCGGGATGGTATTCGGCCAACAGGGGATAGTTAGGAGCGAGGACCACATATCCGCGCTCAGCGAGTTCTTTGCCATACCAGAGGTTCGGATTCCCGCCGAGCCCGACAATTTCGCGCGGCCCGAGAGAACTGGTCTGATGCAGGCACAGCACAGCCGGACACTTTGACGATTTCTCTTGAAGCGCTCCCTTGGGGATCAGGAGAAACGCGGGGACACGGCAATCGGGCTCTGACTGGTAGGTGATTCTCTGCTGAAGATACGTTCCTGCGTCCACCTCTTCTTCGACGCGAACCTCCAGCGGACAGCCTCTTTCGGGACCGGGCATTT
Source organism: Planctomicrobium stercoris (assembly GCF_051465655.1). Lineage (NCBI taxonomy): Bacteria > Pseudomonadati > Planctomycetota > Planctomycetia > Planctomycetales > Planctomycetaceae > Planctomicrobium > Planctomicrobium stercoris. Next base: position 3,124,302 of record NZ_CP195791.1, on the reverse strand, counting down.
TTCCGAGGATGGCCTGCAGCCCTTGAAGAGCCTCAAGACGCCGCTGCTGCCAATCGTCAATGGTCTGAACAGGCTGAACATTTCCCTGAGGATCATGAAAGAGAAGCTGGTTCTCTCGGGGAAGCCTCCGCACAGGAAGTTCTTCCGTGGCGATCGTTGCCGGTCCTTCGGCAGTTGGATCATCACAGAGGCCGGAAGAACCAATGACCGCCACCAGCAGTGCGATGAGAAGCGGATAGGACGGGGAACCTTCGAATGCCCGGCATGAAAGACCCTTGCTTCTTCGCGTTTGCTGGTGGGATGACGACATGTTCATTCAACGTGATGTTCGGAAGAAAAATCATTATAAGCCAGACATTCATTCTCGTCTTCCGCAGCGAAAGAAGATTGAACAAGCTGCGCATTATTTTGAAAGGATTGCGCATGTCGTCGAAATCAAGATAACTCGAGAATTGTCCAGAATGAGCTTGGAGCGCTCTCATTCAGGAAGAGTCAGACAGGATCCCCGACATTTGACCTCTCGAGAGAATTGCCGGCAAAACTTGGAACGAACTTCACCGTGCAAACTGTTCCATCTATCCCAGAAATTGTGACGTTCAGCGGTTTAGATTCGCTTCCTTGCCTCCTCCGATCAAAGGAGTACACATCTCGTCAGCAACCAATCCTCGATCTCCGCGTTTGGCGAGAGTTTTAAGAAGAAGTGGGGTGATCAACAATGTCCCATCCGTGAAGCGGTTCGCACGATAACGAGATCGTTTCTTTGCATTCGATCAGCTACTTTCAGCAATTCTGTCATCGAATACAAATCATCCGATAACATCGACACCTGATTCCATCAGGCGGATTTCCTGCCGAAAGACAAGAAAAGCGGCAGGGGCCGGATTGGCCAAGGTGAATTGTCCGCGCCGGTCTTTAGCGCGGCCCCGGGCATCGGTTAGAAACCGAAAAAGATGCAGTCATCGTCGGTGAGCCCCTCGCCGGTCCCAAAAATTGCGAGATCCTCCTTCATCGGCTCCATGCGCAAGTTTTTATAAAAAATGCGCGAATCCTTCAAGAATCCGTTGCACCTGTCTTATAGCATCGTCCCTCAAAAAGACATTAGTCCTTCGGTATTGATATCGACGCTGAGATTTGTTGTTGGAAAACGATCGAATGAAGTTCAAATCACTCCTCATTCTGGCATGTCTCTGCGGTTTGAGCATCGTCACATCTGCAGATGCAGCTGACTGGCGAGCTGGAACGGCTCGTGCCAGGATCACGCCACCGATGCCGATGCCGATGGCCGGTTATGCCGGCCGCGGCATGAAACATGCCGACGGCGCTTTAACCGATTTGTGGGCCAAAGTGCTGGTTCTGGAGGATGCACAAGGACACCAGGCGGCGTTGATCACACTGGACCTTGTGGGGATCGACCGCACACTTTCGCTTAAGATTTGCGATGAAATTCAAAGCGAACAGCACTGGGATCGAAGCCAGATTGCGATTTGCTGCTCTCACACGCACACCGGCCCCGTGGTAGATGGCAACCTCAGGCCAATGCAGCAATTTCTTTTCGATGCAGAAAATCAAAATCTGGTCAAAGAGTACGCCGTGTTCTTGCGAGCGGCGATCGTAGGTGCGGTCGCCGAAGCGGTATCAGAGCTGAAGCCAGCCGAAGTAAAATGGGGCAGCGGGCAGGCGACATTTGCGGTGAACCGCCGCACCAATAAAGAGGACGATGTGGTTTCACTTCGAATGGAAGGGAAGCTGCAAGGCCCCAGCGACCACGATGTGCCGGTCCTGGTTGTGCGGAAGGAGGGAAAAATTGAGGCGATCGTGTTTGGGTATGCCTGCCACAACACAGTCCTGTCAATCATGCAATGGTCTGGCGATTACGCCGGATTCGCTCAGTTGAGCCTGGAGGAGACCTACCCCGGTTGTCAGGCGATGTTCTGGGCGGGTTGTGGTGGAGATCAGAACCCTCTTCCCCGCCGCACCATTGACCTGGCAAAAAGCTATGGCGCGGAACTGGCAAACGCCGTTCAACGAGTCGTCGACGTTGAGATGGAGTCCGTCAGCCCGATATTGAAGACGCATTACAAGGAAGTGGATCTGCCGTTGGCCGCACTTCCTACAAATGAGCGACTTGAAGAAGACGCAAAATCAACGAATCAGTATGTCGCGGCCTGTGCCAAAATGCTGTTGGAACAAATCGGCAGCGGTCACCCTCTCCATCCGTCTTACCCCTATCCTGTTGAAGTCTGGAAGCTGGGGAACGAAGTGTCGTTTGTCTTTCTGGGGGGAGAAGTCGTCGTCGATTACGCGATTCGCCTCAAAGAGAATTCCGGCATCGCAGCCGTGCCGACAAGCATCTGGTGCGCGAGCTACAGCAACGACGTCATGGCATACATTCCTTCCAGACGAGTTCTGCTTGAAGGGGGGTACGAAGCGGGAGGAGCAATGGTTTATTACGGACAGCCGAGCATCTGGGCTCCTGAGGTTGAAGAAATCATTGTGAAATCTACTCTCGATCTCGCAACTCAATGACTCCTGAGCCGGACCGTTTCAACTTCACATTGCCATTCCTACGTTTGCTATTGATGAAGGAGCAATTGAGAAGTGGGGTGAGAGATGACTGGCCAGCGAGCATCCGCAGCACGGGTTTGTGACGAGTCGACATGAAGACAAGGTTGCGGGCAACGCGCGGCCTGCGGAATGGGTGAGCCTCTATCGGCCGCTTCGAGTTATGATGGAAAATTATTCTGCGGAACTCTGCCTTCTGGACGTGTCCTTTCGCTTGAGGCCGGCAAAAGCGTGACACATGACCATGAGCTCCCTGCCGGTTGGCAGCCCGTTGCAGCGACGCGAAACGGCGCATCCCTGCAACTCTTTGTGAACGGTGAAAAGGTCGGCCAGTCCACGGAACTTCAACGTGACCAGTTCGATCTCACCAACAATCTCCCGCTCAAGATCGGAAGCGGCCGGCATGACGACTTCAACGGAAGACTCCGGGATGTCCGCCTCTACAGCCGGGCGTTGACTGCACAGGAGCTGAAGGACCTCGCCGACGAGGCCCATCGCTAGGAAGTACGGACATTCAGTCTGGCGTGAAATGGCGATTTCCTTGAGACTGGCGAGATCTCAGCAGTGTGAAAGCCCATCCAGTCTCGTCGACCGGACGACTCAAACCGTCGGAAAAAAAGAAGACGCCCACCCGCGGCGCTGCCTGGGACGCAGCCGAGGAGGACTGACGACAAAACTGCACACGGCTGTGAGCGGATGCGGGCAACTTCTGAATCTGATTCTGACAGCAGGTCAGCGGGGCGATGCTCCTCAGGCGAAGGTGCTGCTGGAGCAGATTGTTCCGGGTACCGTGGGGCACGTGGTGGCCGACGCCGCGTATGACAGTCACGCGATCCGGGAGCAATCCCGACAGTTGAAAGCCCAAGTCTGCTCGTCCCAACCCGACCCGTCAGCGAAAGACGCGTTATGACAAACAGCGTTACAAACACCGCAACGTGATTGAACGTTTCTTCTGCCGGATCAAGCGATGCTGGAGAGTGGCCACACGTTACGAGAAAAAAGCCTGCAATTTTGCAGGCTTCATCTGGTTCTCAGCCTTCATCACCGGCTCTTTTTGAATGTCCGTACTCCCTCGTGCAGTTTGCACTCCGGTGATTCGGAAGACGTTCTGCATGAAAGCCCCATTGTTCGCCTGCGGCTGAGTGAACTTCACAAGTGACTCAGTCACTGTTCGCGGTGTGCGAAATTCACGGCCCTTAACCCGAACATGCATCAGCGGAGTCTTATCAGTTTTGACAAACCATTTGTCACTTCTGGCATGTCGGAATGGGACTCTGGTTTAGAAAATCATCCTTGTCGCAGTCAGTTTTCAAACTGGAGACTCCAGCGCCGGCTGGTCTCCAGTCAGCGAGCGATTCATCAAGGACAATCTCATGAGTACCCGCGGACAGGTTGGCGTCATTGGACTGGGGCTCATGGGGACTGCCATTTCCGAACGGTTGCTCGAGCAGGGATTCGACGTCCGGGTCTGGAACCGGACGCGGGAAAAAGCCAAGCCGCTCATTGATCAGGGAGCTGTCTGGAGCGAAGAACCGGGACGTGACTGCGACCGCGTGGTCATCAGCCTGTACTCCAGCAACGTTGTCCACGAAGTCATCAACGGAATTGAACCGACGCTGCGGGATGGGCAATGCTTCGTCGACACGACGACCGGAGTTCCCGAGCAAAGCGTGATGATGGAACGTTGGCTTGCCGACCGTGGAGTCCGCTATCTCGATGCGCCCATCTCCGGGTCCAGCCAACAGACGCGGATGGGGCACGCGACCGTCATTGTGGGGGGCGAACGGCAGGCGTTCGAGGAGTGCGCCGACCTGTGGCCTGTCCTGGGAAAGCGTGTCTTTCATGTCGGGAGTTGCGGGAACGCAGCCAAGCTCAAACTCGTAACCAACCTGGTGCTGGGACTGAACCGGGCCGCACTGGCAGAAGGACTGGTCTTCGCCGATGCCATCGGGGTGGAACCGGGAATTGCGCTCGAAGTCCTGAAGAACAGTGCAGCGAACTCCAAGGTGCTCGAAGCCAAAGGGAGAAAAATGGTCGAAAAGGATTTCAGTGTTCAGGCCCGGCTGTCTCAGCATCTGAAGGACGTCAACCTGATGCTCGATGCAGCGCAGGATCATCACATCAACCTGCCCATGTCGCGGACACACCACAGATTACTGGAAGCGGCTGTTGAAGCTGGACTCGGCGAACTGGACAACAGCGCAATCATCGATGTCCTTTGGCAGTGCGCACAAGAGCCTGGATAGCGACCGCCTCCTGAGTCCCGTGAAAACCTGACCTGTTGAATCTCCGCCCCGACAACGACACCTGTTCCGGATCACGATGGAATGGACTTTTTGAAAGAGGCGTGCTGATGGCCTTGGCTCCGCTTTCCGTGTCCGCGCGAACGACCGTGCTGACGGCAGCATTTCTAGGTCTGTTATTCGATGGCATGGAACTGGGGCTGATGCCGCTGGCCTCGCTGTCTGTTTCACAGGGTCTTCTCGGAGAAGCCTACACGCCAACTCTGGGAGGGGACTGGTTTGCACGATTCACCGCAGCACTGATGCTGGGAGCAGCGATGGGCGGACTGTTGATGGGCAACCTTGGCGATCGAATTGGCCGGACCCGTGCCATGGGGATCAGCATTCTTTTCTACTCGGTTTTTTCCGCGATCGGATCGTCTGTGCAGACGCAGGAGCAGATGCTGCTGCTGAGATTTCTGGTCGGACTGGGAGTCGGCGGGATGTGGCCCAACGGAATTGCATTGGTCTCGGAGTGCTGGCCGAACGCCTCCCGGCCCACCGTCTCAGGGGTCATGAGCGCCGGACTGAACGTCGGGATTCTCGCTCTTTCACAACTGGCTCATTTCTGGCCGGTGACTCCCCAATCCTGGAAGTGGCTGTTTCAACTTTCCGGTCTTCCGGCACTGCTGGGAGTTTTGATCCTGCTGTTTGTTCCCGAATCGCCTCGCTGGCTGGCATCACGCAGACAGATCGAACAGAAGGAAACGCCCCGCCTGTCGGAACTGTTTGGTCCGGACCTCCGTCGAATCACGCTGACGGCCATCCTGATCAGTTCCATTCCGATGGTCGGTGCGTGGGCCGCCAGCAAATGGATGATCCCATGGGCTGATAAAGTCGCCGGAGATTCACATGCAGGATACAAAGCGATCACGCAGGGATGGTGGGCTCTGGGGGCAGTCCTGGGAAGCTTTCTGGGAGCACAGCTTGCCAGCTGGATGGGACGGCGATGGAGTTACGGCTTCATCAGCCTGGGAGCGTTTGCATTCACCGTGCTGCTGTTCCAGGGGACTGCTCCGCTGACCAGGTCGTTCCATCCCATCGTCTTTCTGCAGGGGTTTGTCGCGACCTTGTATTTCGGCTGGCTGGCGGTGTATCTGCCCGAGATCTTTCCGACACGGCTGCGTGCGACGGGAAGCGGTCTGGCATTCAATTCCGGACGGTTTGCGACCGCTGCGGGTGTGCTGGGAGTGGGGATGCTCTTCGCCTGGATGGGCGGAGACTATCCCAGAGTCGGCACGCTGTGCGCATCGATCTACGGACTGGGACTGATTGCCGTCTGGCTGATCCCCAGAACGTCGAGTGAGATTTCCAATGACTCTCCCGCTCCACGTGTCGCCACGGATCGTCTCCATTCCCAGGAACTGAGTGGAGTATCGAAGTGAAGATTCTGCTGGCCCGGCCTCTGCTGCAAAAAGATGTGAACATGCAACTGACTCGGATTATGAATAGTTCGCTGCTTTGCAGACTCACGTTCTGCATGGCACTGCTGTGCACCCTCCCCGCAGCTGCCCAGTTCGAAGATCGCACTGCCGATCCTGATCTTCTTCCGTCGGTTCCGCCGGGATTCAAGATCACGATGTTCGCCCGCGAACCGCTGATTCGGCAGCCCTGTTCCATGGCGTTTGATACCCACGGACGCCTGTTCATCGGGATGGGACCGCAGTACCGCAACCCGACCCCCGAAACACCCGGCGATTCTGTCGTGCTGGTGACGGATCAAGACGGGGACGGAATCGCGGAGACGACGAAGACTTTTGCCACCGGATTCAATGCGATTCAAGGATTGGCATGGCATGGGAAAGACCTGTGGGTCGCCAACGCTCCGGACTTCACGATTGTGCGGGATCTGGACGGCGACGATGAGGCCGACGAATACGTGCTGGTTTACACCGATCTGGGAAATCTCGAGCATGGACTCCATGGCCTCAACTGGGCTCCGGACGGAAAGCTTTACATGAGTAAAGGGAATTCGAAAGGGTTGACGCTTCCGGACTGGGTCGCCCCCAAACCTTTCCGTGACCTGTGGGGAGTCAGCGCGCCTCCCGGCACTCCCGACATTCCACTTCCCAAAACCTTCAGCGCAAAAACATATCGTCGGGCCTACCACGATCCGGTGGATGACTGGGGAGTCTGTGGCGGAATTCTAAGATGCGATGACGGCGGGGCGAACCTGGAAGTGGTCTCGCGCGGGCTTCGCAATCCCTGGGACATCACGTTCGACAGCGGTTTCCAGATGCTGGGAACCGACAACGACCAGACGCAGGGAGATCGCGTCTTCATGCCATTCGAAGGTGCGGATTTTGGGTGGAACCATCCCTGGAGCGCGCATTGGTCCCATCAGTTCAACGCGCCGACAGCGCCGGTGAGCGGGCCGCTGTTTGAAGGTTCAGGAACAGGCATTGTCTATGGGCGATCGAAGGCGTTCCCCCCGGAATATCGAAATCTGTTCTTCATCAACGACTGGCTGCGAAAAACGACGTTCGTCTGGCGCCCCCATTGGGACGGGGGAATGATGCGTCCAGAAAAGGGGGACTGGCAACCGTTCGTGGAGGGGGGAGCGTCTCTGTTCCGCCCCACCGATATGGAATTTGGACCGGATGGTGCCTTGTGGATTCTGGGATGGAGCCGCGGTTATGGGGCCGAGTACGAAAACGGGCAGATCATCAGCGAAGGCCGAATCTTTCGCGTCACCTGGGAAAATGGAACTCAGCAGGCAGTTCCCGCCCGTCCGGCTCATTCGGACCTCTCAGGCTGGTCGGTTGCCGAACTGATCAATGAACTGGATGAACTTCTGCCTGTCAGGGTCATCGATGCACAGGATGAACTCGTGCGTCGCGGACCGTCACTCGTCCCGGAACTCTTTGAAACGTTGAAGCAGGGGAGTTTCTCTCAACACCAGGAGACATGGACGGTTTGGGTTCTCGGTCGGCTGATGCCCTCAGCACGAGAGTCGATCACCAGAAATCTCCTCACGTTTCTAGAGCCAGCTTCCACATCAAGCCTGAATCTGAAACTGCAGGCGGTTCGAATTCTTGGCAGAGACCTGAAGTCGGATCCGTCCCGCCCCATTCCGGACGTCATCACTGAACAACTTCATAGCCCGGAACCCCGGTTGAGATCCGCAGCTGTGATTTCCCTGGCTCAGTCCGGTCGAGCGGATGCGGTCGCACTGCTGGTCGATCACCTCGGAACAGAAACCGATCCCGTCACCTACTACTCCGCGTGGCGAGGTCTTGTCACCCTGTCCAGTCCCGCACTGCTGAAATCGCTCCTGCATGATGACCGCGACCGCGTTCGAAGGGGAGCCCTGCTGGCGTTGCTGGAAACTCACGCACTGACTCGCCCGGAAGTGGCTTCACTGCAATCGGATCCTGCCGTTGACGTGCGGGAGATTGTCGAAAGCTGGCTTGAAAAATCTGCTGCCGACGTCGCCCCGATGCTCGCGGGAAAGCCGCTGTCCACCGCGAATACGACGGCCGGAGCGGTTCCATGTGCCTTGAATCTTCATGTGCGTGGGAACGAAGCGGGGTATCGAGTGGTGGCGGGTGGACTGGCTCCGGGAAGTCAAATTTACTGCGACCGCAATTACACGTTCACGCAGATACCCCAACCGCTGCTCGGCGCCGATTTCATCCAAACGTTCAATGAAGATGATGCGTCTTCCGGGGAAGATTTCCTGAGTTTCGATTCCCCGTTGCCGTTGCGGGTCTGGGTGGCGTTTGATCGTCGCCTCCCTTCCTTGCCGACCTGGGCACACAGCTTCACCCCCAGTTCACTGTCGATCGGGGCCGATCACTGGGAGTTCCAGCTGGTGACGCGGGAATTTCCTCCAGGCCGCATTGAACTCGGGGGAAATACCGACAACGCAGTCCCTGGCGGAAAGAGTCAGTACATCGTCGTTCTGGAACCGTTACCTTTATCGCAGCAGCTTCAACCTGCCACGATCGATTCGGCATTGAAGGATCTCGCAAATGCCGATCCCGCACGCGGAGAGATTCTCTTCAAGCACCGGGGAGGAGCGGGCTGCTTCAAATGTCACAGCCTGGACACAACTCGAAATGGCTTTGGCCCGAACCTCGCCGATCTCGGACGACGGGCCGATCCCAAACACATCGTGCAATCAATGATCGATCCCAGTGCGGTGATCACTGAGGGATTCACACTTCAGCAAATTGTCATGGACGATGGACGGATCTACTCGGGAGTGCTCCTGGAAGAAAGTGGACTGTTCGTCTCGCTGGGGCTGACAACCGGCGAAGCGGTCAAACTTCGCAAGCAGGAGATCGAGACTCGGCAATCTGCCCGCATCTCGGCCATGCCCTCACAGGCTCAATTGCTGACGTCTCAACAGATTGCCGATCTCACCGCTTTCCTCCTCACGCAAAAATCCGGACTCTCCGCTTCGACGTCCTCGTCGACGCCTGAGGGGTTTCGATTCGAACGGACCTCAGACCGGGTCCGCGTTCTGCTGGCAGATCAGGAAGTCGCGGAATACGTCTATGCGGATCCACGGATCCTGCGTCCGCATCTGGCCAATATTCGGACCGGGAATGGAACAAGAATCACGCGACCGAATCCGCCGGTTCCAGATGTCGACGCGATCGATCACGACACCATGCACCCCGGCATCTGGCTGGCCTTTGGAGATCTCAATGGTGAGGACTTCTGGAGAAATCAGGCCCGGATTCAGCACCTTCAGTTCATTGAAGAACCTCGAGACGTCAACGGGAATCTGACATGGACGACAGAAAGTCAGCTTCTGAGTTCCAGACAGCAACCACTCGGCCGCCTTCTGAACAGGCTGACATTCTCCCGCCGACCTCACGGGTGGCGTGCCATCTGGGACGCCAGCATTGTTGCTGACGGGGGCGAGATCAGGCTCGGGGATCAGGAGGAAATGGGTTTCGGAGTTCGTCTCTCGGGGCCGCTGACAGAACTTCAGGGGGGAACGCTGCTCGACAGCCGACAGAAACGGACTGCGGAGAACATCTGGGGAGAGCCAGCGGAGTGGTGCGATGCCTCAGAGGTGATGGAGGGGCGTCCCTATGGAATTGCCGTCATGTCCTCTCCTTCCAATTTCCGCCCGGCCTGGTGGCACGTCCGGAACTACGGGTTGATTGTCGCCAACCCGTTCGGACGGGCAGCCATGCAGCAAGGGGAACCCAGCAAGGTGACGGTCTCTCCTGGTAAAGCGTTGCGACTGGTGTTCGCTGTGGAAATCCATGAGGGGGGAGAGTTCGATGCGGCATCTGCCTGTCAGGATTTCATTCAGGACGTCGAACGGCAGTCAGCTTCCCCGCAGTGATAATCCACATCAGGCATCACTCACCACCACGAGAATTGAGACAGAAAGGTCTGACCCCGAACATATCAATTTTCACAAATCATTTAGCAGAAACACCATGTCTCCCCGAAGCGTACTTCAAATACAGTTGATGAATCCTGATGCGGCCTTCAAAGCAATTCTCCTGCCCGCATCCGCTCCAATATCGATTTCCGTTCTTCCCGGTCTTCTGGAGGTCTCGTCATGCAGCGTTCGCAAAAGCGTGGTTTTACATTGATCGAACTGTTAGTCGTAATTGCCATCATCGCAGTGCTGATCGCACTGCTGTTGCCGGCAGTGCAGCAGGCGAGAGAAGCTGCAAGACGAACACAGTGCAAAAACAACCTGAAGCAGCTGGGCCTGGCGCTTCACAATTATCATGAACAGGTGAACTGTTTTCCCGGCGGAATTTATGGTGAACAGGGCGGTGCCGGGAATAACTGGGCCTGGGGCGTGATGCTGTTTCCCATGATCGATCAGGCGGCCGCCTTCAATGTAATCGGCGTCAACACTGATAAGCCCCATTCCGCCGCACAAGTGACTGCCAAGCTTGCCGCACTTCAAACCGGGTACCCGGCATTCCGATGTCCTTCTGATACAGGCCCGACATTAAATTCTGTTTGGACATTCCGTCAGGGCCTCAACGGAGCCAGCATCGGCACCAGCAATTCGAATTACGTGGCGTCAATTTGCTCATTCGCAGGGCAACGGGGTGACAATGCAAACGGAGTGTTCGGATGCGCAGGAACACCATATTTCATCGGGCTACGCAAGATCTCCATGAGAGATATCACCGACGGAACCAGCAACACTATTGCTCTGGGTGAACGGGCCTACTCGATCAAAGGATATACGCTTGGAGCTGCTCTTCTATTTGCAGCGAACGACATGGACGAAGATCTTCCCACATCCATCACTGCGACTTCGCAGTTCTATGGGATGTCGACCGTCACAGCCAGTGGCAAATATCTGCTGAATCTCGACCCTCGTGGTTTCAGCAGTAATCACGTGGGCGGGGCCCATTTCGTACTGTGTGACGGTTCGGTTCGCTTTATCAGCGAAAACACCAATCACAACACCGACACGGCTGTGAACAGCACCATGGAATATCTCATCGCACGGGAAGACGGAAATCCCATCGGTGAATTCTGAAACCGCTTGACTTCAGCGGGGGTGTCCCGGACCTGCTTCCGGTCCGGAACGCCCCCAGTTCGTTGCGAATCCCTTTCAAACATTTGTAGACAGACCATGAATCAAGTCTTAATCGTCATCGGCGATGCCAGTGAAACGCTGGATACCCTTTATCCGTATTACCGTCTGCAGGAAGACGGGTTTATTCCGGTTGTCGCGGCGCCTGAGGCACAGCGATATCAGATGGTGATGCACGAAGTCCGACCGGGATGGACAATCACAAAGGAGTGGGAAGGCTATCAGCTGGAAGCGACCATCAGCTTCCGCGATGTCGACCCGGATGACTACCTGGGAGTCTTCTTCAGCGGCGGACGGGCCCCCGAATATCTTCGCGATGACCCGGACCTGATTCGGATCACTCAAAACTTTTTTCGAGTCAACAAGCCGATTGCCAGCGTCTGCCATGGAGTGGAAATCGCAGCCCGTGCCGGGTGTGTTTCCGGACGCCGAATGGCCACCGTGGCGAAGTGTCGATTCGACCTTGAAGTCTGCGGCGGCATCTACGTGAACGAACCTTGCGTCGTCGATGGCAATCTGGTCTCAGGGCGAACCTATCACGACAACGGCCTGTATCTGGGACCGTGGATCAAACTCTTGAAGGAAGCGCGGCAGCAACGGCACAGGTCGCCAGCGGCATCTTTGGATCGTCACGCAGTCCTGGCAGATTCCTCGGTTCGTTAAGACGATCTTTGTCCCACCGGATTGATCATCAAAGCAAACATCATTTCAGCACAGGTCTCAACAGGGAGTTTTATCAATGACATCACCTACGAATCTGGCTGTCAAACGGGTCAGGACGTCACTGCGATTCCTTGGCCCCTGCATTCTGTTGTCAGCATTCATTCTCTCCGCGTGTGGATCTGGACGTAATCTGCCGGAGCTGGGCACAGTTCAAGGGGTCGTCACGCTGGACGGACAACCGCTGAGCAATGCCAATGTTTCCTTCGACCCGACTGCGGAGGGCCGCTCCTCTTCCGGCTTTACGGACGCTCAGGGGCGATACGACCTGAGGTATGGCCTGGATGTCAAAGGGGCCAAGCTGGGATCCTACAACGTTCGCATCTGGACATATCAGAAAGGGGGCGACGAACCTGGTTCTGCCCCCGAAATTCCGGAATTGGTCCCCGAGAAGTATCACAAGCCCGGCGCATTAACCGCGGATGTCAAAGATGCAACCAACACCGTCAATTTCGAATTGACCACGAAATAGATCAGTTCGCTCGAACGTGTGTAGACGGTTCAGGCGCATGACCACATCAGGTTCGAGCTGATCACTGAATGTCATTTTGAAAACTGATTTCGTACACGCATGCTTCACTCAGCCGCCTGAACTCATTTCCTCCTGCTTCGCGAAAGTTGCCAGAGAAAGCCACGATGCAGACTCTCCGAAACCTTCCGACCGTCCTGTGTGCGTTGCTGTACGTGATCACGTTGAACACCGCTCCCGCGCTGGCAGATCATGCCAGGCCGCTGGGGTACCTGAAAGACATCCGGCCGATTCTCGCTGAGAACTGTTTCACCTGTCATGGACCGGATGGAGAGATGCGCCAGGCGGAGTTGCGGCTTGACCAGCGTGAGGATGCGATCCGCACACTGCCGTCGGGGAAGATGGCGATCGTTCCCGGCGACTTGTCCAGCAGTGAACTGATCGCGAGGATCGGATCCAGCGACGCGGAAACATTGATGCCGCCTCCCGATTCGAAGCATCAATTGTCGGCCGCACAGAAAGCGCTGCTGACAGACTGGATCAAGCAAGGAGCAAACTACGAAAAGCACTGGGCGTTCGAAGAACCGGTCCTGACAGATCTCCCGGACGTTCGGAACACAGAGTGGATCAGGAACGAAATCGACCGCTTCATTCTTGCAGGAATCGAAGCTGAGGGACTGGGCCCCTCCCCCGAAGCGGATCGACTGACTCTCCTGCGTCGACTCTCTCTGGACCTGACCGGCCTTCCCCCCACGCTGGAGGAGATTCAAACGTTCCAGCAGGATCGCTCCGAGGACGCTTACGAGCGTCTGGTCGATCAATTGCTCGCTTCACCGCATTACGGGGAAAAGCTGGCGCAGTCGTGGCTGGATCTGGCACGATTCGGGGACACCAGCGGGTACCAGGACGACAATGACCGTCCGAATTTCCCCTATCGCGACTACGTCATCGACGCTTTCAACCGTAATCTTCCCTTCGATCAATTCACGATCGAGAACCTCGCGGGAGACCTCATTCCCGAGGCAACGCGTTCTCAGCTGGTCGCTTCCGGATTCAACCGTCTGCATCGACACAATGAAGAGGGGGGCTCCGACCCCGATGAGTTTCGCGTCGTTTATACTGTGGATCGCACGAACACGACAGCAGCGACCTGGATGGGTCTGACGTTCGGATGTGCCCAGTGCCATGATCATAAATATGATCCGGTCACTCAGAAGGAGTACTACGAGCTGTTTGCCTTCTTCAACAGCCTGGAAGGTGAAGTTCCTATTCTGAAAGGGGCAGTGTGTCCCCCACAGATCCGGGTTCCGAATTCTGACCAGCAACGAAGAATCGACGAACTCAAACAGCGAATCGTGGCTGGCGAGTCCCGCGTGCGCGACGTTGAAAACGAGAATCAAAGCCAGTTCGAACAATGGCTGGCAACTGAGTCGGACTCTCTCCCCGCTGACGACTCACCCGCCGAAGCGGGTTCGATCGGAGGGGTGATTGCGCGGACAAGTCTGCCAGCGTATTTCGGCGACTTCAAACTGGCAACGGGGCTCTCCTTCTCGACCCCTTTGCAGGCCAAAGGAAGGATCTTCGTCACCAGTGGGGTCAATACGGAGGCGACCGTCGGGTATTTCTCTGCTGCTTCAGGTTCGCCACAGTTCCCTGCCATTGGGATGGAAGTGGCTGAAGGGCCCCGATTTTTCGCGGCGGTGACGCTCCCGAACGGAAAAGTCATCCACTCCCAGGCAATCAACGCGGAATACCAGAAGACCTACGAATGGAAGTGGATTTACCAGGCCGACGAGAAACGCCTGACCGTGATGGTTTCACACGAATCAAACCCCACAGGACAGGCTGCCCTGGATCTGAAGGAGGCTGAACTTCCTGATCTGTCCTTCAACGCATTCGGAATTTCCGTCCGCAGCCTCGATTCGCAGAACGTCCCGATCGAGTTCTATCTCGACGAACTCTCCTATCTCGCAGGGCCCGAAGGAGATTTGAGGAAGCCACTGCTGCTCGACGATCCGAAGTGGACAGGCTATCGCAACCAGGACGACGGCCACCGCTTCGGATACGTCAAAAGCACTCCACTGGGGGAGGGCGAACAACAACGGATTCACCGGCTGTTGCGAGTCCCTGTAAAAGACCGCCTGCCGGAGCAGGTGCAACAGCTGCGTGATTACTTCCTCCGGGAGTATGCACCCGCGTATCAGCAGGGACTGTCCGATCTGGCACTGGCGAGAAAAGAGCTGACGGACTACGACAACACGCTCCCCTTGGCCATGATCTGGAAAGAGATGCCGACACCTCGCATGACCCGTATTCTGAAGCGTGGAGACTTCCAGCAGCCAGCGGACGTCGTGGAACGCAACGTTCCGGGCATCTTCCCGCAGTTTCCAGAAGATGGCCCCCGCAACAGATTGGGGCTTGCCCGCTGGCTGGTGGGCGGACATCACCCACTCACATCACGTGTGATCGTCAACCGGATCTGGACCCAGTTGATGGGCGCCGGACTGGTCCGGACTCCGGATGACTTCGGGATTCGTGGAGAGTTACCGACGCATCCGGAACTACTCGACCGGCTGGCGGTAAGGTTTCACACTCCGGCGAACAAATCCGCCACGTCCACCTCCGGACGAGATCAAGCAGCCGGGATGGGCTGGGATCTGAAGCAGCTGATGAAACTGATTGTGATGTCGTCGACGTACCGACAGTCTTCCGTCCTCTCGCCCGAGCTGAGGGAGCGGGATCCGACGAATCGACTGTTCGCCAGGGGAACACGCTTCCGCCTGACGGCTGAAGAAATCCGGGACTCCGCCCTGGTGGCGTCCGGACTGCTCGCCCGCGAAGTCGGAGGACCGAGTGTCTTCCCGTACCAGCCCAGTGACTTCTACTCGGACAAGGAAGATGACCCGGGCGAGTGGCAGTGGAATACTTCTCCGGGACCCTCTTCCCATCGACGCGGAATCTACACGTTCATCCGCCGGACTTCCCCGTACCCGGCGTATCAGACATTCGACGCCCCCAGTCGAGGAGAATGCGTGGTCGCCCGATCAACAACCAACACTCCGCTGCAGGCTCTGATTACATTGAACGATCCTGTTTTCATGGAGGCTGCCCAGGCTCTCGGGATCCAGATGGCGGGGCGGACAGGGACAGTCAGTGAGCGGATTCAGACCCTGTTTCAGTCCGTCTTGACCCGGTTTCCGACGGCCGAGGAGCAGGGGATCCTTCTGCAATTCTACGAAGAGGAACTCAAGCACTACGCCTCCCAACCGGCCAATGCACAGACGTTGACTGGGCAAGGAATCGATAAAAACTTCACTTCCGCAGAACAGACGGCAGCCTGGACGCTGCTGGCAAACGTTCTTCTGAATCTGGATGAAGCAATCACGCGGGAATGATTCGGGAAGCGTCAGTTTACGACAGTCGGGGAAATCTGAAGGAAGCAAGCCGATGCCAACCTCTTACAATTTCAACCCGTTTCCTCGTGAGTGGTGCGGAATGCGCCGTCGATTTCTCTTCGAAACGTCCATGGGGTTGGGGACGGCCGCCTGTGCTTCGCTGTTGAATCTCTCGGGCGCTCGTGCGGAATCAAGCGGCTCCGACTCCCGGTTTCTGACGAAACCACCACGTGCAAAACGTGTGATTCATCTTTTCATGTCCGGGGCGCCGTCCCAGATGGACCTGTTCGACCACAAGCCCGTGCTGCAGGAAATGAATGGCCAGGAGATCCCGAAAAGTATTATCGGATCCCAACGTCTGACCACGATGACCAGCGGGCAGGCTTCGTTTCCGGTAGCAGGCTCGCATTTTCGATTTGATCGATGTGGGGACAGCGGACTGGAGGTGAGCGAACTGCTCCCGCACACTGCGAAGATTGTCGATCGACTGGCAGTCATCCGCTCCATGTCGACAGACCCGATCAATCACGATCCCGCCGTGACCTTTCTGCAGACCGGAAGCAGTATCACGGGCCGCCCCTGTCTGGGGTCGTGGCTCTCATATGGTCTTGGATCAGAAAATTCGAATCTCCCGGACTTCATTGTGCTGACCTCTTCCGGCGGTCCCGGTGGTCAACCTCTGCTCACAAAGTACTGGCACAGCGGGTTTCTCCCCGGGAAGCATCAGGGGGTGCAGTTCCGCTCTCAGGGAAATGCGGTTCTGGGACTCAACGATCCTCCCGGCATCTCCCGGAACGAACGCAGACAGACCATCCAGACCGTGAACAACCTGAATCGAATCAAATTCGCGGCGACAGGAGACCCGGAAATCGAGGCCCGCATGAATGCGTATGAACTCGCGTTTCAGATGCAGACGTCGGTTCCCGAACTGATGGAGATTCAAGGAGAGCCCGAACATATCCTCAAGATGTACGGCGCGGTCCCCGGTGAGAGTTCGTTCGCTGGAAACTGCCTGATCGCTCGCAGAATGGTTGAGCGGGGAGTTCGCTTCGTACAACTCTTCGACAAGGACTGGGATCATCATGCCAATCTCCCGGTCAATCTTCGAAAGCAGACCCAGCGGACGGATCAGGCCTGTGCGGCTCTTGTGCTCGATCTGGAACAGCGGGGCCTTCTCGAGGACACGCTGGTGATCTGGGGAGGAGAATTCGGACGCACTGCGTATTGCCAGGGGTCACTGACCAGCGAGACCTACGGAAGAGATCACCATCCGCGGTGTTTCACCATGTGGCTCGCGGGTGCCGGCATCAAACCCGGCACGGTGCTCGGGAAGACGGACGATTTTTCGTACAACATCGTGGAAGACCCTGTGCATGTCCACGACCTTCAGGCGACGATCCTGCACTGCCTGGGGATTGACCACGAACGTCTGACCTACCGCTACCTCGGTCGTGATTTCCGCTTGACGGACGTCGGGGGAAAGGTGGTCAACGCGATCTTGTCTTAGCCCCTGTCTCAGGGGCTAGACCAGTTTGGTCTATCATGTGCAGGCGATTCAGGATTTTCACCGCATGAAAGTCCATATGATCGCCTGCGGAACGTAATAGATTATTGGCAAAACCGCTCTAGAGCGAACTTCACGACAGTGTGGCGTTCCGGCGGCGATCAACGCAGCTTTCGAACGACAAATCTCCCTGAATCGCCGCCAGACTTCTCTGTCAGGGGCGAAACGGCAGGTGTAAACGATTTGTCGGAACAGTCCGCTGGGAAATGTCTGGTCAATATCATCCTCCTCAGCAAGCGGCATTTGGATTACCTGTGCCAGCGCCCGCTCTCCTCGCTTCCGAATTCTGTGTGAACTCCCCTTGACGTGTACGCGTGTTCACGTATAGTCCACACAGAACAACCGAGCCCCACACCGCGCTGCGAAGGAGTCATGATGACCAGTTCCTCCCCACCTCTGGCGGATCCCTTACCGATCCGGCAGGAGAGGCTGCGGTCGCTGCAGGCCCGGCTGGGAACAGCTCCCTTGCGCTCACGCACGTGTCAGGCGTGGCGGTGGCCGGGGCTGGAAGGCCTGTTGCCGGAACGGCCCCTCCCCGCAGGGAGTCTGGTGGAACTGCTCCCTGCTCAAGCGGGGTGCGGAGCCTGGGAACTGGCTTTGGAGCTGGTCCGGCACCTGCAGCGGGAACGGGTCACTCCCATCCTGATCGACAACCAGCAGGAGTTCTTTCCGCCAGGGGCCGCGGAGCTGGGGTTGGATCTCGACCATCTGATGGTCGTTCAACCCCGGTCCCTGGCGGATCAGCTGTGGGCCATGGAGCAGGCCCTCCGCTGTGAGGGGAACGTTGTTGTTCTCAGCACGCTGGGACGCATTCCGGCCAATACGTATCGCCGGCTGAAGCTGGCAGCCGAACGGGGCATGAACCTGGGACTCTTCGTGAGAGAGGCCAGCCTCCGGTGTTCCCCCTCCTGGGCCGATTTTCGTTTGCTGGTCGAACCGGCCCGCTCTTCCACATCCTCCCGCCGGTACAAGGTGACGGCGCTGAACTCTCTGGAAGGAACCGCTACTCACTCTGTGCTGGAACGCTGCGATGACTCGGGTGCTCTGTCTGTGGTTCCCCCATTGGCCGATTCAAAGACGACTGCGATCCTCCCCTGCGCTTCGTGAACAGCCGCTGGTGCTTATCGCTTCCCATCACGGGCGTGAGATCGTCGGCCATGGCTGTGATCTGTCATCCCGTCGGGGGATCCGGACCGGCATGCCGCTGGCGGAAGCCCGGACTCTGCTGCAGACACGCTCCGGTCGCCCGGAGATCGGTCATTGTCTACCGGAGGAACCGGAACGAGATCAGCAGGCGCTGCGTCAGCTGGCGTGGGACTGTGAACGGTTCAGCCCGCTGGTGGGACTGGAGCAGACCGAGTTCCCGGAATCACTGCTCTTGGATGTCACCGGCTGCGCGGAGCATTTCGGGGGGGAGCAGGGGCTGACTCAGCAGGTGATCGCGTTCTGTCAGGAACGGGGCCTGCAGGCGCGAGTCGGTCTGGCGGACAGCACCGGAACCGCCTGGGCCGCCGCTCACCAGAACACAGCGCTGTCCCCCGTGTTGTGTGTCCCCTCGGGAGAACAGGAGTCGTTTCTTCGCCCGCAGCCGGTGTCGGCACTCAGGCTGCCTGCCAAGACGCTCGACCGGCTGCAGCAGGTGGGGCTGCGGACGATCGGTCAGTTGCTGGGATTGCCGCGTGAGACCTTGCCGGCCCGGTTTGGAACCGAACTGCTGCTACGGATTGATCAGGCCCTGGGGACCGTGCCTGAACTGATCCAGGCGGAACGTCGACCCGAGCCGCTGCAGGAGTCCTTGGAGTCTGAAGATCCGTTCTTCGATGTCGCGGTGCTGGAACTGATCGCCGGTGATCTGCTGGACCGGATGCTGAGTCTGTTACAGCCCCGCGGACAGGGGATCAAGCGGCTGGTCTGGACCCTGACTGGGCCGGACCAGCGCAGCATGACTCACACCCTGGAGCTGGTGCAGCCTTCGATCCAGCGGGATCATCTCCTCACGTTACTGGCGCTCCAATGGGAACGCATCTCCCTGAGTGGGGGGATTCAGGGGGTGCAGCTGCGGGGAGAGCAGATTGAGTTCCTCACCCCCCGCAGACAGACACTCTGGGAACTGGAGACAGACGATTCTTCCCCCTCGATTGATCAGCTGGTCGAGACTCTCAGCAGCCGGCTGGGACGGGATGCGGTCTTGCGGGCGGTCCTGCGGGCGGATGATCAACCGGAGCTGGCGTTCTCGCTGCACCCGGTCATTGGGGAACAGTCCCAGAGTGATCCCCTCCGGCTCCCGGCGATCCCCGGTCAGTCCGCTCGCACCCGTCCACTGTGGCTGCAGCGGGAACCGGTCGCGGTGGAGGTGATCGCCCGGCATCGGCAGGGGCCTCCCGCCCGGTTCCGCTGGCAGGGTCGGGACTGGACCATCCGGGAGTCCTGGGGACCGGAACGGATCACCACCGCCTGGTGGCGGGGACCGCTGGTGCGACGGGATTACTTTCAGGTGGAGTGCACCCAGGGAGAGCGGTTCTGGCTCTACCGGGAACTGGTGACAGGGAAGTGGTTTTTGCATGCCGCGTTTGATTGATTTTGATCCATGCCTGAGCAACCTCACCCGAGACCGGCCCGGCCGTTGCCTCATCCTCCGCAGCAGCGGGCGGGTGTCGGCGTCGACTATGTCGAACTCCACTGCAAGACGAACTATACGTTCCTGACCGGAGCGTCCCATCCCGATGAACTCGTCCAGCGGGCCGCGGATCTGGGCCATCGGGCACTGGCGATCACCGATCTCAACAGTGTTGCCGGAGTGGTCCGGGCGTATGCTGCCGCCAAGATCATTGGTCTCAAACTGCTGATCGGAGCGGAGGTCACCCCTGTGGATGCTCCGCCGGTGATCCTCTACTGCCAGAACCGGGAGGGGTATGCGAACCTGTGCCGGTTACTGACCCTGGGCCGCAGACGGAGCGAGAAGGGGAACTGTACGCTCCATTTTGCGGACATCGCCGCTCACAGTTCGCATCTCATCGCAGGGGTGTTGCTTCATGAGGTTTTGCGATGGGAAGAGGGAATCGCACATGCCTACCGCTACCGCGACCTGTTCGGAGACCGGGCCTACGGACTGGGGTCGCTGCACCTGGGGCCGAATGATGCCGGTCTGCTCGAACGATTGCACAACATCTCCCGCCAGACTCACCTGCCACTCACCGCCAGCAATGATGTCCATTATCACGTGCCCCAGCGGAGGATCCTCCAAGACGTCCTGACCGCGATTCGGTATGGCTGCCCTGTGGCGGAACTGGGGGCTCGCCGGTTCTGCAACGGGGAACGCTATCTCAAGTCTCCGGAGCAGATGCGGGAACTGTTCTCCACGATTCCCGAAGCGCTCATCCGTACGCAGGAGATCGCCGACCGGTGTCCGTTCTCGCTGGAGGAACTGAAGTACGAATACCCTCAGGAACTTTGTCCACCGGGGAAGACTCTCGCTGGATATCTGCGGGAACTGACCGAAGCAGGAATCCGGGAGCGGTATCCCCATGGTGTTCCCCCCAAGATCCGCAGCGCGATCGAGCATGAACTGTCGCTGATCTCGCAGCTGAACTACGAATCGTACTTCCTCACCGTCTGGGATCTGGTCCGGTTCGCCCGCAGTCAGGGGATCCTCTGCCAGGGACGGGGATCGGCCGCGAACTCCGCCGTCTGCTACTGCCTGGGAGTAACCTCCGTCGATCCAGCGCACTTCGACCTGCTGTTCGAACGGTTCATCTCCGCGGAGCGGGGAGAGGCACCTGATATCGATATCGACTTCGAACACGAACGCCGGGAAGAAGTCCTGCAGTACATCTATGACAAGTACGGACGAGAACGGGCCGGCATGACCGCCACGGTGATCACCTATCGTCCTCGCTCGGCGATCCGGGATGTCGGGAAAGCGCTCGGTCTTTCGCTGGACCGTATTGATCGACTGGCCAAAGGGGTCGACCACTTTGCCGAGAGCAGCCAGTTCGCCGGTCGATTTCAGGAACAGGGGCTGAGCCTGCAGTCCCGCACGGGGCAGCAGCTGCTCTGGCTCTCCCGGGAGATTCTGGGGTTCCCGCGGCATCTCTCCCAGCATGTGGGAGGAATGATCATTACCCAGCGTCCCCTGTGTGAGATGGTCCCGATTGAAAATGCCTCAATGCCGGGCCGCACAGTCATTCAGTGGGACAAGGATGATCTGGATACAATCGGGATTTTGAAGGTGGACTGCCTCTCGCTGGGAATGCTGACCGCGATCCAAAAATCGTTCGAACTGCTGGAAGTTCATCATCATCGACCGCTCAATCTCGCGACGATCCCGCAGGAGGATCAGACCGTTTACCAGATGATCTCGCGGGCGGATACGGTCGGTGTGTTTCAGGTGGAGTCTCGGGCCCAGATGGCAATGCATCCCCGGCTGCAACCCCGGACGTTCTATGACCTGGTCGTGGCGGTCGCGATCGTTCGACCCGGTCCGATTCAGGGGGACATGGTGAACCCTTATTTGCGGCGGCGGTCCGGAGAGGAACAGCCGGACTACCCCGACGAGCGACTCAAGGAGGTGCTCTGGAGAACCTTGGGGGTGCCGCTGTTTCAGGAACAGGTGATGAAGCTGGCGATGGTGGCCGCGGGGTTCAGTGCGGGGGAAGCGGATCAGCTGCGGAGGGCGATGGCCGCCTGGAGACGAAACGGGAGTCTGGATGAGTTTGAACCGAAGCTGATCGCCGGGATGAAGAAGAACGGCTACAGCGAGGAGCTGGCCAAACAGCTGTTCAAGATGATGCGGGGGTTCGGAGAGTACGGGTTCCCGGAAAGCCATGCCGCCAGCTTTGCACTGCTGGCGTATGCTTCCGCCTGGATCAAGTGCTATTACCCCGATGTGTTCTGCTGCGCACTGCTCAACAGCCAGCCGATGGGGTTCTATGCTCCCGCCCAACTGGTGCGGGATGCCCGGGAACACGATGTCGAAATCCGGCCGGTCGATGTGAACTGCAGTGACTGGGACTGCACACTGGAGGAAGCGGATGAAGGGACCTGGAAACCGGTTCGTCTGGGACTGCGGATGATCAGCGGACTGAGCCGCTCGGATGCGGAACGGATCGTGACCGCTCGAACAGATGAACCGTTTCAAACGTTCGCGGAGTTCAGCCGGCGGACCAAGCTTTCGCAAGGAGTGCTGGTTCGACTCTCCCGGGCGGATGCGTTCGGCTCGCTGCAGATCAATCGTCGTCAGGCGGGCTGGCAGTCACTGCTGCCGACCGACAGCGGACCGCTGTTTGAGAGTGAGAACTCTGAAGAGTTGGTTCCTCCGCTCCCGACGCTTGCACCGCAGGAAGAAGTGACCGCCGACTACCAGACGACCGGGCTGACACTTCGCAGCCATCCGGTGTCGTTCCTGCGGGAAGAACTGGCGAGCCTGGGAATCACGCCGGCGGATCAGCTGCTGGTAGGTAACCCCGATCGTCCGGTGAAAGTCGCGGGACTGGTCCTGCTGCGGCAGCGTCCTTCCACCGCCAAAGGGATCACGTTCGTCACCCTGGAAGATGAAACCGGGCACGTGAATCTGATTGTGTATCAGAACATCTGGGACCAGTACCGCCAGGCTGCTGTCAGTTCCTCACTGATGATCGCCACCGGCCAGCTTCAGCGCCACCACGGCGTGATCCACGTGGTCGTCCGCCGACTGGACAACGGCTCACAGCTGCTGCACGGAGTGAGAGTCAAGTCCCGGGATTTTCAGTGAAAGGGAGGTCTCAAGACATTGTGCATCCTCAAATAGACGCCACTTTCCTGACAATTCAAAAGGGTGAACGGTTCCGTTTCCAGTTTTCACCGATCTCTGCGAATGACGCTTCGCATTACGATGTCTCGTTTCATTTCTACGAAAACGAGAGCGATTCTCCCGTTTTCACCAGAAAACAGCATCGTGATTCCCCTCGATGACTTCTGGGCAAAGGTCAGCACGACAAGAACGCCGTGATTCATTTCAGTTGCGACTCTGTTTCGACATCGGTCGATCAATCGCGAATCCGGTTCACCAATTTCTGAATCCAGTGACTGTTGAGCGGGCACTTGTGTCAGGCAACGCGAAAATCATACACTGTCGGTCCCTCGAAACCGATATCAGGCAAATTCGATCGTCTCTCTCCATTGGAGATCCAGATGGCGCGTGCTGCAGAGGTTCTCGTCGACATGCTCGTGGCCGCCGGTGTCAAGCGGATGTACGGAGTTGCGGGGGATTCGCTCAATGGCATTACAGATGCCATTCGACGCGGCGATTCTTTAGAGTGGATGCACGTACGGCACGAGGAATCCGCAGCGTTCGCGGCCGGAGCGGAGGCCCATCTCACGAATCAGCTCGCAGTCTGCGCCGGCAGCTGCGGACCTGGGAACCTCCATTTGATCAACGGGCTGTTCGACTGTCATCGCAGCCGTGTTCCGGTGCTGGCCATTGCAGCTCAAATTCCCAGCCAGGAAATTGGCGGGGGTTACTTTCAGGAAACGAACCCACAGCAGCTCTTCCAGGATTGCAGCTATTATTGCGAGACCGTGCTGCATCCAGACCAGCTCCCGAGGATCCTCGGCATTGCGATGCGGACCGCAATCTTGCGCCGAGGTGTCGCTGTGGTTGTGATCTCCGGCGATGTCGCACTGCGTGAGTGTTCGGCTCCCTTCATCAAACTGGGCCTTCCCCAGCAACCTGCTGTCGTGATTCCTGCCCCAGGTGATCTCCAGACGGCTGCACAGATCTTGAATCAGTCAGAAAAAGTGACGATTCTGGGCGGAGCGGGATGCGCGGGAGCCCACGCCGAATTGATCGCAGCCGCCGAGAGGTTGCAATCCCCCATCGTGCATGCCCTCCGCGGCAAAGAGTTCATTGAGTACGACAACCCTTACGACGTCGGCATGACCGGGCTGCTGGGATTTGCGTCCGGATATCATGCGATGATGAACTGCGACACCCTGCTGATGTTGGGGACCGACTTCCCCTACCGGCAGTTTTATCCGCCGAAAGCCCGAATCATTCAGGTCGACATTCGCGGAGAGCAGATCGGTCGACGGACGAAGGTGGACCTGGGACTGGTTGGCTCCGTGAAAGACACACTGCAGTCACTGTTGCCAATGATCTCAGCGAAATCCGACTCAGGTTATCTGAAGACGTGTGTTTCGCACTATGAGCGGACCCGCAAGGGACTAGATGAGCTCGCTGTGGGCACGCCGGGAAAGACGCCGATTCATCCGCAGTATGTCGCCAGCGTGATCAACGAACTGGCAACCGATGATGCAGTGTTCACCTGTGATGTCGGCACCCCCACCGTCTGGGCGGCACGTTATTTGAAAATGAATGGCATGCGGCGGTTACTGGGATCGTTTACGCACGGTTCCATGGCGAATGCACTTCCGCAGGCGATTGGAGCTCAGGCAGCCTTTCCTGACCGGCAGATCGTCAGCCTCTCGGGTGACGGTGGGTTGGCCATGTTACTGGGGGATCTTCTGACCCTTCGGCAATTGAAGCTGCCCGTCAAACTGGTGGTCTTCAACAACAGCTCGCTGGGATTTGTGGAGCTGGAAATGAAAGCGACCGGGTTTCTGGATTTCGCCACAGACCTGGTGAATCCCGATTTTGCCAAGCTGGCAGATTCCACAGGCGTGCTTGGCCTGCGGGTCGAACGGCCGGAAGATCTCCGGCCGAGTCTGAAACAGGCGTTCGACCACGACGGTCCGGCACTGGTCGAGGTCCTGGTGAATCGGCAGGAACTGACCATGCCGCCGACCATTACTGCAGAGCAGATGCTGGGCTTCAGTCTGTACATGATTCGCGCGGTCATGAGCGGGCGCGGAGATGAAGTCATCGATCTCGCGAAAACAAATCTGTTTCGGTAAACGGGCTGTGAAGCTCTCTCTTCCAACCCCGCTTCAGCACTATCCAGGAGAATTGTGAGCATGGCAAACGAAGAGACCGTCACCGGGAATCTGGTACTGCACAATCCTCGTTTGAATAAAGGTTCCGCATTCACGTTGCAGGAGCGCCAATCGCTTCACATTGAAGGATTGCTGCCTCCCGGCGTCAGCACACTCGAACTGCAGGTGGCTCGCACTCATGCCGAGCTGGAAAATCTGGATAACGATCTGCAAAAATATCTCCTGCTGTCAGATCTGCAGGCGCGGAACGAGACTCTGTTCTACGCAGTGCTGATGTCGGATCCAGCACGCTTCATGCCGATCGTCTATACCCCCACGGTCGGTGAGGGCTGTCAGAAGTTCGACCACATTTTTCGGGCGACGCGGGGAATGTACCTCCCGATCAGCGGACGTGGCCGCATTCGAGATATCCTCAGCAACTGGCCTCAGAAAGACGTCCGGTTCATCGTGGTGACCGATGGCGAGCGGATTCTGGGACTTGGTGATCAAGGTGTGGGAGGGATGGGAATCCCAATCGGTAAGCTGGCCTTATACACAGCCTGTGCAGGAGTGCCTCCTCAATTCTGCCTGCCGGTCATGCTCGATGTCGGCACCAACAGTCAAACGTTACTCGAGGATCCTCTCTATCTGGGACTCCGCCAGCCACGTGCGCGTGGTGACGAGTACCATGCCTTCATCGATGAGTTTGTGGATGCAGTGCAGACCCTTTACCCGAAGTGCTGCATCCAATGGGAAGACTTCGCGAATCTGAACGCCGTTCCCATTCTGGAGCGTTTCCGGGACCGGATCTGCACTTACAACGATGACATTCAGGGGACAGCAGCTGTCGCACTTGCAGGCATCCTGGGAGCGTTGCGAATCACCGGTCAGAAATTGACCGATCAGCGGTTTCTCTTTCTCGGAGGAGGTTCGGCCGCGACGGGGATCGCCGAACTGGTCAGCCAGACAATGGCCATGGAAGGAATCACACTCCAGGCTGCGCGGGAACGAAACTCCTTGTTCGATATTCAGGGACTAATGGTCACCTCTCGAACAGACCTGGCCGATTTTCAAAAACCGTTCGCAATCAATCGACCTCCGATTTCCAACTTCGTGGACGCCATCAAAGCACTTCGACCGACCGGGATCATCGGGGTCAGTACGGTGCCGAAGCTCTTCAACCAGCAAGTCATCGAAGCCATGTCAGCAATCAACGAACGTCCCATAATCTTCCCCTATTCCAATCCGACCTCCCGGTCGGAATGCACAGCGGAGGAAGCGTACCGCTGGTCGAACGGTCGGGCCATCTTCGCCAGCGGCAGCCCGTTCCCGCCCGTCACCATCGGTGCAAAGACGTTTGTCCCGGGCCAGGGGAATAACGTCTACATCTTTCCTGCGATGGGGATGGCGGTGTATATGACCGAAGCCTCGCGCGTCACTGAGCAGATGTTTATCGTGGCTGCCCGTGCGGTCGCGGAACAGGTTTCCGACGAGAGTCTGTCTCAAGGCCTGATTTACCCGCCTCAAAGCCAGATCTTCTCGGCCTCGCTGCACGTCGCCGCCAGAGTCGCCGAGTTCATCTACGATCAGGGGCTTGCTCGCGCCCCCCGTCCAGGCGACATCCAGGCGGAATTGCGATCACAAGCATATCGACCAGTCTACCCGGGGTGAGTCTTTCATCGATTCAAACACAGTAGAGTTATCAGTCAGACGCGAACAGAATTCGTGCCATGCCGAAAAGATCGTACCGGAAAAGGGTCTCTTCAGTGCGATGTGAACGCCAGTTGTATCTCTCTGCATCGACCTGCAATCCTCGACCGAGGTTTGACACCGGGGGTATCAGGTACGTGTAATTCAGATCACGACGATCACGGGGCCGAGTCCCTTCCCACCCGAGGCGAGCTTCGGCGAATCGGAATCAAGAAAACCAGCAAACAGACAGTTCGAAACATCCTCAAGCGGGAAGTCCATCCACCCCGCCGCTGATGGAACGTCCCCCCTGGAGCGAGGTTTATTTCGCTTTTGAATCGAGATTAAACTCGAACTGATTCTGGCCTTTCGGTGTGATTGTCGCAGTGAATCCAGACTTACTGAAGTCGGCATAGACGGCCGGGGTCATCGGAACTTTCTGGAGTGGTGGATACTCCTTCGGGGCAGTGGCCGTGGCTGGTTTCCCTTCTCCGATCGGAACCCAGTCAATTTTTTCGACAGCCACCTGAAATTCTCCTTCCGTCACGCCGTCGAAGTCCTTGAAGGTCGTCAATTGAAACTTTCCGCTTGCATCGGTCACAGCAGTGCCGCCAAATTCTCCTTGAACCGGATTGAAGGTGACGACAGCCTTTTCAAGAGGCTGGCCGTCCATCCGGACGATGCCCCCTGATTTGTAGACTTTGGGGCGATTCTTTTCCCATCTGTCCTGACGGGAACACCCTGCTGGCAACACCGTGGCCAGGCAGAGAATCAGTAGAACTTTGAATCGGCGAATCGACATGGCGAAAGTGTCAGAGAAAGTGAAAGGAAATGGGATACTCACGTGCACTTCGTCAAAGGCTCATCCAGGCGATACCACAATTAAGAATAATCAGAAGCGAAGTCTGTCTCTCCGGCATCCATTACATTGACAGAGTAAGAGCCGCCCAGACGTTCTGAATGACCAAGGCAGATCCCTCTGCTGATGCAATCAGAACTCTCCGAGAACTTCGTCGCCGCTCCGGGTTCCCAGGGCTCCCCAGACTCCGAAGTTGCTGCGGCCTGTGGTGGCAACCGCAGCAGTGACATTGCCGGAATGGATGTTTTCACTCACGAAACGAACCGCACCATCGGCCATCAGCAGATGGACACCCCCATCATGCATCGACTTGGGGGGGATCACTCCCTGGTTGCCCGCGACATCCGCGCAGACCGCCGAGTTCGGTGGAAGAATAGTATTGAAACTGATCTTGGCCATCATTCCATCAGCCCAGCAGCATCCTGGAGCCCTTTCGCGCGGCATCGCTGTCGTGGAATCGTAAACGGTGAACTGGCGATTGATCCACTTTGCTTTGCAAGCAGATGGAGACTGCGTGTCCGTCCGGCTCGAAGCACCGAATCCATTGACGGAGACACCCGTGCCGTCGTCATCCCACAGGATCGTTTCCGACATCATGGCGGTATTGGAGGTGCCGTCGGTCACATCACGCAGTGAAAATTTGAATGACCCTCCAAACAGTCCGCGAATGCTGGGAAGTTCGTTAAGGCTCCAGGAGACATCTCCCAAATTGTAAACGTAGTTTGTTCCGGGCAGGTTCGCCGCAGCCAGAGTCACCGTAGGAGACGTAGGACACCTGTGGATTGGCACTTTGACATTGATCGCTCCGCCTCCCCAGTAGGGCGGGCTTAATTGCGTCATCAGGTTGTTATAGGCAACTGCCTGATCGTAAAACGGAAGAAGTGCCACATGGGCGCTGTAACGATTGCCAACCTGATTGGGACCGCTGCGTCCCAGCGGAAGGGCATTGTAAGCGTCGTGATAGTTGTGAATTGCCAGTCCAAACTGCTTCAGATTGTTCTTGCATTGCGAACGCCGTGCGGCTTCACGTGCCTGCTGCACAGCAGGCAGAAGCAGAGACACCAGAACGGCAATGATCGCGATAACAACCAGAAGTTCGATCAACGTGAATCCGGTACGGATTCGTTTTAATGCCAAGGACATGATAAACCTCTCTGTTCTGTGACAAAGATTTGAAAAACATCAATTTAGAAATGCTCTGCAGAAGCGAATCAGTGACGGACTGGTTCAAACCAGCAACTCCCGCAACGGTTCAGTGCTGTCTCCGTGGCGATCGACGTTCACACCTACGCCCTGCAGGAGTGCCAGCCACGCGTTGCACAGCGGTGCGTCTTTTTTCGCCACGATGTTCTCCCCGAGCCGCACACCTGCACCCCCGCCGGTAATGAGCGTCGGGCAATTGGTGAGATCATGGCCGGTCCGGATGTTGCTTCCATATGCCAGGGCAATGTGATCAAACAGGCGGCTTCCGTCCGCCTCTCTGGTCTCTTTCAATTGATCAATGAGGCCGGCCAGCAGTCTGCTCTGGGCGACATCCCGCGTCTGGGAAGTGACCAGCTTGGCTCCCCGAGTCGCATGGTAATGGCTCATGTCATGCGGAGCCGTATCACAGCCCAGGCTCGTCAGTAATGTGGCGACCGGCTGCCGGTACGTGATGACCCGCGTGCTGTCTGTCTGGAAGGCAGCGACCATCAGCCTGTACATCAGCTCGATTTCCTCTTTCCCTTGCAACTCTTGGCTGGGGGCACCAAAGGGAGCTTGTGGAAGCTCCTTTGCCATCCACTGTTCATCTTTCGTGAGGCGAGTTTCGATGCTCCGGATACCCGCCAGGTATTCTTCGAGCTTCTGATTGTCTGTGCGATTCAGGCCACGCTGCAGGCTGTGTGTATTTTCCATGACGGCATCGAGAACACTCCGTTTGCGGGCGAGCATCGCCTTCTGCTGTTCGATGGGAGTGGTGTTCTTCGAGAAGAGCCGGTGATAGGCCGCCAGCGGTCCGTTCTCGCCGCTGATCGGTTTTCCGCTCACGTCCCAGGCCAATGAAAGCCCGACTCCGTGCCCGGAGCGATCCCCTTGCTCGCTGTGATTGAACTGCAGCGAACTGAACCGGGTCTCCTTGCCAAACTGGAGGGCTGCCACCTGGTCGGCAGAGATTGTATTGCTGAAGCTCTGACCGGGCTGAGCGTACGGATTGGCTCCGGTGAGCCACCAGGTGCTGCCGGCATGCCCTTCGTTGGAGAATTTGTTTCGCAATCCCTGAACGATGGAGAAATCGGCGCGATGTCGTTCCAGAGGCTTCAACCCCTCGGGCAGGACATAATCCCGCCCCGGCGTGTTGATATCCGGGTACCACGACTCCTCGGTAATCCCCCAGCCGAATCCCAGAAACACAAGACGCTTGGGAGGGATCGCCACCGGACTCGCGGACGCAAAGCGTCGAAACCCGAATGACTCCATGAAAGGGAGTGCAATCAGGGCAGTGCTGGACTTCAGAAAGAGCCGACGCGAGCTGTCTGAGAGGCGTTTTTCCATGAGTTATTTGCTCTGAAATTCCTGGCTTTGAATCAGTGTGTGTACGAAATCCCGGACCGCGTATCTGTTTTCGCGGGCATGTTGCACCATGCTGTCGATCAGAGGTTGATCGCTGAAACCGGCGGGCCGCCCCAGACCGAATTCGATCAGAGCTTCACTATACCCCTGGACAAAATCGTCTCGATGGGCAGCAATCAGTTCACGCAGTTCGAAGAAGTCTTTGAACTCCGGCCCGTGGTACAGCTTGGATGAGGGATCGATTGTCCAGGTGATGCGGCCCTGGGGATCAGGCTGACCATTGTCTTTGATGACCTGATAAAAGTCCTCGGTTCGCCAGGCGCCGACGCCATCGAAGTTTTCCAGACCGAATCCGATCGGGTCGATTTTGCGATGACAGCTGTTGCACTGGGGGGCATCCTGATGAGCAATGAGTCGTTCTCGTGTCGTCAGCGCTTTGCCCGCGAGCCGAGCCAGCTGTGGAACGTTGGCGGGCGCGGGGGGAGGAGGATCATGCAGCAACTTGCGGAGCACCCAGGCTCCGCGTTCCACTGGACTGGAATTGTCTCCGTTTCCGCCCATGAGATGTACCGCCGCCATTCCCAGCAGCCCTCCTCGCGGTGAATCTGCAGGAACCGGCACCTTGCGGAACTCATCTCCGTGAACGCCTTCAATGCCGTAGTAGTTCGCCATCAACGCATTGACGATCACGTAATCTGCCATCAGCAAGTCCGACAGTGGAGCATTGTTCGCGAACAGGTGTTTGATTGTTTCGTAGATTTCCTGACGGGCGTTCAGCCGGGTCATGTTGGTGAACCGGGGATGACGTTCGAGGTTCACCTGAAAAAAATCGAGTCGTTCCAACCCCAGCCACTGATCGGCAAACGACTTGATAAAACCAAAGGCACGGGGATCGTTGAGAAGCCTTTCTGTCTGAGCCCGCAGAATCTCGGGCTGCAGAAGTTCTTCGGACTTCGCCAGCCCCCGCAGTTCTGCATCCGGCGGAGCGCTCCAGAGAAAGAAGGACAACCGGCAGGCGAGTTCCTGCCCACACAACTTTCGACGACCATCAGCATTCTGAGGTTCACCGAGATACAGGAATTGCGGGGACGAAAGAACGATCGCCAGCGTCTCTTTCAGGGCATCCGATTGTTTGATCCCCGCCTGGCGTTGCTCGTCATAGATGCTGACCAGTCGATCGATGTAATCCGGAGCTGGTTCAACTCCCCGAAATGCTTCTACGGCGAAACGCTCGATGGCGGGCCGGACTTCGCTGGCAGAAACGGGAGTCTTGTCATCCACCAGCACTGGGGTAAGTGCTGACATCCCCGGCGGGACCGGCAGCCGGGAATTGGGAACCCTCTCGATTTCCATCCAGTCGACCCACAGTGCGAACGTGCGTCCGATATTATTGTTGGCCCTGCGTTCCGCATCCGCGATTCTCAGTGTGTGCGGATAGTGGTCTCGCGTGCCGATTTCACGGAGGAACATCGAGCGATTGGCCCGTTCCCGATTTCCCCGAGTGATCGTTAACGGAAATTCGATCAGCTGTGGAGAGTCGATCGTCCCGGTGACTTCATGGGCACTGATTGGCTGCTCAATTCGAGGATCGATGCCGAACTCAATGAAGCGTCGATCGGGCGTCGCATGCTCCGTGATGGCCACCTGCAGCCGAACGACATAGTTGCCGGATGGCCAGTCAAATGGAATCAGCAGATTCACCGTCGCGTTGTCCAGCTCTGCCGGATGCTCGTTGGGAATTGCGAGGTAGGCTCCGCGATCGACTGCCGGTTGCTCGAGATAATAACGGTGATAGGGCAAGTGAAAGGGTGAGAGGGCTGTCACTGCCTTGTCAGCGTTGTCCTCTTCCGTCTTGAATCCGAAAGTTTCCGGGGCGGGAACGTTCGGAAACTTTCTCCAGGATCGATAGAAGATGTGCCGGTGATTCCCCAGCGGACCTTTACGAATTTCTTCCACGATCGCTGCGTTCTCAGGCAACGCGACGGCAGCGTCCACCAGCTGAGTCCACTGCCGGGCCCGCTGTTGTGCATCCAGCTGTCTTTCGATGAACTTTTCGACTTTGGGGGTAATCTCTTCCCCTTCGAAATGAAGCTTCTTTTCGACAGCAGCCGCCGCATGCCATTCAAAAGCCTCGTCAAGTGCCTCGCGGCCCAGGGCCAGGTATTGCTCGAACTGCGGTCCTGACATGAACAAATTCGCTCCAACGGTATCGAAGCGGCCACTCCCGGCGTCAGACGGAAGATCATTGACATTGATCTCAACCCCCAGCAGCTCTCGCAGTGAATTCCGATATTCACGACGATTGAGTCGGCGGAGTGTGATCTGACCGTTCTGATCGCTCAGGCTCTTGCGTGCGACCACCATCGTATGGGCCAGGTCATCCAGCAGGTTGGCTTTGGCGGCCGCATCTAGATTCGGTTCGCCAGCCGGAGGCATTTCGCCCGAGTTCAGCGCGTTCAGAATCTTCTGCCAACGCTGCGCAACAGGCAGGGAATCAATTTCCAACGGCAGGTCGTCCACCCGGAAACCCGCCTCAGCCGCTTCCTCACTATGACAGCTTTGGCAATGGGTCCTGAGTTGTTCGAGATGCTGCGCTGGAACCACTGGCTGCGGTACGTCACTGGCAGCCAGCATGCTGCAGCGTGCCGATGCAAGGAAGCAAATCAGAATTGCGATTCGAAAATTCATGAAGACGTTGCTACTGCCTTGCAAACGGTGGAACGGAAACGTGTCTCACTGCATCAGGGACGTGACGACAATAATCCGTCCGGAATGGCTGTCAGAGAAAGCTGCAGGTCGTCTGCGAAATGTGCATCAAACGTCGTTCTCCGGTTTGATGTCAGCACATGTGCGACGCTGCAGTGAAGAAGCAGGTAATCGGAATGCTCAGGAATTCTGAGTTCACACTGCACTTGTTCCCAGGTGGCGGGATCGCGGTCGAGTCGTCGACAGTGCTGAAACGTGGCTGCATCGGAGTGATCGCGCAGTTGTCCCGCCGACAGCTTTGAGAGCTGGGAGACCGTTTCGGACGATAATGCATAGATCCCGACCGTACTGGAGTAGTCCTCGTCATCCGGAAAGCGGTACGTGTTGAATCGTGCTGCAAATTGAGCCATGAACGGCTCCCCTTGGGACTGTTTGCGATAGGATCGCAGGTCGACCAGTCGGTAGATGTCTCCGTAGTAGCTTTCCGCGGAATTCGGTTTGCCGGGGTAGTCGGCGCTGAGGTATCGCAACATCTGTTGTCCTTCAAAAGGACGAACTCCGAAGCTCTCCTGAACAATTTCGCACACATCCCCTTCCCAGCGATCGGGAAGACTGGGAATCTCTGTCGCGGAAGGAGGGGGACCGGACTCAAACCCTTCCATGAGCAACACAGTACGAGAACTGGAACGCGGACCGCCCGCGATCGCCCAGGCCACCCCTGTCATCAGGATCCCGATCCCAATCCCGATTCCCAGTGCACTGATTGACCTTTCGGCGACAACTTTCACAACTCTGAGGAGACGGTCCCCCGCGCTCGTCTTCGATCGCTTCAGCTGGGTTGCAGGAATTTCTTCCCGATCGGGAAAGGCGATGCGGACCGCCTGGGCAGCCAGCCCGTGGACCTCGGCCAACCGCCAGAATCGTTTTCTCGCCCCCTCAGACTGCGAGAGCATCGACTCAAGCTCAAGTTGTTCCGATTCCGTCAACGCATGATCGAAATGCCCCTGGATCAAGCGGTCCAGATAATTGTCAGTCAAGACAGTCTCCCCTGATCGAGCTGACGATCCAGGCACTCGCGAAGAGCAACACGAGCCTTCGACAGCGTGACGTTGATCGAATTCACCGTTCGGGCCAGGCGTCGGGCAATTTCCGAGGGCCCGTGTTCATTGCGATATCTCAACAGAATGACTTCACGGGCCCTCGGAGCGAGTTCAGCCATGCAGTGGGTCAAAGCGGCCAGCTTCTCTTCCCCAGCCCAATCCTCCGGGCACGATGAGATTAAGCACTCCAGCATCGCTTCACTCGATTGGTTCCGCTTTGCAGCTCGATGAAACTCCAGGAGCTTCAGGCGGACGATCGCTTTACCCCAGGCCAGAAAGCTGGTCTGCGGATCGAATTCGTGTGCTTTAGCGGTCACGGTCAAAAACACTTCCTGAATGACGTCCTCTGCTCGGGCAAAGTCCGGCCACAGTGA
Organism: Planctomicrobium stercoris; assembly: GCF_051465655.1. NCBI lineage: Bacteria > Pseudomonadati > Planctomycetota > Planctomycetia > Planctomycetales > Planctomycetaceae > Planctomicrobium > Planctomicrobium stercoris. Next base: position 3,089,589 of record NZ_CP195791.1, on the reverse strand, counting down.
AACGGCGAACGCAAACAACTGTCCCTGATATTTCACGAACAGCTGCTGCACTTTCAGGGTCTGTTCATCCTGTTCGGGCATGCTTCTCACCAGATGATTCGCAACAACCAAAACTTATCCGACAATTTCTAAGGGCGTCCGGACAAAACCTATTCAGCGATGAGATATCTCCAGGTGATGAGTGAGTTGGCGATGTCATGGAACGCTTGGTGCACTTCCTCCAGCCTGTCCCAGCGAATCCGCAACCTGCGGAATTGTTTGAGCCAGCTGATGGTCCGTTCAATCGGCCAGCGGGTCGCACCCAGAGACGAGTCCTGCCGCTGACCTCGTTTGGGAATGAAGGTCTCAATGCCAGCCAGTCCCAGCAGGTCCCGAGTTGCCTGGCAGTCGTAGCCTTTGTCGGCGGTCACACTCCGTGGGCAATCCAGGGGGCGTCCCCGCTTGCCACCAATCTTCGGGTACCTCAGAAACACCAGTGGCAGAAGTTGTTTCAGATCATGAACATTGGCGGCCGTCAGGATGTTCGCCAGCGGAATCCCATTGTGAGTGGTCATCAGGTGAGACTTGCTGCCGCAGCGACCACGATCCGTCGGATTCGGTCCGGTTTTTGTCCTCCCAACGGGGCCTTGATCAATCCGGCATCGACGAGCACGTCCGCCAGTTCCAGACGCCCGGCTGCGTTCAGCACGGTGAGGAGGTGGCGATGAATGTCCTGAAAGACTCCCAGGTCGATCCACAGCTTGAGACGTCGATAGCAGGTCTTGTAGGAACACCCCAGTTCCAAGGGCAGGTCCTCCCAGGCGATGCCGGTCTTGAGCACGAACAGAATGCAGGTGAAGACGGTCCTGTTCTCCGCTGGCGGTCGGCCGCCTTTGACAGAGAACTCGTAAGTCGGAAAGAACGGCTCGATCTCGTCCCACAAGTCATCACTCAGCAATCGGGTGGCCATATCAGTTCCTCCGTGAACGGGAAAAACCAGACCTTCCCAAAATTTTCAAACCATGCCAACATTAGTTTTGTCCGGAACCTCTAAGTTTTTCATTTTCGTTCGAAAAGAGACGGCGCACAGCAGGTCTGAATAAGCGACAGAAACCTGTAACAATCGGCGGCTACACAGGATGCGGCTTCATGGCCTCATTACAGCTATCGAGGGCACGCTCCGTTCGCTGTACGAATACTCAAGGGCCATCCATCGGGATGAAGGAGCCGTTGACATTCGCGGTGATGGAAGTCTGGGCGAATGAAGCGCACTCATCCGTCGGTCGGATGCTCATCTGATTTGAGTGGAAATCTGCCTCGCCTCATGGGTTCGCTTCGGTTTCGACCACCTGAAGTTGGCGAGCGCCCGAGATCCGACGTTTCGTTCCACACAAAGTATCTGCGTGTGAAAATCGTTTTTAATTCGTGGGAGTGCGTCTCGGCAGTTGGAGCGCGAACGTCGTCACGCCTTGACTGCAACGGACCACCACCTCACCGCCGTGAGCTCTCGCAATTTCACGAACGATATAAAGTCCCAGCCCGAGTCCGCTGTGGTCGTCATGGCTGGTGCCTGGCGATGAACCTCGCCGGAGCGGATTGAAGATCTGGTCACTCATCAAGGGATCAATCTCGCGGCCGTGATTGGTGACCTCGAGATGAACGGCAGTCTCCTCGCCGCGCAGCGTCACGCGAACCGGCATGTCGTCGTATCCGTAGCGGATCGCGTTGGAAACAAGGTTGCGAATCAGTTGCTGCAGGCGCGAACCATCCCAACGACCAAGGTTCTCGCCGGTCGCCAACAGCTCGATTTGCCTCTCCGGGTGCGTGACTCGAAGCTGTTCCAGTTCATCGGCAACGACCGCCGCGAGATCGATCTCGGAGGGGACAACTTCGATGCCCAGGCCCAGATTCGTTCGATTGAAGTCCACCAAGTCATCCAGCAGGGCCTGCATCGCTGATCCGCTGCGGATCAGCATCCCGACCGCTTCCGAGATCTCTCCTCCGGCGTTCAGGGTCGACAGGTAGTTGGCCGTCACCACAATGGCATTCAGCGGGTTCCGCATATCATGCCCCAGCATCCCTAGAAACAGATCGCGATGTCGTTCCACGAGAGCATGATAATGGCTCACCGACTCCGCAATCGCCTGATCAATCGCCTCGTTAAAGCGGATGACCTCGTCGATTTCCGGTTCAGCCAGAGCGCTGGCGTCGATCCACATTCGGAGGACACTGGCACGCAGAGCACGGTATTCGGCGACAAGCTGGTTGATGTCGAATCCGCTGTGGGCTCGCATTACAGCGTGCGTCTGCGCCGCTGTTTCAGGGGCATCCGGCGCCTGAATCGCCCGGCCCTTGGACTTTTCTGACTGTTCCTCGCGGGTCTGGGGTGTGGTGATATCATGTGCGACAGCCAGAAGGATGTCCCGGGCATGATCTCGCAGGGCAAGCGACGTCATCCCCTCTGCCGCTGGGAGCAGTGTGGCGGCGAACGCTTCCCACTCTTGCAGAATTCTCTCCATCTTTTCCGAGATGAATTCCGACAATCGCATTTCCGGCTCCTGCTTCGGGAATGAGGCCCCACAACATTGACGTCCCTGCGTGAAAGTCTCCCATCGTGTTCCATAATAGCTGGAGGACTTCAGTTAGATAGTCCGTGGGAGAGGCGATTTTCGCGGCATGGTCCAAGCCTGGACAATTCAATCCATCCACCACCCGTCTTCACGAGTCTGTCGGCGGATGCGATCGGTATTTTCGATTCGGTGAAGTGACTGGCAGATCAGTGCCCCCCCATCGCACCCCCAACAAGAATCCCCAGTTGCTCAAGACCATGCTGGGAGCCTGCCGCGTCGACCAAGTCCGAAGCGAAGGAACGGGCCAACAGAAAATTGACTCGGTCAGTGATTGACGCCGATTCTCGAGGGTACTTTTGACCTTAATGAGGTCGATCGTTCTGGACAAGGAACCCTGCGTCGAAAATAATTGCTCCTCAGTTGCAGAAGCTTGGGGCATAAAGGTTTTCGTCTCCTATCAGACGCGAGCTGGTTCTTTGCGAATGACTTCGCACAGATTCGAACTGGGGTTGGGGCACTTTTGTGGCGTTCTCGCCATGAATGACCGGAGGTTCCGTTGTCACTTTCATTGGACCAGGTTTCTCAGCAGTTATCATCGGCGGGGGTCTTGACGGCCAACGAAATCAAGAGCTGCATCGATGGACTTCCTGAAGAGTCTCGCCCCCAGGACGCCCAACAGCTGTTGAAACTGCTCGTCAAACGGAAACTGCTCACGACGTTTCAGGCGCAGCAGGCATTTGCCGGAAAGTCGAAAGGGCTGGTGCTTGGGAACTACCTGACGCTCGACAAGCTGGGGCAAGGGGGGATGGGGGTGGTGTTAAAAGCCCGGCATCGACGAATGCAACGTCTAGTGGCACTCAAAGTCATGTCGGAAACGGCGGTGAAGACCCCGGACGCGGTGCAGCGATTTCAGCGGGAGGTTCAGGCAGCAGCGAGACTCACGCATCCCAATATTGTCCTTGCGTTCGATGCGGACGAGGCAAATGGTACTCACTTTCTGGTTATGGAGTATGTTCAGGGGAGTGATTTACTCTCACTGGTGAAACGTCGTGGTGCCTTACCTGTTCCACAGGCAGTCAATTACATCCTCCAGGGGGCCCGCGGTCTGGAGTTTGCGCATCAGCAAGGTGTCATCCACCGCGATATCAAACCGGCAAACCTTCTCCTGGACCGGACAGGCGTCGTCAAAGTCCTCGATATGGGACTGGCCCGATTCGATAACAGCGTAGGCGGAGGTGCCGAGCAGGCGGGACTCACCAGCACCGGTTCCATCATGGGGACCGTGGATTACATGTCTCCCGAACAGGCAATGGACACCAGGCATGCCGATGCCCGAAGCGACATCTATTCACTCGGGTGCACTTTACACTTTCTCCTGACCGGACGAGTTCCCTACGGTGGCGATACCGTCATGAAACGTCTGATGGCCCACCAATCCACTCCGATTCCAGAGCTGCCCCTGGATCCTCCTCCCGGTGTCTCCGACAACATCTGGTTCCAGCAGATGTCTGCCCTGAACTCCATCTTTCATCGAATGGTGGCCAAGCGGCCGGAAGATCGCTTTCAGACGATGACAGAAGTGATTCAGGAACTCGAACGTTGCTTCTCAAAACATTCCTCCACGCTGAATCCGCATCCCGCTCGCAACGAATCGGCTGAACTGGAGAAGGGACAGCCTCGGACGGGAAGTGACACCGCAAGAGGAAAAGCCGCCACGTCCGCGGTGACCACCCACCGATCAGCCTCGCTCACGGAAGAAGATCCCTCTTTATTTGTCGACACGTTCATATCCCAGTTCGGGTCGGGGACAGACCCGTCACTACAGTCGACGAGACTGCTCTCGCCCACCAGAAGCAAACCACCTCGCAACTTTCTGATTGCCGGAGGAGCGGCGTTTGTGGCACTCATGCTGCTGGCGGGCGTTTGGGTTATTGTCAGGGATAAGAATGGGAAGGAGGTCGCCCGGGTGAACGTTCCTGACGGTGGAAGCGCGATCGTCCAAGTCGAGCCAGCAACGTCGATTCAGAACTCGGCAATGGCAACAGAGTCTCTGCAACCAGAAGCGATGACGGTTGCGTCTTCCCTTGAGCAGCCCCGGAATTGGAAACCGACTTCCGAACAGAAGGCGTTTTTCGATCACGTGGCAACGCTTCCCGCCGAGCAGCAGGTTCAGTCGGTCCATCAGAAGCTGATCGAGATCAATCCAGGCTATGTCAGCGCAAAGACCGCCCATTCCATTGAGGAAGAAAAAGTCACTCAATTCTCAGTCATCGCAGACGTGAACGAATTTCGGATCTGGCCCGTCAGGGCATTTTCTGATCTGCGAAAATTCAGCTGCTCTCCGAGCGCGTGGCGGCCAACCGGGCTGAAAGACATCTCTCCACTCCAGGGCTTAAAGTTGATCGAGATCCAGATCGGCTTGTCGAGTGTTGAAGATTTGAAACCGCTGCAGGGCATGCCTCTCAAAAGCCTGGACGTGAATTACTCGAAGGTGTCCGACCTCTCCCCGATGCGTGGTTCACAATTAAAGCACTTGAACTGCATGGGAACCGCGGTCACGGACCTGGCTCCTCTGAAAGGGCTGCAACTCGAAACGCTGGAGTGTGCCCATACAGAGGTCGTTAATCTTGCTCCGCTCGCGGACATGCCATTGTCTCAGCTGAACTGTGATTTCACTCGCGTTTCCGACCTGAAACCATTGAAAGGGTTAAAGCTGACTTCTCTTCGGTTTGCTCATAGCCCGGTGTTCGACCTCTCTCCACTTCAGGGGATGCCACTCAAACTTCTGGCATGTTCGAGCACGGCAGTCATTGATCTCACCCCCCTGAAAGGAATGCCACTCGCCGAACTGTATCTCACCCAGACTCTGGTGCGTGACCTTTCCCCAATCGAAGAACTGCCGCTCACCCTTTTCGCGTATAACTATGGCTTTTCTGCAGATCTCACCCCAATCAAACATACGCCATTAAAACAACTCTGGTATATCCCCCAATTCGCCCATGATCCAAATGAAGCATGGCTGCGAACATTCCCACTCCAAAAACTGAATGGGCCCTGGCCACTCGGTCAACGACCCGACGATTACTGGAAATCACTGGATGATGCACGCAAGAAAGCTCACAACTTCGCCGAAGAGGTTTCCGGTCTGCCAGCGAATGAGCAAACGACAAGAGTGACCAGTGCACTTCGAGATCTCAACGAGGGAAAAATCGGAGAGTTGAAATCAACCGAGAGCGACGGGGCTGTCGTTGATGTCACTCTGCAGCTCTCGGGCGGCGATATTAACGCAGAGATTTCCGATTCAACACGCGATCTCACTCCGCTTCAGGGTTTTTCGCAGCTGAAGCGACTGACTTTGAAAGATGGGGTGTTCTGGCTGGACCTGTCTCCGCTGACCGTACTTCATCTGGAAGAACTGAATTGCCGAGATGACATCGCCAGGAAGAATGCAAAAGTCTTGCTGGGCATGAAATCGTTAAAAACCGTCAATGGCCATCCGATCCAGAAGTATCTCGACGAGTAATCAACCTCGTCCTGCCATCCGCAACGAAAGAGATGCTAACGCTTGACGACAGACTCGCGTTCCACAAACGTTGCTTCGAGTTGAATTTCGACGTCCGGCGTCTCCGTCGGTTGCAGCATGCGGCGGACCAGTTGCTGGACAGCCAGGTGACCAATCTGCTCGGCATGGATGTCGAACGTTGTGAGGCTTGGATGTAATCCGGCGATCCACGATTCATCGTTATTCGCTGAGATGACGCTGATCTCCTCTCCCACCTGCAGCCCCCGTGTCGCCATCGCGCGATAGAACACGGCAGCGACACTGTCAGCCGCGGTAAAAATCGCCGTGGGTCGCGGATCCAATGAGAACAGTTCATCAATCAGTTGTCCGACGGCTGCCTCATTGATCGGTGGCTGCAGGGGCAGGTGCCACCCCTCTTCAGGAGCCCGACATAAGCTGACCACGCTGACTCCCAGCCTCCGAGCCTGGGCGACGAAGCCGTCCTCGCGAATCATGAACTGCTGATGATCCGGCTTCGGATTGAGAAATGCCAAGTGCCGGTGGCCCTGTCGAACCAGGTACGCTGCCGCCCTCGCTCCAACATGATACGAATGCGAGCAGACCGAGTCTCCCCAGCATCCCAGTGGCTTTCCGAGCAGCCAGACGGAAGGTAAGTCCCGTAAGCGATCGATCAGCTGATTGTGTTCACGTCCGATCTCATTCCCTTGAAGGGCGCCCAGCAGGATGACACCATCCAACGGCTGTGACAGCAACGCCGGAGTGGACGCGTTCAGCTTCGGCACATGCCTTAAGAGGACATTTGCACCCGCTTCGGAAAGAGCCGCCTCGGCTCCATTAATCGCCTGCGCAACGGCCGGCACTGACAGCAGGCTGCGATCCATTCCCAGTGAAACGATGCCGACCACCTTACCTTGCAACGCCTGCTCGAGGTGACCCGATCCGGGGGCCGGCTGGTGTCGGAAGTAGTTCATTTTGACCGCGAGAGCCCGAATCTGCTCGGCGCGCTGAACGCTGATCGCCGGATCCCCCTTCAGCACTCGACTGACTGTGCTGATCGAGACATTCGCCGCATCGGCGAGTTCTCGCATCGTGACTTTCATGGATCGACTTTCTCTAGAGTGTCTGTAATTTCAAGTCTGGACACTGACCGCTGGCGAAAACTCGTCACCCGCATCGGTCATGCAACTCGCCGAGTCGAATCCTGACGTTGATCACGCTCTCGCCATTCCTGCGTGTGGCCATCCTAGCACAATCCACTCCGAATCCAATGCAAATTTTTGCACTACAACAGGGGCTTCCACTCTGAGTGCGTTCCGACGCAGTCACAATGGTTCCGCTGGAAGACCGCGAGTCTTTGACGTTTCCAACGGACAATTCACCGAATCGCGGGACTGAACTGCACTTCTCCCCCTCACGGCCCTTGGTACTGTACAGACTTTCCTTGACTCTCTCGATTCATCCCTACCACCTACTGGATAACACGTTACACTCAATTCACAACCTGCGTTGAATGAGGGCTCAACCGAAAAGCAGGATCATTGTCGGCCGCGAGGAAGGTGGACGAAACGGTACGCAAAACGAGCTGAGACTCAGAATACCCACGGACATGGATGGCGCGTGCTCCGGTAAAAATCGACGAAACTTTTGCAAATATAGGGCAAAATAGTTGCATGGCTGAATGGCGATGCGTAAGATCGCCCTCAGTTGCACACATAACGAAAGATGCCGCTCCTTTCGACATCTTGATGATTCACTCGATCTGGCCTCGAGCTTTTTCCCTTGTGAGAACGTTTCGTTCGGACGTTTCTGAGCCGTCAACGTTCGGGCATGTCCTGGCTGCTGATCGACCCGCGCGGAAAACGCGTTCGGCTCTTGATCTCACGTCAACTTGAATCTTGTTCTGATCTGAGTTTTTTCTCTTTTGGAGGCCTGAGATGCCAAAGTCGTGTCAGTCTCGTCGATCTCCCATGCGTCGTGCTTTTACTCTCATCGAACTGCTGGTGGTGATCGCGATTATCGCGGTCCTGATCGCGCTGCTCCTGCCTGCCGTGCAGCAGGCCCGGGAAGCAGCCCGTCGCAGTCAGTGCAAGAACAACCTGAAACAACTCGGCCTGGCGATTCATAACTATCACGATACGTTCAATCTTTTTCCCCCGGGGTGCCTGAACACTGCGACAACCGCCACTCATGCGATCTGGGCCTGGGGCGCTTTCATTCTGCCTCAAATCGAGCGGTCGTCTCTCTACAACACGTTGAATGTCAACACTCAGAAGGCCGAACAGTCGCTGGCTGCGAACCTGACCGCCTTTCAGACACCACTTTCCGTCTTCCGCTGCCCCTCGGACTCGGGTCCGCCAGTCAACGACTTTCATTGGGGAGCCTGGTACACAAGTCTCTCGAGTCCGAATTATCTTTATTTCAGTCCGTACGCTTCAGATGATGCGAGGTATTCTGTCACCACGTCGAATTACGTCGGGAATTGCGGTCATTGGGCATGTCAGGACGGGACTGCCACGGGGGCCGATTCTGTGCGATTCTCCGGGATGTTTGCTCATCGCAGCCGGTTAAACATCCGCGACATCACCGATGGGAGCTCGAATACGGTTCTTCTGGGTGAGCGGAGTTTCTATAACCGCTCTGGTGGATCATGTGGTGCTGGAACAGCCCTGGTCACAAAAGGGGTGGCTGGAGGTATTACAGCCACTCTGGCCAACGGGACGCCTGGTGTGGAAGCAACGTTTGCACGTGGTGCGGCGCCCATCAATGTACCGACCGGGAGCGGTGATGCGGTTCAACCCAGCAGTCTGCTGGACTGCATGCGCGGCTACGCCAGCTTTCATACTGGTGGGGTTCATGCTCTTCTGGCCGACGGTTCAGTCCGATTCATTTCAGAGACCATCAATCAGCGTATCGACGCGAACATCGACAGTACCTGGGAACGACTGCTGGTTCGTGACGACGGTCAGGTTGTCGGCGAATTCTAGACCAGTTTGGTCTATCATGTGCAGGCGATCCAGGACTTTCACCGCATGAAAGTCCATATGATCGCCTGCGGAACGTAATAGATTATTTGCAAAACCGCTCTAAAGCGAATCTCACGAAAGCGCGGCGTTCCGGCGGCGATCAACACAGCTTTCGAACGACAAATCTCCCTGAATTGCCGCACTCCCCGGAGACAGGGGCTCAGTCGACCAGTCGGGATCTCTGCGTGCATCAATCCGATGTGCGCAGGGTGTCCGGCATGAATCAGACGACATCGTATTGAGGCAGTCGTTTTTTTCTGCCGCCCGGCGGCGGTATTCGGTCAATGTGATCACATCTTTGCTCAAGGGCGTGAAATGCAACGTCGACATTGTCTGGCTGCACTGGCCTCCCTGGTTCTGTCCGGTTGCGGCTCCCGTGGACCGGCACTCGGGAAAGTGACCGGGAAGGTCACGCTGAATGGAAAGCCCGTGGTCGGCGCTGGAGTGATCTTCAATTCTTCATCCGGCGGCGAGGCGGATGGCCCTGCCTACGGACAGACCGACGAATCTGGGATGTACACGCTGAGGTATGGATCGGATCGAAAAGGGGCTGTCCCCGGCACGAAGAAAGTGATGATCGAGCACAACGGGGTCTTCTACGAAGACCTGACGGCCACGGTAGAACTCGGGAAGAACACCATTGATTTTCAACTCCCTGAGACCCCCGAGAAAAATGCCGGAAAGGGCAAGGAGAAGAAGTCGACACCATGAATCATTCACTGATAATCGCCACCCTTCTGATACTGAACCTGGGCAGCGTCTGTGCCGGAGAGACGGTTCAGGAGATTCAGCCGACACATTCCGACGTCGCTTACGGTCCACATCAACGAAACACTCTGGACTTCTGGCAGGCGAGCGGTGACGGTCCGCGACCTTTGCTTGTCTATATTCACGGTGGAGGCTGGGCACATGGCGACAAGAAGGATCTGAACGGGAAATGGATTCCCCCATTTCTGAACAAGGGGATCTCTGTTGCTTCGATCAACTACCGTCTGAGTGGGGACGCTGCGCTTCCCGCCCCGGTTCATGACGCCGCCCGGGCGGTTCAGTTCCTCCGATCGAAGGCCGTGGAGTGGAATATCAACAAGGATCGCATCGGGCTCAACGGTGGCAGTGCGGGGGCGTGTACCGCGATGTGGCTGCTCCTGCATGATGACCTCGCCGACCCGCACTCCGCTGATCCCGTGCTCCGTGAATCGACACGTGTCACTGCCGCCGCTGCATCAGCCGGCCAGACATCGATCGATCCCAGGATTGCTGAAGAATGGCTCGGTCCGATCGTGCTCAGGCATTACATGCTCAGCAGTTCGGTCGGAGAATCGACGATCGAATCAGCATTGGCACACTACGACAAACACCTTCCATTTTACCTTGAGTTCTCTCCGATCAACCACGTCGATGGCCATGACCCGCCGCTGTTCATGTCATTCGACAAAGATATGACGCTGCCTCCGAAGGACGTCACTCATGCGATCCATCACGGCATTTTCGGCGTGAAGATGAAAGAGCAGTCAGATCGCGTCGGACACGAATGTTATCTGCTGATTCCCGGAACGTCCCAACCGAAGGAATTCAACACGTCAGCCGACTTCCTGATGGCGAAACTGCTGAATTGATTTATGAAAATCCACTTGAGTTTCACGATCGTCATCCTGCTGGTCTCCGGACTTCAGGCGCATGACACCTGGCAGCCGGTCAACACTCAGGCAGCGGGGCAGGAGCCGCCATCCGCCCGTCAATCGCTGGAGATGCTGCGTGTGCCACCCGGGTTTCAGGTCACTCTTGCTGCGTCGGAGCCGGACGTACGGCAGCCGATCGCCATCGCATTCGACGCTCGTGGCCGGCTCTGGGTTGCCGAAAGTTATTCATACAACGGCTCGACTTTCACTGACGAGCAAAGCGACCGCATCCTGATCTTCGAAGACCGTGACGGCGATGGGACCCTGGAAACTCGCACGGTATTTCAAGAAGGCCTCAACCGGCTGTTTGGACTCGCACTGGGCTTTGGTGGAGTCTGGATTGCCGCTGCCCCCAACATCTCCTGGATTCCTGATCGGGACGGGGACGATCGGCCGGATGGCTCTCCGGAAGTGCGGCTTGATGGATTTACTCTTGAAGCCGAACACAACTCCGTCAATGGCCTGACCTGGGGTCCGGATGGATGGCTTTATGGTCGGCATGGCATCAAGCAGCCTTCACTTGTCGGACGCCCAGGACAACCTGCTGACGAGCGCGTTCCACTGAGTTGCTGCATCTGGCGATATCACCCAGTCCGGCAGACATTCGAGGTCGTTGCGGACGGGACGGTCAATCCCTGGGGGCTTGATTTTGACGATTACGGCGAAGGATTCTTCAGCTCAAGTGTCGTCGACCACTTCTGGAATCTCATTCCGGGGGCCCGCAACACTCGCCGCAGGGGTTCGAACGAACACCCGAATCCCTACACTTACGAACTGATGGAAGCCTCCAGCGACCACTTGCACTGGGATGACCGCAGCGGCGAGAAGGCTGACCAGCCGGTCCATGGGAACGATCCCTTCGGCGGGGGACATGCGCACTGTGATTTGATGATCTATCTCGGTGATCGGTGGCCGCAGCAATATCGCGGCCGCGCGCTCATCAGCAATATTCACGGACGCCGCATTAATCAGGACCGGATTGCGACAGACGCGATCGGACGGCGGATCGCACAGCATGAAGGGGACTTCCTCCGCAGCCAGGATTCCTGGTTCCGAGCTGTGTCGATGGAATATGGACCGGATGGCGACACCTTCATCACTGACTGGTCTGATCTGGGGGAATGCCATGATCGCGACGGCATCCACCGGACCAGCGGCAGAATCTACAAGGTCAGCCGGGGAGCGCCGCGGCAGATTCAGGTCGACCTCGCTGCCATGACGATTTCCGAGCTTGTCTCATTCCAGACGCATCCGAATGACTGGTTCGTCCGGCAGAGCCGACAGTTGCTGCAGGAACGCAGCGTTGCGGGGGAATCGATGCAGCAGGCCCACGAGCAGTTGCGGGAACTGGCCACGAGTGCGGGTGATGTCAGGCATCGGCTCCGGGCAATCTGGGCGATTTTTGCCACAGAAGGGGCGACTTCGGACTGGCTGCTCCAGCAGTTGCAGAGCCAGGATGAACAGGTCCGGGCATGGGCGATCCGACTCTTGAGCGATGGCCCTCAGATCCAAGAGGGCTGCCTGCCCACTTTTGCCATGCTGGCTAAAACCGATTCCTCGTGGTTAGTGCGGAGGGAACTAGCCTCAGCTGGACGTCGCCTGCCCCCTTCCGAGCGATGGCAAATCCTCATCCCGCTGTTGACGAACCATGCGGCAGTCAGTGAAGCCAATCTCGAAAGACTCATCTGGTACTCGCTGGAACCGGCCGTTGCCTGTGATCCCAAACGTGGTCTGCAACTGGCCGAATCCCCGATTCCGTCCCGGTTGCGACGTTTTATTGCTCGACGAATTGCAGATGAAATCGAGAATTCGCCGCAGGTCGTCGACCAGCTGTTTACCAGCATGGAAAGGTCGAAAACTCCCGAACATTTCCTGGACCTACTGACCGGAGTCAACGAGTCGATCGTACGAACGCGGCCGCGTGTTCAGCTTGGAAATTTGCAGCGCGCACTGACCCGCTGGACTGAGCACGACGATCCGCGTGTGCGTCGCGCTGCTATTACGACCGCGATGATCCTGGGAGAGGAACCGCTGGTCGAATCCATTGGTCTTCTGATCCATGATCCCAATGTTGATGACGATCTCCGCCGCGAAGCTTTTGCCGGACTTGTCGCGCGGCATCCACCCAGCCTGGCCCGCCATCTGACTCAATTGATCAATGATCATCAGCTCGTCTCACAAGCATTGCTCGCGGCGACGAGAGTGGATGATCCTGAGCTGATGAAGGTGCTTCTGGAGAAATACAGATATTTCTCCCCCGCTGATCAGGAGTTGTGCATCGATGCGTTAATTGCCCGGGTCGGCTCGGCAGGCAGCCTGTTGAACGCGGTCGAAGCGGGAGGGATTTCTTCTCGCGACATTTCTTCCCGGCAGGCCGCTCAAATCGCGGCCCTGCGCAATGAGTCGCTGCTAGAGCGACTTACGAAGGTCTGGGGATCGGTTGGCTCCACTTCTCAGGAGCGGCGTCGCCTGATTGCCGAACTGAAGCAGCAACTCCGTCCTGACACTCTGCATGGAGCCGATGACAAACAGGGACGCCGACTGTTCCAGGAGAAATGTGCAACATGCCACAAACTCTTTAATGAAGGTCGAACGGTGGCCCCCGACTTGACGGGCGCCCAGCGTAAAAACCTCGACTATCTGTTGTTGAATATCATCGACCCAAATGCCACGGTGCCCGCCGATTACCGGATGAGCATTCTCGCGCTGGAGGACGGACGCGTGGTGACCGGATGTATCACGGCGTCAAATGAACGTGCCGTCACTGTACGCACTCGTGATGAGGAACTCCATTTCCGTCGTGAAGAAATTGAAGAGATCAAAATGCTTTCCACTTCTTTAATGCCTGAAGACCTGCTGAAAGGATTGAGTCCCGACGAGATTCGAAATCTGTTCTCTTATCTGATGTCGGACGGCGCACCATAAATCAAACCTGCATTGGATACTGAGTTCACCTAAGTGACTTTTCCTCGAAGAATGTTCCCCTCAACAACGTAAGGAATCGAAATGAACCGACGCGAATTTCTTACAGGGACGCTGGCTGTCGGACTGTTGCCCCCCCTGTTCACTCCAGCTATGTCCGCAGAGTCGCAGCCGGGGATGACACTTGGATGCAGCACCTATGGACTCAAATCGTTCACAACGGAAAAAGCGATCGACCTGATCGAAAACACAGGCTTTGATTCAATTGAACTCACCATCTGGCCTGACTGGGATCTGGATCCTGTCAAGGTGGATGCCGGCCGACGCAAACGAATCCGGGAACGACTGAAACAGAGCCCTCTTAGATTGACCGCACTCATGGAGGACCTGCATGTGCAAAAGAAGGGAGAAGACCTGAGCGACAGACTCGAGCGAATCAAACGCGCGGCTGAACTCGCACACGACCTGACCCCCGAAAGTCCGCCAATCATGCAAACCGTGCTGCATGGTCAGCGGTCTTCACCAGAGATCCTGCAGCAGTATGCTGAAGAGCTCGGTGAATGGGTCAAGGTGGCGGATTCTGTCGATCTGCTCATCGCGTTCAAGCCGCATCGGGGAAGTACGGTCAGTCGCCCTGATGAGGCAGTCTGGATCATCGAGACTCTCAACCGCCCGAAAAATCTGAGAATGTGTTTCGACTATTCCCACTACGACTTGCGCGACATGACGCTGGAAGGGACGGTCAGTCAGGCTCTCCCCTGGATCGCTCATGTTGCTGTCAAAGACGTCGTTCCTGCCGGGAATGGCACTCGCTTCGTCTTGCCAGGCGAAGGAGGGCGTATCGACTATCCCCATCTGCTCACACTGTTGCAGCGAGGCAACTACCGGGGCGACATCAGCTGCGAAGTGAGTGGCCAAGTTTCGTCCCGGCCAGACTACGATCCGGAAGCGGCTGTCAGCCAGTGTTATACGAATATGTCTGCCGCGTTCGCACAGGCAGGCATTTCACGCCCACAAAAGAACGACTAAGGACTTAAAAAATGCATCAAGTACTGCTGCCTATTGGAGACGCGACAGAAGTCATGGATACGCTGTATCCCTTTTTTCGACTTGGCGAAGATGGCTTTGACGTTGTTGTGGCGGGCCCGGAAGCTCGACTCTACAACGGCGTCATGCACGAAATTCCCCCGGGCGAAGGAATCCCCTGGGACATCACTCGCGAGCAGCCGGCATATCACGTCAAGGCGGAAGTCGCATTTCGCGACGTGAATCCCGAAGACTACGCCGGGCTGTTCCTGAGCGGAGGCCGTGCTCCGGAATACTTGCGTTACGACCTGGACCTGCTCCGGATCACCCGACACTTCTTCGATGCAAATAAACCGGTTGCCATGGTCTGTCATGGGGTCGAGATTGCCGCGGCAGCGGGCTGCCTCGTCGGCCGGTCTGCGACCACGGTGCGTAAGTGTGAACTCGACGTGACACAGTTTGGTGGAATCTATGTCGACGAGCCCTGTTGTGTGGACGGCAATCTGATCAGCGCCCGTACCTGGCACAATTATTCACTGTTCATGCCGAAATTTATCGAATTGCTGCAGTCTACGGTCGAACTGGAGCAAGTGCGAAATTGATTTTCCGTGGAGATTGAAGTTGATTCATTGTGTCTTCCGTCAAGGAGGACACAATGATGGGCAATCATCACGTACGGCGTTCCCTCCACTGACCTTACTCGGGAGCGAACCGGTAACCGATTCCCTGTTCGGTGAGAATGTAACGTGGGCGCGCGGAGTCCTGTTCCAGCTTCTTTCGGAGGCTGTTCACGAAGACCCGCAGATAGTGATTCTCATGTGAGTCCTGAGGTCCCCAGACTTCCCGCAACAGGAACCGGTGTGTCAGGACTTTTCCCTGATGCCTCAGCATGGTCACGAACAGTTTATACTCCAGCGGAGTCAAATGGACTTCGCTGTTGTTTCGGAACACCAACCGGGAAGTCAGGTCGACCCGCAAATCGCCCACCGTCATGACGGTCGACTCTTTGCTGTTGCGGTGGACATGTCTTAAGGCTGTTCGAATCCGGGCCAGCAGTTCACCCAGCCCAAACGGCTTGGTGAGATAATCATCTGCTCCGTGATCAAGTGCCTGAATCTTTTGCGATTCCTGATCCCGGGCGGACAGCACGATGATGGGAGCGAAACACCATTCCCGCAGGCGTTCGAGCACTTCCTGCCCATCCAGATCTGGTAATCCGAGATCGAGAATCACGACATCAGGAGGCTGGCTGACTGCTTTTTTCAGACCTTCCTGTCCCGAGGTCGCTTCTGTGATCAGATAGCCTTCGCTGGACAGAGATGCCCGCAGAAACCGCCGGATCGGCGGTTCGTCTTCGATGATCAGTATGTGGTGATCGCCTGCCATGTGCCGATTCTACTCGACTTGAATCCGAGGAGCATCCTTCCTGAGCGGAAGTCGAATGATGAACTCCGCACCGCTTTCCGGAACACTCGCAGCGGTGATCGTCCCCCCATGGGATGTGATGATTGCACGACAGATTGCCAGCCCCAGTCCGCTCCCCCGACCGCTGTCTGCTGCGGGGAACGCGCGATAGAACCGGTTGAAGATTTTCTCTTCGGCACCGGCGGGGATTCCCGGACCGGTGTCGGACACGCTGATTCGAATCACGTCGTTTTCCGGAACTGCACTGATGTGAATGCCTGTTCCAGCAGGGGTGTGCCGGGCTTCGTTTTCCAGGAGATTGACAAAGACCTGTTCCAGCAGCAGACCATCGACAAAGATCAAAGGAAGATCGTCCGGGATGTTTAGCTGGACCGGATGCTGGTGGAGCTCTTGTTGTGTGCGACGAAGGGCACTGCCGACAATCTCTTCCAGCAGGTGCCATTGCAAGTGGGGAGTTGCGGCCCCCGCGTCCAGCTTCGACATCTGAAGAATGTTTTCCAGAAGCCTGTCCAGCCGCTTCGCTTCTTCATTGATCGACTCCAGCAACTGGCAGCGAATCGCTTCATCAAGATTCGAACTTTGCAGCAGACTGCTGCTGGCCCCTGCAATCGCAGCCAGCGGAGTTTTCAGGTCATGCGAAACGCTGCTCAGCAGACTGTTACGAACCTGCTCCGTTTCCGCTTGAATATGGGCCTCTGCGGCAGCGATGGCCAGTTGATCCCGTTCCAGTGAGAGAGCGAGCTGATTGACACAGGCTTCGATAAAGCGACGTTGATCGGGTTCCAGTAATGTCTGCATCTCACTGGTTCGTATGCCAACCGCGCCTAACGATCTCTGTGAACCGATCATTGGGAAGAAGACCGCTAATGCGTTAGGCAATGTGTCTGTCCCCGCCCCGGCAATCTGGTCATGATCGATCACCCATTGTGCCGTCGGCAGACTGACAGGATGGCTCGCGATGGTTGATTCATTTCCAAAGATCAGTTCCGCCGGGCCTGATCGAGAAGACAGGTAGATGGCGATTTCTCCACTGGTGAGTTCGCTTAATTTGCTCCCGGCGGCATTGACCAGAAAGACTCTCCCGGAGAGCGAACTGAGTTGTTTGCCCAGTTCGAACAATGCCGACGTTCTTCGTTCACGCCGGCGTGCGCTCTCGATCTGTGCCCGCAGACGAGAAGTGAGTGTGCTGATCCCCAGTCCGATCATCAACATGACGGCGAAGGTGACTGCATACTGAGCATCGGCAGTGGCAAACGTATACAGGGGCGGGACAAAGAGGAAATCGAAGGTCAGAACCGCAAGAATGCTGCTCAGAACGGCGGGACCTTGACCATCACGAAAGGCTGCCCATGCCACTCCTGCGAGAAAGATCATCACCGTGTTCGCTTCTGCATCCGCAATCCGCAGGGATCGCAGCCCCGCAGCCAGGCCTGCCGCCACCATGATGGCCACAGTCGCCTTCAGATATGAACTTCGATTGAGATGAGCGCCAGGAGATTTGACCGGCGTGGAGGGTTGAATGTCTTCCTTTCCGTGGATGACATAGACGTCAATCTCTCCGCTCTGTTCGAGAAGATCATCGACGACCGTTCCAAAGAGGAATCGTCGCCAGCGTGGTTGCTTCGTCTTTCCGACGAGAATTTTGGTGACATTCCGGGAACGTGCGAAGTCGAGAATCGTTTCCGTCACGCTCTGGCCTGCCAGTGTCAGCGTCTCTGCCCCCAACCGTTCCGCAAGCCGAAAATGTTGAGCGATCTGCTGTCGGGCGGCGTGGCTCGATTCTTCTCCTGTGAGATCGACAGAGACCGCGATCCACGAAGCGTGGAGTGCCGTTGCCATCCGTTTGGCAATCCGGATCACTCGTGCTGTCGTCGGACTGGGGCCGATGCAGACCAGCAACCGATCGACTGTCGCCCATGATTGGACAGCCGCTTTCGCGCGGCGTCCCGCTTCCACGTCATCGTGAATCCGGTCGGCAGCCTGACGGAGTG
Source organism: Planctomicrobium stercoris (assembly GCF_051465655.1). Classification (NCBI taxonomy): domain Bacteria; kingdom Pseudomonadati; phylum Planctomycetota; class Planctomycetia; order Planctomycetales; family Planctomycetaceae; genus Planctomicrobium; species Planctomicrobium stercoris. The sequence continues at coordinate 3,071,451 of NZ_CP195791.1, read as the reverse complement.
ACAACTCCCGCAATGCCGTGAGGTTCGATTTCTGAAAGAAACTCTGAAGAGCCCGATCAGCCTGCTCGGACACATACACCTTTCCCCCCTTGAGACGGGCGAGCAGCTCTTCCGGGGTGATGTCGATCAATTCGAGAACATCGGCTTTCTCGAAGACGCCATCAGGAATCGTTTCCCGAACGATGACTCCCGTGATCTGGCCGATCACATCATTCAGGCTCTCAATGTGCTGCACATTCAGCGTCGTCCAGACGTCAACCCCTGCATTCAGAAGTTCCTCAATGTCCTGCCAGCGTTTTTCATGTCGACAGCCCGCTGCGTTGGTATGGGCGAGTTCATCGACCAGAATCAGGTCCGGATGACGAGCGAGTGCGGCATCGACATGGAACTCTTTGAGAGGCACTCCTCGATACGGGATCTCCAACAGGGGGAGGGCCTCGAATCCTTCCAGCAGGGCCTCGGTATCAGCTCTTCCATGTGGTTCGATGTATCCGATCACCACATCCCGGCCTTCGTGCTTTGCCTGCCGGGCGGCCTGGAGCATGGAGTAGGTCTTGCCGACACCGGCAGCGTAACCGAAAAAAATACGAAGCGAACCTCGTTTTTCTTCGGCTTCCGCTGCCTGAACCTGTGTCAGGATGTGATCGGGATTGGGACGCATGTCCGGCATCTGAAATCGTTACTTCGTTGGAGGCTGATCCAGGGCCAGATTCAACTGCAGGACGTGGACTCTCGGTTCACCCAGAATACCGAATTGTCGCCCTGCGGTATGCTGGTGGATCATTTCCCGCAGTTGCTCTTCGGTCATGTTCCGCAACGGAGCGATGCGTGGGACCTGAAACTCGGCAGCAGCGACAGAAATGTGAGGATCGAGTCCGCTTCCGGATGCGGTCACGAGATCAACGGGAATTTTTGATGTTGCTGTTGTCCATTTTTGCAGTTCTGAAATTCGGGATTCTGCTGCCTGTTTCAGGCTTGGATGCAGAGGACCGTAGTTTGAACCACTGGAGGCAGCTGCATTGTAAGGGACGGGAGAGGTCGCTGAGAGTCGTCCCCAGAAGTATTCGGGACGAGTGAATTGTTGGCCGATCAACTCGGAACCCACGATTTTCTGTCCATGCTTCTGCAGGCTGCCGTTTGCCTGATGGGGAAACACGGTTTGAGCCACGACCGTGGCCACCAGCGGATAGACTCCACCTGTCAGTGCTGTCAGTGCGATGAGAAGGAGAGTCGCAGATCGTAATTGTTGGAGCATGTTGTTTCCTCTGTGATTCCAGGATGTACTCAAACAGTGAATCAGGACAGGCCCACTGCCGACAGCAGCAGGTCGATCATTTTGATTCCGATAAAGGGGACGATCAGCCCGCCAAGTCCGTAGATCAGCAGATTGTTCCGTAGCAATTGAGTCGCCCCGACGGGACGATAGGCCACCCCGTTCAATGCCAGGGGCACCAGGGCAATAATGATCAGGGCATTGAAGATGACCGCCGATAGAATGGCACTGGTTGGAGAGGAGAGTCGCATCAGGTCCAGAGCCTTCAGTGCAGGATACGTGGCGGCAAACGCAGCCGGCAGAATCGCAAAATACTTGGCGACATCGTTGGCGATGCTGAATGTGGTCAGCGAGCCACGAGTCATCAGGAGCTGCTTGCCAATGTTGACGATCTCGATCAGTTTCGTGGGATTCGAGTCGAGGTCGACCATGTTGCCTGCTTCTTTAGCTGCCTGCGTCCCGCTGTTCATCGCCACCGCGACATCCGCCTGAGCCAGTGCCGGGGCATCGTTGGTGCCGTCCCCGGTCATGGCGACCAGCCGGCCCCCCTTCTGGTAATCACGAATCAGCGAGAGCTTGGCTTCTGGAGTGGCCTCCGCCAGATAGTCATCGACTCCGGCTTCCGCAGCAATGGCCGCGGCCGTCAGGGGATTGTCTCCCGTGATCATGACGGTTTTAATGCCCATCTGCCGCAGTTCGGCAAATCGTTCCTTGATTCCTCCTTTCACAATATCCTTGAGTTCAATCACCCCGAGGATTTTTGAATCCCGGCTGACGACGAGTGGAGTTCCGCCCGCTTTGGCAATCTGCTGAACATTGTGTTTCACATCGTCCGGTAGGAATCCCCCCCGTGACCGGACATGAACCTCGACCGCTTCGGCAGCTCCTTTGCGAATCTCCGATCCATCGATGGTGACACCGCTCATGCGAGTACGAGCGGAGAACGGGACGAAGTGAGGCTTGATCTGCTCCAGCTCCCGTCCTCGTAATCCGAATTGCTTTTTGGCCAGGACCGCGATGCTCCGGCCCTCCGCCGTCTCATCCGCCATGGATGCCAGGTGAGCCACTTCGGCCAGTTCCTGGACCTGAACTCCCTGAGCGGGCACAAACCGGGTTGCCTGCCGGTTTCCCAGGGTAATCGTCCCGGTCTTGTCCAGCAGAAGAACATCCACGTCGCCTGCCGCTTCGACCGCTCGACCCGACATGGCGATCACGTTCGCCTTGCTGAGGCGATTCATTCCGGCGATCCCGATTGCGGAAAGCAGGGCTCCAATTGTGGTCGGAGCCAGGCAGACAAACAGAGCGACGAGAACCGTGAGACTGATCGGCTGCCCTTCCCCGGAGACTTGGACGCTGTAGATCGAATAGGGAAGCAGTGTGGCGACGACCAGCAGGAAGATCAGAGTCAGAGCAGACAGGAGAATCGCCAGGGCAATCTCGTTGGGTGTTTTCTGCCGCTTGGCCCCTTCCACCATGGCAATCATGCGGTCCAGGAAGCTCTCTCCCGGCATCGTTTTCACCTGAATGATGAGCCAGTCGGAGATGACCCGGGTTCCTCCCGTGACAGAACTGCGGTCTCCTCCACTCTCCCGCACGACTGGAGCACTCTCTCCGGTGATGGCACTTTCGTCGACGGAGGCCACCCCTTCAACGACTTCCCCGTCTGCAGGGATCGTCTCACCCGCTTTCACAATGACGAAATCTCCCCTCTTCAATTCAGTCGCGGAAATGTCCTGTCCATGACGATCAGATGCTGAGGCAACCCGACGTGCAATCACGGTGGATCGACTCTTCTTCAGTGAAGCTGCCTGGGCCTTTCCGTGCCCTTCTGCAATGGCTTCCGCAAAATTGGCAAACAGGACCGTGAACCACAGCCAGATCGAAACTCCCAGAATGAAACCGGACGATTCGCCCCCCGACGTCGTTAGCGAATTGATCCAGAACAGCGTCGTCAGCATGCTTCCCAGATAAACAGCGAACATCACTGGATTTCGAAGCTGGACACGGGGATCGAGCTTCTGAAACGAAGAGACAATCGCTTCGCCGATCACATTTTGATGGACATGTTGTGTGGATATTCTTGTCATTTTCCAAGTCCTATTTCATCGCTGGAAGCTGAAAGTGTTCGACAATCGGTCCCAAAGCCAGAGCAGGGAAGAAATTCAACGCTCCCACGACAATCACGACAGCAACCAGCATCATGACAAACAGGGGAGTGTCGGTGGGAAGCGTTCCCGGACCAGAAGGGACCGACTTTTTAGCTGCGAGCGAACCAGCAATCGCCAGAACCGGGAGCATCACCCAGAATCGACCGATCAGCATCGCCAGTCCCAGGAGGCCGTTATAAAACGGTGTGTTGGCCCCCAGCCCCGCAAAGGCACTGCCGTTGTTGTTGGCAGCGGAGGACAACGCATAGAGAACTTCGCTGAAACCATGGGAGCCGGGATTAAAAATCGTTGCTCTCCCGGCTGGCATGACGACAGCCACAGCGGTCCCGACCAGGACCATCGCACAGGGAAGCAGAATCGCCAGCGAGGCCATCTTCATTTCGAACGCTCCGATCTTCTTCCCCAGATACTCTGGAGTCCGCCCCACCATCTGCCCGGCAATAAACACCGCTACAATGGCAAACAGCAGCATTCCATAGAGACCGGAACCGACTCCTCCGAAGACGACTTCCCCCAGCTGCATCAGCCACAAGGGGATCAGACCGCCCAGCGGAGTAAATGAATCGTGCATCGCATTCACAGAACCATTCGATGCAGCGGTCGTCGCGACGGACCAGATTGCAGAGTTCGCGATTCCGAATCTGGATTCCTTGCCTTCCATGTTTCCTCCCGGCTGCGATTCGGAGGCAACCTGATCAACGCTGAAATTGGTAAGCACCGGGTTTCCGTGCTGTTCGGCGAACGTCGTGGCCAGGAGAAGCGGAATGAAGTTCACCGCCATCGCGGAGAAAAGCGCCCACCCCTGACGAGAGTTTCCGACCATCTCCCCAAACGTGAAGCACAGAGCAGCTGGAATGAGAAGGATCGCCAGAAGTTCCAGAAAGTTCGAGAGCGGCGTTGGATTCTCCAGTGGATGAGCCGAGTTGGCATTGAAGAATCCGCCTCCATTCGTCCCCAGCTGCTTGATGGCGATCTGAGAAGCAGCTGGACCAATGGCGATTGTCTGTGTGGAAATCGTCTTCCCATCCGCGTCAACCAACGGTTCGAAAAGTGTGACTTCCGGAGCAGGGCCTATCGATTGAACTACCCCCTGAGAGACGAGAACAACGGCCAGAACCAGCGACAATGGCAAAAGGACATAAATCGTTCCTCGCACCAGATCGACCCAGAAGTTGCCGATCGTCTGGCAGGAATGCCTGGTGAACCCCCGGATCAGGGCCATCAACGCCGCCATTCCCACTGCTGCAGAAACAAAGTTCTGGACTGTTAAGACCAGCATCTGTGTCAGGTAACTCATGGTGAGTTCGCCACTGTAGCCCTGCCAGTTCGTATTCGTCGCAAAGCTGACAGCAGTATTGAATGCAGAATCCGCCGTGACAGGTCCCAGTTGTGCGGGGTTGAAAGGGAGCGGGGCTTGCCATCTCTGAACGAAGTAGACGCTCAGAAAGCTGACGAAGCTGAAGACGAGTACCGCCATGGAATACTGCTGCCATCTCATCTCTTCCGTGCGATCGATTTTGCAGAGTCGATACAACAGCCGCTCAAGAAGCCCCAACGGTCTTTCCAGGAACGGAGTTGTGCCGGTATAGACTCTGAACATGTACCAACCCAACGGTTTGGCACAGGCCAGCAGAACTCCCAGAAAGAGAGCCGTTTGGATGAATGTGTTTCCCGTCATGAAAACTTCTCCGGAGCCAGAAGAGCGACAATGAGGTAAATCGCCAGACCACCTGCAACGACGAGCGAAAGAACCGTAGGCCAGTCCATGTTTAATCCTCCACTTTCAGGAGTGCGAAGAAGCGAACCAGACCGCAGGAAACAGCAAAGAATGCTGTTCCCGCCCCCAACCAGATGATGTCCATGTCAATTCCTTCAAAGGTGAACTTCGTGAAAGAATTAGATCAGCGAGGACATCAAAAAGGGGTTAAGAATGAATTTGGGGATATCAAATTTTTATCAAGACGCACGTGCCGATCGTTCCCGCAGACCGACGAGTGAGGGTCAAGAGAGCCCTCGGTGCCGCAGCGGAGAGGGCCCGCTTTGCTTCGCCATACGGCTGCTTGAATGCAGTGAACACTGAAGCTTGAGTTGAGTTCTGAGGGGGAGAGTCCGTTAGCACCCAGAGCGACTCTGACCACGGACTCGCACAAGATCGCGCGAACATTCCGTCTGACGTGAAATGCCCTTTCCCTTCAGGCCGGTGCAATCTCAAGCCCCTGTCTCAGGGGAGTGTGGCGGCGATTCGGGGAGATTTGTCGTTCGAAAGCTGTGTTGATCGCCGCCGGAACGCCACACGTTCGTGAGATTCGCTCAAGGCGGAGTGAATCACGAGTCGTTCATTCCCAATTCAGATGAGAATGCCAGCGGTCAGACCAACTCGTTGATAGAATCGGTGGCGAACAGGAGCAGTTGCCGCCATTCGACATTCACCACGTCACTTCCGAGGAGTTAGCGAGTCAGGGGTCGACTTACCCAATCACCGGGATCTCGACGTCGGAAGAGTTCCCGACACGTTTCAGGCGAGGGTTAAGCTCGATGTTCAGACTGGGCAGTTGTTCGTCCCTGAAACTGAACCTGACTGGACAATTACTGATTACAATAGAAACAGTGCGAGTTCTCGCTGAAAGACTTTGGCAACCATGAAAACGAGATTGTTTCTGAAGACTGTTTTCAGAACAGCTGCCCCCTGCGTAGATTGTTCAAAAAAATGCGGAGATCATTCAAGATGTCCGCTGGAGTTTTATGCGAATATATGGCTTTGTGAAAATTGTTTCACTCGCCTGCATTGGAATTTTCTGGAGTGATCAGAAGGAAATTCGCTGTCAGATTCCGCAAAAATTCGGAATTTCCGGGAAATGTCCTTTGCCCGTGGTTTGATCCTTTTCGAGTGACTCGCCGTGGTTGCAATCATCGCGATTCTGTCTGACCTTCACCTTCACTCCGTCCAGCAGGCTCGCGAATCGGCACGCTGGAAACCATGTCGCAACATTCTCAAACGACCTGGGCTTGCCTCGCTCAACAAGTACGAAACATTCGGAGTGTGTCCTTCGGGAGGCGAGACAATGGCAGGCCCCCGATATCTCGTGGAAGCAAAGACGTTTTCAACATGACGAAATTAGGGCCGTCCCTGTCGATCCTGCTGTCGCTGCTGTTTGTTCAGTGGGGAATGGAGACAGCGGGGACACTCTGTCTGGCGGGCGAAGTCGATTTCGGGCGGGACATCCGCCCAATCCTCTCCGACAAATGTTTTCAATGTCATGGGGCGGATGCAGGCACGCGGCATGCCGACTTACGGCTGGATCTCCGTGACGCCGCCATTGCTGAACGGGATGGCACCCGGCCCATCACGCCGCATCGTCCCGAGGAAAGCCTGATTCTCGCGCGCATTCTGTCCACGGAGGAGTCGGAGAGAATGCCGCCGGCCGAGTCCAACAAGCATCTGACGGCAGACCAGATCGAGTTGCTTCGACAGTGGATCGAACAGGGAGCCGTCTACAAAGAACACTGGGCGTTCGAACCGGTTCAGGCCCCGCCGATTCCAGCCGTCCGGCAGCAGTCCTGGGTTCGCAACGAAGTTGACGCTTTCATTCTGGAACGGCTGGAGCGAAATGGGCTGCCCCCCTCTCCGGAAGCGGACCGGCCGACCCTGATCCGGCGGCTTTACCAGGACCTGATCGGGTTGCTCCCAACACCAGAAGAAACGGCGGCCTTCGTGAAAGACCCTTCCCCGGATGCCTATGAGCAACTGGTGGAACGGCTGCTCCGCAACCCGCATTACGGAGAACGTTGGGGACGGCACTGGCTCGATCAGGCCCGTTATGCCGACTCACATGGCTTCACAGTCGACATGCCCCGAACCATGTGGCCGTACCGGGACTGGGTCATTCAGGCCGTGAACCAGGACCTGCCGTTCGACCAATTCACGATCGAGCAACTGGCCGGGGACCTGCTCCCGAATCCAACCAAGTCCCAACTGGTGGCGAGCGCGTTTCATCGTAATACGATGATCAACCAGGAAGGGGGAGTGAAGCCGGACCAGTACCGTCACGAAGCGATCGTCGACCGGGTCAACACGACGGGTGCGGTCTGGCTGGGACTGACGATTGGCTGCGCCCAGTGTCATTCTCACAAGTTCGATCCCATCTCGCATGATGATTACTACCGGCTGTATACCTTTTTCAACAGCTGTGTCGACGCCAATGACGACGGCCCGACGATTGGAGTCTATCAGCAGGAAATGTTCGGATTGACGACCGCTCAACAGGCGGAAATACAGGAACTGGAAAGCCTGCGCCAACAGTTGGAGGCTCAGGAACAGCAGGAGAAGGAACTGGAGTCGCAGGCGACAAACGGACCGGAGTGGAACTGGCGACAAGCGGAGATCACGGATGCCGTGACGGAGTTCAACGAAACATTTCAACGCCTGCCGGATGGGTCGTTGTTGAGCAACCGGAACGGAGGCGAATCAGTGACTTATCGCGTCACGATTCCGATTCCTGAAGGACAAGTACAGGCGATCCGACTGCGAGTTCTGCCGCATGAGTCACTTCCTCAGAACGGTCCCGGACTGGCGGAGAACGGAAATTTCGTCCTGACGGATGCGGAACTGGAAGTGGAGGGAAAACAAATCCGCTTCATCGAGGCGATTGCTGATCATCAACAACCCGGCTTTCCTGCGATGCAAGTTCTGGATCAGGATGCGAAAACCGGATGGGCGATCAACGTGGGTGAAGACCAGAAACAGAAGACCCCTGATCTGGCGATGAACGCTCCACATGAACTCGTGCTGATTCTGGAAAAAACTCTGGACGTCGGCGCCGGAAACACGGTGACGCTGGTGCTGAGCCATCACCTTCCGAAAAGCTACGTGATCGGACGGTTCGCCCTGGATCTCACGACCGTCGTCCCGATCAGGGAAAAACTCGAACTCGCCAAATCTCTGAAACTCTTGCGGGAACAGATCAATACTTTGGAAGCTGGTCTGCCGGGGCTGGGGCGTAAATCCCCCCAGATGATCATGCGGGACATGGATTCTCCTCCGCAGACCTATCGGCTGGACCGGGGAAACTTTCTGCAACCCGACAAAAATCAGGGGCCCCTGGAGCCAGGAGTGCCACCGTCCCTGACGAAGTCTCTCCAGCCGCTCCCGACATTCCACAACCGTCTTGATCTGGCCCGGTGGCTCGTCAGCCGTGACAACCCGCTGACCGCACGGGTGACGGTCAACCGGATCTGGATGCGGTATTTCGGCAGGGGACTGGTAGAAACGGAAAACGACTTCCGATTTCAGAGCAGCCCGCCGACCCACCCGGAACTGCTGGACTGGCTGGCACATTCGTTCATGGAGCAAGGTTGGTCGATGAAGGCGTTTCACAGGAAGATCGTCACTTCCGCCACCTATCGCCAATCCAGCAACGTGCGGGCCGACGTTCTGAATGTTGATCCCCGCAATCTTCTGCTGGCACAACAGGCTCGATTCCGGGTGGAAGCGGAGATCATACGGGACATGGCCCTGTCCGCGAGCGGACGGCTCACTCCGACAATCGGCGGGCCCAGCGTGCATCCGCCTCAGCCGGATGGCGTATACAGCTTCACTCAGGTCAAGAAAACCTGGCCGGAAAGTCAGGGGGCCGACCGTTATCGACGGACGCTGTATACCATGCTGTACCGGAGCGATCCGCATCCGTTGCTGTCGACGTTCGACACTCCAGGCTTCAGCGCAGCCTGCACCCAGCGTCCCCGTTCCAATACCCCGCTCCAGTCGTTGCCCCTGGCGAATGACCTGATCTTTATCGAATTGGCGCAAGGTTTAGCACAGCGGGCTTTGTCGGAACCGGCCCCGGAGGCAGACCTCACTGAACGGATCGACTTCCTGTTCCGGCTTTGTCTGGTTCGCGCTCCGGATGCCGCGGAGCAGCAGGTGCTGGAACGCTATTGGAAGAAGGAGCAGAACCGATACGCCGCCGACCTCAAATCGGCGGAACAGGTGGCACCGGGCCCGCTCTTCAAGGAAGACCAGCGGGCGGACGCTGCTGCCTGGATCAGTCTCTCGCGGGTCCTGATGAACACCGATGAATTTGTAAACCGAAAATGACCTGCGTGGAAAAACCTTCTCATAGAAGATACGACATGCTGAGTTTCCCATTCCGCCCCGAAGATCACCTCACCCGTCGGCATTTTCTCCAGGACTGCCGGATCGGTCTGGGGAGCATGGCGCTGGCTTCGCTGTTGAACGGAAACGCCCTGGCGGGTCCCGTGACCAGTCCGATGGCAGCCCACTCCGGACATTATCCGGCTAAGGCGAAGAACGTTATTTTCCTGTTCATGGCTGGGGGCCCCAGCCAACTGGAAATGTTCGAAGACAAACCACTGCTGCGAAAATACGACGGCCAGACTCCTCCGGCCAGTTTCACGGAAGGCCGTCGATTCGCCTTTCTCAAGCCGGACGCGAAACTGCAAGGGTCCGCCCGCACGTTTCAGCGTTATGGCGAATGCGGGATGTCGCTGAGTGATCTTCTACCACATCATCAGCGAATTGTGGACGACGTCTGCTGGCTGCGGGGAATGACGACCGACGTCTTCAATCACGGCCCGGCCAAGCTGTTTATGAACTGCGGATTTCAGGCCCCTGGCCGGCCCAGCCTGGGTTCCTGGGTGACGTATGGACTCGGCAGCGAATCCTCCAATCTGACGGGGTTCGTGGTCCTTCAGTCTGGACCACGGGGGCCCCGGGCGGGAAACACCCTGTGGTCCAGCGGGTTCCTGCCGACCACTTACCAGGGAGTCCCTTTGCGCGGACAAGGGAGCCCGATTCTGGATCTGGAGAACCCCCACGGCATCACCATGGATGCTCAGCGGGAGTTCATCAGCACGGTCTCCGAATTAAATGACTTGCAGTACCGGACAGTTCAGGACCCGGAAATTACCACGCGGATTCATGCGTATGAAACGGCCTTCCGGATGCAAGGCAGCGCCCCGGAACTCATGCGACTTCAAGACGAAACAGAAGATACGCTGAAACTCTATGGAGCACAGCCAGGCGGGGCTTCGTTCGCCAATAACTGCCTGCTGGCCCGCCGGCTGGTCGAACGCGGGGTACGGTTTGTGCAGCTTTACCATACGAACTGGGATCATCACGGAGGACCGACTCAAAACCTCGAAGAACATCTCCCGCAGGTCTGCCAGGAAGTGGACCAGGCGTCGGCGGCATTGGTGCTCGATCTCAAGCAGCGAGGACTCCTGGACGAGACCCTCATCATCTGGGGAGGCGAAATCGGGCGAACCCCCATGGGAGAGGCCGAAGATGGAATCATCGGACGCGACCACCATGTGGATGCATTCACCATGTGGATGGCAGGCGGGGGAACCCGGCCGGGCCTGATTCATGGGGCGACCGATGACATGGGGTTTTCCGTCACGGAAGGGAAAGTCCATGTTCACGACCTGCACGTGACGATTCTGCACCTGCTCGGTATCAATCACGAGAGGCTCACCTTCCGGTTTCAGGGACGGGACTTCCGTCTGACTGACGTTCACGGGCACATCGTCAAGGAACTTCTGGCATGAGCAAGGCGGGGTCGCTGAACGAATGCGTAGCGCATCAGCACCCTGCCGGGAGGTTTCGCCGAACCTTCCTCTGGCGGCGAATTGCAAAAACGGGACATCCAGTCTGTCTGCCGACACACAGTCGGAAACATTAGAGCGAATCTCACGAACGTTTGGCGTTCCGGCGGCGATCAACACAGCTTTCGAGCGACAACTCTCCCTGAATCGCCGCCACACTTCCCTGAGACAGCAGCTAACGAGCCAGAATCCGCACACATTGGAATATTTCATATCCAACATCAATTGAAACCCGGGCTCAACTTCAGCAGAACGATTTCCTCAGTGGTCGGCATTGAACAGCAGGAGCATTCGCATTTCGGGAAAGCGAATTCTCGTTTCCTCCGTTGCTGCTTAGCGTTGCCGGGTTAGTTGCCGAAAAACAGGAAGCCAGCTGCCCCCAGCATCAGGAGGGACGTGATGAACAGAATGAATGCGAAGAACCGCAGGATTCTTGGACTCCGCAGTCCCGACGATCTCAAAAAGGCCCGCCCCGCTGGTTCGACGGTCAGGTATCTGTGAGGCAACTTCAAGACTCCGGATGCGAACGTCGAAGCTGCCAGCGCTCCGCCGGCCAGCAACGCCGCGATAACTGTCTTCCCCGGGGCTTCCTTCGAGAACTCAAACCACAGACCGCCCAGCAGGGAAAAGACAACGACGACGCCGACCGTCTGTAACAGGGTGGTCCAGAAAATCTGCTGGCCGTTGGTCGGATCACGGCCGATCTGCTGATCGATGCTGTGACAGACATCCGCCGTTGATGCATCGAACGACTTCAGCCCATTGCCCACGAAAAATGAAGTGCCAATGGCATTGACCGTCTCAGAAGGGAATATTTTTCTCACAATGCTTCGGAAAAATTCCACGACGTGCCAGACAAGGAACAGTGCCAGGCCATTTCTTCGAGCATGCTCTCTGTACTCTTTTCCCGCTTTGGGTCGCGGACTTTTAGACGACCACAAAGAGGGTGACGGCGGTCGATGGACCTGGACCAGAGTGTCTTCGATCGGGCGACCATTGATCTGCCCGGAAAGCAGAATGGTACATTTCCCGTTGGGGTCAAAATGGGAAATTTCCAGCAGCAAGTCACAATCCGAAATCTCCGGATCGTCAATGGCATCCACGTGGGCCTGAACCCGTGATTGAAGAATCGATTCGAGTAACCCCGGATCGTGAATGTCGTGTTCAGCCTTATAACGGGCAGTAATCATGAGGATTCAGCTGCTGCTTTCCGTCAGAATGTGTTGAAAACTGGGAGGGCGAGGCTCGTGCCGAGCCGCTATGGATTTCACGCGTGATTTTTGATGCGGCTCCGCAGGAGCGTCGCCCTCCCGAACCCATTGATTGAGCAGTTATGAAACCACTTTACGGAAGGATCACTTCGATTCCCGGATTGGAGTCGATATGCAAGACCGTCACGTACACAGGTCTTCCCGATCCCGGAGATTCATGATTGGTGATTCGTAACGCAAAGATATCCCCGTCGTGCATCTGCAAGGTCCCGGCATCGCCAGTGAGCGGCAAAGGTTCGCTGTGGGTAATCTGATACTCACTGTGGAATTTGACCAGTTCAATCTTTACGTTCGGTCGACGCCCCTCGGACGACTCACCCCCTGCGGCGACCTTCAATAATTGACGAACCGGATGAATCTGTTGCGGCATGGCGGTCAGGGATGAGGTGATGCATTGCTGTTCACTCCCAGTCTCCACTGAACGTGAACGCTGCCCAGAAGACCGGTGGCGTTCGATTGAACTTTCCGGCATCGTTGTCCGTCCTCAATCGACGGATTCCACGCAACTCTCCTTCAGCGATGTTGTATCGCTGTAACATGGCAATCTGAGCCTGACGAAGTGCCTCCTGGCGGCTGAGCTTCTTCTTCCAGAGGTTCGAGTAAAACTCTTCCATGAGGATCCGGGTCGCCTGATCATCGACTTTCCAGAGGCTGGAAACGACGCTCCGACAACCGGCGACCTGAAGGGCTCGCTGCAGTCCCAGAACTCCTTCACCACTTGTCCGCTCCCCCAGTCCGGTTTCGCATGCGGAAAGAACTGCCATTTCAACTCCGCTTAGATCCAGCGATGCCATTTCCAGTGCCGTCAGGATGCCATCGGCAGCGTCCGACGTCGATGCGGAATTCGCCCCGGCCATGACGACTCCAGACAGCATTCCCGGGTGAAACCCAGCGATCCGCTCACGGCCCAGTGCCGCAGCATCCAGTGAACGGGTCCCGGTCGTGTGAGTGTGCATTGAATCGGACTCCGTGGTTGCGAAGAATCCGTGAGTCGCAAGGTGCAGCCAGCGTGACTGAGGAGCGTCCCTGCGAAAGGCGTCTTCAGTCGCCTCGCTCCCCGAAAGCTGAACAACCTGGACTTCCTCATCGAGTTGCTGGGCAATTCGACCGATCGATTCCATTTCAGCCCGGGTTCCGGGGAGGCGGTTCCAACTCATCTGGTTGTTGTTCCCGCCTCGAAAAGTCTGTGCAAGCAGCGGAGCCGGAGTGGTCGCTGGAGTCGGCTTCTTCACCGAAGACGATTCACTGAAATCCACGTCACCGACCAGCAGCAATCCCGCACTCGGCATCTCATCGGGACGTTCGGTTTTACGGCGTGGGGAGATCAATTCCTGAGGTCCAGGAACAATGACCAGCGGGTGCTCTTCGAGCAGATACTTCTCTTGCGTTTCTGTCGGCAGTGCTGCAAATGGAACCCGCGCGAGCGGACCGTCCGGGGAGACAAGGATCGCTTTTTCCAACGGGATCTGCGGCAGTGGCGTCAGAAGTTGGCTGCGGATTTTATTGCCGGACTCCCGAAATGCTTTGGCGTTCGACTGCACGATGGAATGATTCCACTGATGAATCTCTTCGGAGATTGGACTCAACAGTCCCAGGTCGAACATTCTGACCGGATCATCGTGCTGCGTCACAAATGCGAGCAGGTGTTCCTTTCCCGAGGTCGCCTGCTCATCAACCAGCTGCCGGGGAACATAAACGAGATAGTCAATCAGCACCGCCTCGTCGGGAATCGCCCGGTTCAGTCCTTCAGCCTGACGAAGGATCGCATCTGCATCGATGCCACTTTCGGGGATAAGTCCGTTCAACCTTCCCTCGAGCAGCTCCTGCTGAGCAACCAGACTGCTGATTCTTTTGTCATCACTGGAGTCCTTTGCCACACCCAGAAACGCGGTCGCTGAAAGTTGATGGTTCACGGCAGCCAGTTCTTCAGCGAGCGACCGGATGGAAGCATCGCCCAGACTGATCTGCTCTTTCAGAAAACGCTGACGCCGGTAAACCCCTCCCTTCCACCAGAGGACGACGGAATACACTTCGTTGATGTCGACGTTGTTTCGAAGTGCGAGAGTTAGAAATCGATCCACGATCGGCCGGGTCTGCTCTCGCAGCAGCAACTGCTGCCGCTCTGACAAGGCGATACTGAATTCCGTGGAGGAATCAACTGCCAACTGGAACGCCTGCCGGCTGTACTGCAGGGCCAGTGCATCATCGTGCTGACGTTCTGCCAGTTCAGAAAGCACAAGGTAAAGGGGAATTCGCTTGTTTGCTCTGGGAGTATCCTCGGTGAAGGTGGCAAGAATCTCCTCAAGATGCTGTTTCGCGGCCGGAAAATCTCCCTGACGCATCAAAGCATTGGCCACAATCAACTTCAGCTGTCGAATGCGATCCGCATCTGTATCCCCCTCCTGCTCCATCCGGACTCGCTCCCAGATCTCCATCACATGTGAAGCGTCATTGCGTGCCAGAGCAATCATGGCGAGAGCGACAGCGAGGCGGGGCGACAATTTCTTCCCATTTCCGGAAGTCGTTTCCGCGGCGTCACGAAAGTTCTTCTGCACGTATGTTTCCGCGCGTTCGAACTGTCCGGACTGCAGATAGATTTCAGCCAGTATCAGCTCATGCTCAGAACCGATGAAAAGTCCGCTTGATTTGAATATTGCTTCTGCCTGAAGCAACGAATCTTCTGCTCGATCCAGATCCCCAGTAACACTGAGAAGTTTCCCAAGCTCGATCAGGTTGCGAGCCACAAGTAACCCTGCTGTTTGTCCGCGAGCCAATTCTGCCGCAATTGCTTCCCGACGATAAAGAATCGCTTTGGAGTAGTCACCGAGCATGGCTGCAGCAGTTGATTGATTCGCACTGATTTGGGCAATGAGCGACGGCGGAACATCAGGCGTATTGACCGAAAGCCCGCGGGCCTGATTCAGGAATGCCATGGCCTTCTCTGGAGCTCCTCGACCAAGCTTGACCACCCCTCTTCGGACTTGAATTTCAATCAACTCACTGCCGGAATCCGATGCGTGATCCTGAAAGCCTTTCTCTGCCCGTGAAAGCACTTTTTCAATAGAGTCTTCCCATGCCTTCGACATCGGAGAGTCCGGGGCAGCCCAGAAATCGCCCGTCAAATCCTTCGTCAGCAGCAACATCTGCTTTTCCGCCTGCAGTGGCTGCCCTTTACAGGCTCGCTCGCGAGATCGAAGGAATTCCTTGACCAGTTTCTCCGAAGTTGCCGGCTGCTGCTGATAGAAAGAGGTCTGCAGCAGGTTCGAATAGATGAAAGCCAACTCCTTCGACTGCGGATGGATTTTCGTCTGGAGCTCGATCGCCTCTCGGAATGATCGCTGAGCTAACTGGAATTCTCCGGTTTTCAGATAGGCCCGCCCCAGCGAGTTCAGGCTCTGGATCTGGGTCACGGGGCGAGCGTCGGGGGAGTCCGACCAGATCTTCATCGCTTCTTCAAGATGACCTCGTGCGTCTGCAAAACGACCGAGCGTCATTTCGCACTCACCCAGTTCCACCACCGCAAACGCTGTGTCGAGATGTGTCGCGCCCCGCGTCTTCTTCAGGACTTCGACAACCTCTTGCAGAATCGGCAAGGCAATGGCTGGTTTGGCATACGCATTGTGCCAGATACGGGCCTGGACCTGGAGCAGCCATGCGTGGGACGGCGTCCCACGAACCTGGGCGGCGTCCATCGCCTGCAAACCTCGTTCAACGGATTTCATGGCCCGGTCCGGCTGGTTCAGTCGAAAATACAGGCCGGCTTGCCACTGGAACCGGTCTCCGAACTCCGCAAGCAGATTAAAAGGGGCCTGATCACTGATTTGAAACAGCAGTTCGTAATTGGAAACGGATTCGTCGAACTTCTCGAATTCCGATTGGATCATTGCTAACGCAAACAACTGCTGATGCACAAAGTGATCGCGTGTGCCCAATAGATCCCGCGATTGAGTCCACAGCTCTTTGGCGATGGCCTCACTTTCGGCATATTTCCCGGCTTGGCGCAGTTGATCCCGTTCTTGCTGCTTCGGATGTAATGCCGCAAGTTTCTGCCGTTGCTCCAGAGATAACTTCTCGAGATTTTCCAGATGCAAGGCCGCGGTTTGAACGGCTGCCAACGACGGATGATTCTCCGGATAGGAACTGGCGATCAGCTGATGGAATGAGTCGAACTCATTTCTGATTGGTTCCAGTGGATTCGCAATCGCCGCTGCCTGCGTGAAATTGACAATCGCATCGGTTACGACCCCCCGGGTCAACTCGTCTTCAGGCCCATTTGTCAGGAGAAAAACTCTTGTCGCAGCAACCATCTGGCCAAATGCGGGACGGTAATTCCTCTGACGCCAGTTGAGATAGCCCATGGCTCGGCTGGCCAGACCAAAATCCACGGATTCGTTTCCCAGAATCCTTTCATAGATCTCGCAGGTCTGGGCTGCGATTTTCTGGGCTACTTCGATCTGAAAATTTTCGACCTGCCGCCACATTTCCTCGCGCAGCTCATCGGCCTTCTGCAACTGGGATCGCTTTTCAGCATCCAACCCCGCGATCAGACGGGTTCTGTCCAGAGCACGACGCGCGGTGTCGGTGTTTCCTCCAGCGAGTTCGATAACACACAGTGACTCCTGACGAAGTTCAGCTGACTCCTCCCATTTCCCTTCCTGTTCTCGAAGAGCGGCCGTCTGGTCGAGAACCTGGCAAAGTGTTTCTCGTATTTCCATGAGGTCACCCATGGCCTTCTCGGGGTCGAAATCTGCCTCATGAAAATCCTGGAAAGCCATTCGTGCGTAAGGGAGTGCTCCCTGTAAGTCTCCCGCGGTCATTTTCGATTTCGCGACAGCCTGCGGAATCATCGGGCACAAGCTGAGTATCTCTAACTCCCGGGCGAGGAGGTGCCATTCTTCCAGTATTTCCAGCGGAGCCTTCGAGAATTCGTTCGTGCGCCCCGCAGACTGAAGCAGAACGTCGATGGTCACCTGGAAGAATCGCTTGAACTGACGCAGGGTCCGCACTTCGTCATTGGAATTTCGGAGAATCTTTCTCAGAAGAGATTCTTGCGGAAACATTCTGATTGCTTCGTCGGTTTCGTCATTACTCAACAGGCAGAGGATCAGAAGTTTTCGCGTCTCCAGGGAGCCCTGGTAGTCCCCCCCGAAGACTTCCTGCTCTTTTCGCAGGGCCAGTCGAGACTCTGCAGCTGCCAGCGGACCATCCATCCTGGCCATCGCCCCATACGCCCTCAATCGATGCAGATCACGCTGCATCAGTGCGCGATACTGAACCAGAGTCATACGAACGTCGTCTCCGGGCTCCTTCTGCTGAGCACACAGATCGCTGGAGCAAGTGAACGTGGCGATCACCGCCATCAGGACCAGAAATCGAAGGATCGAATTCATTGGAAAAGAAACCTGCTTGTTCGGTGCAGTGACTCTCGTGCATGGATTATGGAAAATGAACGAAGTGAAATCCCGTGTGATCGCTTCAAGGAGACCAGCCATCCATCGCAGAACCGTTTCCGTATCGGATGAACAAACGCAAGAAGGGGACACATCGTTCCGTGTGTCCCCTGGACATTGCGAATTCAGTCAAGTTGAAATCATCTCAGATCACTGGTCCTGGAGATACCGTGTGATAAGGAACTGCCCCTGACTTTCTCACGATCGAACCGATTCCTTACGGTCGCCTCGGTTGCACCCACGGTTGCTGTTGCGGCAACTGCAACTGCTGCATCTGCTGTTGCTGCCACTTCTGCTGCTGATGCTGCAGTGAAACCTGACTGATGGCCCCGATAATAGCGACTGGAGCCTGCCGTTGCTCCCAAGCCTTCCGGGCCTGGGCTTCCAGTTACAACTGGTCCGCAGTTTTTCCTGGCGGGGTCTGAAAACTGCTTTCGCAGCCCTCGCGCATCCGATTGATCAGGTCGAGGTGTGTCGGTGGCGAGTTTGGCTGCGCGGACACGACGATCTCTTCAGGGAGGCTCTCAATTGACGATGCGGACGAATCCGGGATATGGATGAAGCTCGTCACCTGTGTACAAACTCCCGAACCCTCAAACGCTGATCAACGGAAGGTTCGCAACATGAAAACGTTGAGGAGTTGTTCTGAAACCGTGAGTGGTTCAATTCAGATCCTTCATGGGTGTTTGATCCTAAGACTGAGAACGGTAATGACCTGAAGTTCTCCTGGCCCCGTAAGAGAAGCAGAGATCAATGCACACAAACTCTGGACGTCCCTCCCATACATCCGTGGGAGGGGCAGAGCCCTGCATGTCACCGATACGCAACCCCATCGCTCCGCATGGGGCCGCATTTCTGACAGTGTGGTCGAATGACTTCCTGCCTTGATGGATGACGAATCTGGCGACCAAAACCGAACGCGGTTTCACCGATCTTTTTTTGATTCAATGCAATATTTCCAAATCGCGGAGTACAAGCCCCTGTCTCAGGGGCTAATGCCGGAGCGACTGACGGAACTGTGTTGGTGAAAGGCCGGTCTGTCTGCGGAACCACTTGCTGAAGTAGAAGACGCTGGAAAAGTGAGCCTTCGCTGCGATTTCCTTGATGGAGAGCCCTTCATTGGCCAGCAGCATGCGGGCCTGATGTAACCGGGTCCGCTGCAGGAAGGTGGAAAGACTTTCTTCCTGCGATTCCCGGAAGATGGCTCTCAGGCCGGAGTAACTGATCCGTGCGGTCTGGGCGAGTTCGGCCGCACGCCAGTCGCGAAGCGGGTCCTCAAGCACTGCATTCAATACCCGTTTCACAGGCGAGGGAGCGGCTTTTGATGTTTCGGGATCGAGAATGTTCCGGAGTGTCAGCAGGCTCCCCAGAATGGTATTCAGCGACAGATGAACTTCCCATTCGAACAACGCTGGACGTCGCGTGACCAGATCTTGAATTCGCGCCTGTTCACGATGAATGCGCGCGGCCTCGGCAGTGCGACCAAAGTCGAACTCTTCCCCTTGCGACATGGCTGTTAACCAGGTGTCGAGTGCCGGTCCGGAGAAGCGAATCCCGGTTGTCATCAACTTCTGCCCGAGGTCCGGCACATAGGAACGGGGAGTACTCAGGTCCACAAGCCAGCAGCGCGTTCCCGGACTCAGCTCCCAGCTCATCCGGCCGATCTGCAGCTGACCCTGTCCCGATTTCACCCAGAAGAGGAAGGCTCCCGCTTTATCCTGGGCTGCATGCGACTCCAGTTCGTCGCGCCAGACACTTCCCACAGAAAGGACATGCCACAAAAGTCGACGCGCCATCGGACTCGGCTCGACCAGACACAGTTCGTCGAAGCAGCTCGGCATGGAGACCCATTCGATTCAAGTGGGAACGGCGGAACGCAGGATCGAATCTGGTGATGGATCGTAGAAGGACGGGCGACAGGTTCTCAAGTCTCCCCAATCGCAGCAGCCATGACAACGACTGTAGCGGTTCCATGTGACGGATCCTCTGCCGGTGTTCGGCCAAGGGAGTCTTTACGGTTCACCGACAACTCAGAATCAGCAGCTGCAACGAATGCATTGCCCAGCAGACGGACAACCTTTCGGCCCACTTTTATCAGGGAAGCGTGACGCCAGTTGCGGTTCGCTCTTCAGCCTCAACCGCAGAGGGAACGCACTTGCGAATCACTTCGCAGGGGCTGCGTCGGACCGAGTCTGCAGCTGCTCGCTCTTGATCTGGGCAATCAGTTCCCGCTCAGGGCGTTCCCGGTAAAGGGGATCCAGCGGGTAACATCCCGACACCATCCCGTTGCGCGGAGCTGTCGTGCAGTCGCTGAATGTCCGGCAGATTCTCCTTCGGACCATCGGCTTTCCACTCAGCACGTCGGCCGGCAACTCGGGATATGAAAGCACCATCCGCCCCAGACCGATCGAATCCACCAGTTGGTTTCGAACGGCCGCCTGTCCGACATGCGGCAGCCAGTCCTGCAGATAGGAATAGCCGGAGCCGACAAGCAGCAGGCCGGGGTACCGGGCTTTCATCCTGGCGGTCATTTCAATCTGGCGGGCGACACTGACAAGCGGATCTTCCGGAGGAAGATATCCGTCAGAAGGAGGAAACGCAGCTGGTCGCTGCATGTGCGGGTTGTAATACGGACTCCCGGCTGTCGAGCAGACAAGTTCAATCGACAGCGATTGCAGCAGGTCGAAGAACTTCATCGTCTCCGTCAGGTCGACTCCTTGCCCTGTCCCGTCTCCCCCGAACGCATATCGATACAGACCCTCCGCGAGAAACATTGATTCGCCCACGTTTTCCGGTCCCGCGTGAAACGGGGCGAAGTCATAAATGCTGACTCGCACGCCGATCTCCAGCCCCGGTACTTCGGTTCGAATGCCGTCGACAATCTCTTTCAGAAATCGCGTTCGGTTTTCAAAGGAGCCTCCATATCGGCCGGGGCGATCATAAGACGAGAGGAATTCATGTCCCAGATATCCGTGACAGTGCTTGATGTCGACAAACTGGAAGCCCGCCTGCTGGGCAAGCCGCGCTGCGATCACGAAGTCGTCGACCAGCTGTGCGATTTCATCATCGCTCAGCAGGGCGGCATCATCCTGAATTCGATACTTGGAAGCCAGCAGCGGATGGTGATACAGGGCTCTGGGTTCCAGGCGTCGCTTGTCATTGGGACGTGCGAACCGCCCGGAGTGAGTCAGCTGCAGACCCACCAGAAGATCATCCGTGCGGCCAAATCTCTCCGCGTGTGACTGACTGAGGAGCTGCAACAGGTCGGAGATATCGGGCAGCGTCTGTTCGTTGAGGAGGAGTTGATTGGGATTCGCGCGTCCATCATGACGCACCGCCACCGCTTCGCCTCCCCAGATCAACTTCGCTCCGCTGATACCGAAGTTTCGCCAGCGATACCGCGTCAATTCCGTAGGGCAACCCTTCTCGGTTCCGTCCCAGCCTTCCATCGGAAGAATGCAGAAGCGATTGCCGATCGTCCCCTGGCTGCGAATCAACGGACGGGCCAAAGGAGCGTCCGGTCCAGATTCGAGGGCCTCATCAAACGCGAGTGAAATCCCAAGACGATCGAGATGTTCACGAAACAAAGACGCGCTCTTCAGTGTGGCGATGCGAGGATAACTCATGAGAATGCCGACCATGCGACGAACTGTAGAAGGAACTATGGAGTGACCAGGTCCCTCATTGTCTGAAGGAGACGGGATCACCGACATGGCAAAAGTGACAAACGATTTGTCAAAAGTGATCTGTCGCTGCGAAATCGAATGCTCCGTCATGGTACTGCCAACCCCCCCGCTACACGTCAGGATGTCATAAATCACATGACCGTGCACGTCGGTCAGTCGTATCTCCCGGGAGCTGAAGCGGCAGGTCGTCCGGGGGTGATCGAATCCCGGGCCCATCGAGCGGCGAAGAACTGCCCCGGGGCGATCGACACGTTGATCGTTCCAGCCGATGGCATGAAGTTCGAATCGCAGTCGTACGCCAACGCCCGGTGGGAAGAATTCAAGGGGGTATGCCCGAACGAACCGTGGAAGTTCGTTATCATTGCATTCTCTCTAACAGGAATCCCCGTAATACACTTCTACACGGAAGTCTGCGGCAGGCGGAAGTCTTCGTACGAACGACAACGACGACGATGATGGAAACGATCGAACTGAACGATGGCGGCATTCTGCTCTACAACGAAGCCTTCCTGACACCCCAGCTGGCAGACCGTTACTTCGCTGAGTTGCGGGACGAGTGTGCGTGGGAGCAGAAGCCAGGCATCTTCGGTCATCTGCAGCCGCGGCTGATCGCATCCTATGGAGAGCCAGGGATCATCTATCGGTATTCCGGCCGGGACAATGTGGCGTTGCCCTGGACGGCGACGTTGCTGGAGATCAAACAAAAAATCGAATCAATTCAGGGCCAATACAATTACTGCCTGTTGAATCGCTACCGTTCTGGCCAGGACAGCATGGGCTTGCACGCCGACGACGAACCGGAAATGGACAACGTCATCGGATCCTTGTCGCTGGGAGCGACCCGGACATTTCGGATCAAACACAACAAGTCGAGGGAGACGAGGAGTTTCCAGGTCGGCAACGGCACTCTCATCATCATGGCCGGGACGATGCAGCAGTTCTGGAAGCACGAAGTTCCGAAGACCAGGGTGAACGTCGGCGAGCGAATCAACTTGACCTTCAGGCACATCATCCAGACACAATGACCAACTTTCCTCCGGATCTTGTCATCGAAATTCAATTCCGTTAGACCAACCCTTCAGAAGTGGTCGTCGACTCCATCTCGAACGCCACCTTTGGAGATCACAGCAGGAAAAGACATGTGGTAGGTTGTCTTCAGTCCAGACTTCAGCTGGGCGTTCCGTCCGGAGGAAGACGGCAACGGAGAAGGTCTGTTCCGGGCAACCGTCGCAACACTCAGAGACCGAGAAAGAGTTTGCAATGCCTCCTCAAATCCTCTCCGTTGTGGAAACTGGAATCTATGTCGACGACCTCGACGCTGCAGAAGATTTCTACAGCAGAGTGCTCGGGTTACCGGTCATCCGGAAAGAGCCTGGGCGTCACATCTTTTTCGAGGTGGGGGATTCCAGCGTCTTACTGGCGTTCCTACCGGAATCCACATTAAAAGGAGATCAATTCCCGGCTCACGGGACAAAAGGACCGAGCCATTTTGCGATGGGAATCGATGCATCCTCGCTGGATCACTGGCGGGAGTATCTGACCGCCCACCGGATTGCCATTGAACACGAAATGGAGTGGCCCCGAGGCGGCAAGTCAATTTACTTCCGTGATCCGGCTGGCAACTCGGTTGAACTGATCACACCGGGGCTGTGGGGACTGAAGAGCGGCTGGTAAGAGTTTTTGACCGTGAAATGGTGAGTCATTCCGCCAGATGTCCGTCTTTCTCTTTCTCCTCAATGAACGTGCCACGCCGGGGACAGTGTCGTTTCGCCAGCAAAGTCTGCAGGTTCATGATGAGCGTCGAGCCAAGACGATGCCTCCACCTGAAACGAGAAGGCGATCATGATTACTCTGCACCCTGAAAATCTCTTTAACGGCCTTCCTTCCCAGCTCCCTGAAGAACTCTTCACAGTACTCATCGAAAACCAGAATGTTCGTATTGAGCGGATCGTCTCAATGGGGCACAGCAGCCCTGATGGGTTCTGGTATGATCAGGATGAGCATGAATGGGTCATTGTGCTCAAAGGAGAAGCGAAGCTGGCTTTCGACAATGGTGAAGTAATTTCGATGAAGACGGGGGACCATCTGCTGATTCCCGCCCATCGGAAGCATCGTGTCGAGTGGACATCGGCCAACGAGTCAACAATCTGGCTGGGAGTGTTTATCGCGGTTGAGTGATCCCTGATCTCGACTGATTTGAAGCAAACTCTTTCCCCTGCCGTTGTCCAAGTCACTTCCGGTCTCTCGGAAATGAACGAAAAATACGCGAACCTCCATTTTTTTGCGGCGGTTTGTCCGGCGGCTTCGCAACCAGTCCTGTATGGGGCGCGTCTGGAGTGCTCCGGAGAGGCGGGGAACATGTCGGTGGATTCCAATCAGATTCGCGTCGCCAGGGCAGGGGACTCCGCCCGGATCGAAGAGTTGCTGGAGCCGTATCGGCAGTATCTCAAACTCCTTGCCCGAATACAGATCGGTCCGAAGCTCCGGGGCAAGGCAGATGAATCCGATCTGGTTCAGGAGACATTTTTGGCCGCTCATTGTGGGTTTCCCCAGTTTCGTGGGGAGAGTGAAGCGGAACTGGTGGAATGGTTGCGGTCGATTCTGGCGACCCGGCTCGCGACGTTATTCCGACACTATCTCGGGACACAGCAGCGAGACCTCCGTCTGGAGCAGCGGATTGATGAAGAACTGGGACGTTCGACGGTCCGGCTGGGTGCCGACCTCGCTGTCGGCCTTGTATCACCGGAGTCGTCTCCCAGTCAGCGTGCCAGTCGTCATGAAGAGGCTGTGAGGCTGGCCGACGCGCTCGCGCGGCTTCCGGGCGACTATCGTGAAGTGATCGTGTTGCGGAATCTGGAGGGACTGCCGTTCAAAGAGGTCGCCCGGCGGATGGAGAAAACGGAAGACAGCGTTGAAAAACTCTGGTTGCGTGGTCTGGCCAAGCTCCGTCAGCAGTTGGGAGACAAACGATGAATGAGCCGCTGATGCCTCCCGGTGATGATGAGGGCTCACAGGTCTTTCAGATCGTGCAGCAGTACCTCCAGCAGATCGAAGCGGGAGAGCATCCCAGCCGGGCAGAGCTGGAGTTACGGTATCCTGATCTCATTGCGACGATGGAGCCGTATCTTGATGCGATCGAGATGTTACACGCCGCCGCTCCACAACTGCGCGATCGGTCGGGCGCTGCCGGTGAACATGCAGCGTCCGCAGCCCCCCTGCCCGAGGGTAAGCCGCTCGGCGACTTTCAACTCGTCCGGGAAATCGGTCGCGGCGGGATGGGAGTGGTCTACGAAGCCGTTCAGCTGTCACTGAGTCGCAAGGTCGCGGTGAAGGTGCTGCCGTTCGCCGCAGCTCTTGACGCCCGGCAGTTGCAGCGGTTCCGTAACGAAGCTCAGGCTGCCGCCTCCCTTCATCATCCGCATATCGTGCCTGTCTACGGCGTCGGCTGCGAACGGGGAGTCCACTTTTATGTCATGCAGTTGATCGAAGGGCAGAATCTGGCATCCTTTATTAGCAGGCTGCAGGAAGAGGCAGAAGTACATCCAGCCACGGTGTTCGATTCGTCCTCTGCGGCTGGACTGGCAGAACCGCAGACTCCGGTCAAACGGGAACTGCCTGCGGAAACAGGACAGGTCTTCAGCGCGGAACTGACGACGCAACGGGTTCATCGCAAGGGGATTTATTACCGCACCGTTGCGGAAATGATCGTTCAGGCGGCGGACGCGCTGGATTATGCCCACTCGCTGGGGATCGTCCATCGTGATGTAAAACCGGCGAACATCATCGTCGATGATGGCGGGAAGGTCTGGGTGGCGGACTTCGGACTGGCGCAGATCCAAACCGACCAGACCTTAACTCACACTGGAGACTTGCTGGGAACCCTGCGCTACATGAGCCCGGAGCAGGCAGGTGGACAACCCGGGCAAGTCGACCACCGGACCGACGTCTATTCTCTGGGAGCCACGTTATACGAGTTGTTAACCCTTCGTCCCTTATTTGAAGCGGAGAATCGGAGGGGACTCCTGCACCGCATTCTTGAAGAAGAACCGCGGTCGGTCCGATCGTTTGATCGTTTGATCCCTCGGGAGTTGGACATCATCACGCGGAGGTCGTTAGGCAAGAGTCCCGGCGATCGATACGACTCCATCCGCGAAATGCGCGAGGACCTGCAACGGTTCCTGAAAGATCTCCCCATTCGTGCCCGCACTCCCTCCCTGCTTGAGCGTCTGGCGAAATGGTCCAGGCGGCATCGGGGAATTGTGGTTTCCGGTGTCGCGGCGCTGGCGTTAACCGTCGCTGGGCTGTCCGTCGCCACGTGGATGACTGCCGCAGCTTATGATCGGGAACGTGCGAAAGCGGCTGAAGCCGCCTTACAGCACGAGCGGGCAGAACGGAATTTCCAACAGGCACGGGCTGCGGTGGATGAGTTCACCCGGATTGCGGATGAAACGCTCGGAAGCCATCCCGTGATGGAAACAGCCCGGCTCCGGATGCTCGAAACCGCGCTGACGTACTATCAGAATTTCATCGATCAGCATCGCGACGATGCTACGTTGCAAGGGGAACTGGAAGTGAGCCTTGCCAAGGTGGAACTGATCCTGAACGAGATGACCACACTCATCGAAGTCGGGAAATACCGCCTGTTGCAGTATCCGCAGGTGCAACGGGAGTTGAAGCTCACAGCGGAGCAACAGGCATCGCTGCAGACCGTAGTCGACCTTTGGCATGAAATGCTCCATGACAAGGAATCTCTGGGACGCACCCAGCGGGAACAACGGCGACTGGAACTGGCCCGGCGGCAGGACGCGGAAGTCAAACGCGTTCTGACTCCGGAGCAGCAGGAGCGGTTTCAGCAGATCGCCTGGCGGGAAGCGGGGCCGCTGGCATTGGAAGACGGCCCCCTGTCGGGAAAACTGGAACTGACCGCTGAGCAACGGGGAGAGATTCGCCGTTTGCTGGCGGAATATCTCCCTCCCCGCCCAGGCCCTCCTCCATTTCGTCCCCCGCCAGAGCGAGAACTGAGCTTCTCCACAATGGCCCCTCCTCCTGGCCCTCCGCCTCCCTACGGGCCGGGGGAAGAGTTTGCTCGAGGCAACATTGAGAGGGTCAACAAAGAACTGGAGAAAGTTCTTTCCGCTGAACAGCAAGCTCGTTGGCAGAAACTGCTCGGGGAACCGCTGACCGAGCCGTTGCAACGTCTGCCGCCGCCGCTCCCAGCGGGTGGTTTTCGATTTCACTCTCTGGAACAGGGACACCACCGATGAAGAACAACATGAAATCAACTGGACTCACACTGGTGATCTGCGGCGGATCGACACTGCTCTGGATGTTTCTTTCGGGATGGTCTCTCGAACAGAGCCGTGTTCTCCTCGCCCAGGAGAGACCTCAGGGGCCGGGGCCTTCGGAACAGGGACGCGATCTTGAAAGGGGCGGACCTCGCCCTGAACGGGGAGGCTTTGGTCCAGGTGGGCCGGAAGGGAATCGGCCGGTCGGACCGGGGGGGCCGGGAGGTTTTGGACCGCCACAGGATCAGGAAATCGTCAAGCAGTTTGACAAGGACGGAGACAAAATCCTGAACCACGAGGAACGGCAGGCCGCTCGAAAGTGGTTGTCGGATCAGGGAGCCGGTGGGCGTGGCGGCTTGGGTCGCGGTCGCGGCGGCTTTGGTCCTCCTCCTGATGGATTTGGCCCGCCAGGTGGTGGATTTGGTCCTCCAGGTGGCTTCAGTCCGCCGCCGGGTGGCTTTGGTCCACCGGGGGAACGAGAGCGCGTGGCGGGAACGCCCGGTCCCAAGGTCTCGCAGGAGGACGTCCAGAAATTTCCGGGTGAACCATTGTATTCGCCAAAGGTCGTCCGGACGCTGTTCGTTACTTTCGAGCATGATGACTGGGAAGACGAATTGGCGGCGTTCAAGAATACCGACGTCGAAGTCCCGGCCACACTGGTGGTCGACGGGACGACTTATCCCGAGATCGGAGTCAGTTTCCGGGGAATGTCCTCCTTCATGATGATCCCCACTGGCTCCAAGCGGTCGCTGAAGCTCTCGCTCGATTTTCAGCAACCGGAGCAGAAACTGTACGGTTATAAAACCCTGAACCTGCTCAACTGCAACGGCGATCCCTCCATGATGAGCGGCGCGCTCTACTCGCGACTGGTCCGGGAACACATTCCTGCCCCGAAGGTGAATTTCGTCAAAGTGGTGATCAATGGAGAAAGCTGGGGAATCTATGCCAATGCCCAGCAGTTCAACAAGGATTTTCTGCAGGAAAACTACGGGGAGACCGACGGCGCCCGCTGGAAAGCTTCCGGCAATCCCGGAGCCGACGCTGGTCTGCGTTACCTCGGAGAGAACATCTCGGACTACAAGCAGCGGTTCGAGATCAAATCAAAAGATAAACCAGACTCCTGGAAGGCGTTGATCAATCTGTGCCGCGTGCTCGAACAGACTCCCCCGGAGAAACTCGAAGAAGCCCTGGCGCCGATTCTTGATATCGATGAAGTGCTCTGGTTTCTGGCTTATGACATCGCCCTGGTGAACGAAGATGGGTACTGGACCAGAGCGAGTGATTACAACTTGTATCTGGATTCTCACGGGAAGTTTCATGTCATTCCTCACGACATGAACGAAACCTTCCATGCAGCGAATGGCCAGGCGGGATTCGGAGGGCCGCGACCGGAAGGAGGGGGTCCCGGTGGACCGGATGGACCACCATTCGGAAGAGACTTCTTCCCCCCACCCGATGGACGACCACCAGAACGCGAGGGACCAGGGGGATCAGATGGGCCAGAGCGGCCAGAAAGGCCGTCCGGAGGTCCTCCACCTGGCAGAAACGGTTTCCCGCCTCCAGGAGATGAGCGTTTTCCACCTCCCGGCGGTGGAGGAATGAGAGGCGGTCCGCGCGGGGGAATGATGCGCCCCAGCGTCACGGTTGATCCCCTGGTCGCAATCAACAACCCTCGCATGCCCCTGCATAGCAAACTGCTCGCGGTCCCGAAGTTTCGAGAGCAGTATCTCGCCAACATTCGGGAGATCGCAGAAAAGCAACTCGACTGGAATTCTCTGGGACCGCTGGTCGCGGAATATCGCGAACTCCTCAACGACGAGGTGAACGCGGACACCCGGAAGCTGACCACCTACGAAGCCTTTGTGCACGCAACCGCGGACAGCCCGTCCGACTCCGTGAAAACCCGCACGCTTCCGCTGCGCACGTTCGCCGATCAGCGACAGGAATTCCTGTTGAAAGCCACCGCCGCACCGACTGCCCGTTGATCCTGTGTGACCGGTCGGCGAGCAGTTTGTCATGAGTTGTCCAATGAGTGAAGAGAGGTTCGATGTGAGCAATGATGCTGAACCGACTTCATCGCTGTCTCCCTCCCTGACGGCTCGTGCCCAGGGAGCAACAGCTTTCGAAGTGAAGTTTCTGATCGATGAAGCGGTCGCGTTGAAGGTCGAAGCGTGGGCCGCGCGGCAAATGGAGCCGGATCCGCACGGCCATCCGGCACAGAGCGGAAGCTATCAGGTGACCAGTCTCTATACCGATACCGTGGGTCTGGATGTTTATCATCGAACTCCGAAATATCGCCGCAGGAAATACCGGCTGAGACGCTATGGAAACGAACCGACGATTCATCTGGAAAGGAAAGTGCGTCGGGGAGAACGTGTTGCCAAGCGCCGCACCTCGGTTCCGGAAAGCGACCTCCACTTTCTCGCGCAGACACTGGCGATCACGGATTGGCAGGGGCACTGGTTTCATCACAGTCTGTTGCGGAAATCGCTGGTCCCGACAGGCCTGCTGATTTATCAGCGAACGGCGTTTGTGGGGAGCTGTCCGGAAGGCCCTCTGAGGCTGACACTCGACCGTCAGATCCGGGGACTGCTCACTTCCAGCTGGAATCTCGAGACTGGAGAGCAGGCGCTTCCCTTACTGCCGGGAGAAGTGGTCTTGGAACTGAAATTCCGGGAGGCGATGCCGTTGGCATTCAAGCAACTGGTGGCAGAGCTTCAGTTGAATACAACCGGACTTTCCAAATATCGCCGGTGTCTGGATGCCTGTGGTGCGATGTCCCGTCTCAAGGAACCGGAAGTGAAGTATGCCTGACTGGTTGACCTCTCCAATTGCGGGAGAAACGTCACTCTCGCTTCCGCTCCTCGTTCTCCGGCTCGGACTTGGACTGGTCTTCGGCATTCTCGTCGCCGGCAGTTACCGGATCACGCAGGGGCGGTTGTCAACGCGGTCCTTGTCGCTGATGGCGACGCTGGTCTTACTGACGATCCTGATCGCCATGGTGACGCTGGCCATCGGGAATAGCGTCGCCCGCGCGTTCAGCCTCGTCGGCGCGCTCTCGATCGTCCGGTTTCGAACCGTCGTGGAAGACACGCGTGACACGGCCTTCGTGATCTTTGCGGTTGCAATCGGAATGGCGGTGGGAGCAGGCTATTTTGAGATGGCAATCGTTGGGATCCCGGTGACGACACTGGCAGCCTACCTGTTCCGCCCACGTCAAAATGTTTCTCCCGAAGAAAACCTGGACCGAACATTGAATATCCGCATCGGCCTGGGACGGGATGTGAATGCGGTCCTGGAACCGACGTTTCGCTCTCACCTGGAACGCTGGGAATTGAATTCGATCGCGACAGCCAAACAGGGGGCGGCGCTGGACCTGTCGTATCACACGCGATTGTTGAACGCGGACGCCGCGCTCCCCTTGACCGTGCAACTGAATCAACTGGAGGGTGTGCAGGAAGTGGAGCTCAGATGCTAGTGCGACAGTTCGACTTCTTGAAAAACTCAATGAATGATCTGCCAGAGCACGAAGCGTGAGCGAGTGCATTTTTCAAATGATGGCGCAGTCACAGCGGAAAAAATGTTCCGGACGCATTGCCGACTGATCTTCTTGATGCACAGTTCCCGGAGCCGAGGTCCGTAGTTCACTCGGCGAATCTGCAGTTGCAACCGGCTGACCTCCTCAGTTCCAGTTGCCGCGCGGTGATCCCTGCGGACCTGCAGCGCGAGTTTCGGGTTGCAACCGGCTGACCTCCTCAGTTCCAGTTGCCGCTTAACACGAATGCGCCCCAATATTCAGGAGACAGCTGGGTGGAGGTCGAATCGGATGTGCTCTTTTTAGGAACGCGACTGATGCCTCGGGCTTCGGCGGACGCGGAACTCCAGACTTCCTGAGGATGCTCCAGCATCCAGATCTGTGCATCACGCAGTGCATCCAGGCGGGAATGTGATCCGTCCCACAAGTTTTGATAAAAGCGGGTCATCAGAACCTGGGTGGCGTGGTCGTTGACCTTCCAGAGACTGGCGATGGTGGAGCGGGCACCGGCAATCTGAAAAGCGCGTTGCACTCCAATCAGACCGTCTCCGTAGGTTAACTGTCCGATGCCTGTTTCACAGGCCGAAAGCACTGCCAGATCGACATTGGATAACGGCAATGTGGCAATCTCGTCGGCCGTCAGGATGCCGTCCTCCTCCCCGCCCGCATCGGGTGAATTTGCCCCGGCCATTGCCAGGCCTGAAAGCAGGCCGGGATGGTAATTTTCAATCGTCTCGTTGGCGCTGAACCCCTGACCCTGCGCACCGGGATCCTGTCCCGCAGGTTTCGAACCCGCGGACGTGGCAAAGTATCCGTGGGTGGCGACATGCAGAATATGAAATCCCGGAGCGAGCTTTCGAAATGCGGATTCCGTGGCCTGCTGTTGGACCAGCACTTGGATTCCTTCGCGATTGATCTTCCCGGTCTTTTCGCTCAGTCCCTCGATTGCCCGCAACTCAGTCGCGGTTCCCGGCAGAGATTGAAATTGCTGTCCCCCTCGAAGCGACGTGAGCAATGAACCGCTGGAAATGCCTGACGATGGCTGTTCCGGAATTGAGAAGTCGTAGTCGATGTCTCCGAGCATGAGTAGAGACCTCGCTCCCGGGTCTGCATTCAGCGACGAAAGCATCGAACCGGTCAGTTGCGGCACCGGGACTGCCGCCAGGCGATGGTCCTGCAGCAAATAGGTCCCGGGAGCTTTCCCTGGCAGCGCATTGAAGGGCAGCTTGCCGAGAGTCGCGTCGGGCGACATTAAAATCAACCGGGCATCACTGACGTGCTTCAGCAGAGGCTCCCACAGGAGATTTCGCAGCTTGATTCCAGCCTCTTTCCCCTCCTGGCCTAATCCGAACGATTCGCGCCAACGTTCGACCTCGGGTTGAATGCTGTTGAGGGACCCGAGTTGAACGACGAGCGTTTTTCCTGTGGGACGGATGATCGTTGCCAGCAGATGGTCGGGCGCTCCATGCGTCCCCGCAGCCATGTTTCGATAAGCGAAGAAGTCTACGAACACAGCATCTTCGGGAATCGACCGGAAAAATTCCTGCAAGGGTTGACGGGGAATCGTATCCAGATAGGCCAGTTGGGCAGCGGAGAGTTGCTGTTCCAGCAACTCCTTGAAATCGCTGAGATCTTGCGTCTGTCTTTCCAGATGCTCGTGTTCCTGCTGTGGGGCCTGGGCCGACGCTCTTTTGGCGGCCCTGACAAGCCGGTTGGAAATTGAGGAAAGTTGTTCCTGGAAACTTTTGATGTCCGCATCCTGCATCAAATCCTGCAGGTTGCGTTGCCGCAATTGAGCATCGCCTTTCCATTGATAAATCGCGGTGAAGATGGCCGGAGCATCGGAACCGCGTTGAGATTCAACGGTAATGAGCAGGTCAAGACTCTGCCGCATCTGCTCACGCAAAAGCATCTGCTGTCGGGAAGAAAGCACATACATCGAATGATCCAGGATTTTTCGTGACACTTCGAGTGCTCTCTGGGCCTGCTCCGCTGCCTTGTCGGTCTGTCCGCACTTGAATGAAACCCAGGCGGACTTCAGCAGGCTCTCCGCAAACAGCCTGCTGTCGCTGCCGAAGCGTTTTTGACATGAAGCCAATGCTGTTTCTGACCATCGCGCCGCCGCTTGTTGATCTCCGCAGAGCACCAGGAGTTCGGAAAGGTCCGAACAGACGTGGAAGTCAGGTCCCGGAGGAGTCTTCCAAGCGGCCAATGAGGATTCGATCCCCCGGGCCAGCGTGAGAGCGGCTTCACTCCGGCCCGACTCGAGCGTCAGCTTCGCGGCGCGGATTCTGTCTCCCAGCCCCTCCACGGAGTTCGGATCCGCGTGAAGTGCCATAATTTTCTCGTATTCCGCGAATGCTTCCGCGATGCGCGCCTGACGCCACCTGAGGTCCGCTAACGCCCGGCGGCATCTGCGTTGCAGCGTGACAGGCAACTCGTGGGGATTATCCAGGATCTTCTGAATCTGGAGCAGATAGGCCTCTTCAAGGTCGGGCCGCTTTTTAAATTGCTCCACTTGAGCCAACCCCAGCAGAACGGTCACGGGAGGGGCGGCATTGGGATCGGATTGCTTAAGCACGGCAATGACATTCGCAAAGTTCCTCTCTGCATTGGGAAAATCGCCCATGCCAAGAAAAAGCTGGCTGAGATTCAAAAATGAGAGTGAATATTCCATCACGCTGACACGGCCTGCGGGAAGAGCTTCCTCGATCAACTGGCGATGGGTCTGGCGCAAGCCCAGTTCCAGATGGGACATCCCCTGTGAGGAGAAGAGCGCCGCCAGGGCCTCATAGTTCGAACGAAACTCCAGGGGGGTCTCCGTTCGGTCCGCCCGCCAGACAGCTTCAAAGAGCGCACACTTCGCCAGATCAAACTGTCCGGCTTCAGTCAGGAGCACTCCCAGCGTCTTGCAAAGGAGAACCGCCCGATTGGGATTCTTGTGCAGATCACAGAATCTGACTGCATCGCCGAAGAGATGGCGGCCCCGCTGGAATTGTCCATGCCGGATGGAATCGGTTCCCAGGAGCTCGCAGAGAGGAATGGCAGATGCCGGTTCGCAGGATCGTAGGATTGCATCCAGAGAACCGGTCAGCAGTTCGACAGCCCTGTCATTTTGTCCGGCATTTCTCAAGAGCATGCAGTAATCTGCGAAGTCCTGAAGGGTGCGAGGATGGCTGGGACCGAGAATCTGTCTGCTCATTTTCAACATCTGTTCCGCCGTAGCGATGGAGCCATTGAGATCCCCCGTGCGGGCCTGGAATTCCTTGCAGGCCCTCAATGCTCCGATCGCATGCGGACTGATTTCTCCATAAGCAGTCTCAATCAGTTTGAGCCTTTGTTGCGAGAGTTTCAGCGCAGCGGGGAAGTCGTTTTGAGAAAAGGCTTCCTCGATTTCCTTTTGCACCGTCTCTGCCTGGGCTGCGGCTTGACGTTGTTCTTCAGTCATCGCCAGGCGCCGGTCGAGAAGCTGCAGGTCCATCGCGGCTTCAATTGCTCGATAATCTTCCGCACCGTAACGTTTCGCCAGACGATCCTTTCGCAGGCTCAGGTACTCACGGCCTAATGCGGTTTCCCCGAGGCGATATGAATTGTCCGCCAGCCAGACGATGGTATCCAAAGGAACATCGTCAGTTTCTCCGTAGATTTTTTCTTCCAGCCTGAGAATTTGTCGGGCAGTGTTCAATGCGTTTTTCGGTGTCTCGGAGTTCAGCTCCTGCTGAAACTTCTTCAGGAGCTCGTGCCTCTGTTCCGACAGGCTTTGTTCACCGCCGGCATAACTGGCGAGATTTTGGAAGAGGGCATCCTCCAGGACCTCAGTGGACTTGCGTGTTCCATCGACGATCCCGATCGAAAATGTCCCGTTTGACCGCCGCCACAGATGTCGGGAAATGTCGCTGGCAGGAATGATGAAATCGTCCGGACGGGTCCAGGTCACGCCGGTGTCCGACTCCACCAGGCAAAGCGTATTCGAGGTTCCATCAGTGATCTGGGAGATGCTCACGGAATCACCGAAGACCGTCCCTTTTCCCGTGACCGCTTGCAGACGCGTGGTAAAGTCATCCGGGGCTCGCCCGGAGGTCTCATAAATTCTGGGCAGCAGGGGAATCAGCTGGCGATTGTGCGGGCTGTCCCAGGGCTCATGAAGATGGAATTTCTCATAGAGTTCCTTTTGGTCGATCAGCGGCAGAATTGCCACGCGCCAACTGAGCAGCGGCTTCCCGTCCGAAGCGACAATGTTCCTCGGAAAATGACCATGGAGATCATGATAGAAATGCCAGCCCAGAAGAACCTGGGAAATCGGCTCTCCTGAAACAGGACCGGGCAACTGGTGAAACAATCGCAGAACTCTGGCCCGCAGATCGGGATTTGGATCATTCTTCAGTTCACTGAGCGGCGAATCGGCCAGCTGTTCCTCCGGACAGTTCATGTGGAAAATTGGAACGGCCCACATGCGAACGTAGACGTCCGAAGATTTGAGCAAAGGAGCCACTCCACTACAGACTGCCTCCTGGTTCGCGGTGATCTGCTTCAACACAGCGGGGTCAACAAGAACGCCGGTGATCGAGGCCTGCAGGGTCGGTTGATTGAATTCGTCGATGTGCTGCCGCAGCTCGCTGAGAATCAATGCAATGGCGTCCCGGTCATTGATGTTGGTTTCTTTCAGTCTGGTCAGACACTCCGCCAGCGACCGGATGGGAGGAGCCGGCGCGGGAGTCTGGTCTTCAATTTCGAGTTCGTCCAGATTGACAGGTTCACCATCGTGGTAGTTGAAGAGCCGCCGCCAGACGTCATCGTCCTTCAATCGATGACGTTCGATATGGCCGTCCCGGAAAGCCAATGTGAATGTCCCTTCGTTGTCCGGGAGCAACTTGTTTGGAAATCTCCTGTGCGGTAGGGAGCAGGTCTTCCGGTTTCGTCCATGGGACGGAATCAAGTGTCTCCGCGATGACGATTGTCTGGCTCGATCCATCAGTCACGTTCCGAAGGGTAGCACCATCGCCGAAGATCGTATTCGGGCCATCCCAGGCTCGAAAATGCGTCACCGGTTTTCCACTGCGGTCAAATGGGTTGCGATAGCAACTTGGCATCGCAGCCAGCAGCTCCAGGTTATGCGGGCTGTCCCAGGGCTCATCAAGGTGAAATTTGGCATAGAGCGCTTCCTCTGTGAGAAATGGCAGTAAACGCACCCGCCAGCTCAGCAGTGGCTTTCCCTGAGAATCAACGATGTTCGTGGGGGGCCGCTTTTCCTGATCTTCGAAGTTCGTCCAGCCCAGTAAGATTTGCTTGAAGTTATTGCTCCGCTGCGAGTCCCTCGCTGCATGTCGCAACATCAGGATAAAAGGCAGCAGGATCCGGCCGGAATCTTTCATTGTCCGGCTGATGGAGGGGAGCCGGGGATCCGTCCAGTGCGCCGGAGATTCGGGACTCGGCTTCAGCTGCTGCAGATAGGTCAGGATCTGTTGTTCCGCCAGAACCACCTGAGCGTCTTCTTCAGCCGAAAGCCGTTTCTGGATTTTTTCCGAGGACCATTGAATCATTTCGGCGACGGCCTGGCTGGCCGACGGCAGCCAGCGTTCAAAGTTTCCGGAATCGGCGACGTCCCGCCGCTTGGTGAAATGAACATCCAGATGGCTTCCTCGCTTGAGGATCTCCGCGGTCAAATGCACCTGGGAAAGTTCCACGGGCAATGAGAGCAGCAGCCTTACGAACGAGCCGTCTGGCGTCGGACGGCACAGTGGGTCTACGGCTTGTCGGATTTGTCCGACATCCACCGACATCGCGAAATTGACGCTCTCGGGAAGCGATGCGAATTGTGATCCGAGCGAATCCGGTGGGATGGAAGTCTGAAACCGTGAGAAGATGTGCGATGCGAAGTCCGCGTTCGG
Source organism: Planctomicrobium stercoris (assembly GCF_051465655.1). Lineage (NCBI taxonomy): Bacteria > Pseudomonadati > Planctomycetota > Planctomycetia > Planctomycetales > Planctomycetaceae > Planctomicrobium > Planctomicrobium stercoris. Next base: position 3,035,272 of record NZ_CP195791.1, on the reverse strand, counting down.
CAGCATCAGCACGGTGAATGGGTCACGAAAGACAAGATCGCTGCCCCCTCCTGCCCCATGCCGGAAAGATGCCAACTGGCTCCCCTCGATTTCAACAGCCCCGGGAGAGAGCCAGTGCACCAGAATGGATGGATGAATTTCGTGACGGAATCTCATTGCGAGACAGAGGACGGGTTCCGGAAACTGGGGATCTAATTCCGCCCAGACGGCGACTTCCTCAATCTCCGAAGGAGGAATCGGGAGTTGTCCCAGAAATGGAATGTCTCCCAAAATCTCGAATTCCGTATCGCGAATCAGCGAAGCTGGCTTGATCCACGCAGCGGCAATTGCATGAGCCGGAATAACAGACCTGATGGATCGCTGTGGCGTGTCCGCTGGGGCAACCTGGACGTTTTCCGCAAAGGCGATCCCCCCGGACAAGAGAGCTGTCAGCAGAAATCCAAACCCGCGGGACATACCGGCGCAACGGAGAAATCGCATGAGACGCTTTCGGTACGAAGGAGTTACCGGAGGCTCCCACTTATCTTGACCAGGTACGTGTTCTCGTTTTTTCGCATGATGGGAAGTAAACCGGATCACACTTAATGAAAAGACGTAATGTCTGATGATTCTGTAGATTCATTCGATCTTGAATTATGGGAATAAGCAACAAGCCGCTCCAGACTGATTCTGCGTTCTTCGTAATGACTAACGTCATTACATTTTTAACTCTTGAAAAGATGGTCGCATGCTAATCAACGTCAATCAAAATCGTCGTGGGTTCACATTAATCGAACTTCTTGTGGTGATTGCAATTATCGCGGTACTGATCGCTCTGCTCTTGCCCGCGGTGCAGCAGGCGAGAGAGGCGGCGCGCCGTTCACAGTGCAAGAACACCTTAAAGCAGATTGGACTGGCGTTACACAATTACCACGACTTGTTTAGCACCTTTCCTCCAGGGTCAAGCGGCGGCAGTTCGCTTGTCAGCTCTTCTGGAACGTGTACCTGGTCGCCGGTATCACCCGGCACACGAAGAGCCCCTTGGACTGTCATGATTCTTCCTGCTCTCGAAGAAACCGCACTTTACAACCAGTTCAAGTCCGAAGAGGAATTTACGATCCTTTCGATGGCGGCGTTCCGGGGATCAGCTGCGAATCACGCGGCGTGGGAGAAGAAGATGCCGAAGTATAAATGCCCCTCGGATGTCAACTTTCCGAACGGAACGACTTCCAGCTACAAGGGTGTTTCCGGCGGAGGAACAGGAGCATTCTGTCTTGGAGAAGGTTATTCATTGTATCCCTTTCACACAAACGGAATCTTGTACCATAACTCCAATACGCGTGTGCGCGATGTTACGGATGGATTGACGAATGTATTTCTGGTCGGGGAAAGTCCCTACCAGTATTCCGCTTCGAATGGCGATGGCTTCGGTGTGGGATGGGCGTCTGCTCATTTTGAGTCATTCGTTACAAATACCGGAGGAACGACTTTCCCGTTGAACACAAAGTCCCCCGGGCATGACACTGTCGGGTATTTCGGAAGCCATCATGTCGGCGGTGCGCATTTTCTGCTCGGCGATGGGTCAGTGCAGTTTGTTAACCAGAACATGAATCTGCCGACTTATCAGCAGATGGGAATTCGTAACGACGCTCTGCCGGTCGGGGGATGGCAATGAGACGCTATCGCAATCTGGTGAATATTGGGAATGCTCTGATGATGCTCGCCCTGCTGCTTTGGGCGGGGTGCAGAGCAGAGGAAAGCGGTCCGGCCCGGTTTCTCCTGAAAGGGGAGGTCACTTTTGCTGGTCAGCCAGTTCCGAAGGGGACGCTGATGTTCGTGCCTGACAATGCCAAAGGAAACTTTGGACCGGGAGTGATGGTGTTAATCACCGATGGCCGGTTCCAAATGGAAGACAATCAAGGAGTGATCGGTGGTCCGCATCTCGTGACGGTTTCCGGATATGACGGTGTTGTTCAGCCTGAGATGATCGCTTCCAATGGCGCGCCTCTTTTTCGCTCATTCGAAATTCAACAAGATCTCCCGATGAAAGATGACATCGTGAATTTCGACGTTCCTTCGACTCAGGCAACGAAGAAGAAGTAACTCAGCGATCGAACGATCGACTGGACATGTTGCTGCACCCAGCCCGGGGCGTGGTCCCGGGTTGGGAACAACGGTCGATTGGCCCTGGTGACGTTGTCGAATTGATGTAAACGACGCGGAAATGTTGTCGACAAACGAGTGTCAACGAGAAATCAGCGCCGAAAACTGAGCGAGTCGGAATTCAGTTTCCCAATGACGTCCATTCGTAGCCGTTCGTTCTCGCAGAATCGCTGCCAGTGCCTGAAACTCGCGGCTCTGTATCGACTTCCAGTTTGCAGTGGTTTTCATGACGTTAATAACTCAGTCGCGTCAAGCAGCTTTACGTTCCAACCCCTTCACCAACCCTGCGACAAACGATTTCAGCTCGATCTCATCGAGGCGTAGTGTCTCGATTTCCTCGGTTCGTCGATCACTGGTGGCAGATGTCCCCGGCCCATGTGGCTTCGGTGCCGGATGCAGTATTTGCAGAACCCCGCGATGACGTAGTCCAAATGTCGCTTTCCGCAAGCGGCAACGACCTGTTATTCGTCTGTCGCATCCTGTCCTTTCAACAGGTCTGCTGAGAGAGTCCATACCGAGATCCCGGAGGGCTCCGCCGGTTCAGCTCCAGAAATGATCTGTTGGACGTGCTCAATCACAGACCTCAGATGCAATCGCATTGCGCGTGCTGCGGCGACTCCGTCTTGCGCTGAGACGGCATTGAGTATCGCCTCGTGCTCTTCAACAGTGCAGCTGCTTCCAAGCCTCGCAAACGTTCTGAAATGGTTTTGGATCAAAAGTTTCTGAATGGGAACGAGCAGCACATCAAAAAGAGGATTTCCGCTGGCATCTGCGAAAGCGGAATGAAACTCGAGATCCGCCGCCACGAGATCATTAATGGACGACTGAGAGTTCTGAATGACCTGCTGTGCTTCCCTCATTTGTTCAAGATGATTCTCGTTGCGATGGGTCGCTGCCAGTTTCAACCCGCGTGCCTGACCGATCATGCGTACGAACCAGACCGAGACCTGTGAGCCGATTGATGGCCTCCCTCACTGCACCGCGTCCAATCGCCAGTCGCTGGCCGACGAGCCGAACGGCCAGGGAACGCACCTGGAGACGAAGTGGCTGAGCGAGAAAGTGACGGAAGTGAAAGAGTTATTCCCTGTGATGCCAGGAATTGGGTTTTATCAGTCCGCCGCTCCTGATTCTCCCGCCTTACGACAACTCATCCGACATTGTGACTTCCTAAGTCGCAGGCATTGGCCGTAATATGCCAGTTCCCGCTCATCATCGACAAAGGGCAGACAAAGGCTTCATCAGCATGAAACAAACCGTTGTCTCGCGACGGCAGTTTTTGCGAGCAGGTGTTCTTACATCTTCCTTATTCGCGCTGTCGACACACGCGCAAGAGGCACCGCGTCCTTTCAATAAGTATTCGTCACAAATCATTGATACACATCTGCATTTTTACAATCCCACCCGGCAAGAAGGGGTTCCCTGGCCAGGTCCCGATGATCCACTTCTGTATCGCAAGACCATGCCGGAAGACTTTCAGAACATCGCACTGCAGAATGGAGTCACAGGAGCGATCGTGGTTGAAGCCAGTCCCTGGCTCGAAGACAATCAGTGGATCCTTGATCTGGCAGCGGAAACTCCCTGGATTCTGGGAGTCGTCGGCAATTTGAAAACCGGCGATCCCGAGTTTGCAATAAATCTGAAGCGATTCTGTGCATCGCATTTGTTCAAGGGCCTGCGAATCAACACCCCTTTCCCCCGGCAGGGTGGCGTCCCCCGGTTTCTGGACGATCTTCGCCTGATCGCGAATGCGGGACTGACCATGGATGTGAATGGCGACGCTGCCGGTTATCAGGACATACTCGAAGTCAAACGAAAGATTCCCGACTTGAGAATTGTTGTTGAACATCTTCCTCGCAGGTTTTCGCCACATGCTGATGAAAGCAAACGGGAGGAAGATGCGTTGGCCGAGCTGGGGTCGCTCCCGGGAATCTATGCGAAAGTCTCGGCAGTTCTGGACCCCGCGGATCCAGCGCCCTCTCTGGAACTGGAGGACTACCGTCCGGTTCTGGACGACATCTGGAGAATTTTTGGTGCGGACAAAGTCATCTACGGAAGTAACTGGCCGGTGAGTAATCGTGTCGCTCCGTATGCAACGGTGATCGATTTGATGAAAAAGTATCTTGCAGAAAAGTCACCACAAGACTCAGAATTGTATTTTTTCAAGAATGCCGAAATTGCATATCAGCTCACATCATGATGATCATACTTGATGCTGAGACTGCGCAAGTGGCACCGTCGAATGGTTGTTAGCGGATTCAGTTGGTGTTAGCACGGAGCTTGATTTCTATGAATGTCGACCGCAGGCGGACTTTCTCGCTTGGCATTGCCCTGTTCGTGCTGAGTGTTCGACCAACTGCCGCGGATCAACAAGAGAATCCCGTTCCGATCCAGTATAACCGCGACATCCGCCCGATCCTGGCGGAGAACTGTTTCGCTTGTCATGGACCTGACGCTGGGCATCGCGAAGCGGGATTGCGACTCGATACTGCTCATTCCCGGAGCGTCGAAGCCGACTCCGGTCTACTGGCGATTTCGCCTGGGAGAAGTCATGAGAGCGAGCTCATGGTCCGGGTGACCTCGCAAGACCCCAGTGTAAAGATGCCTCCTCCGAGCAGCCATAAAACTCTCACTGCAGAGCAGATTCGCTTGTTGAAACGCTGGATCGATGCGGGAGCAGAATATGAAGACCACTGGTCGTTTCTGCCCGTCAAAAAACCGGTGCTATTGGATTCGCAAGGTGCATCCGTCAGTGCCAGGCGTCCAATCGATGAGATCGTTTTGAAGGAACTGGCTGAGCAGGGGCTGCAAGCTGCTCCGCAGGCAGACCCTGTCACGCTCGTACGCCGCCTCGCGTTCGATCTGACCGGCCTTCCTCCCACACCGGAGCAAGTTGAAATGCTTGCGATTGATCAAAGCGACTCTGCTTATGAAACTGTCGTCGATCAGCTGATGGCGTCGCCTCGCTTCGGCGAACGTATGGCGATGTGGTGGCTGGATCTTGTGCGTTACGCAGACAGCGTTGGCTATCATGGAGACCAGGCGGTTGACGTCTATCCGTTTCGAGAGTGGGTCATCAATTCGTTTAACGAGAATAAGCCTTTTGACGAATTCACCCGGGAGCAGCTAGGGGGAGACCTGCTCCCGAATCCGGATCTCGCGCAGAGAATCGCCGCTGGCTATAACCGACTGGGAATGATGACTCAGGAAGGGGGAGCTCAGCCGAAGGAATATCTCGCCAAATATGCTGCTGAACGAGTGCGAAACATCGGGGGAGCATGGCTGGGGCTCACCACCGGGTGTTGTGAATGCCACGATCACAAATTCGACCCCCTCACGGCACGGGACTTTTATCGACTCGCAGCCTTCTTTGCGGATATTCAGGAACAGGGACTTTACACCGGGGGAACATTCGGACCGACCACGCTGATCACGAACGCGGAGCAGAGCGCTCGACTTGCAAGTCTTGATGCACGGATTGCCGAATTGAATCGGCAGCTGAATGAAATCACCCCTGAGTTCAAACAGGCGCAGACAGACTGGGAAGCCAGGCTGCAGGATCCCGTCCAATGGATTGTTCTCAAACCACTGAACGCAGAATCGACGCAGGGAACAATCTTGAGCGTGCGTGAGGGAGGCGAGATTCTCGCCAGCGGTCCCAATCCGGCAAAGGAAAACTTTCTCGTTCGCTTTTCTGGTCCGATCCCGAATCTGACCGCTCTTCGCCTCGACGCTCTTCCTGATGCATCATTTCCCGAACAAGGGCCCGGGCGTTCGTCGAATGGAAATTTCGTGCTGAGTGAAATTGTCGCGACTCAACACAAGGACAACTCCGAAGTAACGATCCCTCTGGTCAACGCTTCGGCCAGCTTCGAACAGGACTTCACAGGTAACGGGAACCCGTACGGCAAGTGGTCAATTCGATCGGCAATTGCTCCAAATGCCAGCGAATCGAAGCTGGGCTGGGCGATCCTTCCGCAGACTGGAAAAACGCATGGAGCCGTCCTGAAGTTCAAATCACCTCTGAACCTTGCAGAGTCAGAGGAGCTGACGATCAAGTTGTCATTTCATTCTGAACACGCGCAGCACACTCTTGGGCATTTCCGGATTTCCGGGACAACCGTGGTACAACCGCCTGCTCCATGGGCAGTAGACCAACTTCCCAAGAATATTCGAGAAATTCTTTCGATCGAAGAATCCGGACGGGACAACGACCAGAACGCCGAGCTCACAAAATACTATCGATCGATTGCGCCGATGCTCGAACCCGTCCGTGCTCAGCTGGCCACCGTGCAGCAGGAGCGGGTTGAGTTTCAACAGACGTTGCCGACAATGCTCGCGACGATCCAGGTCGAGCCCCGGGTGGTCCGAGTGCTTCCTCGCGGAAACTGGATGGATGAATCGGGTGAAGTCGTGCTGCCGGGCACTCCGGAGTTTCTCCCGCAGATCATCCATAAGGAAGGTCGACTCAACCGGCTCGATCTGGCCGACTGGCTGGTCTCGCCGGAGAATCCGCTGACCGCCCGAACGTTCGTCAATCGGATCTGGCATCTTTTGTTCGGTGCAGGAATCTCCCGCAAGCTCGACGACTTAGGCGCACAGGGAGACTGGCCAACGCATCCGCAGCTGATCGATCTGCTGGCAGCGGATTTCATCAAAAGCGGATGGAACGTCAAACAGCTCATTAAAGAGATCGTCATGTCAGAGACGTATCGGAGAACTTCTCGCAGCACGCCTGAACTGGACGAGAAGGATCCATTCAACTTCTGGTTGGCACGACAAGGGCGGTTCCGTCTGGATGCGGAAGTGATTCGCGATAATGCCCTCTGGATCAGTGGACTTCTCGAAGAGAAGGTGGGAGGGCCCAGCGTGAAGCCGTATCAGCCGCCGCGGTATTGGGCATATCTCAACTTCCCGGAACGCGAGTGGGGAAACGATCAAGGGGCCAATCTCTATCGCCGTGGACTTTACACACACTGGCAACGGCAGTATCTGCATCCCAGCTTACTCGCGTTCGATGCTCCCAATCGTGAGGAATGTACTGCGTTACGCGTTCGTTCCAATACTCCACTGCAGTCGCTGGTGCTGTTAAACGATCCGACCTATGTGGAGGCGGCGCGAGCGTTCGCGGAATTGATCATCAGGTCCGGAGACTCAAGGCAACAGCGTTTCGACTTTGCCTATCAGCGGGCTTTATCGCGGTCAATAAACGCCTCTGAAGCAGCCGTCTTGTCGGAGTTACTCGACCAGCATTCTGCCGAATACCGTAACGATCCCGAGTCGGCTTCGTCCGTGCTCAAGAACGGCGTACAACCGCCACCCGCGGATCAGGATGCCGTCGAACTGGCGGCATGGACCAGCGTCGCGAGAGTCATCCTGAATCTTCATTCCACGATCACCAGAAACTGAAACATGGAACCTGCCACACTCGAAAAGTTGCTTACACGCCGCGCTGTCCTCGGCCGCAGCGCTCACGGACTCGGCACCGTCGCCCTGGCTTCGATGCTCAACGCGCCGCTGACCGCTGCTGCTCTCTCCGCCGAAAAGACCGACCGCTGGCGGGGTGTTGTCGATCCCCCTCACGTTCTGCCGCGTGCCAAACGGGTCATCTGGCTCTATATGGCGGGGGGGATGTCCCATCTGGAAACGTTCGATGAAAAGCCTTTGCTGAAACAGCTGCATGGTCAGCCGATGCCTGAAAGCGTCACCCAGGGACAGCAGATCGCACAGCTCCAGGGACAGAAGCTGAACTGTTTTGCCCCTCAGCATGAATTTCAAACGTACGGCCAAAGCGGCCAGAAGATGAGCACAATATTTCCTCTGCTTGGACAGATGGCAGCGGACGAGATATGCATCGTCCGATCGCTCCACGGAGAGGCGATCAACCATGATCCTGCACACACGCTCATGAACACCGGGAGCATGATTTCAGGACGGCCCAGTGCGGGAGCCTGGTTGAATTACGGCCTGGGAACCGAAACCGAAAACCTGCCCGGCTTCGTCGTCATGATTTCAACGGGCAAGTTTGGCCAGAAGCAACCGATTGCCGCCAGACAATGGCATTCCGGGTTTCTCCCCAGCCGGTTCCAGGGAGTTGAATTTCGCAGCACGGGAGATCCCGTTCTTTATGTCAGCAATCCACAAGGAATCGACCGGAATCGACAGCGGGATGTTGTGCGCGCTGTTCAGCAGCTGAATCAGCTGGAAAACGAGTCTGTGAATGATCCAGAGATTGCAACCCGGATCAGCCAGTACGAGATGGCTTTCCAGATGCAGGCCAGCGTTCCGGAACTCATGGACGTGAGCCAGGAGCCCAAGCACATTCTCGACCTTTATGGAACCCAGGGAGGCGATGGCTCGTTCGGCTCCAACTGCCTGCTGGCTCGTAGACTCGCGGAACGGGGCGTGCGGTTCATTCAACTTTATCACCGCGACTGGGACCATCACGGTTCGGTGAAAGACCATTCCGCGGGGACTGCTGCCGAAGTGGATCGCGGCGCTGCCGCACTGATTACTGATCTGAAACAGCGCGGGATGCTCGAGGATACTCTGATCGTCTTCGGAACCGAATTCGGCCGTACTCCGATGGCTCAGGGGAACGGCCGCGACCACCATATCGCCGGCTTCTCAATGTGGTTCGCGGGGGGTGGGATCAAGAGCGGGTTCAGCTACGGTGCCACGGATGATTTCGGCTATCACGCCGTCGAGAATAAAGTCAGCATCAATGATGTTCACGCAACGCTCATGCATTTAATGGGAATTGATCACCAGCAACTGACGTTCAGCTTCCAAGGTCGCAATTTCCGCCTGACAGATGTCGGTGGAAAAGTGATCCAGTCCATTCTGGCCTGATGTGATCGCCCGCCGGTTGCCTAACAGACCCGCACCAGGAAAATTCTTTCCCGCTTGAGTAACTCCTTCAGGAACGGTTCCGTAGTCGACGTACGTCAGTGAGTCAAAAAAGGCCCCTTCGGTTTTCTGAAGCAGCTCCCAGTCCCGCAGCGTGAATCAGAAAGTCATTGAACCCACAGCCTTCAACGACAGCAATGAACGGTATTTCCAGCTCAGCACATCGCCGGGTGAACTGGTCAAAGAACTCCAGAATCTTCTCCGGCTGCGTAGACACCTGGCGAGCCAGCAGGAGATCGCCGCTCTGGTCGCGCAATGAAACAGTCAGCAGACGGGCATGTTGAAATCTCGCTACAAAGCCAGAGGCTCACCATCCAAGTGTGGTATTAATAGGCGTAGGGATTTCCTGCATCGTAGAATGCCCGAATCTCTTCATCGCTTGCAGCTCGAGAGAGAAGGACAAGCTCATCAATTCTGCCACTCAGCTTCCTGTCGGCTGCGTTCCAGTTGCCCATTTGTGAGGGGCCCAGGCGAGCTGGATGCGCGACATCGAAATGGACTGCGTTGTCGAACTCTCCATTGAGATAAAACCTGGCGACGCGAGCTTCCGAATCGTATGTGACAGCGAGGTGAATCCAACGCTGCTGGCTGGAGAAGACGGGCCTTTTCGAATCGGCATCACAGCGTTGACCGGTTTCCTCCGAAGAGGTTTGATTATTGAGAATCGCCAGTCGCATCGTTTTGGCATCGGTCACCATCCAGTGAATCTGTCCTGAGACACCCTCCTGAAACCAGTTGTCGGTATGCAGAAGCGACTGATAGGGATTCCGCAGCTCATCCAGACGGATCCAGGCGGCCATTGTGAGCTGAGGAAATTCGCGATCCTCTTCAACTTTCAGCTTGATGTGATCTCCCTGCGATTTGAACTCGGGTGCATGGGATCCCGGCCATCGCCCCTGCACGACGCGGTAGACACCTTCATAGCGAACGTCTGACTCGAAGTCGAAAAGCGAGATGAGATCCGGGTCGTCGCGCAGCGTGCGTGAGAGAAGGTCGGCATGTCGTTTCCTGCCAAAAGCGAGGGCTGCCCGCATCGGCTCGACTTCCGAAGGCCGGATAAATGCTGCGGATCGCAAGTCGCGTGAAACGCCCCCGGCTCCGTTGATCTTCAGGGCATCACCGTTGAGCAGACTTTGCGACTTGTTGTCTTCCCCGGTTTCAGCAATCACCTCCCCCTTAAACACGTGAATCTCAGTTTCCTTGTCATTCGCAACATCGACGCCAAAGGTCGTTCCGAGATCGACCGCTTTCCCGGATGGTGTCACAACGGTGAAGCCCTTTGCGGAAGGGGGGATCTCCGCAGCAAGACGCCCGCTTTTCAGGTGCAGCTTCTGAGGGGACTCAAGCCGCAGCTCTGCAGGAGCTTCCACAGCAACTCTCGCACCTGTGGTCGTGACAATCTCCATGGCCCCTGCGGAAATGTGAATCCAGTTTTTGTGAACCGGCATTCCCTCCGGGAACTCATCTCCCGCTGTCGAGATACTGATGATGGCAAACGCAGCAGGCTGAGTTCGAAACGCATAGACTCCACCGATCGCAACCAGGAGGAGCGTCGCGATCACCCACGGGACGCCACTGACCATCGTTCTGCCGACTGTGGAGCGCGACCGGACTCTGTGGGGAGTCTGTATGGTCTTCTGAATGGAAACCTCTTCCGCCAGAACTTCGGCAATCGCTGAATCAAGATTCAGGGTCTCGATAAATTCGTCGAGCTCACGTTCATTCTCCCGGAGGCGCGAGTTGAGCGTCGCCATCTCGTCACATGAGATCGTCCCTTCCATATAGCGCTGAACGAGTTGATACAGGGTTCGAGATTGATTCATGTTGGCCACTCACGAGCAATTTCGCGTTGTACACAGTCACGCAGCGACAGACGAATCCGATGCAACCACTGGTAGACCGCTTTCACGGTTCTGCCTGTCAAGGCGGCAATCTCCTCAACCCGCGAACCGGGTTGATAGATCTGCACGAGAACATCCCGGTCAGCTGCTGAAACTTTCTGGATGCACGACTCGAGTGCAACTCGCTTCTTCTGCAGCGCGGGTTCAAGTTCCTCGGATCGATTTGCAATCAGTTCGACCACATCGTTGTCGAGGACAAGACGTTCACGTCGTAGATCACGCAGTCTGGCGAGAACTTTGAAACGGGCGATCTGAAATCCCCACGCACGAAAATCGTCTCCGGGTGAGAACTCGTCAAACTTCTCCCACATCACGATTGACACCTCCTGCATCACGTCATCGACGTCGGAACGCAGAGGAACCAGCCGCCGCACAAAGGCACGGATGGCGGGCTCATGGTGGGAGTACTCACCGAAAAACAACTCGTGCCTGTCAACGGTCTTCATCATTCAGCCTGGGGAACCTCATGGATACTGTTATGGATCACTCGATCGTGCCAATGGCCATGAGCATCCCGGATCCGGCATCGTATTTCCATGCACCAGGTCGGTGCGATGTCCTGAATCTGAAGGTTCAATGAGAAGCGGTCACTGGAAATCGCAGCCCCCTGAACAGCGAGCGATCGTTCATTCAGATGTTCCGATCCGTAGTTGGCTGTTCTGTTCAGATCCCAGACTCGAACCTGATAGTTGTTCAGGTCGCCGGCAGTTTCGGAATCAAGTTCATCCGACCATTCGATGCGGATTCCACTGGGGAGGACATCAAGCTGAATCGGAACATAACTCGGCTTGCCGGTCGCGCGGATTCGATAGAGACCTCCTGGCTGCTGGCGGTTTCCCGCCCAGGAGTACATCCCGCAGACATACAAGTTGCCGTCCGCTGGATGAAACCTGCCGCGAAGCAGGCCCGTCGGCGCTGCTGGGATTGGGAGTTCGCACATTCCCCCTTGCTCGAGACCACTCAGCGACTGAATCGGAACGATGTAGATTTTCCCTTCGCCGTAGGAGAGGTTCAGAAGCTTTCCATTCAAACGCCCCCAGGCCGGGCTGTTGATCCAGAGGAGTTCTGCAGGGGAACGATCGAATGCATTCGTGATCCAGCAGACGGGGTTTTCCATCTGGCCTTTTTCCTGTTCGTTCAATTCATGATACCCGAACAGATTTCCGTAGAAGCCCCCCTCACGAACAAGGTTGATGCGGTTCTTCGGAGTCCAGTGGCCCTCCTGGTCCGTCACGAAAAACGTCCCGTCGGGATTCAGGCAGACGCCGTTGGCAGCACGGAATCCTCGTGCAATCACTTCCGATCGTTCGCCATCGGCGGAAACGCGAATGAGCGTACCGTGGTGCGGAACCACCGCTTCGAGGGCATGTCGTGCAGACTTTGCGTAGTAAAGATTCTTCTGCTCATCGACCTGCAGCCCCATGGCGAATTCATGGAAGTGTTCGGTGACTTGGTGGTCGTTATTCAGACACTCGTAGAAATCCGTTTCACCATCACCGTTGAGATCATTGAGAACGACAATCTGATCCCGGCAGGTCACGTAGACCCGGTCATTGACCACCTTAATTCCCAGTGGCTGAAACAAACCATTGGCGATTCTCTGCCAGGTGACCCGTCCAGACTGCTCGGTGCTCAGGATGCCGGAAATCAGCCAGACATCTCCATCCCAGGTGCAGAGGACCATCCGGTCCCCGTCTGGCAGGAAGTCGAGACCAGTCGGTCGCATCTGGGCAAACCAGGGGTTGTCGTCGGAGAGGGTGATGGTGTCAACGGCGAATGCCCCGTCCTCGGTGCCGCGAAGCACTGGGGTGGTCAGCTTCTGACCCCAATTTGGAGCACCGCCCTGCAACAGCGTTTTCAATTCCGGGACGGTACCCTCTTCGACCGCGATCAGCCCCCGTTCGCTTCCGGATGCAAAGTTCGCAAAAGTCAGCGTGAATTTCAGCGGCGATTTTCCCTCTGGAATCGTCAAGCAAAGCCGTCCATCCTCAAGGCTCCATCTCCACTGCTGCTGCGGGGGTGAGACCGCAGCGACAAACGTCTCCCCTTCCGCAGGAGCGACTGGAGAAAGTTCCACGCTCGCAGCACTCAGTTGTGTCAACTGCACAGCGTCTCGTCGTGCAGTCACCAGCAGCTTGAGCTCTCGTTCACGTGAACCGATTTCAAACGACCGGGTCAAGACGCGAGGGGTCTGGTCATCACTGTGTTCGGATCGCGGTGCGAGCCCGGGCATCTCCAGGACGGAAGTGCCTCCAACGGTGTAGCTGAAGATAGTCCGACCGTTGTGAGTGTAATGCCCATGATACTTTCCCCACTCCCGCGGCAGGGGCCCGTACCGGCGTCCGTCCCGGCCCAGCACTCGTTCGCTGTCATCGAAGTGACCGGTTGCCGGATTCGCCCACCCCGGTGCGTTCGGGGTTTCAATCACTTTCCGTCCGACGAGATGGGGATGCTTGAAGTGCTGGCCGTTGAACTGAATTCCGTTCCAGTCGATGAATCGGTTCGCCGGTTGTGAGGCGTCCGCCTGCCAGGCAAATGCCAGTCGCAGCGTATCATGGTCGAAGGCTGCCCAGGCGCTGCCTTGAACAATCCCGCCCGGACCATCATCAAGTCGAGTGGCGATCGCTTTGTAAGCGAGATTAGTTCCATCTTCGCCCGACTCGAAGGTGTGGGTCAGAGTCGGTCCGTAGTCCATCCGGGACCATGGCTCGAAACGGACCGGTTCGGGGCCTGTCGTGTCACCTTGGGGAAGCCGGTTCAGATAGTCGTCCGAAATCGCGAAGTACTGGCTCGGGTTATGCGCCTGAAGAAAGTGATGTTGAATGTAGTGAATGACGTCATACTTCTGCTGAGGAACCATCCATCGTTGAGGGACCATCATGCCGAATCCGGAAGTCAGGGTCTGATACATCGCGTATGGATCGTTCCCCTTCTTGAATCGTCCTTCCGCAAATCGCAACGCCGTCGGCAGGGAACCGACATGCTCGGTATCCCCATGGCAGTTCCGGCAGGTCTGTTCGTAGATCTGCCGGCCTCGTTCAAGGGACTCACCGTTCCATGCGCGGATCATCCCAGCATGATCGACGCGGCTTTCGTATTCCGGCAGTCGGAATGCGAGCTGTTCTGCAGAGGGCTGAAGCTCGCGAGCCCGTTCCTTTCCGCCATCGCGAATCGCAATCAGGTAGCTGATCAGATCCAAAAACGACTCGCGGTCCTCGAGCAGATTCACCTGACCGGGGGGCATGATGGAGACGTTGGACTTTTTGCGTTCATCAATTTCTGAGAGTGGAATCTTAGTGACGTGACTTGTCTGGAGATCACGCAGGGATATTGATTCGTCCGTTTCATCGTCGACCAGACCTGTGAATGTTCGCCCATCGTCGGTGGCGACGACAACGGTTTCCCACCCCTTGCGAATCGATGAGGAGGGTGTCAGAACGGCCTTCACAATCTCTTCATCGGAAAGCTTTGCGTCGTACTGAGTGAGATCGGGTCCAAGCTGAGGGATGCCGGTTGTTTCCTGTCCAGTCCTGTGGCACTTCGAACAGGCGAGCAGAGGACTGTGAAAGACAAGCGCACCTCGTTGGGGGTCGCCTGTAGTCCTGGCCGACTGTGCAAGAGCAGCGGGTGCCTCAGCCAGCAGCGTTTCTTCAAGAGGCGGCTTCGCTGCAGGTTGTTCTGCACTGGCGCAGGCGACGTTGAGCAATACCAGACAGATGATGACCTGGCAGGAATGCAGTCGGGGAATTGATCCAATCTGTAAGCTCATGAATCCACAGCTCTCCGCCCAAGTTGAAGCAGCCCTTTTGATGGAGGCTGGTGTGTGACGAACTCAATCTTTTGCCCGAGACGTAGTGGGCGATCGTCGAGCTCGATCTCAAGGTTCAAGGACAACGTCGAATTCAACGTGCTCTTTTCCGATCTTGATTTCGATGGGAGTTGTCTCCACAGACCGGTATTTCTTCGGAATCAGTTGTTGATCGGGCTTGTAGCTCGGATCAGGGCTCTGCATCCCGTTGATCATCACCGTTTTTGGCCCTGGAGGAGCGACCACGACCCGATATAACCCTGGCGATATCGCCAGAGCGGAAGCAGGGACGTACCGGTACTGTCCATCTTGGGTTGTTCGAGTGATGAAGGTGTCATTTCCATTTTCGGCGGCAAATGTCAGGACGCATGCCTCTGGGAGCGGTTTCCCGCCCACAGTCGCCGTCCCCGAAATTCCTCGAATCGCGGGACCAGATGGACCGCATCCAACCTGAAAGACAAGAAACGCGAATCCCAGGATGCTCCCGAGACGCAGCTGTGCAGAATGAGTCAACCGCGCACCTGTTTTTTCATGATCACGAAATCGTTTTCGAAGTGATGTGCCGTCACGTCACGCTCTTCTCGAACACGTGAAATTCGCTGTCATCTGATGCCGAGAGAGTGACGGACACGTCTTATGGACCTACCGGAGCAACACTGTGTCATCCCTAGTAGATTGCTTCAGCGGAGTGGCTGTACCCGCGAGTTAGAGCGGTTTTGCCAATAATCTATTACGTTCCGCAGGCGATCATATGGACTTTCATGCGGTGAAAATCCTGAATCGCCTGCACATGATAGACCAAACTGGTCTAGAATTCGCCGACGACGTTTCCGTCGTCCCGCATGGCGAAGTATTTCAACGTGTCCAGGTTGATGTTGTCACTGAGAAACGTGACATGGCCATCTCCGAAAAGAACCTGAACGCCCCCGGTGTGCTGAGAGCTCAGCGGGTTATTCGGTCCGAAATTGACATTGATCCCCGGCTGGTCGTAATTCGGTGAATTGGGCTGATAATGCACGGTCGTCAGGTTGAACACTCGAGTCACTGAGGGCCCTGGAGCCCAGTTCCCACTCGTCCCCATCAACCACGAGTGTGGCCCCGAACCGCCGGTGTAGACCCGGTTTCCGCTGATGGTGTGTGCCGCGTAACCCCCTCCGGTCGTGCCGATCGTCGATGCGAAGGTTGAAGTGACCATGTACCCGCCGACCTCTCCAACGATCATGACATTGGAAAGCCCATCAGTGACATCTCGCATCCGGACGACCGCATTCCGTTCGAACATTCCGCTGGTCGACTGGTAGCCGCCGCCTGTATCGCCAGTGTCTGGACAGCAGTTTGCCGCTGCTCCGGCAAGTCTGCTGGCCGGTTGAGTGTATGTACTTGTGTTGGACGCGCCGGAGATCCCGATGTAAGTCGAGCGTTTCTGCCAGTCAGCCGGCTGAGGCATCGGACTTGAAGGGCACAGCTGAACGGAAATATTGGTTCGCCCGATCATCTCAGTTCCCGGACTGCTGTCGAGACCGGTATTCGGCCCTTCGAACGTGAGGGCGTTGAAAAGATTGGCCTGATCAAGACCCGGCAGCAGGCCAGCCCACCAAGAGACCCCGTAGTCCTCTCCCTGACCGTGCCGGGCACCGATCGGGAAGGAGTTGAAGTTGTCATGGTAGTTGTGAAGAGCCAGACCAATCTGCTTCAAGTTGTTCTTGCACTGCGAACGGCGGGCGGCTTCCCGAGCCTGCTGGACCGCCGGGAGAAGCAACGCGATCAACACCGCGATGATCGCAATTACGACGAGTAACTCGATCAGAGTAAAACCAGATCTGAGTCGATTGGATGGCAACATGGGGAAGGCTCCACAGGAATTCTCAATGAGAAGGGCGGGTTACAAGAGGCAGGAGATGAACGCATCATCGAGGGTGTTCCGCATGTCTCGACTTCTTCCCGGCTGAAAATGGGAAATTTTTGAAATTCCTGATCTTCAGAAATTTCACATCGGCCACCGAACGAATGAGTGCTCGCCGCTGAGAAAATCGGAGCCGATAACCGACAAAGCGGTGAGATTGTGCATTCCACGCAATGTCGGACCTGGGACACCCGGCTCCTGAACTGAAACCGGGACCAAAGAAGAAAATACGAACATGCCGAGCTTACTCGCATGAACGTCAATCCAATCCCAGGAACAGGTAAATGGCACCAGAAACAACCGCCACCGCCAAAGCGTCCGGCAGCTGCGTGATCACGTGATCCATGTGATCCGATTGTGCTCCTAAAGAAGAGAGGCAGGCAGTGGCCGAAATCGGAGAACAGTGGTCACCAAATCGGCCCGCGCTGGCCGATCGGTCTTGCAGCGTTTGCGTTCCTCCGGCTGAATGAGGATCACCCTGTGACAACGGCAGTCCCGCAGCATGCGGATCAGCCAGTCATTGAGCCCGCAGACTTCGACGACAGCAATCAACTGTTCGTCAAGCTCAGCACACCGTCGGGTGAGCTGAGCGATGAGCTCAAGAATCTTCTCCGGCGCGAGATCGAGGATGAGAATCAGATTCCTTCCCGGCTCCTGGAACAGAAATTCATTGCCAAGCGGTCGGGATCTTTCCGCCACTGTGATGTCCCATCCCACGGAAACCTCAATCTCACCTCAGTTTCCGTCGAGGATGAAATCTTGGTCCGTTCGTTCCCGAAAAAAGTGAGTAGAAACACGAAATTGTTGACCCAATGCTCCTGACTTTTGTCATTGCTTAGTAGATCGTTCATTTCAAAACACTCAGTGCGGGCCATTGAGAAGATCGAAGATAGGCTTCCCAGTGTCGGACGAGGATCGGAAACGAGGTAGATGCGTGTTTCAATGCTTTCCAGTGATGGAACCACCCTTGTGGCCTCCCTGCGGGCGGGAGCTCGGTCACTGAGATGCAGAATCCATTCGACATCGATGAATTACGTGCGGAGTTGAGTGAGCCCTCACATGAAGCCGAGTTCCTGCATCAACTGTCGGGAGCATACCGCACCATTTACGCATGTGCACTCTCCATCGTCGGAAATCGAGCGGACGCTGACGACGTCGTTCAGGAAGTGTGCGCAATCATCTGGAAAAAGTACTGGGAGTTCACACCGGGGACAAATTTTACGAAGTGGGCCACAGCCGTCGCCTTTAAATCGGCGAAAGCGTTTGTTCGCGATCGCCGCCGACAGGGAGGACTGGGGCTTCGCGAAGGGATTCTGGACAAGGTCGCGAAGGTTCGGACGGCAGGGGCAGAGCTTTTTGAATTGCGCCGCGAATGTCTTGATGAATGTATCGCAAAACTGAGCGATCAAGAGCAGAAGTTTTTATTGAATTGCTATCGCCCCCATCGAAATCTCGTGGAGTTTTCAAACCGAACTCGAATTCCCATCGCAACGGTTTACACCCGTCTGAAGCGACTCAGAAAACGCTTGACTGAGTGTGTGACCAGGGCGATGGGAAATATTGAGCCCTGAAGGACGGGGATCAGAGCGTCGGCGACATTGGCCGGCGTTTCACTTTCAGCTTTATGGGAAGTCTTTCGAAAGAGTACGGCGTTTCCCTGAGAAACGTCTTCAGCTCAGGATGATTCAGAACAACGATGAGTTCAGACCAGATTCGCGTTACTGAAGTTCTTCAACTCGCAGATGCCTACTTTGACGGCAACATCGATGCGGAAGGAATTGCGCGCCTTGAGCATCTGCTTGACACAGACATGGCCTGTCTGCATGCCTATGTCGAACGGACTGACTTTCATGGGAAACTTCTCGAGAAAGCCGATCCGCAATCGGATGAACAAGCGACTTTGTCGGTGTTGAGAGAGTTTTCAGAGGCCTGCGAACGCCGGGAACATCGGGTCTTCCGGAATTACATTCTTCTGTCGGCCGCTTCCTTGCTGCTGGTCGGTTGCGGACTGAGCTGGATGTTCTTTGCAAACCCGTTTTCGGGCTCGTCATTAGGACGCATCACTCACCTTACGAGCAGCACGGTCACCTCTTCCGGTTCATTGGAACTTGGAAAGGTGGTTCGAACAGGAGATACCATCACCGTTGATCAGGGAGTTCTGAGTTTTGAACTCGCTCACGTGGTCCTCGACCTGGTGGGGCCTGCTCAATTGAAACTGAAAGATGAGACGCGGGTACAGCTTCTCCACGGAACATTAACGGCCCACGTCCTTCCTGGAGGAGAAGGGTTCACGGTTTCGACAAATGATGCGGAGATTGTGGATCTCGGGACTGAATTTTCGGTCCGTTATGACTTGCTGAAGGGAACCGAAGTTTCTGTCCGGCGGGGAAAAGCCAGGGTCAGTCTGCTGGATTACAGCGGAGCCCCTTCGAAAATTCTGGATCTGACCACATCGCGAGCCGCCCGCTTTGAACGCTCCCGTGCACTCGCGACAGAAACAGCTTTCGATCCTCAGTCGTTCCGGGAAGTCGATCGAACCCGCGGAACCATCCGCTCAATCACCGGTCAGTTCAGAACAGAGACTGAACTTCCCGCATCGCTGCTCGTCGAAGAAACGCCCACCCCCAACCACATGTTGATTCTCCCTGAAAAGCGACATTTCGTTCTGACGGAAGATCTGGAAGTCGACACGGCCGAAGGACGAAAACGGATCGCGGCGGGAACGTCGGTCAGCAGCTACCTCGTGCACTACGATCCAACTTCGTCGGCATCATTTGCTCCTCGCGGTTCAATTACCTTCTTCGGAAAGATTGCCGCTGTCGTGACGGGATCCGACGCCTTACAGCAGACCGACCCTCTGCTGGGATCTCCTCAAATCAAGTATGAGACTCGCCGTTCTCGCGGGCTGGAACAGTATGACGAACTCCGCATCTCGGACGATCAAAGGACCGTGTCGTTCTTCTTTCGAATGGACTCACCCGAATACCAGGATCAGACTCGCATTATTGTGATCGATTAATTCAGTTCAACACGTTCAGGAAGCGAATATGCCCCGTACCAGGACTCAATGTGGTTCCCAGACCCGACGAGGATTCACTCTCATCGAACTGCTGGTCGTCATTGCGATCATTGCGATTTTGATTGCGTTACTGCTTCCTGCGGTGCAGCAGGCCAGAGAGGCAGCCCGGCGCAGTCATTGCAAGAACAACCTCAAACAGATTGGACTGGCGCTCCATAACTACCACGACCTGTATTTCATGTTTCCGCCGGGCGGGGCTGGAGGAACCACGTTGACATTCAGCAGTACGGGTGCCTGTGTCTTCACCCCCAGCTCTGCAACTGTTGCGCACGCAAACCGCGCCCGGCGGGCTCCCTGGACAGTGGCGATCCTCCCTGCTCTCGAAGAGACCGCGCGCTATAACGAGTTCAGTACCGAGGAGCACTTTACCATCACCCGCAACGAGCGGGGATCAACGCGAAATCACTCGGCATGGGAAAAGCCACTGGCCAAATATCTCTGCCCTTCGGACACAAATGACGCAAGGGGAAACAAGTCGAGTTACAAAGGAGTTTCCGGAGGAGGCGACAACTTCTGCTCCGTGACTTCTGATACAGCAAACCCCGCCTTTCACAAAAATGGGGTCCTCTCTCACAATTCAAACACCCGGATACGCGATATCACCGACGGGACGACGAACGTCTTCCTCGTTGGAGAATGGGATAAAATGTATGGTCCCAGTTCGAACATCAACCAGGCTCTGGGTTGGTCATCTGCTGACAATGACTACAACCAGGACTGGGGATTCTCTGTCAACAGCGGCGGGACCTATTACCCCATGAATACAGGGGTCACCGGTCACCAGAAGTCTGCCTACTTCTCCAGTCCTCACCCGGGGGGAGTTCATTTTCTGAAGTGCGATGGATCAGTTCACTTCATGAGTCAGAACATGCACTTGAACGCCTACCAGCAAATGGGGATTCGAAACGATGGCCTCCCCATTGAAGCCTTCTGAGAACGTTTCCCTGTTTCACGCTTTGAAGAGTCAGATGGAGAACCTGGGTGCGATTACGAATTGTGCTGCTATTGGCGGTCCTCTCGATGACCGGATGTGGAGCCGGGAACCAGGAGGGCCCGAAACGGTTTGTGATTCGAGGAGACGTCAACTTCAATGGCGTGCCTGTGCCGAAAGGGAGTGTCCTCTTCGCTCCAGATGATTCGAAAGGAAACTCCGGCCCTGGAACACTCGTCCGAATCGAAGAGGGACGTTTTACGATGACTCGGCCCCAGGGAGTCATCGGTGGGCCACATGTCCTCACCATTTCGGGTTTCGATGGAGTGCAACCTCCCGGGGTCTTTGCTCCGGATGGAACAACGTTGTTCCCTCCTTACAAGCTCGAGAAAGATCTTCCTGCCAGTGATTCGACCATCACGATCGATGTCCCTGCCACCGAGTCCAGGACCGGAGAGAAGACACGGGAAGCAAATCAATTACTTCGATCCAATTGACATCAACGGCGTCCCCCTTGCAATTGCTCTTTCATCGATATTAAAGGGACTCATCCGATGAGTCGGAGGAAGGGATTACCGACGCATGGCTCCAGTCTCTGAAGCCCGGGATGAAATCAGATGCGGTTTTTGAAATTGAATGGATCCAGGGAGTCGATTCCTCGGCGTACGATTGGCCCGGCGATTCTTCGTTTGCACGGTCCCGGAAGTCCGCGTACATCAGTGCGGTGATGGACAACCTGCCGGATGCTGAGTTGGTGTTTGATCGATTTCACATCATGAAGCGGCTGAATGGGAAGCTGACGCAACTTCGGCGGGAACTGTTTCGTGAAGCTGAAGGCCCGTTGTCTAAGCGAATCGCTGCTGCGTCCCTCCAGACTCCACGGGCGAGTCGAAACTGTTGGTCCCGAGACAATGTGGACGTGGATGCCGTGAGCAGCTGAGACTTGAGGACGGCCGTCAGTTGACGTCGGTCACCGATGACAGAAGGTTGGCGATCTTCCGTCAAGGATTTTCGTAGGAACACTGGCCCCGCCATTCAGTTCCCAATGATGTGTCGCAGGACAGCGACCAGTTCGGAAACCAACGGAACCGACCGTTCCTTTCGGGTTTTGACCCGCCAACCGAGTTCTGCTTTGTTCCGCACATGCAGTCACCCCATTTCCAGATCGAGTTCCTCAGCTCCCGCGCACGAATTGTGCACCATCTTTGCACCGGGAGGTCGCCTACAGAGAAGCAAAAATCCCGTAACCCCCATTGAACATGAAAGTTACGGAATCAGGCGAAGAATATAAGCGGAGAGGGGGGGATTCGAACCCCCGGTACCGTTTCCGGCACTCCGGTTTTCGAAACCGGTACATTCGGCCGCTCTGCCACCTCTCCGACCGCACCACGGACACTCTGACGTCTCATTGACGCTGCAAGCTCCGTCCAGCACAGCACTGTTCGACTCAACCGCATGGCTTGCAAGAATTTGTATTCTCAGCGAGCCGGTGCATCATCCCCTCAATCAGGAGATGCCGCATGGTGGAGCAGTCTACCACACCATCCCGTCGCCGCAAGGCTCACCGTCATAAGCCTCAATGGAAAGTGGGGCGACCACCCAGCGGGTTTCCGGATTTTCCGCTCTCACCCCACGCCACCGGGGCATAGCGCAAAAAGATCAAAGGACATCTTCACCATTTCGGACGATGTGCACGCAGCCTCAAACGCAAGCTGTAGCGACCTCCGGGGGCTGGCTGGGAAGAGGCTCTGAACCGCTCCCCGCTGCGGGTCGAGACCATCCTGCAGGGAAGCCCGTGCTCACCCCCAGTGGCCGGACGACAACCACGGTCTGTACAAACAATTCTCCCTCCGAAGCAGCGGAGTTTCGCCCCCACAAGAGATGACCGACCGGGCCTTCTTAAAGATCGATCTGCCGGCGGTACCGAAAGAAGCCACAAAAAAAGCCTCAAACCATTACGGTTCAAGGCTTTCTCGAGTGGAGGATAGCGGGTTCGAACCGCTGACCTCTTGCATGCCATGCAAGCGCTCTCCCAACTGAGCTAATCCCCCGGGTTGGGCCTGTTTGAGAACCATTCCACTGGAGTGATTCTCAATTTCTCCGCACTAACATTCGGCATTCCGCACCTGAGTGTTGAACCGAATGTGCGTGGCTGACGGATTTTTCCGCAGCACGCTGTGCGAACGAAACTTAGTGGGACCAGGGCAGGCTGTCAAGAATCTTCTTCAAATTCCTCGAGGACATCTCTGACAGCCAGAAATGCGCCCGGCGACTCGCTAGAAGCGGGTCGCCAGGGGTGAACATTTCACTTCGTTACTCAAACGTCAATTCGCCGTGCTGGGTGCCGACGTGGATCGTGGATCCTTCGGCGAACTCGCCGGTCAGAATTGCGTTCGCAAGCGCGTTCTGGAGGCGATTCTGAATGACCCGCTTGAGGGGGCGCGCCCCGTAGACCGGGTCGTATCCCTCATTGGCGAGCAACGTCTTGGCATCGTCGGAAACTTCGAGTCCGTATTCGTGTTCGGCAAGCTGCCGCTGAAGCTTTTTGATCTGCAGTTCGATGATCTTGCGAATGTCATTTCGATCCAGCGGATGAAAGACAATCACTTCATCGATCCGGTTGAGGAACTCCGGTCGGAATTCCCGCTTCAGCGCTTCCATGCAGACTTCGCGAATCTTCTCTTCGTCTCCTTCTTCGGCAAGTTCCAGGATCAGCTGTGAACCGATGTTCGACGTCATCACGATGATCGTGTTTGTAAAGTCCACAGTCCGGCCCTGTCCGTCGGTCAGGCGACCGTCGTCAAGAACCTGCAGCAACACGTTGAACACGTCCCGGTGGGCTTTCTCGATTTCATCGAACAGCACCACGGAGTAAGGTTGACGTCGAACTGCTTCGGTGAGGCGTCCTCCTTCTTCGTATCCCACGTAACCTGGAGGTGCCCCGATGAGGCGGGCCACGGAGTGCTGTTCCATGAACTCGCTCATATCGATGCGGATCATGTTCTTCTCGTCGTCGAAGAGGAACTCAGCAAGCGCTTTGCAGAGCTCTGTTTTTCCGACACCGGTTGGCCCCAGGAAGATGAACGAACCGATCGGCCGGTTCTTATCCTGAAGTCCGGAGCGGGATCGACGAACTGCGTTGGCGACAGCGGAAACCGCTTCTTCCTGATTGATCATGCGCTGATGAATCAGGTCTTCCATTAACAGCAGCTTCTCCCGCTCGGTCTTCATCATCCGGCTGACAGGAACACCCGTCCAGGCAGAGACCACTTGCGCAATCTCTTCCGGGCCGACTTCCGTTCTCAACAGCCGGGTGCGGTGTTCGAGATCACTTTGAGCCTGCTTTTCAGACTCTTCTTCCTGAGCCTCCACCTGCTTGCGAAGTTTGCTGCGTTGCTGATCGAGCTTGAAAAGGTTCTGGTAATCCGCTTCGTCAATGAGCCGACCGCTGGCCTGCTTTTCACGCATGGCTGCTTCCGCCTGAGCGTATTCCAGTTCGACTTGTTCGAGCTTTTCACGGACTCCCTTCACGTCGCCGAGTCCCAGTTTCTCGGATTCCCACTGCTCTTTCAGGCTGGCAAGCTTCTGTTTGAGCTTATCAGATTCTTCCTGAATTTCCTGCCGCTCTTTGGCAGCATGCTCTTCATCTTCCTCAGCCAGCTGGCGGGCAGCAATTTCCAATCGTGTGAGCCGGCGTTGAACTTCGTCAATTTCCGTCGGGACAGAGTTCAATTCCATCGCCACCCGGGACGCAGCTTCATCCACAAGGTCGATCGCCTTGTCCGGGAGAAACCGGTCGCTGATGTAACGATCCGACAGCGTGGCTGCAGCTTCCAGAGCTGCGTCACGAATACGGATGCCGTGATGGCGTTCGTATCGCTCCTTGAGTCCCCGCAGAATGGCGATGGTGTCTTCCACCGTCGGTTCGCGGACTGTGACCGGCTGGAATCGTCGTTCCAGCGCGGGATCCTTTTCAATGTACTTCCGGTACTCATCCAGTGTCGTCGCGCCAATGCAGTGCAGCTCGCCGCGTGCCAGTGCGGGCTTCAACAGATTGGATGCGTCCATCGCTCCATCGGTCTTGCCGGCACCCACGACAGTGTGCAGCTCATCGATAAAAAGAATGATCTTTCCCGAGGCCTTTTCGACTTCATTCAGAACCGCTTTCAGGCGATCTTCGAATTCGCCTCGGTACTTGGCCCCAGCGATAAGCGCCCCCATGTCCAGAGCGATCACCCGTTTGTCTTTGAGGACCTGAGGAACGTCTCCCAGAACGATCCGGTGTGCCAGACCTTCTACGATGGCGGTCTTTCCCACACCGGGTTCGCCGATCAGCACCGGATTGTTCTTCCGACGACGGGCGAGCACCTGAATCACACGGCGGATTTCGTGATCGCGGCCGATGACCGGATCGATCTTTCCGGCGCGTGCCAATTCCACGAGATCTTTGCCGTATTTTTCCAGCGACTGATACTTGTCTTCAGGATGTTGATCTGTCACTTGCTGGCCCCCCCGGACCGCCTTCATGGCTTCGACGATATCTTTTTCTTCAATCCCGTTGAGCTGGAGGAGCCGCTTGGCAGCGTCCTCGACGCGCGTCAGCGCGACAAACAGGTGTTCGGTCGAGACATACTGATCCTGTAGCGTCGAGGCGAACTTCTGCGCCTCTTCAAAAACCTGCATCAACTCGCGCGAGGCCCCAATCTCGACATTCGACCCTGTGGAGGAGGGGAGTCGTGCCAACTCGCCATCGACCATTTTCTGCAACTGGGAAACGTTCGCTCCCAGCTTGCTCAGAATCGCGCGGGGAATCCCTTCGGACTCCTGCAACAGGGCCTTCAGTAGATGCAGCGGGGTCAGCTGACGATGATTCATCTCCCGTGCGATTTCGTGTGCAGCCTGCACCGCCTCTTGAGATTTGGCGGTCAGTTTCTCCATTTTAAAAGCCATAGAATTTGCTCCCTTCAAAGCTGAGAACGGGGAAAGCAATCTGCATACCAACATGTCTCGGAATTCTTGTTGACGCAAGTTGATATGGGAGAATTATTTAATTTCAGGAAGAAGATCTGCGAAAAGACCACAAATGCCAAAGTGGCACCGCAAGATGAATCATAAGCAGAAAAGATTGAAGCCATTTTGGCAGTCGCGATTCTGCTCCGAACTGATGCGATTGTTCGGTGGCACCATCTAGGCCAAATCCTCTGGCTCTCTTGCCCCATCTCGTGATAGCTTCCGCATCTACGGACAGTACCGGGACCACGAGGGTCCCGGATCAGGCGGGTCGCTCCCGCTCAGGATCAGGAGGATCACGTGTCAACTTGCAAACGTCATTCGGGAACTGTTTTTCTCACGGGGATCCTGTGCCTCTTTCTGTACGCCTGTAATTCGCAGAAGAAGAGCGATAAAGCCGACGTGGAACTCCCGGCCTGGCTGACCGAGGAGGGTGCCCGCAATCGAGCTGCCGAAGAAACCCGGGCAGCGAGCGAATCGCCATCTGCTGAACTTGGCTTGAATCTGAATCCCGGCGACCAGTTTCCGCTCAGGAAAGTTGTCCAGCAGGAACTGATCCAGGGAACCCCGTCGGGCGAACCAGTGAAAAACTATTCGCGGCTGGAATTGATGATGGCCATCAGTGTCCAGGAAAAGCGCGAGAAACGGACAAAACTGTCGGTCCGCTACCATCGTGTGAAATATCAGCATGAAGTGGCTGATGAGCGTGTCGAGTTCGACTCCACCGTGCCGAGCCAAAGTGCGCCGCTGGGGGTGATTGCCTACCGGGACATGGTGAACGACGGGTTCGCGTTCTGGGTCGGCGAAGACAACCAGATCGTGGAGGTCGAAGGGCTCTCCGAATTTGTCGACCGCTGCCTGCGAAATGTTCCGCCGCAGCACCGCCAGGAAGTCATGCTGGGGATTGAAGCGGGCTCTGGGGAATCCGGAATTGCAAACTTCGTCGACAACACCATCGGACTGCTCCCCTATGGTCGGCGTACGACTCCGGGCGATTCCTGGGAACGACAGCAGCAGATTTCGCGCCCCATCCCAATGCATGTCAGCAACATGTACACGCTTAAGGATCTGAGCGACAGCCTTGCGGTCATCGACGTGCGTGGAACGATTACGCCATCAACGACACTCCATTCCCCCGACGGCGGTGAAAGTGTCAAGGTGACGGTCAACGGCGGCAGTACGCTGGGGAGCTGCACCATCTATCGAGATACCGGTCTGCCCAAAGAGAGCAGGGTCGACCGGATCGTCGATATGACGGTCGTGATGCAGAATTCGCTCAGTTTCCGGCAGACAAAACGAATCACCACAACGGTGGAGTCGTTCCCGGCCACCACAGTTCGCCCCGAAGCGGAAGTTGCTCAGCCTGCCATCCGGCCGGTCATTCGACAGGTCAGTGGCGAATACGCACAGCCAAGGTAACCGCTGAGCCTGCTCTCACGGGAACAGCATCGGGAACCGCTGCTTCACTGTGGCAATGCCGTCCTGGAAGGTGCGGATGTCGTTGGTCATCGAGATCATGCTGCAGCCCTGGTCGAGGAGCATGGTGGTGTGCTCCGGCGTCACACTCACTGAGCCAAATGTTTTGCCGTGCTTCTCGCAGGCCTGAGCGATTTTCGCGACCGCCATCAGGCAGTCCGGGTGCATGGACTGGCCGGGCACGCCGTAGGCCTGGCTCAAATCCGCAGGACCGATAAAGAGCAGGTCCACGCCGTCAATCGCGGCAATCTCGTCACAGCGGTCGACAGCTTCCCGGGTTTCAATCTGAATCGCGACGAAACTGTTTTCGTTTGCCTGCCGGCAGAATTCGGCGGTCGGAAGAAGTCCGAACTTGCCGTCGTGTCCTCCGCTATTCAGCCCGCGAACGCCCCGCGGAGCAAATTTCGCCCACTGCACAAACTGCTCCGCCTGCTCGGGGGTGAACACCTGAGCCGCCATGACTCCGCACACACCCGATTCCAGGCAGCGGGTCACCAGCGCATAGTCGGTCGGTGCGACGCGAACGAAAGAATCCAGGCCCCAGACCCGACCTGCTCTGGCTGCCGATTCAATCTGATCGATTGTGAAACCGGTGTGTTCGTGGTCGATCCAGAATCCGTTGAACCCTCCCTGCAGGCCATACATTTCGACTTGATTGGGATGAAACGAACGGCCCACTGCGAAAACGTTAACACGTTCGCGGTTGGCCAGCCGCTGCTTGATGGTGACGTGCTGCGGGGAGGTGTTCATATTGAGTTCCATCTAAGGGACGCTTCTGAATGTGAGTTGGCCACTGATGGTCTGTCGTGGCAAAAGTGTTCCTGAGGCGTTCCAGCATAGCAATTCAGCCCCACTGATGAAGAGGCAGAAGTCCGATTGCTGAATTGACTTTAGGGTAATGCAGAATTGTTGTTCACAAGGCTTGAGAGGGTGAGACCAGCATCTGATGCAAAGACGTTCTCGCGCAGGGACGCTGAGCCGCAGAGAAAAAATGTTATCGTTTGAGTGCTCGTTGTTTCTCCTCTCCGCGGCTTTGCGTCTCTGCGCGATCGTTTTTGATTTCCAACAGGAGATTGAACCGCCGCTTGACGACGCGTGGACGTTTTGTTCAAATTTGTTCATGTTTGTTCATGAGCGCCACGCACGCATTCTCGACTACCTTCAGAAGCATCCGACCAGCAGCGTCACGCAGCTGCAGGAAACGCTGGGAGTGTCACGCTCGACGTTGCGCCGGGATCTTCTCGAACTCGAAGAGCAGGAAGAGATCGTCCGCACGCATGGGGGTGTCGTGCACCGGGACTCGCTGCGAGGCGAACCCTCGTACGACAAACGGGGCCGGGAATCGGTGGCTGCCAAGCGGTCCATCGGGAAAGCGGCGGCAGCGATGGTCCCATCGGGAAGCGTTGTCTATCTGGATGCCGGGACGACCTGTGTGGAAGTCGGCCGACAGCTGGCTGCCCGGGACGATGTGCGGATCGTAACTCATTCCGTCGGACTGCTGCTGGAAATGGGTGACTGCGCAGCAGGGATCACCTGCGTGGGAGGCGAATACCGTTCGATCAGCCAGGCGCTGGTCGGAGGGCTCTGCCTGCAATGGCTCGATCACCTGAGGTGCGATATCGCGTTTCTAGGGGCATCCGGTTTGAGCGTTGCCGACGGCGCGAGCACGACCGAAATTTCGGAAACGGCCGTGAAGCAGGCCATCATCAAGCGCAGCCGCAAGTCCGTGATCGTGGCGGACCAGGGAAAGTGGAAACAACCTTCGGCCATCACCTTTGCACCCTGGAGCAAAGTGAACGCTGTGGTGACGGATGCGTCTCTCAGCAAATCAGAGATTCGATCCATCACCGCTCAGAACACCGAATTTATTCTCGCAACGAATTAGGAATTCGTGGATAGCAACCCGGGATCTGGAGATTCTTTCCCGGACTTCTGAAAACTGACAACTGAAAGCAACCAACTCTCATGAAAACTGCTCGTCTGAATCGTCTCTTCAATGCCAAGTCCGGCCGCTGCTTCGATGTGGCTATCGATCACGGGTTCTTCAACGAACTCCCGTTTCTCGCTGGCCTGGAAGACATCGCCAAGGCGATCGACGTGCTGGTTGAAGCTGCTCCGGATGCGATTCAATTGACCATCGGCCAGGCGGTTCACCTGCAGGCGATTGCGGGTCGCCAGAAGCCTTCGCTGGTGCTGCGAACAGATATTGCCAATGTTTATGGCAAAGATCTGCCCCGTTCGTTGTTCAGCCGGATGATTGAACAACCGGTACTGCAGGCTGTTCGTCTGGATGCAACGTGCGTGGTCGTCAACTTGTTCCGAATTCCCGGCGAACCCGAAGTGACGGATCAGTGCATCCAGAACATTCTGAAGATCAAACCGGAGTGCGAGGCTTACGGGATGCCCTTGATGATTGAGCCGCTCGTCTTTCAGCCGAACGCGAAAGCCGGCGGATACATGGTCGATGGCGACGTCGACAAGATTGTTCCGCTCGTCCGGCAGGCTGTGGAACTGGGCGGGGACATCATCAAGGCCGACCCCACCGACAACGCTGCTGATTACCATCGCGTGATTCAGACCGCCGGCAACATTCCCGTTCTCGTGAGAGGGGGCGGAAAAGTCGGCGATGAAGAGCTGCTGGTCCGGACCGCGGAAGTGATCAAGCAAGGGGCAGCAGGGATTGTCTACGGTCGAAACGTGGTCCAGCACGCCAACCCGGCCGGCATCACCCGGGCGCTGATGGCTGTCGTCCACGATGGAGCGACACCGGCCGAAGCAGCCAAATTCCTGAAGTAATTCGAATTGAGAGCGGCTGAGCAACAGACGCTTTCGGATCTTTGCACTCTGCCCTGTCCGTGGCCGAACGAAACCAGGCGATCGCTGCCACGGACAGTGAGCAGGTGCGAATCTGCCCCCGCACATTCACTGAAATCAGTATTGGATACCCTGCGATGAGCAAGAAGAAACAGATTCGGTTTGGACTGATCGGCTGCGGCCTGATGGGGAAGGAATTCGCCTCAGCGGCAGGACGCTGGTGCCACCTCGCTGAGACCGATGTCGAACCGGTGATCACCGCAGTTTGCGACCCAAGCGAGAAGGCAACCGCCTGGTTCGCGGACCGCGTTCCCAGCGTTGCCCGGATCACGACAGATTATCGGCAGCTGCTCGAAGATGATTCGATTGATGCCATCTATTGTGCCGTCCCCCACAATCTTCACGCGCAGATCTACTGCGACATTATCGCAGCCAAGAAGCACCTGCTGGGTGAGAAGCCGTTCGGGATCGACCAGGCTGCCAATGCGAAGATCAATGCTGCAATCGCAGCGAATCCTGATGTTCTCGTCCGATGTTCTTCGGAACTTCCGTTCTTTCCGGGGGGATATCAGATCGCCCAGTGGATTCGCGAAGGCCGCTTCGGAAAGATCATTGAAGTGGAAGCGGGCCTTTGGCATTCCAGCGATCTCGATCCGAACAAAGCAATCAACTGGAAACGGATGATCGACATCAACGGAGAGTACGGCTGCATGGGAGACCTCGGAATGCACCCGCTGCATGTGCCGCTTCGATCCGGTTGGTATCCGAAGAATGTGCGTGCGCTGCTCTCGAACATCATCACCCAGCGCCCCGGCGCCGACGGCAAGCCGGTGCCGTGCGAGACCTGGGACAATGCCATTCTCGCCTGTGAAGTCGAAACCGATTCACAGCAGTTCCCGATGACCATTTCGACCAAGCGCATTGCTCCGGGGAATTCGAACAGCTGGTTCCTCAATGTGTATGGAACCGATTTCAGTGCCCGTTACAGCACGCAGCAGCCCAAGCAGCTTCTGTCGATGCCGTACACCAGCGGCGGATCGCAGGCCTGGCAGGTGGCGGACGTGCCGCACAAGTCGGGCTATCCGGTGATCACCGGCGGCATCTTTGAATTCGGCTTCAGCGATTCCATTCTGCAGATGTGGGCGGCCTTCTGTGATGAACTCACACACGGGCGCGATGGAATGAGCCAGCCATTGTATTGTGCGACTCCTGAAGAAGCCGCACAGACACACGCGATCTTCACAGCGGCACTTCGTTCCCATGCCGAGCAGTCGACCGTCGCTCTGTAACGACGACGTTTCGTCGAAGAGAGCGATATCGGAAGTGTTTCAGCAATTTTGAGTGGAGCGTTCCATGTCCACTGGCGTTCACCCGATTATCGTGGCCGGCCATGTCTGCCTCGATGTCATTCCCACGTTTGTTCATCGCGAAGGGCAGCCGGCCCCGGCCATCCTTCCCGGGTATTTGATCAATGTTGGTCCGGCAGTCCGCTCCACCGGAGGAGCGGTCTCCAATACCGGGCTGGCACTGCATCGACTGGGGACACCGGTCCGGCTGCTGGGGAAGATTGGAGACGATCTTTTCGGAGAAGAGATCCTGCGGCTGCTCGATGCGCAGGGACCGGGACTTTCCCAGGGAATGGTCCGCGTTCCCGGCGAGACCACCAGCTACTCCATCGTCATCAATCCTCCGGGAGTCGACCGCACGTTCCTGCATTGCCCGGGAGCCAACGACACCTTTGTCGCGGACGAAGTTCAGGTGGAATCGCTGGCCGACGCGAGCCTGTTTCACTTTGGCTATCCTCCTCTCATGCAGAGGATGTATGCCGACGACGGACGTGAACTCGCGGCGCTGCTGCAGAAGGTCCATGCTGCTGGACTGACCGTTTCTCTCGATCTGTGCATGGTCGATCCGCAGTCACCAGCCGGACAGGTCAACTGGCACTCGCTGCTGCGTCGTGTCCTGCCTTCGGTTGATCTCTTCTGCCCGAGCGTGGATGAGTTGATGTTCATGCTCGACCGTCCCGCATTCGATCGCGCGGTCGCAGCGGACGGGTTCGATCCGGCCCGACATGTGAATCGAGACTTGCTCAGGCAACTGTCCGCAGAAAGCCTGAAGCTCGGGGCAGGCGCAGTTCTGATCAAGCTTGGAAATCAGGGAATCTACCTGAGAACCAGTGCCGACCAGCAGCGACTGGAATCGATGGGACGTGGAATGCCCGCAGACATTGCAGCCTGGACCAATCGCGAAATCTACTCTCCCTGTTTCGCTGTCGACGTGGTGGGAACAACTGGATCCGGCGACTGCACCATTGCCGGATTTCTGTCTGCCTTCGCCCGCGGGGACGCTCCGGAAACCTGCGTGCAGTGCGCAGTGGCCGTCGGAGCTGCCAGCGTGGAAGCGGCTGATGCCGTCAGTGGAGTACGCCCCTGGTCCCAGATCGCCAGCCGGATCGCAGCGGGATGGCCCATGCAACCAGCGCTCCCCAGCCTGCAGCCGCACCTTGCGCGGCCATCATAACTTTCGTCACTCGGGGCTTTGTTTGAAGCCCCGGTTCACTTCTTTTTCGGCTGCAGCAACGTCATCACCGAAAGAATGATGGAGCGGGGAGTCAGTCGGACGGAGAAGGACAGCAGGTTGTTCACCAGGCCGGGCATCACCAGTCGCTTCTTCTTCCGCACTCCTCGAAATCCAGCCCTGGCGACGTCTTCAACCCGCATGGCATTGTGCTGAAAGACCGGCGTGTCGTGCATGTTGGATTCATCGCCGAACTCTGTCCGCGTCGGCCCTGGGCACAGACAGGTGACGCACACACCACTCCCTTCAAGCTCCTTCCAGAGGGCTTCGGAAAAGGAGAGGACAAACGCCTTGGTCGCATAATAGACGTTGACGTTTGGTCCCGGTTGAAACGCAGCGGTCGAGCCGAGATTCAGGATTGATCCTCTCTTCCGCTGCAGCATGCCGGGGAGAAACAGATGGGTGAGGGCCACGAGCGCAGAGATGTTCAGCTGAATCATGTTCAACTGCCGTGGCAACGGGATCTCCCAGAATTGTCCCAACTGCCCGAAGCCGGCATTGTTGATCAGCACATCGACCTGTTTGCCGGCGGCCTGAACCTTGTCAAAGAGTTCCTGCGCAGCATCCGGCTGACCAAGATCGAGCGGGATGATGGTGGAGACGGTCCCATGCGCTCGCTTGAGCTGTTCAGCCAGCTCCACGAGCCGCTCTTCCCGCCGTGCGGAGAGAATCAACTCAGCACCATCAGCAGCAAAAAGCCGGGCCAACTCACGGCCGATCCCAGATGATGCGCCCGTGATCAACACCACTTCCGTCGACATGCCTGCACCAGTATCCGCAAAAACCGCCAGATCAAAACGTTTCAAACTGGGTGCGAAGTTTAGCGGAATCAGGGAGAAATCGGATGCTCCGGCCGCGGATTTTCAAAGTGCCCTCTGAAAAACCGTGGTCCTGCTGGCGGGTTACAGTGCTCTGTTCTGGGGAGCGGTGGGAATTCAATGGGCTCGATCCGTTCTGGGAAATTGAATGCCAAAACCGGGTGGATGAACGCATTAAGTCCGCTCCCCCGGTTTTCAGCTCAGTGATTGACAGTAGTTCCAAGTCTGATCGGATCGAAACAAGAGGTCAGGGGACAGAGGTCGGAGGTCAGAAAAACACTGGAAAACAAGCAATTTTCTGACCTCTGTTCTCCGACCTCTGACCTCTCACGATGATTGCTCGGAGAACTTGGAAGTACTGATGGAAATTATCGCTCGACGCAGTACAGGTGTTCGCCCGTGCGGATGAGCAGAGAGCCGGGGATCGCAGCGACGGCGTATTGGATCTGTCCTTCGCCCATTGCCGGAGGGCCCTCTTCAGGGTTTTTCTCCCACAGACGGTTTTCGGAGACGACTTCAAACTGCCGGCCGGACTTGATCACCGTGGTCGTCCCCTTCTGCCCGACGAGATAAATGTGGTCCCCCACAGCCAGCGGCGTCGCCCAGCAGCTTTCGGGAGTCCGTTCTGCATAGACTTCTTCACCCGTCTCCAGATCCAGACAGAAGACGATTCCCGTCCGGTTGACGAAGTAGGCCAACCCGTCATGCGCGATTGGTGAACCGAATGAACAGGTGGCTCGCTTGGCCCGCCAGAGGATCTTGGCCTCGTACTCGCCGGATTCGGTGCGAGTGACCTGGACCAGTCCGTTGGAGTCGGCTGCCTTTCCGCCGCCCCCTTCTCCACGACCATCCGTGGCTCCAATCAGCAGCCTGCCGTCCCCGACTGCCGATGGTGAAGGAGTGGCGTTACCGGTCAGCCCAGCCAGCTTCCAGAGAATCGAACCGTTTTCCGGGTCGATCCCCCGCATCAGTCCCATGCCGGAAAAGACGAAGTGCTCTTTCCCGTCCACGGTCAGCACGATGGGGGTGCTCCAGGAGGTGACTCCGAGCCCTTCGACCTTCCACAGGTTTTCTCCCGTCTCCGGATTGATGGCCAGAATGTACGGATCGTTTTCACGCTCAATCCAGACGATCACACGGTTCCCTGACTGCAGCAGCGAGGAACTCAAACCGTGTCGAGACTCCAGGCTGCCGTATTCTTCCACGAGGTTTCGGGCCCATCGCTGTGTGCCGTCATGCTGAAAGGCCAGGAGATTTCCTCCTTCAAAGAGGACGACCACCCCTTGCTCCGAGACGATCGGCGTGGGGGCCGCTTTGCTGACGTAATTCGAACTTTCGATGGGCGAAGCATTCTGGACAGACTGCTGCCAGAGCTTCTCTCCAGTTTTCAGGTTGAAAGCCAGGACGTGATAGACATCCTTATTAGGTCCTTCCACGCTGGTGAGATAAACATGGTCCTGCCAGATCACGGGACTGGACTGTCCGTCCCCGACCACTTCCGCCTTCCAGCGAATGTGTTCCGAAGGAGACCACGAAACCGGGAGTGTTTCGGCGCTCAACTCTGCAGGGGCGGGGCCTCGGAATCCCGGCCAGTCCGCGAAACTCAGCTTTGCAGCCGTGAGCAGTGCGAATGCTGCAAGACAAAAAGCTCGACGACTCCAACTCATCTTCTGCTCCAGAACATCGGTTCGCCAGACGGAAATACCACAGGTCATCATCAACAAATGTACCGGAAGTGGATGACCACGGGCAGGCATTCACTTCCGGTTGGCCGATTCAAAAAACGTAAAAAGGTTTTACCACGCAGGCACAGAGACACGGAGAGGATTCAAGAGGTCATCATCAGCCCGATTGAAACCAACAGAAAACCCAAACGCTCGTCTGGTCCCTCATACCTCATGATTTTCAAAGATTGGATTCTTTTGGCCATTCTCCGTGCCTCAGTGTCTCCGTCGTGATCTTTCTCCTTGCCTTCGGCCACAATCAAAACGGTTTCGCTGCACGTGCCAAAGTCCAGCGAAACCGTGTCATCAACCCCAACGGAGGTCGGTTAATTGACGAGAGCAGCCTTCTGATCAGCAGCGTCGCTGTGATCGACCGGGATGCGCTCGAGTTCTTTCACCTTGCCGGTTTCCATGCTCGCTCCCCCGACCACGATCAAGCTCTGCTGCCACGGAGTAATTTCGTGGAAGAAACGGGGATGGGCAAGCTGCCCGATGAATTCCCACTTCGAACCGTCAGCGGAGAGTCGCTGAATCGAGCCAGACATCGTGGTGGTGATCAGCTGGCCGTTCAATCCGAAGGAGGATGTTCCGAATCCATCCAGCGGAGCCCCCAGAATCGAAGGACCGACAGACCAGGTTCCCGTCGCGGGATCGTAGATGTCGACTCGCGTCGTCGTCTTTTCGTCCGGTTGCATCCCTCCGATGACGTAGAGCTTTCCTTCCCGTGTCGCGAGAGAGACAGCACGCCGCTGGAACGGAACGGCCGTGATCTCCTTCCACTCGGGCTTGGCCTGTGAGAGGTCGCAACTCCAGGCGGTCTTCAGCCAATCATGTTCGAGTTCATCACCGGGAGTCATCGTCCAGCCACCCGCCACGTAAAGCGTGTCGCCGATCACAACGGCGTCATGAGAAGAGCGGCGGTCCGGCAGCGGAGCGAGTTCTTCCCACTTGCCGATTGCGGGATCGAAGCGGGCAAAATCGGCCTGCGATCGCAGATTTTCTTCTTCGCTTCCCTGAACCTCGAAACCCCCGATGCGGTACAGCTTCCCGCCATGAGCGATCATCGCCAGACCTGTGCGGCGCGGACCTCCCTCGAGCACTTCCCATTTCTCAGGCTGTTTCAGATTCAATCGCAGCAGTTCATTGGACTGATCTTCCACTGCATAGGAATGCGCTCCACCCAGATGCCCACCGTAAATGTAGAGGTCATCACCGATCACCGCAGCGCCGAAGCTCGTGGTCCCCTTGCTCAATGCCGGCAAGTGGTCATCAATCGGGGTCAGGCTCGTGGGTGCCAGTCGCAGCGACAGGGTCGAGTAATGCTTGATCTGCTCATACTTCTTCCCGTCCAGTTCACCTGCAGCCGTTTCTTCCTTCCGGGCGCGGATGGAATAGAGTCCGGGCTCCGAAACCTGTGCGGTGAAGTGTCCCTGCTCATCGGTGTCCCCCTGGACCTTCTCCTTGATTCCAGGACCTTCGACGGTCACCTGACAACCGGCCGCAGGCTGACCTTCCCAGGTCACCGAAAGAGTCAGCGTCTTGCCGCTCAGTTGCGGGTTGATTTCCAGCGGCAGAATGTCTGCGTTTCCAACCGGCTTCCAGGTCCCGGCGAGCTGTGACGGATAGGTCTTGCCGTAATACTTCAGAAGGAACGGGGCACCGCCTCGCGACATCACGCCGTAGTTATGATTCACGACAACAGTTCGTTCCGCCCATTTCTCCGGGATCTCGCCGACCAGCGCGTCACCGTCGATCTTCAGCGTCACTTCCTTGGGCTCGCCCCGACCTGCGACCAGCCAGGTCTTGGCTGCGGCAATATTGGGAAGCAGCTCGGGATCATCCGGCCCCGCCTCTTCGCTGAGATACACCTTGGCGACATTGGGTTGCTCGGCTGGTTCCGCAACGACCCAGATAAAGTGAGCCTGCGCTGCACCTGTCATCAGGGACAGCGTCAGGAATGTCTGCAGCACGATGCGTGGAAGACGCATGTTGATTGTCCTTTTCTCTAAGGATTGGCGCTGGTTGGATTCCAGCGAGACTGGCAGAGCAGTCCGTTTACCTGGATTTTAATTCCACGTTGACAAGATTGTCTTTGCCGGGTTGAAATTCGACTGTGATCGCCCCTTGTCGCTTGATTGCACTGACGAGGTCTCGATGATCCTTGAGGAGATCTGATTTCGATTTCTGGCGTTGCTCCAGAACAGTTTCAGGTTCAGGCTCAATTGGATTCACAATGACATAGTAAGTGCCCGGGGAGGGCCCTTGGTGTCTTGCGAATTCGAATTCACCTTCGATGACGTTCGTCGATGCATGATGCCCGGATTTAGGGGAGATCGGCTCCAACTGGACAGTTGCCTGATTCACAGGCTTTCCGTTCAGAGTGACTTTCCCGGTCACCGGGACACGGCCCGGTGCATTCGAACGTTGGCATCCTTGACTACAGCACAGGAGAAGCAGACTCATCGCCATGTAATAGGGGGTTTTAGAATTCACCGACAACCTCCCCACCCGCTTTTGTCGTCAGGGAGTAAAGTACCCCTGGAGCGGAAACAGTACCGATGCTGACGTTCTGACTGATCGATCTCACCGAACCATCTCCCAGCAGAAAGTTCAGAGAACCGACATGTTGGCTGGAATAACCAGCAGGTGATGCTGCAAAATTGTTCAATCCGCCGCCGGTATTACCCACCGCAGAGTTTGGGTATCCCACACCCCAGCGAGCAGTTCCCCATCGTTGAGTTCCACTGAGACCCGAAGTTCCGCACGCGGACGCACCCCATTTGTAGTTGCCGAAGTTCCAAGTGCTTTCTCCCGCTGCCAGGGTATTACTCAAACCGTCAGTCACATCGGCAACGCGAGTGCAGCGATTCCATGGGGTCTGGAACATCAACGGAGACACGATTGGGAACATTCCGTCCGCTCCCTGTGTACTTCCCATCATCGTCGACCCCGCATAGCTGGATGTCCCTTCGCTGAGCAGGTAGCTGGAAGGAGCTCCTGTCTCCGGGAGCCCTGAGACGATACATTGAACCTCGGGAGCATTACGGGGAATAGTCATCGTGGGACACAAAAAGGTTGTCACCCGCTGATTCAGCACCCCTTGATTATACGTTGAGGAATAATGCTCATTGAAATTGTACCGGTTATAAGAGTTCGATTGATCCAGAAACGGAAGCATCAGGGTAAATCCGCTAGCTCCAATCCCCGAACTCCCAGGATTGGAGTCTTCAATCGCACCCGCCGGAAAGACGCTGTGGGTACTTTCGTAGTTGTACATCGCCAGGCCGATCTGCTTGAGATTATTCTTGCACTGTGATCGGCGAGCGGCTTCGCGGGCCTGCTGGACGGCGGGGAGCAGCAGGGCAATGAGGACGGCGATGATCGCGATCACCACCAGAAGTTCAATCAGCGTGAATCCGACGCTGCGCGGAGAGTGGGGACGAGTCAGTTTTTGCATGTGAGTAAAGTTCCTGAAGTTGATTTGGAGTTGAACGGACTCCCGGGCGAGGACGCCTGCAGCGGTGTAAGCTGTGGCGATCGCGGCGAGGGAGAAATGCAGCAACCATGTGCTGCATCAGCCGAGAATTTCTCTATGCGGACCGAGCGGCCGGTGCCGACTGCTTGTCATCTGATCGATGAGCTTCGCAGGTGCGGCGGCACGTCAGGGCGCATCGACCGGGGCACCCGCTGGCAGCACCCACAGGTGCTTTCACCGGCGCGGCCATTTCCGTCCAGGGAAGCGTTCTTGAAGCAGAACTCAACTCGGCCAGCGACTCGAAGGAGTCTGTGGCGAGGAGTGCTGGAATGCGCGGCTCGGTGAACCGGCCGGAAGCAAAATCAGGATGCGAGATCAGCATCAAAAACCTCCAGTGATAGTAACGGCGGTCGAAAAGGGCGGCCCGGGGCACATGCCTGGGCGGCTTTCGTCGCAACGTCGCTGGCATCCGAAAGGACTTTGCTGGCTGAGTCTTGACACGAGATTGAGACTCAATCTCATCACAGGAAGATTATCGGCGACTGCTGAATGATTCAACTCTCCTCGATCCACTTTCCTGAAAAATTCTTTTACATCGCCTCAAATGGACGCAACACATTGATGCCAAAGATGATGGACAAAAACGTCTGTCACACCAGAAAGCTTTGGCGGCTCAGCAAGAGCCCGGGAAATCCATCGCGTGGCGGTCTGTCCGGTTTAGGCGTCGCCAGAGACTTCAGCGGACGTTTCCTCCGCACCACCACTCACCCAGCGTTGCAGGCGATCGAGCAGAAGCGTGTCGAGCACCAGTTGAGAGGCATGGAACATCAACACCGGCAACAGGGCGAAAGGGGCGTCTCCCGCCACACTGGCAGCCACAAACAACCCGATCGGCAGCGTTTTCTGGCTCCCGGCAAATGCGGTCCCGACGGTGTCCTCGCGGGAGAATCGCCAGAGAATTCCTCCCCAGATCGCCAGAACCAGCCCGGCGAAATGCAGGACGATACAGCTTCCCCACGCAACCAAGGCCGGAAGCACCCGGAGCCCGCCTGCAGCAGATTCCCCTGCGTTGACCTTCACTCCGCTTTGGACGGACGCCCAGAACACGATGGCCAGAATGCAGACCTGCGCAACGGCAT
Organism: Planctomicrobium stercoris; assembly: GCF_051465655.1. Taxonomy (NCBI): domain Bacteria; kingdom Pseudomonadati; phylum Planctomycetota; class Planctomycetia; order Planctomycetales; family Planctomycetaceae; genus Planctomicrobium; species Planctomicrobium stercoris. Next base: position 2,995,569 of record NZ_CP195791.1, on the reverse strand, counting down.
TGAACCCGTTTTTGGCGTTATCCGCGAAGTTCCGAAACCAGGGCCACAGCCGAAAACTTTGACCGACCAGGATCGGAAGAAGCGCCGTCAGGAAGAGTTGAAGGATCAGCTCACGGGCATTCAGGTTCACTGCGTCCCCCAGCCCGAACTGCAGCCAGAGAGGGGTCACCAGAAAACAGGTGCCGTTCGTCAGCACCGTCACCAGCAGAGAAATTGCGTCGTTGCCCCCCGCCTTCCGGGTCCAGACGCTCGCAGCGGCCAGAGTGCTGGGAACGCTTGCAACGACCATCAATCCGACCGCGAAGTCTCCCAGTTGCTGCAGGGGGAGAAGGGCCAGTGCCATCAAGGGAATGATGAGATAGCAGACCGTCGCTCCCCAGATGACCGGGGCCGGAGCGCGGAGCGACTGCCACAGTCGCCGATTTTCCAAGGTGACCGACATCAGGAAGAGAATGAGGGCGGTCATCACCCCGCTGACAATCTGCACAATCCATTTGGGGAATTGTGAAACTTCACGAGGCTGCGCCCTCAACCCCAGCCAGATCCCCAACGGGATCAGCAGGAGGATCGCGACCATGAACCAGCGGCGACGCAAAAAGCTGAGCATGTCGCCTACTTGGTTTCTTCTACAGGTGTTTCGATGGGGACCGGAAGCTCAACCGGAGGTGGCTGCGGCTTTGTTTCTCCAGCAGCTTCGGCTGGCTTGTCAGTCGCTGCTTCACCCTCCGGCTTTGGTTCATCCGTGGGAGCGGCCGGTGTTTCACCAGCCCCCTCTGCTTTCATCTCCGGCTTCATTTCCGGTTTCATTTCCCCCTTGGCTTCATCAGGAGCCGGAGTCGATTCCGGTTCCGGTTTCGCCTCCGCAGGGGCGTTTTCCGGAGTGATCAGCTTGAGTCGTTTCTCTTTGACCTCTTCCAGATTGAGATTGCCAATCTTGCACCAGCGATGCACCAGATACTCGTCACGCCGGGGAGCGAATCCCGGGGGGAGATTGAGCATCACCATCACTGCCGTTTCGTAGTTCTTCTGTGCCAGCAGGCAGTCGGCAATGTATTCGCCGGCCGATCGCCGACGACCGACGCTCTCGGCCTGAGTCGCTGCATAGCGATCGAGCGTTCCCAGCGCTGTTCGAATCTTCTGCGTGTTGTACTGGCAGACCCCCACCCAGAAGGTCCCGAACTCCGCAGCGGCATCGTTCGCAGGATTGGGGAAGGTTTTGCAGGTGGTGCGAACCGGCAGATAGTCCCGGATGGCGTTATTGTACTTCCCTCTGAGTTGCTCAATGCGGACGAAGTGCAGCGACTTTTCGATCGGGGTTGGCGTGATCGTCTTCCCATCTTCCCCGGTCGGGCGAGGGACATACGGCCCCTTGAAGATGACATTCAGAATCGCCAGCTGACTGTTTTCTTCTCCTTCTCCGCGGGTGGCTTCAAAGGCCTGTTCCGCCTGGGCGGGATAAGGCCAGATGCTGACATGGTCTGCAGACCACAAATCGTTCTTGCCGGCATCGACGACTCGCTGTTCCATGCCGGGCGACCGCAGTTCGTTGGCTCCCAGGCCGTCGTAGAGGTCAACACTGGTCCCTTCCGGAAGCAGGTATTGCAGCAAGGCCATCCGCGGAGCCCAGCCGCTGCTGGTGCCGATGATTGCGACGTTCAGGTCTTTCAGGTCCTCGGACTGAAGAGGATACGGATCGTTCGGCAGGTCGAGTTGTCGAAGTGCTGCGTCGGAGTCTCGCACTTCCTGGAGAGTCGCTGGAACCTTGGGGTAGAGTGTCTCCATGGAACTTCCGGCGGCGGGGACCGGTAACCCCAGACGAGGATCGAACAGCAGAATTCCCTGAGTCGGTTCAATGACTCCCACCAGCCAGTGCTCGGCCTTGGCCTCATCCCGCGGTGTCAGAATCACGACATCGGTCCGGATCTGACGGAGCAGTTCGGCAAAGATCCACGCGCGATCCTGGGCTGTCCCCAGGCCAAACAGCAGCGACTCATAGGGTGTCAGGGGAAGTTTGTCCCGAATCTCATCGTTGATGAGCAGAACGTTCCGACTGATGAAATCAAACAGGGAGACGGCACGGTCGACGTTGGATGTGTTTCCTTCGACCACATGCGTGACGATATCCCGTGCGAGCAGACACATGCGGATGTGGTTGGCATCTTCAGCGAGGTAACGCTCGCTCAAGGTTCTGTTGAGTTGCTCCCCGGCAAGCAGTTTTTCGATCAGGGCTTTGTCGCTGCTGGGCTGGGTCTGCCGAATCTGCGAACTGCATTCCGACTTCCAGTTGTTGAGGCGATCCATGATCTGGCCCCGGTCGGAAGAGATCCCCAGCCGGCCGGGGTTCAGACCTTCCATGAGATCGGCAAGCTGGTCTTCGCAGCGTCGGGCTTCGTTGTCCACCGGATCATTCGGCTTGTTTGGCGAAACGCGAGGGCCAGATTCGCGCGGGAGAGCGAAATACATAATCGCTCCCAGGGCGATCAGCACAGCCAGGCTCCCCAGAATGCGGACTGCAAGACCACCAGCACGAGGATGATTTCGCTTCAACATCTTCAACACCATCATGTTCAGTAAGCTGCCGACATCCCGCTCGCAGTCCTGATGCGAGCAGAGAAATTCTCTGAGTATCACGAATCGAAGTTCCAGCAACTTTCGTTCAGATCAGATCATGCACCTTTTTGATGCAAAACGGAATCGATCCACCTTGAGGAAATTTCCCAGAATTCAAACATCCTGTCTGTTTTGACAGCTGCCATCCATTCAAGTATGCTTATTCATGTGCCTGCATATATTCATTTCCGGATCAGTCCGGAAATGGTCTGGAAGCGCTCTAAAGCCGCCGATTTCCGACTGGTGCGCCCCTCAGTCGGATCTCGGTGGCTTTGCTTTTTGCGTTCTGCGTTCCGAATCGTCAGAATCGTTGCTCATCCGGCACCGACTGACTTCTCAAGGAAACGCAGCTCGTCATGAAAATTGGCATTTACGGGGGATCATTCGATCCGATCCACCTGGGACATCTCCTGCTGGCGGAATCCGCCCGCGAAGCGTGTGGACTCGATCAAGTCTGGTTCATTCCAGCCGCCCATTCCCCGCTGAAAGAGACCGCACCGCACGCCACTGCCAAACAACGGGTGGAAATGCTGCGACTGGCCCTGGCCGGGTATCCCGCGTTCGTCCTCTCCGACCTGGAAATCAAACGTAAAGGGGTCAGCTACACCGTTGAAACGCTGACCGAGATTTCGAACAAACATCCCGATGCAGAGCTGTTTCTCATCATGGGAGCAGACTCGGTGGCGGATTTTCCGCGTTGGAAAGATCCGACCGGCATTCTCGAACTGGCCGGCGTGATCGCTGTGAATCGAGCCCGAGGTCCGGTCCCCCTGAACATCATTGTCGATGAACTGGGGGAAGATGCCGCGGCCTGCTTTCAGGTGGTGGAGATGCCCGGCATCGAAATCTCCTCGACGGAAATTCGCCAGCGGAGTGCGGCCCATCGCAGTATCCGCTTTCAGACCCCGCGCGCGGTCGAACAGTACATCCTGCAGCACAAGCTCTACCTCGAGACCGCAAGCACACCTTGAGCGGTGCTTGAATCTCTCCATCTGACGAAGAATCGCAGGCGGCATCCGCTCTGACAGGAGTGGAAGCTGCGCGCCGAACGATGGGGCCTTCGCAACATTTTCCCGTCATCGCCCCACGTACAGAAAGCTCGATCGCGGCAGCCGCTTGAACGCATCACCAGAAGTGGTATTGTGTGGTACGAATCTATTCAAGATCTATCATCGCAGTGCCCGGAGCGATCTGGCGAGTCCTCGTCGTCGGGAAGCGCAAGAGTTCGATGTGGAAAACAGCCCTGCAGGCAGTGGCGGAGAAAACTGAGATGCAGACGGAATTCCCCAGGATCAGCGACTCTCAATTGCGGGCAACGTTGCAGGAGGCTCTCCATCAGCCTGCCGGCATGATCAGCGTGCATGCAGCGGAGTCGCTCCTTCTTCTTGGAGACCGCGACGACGTGCTGGCCCGGTTTCAGTCTGAGCGAGACGGTCCAGCCTCGGCCTATCAGGTGGCCGTGTGGAGAGTGTTAGCGCGTGCGGAAATTTCCGCTGCGGCCCGCGAAGAAGCCATCGCGAAGATTCGGCGAACGCTGCTTGAGGAAACGTCCGCGTTTCGGCCTCATGCCATGGAATCACTGGCGAAGCTGCAAGCGCCGATCCTTCCCGAAGAGCTGCCGCTCGTCGAGTCCTCTGCACATTCACCCACGGATGCTGCCGCCCCGCTTGCCCTATGGCGTCTGGCACAGACAGAAAGCAGGGTCGCAGCCATTTCCGGGCTGACCGACTGCCTGAGTTCAGGAGACGATCTCTGCAGATTACGTGGCGCTTATGTCCTGTGGCACCTGAAAGATTTCCCCCAACAAACGCTGCTCAAACTCAGAGAAGGAGTCACCGAGCCAGCGTTCCCCGCGTTGACGCGACTCGTCTTTGCCCTCGCCTGCGGGCATGAAATGGCCTGGGATCTGACGCAGGAAGCGGGCGTTCCTGTGGGCCGGTACTTTCTCGTGTTGGAGCTGGCCGACAGAACGGATGCACACTCCAGGCAGATTCTCGAACAACTTGCAGGTGACCAGGATCTCGATGTCCGGGCCGCTGCCGCGTTCGGACTTCTGCAACGTCAGAAATTGAAGTAATCACGTCCGTGATCTCTCAGGATCTGCATTAGCCGGTTTCGTGTTTCTGGTCACCGGCAACGGGATGCTACAGAGTGCGTGGTGCAGTTTCGACACACCATTGAACGGCAGCGTCGATGAATTTCAGCACGGGCGATCCCTCTCTGATCCCATCGGGGCTGATAATGAGCCCGACTCTCCGTTCCGGAGCGACCCCGTTGAGCATCTTGTCCCCCTTCTCGAATCCGAACAGGACCCACTTGTCGGAAAGTCCGGAGAGATGTGCAATTCCCCTGGCGGTGTTGACCGGGTTCGCCCATCCGAGAACGAGCGTATTATTTTCCGTAAAGACCCCCAGATTCTGACCATGAAACCCTGCTGCCAACGGGTGCCCAGGGCGCGCAATGTCGATTCCAAATTCTCCATTCACGAATTCATAATCCTTACCGTGTTCGTTCCCGGTCATGCCAAAAACCGGAAATCCCCCCACTTCCAGACAGATGACCGGCACAGCGGCATCGGGAAGCCCGCAACGACGCAGATGCTCTTCGGCGTTCACCTCAAAGGGAAACAGAGAAACGACAGCGACGACACATTCCTGAACGTCTTCCGGGGTCACTTCCTCATACGTGCGCACTTTAACAGAAAGAGCTGATCGCCAGAGCTGTTCGCCGATAAGGCGGTTGCTGACCAGGTTATTGAACGCTGCCCATCCGGGGAGCTCGTGCTGGCTTTTTGAAACAATCAGTAATGCGGTTCCGTATCGGCTCGGAATGGGATTGATGCTATCGCCAGTGTCGATCGTCGAGCAGTATCCTTCACTCACATCTGCCATCGCCCCATCACGCCGACGCATGACTTGCACAGTGCCCGACGCGACCCGCACGCGAGTCTGAGTTGCGCTGGCCCCTAAGGCAATATGCCCGGAACGAATTTCCGTGTCGGCAGTCGACGTTCGAATACTCCAGGAAAGCGAATCGAATTCGCTGGAGGAATTCACTTCCGCATACCCTTCCCGAAGTTCGGGACGCCCTTCGTGCTCGAATGTCAGGATGGACTGAGGCCCCAGCTGAATGCTGGCCTCATTCGACAACGTCAACAGCGCGGTCCCTCCATAGGGAACCTGAAGCGAATCACGGGCCAGAAGTTTCATTCCGGCCACTGCGGGATGTTTCAGCCCATTGCGACCAATCACAACCTGATCGCCGACGTCCGCGAGTTTTGCCACCACAATTTCTCGGGACCGAATCAACGGTTCCTGCTGCGGAGCTTCTTCCGTGGGGATCGCGACTGGCCGTTCGACAGGTGCCGGGCGGCGCAGTGTCAATGTTGCAACCGTCACCATGAACAAGGTGATTGCGGCAAGAGCTGCAAGTTTCGTTTTTGTGAAAAACGTAGAACGCTTCCCATGGCGAGTCCCTGACAGAAGTGATTCCACCGGCGCCGCGTCCATGACACCCCGGCGCATTTCCCACTGCAGACTCGAGAGAATTGTCAGGTGACCGACAAAGTATGCCTGTGCATCCGGATCTCGGAGAATCCGGTCTTCGAGCTCTTTCATTTCCAATTCGGAAAGACCGCTTTCGGTATATCTCTCGACGAGATCCACCAGTCGGTCGTCGATGCGGGATCGTGCAGGAAGAGCGTTCATGATGCAGCTCCTCCAGCCATGTTCCGTGTCATGCAGTCGTAGAGCCGGCCACGAATTTTGCGAACCAGTTTATAGACGACATTCAGCGATTTCCCTTCTCTCTCAGCGACCACTTTCGGCCCTGTTTGTCCGTCGTAGTAGTGCACCAGGATACGCTGCGCATCGGCAGGGAGTTTATTCAGGCATGCACGTAGCGTGTCGTGTACGCTCTCCAGAAAGACCTGCTGCTCTGAATGGACGGTGGCCAGCTGCTCCAGGACCTGGTTCTGAAATAAGACCTGATGGTTCTGCTTCTTGCGGATGTGGTTTCTCAGGTGTCCTATTGCGATGCTGCAGGCCCAGCTCACGAATTCGCCTTCGGCGTCATACTGATCCCAGCGCTCCCAGAGCGTCAGGCACGTCTGCTGGAAGATTTCCTCCGCATCGATCCAACGTGGCGCAGCCGAGACGATAAATCGATAGATACGATGCTGATTGGCCAGGAACAGATCAAGAAACTGCTGTTCTTTAGGTAACGGCATTGTCATTTTCCAATCGCCACATCATCCCACATTCCCACAAAGGGGGCAGCTCTTGATGGAAGCAAGGAGTCCTGGAGTCCCATAAAATGCCGCCCCACATGAATAGTCATGAGAACAGAGTTTTGGCCTGACTTCTGGGACCAGATTTCAAAATTCGCCTAAGAAACGGGCAAAATCCCCCCTGCAGCGAATCTCACGACAGTGCGGCGTTCCGGCGGAAGGGAGCGATGGATCAGGGACCAGAATCTCGGCGAAGTCGGGACATACAAGGCTGGTCCAGATTCACCAGACGGAAAACGTCGAAGCCGAAAGAAGTGCAATGGCGCCTGCCAGGACTTTCTGTCGACGTGTGGCCCGCAACATCATCACAGTCCTGCTGAACAAGGATTGCGACGCCCCATCGACGCAGTGGCCCGAACGTTCCGTCCGCGCCTTCAGACATCACCTGGAAGGACTCTCGAAGGCCCTGCTTCAGATCGCCCGAATAATGGCTGCAGCGCTCTGTCCCATGGCGGTGCGGTTGACACTCATGGCGACTCCGGACCGCAATCGCAACGGTTCGCGGGTGACATTCAACCGGCACAGCGGGTCTGGATGCTTATAGTTCAGAGTGGCGGGAAGCTCACCGTGCTTGAGCGCGAGAATACTTCCGGCCAGTTCCACAGCTCCGGAGCCGGCGTCGAAGTTTCCGAAGTAGCTCTTGAGAGCAGCCACGGGAATGCGTCCGACATCACCGCCCAGGGCTTCGTGGTAAGCCCGGGACTCGACCCAGTCATCGCGACGCGTGCTCTTGCCGTGTGCGTTGATGTGACCGATGTCGCGAGGCGAAATCCCTGCCAGCCGCATCGCGGAGTTCATGGCACAGGCCAGGCCTCGACCGCGCGTGACGTTCTCCTGACCACGCCCGTCGCACCCGGCTCCGACAGCCAGGACGTCACAGTAAATTTCCGCGCCGCGGGCGCGGGCATGTTCGTAACTTTCCAGAACGAACACTGCCGAACCTTCGCCGACAATCGTGCCGTCACGGTCACGGTCGAACGGGCGACAGCCCTGTTCGGGATCGTTCTGGCGGGACAGGCTGTCGATGAGGCTGATGCGGGCAATGTCAACCGGGTTGATGTTGGAGCTGCAGGCTCCGACGATCATGACATCTGCCTGACCGCGTTTGATGCACCGCATTGCTTCCTGCAAGGCGAGCAGGGCGGAAGCATCGGCACTGGTGATGGTGTTATTCGGCCCACGGGCGTCGTGTTCGATCGCCACATGGCAGGCCGGCATGTTCGGGAGTTGTCGCAGCAGCCACAGCGGAGCGATTTTCCCCAGGGAGTCTTCGCCCCAGCGGGGATACCCGTTCTGGTTTTCGGGATTCTCGAAATCCCGTGCTGCTTCCGAAAGTTCATCCGGGGAGAAGGCGATGTGTCCGGCTCCGAACTCGACACCGAGTCGTTCCGGGTCGACATCGCCGGCAGAGAGCCCGGCATCCCGCATGGCCATGCTGGCGGCCGAGACCCCCAGCTGAATGTCACGGGACATGACTTTCAGGAATTTCTTCTGGTAGATGTACTGGTGAGGATCGAAATCGTGAATTTCAGCAGCGAGCTTACACGGCAGATTCTGGCTGGCGTAAGACTTCAGCGGTCCGATTCCGGACTTGCCGGCAGCCATGTTGGTCCAGAAGGCGTCCTTGCCAATTCCGACCGGCGAAATCACACCCAGACCGGTGACCACCACACCGGGAGCATTTTTTTCAGCCACCATGGAGAACCTTCACATTTCTGATTCCGCAATCCACGCTTGCGACCTTCTCTGATATCGGACCCTCGACGCCGTAAACTCAACTTACAACGTCAGAAAGCCTGAACTTCAGGACCGAATCGCAATCAGATTGCCACCAGGCGGAATCGCTTGCGTGAACCGACCAATGCCAGTCCCTTTGCAATCACACCCGGCGAGGCATCGGCCCGGCGGGAAATCTTCTGATCGACTTTGGAAAGTACGCTGCGATCCAGAGACCCCTGCGAACTTTTCACTTCGAACCTGAAAGATCTCTCTCCAAGCCTGTCCAGCCAACTTGTTTTAGATACCACGAGCTTTTTACTACTTGCTGTCCTTCGACCCCTCGAAGCACAGCACAATCGTCACATCACTACATCTGAGCCTGACCCTCAAAGTGACGATGGCAAGGTAGGATAACGTTTCCGGATCGAAAAAGTCAACGAATTTCCGGGTGATTTTCATCTTTGAAAAACGTTTTCGAAACACCGTAACCCACTAACGATACATATGTTGCAAGTTTTCCGAGCATGTCCAGCAACGAATTTTCCCGCTCCCCAGACACACTTCGAGAATGCGATTTGCCCGTTGTGATTGCTGGGCTCATCGGCTCAGACACCTGTCTGAAAGGGAGTTCTCCGGTGTGCCAAACGGCTCATGCATCAGTGCTTACCTTTACGAATTCCTCAAGCGAGTTGATGCTCCCCCAGGAACGGGATACGATGTCTGAATGTCTATCCGTGGTTTCAGGCCATGGTCGATCCGCTTCAACCATCCGTCCGCCATCCTCGATCATCTCCCGCTCATGGCACGTGAAATTTTCCTTGACCAACTGGCGAACGCGCATGAAGCAGTTCAGGCCGTTGTCGCGGAACTGGAAGCGGGGCAGGTTGTCTGCCTTCCGGATGAGTGCGGCTGGAATCTGCTAGGGCTGACAACCAGGGACTCCGCACTTCAGGCGTTCGCTGCCGGGAAAGAAAATCACCGTCATCGACAAGCAGTCTCCATTGCGCATCCCTCTGTCGTTGCAGATCTTGTGACGTCTCCATCACGACTGTTCCAGAAACTGACAGCCCGCTGCTGGCCCGGTCCGGTCGTCTTGCGGACTCCCGACGGAAAGCAGGGAGGCAATGGCCTGGTCGCGCAGTGGTCTGCACCGGCCCAGGCCTGGGGAGTGACCCCACAGGGACGGGCGTTTTACTGCCCTGCCGATTCCTTTTCGCAGGAAGTTCTCCGGGCGGTTTCATCCCCCGCGGTGAGCCTGCTGGGGGCGACTGGTGAAACGATTGCTCAGCCGGGATTGCCGGATCCGAGCCTGATCGTTCATTCTTCGATTTCACGATTTCAGGTTCCGCCGACGATTGTCGCGGTGGACCAGTCGAAATTCACGCTGGAGCGTTCAGGAGTGGTCAGCGAAAGAATGTTGAGGCGACTCGCGGGCGAGGTCTATCTGTTTGTCTGCACCGGAAACACTTGCCGCAGCCCAATGGCCGAAGCAATCTTTCGAAAAATGCTGGCAGATCATTTACATTGTCGCGAAGATGAGTTGATGGATCATGGGTTCGTTGTGATCTCGGCGGGTCTGGCAGCCTACAAAGGGGCACCAGCCGCGCCGGAATCGGTCGAACTGCTGTATCCTGACGGGATCGATTTGTCCGCACATGAAAGCCAGCCGGTCACCGAGGAACTCCTGTTCCACTGTGACCACATCCTGACGATGACGCGCAGCCATCGTGACGCGGTCCTTTCCAGTTATCCCGAACTGTCGGGGCAGGTGCGTTTGCTGTCGCCGCGTTCGGAAGACGTTCCCGATCCGATTGGAGCGGGAATTGAAGAATATCGGCGATGCCGGGAAATGATCACGAAGTGTCTGCAACATCTGTTGGCGGAAATTGAAGCCAAGGGCATGGAAGGAAACGGAGCATGAAAGTTGCCTTAGCCAGCGATCACCGCGGCGTGCGCGTTCGCGGGCAGATCCTGGTCCAGATCGAAGAACTGGGTCACACTGCTGTCGATTACGGTCCGCAGGAGACCAAAAGTGTCGACTATCCGGACTACGCTTCGAAAGTGGCGGAGGCGGTCTCGACAGGTCTGGTCGACCGAGGCATTCTGGTCTGCGGCACCGGTATGGGAATGTGCATCGCCGCCAACAAATTCTGCGGCGTGCGGGCTGTCACCTGTCATGACGACGTGACCGCCGAATACAGCCGGCGGCACAATAACGCCAACGTCATGTGCCTTTCCGCCGACATGCTCGGCGACCGCCTGCTCGGCCGCATCGTCGAAATCTGGCTGCGGACGGAGTTCGAAGGGGGACGCCATCAGCGTCGCCTCGAAAAAATCGAAGAGTTCGAGCGGACGAACGGCTGTGCCCGTGCAGCTCACGAAGCGACGGAAGTCTGCCTTAACGGCGCTCCGCAAAGTTCTCCCGTCGCCACCCGTTGAACCGTACGACTTTGCCGGCAGAATGACGATTCCCCAGCGCCAGTCCGGATGGGGAATCTTTGTACCCGTGCATCTGCGGCAATTTCACGCTAGAACTTTGTCGAAGTTGGATTGATTTCGTACCCCGACGGAAATGTGCTTTCATCATGAGTCCTGAAAACCTGAAATTTGCCAAGACACACGAATGGGTTTCGCTGGAAGGCGATATCGCCACGATCGGCATCAGCGATTTCGCGGTCAAGGAACTGACCGACGTCGTCCACATGGAACTTCCCGCAGCCGGGAAGTCGGTCTCCGCTGGACAGGAGATGGGCGAGATCGAAAGTGTGAAGGCGGTTTCCGATCTGTATTCTCCTCTGAGCGGCGAAATCGTCGAAGTCAACTCCGCTCTCCCGGACGATCTCTCCAAGCTGTCCGACGATCCATACGGCGCTGGCTGGATGGTAAAACTGCGAGTCAAGAATCCAGCTGAAGTCGAGAAGCTTCTCTCCTACGACGCTTACCAGCAGGAATGCGAATCCCACTGAAGCATTTTTCAAAATGCACCTTCAGTGATCCGCAGCTGATGGAGATGCCGCACTCGGAGAGTGCGGCATACGTTGCTCGCACTTTCCGGGTGCGAGATTCCTGAACCGCAGCGGATGCAGTGCTTTTCTCAGGAAGATCGTTCATGATGGTCAAACTCCGTACTGAAGATGCGGAGTTCTGAAATGCCCCATCGATCCCGGTGGGCTTCGTGCTTCATGCCCACTACGAACAACGCAGGTTAATCCGTCATGCCGTTCGACGATTTGACCCGATTCCTGCAGGCCGCGTCGGACGCTGGTGAACTCGAGCGAATCTCGGTTCCCCTTCAGCCCGATCAGGAAATCGCTGCGCTGACGCATCAGATCTGCCGCGAATTCCGGGACCAGAGTCCCGTGATTCTCTTTGAGCATCCCGCTGAGGGGACGATGCCGGTCGTCACCAATCTGCTCGGAAATCGTGCGAGATTTCTCAGGGCACTCGGCGTGGACCGCTTCGAGGATGTCATCGAGCGTCTTCGGGTCGGACTCAATCCGATCCAGCAGACCCGCGACACCAAATTCGGATTCGGGCTGGCCACCGGCGGAGATCGGGGCCGGGTGTCCCCCAGGAATCTTCGTCGCGGCTCGTCCCAGCAGGTTGTCAAACTCGGCAAAGAGATGAACCTGCGGGAGTTTCCCGTTCTGCGAAACTGGGCGGGGGAATCGGGACCGATCATCACAGCAGGGCAGGTCATTACCGAGTCCGTCGACGGCCGCACCGCCATCGAACAGATACCCATTGAAATTCTCTCTTCTCAAACAGTGCAACTGCACTGGAGTGTCTCCGGGCCGACTCACCGCCACTGGCAGGAGCGACAGTCCGAGCAGCGTCCCTGCCCTGTGGCGATCTCGCTGGGGGGCGATCCGCTTTTGTCGTATGTCGCAGCGTTGCCGCTGCCCGGCTGGATTGATCCCTGGTTCTTCGCGGGTCTGCTGCGAAACGAGGGCTTTAATCTGGTGCGAGGGCGATCGGTCGAACTGAATGTCCCTGCTGATGCGGAAATCGTTCTCGAGGGATATCTGGCTCCGGCAGCTCGACTGGGAACTGGAGTCTCCGCCGGCCCGACCGGAGTTCAGCAGACATCGACAGGCCTTCCGAGCCTCAATCTCTCCGCGATCACGCATCGGGCCAACCCCGTCTTCCCGGCAAGAATCCAGTCGCTGGAGGTCGGAGAAGATCTTGTCTGCAGCCAACTAACCGAACTGATCCTGCTGAGCGTTCTTCGCCTGAGCAACGATACAGTCGTCGATCTGCACCTTCCAGCCTGCGGCGGTCATCGGGACGTGGTGTTCGTGAGCACCAGTGCAGCGACGCCGGCACTGATCCAGCAACTTTATTTTTCCCTGCGCAGCCTGCCGCTGGTGAGCACAGCAGGGATCGTGGTAATCGTCGGCCCCGATGTGGATCTGCGGGATACGGATGCGGTGTGGCGCGAAGTGAGCCTGACTCGCCAGACGTCCCCCGCGGAAGCCCGTCCGGTCACAGGCGATGACAAAACTCTGCTGCTGGATGCCACTCCCGCCTCCCGGGAATCCATGTTGCAGCTCCGGTGCCAGCCGTCAGCGGAAATTCTGGCGGTTCTTGCTCGACGATTCGGGAATTCCGGTGGTGAAGATCGAGAAACCGCGGTTCAGGAGTTCTCGGCAGTTGAACCTTCGAGTGCGTTCGAAGACCATGCGACAGGCTGATTCCTGCGGAATCTCTGCCTGAAGAACGCGGCAGCCGACCGTTCTGAATTCCTTCCCTCCTGAAGATTGATTTGTAAGTCCCATGTCACATCCCTCCACCGCCGCGACACCGCGAGTTGACAAGTCAGGTGATCGCGTTCGCAAGATGTTCGGAGAGATCTCACAGCGTTACGACCTGATGAATCATCTCCTCTCGGGGGGAGTGGATATTTACTGGCGATCGTACACCGTTCGTCAGGTGCCGCCGATCGGAACAGCTCCGCTGCTGGACGTCTGCACGGGAACCGGGGATCTGGCCCTGGCGTACTGGAACGCGGGAAAGCGGAAGATTCCGGTGTTCGGAACCGATTTCACTCCCGAGATGCTGGCGATCGCGAGAACGAAGTTCGAAAAGGTTTCCGCCCGCGACAAAGACGCTGCGGGAGTGACCTTCACCGAAGCGGACACACAGCACCTGCCTTACCCGGACGATCATTTTCAGATTGTCTCGGTCGCGTTCGGGTTGCGGAACGTCAGCGACACCCGGGCGGGACTGCGAGAGATGATTCGAGTCTGCCAGCCCGGAGGCCGGGTCGCTGTTCTGGAGTTCGCCCAGCCAACGTTGCCGGGACTGGCGGGGTTTTATCGCTGGTACTTCAAAAATGTTCTTCCGCGTATCGGGCAGCTCTTCGCCAAAAACCGGGAGGATGCCTACAACTACCTGCCGGCGTCCGTCTCCGAATTCCCGTGCGGGACCGCCCTGGTCGAGATCATGTCGGAGTGCGGTTTGAAGGAAGTGACCTACACGCCTCTGACGTTCGGCATCGCAGCCTTGTACGTCGGCGTGAAGTGACTGAAGACTGATGTGACATTGCCTGAATCACACAGCACCCCGTTCACACACGCCGCCAGTGTCGATTCATTTCCCAGCGATGTCGAAATCGTGAGTGGCAGCTGCAGCGGGCTGCGTGACCTTCGCTGAGAAGTCCGGGAAAAGCCGCTTCCCATGCATGTTCAGCCCGCCGCCGGGAGGAGCGACTCCGTCATACCCGGAGATCACCACTTTGAGCGGCCCGGAAATCACCCCCTGATCGCTTTTGACGAGGTAACTGCCATTCTCGATGGTGCCGCCAGATCCCGGTCCCTGATTCCCCTGAGAGGCATCCGGCTCGAACATGATCTGCCCGTAAGGAACAGGTTTTCCTTGGTACGTCACTGTTCCCTTCACCTCAAAACGCTTTGGGCCCCGGCTGTCTCCGCTTCCACAGCCTGCCAGCGTCACAGCACACACGATCAGGAGCAGACAACGTTTCCACATGACTTCGGCTCGATTCTGTTAATCCCGAGGAAGAACGCAGAAGGCCCGCAGCATTCCTTCTCCGGACATTTGCCTGAAATGAACATCAGGAAGCGACGTTGTGATCGCGATGAAGACTCTTGAACGGGCGGGAAGCAGGTGCGGCCCCGCCCGGTTCAAGATCATACTTTCCTCACGAAATGGACTGGCCAAAATCAGACTACTGCAGTCCGCCGACAGGGAGGCCGTCCGCCCGTTTCCCCATCTGACGGTAAGTCGTCAGGTCCATGTTCTCGCTGACGAATCGGGTGGAACCGTCAGCCAGCGTCAGATGGGCTCCGCCGACATGATGGCTTCCCAGGGTATTGGGGTGAACGTCATAGACGGGGGAGCCGGGAATTGCGGGATTCAGTTGGGAACTGTTGATCGACTTCGCCAGAACAGCCACCGTGTTGGCATTGAAGTCCCCGGGCCGGGCGTAGTAACCGCTGGCCCAGGTGACGTAGTAATCAGGAAGATTGGTTTTCAGGGTGACATACCGGGTTTCACCGAGCATGAAGACGTTCGTCGTGCCATCCTGGATGTCCCGCATTCTGGTCGCAGAGTTGTTGTAGAACATGCCGTTGCTGGACTGGCTGCGACTGGTCGTCGAGCAGCAGCCGACATCGGCATCACTTGCACATCCTCCCGAGACCCCCATGTAATTGGTCAGGGCATTGGCTTCGGAGGCATTCGGATCGGAAGGACATTCAAATGCGGTATTGCGGAGAAGCTGTCTCGCAGATTCGCTTCGAGATGATTCCGTCGTGAAAACTCCGGCGAATTGACCGCTGACCATGTTAAAGGTGTTGTACCGTGGAGACTGGTCGATGTACGGAAGAATCATGACCGACCAGGGGGCACCAAACCACGTGATTGTCGAACCGTCCAGGCAGATTCCCGAGGCGTTGCTGACGAACCCTGGCGGAAAGACATTGTGCGTGTCATGGTAGTTGTGCATGGCCAGAGCGAGTTGCTTCATCTGGTTTTTGCATGTCGATCGCCGGGCTGCTTCACGGGCCTGCTGAACTGCCGGAAGGAGCAGTGCGATCAGGACAGCGATGATGGCGATGACAACCAGCAATTCAATCAGCGTAAAACCGTGCTTTTGACGTGACCTGACGACCATGGCATCCCTCACATGTGAAATAAAAGAAGATGGGAGAACTTCCCTGGGAGACCTTTCTGGGTCGTGGACATGACGTTCGCGACCGGGATTCGTTTACTTATAACATTATCATACAATTGAATCAACTGTAAGTTTTGATGGATTACCTTCATCGAAACTGAATCGCCGGAAAGCACTCCACCGTCGGCATTAAAGGGCGGTCAGTCGCCTTCGCAGCGCCTTTCAAGTCAACCCAGCAGCAGTCCGAATAGTGAAAGATTGGGCGCCTGAGCCACGTTGCGAACCGATGCGGTACCCGGATCAAGGTCAGCCCCGTCGGCATCGGCTTTAAAATCCGTCGCTGAAATCGCATGTCAGCACGGGCTTCCCAGGCGACCGTCAAAAGAAGGGGCTCACGGGGAGATGGCAACGGGCGCCACGCCGACGGGCTCTCACTAATTTCCCCAAGGAGCGAATCGATCGCCCGCACGGAGACGTCAGCCCAGCACCCAGAGCGCGGACCGACGATCTGTCAGAGATGGAGAGAACGCAGCATCTCGCCAGAAGCGGACCGTTCGAAGTCCAGCTTCCGGCGTCGACCTGCAAGGTTCACTGTCAGCGGACTGGCGTCTACATAGTCGGCCGGGCGGTCTTTCGCAATCCCCGTTTGAAGAACGCAGAGATGCTGTGCCGCCATGCACTGGATCGGGCCGCTGCCTCGTTCACCACCCAGTTCAGCTGGATCACACGACGTTCTCCTTCAAACGGGAGATGCCCATGCCAGGCGTTTTCGCGATTCAGGAACGCCACCAGCAAGCCGCCATCGGGCGGAACTTCAGTGACGACGTCGTTGATGTTTTCGGAATTCAGAAGTCGCAGGCGACCTCCCCCTTCAGCCCAGCCGTCATTCAGGTAGATCAGAACTGTGATCACCTTGGAACGGCTGTCTGTATGAACCACGCCATCTTTCTTCCGGCACCGACCCCGCACGGTCATCGTCGTCGGCAGGTCGGTCAGATCGATGTTGAACTTATCGGAGAAGATGCGGGCCACTTCCGGAGTGCGGAGGGCATCGCAGAACTTCCCAAAGTCCTCGCCGTACTTGAGCGTGGGGAGGGGAAAGCTGCCGCCATCGAGAATTTCCGGGTAGTCATGCAGAATTGCAGTGCGGGCCTCCGGAAGAACAAATTCCGGAACGATCAGATATTCGAACGGCTTGGCAACAACTTCCGTCTGACGAAGCCGATCAAGATCGAGGATTTTCATCGCAATAGCCTTCCGTGGCTGTGTATTTCAGGAGTCCGCTACGGCTGGATAATCAATTCCGAGCCGATGGTCAATAGGTCATAGATGGCGTCGGCTTCCCGCTGATTCAACCGGATCCACCCGCTGCCAGCGACCTGACCAATCAAACCGGGCTCGGAGGTCCCGTGGACGCCGAACATCGGCAGCGATTTCTGGACATCATTGATAACAAGCAGGCGGGGCCCGATGGGATTCGCCGGATCGTGGCTGGGGATCAATCCAGCCGGCCCCGGGTACTGCGGATCAGTCCGTTTTTCCGTGACCTGAAATGTCCCTTCCGGGATCGACGCATCCGCTCCGAAGCCCACTTTGAAGCGGGCAATGAAGTACCCCTGGGAGTGAATCGTCATTTCGCAGTCGCTGACGTCGACGATCACCGAAAACGGGCCCTGAATCACTTTCAGAACCTGCCCGACTTTCAAGGTCGGACTCGTCAGCCGATTCAGCTTCATCAGGTATTCTTCAGTGAGCCCGTATCTGGCCGCCACGCTTCCGGGGGTGTCGCCGAACTGAACTGAATGCGGCTGCATGTAGTGGGTGTCGGGCTGAAAGAAGATCCGCCGGGAGAGCAGATTCAGGCGATCAATGCACCGGGATCGGGCAGCGGGCACCTTCCAGTACCAACCGGAGAGCATTCGCAGGGCAGCGACGTCGTCTCCGGAGTGAATCAGCTGATCGACGGCATCCAGGTTGATCTCCTCGATCGGCTTCCGCAGCAAGGCCGGTCGGTCCTGAAGATCGTGACTTTCAGCGGAGGCCTGAACGACTGCCGAGGTTGTCTCTGAGCTGACCATTCCCGCTGTCCGCACGACCGCTGGAGCGGATTCGCATGAGGGACTTTCAGCCTGCACGGGCGCAGACTCGGGTGCGGCAGCCAGCTCTCTGGGAACCGCTTCCAGCGCGGGAATTTCACTTGCGATTTCTGCTTCACGCTGGACGGGAGCAGGGTCGGTCGTCGCCAGCTCTTCCTGCGGCGGCGGTGGCATCGGCTCGTCGACAATGACTGGCAACGGGGCGCGGGGAAATGAGAAAAAGTCCAGCTTCCACGCAGTGACCACCACGAACGATGTCAGTACAACGAACCAGAACTGGAACGTCTGTACCGGATGTCGGCGGTGGCTGTTCTCAAACATGTCGGCTTCTTCCGTGAATCGACGTGCGTTAGCGGGAGGCTTCAGGATGGGACATTTCGGTCCCCACGGGATCCGCGGGAATGCTGAAATATCCATCCTCGCCCCCCATCGCTGGTTGACGATTCAGCTTCCACAACTGATGGGGAGCCGCCCACTGAAACATTTGACAGCCACTGGACAATCCGCAAATCATCAGGAAAAGGGCGAACAGGCGGTGCATCGGAATCCTTCCGAAAACAAATGCATCTGGGGAAGACGCGGGATGGGACTCGAAACCTAGTGGAACGCTGATGTCGCATCAACATCAATCCCGTGCCCCGCGTTCCGGCGATCGTTCCACTGTCAGTTCTTTGCCGAAACACCAGCTTCTCAATGATCAGAGCCACCAGCCGGGGAAGTTGGACCGCTGCCTTCAGTGCTGAATCGATGAAATTCTGTACACACCTGCAGACGTGATCGCGGCAGCCAGCACGCACAGTTCCGACCTTGTTCCGGATCCGTCGACAGAGGGAGCGCTACGCCGATATCTTCGTGCAACTGCCCCGCATTCACCGGTTTGAACTGCGCTGGCAGGGGATCAGCAGCCTCTGTTTTTATCGGGACTCGTTTCCATGACATCCATCCGTACCCTGGTCAGTCAATCGCAAATTGAGACTGCAGTTGCTGGCCTGGGCGAGAAGATCACGAAGGATTTTCAGGATCGCAACCTGACAATTCTGGGGGTGCTGACCGGAAGTATCGTCCTCGTCACCGATCTGATGCGCAAAATTGACTTCCCCCATGAACTGGGACTGGTGCAGGCCAGCAGCTACCGAGGGACCGCCACCTCGCCCGGGGAATTACGAATCAACCTCGATTTCCTTCCCGACATTAGCGGACGCGATGTGCTGCTCGTCGACGACATCTTTGACACCGGACGAACTCTGACCGGCATCGCCGAGCGACTTCAGAAGCTGAACCCCCGGAGCATTCAATCGGCCGTGCTGCTCTGGAAAAAAGTCCGAACGGCGGTGCAGGGGGCCCCGGACTATTACTGCTTCGAGATTCCTGACGAATTCGTCGTCGGGTACGGACTCGACTTCAACAATCAGTACCGCCATCTGCCGTATATCGGCGTCATTGAAGAGAGCTGATGCTCACTCAGCGGGTTCCTGCGAGGGAACACGCCAGCTGCCGGTTTCGACGCTGCGAATGATGGCCCGGTTGACCTGCAGCGTGGCGAGCCCCTCCGCAAGCGTACACAGCGGCTCCTGCTTCCCTTCAAGCGCATCCAGAAACGCGGCCGCCTGCCGGATAAACAGATCGTCCCGCTGGAGCGTTCTTTGGACCGAATCGATCCACGGTCCGTCCGGTTTTTCCATGACCCGCCACCGGTTCAGGTGATTTTCATATCGCAACGTCCCGCCTGCGCACGCGACCGTGATGACAATTTCATTTGCGAATTGATGCTGATTCAACGAATAGCTCGACAGGACACCTGCCTGCCGGGCCAGAACATGGACGGTGTCTTCGACAGTGACATGAGGAAGCTGCTGATGGCTGAAGTCTGCAACAAGGCGATCAATATCGCCGATCAGCCACTGGCCGGCATTGATCACGTGCGTAAGGGCATCCTGAACCGCACCTCCCCCCTGTGCATGACTGGCGTAGTAGGTCTGCGCATAGGCAGGTCGGTATGTCGGAAAATTCTGCCCGGCAACAGCCACGAGCTCTCGAGGAGGCCCATATTTCCCCGAGCGCAGAACCTCGCGAAACTCAGCGAGAACCGGGTTCGCGCGGTAGACGTACGCCACCGCAGCGACTTTCCCGGACTGCTCAACGGCCGCTTTCAGTTCATCAATCCCGGTCAGCTGCACGCTGAGGGGTTTTTCGATCAGGACATGCAGCCCCTGCGTGAGACATTGAATCGCCTGAGGGATATGCAGCGGAGCGGGAGTCGCAATGACCGCCGCACCAAAGCGGTCGGCGAATGCAGATTCGAGTGACGCATAGGGACGCGCAGCGGGATAGCGTTCTGCGATGACGTTCCGCTGGTCTTCGCGAAGCTCCACGAATCCGACGTTGGCCCGTTCTGTCGACAGGAAACAGCGCAGATGTCGCTCGCCGATGGAGCCCGTGCCGATGACCAGAACGTGATGCAGCAGTCTCGACACTCTTTGCTCCCTCCCGATTCGCAGGCTCAGAACTCAACACAGGTTCGTACAACATGGTACGTGTTCTGAGAGATCAGTCAACGCGCGCCTCCGGAAAACTGGAAAGCGTCGTCGTCACAGGGCCCTGAAACAGCAACTAACGCTGAGTTTGCTGAAAGCAGAATTCATTGCACCCCAGGCGGCGGGTCCGCTTGCTGGAGATGAGTCTGAATCCTCGTGCCCCGAAGAAGCGTTCGATCTCTTCGAACGTGGCCACTTCAAAGGGATATCCGCCGAGCCAGTCGATCCAGTCATGTACGATCGACATTCCGCGATTGCGGCGATAGGCAGCGAATTCGTTCCGTCCGCGGATGAGGCTGACCAGGATCGTCCGCACGAAGAACCAGGGAATGAAGATTGCCAGCATCAACATTCTCCCGACGGCATTCGCGCAGTAGACGCGTTTGACTAGATGCCAGAGCTTCGACCGTAAACCCTGATCGTTATAGATGGCGATCGCCAGCTTCCCGCCGGGATGCACCAGCTGCGAGACATTCTCCAGCGCCTGCCACATCTGCCCGGTATGGTGGAGGACCCCCCAGCTGTAAACGACGTCGAATTTCCCCAGTGAAGACAGGAATTCCGCATCCAAGGCCGACCCCTGCTCGATCGTCCACTGACGGGAGTCCGAATCAAAACGCTCGCGCAGCTCTTGGGCGCACTTCACGGACATCGGGTCAAAGTCGAATGAATGAACCGTGGCCCCGAGTTTTCTCGCAGCCAGAGAAAACAGTCCGCTCCCGCTTCCGACATCCAGAAACGTTTTCCCTGACAGATCCTCGACCACCAGCAGTTCCCGCAGCGACTGCATGGCGATCTGGATTCGGGAATCATCCAGCGTCTTTAAGAACGACGCCCAGTTTCGCCCGAATGTGAAGCGTTTCCCCCGTTGAATTTCTTCGGTGGCGCTCATGGGAAGAAGAACCGGGTACGAAAACGGAACGGAACGTACATTGTCTGCGCCAGAACTTCGGGTGCCACGGCTCTACGAGCCGTGCGGACATGTAACGCTTGCCTGATTTTTCAAATAGCCGTTTTAAAGATGTAGGTCGACCTGGATGTTCCCCACTGCTCACAGAGCAGTGGCACGCGGCTGAGTTCTTCGGTTTGTTGAAACTTTGGTCCGTCTTCGTCGGTTGATTCCGTTCAGCCTTCGTCCTTGCCAGCTTCCAGAACGGACAGAAACGCTTTCTGTGGAATCTCGACCATGCCGAACTGCTTCATCCGCTTCTTCCCCTCTTTCTGCTTCTGCAGCAGCTTCCGCTTGCGGGTGATATCTCCCCCGTAGCACTTGGCTGTCACATTCTTGCGGAGGGCAGAAATGGTTTCACGCGCGATGACTCGGCTGCCGATGGCGGCCTGAATCGCAACTTCGAACTGGTGCTTGGGAATTTCTTCCTTGAGCTTCTTCACCAGAGCCCGGCCACGTCGTTCGGCAGTCGTCCGGTGAACAATGGTCGCCAACGCTTCGACCAGTGTCCCCTTCACGAGAATGTCCAGCTTGACGAGATCGGCCGCGCGGAACCCGATGACTTCGTAGTCCATGGTCCCGTAACCACGGGTGATGGACTTCAGCTTGTCGTACATGTCGTAGATGATTTCCGCCAGCGGCAGCTCGTAGACCAGCTGTGCGCGTTCGGGCCCCAGATATTCGGTGCTCTTGTATTCGCCCCGGCGTTCGGAGCAGAGCTGCATGATCGAACCGATGTTCGAACTGGGGAGAATGAAGCTGACCTTGGCGATCGGCTCGCGGAATTCCTCAATCTGACCGGAGTCCGGCACATCGGCCGGGTTGTCGATGACGATCAGTTCGTTGTTGCGATTGAGAATATGGTAGGTGACGTTGGGGGCTGTCTGAATGAGATCGACATCGGCTTCCTGCTCGAGCCGCTGCTGGATGATCTCCATATGCAGCATGCCCAGGAATCCGCAACGGAAGCCGAACCCCAGTGCATCGCTCGTTTCGGGAGTGAAGGAGAAGCTGGCGTCGTTCAGCGCCATCTTGTCGAGTTCGAATCGCAGCTTCTCGAAGTCGGTCGCATCGATCGGATACATCCCGCAGAAGACCATCTGCTTGGGCTGTTTGTATCCGGGAAGAGGCTCGGGAGCCTGATTCCCCTGCAGCGTGACGGTATCCCCGACGTGGACATTCCCCAGGACCTTGATCCCGGCGATCATGTAACCGGCCTGTCCCGGGCCGAGTTCTTCGGTCTCGACCATGAACGGTCGGAACTGTCCAATTTCCAGCACTTCATGAACGGTGGCAGCCTTCATGAATCGAATACGGTCCCGTTTCCGTAACGTGCCGTCGAACACACGGATATAGGTCACCACGCCCCGGTAGTCGTCGTACTTGCTGTCGAAGACCAGTGCCCGTAACGGGGCATTCGGATCCCCTTTGGGATGGGGGATACGTTCGATAATCGCTTCAATGCAGGCTTCGATCCCGATCCCGGCCTTCGCACTGACATGCAGGGCGTTCGACGCATCCAGTCCGACGACACTTTCAATTTCGTCGCAGACTTCTTCGATACGGGTGACCGGCAGGTCGATCTTGTTGATGACCGGAATGATTTCCAGATTCGATTCGATGGCAGCATAGGCATTGGCCACCGTCTGCGCCTGAACCCCTTGAAAAGCATCGACCACCAGCAGGGCTCCTTCGCACGCTGCCAGACTTCGGGAGACTTCATAGTGGAAGTCGACGTGTCCAGGGGTGTCGATGAAGTTCAGCTGATACGTCTTGCCCTGGTAGGGATAGTCGATGGCGACCGCGCGGGCTTTGACGGTGATGCCGCGTTCCCGTTCCACGTCCAGATCGTCCAGAATCTGAGCCTGGAATTCCCGTTCCTGAATCGCTCCGCTCTTCAGCAGCAACTGATCGGCCAGCGTGCTTTTGCCGTGGTCGATGTGGGCGATGATCGAAAAATTGCGAATCAGTTCCGGCTTCATAGGAGCAGTATTAGACTGGGGCAAGCTGCGTTTTTTGATGCGTGCAGGGGGGCCAGCTGGACAAATCCCGTGCCCGATGCGCAGGTTCCGTCCAGCGGAGAAACTGCATCATAGTCGATTTTTCAGGATTCGGATACAGGGGCCGGAACAGGAAATTGCGTTCTTCCGGCCACCGGTCCGCTACGAATCCTTGACGACCGGGTTTCTCAGGACGCCGATCCCGGTAATTTCAATTGAAATCTCATCGCCATCTTCCAGCGAAAAGTTGTCCTGCGGGACAATCCCCGTTCCTGTCAGCAGGAAAGCCCCTTCCGGGAAACGGTCTTCCCGACCCAGCCATCCCGCCAGATCCGGGAGCTTCCGATGCAGTTGTGCCAGGTCGGTTTCGCCCCGGAACATTTCCTGGCCGTTTCGTTCGATGAGCAGCTTGACCTTCGTCTCCGCAAGCGGCAGCGGCTGATCCGCCAGCAGAATGACCGGACCCAGGGCACAGCACTGCCGGTACACTTTCGCCTGTGGCAGATAGAGCGGATTTTCCCCCTCGATGTCCCGGGCCGACATGTCATTGCCGATGGTGTAACCGACAATCTCCATACTCGGATTCAGAACCAGAGTCAGTTCCGGTTCCGGGACGCTCCACTGGCTGTCTTTGCGAACCCGGACAGGCGTCCCCGGATGTGCCACTCGCGAGGGAGTCGCTTTGAAGAACAGTTCGGGGCGATCGGCGGAGTAAACCTTATCGTAGTGGGACGCTCCCGATTCCGATTCCTCCATGCGGGCCACCTGGCTTCGCTTGTACGTCACGCCGGCCGCCCAGACTTCCTGCTGGTCGATCGGGGCGAGAAATTTCAGGCTCTCGAGCGGGACAGACGTGGCATCGGCCAGCAGCATGGAGGCTGTCTGGGCAGGGTTCGATGCGTGGAGCAGATCCGCCAGCGACAGAATCCCGGGGGCTTTGTTCAGCGGCAGAATCTTCGCTTCGGCTTCTTCGATGACGGCGACTGCGAGGACGTGATCGGCGGTTTCAACCTTGGCCAGTTTCATCAGTCGAGCTTTCTAAAAGTTTCGAGTGCCTGCAAAGTCCGCTGCATATCTTCCGGGATCGGTGCTTTGAATTCCATCCACTCTTCGGTCACCGGATGACGAATTTTCAGGCGGAAGGCGTGCAGCCCCTGACGGGCGATCAACGGCTCTTCGCCCGGTTCAACCGACTTTCCCGCCAGTTCCGAGAGGAAAAGCTTGTCATGCCCTGCGTAAAGTCGGTCCGCAACGCAGGGGGCCTTGAGAGACTGAAGATGCACGCGCAGCTGATGTGTTCGACCGGTGTGAGGGAGCAGCTGAACTTCGGCGTATCCGCGAAACCGCTGGAGGACGCGATAGTGTGTAATCGCTTCTCGTGACTTTTCATCCGGCTGGCAGATGATCATTTTCTCATGAGCCTTGGGATGAACTTTCATGTGTGTGCGGATGATGTCTTCATCCCGTTCGAGCTTCCCGCGCACGATGGCGCGGTATTCCTTCTCGACTTCACGCTGTTCGAACTGTCGGCTCAGCCGGTTATGCACCTGATTGTCTTTGGCAATGATGATCACGCCGGTGGTGTCGCGGTCGAGGCGATGCACGATCCCGGGACGGAGCTGACCAGCGACATCACTGAGCTGATTGAAGTGGTACTGCACCGCCGCGGCCAGCGTCCCGGTGTAATTGGCCTTCCCAGGGTGGGTGACCATATCGGCCGGCTTGTTGATGACCGCGATGGCGTCATCTTCGTAAAGCACTTCGATCGGCAGATTTTCCGGAGCCAGACTGCTGTCGGGAGTCTCGGGAAGCGTGACCGCAATGCGATCATTCACGCGGAGGCGACGCGACGCTTTGACCGGAAGTCCATTTACCAGCACCGACTGGTTTTCAATCGCCTTCTGAAACAGAACCCGGCTGTGATTGGGAAAAATCCGTGACAGATAATGATCCACACGCCAACCATGGGCGCGGGACTCGACGGTGATATTCTGCAGGTCCGGTTCGGAATCAGGCTCGCCGCTCATCGGAATAAATCCATTGTGGCGGGTCGCTCAGCCGGAACGCCACCCTTTCGTGAGATCCGCTCAAGTAAGACAGTTCGACTTCTTGAAAAGTTCTATGAATGATCTGCCAGAGCACGAAGCGTGAGCGAGTGCACTTTTTAAATGACGCGACTTAATGCACTTGCTCACGCGGCGTGCTCTGAAAAATCAAACTGTAGTACTAGTTCGCTGCGGGTTCAGCCGGAGCCTCTTCAGCGGGTGCTGGAGCCGGTTCCTCTGATTTGCTTTCAGCAGCGGGCTCGGACGGAGTCTCTTGCTTCGGTTCCCCCTCGGGTGCTGGGGCGGGAGTGTCGGCCGGCTTCTCTTCCGGCTTCGACTCTGGTTTGCTTTCAGCAGCTTCCTCGGGAACAGGTTTGGCTGGCGTTTCCGTTGCGGGATCGGCCGGTTTGGCAGGCATTTCGATGCCTTCAGGAACTCCGGGCTCCTGACCTTCCTCAAGTGACTTGAGCAGATCGGCTGCGTCGTCGATGGAGAGTTCGGATTTCAGGTTCTGGACCGAAGGGATGTCCTTGGGACCAGGGCGATCTGCCGGCTTGGGATCCTGCTTGCGGAACCAGGCATAAAACTCCTGCGCGTTGCCGGTCTTGAGTTCGTTGACTCGGGACTCAGCCCAGTTCTTATGCGGAGTTTTCGGATACTCTTTGAGCAGTTCTTCGTAAGCTGCAATGGCGGGTTTGGTATCGCCATCGGACAGGGCTTCCAGGCAGGTGGCCAGACCGTACAGGGCTTCCTGTCGAATTTCAGGCGGAGTCGACTTCTTCTTCAGCAGCGTTTCGTAGGCTTCCTTGGCGTTGTTCAGGGCAACATCACTGGCAGCACGATTGGTCAAGGCCTGTGGGAGTCCTTCGGAAACGTAAAGCTTGCCAGCTTCAAGCCGGGACCAGTCACCTACGGGTGAATTCGGGAATTTGTCGGCGAGCGCCAGGTAATCTTCCGGAGCGCGACAGTCTGCAAATGCATTCCAGGCGGCAGCGTCACGGGTTCCTGCGGTGCGGAACCAGACAATCCCTGCGACAAGGGCGATCGCCACGACGAAGACACCGACCAGAATCTGGTTGGTATAAGGTTCGACTTTCGTCAAACCCTTGTTCAACTCACGTTCCAGCACGGACTGATCGGGGGCGTGTTGAAAATGCTCGTGACTGCTCGTCTCGGGGGTCGTTCCTGCCATTGCCGGTTTCAGCCTACTGCCTTGTCAGGCTCTTGATTGTCGTGCAACGCAATCCGACTGGCGAAAGGACCAGCGTCCGGTTGCAGACAGGATAGGGATCTTCTTCCTGTCACCACGTCCGTGCGTGATGCCTGAAGATGAGTTCTGTGCAGGGAACGGTCAATTCCCTTCGCAGAACCGCAAAATGTTGCGGTGCTCACCCTCAAGTCCAGCGCGGCAGTATAGATGCGTTTAGGAAAAACGGTCAAGTTGCTCGCAACAAGGTTTCCCGATCTCCTCTCCTTCAACACGTGTTCCCCCGGCTGGACGAAGGGATTTCGTATCGAACGCGAAGTGTTCTTCCGGCAGCAGGTCGGTCATATGTTCCCGGACCAGACGGCGTCCCTGCACCAGCACCTGCAGCACGCTGCGCGGCAGCGGCCGGGACTGAACGCGGCGCATTACCTGATTCAAGCGGAACAGTAACCTCTCATCATCGGTGTAATCGACGAGAAATCGTTCGGTGATAAAGAGTTCGATAAACCGTGACAGGTCCCGGGGAGGCTGCGTCGCGATGGCGGAAACGGTGTGCTCAATGCGCTGCGGATCGACCTGGCTGCAGGCCTGATAATACGCGTCCAACGCCGCGGGATCGTCTTCGCTCAGAACGGCGTCCATAAGGAGTTCGGTCACAATGTGCCCAAGGAAACCGCAGTTCCAGTCGTCGTCGGGGCCGAGAGTCTCGCGAAAATGACGCCCCAAAGTTCCCGTGACGGCATAAAATCCGGCGGTGCCGTGAAACCACTGGTCGTCGAAAAGATGCTGCAGCATCCCCAATGCGAGCTCGTGGTCCTCTTCGGTCAGTGCGGGAAGTCGCAGTTCGATCGTTTTCCGACGAACTCGCGATTTCCGGTCCACGACGCTGAGCATGTCGGGGATGGCGGAGCCAATGAGAAAGTACGGCCGGTCAAGATACCGGATGCCATGGGCGAGGTAATTCACATCATACAGGATACGCGAAGCGACGAAGAAAGTCAGGTAGAAACGACTTCAGGAAGGCGGTCCCATGAAGGGACCGTCACCCGTCACTGAGCGTCGGAGGGCCGGCGTTCAGGAGACTCTCCTTTCGGAGAGAGATAAGCTTCCATGACTTTATGACGCCGGGTCTTGCGAACAAGGATCCGCAGGTCCGAAGTCTCGATGGTCTCGGATCCCCGGATGGGACCATCGATGCGGGCCGTAATCCAGTCATTGAGATTCCGGATTTCCTCATCCGATTCCGTCGGAGGTAAAGCGATCCCGGTCTGCCGTTCCAGTGCCGAGAGCGACAGACCTCCGCCGACAATCCACCCGCGACCGGTCGCCACCGCCTGAAAGGGGAGGCGGTCATACTCATCTTCCATTTCGCCGATCAGCTCTTCGATCATGTCTTCCATCGTCACCATCCCGACGATCTGCCCCGCGGAATCGGTGACCAGTGCAATATGGGCCCGATGATGAATCAGCCGTTCGAGCACCTGTGCAATCGGAAGGTCAGCCGAATAGCGGTTGATCTTTCTCACGATGTTTCGAATCGTGTCTTCTTCGGGAGAAAACCGCAGATGGGCGACGATGTCCTTGAACATCACATAGCCGATGATCCCCTGTGGATCTCCCGGACGCTCCGTGACCGGAAAGCGTGTGTGCATGTCCAGATGCGCCGCGATTAACGCGTCGCCCGCAGAAAGATCGGCATCGATGAAGCTGATGAATTCTGTCGGGAGCATGATCTCCCGCACCGGTCGCTGCGACAGTTCGGCAGCTCCCAGAATGATCTTTTCCTGCTGAGACCCGATCAGCCGTGACGTTCGTGCGATCGCCACACTGGCCCGCAACTCCTGCAGTTCCGTGGATTCCGCAACTTCAGAGGCTTTTGATTTCGATGATCTCAGGAGTTCAATCCACTTCAGCAGCTGCTGGACTGAACCTTCGAGCAACCAGACCAGCGGCCACACAACATACGAAAAGACCTTCATTGGTGGAGAAAGCCGCAGGACCACCAGTTCCGGATTCCGCAGAGCGAAGACCTTGGGAATCAGTTCCCCAAAGACGATCATGAACGCCGTCAGCGGGAGCACGACGAAGATGATCGCCATAATTTCAGAGGCAGTCTCGGAGATTCGAAGCTGGCTCTGGAAGAATGGAGCCAGCTGTTCTTCGGCTCCGACTCCGGCGGTCGCTCCCGCAATGGACCCGACGAAGGTGATCCCCAGCTGGACCACCGCGAGACTGCCTTCCATGCTCTGCTTCATCTTCAGAGCAGCTTTGGCCCCCCGGCGTCCGGAATCGGCCAGGGATTTCACGCGAGGGAGGGTAATGGAGGCGAGGGCGATCTCAAAAGCGGCCATGATGCCATTGAGAACGATCATGCAAAGCATGATGCCGAATTGAATACCCCACATTTACGAAATCCCGGTGATCAGGTCTTGAGACTGGGGATTCTAGTGACGCGTGCCTGAAGATTCATCACCAGTTTCTGCTCAAATTGAGGGCAAGCGATGTCTCACCAGTCCGCAGGTCACCGAAAGACCCTCCTCAAGGCTTTGGGATCAGGTCGGAATCGGGCAATCCCCTTCACTTCGGCTCGGGAGACCACTCGAACCGGACCAGCCCGGGGAGCTGGGAGAGATTCTGGATAATAGGCGGAATCCTGATATCGTCCCGGCGCACGTGATGCTTGAGGTAGTACCGCAGCTTGCGACGACGGTGCAGTTCGGAGTGATGGTCGGCGACAGACACCGAGACGATTTTGAAATGTTCGTCCCTCAGCGAACGGGTGATCTCTTCTTCAGTCGGTCCTTCCTGTCCAAGGACCAGCAGGAGGGTGGCTCGCTGTTCCTGCGTCATGAATTTTTCGATCGAACGGAACGACTTCAGGACCAGAAGACCGATCCCCAGCATTGCCAGCCCCAGTCCATATTCACCGGCCCCCAGGCAAAGTCCCATGATCGTCACGTACCACAACGTGGCTGCCGTGGTCACTCCGGTGACCAGTTTCTCGCGACGGAGGATCGCCCCGCCCCCGATGAACCCCATCCCGGAGAGCACCCCCAGCGGTAAACGCATGAGGTCGAGCTTGATGAAAGAATTCGGAGCGCTGCCGGCCATGGAGAGCATCAGGTTCACCTGAATCATCGAGACCGCAGCCGCCAGACAGACCAGAATCGTGGTCCGCAGCCCCGCAGCGTGCCCCCGTTCTCCCCGGTCATGACCGATCAGCCCCCCGGCAATCACGGTTAATACCAGTCGCAAAGCGACTTCCGGCCATTCCAGTGTCAGACTCACAGCATCACACTCAGTTCAAGGTCATCGTAGATTGTCACAGTCCATGAGTTGTTCAATTTTAGTGGTGCATCCCGCTCGACAAGCCCAAAGTTTGCGGGCAATTCGCATTTCGTAACTCCTGTTTTCGCAGGAATTTCGACGGTCCCGATGATGCACGTCTGTGGAGTTTCCGGAAGACTTCGCGAATCGCAGCCAGATCGGTATCCTCTCGGGATGGACGAGCAGAAGACCGGTTCAAAGTCGCTGAATTGCGGCGAACTGGAACCGACCTGACTGCGAGTTCCGGCTTTCGCACTTGATGGAAGAGAACGACGGACATTATGGCCAAACGCACGCGCACGGATGCATCAGATCAGCCTGAAAATTCAGATGCACTGGAACAGCGGACCCAGAAAATCGGCCATGAACTGTGGGCCCAGTTGAAACGACGTTCCCCCTCGGTGTTCGAACGCCGCTGGTGGCTCGACCATATTCTTGAATGGGCGATGCATGATGAATCGGTGAAGATTCAGATGTTTCGCTTTGTCGACGTGCTGCCGACGCTGAAATCCAGCAGCTCAGTCACACATCACCTGCAGGAATACTTTGACGAAGTCCGCAGCCACCTGCCGTACGCGGTGCGTCTGGGACTGGATGTCGCCCAGCCCGATTCGCTGCTGGGAAAGGCTCTGGCACTCAACGCCCGGACCAATGCCCGCAAGATGGCAGAACGGTTCATTGCCGGCACTCGGCCGGAAGAGGTCTTTAAATCTGTCTCGAAGTTGCGGAAGAGCGGCCTGGCGTTCACGCTCGATCTGCTGGGCGAACTGGTGATCAGCGAACCCGAAGCGGTCGCCTATCAGTCGGCGTACAAAACCCTGATCGAAGATCTGGCCCCGCGAACCGAGAGCTGGATCGACGACGCGGTCCTGGACCGGGATGAGCATGGTTACATTCCCCGCTGTAACGTGTCGATCAAGCTGTCGGCGTTGACCAGCCACTTCAACCCGATGGATCCGACCGGGACCTCGGAACGGGTGCGAAAGCGACTGCGGCCGCTGTTCCGAGTGGCCCGCAAGCTGGACGCCTTCATCAATGTCGACATGGAGCATTATGCGTATAAGGATCTGATCATCCAGATCTTCCAGGAGATCTGTGACGAAGAGGAATTCCGCGACTGGGGGAATGTCGGAATCGTGATTCAGGCCTATCTGCTGGATGCGGAGAAAGACCTGAAACTGCTGAGAGACTGGGCCGAACGCCGGGGAACGCCCGTGTGGGTCCGGCTTGTGAAAGGTGCCTACTGGGACCACGAAACGATCACAGCGGACTATCGCGGATGGCCTTGTCCCGTCTTTCGGGAGAAATGGCAGTCGGACCAGAACTTCGAACAGCAGACCCGATATCTCTTCGAAAACCGTGCCTGGCTGCGACCAGCCATTGCCTCGCACAACCTGCGGAGCCTGTCATTCGCCATGGCCATCGCAGAAGAGCTGAAGGTTCCGCAGTCCGCCTGGGAAATCCAGATGCTGCATGGAATGGCCGAAGAGATGCAGGGGCTGCTCAGTGAGCGTGGATATCGAGTCCGGATCTATACGCCTTTCGGAGAGATGCTTCCGGGGATGTCTTATCTGGTGCGACGACTTCTGGAAAACACATCGAACGAATCGTTCCTGAGAAACGCGTACCATCAGGGGACGGAAATCAGCCAGCTGATGCGTGCTCCCGGTGCAACCAAGGCGTGAGGCAGCGGTTCGCCTCTGCGTCAGTTCCGCTTCCATCTTCCGCAAAAAGAAGATGCGTGCAGCCACATTGTGGTGACTGCACGCATGAGTCTGGTTTTCAAACTGTTTACGCAGCTTATTTGCGGGCGAGTTCGATGTCCGGGGCGAACCCGGGGGCGACTTCCATCCGGGTCATCGCCCGATTCTGGTAAGTGGTCTGAGTGACGATCCGCTGTCGATTGACCGTCACGCTGGCGACCGGAACGGAGTCAAGGTCCAGTGGAGCCGGCAGCACTTCCGTTCCCAGCGGGAGCACTTCATTCGAGTCCGGAATCGCTGGCTCGACGGGAGCGGGATTGGGAGTTGTCGACGGGATCCGGAAACCGTCGCCACTCTCAAACAGTGGGGCTGTGGAATTCGAGTTCGGGGCCGGATTGGGGATCGTCGAGTTGAGCCCTGAAGATCCCGAATTATTCGAGTTCGGGAACGAGGATGGGGGAATCGAAGTCCCGGTGTTCGGGATTGACGGAATCGTGGTGTCGTTCGTCCGGGGAGGGACTGGTCGGAAGTCATCCGCCGGCGGGTTGTTTCGTTCCGGTGGCGTTGTGGTCGCTGGGGGCGGATTCGCAGCCGGAGGATTCGACGGTGCGGCGCGAGTCGGTTCTGGCGTGGGACCGTTGTTGATATCCGGAGCATAGCCAGCACCGCAGTTGCCGCTGGCGCAATTTCCGCTCGCACAATTGCCACTGGCGCAGTTCCCGGAAACGCAGTCGCCGCAGCTGCCCGACGCACAGCTACACGGATTGCATCCGCAGGGAGCACATGGGGCTGCGTAGCCGTAGTTCGCGAAACCGGCACCGTAGGAGCTGTAGCTGAAGGCCGGGACATACCCGGCGGTATACGTCGTCCAGCGTGGCGAGTAATAGGAAGTGGTGGTGAATGCAGGGGCGTAGGCGGCACTGTATCCGTAGGCGGGCGCGCCGTACGCATAGCCGCCGTACATAGGCGTTGTTCCAAAGACAGCGTTGTAGGTCCAGGGAATGATCCCTGCATCCGCGGAAGAGGTCATCCCCCCTCCCAACGCCATCACAGCGATCAAAAACAGATTTCGACAGTCCGTCAGACGCATGGTCACTCCCGGTCTTTTCTCTCAACGATGTCAATTCAGTGGTGACGATGTCTCATTCGATGGATCCAGACCAGTTGGTCCAGACCGGATTCGAAGACGTTTCACCACATGTGCCAATGCCGTCCTGACAGGAGTATCCGTAAAACTCCGACTCCACATTGCCTGTTTTACCACTCCTCGGGCCGCTGTCAAACCGGAACAGCCATCCCCGGTGGAATGACCGCACCAGAAAACAGGGGATTCGCAGCAAGTGTGTCGGAAAATTACTGAAGAAATGAACGCAGCGATCGGACTTCGGAAGTGATCACTCACAGGGAGTTTTGCTGTCCGCGCAGACTTGCGGGGTGCGAATGTTCGGTGTCGCGACGATGAAGAAGCAAATTTGAATCGGTTTCCAACGACGTTCAACTGCACAGTTGAACGTGTGCCGCTGAACGTGTGTTGTCGTGATTTTCGACCGGCTGTTGTCCGGCACCGGCGCTCCATTACTGGAACAGGACGCGGAAGCGATCTTTCACGCCGACGATTCCCTGCTGGAAGGTGTGCACGTCGGAGGTCAGTGAGACCAGCTTGCAACCTTCCTTCAGGAACAGTTCGGCCTGTTCAGGAGCAAACGAAACCGCTCCGAATGTTTTTCCATGTGCCGCGCATGCTTTGGCGATGCGGCTGACCGCGCTGAGCAGCAGCGGATGCATCATCTGGCCAGTCACCCCATAGGCCTGACTGAGATCTGCGGGGCCGATGAAGAGGTGGTCGACGCCGTCGATCGAAGCAATTTCTTCACAGCATTCGACAGCAGCCACCGTTTCAATCTGAATCGCGACGAAGGACTTTTCGTTGGCTTCCCGGCAGAAATCGGGAATCGCCTTCAGGCTGAACTTTCCGTCATAGCCCCAGTTGTTCAGGCCCCGGTTGCCGCGCGGGGCGAACTTCGCCCATTTCACAAACTCTTCAGCCTGCTCGGGGGTGGAGATCTGGGCAGCCATGACTCCGCCTGCTCCCGATTCCAGGCAGCGGGTGACCAGGGCGTAGTCGGTCGGTGCGAGTCGAACGAAGCAGTCCAGTCCGCTCGAGCGACCAGCACGGGCTGCGGCTTCAATCTGTTCGATGGTGAATCCTGAATGTTCGTGATCGATCCAGAACCCGTCGAATCCCCCCTGCAGACCATACATCTCGATCTGATTGGGTTGGAAGGAACGGCTGATCGCGAAGACGTTCAGTCGCTCGCCTTGTGCGAGTCGACTTTTGATGGACGGAGGGGGCGAAGGATACTGACTCATCGGGGGGAGACTCCTGAAGTTGGCTGAGAATTCTGCGTCGACACACTTTTCAGGGCGTGGTCGTGACTGTCGGACAGTAAAATTCAGGCTTCCGGAGACGTTCGCCTCGTCGGCTCATTCCCGGATGATCACGTTCAGCTCAGTTCGTGGTGAAGCTGATGCCGAAGCGGCTCGAACATTTTCTTCAACTTGCCGTCGGCGGTCACCAGACCGGCGTGTGGAAAACGGTGAGGTACCCCGTCGCCAAACTGACTCAGAAAGACTCCGTTGACGGAGGATTTCGCCAGCAGCAGCGGAACCAGATGCTCCAGCCAGTCGGCCTGCGTCTCTTCGCTCCACCGGTCCCGCCAGACGCCATCCTGGACAGGATATCTGGGATCGGCAAGGGGATCGGGAGTGGCCGAAGACGGGCAAGCGATGTTGACGTGAATCTGCAGCTGCAGCTGGCTCCACATGTCAATCAGTTTCGAAATCGACAGCATGTCGCGGGCATAGCAGGCTTTTGACCCGTACCCCGAATTGATTTCGAGCGTGACCCCGGCCAGTCCCAGGTTCGACCGCACCAGAGCGTCGACGAACTGGAAGGGAGACAGACGATGCCGGCCGTCCCGCTGGTATTCACCCCAGGGGCAGTCGACCCGGATAAAGAACTGGGCGTCGGAATCGGTCCGCTTGGCCGCTTCCAGCGTGCGCGCGACGAGGGCGAGGCAATGGTCTTCGCCAAGGCCCAGGGCACCGCCGGTATTTCCGTAGGCAGCGACTTCCCACAAACGGATCAGTCCCTGATACCGGGAGATGGTCGTTTCAATGTAGTCGCAGATGAAGATCGGCAGGTTCAGAAAGTCATTCTTCCAGGGAGTCAGCCATTCATGCAGCCCCCCCGGGCTCAGATCGATGAGTGGTCCGCCCCGGAGAATCGTCCGATGAGCGGAGCAGAACTCGACCAGTTGATCGACAGCATCCCAGTGGTAGGTTCCTTCGACCGGTTCGATGTCCTTCCAATGAATGGGGATCGATGCTGTGTTGAAGGCGTGGTGGAAAATCTCCTGACCCGAAGGGGTGAGCACGGTGCTGTCCAGGACGCTTCCGACGAGTCCCGGAGCGTGGTGGGTGGAGCGTCGAATGCTGGTCAGGCGCTGCACGGTGTAGGCATCGATCAGCAGTGCGGAGGCAGCGCAGGCACGTTCGATGGCGGACGCTGCCAGCTGGCAAGCAGAATCAAGATCTCCCGCAGCGACGCCCGCTTTTGCAAAGAATTGAAATGCCTCCCGCTGCAGCTTTCTGAACGCGTCGGGAATGGCCATCCCGGACTGTTCCCACGATGCCCAGCTTTCACGGACTTCGGAAAGCTTACCGCGCGCCAGTTCGACAGGGAGGAGATAGGGATCATCCCGTTCGCGCAGCGACGTTGTGGTCAAAACCGGTCGACCGATGCCCGGAACAGGCCAGGGCAGATTGAGTTTGGCGCTTTCGGAGCTGGGACGGCGGCAGATCAGAACCGGTCCTTCCATCTCGATGCGAGAGGGGAAGATCCGTCCATCCATTCCACTGAGATAAGCGTCAGTGAAGTCGGGAAGGCCGCTCGATGACGGGGGCGGATGGACGAGGAACCGCATCACGCCCATGGCAATCCATCTCCCGTGTTGTGAAAGCAACCAGTTTTGAGTGTGTAAATCAGAGAAGTCGACTCTTGCCGGCCCGAGAAATTCGATGCACAACGGAGGGACAGACTGTACTTTCAGTTTAGTTTTGGCGTCGGACGGCAGCAAGCAATTCCGTTCTCCAACGGCAATTCCTCGAGTAATTGTGTCGAATCTGAACCCGTGATCCCCGTTCGCAGACAGAATTTTGCGATCACCCGAGAATCTTCCTCAAGTGCGGCGCCCTGTCGAATTTGACGCCGCTTCCCTATCGAAACCCGAGAACCGGTCTAGCCGACGAGTGTCCGCATGACCGCATCCACATCCTGCAGAGACTCGCAGAGCAGGTCGGGCTGGCAGGGGGCCAGCTCTTCCAGGGTGTAGATTCCGGTTCCGACCGCCAGCACTTTGGCTCCGATGGCGCGACCGCATTTCACGTCTGCAGGAGTATCGCCGATGACCCAGAGCCGATCCGGGTGAATTTCGTGCCTCAGATACTCCAATGCGGAGTTATGGGCCAGCCGGGCGACGTCATCGCGATCGAAATGGTGGTCCCCGTAACCGCCGAAGCTGAAGTGGTGATCAATCTGGTAATGCTTCAACTTCAGCCGGGCTCCGACTTCCAGATTTCCGGTCAGCAGACCGAGTGCGACGTCGTCACGAGCACTCAATTCCTGCAGCAGCGACACCACCCCGGGAAGGATGCTGCCGTTCTTTGTCGCCAGCGAGAGCGGAAGATGTTTCAGATAGGCTTCCAGAAACCGGGACCAGTTGATGTCGTCAACAGGCAGTGAATGGAAATTGAACAGGTCGGTGGTGATCGCCTTGTCGGTGCGGCCGGCTGCCGGAATTTCGGTGTATGGACCGCCGACCGAAAAGGCCTCCAGCAGGGCCTGCTCCATGGCGTGTTGTCCCGCCCCGCCGGAGTCGAGCAGCGTTCCATCGATATCAAAGAGGCAAACGGTTTTCATGGAAGGGATTGTCGTAAAATTCAATGACAGAAACAGGACTGGAAAACGAAACTGCGGCCGGCAGTTTATGGTGCCGTCCGCAGTTTCGAGAAGGACGATCTTCAACGTTTACATGTTGATTTCGTATCCCTTGCGATTCTCACGAGCGAGGAACGAGTTGGCCTGCGGATCGCCGACGATTTCCCGTTTCACGGGGTCCCAGCTCAATTCGCGTCCCAGACGCATGGCGATATTGGACAAATGACAGATCTCGAGCATGCGGTTGTGAGACCAGACGTCGGAGATCGGCTGCTTGCGGCTCTTCATCGCATCGGTGAAGTTGGCCGTATGGTTTTCGCTGACCTTGCCGCCGTAAACTTCTTCAATCGCCCCTTCCGGAAGAGGTTTGTCCTTGAGGTCGTCGACCGGCTTGCCGGTGATCTTGCCGCGGTTCACGAAGAAGCGGCCTTCGGTTCCTTCGAAGAGAATGCCGTTGTCCCCCTCGCTGGTGATGATCATTTCCACGTCGTCAGGCATGGCCACCTGAATTGTGAAACTGGTGGCGGCGTTGTACTGGTCGTTGACGGTCGGCCAGCCGTCCTTGTACTCCACCGGCAGGGAATACTTGACCGGGTTGATCTTGCTGGGTCCGGTGTCCGTGGCTCCCAGGGCCCAGCAGGCAATATCGACGTGATGGGCTCCCCAGTCGGTCAGCTTTCCGCCGGAGTACTCGTGCCAGTTGCGGAACGAATAGTGACAGTTGCTGTAGAGGGGAACTCCGCCTCCGTACCCTTCACGCATTTCGGGCAGGGCCCGATAGGCGACAGCCGGGGCAGGCCCCAGCCAGAAATCGTAGTCAATCTGTTCTGGGACAGGTGCTTCAGGAATCACGGGAGACGCTTCCATCCCGTTGATTCCGCAGGTCACTTTCGTCACTTTGCCGATGCGGCCGGCCCGGATGAGGGCGACCGCCAGCAGGAATCGCTGATCGGATTCGGTCCGCTGCATCGTCCCGACCTGAAAGACACGTCCCGTCTGCTTGACGATCTTCTCGATGAGCTTTCCTTCATCGATGGTCAAGGTGAGGGGCTTTTCGCAGTAAACGTCCTTGCCTGCCAGCATCGCTTCGACTGCAATCTTCGTATGCCAGTGGTCCGGAGTTGCGATCATGACCGCATCGATCTCTTTGCGATCGAGAACCTTTCGGTAGTCCTTGTAGCCGTCCGGCTTCTTTCCCTGATCTTTCTCGACCCGGTTAACGTTCTCCTGCAGAACATTGGCATCCACATCTGCCAGAGCCGCAAAATCGGCAAACCTGAACGATTTGCTGGTGATACTCCAGCCCTGATTTCTCAGGCCGATCGTCGCAAAAACCGGCCGGTCATTTGCGGACTCGTATCCGAACGCCCGTTGGGCAGCGGGGCGCAGGAAGCCGGAGGCTCCGACTGCGGCAACCCCTTGAAGAAATCGACGTCGTGTTGTTCGCGGCAGATTCTGCATAGCTTAAAACCGTTCGTTCGGAAAGTGTCAGGGAAGGCAACACAGGGGGGACCTGCGTCCGTCAATATTTCACGGCGGTCGGCGTCAACCATCCTTCCGTTGGAAGGAAGTTGCCGCAGGCAGCGTGTCCTCGGTGGGAAAATCTCAAATTAGCGTAATCCGTTCGTT
Organism: Planctomicrobium stercoris; assembly: GCF_051465655.1. NCBI lineage: Bacteria > Pseudomonadati > Planctomycetota > Planctomycetia > Planctomycetales > Planctomycetaceae > Planctomicrobium > Planctomicrobium stercoris. The sequence goes on along the minus strand of NZ_CP195791.1, from coordinate 2,957,325 downwards.
CCGGAAACCAGCGCGGCCGCAGATTCATGGAAGTCGACGAATACGTTGAACGAATGGCGGCTGTCGAGATTTGATCAACAGGCCAGAGGCCACTTTTCCCGGAATTCCCGCAAGACACCTGACGCGGGCAATTAACCCCTGTCTCAGGGGAGTGTGGCGGCGATTCGGGTGTATTTCTCGCTCGAAAGCTGTGTTTATCGCCGCCGGAACGCCACACTGTCGCGAGAGTCGCTCTAATTGAGGGGCGCGGAGATCTCCAGAAGGTCGACGGCGGGCGCCCGATTGCAGAAAATCGTCGCCATCCGGCCGTAGGTCACCCCATGCTCGGGCATCCACAAAAGCTGCGCAAGTTCCGGTCCTGCAGAGACTTCCAGTATGGCCCCCAAGTCGATATGCCGCAGCACATTGTGATTGATTAACACCCGCCCCAGAGGGGTCTGGCCAGCGAGAATCTCTTCGCGGACCAGTCGGGTGACGTAATCGAAGTTGAAGCGGACCAGACCGAACTGCACGGGGCGGCCGTTATCTGCGCGGGTCAGTACGATCTTGCGGCAGTAAATTTCCCCTTCCTGTGCCGTCTGAACAACTTGCACGTTCACCGGGGTCTGGTGGAATTCCTCCATCGTGACCGTCATATGGTGGTCATGAACCAGTAACTGCCGGTACGGCTCGGGGGTTGTGGAAGCGGGAATATGTTCCGCACGCTCCAGCAGTTCGCCGGGGTTGGAGAACATCGTCACCAGTTTCGTCAGCTCATCTTGCGGATTCACGGGTCAGCCATCCGGTTGCGAAACGAACAAGCACGTCACCCGCCCAGTCTAGAGTACGCTGCGGAACTTCGCGACTGGAATCCAAAGGGGGGTTCCGGGATTGATCCAAGGGCAGCCACCTGCAAGAATGGCGGGCTTGATGTCATCCCGCAGGCTGTCAGAGTTGAGAGAGAATCATGCCATTGAAGGAAACCGCACTGCAGAACCAGTTGGAACTGGCCAAAGCAGCACTCAGCCGCGTTGAAGCCGGACTGGGCGAGCAGACCCCCAAGAAGAACCCGGACTGGCGACGTGCCAATTCCCGCGTCAAGCAGATCGAAGAACGCTTGAGCAGCCGCAGCACTCTCGTGAGCCGCAGCAGCTCTGCCGACTCGGAAGAAGAATAATTTCCGACGTTGCTGATTGATGGAAATCTGAAGCAGGGTGTCCCCGGACGCTCTGCTTCAGTTCATTTCAGGCGTCCCGATTCTGCAAGGGAACGTGCAGTGCCAGTCCTTCAATGCTGGTGATGAAGCGAATCGGCCGAACCGTTGTGTCGATTCAGGATGACGAATTGGGTAGCTTTACAGTCAGACCCTGATTCTGGCTGCATCCTTTCCGTTCACGATCGCTTCGCCCATGTTCGTCGCCCCGGACCTTCTCTCCGACCTGCACCAGCACACCATTGAACTGGATCAGTCGGGAGCATGGCCGGCCGAACAGTTCGAGTGGCTGGCCCGCGCGGGTGTCCTGGGCTGGGTCATCCCCGCCGAATTCGGTGGCAGTGACATTTCACAGGCTGATCTGCTCAGCGGATATGAACAACTCTCGACAGCGTGCCTGACCACGGCGTTCATTCTGACCCAGCGCAATGGGGCCTGCCAGCGCATTGCGGGCTGCCAGAATTCGAGTCTCAAGGAACGGCTGCTTCCTTCACTGGCGAAGGGAGAACTGTTTGCGACCGTCGGGATCTCGCATCTGACAACCTCCCGGCAGCATCTGCGCACTCCTGCGGTGGCTGTCGACATCACTGGTGAGTCATTAAGACTCAACGGCAGCATTCCGTGGGTGACCGGAGCCAGCCACGCCGATCTGATCGTCACCGGGGGCACCTGTCCTGACGGTCAGCAAGTGCTGATCGCCCTGCCGACCGACCTGCCGGGGATTTCGATTCAGCCACACGCGAAGCTGATGTCGCTGACGGCGTCACACACCGCGACGGTCGAGCTGAAAGATGTGATTCTTTCGAAAGAACATCTCCTCGCCGGTCCGGTCCATGAAGTGATGAAACAGGGGCTCGGCGGCGGGACCGGTTCGCAGGTGACGTCTGTTCTGGCGGTGGGTCTCTCAAGTCGGTCTTTGAAACTCATTCAGGAACAGGAGAAGCTCCGACCGGATCTGGCGGAGTTCGCAGCACAGTTCGGGACGGAACTGAATGAGCTGCGTGAAGACCTGTTCCGCTCGGTGACGGCGAATCCCAACACAGCTCTGTCATGCCCCACGGCTGCGGAGATTCGACAGCGGGCCAACTCGCTTGTGTTGAGAATCACCCAGGCTGCCATCACCATCAGTAAGGGAATGGGATTCGTACAGGGACATCCGGCAGAGCTGGCTGTGCGTGAAGCGATGTTCTTTCTCGTGTGGTCCTGTCCTCAGCCTGTGGCTCAAGGGCTGCTTCAGGAACTGGCTTGCAGTTCGTGAATGCTGAGCTGCGATCAACGCTCGCTGCGAGGTGTATGCTGAACCGCAATGGCCGTTGCGGTCGCATAGGCACGGCAGTGTGAAATGGTGATTAGAATTTCGTCGATCCCCAATCCCTGAGCCACTCGACCGGCCCCGCCGGAGAGTTCGATGAGCGGTCGGCCGGCCTTGGTCTTTCCGACCTGGATGTCCTTCCAGCCGACCCCCTTGGTGAACCCCGTTCCCAGAGTCTTCATCACCGCTTCTTTCGCGGCCCAGCGTCCCGCGTAATGCTGCAGCGCTTCTTTGTGACGCTGGCAGTATTTGATCTCGTCTTCAGTATACACACGCTGCAGGAACAGTTCTCCATGACGTTCGATCATCGTGCCGATTCGCACAATCTCGATAATGTCTGTTCCCAGGCCAATAATCATGCCCATGACTCGCTGAATCCAATGTCAATCTAAAAGGAAATACGGTGCTTTGCGGGAATCCGTGTGATGCCTTCGGGGTTCAGCCCGATTCCGTCTGGGGACGCAGCTGATCCCGCTTCAGCCACATGGTCGCCCCGCAACAGATGCCCGCCAGAAGAACTTCACCCACCCACATCACGACCGGCCAGGGTGATTTCCATTCTCCCAGTCCGCTGGTCCGGTGAACGAGGAAATCGACAAACCGCGGATGGAGCCGCCGCTGCTCTTCTTCATAACGAGCTTTGATCTCGGGATCATTGACGCTGATTTGTTCCAGCATCGACTGCAACGCGGCATCGCGCGGGTGGGCGGCTGCATACTCCGCACGGGCGTGCTGGAAATGTCGATAAGAAAGCCATCCCATGTTGACGGCCCCGAGCAGGCAGAGCACTGCTCCCCACGCTGGGAGAGAACGCTGCCACGTGGGCCGGATTTCACCTCTGAGCCAGAGCAGGACCAGGCCGCAGGCAATGCCGTAAATGGCATGGAACAGAAACAGCCGCTTCATTTCTGTTGGAACGTAAGAGGCGGTCACCGAGAGCACCCCGACTGCCAGAACGCTCGCGCCGAGCCAAAGCAGATTCTGCTTCAGAACAGGAGAGCGCACGTCAGAGGCTTGTGGGGACGACTGCATGGAAATCTGGGCGCTGATGCACAGTTCGAAAAAAGAATGTTCCGGCTCCGCTTGAGCCGGAACGGTTCCGGTCATCAACGTTTACTCAACAACTTCACCCGGCTTCAGCTCACGGATGCGGACATTCTTCCAGCGAACCTGATATGGGCCCGTCCCGGATTTGATGCCATGGACCTGCAGGCCGATGATGCCGCTGGCGTCCGTGTCATCACGAAAGTCGGCACAAGGAATGCCGTTGATCCAGGACCGGAGGCGATCCCCCTGAGCAACGATTCGATAGTGATTCCACTGGTCATCCTTGAACGCAGTCTGTGCTTCAGGGCGATCCTTGAAGTCATCCCACCACTTCCCGGCTCGCGATTCGTCCCAGAAGTTTCCGGAGACATGTGAATCAGCAGTCGCGATCTCGCACTGATATCCGTACACGGTCCCTGGCTTTCGACCACGATCTTTTTCGGGCAGAGTCGAGACATCTTCCGGCTGAATCTGGCTGCGAATCTGAATTCCGGAATTCAACTCCTTGTCGCACAGAACATCCAGCTCCAGCTCGAAATCGCTGAAAGGTCCCTTGCAGAGGAATGTGTTGGGACTGCCTTCCGTTGTCTTGCCGATGATCATGCCGTCTTCAACACGGTAGGTGGCAGTTCCTCCGAGGACCTTCCACCCGTCAATTGTTTTTCCGTCGAAGAGATCTTTCCAACCGTCCGCTGCGTATGCCGAAGTGGCTGCGGTGCAGATCAGGCAGACTGCGAGTGTGTCTCGAAATTTCATCTGGAATCTCCGGTGAGGAATTGTGAACCTCAAGCATAGTTGAGAAAAACACTCCCCGGCAATTCAACGGATGAAAGAGGGGAACATCCTTGACGAAGGCGACGATCGCGTCACTGGCATCATTTCACAAGCCGTGGGGAGGTAAAGACACCGTCGCTCATGTACGAAGAAGGGAGGCTGGATTTGCTTCCGGTCGCAGCTCTGATGGAATGCCTGGCATAGATTGCCGGCTGGAGGTTGATATAACGGACCGGACCATGGAGATTCACCTTGGTGATGACCACGCCTCCCCAGCCGACCAGTTGAAAGGAGTGCGAGGCTCCGAGCACGTCGGTCACCTTGTTGACCGTTCCGGGGAGAGTCGCGTACAGCGGGAGGATCCGGGGCTGGCCGATGATGGCAATCAGATCGGCTTCACAGGCGTCGGGGATTTCGAAGTAACCCTTGGCAGTGAACGGCAGCCACATTTCACCTGAGGACGATCCGGTCAAGGTCTGCAGGTCGGTGGCGGTCAACCCGTTTCGCAGCACAGCGTTCATGCGGGCGGCATCCGGAGCCGACCCCGCCGCTCCGGTTTCCAGCGAGACGACCAAGCTGGGGATTCGCTGTACGCTCGAGAGGATGATCCCCAGTAACCCGAGCTTGTTGACCACCTGCAGCTGATCCGCGAGAAGGACAACTTCATCGATGCCGTCTGCACCGGGCGTCACGGTGCTCATGCCCCGTTTGTAGGTATGGCCATCCAGAACATGAATGGGTGACCCCATCAGGGAGAGGGGAAGGACGCTGTTCAAGACGTTGAGTAATCCGGTCGAGCCCAGCAGTCCGGAAAGCGTGGTGGTGTCCAGGTCGACCCCGAGCGGCTTTAACGTGACGGCGCTCACTTCGCTGTTCGTGAATCGCAGAGCATTCCAGATCGTGATGTCCATTGCGAACGGAAGCATTTTGTCTCCGGGCCCCAGACCGTACCCTCGATCGATTGCAGCTTTGGCGGAACAGTGCACCGTCTGAAAGTTTCTTCCCAATGCCGGAGCGAAGAAGAGATTCAGTGGACGATTGGCAAGGGCGTCCCGGCGGACGACGACTTCGCACGAGTTCACGAATGTCTGGTCCCCGGTCCGGAGATTCAACATCGCGAGCAGACCATCGACCACGGGCAGCGTCGGAGGAGGGCCGACTGAGACCCCGTTGTTGTAAATGCCGAATGAGAAATCGGAATCCAGCAGTGTGAGACTGTGATTCTCCGCGCAGCGATTCGCTGCTCCGGCGATTTTTCCTTGAGAGTAAGCTGGAGCCACGTTGGGGGTGGGGCGGATCGGCTGGTAGATGGGCAGGGCCAGCGGAAGTTTGACCGCCGTCTGGGGCCGGGGAGTGGGATAGAGTTCTCCGGCCGCTGCCAGAGCTGCCGCGTCCGCACAGTTCTGAACCTCTGACCTCGCCTTGCAGATAAAACCAAGATCGATGCAGAGAGCAGCAAACACCAGCATTACGGCCAGACAAACCGCAGCCAATAGAAGGACCACACCTCGTCGATTCCGAGGCTGGACAGGAAGACGATGTTTCATGGCGGACCTCGACCGGGATTCGGGTTCAATGAACCCTAAGTCCTTTTCGAGTGCCCGTTCGCTGGCCATGCTGAACTGATTCTTCTTCCAGTTGAGAATCGCTCACTCGCGGGTTTTACGCACAACAAGTGGCGAGCGCTTTACTGCGTCTTCGAGCGAAATCCGGCAGATTTCTTATTGAACCGGGTGAAAATGAAAGCGAGTCCATCCCCAGTAGATTCTCGGGAAGGACTCGCGTTGCCGGAACCGTCGGTCCGTCTTCAGCACTACTTGGGTTTGTCCACTTTCAGATCTTCGCCCAGCGACATCAGCGTCACCTGAGCGGGAATGAAGCCGGGGTCGACATAGGTCACAGAGATCTGCTGATCTCCATTCACCAACATGAATGTTCCGACCTGATCCTGAAGCTCCATGACTCTGTCGTCGACCTTCCAGCCCCCCTTTTTCATCTCTTCCTGAAACTTCGTGATCTGTTTCCGGGCAGTGCCTGTCGCCAGTTTGAACTCGATCTTTTTCCCTGATGCGTCGACCTCCTCGGCAGAAGCAGGAAGGACAATCGAGATGCTGCCAGAGGGGGCGCCCTTCTTCATTTTCTTGGCGTCGATCGCGGCCTTGGCCAGTCGTTCTTCTTCCGCCACCTGAGCTGCCGATTTCCAGGTCGCTTCGACTCGCAGTTTTCCCTCGACGGGGTACATGTGCAGCTCGATCAGGTCCATGGCGGGATTGCGGAAGATCATGACGTCGTGGAAGTCGATCTTGATCGTCTTATCGAGAGTCGATTTCCATTTCGCTCCCGCGAGAGCCGACTGATAAAACTTGATCACGTCCGCTTCACTTTTGTCTGTGTCGAACAGCACCTGATGAGTCGAATCCGAATACTGCAAGCCAATGGCGTCTGCCGGAGCCGGAAGTTCGGCGGAAAGCTGTTCGGCTGAATAGGTGATCATGGTTTGCCCCGCCTGCGCCGGAGCACTCGCCACATTGACGCTCAGGCGAACTGCGTTCTGTCGAAAGAAATGTTGATCACCCGCATCTCCGTAAGGTTGCCAACCCTGCTTCTCCAAAGCGGTCTTGAGAAACTTGTCCGCTTCTGCGACAGGGGTCGTGGTGACAAACATGGCATTGGCGGGGCCGGCATACAGTGGTTTTGTTCCAGCCGGTAACGGAAGTTTGCCAAGGTCGACGTTGCCATGATTGAACAGGGAAACGTTCACTTTCCCGGCTTCGCCGCTGGGAATCACCGTGAGTGAAAGCGTGAATCCGTTCCGTCCGAAAGAACCGGATGCGTATTGATCTGTCACGGATGCCTGCGGCAGCTCTTTCCAGCCCTGCGTCGTCAGCTGCTTACGATGAAACTCATAAACCGCTTTAACATCCCCTCCGACGTGATAGGTCAACGAAGAGATTCGCTTATCAGCGGAGGGGTCCGCGCCGGTGAACGTGGGCAACTGAGTCAGGTCGATGGCTTTGGCAGCCTCAGCGACGCTCGCAGGACGGGCATCGGCGGCATGAAGAAATTCATGACAGGACAGACTTGCCAAGCACAGGAAGCTCAGGACAATCGAGAGAGACACGGAAACTCTTCTCATGCGAAGTGACTCCATCACAAGGTCTGGGTTTGCGAAATCTTCCGGATCTTGAAGCGGTTTCGCAAGTGAGTCGGTCTCGGCAACTTCAATGACTTTATCACAACGGAATGAATCCATAATGAAAATTGCTGTCGTTCAGATGGATGTTCACCTGGGAAACGTCGAGCGAAATCTGAATACGATGCTCGACCACGTCAGGCTGACGAACGCCAACGGTGCACGATTAGCAATCTTTCCGGAATGTGCTTTAACGGGTTATTGCTTTGAAAGTCTTGAGGAAGCACGGACGTTCGCCCAGCCTGTCCCCGGACCTGCGACAGAGCGCTTTCAGGCAGAGCTAAATCAGCTGGGAAGCTATGCCGTTTTCGGGATGCTCGAAGAGACCGAGCACGGAATTTATAACGTGGCTGTGCTGATGGGACCCGAGGGAGTCATCGGGAAGTATCGGAAGATTCATCTCCCGTGCCTTGGAGTCGATGCTTTTGTCACTTATGGCGATGAGCCGTTCGCTGTTTATGATCTGGAAGACATCCGTATCGGACTGGGGATCTGTTATGACTCCGCGTTTCCGGAGTCGGCCCGGGTGATGGCGCTGCAGGGGGCAGACCTGATCGCATTACCGACGAATTTCCCCAGCGGTGCTGCTTCGATGGTGGAGTTCGCGATTCGCACCCGCGCGATGGAGAACAACATCTACTTCGCCGCCTGCAACCGCATCGGTGATGAGCGGGGCTTTCGATTCATCGGGCAGAGCCAGATTGCGGATCCCACCGGGTTCTGGCTGGCGCATGCCAACCCCGACTCTCCCGAAATTCTTTATGCGGAGATCGATCCAGCATTCGCTCGCCAGAAACACGTTGTGCGGGTTCCCGGAAAACACTCGATCGACCGGATCGCTGACCGCCGCCCGGAGATGTACGGACTGATCACACAACCGCATTCGCTTCCTCGTCCGGGCCGTGAAAAGCAACGGTAGTCGCGTGAAATGACCGTTTAGCTGCGCGCTTCAAGTGTGCGCATAAATGTAAATCATTACGGAGTTCATCGAGTTGCTGAGACCGGTGACTCCGATGCGGGTTCGGCGGGCAGACTTTGAATGAAGTTCCAGATCGCCTCGAACTGTTTCTGAGCATCGCCGTCGTAGTGAGTTCGAATTTTCGTGGTGAGACCATCCGCCGCCAGCCTGGGCATTTTTGTGCTGACATCGAAACGCGGGGGATCAAGCACAAACCGGCGATAGAACTCAGGGCGGATCCGCTCACGGACGTCGACGAAATTGATCCCCAGAGCCAGCTGTGTCTGGCCGTCGCCCACGGCCTGCTCGGATCCGACTCCGTGACATTGACGGCAGTCCAGACCAGAACTTTTACGTGTCAGCTCGTTCCCGATCGCCACCAGCTTCGGATCGTATGAATGACTGGAGGCTTCCTCACTGAGGCCATGTTCGGCAGCAAAGCCCGTCGCGAGGACCTGTGCGAACGCGGGAAACGAAGGCATCCGGGCCTTGAGAGTGGGACGCGGTTTGGATGAAACACTCCCACTCAGAAAGGCTGCCGTCCAGTCCGCGTACAACTTATCACCGGCCCATGTCAGTGAGGGAATCGTTTCCGGCAGAAAGCCGGTGTCAAACTCTTCCACGAAGATGGCGGCCCGGGGGCTGTTCGAAGAGTCACGGGAGTGACACGCATTACAGCGGAGACTGGTAAAGAGTCTACTGGAAGCTTCCACTTTCGATTCGCTGTGCTCCCCCGTGAGTGCAGCGGTCAGGTAACTCTTCACCGCGCTCCGCTCGCTTTCTGATAGAGAGTACCTTGGATGCCTGTCGTTCGGCAGAGTCGACTCACTCAGACAGCCGGGCGCTCGCAAAGTCAGAGGGAGCTTCGGCTGTGTGGTTTTAGGATTGTCATCTTGTGCATGACAGTTCATGCAGCCTCGCGTTTTCCATGCCTGGTTCCCTCGTTCCGCATCGGCACTAGCGAGCTCCGGGAACGGTAGAAGCTCTCCGGGAGCTGCGGATTTCAGGTAACTGGCCAGTGCCTGGGCTTCCGATTCACTGAGATGGAAGTCCGGCATGGGGATGGAACGAAAGTGCGCCTGCGGCTGTCTGAGGAACTCCGCCAGCTTCCCCGGGGCAAACTTCTGTGCAACGAAGTGCAGGGAGATGCGGTTGAAGTCATCTTCGGCCTGTGGGGGAGTCATGCGGTGACAGGCATAACATCCCAGCGTGGCATAGAGTTCTTCACCCTGACCGGCCGAAGTGATGGAATCGGTCGGGGTGGTGGACACGAACGCGTTCGATGTTCCTGTCAGCCACACAGCGAGGTCAGCTGCGGCCTGTCGATCCGAACTTGAGTCACCATGAAACAACACCGGCATCGCTGCCTGATTTCGAAGTTGCTGAGGATTCATCAGCCAATTTGCGATCCAGTCCGCCCGCACTCGATTCCCGAGATTTTTCAGGTCCGGGGTGTCCGGCAACCTGCTCGCGTGCAACTTGGCGAAACTGCTCGGAGTAACCTCGTGACACTTCAGGCAACGGTGGGATTCGACGAGACTTTGTCCAAGTAGTCGTTGTTGAGCTTCGAGAAGTTTTGGGTTGCGACCATCATGCCGTAGCAGAACCGGCGGGATTGGTTCTTCGGCGAAGTCAGTTCCGGACCAGAGCACCTGCAGCGTCGCGGCCCCTTCTGGCGGAGATTCATACTGGACTTGAATGCGATGTGATCCACGCAGCAGTTCGAGCTCCATGGACGCAGCATCGCTCGCGGAAGGGAGACTTGCTACCGCAGCTTCGTCGATGCTGAGAACCGCTGTTCCTGCTCCGGCAATCCGGAAGCTGTAATTGCCTGTCGAGGGAACGGTCAAGATGCCACGCATTGTGGCTGCGAACGGTCCGGGTTGAAGCCCGCCCGCACAGACTTCTTCCTTGTCCACATGCAGTGCTGCGAGTCGCAGAGTCCTGACGACCTCGCGTCCGGACTGTGAATACTTTACTTCGAGCCCCGGTTGCAGATGGGCTTCCAGTTCTGAATGAACGCGTGCGCTGCTGCCGGGACCTGCCAGCAGCGAAGAATCCATCGCTTCTTCGCCAATGCTGTTAAGCGTATAGGAAATGTCCGACTTGATCGGAGTTCCATCCGCAGCCACGAGAGAAAGTTGCAGATTCATCTGCATCACCGGTTGCAATGAATCCATCTCCAGGAACAACGTACGGCCATCGTCCAGCAACGTGACAGACGAGACGGGAACTTCATCGCGTCCCTCTTCCAGAGTCCCTTTCACCCTGTACTCAGGGGATCCATAATCCACAGCGTAGCGATAGTTCCACTGTTGCACCTGAACTCGATCCGGGTGAATGGAAGAACGGTCCAGCTGCTGGCTGTAGGTGACTGCCAGTCCGTTCCTGTAGGTTTTCACCGCGACCGGCAAGTCGACCGGAGTCCCGGTGTAACGGACCCGCTGCAGGCATCCATCGAGAACCGCTGCGGAGACCCAGCCACGGAGTCCGCTGACATACAACTGACCATCGGAAGGACTGAATCGGCCACGCATCACGCCGGAATCGAAGTCGAAAGGAAAGTTGACGGTCCCTCCCTGCGTTCCGCCATTGATCAGCTCTCGCAGCACCAGCATCATGCGGCATTTCCCGAACGAGAAACTCAGCAACTGGCCCTGCAGCGGCCCCCAGCGATCGCTTGTCACCCACGCCTGACCTCCCGTGGAGTTGTCGACGAGTCTGGGGATCCAGCAGAGCGGGGGATCGTAGCCGAGCGGACGTTCAGGGGACTCGCGTGGCCCGCCGTATCCGAAGTAATTTCCGGGGCGAACTTCGAAGATCGCTGAGGCGGGAGTCCAGTTTCCCTCCTGAGGGGCAGTCGTGATGACGTCACCAGGTCCGACCGAAAGTCCATTCGGATTTCTCAGGCCGGTTGCGACGACCTCATGACCGCTGCCATCGTGATGGACCCGAATCACTCCTTCGTTTGCGTGAGCGACATAGAAGTTGCCTTTGGAATCGGTTTCGAGACAGGCAACGTAGTCATGACCGTTTGGTGACGTCAAATAACCGTTGTAGAAGCATTCGTAGCGATCCGCTTCCTGATCATTGTTGTCGTCGTGCAGCCGCGTGATCTGATCGCGTCCGAGAACATACACCTGATCGTCGACAATTTTTAAACCCAGAGGCTGAAACAGGCCGGTGGCGTATCGTTTCCATTTCAATTTCTGAAGAGTCTCGTCCACCCCGCTGACGCGCCAGACATCGCCATGAACCGTGCTGACTGCAATATCGCCATTGCTAAAAAAGTCGTGTCCGCTGAGAAACAGCAGGGCGCGATAAGGGTTCTCGAAGGGAAGAGTGAGTGTGTCGAGCACGTAGGGACCGGCATCGGAGCTGAGCGTTCCGGTTGTCTCGATTTCCGCATTCCATTGCGACGGTCCCGGGGTTTGGAGCTGACTGAGCGATTCGGGTTCCGGAAGACTCTTCAGCGATTTCAGAAAGTCCTGCACTTCACCTTCGGGACCAGACCAATAGATCAGCTGGAGCTGGCGAGGCTGATTCCCGGCAGGAGCATCGAGAATGAGACTGTTGTTGCTGACCAGCTTCAACTGCGGTTTGCCGGCCCCGCGAACCGCCACAGCCAGGCACCGCGAGGGAGTGTGAATGACCGCACAAGTGAACTCGTCCTGCAGTTTCACCTGTGAGAGATGATGTCCGGAGAGAACCGGGACGAGCGTGCTTTCATGTGAAGGAGAAAGTTCCAGCGTCCGCGTGAGCACGTCACGGGAACCCAGATGCTCCCACCATGGGGTCTCCGCCACGGTCGTCTCGCCGAGTGTGTATTCGAGGACCACCCGCGATCCATGTCGACGAAGCCCTCGAAATTGTGACTTCTTCAGTTCAGAATCTGCAATGGGCTCGCTGGTGAAAAGGAGCTCTCCAGCCACCTCGGGAGAGTCGGTCAATCCGAATCGCGTGGGGTTGAAGTTCAAAAACGGTCCGGTCCACACTCCACGGAACTCCGCGCGATCCGTATCAAAGCAGACCGCAGCCTGCTGCTCGTCTCCAATGCGAATGGAGAGTCCTTTCGCAACCGGGGGTTGTCCTGGAAGAAAGAGAGTGGACGCCAGAAAAGGGCCGACCTGCATCTGGTTCCAGCGACTGTCGACGGAGTCTCCTTCCTTCCAGTCGAATCCGACAGCCTCCTTCCCCCAGTGGTCTTTTTTCTCCGCGGGAGTGTCCAATCTTACGGTTTCAAAACGATCTCCCGCATTGAACTGCCAGAGATCGATGGTCGCGTCATCGCGTGGATACTCCCGGTCCATTGGAGTGATCTCCCGCACGCCTTGCGAAATTCTCACTGAATCAATGGTTCCCGCGCATCTCAACTGACGATCGACAAGCGTTCCAATGCCCAGCGGCCCGGGACGGGCGGTTCCGTTCTGGAACCGGATCGCCTGGTCGGCAACAAGTTGAGTATCCACGTACAGGCGAACCCGCTGCGGCTCGTAAATCATTCCCAGCTGATGCCATTGTCCATCGCACAGGTTGAACTGGGAGTTCACATGGGCGGGATCCTGGCCCGGAAGATAGGCACAGAGTAATCCGGTGCCCGGGACCGTAAACAACTCCCAGTGCGTTGCGGAAGTCTTGTCCTCGTTCGCGATCAGAATGTTGTAGGAATCGGCATTTGTGAGTTTCGTCCAGAATTCGACGGTCAGAGGGGGCCTGGCATACTCATCGCGTTCCGGAACGAGAACGCCATCCTGACTGGCATCAAGACCCTCTCCGAATCTCCCCTTCGTCAGAGGGACGCCGGATTCGTTCTTCTGATTGACTGCTGCTGGGTCTTGAGGCTTTCGGTGCGCCGCCCAAGCTGTCGCACGGCGCAGGAGAGTGGCTGTCCCTTCCGTGCGCAGTGATTCCACTGCATGTCCGAGGACCGTTTGAAAGATTCGCGCCTGTCCATAGTCATACACGAATGCCATGGGTTCCAGTTGGCCGGTTACCTCGGATTTTGCTGAAGCCAACACATGGATTGGCAGTTCTCCCTGCTGGCGGAAGTAAAGCTCGTCGATCGTTTCGAACGCTTCCATCCCCTGTGTGATGGGATGATCGTGATCGTCGATCTCGACCATGAATTTTCCAAACGCATCGTGCCCGCTGCGGCCGGCGGTGTGGTCCCAGACGCGTCTGCAGATGTTTCGATATTCAGGCCAGTCCGAGTCTCCAACCTCGGGCAGCGAGAAGTGAAACGCACCGTTCGCAAAATGGACGATGACGAGTCCGCCCCCTTCCTGAAGGTACTGGAGGAAGCCGGTCTTCGCCTGCTCGGAAAGTCCGGGCTGCATCCAGTTGCAGTAGTTCTGAATTAAAACGTCATAGTCGCGCAGCTGCGGGGTCGCGAGGTCTTCAATGTTATCAGAAATGTCGACCTGAATTCTCGGATCCTGCTCCAGCAACTCTTTGAGCTGCGGACTGGTCTGCTTCCACAGATGGCCGGGGTGATGTGCCCCGGAAAGCACCAGCACGCGAATTGGCTTGTCGTGATCTTCAACAATCGCGCGTCCGGTTTCATCCATTCCGGCGAGCGCGGAAGTGACCTCCTCATGTGTGAAGTAACGTGATTCGACTCCCTGTGCGGGCACTTCCAGCTGAGCCGTCCACGCCAGTGCATTGAGGATCAACTTGCGGAACTCGAGTTGTTTCCAGTTGGAATAGAAGTGTCCGCAGGTGGTTCCGAAGCCTCGTCCTCCGTTGGGCCGTTGACGCGCCCAGGCAACCACTTTCCCTTGCTCTTCACGTCCGGGAAGAGCTGGAACTTCAAGAACCGGCTGAGTGGCCATCTCTCCTTCACGGAAGCGAAGATTGAAATAGAACTCTTCCTGCATGCGGAATGGCTGAACTCCGCGGGCCACCGGATGATCAGGCGATGGAAGCAGGATGTCGGTGTCGGCTGTCTGGATCGCGGAGTACCAGTCACGCTTGCCGTCGGTTTCCCAGTCGAAGTAGGCCCCCGACCAGTCCAGGATATCGTCAGCCCGAGAGTCAGGAGCGAACGTCGAAAAGTGAAACGTGACAAATCCGCACCCACGCTGAATCTGTCTGGCGATCTGATCACGATGCTCCTGACTGCTGAAGTGTGGCGCTTCAGCAAACAGATCCCCATCCCGGCCGTCTGAAACAACCATGATCGTTGCAGCGTCGTCCAGCGTCCGTGGATCTTCAGGCCAGCCATCGAGGTGGTACTCGACCTTCACATCCTTGCTGATGTTCGAGTTGTCGAGCATCACTTTCAGAAGCTTGACTGACCATGGATAGTCGTGAATGCCGTTGCCGACCGGCCCGTGACTCTTGGGGCCAGCGATCAGCACGATCTTTCTGGGCGGCTCGGCGGAAAAGCTGCATTTGACAATCAGGCAACAGAACAGGACGGACAGCAGGATTTGAGAAACGAACTTCTGAAAGGCAATTCGGGTTTGACGAACGCCGAAGGTCTCGATTCCGCTGCCGGGCATTTCGAATCCACTTGTGAAAGAAGTCATCATGAGGGAGGCAAACGAGGGGAGACTGGATAGGGAATTCATCCCTGGAGGAGCGATCGCACGGGAGGCAGTCGACTTCGTCATTCTGTTGTCGATGGCGAATCGAAGATCTCGTGCAGGACGACTTGAAGACGAGCCTCAATGTGCGAAGCCATGGCGGCCCGAGCAGCCTCGGGGTCACGCTTTTCAAGTGCCGAAACGATGTTGAGGTGTTCCTGAACCGCGTCGAGCAGGTTTTGTGTGCTTCCGACGATCCGACAGAAGCTTCGCACCAGCAGCCGATATCGATCGATCTCCGCCTGCAGCCGTGAACTCTGGGCGGCGCGGGCCAGTTGTTCATGAAACCACAGGTCACACTCAAGAGCGCGGACGCACCAATCCACATCCGTCTGCAGGTTGAGGAGTTCTTCCAGCCGTCGACGCATCTCGGCGACCTCTTCAGGGGTCGCGCGGAGAGCTGCCCTGGCTGCCGATTCTCCTTCCAGAAGAATGCGGAGGTCATAAATCTCCAGCGCATCTTCCCGAGAGAATCGGACAACCCGCGCCCGATGTCCGGCGGTGCAGACCACAAGGCCGTCTGCTGCCAGCTTTCGTAACGCTTCCTGAACCGGGGTTCGACTGACCCGCAGTTGTTCGGCCAGCTGGACCGATGTGAGGACCGTATCGGCAGACAAACGACCGGCCACGATCGCCTCCAGCAGTGTCTCGTAGACAGAGTCTGACAGCGTGGAGCGAGTGACGGGTGAACGAAGTGCATCAGGAAGCATAACAGCCTCTCGGAAACGGCGGCGATGAAACTTATGGGCAAAGAGTTGACGACCCTATCAACTCCTGCTAATCTGAATTCTGCATACAGAATCCTGCGTGCATCTTAGCCGCCCATTCGGCGGGAAACAAGTGCGATCAAGATATATTTCGATCGAAACCACTTTCGCATAAGTGAGTTGGGACGATTCTCGCCATGCCGTCTTTCTTCCGCGAAGAATGGATTCCCCTGAACGACTTACGTCTGCTTCGGGTGCACACGCAAACATCCGGCAAGCCGATCGCCTTCCTTCACGGCGTCACTCGTAACTGGCAGACGTTCAAGCCGCTGTTTTCTGCTCTCTCGCTTGAGCATCAAATCCATGCAATCGACTTCCGCGGGCACGGCAAGTCTGATCGCTCGGTCGACGGCTACCGAGCGGTGGATTACGTCCCCGATGCACTGGAACTGTTGAGAAAAACCGACGGGCCGACGGTTCTTTACGGACATTCGCTGGGAGCCATGGTGGCGGCCGCAGCCGCAGCGGAATCTCCTGAACTTGTCCGCGGTCTGATTCTCGAAGATCCCCCCTTTGACACCATGGGGAGTCGGATCGGTGAAACTCCTCTGCAGCTCTACTTTCAGCGACTTCGGGAACTGGCAGGAGCGAAGATCTCATTGAAGGATCTCGCTGCCGAACTTGCTCTGCTCCCATGGATCGATCCAAAGACTCAGCAAGGCTCAGTGCTTGGAGAGGTGCGAGATCCTGTCAGCATCCGGTTCACTGCTCAGTGCCTGAAAGCGCTGGATCCGGAAGTGCTCTCGCCGGTCATCGCTGCAGATTGGCTGGCGGGATACCACCGTGACCGGATTTTTCAGAACATTCGCTGTCCGGTTCTGGTGCTGCAGGCGGATCTCTCCGCGGGAGGAATGTTGACAGATTCCGATGCTGCTCAGTTACAAACGTCAATTGAGGACTGCACTCTGGTCCCGCTGAAGGGGGCTCCTCACCTCCTGCACTGGGCCCGGACTCAGGAAGTCCTGAATCTGTGCCACGCCTTCATTGCTTCGCTGGAGACAGCTCGTTCACCTGCGCCACGGACCGGCGTACGAAAGGAACTGCAGGTATGAAATCGGCGCAGGGAACTCTGGTGATTCGCAATGGGCAACTGGTGGACGGCACCGGGGCTCCACCCATTCCTGAGGGCGTGCTGATCGCCCGCGATGGCCGGATCGTTTACGCCGGAGCCGCTGCTTCCGCACCGCCGGTGAACGAGGCGGTCCAGACGATCGATGCCCGTGGCGGAACGATACTTCCAGGGCTGGTCGAAGCCCATTTTCATCCGACGTACTTCAACGTGGCTGCACTTGAAGATCTCGACATTAAGTACCCGGTTGAATACGTCACGTTGCTGGCCGCGTGCAACTCGAAGCTGGCGCTGGAATGCGGGTACACCTCCGCGCGCAGTGGCGGAAGCCTCTTCAATGTGGATGTCTGGCTGAAAAAAGCGATTGAAAATGACCTGATTCCCGGTCCCCGTCTGGCTGCCAGCGGGCGGGAGATTTGTGGAGTCGGGGGACTGATGGACTGGAACCCTGATTACCGCAAAATCGGCATGGACGGTCTGGTCCTGCTGGTAAACGGTCCGGATGAAGCTCGAGCTGCTGTCCGCAAGCTGGTGAAGGATGGGGTGGAGTGGGTGAAGACCTACCCGACCGGTGATGCCGCTGCTCCGGACACCAACGATCATCACACGCTCTGTATGACCTTTGACGAAATGCATGCAGTCGTGCAGACCGCTCACAATCACGGGCTGAAAGTCACGGGGCATTGTCGCGCGACAGAAGGAATCAAAAACGCTCTGCGTGCAGGATACGACGCCATTGAACATGGCACGTTCATGGACGACGAAGCGATGGACCTGCTGCTCGAACGGGACGTTCCCTGCGTGCCGGCCCTTTATTTTGAATATGCCAGCATCGTGCGCGGGCCAGAATTCGGCTTATCCCAGCGGGTGATCGACGGTCATCAGGAAACCCTGGACGGAGGCAGTGAATCGGCCCTCCGTATTCTTCGGGCTGGCGGACGGATCGGAATGGGGGGCGATTACGGTTTCGGCTGGAACCCGCATGGAGACTATGCCCGCGAGCTCACATTCTTTGTGAAGCACGTCGGCTTCACTCCCCTGGAAACACTGAAGTGTGCGACGCAGACAGGAGCCGAGATTCTGGGCCGAGCTGATGAACTCGGCACGCTGCAGGCTGGGAAACTTGCAGATGTTCTGGTCGTCGATGGTGATGTGATTGAGGACATTTCGATTCTGGAAGACCGCACCAGACTGCTGGCGGTCGTTCAGGGTGGCGTGGTGAAAGCGGGCACGCTCGCCCTCTCAAGTCTGAAAAAGTTGGAATTGGACAAGCAGGGTTAGACTTGCGTTTTGATGAAGTATTTTGTTAATTCGACATGCTCTTTATGAACAGGGGGAAACCGGAAATGCAAAAGAATGTGAATTTATTCAAGTTATCGTCAAAGAGTCGAACGTTGAACGCTGGTTTTACCCTGATCGAGTTGCTGGTCGTGATCGCAATTATTGCTGTCCTGATAGCACTACTTCTGCCCGCTGTCCAACAGGCAAGAGAAGCTGCTCGGAGAAGTCAGTGCAAGAACAACATGAAGCAGATTGCAATGGGCACGCACAACTTTCATGACACCTATCAGCACTTTCCATGGGGGGCTCGCCTGGATTGTGTAAGCTGGTGGGATTGTACTGAAAAAGGATCCCTCTTCTTCTATCTGCTTCCTTACATTGAACAGAAATCCCTATTCGATCAATCAAAACATGTAACCTACACGCAAATTAATGGAGTTTATGCAGCCCGTTATGTGATTCCCACATACCTTTGCCCTTCAGATTCGAGTGCAGTCGGAGGGGTCTACAACTCCGAATGGGCATTGACGAGCTACGAGTACAACTACCAGGTCTTCAGAGGCGAAGACAAGCCACAGAAGATGCGAGATGTCACGGACGGCCTTTCGAATACAATCCTGTTTGCAGAGACCCTGCAGAAGTGCGGGAATGCTGACGGTGCTTACGACTATGGAACCTTATGGGCCCATGCATTCCGCCAGGATGACATTCGGTTTACTGCCATTTTCGGCGGTGGAGGGCATGGCATTAACCTGATTACCGGCGATAGTCTTGTCCCGCAAAAAACCTCGAAGCCGGACGAATGCGATCCTGCCAACTCCGTTGCATCGCAGCATTCGGGAGGAGTTCAGGTTGCTATGGGAGATGGTAGCGTTCGTTTCGTCAGCAGTTCAGTCAGTGGGGCCGCTTTCTGGGCTGCCTGCACACGTGACGGTGCGGAGACTCAAGGGGAATGGTAAGAATCCTCCAAAGCACGTCGCATGGCGGGATAACAACTCGGAATGAGTGATGTCTTAGATTCTTGGATTCAAAGTTTTGAATGTCCATACGGCTGTTTTGGTTTACGCTTTAAACCGTGAATCTAAGCAGCCTTAGTGGTCGAATGTTCGATTATTGCCGAAACGAAACAGGTGTCGAACTTCAAGATGTGTCAGGGTTAAGGGAATGGCAGTCACGGTTCATTTGCAGTCGGAGGGGTCGCCGAAAATGTCTCGCAATATATCGCTTTTGTGCACCATTGCACTCACTGCAGTCGGATGTCCGGCAAAATCTTCGTCAGAGTATACTGGCGTCGTCTATTATCAGGGACAACTACTGAACTATGGGCGAATCTATTTTAACGTTGATGAAGGTGCTTCCGTGGCGTCTTCGTTGATTCGCAAGGATGGAACATTTGCGGTGAATGATCTCAAGCCGGGGCTGGCCCGAATTGCAGTCGTTGTCTCATTACCACCGGCATCCTCACCGCCTCGGAACGACCCTAAAGATCCCGTCGCTCCCAAGGTGGCTGAACTGACGTTTAAACCTGTCGTCGTTCCGGAAAAGTTCTCGCGTGTCGAGACCTCTGGCGTGTCGGTGAAATTGGATCCTTCGATCCGCGACTACAAGATTGACCTGAAATAGGTCGATCCTCTCAGCGGCAAAGGACCGTGTCGGTCAGATGACGCCTATGTCGGATTCGCAGGCCGTTAATGGTGATCTCGCAAATTGATTGCGCTCCCAACTCGAGGCCGGGTTTCG
The DNA here is from genome assembly GCF_051465655.1 of Planctomicrobium stercoris. Classification (NCBI taxonomy): domain Bacteria; kingdom Pseudomonadati; phylum Planctomycetota; class Planctomycetia; order Planctomycetales; family Planctomycetaceae; genus Planctomicrobium; species Planctomicrobium stercoris. The sequence continues at coordinate 2,937,405 of NZ_CP195791.1, read as the reverse complement.
AGCGAGCATCATGGCGCTTCCCTGCTGAAACGGGCTTTCTGAAGAAAACGATGTTGACCTTCGCTCCCCGCCCGACATTTCCTTCAGGAAGACACTCGCGGACTCTCCGACACGCTTGGTTCGTTCGGTAGACTGCCGGGATGTCCGATTGAACCTGGAAGTCCGTCGGGAGCAAGATCCATGAAACTGACAGTCACCGTAAGCCTGCTGGCGTTGGTCATTGCGAGCGGGTGTGCGAAGGACCCGTTCCGCACAGTTCCTGTGAGTGGACGCGTCACCAGTAACGGTGAACCCGTCCCTGGGGTTTATGTGGTCTTCACCCCGCAGCCTGGCTCGGGGCGTGAGGCCAATGTCCCGGGCAAGTCGGGAGCCGGCTACACCGATGAGAACGGGAAGTTTCAGCTTTCCACTTACGGTGACGGCGATGGAGCGGTCGTCGCCACTCACTCCGTGGCCGTTCTTTTGAACACCGATCCGAGTAACCCGCATCTGGAGAAGTCGAAGAAGTTGATGACCCCTTACCTTCAGGAAAAACAGACCATCGAAATTCTGAAGCCTGTCAGCGATCTGGAAATCAAATACGGAAACTGACATCACTCCCGCCGGAGATTTCAGCGGGAGTGATATGAGCTGGTTTCATAACCCTTTGCGATCGCGATTCGGGAGGGCGAAGCTCCTGCTGAGCCGCATAAAAGATCACCCGTTCACTGGTTTGAGGCTCGGCGGGAGCCTCGCCCTCCCAGTTATGAAACCGCCTCATCAGACATCTTCAGAAATTTCCGATCACTCGACCGTCATTCATTCCCGCGAGGTGAGGCAGCAGTTCGAGGTGATCAGCATTCTCGCTGACGAAGCGGACGGAACCATCTGCCAGCACAAACTGAACTCCCCCGGTGTGGGAGCTGCGGAACGCTGCGTTATTCCAGTCGTCCAGATTGCTGTTCAGGACAGTCTGAGGATACACGATGTACTGGCTGGGATCGCAGCGATAGCAGATGATGCTGGAAACTTCGTGATGTCCGTACTGGATATTCCCTTCACGCTTGCCGATCCAGATTGCCCCCAGGCGATCGTGTTTCTTCTTGCCTGTCGTGCCCCGTTCGCCAATCAGAAAAGTGTTGCTCGTTCCGTCAGTGACGTCTCTGACGCTGAACTTGCCGTTGAGTTGAAAGATGCCGTTGGTGTACTTGGGCTCGCTGGCATACCCGCTTCCGGCACAGGCGACATAGGTGGAGGTTCCTACGGTGAAGAAACCTCCGGTCATCGTCGCCGCCCAGGCTCGCATTTCCTTGTTTTGCGGCCCCATCGGATCCGAAGGGCAGCGGTAGATCGACAATCCGGTCTTTGCAAGTTCAACGAGATTCCCTGCACCGGAGTTATCCTGCTCCCAGCTCTTCCCTCCCAGCAACGGGAGTCGTCCCGCAATGGCATTCGCCAGTGCTCCCTGATCGACAAACGGAAGAATAAAAGTTCCCCAGCCAAGCCCGCTGTCCCCTTGCGGGGCACTCCAGTCGCCTTGTCCCGTCGCGGAGTCGACGATGATGACGGACGGGGGGAACACGCCGTGCGTCTCATGATAGTTGTGCACTGCCAACCCCATCTGCTTGAGGTTGTTCTTGCACTGAGACCGTCGCGCCGCCTCACGTGCCTGTTGAACAGCTGGAAGAAGCAAGGCAATCAGCACGCCAATGATGGCAATCACCACCAGCAGTTCGATCAGGGTGAACCCCGACATTCGGTGTCGGTTGATCATGAATGGACCTCCAGTAAACGGTCATGAAAACGCTACGAAGCTGATTCACTATTTTGAGAGCCGGGAAACAGTTCTCAACAAAGTTGTCTGGGGGCATCCCCTCAACCCGGGGCTCATCTCCCCAGCGATCTCAGTCGTTTGAAGGGCATGGAAATCGTCGTTGGTCCGGTTGTTCCTTCGGTTGGGCGGAGATTGACTTCCAATTTTGCAAGTGGCATGCTGGAAGGCAATTGTGTCGAATCAACGGCGTCTCCGCTTTTGTCGATCCGTGATTCAGATCAACGTCGCCAAGTTTGTCCATCATTTCATGGCGCTCGAGTGGACTGCAATCAACACAAAAATGATGGAATTCGACATTCGAAGATCAGTTTCAGCAAATCGGTGTTGATCCTGATGACGGATCGCGCCATCAGACAGCAGCAGTCATTCTGCAGTCGTGGAGAAGGACAAACTCGCGGATGCAATCGAACCCGTCAGGTCCCCCTGAAGAGCTGGAAGAGTTCCTCCGCGAACTGACGCGTCATCAGAACCGTTTACGGGCACTGATCCGGTGTCTGCTGTTCGACGTCCGCGATGTGGAGGATGTCTGGCAGGACACCAACGTTCTGCTGCTGAGAAAGTCAGGAGAGTTTCAAAACGGGTCCAACTTCTGGGCGTGGGCCAGTACAGTCGCGAGGTATCAGGTGCTGACACACTGCAAAAAGAAAGGACGGGATCGTCTGGCGTTCAAGCCGGATCTCATCGATCTGATTGCAGCCGATGTCAACGGACTGGCCGAGACGGTCGACCATCGGCGTGAAGCGCTCGAACACTGTCTGCACCGTCTCCCGTCGCCTCAGCGGCAGCTGCTCGAAATTCGCTACGGTAACAACTTCACGCTGGATCAGATCGCTGGCAAGCTCAGCCGCCCCAAGGGCTCGATCCGCCAGACCCTGTATCGCATTCGCGGAGCATTGCTGAAGTGCATCGCGCATCGTCTGGGCGATCCCTCCATGGAAATTCCTGCTCAATCATGAAGGGCCGCTGAAGATGAAATCGGAACATCGGCCAGAACCTCCACCATCGACCGAGATGACATTGGACGAGCAGATCTCGTGCGGGATCGATGGGGAATTGGACCGCGACAGCTTTTCTCGGCTCGAAGAAATCCTGACTGGCAGTGCTGATGCCAGAATGGCTTATATCGAACAGATGCTGCTGGAAGTGGGACTCACTGACCTTCTCGCTGAAGGATCGATCGTTGACACCGTCGATCTGCTGTCATCAACGCCCCCCACCGACTCTCAAAAGAAACTCCAGAAGCGTTCGAGTAGACGCGTCTGGATCCTTCTGTCCCTGGGCTGTCTGGTCGTCCTGGCGGGGCTGCTGGTGCTTTCAGCGCAGGTGCTTCCGCTACGACCCCATCCCGCGGAGTCGTCTTCCGGTTCATTTCTCGCCGCTGTGACGCGAGTCTATGGCATCGATTCCTCGCTCAAAAAAGACTGGGGAGTTGGCCGAAAGCTGGGGGCAGGGGTCTGGAATCTGCCGGAGGGGACCGCCGAGATTCAGATGATCAACGGCATCAAGGTGGTGCTGCAGGGGCCGGCTGAGTTGATACTCACCGATGTCATGCACGCCCGACTTGTGCGGGGGAATGCGGTGTTCAACGTCCCGCAGGCGGCCATCGGCTTTGTCTGTGAAACACAGGAAGCAAGCGTGATCGACCTCGGTACCGAGTTCGGGATCTCGACAGGGGACCAGTCAGGGACCGCAGTGCAGGTCTATGTCGGGGAAGTCATCGCTAACGCGACTTCCAACCTCGATACCTCAAGCCGTAGCGTCCGCGTTCGCAGCGGACAGGCTGTGCGAATTCATCAAGGTTCCAATGCAGTTCCGCGCGAACTGGATTTCCGGCCCAATCGGTTTGTCCGCTTTCTTCCCGATCCTCAAGACAAGAATGATCCTGAAAAACTCGACACGGGGATCTACAACAAGTCGCGGCATGAAGAACTGCATATCCCGCCGGCGCCTCGTGACATAGTCATTGACGGAGAGCTGAATGACTGGGACTTGAGCGGTCAGTTCGAAAGCCGATGCGAACCGCCGTTCGATACGTACTACCACATGCGCGGGGCGGCCATGTTCGACGACAAGTATCTGTACATCGGCGCGGTTGTGGGAGATCCCTTCCCGATGCGGAGTACGGTCTCCCCTCATATTCAGCAGAATCTTTATGGCCATGGAGGCTGCCTCGCATTGCGGGTCTCGACCGACCGGAACATGGGCTGGCCGGTCCGAGGGCAGTCGATCAATGAAGAGGACGGTTACCGCAAGCTGTTGACCGAAGATCTGAACGACCAGCTGTGCTTCCTGGTTCTCTGGTATTACGAACCGGAACAGCTTCCCTGCCTGCACGTGAAGTACGGAATGGATGAACACGGACGGCGTGTGAATCCACCCGGCTACCGGGGAGCGTTCCGCAAACATTCTGACGGCATGGGCTACACGGTCGAATATGCCATCCCCTGGGAACTTCTGCATGCGGCAAACGATCCTCCACGCGGCGGTGATACCCTGGGGATGACCTGGCTGACGCATTGGTCAGGCCCGGAAGGACACAATTGGAAGGGGCAACTGATCGACATCGTCAATCCGAAAGCCAAAGGCTGGAACTACAACCGGGCAGCAACCTGGGGGCGGGCGATTTACCAGAAGAAGTCTGAGAACTCCTCGAAAGTTGATGAGAGTGCCGGTGCCGACCATTAAGTCCAATCTCAGATTTCTCCTTTTTCACTGCATGGTTGCCGTGCTGACCCAATGGTCGGTGGACTCGCGGACGTTCGCTGGTCCGTCGGACTTTGACCAGGCAGCGTTCCCGTTTTTAAACAAGCATTGTCTGCGCTGTCACGGCCCCGCTGACCAGCAAGGGGAATTTCGCATTGATACGCTTTCCCCCAACTTCGAGACGGAGTTGAATGCCCAGCGGTGGGGAGCCGTGCTGGAACGCATGAACGCCGGCGAAATGCCTCCTCCGGACGAACCTCAACCCGATTCATCTGAACTGGAAGCCGTCACCGGTTGGCTGGGAGCGCGGATCAGCGAGGGGAGGAAAGCCAGAATGGCCCGTCGTGGGCCAGTCGATCACTATCGGCTCAGCCGCGAGGAATATGCCTTCACGATCTACGATCTCTTAGGAGTGCATTTCGATCCAAAAGCTCCCGGGGCTTTCACTCCGGATCCCCAATGGCAGGGGTTTGAGCGAATCGGATCTCAGCTGACGCTCTCGCCCGCGCATGTCGAAAAGTATCTCGCTGCGGCGGAACGGATCATCAATGATGCGTATCCAGATCAGGATGCGAAGCGAATCCAGGTCCGCCGCGATGCCCTTGATATCGACTGGCTGAATGAGAAGAAGAGGGGGGAGCTTGAGGCCTCTGGGTTGGCGAAGCGTGCCCGGACTCTGCTGTGGCCGGGACACCGGCTGGGGAACCTGAATCCTGTTTATCAGCTTCAGGATGCCGGAATTTATCGTGGGCGTCTGAAGATCAGCGGACTGGCCCCCAAGAACGGCCGCGCTCCACATGTGGCAATTTATTTGAAAACCCTCGAGCGGATGATCTTCGAAGCAGATGTCCTGGCTCCGGAAGGGGAACCGGTGATCCTCGAGTTCGAGGCTTACCTCCCGGCAGGCAGAACAGACATCACCATCAATAACGAAGTCCCCGGGCCGTCGAATCTGGGACGGTGCGGGCAGCCTGCGAATTTCATTTTCACGACGCTCGATGATCCAAAGTCCCGCGCCCCCTGGCAGCGGAAAGTGACCGACGATGACGGCAATCCACTTTACCCGCTGCTCATCTTCGACTGGCTTGAATGGGAAGGTCCTCTGACGACCGATGCAGAGCTCCTCAAACGCAAGCCCTACTTTCCGGTGGATGAGGGGAACTTCGATCAGGTCCGGGGCTGTCTGCAGGCTTTTGCCGAGCGCGCGTGGCGACGACCTGTCCAGCAAGTCGAAACCGACCGTTACGTCGCCATCGTCCGTGAAGAAATGGAAGCGGGAACGACGTTCCGGCAAGCCATGAAATCCTCGCTTCAGGCCATCCTGGTTTCACAGAACTTCTACTACCTCACGGAAGGAAGCCCGGAGGAGAAACGAACGACGCTGACGGACTGGGAACTGGCTTCACGACTCTCTTATTTTCTCTGGAGTTCACTGCCGGACGACGAGTTGCTGCAGACTGCCCGAGATGGAACGTTGCACGAACCCGAGGTACTTCGCTCCCAGCTCAAACGGATGTTCGCGGATGCCCGGATCGCACGATTCACGAAGTCCTTCCCCTTCCAGTGGCTGCAGCTTGCCAAAGTGGGGATGTTCCCACCGGATGAGAAACTTTATCCCGATTACGATCCCTGGCTGGAAACCAGCATGACGCTGGAGACAACGGCCTATTTCGATGAGGTCTTTCAACAGAACCTTCCCATTCTGGAATTTCTCGACTCCAACTGGAGCATGGTGAATCCCCGACTGACGCTGCACTACCACCTTCCGCAGTTGTCGAGTACCGAGTTTCAGCGAGTACAGTTTCGGCCGGAAGACCGTCGGGGAGGGATTCTCACGCATGCGTCGGTCCTCTCTCTCACCTCTGATGGAACCCGGCATCGACCAGTGCATCGCGGAGTCTGGCTGTCGGAAACGATCTGGGGCGAAACACCGAGTCCGCCCCCTCCCAATATCGAACCGATCGAGCCGACCCCAGCTGAGTCCCCTAAAGCGACCATTCGTCAGAAGCTGGAGGCACATGTTTCCCATGCCAGCTGCGCAGCCTGCCATCGGAAGATCGATCCCTTGGGATTTGCCTTCAATAATTATGACGCCATCGGTCGCTGGCAGACGCATGAAGTCACTGCCTCCGGCACGGGGGAGAGTCCTCCCATTGATGCTTCCGGGACTCTCGCCGATGGACGTCCGTTTCAGAATGCCGACGATTTCAAACAACTGGTGCTCTCCAACTCCGAGCGTTTCGTCGAGGCGTTTGTGGAGAAGCTCGCGGTCTACAGTCTTCGACGCGTCATGACAGTGGACGACCAGGAACAGATACGCACGATCGCCCGGCAGGCACAGGAGCGAGGGGCCCGCTTGCAGGATGTGATTGAGTGTCTGGTTCTGTCGGATCTGTTTCAGATGCGTTGATATCTCTGTTTTGTTCTACAGCTCAGGTGGGAGATCTGGAATGCCGTTCGTGCGTCAGAACTGGCTCGTCAACAGACGACATGTCCTCAAAGGTCTCGGCGCTGCCATTGCACTGCCGTTTCTGGACTGCATGCGGCCGATCTCCGCATCGGGAAACGTCGTCACCGTCCCCAAACGCAGCGTCTTCATTTATCTGCCCAATGGCGTCAACACGCTCGACTACCAGATTCTCCAGTCCGGTGCCGATTACACGTTCAGCAAGATTCTCAAACCGCTGGAACGCTTTCGGGATGTGCTCACACCGATCAGCGGACTGCATCATCCGAACGGGCTGGGACATCATCACAACTGCCAGTCCATCTGGCTGAGTGGTGCGAAAATCGGACCGACCGAACGTAACAGCGTGACAGTGGATCAGCTGATCGCGGAAGTCACCGCTTCGCAAACCCGTTTCCCCTCTCTGGAACTCAGTCAGACCGGAAAGTCCATCTCCAATAACCATGACGGAATCAATCTGCCGGCGATGATCAATCCCGCCGAGGTCTTCAAGCGGCTCTTTGAAGTTCCCGAAGGGGGAGTGGCTGCCGAGCGTCGCGGACTCGCCAGACGGACCAGCATTCTTGATGCTGTGCTCGACGAAGCACAGTCGTTTCGGCACCGCATCGGGTATGATGACAGGCTGAGAATGGATCAGTATCTGACTTCCGTGCGGGAGATCGAAATTCGAACTCAACGGGCCAACGACTGGCTCGACGTCCCCAGACCGGACGTCCGTGATGCAGACCGGCAGCGGATCACGCGGCACATTTCACAGAACGAGACGCCGGGCGAGTATTACCGCACCATGTATGACCTGATGCTGCTGGCGTTCGAAACCGATATGACCCGGGTCGCCACGTTCGGGACGGGGGATGAAGGGCTTGGACTCCCGATTCCCGAATTGAAAATTGCCCAGACCCGGCATGCCCTGTCGCACCACAACGGCGATCCGGAACAGCTGAAACGTCTCACGCAAAGCGACATCTTCAACATCGAGCAGTTTGCGTACTTCCTCGGTCGACTTCAGGAAACCAAAGACAGCCACGGACCGTTGCTCGACAGCACCGTTGTGCTCTTTGGAAGCGGCATGGCGTATGGCCACAGTCATGGCAACGCCAACCTGCCGACAATCGTCGCTGGCGGGAAAAATGCAGGCTTCAAACATGGTCTTCATGTCGACTTCAACGACGGGCATTTCGACGGATACGACGTCGATGAACGAGGAAATCTGAAGACGTCCCATTACGGCGTCTGCTCCCGACCAGCAAACGAGAAAGCCAGACTGAGCAATTTACTGCTGACACTCGCGCAGAGCATGAACGTCGAAATTGATTCCTTCGCCGACAGCACCCGCGAGGTTTCGGAGATCAAATCCTGAAGGCCAGTGGACTGCCCTCATCGCAGTGCCCGCTCTGAATTGCTTTCACGAGAATGTTGACACAAGAACGCTGCCCCATGATCAAACCGAATTCTCGAAGCATTTCCAGTGCTGCCAAGAGCCTGGTGGTCCTGCTTCAACTTTTTGCAATCGCCACGCTGTCGGGCGCAGAGGAGGATCCCCGCGTCGCACGACTGGATGCCTTCCCGGACAGAGACGCCGGGCGGTACATCCCCGGGGAGCTGACCCACGTTGAACACGTGAACGGAACGGGCATTCTTCGGCCCGACCAGCACACGGACATTCCGAGCGACTTCTGGGATCTGCCTCACACCTTCGAAATGCTGCCGTATGCCACGATCCGGTATCACGGGGCCTATGCCGAGCTGCGGGACATCCCAATCGGAACGCATCTGCACGGGACCTTCTTTCTCGCTGCTCCGGGCAAAACAGAGATCCAGCCGCCGGAGTTTCCCGACAGCCCCAGGATCTATTTCCTCGCCCCGTGGAAGTACGCGGTTCTTCTTGAAGATGACTTCAGTTTCTATCAACGACAGGGATCCGGCTGGAAGATCATCAGCGTCGATGTCCCGGACAATCGCCTGACAGCCGAGCGAGTGAGTTTGAAGAGCGGCGAAGTTGAAGATGCTGTGGGTGAAACGAATGGTCTGTCCGGGCGGCACCAGTTCCTGTTGAATCGGGCGACCCGCGTCTGGCTGGGCGATCGCATTGGCCGACTGGAAGACCTGACAGCAGGGCAGGTGGCTCAGTTGAACCTGACGCGGGTGACGATTCTTGGAACGTCTTATCGTAAGAGCGTCACCGAGACCCCGGATGATGGCCTTTGCACGGAGATCTGGATCGATCCCCAGAGTCGGGATCTTGCGACGGAACATCAGCGGCAGGTGCATCTCGCTTCCCGGCGATTCCGTGGGATCCCCGCGCTCATCACTTCGACCACAAACGTCGAAGCGAACAGCTCCAGCGGGGAAGCGACGGTCACTCTGCTGGCAGGCTCAGATCCTGAACTGTACGCCCCGTTCAGGCCGATGTCCGGTTGCTCTGTTATGCCCGTGGAGCCGAATCTCCGGTCCTACGACGAACACGGAAAAGGAGCTGGAATCAGGGACTTGACGATCGACGAACATCCTCCACTGGGCAGCAGCGGAATTCAGCTGAAGCTTCATTTTTCGGAGATGCTGGAAGGCTTTCGACGCGGCCGGATCGTCCGACTGATGGCTGATGATTGGAAGTCGCCGGGGCGTCCGCGGGAAGAGAGACTTTGGCCCGTCGACGTGCGCGCGTTCCAGTTCGGCCCCAGCGGCACCGTGAACCGGACAGCTTTTGATGAGGCATTGCCAGGCGGAGAGAGCGAACTGCCGAAAGGGCGCGTTTCCCCGTAACCCGATGCCCAGTCCTCTCACCAACAGATTCCATCTCGGAGAGTCCCGGGCGGAACAGACCTGCATCACCCCATCGCGACGCCAAAACATGGGGCCAGAGGGATGATTTGAGCCAATCAGTGCGGGTGCCACCCATGAAACAACAAAGCCCTTCGACATCTCTGCCGAAGGGCTTTGTTGTTTCAAAATTGGAGGCGGGGGGAATTGAACCCCCGTCCTGTGAGCCCTGGAATGTGGCTTCTACGTGTGTAGTTCCTTGTTTACAGTCCTCGCTGCCGTTGGAACAAAGTACGAATCCTCGGGCAGACAGGCCACCACGAATCTCGCTTCAGGCGTAGCGGCCGTTGACCTGAAGCCAGTCTGATTTTGTAACTGAACTTCGAACTCCTCAGACGGGGATTTCTTGTTCAGGGCAGCCTAATTAGGCAACCATTGCAAACTGCTTGTTGGCAGTTATTGTTTTGATCAGCTTTTTACGTGGCCAGCCGATCAACCACGACACGCGACCAGCACCCCGCGGAAAACCAGTCGAATCCGATCGCCCCCGGTGCTTGGCACATCCCCAATCGTAGCACCTGAACCCGTTTGGTCAAACCTGAGAGCTGACTGCTGACTACTGACTACTGAGAGCTGACTGCTTATCCAGGCAGGTTGTAGAAACGCTGGGCCGTTCGGCCGAAAATGTTCTCGGTGTCTGCCTGGCTGAGACCCGACAGGCAGCGTTCCGTCGCAGCGAAGACGGTCTCGTAATCGCCCGCCAGTTCGCAGACCGGCCAGTCGGAACCGAACATACAGCGTTCAGGGCCGAACTGCTCAAGGACATGGTCCACGTACGGCTTGAGGTCGTCCGGTCGCCAGTTCTTCCAGTCCGCCTCGGTCACCATCCCCGAGATTTTGCAGTAGACATTCGGAAACTGCGCAGCAGCGGTCAGGTGCGGCAGCCAGTCGCTGATGGATTGAGCTTTGATGTTCGGCTTCGAAAGGTGGTCAATCACCATCGGCAGTTCAGGAAGGAGCCGGGCCAGGGTGGCAGCGTGTTTCAGGTGTTTGACATAGAAGAGCAGGTCAAACGGCACACGATGTTTTTCGAGGATTTTCAGCCCGCGAACGACATCCGGCCGGATGATGAAATCGTCATCGGGTTCGTCCTGAGTGACATGACGGACCCCGACAAATTTGGGGTGCTGACGAAACTCTTCCAGCTGGCGCTCACAATCGGGACTCGCCAAATCGACCCATCCGACGACACCTGCCAGAAAATCATGCCGATCCGCGAGCCCCAGAGCCCAGCGATTCTCTTCGAGTCGATGCTGCGTCTGGACAAAAATGCTTTTGGCGATTCCGCAACGATCCAGGTGCGGTTTCAGATCTTCGGGAAGAAAGTCACGACAGATCGGCTCGTGGGCAGGCGTTCGAAGCCAGCTGGTGTCGAACGGCTGGCTGAGCTGCCAGAAGTGCTGATGAGCGTCGATGCGATTCATGCGAGGTCCCGTCACTGGTCTGCGGATGCAGCGTGCAGTCTACAGAAACGGCGAGCGATCACGAAGGGCCCTCCCGGACCAGAACCAGCAGCCGTGATTCATCGCTTTCAACTCAACTGCGAATATTCTAGCATTTCACCGCCAGCTTCAGGCTTCTCGAACGTCCTGAACTGGTGCTGAACTCACTCAAAATCTGCCGATAGGCCGCACTGTTATTATGCATCGACGCGATTTGCTCAAAAGTGCAGCTACGCTGCTGGCCACATCCTCTTTCCCGATTTCACTGCTTCTGGGAGATCGATCCGCAGCTGCGGGCCTGAAGCCGTTAGGCGATCCGCAGCCGTTCAGTTTTGACGTTCTTAAGGCGAAAGCTCGTGAACTTGCTGGCAAGGAGTATGTGGCTCCTCCCAGCACGTTGCCCGCACCGATCGCGGAACTCGACTGGGATTCCTGGCAATCGATTCGCTTTAAACCGGAACAGTCGCTGTGGCATGGGGACGATCTGAGCTTCGAGGCGAAGTTCTTTCATCTGGGGTTCACGATCAAGACTCCGGTCCGCATGTTCGAAATCACTGACGGCAAGGCCCAGGAACTCGCCTACGATTCCGATATGTTCGATTACGGCAAGAGCGGTGTTCACCCGGGAGAACTCCCGACGAACCTCGGCTTTGCCGGATTTCGCCTGAATTTTCATCCGGACATGGAGCGTGACGTCGCTGCCTTTCAGGGGGCGAGTTACTTCCGTGCGGTCGGCGGCGAGAAGCAATACGGTCAATCGGCCCGCGGACTGGCGATCAACTGCGGGATGCCCGAGCCGGAAGAGTTTCCGAACTTCGTCGCCTACTACCTCGAGCGGCCTGCAAAGGAGTCCGAAACTGTCACGGTTTATGGACTCCTGGATTCGCCGAGCGTCGCTGGGGCGTATCGTTTCCTCATGACGCCGGGTGACACGTTCGTCATGGATATTGACGCGGCTCTCTACCCTCGAAAGGGAGTCGAACGACTGGGCATTGCTCCTCTCACCAGCATGTTCCAGTACGGGGAAAACGATCAGCGGATGGACAACGACTGGCGTCCGGAAATCCACGACACCGACGGACTGCAGATGTGGAACGGCAGCGGGGAATGGATCTGGCGACCACTGGTGAATCCGCCCGGCGTGCGGGTGAACTCGTATTTCGACAACAATCCGAAAGGGTTCGGACTCCTGCAGCGGGACCGCGATTTTGACCACTATCAGGACGACGGCGTTTTCTACGAGCGTCGTCCCTGCGTCTGGGTTGAACCCAAGCCCGGTCCTGATGGTCAGGGCTGGGGCCCGGGATCGGTGATGCTCGTTGAGATCCCGACACCTGATGAAACGTTCGATAACATCGTCGCCTTCTGGAATCCGGAACAGAAGCTGGAGCCAGGAAAAGAAGCGTCGCTGGGATACAAGCTGTACTGGGGATCGAAGCCACCGGTCTCTTCTCCGCTGGCGACGGTTCGCGCGACCCGTACCGGGCTGGGAGGCATCGTCGGCCAGCCTCGCAAGTATTTCTCGTGGCGGTTCGCCGTCGACTTCGCTGGCGAGATCTTCTCCAAACTCGGTGAGAATCCGAAGGTGGAGCCGGTGATTGAAGCCTCGCGCGGTGAAGTGGAGATCACTTCAGCACGGCCACTCTGGCAGGTGAACGGCGAACCGGTCAGCGGATGGCGGGCGATGTTCGACCTGAAGCCGACCGACGACAGCACCGAGCCAATCAATATTCGCCTCTATCTCCGCTCCGGCGGCCAGCCTCTCACAGAAACATGGATGTATCAGTGGACGCCCCCTGAGCGGCCCAAGAAAGATCCGGCAGTCAGCCAAAGTGGAACGTGATTCGCATTGCAGATGAGCGGTGCTGTGTTTGAGTGAGGGGTTTGAACCCTAAGTCGCTTCGGAAACCACCTGGCGCCCTTTGCGACTTTGCGGTGAAAAGTTTTTCGAACCTTGAAATGTGGTTCCTATGCTCATCGAATCACACGCTTAGAATTGTTAAAGCCCGGATTTTGATGGAGTTGCCACGATGCCGAAGTTGTTTGATACGTTTCAGCTGAAGGATGTCACGCTGAAGAATCGCATCGTGGTCTCCCCGATGTGTCAGTACTCTTCAGAGAACGGTTTTCCGAATGACTGGCATCTGGTTCATCTCGGGTCGCGCGCGATCGGCGGGGCTGGACTGATTGTTGTCGAAGCAACGGCCGTTTCTCCGGAGGGCCGGATCTCCCCCGCTGACAGCGGCATCTATCTCGACGATCACGTTGAACCCTTTGCGCGAATCTGCCGCTTCATGAAGGAGCACGGGGCGGTTCCCGGAATCCAGTTGGCGCACGCCGGGCGTAAGGGGAGTGCGAGCAAGCCCTGGGAAGGGAACGCCCACATTGGTGAAGAGCTGGGGGGATGGCAGACAATCGCCCCTTCGGCAATCCCCTTTGGGGGGGAACTCGACAAAGTTCCCGTTGAGATGAGCACGCAGGACATCCGTCGGGTTCAGTCCGATTTCGTCGCGGCAGCGAAGCGATCACTCGAGGCCGGATTCGAATGGCTTGAACTGCACTATGCCCACGGTTATCTGGCCCACGAGTTTTATTCCCCGTTCTCGAATCAGCGAACGGATGAATACGGCGGCAGCTACGAGAACCGCATCCGGTTTCTCACCGAGTCCTTTGACGCGGTGCGGGAAGTCTGGCCGGAACGTTATCCACTCACCATTCGCCTTTCCGTCACGGACTGGAATGACGGGGGAGTGACTGTCGAAGAATCGATCGAGCTGGTGAACCGGCTGAAGAAGAATGGGCTGGATCTCCTCGACGTCAGTCACGGCATGGTCATCCCCGACATTTCGCAGATCCCCTGGGGACCGGGCTTCCTGCTGCCGAACACCCGCCGGATTCGCGAAGCGACAGGTATTGCAACAGCTGTCAGCTGGCAGATCACCGAGCCGCAGCAGGCGGATCAGGCCATCCGCAATGGCGATACCGATCTGGTCATGCTTGCCAGAGAACTGCTGCGAGATCCGTACTGGCCGTATCACGCTGCTGAGGCTCTGGGCGAGAATGAACCGTACCAGATCCTGCCGGTGCAGTACGCTCGTGCGGCCGCACGGCGTTAAAGCTGCACCACTTCCCAAGTGGGAGCGCTGTTCAGGAATCTCTGTGTGAATGCGGATGCGCGTGCTCGTACGTCTCCCGCATACGACGCGTGCTCACGTGCGTGTAGATCTGAGTGGTGGTCAGACTCTTGTGCCCCAGGAGTTCCTGCACGCTGCGCAGGTCCGCACCCCCATCCAGAAGATGGGTCGCGAAGCTGTGTCGCAAGGTATGCGGTGAAGTGAGCTGATCCAGGCCGGTGTCCTGGAGATGCTTCTCCAGCATCCGGCCGATACTGCGGGTCGTGAGTCGACGTCCGAAGCGGTTGAGAAAGAGTGCATCCAGCTCGTCCGCTGGCGCCTGCGGGTCGACCGACCGCACGGAAAGCCATTGGTCCAGTGCCTTGGCAGCGTAACTTCCGATGGGGGCGATCCGTTCCTTCTTCCCTTTACCGAACACTCGCAGAATGTTCGCGCCCCGGTCCCAGTCTCCGATATTGAGGCCGACGAGTTCCGCAACACGCAGTCCGGCGGAGTACAGCGTCTCGAGAATCGCGCGGTCGCGCAGCCCCATCGGCTCATTCGCCGGGGGAGCCTCCAGCAACAGTGCGATCTGTTCTGTGGTCAGGAAGTGCGGCAGCTTGCGACCTGTCCGGGGCGTTCTCAGAGCCTGGGCGGGATTGGAAGATGTGATTCCTTCCCGTGTGGTGTATCGAAAGAAGCTGCGCAAGGATGCCAGACGACGCGCAATTGTCGTTCGGGCATATTGACATTCGTGCAGATACGAAATGTATCCACGCAGAATTGGAATCGTCACCTGCTGTGGATCACTGATTTCGCCGACGCGATCTTCGAGGTAATCGGCAAAACTTGCGAAATCGTCGCCGTACGATTTCACTGTCAGTTCCGAGGCGTTCCGCTCAAGCTTGAGGTGTCGCAGAAACTGTTGGACGGCACTGTTCATTCAGGATGTCACCGCAGCAGGAACAATGGCGTAATCTGCCGGAACGGATCACGCCGTGCGGCGGAAGGGTTTCTCGGCAGGTTTTGCAGAATCGGTCTGCAGTCGACGCACTTTCTGGCTGAGGACGGCAGCGTCATACCAGGTGAAGTTCAATTCCGGATCGGCGGCGTAACGTCCCAGAGTCTGAAGAAGTTGAGGAACGCTTTTGTCGTCATACAGGAAGACATAGCGCTCGCCATCTTTGACCAGAGCAATTACGTTGACATTGCGGTCCATCCGAATACACCTTGCAGGCAACCAGGGGGCGGCTCCATCGGGTTATCGTCGGCTGGGATGGTGTCTTGCGAAAGAATTCATCTTGTCGCTGCAGATTTTGTGAAATCCAAAACCGTCGCTGTCGGATCTGTCACGACCGGACGACTCACACGTCACGGGAGCGAGAAACGTCGAACTCTCGCAGGCCAATGATTCTCACCCGAAATGGGAATCCGAAGGATCCGCTTTTCAACTTTCGCTGGGGAACTACACTGAGCGTCGCAATTTCTCCGCTGCCTTTTCGGGGCGGCAGAGGAAGACCACTGACTGCAAGGACCCAGTAATGTCGATCGAAGAGAAACTCCCGCGAGGCTTTCAGGCCACCGGCGTGACCTGCGGAATCAAGGCGTCTGGCAAATCGGACCTGGCGCTGTTCGTTTCCAACAAACCAGCCACTGCTGCCGGAGTCTTCACCCGTAACCGTGTTGTCGGTGCGCCGGTGATCGTTTCTCGCGAACGGGTTCCTTCCGCCACAGTGCGTGGCGTCATCATCAATTCCGGAAACTCGAATGCCTGCACCGGAGAACGGGGGATCAGCGACGCCAAACAGATGACGGCACTTGTTGCTGAACTGATCGGGGCCGGGGAAGAGGATGTGCTGGTCTGCTCGACCGGAGTGATCGGCAAGTTTCTGCCGCTGGACAAGATCGAGAACGGCATCCGTGAAGCGGTCCTGACGCTCGGTAAAGATTCAACGCATCTGCAGTCCGCCGCCCAGGCGATTATGACGACCGACACGGTCGAAAAGATCGTGACCCGGACATGCGTGATCGAGGGGATCACGGTGACGATTACAGGTGTCTGCAAAGGGGCAGCTATGATTGCTCCGAACATGGCCACCATGCTGGCCCTCGTCATGACCGATGCCTTGCTCCCACACGGTTCACTCACCGAAATGTTGCGTACAGCGGTCAACCGGAGCTTCAACAATATCTCCGTGGAAGGACATACCAGCACCAGCGATACGGTGTTGCTGCTGGCGAATGGAACCGCCGGGGTCAGCTGCGGTTCGGATCACAGCCTGGAAACATTCCAGTCGACCCTGAATGAAGTCTGCATGGAACTGGCAAAGAAGATCATCCGGGATGCCGAAGGAGCCGGGCACTTCGTTACCGTGAACGTGCAGGGGTTGCCCACGGAAGCAGACGCCCGGCTGATCGCCAAGGCTGTGTGTGACAGTCCGCTCGTCAAAACAGCTGTGACGGGAAACGACCCGAACTGGGGCCGCATCGTCTCGGCAGCAGGATACGCCGGTGTCGCGTTCCAGGAGCAGGACCTGTCCCTGATCCTCAACGGCGTGATCATCTACGAAGCAGGCCGGCCGCTCTCCTACGATGAGGCGGTTCTCTCGAACTCGATGAAGTCCGGCGAAGTGACCATCGACCTGCAGTTCCGACTCGGAAAGTCCCAGGTCAGCTACTGGACCTGCGACCTGACAGCGGAATACATCCATTTGAACGCAGATTACACCACGTAGGTGCGGCCGCAGCGTGCGGCGGCTTCATCTCCCGTTGCTCCTTCAGTCCAGCTTCTTCCACGTGAAGTCAGCCAGATTCAGCTCAAATCGATCCGGATTCGGAATCAGATCGGTCGTTCCGTCCGCTGTCGCAGCGTCAATTTCGCCTCGTGCGATGGTGACCCTGTTTCGACCGGCGTCATAGGTGGCCTGATGCCGGTGAATCCATCCCGGCATCTCACCAAAGGTCTCGACTTTCTCGATCTTCCATGTATCCAGGGAGAGTCGGTAGACGGGCGTGAAACCCTGTTGTCGCTGGTCCATGTACCCAAGACATCCAATGATATAGATCCCGTCCGGGCAAAGTGTCGCGGAATGAAAATCGGTCGGCGGGAAAATGTCTTTGGGATATCCGTAGATCTGAAATTCTCCCTTTCCATCATGCACAACAACGTCGTTGTAGATGAAAAAGTCGGGGTCATAGTGGTCTTCGTGTTCTCCAGCGATCTGGACAAACCTGCCGTCCGGGAGAGGAACCAATGCCGATCCAAATCGGTCGAAGCACCAGACTGCTCCGGGAACTGAAAAGGGACTCTCATCACCGAAATGTGTACGGGCGGCGTATGAATTTCCGCCCCTTCTAATCATGTCTTGCCAAAAGGCAAAATTCATCAGTTCCGGGTTCGATTTGCCGTAACTGGGATTTTTGTGCTGTTGATAGTCGCTCTTGTTGGATCGGAATTCTGTTTCAGGCTTTAATCCCACCCATGCTCGTTTGACCTCGTTGGGAGCAAGATTCACATCGTCTCCCGCAGCCAGCAATAGCTTGAGGACTTCAACGCTATCGACATCCGAGATGACCGGCCGAACCTTTGGGTTTTCCCAATGTTCCCTCAGGAGTTCTTGCGTCTTGTCCAGCTGTTGACGCCATTGTTCTTCAGTAAAAACTTGTTTCAACTCTTCAGGCAACTCCGGCTGGAAAATCTGTTTTGGAGGTTCAATTTTCTTCAGCGGATACTTGGGGTGATACCCACGATCGACATGGTGGCTCAAAAGAAGTTCGACTGCTGCAGGAAAATCGTCCTGAACTGCGTGACTTAAGGGTGTGCTGTTGAAATCATCAGTAATTTCAACATCTGCCCCCAGTTCGATCAAAAGCCTGACCTTCTCAATGTCTTTTGTGGAAATCGCTTCGATCAATGCGGTCCGTCCAACATGCCCCGGAGCATTGATCAAAGCAGAGTTCGCGAGCGCAACGCGGATGTCGACAACACTCCCGGATTCAATGAGCTCATGAAGTTCTAGGACAGCGGGATCGATAGGAGAATGAGGATTCGTCATTGGAGATTTCGAGTCGGGACGATCTGAGCACCCCGCGAAGCCGATCGAGACAATCGCCAGCATCACCCGGGAGCTGACATTGAAAATGGAAGATGGGTTCGCCAATGTAAGCTTCCTCTGCAATCAAATTCCGACGAATGTCGAAGTGATCTCATTTTTGATCGCAACAGGGCGAATTGTCTAACTCGTTTGTGACAAATATGGACTTCGAGACGCGGAGTGGAAGTCGAACTCGAGGCAATTCTCCTGTTTGCTCCCTGACATTTCACGATCTTTGCGTCCTGACTTGCAGAGTTGGACGATGCGACCAAAAGGGCCATTGAGAGGGAATTCACCGGCGTTGATGGCACCGTCGTCCGGGGGGCGAGTAGGGCGTTCGGCTGGCGGAGTTTTTGCTGGCACACTCCCGATTTCGTTTAGACTTCGATATTCTGCACGGTTTCCTCGGACGTGAGGTCGCTGGGGATTCCCTTGAGTTTGAATTCAAACGTATTCTTTGAAGGCTGAGTTGGCATGGCGAAGGCAGTTCGGATCGGGTTGATTGGCGCTGGGCAGATCACCAGGCTCAGGCACATTCCCGGCTTGCGAGCAATTGATGGAGTGGAAATCGTCGGCGTGGCCAACCGGACCGAAGCCTCCAGCCAGAGCGTCGCATCAGAATTCTCTATTCCCAAAGTTTTTTCGTCATGGCAGTCGCTGATCGCGGACCCGGAGATTGACGCCGTAGTCGTCGGGACCTGGCCGAATACGCATGCTGAAATCACCTGTGCCGCTCTGCGGGCAGGAAAGCATGTGCTCACGCAGGCACGCATGGCCCGGAATCTGGCGGAAGCCCGCGCCATGCTGGCGGTCTCGAAAGAGCATCCCGAACTGGTGACTCAGGTGGTCCCCAGTCCCTTGGGACTCACCTGCGGACCGGCTGTCGAACATCTGATCAAGAACCATTTCCTGGGCGACCTGCGGGAAGTGGTTGTCCTGGGGGCCAATGATCAGTTCTGGGACTACAGCAAGCCGCTGCACTGGCGACAGGATGCGGAGATCTCCGGCAACAATCTGCTGACCCTGGGAATCGTTCAGGAAACACTGCTTCGATGGGTGCCGCAGGCCTCGCAGGTCTTCGCATTGACGGAGCTGTTCGAACCGACCCGGCCGCTTCCGGAAGAAAGCCGCTTCGCCAGCGCCACCGTCCCTGACAGCGTGCAGGTGCTCGCTGAACTGCAAGGGGGAGCCCGCGCGATGTATCACTTCAGCGGAGTGATCCTCTTCGGGCCGGGAACACAGATTCATCTGTACGGCAGCCGCGGGACGGTCAAGGTCCATTTCGTGGATGGGGAAGAGCAGGTCTTCATCGGACGCGCGGAGGACAAGGAACTGTCACGTCTGGAAATCCCGGCGGAAGAGACCGGCGCATGGCGGGTCGAAGAGGAATTCATCGGGGCCATCCGTGGTGGAAAGAAGGTCGCTCTCAACGACTTCTCAACCGCCATCAAATACGTGGAATTCCTCGAAGCGGTGACCCGCAGTGCCGCTGAAAATGTCCCTGTGGACCTTCCCCTCGAATAGCCCCGTTCCTTCCTTCGACTGGCCGATGCAGTCTGGGTGACAGGCAGAGAGTGATCCATGTCCTCGTTCGCAGACCTCTCCGGTAAACGGGTCACAGTGATGGGCCTGGGTCAGTTTGGAGGCGGGCTGGGGGCGGTGCAGTTTCTGCTCGACCGGGGCGCGCGAGTCACGCTCACGGATCTGCAGTCAGAGCAGCAACTCGAATCGAGTCTGCAGAAGTTCGACGTTTCGAAACTCGACCAGCTGGTCCTGGGTGAACATCGTGACAGGGACTTCACCGACTCGGACATGATCGTTGTGAATCCCGCTGTGAAGCGGGAAGGGAATCGATTTCTCGAACTGGCTCGTGCGGCCGGAATCGAGGTCACCAGCGAAATCAATCTCTTCTGGCAGCTGTGTCGCGGCAGGAAGATCGTAGTGACCGGAAGCACAGGGAAGTCGACGACCGCGACGTTGATTCATCAGAGCCTGCAGGCTGCGGGGGTGAAATCTCGGCTGGGGGGAAATATCGGTCGCAGCCTGCTGCCGGAGGTCGACGACATTGGTGAAGACGAATTCGTCGTTCTGGAACTCAGCAGCTTCCAGCTGGCGGATCTCGATCGACTTCAGCCAAAACCGGATGTTGCCGTCGTCACCAATTTCTTCGCGAATCACGTCGACTGGCACGGGTCGCTGGACCGGTATCGAGAAGCAAAGCAGGCAGCACTCAGCTGGCAGACGGCCGAGAATCTCGCGGTCCTGAACGCAGACGATGCAGACTCTTCTCTGTGGCCGACGGATGCAAAAGTGATCTGGTTCGGCCACGAGGTCTGGAGAGATCGTCCCGGCGTGCATCTGAGCAATGCCGGGATTGCCGTGCGAACTACAACTGGAGGCTGGCTGGTTGAAGCTGCGGATCTGGCCCCCAGTCTGCAGACTCCTCATGGCCTTTGCAACGTGGCAGCGGCGCTGGCGACCGTTGTGGTCGGACTGGAGATTCCGATTCACAACATTGCGACTGTGCTTCAAAACTTTCGGACGCTTCCGCACCGGCTGGAGCTCGTCGCTGAGATCGACGGTCGAACGTTCATCAACGATTCCAAGGCGACCACGCCGGAAGCCACGATCGCCGCCCTGCGTTGCCTCACTGGCCCTGTCATTCTCATTGCAGGGGGGAAAGATAAAGGGGTCGATCTTGCTCCACTGGTGGGCGAGGTGGCAACGCGTGTTCACGGAGTGGCGTTGATCGGCGATACCGCAACAGCGATTCGCGACCTGTTGAGTGTCGCCCCGAATTCCTCTTTGACGTCCGATGCCGTGACCGTTTGCGAATCCCTGGAGGCGGCGGTTGAATGGGCCTGGGAAAGGTCGGTCGCAGGGGGAACGATCCTGTTCTCACCCGCCTGTGCCAGCCATTCCGAGTTCGCGAACTACGAGCGGCGCGGCGAGCGGTTTGTCGAGTGCGTCGACAGACTCAATGGACGTTTCGGCCGCATGAAATCTGTTTGATTGATCACGAGATCGCCTGTGGAACGCTATAGAACTTTGGCAACACCGCTCTAGAATCTGTTACGACAACAAGACCTCTTTTCAGGTCTCCCGGCATCAGAGACTTCAAACATGACGTGGCAACTTCTCGTCGAAGGCAAAGATCCTCAACAGCGGGCCAAACAGCGTCTCGAACCGAGCAAAACATACGTGCTGGGCCGTTCCGCCGACTGTGACATTCCCATCGCCTGGGACATCTGGCTGTCTCGTCAGCACGTGAAACTTGAAGCGACTTCCGACGGCATCAAAGTCTCCCGGCTGAAGAAGACGTCCAATCCCATTTACTTCGACGGGAATCCCTCCGAGTCTTTCACGCTGGCTGCCGGACAACGGTTCGTTATTGGGGAGACGAGTTTTCTGCTTCGCGAACTTCAGCCGATGTCTCCGTTGCCGGAACACCCGGTGCAGGAGATTTCGTTCTCGCATGCGGAACTTCAGCAAGTCGTGTTCGAAGACGCTGACCGCCGCATGGAGGCCTTGGCCCGTCTGCCGGGGGTCATTGCGATGGGCTTGAATCAAGAGGAGCAGCATTCGCACCTGGCATCGCTCATTCTGGCTGGGATTCGTCACGCTGAGGCGGTCGCCATCGTCAGCCTCGATGCCAAAGATGCGGTGCATGTCCTCGCGTGGGAGCGCAGAACCGAAACTCACGGCTCGTTCCGACCGAGCGTCGGCCTGGTCCGCGATGCGATGCACGGCGGACATTCCGTACTGCATGTCTGGGAAAAGAACGCGGGTGAGAATTCCGAATACACTGTTCAATCCGAATTCGACTGGTCGTTCTGCACGCCAGTCGCGCGTCGCGGTCAGGAGCAATGGGGAGTCTATGTTGCGGGTCAGCTGGACCAGCCGCTGCATGAGACTCACCCAATGCGGCGGAACCTGCAATCGGATGTGCGTTTCGCCCAGCTGATCGGAGAGGTGATTGGATCATCGGAACGAACCAACCGGATGGAAGGGCAGCTCTCGATCCTTCGCCAGTTCCTCTCTCCGCCGATTCTGAAAGCTCTGGAAGAGACCGGCCGGAACGGTGAACTGAATGCTGCACTCCTGCAGCCGCGGGTCTGTTCAGTCACGGTACTGTTCTGCGATCTGCGTGGCTTCAGCCAGCATGCTGAAGAGATGATGAATGATCTGCAGGGACTGCTGGCCCGCGTGAACGGGGCACTGGAGATCATGACGACCGGCATTCTGAATCACGGCGGCGTGACGGGCGACTTCCTGGGGGATGCCGTTCTGGGCTTCTGGGGCTGGCCTTTTCCTTCGGAAGACGCTCCATTGAAAGCCTGTCGGGCCGCACTGGAGATTCGAAGAGAGTTCCTCAAGATTCAGCGGAATCGCGATCACGCCCTGTCGGACTTCCGCGTCGGAATCGGCGTGGCACACGGACAGGCTGTCGCTGGGAAGATCGGGACGGGAGGACGGGTTTCAGTGACGGTCTTCGGTCCCGTGGTGAATCTCGCCAGCCGGCTGGAAGGCATGACGAAGCGACTGCATGTCCCGATCATTCTCGATGAAGCGACCGCGCAGCTGGCGCGGGAAGGGCTCAGCTCGCAGGAAGGGCGACTCCGTCAACTGGCCACCGTCCGGCCGTATGGGATGGAGACGCCACTGACGGTCAGCGAGCTGCTTCCCCCCGAAGGAGAGTTCTCAGACCTGAGCGATGCCCACGTGAGAAAGTTCGAAGAGGGAGTGAAGCAGTTCACTGCGGGGCGATGGGAAGAGGCGTACCGATCCCTGCATGAAGTCTCCTCAAGCGACCAGGCGCAGGATTTCCTTCTGGCCCTGATCACCCAGCACAACCGCTCAGCCCCACAGGGATGGAGAGGGATTGTTGAGCTGTCTGGCAAGTAAAAAATCAAGTCAGAAAACGGTGTTTCTCAACCGTCAAAATTCGTTCATTTCTCGCTTCCGTGTCTCGTCAGTTTTTGGTTAAATCGATCCAGACAACTTCAAGCAGATGCACCCACTCCATGACGTTTTCTCGTCTTGAATTTGCGGCGAGGCAGTTTGCACCGCTGGTAAAACGATTCGAATTCAATTCACTGTTCCGGAGATGACTTCCGGCCCGTTTTATTCGCAACAGCAGCAGTTTCCTGACTCGCATGGCTTTCACCGGGTTTCCCGGCTGTTTCATATTCGAAAGGTTTCGGCAAAGATGATCCACTACACGTGTGATCTTTGTGGACGGGCAATGGGACAACACCACTTTGTCGCAAAAATCGAGGTGGCACCGGCATACGATCCGGACGAACTGACAGACGATGATCTCGACATGGATCACCTCGAACAGATTGCAGACCTGATCGCAGCAACCGGCAGCACCGGGGATGATGAACTCAGTGAATCCGAGCCACGACAGTTCAAATATGAGTTGTGCGTGAACTGTGCCCATCAGTATCTGAAAGCCCCGCTGGGACCGGCACGCCCAGGTGCCCGACTGAAGTACAGCCAGAACTGAATCGTGGAGAACAGACAAGGCCGGGCATTTCGCATAGTCTGTTTTGCGCCAACTCTCACGGGGAATGAACCGACACCCTGAGGCGGCAGGCGCGATCGGCACAGGCCGGGAAGAGACATGGGCCGGGCACTTCAGTTTCTTCTTGTCATCATCCTGCTGGTCGTCGTTCGCCAGTTGACGACCAGCAGCAACGGCATCCCTCCGGGTCGCTGGAGTCCTTCGTCCACTTCGACGAACGACCATCCGGAAACGGCTCAGGTGCGGGTGCTCCGCGTCGTGGACGGCGACACACTGCTGCTCGATGGCGGAGAGCGGGTCCGGCTGTTGGGTGTGAACACCCCGGAAACAAAGAAGCCGAATTCTCCCATCGAGCCGTTTGGCCCAGAGGCCAGCGATTTCACCCGGCAGTTCTGCGAAGGGAAATGGGTCACATTAGTCTTCGATCAGGAGCGATTCGATAGATACCAGCGAACACTGGCGTTCGTTTATCTGGGAGAAACCTGCCTGAATGAAGAGCTCATCCGCAACGGGCTGAGCAAAGCACATCTTCAGTATCCCTTCCGCAACGACATGAAGCGTCGTTTGAAGGCGGCGGAAGCGGAAGCGATCTCCCGACGAGTCGGCTTATGGTCGCTTGAACTTCCCGCGACCGCCCCGCAAGCCGACCGGTCCAGCCCCGCGCCTATGCCCCGCGAGCCGGTCGACTCGACGTTACGATACGAATAACGTTTCCGGTCGGAGTCACAACGCGATCAACGTTCGATGAGATAATGATCGCTGTCCGTTTCGATCAGAATCTCCTCTCCCTGCACATAGCGATCGAATCCGCCCAGCAGGAGTTGCGGTGAGATCTCGTGCAAGTGTTCGCCGAACAGGAACCGCAGGATCTTCATGCGGTTGTCGATGGTGTCGGGAAAGGTGAGTCGGTAGGCGGCCTTCGATTTTCGAAAGGGGAGTCCCAGCCGATTCAGAATTGCCTCGACGTCCTCAGAGACGTAATAGGGAATCGGTCTGCCCAGCAGTTCAAACCCGATCTTCCAGAATTGATTCAACGAGTTGTCCCAGCCGGCGATGGTGATCAGCAGCTTTCCCTCGGGCTTCAGTAACCTGGCGAGTTGAGGGACCGTTGATTCCAGATCATCGACGTAATAAAGGACGTGATTCACAAGCACAACGTCGAACAGGGACGGCTGGACCGACGAAAGTCCTGCCGGGATTTCGATCGGAAAGCGGCTGTACGGGGACAAGTTCCTGGCGGCCTGCTCCTGTTGATGCCGCACCGGTTCGACAAGTGTGAGATGCAGCGAGTCGACCGGCCAGTTCATTGCGTTCAGGAATTGCTGGGTGAAGTTCCCGGTCCCGCAGCCGAAATCGAGCATGTGGATTGCTTCTCTTCCGGACGTGAACCCGCGCAGCTGGCGCACGTATTCAGCAACATCACTTTCAGCCTCCGTGGCATGACTCATAAAGAATGCGTAATCGCTTTCAATCGGACCAAAATCCTTCGTCGTCATCGACACACTCCGACTTTCCGTTTCTCAGTCTGGCTGCTTTATTGTTCCGGCTTCTCACTGGCTCGGCGAAGAAGTCCGCTCCCCCGCATCAGGATCCCGGCCCCGAACTTGTCCTGCAGCTGATCGGTGACCACATCCAGTCGTTCCTTCTTTTGATGCTCTTCGTCTTCGAACAGGTCCAGCTGCCGCAGCTGCTGTCGAGCTTCAAGACTGCTGACCCCCATTCCCAGCAGTCGAATTCCGCGGTGCGTCTCGGGAAGACTCTGTCGAAGTAACGCGGAGGCGGACAGCCAGAGGTCGTCCGTGTTGTCGGTGGTTTGAGCGAGTGTCTGCGAACGGGTGATCGTATGAAAGTCTGCGAAACGGAGCTTGAGCTGAACCGTTTTTCCTTTCAGTCCGGAGCGACGCAGACGCCGGGCCACCTGTGCTGTCAGATCCTGCAGCCAGGAGAGAAGGATTTCTGGATCGTGGAGATTCGTGGGGAATGTCGTTTCGTGCGAAATCGACTTGGCTTCACGGTCGGGGACCACCTTTCGATCGTCCCGCCCATGAGCCAGATTCCAGAAGCGGTCTCCGGGCTGGCCGAATTGCTGGGTCAGCTGTTCCCGATTGAGACGACGGATGTCGCCAATGGTTTGAACTCCGATTCGCTGAAACTCTTTGAGCGTCGCTTCACCAACTCCCCAGAGACGGCTGATTGGAAGCGGATCGAGAAACGCCTGAACCTGATCGGGTTCGACGACGACGAGTGCATCCGGCTTCTTCAGGTCACTGGCAATCTTCGCGAGAAACTTGTTGGGAGCGACGCCGACCGACGCGACCAGTTGCGTTTCGTTCCAGATCTCCTGCTTGATTCTCCGGGCGATCTCCTGAGCGTTTCCAAAGAGCTGGACTGATCCACTCACATCGAGAAACGCTTCATCCAGAGAAAGCGGTTCGACCAGCGGGGTGTACCGAAAAAAGATCTCGCGGATCTGTTCCGAGATCCCTGCGTAGTAACTCATCCGGACAGGGAGGACGATCGCCTGCGGGCAGAGTTTGAGCGCGGTACTCGTCGTCATCGCGCTATGCACGCCGAAACGACGGACAACGTAATTCGCAGCAGCCACGACACCGCGCCGGTCCGGAGTCCCCCCCACGATCAACGGCTGTCCCACCAGTTCCGGCCGGTCGCGCTCTTCCACGGAGGCATAAAACGCATCCATGTCGACATGCAGAATCATGGGAGTGACTTTGCGTCCAGCGGAACAGTCGGGTCAATCAGTTTCATCAGCGTTTCTCAACAAAACAGGACCAGCCCAGGAATCGAACCGGCACGCCGGGGGCCTCATCGAATCGAAACTCGTGCAGGTCGAGGATCTTGAATTCCGTTCCGAGGTCTTCGCGGATCTGTTCTTCCGTCACGACCGGCGGGCCTGGATCATGGGGTTCGCGGGCATTCCCGGCGAGGATCAATCCGCGAGCGCCGTCTGCGAGATGCCGGGCGACCGCCGGGGCATACGCACCGGGGACGTCGCGACGAATTACGTGGTAACAGCCCCGGTCAAAGAAGAATTGAAACGGTTCCCCCAGATCACTCAGCTGCAGTAAATCTCCGGCGACGAAGCGGGCCTGAACTCCAGCAGACGCTGCCCGCTGTTCCGCTCGCTCGACAGCCAGTGAAGCGAGATCGACACCGGTGATATCGAAACCGCGTTCAGCCAGCCAGACACTGTTGGTCCCCGTTCCACAACCGATATCCAGCGCCCGGCAGGGTGCGACTGGTGACCGATTGAAAAGGTTCTGCAGCTCTGTGGAAGGTCGACCTGTATCCCAGGGAAGGTCTCCATCACGATAGCGATCGTTCCAGTCACTCGGTGCGGTCATGAATAGGAATCCTGATAACGACTGCCGTTGGAAAATCTCTGAGCTGAATCACTTCATCTTAATCCAACCGGAGATATTTCTTGACAGTCTCGTCGAGATCCGGCGCGAATTTCCACTTTTTGATTTCGTCTTCTGTCGGCGGGGTCAGGGGGCGAATCACACGAAAACCGAGCATCTGGCCATCAGTCAGATACCAGATGCTTTGTGGAACGTCGGGATCCTGCCTCTTCAAATCCGGGGAGGAGGCGGATCTGGCGGCGCTCCGCAGTTCGTTTGGCTGATCCATCCAGGAGCCACCCCGAATGACGCGTGGGTATTCTTTGCCATACGGAAGGCAGTAGGGAAATTTCGTGACGGCGCCGGCGGGCAGTGTGGGATAGAAATCTTCGTCGTAGCGGTCGAGGACCCATTCCGACACGTTGCCGTGCATATCATGCAGTCCCCAGCGATTCGGTTTCTTCGTACCGACCTTGTGATAGGTTTCTTCGGAATTCCGATCGCTCCACGCGTACTGGTCGAGCTGATCCGAATCGTCACCGAATGAGTATGCTGAAATGCTTCCGGCCCGGCAGGCGTATTCCCATTCCGCTTCGGTCGGCAGTCGGTAGTAGTGTCCTGTTTTGGCGGTGAGCCATTCACAATAGGTCTTCGCAGCGTACTGGGTCATGTTGACCGCAGGAAAACCATCCCGCCCCATTCCAAAGTCCATCGCCATATAAATCATCGTAGGCCGAGTCACGGCATCCGACCGGTTGTCCACTTCATCGCTCAAACGATTTTTCATCTTGCGATGAGTGAGGTCGGCCTTCATGCTCCACAGCTCGTATTCATTCCACGTGACTTCAGTTTTTCCCATCCAGAAGGGCGAGACTTCCACATACCGCTGCGGACTTTCGTCCAGTTTGTGTCCCCATTCCTGACGGTCGCTGCCCCAAAGGAAGACTCCTCCGGGAATCGGCACCATGTCGAACTGGACGTCGCAATCCCGAAATCGCTGAGTGTACGGTTTCGTTTCCGCTTCGTTTGTCGCGTCACTGGCCGATTCACCGAGAGGAGGATTCTGGGGAGTTGGCCCGTCCGCAGATAGTACGCTGTGCCCACTGAAGAGCCCGAGACACAGGAAGGCTCGCCTGAAAGGCCGATGCTTTGCGATCTGCAAGAATTTGATCATTGGCCCGATTGTTCTTACAACAGGAACACGACAGACAATTTCGCCGACACCGCTCCGGCCCCGGTGCAAGCGTTCTAGAGCGGTTTTGCAAATAATCCATTACGTTCCGCAGGCGATAATATGGACTTTCATGCGGTGAAAATCCTGGATCGCCTGCACATGATAGACCAAACTGGTCTAGAGTTTCAGGAACGGGCGAATCTTGTTCATGGTCACTGTTCCAATTCCCGGGATGCGGTCGATGTCTTCAATCGACTGGAACGGGCCAGTCTTTTCACGTTCTGCGACGATATTCCGGGCGGTCGTTTCTCCAATTCCCGGCAGCTGCGTCCATTCGACCCACGTGGCCTTGTTAATGTCGATTTGAAACACCGCTTCGCGGTTTGTCAGCCGGTCGATTTCGACCATCGGCCGTCCTTTCAGCGACATACGAGCGAGGTGAATCAAGATCAAAATAATGATTGCTCCGCTGAGGGCAATCACGAACTTGCGGTCAGAAGAACGCAGACCGATCGCTGCGGGATCAGGATTGCGTTCGGGGCGACTGGGCGTCGGGACCGCCGGAGAAGAGGCAGCGGTTTCGCTCACCGGAGCGGGTGCATCATCAACAGGTGCATCATTCGTTGAAGTGCTCACCGGTCTTCAGCTCCAGAAGCAAGACATGGACAGAGTACGGACGGGGGCCTCGACTCTTCATTATTATTTCAGTGGATCGGCGACTCGAAGTGAAGCCAATGTCCGTTATAATCTCGTCACCCCTCAGAGTATTCCTCACGAATCTATGCAGCCGAGAAAGAAACGAAATGAGCATCCTGTCGGAGGAGTATCACGCACAAGGGATCAGTTTTCGTTACCCCAAAGGCTGGGAATTGACCGAAGAACCCCGTGATGATGCCTTCACCGTCAGTGTCACCGATGTGGGTTCCTACTGGTCCGTGACGATCCTCTCCCGGCGGCCCCGGGCGCAGCAGGTGCTTGACGAAGCCACTGAGGCCTTTGAGCAGGAATACGAAGACGTCGACGATTATCCGGCGACTGCAGTCATCAACGGGATGGAGGCTCAGGCCCGGAATCTCGAGTTCGTCTCGATGGAGCTCATCAACTGCGTCTTCCTGCGTGCGGTGGAGGTGGGCGGGCGGACACTGTTCGTCATGTCGCAGGTCACCGATCATGAACGCAGCGAATACGAAAGTCTCTTCGAGGAAATCTCAGACAGCTTGAAAGTCGATAACGACGAACTCATCGAAATCGAATAGCTCCCAGATCCACTCAACGGCTGCGAGACTGTCGGCGCGGCATCTCCTGCACAGCCACTCTCGAGGTTCGTCGTCGGAGCAGCTGACGACGGAAGTACAACACCGCTCCTCCCAGGGCCGCTGCGATGACTACGATCCAGAAGGCATGGATCGGTTCGACCACGTAGTGCATTGGCGAGCTTGCGGGGACCGTTCCGTGCCCGGGGTGTGCCAGCGGAAAGGTGTGAACAACGGCCGGAGAAAACATCAGGTTGCAACTCCTGTCAGTGGTGAACTGCCGCCGATTTCGAATCGACCTCTGAGACGTTCGGGATCAGATTGACGAAATTCTTCAGAATCTGAAGCCCGACCTGCTGACTTTTCTCCGGGTGAAACTGCGTCGCATACACGTTCCGCTGATTCACGATTGACACAAACGTCTGGCTCCCGTGACGCGTCCTCGCCGTCACAACATCTGCATCCTGTGGGCAGACGTGATAGCTGTGGACGAAGTACACGTAATCGCCCGGACGAACTCCCCTCAGCAGAGGATTCTCGCGGTCGAACTCGAGCGAGTTCCAGCCCATGTGCGGAATCTTGAGACCCGGTTCCGGTTGAAACCGGACGACCTCTCCCGGAATGACGCCGAGCCCCTGATAGTCCCCGTCCTCGTAGCTTCGGTCAAAGAGCAGCTGCATTCCCAGGCAGATTCCCAGCAATGGCTGCCCGGAAGCGATGTAGTCATGAATCGGATTCACAAAATCCTGCCGCTGCAGTTCGGCGATCGCATCCCGGAACGCTCCGACGCCCGGGAGGATCAGCCCGGTGAATTCAGAGAGCCGCTGCGACTGCGAGACGATTTCCGCCGAGTGACCCAGGCGTTCGAGGGCTTTCTGGACGCTCCTCAGATTGCCCATGCCGTAATCAATGATACCGATCACAATAAGAACTCGCTGTCGCTGGTCGGAAAGGTTCTGCCACCGAAGACTTTATTCCAGGAGGGGAGGTTTCTTCCAGCGGAGAAGCTTTGAACTTGCCTGAAAGGGGACACTTGAAGTGGCAGGAGAAGTTCAGGCGGAATTCAGGAAACAAAAAAACCGGACTCCAAGGGAACATCCCGGAATCCGGTTTTTAAAAACGATCTTGAACCAGCCTTGTCAGTCGAGATGGGGACGACTTCACATCGGCACTCTCTCGACGACAGCTGACTCAGGCATCCGCCTAGAACTCATCGTCGAGTTCGTAGCTGCTGCTGTTGTCTGAAACGAAGCTCTGCAGCGGGTCGGAAGGACCGTGATCGTAGCAGTCTTCATCGTGCCAGAGCGGGACGCCGGCAGCGTATCGGGCAGCCAGCATTCTCACTTTGTCTTCCGAGCCCGGCTTGGCGCCGGTCGGGTTCAGTGGATCGACGCTTGAAAAATCGAAATCTTCTTCGATGTAATCAAGATCTTCCTGTGTTTCGTCGTAGGACAGTTCGGTCCCAATGGCAATATCGAGGTCAGGATTTACCTCGAAGGAAAACTCCATTCGTCAGTCTCCCCTCTAATCTGTTTAAAGTCCGACAAAATTAGATTCACATCCGCAGATGTCATCGAGGGCGCGCCCCATGACGTCAACAAGTCCCCAGTTTCTGCGATACCCCATCGTCCTTGACGAATCGGGACTTTCGTCCCCCGATTCCAACAGTTTCCACGGTCACGTGAAACACGGGCGCTTCAAAAAGCATCGTGACACAGCGCCCTGGGCAGCAGGTTTCTGGCGGCAAATAGACTGATGACGTACCGATGATTCTTGACTGGAGGTGGGAATAAGTCAACAAAAAAAGCCATTTTCGCCAACGAATTCCTGATTTGGAACGATCACCTCTCAACGTCGAGAGCAATGTCCGCAGATGATTTTTCGGCCCAACAGCAAGCCGACACGAACAAAATTGACGCTTCTCCCTTCGATTTTTCGAAGTCGGGAGCCTTTGCCTCAAGTCCTTCGCCGGAACCGGCAAAGACCCGACAAGCCACCGAAAATGACAACGAAATTTTTCAACCGCACTTGACAGCCAAAACAACCGAATCGAGGCCATCAGCCGCTCGAAAAGGGAATCAGAATCCACAATCTCGTTTCGTCATTGTCGCTCGACGAAGAGCTGTGATCCGCAACGCCGCTCAGATGTCGGACGCAGCAACGCCATCCATCTTCCAGGAGGGGTCAAACGGCTGATGCTCAGCTTCCTGCCCGCGACGCTTCCGCTTCTTTCCGCGTTCTTCTTCGGGCTCGGGAGCCTCCTGTTCTTGCTCACCCTCGTCAGTCTGCTTCTGAAGCTGACGTTCCTGCTCGTCGATCTGCTGCTGAAGCTGCTTCAGAGACTCCTCAACGGGCGCCTGGGTGAAACTGGAACCCGCAGTCCATGCGTGCGGGCTGCGGTGACCTTCGAAAGAATAACTCTGGTCCAGGCTGCGAATCGAAAACGCGACGTCCTTGAGTTCGTCGTTGATCGACCGCCCAGCTGCGGTCAGCCCGACCGTCGCAGCGACAACGCCCACTGTTCCCAGCAGAGCGGCCTCAGCGGAAACGATCATCCCGGACTCATCAATCCAGAGTGCTTTCCAAAGATTCATCGTACTCTCCTCAATTGCCAGGGGGCTGCTGCAAAGCCCCGGATTCAATTGAGTGGCAGACCTGAGAACCGTTAAATTAGGAGCAATCGGCACATCTGTCAACATGCGACGTCTAGAAAAGCTTCCGTTTTGTTCAACCTTTTGAACAATCGGGACTTCAACAGCAGTCTAGACCCGTCATGCCGCCTGCTTCAGAAGAATCGGATTTGTCTTCGTTGATCCGTCTGGAACGCTCGACAAGTTCGGGATTTCCGGTCAGAATCCGGAAAATCGTCCGCACTCCTCAGAAACTTGATGGCCGTTATGTCTGAGCACGCAACAACGACCCCCGAGTCCGAATCCATCCCATTCAGCCCTTCCGATCTGAAGCAGTTCGATTCGGACGATGCGGAAGCGGGGCGGGCGATCGGCAAGATGCTCTCGCTGTTCTTTCTCTACACTGTCATCGCGATGTCCGGGGCAGCTTTCGCGACCTACTGGTGGATCACCCATAAGCAGCTGAACTGACCCGGGTCAGAATCCCGGTGCATCCTGTCGAACAGCGTCGTTGTGATGTTCAACGGACAGTGTGACGGCGGCGGGTCACTTCAACGTTTTCAGATACGCGATCAGATCGGCCAGCTCTTGCGGTGACAATTGTCTGGCGACGTCGCTGGGCATGATGGACGTGTCCGCTGCCTTGATCTCATCGATCTCAGCGATGGGGATTGAGACTGACTGTTCGATGCTTAATCCCATTCGAAGATGAGTGCTGGACTCCGAGAGGATGATTCCAGAGACCACACGGCCCTCCGTATCCGCCACGACATAGGGAGCAAAGCCGCGTGCAAAGCTGGAACTGGGATACAGGACCGCTTCCAGAAGATCGAGGTGCGAACGGCTCTTGCCGATGGTCGACAGGTCCGGCCCGATCATTCCACCCTCCTGGCCGATCCGGTGGCATTTCACGCAATTCGTTTTCTCGGAAGCAAAGATCACCTTGCCGGCCGATGCATTTCCCTCCTGCAGAGAAGTAGCAAGCTGCTGCAGTCGCTCACGCGCAGCTTCATCCAGCGGCTGTCCGGTTCCCGCGGCTGGGACTTCGAGCCAGACTTGAGTGGATCGATCCGGACGGGGCCGACGCAGCTCGCTCATGGCGTCGGCCGCCCCAAGCCTGATGGTCTCATCGGCACTGAACAGAGCCGTGTTGAGGGCCTCACGGTCATTGCTGGCAATCAACGCGAAGACGAGGGCGTGTCTCCACTGCACATCACCGGGATTGATTTTGACCGCTTTTACAAGTTCTGTGACAAATCCTGGTCGGCTGCTGAACAGCCGACCCGCTGTGGCGAGAGCAGCATAACTGCTGGCAGGAGATCCGTTTTGAATCTCAGCCAGCAAAGAATGGAACAACGTTTCGTTCTCTTCAACCAGCCTGGGGCTGACGTAGAGCAGGCTGCGGATTGCCGTTTGACGGACGTCCGGGTCCTCATCTCCCGTGTATGCGGTCAGCAGTTTGAGTGCATCAGCATTCCCGACTCGAATCAGCACACCGATCCATGCCTGCTTCAGCTGAGCCGACTTCCCGGCGATGGATTTCGAAAAGGAGTTAGCGGCCGATCCGTTCCAGTCGCTGGACAACTGCGAGGAGATCACTTCGATGGCCCGCTGGCGGACGGCGGGTCTTGCATCTCCGAGTCTGCAGAGCCAGTCACTTTCTGAAAGCTTGTTCCAGCTGAGTTCATTTCCCCGCGGATTGGCGATGGTCTTCCCGGCAGCTGGACGGATGCGATAGATAGCTCCATGCAGGTGCGATTTTTCGACCTGCGACTGAGGGCAGCCGATCCGGAACCAGCCTCCTGTATCGATCAACAGCAAAGAGCCGTCGGCATCCTGCAGCACATCCGTCGGATGGAAATCAGTGCTCTCCGAGACCGCAAAGTCTTTGACTTCCTCAGTCACAAGCCTCGACCCCTGTTTTCTCAACGAGAGCTGCGCGAGGCGGTTGGTGTTGAACTCCGTCACGAGAATCGTCTCCCGGGCGGAATCGCTTCCCTCTGTGGGCTGCAGACGGCAGAGTCCAGAGACAGCGACGTGTCCGAAGTTATGAACTTCAGGCAGCAACGGTCCCGTCCGTACGAACTCCCCATCCAGACTTTCGACGAAGTCTTCACGGGGATAAACGCCGCCGTATTGCCAGTGAACAAGACAATCCCCACGCGGACGTGAGTACATCAGGTTGACGGTGCCGAGCATTTCGCCTCGTGGCAGGAACAGGACTTCGACCGGGTTGTCCATGCCGCCGGTGCAGAAGATCTGCACATCAGAACCATCGGGATTGCAGCTGAAGATGCTGGCGGCCTTTCCGCGACTGATCGGGTTTCCGGCTGCGTCTTTGATGTCGTGCCCGTGACGGCCGTCACACCAGTAAATTCGGCCGTCGGGGCCCTCGAACGGACCATGGATATCCGCAGCGTTCCCCGTATACCCGAAATCTCCGACGAGTTTGATCCGCTCTTCCGCGACTCCATCATCATCGGCGTCGGTCAGTTTCCAGATGGCTCCGCTCGATGCGACGTACAAAGAACCGTTCAGCCACAGGCATCCTTGCGGGAAGGTCATCCTGTCGGCGAAGACCGTCGCCTTATCGAAAACACCATCGCCATCGAGATCTTCCAGTCGCTGAATGAAGTTCGGAAGTCGACTTTCCAGATCGGCCCGCTGCAGATTCTCACCTGCGCTGGCAGCAACGTACAGTCTGCCCCGATCATCGAAGTCTGCCATGAGTGGATGTGCCACCATGCTGGGTGGTGCCGCGACTTCGACACCGAATCCCTCCGGCACCTTCAAGGGAAGTGTCGAGGGCTCATCCGCCATGAGTGGCAGATTCAGACTCAGGACAACGAACAGCGACAGGCAGTCGGCGTGGAACCGTTTGGCTGGGATCTTCATGGCGGGGCGCGTTCACAAGGAGGGAGGGCAGGGAAGGTTTATCGAAGAGCCCGATTCAACAAGTTCACCATCATCTGCTGAACCCGCTGATCGGGTCCGTGGGGGCGGCTCCAGTGAGACCAGGGGAGCACATGGCCTGGGGGGGAACTGAGTGCCTGAGCCCAGAAGATCGTCGCTGCGTTGAACACATAATTTCCCCTGGGGCCCGGGTAGATGGTCGCGGTCCATTGTTGGGGATTCACTCCGCCTTGCCAAGCCGTTCCGGCAGCGACCACTTCCAGACCGGGAATCTGCGCGGGGTCTCCATGATACTCCCAGCCGACCAGTCCGGGGATGTTGTCCCCGGCACGCACTCCTGTCTTCTCGAAAATCCAGTGGTCAGGTTGGGTGATGATCCAGTCACCGCCGCCGTTCACGGGTTCAACATTCCTCGCCCCCATGAGCAACCCTTCATCGGGACCTCGATGTTCAAAGGGACCATGCTCCTGATTCCTCTGGACAGCGTAGGCGTTCTCGCCTCCATAGGGGCCGCCGCGATAGATGATGCGGTTGGGAGTTCCCTGACTTCCGGCGCGGAAAGGAGTGACCCAGCAGATCGAGTTCGCTGAAAGGAAGAGAAGATTGACCCCCGCATCACGCATCTTCACGACGCTCTGGAACTGCTGGAGGTCCCAGTATTCATCATGCCCGACACTGATAAAGGCCTTGCATTTGAGTCCACGGTCGGGGGTGAGCATGTCGCTGTTGGAACAGTAAGCGACATCGTAGCCGTGCTGTTCGAGCCAGAAAGCGAGTGGAAATTCAAACGGCAGGAACTCGCCCGAGCCGACGGTTAGGGGATCGTTGACGACACCCTGATGCTGAGCTTCGCGAGCATACGGACGATCGAAACTGACATCAGCCCAGGGCCCCTGACCGCCGCGCGGATGTGTGTAGACCGAATAGTTGCTGGGCCAGACGTTGTACGCCTGCCAGGTATTGTCCGAACACTGAAACAGAATTTCCGCAGGGCGATCATCGCGGACGACGAACACAACGTAGCTTTGCCAGTAGGACTCCTGTCCTTCGGGAATCGTCGTCAGACGCCCCAGGTACACACCGCTCACCCAGTCGTTGGGTATGGTGAGTCGAAGAGACGGTTCCCATTTGCATTCGTGCAGATTCTTTTCTCCGGGGGACGGGGTCGGCTGAACGGTTCCCTGCAGCGGTCCAAACGTCTGCATCAGCCGCGCTCCGCGACCGCCGTAATAACCCATGCGGAAGATCTCGAGGTGGAACCGGCGAGCTGGATCCGTCGACACAAAGATGTCGAGCTCATCGCCCGCCTGCACGCTCTGCCGGGAGCAGTACCCTTCAATCCACGGACAGCGAAAGCCGGAGCCGTCGACCCGGACTCGGGTCAGCTGCCAGTTGTGCGATCCTTCCTTCTGATTCTCAACAACAATCGGATTGGCCGCAGAAGAAGTTTGTAGCGGATCACTCTGCGAGTCCGCTGCTTGAGCCACTGTCCCCACGACCGAGCTGAGGGGACCTGCAGCCACTGCGGACTTGAGAAACTCCCGCCTTGGGAATGAACTGTTCGGCGTCTCAGGCATTGCACCTACCTTGCCTACGGGATTGAAGGAATCAAGTCGTCAGCATACCCGATGACGGGGGTCAGCCGTCCATTCCGACGACAACTTTCCCTCCCGCACGAGAAGGCCAGTGTTTCGATTTCGAGGTCCCTTCAGCTCTGCGGTCTTTGAAACTTCTACCGCACGGTCTGCATTGCGACAGCGGTTACTCTGCAGAAATGTGCTGACCTTTCTCCGCGACAGATCGTTTCATGAACAGCACCAGTGGGACAAGCATGAAGGCGACAACGGCTGCCAGCCAGAAGACGTCGAAATACGACAGCGAAAGTGCCTGCTGTTGACGCAGATTGTCGAACTGCTGCAGCGCCATCTGATGGGCCGCTGCGGCGTCTCCGGTGTTCTGCAGATAAAACTGGCTCGTCTGGTCCAGAAAGCTGTTGAGTTGCGGATTGAGTGCATCAAGGGAATCATCGAGCCGGGAGAGATGAAACTGATCCCGCCTTTGGGTGATCGTCTGAACCATGGAGGTCCCGACGCTTCCTCCTTCATTTCGCAGCAGACTGACCAGAGCGATTGCGGAACCGCGAAGATGTCGCGGCGTGTACAGGTAGGCTGCCACATTGATGGGCGCGAAGATCAGGCCCAGCCCTCCGGTGAGGACCATTCGCGGCCAGATCACCTGTAAAGGACTGATATCGATATTCAGGTACGCCATCCACAGGTTGGAAGTTCCCAGCACCAGCAGTCCCGCCACAATCAGCCACCGCGCATCAAGCCCACGTCCCAGCAGAAAGCCGGCAATGACGAGTGCGGTGATGGAGGAGAAGCCTCCTGGCGAGAGGATCAGTCCGGCAGCCAGAGCATCGTATCCGAACAACGCCTGCAGCATCGCGGGGACAGCGATGCTCGCTGAGTACAGAACCATGAAAGAACAAAAGAGGATCAGGCAGGACAGGGCGAGATTGCGTTCCCGCAGCACCCGCAGGTCGACCAGGGCATTCTTTGATCGCAGCTCCCGGACGATGAAGAGGATCATCCCAAACACGAACAGAGTGACCAGCGTCTGGATTCTCCAGAACGGGTCGGACAGCCAGTCCCATTCCTGTCCTTTGCTCAGCAGAATTTCCCAGCAGGAAACCGTCAGAGCCAGCAGACCCAGGCCGATGAAATCAAAGTTCAGCGGCTGCTTTTTCAGCTTCGCCCGTTCTTCCTGCATGTAGGGCGGATCCTGCACCAGCACGTAACTGGCGAGGAATGCAACGATCCCGACAGGGACATTGATATAGAAGATCCATCGCCAGTCATAGTTGACGACCAGCCAGCCTCCGAGTGTCGGACCGACGATGGGTCCGATCAACGCTGCGATTCCGAAAACGGTCATCGCGGTCCCTTGTTTCTCGGGGGGGAAGCTGTCGATCAGCACTCCCTGACTCGAAGGCTGCAGTCCTCCTCCGGCCAGTCCCTGTAGAACGCGGAAGAGAATGATCTGCGTCAGGCTCGTGGCCATGCCGCACAGTCCCGAAGCGATCGTAAAGACGGCGATCGACATCAGAAAGTAATTGCGGCGACCCAGGCGAGCGGAAAGCCATCCGCTGATCAGAAGCACCACGGCATTGGCAGCAAGATAGCTGGTGATGACCCATTCACTATCGGTCTCCGCGACGGAAAGGCCACCCGCGATATATCTCAGTGCGACATTGGCAATCGTCGTGTCGAGGACTTCCATGAAGGTCGGCACGACCACGGCAGCCGCGATGAGCCAAGGATTAAAAGTGTGCGGTTTGCGATTGCCTGAAGCCAGTGATGCGGTGTTCATGATCGGCCCTTGGAGTCATGCTGGCAGTGGAGAGAGTGACAGAGGAAACGAAGCTGACCTGCTCGAGACTGAACTCAACTGCGGGTTGACTGTGTGTTGGCCGTCGGCTCCTGAGTTTCAGTCGCCATATCGCTTGGAGACGGGGTTGGATTGCTGGCGTGTTGAGGAAGGGTCATCGTCTCTTGTAAGAATGCTCCAGCGTGTGGACCTGTTGCAGGTTCTTTGAAGTAAACGTGGGGTTCCACCGACAGGCCGACGAACAGCGGGATTTCATCCGGGTTGTAGTTGGTCAGTTCGATACGGACCGGCAGTCGCTGCACGATCTTCACAAAGTTTCCGGTTGCATTCTGCGGGGGCAGCAACGACAGGGACTGACCTGTTCCCATGGTGAATCCTGTGATTCGTCCTTCGAACTCCTGTTTTCGACCATACATATCGACATCGCAGACGACACGCTGTCCGATCCTCAACCGGCTCAGCTGTGTCTCTTTGAAATTGGCATCAATCCAGATTTCGGTAAGCGAACGAACTGCGAGCAGACTTTGACCGGCCTGCACGTTGTTTCCTGGGTTTACATTCCGTCGGGTGACGACTCCATCAATCTCACTGACGATATCGCAATAGAACAGGTCCAGTTCTGCCTGTTCGAGATTCCTCTGTGCCTGCTCAAGTCTCGACTGGGCCTGCTTGATTTGAGGTGCGGTTGCAATCATCTGCTTCCAGATGCGTTCGAGGTTACCGTCGCGATCCTGTTTTGCGAAGTCGGCGATGGCCTGCGCGGGCGACTGATCATAAGAAGCGGGGACGTACCCGATTTCGGCAGCACTCTGAATCAGGACAGCCAGCGCTTCACGGACCGACGAGAAATTCTGATCCAGATTCGTCGGCACTTCTGCGAGTTCATGACCCTCTTCGGGAACCCGGCTCAGGCCGAGGCTGACGCGGTTGGCATAGACTTCCTGCAGTGCCTCTTCGACCTGTGCATCGTCCACATGCAGTGTCTGCAGACGCGTGTCGAAGCTTTCCTTTGTCATGGCGCCCAGCGGAGTAAGATCTTCGGCTCTTCGAAAATTCTGCTTGGCAAGCTCTCTTTGTGCGATGCGACTGTTCAGCGTTGCAACACTCGACTGCAGCTTGGCGATCCGGTCATTCACCTGTTCCATCGTGTATTCCAGGCTGAATCGATTTGCACGGATCTGGGCGACCAATGCCCGAACTCGAGCGTCGGCTTCGACCAGATCCGCCTTGGCGACAGCAACCGCAGCTTTCTGGGTTTCCACTTTGATCCGATAGGGGACTGGGTCGATCTGGGCCAGCAGGTCTCCCTTCTTCACCCGGTTGTTGTCATCGACGTACACCTTGACGATCTGTCCGGACACCCGAGGGGCGACAAAGGTCACATGCCCGTTCACGTAAGCATCATCGGTCGAGACCGTGTTCCAGGCCCGGACCAGCATCGGCCAGTTCCAGACAACGGCGACCACCACTGCGACACAACTGATCCCTCCGACCAGTCGCTTCTGCCAGCGCTTCGAGGAAGAGGGGGCTGTGGTTTTGACTTCTGCGACAGCTTCCGGTGGTTCCCCCTTCGATCCACTCGCATTGACCTGCTCGTTTGAAGCTTCCGGGGTCGGCGAGACTCGAGTTGCAGGGCTGTTCTGTTTGTCGAATGCTGTCGGCTTCCCAGTCTGGCTCTTGAGTCGTGACGAGCGTTTGAATGCTGGAGTATCCATGTCAATCTCACTGTGTTTCAGAGGGGGTGGAAGGAGCACGTTTTCCGGGAAACGCAAAGGGTGTGCCGTCCACCTCTTTCAGAAAAAATCACGAAAACTCCTAGAAAAAATCGCGATTGCCATGATCTCCCGATGAAATTGAACAAGGCCCGGGGTGATTCCTGATCACCCGGGCCAGATCTGTTGCATGTGGGATGGGGGAAGGGAGAAGAGCCTCACCGAGACGAGTGGACGCGTCATTGAGGATTGAGGATTGAAGAAGAGTGCGATCGTGGAAAGTATGGCACTCAGCGAGAACCGGGAGCGGACGACGGGAATTCCTGTCGAAGCCAGGCCAGAGCCAGATTCAATCCTTCACGGGCAGCAGGCGTCTGAGAGGGGGCGTTCCCGGCCATGAACT
Source organism: Planctomicrobium stercoris (assembly GCF_051465655.1). Lineage (NCBI taxonomy): Bacteria > Pseudomonadati > Planctomycetota > Planctomycetia > Planctomycetales > Planctomycetaceae > Planctomicrobium > Planctomicrobium stercoris. Next base: position 2,896,589 of record NZ_CP195791.1, on the reverse strand, counting down.
GCTGAAGAGTGCCGGCAAAGCGGATGTGAGTGATCGGAGCGCCAGTCATCCCGCGCGATACTACAAGCGCCGCAGCTTCATTCGGCGAATGATCCGCCTCCGCGGTGATAATCAGGGCAGGGACCGGCGGGAATTCCGGGGAGGGTTGCGTCTGAGTGGCGACTTCAGTTGCCGGGAAGAAGAGTATCTGACGGTGAATGTCAGGGCCGGAACGCTGCCTGGTCTGAAGCGTCAGAGCAGCGGCCAGATTCGCGCCACAGCCGTCACCCGCGACCGTCAGTCGCGCTGGATCGAGGCCATGTTGCCGACCGTTCTGGGCAATCCACTTGAGTGCGATCTCACTCTCTTCCATTCTCGTTGAAACGCTCGCATCGGAGGGGAGTTGCGAATTGATCACAACGACCGCTGCGTGCGACTGTGTGGAGAGTTCCCCGATGAATTGTCGTCGAACCTGTGAGTTCCCGGTGCCCAGCCCGGGCCCGGGCCCGGGAATGTAGAGAATCACCGGGAGTCGCTGAGTCACCCCTGACGGCCGGAACAGCTGCATGCGGGTGTGCCCTGCGGGGCCCCCCGGGATGATGCGTTCCTCATCCTCGATGAGAGATTTCAACTCGGCCGGCAAAGGGGGCACACGTGGACGACTCGATGTCTCTGCAGCGAGCCGCTCGCCTCCATTCTTCGAGGGAGAGCCCGGAGTGAGCCATTTCTGAACAGCAGAATCGAGAGGACGGGCCAGAGACATTGGAGTGCGATCATAGGTCGAAGATTGGGAACGGCCGCCGGGGAGGACAACCTGCTTCCCAACGACCTTCAACCCGCTGCCGGATCACAAGAGGCAATTTGCATGCCAGTGTGATGAACTCCGGTGTCGACCCGTCGGGCGAGCGCGTTCGCATCGCCGGCTCGCTTTCAGTCCAATCCGGTTATTTTCCGGGAGTTCCGCTCTGTTCGACCGAATGCGAAACGGAAATTCCCAGTTCACGCAGCCGCATTCGCAGCGTCTGCCGGGAAATGCCGAGAACCTTGGCTGCCTGATTCTGGTTACCGCCCGTGAACTCGAGAACTTTTGTGAGAAAGTAAGAGTCCAAATAGCGATGAACCTCTTCGTACAGGTGGGTTGCATCGGGGGTCAATCGTTCCGCCAGGAACTGGACGAAATCGGGTTGCTGGCCATCCGAAGGAACCGTAGAGACCGCAACCTGCTCCTGATCCAGCGAAGGAAGAAAGGAGGGGAGGAGAACTTCCCCCGAGGCGTGCAGAAGTGATTGCTTCAGGATGCTCTGCAATTCGCGGATGTTTCCGGGCCACGGGTATTGCTTGAGCCGGGCCAGTGTCTGGGGATCCACTTTCTTGATCTCCCGCCCCAGTTCCTGGTTCATGCGACGCAGAAAGTGATGGATCAACTGGTCGAGATCATGCAGCCGGTCCCGCAACGGCGGCAGTTGAATTGTGAAAACTCCTAAGCGGAAATAGAGATCCGCGCGGAACTTCCCCTCGTTGCTCCAGAGTTTCAGGTCACGATGCGTCGCGGCAATCAGGCGGACATCCGTGCGGATAGTTTCGTTTCCCCCGACACGTTCAAATTCCTGTTGCTGGATCACCCGCAGCATTTTGGCTTGCAGCCCCAGCGGCATGTCACCGATTTCGTCGAGGAACAGCGTTCCCCCATTCACTTGCTCGAATTTCCCGATTCTTCGCCGATCTGCCCCGGTGAACGCCCCCTTCTCATGTCCAAATAACTCGCTCTCAAGCAGTTGTTCCGGAATCGCGGCACAGTTGAGGACCAGAAATGGGGCATCACGGCGGTCGCTGTGCTGATAAATGGCCCGCGCGACCAATTCTTTGCCAGTCCCGCTTTCACCGGTGATGAGGACGGGGACATTCTGAGCGCTGACTCGTCCGATCGCCTTGTAGACTTCTCTCATGGCCGGGCAGTTTCCAACCAGAGTGCCCTCGGCAGGAATCTCTGTGTTTCCCTCGGCAATCACGACGGGTTGACGCATGCGGGAGGAGACGACAAATGCTTCGTTCACAATCTGGCGTAACTGATTCAGATCCAGCGGTTTGAAGAGATAATCGAACGCCCCGGACTTCATTGCTTCGATGGCCGCATCGGCGTCTTGTGACATCGTCACAAAAACAACGGGAACCCGTCGATCGAGTGCCCGAAGCTGTTCATACACTTCCAGTCCGGTTTGATCGGGCAGTCGCAGGTCCAGCAGCACGACATCCGGCGTCCGCCGACCCATCTTCGCGAGCCCCTCAGCCCCGGTGGAAGCGACTTCCACGGTGTGATCGGGTTCCGGAAAAATTGCTCGCAACTGATGCGGAAGAATAGCCTCGTCATCGTCAATCAGCAGAACGTGCGGCATGGTGTTCGAACTTCCGGGAGATGTGTATCGAGCGAAGCATCCGGAAGATGCCCGCTCGTCGGCCTGAGCGCTTTTATTTCCGAAAAGATTAAGATAGTAAATCAACGGGAGTTTGGCGCACTCATCGCATCTCCAGATCTGATGAACACTCCTTTTCGGCTGTGTCGTTAACTCTCTCAGAAGAAAACTGATGCCGATCCAACGAACGTTCGAAACTCCTGCTGAGCCGAGAGAGTTCGGGAGTCACCAATCCCCCCTGCGGGCATTTGCCGTTTCGTTGCCCGTGGTCGCCCTCGCTTTTCTGATTCGATGGCGGTTCGCGGATGCACTGGGCGAGCGAGCGCTCTATAGCACGTTTCTCCCGGCAGTGATTTTAGCTGCACATCTGGGAGGGGTCTGGCCAGGTCTGTCCGTCACGCTGATCAGCTGCCTGCTGACTAACATCGTTCTGGCAGACCATCTTCTCGATCTGGATGACAAAGCGGCTGCGGATTCCGTTGCGATGGGATTGTTCGTGGGGACGGGGATTGTGATCAGCCTGCTCAGCGAATCTCTTCTCCGCAGCCAGCAGCGCCAGCTCAGTCTGGAACAGCGCCGGCAGGCTGAGAGAACCCTGAAACAGACTGAAGAGCGGTTCACGCACCTGATGAGGCACTCGTCGGACATCATCAGCATCATTTCACCCGAGGGAGTCATTCTTTATCAGACCCCTTCGGTCGAAAGAATCCTGGGCTATCCGCCCGAGCGCAGTATCGGACAGAACGTGTTGGGCCATCTGCTGGTTCATCCTGACGATCGCGGTGCCCATCAGGCGTTCTTCTCCGCGATTGCGGAACGGCCCGGGTCGCCGATCAAAGCGGAGTTCCGCCTGCAGCACGCCGACGGCAGTTGGCGAGACATCGAAGCAATCGGCCAAGTCTTCATGAATGAACCGGGCGTCATGGTGCTGATTGCCAACTACCGGGATATCACGGATCGAAAAGAGTCCGAGCTGACGATCCGGGAAAGCGAACAGCGCTGGCGAAGTCTCACTCAGACGATGCCTCAGCTCATCTGGACATCTGCCCCCTCGGGAGCAGGAGAGTACTACAGCCCTCAGTTCATCCAGTTCACCGGCAAATCGCCTGAGGAATTGATCCAAGAGGGATGGAAATCCTGCATCCCCACTGAAGATCTGCCGGGTGTCGTTGAACAGTGGATGAAGGCTGTCACGACGCAACAGCCACTCGACAACGAACACCGGATCATTCGTGCCGATGGGGTTCGCCGGTGGTTCAAAGTTCGGGCTGTCCCGATTCGAGATGGGGGAGGAACTGTCATCCGCTGGCTGGGCTCCTGTACTGACATCACCGAGTTGAAGCAGGGCGAACGGGAACTGCTCCAGGCGAAAGAGCATGCGGAATCGGCCAATCGCGCGAAGGACGAATTTCTCGCCAACGTAAGCCATGAAATCCGCACCCCGATGAATGCGATACTGGGGATGACAGAACTCGTGCTCGAATCTCCGCTGGAGCCTCCTCAACGTGAGCTGCTGAAGACCGTGAAAGCAGCCGGAGACAACCTGCTCGGGATCATCAATGATCTGCTGGACTTTTCGAAAATCGAGGCTGGAAAGCTCGAACTGGAAGGTCTCCCGTTCTCGCCGGCTCAGGTGGCCCGGGAGGTTCTCAGCATGCTGGCGATTCGGGCCAAGTCGCAGTCAATTCTCCTCTCCGGAAAGATCGACGATGAACTGTCACAGCAGGTCCTTGGGGATGCGGGGCGGCTTCGACAGGTCCTGCTGAATCTCGTGATGAACGCAATCAAGTTCACGCCTGAAGGAGAAGTCGTCCTGACGCTGCAGCGTCAACAATCATCCGACAACACGGTCGATATCAAGTTCTCCGTTCGTGACACCGGCATCGGGATCCCGGTGGAGAAGCAGCAATCCGTGTTCGCAGCCTTCGAACAGGAAGATACATCGACCACGCGGAAATACGGCGGGACCGGACTGGGACTGACGATCGCTGCGGATCTCGTGCGGGCCATGGGGAGCAAGATTGAATTGACAAGCGCCCCGGGAATGGGGAGCACGTTCTCGTTCACGGTCTCGTTTCCTCTGTGCGAGAACCCTGGCCAGCAAATTGATTCGACCCGCGAAGTTCAAAGTCCGAAACGCCCCCTGGCGGGGACACCACCATTCCTGCAGACTTCCGGTGCTCGGATCCTGATCGCTGAAGACAATGATTTTAACGCTCAGCTCATCAAGGCCATTCTGAATCAACGGCAGTGTTCCTTTGAACTGGCCACCGACGGAGGACAGGCTCTCGCGTTCTTTCACGCTGAACAGTTCGATCTGCTGCTTCTCGATATTCACATGCCGGTAAAGGATGGATTCGAAGTGGCGCGTGAAATCCGAGCTGAGGAATCGCAGCATCCAGGTGGACGACGCATACCGATCATCGCGCTGACAGCCAGATCGACCCCGCAAATCCGCGATCAATGTCTGGCTGCAGGCATGGATGATCTGATCGGGAAGCCGATGCGTCCCGACGAGCTTTTCGAAGTCATTGACCGTCATCTCGCTCGAAAGGCCCTGATCCAAATGGAACCTGAAAACCTGATCGACAACGCCATGGTGATGTCAGTCTGCGGAGGGAGTGAAGAGGTGCTGCAGATTCTGAAACGATCATTTCTTGAGAACGTCCCTGCGCAGCTGAAGGACGTTGAAACCGCAGCCGCCGCCGGTGATCTCTCGGCCTTGCGTGAAGCGGCTCATAAGATCTCCAGCGCGCTCCGCAGCTTCTCATCCAAGGCTGGCAAACTGGCACAGGAACTCGAATCTGCAGCCCTCGCACACTCTCCTGCGGAGTGCCAGGATCGCGTTGGACAACTGAGCGCATGCTGCTCACGGTTGTGGCCGCAGATCGAAGAGATTTCGGTGGAACGTCTGCAAACTCCCGCTGCAGGAGAGATGTTGACGGGTTGAATTCTGACCCTGTCGCTGCACACACATTGCCACATTCCCTGAAAAAAAGTACACAACTGTCGGAACGATCCAATCATGGATTTGAAGCTGAAGAATCACACAGTGTTGGTCACCGGTTCGGCCAGCGGAATCGGCTTTGCCACCGCGAAGATGTTCGCCGAAGAAGGTTGTTCACTGCTGTTATGGGATATCTCGCCGGAAGTGCATCGTGCTGCTGATGAGCTGCGGACCTTCGGCGTTCGAGTCGATGAGCAGATTGTCGATCTGGTTGACTACGAGCAGACACAGCAGGCGATCGACATCTCGCTTCGAAGCGGAATCGGCATCCAGCATGTGGTTCACTGTGCTGCCATCGGTTCAGGAAAATTCGGTTTCCCTTTCACCGAGCTTGCGCCCGCGGACTGGAAGCGCACACTCGATGTCAACATCCTGGGCATGGTCCATCTCGCCCATGTGCTGACCCCGTCAATGATCAATCAGGGACATGGAACGTTCGTCTTCCTGGCATCGATCGCGGGTCAGATCGGCTCGCAGACGGATCCGCCTTACAGTGCCAGCAAGGCAGCGAATATCAACTTTGCACAGTGCATGGCCAAGGATCTCGCTCCCCACAACATCCGGGTGAACACGGTTTGTCCTGGCATGGTGAAAACGCCACTCAATCGTTCTGTCTGGCAGAGCTGGCACGACCGCACGCCCGAAGCCGAGCGGTTGAGTTATGAAGTCTGGGCCGAGCGAAAGATCAAGAACGCCGTGCCGCTGGGGAGGTGGCAGACGAGTGAAGACATTGCGTCAATGATCGTGTTCCTCTCGTCAGATCGAGCGGGTGAAGTGACCGGCCAGACGATCAATGTCGACGGCGGATTTGTCATGCATTGGTGATGACGATCTGGATCGGTAACTCCAGCAAATCATCTTCTGACCATCACGCGGTGCAGCAACACCTCTGGCGGCCGTGGCAAACGTCATTGCGAAATGCGTCGACAGGCTGGCTGATATGATTCCGAATCAGTCTCGCAGTCAATCGTTTCCGACGATCCGCTGCTGACCTTGGTATCCCGCGGCTCAATTCGTTTCAGTGGCGGAAATGTGCTCCCCCAGCTGGACCACGATTTCTTCGTGATCGCTTTGAACGCGAATATAGTCCGAGCCGATGGCGCGCACTGTCATCCACTGATCGCCGACCTGAAAACGCTGGTCCTTGGAAACGCGAGTCGGCTCGTCCTGTCCGGAGCGGTGCAGCCACGCTTCCCGTCCGGTCTCCCGGGTTCCACAAGCGATCAGAGAGAGTCTTTCGGTCTCGGGTTCAACCGGTTCAGAATCAGGCTCTTTTGCGATCTCTTCACGAATCGACCGCGCGATCGGCTCAGGAGCGTTCGTCTTCCTTCGAAAGGGTTCTCGAGAAGAGGCAAACAGTTTCAGTTTTGAATACTGGACACCTGCCGCGTGCGTCGTGGCGGTGAGCAAAGATTTCTCAGGCCCGTTGTTCAGGCTGATTGCTTCAAGCTGAATGGAGATATTCAACTGGTCGCTGTCGGGATTTCCGTTGGGCGAGAGCGACAACTGTGCGATGCGATGTAACGCGGACGCACTGTTGAACAGTTGCAACCACTGTACAACGGATAGAAACGTTCCGTGACAGTTGATCGTGAACGGGATGCGGCTTCCCACGTCCTCCTCTTGAACCGGTCGCCCGAGAGAGACCAGAACATCCTGCAACGAGGCCTTCCGGGTCGAGTCCACGAGCCAGTGCTGGTAATCGAGTAATGCGACCATCGGATCCCGCGCGAGCCCTGCTTCCGCGACTTCGGTCATCGATCGTTGAGAATGCAGGATCTCGTTCTGCTGAGAACTCAATTCCTGAAGCCTGCGGTTCAGCGCGGTGATCGTCGACTGCTTCTGACGCAGTGGCGTGCCAACCCATCTGTCTGCACACCTCCACGCAAGCATGAGGGGGCCACAGCACAGCAGGATGAGCGCCATTCTTCGTTCGCGCGGCGTCTTGAGTTTGATCACGTCGCACCTCCCCGGCTCGAACCGCTTGCTGCTGCGTCCAGCTCCTCCTTCGATTTGAATCGAAGCTCAAGTGAGAATCTGCTGTTGAATTCCCGGTCCATCACATTGGGTTCGATTCCTCCGGAACGAAGTTCGCAGTTTTTTACCTGGTCCAGAAGGTTGCGATTCAGCCGTGAGACATCCTCCGCTGAGTGCGCAAGACCGCTCAGCGAGACAGCCGCCGGTGTTCCCTCCCGCTGGCTGAGCGTAAGCTGGTTGAGATAGGCTCGATCTGATTCGGGAAGCAGCGGAAGGATGTTGGTCAGCTCATTTCCCCAGTCCATCCTCTCGGACCTGAACCGATCGACAAAGGCCGCTTGAGAAAGAATCGGTTGACCGCGCTCGATGAACTGTTGAAGTTCCTTTTCCAGCAGTCGAAGCTTTGAAACTTCGCGGTCGAGTCTGCTTCGCTCCTGAAGGGTCCCGATAACGAAGGGGAGACAGATTGCTCCAGCAACCAGGCCCGCCTGCCGAAGACGCCGCCGCTGTTCCTTTCTCGGATCGGGAGCCCGTCGAGGCTGTGCAAAGTCAATGACAGCCCGCTTCCTCAGCAGTGAATTCAAATACGCCAGCATTCGGGCATCAACATCGGTCACCTTTCCCAACGACGGTGGAACTGCTTTCCAGTGCGGTCTGCAGAACCGGATAGCCTCCTCAGCCATCGGGCCCCAGAAGAGGATCTGATCGATGGAGCGACGGCCGAGTTGCTGAGCGACGGCGAGCTGAATTCGCTCAATGCAGGCCAGCCACGACGTGACAGAACTGGCGTCATAGATGGCCTGCTGTCCGAGTGATGCGACCGGATCGCCATCGCAGCTCAACACGAATTCCATCTTCGCGTGATTACAGAGGACATCGATCCGACAACCCGCAGAATCACCTGAGAAAGTCGGAAGGGCCAGTTCCCCAAAACCGCAGGAGAGAAGCTCCGCGCCAGCTGCCGTCAGGGTCTCGCGGATTTGCTGCAGCACTTTTGTCGGGAGCAACACTGCAACAACATTGCGAAGCCCCTCGGACAACTCTTCACTCTTTGGAAGCACGAGAAAATCAGAGACAACCTCTCCAGGCTGCGCGCCGGCACGAAACTCGATCTGATGATGAATCACTTTGATCATCGAGGCGGAATCGGCATCGGGGATCTGCAGCAGCTTCAGCATTCCTCTGGGCCGGGGGGCACAGGCGACGACAGGAAGAACAGGGATTCCATTCTTCTGAAGTTCCCCCTTAAGCCAGTTCCCTGCCGCACTCGCGTCAGATGACGGAAGGATTTCCTGCGGCCAGGGGAGAAACGCCCGTCCTCCAATCTGGAATTCATTCTTGACGAGTTGGACCTGAAGAACCGTAATGCAGGTCTCGGACCAGTCGACAGCCAGGAAAGGTGACTTCGGCAGCGTGGCGGGTGATTCCAGATTCCGTGAGGTGCTGCGGCTGCGGAATTTCTCAAACATTCGATGTGAGAATGCTTTCATTGCTGAACACTCCCTGCGTTCAAGAACTCTGCGAAGGTTTCAACCGGCTGATAAGGCAGGTCTGTTGCCTGCAGAAGCTCTGCCCTGTTTCCTCGACGCTCGATACTGAATGCGATGGCAGTGGCGCTGTTCAATAAAGGTGTCGAACTGACACACACCCCGCGGAACAGATCTCCCCTGTCGGTGATCCATGGACTTGCTTTGCGGAACTCCGCGGGCGAGATCAGTCCTTCACGCACGATCCAGATCAGTGGAGAATCGCTTTCTGACCAGCGAGACTGCTGGGAACGGATGGCATGGGCCGCCTGCTCGCTGATGCCGGGGATCGTTTTCAGAACCGCCAGTGGAGCCGTTCGAATTGCGATTCGTCCCTCATGGCGTTCTGTCCGGGCCGTCGTCAGAAGGGGCTCAAGCCGATTGAGAATCTCATTGAATCCATCAGCATTTGCGGGCCAGGGACTTTTCAGAATCTGATCTTCGCCGTGAATCGTGACAGAAATGACCCCGCCGGCAAGTTCAAATAAGGAGTTGATTCTCAGCGGCGGAATCGCAGGGAGCGTCAGCCCTGCCCGGACTTCAATCGACTCGCTGTCAGACTCGGAATTCTGTCTGTCGGTGAGCTGATTGAGCAGGCGTTGTCGCGCTGTGTCGAGCCGCTTGAGTCGCTCGTCTTCAGGGTTTGATGGCCGGTTCTTCTGATCCTGATCCGGGTACTCGATCTGTGAGATCCGAGCTGCGACAATGAAGAGGGCAACATCCTTCCCTAACAATGCCGACACCTGGTCGTAAATCTCTCCCAGCTTCTGCCCGTTGATGAAAACCTTCCGGTCCCCATTTTTCTGACAGGTCGTTTCGTGTGCACGGACGGATATCTCTGCTGAGAGTCCTCGCTGAAATTTTCCGTCTCCGTTGACATCAGGTTCGTCCATATCGCGGATTCCATTCCCGTTGCGGTCCTCTCCATACAGTTTCTCCGGAGTGATACCAGGGACCAGCAGCAACTGGTCGAGTCGCTGAAAACGGCGGCGCGGCGGCTCGTGAAACATGTCCGGCGTGAGCTCTTCCGTCGGACTCACATCCGCCATCCATTCGATGATGTAAGAAGCGATCGTGGTCGTCATCCCGGTCAGTTGTGACAGGCGGTCAATGGACTCTTGTCGCTTCGAGGGGAGCAACGGAAGCGAGTTAATGTTGAGCAACGAAGATTCGTCTTCCAGCCCTTGAACCCAGTTCGCTTCCGGAGTGTTCTCGGCATGCAGGAGGACGAATCTCGCCGGCGAATCCGAGGAACGGTTCAACGTGCCTGATGTTGGAACCGGATGGCCCTGTTCCAATGCCGAGAGTGCCAGTTCAATTCCAGAACTTGCAGCACACCTCAGCTGAAGTTGCCGGGAGATGGAATGTGAGGCGTCCAGGTGCAGCAGCGACTGCTCCGAGAATGAATAAACGGAGAACCCCAATGCAACAATCACAACCAGGACGACAATCAGCAAGCTGCCTTGCCGCGATTTCGAATGATCCGGGGAGAATTGACGCTGCCGCTTCATTCTTCGACTCCACCTCGATCGAACGACTGAGGAAGAAAGACAACGCTTTTCGTTACTGGACAGGCAGAGTCGACATCTCTTGCGGTGAATTTGACCGCGACGGGAATGCGGCCCATCTTTTCACTGTTCCAGTGGTCGATCCATTTCTTTCCATCGAAATAGCGAAACTGAATCTGCGAGATCGATCGGAGTGCGACGCTGAGGGTCTCACGTTCCTGACCAGATCCTCCTTTGGAGAAATGCTGGAGTGAATAGGATGCTCGGCAGAGGCCAGCGACGTTCTGTGGTGCTTGAAACTGACGGTGGCGGAGTTGTGTTCCACTTGTTGCGTAAGGGAGTCGCGGCGCACGATGGCCGGGAACCCACCAGGCGACCTGCTCCAGAACAGAATACTCACCATCGGCCTCATTGAAGCGCGGATTACTCGCGGTTCGCAGCAGGAGCATCGCTTCGGAGTTGCCGACGAAGTTCAGATACTCAACAGGTGCCGACATCTCCACAGCCAGAAATCGTTCTGAGAAATCCGTCTGAGGCAATGCTGCGGAAGCCGTTGTTCCTGATGCGGACTCCTGCGTGGCCGGGGGTAACGTCGCACGAAGATCGAGTGTGAGATCTTCAATGAGGGACAGGGCTTTCCGGGATTCGGAGTTCGATCGTTCACTCGAAATACGATACTTCCAGTTCAGGTGAATCGCCTGAAAGAGCCCCGCCATCACCACAGCTCCCAACGCAGAAGCAAGAATGACTTCAATGAGAGTCATTCCACTCCGCCCGCGTCTCATGTGAACCGACAGACGAGTCATCGCTGTGTCCCTTCTCCTCGAGACATGAGCCGCCAGGACTCATCAGTGAACATCGATGCCGAGCTCTTTTTCTCTGAAAATTGACTCGTCCCATTCATAAAGAAATTATCCCGCGATGCCCGCACAACCTGAGACAGTTGGAAGACGGGGGCGGCGTCGTGTTGGTTTGCTGCGTGGATCATCACAGTGAGGCGAACGCAATTTTCCTGCTCGGCCGGTTGAATCGTGGATTGCCATGAATAGTCCGGAAAGCTTTTCGACGGCTGTGGATTTGAACTGGAATCCAGGCTTCCTGAGAGAATCCCGTTCAGGCATTCGACTGCGAGCATCGAAGCGATTGCAGTTTGCTCCGCCCGCAGTGACGCCTTAACGGCGACCGCGGCCGGATGAGCGAGTGCCGCCAGCGAGACGATCAGAATGGCCCCCGCCAGCAGAACCTCCAGCAGTGACATGCCTGACCGGTGGTTCGCAAGCGCCGATCGACGCTCTTCGTGTCTCCAGTTATTCCGCATCAACCACCTCCACGTCCGCCGTCAGACGATCGACCGTCAACAGCACCAACCGTCCGCTGGGGGAAGTGAGTGCGATGGTGGTTTCCGTTGCTGTCCCGTCCGGAGTGAACAGCACGGAGCCCGCGCGTCGGTTCTGAGCCCTTGATGCTTCGAACTGAACGCCACCGGGGATCGTGCGATCCTCGAGAACGGTCATCCCGTCGACCCAAGCACTCAACTGGTACCGACTCGTGCCGGCGTAATATCGGAACTCCTGCTGCCGTCCGGAGCGGATCGCCTGTCCGCGTAGACGAAGCAGAGCCATTCGCAGATCGTCCACCCCTTGATTCGTCGCAAGATCCTTGGACCACAGGCTCGTCGAAGGGAGAACCAGACCGGTCAACGTGACGATGAGTCCGAGCACGAGAACCAGTTCAAAGAGAGTGAACGCTCGGCGGTCCTGCCGATTCACAGCGAAAACAAACCGCTCCCGACTTGGGCGAAGTGCATTCATCAGGCCATCTCCCGTGGATCACCGGGGTTCGAGCGGCCAGTTGCCGATATCGTCGTTCGTTTGAGGAGTCATGTCCGGGCCGGCTGATGAAATGTCGGCTCCGCGAGGATTCCGCGTTCCCGGGAACGAATACTGGAATGGCTTTCCCCAGGCATCCAGCGGTTCGACTTCCAGATAAGGGCCGCGCCATTGTCGGTCTCGAGGATCTGTTTCGTAGAGAACCTTGAGCCCCTGTTCGGTCGTCGGAAATCTCCCGCTGTGGTCCAGCGAATACAGTTTCAAGGCCTGCTCGACCCCTCGGATGCTGATCTGCGTGGCATCAACATTGGCATGCTGCTGCCGTCCCAGTAGCTGCGGAACGGTCATGGACATGATGATTCCCATGATCGCCAGCACGAGGAGAACCTCCATCAAGGTAAAACCAGTCCGAAAGGGACGAAGGTGCTGTTGTCGATTCTGCATATTGAATTCTCTTGGTGATCAGACCAGGCAATGAAAGCATCTGTAGGCTTGAGCATTGTGAGCCCAACGTGACTCTACTACGCAGCCTTTTCGGCTCGAACGGAATTTCTTCAATTCCAATTCACTGGTGGGTAAACACGCAGTTTCGTTACTAACAATGCTCGAGAGGTGGCATCTCGAGAAACATTGTCGAATCACGTTTAGCCGCTTGAAGTGAGCAGTTAAACCATCCCCTGACTCCCGGAGAACACCGGAAGCAGCAGAGCAATGACCAGAAACCCAATCACAGCAGCCATGACAAGCATCATGGCTGGTTCAAGCATCTTGACCCACAGATCCAGGCGATTCTGAAACTGCGTCTCCAGTCGCTCGGCAATGGAGGTCAGCACGGATTCAAGTCGATTCGAAGATTCTGCGACCCGGATCATCTCGACCACTTCGGAAGGAAACTCTCCGCTGGCAGACAATGGCGCCGAAAGGGAATGCCCCGCGGAGACGTTCTGAGCTGCCTGTGCGATGGCTTCGCTGAGCAGGACATTCCCCGTGGCATTTCGCGAGATTTCCAGAGATTGAAGCATCGGGACACCGTGACTGAGCAGAGTTCCCAGCACCCTGCAGAAGCGTGAGATGGCAAAGCCTCGAATGATCGGACCTGCAGTGGGAATTCGCAGTAACAGAGCGTCGAACGTGCGGCGCAGCACAGGGCCTTTGCAAAATCGCTTCACCGTCAGAGTGACCCCCATCACCCCTGCGATGATCCAGAGTCCATAGTTGCTCAGGAGTGAACTGGTGGTGAGCAGAACGGTCGTCATCCACGGCAGCTGACCTTTCTCTTCAAGCCGTGCGAAGAGCGGCTCAAAGCGTGGAACGAAGAAGACAATCATGCCCACAACCACAATTGTTCCGACCACTGCCAAGAACGCGGGGTAAGCGATGGCCCCCAGCACTTTTCCCTTCAGCTCCTCCTGCCGCTGTGTGAACACCGCGACTCGTCTTAATGAGTCTTCGAGGAACCCTCCTTCTTCCCCTGCGCGAATGACGCTGATGGGCAGCGGCCCGAAGAGATGGGGATACTGCTGCAGGGAAAATGTCAGTCCTCGCCCGTCGCGGACATGATGTCGCACCTGAGACAGGATGGATTTGAACTCGGCGTGCGGACACTGATCCTGCAGAACTTCGATCGCTCGCAACAGGGGAACCCCGGAGTCCATCAGATCCGCAAGCGACGTGAACCCCGACGAGAGAACCGCAGCCGGAACTTTGCGGCTGCGCGAACCTGCAACTGCTTGCTCATCCAGGCGAGTTGGATAAAAGCCCATCGACTGAAGTTGCGAGAACGCGTCACTCCGTGAGTCGGAGGTCACTGCCCCTGCACGGGTCTCGCCGTTCGATCCGATGGCCTGGTAAAGATACTGCGGCATGATATTTTTTTTGGGTGAGACAGCTTTCGCTGCGTCTCAATCTTTTCATTTGGTCTATTGATCTGCATTTCCTTCGAAGCACCGGCCAGGAAGTCAGGGGGTGCCGGGGTCGGTCTCACCCCAGTTCTCATCCGCTGCACAGACTCGCATCACTTCTTCGAGACTGGTCTGCCGATTGAGGACCCGCTGGATTCCGCATTGTCGAAGCGTGGTCAGCCCGGTGCTGCACGCGGCCTGCAGAATTTCCTGACTGCTCGCCTGTTTCATGCACAGCTGCCGTAGAACCGGATTCATCTGCATCAGTTCGAAGATCGCGATCCGTCCGTGATAGCCCGCGCCGTAGCAGTCTCGGCACCCGACAGCACGCGAGATGAGCTGACCTCGAAGCTGCATCAGGTCGGCTGAGAGCTCCTCTTCGTCACAGACATACTGCTCCTGACAGGTCTTGCAGAGGCTTCTGACGAGTCGCTGCGCCAGGACCCCTTCCACGGTGCTGGCGACGAGATACGGTTCCGCACCCAGTTCGATCAGTCGCGACAACGCAGAGACCGAGTCATTCGTGTGGAGCGTGCTGAAGACCAGATGACCGGTCATGGAAGCCTGAATGGCACTGGCTGCTGTTTCTCGATCCCGGATTTCGCCGATCAGGACGACATCGGGGTCATGGCGAAGGATGCTGCGAAGTCCAGCAGCAAACGTCAGGTCGATCTTGCTCTGCACCTGAATCTGATTGATCCCCGCGATGTTATATTCGACGGGATCTTCGACGGTAATAATCTTGGTTGCCGGGCCACGAATAGCGGTGAGGGAGCTGTACAGCGTGGTCGTCTTCCCGCTTCCGGTCGGTCCGGTCACCAGGAGAAGTCCATGAGGCCGACGGATCAGGCGGTTCCAGGCCGAAGCAATCTCCGCAGGGAATTCAATCTGTTCCAGCGGAACCAGGCTGCGTGATTTGTCGAGAAGCCGCATGACCACCCCTTCGCCATCGAGCATCGGGATCACGGACACACGCACGTCGATCTCGCGGTTCTGCAGCTGGAGCTTGATGCGTCCATCCTGAGGAAGCCTTCGTTCCGCGATGTTCATCCGCCCCATGATCTTCAGGCGGCTGATGATCGAAGCGCGAAAGCGGTGTATTTCCGGAGGAACCGTCTGCGGACGGAGAATCCCGTCGACTCGAAACCGGACGGACAGTTTGTCGTCAGCAGGTTCCAGATGAATATCACTCGCACGTTGTTCAACAGCGTCGTTGAGCAGGTCATTGACCAGACGAATGACAGCGGACGAGCCCGCAGCGTCGTCTTCGCCCAGCTGGTCGTCAGATGTTTCGACGAAGTCATGAGACTCCGCGAGCAGATCGCCTACGGTTCCACCTCCAACTCCCAGCGAGTCACGCAGGTGCCGGGCGATCTGGGCCGCAGGTGCCAGAACAATATCGATGAAGAAACCGGTGAGAGCCGTTAAGTGTTCGGGTGTTTCGAGATCATAGGGATTCGATGCAGCCATCGTGACCCGTCGACCGCTGAGCGTCAGCGGGAGCAGGCCACGCTCAAAGAGCATCCGTACTGGAAACTTTGCCAGCAGCTCCGGCTGGACAATAAACGCATCCAGATCGATATGCTTCAGTCCCAGCCGGGCAGCGATCCCGGCAATCTCATCGAGCTTCTCGGAAACAGTGCAGGGGACCATCCCTGCTTCGGTGAGAGCATCGCGAGAACTGAGAGTGTGATCCTGCAGGGGCATTTCGGAATCGGCTGCTTTCTCAGAGGTTCAGCGGGTGTTGTGATCTTCAGGGAGAGTCAAGCACTCCCCCTGAAGATCCTGAACACCGAGGTCAGTTGACGATCAGTTCAGCAGTTCCTCGAACGAGACAAACGGAGTTCCCCCCGATTTGCCGGTCTCGGGAATGGTGAGAAGGTTGTCGACCGAGCGGCCATCGCTGTCAACGACCGCCCCGTTGGGGATGGTCAGTTCCGGATGGTCAAACGGTGCCGCCTGGATGCGGACACGTTCATCAGTCAAACCTTTCAGGAAGGCCACGAGATCTTCAATCTGATCCTCGTCGCCCCGCAGATCAGGAATGCCGTCGACGTCCGGATCGAGATTGTCGATGTTCTCTTTGAAGAAGTCTCCGCGGCGAACGTAGAACATCACCACTTCCTTCAGGGTTCGCTGACCGCCGTTGTGGAAGTACGGGCCGGTCAACTCGACGTTCCGAAGTGTCGGCGTCTTGAACGCTCCATCCACAGCGATGCGGTCTTTCGCACTGATCCTAGTCGAGAACTGCAGGTCCTTCGGCTTCTGACCTTGCTGGACCCGTCGGGCAAGTGCCCATGGACCGAACTTGGGATCCGAACCACCTACGCCGACGTCTTCACCTGTCGGCCGGACTCCGATGTTGTAGTAACCGTTATCGTAGAACGCGGTCCCGACCTGCATCGGCATGTTCTCAATCGGTTCATTTCGTGCTTCTGAGACAGTCCCACCGGCGAATTCAGATCCGGTGTGACAGTTGATGCAGCGTCCTTCATTCATGAACAGGTTCAAACCTCGAAGCTGCTGTTCACTCAGAGCTTTCTTGTTCCCCTTCGCGTACCGATCGAACGGCGTATCGTCGGAAACCAGAGTGGCCTGATAGGACTGCAGGGCCAGCCCCCAGAACAGCGAGAAGTTGGCTTCCATCAACGTATAACCTTGGGACGTCATCCTCCGCAGGTTTTCATTCAGGCTCTCCTCGTGGAAGTTCAGCTGGGGAACACCGACGAGTTTGGTGTGGAAGTGGGCGTGCAGGATTCGGTCCTCTTCAATCGCAGCGTAGTGAATAATCTGGTGACGTTAACGCAGACTGTCACCAGCCCGAACGGCACGCAGACAACAAACCAGAATGTTGTTTCTCAAACATCGATCCCGGGCTTTCATTTCAACAATCAACCTCTCGGCAACAACACCACGGTCAGCCCTTCCACCGTCGGGACCCAGGGACTCTCCAACCTCGGGGTAGGGCGAGTGAATGGGGACCTTGGCTACGGCGGCCTCGTGCTCTCCGCGAGTTCTGAATCGGTCAGCGTCCTGTTACGGGCTCTGTCGGCGCATCATCAGATCGACATCCTCAGCCGACCGCAGATCCGGACGCTGGATAACCACGAAGCGGTGATTCAGATCGGTCAGCAGGTTCCCGTTGTCGATGGCGTGGCTGTGACGGCAGTCGGGAGTGCCAATCCGGTGATCCGCCAGGATCAGGCAGGGATCATTCTGCGGGTCCTTCCGAGAATCGGTCAGGATGGATTAGTGCAGATGAACGTCAATGCAGAGAAGAGTGCGTTTCAACTTGCAGCGGGGACGGGTGTGCCGATCTTCACAGACGCGACAAACGGAAATGTGATCGAGGCTCCGGTGAAGGACGTCACCAGCGCTGAGACGGTCGTGAGTGCCCGTGACGGGCAGACCATCATTCTGGGAGGGATGATCACCCGTGATCAGACGACTGTTTCCAGACGGGTCCCCTGGCTCGGCGATATTCCTGTCGTCGGAATGGCGTTCCGCTACGACAGCTCGAAACTCGTCCGCAAAGAGCTTTTGATCTTTCTGACGCCTCACGTCCTTCTGGATGAAGCGGATGAATCCCGCATCAAACAGATTGAAGCAGAGAAAATCGACATGCCCTGGGAGCCCGCCTATCAGATGCACGGTCCGATCCTGGATGATGGCCTTCCGTACCCCGGATACGTCCCACCCCCCGAGACGATTCCGCCCCCACAGGTTCCGGGCCAACTGGAGCCGCTCGGACAGCAGCCTCTTACCCCCTCGAATGCGACCGCCCCCCCGCAACAGTCCCCCATCCAGCGGGCTGCATTCGAACAACCTGCTTCAGAACATCGCAACACGACTTCGCAACATCCTTATGCCGGGGCGAGACGGCCTTTGACAGCGCCGGTCCCAGGCAGGCCCGCTGTCGATCCTCGAACACCCGCTGCGGTTCCTGAACAGAAAACAGAGCCCGAGAACAAGAAGAGAATCTGGAAATCCTGGTCGCGACTCCCTCAACGACAGTCACGATCGTAGACACACCGCTAAAAAGATCCGCTGAAACACTCGAGCCTCAGCAAGACAGTTCGTTCTTCGTCTCTAGAGCGGTTTTGCCAATAATCTATTACGTTCCGCAGGCGATAATATGGACTTTCATGCGGTGAAAATCCTGAATCGCCTGCACATGATAGACCAAACTGGTCTAAATAAGTCGACTCAGCTGAAACGTGCTTCCCAGGCTTTGACATCGAGCTCGCCAGCACGTCCGGAGCCGAATTCGCATCGAAATTCGCACGAGAAGTTTGCACCATCGGATCAGGTCATCTCGCTCAACTTCTCTCTTTTGCGAAGTCGTCTCAAAGGCCATCCTCGAGCTGCGCTCGCATTAAGTGGCATTTTTGAAGATTTTGTGGTCCATTTTCCCTTTTCTATGATTCGACCTCACCATAAAATGTGATTTTATTTCCGGACGAAGAAATAGCAGGGCTGTCGCGGTTGACTGGTCATCGGAGAATCGGAATGGGCAGCAGTTTCTGCTTCGCCGCTGAACTCGACTGTGGTTGAGGCATTTTTCGGGCGATCGCCGTAACGACGTGCAACGCCATGAAGTCAGGCACGGGCACGTCGTACCCATGTGCGTCGCGAAACAACGCTCGAATGACATCACGCAGTAATTCACAGAACAATGATCGTTGAAGAACGAGGACTGGTCTTCGATACGACCGACCGTGCTCCGCACGAAAGCGTGAATGCTTTCACCAGCGTGCGGCGCCTTTCGTCGGGGAGGCTGATCGCCTTGTTTCAGTGTGGAGCCCAGAAGCACGATGTCAATTCGACGACCCGACTCTGCCGGTCCGATGATGGCGGGCGCACTCTTAACGTTGCGGGAACACTTCGACACATTCAACGGTAGACGACACTTATGACATGGGTTGACTGGGTTGTGCTGGCGATGTATGCCGGGCTGATGCTCGGGATTGGGTGGTATTATTCGCGTCAGAATCAGTCCGCGGAGGACTACTTTGTCGGTGGGCGGAAGATGTCCCCCGTCCTGGTCGGGCTCTCACTGTTTTCAACTTTAGTCAGTACCCTGACATATCTGGCGTGGCCTGGGGAAATTATCGCCAATGGTCCGATGTTGCTCTCCGAGTTCGTCGCTTATCCGCTCGTGTTTCTGATTGCCGGATACGCGTTAATTCCGCTGATCATGCGTCAGCCCGTCACGAGTGCTTATGAGATTTTAGAAAAACGACTCGGAATCGGAATCCGAAAAGCAGGGGCAGGTGCGTTCTTATTGCTTCGTTTAGGGTGGATGGCCACAATTCTCTATGCCACCAGCTCTCTGGTGCTGGTGCCCATGCTGAGCCTCTCGCATAGTTGGACCCCCTTGCTGTGCATCATTCTGGGGATCTTGACGGTGATCTACTCTTCGGAGGGGGGAATCCGGGCGGTCGTGATGACCGATGCCGTGCAATCCATCACGATGCTTTTCGGTGCCATCGTGACCCTGGGGGTGATTTCCGTCAAAATGGGGGGAATCCTTGCCTGGTGGCCAAGCCACTGGCCTGAAAACTGGCCAACACCCAATTGGGGATTTGATCCTTCCTCCCGACTGTCATTTGGCACCGTCGTGTTCTCGACGTTGATCTGGTACGTCTGTACCAACGGATCCGATCAGATGGTGATTCAACGTTTTTTGTCGACGCGGGACGCTGCCGCTGCGAGGAAGACCCTCTCGGTTTCACTCATCACAGGAGCGATCGTCGGTGCGTTGCTCGCATTGACCGGTGTGGCCTTGCTGAGTTTTTATCTCGCTCATCCACAACTGATCCCTGCCGGCAAGACGGTTGTGAGTGCCGGAGATGTCTTATTCTCGAAGTTCATTATGACAGAGATGCCCAGTGGACTCTCCGGAGTGGTTCTCGCTGCGATTCTCTCTGCTGCCATGTCGAGCTTGTCTTCAGGAATCAATTCGACATGTGCGGTGCTTGATCGGGACTTTCTTTCCGGCTTGGAAGCGGCCGACGCCTCCGTCTCGCGGATGAAGCGGCTGTCATGGGTCATTGGAGTCATTGCAGTGGGATTGAGTCTGTTAAGCACCATGGTTCAAGGAAATCTGATTGAACGCTGCTTTAAGATTGTCAACCTGTTGACTGCACCGATTTTCGTACTGTTCTTCCTGGCCTTGTTCATTCCATTTGCGAATGCTGCAGGAGCGTGGCTGGGGTTGATCGCAAGCATTGCTGCCGCGGTGGCAATTGCGTACTCCCCGGAGCTCGGACTGAATCTGGGGGTAAGTTTTATGTGGATGATGCCGGTGTCGTTGTTCGTGGGGGTGACAGTCGGAACGCTTGTCAGCTTCATCTTCGATAAATGCTGCCCGGGAAAAATCCGAATCTCCGATGAGATACCGGAAATGGAATTCCCGGAGCCAGATCTTCCGACCGGATGACAGGCAGAAATCCCTGCCAAAGCTGAGGCTGGCAACGGACGCGGAATGGCCGCTTCTGCCTCGTTGCCGACCCCGTAGTTGCTTTTCCCGCGACAATCTTCTGTACATGAGGGAGGACGTCACTCAGACGTTCTCCTGTGATCCTGGACATCCCCCGGGTCAGGACAAGCTGCGCAACATCTCCGTATCGAAATTCGCGATGAACCGCGATGCAGCCGACGACGGTCCGGATTTTCTGGCACTGGTTGAACTGCGGCGGCGGCTGATTCCCCTCCCCAAGACGCTTCACCTAGCCCGGATCACAACCCGTGTAGCTTCAATCGGTTATGTGGCCGATTGTCTTGGCCGAACGCGTTCTGAGTAAATTTATGAAATTTTACGTCAGGTTCCAGGATCGTCATACATTCTATAGCGTGGGCTGCTGAGAATGGGCGTGACTGAAAGAGGGCCGAGAATTTCAGTCCCGATTCCGTATCGTATTCGAATGATTCGTCATGAAAGACGTCTCTGAAGATCTGGACGAGGTCGAACAAACGCGACGGAACGTTGATCGTCAGGCTGAGTTTGTCTCTTTACTCGCGCAGAACTACAGGGCGTTGTACTCGTATGCGGTCTCGCTGGGAGCGGATCTGACTGTCGCTGATGACATCATGCAGGAGTCCAGCCTGGTGCTCTGGCAGCAGTTTGACCGGTATGAGTCTGGAAGCAACTTCGTGCACTGGGGACGTGTCGTCGTCCGGAACGTGTATCGAAATCATCGGCGGTCGTTTGCTCACCGCAGGTACGTTTTCAGCCCGCAGCTGATCGACAAATTGTTTGAGACACATTGCGTTGCAGAAGAACTCTTCGACGTCCGACGGACTGCATTGCAGCAATGTCTCAAGAAATTGAGCGGATCCGAGCTCGATCTGGTCAACTCGTTCTATCAGGAGGGTTCCTCACTCACTGCCGCCGCCCAACATTCCGGCAAGACCCCGAACTCGCTGCATAAGGCCATCAGTCGTATCCGGTTGAAGCTTTCCCGATGCATCGATCAGAGAATGGGAGTCGATGATGGCTCCCACTGAGATCGACTTTCCTTCCCGGCAGTCCATCCGTCATATGACAGAACGCATGCTTCTGGGGGAGATGGAGCGCGAAGAGTTCGAGCATTTTGAAACTCTCCTTCTGGAAGACCCTGCGGCGCGATTGGTCTACCTGGAACACCTTCAGGTGCACGCCCAGCTGGGGAATCAGCAAGGAGCCGTGCGCTCGCTGAAATCGGGGACTTTTCTGGATAGATCGGAACACCCCGTGAGCTGGCACTGGGTCTTCTGGCTGACGCTGGCCGCCTGCATTCTGGTTCTGGGAGTGTTTTCAGCTTTTCACGAGGCGCCGGCCCCAAACGCCCTCCCGATTGCGGGCGACGCGGTTCGCTCGCGCCAAATCCTCGGGCGGATGCTCCTAGACACGCGTCAGGACGAATCTGAAGGGACAGCTCAGTCGATCTGGACGCGCGAGTCTCTTCACATTGAGTGCGGAGTCCCACTCGCTTTCGGTCAGGAGATCCGGGAAATCCGCCTGAGGAACGGAGTCCGCTGCAGTCTCCAGGGACCGGCCCGATTCACGTTCAACTCCCTCTCCGAACTGAAACTTGATTACGGAACAATTGTCGCCACCGTCCCGGAGCAAGCGGTCGGATTCACGGTTGTAACATCAGACCTGAGAGTCGTCGACCTGGGGACGACGTTTGGCGTTTCGATGTCTCAGGACGGACATTTCGAATCGCACGTCTTTCGAGGCCTGATTTCGATTTCCCCAATGAACCCGAATCTCGGCACCTCCCCGGTCCAGGTGCAGGCCGGAGAGTCTGTGCGGGTCGACGTCAGGGAACTTCAAGTGCCGTTGGAGCCTCATCAGAATCAGGCTCAGGTCACTCGACAGGTGCTGCAGGTTCTCCAGGAGAGTGATGCTCCTTCCTGCTTTCAGTGTGTGAGCCGACTGTACGGCATCCGGGAACTGACCGGACAGCTGGAGTATCTTCCGGAGGCACCGGCCTCCGTCATGCCAGGAAAGCTGTCGAGTGATCAGAGCATCCGGATATTCCGTGAGCACGAACGGATCACGCTGACAAAACCACTTCGGGTCGTCCCACCTGATCCCGCAACTTATGCAGCCCCTGAAGACTTGAGGGACATCGAATTGCCCGCAGGCACACAGTGCACCTCCTATTTTCTGCATTGTGATTTACGGACGGGGAGAGCAGTCCTGGAAGGGACTGTCCGTTTTGACAGGCCGATTGTCGGAGTGACTTTCGATACCCGGGACCTGGCAGAGTCGGACAGCATCTTTGGTCTCTCCGGAGTGGAATACCCCTCCGCTGCAGACGTCTTGGAGAAAGGGATGTCGCGCGGCTCGGTGGTCACCCATGACGGGAAAATCGAGCGATTCGACAGCGTGAAGATTCACGAAGACAGACACACCGTCACGGTGAATATGCAGGCCATTGATAATTACATCGATCAACTCCGAATTCTGACAGAGGCTCCGTAATTCAATTCTGTTCACAACCGATTGTCCGAAATTCCATTCATTGACTAATGGTATTACCAGTTCAGGATGTTGCACATGCTCACTCCCAACCACAGATCGTTCCGGAATCTTCACGCATCTGCCGCATTTACTCTGATCGAACTGCTGGTCGTCATCGCGATTATTGCGGTCCTGATCGCGCTCCTTCTGCCTGCAGTTCAACAGGCACGGGAGGCGGCGCGTCGCTCTCAATGTAAGAACAATCTCAAGCAGATTGGACTTGCGATGCATAACTATCACGACGTGTTCAGCAGGCTCCCTCCGGGGTACGTCGACGAACGTGGATCGCGCACAATTCCTGCTTCAGATTCAAACCGGGTGGGGCACTGGGCCTGGTCTGCCATGATCCTTCCGCAACTGGAGTACTCTTCCTTGTATCAGTTACTTCAAGTTGGCAATCGCACAACTGCTCAAGCGGTTTCGGACACTCAGTGCCGCGCGGCGATGCAGTCTCGTCACCCTGTCTTCCGTTGCCCCTCGGATACCGGACCCGTTCAGAATCCCACTGTCGGCCATGCGATTTCCACGAATGACACCAATGCTGCGGGAACCGGCATTCCACTGGCCATGTCAAACTATGTTGCATCCAATTCAACTCGCGATATTTGGCAGAACCGGGCAACGGATGCGACCAACGGCAGCGGTGGGGCGACTGGAGCTTTCTGGCGAGACAGTAATCTGAATTTCAGCGGGATCACCGACGGACTGAGCAACACGATCCTGGTGGGGGAGCGGCATTACAATTCGGTCGCCGGAACTGATGTCGGGATGCAGGCGGGGACCCTGTATGCCCTCCGGGGAAGTCGGTCAGGCGATGCAGGCGGACCCGGCCCCAGAGAGGCGGACGGGCTCTGGGGAATGATTGCCGGGTTCGGAAGCAGCCTGAAAACCATCAACCCGGTCTGGGTCGACACCATGACGCAGTGCAATTACAGCAGTCGCCATGTCGGAGGGGCACACTTTCTTCTGGGTGATGGGGCTGTGCGGTTCATCACCCAGAACATTCAGGTGAACAACAGCAACTCCATCGACAGCACACTTGAAGCGCTCATCGGAATCGCCGATGGACGAACCATTGGAGAGTTCTGAGTCCAGCAGTCCAGTGGCGTCTTGGCCCGCTTCGATCGTTGCTATGCGGTGCGATCACGTGAGGCTTCTCAGCCCGCGGCAGGGAGGGGAAGTCAACTGCCTTTCGTTTCCAGAGATCGACATAAGGGAATTCGATGAAGGTCACTCTCAATTGCGCGACCTGGCACCTTCTCGCGGTCCTGCCGTTGCTATCCGGTTGCGGCTCCGCAAGCGGGCCATCGATCGCCCCTGTCCGCGGGGTGGTCACACTGGATGGAAAGCCCGTTTCCGGTGCGATTGTGGAGTTTCAGCCTGAGGCGGGACGCCCATCTGTTTCGGTCACGCGGCCCGACGGCGCCTATGAGATGCAATATGCGGTCAAAGTTCCGGGCGCCGTTCTCGGGCCCCACACCGTGACGATTCGGAATCCCGCCGTTCAATCTCGCGGGGAAAATGAGGAGACGACACCGAGCATGACGTTACCGCTGCCGGACCGGTTTCACTCCGAAAGCGAAATGGAGGTCGAAGTGAAACCCAACAGCAACGTCTTCAATTTTGAACTCGTTTCGAGGTAAGGGACCGGGATTCGTCGTGCAGACAAAAACGGGAATAATCGCTCTTTTTTGCAGCGGAATTGGTGGCATTCGTATCATTGCCACTGTCTGCCATGTTAAAAGTCCATTGATTCCACACGTTCACTTTGTCGACAAAGGGCAATAACATCGGCCAGGCATTCACTTTTGTGATTGGAAACGCACCAGCTGGGAAAACTCGATGCACATCAAGGTAATTGTGCATTGCCAGGCCAATCTGCTTCAGATTGTTTTTGCACTGACTGCGGCGCGCCGCTTCACGGGCCTGCTGCACTGCAGGGAGCAGCAAAGCGATGAGAACGGCGATGATCGCAATCACCACCAGCAGTTCAATCAGAGTGAATCCCCGCCAGCGAACCACCGGGCTCTGACTTCCGCCTGAATCGGGAGTGTCACGAAACGAGATACAGCGAGGTTCGCGAGGCATGAAACTGTCCTTGGTTAAAATAAAAGAATGACCCGTTGGAAGTGCGAGCAACTTGCTGAGAGATGCAGGGTTCGTGAAATTCACAAGAAATGGACTAGCAATGACCTATTTGGCTTTCGCCTGATTCCGAGGCGCGAGGGGCCGACTGATCAATTGCTTTAATCGCCCCTGGGGACTGACAAGTTTCCTGGCAAGAATGTCTTCTTCGGTGAAGCGGGCAAGAAGAATCTCGCCATCTTTATCACGATTGCGGTCGTAGGAAATGTAGATAGTGCCGTCGGGCGACTGGAAACCATCCGGATAGCTGACGCCGGTACGTTCATCCAGAATGAGGCCGCCGGTCCAGGTGATCCCATCATCGTCGGATAGCCACGCGCTGAGTTTCACCCACCCCTGGTGCGAGTCAATTTCATCTCCGTGCTTCACGAGAAGTATTCGCCCGGAAGCCAGTCGCCGGACGTGAAAGCGGGCGTTCGGGTGGGGGAGCAGCAATTTTTCACGACAAAAACTAGTATACCAGACCTTCTACACATAAATCAACAGCAATGCAAGAGTCCTTCACCTGGAGTCCCCAATGAATCGGGATAAAACTGCTAAAACCACGCGAAAGCGCTCCCAGCGATCCCCCCATTTTCAGAACAACGGAAGACACACATTCTGGAAACTGGTATACCTGTGTGGGAGACCGCTCCGCACATCGCCCCACATCATCCTGATTCAAGTCCCGGTCGGAACAGAACGCTCATGTCCACCATTGCTCTTAGCCAGATCGCCTATGATCGCATTCGGGAGATGGTCTACGACCAGCGGATTTCCGCTGGAATGAAAATCTCTGAAACCAGACTCGCCAAGGAGCTGGGAGTCAGCCGGACACCTGTCAGGGAAGCGATCCGCCAGCTGCAGAATGAAGGGCTGCTCTATCAGGTTCCCCAGAGCGGGACCTACGTCTCAAAGCCCGGGCGACGGGAGATCGCCGAGATCTACGATGTCCGAATGGCGCTGGAGATTCAGGCAATTTCCAAGGCCGTGCCGCGATTGAACCATGAACATCTCGCCCGTCTTTCTGAATTGTACCAGCAGATGCACGACCATGTCGCCCGGTTCCGGGCAGACGGCGCTCCGACACTGGAAGGGGAAGAACTCCACCGCTTCCTGTCGGCCGACCTCGATTTTCACCTGGTGATCTTCCACGCAGCCGACAATCAGACCGCGATCAAGATTTACAATGATGTCCAGATGCGCAATCGGGCTTTCGGGGACCAAAGCCACCGACGGGATGAACGACATCTGAATACCGTGCTGCACTCACATGCTGGGATCCTTCGCGCTCTTCAGCAGCAGGATGTCGAACAGGCCCGACGGCAAATGGAGGAGCACATTGAAAACAGCCTCCGCGATGCGCTGGAAACGTTCGACCGGATCCCGGTGCTCCCGGCATAAACAAAGCGGCTCAACTTGCTCACTGACTCCAGATGAAGTGAGCGAGCGAAGCGGCGGTCGTCTCGTGATTCGCCAGCACAATGTTCAATTCAAATTCGCAATGCTTCTCAGCCCTGGAGCTGACGAAGCTCCATGAGCTGGTTTCATAACCCTTTGCGATCGCGATTCGGGAGGGCGAAGCTCCTGCTGAGCCGCATAAAAGACCACACGTTCACTGGTTTGAGGCTCGGCGGGAGCCTCGCCCTCCCAGTTATGAAACCGCCTCATGGCGTTGCTGCTCTTCTTTGAAATCGGCGATGAGGTGATCCCTGGAGGAGGATCACACGGAAGCCGCATTCGAAATTCCAGCCTGGCCTTCTCAATGACTCGGGAAGAGCGACCCCCGGGCCGAATGCCCATGTCTCCAGACTCGTGAGCGCGTGCAAAGACAGCCAAAAACGGCTCTCCTCCACGGTCGGCTCAACATCTGCCTGAAAGCCTGTCCGCCCCGTATCGACGCGGGCAGTGCCTCACAGGACGAGCCACTGCAGTTCCGCCAGATAAGCGTATCGCCCCGGCGGGCGCAGCCAGGTTGAACGAGTCGCTGTCGTGAAGACCTGCCCATGACAGAACATCAATTGCATGTTGCAATCAGTGTTGGTACACTGTCCGTGCACAAGCGTGCTGGGGCGTCCCTCGACCACCCCCGAAGACCAGCCTCCTACGAACGGCTAGTTCAATGGCAAAGCGTTCCCCTTCCAAACAGATCCTGGGAAAGATTGCCCCTCAGGCGGTCAAGGCGCAACGAGTCTTCCTCGACTTACGTTCCAAAATACTCAGTGGGCATCTGCCGGCCGATTCGAGGCTGACGCTTCGTCCGTTGGCGTCGCAGTTCGGAACTGGAATCAATGCCGTTTCCGAGGCCATTAAAGCGTTAGCTGCGGAAGGGCTCGTCGAGTTGGAAGGAAAAGCTGGGGCCCGGGTCATTCCGCGAAATCTGAAGCGGGTCTGGGGGGATTTCACATTGCGAATCGCTCTGGAATGTGAAGTGGCCCGGCAGTGTGCGGTGCGTGCGGACGATATTCAGCTTTCGGTGCTGGAGAGCCTCGCAGTGAAAGTTGATAGTCTTTTTGCGGAAGGTGATCGCCTGGAGTTGTGCCGCGCGGCGGATATTCAATTTCATCTGGCTCTTGCTGAATGTGCAGGGGTGCCGCAAATCCGCGAGACTTTACTGCCGCTGCTCGACAGACTTGTTTCGCTGGATCAGACCGAAGCCAGAAGCGCTGAGATTCCCGGTCAGAAGCACATTGAAGTTTACGAGGGTTTGCAATCAAGAGATCCGGTTGTTGCCAGCAATGTCATGCGGCAGCACCTTGAGCATTCCATGAATTTGTCGCTTGCGGTTTTGTATTTCTGACTTCGGCTTTGGGGTCAGTCGATCTGGCAACAACAGCGCATGGTCCCGCGAAGAGTTTTCGCCCCTGGCTCTGACAGAGTTTTCGCAGGCACCAGCAGGGTGGATGACCTGAACCCTTCCCGGCGCGTCACACAAAAACACCATTCGGAAGAACGTCCATGATCAAGTCTCGTCTGGTCTTCCCCATTGATGTCACGCTGTATTCCCGGGCTATTGTGTTCTCGGCAGCAGTCGCGGTCTCACAGGTCACGTCCTTCCTCTCTCCGATTAAAGCCGCTGAACTCGTCCATGATGTCTGTGTTCCATCAAGCGAGGCGTTTTACTCTCAGGCAGTCAGAGATTCTGCGGGGCAGGTGTGGAAGCCGCTCTTCAACGGGCAGAATCTCGATGGCTGGAAGGTCGTCCTGCAGAATGCCGCACCGGGGGAAGATCCGGAATCGATCTTTCAGGCTGTCGATGGCGTCATCCACGTTTACAAGGATACTCCGGCAGGCAAGAAGATGCCCTTTGGTGTGCTCCTCAGCGACGGCTCTTATTCACACTACCGGTTTCGATTCGACTTCAAGTGGGGCGAAAAGAAATTCGCCCCTCGCGCAGATCAGATCCGTGATGCCGGACTGTTGTTCCATGTCATCGGGCCGGAAGCCATCTGGCCAATGAGTGTGGAATGCCAGGTTCAGGAAGGAGACGTGGGGGACAATTATCTCGTCTTTACAGCGGGTGACGTACCGATTGATCTGTCCAATCAAGAGACGACATTCGCTCCTCAGGTTTCCACTTTGACCCGTTTCTACCGGCCGCGCCGGGGCTCTCGCATTATCAAAAACAAGACATTGGAACACGATGGCTGGAATACGGTCGAAGTCATTGTTCGAGGGACTTCCGCTGTTTATCTCGTCAACGGGGAAGTCTGCAACTACGTCGTGAATATGAGCGCGCCAATTGGACCGAATGAAGAGTTCAAGCCGCTCGATGCCGGACGACTCGCATTGCAATGTGAAGGGGCAGAGCTGTGCTACCGCAACATCGAATTGATGCCACTTCCGGAAGCAGTCACCGATTCAGAGTTGTCCAGCTCTTCGGCTGCGGATGAGTCGACCGCGCCGGTGCCAGCGCTCAGTCCGGAAATGAGTCGGAATGCATGGTCCGTTCGACCTGGCTACCGTATCGAAGTCGCTGCAAACGAGCCGCTGGTGAGGGATCCAGTGGCGATCGACTGGGGACTGGATGGTAAACTATGGGTCGCCGAGATGGCCGACTATCCACTCGGACTGGATGGTCACGGCAGACGGGGTGGCCGCATCTGCTTTCTCCGCGACCTCGATGGTGACGGCCATTATGACGCTTCAACGCCGTTCCTGGATGGAGTGAATTTCCCGACAGGAATCGTGGCCTGGGGGAACGGCGTGATCGTGACGGCCGCCCCCGAAATTTTCTACGCGGAAGATGTCGACGGCGATGGCCGGTGTGACGTTCGAAAGGTTCTCTTTAGTGGGTTTCAGGAAGGAAACCAGCAGCTGCGAATGAATGGACTCCGGTGGGGGCTGGATGGCTGGCTGCACTGCGCCAGTGGAAGCCACGATGCCAATTATGGAAAGGTCAGCCGCATCCGTTCTCACATGACTGGTGAAGAGTTGGTGATTGGAAGCCGCGACTTTCGATTTCGGCCCGCGACCGGTGAGATCGAGCCTCTCCCAGGTCCTTCTCAATTCGGTCGCAACAGTGATGATGTCGGCAACTGGTTTGGAGTTCAAAACAGTTTCCCGCTGTGGCACTATGTTCTCGAAGATCGCTACTTGCGAAGAAACCCCCACGTTCCAACCCCTGAGGCCCGTCAGCTCCTCAGCAAAGCGAATCCCCGTCTTTACCCGGTTGCAGTCAATGGTTCCGGACCGACGTCACAGGCCCATGTGGGACGGTTTACGTCAGCCTGTTCAGGCATGATTTACCGCGACAATCTGCTTCCGCTGGGGGAGGGCGTTACTCACGCATTCACCTGCGATCCGGTGCATCATCTGGTGCAGCACAATCTGCTCACCCGCTCCGGATCGACGTTCCTGATGAACCGTGATGCAACGGGGGACGAACTTGATTTTCTGGCATCGGCCGATCCGTGGTGCCGACCGGTGATGGTTCGAACCGGCCCGGACGGTGCCCTGTGGATTGTCGACATGTATCGCTACATCATCGAGCATCCGGAATGGGTCACCGGAGATGCGAAAGAAGAAATGATGCAGCATCTCAGGCTGGGGGATGGACGTGGGCGAATTTTCCGTCTGCTCCCCAGCGAAGGACCGGCCCGATCGGTCCCCGACATTCTCCATGCGTCTCCTGCAGAACTCGTGGAACTGCTGACTGGCACCAACAGCTGGGTCCGGGATTCGGCACATCGTCGGCTCGTCGATCTGCACGAAAAGTCAACGATTCCGGCTCTTCAGAAGCTACTCCTGGATTCGAAAAGCGTCCCGACAACGCTTCACGCAGCTTATGTGTTGAATTCACTGGAGGTGCTTGACTCAGAAGATGTGATCACCATGCTCAGGAACCCATCCGAGGATGTCCGGCGTCACGGACTGATCCTGGCCGAGACGATCGACTCGCCGAGTCCGGAATTGCTGCAGCGAATCTCCGAACTTGCCTCAGACCAGAACGCCATCGTTCGACTGCAGGTGGCGTGTTCACTTGGCGAGTGGAACAATCCCGTCATTCATGACGCGCTGGCCCGCTTGTGGACGACAACTGAACTGGACGATTCATTCCTTCAGGGAGCATTGCTCAGCTCACTGAATCGAGAGAATATCGCAACGGTCATGGCAGCAGCAGACGGGATGAGCCTGAAATCCCCGGCGGATCAGGCACGTTACAGCCTGCTCATTCGCCAATCACTCGCGTTTGGACACCTCGAACCGGTCAAAGCCGCTCTGCGGCCTGACCGGCAGACTCCCGAAGAAGTGGCCCGGGCTATTCTCCTGATGGACATCATCGAACGGGAGCCGGCGGCCTCGGCTGCCAGATCGTTATTGGATTCTGCGACCGTTTCACGGTTGTGCCAGTCAGCAACGTTATTGCTTTCTCAGGCGGATCAGCCTGAGGCAATTCGCGCAGCCTGCACGCTGTCGCTCTTTCGTCGTTCCCAGACGATCGAGGAGGACCGGACTTTAACTCGCCAGCTGCTCAGCCAAAACCCTTCGGCGATACTGGCACAGGCACTGTTCAGGCATCTCGGTTCGCAGCCCGACTCCGGTTATGCCGAATTGTTACTGAGTGGGTGGTCAGGATACGCGCCGAGTGTGCGGAGCCTGGCACTGGAGACATGGGCATCGCAGCCGGGATGGTACCTCCGGTTTTTAAAGGCCATCGACCAGAAAGAAATCGCTCCCGGAGAAGTCTCGCTCGCACTGCAGCAGCAGTTCCTGTTAAACAGCACCGCGAACATTGCCAATGAACTTGAGCAGCGATTTCAGTTAAACGGTTCGTCGACCGAGTCGCTGCAAGAGATTGTAAATAACATCAAGCAGCACAACGGAGAAGCCACGCGCGGTAAAATCATCTTCCAGAAACACTGTGCAGACTGCCATCAGTTCCGAGAAGAAGGACAGGCTGTCGGACCGAACTTGAGTTCTTTGACCGGTCGAACTCTGGAGACCCTCGTGGATGCGATTCTCAGTCCGAACAAGGCAGTCGAACCCCGTTACCTCAACTACACGGTGGCATTGAACGATGGACGCATCCTCTCCGGGATCATTGAGGCTGATACGGAAAGCAGTCTGACGTTGCTGAAAGCGAAAGCGGAGCGAACCCCTGTGTTGCGAACCGAAATTGACGAGCTGCGTTCAACAAACAAAAGCCTGATGCCTGAGGGCTTCATCAAGACGATCAATCCACAGGAACTGGCAGATCTGATTCAGTTCCTTCAGCTCAACGAGTAACTTCCCGGGCGAGGCTGATTTTTCATCACGCTCAGGAGACGCTTCAGTTCCTGCCTTTGTCGAGTGAACCAGGAATTTCAATAGAAAGAACACCATGTCTTTGGGTCTCTTAAGGTGTGTCAGAGTCCTTGTCACAAACTGGACCTGGCGTCATGGGCTGACAGCCATGCTCGCCTGTGCGATCTGCTCTCGCCCCGGCCCGTGCGAGGCCGGAAAGTTGTCGGTCGGCGCAGCCAGTATCAGCATTACTCCCGACGAACGAGTTGCCCTGGATGGTCAATTCGGAACCCGAATCTCCGAGAAGGTCGACTCACCGTGCATCGCCACGGCAGTCGCGATCGAAACCCGCAAACAGGATGACCAGTCCATTGATCAGGCTATCTTCGTGTCGTGTGATCTGGTCGTCCTGCGTGGAGGAACGCAGTTCTATGACGAGGTGCGAAGTGCCTTGAATGGGCGGCTGCCGGAGCACCTGCTGCCGAAAATAGTGTTGAACGCCACGCATACGCATACTGGTCCGGTCGCAGAAGAAGGGCTCTATCAGGTGCCGGAATCGGGTGTGATGAGTCCGACAGAATATCGCGACTTCCTGATGCAGCAGCTGGCTGACGTCATCGTACAGGCATGGGAAGCTCGTACTCCCGCACGGGTCGCCTGGGGGCTTGGGCATGCGGTGATCGCGCACAACCGCCGAGCGGTATATGACAACGGCACAGCGTCGATGTATGGAAAAACGAACGACCCCAGCTTCAGGGGGACCGAAGGAACGGAAGACCACGGAATCGAACTGATGTACTTCTGGAATTCCGCGAACGAGGTGATCGCCACAGTGATCAATGTGGCCTGCCCCTCACAGGAGGTCGAACGCCGAAGTACCGTCAACGCGGATTTCTGGCATCCCGTCCGCGAAAGCTTGCGAGAAAAACATGGACAGCAGCTGCACGTTCTGGCATGGACAGGAGCGGGCGGTGACCAGTCGCCTCACCTGATGTTTCGCAAGGACGCAGAAGCCCGGATGCAACGACTCAGGGGAATCGACTCGTTGCAGGACCTCGCGAATCGGATCGTAGCTGTCTGGGAAGACGTTTATCAGCTCGTTCAGACCGAACGGCACGATGACATTGAGTTCTGCCATCAGATCAAGACAATCCAGCTTCCCTACCGAAACATCACGCAGCTGGAAGCGAAAGCTGCAAAGGCGGCCTATGAACGGATCCAGGACACCCCTCGTACCTGGGCACACGACTGGCACCTGGATGTCGTCACGCGATTCGAACAGCAGCAACGAAGCGAGTCAGCACCGTTCGAAATGGAACTGCATGCGGTTCGGATCGGTGATGTCGCAGTCGTCACGAATGTTTTTGAACTGTTTACAGATTATGGCGTGCAGATGAAGGCACGCAGCCCGGCGCTTCAGACCTTCGTGATCCAGCTTTGTGGCGGGGGAACATACTTACCGACAGAACGCGCGATGTCTGGCGGAGGTTACAGCGCCATTCCGCAAAGCACTCCCATCGGCCCTGAAGGAGGGCAGGTGCTGGTGAATGAAACCATTGCTTTGCTGGATCAGATCTGGAAGCAGACTCCACCGCCGGCAAAATAAAAGCGGAAGAAGATGTCAGCCTCCAGGCGGCTTCATCTCATCGCGTTGAGTTGGACAGTCGTGTCATGAGGATCACGAATGATCTGTTGACAGTAATGTCTTCTGATGTCAAGATCCGTCACTGTTGGTACAGTGATTGATCGAACAATTATGATTTAGCATTTTGCCGTGATGTGCATGAAACGGCGAGAAAATCCGGCAGTTTTCTCATTGACTGCACTTTAAACGTGCAGTGTTTGAAAAGTTCGAGAACCAGCAATTTCACAGGTCGCCAATTTCGGTGATGAAAATCAAGGATCGAACTTGCCTCGACTTTGGCATTGAAAGTGCAATCTCTTTCAGGCGGTTTCTGATGTCTCGTGGAAGTCGTTTCTGTCATCTTTGTAAGAGGGGTTTTGCACATGTTCTCTTGCAGTCTTACGCAACCAGCCAGCCCTGAATTCTCGATACGCCCGCAGTTAAATCACCGTTCTCGCGCGTTCACACTCATTGAACTTCTGGTTGTCATCGCCATTATTGCTGTGCTGGTCGCTCTGCTTTTGCCCGCCGTCCAGCAGGCTCGGGAAGTTGCCCGCAGGTCCCAGTGCAAGAATAACCTGAAGCAGACCGGACTGGCTCTTCATAACTATCACGAGACCTACAACAGATTCCCGCCGGGTTGTTTCGGGAATTTGACGCTTGATTCCCGTGCTGCCAACTGGCGAGTTTCGTTGCTCCCCTATCTGGATCATGCGAACGCCTATCAGCAGATCGACTTCAGCACAGGGATTTTTCAGGCCCAGAACGGGACGCTTCTTCCTGTACTGAGAACCCTGCGCGTGATGACCTATCACTGTCCATCCAGCGCTTTTGGACTGACGAACGCGACCGATCTGCCAAGTTCCGTACGTACCACGGGGGCGAACATTTACGCGAGTCAAGTTGCAGACTATGTCGGAATTCTCGGAGCGTATCCCGACCCCGCAGGCCGAAGCAACGTCTGCTCAAGCTACAACAGCGCTCTTTACGATGGCGCGATGTGCGATAACGGCATCATGACAACCTATCGCGGGACCAGTTTGCGCGATTCTACAGATGGAGCATCGAATGTCATGATCATCGCGGAGCAGTCGGGGAGCGTGAACAATAAAGAGATCAGCTCGAACTCCCGCGGAGCCTGGCATGGCTGGGTCTTCAATAACTCCAATCTGTTTACTCCGGATTCCAAAGTGAACAGCTATGAAAACAGCAATGCCTTTCCGAGTTCACTGACGACTGTTCGACATACTCCGAATGCCTTCTCCATGACAATGCCACACTCAAGTGCAGGTTCGCCAGCGAGCCCCAATACCGTCTTGAACTCATTTCACGTCGGGGGAGTTCATACTCTTCTGGCCGATGGTTCGGTGCGGTTTGTGTCCGATTTCGTCAGCATGGTCACGTTGCTGCGGCTCAGTGCCCGGGACGACGGCAATGTGGTTGCGGACTATTAACATCAAGTCAGTGCACTTTCAATGTGTGTCCACAGTGGCCCTGAGTTGGACAATTTTGTC
This sequence comes from Planctomicrobium stercoris, assembly GCF_051465655.1. Lineage (NCBI taxonomy): Bacteria > Pseudomonadati > Planctomycetota > Planctomycetia > Planctomycetales > Planctomycetaceae > Planctomicrobium > Planctomicrobium stercoris. The sequence goes on along the minus strand of NZ_CP195791.1, from coordinate 2,861,450 downwards.
GTCCGCTTCGTCAGGACCCGACCTCGATGGGTGAACACAATGTGATTTGCGGGTGGCTTTCAGCATCCGTTGTGGATCGAACTCGGCAGGTGTGACAAGAGAGGATTCATTCTTCGATGCGAGGGCAATCAAGTCCGAAGTTCAGACTGGCACAGCCGATGACTGCATGCACAGCTTTGCGAGTGCACGTCGCGATTCTGGCGCGTGCGGTACCGCTTCTACTGATGGCCACGATACCGGCAAACGGTTGTGCACGACGGCCCAGCAAACCGGGGAAGGCGATCACCATTACGTTTTCACACCAGGGAGCCCCACTGCATGAAGGGCAGGTGGATCTCTCGGCGGATGGAGGAGGAGCTTACCTCAACGAGCAGGGAGAGGCTCATTTTAAGTATGTCCCATACGGACGTTACAGCGTCACCGTATTTCCCCCGATTGATCCGAACCGGGAGAGTTCCATCGAGACCCGCAATCCGCCGACTGTTGCTCAGAAGAAGCAGACGGTTGTCATCCCCAGGAAGTATCGTGATGAAGCGACGAGTGGAATGGAGATTGAAGTGAGTTCAGATCAACCGGCACGATATCATTTTGACTTGAAACTGTAGGGTGCACTTTGCAGCACCGGTGCCGTCCTCTGCAAGGTCGCGGAGCTCGCTGGGGCCTCACATCGAGGGGTCTTCCCGGAATTTTGTGGGTGAGGTTGTTTGAATCTGGCGGGAGTGTGGTCAGTTTTGGAAGCTGTTGTTCATGAACACACTTTCTGAGCATTACGGGTTGTTGCTGGGGCTGGACCGGTCCTGGCGGGTGGTGGATGTCGATCTCTCGCTGGAGGAGAAGCGGGTTCAGATTCAGATTGAGCATGTGCCGGGAGCAGCAGTCTGTTGTCCGGAATGTTCGGCGGTGCGGCCGCTGAAGGATCATGCTCCGCAGCGGTCCTGGCGGCATCTGGACACCATGCAGTTCGAGACCCTTCTCACCGCTCGCATCCCTCGCACCGAGTGTCCCGACTGCGGAGTGAAGACGATTGAAGTCCCCTGGGCCGAGCCGCACGGACGGTTCACATTGGTGTTCGAAGCCTTTGCCGTTCGTCTGCTGCAGGTGGCCAGCAGCATCGAGAAGGCCCGGCTTCATCTGCGGCTGAGCTGGATGAGCGTGCAACGGATTATGGACCGAGCGGTCGAACGGGGATTGATCACTCGAGACCTGACAGACATCAGGCATGTCGGCCTGGATGAGAAGAGTTTTCTGAAGGGGCAGGACTACGTGTCTATCATGACCGACATCGATGGCAGCCGAGTCCTGGAAGTCTCCCCCGGACGTGACGAAACCGCAGCCGACACGCTGTGGAACACCTTCTCCTGGGAGCAGAAGGAACAGATCGAAGCGGTGGCGATGGACATGTGGCAGGCGTATCAGAACAGCGTGGATGCTCATGCTCCTGATGCAGAAGTCGTGCATGACCGGTTCCACATCGCCAAGCATCTGAACGAGGCTGTCGATCAGGTCCGGCGAGCCGAGCACAAGTCTCTGATGAAAGAGCAGGACGAGACGCTCAAGGGGACACGCTCGTTGTGGCTTTACAACCTGGAGAACCTCAGTGAGCAGAAGCGAGCGGAGTTCGAGCAGATCAAAGGTGCTCAGCTGAAGACGGCTCGGGCGTGGGCCATTCGAGAACAGTTCCGCTGGTTCTGGGACTGCCGGAGTGCGGAGGAAGCGGACGAGTTCTTCCAGACCTGGTTCAGCTGGGCCATCCGTTGCCGACTCAAGCCGATCAAGCGTGTGGCGAAGATGATCAAAAAGCGGATCGACAACATCCTGAGCTGGTTCCGCCACCAGATCAGCAACGCCGCAGCGGAAGGGTTCAACAGCATCATTCAGTCCCTGAAATCCGCCGCCCGAGGATTCAGGAACTTCGCCAACTACCGAACAAGAATCCTGTTCTTCTGCGGCAAACTCAAGCTGCTCCCAGAATCAGCAAGCCATTAAATTGTGGGAAGAACCCACATCGAGAAGTACTCCAGTCATCGCTCAATCCATGGGGTTGCCCATCGTGTCCGCGATTTTCACACGTCACGGACGGTCTCGCAAAAAGTCCCCTCGCGCTGATCGTTGCCTCGAGGCATGAGAGCACGTTGAAGCTCTGCATGAAAGAGTTTTAATAACATTCGACAACAGAGCCCTTTTCTTTCACAGAGACTTTCAAATGGTTCGCAAGAAGATGCTGCTGCTGATCCTGTTGAGTGGAGTGCTCCTTGAAATGGGAGAGAGACGTCTGCTGTCCGCAGCGGAAGTTGCCCCAGCAAGCTTCGACGAAGAAGTCGCCGCGTTTGAGCTCGCTGATCAGTCACATCTGCCGACTCCGGGACAAATCCTTCTTCTCGGCGGCACAAAGATTCGCTCATGGGACACCCAGGCCGCATTCCCTGGCCTGGATCTGCTGAAGCATGGGTTCAGTGAACTCTCAATTGAAGATCTGGCGGCGAACTTTGATCGCATCATCGCGCCGTATCACCCCCGGCAAGTGGTGATCCAGTTCGGGATCGGGGACGAATCAACTCCGCAGCAAAACGTCGATGATTTTAAGAATCTGGTGACCCGCTTGCACGAGGCGCTCCCGACGACGCCACTGGTCTGCATCGGCATTTCACCGCACTCGAAGAGTCCCCAACAGGCAGCTTTGATTCTCGAAACCAATTCGCAGATCAAAGCCATCTGCGAGACTGACCCGTTGCAAACGTTTCTGGATTTGGACGCTCCGACACGGAATGCTCAAGGGGCGCCGCGAGAGGAATTGTTCGATGCAAATGGACAGTACCTCAGTCCAGAAGGGTATGCGCTTTGGGCAAGTCTGCTGCGTCCCCATCTGGTTCCCGACCAGCGGGCCGTCCGGTTTCGAAGTATCGGTGACGCTTATCATCCGTGGACTCCCCCTGAGACTCTCGAAGAATGGAAGCAAGTCTCTCAGCGTCTCCGCGAGCAGGTTCTCGTCGCCTGCGGTCTCTGGCCGATGCCTGCCAAAGAGGAACTCAAGCCGGTCATCCATGGCCTCGTGGATCGTGGTGACTACACAGTGGAACGCGTGTATTTCGCCAGCCTCCCGGGTTTCTATGTGACAGGCAGTCTGTATCGCCCCAAAGGAAAGCCCGGCAAGCTGCCGGCAGTGCTCAATCCTCACGGGCACTGGAGCAACGGACGATTTATGGAGAACAACTCAGATATGGTGCAGCACCTGATCAAACTCGGTGCAGAGCAGTTCGAAGCAGGAGCAACCTCGCACCTGCAGGCGCGGATGGTGCAGCTGACCCGGATGGGCTGCGTGGTGTTCCACTACGATACGATCGGCGTGGCAGACAACGGCCCACTCCCGCATCGCGGCGGTCTCTCAGACACAGATGCGTCTTTGTGGCTGCACAATCATCTGGGGCTGCAGAACTGGAACTCGATCCGCGCTCTGGACTTTGTGACCAGCCTGCCGGATGTCGATCCCAATCGAATCGGGATCACCGGTGCCAGCGGCGGCGGCACCCAGACATTCCTGCTAACGGCTGTTGATCCTCGAGTGACAGCGGCCTTTCCAGCAGTCATGGTCTCTACTGCGATGCAGGGTGGCTGCATCTGCGAAAACGCGGACTATCTGCGAGTGGGGGTCAATAATATTGCTCTGGCCGGCCTCTTTGCCCCCAAGCCGATGGCAATGAGCGGAGCTAAAGACTGGACCGTGAATATCGAAACGCTGGGATATCCGGAACTCCGTAAGATCTATTCGCTGTACGGAGCCGAAGATCTGGTCTATGCGAAAACGTTCCCTCAGTTTGGACACAATTTCAATCAGGTGTCTCGAGAGGTCATGTACGACTGGTTCAACAAGCATCTGGATCTGGGCCTGCCCACGCCGGTCCGTCAGACTGATTTCACTCTCCTGACGCGGGATGAAATGACGGTCTTCAATGGCGAGCACCCTCGCCCGGCAGATTCGCTGAATGAAAAGGACCTGCGGGCCTCGCTCCGAGCGCGGGATCGAAAGACATTCGAAGACATTCTCGCTGGCCCCAGCGAACGATATCAGGAGGTCATCGGCACAGCCTGCCGTGTGATGCTTCCTCCAAATGACGGCCTGATCACCATCGAACCCTTTACAGAAACCCATCCGGAAGTGGCTGGGGGTTCAGTCCGGAACTTCGTTGCACTCAGTGGGAATGCCCGCGTGCCGGTCACCCTGGCGTCTCCACAACCGTCCCTGGCCAATGGCCGGGTCGTACTCTGGCTGGACGGGGCAGGACGAGCCCATCTGCGAGGGGCCGATGGAAAATTTACGCCAGAGGTTCTGCAACTGTTGAGCGCAGGGTTCTACGTCTGCTCGGCCGATCTCTTTTTGACCGGCAATTACGCTGGCTGCAAAGATCGCTACGAAGTTCGCATGCGTACGCCCAGCCCCAGCCACGAGTCCGATCCGGTCGACGTGGAGTACACGGGATTTCTTTATGGATACAACCATACGTTGCTCGCCGAACGCATTCGAGATATTCAGGCTGTCGAGAAGTCGTTGCAATCGCTTGGATTTTCGACAGTCACGCTCGTTGGAACCGGAGACGCCGGCGTCTGGGCTTTGCTCTCCCGGGCACAGTCATCGAACACGCAGATCGATCTGGTGCTGGCTGACCTGAACGGCTTCTCATTCGGGGGCCTGAAAACCAATACATCAGCCGAGATGCTTCCCGGTGCACTGAAATATGGCGGAGTCGGCGGTCTTTCCGCATTAGCGTATCCGCTTCCCCTGACGATCCACGGAGCGACGGACAGTAATCTGCACGAACTGACTCCACTTTCCATCCGCTATCAGCAATCACAGGAAAATCTGAAGCTCACCAGTCTTCCCCTGTCGCGTGCAGACGTCGTGAAGGTCCTCACCAAGAAGTGAAGCTGAGTAGATGAGCACCTGGCCAGAAGACAAAGAAACCCCAGCAGACAGGACGGGTGACATTGCAGTTCGAGAGATGTACGGGAACGAGGGGATTTGCTGCGGACTGCAGTTCTCGCGGACACTTCGTGCCCTGGAATTCCGACCACGCGATTTCGCGCGTCCCACTCGAGAAATGAGACTCGCCAGACCAAGAGTGATGCTGCAAGCTGAGCCCACGAATCAGGCGACGCATCACACGCGCGTTGAGCCTTCATCCTCTGTCGGTTTCTACGGAAACACATGCATTAGAGCGGTTTTGCCAATAATCTATTACGTTCCGCAGGCGATAATATGAACTTTCATGCGGTGAAAACGCTGAATCGCCTGCACATGATAGACCAAACTGGTCTAGAGCGAATCTTACGACAGTGGGGCGTTCCGGCGGCGATAAACACAGCTTCCGAACGACAAATCTCCCCGAATCGACGCCACACACCCCTGAGACAGGGGCTATTCCGCAGTCACCGACAGGACGCCGTTCATGACCGACCAGTGACCGGGGAATGTGCAGACGAATGGATATCTGCCGGGTTCCTGGGGAAGTTGAAAGAAGATGGTCGAATTTTTTCCGGGATCGACGATATCGACATACGCCAGAACGTCGTCCGACTCTGGAATGTACTGTCTCGGGTAAGCGTCCGGGTCCGAAACCAGCTGGTTGGAAAGCTGACCGATCGCCTCGAGCTTTCCCGGTTTGATGAGAGCCCAGTTGTGGGGGACGACGTCGGCGTTCTCAAAGGTGAGTTCGAGAACCTCTCCCGGTTTCGCAACAATCTCTCGCTGATCAAACTGCAGATTCCCTGCAGTGCGCAGCGTGAGTTTGCGTGCATTCTCCAGCTTGTGTCGCCACGGATTGGGTACGCGTTTTGTCTGGAATGCCAGATCCTGAATGATCGGATGAGGCTGAATCACCTTGTCGACTTTCTTGTACCCAGGGAACCGCGAGAATGGCTGGTCGAGCTGATGGGCCGTGATGAAGAGCGTCTGCGGCTGGCGATCATCGATCCGCAATCGGAGATGAATCTGGTTTACGGGTTGGATCTCAGGAATTTCCAGGAACAGCGAACGTCCGTTTTCAAGGACGTGCGCCGACTGAATGACCAGCGTGTCGTGTCCAGGGGTTCCCGGGTGTGAAGGAGAAAACTCCGGAGACCCATAGGCAGCACTGTACCGGTAGTTCCAGCACTGGGCGAACTGGTTCGCCACTTGAGATGCAATCTTCTGATCAAGCGGTTCTGAAAAATCGACGCGAATTCCGCTTTCATGAAGATGAAAGCCGATCGGGAGTTGAACAGCATCTCCCGTGTATCGAACACGTTCGAAACATCCGTCGTCCATCGCAAAGGCTCCCCAGCCTCCTTGCCCGGCGACGTACAGCTGGCCGTCATGCGGGCTGAACTGTCCGCGGTGGATCCCGGAGCGGAAGTCGCCCACCATAGGAACAATCGCCCCCTGAATTTGTCCTCCCACTTCATCGGTTAAGACCAGATAATGCCGTGCCATTCCATAGGAGAAGTGCAGCATCAAGTCCTTGAGTGGCCCCCAGCGGTCGCTGGAAATGCGGATCTGTCCGCCGCTGGAGTTGTCCTGCCCCCGAGGCAGATAGACCAGCGGCAGTTGCGGAGGCAAGCCGTTCCGAGGCCCTCCAAATCCGAAGAATGGAGTCTGACCAGCTGGCACTTCAGTCTGGCGAACAGCACAAATCATGGAAGCAGGAGTCCAGTTTCCCTGCGAACATGGAATCGTGACCGTCCCATCTGCCATCACCCCGATGCCATCCGGATTCCGGAAGCCGGTGGCCAGAACGGTGACGTTTTTCCCGTCGCGGGAGATCTTGAGCAGTCCTTGCTTGGTCGACGCCGTGTAGAAATTCCCGTCCGCATCGCGATCCAGTCCCAGCGTATAGTCATGGCCAAACGTCGAGATGTCATAGCTGTTGCAGAAGCACTCATGGAAGTCGTATTCGCCGTCTCCATTCAAATCATGGAGTCTGGTGATCTGGTCTCGGCCGAGAACGAAGACACCATCATCGCCAACGACAATCCCCTGAGCCTGATGCAGACCGCCAGCCACCTTTCGCCAGCGGACTTCGCGTGAGGGAAACGCATACCCTTCCGCCCGCCAGACATCTCCCTGCATCGTGCAGATGAGAGCAGCCCCCTCCGGCAGGAACGCCACTCCGCCACAGAACAGCAAGTCGTTCCGGGGGTTGTCGAACGGCAGGTGGATGGTGTCGACCGCGTAAGGCTGGCCGTTTCCGATTTCCACCGGACAGACAATTTCTTCCGGCCAGTAAGCTGGCCCTCCATGAATGAGGTGACGTAAAGGATCGTGCTCCGCCGGGGCAACCGTTCGCTGAAACTTTCCATCTTCGGCCCAGGGAGCGTCGAGATATTCCACGTTCCCGATCCGATACGCGAAGATCACCCGATTCCCGTTGCGGTAAAACCCATGGTACTTGAAGTCTTCACCCAACTTGTTGCAGTCCGGCTTTTCGAGCAGTTGACCGCCCGGCTTGAGGCCATCCATGAATCCGCGACGTGCGCCGGGGAAGTCCAGAAACTTTCCTTGCCAGACAGCGTCATAGCACAGCGTTTCCGGGTTGAAGCAGGCCCCGAAGTCACCATTCTCGCCCAGCCTGACACAGACACCGCGAGGAACTTCAATTCCGTCTGCTCGAAAAATTCCTGAGAGAACCGGACGGATGTCAGTTTCATTCCACCGGGGATCGACTTCCTTGGCGACCTTGCGGAACTCATCTGTTCCCCCTTCTCCCTCCAGCCCGGGGTATTCGGATAGGAGGGGAGGGACCGGCGACTGCAGACGAAAATAATCCGCCTGCTTGTCGTAGAAATCGTAGAGGCGATGGGCGTTGATCGCCTCAACATGATGCGACCAGTGCTGGGGGACTTGTGGGGCAAAGTCATATGTGAATTTTGCGGGTCCGTGTGCATGCAATGCGGCATGTTTGAAGATCCCAGCGACATTCTCGGCAGAGATCCCGCCGTCTCTCTCCAGGCTCAGCAGAAAGCAGAGCAGGTCCTGTTGCTGCAGGCGGCTCATCTGGGCTGTGAGGCCCTCGGGCATCAACGTCTCTCCAGCTTTTCGTTCATCGATATCGTCCAGCGCGATTGCGGTCGTCTGATCGTTTGCGGGATCCAGGAGAGTCAGCTGAAGGTCGGTTTCCTCCTTCAGGTAGCCTTTGAGAATCTTTCCGTCCTCAGTCACCACAGTGTGGGTCATGAACTCCTTCTCAACATGGCGGCGAGGCCAGTAAACCGATTCGACCAGATGCTGCTGGGGTCGGGTTGGTGCGGTTTTGGACAGGTCCGGACCGACACGACCACCATGCTCCCCCACCTTATGGCAGGCAATGCAGGCGAACTTGGGCGACGCGAAGACAAGAGCCCCTCGCTGGGGGTCTCCATCCCGGGCGGCTGCCACCATGTCCTCGACGAACATTGGTGAGTACTCAGGTGTCGCAGCGGGGGCCTTCTGCTGTGACGACGGAGAAGGTTCTTCTCCCTGCATCATCGCCGGGGAGCAGATCAGGAGTACGACCGACAACAGGATGGGGCGAAGCGGAGTCATGCTGAGTGAATTGTCCGGGCGAGGGATGAACGGATTTCGGAGTGAAGCGGGAAGGGCAGGGTGGGGGCAGACCATCACAGATTCGGCACCGATTTCAGCATTTCTACAATGTTCAACTGGAAGCAGACGGCTACTCTCTCTTGAAGCTGCAGGAAGTCTGAACCAGACGGGAGTATCTCGTCTGGCTGTTGTTTAGTCTCAAATTCGATGTATTGAAACAACGATTTCAGGACGCCATCAATTGTTTTGCAACCCGTCAGGTCCTACCGCACACTGGACAACTGAGAGGAAAAACATGATCAAAGTCGATCCGCTTCCACGATATTCATGATCTCGACCAGCCCTCGTGCCAAAACTCAAAAAAACTGCAGATGGCCTGCCAGTCGCGATGTTTCAATAGTAGAAATCCGCGAAGAAACTTCGCTACTCAGGCGGTCGTAAAATTATTCGCCTTTTTCGTCACCACGAATTTTGAGTCGGTACTGCCCCGGGGTCAAACCCAACTTTTCACGGAAGCGCTCACATAACGACTGAGAGTGGCGAAACCCGCTTCGCTTGGCGATTGTTTCCAATGAGAGGTCCGTCTCGTGGAGTCGTTTTTTCACCTGCTCCAGCTTCAGTCGAAGAATCTCCGAATGAGGTGAGCGGCCGATCGCTTCCTGCATTCTTCGATCCAGCGTGCTGCGGGAAAGGGCGACCGCTCGTGAGACGTCTGCCACACTGATCTCCTCACAGGCATGTTGCCGAATGAACCGCAAGGCCGAGGCCAGTTCCGGATCATCGATGGCAATGATGTCTGAAGACTGCCGTGTCTCGATCCCCAGAGGTGGAACCAGAATCGGCTCCGAGGGGGCAGCCCCACCTGCCATCCCCATTCCAGTTTTTCAGCCAGGGCGGGACTTTTGATTCCAGGGCCCTGCTCTCAACGAACACCGACCACTTTGCGTGCGTCGAAAGATATCGACAGACCCCGCGCAGCAGGCCACGTTCGTAAAAACGGGAGGTTTCAATCAGAATCGCAACATCCGGGACACGTTGAGCACGAGAGATGTCCTGAACAGACTGCAGATGGCATTCAACGAACGGCACCGCTACGATCTTTCGACTCGCGGAAGCTGAATTCAGACAGGATGCGCAACGAGATCAAATGATCGAATACAATCGGTACAGTTGGTGGAAGACGACTTTCAGCTGGAAGGGGACACCTCTCTCGCGCGTGGCGGGACGAGTTCTCCTCTTTACCAGTTACGCAGCGTTGGTCCAGTTTGCATATCAAGCCGGTTTGAGCACCGGGCTTTATGAAAAGTATTTCGGAATCGATCCGGTGGCGCACTCTGTTCTCGGGTCGTTACTCGGTTTCCTGATCGTGTTCCGCATGAACTCGTCAAACGCCCGCTATTGGGAGGGACGATCGAGCTGGGGACAGATCATCAATGCCAGTCGCAATCTGGTTCGGCTGGGGAGCGAATATGCGACAGAAGGCGGGGATCTGGCGGGGCTGGTCACCGGTTTCGCGATCTGTCTGCGGCGGGCTTTGCAGGGGCATCGCGATACGGAGGACACGGAATACTATCTGCCGGAACCTGTGCGGCGATCCGTCGCTGCGTTCGGCAATCCCCCGACCGGAGTCGCTGCAGCGATCTCGGCCTGGATCGGTCGACAGTTTCGGGCTGGAACGATCGACGCAATGACAGTTCGACAAATGGAAGAACAGTTATCAAAACTGGTCGATGCACAGGGGGCCTGCGAGAAAATTCAGAAAACGCCGTTGCCGTTCGCCTACGTCGTCATGGTGAAGCAACTGATTCTCGTCTACCTGATCACGCTCCCGCTGGTGTTGTGCGAACGCTGTGGATGGTGGTCACCACTTCTGATGATCGTGATTTCCCTGGGCCAGTTCGGAATGGAAGAGGCCAGCGTGGAAATCGAAGATCCATTCGGGACCGATGACAACTGTCTGGATATGCAGTCCTACTGCCTGACGATTGCTCGCGATACCGGCCAGCTGGCCACCCGCTCAATGCGCTCCATCAGTGAACAGTAACGTCGGTGGTTCAGGTTGGAGCCAGATCCCGGGGCCCGACCGACCGAAAAAACCGACATGTGCCCGTTTCAGCGTTGGAGTACTGAACCAACTGGCCGCAGCCATGAGGCGGTTTCATAACTGGGAGGGCGAGGCTCCGGCCGAGCCTCAAGCCAGTGAACGCGTGCCTTTTATGCGGCTCAGCAGGAGCTTCGCCCTCCCCAATCGTGATCACAAAGGGTTATGAAACCAGCTCATGCTGAGCACGTCACAGCGGCAGAGACTGGCCCCACGGCTGATCGAGATCACCTTATCTGGAGATGCGTCCTTGAGGATGGAAGCAGTGCGGAGGTTGATCGATGTCCCCGGCGAGTCGATCGATGAGGTGCTGAAGAAACTTGCGAATGACAAGAGCCAGCCTGAGCGACTCCGGGCCGAAACTGTCTGGGGCCTGGGGCGACGCGGGCTCTGAGATCTGATCACTTTCCTGCTCAGCCTGAAGTAGAGGACTTCAGGCCGACAGACCTATGACAGGCCGTCAGGCAAATGCACTTCCCGATGAGGGGGCTATCGGCCCATGAACACAGAACCCCGAGAGACCAACATCATGAATCGCACACACTTCTCCGGTCCTGTCCTGATCGTCATGCTGTCAATGACATTATGGGCCGAGACTCCCCCCAGATCTGCTGTACCGGCCATCTTTACTCCCAATAGCCGCGTTCTCTTTCAGGGAGACTCCATCACCGATGGAAACCGCGGTCGAACTTCCGACCCCAATCATATTCTCGGTCACGGTTATGCCTTTTTGATCGCTGCAAAATTTGGAGGCGAAATTCCAGAGCTCCTGTCGCGACTGAAGATTGCGGTTCCAACACGAACTCTTCTCCATAAAATATCCAGCATGGTCGCAAGTCATCAGAGCACGAAGCTTGAGCGAGTGTCCTCGCGCAAAGGGGTGAGCGGTTGCATTTCCAAGAAAGAGCTTCATTCCAAATTGCCAAAGGCACGCCAAGCAGGCTGGGTTTCGCTTCACTCAATCCAGCCTACATCACTACATCACTACATCACTACATCACTACATCACTACTACATCACTATCGATAGACAATCCACGCAGCGGCAGACAAAGACATTATCACTACAATGCAGTACAAAAAATACGAAAGCGAAAGTGGCACTTTACCAAATATGACCAACAAGGCAGCAAATAATGTCTGCCCAACGATAAACGCCAGCAATGCACTGTTCAATTTCATAATTTCACCGGAGACACAAAAGTCACCAAGCCCCGACTATGTATTGAATATGTCATCGGGAGGAGTTTTATCAGGACAGCAGGCCATTGGTGGAGCAACTGGAGGCGCAGCCGGACCGCAGGCCTCATCAGCAAGCCAACGACACAACGCCCACCCTGAATACGCAGTACCAATTGTACCACCGATATATGATCCCCATCGGACATACTTCCCGCCGCAATTTAGCCATGTCCAAAATTGTTTTAATTTCGGAAGAACTTGATGCGTTAGCTCTAAGCCTTTTGCGCTTCCTCCCGGAACATTTCCGAGAAGTCCATCCACCAAACAATTTACAAAGCCATTACACAAAGTTAGCAGCCCGTTGAAGTTGGCATGATTTTGAGTTTCCGGGGTGTACGTGGTCGCTGTGGGGTCAATTGCCAGTTGATGTCTCGGAACGCCATCGGATGAGCTGTCCTTGCCTGGAGCGATCGCAGGCGGTTTCTCAGGGCGGCCCAGAGCAGCGTGCAGGTTCCCCAGAGTGCCAGCAGTGCCCTCTGTCCGCTTTGCAATCCTCTGGGTTTGCCGATGCCGAATGCTTTGAGCATGAGGAGGCCCAGGTTCCTCGCTGCCGTCACGAGCAGGTAACGCTTGTTGATCTTCTCCAATCCTCGCAGCCACGTTCGCCTTGCTCCGCCGGTTTCACACACATGGGCGAAGCTGCGTTCGACCTTCTCGCTGCGTTGACGCTGCAGGTCCTTTCCCTTGGATCGACTCATCCGCTGGCGGTTGTTGAGCACTGCCTGTTGGACCTCCTCCGGCTTGTCGATCCACTTGCGATGGTGTTGTGAGTTCGGCTCCGGGATGTACGTTCGCAGTCCCAGCTGCGTGGCCTGCGTGATCGTCTCGTTCTTGTGATACCCCTTGTCGGCAGCAACCTCTTCAATCTCTTCCGGACTCCCAGCGAGAATCACGTTCTGCTGGGCATTCACCACGCTTTCGATGAGCGTGCCGGCATCACTGTTCGTCCCATGACACACCGTGGCGGAGAGGATGAACTCATTCTCCAGGTCGATCACATGTTCCGCTTTATAGCCCAGATGAGTGCGGCCATCTTTCATTTTCACGATGCGGGAATCGGGGTCTGACGGCGATTCCCAGTCGGCATTAGAGACCTTCTTCTTCCCCTGCTGATGACGGGTTTTATCGAACTTCCGCAGGTCATCGTCGCTGGGATCATCGTCTTCTTCGATCAGCCCTTCCTCCTGCATCAGGCGTTTGAGGAACTCCTTCCAGTCTTCGCCCGAGTCCTTTCTCACGATTGTTTTCATGGCGGCGTTGGCCTCCAGCAACGTGGAGTCCACACCGGTTGATTTCAGCTTCAGGAGACCGTGCTCATCGATGATGCTGAGCACCTGCTGGAACACCTGCTGGTGAATCTCCAGCGGGAGTCGATCACGAATGCGTGTCAGGCTGCTGTGGTCCGGGGTCTCTTTCCCCAGCGGAATGCCCAGGAACCTTCGCAGTGACAACGAATCTTCACATCTCCAGGCGATGCCTCTTTGGGAGTCGATCCCTTCAAAGTACCCGACCAACAGCATGCGGAAATAGACGCCCGGAGGGATCGACATGCGACCTGTGCTGGCATAATACGGGGAGCAGAGGTCCTCGAGAACCTTGTCGAATCCCGCCTTGGCCAGCACCTGATTAAGCTTGTCATAAAAGACATGCCCCGGTCCTCTGGAGAGACTCGCTGTCGGAGTCCAGAACTCCTGCTGCTGCGACTCCTCCCGCTTCCCCAACGCCATCGGTCACCCTCCCTGAATGCCTGAAATCCGAACCACCGGCAATCTACCAGACCTGTCAAGCGAAGAAAGGAAATTCAACGGGCTGCTATGACTACTTACCCAGCCTGTAGAGCTGCCATTGGCCAGGTCCACAAAAATGAATGCAACATTGAACGCTGCTCTGCCTGCAAGCAGCAGCGAATTGCCTGCGATTGCACCGACCATGATCCGATCAAGTCGGCTTGGGCGGGCTACGATCAAGTTACAGACTTGCTGCATAAAGACGAAGTGAATCTCACTGGCCGTGGGAGAAGTTACTTCCTCACGCCATCTGAAGGCACGTATAGGTTGTGGTATGCTCATCGTTGGCTAGACGAGCCAGATGACCCAGCTTTGCGTGACCTCGGTGAATTCCATAGTCGAGAAGAAGCAGTGGCAGCAGCATTGAGCCACAATCTCTTGGACGGGCCGGAAGAACAGTATTGGCTGCTGTTTGATGAGGACTCGCTGAGAAGATTAGGACCACGTTGAAATTGTTCGCAGAAGGGAGAGTCGCTGCCGTTTTGGAGCAGCAGGCTTCCCGGCGTCCGGTTCCGGCCTGGATGATGACGGTCCTGCGATGGGTGAGCGAGCACACTCCCCGGGATTTTGGATATTTCCGCTCCCGCTGGTCGTGTGAAACACTCGCTCACCTGCTGGCCTTTGAAACCGGACTGCGACTGAGCGGGGAAATGATTCGCCGGGGACTGCATCGTCTGGGCTTTGCCTGGCGTCGACCTCGACCGGTCGTTGGTCCGGTTGATCCGGACCACATTGAGAAATTCCGGGGAATTCAGCAGCTTTTGGAGAATCTTTCTCCCCACGAGGTGGCGGTCTTTCAGGATGAAGTCGATTTGAACCTCAACCCGAAGATCGGCAGCATGTGGATGAAGAAAGGCCAACAGGCGGAGGTGGTCACTCCGGGAAACAACCGCAAGTGCCATGTGGCTGGCTCGCTGGTCTGGAGCACAGGGACGCTGCTGGTGAGCCCTCCCCGCTGGCAGCGAAACACGGTTCAGTTCCTGGCTCACCTGGACGATCTGCGTTTCCGATTGCGGGGTTACCGAAAGATCCATGTGATCTGCGACAACGCCAAATTCCATGACTCCCAAGCGGTGAAAGCGTACCTGCAGAAATGGAGACATCGGATTGAAATTCACTTTCTGCCCAAGTACGCCCCGCAGACAAATCCCATCGAACGGGTCTGGTGGCACCTGCACGAGACGATCACCCGAAACCACCGCTGCCAGACCTTGGAAGAACTGATTGACCAAGCGTATGAATGGTTCGAAGTGAACAACAACCATTACCTCGACATGCGACACTCCTTCGCCAAAGCAGCATGAACGCACTCCGGTAAGGTGGAGGTCTTATTTAGGGACTTTGTACTCCCTGAGCGGCGCACTGGGCAGCGGCTATAATCGCATCAATGAATCTGTCCCGCCTTATGACGGTTACAACGGATTCAGCAGTCCCCACTCTGGGGGCGCTCAGTTTCTGCTGGGAGACGGAAGTGTTCGATTTGTTTCACAAAACATTGCTCACGTGTTGAGCTCGGGCATCGAAACAAACAGCCCGTTCGAACTATTAATCGCCCTACGAGACGGACAGCCAATCGGCGATTTCTAATTAGTTCCGTATCGAAATCGGAGTGGAGCCTTTGATATCGATGAAAGAGCAGTTTCAAGTGGGAGCGGAATTTTCCAGTGTGGGAGTGTCCCATCCCTCTTCTCACAGGAGAACCTCGCCATGCTCTTTCTTGGTATCGATCAACATGCCCGTCAGCTGACTGTTTCATTTCGCGACCAGAGGGGTGATGTCCTGCTGGCTCGTCAGGTTTCCACGTAGCCTGAGAAGGTCCTGGAGTTCTTCGACCAGCTGACGAGAAGATGTGCTCAGAGCGAAGAACCGTTCATCGCTGTGGTCGAAGTCTGCGGATTCAATGACTGGCTGATTCGCATGCTGCGGGACTATCGTTGTCACAACGTGATCCTCATTCAGCCGGAGGAACGCAAACGCTGCAAGACCGATCGACGGGATGCCGCAGCTCTCAGTGAGCTGCTCTGGGTGAACCGGGATCGCTTCTTGGAGGGCAAACCCGTGCGAGGGCTGCGGCAGGTGACCATCTGCAGCAGGGGTAAAGTCACTTGTCGCCGAGTGACTGAAGGGAATTGAACGTAAGTCTGCCTGGCATCACCGACCTCCGCTCTGTGCAACCGACCTCTTCAGCGTGAGGACCCTCACCAGACGAGGCCTCCGAGAGATGTACGTCTTCGTCTGGCTGTGCGTTTCGACTCGCGAAGTGATCGTTTCTGAATTCACAGAACATCCGACGTCAGCCTGGGTCTGCGAGCAGACCCGGAAGTTCGTTGATGACACCGCCGGACGGGCGCACAAACCAGACATCGTGATGCATGACCGTGACACCAAGTTCAGCCGCGAATTCACGGACACCCTCAAGGCTAATGTTCTCAGGACAAACAGATTGCCGAAGACTTCGCTCAATTTGAACGGACGCTGCGAGAAGTTTGTTGGCACAATCAAATCGGAGTGCCTGTCAAAATTTATCATCTTTGGTAAGCGGCATCTGGACCACCTCATCACGGAGTTCAGCGACTATTACAACCGGCACCGAAGCCACATGTGCCGAGGGCATTTGCCCCCCGTCCGGGAAGAACCGGAGGATGTCGAAAAGCTCAGACTGGATGAGATCGAGGTGAAGTCATTTGCCGGCGGGTTAGTGAAGGGGTTTGAGCGCAAGGCGGGTTGACGTCGGCGGAGTTCTTGTCGCCTTTAACCACCGCGAATTGGGAGGCGATTAAGGGCCTCGAGTTTCGGACCGCTCGCAGAAAATCTGCGTGATCGACCAGATCTGAATGGACGCAGAGGCTCAACTGAATCCGACTCGCTCAGTCTTCCGCGCCGACTTTCTGTTGAAACCCCTTTGTCGCCAACACTATTGCATCGCTTACATCAATTGGACAGCGCGCGAGAACTCTCCAACGGCCACGGAGGCGCCTCCGAATTTGTCGATAATTTTGGCAAAATCCGATGCCGGCCAGCCGAGTTCCGACTGAAGGGCATCATCGGCGTGACACATCCGCGTCGGCCAGGAGGAGACCAGATAAACGAGGCACATTGCCAGAACGAAGTGACGCATAAAATCCTCACGAAAGTGTTTGATTTGAGATGATCAGTAATCGTTTCCATGAACGCGACGACACAGGCTCATTGGGACTGCGTGAAGATCATTCCCAATCGCAGTTGCATGGCGACAAACTGCATGAGCGAGGCTCCATCGCGAGTTTCCCATTTTTCACGTTTCAACGTTCCTGGGGGATCTTGAGCCAAGGGCCCCAACCCGTATCGCAAGAGTTCTCTGTTGGTTCGAATGACCGCAGTCAAATCTTCGACTCTCTCCAGTCCCAGTTCGAGGGCGACCTCGCGGGGAGTGAGATCTCGGGAATACAGTTCCGCAACCTTGCCGATCGGCTCCGGGAAATCCGCCACGGATTTCCCGGCATCGTCTCCCACCAGCAGGAAAGGCCCCATGACCTGCTCAAGTGAGCGGACAAACAGCTGTTCATCCTGGCGGACCAGCTTCTGCATCTCCTCGTGAGGTGGATAAATCTCCTGGACCTTCCGATAGGGATTCCCGCCCACGGCATCCCCATCCCGGATTTCATCGCGAAACTCGCTGATCATCCCTTTTCGATGACAGTACATACAGGAGATCCCATTCACGATGGCGGGTGTCCCCAAAATCGCGGCCCGATCGAACACGACTTCCACCGGACCGGCGTCAATGCGTTTCCCGGTCCCATTCACCAGCATATAACCCTGCATGCCATTCGGCAGGCTCCAGATGATTTCCCCGCCGTCGTGCTGAAAGGCCTGATCGGGAAAGGGATGTCCTGAAAATTGTGGTCCCAGGGGAAACCGAACCAGATCCGCTTTGGGTTGCCGGGGCAGGAAGTCATAGCTGATCCAGAAGTAAGGAGTTCCCGGGGAGGTATGGCGTTCCAGAAGGCGATTCTGATGAGAAACTCCGCTCTTGGCATAGCCTGATCGTTTGACACGATCATTCAGAAAATTTTGTTTCAGATTCAGCCGAAGTTGTGTTTCCAGTCCTTCCAGCGTGTCGGGAATATCGAGCATCGTGTGATACAGCGGAGGCTGTGTTGCCGACACGATGAACCAGTCAGCACGAAGGTAAGGAAGATCTGCACCGCACAGTTCCATGACATTGATGGCAAGCTGCCTCAATTCTTCATCCTTCACGAAGCCATATTTCAACCCGTATGGATAATACTTAATGATTTCATTCCACAGTTCCCCCTGATCCCACCCCAGCTGATGCAGATTAATCGCGTAGATGGCATCCCCGGTGTTTGGCAATGCCTTGGGCAGAACGATTTCCCTCTCCAGAGACAGGCTGTTGATCGCCTTGGAGAGGGCTGCCCGGTAGAGCCGTAAATCGAGTTCTGTCACGGAGGGGTTATTTGACAGGTTTGCCAGCGAATAAAAACGTGTTTCCCGCCGCTCTTCGGATCTGAGCCGGGAGAGATAATCGGACATTGCCTGATAAATCTGTTTTTCCGAAAGAAACTCCCGCACGGCGCGCTCGGGAAAAGGCGCGCCGGCAGCAATCCATTGCCGCAGCGTTTTCTTCTCTTCCGTTGTCATTGTCTCGGCTTCAGGGGAGCCGGAAAGTGGCATGTATGAATCTTCTCCGCCTTCGATGGAATCGGCCAGCAACGAGCGTTCAACACTTCCCGGACTGATAAATGTCACCTCCGACCCAGGATCACCTCGTTTCTGAACGAGAATATCGCGGTTGAGCACATCCAGTCCTGCCTGCCGAGCCGACCCGCCATGACAACGCGAACAACGCTCTTTCAGGATCTGATAGGCTTGTTCCGCCAGCTTCTGATCGGGAATCGCATCCGCTGCCGCTGCGACCGCGGAAGGAAGACAGAGGATGATCGCCAGTAGCTTGAAAGTTTGCATGAAAGCCCTTTGTCACAGAAGTCTTTAACTTGATCTGCTCGAATGGAGAACACAGCTTGCGCCTCGTTCTTCCCGGGATTTCCGGAAATTTCCTGCCGAAGGCTTCGAATTCACCCGCCTGAAAGACAATTCGGGAAGAAATGAGGGAATGCTGCGTTACGAATCTGCTGATGTCGATGATGGAAAACTCTTGGAATTTCCGTAGGGAACGGTAGCATCATGATCATGGAGGTAATTCTCGATTGCAAGACAGACAGGGCCACGAGGTTTTCTTCGCATAAGACCATTCTCTGGGGGATCATATGCCATCTTGCTCTTGTGATTCCGACCCGGGCTCAGGAGCCGGCCGCTCCGACCTGGCGAAAGCTCGCCGTCGTGGTGGGGATTAATGCTTATCGCGCCAACTCCAATCTTCCGAAACTCAACCACTCCGTCGCTGACGCGACCAAGTTGAACACCGTGCTCCGGCAGGCGGGATTTACCGTCTTCGAAATGACGCACGAGATGGCCGGACAGCCAGGAAAGGCGTTCCTGGCACCGAATCTGGATTACATTCGCGATCAGATCAGTGGCGTCCTGGAGTATCCCAACCTGGGTGAGGACGATGCCGTCTTGATCTCGCTGCACGGACATGGGGTCAGTTCGATGAGGTTGATGATGCTGACAGCCGAACGGCCCGATTCTACTTCTGTCCGGCGGGTGCCATGGTCACAGGCTCGCAGACGGCCAACGAACTGAAAAAGGCCAATCATCTCCTCCCGCTGGAAGAGTTGTACACCTCACTCGGAAAATGTTCGGCGGCAACCAAGTTGCTGATCGTGGATGCCTGCCGAAACTTCCTCCCCCGCCTGGCGGGATGGCTGCGTTTTTCAGGTGCAAAGCGACTCAACGAGCGGTGGAAGACCCCAATTTAGGCCAAGGGGTTTTCACTCATTTTCTGATGGAGGGGTTGTCTGGCAAGGAGGATCAACAGGTGTTGGGAAAACCGGCGGACGGTATTGTGACGCTGGCCGAATTGACGAGCTTTGTCTCCAACAGCGCTTATGCCTATGTGTTTGAGAAGTATCAAGGAGTGAAGCAGTCCCCGGACATTAAGGGAGAGATTGAAACCACTCTGCCGCTGGCGCGGCCCCCGTTCGGCAGGAACTCCATCGAGCTTCCGCGGTATGGCATGCCGCCCGCCCGAAGATTCTATCAAGAAGTCCGAGCGTTTGAGGCCTCGGACACAAAGGTGACGATTGGACAGTATCGCAAGTTCACAACTGTCACAGGTTACCAGACGGTCCTTGAGCGGCGGAAAGCCGGCACAATTCAAAGCAATCATTCCGGACCATATAGATTTCTATCGGGAGCATTTTGAAGTCACCACTGTGAACGTCGAATATCTGCTCAAGAGTCTGAACGAACAGCGTGACTTTGAAAGAGAATTTTTAGACGTCCCTGTCTGCAATCAAATTGGAGTCCAGAGTCCAGAGAGTTACCAAGTGCAATCGCTGACTTTCTATGACATTCAGCAATTCTTCCGATGTCTGAATTCCTCAAGCACGGATGATTATCGATACCGGCTGCCGAACCACGGCGAATATTCCAGAATCGACCAGGGGGCACCACTGGGGGTGACGGACGAGATCGTCCAAAGTTGGAAGAGTAAACAAAGCCTCAATTGCTGTCGGCGACCAAGTCAACTCCCGTTCGGCTTGGAAACAAGGATTCGCAGGGGTATTATGACTTGCATTACGGTGCTGAAATGTTTATTCAGGTCCCATGTGGGTTCTCTCTCGTCTGTACGAGGGAGATGAAGGCGGCAAAAGTTTCGCCGGGGATCAGTGCGTGCAAACTTCGAGATTTCGAATTGTCCGGGCGAACGGCAATTTTTTTGAGTGAGGAATTTCGCTGCGCAACTCGAAACTGGTGCAGCACCTTTAGAGAGCGGGAAGGTCAGTTTCAATACTACATATTGAAAACTCCTTCCAAAAATTCGGGAAGAATTAATACCGATCTGCGTTAAAGAGATCAGATGAGTCTGGCAATGGCGAGACTTCCAGTCGTATCACAGAGTTTGGAGATCTGAAATGAACCCGTTACGAATCGCGTTGATGGTTGTCACCTGCTGCGTGGCATTGGGCAGCCTGCAGGAAACTGCTTCGGCTGCCGGACCTCGCCAGTACTATGGCAGCTGGCAGAAACACCCCCAGCACTCCTACAGCTATCGACCGCTCTATTATAAACCGACCCCTGGTTACTCTGGATACAAACACCACTATGTCGTCTACTACCCGTCCAGGCCGAAGTATGTCTATTTCTACAATCCATATAAGAAAGCATACTGGGGACGTTGTGAATTGAACCGGAACGGCCAGAACCTGTATTCGATGCTGCCGGAGCAGTACCGGAAGTCCGATCTGAATGAAATCCCCGAGTCCGCATTTCCACCGGCAGCACCCGCACCCGCACTGCAGGATACAGAGGATGGCCTGACGCTGGATCTGCCCCCGGATGATCTCCCTCCGGGAGTCGAGTCCACGGTAACTCTTCCCGCCGCGAGCTAGATCTCCCGATTATTGTTGAAGGTCTCGAGATCGATGTCGTCCTGGAGACCTTCAACCTTTTCCTTCCCGATATTTGCGAGGGCCATAATGTTTTCTCGATTGTATCCGACAGCAATCTGCTGCATGGCAGCTTTCTTCTTTGCAATTCCGTCTTTCCTGTACGCAGGTAAGGTGCATTTGATTGCTGTGGCTGATGAGGCAGATCCCACGCTCGGTCGTTTTGCGACAGCCGATGTGGGACACATTCAAGTCGCTTTTGCGACGCAGCTGGCCGATGCAGATGTCAATTTCGTCGTAATCCCCAAAGGGATCACTCCCCATTCACTGCTCGCCACGATCCGCAAGGTCCCCGTGGGGTCTGACGATGCGATCTTCTTCTATTTCAGTGGTCATGGTGCTTTTGATGCCGCGAAAGGGCATTACATTGTCTTGACGAATCCTACGACGAAGCAAGCAATGTCATTGATTAGAAGTGAAATAATCGACGAACTTCGAAACAAGAATGCACGACTGATGGTGGCCATGACGGACGCCTGTTTCGTTCGCCGCGATTTAAGAATTGATCCACCCTCGTTTGCTGCTCCCGCTCCTGGAGTGACTTCTCCGCTCTTCCGACATTTGTTCTTTCGCTCCCGCGGAGTGGTGGATATCAATTCCTGCAGTCAGGGAGAATGTGCCTACACTTTTCAAAACTCCACCAAGGGATCCATCTTCACGGATGCATTCACACTAACGCTCAATCAGCAGTCCAGGAACGGATCGATTGGTTGGGATGATGTCCTTCGCCAAACCGCATCTCAGACAAAGGCAAGTTTTCGGCAAGTCTTTTCAGATGAGTATCCCGTCCCGGGCGGGAGCGACGAGCCTCAAACTTCACAGACGCCAGCCCGCTTGCAATTCGATGTCGAAGAAATTCAGGGCCCCGACCTGCCAGAGTCATCGGACCGCTTCGGAGTTCGTGTTGAAATGCGAAATGGAGGTGCACAGGTTGTCGCGGTTACACCGGGCTCTCCCGCGACTCGGTTTCGCTTTTCCAATGGAAGTCCATCCCGTCTGGAAATCGGAGATATCATCCTGACAATCAATGGTCAGGCAATGAATGTTTTCGACGATTTCAATAATGCCGTCGCCAGCTCTGCGTCGCAGATGAACTTCACAATCAGGAATACGCGGGACGGTCGGATCTATCAGTGCACAACGACCCTTTCGAGTTCTGGCACATCTTCAGGTGGAACACGTTTCGGAGCATATGTTGAGTCGGCTTCAGGAGGTGGAGTGAAGGTGACTGGTGTTGCACCCAATACGCCAGCTGCACATTTTCATTTCACCAGCGGACAACCGACTTATCTGGAGCCGGGCGACGTGATTGTCGGCATCAATGGAGTCAGTATTCGGGATGAAGCGCATTATCGTGATGAAATTTTGAAATCTCCCGTCGAAATGCGATTTACGATCCGCAATTCACGTGACAACCGGATCTACCAATGTATTGCAAAGCTCCTTTCTGAGCCTGGTGAAACTCCTGCTGTCGGAACGCGATTTGGTGCTTATGTTTCCGCTTCAGCAGGAGGCGGAGTTGTCGTCACCGGAGTGATGGCAAATACACCAGCAGGGAAGATTCGAATGCCCAATGGGCAGGTTTCGTACCTGGAAAAAGGTGATGTGATCGTTTCTGTAAATGGTGAAGCCGTCCAGAACGAAACACATTACCGCGAGTTGATCGCCAGCTCTGCTCAGTCGATGAGCTTCACCATTCGGAATTCTCGCGACAACAGGCTTTATCAGTGTACAGCGGTCCTGTTGTACTGACATGCCATGAGAGAAAGCAGAAAGATCGAATCAATGAAAACATCGAGAGATCGATTCCGCACTTGGTCGCTGATCGGATTAGTGACCATCTTTTTCTGGCAGGGAAATGTTCGCGGGGAAACCTTGGATGGAGGAGTCCGCACTCTGGCAGCATCGATTGCCAAGACCTTGGAAGCACTCGGGCATACCAGCGCAAGAATTCAAGTTGAAGGCCCCCCCACTCGTGCCAGCAGCGGACCATCCATGGTTCGCGAATTACTGGGGGCAGAATTGAAAAAGCTTGGCGTGGACACGAAAGTCACCCGGGCACCGATTGCTGTCAGCACCCGCTTAATTCCCAAAGACTCAAAGACTGCAGTGACAGTTCGTCTCAAAACTCAGTTAATCGATTCCAATGGAGAAGTGCTTCAGGAATTTCAAAGCCAGGATGTCATCCTGAATGATGCTGGAGATGTGGGCCAGGTTCTTGGAATTCCATTCGATCGCTCTGCGGATGCCGGTCCCGGGTTCGTCTCCAGGGGTCTGAATACGCCGTCGCAAAACGCAGAAGGAACAAGTCATTCCGTCATTCGAGCCACCAGAGGTAGCCCATTTGCAATCGAAATCCTTATCGACAAAACTCCATGTGTTGTATCGCTCGACAGTGGTGAAGCGTTCGTACCCCTGAAGGAGACCGACGCCTTTTCCGTGAGATTAGTCAACGACAGCAATTTTGAAGTCGCAGTGGCATTATCGCTTGACGGCGTCGATAGTTTCTGGTTCAGCGGAAAAAAGAGTTACTGGCTGGTTTCCCCCCGGGGATCGATTGTCGTTCCGGGCTGGCAGAAAGATGGACACACCGCAAGTCAATTCAAGATTACCCCGTTCGAAGACTCGGTTGCTGCCAAAGCTGGAATCGTTGGAGATCTTGGTGTGATTTCGGCTACTTTTTTTCGTGCCTATGGGCCTCATGAAGAGATTCCATCGAATGAACTGCAGGCAGAATCAAAATCAATCGGAGTCGGTGAGGGTTCCTTAGTCGAGAACAAAATTCAAATTGTCGACCGAAAATTGGGGAAGCCGATCGCAAACGTTCCTGTGCGCTATTTCAAACCATAAGCAGTCAACAAGGATTTCCAGGTATGGGGCAGCCTGTTTTAAGCCAACTCGGCTGGCGGAGATCGATTTCGTTGCTTTCCGTCTTCTTGTGTTGCACATTTTGTCCCGCGGCGGAACCCGAACAGGATTTCCCCAGATTGATCGAAGCAGAGCAGCGATTTACTAGCTCTGCACTTTCATGTTTAAACCAAACAGAAGGCTTGACTCACAACACCGTAATATCGACTTATCAACTCTTCGAGTCACTGTCAATTCTACATAGCGGCTCCCGCGGACAAACGGAGAAGGAGCTGCGACAAGTCCTGCATCTTCCCGAAGGATCCGTTCGCCTGGCGGAGACCGTTGATCAATTCCGGACGTGCGGTTACCCCGTCACATTGTCGTTCCCGTTCCAGATTCAAGAAAACGCAACATACGGCGTGAAGCTGGGCTCGCTCAAATTCGCGGCCGACGACACTCAGGCTGTTCGTCGCACGGGAGATCTGATTTTTACAGTCAACGATCAACCAGTCAGGACGGTCGAAGATTTTCAGGATGAAATCCGTCGATCAACGGGAAGAATCCGGATTTCAGGATACCAGTTTCACGACGGAACCCAGTTTCTGAACGAGACGTTTCCGCTGACGCCACGACGAACCAAACCGGTCGCCGGTTCTTCACCAGCTCCACTCCGTTTCGGAACGATTCTTTGTGCGAAATCCAAGGTAGAGGAAATCGTACCGGAATTTGCAGCAACGATGCAGAAAATGGGAATCAAGATTCAACCGATCGACAACATGAGTGTCGATGCTGTCGAAGCTCATGTTCGTCAATCGTTGCAAGAACAAGTACAATCAGATTCCATCCCCGTCTTGCTCCCGGAAGTTTCACAATCAAGAACGATCCTTCTCCTTGTGACGGCAGCGATTCTGGAAGCTCGCTGGGAGCGACGATTTACCGACACAACTGATGCAATTGCATTTCAGACACCACAAGGAATTATCAAAACGCCAGGGATACAGCGGACTGATCGTTTTGCTACATTTCGAACAGATGATTATGAGATTATCGATCTCCCTTATCGTGGAAGTTCGCTTTCCATGCGTCTGGTTCGTCCATCGAAATTGGAAAATCTTTCACAGATCCTTTCCACACCTCAAGGATTACATGAGATTCTGACCTGGAATAAAGATGTGCCCGAATCACTGGAAATGGTGAAGCTGGTCCTCCCGCGATTTCAGGTTCGGTTCGAAGGCTCATTGAAGCCACTTTTGTCGAAGCTGGGCATTCAAGCTGCATTTAGTCAGGAAGCAGATTTCTCAGGAGTTCTTTCTTCGGATGAACTGAGACTGGGCGAATATAAAGACCAAGTTCAATTGCAGTTTGATAACGAAGGGACGAAGGTAAAGTCGGTCGTAACAGCGGTCGGGATCGCAAAAGGGATCGCTCCGGAAGTCCGCCAGATCACGTTTGATCTGCCATTCCTTTATTTGATCCGCGATCGAAACGGGACGGTTTTCTTTGCCGGATACATCGTCAATCCGGACGAACACTAAACTGCATCAAGAATAGATAACTGTAAAATGCTTTCCAGTGAGAGCAATTTTCCCTGGCTTGTGCCCGCACACCTTTGATATCGATGAAAGAGCATTTGCGATTGGGAGCGGAATTTCCCGGTGTGGGATATTCCCAACTCTTTTCTCACAGGAGAACCTCGCCATGCTCTTTCTCGAATCGATCAACATGGCCGTCAGCTGACTGCTTCATTTCGCGACCAGAGGGGTGACGTCCTGCTGGCTCGTCAGGTTTCCACGTAGCCTGAGAAGGTCCTGGAGTTCTTCGACCAGCTGACGAGAAGATGTGCTCAGAGCGAAGAACCGTTCATCGCTGTGGTCGAAGTCTGCGGATTCAATGACTGGCTGATTCGCATGCTGCGGGACTATCGTTGTCACAACGTGATCCTCATTCAGCCGGAGGAACGCAAACGCTGCAAGACCGATCGACGGGATGCCGCAGCTCTCAGTGAGCTGCTCTGGGTCAACCGGGATCGGTTTCTCGAAGGCAAACCCGTGCGAGGGCTGCGGCAGGTGACCATCTGCAGCAGGGGTAAAGTCACTTGTCGCCGAGTGACTGAAGGGAGTTGAACGTAAGTCTGCCTGGCATCACCGACCTCCACTCTGTGCAACCGACCTCTTCAGCGTGAAGACCGTCACCAGACGAGGCCTCAGGGATATGTATGTGCTGGTTTGGCTGTGCGTTTCCACTCGGGAAGTGATTGTCTCGGAATCCACGGAACATCCGACGTCAGCCTGGGTCTGCGAGCAGACCCGAAAGTTCATTGAGGACACCGCCGGACGGGCGCACAAACCAGACATTGTGATGCATGACCGTGACACCAAGTTCAGCCGCGAATTCACGGACACCCTCAAGGCTAATGTTCTCAGGACAAACAGATTGCCGAAGACTTCGCTCAATTTGAACGGACGCTGCGAGAAGTTCATCGGCACAATCAAATCGGAGTGCCTGTCGAAATTCATCATCTTTGGTAAGCGGCATCTGGACCACCTCATCACGGAGTTCAGCGACTATTACAACCGGCACCGCAGCCACATGTGCCGCGGTCATTTGCCACCGGTGCGAGAAGAGCCAGAGGATGTCGAAAAACTCAGGCTGGATGACATTGAGGTGAGGTCATTTGTCGGTGGGTTAGTAAAGGGTTTTGAGCGTAAGGCGGGTTGACGTTAACAGGTTCTCCTCGCATTCAACTGGTGCGAATTGCAACTCGCACCAGAGGCTGAACTTTCGTTCGACTCACAGAAAATCTGAGTGATCGACCAGCTTTCATTCGACGCAGTGGGTCAACGGAATTTCGACTCGCTCGGTTCCCCGCACCGAACTCTCGTCGAAACCTCTTGGCCGTCCACGCTCTTTGGTCGATGACTTCAATTGGACAGCGCGTCATCCCACCATTCGTCCATCTGGGCTGCCTCTGGATGACATTCGTCCAGGTTTCGACACGAAACTTGCCAATCGCCTTCAGTGCTTTTCAATCACTTGAGTCAATCTCTCGAAGTTGCGAGTCTGGCGGCAATTCAACGAATGAGTCAGTCTGACGAAATCTTTAAGTGGCGCGGGCGGCTGTCTCGCACAAATGTCACTCCCACAAACGTACCGCACCTCGCACTGCCATACATCAAAAAGCCTCCCGCCAATAAGGAACGCTGCATGGAGGAGTTGGTAATCGACGTAGCTGTGACGACAATGTTCTTGCCCAGGTTGGTTGACTCTTCTTCCACGCAGTTGAGCTGTCCTTGCCTGGAGCGATCGCAGGCGGTTTCTCAGGGCGGCCCAGAGCAGCGTGCAGGTTCCCCAGAGTGCCAGAATGGCCCGGATTCCGCCTTGCAGACCTCTGGGTTTGCCGATGCCGAACGCCTTGAGCATCAGCAAACCCACGTTCCTTGCTGCAGCCACGATCAGGTAACGCTTGTTGATCTTCTCCAATCCTCGCAGCCACGTTCGCCTTGCTCCGCCGGTTTCACACACATGGGCGAAGCTGCGTTCCACCTTCTCGCTGCGTTGACGCTGCAGGTCCTTTCCCTTGGATCGACTCATGCGCTGGCGGTTGTTGAGCACTGCCTGTTGGACCTCCTCCGGCTTGTCGATCCACTTGCGATGGTGTTGTGAGTTCGGCTCCGGGATGTACGTTCGCAGTCCCAGCTGCGTGGCCTGCGTGATCGTCTCGTTCTTGTGATATGTAGACATCAGTCCAAAAACGTAGCGCCTGTCGGTGAGGGGAATTTCAGGGAAGAGTGTAGCGCCCAGATGTTCACTTGTTGTCGTTTGTTCAGACTCTGGAGTTTTGAACTTCCAGGATCTGGCAACCGGCAGCGGGGGACGGGGTGTATACCGACATGGAGCAATGGGCAGAGATTCGACGCAAAGTCCTGACGGGTCAGGTCAGCAAGCGGGCCGCCTGCAAAGAGTATGGCATTCATTGGCAGACGCTGGAGAAGATGCTCGCTCACGCCGAGCCGCCGGGGTATCGACGCAGCAAATCCCGCACGTCCAAGCTGGACCCGTTTCTCCCGGTGATCCAGCAGATCCTCAAGGCAGACAAGTCGTCCCATCGCAAGCAGCGGCATACCGCGAAGAAGATCTTCGAGCGACTGCGTGAGGAACACGGCTATACCGGTGGCCTGACAATGGTATCCATGGCGGTGCGGGATCTGAAACAGAAGTCCCGGGAAGTGTTCCTGCCGCTCTCGCATCCACCAGGGGAAGCTCAGGTCGACTTCGGCTTTGCCGATGTTCACCTGAACGGCCAGCTCACCAAAGTGGCGCTCTTCGTGATGACGCTGCCGTACTCGGACGCCATCTTCATGCAAGCGTTTCCCAGAGAATGCACCGAGTCATTCCAGGAAGGGCACGTCCGGGCCTTCGCGTTCTTTGGCGGTGTCCCCACTCGCATCAGCTACGACAACAGCAAGGTGGCAGTGTCGAAGATCATCAGCCACCGGGAACGGAAGCTCACCACGGAGTTCCTGCGGCTCCAGAGCCACTTTCTGTATGCAGAGCACTTCTGTCTGGTCCGCAGGCCCAATGAGAAAGGACATGTTGAACGTCTGCTGGACTACGCCCGGAAGACGTTCCTGGTGCCGGTCCCGCAGGTGCGGTCGCTGGAGGAGCTGAATGCTCAGCTCGCATCTCTGTGTGAGAAAGACCTGGCCAGAACCCTCCGTGGCAAACCCGCTTCCAAGCAGGTGCTGCTGGATGAAGAACGGCGTGATCATCTGCGTCCGATTCCGAAAGAAGAGTTCTCTTCGTTCCGCATCGAGTCTGTTCAAGCCGATGCACTCTCACTGGTGCGCTTCGACAGGAATAGCTATTCGGTCCCCACGAAGTATGCGTATCAACTCATCACGGTCAAAGCCACGATCGATCAGGTCCACCTGATCTGTGAAGGAGAACTGGTGGCCACCCATCCCCGCTGCTGGGACAAGGAGCAGACGTTCTACGATCCCGTGCATTACCTGGCCCTGCTGGAACGCAAGCCCGGTGGGTTTGATCATGCCAGGCCGCTGGAGAACTGGGATCTGCCGGTGAGCTTCGGGATCCTGCGACGACGGTTCGAAGCGGAGTTTGCTGGCCGTGGAACCCGTGAGTTCATCAAGGTGCTGCGGCTCCTGGAGAGCCATTCGCTGTCTGCTTTGAAAGATGCTGTGCAGCACGCTCTGGAGATCGGAGCGACCAGCGCGGATGCGGTGCGATTGATCCTTGAGTACCGGGAAGAACAACCGGTCGACCTGTTCTGCCTGGAGGGTCGACCGCACCTGAAGTCTGTCCAGATCCGCCAGACGAGTGTGCTGGCGTACCAGTCCCTGTTGTCTTTCAATGGAGTCGTCTCATGAAGAAGATCGAAACGAAGAGCACCGTGCTGCTGCATCATCATCTCAAAGCCTTGAAACTGCCGACGATGCACAGCGAATGTGAAAAGGTCGCTGGCCGTTGTGCCAGTGAGAACGTCGATCACCTGGGTTACCTGCTGCAGCTGTGCGACCTGGAACTCATTGATCGGGAACGCAAATCGTCGGAGAGAAGACTGAAGGCCGCGCAGTTCCCGCACCACAGGACACTGGAGTCGTTTGAGTTCGTCTCACAACCATCGCTGAACAAGCTCCTGGTGACAGAGCTGCTCCGATGTGAATATCTCCTCAAGCGAGAGAATATTCTACTGGTGGGGAACAGTGGGACGGGGAAGACGCATATCGCCACAGCATTGGGGATCGCCGCGTGTTCGCAGGGAAAGAAGGTGCGGTTTTATCGGGTCACAGAGTTGATCACGGAGTTACTGGAAGCCCGTGAAGAACGAACGCTGCTGAAGCTGAAGAAACAGCTCTCCCGACTGGACCTGCTGATCCTGGATGAACTGGGCTATGTCCCCGCCAGCAAGATCGGAGCGGAACTGCTGTTCGATGTGATCAGCACCGCGTACGAACGTCTGAGCCTGATCGTGACGACGAACCTGCCGTTCGAGAACTGGACGGAGGTGCTGGGGAGCGAGCGACTCACCGGAGCCGCCCTGGACCGGCTGACGCACCGGTGTCACAAGCGAATTGCCATTGATGAAATCCATGTCGGAAAGAAGCACCGCTTCATCACGCTGGTGCTGGACCTGGAGAGTGGAGCGGTGGTTTTCGTCGGCAAGGGAAAAGGAGCTGATGCTCTCAAGCCATTCTGGAAACGGCTGACATCCTCTCGTGCCCAGGTGCAGGCGGTGGCCACCGACATGTCGCCCGCGTACATCAGTGCGGTGCTGGAGAACCTGCCAGATGCGTCTTTGGTGTTTGATCGATTTCACATCATGAAGCTGCTGAATGAGAAGCTGACGCAACTGCGTCGGGAGCTGTTTCATGAAGCGGAAGGCCCATTGGGAAGACAGGTGCTCAAAGGGACCCGCTGGCTGCTCTTGAAGAACCCGGAGAGCCTGGATCATTCAAAAGGAGAGCACCTTCGGCTGAAGGAAGCCTTGCAGCTCAACCAACCGCTGGCGATTGCCTACTACTTGAAGGATGAGCTGCGGATGTTCTGGGAGCAGGAGACCTGGGGTGATGCAATGGAGTTCCTGGAAGACTGGTGCAGGCGAGCCCAGACCTCGGGCATTCGCATCCTGCAGCAGTTCGCCCGGACGTTACAGGGACACCGCAGTGGGCTGTTGGCCTGGTATCATCACCCGATTTCGACCGGTCCGCTGGAAGGTGTGAACAACAAGGTCAAGCTGCTGCAGCGGCGAGCATATGGCTACCGCGACCTGGAACTGTTCCAGCTCCGCATCCTGTCCCTGCATACCACCCGCTTCGAGATCGTCGGTTAACGACAACACCCCTATCTCCCGGATGAACCTTCTTTACATCTCTGAAGAATTCTTTTGCAAATACAGCAGGGACAGCAATTACCACTTTGGAGGATTTCGATACGGTTTTCTCCATTCGGGAGAAATTCGTTTTCCGGGGACCGGATTTGCAGTGATTCTTGGCATCTTGAAACCTGCAAGCGAGTGCTGTTGTGTTCTGGGGATCTAATGCATGACGTACGTTTGGCGCGACAAGTTGTTTTCCACATGCAGGGCAATCGCAATCATCCGGTCCGAAAATCGCATCGCACTGACTACATTTTTCAACCGCAACTCGCAGAGAATGGTTCATTTGATTTGGCCCACCAGAAATTCATCGATCGCAATGATCTTGCGAGAAACTGTGGAAAACAGTATCAACATCGACAAGTCTATGGCAAGCGGGATGTTGTGGCATCCTATCGACGTCGCTTTTGATTTGAGCGACGCCATTCACCACTCCCATTTGATCCGGCGGTTGAGTCAACTAAATTGCATGTCTGAAATTCTATTGCTCCGGAATCCCCCAATTCGGCTCTAAAAAGTGACTTATGACGAGTTTTTCATCACTTAGATGCCTCCGATACCGCTCAATCGCCGCGTCGACCTGATCGGTCCACTTTGAACGGTTCAGTTCAAATCGAGCGGGAAAGTCGTTGACCTCGCGAATCGACGAATAACTGTGTCCCGATGGTCTCGTCGACGTCCCGCCATCAAAAATTGAAGTCGCTGGTTTTCCTCTTGCAGGGCGAAGATTCTGCAGGATGATGAACGGCGCTTCGGCCAAGCGTCGTTGCAAAGGGGCTGTCGATGCCGGCCCGCACTCGACAGTCCCTTTCTTGTTCAGGAACCTTCACCCGAACTTCACCTTCCCGTTGCACGCCACCAGCAGGTGATCGTCGACGATTTCGAATTCAGCCGCTCCGAATGTGGTGGCTGCGGTACTCAGCGGGTCGATCAGTTGCCGTTGCCAGAGGACGTTGCCTGTCGACACGTCCATGGCGGTCATGTGCATTCGCAGGCCGTCCGTGAGTGAGGGGAGGTCTCCGGAGATGTACAGCCTCCCGTCGTGCTCGCGAGCTTCGTAGATGTAGTTCGATCCCCATTCGCCCACGCTGGAGAAGGGAGTCGCCCAGGCCACGCCGGAACTGGTGTATTTGACCGCGTGCCAGACTCCGCTGATTTCTGCGAACTGGTAGACCGCCGACGTTCCCGCCACGATCAGATGATGGACACTCCAGTATGTCGTCGATGGGTCAACGTAGCTCCAGGTAATATTCAGGTTATTGTCGAGCAGAAACAGCTTTCTTTGAGCGGGCATTCTTGTGGCGAGCGTTGTCCCGTTCGAATCGATCGTGTCCGCCCGGTAGAGTCCGGGAGAGCCGCTGCTTGCTGTGCCAGTGGCCACCGTCGAGAGTGCCCGCACTGCTCGCGTCGTGGCCGGACCGTTGGCGGCAATTTCAATCGAGACGTAGCCGAATTGAGAGTCGCCAGTCCCGTTACTGGCTCCCAGCTTCAGGAACGCAACTTCCCCCGACCCGTGCCTCACGAACGGAATGCCCAGCCACGGGAGCGGGTAATAGCAGAATCGTCCCGTGAGAAGGGTTCCGGCAGAATTGTGACATCGAATAGAGCAGGATCTCTGTACGTCCGTGACATTCGCATAGGTGCTCATGGACCCCCAGCTGGCGTAGGTGCATCCTCCGTAGGAGTTGCCCGAAATCGATCTTCTGGAGGTGAGGACGCCGTCAGCAACGATGCCATTGATTCGGCTACCACCGGGAGATTCTGAGTTTGTCGCATAATTGATATACTGCGTCTTGTCACACTCCCCGTCGCTGACCTTGAACCGGCAGAGATACAGGTCTCGCGTAGAACCCGCTGGAAGAACCGCAGGATAGGCCAGCGTCGATTGCCCCATCGGCAAGGCCCAGATGTATCGATTGCCGGTTGAAACGTCTTTACTGAGACACCAGTGGCGATACTCCAACTGTCGGGGTGATGTGGTCGGAGTTGTTGAATCCGACTCCAGATCGAACGAACCGCCGTTGTCGGTGTAAGTGGAAAACTGCGTGACCGGATCTGTTGATGAAATCCACCCGCCGCAGTCAGCACACCAGTCGTCGGCCCCGGTGAGGACTGCCCGGGAAGGCTGAAGATGGGAGTGTTCCAGGGCAGGGTATCCCGTTTTACGGGCATGCCAGACCAGACCGCCGTCCAGCGTCAGCTTGAACAGCGTGGCGACCGGCTTTGGCTGATGTATGCGTGGGCAGCAGCTGCACATCAGGAATCGTACCCCTTCCAGTTGGCTGAAGAAGCTTTCCACATCCGGAACACTCCACCGCCGGTCAGGTCGTCGGAGATATCATCACCGTCCGGAAATTCGATGGTCTGGCCTTTCAGGTCACCTTGAAAAATGACGTGCAGTGCGACCGCAGGCCATGGACCGCCGACTACCTTCACGTTGCCTTCGCCGATCTTGGAATGACCCTCGTAGGCAGTCTGAACGGCCTCCTTGTCATCATTCCACTGAATCTCGATGTCTTCCGTGGTCCCGTCGATCGTGTACGGAAGCGTGACACTTCCCCCGGAGACCGGTCCGAAACAGTTCAAACAGTCGACTTCGGAGCAGGGACCGGATGGCTTTCCGCCGGGTGGGTATGTTTGCTTGCGTGGCTGGTGCAGGATGCGCTTGGTCCGCGCGTACCGACGGACGGTCTTGGCTGTCTTTCTGGCTGCTCGCAGTGTCAATCCAGGCATGGAACCGTTCTCCTAAGATCCGGACAGATCCGGCAACGCCGAACTGAACGACTCCTCTTCATAGATTTCCGTTTCTTTGAAAACCGCCGTGGTGTGGGTCGGGTTCTCGATCAGGTAACCATCCTCGTCCAGCATCTGGGGGTCGGAAACAAAGTCCCGCAGTGCATCGTCGTATTCCAGTTCGTTCCCTTCCTCATCCTTCAGCGGGAGCTTGATCTTGCGTTTGATCTTGTCCCCGCCGCCGATGTCGACCATCTCATTCAGCCCGTTCTCGATACGCTTGTCCTTCCAGCCTTCCATATCCACCAGCAGCTTGAAACTGACCGTGATGAATTCCACGCCGTTCTCGGTCTGGATGTCCGATTCGTCTCCCGGTTCAAACAGCAGCGTTCCGGCTGGATACGAACGACCACGGATTTCAAAGGTGTCAGAGTTCGTCTTGTCCGCCAGAGAGTCCATCCATCCCGGGGACGCGGCCACGTTTATCTGAACGTTCCAGACCGGGCAGGACTTCGGACGGACGACGGGATCCAGGAACGCATCACCGGCCGCGTTCAGGATGGCGTTTCCATCGCGGTCCTCGAAACAGGGGATTTCCGCCCGGTCGTAGCTCTTGGTGACCTTGGGCCGTCGTTCCAGCGGGTTCGGAGTCGATTCCCGTTCCGCAGCGTCTTCATCCTTCTCGCTGAAGACCATTTTGTATTCGCAGGTGATGTGCCACTGACGCAGGCTGTTCCCGTTCCAGCGTTGGTACTTCAAGCCGGTCGCCCGGAAGAACGGATTGATGGGATGGCCTGCGCCGCGATAGGGCAGGGCTCCGCTCGCCTGCAGTCCCCCCACGAACGACAGCGGGTGATCGTTCTTATTGTTGACCGTGACAATCCAGCCTTCAGTGCAGGTGTCTTCACCTCCACTCTGATCACCGGGGTTACGTTTGCATGATTCGACGGACATCAGTAATCCAGTTCTTCTGTAGTGTCATCACCGGTGTTCGCGGCAATCTGCCGGAGCAGACCGGTTTGGCTTTCCGTCGCTTTCAGTTGCTTCTTCAGGTACTGGTCCCGCGCGTTCGCTTGAGCCGCACCGGATGACTGAATCAGCTTGTAGGCTTCCACCGTATTCACGCGGGCTGCGACCGGTCCCGATGCCTTGGATTCGCCCTTGTCCTTGCCGGACTGAATGTCGGGCAGCGCTTCGACCGCTTTGGATGCGGGCGCCTGCACTCCTTCCCGTGTTTTCTGCTGCTGGTCCAGATGGTCCTGCAGGCTTTGACCGGCAGCGTTCCCCAGGCGGGCGAAGTCCTGATTCAGCTGGCGTTCCAGAGGCCCCATCTCACGTTTGGGGATCTGCGGAAGCGACTGAATGGCGTTCACGAACCCCTCTGTCAGCGGCTTCCATGTCAGTTGCAGCGACTTCGTCCCGCCACTGGAGATGAATTCCCAGATGGATGAAAAGATGGACCGGATGTTCTCCCCCAGGTTGATCAGCATCGTGAGGGACAGATCCAGAGCCGTTCGCCAGATGTTCCCCCAGTTGTCACCGAACCAGGTCAGCATTTCCGGCAACGTCGACGCAAAGAAATGCACCATCTCCGCCCCGAACGTCACCACTCCCAGCTGAGCACCGACAAACGCCATTTCTGCAATGGTCTGCCAATTGGCGATCGCCCATCCGGCGATGTCGAACGCGGTCAAAAGGGAATCGCTGATGAATCCGAAAACCTGTCCGGCAATGGGAACCAGCATCGTGAAACCATCAGCCACCTGCGTAATCGCCGGAGCAAGCAAGATCGCGGCCTGCTGGGCCACCCCCATGACCGCTCCTTTCATCCGGTCAATCGCGTCGTTGGCTTCCGCCACTTTCTGCGAGTCCACGTTGCTGAACGTCATTCCGAGCTTGTCGGCTTCGTCCATCATGGCCTGGATCCCGGCAGCCCCACCGGAGAGCATCGGCAACATCTCCTGTCCGGACTTCCCGAAAATCTTGATCGCTGCAGCGGCCCGGTCCGACGCACTCGGCAGCTGGGAGATTTTCTCGGCCAGTTGGATGAACGTCTGGGACGGGTCCTGCGCGGCCAGTTCATTTGCGGAGAGTCCGAACTGATCCAGAACACCCTTGGCACTTCCGATCCCCTGCCGGGCCGCTCCGACGTTGGCCAGCATCTTCTGCATGCCTTTGGTCAGCCCTTCTGCAGAGCTTCCCCCGAGTGAGGCTGCATGCTGCAGGCCGATCAACTGTTCTGTCGTGGTCCCGATCGTATCGGCCAGCTCGCCCGTCTCATCGACAGACTGCATGGCTGAGAGTGTCAGATCCTTGAACGCGCTGATTCCGGAGACAGCCGCGAACCCGGCCACGATCCCCGTGGCAATCCCCGCCATTGATTTGATCGTCGACTGGCCGAATCCTGCCAGTTCCGAGCGAGCCGCATTGAGCCCGCTGGAAAAGGGAACTCTGTTCAGTCCCAGGTTCACAACCATATCACCGATGGTCATGGCTGCTCCTTCCGTGTGACAGACAACGGCGCGGGGCGATGTTCGGAGATGAACACCGGTTTCCGATGGAAGATGAACGGACGACCGTCAGGCTGCAAAGCGAACCGCTTCACGAACCCCGATTCCGTGTCGCACTCCAGGCACTTCGGAACGACCGTTCCGGTGGCATCCTTCACGATGACCGGCTGGCCGATGCGTGTGGTGTTCTCCAGGGTGTAAATCACGTCATCACCTCAAGTCCGCGCCCGAGCCAGCAGCACTGCCGATTCCATGTTCGCCCGCATCGCTTCCGCTTCCATGAGTTCATCCGGTTCCGCTTCCGGCGGGTCGTCCAACCACGAACAGAACGTCTGCGGTGTGATCTCCTGCAGGACTTCCGGTTTTTCACCAGCCAGTCCCCCCAGATATCTCACGACCACCGCCATGAACGCGGCCACTGGTCCATCCCAGCGATCCGGACCGATCGGACAGGTGAACGCATCGAACGCCTGCCACTTCCGGAACGTCTCCTCATCGATGGAATCCAGCATCCCATCGACATCCGCAGTCCTCCCGACCCCCGCTGCCAGCTTCATGGCAAACAACGCGCGGGGATCGGCAGTCAGTTTTTTGCGAGAGATTCCAGATCGGTCTCGCTGATGCGATTGGTTTCCGTGGCCGCAGCCGCGATGAATTCGACGATGACGCCGTCCTGCTCCCCGAGTCCTTCCAGATCGTTCTCTGTCAGCAGCCGCGTCGCTGTTTCATCACAAAACGTCTCGATGACCAGGCGTTGCCGGACTTCCCGCTGACGGGTCGCCAGAGGCTTTCCCGCTTTGGTTGCGAACTGGCTTTCAAACTGGCCGCGCTCCTTGGCCGTCATCCGCATGACGTGAAACGTCTGTCCGGCAAACCCTTCCGGGAAGTCCTCCGGGAACTTGTAGTCCCGAACGACCCGGGGAGATTTTTTCAGGAGCAGGTCTCGTGAAATGGCCATCAGTGAAAATCCTCATTGTTGGTCGTTGGAAAGTGAGCAGGAATACCGGATCAGCTGGCCGGTTGCTCGGCTTTCGCCTTCTTGCGTCGCAATGCCGGGATGTCGTACCCCATCCCTTTGGCGAGCTTGTCCGCCGCCGCGATCGCCTTATCCAGCTTCGTCTCGCTGATGCCGGACGCTTCCCGGCACTCTTCATCGCCGGGGACAGCGGCCCCCAGACGCACCAGCTTCCAGGCTTCCGGGGCGTCGATTTCCGTTCCGGCCGGAACTTTTCTGGTCTTGGACACCCGATAGGGCTTTCCTGCTTCAATGCAGGCCGCATGGACAGCTGCGTCATACTCCGGGTTGTCACCGTCGTGGTCACGAATGAGAATGGCTTTCATAGGGAATCAACCTGTGTGTGAGAATGAATGGATCAAAGAACCGGGACCGCATCATGAGGATTAGTCTTCTTCTTCCTCAGTCTCCGGGTAGGTGGCCAATCCGGTCAGCTGCATGGAACCGCTCGCCTTGAGCATTTCGCCGACACCAGCAGCCGGGCTGAGTTTCTTCAGAATGGCCGAATAGCTCATCGGAGTTCCGACCGGGTACAGGTTCTGCCAGTCGGCCACCTGCGGGGTCGCCTTGAAGGCCATCAGCGTCTGATGCACTTCCAGAACAGGGTCCCAATAGATTTCGAAATCGACCGTACCCGGTTCCACCCAGCCGGTCACATCATGGGCGATTTCGTTCCCCACCTGATCGAGGGTTGGAGTTTCGGTGTCCTGCACTTCATCTTCCGGTCCCCCCAGGCTGATCAGCTGTGCCACGGGGACGTACACGCTGGCGATCTTGACCTTCAGGGTGGTTCCCTTGGATGTCACTTTTCCCATTTCATGCGCTCCTGCTATGGATTCTCAATGTGATTTGATAGACGTGTCGCCCTTTGGTCTCACCGTTCAGAGGCTGTTCGTAGCCGGCCTTGACCCCTTCCAGGTAGATGGCATCCACTTGCCGGTCTCCCATTACTCCGGTGAAATTGTTCCCCTCTTCCGGGAACAACGTGTCCAGAATGTCCTTGCCTGCAGTCTTGGCGCGACCGATGGTCTCTGCCTTCACGTCCAGGTCGACTTCCTCATCCACCAGATCCCGATGTGTCGCGTCGTTGGCATCGACCGTGTTGGCGTAGTCCCCATCAATCAGGCTGATCAGGAAGTATTCGCGACTGTTGGGAGGGGCATCATCAATAAACACCGGTTCCGTTCCGCTCCCTGTGAGCGAGTGAATGGGAGCGTTGGCGAGCAGCCATGTGCGGAGTCCGGTTTCGATCATTTCTTCAGCTTGGCCAGTCCTTTTTCCGTGGTCTCGGCAATCTTCGCGACAACCGCAGCACGGGATTTCAGAGCCGTTTCAAACGTGATTCGGCGGGTGATCTTGATCTGACCCGTACTCCGACCGGTGGTCTTCTGGGTCCGTTCCGTTGTCCCGGCCATGACCGCGAAACCATGCTTCGCCATCTGGTCCCGTTTCTTCCCCACGTTCACGCCCCACTTGCCGACATCCAGTCCAGCCTTGTTGTTCCGGTCCTTCTTCAGCGAGATTCCGACGGCCTTTTTGATCTTCTTGGATTCACCCACGGGAACCGCTTGCCGCAGATCCTTGGCCCCGACTCGCAGACCTGCTCGGACGGAATTGCGGCTGATCCGGCGAGCGTCTTTGTCCGCCAGCTTCATCAGTCGCTTGTCGAGTTCCATCCGGCCCCCCAGAGCCATGTTGGAATTGAATCGAACGGCAGCCATCAGATCTCCGATCCCTGAATCTCGAGGTAGTGCGGCACATCCTGCGTGGTCTTGATGGATGTGATGTTCAGGCAGACTTCCCGCCCGTGGTCTGTAAATGACATTCGGTCTTGTTGCGTGAGGCCGCGCGTCAGTTCATCTCCGCGGCAGACAACCAACCAGCCGGAATTTGGTTGCTGCTGGTTCTGGTTGTATCCCTCACTCGAGAGAATCTGATGACTATCACCGCGACGGCTTCCAAAATTGATCCAGTTGTTCGGATCAGACTCATCAATCTGTCCCCCCTCATCGCGCGAGGCATTTGGCTTGATTCGCGTGAAGACAATTAGTTTGGTGAGTCGAGGATTGGCGGCCATTAATTCTTTCCCCTTGAAACGTGATCAATTTCGGAGGACTTCCAATCACGTCGATTCGGGTGATGTCCAGATCTACTTCCTGTCGACGCTCCATGAACACCAAGCGGTCTTCGCATTCAATACTTGCCACCAATTCATCGAACCGGCAGGAAACTGAGCAATGCGAATCGGAGAGCTTCTCGAGAGTGCAATGGCGCGCCCCCATCGGCCTCCAGTTCGACCGTATCCGTCGATCAGATCGTCCGTTTGCATCTTTGAAAGCTGCAAGTTTGATCCGTCGAAAACTCACCAGTATTTCCCGGGTGGAACGTTTAATTTTCAATTCAGATCCACCTCAGAAGGCTGAGTTGCTGTTCATAGAAGGGGTCGCCGTTTGGCGCGTTCCCAGCTTGCAGCCGGTTCTCGTACCAGTATCCCATCAAGTAAAAGACGAGACGCTGTGCGGAAGGGGGCGTTGGCCACTCCTGCCCTTCGAGGATTTCCGGTCCACATTTGAATCGAACAACAACCGTATGAATTGCATCTCTGAGTGTTGATGGCCAGACCTTCCCTGGTGCCGGCAACAAACGTCCCGGCTTGCTGTCACCATCGAACTGATATTCCGATGGTGACAGCGTGACCGGACTTCCATCTCTGTCCAGATACGTGAATTCCAGGATTTCCCGAACGGGTGGCCGCGGGATCTGGATTTCCAAATTGCCGCGGGGAAATTGATCAAGTTTCAAAACCCCTTCAGCATCGATCAGCTGAATGGAACATGTTTCTTGAACAAGATCGACAGCCGCGTTGTACAAGTGCGTTACAACGTCAACCTGATCGAAAGCAGCTGGATCAAGTCCAAGATAATTGCACGCTGCGGCGAATGGAAAATTGCCTCGATCCTGTGTCGTGATGACGACGGCCATAATAGCCCCCGAATAATGGCTTCGAATCAGGCAGTCCCTTCGGCGGTCCCGACCAGCTTCACCAGTTCTTTGACACTGGTGCTCATGGATGTGGGGAGGGAGCGAGCGTTATACTGGATCGCAAACACCCCATCGATCACCGCATTCGCAGTTCCACGCACGACAACGGGCCGGACGTAGTTCTTGGACGGCTGCCAGATGTCGATCACCAGCAGTTTGTTTCCGTCAGCATCGGCCAGAGCATCCGTGGCAGAGCCTTCAATGTCGGTGTAATCGTCGGCACTGGCGTCGTCTGAGGACTGCTGAGCCTTCAGGCTGGTCACCTGCGTGGATGTCAGGGCGCCGACAGCTGCCACGAACATGATGCCCCGGAATCCCTCCATGGAAAGTCCGGTCCCGTTCTGGGACGTCGTCCCGGCAGCAACGCCGTTGAGAACGCGAGTGATTTTGATTTGTTCTGAAAGAATCATGATGGTTCCTTGGTTGATGGATCTGCGGGAGTTGCTGTCACTCCAGCGGTTTTCTTGCGGCCATTGGGTTTTGAATCAGGAGCTTCGGTAGCGTCTTCTCCAGGAGCCTCCGAGGGAGAATCAGGAGTCAGGACCGGAGCAGAAAGAACGACAGCCTGCCCCGCTTCAACCATCCTCAAAGCCTCCTCATAATCGACCTCGATTTCCTCGCCGGGAGACTGGCTAAAGCCTTGACCGGCGCGAGCCACGAGCAGCTTGATTCTGGTGGTAGACATTCTGATGACCCGATGACTGAAGTTGATGGGGCAGGGCTGCCAGATTGAGGGAAGGTGCTGTAACCACCTTCCCCGCTTGTTACGAGTGCTGCTGCAGGTACTTGACCGGATGCGTTCCCGCATCGACCAGATCCCCGTCAAACCGCAGGAACGCCACGAATCCGTCCGCGTTCTGCAAGGCATATTTTTCGACCATGCGTCGAATCATGATGCTGCGGACGCGACGGATCTTGTATTTGCCAAACGCACCAGCCAGCACGGTTTTCTTGTTGGCCGTGATGGCATCGTCCATGTGCGGATTGCTGAAGATCGGTTTCCCGTCGAACGTGTCGGGAGTCCCCTCCGCCAGCGATCGCTGCCAGAGATACACACCGTCCGTCGATTTCAGTTTCTTCAGAGTCACCCAGACCGTGTCGGCTGCCATGATCCCGAACGATGGATCAGCGCGATACGCGGCATCCACACTCCAGATCAGATCCAGGACTTCATCGCCGGTGATTGCCGTGGCGGAAGCCGTGGTTTTTCCGAGAGTCGCCCGGTTGACGATTCCCCAGGGCTCATTCGAACCCTTACCGGTGGTGCAGCGTTTGTTGATCAGCCGACCGAGCCGGACGCCGAACATCTCGCCCACCTTCGAGGGCATGTCAAATCCCGTATCATCCAGCAGCGCCTGCGGAATGACGATGGCTTTTGAGGACCCGGTGTACGCCCCAAAAACCACGCCGCCGATCGAGGGGTCGCCCTCCGTAGATTCCTGATCATCCGTGATAATCTCGCCCTCATTGGCGGTGTCATTGATCGTCGGATAGGGCAGGTCCACGCCAGTGTCCGTATCCAGCAGGTCACACGCCTGGATCATCGGGCCGCTATGGAGCATCGCCATTTCCAGAGACCCGACCAATCCCGGCCGGGTGAGCATCCCCCCCCGGCTGGGAACCGTGGTGGTCAGTGAGTTGAAATAGTTCGCTCTGGCCACATTCCAATTGGAAGTCAGGTTCAGTTCCAGATTCTGTTTCCGGACGTTCAGGCCGACCGCCTGAGCAGCGTCCATCTGGCGTTCTGACGGCTCTTCGCCCATCTGATAGAGTGCCCATGCCTGGAAGGCGAGAGCCTGCTGCTCATCATCGTATTCCGCGTCACCTCGCCCGTGCCGAATGTCATCTCCGGCAGCCGAGCCCCGTCCGGCAATCCGCCGGTCGTTGGGTTCGTTCAGTTCACGTCCCAGATTCGCCAGCTGTTCCTGCCGTTCGATCCGGGATTTCAGTTCCAGGTCGTCCTTGTTGATGGCCGCGAGCGTGGTTTCTTCTTCCTGCGTCAGCGCCCGGTCCTCAGTCTCCGCCTGATTCACGATTTCCTTGAACCGTGCTTCCAGACTCCCCCGACGTTCCCGCAGTTCTTTAATCGTTGGCATCGCCTAATCCTTCGTGTTGCTCCCGAAAACAGCTTCTGCGATCAGTACGCGCGATATCGCGCGGATTCAGTCAATGGCTTTTCGGAAGAATCTCAAAGAAAAACCCCCGCAATGCACGAGCACGACGGGGGCGCAGTTGCCGGGAGTCAGGATCAACTGCTCACTTTCCGATTCTCTGTCCGACCGCCTTCCAGGCTGCGATCTGGGCCCGGTGATCGATCTTCGGGGTGATGATGGAATCGCTCTGACAGCGGCAACCATCCTCCGCGTGTGCTGCTTTCAGGTCATCCAGCGGGATTTCCAGCACGCTTGAGAACAGTTCCAGAGCAGCATCCGTCTGGCAGTCTGCTTTTCCGGCCAGAATCTCAGGAATTCGGACCCCTTCCGCGCCGGTTCCCTGTGCAGACTGCAGCAACTTGGCCACCAGATGACCGCGCGTCCGGGAATCCATCGTGTCCCGGTCGATCGAGTCGATCCGGGCATTGAGTTTCGCGGCCAGCGTGGCACATTTCCGCAGACCGTCGGGCACGTTCTCGAGGGAATACAGCTTCGGAGAGAGTGAATTCACAATCGCCTGCTTGTTGCTGGTGATTTCCGTCGCCAGTCCCAACGAGACCGCCTTGTCCGCATCGATCCACGTCTCTTTGGCCATCAGGTCCAGGAATTCCCCTTTGGTTTTTCCGGAGCGAGACGCGTAAACCTCCGCCAGAGTGTCCGTGAGGGAGTCCAGCAGGTCGGCGGAGTGTCGCAGGTCTCCAGATTCACCGACCGCCACCGTCCAGGGGTTGTGGATCATCAGGTAGGAGCCCGCCGCCATGCTGATCGTATCACCCGCCATCGCGATGATGGATGCGATACTGGCAGCCACGCCGTCGATGTGCATGTGGATGGACGCCGGGTGATCTTTCAGGAGGTTGTACATCGTCAACCCCTCAAAGACTTCACCACCGTAGGAGTTCATTCGCACGGAAATCGTCGGCGCATCGTTGCCGATCGCTTTCAGCTCACCGGCCAGCCATTTGGCCCCCATCATCCCGGCCCAGCTGGGGCCGATGTCGTCCAGAATGTGGAGTTCGGGGGTTTCCTTGCCTGCCTTAGGCGCGTTTTTCAGAAGTGACATGGCTTTCAATTCTCCTTAACAGGTTGAGCATTTCATTGCTGGTTGCGGTATCGCTTCCCAGCGCCATCCAGTTCGCGGGACGGTACCGAACATCCCCTTCCGGACCGATGGTTTCCCGGCCTTCAGAACGCAACACATCGTTGATGGTGTTCACGCCGATTTCGCAGAAGACGCGATTCGCGGACGCCCGTTCATTGAGGGTCGGCAGGAGCATTTTGGAGCGATCGAACCGGATGACATGCGATTCCTCTTCCTGCTGTTCTTCCGTCAGGAGTTTGGCTTCGCAT
This sequence comes from Planctomicrobium stercoris, assembly GCF_051465655.1. Classification (NCBI taxonomy): domain Bacteria; kingdom Pseudomonadati; phylum Planctomycetota; class Planctomycetia; order Planctomycetales; family Planctomycetaceae; genus Planctomicrobium; species Planctomicrobium stercoris. The sequence continues at coordinate 2,817,648 of NZ_CP195791.1, read as the reverse complement.
TCATCTTCCCAGGTCCCCAGCCATGGATCGTAGGACTCATCCAGAGCACTGCGGTTCTCCGCTTCGATGCTGTTGTAGGCTTGGCGGGAGTTGTCCCCGAGCTTGTGCGGGGGAACGCCGACGATGTTCGCAATCTCGATGATCTCGAATCGCTTTGTCTCCAGAAATTGAGCCTCATCCGGACTGAACGACATCTTTGTGAACGTGGCCCCGTTCGAAACCAGGGCGACTTTGTGAGAATTCGCCATACCGGCTGTCGTCTTCTTCCAATACTCGAGCAGGTTCTTCTGGGCATCCGGTCGGATGTTCTGCGGAACCATCAGCACGCCGGAAATATTGGCTCCCTGCCCGAAAAAATGCGCCCCGAACTGGCGAACGGCAATTCCCATCCCGATCGCTTCACGCATGACATCCAGCACCGGGATTCCGATCAGGCCGTCCAGACAGAGATTGCGGATGTGCAGGATGTCCGATTCCGGAACGGTCATCACTTCGCCATCGACGACCGTGCTGTAATGAACTTCCGGGATGTTCGTATCTGCCGGAATCCACTTGATGGGGAACGTGCAAACGGGATCCAGAATCGTCAGGTCCAGCGGGTTGCTGCGGCCGTCACGCTGGATGAACGCGTAACCATTCCCGTGCATCTGGGCATGGAGCGTCAGCGTCCGGCGGAATGTTTTGGATGTGATAAACCGATTTGGCTTCCGCTTGAGCAGCCGGTAAGCGGGATGGTCCTTGGCTTTGGGCATCCCGCCGTCGTCTTCCAGGCGATGCACGGTCAACGGCAGCTTGGCCACCGTATCGGCGATGAGTTTCACCCCCCGGAAGAACGCGGGATATCCGAGTGAGGTCCGGCTGTTGACCCGGACTCCAGACGTTGCTTCCCGACCACCAATTCCATCCAGGAATTCGACGCTGGGACTGCCCCACGTGCCAGCGTTCATGTCCACTGCGTTCTGGATTCCCGGCGCGACCATTCCCCCGCCGACCCGATGTGCAAATTCCGTGTGATTCATAACCAGATCTCTCCCTCTCCGGGATTGTCGTAGGCCGTTTCCTGATACCCGCCCGAAGTGTGCAGGCCGATCGACATGATCAGAGCCACCGGGCCGTCCACTTTCCGGAAGTCATGAGGTGCCGGCTTCACTGGCCGTTTGTTCCCGCTGGCGTCGTGCTTGAACTGGAGATTGCCGATCTGCCAGTCCATGACCGGATGGCCTTGATGGTGCAGCTTCCCGGAGATGAGCAGCCGTTCGAATTCTCCGGTCGGTTCTGCGAACTGCTTCATCGTCTGCGGGAACAGATGGCGGGAAATGCCCCCTTCCTCCTCCAGTTGCTGCGTCAGCTGTTCGGCGTTGTAGGGGTCGTAAGCGACTCCCTGAAACTCGAACTGGTGAATCAGACCCTCTTCCAGCAGGTTGCCGGCGGGGTCGTACAGCCCACAGATGAATTTCTTGATGAATGAGTAATCGCAGACCTCGCCCGGAGTCAGGAAGAGATAGCCTTCCTCTTCCCACGCGAGCCACGACACCAGATCTTTCTGTTCATGAGCCCGTGCTTCCGGCAGCCAGAAGTACGAAAGCGTCTTGAACGTTCCATCATCCTCCGGAAACAGCAGCTGCAAGCTGGTCGTGTCGGACACTTTCGCCAGATCCAGACCGGCGAAACAGGCACGGCCGCGCAGGTCCTCTGCGGTATAGTTCCGGCGGTTGCTGCCCCACTTCTCCATATCGACGGCCGGGCATTCTCCGGTGTTCCAGATGTTCAGCCGGTAGCGTTTGAACGACGCGAAGCTGGACGGCTTGGCTGCTGCTTCATGAGCGTCGGCTGCAAACGTTTCTGCATTGATCGTGAGACCGTAGGAGGGATTCGCCTTCTTCCATGTCTCTTCATCCAGCGGGTCATCAGCAGGATCAGCCGCCCGGATGTAGGCAAAAAACCGCTGATCGATCTGCGTTCCCGCCAGCACACCCTTGGCGTAGTCGTGCTGCTCCTTCGCCACACTCTGCGGATTACTTCCCGCCGTGGTGATGATCGCAAACAACGGCTGAGAGCGCGCGGCCATCCCGTAGCGGAGTGCATCCCAGAACTTGCGGCCGTGCCAGCTATGGATTTCGTCTGCGATACAGCCGTGGATGTTCAGACCTTCGTTGGAATCGGCATCGCCACTCAATGCCCGGTACCAGCTCTGCTGATCCGGATAGGAAATCGTGTTGGTGGTGTGGTTGATGCGAAGTTCCTGCATCAGATCCGGGGAAGCCTTGGTCATCATGATGGCTTCACCGTGGACGATTCCCGCCTGCTTCCGGTCATTGGCGACCGAATAGACCTCCGCTCCCGGCTCCCCATCGCCTGCCAGCAGGTACAGCCCGAGCCCCGCCCCCAGAGTGGACTTGCCGTTTTTCTTGGGAATCTCGATCCAGGCGAAATTGTACCGGCGGAAACCATCCGCTTTCATCCAGCCGAAGATCGGCATCACCACGTCATCACGCTGCCAGTCCAGCAGCTCGAAAGCCTGGCCAGCCCATTGACCTTTGCTGTGTCGCAGGAACCGGGGGAAGAAGTCAACGACCTGCTCCGCAGCTGCGACATCGAAGTAACAGCCCGAGAGCATCGCCCGTTCATCAGCTTCGCTGCGGATCCACTTTGCCCAGCCTTGGCGTTTGGCTTTCTTGAGCAGATTGGGAAGTTGCGGGGACTTCATGATTATTTCGTTTTCCCCCGTTTGGCAGGCTTCGCATTCCGGAATTCAGCCAGAGCAGACTTACGGACTTCGGCCAGTTGGAGATTGAGCTGTTCCCGGGCACGGGGAGTTAAACCCAGGTCGGACAAGGCGGAATGGATCCGCTTTCGGGCACTGTTCGCCACATTCAACGCCGGGTGCGAATACTTCCCGCCTTTCTCACCCTTCAGGATCATGCCATCCCGTTTGACGATCGCATTTGCGGACTGCAATTCCGCGTAGTCATTCGCGATCATCTCCAGGGCCAACCGGTCAGACAGCGTCAGAATTCCCATCGCCTCCAAATTTGAAACCAACCAGTCCCACATCTGCAGGGCAGTCTGATCCGCGGCGACGGAAGCGGGACATTCGGGGCGACCGGAAGGAGAGCGAACGCCTGCGGGGACAGATTGACTGACCCGCGGACGACGCGTGCTAATCCCGGCAGCTTTCTTCGGTCTCCCGGCTCGTGTCATGATTTAACCCCCACCCTATCGATTTCGCTGAAGAAGCTGGCACATGGCGGTGTGGTTTCCAGCGTTTTGGACCTGTTAAAAATTGACCCCCTATGGGGCGCTGCTCGATGCCGTCAGTTGCAGTGGTGCACGGCGAAGGATTCGGAGGGTTTCTCCGCTCCCGTCCCGTAGCGGCCTGCGAAGAGGGCGCGTTCGCGTCGCAGCCGCATGGCAAGATCCTCGACAGCCGCAGAGTTGACCGGGCAGCTGTGTCCGATCCACCGCTGGATACCATCGGCGTCGAGAATTCCCTGCTCTTGGGCGATGTAGACGGCACAAAGCAAGTTCACGAGGACCGTGCATGCGGCTTCATGGGCAGACGCACCGCAGATTGAGAACGCCGGTTCGAATGCGGTGGCCTGATAGAGCTCCACTCTTGCAATTCGCGACGCGTCACCATCGGCGATGATAATCTGGTCCGCGACTGCCCAGACCGCTTCATCCGTCTGCCGATGATGTTCGAGCAGGTGCCGTAGAAAAGTCTCGTTCGTTTCGAGCCCGTGATCTTGGTGTGAGTTCAATTGCTCGATGCGACCCTCCGAAAAAAGCCGCCAGTTTCCGAGCCAAAATTGAAGCCTGTCCGAGGCCTGCAGAAAGTCGCTGACCTGTTGACGAGTCATGATGGTTTCCGGTGTGTTGATGATTTTCGTTCGTGCCCGAATCCGCCGTCTTCCCGGCAGGTCTTCTGGCTGTGATGACGGGAACAAAGCGTTTGCAAGTTCTGAGGGCTGCTGAACAGTTCCCAGTTTCCCCGATGTGGTTTGATGTGGTCGACAACGTTCCCGGGTGACTGGCTGGCAGGGCGTCCCGACTTCAGGCATTCGACGCAGTGGGGATGCTCGCCCAGGTGTTCCCGTCGCAACTGTTTCCATGTCGCTGACTGGTACCAGGACCGTCCAGCCTTTTCGGTCCTGGACGGATGGATCTGGCGAGCTCGAGTGGCTGCCATTCCCCGGGAGGTCATGCGTTCGGCTTTAGTGGGCATTGGCGGCTCGCGGGTCCTCGACCAGTTCCAGATCAAACCCGTGAGGACAGACGAACACGGGAATGTTCTCCAGCGACGTTCCCTTCAGAAGGTTCGTCGTACTGTCCCGCAGAGCTTGCAACTGCACCACTCGCAATGGAAGTGGCGTCCTGATGACCAGCAGGAGCGGGCGGTCTGCTTCCTTCGCTTCAACGGTCGCTCCCGTGAATGACGATGCGACAGCAGTTGACAGACTGGCGATTGCTTCACGACGGTTCATTTTGGTCCTCCGAGGACTCTTGGCGGTCGGTCTGTTGACCGGGAATGCGACGGCCAACCAGTCGCCGTCTTCGCTCCTGCGGTGACCATGTCGACTGAATTTCGAGACACATGGTCGCGATCTCCGCGGGCGTTGGCAGCGATGTTTCCAATGTTCGAGTTGGCATCATTTCCCAATCGTGCGCGATATCGCGCGGAACCCGTCAAGTCGATTCCGTCTGGTCTTGCGAAAGTCCCTGGCGAATCCACTCCCGGAGAATTTCAGCCATCGGGCGATTTTCGCGAGTGGCCTTTTCCCAGAGTTTCCGATGCTGAGACCTGTTAAGCCGGAGGATGAACGTCTTGAGCGGGTCGACGTTATGCCTTGCGGCGAACCGTCCGCGGCTGTCGGTCTCAGGCCGTTTGGCTGGCGAATCTTGAGTTCGTGCTAACGATTCCCTGCAGGGCTCGTGCATGGTGTGTTCAGGTGAGGTCAGGTCGTGCATGGCGTTACCAAGGTTCAGATACAGCAGGAGCGGAATGTAAACTCGGGAGCCGCATTAATGGCCGTTCGACCATGAGCGGTGACGGTGGTTTACTGACAGTTCGTAAGTTCTCTGTTGTGAGGTGGGAGCAGACCGACCCCGTACGAGGGATCGGATCTCGGAAGAATGGTCGTCGTCTCCGCCGTTTCGGCTGGTCGCTCTTCCGCCTGTGCTGGTTTTGTTTTCGGTGTTGCACAGGTGACCCCGTCACACCGCCCTCACGACAGTTCGCGTCGTGGCTCTGTCCGTTCGTCGGTGGCACCTCAACAGAGCACGGGACATCTTGCGAGCATCGTTTTCCCCGCAGGGACTGGCCGATGATCTTCAGAGCCAGGCTGGCCGAACCGGTGGCCTATCAAATGCTTTTTAGGTGTCTTAGATGAACCGCTCTCCCTGAGTCCTTCCGGAGCTGAGGCGAGATTCTCGTATCTCTCTTTCGATCGTTACGGCCCTTCTTGCAATCTGAATCAGATCGTCTTCGTCGCTAGCCGCATGAGCAGCAACACTTAGTTCAGCGAGCTGTTTAGAGTGCGATTCGAGTTGTTCAGTTAAAATTGACAGGTCAAGCACCTCCGACTGTGCAGGTCCGGAACCTGTCAAATGCGACACCGTGTCGCATTTGGCCTTTGGAACGTTCCTTTGCAGAGAGATGTATCGCTGTGCGGTACGAGACGAAAAGGGACAGTTCTCTTTGAGCCAGACGCCGAACTGCCCGTGCTTGAGAGTAGCTTTCTGGGCGATCAGGAGCTCGCCGATTCGCCTTCCCTTTGCGACTGCGGATTCCAAGTGATTAGAGATTTCGTGGTGCAGTCGACTGATTTCCGCCACAGGGCAAATGATGCCTCGCTGGGCATCCTGATTATCGCCCGAAATCATATTTGTGGACTTGATTGTTTGAACCGAGCGTTGCATGATTGCTTTTGGTCCTGAAGGAGTCGTTGCCAGATGGGCTGCATAACTGTGAAAGCCCCTGATTCCGCTCAGGGGCTTTTTTATTGGCTGTCAAAGCAGCCCTGCTGCTATCAAATCTGCGTCTGTCGCATCGTCAGCTGTCTCTGAAGTCGCCATGCGGGCAGCAGTCTGCTGAGTCAGGAATTGCGTGAATGCCTCCGGCGTGGTCATCCACTTTCCGCAGTGATAAATGGCTGGGAGTTTGATGCCGCCTCCAACGCCGAGACGGATCCAGCGGGTCACTGTCGGTGGGGACGGGCGATGGCCGGTGATTTGCTTTGCTATCGTCGCGACAGGCTGGAGATCATTTTGCAGAATGTCCGGCAAGGCAGTTGACATAATTGAAGTGCTTTTCAACGCTAAAGTCTCCGTCTGAAATTGGAATGCGTAAAACGGCATTCAATATCTACAAGAGAACGGCATCCGTGTCAGAGACGGAAAGGCAATGAATTTCACAGCTTTTTCAGGTTGGGGTATACATGTAGACTGCCGGTGACGATTTTCGATTTTTGCGAGCTCCATGAAAGATTTTTTCGTCGAAAACCGCAGTCAGAAACCATCGATTTAAGCCGCTCACACTGCCCCTACCGAAACGCAGAAGCCTGCAAGAAACGAATCCTCGCAGGCTTCTGGTTGAGGTCCCAAACGGGGCAGCGTCTATTCTCCGGTGCCACGAAATTCGGTCGGGACTTCAGTTAACTTTTCACGTCGCACGAGCACGCCGGGGTACATCGTCAGTCTCCGACGCACCTTACCCGGACCGAATAGCACAGTGTGAAGGTGGGGCATTCGCCAGTGGGGAGACACTTCACACTTTCTCCCCAGCTGGAATCCAATCCGGCCTCGCCGACGCCTTGCCTTTTCACGAAGGTGCGTTTTTGTGGCTTCATCGCCACCGTCGTATTTCTCTCGATCGTCGGCGAAGACATCCGGCTCAACCATCTCCGGATTCTGCTGAAGGAGGATCGCGGCAATACAGACCCGAAAGGCTTGCATCAATCCCGGTGATTCGTGTTCGAGTTCCCGCAGAGGAAGCAGAGTTTTCAGAGGCTCCTGGGACGTTTCGTCATTGACTCGCATGAAAAATGAATGTGCCGAATGGGGGCCCTGGATCTCGATCGCAATCAGGATTTCCGTTTGTCCGGCCGCAACGCTTTCAGACGCTGAGACCAACGCCGCAGTTACACCGTCAATGGCTCCTTGGGGAAAACGGATCTCGAAGTAAGGGTAACCGGGATCCATGATCGACGATGCCGGCACCTCCTCGATTCGAAATCCTGCCATGGGGCGAATTACAGGAAGCCAGACGTTGAAATACGGCCGCTCCTGTTGCCACCAAAAATATTGACATCGCAGGAGATTGATCTCGTCCCGGTTCATCAACTGCTGATTAATTTCGGCCTGAGAAGTCGCTTCAAAAAATCGGCGAAAAAATTCCTTCACCCTCCAATTTTTCAATTTCCGGTCATGCTTTCTGACCTCTGTGTACACGTCGCGATAATCACCGAACATCATGGCGTCTCCCTCTGGTTAAAAGTGAATTTCGTCCCCACCTCTCTCTATACGCCGGGTATTGCTATAGCTGGACCGTTAGCCAATTCGTGCCACAACCGCCCGTGCGGCCTGCATGTCCCGTTCGGCGTAGATCTCGGTGATTCGTAGTTCCGAATGCCCGAGAACGGTCTTTGCGGTTTCAACGTCCGCTGCCTGTCGGATCGCAGTTGCTGCGGTATGCCTCAATTGGTTCGGGCGCCACACCGGAACGCCCGCCCGTTTGCACGCCCGCCGGATGGCGATTGTGTAGCTATGCCTCTGGTATGGGCGTTTCCCCTTGGAGCCCCGCACCGGGAACAGGTAGAGCCCCGTGTCGGCCTGCAGGAACGGCATGAGCGCGGCTTGACCCTTTGGTCCGATCAGGATTGTCCGTTCTTTGCCATGGTGTTCGGTCTTGTGAGAATCCGGCCGGTAGATCCAGACATCTCCGGTGCGGTCAATATCCATCCCGCGAATCATCAGGGCTTCCCCTGGCCGGGCTGCCGTGTAAAGCTGGAACTGAATCGCGCCCCAGACTGAGGAGGAAACCTCCTTTTCGATGGCGACGACATCCGACAGGCTGGCTGGCTTGACCGGGACGCGATCCGGAGCCGCGGACCGGCCCGCTTTCAAGCCGTCGACAGTCTGAAGAGCGGCCAGCACGTCGGCACCGCAATATTCCATGGAGACAGCCCACCGGATCATCCTGACCATCCGTCCCACGTGCTTGTTCACCGTGTACCGGGTGATTCCCGATTTCACCATCTGGTCACGAACAGTGCGAAGCTTCGACGGGGTGAAATCGCCCACCATGTGGGAGCGGAAAAGCTTCAGGAGTGGCTTCAGAGCAGCCCGAACGCTGGTAATTTCGGTAGTCGGCTTCCCGCCTTTGACGTAGTAGGTCGTGCAGTGATCGTTGTAGAGCAGTGAGAGACTCGACAGCGTCATTTCGGGAAACTGCCGCGCCTGCTGGCGTCGGAGCCATCGATCGACAAGCTGACGGTACTTCCGTTTGGACTCAGGGGAATCGTAAGGCCCCAGGTAGTGGTCCTGCCCGTCAATGTAGACGCGGGCCTGGCCGGTGGCCTTGTGGAAAGAATATTTCGGCGTGCGGATTCTTCGCATGATGCAACCTCCGATTTCGGTAGAAATTCGGTAGAAAGTTGCACCGCACGCGAAGTGCGGGTAGGCGTAAACTCTTGCCTCAACCCTGGTTATGTAAAGTCGGGACGACGTGATTTGAACACGCGACCTCTTGACCCCCAGTCCGTTCTTTTTGGCTGGTGGCGGACTGCAGGGCGATCCGTTGCAGGCTTTTTCAGTGGCTGAGCGAAAGGTCTCGCATCGTGAATTGCCCATCGCGGCTGGGGACAGGTGACACTTTCAGTGACACCTGTTGTGGGGAATTTTACCCACTGTTTACCCAAGTCTGAACGTCAGAAAAATTCTCGCCGCTGCTTTCCCGGTGGGTGAAGACAATCTTGAAAAAAGTTTCTCCCGAATTCCTCCCCAATCAGGGGTAGGTCGAGGAGTAACAAAATGGCAGCGAGCAACATCGCAACATATCGCTACGAAGATTTTATTAAAGCAGCCGGACTAACTGCAGCAACATTCAAGGTGGCTCGCAGGAAGGGGCTGAAGGTTCTCTCGTTTGGCAAGTCCCGCTACATCCGTGGAGCGGACTGGGAATCGTTTCTCCTCTCTCAAAACCAACCAACAGGGGAGAAACATGATTCAGACAGTTCCACTTCCAAACGCAGCCAGAGCGGCACACGTTCAACTCGCCAGCGCTCTGATCACCAGCACGATCGGTCGGATTAACCGGTTCCTGGCTCGCGACTCCAGCGAGAACACGCCAGGCATGTTGCTGCGTGCGACGGACGCTGTGCTCTGGATTCTCGGGCACTCTGATAAACGCAAGGTGTCGTTTCAAGAGTGCTGTGAAGTGTGCGACTTCGACCCAGCTGCGTTGCGGGAAAAGTCCATTCGGCACTGGCGACGGAATCACCCTGAGAGACTGAATTCGCTCCTGAGGATGACGGAAGATCGACGCAAGTGGGAAGCGGCCAATGTCGGGACAGACCGGGCAAGACGAGTTGTCAAAACAGTGGGCCGCGTACGCCGCCGACAGGTCAACGCGGTTGATGTGGACCTGTTCGAAGGCCGCAAGTTCGATCCGTTCATCGATTACAAGCCAGCTCCTGATGGTGCCACGCAGAAGCAGGTGAACTTCCTGCTCAAGCTGGGGGTGAAGCCAGACGTTGCGACGGCGTACACATTCCGCCAGGCAGGGGCGGTGATCGACTCACTGAAGGCGAAGCAGGTGGGGGCGGAATATCGCATGACATTCGGTCAGCATGAAGGGAAACGCCTGGCGGATGTTCCAGCGTCCTACATCGAGTGGATCAAGCGGAAACGGATCGGCGGGGAATTCCTTGCAGGTCACATCAGGCAGATGGAAATCGATCGGCAGCATGCAGGGGAGGCGATGTGATGCCAAAACAGAAGAAACCCCCACGCAGTAAATGCCCGATGCACAAGCGGAAGCTGCAGGGGATTGCCATTCGCCGGAAGATCCTCGTCAAAGCGATGGGCGGTCAGTGCGAGGACTGCGGTTGCGAAGGGACTCCCCGGAACAAGCTGGAGTTCCATCACACATCACCACGAACATGGGTCTGTCGCGACAAGAGCCGGTGGAGCCGACAGCGGCTCTATGAAGAGGAGTGGGACAAAGGTTTGCTGATCCTGCTCTGTGCGTTTTGCAACAAAGCCAGAGGACAGCCTGTCGAGGAAGCTTCGGAAGGAGAAGTGCCATTCTGACGTCATTCGAAGCGTGGTTTCGTGATGTGATCTGCATTGGCAGGCTGCTGGGACGAGGTACGGCGGATGCTGGCGAACAGAAGTGGAAGGAGTATTACCACGCTGGCATGACGCCCGCTGAGGCATGGGAAGACGACTTGGCTGGCCAGGCGTCCGAGTGGTGTGGCGATTGTTGTTTCAATGATTGTTCTGTTTCAGAAACTCCAAGAGGATCAGAGATGTCGAAGAAATCCGTTTCAAGCAAGGATCTGACGGCAGCGTTAAGTTCCATTCATCACCGTTTCGGAGACGGGCCGATGTCAGCTCGACTCCAGAAACTTGAGTCCGCCAGCTCTGCCGCGCAGGAGAAACTGAACGACTTCACTTCAAAATGTCAGCCACTACGCAGGCTTCAGGCAGCGGCAACAAAGGCTCGTTTAGCTTATGACCGAGCGAGCCGCAAAGAATGTGAGTCACGCAGTGAAGACGTTCGAAGAGCAATGAACCTGATCCGCTTGAACGGTCCCACGCCGGAAGTGATTAGGGAGGTGTCGCGCGTGGTAAAGAAGTACGGTGGATAGTCGCGAGCCTGAGCCAACTGGGAATTTTCCCAGTTGGCGTATAGGCCCACCTGGAGGGCGAGCGGTGCGAAGGCTGCCAGTACCGTGGCGAGTGGCGAGAACCACGATCGAGCCGAAACCTGTCAGTCGAAATTCTGGAGTGTGATCCCAGAGTTCTACGATCATACCACCCGAGAGCCGAGGACTGTGGCCACAGCCGCAGCGTTGCAGGGCAATATCTGCGGAGCGGGTGGGGGGCTTTTGTTTCCCAGCAAGAGAGCAAGGATGTACGCGAGCCACAAAGCACAGATCGCAGCAGCAGCACGGAAGTACCTGAACGACTTCAACGTGACAGTGATCCCGCTCGGGCGACCCATCAAGCCGGGAATGACCGAGAAGGAAAAGATCGATGCCGGCAAACGTCCGGATCGCTCATGGGAAGAGTTTCAGGATCGCCGGCCGACGCATGAAGAGGCTTCCGCATGGAACTGCGAGAATCTCGGACTGGTGACCGGCGCGGCGTCTGGGATCATCGTTGTCGACTGTGAAAGCCGGGAAGATGCTAAATGGTTCTTCACGACTCGCGGACAGTCGACGACGATCGTGCAGACTCCCCGCGGATTCCATTTCTATTTCCAGACGCCCGGCCAGCATGTGCCGAATGCCCAGCGACTGGAAGGCCGCTACGACGTGCGTGGAGATGGCGGGTACGTGGTCGCTCCTCCTTCCATCGTCAACGGAAAGCAGTACAAATTCGTCGAAGGCCATGGCATGAAAGACGCCCTGGCCCTGCCAAAGTTTCAGATGGAATGGCGATACCCGCCCGGCGCGAACAAGAGCAGCGGACCCCAGCCGAATGAACAGAAGACGATCCGGAATGGGGCCGCGTACATTCGGCGGTTCCGTGCGACCAGCGGACAAGGTGGGCATTCGGCGACCTACAAGGCCGTCTGTTATCTCAAAGAGTCTGGGATGGGCGAAGCCGATGCCCTGGCAACACTGATTGAGTGGAACCAAACGAACTGCGATCCACCATGGACAACTGCGGAGCTGCTTCACAAGGTCAAGGGGGTTTACAAATGACAGCGCGAACCAAGAAACCCCAGCCGACGCCGAAGCGAACCCGCTTTTCGATCCTCTCGAAGGGACTTCGCCGCAAACGCGGGGAGATGAATTCCGTGGAAGCTCAATACGCGGCTCTCCTGAACGCAAACGAAAATGTTGCCACATGGTGGTTCGAGCCGTTCTCACTGACGCTCTCGCATCCCACGGAAGGCCAGCCGGCCAGGTACACGCCGGACTTCCTTGTTTTGATGACCGATGGAACAACCTATGTCGACGACGTGAAAGCGTCGAAGGGGTTCGACGACAAGGCGTCCATCGTTCGCATTAAAACAGCTGCAGAACTGTACCCGCTCTGGATCTTCAGGACTGTTTACAAGCTGCCAAAGAAGAATGGCGGCGGGTGGGAACGTCACGAAGTTTGACTCGTTCCGGTATTTCTGAAAATGCCACTTTAGTTCGCGGGTCCAGTCCAACGAAGTATGCAGGTTGAAACTCCCTGCCTTCATTCGGTGGACCATGGCATTCTGGGAATGGCTTTCGATCGCCGCTGTTGCCGTTGTGGCACTGCCAACGGTTGGCCACCTCCTCCTCACTCACAGTACCCTCGTCTAAACTATCGCGGGCCGTTCATCCCACTCGGCGATTCGTACAGAGTCGCCGGAGACGCAATGGCGCTCACTGGTGCAGGTGACTGGCCTTCACCATGGGTCAAGAGTGGGACCAGCTACATACGCGACTTCGCGACTCCACGTGGACAGGACGTCACAATTCCGCTTGAACCGATCATGGACTTTTTTGGGAACACAAGTGGGATCGCCGACCCCGAGACAGGAGGTGAAGCAGCGTTCATCCTGCGATTCATTTCGACCGATCCGCCGATCTCGGATTCCGACGATGTTGCTCCCACAACTCTTAATGATCGCAAGCACTGGTACCCGCTCGGTCCAGTTTGGTACGACCCCTACAATATCGATCCGCCGAACGAGACCATGTTCAAGATCAAGCTTGGCGTGGACGCCCCGATCATGGGGTGATCACTCGGATTTCTCGCGCCGGGAACTGCTGGTTAGCGGCCGGAAAATTCCATCCAAGTTTTCTTGACAGTGAACACCAGTTCAGTTTACAGTTCGCGAATCGGAAGTCGCAGGAAAACATGGAAGTGCGGACGATGTAACGCACCACGCGAGGCGGGCAAAGATGGCTCTCCAGAATCTTTTTAACGGACAATGCTCCCGGGCAGAATCGCTTTTCTCTGCCAACGGTGGCGGCATTTTCTCATCGATCTGGAAAGTTCGGTAACCCCTCATCAGGTTGAAGTGTCTCAGCCTGATTTCTTTGCCAGTCTCACGCGAGCTGGCTGATCCCGAGACTCACAGGCAACGGCGCTGAAGATGCGTTCGTTCCTGGAGACTTTCACATGAAAACGAACTGGGCAGCCGGTGCGCGCTGTCAACTGGGAATTTTCCCAGTCGTTTTTGCCAGTTCATCAATTCACAGGAGCAAGAGCAATGATCCAGATCAATCACAAACCCCGCGAAGTGATCCATGTCACCGATGAAATCAGTGTCACGATTCTGAGGCTGGCCAATGGCAAAGTCTCAATCGGTGTTCGCGCTCCGAAGAGCGTCCCAGTCATTCGATGTGGGATGACCGACCTTCGGGAAGAGCAGTCGCGAAGAAGCGTTTTGCGACTGCCGAAAGATCGAGCGTTCCGGTTCAAGGTCGTCAGAGATGACGAGGAATGCGGCCTCTGATTCGACTCAATCACTCACCCAGAAAGCCCGACGATGTTCCTCTTATTGATTGCCAAGTCGCCTGAATGCCTGTTCCTGATGGTGGCCGTCCTGTTCGCCAGGGAAGACCGGAGAGGATACCTGCCGGAGATGATTGGATCGCCCATCGTCGGAACAATTCAGGTGTCAACCGTTGACACCTGAGTCACCGCTTGGGCTTGTAGCCGGCTGCGTCCACGATTGACAGAATCCAGATGAGAGGCAGGACGATGAGGCCGATCCCTGCTGTTGCCAACCCGATCACGAGAAAGAGAGCGATCGCGAACCAGTAAACAAAAAAGCTTCCAAGTCGTCCTTGGAGCAGATACCCAAATGAAGGAAAGAAAAGGTTGATCAGGGCCGGAACCGCCTGACTTTGGGTTGGCGTGTTCTGCTGAACATACACCGTGGTGACCTGAGGGATTGGAGTTGAAGCTATGGCAGGATTCGCGAGAGTGGGAACGACTGCAGGAACACGCACAGCAGTTGAACACTTCGGGCACGGGAACTGGTTACCCGACTTCGACACCTTCGCTTTCAGTTTAGACCCGCACCCATTGCAAACAAAGCTAATCGTCTCGCTCATTCTTTCGGCCCTTCAGTTGAGACTCTGCCGCCATTACGAGTGCCCGGCGCATCCAGTCTGCAAGCGATCGCCCATCAAGCTTCGCAGCCCTCTCGAACAGTCGTTTCTGTTCAACAGTGCATGTTCCCTTGAACGTCTCTGGCTTCTCTTCGCTCATATGTTCGCGATTGTGTCATGGGCAAACAGTGTTGACAAGATGGACCCATCGTGGTACAGAATGGTCCCATTAGTGAATTCCAGTATGAAGCGAAGCATGGCGGCTTCCGGCAGGGCTTGCCAAATCACAATTCGATGTGCGGGAGAAGTCCCGAGCGTTGCACCTCTACACGCGGATCTGCCGGTCTGCTGTAGGGGTGTTTTTGTTTCTCCATCCAAGAATAGTTTCGTTGCGCCTCTTGACTCTTTCTGGTCACGCAACAACTAATATTGGGTGGCGCAAAAAAAATCCCGGCCAGGTGCTAGTAACACCGGGCCGGGGTCAATCAAACCACAAAAACCTTGCCAGGTGAATCATGGTCGACGTCGTCGATTCTAGTGAAGGTGCGCACAGTGAGTCAATAGGGGTCCTACGTGAAATGGCAGAATCACTCCGGGCACTCCCCCAACTGGTGGATGCACTTCGGGAAATATCGAGTGGGCAAAATGCACCTTCCATCACGGAAGAAGAACGCGGCATGCTGCTTGTTCTTCGGCTCAAAAACCCCACGCAACGCAACGTTGCAAAAGCGATGGGATTGAGCGACCACACATCGCTGAGGAAGTATCCGGTTGTCATTGAGGCGATCCGGAGGTTTAAAATCATGAAGACCGTGACGGTAGGAAACGGGCGGTCCATCACAGACCACACCCTATCAGATGAGCCAGAGTATTAAAGTTCACGTCGTCCGGAAGAAAGGTCGCAGGTTTTTGTACATGAGGTACATTGACCCGGAGACCGGGACTGAACACGCGAGATCGACAGGAAAGGTTGTCCTGAGGGACGCGGAGCGAGAGGCCGGCAAGTGGGAAAAGGAACTCAACGAAGGAACATGGAAGGCCCCTTCCCGACTGACGGTTGAACAGTTTCGGGAGAGGCTGGAGAACGAAAAACTGACTGGCCTGTCGGCAGGGTATGCCGCGACCATGCATTCAGTCTTTGAGCATTTTGAGTCGATCATCGGCAAGGAAATTTTGATAAGCCGAATCACCCCTGAAGTAGTCAGCCGGTTTCAGTCCAGCCTGCGAGCGAACGGCATCAAAGAGTCAACGATCCGCACCTACCTGAAGCACTTCAAGGCAGCATTGGCATGGGCTGCGGAAATCGACCTGATCAGAGCTGCCCCGAAAATACAGCTCCCCAAGCACGCCAGAACAAAGAGCCGAATGAAGGGTCGCCCGATCTCTAATGAAGAGTTCAAGCGAATGCTCTCGACAGCCGAGTCCGTACGCCCTGACGATTTTCAGGACTGGCAGCGGTACCTGACTGGCCTGTGGCTCTCTGGGTTGAGGCTGAGTGAATCCCTGATTCTGTCCTGGGATGACGACTCTGATTTCTCTGTCGATCTCTACGGCAGGCGTCCGCGATTCAAAATCCAGTCGGAAGGCCAGAAGGCGAAGCGTGACGAGCTGCTGCCGATGACTCCGGACTTTGCGACCTGGCTTCTTCAGACCCCGCCAGAGGATCGCTATGGTGTCGTCTTTAAGCCTGGTGGCTACCAGCAGGACAAGGTCATGCGGGTTGTCTCAGCGATCGGGGCGAAGGCCAACGTCAAGGTGGGCGGGAAGAAGCATGCGACGGCTCACGATCTTCGGCGGTCGTTCGGAACACGCTGGAGTCTGAAGGTTCGGCCGGCAGTCCTGCAAAAACTGATGCGACACGCTGACATTAAGACGACAATGGAGTTCTACGTTTCCCATGAAGCGGACGACATCGCCGATGAACTATGGCGGAATTTCGAGTAAGTGACACTTTTAGTGACACTTACCACTATCTGGAGATTCAACCAGAAGCAAAAAGAGCCGCAAACGATTGCGCTTGCGGCTCTTACGCTAGTCGGGACGACGTGATTTGAACACGCGACCTCTTGACCCCCAGTCAAGCGCGCTACCAGGCTGCGCTACGTCCCGATGGATTGGATGGATTTTGGAAGATTTTTGAAGCGGAACGGTGTAAGTGGGGGAGGGCCGCCGAACGGGGGCTTCTTACGATCCGGATTCAGTTTTTCCAAAACCTTCGACGTGATTGAACTTCCACTCTCTCCAAGTGGTCTCGGAAAGGGTTGGTGCTTCAATTCAAGTCGAATTGCCTGCGGCACTATGGTCGATCAGGTGGCCTATCGTCAAGGGAAAGGGCTGAGCTTCAGGAACTGAGGTTCAAAGCGGCAGAATTGTGCACTTCGATGTTCTCAGGAAGAGGCTGCTTTTCCGGAACCGGCTGCGAGGGCGGGAGCGGGAATCGAATCGCTGCGACAGGATGCCGGGCGAGCTTTCTCCATCCGGGAGGCACGATTTGATTCTGACTTCAAAAGGGTCAATTGCGTTTCTCTGCATGTCAGTTGAGACAGGATGAGATGTATTCGGTCGGAATTGGGAAGCCGCGGTATGAAGGGGCGTAACTCATTGAACCCCGTCACACCGCGGGAAGGATCTCCCGGAAGGAGATGCCATCCCGGAGCACTCGGAGACGAAAGTCTGAACAGTCAGAAAAACAGTCTCTGTCAGAGACCATCCAAGTGATTTGGCACAGGTCGACAGGACTTCAGAAACAACTCGGTTTGGTTGAATCTCTTTCCAGTGATGATCGCTTCTGCGGGACCAGGAGTACATCAGCGACTCAGGTTCAAAGGACAAAACCGTGTGACGACTCTCGAATATCGAGCCTCCACCGAGTCTTGTCCCCCGGCGCTAAGGTTGCCAGATCGCATACGGCAGCCAGCGACGGAACCGTGATCCGTCCGTGTCCAGTTCAGCCCCTCCTCAATGCGAATACATGAGGCGGTTTCATAACTGGGAGGGCGAGGCTCCCGCCGAGCCTCAAGCCAGTGAACGCGTGGCCTTTTATGCGGCTCAGCAGGAGCTTCGCCCTCCCGAATCGCGATCACAAAGGGTTATGAAACCAGCTCATAAAAGCGATTGCACGAAGAAGCGGACAACGTTGCCCTGGCTCCCAGTCAGATGATGTTTACGTCACATCGTTTCTGAATAGGTCTCGAGGGAATCAGTACATTCGCGGCACTAAACTGTCTTAAGAATGAATTCGGAACTCTCGAGTTTTATCAGTAAGGGCAGGGCAGCCCTCCCGACCAAAGCCTCAAAACGCAGCCAACCGCATGTTTTGGAGCTGCTGGCTTTCTCGTTTCCTCAGCAACGTTTACATTCTGCGACGGGGAAACCGCCCCACGCACTCCGGTGACGTGCTGATGAGGTTTGCTGGCGCGGAGCAACTCATGAGAGCGGGGCTTTAACAGGATTGAGAGGGATAGCGATGCAGACTGCAGCTTCACTTCCGTTGGACGGCGTTACGATTCTCGACCTGTCCCGTGTGCTGGCGGGTCCCTTCAGCACCATGATTCTCGCTCAGCTGGGCGCGAGGGTGATCAAAGTCGAAATCCCCGGAACCGGTGATGACTCACGTGCCTTCGGACCTTTCGCCAATGGTAAGTCGCTGTATTTCGCGTCGATCAATTATGACAAGGAAAGCATTGCTTTAAATCTCAAGGATCCGGCTGATCGCCTTATCTTCGAGGGTCTAGCCGCGAAAGCTGACGTTCTCGTGGAGAACTTTCGCCCCGGCACGATGGAGAAGCTCGGGTACGGCTGGGATGTTCTGCACGCCCGATTTCCCGATTTGATTTATGGGGCCGCCTCGGGATTCGGAGATACGGGGCCAGACTCCCATCGGGCTGCTTACGACATGGTCGTGCAGGGAATGGGCGGTGTTATGAGTATGACTGGCCAGCCGGACGGACCACCCACCCGAGTCGGAGTCTCCATCGGCGATCTCTCGGCCGGGTTGTACCTGACCATCGGTCTCCTGAGCGCCCTGTACAAACGCAAGGCCGGGGGAGGGGCCGTCAAAGTGGATGTCGCCATGCTGGATTGTCAGTTGCCGCTCATGGAGTCTGCACTCACGGCGTATCTTCGCCTGGGAGAAATTGCACAGCCGCAAGGTTCACGGCATCCGGAGATCGCTCCGTTTCAGGTGTATACCACGCATGACAGCTACCTGGTGATCGCTGCGGGGAATGATCATCTCTTTGCGTTGCTGGCTCAGGCACTGGGCCGTCCTGATCTCCTCGAGAATCCTGATTACAAGACGAATGCACTCCGCCATTCGCATGTCGATCAGCTGGAAGCGGATCTGGAAAAGACGCTCCGTAAACGGACCACCAGCGACTGGCTGGAGATTCTGAACGCGGCCGGAGTTCCATGCGGACCTGTGAATTCCGTGGCTGAAGTCGCCCGCGACCCGCAGGTGGCAGCCCGGAAGATGATCGTATCGATCCCGGACCCGGTCATCGGAGACCTTCAGGTCGTGGGGAATCCCATCAAGCTCTCAGGTGTTGAGGAACGGCAGACTCACACTCCGCCGCCAGAAGTCGACGGCAACCGGCAGGCAATCCTCGATTTTTTGAAGTAATTCCTTCGGCATCTCCTGCGGAGCTTCCCATGTACGTTCTCAGCCAGATCAACAATTCGATCGGCACGATCACCCTGAATTCACCCGCGAAACGCAACGCGCTCAGCCATGCCCTCATCGAGGAGTTAATCGGTGCCCTTGACGAATTTCGAAAAGCGGGCGTGCGGGCGGTCGTCCTGCGTGCCGCTGCCGACGCCAAAGTCTGGTCGGCCGGACACGACATTAACGAACTCCCGCAAGGGGAAGATCCGCTGCAGTATTCAGATCCTCTGGAGCGTCTGTTGCGGGAGATCACCACGTTTCCAGCACCGGTCCTGGCGATGGTGCACGGGTCGGTCTGGGGCGGCGCGACCGATCTGGTCATCAGCTGCGATGTCGTGATCGGCGATGAAACAAGTTCGTTTGCCATCACGCCGGCCAACCTGGGACTGGCCTACAACACGGCAGGTCTCCTGCACTTCATGCAGCGATTGCCGCTGAACATCGTCAAGGAGATGTTCTTCACCGCAGCTCCGGTTCATGCCGAACAGGCTGCGCAGTGGGCGATATTGAATCACCTCGTTCCAGCCGCCCAGCTGGAACAGTTCACCTACGACATGGCCACCTTGATGGCTCAGAAAGCTCCGCTTGTGCTCTCGGCGGTGAAGGAACAGCTGCGACTGCTGGCCCTGGCGACACCGCTCACCCCGGAGACGTTCGAGCGAGTTCAGGAACTCCGACAGACCGTCTATCAAAGCCAGGACTATCAGGAAGGGATTCGTGCCTTCCATGAAAAACGGGAACCGAAGTTCGAAGGGCAATAGACTCGGTAGTCGAAGCGGAGACCGGTTCAAACCAAGTGAACGCAGTACATCGTCCTACCGTGGATTAAGGGCGTCCGGACAAAACCTATTCAGCGATGAGATATCTCCAGGTGATGAGCGAGTTGGCGATGTCATGGAACGCTTGGTGCACTTCCTCCAGCCTGTCCCAGCGAATCCGCAACCTGCGGAATTGTTTGAGCCAGCTGATGGTCCGTTCAATCGGCCAGCGGGTCGCACCCAGAGACGAGTCCTGCCGCTGACCTCGTTTGGGAATGAAGGTCTCAATGCCAGCCAGTCCCAGCAGGTCCCGAGTTGCCTGGCAGTCGTAGCCTTTGTCGGCGGTCACACTCCGTGGGCAATCCAGGGGGCGTCCCCGCTTGCCACCAATCTTCGGGTACCTCAGAAACACCAGTGGCAGAAGTTGTTTCAGATCATGAACATTGGCGGCCGTCAGGATGTTCGCCAGCGGAATCCCATTGTGAGTGGTCATCAGGTGAGACTTGCTGCCGCAGCGACCACGATCCGTCGGATTCGGTCCGGTTTTTGTCCTCCCAACGGGGCCTTGATCAATCCGGCATCGACGAGCACGTCCGCCAGTTCCAGACGCCCGGCTGCGTTCAGCACGGTGAGGAGGTGGCGATGAATGTCCTGAAAGACTCCCAGGTCGATCCACAGCTTGAGACGTCGATAGCAGGTCTTGTAGGAACACCCCAGTTCCAAGGGCAGGTCCTCCCAGGCGATGCCGGTCTTGAGCACGAACAGAATGCAGGTGAAGACGGTCCTGTTCTCCGCTGGCGGTCGGCCGCCTTTGACAGAGAACTCGTAAGTCGGAAAGAACGGCTCGATCTCGTCCCACAAGTCATCACTCAGCAATCGGGTGGCCATATCAGTTCCTCCGTGAACGGGAAAAACCAGACCTTCCCAAAATTTTCAAACCATGCCAACATTAGTTTTGTCCGGAACCTCTAAGGACACGGCATCAACGCGAACTTTTGTTGATCAAGATTCAGTATTGGTGGCAGAACATCAGAGCACGAAGCGTAAGCAAGTGATTTGCGTGCAAGGGAGATGGCGATTTCGATAAACGTGAGAAAATGCTATTTGGTGACAGCCTGCGACCGACGGTCGAGCAAGAGACGGTCTCTGCAGAGTGACCGTGGGGTGGTGTCAAGGTCGACAAAGGGAGAATGGACTGTGCCAGGAATCCAGGTTCGAATTGCAGAAAACGTCGACCGCCGACCCGCCAACCCGGGCGACGTGATCTTCGCCCGGTGGGTCTGCGGTCGCTTGATGACAACGGAGGCGAGCTGTCACCGGGACAATCTCTCCCACGAACGACCGAATTCGTCGCGACCTTCACCACACCCTCCAAACACCAGTGATTCTGGGGTAACGCAGCGTCACAAAGACCTGTCTCATCGAGCCGATTTTGGAGCTACGTTGCGAGTCGGGATTTGAGATTAGGAGCGAGTTGTTGATAGGGCATCTTCGAACCTCACGCTCACAACTACCTCCATTTTCTCGAGTATCCCTTTCTGACTTCGCGACTGATAAAGCTATTTAATCCGCTTCCTGCAACAGCCAGCGACTTCATACGAGCAATGTCATGCACTCCTGCACTCTGATTGCTGTAGTGATAGTGCCACCCATCTCTAAAGCGAACGGTAATACCGTCATCATGGAATTCGTAATCGGTGATTCCAGAATCACCCCCTAAGTTTCTATAACTTGTCATAATTCTTTTCCCAGTAAAAAAATAAAAAAGGCCCTCGAGAACAAACTTGTTCTCGAGGGCTGCAATTTTTGAATTACTTTTTACCCGCCTCGTTTTTTGTCCGGTCTACCAGGTTGTATGTCGAACCTGATTGAGTTGTTGGGGGCAGGTTGTGGCCCCGGGGAACAGTAACTTCTCTTCCCTTCCCTCCTCGAGGTCCTCGTTCTTGATACTGACCAGAGGCTGGAGCGGATTGACCTGGCTTTAATCCATTGTGCTTCGGCATACAAAACTCCCAAAGAACATACAAACGGAATTAAAAAACTCTACGAGCATCCCATGCTCTGACCACAGTTGTGGCACAGGTAGCAGTTCCCGTTTCGCACCGTGATCGCTCCGCAGCTGTCGCATGCGGGGGCGTCCGACTGGAAGTGGGCAAACTGCTCGCTTCTGGAGGAATGCTGGGTGCTGAGCGTTGACGAATCGATGAAGGCAGACGGCTGCACTTCGACGGACTTATGCCCGTTTCCGTTCTTGTGACCGTTCCCGTTGGAATGGCCGTTCTCGCCGTTCTTCTTCGGCTCGCCGGCAATCCGGTTCACCGCTGTGGATGGGGATTTTGCACTTTCTGCCGCTTGAGGTTTCGCAGCCTGCGTGCTGGTCACCCCCTTCGCATCATGCGAAGAGGGAGCGTTAAAATTTTCGTGGCCTCCGGAGTCCGAATCATCCCGTTTGGGAGTATTCGCTTCACGGAATCCGTTGATGAACTGAATCCCCAGCCAGCGGAAGATGTAGTCCACCACGCTCTTGGCGACCGGAATATCCGGGTTGGTGGTCCATCCGCTGGGCTCGAACCGGGCATGGCTGAACTTCTTCACCATCGCATCCAGCGGCACGCCGTACTGGAGGGCCAGTGACGTTTCCGTTCCGATGACGTCCATCAGTCCACCGATGGTCGAACCTTCCTTCGCCATGGTGATGAACAGTTCGCCCGGGCTGCCGTCTTCGAACAGGCCGACCGTGAGGTAACCCTCATGTCCACCCACGGAGAACTTGTGGGTGAGCGAGTGGCGGGTGTCCGGCAGGCGGCGTCGAACCAGTGTCGGAGCGTCGCCGGCGGCGGAAGTTCCAGCCTTGCGATCTCCTTCTTTCTTGGTTGCCAGCGGCTGGCTCTGCTTCGAGCCGTCACGATAGATCGCGAGAGCCTTCAGTCCGAGCTTCCAGCCTTCGACGTAGGCTTTTTCGATGTCTTCGACCGTGGAGTCGGAAGGCATGTTGACGGTTTTGGAAATCGCACCGGACAGGAACGGCTGAGCCGCTGCCATCATTCCGACGTGAGCTTTCCAATGAATCGTGCGGGTTCCGTTGGCCGGCTTGAACGCACAGTCGAAGACCGGAAGGTGTTCCGGCTTCAGCTCAGGAGCCCCTTCGATCGTCTCGTGAGATTCGAGATAATCGAGGATCCCCTTGATCTGCGGCTCGTCATACCCCAGCGTCTTGAGCGAGTGCGGGACGGTGCGGTTGATGATTTTGAGCATCCCCCCGCCGGCCAGCTGCTTGTACTTGATGAGGGCGATATCCGGCTCGATCCCGGTGGTGTCGCAGTCCATCATGAAGGCGATCGTTCCAGTCGGAGCGAGCACCGTGGCCTGGGCATTGCGGTATCCGTGACGACGTCCCGACTGCAGGCACTCGTTCCAGACCTGTCGGGCGGCGTCTCGAAGATACGGCGGGCAGGCCGGACTGATCTTCTCGACGGCATCGCGATGCATCTGCATCACGTCCAGCATGCACTGCTCGTTTTCACGGTAACCGGCGAACGGTCCCATGTTGGCTGCGATCTGGCTGCTGGTCAGGTAACCCTGTCCGTTCAGCAGTGCGGTCAACGCTCCGGCAATTCCACGGCCAGCATCGCTGTCGTAAGGAATTCCCATGGTCATCAACAGGCTGCCGAGGTTGGCGTAGCCCAGACCCAGCGGACGGAAGAGATGAGAATTCTCTGCGATGGCTGGAGTCGGATAGCTGGCGTGATCGACCAGAATTTCCTGAGCGGTCAGGAAGATCGCACAGGCGCGGCGGAACCGCTGCACGTCGAACGTTCCGTCTTCTTTCAGGCACTTCTTCAGATTGATGCTGGACAGATTGCAGGCGGTGTCGTCCAGGAACATGTATTCCGAACACGGATTGCTGGCGTTGATCGGTCCGCTGTTCTTGCAGGTGTGCCAGGTATTGATCGTTGTGTCGTACTGAACGCCGGGATCCCCGCACTGCCAGGTTCCCTGAGCCATGGCGGCCATGACTTCCTTGGCCTTGTAGGTCGGTCCGGACTTGGTCGGATCGGTCACCCAGCGGGTGGTCCAGTCGCCGTCATTCTCCAGAGCCTGCATGAATTCGTCAGAGAGCCGTACCGACAGGTTGGCGTTCTGGAACATGATGGACGAATACGCTTCTCCGTTGAAGTTGGAGTCGTACTCGCCGCTGGCGATCAGGGTGTGAGCCTTCTTTTCTTCCTTCGTCTTGCACTGGATGAAGTCCATGACGTCGGGATGCCAGTCTTTGATCGACTGCATTTTGGCAGCACGGCGGGTCTTTCCACCGGACTTGACCACAGCGGCAATCTGGTCGTAGACACGCATGAAGGAGAGCGGGCCAGACGGTGTTCCGCCGCCGGACAGCTTTTCTTTCGAGCTGCGGATGGTCGACAGGTCGGTCCCGGTTCCGGATCCGAACTTGAAGAGCATTGCTTCGGAGGTCGCCAGCCGCATGATCCCTTCCATGGTGTCATCCACGGACTGAATGAAGCATGCACTGGCCTGCGGGTATTCGTAAGGAGTTTCCGGCCGTTCAATCACCTTCGTCTTGGGATTGAAGTGGTAGTTCCCCTGGGAACCTTTGACTCCGTATTGATGGTACAGGCCGACGTTGAACCACACCGGGGAATTGAACGCCCCGTGCTGATGCAGGCACAGCCAGGCCAGCTCGCGATAGAAGTTTTCGCCGTCTTCTGCGGATTTGAAGTACCCATCCTGAGTTCCCCAGTCCGCAATCGTCCGGGCAACACGGTAAATCACCTGACGGACGCTGTGCTCGCGCTCATCGGTGTTGGGTTCGCCGTAGAAGTATTTCGACACGACGACGTTGGTTGCGAGCGGCGACCACTCTGCGGGAATTTCGCAGTCAGTCTGCTCGAAGAGGATCTTTCCGTTTTCATCTTTAATATGCGCCGTGCGCAGATCCCACTCCACCGTGTCGAACGGATCGACTCCCACCGGGCAGAAATAAGGATCGATTGACAATGGCGACTTGGCGGTCGCACTCGAAGCAGTTTGATTCAAAGCAATTCCCTTTGAAGTGTGCATCGTGCACGGCTCCTTACAAGTTCATTTGAACAGAGTTCCCACAAACTCCAGCCGCAACGCCGCGGCATCACTCAACACTCAAACCCTGAACAACATGCCGATTTGCCGACGCGCGCAGCACCCAACGCAGATACACATGTGCACTGAACGCCTGTAGACGATACTAGTATCGGATGAAAAAGAGCCGAAAGCCAGCCGAATCGGGAGAGATTCCCCTCTATCTGCACAATTCATTGTGCAGGCCATCGTAAGAAACGCAAGATGTTGTGAAGATTTGGTTCGGCGAATATAAACGAACCGGTCCTAATGTCAATCGGTTTTCAGAGAGTCATCTTCGAAATTCGAGACGGATTTGGCGAAAGACAAAGACTCTCAGTGGTTAACGATTTTTGAGAATTGTTGATGCGAGAAATCAGCAGCTCAAGAGCCCCCGGCACCTGCCTCCATTCAGGTCGTTACACGAAAGGGACCGTCACCGTAAAGTCTGTCACCACCGAAAGATGCTTTATATTTGATCCGCTGTTGAATTGCGCAGAATGAGTAGATTTTTCCGCCTGATCCTTTTTTGATGAGGCACATCTTCAACAACACTTCGAGTCCCGCCGCTGGTCTTCTAGCCGCCATTCGAGTCTGTTACGCTCCCCTCGTGACAGGACGCTGAACACGTCTGAATCCACCCGCTTCAATGCGAAACGGAGCCCGTTTCTCACACCGGAGGAGCCTGCACAATTGTGTGCGGGATTCAGGCGTAGAACTGCACAAAAGTCTATACAATCGCCTGCCGATCACTGAATGTAAAATCAAAAATGGTCTCGTGACGATCGCTTCCTATGTCGCTTCTGAAGATCTCCAACGGCACATTGTATGACCCGGCACATGGAATCAACGGGGAAGTGCGGGACCTGTGGATTCAGGATGGGAAGGTCATCCAAGCCCCCCCGACCGACAGCTTGAAGCCGGATCGAATCATCGACGCCACGGGCCTGGTGGTGATGCCGGGAGGAGTCGATATGCACTGCCATATCGCCGGCTCCAAAGTGAATGCCGCCCGCAAGATGCGGCCTGAGGAGAAACGAACCTCTGCTCCGCTCAAGAAACATGGCAATTTCCGCTCCGGAACCGTCGGGAGCGTCCCCAGCACCTTTGCGACCGGCTATCTCTATGCCGGGCTTGGGTACACGGCGGCCTTCGATGCGGCGATTCCTCCTCTTTCGGCCCGGCACGTTCACGAGGAGCTGCAGGACACCCCCATTATCGACAAAGGTTTTTACGTCATGCTGGGGAATAACCAGTATGTGATGCAGCAACTGGCACTGGGAGAAGAGGAGCGAGTCCGCAGCTACATCGGCTGGGTCATCGGCGCCGCCAAGGCGTACGGGGTGAAGATCGTCAACCCGGGTGGTGTCGAAGTCTGGAAACAGTCTGGGGGAACGGTTCATTCACTCGATGACACGGTTCCTCATTTCAATGTGTCACCTCGACAGATCCTGCAGGGAATCTCACGCACGGTCGACTCTCTTGGACTTCCGCATGCGGTGCACGTGCACTGCAATAACCTCGGAATGCCGGGAAACTGGACCACGACGCTGGAAACCATGCGGGCACTGGAAGGTCATCGCGGACACCTGACGCACATTCAGTTTCACAGCTACGGCGGGGACGCCGACGATCAGTCGACGTTCTGCTCCAAAGTCCCGGAACTGGTCGACTACGTGAATTCCCACTCCAATCTGACCGTTGACGTTGGTCAGGTCATGTTTGGACAGACGACGTCCATGACCGGCGACGGCCCGCTGGGATACTTCCTGCACAAGGTTCTGGGGGCGAAGTGGTACAGCGCGGATGTCGAAATGGAGGCCGGCTGCGGCGTTTCCCCCATCGTCTACAAGAACAAGTCGCTGGTGCATGCCCTGCAGTGGGCGATTGGCCTGGAGTGGTACCTGCTGGCGGCGGATCCCTGGCGGATTGCGATGAGCACCGATCACCCCAACGGCGGTGCTTTTCTGGCGTATCCACAGATCATCGCCTTGCTGATGGACCGGAATCTCCGTGATGAGATGCTGCAGAAACTTCCTCCCGCGGTGAAAAACTTCTGCACGCTCAGCGAGATCACCCGGCAGTATTCCCTTTACGAAATCGCCATCATTACCCGGGCTGCTCCCGCGCGGATTCTGGGGCTGCGGCAGAAGGGGCATCTCGGTCCCGGGGCCGACGGCGACGTGACCTTGTATCAGCCGGATATTGATGTTCAACGCATGTTCGAACTTCCCCGCTATCTGATCCGTGACGGGGAAGTGGTCGTCGATCTTGGAGAGCTGCGCAGCTCCAGCATCGGAAACGTCCTGCATGTCAGCCCCGATTTCGATGCCGGATGCCTCCCGCATGTCGAGGATTGGTTCAACGACCATTATTCTTTGCGGTTTTCTAACTATCCGATCGAAGAAGAATTTCTTGGATCTGCCGTGCAAGTGGCCTGTACGACGCCCTGAACCGAATGATCTTGCTATAGTACCTGAGTTGAGTTTCAATGTGTTTGAAAGTTGCTCGTGAAGAGATCAGCTTCAGAATCTCGAGCACATCACACGTGATTCGCCGCACATTTCACGCGTGCGGCTCAGCACAATCCGCATTGATGTGCTCTCACGGAAATGAGAGAGAAATCCTGCCTTGCTGACGACCATCTTCGATGGACTCCCGTCGGCAATCCAGACAGACCAGCTCACAGGAGGTCGCATGTATTCGCTGAGAATTCCCGGACATCTGCAGGGATTGACCGCAGACCCCGATCCGACAGGGACCAAAGAGGAAATCGCACGCAAGCTGCTGTTCCCGGACCCTGAGAAGGATGTGCATGGCATCCGAAAACTGCCCCGGGACGCGGATTGCATTCTGGAAGAAACGGAAACGATTCAGAAAGGAAAAGTCGCCCGGCAGGAAGTTCATCAGGTCGGACGCTGGACCATTGGCCAGCTGATCCCACAGGGAACGTTGAACGACCTGTTTTCGTAATCGTCAGTTCTTCCGCACGAACGTCCCGCGAGGCTTGCCGCCGTATGGGTCTGCGGGCGCACTCCCGAGTTATGCCAGGACATCCGTGACAACTTTTCCATGCACGTCCGTCAGGCGGAAATCGCGGCCTGCGTAGCGGTAGGTCAGCCGTTCATGGTCGAGGCCCAGGCAGTGCAGGATCGTCGCCTGGAGATCGTGCACGTGGACGGGATTTTCCGTGATGTGAAACCCGAAATCGTCCGTCTGGCCGTACTGGATCCCAGGTTTGATTCCGCCTCCCGCCAGCCACATCGTGTAGGCCTGAGGATGGTGGTCGCGCCCCTGTGATCTTCCCAGCGAAGGGTTGGTTTCCACCATCGGGGTGCGGCCGAACTCGCCTCCCCAGATGACCAGTGTTTCGTCGAGCAGGCCGCGCTGTTTCAGGTCCTTGACCAGCGCCGCTGATGCCTGATCGGTGGCCGCGCAATTCGACTTCGTCGAACCTTCCACATCGCTGTGAGCGTCCCAACCTTCGTGGAACAGCGAAACGAATCGCACTCCCCGTTCCACCATGCGTCTTGCGAGCAGGCACGAGCGGGCGAACGACGGTACTGCCGGATCGCAGCCATACATCTCCAGCGTTTCCTTCGATTCCGATGAAAGGTCTGTCAGCTCTGGAGCGCTCGTCTGCAGCTGCGACGCCATTTCAAACGAGGCAATTCGCGTCGAGATTTCCGCATCGCCGACCGCAGCCAGTCGGCGTGAGTTCATCCTGTTAATGAAATCAAAGGTCTCCCGCTGCAGCTCGTCGGAGACACCCGGGGGACTGGCCACGTTCAGAATCGGCGGTCCGGAACTGCGGAACCGTGTGCCGGTATAGATCGTCGGCAGAAACCCGCTGGACCACAGGGCACTCCCTCCGGAGAGACCGGACCCTGTACTCATCACGATGTACGCCGGGAGATTCTGCGTTTCGGCCCCGAGGCCATAGAGTGTCCAGGCACCGATGGTCGGGCGGCCGGGCTGTGAGAACCCGGTGTTGAAGAAGATCTGTGCGGGAGCGTGATTGAACTGGTCCGTTGTCACACTGCGGATCAGGCAGATGTCATCGACAACTCCAGCCAGATGGGGCAGGGCGGAAGAGAGTTCTGCTCCCGACTCTCCATGTGTAGCGAACGGGAATCGGCCCCCCATCACTGCCGCATCCGGACGAATAAAAGCATAACGCTGATTGCCGATGATCGATGGGGGGAGCGGTTTCCCTTCCAGCCGTGACAGCTCCGGTTTCGGGGTGAACAGCTCCAATTGACTGGGGGCTCCCGCCATGAAGAGTTGGATTGCCGCCTTGGCCTTCCCGGGAAAATGAGACGGTCGAACCGCGAGCGGGCCTTCGCTCGTTTCTGCACGGGCCGACAAGGGCGTCGCATTCGCCAGCAATCCCGCCAACGCCATCTTCCCTAGACCAATTCCGCAGTCCTGAAGGAAATACCGACGGGCGATGTTCGTGGGGGCAGGCATAGTGGAGTTCCGTGAAAGGTGAACCGGTTCGGCGGGAAGGGGCGGGGGAGGGGATCAGTTCCGTGTCACAGCTTCATCCAGGCTGAGAAGGGCACGAGCCAATGCGACCCAGGCTGCGAGCTGGGGGGCGTCTTCTCCGGCTGAGCCCGAAAAGGTTTCTGCCTCGGCTTGATGATCGGCGAACTCGGTACGCTGCTGAGCCACGAACGAGACCAGATCATCCAGTTCGGCCGGTTCCGCAGGACGAGTCATCACCAGTCGAAACAGCCGTTCGGCTTTTGCACGATCATCACCAGTCAACTTCACAGCCTTCTGAGCCAGCGCCCGGCTCGCTTCAATGAACATCAGGTCATTTAATAACGTCAGGCCCTGAAGTGCCGTATTCGAAACATCCCGCTGAGCCAGGCATGCCTCGCCACTGGGAGCATCAAAAGTGGAATACATGGCAAACGGAGCAGTTCGTTTGAGGAACGTATACAGGCTCCGTCGATAGCGGTCTTCACCGGTGCTGGCCTCCCACTTCGGCCTGCCGTAGGTTGCTTCAGAGATTCCTTCCGGCTGCGGAGGCTTCACCGGCGGACCACCCACCCGAAGCGACAACAGGCCGCTCGCACTCAATGCGGTGTCCCGGATCATTTCTGCCTCAAGTCGGAAGCGGGGACCGCGAGACAACCACAGATTCGCAGCGTCACGCTCGCGGGATTCCGGAGTCACGACGGAGGATTGCCGATAGGTGCGGCTGGTGACAATCAATCTGTGCAGCTGTTTCATGTTCCAACCGCTCTCCATGAACTCGACGGCCAGCCAGTCGAGCAGTTCCGGGTGGGTCGGAGGTTCTCCCTGAAACCCGAAGTCCTGCACCGTCGAGACAAGCCCCCGTCCGAACAACGCGGCCCATTGCCGATTCACGACCACACGGGCTGTCAATGGATTGTCTCGGGCGACCAGCCACTTTGCGAACGTGAGACGGTTTAAAGGAGTCCCCTCGGGAACGGAATTCAGAAACGCCAGGGTGACTGGCGGGACCTGTTCCTTGGGCTGCAGATACTCTCCGCGGTGATGCAGGTAGGTGGGGCGGGGGTTTCCAGCGGGCCTTTCCTGAAAGACCAGAGTTGTCAGCATCGGCGAGGGTGCCATCAGGCGACGAATTTCCCCAGCCGACTTCGAAAGTTCCTGAGCCTGAAGGAAGAACGCCTGCCGCAATTTCGACATCTCTTCCTCGGAGAGGACTTCCTGAGCCAGAAGCTGAGTCGCTTCGGGAGTGAGATCGAGAGCGACCGGATCGGGAGACGTCGTCACGGAGAGTCTGAATTTCCCCAGCGATGCTGCGAAATGCCGGCCAAAATTCAGTTCGATGGAAATGTCGTCCAGATCCGTTGGGGAAGGGAGAGTGAAGATGGCGGTCAACGATGTTCCCTGGCGCCCGTCGACACTCCATCCCGTCTGAAGGTCACCATCAATCGCTGTCGGCATGCCAGCGGAGTTCGGTCCGAACTGGTTTCCGCCGTAGCTGAAGGAGGCTCCCTTGAAGGGAATGTTCATCCCTTGCTGCTGAAGGCGAATCTCCGTGAGAAAGAAATCTCCCTTGTTCCCTTCGTAGTAAGTCATCCCGGGCCCGCCGCCGGGCAGACGGACGTCCGGGAGTGCTTCGAGCCGGATGGCTGTGACCCCTTTCACTCCGCATTGGGCATTGATGACATACTGATCCTGCTTGGTGATATCGCCCGTGACAAAGATGACGCCATCTCCTTCATCGGTCAGGAGTGGCAGGTTCGACGTCAACTTGACTGGCTGCAATGTGGTCCACGTGGCGGCGCGGGCTTTCTCCCGGGCGTACCACTCCTGAAAGGCTGCTTCGGCAGCCTCACGTGGGGACGGTGCTGCTTCAGCTGCTTCGGCAGTCTTCACGGGCCACTGATCCGGCAGTCCCTTCAGAAGCTCCTGGGCACGCGCCGCCCGTTCAACTGAGTCATCGTGTTGAGCTTTTTCCGGAAGAGGAAGTTCGACTTCGTCCGCATTGTTAAGCAATGCCATCATCCCGAAGTACTCCCGGTGGGAAATCGGGTCGTATTTATGGTCATGGCACTGGGCACATCCTGTCGTGAGTCCCAGCCACGTGATGCCGGTGGTTGCCACACGGTCGGCCATTGCGTAATACCGATACTCCAGCGGGTCGATGCCCCCTTCCTCGTTGAGCATCGTATTTCGATGAAACCCGGTGGCGATGCGGTCTGCCTGAGTCGCCTCCGGCAGCAGGTCTCCCGCGATCTGCCGAATCGTAAACTGATCGAACGGCATATTTGCGTTGAGTGCCTGCACGACCCAGTCTCGATAGGGCCAGATCGTCCGCGCACGGTCTTTCTCGTACCCGTTCGTGTCCGCATAGCGGGCCAGATCAAGCCACTTCCTTGCCCAGCGCTCTCCGTAGGCGGGGCTCTCCAGCAGACGGTCGACCAGCTTTTCATAAGCGGCCGGGTCGGTGTCCTGGATGAACGCATCCGCTTCTTCCGGAGTGGGAGGAAGTCCGGTCAGATCCAGAGAAACACGGCGGATCAAGGTGTATCGGTCCGCTTCCGGTGACGGAGTCAGGCCGACTTCCACCTGCCGCTGCCTGATGAAACGGTCAATGGGATGCGGAGACCAGTCATCCCCTTGCGGAGACGGGACGTCCGGACGCTGGGGTGGGATATAGGCCCAGTGCGGTTCCCAGGGCGCTCCCTGCTCAACCCATTTCCGCAGGATCTCTTTCTCGCGCGGAGTGAGGTCCTTCTTCGCCGATGGGGGTGGCATCCGTTCATCGTCATCGTCGCTGAGAACTCTACGCAGCGCAGCACTTTGTTCCGGATGTTTCGCGACGAAGGGATGCTCTCCATTGTGTTCCGAGAAGAGTCCTTCCCGGGTGTCGAGCCGCAGCCCCGCTTCCCGGGTCCCGGGGTCGAAGCCATGACACTTGAAGCACCGCCCGGAGAGGATCGGCCGGACATCGCGACTGAAACTGACTGGGCCGTCATCCGCTTTGACCAGCGACTGTGTCAGCAGGACGGTGACGAGAATCAGAATCCAGTTCTTTGAAGCACGGTTCGTCATCTTGATCGAATCTCTTCATCGCAAATTACGTCGACATTTCCACGCTGCGTGAGACTTTTCAGGAGTCTAACATTCATTCATGGAACGACTGGGCTACTGAACCAGACTGAGCCCGAGTGCGAAACTCATCCGATTCGACCTGAGATTGTCCGTATCTGATGCCACTCCAGTCAACATACCTGCACTGCAATATATC
The DNA here is from genome assembly GCF_051465655.1 of Planctomicrobium stercoris. Taxonomy (NCBI): domain Bacteria; kingdom Pseudomonadati; phylum Planctomycetota; class Planctomycetia; order Planctomycetales; family Planctomycetaceae; genus Planctomicrobium; species Planctomicrobium stercoris. The sequence goes on along the minus strand of NZ_CP195791.1, from coordinate 2,785,092 downwards.
GAGACCAGGGCTACTTATCGACGATCATTCGCAGTCATTGACCGTCGTCCCACGATTGTGGTGTCGCGCAACGTTAAAGGGGACGTGAAGTGCCGAGAGACAAAACGCTGCATCACTGCAAACGTTTGGCCTACTGGACGGAATCGCCGTTGAAGACGATTCTTGACCGCTGCTCATCTTCGTCGATCAGTATCGGGGAACCTCGGGATCAATCCGCAGAGACCACGCGTCAATCCCTCCCGCCATGCTTTGCGTTTTCGAAAACCCCTGATTGCGAAGCCAGTTCGCCACCCGCAGGCTGCGACCGCCGTGATGGCAGTGCACGACGATCCGGGCATCGCGGGAAGATTCCAGCTCATCGACCCGGCTCTGCATCTCGCTCATCGGCAGAAGCACCGCACCTTCAATCCTGGCAACGTCATATTCATCCTGTTCCCGGCAGTCCAGAAACAGGAATTGCTCGCCGTCCGCCTGCAGACTGCGGACAGTTTCGCAGTCGACTTCAATGGGAAGATCTGAAGTAGTCATGATGAACCTGATCTCAGGGGATTTCTAGGACGGATACGGTTCCGGGGGCAATCAACACGGCATCAGAACGACCAGCTGCCGGAATTCGATGACACACACAAACGGATTAAGCGGGTTCCACATCAAACGGACTGCTCTTTGGCATCCACAGGCACAGCTTGATCCCCAGTTCATACAGAAAGATGAGTGGAATCATCATCAGCAGCATGCTCATCGGGTCGGCCGGTGTCAGGATACTTGAAAGGATTGCGATCACCAGAATCGCCATGCGGCGCTGTTCACGGTAAACGCTGGCCTGAAAAATGTTGATCCGCTCCAGAAACAGCATCGCCAGCGGCAGTTGAAAACTGATCCCGAACATCAGCGGCAGGACCACCGCAAAGCTGATCCATTCGGACAGCCGGATCTGCGGAGTAATCTTCAGGGCGGAGTTGAACCCGAGGAGGAAGTTCAGCACGAACGGAAACACCGCGTAGTAGCAGAACAGGGCTCCTGTCAGGAAGAGGACCAGACTCATCGATCCGTAGACGTACACGTACTTCCGCTCATGGTGGTAAAGTCCCGCAGCGACAAACTGCCAGATCTGATAGAAGATCCACGGGCTGGAAAGGATCACCGCTGCCACGAGGGAGACTTTCAAGTAGGTCATGAAGGCTTCCTGCACGTTGAGCGTCACGGCCTGCCGTGTCAGTTCGACCGTCGCCTGAAACTGTGCAAACTCGGGGGCATGCAGAGTCAGGTTGACCATTCGAGGTGCGGACGCCTTGGCTTTTGCCTCTGGATTTTTCTGTGGTGCAGGAAATCTCTCCGGATCGCTGGTGTGCAGTGCCTGCGCGAGTTCGTCCACTCCCACCCGCACCACGATCGAATCAGGATGAGACTTGTGCGGTTCGACCCCGGCCGCAACATCGGTTTCACGTGCCAGATCCTGCTTCAGCTGCTTTTCGGCCGCTTTCTGCTCAGCTTTGGTCCCGGTGAAGAGTTCAATGAACGTATTGATGCCCATGTCTTCGCGAAACTTGTCCCAGCCCTGTTTCATCTCCTTGGTATCGTCCTGAACGTCAATTTCCGCGTGCCGCTGAAGCGCCCGGTCAATCGGGCGGCGGATGAAATTGACGATCTTTTCGCCCTGGTACAGGCAGATCACCGCAGCGATCACCAGCCCGAAGATGGCCCGGATGAGATGCACACGCAGTGCTTCGAGATGCTCCCCGAAGGACATCGTGGAGTCGTCAAACAAGTCTTTTGTCGGCTTCTTCATCAAGAAAATCCGCGGATACCTGAAAATTGCGAACGCTGCCGGCTCCTATGCCACCGGCAGCAACGGTATCCACCCGATTCGCCCGCAGCGGCAGGCGGTGTGAGCAGCTCAGCGAACTATCATAGAACGCCCCCGGAGGAGTTGCAACGAGAGAAGACAACCCGCCGGGGACCCCAATCTGAGTCATGAGCTGGCTTCATAACCCTTTGTGATCGCGATTCGGGAGGGCGAAGCTCCTGCTGAGCCGCATAAAAGACCACGCGTTCACCGGTTTGAGGCTCGGCAGGAGCCTCGCCCTCCCAGTGATGAAACCGCCTCATGAAAGTCGCGGAGGCAATGAGCCCCGGAGTCTTTTACGCCAGGATTTCCCGGATCACGTGACCTTCCACGTTGGTCAGCCTGCGCTGAATCCCGTTGTGCTCGTAGGTCAGCTGTTCGTGATTGAGCCCCAGCAGATGCAGGATTGTGGCGTTGAGGTCGTACAGGGGATGGACGTCTTCGACCGCTTTCTTGCCGAGATCATCCGTGCGACCGTGACTGACCCCCGGCTTGACTCCCGCCCCCGTCATCCAGCATGTAAAGCCGTCCGGGTTATGGTCTCGTCCAAAGGCCCCTTTCTGGAACATCGGCATGCGGCCGAATTCCGTACACCAGACCACCAGTGTCTCTTCTAGCAGGCCACGCTGCTTCAAGTCCCGAATCAGACCGGCGACTGGCTGATCCATGATCATCGCATGCCGGTCATACTGCTGTTTGATCTGACCATGGCCATCCCAGTTCAGTTCACCCCCGCTGGCATAGGCCCCATTGAACAGCTGAACAAACCGCACCCCTTCTTCAATCAGCTTCCGGGCGAGAATACAGTTCTTGGCGAACGCCGCTTTCAGCGGATTGGTCGTATCGTCGGCCCCATAAAGTCGGAGAATATGTTCTGGCTCTTTTGTGAAATCAATGACGTCCGGCACGCTCAACTGCATCCGGGCCGCTAGCTCATAACTGGCGATCCGAGCCAGAAACTGATCATCTCCGGGATGCTGCTGTGCGTGCCGCTGGTTCATGCGCTGGAGAGCTGCCCGGACAGCAAGATCCGAGCCAGGCGAAACCCCCGGGGGCAGAAGGTTCTTCACCGGGTCCTTGGCACCGAGCACTGTTCCCTGAAATGCTGCAGGCAGAAATCCCGGCCCCCAGTTGTTGGACCCGTTTTGCGGAACACCACGAGGATCGAGAATGGAAATGAAGGCAGGCAGGTTCTGATTTTCGCTCCCCAGGGCATAGCTGACCCAGGCTCCGATACTCGGAAAGCCGTCCAGAACGAATCCGGTGGAAAGAAAGTTCTCAGCGGGTCCGTGCGTGTTACTCGAACTGGTGAGCGAGTGGATGAAGGCAATGTCGTCGGTTAACTGAGCCAGATGAGGGACGAGATCCGAGATCATCTTCCCGGTTTCGCCATGCGGGCGGAATTCATACTGCGGTCGAGCCAGATTCCCGGCTGGGCCCTGAAAGGTGACCGCAGGCCCCCCTTCCAGCGGTAGACCGTCCATGCGAATCAGCTCTGGTTTGTAGTCCCAGGTTTCCAGCTGACTGACAGCTCCCGCACAGAAGACCACGATGACATTCTTCGCCTTCGCCGGATGATGAGTCGACCGGGGCGCATAGGGTTTTGCCGGGTCGATGACCGGTTGTTGGGAGGCGAGCAGCCCCTTCTGATTCAACAGATCCAGAAGAGCGATCGAACCAAGTGCAGACCCGGCATGGGCAAGAAAATCACGTCGGTGAAGCATGACTTGAACCTTTGCGACAATGAAGTCGGTCACCAGAGCACGAAGCACGAGTGAGTGCATCTTTAATGCGGACGAAGCGAATGCACGCGCTCGCGCTGTGAGTTCTGAAAAGTAAAACGGAAGCTTCAGGGCATAAACAGAAATTCGTTGCTGTTGAACAGAACGCGACAGTTCATCGCCATTCCATGTTCACTCGCGATGACCCGGGCATCCGCGAGTTCCTCTTCTGTCGGATTGCGACCCAGAATCAGTTGCCAGATGCGGATGATCTGCTGCTCGGCGTCGCCCCCCGCCTCCTGACGGACACGCTCTGCCAGGGCATTCGATTCATCCAGCACGAACTGGCTGTTGAAGAGATTGAGTGCCTGCAGTGGAGTGGTCGATTCTGAACGTCGGGCCATACTCTGGCCTCCATCAGGACGATCAAACGCACCGAAGACAGGGTCCCGTTCACGGCGCACATTGTGGGCGTAGATCATGCGGCGATGTCCTTCCTGATCAAACCGCTCCACCGGGATGAATCCGCTCAGTCCTCCTCGAAGATTGAACAGATCGAAACCGGGCCCCCCCATCTTCAGATTCAATCGCCCGCTGCAGGCGAGAATGGAATCCCGAATCGTTTCCGCATCATGCCGCCGCAACGGATACCGCCACAGCAACCGGACACTCGCGTCCTCAGCGGCAGCTTCCGGATTGAACTTCGAAGACTGCCGATAGGTTGCGGAAAGCACGATCAGCCGGTGCATCTGCTTCACAGACCATCCGTCCTGGACGAATCTGGCTCCCAGCCAGTTGAGCAGTTCCGGATGGGACGGGGCCATGCCCGATCTTCCGAAATCGCTGGCCGTTTCCACGAGTCCGGTTCCGAAGTGCCCCTGCCAGATTCGATTGGCCATGACGCGAGCAGTGAACAGGTTATCGGGACTCGCGATCCAGTCGGCCAGAATCCTGCGTCGTTCCTGTTCAGCGGTCTCCATCGGAAGTTTCACTGAACTGAACGCACTCAGGATGGCGGGGGGAGTGACATCTTTGGGCTGTTCGGGATCGCCTCGGGTGAGAAGTCGAATCTCGTCGGGATTGCGGAAAGTGCCACAGAACGCGAGTTGTCTAGCCTGCAATCGAGCGATCTTGTCAGTCAGTTGGATCTGCTGATCGAGGACCTCTTTGAAACGGGCATCTGCCTCCAGTTCCGCCCCATAGGGCGAGAGCGCTGGATCCTGGTCGGCAGTATAGGGAGATCGATCTGTTTCATCGGACACCGTGATCCAGTTCCCCTGGGCGTCGGCCACCTGAATTCGGTATGTCGTTGCCAGCCGGTCTTTGTATTGAGACGTCCTGTCCCGACCCCAGTTGACCCTCTCGATCACCTGTTCCTGAGGAAACTCCAGCTCGATCCAGCCTTTACCTGGTTCATTCGACATCCAGCTGTGAGTGTTTCCGACCTGACCATCGTTGACATGTCTGAGTTCATGGACGCCGACAACGGTGGTGTCCCCCGAAGACTTCACCTGCGTCCCGAACTCAGCCAGGGCCACGTTCATGCCTTCAGTGTTGATCACTTCCAGTTCATCGAGACACGGTTCCAGGGTGTTGGTCGACAGAATTTCGAAACGCAGTCGTTTCGTAGAAACCGGTGCAAATCGATCCGTGTTGATGCGGGCATTCACTGCAGGACGGTGCTGGTCTGCCGATGCGAGCGGAATGAATGCCGTGAGCTGACGCTCCAGTTCCAGAAGACGGGTTCGCAGGCCGGCAACTTCCTGAGTGACCTCTGCTGAGACGGAAGCTCCAATCTCGCGGTCGGCGTATTCCACACCAGCGACAAACGCCTGCATCGAATAGTAATCGTGATGCGAAATTGGATCGAACTTGTGATCGTGACACCGCGCGCAGCCGATGCTCAGCCCCAGAAACGTCTGTCCGATGTTGGTGACAATCTCATTGATGGAATCCTGTCGGGCCAGCCGCTTCGAGGGTTCATCCGCGCCAATCTGTCCGGGCAGCAGTACCGAGGCTGTGATCAGAAATCCCGTTGCAGCATCCTTGCCGAAGGCATCTCCCACAATCTGTTCACGCACAAACTGATCATATGGCGTATCGTTGTTGAATGATTCAATGACATAGTCGCGATAGGGCCAGGCATTAGGCCGTTCGGTGTTGACTTCGAAGCCATGAGTGTCCGCATATCGGACGACATCCAGCCAGTGCTGCGCCCAGCGTTCGCCGTATCGTGGAGATTGCAGAAGCCGTTCAACAACGTTCTCGTACGCTTTGTCTGCGGTGTTCGGATCCTGCAATTCCCGCTGAAAGTTGAGAGATTCTTCCGGAGTGGGCGGGAGGCCGGTGAGATCAAACGTCACGCGTCGCAACCAGATCCGGGAGGACGCTTCATCAGCGGGCTGAAATTCCGACTCTTCAAGCTTCGCCAGAATGAATCGATCAATGTCGTTTCGGCACCACGATTCATTCCGGACATGCGGAGGAGGAGAAACCTCGGGCTTGCGAAAGGACCAGTGATCGAGCTTGTCAACGAGCGTTGCGGTATCGACTCCGTCGGGCCAGACCGCCCCGTCGTTCACCCATTCCGTGAGAGTGCGAATTTCTGCTTCGGAGAGTCGTCCCTCGGGGGGCATCTGCAAGTCGGCATCGGGATCCGAAACGAACTGGATAAAGACGCTTTCCTGAGCGTTGCCAGGAACGATTCCCGGACCGTAGGCGTCGCCTCCCTTGAATGCTTCGGATTTGATATCCAGTCGGAGACTGCTCTTCTGCTTCTCGGGCCCATGGCAGGCATAGCAATGCTTCTGCAGGATCGGGCGAACATCATGAACAAAATCGACAGCCTGCGCGAGTGATTGCAGGCTGGCGAATGTTCCGACAGTCAGGAGGAAAGTTCTCGCAGCGTTCAGCATTCCAGCATCCGGGCTTCGTCAGCAAGTGTTGATGCGTCTCTCTTTGAATTTCCGCTTTGAGCGGCTAATTCACGGGAAATGTCTGACTTTTGACCCTGAATTTTCCGAATCGCGTCGATTCAAGAAGACACTGCTGCAAAACGATGCCGACTGCAGCGACATTTCATCCGAAGCAACGAAGAAGCGAGTTGCCTTGATATAAAAACGGCTCGACTTTTTCCGGCAAGATCAGCGATACGGGTTACCGGCATCAAAGAGGGACTGGATCTCCGCATCGGACATCGCTCGTCCCAGTAAGACCAGCTCATCGATTCTGCCGCTCAAGCGCCGATCGACGTTGTTCCAGTTTCCGATCTGAGCCGGCCCAAGTACGGCGGGGTAGCAATCCAGCTGCAGTACTTCAGTGTCGAACTTTCCGTCCAGAAAGAAGCGGACCGTTCTTTTGTCGGAATCGTAAACAGTGGCCAGATGAACCCAGCGACCATCGCTGCTGGGAACAGGCGTCACAGAATCTGGATAAAATTCCTTGCTGGGGCTTCCCTGGGGCAGGGTGTTCCCCGCTAATGCCAGTCGCATGGTGCGAAGCCGGGTGACCATCCAGTGAACCTGCCCGAAATTCGTCGTTTCATACCAGCCGTCGGTATGGAGCAGCGATTGATACGGTTCTCCGAACCGGTCGAGTCGCACCCACGCCGCCAGCGTGAGCTGTGGCCAGTGCTGGCCTTCACCGACGTGCAGCTTGATATGATCGCCGATGTTCATGAACTCTGGCGCACGAGAACCGGGCCAGCGTCCCTGGACCATGTTAAACTGCCCGGGCAGATCAAACGTTCCCTCGAAGTCCAGCAGAGCAATCAGGCTGGGGTCCGACCGCAATTTTTCCAGGGCAGAGCTGGACTGCACCGGCTGTCCTGCCTTGATGGCTGCGTGCAAAGCAGCCACTTCATCCGGACGAATAAATGCCGCTGATCTGAGATCCCGTGGAGCCCCGGCTCCTGCCTGCAGGCGGAATGCATCTCCATCATACAGGTTCTTCCGCTTTCCTCCCGCGGACGACTGCGCGATGACTTCACCTTGAAAGACATGCACCTCGGACTCCCCACTGACCGGCACATCGACACCGAACTTCGTCCCGAGGTCGACTGCTTCCCCCGTGGGAGTCACCACGGTGAAACGCTTTGCGGAAGGGGGAACATCCGCGGCGATACGACCTCGCTCCAGATGCAGACGCTGAGCAGACTCGAAACGAAACCGGGCAGGGGCCTCAATCACCAGATGCGCCCCGCGTGAAGTTACGAGTTCTAGGACACCGGTGTCGATTTCCTGCCAGCCTTGCCTCAACTCGGAGACATGGTCCATCGATTCCACGCCGGTCGAACTTTTGACCGTTGCAAATGCCTGCGGTTCCAGAGTAAGAGAAAGTATTGCGCCCGACACCAGCACGCAGCAAAGGGTGGCCACGATAATCCAGTTCCGAGCCGAAGAACGCCTGCCGAATGCGAGCCTGCGAACGGATGGCTTCCGGGAAATCTCCGAGCCCGCGACGATTGCCGTGAGTCCCGAATTCAGATTCATCATCTCAATGAATTCTGCCCGCCGATGCGGATCATCCCGCAGCAGGGAATTCAAATGGTCCATCTGCGCAGGTGAGATACGGCCTTCCACATAAGCCTGAACGATTTCACGAAATTCAAAGGGGTGATTCATGAGAGTGCCTCACGCGCCAGTTCGCGTTGGATGCAATTGAGAAGCAGCTGCCGCATCCGGTAGAGCCATTGATAAAACCCCGGAACAGTTCGCCCGCTGGAGAGGGCGACTTCCTGAATGACCGCATCCGGCTGATAGGCGCGGGCCAGGAGTTCCCGGTCGCTGATGGCCACCTTCTGGAAGCAGTGTTCGAGCAGTTCCCGCTGCCGCTGGAGTTGCGGATCAACCCGCTCAGCATCTTCTGCAACCAGCTCCATCACATCATTCGCAAGCATCAGTTTATCGCGCTTCTGATCGCGCATCCACGAGAGAACTTTAAATTTGGCGATTCCATAGGCCCAGGTTCGAAAGTCTCCATCCAGTCGAAAGTCATCGAACCGGTTCCAAAGGACGATCGCCACTTCCTGCAGAATGTCATCCGCATCCGACTGCGACGGAACCAGCCGCCTCACATATGCTCGGATCGCCGGCTCGTTCGTGGTGAACTGCCGCAGGAATAATTCGTTTCGCGAGCTGTTCTGCTCGCGGCTCTCCGGTGTGGACCGCATTGCGATTAACAATCTCCAAATTCGGAAAGTGTCAGTGCTGTGGCCCGGTGACTGACGAAAGGTTTTTCGGTCGGTGCGGCAGATCCCTTTGAAGTGGTCGAAATCAGAAGCATGGGCCCCTCGTCATTGACTCACCTCGAGGCCCAGACTTTCAGGCTGTGCGTCGTTCTTCGTCATGGGACGGGAAGCAGGAGCCTCGTCCACCGGAGGAGGAGCGATGCTGGCGTAAAGGTCTGCCGGCCAGGCTCCGATGCGTTCGAACCCTTCGGGCAATGGTTGCTTGAACTGCAGGTACGCGGTGTTCTTCCCAGACAGTTTGATGCTGGCAGCTTCCCCATGCGGTCCGGGAGTGAAAATGCTGTAGCCTGCCAGCTGACAGTCCGTCAGTTCGACCAGCAGACGTCCAGCGGGAGCATGATTTTCAGTGCAGAGAATCCCGGTGGACCTTCCACCCATTTCAGGCTGGGTGAAGTTCAGCACGATCAGTTTGCAATTCATCATCTTGACGTGCGTCTGACTCCCCGCATAGGAGAGGGCCAGAGCGTTGTCCGGATGCACCAGCGTGCAGTCGTCAAAGACGGCGTGCGGGTGTTCGGGCATGGCATCCTTCTCCGATCCCCCCACCAGGACGGCAGCAGTGTCGCCGACGAAATCCAGCGCCAGGAAATAGCACCGACGGAACACGCTCGGTTCTTCCGGCCGCACTTTCGGGTAAACGATCCCGCCGCCGAAAGCACGCCCGGTTCCGACACAGTCTTCCACAAGTACGGTAAAGCCTTCGCCGCTGTGATCCGTCAGATCCCAGAAGAAACCGGCATCGGTCCCGCAGGCATACAGCCGATGCAGCGACCAGCGATCCCAGACGATGCTGGAAAATGTTTCCTGATTGTTGCCGACCGGCCAGTGTTTGTCAGAAGCGCGGATCGTGCTCCACCAGTCCCAGCTTTTGAACCCGGCTTGCGGATCCCCCCCATCCAGAACCGCCCAGCCCTGTGCTCCGGAGCCCAGTGAGCCATCGTAATCACAGATCAGCGCGTTGTAGGCCCCTGCAGCCCCTTTCTGCATGGGAGCCAGATTCGCTTCTGCGTAATGATCCGGACGCACAATGACCTTGTGGCCTCCCTGATCATCCGGCACGGCGTTCATGCCAGCCTGAATCGTTTTGAATGCGGTCTTCCAGGTTTTCCCGTCAGTCCCGTCACCCAGCCTGGAGACATAGATCGTCTGTCCGACGCGTCCGGAGTAGTCGGCAGCGGCAGGATCGGGTGAGCCAGCACCGGCCTGCTGGACGAGCCAGCCACTCGACAGGCTGAGCAGCGCGAAGACGTGCGACAGGAGTTTGCGGTTGGTTTTGATGGGAGTAGGCATGCCGAACAATGACTCCTCGGAGTGAAATCGATTTCAGAAGTGGGTCGCGGGGCCGGAGAAGACTTCAGTTCCGGCAAGCATTCTGAATCGAAGGGGCAGGGGAGACTCGGTCTCAGAGGTCAGTCTGAAACAAGGTCACTACACTCCTGAAGTTTATCTTATTGTCATACAAATGAAAATGAATTCTGAAATGGAAAGTCAGCTCATTTGGAGTTGCCATGGGTCTGGATCGCAATGTCGAACTTCTCGGTCTTACCGGGAGTTAAATTGACGGTCAGGTCGCTCTTTTTGACATCCGAGTACTTCCCGTAGGATTTTGGAGCGCCGGGAATCGGCACACTCATTGTCATTCCATGAGCGTCCTGCACGGTTTTGCTTGAAACGGGACGGACAACCGCCACGAACTCTCCGGGAGCAACCTGTGAGACGGCGGAAGGCTTGTATTCATAACGCCCCCCCTCGCCGACGACCGTCGTAAAAGTATTGGATTCATCCGATCGACTGAAGAAGCTGATCGTCGTACCGGGAGTGGCGTTCTGGGAATCGATCAACACTGTTCCCGAAACTCCGCTGATGCTCGGCTGAGCTGACTCCCCGCATCCAGCCAGCAGGACGCCGCAGACACCCAGCCAGTTGAGACAACGCAGATGTTGCATGGAAAATCATCCTGTCATCAATCGAGTCAATGTGTCTAATGTGGATTGAGTTTCTTCGCCGCGAAGTTCGCAAAGAGCTGAGCTTTCGATTCATCGCGCCTCAACAGCAGAGGAATGATGAATCAGATCTCTCAAGTCTCTTTAATCCTTTGCGCCCTTCGCGTCTTCGCGGTAAACTTCCCGCGCGTGCCCCATGAGGTACAAGCCGGATGAGGGGGCGACCATTGCCAGTGATCAAGCCTTTCGTGGATGGCCCCCTCACCCGAATCATCTGCGTTCACAAACGGCGTGGAGAATGTACTCGCTCACGCTTCGTGCTCTGACGGATACTTCTGATTCAGAAGCGATTCTGACCTGTTAGTACTCGCCGACGACAGTTCCGTCATCGCGAATGGCCAGCTGCTTGAGCGTGTCCAGATTGATGTTATTGGAAATGAAGGCGACGTGTCCGTCCCCTGCCAGCACCATCACCCCGCCGGTGTGATCGGAGATCAGCGGGTTGTTCGCGCCTTGGTTGGCACTGATGCCATCACGGTCGTAATTCTTGGTGTTGGGTGCGTAACGAATCGTTGTGAGGTTCCAGAAGCGGGAGTGCAGTCCTCCAGTGGGAATGCGACTTCCGTCATTTGTCCCCATCAATCATCCATGATATCCCCCACCGGCACTCATCGGGACTTGCGTCCCTTTGATCGCAGGAGAGGTATATGAAGTGTTCGTCGTGAACATGGTCGATCCCAGTTCGCCAACAACGATCACATTACTAAGCCCATCTGTTGCACTTCTGAAAGAAATCGAAGTGTTTGGAACCAACATGCCGCCCGAAGAAACGAATCCCGCACCCTCAGGAGCACCAGTATCTGGACAGCAGTCGCAACATGGGTCGAGTCGTGTTTCTGTAAATGCCGCTGTCGCCAACACAGCGCCAGCAATGCCTGTATAGGTCGATTTGGAGTCTTGCGGAGATGCTTGTGATCCTTTGGCCTCGCCAGCGAAAGACGGACAGACAAGCGACGGAATAACCTTTCCATTCATGACCGGCCAGTTCACATAGTATCCACTGTGAGGAGTGTTTAGGTCCAGTTGATTATACAAGGAGGCTTGTTCGAGGTACGGAAGCAGCCCAGCGATCCATGACGGGCCGAATGATCCAGCTTCGCCAAATCTCGCTCCAATCGGAAACGTCGAATACACGTCATGGTAGTTATGCAGTGCCAATCCGACTTGCTTCAGGTTGTTTCTGCACTGGGATCGGCGAGCCGCTTCTCGAGCCTGCTGCACCGCTGGCAACAGCAGGGCGATCAACACCGCGATGATCGCAATCACCACCAGTAGCTCAATCAGGGTAAACGCCGCACGATGAGTGCGTTTCAGTGTGCGCAGCATGAAGGACTCCACCGAGAGAGTTGAGAAAATGAAATTGAAGCCGAATAGAAATTTCGCGACCTGAGAACTTCTGGCGTTATGCCCTCTGTCATTCAGGTGCGAATCGAACTCAGAAGCGAAGGGTCAACCGGACTTCCGAAAGATGCGGTGGAATCGGTGTCGCCACAGACAGAACAGTGTCTGCTGATATGCTCCTTTAGGAGAAATTTCCTCGAGCCATCCGCGTTTAACGAAAATTCGTGAAAAATTTTCTTGAACCACGGAATTGACGGAAAGCACGGAAAACTAGAAGTAGGGAACTCAACCGCGAATCAAGCGAATGTCGCGAATCGAAGACCAGATTTCCCCCCCTTGAAAGGACCTCGCCTGCGGAAACATCTCTGAAAAACGCCCTGCATTGAGATTCGCCGTATTCGTCTGATTCGCGGTTAAACTCCTTTTTCCGTGCCTTCCGTCTCTTCCGTGGTTCCTCTTCTCCCCCAATTGATCGCCGGCGAAACGAACTCGTCGGCTGTCTTTCTCTACAGCGTTTTCCTTCGCCTGAAGTCCGATCAAACATTTCCGTTGCGAACAGTCGAAGCGGACGGGGTCGCCAGCTACAATCTCCCTTTCGAACGGTCCGGCCGGTCCAGACTTCCTGGAATCCGCTGACATTGCGCGCGTTCGTCATCAGTTTCCGGAGAGGTTTTTCATCGTGATTATCGTTTTGAAGCCCAACTACACCGAAGAGCAGCTGCAGCACATCTTCGAGCAACTGGAGGGCATGGGGTTCCGGCATGAGTTGAGCCGGGGAGTCAAGCGGACCTTGATTGGCGTGATTGGCGAAGAGGATCAGCTGCGGAACGCTCCACTGCGGGCGATCGCTGGAGTGGAAGACGTCATGTCGGTTCTCAAGCCATTCAAACTGGCCAGCCGGGAATTTCAGGAAGAGGATTCCGTCTTCGATCTGGGGTTTGGCGTCAAAGTCGGGGGTGGCAACCTGATCATGATCGCCGGACCCTGTGCGATTGAAGGGGAAGAGATCCTCATGGAAATCGCCAAGTCGGTCAAAGCGGCCGGGGCGAACGTCCTCCGCGGGGGTGCGTTCAAGCCCCGCACCAGCCCCTACAGCTTTCAAGGTCTGGGAGAAGAAGGGCTCCGCATGCTGCGGGCGGTCGGCGACGAACTCAACATGCCGGTCGTGACCGAAGTGATGGATCCCCGTCAGGTCGAACTGATTGACCGTTATACCGACATGTTCCAGATCGGTGCCCGGAACATGCAGAACTTCAACCTGCTGGCGGAACTCGGACAGACCAAGCATCCCGTGCTGCTCAAACGCGGGATGAGCGCCAGCGTTCAGGACCTGCTGATGTCGGCAGAATACATTCTGGCCAACGGCAACAAGGAAGTGATTCTTTGTGAACGCGGAGTCCGCAGCTTCGACTCCTCCACGCGGAACCTGCTGGACATGGCCTGCGTTCCGAACGTGCACGGCCTGTCACATCTGCCGATCATTGTCGACCCCAGCCACGCGACCGGTCGACCGGACCTGATTCCAAGTATGGCGCTGGCGGCGGTGGCTGCTGGAGCGGATGGTGTCCATATTGAGGTTCACAGCTGTCCGGAGAAAGCGATGAGCGATGGTCCTCAGGCGCTCCTGCCCAACCAGTATGCGGAACTGTTCGAACAGATGCGGGCCCTGGCCAAGGTGATGGGGAAAGAAATTCCTGTGACCAAACCGGCGCGAGCGGCTGCAGCGACCGCCTGATGCATCCGGTGCCGCTGTGAATTGGCGACGACGTTGACGGGCACCATCGTCCATCAACGGACCACTCAGCAGAGGTCACGCGGCATCGATCCTGATCAACAAGAACTTTTCATCAATGCCAAGCAGGGGGAACCCATGAAGAGTCTGAGTTTGAAGTGGCTGGCCGCAGGCTGGCTGGCTGTTGTGATGACATCACTGACGGTGGCGAATGCGGCAGTCCGCACGCCGGCAGTCTTCGGATCCGGGATGGTGCTGCAGCGAGACATGCCAGTTCCCGTCTGGGGATGGGGCGAACCCGGTGAGGAGGTCACCGTGACGTTCCGCGACCAGAGCCAGTCCACGAAAACAGATGCGGACGGCAAGTGGATTGTCAAACTCGCGCCGCTCTCCGTCGGGGAACCGGCCGACCTGACGGTCAAAGGCCAGAACACGCTCACCTTCAAAGACGTACTCGTCGGTGAAGTCTGGATCTGCAGCGGTCAGTCGAACATGCAGTGGAGTGTGAATTCCAGCCTCGATCCCGATCTGGAAAAAGCAGCAGCCAATCATCCGCAGATTCGCCTGTTCGCCGTTCCGCTGACCACGGCCGACACGCCTCAGGAAGATGTCATCGCCAGCTGGCAGCCATGCAATCCACAGACACTCGGCAACTTCACGGCGGTCGGTTACTACTTCGGTCGTCAGCTCTACGAAACCCTGCATGTGCCGGTCGGAATCATTCAGACCGCCTGGGGCGGAACCCGCGCGGAAGCATGGACCAGCCCGGAAATGATGGCCAAGAGTGCCAACCTCGCTCCGATTCAGGAAAGCTGGAACGAGCGATTGGCGGCCCCCGCAAACGCCGCTGCCACCGCTGAGTATGAACCGAAGTGGAAGAAGTGGCAGGAAGACTGGAAGGCTGCGCGCATCAAGGGCGAACCCGCACCAGGGCGCCCCGGACATCCCCAGAACACTCGCTGGTCCGAACATCATCCCAGCACTCTGTATAATGCCATGGTGGCCCCGCTGGCACCATACGCCATTCGCGGAGCAATCTGGTATCAGGGAGAATCCAACGCCGGACGGGCGTACCAGTATCGCGAACTGATGCCGGCCATGATTCAGAGCTGGCGGGACGCCTGGGGACAGGGAGACTTCCCGTTCTATCAGGTGCAGCTCGCCAACTTTTTTGAGAGCAAGGACCAGCCTGCCGAAAGTGCCTGGGCCGAACTTCGTGAAGCTCAGCACATGGCTGCCAAGGCGCTTCCGAATGTCGACGCTGCCTGCATCATCGACGCCGGAGCCGCCAAGGACATTCATCCCAAGGACAAGCAGGTTGTCGGAAAGCGACTGGCCCGGCTCGCGCTGGTGGATGTGTATCAGGTCCCCGGAATCATCCGACAGGGCCCCACCTTCGAAAGCGTCCAGTTCGATGGCAATAAGGCCATCGTGAAATTCGACACTCACGGCAGCAAGCTGATCAGCTACTACGGCGAACCCCTCAAAGGTTTCGCGCTGGCAGGCGAAGACAAAAACTTTGTCTGGGGCGAAGCGAAGATCACTGGCCCGGACACTGTCGAAATCGTCGCAGCCGGGATCGAGAAGCCCGCCTCGGTGCGCTACAACTGGGCGGATAACCCGAAGGGAACTCTGTACAGCGAGGCGTATCTGCCGGCCTACCCGTTCCGTTCCGACAGCTGGGACGGCGTGACCGTCAAGAATGTCCGTGCTGAATAGTTGAGTCCGCACGTCGCTGTGACACCGGGCATTCGTGTTCGTGTCACAGACGAGACCAGATCGAAAAAGCCTGCAGTTTTGCAGGCTTTTTCTCGTTTCTCCACGTGCCTCTTCGCAATTCTGCCAGCGGAACTGTTATTGCCGATGTCCGGCTTTCGATCACTCCGGAAGCAGGCATTGCAGGGCCCGCAGTTGTCCCAAGGCGGAAAGTTTTGCGACTTCGGCAGCAGGAACGATGGTGGTCTGCGCCGAAAGGCCGAGATGATCAAAGGCAATCCGATACGGGTCGTCCAGACCGGATGACACGGCCAGCAGGATCGCTCCGTATTGAACTCGATTCAGAGCAAGACTCTTCAGTTCACTGCCGATCAGCATGCCGCTCAGGAACGCTGCGGACTGCATCGCGTTTTCTTTGCGAAGCAACTGGCCGGTCCGCACCTGAAACAGGCTGCCGATCAACTCGCCCTGCTGGGCCAGATCCACTCCAGTCAGAAACGGTTCCTGCCACCGGGATGCATCAACGGGCGACTCCAGACCGGTGAACTTCATTTCGCCGTGTGGATTCCGTAGCGAGCTGTGACGGCAGATCAGTTGAAACAGTTCTCCAGTCAGGTAGGTCTGAAAGTCGACAATCGTTTCCTGCCGGACCCGCACATGCTTGGAATGCGTTCCGGGGAGCAACACCCAGACCTCTTCGGACTGGGCAAACACCTCTGGGGCCAGTGCCCTGAGTCCAATCAGTTCGGTCTCTTCCCCTCTCATCACGTCGCGCTCGCTGCTGCAGCCTGAGAACAGCAGGATGGGGCGTGAGTGTCGTGACGTCTCTTCGTCGAGGCGAACAAAATTCATGCTGCTGCCATCGAGAGCAAATGGCAGCGGAGCATACGGAAGTTCGCGCCAGCCGATCGAGGAACTGGCCATCCCGGAAATCACGACCGGCACCCCGTTGAGATCCTGATCAATCTTTGTGACGAGAGAGTTCACATGCCGGTCAAGGACGTCCCGAAAAATCGATTCGCCGCACTTGGCGACCTGTGATGACAGACCGGCGATCCCTTCTTCGCTCCGCTCTTCAGCCAGAATCGTCAGGTCCAGAGCATCAATCAACCGCAGCCGGAAATGAGTGGTTCCCCAGTCGCAGCTGAAAAAATAGCGCATCATATTGAAAGTAGAACCTTGCCTGAATCAAGCAGTTGAGCTGCACACGTGAAGTGTGCGGTTGTCGATTTTCGCGTTTCTTGAGTTCTTCAACGGGTTGCTACGGTAGAACCTTCAGCACGCTGTCCGCCACCTGCCGGGCCATTGCTTCATTTCCCTGGCCGTTGAAATGCACGCCATCCGGCGATTGCCACTCGGGATGATCTTTGACCAGCTCGAACAGATCATCGGTGACAATCTCCTGGCCCTTGGTGAGTTCATCAGCGAGTCGATTCCGCTCGATCACCCGGGCGGTCATTTCCTGCATCTTGCTGAGATCCGCGGTGTCACGCATGGGAGTGGTGGTCGTCCAGATGATTTTCGCCCCTTGCGAGTTCTCCTTGAGGAGCGTCAGCGTCTCTTTCAGCCCGTCCCGATACTGGTCTTCTGTGAAGCCCCAGCCGTGAAGTCCGTTGTTGAAGTGAATCGCTGCAAACTTGTACTGCTTGAGCAGCACCAGCAGGTCATCATTGAAGGTCGGATCCGAGACGCATTTGGACGTCGTCAGACGTGCGCAGTAGGCCTTCCCGGCGAGCTGGTTTTCCACCCCGCCGAAATATCCTCGCGTAATGGAATCTCCCACCAGAAGCACGCGCGGCAGCTCCTCTTTGTCTGCATCGGTGATCCAGATATCGATCCATTCAATGCGTTCCCGGGCCGGTTCACCAGCGAGCAGAAATGCGGATGTGATCAACAACAAAGAGGCGATGATGCCGTATTTCATGAGGAGCGATCCCGGTAGGTGAAAAAATCTCACAGATGTCGGACACACCCTGTCCCCGGGCCACAAGGCGACGGAGACCTTCTGAAAGCCTGTGGAGTATCCAGTCTCGCGGACCGGAGAGCAACCGCTGCTGGGCCGACACCCAGGCACATTGAGCGTCGGCATCACAGGCCGCGCTACTCAAGTCGCTGCTGCCAGGCAGCCAGTTGCTCGCGGACCCGGTCATGACCGCCGCTGCCATAGCTCACCAGTGCAGCTGCGGCGTTCTCAGCCCCCAGAATTTGATAAATGCTCTCTTCGACTTTCGGGGCGACCTGCTGAAGTTCGGCCAGTGAAAGATCGGCGAGGCGGCACTTGCGGCGTTCGCACTCCGCCACCAGCTTACCGACGATTTCATGACCGGTCCGCATGGGAGTTCCCTGCTTGATCAGGTACTCCATCAGCGCGGTCGCGTCGAGGAACCCTTCATCAATCCGGCTCTTGATCCGCTCACGGTTGAGCTCCGCATTTGCAACAATCGACGGTGCAACAGTCAGGCAGCTGCTGACGGTATCCAGCGCCACGAAAGCTGCCAGCTTGTCTTCCTGCAGATCGCGGTTGTACGCCATCGGCAGGCCTTTCATCAGCACGAACAGCTGCTGAGCTGCAGCAATGATCCGGGCCGACTTGCCGCGAATCAGTTCCAGCACGTCCGGATTTTTCTTCTGCGGCATGATTGAAGAGCCGGTCGTGTAGGCATCCGGAAGCTTGAGAAACCCAAATTCCGTCGTGCACCACAGGATCCACTCTTCCGCCCAGCCGCTCAGATGAACCGCAATTAGCGCCAGAGCCGAAGTGAACTCGGCCAGATAGTCGCGGTCACTGGAGATGTCCAGGCTGTTGGCAGCAGGGCCTGAAAAATTCAGGGCCTGAGCGGTGAATTCGCGATCGATGGGCAGTGTGGACCCCGCCAGTGCAGCCGCTCCCAGCGGGCAGACATTCACCCGCTTTCGACAGTCGGCGAGCCGATCCCGATCCCGCTGAAACTTCTCGCAATACGCCAGCCAGTAATGAACGGCATTCACCGGCTGGGCCCGCTGCAGATGCGTGTAACCGGGGAGCACCATGTCGATGTCGCGTTCACCGCGACTGACGAAGGCAACCTGCAGTTGCTTGAGCTGCTCATCCAGTTCATCAATGGCGTTGCGGATATACAGCTTGATGTCGGTGGAGACTTGATCGTTCCGTGAGCGGCCGGTATGCAGCTTGCGTCCGACATCTCCCAGCCGCTTGATGAGGGCGGACTCAATGTGCATATGGATGTCTTCCAGAGAAGACTTGTACTCCATCTCCCCCCGGCGGATTTCGCCAAGGATTTCGGTCAGGGCGGTGCAGATCTGCTCGCATTCGTCGGAAGTGATCAGGCCGACATGTGCCAGCATGCGTGCATGGGCCTGGGAGCCTTCCACATCCACCGTGGCCAGACGGGAATCGAAGGAAATGGATTCAGTGAACAATTCCACCTGAGCATCCGTCGGTTCAGTGAATCGTCCACCCCATGCTTTGTCTGCCACTGCTGCTCCTCTGACCTGACTAAAGACACACGTCCATCTGAATGCGGATGGTATCGCAAACAGGCCGGACGACGCACGCGAACACCCCGGAAATCCTGATCAGGAAATTCCGGCCCCGCGACCGAGAGAATGTGTATCCAGCTCGTCCCGAGTTTTCCAGAACTCGTCGATGGTGTTCATCGGACGGGTGACGTACTTGCCATCTTCCAGAGAAATCGTCTTGCCGGCCCGCTGGGCGATGATCTTTTCGATTCCGCCGGGAGTCAGCTGGCTGCGAGGAACTTTGATCGGCTGAAGTTGACTGGTTTTGCCCCGTGACTTGCCGCTGGTGGGGGTCGGCAGACAGGGAGGCTCACACGGAGTCGTTTCCGCCGGCAGGTAAATTGTGCCGTTCAGGAAGTCGACCGCAAACGCAATCACCCCGGGAATGAAGAAAAAGAGCAGCCCGATGCCGTCGAGTGCGACCACCTTCCAGTCCAGCCGACCGGCCGCCTGACCGCGTCGTTCCGGGTACAGCAGAGTGCCGCAACCGCTTAACGCAGAAGAGATTACAACTTGACATCCAGCCAGAATCCAGCAGCGGCGCGAGAACAGCATCGACGAAATACACTCCGGTTGGGTTCGCCCAGCGGCAGTGGAATACCGAAGATCGCCGTTTTTCGAAAGACCAGATTTTCTCTGCCTGGCTGGCCCCCGCGAGAATAGATCTATGGGGATTTGCGCGCGACATAGCACTCCAGCCACTCGTAGACTTTTTCCTTGGAAGCTCGTGAAATTTCATGTCCTTCGCCATGATTCAACATCCCTTGTCGAACGGGCACTCCCAGGAATCGCGAGACATCCTGACCCACTTTGATATAGGGCCAGGAGCGATTTCCGTCAGAACTTTCAGGGAGAGTTTCACCCCCCAGAACCAGAAACGGACGCGGGGCAATCAGGGCAATCAGCTCCTGATGATCGAGGGGAAAGTCAGGCTCGGTGACCCGGCTCCCCAGGTACCACGGTGCGTGCCAATTGGTTGAGTCCAGCGCGATGCCCCCTTCGCTGAAAACACCGGCACAGACTCGCTCATCAAAGGCCATCAGGTACAGGGTCTCTTTAGCCCCCAGCGAATGACCGCTTGCCCCGAGTCGCTGGGTATCGACCTCGGGGAGACTCTCAAGGAGATCCAGAGCCCGTTGTCCGTCAGACAGCATCGTCATCATCCCCAGGCTGTCGGGGTTTCTTCTTCGAGCAGCCTGAACCGCTTCATTCCGGTTGGATTCCTCCCACAGGAAGTTTTCCGGGCAAATCACCACGAACCCTCTGGCAGCGAGTTCGATTCCTGTGTTCGGATCCTGGGGACCCCCGAGTCCAGCCTCGGATTCAATCGTGTGATCGAGAGTCGAATGAAAAACAACCAGCCCCGGGAGTTTGCCTTCCGGCAGCGGATGAGGACGCAAAAGATACGCCCGCACGTTCCTGCCCGGTTCGACCTGATATTCGATCAACTCGCGCGTGGTGCCATCCAAGGTCTCCAGTTTCAGTGATTTCACCCCGAGCGAATCCGACCGTGCAGGACGGGGACCGAGAAACTTTTCCCAAGCCGTTCGGATTTCGCCTCTGGCTTTTTCCCACTCCTCCGGAGTGGTGAGTGGAGTTCCATTGGCCAATTCGAGCACATTGCGAAGCGGACGGGACGGGGACGGGATCCCATCTGGAACCTGCGTGACTGCATCCAACCAGGGAACATCTTCGGCGTTCACTGAAAGAAGTGTGAGGCTCTGCAGCATCATGCAGACGGCCGCACGGAACGCCCCTCGCCTCATCGTGGACAAAGTCGCTTTGAACTTGAAAATCGCTGATCGTGATTTCATCTGCCATGTCCCTTTATCGGTTCGAGGTGAGCAGGAAGTCTGTGGTCCTCGGCTACGGAATCGGTTCTCCCCGAGCGTTCACCGGTTCCAGAATTTCGCAGCGGTCTCCCAGCAATTGAACGAGGTGCGGGAGGTCGTAGGCACGGGCTGCGCCGTGGACACAATTGACGATCTGGTCCCTGGACAGCTTGGCTTCGATGATCGTCCGCCAGCTGGGGATGGCATGCAAGAGCGTCACATGGCCGAACAGATCAGGCTCAACGGCAGCTGCATGGAGGGCCGCCAGCGACAGTCGACCGTCCGCTAGCAGACTCAGCTTGCGTTCGTCGGTCGGAAGTGATTCATGCTGGAGGAACCAACGGGAGACCTGCAGAATTTCCTCACCCCGCAGTCCGATGAAGTTCCTGCCGAGCAGATACGCAGTGACGGTATACCGGGCGTCCGGACCGAAATCAGGCCGGTACCACGCCGCGTCCTTCGGTATGGACTTTCCAATTCCGCACAGATCGACCGAAAGGACCAGATGTCCCGCCTGTGCCTGACTCAGCGCTGTCGACTCCTGATCCGCAACCTTCCATTTCGATTCGTTTCCGCCGGGGAGCGTGCAGAGCAGGGGACCCTTCGTCGGCTTCTCGGGGCGGTATAAAAGTGCAGGTAATGTCAGCCCGTCGGCACAGGTCAGATTCCAGCGTTCGATCGTGATCGTGCCTTCCTTTGTTTCACTCACCTGACTGGCTTCGAGTGCGGGAAGACTCTCCAGCGAGCGAATGCCTGCAAGCTGGCGAACTTTCTGAATGCCATGTTCGGGATTAGCCCAGAGCTGATCTCTCGCAGCCTGAGTCTTTTCGAATTCTTCGACGTTGAGCTGAAATGCCGATTTCGCACCTGCCAGGAGCAGCACCTGTCCCTGGTCGGTGACCTGGAATTCCTTTTCCGTCAGCAACTGCAGCTTCGGCTCGTGAACTTCAACTTCCCGACCAGCCAGCCAGCGGCACATCCAGGCGACAGACGCTTCACGGAACGCCTGCTGCCAACCATGTTTCCCTTCTGCTTCAAAGAGTTCCACGTGATCCGGTGCCCCCAGACGCGTAAAGATCTCTCTGGCTTTGCGGAAGGAGTCCTTGGCTCCGTCAATGGAAAAGAAATCCTGCGTGGCGGCACAGATCAGGACAGGGCTGGGGGCCCGCATGATCAGGTAGTCCGCATGATCCATTCCCCATTCCAGCTGTCCGAAAATGTTCTGCTCCGCATCCTGCGGTCCGATGGTCGTGAGCAGCTTCTGGAACGAGGTGATGTAACAGGCAGGCGCTGCTGCCTGAATCCGATTATCCAGCGACATCAGATAAGCAGTCTGTGTTCCACCGCCACTGTTTCCCATACAGCCGATTTTCTCGGGAATGACATCGTCCCGCTCCTGCAGGTAATCAATGGCTCGCATGCCGTCCCAGATCTCGTTGCGGGCGGTGTTCTGCCCCAGCAGGATCGCCCCCAGTCCCAGCATGGAATGCCCGCTGGTGGTGTCGGTCCAGGCTGGGACGCCTTCGGGAGTGAGATGCTCGTAGCGCTCCCCCTGACAAACAGGATCGACAAGAAATGCAACCAAGCCATTCAGCGCCGCCAGTGCCGCGCCGGACTGATAAGCGTCCATCCCTTTGCCGTTGGCGGAATGGCCGCAAACGATCAGAACACCGGGGTACGGAGCCTGAAACTGACTCGATTGTGGAACGAAGCAAAGTCCGGTGACAAAGTGTCCCGGCTGACTTTCAAAAATGACCTTCTCCACCCGGTAACCGTCACGGGGGACAATGCCGGTCACTTTCGCATTCAGCTGCGTACGCTCCGGAAACCCGCCCAGCTTCTCGACAAATTGATCTCGCAACCGCTTCTGATAGGCTTCGATCTGTTCCGGTGTCTTCAGGGTCTTGTATTTCTCATCCCAGTTTTGAAAGCACTGACCGGCCTGCTTCAGCAGCCATTCCTCCATCAGCTTCGCCGATGAGCCACTGGCAGCAGACGACGGCTTCGAATCTGCAGCATTGCACTCAGGAGAGAGCACGGCCGCTAGATGAATCAGCAGTGCCAGGAAGATGCGGCGCATTCGAACTCCATAAAATCAGGCAGGAGGGGCGGATCAGCCTCATCGGTGGGATCTGGTCGATTTCAGTCTGGAACTTCTTCCCCTCCTGGCCGGGGGGGACGACGGGCCCCGGGGGAGGATCCTTTGGACCACAGCCGAACTGACTTATCGCCAATGATATCTCGAGTGAGACACAAAATAACAGCCAGATCTTTGCGATGCACTTCATCAGTTGCCTTTTCCCGTTGAAGTCGACCTTTGAACGTCCTTGTATCCGCGAATGAGTTCTCGTGGCGAAGGTGACGGACCGTCAGCAGGGGGAAGCCGTGCAGTCGGCGCAGCCCGCGATTGCCATGAGCAGCGGTATCAGTCCCGTCTCACCATTTACCATTCACCAGGGACCTGGTTGGAAGCGCGCTGGGCAAGAATCTTAAAGAGATCGAAATCGATGCTTTGGCTGGCGAATCGAACGGAGCCGTCACAGACAAGCACGTGTGCCCCCCCGGCATGAATGGATTGAATCGGCTTGTTGGTTTCACCGCCGGCCGAATCCGGTGTCGTATTGCCGATCCCCAGCGCGCGATCGGTCGTATAAATTTTGTGATTCAGTGGGTAGCGAATGGTGGTCATGTTATACGTCTGATTGCCCGCCCAGGTGGTGGCTTCCCCGGGTGTTCCATTGCCGTTGCAGCTGGCCACAATGCTGAAAACACCTCCCGAACGCATCTCCGATGGAGTCTTATTGCTGTCGTAACCAAAATCAGACTGCTCACCCATCATAATGGTGTTGCTGGTCCCGTCGGTGATCTCGGCTAGCTTGACCGCTTTATTCGGTGGGAGCACTCCATTTCCATTGACCAGTCCACGTTCCACCGAAATGGCTCGGGAATCCACCACACCTGCAATTCCTGCATAGGTCGGTTGAGGAGCATTCGCGAGCTGTGCAGGAGCTTTGGAAAAGCGGGGACAGGGGGTTGAGGGGCAAAAAAAGAGCTCGGAACGAAGGCTGGCCATCAGATTCTGATTCGTCGCACTGTCCTGAGCGGTGGCGATAAACTGATATTTGCTGAAGATGATTGTCTGCTCGATAAAGGGAAGGAGATTCAGCCAGAACGAACTGATGTTCGTCTGGAGTGTTGTCCCGATTCCGCCCGGTGGGAGGATGCGGTGAACATCAACGTAATTATGAAACGCCAGTCCAAGCTGTTTGAGATTATTCTTGCATTGACTGCGGCGAGCCGCTTCACGTGCTTGCTGCACTGCCGGAAGCAACAACGCGATCAATACGGCGATGATGGCGATCACGACCAGCAACTCAATCAATGTGAAGCCCCGAACTTGGACAGCTCGAGCCTGAGAGGAAGTATTCACAAAGACGCTCCTGAACTGATGAAATGGAAATGGTGAAAGTGAGCGAGAAACCAGATCTTTCAGCGAAAAAGAAGGATGCGGGCCTGGTCCAGCGACTTTTCCCCGGACACGCCGAAGTAGAACGAAACAGTTTTGCGATCATCGGACAACCGGACTTCGTCTTCATCCAGTTCCAGCTCGCGGAAGGCTTCGGTCTCATAGGCCGTTGCGGCCAGACCAAACAGAGAATCCGTGGAGTTCAGTGATTCCGCCCCCACAAGAACCGCAGCAATGGGCGAGTCGAACGTCACCGCGCCACGGGGAGCAAAGGTCGTCCACTCATCCGGATCGTAATGCACGAGATAGCTGCTCACGGACGTTCCTGCCGGGATTCGGACGGGGCCAGACAAGCCCTCGACAGAGATTTCCTTCTCAATGATGACGTGCTGGCGTTCCGGAACGACGAGCATGTGGTTGGTCGTCGTGACCGCTTGTCCCTGAAGTGAAGGAGGAAGTTCCGCCACAGTGCGCAGAGCTCCATCAATCTTCTGAATCTTTCCCCGAGCCTTCTCGACGCGTTCGAACGTTCCGGAAGCAAAGTTGATTTCACGGATCTGAGGTTGGCGCTCGGGAATCTGCGCGGACCGCTTTGCAGTCAGATCCAGAACCCGAAGAACATTGCCGAGGGGACTCAACAGGCTGGCCTGAACTTTCCCCTGCAGAACGTGAACTTCCGTTCCTTTGGCAGGCTGGTACTCGACCGAGAACTCAGTCCCGTAGTCAATCACCTGACTGTTCGGCGTGGCAACCGTAAAGCCTTCACCTCCCGGGGCCACCAGCACATGCACAGAACCTCGCTTGAGTTCCAGCGTCTGATTGGCCTGGAGTCGAATTGTTACCGGAGCAATCAAGTCGACTGCCACATGCGGCAATTCCAGACTGACAATCCCATGATTGACCGTATACCACTCGTTTTCGCGGACGATCTGTCCGAGTTCGATGGATGCAGCAGCGTCCAACCGGGCATCGCTCGTCAGATGTGCCACGGTGCCGACCTGCGGAGAAAGCTTTGCCGGAGAAATTGCGATCCAGGCTCCGAATCCAACCGCGAGAAGCAATCCCGTTGCCATCAATGACATATTCAGCCATCGACGACGGCCTTCCGCATGCGCCTGGGAGACGAGAATGCGGTCCATGGCGAACTCCGCCTGCCGGGCCGACGAACGTTCTACCGACTGGTTCATCAAGTCTGCATGAAAGCCGATTCGCTCCACGTAGGCCTGCAGGCAGCCCAGATCGCCTGTGATCAGGCTTTCGATCCGCTGCATGGTGTGCGCGCTGACGTGCCGATCGAAAACGGCATCCGCCAGTTGTCGGACCTCATCAATGTTTGACCGTTGCTCGCCGCTCACGTTAATAACCCTTCCCGAGAGTGCGTTCGATACAGTCTGTCAGTCGTTTCCGTAGCCGCTTCAGACGGGTGTAAACGGTTTCGACGTTATCCCGCTGCGCACGGGCGATTGCGGCAATGGGGACCGAGCTGCAGTAACAGTCGTCCAGAAACTTTCGATCCCGCTCGCTGAGCTTGGCCACACACTCATAGAGCAGTTCCCGGCGCAGCTCCATCAACTCGGCAGCTGCGGATCGAACATGTTCAATCCGCAACATCGCATAGTCGCTCAGTCCACTGGTGCGGCGGCGCTGTTTGCGAACAAAATTCTTAGCGACAAGAAATGCAATCGAGCAGGCCCACTTCCGGAAATTGGTCCCCGGCTCGAATTCATCGAACTGCTTCCAGAGCAAGACGCAGACTTCCTGAATGACGTCGTCCGCGTCAGTTCGATTGCCCACAATCACCAGAGCAGAGGCATAGGCTTCTGAATAGGCTCCAGCGAGATAACGAAGAAACTCCGCCTGCCGGGCAGGGTCATCCTCCGCATCTTCCACGCTCGACGATGATGAATCGTTCGTTTCCATTGCCCCCAACACTGCATCGGCTGATACAGCCCCGACGGCTTCGGCCCGGAAGTCGAATCAGCGGCGCAAGATCACGTTCTCAGACAGTTATGTCCCGCACGTGGCACTTCCGTCCAAGAAATTTTCAGAACAAACTGAGAGAGGCAGCGGGCGACGTCACAAGAAACCATCACATAAAGAGTTGCAATTACGTCATTTTTTTCGAAAGCGAGAATCACGCAGCCGGCGCCGCAACCATCCCCCGACTAAGGGAGGCGGAATGTTCCGATGAGTGCGGCAGTTCACGCCCCGGACAACGTAAGGCCATCAGCACACTGATCAGCCTGCCAGCGGGAGAGATTGGTGATCGGTTGAGGTGGTCTCCAGCTGCTGAACGAGATCGCGGATCAGGCGTTCCACCTGAATCCTCTCCGCCTGCCAGCTTTCGCGTTCCGCCTGACACGCAGACTCACGTCGCGAGAGTTCTTCCAGCTGCTGGCTGAACATCGCTTCACGTTCCTGCACCCAGGCCTCACGCGACTCGATCCAGCTTGAGAGTCGCACGATTTCCGAACGCTGCTGTTGTTGCTGTTCCGTCAGCAACCGTCGACTCTCTTCGACCTCGACGATCTGCGTGGAGAGAATATTCACCACCTGTTGCAGATGGGTTTCCGGAGTGCCTGCCTCGATTGAACCGGGAAGCTGTCGCAGCAACTCGTTCACTTCTTGGAGTACGCGGGTCACTTCAGCACGCTGATCGGCGAGCCGCTCCAGTTCCTGTTCGACCCGCGACTGCCAGCTGAGCTGTGTCTGTACTTCTTCTTGACGAATCTCCGCGGTTCTGGTCCGCTCCAGCAGGAGATTTTCCCGCTGCTGACGCAACTGCTCTTCGGTCTGCTGGCGTTGCTGCTGAAAGACCTGCTGTTCGTCAGCCAGGCAACGTTCACGTTGGGTCAGCAATTCGCGGAACTTGCGCATCTGCGAGAGTCGCAGTCGAATCGAGGTTTCCACCTGTTCGATCCAGATTCGCTGCTGTTGTTCCTGCCACTCCATCTCGGCGCGTTGAGCCGATAGATCGCGCCGCGTGCGGTCGAGGTGGTCTTCGTGCAGTCGGAACCGCTTCTGGAGATCGATCTCACGCTGCTGGATCTCCCGTTCACGCAGGTCCAGGCTGGAGAGCCGTTCCCGGCTGATTTCTTCGAGTGCCTCGAGGTGCTGCCGCTTTTCTTCTTTACGATGCTCCGTCCACTGGCGGTTGACCCGTTCCTGCTCGGCCCGCTGCTGCTGCAGATCGGCTTTGAGAGATTCGATCCGCGCCAGTTCCACATCACGGTCGGCGAGCCAGCCTGCCCGCTCCGCAGCGTGTGCTTCCTGCATTGAAATCTTGAGAGATTCCAGAGCAGCACGTTCCTGCTCCATCTCTCGAGAGAAGTCTGTTCGCAGCTGTTCGACTTCATCCCAGGCCCCGGCTCGTTCTGCTTCGATGACCTGCCGCAGCTGGGCCTGCTCGGCCTGAAACGCGGTGCGGGCTTCTTCCAGCTGCCGCTGAGCCTGAGCCTGTTCTTCCTGAAGCTTCTGGCGGAAGCTCTCACGCTCTTCGTGCCAGGTCTGCTGTTCTTTGAGAAGTTCGTTCTGCCGACTTTCGAGTTCGCGCTGGGCCGCCGCTTTCTCTTCGAGCTGCTGCTGCCGAAAGAGATCCCGTTCGGTCTGCAGCGACTGGAAGCGACGCTCGAAGTCTTCTTCCTGCTGCCGGAGAATCAGGACGCGCTGCCGCAGCGTCTCTTCGCCTTCAGCAATCTGCTCGGCCTGCAACTGCAGTTCGCAGCGACTGAGTGCGACTTGGTCCTGCGCCGCCTTCAGGCCACGCTTGGCAATCAGCTGCTGTTCATGCAGGGCGTTCGCCTGTGCGTTGAGCTGTTGCTCACGGCGATCGAGCTCGGCCAGCTGCAGTTGCAGATGCGTGACAAACCGCGCCGCCTGTGAGAGACGGTCCAGTTCCTGATCGGACTCCGATCCTCGGGAAGCCAGCTGAGCCTGCATGGGAAATCCTTTTCCCTGGAGGAGAGAATTGTCATTTCTCAATGGTCATTCGTCATTTGTCATGAGTAGGCGGCGCTCTCCAAATGACAAATGACTACTGACCAATGACAAATCGCGATTTCTTAGCCGATGTGCTTGTCGAGCAGAGCAGCGATGCGATCCTGCGGCTGCAGCCCCAGAATGCGGTCGACCGGCTTACCCCCTTTGAACACAATCAGCGTCGGGATGCTGTTGATCTGATAGTTGATGGCAGCCTGACGGTTGTCATCGGTGTTCAGCTTACCCACTTTGACCTTGCCAACGTACTTCTCAGCCAGCGCTTCGATGGTCGGGGTCAGCATTTTGCAGGGACCGCACCAGGGAGCCCAGAAGTCAACCAGCACAGGCTGATCGCTGCTGAGCACATCGTCTTGAAAAGTGGCGTCACTGAACTCCTGAAGATTCCCAGCCATCGCAGTTTCCTCGTTTTTCCTTGAAATCAATCTCACCAACGCACATCGTCGGGAAGTGCGAAATTATAAGATCGACTTCAGGGTGTCAACGGCTTTGGCTGTCGACTTGAAGCCGCAAGTGTTTTCTTCACAACATGTTGCCTAAACCTGCCGCTGGCGTGGACACTTTTCTTTTCGAGGTTTCAATAGCGTACGACCCGGCGAATCACCAGCCAGGCTGCAATGCCAAGCAGCGCGTTTGCGATCCACATAGCGAATTCCGGAGGCACCAGACCCTTTTTGGCCTGAGTCGTGATCCCCAGGAGTAACGGGTAATACCCGCACACGATCGGAACAAAGCAGAGGAGAAAACTCGTCAGATACTGACTTTTTCCGAACCGCATCGAGAACGGGGCTCCCAGCAGGACGAAGAAGAAGCAGCTGCAGGCCATGGAGTAGCGATTGTGAATCTCGGTGTTCAAGCGGAAGGAGCGTTTGCGTTCGCGCCCCATATCGACCATGCGGCTCCCACACTTTTTCGCCAGACTCGAGAAGTCTGCGACCGTCAGTGCGAAGCACGCTTCCAGCGCGGTCAACTGCTTTTGCCGCTCACGCTCGGTTTCAATCTTCTTGAGTTCTTCCTGAATGACAGCGACCGGCATATCCCGGGGATTCTGCCGCTCTTTCACGTTGTCCCAGCGGATGAGTTCTGTCCGCTCGGTGAACCGTCCGCGAGCCTGACCGGGAATGTCGATCCAGGCATTCTTGGCCCGGATCGCCAGGGTCTGAGCCTTCGTATCCAGTTCAATTTGAGCCTCTTCAGCCTGCAGAGTGCAGATTCGCTGCCCTTTGGTGTACCGGAAGGTCGGGCGGGTCAGGACGTTTCCATTGACACTTTCCACCGTCACCAGCAGCCCGTGCTTGGGATCGCTGAAGTGATGCTCCGTCCGCAGACGCTCAAGGAAAATGTCTTCCATGAACGAAATGATGTGCTGCTCGATCTTGAGCATGGACCAGGGAATCACCTGATCTGTCAGAAACAGTGCCCCCAGGCTCAGGACTGCACCGAGGGCGAAGGAAGGCCACATCAGCGAAAGCGGATGAATCCCGGCTGCTTTGGCGGCGATCACTTCCTGATCCCCCGTGAGCCGGCCGTAGACAGCACTGACTGTCAGCAGCAACGCTGCCGGAATGGTGAACGGAAGCATGCTCGGGACGATATACGGAATGATCGTCAGGGCCTGTCCGGCACCGAGCCCACTCTGGGTCGCCTGCTGAAAGACCCCCACGAAGACCAGCAGCACCGTGATACAGAACAGCACAAACGTAAACACCCGAAACACTTCGGCAAAGATGTAGCGTTGCAGAAGTGGGAGTTTCAGCCACATCGGGCAGGCCTGCGGTCAGCTGATTCGGGGGAGTTTCGGTACGGGTTCCGGTTTCAGACCGGCGTTATGGGAAATCTTCCGAAACTCGTCAATACGTGTTCCTTCGGTCAAGTGACGATGCCGGCTCGCTGGACGGAAGTCCGTTCCGTCCAGAGCAGAATCCGTGAACCCAAAGGAACACCCCCAGGCAAATCAATCCCGTTGCGTTACCAGATGATGTTCACGTTCCGGCTGACTGGGCCGGGCGTGTACCACGGACGGCGGTAGCTGTAGTACGGAAACCGGGCGTGCTCGCCGCCAGCGGGACCGGTGTCCATCCGGACCGGGTAGGACGGTCCGGTCGAAAAGCTGTTGTACTGAGGAAATCCGTAAGGAGCGTTCGGATTGAAAGGGACAAGCGCCCCTGAGTTGTCGTAGTAGTAGGTCGCTCCCTGAGACGGATAGGGCGGGCTGCTGAAGGATGTGTTCGGAGCGACGGCATTTCCCTGACTTGGAACAGGGACATACTGGCCGGGTGAAGTGCCATGACTCGGGACAACCGAAGGAGTCGCCACCGGCTGGGGAACGGGCATCTGTGGCGCCGGAGCACTCGGAACCGACTGCGGAATCGACTCAACTGCCGGAGCAGGGGAATTGACTTCCGGAACCGGGAGCAGCGGCTGGCTCTTCAGCCCGGGGGCTGGGGGAAGGGGAGGAACCGGGAGCGGATTGGGATCGGGAACAACGCTGTTTCCATCGGTGCTCGGAGCGGGCGGAATCAGCGGGTCGGCAGCGTGCAGCATCTCGGCACCGGCCAGCATCAGAACTCCCACGGAAGCGTAACGGGACAGCATTGGCAAACTCCTTGTCGCGTGAATGTCTTGAATGAAAGGGTTCCCGGACGACGCATCTCTCTGCGTGACGACGACCCGATCCTGAGGAGGGAATTTGCCGGGAAGCATCCGGGCGGGGTGATTCCACTGTTCCGGCGAGCTGGGACCGCTGCAATCTTGTCTGCTGGCGGTGGCCCCGGGCGAATTCGCTCCACGTTTCCGACGGTATTGATCCCGGCAGACCGTTGAGCAGAACAGCTTGAATCAATTTCAGAAAAAGGAAGAAAGAAGAGGCCGCCCGGGGTGGCTGTAGCGAAATTTCAATCAGGTGGACATTTCTCGACGGAAAAATCGTCAAATGGCTGAAGATCGATCCAATCTGAGGAGAACCTTTTCGTATCCTGCCGATGTAAGACTTGGAAAAATGCCGCTGCGCCACTGTCAGCTGTGGGGTGAGGTTCTGGCATTTCACGGATCGGTGAGTTCCGCAGAGACCGGATCAAGGAATCGACGTGATGAAGAATCGACTTTGGGCGATCCTGGGGCTCGGTGTCTTGACAGGAAGCGTGCAGGCACAGGATGCCGCCTACATTCCTCAGGCCACACAGGATGTGGGATACGGCGGAGCCTACAACGGTCCGGGGTCCGTCGGGCACAGCGAACCTCTGTTCCGCTATGACGATCAGGAACGGTGGAAGCACGGCTGGATTCAGAACATGCCGTACTACGAGGGATTTCACTCCTTCCGCCCGTACAATTACCACCATGTCTTCAGTCAGGCCCAGACGTCGGCCGGCTGGGGAATGCCGGCCACGATGCCTTACTCTCAGCAGTTCTGGCATCGCTATGAGAAAATGACAGATCTCTCACGCGGAGATCATTCGCCTGTTGCTCCGTATGTTCCGCCCCCGAAGGAGTGGGATCACTATCCCAAGCCGCTCCGCCCGGGGACGTACATGCCTCCGGAACCGGCGGAACCGATGCCACAGCCTGGAGGACCGGTGGGGGGACTCGAAAACGGCACGTCGTACGCGCCGCCGCAACGAATTCCTTCTGCCATCCTTCCAGCACAAGCCACTTCCTGGGACGGTGTGATACCGGGGAGCGCCACCCCGCTGTACGCCCCCTTTTAGGAAGCTGTCGACTGCCGCAGCCACAGAGTCACTGGGTGGAACTCCTCCGTGTGAACAATGAGACTGCATGCGTCGCCGACGTTGAAGGTGCGAACGATTGCCGAAGCCTGTACGGATTTCTCAGATTCAATCTCGACAGCCGTCCCCGGTTTCACAATCATCGCGAAGTCCCCGAGGACGACATTGAAGTACGGGCCACATTGAAGAGTTCATCCTTGATTTTGGCTGATGCAGCCAAGTGTTCCGAGCGGAAAGATTTGTGGCGCTACCATGGCAAACCTGGAAGTGCGTCGGATTGCGGAACTTGACTGCCATCTGATCACAAGTGAGTCGACACCGCTCCTGAATGTGATTCTCTGCCACGGTTTTGGAGCTCCGGGAGACGACCTGGTTCCGATCGGCGCGCAGTTGCTGCAGGAGTTTCCGGATCTCCTGGACAAGGTGCAGTTCATCTTCCCATCAGGCCCGATTTCGCTGGACCCCCTAGGAATTCCCGGAGGGCGGGCGTGGTGGCCGCTCGACATGGACCGCCTGACGCGGACGGTTCAGGAACGCGACTTCCATGCATTCAGAAAACACGTGCCACCCGAACTCCCTGCCGCACGTGACAAACTTCTGGCACTGGTGAATGAGGTGTGCGAAGAGACCGGTCTGGAGACCAACCGCGTCGTGCTGGGAGGGTTTTCGCAGGGGGCGATGATCAGCACTGATGTCGCCCTCCGCCTTCCTACCCCTCCAGCCGGTTTGATCGTCTGGTCGGGCTCACTGCTCAGTGAAGAAGACTGGAACGCACGGAATCATCAGTTGAAGGATGTTCCGGTCATTCAGAGTCATGGACGCGAAGACCCCATTCTCCCCTACGAAGCCGCCATCTGGTTGAGAGATCTGTTCCTCACCGGAGCAGCCAAGCTGGACTTCTTTGGATTTCGAGGCCCGCACACCATTCCGCGAGAAGCCGTTAACGCCACCGGCCAACTTCTGGAGCGACTGCTCGGGATCATCGAGTAATTTCCCGGCTACCCGGTCCGCGTCCACTCGATTAACAACCGGCGGAACGTGGTTTCAAAAGCGCGAAACGAAAAGCGTTCTTCCGCTTGCCGCCGGGCGGCAAGTGCCATCGACCAGCGACGTGCCGGATCCTGCAGCGATTCGATGGCCGCCGCAAACTGTTCGATCGATTCACAGAGGAAGCCTGTTTCTCCGGCGACAATCTGTTCGCAGAATCCGCCCCGGTGATCCACGATCGGAATGCACTCAGCGCGCATCGCTTCGGCCACGGTTCTTCCGAACGATTCAGTCAGCGTAGGGTGATGGTAAAGTAGCGCGTGCCACTGGCGCAAATGACGTCGGGCATCCCAGCCTGCCGGGAAAAATCGAGCCTTGCCATGACAGGCTTTCATCAGAGCCCCCTGCATGTCAGCCGGACATCCGACGAACTCCCAGTTGACCTGCGGAAACCGGTCGGCGAGCTCTGAGTAAAACGGGACGCACGCTGTCGGCCATTTCTGTCGACGTGGGGTACAGAGGCGACCGATGGTGAGGACATCATCGAAATGCCGCGTCTCAGCAGCATGGTGTTCCTCAAGCAAAGGGGGGTACGGGACTGGCTGCCGCAGGACCGGAAACTGCGTCGTGTAGCGACTCGCAAGCCACCGGGAACAGGCGACAGTCCTGTCAGCCTCTGCAGGGAAACAAGCGGAATGCAGGTATTGCAACGTCAGGCAACTTCGAATCTTGCCCGCGTGAGACGCTGAGGTGTTGTGTAAGATGACCAGGTCAGGACGGAATCGGTCCAACTGCACATCGTCCACCTGGCGAATCTGCGAGACCTCGACCGGGGCAAACCGTTCGATGGTTTCGGGAGTTGGGCGGCCCAGAAAAAGAACGACGTGCTCATACTGCCGGAGCGCCCGCGTGATCGACCAGGCGCAGGCAGCGGTCCCGCCGCAGATGTTTCCGACGTTACAAATCTGAACCAGCCGCATCAGTTGTCTCCGCGAGTGGTCGAAGAACCGGAAGACGGACCGGCAATGTCGAGATTCCACTTCTGACGGAATCGATCGCAGTCACGCCGCCATTCAAAGGATCTGGAAGTCAACCGCCGGGTTGAGCGGTGCTTCAGGTGCTCAACAGGAAGATCCTCAACAACTGTCAGCGAACCTCGACATCGCTGCAGCAGGCGGAGCTGCAGATCGGTGTCTGAAAAGTAGAGCCGGAAGCGTTCATCAAATTCACCGGCAGCAAAGAAATCCGCTCTTCGGATCGCCAGACACCAACCGGCGAGCAACTTCTGCCGTCGATCGGCCAGCCATCGCTCGACGCGCCATTGGCAGCCTGTCATCAGGCAAGGGCTGCAGGACAGTGGCTGCACAAGTTGCCTGAGCCAGGCGCGATGTGAAAGGGTATCGTTATTCAGAAAGACGAGAATCCGTCCGGACGCGAGTTTTGCGCCTGCGTTCCATGCGGCCGTAATCCCTTTTCGCCTGGGAAGTCTCAGGAGCGTCACATTTCCGGCAAGGTGCTCGCGGACACGAGTCCGGTGCGGGGCAGGGCTGCCGTCATCAACGATCAGAATTTCGATCGGAAAGGGATGGACCTGTTGAAGTGTGCGGACGGCGGCGACGGTGCATTCGCTTTGACCATGCTGGGGAATGATCACCGAGAGCTCGGTCACAGAGGGCTCGCAGACTGAATCAGGGAGAGGAGAGGTTCGCACACCCGCGATACTTCAGATCATTCAGTTGCGCCGGTCCGGAGTCGGCAGTGAGAGAGATTCTTCCCGCGGATGCAAGATGGCCGGGAAATTTTATTTCCAGAGAATGCAAGTCGATCCATAGACAGGGTTTGGAAACCTGATATCCAATGGAGTGAGGGTTGCTTTGCGGGAGAAAGCTGTTTCCGCCACAATACGCCGGAGCGGCCGGAAGAACAGTTGGACTTTCTCCGGAAATAACTGCAAGATCGAAGCTTGTGACACACGGAAACATGCAGGGCAGTCCCTGTGACTCCGGCTTCGAAAAGTGTTACCCTGTGAAGTCTGGAACAGATTGAGAGACTGCAATCTGTTCAGCGAAATGAGAGAGCATGCCTCCGAGGAAGAAAACGAAATCCGTGTGGTCACTGCCTCCGACGCATGCGGATGCGATGCGCGAAGTCCTGGGATATCTCAATTTCTCAAGCGGCAATTCCGAGCCCGTCTTTCTCAAGAACCTGAGCTCGATCTGGGCGATCCTTCCTCAGTCGGAGAACCGGCGCGAACTGCTCCGGCAGGCCCTGCAGACTTCTCTGGATGAACTCAGCGCGACGCAACCGGCATTCAACGACTGCCAGCAGGCACGAACCGTCATCGATCTGGGTCTCGATCGACTCTATCACGCCTACCGCGACTATCACTCCGATCTCCTCTTTCATCTGAAGGACGAGGATTTCGACCATCCCTATTTTTATGCCGTCCTGCTGGAGGCAATTCTCGGCCAGGGAAGCACCTGGGATGAACCGGAACTGATCATCGGCGGAGCCTTGCAGCACCTGAACGACTATGTCGGATATCGACCGGTCGCGGTGCTGGAGAATGGTCGCCGCATGGAGGTCTACCCCCACGAGAAGCTGCGGCCGATCCCGATCTATCATTCCGGCGCGGGCGTGGCTGCGGGGCGATATCACGACCTCATTGAACAGACGTTTGCCTTCTTCAAGATGGCTCCGCAGGACATTCTCCACGACGCCTATTTCGAACTCGACCGGCTCGAAGAACTGGCGATCGATCAGCGTTCGTACGATCACCTGCACCCCGTCAACAAGCGGACAAACTATCTCTTCGGCGAATGGGATCCGCATCGCATCGATAACCGGGGCTATTACCGACGCTTCATCATCCGGCAGATCATCCTCGACTCTCTGCAGGACTGGATTGATGACAAGAAGAGTCGAACGTCCCGTGCGGAAAGACTCTTTGACGCCGCTGCGGCATTGTGCGGAACAATGCTCATGGCCAGTTCCGTCAGCGGGGCAGGGCCGTCGACACATGATTCGACCATTTCGCTGACGTCACTGCTGCCAATTGTGGCCCGCAGACGGGATGACTTTTATGCCCGCGTCATGCAGAACGCCACAGGAGACCGACTGGAACGGCTGATCAAAGAAGAAAAGAAAACGCAGCAGCCGTTCGGACACGTTCGTCAATATCTCAACATGCGACTGGCTGGCTATGGCGCCCGGCAGGTGCAGCATCGCGAACTCGCTCACTTGTACGCAGTGATGGGCTATCCGGAAGCAAGCCGGGAGCAGGCACTCGCCATTCCTGCTGCCAGCATCCGCATGGAGACCGAGATCGAATGCATTGTCTCCACCGCACGGCAACGCCTGAACCTGGGCGATGTCCCTGCTGCATTCGCAGAGCTGAAGCGGGTTCCTGATCTGCTCCGCAGAGGAGTCAACTGCGGGGCACTGGTCGACCCGTGGAACATCCTCGGCTTTCAGGGACAGTTCCCGCTCTTCTCCTCTCGTGAAGATGCCATTCCGGATAACCGCGTCGAAACTCTGATGGCTTTGATGGAAGACATCTTCAACGCTTTCGCACTCTGCCTGAGCGAAGCCGCCGCACAGGGACTCAATTCCTTGCGGGAAGAAATTTCGCTCAAGCATCAGGCTCTGGCGGAATGGTGGGACCGCTACGGTAGCGACGTCATTGAAGATCTGCCTGACGTCTCCGGACAGGACAGCTGGGAAGCAGCGACTCACGTTTCCAGTGTGCTCGCGGAATGGCGGGGTGCAGGCGAGGCAGCGGGCGACATCACCTTCTGGCGTGACCACGTCGAGAAGTTCCAGTCGGCACAGTCCTACGCACTGGTTGTCGATGCCCTGTTGCAGAAGGGGGATCACGTCGCCGCGATGGGGCTGCTGATGCACTGGCTCAGCCAGCTGGAAGAAGTGGGAATTGAATGTCCCCAGCATTCCATTTTCTCGCTCCTGATCCGCTGGATCAAACTGGTCGCTGCCGACGTCTCTTCGGGTGATTCGCTGGTCGCGTTCCGACGCATGTTCGACTTCCTCGAAGCGAACGCCGAAGAGTGGTGGACCGTTCCGCGACTGGGCGCTCCTGAAGACTCTTCACCGACCGCAATGACCGACGGCCTGGAGTTCGGGCCGGGGGCGGAAGGTCCCGAAGAATCCAGCGACGAAGAAGACATCTTCGGAGCGGCCTACGATGACATGGTCTTCCGGGACAGCGCCGAGGATGGCAACTGGGGAGACACCGCCGACGGCGATAACGGGTTCCGTAATACCGAGTTCGAAGCGATTAATCGCGAACTGGAACCCCGTCTGAAATTCCTGAATGCCGTCGGCCAGATGTGGCAGATGGCCTCTGCCCGCTTCGCTGCGGAACTGCATCGCGGCAGCCCGAACTGGACCAGCGACAGCCGTGCGGTTGAATCCATCGTCAACTGGCATCGTCAGGCGCAGCGGTGGCAGATCGACCTGGCGGAGTTGATGGAGAACGTCTGGGATTTCGAAATCTCGGAGTCGACTGGCGATCATGATGCGAACGTCGAATACGATATTCAACTGCAGGTGAAATGGTTCCTGCTGCACCAGATCATCAGCACGCTGATCTGTCTGCGAAACGCCGAGCGCCTGCTGAACGGCACGATTCCCGAAGGGGTCGATGCCCCACGAGGGACTGATCAGGACCGGCAACTGGCGCGGCTCTATCGAGGCGTTGTTCAGCGGGACGTCAGCATGGTCCGGGAACTGCTTCCCAGCCTGCTGAGTCGACTGGCCCGAAACCCGCTGCTGTATGTGCCGCTCGAAAATGGGGGCGAACCGGGGCAGATCCTCCGTACTCAGGCTCTGCAGTCGGTCATTCGCTTCCTGCTTCGCGAACTTCCCCGTCTGGGGATGTTCCGTGAAACGTGGCACACGCTCTTCACCGCATTTCGCATGGAACGCAAGTATCGCCCCAAAGGTCAGGCGATCACCGAATTCGACAGGCTCTTTGCCATCGCGCTGCGAAGTACACTGGAATCGCTGATTCACAGTGCGCGCGGCTGGTCCGATCAGGAACTGGATACCGAAGAGCTGATTGAAGCCCTGGGACAGGTGATCGATCCCTATCAATGGCTGTGGCTGGAACACAGTCGCACCATGCGGATCTCCGCTGTGGACGGGGTCCGGAAGACCGCCGAGTGGGATGAGATCAGCGACTTCATCAAGCGGTACGGCAACGATCTCTTTCACGCCAGCCAGCTCACGCTGGGGAACGTGCGGGCGATCCTGCATAACGGCGTCGACTGGTTCCTCGACTATATGGAAGAGGAGCAGGATCCACTCAAGCCGATTCGTCTGCTGGAGGATCTCGATTCCGGTGCGATTGACCGCGATGACGCGGAATGGAGCCTCGAAACGATCTATTCGATCATCGTGGACCGCTTTGACCGCTTCCTCGAATACAACACCACAACCACACAGTCCGATTACGGCGAAATGATCTTCAGCCTGCTCGACTTCCTGCGGCTGGAGGCTCTTTACGACCGGGATGCCTGGAACCTGACACCTCAGGTGATCGTTCACGAGGTTCTGGTCCGTGAAGGTCTCATGGAAGCAGCGGAGCTGCGCGAAGCCGCCTTTGAGATTCAGACCTCGGAACTCGCGGATCACCATCTGGCAGATCTTCAGCGACTCCAGCGTCGATACGGCATGCGGATGCCGACCATCGCGGACCATCTGAAAGAACGATTCGTGAAGCCGCTGGCGGTCAACCGGATCGTCTCACTGGTTTCACAGGCAGTGGCCGACGCCCGTGCGGGAAAACAGCAGGAGTCGTCCTCGTTCCAGGTTCTGCGGGAAGAGGTCGATGAATATCTTCAGGACAGCTGGGGTTCGGGGATCGACGTTCCGGACTGGCTGCGATCACTGGAACGGGAAGTATTCGCGGCCGCCCATCCAGACGAAGGGGGCCGCCCCAGCATGGAAGCGGAACTCGATGTGAAGCCGCTGCAGGTCTCGCGGGAAGAGTTTCAGCGGCAGGCCCGAACGTGGCGCGACAGCATCGTCGGAGACGAGCGTTCAACGAAAAAAGGGGCGGGCGATGAATCCGGAGACGATCTGGAAGGGGATAACGACGAGATCGAAAGCTAGCGAGGGTCACAGAAGACCGCTGCGGCGTCGATCCTGATGGCCATTCGCAGCAACTTCCAGTTTTGCAGCGACATCGTCCGTTTCAATGAAGGTGCTCGCCCGATTTTTTCGGACCTGTTAAGATTATTCGGCAGCATCGCAATTCCATCCAGCTGAACTTCGATGACCACAGGAGACAACGGCAGCGTGAACGAACCAATGGCAAAAGACGCTGCTGACGTGGAAGCTCAGGCGATCCAGGGACTCGCGGTGGCGTACTCCCGGATGCGGGCCGAGATTGGCAAGGTGATCATTGGTCAGGATGAAGTTGTCGATCAGATCCTGATCGCTCTCTTCAGCCGCGGCCACTGTTTGCTGGTGGGAGTGCCGGGGCTGGCGAAGACCCTGCTGGTGAGCACGATCTCGCGAATCCTGCAGCTCTCCTTCCGTCGCATTCAGTTCACGCCGGACCTGATGCCCTCGGACATTACCGGAACGGACGTCCTTCAGGATGACCCCGAAACAGGCCGGCGCGTCTTCCAGTTCATGCAGGGACCGCTGTTCACTCACGTTCTGCTCGCGGACGAAATCAACCGGACTCCGCCGAAGACGCAGGCAGCACTGCTGGAAGCGATGCAGGAACGGCATGTGACGGTTGGCTCGAACACGTACCGGCTTCCCAGCCCGTTCTTCGTTCTGGCGACTCAGAACCCGATTGAACAGGAAGG
This sequence comes from Planctomicrobium stercoris, assembly GCF_051465655.1. Taxonomy (NCBI): domain Bacteria; kingdom Pseudomonadati; phylum Planctomycetota; class Planctomycetia; order Planctomycetales; family Planctomycetaceae; genus Planctomicrobium; species Planctomicrobium stercoris. The sequence continues at coordinate 2,745,121 of NZ_CP195791.1, read as the reverse complement.
GACCTACCCACTGCCGGAAGCGCAGCTGGACCGTTTCATGTTCAACACGGTGGTGAAGTATCCGACGGCCGCTGAGGAGCTCCGCATTCTCAAACAGACGACCGGAAGTCAGGAACCGGACCTGAAACCGGCTCTGACTGGTGCCCAGATCCTGGCGCTGCAGGAAGTGGTGCGGAAAGTTCCGGTGGCCGAGCACGCGTTTGTTTATGCCCGTGATCTGGTCCGTGCCACGCGCCCGGATGAACCCGACGCCCCGCCGTACATCAAAAAATATCTGTCGTGGGGAGCGGGTCCTCGAGCAGGGCAGTATCTGATTCTCGGAGCCAAAGCGCGCGCCATTCTAGAAGGCCGTTTCCACGTCACTACCGACGATATCCGGTCGGTCGCGCTGCCTGTTCTGCGTCATCGCATTCTCACCACCTTCCAGGCGGATAGCGATAACATCACTCCGGATCAGGTGATCGAGAAGTTGATCCAGATCGTTCCGTCTGCAATCCCGGAGAAGGGGAAGAAGCCTCGGGCGGATGGCTGAAAAACGCGACCGCTCGAAGTCGGTGCGAACCTTCGCGGAAGGTAATGCCGGATCAGATCGAGTTCATCAACTCTTCAGGTGACGGGCAAAGACGTTCTGAACCTGTTCCCACATCTCCGGGGAAAGGACGTGCCCCGCTTCGGGCTGAATGAAACTGCTGAAGTTCCCCGACGCGTTCTCCCGGTCGTATGCTGCCGCAATCCGCTTCAAACCTGCCTCTGCTTCCGGGAGCGGACTTCCGGCGTCTTTCCCGCCGAGATTCAGATGCAGAGCGCGGGGCGCGGTCAGTGCTGCAATCTCGGGAGTGTCTCCATACTCAAAGAAACCGGGGACGAAATTCGGGAAACAGTGCAGCAGTTTCTCCCGGTGAATCCCCTCGTACGTCGGAAGGCAGCAGTTGCCGACCACGCACTTCAATCGCGGCTCCCAGGTGCCGACCATCCACGCGTGGGTCGATCCCATCGAGTGGCCATAGCACCCGAGCTTGTCGGATCGAACTTCCGGCCGAGCCGAAATGAAATCGACTGCCCGGCGCATGTCGAGAATGTTTTTCCAGGCCATGCATTTCCCAGCGACGACGTAGCGCAGGAATTCAAACCGCTCGAAGTTGCCGTCCTTCAACTTGCCTGTTGGGTCCTGTCGTTCCTCAAAGCAGAGTGCGTCCGGACACAGCACGACATACCCCAGTCGGGCGAGGGCAACGCCCGTATGGTGCATTGGATCACCCGCCAGTCCCGCGGGTTCGGACTTCCCCAGATGCCATTGGCCGGCATGCTGATGCCAGACACAGATGCCGGGAGCCGGGGACTCGGCAGTGACTCCATCGGGAATCAGAAGAATGGCCGGGACGCGGTCTTCTGGCTCCGTCAGATAGTCGACCCATTCCAGTCGGTAACCCTCTTTCTGTTCGGTCTTCAGCGTGCGCGATTGCAGTTCACACGGTTCCGGCCATTCCCCACCCAGGCAGTTCAGGAGTTGCTCTCGAATCGCCATCCTCTCTCCGGGGGCGTTTGAATTCTCCGGGTCGGCCGCCAGTGACGGTAATGCAGAAGCCACCACAGACGATGTCGCCATGGATGTCAGGAAGGTCCGCCGGTTCGTGTGCTGCATGGGATTTCCGCCAGGAGTGAGTCTCTCAGTGCATGGTCCTGCACCTGAGTTCTAGTGGAATCACACATTGTTCAGCAACAGCGTGTGCATCGCGTTCTCCACACAGAAAGTCTGATGAGACTCTCTTGAGGAGAATGCGATGAAGCGGCATGTGGATCGTGAATGACGTCCCCGGGCAGCAACGATTAGATGGGGCGAACGACGTGTGCAGACCAGCCCAGCCCCGCATATTCACGATACCCCTTGGTCCGCGAAGAGCCCAGGATGTAACGCTGACCGTTGCGGACAAACAACCCTGAAGCCGATTGTCCCGCTTTGGTTTTCGTATGAGCGGCCGGGAGATCGATGATCGCCCCCACCGGGAAATGTTCCGGATCCGTGGTCTCGATGATCTCGCGATTGGAGTTGGTATAGAACGCAGCACAACCGTCGATCAGCTCTCCTCCCCGTGTCTTCGGCAGGCAGGTGGTGAGAATCTTTTTCCCTTCCGTGTCCCAGTCGAAGAGGATTCCGACGACACCGATTGGATCTCCTTCCCGGGCCCCGTTGAGTCGCACTCCTCCGGAGTAGATCAGCGAACGTTCCTTATAGGATTCGAGCTTCGACTTCTGCACATCCTGAACAGCGTACTCGCTGGAGTTGGCCTGTCGCATCGCCATGAGGAACCAGGGGTCGTCCGAAACGCTCACTGTCCGAAGGCGATGGCGGTCTTCGTTCCGGGCGCTGGCGACGATCTCTCCGTTGCGATTCGCCAGAACGAGATTCCGATACATGGTGTACGACCCGTTGATGACTTCCATGCGATGCGCTGCACGCTGGAAGTTTTCCGGGGTCGGATCCTGAAGTGCCGTCCAGAAAAACTGATCGGTCGCCCACCAGCGGACGTCGGCAGCTCGCTCGAACAGATTGCGGTCGAGCAGATCAATGGCCTGCTTGGAGAAGTTTTCCAGTGCCTGGAAGTTCAACTGCAACTCGCCGATGGCCATTTCCTTCAGCAGGTCTTCCATCTTGCTGGTGGTGATTTCGCCAGTCTGCTTGATCTGGTCGAAGATCGGTCCCAGAGCACCTCCGCGCTTGCCGAGCTTGGACGCGAAGACGATCCCGTTGAGCGAAATCAGCTGAATCGACTCCTTGTCGTCCTGCACCTTCGCGAAGGTCTGCTTGTTGATCTCCGGCACGAGCCGTGACTGCATCAGTTCATCAATACTGATCCCGAGTTCCGAGATGCTCGATGCGCTTCGGAAGATCTGATCCTTCGGCACAATGAAGTGCGAAGACCAGCCCAGTCCGGGGTAGTCCAGGTATCCGTCAGTGCGTGCCGAGAACAGGGCGCAGTCCCGTCCTTCCATCACGGAGTAGGACATCGGGAGTTGGCCGACAGCCGGGAACCGATGGGCCCGGGCGATGTGGGCTGTTTTGCCGGGTTCAATCAGGGCGGAGTCGCTGGAGGCAATGACCGTCCCTTCGGAGTTGGTGAAGAACGAATACCAGCCGTCTTCGACGTAGTCCCCCTCGTGAGCAACAGGCATATGATCCTTCAGGATCATTTCGGCTTCGCCCTGGAAATCGAAGAAGATCCCCATGGCACCGATGATCTTGCCGTAGTTGTCGCTGTTTTCGCGAATCGCTGCGGAGTAAACGAGGCTCTGATGTTCTTCGACGCTCGATTCCGTTAGGTCCTCGACGTGGTACTGCGTCCCGTCTTTGGTGGCGAGGGCTTTCTGGAACCAGTTCTCCTCAGAAACATTCAGACCCAGCACGCGTGAACGGGTCGCTTTGTTCGAGTTGGCAATGACCATTCCCCGTTTGCTGACGATCACCAGATCGCGATACAGCGTGTAGGAGCTGTTGATGTCTTCCAGACGGTCGCAGGCAAACTGAGCCTTCTGGTAGACAGTGGTCACATCTTTGGCCAGAGCGTTCATCTCTGCCTGCTGATCGTCCGCAGCCTTCTCGGCAAGTGAGCTCAGACAGCTGGAGAGCCCGGCATTGGCGTTGGCGTGGACCTGCCAGAGTTCGTTCTGCTCGCGGCATTTCCGCAAGGTTTTTCCAGCGGGCGTTGTTTCGATTACAGCCTGCAGCGCATCCAGACGGGCTTCGACCTGATGCGTCAAGGAAATACAGTCGCCGAAGGCGGTTTCCAGAGCCCACCAGCGGACGTCGCAGGTCCGCTCGAGCAGGTTCCGGTCCATCAGATTGATTTTGACGTAAGCTGTCGTTCCATGCAGCATCCGGCAGAAGTGTTCTTTCGCCTGATAAAACTGGTCGAACAGCTGTTTGGTGACGTCCAGCAACTCACCGGAGAAGCTTTCGACCCGCTTCATCAGATCTGTGACCTGCTCCTGCTCGGTGGCATCTTCACTCACTTCAACAGCGGTGCACTTTCCCTGGGTGCAGATGGGGAAAATCCCGTTGAGTTGCGAGACGATCCGTTCGTAGAACTCGCGGTGTTCGACCGTGATGACCGGACTGAAGATACTGAACTTGCCGTCACCATGGGTGGCGGTTGAGGATTTCGGAGCTGGTAAGGTAGCTGTGGACATCAGTTCTTACTCGAATGCTGGTGAATTTCGTCGACGAGAGAAACGAGGTCGATCAGTGAAACATAGTCACTGCCCTGACGGAGAATCCCGGCAATAAATTTTTCTGAGATATGTGCAGGACGTTCGTGGAGATCTGCATGACCAATACTGATTATGTCGAGAATGCGGTCGACCAGCAGAACTGTCGGTTCTTCGGGTGCACGAACGCCCGCAGAGATGGCTTCGCGGGTGAGTCGTCCTGCGGTTTCCAGAAGGATCATCTTGGGATGCGCGGGAGCCACTTCCTTTGAGCGATGAAAGCATTGCTGCAGATTGAGCACCGTGGCACTCTTTCCACGATGATTCATCAGCCCGGCGACGCGACGATCCGACCGTGGAACACGGGTCATTCCCACGGGCCGAAAGAATTCTTCGACAGCCAGCACCGGGATCCCGTAGACCCCACCGGCTGATGTGAACGTGACGATTTGCATCTGCTTAACCTTGTTCCTGCAGATCCCGGACCGGTTGTCGTCGTATGCCTCGCACAAGCCACAACGCGGCCGTTTTCTTCAATTGTTCTTCATTCAGTTTCACGAGATACGCATCGAAGCCGGCCGCGAGTGCCTGGGCTTCATATTCCGGTTCCGTACGCGAGCTGCACGCGATGACAGGCAGGCTGCCGAGGACCGGATGAGCACGGATTTCCCGGACCAGCGAGAACCCGTCCAGTTCCGGCATTTCCAGATCGGACACCAGCAGCTGAAATGTCACAGGGTCTTCCAGCAACAGGTCGAGTGCCTGCCGGCCATCCCCTTTCACGACGATTTCACAGCCCAGCTGCTCCAGGCATCGTCGCATGACGGTCTGGAACATCGGAGTGTCTTCGGCGATCAGAATTCGGGGTCGGGAACGTGTTTCGTCAGAAACGCTCATGAAGGAAATTCCGGGACTCGCTTGCTGTCAATTCTTGGCCAGTGCCTGCAACCGCTTCTGATCTCTCAACAGCAGAAACCGATCCAGCGTGGTGAGGAGCTGTTCCTTGTCGATCTTGATCATGTAGGAATCGAATCCTTCCCGCAGTCCGCGTTCCATGTGCTCTGGAGAGGCGAGTGAGGTCATCGCAAGAACCGGCAGGTTTCTCAGCCGGGGATCCATGCGAATCTTCTGGACGAGTTCGAATCCGTCCATGCGGGGCATTTCGATATCGGAGATGACCAGATCGAATTCGTGCGGGCGAGACTGCAGAATTTCCAGCGCCTGCTGTCCGTCCGATGCGATTGTGAGCTTGCGGGGAGGGTTCTCGAGGTAACTTCGAAGCAGGTTCTGGAAGAACGAACTGTCTTCGGCAACAAGAATATGTGCAGGCTTCTGTTCGATCGGAGTCTGACGGAACCGCTCCGGGGAATGCCGTTCGAACAGCCGGTACAAGTCCAGCAGCATGACCAGCCGATCCTGATCCATGAACGTCCCCAGCATTCCCTGACCGTCGCTGAGACGTGATTCATACTGTTCGACAGCATCGACAACGGAGACATGCCGGCCTGCGAGGATGGCGATCGGGAAACTGACCCGGGCGGGGATCAGCACGTAAGCGTCTTCCAGATCCGCCAAGGGGTCGACTCCCATGACCTGATCCAGTCGCATCACCGGCAGCGTCCGCTGCATGATCTGCAGATATTCCTGACCGCCGACGCGGCGCAGCTGCTTGAGATTGACCTTCTCGATCAGAGAGATCATCTCCAGGGGAACGGCATAGTGTTCATGGTCCGCGTAGCTGAAGACCACGAGCCGCTGGCTGACATTGACCGGTTCGTCAAAGTTCCGCAGAGCAGGGGCGAGGGCGCCCCCGGTTTCGGCAAAATGGAAGCTTTCCGATTCGATGATCCCGGCACTGTCGAGAATCAAAGCAACCTGTCCGTCGCCGCGGACGGTGTGTGCGGAGAAGACTTTGCTCCCCTTGACCAGTTCCGGCAATGGCCGGACAACAATCTCTTCGACACCGACAATGGAATCGACAATCAGACCGAACATTTTCTGGCGGTACTGCATCACCACCAGCACGCGTCCGAGCTGATCTTCGATGCGTGGCTCGACCTGCTCTTCGTGCAGGACAAGGTCTAGCGGAATGACCGGCAACAGCATTTCCCGCAGCTGATACACCATCCGGCCATTGAGAATCTTCAGTTGAGAGTTCTCGATGGAACGATCGACCTTGATGATTTCATCAATCGACGTCTGCGGGATGGCGAATCGTTCATCGTCCTGTGCAATGATGAGTGCGGAGATCAATGACGAAGATATCAACGCATGCGCCAGCGGAACCCGGGCGACGAAGACGGTCCCTTTCCCGATGGTGCTCTGGACTTCAACGACCCCGCCCATCGCTTCAAGATTGTTCCGGACAACATCCAGTCCGACTCCGCGACCGGAGACGGTACTGACTTCTTCCCGGGTCGAGAATCCCGAACGGAAGATGAGGTCGACAATCTGCCGGTAGGGCATGGCGTCCGCTTCTTCCTGAGAGATCAGGTTGCGGGAGACAGCCTTCTGTTTGATTTCCTGTGGATTAATTCCCTTACCGTCATCTTCGAGGATGAGGACGATTTCCGAGCCCTGTTGACGTGCGGAAAGTTTCAGGGTCCCCGCACGCGGCTTATCCGCTGCCTGTCGGTCAGCCGGAGATTCGAGCCCGTGATCCACAGCATTCCGGATCAGGTGCATGAGCGGATCGGCGAACGATTCCAGCACGCTGCGATCCAGCTCCAGGTCCCGCCCGTGAACAAACAGCGTTGCTTCTTTGCCAAGCTGTCGGCACAGGTCATGAACCAGGCGTTCGCAACGATCGAACAACGTCCCGATCGTCTGCATGCGGGTCTGGACGATCGACTTGTGGACCTTTGTCACGCACTGCGAGAGCGTGAGGAACGATGGATCGTCCGGGAAATCGTATTTCGTGAGCAGCTGGTTTCTGGCCATGACCATGTTGCCGGTCAGCTGCAACAGTTCATCCAGAAATCCGACCTTCACCCGCATGTAGCGTTCTTCGCTTCCCTTGTCTCCTTCCTTCTCACCGGAGTCGCCTCCTGCACGGGCGGGCTTCTTGCTCAGTGACTTCAGAGCGATGGCATCTTCAGAAGATGCCGTTGTGGAGAAGGTGCGGCCCAATGCCGGAGGAGGCGAGGTTGAGTCGTTCGCCGGAGAGGAGATTGAAGGTCGTGCATCGATGTTCTTCGCAACGCCGGGAGAGGGGAGCAGGCCACCGAGCGCCGCCGGCGCGATTTCCTGACGGGAAATCATCATCGTGGTCGCCAGAGATTCGCCATTTGCCGAAGCGGGAGTCTGCTGCCCGATCGCCTGAGGATTCCACGACTGAGTGTTGGCCGACTGCGATTCTGATTCGGCGGTGCTGACGTCACTTTCCCCCTGATCAACATCACGCAGCATCTTCTGCAGGTCGTCAATGCACTGCAGGAGCGTATCGACGACTTCCGGTGTGACTTCCCGTTGTTTCAGACGCAGTGGATCCAGCAACGATTCGGCCTGATGGGCCACGCGTTCGATGGATCGCAATTCCAGAAATGTGCTCGACCCCTTGATGCTGTGCAGCGCGCGAAAGATGCGCTGAATGACGTTCGGATCCGAAGTCTTCGCCAGGGTCAGCAGTTCCTGCTCGACCGTTTCGAGGCTGTGACTGGCTTCGAGAACAAATTCCTGGAGGAGGGAGGGGTCCACGGGTGCGGCACTCTTCAGAGATGTTCGAGTGGAAGATCAAGGGTTGGCAATGTGGCGCAGAACCTGTGAAAGAGATTCCCGGGTCAACGGCTTGGGAAGAACAGGAGGACGTCCGGGAAGACTTTGGGCGATTGATTCAGCGGAGGCTGCACTGGAAATCAGGAAGCAGGGAATGCGGGAGGTTCCCGGTTGATGCCGCAGATAGAGCAGCAAGTCCTCAGCGACTCCGTCGTCAAAGTGCATTGCAGACAGGATCGCACCGGGAAGCTCCGTGCGGAGTGCATTGACAGTGGCGCTGATGGTCGGCCAGATCCGGATATCGTTGACCCCCATCTGGCGCAGCTGTCTTTCGGTCGCACGAGCCTGCAGCAACGAGGGCTCGACCAGCCAGATGGATGGAGGAGCATTCACCAGAACGCTGCGAAGTGCTTCCCCCATTTCGTGTGCGGATTGAAAGCGATCTGCCGGATCCTTGGCCATCGACTTCGTGACGATGTCGGCACACGCCTGCGGGATCTCCAGAACGATTCCCCGGGGGTCACACGGAGGCCGGTGACAGTGTGCCTGTGCCAGTTGAATCAGGTTCGACAAATGATCGTAGGGAGCACATCCCGTGAGCATCTGGTAGTACGTTGCCCCCAGAGAATAGATGTCCGTCCGGGCATCTGTCGGTTCTCCCATGAACTGTTCAGGGCTCATGTAGTACGGGGTCCCCAGCAGATCCCCGGGGCACGTCAGGTTCAGCGTCGACTCCGAAAGGGGATCGACGGATTTGGCGAGTCCGAAATCTGTAATCTTGATGTGATCGTCGTTGGTCCGCAGCAGATTCTCCGGCTTGATGTCCCGGTGAATGAGGCCGGCTGCGTGTGCGGAGGCGAGTCCTTTGGTGACTTCCCAGGCGAAACGGGTGGCTCGGCCCCAGGCAACCGGCTTTCGTCCGGCCACGAGGTCTGCGATGGATCCCCCGCCGACGAATTCCATCGCCAGGAAGTATCCCCCTTCGTGCTCGCCAATTTCAAACAGAGTGACGGTGTGCTGATTCATCAGCTTCCCGACCGCACGTGCCTCCGCGAGGAATCGAGGAAGGGAGGACTTTTTGTTTAACAGATGTGCAGGCAGGACTTTCAGGGCAATTTCACGTTCGACAAGAGAGTCGATCGCCAGATAGACTTCACCCATTCCTCCGCGTCCGAGGAATTGAGAAATGCTGTATTTCCCGATCATCGTGCCGGGCGCAAACTGGGCGCGCTCCGTCTCTGGAGACATGGACAGCTTGACTGTCTTTGCCAGGGACTGACAGTTGTCGCTGGAATTCCCTTCCAGCCATGTTCCGTCGGGTTGATGCACAGACTGACCCATGGTGCACGGTCCTTACATGCGGCCAATGCCGCCTCCACTGCGTTCTGTTCAGCGGAGCACTTGAATTCAGGCGTAATCTCAAACTCTCTGGGGGGGGGCCCGTTGGAGCGCTGCCGGGGAACCCCTGATCGACCGCCCGTGCATGTGGCAAAAAAGCCACAAACAAAGGGGGCCTAAGGAGAGTTAGGTCATAATCTGGGCGGAAGCGGTAACTTTTTTGGGATTTCCGCCCCCGCCGAACAAGAACCCATCGGTTCGGAGTGTCTAGGACCTGAAAACTCGCTCCACAGCACTTGAAGTCCGAATTTCCCGTGTCAGACCGGTGCGGGTCAGGAGAACGCCAGATCCAGTTCACGTCACAAAAGAAGGGGGGGGCGGACGGGAGTTTCCTATCCGGCAACGCCCCGCTCGCCGATGCCGACCGGGAGCCTTTTGGTCACAAACTGGCCTCCATCAGGGTAGAGATTCCATATTCATCCCACTAAAATGCTCGTCATTTCAGTGACTTGACGGGAATTCTCCCGGCGAATCAGCTAATTTCTGTCCAGTTCGACTCTTCCTGCACTGGAGTAGTCGCCAATTTCAGTACTTATGGAGCTAAGGAAACGGAATGTCTCGGTCTTTTATCTTCACCAGTGAATCAGTCAGCATGGGCCATCCCGATAAGGTCTCCGATCAGGTTTCGGACGCCGTGCTGGACGCCATGCTGGAACAGGACCCGACGTCCCGTTGTGCGTGCGAAACGCTCTGCACAACCGACTTCCTCGTGACCGCCGGAGAAATTCGGACGGACGCCAAGATCGACATGGAGAAGGTGGTCCGAAACGCTGTTCGCGAAATCGGCTACACCAGCGATGACATCGGCTTCAACGCCGACACTTTCGAGTACGTCAATCGTCTGCACCAGCAGAGTGCCGACATCGCCATGGGCGTGGATGCCGACGGGGCCGGCGACCAGGGACTGATGTTCGGATTCGCCTGCAATCAGACCCCGGAACTGATGCCCCTTCCGATCGCTCTGTCACACCGGATCCTCAATCTGCTCACCAAGCTCCGCCAGGAAAACGACGTCGACTGGCTCCGCCCGGACAGCAAGAGCCAGGTTTCCATCAAGTATGTTGACGGAAAGCCGGTCGGAATCACCGCCATCGTTCTGTCGACTCAGCATTCCGACAAAGTGAAGCAGAAGGAAATCGAAGAGTACGTCCGTACGAAGATCATCCCCGCCACGGTTCCTGCCGAACTGCTGACGAAGGAAACCAAGTACCACGTCAACCCGACCGGCCAGTTCATCATCGGCGGACCGCACGGGGACTCCGGCCTCACCGGACGTAAGATCATCGTCGACACCTACGGCGGCTGGGGCCGCCACGGGGGGGGTGCCTTCAGCGGAAAAGACTCCACGAAGGTGGACCGCTCGGCTGCCTACATGGCCCGTTACGTTGCGAAGAACATCGTCGCTGCCGGACTGGCCGACGACTGCGAAGTTCAGCTGGCCTACGCCATCGGCGTCGCTGAGCCGGTCAGCATCAATGTCGATGCCCATGGCACGGCGAAAGTCGCTGAGACCAAGATCGAATCAGCCGTGCGAGAGCTGTTCCCGCTGACTCCGCAGGGAATCATCAAGCACCTGCAGCTGCGTCGTCCGATCTTCCGCAAGACCGCCAGCGGCGGGCACTTTGGTCGCGATGAAGCAGAATTCACCTGGGAGCACACCGACAAGGCAGACGCCCTGAAAAAGGCTGTCAGCTGATTTCGCGCACATAATTGCTGCTCTGGCGTCAATCGAGGCAACAGAGCGCAAGTCAATGTGAAAATTTGCTCTTCGAACGAACCCCGGCTGGCTGACAGTCGGGGTTTTTCGTTGATATGCTGAAAGTGTTCCACGGGCTTTCCTGATGTTGACGAAGGATTTCACAATGCGCTTCAACGCCGATCGCCGAGAGTTTCTCAAGGCCTCCTCCCTTGCACTCGCCGGAGCTGCACTCCCCCTGTCCTCAACGCTCTTTGCAGCTGAGTCCGCGCCCCGGACGCACGCGAACAAAGGGAAGATCTTCAAGTCCAATAAGGGCGGAAGGATCGGTTCGAATCTCGAAGAGATGATCAAGACGATGGAGGAATATCGTCGCCTTGGATTCGACGGGATTGAAGCCGACAGCCCCGGAATCGACGTTGAGCTGGCCAAGCAGGCAGTCGCCAAGACGAACTTCCCAATTCACGGTGTCGTGGACAGCGTGCACTGGAACGAGCGGCTCTCCTCTCCCGATCCCGCGGTGCGTGAAGTCGGCTTGAAGGCACTCATTCAGGCGATTCACGACACCAAGGCCATCGGCGGTTCCGCGGTTCTGCTCGTTCCGGGCAAAGTGACCGGACCGGACGAAACCCATGACGACGTCTGGAAGCGGTCGATCGTTGAGATCCGCAAGGCACTTCCGGTCGCGGAAGAAGCACAGATCAAGATTCTCATCGAGAACGTCTGGAACGGCTTCTGTGAGAAGCCGGAACTGCTGCGAGATTACATCGATGAGATCAACAGCCCCTGGTGCGGGGTCTATTTTGACATCGGAAACGTCCGGAAGTTCGGGAAGCCGGAAGAATGGATCGTCATGCTCGGGCCGCGCATCGGCAAGCTGGACGTGAAGGACTGGGGTGAGAAGAACGGCTTCTGCCGCCTGGGCGAAGGGGACGTTGACTGGCCGGCAGTGCGCGCTGCTCTGAAGCAGATCGAGTACACCGGCTGGGCCACCCGCGAGGGACCGGACAAGTCACTGGAAGACACCGCGCAGCTCATGAACGAACTGCTCGATCTTTGATGAGTTTTCAGCGTTTAGCCACACACTTGAAGTGTGTGGCTAAACGTGACTTCACGTCTCACTCCACCGTGACACTTTTTGCCAGATTCCGGGGTTTGTCCACATTCAACCCCCGAATCAGCGCGGCATGATACGCGAGCAGTTGTAGCGGGATGCTCGCCAGCAGTGGCGACAGTAACGGCATCGTGGAAGGAACCTCGATCACTTCCGCTGCCAACTGTGCCATCTGGGGATCGCACTGGTTCACAATTGCGATCACCTCACCGCCACGGCTGCGGACTTCCTCGATGTTCGAGAGAATCTTCTGATAGGTGACGTCCTTTGTCGCGATGACAACGACGGGCATCCCTTCATCGATCATTGCAATCGGGCCATGCTTCATTTCCGCTGCGGGGAGACCCTCCGCGTGGATGTAACTGACTTCCTTCAGCTTAAGGGCCCCTTCCAGAGCGGTCGGGTAGTTGATGCCTCGACCGAGGTACAGCCAATTCTGCCGGCCGGCATACCTGGCCGCGATGGCCCGGATGCGATCTTCCCCTTCAAGGACTTTTGAGATCGCCTCGGGAATGGAATCGAGTTCTGCAAGGAAGGCCGCCAGTGCATCCCGGGAGAGGTGCTTACGACGCCCCAGGTAGGCAGCGATCATCGACAATACCGCGACCTGTCCCAGAAACGCTTTTGTACTGGCAACCCCAATTTCCGGTCCGACATGCAGGTAGACACCGGCATCCGTTTCACGCGCGATGGACGAACCGACGTTGTTGACGATCCCCAGGACCGTCGCCCCGCGCGTTCGGACTTCCTGCAGCGCGGCCAGGGTATCAGCGGTTTCACCGGACTGGGAAATGGCGATCGCCAGAGTCCCTTCTTCGATCAGTGGATTACGGTATCTCAACTCGCTGGAATACTGGACCTCGGTTGGCAGCCCGGCAAGTTCTTCAATGAGATATTCACCGATTAAACCGGCGTGCCACGCGCTTCCACATCCGAACAGCAGCACCCGCTTCACATGGCTGAGTTGTCGTTCAAGGTTTGCCAGTCCACCAAGAGTGACTGTTGCTTTCTGGGAGTCGATGCGGCCTTGCAGGGCGGTCCGCAAACTCTCCGGTTGTTCGTGAATCTCCTTGAGCATGTAGTGCGGGAACTCGCCGAGTTCAATCTTCTCCAGCTTGTCGTCGATCGACTCCAGCGTGACGCTGACCGGTTTCGAATCGATGGTCGAGAGCTCAAACCCCGCTTCCGTGACGATACCCAGTTCACCATCTTTCAGAAAAGCTGCGTGTGAAGCATGCCCCGCCAGCACCGCTGGATCCGAAGCAACGAGATATTCCCCTTCGCGGATCATCCCCACAATGAGAGAACTGCCGTTTCTCGCGACGATCATCGTGCGAGGTTCGTCCGCACAGAGAACCGCCAGCCCGAAGGTTCCTTCAACCATCTGCAAGGCTTCACGGACACTGCACTCGAACTGCCCGCACTGCCGGTAGTACATCCCGATCAGTTGTGCGAGCACTTCGGTGTCGGTCTGGCTGTGAAACTCAATTCCCTGTTCCAGCAGGAGTTTTCTGATCGCAGCCTGATTTTCAATCACTCCGTTATGGACAATTGCAATTTTACCGCTGGCGTCCCGCTGGGGGTGAGCGTTCTCGATAGATGGCTTGCCGTGGGTGGCCCAGCGGGTGTGGGCGATCCCCAGTGATCCCTGCGGCGGGTTCTTCGCCACTTCGGCTTCCAGAGCAGAGACCGGACCGACACTGCGACGGACCTCCAGTTTCCCATCGTGCCAGGTCGCGAGGCCCGCAGAGTCGTACCCGCGATATTCCAGATGCTTCAGTCCAGCCATCAGGTGTGGAACGGCCGGTGACGATCCCAGATAACCGACGATTCCGCACATACGCCTGTTTCCTTTGAGTGCAATTTCATTCGGAGCAGGGGCAGCGGATGAACTGGAACTGTTTTGCCCCACACATTCAGTATGGAGCAAAACGGTTCTGATCGAATCGAATTGAAGTGAAGGGCTCTACTTCTTCTTCGCTTCTTCCAGATAGTATTCCGCAGTCCGCTTGAGGCCCTCTGCCAGAGAGACTTGCGGCTCCCATTTCAGAAGTGTACGCGCCTTGGTGATGTCCGGACAGCGGCGTTTCGGGTCGTCCTGCGGAAGTGGGACCTGCTTCAGCTTCGACTTCGAACCGACGACCTTCAGCACGGCATCGGCCAGTTCCAGCATTGTGTTCTCAACAGGGTTGCCCAGGTTGACCGGCCCGATTTCGTCATCCTGTTCCATCATCCGGATGAAGCCTTCAATCAGATCGTCCACGTAGCAGAACGATCTGGTCTGGCTGCCATCGCCGTAGATCGTCAGATCTTCACCCCGAATGGCCTGCATGAGGAAGTTGGAAACGACCCGGCCATCGTTGGGATCCATCCGGGGACCGTAGGTATTGAAGATCCGAACGATGCGGACGTCGACGCCATGGGCCAGGTGGTAGTTGACACACAAAGACTCGGCGACCCGCTTCCCTTCGTCATAACAGCTGCGCGGCCCCAAAGGATTCACGTGGCCCCAGTAGTCCTCCCGCTGCGGATGGACTTCCGGGTCGCCGTACACTTCTGAAGTCGAGGTGTGGAGGATGCGTGCTTTGCAGCGTTTGGCCATCCCCAGCATATTGACCATGCCGACGGTAGAAGTCTTGATGGTCTTGATGGGGTTGTACTGATAGGCGACCGGAGATGCGGGGCAGGCGAGGTTGTAAATGAGATCCGCCTCAATCACGAGCGGATGCACAATGTCGTGCCGGACCACTTCGAAGTGGGAATTTCCCATCAGGTGGCGAATATTGTCTTTTCGTCCGGAGAAGAAGTTGTCCACGCAGATCACGTCGTGTCCGTCCCGGAGCAGCCGTTCGCACAGATGGCTTCCCAGAAATCCTGCTCCGCCGGTCACCACCACTGCCGCCATGAATGCTTCCTTTTTAGGTTGTTGCTGAGGGAACCTCTTTCAGAGAGGCAGGCCTGCTCCCACTCACATTGTTACCGAGTTTTGAAATTCTTTGCATCTGTGCAGCGGGCCTGAACTTGAAATGCCGGAGTCTTCCGGGGCCGATCTCACGGTTCCATTGATAACGACTACGGAAAATTTGCCGATTGTCCTATACTCCGGAATACGCGTTCAGTATTGTGCTCATGCGAGACGTGTCAGGATCGAGGTCTTTCCTGAGTTCGAAGATGGAGTCGGGCTGTCACCTCTCGACCATGGTCTGGAATCGCGGTGTCCGTGTCGGGATACCCCGGCAGCTTTCAGACATCAAAACTTTATTCGGAGAATGGACTTATGGCGGTTGTTGAAGCTCTTCCCTACAAGGTCAAGAATCTCGCACTGGCTGGGCTGGGGCGCAAAGAGATCGAGTTGGCAGAATACGAAATGCCCGGTCTGATGGCGCTGCGAAAGAAGTACGGGGCCAGCAAGCCGCTGAAGGGAGCACGAATCGCAGGCTGCCTGCACATGACCATCCAGACGGCCGTTCTGATGGAAACTCTTGTCGAACTGGGTGCTGAAGTTCGCTGGTCCAGCTGCAACATCTTCTCCACGCAGGATCAGGCCGCCGCAGCCATGGCCGAGGCCGGGATCCCCACATTCGCCTGGAAGGGCGAAACGGAAGAAGAATTCAACTGGTGCATCGAACAGACTCTGTTCTGGCCGGATGGACAGCCACTGAACATGATCCTGGACGACGGTGGTGACCTCACCCTGATGGTTCACGAAAAATACCCCGAGCTGATGCAGGGGATCAAAGGCCTGACCGAAGAAACCACGACCGGAGTTCATCGCCTCGTGCAGATGCACGCTGCCGGGAAACTCGGGCTGCCGGCGATTAACGTCAACGACTCGGTCACCAAGAGCAAGTTCGACAACCTGTATGGTTGCCGTGAATCCCTGGCTGACGGGATCAAGCGCGCCACCGACGTCATGGTTGCAGGCAAAGTGGTTGTTGTCTGCGGCTACGGCGATGTGGGCAAGGGTTGTGCCGACGCAATGGACGGCTTCGGTGCCCGCGTCATCGTCACCGAAATCGACCCGATCTGCGCACTGCAGGCAGCGATGGAAGGGTATCAGGTCACCACCATGGAAGAAGCCGCTACATTCGGCGACATCTTCGTGACCACCACCGGCTGCATCGACGTCATCACCGGGGCTCACCTCGAAAAGATGAAGCACAACGCCATCGTCTGCAACATTGGTCACTTCGATTCGGAAATCAACATTGCTTATCTGAAGAACCGCAAGGATATCGAGCGGATCCAGATCAAGAAGGATTCCGATGTCGGCGGTCCGGTCGATAAATACGTCTTCCCCAACGGCAAGGCGATCCTCGTCCTGGCCGAAGGCCGTCTGGTCAACCTCGGCTGTGCCACCGGCCATCCTTCATTCGTGATGTCCAACAGCTTCACCAATCAGGTGCTCGGACAGCTCGAACTGTGGAACAACCCGGAGAAGTACGAAATCGGCGTGCATGTGCTGCCGAAGGAACTGGACGAAGAAGTCGCCCGGCTTCACCTGGAGCAGCTGGGGGTCAAGCTGACCAAGCTGACTCAGGCTCAGGCAGACTACCTCGGCGTCCCCGTCGAAGGCCCGTACAAGCCTGAGTACTACCGTTACTAAGAGTCAAAGGACAAAAGCGGTGTGCGGCGATTGAATGCCGCACATCAAGGAGGTTTTGTCCCCCCGGCTCCAAATGCCTTTGGGCGTTTTTGAATTGAGCGAAACAGCCGCACAGTTGTCCTGTGCGGCTGTTTTTTTTGGTCTGTCGCATTATGACCGCAGGGCCCGTGGCGCACCTCCTTGTAATCGTCACCATCCGGAGAATCTGGAACGATGCTGAATGCACACCGCCCCGGATCGATCCAACTGTTCTGAGGGAAGCGGATCCAGCCGGCCGGCGCGGCAGTGACCGTCGAATTCTTGATAAGCATTCGTCCCGCAGGGTTGCATCAGCTCAGGGGAATAAACAAACTTAAGTTGATGGATCCCACGAAGTGGAACGTCTGAAGAAGCCCCCGGGTGCGACTGAAGCGTTCTCCAGAAACATCGTTGTCCCCGCCCGCATTCCTGCCTTCTCGATCCCATTCGCATGAACGCTCACGATCATTTCGATGGCGATGTCACGTTTTCCGTGCCTTGCCTTCATCGCCTGCGATTCACTCAGGACGTCTTTCAACACGATCAGGATGTCCTGCTGCAGCTGATTGAAGCTTCGGGCGAAACTCCTCCCCGCGTGCAGTTCTGGATCGATGAGCATGTTGTGAGCGCGCAGCCGCAGCTGACCGCTCGCATTCGTGCGTTCGTTCAATCGAATCGTGATCGGCTCCAAATGCCGGGAAAGATTCAGATCTGCCCCGGAGGAGAGGCGGTCAAGAACGACATTCATCTCATCGAACGGATGCTCAAGTGCATCCATGCTGCTGATCTGGATCGTCGCAGCTACGTGATCGTGATTGGCGGAGGGGCGGTGCTGGATGCCGTGGGGTTCGCCGCAGCGATTTCTCATCGGGGCATCCGCCTGATTCGTCTGCCGACCACAACGCTGGCACAGGGTGATTCGGGCGTCGGTGTGAAGAACAGCGTGAATCTGTTCGAGAAAAAGAACTGGGTCGGAACATTTGCCGTTCCCTGGGCAGTGATCAATGATCAATCCCTGCTCTCGACGCTCCCGGACCGCGATTTTCTCTGCGGGTTTTCGGAAGCGGTCAAGGTCGCACTGCTTAAGGATCCGGAGGAGTTCAACCGCATCGAACAATGTGCGGGGCAGATTCGGCGGCGGAACCCCGAAGCTGTCCAGCCGGTGCTGCGTCGCGCCGCTCAGCTGCACCTGCAGCACATCACCCAGGGGGGGGATCCGTTCGAAGTCCTGGAAGCTCGACCGCTCGACTATGGACACTGGTCCGCCCACAAGCTGGAGCCGATGACGAAGTTTGAACTGCGACATGGCGAAGCAGTCGCCATCGGCGTCGCGATCGACACAGTGTATTCGTCACTCGTGCACGGTTTCCCGGCTGAAGATGCCCAGCGGGTTCTGCACTGCCTGAAGGAACTGGGATTGAACCTTCATCACCCGGCACTCAAAGACTCGACCAGACTGTTTCAGGGGCTGGAAGAATTCCGGCAGCATCTGGGGGGACGGCTCACCGTGACGATGCTGCAGAAGATCGGCCAGCCGATCAACGTTCATGAGATCGACAAAGGTCAGATGCAGACAGCGATTGACCACGTCATGGATTTCGGACGTCGTCACGCCGCAAGCTCGCCCGCCTCGGGGATCTCCGCGACATAGCGGCGACTCCTGGTTCGACACGCATCGAGAAGTCGACGGCCCCCTGGCCCTTGGCGTTCCTCGCGACTTTGCGGTAAAAGATTCTTATACGACCGCTTCCAGATTGCTTAGAGCGTGTTTTGAAATCTCAACGCAATCCAGATTCGGGAGGGCGACGCTCCTGCGGAGCCGCAAGAAAGCTGACGCGATCTTACGTCCGCGGCTCGGCAGGAGCCTCGCCCTCCCACTTTTCAAACACGTTCTTACACCAGCGAGACCCAGGGGTGATTTACCTCGATAACAACGCGACCACTCCTCTCGACCCGGAAGTGCTGGATGAGATGAACCGCGTCGCGCAGGTGGCCTGGGGAAACCCGGGCAGCAGACATCTGGCAGGTCGAAAGGCACGACAGGTCCTTGAAGATTCCCGGGAAGCGATTGCCCAGATTCTGCAGGCCGCTCCGGACGAAGTGATCTTCACCTCCGGCGGAACGGAATCGTCCAACCTTGCTATTTCCGGACTCGCGGTGGCGGAGCAGGGGACCATTCTCCTTCCGCCCGGGGAGCATCCCGCGACGGAAGAACCGGTTCGGCGATTGATCAACTCCGGATGGAAACGGAAAGTTCTGCCCATCGATGTTTCCGGCCGTCTCGACCCGCTCGGACTTCAGAATCTTTCACTCGAGGGAGTCTCTCTGGCGACCTCGCTGCTGGCGCATAACGAGACGGGTGTGATTCAGGACTTGAAGCC
Source organism: Planctomicrobium stercoris (assembly GCF_051465655.1). Classification (NCBI taxonomy): domain Bacteria; kingdom Pseudomonadati; phylum Planctomycetota; class Planctomycetia; order Planctomycetales; family Planctomycetaceae; genus Planctomicrobium; species Planctomicrobium stercoris. The sequence goes on along the minus strand of NZ_CP195791.1, from coordinate 2,725,991 downwards.
GCTTGCGCTGCGATGTCTGGAGCACAGGATCCCGCTGCATGTGGATGCGGTTCAGGCGGTCGGGAAGATCGACGTCAGTTTCCGCGATCTTCCGGCAACCACGCTCAGTGCAGCTGCGCATAAATTTCATGGACCCCGCGGAATCGGCGTTCTGCTGGTGAGAAAGGGAGCCCGGCTACGGCCGGTGTTACTCGGGGGGTACCAGGAACAGGGAATGCGACCGGGGACGGAACCAGTGGTCCTCGCTGCCGGAATGAGTTTCGCCCTGCGGAAATGGCATCGGGATCGAGAGGCTCGCACTGCGACGCTCACGAACCTACGGGACCGCCTGCAGGCGGGGCTTCTTGCAGCGTGCTCACCCGCGATCGTGAACGGTGATCAAGGTTCCCGACTGCCGAACACGCTGCACATGTCATTTCCGGGTTGTGACGGCGATGCACTGTTGATTGCCCTGGATCTGGCAGGCATCTGCTGCTCGCTGGGGAGTGCCTGTGCCAGCGGGTCGACCGAACCCTCACCAGTGCTGCTGGGAATGGGACTCTCCAAAGAAGTCGCGCTCTCTTCGCTGCGTCTGAGCATCAGCGTCTGGAACACCCCTGCGGAGATCGATGAGGCCGTGTCAAAGATCGCCGCAGCCGTCCGCAGACTGCGCACATGGAAATCGACGACTTGAACTGAGTCGCACTTCCCTTCTTTCTGCTCAAGCGACCGCAGTCTTCGACCTGCATGAAGGCTGCAGGTGCGGAGCTGCAATCTTGCTTGGAACCACTCAACGAGTTTCCTCTTGCAACTCGTTATCTGTGACTCCGCTTGAAGTTGCGACTCTTCATCGGGGTGCAGCCCGAATGTGGCATCCCTTTTGTTAATGGGGACGAGTGAAGGCGGCTTCGCCATTCATCGCGTCACTTCAGGTCAGGGATCACACGATGTCTTCCAGCACCGAATCCGGTTCCCCCTTGCTCCGCTTCCTCGACAGCTTTCTGCAGGAGCGAAATATCAAATGGATGCTTGGGATCGGAATGATCCTCCTGCTCGGATCGTCGATGCGACTGGTTTCGCTGCATTGGGAGAATTACGCAGCCGTCGCAAAGTACGCGATCCTGATGGCCTACACCTCCATCGTGTACGTCGCGAGTCAGGTGACGTACTTACGGATGGGACTTCGACGGACCGGGACCGCTTTGATGGCCCTGACGGTCACCCTGATCCCCCTGACGTTTCATGCTGTCCACTGGATTCAGCCGTCGTTCTCAACGTCGCTCGTCAACATGGGTTCGCAGGCAGGGTTGCTGACGTTGCTTGTCGTCAATCTCGTCATGACTCAGTACGCATCGAGTCGGCTCCTTCGACATTTCTTGCGACAGCCACAACGGACCTTCGAACTGGCCTACGTCACGTTGTGTCTTGCAGGGGCCATTCTGCCCGCACTCCCCCGTTCGACCGACCCTTTCAGTGCACTGCTTCTCTGGGGAATCTTCACAGCGGGAACGCTGAAGGTGAATCGCCATGTCTTCTGGCTAACCGAAGAGGAACGGCTTCCCAGAATCTTCGGCTTCTTTCCGATCGCCTTGCTGGGCGGGCTGTTTCTGGGACTCTTTGCCGTTCAATTCTCTGAGTCGATACAGATGCCGTGGTGGGGACTTGGATGTGCGCTGGTCGCCGTCCCCGTGCTGTTGACCACGGACACATTATGGAATGTCTTTCAGGAGCGGACTGGCGGGACGATCACACGCGTGCCTGTGAGCATCGGGATGCCACTGGTTGTCGGACTGCTTCTGTGCGTCGCAGGGCTCAGTCTGGCAACGACACGTTTTCCCCCGTATGCCCTGGTCCCGACCGCAGCCATCTGCACCGGCCTGATGGTGTGCATTGCGCGCAGGACAGGGCTGCAGGCGTTCACCTGGCTGGCAATCCTTTGTGCTCTGATCGCCTATCAGTTCTCTCCGGTCTTCTTTCTGGAATTCGCCCGGCAAGTGGTGGCGACCGGCGCTGCAGCTGTCCGCGAACAGAAACTTCCGTATGCCTTTTACGGCCTGACCTACTCACCGATCCTGCTGTGCTTTGTCGGCCTGTCCGGATGGTTGAAGCGAAAGGGAATGCCGGTCTTTTCCATCCCGCTGCAACAGGCCTCCATCGGGATCACATCCCTTCTGCTCATCGCAGCGACCGGGCACCCCAAAGCTCTCTTTCCAGTCTGCATCACATCGCTGGTTCTTCTCGCCCTGCAGATTGTCGTCTATCAAAAGAAATCTCTGCTGCTGATTGCCAACGCCGCACTGCTGGGAGCAGCGTACGGATTCCCTGTGTTTCAAGCTACGTTGCTCCCAGCAGTCAGCACCGGCCTGGCTCCCGAACACTGCCTGATGATCGCTGCTCTGCTGCAGCTTCTCCCCGGGCGAACGATCGATCGTATTGTCCAACGAATTCAACCTGGAGCGACAGGTAGTCTCGGTTCGGTTGCAATCTGCCAGACGTCCAGCCTTGTGACCACGCTGATGATCGCTGTGTGGAGCATCTGGAGCATGCTCACTCCGTCTGAGTGGCCAATTGGTCTGGATGTCACTCTCCCGTGCCTGGGTCTGCTGGTCATTCACTCGATGATCTGGTTGAGCTTCCCGCTGGGGCTGTGCACGGGTCTCTATCTGAATGCAACCTTGCTCGCCCATTTTTACGAATCCCTTTTTGGTCCCGGCTTCACGTTCGAGACCATTCTGAGAACCGTCTGCGTTTCGCAGGGAATTCTCTGGCTCGCGGGATCACTGCTCTCCTTGAAGCCGGACCTGCGGCTCAGTCGTGCCTTCGAGAAACCGTTGCATCTTGTCAGTGGAGTGATTCTGCTTGGATTGATCTGCGTTCCGGTCATTCCGGTGCTTGGAATCATGCAGCTGACTGAATTGTCGTCGCCTCACATCATCTGGACGGCAGCAGGGCTCGCGGTCTGGTGCTGGCTGGCAGCGATGGAGAAACGAACGTCCATCCCGGTTGTTCCCGGCGTTCTGCTGACGAATCTGCTGGTGTCCTGCGTCTTCGTCCAGTGGACTGACAGCCATTATTGTTTAAACCGAATTCCCATCTCCTGGGTTATGACATCCGGACTGATGCTGTTCGGACACCGCCTGCTCCAGCACCGTCGACGTTCCATCTCCACGGATGCCAGCGACAACACTGCAGCATTGGCCAGTTCACCATTCCGCGTGCTCGATTCCCTTCTGCCTTCGCTGTTGCTGGTGTTCGCCATCATCACGCTGCCGATGACAGATCGGCTGTGCCAACTCGCTGGAGTTCTCGCGTTAATCATCCTGGCCGTTGACCTGCGGAGCCCCGGGCATCTGTTCAATGGCACCTTGCTGGCCTGCATCGCCAATTGGCAACTGCTGCGACTCGTCTTCGTTCCGCAAGGAGCCATTCTCCAGCAATCTGATCTCATGCCGTATGCTCTGTTTTCCGCAGCGAGTCTGCTGGCGGTGGAGGTCATTCGCAGATTCATCGCGAGCAAAAACGAGTACGTGCTGCACCTCCACGTTGGCACTCTGCTGTGCCTGGTCGCAGGAGCACTCCCATTTTCGCTGGCTGAAACTCTGGTCCATGGACACGGAATTGACGCCGTCAGAACGATTGCGGTGTTCTCCATGCTGGCTGCGTTCGCAACCTTGTGGGGTTGCCGGGCACGGATCGTGGAACTGATCTGGGCCGGGCAGGGACTGCTGCTCGTACTGCTGGCGGTGCTGTTTGTGGATGGCATTCTGATTGTGAACGGTGTTCTGGCCATGTTCGCACTTCTCGGCCTGGCTGCCGTTTATCGAGGAGTCGCAGCGATCGGCAGCAGACATGTCGGCTACTCTCTGATCAGACAACCGTTCGAGAGAATCGCACTGGTGCTTCCGTTGATCTCCGTCGCGATTGGAATTTTTGAACACACTGCTGTGTCTCATTCATCAATCGTCGGATTGAGCAAGCTGGCAATGCTGCTGGCAGCGGGATTCTACTTCGGGCATGGTCTGCGAGTTCAGAATCGCTGGTGGTGGGTGCTGTCGCTGGCGATCCTGAACCTGACACTGGCGCTGTTCTGGAATGACCTGCGGTGGACCGAGCCGCTCCTGTTCCTGCTTCCGATCGGCATGTCCATTCTGCTGCTCGCAGAACTTCTGGATCGAGAACTGCCTGTCGGTTTTCACGATCCCCTGCGGTACATCGGTGCATTGACGATCCTTGTTTCCCCGACGTTCCAGATTCTTCAGGGAAGCTGGATTCACCTGCTGACACTCATGATCAGCTCGGTTGGAATCATCCTGCTGGCCATCGGGGTGCGGGTCCGTTCACTGGTCTATACGGGAACAGCGTTTCTCATCGTCGATCTGATCGCCCTCATCGTCCGCGGAAGTTACGACAACCCGCACCTGCTGTGGATCGTCGGAATTGGACTTGGCGCGGCAGTCATCGGGCTGGCCGCGTATTGCGAACATCACCGTGAAGCACTCCTGAGCCGGATCCGACTGCTCGCAGGAGAACTCCAAAGCTGGCGCTGAAAGCCAGAAAAATCGCGACGAATCCGTCGAATCCCGTTGAACTGCACACATGAAGTGTGCAGCTAAACGTCCCCTGACCCCTTTTCCCTGACCCCTTTTCAAAAGGCCCTCATCATGAGCTGGATGAAGCAGTTTACCTTGATCATGCGATCGAACATCACCTGTCTGAAGGATTCGATCGAGAACCCTGAACGCGTGTTGCACCAGTTGGTGATCGACATGGAGGAAGAACTTGAGACGGTTCGCAAGAGCGTCGCCGGTGCGATGGCGGATGAAATTCTGCTGAAGAAGCGGGTGGCACAGTCGCGCATGGACGCTGACGCATGGCTGGAGCGTGCCCGTCAGGCATTGCTCAAGCAGGATGACGCCAGTGCGAAGGCGGCCCTGGATCAGAAAGGACTCGCCGAAGAACGGGCAGAGCGGCTTGAACAGGAACATGCCCGGCAACTGGAGCAGACCGACAAACTGCGACGGGCCGTCACGGATCTGGAGGATAAGATCCGGCAGGCTCGCCAGAAGCAGTCCCTGTTGAGCGCACGCATGGTGCGGGCGGAAAGTGCCCAGCGGGTTTCCGCCGCCCTCGACCGGGCGACCGGCAATTCCGCATTTGCTCAGTTCAACAAGCTGGAAGCGAAAGTGGAACGCTCAGAAGCGATGGCCGAAGCATTCGAACGGCTGGATGGTCGTGATCCTGATGCGGAGGAGCTGGCCAGAAAGTTCGATGCTGACAGACGAACAGAGAAACTTGAACAGGAACTTCAGGCGCTCAAAAACCGGATTCAGGATGCCTGAATCCAATCTGCGGGTGGTGATGTCGAGATTCATTCCACTGAAGAAAAGAACGGAATCAATATGCAAACGATGTTGTCATTAAATCGATCGCTGTGGGATCTGGTCGGCAGCTGGTGGAATTCGGACCGGGTTCGAATCTCCCCAACGATCCGGGAGATCTGGAAGCTTGCCCCTGGGGATGTCATTACGATTGAGGAATGCGACTGGACCGTCATTCAGCAACGGGTTCAGGTGGATGGCGATTCGGAGAAGATTCTGATCTGCCAGTCGGGATCCGCTCAGGCCCGACTGACGATCCGCTGCGATCGCACGCAGCGCGACGTTCTTCTTCTCTGGAGCGTGAATCGTCAGGTGGAACGACTGTTCATCGCGGACGTGCAAATCTGGAAGGGAGTTGAAACAATGGCCGATGAACGTTCTTTGGCGCCATGAGGATTTCGATGATCGAGAATGTGCAGCTCTATGCCTATGGCACAGCCGCTATACTCGATCTGGTGCTCCTGCTCAGCATGCTCGAGCGGCCGAACTGGCCTCACATCCGCGTCTGGATGCTGGCTCTGACCACTGGTGTCTGTCTGTGGCACGCAGGCTTGTTTGTCTATGTGTTACTGGCGAATGGGGTCGGGCCGCTCGCGCTGCAGGCGCAGTGGGTCTGCATGACAATCATGTGTCTGGGTCTGCTGGTTATGCCTTCAGCCATGCTGCACGGGCTGCATCGATACATCGAATGCGGGATCAAACCGCCAGCCCGCTCCAATCCGTTTTGCTGTCTTTATTATCTGCCGGTCGTGCTGATCTTTCCCATCAGTCGACAGCTTGGAACCGACCTGACATTACCCTTCCTGCAATTGATGAAAGATTACGCGGGTCCGTATCTCGCGTGGTCCAGCCTGGTGAATCTGATTGTCGCGGGGGGATTGTGGTGGCTGCGATCCCGGATGGAATACCCGCGCGTCCGTCAGTTTTTTCAGGCTCTGACGTGGACACTCGTGGGGATCACGCTGTTCAACATTCTCTGCATGGTCTGGGGAGTGAGGGCGATGCCGGAGGCGTCCCGCTGGATTCAAACGTGCGTGGCCATGTCGCCGGTGATCCCGACGATCGTGTTCGGATACTTTGTCTTGAGGTTCCGCATCCTGCCGCTGATGGTGGAACGAACGTTGACCTACGGGGCGATTGTCGCGTGCGTGATGTTGCTGCATCAGGTTTTGACCCATGATCTGGCAAACACCGTACAGGATCAGTTCCGGGTGAACTTCGGTCTGGTGGAAGGAGTGTTCGCCTTCGGGCTGATTCTCCTCTATCAGCCGCTGCGACAGCGAGTTTCCGAAGCGGCACAGTCTCTCATCAATTCGCGCGTCTTCGAGCGGGACCAGCATCGGCGGCTCTCGGTTCAACTGGCAGCTCATCCGAGCGAAAACGTGACGGAGATCTTCCAATGGTTCGTTCAGTCAGCCCGGAAGAACTTTCGAATTGCGTTCATCCGCGGACAACTTTTCAATGCCGACGGAAGTCTGTTTGGCGGTTGTTCTGCCCCAGAGCAGGATCCTGGCGAACCGCAGTTCTGGCTGGTTGAAGAGATGCAGCACTGGCACATGACCTGTTGTACCCGCTATGACGCCCCGAATCTCAAAGTACTGGAGTTCCTGCAGTCAGAAGATGTCGTTGCGATCCTGAAGTTCGAGTCGCCTCCCCGTACGGGACTGCTGCTGATTGGAGCACGCGGTTTTCATCAGGCACTTCAAAGTGAGGAACTCAGTGCGCTTGCTCTGCTGGTGGAACAACTTGCCGCAACGTTGCAGAACCGGCAATTGCAGTCAGAACGCACAATCGCAGAACGGCGTGCAACTCAGCATGAAAAGCTGTCTGCCCTGGGACTCATGGCGGGCTCGATTGCCCATGAAGTCAAGAATCCGTTGTCGTCGATGAAGTCGATTGCCACCGTGATGGCAGAAGAACTTGGCCCCGACAGCCGACACTCGGAGGATCTCCGGTTGATCATCGGAGAGATTGATCGGCTCGCACAGACGACCAATCAACTGCTTGAGATTGGGCGAACACCGATGACTCGTTCAGGGGGAGGTGACCTCCGTCTGGCCGTTGAACGCACACAGCAACTCCTGAATCATCTGGCCCGTCAACAGCAGGCCGAGATTCACGTGGTCACTGAGCCCGGTCTCCCTGCAGTTCCTGTGGACGACGCGACCCTTCGAGAAATCTTCTTTAACCTGATGATGAACGCCGTCGAAGCATCTGGACAGGGCGGACGGGTGCACGTTCGTTGCCGGTCGGTCGATGGCGGGATTCAAGTCGAGGTTGCGGACAACGGGCCCGGGCTGCATGAGCATGTGCAGAAGCATCTCTTCGAGCCGCTGGTGACGACGAAAGACTCCGGCACAGGGCTGGGACTTTATGTGGTTTCCCGCCGCATTCAGGAATGTGGGGGGCGCATCTCGTGTCGCAGCGAGCCCGGTGTCGGAACAACGTTCACCATTCATCTCCCTGTCGTTTGAAGAAAAGAGATTTCGGCATGTCCGCGATGTGCATTCTGATTGCCGATGACGAAGCGCCCGCCCGCTTCGGGATGAAACGGGCCCTCGCGCAGGGGGACTACCAGATCCTCGAGGCAGAGAATGGGCGTGAAGCACTCGAGGTGATACGAAACCAGCGGCCGGATCTTGTCTTCCTCGACTTGCAGATGCCGGAGCTGAATGGGCAAAACCTGCTGCGCGAACTCGGACCGGAAGAACGTCACTCCGAAATCATCATCGTCACAGCCAACAGTTCCGTGAATGACGCTGTGCAATGCATCCGACTGGGTGCCAGCGACTTCATCGCCAAGCCGTTCGAAGTGGAACAGATCCGGGCCATCGCCCGTCGCGTGTCACATCGCATTCTACTGCAAAGCAAGGTGAACCAGCTTCAACATCAGCTGGGAGAACGCTTCGCCAGCGGGGCGATACTCGGAATCAGTCGGCAGATGCAGTTGCTTGCGGAGAAGCTGAAACGCATTGCTCCTTCGCCTGCCAATCTCCTGATTCGTGGGGAGAGCGGGGCAGGGAAGGAGCTGATTGCCCGAGAAGTTCATCGGCTCGGCCCGCGTCCCGACGGTCCGTTCATCGCCGTGAATGCGGCAGCGATCCCGGAATCACTCACCGAGAGCGAGTTCTTCGGACATCGCAAAGGAGCCTTCACCGGTGCCGATGCGGATCGTGTGGGAGTCTTCGAACAGGCACATGGAGGGACGCTGTTTCTGGACGAGATCGGTGACATGCCGATGGCTGCTCAGGTCAAAATCCTGCGGGTGCTGCAGGAACGTCTTGTCCAGCCCGTCGGCAGTTCGAAGTCGATCCCCGTCGATGTCCGGGTGATCAGCGCCACCCATCAGAATCTCGAAGACTCCGTGGCCAGCGGCGGATTTCGACAAGACCTGTACTACCGGATCCGGGGCATCGAACTGCAGGTGCCTCCACTCCGCAGCCGACGGGAAGATATCCTTCTCCTGGCGAATTACTTCCTTGAACGGAACAGCCAGCACTCGCTGCCGGACGAATTGCCGGAGTTCACCTCGGATGCCGTGGACGCCATGCTTTCCCATCCGTGGCCGGGAAACGTCCGCGAGCTGGAACATGCGGTCGTGGGGGCATTGGCTTTCCGGGAGGACAATCGAATCACTTCCCGAGACCTGGGCCTGGCGCGGCCAGAGCCGCAGGGGACCACGTTCGATTACTCCAGATTCGTCGATCTCCCGCTCACCGAAGCCAAACAACAGCTGATCGAAGAATTCGAGAAGACGATGATTCAGCTTGCGCTCGATCAGAACGACGGGAATGTCAGTGCCGCTGCCCGCAAGCTCGGGATGCATCGCCAGAGCCTTCAGCAAAAGATGACCCAGTTGAAGTTGACGAGGTCGTGATCCCCTCGTGCGTGTCGCGATGTCATCCGCTGTCTCGTTCGTTCCATAAAAAAAGATCGTCGAACAATCCAGCAGGAGTGTTCGACGATCTGAGACCATTGACATTGAAGCCTGACTGTCAGCAGGGCATCAGGTGACGCCTGCTGACAGCATCTGCTTCATTACCAGACAACCAGGAAACCACCGCTTCCCATGTTGAAGACCTGCCGGTCGTTGAACTGCAAGTCGTAGTTGGCGTACATCGACACCCGGCTGGAGACTTCGTAGTTGAACCCGGTTCCGAGCACCGCCCAGTCGCGACCGTAGTTGACACCGCGTGTCGAGAAACTCGGACCGCCAATCCCGACCATATTCGAGTTGAGCGAAGTTTCCGGTTCCAGGAACTCGTGCAGCCACAGTGCCCGGACTTCCGGAGTGATCCGCCGTCCCGACTGCGTGTAGTAGTCGGTGGCCAGAGCCGATCCAAGAACCCCACGCAGGGCGTTGGTGTTGATGCGGTCGACGTTCAGGTTGAGAATTCCTGCTCCAGTTTCCTGGAACGGATCCTGCCCGACGAAGATGTACTGGAGTGCAACGAACGGTTTGAAGGTTGCATACCCGTTCGTGAACTTCATCCCTTCTTCGAGCCAGGTGTTGGCCTGCCATCCGTTGTAGTCGGCACTTGCAATCTGCCCCATGACGCTGCGGCTGGACTTGTAGTCATTGAAGCCGATACCGCCTGTGAACAGAGAGTAGAACAGGTCGCCGTCGTGATACAGGTAAGTACCGAACTGAGCTGCATTGGACTCGAGGTTCTGGTTCACCCCTCGTACGCGGATGTTCATGTTCGCGTATGAGCCATACAGACCGACTCGGGACTGCTGATCACGGCTGAGGTCGACCCCAAACACCGTACCGCCGATTCCATACCGGGCGGAGTTGGCATTGCCGTCTCCCTCGGTATGACCGCCGAGCCCGTAACCGGTGGCCCAGCCTCGCAGCTCGGTTCCCGGGTTATATCGCTCGCGGAAGTCGAAGTAGGTGGTGTCTTCCACATCCTGGTAGCTGGCGAGCTGGATGAAATCCCCAGCTCCTTCATTGGCCGACTGCGGTGTCAGGCTTGTATAGCCCTGATTTCCGGTGTTGGTCATCGACCCAATGATGTTCTGGCGAAGCATCAATTGTGTCTGCACCATGTTCTGCACAGCCAGCTGGGCGGTTGTGCCGTAGATCTGACCGGCCATCTCATTCATGACCTGAGTGAGTTCTTCATCGCTCATCAGGACCAGTTCCTGATACAGATCCTGCAGGTCTCCCGTCGATCCGATGAAGTGTTCATCCAGGTATTTGCCGACCTGCTGTTCGTTGTAGGTCTTCGCATACTTGATGAAGTCGGCCGAGGTCTGGTTCAGGGTGATGAAGCTGAACTGAGAACAGTCCGGTCCATCTCCGTATCCGACCACCACATCGTAGTAGTCCAGGTTGTCGATCACCTGCTCGAACTGGCTCCCGTTGAAGCCTTGTCCCGCTGTCAGAACAGTGAATTCCTGACCATTGTTGAACAGGGTCTTCTTGTGACCTGCGACGATCGACAAGGTGCCTCCCAGGTCGGCGACACCCCCAACGCTCACAGTATCGGTCGGCTCTTCAGGATCCTTGCTGATCTCGATCTCGAGCACACCGCCAGTCGGATTCGATTCCTTGATCTTCTTCTGTTGATAGGAGTCGATCACCTGCATCCCTGCGATCGAATTTCCGGGTCGCAAGACCCCTTCGACGGTCAGGTTCTGCACCGTACCCCGGCCACTCATCGAGGCACCTTGCTCGACCGTGACCGACGCTTTGGTATAGGTGTTCAGCTTCAACTCACCTTCCTTGACGTCGATGTCGCCCTTGTACTTCGAGCCGTCACCCGTCAGTTCCAGCATCCCTTCGCCGAGCTTGCGGAAATCGCCGGAGCCGCTGAAGTCTCCCGAGAAGACGGTGTCGAAGCCGTTGGTATCAATTCCCGATTTGGTGCGGCGGGCGAAATCAAAGTCACGCGACGAATCAAACTCATCGAACAGTTTGAGAGTTCCGCCAGCGAAGTTGATATCGCTCGAGTGATGCCCGAGGGCCTCATCTTCAAAGACACCGAGTGTTCCCTGCTTGATCGTGGTGTCGCCGCGATAGCTGTTGTCGTCATTCGTCAGAATGAGCGTTCCCTTACCGGTCTTCGTCAGGCCTCCTTTACCGTCGATTTCACCGCTGATGACAACGTCATTGCGCTGGGTATCGATCACTCCACCTTTTTTGCCCAGCTCAATATCCCGCTTGATCCACAGGTCATCGTTCGCCTGGAGTGTCGAACCATTGTTGAGGATCAGGTCGCTGTGACGATCACCCAGGGCCTTGTCGCTGTAAATGGCCAGCGTGCCCTGATTGACAACGGTATCGCCGTGGTAATCGTTGTCGCGATTAGTGAGGGTGAGAGTTCCCTTACCGGTCTTGGTAAGACCACCGCGGCCGTCGATTTCCCCGCTGATGACAACGTCATTGCGCTGAGTATCGATCTCCCCGCCTTTACGTCCCAGCTCGACATCCCGTTTGATCCACAGGTCATCGTTGGCCTGGAGTGTCGAACCATTCTTGAGAACCAGATCACTGTGACGATCACCCAGGGCTTTATCGCTGTAGATGGCGAGCGTGCCCTGTTCGACAACGGTATCACCGTGATAATCGTTGTCGCGGTTGGTGAGTGTCAGAGTTCCCTTGCCGGTCTTGGTGAGTCCGCCGCGTCCGTCGATTTCACCGCTGATGAGGACGTCATTGCGCTGGGTATCGATTTCCCCGCCCCCACGTCCCAGTTCAACATCACGCTTGATCCACAGATCGTCGTTCGCCTGGAGTGTCGAACCGTTCTTGAGGACCAGGTCGCTATGACGATCGCCCAGCTGCTTGTCGCTGGAGATCGCCAGTGTCCCCTGTTCGACAACGGTGTCGCCGTGATAATCGTTCTTGTTGTTCGTGAGGGTGAGAGTCCCCTTACCGGTCTTGGTGAGTCCACCCTTGCCGTCGATTTCGCCGCTGATGAGGACGTCGTTCCGCTGGGTATCGATCTTCCCACCCCCACGGCCAAGCTCGATGTCCCGTTTGATCCACAGGTCATCGTTGGCCTGCAGTGTTGAACCGTTATTCAGGTTCAGGTCACTGTGACGATCCCCCAGGGCCTTGTCGCTGTAGATGGCGAGCGTTCCCTGATTGACTGTCGTATCGCCTTTGTAATCGTTGTCACGGTTGGTGAGGGTGAGAGTTCCCTTACCGGTCTTGGTGAGTCCACCTTTGCCGTCGATTTCACCGCTGATGACAACGTCATTGCGCTGGGTATCGATCACTCCACCTTTTTTGCCCAGCTCAATATCCCGCTTGATCCACAGATCGTCGTTCGCCTGGAGTGTCGAACCATTATTGAGGATCAGGTCGCTGTGACGATCGCCCAGGGCCTTGTCGCTGTAGATGGCCAGCGTCCCTTGATTGACGACGGTATCGCCTTTGTAATCGTTGTCACGGTTCGTGAGGGTGAGAGTTCCCTTACCGGTCTTGGTAAGCCCCCCCTTACCGTCGATTTCCCCGCTGATGACCACGTCATTTCGCTGGGTATCGATCTCCCCGCCTTTTTTGCCCAGCTCGACATCCCGCTTGATCCACAGGTCATCGTTCGCCTGGAGTGTCGAACCATTATTGAGGATCAAGTCGCCGTGACGATCGCCCAGCTGCTTGTCGCTGGAGATGGCCAGAGTTCCCTGGTTGACGGTCGTATCGCCGTGGTAGTCGTTCTTATTGTTGGTGAGGGTGAGCGTTCCCTTGCCGGTCTTGGTGAGTCCACCCTTACCGTCGATTTCACCGGAGATGAGAACGTCGTTCTTCTGGGTGTCGATCTCCCCGCCCCCACGGCCCAGTTCAACATCACGCTTGATCCACAGATCGTCGTTCGCCTGGAGTGTCGATCCGTTCTTGAGGACCAGATCGCTGTGACGATCGCCCAGGGCTTTATCGCTGTAGATGGCGAGCGTGCCCTGTTCGACAACGGTATCACCGTGGTAGTCGTTGTCGCGATTGGTGAGGGTGAGAGTTCCCTTACCGGTCTTGGTGAGTCCACCCTTGCCGTCGATTTCCCCGCTGATGAGGACGTCGTTCCGCTGGGTGTCGATCTTCCCACCCCCACGACCAAGCTCAATATCCCGTTTGATCCACAGGTCATCGTTGGCCTGCAGTGTTGAACCGTTATTCAGGTTCAGGTCACTGTGACGATCCCCCAGGGCCTTGTCGCTGTAGATGGCGAGCGTTCCCTGATTGACTGTCGTATCGCCTTTGTAATCGTTGTCACGGTTGGTGAGGGTGAGAGTTCCCTTACCGGTCTTGGTGAGTCCACCTTTGCCGTCGATTTCCCCGGAGATAAGAACATCGTTCCGCTGGGTATCGATCGTCCCGCCCCCTTTGCCCAGTTCGATGTCCCGTTTGATCCACAGGTCATCCTTGGCCTGGAGCGTCGCACCGTTATTCAGGTTCAGGTCGCTGTGACGATCGCCCAGGGCTTTGTCACTGTAGATCGCCAGTGTTCCCTCATTGACGGTCGTATCACCTTTGTAATCGTTGTCGCGGTTCGTGAGGGTGAGGGTTCCCTTACCGGTCTTGGTGAGACCACCCTTGCCGTCGATTTCCCCGGTGATGAGGACGTCGTTCCGCTGGGTGTCGATCTCTCCGCCCCCTTTTCCGAGTTCGATGTCCCGTTTGATCCACAGGTCATCGGCAGCCTGGAGCGTTCCGCCTTTATTGAGTTCCAGATCCCCCTTCCGAGATCCGAGGTTCCGATCGCTCGAGATGACGAGGGTCCCTTCGCTGACTTCGGTTCCTCCCTCGTAGGAGTTGTCGCCGGTCAGGATCAGGGTTCCCTTGTCTTGAACTTTGACACTTCCGTCCCCGGAAATGTCACCGGAAATCTTCAGAGTTCCCTTTCCGGTCTTGGTGAGTTGAGAGTCTGTGTGGATGTCATCCTTGATGGAACTGTACTTCTTGCGGTCGACATTCAGATTGATCTCTGTGTCCTTGCCGCCCATGATGTACATACCGCTTCCGGCAGTCGAACCGTCTTCGCCGGAGCCGAAGAGCAGGTTGTCTCCCCCAGTTCCGGCTGTTGTGGAGCTTCCGGACAGGTTGCTGTTGGAGAAGGTGAGTTTCCCCCCTTCGCGAACGAAAATTGCTCCTCCCAGAGCATCCCCGCCATCACCCCCTTGTCCAAGTCCGCCAGCACCGTCACCGCCGCCGAAGCCACCTTCTCCGCCGCCGAGAGTTCCTCCTCCCCCCCCGGCACCGAATCCACCCGCACCCCCGGTCGAGAGAGCACTTCCGCCCCCTCCTCCGAAGTCACCCCCGGCTCCACCGGTTCCACCGATTCCAGTTCCTCCACCACCTCCACCGAAGTCTCCGGCATTACCCCCCGATCCTCCAGTACCACCACCGCCGCCCCCACCGTAGATCCCGCCGTTTCCTCCGCGGCCAGTCGCGTATCCGCCGCCGCCCCCGCCGTTAGCGGATCCGTTCTTCCCGGAGGAGCCACCGAATGCGCCGCCCCCTTTTCCGCCTCCTCCTGAGCCGTCGCCCCCAGCGATCACCTTTCCGTTGCCGCCATTATTGCTGCTGGTGGCTCCACCGCCTCCTCCGGCCCCTCCGAGGTATCCATTCCCCCCGTCACCTTGCTTACCTCCGGCACCACCGCCGGCCGCGACGACGCCCGTACCGCCCTCCCCGTATTGTCCACCTCCGCCCCCGCCGGAACCTGCTCCCAGGCCTCCGTCCCCTTCAAAACCTCCCCCTCCTCCCGCTCCGCCGGCGAGGGCATTTCCGCCATCCCCATGCATCCCGGCACCACCGCCCCCCGACACGTCCAGGGTGGCGTTTCCGCCCGCTCCTCCGGTGGCCTCATTCTTGACGAATGTCACACTCTTCACGGTGACATCCGCGCCTGAATTCACGAACAGGCCACCCCCGGCTCCCAGGCCTCCTCCCCCGGCAGAACCGCCATTTCCTCCCGATCCTCCGACGGCGTTTCCGGCCTTCACCGTCATCCCTTCGAGGACCACGTTTCCTTCTTCAACGAAGAAGACTTGATGTTCGCTCTGTCCATCAATTGTCTGCCCACGACCTGCAATCGTGAGCTGATATCCCTCATCCTGAGTGATGACGGGCAGATTTCCGGACAACGTAATCTTCGATTGTCCGTGGGGCAGATCAAAGACGATCCGGTCGTTGACACCGGTCGACGCATTGGCCTGATTGATGGCCCAACGGAGGGTTCCCTCTTCGTTGGTATCCGCTGTGCTTGTCACATAGATCGTATTGACATCGGGCAGACCAGCCCGAGCCACGACCACACCGCCCAGGAGAATTGCGGTGCCCATCGCGGGGGACTTAACGAACCGCAGCAACCATGGTGTTCGACGATAGATGCAGAGGAACAACCAGTGACCTAGTTTCCTCCCTGTTACCCGCTTCATTGAAGTCCCTTTCAGACCCAGCATGCCCCCGCACTGGATCAGAATTCCGTTTTGACTTAGCTGCATAGAATTGATGCAGCCATCAGGGCGTGTCCTTACAATCGACGCAGAATGAATCAGTCCTCAGTGGGAAATTCCCCGGTCTGAAACTCACAGTAACCCCCATAACCGCTACACCTTGTCCGCAAATCCGGGCGAAGAGAATTTCTCTGCAAGAAAAGCGTTAAGCACACAACCGGAAAACCAGCTCCCGCCCCTACAAGCAGAAATTGCAGCATGCGCCTCAGATGCCGTAAGTCGCGAAATTTGAAGTGGATAGATGGCGTGGCCTGCATGAGACTCACCCTTCCGGGCGAGTGCGGCGAATGGCATCAGAAGCTGCTTCCCATGGGATGCATTTTGGTGCAGAGCCTCGGAGCAGTACTTCCCTTCCGGATCACCTAGTCTCTGAACTGGGGAGTTCTCCACCTCTTCAGGGAAACTGTGCAGAGCGTGACTGTTTTTCGAGAATGGTGAAATCTCGGTCTCGAGGGAGAAAGGCGGAAAGGCAAGTGCCAGTTGACCAAGTTAACTTATCTGATAATCTAGATGCGAGAGTCGGGGCTGCTCAGTCGTCCAGGGGAGAAACATCAATGCTCAAGGCTGTCGGACGCACCAAACTCAGGGATGTCGTTGCGAATCAACTGAAGAACTACATCCGCGACTCAGATCTCAAACCGGGGGATCGACTACCGACGGAAACAGAGCTCGCCAACATCTTCGGAGTGAGTCGCCTGAGCCTCCGCGAAGCAACGAAGTCCCTCGGGTACCTGGGAATTGTCCAGGCCAAGCCCGGACTGGGGCTGACGGTCGGGAGTGTGAACTGGGAGCACGTAACGGAGTGCATCGGATTTCATCCGGCACTCCAGGCGGTCTCGCTCAGCGAGTTGATCGGGAGTCGGTCGGTCATTGAAACAGGGGTGCTCCATTACGTGAGTGCCGAGATGCAGCGGGATCCCGCGATTTACGAACGTCTGAACGGAATCAACGCAAGACTCCGGGATGGACGGGACCTGCAGCAGTTCATTACCCTCGATATCGAGTTTCATCGAGAGCTGGTGCTGGCCAGCGGATTCTCGCCGCTGCTCCCGTTTACCGACATTCTGGCGGTCTTCTTTCAAAGGTTCCGCGAAAGCGTCGTCCATGCCGAATGGGGAGCCGGGATTGCATCGCATCAGCTCATTATCGATGCACTGCGAGACCAGCGCGTCGACGATGCCATCACTGAGATGCGAATTCATATCGGAAGCCACAAAGCCCGACTCGGGATCGAGTCCTGACCGTGCGACCGGACCGGACCGGACCGGACCGGGCAGGGCAGGACACCTCGAGACTGACACCCCTTCGTGATGTTCGTTCTGCACGGAACATCGGTGGAAACGGCGGTGATTTTCCAGCTGAACGCGCTGTCAGAAACACACAGAAAATCCGACCAGTGGTCTTTGATGGATTGACCTGAGGTGTGAACATCGCGGAAAATGCCGTCGGGCGTCTCAGACAGGCTGCCTCACCCTCCTTCCGTCCCTCCGCCTGCCTCACCACTGGTGTCCCAAATGCTGAATCGTTCAAGCCTGCTGCGCTGCTTGAGCTTCGCTTGCAGTCTGACACTCCCAGCAATCGCCCTGAGTGATGATCCAGCTTCTCTGACGAACTTTGAAAAGCACGTCCGTCCCCTTCTGATTCGACACTGCTACGAGTGTCATAGCCAGCAAGCGAAGCGACTTGAGGGAGGACTTTTTCTAGACAGCCGCGCGGGGCATCTCCGTGGAGGTGATTCGGGAGCTGCAATCGTCCCGGGGGCCCCGGACGAAAGCTTGCTGATCGATGCGGTGAATTACGGCAACTACGAAATGCCGCCTCGGGGAAAGCTCTCCGATCAGGAGATTGCGATTCTCGTCGACTGGGTCAAAGCGGGGGCAGTCTGGCCCGAAGAGGCTGCACCAATGCCTCTCGCCGGCACGTTCGACTGGAAGCAGCGACGCGATGAACACTGGTCCTGGCAGCCGCTTCAGAATCGTATTCCTCCGACAGTCGAAGGATCTGCGTGGCCACGAGGTCCGATCGACCAGTTCATTCTTTCGAGACTTCGCGAGCATGAACTGACACCCGCACCCGCCAGTGAAAAGGCAACCTGGCTGCGACGCGTGTCATTTGACCTGATCGGTTTGCCCCCCACGCCGGAAGAGATCTCCGCTTATCTCTCGGACACCGGCCCCGATCCGGAAGCGAAGGTCGTCGACGCTTTGCTCGCTTCACCACAGTTCGGCGAGAAGTGGGCCCGGCACTGGATGGATCTGGTCCGCTATGCCGAAACGCACGGGCATGAATTCGACTTTCCAATTCACCATGCTGCCCGTTACCGGGATTATCTGATCAGAGCGTTCAATGCGGATGTCCCTTATGACCAACTGATCCGGGAGCACGTTGCCGGGGATCTGGTCTCATCTCCCCGACTCCATCCCGTGGACGGCACGAATGAATCGGTCATCGGAACCGGGTTCTGGTTTCTCGGCGAAGCGGTCCATGCTCCGACGGATGTCCGAGCAGATCTGTCCACCCGGATCGAGAATCAGATCGATGTTTTCAGCCGGGCATTTCTGGGACTGTCCGTCGCCTGTGCCCGCTGCCATGACCATAAGTTCGATGCCATCTCCAAAGAGGATTACTACGCACTTTATGGCATCCTCAACAGCTCCCGCCGTCAGATTTCCTGGCTGGATTCGCAGGGGGAGATTGAAGCAGCCGTGCAGGAACTGGAGAAATCACGAGAGCTGGTTCATGGTGCCCTCCGGGAATCTCTGGCTGATGATTCCCTGAATGAGCCAGGGGTCATCTCCCGCTACCTCAATGCTGCCGGGAGTCTGCGAGCCAGCCCCAACTCTTCTCGTGCTGATTCCGAGCGGCTGGCGAAACAACTTCAGCTCGACCACGAACTCCTCCTGCGCTGGGTGACGGCCCTCGAGGACACAGAACTCGAGAATCAGCAGCACCCCGTCCACGTGTGGCGACAATTGAATGACATCCCCGAATCCGGGTTCGCTGCCGCCCGCAATCAGCTGCGAGAACAGCTCGACCGCACGCAGCTTCAAGCACGTGAAAGTCGGGCCACCGCTGTCCAGCTGAACGGATCGCCCGAGTCGAAGTGGACAGGCTGGATGTCGAGCGGTCCGGCGTTTCGTTTCCAGACCGGTTCGCTCGCGTTGGATCCTCAAGGGGATGAGATCTCGATCCTGATGCCCGGCACCGCACATAGCGGAACCGTCTCACCCAGATTGCGTGGGGCGGTGCGTTCCCCCACGTTCATCCTGACTCATCCGCATGTGCATACTCGCCTCAATGCGAAGAACGCTACGCTGCGAGTGATTATCGAAAACTACTTCATGGATGAGTTTCAACCACTGCTGTTCGGCGATGCCATTCGAAAGAACGTCGACACCAAAGGCCGGTTCGGATGGATCACGCAGTCGGGAGACCTGAAGGACTACCTGGGTCGTCGTGCACATCTCGAAATCCTGGATGAAGGGGATGGGTACGCTGCCGTCGACGAAATCTGGATGTCTGATGGGGCTCCGCCGGTCGATCCCCCTTCGAAAATCTCGCTGGAGATTGCGAGAGATGAACAGATCACAAGTCGGGAAAGTCTGGCGGCCAGCTGCGAGCAGACATGGCGGCAGGCCCTTCACGACGCTGCGGAAGGACGAGTCGATAGTCACTCCACGCAGTTATTGAACTGGATGCTTCGGCACCGGTTGCTGGAAACCGGCTCACGCCTGAGGACGGCCCGAGCAGCCTTGCTGACCCGCGCAGATGAAGTCCCCAGCCCCATCGGCGTACTATCAATTTCAGAAGGGGACGGGCTGGATGAACCCGTTCATATTCGCGGCAGCGATTCGAATTTTGGCCCCGAGGTCGCGCGGCGGTTCCTGCTTGCCATCTCCGGGGAAGAGCAGTCGCCGATCAAGCAAGGGAGCGGCCGCAAGGAACTGGCTGAGCGGATCACGGATCCCCAGAACCCCTTCCTGTCGCGAGTCATCGTTAATCGCTTGTGGCATCATCTCTTCGGCCGCGGAATCGTCCCCACGGTTGACGATTTCGGGGTGATGGGAACTCCTCCATCGCATCCTGAACTGCTGGACTGGCTCGCTCTTGATTTCGATCGGCATGGACGATCGCTCAAACACACGATTCGTGAGATTGTCCTCTCCCAGACATACCGGATGTCGAGTCGTCCAACCGACGCTGCAGCGGAGGAGAAAGATCCCGACAATGTCTGGCTGCACCGCATGCCTCTGCGTCGACTCCCTGCGGAATCGTTGCGGGATTCGATCCTCGCGGTGTCGGGGCGACTGGATGCGACGATGTCGGGTCCCAGCGTGCCGGTTCATTTGACGCCGTTCATGCAGGGTCGCGGGCAGCCCGGGTCAAGTGGTCCTCTTGATGGGAACGGCCGTCGCAGTGTCTATCAGGAAGTCCGACGGAATTTCCTGGCACCATTCCTGCTCGCGTTCGACATGCCCAGTCCGTTCAGCTGTATGGGTCGGCGAGCCGTTTCGAATGTCCCCTCGCAATCGCTCATCTTCATGAACGATCCCTTTGTGGTCGAACAGGCCCGATTGTGGGCCCGTCAAAGCATCGCTGAGGAATCCGATGCCGATTCGCGAATTCAGAGACTCTTCCTGCAGGCGTATGGACATCCTCCCGACTCCGCAGAACTGAAGACGGTTCATGAGTTTTTGAAGCAGCAGGCCGCAGCCCCAGGAGATCCGCCGAACGAGGAACAGGTCTGGACCGACTTGTGCCATCTCCTGCTCAACCGCAAAGAGTTCCTGTTCATTCAATAAAGGGTGGTCGCCGGTGTCTCCACAATCTGATCCGAATCATGGATTCACAAGCCCGCTGATCTCCCGTCGTGCCGCACTCGCCCGCTGTGCTGCCGGCTTCGGGGCGGTCGCCGCCACTGCGTTGATGACGAAAACGGGAGTGGGCGCGACCAAGGGTCAGCTGGCGCCGAAGGCAACTCATTTTTCGCCTCGCGTGAAAAGCGTGATCTTCCTGTATATGGACGGCGGCCCCTCGCAGGTCGACACCTTTGACTACAAGCCGTTGCTGGCGAAACACGATGGCGAAGATCCCCGCACTGCCATTGGCAAGCTGGAGCCGACTCAGTTCAACAACGTCGGCAAGGTCCTGAAGTCCCCGTGGTCCTTTGCGAGGTACGGCGAGAGCGGACACTGGATCAGCAGCCTGTTTCCGCATCTGTGCCGGCATGTCGACGATCTGTGCATCATCAAGTCGATGACGTCCCGGTTTCCGGAACACACCTCCGCGAACTACTTCCTTCATACCGGCTCCGGCCTGCAGGGACGCCCGAGCATGGGGGCGTGGATCGGTTACGGGCTGGGGAGTCTGTCCGAGAATCTTCCGGGCTTTGTGGTGATCAATGGTGGCCTGATCCCCCCCGGCGGCCTCGACAACTTCAATTCCGGATTCCTGCCCGCGAGTTTTCAGGGATCAGTCATTAAGCCGGGAACGAACCCGATCGCCAACATTCAGCCTCTGGAGGCAACCCCAAAACTCCAGCGTCAGAAGCTGAATTTCCTCCGACAGCTCGACGATCAGACTCTCGCCAGATTCGGAGTTTCGGATCAGATGGAATCTGCGATTGCCAATCAGGAGCTGGCATTCCGTATGCAGACCGCTGTCCCGGAACTTGTCGACGTCTCCAGCGAATCCGCTGCGACACAGGAGATGTACGGCATGAACGCCCCCTGGGACGGAACAAAGACCTTTGCCCGGCAATGCCTGCTGGCCAGGCGCATGGTCGAACGCGGAGTTCGATTCGTCGAACTGACCTGTCCGGGCGGCAACGGAGATCGCTGGGACCAGCACTCCAGCCTCAAGGATGGACACGAAAAGAACGCCGTGACGATCGACCAGCCGATCGCCGCTTTAATCGCCGATCTCAAGCAGCGTGGGCTCTTCGACGAAACTCTCCTTGTCTGGATGGGTGAGTTTGGCAGAACCCCCTTCGCGCAAGGGTCCGATGGCCGCGACCACAATCCGTTTGGTTTTTCGATGTGGATGGCTGGAGGTGGGGTCAAAGGAGGGCTCAGCTACGGCAGCACCGATGACTGGGGCTACAAAGCCATCGAAAACAAGCTCGAGATTCATGACCTGCATGCCACAATGCTGCACCTGCTGGGACTTGACCACACCCGGACGACGTTCCGCTTCAGCTCCCGGGAGATGCGACTGACCGATGTGCACGGCCACGTCATTCATGACATCCTGACGTGAAGCGAGGAGTCGGCATTCTCTTGAGTTTCCTCGCATCGCCACGCTGAAGAACGCGTCTTTGTTTCGTGAACATCTCGATCGACTCGGGATTTCACTCGCATTTGATAAAGCCCTCGAACCCGGCCCGGATGCTCCGCTGGCGCGTCCATTGGTTCGCGGCCAGGGAACGATCGGCACTCGCTTCTGCATTCTGATGGGTACCTTCCTCCGGAAGATCCGCCTGTCAGTGTCGCCCGCCAGATTGAAATGACGACCAGGATGAAAGCCCGGCACCCCGACCTGCTTTGTCGGCTCCGGCGATTCCAATCTGCAGGACTGGCTGCCACATGTCGGACAGGCGGCCGTTCGAAACCAACTGGTGACATGATCGGGGCATACACCTCTCACCGCAACATCCTGCCCGAACGTTACTTACACTGTCGACCGCACCGCCAGCGACAGCTGTGTCAAAAATTTCATTTTCCTATCAGGTTTCTCATGTCGAGTTTTGTCGATGTGTTCGTAGTAGCCATGGCGAACTTTGATGCGTTGTTGCCCACCTTGGAAAATTCGCGCGGTCAGAGTGACGCCCATCGGAAAATTCGCGGCCAATTCTCCGAACCGAAGTGTTTTCGTAGTTGCCATCTTTGACATCTCATTCACTCAGTCTAGTGCGAGGTTCCCTTGATAAATTCATGTCGAGTTCGTGCCCGCCGGCAGGGATTTACGCTCATCGAACTCCTTGTGGTGATTGCCATCATCGCGGTGCTGATTGCCCTGCTGCTGCCGGCGGTTCAGCAGGCCCGCGAAGCAGCACGGCGTTCGCAGTGCAAAAACAATCTGAAGCAACTGGTACTCGGACTCCACAACTACCACGACACGTACCGGGTCTTTCCTCCCGGCTCGTTCAAAATCGGTTCGACCACCGCTCCTTCCCGCGGGACAGGCCTCAGCTTTCACGCGTCGCTGCTGCCTTACATCGATCAGGCCCCGCTGTATTCCAAGTTTAACTTCAATGCCATCGCCTGGGACACCAACAGAGATCTGGCGGTCACTCCCATTTCTGTCTTCCTGTGCCCGTCCGGCTCCGTTCGCTACTCGAATCATCCGTCAGAACTCAGCAGTGCATCGTCGAAACTTTCAACAACGCACTATCTGGGTGTTCTTGGTCCTTACGGCGGAAGTGGAACTCCGGTGAATCCCGTCACAGGGAGTGTTTACCCATACACCGCTGAGGCGAATTATGGCGGATACAGCTCCGAAGGGATTCTTGTCTGGGGAGAATCAAAGTCGATGCGGGACGTCACGGACGGGTCGAGCAACACCTTGCTGCTTGCGGAGAGTTCAAGTAACTCACTGGATATGCAAAGTTGCTGCTTCCGGACCTGGATGAGAGGAACAACCGATGATAACTCGCGACCTTGCATCACTGGAGCAAGGAGCATCCGTTACGCTCCCAACGCAGCCACGCCGGTCATCTCCAGCCCCACGTTCAACCATATGATGTTCAACAGCGGACATACCGGAGGAATTCAGGTCGGAATGGCGGATGGGGCCGTTTCGTTTCTCAGCGACAACATCGACATGACCGTCTATCGTTCGTTGAGCACTCGCTCGAGCGGGGAAGTGACAGGTGCAATGTAATGTCATCCCTGAAAATGCGATGTGAATTCATCAATGTTCTCGGAGCAGCGGGATTGCTCCTTCTGCTCTCGGGATGTGCCAAGGTAGCTGAGGGACCTGTTCGATATCAGGTGAGCGGGCAGGTCACCTTCGACGGCCAGCCTGTGCCGCATGGCAGCATCATCTTCGATCCCGATGTTCAAGCAGGAAACAGCGGCCCGCAAGGATCTGCGGAGATCATCAACGGCTCGTACAGTACCGCACTTCACCGGGGCACTGGTGTTGTGGGGGGACCGATGTTGATTACGGTCACCGGAATGAAAAACCAGAATGTTCTGGAAGGGGAGGATCCGGGACTTTTGTTCAAAGATTTCAGCCTGAAGCAGGACATCCCCAAAGAGAAATTCGTCCTTGATGTGCTCGTCCCCAGGGAAGCGGGACGTCGATAGTCGTGCCCGGAGCTGGACGCCGCGTTTTTCTATGCCACCCCGATGCAGGAAAGGGCTGTGTTGCGGTTTTGGGACGGGATGTGCAGCATTCAGAAGTAAATCTTCCAGCTTCAGTTTCCGTGAGACTGAAATCTGAATGTCGATGTCCGGCCGCGAGCTTCGTATTGAATATCGGGAAGGCGTTTCATGCTCTCGAATGAAGAAGTGGCTGCCAAGCTGCTCAGCGAGCGTCTGGCGATGACCGCGTTTATTGCCACGATGACCCGCAATTATCACATGGCTGAAGATGTGTTTCAGGATGTCTGTGTCAAGGCGATCGGTCGCGAGGAAGAGTTTGAATCACTGGATCATCTGGTGAACTGGGCGCACATGGTTGGCCGGAATCGAGCGATTGATCTGATGCGGGCGCGCGACGGGAAGTATCTCGGACTGAGCTCAGATGTGCTCGATGCCCTGTCACAGATCTGGCCCAAAGACCGGGCGGCCAGTCTTCGGGAGAAACAGGAAGCTCTGCAGCTGTGTATGGAACAACTGACTCAGAACAATCGCGAAATCCTGCGACTTCGCTACTTCGAGGGCCGGTCGGGCGGTGATGTCGCCCGGTTTCTCAATCGCAAGCTGGAGACGGTGTACCAGGCCTTGGCGCGAATTCATAAGTCGCTCGGCGAGTGCGTACGCAAGAGGATGCTGGTCGAGGGTGAAGCATGAACGCAGATCGAAATCACTCCAACACTGATTCGCCCGCGGCTGGCGACTTGCCATTCCTGCAACGGGTGGTGCGGTACCAGGATGGATCGCTGTCGCTCGAAGAGTTTTCAAAATTCGAGAAAGAACTGCTGACGGATTCAAAAAAACTCCAGACCTTTGCGGACCTGCAGCTTCAGTCTGCCGCGATCCATGGAGTGATGCGTCACGAAGCTTTTGAGATTTCGAGCAGTCATGCGTCCAGTACAAAGCGATCCTGGCGATCCATCCTGCTGAGGACGTTTGGGCTGGCCACAGCCTTGGGCCTGGCGGGAGTGATCTTCACCAGAGACATCTGGATGCCGGCGCCGGTTGCCGTCGGGCCGGCGGCGGGCGAGGTTGTTGAATTCGAACCTCAGGCAGATCCGCGTGGAACTGTGGCGGTATTGCCGCTGGAACCGCAAGTTCGTTTTTCGGGGTCCTCGCAGGCGAAGCTTTTTGGCGAGCTTCTTCCCCCCTTGCGGTCGATGCTCTCGGCACGTCACGACTATGTGCTGACGCATGGCATGGTCGAACTGGAATTCCCAGCAGGAGCCACTGCCATCATCGAGGCTCCCGCCCTGTTCAGGATCCTCGCTGACGACTGTCTGGCGGTTGATACCGGACGATGTTCCGTACACGCCCCGGATGGTGCTGAAGGCTTTCGGCTGGAAACTCCGGTGACGCGCGTTGTGGACCGTGGAACGAGATTCACCGTCAAGGTCAGCGAAGGAATCGACACGGAAGTTCAGGTGGTTGAGGGGATCGCTGACATCTACTGGAAAGCTGATCTAAGAACTTCCGCTTCGCATGACACTCCAGGAGCAGGGGACGGGACGCATGCCTTGCCATTGCAGACGCGTCTGGAACATCGGGAGGCGCAGCGATTTTCCGGAGTCGAAACGGCAGCGGCAATCCCGGTGAAGTTTGAACCTAAACAGTATCGACGCGGACTCCCCGATCGTATCATCAGTTACGAAGTGACAACGAATCCAGCGGGGCACGCTGAGAATCTGGTCAGTGTCACGGTGCAGCGGGGCGGAAACACGATCACGTTTCCGGTGGAAGAGCTGATCCCCGTCGAGTTGATTGCATTCAAGTCTCGTGAAGTCGCTGACCGCAGCGGACACCTCGCCGGAAGAGAGAACTTTCCGGAACGGCGCAGCGACTGGCTTTCCGACCGGACATTGAACACCGGCGTGCTCAACCCGGGCGGCCACAAAGAACCACTGGACTCGGACCCGGTGATTCAGTTCCCGGAAGATCCGTTGAAGCCCAACACGCAAGGATTAGCGGTCCGCTTCCAGACACCGGTCGTCAACGGCCCCGGACCGGACATCGTGTTTTTCGAACTTCAATCGTTCTCGAACCCTCCGGATGGCGACGCCTTCCACATCAGTCCGATGCACTTTGAAGGACAACGCCGTTCACACACGATCCGCATGTATGATCTGACGATGGCCTCTCCGGAAGTCTATCAACTGGCCAGCTTCCAGCTTTACCAGTTTCCGGAACCGGTCGCTTCAATGGCTGAGCTGAATTCGAATGATTGCAATCGCGCCCGGACCCAGACCGGATTTCGCGCACTCGCTGTCGGGATTGACCTGACAGACCTTGGCTTCGCCGAGAATGAAGCGGTCGACGAACTGTTCATTCAGGATGCCGACGACGACACCAGCTATGTCGACCCCGTTTTCATCGCAGGGTTCCCGACTCCGATTCCAGAGACAAATGACTCTTCCGCACCTGAATCACAGGGCGAAACGTCATCGGAACTGAAAGTTCTCTCTCCATGAACCGGGCCACAACTGTTCCTGACGCGTGACCGTTCAGAATCATTCCGAAAGAGTGGCCCAGTGCCGACTCTCCTCCCCGCCATCCCGCCGATCGAGGGTTTGAAAGATTCACCTGAGCATTCCCATGTCCGACCGAATCAGCACGCAGAAATCGCGTCTCGCCTCCATACTCCTGTTATGGAGAAGGCTCTGCTCGCGAGTGTCCAGGTTCGTGATCATGTTCGTGTTCGTGGCGACCTTCAGCATTGCACACGGGGCGGATCCGGTGCCGGTCGCGCATTGGGATTTCGGTGAAGAGGAACCCACCCCCTTGCAGTCGCATGGGGGAGTCCATCGTGATCAGCCCGGTCCGCGTCCGCCGACATACCCCGACTTCGGCCCCGATAATACTGCGGTCAAACTGGATGGGGATGGCGCCTATCTCTCCTTTGACGATCCGGGAACCGGCAGCAGGTTCGACTTCACCAATGGGGATGAAATCACCCTGGAAGCGTGGGTGCAGCTGACCGAACTCCATTCAGGAGAAAACGTTTACCTGATTGGAAAAGGACGGACTGGCGCCCCGAACTTCAATCCCGACAACCAGAACTGGGCATTGCGAGTCCGCGAGCAGAACGGCAAAGCGAGTGTCAGTTTTCTGTTCGCGACAGAGTCCCAGAACAAGGAAAAAGGTGGTCACCACTGGCACCGCTGGACCTCGGAAAGTGGATTCCTGCCTGGGCCCGCGTGGCATCATGTCGCTATCAGTTACCGGTTCGGAGACCCTTCGAGCATTCGGGGGTGGATCGACGGTCAGCTGCGGAAGGGCCGCTGGGACCTGGGGGGCGAAACCCGCGATCCTCCGGTCGTCGATAACGACAGCATCTGGATCGGTTCTTCCATGCAAGGCTATCCCGCCAGCAGCCTGCGCGGATCGCTGGATGCAATCGCAGTTTATCGGGAACTTCTTTCGGATGATGTCCTGAAGGCGAGGTATCGTCGCAGCGGCGAAGAACCCTCGAATCAACTTGCACCCGAAGTGTCTCCGGAACTTGGAGCGCTTCCAGGCGACAACGTCTTGCTGACGTTTCGCGAAGGAATGCCGGCTCACGACCGGTGGCTGGAACAACACGAGAAGTTGCCAGGAGAGAGTCTGCGCTGGGAGACGGAGACCTTCCTGATCGATCAGTTGCCTCAGCGATACGACGACTGGGGGATCCGGGAAAACTGGCAGGCCCCCGTGCTCATGACGATGGCGACGGAGTTCAAGCTCTCGCCCGGTCCGCATCGATTTCTCATGCGCACCCGCGGGCTGAGTCGACTCTGGGTCAACGGGCAAGTCATCGCCCGCAGCCAGCCCGTCCAGGGGTCCCCCAGCGGAGAGGAACCTGTCACCCCCTTGGCCACTCCGCCACACCCCCATCTGCGGAGGGCCGAACACCGTCAGCAGGAGGTCATCGCGGAAGCCACGATCGGCTCCGATGGAAATTGCCGGGTGATCCTCGAGACGCTGGTGGGGGGAAAGAACTTTCGAACCGATCCCGGAGAAACCTGCGTCGCTGTCGAAACGGATGACAGGACATCGTTCGTCCTGCTTCGTCCCCGGATGGAACAGGCGTTGCCACTGACCGACGCTGCGGTGAGCGAAGCTCTGCAGCGGCAACATGAGGAATTGCAGGTTTTCAATGATGAACGGCGGCGGAAGGCTGCTGCCAGTCAGGATCCGTTCTGGAACCAACGTCACAATGTCGCAAAAGATTGGGCCCGGCAGCATCCAGCTCCAAGCGTTCCATCAACTTCCTCCAGCGAACATCCCATCGATGCCTTTCTTCAAGCAAAAATCCAGACAGCACTCGCTGTCAGTTCAACAACGAATGCCGAGTCTGCCCTGAAGTTTCACACGGAAATCCTGCCGATTCTGCGTGACAACTGCTTACGATGTCATGGGGATAAAGGGAAGGGTGGCTTGATGCTCGATTCCCTGTCCGCTGCACGCCAGGGTGGAGACACTGGCCTGCCCGCCATCACCCCGGGTGATCTGAAGAAAAGTGAAATCGTTTCCCGCATCCATTCGCAAGATCCTGATGAGCGGATGCCGCCGGGTGGCGTGGGACTGGCAACGGAAAAGATCGCTTTGCTGGAAGAATGGATTCGAAACGGCGCGGAATGGCCTCCTTTTCCGGTCAAGCCAGAGGAGGTTGCTCCCACAGCCGTTCTCAGCGATGAGGCCTTTCTGCGACGACTCTCGCTCGACACGGTCGGAGTCATTCCGAGCATCGAGGAGCTGCAGGCATTTCTGTTGGACTCCAGTCCTGACAAGCGGCGAAATGCTGTCGACCGGTTGCTGGCCGATCCTCGCTGGGCCGATCACTGGATGGGGTACTGGCAGGATGTGCTCGCGGAAAACCCGACTCTGATCAACACCAGCTTGAACACCACCGGTCCGTTTCGCTGGTTCCTGTACGATTCTCTGCGGGACAACAAGGCATTCGATCGGCTTGTTACAGAGTTGATCCTGCTGCGAGGCAGTCCCCACGAGGGAGGGAGCGCCGGGTTCGCCATCGCTGGAAACAACGATGCTCCCATGGCCGCCAAAGGACAGATTGTCGCCAGCGCATTTCTGGGAATCGAACTCCAGTGTGCCCGCTGCCACGATTCGCCGTATCACAGCACCACGCAGCAGGACCTGTATGCTCTCGCTGCGATGTTCGAGAAAAAGCAGTTGACGGTGCCTGCCAGCAGTCGGGTTCCTTCAGCCTTCTTTGAGAAGAAACAACGCGAATCGCTGATTCAGGTGACCCTCAAGCCGGACCAGCCCGTTCCGCCCGCCTGGCCTTTCGCCGCTGAAACCGGCTGTGCTGACGACGATTCTCTCAATGCACTGATGCAGAATCCGCAAGACACGCGTGAACGTCTGGCAGCTCTGATGACCGCCCCAGCCAACGCCCGGTTCCCGCAGGTGATCGTCAATCGCATCTGGCGGAAGCTGATCGGGGCAGGGATCGTGGAACCTCCTGCGGACTGGGAAGGCCATGCTGCGAGTCATCCGGACCTGCTGGAATGGCTGGCCCGGGAATTCATCACGCATGACTATGATCTCAAGCATGTCGCTCGACTGATTCTCACCTCGGAACTCTATCAGCGGGAAGCGAGCGGCAGTCATCAGGCGACTCTCCCTGAACTTCGATTCTTCAACTCGCCTGACCGTCGTCGGATGACGGCGGAACAGGTCGTTGATTCTCTGTCCGTTGCCGGGGGTCAGCCGCTTCAGTCCGAGGAGCTGACCTTCGATCCGGACGGACGCCGTGCTTCGAGCGGTCGACTGACGCTGGGAATTCCAAAACGGGCGTGGATGTTCGCCAACCTCGCCAATGAACGGGATCGCCCCAGTTTGAACCTTCCCCGGGCACGCACAGTGACCGATGTGATGGAAGCCTTTGGATGGAGCGGGGCCCGGCAGAGTCCCCGTACGGATCGTGAAACGGCAGCCAGCGTCCTTCAGCCAGGGGTGCTCGAAAACAGTACGCTGTCAGTCATCATGACCCGCGCCTCTCTCAATAGCGGGCTGGCCACGCAAGCCGTTGCTGCTTCATCGCCTGATGAGCTCGTCGAAGCGATCTTCCTTCGTTTTCTCAGTCGGCGGCCGAGTGCTGCTGAGAAAGGCCCGCTGGTGGCGGATCTTGCGGTTGATTTTGAACGGCGGGTGCTCCCGGAAAACGAACGGTCTGCTCCTCCGGTGTGGGAGCCGTTACCGGTGGTGACCTGGTCGAATCACCTGCGTCCCGAATCCAACACCATTGTTCTGGAACTGGAATCGCGGGCACGGGCGGGGCTTCCAGCGGATCCGCGTCTGCGAACCGAGTGGCGGGAAACCTATGAAGATGTGGTCTGGAGTGTGATGAATCTCGGTGAGTTCGTCTGGGTCCCATGACCTCCGTGAGCCAACTCAGATGATCAGGAGACAACCATGATGCAACGACGCGAGTTTTTATCTCTCACAGCAGCCGCGACCGCGACTGCTGCACTGCCTCAGTATGTGCACGCCTCACATGAACCGCTGCTGCAGGGCAAAGCCGAGCACGTCATTTCCATCTGGCTGGGCGGCGGGATGGGAGCGATCGACACGTTCGACCCCAAACGTCAGGGGGACCCCGGAAAAAAGCTGCCGGGCGCGTACTATCCATCGATCGACACTGCTGTCCCGGGGGTGCAGGTGTGCGAGCATCTTCGAAAGCTCGCGCCGCTGATGGATCGCGTGACTGCTGTGCGGACGGTGCACCATAACGTGATCGACGAACACGCAGCGGCGACGAACTTCATGCATACGGGCCGTCCGGTCAGTGGAACGGTGGTCTACCCGTCCCTGGGTTCCTTGATCGCACATGAACGGGGTTCCGCCAGTGAAGACGCCCCGGCGTATGTCCTGATCGGATACCCCAACGTGACTCGCGGCCCGGGCTTTCTGGGAGCCCGGCACAGCTATCTGTACCTGACCGATACCAGTCAGGGTCCCGCTGGCCTGTCCCGACCGGAAGGGATCACTCTCGGTCGGCAGAATCGTCGTGAGGCTTTTCTGGCAGGGCTGCGGGAAGCAGGGCATGTTCCCTCGGATCGCCTTGTTCAGGATTACGAAGAGGCGATCGACCAGAGCCTGCGATTGAGCGGGCCGGGCTTCACCAGCTGTTTCCGACTCGATGAGGAGCCGGCGGATCTCAGGGCGGGGTACGGAGGAGAATTTGGCCAGCGCTGCCTGCTGGCTCGCCGGTTGATCGAGCGCGGAGTGAGATTCATAGAGGTCTCACACAACCTGAATTTCCTGAACGGGGCGGGATGGGATGTCCACAATGGCGGCATTGAACAGCAACATGCCCTCATCCAGGAACTCGACACAGCCATGAGCGCACTGCTGCTCGATCTGGAGAAGCGAAACTTACTCGACAAAACCCTGATCGTCGTCACGACCGAGTTTGGTCGCCCCCCTGAGTTCGATGGCGGGGGCGGACGCGGCCATCAGGGGAGTGCCTTTACCTGCGTGCTGGCGGGAGGCGGGCTCAAACATTGCGGAGCCTACGGGCTGACGGATGAACTGGGGAAGCAGATCGTCGAGCATCCCGTCAGCGTCGCCGATTTTTTTGCGACGATTCATGCTGCAATGGGGATCGACTACACGAAATCACTTTACGATGGCGACCGTCCTGTGCCGGTCACCGACCAGGGACAGCCGATCGCAGCCCTGTTCGAGAGCAGGGCTTGAATGCAGACGTCCGGTGGGTCGAGGAATGACTGCAGGCAGGCTTCTTGAAGCACACTACAGCAGTTCGACAATCGGCTTGGCAGCGGGGTCGACCAGTCGAATCGGACGACTGACGTTGGACATGTTCTGATTCGCGGGATCCAGTCCCAGTGCCAGGCAGATTGTTGCGAGAAGGTCCGGGGTCGAAACCGGTCGGTCTTCGACGTCCAGACCGTCTTCGCCCGTCTTTCCGATCACTCCGCCCCCCTGAATTCCTCCCCCTCCCAGGACGACCGACCATGCCCGCGGATAGTGATCGCGGCCGACCTGCGGGTTGATCACCGGGGTGCGACCGAACTCACCCATCCAGACCACTACGGTACTCTCCAGTAAGCCGCGCTCCTCCAGATCCTGTAGCAGGCTGCTCCAGCCTCGATCCAGCACATCACTCAGATTCTTCACCGCTGCGAAGTTGTCGTTATGGGTGTCCCATCCTCCGAGCGTGACTTCCACAAAAGGAACCTGCCGTTCGATCAGTCGCCGGGCCAACAGGCATCCCTGACCGAACGCCGATGTCCCATACCGTTCGTGAGTGGCAGGAGATTCGCTATCCAGTTCGAAGACTTCCGCTGCGGAAGGACTCATCAGCTTCAGGCTGCGGGCATAGGCCTCACGGTGCCCGTCGGCTGCGTGCCCAGGGCGGTCCTTGAGAAAATCGGCCTGCATCCGCTGCAGAAGTTCCATCCTCGCAGAAGCCTGTTCTGAGGAAACACCGCGCGGCAGCGAGCGGTTCTCGACGTTCAGTTTGGCTGCTGACGGGTCCCCGCCGACCAGGAGCGGTGCATGATCGGCTCCCAGATATCCACTCGCTGGACTCCCCGCACGAAAGAGGCCGCGTGGAAGAATGCTGACATAGTTGGGAAGGTCAACAGGCTGTGGTCCCCATTCGTTCGAGACGAGTGAACCGAGCACCGGAAACTGAATTGCCCCTTGCGGCGTGTATCCCGTCCGAAGATTGTCACGCGCCCTGCCGTGATCCCCTTCGCGGGTGCTCATCGACCGGACGATCGAGAGTCGGTCCATCCACTTGGCGACACCCGGAAGATGTTCCGAAATCCCCACACCCGCGGCGCTCGTGCCGATCTGTTGAAACGGACCACCGTTGGCGTGACCGCATTTCATGTCGAATGTGTCGGTCTGACTCGGACCGCCATCCATCCACAGCAGCAGGCAGGAGCGTTTGGGACGGCTTTCCCCTTCGTTGGCGAGCGCCAGACGACCCAGCCAGTTCGACATGGCACCCGTCATCAACAGACCGGCAGATTGAGTCAGCCAGCCGCGACGCGTGTACGTGGTGAAGAGTGATGTCATCGAAACCTCAAACAGACTTGAACGGCAGTAATCAATGATTCCAGCGGAACTCGGGGGAATTCAACAGGACCCACAACAGATCCCCCAACCGGCGAGAGCTTTCCTCCTCGGGACCGGTCTGCAGAAAGGTGAGCATCTGATCCCGTTCCGATGACGTCGGATAACGGCTGAACGTCGCCAGAAACAGCTGGTCGATCCGACCGTTCCCGGTCAGTTCGCGATTCGCGAGTAGTTGTTTCAGCCTGTTGCTGGAATCGGGGGAGACCTCTCGAGCGACCAACCCGCCGTTCATCAGTGTCAGGGCCTGCACGACCGAGGTTTCCGGATCGCGGGTCGAACCGTGGGAGTCGAACAGTTCGACAATCCGTCGCCGCATGGCATCCTCTCCCCGGGCACGTTCCCCCGCGCGGCTTTCAACTCCGATAGCGATCGAGAGACTGTCATAGAACTGGTCCCCGGTCATCGGCTTGATTTCGCGGCGGGCAAACAGGGCTGAATCACTTTGGCCGGGGGCGGTCAGCCGGCTTTCGCGCTGGTAGGCGTCGCTCAGGCAGATCGCTCGATACAGATCTCCCAGATCGAATCCGGAGTCTTTGAAACTCATGGCGAGCAGATCGAGCAGTTCTGGATGGGAAGGGGGATTCGAAGCATGCATGTCATCGACCGGATCCACGAGGCCTCGCCCCAGAAGCTCACCCCACAGGCGGTTCGCAATGGCTCGCGCAAAGAACGGGTTGTCGGGAGCGGTGATCCAGTTGGCCAGTGCCACGCGCGGGGGAAGGTCTTCGCTGAAATCCGGATCGACACCGTCCAGATACAGGGCCGGGACCAGAACATCGGTGGACATCACCGAAATGGAGCGGCGGTCACGCTGTTCGAGAATCGGTGCGAAAGCCCCTTTTCCTTTACGTTCGATTCCTGAGAAGAATGCTGCCTGATTCCAGAATTGATGCTGTGTCCACTGATCAAAGGGATGATCGTGACACTGCGCACACTCCAGTCGGATCCCGAGGAACAGCCTCGTCGTGGAAGAGGCCAATGCGGCAGCATCCGCGTTCTTGGCTGCGATGTACGCGACCGGATTCGCAGCTTTCAGGTCTGTCAGAACCAGCTGCGGCCGTTCTTTCGTCCCGTTGATGGGAACGCTCAGAAGTTCATTCACGATCTCGTCGAACCCGACCTGAGCCTGACGCCGCTCGATCAACCAGGACTCAAACCCCGGAATGTAGTACCGGAGCTGGCGGTCGGTTTCGGATTCCGGGACGAGCAGTTGCCGCCAGGTCCGGGCGAAATGGGACGCATGTTCCCGGCTGGCCAAAAGCCGATCCACGACCGCGGCCCGTTTTGCTTCATTCTGTTCCGCAACAAACGCGGTCACTTCTTCAGGAGTCGGAATCCGGCCAATCAGATCCAGGCTGACGCGTCGCAGAAAGAGGGAATCGTCAACACGGGCAGCGGGCTCGATTTTCCCGGATGCCAGTCGCGTGCTGAGGTGACTGTCGATCGAACGGGCCAGCTCCTGCGGATCGGCACCGAGTCCGTCTCCCGAAGCGGCCAGCAGCAGGACAGTCGCCATGGATGCGCAGCGCATTGTGAAGTTCAAAGTCATTTTGCTGATTCAGAACTCTCGGGAACAGCCTGACCATTGCGGGGATCGACACAGGTGATGTGGGTCCGGTCACGCACGAACACTCGACCGTTGGACAGGACTGGAACGACGAACGTTCCGCCACACACCTGAGACTTGCAAAGTTCCTTGTACTTGCCGCCGCCGGTCTCCGCCAGCTTCAGATTCCCGGCATCGTCCAGAATCAGCAACTTCCCATCCTGCAGCGAGATCACTCCCACATGAAAGTATCCCAGACCTCCCCGCTTCCAGTGTTCTTCCCCCGTCTGAACATTCAGGCAGCGGATGTCTGCTTTGGGAAGAGGCGATACGGAATTCGTCACAACGAACACACGGTCATCCTTCCCGATGGTGCCCGTTGAGAAATAGCTGGCCATCTCCTGATTCCACCATTTAAGTACCGGCTGGCCACCCTCATCGCCGGGGAGTTCCAAAGCCAAAGTCCCGTTATCCTGAGTCGAACAGATCAGGAGATTTCCCTGCACAAGGGGCGTCGGCGAAACTCCGGAAGGTTCAAAAATCAGCGGGTGTTCCCAGCGAAGAGTGCCGTCCACGGGATCAATCCCCGCCAGTCGCAATGTCGTCTGCACGACCACTTCACCAATTTGTCTGTCGCCGACTTTTCTCGAGAGCAGAACGGGTGACGCTGCTGCAGCAGGCTCATCGAACCCCTTCCAGGCGATCTGACCGGTCTGGGTGTCGTAAGCAACGACACCGCTCCCATCGCCCCCCACCGGAAGGATGATTCGTTCTCCGACAATCAGAGGAGAGCTGCAGACGCCAAACCCCGGTTGATTCGCTTTGAGGTCGACATAGGGATTGGTCTGCCACAGACGCTTCCCCGTCGAGCAGTCATAGCAGGAGAGGACGCCAGTGATGCCGATCGTGTAGAGCCGGCCCGCTGAGACCGTCGGCGTGGCACGTGGCCCGTTTCCGAGCTGGCTTTCGTAACGGCTGCGCGGGTACTTGTCGCGCCAGAGGACTTCGCCTGTTTCGATGTTCAGCGCGACGACCTCTTCAGCGTCTTCTCCTTTCACCGCAGCATGAGCGTAGAGAACTCCGTCTGCCACGACCGGGACGCTGAATCCATCGCCAATTTCGTGCTTCCAGACAACCTGGGGTTCCCCGGTCCACGGTTCCAGCGTCTCATCGGTCACGCCGTTGCGTGTCGGCCCCAGCCATTGCGGCCAGTCACCCGCCTCGAGAGAAGCAGTCAACGTCGCGATCAACAGCACCGCCCATCCAGTTGAACGCGTCTGCCTGGGGAAGGGAAAGCATCCTGTTACTTCCGACATGAGATGTCCTTGGAGCCGCAGTGTCTGGAGAGCCGCTTCGTGATCGACTCTTCTGGTCGCTTGATGTCATTGCCGCTGTTCAGTGTGCAGATGATTCTCCCAGCCTGCACGTCGTGAGGAATGACTCGCACCCATCCTACCGGGAACCCCACGGAATGTCTGCCAAGTCGGACCATTCCTCATTGCGGATGGAACGAGCTGAAGGGGGACAACGTGACAGTGCTTTCATCAGGAGTTGAGTTCGGTCCGAGTCCTGAAGTTCACACACATCAGACTTGGGCCATGCAATCGAATTTGATAGAATCCAATCTCCTCCTCGGAAGAAAGTTCGTGCATCATGAGCTGTCGCGGTTTCACTGTTTCTCGCAGGTTTTCCCGGGCGGTCGCGGCCGCCGGACTGGTGGTGTCCTGCGTGCTCGGACTGGCGACTCTGTCGCGAGCTGATGATCAGGTGAAGCCGCTCGATTTCGCCCGGGACATCAAGCCAATCCTGTCGAACCATTGCTGGAACTGTCACGGTCCGGATGGAGGATCCCGCGAGGCCGGCTTGCGGCTCGACCTGCGAGAATCAGCTACAGCCAAACTTGACAGCGACGAAACCGCAGTTGTGCCGGGTCATCCGGAACTCAGTGAACTGATCAAGCGGGTTGAAACTACTGATGACAATCTGCGGATGCCGCCGGCATCCACGCAGAAGTCGCTCTCTCCGACGCAGATCGACCTATTAAAACGCTGGATTGCTGAAGGGGCCCGGTATTCGGAACACTGGGCGTTTCAATCTCCCCGACGACCGGACCTGCCCAAGGTGGCCGCTACAGCGTGGCCTCGAAATCCCATCGACCATTTTGTTCTGAAGACGCTCGAAGATACGGGACTCGCTCCGTCTCCTGCCGCGGATCGCGCCACATGGCTCCGGCGAGTCACACTCGATCTGACCGGCGTTTCACCGACGCCTGATGAACTCGCTGCGTTTCTCACGGACAACTCGCCGGAAGCTGAAGAGAAGGTTGTCGACCGGCTGTTGTCCTCCTCCCGGCATGCGGAGCGAATGGCTATGCAGTGGCTCGATGCGGCCCGCTATGCCGACACCAACGGTTATAACAACGATGAAGTCCGGACCATGTGGCCCTGGCGGGACTGGTTGATTGACGCATTCGCACAGGGAATGCCGTACGACCAGTTCCTCACCGAACAGCTGGCCGGTGACATGATCCCGCAGGCCACCCACGCGCAGAAAGTGGCGACCGGGTTCAACCGCAACCATGTGATCACCACAGAAGGGGGCATCATCCCCGAAGAATACCGCGTTGAATACGTGGCCGACCGTATCCATACGACAGCCACGGTCTTTCTGGGACTCTCGCTGCAGTGTGCACGATGTCACGACCACAAGTTCGATCCTCTCACCCAGCGAGAGTACTACCAGTTCGCTGCCCTGTTGAATAACGTTCCGGACAATCATGTCAATTACAGTCAGGGGAAGCTGGCAGAGCCGTTGCTGAAAGTCCCCTCACGCGAACAGCAGCTGGAACAGTACAGGCTGACTGCCCGACGCGACGAACTCACCTCGTTGATCAGCCAGCGCGCAGAACATGTCGACGCTGATATCGCGAACTGGGAAAAGTCGCTGACGCCCTTTGAACGGTCGAATGCCGGAACTGCGGGACTGGTTGCGTACTTCCTTCTGGATGAGCCGGATGGAGAGGTCGCACACGACTCCATCAATTCCGGACAGTCTGGAATTATCAAAGGCCAGCTCTCCCGGGCTCCCGGCCGCGTGGGGAACTCGGTGGAGTTCGACGGCAGTACCTGGATTGATGCCGGGGACATCGGAAAGTTTGAAGGGGATGAAAAGTTTTCATTGGCTGCCTGGGTCTTCCCGACCTCCACGGATCCAAGCACTGTCATGTCACGCATGGATGAAGCGAACAGCTTCCGGGGCTACGACGTCATCCTCGAAGAAGGAAAGGTGGCCACGCATCTCATTCACCACTGGCCGGACCGTGGATTTAAAGTCATCTCTGAACAACCGGTGTCACTCTCGGAATGGCACCATATCGTGGTGACCTACGACGGCTCCCGGGAAGCAAAAGGGGTCCGAATCTATGTCGACGGGGTGTCTGTCCCTGTTCAGATCACGACCGATCGTCCGCTGGACGGAACGTTGGTCACGGACAAGCCGTTTCACATTGGACGCAGATTCTCTTCCGCACCGTTTCGCGGGAAGATTGACGAAGTTCAGGCTTTCTCGGTCGCCCTGACTGCGGATGAGGTGAAAGAGCTGGCGGCGGAAACGTCACTCACGCGGCTGGCCGATGTCTTAATGGCCCCCGCCGAAGACCGCACCCCGCAGCAAGTTGCCCGGCTGCGACAGTATTATCTCGATCAAGTCGACCCGTTGATGCGTCAATGGAAAGAGGAGCAGGAACTCAATCAGGGCGAACTCGATAAGCTCGACAAGGCCATCCCCGCAGTCATGGTCATGGAAGAGATGACTCCCCGTCGCGTCACGCATCTGCTCAACCGCGGTCAATATGATCAACCGGGAGAAGTCGTTTCCGCCGGGGTCCCTGCAGTACTCAGCGGCGGGAAGTCCGTTGAAGTCTCAGACCGCATGGCCCTGGCGAAATGGTTGACCGATCCTTCGCACCCGCTCACGGCACGAGTGGCTGTCAATCGCTGGTGGGAGATGACGTTCGGCACCGGTCTGGTAGAAACGTCGGAGGACTTCGGCGTTCAGGGGATGCTGCCCAGCCACCCGGAACTTCTCGACTGGCTCGCGCTGGAGTTGATCGAGCAGGATTGGAATTACCGGGAGATTCTGAAACTGATCGTCCTCTCCGCGACGTACCGGCAATCATCCGATGTCACACCGGCGCTGCTTGAACGGGATCCCCACAACCGTTTGCTCGCCCGCGGCTCTCGCTACCGACTCCCGGTCGAAGTGGTCCGGGACAATGCACTGGCCATCAGCGGACTGCTGTCCGACCGGGTCGGTGGTCCCAGCGTCATGCCTTATCAACCCGCCGGGCTGTGGGAAGAAGTTTCTGTCGAACGTCGTGACAAATACACACCGGACACCGGCGAAGGACTTTACCGTCGCAGCATGTACACGTTCTGGAAACGGACCTGTCCCCCACCGTCCATGACCGTCTTCGACGCCCCGGATCGTGAGACCTGTCTCGTCCGGCGGGCCAGAACCAATACGCCATTGCAGGCACTGGTGCTGTTGAACGATCCCACTTACGTAGAAGCTTCACGTAAATTCGCCGAGCGTGCGATGGGACAGTCCTCAAAGGATTCTTCGCGACTTGATTCTGCCTTTCAACTCGCACTTTCCCGATCTCCCGAAGCATCCGAACAGGAGATGCTGCTGGAAATGATCGAGGACTGCCGCCAGCAATTCACCGCCGATCCACAGGGAGCCGAACAATTGCTCGCGATCGGTCAATCCCCCAGAAACTCCGAACTGGCCCCCGCCGATCTGGCTGCATGGACCGTCGTCTGCAGCATGATTCTCAACCTGGATGAAACGATTTCAAAACGATGAATCCAATCCTTGAACGACAGATGCTTCAAAACCGCCGCTGCTTCCTGCAAGGAGCCGCCCGGGGAGTCTCGACCGCTGCGCTGGCATCGTTGCTGATCAAGTCCGGACATGCGAACGAGGGTCCCGGCGCGCTGGCTTCGCATTTCGCGCCGACCGCCAAGCGGGTGATCTACCTGTTTCAGTCGGGTGGTCCCTCGCATCTGGAACTTCTGGACTACAAACCCAAGCTGAAGGATCTGCACGGGACCGAGCTGCCGGATTCGATCCGTCAGGGACAGCGTCTGACCGGCATGACCTCGGGGCAGTCCAGCTTTCCGGTCATCGCCCCGAAATTCGGTTTCAGACAGGCAGGGGAGGCCGGCACCTGGATCAGCGATCTCCTTCCGCATACGGGCAGCGTGATCGATGATCTGTGCCTTGTTCGGTCCATGCACACCGAGGCGATCAATCACGATCCGGCCATTACCTTCCTCCAGACCGGATCCCAGCAGCCCGGCCGGCCGTCTCTGGGAGCATGGGCCAGTTATGGACTGGGAAGCGAAGCGGAAGACCTGCCCGCCTTCATCGTGCTGATCTCGCATGGTTCGGGCAAAGACGCCAATCAGGGCCTTCTTGACCGATTGTGGGGAAGCGGCTTTCTCCCCTCAAGTCATCAGGGGGTCAAGCTGCGAGGGAGCGGTGATCCCGTCCTGTACCTCTCTGATCCCCCCGGTATCGACCGTAAGCTTCGCAAGAAGATGCTGGATGGCATTGCAAAACTGAACGAGCAGGAACTGGCCCGATCAGGCGATCCCGAAATCGCCACCCGCATCAAGCAATACGAAATGTCGTTCCGCATGCAGGGGTCTGTTCCCGAGCTGACCGACCTGTCTTCGGAGACCGCAGCGACATTTGACCTGTATGGCCCCGAAGCCCGACAGCCGGGAACGTTCGCTGCGAATTGCCTGCTGGCCCGAAGACTCGCGGAACGCGGCGTCCGTTTCATTCAGCTTTACCATCGAGGCTGGGATCAGCATGGGTCGCTCCCCACCAACATCCCGCGGCAAGCTCACGATATCGACCAGCCGCAGGCGGCTCTTATCTCCGACCTGAAACAACGGGGACTCCTTGAAGACACTCTGATTGTCTGGGGAGGCGAATTTGGCCGAACCGTCTACGGCCAGGGAGGTCTGCAGGACGACTACGGACGAGACCATCACGGTCGCTGCTTCTCCATGTGGCTGGCAGGGGGAGGAATCAAACCCGGTCTGGTTCATGGGGAAACGGACGACTTCGGCTACAACATCGTACGGGACCCGGTGCACGTTCACGACCTGAATGCAACGATCCTGCATTGCCTGGGTTTCGACCATGAGCGGCTCACATACCGCTCACAGGGTCGCGACTTCCGGCTGACCGATGTGGAAGGTCACGTCGTGCGCCTACTGCTGTCCGCCTTCTCGTGAGTCGTCTTTCAACAATCCAATTGGGAGGAAATGCTTCGATCAAACTTCAGAATCGAGAAGGGGATCGAATCTTTGAATTGGAGCATGATATCAAGGGCCTGTGACGATTGAATTGACTGGAGAATTCTTTGACGGATCCACTCCCCAGCGGCTGGACAATTCCGTTGTTTGGAGATAATGGTCAGGAACCCATCATCACATGGTGGGCCCCGCTGGGGTCGTCCACACCAAGATGTTTGAACTCCTGTGCTGGTCAATCGGCCTGAATCAACTGATCGATCCCGACCGTCGAACTCCCTAATCCTTCAGATGCAGAGCAGACGGCTCATACTCATCCCGAAACCTCTCTGACAACGGAAGCGCTATGCCTGCCACATCTCTCTCCGCATCGGACTATCTGAACAACTCCACGTTGACGGCCCTGATTGGAGGTCAGTGGGTGGAAGCGGAAGACCGCGCCACGCTGACGACCTGCGATCCCGGTTCCTCGGCTCCGCTGGCGAAAGTGCCAGCGATGACCAAACAGGATGTCGACCGCGCCGTGACGGCAGCTACGGACGCCTTTCGAAATTCCGGCTGGGCAGAGATGTCGGCAGCCGAACGCGGAGTCCTTCTTCACCGCCTGGCAGACGCAGTCGAACGGAACAAGTCCGAGATCGCACGCGTGGAAGCTGCCGATGCAGGCAAGATCCTTGCCCAGGCAGAAGGGGATGTTCAGAACTTTGTCGACACGCTGCGCTATTTCATCGAGATGTCTTTGCACATTCAGCATCGGACTCCGCTGGCAGTGCGAGGTCACGAAGCGGCGACCGTTCGACTTCCCTGGGGTCCGTGCGGATTTATCTTCCCGTGGAACTTCCCGTTTCTGCTGATCGGCTGGGGAATCTCTCCGGCCCTCGTCGCCGGCAACACTGTCGTGATCAAGCCCGCTGAAGACACTTCGCTTTCGGCATTGTGTCTGGGCAAACTGGCACAGCAGGTCGGCATTCCCGACGGCGTGATCAACGTGGTGACCGGCTATGGGGAAACGGTGGGTGCCGCTCTGTCGAACCACCCCGGTCTGAAGCGGATGTCGTTCACCGGCTCTCCAGAAGTGGGTCGACTGGTCGGCGAAGCCTGCGGCAGAAATCTGACGCCCGTCAAACTCGAACTGGGGGGCAAGGGAGCCGCCGTCGTGTTTGATGATGTCGATGTCGATCTCACCACGGAAAAGCTGGCCAATGCCATTACGTTCCACTCCGGACAGGTCTGCTGCGACGCCACGCGCTGGCTGGTGCATCGTTCGGTCTACGATCGTTTCGTTTCCGCGTGCGTCGATCGGCTGAAAGAAGTTCGCGTCGGTTATCAGCTCGATGACGGGACCCAGATGGGCCCCGTGGTGAACGCAAAACAGCGGGAACGGGTCCTCGGCTATCTCGATAAGGGGCAGGCTGAAGGGGCGAAACTGCTGCTGGCAGGGGGCCGCGCCGACGTGCCGGGCCGGGACGGTTACTACGTCAAACCGGCTCTGCTGGCAGGCAGCCTCGACAATGTCGCAGCCCGTGAAGAGATCTTCGGGCCGGTCGCATATCTGGCATCGTTCGACACCGAAGAGCAGGCCATCGCCATGGCCAATAGCACCGACTACGGCCTTGCCAACAGCGTCTGGTCGACGGACCTGGACCGCGCCCGACGCGTTGCCGAGAAGATGATCGCCGGCAACAGCTGGATTAACGCACATAACGTCTTCGCTCACGGCATTCCTTATGGGGGAATCAACAAGAGCGGCATGGGGGGAGGGGTTCTGTCCGTAGAAGCGTATCTGGATTATACCCGGGGACTCTCCGTCGTCAGACCTCTTTAAGGCCTCCCCGGAAGCGGCAGTCATGAGACGGAGCGGACTGGGAAACTTCCGAAGTTCAGGTCGTCCATCCGATCCGTTTGACATTCATGCGCAGGCGATCCTGGATTTTCATCACTTGAAAGTCCTGTGGATCGCCTGCAGCACTTTAATCCCCTCGCTCACAGCAATTCGATTCCGAAACGTTCCGAAATTCTCGCTTTGCTTCTGACGGAACGGGAACTCGAACGTCAGAGACTGCAGATTGACGTCGCCCACAATCTGGCCAACGATCAGGCGATCCGGGCCGGCTTCAACGGTTCCGGAGTTTCCAACAACACCCGGCTGATCGAACGGCACGTCTCACCGTTCACGCACGGAGCTTACTGGAAGAGTTACGACTTCAAACCGTTTCGGGATGAGAAGACTGGCGAAGTGCTGATGCGATGACCGAGCCGGAACGTTTCACCATTTATCTCGACGCAGCCCAGTCGATCGTCGATGCACCGACGAACAGATGAACCGGAACGTTGATTTCCGTCATATCACCGCGCGACCGATGCGGTCTTCAGCCGTATGGATTTCAAATCGTTGCGAGACGCATCTGGGAGAAGCGAAAGTTCCCCCCGAATCGCCGCAAGATCCCCTGCGACAATGGCTATGCCAGAAGATCGTGAACGACCTCGCCAAAGACGTCGGTCAGACGGAAGTCGCGTCCCTGGAACCTGTAGGTCAGGCGGGTGTGGTCGAATCCCAGCAGGTGCAGGATCGTGGCCTGGAGATCGTGCACATGCACTTTGTTGTCCGCCACGGAGAAGCCGAGTTCATCCGATTCCCCGTAAGAAAAGCCTCCTTTGACCCCGCCTCCCGCCATCCAGAGTGAATAGCAGTCGGGGTAGTGGTCGCGTCCCATGATGCTTCCAGACGAGGTCCGGCCCTCTCGAAAGGGGGTCCGCCCAAACTCTCCGGCGCAAATGATCAACGTCTCGTCCAGCAGTCCCCGTTGTCGCAGGTCCTGAATCAGCGCAGCGATCGGCTGATCCATCGTCGCACATTTTTTCGTGAGACCGTCGCGAATGTCTTCATTGGGATTGGTGCCATGAAAATCCCAGCCCCAGTCGAACAGTTGAATGAAGCGTACTCCCTGTTCAGCCAGTCGTCTGGCCAGCAGGCAATTATTGGCGAACGAGGCTTCACCGGGCCGGGCTCCATAGGCGTCCAGAATGTGTTGAGGTTCCTGGGTGATGTCCATCACTTCGGGAACCGCCGTCTGCATTCGAAATGCCAGTTCATACTGAGCAATTCGAGTGAGGGTCTCCGGATGTCCCAGCTCTCTGGCCTGAAGTTCGTTCAGATCCTTCAGTGCGTCTAATGTCTGTCGGCGAAGAGGGCGGCTCATCCCGGGGGGATCGCTCGCATACAGAACGGGGTCACCTTTCGAGCGACATTGCACCCCCTGGTAAACAGAT
This sequence comes from Planctomicrobium stercoris, assembly GCF_051465655.1. Classification (NCBI taxonomy): domain Bacteria; kingdom Pseudomonadati; phylum Planctomycetota; class Planctomycetia; order Planctomycetales; family Planctomycetaceae; genus Planctomicrobium; species Planctomicrobium stercoris. The sequence continues at coordinate 2,681,551 of NZ_CP195791.1, read as the reverse complement.
GGAAGAAATCCGCTTCCGAACGAATTTTTGCCGCCGTTGGGCTGCACCCCGCTGGAGATCAGCACGACGAATCCCGGCAGGTTTTCATTCTCCGAGCCCAGCCCGTACGTGACCCAGGAGCCTAACGAGGGACGCCCTTGCCGCGCGGATCCGGTTAACGTCAGAAGTTCCGCGGGAGCGTGATTGAACTCTTCGGTATGCATCGACTTGATCATGCAGATTTCATCGGCGACCTGATGCAGATGGGGTATCGCGTCTGAAAGCCACAGCCCTCCGGAACCGTATTGTCGAAATTGACGCGGCGTTCCCATGAGCTTGGGGACGCCGGTTGTGAAGGCGAATTTCTTTCCTCTGAGGACCGAATCCGGACAGTCCTGTCCGTTGAGTTTCACCAGTTCCGGCTTGTAATCATACAGATCCAGATGGGGAGGGGACCCGGTCAGATGCAGGTAGATCACACGCCGGGCTCGTGCAAGTAAGGGAGGCTGACGGGGCGCCAGTGGATTCTCAATCGCCGACGGAGCAGCCACGCTGTCCCGGGCCAGAAGAGCGGAAAACGCAGCGGCCCCGATGCTTAATGAAGAAGATTTCAAAAAGTTGCGACGGGTATTGAGCAACAGTGATTCAGTCACAGGATGCATGTGAGCCCCTTGTTTTCCAGCCAGTGAATTACGGCTTCATCAGTAGTTCATCGAGATTGAGAACGACGTTGGCAACGAGAGTCGTTGTCGCCAGTTCCGTCGTCTCCATCCCGGACGGAACAGGCCCCAGCGGTTGAGTCGCCAACTCCATCGCCTTTTCAGGCTGACTTTCGAAAACCTGTCGTGCGTCCTCATGCAGCAACAATAATCGCTTCAGTTCCTCTGGCTGCGGTTCTCGCCCCAGGCAGAGCTGAAACAGCGACTTGATCTGCTGTGCCGGATCGACGCGTCCCGCCTGCAGCACCCGCCGGGCCAATCCTTGAGCCGCCTCGAGAAACACCGGATCATTCAACGTCACCAGAGCCTGCAAGGGGGTGTTTGTGCGCACTCGCCGAATGGTGCAGACTTCTCTATTGGGGGCATCAAACGTCGCCATACTCGGATACGGATTCGACCGACGGAAGGAGGTGTAGATTCCCCGCCGATAGCGGTCGACTCCTTCGCTCGTCACCCAGTCCACTCCGGACCCGAACGCTGCGGTGAGTCCGCTGGCAGGCTGTGGAGGTTTTACGGGAGGACCGTACATTTTCTCACCCAGCAAACCCGACAATGCCAGGGCCTGATCACGAATCATCTCAGCCGACATTCGAAACCGGGGACCGCGGGCGAGCAATCGGTTGTCCGGGTCTTCCTGCATCATCTCCGGCGTCACTCGCGAAGACTGCCGATATGCAGCTGAGGTCACCAGCAACTTGAGAAACGCTTTCGTATCCCATTCCAGCCGGATCATCTCGGTGGCCAGCCAGTCCAGGAGTTCCGGGTGGCTGGGCAGTTCTCCCTGCGAGCCGAAGTCTTCGCTTGTGGAGACCAGGCCAATGCCGAAGATCTGCTCCCAGTAGCGATTGGCGATGACTCTTGGCGTCAATGGGTTTTGTTCATCGACCAGCCAATGTGCCAGTCCCAGCCGGTTTGCCTGTAATCCATTTGGAATGGGAGGGAAGGCTGCGGGCGTTCCGGGGCTGACTTCATCCCCCAGGTTGAGGTAATTTCCCCGCAGCTGGATGCGGGTGACCCGTCGATTCCCATCGGGCAGCTCTTCGCAGACGGGCACGGTCATCGGTCGTATCTTCTCCAGTTGCGTACGGAGAGTTTCAAGTTCCTGCCTCGCATCTGCCAGCAAGGGAGTGACCTTCTGGAAGTGCGTCACCAGCAACTGCATTTGTTCCGGTGTGCGGTTGGCGATCGGAACATTCAGAATCTCCACGATCGGAGCGGGGAACTCGCTTTGCTCTTTTTCTGTTGAAGCGGCGGCCTCCTTCGTATCGCTGACTGGAGCAGGGGCCGACAGGTTTTTCTCCTGCTCATTCAAATAGTGCAGCTCCCACATCTCCATCGCCACCTGAAGCTCCGGAGTCATGGTTTTCAGGCTGTTTTCGGCATCTTCAACTGCTCTCTGCAACTTCTCGCGTTCGCGGATCTGCTCAGCTGTGAACAGATTGAAGAGGGGAGATTCATCTTTGCGATCGGCGTCCGCAGTGTTATTGAAAATGGCGAAGACCCTGAAATATTCCTCCTGCGTGATCGGATCGAACTTGTGCGTGTGGCACTGGGCGCAGGCCATCGTCAATCCCATCCAGACAGACAACGTCGTGTTGACGCGATCGACGACAGCCACATTTCGGAACTCTTCGTCATTCGTTCCCCCTTCATTGTTGGTCAGGGTATTCCGATGAAACGCCGTCGCGATTCGCTGATCGGCCGTTGGATCAGGGAGCAAGTCCCCAGCCAGCTGTTCAATCGTGAATTGATCGAACGGTTTGTTTTCGTTGAACGCCCGGATGACATAGTCACGGTAAAGCCAGATCGTTCGCTCCGGGTCATCGGCGTAGCCGGCGGAATCTGCGTAGCGCGCCAGATCCAGCCACATGCGAGCCCAGTGTTCACCAAATGAGGGTTTCGCGAGCAACCTGTCGACATAGCGCTCGTAGGCATCGTGAGACGAGTCATTCAGGAACTCCTGAAACTCATCGGGATCGGGAGGGAGTCCCACGAGATCGAGAGAGACACGGCGGGCGATCGTCCGCCGATCCGCTTCCGGGCTGGGAACATGACCGGACCGTTCCAGTTTCGTGAGAATGAACTGGTCGATGTCGTTCCTGGCCCAGCCATTGAATTTGACTTCGGGACTTGCAGGACGAACCGGCTTTACGAAGCTCCAGTGCGCTGCATAGGGTGACCCCAGTTGAATCCACCCGCGCAAGAGTTCGATCTCTTCCGCACTGACTTTCTTTCCAGAAGCAGGGGGCGGCATTTGTAGATCGGCATCGGTGGTCGTCAGTCGCTCCAGAAGATCGCTCTTCTCCGGATGCCCGGGAACGACCACCTGATATCCCCCCAGGTCAGCAGTCGCTCCCTCAAAGGTATCCAGCCGCAGGCCATCGGTCCCCCCCTTGCGATCTTCAGCATCCGGGCCATGACACTGGAAGCAATTGTTCGAGAGAATCGGCCGGATATCCCGGTTGAAGTCAATCTCGCGTGCAGCAGATTCCCTGTGTGACGACGCAAAGATCGACATGGCGAATCCGGCCATCTTGAGTGTTCGCGTCAATCGACCGTGCATGGCTTCCCTTGTCTTCAACGCCAGGGCTTCATGGATTGAATGTCTGCACATCTGTCAGACGATATTCAATCGCATTCCGATCCCATGTGAATCGACCATGGTCGATGCTCATTCAATGCAGAATCGTCACATTAAAATCATAGGCCTCAGCGAGGGTCTACACAAACCATGCCTCATATCGACAACAACACTGCAACAGATAGGATTTTTCGGATCAATTGCGATTCTGGCCGATGACCTGTGTTCTCAGCTCTGAGTGTGATCACGATGAAAAAAAATGCTTAACTCGGATCAACAGATGAGCGAAACAGGAGCTTGCATCTGAGAACACGTCACGCCTTTGCACAGAGTCAGCAGAAACTTGCCACCATGCTGACAGCTTATTTTTGTCGCAATGAAACATCCGCTGCCGGAGGATGGTCTCGATCAGAAGACGCCGTCCAGGAATTGTCCTCGTTCGTCATTCCGCACCGCAGCAGACAATGATCGACAATTCACGCTGCCCACGGACGAACACTCTGCGCGGAGTTCTTCTCAGCGCACGCTGCATGAGCAGGAGGACTTCGTCGTTTCGCGTCAAAAAATGCACTCGCCCACGCTTGGTGCTCTGACGCTATTCATCGAGATTTTTGGCGAGTCGATCCGTCGAATCAGGCCTTCTTCTGACCGGAATCGCCGCTGTCCTTAGTTCGCTTGGGGCGGCTGTTTCGCTCCGCGATTCCTTCGGCAGAGATGTTCTGGACCACCTGCATCGCGAGGTCGTCCATCTCCATCACCAGTGAATCGACTTTTCCGGACAGGTACATGTAAACGACCAGACAGGGAATGGCGATGAGCAACCCTGCTGCGGTCGTGACCAAAGCCAGCGCGATTCCCGAGGCGAGTTCATCCGTGCGCCCCATCGCACCGGCGGACGCAATTTTGCTGAACGACTCCAGCATCCCCCAGACCGTTCCCAGCAGCCCCAGCAGCGGCGTAATCGTCGCCACGCCGTTGATCACTCGCAGATGTTTTCGCAGGGCAGCGACCTGACGTTCACCGCCGTCGATCATCGCCTGTTCCACTTCCACGCTGGACTTGCCCCATTTCCGAACGCCGTGGGCAAACACCATGGCGATCGGGCTTCCGTTCTCGTCGCAGACCTGCAGGGCCTCGTCCTTGTTCAATTCACCTTCCTCGATCAGCTTGAGGAATCGCTGGACGAACGGCTTGGGAATCACCCGGCCGCGCCGCAGCACGACAACTCGCTCCACCGTGAACCAGATGGCCAGCAGCGACGCGATCGCGAATGGAATGGCGAAATAGCTCAGGGACTGAACAAGTTCGAGCGTACGGGTCGCGAATGATCCGTTGGAAAGCGAACTGCCTCCTGGAGCGTTCTCAGTCGGGGCAATGGTGCTTCCGTCAGGGATGGAGCCGACAGGCGTCGGTTCGACGGGAGTTGAAGAAGGCTGCCCCAGATTCACCCCCTGTGCCCATACCATAGGCGGGCTGAGTAACAGCATCGCGAGGGCGAGAATCAGGGACCGGACTCGACACACTTCCATATTTGACTTCCGCCGGCATGTCCCGGGTTTGAATCGACTTCACTCAATCGGGCAAAACGTCGTTTTGAAATCCTGTTGTCACTGCTTTCCAGTCGCAGCTTCAATTTCCTTGAGTCGAGCCTGGGCTCGCTCCACGAATTCGCTGTCCGGAAACTCGGCGATGAGTTTCCGGAACGTTTCCGCAGCCTGCGGGAAGTGCTTCATCGAAATGTCGCAGGCGCCCGCCTGATACAATGCAGCCGATTCGTATTTCGGAGCGTCGTACCCGGCGTAAACCTTGTAGTATTCCCGCAGGGCCACGGGCAGATTGTTCTCTTTCAGGTAGGATTCAGCAATACGAAATTGTGCTTCGGCTGCCGTCTCCGTCCCGCGTCCTCCTTCGGAATCGACAACGCGAACATAGGCTGCCCGGGCTTCCGGGAAGCGGGCCTGATTTTCCAGAGCCCGACCACGAATGGCGTCCGCCCGGTAAAACAGCGGAGAATTCGGACTTTTCGCCTGCAGATCGGCAATCGTCTCTTCCATCTTGGCGTAGTCTTTCTGCCAGAACTGGGCCTCGGCCAGCATCAGCCATGCTTCCGGCCACCACGGCGGAGCTGCCGGCAGGTTCTTCGACAGTGCCTCCCGCACCCGCTGCAGCATGGCAACCGCTTCACCGTACTTCTGCAAATGAAGTTGCCCCTCGCCACTGCGATACCCGGCATAGAGTGCCTGTGGGCTGCCGGGGAATCGGGATTCGAATTGCCCGGCAACTTCAACAACCTCCGGCCACTTTCTGGCTTCAGCGTAGAGATCGAGTAGATGCGTCAGGGACCGCTGCTGCACAAATTCATCCGACTTGGGATTGTCGGCGAGTCGACGGAAGGCTTCGATCGCTTCTTCTTTCTTCCCTCCGAACCGAAGACTCTCCGCGAGGATCAGACCGGCATCATCCGCCAGCGGACTGTCGGGCCGTTCCTGAATCAGCAATCGGTAGAGTTCATCCGAGCGATCGTAGTTCTTGGCGTTGTAGCTGAGGTCGGCCCATTCGTTGATCAGCAGGTCCATCTCCACCTGATCGTCCGCCGGCTGGGTTTTCAATTCTTTGTAAGCGGCGTCATACAGTTGATCTGCCACAGCGATCTCATTGAGTTCTCTGGCAACTCGCGCAGCTCCTTTGTTGCTGCGATAAGCATTCTTCCCAGTCTCCGCGGCATCCGGCTCCAGCGGCAGAGATTTTCCATTCTGACTGAACTTCTCCCCCGCCTGCTGATATCGGCTCATGGCACCTTTGAGATCGCCGGCCTGCTGAAGAGACAATCCCTGCATGTATGCGGCATGTGAGGCCAGGACAGGATCTTTCGCCGTATCCGCAAGTTGACCGAACGCCTGGGCAGCAGCGGTGAAGTTCTTCCGTTCAAATTCGGCATGTCCTAATCCGGACAGCGCGGGGAGAGTCTGCGGAGACTCCGGTCCCAGTGCGATGACACTTTGAAAGCAGACGGCTGCCGGTGCCCACTGCCTTTGATCGAATGCTGCATCTCCCGCAGCCAGAGCGGCGGATCCGAATCGATGATTCTCCGGATCGGCCTGTCGAAACTCGGTGAGCGTTGTTTCCAGCGAGTCCCATTTCTGCAGCTCGACCAGAGCTTTCAAAAGTCCTGCGTATCCGGCGAACTTCTCTTCCGCATTCCGAGAGAGCTGAATGAATCGCTGATAGTCCGCAATGGCACCGGAAGCATCTTTCAGTCGCAGACGCGAATTCGCACTCAACAGGACCGCATCCAGCTGCTCGGGCGAGACCTCGTTGGAAATCGAATCCACAATCGGTTTGAGTTCCGCGATAGCGTCCGCATCCCGTCCCTGACGTTCCGCAATTCGCGCGAGCTGAAACCGGGCAAAGTTCTGGGTGGACGCCACGCTGGAGGTCTCAACAACATGCCTGAGGAGCGTCGCCGCCTGGGTGAACGCAGCTTTGCCCGCGTCCGTCGAGACCCCAGCTGCATCTCCCTGTGCTATGAAGATTCGTCCGGAAAGAAGTTCCTGAACCTGAGCCAGTCCACTCTCGGGATAGCTCTTCTGGAATTCCTGATTCAACTCCAGAGCCCGCTGCAATTCTCCCGCCTGCAATGCGGCTTCACAGGCCGAATGCAGTGCATCGTCCGCCAGTTCCCCGGTCGGCCATTTCTGAACCACGCTGACAAACAATTCGATCGCTTTGGGATAATGCTTCTCGCGGTACTCCGCATCCGCCCACTGAAAGGTGAGCTTCTCAGCGAGTGGCTGTTGCGGAGCCGCCGTCAGCGACGCAGAGAAAGTCGCTGCCGCCTGAGCGAACTGCCCCATCGATTTCTGACTCAGCCCGATCCAGTAGTTCGCGGTTTCGCGCTGAGCTGGATCGTTCGCCGCCCTTTCGAATTCCGCAAGTGCTTCTGGAAATTTTGAAAGATAGTACAGGGCGTACCCGGCATTCAGGCGGGCCGCTCCTGTCAGTCGATGCTCGGGAAATGTGTTGGCCATCTGCTGAAATCGCGCCGCCGACTGATCGAACTTCTGCTCGTCGAAAAGACGGGCAGCGATGTTGAAGACCGCTTCCGGAGCCCGCGGAGAATTCGGCCTCGCTGCGATTCTCTCGTAGACTTCCAAAGCACGATCTTTCTGACCGGCCCCTTCCAGCGCCGCAGCCAGACCGAATTCGGCATCAACCAGCAACTTCCCCTGCGGGAATCGCGTGATTGAGGCCTGAAAACTCTGAGCGGCCTCATCGAATTTTTTCAGTCGCAGTTGCGATTCCCCCAGATACACCCATCCCCATTCAGTCAGCTCATGATTGGGATAGGTTTTCAGGAAGAGCTGCAGCTCCGCTTCGGCAGCTGCGAAGTCGTTCAGGAAGTAGCTGCATTCACCGATTCGATACATGGCGAGCGGCCGGTCGGCGTGCTGCGGGGCCTGCTGCACGAAAAGTCGAAACTGCTCGCGAGCCTCCTGAAACTTCCGCAGATGCAAGAGCGACTGCGCCCAGTACAGCCGCATCGTGAGGGCACGATCGTTGTTCGGGTTCTTCTTGAGAAAGTCTTCACAGGAATCGGCAGCCAGATCCCATCGCTGCTGCTTGTAGAATTCGACCGCGACGTTGTAGTCCGTCACAGGATCGGCCTGGGCAGGGGAGACGTCTCCCAGCAGGCAGGTCACCCACAGGCAGCAGAATAGACTGAGCTGTCGGGTGAGACTTCGTTCCGACATCCAGGCAGGTACAGTCAGTCGCAACGTCTTCACGCGCTAGTTTCCTCGTGGCTCAAATCTGTCAGGCGGATCGACCGACTCAGCATTAGGACTGGCCCCATGGACAGTGGCGACGAGCGCATCCCACCTTCCGGTGCCTGCCAAATTGTACAGTCTTTCATCAGGGAACCAACGAACTTTGAGCGAGTGCCGCGTGAAATCAGTCCGGTGTTGCCAGTCGGAGAAGCTGGGCAAGTTGAGAGAAGATGCCCATGCTGTCGGGTCACATCGAAACGACTTGCGAGTCTGTAAGGGACATGCTCTGTCATCAACACGGAAGCAGAACGCTGTGGACAACAGAACGATTTCAACAGACCTCGAGTCCCGTTCAGCAGGCAAATGCCCATCACCCCGTGACGAGACGCTCTCGGGATCCAGCACCCCAAAGAAAAACCCCGTAACAACGCAAGTCGTTACGGGGCAAGGTGCCGAAGGTGGGGGTCGAACCCACACGAGGTTTGAGCCTCACTGGATTTTGAATCCAGCGCGTCTGCCGATTCCGCCACTTCGGCCTTTCAATTCGGCGACTTCCATCTCATCAGGGCGACATGTTTCGCGTCTGCGTGGGTGAAGGTCATCGGCGGGCGGATCATAGTAGATCGCCCGACCGGACAGCAACACAACGCGCACGCCGGTTTCCCCAATTCCGGACTGCGAATGCAACCGCCCCCACCAACGCTGGCCCAAGCCCGAAAATCCGGCACACTCGGACGCCGGGAAACGGTCATTCGGTGTCGGCAGCACGAATGAGCTGCGTGAGGTAATCCCGCACTCCCACGGTGTCGACTTCCGTCAGCACATCGATATTCGGTTGGCGGAATTCCGCTCCGCGACGGTCGAAAACGGTCATCCCGCGGGTCAGCTCTCCAGCCACTTCCACGTCAATCCGCATCGACCTTCGCTCAAACAGACGCGGTCGGGAAATCGCAGCAAGCGCGACCAGTTCCGGCAACAGGGCTCCCTCGCGGCCCAGCTGGATCCGGCTTTCTCGCAGAATGTACGGCAGAGTTTTTGAAAGGAATCTCCCGAGTCGGGAAAACTCATCAATCTTCAGGGCATCGAACTGGTCGAAGGTCAGGCCGAACTGCTCCGACGTTTCCAGGGGAATCAAGGTCTTTGTGGCCGGCCAGGTCAGAACGTTCCGGGCAGATTCCGGATCGGCGAAGATATTGAATTCGCTGGCTGGAGTGATGTTTCCCCGCGCGGTCATCGAGCCTCCCAGGCAGTACAGCCCTTTGAGTTGCTCGAGGAAATCGGGATGTCGATCCACCGCCAGCTGCAGGTTGGTCAGCGGGCCGAGTGTCAGCAGCGTCAGTTCGCCCGGCCATTCCCGGACGAGATCGGAAAGCAGCTTGGCGGAGTCGGTCGGGGCATGTGGAATTGCTTCAATGATTTCGCAATCCGCGAGCCCGTGCATGCTGTCTCGCAGAAACAGTCCGGTCAGTTCGTGACTTCCAGCGGTATTTGTGCGAGGCGCCGAACTCCAGCCCATGCGAGGCCAGCGGGGCGGGTCGAGCATCGAGACCAGCGTCTGCAGATTTCTGAATGCCTGTTCTCCGGAGACCATTCCGGCTGTCGAGGTGACAGCGATCACTTCAAGTTCCGGATCGGACAGCGCCAGGGCAATCGCGATGGCGTCGCCCACTCCGGGGTCGGCGTCAATGATCAACTTTTCGGCAGGCATTCTCGCTCCCAGACTGGTCAGGCACGTTGAGGAGTGCCTCGCAGCAAATCATTTGCTTCCACATCCGCACCGAACGAAAGGGACTGCGAATCGAACCGGACTTCACGTCCGAGCCGGTAAGAGATGTTCCCCAGATGGCAGAGCAGCATGCTCCGCTCCCCGATCGCCAGCGAAGCGGTCGGGGACTGCCGTGTGCGGATGCAGTCGATCCAGTTTCTCACATGACTCTGTCGGATCTCGCTGGTATTGGCATAGAGACCTTCACGGCCGTCGTAGACTTTCCACCCACTGCGATCGACGATCAGTGTTCCATGTTCCCCGTAGAAAGCAGCAGCAGCGGTGCGGCCTTCAATTCCGCGACTGCTCCACTGTCGATGTTCCCAGACGACATCCACTTCGGGGAACTCATACTGAACGGTCAGCGTGTCAGGCGTTTCGCGATCATCATTGAAGGCACGCTGCCCCCCTGTGGAAGCGATGCGCTGCGGAAGATCGAGATTCAACCCCCAGCGGACGACGTCCAGCAGTTGAACTCCCCACAGCCCCAGTTCTCCAGAACCGTAATCCCAGAACCAGGTCCAGTTCTGATGAAACCGGTTGGGCTGAAAGGCCCGCGATGCCGCAGGTCCCAGCCACCGGGTGTAGTCGACACCTGCCGGAGGAGGACAGTTCGCCGCCTTCCCGATGGACCGGCGACGATGAATGGCCCAGGCTTTCGCCAGGTGAACTCGTCCGATCGTCCCCGCACGGAGAAGTTCGACTGCAGACTGGAAGTGTGCTCCGCTGCGTTGAGGCAACCCCGTCTGAACAACTCGATGGGTCTGTTTCACCTTCTGCAGCAGGGCCTGACCTTCATCAAAGGTGTGTGCGACAGGCTGTTCGAGGTAGATATCTTTTCCGGCGTCGCAGGCATCCATGGCGATGCGGGCGTGCCAGTGATCCGGCGTGGCAATCACGACGGCGTCGATGTCGTGCCGGCCCAGCAGTGTTTCGTGATGCGGAATGATGAGCGGGCGCTGGCCGGTTTGATCGAAAATCTCATGCTGTGCTGCCGCCATGGCATGGACGTCAACATCGCAAATGGCAGTGACACTCGCTCCGGGAACCTGATTCAATTCTCCCGCCAGCTCGCGCCCCTGCTGCCCGAGCCCGATGATTCCGACCCGGATCACCTCGTTGGGACTCTGTTCGCGGGCGGCGGCCAGCCCCAGGCTGAACATCCCTGCAGCGACACCGGCAGCATTGCGCGCGCTGTTTCCCAGAAATTCGCGGCGATTGAATCCGGACGCGGGTTGATCGGTCTTCATGGAAGGCTGCAAATCAAAAGAGGCGGGAATCAAACGAAATTTTAACACGCGGGGAGCGGAAGCACACCTTTTTCCGGGTGCTGGGGGGAAATTTCTTGTCGCCTCAAGTTTCTCAGGAGAAAGGGGCGATCGCAAGACCGCATTGCGGGAGAGCGTGCGTCTGGCCGGGAGTCAGCGGGAAGCTCGAGGCATAACCAGAACGGCGCGCGGGGGCGGGGAAGAGGGAAGAGGATCTGGCCCCGGGCTTACTTGCCCGTCAGTTTGGGGCGGACCGAAGAGCCAGTTGTTGTTGCGACCGCAGTGTTGCTGGCTGAGCCGACCTGCTCCTGAACTTCTTTGACGAGAGTTTTCGCAGCCTTCATCTGGGACGCGGAGAAGAAGTTGTCGCCGGGAATGCGGACCGGGCTGGTCCCTTTTTCGGCCAGCTGCTGCCAGCTCATCCCGTTGGCAATATGCCAGACGGCGGCCTGCAGAGAACGCCGATCATGTTCACCGCTGCCGACGTCATTGATGAGCGCCTGCAGGACGGGATCAGCAGTATATTCTTCAACCGGAACCAGCTGCACATGTGTGCGTGAGGTCGGCTCGTTGAGCCCGTGATTCAGGCAGACCGACGTATAGGGGACCCGCAGCGTCTTTTCAGCGGGGATCGAAAAGAAGCCCTGGGGGAAAGCATTCCCGCTCGCGCCAGGACCGTTCTGATTGGCCGAAGTGTTCCCGACCGTTCCCCCTCCGATGGCCTGTGTTCCGGTCGCTGCGGTGATTGCGTTCCCCGCGCCTGTCCCCATTCCCTGATTCTGACCAAAGGGAATTCCCCCCGCACCAGCTCCGAACTGGGGTTTCACAGGGACGCCGACGAATCCTGACGGCATCTTCACGGTCAGCGGTTCGGTTGTCTTGTTGGTCAGGAACAGGGCTCCCCCTTCGGCTCCTTTCGCGACCACTTTGACGGAAATCACACCTTCCTCGAGACCGGAAAACAGCCCGACAGCTTTCGCTTCCGGGTCATACGGACTGCTCTTCAGCGGCCGGTCTCCCCCCGCCTGCAGTGATGCTCCGGCGATCAGTTCGAGTCCCGTCAGCAAAGCAACAGCCAGCGTCCAATTGCGAGAAATGATCATCGCCAGACTCCCGGATAGCAGCCACGAAGGGTCGGCGCTCAAGAGCCATTTCAATTGCCCGGCCCTGTACGCCACGTCTCGACCATGATCAAAACGGGCGAAAGACAGGAATCATCAACCGGAGATTTTCAAACTCCGGGATTTTTTCACAAAAAGCTCTGCAGTCACTTCGAGCAAAGGACCGGGCAAAATCAGTTTGATTCCTGATCGAACTGCTGGGTTTCCTCTTCAGGAGCGAGTTCCGGAAGAATCGGGCGACGTTCCGGATGCAGGTGGTAGACCGGATAGTCGGATCCGATTTCCCGCAGGGCGATCACGGTTCCGCCGGGGCTGCTCAGGTAGATGCGATCGGTTCTGTCATTCGCAGCGTGGATGGGGTAATTCCGCATGTTCATCGAACCGATCAGCTTGCCGGTCGCGCGGTCCAGGACCAGCAGATTCTTGCTTTCGTCCCGCGCATAGACCCGGGTTTCACTGGCTGCGACGAACGAAGTTGCCACCGGTTGCTGCCATTGCTGAACCCCGCTGGCGGTGGCTAGAGACGTCAGCCCTTCACGGTGCGGAACCACATAGACGAAACGGTCGACAGCCCGTGGCTGCTGGGCGATGGGCGTCCCTCCCGCGAATGTCCAGATGACGCTCCCGGTGGCGGTATTCATGCAAAGCATCCGGGCGTTGCGATCAGCGACAAACAGTTTGTCCTTGGAATATCCCAGCGGGGTCAGAATCAGGTTCCCTGCCTCGAGCTGATACTTCAGCTCCTTGCTCTGTGCCTTCAACGAATAGACGATGCCACGTTTTGAGGCGAAAACAACGTCGTCCCCAGCAGGAATCGGGGGGGAGATGATCAGGTCAGGCGTCTGGAAATTCCACATCCGGGCGCGGACAGTCCACTGCGGCAGCATTCCCCGCTGGTACAGACTGCGAACTTTCGGGAGGTCATAGGCCAGCACACTTCCGTCCAGCGTCCCGACGAAAATCTGCTTTTCGTCCATTTCCGGAGAGGTCGAGGGATACTCGCTGACAATCAGTTCCCACTGCGTCTTCCCAGTTCTTTTATCAAGCGAATACAGGTGCAGACCAATGGTGACCAGGACTTCCTGATCGCTGGTTGTGACCGGATAGGATTGCTGGTCGGGGGTTCCCACCAGCCGGGTCCAGAGCTTCCGCCCCAGTTCACCATGAAAGCTGCTCAGCATCCCCGTCGACGACTGGACGAAGACGTTTTGCTCGTCCGCTGTGAAGAACTCGACGTTATCCCGGGAGGCATTGACTCCCGCCTGTCCCCACCAGCTCATCGTCAGTCCGAGCCGATTCAATTCCCCCTCATCGGGCAGGAAGGTCCCCTGTGCCGAAGCGGACTGGAGGCAGATCGACAGAGCTGCGACGGCCGAGAGGAGTCGAATCGACAACGGCATGATGGAATCCTGGACGTGACGTATCGAAAAAAAAGACCGAGGGGGAGAACGTGGACAGTATATCAGATCGTCGCGGACGACCCTTGGCAACCACGTCCCTCCACTCTCTCCAGCCGGAGTCTGCATCTTCGTTGCCTGCACAACTTACAAACCGACCTGCGAACGTGTCCGGGGCCGGTAAAACCGTTGTAATCCACAATGTCTTCGTGAGAGAGAAGCTGGACTTCACCACGGAGACACGGTGACACGGAGGGATTTCAGAATCGCAAATCATCCGAATCGGAGGAATGCGGCAGCTGCAGTCTTCCCCGCTTCCCACATCTCTGGAAGCTGGAGAGCTCAGAAGAATTCGCTTCACGGTGTGATTCACTGTTAAATTCCACGATCTGGACTTTCGCTCTTCCCGGACCGGGTGGCACCACCGTATCGGCCTTTCTAAAATCGGAAGCGACCTGACCGATCATGGGAGAACAGAAGATGAAATGCGCGTACGTCAACCAGCCTGGCCCTCCGGATCAACTGATCTACGGCGAGTTGCCAACCCCGAAGATTCAGCCCTCGCAGGTTCTGGTCAAAGTCGCAGCGGCATCGATCAACCCGATTGACACCTACATCCGCGCCGGCAGCATTCCCATGCCGGTCGAATTTCCATACATCCCGGGTTGCGACCTGGCGGGAACAGTCGAAGAAGTCGGAAGTGCCGTCACGCGGTTTCGGGTCGGGGATCGCGTCTGGGGGAGCAATCAGGGGCTCTTCAAACGGCAGGGGACGTTCGCGGAGTATGCCGCCGTCGATGCGGACTGGCTTTATCCCACCCCCGCCAAAATGACTGATGAACAGGCGGCCGCAGGGGCTCTGACTGGAATCACCGCTCAGCTGGGACTCTTTCAGCACGCCCAGCTCAAGACGGGAGAATATGTCTTCGTGAATGGCGGGACCGGCGGAGTGGGGTCCATGGTCGTGCAGTTCGTCAAAGCGGCCGGAGGACAGGTCATCACCACGGCTGGAACCGAGGAAAAGCGGGCGCTCTGCAAGGAGCTGGGAGCCAAAGACGCCTTCGACTATCGGTCCCCACAAATCGACGAACTCATCAAGGAAGCGGCTGCAGCCAATGGTGGACTCGATCTCTGGTGGGAAACCCAGCGTGAGCCCGACCTGACCCGTGCGATCGGTTTCATGAAGAAACGAGGCCGGCTGGTCGTGATGGCGGGTCGGGAAGCTCAGTTGCAGTTCAAGCTCGGTCCTTTTTACACGAACGATCTGAAACTGTGCGGATTCGCAATTTTCAATGCGACTCCCTATGAGCAGCGGGTCTGCGCCGAACGCATGAATGAGTGGTTCGAAGCGGGCAAATGGAAGCCAGTGATCGGCGAGCAGTTTTCGCTTCGCGATGCCGCGAAGGCGCATCAGGTCATGGAAGAAAACACACTCCGCGGCCACGGATCGCTCACCGGCAAAATCGTCGTCCGCATCGACTAGACCAGTTTGGGTCTATCATGTGCAGGCGATTCAGGATTTTCACCGCATGAAAGTCCATATGATCGCCTGCGGAACGTAATAGATTATTGGCAAAACCGCTCTAGCCCCCTGACCTGTCCCCTGTCCCCCGACCTCTGCCCCCTGATCTCGCCATGACCGTTCCTGAATTTCTGAAAGCCAAGTCCCAGGGGAGAAAGCTCTCCGTTCTGACCGCCTACGACTGCCTGTGGGCCACCATGCTGGATGAGGCGGGTATCGACGCGATCCTCGTTGGGGATTCGCTGGGGATGGTCTTTCAGGGACACACCAGCACGTTGCCCGTCACGCTGGAGCAGGTGATTTATCACGGTGAAATTGTCGCTCGCAGCGTGAAGCAGGCCCTGGTGATCGTCGATCTGCCGTTCATGACCTATCAGGTCAGCAGTCGTCAGGCTGTGAAAAATGCGGGCAAGATCCTGAAAGAGACAGGAGCTGGCGCGGTCAAGCTCGAAGGGGGAGTTCATCAGGCCCGCACCATCGAGCGGCTGGCTGCGTGCGATCTTCCGGTGATGGCACATGTGGGCATGCGACCTCAGTCGGTCCGCAAGCTCGGAAAAATGTCCGCAATTCAGCGTGATGAAAAACAGCTGCTCGCGGATGCTGTGGCTGCGGAACAGGCAGGAGCGTTTGGCATTGTGCTGGAGCTGATGTCCGCCGATGTCGCCCGCAAGATTACCGAAACACTGTCGATCCCCACGATCGGAATCGGCGCGGGACCGCACTGCGACGGGCAGGTCCTGGTGACCCCCGATATGTTCGGTATGACAGGCTTCAAACCGAAGTTCATGAAACAGTATGCAGAACTGAAAAGCCAGATCGTGGATGCGACTCGACAATACGTCGACGAAGTCCGAAACGGCAGCTTCCCGACTTCGCAGCACAGTCACTGATTCCACACATTCCTTGTCTCCCATGCAGTTGGCCCATGCTTCCCCACATTCGCACTCCAGATGAAATTTTCAGCCCCGGCCTGATCGTGTTCCGGGATCGAGTCCGACACAATCTGGAGACCATGATTCGGATCGCCGGTGATCCCCTGCGACTCCGCCCGCACTGCAAGACCCATAAGATGGCGGCTGTCACCAAGCTGCAGCTAGCGATGGGAATCACCCGCCACAAGGCGTCCACATTCGCGGAAGCGGAGATGCTGGCACACAGCGGAGTGCCGGATATCGTTCTGGGATATCCTCTGGTCGGTCCGAACATCGCCCGTGCGGTTCAGTTCCGGAAGATCTATCCCGACGTGAAATTCGCCGTGACTGCCGATGATCCAGAAGCGATTGAGCAACTGGGGGCCGCCATGACCGCAGCGGGAACCACCATTGGAGTTATGCTGGACGTGAATCCGGGTCGGGATCGAACGGGACTTCCCCCCGGCGACCTGGCTGCAGCGTTCTATCGGAAGATCTCTCAGACCCCCGGCCTCGAGCCTGCCGGGTTTCACTTTTACGACGGCCATCAGATTCACCCGAATCGCGAAGAGCGTCAGGCTGCGGTGCTGTCTGAATGGCGTAAGGCGGCCCGGTTTCGCGATGAACTGGAAGCGGGCGGACTTCAGGTGCCTCGAATTTCGTGCGGCGGAACACCAACGTTCCCGATCTATGCCGAGCTGAACGATGCTGCCATCGAGCTCTCCCCGGGAACCTGCGTCTTTCACGATGCGGGATATGGCGAACGTTACGCCGATCTCGAGGCTTTCCTCCCGGCAGCGTATGTGCTCACCCGAGTGGTGAGTCGACCAACATCTAGAAGAGTGACGTTTGATGCCGGGACAAAGTCGGTCGCTTCCGATCCGCCGATGGGTGAGCGGGTCCGGTTCGCAGACATTCCGGACGCCGTTCAGGTCGTGCACAATGAAGAACATCTGGTGATCGAAACCGAACAGGCGGACCGTTTTCGCCCCGGGGACTGGACCCTGGTTCTTCCACGACACATCTGCCCGACGTCGGCCCTGTATTCGCACGCCACCGTGATCGAAGGGGGAGAAATCGTGGATGAATGGAAAGTGACCGCCCGCGACCGACGGTTGCGAATCTGATGGTCCTGTGGATTTCGCCTGCTCTCGCCCGTTTGTTATCGTCTTGCGTACAATAGAAAACGGGGCCGGGGCCATGGAATCAATTTGCGAAGCGTATTCAGTGTGGGAGTGGACACGTGGCGGATGAAGACAAGTGGGCAGGGGATTGCTATCGCAGAGGCAACGATGCCATGCAGAAGGAGAACTGGGATCTCGCTGTCGAGATGTTCAGTTCCTGCGTGAAATTCAAGCCGGGCAATCTTCTGTACCGTCAGTTCCTTCGCAACAGCACCAAGAAGAAATACGGCGACAACGGCAAAGGGGCAGGCACTTTCGGCAAGACGAAGCTGATGGGAATCCGCAGCCGGATCAAAAAGGCCCGCACTGCCGAAAACTGGGAAGAAGCTTCCAAAGCGATCGAAGAGGGTCTGTACATCAACCCCTGGGACACCCAGCTCAATGTCGAACTGGCGGAAGTCTCACTGATGCTGGATCGGGGAGAAATCGCCAAGTTTGCCTACATGGAGGCGATCCGGTCCGACCCCAAGAACAAGTCCCACTACGTCGCACTCGCCACTCTCCTGCGCGAGCGGGGCGAATACGATGATGCCATCAAAGCCTGGGAACAGGTCTCCAAACTGGACCCGCAGGACCTGACCGCCATGCGGCGAATCACGGAACTGCAGACCGAGAAGACGACCCATCGCGGCGGCTACGAAGACGCCGAAAAGACTCGCGACGTGATGGCCAACAAAGCGGCCGCTGTCGCTGGAAAGTCGTCAGTGGCCCCCGGGGAATCGCAGGAAGCCGACCTCAAACACGCCATCCGCAAAGATCCCGGCGCAGTCGAGCCGTATCTGAAACTCGCCTCCTACTACAAGAGTGTGAAGAAGTTCCAGGAATCCCACGACATCCTCGTCAGTGCCGTCGAAGTTTCCAAGAACGACCCCGGTGTCCGCGAACAGCTCGAAGATGCCGAACTCCTGCTGATGAAGTTTTCACTGGAAGACGTCAAACAGCAGGCCCAGAAAACCGGCGATGAAGCGATCCGTAAAAAGGCCGCCGAACTCTCGATTGCCATGCGTGATCGCCGGATTGAAGTGCTCACCGCGCGGGTGGAACGTTATCCCTCGAATCTGTCTCTGAAATACGAACTGGCCAT
Source organism: Planctomicrobium stercoris (assembly GCF_051465655.1). Taxonomy (NCBI): domain Bacteria; kingdom Pseudomonadati; phylum Planctomycetota; class Planctomycetia; order Planctomycetales; family Planctomycetaceae; genus Planctomicrobium; species Planctomicrobium stercoris. Next base: position 2,663,255 of record NZ_CP195791.1, on the reverse strand, counting down.
GCTGCTCATGCAGCTGCAGAAGTGGACACAGTCGATCCCACTGCTGCAGAAGGCAAGCCAGGATCCCCGTTTAAAGGCCAAGGCGTTCGTCTCACTGGGCAAGTGCTTTGTCTATGACAAGAAACTCCCGCTCGCCCGCGGACAGTTCGAACGTGCCATCCCGGACCTGAATGTCGACGTCGAACCTGAGACGTTCAAGGAATGCCATTACCTGCTCGGACGGGTCTGCGAAGAACTCGGAGACAAGCCTGCTGCCGAAACTCACTACGGCGAAGTGCTGGTGATCGATTACGACTACAAAGACGCCAGAGAGCGTCTGGAGAAACTGCAGGCAGGCGGATGAAGTTCTCCATGGCGAGCCGGAGGTGTCAGCCTCCGGATTCTTTTTAGAAGATCAAAATTTGGACTGAGTCATCGTTCGATGCTGCGGGCTCATAGGGAGAGATCTTCCATGACCACGTTTCCGCGCCCGATGAGCAGCCTGCTGCTCGTCCTCGTGTTGTTCTTCACTCCGAGTCCCGCATCCGCCCAGATTGGGGGAATCGGAGGGATTGGCGGAATTGGGGGCATCGGTGGCATTGGAGGAAACGGAAACAACGGCGGGCTCGGAAACGCTGCCGGGATCCTCATCGATGCCGACGGGATCGTCCAGCTGCGCAATGACCGTCCTCTTCCGGCGGCCGCTCTGAAAAAGCAACTGGCACGGTTTGCAGAATCACAACTGCCCGCGAATGTCGTTGTGGAGTCGACCGAGCGGGTGGTCTCGCTGAGAAATCTGGAAACGCTGCTCGCCCAGCATCTCGAAAAGAAAACGGATCTTCCCCTCGAAGTGGCCTGTCTGGCAGGACTGCAACGAATTGATGCTGTCGTTTTCGATCCGCAAAAGCAGGACGTCTACCTCTCCGGCCCCGCCGAGGCGTTTGGCCCTGACCAGTTCGGTCGGATGATCGGAACCACAAGCGGGCGCCCTGTGCTGCTGCTCGAAGATCTCATCACCGCGCTGAGGGCGACCGATTCCCCCGATGCATCGATCGGTTGTTCGATCGATCCGACTCCCGAAAACATGCAGTCGCTGCAACAGTTCCTGCGTCAGAACTCGACCCCAGCCACCGCGCCCCAGGTCCAACAGAGATTCCGCGCCATGGCCAATGTGCTGGGGAATCAGGAGATCACCGTCTGGGGGGTGCCGAAGGATTCTCACTTTGCGGTTGCTCTGGTCGAAGCGGACGTTCGCATGAAGCGCATCGCCCTGGGGCTTGACCCGGCAGGCATCCCCGGCATCCGCAGCCACCTTTCGATGCTCAAACCGCAGGGAAACAGCCTGCAGCGATGGTGGTTCGTCCCGATGTATGAACCGCTCGAAACCAATCAGGAACGGACCGTCTTCAAGCTCAAAGGCCAGCGGGCGAAACTGCTTGCACAGGAAGAAATTTCGGACGCCAGTGGACGACGTGTCGATGCCTCATCAACGCGGCAAAGCACCGAAAAATTCGCCCAGCTGTTCACCGAGCATTTTCAGGAACTGGCTGATAAATCCGTCCCCTTCGCCCAGTTGCAGAATCTCTACGATCTGGCGGTCGTGGGGGCATTGATCAAACTGGAAGGGCGGAAGCATCTGCGACAGGCGCCGTTTTCGATTTTGTATTCCGCGGACAAACTTCCACTTCCGCAATATGCATCGCCGGAGTCGATCCCTTCCGCGTCGACATTCCGTTCCGCCGGTGCAGGGACGATGCTGGGACTGGTCGGTGGGGTGACCATGAACATCGAACCCGTAATCCGACAGCCCAAGGTCACCGAAGGCTTCAACATGGACAGCTTCCGCTCAGCCATCAGCACAGAGTCCCTGTTCGGCGACGCACCCGCAAAATAGCCCAAAGTACGCCGCACTCTCCGAGTGCGGCCACCATGCCAAAAAACTTCCCATTCCACTCAGTCTACCCAGATGGTCTCCGCCACGCTCGGCCGGTTGGAAACTCCTGTCGCGCGGGCACTCTCAACCTTGCAACTTCTTGAGTCTATGTGAGAACAGATGTTCAAAGCGGCTGAGAAAACTGTTATGAACCGCTTTCATCGTTTCTCTGATGTGGACTGCGAGATTCCTCACGACGGGGACATCTCACTTTTTGGATTGCAATATGCCGCCGCGGATCCGTTTGATTTTCGCGATTCACAATCATCAGCCTGTCGGAAACTTCGACGGCGTCTTCGAGCAGGCGTACCGGGATTCGTACGAGCCGTTCTTCGACGTTCTCGATGATTTCCCGGAACTCCCGATCACCGCGCATTTCTCCGGCAGCCTGCTGGAATGGCTGGAAGTCCATCGCCCCGAATATATCGACCGCATCCGGAATCTGATCGCCCAGGGACGGCTGGAACTTCTGGGAGGCCCGTACTTCGAGCCGATCCTCGCCTCGATTCCCGCGCGCGACCGCGTCGGTCAGATCAAGGCCTACACGCAGCATCTGGCCAGTCTGTTCGAGACGAACATTCGCGGGATGTGGGTTCCTGAACGGGTCTGGGAACCGAATTTCGCCAGCGACATCGTGGATGCCGGGATCGAATACACGATTCTGGACGATTCGCATTTCCGATGGGCAGGACTCAACGAAGACAAGCTGCACGGGTACTACATCACGGAGAACGAAGGGCGTCTGCTCAAGATCTTCCCGGATGATGAACCGCTGCGGTATTCCATTCCGTGGTCCAAGCCGGAAGAGACGATTGCCTACCTGCGAAAGATCGCTGAACGCCATCCTGACACCGTAGTCTCATTCGGCGACGACGGCGAAAAATTCGGGTCCTGGCCCGGGACCCAGGAGCATGTTTACGGCAAAGGCTGGCTGCGGGAGATGTTCCAGGCACTGCGTGACAACGCCGACTGGCTGAAGGTCGTCACGATGGCGCAGGCGGTCGACGAAGTTCCTCCCCAGGGAAAAATCTATCTCCCCAACGCCAGCTACCGCGAAATGACCGAGTGGGCGCTCCCCACGGATCAACAGCTGGACTACAAGAAAATCACATCCGAACTGTCCGAAGAGCCGGAGTGGAAAGAGATCAAGCCGTTCTTTCGAGCGGGGTTCTGGCGGAACTTTCTCGTCAAGTACCCCGAAAGCAACGAGATGTACTGCCGCTCCCGCGAAGTGAGCGAACGCATTCAGGCATTGAGCACCTCCGCAGCGGCGCGGGAACGGCCGGAACTGTTCCACAGGGCCCGCATGGATCTGTACCGCGGGCAGTGCAACTGTCCTTACTGGCACGGAGCCTTCGGCGGGCTTTATCTGCCGCACCTGCGAAACGCGATTTACCATCACCTCATCGCAGCCGATACGGCGGTCGAACAACTTCACGGCCGGCCAATCCGCTGGGTCGATATCTCTGCGGAAGATTTCAATCTGGATGCCCGGAAGGAAGTCCGGATGTCTGGGGACCGCCTGATCGCCTACATCGCTCCCGCTCGTGGCGGGCACCTGTACGAACTGGACCTGCGCAGCACCAAGGTCAATCTGCTGGCCACGCTCAATCGTCGCCCGGAGCCGTATCACCAGACCGTGCTGGAAGCCGCTGCCAAGGCAGAGGAAGTCGATGACATCGCCTTCCTGAAGCACGAGGGGGTGCGATTCAAACAGGCCAATCTCGATCAGAAGATTGCCTATGATCGCTGGCCGCGCAAGTCGCTCGTCGACCATTTCCTTCGACCGGAAACTGATCTCGAAGAATTCCGGCTGGGCAACGGCGGGATTGGGGATTTTGTCGTCGGCGTGTACGAGACGAAGATCCGACGGTCCGACGACCGCGTGGAAACCGTCATGTCCCGCGAAGGTCGCATGGGGGACCACTGGATCCGCGTGGACAAGACCATCGCCCTGGACACCGGCAACGGCAGCCAGCTGGAAATCACTTACGAACTCAGCCAGCTGCCCCCGGGCGTCCCGGTGCACTTCGCTGTCGAATTCAACTTCGCAGCCATGCCCGCAGGACTCGACGATCGCTATTACTACAACGCCCACGGGGAACAGCTCGGGCCGCTGGAAACCGTGCAGGCGCTCCCGGCAGGAATGCGGATCGGCCTGGTGGATGAATGGCTGGGGATTGACGCTTCTCTGGAACTGACGCAGCCGGCAGAGTTCTGGACGTTCCCAATCCAGACGGTCAGTCAAAGTGAAGGGGGCTTTGAGCTTGTCCATCAAAGCAGCACCATCGTCCCGCACTGGCGTTTCACCGGCGACCACGCAGGCCGCTGGCAGGTGCGGATTCAGTTGACGGCGGACACCTCGATCGCCCAGGCCCGGAAGCTCGCCGAGATGGCAGCGATTCGGGGGTAGAAGACCCGTCATTGGTCAGGGGGGATTTGTCATTGGTCATTTCTCAATTGTCATTTGTCATTTGTCATTGATGGGACTTGTGGCTGCACAGCTGTTTCAATGACAAATGAGAAATGACAATTGACTAATGACAAATTCCCCCCGCCCAGAATCCTTCGCGTCTCTTCCTACGCTTCGAAATAGAAGCGACTTCAATCACAGATCCTGCTCACGGCACATCCCATCCTTCGCGGCACCGGGAGCTGAAGCGGGTCTGTGACTTGAACATCCGCTGCTGCATCAGTGAAATGGACTCGCTATGGCTGTCCGTTTTGAAGACCGCGAGAGACATGTTCGCAACCGTCCCCTCTGATTCTGCTTTCACTGGAACCCGCCCTGATGCCGACTGGCAGCTTTCCGTCGAGTGGATTGTCCTGCGCATCCGCTGGTTCGGTCTGATTGTCGGTTGCCTGATCGTCAATACACTCGGCCCCCCGGAGCATCGTCCCACACTCAACGGGATTCTGGCCCTGGGAGCGGTCTATGCCATGTGCGACCTGTACTGGCACTGGCGAGGTGAGGTCTTTCTCTCCAAAGTTCCTTTGTTCACGTCGCTGATGGAAGCGATCTTCATCGGCCTGCTTTGTCTCTTCGACCGCGGGCTGGAAAGTTCGTTCCGCTATTACTACTTCCTGTCGCTGCTGGTCTGCGCCATCCGCTATTCGGCTTTGGTAACGTATTCGACCTTTGCCCTGCACGCTGCCAGCTATTCATTGCTGGCCTTCACGATGACCAAGGCATCCGCCGATCAGGTGGGAACACTGGTGCTGATGATCGTCTTTATGGGCTGGGCCACCTGGGCCAGCACGTCACTGACGAAACTCCTGCGGGAGACCGGAGACAAACTCTCGTTGCTCAACCAGGAACTCGAACAGCGAATCGAACGCAGAACCCGCGAACTGCAGCAATCGCAGGCTCTGCTGGTTCAGCAGGAAAAGCAGGCCGCCTTCGGTCTCCTCGCAGCGGGAATCGCCCATGAAGTCGGAAATCCCCTGGCAGCGATCAGTTCGCTGGTTCAGCTGATGAACCGGAAGAAGCTCGAGCCGGAAATGCATGAGCGGCTGGGCCTGATCGATGAACAGCTGCTGCGCATCCAGCGGACTCTCCGGGAACTTGTGGAGTTCTCACGGCCACGCTTGGCGACGACAAGCCAGTTCGACCTGCATGACGTCATCAACAATGCCCTGAACATCGCGAAGTATTACAAGCGGAAGAAAGGGAAGACGATTGTCACGAAGTTTGCCGATCAGCTCCCCCCGATTACTGCCGTCCGCGACCAGGTCTTGCAGGTTTTCTTGAACCTGATTCTGAACGCCATGGACGCGACGGAAGAAGGGGGCGTGATCGAAATCTCGACTGAACGACTGGGCAACGCGATTCAGGGAGCAGTGAAGGACAACGGAGCAGGGATCGCCCCCACCGACCAGATCAAACTCTTCGAGCCCTATTTCACAACGAAGTCGACCGGCACCGGTCTGGGGCTGTTCATCTGCCGGAACATCGTGGAATCCTCACGCGGGGGGATCCGACTTGTTCGATCCGTGCCGGGGGAGACGGTGTTTACGGTGACGCTGCCGACGCAGTGAAGCGGGGTGGGGAATTTGTCATTTGTCATTTGTCATTGGGGATTGGGGATTGGGGATTGTAAAACGCCAAGACACTTTGCCAGCTCTCAGCCCTAGACCCTAGACCCTAGACTCAATGACAAATGACAAATGTCCCCCTTCCCCGGGTCAGGCTAGCTCCATCGACTTCACAAACGATTCACGCACGTTCCAAAGCCGAATCACGGGATGATCCAGATCGCGGTCGTACCCCAGAACGCTCAGTGCGGTGGTATTGAAGAGCAGATACGGACAGATATCGAGTTCCAGTCCGCACCAGCGGGCTGCGATGACTCGGGAAAAATGACCGTGTGAGAAGATCAGAACATTCCCGGTCAGAGTGCGAAGTTTCGCCACAACCCGGTCAGCCCGCTGCGTCGCCTGCAGCACGCTTTCGCCCCGGGGACTGCCGTCCCGGAAGACGACCCAGCCGGGGAACTGCTGGCGGATCTCCACCGAGGTGAGTCCCTCGTAAGCCCCATAATTCCATTCGACGAGATCAGGATCGACACTCGCGTGCGCGAACCCCGCCAGTTCAGCGGTCTGCCGCGCCCGCAGCAACGAGCTGGTGAAAACGTGATCCGGCGTGAACTTGCTCAGCCGCAATGAAAGCCGGGCAGCCTCCTTTTCACCCGCTTCATTCAGCGGAAGATCCGAAAGACCGGTATGTTTGCCGGGGGTTGACCAAGCCGTTTCGCCATGACGGACCAGAACGATCTGGGGCAGGGGAGCGGAGTCTGTGACGTGTTCTTCTGTCATTGCAAGCAAATGTAAAAAATGAGATCAGTCAGTAGTGCCAAGTCTGATCGAATTGAAACAAGAGGTCAGGGCACAGAAGTCGGAGGTCAGAAAAACACTGAAAAACAAGCGATTTTCTGACCTCTGTTCCCCGACCTCTGACCTCTCACGATGATTGCTCGGAGAACTTGGAAGTACTGTCAGTACGTTGAAACTTTGTGAAGACGGTTGAGCTGCACACTTCAAGTGTACAGCTCAACCCGAACGGCTTACTTTCCGGTGCCACGCGTGGCATACGTCGTCGGCTTCCCGTCCGCGCCGATCTGAATGGTGTAGCTCTTTCCATCCCGGGCAACACTGGCTTTGACCCAGTTCCCTTTGCAGTCCGTTGTTGTTCCCAGGTTCGCAATGAACTCCTCAGGAGTCTGATCCGCCGCGCTCAGCGAGACATTGCGATGCAGCTGGTAGAGAGCTTTCAGCGACGGGCAGCTGCGGATGGTGGAGATCACTTTCGGGTCTCCTCCTTTATCTGGACCGTTACACATGACGCAGGTCACGGGATCAATCGCCTTCACAAAGACCGGGTTATTGCTGACCCCCAGTCCGTGGTGCGTGGCCATGAACAGATCGACCTGGCCGATCGGATTGTTGGGAGTGACCAGCTCTTTTTCCATATTCCAGGTGAGGTCGCCGCAGCAGAGGAACTTGAAAGGACCATACTGAAACAACAGGCTGATGCTGGCAGCGTTGTCCGAATCATCGTCTTCCATCGGCTCGTGTTGAGCTGCGAATGGATTCGGCTCGCCGGTGTTTTCGATCATCTCCCGGCTGGCGGTCAGAATCGTGACGCTCAGTGGCGTGGCATCCGAGGGGATGTCAAATCGGTTCCCCGCCTGCAGGGCGTGAGAACGATTCTGCGTGGCAGCACGATACAGGGCGATTCGATCCTGAAACTCCGGATCTTCCTTCAGAGCGTCAGGAATACCGCGATCCCAGAAGTCACGAATGGGGAGCACGGCAGCGACGGAAGCATGGTTCCCGTAATGGTCCATGTGCCAGTGTGTCACGACAGCGTGGCTGATCTCGGAAAGCTTGGCGACATCTTTGGCCACTTTCAGAATGCGGTCCCGGTCGCGATCCATCAGGTCCGGATAGCCCGAGTCGATCAGGATGGACTCACCGGCTGGAGTCACCATGAGAGTCGCCGCTCCCCCTTCGACATCAATGAAGTAGATATCGAGCCGACCGTCGACGCCATCGGCGCGAACATGAACAGTTCCTCCCATAACGACTGACAGCATCAGCACTGCGGTAACGACCAACCTGCGCATGTTCCTGAACTCCCGGGGGATGATTGACGACCGAGGAGCATTATGGACAAATGCGACACCCCGCGACAACCCGCCGGAAAGCCGACGTCACGGGGTGATGTGGAACACGTTTCGAGTCTGAACCGACGTCTTGCGAATTCCCGCACTCTCCGAGTGCGAGCCACGTACGCCGCACTCTCCGAGTGCGGCACATCTGCAGCGTCCACCGAAAGTACAGTTCGATCACGCAGTGACAGAGTTACAGAAGATCCAGAGCGAATCTCTGAAAGTGCGTTCGAAAGAAATTCGCATTCCCAAAAGATTCGCCAGATTCGCTTCATTCGCGGTGACACATTTCTCTGTGTCTCCGTGACTCGGTGGTGAACCGAATTTCCGCGGATCGGTGATTTCAACCAGAACGAAAGTGATCCGCTATCTGACAGGCACGCCGGACTGTTCCATCTGCAGCAGTCGTTCTTTCATCGAAAGACCTTCTGAAGCGGAATAGCCGCACAGCTTTCCGGACGCCCCGACGACCCGATGGCAGGCGATGACCAGCGGAATCGAGTTGCGGGCCATGACACTTCCGACAGCCCTTGCGGCTCGCGGTGCTCCCGCAGCTTCAGCGAGTTGCCCGTAGGTGATCGTCTGGCCGTAGCCGATCTTCGCAAGTTGCTCGCGGACCCGCTGTTCAAAGCGGGTCCCCGCAGGGAGGTCACAAGGAATCGAAGAGAGTTCAACGGGCTCGCCGGCAGCATAGGCGGTGAGCAACTCTTCAGCCTGTTGCATCCACGACGGAGCGGCTGAGCACTTGCGTCCCAGACCGCTTTCGAGTCCGTCTTCATCAGGCGACGGCAGGAAGTTCCACAGCGATTCGAAGCTCAAACGTTCGTAAACGTCGTCGGGGGAATCGTGCCCGAACGTCAACGCGGTCATGCCCCGTTCCGTCCCGACAAAACCCATCCACCCCAGCGAGGTCTCAAAGACACACGGTCGCGCGAGAAAGGGAAGCTGTGTTGAAGTCAGCTCGTCCGGGGAGTTCCGTTCACTTCCAAGCCGGTTTTCCGGTGGAAGCTTTGACCCTGCCTGACGTCGAGATGAACCCGGTTGCGTGTTGCGGGTTCGAACGTTTCCCTTGCCTGAGCGCTGCATAATCACTCCTTTTGACCGGATGAGACGGCCCCGATAGAATACCCATGCTAGGCTCGATCCGCGATGCTGCAACAAATTCTTTGAAAGCGGCCGCTGCGAAACTTCAGGAGCCAAAGACTTAGGGCGAAGACGGAAAGTTTTCTGGAATGAATGTTTATGAGTCGCTTGCCGACGACTTTTTCATCAATATGGCGCTCAATACGGAGCTCCCCCTCCCCTCGCAACGGGAGACTGTGCTGGATTTCTTTGGTCGGCTGCAGAAGGCTTATCCCACCCTTCAGAATTTTCAGAGTCGTGAGGGGTCTGAGTTCATTCTGGAAGAAGACAAGGAGCAGGACAGCTATCGCTGGGTGAGTCTGGAGCCGAAGCGCGTCGGAGGCGGAGTTGTCAATCCGCGCAGCGTGGACGATGCGATGGAACAGCATCGGCTGATTCTCGAACTTGCCCCTTACATGCTGTCGGTGAGTCCGCTGGACTGCGAAGCTCTTGACCTGATGTTCGGATTCGATTTCGAGTATCGAGGGAATCAGGACGAGATTGTCGCGGAAGCCCTGGGACTGGGCCCGGCGTTTGAATCCTTGCTGTCGATCGATGGGGCTCGTGCGCTCAATGTTGAGCCGAGCCTGACAATGCTGTTGACGGACGATTGCCGTAGGCAGTGCCGGGTGATGGTGGAAACCCGCACGCATGCCTCGCAGATCCGCAGAAACGATTTCCCGGAGGATGTCATCAGCGTGTACTTCACGATGCGGCAATACCGGAATCTGATGGTCGAAGGATCGTTTCAGGAAACGCTGCATGAGTTGCGGACCCAGGGAGAGGATCTTCTCCATCGCCACGTTGTCGATCAGATTCTGAAGCCGTTGGCTCAGGCGATCGCAGGGAAGTCGTAGGAGTCTCGCTGTGAAAAGTTGCGGGCGACATTCCGGATTTGGTGCTCAAGCGTAGCCAGAGTGAATGTCAGCGGGTACGCTGGAGGGGCCGACCGTGTCACTGGAACGAACGGTCGGCGAGCGTCAGTTTTCAGGTACGAATCAGGGAGTTTTCGGCATGTTCTCTCGAGGAAAAGTCTCAACTCGCGCGCTTCTGGCATGCCTGACCATCGGTTTGACAGCGGTCTCATGGAGAACGCTTGATGCTGCGGATGAAAAGCCGGTCCCTGCCACGGTGGCGGTCTTCGATCTCCACGGGAACATCACCGATCAGCCCCCCGTGGAAGATCCGCTGTTTGGAAACATTCACGCCCAGTCACTGCAGTCGCTGCTGACACGTCTGAAGAAGGCGGGCGACGACGACAAGATCGCTGCGGTCCTGATTCTGCTGAATGAAGTCTCCCTTCAGCCGGCCCAGATTGAAGAACTGCGGCAGGTCCTCAAGGTTGTGAAGGCGAAGAAGCCGATCTACACGCATGCCGATTCCGTAAAGACGGGATCTTACGCATTGATCTCCTGTGGCAGCCGTGTTGCCATGGCTCCAACCGGAGATGCGTGGATCACCGGGCTGTACATGGAAGGGCTGTATGTGCGCGGGCTGCTCGACATGATCGGGGTTCAGCCAGACTTCCTCACCTGCGGGAAGTACAAGAGCGCCGCCGAAATGTTCATGCGCAAGGACTCCAGTCCTGAAGCCAGTGAGATGAACAACTGGCTCATTGACAGTCTGTACAAGAGCATCGTGACGATGATCTCCGAAAGTCGCGACGTGACGCCGGACGTCGTCGAAGGGTGGATGGATCGCGGGATTTACTCGGCGGAAGCGGCCCAGCAGGCGAAACTCATTGACGTCGTCGAAAGCCGCGAAGAACTGCTGACGTTTCTGAAGAAGACCCACGGAGCGACTGTCAAACTCGACAAGAACTATGGCAAAAAAACGGCTCCGAATATCGATCTGGAAAACCCTTTCGCCATGCTGCAGCTGTGGGCTCAGCTTTTGAACGATACCAAGCCGACGAAGTCGACGAAGAATGCCGTGGCGATCGTCCACGTGGACGGTCCGATCATGCTGGGGCGTCAGCAGTCATCTCTGCTGAGCAGTTCCGAGGGAGCGTTCAGCGAGACCATTCGCAAGGCACTCGATAAGGTGGCCGATGAGCCCCGGATCCGGGCGGTTGTGCTGCGAGTGAACTCCCCCGGTGGATCGGCGGTCGCCAGCGAAATCATTCTCAAGGCGGTTCGGAACGTGCAGACGCAGAAGCCGGTGATTGTCTCCATGGGAAACGTCGCCGCGAGCGGGGGGTACTATGTCTCCAGCCGCGCCAGTCGCATCTTCGCCGATGCCACGACGATCACCGGATCCATCGGTGTGGTGGCTGGAAAACTGGCAACCGATCAGATGTGGCAGCGGATCGGTGTCAACTTCACTGCGGTTCAGCGAGGCAAGAATGCTGGTCTCATGCAGTCGTCCAAAGCCTGGACGGAGGCTGAAAAAAATGAACTTCAAGGGTGGATGGATGAGATCTACGGAGTCTTCAAGAGTCATGTGGTCGAAGGTCGCGAAGGCAAGCTGACCAAGCCGATCGATGACATCGCAGGAGGGCGGGTCTACACCGGTGCTCAGGCACTGGAACTGGGACTCATCGATGAAATCGGATCTCTGAATGATGCGATTGCCTACGCTGCCAAAGAAGTGAAGCTCGAGGATTATGAAATTCGGACTTTCCCCGAACAGAAGAATTTTCTTGAGCAGTTGATGAGTGAAATTGCCGACAAGAAGCAGGACGACAAACGTCTTTCCACCGGCATCTGGTCCGTCGTGGAGCCTGTCCTGAAAGGGATCGATCCCCAGCGTGTCTCGATGATCCAGTCGGCCCTGCTGCAACTGGACTGCATTCAGCAGGAACGTGTCATGCTGACCGCACCCATCTTTCTGCTCAGTCACTGAGTCGGAACAGGGGATGCGAATCCAGTGGGAAAGTGAGCGGAAACGGCACACCGGTTTCGCTCAAGGCGAATCGAACTTGAAGTGAGTCATCATTCGGAGCGGGTCCGTATGCAGATTGTGCGAGAGAAGCAGGGAGATCTGCTGACGCTGAAGGTTGATGGCTTTCTTGACAACGAATCGTCGATCCACTTTCGTGAAACGATCGATGAATCGATCCGCGAAGGATGGCATCGTATTCTGATTGACCTGGCGGAGGTCTCCTATCTCAGCTCGGCGGGCATGGGGGCGTTACTCGCCTCGCGAAAACAGCTGGATGCCCTGCACGGTCTGTTCGGGATCTACAACCCGACTCCTCCTGTTGAACAGGCATTGCGTCAGACGAAGATTCTGGCCCTGCTGCTGAAAGACCCTCAATCGATCAGTGTTTCCACCGCCCGGGCGAGTATGACCTGGCAGTCGGACATGCGGATCTTCAGCGACGGCGTGGCCGGGTATGAGATCTACGATCAGTCTCCCGGTCGTCCGTGCGTTGTGGAAACGATCGGCCGGCCTGACGGCATCGGCAGCCATGCCTTCAGTCAGGACGAGACCCAGCGAGTCCCCTTTGAACGCTCGTCGTTCGGAATTGGCCTGGGGGCGCTGGGGGCCGACTTCGGGATGTCCCGGAACCGCTTCGGTGAGTTTCTCGCTGTGTCCGGCACCGTCACGCAGACTTCACTCTCATCCCACGGTCTTCCCGACTTCCTGATGAGCGAAGAAGAGTTTGTGCCCGATGTGCAGATGCTCTATGGGCTGAAGTTTACCGGAGATTTCTCGCAGCTTATCCGCTTCGAATCGATTCAGCACTCTCAGCCGCTGAAGCTGTCGGGACTGGCGAGCCAGGCATTGCAGCTCTCCGAAGCACGTTCTGCGGGCATGGTCATTGTCGCGGAATGTGCGGGGCTGGTGGGGACTCGACTGCGGAAATCGCCCGCGGAACCGGTTGCGGTCGGGGAAGGACGTTTTGAGTTTCCGGAAGTCCGCAACTGGCTTTCCTACTGTGCCGAGCAGATTCATCGTCGCAGTCTCGTGCTCGTCGTGGGAATCGCCCAGCATGCGGACGAGAAGTCCGGTTCTTCAGCATTTCGTGACATGCTGCGGCCCATGGATGCCGCGGGCAGTTTAGTGGGACATTTCCATGCTGCCGTGTTTCCGTATCGTCCGCTGAAGAAGAGGACGTTGAACCTTGATACGCTCGTCACCGATCTGTTCAGCGGCAGCACGATCCAGGATGTGCTGCACCTGCTGAACGATGATCGCGACGGAATCGGGGCCGGGGAATCGGAATTCGTGACCGGCGGTTGCTGGGTCGCGCCATTGAATGCAAACTCACTGCGGGAGAAACAGGATTGAGCCTGCTCATCGGTTCATTGACGATTGGACTCATCCTCTCGCTGCTGGCGTTCGGGATTCTGATCAGCTTTCGTGTCGTCGCCTTTGAAGACCTGACGGTGGACGGTTCTCTGACGCTGGGGGGAGCCTGCGCCGCTGCCTTGATCATCTCCGGAACTCATCCCGTCCTGGCGACACTCGTTGGAAGCCTCGCGGGAGCCACAGCGGGGGCAGTCACAGCGACGCTGCATACGCGGTTTGGCATCAACAGGCTTCTCTCCGGAATTCTGGTGATGACCGGGCTGTACTCAGTCAACCTGCGGGTCATGGGGAAAAGCAATATTCCGTTGCTCTCCCAGAAGACGGTGCTGGACTATGCCGATGGACTCGGTCGAGCGTTGTTCGCGGACCGGACGATGTTGCAGGTGGGTCTCTGGGAGACTTCAGCCCGTGACATCTGCTGCCTGCTGCTGGTGCTGTCGATCGCAGTGGCGGTCGGCGCGATCCTGTTTGCGTTTTTCAGAACCGATTTCGGTCTGGCGATGCAGGCGGTCGGGGACAACAGCCGCATGGTCCGTGCCCTGGGAATCAGCGTGGAAGGGATGACCACGCTGGGACTGTTCATCGGAAACGGATTGATCGCCCTGTCAGGGGCCCTGCTGGCGCAATATCAGGGGTTTGCTGACGTGCAGATGGGGATCGGAATGCTGGTCTGGGGTGTGGCGAGCGTGATTCTCGGAGAATCGCTCGTCGGCACTCGGAAGATTGGGTTCCTGATCACCGGTGCTGTCATGGGTTCCGTGCTGTTTCGGCTGCTGGTCGCCATCGCACTGCGTTGGGGGCTGAACCCGAACGACCTGAAACTGATCACCGCAGTCTTCGTCTTTGCAGCTCTGGTTCTGCCGAAGCTCATCACCCGCAGCTCCGTTCTCCTGCGGGCCAAATGATCCTGCCGTGATGTTGCAGGAGATGCATTTCATCAACAAAAAAGCCGGCACTCGTCTTCGAGTGCCGGCCTGGAATTGGAATTTCGAGGACCGCTTTACTTGTAAAGGCCGCCGAGGATTTCAATCACCTGACCGGAAACGGGATTGGGAGTTTCCGCGGTCGCGGTGTTCTTCACGAGGTCGATCATGACGAGCCCGCAGACGATCAGAAGCAGGCTGCCGATCGAAAGACCAACGAACGTCGCGGTGTCCCATTCGGTTTCAGCAGCACGCATCCGCCCGGAAGCGGGCGCGGCATATCCTTCGGCTCCTGAAGCAGCAAAGGCTCCTTCATCGGCGTCGAAGACATCCAGGTCTTCCTCGTCTTCGAAGCCGCTCGCTTCGAGGTCCATGTCGTCTTCAGCGTATTCGCCGTCAGCGGCTTCCTGATCTTCATCCAGATCGAAAACGGCATCGCTGGCTGAACCGTCGACAACGTCCATCACGCCGGTTGCGTCATAGTCGCTGTCATCGGACAGAGACGGCACTTCGAACTGCGTTTCTCCCCCGTCTTCATCGTCCGCGAAAATATCCATCATCGGGACGGTTCCACCGTGGGAATCGTCCGCGAGTGAAATTCCGCTTTCGGTCGGTTCCAGGGAGATCCCGCTGTCGGCGGCTTCGAGGGAAATTCCACTCTCACCCGCGTCCAGCGTGATTCCGCTGTCTTCGTCCAGGGCGAGCGTCAGGCCGTCGTCATCGGAATTGAGTTCCAGTGCGATCCCGCTGTCGCTGGGGCCGGCGAGCGAAATTCCGCTTTCGCCAAGCAGCAGTGAGCTGTCGCGTCCCAGAGAGATTCCGGATTCGTCATCCAGAACCGAGGCATTGCGGCTGCGATCAGGATTGAAGTCGATGGCGATCGCATCGTCATCGTCGTCCATCAGCGTGACGTCACCAATCGACTGCGGGGAATCACCAGCGACGAGCTTCACATCGCTGTCACTCTTGTAGAGATCCTGAGGTTTCTTCTGGGTGAGATCATGATCCGTTCCACCCTCATCGATGTCCTTCAGGGACAGTTCGAGTTCGGTGGCGCCGCCGACGAGTTGAACGTCACTGTCGCTGTTGTCCCCGGCGAGGGTGACATCGCTGTCGCTGTCGGAGCGGACCAGTCGGACGTCGCTGTCGCTGCCTGGCTTTTTGATGACGATTTCCGGGTCGGTTCCTGCATTATTCGGAATCGATCCCCGCAGTCCGACCAGTTTGACGTCGCTGTCCCCTTCCACGTCGAAATCGAGGTCGAGATCCGGACCGCCGACGAGTCGCACGTCGCTGTCACTGTCGGAACGATTCAGACCGGTGTCGCCAGCCAGAAGATTGTCGTCGTGTTCGATTGGCCGGTCTTTGCGGATGACCGTCGGCTGTTCCCCCAGATCCGGGCGGTTCTTTGCGGAGGGGGCCGGAAGGTCCATCAGCGGGACTTCCGGATTCGAATCGGCCTGGCGTCGCCGCTGCAGCGACTCGATATCTTCGTGTTTGAATTTCCAGGTTCCGCGGTCGGCAAAACCCCGGACTTCTCCTTTTTCACGGAGGCGGACGAGCTCCTCCGGTGCCAGTCCGAGCATGCTGGCCGCTTCATCAAGACTCAAATATTTTTTGGACATTTCGCCCGGCTCCGGTCGCAGCCACTGATGGGAAGTTGAAAAGACCCTGTTCTCGCGACGATCCGTGTCGGACTCCCGACAGGGAATCCCATTCACGTCTCCATCGTCTCCCGACCGCCGGGTTGCTCAGAAATTGTCAAGAATGTCGGAACTTGACTGTTCTTCAGATTCGACACGCCTGTGCCGAATGTACCGGCGAATTGGAAATCCGATCGGAATCACGAGATACATCCATTCTACGGTCCCCCGGAGCACATGCAACAGGCAGAATTTGCCGATCGGGCGAACTGGCGAATTTGAGGTCAGGAGGGTTTCGAATACAGCAGATCCGCCAGATGGGCGCGAATTCACGGCGCTCGGCACAATCAGCAAAATCGGTAAAGTCTTCCTAGCCTGTCAGTCGATCTTCGTTCAGAGGAATTGCGCTGTCGTTTTCAGCGATCCATGGAACGAGGGATCTCATGCATTTCGCGATTTGGAAGACCTGTCTGCTCGGGTCATTGATCTTGTCCGCTGCAGGCTGCATGTCGTGCGATCCATGCGGATCCAGCATGGCCTGTGGACCGACAATGCCCTGGGATACGCCTTACTGTGGATGCGTCGAGACCAACGCCTTCGGCAAACCTCAAAGTGCCTGTGCCCAGCGACGCCAGATGCGTCGGGCGATGAAAGGCTCCTGTGGTGTGGCTGGCTGCACTGGCTGCAACACCTGCAATAGCGAGTTCGCCGGAATGGATTATGGAAATCCCGGGTTCAACAGCGTTCTCCCCGGCATGCAGTCCGGCATGATGATGCAGGGAAGCAGTTGCCCCACCTGCCAGCAGAACCAGATGCAAATGCAGATGGGCGCCCCGTCCATGGGCCAGCCGATGATGGTCCAGCCCGGAATGGAGCACTATCACTCCGATCCGACTCACATGAATCACTCGCCGATGAGCGTGCCGACTCCCATGCCGTCTGAGCCGACACTCTCGATCCCGACGCCGAATCCCACACCGTCGCCGGCGCCGGCACCGAATTCGACGACCTACTATCAGCCTTACCAGCAGCCGTATCAGCCCCAAATGGGCCAGTACTATTCGCCTCCGCCGCAGATTCAACCGTTCAACACCTACAGCCCTGCTCCTGTTCAGCAGACTCTGTACGCCCCGTGATGAACTCACGCCTGCCACATGTGCATTTCGAAGTCGGCTGAGGGGACCTGCATGTCGATCGTCCCCTCGCTGGGGGTCCGCTCGATCACCTCGCCGTTCCGGAGAAGTTCCGCGGCGACGTGCAGTCGCTGTCCGACAGCAACGCCCAGATCCTTCCACGGGACCGACATCTCGAAGACGCGGTCGAGGGCATAACGCCCGTGGCTCGACTTCACCGGCTTGTCGTCGATGATGATCTCAGGCTGAACCGTCTTCGAGCCGTTGCACTTCGCACGCACTTCCGTTCCGTACGGTTCAATGAACTTGAAGCGGATCTCATCGAAGTCCTGCAAGTCCAGCGACGCTTTGGAAGCGGTGTCCAGACGCATCAGCAGATTCTGGTTATCGAACCCGAAATAGATATCGCGGACGACGCTGTCACTGACCATCGTCATCGTGCCGCGCTCGCTGCCGGATTCGTAATGACCAGCGTTGAGCCATTCAAAGTAGCTCATCCGGCCGTCGACCTTGACCTGCAGGAATGATCGAGGATTCGTGTGAATGTGCCGTCGTTCGGCGCGGGCGACTGGCTTGAGCAGTGCCGACGGAGGTGCCTCGCCCAGCAGCTGATAGACGTTTCGCAGGTGACGGCGAAACAGTTCGTCGAACAGGGCGTCCTGCGCGGAGTTGTGGTCATCACCATACCACCAGAACCAGTCGCTCCCTTCAGCGATCATCAGTTCATCCCAGGCCCGTTTGATCAGGTCCCCAGGCAGCTTCTTGTTCTTTTCCGCCTTCAGCAGGAACTCGCGGGTGATGTGCACGAGGTCCCAGGCATCCCGGTCGTCCTGATGGCCGATCCAGATGTAGAAGTCGTGATTGATCCAGCTTCCGGCAAACAGCCGCCCGATCTTGTGAGAAGGGGGATGCTTCGCGAGATGCTCGCTCACGCGACATGGATGAATTTCTTTGTCCTGCACCGCGCCGCGATACAGGTTTCGCAGGAAGGCGACACCGCCGTCGGGGTAGTATTCCCAGCAGTTCTCACCGTCCAGAATCACCGGAACGAAGGCAGGTTGCTCGGAGTGTGATGAGATCGACCTGCCAATCTCTTTCACCTTCCCAAGCATATCTCCGGCAGCCCAGCGGGGGTCATTTCGCTGATAGTGAAAACCGATCAGGTCGCTGAGTCCGTGATCACGGAAGATGACCGCGAGCCCCTTGCCTTCCTGCTCCAGTCGCCACGGTCGATAGAGCATTTCCGGTCGGTTGACGAGACCATTGCCGTCGCGATGCACGAACCCTTCGGTCGAATGAGTGAGGATCTGCTCGTCGGTTGCAATCCACTCGATCCCGGTTTCCGCGATAGCTGAGATGATGTCCTGTGAGACCGATCCTTCAGATGGCCACATCCCTCGGGGTGGGGTGCCGAACAACTCGGTGTGATAGGCAACCGCCTTCTGAATATGGCGAATCGCATCTTCTTTGTAACTCTGCGTGTATTTGGGGAGCGGGCAGCCGGGCATCGCTTCGCGGGCACACTTTTTGTCCCACAGCAGCGGAAGAATCGGGTGATAGAACGGAGTGGTTGTCAGTTCGACCTGTCCCCCTTCCGAGAGCTTTCTGTGCAACGGGACCACTTCCGCGACCAGATCCATCTGCTTCTTCAGCAGCCAGTCCTTTTCCTTTTCCGTGTAATCCTTCCCCTTTTCGCGGAAGGCACGCAGTTCGCTGTCCCGCTCGAAGACGAGTTCGTGGATCCACGTGAGGTTGTTCCAGACCTGCAGATCCCTCATGTCCTGAACATTGAAGCGGGGCAGGGCCTGTTCCGCGCCGTCGCGTCCCATTCCCCGCTTCTGCTGCAGCTCATGGTAGCGGGGGTAGGGCCGGATCATGGTCCATTCATTGGCCATGAAGAAGTGATCCAGCAGGTAATACGCATCCTCCTCGCTCAGGGAGTCCGCGGGGAGTCGGGAGATATCCAGATGCTTGTCGCTGCCCCCTTTGCCATACCGCTGAATCTGCAGCAGCAAGCTGGGAACGAGATTGATGGAGCAGCGAAACTCGGGAACTTCCTGAATATGCAGGGCCATCCCCACATAGTCTTTGGTGGAGTGAAGCCGGACCCAGGGCATCAGCGTCTCACCGGTCACATCGTCCGGGTAGTAGGGTTGATGCTGATGCCAGAACAATGCGAGAGAGACAGGCTGCATAAGAAAAAACAGGGGGTTGGAGGACTGAGTTCAGGGGCATTGAAGACGAGCGATCATTCAATCAGTTCCTGGCCACACTCCTTGAGTTTCACGGACGTCACATCGAATTGAAGCGTGACATCCCCCTCGATGACGCTTCACATTCAAATTTCAAAACCGAAACTCGAAATCCCAAACAAATCCAAAATCAGAAATTCAAAAGGGCGGTTTCAAAAGTTTGAATTTGAAATTTGTTTCGGATTTCGTTTTTGTCATTTCGAGATTACTCCCGCAACGCTGCTTCCAACGCGCGTTCGTAGACCTTGACATACGCTTGTGCACTCTGATCCCAGGAGAGATCTTTGGTCATGCCGGCACGCACAATGTTTTCCCAGTCTTCCTTGTGATGCTGGTACATCCCGACTGCCCGCCAGACCGTGCTGATGAACGCGTCGGGATTGTAGTCGTAAAAGACAAATCCTGTCCCCCTCTTTTGTCCCAGATTCTCAGGGGTGGCATCGGTGACGGAATCAGCCAGTCCGCCTATGGCATGAACGATCGGAACTGTCCCGTAAATCAGGCTGTATTGCTGATTCAGCCCGCAGGGCTCAAAACGACTTGGCATCAAATAAGCATCGGCCCCCGCTTCAATCCGATGGGCCAGTCGTTCATTGAACCCGATCTGCACCGCCACCTTGCCCGGATAACGCTCCTGCAGCGAACGCAGAAAGTCTTCGAACCACCTGTCCCCGGTCCCCAGAAACACCATCTGCACGTCGGCAGCCAGTATTTCATCTGCCTTGCTGGTGATCAGATCCAGCCCCTTCTGATCCGTTAACCGCGAGACCATCCCGAAGAGCATCGCGTCCGGACGCACTTCCAGCCCCATATCGGCTTGAAGCGTCGCTTTGCACTTCGCCTTTCCGACCGGAAACGTCTCCGCGGAAAACCGGGCAGGGAGATGCTCATCGACCTGGGGGTTCCATTCCTTCGTGTCGACTCCGTTCAGGATGCCGACCAGAGAATCGCCCCGCTGCAGCAACAGGGGATCGAGACCATAACCGTACTCTGGCTGACAGATCTCCCGGGCGTAGGTCGGACTGACGGTCGTGACCATGTCCGCCATCGAAATTCCGGCCTTCAGAAGGTTCAGGTGCCCGTAGTACTCCAGCTGCTGCCAGTTGAAATACTCCTGCGGCAGCCCGGTCAGCTCCATTTGCCAGCCGGGGAACTGCCCGTGAAACGCCATGTTGTGAATGGTCAGAACGGTTCCGGTATTGATGAACCGGCCCCCTTGAGTCCTTTCATACTTGATCAACCCGGGGATGAGAGCCGTCTGCCAGTCATTGACATGGATGATGTTCGAACGGGTCAGCGTCTGCGCAATCTCCACGACCGCCCGGCTGAAGAAGATGAAGCGTTCAGCGTTGTCCGGGTAGTCAGTCCCGTTTTCGGTGTACAAGCTCTTGCGGTCGAAAAAGGTCGGTTGATCGACCAGCAGCACTTCGACGTTCGTGCCGGGGAGAATCGCCCGCCGAACGGTCGCTTTCACGGTGGAATGCCGCAGATCGACACCGATGATGGCGACCGGTTCCCCGCGGCGGGACTCCGGAATGATCCGCCGGTAGAGCGGCAAGACCAGCGTGACGTCGTGTCCGGCATCCGCGAGCGCCTTGGAAAGCCCGGTTGCCACATCCGCCAGCCCGCCGGTCTTGGCATAAGGGACAGCCTCGGAAGTCGCCAGCAAAATTCGCATAGATCGTTTTATCGCACCGATTCCCGCTGCCCGACAGCAGGAAGTCCTGATGAAGCCTTTCCTTCGGACATTCCGAACGGAATTGGCGTCACCCTACCTGATCTGTGACAATTCGTGAAGAAAGATTGCCAAAATTCGCGTTTGTGTAGTGAGCAAAGCCGTGATTGAAGCGTCTGCGACAAGCGGGGAAGAGATTTGAAACGCAGAGTACGCAGAGATCGCTGAGGAATACCGAGAAGTGGGATTGTCGATCGTACAGTTCCGCACTCCTTTTGCTTCTCTCTTGTTTTCTCGGCGAACTCGGCGCTCTCTGCGTTTCAAAATCCTTTTTACTCCGGCAGCATGAGTCCTGATGCCTCGCCAGACGAACTCCAACAGGACATCTTAAACGGGGCAACCAGTTTGCTCGCAGAAGGCTCTGTTCGATTTCTGAGCAACGAAACGTCAGGGGACGTCCTCAAGCAGCTCCTGCAGGCGGACGACGGCGCTCCAGCCGAGTTTTAGCAATCCAACTCCAGCGGACCGACAATCGATCAGGGACTTCTTTTCGCCATCCAGTCAATGGCGTTCTTCAACAACAGAACGAATGCCGGATCGTTAAAGTCCTCACGATGTCCCATGGATGTATAGAAGGACTTCCCTCCATCGGCTCGCTGAAAGATCCACGCCACCGGTTCTGATTTCTCGATTCCTGAAATCCGGCCCGTCAGCAAGGGGGTCGCTCCCGGCTGCAAGGGGGAGGTCTGGTACAGCCCGCCGTGTCCCTGGACCCCCGCAGCTGAGATGCCGTCCAGGATCGGATGACCGACCGCCTCTGGAACCGGTTGGATGAACGGAGGCTTCCCGTGTTCATAGTGATTGGTGTAGTGACCGCCAAACACCGTTGCATCGAGATCCGGCCAGTCCGCCAGACCTTTCGGGGCAGGCTGATCGCGCAGATGGAACGCATGGCTCGCAGTCCGGATTCCCAGCACAGGTTTCCCCGCTGCAACAAACTTCTTCAGGACCGCCAACTCTTCCGCAGGGAGCGGGCGGCGACGGGCACTGATCAGCAGCAGGTCCGCATCGTCAACAGCGTTGATGCCGGGGAAGGTCGCGTTTGATTTTTCGTCCAGCCAGACGAACGAAACCCGGTAGTCTTTCCCGAGCTTGGTGATTGCAAACGTGGGGAGCGTTTCTGCGGTCTGGTATTCCTTTTCTCCCTGCACAATCACC
Source organism: Planctomicrobium stercoris (assembly GCF_051465655.1). Taxonomy (NCBI): domain Bacteria; kingdom Pseudomonadati; phylum Planctomycetota; class Planctomycetia; order Planctomycetales; family Planctomycetaceae; genus Planctomicrobium; species Planctomicrobium stercoris. The sequence goes on along the minus strand of NZ_CP195791.1, from coordinate 2,640,950 downwards.
AGATGGGGACGGCGGTCTCCCGCGAAACGAAACTCCTCACCGCCGATCAGATCGGTGCTCAGCAACGTCGGGCACCAGTACGTTTCAATGTGCTCGATCACCAGATCCGTGCCGGTGAAGTGACTGACGAAGGGAGCTCTTTCGGGGTTGTACATGGAGTCCGTCAGATCCCGCACGAGGGCCACGTTGATCCCCTGAGCGACGAGCTGCCGGATGGAGAACGGACGCCCCAGGACACACATGTTGGTGTGAACGCCCATTTCGATCACATTTTTGATCCCCGTTTGCCGAAGAAGGTAATACGCCTCCGCGGAGTCGGTGATGGCGTCTTCATCCTCAATGTCGAGCGTCTCAATCTGCCGGGTCCAGGGAGCAGGATCACCCGGTTTCCAGGTTCGCTCGCAGTCGCATCCACCGTCCGTATCGTCGATCGGCAGAGGAGCTTCAAGCTCCACATCAAGATACCGCCATGACTCCAGTGGTTGAGGAGACTCCACCACCGGTGCGGAACGTGCCCGCAGGCGTGCCGGATGGTCCTGATAGAACTTCATGGTGTCGCTGGGCGCGTGGATGATCAGCATCCCTTTGGCTCGAGCCGCCTTCAGGACTTCGTTCATCCTGGGAGCCATTTCAGCAACACGAGCAGCGGCGTTGGGGCAGGTATGCGTGTCCCACATATCGCAGACAATGATGGCAGTCTCTTTCGGATCCCACGTGGCCGTTTTCGTCACTGTGTGAAACCGATTAGCCCCTTCTGCGACCCGCTCCCGCGACCGGAGATGCAACGTGAGATCATCCGACGCGAAAATCAGAGTCGGGGCGAATACCAGAGAACACCAGAGCCGGAGCGCCAGTCTGAATCGCATCTGCGGTCTCCCAGAAGATTGCATATGTCGGGTGGCAGCCTGGGGACACTGGACTTTCCGAATCCTTTGCAAAAACCGAAGCCAGGCCCCTTTCGGCTCGTCCATTAAAGGATGTTGATCTTAAGGACGTCAAGCGTGCACCGGGGCGACGTTCCCCCCTCAAAACCCGAATCAGATTCAACAGCCCGAAAAAATATCAGAAAGAATTCAATCCGCATCTATTTTCCTTGTCAGAAGTTATGAAGCAACTGCGAAAATAATGCAGCACTGCGTCAGGTAAAAAACCCGTCAACGCATCGATATATGTCATGGCCGAAGTTTGCTCGGCGAACGAGTGTTCATTGCGGAAAGCGCTATGCCGCTGCAACAACCAGCCCCCGAACGGTACAAAGAATTCCTCAGCGAATTTGCCCGCGACCGGAACAAATTGTTCCGGTACATCTTTTCTCTCATCCCCAACTACGCTGATGCGGAAGACGTGTTCCAGCGGTGCAGTCTGGTGCTGTGGGAGAAGTTTTCGGAGTTCGATCCGGGACGCCCGTTCCTCCCTTGGGCCTGCGGGATCGCGTTCAACGAAGTGCGTTATTTCCTGCGTACCGGAGACCGCAAACACCTGCTGTTCGACTCCGACCTTCTGAGTGTCATTTCCGATGCCAGAGTGAATCAGCTCGACCAGTCGACGGAGATCCTCGGACTGCTCTCGACGTGCCTGAAAAAACTCTCTCGTCGAGACCGCGAACTGGTGCGGGTCGCCTACGGAAAAAACCTCACGCTGAAGGAATTCGCGGAGTCCGTCAATTCGGCTCCGCAGACGCTTTACAACAGTCTGGGACGGATTCGCCGTCAATTGCAAACCTGCGTCCGCCAGAAGCTGGCCGCCGAGTGAGGAGATGATTCCCATGGCATTTCTTCAGTCCGAGCTGCACAGCCTGCTGGATCTGCTTTTCCACGACTCACTGTCCAGCGAGCAGCGTGCCCGTCTGCAGGAAATCCTTCGTGAAAGCGAGGAGGCGCGACGGGAGTATTTCTCCTATGTTGACATCCACCTTGGAATGATGGATCTGGAAGAGCAGGTTGGTGATGAGCTTTATTCCGCAGCCTGCTGCCTGCCCGAAATTCAAAAACCGGCGCAGCCTCGCCGACGACGGGCATGGACCTGGGGACTTGTCGGACTCTGCGGCATCGCCGGTGCAGCACTGCTTGCTTTCACCCTGAACCGCGCTGGCAGGGATGCTCCCGAGCCAGCCCCTGGACAACTCGCCGGGCCGACCGTCATTCCTGCAGAAGAGACTGCAGCGACCGTCAGTCCGTCTGAAGCGCCAGCCCCGCTGGTCACTTTAACGCAGGCTGCCGATGCCGAACTGCTCCTCGAGTATGTCCCCTCTGTCGGGGCCCCGCTGAAGATCAATCACGAGTATTACCTGCTCAAAGGACTGATGGAACTGACGTTTCAGAACGGAGCCACCGTCACTCTGAAGTCTCCATCGGTCTTCACCGTGCAGTCCGCGACGCGGATGGAAATGAAGGTTGGAAACTGCTCGGTTCATGCGCCGGAACAAGCCAAAGGCTTCGAGGTAATTACCCCTCAGAGCCGGATCGTTGACCTTGGAACGCGGTTTTCCGTGGTCGCCAGCGAGTCGGGCGTTTCCGACGTGCAAGTCGTCGAAGGGGCGATCGAAGTTCACCCTCCGGAAAGTCAGGGGATTCGATCCATGCTGCTGGAGGGGGAAGCTGTCCGTCTGGTCAGTGCCTCACCCGATCCGCAGCCGATCCCGTTTGATCGCCGACAATACCATGATCAGTTTCCAGACCGGGTCATCTCCTACGAAGCAACGGAACCCGTTCCCGGAGAGGGGGTCCACGATCTGGTCAGTGTGACCGTTCAGCGAGGAGGCCAGATCCGGAAGTATCAGGTCGAGGAACTGACTGGAATCGATGTCACCCATTTTTCATCGGATCGGCATGCTTCCAATGCTGCCTGCCTGGGACCGATCCCTGAAAACATCCTTTCGCTCCTGACCGACGACGTCGCGCTCACTTCAGGAGTGATGAACTTCAGCCGGGCACCGGGGCCGTATGTTCCGATGGAATCCTTTTCGGAGTTCCGCAATCGACACGGAATGGCCATTCAGTTTCGCCAGCCTGTCGTGAATGGACCGGGACCGGACGCGGTTCTGTTTGAAGTGCAGTCGGCAGCATATCCAGCGGGAGGCGACCGGTTCTATGTCAGTCCGACCGAAGATCAACCCGGACTGAAAACTCACCTGATCGAACGCTTTGACATCGCCCTGAATACCACGAATGCGAAGAAGGTGGCCCCGCTGAACTCCATCGTGTTCGAGACTCCCATCCGTTCGGTCGAAGACTTTGCAAGAGTGAACGTTTCCCGGGTCAATCCGTTGTCGCTTCCGTTTTATGCACTGGCTGTGGGGATTGACTTCTCAGACCTGGGTTACCCGGAGGGAGCGTCCGTCAGCGGGCTGTTTATTGAAGATGCCGAGGACGAAGACCATATCGTGGTCGACCCGGTGTTCATTGGCGGCCTGCCTGAGTGAGCTGAGGGGCTGCCTTCGCCATCGAATCTGATGTCATGTCAAACAATGTGTTCATTTCTTTTCTTGAATGATCTGAGGGGATCCCGCATGAGACAGTCAAACACCGCGAAAGCAGGCTTCACATTAATCGAACTCCTGGTGGTCATCGCGATCATTGCGGTTCTGATCGCATTACTGCTTCCGGCGGTTCAACAGGCGCGCGAAGCGGCTCGCAGGAGCCAGTGCAAGAACAATCTGAAGCAGATTGGATTGGCGATGCACAATTATGTGGACGTTTATGGCTGTTTTCCTGCCGCGTATATCCGCGATCCCAATGTGAAAGACAATGAAGGCCATTGGGCATGGTCGGCGATGATTCTTCCTTATGTGGAACAAGCCGCCCTGTACAACAGGATGAATGTTGGTTCCAACACCGCCAGCCAGGCGTTTGGGATTGTCGGTAAGGCCGCGTTCCAGGCAAAATATTCGATCTTTCGCTGCCCATCAGATGCCGGCCCCGCATTGCATCCGGCAACATTGGACGACGGTTCGGATGGGCGGGGTTACACCATTGACCTGCTTTCTCCAGGCGGAGCGAGGGAAGAATCCTTACCTCTCTCAATTACTAACTATATCGCATCCAATAACACAAACCTGATCCGTATTAACCGTCCGACAAATGATAATGACGGCACAACCGGGGCACTTGGGGTTTTTCGCAACGACGCTGGCACGAGACTGAGAGACATCACGGATGGAACCAGCAACACAATCCTTACCGGGGAGCGGGCGTATAGTATTTCTGGAAACGTCATGCTGGCCGCAGTTCTGTTCGCTGTCCGGGATATTGATGGAACGGGGCCAGCCTGTCGAAACTGTCCCAGCGTTCAATATATTCAGGGGCTCGTTTCGATCGCGGGGCACATGCAACATGGGATCAACCCGGCGCGGATATCCGACGTCTCAAAAAATGCTTCTTACAGCAGTCTGCATACCGGAGGAGCTCATTTCCTCCTGGGAGACGGAAGCGTCCGATTTGTAAGTGAAAATATCGAAAACCGATACGACACTGCACCCGCTACTGATAGCGTCGCTGAACGACTCGTCGCGATTCGGGACGGTGCACCGATTGGAGAATTTTAGGAGGACAGCGGTCAGGAAAAAAGCTATCCATCCGACTGCTGCCTGTTGCCTGTACGCTGAATACGAGTCGCGGCTGGCGGCTCGTGCGCCAGCGGTGAATCAATCTCCGAAAATCGCCGCTGGCAGCGTATTCAACAGGCCATCAACTTTGGTTCTGTGTCTGAAATCTTTGTCTTTTTTATGTCACGGCAAATTGATATCGACAGTGTTTAGATATGGTTGATCATTTCGAGTCGAAAATGGTGTTGGCACAATCCCTGGAGCAAACAGAAATGTTTGGCGCTAAGATGAGCAGGTTTCTCAAGTTGTCCGTGTTGCTGACCGCCACTCTCTGCCTGCTCCCGGCTTGCAGGCAAAGTGGTCCGGCGCTGGGGAAAGTTTATGGAATTGTGAAGTTGGACGGCCAGCCTCTTGCTGATGCACAGTTGCTTTTCATTCCTGCATCTGGTGGTCGTAGTTCGACTGGAGAAACGGATTCGAACGGTCATTATCAGTTGATGTATTCAGCAGGCAAAGCAGGAGCTGTGATCGGCGATCATCAGGTGAAGATTACCAGTGCGACCAGTGGTGTTGTCGATCTCACGACGGATAAAGTCGTCGAGCCCGCTCGCGCAGAGATTCTCCCAGCCAAATACCACACAGACTCTGAATTGACCGCGCTGGTGAAGAATTCGAAGAACGAGATCAATTTCGATCTCGTCTCGAAATGAGCATCTCGCGTGCTTCGTCGCAGAAATATTGAGCGACTCGAATGGCAGTCCATGCCTGTTCGAGACCGTTACCGTGGAAGCTCCCTTTCTTGTTCAGTTGGAAGCTTCAGAACAAGGATCATGAGACCATTCGAATGACTTTCGTCCGATTCCTTCTTCTCGTCTGCATGTTCACAGGATTGGGCCTTGGGAACGGCGTCATTGCCAATGATTCCCCCTCGGCAGACCAGCTGCAGTTCTTCGAGAAGCAGGTTCGTCCGCTTCTGGCCGAACACTGTTACAAATGCCACTCCGGCAAGACCGCGAAAGGGGATCTGCGAGTCGATTCCCGCGGGCAGCTTCTGCTTGGCGGGGAATCCGGCCCTGCGATCGAACCGGGCAAACCGGGCGAAAGTCTCTTGATGCAAGCGATCCGCTACGAGTCTTTCGAGATGCCTCCCTCGGGCAAACTCAAGGATGAGCAGATCGCTATTCTCTCCCGATGGATTGAGATGGGGGCTCCCTGGCCGGGAGACGATGGTCAGGTGGCGAAACGAGTCAAAGAAGGGGAGTTCACACCGGAGGATCGCAACTGGTGGGCCTTTCAGCCGGTGAGTGATCCGCTCCCTCCATTGCCGCAACAACCTGAATGGTGCCGCAATCCGATTGACCAGTTCATCGCTGCATCGCGTGAACGACAGCGGCTCACACCGGCTCCTGAAGCGGAAAAAGCGACACTCATTCGCCGCCTCTACTATGATCTCATTGGACTCCCCCCGACTCCCGATGAAATCCGGGCATTCGAGAGCGATACCGATCCCTCCGCGTACGAAAAACTGGTCGACGATCTTCTCGCCCGGGCGGAATACGGCGAGCGGTGGGCACAGCACTGGCTCGATCTGGTCCGGTTCGCAGAGTCTGATGGGTATCGCGCCGACATCTTTCGCCCTGAAGCATGGCGATACCGCGACTATGTCATCCGCTCATTGAATCAGGACAAGCCGTATGACCGGTTTGTGCAGGAACAGCTTGCGGGGGATGAACTCTTCCCCAACGATCCCGATGCGCTGATCGCCACCGGCTTCCTGCGTCACGGCATGTTTGAGTACAACGTCCCCGACGTCAGAGTGCAGTGCGACAACATCCTGAATGAAGTGACCGACGTGACCGGGGACGTCTTTCTGGGACTCGGATTCCAGTGCGCCCGTTGTCATGACCATAAGTTCGATCCGATTCTGCAGAAGGACTACTTCCGGCTGCGGGCCTTCTTCGAACCAATTCTCCCCCACGATGACATTCCGGCTGCGACTTCAGAACAACAGCTTCAGTATCGGGCACAGCTGGAGGTCTATCAGGAGAAGACGAAGTCCGTCCGTGACCGGCTGGATTCGGCACTCGCGAAGGCGATGGAGCGGACCTTTCTCTCCACGACAAAGCGTTATCCCGATGACATCCAGGAAATCATCCGCAAGCCTTCAGAGGAACGAACGCCGCAGGAAAAGCAATTCATGCAGTTCGTCATGCGGCTTGTAAAATACGAGCAGGACCGGGTCGACAGTCACCTGACCGCGGAAGAGAAGGAGCAGGTGCTGGCGCTGCGACGGGAACTCGCCGAGTTTGATTCTCTGAAGCCGGCTCCGCTGCCGCGCGCCATGACGATCAGGGATGTCGGACCGATCGCTCCACCGACCATCATTCCCAAACGGAATCTGGAGGTCCTCCCGGGATTCCCCACCATCCTCGATCCCGAGCCGGCAAACGTGACACCGCCAGCAGGTCTTTCTGAAACGACAGGCCGTCGGTCCGCACTCAGCCTGTGGCTCACCGATCCCAGGAATCCACTTTCGACGCGAGTCATTGTCAATCGCGTCTGGCAGTATCACTTTGGAAGGGGACTGGCCCCCAACAGCAGCGACTTCGGCAGGCTCGGCGATCCTCCCAGCCATCCTGAGCTCCTCGACTGGCTCACCAGCCGATTCCTGGAAGGGAGATGGAAACTGAAAGGTCTGCACCGGATGATTGTCACGTCGGCGACTTACCGGCAGCGGGCCGATCATCCATTGCTCGCGGACTACCAACAGCTCGATCCGACGAACCGCTGGTACTGGCGGGGGGACGTTCGCAGGCTTTCGGCCGAACAGATTCGCGACTCCCTGCTGGCTGTGACGGGTCAATTGAAAAAGTCATCCGGCGGTCCCAGCCAGGCGAATGATCGACCGGTTCGATCGATCTACACCCGTGTGCTTCGCAACAGCCGTGAACCGCTGCTGGAAGCGTTCGATCTGCCGTTTTTCATGTCCAGCAACTCGAACCGGGACACAACAACGTCACCGATTCAATCTCTCCTGTTGATCAACAGCCAGTCGATGCTCGGCCACGCTGGCCACCTGGCGCGGCGTGCCAGCTCAGCCGATTCTCCCACGAGTAATGAGCCGTACGAAAAGATCGAGCGCCTGTGGTGGCTCATGTTCGGGCGACGACCGTCGCTGGAAGAAATGAAACTGGCCCAGGAGTTTCTGAAGGACCAGGAATCACAGCGGGTCAATCAACTTTCCGAAACAACGACGTCCGTCACAGTGCCGACCGGAAAAGTCCCTTACCGGGAAGGGCAGGCGGTGCTGTTCCAGGACCAGCAGGGATACGAACAGCTGATGGTCCCCTCGAACGAACGCCTGAATCTTCAGGATTTCACAGTCGAGATTCATTTTCAATTGCGATCGATTTACCAGTCAGGGGAAGTCCGGACTCTGGCTGCGAAGACATCTCCGCAGCAACCCAACTCAGGCTGGCTGATCGGAATTACCGGCAAGGCGTCCCGCAGAAAGCCGCAGACGCTGGTGCTGCAGCTCTTCGGCAAGGAAGGGGACGGCAAGGTCAAAGAAGTCGTGCTGTTTTCGGATCATGATCTGGAATTGAACAAGCCGTACTTCGCCGCTGCCAGCATCCATTTGGCGACCCGCGAATCTCCGGGCACGGTGACGTTCTTCCTCAAGGATCTTTCCAACGACGATGAACCGCTCACTTCTGTGACGGTCCCTCTCACCCTCACATCGCTCGCACAGAATGACGTCCCGCTCACGTTCGGATCGCAGTCGCTGCGAACCTGGAGATTCGATGGGCTGATCGACGACATTCGACTCTCCAACGAGGCACTTGAAAAGGATGAACTTCTGATCGCCTCAGAAGGGACAACTCCGTCCACGATCGGTTACTGGCGATTCGAACCGAACCCCGGTCTGCTGCAGAACAGTCTCCCGGAGGGGATCGCCCTTCAAACAGGAAGTCCGCACGATCAGGCCACCCCCGCCGACGCGGCATTTGTGGACCTGTGCCACGTGTTACTGAACTCGAGTGAATTCCTCTATGTCGACTGATGCACTACTGCACCGTCCTCAGACTCCCGCCCCGCAATCCTCTTCAGGACATGCCCGCCACGGCAGAGATGCCGGGGATCCCCGGGTGAATTGAAAGCCATTGCAACATGAAGACTCATCTTTCATTTCCCACCTCACGACGTGAATTTCTGCATCAACTGGGGGCCGGGTTCGGGTCGGTTGCCCTGTCTGGACTCCTTGCCGATTCACTCGGAATGGCGGGGACGGCTCAACAGGCAACTGGACCGCTTCCGAAATTCCCAGCGACCGCAAAAAGCGTCATCTTCCTGTTCATGGAAGGTGGTCCCAGCCATCTCGACACGTTCGACCCAAAGCCCGAACTGAACCGTCTGGCCGGGCAGCATCTGCCTGAGAGCTTCGGCACCGTGTTGACCGCGATGGGGGAATTCCATGCCCCGCTGCTGGAATCGAAGCGGAAATGGCGGCAGTATGGCGAGAGCGGAATGTGGGTCTCCGACTGGCTTCCACAGACAGCTCAGTGCGTTGATGATCTGGCTGTCATTCGCTCGTGCTGGACAGATGGTAACAGCCATTCCGCGGGCGTCTGCCAGATGAATACCTGCTCCATGCTCGGTGGTCGACCGTCGCTGGGAAGCTGGGTTACGTACGGACTCGGAAGCGAGAATCAGAACCTGCCCGCGTTTATTGTCATGCAGGACAATCGAAACTCCGTGGTGAACGGCCCCCGCAACTGGAGCGCCGGTTTCATGCCCGCCAACTATCAGGGGGTTCGCCTCTCCGAAGGTGATCAGCCCATCCCCAATCTTTATACCCCCGAAGGAATCACGCCTGCGGTCCAGCAGGGGAAGCTGCAGCTTCTCGAATCGATCAACGAATCGTTTGCATCAACGTACCCGCAGCAGACCGAACTGGAAGCCCGCATCCGCAGCTACGAGCTTGCTTTTCAGATGCAGGCTGCAGCCCCGGAAGCGATTGATCTTGCCCAGGAAACGGAAGCCACAAAAGAGCTCTACGGCATGAATCAGGCAGAAACCGCTTCGTACGGGCGATTGTGCCTGCTGGCTCGCAGACTTGTGGAACGGGGTGTTCGCTTCATCCAGCTCTACCATGGAGCAGGGAGCCGCTGGGATGCACATAACAACATCGAATCCAATCACACGGAACTTTGCAAGGCGATGGATCAGCCTGTTGCGGGACTGCTCAAGGATCTGAAGCAACGAGGTCTGCTCGATCAGACACTCGTCATCTGGGGAGGCGAGTTCGGTCGTACCCCGATGTCGGAGCAGGGGAATGGACGTGACCACAATCCGACCGGTTTCACAATGTGGATGGCCGGCGGCGGAGTCAAAGGGGGTCAGACGATCGGGACGACCGATGAGCTCGGCCTGCGCGCGGTCGAAGAGCGGATGCACGTGCATGATCTGCATGCCAGCATCCTGCACCTTCTCGGACTCGACAACATGGACCTCACCTATCACTACAAGGGTCGACCTGAACGCCCGACGGTGAATGAAGGAGCCTTTCTGAAACGGCTTGTCACAGGCTGACGACAGTAAACTGGCATCACGAAAGATTCCAATGGCGAGCCAGCATCCTGCTGTTGAGTATGCGATTGAGGACGCACACTGATTACACGCCCCCCAAACGCCTTCTATACAATCCAGTCGCTGACTGCGATTCTCCACTCAGATTCAGTGAAATCTGAATTTCTCAAAATTTCACTGCACATTCTGTGGGTGTTTCCTCCTGCACTTCTACAGGGAAATCTCGCATTTTGCAGCGATTCACGGCTGCACAGGCGTCACAACTTCGCATACCCGCAGGACTGACATCCCTCGACTGTTCAGTTTCACGACAGAAGTGATTGGATGCAGAGAGATGTTGTTCTCTTTCGATAGCAAATTTTGGCGACGAGCTGGATGTCTTGCTCATCGATCCCTTGCAGGACTGACCGCAAATACTGCCGGTCACTGCATGTGATCAGCCAAGGCAAATTGTGGAAAGCTCAAAATCATGGCCTGCGCCATCAGGCAGCAATTCAGCGCTCGAATCAGGAGAGAAGTGTATGTCACGACGACATGGAAAGTTCTGGACTGCAGGAGTCTTGAGTTTGGTTTTCTCATCGCCCCTCATGGCCTCGGAAGAAACTGTCAATGCTGATGCTGTGTTCGCGGACATCGAAAACCCGCTCGTGCAGCCGATCTCTCATGAGTCGTTCCACGAAGAACACTGCAGCACCAACCCAGGGGCATCGCTCGTCACTGGCGGGGGTCTGAATCTGTTCATGGGAGTTGAAGCAACTTACCTGCGACCGTTCCAGAACGGAGGAACATCCACCGCGGAAGTGCTCGGCGGCACGACGATGAACGCCAACAACACCGACGACTTCTACGGCGCTCCTCGAATCTGGCTGGGCGCCGGAATTGGCGATTCCCCCTACTTCGCACAACTGCAATACTGGGACCTGACCGCCGACTCGACCGCTTCTCTGTTCGGACCGACTTTCGCAGGTCAGGCATCTTCAACACTGGGTGCAACCACCTTTGACTTTGAAGGGGGACGTGTCTTCCATCTCGACGCAATCGACGTCGACGGGAAGTTCACCTTCGGGGGTCGTTACGCGAACTGGGATCAGTCCAATCAGGTCAACCTGGCTCAAGGTGCTCTGCTGAGCGGATCGAACGCAACTGCATTCGGACAGTCCGCGTTTGACGGAACTGGTCTGACATTCTCGCTGCAAAGCACGAAGAAACTCGGAAACTCCGGCTGGAGCCTGTTCGGGGGAACCCGGTTTTCGTGGCTGTGGGGTGAAGAATCAGGACGCGCCCTGTCTTCCGCTGCCGCTTCGGCACTGGTGCTGGGATCGACCGTCGCCGACTTCGACAGCTACCAGAACAACGATGCAATGCTCTACATCGCCGAAGTTCAGCTGGGGACCCAGTGGCAACGCCGGATCACCTGCCTGAACTCCGACTTCTTCTTCCGCATCGCCCTGGAATACCAGTACTGGAACATGGACTCCAGCCAGGAAGCCATCGCCACGACTCCCGGAATTCCTCTGACCACCGTGGGTGCAGTCGCACGCAGCGGAGCCATGGACATGGGACTCTTCGGTCTGGCGGTCGGAACCGGGTTGACCTGGTAATTTCGGGTCAGCCGTACGCAATGATGAGATGACTGCGTTTAGCCACACACTTCAAAATGTGTGGCTAAACCGTTTTTGGGTTGCAATCGTCTCTCACGATGCAGACCAGATCTCAAAGAGGAACTGCTCGACCGACCGGGTCGCGTTCTTCAGATTCTGCTCGAGTGAGCGATCACTGCCACGCTTGACGTTGTAGCTGTGATCCCCTTCAGGAACCCAGTGAACCTGAACTTTGTCGGAGAGCTGAAAGCTTTCGACTTCTTCCCGTGATCCGAACGGGTCGATCTCTCCCTGCACGATCAACGTGGGAGTCTGGATGGTTTCCAGGTGCTCGACTCGCAATTGCTCCGGGCGACCTGCGGGATGAAACGGATATCCCAGGCAGACAACGCCCGCCACCTGCAGTTCATCAGCAACCAGCGTGGCAATCCGGCCCCCCATCGACTTTCCGCCAATGATCAGCCGGTCATAGGGAAGACTCTCGACCACAGCCTTCCACGTTTCCCGCAGGACCGACTCCTTATCCGGGGGCCGTCGCCGACCATCGATCGAACGGGCCGCCATGTAAGGAAAGTCGAACCGGACCACGCGGTGACGCTGCTCCGCAAAGTGCTCGGCAAAGCCGCTCAGGAATTTTGAGCTGGAGCTTTCGCCCGCCCCGTGCGCCAGCACCAGACAGGTTTTTGCTTTCTTGGGGCCATCAATGTGAAGCTGCGGAGTGGTCATGCACACGTTCTAGTGTCGGGCTCCCCTTTTCGCTACAGACTGACGGGGAAGTTCAAGGGTTCTGGTGAACCGATCGGGCGGAAAGCACTGCTGATTCAGGTCCAGCGGAAGAAAAATCCCGTGTCACGCCGCTGAAATCCGGTACGAATGGCCTCATTTCAGAGAGGTTCAGCGATCAAAATCAAAATTCTCATGCTCACCATAATCCCGGCAACAATCGACACTTACAAAACCAACTGCGGCGAGAACCGGCCGGTTGCGTCGGCATTTCAGGCTGACGACTTGAGTCCATCTTGACGAAAACTCGGAATTCTTGAAAATCCCTCGCGCCCGATGCGGCGTGTCGATCATCCCGTCGAAGTACTCCTTCCGAAATTTAAGGTTGTCCCTGTGAACACTTCCTTCCTGATCCTGCTGGCTGCGAGCTTGCCAAGTTCCGCTGGCCTGGACAATGGATCCCCGTTCGAGCAGGCACTGACGGATCAATCCGCCTGGGTTGTCCGTGCACAAAGCCCTGCAAGTTCAGGAGCACTCGTCGGATCGCCTCAGGAGGTGACAACGTACTACCAGGGTGGCTATGCCGCTCCGTACGGCGGAACCGACCAGTTTGGAAATCCGGTCACTCCGGGTTATCCCGCCCCGCTGCAGGACCCGTTTGCGGGGGGCGGCATGGTGCAGCCGTACATGGCGCCCGGCATGCAGGGGAACTATTACACACAGGGAATCAATGGACCGCAGCCGCAACAGTATGGCTGGCGGACCAGAATCGAAAACACCTTCATCCCCTCGTCGGGAACATCCAGTCCGAATGTCGGAAACTTTGACGTCTTCGGTGTGGATGCACAGATGATGCACTTCAAACCGATCATGGGGAACTGGACCTTCGGGTTCGGCCCGCAGCTTGGCTATCGCTCGCTGCAGGGACCAAGCGATCCGGCATCAGATATGCCCGGCGGAGTCTATCGGCTGGGTCTCGATCTCTTGCTCCGCACGCCGACCGTGAACAACTGGACGCTGGAGCTCGGCTTCGATCCGTCTCTGGCCACCGACTTCAACAGCTCGATCAATACAGATGCGTTCCTGCTCGACGGTCACGTCGTCGCATTCTGGCAGTGGACGCCGAAGTTTACGCTCGCCCTGGGAGCCTTGTACTGGGACCGCGTCGACAACATCATTCTCCCTTACGCGGGGATCATCTGGAATCCCAACGACATCTGGGAATTCCAGCTGGTCTTCCCCAAACCGAAAATCAGTGCCTTCCTGGGAACCCCGCTGGGCGTTCCGACATGGCTTTACGGCAGCATCGAGTACCATGTGGAAGCCTACGAAATCAAGCCGGGCTACTTTGACAAGAGCACACGCGTCCAGATGGCAGACTGGCGTGCCATGGGTGGTCTACGCTGGGAACATGGCAGGATGACGAGCTTCGTCGAGGCGGGTTACATCTTTGACCGCAAGGTGGAGTACAAGTCGATCGGCCAGAACTTCAATGTCGACTCCGGCTTCATCGGCCGCGTCGGATTCCGGTACTGACGCTGAAATGATCGGGCCTCGCCAGCACTCAACCCTCAACCCTCAACACCCTTCAAAAACGCGAGCAGATCCGCATTCAGCTGGTCCTTGTGCGTCGATGCCAGTCCGTGCGGGGCGCCCGGATAGACCTTGAAGACTGAGTCTTTCACAAGTTTCGAAGAAACTTCACCGGCCGCGACGATCGGAACGATCTGGTCGTCATCCCCGTGGATGATCAGTGTCGGGACATCAAACGCCTTGAGATCTTCGGTCTGATCGGTCTCCGAGAACGCTTTGATGCAATCGTAGGCCGCATTCATACTCGCCTGCATCCCGTGCAGCCAGAACCAGTCACGCAGCCCCTGAGAGACCTTGGATCCGGGCCGGTTCGCACCGAAAAACGGCTCGCTCAGATCTTTGAAGAACTGTGAGCGGTCAGCATGAACCTGTGCTCGCAGGTCATCGAAGACTTTGATCGGCAGCCCCTTCGGATTCTCCGGAGTCTTCAGCATCAGTGGGGGAATCGCACCAACAAGCACCGCAGCAGCCACACGACTTGTCCCATGACGGGCGATATAGCGGGCGACTTCTCCGCCACCGGTGGAATGGCCGACGAGGGTGACATCCTCCAGACCGAGCCTGTTGACCAGTTCCGCGACATCGTCAGCAAAGGTGTCGAGCGTCTGTCCTCCCCAGGGCTGGGCGGATCGTCCATGACCACGGCGGTCGTGAGCAATCACCCGATAACCATGTCCCGCAAGGAAGAACATCTGGTCTTCCCAGGCGTCACTCGACAAAGGCCAGCCGTGGCTGAACAGGACAGGTTTCCCGCTGCCCCAGTCCTTGTAGTAGATCTCAGTCCCGTCTTTGGTCGTGAACGTCGCCATCAGTTCGGCCCTTAGTGAGGAGTGATGAATTTTTCACTGTCCTGGTCTCGATACATCTCAGCACATGAGTTTGTACCACGAATTTCCGCGGTGCGAAGTCAAGTTCTCGACACTTTCAGAACTCTCGGCCAACTGCCTCATCGTCCGAGAAGAAGAGTCATCACCGAATCGGGACGCGGTCAGCGCTGCGAATTCCCCGGCCCCACAGCCCAGGCGGTCACCTGCCGGTCCAGCCAGTGCTGACCGCGAAACGTACAGAATCCCAGATGCCCCCCATGTCGCGGCGCTACAAGATGTGTGGACGACGAGTAGTCCGCATCGCGAAACTGTTTGAACGGAATCAGCGGATCATCATGGGCAGCGATGATCAGGGTCGGTACGCCAATGTTGTGCAGAAACTGCTTCGAATTCGATTGTGAGTAATAGTCATCAGCCGAGGAGAAGCCGCAGACCGGAGCGGTATAGGCGTCATCAAATTCATAGAGCGTGCGCGGTCGACGCGAGTTCCAGTCGGAAGGGAGCAGGGCATCGGGCCGCTGCTTTCGACGAAGTCCGACATCGCGCAGACACGTCCGGCAGAAGTACCGGTCATAGACTTTCGCCCATCCTGTCTGCATGGCGAGAACGCTGAAGCGGAGATCAATCGGAGGGGAGACCGCCACGGCCCGATCGATCATGGACACCGGCGGAGTCGACTCCCGATTCTCGCCCAGCAGCTTGAGCGCGACATTCCCGCCGAGCGAAAACCCGATCAATGAAACGGGCGAATCCGGACAACGGGACTCGATCTCTCGCACCATGGCGACGACGTCCTCGGAGCGTCCGCTGTGATAGGGGAATCGCGCGAGCCCGGCACCCGCCCCGCATCCGCGCCAGTCCAGTCGAAACGTCCGGACGTTCTGGCTGCGCAGTCGTCTCGCGATGCGAATCATGTAAGGGCTGGCATGGCTTCCGCACAGCCCATGCAGGAGCAGAGCACTACGATCCCCGGTCCTCCAGCCTGCAGGGGCGTCATCCTGGAAGACGAGCCGATCCCCGTCCGGCAGCTGCACTTGGCCGGTCGTTGAGATGCCCCCTTCCGAGCCTCTCCCACGTGCGCGATCAGAATACAGGTACATCCCCGCCAGCGTCTGAACATGACCGTTCCGGTAGATCCACGGCGGTGAAAACAGTTCACCGCCCCCGGCTGATTCGGCGGAGCAATTGATGGTGGGTTGGTCCATAAGCTGGCGACTTGCGGGCGAAGCGAAGGCGAAGACTGGTTTTACAGGATCCGGAACGGGAGTGGCAGAGTGCAGCTCCCGCGGATCGAACCAATGGCAGGGCGGTAACCCGGGCGTCCTTCCCAACCGATTTTGAAATCGATATTCAGCATTCCGCGTGCACCCTCGCGGGAGTCCGGGTGTCAGGAATTGCAGTAAGTGGAGCGCAATCGGTAGAATCTTGGATTCGCTCTGGTCCCCGCCTGGGGCCGGAAGCAGGCGTTTTTCGCAAACTGTGTCCTGTTCAAACTTTGGAGTCGACCGTGTTTCAGAATGTCGCCGTCATTGGAGCCACAGGGGCTGTCGGACGGATCATGCGTCAGTTGTTGGAAGAACGGAAGTTCCCAGCGAAAAAGTTTCGCTTTATCGCATCGGCCCGTTCCGCCGGGACCGAACTGACGTTTCAGGGTCAGACGTACACAGTGGAAGAACTGACCAAAGACTGCTTCGCCGGTTCGGATCTGGTGATCGCGTCGACTCCCGACGATGTCGCTGCCGAGTACCTTCCGGCCGCTGTGGATGCCGGTTGCCGCGTCATTGATGAATCGGGTTACTGGCGGATGCGCGACGGCGTGGCCTTGGTCATCCCGGAAGTGAATCCGCACGCAGCCCTCAATGCCAAGGGAATCATCGCCAGCCCGAACTGCTCGACCACACAGATGGTTATGGCACTCAAGCCGCTGCACGATGCCGCCAAAGTGAAGCGCGTGGTTGTCAGTACGTATCAGGCCACCAGCGGCGCGGGAGTGCAGGGGACCGCCGACCTCATCGACGGCACCAAAGCCTATCTCGCCGGGAAGGATTATCAGTACACGACCTTCAAACATCCGATCGCCTTCAACTGCATTCCGCAGATCGGAAGCGAAAAAGAGGACGGCTACACCAGCGAAGAACTGAAGATGGTGTACGAGACCCGCAAGATGCTTGAAGACGACAGCATCATGGTCAACCCGACCTGCATCCGCGTGCCCGTCGCCAACTGTCACAGCGAAACGATCACCGTGGAAACTGAACGACCGGTCTCCCCGGAAGAGGCCCGTGAGCTGTTCGAATCGTTCCCCGGCCTGAAGGTGGTCGACGACCTGAAGAACGGGAAGTATCCGCTCCCCAATGAATGTGATGGGTCGGATCTGGTCTTCATCGGCCGCATCCGCAAGGACATCTCTCACCCGAACGGACTCTCGTTCTGGTGCGTGAGTGACAACCTGCGAAAAGGGGCTGCGACCAACGCAGTTCAGATCGCCGAGCTGCTGTCGAAGAATCTGTAACACGAACTTCGAAAGCATCCACCGACAGGTGGATCGGCAGACTTCAGACAAGAAACGAGCCGGCGTTTTCCATGCGAAAACGCCGGCTCGATTTGATTTCCTCGCTGAGCTTTTCACCCAATGGCAATGATCAGTACGAACTACCTCAGAGCATCCCGGGGTGACATCGGATTGAGCTTTGCGAACTCTTCCAGCAGTTCCCGTGACCGTTCATTGAGGTCTTTCGGAACGACAATCTTGATGATGACGAACTGATCCCCTTTGACATGCGTCTTGGGGTTTTCCAGTCCTTTCCCCTTCAGTCGCAGCTTCGCTCCGGAAGAAGTCCCCGGAGGCAGGGTCATCGTGACGGTTCCGTCGCTCAGTGTGGGAACATCAATCTTGGCTCCCAGCCCGGCTTCGGTGATCGTGACCGGCACATCCACCAGCAGATTCCGACCCTCGCGCCGGAAGTACGGGTGCGGAGCAATGTGGATGGTGACCAGCAGGTCTCCCGCCGGTCCTCCCTGCAGTCCCGGTTCTCCCAGGCCCGCAAGACGGATCGATTGCCCGTCTTCGATCCCCGCCGGAATCTTGACGCTCAGTTCCTCATGCTTGCCGTTTCGCTGAAGCGAGAGATCGTACTTTCCGCCGATGGCAGCGGTGTCGAACGGAACCAGCACGGATGTTGAAAGGTCTTCTCCACGTGCAGGTCTCCGTGAACGTCCGCCGCGGGCACCCCCTCCGCCGCCGAACATCCCGCCGAAGAGCTGTTCCAGATCGACCGCACCCTGACCTCCGAAGATGTCCTTCAGGTCGATATCGACAGGACCGCCGCTGCGGAAGGGATTGCCTCCCCCCCCGCCGCCGAACGGATTCTGCCCATCCTTGAAGTGTTTCCAGTTCGATCCGAACTGGTCGTACTTCTTGCGTTTCTCCTCGTCCCCCAGAACATCGTAGGCCTCGGCAGCTTCCTTGAACCGCTCGGCTGCTGCCGGGTCATCCTTCTTTGCATCCGGATGATTTTCGCGCGCGAGTTTCTTAAACGCTTTGCGAATCTGTTCCTGTGACGCATCACGCGCCACGCCGAGTATCTGGTAATAGTCCTTGTTCGCCATGGCGGAATTCTAGCAGTTCGTGACCTGATGGGGAGACTTGCCCCCGGGACTTTTTAGAGCAGCAGCAGGGGTGCGATGCACTGGCCCTACCGGACGAATTCTTCACTGACAGCCAGGAACTCGTTGACCCGGGTGTCGATGACATCCAGGCTGCGATTCCAGAACTCCGGCTGCGTCAGATCGAAACCGAGAGTCGATTTCACAGCCTCTTCCGCATTCCTGTTTCCGGTGGCAATCAGCAGCTCCCGATACTTCGCCGGGAAGTCTTTGCCGAAGTCTCCCGCTGTGGAGTACAGACCCAGCGAGAGCAGATATCCGAACGTGTACGGGAAGTTGTAGAAGGGAAGGCCGGAGATGTAGAAGTGCAGCTTCGAAATCCAGAAGACACTGGACCATTCCGTGAAGGCATCACAGTAGGCTTCTTTCTGAGCCTCGAGCATGATTTCCGTGAGTCGGTCCGAAGTCAGCTCTACTGCGGGACGTTCCTGGTGGAACCTGTTTTCAAAGATGAACCGGGCATGGATGTTCATGAGGAACGCCATGGAATCGGCGAGCATGTTGTTGAGGATCCCCAGCTTCTCCCCGGCCGACTTCGCAGCGGTCAGCCGCTTTCCACCCAGAATCGCTTCTGCGAACGTCGATGCGGTTTCCGCCAGATTCATCGGATAGTCCTGCAGCAGATACGGCTGCTTGCGCAGGACGTGCGAGTGGTAGGCATGTCCCAGTTCATGGGCCAGCGTAGACATACTGTCGGCACTGCCGGTGAACGTCATGAAGATGCGGGACTGCTTGCTGACCGGCAGTCCGGTGCAGAAACCTCCCTGACGCTTCCCGCTGCGG
Organism: Planctomicrobium stercoris; assembly: GCF_051465655.1. Taxonomy (NCBI): domain Bacteria; kingdom Pseudomonadati; phylum Planctomycetota; class Planctomycetia; order Planctomycetales; family Planctomycetaceae; genus Planctomicrobium; species Planctomicrobium stercoris. The sequence continues at coordinate 2,621,625 of NZ_CP195791.1, read as the reverse complement.
TCTTCCGCTTCGACCCACCGATCCTGCAGGGCCGTCCGGGCGAATTCCCCGAGATCGTCGCTGAACTCCGAAAACGAATCGATAATGGTATCGCAGGCGACGTCCCAGCTGAGAGTGTCGCCGGAGGTCGATGCCTGCGGCAGCGGGGCGAGCTGATCATACCAGGCCATCTTCTCGATCCCGAGCAGTTGAGCCTTCCGTTCAAAGAACTTCAGCAGGACCTGCTTCCTCTTCGAGATGACATCCCACATGGTCTCCAGAGTCTGGCGTTCCATGCGGTTGAATCGCAGCGGAGCATCGAGGTGGTCCTGCGTCCCCAATCGCTTGTATCGGGCCAGCCGGGTCCCTGCGATGTGATTCAGGGAATCGGCACAGGTGTCCGCAACCTTCTTCCAGGCTTTTTCGATGGCGTAGAAATTGTTCTGACGGACAGATCGGTCAAGCACGTCCAGCCGCACCTGACCGGGAGACTTTCGGACAATCTCCCCTTTCTCCATCAACTCCACGCGGAGTTCGCCAGAAATGCGATCATAGAGACGTCCCCAGGCATGAATGCCGTCCACACCCAGTTCTGCAGCCAGCATTTCCAGTTCTTTGGGAAGCCGGAACTGAGCATTCGCACGGGAGTCTTCCAGGAAGAAGCGGATGTCCTTCAACCGTGGATCGGCATCTGCGAATTCCTGTAACTGGTCGTCCGAGATATCCCGCAACGCCAGTTCGAGATTGGTGAAGACCTGATTCCGCTGCGGGCCGGTGGCTCCCAGCATGGCTTCGACCTGAGCATATGCCTTGTTTTCCGCGTCCGCTGCGGTGTGACAACCGACAAACGCTCCCAGATCCCCGGAGTATGCGAAGACCTTTTCAACCTTCTCGAGAAAGTCTCCCCAGGCTTTGGCGGTGGAGGGGCTGGGGGCCGGCAGCTGCTCGGACTGGTCCGCCAGCGTTTCCAGATCCTTCTTGAAATCGTCGAGCAGACCCTTGAACTCCACCGAATCCGGACGGGGATACAGGGAGTCCAGATCCCAGATCAGGCTGTATTTTGAAGCATTGGTGGAGGACGAAGGAGCGGTCATGCGAGAGATCTTCCAGAGGACGTTGCGTCGGTTTCCTGCAATGGACTTTAGCTGGCGGGGAACCATTCGGCCAACAACTCAATTTCGACCTGCCCCGCGGCAAAATTGAAGAAGGATTTTCAGAAGTCCACCCAATTTTCTACGTCGATTATTCCGCTTCGGCAAATTCTTTCGGCCAAAGGTGTTACGCTTCCTCAGACAGGAGTTTTTCAGGATTTCACTACTAGGCGATCCTCCGGGGCTGTTCTAGAATCTGCCCAACAGTCATTGCGGAATGACAGACAGGGGTCGGCCGCTCGCGCCGGCTCTTCCTTTCCGCATCAGGAGACATGCATGCAACCTCGTGTCCTCACCGCACTTCCGGTTTACAACGAAGAGAAACATCTGCTCGAAGTGCTGGAGCAGGTCCGGCAGTACAGCAACGACATTCTGGTCGTTGATGACGGTTCCAGTGACCGGACGCCGCTGCTGTTGCAGGAATGCGAGGGAATCGCCGTCATCCGGCATCCAAAGAACCAGGGTTACGGTGCCGGGCTTCGCAGTGCATTCAATTATGCCCTCGAGAACAAGTACGACGTTCTGGTCACGATCGACTGCGACGGGCAGCATCAGCCCAGATTGATTCCCGAACTGGCTGCCGAAATCTACTCCGATGAAGATCAACCCTGGGACATCATCTCGGGGAGCCGTTACCTGGAGATCTTCGACGACAATTCGATTCCCCCGGAAGAACGCCGGAAAGTGAACGTCGAAATCACCCGGCAGCTGTACCAGTGCTTCGGCCTGAAGCTGACAGACTCCTTCTGCGGGTTCAAAGCATATCGGGTCGATGCATTGAAGGTCTTCGACATCACGGAACTGGGCTATGCCATGCCGCTGCAGCTGTGGGTGCAGGCTGTACGTCATCGACTGCGAATCAAAGAGTTCGCAGTGCCGCTGATTTATCTGGACGAGGCCCGTTCTTTCGGCGGAGCACTGGACGACTCCGAACGCCGATTGCGATATTATCGGGAAGTGCTCCAGCGCGAGATGGCTGTGCAGGATGTGGAATGCGGCAGCTGGCGGGACTAATACGACAGTTCGACTTCTTGAAAAGCTCAATGAATGATGTGTCGGAGCACCAAGCGTGAGCGAGTGCATTCTTGACACGATGCGACTCAATGCACTTGCTCACCCGGCGTGCTCTGAAAATATCGAACCAGCATGACGTCACGGCCAGTTACGCCAGCCACCGCCTCTGATCGACTGCGTGCCCCGCGCGAAGACGGCGCTGTCCTCAGCCGTCCGCCGCTCACGCAGGGGGTTCAACTGGCGCGCGACAACAAGCTCGCCCTCGATCAGAACGTAACTCTCATCGCAGGAAGGCCCCTGTCAGAGTTTCGCAAATGGGCTCGCGAAAACTGTCTGGCAGCTGCCGTCCAATGGATGTCCGGGCAATTGAACATCGAAGCCGTTGCCCGGCCCGATCGACTTCTCTTCGTGACCGGTCATCAGCCGCAGCTGAATCATGCTGGCGTCTGGATGAAGAACGTAGCTGTCGGGCGTCTGGCGGAGTGCTGCGGCGGACAGTCGCTGAACCTGATCGTCGACAACGATCTGGCAGGTCCGCCGGTACTGCGGACTCCGGGGGGCACTCCAGAAGAACCGGTCTTCACCGAGATCCCGTTCGACGACCTCCAAACCGCACAGCCCTGGGAAGAGCTATCAGTCCGGAACCCGGAACTGCTCCAAACGTTCGCCAGCCGCGTGGAAGACCAGATGCGGCCCTGGGGGATTCACCCCATGCTTGGCCCGGCGTGGTCGGCAGCGCTGGAAACTCTCGATCGATCCGATCGGCTCGCCACGCTGCTCTCATCCGCCCGGATCTGGCAGGAGCGGCAATGGCACATTCACAATCTGGAACTGCCGGTCAGCGAGTTGTGTAGAACGGACGCGTTTGCAGCCTTTGTCGCTCACCTGTGTCGAAACTTCGAAAGACTGTTCGCGGATTACAATCAGGCAGTGCATGACTATCGACGCACCTATCGCGTCCGCAACCATCGCCACCCCGTCCCGGATCTCGAACAGCAGGAAGATCGATTCGAACTCCCGTTCTGGTACTGGAACCCGGGCGAGCACGACCGCCGCAGGGTGTTCGCACGACGCACGGAGCAGGGGATTGAACTCTCAGCGGGGGATCAGGTCCTCACGCTGGTCCCTGCCGACTCAAATGACTTTTCTCAGATCTCCGCAGTCCAGCAGACCGGCCGGCTGCGGACCCGGGCATTGACCACCACACTCTTCGCTCGAATTTGCCTGAGTGACCTGTTCATTCATGGCATCGGGGGAGCGCGCTATGATGAAATTACAGACCAGATCATCCGGTCGTTTTTCCAGATCTCAGCCCCAGCCTTTGTGACTCTCACCGCGACGCTACATCTCCCAATCAAACAAGCTTCCCCAGCTTCACAAAGTGTTGCAGAACTGAAAGAGCAGTTGCGGCATTTACACTACGACGGTGCTCAGAGTGAACTGGATGATCGTTCCAGTTCATTGCGAATCCGGCGCGGAGAACTGATTCATGCTGCACAGGAAGACCGTGTTGCAGGGCATCCCCGCAGCGTGCGTCGAGCCCGACGGGGAGAACGGCGGCGACGGCATCTGGAACTCGCCAGAATCCGCAAAGAACTGCAGGAAATTGCAGCTCCGATGATCGCTCAGAAGGAACTGGAACTGTCCCAGGCGCAGGAGAAGTTCCGAGCCGACAGCGTGCTGAAAAGCCGTGAATTCGCAGCGGCTTTGTTCCCGGAAGCAACGGTTCGCGGACTGGTCGAAGACCTGCGACGACAGATTTGCGGCCGGGCCTGAGAGCCTGATTTTCGGCGGCACTTTCGCAGATTGCTGAGTGAAGTTTCAAGGCTCAGCGGCAGAAATCGCAGATGATTTTTAAAGCACGAAGTTTCTCTCAATTCCGACTTCACCAATCCGGAAGTCCTGTGCTAAGGTGTCTGCACAACGGACATGAATGCTGGAAGCGGACGTGCCGTCATTGAAGGATCAGGTCATGGCAAAGCGCGGCATGGAGGCCAACGTGAAAACGGGTTCAAAACCGGAAGAACACATGGAGGTCCAGATTCGCTGGTTGATCCGTCGCGATATGCCCGAGGTGCTGCGTATCGAACAGTCCAGCTTCGGCAGCCCCTGGAGCGACGAGGATTTTCTCTGCTGTCTGCGCCAGCGAAACTGCATTGGCATGGTCGCTGAGCACAATCATCAGATTCTCGGGTTCATGATTTATGAACTCCACAAATCACGCCTGCACATCCTCAACTTTGCTGTCGCGCCGGAAACGCGCAAGCAGGGTGTCGGATCGCAGATGATCATGCGGCTGGTCGATAAGCTCTCCCAGCAGCGTCGCAACGAAATCATTCTGGAAGTCCGGGAAAGCAATCTCGACGCCCAGCTCTTCTTCAAGAAGCAGAACTTCAAGGCTGTCTGCGTGCTGCGGCGGCACTTCGACGACACTGAAGAAGATGGTTACATCATGCAGTTCAAACTGCATGCCGGTGAAGACGAAGCAACCCAGTTCGCACCGCACAACCGCATCAGCGAAATCAGCGACATCGACGCTGCCTGAAATACATCGGCGAGCGGGAGACGTGAGTCTCCCGATGAATTCTCGCAACTGATCGGGAGACTCACGTCTCCCGATCGCATTTTACGGCAGCCCGTTGACCTTTCGCAGCACCCATTCGGTCATCGCGATCCCGCTGAAGAGCACGAGAATCACCCAGTGCCCGTATAGCGGGATCTCTTCACGAACCCGCTCCGTTTCATTCGCAGACTTGAAAAACGGGGGAAGCTGGTCAAGCTCGTTCACATAGAGAAACTTCCCCCCGGTGGAAGTGGCGATCTGCTCCAGCAGCGCCCGGTTCGCACTGACATCCTGAAGTTCGGGAGTCAGTTCTGCATTCACGATCAGCACAACTTCCGGCAGCTCCAGGCCCGGTTCTGCAGCCTTCGACTTCAACCGCACAGTGTACTCGCCCGCAGGCAGATTGAGAGCCTGACCTTCGTAGAGAAGTGAATTCCCCGGACGAGGTGTCAGCGGGATGGTCTGCGTCACGGGGGGACCGTCTCCCCTCCGTTCGAAGATCGCTTCTGCATCGGGATCGGAATGCCGTGCGAGGAAACGAGGGTCCCAGCGAGCCTGAATGACCGCAGGTTGTCCCGTGCGAATGACCGGCTCACGCAGGCCGACCTTCACGGCATCATTCCCGGCAGCAGCCTTGAAAGAAACTGCCCAGCGGATCAACTGCCCCCAGAATCGATGGTGATAGAGATCGCCGACCAGATACCGCCAGCGCCAGGTGCTTTCCAGTCCGATCCAGATGACCTGTCCACTTCCGAGATGCTGTTGCACGATCAGAGCGTTCAGTCGTTCGTTCTCCAGTGAAGCCCGCTCGCCTGGCTTCAGTGCGGAAGCCCAGACGGTGGCCCCCCCTCGAGCTGTCCCGACAATCCCCCAGAGATGCCCGGGGAGACCCGACCAGATTTTGCGGGCTTTCGCGGGGTCGGAGTCGAGCTGAAACATGGGGACCTGTTCCCCATCCGGGCTGATCGAGAGTCGAAACCCGCGCGTCGCCGGCGGTCCAGTCTGAGAAGCGTCCTCAAGGCGAACCTCTCGCAAATCCTGAATTGGAAGAAGCGACTCCGCCAGCGTCCCCCGGTACGCCATCGGGAAGAATCTTTTTCCGGCAGTCAGCACCAGCGTTCCCCCTTCGTCGCGGACATATCGTTCCAGCTGCTGCCACCGCTGCGCGGTCAGATTCTGCGGGGACACATCTCCGATGAGCACCAGGTCATAGGCGGCAAACGGGGTCTCGCCGTCGCGAGCCGTTTCCAGTTCCTCGAGCGAACTTGGGAAGAACGGTTGCTGCAGCACTCGGAGGAACGGCTGTTCGAAGACGACATGGTCCACGGAGATCTGTTCATCCCGGTTCAGAGCAGCATCCAGGAACCGGAACTCCCACCGGCTTTCCCCTTCAATCAGCAGGATCCGGGCGCGGTCATCCACGACACTGATGGAGAAGTCTTCACTGTTGTTGTCCTCGCGGGTCTCATTCGGGGCGATTTCCGCTCGGACCCGGAAGCGGTGTCGACCGACAGGCAGGTCGGCCAGTGAAAAGCTGACTTCCGAAGTGGGCGACTGCGGCGTGATTGTCTTCTTCAACGGTGCTCGATCCGGATGATCCAGATCATCCAGCAACACGTTCACGGATTCCCCTTCAAACCCGGCGGTCTGCAGGATCGTTTTTACCAGCGGCTGATCCTTCAGGAAGACCGACTCCGGATGATCGATATGGATGACCGACAGATCCCGAGGGCGATGCTCCGAACCGACCAGTACGGTATGGACGGGAACATTCAATCCCTGCAGCCTGCTGACCAGCTGCGCCGCTGCGGGCGAATCCGTGTCATGACCGTCGCTGAGCAGAATCACTCCCGCCAAAGGAGCGGTGGCGTTTCCCTCGCGGGCAGCGACTGTCGCTTCCGCGAGATTGGAATGAGACCGGCCAACGTCAAGGTTCGTCAGATCTTCGGTGCTTTTCAGTTCATCCGCCTGAATCGGAACGGTACTGCGGGCGAACGCCGACAGCTGCAGCGTGGTCAACTTCTGCAGTTCATCCAGCGGAGAATCAGGGTGAAGTGCGCAGGCGCGTCTGAGAATTTCCAGCCGGGAAAGCTGCTCCAGTTCTTTCAATTGAGACTGCAGGTTCTCCTGGCGAACCTGAATCAGCTGCTTCCTCTTCTCGAAGCTCGCTTCCTCTTTGGGTGAAACCCATTCCGGTTCGTGACCGGATTGCAGAGAAGAGATCCAGCTTTTCGCGCGTGCCCGGGCCTCCGGACTTCCCAGAATGCCGATCGCCTCCGCCCAGCGGATCTTCTCCGCCTGGGATGCCTGCCGATCGATGGTGTCCATGCTTTCAGAAACGTCGAGCGCCAGAAGGAGACGTTTCGAAGTTGTTCGATCGTACGTCCATGTCCAGACCGGCTGCAGCAAGGTCAGGAAGATAATGAGCACCAGCCCCATGCGCAGCGACAGGAGCACGATCCCCAGTTTTGGACTGATCAACTGCTGTTCATAGCGGAACAACGCAGCCATCGCCGCGACGCACGCAGCCGCAAGGAGAAGCAGCCCGATGAAGTTGAGTGTTGTTTCACCCCGCTGAAAGACAAGACTCCACTCATTAAAGAGCGATGAACCGACTCCCGAAATCAGCACCGTCAGCAACCAGGCAACCGCCAGGAAGACCAGTACTGAACCAGCGATCCACCGAGGGAGATTCATGACGAAGATGCGTTATTGGGCGTGATCGGCAGCAGCCTGCTGAAATTCCATCAGTCGACGATTGTAGGCTGCAATGGCCGTTTTGTGTCTGAGCGTCCCCAGCAATTTTCCGCGATCTTGAGCGTCCACCACCGGCAGTTCATCCTGGGCGATGGTCGTGAAGCAGCGCATCGCTGCATTCAGGTCATCATCCGGAGTCACACTGACGAAGCGGGAATTCATGACATCCCGGGCGTTCGCCAGTTTCCAGAGAGTTTCATCATACAGGTACGTCCTTACATCATCGCTTGAAAAGATTCCGATGATCTTCTGTTGAGCGTCGATGACCGGGAAGTAGTGCTGTGACGTCCCGGCCAGTAGATGAACAATCTCATCCAGCGTCGTCGCTTCCGGGACCAGCAGCAGATCCCGGTTCTTTTCATACACATCACCCACCCGCATCCCTTCGAGCACGTCGACCATGAAGTCGCCGCGATGGGCAGGGGAGTCCATCCGGCTGGGAACCTGCTTGGAGTACAGTTTCCATGGCTGACAGAGGACGAATGTCAGAGTTGAAACCCACATCGTCGGCAGCAGCAACCCGTAGCCGCCTGTGATTTCCGAGATCATGATGATCGTCGAAAACGGGGCATGGGCACAGCCGGCGAAAAAACCGGCCATCCCGACCAGTCCGAACGATTCCGGATGATGAATCACTCCCGGCCAGATCTTCTGAAACGCCAGTCCCACTGCTGAACCGACGCAGCCTCCGATGACGATCGACGGCCCGAAGACGCCGCCCGAACCACCGGAGGAGATTGTCAGTGACGTCGCAACGATTTTCGCCACAGCTACGGTGAGCAGCAATGGAATGCCGACAGACTTGGCATCGGATAGTGCCTCTTGCAAAGTCCCGTAGCCCGTCGACAGCACTCCCAGCGCACTTCGGTCACGTTGGAAAATCTCGTAGACCGTGACCGCCAGAATGCCCGCCAGAGCCGCCCCGAGTGCCGGTCGCAGCTTCTTGGTAAACGGCAACTTCGCAAACAGCCTCTGAGTCCCGTAGAAGACGTTCACATACGTGGCAGCAAAGATCACCAGTACAATCGCCAAAGCGGCATACGCAATCAGTTCCAGCGGACTGTTCCAGACGTAGTTCTTCATCCCATCCCCGAAGAGCGGCAGATGACGAACCGATTCTGGCAGCCACATGGTGTAAACGGTGTACCCGACAATGCTCGCGGTCGCTGCCGGGATAATGACATCTGTTTCGAGGTCGGCTCCGCTGTAGAGAATCTCCGCAGCGAAAATAGCCCCAGCCATGGGCGCCCTGAAGATGGAACCAATCCCTGCGCCCACCCCCGCTGCCAGCAGAATCCGACGGTCCCGCGAGGACAGGTTCAGGACCTGTCCCAGATAGGCCCCAAAGGCAGCGCCGATCTGGGCGATGGGACCTTCGCGACCGCCCGAGCCCCCAGTCCCCAGGGTGATTGCCGAGGCGGCAATCTTCACGAATGGAATGCGAGCGCGAATTCGTCCCCGTTTGTTATGAAAAGCATCGATCGCAGCATCGGTCCCGTGGCCTTCCGCCTCCGGGGCAAACGTGTACACGATCCACCCGGAGATGAGCCCCCCTACGGTCATGATCACGACGATCACCCAGGGTTCGAACGTTGTGAGATGACTGTGATCCCAGACGTTGTGCTCCCCGGCTGCTTCGAGCGGTGCAAACCCGGCGAAATACCCCAGCGAGAAGTGCATCGCCACCTGAGACAGGAACTGAAAGACAATTCCCCCCAATCCGGCGATCACCCCGACCAGAACGGAAAGCACGGTCCACTTTCCCGAAGTTCGCCAGTCGTGCGAGACGATCCACTGAGACAAGGTTTTCAATTCAGGCGACTCGCACTTTGAAATTGACCGGGCGGCGATTCAGTCCTTTTCAGGCGGACGACATCAACATTCGCATTGTTTAGAGGCATTTTCGAGAGAGCAAGTCCCGTGATGCCTGAATTCACCGATTGAGACCGATTGCAAACGGCATCAGATTAAGATTTTGCGAGATCGAGCGATCACAGTGTAGTGAAAATCCATTTTTTCCACTTCCTCACAATTCTGCGCAGCAGACCCTCACCGGGAAGCGATCCGGCGATTACAATTTAATGACTGGGAAAAGTGGAGCAGGTCGGTAAAGGAAACTGGAAAAATCAGGAGACCGAAGTCCGGATTTTGGAGCAGATCCCTTGCTCCCAGATTCGAAACTGACGATGGAAAGTTCATTTTTGAGTCTTGAAGTTTTTTCGCCTTCAAACTTCGGATTCTGCCTGAGCCGTATCGGACCGTCGCGAAAGCCTCTTCCACATTCCCCAGGTCAGTCATATTCAAAGCGGTCTCGAACACGACGATTGTGGTCGATTTCGGTTGAAGGACAGCAGAGATGAACATGGTTCTGATCCCCCTGCACGGGGGCCCGGCAATTCCGCTCGATAAAGCGATTGTCTTCTTCGGGCGCGGCTCGGAATGCGATGTGGTCCTGACGGACAGCCGGAAAGTCTCACGTAAGCACTGCTGCGTCGCTCAGATCGACAACCGGATTGTGATTCGTGATCTGGGAAGCATGAACGGCATCCGGGTCAATGACGCTCTGGTGAAAGACGAAGGCGAACTGACCGTGGGAGACGTCCTCTGGGTCGGGGACCTTGGATTCCGACTCGAGCCTGCTGGCCATTCCGCCCTGAAATCTTCGGGAATCTCCAAGCGGGTCCCACTGCCGCCGAAAAAGCCCTCCAAGCCCAGCTTCAACGCTCGTTACCTCAGCCAGGATATTCCTGTCGCACTCTCCGAATCAGCGGGGGAGAGGAAAGGGGACCTGACCGGTCGAAATCCGGCAATCATCCCTCAAGAAGAGATTATCTCCCTGGCAGACAGCGACGTGATTGAAGACGACGCTGACTGACCCCTGCACACTGTGTACGTCTGGGCAGCAGGGTCCGCAGTCCTAAAACCCGACGTCCTCGAGTTTGGCCTCGTTATCGGCCCAGATGCCGCTGGTACTGTTGCCCACCGACTTCACTCCCACAATGAGTGCCATCAAAATCAAGGCGAGCATCACGGCATATTCAACAGCCGTGGCCCCTGTTTCCTCGTTGCAGAACTGCTTCAGCGGTTGCATGCTGGATCTCTGAAGGGATGCGAGAATTGCGAAGCGGACGCGAAACGCTAGTACATCGCTGCCGGTCGTCAATTGAATTCTCGCCTAAACCGCTACGAAGAGACCAAGTTACGCGACTTCGCGTGAATTTTCGAACTCCTCCCGCTGCCACTCTGGCAGAGATTTTCAGTGGAGAAAAAACCTCGCGGCAATCGAAACAACTCCGCAAACCTCTTTCCCAGAATAGTTTACAACCGAAACAGTCTGTTTTCGTCAATGGGGCGCGAGAGTTGCAACTCCGTTTCCACCTCGTTGCCGATTTCTCGTCCCGTACTGGGATCTTCCAGATGCCGATCTTCCGCTGGGGAAACCCGCTGCACGCTTTTCCGGATCTCGAAAGAGAGATGGATCGCTGGATGAAGAGCGTTGACCTCGCCTTCGAGGGCCTGCGCCTGGGGCGACCGTTTCCTGCGTTAAATGTCTTTGCGACCGAAACGGCGTACCTGATTACCGCCGAGCTGCCCGGCTGCGAACCAGACGCCCTGGACATTCACGTGGCCAACGGCAATCTGACGTTACGGGGAACCCGATCTGTGCAGGGGTCGATTCCTGAGGAACGTTTCCGCCGCAGCGAACGCCCGAGCGGCCCCTGGGAACGGACGGTTTCGCTGCCGGAACGTATCGACGAACAGCACATCCGGGCCGAGTTCACCAACGGCTTGCTGAAATTGCATCTGCCGAAACTTCCCGCGACGACTCCCCGTCAGATCAAGATCACAGATTTGAATCAAGTCTCCGCCAACGACACCAATCCGGCCTGATCATGTCCGCTGAACATCCTCAACTTCCCGATGAGTCCGAACCGCGTCTGCAGGAAGAAGCGCCTGCCCGCTGGGTCCGCACTCCTCCTATCGATATTTTCGAGACGGACGAGGGACTGGTGTTACGGGCCGACCTTCCCGGAGTAACGGCAGAAGGACTGGAACTTCAGGTTCAGGACAATCGCCTGACTCTGCTGGGACGCGTGACCGCACCTGCTCCCGAAGGGGCCCGGCTGATTCATCAGGAATACCACGTGGGTGATTTCCTGCGATCGTTCATCCTCAGCGACGACGTCGATCACGAACGAATCTCGGCGAAGCTGACGCAGGGAGTGCTGGAAGTCCTGCTCCCGCGGACTCCCCGATCGGAACCTCGTCGAATCTCCGTCAAAGTGCAGTAGGTTTTCGGATTCGAATCACAAAAAAGAGCCGCCCACAATGGTGAGCGGCTCTTTGTGTTTCTGGGGTGTTGACCTGGCTTCAGAAGTCGGTCGGGTTGCCGAACAGACCACCCGACTTTCCGGAGCCGGTTCCGCCCTTCAACCCGTCTTTGCGTTTCCGCTGATACGCTTCTCCCTTTCCAGGAGCGAGGTCTTCATCGGTCGGCTTCACGACAGGTGCGGGGGCTTCTTTCAGAGCTTTCGCCGACAGGCTGATCCGCTTCTTCTTCGGGTCGACTTCCAGAATCTGGACTTCAGCCATGTCACCCACGTTCAGCACTTCTTCCACCCGCTTCACGCGACGGTGTTCGAGTTCGCTGATGTGAACCAGACCTTCAACTCCGGGCTCGAGTTCGATGAATGCACCGAACGCTTCCACGCGGGTGACCCGGCCGGTCGCTGTCGTTCCCTTGGCGTACTTGGACTCTGCCGATCGCCAGGGGTTGGGAGCCAGCTGACGCATCCCCAAGCTGATCCGGTTCTTCTCCCGGTCAACCGACAGGACCTTGACTTCGATCTCCTGACCTTCCTGCAGAACTTCAGACGGATGCTCGATCCGGACCCAGCTGAGCTGTCCGATCGGCAGGAAGCCGTCCATGCCCCCCAGGTCGACGAACGCACCGTATTCTTTGATGGATTTCACGCGACCGGTGCGAGTCTGATCCGGTTTGATCTCTTCCAGCAGCTGCCCCTTGGCCACTTCGCGTTCTTCCTGAAGCAGAACGCGTCGGCTGAAGACGAGCTTCTTCTTGGCGGGATTGACTTCTGTAATCCGCACGCGGAGTTTCTGGCCGACGAACTGCTGCAGGTCGGCGATGTACCCCAGATCCACCTGGCTGGCGGGGATGAATCCGCGAAGGGTCCCGACGGTAGCTTCGAGGCCCCCTTTGTTGGTCTTGGTGACCACACATTCGACAACCTGATCGACAGAGACGGCGGACCAGTCGCCCCCTTTGACCACGGTCGTTCCGCGAGGCAGATTCGCGAGGATCAGGCCTTCTGCTTCATCGACTTTGTCGAAAGCAATTTCAATTTCATCGCCGATTTGAGGCGGTTTCTTCACGTCGAACTGACGGAACGGGACGGCTGCGGTCATGCGGAGATTCACGTCGACGAAGACGCTGTCACCGTGAACGCCCTGCACAACCCCTTTGAGCTTGTGCCCGGCCTGCAGTGTCTCAATATTCAGTGCTTCCGCGGAGCTGGAGGGGACGGGAATGGTCGCATCCCCTGCACCTGCCATGGCGGCTTCAATGTCCGCAGCCAGCGCATCGTCAATCGCTTCCACTTGCGGAAGCGGAACTGCTTCGCGCGGAGGAGGGGGCGGGGCCGGCCGGGAAGGCTCAACAGGGGTTGCCGGAACCTCCGCAGCAGCGGGAGGAGCAGTGGATTCGCCCAGCGAAGGGACCGCCTTCACTTCATCGCTCAGAGCGATCGGGTTGAGTTGCAACTTCTTCTTCGGCTCCTCGATTCCCTCGGAAACGGGCACCTCAGTCGCGGGAATCGCAGGCGATTCGGGGAGGGCTGCCCCCTCCGCTGCTGGTTCCTGAACGGCGGGAGCCGACGGAGTTTCGGGGGTGGAAGGAAGAGGATTCTGATCCTGAACCGGTTGGTTTTCAGTACTCATGCCGCGTGGACCTGCAACATCGTCTGTGCTGAGCGGCGTCCTGCGGGGACGGCGATCGAGCGATGGAAACTACTGATGAATAATCAGAGCCCGCCGAGCCGCGACCAAATGGAACGCGTGTCAACGAACAATGCCAAACCTCTGCGACAGCGGGGCCAAGTGTCCGACCTGCGCCGTCTCGCCGGATTCTCTGAGAACAGCAGCCATAAACGCAAGCGATCAAGGGGACTTTCGTCCATGAATTTCATGGAGAGTCACCGGAAAACGCTCCCCGGATCACACTTCGATTTCGTGTGACCTGTCCCAGCGGGGTACAATCGGGAGGATTCTTTCGATCAAACCCAAGTCGCGGAAGATTCCCGAAATGCGGGCGGGTCAGGACTTACCAGTTGCCTAATCCGAACAACTTGTTGCGAAAATGCGGCACAGCCGTGGCAACTTTCCTACATGATGCCAATCGCAAGCTAGGTTTCGACTGTTGGAAGTCCCATTTCCGGACCGTTCGATGGATCAGGATCCAGAATGGACGGTCCGCCGAACTGATTTTCAGAACGAAATTCCCTGTCCTTCAAAAAGCAGGTCCCCGTGTCGACATCATTTTCAAGCTGCCTAGTCACCGGTGGCGCCGGATTTATTGGATCGCATCTTGTCACCCGTCTGGTGCAGGATGGAATCCGCGTCCGGGTCCTGGACAACCTCCTCACGGGATCGAAGGAGAATCTGTCCCACGTCGCCGACCAGATCGACTTCATCGAAGGGGACATCCGCGACGCAGCAACCGTCTCAAAAGCGGTGGACGGCGTCGAAATCGTTTTCCATCAGGCAGCATTGGCCTCGGTTCCACTCAGCATTGAAAATCCACTGGCCACGCATGACGTCTGTGTGACCGGAACGGTCAATGTCCTCAACGCAGCCCGACTGAATGGCGTTCGGCGGGTCGTGTACGCCGGTTCAAGCAGTGCCTACGGCGATTCCCCCGTCATGCCCAAGCGGGAAGATCAGGTTCCGGAAGTTCTTTCTCCCTACGCCGCCGCCAAGCTCGCAGGGGAGTATTACTGTCAGTCATTCGGCGCTTCGTACGATCTCGAAGTGGTCCGACTGCGATACTTCAACGTCTTCGGTCCGCGACAGGATCCCAAGAGCCCGTATTCAGCGGTCATTCCCCTGTTTGCGACGGCATTGCTGGAAGGGCGTGCTGCGAGGATCTTCGGAACGGGAGAACAGTCACGCGACTTTGTGAACATCGCCAGTGTCGTCCACGCCAACCTGCTGGCCGCCACCGTCCCGGGAGTGTCGGGACGGGTTTATAACGTTGCTGGTGGAAGTTCCATCAGCGTGCTGGAACTGTTGAAACTGATCTGCGAGGGGCTCGACGTCCCGTTCCGCCCGGAATTTCATCCTCCGCGAAACGGCGACATCCTGCATTCCTGGGCAGACATCTCTGCCATTCGCAACGACCTGGGTTATGAACCTCAGGTCTCGCTGGAAGAGGGCCTCAAAGAGACTCTCGACTATTACCGGAAGATCTCAAACAGCAGTCGCAAAGCCGCTCCGGCAGCCTGTCAGAATTCCTGATGACTGCCTGTTTTGAATGGATGAACTGATTACCGCCGACCACGAGCCGACAGCTCGGGAGCCCCTGAAGTGACACCCAACGATCACAGCAATCACCGAAGCTCGGAAGCGGAATTCGATTTCGCCCCGTTCGGCTTTCATAAAAACAATTCGGGCCGGTCCATTGATATTGCCCGCTTCCTGATGTCGGTATGGAAGCCGCTGGCCATGGGGCTGTGCTTCGGCCTGCTGCTGGGCGTCGGGGTCTATCTGATGATGGGGCCGGTGTACTCTGCAACCACGCAGGTGCTGGTCTCCAAGAAGGCCACCGTCCCCGCGGGGAATACTGAAGCCAACCGCTATGGAGACCGCGGCGACCATGTGCAACTCATCAAGACGGACCTCATCGTCGAACGGGCCTTCAAAGATCATGGCCTGAACGAGATCCCGGAACTGGCGAAGGCCTACGATCCACTCAAGGAAGTGACCGAAGGGCTTTCCGTCAGCCGCAGCGCCGGTCAGGAAAGCTCCTTCGACAACGTCCTGGCGATCACGTACACCCACCCGGACAAGCGTATCGCACGCGCCGTCGTTCAGGCGATGGTGGAAGCCTACCGCGACTACCTCGAAGACACCCGGGACGAAAACGCCCGACAGCTCTACAGATCCCTGATCGAACGCCAGAAGGCCCTGGATGAAACCATCAAACAGGAAGAAGCGGACTATCAGAAGTTTCGGAATGACGCTCCGGTCTTTCTGAAAGCATCCCCGGTCGTCTCCATCAACGGCATGCCCGCACCGGCTCAGAATCAGTACGAAGTCGAACTGGCTTCGATCGAAACCGCTCAGAACGAAAACCTCCGGAAGCGTTCCAGCATCCAGGCCCGTCTGGCGACTCTGGATCGCAAAATCAAAGAGAATGCGTCTCGCGAAGTTCTGGAGTTCTGGGTAATACACTCACTCTCCACCGGAACGTCCGGCAGCGGAGGGGGAACCGGAGCAGGGGGCGGTGTCGCCATCGCTGGACCGCCTGAAAAAGCCAGTCTCGACCAGCAGCTGCTTACCGCCCGCCTGCTCGAGCAGAGACTCCTGCACACGCTGGGTGAAGATCATACGCAGGTGCGAAATGTTCGCCGGCAGATCAGCACACTTCTCGACTTCTACACCCGTCAGGGACTTCGCGCGCCGGACCTCGAACAGAATGCGCAGAATCCACTGTCCCCGAGATCCGCGTCGCTGGGAATGGATATCGTGACCGTCTACCGGGAAACACTCGAGGGACAGCTGAAAGAACTGGAAGTCGACAACGAAAACCTGAAGCTGCTGCACCAGGACGCACAGAAGAAAGCCAAACAGGCTGAGATGTTCGAAGTGGAAGATCAGCGCCGCAAGGATGACATCGCCCAGAAGAAAACCCAGCGGGAACGTCTCTTCGATCAGATCGCCGAATACGATATCTCCCGCGAACAGGAAGGCTATCGGCTGCAGCAGATCTCTCAGGTTCGTCTGGAGCGATCCTTGAAACAGGTGATCAAACTCGTCGGATCGTGCGGATTCCTCGGGATGGCGATCGTCTTCTGCCTCGCCTATTTCCGCGAATGGTACGACACAACACTCAAGACCCTGGATGAAGTTCGTGAATTCACCGGCGCCCATCTCATGGGAGCCGTCCCGGCCTTCACCTCCAGCCCTGATGCCAACCGACTGGCTGAACAACGCGGACTCGCAGCGTCGTTGTGTTATTACCATCGCCCCGGATCGCGTGAGGCGGAAGCCTTCCGTTCGATCCGGACAACGCTGTTCGTTTCGATGCAGCCCGGGCAGAAAGTCATCCAGGTCAGCAGTCCCGAGCCGGGTGACGGCAAGAGCACGACCGCAGCCAACCTGGCGATTGCACTCGCCCAATCCGGGAAGAACGTGCTGCTGGTCGACTGTGACCTGCGTCGACCGACACAGCATCTTCTGTTCAAGACGGAGCAGGAAGTCGGCCTGACGGATGTCCTGATGAAGGAAATCGAATGGCAGAATGCCGTAAGACCGACTCCCGTGGAAGGACTTTCGATCATCACTGCCGGCCTCTGTCCTGAGAACCCGGCAGAACTCCTTTCGACGGCCAGTCTGCCGAAATTCCTGAAACAGGCTCGCGAAGACTACGATATCATCATCCTCGATTCTCCTCCGGTTCTGGCAGTGAGTGATCCCTGCATCCTCTCTCCACATACAGATGGAATGCTGGTGGTGCTGAGAATGAAGAAGACCAAGCGCGCCGCTGCGGAACGACTGCAGGAAACACTGGCCTCGCATGGCGTCAACGTCTTCGGCATCATCGCCAACGACTTCAACTCAGCGAACGCCGCCGAGGCTGGCTACGACTACGACGCCTACGGTTCGTACTACACCTCGCCAGATCAACAGCCTTCCAAATCGAAACCAGCAGCAACAACACCCCGGCCCCCCATCAACATGGCCGGCTCCCCGTAATCTGCCCTTTAGAGATTCGCCTGCGAACTCAATTCAGAACGCTTCCCATTCACACGGACCGGGAAGCGTTCTTTTTTTGGTTTCTTCCCACTTGGCGTGATCCGTTTCTCTCGTTTCCGCGTTGATCCGTCATCGTCATGGGCCCAGGTTGTCGCTCTCCTTTCATTGGAAAGAGCACGCTGAGTGACGAGAGTCCAGAGCCGGAAACCCACCGTTCTCCGGCTCTGGACTTCATGCAGGGCCACGGATCAGGTGTGGGTTTGATTTTGAAGAAGAAGGTCCGAGTGCGGCATTTCACAGGGTGGCCCGAAGGAGGAATGATGGAAACACTCTTTTTCTTCTCAGCCCTCATCGGCGGAACGTTCTTGATCTGTCAGCTCGCCATGACGCTGCTGGGCATGAGCAGCGAAGCAGGCGATATCGAATTCGCAGACGATCTGCCGGATGCCGATTCCCCAGCCAGCTCGGAAACATCAGGCGACGACGGCCATCAATCCTCGTGGCTGTTCGGGATCATCTCCTTTCGCACCCTCGTCGCTGCTGCGACGTTCTTTGGCATGACCGGGATGTTCATGAGCCGAATCGGTGCAGATCTCCCGGACCAGTTGTTCGTCGCCATTGCCAGTGGATTGGCCGCCATGTTCGGAGTTCACTCGCTGATGAAGTCGTTTCACCGGTTGAACCAGAGCGGCACGCTGCGGACTTCGAACGCGATCGGCAAGGCGGGAACCGTCAATGTTTCCATCCCGGCCAATCAGTCGGGGTATGGTAAGGTCCAGATCGAAATACAGGGTCGCCTCGAGGAACTTCCAGCGCTGACCACGAGAAACGAACCCCTGGCTGCCGGATCGCGAGTGAACGTCGTCGGGCTGCGTGGGAACGTTCTGGAAGTCGAAGCGAGCAGGACTCTGCAGACGATCTAATCGTCCGTTGTCGGAGCACGCTGCGTGAGGAAGTGCACTTCGACGTTTGATGAGACGATGCACTCGCTCACGCTTCGTACTCTGATTCGAACGATCTGCATTGTGCGTGAAGAGACGCTCACGGAGAACAACCGCGAATTGAGCGAATCCGGCGAATTTCTTTGCACCCTCATCTCAGTTTGAGTGGTTGCATTGACTCACGCGGAGAATTGCTGGAGCGAAGATCGTTGCACAATCGACTCACGATAGGCACATGACCATTCGCCTCATTCGCCCGATTCGCGGTCAAAAACTCGCCCCGGACGATGCACTCACTCACGTTTCGTGCTCTGATTGGCGACGATTGTCGCTGTGGCGAAAGGGTTCTTCACCACATCGTCGCCACGGCATGCTGTCCGAGCCACTGCTCGAAGCTGACCGTCCCGAGAAGCGAACCCTCATCCGCAGGAATCAGGGCACGACGAGCCAGCTTCGCACCGAAGTAGCAGGCATCCTGATCGGTGATGACTCGGCCAGTTTTCCCTTGAACGCGCTGCCAGGTTCTGATCAGGATTTCGAATGTCACCGCATCCGGTCCCGCCAGCTCCAGAGTTCCATTCACAGGGCTCTCCTGAGCAATCACCGATAACGTATGCGCGACATCCTCGGCCGCCACAGGCTGAATGAGTGCATCAGGAGCATGGACTGTCTCCCCCACCATGCACGACGCCGCAATCCCCTCGATGAATTCAAAGAACTGGGTAGCCCGCAGAATCGTATACGGAACGCCGCTTTGCTTGATCAGGTTCTCCTGAACGACCTTCGCCCGCATGTAACCGCTGTCCGGAATGCGGTCTGCCCCCACGATCGACAGAGCAATGTGATGACCGACGCCGGCAGCAGCCTCGGCGGACAGAAGGTTTCGTGTGGAGATCTGGAAGAACTTCAGGACCGCTTCATCTTCAAACGAAGGGGAGTTCGAAACATCCAGCACCATTTGCGCGCCAGCGAGCGCTGCTTCCAGACCTTCCCCCGTGAGCGTGTTCACACCGGACCGCGGGGAAGCAGCGACCACATCGTGTCCCACTTCACGCAGGTTTGCGACAACTTGACTCCCGATCAGACCATAACCTCCGACGACGACAATTTTCATGATTCCCTCCAGTTCATGATGGTCAAAACGCGAACTTTCTGAATCAAGGACGCTCTTGCCCCGCCCCCTGTGACAGCAGCCTCACATTTTTCAAAAATCCGTCAGTTTGGATGGGATTCATGTGAGCGAAAGGATTGGAAACCGCGACTGGATCCGAAGACTGGGAGGGCTGGTCCGATCATCTCTCCTCCCTGAATCTTTATCAAAATTGTCTGGCAAAACTTGAAAAGACAGAAATTGATTTCCAAACCACGATCGCGAAGAATTCCGCGCTTCATCACGGAGGAGCCACGCGGAGGGGGAGCCCCCTCACTGTGTGAAACCGCCGTCTCGGACTCAGGAGAACCAGCATGATCCGCACACCCGTTACGACCCCTACTATCTGCCGGCCTTTCCCCGCTTGAGCGAATTACGCCACCTTCCACTTAAGCGGCAGATCTTGCCGGTCCGATACTTCTTCTCAGAATCACCAGGGACGCGACGGACAGCGAGAGACGGAAAGAATCCGCAGGTTTTCTCTCGAGTAAATTCAGTCGATCTCCATGCAAAGAAGATCCATGCAAAAAACGACCCCACGTCGATCAGCTTCAGTCCAAAACCCGCTCGAAACTTATCTGCGAGAAATCAATGAAACCGCCCTTCTGACAGCCGACGATGAGAAGACCCTCTCGAATCGGATCTCCGCCGGGGACATGCACGCCCGTGATCGTATGGTTCGCGCGAACCTGCGACTCGTGGTGAATATTGCCCGTGGTTACACCGGCAAAGGGCTGCCGCTGCAGGATCTGATCGAAGAAGGGAATCTCGGTCTGCTCCGCGCGGTCGAAGGCTTCGACCCGGACATGAACACCCGGTTCAGTACCTACGCCAGCTACTGGATCAAACAGTCCATCAAGCGGGCCCTCATCAACTCCGCCAAGACCATCCGCGTCCCCGCGTATATGGTGGAGCTGCTTTCCAAGTGGCGTCGGGCGAACGCCAAGCTGCACGATGAACTCGGCCGGATCCCCACCGCCGATGAAATCGCCCGGGAGCTGGAACTCCCCTCAAAGAAGCTGAAGATCGTGAAAAAAGCGATTCAGCTTTACAACACCACCCCGCAGACGGAAGACAACGAGAACGTCTCGATGGGGGATATGATTGCCGATGAACGTCTGCTCGGCCCGGAAGACGATCTCATCAACAGCGACAACCTGGTGCATGTCGAGCGGATGCTCAAGGACATGGATGAGCGTGAAGCGACCATTCTGAAACTCCGCTTCGGACTCGACACCGGTGAACCTCGCACGTTGAAGGAAATCGGCGAAGAGCTGGGCCTGACCCGCGAACGGGTTCGCCAGATCGAATGTGAAGCCCTGAAGAAGCTGAACAAAGGGCTTCTGGGCGAATGATGCCTTGAACAAGAGTGTGTGGAAGTGAGCGAAAGCCCGGCCAGGATGGACGGGCTTCTCTCGTTTCATCCCGGGCGATCCAGACTCAGTCCGGGTTGCGAAGCAACAAGACGCCGGTCGAAACGCTCACAAGCTACTCATCGACATGGCTTCGAACTTGATCCTTTATTGAATCTGTAGTGAAAAAGTTCCTTGAGAGGATCGCGAAACGAAAAACCTCTTGCGGCTGCGCCGCCCAGACTATGTCTGGGGCACCCGGCTAGTGATTCAGTGTGAATGAGAATGCGAATGGGTCTGGCCAGGGGCTGACAGCAGGCAGGCTCCGTTTTCCTGATTTTCACAGGCGGCCATCGTCACATCTTCCAGCTGCAGCGTGATGTGCTTGAGGTCGAAGCTCTTTCGCAGCAGGCTCTGCAGCTCCTGCAGTTCATCACGCTTCGGGTCGTCTTTCTGAAAGACAACATGAGCCGAGACCGCCCGCAGTCCGCTGGCGATCGTCCAGACATGCAGACAGTGGACGTCTCTCACCCCGGGAACACTCATGATCTGCTGCCGAACCTTGTCGACATCCACATCCCGCGGGGCGTGTTCCATCAGAATCTCGACAGCATCACTCACCAGATGCCAGGCGGAATACAGAATCAGCAGGCATGCAAGCACCGAGGCCACTGGATCGGCCCAGATCCAGCCGAACTGCCAGATCAGGAAGGCTGCGAGAATGACAGTCACGCTTCCCAGCGTATCTCCCACCACATGCAGCCACGCCCCACGCAGATTCAGATTTTCATCCCGGCCGCCATGTAGCACTCCCAGGCTGATGAAGTTGACCAACAGGCCGCCCAGTGCAATCCACAGCATGGGTCCAGCCTGAATCGGTTCGGGATGCTGCAGGCGTTCCCAGGCTTCATGAAGGATGCCGCCGGCGACGAGAAAGAGCAGGGACCCATTTACGAGTGCCGCCAGGATTTCAGCACGATAAAACCCGAACGTCTGCTGCTGAGTCGGACGACGACGGGTCATCCAGATCGCAAACAGGCTGATGGCCAGCGACGCCATGTCGGAGACCATGTGCCCGGCATCCGCGAGCAGGGCGAGTGACCCCGTCCAGAAGCCGCCGACGATCTCCGCCACGCAGTAAACCGCCACCAGAACCAGCGTGATCGTCAGCCGACGAAACTGCCCCTGCGCGGAGTGGGAATGCGAGTCGTGACCATGCGGGCCATGGTGCTGGCAGCCTGATCCCATGAAATCACTCCGAGAGAGTCCGGGATCCAGAGCAGGGTGCCTGAAGCCGAAAACACATGGAAGTCTTGAACCACTTCGAGCATATCACCCAGCAGAGAATTGTGTGTGACCACAATTCAAAAAGATCTGGAGAAATCTGCTGTGGACTCTCGACTCTTGTCTCTGGACTGTTCAGTCCATCCAGATCCGCTGCCATCCATCGAACATGCAGTCGAGCAGGTCACGGGCGATCGGCGTGGCGTAGAAGCAGACTTTCTCGTCGTCGTGCTGTTCCATCGTGGCGATGGCGATTGTCTGTCCATCTTCCGAGTACAGCCAGTCCGGTTTTGTGAACCAGTTGAGAATCTCGATCAGATCCGGGCGTTTCGTCGGCAGGAAGACCTGACCGTCCAGAAACAGCTGATACCCGTATTCCTCGAGCTTGGGGTAGGGGAGTCCGGTTTCCGCCCCTTTCCAATACGGTTCGAGAATCGAAACCGCATCCGGTTTCATATTCGGATTGTGCAGCATGTCGATCGCATTCCACGGGCAGATCGTCAGCTGATAATGTTCCGTACTGTCATTGGGTGATCGGTAGCACATCTGGCAGCCGATGCAGCGCGAGGTGTCGATCTGATGATAGCTTTGTCCCGGAATCCGACTGGGGACTTCGTAAATGCAATCCACCGGACAAACGGTGGCACAGGACTGGCAGCTGGTGCATGAGTCCTTGTTGATCACATTGATGTACCGCACTTCCTTCTTGCGGTCGTCCGTGCGTGTATGAAAGTATTCATCAACGGAAATAGTCATCGGAAGTCACCGGGGCGTGCGGGTCACGATGGAAATGCGGACTCGACAGATCATAGCGGCGGAACGTCCCTGTGGCTATGCTCTTAGGATCGATCTCAAGTTGGAGAAAAGTTTCGACGTTCGTCGATGCCGCTCTCCCCCCTTCCGTGCGTAATGCACGAGACGCCAAGTGCTTCCCGTTTCCAGGCTCTGGACTCTCGACTCCTCGCTCTGGACCTCTTCCGAGTGAATCATCGACTCGCAGCATCGGGCCGATTGCCGGAAACCTCTTCTTCCGATATCGTTGCGGGATTCCAGTCAGACAGGCATATGGAGTGAGAAAAAGGACGGACCATGGGATTGTTTACGGGGAAAAAAGGAATTGTCTTCGGGATCGCCAACGAGCGGTCGATCGCCTGGGCGATCACGCAGGCGCTTCACGCTGAGGGGGCAGAGATCGGTTTCACGCATCTGCCGGATAAGGATCCCGCTCGGCCCAAGAATGAAAACAAAGTTCGCAAGCTCGTCGATCCGATCGGCGCCAAGTTCGTCGTCCCCTGTGATGTGCAGAAGGATGAAGACATTCAGGCCGCGTACGACAAAGTCGCTGAAACTTTCGGAAAGATCGATTTCGTTCTGCACAGCGTAGCGTTTGCTCCCCCCGCTGACCTGACCGGTCCGGTCTACGCCAGCAGCCGGGAAGGCTTCAAAACCGCCATGGACATCAGCGTCTACAGCCTGATTGCCATGGCCGGACGCGCCAAACCGCTGCTGAACCCCGGTGCCTCCATCCTGACCCTGACCTACCTGGGGGGCGAACGAGTCATCCCCGGGTACAACCTGATGGGTCTGTGCAAATCCGCCCTGGAAAGTGCTGTCGAGTACATTTCCAGCGAGCTGGGAGCCGACGGCGTCCGCGTCAATGCCCTGAGTGCCGGACCGGTGAAGACCGTCAGCGCCAGCGGCGTGGGCGATTTCAACAAGATGCTCAAGCTGTACGAGACGTTCTCTCCGCTTCGCCGAAACATCTCGGAAGAAGAAGTCGGCAAGGCTGCCATGTTCCTGCTGAGCGATTACGCGTCCGCCATCACTGGTGAGACTCTGCATGTCGACTGCGGATATCACATCATGGGCGGCCCTCCACTGGACGCATTCGGCGGCAAAGCCGAGTAGTGAAGTGAATGGACGTGTTGTTTAGCTGCACACTTCACGTGTGCAGCTAAACATACAAAATCGGATGAGTCGGATAACCCGCATGACGAATCGTTACACGCGCTCTCCCGAACTGCTCAGTGCAGCCACCAGTCGTCTGGTCATCGTCGACATGCAAGAGAAGTTTGCGCCTATCATTCCGGACTTCGATCTGGTGCTCTCAGGCTGCGTGAAACTCATTCAGGCAGCCCGGATTCTGAATGTCCCTGTCAGTGCGACCGAGCAGTATCCGCGCGGTCTGGGAACAACTGTCCCCGCCATTGCAGAACTGCTTCCCCACCGACCGGAAAAGGTCCGGTTCAGCTGTGCGGAGGCCCTGGACTGGGCCCTGCAGTCCGGTCTGGAAGATGGACGACGGCAGATTGTCCTCGCGGGAATTGAAACTCATATCTGCATGCTGCAGACCGCACTCGATCTGGTCAGTGCCGGCTTTGAAGTGTTCATCGCAGCGGATGCCACCCGCAGCCGCCAGGCTGAA
Source organism: Planctomicrobium stercoris (assembly GCF_051465655.1). Lineage (NCBI taxonomy): Bacteria > Pseudomonadati > Planctomycetota > Planctomycetia > Planctomycetales > Planctomycetaceae > Planctomicrobium > Planctomicrobium stercoris. Next base: position 2,597,016 of record NZ_CP195791.1, on the reverse strand, counting down.
GACCGTGAAATCGCTCTACGGCGCATGTCCGATGCCGGGGTCCGCATCATCACCAGCGAAATGGCCATGTTCGAATGGTGCGAAGTCGCCGGATCTGAACAGTTCAAGCAGATCAGCCGGCTTGTGACAGGTCGCTGAACGCGAAGTTCCGAGTCATCGTTTGCGTTCTTTTCATACGAACGGCAGAATTCGTATAGAACCTCGCCCGACCGCTGCGACTGAATTCACTGGAAACATGCCTCCGCTCCCTGCCTCGATCACGATCCGAACCGGTGCCCGTCTGCATTTCGGACCGCTCTCGTATCAACCGGAGACCGGACGTCACTTCGGCGGCATCGGGATGATGCTCGAGCGACCGGGAGTCGAACTGACCGCGACCAGCCCCGCAACTGGCAGACGGTTCGGGATTCTTTCCCCCCGAGCCGAATCGACTCTGCAGTCGTTGAAGTCCCGCAATCCCGATCTGCAGGCGTCCGTCCAGATCGATCTGGCAGCCGAGATTCCTGCCCATTCCGGACTCGGATCGGGGACACAGCTGTCTCTGGCGATGATGGAAGCACTGCTTCTGATGGAAGGGAGAACCGCTTCTCCCATTGAACTTGCTGAGAAGTGCGGCCGAGGGGACCGCTCGGCCATCGGGCTGCACGGCTATCGGCTCGGAGGATTTCTTGTCGACGGGGGACATGCCGCCGGTGCTGCGTTTGGGGAACTCGCCTGCCGTGTTGATTTTCCCGATGCGTGGCGAGTCCTTCTGCTTCATCCCCTCGATGCCAAAGGACTGCATGGGTCCGTGGAAATGCAGGCGTTTCAAAAACTCGGGTCGATGTCGGAATCAGTGAGCGGCCGACTTTGCAGGCTCACCCTGACCGAAATTCTCCCCGCTCTGACCAATCACAACTTTGCAGGATTTGCAGCAGCGTTGCTGGAATATGGCCAACTGGTGGGAGAGTTCTTCGCAGCCACGCAGGGAGGAGTCTTCGCTTCTCCAATGATGCGCACGCTCTTGAAGCGGCTGCCGGAGATTGAACGCACGGGAATGGCACAGTCCTCCTGGGGGCCGACGATCGCCATGTTCGCGGAAAGTGAAACAGAGGCGGCCGAACTTCGCCGACGCATCTGGTCCATCATTCCGGGAGCGGACTGCCCAATCGAGATCACCCGCGCGCGAAACGCGGGCCGCCAGCTGACGACGTCACCATCGACCTGAGCGAGTCGCTGTCGGTCGAAAACCTCAACAACGGCGGTTTAGCTGCACACTTGAAGTGTGCAGCTAAACGTGATCGGTTTGGATTCCTCGCCACGACGACTGCAATTGCCGCGTGCCATGCTTCCATCTCGCCCGCCGGGCGAACATGAATCCGCGTCCCCACTGACCGTCGGCATGTCCATGCTGCTGACGCGACATGAGCATGGCACCTCGCCAGACTAGAAGAAGACTTTCCATGGTCTCGAGTTAACCGTTGCCAATGGAAGACCTGAAGACTCAGCCTCAGCTGTTCCCATCTGGTTTAACCACCCAATCAATTGACCACGATCAGTTAACTGGAGTTTGTCCGGTATAACTTTGGCAAAGTCGGCGATAACATTCGGGGAGAACCCCGAACTTGTCGTCACTCTTACTTGATTCAAATCGTCATGAAGGACCAACAATCCTAATATTGCACGAACGATTTGGTGCGTGACAAGCCGCCCTGACCGATACGCCTTTATTTCATCGAGAATTTGTTGCCCGCCTTTAAAAGCAGCAATATCGAACCCACCGTCTCCCGAACGAGGAGAGAGGATGACGTTGCTCCATTGTGATTCATGGTACGCTCCACCTACAAATTCCTCGAATTTGCGATGCCATCGAGGGAAATAATCAAAAAGCTCAGAATGCTTCAGCAATTCCTGACGCAGCACGTCCCATGCACGCGTCGTTCCAGTAATGACTTGACCGCGAGGAACGCTTGTACCGAGTCTGATGAGCTCTGTCTGCATCAAAATGTCAGCGTCCCGCAAGACAGATATACCTGATGAAACAGCTAAATACCGTCCTTCATGAGGGATAACGTATCCATCGCCAAACTCCATCCACAGGACATTTGGATCCCTATCGTCAGGTTTAAATGGACGCTTACGCCACCGATGCTGCATGATCTTCCGACACCATTTCGATCACCGAGATGTTCTCGAAAGATTGTATCAAATGCGAGAGTGGCAACAAGACAATTTAACCATCACAACGGGTCCATGTAACGCCATCCAAGGTTCTGCTTGAGATTTAGACTTGTCGTAAATTGGCGTAGGGTGGATGCGATAGTCACATCGCACCCCCTGGACGAACATGAATCCACGTCCCTACTGACGGTCGGCGCACTTCAGCCTCGAACGTGTCACGCCGTCACGTTCAATTCGCAAAGCCCGTTCAAGCTGGGTTTCGCTGCGCTCAACCACGCCTACCCCTCTCTGCCCTCTGCCCTCTGCCCTCTACAAAAAAAGTACGGCAGCCTGAATCAGACTGCCGTACTTGAACAGTAAACTCTAAACCGTCTTACGACTTCTTCGGTGGCTGTCCATCAATCCACGGGCCTGCCAGCGACATGTAAGCAGGCTCTTCGAGAGTGCTGCCGTAGGTCCCGGCGGTCCAGCCTGGAACGTGTCGGGCAGGGGATCGCTCTGCGGACATTTTTTCCCACTGTTTCGCCCAGCTCTGCCCCTTCTGATGGGCTTCGTAGGCGTTCACCGGGCCGGTTTCCGGATCGAAGTAGTAAACGATGCCGTCACGATAGCTCTGGGCACCGAGAATCACCGTCGTCACGGCGGCTGCCCCCAGGATCGGGTCGTTGTTGCAGAGCATCGGATCGCCCGCAGCGATCGCGTCCAGCCAGTTCTGGAAATGTGCCTTGTCCAGATCGGCCACAGCTTCGGTCTCAATGGTCTCCGCCACGAGTTTGCTGTTGTGGGTCACCTGAGGCCGTTCCGGGGTGAAGTGAATCTTGTTCCCCGAGAACGTGAACGAACCGAAGTGACCGCGAATGCATTGCTGCAACCGGGATTCCTCAGCACACATCGTCGAAGAAACGAGTCCCTGAACGCCGGCGGAGTAATCGGCAACGACCGTCGCCACATCCGGGACATCCCGACCATCGTATTCCAGATAGATCCCGCCCGCTCCAGTGACGCGACCCGGATCACGCAGGCCGGTCGCCTTGAGCATCGCGGTCACCCGGTGAACGAACAGGTCGGTAAACATCCCTGATCCGTAGGGCCAGAAGCGTCGCCACTGCTTGTAGACTTCGCGGTCGAACGGCCGGTCTTCCGAGAGACCTTCTTTGGTCCCCAGCCAACGCTGCCAGTCGATCGTCTGCGGGGTCATGTCCTTGGTCAGTGCGTAATACCGCCACTGGCCGATATCCGAATTGCGGAAGTACTCCGTCTGGAACATCAAGACCTTCCCGAGCTTACCCGCATCGATCATCTGCCGGGCGAGATTCCAGGTCGGCTCGCTGGAGCCCTGTGCTCCCACCTGCATGACCTTGCCGGACTTCTTCCAGACCTTGAGGACATCCATCGCCTCTTCGACCTTCTTGGTCATCGGCTTTTCGCAGTACACGTGCAGCCCGGCGTTCAGCGAGTCGACGATCTGCTTGTGATGCCAGTGGTCCGGCGTCGCGATGGAGACCGCATCGAGGTTTTCTTTCTCGATCATTTCCAGGTAGTCGACATACCGGGCGGGATCGTTGCCGTTTTCCGCCTTGATGTAGTCCGCGACCATGTCCCGCTGGACCGACCACACTTCGGCAACAGCGACGATCTCAATATTCGCCCCTTCGTTCTTCAGCTTGGTGAGCGTTTTGACATGCGCGCTGAAGCCCCGTCCCCCCGGCCCGATCATTCCGATGCGGAGCGTTTCGTTTTTCCCTTTGGCTTTCAGGGAGGCAGTGGGGAACATCGCAGCAGCACCGGCAGCGACGGTACTGGCCTTGAGAAAGCTGCGTCGGTCGACGGAATCAGTCATCACGGATTTCCTTTGAGATGCGAACAGGCAGTGAAGTCTCAAGCACTGCCGGGTATTGATGATTCCATGGACCATACTGAAGTGAAGACTTCAGGTTCAACCAGCCGGGCAGGGGATTCAGTGCAAGAAATCGGAGTCTGGATCGAGATTTCCCACTCATTCACAAAAAACTTCCATCTCCATACTTCGCAGCGACCAAGGGACGGTCGATCTCCGACTCGGCCACTTCTGTGAGGGCGCGAACATCAGAATGTTCAGGCTTCGAAGCGGACGTTTCACTTTCGTAAAGATGTCGAAACGCAACATCAGCGATCGCTGAACAGCAACACTAGCCGCGAGCAACATTCTCCAAATACGCAAACAATTCTGCAACATGAAGTTACAGAGTGAACCCCAAAAGCAACACGGGCATCATCACGTTGCTTTCCGGAAACAGGCATCCTGTCTGCATTGACGTTTTGCTGTGCTGCAAGGCTGTCTTCGGAGGTGAGAGCCCGGAGGTCCTCCAGCCTTGCAGCCGATCCCTTACACCTGGCTCGGCACGCAACGGTTACGTCACCGAATTCGCAGTGCTGTATCAAACCAGAAGCGCTTTGTCAGCGACAATGGTTCAACCTCTTTGCGCCTGCAGTGTTTTCTGAGTTGGCCAGCAGGTCACGCGAATTTTCTTAAACTGCGGCACGTTCTTTCGTTAAGTGCCCTCCGTGATCTGTTCATGCTCTGTCTGGCACTGCATCTGCCTTTGCATAAACCAGTGGAAGAACACTTCCATCAGAGCCATCTGAGATTGTCTCCGGACGTCTCCTCATGACCTGTCTACCGCTCTCACACGGTCCAGCCATGAGTTTGTAAGAGCGAACTGCATGCCCCCTTCTCATGGGACTGCCGATCGTTCTGCGCTCTCAATTCACAGGGATCACACACGAGGACGAGGACATGAAGAACGTTTTGAATGCACTGCTGAATGATGAAGCTGGTTTTATTGTTTCCGCCGAACTGGTCCTGATTGCCACCTTGCTGGTGATCGGTCTGATCGTCGGCCTCAGCGAAGTGCAATATGCTGTCGCTGAAGAACTCAACGACGTGGCCGATGCCATCGGTTCCCTGAACCAGAGCTACTACTTCAGCGGCTTCTCGGCCTGTAAACCAGACGGACGAATCAAATCCAGCGTGGCCGGCTCCGCCTTCCGTGACGTCCTGGACAGCTGCGATAACAACCAGTGCCAGATTGCCTGCGATGCCCCCGTCGCAGAAGGACCGAAGCACGGCCACGGCGGACATAAATAATGCCTCCCGCCTCATTGCTCGTGAAACTGGCACGTTGAGCCTGGTGTCAAGAAGAAGAGTTCACTTGAGGCGCGACCAGGAATTGTTTGAGACTCTTGAGAGTTGAGAGAACCGCAGGCGAGTCACCTGCGGGAGAGCCCGAGTTGAGAGAGAGACCCGCCTGACATCTGTCCGGCGGGTTTTTGCATTTGCACAGTCGCACTCTTGATGCAGCGGGACCGGCTATCGACTCCCGGATTCTAACGCCGCGTCGATTCGCCCCTTTTCTTCCGCGGTCAGTTCTCCCTCGACACCCTGCAGGCCAAGACGCTGCAGAATTTCGGGCATCAGTTGAGATGTCAGGGTTTCGGCGGAAAGATCGACCCCGGTCAATTCGCGGATCCCGGGAAACTCTTCGGCCCATGGGGATGTCCGCAGCAGGATGCTCCCGTGCTGAAGAACCGTACCCTGCCGCCTGCGCTGGGCACTTCCGACAATCTTCGCACTGCCGATCACGATGTCGCGGGCATCGCCGCGCGAGAAGCAAAGAAAGGACTGATCGGAAAACGCGTCGTCTCCCCGCATTCGGCACTGGACTCCCAGCCGTTCCAGCACACTGATAATCGCAGCGTGAACGAGGTCATAAATCTGACCGGGTTCCTGACACAGAGGGTTTCCCGAGGGGAGAACGCAGGAATAGGTCAACTCCTGATCATGCAGGATCGCCCCGCCGCCGGAGAGACGTCGAACCGCCGGGAGTTCCTGAAACCGGGCAGGGACCTCCAGCGTCTGGCGCGCCTGGAAGTGTCCGAGCGAGACCGTCGGAGAGGCCCACTGATAGAAGCGCAGCGTCGCCACGCCGGACAGGCCCGAGTTCAGCAACTCTTCATCGATCGCCATATTCAAATCGCCCGCTAAAGGGGGATCGACGAGAACGCGGCAGACAGGATGAGGGGGCATCGCGGCAGTGGTGAAGGGGGCTGAAATGGAATGGGATCTCGTTTCAGGTGATGGACGTTGGGTTGGTGAAATCGAATCTCTCCTGGACGATCCCCCAGATTTCCTCGGAGATCTCCTCGATCGTTCGAATCCGGTCTCCATCGGTCACGGAAACGATCTTCCATCCTGGGGAAGATCGTGCGAGGTGCAGATACACGTTTCGCACGTGGTCCAGATAGTCAACATCCGCTTCCTGCAGGTCGGTCGCCTGTTCGGTGTAGGAACGTCGCTGCTTCATCAGAATCAATTGCTGGGAGACTTCGACGGGAAGGTCCAGAAGCACCACCAGATCAGGCCGGGGCATCTGGTAAATGCCGTACTCGATCTGCTCGATCCACTGCTGCAGTTGAACTCTCGCTTCGCCCGACTTCTTGGCGGACTGGTGAGCGATGTTCGAAGGGACGTATCGATCAAGGACCACGACGTCCTGGCCCTGCCGCGCCTGGTGCAGAGTGTCTCGAGATTCGAACCGGTCACCGGCGTAGAGTAGAGAAACCAGGAACGGATCGAGTTGATCGAGCGTCCCGAAATCTCCGTTGAGAAACTCTCCGATCCGATGGCCGAAGAATGTCGACTGGTAGCGAGGAAAGCTTAGAAGTTGGGCAGGGCGGCCAGACTCCTTGAACCGGCTGTGCAACAACGCCGCCTGAGTTCCTTTGCCAGATCCGTCAATTCCTTCCAGAACAACCAGTGGCGCACCGACATCAGCCTGCATCGTCATTTCTCTACTCAAGGCACAATTGAATTTTGACGCAGTCACCGCTGCGGGAGACGGCTATTCGACACTGGAACCCGCAGTGCTGGTAGGAGGCCCGGCAGCGAGCGGTCCGTCGCCGGTCAGGCGAACAACTCAGACGCGGCCGAGGAGGAGTCGGCAACTCTGAAATACGTTAACAGGTGGCTGGTTTTGAGGGTGGACTGAACTTCAGGCTGGAGCGAACACAGGACCAGTCGCCCTTCATTGCGAGTCAGACGCCGATGCAGCGAGATCAACTTGCCGATCGCGGCGCTGGTCATGTACGTCACTGAGGTCAGGTCCAGAATGATCCGTCGCACATGGAATGTGTCGGTCAGGGTCATGAAATCGCGATCCAGCTGCTCCAGGTTCTCATCCTCGGTAAGCCGGTTCTTACTCATGACGAGCAGTGTCCCGTCATTCGCCTCCAGGCTCTGGATTTCGAAAAAGCTCGATTTGATTGTCATCTTTGCCCAACCCGACGCAGCTCACCTGGTGATTCGCGATTCGCCGAAACAGCCTGGTTAGCATACCGGTTCCGCCCGCGGGCCGCCACAACCGATCCGGGAAACCGGACGACAGTGTGGCACGAGGCTCGGTTTTTCCTGAACGCAGCCCCCTTCCAAACTCGCGGAGAATGCGGCCAAACGCTCGCGATCTCCGGATCCGGAAACTTTGCCCAGCTTTCCCGACTCAGGCGACTCCCCTCGTCCCTTAACGAGGAAGGGACGAGCAGCCCGTTGAAGACTTACGGGGACTGTCGTCACAGTCGAAAGTCCCAGGAATCTGTCGAATCACGTTTCGCTGCACACCTGAAGCATCTAGCGAAACCGCCGTGACCGGGACCTTTACTGGCCCCTTAGATTTTCACCTTACACTCAGGATGCTCATCCTGAAACTTCTTGGCAGCTTCAGCGGTCACTCCAGATCGGGACAGGTCAATTTCCTTCAGGCTCTTCATTCCGGAGAGCTCTTCGAGACCTGCGTTGTCAAACGACGTCTCAACCAGATTCAGCTTTTCGAGTTTCGGATATGACGCGATCTGCGCAGCGCTGGCGGAAGTGATTCCGCGACAGGCTTCGAGGTTCAGCTCTTTGAGTTCCGTCAGCCCGCTCAGTGCCTTCAGACCTTCGTCATCAAAACTGCCGTTCCACAGATTCAGAATCCTGAGCTGGGTGAACGGGGCGAGATGCTCGAGTCCGTAGTTATCGATGCGGTTCTCGCTCAGGTCCAGGTCGACCAGCGTCGGGCGGGCAGCCACCAGTGCATCCAGTCCCGCTCCGCTCACAGCAGTGTCACGCAGCGAAAGATCCACGAACTTCATGTTTCCGAAATTCGCGAGCCCTTTGTCACCCACAGTGGTGCGCATCAGGTTGAGCGACTTCAGTTCCGACAGATCGGCCAGATCGACCATACCCGCGCTTCCCACTCCACAATCTTCCAGCGAGAGCACGCGAAGCTTCTTCAATTTTCCGAGCGACTTCATCCCGGCATCGGTCACCGGATACGAACGCAGCTTCAGATCGACGAGATTCTGCAGCCCTTCGATGTGCACCAGTCCGGCATCACCGATCTGAGCACAGGCACGCAGGTCAAGAACCTTCAGATCCTTCAGGTCTTTGAGATGTTCCAGTCCGGCATTTGTCGTCCGGGTGAACAGAAGATAGAGCCGCTGCAGTTTCGGCACGTACTTCAGTGCCACCAGTCCGGCGTCGTCCACCTGCGAACAGCGTCGCAGTCCGAGTTCTTCCAGCTGCGGAAGGAATTCCAGAATATTCAGCCCTTGGTTCGTCACCTGAGAGTTTTCGAGGCTGAGAACTTTGAGCTTGGGCAGACCTTTGAAGAGGACCAGTTGCTCATCGGTAATGGACGCATGTTTGCAATCGGCGCCGATCACCTGCCCAGCGCTGTCGAATTTGAGATAGACCCCGGCATCCTTCAGAGCTTTAACCGCTTCCGGATCATCAGGTTGACTGGCAACAGGAGCTGGTTCGGCCGAGGCTTTGGATTCAGCAGCCGCGGGCGTCTCGTTCGCGGGAGTCGACTCAGCTGCAGGTTTCGGTTCTGCCTTCTCAGCCTGAGGGGGGCAACCAGCCATCAGCAGTGCCGCTAAAGGAAGTGCCGTCAGCAGTCGAGTGGGGGCGTTCATGTTCATCATCCGAGTCAGTGTCCAACGTTGATTATTCGGCAGGAATCCGATCAGTCCAGCCGGCGGATCTGGAAATTCAGTGAGGCAGCTGGTGCACTCCAGGACGTTCCGCCAGCGGCAGGGTGGTCTTTGAGTTTAGGGGGTGGAACGCACGGAAGAAAGAATCAGCGGTAAAGACAAGAGAATTCTGATACAGCCTGTTCGTTAGAATCACACGGCGAAATTCATCTGCATCCTCGCTAGGGTGCGACTATTGTTCTTATGAAGACTCGATACAATCCTCGCTGCAAGCCGCGTTTGCAGGTCACTCCCGGATCCCGCTTCACTTGATGGTTTCCAGATATGTCATCGATCGCACTGATCACCGGAGGCGCACGAGGAATCGGGCTGGGAATCGCCCGGGAGCTGGCAGCTGCCGGATGGAAGTTGATGCTCAACGGCGTTCGCCCCGTCGAAGGCGTGAAAGACACACTGGATCAACTGCGAGAAATCCACCGGGAGATTGACTACTGTCCCGGAGACATCAGCGTGCACGCCGACAGGGTCCGGCTGGTCGAGAACACGCTGCACCGCTTCGGAAGAATTGACGCCCTGATCAATAATGCAGGCATTACATCACCGGGCCGCAAGGATCTTCTGGAAGCCGGAGAAGATGCATTCGACAAAGTCATTGGAATCAATCTGAAGGGTCCCCATTTCCTGACGCAGCTGGTCGCCCGGCAAATGATTTCACACCGTCGTGACTACGCGAACTTTCGCGGGACAGTGATCTTCATCAGTTCCATTTCAGCGGAGGTTGTCTCGGTGGATCGCGGAGACTATTGCCTTTCCAAAGCGGGACTGGGAATGGCGACAAAACTCTGGGCAGCGAGGCTGGCAGAGGAGAAGATCAATGTCTACGAAATTCGTCCGGGGATTATTCGCAGCGACATGACGTCAGCCGTGACCGGCAAATACGATCGCATGATCGCAGACGGCCTGACCCTGGAACGTCGGTGGGGAGAATCCTCCGACATCGGCCGGGCAGTCCGAACCCTGGTTTCCGGAGATCTTCCCTATGCCACCGGCCAAGTCCTGAAGATCGACGGTGGGATGTCGATTCGGACAATGTGATCGTCAAGGGCAAGAGCGATCTCCCGCGCGGCACCGTCCGAACGCCGGCCAGACGTTCAAGGATGAATCATTGGCGAAAATGGAACCGCAAGGTGTGCGGGTGCATGAGGGGGCGAGTGATGCACGGCAGGCTGCATTTCCAGTTCGGCTTCCGCTGCCAGAATGTTCGTCTGCAACCTTTGACAGATGCTTTTCAACATCGCCAGGTCTTCACCAGTCAGTCCCTGAATAATGTCGCGACGAATTGCATGTGATATCGCAGTGGCTCGCTGCCACATTTCTTCCGCTTTGGCCGTGGGCTGCACGCGGTTTTTACGACGATCCTGATCGCAGCAGGTCCGCTCGAGCAGTCCATCGCGCTCCATCCGCTTCAGAACTCCAGCCAGCGTGTGCGGCTCAATGCCGAGAGCGTCCGCAATCTCGGTCTGTGACCCGCATCCCGGCAGCTTCGCCAAGGTTGCCAGAACTTCGAACTGACGAAGTGTCATCTTGGCCGGTGCCAAACTGGTACTGAGCAACTTCCGGATCAGGTGTGACGTCATGCACACCCAATATCCGGGACTGTCATCGAAATCATATTCCAACACAAATGAACTCCTCAAGAGGCCCAAAGACTTGGAGTCAAACGTATTGCGCGATACCTGTCCGCGTAATAGACGATCGATCCTACCTGCTGATCCACCCGATTCCCAGAGCTTTGTCAACTTTTCTGTATCTTTTTGCAGAAGTCGATTTTGGCAAAATTCGAGAAATCCTGCACAATATCTGACAAATGCATTGTTACGACACACCATTCTGATGCATCGAACCTAGTTGATCAAGATTGTGTCCCGTATGATAGAAGCAAATTTACACAGGAAAAACGGTCATTAAACGGGAAATAATTTTATTTTTTCGATCCGACTCGTATATTCCAGTCAACTCAAACGCCCGGTGCGAACTGTAAGAGGTTGCAGCTCTACGATTTGCTAGATCTTTCGCACTGACAATTTGGCCGAAACCCGTCGCAATGTCCGTGACAAATTCCTTGAACAATTTTCACCCCCTGGCAGCTCCAGCCAAGGCGGAATCTGGGTTGATGAATCCCAGACGGTGAATAAGCTTCGTAGTGAGGGACGGTTTCGCCTCGACGAACCGAACGAGATGAACGCCGTTTTTCAAAATTCCGACACTTTGTTCTACATCTTCAAGCTGGACGTGCCGTGATCCGAGTTGCGATTCAAGGGGGGACTGGTTACACCGCACTCGAGCTGATCCGCATCCTGTTACGGCATCCCCACGCCGAGATTACGGCCGTCACGAGTCGTTCAGAATCCGGTCCGGTCAGCAGCGTCCACCCCTCGCTGGCAGGGCGGCTGGATCTTCACTTTACCAACCCGGGCCCAGAAGAACTGGCGCAGATCGCCGACGTCTGCTTCTGCTGCCTCCCTCACCGCGCCAGCATGGAGGCCATCCCGGGACTGCTCTCCGCCGGGATGAAGGTGATCGACCTCTCGGCCGATTACCGACTTGCTGACCCCGCAGTTTACGAGAAGTGGTACGGGCACGTTCATATTGACCCCACCCGGCTGGGAGCCACCGTATATGGTCTGCCCGAACTCTTCGGACCGGAAATTCCGCAGCAGTCGCTGATCGCCAACCCCGGCTGCTACACGAGTGCGTCCATTCTTGCACTGGCTCCGTTGCTGGCAGCGGGACTGATCCAGCCGCAGGGAATCATCATTGACGCCAAGAGCGGAGTTTCCGGAGCAGGGCGAACCCCCAAGGTGGAAACGCTCTTCAGCGAATGCAACGAAAGCCTTTCGGCATATGGCGTCGGCAATCATCGACATACACCGGAGATTGAACAGATTCTCACTCAGGTGGCCGGCCAGACGGTCGATCTCATTTTCACTCCTCATCTGATCCCCATGGACCGGGGAATTCTCGCCACCATCTACGCCAGCCCGGTGAAGGAAGTCTCACAGGCCGAACTGCTGCAGGTGCTGCGAGCTTTCTATGCAGGAAAACCATTTGTGCATGTCGTTGACCACTTGCCCAGAACCAAAGACGTCGCCGGCACCAACTATTGCCAGATCACAGCCCGCGTGGTGAAGGGGAAGGTGATGATCTTCTCCGTACTGGATAACCTGATCAAAGGTGCCAGCGGTGTGGCGATCCAGAACTTCAACCTGATGTGTCACTTTGACGAGACGCTCGGACTGAAGTAACCACAGCGGCCCGCGACTTGGCCTTTAGCACTGCTTGTCAGGTTGCCCGGTCAACAGGTTCGACATTTCTCCGCGAAGCCGGGATACTCCTGATGAGGGTCCGGATCGGAACGCCCATTCGCAGGGAACTGAGAAATGCCATTCTCCACAAGTGCGGATTATGACCGGGAAAAAGAAGCCGTCCTGAAACTGCGCGACAGCCGCCAGCGGATCCGCGACGAACTCAGTAAAGCCATCGTCGGACAGCAGGACGTCATCGAGCAGGTGCTGACGACTCTCTTCGCCGGCGGACACTGCCTTATCACGGGCGCCCCGGGTCTGGCCAAGACTCTGCTTGTGAAATCGATCGCACAGATTTTTCACCTGCAGTTTCAACGGATCCAGTTCACTCCCGACCTGATGCCCGCAGACATCACCGGGACGGAAATTCTGGAGGAGAATCAGGACGGTCGCAGGTCAATGACGTTTGTCCCCGGACCGATCTTCGCAAATGTCCTGCTGGCCGACGAAATCAATCGCACTCCCCCCAAGACCCAGGCGGCGCTGCTCGAGGCGATGCAGGAGCACCAAGTGACCGCAGCGGGCAAGCGTTACCCGCTGGATGAGCCGTTTTTTGTTCTCGCCACGCAGAATCCAATCGAAATGGAAGGGACCTACCCGCTCCCCGAAGCACAGCTCGACCGGTTCATGCTTAACGTGGTCATGAACTATCTTCCAGAGGACGATGAAGTGACCGTCGTGGAGCGGACGACAGCGGGCGCACAGGAGCCGATCCACCCACTGTTCACCAGCGACGATGTCCTGGACTTTCAGCGGATTGTCCGCAGTGTCCCGGTTGCCAGAGAGCTGCTTCAGTACGCTGTGCAGATCGTTGCAGCCAGTCGTCCCGGTCAGGTCGGGACACAGGACTTGGTGAACAGATATGTGAGCTGGGGGGCGGGGACACGGGCGTCCCAGTATCTGGTCCTGGCTGCGAAAGCCCGGGCCATTCTGCAGGGTCGTTCACATGTCACGGTGGAGGATATCCGGGTGAGCGCTGCACCGGTCCTGCGACACCGAATCCTGCTGAACTACAAAGCGGAGGCAGAAGGCCTGGCAGTGGATTCCCTGGTGACAAAACTGGTCGACACAGTGAAAGTCCCCGCTGCCCGCTGACCGGGCAGAGGATGTTCGGAGACGTTAGCCCCTGTCTCGGGGGAGTGTGGCGGCGATTCTGGGCGATTCATTGCTCGAAAGCTGCGTTTATCGCCGCCGGAACGCCACACTTTCGTGAGATTCGCTCTGGGAGCCTCTGCTCCGGTCACTTTTTCTTGAGGTCAAGATCCAGGACGTTGTCCTTGAGTTGAACTTCAAAATCGAGTCCGCTGGTTTTGGTCTGCATGTAACTCTTGGGGAAGTCGATCTTCACCTGATTGGCTTTCGGGTTGAGCGCGAGTTCCATCGAATTCACCTGCGGAGCCGCCGGAGGGGCGATTGTCACCACATAGTGACCAATGGGGACGCCGTTCTCTGGAAACTGCGAGATGATTTTGAAAGCGCCCGCCTCGTCCGTCGTTCCTGAGAACACAAATCCATCGTCCTCATTACTGATGACGACCTGTGTTCCTTTCTGCAGGGGAGCTCCCGCGAGCGTCAGCTTGCCCGAGACGGGTGCTGTTTCGCTGTGAGCTCTTCCCGAACTTCGACCACATCCCGAAATGAGGATCAGGCACGAGAGTGCCAGCACAGTTCGCACAATGATTGTCCTTTCAAAAGGAACGGAAATAGAGATGCGTCACGCCGTACCAAACTTCATGTCAAGCCAGTTCACACAACCCCGGGGGTCACTCATCGCCCGGGGCTGCGTGCTGGATTTCTTCATGCCGAGGCCAGAACTGACAGCAACACTGCTGTTTGATTTTTTCAGAGTACGCTCGGGAGCAGGTGCATCAAGCCGCATCTTGTTCCGAATGCACTCGCTCACGCTTCGTGCTCTGACAGATCATCTTTTGAGCTTTTTAAGAAGTCGAACCGGCCTCCTGGAGCGAATCTCACGAAGCAGTTGCGTTCCGGCGGCGATAAACACAGCTTTCGAGCAATGAATCAACCAGAATCGCCGCCACACTCCCCTGAGACAGGGGCTAGAACTCGCCCAGCACCTGACCGTCATCCCGGGAACAGAGGATGCGGAGAGTCAGCATGTTGATGTTCTCAGAGATGAAGCGAACCGAGCCATCTGCCAGGGTAACCTGAACTCCGCCCGCATGAGGCGAGTTCATGGGATTGTTGGTCCCGTAGTTTGCAATCATTCCATTCGCTGCTGTGTTGAAGACAGCGTTGGGCGGGTAGCGCACGGAAGTCACGTTGAACATGCGAGGATCGGGGTGCGACGCAAGATCCCCGGTCGCCTGTGTGCCCATCATCCATCCGTGCTCCGTGCCAGCAGCGCCGGATTCAGTGAGATTTCCTGCAGCGTCTTTATAAAAATTGGACGCTTCACCAATGATCATGGTATTGGAGGCCCCGTCATTGATCGAGCGAAACCCGACCGTGCTCAGGTATCCAAGGATTCCATTCTTTGCAAGGATTCCAGCGCCGGTTCCGATTTCCCGTGCGTCCGTAAAACCGTTGCCGGAGACTCCTCCAGAGATTCCCGGATAGCAACTATGCGGTTCGTAAGTTGGACCGGTCCCATAAAGGTCGGGCCCGCGGAGATTGAGTGGCGAAGACGCACACTGAAAAGCAGGGATGATGGCGTTCAACGCATACAGCTTATTTGTGTCGTGAACGGGCGCGAAGCCGTCATTCACCCCGGTCCAGACCAGCTTGTTATAGAGCGGCGCCTGGTCAATATACGGAAGGATCATGGCATTGAAGGAAGGCCCGAAACCACCCGCTCCTCCCATTCTGACCCCGAAGGGAAACATGTTGTGGGCATCGTGGTAATTGTGGAGTGCCAGTCCCATCTGCTTGAGGTTGTTTTTGCACTGGCTGCGGCGGGCAGCTTCGCGGGCCTGCTGAACGGCTGGCAGCAGCAATGCGATCAGCACAGCAATGATCGCGATCACGACCAGAAGCTCAATAAGAGTGAATCCACGACTTCGAATTTTCATGATGCAGAACTCCTCAAGCGAAAGTGATCAAGAACGAGAACGGAAGTACGGGCATTGCATCTCCCTCTTTCACGGGCCTCACAATTGAACTGGTGTTCAAGGCGTCGCAGACGGAACTCGCGAGTGGATCGCCTGTCGAATGGCCTGCGAAAGGGAGCGGATTCGCGAACAGTTGCTCGAGTGAGCAGGAAACGACAGATATCAATCTATTCGATGATCTGATGATATCTCATCAGCAATAGTGGATGTCAAGGCAGGAACGACGACGATCCTCATTGTATGCCAGGCCGACACCTTCCAAGACGCACAAATCCAGGATGCTTCCTGCCAAGACTGGGCAGCCCCCGGAATTGGCTCCCTTTTTCGCCCGAACTGCCAGTCCCGGCTGACAATCTTTCTCCAACCAGACTGACTTAGGTTTTGGAGAATCTGCGGCACAGGCGTTACAATCCGACGGGGCCAAGTCGGGCCTTCTTACGCCAGTACGTCCGAAAACCGCAGAAATCTGCCAATTCAGCCGAGGGACGAAGTCTCTCGAATTCGCATCAGTGCATTCTTCTCTGAGTTGACACTGAGCTGATTGTCAGATAATCTAATGGGACGTAGCTGGACTTTTACTGTCGCAACTCACGTAAAGGGAGTTCATGCTCAAGCCCATCGGTAAAACCAAGCTCCGTGACGTCGTCGCCAATCAGCTCAAACGCTTCATCCTGGATGGAGATCTTAAGCCAGGTGACCGGCTCCCGACCGAAGTCGAACTCGCAGTTTCCTTTGGCGTCAGTCGGCTCAGCCTGCGCGAAGCCACCAAATCACTCGAATACCTTGGAATTGTTGAATCGAAACCAGGGCGGGGACTGTCGGTCGGCAGTCTCAACATGGACCGTGTCACGGAATGCATCGGGTTCCACCCGGCCCTCCTGGGCGCGGCACCCGACGTCCTGATCGGAACCCGAATCGCACTGGAAACCGGGGTTCTGCCTTACACCTGTGAGGCGATGAAACAGGATCCCGCCATTTACGAATCACTGAACGCCATCAATACCGAGTTACGCGAAACGCGAACTTTGCAGCGATGGGTGGAACTGGACATCCGTTTTCACCGGGAACTGGTGCAGGCCAGCGGCCTGACTCCGCTCATGCCCTTCACGGACGTGCTGGCGGTCTTCTTCCGGAGATTCCGGGAAAGTGTGCAGAAAAAGGAATGGTCGCAAGGGGTTTCCAGCCATCAGCGGATCATTGACTCCCTGCGGGACGGAAACGTCGCGGACGCAGTGGAAACGCTGAAGGCGCATGTGGAATGTCACAAAGGTCGAACGGAAGCTTTGGAATGATGGTTTGCGCTCAACTTGCAGCTTCAGAAACTCGAACAAAGCCTGTCGGAATCTGGCAGCTTGGAATCCTGGCCTTGTTCGCGCTGGTTTCTGGAGCAGTTCAGGCATCCGAGTCCGATCAGGGATCTGTTGCTCTGGAGCAAGCCTATCCAGCAAAAGTGCTTCCGCTGATCGCAAAATATTGCGCCGACTGTCATTCCGAGAGTCTCGCCGAGGCCGATCTCAACTTCGATCATTTTTCCAAGATCGCCGAGGTTCGTCGGCATCCCCGCGTCTGGCAGCGAGTCCGGGAGATGCTCAAAAGCGGGCAGATGCCACCGAAGGATGCTCCGCAGCTGACTGCCGATGATCAGACCGCCCTCCTGGGATGGGTCGAAGAGTTCCTGACGTACGAAGCGCGAGCCCACGCCGGCGATCCCGGTCTGGTGATCCTCCGCCGCCTCAATAATGTTGAATACACAAACACCATCCGCGACCTGACCGGGCTGAAGTCGCTGGAGCCCGCTGCGGAGTTCCCAGTCGACGGTGCTGCCGGTGAAGGGTTCACGAACACCGGCGGGGCACTCGTGATGTCGCCGGGACTGCTGACAAAATACCTCGACGCTGCGAAGTCTGTTGCAGCCCACGCTGTCCTTCTCCCCGACGGTTTTACGTTCGGAGAATCGCCGACGCCCACGGACCAGACGCAGGAACGACTCGAACAGATTCGTAATTTCTACTCGCGGTACTGCGACAACCGGGTTGGAGAAAAGGTCAACCTGCAGGGAATTATCTTCAACACAAACGACGGGGGAGGTCTCCCCCTTGACCTCTATCTGGTCGCGTTGGTCGAAGAACGACAGTCGCTGACCGCAGGGACAAAGACTACCGCCGAGGTTGCCAGGCAGCGAAGCCTGAGTCCCAAGTACATGGACCTGCTGTGGAAGGCTCTCAATGAACCGCAGCAGTCACTGCTGCTTTCTCAGATTCAATCGCAGTGGAAAGCGGCAGATCTGAAGGACAGTTCCACTCTTGTTGCCGAGATTGCTGCCTGGCAGCGCGCAGTCTGGAAGTTTTCGACGGTCGCACACATCGGAAAGATTGGCGGCCCGAAAGCGTGGCTCGAGCCGATCTCCCCGTTGGCGACACATCAGGATCTGAAGCTGACCGTTCCGACCTCCCTGGATGGCAAGGCCGTCACGCTGGCGATGATTGCCCGCGATGTCGACGGGAACACCGAACAGGATGTCGTGATCTGGGAAAAGCCTCGACTCGTTTCTCCCGGACGCCCCGACATTCTTCTGCGTGATATCAGACAGTTGACGCAGGGTCTCGCCGAACGACGGGCCCGGATTTTTGGAAGCACTGCCGAGTGCCTGGACGCTGTTGAAGTTGTCGCACAGGACGCCTCCCACATCGCCGATGTGGCTCGCGAGCGGAAGATTGACGAACAGGTTCTTCGATCATGGCTCGCCTTTCTGGGCCTGGGAGAGACTCCTCCTGAGCTGAAGGGGCTGTTCACGGGACGCCTCACCAAAACGGGCGACTATGATTTCATTCAGGGCTGGGGATCGGAACCGACCCCGCTGCTGCTCACCAATTCCTCGGACCAGCATGTGCGGATCCCGGGCAACGCATTCCCGCACAGCGTGATGGTCCATCCGAACCCGGAGCTTGCAGCCGGCGTCGCCTGGAGAAGTCCGGTCACCGGTCATTTCCGAATTGACGCCCATGTTCAAGACGCCCACCCGGAATGCGGCAACGGAGTTTCCTGGGCTCTGGAAGTTCGACGCGGAAAGATTCGTCAACAACTCGCTGCCGGCACATCCGACGGTGCAGCCCCAATCGCAGTCGGCCCCTTTGACAACGTCTCCGTTCACAAAGGCGAACTGGTGGTGTTGCTGATTGGCCCCCGGGATGGCGATCATGCGTGCGATCTGACAACGATTGATCTTTCGCTGCAGTCGGCAAGTGATTCGTCCCGCTCCTGGAAGTTGTCCACGGACGTTGCTGGAAATGTGCTCCAGGGAAATCCTCATCAGGATTCACACGGCAATCCGGATGTCTGGGCATTCTTTGTCGAAGCACAGCAGAAGGATCCGACCCGTCTTCCGGTTCCCGCGGGCTCGCTGCTGGCGAAGTGGGAATCTGCAACAGACCCACAGGAAAAGAAGGCACTGGCTGAGCAAGTCGAGAAACTTCTGACAGGTCCCCGGCCGGCCGATGGTCCAGACCTGGCGCTCTATCAACAATTGAATTCCTTCGACGGTCCGCTCTTCAGCACCAAAGAGCATCTGGCCTCGAACAACGATGAGCAGAAAAATACCGAAGCCTGGGGACTTGATCCCTCCTTGTTCGGCGGCACGGTGAACGGCGTGACAATCGATCCCGCGAGCTTGCGAGTTCACGCTCCAGCGATCGTCCAGTTCCAGCTTCCTCCGGATCTGGCGGACAAGTACGAACTGGTTGTCGGAGCGCAGCTGGACCCGGCGGGTTCCGAAGGGGCGGTTCAGGTCGAACTCGCACTGGGTGATCCCGCTGCCGGACTGGGAATTGTCTCTCACGCGGGACCACTTTCTGCTTCGGCGCAGAAGACTCTGACTCCGCGTATTGATTCCACACGACCGATCCTCGTCCGGGAACAGGGAAAAACTCGTGAGAAATTCGAACAGGCGTTTGAGAATTTCCGTTCGCTGTTCCCCGCTGCTCTGTGTTACACGAAAATCGTCCCGGTCGATGAAGTGGTGACATTGAAACTGTTCTATCGCGAGGACGACCAGCTTCGCAGACTGATGCTGGACGAAGCTGAAACAGCGGAGCTCAACAGACTCTGGGACGAGCTGCACTACATCAGTCAGGATGCGATTGCCGAGGTGGACGTCTATCTGCAGCTGATGGAATATCTGTCGCAGGATGCCGATCCCAGCCTGTTTGAGCATCTCCGTCAGCCGATTTACGAGAACGCGGAAGCCTTCCGCAAGCAGCTGATTGCGAGCGAGCCCAGTCATCTCGCCCATCTGATGAAGTTTGCCGAGAAGGCGTTCCGACGTCCTTTGAAGCAATCGGAAATCGACGAAATCTCGCAGTTGTACGCCTTGCTGCGAAAAGAAGAACTTTCGCATGAGGATTCCTTCAGGCTGACGCTTGCGAAAATCCTGGTGTCGCCGGACTTCCTGTACCACGTGGAAATCCCGCCCGCCGGAACGGCCGCGAAGCCGGTCAACGACTGGGAGCTGGCGAGTCGCCTGAGCTACTTCCTGTGGTCATCCACTCCCGATGAAGAGCTGCTGCAACTCGCCCGTGAAGGGAAGCTGAGCCAGCCGGACGTTCTTCTGGCGCAGGCGCACCGGATGCTCAAGGATGAACGTGCCCGCCGACTGGCGACCGAATTCGCTTGTGCCTGGCTGCACGTTCACGGATTCGACGAGCATGACGAGAAGAGCGAAGCGTACTTCCCCACCTTCGCGGAGATGCGTCATGACATGTACGAAGAAACGATCCTGTTCTTCCAGGACCTGTTCGCCAATAACGGATCTGTTCTCGACATTCTGGACGCCGATTACACATTTTTGAACGAGCGGCTCGCGAATCATTATGGAATTCCCGGGGTGACGGGCGAAGAATGGAGAAAAGTGGAGAACGTGAAAGCGTTCAACCGTGGGGGAATTCTGGCCCATGCGACCACGCTGTCGAAACAGTCCGGCGCTTCACGGACCAGTCCGATTCTGCGTGGAAACTGGATCAGCGAATCCCTGCTCGGGGAACGTCTGCCTCGCCCTCCGCCCGGAATTCCTCCGCTGCCGGACGACCCGTCTGCGTTCGCGGGACTGACCATGCGTCAGATCGTGGAAAAGCACAGCAGCGACGCCAAGTGTGCCGTCTGCCATCAGCGCATCGACCCGATGGGATTTTCACTGGAAGCCTTTGACGGGATCGGACGACATCGGATTCGTGAAGAAGGGGATCAGCCGCTGAACGTCGCGGTGACGACCATGGAAGGGGTCTCGTTTACGGGGCTGGAAGGACTGCGGGAATATCTGCTGACGGTTCGCAAAGAGGCGTTCCTGCGGCAGTTCTCCAAGAAGCTGCTGGGATATGCCCTGTGCCGTTCGGTGGAGCTTTCCGATGAAACACTCCTGGCTCAGATCCGATCCGATCTGGAGACAAACAACTATCAGGTGGATGTCGCCCTGCGTGACATTCTGCTGAGCCCACAGTTTCGAGAAATTCGCGGCCGTGATGTCGTGAACGAAGACGCACACTAGTTATCTGTTTGAGAGGGACCGGTTCGATGAATCTGCATCACTTTTCTCGCCGAAACTTCCTGCGCGGCATCGGGGTCAGCATGGCGCTGCCGTGGCTGGAATCGCTCCCGGTCTGGGGCGATGAACCCCAGGGCAAAGAACCGGGCAGCGAAGCTCCCGTCCGTCTGGCAGTCCTCTTCTGCGGCAACGGTTTTCATGCCGGGGAATGGTGGGCGAAAGGGGAAGGGGCCAACATGGAGCTGGGGCGCGTCCTCTCTCCACTGCACGAATTTCGCGAGAAGATGCTCTTCATCCGGGGTCTCTACAACGCGGAAGCGCTGAAGGGAAATATCCACAGCTCGCAGACGGGGAACCTGCTCTCAGGAGCCCCTCTGGCATCGGGTGGGGACATCCGCTCCGGAACCAGCGTCGACCAGTTCCTGGCCCAGACCTATGGCCGATCGAACAAGGTCTCAAGTCTTGTTCTGGGATGTGAAAAGTCAAACCCATCGGTCCACAAGAACTATTCGATGCTTTACAGCTCGCATATTTCCTGGACCTCGCCAACGACTCCAACTCCATTGGAGCTCTATCCCGCACTGGCATTTGACCGTCTCTTTAAAGAAGGGGCCCAGAAGGGGGATCGCAGCGTTCTGGATGCCGTTCTGGCTGATGCGGTTGACCTGCGCAGGCAGATCAGCACAAGCGATCAGCGGAAGCTCGATGAATACCTGGATTCGGTCCGCGATGTGGAAATGCGCATCGAGCAGGCAGGAAAAGTAGGCGAACTTCAGGGTTGGCGGCCCACGCTGCTGCAGCCGAACATGAAACGTCCGCCCGATGGAATTCCGCAGAACATCGCCGATCATATGCGGCTGATGTGCGACATCCTCGTGCTGGGCTTCCAGACCGACACGACCCGTGTCTCCACACTGAAGCTGAACAATGACCACTCTTCGCTGCGATTCCCGCACCTGAACGTGGACTACATGATTCATCACCTGCTGTCGCACTCGGATTCCGAAGACTGGCTGAAGGTGAATCAGTTCTTCGTCGAGCAACTGGCGTACATCGCACGCCGGCTGGATGCGATTCAGGAAGGGGAAAGAACGGCGTTGGACAATTCCATGCTGCTGTTCTGCTCGAGCATGATGTCCGGGGCACACGACGCGACTCAGCTGCCGGTGGTGCTTGTCGGACGAGGTGGAGGCCAGATCCAGACCGGCCGCGTGCTCGATTACCGCGACAATCCGGAACGTCAGTTCTGCCGTTTGCATATGTCCTTAATGAGCAAGATGGGGGTGCATGTGAAGCAGTTTGGCGACGCCACCAGCCCCTTGCCGGAAGTCTGATCCGTCAGACCTGGGATTTGAAATGTTTGCGACGCTGGTGCGGTGCGAGCTGGTCCTGATCGGGCCAGCCGTATCCGCAGCTACGTAGAGGTCGTTTTGTCGCCATCCGCGAAGTCGAGTCTCACCCCCTGAGTCTCTGGGTCCCTGCCAGATGTCGTTGGTCACAACTGGGTCATCATTATGTTCCACCCCGTTCGAACATTGGGAATCGCCTGCGTCGTCCTCGGTGGACTCTCCTTCCGCGCGCATGCGGAAGACAATCCGGATGCGTCTGCAGCGTTCTTTGAGAACGAAATTCGTCCGCTGCTGGTTGAACACTGCATTCAGTGTCACGGGCCGAAGAAGTCGGAGTCGGGGCTGCGGCTGGATCAGTTTGAACGGGTGATGAAAGGAGGCGATTCCGGCCCCGCCATCGTCCCGGGTCATCCGGACGAGAGCCTGATTCTCAAGGCGATTCGTCATGAAGACGGTCTCGAAATGCCTCCGGAAGGGAAGTTGAACGACCACCAGATCTCGGCGGTGACACGTTGGATTAACGCCGGATCGCACTGGCCGGACGGGATGAAGCTGGCTGGCGAAGGTCCAGCTCTGCGAAGCGGCCCGGTCACCGATGAAGACAGAGCCTTCTGGTCGTTTCAGCCGGCCGTTGACTCGACTCCCCCACAGGTGGAAACGACAGCTGCATCTCACAACGCAATCGATCAGTTCATTCTTAAAGCGCTGCAGGAGAAAGGGCTCACCACCCGTCCGCCTGCCGACAAGCGGACGCTGTTACGCCGCGCGACTTACGACCTGACTGGACTTCCTCCATCCCCGGAAGAAATGGATGCGTTTCTTGCGGACGATTCACCCCGCGCGTTTGAAACAGTGGTCGAACGGTTACTGGCATCGCCCGCCTACGGCGAGCGCTGGGGACGCCACTGGCTGGATGTTGTCCGATACGCCGATACGGCCGGTGAAACGGCAGACTACCCCGCGCCGCTGGCGTTCCAGTATCGCAACTGGGTCATCAATGCCGTCAACGCCGACCAGCCTTATGACGAGTTTCTCCGTGAACAGATTGCGGGAGACATCCTCGGCCAGAAACTGCTCGAAGAAGCTCATGGATCACTGGATGCCCGGACCCTGCAGCGCTATCGCGACATGATGACAGCGACCGGGTTCATTGCGATCTCGCGCCGCTTCGGGTTCGACAGCCAGAATTATCAGTACCTGACCATTCAGGATACCATCGACACGATCGGCCAGTCCGTGCTGGGCCTTACGCTGGGCTGTGCCCGCTGTCATGACCATAAATTCGATCCGGTCAACACGGACGACTATTACGCCTGGTACGGCATCTTCGACAGCACTCTCTATTCCTTCCCGGGCTCGGAAGAAAAGAAACGGCCTGCCGACCTGTTTCCCAGCCTCCCGGATTCTTTGGTGACTACGACCATCGAAGAATACGACGCCAACATGGCTCGGCTGGACCAGGAAATCCTGCAACTCCGAGAACAGATCTCCGCCTCCAGCAATGCCTGGATCGCTGCCGGGTTTGATGGTTTTGAAGAGCAGCCTCTGAATGAGTCACCGAACGGACAATACCAGCCGCTGGGGCAGGTGACAGTGACTGAGTCGGCACAGAGTCCATTCGACAACGTCTTTGTTCCTGGCACGCGGGGATTCGCATTCCCGTCCAACGGGGAGAACAATGCGTTCCTGCGAAAGCTGGAACCAGCACACACCGCTCAGACAGCACCGGTGCTGTACTACAACCTCGACTTCCGCAACCATACCGCCCCCGCGGGGGGCTCGCGCGGCTATCGACTGTATCTGGGCCGCGGTCCGGGAGCGTCTGCCGCAGTGGAACTCGGTGTCGGAGCAACGGAACTCTTTGTCCGCAACGGCGAGCACTATCAGCCGATCCATCAGCTGCTGGCAGACGAGTGGTACAATCTCCAGCTGGTGGTCAATCTCGAGACCAGAACGTACTCCGGGACGGTACGCAGTTCCACGGGGGTTGCGGAATTCTCCAACATCGCCTTCAGCCCCGGTTGGGACGGGACAATCGACACGACATTCGTCGATGCATATGGTCCTCTTCAGGGGATTCCCCCCGCTCACGACATTGACAACCTTGCGGTCTCGATGGTTCCGTTTGTGCGGGAGCAGGTCAGCGAAGAAGAGCAGAAGCAGATCAACAAGCAGATTCAGGACTGGAAGGTTCAAATGCTCGCCCTCGAAAAAGAGAGGGCCAGGCAGAAGAAGGCAGGACCGTTTGACCGGATTTACGGGGCACGAGAAACCGCATCACCGCATGATTCTCCGATCCAGCTGCGCGGCGAACCACTCAAGCCCGGCCCGGTCGTTCCCCGCAAAGACCTGACCGTCCTCAGCAATGAAAAGGTCGCGGAAGGTGCAGGCAGCGGTCGGCTGCAACTGGCTGAATGGCTGACCCGACCGGAGAATCCACTCACCGCGCGAGTGATGGCCAATCGCATCTGGCAGCGGCATTTCGGAAATGGCCTGGTCGGAACCGAAAACGATTTCGGGTTCCGAGGCGAACGACCATCGCATCCAGAACTTCTCGACTGGCTGACCGTCCGATTCAAGGAATCCGGCTGGTCACTCAAAGCCATGCACCGACTGATCATGGCTTCCGCTGCGTACCAGCAAGGGAGTGATGCCGATCCCGCCGCTGCCGAGCTTGATCCCGACAACCGGCTGCTCTGGCGATTCAGTCCGCGTCGACTGAGTGCTGAGGAGATTCGCGACTCCATGATGTTCGTCAGCGGGGAACTCGACCCCGCAATGGACGGCCCTCATCCTTTCCCGGAGCCGGAGACCTGGAACTATTCGCAACACGGTCCGTTTTATGCCGCGTATCCCAGCTCGCATCGCAGCATTTACCTGATGCAGCAGCGGATGAAACAGCATCCCTTCCTGGGGCTGTTTGACGGGGCTGACACAAATGCCAGTACACCGCATCGACAGTTGACGACGGTTCCCACGCAGGCGCTGTACCTGATGAACAACGAGTTCATTCACAACAGCTCCCGGCTGATGGCCCAACGGTTCATGCAATCATCCGACAGTGACGAAGTCCGCATCAACAACGCGTTTCTCTCCGCATTCGGTCGTCCGGCCGAAGCGAACGAGATTCAGGAATCGCTGGAGTTTCTCGCCCGATATCAGTCGGCCATGGCAACTGCACCAGCGGATCAGGCGCTGGCAAGCAGCTGGGCGGCACTGATGAGAACCTTGCTGATCCGCAACGAGTTTCTGTTTGTGAATTAGAGCAGGTGCTGACACATCTGCATCACGTTGAACCTGCTTGGAAGTCCTGAACTGGAAGTGGTGAGCACATGTCTCGTCCGCAAACAAATCTGAACCCGGAAATCGCCAGCGTCTCGTTGGATTCGCGTCGCCAGTTCCTTCAGCGAGCCATCGGAGGCTGCGGGGCACTGGCACTCAATGCAATGCTTTCGGAAGAGGCCAAAGCGTCAGCCGATCCGCTGGCAGCCAAGCAGCCGCATCTTCCCGCGAAAGCCAAACGGGTCATCTTCCTGTTCATGACCGGAGGAGTTTCGCACGTCGAATCGTTCGACCCGAAACCGCAACTGGCTGCCAGCCAGAACAAGACGATCACCGTCGACAACTTTCAGGGGAAGCTTGGTGAGTTCACCATGTACCTGAAGCGACCAATCTGGAACTTCCAGCCCGGCGGCAAGTGCGGTACCGAGGTCAGCGATCTGTTTCCGCACATGCGGACGATGGCAGACGAGATGTGCGTCATCCGCTCGATGTCGACGGACCACACGAATCACTACGAAAGCACGCTGGGAATGCACTGCGGCTCGTGGACGTTCGCCCGCCCGAGCATCGGTGCCTGGGTGAGCTACGGCCTGGGAACAGAAAACAAAAACCTCCCCTCGTTCATGGTCATTGCTCCACAGCCGCCTTACGCCGGTAACCAGACATGGGGAAGCGACTTCCTCCCCGGTACTCACCAGGGGACTCACATCACCCCGGGAAGCAATCCGATTCCGAATATTCGTCCGCAGGTGGCCACGACTGAACTGCAGTCGCTTGAGCTGGAACTTCTTCACCGGGCGAATCAGCGGCACCTGCAGCAGAATCCTGCGGAAGAGGCATTGCAGGCACGAATCCGTTCTTTCGAAACCGCATTCGGTATGCAGCATGACGCTCCTGAAGCCATGGATCTCTCCGGCGAAACCGCTGAGACTCTGGCGATGTACGGGCTGCAACCGGGGCAGACATCCGGGTTCGGCTGGCAGTGTCTGGTTGCCCGCAGACTGGCAGAGCGCGGTGTCCGCTTTATCGAACTGATCGACGTTGGAGCCTCTGGAAACTGGGACGCCCATGGAGATATGACGACGCACGCTCCACTGGCAAAGAACGTCGATCAGGCAGTCGCCGCTTTACTCACGGACCTGAAACAGCGCGGCATGCTGGATGAAACACTGGTGGTCTGGACCACGGAATTCGGCCGCACCCCGTACAACAATCAGCCCAATCACGCTGGCCGTGAGCATCATCACCAGGTCTTCTCCTCGTGGCTGGCGGGAGGAGGAGTGCAGGGGGGGATCACGTACGGAACGTCCGACGAATTCGGAATTGCAGTGGCTGAGGACAAAGTTCATGTACACGATTTCCACGCCACCTTGCTGCACCTGCTCGGGCTCAATCACGAACAATTGACATTCCGCCACGCTGGTCGTGACTATCGACTGACCGATGTGCACGGGAAAGTCGTCCAGAAGATTCTGGCCTGACACATTTCTTTTTCCACTTGCTCTGACGAACCGAAAAACATCTGAAAGTGCTCAGTCATGTCTTTGTTTGATCTTTCCGGCCGGGTGGCTGTGATTTCTGGTGCAGCCAGCGGTCTGGGGCGGGCCTCCGCGATCGCGCTGGCAGAACACGGAGCCGACCTGCTGCTGGCCGACATCAACGAACCTGGCCTGAAGGAGATCACCGCAGAAGTCGAATCCCGCGGCCGACGTGCGGTCCCCGTGGTCTGCAATGTTTCAGACCCAGTCCAGATTGATGCACTCTTTCAGAAGCTGGACGAGACGTTTGGGCGCATCGATTTCCTGGGGAACATCGCCGGCGAACCGATCATGGCTTCCCCCGAGTCGATCACACTCGAACAGATCCAGCGGGTGTTTCAGAATCTCGTGATCGGCCGCTTTCATATGTGTCAGCATGCCGGAAAAAGAATGCTCGCGGCCGGGCGAGGGAGCATTCTGAACATCGGCTCGCTGGCGAGTACGACAGCACTGGGACGCGGACATATCGCCTATAGCATGGCGATGGGAGCTGTCGTTCAGATGACCCGTGAACTCAGCACGGAATGGGCCGGGCGGGGAATTCGCGTCAATGCGATTCTCCCTGCTCAGGTGATGAATCCGAGTCTCGAAAAGCGGATTGCCAACGACCCCACTCTGTGCGATCAGTGGCTCAGCGGGATTCCTCGTGGTCGACTTGGACGCTCGACGGATATTCAGGGACTGGTCGTGCTGCTCGCTTCGGATGCCTCCGACTGGATCACCGGCACGCTCATTCCCATGGACGGCGGCAACCTCGCGATGAACGCTGGCGGAACCATCGGCAAGAATCCCGCGTGAAGCCTTCGGCTGGAATGACGCAAATTTAGGTTGACTCGAATCCGACACAAGATGTGTGTTTGCGTGCCACGGCTCTGTGAGCCGTGTGGACAGTCCGAACTGGCAGAGTTGGCTGCATGTTCGGAACTGCTCGCAGAGCAGTGGCACCCGGCTTGCGGTTCTTCGACCGTATTACTCGAAGAGATTCGTGTACAGTTTCGAACGGAACTCCTGCCACTCTTTGTGGCGTTGTCCGTCGGAATCTTTCTCGACAAGCTCGCAAGTCCATTCATCCATCCGCCGCAGCCGGTCCGAGAGGACCCGGACGATGTTTACAGCGATCTTCTGACCTGCGGACGGGGACTGTCGGCACAGATCGTCGTAGTCTTCGCGCATCAGCCGCATCGTCTCCACCTGATCGACAGAACGGACCGAAGCCGAGTGCGCGACGGGATGCAGGAAAGACATCTCTCCGAAGATGTTTCCCGGTTCGAGAATCGCCAGCCGGCTGTCCTTCCGGTGACCATGCTTGACGACCTCGCAGGTTCCCCGCAGCACGATCCAGACGCCGTGGTACTGGTTCCCCTCGGTCAGGATCTCGTCACCAGGGCTGAAGCCTTCAAACTTCACGCGTCTGAGAAATGCATGCATTTCCTCAGTGGTCAAACCGCTGAGCAGTGAGCAACGTTCCAGAACTCCCTGGAACTTTTCAATCGTTTCGACGGGATCACGATCCTGCATGGGGAAGTCTCTTTCGGTGAGAGATGTGACCAGTTTGGGCTATCGTGTGCAGGCGAATCAGGATCTTCACCGCATGAAGTCCATATTATCGCCTGCGGAACGTAATAGATTATTGGCAAAACCGCTCTAGCCCCTGTCTCAGGGGGTGTGGCAGCGAATCCTGACACAATGAAGTTCAAACACTAGGTTTATCGCCGCCGGAACGCCACACTCTCATGAGTTGCGATCCAGTGGCCCGGTCTCTGTTGCTGGATTCTCGCACTCGGAGAGTGCGAGATACTCTCCGGGTGCAGAAATTTTTACTTCTCAAATCCCCGCCAGGACAGTGGCGCGGCCCACCCGTCCAATTCCCAGAACGTAGGCCGCTGTCCGCAGCGGGATCTTCTTCTCTGTGCCGATCTTCCAGACGCGATCGAAGCTTTCGACCATGATCCTTTCCAGGCGTTTGCGAACTTCCGCCAGCTCCCATTTGAAGTGCTGACGGTTTTGAACCCATTCGAAGTAGCTGACAGTCACGCCCCCGGCATTCGCGAGAATGTCCGGCACGACGAGGATCTGCTTCTTTTCGAAAATCGCATCCGCTTCCGGGGCGGTCGGGTTGTTGGCTGCTTCGATAATGAATCGCGCCCGCACGTCATTGGCGTTCTCGCCGGTGAGCACGCCACCCAGGGCAGCGGGAATCAGCACATCGACATCGGCTGCGAGCAGCTCCTCGTTGCTGATGTTCTGGGCACCCGAAAACTCTTTCACCGCGCCGGTCTGGGCGGCATGCGTGAGAAGTTCGGGGATGTCGATTCCGTCGGCGTTGTAGATTCCGCCATGCTGGTCCGAGACAGCGATGATCTTCGCCCCCATTTCATGCAGGATCCTTGCGGCGTAACTTCCGACGTTTCCGAAGCCTTGAATCGCGATGGTTGCCCCGGCAATGGATCGGTTCGACCGTTCGAGCGTTGCCTGCGTGATGACCGCTACGCCGCGGCCGGTTGCCTCTTCACGACCATCCGCCCCATGCAGTTCCACCGGTTTCCCCGTGACGCAGGCCGGGTTGAACCCATGATACTTCTCATACTGATTCATGATCCACGCCATGGTCTGGGCGTTAGTTCCCATGTCCGGCGCGGGGATGTCTTTATCAGGACCGATGACATCGTGAATCTGATCGATGAACTTGCGGGTGATGCGTTCGATCTCACGCTGACTGACCTTGGAAGGATCGATGGCAATCCCACCTTTCGCCCCGCCGTAGGGAATGTTGACGACCGCGGTTTTCCAGGTCATCAGCGACGCCAGAGCGAGCACTTCGTCCTCATCGACCTCGGGGTGATATCGCAGGCCCCCTTTCATGGGTCCGCGCGCCGCATCATGTTGAATCCGGAAACCGATGAAGGTTGCGATCTGCCCATCATCCATCTCCAGGGCAATCTGGACTTTCACTTCCCGCAGCGGCGTGCTTAATAACGTTCGCATGTTCTGCGAAAGCCCCATCACATCCGCAGCCTGCGAGAAATAGCGTTCTGCCGTCTGATTGGCCGTCATCGTGATCCCCATTCCCAAAAGATGTCTGGGCAGCGGTCCTCTTCGGTTGCCGCTGCGGAATTCTTCTCCCGGATGGTCAGTTCATGCCGGATGGTGACCGGCGGAACACTCCTTGTCCTCTGCAGGAATCTTAGGGTCCAGACCGTGTTCTGGCGATGGCATTTCTCATGATGATCCAGACGCAGCCCTGTCGCGACATCAAGCCGTTATCAATGAAAAAGACCCGCATCGACTGCGGGTCTGGTCTCGAGAGAGGAAAGGATCTGCCGGGGTGAGTTACTTTGCCTTCCGGGCAACTTCCTGGGCAGCGGCGGCTGCATCCTTCACCTTCGCCTCTACCTGCTTCGCGTCAGCTGGTGGCGTGATCGCTTTGGGTTCACCTTCCGTTTTCGCAGAGGTCTCGGGAGCAGCGGGCTTCCCAGCTGCCTCTTCCTTCTTCTCAGCGGCAGGCTTGGCTTCTTCGACTTCCAAGGCAGGATCCGGCTTCTTCAGGATCGGCATCCCCCCCGCCACCGGGGACATCCGGGCGATCTGGGCGTCTGAGAGCTCTTCGATCTGAACTCCGGCGGCCTGCTCAGCTTTCTTCTCTGCTTCGTCCACCCCTGCAGAGAGCTTCTTGAGCACATCCTGCTGCTCGGCCACTTGAGCCGGCTTGAGAGACGGAGCGATCAGAGCAGGAGGCGTCACCAGAGCTGGTGTCTGGGCGAGGGCCGCAGGCTTCAGAGCTTTGCCGCTTTCCATGTTTGCAGAGACCGGACGAGGTTCTTCTGCCACCTGGACCGGAGTCTTCGTTTCTTCCTTCGGGGCACCGTTCTGGTCGACAGGTGTCCCAGGGGTGACGGTCTTCGGTTCTGCCGTGGCTGTGGCAGCGGGCTTGACTTTGATGTTTCCGGGATTGGAGCTCGCTTCCAGCTTCTGAGGCTGAGTCGGCATCGACTCCCCATCCGGAGTTGAGAGGGTCAGAGCCCCTGCCGGAGCAGAAGACTTCTGAGCAATTTCCGGCTGAGCCGTCGGGGTGGAAGTCGGCTCCATGCGCTGACGGAACAAGACGAGGGCGTGCAGCGAGTGGTACAGCGGTCCGCAGTCGGCAGGCTGAGCAGCATTCCGGATCAGGTCGTTGGCGAGAGTCTGGACTCCCGATCGAACCCACTGTTCATCCAGCCGCTTACGAGGAAGCGCGACCATCAGCCACTCGATCATGTGTCCCGAGGACTTGATGCGTTCGTTGAAGTCGTTGCTGAACCCCCGGGCCTTGAAGAACTGAGTGGCAAACGACCCGTCCCGATTCATCATCGCCTGGGAAGCGTTGATATATTGCTGCAGCTTCTGATCTGCTTCCAGCCAGGCTCCCTGCAGTTTCCCGTGTTTCTGCAGGTAAGCATTGCGAGCATAGGCGAGAGCAAACAGGCTGTGGCAACCGCCGCAGGGAGCATTGTAGGGAGAAGAGGCCGTCTGGATGCGGACGAGCCGCTCCATGCTCCACTGTTCACCTTCAAAGTTGGTCCACTGGGTATCCTGATCCAGGTAATGTGTCAGGAACCACAGCGTCCAGGTCGTTTCTTCCTTGGTGGTGACAGACCACTGGGCGTGACGAACCATTTCGGCCATGGTGGCCTTGGTGCCGTCGTTGAGAGTGAACTGATGCGTCAGCGGGAGATCGCACATGGCGATGATGGCGAGCGTCTGGTTGACGTGCCCTTCAAAGTCATACGGGGTCCCGTTGTAAGGATGAGCTTTGGCCCCGGCGGGAGTCCGTTCGAACCATCCCTCACCTTTGAACTTGGCGCCGGCGGTGATGAAGTCGATCGCGTTGACGAATTCATCCCCGTTCTTCAGGGTGTAATTGTTTCGCAGAGCCAGCAGACCGTGAAGAATCTGCCAAGGGGTGTGAACCTGAAAATCGAGGTTCCGCTGACGGGTGATTGCGATCGCCTGGTCAACCAGAGGAATCAGGGGATCTGCAGAAACCGGAGCACCAGGAGCCTTGATGGGATCCGCGATGACCGGGGCCGCAACGGCAGAAATTGCCAGAGCGCAGAGTGCAGCGCGGAAACTTCGCATCGACTTCAATCTCTTAGGAGAAAATGCTTCGAAGAGCGCGCAGGCAGAAGCGAGTCGGCGTTGTGCAAATTGAATGGAGTGCATAATGAAGCCAAAGGGGGGCAAATTCTGGCGTTTCCGCCAAACAGGACAATTGGAGATTGCCCCAGTCCTTGGGTAATTACAGTGAGCATTCCCTGCAGTGAATCTGAGCACAACTTGAAGATCGGATTCTGAAGGTCGAAGGACGATCGTTTTTCACGAAGTCCGGTTATTCGTTCCGCGACATTTTGTGAGAATGAAAATCGACCGGAAGGGGACCTAATCTCAAGTCCGAAAGTCCTCGGCTCAAGGATGACCATATTCTGTGATCGGCATGGCGCCACTGCTTCGTGAGGGCATTCGGCCCGGCCCGTCAACCAAGTCTGACCTTGACCTGTTTTTCCCGTTCTCAGTAACGTCTGCGGCCCTCCACAGATTCCCGATTTTCCCGACCATGATCCTCCGGGCAGTCTCAGCCGGTCGGACCCGATCACGACACAATATTCAAGGATTGAGACACAATGTGTGGCATCGTCGGTTACGTTGGACATCGGGACGTCAGCAACTTCCTGCTGGAAGGCCTGCATCGCCTGGAATATCGCGGGTATGACAGCGCCGGGATCGCGGTCGCTGAAAAGAACGGAATTGTGATCCGGAAGAAAACCGGTCGCGTGCAGGAACTTGCGTCGCTGGTGGACGAACTTCCTGTCAAAGGGACATCCGGAATCGGACATACCCGCTGGGCGACCCACGGAGCCCCGTGTGATAAGAACTCCCACCCGCACATCGGCGGTTCAGGCGAAGTGGTGCTGGTTCACAACGGTGTCATCGAGAATTACGCGTCTCTGCGAGGCCAGTTGCAAGGGTTGGGATTCGTCTTTCACACAGACACAGATACCGAAGTGGTGGCCCATCTGCTGGCCCATCATCTCGAAGAGCAGGTCAAACTCGGAGGGAATTCGGCAGATTCTGCCACTTGCCTGCAGGCCCTGGAAATCACCCTTCGCAAGCTGAAGGGAACCTACGGGCTGGCGGTCATGTTCCGCGACTGCCCGAACCTGCTGATTGCCGCCCGTAACGGCAGCCCGCTGGTGGTTGGAATCGGTGAAAATGAATACTTTCTTGCCAGCGACGGCACCCCGCTGGTCGGATACACGGATCAAGTGGTTTACCTCGCCGATCATGAACTCGCGATCCTTACGCCCGATGGCATGGAACTTCTGCATCGCGATACCGGTCGGCAGTCTCCATCCATCAAAACGCTGAATCAGGTTTCGACGGACATCGAACTGGGGGACTTCCCTCATTACATGCTCAAGGAGATCTTCGAGCAGCCGCACACCATCGAGAACGCTCTGCGCGGCCGCCTTGACGATGACGAAGCGACTGCCCGATTCGGGGGTTTGAACCTGACCTCTAATCAACTCCGCCACATTGACCGCATCGTGTTGACCGCGTGCGGCACCAGCTGGCACGCTGGACTGGTCGGCGAATATCTGATTGAAGAGTTCGCACGAATTCCTGTCGAAGTTGAATACGCCAGCGAACTGCGCTACCGCAACCCGCCACTCTCCGACCGCACCATGGTCTTTGCGATCACCCAGAGTGGTGAGACCGCGGACACCCTGGCAGCCATGCGTGAATGCAAACGCAAAGGACATCCGACACTCGCCATCTGTAATGTCGTCGGTTCGACGATCGCCCGCGAAGCGGATGGGGGAGTTTACCTGCACGCCGGATCAGAAATCGGAGTGGCTTCGACGAAAGCCTTCACGTCGCAGGTGACCGTGCTGACGATGCTGGCTCTCTACTTCGGTCGCATGCGGCACATGTCGTATCAGGCGGGGAAGAACATCATCCGGGCATTGCGCTCAATGCCGGAACATGTCGAAAACGCTCTCACCTGCAACGACGCTGTTCAGGAGATTGCGGCCAAGTACTACAACAACTCGAACTTCCTGTACATGGGCCGGCTCTACAACTTCCCGGTCGCTCTCGAAGGGGCCCTGAAGCTCAAAGAGATCAGCTACATTCACGCTGAAGGTTATCCTGCTGCTGAAATGAAACACGGGCCGATCGCCCTGGTCGATGAAAATACCCCCAGCGTCTTTATCGTGCCCAAAGGGGGGATCTATCCAAAGGTGCTCAGTAATCTGGAAGAGGTCAAAGCTCGCAAAGGTCCCGTCATCGCGATTGCGTGTGAAGGAGACAAGCGGGTCGCCGAGCTGGCAGACGACGTCATCTACATCCCCGAAACGGATGAATGCCTGACGCCGCTGGTCACCAGCATTCCGCTGCAGCTGCTCGCCTATCACATTGCGTTGATGCGGGGATGCAACGTCGACCGGCCGCGGAATCTGGCCAAGAGCGTCACTGTCGAATAACCAAACAGAGAATCGCCCCTGATTTGCCTGCGGCGTCCTGTCAAAAATGACGGTTCTCCGACCGGATTCGGTGGCTGCAATTCGGCAAAGCGGATCTGGCCGGCTCAGTTCATGACAAGCGGGCGCGGAAACTCTATCATCTTCGGACTTGAACCGGAGAGCGGGTCCGGGCAACGTCGATCGTCGTCCACGTGAGTCCCTGACTGCTTCTCCATCACGACTGCCTCTCAGGGTCCTGATGATGCTTGAAATGCGGGGAATGAGGAAAACGTTCTTTGCGGGAACGCCCAATGAAGTTCGCGCCCTGCAGGGAGTCGACCTGACGATTCAACAGGGCTCGTTCGTCGTCGTGATCGGAACCAATGGTTCCGGGAAATCGACGCTGCTGAATGCCGTGGCGGGAACGTTTCTACTCGATCAGGGATCAATCCGACTCGACGGGAAAGAGATCACGAACCTCCCGGAACATCGCCGTGCAAAGCTGATCGGCCGGGTCTTCCAGGATCCCTTCAGCGGAACCGCACCCAACATGACGATTGCTGAGAATCTGGCACTCGCCGCAAGGCGCGGTCGGTTTCGCGGACTGGGCCTCGCGCTGAATGGCCGCAGAAAATCAGAACTCCGGGACCGGGTCGCTGCCATGGGCCTGAACCTGGAAAATCGACTGAACAACCCGATCGGCACGTTATCCGGCGGACAGCGTCAGTCCCTCACCTTGCTGATGGCGGGACTCCTTCGCCCGGCACTGCTGCTTCTGGATGAACACACTGCCGCTCTGGATCCCAAGAGTGCCGATCAGGTGATCCGTCTGACGCAGGAGATGATCTCCAAAGACAAACTGACCACGCTGATGGTCACACACTCCATGCAGCAGGCCGCCACGCTGGGGGACCGGTTGATCATGATGGACCGGGGACAGATCATCTATGACATCAGTGGGTCGGAGAAGCAGCGGCTTCGTCCCGAAGAGTTACTGGCCCGGTTCGAAGACGTTCGACGATCGAACCAGCTGGACGAATCGACCGCAGCGATGCTCCGCCGTCAATATGTCTGAACGTGCGGAATCTTCACTCCGCATCGTTCCCCGTACACGACCCGACGGTCGCTTCCTGCCCCTGACGTAGAAGACCTGAAAAGGAAATCTGACGAATGAAATACTTCATGCTGCTGGTCCGGCATCTGGGAGTCGGCATCGCACTGATCCTGATCGCAGCGGCCATCCTGCTCTTTACCGATCCGAAACGGCATCGGGCACCGACTCAGACACAGGCCACCCGGCGACCGAAAGTGGCGATCGTCAATTACACCTCCATCAACGTCCTCGAAGAAGGGGAGGCGGGTTTCATTGCGGGACTGGCTGCCGACGGGTATGTCGACGGGCAGAATGTTGTCCTGAAGAAATTCAATGCGGAAGGGGACCGACCCACCGCCATCCTCATCGCGAAGGAAGTGGTCGGACAGGACTATGATCTCATCACGACGATCTCAACTCCCACGCTGCAGGCGGTCGCGGGAGCGAATCGGGAGACGAAGCGGCCGCACCTGTTTACCCTGTGCACTGATCCCTGGGCAGCAGGGGTTGGACTCAGCCATGACAAGGACGTCCCGCAACCGGCGTACATGACCGGGTACGGCACGATGCAGCCTGTGACTGCACTCTTCAAACTCGCCCGCATTGCCAACCCCCATCTGAAGAAAGTGGGAGTGGCGTGGAATCCGGCCGAATCCAATTCTGAAGCATCAACCAAAGCGGCCCGTGCGATCTGTCAGGAACTGGGGATCGAGCTTGTTGAAGTGACGGTCGATTCCTCATCAGCGGTGCTGGATGCCGCTCGCGCGTTGGTGAGCAGAGGTGTCGAGGCGATCTGGGCGGGCGGAGACACCACCGTCTCAGCGGGGATGGATGGGATTGTCGCAACAGCGCGGGAAGCCCATCTCCCCGTCTTCACGAACATGCCCGGAGACGTCAAGAAGGGGGTGATGTTCGCACTGGGAGCCGACTACTTCGAAGTCGGATTCACATCAGGTCAACTGGCGGCACAGCTGCTCAAAGGGAAGTCCCCCTCGGATTTCCCGGTGAAGAATTACGTCCCGGAGAAACTCGGCCTGAATGAAGTTGTCTGGGAAGGGACTCCCGGATGGACCATGCCTGCGGAGTGGAAACAGCGGGCCAAACTGCGGATCGACGCTTCTGGCGTGCATGAGGCCGCTCGTGAAACCCCCAAAGCGGCAGTCTCCCAACCTGCTCCGAATCGGACCTATCGCGTCTCCATCGCGTATTTCGCTCCCAATGCCGCCAGTGAGTCCGCGATTGCAGGGCTTCAGCAAAAGCTTGGCGAGCTGGGATTCGTCAAAGGAAAGAACGTTGAATATCAGGTCGAACATGCACAGGGAGACATGGCGCTGATCCCCGCGCTCATGCAGAAACTGGATCAGTCAGACACAGACCTGATTGTCAGCCTGACGACTCCCTGTCTCACCGCAGCCTGCACCATGGTCAAAAGCAAGCCGGTCGTCTTCACTGAAGTGTACGATCCGCTGGCAGCAGGAGCCGGAACGTCAGCCACCGAGCACGTCCCGCACGTGACCGGAGTCGGCTCGTTCCCTCCCATCGAAAAGATGTTCGATACCATGCAGCGGATCATCCCGAACCTGAAAACGGTCGGCGTGGTGTACAACAGCGGTGAGGCGAATTCCCGCAAAGCGATTGACGTCGCCCGCAAGCTTGCAGCGGAAAAAGGTCTCACGCTCGAAGAATCGACTGTGACCAACTCCAGCGAAATCCTTCAGGCGGCACAGGTGCTGGCCCAGAAGAATGTGGATGTGCTCTGGGAGCTGGGGGACAACACCGTCACTCAGGGACTGGAAGCACTGATCAAAGCAGGACTCGATGCACGTATTCCTGTTGTGAACAGTGACGCCGAAGCTGCAGCACGCGGATCTCTGGTGGGAGTGGGAATCCGGTTCTTCGACAGCGGATATGCCGCTGGAGAGCTGGCAGCACGGGTCCTGCTGGGAGAGAGTCCGAGCAACCTCCCATTCGAAGAGGTGGCTCAAGTCAGCATCGCGGCCAATCTGGACACCGCCAAAAAACTGGACCGGGAGTTCCAGCCAGACTTTCTGCGTGACTGCAGCATGTTTCACGGCGCGCGATCACGGCTGGATCGGCCATTGCGTGTCGCCTTTGTTGAACTCGTGGAAGGACCGTCGCTGGAAGCGGCTGCCGCTGGTGTCCAGACAGGTCTGAAGGAAGCAGGACTGGTGCTTGATCAGGACATCACCTTTCAGAAGTACAACGCGCAGGGAGATCTCACCCAGCTGCCGCAGATCTTTCAGACAATCGATGGGACTTCACCTGACCTGATCATCACGTCGACCACCCCTGCGATGATCGCCGCTGCCCGTGCAACAAAGACAACGCCCATTGTCTTCACCGTGGCCAGCAATCCGCCGGATGTGGGTGTCTATCCCGTGGGCGAGCAGCAACCCAACCTCGTCGGGGTCTATGACGATCCTCCGATTGCAGACCTGCTGAAACTCGCAGAGCGCCGCGAGGGATCGATCAAAACTGTCGGAACCATCTGGAACCCAGCTGAACCGAACTCGGAGATCTCCGTCAAACGTCTGCGGGCCGCCTGTAAAGAGCAGGGGATTCAACTTGTCGAACGCCATGCAGCTGCCGCGAATGAGTTACGGGATGTCACCAGCGCGATCTGCCTGACCGGGATCGATATCCTCGTGGTCTCCGCCGACAACGTGACCAGCTCCGGGTTTCCTGCCATCATCTCGGTGACGCAGTCGCAGAAGATTCCGGTCTACTGCACAGAGCCCGATCTGGTGAAGAAGGGAGCAGCCGCCGCCATTGGAATCGACTACAGCGACTGGGGCAAACAATCCGCAGCTCTGGCAGCTCAGATCCTGGCAGGGGTTCCGGTCGAAACAATTTCCTCAGAGAAGGTCCGTTCGGTCCGGCCAGTCACAGCGGATTAAAGTCGTCGCGGTTTACTTATTGCATTTTGTCTTAGCGGGCATTGCAAAGTATTCGGTGTCATGCAGGCTGATATTAAATCGACCACCGGATACCATGCGCCGAAATTCCGCGGGCACGCTGAATTCATGACCACTTCACCGCATCTTGTGAAAGGGTCAATTCACAGCACCCGGACTCAAAGGGAGGACTCCACTCAGGTCGCCATTCTTCGTGACGAATACGTTT
This sequence comes from Planctomicrobium stercoris, assembly GCF_051465655.1. Classification (NCBI taxonomy): domain Bacteria; kingdom Pseudomonadati; phylum Planctomycetota; class Planctomycetia; order Planctomycetales; family Planctomycetaceae; genus Planctomicrobium; species Planctomicrobium stercoris. The sequence goes on along the minus strand of NZ_CP195791.1, from coordinate 2,557,974 downwards.
CGCACCACTGATTCCCCCTCCGCGAGTCCCGATGAAATTCAAGCTCTCCCCATCGACAGTGCTTCTCCTGCTGCTTGTTCTGGCAATCGGCATTAACTATGTCGATCGCGGCAGCCTGTCGATCGTGAAGACCGATGTGGCTGCGGAGTTCCAACTGGACGACGCTCAGATGGGACTGCTGTTTTCAGCATTCTTCTGGAGCTACGCGCTGTCCCAGATCGCCACCGGCTGGATCGTTGACCGGTTCAAAGTGAAGTGGGTCTACGCTGCCGGCTTTCTGATCTGGTCCGTGGCGACCATCCTGATGGGCTTCTCTTCGAACTTCACAATGCTGCTGATCCTTCGGCTCGTTCTGGGATTCGGTGAAAGCGTGGCGTATCCGGCAACATCGCGGTTTATTGTGATGCACTTCGATGAAGGTCGGCGCGGTCTGGCGAACTCACTGATCGATGCAGCCACGAAGCTTGGACCCGCGCTCAGCATTCTCTTCGGCGGGCTGGTCGTCGCGAACTACGGCTGGCGGGCTCTCTTCTACGTCATCGGCCTGGGAAGCCTGTTCTGGCTGCCGCTATGGTTCTGGTTTGCTCCCTCTCAATCAGAAGGAGCAGTCGTCCGCTCGGAGAAGCTGGGCACGGTCGGATGGTCTCAGCTGCTGGCTCGCAAAGAAGTCTGGGGAACGTCCCTGGGGTTTTTCAGCCTGGGATACACCTGGGCGTTTCTGTTGTCATGGCTCCCGTCGTACCTGGAAAAAGCGAGAGGCTTTTCCAAGGAATCGATGGCGATCTTCGGAGCGATGCCGTTCACTGCGATGGCAGCCACTGCCATTTTCGGAGGCTGGCTGTCCGACTCCTGGATCCGGCGAGGGGCAAGTCCCACTCGCATTCGAAAGGGATTTCTGATCGGCGGCTTCCTGCTGTGTGCGATCTTCATGTATGCCGCGATGGCCTCGCCCGATTCGAGGGTCTGCATTGTTTTGCTTTGCCTGGCGTGTGCTTCACTGGGACTGTACACCTCGAACGCCTGGGCACTGACCCAGACGCTGGCAGGCCCTAAAGCAGCGGGGCAATGGACAGGAATTCAGAACGCGATCGGGAACATCGGAGGGGCGATTTCACCGGCATTGACCGGCTGGCTCGTCCGGGAAAGCGGCACCTATTCCTCGGCATTTGCAGCCGCCTCCCTCATCCTGGTCGCTGGCGTGCTGACCTATCCATTCATGATTGGGGAAGTGGCCCCATTGAAATGGCGTCGGCCGGAAGAATCTGTTCACTGACACGACCCAACTGCTCTGCGGAACAACTTTCGGCCTACCGGTTTTGGTTTTCACAGCCAGCATCTATACTTCAATCTGGATGAACCGGGATGAAGTTCAACTGGTGTGAGAGCAGGATCGATGTCGAAAATCGAAGAGAAGCCCGTGGAGGCTCCCAAGGCCGCCAAAGCTGCAGAGCCAGCTGCCGCGCCCCCGAAGCCCAGGGAGAGCACGCGGGACACTGTCGAATCGATCCTGTTTGCCTTCGTGCTGGCCTTCCTGTTCCGCACCTTCGAAGCGGAAGCGTTCGTCATCCCGACCGGTTCCATGGCTCCCACTCTGTACGGGAGACATAAGGAAACCAACTGCTCGGCGTGTGGTCACCACATTGTCGTCGGAGCGAGCCATGAAGTGATTGCTGAGATCGGATACCTCGCACCGGATTCACGGCTGCGGGCGGCCATCTGTCCCAACTGCGGATTTCAGAACGATCAGCTGTTTGACGCCCTCGCGTTCAACGGGGACCGAATCCTGGTGAACAAGTTCCCGTATGAGTTCGGGGAACCGCACCGCTGGGACGTGTTCGTCTTCAAGTATCCCTCGGAACCGCAGACCAACTACATCAAACGGCTTGTCGGCCTTCCGAATGAAACGCTCCGCATCCGCAACGGGAACCTCTACCGCGTGGAAGACGGTGATGAAAAGATTCTGCGAAAGACTCCCGAGAAGCAGCGCATTCTCCAGATTCCGGTTTACGACGATCAGGACTATCCCGCCAAGCTGGTCGAGGCTGGCTGGCCGGAACGCTGGGCAGCAGTGACCGCGGGGAAAGTCGGACTGGTCCCCGGCTGGGAAGAGACCAAAGAGGGATGGCAGGCCGACCGCAAGAACCGGACCTACACGATCACTCAGGAGCAGAGCCGGGAAACTGCATGGTTGCGGTACCGGCATTTCTTTGCCATGCCCGAGGACTGGCGTTCCTTCCGCCAGGAGATTCCACTTCAGCCGCACGCCCGACTGGTGGGTGACTTCTGCGGATATAACGCCACCATCGGTGATCACGCTGCCGATGCCCGCGTGGCCGATGAAGTGGACTTCGGGCCGTACTGGGTCCCGGATCTGACGTTGAACTTCGAGGTCCAGATCAAAGCTGCCGATGAAAACGGCGAGCTGCTGCTTGAACTGTGCGAGGGGACATCGTGGTATCGATGCCGGATCGCCGTCACCAGCGGAGAGGCGGTGCTGGAAGAAGTCAATTCCCAGATGAATGAACGCACTGTGGAACTCGCCCGCGCCCCCACCCCCGTCCGCGTCGGTGGGACGTACGACATTTCATTCGCCAACGTTGATGAGCGGCTCTGTCTGTGGGTCAACAACTCCCTGATCGATTTCAAGAAAGGGGCACTCCTGAACGAGTCGGGTGCCACCGGAAACACGCTTCCGACCGACCGTGACCTCACCCCGGTCGGGATCGCCGCACGGGGCCTCTCAGCCACCGTCTCCCAGCTGTTCCTGGAACGGGATATGTATTACCGCGTCGGATTCCCCGGCCGCAGCTACGAATATCTCGAACATGAGCTGACCCGCAACATGGATGACCCGGAAGCGTGGGGCCAGATCTATTCCCGGCATTCCGATCAGGTCGCGGAGAGGACCATGGAAATCGGTCCCGAACATTTTCTGGCGTTCGGGGACAACAGCCCGCAGAGCAACGACAGCCGCATGTGGAGCCTCGGCAACGAAGCGGTTCCGAGAAAGTATCTCGTCGGAAAGGCGTTCTGGATCTACTGGCCGCACGGGATTCCATTCCTGAATGGGGGCCGCGGATTTCCGGTCACTTATCACTACGAACAGCCTGATCCTCGACGTCATCCCCAGCAACAGGGAAGGCCGGTCAAGGTGGAAGACTATCCACGCTACACCCTGCCGTTTTATCCGCAGTTCGATCGCATGCAGCGCATCCGCTAGACCAGTTTGGTCTATCATGTGCAGGCGATTCCGGGTTTTTACCGCATGAAAGTCCATATTATCGCCTGCGGAACGTAATAGATTATTTGCAAAACCGCTCTAGGCCCCCCGGTCTCAGGAGAGTGTGGCGGCGATTCAGGGAGATTTGCTCTCAGCCTCAGACTGCGACACACTTCAAAAAAGTGTGATGAGTCCGTCTCGAAGAGAACAATCCCGCATGATGAAGTTGAGCGTGCGCGCTGGTCGGCAGGCGCGCTCCCTGACTGCTGATGGACCACGTCCATTCTCTCCGGGATTCTCCTTTTTGTCTTCTCGATTCTGCGATCCTCCTTTGCAGGCCAGTTTCTGTCGAATCCCGGGGCTCAGGGTCTGAGGTCCCAGCGACGAGGAACAGGAAATGCTTCGCTGAATCCTCCGGAGTCAGTGCATCAAGCATCAAAGATGCAAGCCCGCTCGCGCTCGCGGACCGTCCCTGGGCCGGTTTCTCCGCTCACGCACATCCGTGCGAACGACATCGAAAGGACACTTGTCATGGCGACCCGACAAAAGGAACCGAAGTCACCTCTCCCGCCCCAGATACAGAAGAAGCCGGGACTGGATTCGGCCATGAGTCCGGTGCCCCGCTTTCGAGCTCCACTCTATCGTGGATCGGGAAAACTCGAGGGGAAAGTCGCACTCATTACCGGGGGCGATTCGGGAATCGGAAAATCGGTCGCGGTCCTGTACGCGAGAGAAGGAGCCAATGTCGCGATCGTCTACCTGAAAGCAGAACAGTCCGACGCCGAAGCAACGCAGAAGGCCATCGAGGAAGAAGGACAGAAGGCACTGCTGATTCCCGGAGATGTCACCGATCCGCAGTTCTGCCGCGAAGCTGTCGAGAAAACCGTCAAGGAGTTCGGACAACTTGACGTCCTCGTCAACAACGCAGCCTATCAGGAAACACATGAGTCGCCAGAAGAGATCACCGATGAAGAATGGGACCTGACGTTCCGCACGAATATCTTCGGTTACTTTTACATGGTGAAAGCCGCGCTGCCTCATCTGAAAAAAGGGTCAACCATCATCAACACCGGTTCCATTACCGGACTCGAAGGGAATAAAACGCTGATCGATTACGCCTCGACAAAAGGGGCAATTCACGCCTTTACGAAGTCGCTGGCCCAGAACCTTGCCGAGCGGGAAATCCGCGTAAACTGTGTCGCACCCGGACCGATCTGGACTCCGTTGCAACCTGTCTCCAAACCTGCGGAAGAGGTTGCCGAGCACGGAGCAGACACTCCGATGAAGCGCCCCGGCCAACCGGAAGAAGTTGCTCCAGCCTTCGTCTTCTTCGCCTCCGAAGCGGATTCGAGCTACATCAGCGGAGAAATCATGACGGTCCTCGGTGGTGAGACCCGGGCAGGCTGATCACTGTTTGAAAGATGAGGTGAATGATGAATCTCGCAGAACTTCAGAGTGAATCTGTCTGGCTTGATAAGCCTCGGCCCGAGTTCCGCTCGTTAAATCAAAATGCCCGCTTCGATGTTGCGGTGATCGGCGGCGGCATCACGGGACTGACGGCAGCGTATCTGCTCAAACAGGCAGGAAAAACTGTCGCAGTGTTTGAGAAAGGGTCGATCGGAGATCACGAAACCGGTCATACGACGGCCCATCTGGTTTACGTCACCGATGCGCGGCTGAAAGAACTCACGAAGAAGTTCGGAAAAGATGAGGCGAGACTTGTCTGGCTGGCTGGCAGGTTGGCCATCGACACGATTGAGCAGATCAGCCTGGAGCAGGGGATCGAATGCCAGTTTCAAAGAGTCCCCGGGTTCCTGAGCGCGCCGTTCACCGGCGAAGAATTCGATTCGTCACAGCTCGAGGAGGAAGCCAGACTCGCTCAGGAGCTGGGCTTTGAAGCGACCTATCAGGACGCGATCCCCTTGCGGGAACTCCCTGCGGTCCGCTATTCCGATCAGGCTCTCTTCCATCCGATCAAATACCTTTCCGGACTTGCTGCTGCCGTTCATGGAGGGGGTAGCGAAGTTTACTGTCACAGCGAGATGACGGAAGCCAGGAACGATCCGCTCACCATCACGGTCAATGGATTCGAGGTCAGTTGCGAGCGACTGGTGATCGCGACGCACGTCCCGTTGGCGGGTGTTGCGGGAGTGGTTTCGGCAGCGATGCTTCAAACCAAACTGGCAGCATATTCCACCTACGCCGTCGGCGCGGTGATCCCGCCCGGGTCACTCCCCGCCGGAAGCTATAACGACACCTCAGACCCGTATTACTATCTCCGAGTGCAATCGCACGAGGGTCAGGCTTACGCAATTCTGGGGGGAGAAGATCATAAGACCGGACAAGCCAGTGAAGAGGAGATCGCCATCCGCTATCAACGGCTCGAGACTCTCCTCGAGCAGCTGATTCCCGGTGCACACGTGGATCATCGATGGTCGGGTCAGGTCATCGAGACCAACGACGACCTCCCCTTTATCGGCCCCGAAAACGATCACCAGTTCGCAGCGACCGGGTATGCCGGCAACGGAATGACATTCGGGACACTCGCCGGGATCATGGCGTGCGACTGGGTTCTGGGACGAGACAATCCCTGGTCCGACCTTTTGCATGTGGGACGCAAAAAGATCCGGGGAGGAACCTGGAGGTATCTCACTGAGAATGCAGACTATCCTTATTACCTGCTCAAAGGGTACTTGAAAGGAGTTCGAGGAACGGACCTGGATCAGATTCCCCCGGGCGAAGGCTGCGTGCTGAAAGTTGACGGAAAGCGTCGCGCCGTATACCGACACCCGGATGGAACTCTCTCAAGCTGTTCAGCCATCTGCACCCATATGGGCTGCGTTGTGAGATGGAACGGCCCCGAAAAGACCTGGGACTGCCCTTGCCACGGATCCCGATTTAACACCGACGGCGAGGTCATTGCGGGACCCGCGGAGTCTCCACTGAGCACCGAATAACGACAGATTGGGGCTACTTGGTCACCGGGACTTCGAAGTCACGTTTCTCTGCTCCGTGATGCAGGTCCAATTTGATTTCGTAGTTGGGGAACAGGGGGCGGGTTCCCAGATCAGGGACCTTGGGGTCGATCAATTCAAGATCGCTGCCTGTGATGGTGATGGTATGCGGACCGCCAAGATGGCCTCTGCCATCGATCTGCGTGTCGTATCGACCTTCAGTAATTGGGGCATACCCGGCTCCCACGGAGCTCCCATCCGGACTCAATGCGATCCTTCCCGATGGAACCGGCTTTCCGTCATAGGTCACGTTTCCACTGAGACGATATCGCTGCGGACCGCTCTCAGAACTGCAGCCATTCAGTTCCAGGACAACGCATAACATCGACATCATCCCCAGCAGTCCTGCTCGTCGTATCTTCATTTTTCCGCCAGACGTTGATTCGAGACCGAAAAGCTTTCAGGAGTAACCTTCACCTGATGATGGCGATCAGAAGTCGCCGACCGGATTGCCGTCGGAATAATTGTAGAGATTCTGATAAAGATAATTGCCGGTTGCTGTAGATGCTGCTGTGGGGTCAGTCTGGATGTTCTCACTGAGGAATCGGACCGAGCCGTCACACAGAAGGAAATGGGCTCCACCAACATGCAGGCTGGTCCAGGCATCGCGCGTATTATTTCCGTCGCCTGACCAGGAACTTGTCGCAGAGGTGGAACTGAAATTAGCGGCAGTTCCGACCCAGTTCGTATTGATGGGGTGTCTGGCCTGGCCTGAATAACCCGTCGACGTGTCGTAGTGCATTCCGAGCCAGATTCCTCCCAGGCTCTTCCGGCCCCCGTCAGCATAAACGCGAGCTCGTTCTCCGGCCAGAATCGTCGCACTGGTTCCGTCAGTGATGTCCCGGATTCGCCGATTTGTATTCTGGTGTGAGATGCGAACAGAGATCGGGTAGTTCGACTTACCGTGACTCAGGAAATTCGGATTGATCTTCTCACCCACATCGGACGGACAGTTGTAAACCGGCAGGAAGGTCCGGGTCGTCGTGTTGGCTGCCGGCAAGTTCCCTCCCTGGGGATTCAACGACACATACAGCGGTGCCTGGTCGATGAACGGCAACAGGAAGACTCCCCAGCCCCAGCAGTTTGTCTTCGTCGTCGGGATCGACGGCCAGGTCATGGACTCGTAGACAAATCCAGGAGGAAACACGCTATGGGTGTCGTGATAATTGTGTAGTCCCAGGCCAATCTGCTTAAGGTTGTTTTTACACTGACTCCGTCGCGCCGCCTCCCGCGCCTGCTGGACGGCGGGGAGCAGCAGGGCAATCAACACCGCGATGATTGCGATCACCACGAGTAGCTCAATCAGGGTGAAGGCCCTGCGGTCGAGACCATGTTTCATGAACTTCGACTCCACATAAGAAAGAAATTTTTAGGGACGTGCAATGAAAGGGCCGTTGAGGTCTCAAAAATCGCAAACACTTGCGCCTGGTTCATTTCTGCAGATCCGGCGATGATCCCAAGGGGCGAGAATTTGAATGCTGTCAGGTATTGTGTGTCAGGCTCAAAAGTTGCCAAAAATCTTCAAATTTCTTTGTTCTTCCGTTTTCTGAGTCAGGTTTCGATTTTGTTGGCCAGTTTGCAATCAGACTGACAATACCCAGATGAAGAATCAAAGACCAAAGCCTTCAGCTCCTCGGCGTCATGGTGTTTCGCAGGCGGAGACCTTCATTTCATCCATCTCAACTTCTTCGTTTTCACCCGTGAACTCTCCAGAAGCCCCGGTGGAGCAGCGGCAATTCGTCGACCTGTTTCTGTCGAATCAGCACAGGATCTATCGCTTTGTCGCGTCGGCCGTCCCCCAGTGGGTGGAGACTGAAGAGATTTTTCAGCAAACCTGCCTGACATTGTGGGAACGCTGGGACCAGTTTCGCCCCGATGGCGATTTCGTTCAATGGGCCTGCGGAATCGCCATCGGACATCTGCGAAATCACGTCCGCAAAAAGCAGAACCATCAGGTCCTGTTTGAAGAATCGGTCCTGGAACAACTTGCCTTGTCTCATATCGAAAATCACTCCCAGCTCGAAGAGTTGCATCAGGCACTTCGGGAATGCGTTCAGCGCCTCCCTGCGGAAAATCGGCGGATCATCCTGCGGTGTTACGACGGCCAGACAACCCCTCGGGAGGCTGCGGAACTCGAGGGAAAAACGCTTAACGTTCTTTACAAACTGCTCCGTAAAACACGAGCACTCCTTTACCACTGCATCACCCGCCGCGTCGCGGAATGGCGTGCAACATGACATCGATCCCCGCCCCGTTTCAGGAATCCACACGTCTGCGTGAGCTGGTCGAACGTTACTGCGAAGGACTGCTTGATGACGCCGAAATGGCTGAACTGCAGCAGTCCATCGCGACTGATGATTCGGCCCGTGCATACTTTCTCACCTGCCTGACAATTCACTCAGGGCTGAAGTGGGAAGTGCGACGAGGGGCATTCCCCCAGCCTGATCTGATCTCTGAATTGCTTCCAGCAGTCCCCGCTCGCAATACCCTCAGCAAATGGCTCCCGCTGGCCATCGTTGCGCTGGTGGTCCCCATGGCCGTCACGCTGGCCCTTTGGGTCCTGCCAACCAGGAATGGCGAATTGCGGGAACCGGCCGCGTCCCATTCACCAGCAACACCCGCCCCTGCCGGGGGAGAAGCGCCCGGCGCAGTCGTGGCGACCCTCACCGGAATCACGTCACGTGTGCTTGTGGAGCGAAACGGATTGTCATTTCCCGCATCAGCCGGGATGGACATTGTTGCCAACGACGCCTTGCGTGTTCCTTCGGGCGGAGAAGCCCTGATTCGGCTGCCGAACTCCGCCAGGATCCAACTGGGACCTCGTTCTGAACTCGCATTCAAGCATGAGGGACGCCCCGAACTCCTCTCCGGATTCGCCGAAGTCGACGCGACACAAAATCCACGTGACCTGTCCTGGAGCCTGCGGACTCCCAATTCGGATACTGAAATCCGCACATCTCGATTTGCGATCGGGACACGGCCTGAGCTCACTCACGTCCGCGTCGCGGAAGGAGCAGTCAGTGTATTGCGACGAAGCGATGGGGCCATGCTGGATGTCGCGGAAGGATATTGTTCCACCGTCGCACAGGACAGCTTCCTGAGAAACCCCAGCCGCTATGGGACAGCCCTTCTTGTCGTTTCTACCAAGGAGTACGTCAGCTGGAACAAATTCAATCGACTGGTCGGGGACCGATTGATTGACAACCGACTGTGGCAATCGGCGTTATCCGTGAAGATCAGGACGCTTCCAGAGTTGAGTCCCGAGGACATGGAAGACTGTGCCGTCATCATCATTTCCGTTTTTGAATATGGAGATGATGAGCAGCGGTTCCGGGATTCCGGAATCGCCGACTTGAAGATCCCGGTCATCTGTCTGGAACCCGCTGGATTTCGGGTGATGGGAATGACTGGTCACAAACTCGGAACCGATTTTTCTTATGTCCCCACCGCCGCCAATCTCGATCTCGTGCAGCCCGGCCATCCCCTCGCAGCTGGCCTGGACAACCAGACGCTAGGCCTTTTTCCGCCGAAGATGAAACGCCACATGGGCTGGGCTCGCCCCGCAGGAGATGCACATCAGATCGCTCGCATACAGGGGAGTGAAAACCAGTGGGTCCTGTTCGGGTTTGATCGCGGTGAAGCGATGTTCGACCGCACGGCGCCGGAACGCAGAGTCGGCTTTTTCATTAGCCCGCAGGAGATCGAGGAGGATTCCATTGTGCTGCAGTTCATCGACGCAGCGATTCAATGGTGCGTGGAACAACAGTCGAACCGGCTGTAGGAGCGAGATCACGCCGGGATTGGTGGGGAATGAATATTGTCTGAGGAAAGGATTTGTCATTTGTCATTTGTCATTTGTCATTTGTCATTGGGAATTGGGAATTGGGAATTGGGAATTGGGAATTGGGAATTGGGAATTGGGAATTGGGAATTGGGGCAACTCCTGCTGGGATACTTCACTGGCCAAATGACAATTGAGAAATGACCAATGACAATTCTTCCCAGCGCCATCACGACTTGAACTAACACCAGGCAACACGCACACCACGGTCTGGGTGTTTCTTTCCATGGGAACCAGCTAAAGTCGACTCAGGCAACACATTCCCTGAAGTCGCACTGATGTCTGAGATCGTCCTGGCCACCTTGAACGCCCGTTACTGCCACACAGCGTTCGGGCTGCGCTATCTTCTGGCGAACATGGGGCCGTTGCGGGAACAGACCCGGCTGATGGAATTCGGGATCAATGACAACAGCGTCGACGTCCTCGCGCAGCTGCTGGCTGAACGTCCTCGCATCATCGGCCTGGGAGTCTATATCTGGAACGTCGAACCGTTGACGCGGCTGGTTGCCGATCTCCGGCGGCTCTGCCCGGAAATCACGATCGTTCTGGGAGGGCCTGAAGTCAGCTACGAAGCTGCCGGACAGCAGATCGTCGAACTGGCGGACTACGTCATCAGCGGGGAAGCGGATCACGCATTCACAGAACTGTGTCAGAAGATCCTTCAGAGATGTGCGCCGTCGGAGAAATTTCATTCAGCAGGAATCCCCCCGCTGGATCAGATCACTCTTCCTTACGAACTGTACTCGGAAGAAGACATTGCGCATCGCGTGATTTACGTGGAAGCCTCCCGGGGCTGCCCGTTTACGTGTGAATTCTGTCTGTCCGCTCTGGAGATCCCGGTGCGGACGTTCCCGCTGGAGACGTTTCTCGCACAGATGCAACTCCTGCTGGACCGTGGTGCCCGGCAGTTCAAGTTCGTTGACCGCACGTTCAACCTCAACCTGCGGTTCAGCCAGGCGATTCTGCAGTTCTTCCTGGACCGCTATCAGCCGGACCTGTTTCTGCATTTCGAAATGATTCCGGATCGACTCCCTGCATCATTACGCGAACTGATTCAGAAGTTCCCGGCGGGGTCGCTGCAGTTTGAAATCGGGGTGCAGACGTTCAACGATGACGTGGGAGTTCTCATCAGTCGCAGGCAGGACAACGACCGGTTGGAGGAGAATTTTCGATTCCTGCGAACAGAAACCGGCGTGCATATTCACGCCGATCTGATTGTCGGGCTGCCGGGCGAAGATTTGGAAAGCTTCGCCCGGGGATTCGATCGTCTGGTGTCGCTCGAACCGCAGGAAATTCAGGTCGGGCTGCTCAAGCGACTTCGCGGAACTCCCATCGTGCGTCACGATGAACCGTTCCACATGATCTACAGCCCGTCGCCTCCCTATGAGATTCTCTCGACCGGCAGCTTGACCTTCGATGAAATTCATCAGATGCGCAGGTTTGCGAGATACTGGGATCTGATCGCCAACAGCGGGAATTTCATCCGCACCCGTCCGTTAATCTGGAGTAACGGAGCCTCTCCATTCTGGTCGTTCCGGCAACTCGCGGAATGGCTGTATCAGACTGAACGGAAGACGCACGGCATCCCGCTGCCGAGACTCGCTGAGCTCCTTTTCGACTTCCTCACGAAGGAGAAGGGCGTCGCAGAGGAACTTGTCGCGCAGACGATCTGGCAGGACTACACGCAGGGGGGACGCGAGGACATGCCGGTTTTCCTCAGACGGTTTGACCTGCCTCCCGCCCGACCCCGCGAGAAGCGGCCGGGGTCATTGCCCACGCGGCAGGCCCGCCACGTGCAGATGTGAGCGAATGCCCATCACGCAGCGTCTCTTACTGGAGCTGCCCGGGAGCCTCGGAAGATGGCAGGCTTCCGTAATCTTCGGATTCGACTTTCCTCCGGATCGAATAGAACAGGAAGACGAAGTACCCAATGGCCAGACTGATTCCGAGCATCCACCAGCCAATCGCGGTCTTCAAACCGAATTCGCTTGCAGAAGTGTTCGAGATGGTGAGATGAAACGCGGAATCGACGGTCGATCTCAACCAGACTGGATAGGTCGCGACGACGATTGTGGAAAGCAGACTGAGCAGGAACACGCACGAAGCTGCAAACGCGGGCAGTTCCTTGTGATGGTTCAATGCGTAACGAATGGCGCCGAAGCCTCCCAGCGCCAGCACAACAAGGATGAGTGACCACGGTCGAGCGATCAGGTTGCCGAAGACCTCAGGGCGCAGCCAGGCGGTCGCTGCAGTGACGGCAATCCACAGAACCAGCGTTCCACGCCAGCACTGATACGCACAGGTGCGGCTCCGGGACTGCACCGGGCCCGTCGTTCTCCAGATGAGAAAGAGTGCCCCGTGTGCAGCCAGTGCCATGAGCGTGAACAGGCCGACCAGCAGCGTGTACCAGTCAAAGACGCCGACATTGCCATCAGGAAGAAAGTTGGTGAAGAGCGGCATTCCCGAGAGTCCCTTTTCATTCAGCGGAACTCCACGCACCAGATTCCCCAGCGTCGTCCCAATCACCAGCGCCAGCAGCGCGGAAGCGACCGTAAAGATCCCGTCCCAGAACTGTCTCCAGAGAAGATTTTCCTGATGAACCCGAAATTCAATCGCCACTCCCCTGAGAATCAGGAGCCACAGAACGATCATGAGCGCCATGTAGAAGCCGCTGAAGGTCACGGCATACATGCGAGGAAAGGTCGCGAATAGCACCCCACCCGCAGCGACGAGCCAGACTTCATTGCCGTCCCAGATGGGACCGATCGAAGAGAGCACCGTCCGTCGTTCCGCATCGGATTTCGCGACGAAGAAATGCAGAATGCCGACGCCGAAATCGAAACCATCGAGCACCGCATAAATCGCCAGCATGCCCCAGACGATGACAAACCAGGTCGTTTCCATGTTGTTCTTTCAGTGGTGAGCTGGTGCGGGACCGCGATTGAGTTCTTTCAGGACATTCACCACAAACAGACCACCCAGCAACAGGTAAAGTCCTGCAAATCCCAGTGTCGTAAAGATGACGTCACCCGGGTTGACGTGCTGGGAGTCGGCATCGGCCGTTCGCATCAGACCGTAGATGACCCAGGGCTGACGCCCCAGTTCCGCGGTCCACCAGCCCGCTGTCGTCGCGATGTAGGGGAATGGAAATGCGAGCATGAGGATCCACATCATCAGCCGCGACTGCATCAACTTCCCTCGCCACAGCAGGTACGCGGAGAGCCCCATCACGAGAATGAACATGGTCCCCAGACCGACCATAATGTGATAGCAGTAATAGAGCAGTTCGACATTGTCCGGCCATTCCTCCTTCGGAAAATCGTTCAGTCCATGCACGGTGCTTCCGAAAGTTCCATACGCCAGAAAGCTGAGCATTCCGGGAACGACAATCGGATTCTCGAGCCGCTCCTTGGCCAGGTTCGGCTGTCCGATGATCGCCAGTTCCGCGTACGGCCCACCTTCAAAAATTCCTTCCATAGCAGCGAGCGTGACTGGCTGATGTGTGGCGACCATCTTTCCATGGACATCACCTGCTGGAAACGCGACGAGTACCGATGAAAGCAGGCCGGAAATGACTCCAATCCGCAGGCACAAAGCAGCCTGATCCTTGAACATGTTCATCAGCGTCCAGTAGGCCCCCGCCGCTGTGACGACGAACGAAGCCGTGACCACCGAAGCGAGCATGTTATGGATGTACTGCCAGATGGCCCACGGGTTCAGAAGAAACGCCGACAGACTCTCCAGATGCAGCACCCCATCTTCGCCCACACGATGCCCGACCGGATGCTGCATGAAGGCATTGGCGACGATGATGAAGTACCCCGACATCCAGGCCCCGGTCATCAGTGCGATGGCGACCGCCAGATGGCGTTTGGGGCCGAGCTGCTTTTCACCGAACAGAAACAGCCCTAAAAACGTCGACTCCAGAAAGAACGCGAACACCCCTTCGATCGCCAGCGTCTGCCCGACAACTTCCCCGGCATAAGCGGAGAAACGGGACCAGTTGGTGCCGAACTGAAACTCCAGCGGGATCCCGGTCACCACTCCCATCACGAAATTCAGGCCGAAGATGCGTGCCCAGAACCTGGCGATCTGGTTGAAGTGTTCATCGTTCCTGCGAACAGCCAGCAGCTTCATCACCACGATCAACAGGGCGAGCCCCATCGTCAGCTGTGGAAACAGATAGTGGTACGTCACGGAGAACGCGAACTGAATTCGGTGCCACGTCAGTCCATGATCCATGATGCCTGCCTGCTTCAACGAAGCTCAAAGGTGTTCAATCGATGAAGACGCTTCATCAACATGCTTCCGTCCAAACCGGTCTATCGTGAAATAAACACATCGGACTTCGGGAACTTCTCGAAGACCGCTGCCGGCTGATTGAAGTTCGTTGCGAGCACATCAACGGGGTTGCCAGCGATCCATTGCGAGAGGTCGATCTTCTCATACGTTCCCGTGTTCAGGGCGATCAGGATCCGGCTTGTCGTCTTGCCGACATTTTCGATGGAGTGTCCATATCCCTGCGGGATGTACCCGACATCCCCCGCGTGCAGCGTCTCTGTACGGAATCGACCGTGCGAACCGAACATCGTGACGCTCAGCTCGCCTGAAATGACGTATTGCCATTCATCCGCGGTCGGATGCCAGTGCAGCTCACGCAACGCCCCCGGCTCCAGATCCAGGACGACTCCAGTAATTGTCGTCGAAATGGGAAAGCTGGAAGAATCGACCCGCCATTCCCGCCCCCCTTTGAACGTTCCGTGTGGAGGCTGGGACAGAAACTGATACTTGTGAGTGAGCGCCGGCGGCTGCAGGCCGTGAAGGGTGGGCTGAGGTTTCTCGGGAGGAATCGCCCCCTTGGCGAAATAGACCTCTTCCTTCGGAAACGTTTTGAACGTCTCAGCGGGAACTCCAAAATTCTTGGCCAGCAGCTCCGGAGGGGCGTGACCGATCCAGTCCGAGATGCTGAACGTGCCGAACTCGGAGAAATATCCGTTGTCGAAAATGAGGATGAAGTGGCACGGCTCATTCCCCAGGCACTCGAGGACGTGTCCATGCCCGCGTGGAAAATACCAGACGTCGCCCGGGTCGAAGTCGTTAATCTCCGCTGATCCGTCCGGAGAAATCACCGTCGTCCTCACCCGGCCGTTGAGCACAAGCGCCCATTCAGCGGCAGTGGCATGCCAGTGCAGCTCCCGCATCACGCCCGGTTCCAGCCGCATCGAGACACCGGCAATCCCTTTTGAAATCGGGAGCTGTTCGATAGTCGCTTCCTTGCCGAAGCTGTTGCCCACCACTTTCCCTTCGGACTTTTCGAGTTCGAATTTGAAAGTGGGGAGTTCTTTTCCAGATGCGACGGGATCAGGCACGTTGTTCATGAAACTCGGATCTCCGGCCAGGGTTTGATTTCGTGAGAGTAGTCCTGCGGTGGTCACTGCTGCCAGAAGCGTTGCTCCCGTCACAAATTCTCGTCGATCCAAGTGGTCCATGAATTCAGCCTGACGTTGCATTCAACACAGGCATCTTGACGGTACGCAAACGCATCGGCCTGTGTCCGGGACTGTTAAAACTGCATACGAAGCGACGCTCCCGGGACAACAGCTTTTCCACGACGACCAGAAGCGACTCTTCCGTTCACACTGTTTCAGTACGACGTTTTAACATCTGGAGTCCCCGCCGTCACACACTCCAACGTTGGAAAAACGCGAAGTTTCATCGGCAGGAAATTTTGCATCGCGAGCGCTAAATGTCATCTTCAGCACTAAAACCGCACAATCGCCTGCAAGGATTGAGGATCCATTGATAACCCCAAGTGTTTTTGGCATTGATGCGTCTAAAAACGTTCACTCTCAATTGCGAGACTCGTGCTCCGTTGAAATCCACATTGATCGTAAGTTTCTCAAATTCATGATCGATCAGAGAAGCAACAACAGGATCCCCACAACCAGAATGATGATTGCGACGACGACCAGGAACGCGAGAAGCAGATTCGCAAACCCGCGCCAGGCAGAGACAAAACCTTGAACTTCAGCCACGGTTTTGGAAACGGAAATGTAAGTCCAGAAGGACAAAGCCAGCTGCAGCAGTGTGATTGCAAACAACAATGACTTCAGTGTGGGGTCTGCTTCGATCCTTGGAGCTTCTGACTTGAAAAGCTCAGATCCGAAGATGAGCAACATGGGGATCCACAGAAAGACACTTGCAATGTACGGGACTCCACCCCAGGCAATGGCTGCCGATAGCGATTCACGCGGTGCTTTTCCGCCAATCCACTTTCCGGTCCAGTGGACGAAATGAGAATAGAACCATAAGCTGAACATCCCGCCGAAGGGACCGAGGATGAGCGAGACCAGCAGGATCGTCTCCAGCGAACGGTGGTCACCGGCCCCCCGTTTCGCAACCCGGTTCAGCGTTTCACCAATTCCTGCGATGCCCGCGAGGATCAGGACTTCATGCCCCGGTCGATTCTCGATGATCTTCCGAATGGTCGCTCGGGGACGTGTCCAGATCGACAGCAATGGATTTTCAGACAAGATGCGGCCCCTTTTCTGCTTCCGAAAAACTAGTCCCGCGACGTTGAAAGTTGACTCGCCGCGATTGAACACGAGGAGTGATATCATCGTGACAATCAACTGAATTTGACCGGTCCGCACAGCGGACCCTACCGGGGGACTGAAGGCCGTACGCTGTGAAAGGCCAATACTCCCAGGGCAGCTCCGAGGACGGGTGCGGTTAAATAGATCAGAATTGAAGAGAGTTGTCCGCTGACGAGGGCAGGGCCCAGAGATCGTGCCGGGTTCATCGAGGCCCCGCTGATCGGGCCGGCGAACATCGCTTCCAGGGCAATCAACGAACCGATGGCTGTTCCCGCCATCAACCCTTTCTCCTGACTGCCGGTGGTCACGTTCAGGACGACAAACATCAGAATGGCAGTGAGGAGCAGCTCCAGAATAAAGGATTGCCACCACGGTCCGGCAGGGTGCGTGCCCCCGAGTCCGGGGTTCTCGAAAAACAGCAACCGCAACGTGGCACTGGCAAGAATCGCCCCCAGACACTGGCTGAGCACGTATGGAAGAACGAGCTTTCCGGGAAAGCGTTTGGCAACCCAGAAACCGATCGTCACCGCGGGGTTGATGTGAGCCCCGGAGATATCTCCGATCGTATAGATCAGAGTCATCACGACGAACCCGAACGTCAGGGCGATCCCCACATGTGTGATCTCCCCGCCGGAGACCTGATTGGCGACCACAGCCCCGGTCCCAGCGAACACCAGAATGTATGTTCCGATCACCTCTGCGATGAATTTATGGCGAGTCGCTGAAGCATCGGATGACATCCCGTTCTCCTGGGCAATCACACATCCAATCTGAACAAAGAACAATCACCGACAAGTCTGGGGCTGATCACGGATTCAATCCTCTGAACTGATCTTCCGTGGGTTCCGTCACTTCCGTGGTTCACATTTATTCATTGTGGCTGTGCCTTGCCGGGATTTTAATCCTTCACGCACGCCGTCCACTTCAACACTGGATTTCTGGCTGCGCTGACTTCATCCGGACGACGGACCGGGGTGTTGTGAGGAGCTTCGCGGAGCATCGCCGGATCTTCCGCGACGATCTTCTTGATCGTCTCAACGAAGGCGTCCATCGTCTCGCGCGATTCCGTTTCGGTCGGCTCGATCATCAGAGCTTCCGGAACCACCAGCGGGAAGTAGACCGTCGGAGCGTGATACCCGTAATCGAGCAGACGCTTGGCGATCTCCATGGCGCTGATCCCTTTTTCATCCTTGAGCTTCTTGGCGGAAGCGACGAACTCATGCATGCAGTATTCGCCATTGGGAACCGGCAAGACGTCCCGCAACTTCGCCCGCAGGTAGTTGGCATTAAGGAGTGCGTGTTCTGAAACGTCTCGCAGCCCCTTGGCTCCCAGCGTTCGCAGATAGAAATAACCCCGCATCAGGATGCCGACGTTTCCAAAGAACGAACGGACGCGGCCCACCGACTTGGCCGGGGTCGTCAGGTGATACTGCCCCTGATCATCCTTCGTCACAACCGGTCCCGGAAGGTAATCGGCAAGGAACGGACGGACCGCAATCGGACCGGATCCCGGCCCCCCGGCGCCGTGCGGGCCCGTGAAGGTCTTGTGCACGTTGTAGTGCATCATGTCGCCGCCGAAATCACCGGGACGCGTGATCCCGAGAATGGCGTTCATGTTCGCGCCGTCGATGTAGACCAGACCGCCGACGTCATGCAGGATCTGGCTGATCTTGGCGATGTCCTTTTCGAACAGTCCCAGCGTGTTCGGATTCGTCACCATGAACACGGCGGTGGATTCGTCGACCTTGGCCTTGAGTTCTTCCAGGTCGACAAACCCGGTTTTGGTCGGGCTCATCTGCACGCAATCGAACCCGGCCAGGGCTGCACTCGCGGGGTTGGTGCCGTGAGCACTCGCTGGGAAGATGACTTTGGTGCGTTTCTCACCACGGTCACGGAAATACGCGGCAGCGACCAGCAGTGCAGCAAATTCTCCTTGTGCCCCCGCTGCCGGCTGCAGAGATACAGAAGGAAGTCCGGCGATTTCGCCCAGCATCTGCTGCATCTCGAACAGAATCTGCAGCATCCCCTGCGAATCTTCAGGCCGGTGATACGGATGCAGATCGCCGATCCCGTGCAGACGGGCCAGCCGTTCGTGCCGCTTGGGGTTGTACTTCATCGTACAGCTACCGAGCGGATAGAAGTGCGTATCGACGCACATGTTCTTCGTCGACAGGTTGACGAAGTGCCGAACGACGTCCCCTTCGGAAAGTTCAGGCAGCGGCGGCGGTGAAGTTGCCTGCGCGGCTTCCGGGATCAGTTTATCCAGCGGGCGGGTCGGGACATCGCACGGCGGAAAAACAGCTGCGCGACGTCCAGAGACGGACATTTCAAAGAGAGACCGAGAGGCAAGGGTATTTCGCATGGCGATGAACTTCTGTCGATTCCGGATGCGGGCTGCTGGACTACGGAGGAAACCTGGATTGAAAATGTTATTTCAGCGACTGGACAAGGCTGTCGATCTGAGCCTTCGTCCGCGCCTCTGTCACCGCCACCTGAATTCCCGTCCCGAACTGCGACGAGAGTGAAGGGAACAACTTCAATTCCGGACCAATATCGAACCCTGCCTGAGCAGCTTTCGCGAGGACCTCTTCCACCGATTTTCCGGTCACCTTGATTGTGAACTCTTTGAAGAACGGAGCATCGAACATCAGCTCGATCCCCGGTACGGTCGAGAGCTGTTCAGCTGCGTAATGGGCTTTCTGGCAGCACAGCTCCGACGCTTCTTTCAGACCTTCCGGCCCCAGGAGCGAAAGGTAGACCGTGGCCCGCAATGCGAGCAGTCCCTGATTCGTACAGATGTTGCTGGTCGCTTTGTCGCGACGGATGTGCTGTTCGCGGGTCTGCAGCCCCAGGGCGTAGCACTCTCTGCCATCGCGGTCGACCGTGCGGGTGATCAGTCGCCCCGGCATCTTACGGACATACTCTTCGCGGCACGCCAGCACCCCCAGGTAGGGGCCGCCGTACTGCAGCGGGACGCCCATCGACTGCCCTTCCGACACCGCAATATCGACTCCATAGTCCCCCGGCCGTTTCAGAACTCCCAGGCTCAGCGGATCAAAGGAGACGACGGCGAGGGCCCCCTTGCGTTTCGTCAATGTGCACAGAGCTTCCGTGTCTTCCAGACACCCGAAGAAGTTGGGATGCTGGAAGATCAGGCAGGCTGTTTCCTCATCAACAAGTTCAGCTGCCCGATCCAGGTCAGTCCGGCCATTCCTCATGGGAATCGTGACAATCTCTGTCGGGAGATCCCGTGTATAAGTCTCCAGCACCTGACGGTATTCCGGATGCACCGTTTCGGAGATCGCGATTTTCGCATTGCGGTTATGCACCCGCATCGCCATGAACGCGGCTTCGCTGACGGCGGTTCCCCCTTCGTACAGACTGGCGTTGGAAACATCGAGCCCGGTCAGCTGACAGATCAACGACTGGTATTCGAAGAACGCCTGCAGCGACCCCTGGCTGGCTTCCGGCTGATAAGGAGTATAGGCGGTATAGAACTCACCACGGCTCGTGATTTCATCCACGACAGCAGGGATGAAGTGATCGTAGGCTCCGCCCCCCATGAAGCAGACGCGGTCGGCCACATTCCGTCCTGCAAGCTGACGGACGTGCTGCTCCAGTTCCAGCTCAGTCAACGCGGGGGGCAGGTCGAGATCACGATTCAAACGGAGCTCATCGGGAACCTGTCGCAGCAGCGTCTCCATCGATTCGACCCCGATGGCATCCAACATTTCCCGCTGCTGGGCGGACGTACTGTACAAATAAGCCAACTTGCGTTTCTCCTGTGAAAACACCTTCCACTCCGGGCGACGGATGAACCATTCGCCCGCGGAAGCTGGGAACCGCAAGATTAAGCTCTCTCCCACAAAAAAACGAATGCTCCGGTCCGAAATTTCCAATACGCCGGAGAAACATCAATCTTAGCAAATACGATCTGGGCACTTTCTCTTCCGTCCCGCACGTGAGAAGCCCAGACTCTCTGCGAGAAAGAGAAAGAAGGAAACCGCGAATCAGGCGAATTCCGCGAATGGGTCAATGAGAATTCGCTGAATTCGTCCAATTCGCGGTTTTGAAATCCTTCTTGATCGATTTGGAAACAGTGGGTTTCAAGCCGCTCGTGGATTCTTCAACAGCGAGAATTCTTCTGCCTCGACGATCTGCCCGGCGGTCAGGCCTTTGCGGCTGGCGACCAGGCGCCGGCGTACCGCACGCCGCATGGAGGCATGGTAGCTGACCGAGGTGGTAAACATCGTCAGCAGGTCGAGGAACTGCGTCTCTTTGGCCAGTTCCGGCTCGTACACGTAGACGTGGGCGTTGTAGCCCAGCCCGAACAGAGCTCCATCGATGTCACCGATCTTGCGGCCTTCCGCTTCAATCACAAAGTCCGCACCGACAGAAATCCATTTCCGCTTGATGTTCACATACCACATCCTCTCTTTTTTCAGATGAAAATACGAAAACGAAAAGATCGATGGAATGCGAAACGTCCGGTAGTTCTCTTCGAGATCGGTCAGGTATTTGTGGCCTTCGAGAGAGGCAGACATCGACAGCAGTGGCCGGTTACTCGCCAGTGAGTTGTGCACTTCACGGGTGGTCATTTCCTCCAGGCTGCCGACCCAGCGAACTCTCTCGTTGGACCGGAACAACTTCATGACCAGTCGTCGGCCTTCCAGCTGGTCAGGACGAAGTTTCATTACCGGATCCGCCATCATCTGCTTGTGCAGACGTTCCGTCTGTGCGGTGCTGAGTGCTCCATTCTGCTTGATCTGCCGACGCAGAAATTCCATCCGGTCCTGCTGCAGCAGTTCCAGCTTCTTCTGCTGAGTCTCCGGTTGCGGTTTCCAGGCATCGGTGCGGATGGTGACAAGATGCGTCGGGAGCCAGCGACCGGTCTGGATGTCCTTCTCCATCACCGTCCCGCAGACATCGGTATTCGCGGTGAACTGACGGTCGTCCGCCATCTTCAGTCGCTGAAGAAACTCTATATTGGTCGGATGCACACCCGGGAAGGCCCACATGTCGACATAACGATGCGCTCCACCCTGAAGAGCTTTTTTGGAACGAGCGGAAGCGCCCATGACACTACCTTTGACTGCCGGTCAGCGAAGTGGCTGCAGAAGAGGATCTGCAACCGCGATGGATTGCTACATCGCGGACGACAGGGCAGCAAGAGCAACCCGCCTGCCAGTGGCCGGTCGGGTGCTGCGTCGGCAGAAACGGCAGGAGAAACGCCGAAAACGCTCTCCCCGGGTCAGCGGGGCTCCGGGGGGAAACCGGAGGATTTTGAACCACGGAAAGCACGGAAGTCACGGAAAGAATTTGAACCGCGAATCTTGCGAATCTAACGAATAAATCCTGTCGGGATCCCAGTCCCCGATCGCGATTCTACCAACGTTTTGATGCCCCTTAGGCTGGCATTCATTCGCTTCATTCGCCCACTTCGCGGTTCAAACTCTTTTCTTCCCTTTCCGTGACTTCCGTGCTTTCCGTGGTTCCTCCTAAAACCGGGCAATCAGCTCAGTCCAGCACTTCGAAACCGAGTTCGTTGGTGCGGTCTTCCGGATCGCCGTTGTAATTGATCGTCACTTCTTCGCCCGCTTCGATGTCTCGATACGCGGTGAAGATCTTGGTCTGACGGCCAGTGTCTTCGTAGTAGGCGTTCGGCTTGAAGCTGTGGTTGTAAAGCGAACCGTATCCCATCGCGAGAGCCGCTTTGGTTTCGGTCCAGCAGTATGCGTAATGCCCCAGTTCTGAATCCATGATCTTGTCCCAGGTGACAATGATCAGCGGGACCCGCTCAAACACGGTCCCTTTGGCGATGGGCTTGCGGGCGAAGACCCCGCGGCCTTTGCCTTTGGTGTAGCGAACTTCCAGTAAATCCGATTGCGAATGGGCCATCTGTGAGTGTTCCGGAGGAGGATCAAATTCCACGTGCGGAGCATCTTCCCGCATTCGCCCTGACTTTCAACTGAGAACTCCCGGATTTTTGTGGATCGCGGAACAGCAGCCTTCGAAGGTGGTTGCCAGGAACTGCCGCTTCTCCGGCTCTCGACTCTGGACTCCCCGCTCTCGACTTCTCCCCATCTTGCTTCTCGAATACCATCGGGAACGTTTCCGTGGATCTGGAAACGATTTCTGCAATCGACAATTGATACGGAGCGCCCCATGTCGGAAACCGCCGCCATTATCCTGGCTGCCGGGAAGAGTAAACGGATGCAGTCCGAAACCCCCAAGGTCCTGCATCAGGCCTGCGGACGCCCCATGGTGGAATACGTTCTGGACGCGGCCCGTCAGGCGGGAGCGTCACGACTGATCCTGGTGGTCGGTCACAAGGCCGACCTCGTCAAACAGGCTCTGCAACATCATTCCGACGTCGAGTTCGCATTGCAGACCGAACAGCTGGGAACAGGGCATGCGGTCATGTCCTGTCGAAATCAATTGAAAGATTTCACCGGCCAGGTACTGATTCTCGCCGGCGACACTCCGCTGCTGCGGGGCACTTCTCTCGCAAAGCTCCTGAACGAGCGTGAAGAGCAGCAGGCTGCCTGTGTTGTCGGCACGGCAAAAACAGAAAACAACGCAGGACTCGGGCGAATTGTCCGGGGAGCAAATGGCGAGTTCCTCAGAATCGTCGAACAACGGGATGCCACCCCTGAGGAACTTCAGATCACTGAGATCAACACCGGATGCTTCGCCTTCCACGGGCCGGATCTCTTTCACGCCCTGGATCAGGTTCGACCCGAGAACGCCCAGGGCGAATACTACCTGACCGACTGCCCGGAGATTCTCAGTCGAGAAGGAAAGAAGGTGCTGGCCGCCTGCACTCTCGATATTCAGGAGGCTCTTGGAGTGAACACGCAGGAGCAACTTGCCGAAGTGGAAGCGGTCATGCAGCAGCGGATCAAGTCCCACTGATCACACGCAACAACAACGACAGTTCCGACATGTGGCCTGGCTTTCGCGATCCCGATTTCGACCCTGCAGCCTGTGCGCTCCCCGAGCTGCAGGCTGCCGTCTGGCGGGAACTGGCATTCGCCTGCGAAAACATGCAGCACGGCTGGCGACTGCCCGTACTGGCGAACGTCTTTCAGCAAACTGTCCGACAACGGATTGTCGTGTTGCGTCACGTCCTTGAGGAGTCGGCGGAGTTCGTCGTTCATACCGACCTGCGATCTCCCAAGTTCCTGCAGCTGCGAGAGAACCCGCGGGTCAGCTGGCTGTTTTATGACCCGGAAAGCCGTGTGCAACTCACCGTTCAAGGGGCAGTCACGCTGCATACGGATGATGACTTTGCTCAAGAACAATGGGCGGGGAGCAGCCTGACCAACCGGATTGCGTTTCTGGCTGAAAAGGCCCCCGGGACGCCTGCGGATTCGCCGTCGGTCAACGTGCCTGAGAACATCCGCAACCGGATTCCAACGCCGGAGGAATCAGCAGCAGGTCGAGAAAACTTCGCTGTGATCGTCAGTACCGTGGAGACATTCGATCTGCTGTTCATTCGACGATCCGGGAATCTGCGGGCCCAGTTCACACGCAACGGCGACCATTGGATCAGGACATGGCTGGAGCCGTAGATTTCTGAGGACTGATTCAGGGAACCTTCCAGGCAAGAGTGGCGGACTGACTGCGAAAGTGTGAAACACCATGAACCGTGAAGCTGCACTGGCTCGATTGAGTGAAGAGACCTGGGACGTCGTCGTGATCGGAGGGGGAGCGACCGGGCTGGGAACAGCGGTCGACGCAGCCTCGCGCGGGTTCAGCACTCTGCTGCTCGAGCAGGCCGACTTTGCAAAGGCGACCTCCAGTCGAAGCACGAAGCTGATTCACGGCGGCGTCCGCTATCTGCAGCAAGGGAACGTCCATCTGGTGCGGGAGTCGCTGCACGAGAGAGGATTGCTTCTCCGCAACGCCCCCCAGCTGGTCCGACCGGTCGAATTCATTATCCCTGCTCATTCATGGGTAGAACGAATCTATTACGCGACCGGACTGAAAGCCTATGACCTGCTGGCAGGTCGACTGGGGATGGCAGGTTCCCGCATGCTCAGCCGCGAAGAGATGCAGCGACGCATCCCCACCCTCAAGCGGGAAGAGTTCTCCGGCGGGGTCTCCTATTTCGACGCCCAGTTCGACGACGCCCGATTGGCGGTTTCGCTGGCACAGACGTTAATGAATCAAGGGGGAGTGGCCCTGAACTACGTGCGGGTGCATGCACTTCTCAAGGAAAACGGACGAGTCCGCGGAGTCGAAGCGGAAGACGGGGAGACCGGCGATCGATACCGGATTTCCGCCAAGTCCATCGTGAATGCCACCGGGATTTTCAGCGACGAAGTCCGCCGACTGGATGATGCTGCCGCCAAGCCGACCCTGAGTCTGAGTCAGGGAGCCCACATCGTCGTCGATCGAAAATTCCTTCCGGCGAGCTCTGCCATCATCGTCCCGCGTACTGACGACGGACGGGTCCTGTTTCTCATTCCCTGGCACGGCGCTACGGTCATCGGCACGACCGACACCCCCGTCGAGAACGCCAGTCTCGAGCCTCGCCCCATGCGGGATGAAATCAACTTCCTTCTCGAACATTCGAATCGGTATCTCTCCGCAAAGGTCGAGCGGTCGGACATCCGCAGCAGCTTCGCTGGTCTGCGCCCCCTGGTGCGAAGCGATCATCAGTCCACGACGTCAAAGCTCTCCCGCGATCACGTCGTGCATGTCGGAGAGAGCGGACTGGTCAGTATCGCGGGAGGGAAGTGGACCACCTTCCGCAAGATGGGAGCCGATGCGGTAGAAGCCGCCATCAAAGCGGCCGGGCTGCCGCAGCAACCGTCCCGGACAGAGTCGCTGCGTTTTTCGCTGGAGGACACAGCGGATCGATTCAACCTCGACCATCTTCCGGTGATCAATGATGAATTCATCCGCGAGTGTGTCCGTGACACCATGGCGCGGACCGTTGAGGACATTCTCGCCCGCCGCAGCCGAATGCTGTTCGTGAATGTACAGGAAGCACTGCAACATGCCCCGCATGTGGCAACCGTAATGGCGCAAGAGCTGCACTTCGACGAGCACTGGATCGCCACACAGCTGGCAGAGTTTCAGCAGGTGGCAGAGGGGTATCAGACGGTGTGAGCGGGAGGGAAAAGGGAAGAGAGGACAGGGGACAGAAACAGACGGTCACGCCCGTCTCTCAACTCTCAACTCTCAAATACGGACCGCGCTCGGCTTCCGCACGCCCGCCATCACTCCGCTCTCCACACGCAGGCTGTAGTAATGGCACAGGGCGATGGCACAGGCGTCGGCGACGTCGTTGGGTTCGAGCACGTTGGTCATGCCCAGTTCCCGCTGAATGGCCATCTGCACCTGTTCTTTGCTGGCTGTCCCGGTCCCGGTCAGGAGTTTCTTGACCTGCCTGGGGGTGTAATGCACAACCGGCAGCTTGGCGGTGGCGATGGAATAGAGAATTGCCCCGCGGGCATGTGCCATCAGCAAGGCCGATTTCGGGCTGCGAGCCATCGAGAAGATTTGTTCGATAGCGACAGCATCAGGACGAAACTCTTCAATCAGTTCCAGAATGCCTGAGCCGATCTCAAGCACTCGATCTGCGAGACTGGTCTGACGCTGGGAGCTGACGATTCCTCCTTCGAGGAGGATCGGACGGGAGGGGGTGCGTCGCAGCAGTGCATAGCCGGTTCGGTTCAAACCCGGGTCGATCCCCAGGTAAACCGATCCATATTCGCCGACAAACGCGTTTCCAGTGGCCATCCCCACGGGAGTCACCCTTCCGCTGGGATCGTCTCGTAATGCCGCTCGTCGATTCGACACGGCTCTCCCTCCTTGTTTCGCGTTTCCCGGACGACGAACTTTGCTCAAAGTCGCGATGAGGGGAGAATAACAGAAAACCAGCCCGGACCGAGCGGAAAATCCGGACAAATTCTCAAGCGAACCAGGCGGGCTCCGACCAGCGAAGGACTTCAATCCACCAGCCAAATGAGGCAAATCTGACTCAGAATCGTGAGGCGGAGAGGACAGATCTCACCACGGAGACACCGAGCCACGGAGAATGTGGGAACCCGCCATACGTCGAGTTTCAAAACTCTTTTGAAACTCCGTGCCTCGGTGTCTCCGTGGTAGAAAATCTGTTTTCGATCCAGGCCGGTCCCCTTCGCCCAGGCGGGAACTATTTCTTCTTGGAAGCCTTCTTCGCTGCCTTGGGAGCGGCTGCTTTCTTGGCGGTGGACTTGGCTGCTGCAGGCTTGGCGACGACGGTTTTCTTTTTCGCTGCGGGCTTGTCGCTTTTCTCCTGAGCTTCCGGCTTCGGTTCGACCTTGGCCGCGGCCTTTGACTTTTTACCAAAGACCTGATCCCAGTTGTTCCAGAACTCGGGGGTTGCTCCGGTACGTACGATGGGTCCGCTCATGTTCACTTCTTTCCTGATGCCTGTGGGTTGCCGATTGTGGCAACCGCATGTGCTGAGTTCTTCGGGCAGTCGTCGTGACTGCCTCGGGCAGCGAATGCGAGTTTTCCTCTTCCGTTGAAGGAATGTCAAGAATGATTTCACAGCAACCCGAACCCGAAGCGACCCTGGGATTCGATTCAAAGGTCAATCGGCCTGAAGAGGATCACCAGGAGGTTGATTGAGAAAGCGGAACGAAACGACGTACAATTTTCAAAGCGACGTACTTGCGAGGGTGAAGTTGAAACCGTTCTGGATGCAGTTTGGATTGCGGATGGTCCTGGCAGTTTGCCTTGTGACCTCGCCCTATCCGCGTCCCCGAACGGTGACTGCTCAATCGACTGAAGCTCAACAGCGAGCCGTTGACGACAGCGTTTCCCGGGCACTTCAGTACATTGCTGCCCGTCAGAGTCCCGAAGGCTCCTGGACCACGGAAGCCTGGGGAGACTCCACTGCGATCACGGCTCTGGCAGTCATGGCGTTCCTGGCTGCAGGTCATGTTCCCGGTGAAGGTCCCTATGGAGAGCAGATCAGTAAAGGGGTCCGCTGGGTCGTCTCTCAGCAGCAGCCCAACGGCATGCTGATCCGAAAAGCCCAAAGCCACGGGCCGATGTACGATCACGGGATCTGCACGCTGATGCTGGCGGAAGTCTTCGGAATGCTTGATGGGGCGGACGCGTTGCTTGTGCGCCGCGCCCTCGAAAAGGCGGTGCTTCTGATCCTGGAAGCACAGGCTGTCGAAAAGTTCGACCGGCATCAGGGGGGATGGCGATACCAGGTGGACAGCCGGGACAGCGACCTGAGCGTGACTGGATGGCAGGTCATGGCCCTGCGGGCCGCAAAGGACATCGGCTGCGACGTCCCTGTCGAAGCGATCGACCGCGCGGTGGACTATGTCAAAATGTGCTGGAATGAAAAACAGCAGGGATTCGGTTACCAGCCGGGCAACACATCCACTCCCACGTTGACCGGCACGGGGATCACCTGCCTGGAAGTCTGTGGCGATCACAATTCACCCGAGTCGCTGAACGGGGCGGACTGGCTGAAGAAGCACCCGCTGGTCGAACGCTCGGCCTATTTTTATTACGGCGTCTACTACACCGGGGTGGGGGTATTCAAGCTCGGTGGAGAATCAGCAGCGAGCAACTATCAGCATCTGGTCGACATCCTGTTGCCGATCCAGCAGGGGGACGGCAGCTGGGAGCCTCAGCACGGCAGCGAAAAGCAGGCGGGCCGCATCTACACCACGAGCCTCACCGTGCTCGCGCTGACCGTTGAGTATCGGTATCTGCCGATCTATCAGCGATAGGGGCTTTCAGCTCAAGCATTCGCGACTGATGTCTTTACTCCGCCGACCGACGGGCGGGCCGGAAAGGCAGCTGGACGCTTGGGAGGACAATGCTGAGCGAGGGCTGTTTCCATCAGGTCCGATGCAGCTGACGCGACGCAGTGCGCCAGTTGGGAATGACGCACTCGCCCCAGCACTTCCGTGAGGAGGTCAGCCGCATCTTCCGGAAGAAGCGTCGTATTTCGATCCATGAATGCTGCCCCGAAAGCCTCATGCTGGGGGATCCTCTGCAAATTCCGTCTCCGGGACCACATCTCGCCCGGCTGGCTGATATCGACCTGCCTTTCGGGGGAATCAAGCAGAAGCACGTTAGCCGGCAGGAACGCTACAACCCGAACCTGCTCCGGAAAGAGATTTCAGCCTTCGGCAATTTCTGCTCACGCTGTAAGCGGCATCGACAAGCGAGAATCCGGAGGCTGACACCTCCGGCTCGCCATGAAAGCCAGTAGGGTCCGCTGTGCGGACCATCAACGGCACACACAGCACACACCGCTTGCGCCCTGGGTCCAGACCCGAAGACGTCAATCATCGAGGAAGAACGTCACTGTGCAAGTGCCATTCCCTGCAGGTCTTCCACTCGCCCCTGATACAGCTCGCGGATGTCGGAGAGGCCGTAGCGGATCATGGCCAGACGTTCCATCCCCAGCCCCCAGGCCAGCACCGGATGCTTGCAGCCCAGCGGCTCGGTCACTTCCGGACGGAAGATTCCCGATCCCCCCATCTCGATCCACTTCTTCCGGCTTTCCAGATAGACCACCACGTCCACGCTTGGCTCGGTGTACGGATAGAATGCCGGCTTGAACTTCACCTTCGTGAATCCCATCTTCTTGTAGAACGTTTCCAGCGTTCCCAGCAGGGAGGCAAGCGAGGCGTTCTTGTCGATGACGATCCCGTCCACCTGATGAAACACCGGCAGGTGCTTGTAGCTGATCGTCTCGTTCCGGCAGACCCAGCCCACGCAGAATGCCTTGAGCGGCGGCTCGGGATGTCGAGCCAGCGCTCGGATCGTGGACGCTGTCG
The DNA here is from genome assembly GCF_051465655.1 of Planctomicrobium stercoris. NCBI lineage: Bacteria > Pseudomonadati > Planctomycetota > Planctomycetia > Planctomycetales > Planctomycetaceae > Planctomicrobium > Planctomicrobium stercoris. The sequence goes on along the minus strand of NZ_CP195791.1, from coordinate 2,528,491 downwards.
TATGTGTCCGCAGCACCACCTGCCGGGCTCGTTCCGGAGACCACTTGTATCCCCAGCCTTCCGAACCGGTGTCCCCTCCGTCTTCATGCGCACGTCGAACACGGTCGACCAGCGCCTCGTCCTTCGGCAAAGCGGTCGTATTCGGTTCATCCATATAGAACGTATCCTGCATGTCCCGCGCAGGATGATCCTGAGGCTGAAACAGGGCGTCGAAGTTCCAGAACGAGGATTCCACCATCGGCGAAACCACTTCCGTGAACCCCATCTCCAGATAGGCTCGCCGGGTCTGCTCGATGATCTTCCGCAGCGGATGGATCTTTGCGGGGTGTACCGTTTCCGCCTTGAGTGTGACGTCGTAGGGCCGAAGGGTCACTTCACTCCATAGACCGCTGCGCAGGTCTTCGGGGGTGAGGAGATTCTTTTCCTTCTTCAGCTGGACGGCCCCGGAGTTGAACAGTTCCAGTCCGGCCGGTGTGAGTTTCAACGTTCTTCGGGTGCGAGGCTTGAGCTTGGCGAGTTCCGTCCGTTTCCCGAGCAGGAGACGGACGCGCTCCGGATTGGATGTTGAATCGACTTCGATCGGCTTGCCATTCGCTTCGATCAGTGCCGTTTCATCGACGTCGTAGGTTTTGACAGCGTCGGCTGTTCGTCCGGCCTCGGTGATCTTGACTCCCTGCTTATCGCGCTCAATCCAGCCTCGAGCGACGCCCCACTTGAAAACTTCATTGACGGCAATCCCCGCCTGCCCGGCGGCTTTCGCGAAATCTCCGGTCGCGATCTGCCCGCCAGCGTCAATCAACAGCCGCAGTGCTTTGCGTTCGGGAAGACCTGCCCGGATCAGGTCGGAAGCATTTTCCAGCGGAACCAGTTCATCGCTGGTTATTTCCTCGATTTCCATCCAGCCGGCAGCGGACGCCTCGTTGGAGGCAGCCATGATTTTGGACTGATCGAGTTTCAGCTCCTGCGACAGGTCAGCCACGGAGACACCGGAGGTCCCTGCCAGCGCCTGCCAGAGTGCGTATGCCGGATCGTCGAGTTGGAGAGAAGCAGCCATGAGTGAAACCGTTGTTGTCCTTTGGAAACATCAAGTTGCGGCATCCTAGCAGCCGGAAGGCGACAGGGGGAACCGAGCAGGGGAGAAGGCGGCCGATTCAGCCAGAAAGAGGTCGAGAGCGGGAGTCCAGAGTCCAGAGCTGGAGGGGAAACCACGGTGGGCCCGGTGGCGACGCCGCTTCCGCACTCGGAGAGTGCGGAGTACGTACCTCGCACTCTCCGAGTGCGAGATTCCACCCCCCCAAATCTCGGCGATCTTCCCGCCCTGCGCACCTCCGGACCAGACAGACTTGAGTTGACGTCACCCAGCAAATCAGTTCTGCTTATCGCGGAAAAATCGTTGCAATCGTCATATTCGGAATGTCGGCATGTCGTCTCTCTCGCTTCGCGAAATGAATTCGCCCCACGCGGCACTCCCCTGGCGCAGGTTGATCGCGCGGACCGTCCTGCTCTGCCTGATCGCAGCCATCTACATTGCGAATTTTGGCATCCCCCTTTAGCCAATGTGCAGGCGTCGACGTCCTGAAAACTGCATCGCTTGAACGGACTTGTCGAAATCCCCTTTCATAAGCGGTTGAGGTCGACTCCACCTCACATTCAGTCTGCCCCAGAGAGGTCGCTGGCCAGGTTCGATTCAGTGTGCGTCTGAGGCGGTCGGTTCTGGTGGGAGCGTCGCACAGCCTGCCCTCGCAGCTTCGCAGTGCGGACAATCAGTGACGACCGACCAGCGATACTTCGTCTTCGTTTCTTCCGTCGTCTTCTTCACGAGTTTTGTACGCGTGTAGATCTTCGCACAGCGTGCACCTTGATCGAACTCGTCGCCGATGCAGCCTTCCGCTTCATGGGCTCCGGTGCAGGGGCGACGCTCAGGCAGACACACGTCTTCATACTCAACGGAGTATGTCGTCTTCGGCACCTGCTCGGTCTCACAGCTCACGCGGCAGCGCTTGGTGACCCGCTCGCAGCCGCACTGCGGACATGAGTCGTGCCGATTCACCGCGCAGCACGAGGCCCACAGCAGCGACATCAATCCGGCAAAGAGTTTCACTCGGTTCATGAGCATTTTCGATTTCTCATGGTGTTTCCATTTTCAGACACCAGGATCACTGACCTTTGTCTTCTGGTTCGGGACAGATCTTCCGGACGTTTTAAAAATCGACCTGAACCCGTGACACGAACAGGTTGGCAGTGCTGTGGCCGGTCACTTCGTTGTTCAGCATGCAGTGAATCCAGTTCCCCTGCAGCTTGGTATGGGTATTCAGAAACCACGTGAACCCCAGCGTCGTATCGTGCAGAGTTCCGTTCCCCGCGTTGCTGGTTCCGTTCAGATAGTGGCCGTTCAATGCTTCGGGATTTCGAATATCGACGAACGACCAGCGTCCGGCGATTTCCCAGGCCCCCCAGCCCCGTACTCCGTCCTTCTTGAGAGGGATGAAGTCGGCAAATGGGACGAGTCGTTCCAAGGTTCCGTTCTTTTTGTTGTACGCCCGGTGTTCCCCGGTCAGGCGATATGCAAGCTGAGCATAGGCCCCGTTGTAGAAGATCGGTCCGACGTCACTCTCAACCACCGTGACCATATATTCAGATTGAAAGCCCCAGGGACCGTTTTGATAAACCGTCTCCAGTCCGGCCAGATTGAAGTAGTTCGCGGGATACCGTCCGGAGTCGATGAACGCGGGCGTCCCGTTATTGGCGAATCCAAACGGCTGCGAAAGTTCCGAGTTCCCCAGCGGGCCAAACTCCGGGAGGACGCGAGTCTGATAGAAAGGGACCTTGTTGGTACTCCCGTCGGCGGTGTTGGCCCCCAGGACGCTGTAGTTATAGCTCCCCCCGATGGCCCAGAGATAACGGTCATCGGCATGATGATCGTACCGCACCAGATGCGTCGCACGGGTCGAAACAGAGAATCCCCCCAGGTCTCCGAAGTCGGTCCCGAAACGGTTATCACCCAAAGGGGCATTCTGAAATCCCCCGGTCCGAAAGACGCTCACCGCCCACGAACTCATTTCGTCTTCTGAAAGATAGGAGGACTGCGCCCCGATCCGGCGAAATGGCACAAACGCCAGGAAGGGGAGCGAGCGTTCCAGAAACGTCAGGTGACGGAATCCTGTCAAGGCGTCGATGCTGAACGGCTGACAGTATTGTCCGACCCGCATCGTTCCCAGAAAACGCATGTTGCTTTGCTCGACATAGGTGTCGAAGAAGCTGGGACGGCCGGCAGTCGCGAAATCCATTTCCAACTGATAAGACGTGAACTCCGCCACCTTACCCAGAATCGCCAGACGGGCTCGACGGAAACCGGTCCCGTTCTGAGCATTCCCCACGGTCGCCTTGTTCAGTGGGTCCTGGTCGTAGATGGCAGTATCAAGCTGGGTAAAGCCGGTGAACCGGAAAGTGGGAAACTCTTTCTTGTCCGAACTGGCAGCTGTCGCCTTCTTGTGCCCTTTTTCCAACGCATCCAGCCTGGCTTTGAGTTCTTCCAGGTCAAATTCCAGATTGGGGTAATCGTTCGGGTCGGCTGTTTCCGGGTCAGGGTCCGGCATGTCGTCCCCAGCGTCAGCCAACTGGATCCGACCGGCCGGACTGGCAGTGTCCGAAAAGATTTCATCCACCAATGCGTCGTTTGCAGATGCAGTGCAAAACGCAAATAACGAGACCGCGAGCCAGGCGGTTCGTCGAATGACGACACTCATCGGAATTCTGCGAACCAACGTCGGCTCGTTTCTGCACGAGAACCACTTTTCCAACTTGAGAAAAAGCGGAACTGAACCACCGGATCTCCGTCATACGGCTCCGCCTGTAACGATTAGTCAGACTTTGACGGCGAAGGACACAAAACTATCGACATTTTGGACGAGTCGGCATGAATCCAATTAAGTCGGCAGATCCCGCCGTCAGGCCGGCCCAGAAGATTTCCGGTTGTGCGGTCTGTACCGGTGATCAGGAAAACTCTGCACACGCATTTCGCAGCTGACGAACAGATTAAGCAGGTTAATCCTCGAATAGCGGCGACAGCGGGGCTCGCGAGAAACATTCTCAGCGAAGGTGAGTCGCCGTCAAACTGGCGAAAACAGCGGAGAAAACGTTGCTGTCCGCCGGCAGAGGCAAGTGAGTCGGCAAACGGTCTCCCGGGAACCTTCAGGGCGATGGACTGATCGAGTGCCCCAGGAGTTCTCGGTAATACGGACGGATTGAACAGAACCCGGCCCATTTCAATTCATTGGCCAGCTTCCGATCTCATTTCCAGTTTCAAAATTTTCCGGAAGAAGGGTGAGGCATCCCGGCAGTCGGCGGACTCCCGGCTGGATGGGAAGAGGGAAAGTCAGCGACTCGGACAGAACGGGGGAAAAACTTTCGGCATAATTGGCAGATTCGGACCTTTTCAGGCGACTCTGAATTTTGGTTGCTTTGTCCGCGGGGATAGCTCTCTCACTATTTGCACCGCACCAGTTCTCTCTCTCTTTGGGTGGATCCCTACGATGAAATTCTCAATCCGCACGTACTGTTCCTGGCTCTTGGTGGCAGCTGCTGCATGCATCTCTTCGATGTCTGCAAACACAGCCCGCGCCGACGACGAAATTGACCTCCCACCGCATATTACCTACTTCAGTTGGTATAACCCGATGGGGAATTACTTTGTATTCTATGGTTACGTAGCGGATGAGATCCCGTACGGCTGTATCGTGGCGTTCAGCGGATTATTGGACAACTGCTACACGTCAGTAGATTATGATGGCTTTTTCTACTTGGTCATCGAATTGCCTGACGGAACGATGGGAAATGTCGACGCAATTGCAGTCGATCACATTTTCCAGGTCTCGCAACCGGCTGGTACTTGGGTCTTCTTTTAAAAAGACCGCTGTAAACCACTCACAAACTTACACAAGCATCTACGCTTATTCCAAATAGATGTTGCGAATCATGAAAAGTCAGTCCATTCAGGGGAGATCAATTCACGGGACCGCTTACTGGACAGAGATATTCGATCGCCAAGACGATCTTACTTACTCCATCAACAAGCACGTTAGCGGTAACGCGGAAGAGCGCTGAATTTGACTTCATTATGTTGCAATTGTGAGAATTGCGGAGGAGTGCACAAACTTGTGTGCTCCTCCCTTTTGGACTTACTCTTTCGTCTTTTGGCAGAATTCGGCTGATCATGGAAGAAACTGATCAAGACTCAACGGCCGGTGCATTGCGTGCGATGTTGAGGCGATGCATCCGCCTACGTCAGACGACTTTCGAATGTCAGGCCGCAAGTTATCTCGAACACCGCCAACAAGGTGCCCATGTTGGATCAAGCGTGGACGTCAATTCTGTCATCACTCTCGTAGCAGCGGAAATTGCCCATCGATCACCGGATCTACTGGAACTCCCTAAAACTCCGGTACAGGCTCGCCATCGCCGACCTTAGCCAGCCGATGAAGAATTAATTCATCGAGATGGACCGACAAAGACGAGACACGCCCGTCAGCGAATGCAAAATGGCTTAGTCCAACGTGCGGGCTTCCAAACCTCTCGCCCGCTGTCGCCGACGTTTCCTTGGGAAGCACAATACGTCTGCCATTACCTCCAAAGCGAACATATCCGTTTCGGGATCCTCCGTTATAAACAGAGGTATCGGAGGAAGTGAGATGCTTTTCTCCAATTAAAAGTGTCGCAGTCAGCCCATCTATGTTCAGGTCCGAAAAAGAAACCCGATATTTCCAAGATTCAATCAATGAAGTTGGAGGTATTGACGTGGGCGATTCGGGAAAGATCTGGGCTGCTCGAAATGCTCCATCTTCCAAGGTGGGATTTGTTCCTCCAACTGCGACGAAGTCACCCCAACCGGGTGGCCCTTTAGGCAGAAGGGTCGCGGGAGGTATAAGTCCAGGATCTCCTTCCGGCCGAATCGCATTTCCGCCCGATCGAACTTGGGAAGGGCAATGAAAGACCGGCAAATCGCGCCCTGCGGATGAGTCCTGGAAAAAGTAAGCTTTCTTCAGATCCCACGCATCATACAGATTTTGCTGGTCTAAATAGGGCAGCAACAATACGGCCCATGTCGCCCAGTTTGTGCCCAGATCTCTTGCCGGCACGGCCCGTTCCACGTCGTGGAAGTTATGGACCGCAAGGGCGAGTTGCTTGAGATTGTTTTTGCACTGCGTTCGGCGGGCCGCTTCCCGGGCCGACTGCACTGCCGGGAGCAGCAAGGCCAGAAGCATCCCGATCACTGCAATCACCACCAGCAGTTCGATCAGCGTGAAGCCTCGAACTCGTTGGGAGCGTGAATATTCACGCGGGCGGCGATGCATGCTGTCCCCTCAAAATCCACTCTGATCTCGAGATCCTGCACACACCGCATGACTTCGAAATCCCACCTGATACAAGCGGAACCTCCCTCCGCACGTTTGAACTTTCCCCAGGTGACAGGCCCGCCCACCGCACTAATTCGGTTTTTTGCCTAGGGGATTCCCTGAACTCAGTAGAACCTGTTTCATCTTAGAACAAAATGAAGGCCAGGTCGAAGGGATTTCGGCCGAGTCGATCAGCTTTGCCACGAATTCCTCCAGATAAATGGACAATCTGGAGAAAGCAGTTGTTTGAAAATTTACGTAGTTGAACCAGACACCCCATTCACTAAAACCAGGGTCCCTACGTGAGGCTCCGGCGCCGTTAATGCAGCCAAGCAATCTCATTTCCACTGAAATTTAATACAAAACAACAAGTCCCGCACGACAAAAAAAGCCGCGTGACGGTTCACGCGGCTCTCGCATCTTTCACATCATGAGTTCACTGGCCAGGGGGCGAGTCCGGCAGGGGACCATTGTCGTCGCTGCCGCCTGAATCTCCGCTGCTGTCTTTCGGTGGATCGAGACGAACCAGCAGGTCCGTCTGCGTCTGCTTGCTGCCGTAGTGAACGAGCACTTCCGTCTGCGGCTGTGTCAGATTGTAGATGCCGGTTTCCAGCACAACTCCCGCCTGCTTGCCGATCGTGAAGGCGACCTGCTGCGTTTTCTTGTCGACGCGTCCCTGAACGGGCCATGACTGGTTGGTCGAACTATTATACATGGTCCCGCTGATGACCCCATCCTTGTTCACCGCCAGCTGAATCGTGCGAACCGGGTTCTTGTCCTCCTTGCTGGTCGACAATGAGAACGTTCCCAGCGGGAGCCAGTCATCACCTGAGCCCTGGGCATTCCCACTGTTGGCGTCTGCGTTATCCGTCCCGGAAGAGTTCTGAGGAATCTCATCCTGCGGGACAGTCGCCAGATTGGCCACCGACTGGTAGTAGGCGTCGGAGGACCCCATGTCCTGGCCGTTCACGTACACGCTGTCGTTCTGGTAGACAACATTCCCGCCGGTGCCGTAGCTGTAGTAGATGGGAGTATCGAAGGCGGCTCCGAGCATGAACCCGCCGACTGCCCCCCAGCCGGCACCTCGCCACCAGTAGTTCCACGGGTGGTAGCCCCACCCATGATAGTACCAGCTGTTCACGTTGGGATGATACGAGTGCCACCAGTCGTGTCCGTTGTTGTTCCAGTTGTCTCGAACCTGATTGCCCCAATCGGAGACCTTCTGGGCCTGCTCGGGATGGTTGGCAGCCCATTCGTTCCGCTCACCCGCTCCACCCTGGCCGAGGCGGTTCTGATTTCCGATCTGGGTGTTATTGACGTTGATATTGTCGTTGTTGAATTTGTTGTTTGAGTTGATGGTGTTATTGGAATTGCGGTTGAAATTCTGATTGTCGACCCGGGTTCCGCTTCCCCCTTGTCCCGGTCGACTGCTCAGCCCCAGAAAGTTCTGCAGCTGGTCGTTGCTGACATGGTTATTGAAACCTTCTCCCCCCGCACCGCGATCCCCGAAGCCGCCGCTTCCAAAACCGCCCTCAGGTCGTGATCCGGCACCGCCGAAGGAAGGGACGCCACCATGGCTCCCGAACCCGCCGTCTCCGCCGAAGTTTCCACCGCCGCCGAAGTCGTGGCTGCCGAAATCACCGCCACCCCCGAAGCCTCGATTGCCGAAGTCACCACCCCCGCCAAAATCCCCGCCGCGGCCGCCTCCGAAGTCACCCCCGCGATACCCTCCGAAGCTGCCGCCCCCTCCTCCGAAACTCCCATGTGAGCCGCCGAAGCTGCCGCCGCCGAATCCCCCAGCGTGCATGCCTCCACCGAAACCTCCTCCGCCGCCCCCGCCGTGGAAGCCCATTCCATAGGTCGACTCATTTCCAGCGACCACACTGACCGCACAAGCCAGCAATGTTCTCGAGAGAATTTTCATATAAGGATTCCCATGAATTCCGGTATGACGCTTGTTTCTATGACAAAATCGTGCCAGGCACACTTCGTGTTCAATGGTGGTCGAATTACTTCGGTGGCTCGGGAGCAGCCTGCTTCACGAGTTTCGAAACAAGACTGTTGGGGAGAGAGGCTCCGTCGAACTGTTGATCGACGTTTTGAATTTCAATGTTGCCGTCGGCATCAGATCGGAGAATCTGAGTGAGAGCTCCACGTCGACCATCCGGTGTTTGAATGGCGATTTTCACGCTCCACTGGGTTTCTCCGTCTTGCGACCAGAAGCCCTGGCCGAAGCTGCCGTCTTCATCGAACAGCCAGGTCCTGAAGCAGCCCAGATCCTGATCCCAGCCGATCGTCTGGATCCCTTTCTGAACAACCTGATTTTTCATCACGCGGCGGTATTCCCGGGTGTAGAAGTTCCCCCCGGGAGCAACGCTGAACGTGGTTACGATCTTTTGGTCCTGTTCGTCATCGATCCATGTCCCCAGCAGCCAGTCCAGTTTTTTCAGGTGAATCGCCGGTGCCTGAATGACCGGGAGTTCCGTCTCTTCCACTTTGGAGATCAGCCATTTGCCCCCTTTGACAGCGACCAGGTGAGCGACGAAATGAGAACTGCTGCGGCTGCCGTCGGTATGGATTTCATCCAGGATGCCTGCCAGCGTGACCTGGGAACCGTCCTCGGATTTGGTCGCGGATTGTGCCCGCACGGAAACCGTACACTTGGGATCGTCCTTAAAAAGCTTCGTATAGGCGGCCTCAATTGCCGGTCGCCCCATGACGGGTGTCTGTGAACCTGCCGAAACGTATTCGGCATCAGGCTTCCAAAGCGCTGCCAGAGCCGCAGCGTCGTGAGCGTTGAATGCTTTGGCGAAGACATCCCCCAGGGCATGCGCCGATTTCTCTTCCGGGGATTCCGCGACCGGCTGAGCAGTTCTGACAGCAGGGGTCTGGGCGAGCACTGTCGACCCGATTCCCAGTATCCCGACACAAGCAAAAAGCTTCAATTTCTGCATCGACGCTAATCCTTTTTCCGAGTGGACGTGTGAATAACTCGCCGCACGGCCCTGAATTGAAATGCCATCCGCCAGCCGATTTTTCCAGCTGTGAGTACGGTCGTTGTGAATGGAAAGAAGCCTCAAGAACGAGAGCCAAGCGTGACTTCGATGTCGCGGCTTCTGGTCGAGCGTACAACATTTCAAACCGCGAAGTGGATCAAATTTCCCGGAAAATCGACTTGGAAAAGAATTTCGATAGAGGACGACCGCCAGCTGTTTCGGTCGTCAAACTTTGACAGAATGCCGTTGAGAATCCGCATCTGTTGCGGCGAATCAACATCAAACCGAATGAATGACATGGGATCTCCGATCCTGCCAATCAGGAAACTCTCGCGTAAGGATTTCAACCACGGAAGAGACGGAAACCACGAAAAAGCACGGGATCACTGATCAAGTGACAAAGAGTTCCACGATCGCGAGGATGAGGTCTCATCGCAGTTGCACGATCAGCTTTCGACGACTCGATGCTGTCAGGTACCCCACTTCAACTCCCGGAAGTGGCGACAGCACGTTTCAGTGTGTTTGATCCCGTTGCTTCGATGATTCCCAGGTCAGAAAGCGACGGGGGAGAGAGGGGCGGCGGGCCGTCCACATAAACACGGCACCAGCATTCCAGGCAGAGGAGATTCCAAAGCCGGTACGCGTGGTCCCAATGTCCGCTGACATGCTCGCGAATCAGCCCTTCGAGAAACTCACGCCGCATCAGTCCGCGTGAGAGGCAACGATCCGACAGGAGAACCTGCCGCAGCATTCCCGTCAGTTCTTTTCGGAACCAGTGGTCGATCGGAACGCCAAACCCCATTTTCTTCCGGTTCTGAATCGCGGGCGGGATCAGATCGGCGAAGGTCTCGATAAGAATCTTCTTACCACGCCCGGGGGCGAACTTCAGTTCGATCGGCATGCGGGCTGCCAGTTCGACGACCCGGTGATCAAGAAATGGACTCCGCGCTTCCAGCGCATACGCCATGCTGGCAATATCAACTTTGGTCAGGATATCGCAGGGAAGATACGTCAGTGTGTCGACACATGTGGTGCGGGTAACGAAGTCCCGATCAGGGCAGGCCTGATAGGCGTCTACGACAAAGCGGCTGCTGTCAAAGTCACCCAGCTCCTGACGGAACGGGGCAGGGTACAGGTCCTGGCGCGACTCGTCATCAAAGATGCCGATCCAGCGGAGATATCGTCTTTCCGGCGTCTGGGAGATCGCCTGAAGAAATCTCTTGATCCTGCGGCCGGGCGCCCGCTGCCGCGTCGACGTGGGGATCCGCTGCCAGCAGTTCCAGCCGAGGATGGATTTCATCCAGCCGGGAAATCGATCGGTCCGCCCTGCTAGCCCCACCGCCTGATAACGCATGTATCCAGCGAAGAGTTCATCTCCGCCATCGCCCGACAAGGCGACCTTCACGATCTGTCGGGTCGCTTCCGAAAGTGCCATCGTCGGGATCGCGGAGCTGTCCCCGAACGGCTCGTCGAAGTGCCAGATCAGGCTGGGCAGGCTGGCCAGCGCGCTCGGCTCGACCATGAACTCATGGTGATCCGTCTTGAGATGGGCAGCTGCGAGGCGGGCAAAACTCCGCTCGTCGTATTCAGCCTGAGGAAAACCCATTGAAAACGTATGGATCGGATGCGGCGAAAGTGACTGCATCAGACCAGAAATGATCGTGGAATCGACTCCACCGGACAGGAAGGCACCAATCGGAACATCCGATCGCATCCGCAGCCTCACCGCCTCCGTTAAAGTTTCACGGAGTTCCGACTGCCATTTCTTGACGGACCACATCGAGCGTTCGTTCTGTACCTCGGTCGTCTCCGCGTAGGGAGCAGTCCAGTATCGCTGGAGAGAAAGGTGATCATTTTCAAGGACCGCCACGTGCCCGGGTGGAAGTTTCCTCATCCCCTTCAGGATACTGTCCGGATGGGGCACATACTGATACGTGAGAAACAGGTCGACGGCTTTCGGATCGATCTCGCGTGAGACTCCGGGCACCTGCAGGATCGCCTTCATCTCGCTGGCGAACAGCAACTGACCGTTGTCATGCCGATAGTACAACGGCTTCTGTCCCATTCGATCCCGCGCCAGCAGCAGCCGGCGATGCTTCTGGTCCCAGACTGCAAAGGCGAACATCCCTCGCATCCGTTCCACACACCGGGCCCCCAGCTCTTCATAAAGGTGGACGATGACTTCCGTATCCGTGGAGGTCTGAAACCGGTGCCCCCGCTGCAGTAACTCCTCGCGCAGTTCGCGATAGTTGTAGATTTCTCCGTTGAAGACCGTCCAGACGGTGCCGTCTTCATTCGAGAGCGGCTGATGGCCACCTCCGAGGTCAATGATCGACAGCCGGCGGTGCCCCAGCGCACATTGCACCGCTGATTCGTTCCCGCCGGGCAACTCCTGTGAAAAGAGCATCCCGTAATCGTCCGGGCCGCGATGCTGGATCGCGGCGATCATCTGTCCCAGCGTGCTGCGATCGACAGCACCAGATGATCGATTCCAGACAGCACCGGCAATTCCACACATGCAGCGATCAGGGGGCTGGGGATAAGTTCAAGAAACGTCTGATGAGAAGCGTACGCGAGAAGAACGATGCCGTCGAGGGACGAGAGTTGAGAGTTGAGAGCTGAGAGTCGAGAGTCGAGAGTCGAGAGTCGAGAGTCGAGAGTCGAGAGTCGAGAGTCAGCAAAACGCTGTTGCGTTTTGCAATCCCCAATCCCCAATCCCCAATCCCCAATCCCCAATCCCCAATCCCCAATCCCCAATCCCCAATCCCCAATCCCCAATCCCCAATCCCCAATGACAAATGACAAATGACAAATGACAAATGACAAATGACAAATCCTCGCTCCTCACCCCGCCGTTCGCCTCCCGACTCCGATCAACCACAGCGGTGCGGTCAGCCTCCCAAACCAGGAGACCACAAACAGGACTGCGAAAGGGGACAGGTTCGCTCCGAAATCGTTGGACGGGTCGCGCAGCAATCGGTCCAGCCAGAAGCCTCCCAGGAGGCCCGCCAACCCGGCAATCAGCCCCGACACCTGATCGAAGAGTGCGAAGTGTCCTGCGTTGTCGCTGGGAGGAGCCAGCTTCAGACACAGGCTTTGACCACAGACGTTCAACATTCCGAATCCTCCCCAGATGAGGTAGGCGATGCACAGCAGGTACCAGGTATCCGACGTGGCGAAGATCCATAATGGGAGGGCAAAGCTCAGCCAGAGCATACTCCCGATCAATCCCCGCTTCTCTTGAAACCGATCGCACAGGTGTCCCGCCCAGTAAGCCATCGGCATCTGCGAGAGGATCATCATGCTCGTCAGCAGCGTGTATGTCGGCAGGGAAATCTGCAGCTGGTCGACTGCATATTTGAAGAAGACAGCCTGAGTCAGCCCCTGAAAGAACGCCAGCCACCAGCGGGAGGCGAGCAGAAAACAGAAAGACCGACTGACTCTGAATGGGACATTGCCGGTCACAGTTTGGCGATCCACAGATTGCCAGGGAACCTCTTCGAATGACATCAGCGGCAGAATCGAACTGAGGGTCAAGACTCCGCCGACAATGAACAGGACGCTGTAGCTCCACCGTTCCGCATCGAGCGGCAGGCCTTTCAAGAGATGTTGCCGCAGCCAGACTGTCGCCAGCGGCATTCCCAGCGACACCACCAGGCCCGCCAGCTGCCGCCGCGAGAGCAGCTTCCCCCAGTGCACTTCCGGAACCAGATCACTCAGCCAGGAAATGTAATTGACGTAGGCGATTCCCTGCAGCAGGTACCATGCAAACGTCACAGAGAGGATGAAGAAAATCGGTTCCTGCGACATGCCGGAACCGACAGGCCAGAGCAGCGCCAGCGGTAACATCATCCCGGCAAGACGGGCAGCAATCAGGAAGACAATCCAGTTGAGCTTTCGATTCCGGGACCGCAGTGCCACCCACCTTCCGATCACACTGAAGGATTGCGACGTCTCGGGAGCGATCATCGCAGCAGCCATCAAAAATGACGAAGGGTGAAACTGCACGACGAAGTAATTGAAAAAACCGCCGACGGTCAAAGAGTTCCCAGCCATGAACAGCATCTGGCTGAACATGACAGGCCGAACGATCAAATCCGTACGGGAAGAAGACAACGTTAGATATCAATTCGACGAAGCATGCAAAATTGGGAAATTTAGAAATTCGAGTAAAAATGATATCGAGTTCACGTCCGGGGACAATTCGTGCGCGATACTTCTAGCCGCGCTGACATATTCACCATAACTCATTTAATTCGGATAATCGATTCCAACAGAACTGTAAAACAGGAATTAGTCGACCGGTCGTGCAGATTGCAGTGACTAAACTACGCGAATTTTGAAGTAGTATTACGCAACTTTGTAACGTTGCACTCAATGGATCGCATTTTTGACGCACATTCGAGGTAACCCCCTGTTCCTGCAGTTTCATCTCTACGTTCTGTCAGTTTTCGGACTCGCGACTCCATGCAATCGACTTCAGCGGAGATTGATCAGCTGCTTCAAAGTCTGGGCTTCATGACCGGGTCGACTGTCAGCCCGCTCCGTTCGCCGACTCCGCAGCGACCCCCCTCGGAAGTGGAATCGAACTCCGTGGAGGTCGCAGTCGACGAGGCGTTGCCTGAGAACTCCTTTCCACGAACACCCGCGAGTGAGACTTCGGCTCCCCCAGTGATTTCGTTCGTCAAACGACACGAGACAGGGCCGCTGCGGATGCTGCAGGAGTCGGGCAAATTCTTTCCGATCGCTCCGGAAACACTGCTGGAGGCCGGTCTGCAGACGACGGAAGTCAGCGATCTCATTCTGAAGTATCTCGCGCTGCGGGGGATTGAAACCGGTTTCAATATCGCCCGCCAGACCGGGTTGAAGTTCCCGCTGGTCGAGGGGGTCCTTCGCCAGCTCAAAGTCGAGCGGCTCGTCTCTTACAAGAACTCCTCCGCTGGAGGAGACTACACCTACGAATTGACCGACAGCGGACGCGAACTGGCGCGGATGCTCACAGAACAGTGTTCCTATCAGGGAACAGCTCCGGTTCCACTCGATCAATACGTCGCCAGCGTCAAAGCGCAATCTCTGGAAGGGCGCAAGCCGACACTGACTGCGATTCGTCAGGCATTCGACGAACTGGAAATCTCCGACAAGATCATCTCGAGCATCGGCCAGGCCATTCACTGCGGGCGGGGAATGTTCCTCTTCGGGCCGGCAGGGAACGGAAAAACCTGTATGGCTGAGCGGATCACCCGCTCGTTCGGAGACTTCATCTGGATCCCGCGCTCTATTGTGGCTGGCGGAGAGATCATCCGTCTGTATGACCCCACCCGGCACAAACCGGCGCCCCCTTCAGGCTGCGATCCTGAGCTACTGGACGGCCGCTGGATTCAGATCGAACGTCCGACAATTGTCGCGGGGGGTGAACTCCGCATGGAGAGCCTGGAAATCACCTACATTCGACGAACCGGAGTGGGTGAAGCGCCGTTGCAGATGAAAGCCAACTGCGGCACGCTCCTGATTGACGACTTCGGACGACAGCGGATGAGCACTGACGAACTGCTCAATCGCTGGATCGTGCCGCTCGAACAGCGATACGATTATCTTCATCTCGAAAGCGGAAGAAGCATTCAGGTCCCGTTTGACCAGCTGATCATCTTCTCCAGCAACCTGGAGCCGAAGGACCTGGTCGACGAAGCGTTCCTGCGTCGGATCCCCTACAAGATCGAAGTCGAAAACCCGACCGAGCCTCAGTTCCGTAAACTGTTCCGGTCGCTGACTGCCAAACTCGAATTCAACCACGACGAAACCGTCATCGACTACCTCATCGAGACTCACTACCGTCAGGCCAACCGGAGTTTGCGATTCTGCCATCCGCGCGATCTGCTGCGGCAGATGGAAAACCGGTGCTCTCTCCACCAGATGGAGCGCGTGTTGAACCGGGAGGCTATCGACGAAGCGGTGAATAACTACTTCTCGATCATGTGAAGGGCCGTGGGCTTCTGTTCGTCGCCCCTCGTTCGCTGTTCCACGGACGTGAGCCGTGCGTTCTGGGGTCAGCACTCTGGAAATCTTCAGCAGCCGCGATTCCTCCCCGGCTGATTCCATTTCTGCGGCAACTGCAGCCGTTTGCGAATAGTCCCAACGGGTCAGCGACTCGTTTTGCGTCGAAGAATCCGTGATCGCTCGTCGCTTGGGGTAACCGTCCCAAGAACGCTTTATCACTCGAAATATCAGCGATTCTGACGAAGAGCTTTCCTTGGAGATGGCTGCGATCTTCTCGCAGAGCCACGGTGGTATGCTGCTCGAAATGCTCGCCTAAAACGGATCGCTCGCGAATGTCGCATTGACAATTCAACGACGACACATATCATCAGATAATCACATCATTCAATTGTCTGTTTGCACGTCGCCAGTTTCTTGAGCTGGAAAAGTTTTTTCCTCAGCTCTCTCACATCAACTCATCAACGAGGGAAACGCCATGCATGTACATCGTGATCGACCAAAAGGTTTTACGCTGATCGAGCTCCTGGTGGTGATCGCCATCATTGCGGTGTTGATCGCGCTGCTGCTGCCGGCGGTACAACAGGCGCGTGAAGCCGCACGCCGATCTCAATGCAAGAACAATCTCAAGCAGATGGGCCTGGCTCTGCACAACTATCACGACACGCTCGGAATGTTTCCGATCGGATACGAGTCCACGCACGAGTACACCTACTTCCTGCATTACCTGCTTCCCTATCTTGATCAGGCTCCGATGTACAACATCCTGGCCTCGAACTGGAGTCGTGCAAACCCCTGGATCAACGGAGACACCACAAACTGGCCAAACGAACTGCGTCAGCCGATCACAGCCTGGCAATGTCCATCTGACGGTGCGAATTCACTGAAGAAAAGCGATTCCACCGTCATGCTCCCGGCGACCAACTACATCGGATTCTTTTCCGGATTGAACGACACGGGTTGTTATACCGACGCGATCACGACACGTGCGGTGTTTGGTCCCAATCGCGGAGCGAGGATCCGCGACATTCTGGATGGGGCATCCAATACACTCGTCATGAGCGAATACCTGACCGGACTGCCAAATGAGTGGAGAGGATGGCCTTACACCGCCCGCGCAGCGTCCAAGTTCTTCACACCAACCAACACTCCCAATAGTAGCGTCGGCGACAGTATCCTCGATTACCCTGCGGGATGCTCAGCAACAAATGGCGCGAACTTACCTCTGATGAATCTTCCCTGCACGCCGGACGCAACAGGTGGCGGGGCGAACAATTTTGCAGTCCCGCGCAGTCGTCACGTCGGGGGTGTCCACGCCTTACTCGCAGATGGATCAGTCCGCTTCCTGAGTGACAACATCAATCTCACAACCTTCCAAAATCTGGTCTGGATGCTCGATGGCAAAACGATTGGCGAATACTGACAGCCTCGTCATCTGACGCAGTCTCAACGGACGTCGGCACTCCCACCTGCCGACGTCCTTTTTTTGTCGGCAGATCACTTCGTTGTTACGGTAAGAAAAGAAACCGAGAATGAAGCGAATGGTGCGAATTGATTTCATCAGATTCAATTCGTGAACCTGATTTTGCCTCTTCTCATCACGCTTCGAATTTCACCGTCCCGCCTGAATAACACCCATTCGCCCAGTTCGTCTCATTCGCGGTTCTGATTCTTCACTCGCTCAGCATCAGATCCTCATTTGACCGCGAGCGCCCCCTCTCTCTGCTTCTGGATTGACTCCAAGCCTTTCGCGGGTTACTGTACTACCATCATAGCACAGTAGATCCAATGCTCCCACACATCGATCCCACCAACGGCATCCCCATCTACGAACAGATCGTTCGTCAGGTGAAATTTGCCGTCGCCAACGGGTCGCTGCAGGTGGGCGAGCATGTCCCCTCCGTCCGTGACATGGCTGGACTGGCAGCCGTCAATCCGAACACGGTCGCCCGGGCCTATCGCGACTTGCAGAACGAAGGAATTTTAATTGCCATCCGCGGGACGGGTCTGGCCATCACTCCGCAGGCCCCTCAACTCTGCCGCAAGCTTCGCCTCGAGTTGATCCGCGAACGGCTGCGATCCGTCCTGGAGGAAGCTGCGCAAAACCAGATTGAATGGGATGAGATTCGAAAGCTGGTCGAACTGGAAATGAAACGGTTGTCCCCCCGCAAACCCGGAGCAGGGCCATGAGTAACAAAGCTGTCGTCTCCATGCAGAATGTGTCGAAGCGATTTCGCACGACGCAGGCACTCGATGATGTGTCTTTCGAAGTCCCGCCTGGAACCGTGTGTGCATTGCTCGGTGCCAACGGCGCCGGCAAGTCGACCACCATTCGCACGCTCTTGGGACTGGAACGTCCAGACTCCGGCACCAGCAAAGTCCTGAGAATGGAAAGTCAGAAATACAGCCGGGAGATCCGATCCCGCGTCGGTTACGTGGCTGAAAAACCTGCCCTCTACGATTGGATGACGATTGAAGAAACCAGCTGGTTCGCTGCCGGATTCTATCCTCCCGGATACCGGCCGGCGTTTGACCAGTACTGCAGGCAGTTCGATCTGAATCCGTCTCAGAAAATCTCGGAGCTCTCAAAAGGGACGCGGGCCAAGGTGGCCTTGTCACTCGCCCTCTCGCACAAGCCCGAACTGCTCATTCTCGATGAACCGACATCCGGGCTCGATCCGCTGGTTCGACGCGAGTTTCTTCAGAGCATGGTCGATGTCGCCAGCGAAGGCCGCACTGTTCTCCTCTGCAGCCATCAGGTCAGCGAAGTCGAACGGGTCGCAGATCTGGTTGTGATTCTCGTCAACGGCAAGCTTGTCTGCTTCGAGAAGCTGGACGAGCTGAAACATCAGACACGCGAAGTGATCATCACACTTCCAGACGCGCATGCGAGCATTCCCGATCTGCCGGGAACCACGCTTTCACACGTCCCGTTCGGACACGAGCACAGCCTCATCATTCGCGACCTCGATGAACAGAAACTCGCAGAGATCAGAGAAAGTGGCCTCGCCATCGAAATCCGCCGCCCCAGCCTGGAAGACATTTTGTTAGGGCTGCTGCGGGAACGCAGAAACCAGACCGCGGAGCCGTAGCGTCTGCCCCGTAACTGGAGAGCGGGGGACGTGAGTCCCCTGATACACAAAGAATCCGGAGGCTAACACCTCCGGCTCGCAGTCCCCGAGGGTGCGGGCCCATGAACCAGAAAGGTGGCGGAAAGATTTGAAACGCAGAGATCGCCGAGGACGCAGAGAAAACACGGAGGAGAGACATCAACATGCTGGTGAACCGCGAAATATCCCTTCATCACTCTCTGTATTTCTTCTCCGCGGACTCTGCGCTCTCTGCGTTTCAAAATCCTTTTCGAGCCACGATGCACTCCCCTGACCCCTGACCTCTTTGCGGAGCCTCCAACCATGTTCTCCCGCAGCTACACGCGACTGGTGTGGAAAGAATACCGGGCCCAGCGAAATCTGTGGATTGCGCTGGTGGCTGGCATGCTTCTGCTGGAGTTTGCGTTTCTGGGATTCACCGAATGGATGCACCGCACGATGGAGTTGTATCCGTACTCGATGGCAACGGTGCTCAGCATCTGTTACGCGATGGCCTGCGGATCGGTGCTGTTTGCTGGAGAACGTGAAGAGGAGACAGACCGGATGCTGCAGGCGATCGCGGTACAACCCGGGCAACTCTTCGCAGCCAAACTCTCGTTCGCGCTTCCGAGCCTGATGCTGTTCATGTTGCTGGCGTTTGCAGCTGCTGCCGGAGTCATGGAGTTCTGCTACGGGACTGTCACCATTGGTTCTTCCCGCGATCCGGGGATCAAACTGCCGGCCTACATCATCGGGATATTCACCGGCTTCGCAGCAGCGTTATTGTGCTCTCTCTTGTTCAAACGAGTCCTGGCTGCGTTGATCAGTTCGGTCCTGTTGCTGCTGCTATTTTCCGGAGTGACCGGGAGTACCTTCCAGAGCGGCCACGGCATGCTCACTGCGATCGGCTCTTTGACGTTTCTGATTGTCAGCTGGTGGCTGGTCCCCGTCTGGCTCAGAGGGGGCCCGGACTGGTCGCAAATTGCGGCAACTGTCGATCGGATGCCGTTCCGACTCGAACGGTTCTCTCCCTTGCAGGCCTTTCTCAGCTGGTCCAGCCTGCGTGCCAACTTAGGCGCACGAACCTTTGGAGTGATGGTCTGGAAGGAACTTCGCTCCGCGTTGCCATTCCTGCTCATCGGATTGATCGCCAACCTGGGTGTGATCCCGGTTTTCTTGATGCCGGATCAGGACTGGGAACGAGGGAAAGGTTGGCTGAAAGGTCTTGTTGTGATTTCGTTTTTCGCTTCCTGGTTTGTCGTCTGCATCTCAGGACTGCTGGTCTTTGCTGGCGACAATCGTCGTCAGCTCATGCGGTACTACAGCGAACGGGGCGTCTCCCCCTGGTCGGTCTGGTCATCCAAGCAACTGGTCTGGCAGATGACCTTCGTGATTCTGGGTTCTTTCTGCACATTCATGACATACAAGATGGTCATGCCGCAGATGACGGACGAGCACCCATCGGGAATAATCTGGACTCCTACATTCTCGCAAAAGATCGTCTACCTCATCTCGCTGCAGCTGTTGATCTATGCCACCGTGCAGTTGCTCAGCTTGTGGTTTACTCGGGTCTTACTGGCAGCGGGGATTGGATTGGTGGCCTGTTGGCTGATCATGATCGGCGAGTACCTCATCTTCCGTTTCGAAATCCCCTTCTGGTTCTCGACCGGTCCCTTGGTGATTGGCTTTCTGGCAGCGTCCTACTTCACTCTTGAAAACTGGATGAAGGGAACGCGGACGTGGCGAACGCTGGCAGGTCAGGCAGCGTGGATCTGCTGTCCGCTGGTGCTGGCTCTGGCGGGGACATTCACATGGCGGATCATCGAAATCCCGCTGGTGGACCCCGGATTCGACTGGCGAGCCCAGGAACGAAAGATGGCAGATTTTGATCCGGAATGGACAGAGGAATGGGAGCGACTCCACAAGCTGTCCTTCCAGGTGCCGACTGAGAGCGATGGCAACGTGAGATACCGTTACCAACCGGAGTTTCGTGAACAGCTACGGCATCTGGCTGAACGAATCACAGCAGGGCCGCCTGGGCTTGATCCGGAATTTCGTTTGGATCAAGAATTTAGGGCATTGGATCACGTGATCTCACGAGAGTATCGCGACCAAGCATTCTCATCGGATGAAGAAAACCTTGAAGAGCAGTGGAAAGATCTACACGCTCGGCTGACATGCATGATCTATCTGACTGAACAGTCTTTGGATCTCAATACTTATTACAGCGGAGCAGCATACGACTTTGTTCAGTGGAACGAGCGGCTGCGGGAATGGGCTCAAGATCCTAGGCAGACCCCCGAACTTCTCGACAAGCTGATTCACTTTCATAAAAAGTTTGCGTTTTTCGATTATTCATCGCGATATGTCGTGTTGCGACAAGCATGCGAAGGAGGGCCGTGGGGACGGTTGTGGCTGAAACATCGAGATAGATCAGTGGATCATTTTCTCTATAACGCCCCATGGTCTTGGGTGACGCCGCAGGAACGTTTAAGGCTGGTCCGACTTTTGAACTGGAACAGCGGCCTGGCGACGATTCCGATGTCCTTGTGGGCCCGACACGAAGAAAAAGATTGGATCTCCACGACCCCATTCTATGTGGCATTCCCGTCAGATAACCAGGGGATCGGCCCTGCTTTTCGAACAAGCCTGGAGGCCAGTCACATAACGAGCACCATCGCACGGCTCGAAAAATACCGCCTTCAATCTGGCAACTATCCCGACCGACTTTCCGAGATTAACGATGAGTCGCACCGTTCCGCCTACAGCATTTCAGCACCAGAATATATCTACGAACCAAACGGCCTGCCCAAACCCCTTGTTGTGTCGGACAACTATATCATCCCTGCCGGACAACCCGTCTGGTTCAAAATCGCCCAGATCAATTCGATCCCTCCCACGGACCTGCTGACCGAATCCGAACGTCAGCACCTTTCACAGACTCCAGAGGGAACTGCGATTCTTCGACAAATCGATTCGGGGGAATTTCTCTGGCCACAACGAGTCATCGGCACAGGACGGCATGGGGCGTTTCCGGAAGTCATCCACGCTCTACAGCACATCCCAGAAAAAACGGACCGCATTAAGTTCGTCTACTTCGGTGAGGAGGGCCCCGAGGTGGAGGACGATCAAACCGAGGACAGTCCTTAGCCAACAGGGCCGGTGGCAACTGCGCGATGATCAAATTTCAAAATCGTTCCCGAATGCTGTCGAATCGTGATGACCCGGTTCGACCATTCTTCAGAAGCCCGAAGTCAGGGATGTCAGTCGCATGACAACGCTGCTGCTCCCGCATTCTCTAACTCACCCAGCAATCGGAGTTTACAGTGGTTCAGCCTATTCCCCCCGGATGTGAAAGCATTATTCCGCATCTGAAGTGCGCCAACTGCGCCGACATCATCGAGTTTTACAAGCAGGCGTTCGGTGCTGAAGAAGTCTGCCGCCTGCCAGCTCCGGACGGCCAAAAGATCATGCACGCTGCCATGACAATCGGCGGGCAGATGGTGTTTCTGGCCGACGACTTCCCCGAGTACTGCAACGGCAAGTCCGAAACTCCTTTGTCGCTGCAGGGAACCCCGGTTGGCCTGCACCGATACGTCAAGGACTGCGATCAGACGATTGCTCAGGCACAGAAGGCGGGGGCGACTGTGATCATGCCCGCGACCGACATGTTCTGGGGCGACCGCTACGGGCAGGTGAAAGATCCCGCTGGCCACGTCTGGTCCTTCGCCACCCACCAGAAGGACATGACGCCGGAAGAAATGCTGGCTGCGTCGAAGGCCTGCTTCGAGCAGGCGTAGGAGATTTTGAAACGCAGAGAGCGCCGAGTTCGCTGAGAAGAACAGCGAGAAGCTAACAGAGACTTCGCAATCCACGGACCTCCCGATGTCTCTTCCTCGTTCTCTCCGGCCTTTGCGATCTCTGCGTTTCTATCCATTTCGTGCAGGTGACAATGAGTTCCGTCCCGGTCGGGCCGGCGTCACTCCAGCACGATCAGCGCCTGGTAGCCGCCGTCGGCTGGATGGCCCGGGAGGTGATGCGATTCGGTTTTGACTCGCGCATGCGGGAATTCTGCCAGCACTGCACGCACGACTTCTTCGTTCTCCTCGCGGTCGATCGAACATGTGGAGTAGACCACCCGTCCTCCGGGCCTGACCTGCTGCAGTGCGGTCTTGAGCAATCGCTTCTGCAGCGGAATGAGTTCGGCAAAGGAAGCGGGAGTCAGCCGCCAGCGGGCCTCGGGACGCTTGCCAAGCACGCCGGAATTCGAACAGGGAACGTCGGCGACAACGGCGTCGAACGGTCCCGGGGGGAGATATTCTCCCTGCGGAGTAATGGCAAACGTCTGCACGTTCGTGAGTCTCAGACGATTCACGTTGTGATCAATCGTCCGCAGGCGTTCTTCCGCCACATCGCACGCATCCACGCGTCCGGTGCCGGACAGTCTCTCGGCGATATGGCACGTCTTGCCGCCAGGAGCAGCACACAGATCGAGAATCGACTCCCCCGGCTGCGGGTTCAGCAGTTCCGCGACCCCCATTGCAGATTCATCCTGCACGCTGAAGTGACCGGATTGGAATTGCGGCATCTCGGCAACCGGCGTCGACCCTTCAATGACAATCGACTCAGGCAGTCGTCCAGCAGCGGCGGTGACTCCCTCGGCCTGCAGCATCGACAGGACATCCTCACGGGAGGACCTTAGAAGATTGACCCGCAAAGACATTCTGCCCGGAGTGGTAAACCACAGGCCGAGTTCGAGAATCTGCTGCTGTGAAAGTCCTTGCTGTTCCCATCGCTGCAGCAGCCATGTGGGAAGGCTCGTCACCTGCGCGATGAATTCGAGTGGATCGTTCTGAGGGGAAGCAAATACGCTTCGCGCGAGTTCGACTTTCCAAACTTCGTGTCGGGATCCGCGCGGCACGAGAATCGGCCAGCAATGCGAGTTCAACTGATCCAGAGTCGGATACGTTACGACTGCTGTTGAAGACTGTTCATCCGGATTTGTCGAATCGTTACGAATGATCTCGCGTTCGAGGCTGCGGAGAGTTCCGTTCACAAAGCCTTTGGCGCGAGGCTTGCCAAGTTCCTCACAAAGAGCGACCGTTTCATGCACCGCAGCGTGCGGGGGAATGTGCTGCAGACAAAGCAGCTGACAGGCTCCCAGCTGCAGCAGCAGCCACAGATCGTCCTCGACAGACTCCCGCGGACGCACGACATACTGTGACAGGACCGCGTCGAGCGAATAGCCTCGCCGCACCGTTTCCGAGGCCAGCTCCGTTGCCAGTCGACGATCGCGAGGAGGAGTTCGATGTTCGGAAAACAGTTCGTCCAGTGTCTTCCCGACGAAGACGCCGTTCTGACGGAATGCGTACAAGGCACGGAACGCCAGCCAGCGGGAATTCGTTCCCAGCGTGGGGTTCGTTTTGGCAGCCGAGGCGACCTTCTTACCGTGCCAGGGGTTTAGCGGGCGGTCCGGCACAGCTGCTCCAGATCTTCAAAAAAGTTCGGGTAGGTTTTTGATGTGCAGCCGGGATCGGCAATGGAAATCCCCGGGGCACGCAGTCCCAGCAGGGCGAAGCTCATCGCCATGCGGTGATCATCATAGGTTTGAATCAGAGCAGGCTGCACAGGCCCGGGCTGAATCGTCATCCCATCGGGATGTTCTTCCACTTTCAGGCCGGCTCGCTGCAGTTCCGTCACCACAGCCGAAACCCGGTCCGTCTCCTTCAGACGCATGTGGGCGACATTGCGAATGCGTGTCGGTCCGGTTGCGAAGGGGGCGACACACGCCAGCGTCTGGGCTGTGTCGCTGATCTCGTTCATGTCGATATCGATTCCGCGAAGTTCGCCTCCTCGCAGAGTAATCGAGTTTTCGTGCCAGTCCGCTTCGCATCCCATCCTGACGAGCGCGTCCACGAATTGCACGTCCCCCTGCAGGGCATTGCGGTGCAGACCTTCAACGGTCACTTCACCGCCGGTGACAGCCGCCACTGCAAAAAAGTAACTCGCTGCGGATGCATCGGGCTCGATGTCGTACTGCCGGGCACGATACGGCTTCGCCTTGATGGAGAAGCAGTTGGGGACGGGTTCGGAGATTTCTGCTCCAAAATCCCGCATCATCGCGAGCGTCATATCGACATACGGGCGGGAGACGAGTGGCCCTTGCACTTCAACAGTCACATCGGACTGGGCTGCGGGACCCGCCATCAGCAGACCGCTGAGATACTGACTCGAAAGATCCCCCGCCACGGGAATGGTTCCGCCCGGCAATCCGTGACTGGCAATGAGGACGGGGGGACATCCATTTTCGAATTCGCAGCGGGCATCCACTCCCGCCGCCTGCAGAGCCTCGATGAGCGGAGCAATCGGGCGCTCCCGCATGCGCGGATTTCCATCAAGTCGGAAACGTCCACGTCCAGTCGCACAAAGTGCGGTGAGGAAGCGAATGCTGGTGCCGCTGTTCTCGCACCAGAGTTCGACGGAAGAATTCTCGATTCCGCCAGGTGAGCCGGTGACCTCGAAGCGGTGAGCTGCCGGGTCTGCTGTGACCCTGATCCCCAGCCGCTCAAGACTTTGAATCATGACCTGCGTATCAACGCTCTCCAGCACGCCGTCGAGCAGGGTGGTCCCCTCGGCCTGTGCAGCGATCATCAATGCCCGATTCGTCAGGCTTTTGGAACCGGGAGGCCGAATACGTCCACGAACCGGTCCACGAACGGGCGAGATTTCAATGGCATGCATGCAGGGGATGAACTGTTGACCCACTCGGCAGCTTCCGGCCGAGAGGAAGGAGGAACCTCGAATGTGCTGCCATCGCCGTCGGCGAGGCCAAAAGGTGATTGTGAAATGCAGAGCGCATTTCGACAAGCGACCAGACGCGCGAAGTCAAAAGCAGGATGGAACCGGGCTTTTTAAGCGATCAGCCCGGCCCGGTTTGATCTTTTCAGAGCACGCCGCGCGGGCAAGTGCATTGAGTCGCATCAACTCACGGATGCACTCGCGCACGCTTCGTGCTCTGACAGATTCTGGGGCTAGCCGCGGCGGGAGGGACGTTTGCTCACGGTATGGCAGACGTCGGTGACTTTTCCGGTCTCCGTCAGCGCGACATGGAAGCGGTCTTCACCCTCGATCCGATGGGTCGTCAGGTGATTTGTGCTGCTGATTTTGGCCAGATATGGGCGAAGGGAGGGTTCATTCAGGGGACGGATCTGTCCCCAGGAGCCATCGCCCAGATAGGTCACGCCGTTCTTGTCGTACAGACCGTTCGTCAGGGGAATCGAACGCTTGAACGTATGGTCGTGATGTTCGAGAACCAGGTCAACTTTGTAACGCTCAAACAGCGGGCACCAGTGCTTCCGCTGTGCGTACCCAGTGCCGGAGTCCGCTCCGCCAAAGTTACGGTAGGACGGATAGGCAGGGACGTGATAAGCGACGATCACGTGCGGGCGATCTTCCCGCTCCGCCAGCGTTTTCTCCAGCCAGTCGGTCTGTTCCCCTTCAATGGGGCAAAGATGGTCGGTGTCGAGTAGGACCAGGCTCAGATAGTCACCGATGTCCACGACGCCGTAGGTCTTCTCCGGATAGAAGCCGTCAAAGATGCTCAGATATTGCGGTGCCTGTGCCCGATCGGTTGTGTGTCCATCGACTTCATGGTTCCCGATGCAGGAGAGCATTGGTACGATTCGTCCCTGCGAATCGACCATCTGAGCACGCCAGTTCCTCAGGAACGCAACAAAGATTTCCGGCGATTTTCCATTGTCATAGGCAAGGTCACCTCCCACCAGAGCGAATCTGGGGTCCTGACTGGCCGCAACCCGGTTCACCAGCTGTGCGGCTTTCCCCGTGCCGCAGTCACCCCCGGAGACGAACTGGATGGTGTCGGTCGCCTTGACGGGCATCGTTCGAAAGCGGCAGACCTGCCGGGTGCCGCTCACCCGCAGCTGGTATTCCGTGTCAGGTTTGAGGCCCGTCACCTCGCAGCGATGCAGATTCCATTCGGTCTTCTGAAACGGCCTGACCTGCGTGAGATAATGGGTCCACTCCGAGCCTCCCAGTTCCGCAATATAGATCTTCCCGCGAGCAGGGGTATTCAGGTCGAGCCACTGGACAGTGATGGTTGTCGTCGGATCACTCTGCCAGGTGAGCAGAAGCGTATCAGGCGCTCTCGTCAGATCGACTTCCGCTTTGGCGGGCTCCTCCTTGGAAGCTGCCCAGGAAGCATTGATCAATCCTGAAGAGGCTGTGAGCCCCGCCAAAGATGCTCCCAGGAATTCTCTCCGACGCCAATTCTGCATATCCATCTCCCTGAATCGAAATCCAAAGGCTTGCGTCACCTGCATTCAGCAACATCTATTGAACGCCAAATCATTGCGTACAATGGATGTTGATTCTATTTGCAGACCGGCAAGTATGGCGGGAAATTCCGATCGGAGGCAAGGCGGGTTCCGACCAAAGTTCTGATTGCGCGGAGCGGTTGATTCTTCTTCAACGTTTGAGCTGAAGAATCATTTCGACTTCCACGCTGGAACCCAACGGGAGCTGAGCCACTCCCAGGGCGGTGCGGGCATGGCGCCCCTGCTCCCCGAACACATCACGCACCAGCTGGGAAGCCCCGTTGATGACGATGTGCTGACGCGTGTAATCCGGAGTGGAGTTCACATATCCGGTGATGCGGACGACACGTTCAATCGCGTCCAGCGATCCGAACTTTCTGCGAACGGCCCGCAGCACATTCGCTGCACACAGGGCTGCAATGCGGCCGGCTTCCTCTTCGGGAACGTCGGTCGGGACTTTCCCCACGCTGACGAGCTGGTCGCCGTCAAACGGAACCTGACCGGAGACGTACACGATGTCGCCGACGACCGACAGGGCGTCAACAAGTGCCCCTTCCCCGGGCACGCGATCCAGAGGAAATCCGAGTTCGGCCAGTTTCGCGTCACGTTGTCCAATTGACATTTCTTATGACTCCTGAGGAAGTGCTTCAGAGAAGAATCGCAGCCAGTTGCCGTAGAAAATTCCGGCAATGTCGGCTTGTGAATAACCTCGGCCGGCAAGAATTTCTTCGAGCAGGTGCAGGTCTGTAATGGTGTTCAAATCGCGTGGACACTGTTCGTTGCCGAACCCGCCGTCCAGATCGCTGCCGATTCCCACATGACGGGTATTCCCGGCCAGCTGACAGATGTGGTCGATATGGTCAGCAGCAGCGTCGATCCCCACCACGCTGGGGTCGGTATGATGAATCTGCCATCCCGGATAGAGCATCCAGGCATCGAACGCCATTCCGATAACGGCATCCCGTTCGATCAGTGCGCGAATCTGTTCATCCGAGAACTGCCGGTCGGATGGAACCAGTCGACGGCACATGTTGTGGCTGGCGAGAACGCGTCCGGAAAACTGTTCGAGAATCTCGAAGAAGCCCGGTTCCGCAGAATGCGTCAGGTCGACGATCATTCCCAGCCGCTGAAACTCCTTGAGCAACTCGCGTCCAGCGGGCGTAATGGGTCCCTGAAAGCCGGTCCCCATGCCGTATGGACCTTGCCCGTAATGGGACAGTCCGACGGAACGCAGTCCCAGATCCCACCACTCCTGAGCCCGGTCCGGAGAGGTGATCGGGTCGGCTCCCTCCATCGCCAGGATCAGGCCGATTTCTTTCGCATTGGGATCGGATTCCCAATGTCGTTTCAGGTCTGCCTGCGTGCGGATGAACCGGATTTCTCCGGCCCGCTCCAGCTCGCGGT
Organism: Planctomicrobium stercoris; assembly: GCF_051465655.1. Classification (NCBI taxonomy): domain Bacteria; kingdom Pseudomonadati; phylum Planctomycetota; class Planctomycetia; order Planctomycetales; family Planctomycetaceae; genus Planctomicrobium; species Planctomicrobium stercoris. Next base: position 2,500,286 of record NZ_CP195791.1, on the reverse strand, counting down.
AATACTGCACATGGGCAGCACCGATGGAGGCGGCAATCGTCTGATTTCGAAAATCCAGGTCGCGACGGGACTCGCCCGCCACCGGAGCGACTTCCGGTTTGGAGCGGACCAGCACGGTTCCCAGGCAGACGCGGACTTTCGCCTTTCGCAGTTCCGGAAACGTGACCGTGTTCCGTCCCCGGGCGCGATGATCCGTCATATGACGTTCCAGGCGACGAACATCCTCCACCGAAAGCGTCAAATCTCGATTCCAGAACAGGCTGCTCCAGGCCAGATCGAGGTGGGCATCAAATATGGGTTGCATAGGATCGGAAGGAAAAAACAGGGCAGGATCAGAAGTGTTCAATCAGGACAGGGACGAAGGCTCGCCATCAACGGAAAGAGCTTTAAGCATCTGATTCACCTGCCAGACATTTTCTGTCAGCAGACGTTCCCAGCGGGCCTTGTCTTCAGGGGCATATTCGTAAAAGCCGCTTCCGTTCGCAATTCCTTTGGCCCCCGAATCCATCAACTTTTGCATCGCCGCTGGAACTTCTACGGAACGGCTCAGCTCCGGGAAGAGCCGCTGCATGACGGAAGCATAGGCAGGCAGTCCCGTTAAATCCATCCAACGAAATGGCCCCATCAGGTTCGTCCAGACGGACATGGCACTGCTGAACGATTTGTCGATCGTTTCCACATCGGCCACCCCCTGTTCAAGCAGATGAAAGGCCTCGCGATACATGGCATACGCCAGCCGATTCACAATGAATCCCGCGATATCCTTGTTGAGCAGGGCAGGGTCTTTCCCCGCGAGTCGACCGAGTTCGACGGCAGCATCGGCTGTAGCGTCATTGGTCTGTTCCCCTCGAATCACTTCAAGGAACCGGGTCATGTGGCATGGTTCGGCCCAGTGCATCCCAACGACCCGCTCGGGATGTTTCATTCCATGCTGGAGAAGATGAATCGGCAATGCGGATGTGTTACTCCCGAGGGGAACGGCGGCGCCGATGATGTCCTCCAGCTCCCGGAAGATCTCTCGTTTCAGGTCGAGGTTTTCGAAAACACTCTCGATGACGAAATCACAACCTGCGAAGTCTTGAAGGGAATCGGCCAGCGTGATCCGACCCGGCCATTCGGAAAGCATCTGTTTCGGAACGGCCCCTCGAGCAGCCATATCCTGAAGCGATGATTCGATGTGCTCGCGTGCCGATTCCACGACTGCAGCGTCGCGGTCAAACGCTACGACGTTCAGTCCTCGCGAAAGAAGACATGTGGCAATCCCGCGTCCCAGTAACCCCAGCCCCACAATCCCGACAGTCTGAATGGCCATTGAAATCCCGAGAATTCTGTAGAACCACGTTTAGCAGCACACTTCAAGTGTGCTGCTAAACCACCGTTATTGTGACATTGAACCGATCGCTGACTGAAGAATTGCTACTCCAAACCCAGCAGTGGCAGACTGTCGCGGTGAATCATGGCGTCGATTTCTTTCTCATTGAGCCGGGGCAGGTTTGTTCCCTCGAGCATCTGATTGAGCCCCCGGATTCCCCGAATCGATTCATTGACGTTCGTAAAAGGGAAGTCAGTCCCGAAGAGAACCTTCCCCCACACGCCATATTCCTGAACGAGCATCAGCGAGTGATACAGCTGAAAAGGGCGATAGTGCAGGGCCGAAATGTCGGCGTAGAGGTGCGGGTGCTTGCGGATGACTGCGACACATTCCCCTTCATAGGGATGCCCGAGATGCGCGAGGATCATTCGCACTTCCGGAAATCGGGTCGCGACAGGATCCAGATGACGCGGGAGCGTACATTCGATCGGAGCCTGTGAAATAAACGTTGTCCCCGTATGGAGCAGGACCGGTAAACCGTGTCGACTGGCATAACTCCACAGCGGATCCAGCATCCGGTCATCCGGTCGAAACCCGGCGTACATCGGCATCAGCTTGATCCCTCTGAGGCCAAGTTCCTGATACCCCTGTTGCATCTCCCGCTCCCAGCCCGGTTGTGTTGGGTCGAGGGCCATAAATCCCAGGAGGGTGTCCGGATGCTGACGGACGTAATTCGCCACGTAGGCGTCATCCACCCAGCAGCTGCTCAAGCGGGCCTTGCCTCCGAAGACAATTGTTCTTGTCTCAGGAGGACAGGTGGCGCGATAGGCCTCGTACGTGACCGTCAGGTCGACATCCTGTCCGGCCCGGGCTCGCTTGGCCTGCTGGACGAAGTCGTCGCCGAAGTGCAGAGGGTATTCCCAGACATGGCTGTGCACATCAATGATCATCGGCTTTCCCCCAGCTGACCAATCATCAGGTTGAACAGACGATCCACTTCGTTCTGGGTCTCGCGGTCGAGGATGTAAGCTCGCGGACCGCGAACGTAGGTATTGCGAAAGACTCCCTGTTTGACGAGCAGATATTTCTCGATGGCGAGGAAGGCATCCAGCGAATTCTGCAACGCCACAATGGCCGAGATCGGAAGGGACAGCTGATATGCCCGCCGATCGTCGCCCGCCTGCAGCGCCCGCCAGAGTGCCACGATTCCTCCAATCAGATCGGCTCCCGGCATGGTCCCGACGATCCCACGGCGATAGCTGTCCACCAGGGCGATGCCGCCGGTCCCCTCAAAAATGTCTCCCTGCTGCGAAGTCGCGTCCCGCAGTTGCGAAAGCCGCGGACCGATGGGAGTCGCTTCCGGCTTGAAGAGAATTCTCTCCTTGCCGAAGAGCTCCAGCAGCTTCGCCTGGAAGGCAATCGACATGGGCCGTCCGACGTAGCCGCTGGCGTCCTGAACAACCACGGGCAGGGGAGTCGCCTGAACGATCGCTTCATAATAGTGAAGCAGTTCGTCTTCGAGCGGTGCCACGCTGACGGGTGGAATGGCCATCAATGCGGTCGCTCCCGCCTCCGTCGCATGCCGGGTCAGCTTGACCGCAATGGCAGTACTTTCGGCCCCGACGCTGATGACAACAGTTCCTCGCCCCTGTGCCCGTCGACACGCCAGCTCTGCCAGGCTTCGGCGTTCCCCTTCATCCAGGCGAAGGATCTCCGAGACCATCGCCATGACGATCCCGTCCGAGCCCTGTTCGAACAGCCAGTCGATTTCCCGCTCCAGAGTGGCAGTGTCGATCGTGCCATCTTCGTGGTAGGGGGTCTGAAAGACTGGCAGCACCCCGGTCAATCGGGAGAGGGAAGCAATTTTGGAAGAACGATTCATCATGAAGTTCTCACTGGGTTCGCAGGCCACAAGGACACAATCTCATGGAAGAAGTCTATTAGAGCGGTTTTGCAAATAATCTATTATGTTCCGTAGGCGATAATACGGACTTCATGCGGTGAAAATCCTGAATCGCCTGCACATGATAGATCAAACTGGTCTAGGAGAGCCGTCCCCGGGAATCGATCTGCAATGGTTCGAGGTTTTGATTTTCCAGCTGCAACCACGCCTGATCCTGCAGATTGACGCAGGGGCAGATGTGATTGGGGATCACCGTGACACGTTCCCCCACGCGAGGCGATCGGGAGGAACCGGACAGGTCGAGTTCCCCATGCTCTTCGCTCAGCCGAGCGAGTTTCGCATCCGGGTATTCCAGGACCAGACCGTGTCCGGAATCAGGAAACTTCACGTTCCGGTCACTGGTGAATGTTTTGGTTCCGCCGTCGAGAATCGCTTTCCCCGGCACCGTCGTGCTGACCACCGTACAGATGATCGCGGCAGCAAGGTCGTCGGCACCGCAGAAGCCGGCCCGCATGGTATTCATATCATTATAGAGATAGGTTCCCGGACGCAGTTCGGTTTGACTGGGGATCAGATGAGACTGATACAGCGCCGGAGTGGATCCCCCTGAGACAATCTCGACCGGCAGGCCAGCGGCTTTTAAAACTCGAATGTTCTCAGACAGAATCGCTTCGACAGCTGCCAGTTCTTCATTCTGCTCGGAAGCTGCCGACCAGATGTGACCGGGATAAAAGAACAGGCCATCGAGCCTCAGGGACGGCTGCCATTGCATGACCCGCTGGGCGAGCGTCAATGCCGCCTGAGGAGATTGAACGCCCGTGCGATGAAAGCCCGCATCGACATCAATGAGGATGCCAATGGTGGTCCCGCGCGAACGTGCGGCTTCCCCGAGCGAATTAATCCCCTCTTCCGAGTCGATTGCGACTCGCACCGTCACTTTTTCCGCCAGCTGGGCGATGCGACTGGTGCGAGCCCGGTCGATGGCCGGGTAGGCGATCAGCAGATCGGAACAGTCGTCCGCGAGCACTTCAGCTTCGCCAACCTTTGCAGCCGTCAATCCGTACGCCCCGTCTGCCAGCTGCAGCCGAGCCATGTCGCGCGACTTGTGAGTCTTCGTATGGGGACGCACATTGAACCGGTGCGATTGAGCATACTCGCGCAGCCGACGGGAGTTCTTCTTTGCAACCCCCAGATCAATGACCAGTGCCGGCGTCGACTCGACCGATTCGCGTGCCGGCAGAAACGTCGAGGTCATGCTTTCTCCAGATAGCTGCCGCCGCCGATCGGGGAATTCGCGATACGCATTCCCAGGATTTCCGCAGCATTCTTCCTGAGCGCGTCGAATCCCTGATGAAGATAGACGATATCACACCCGTGAAACACCAGCCGGGCTCCCATTTCAATGTACGCCTGAGCTTGAGCGAGCGTACCGCAGGTCGCTGCCCAGTTTTTGCCCGCTTTCTTGGCGGAGACGGAAACCCTTTCGATGGCATCCCGAATGGAGGAGTCGCCAAACTGTCCGGGAATTCCGGTCAACACCGAGAAGTCGGCCGGACCGAGCATCACCATGTCGATTCCGGGGACTGCCAGGATCTCGTCAATCTGGTTCAGAGATTGCGGATCTTCGATCTGGATAATGATGAATGTGTTCTGGTTGGCATGCTGAAGATAGTCGGCCATCGGAGTGAGCAGGTAGGGAACGTCCGGGCCGCTTCCGTCGAACCCCCGCTGTCCCAGCGGTGCGAACTTCGCCCAGCGAACGACTTCCGCAGCTTCCTTCGCTGATTCGCAGCGAGGGTACATGATCCCCGACGCGCCCGCTTCCAGCAGGCGGCTCATCCGCATGAACTCCCCTTTGCCCGGCCGGGCAATGACGTCGCAGTTTCCGACTCTGGCTGCCCGAATGAGATTCGCAGCGGAATCGACCGAATGGGCGTGATGCTCCAGATCGAGCCAGATGGCGGCGAACCCCATCAGGCTGACCATTTCGAAGATCGCTGGGTCGGTCCCATGGACGACGACAGACAGGGTCGGAAGACCCTGCTTCAGATTCGCGAGGACACGACTGCACCGGACCATGACTGCCCCAATCTCTACCAGCTGAAACCCGCGTCCAGGTGACGCGACCCATGAAAGCCTTTGACGAAAACACAAAAAAGGTTCGTACCTAACGATACCTGTCTCGTGCACCATCGTCAATTCCCTTCCCGGAACAGTTTCTGGGCGACCGCGACCGCGGTTGCCTGCTCGATTGACCACCCAGATTGACCACCCAGATCGACCACCCAGACTGGCATCACCCAGCCACTGAAATCCTCACGACCGCCACAGCCGGCAGTGTCTCGCTGTTCAGAAAATTCAACACAATGGTTACCACCCTGTTGATCGATTGAATCAGCAAAACCGACATAACCCGCACAACAAGAACATCATCTAAAGCGCATGAAGCACGTATCCCCTTCACAAGTCACATGTTGCAGCAAAGATCCGGTTATTCTGATTTCAGCGATTAATTCAGTGGCACGGGTCGTGCAAATTGTTTCAATCACAACAAACACAACGATTCAGTCAACATTGACGCCTGTAACGGCCTTCAAACTATAAAGTTCGGGATGCGACGAAGTTCGCTGCGAGGCACCAGGAACCGCTCCTGTGGAGCAGTTCCGCCTCGGCAAACTTCACTCCTGCTTGCTGATCCCAAGCGATGTCGCTGTTCCGTATTCCCTGTGATGGGGGAATGGGCCGACCGACCGGATGCGCAACACCGGTCGGTCGGACCCTTCTTTTGAATTCACCAGAAAAGCAGCCGGACTCATCGCGCAGTCGAGCCGGGTGTGGTGTTCCAGGAGACGGCATTTTGACCGCAGCCGCTCTCCTGCTGGGTGGTTGCTACCGGCCCCTCACGTCTCAGAGGTGCCTGTTGTCGACGACCATGACGCCGCGGTCAGACCAACACATCACAAGGAAAACATGCCATGAGTCTCACATTCAACGCGTTCATCCACGATGAATCCGGGTTCATCGTCTCCGCCGAACTTGTCCTGATCGCCACCGTGCTGGTCCTGGGCATGCTGGTCGGAATGAGTCAGGTTCAGAATGCCGTCGTCTCCGAAATGAACGACGTCGCCCATGCCATCGGGACTGCCAATCAGTCTTACTACTACACCGGATTCCACGCACGAAAATGGTTCGGCTGGACCAAGTCCCGCACCTTCGGCTCTGCCTTCTATGACCTGGCCGATGCCTGTGACTGGGCTGGCTGCAACATCTCCTGCGACGGCGCTTATGCCGAAGGGGGCTATTGCGGTGGTGGATCCTGCGGTTACAGCGGATGTGGCTATAGCAGCTGTGGAGCTGGGGTCTGCTCCGGCGGCGCCCTGTGTGCCCCATAACCCGCAGTTCGACAATCTGAAAATTCGAAATCCGGCCAGCACGATGCTGAGCCGGTTTTTTTCGATTGGTACCGTTCCTTGCGATACACCTCAATTCGGACCCGCCTCAAAAAAACCTTGTCGCATCTGGCGGATTCTGACATAGTTCGCCCGCCCGAGACTCAGGGAAGACGAACCGTGGCAGCTGATCGTGAATGGACTCCGACACTGATTTTGATCGCACTCGCGGGCGGTCTGGTCGGTGCATTGCTTCAGCTCGGCTTTGAAACCAGCGGCCCCCAGGCGGGACTGGCCGCAGCAGCGGCACTGGCGGTCCTGGCCTGTCATCTCGCCTTCCGAAAACAGGGACTCAGCCGCACTCTCTGGAGCGCTTTCCCTGGTATGCTCGCAGTCGCCTGGCTGGTGGCGTCATCATCGTCTTCCGGTCCGCTCGGACTGGGAAGCGCTTTCTGCTGGGCGATTCTCGTCTGCGGAGCAACATTAGGACTGGCAGCAGTCCTGCCGCAGCCTGCAGCTTCTCCACAGACTTCCTTGAAGCTTGTGACGCCTCAGGACAGCAGTCCCTCCGTCCCGGAAGAGATCTTGCAGATTGCCGTGCCGGTCCCAGAATGCCTTCCGTTTCCGCTGCAGGAATTCGTCGACGACGAATTCGAAGAGGGTGAAGAGCTCGAATCCGAGTTTGAGTCGGAGACGCTGAACGATCGGACGGTGCAACACTGGTCGCGGGTCCACAGCCCGGAGGAAGATCGCCTTGAGGGAACCTTGCTGGTGGAAGTTCCCGCCGGTCAGAAGCAGGCATACGCACACGTCCCCTTCGTCCCGTTCTTTCGCACTCTGCCCACAGGATATTGCGAATGTGAGAGCGAAGGGGATGAAGAAATCGAAGCTGTTCTGGATTCGATCCACATGTATGGCGCGAGGGTGATCCTCCGTCGTCGCGGCAATCTCTCCGAACCCGCAGCAGCTCAGGTGACGTTGATCGCCGTCTCACCACAGGCGAACCGGCGAGCGGCCTGAGACAGACGTTCTTCCGGTCCAGCTGCCTACGACTTGAGTTTTTTCACCGGAACTCTCTTTTTTGATTGCTCAAAACCTCAGCTTTCTGGTTGAGTGTGCGAAACGCATCAACGAAAATCTGTTCCCGGACATCAGCTTTTATGCCGTTGGTGAGGACTCGCTGAATCGAGTCTGCTGCAGGAGATGTCCCGCCCAGCACTGGCAAAAAAGGGAATCAGATGCACCGCACAGTTTGTTGTTGGCTGGCAGTCCTGGCCGTCTGCGGACTTCTTCCTGAGAGTCTGGTGTCAGCCTCTCCCGTCAATCAGCCGACCAACAGTCCCGGGCGATTGCCAAAGGATGAGGCCGGCCGCTCCCTGAACCTGAACTTCGAGACGGGCGACCTGCGGGACTGGACTGCAGAAGGTGAGGCGTGGAAAGGTCAGCCCGACAAAGGGGGGATCGATCCCAATCGACCGCTCGCTGCGAACAAGAAGAGCCTGCACACCGGGGATTACTGGATCGGCGGATATGAAGTGGTCGGCGACGGCCCGCAGGGAACATTGACTTCAGTCCCGTTCGTCGTCGACGCCCCCTGGTGCAGCTTTCTCGTGGGCGGGGGGAGTGGTCGTGGCACACGAACAGAGCTTGTCCTCGCTGATCAAGGCGAAGTGATCGCGACTGCGTTGGGATACGATGAAGAGGAGATGCACCCGGTTGTCGTGAACCTCGAAGCCCACAACGGCAAGAAAATCTTCATCCGTCTTGTGGATGAAGCTTCCGGCGGGTGGGGACATGTCAACTTCGACGACTTCCGCTTCTACGACGTAAAACCGGAGTTCAAAGAGTTACCGGTCCCGCTGGCCCGGGTTTTCGAGGCAGAGATCTATCCATATCACAATCTGTCGGGAACCGAAGCTGCGAAGGTGATGACGGTCCCACCCGGGTTCGAAGTGCAGTGTGCTGCACAGGAACCGGAGATCCGCCAGCCGATTGCCATGGCCATTGACGATCGTGGCCGAATCTGGGTGGCCGAAGCGTACGCCTACCCGGTACGGGCAGAGGAGGGGCAGGGGAAAGACCGCATCCTCATCTTCGAAGATACTGATTTGGACGGCACGCTCGACAAGCGGACGGTCTTCATCGAGGGTCTGAATCTGGTGAGCGGCCTGGAGATCGGGTTTGGTGGCGTCTATGTCGGAGCGGCGCCGTATCTGCTGTTCATCGAGGATCGCAATGGAAATGACATCCCGGATGACCTTGAAGCGGGAGCAAGCGCTCGCCCGGTGCCGACCAGTCTGCAATTCCCCAAGGATGTGCCGATGGGGGCTACCGTCTTGCTGGATGGCTGGGGCTGGGAAGACACGCATGAAACGCTAAATGCGTTCACCTGGGGGCCCGATGGATGGCTGTACGGCTGCCACGGCGTGTTCACGCATTCCAAGGTCGGCAAGCCCGGCGTTGCAGCGGATCAACGTATCGGATTGAACGCCGGGATCTGGCGGTATCATCCCGTGCGGCATGTGTTTGAAGTCTTCAGCGAAGGGACCAGCAACCCCTGGGGTGTCGACTTCAACCAATACGGGGACGCCTTCTGCACCGCGTGCGTGATCCCCCATCTCTACTACCTGATTCCCCATGGACGTTACCAACGGCAGGCGGGGAATCACTTCAATCCACATACCTACCGCGACATCCAGACCATTGCCCGGCATCTGCATTATGCCGGGAACCAGTGGAATCAGATGGACCGCACATCCTCCGACAGCCTTGGTGGAGGTCATGCCCACGCGGGTGCAATGATCTATCAGGGAGGGGCGTGGCCGGAAGAGTTTCACGGCAAAATCTTCATGCACAACATTCACGGGAATCGGGTCAACATCGACCAGTTGATCCCGGAAGGGTCCGGGTACGCTGGCGACCGTTATCCCGATTTCCTCCTGACCGGTGACAAATGGTCCCAGATGATCAACCTGCAATACGGTCCGGACGGTCAGGTCTGGATGATCGACTGGTACGATCAGGAACAGTGCCATCGTCGTGAAGTCGATGTCATTGATCGTGGAAACGGCCGGATCTACCGCGTTGCTTATCAAAACGCCAAACCAGTCTCCGTCGACCTTCAAAAGAAGACCGACACTCAACTCGTTCATCACGCACTGACCGACACCAACGAGTGGTACGCCCGCCATGCCCGCAGGATCCTTCAGGAACGGGTCGCCCGCAACCAGATCGACTGGGCGAGCGTCACCAGCGCGATCGAAAGCGCCCGTCCGAAATCTTCGGATACTGTCGGGGCGTTACGCAGGATCTGGCTCGAGAACAGTCTCGGCCTGTTTCAACTCGACAAGACTCCGGATTCCCAAGTCGCAGCCACACTCGCTCACCCGCAGGCTCATGTCCGCGCCTGGTCCGCCCGGCTCCTCGCTCAGAATGCACCTCATCAAAAATTTCCCCCCGCGATTCTGCAGCGATTCGTCAGAATGGCGACCGACGATCCTTCTCCGATCGTCCGTCTGGAACTGGCATCGATCTGTTGCGACCTGCCACTCGAGGATCGCTGGACACTGCTGGAGCGTCTGATCGCACATCGCGAAGATGCCAACGACCACAACATTCCTCTGATGCTGTGGTATGCAATGGAGCCACTGGCTGAGAGTTCTCCGCAGCGGGCTCTGGCTTTGGGGATGGGATCAGCGGATTCGATTCCCCTTTTAAGGGACCTGATGATCCAGCGTCTGGGAAGCGGCAAGCCGGAAGAGTCACTGAAGCTGCTGACGGCCGGGCTGGCGGCGGCACCGGATGATGAAAGCCGGCTGACGTTCCTGAAAGGGATGCGTGGCGCCCTGGCAGGAGTCCGCAATGTGACTCCTCCGGAAGAATGGGCCGAGGTCTATCAGGTCCTCACCTCCTCGGGCCCCAATTCCCGGAACTTCGATGTGTTCCTGTATGCACTGGGACTCGGCGCCCGTTTCGGAGATGAAAAAGCGGTCGATGTTCTGCAGAAGATCATCCTCGATGAAGCCGGTCCGCAGGTCGAACGTCGGGTCGCATTGGCGTTCCTGGTGGAAGATCGAAGCCCGCGACTCCCGGCAATCATTCCTCAATTGCTGAAAGGGACTTCTCTTCGCCCCGAAGCGATCAGAGCTGTCGCCGCGCAGGATCAACCGGAGCTGGCAGCTGCGATCATCAACACCTATAAATCCCTGAACGCTGTGGAACAGGCGGATGCAAGAAACACGCTCGCCAGCCGTCCCAGTTATGCTCTTCCGCTGCTGCAGGCGATCGACAGCAATCGCATTTCGAAATCGGACCTGTCGGCGGATGTGGTTCGTCAGCTTCGCAACCTGAACAACCCGGAGATCAATCCACTGCTGGAGAAGGTCTGGGGAGTGGTGCGTGACAGCAGCGAAGATGTCCAGTTTCAGCTGGCCTCGCTCACAGAGCTGATTGAAAACCAGAATCTGTCTGCCGGTGATCCCGAACTGGGACGAGCACTCTTCGCGAAGACCTGCCAGCAGTGCCATACGCTGTTCGGCACGGGGGCAAAGATTGGTCCGGACATCACCGGCTCCAACCGCGCGAACCTGAACTACCTGCTGTCAAACATCGTCGATCCCAGTGCGGTGATGGCCAAGGAATACCGCCCCACGGTCGTCGCCCTGGAGGACGGTCGCGTCATCACCGGAATCCTGAAGGAGGAGAACGACAACATCCTCGTCCTGCAGACGACCAATGAACTGATCACGATCCCGAAAGGTGAAATCGATGACCGCAAGGAAAGCGCGAAATCGATGATGCCGGATGGACTTCTGAAGAATCTCTCCTCCCATGAAATCCGCTCTCTCGTCTCGTATCTCTCCGGCCCCGCGCAAGTCCCGATGCGTGCGATCCCCGAGACGGTCTCGCGGTTCTTCAATGGCACTGACCTCACCGGCTGGAGACCGACCCGCGAAGACGACGCCTCCTTATGGAGCGTTGAAGGGGGAGAGCTGGTCGGCCGCTCGCCCGGCCTGAAGCACAATGCCTTTCTTCTCAGCGAACTCTGCCTCGACGATTTCCGGTTCAGCTGTGATGTGAAGCTCGTCGACAACGTCGGCAACAGCGGAATCCAATTCCGGAGCCAGCCGCTGGACGATGGAGAAGTCCGCGGTGACCAGGCGGATATCGGCCCCGGCTGGTGGGGGAAGATCTATGAAGAACGTGGCCGGGGTTTGCTCGTCGACAACAATGTGGAACACTTGGTGAAACCGGGCGACTGGAACAGCTATGAAATCGTGGCTGTCGGAGATCACGTCAGAACGTTCATCAACGGACAGCTCGCTGCGGAGCTGTCAGATCCACAAGGGGCACTGAAAGGCTTGATCGCGTTTCAACTTCATTCCGGCGATCCGATGGAAGTTCGTTTCCGCAATCTGAAAGTCGAGATCCTGAATCCCTTGCCGGATTACTCCCGTCAGGGTTCGCCTGCGGACAAGTGGCCTGTCTCCACGAGACAGCCGGGGGCCACTTCATTGAAATGGAAGAAGACAACTCTGGACCACGTTTTCCGCTCGGAAGGGTGCTGCGTCGCCGACTTTGATAACGACGGCGACCTCGATATCGCTGCCGGGTCGGCGTGGTATGAGCATCCCGATGTCGGCAGTGACGGCATCTGGAAACAACATTCCATTCTGGAGGCCCCTGCGGAATTCAATCCGAACGGCTACAGCGATTCGTTTATGAATTTCGCCGACGACCTGAATGGCGACGGGCGAATGGACCTGATCGTGGTCGGGTTCCCGGGGAAAGAAACTGTCTGGTATGCCAACCCGGGGAAAGCTTCGGGAACGCCATGGGAACGTCATGTCATCATCCCGGAAACGAATAATGAGAGTCCCACTTATCTCGACATTGATGCTGATGGAACACGCGAACTCCTTTCCGGCGTTCAGAACCGAATCATGGCCTTCTCAAGTCGGAACAGGTTCCCGCAGGCTGCTTGGAAGATTGGTTCGATCTCAGAGAGCGGCGCCCCCGGGACCGACAGGTTCTCGCACGGACTCGGAGTCGGCGACATCAATGGAGATGGCCGTGCGGACGTCATCACCACCGCAGGATGGTGGGAACAGCCTGCGGAACGAAAGGGGCAGATATGGAGCTTTCACCCGGCCCAGCTGGGTCAGCCCTGTTCCCAGATGTTGACCTATGACGTCGACGGCGATGGGGATGCCGACGTCATTACTGCGTCGGCTCATGCTGCGGGAATCTGGTGGCACGAACAGCAGTTGCCAGAGAATCAGGCACTGGAATCAAACTGGAAACAGCACCTGATCGATGAATCGCTGACACAGACTCATGCAGCGGTGCTGGCAGACCTGAATGCAGATGGCCTTCCGGACCTGGTGACGGGACGCCGCTACTGGGCTCATAACGGCAACGATCCCGGAGAAGACCAGCCCTCCATCATCGCGTGGTATGAATTTCAGAGAACTCCTGATGGTCCGAAATGGACGCGGCACATCGCGGACGAAGAGAGCGGTGTCGGAACCCAGTTTGAAGTCGCCGACATCAACGGTGATGGCCTGCTGGATATCGTCACCAGCAACAAAAAGGGAACGTTCCTGATGGAGCAGATTGATTCGGTTCCGTAGGCATCAGAAGCGCCAGACCAATCGGATGGCAGGTCTGCTGGCAGGGGAACGCTATCCAACATTCTCCCGGGGAGAGGACGTGGACTGACGTCGCCACCGGAACCATCCGGCGCTGGTGACCACCATCCCGAAGGTGCAGGGCCATTGCCACCAGGAGAAGGCACTGGCAGCCGTGTGGCGGGGGATCGATCGACTCGAAGTGAGTTCCACTGGGATCCCTTTGCAGGTCATGTCACGAACGAACGTCGACTTGCTGATCTCCGGCATCCGGAATGCCTCGGCGGCAATCGGCAGATTCATTTCCGCGGATTCCACATGGAATTTCGACAACTGTTGATCCACGAATCCGAACGATCCACTTTTCGGGAACCAGCGACCGGTCCTCATGAGAACGAACTCGTCGCACTTCCAGGTCCAGCGGGTGGCAGTGTTCACCGGTTCGATCAGCCGGGGGAGTCCATCATGTTCCAGGTCAAGCCACATCATCGGACGGGAATCCCCTTCCAGCAGCACGCCTGCGCATCGGCAGCCGTCAATCACTCTGGAGCCGGCATATTTGACTGGGAACTTTTCAAAGGCGCCTGAAAACCATCCGGAAGTCGCGAAGTAAATCGGGAAGAGCGGCATCTGTTCTGACATCTGCAGCGTCTTCTTCGACCCCAGATCCGCAGCGGTCAACAGATGCGGCGTATCGGACTGTGGGCTGAACTCAGCGAAGTACTGAACATTCAACGTTCTCCCGGTCACGATTCGGCGACCCAGCCTGCGTGGTTCCAGAACGGTCGTGGTGGCCTTCCAGCTCTGACAATCGGCTCCGATCCACCAGTCCTGCCAGTTCAAGACTGTCCGACGTTTCTCCGAACTGGAAGAACTCCGAAAACCTGTTCCCTGTCCGGCGGCCTGAGGATCATCCCATTCGTAAACCACGCTGAGACTGTCGAGGGAATCTCGCCAGTTGGCGATCTGCTCCATCGCCGTTGAGAATTCTTCGGGACAATGTTCGACAGAAAACTCATCCGCAGTGACGCTGGACACTGCTCCCAGCGGGAACAGCAGGAGGACGGCGAGAGTTGCCAGGTGGCGATTCAACATATGGCGTGACTCTGGATGGACACAAAAAGGCTGCGCCTGGGAAAAACCGCGAGGCGAGTGATCTTGGCGAGCAGAACGACGGAGCTGCGGTCATTCTGTCAGGTGTAGTGGGTGACTCCGGTGAGTCGTTCAGGGGTTCAGCTGCTCAAGGTGAGCTAAAGCTGATGGGAATCTTCACAGCTCTGTCGCATCAACGTTGACTGAACTGGAAATTCCACAGGTGTTTTGAGGAGTATGCAACTTCCCGGCCAAAATTGTTCGAGCACGTTCGAAAATTTCCGGTGAAGATCCCGTCTGCCAGAAATCCAGCAAAATGTGGGAATTTTTTTTGACACTTTTCAGCGACGAATGACGTCACTTCACAAGTGCCCATTTTCCGTAAAGAGAAACTCAAAAACCACTTACAATAAAATCAACACACCCGATGCCAGGTGCTATCAAATGAACACAACTGCATTCGTTAAAATCGAAACCTTTTCAGAACCCACGGACTGATCAAGTTTTGCGAGCCTGTCTCGCGCGCGTTTTCAGCTGAACATGCCCCTTCGAAAGGCAACGATGGCAGGGCTTCAGCGAAGCCACGCCAGGGCGATCAGCAAGGCAGAGACGGGGTCCGGAAAACTCCGCGCAGACGTTGCCATTCTTCTGGGGGCGACGCCAGTAACAGCCGGGGCGTCAGATCCGATCAGCAGTGGCTACCGGTTCCCTAAACGTTTGGATACGATCAATTCCTTTCAATTTTGAGACTCTTGCCCTGATCCATCTGCGAGGTCCTGAATGACTTCATCGGGATGGTCTGGAGAATGACGTATGCCGCTGGAGAGCATCAGCCGCGCCTGTTTCAAACTGATTCACGGGAAGAATCTCGTTTATAACCAGTGCTGGGAAGATCCCCGCCTGGATCGGGTCGCATTGGAATTGAGCCCTAAGGACGACGTGCTGGTGATCACGTCCGCCGGGTGTAACGCGCTCGATTACGCACTGGCAGGGGTGAACCACGTTTACGCGGTCGACATGAACTTCCGCCAGAACGCGTTGCTGGAACTCAAGAAGGCAGCCATTGCCAACCTCGATTACGACACGTTCTTCACGCTGTTCGGAAAAGGTCGGCTCGAAAACTGGGCGACTGTCTATCCCAGCAAATTGCGGCCGCACCTCTCCCCGGATGCCCAGCAGTTCTGGGACAAGAACGGAAAGTTCTTCAAGGGAGTCGGACGACGCAACAGCTTCTACTTCCGTGGCACTTCCGGGCTGTTTGCATGGATGGTGAACGGCTACATCAATCGCGTGGCCAAGATTCGCCACTCAATCAACGAGATCCTCAACGCGAAGTCCGTTGAAGAACAGCGGGAGATCTTCAAGAAGGCCCGGCTGCACGAATCACTCTTCCGCCCGATGGTGCAGTGGCTGCTCCGCCGTGACACTACCATGGCTCTGCTCGGGGTTCCCCGCAGCCAGCGACAGCAGCTGGATCGCGACTACCCGGGTGGGATCGCCCAGTTCATCGTCGACCGCATTGAAACCGTCTTCACCCGCCTCCCGCTGGCGGACAACTATTTCTGGCGCGTCTACCTGACCGGCGAATACACTGAGGAGTGTTGTCCGGAGTATCTCAAGCGGGAGAACTTCGACGCCCTCAGAAATGGTGTCGCCGACAAGGTGACCACACATACCAATTCCGCGCTGGGCTTCCTCGAAGAGCATCCCGGAAAGATTTCGCGGTTCGTGCTGCTGGATCACATGGACTGGCTCTACAGCAACTACCGGGACGTGCTGGCTGCGGAATGGCAGGGGATTGTCGACCGGGCGGCACCGGAGACCAAGATCATCTGGCGCAGTGCAGGACTCTCGGTCGACTTCGTGGATCCCATCGAAGTCTCGGTGAACGGTCAGACGAAAAAGATGAGTGAGCTGCTGCACTATAAGCCGGAGCTGGCTGCGGAACTGCATCCGATTGACCGGGTCAACACCTACGGCAGCTTCTACATCGCGGACCTGAAAGTGTGACCGCTTCTGGTCGGTGTACGCTTCGCTCTGCGTGACTCGCTTCCTGTTTCAAATCGGCATTGGATCTCAACGTGGCTGTCGTCAACGATCTGAAAACACTCTGGCATCTGGTGGCTCGGCGGGCGCGCGGGGCGACTCATCAGGAGCGACTCGAAAGCTTTTATTCCGGTCAGGCGAATGGCTACGATGATTTTCGCCGTCGCATGCTCCACAGCCGGCAGGAAATGATTCAGTCCATTCCCGTTCCCGAAGGGGGAGTGTGGGTCGACCTGGGTGCCGGGACCGGCGAAAACGCAGAGCATATCGGTCCGGCAATTTCCAAACTCTCCCGGATGTATCTGGTCGATCTGTCGACATCGTTGCTCAAACAGGCTCAGGCGCGTGTGGATGCCCGCGGCTGGAAGAATGTGACCCCCGTCTGTCACGACGCCACGACGTTTGTCCCGGAAGAGGGGGGGGCCGATGTGGTCACATTTTCCTATTCGCTCACGATGATCCCGGACTGGTTCCGCGCCATCGACCATGCGTACTCACTGCTCAAGCCGGGAGGAACGCTGGGGGTTGTCGACTTCTACGTCTCACGCAAGTATCCGCAGACCGAGCGGAAACAGCATGCGTGGTCGACGAGAACCTTCTGGCCAACCTGGTTTGGGACCGACAACGTCTTTTTAAGCCCCGATCACATCCCGTACCTGCAGAACAAATTCGAAGTCGTTCGACTCGAAGAGCGGACAGGCAAGATTCCGTATCTTCCTCTCATCCGGGCGCCCCATTACGTCTTCATCGGACGCAAACGCTGAAGGTCGGCAGGACTGGTTCAGTCTGAGTCCCGTCACGGATTCTCAGCTCCGCACGTGGCCCGACCACGCGGGTCACTCGATGATGCCATAAGAATTTCGGAACGATTCCGCAACGCTGGGATACGGATCTCTCGGCGTCAGTGAGCAGGACTGGGAGGTCGACCTGTCCGCTGAACTCAGGCGGGGGCGCGGGGGAAAAGCATCCGCCTGATACTGCAGGCCGCCTTCAAAGTTTCGCTTCCAGGTTGTTTGCGCCGCCGAACCGCTCTACACTTGATTTCTCGAAACGGTTGCTGCAGGAGTTGTTTGGGACGGAGCAGGAGAGACACATCGAGACCGGGTGGAGCATGGGCTGCCGAATCCTGACGACAATCTCTCAACGGCGTTCTCCCATTAGTTGCATTGGCCCCACACAACGCTGTGGATGGGCCGCGAGTCTGGTTCTATGGCTCCGGAGAGTGTCGGATCGCGGCGTTGAGAAGTCGAACGCTGAATGCGCGTCCGTCCTCTGCGGCAAGGCTCATCCGGGCCAAATACGGACACAGACGGAAAGAGATCCGGGAAAGCTTCTCAAAAGCCCGGAGGGAAGATCGGGTTTTCGTTGAAAAGCGGTTGATCAATGCTTCGATAGGGACAAGGGGAATTCAATACGGATGACCTCAGGAACAAAAACATCGAGTGACCGGGATTCGTCAGTTTGCGAACGCCAATGATTGTGTACGGATTGACGATTGCTGCCGTTTTGCTGGCAGGCTTATTACGTTGGCTGATCGATCCGATCCTGGGCGATCACATTCCCTATCCAACGTTCTTCGTCGCGGTGGCAGCAGCCGCCTGGCTGGGAGGCTTGCGCCCGGCCCTGCTGGCAACAGGCCTGGGCCTTATGATGGTGCTGGCGTTCTTCATGCCGTCGGGCACATTGTCACAAACCTCCGGCGGCCCGCATCTGGTGGGACTGGCCATGTATCTGGTCGTCTGTCTGTTTTTTGCGTTCTTCGGAGAGTCGGTGCGAAAGTCGCACGCCCGCCTCGCTGAACACGCCGAACGCCTGCGAACCACGCTGGCCAGCATTGGTGATGCGGTCATCATCACCGACGTTTCCGGACGAGTGACAAAACTCAACGCGGTGGCCGAAGCCCTGACCGGATGGAAGAACTCGGAAGCGACCGGAGAACCGCTGGAAGCGGTGTTTCATATCGTCAATGAAACCACCCGTAAACCGGTCGCAAACCCGGCTGTCCGAGTCCTTCGTGAGAACGTGACCGTCGGATTGGCCAATCACACGGTGCTGATCGCCAAAGACGGAACCGAGCACGCCATCGACGACAGCGCCGCCCCCATTCGCACCCGTGAGGGGGAGGTCATCGGCTGCATTCTCATCTTTCGGGATATTGGAGATCAGCGAAAGCTGCAGCGGCAGGCAGGAATGCTGGCATCCATCGTCCATTCTTCGGACGATGCGATTATCAGCAAGTCCCTGCAAGGGGTGATTCAAAGCTGGAACGCCTCGGCGGAAAGACTCTTTGGATACACCGCAGAAGAGGCGATCGGTCGTTCGATCCTGATGGTCATTCCCAAAGACCGGGTCCATGAAGAAGATCACATTCTCGGCCAGCTGAAGGCCGGAAAGCGGATCGAGCATTTCGACACCGTCCGCGTCAGAAAAGACGGCCAGTCGATTCACGTTTCCCTTTCGATTTCTCCGGTGCTGGACGACTCCGGTGAAATCATCGGCGCCGCCAAAATCGTCCGCGACATCACACAAAGGAAACGCGAGGAGCAGATTCAGGCCGAGCGTACCGAGCTGACCGCCCTGAGAGCGGACATCAGCATCACGCTCTCGCTTGCTCAGTCGGCTGCAAAAACCCTGCGGGATTGCTGTGAGACAATCGTCCAAAGGAGGCAAAACTGGTCAGCATGGGTCTGGACTCTGGAACAGGAGACCAGTGAGCTGGAACTGCAGGCCGCGCAGGGGAACGGGACCGAGGACGATGATGGAACGGCCTTCGCGCCTGTCCGGGATTCTCGACTTCAGAAGATCGCCCAGACCGGCAAGCCGTACCTCACAACAGATCTCAGCCAACCTGAGGACTTCGATCAGGCATGGGTCGAAAAGGAGGGGATCAAGTTCTTCGCCGGGTATCCGCTCATCGTGGAGAACCGTGTGCGGGGGGTGATGGCGGTGTTCGCCCGGACCCCGATGACAGAGATGGAACTGGCAGAACTCTCTGGATTGATTGACAGTATCGCCCAGTTCGTCGACCGCAGATATGCCGAGGAAGCTTTCCGGCGTCAGGCGGAACTTCATCGTGTCACCTTGATCAGCATTGGCGATGCGGTCATCACCACCGATGTCGAAGGTCGCGTGACGCAGCTGAATACCGTCGCGGAAGTCCTGACCGGCTGGAGTCATCAGGAGGCGCGCGGGGCTCCCTTGGAGAGTGTCTTCAAGATCATCAATGAATCGACCAGAGCGCCGGTCCAGAATCCTGCAGCGAAAGCACTGCGGGAAGGGGTGATTGTCGGGCTCGCGAACCATACCCTGCTCATCGCCAGAGACGGAACCGAACGGCCGATCGACGACAGTGCCGCCCCGATTCACAACAGCACGGGAGAGATCGTCGGCTGTGTGCTGGTCTTCCGGGACATTACCGAACGCAAACAGGCGGAAGAGAAGATTCAGGAGGCCCGCTCTCGACTGGAGTCGACTCTCGTGGCAGGGGAGATTGGCACCTGGGATTTCGATGTCGTCAGGAATGCTGTTCGAGCCGACCAGAATCTCGCCCGCATGTTCGGCGTCACCCCGGAAGAAGCCAACGGCGGGGCGATTGAAGTTTTCCAGAGAGCAATTCATCCCAGCGACCGGGACCGAGTCCTCTGTGCGATTGAGCGTGCGCTCGAACACGACAACCAGCTGGAATCGGAATACCGCGTGATCGGGGCGGATGGCCAGATTCGCTGGGTCGTCGCCCGCGGCCGTGTGGAACGGGACTCGAGTGGAAATGCGATTCGTCTGCCGGGAGTCGTGGTCGACATCACCCGTCAGCGGTTGGTGGAAGCCGAGCTGCGGGCCAGCGAAGAGCGGCGACGCATTGCCCTCGATTCCGCGGAACTCGGCGCCTGGAACATCGATCCCGCCACGAACTCGATGATCTCCGATGCACGTTTTCAGACGATCATCGCCGGTGCACCCCGTCCCCTCAGCTTTGAAGAGGTGTTCGAGTTCATTCACCCGGAAGACCGGCCACGCATCCGTGAAGCCGTCGACGCTGCCACCAGACCCGGAAATCCTGTTCCGTACTCGCAGGAATATCGCGTCGTCCACCCCGATGGATCGGTGCACTGGGTCTTCGCCAAAGGCCGCACGAACTTCGAAGGGGATCGCCCAACCAGCTTCGACGGCACTGTCGCCGACATCACGGAGCGGAAGCGATCTGAAGACCTCATCCGCGAAAGCGAACATCGCCTCCGCTTCATCCTCGACTCCATGCCGCAGAAGGTCTTGACCGCCACACCCGAGGGGGTGGTTGATTACTTCAATCCGGTGTGGATGCAGTACACCGGACTCTCGTACGAAGAAATCAAAGAGCGCGGGTGGGACGCCGTGATTCATCCCGACGATCTCGCGGAGAGCCTCGAGGCCTGGAACAGTGCCATTGCCACCGGCGAACCGTTTCAGGTCGAGCACCGGTTCCGACGAACCGACGGCGAGGACCGCTGGCACGTCAGCCGAGCAACTGCACTCAAGGACGAACACCAGCAGGTGGTCATGTGGGTGGGGGCCAGCACGGACATCCACGAACAGCGACAGACCGCTGACGAACTGCGTGACCTGGCCGCGCGACTCTCTGAAGTCGACCATCGCAAGGACGAATTCCTGGCCACGCTCGCCCATGAGTTACGAAACCCGCTGGCCCCGTTGCGAAACGGGCTGGAGGTGATGAAGCTAGCCGAGGGCGACCTTGAGATGATCAACGAATGTCGCGGCATGATGGAGCGACAGCTCGAGCAGATGGTCCGCCTCGTCGATGACCTCATGGATGTCAGCCGGATCAGCCGAGGAAAACTCGAACTCAAGCTGCAGCAAGTCGAACTCGCCACGGTCATTCAAAGTGCCATTGAGACCAGTCGCCCGATTATCGAACAGATGGGGCACGAGCTGACAGTCACGCTCCCGGATCATCCGGTGTTCATCGATGCCGACCTGACCCGTCTGGCTCAGGTGTTCCTCAACCTGCTGAACAACGCCGCCAAATACAGCAACCCACGCGGACACATTCATCTGACTGCCGTGCAGGAGGACCGGGAAGTTGTCGTCTCGGTGAAAGACACCGGAATCGGAATCGCCCCGGATCAGCTGCATCGCATTTTTGAAATGTTCTCGCAGATCGACCACTCGCTGGAAAAGGCACAAGGGGGCCTGGGGATCGGACTGACGCTGGTGCGCAGGCTGGTCGAACTGCATCACGGCAGTGTCGTGGCCCGCAGCGAAGGGATCGGCCGTGGAAGTGAATTCATCGTGCGTCTGCCGCTGATGCAGGAGTCGTCAGGGACATCGTCATCAGCACACGGAGTGTCACAGGAGAACGCCAGCCGTTCACTTCGCGTTCTCGTCGTCGACGACAACCGTGACAGCGCCAAGACGCTGTCCATCATGTTCAACATCATGGGGCACGAGACCCGCAGTGCGCATGATGGTGAAGAAGCGATCAGGACGGCGCAGAGTTTTCGTCCTCAGGTGATCCTGCTGGATATCGGCCTTCCGAAACTCAACGGACACGAAGTGTGCCGCCGCATCCGTCAATACCCCTGGGGAAAAGAGATCATCATCATCGCTCAGACCGGCTGGGGGCAGGAGGAAGACCGCGAGCGAACGCGTCAGGCCGGGTTCGACCACCACATGGTCAAACCGGTCGACGTGAAGGAACTGCAGGCGATTCTGGCACGGCTGCAGGCCGACCGACTCAGGGAGTCGACGTGAGTCGCACAGCAGGCGGATGTCCGGATCAGCTTCAAGACTAACCGTCACAACAGCTGTCTTCGGAATAACCGGGCGAATACTCCAGATTGATTTTTTCAGAGCACGCCGCGCAAGCAAGTGCATTGAGTCGCATCATTTCAAGAATGCGCTCACTCACGCTTCGTGCCCGGACAGATCATTCATTGAGCTTTGCAAGCAGTCGAACTGGAGGAAGAAAGCGAATCTCGCGAAAGTTGGACGTCCCGGACTCTCCCGCAGATGACCGTCTGCCCCGCTTCCGAGTCGGGTCCCGCAGGCCCCTGAGCTTGCCAACCCTGTTTCCGCGGGGGTATGATTGGAGGGCCTCCTAACCCACCTGTAAAGCCTGCCTTTCCTCCCCGCCGAGAATCCAGAAACCAAGGAGTTGGTTTTGATTCGAGCCTGCCTCATATTTTCCGTGATCTGGATGTGGCATTCCGTGGCCCTAGCCCAGGACCCGGCTTTACATGATCAGATCGACGCGATCCTCGGGGAAGATGCGAGCTCGATCTGCTCTGATGCAGAATTCCTCCGACGCTCTTCGATCGACCTGACGGGTCTTCCCCCCAGTGTTGAAGCCGCCCGCGAATTTCTGGCGGATTCCTCCGAGAACAAACGTGAGCGCTGGATTGACCAGCTGCTCGCATCTCCTCAGTACGTGCGGCACCTGGCCACGTTCCTGGATGTCACGCTGATGGAGCGCCGCGGTCACAAGCACGTCAGTCAGGATGAATGGATGGCCTGGCTGTACCAGTCCGTCCGTGAAAACAAACCCTGGAACGTTCTGGCCAAAGAGATCCTGACCGCCGACGGGGATCAACCGGAATTGCGGGCTGCCGTTCGCTTCTCGCTGGACCGTGATGCGGACCCCAATCTCCTGACCCGCGACATCAGCCGCATCTTCTTTGGACGCGACATCCAGTGTGCTCAGTGTCACAATCACCCACTGGTCAGTGATTTTCTGCAATCGGATTATCACGGACTCTCCGCCCTGATCGCGCCAGGTTATGCGGTTGAGGTTCAGAAAGGGGACAAGAAGGTCACCGTCTACGGAGAACGGATGGGCAAAGATGTCCAGTTCGAATCCGTATTCATCAAAGGGGTCCCGCACCGATCCGCTCCCCGCGTGCCGGGCGAACCCGCACTGGACGAACCGTTTTTCCTCCCCGGCGAAGAGTACGTCGTCGCCGTTGCAGAAGGTGTCAAGGCGGTGCCGAAGTTCAGCCGCCGGGCCTATCTGGCGGAGCAGGCCACCAGCGGCCGGAACCGGCTCTTTAATGAAAACATCGTGAACCGGCTGTGGGCGATGATGTTCGGGGAAGGGATGTTTCACCCGGTCGACATGAACCAGCCGGACAATCCGCCTCTTCATCCCGAATTGCTGGCGCTGCTCTCCGACCGGTTTGTCGCCATGCAGTTCGATATGCGTTCGCTCCTGCGAGAGATCGCACTCACGCAGGCTTATCAGCGTCCTTACGACCCTCCTGCGGACTTCACCTCGGAGATCACAACGGCTCGGGCCGTGCTCGAACAGCTGCAGTCACAGAAAGAGACACTCGAACAGGCCCTCGCGACGGCGGAAGAGGCGTTTGCACAGACGGACAGTCTCTGGCACGAATCCGAGAAGCAGATGCTCCCGGCCATCACCGCGCTGGATGCGGCCTACACCGGCTGTGCGGATGCCCACAAGCAGATGAAGGAAGTGGAGACCGTCATCTCCAACGCCACGACACAACTCTCCTCCAAGCAGACGATCCAGCCGGCCATGAAAGCCGCCATGGAGGCTGCCACACAGGCGGTCGCGCTAACCCCCGAAGATCAGGAACTGGCAGCCGCTGCGAAGAAATTCCTCGAGCGGAACGAACAGCTTACTACTGAAATTGGAAACCTCCTGAAAGTCGTCGAGGAGAACAGCACCAAGTTCTCTACGCTTCAGGAGACGTTCGAAACATCAAAGAAAAACCTCGAGACTTCAAAGAGTGGGGCCGAGGAACTGCGTCTGGCCTGGATGGAGAAAGAGCGTCAGGTGCTCGCTGCCCGCACTCAGATGATCACCGAAGCGACCAAACTCGGATCGGTCTCCCGGCAACTGGCGTCGGCGAAGAAACTGCTCGAACTCGACTCGGAAGCTGCGAGCGCAGCAGCGGCCCGGCAAACTGTCTCGGAAAAGTCGGTCGCACTGGCAACTTCTCAGCAACGGATGACGGACTACTCCACGCAGATGGGAACGATGGCCCTGGAAGTGGAAGCAGTCGCCGCCAGACAGAAGACCGCAGCCGATGAGATGAACGCGGCCAATGAATCACTGACCAAGGCTCGCGAGCAGATCGACGCGGTGAAACTCGCACTTCAGGACGCCGAGAACGCCAAAGCAAACTCGCCCGAGGATCCAGCCCTGGTCGATGCGGCGAACCAACTGAAAGAGAAACTGAGGGTGCTCGAGGCAGGACTCGCAGAGCCTGTGAAAGCGGTCGAAGCTGCCACCCTGAAGTTGAATCAGGCACAGATGCAGCTGGCCGCCGCTGAAAAGAATTTAAAGGACCGGCAGGCAGAACTGGGGCGTCTCGAAGCCGAAGTCGCTGCCATCCGGGGGGAACTGGAAAAGGTTCAGTTGCAGATCGCGAATTCCGAAAAGGCACTCGAAACGAAAACAGAGGCGGTCACAGAACGTCTGTGCAAAGCCCGTCGCCTCGCTCCGCTGAAGCCACTGACTCCCGAGCAGATGTGCTGGTCCATCTTCCAGGCGACCGGGATCTATCAGCAGTACTGGTTAATGGAGTCGAACGCCCTCGACGCCGAGTCCCCGCTCACGGAGGAACAAAAGCAGGATCCCGTTCAGGTCCGGAACCGTCAGTTTCAAATTGAGCAGCGGACGTACGACAGACTCAAGGGGCACCTTTCTTCGTACAACGCCTACTTTGGTGCGGCCGCCGGTCAACCTCAGGGAGACTTCTTTGCCACCGTCGACCAGGCGCTGTTTGTGAGCAATCAAGTCGACCTGAACAACTGGGTGGGTCCTCGGGAAGGGAATGCAGCGAACCGCGCCCTGGCCAATGCGGAATCACCGCTGGCTGCGGAAGAGATCTATCTCGCCACACTCAGTCGCATGCCGACTCCAGAAGAATCCGAACTTGTCGTTTCCCACCTGTCGTCCCGGTCAGCGGACAGAGCGGTTGCGGTGAAGGAGATGATCTGGAGTCT
Source organism: Planctomicrobium stercoris (assembly GCF_051465655.1). Lineage (NCBI taxonomy): Bacteria > Pseudomonadati > Planctomycetota > Planctomycetia > Planctomycetales > Planctomycetaceae > Planctomicrobium > Planctomicrobium stercoris. The sequence continues at coordinate 2,474,951 of NZ_CP195791.1, read as the reverse complement.
GCTGACATCGCCGGAATTTCGATTCAACCATTGACGAGCATAGCACTCGAATTCTTGAAGTGAGACTGCAGCAGCATCCCCGCTGCACATTGAAAAGGAAAACATCATGTTCGCGAACTATGCCTGCCGCTCTCCCGAGCATGGAATCAGTCGTCGACGGTTCCTGGGGACCATGGCCGCCGGTGCGATCACAGGGGGACTTGGTGTCGTCTCACGCCCCTCGCTGGCGAGACAGCTCCAACAGGACCAAAAGCGGGTCGTCATTTTCAATATGCTGGGCGGATTGAGCCAGTTCGAGAGCTGGGATCCGAAACCGGGAGCGAACACCGGGGGCCCATTCCTTTCGATTCCCACCAGTGTCCCGGGAGTCCATGTGAGCGAATTGCTCCCGTTAACCGCGAAGCAGATGCATCATCTCTGCATTGTGCGCGGGATGTCGACGGCTGAAGACGAACACTCCCTGGCCATGTACTACATGATGACGGGACGCCGTCAGGAGCCTGCTGCCACCTACCCCTACATGGGAGCCGTGACAGCCAGAATGCTTTCAGGCGAAGACGCAAGCGTCCCCGGGAATATCACCATCGTCGGCGGAGATGGGGGTTCGCGCGGAAACGATTCCGCGTACCTGGGACCGGCCTATTCCAGCTTGCATCTGGGCGACGGGAAACCGCCCCAGTACATCTCGCTCCCGGACAACGTTACCACGGATTCCGATCAGACACGCCAGCAGCTTCGGGAGGATTTCAGTCAGAAGTTTTTAAGCCGCCGCCGAAGCGCCATGACTCAGGCCTATACCTATTCCTACGAACGCGCCCAGCGTCTGATGTCTCAGAAGGATATGTTTGACGTGACCAAGGAATCGGCAGCCGATCGGGAGCGATACGGCAAGCACGACCTGGGACGGCACGCGCTGCTGGCTCGCCGACTGCTGGAAAACGGCGTGACCTTCGTTCAGGTCCACCACTCCAACTACGATACGCACAACGACAACTTCAATTTCCACCTGGAGCAGATGGCCGAGTTTGATCGTGCGTTTGCCTGCTTCGTCGAAGACATCGCTCAGCGTGGCATGCTGGACAGCACTCTCATCGCTGTGGTCTCGGAATTCGGACGAACGCCCGGCATCAATCATATGGTCGGGAGAGATCATTTCTCCAACGCGTGGTCGACAGTGCTCGGGGGCGCGCGAATTCCCCGGGGGGTCGCCTACGGCAAGACGAATGCAGAAGGCTCGGAAGTCGTCGAAGGGAAGGTGGACGCTCCCAACTTCTTCCACACATGCCTGCAAGCAGTCGGCATCGACTCGAGTGGTTCGCTGGAGATTGACGGCCGCGATGTTCCGCTGGCCGATCCCGCAGGCCACCCCATCCGCGAGTTGTTGACATAAATCCATGGGGCTCTGCGGCACTGCCTTTATTCCAGTAAGGCATGCGTACTCGTAAAAACTGAGCGAATCATGACTCTTCCCGAAGGCTTCGATTTCAGACAGGCGAGCGTCATTTCCGCCTGGGAGTATGATCGTCCCCTGATCGCCTGTCGCATTGACCCGACCGGCAGATACGTGGTGACCGGGTCCGAGGACGCGGTGGCCGAACGTTTTCTACTCGCCGGCGGGACCCGGACACTGATGACGGGAGGACATCAGACCTGGATCATGGCGGTCACGTTCACAAAGGACGGGGTCTACACCATCACGGGTGGATGCGAAGGAAAGCTGACATGGTGGGAAACCGCAGCCGAAGCGCCGACGCCGATCCGGTCCATCAGCGCGCATCAGGGCTGGATCCGATGCCTCGCGACCAGCCCGGACGGCAACACCATCGTGAGCGGCGGGAACGACGGCTTCCTCCGCTTCTGGAATCCCGTTGACGGGACACTCATCCGCGAGGTCAACGCCCATCCCGATCACATTTACAGCGTCACCTTTCATCCTGTCGAGAATCTTCTTCTCAGCGGTGACCTGAAAGGAGTGATCAAGCAATGGGATGTCGCGACCGGAAACGAAATCAGAACATTCGACGGCAGTGAACTCTCCTCATACAACGCAGGGCAGGGAATCTTCTACGGAGGGATTCGGGCTCTCGCTGTCAGTCCGGATGGAAAATGGCTGGCTGCAGGAGGGCTGTTCAAGGCCACGAACCCCTTAGCGGGGGTGAATGAGCCACTCGTGCTGCTCTTTGACTGGGCAACTCAGAAGATCGAGCGGAAGCACGTCGCTGAGAATCTTGCCCAGGGCGCGATCGAACGGCTTGTCTGGCTTGCCGACGGGACGCTGATGGGGGTGAGTGGAGGAGCCACCGGCGGCTTCCTGGTGTTCTGGAATCCCAATGAAGAAAAGGACATCCACAAAATCAAACTGCCCCATACGGCGCGTGATATGGATCTCGCTCCTGATGGGCTCCGGGTGGCGACCGCTCATTACGATCGACACCTGCGAATCACCCGGCTGGCAGCACCACCCCCCGAGCCCTCGACATAATTTCCGCGTCACGATGACACCTGGCCTGACGCCTCGCGATGTCTCATCCCAAGGCGTCAGGCAGTTCGCTTCGCATCAGCCGATGATCTTTTTGATCTCTTCGGCGGTGAACGGATTCTGCAATCGTGCTCCCAGCTGCCCGACGATGCGTGAGGCTGCGTGAGACGCCAGTCGACCCGACTGCTCCCAGGTCAGGCCGTTGGTGATCCCGTACAGGATCCCCGCTGCGTACATGTCCCCCGCGCCGGTGGTATCAACCGCCTTGACCGGAACCCCGGGAACGAAGATCGCTTCATTCTTGTGCATCAACAGCGATCCCTCGGCTCCCAGCGTCAGTGCCACGTTCTCGGCATGACGATGAATCTCCCGGGCACATTCCACAGCGTCATGCTGACCGGTCAATGCACGGGCTTCATCCAGATTGCAGAAGAGCAGATCGACCGGCCCTTCAATCAGCTTCCAGAATTCGTCCTTGTGATATTGAATCAGGAACGGGTCAGAGACCGTAAAGGCAACCTTCACGTTGTTCTTCTTGGCCAGTTCAATCGCCCGCAGAGCGGAGGAATGATTCGGCTCGCCGGTGAAGAGATACCCTTCGACGTAAACATACTTCGACTGGCGGATCAGTTCTTCGTTGATGTCTTCGGGCTGCAGCGTCGAGGAGACCGCGAGGTTCGTCAGCATGGTCCGCTGGGCGTCATCGGTGATGAGGATCACGCAGCTTCCGGACTGCCCCTCTCCGGGAGCGATTTCGATTCGCACTCCGCGGTTCCGCATGTCGGAGAGGAAGAATTCGCCGATCGGGTCCTGCGCCACTTTCCCTGCATAAGCCACTTTGCCGCCGAATTCCGCAATCCCCATGATCGTATTGGCAGCCGAACCTCCGGCACAGCGGGTGACCTGATGTCCGTGCAGATGTGAGAGCACCTGCTGCTGCGCGCCGTCCTCGACCAGCGTCATGATCCCTTTGGCGAAATGGAGCGCCTCCAGCGTTTCATCCGAGACGTGCGCCTGAATATCGACCAGCGCGTTTCCAATTCCGTAGACATCGTACTGCATGAAAGATTTCCGGATCTCAAAGTCCAATTGCGAAAATGTGATGCGGACCAGTGTATCGAATCAGCACGGGAGCGGAACCGAGAGCAGCGTTCGTCGTCCCAGGGAATCCCTTGAACGTTGATGCGGATTCCGCACCCGGAGGGTGCGGGGGACTGTACCTCGCACTCTCCGAGTGCGAGAATCCGGGGCCATTGCTCTTCAGAAATTTCGCCGACATAATCCGGTCGGATCAATGTCGATGAATCGAACCTGCAGAAAAGGGGAATTTGAAAATGCGAAAAGACCTTATCGTGGTCGGAGCATTGTTATGGATTTCCCTTCTCGCACAGGCGGCTCGTGCTGAAGGGCCCGTCATCACGCCCGATGTCGTCTACGGTCATAAAGCAGGGATGGCGCTCACCTATGATGTCATCCGTCCGGAAAAGCCGAACGGGGCGGGAATTCTCTTCATGGTCAGCGGAGGCTGGGTTTCCACCTGGTTTCCGCCGGAGCATCTTGTCGGCAACGCCGGCCAGAATCCCAGTCCATTCAATTTGCTGGTCGACCGCGGGTACACCGTGTTCGTGGTCCGGCACGGAAGCAGCCCCTATTTCAAGGTCCCTGACGCAGTGGCAGACGTCCGTCGGGCCGTCCGTTTTATCCGGATGCACGCGGCCGATTACGGGATTGACCCGAATCGACTTGGCGTCTTCGGAGCCAGCGCCGGCGGTCACCTTTCCCTGATGCTCGGCACCGCAGCGGACGATGGCTTGCCCGAGTCGAATGACCCGGTCGAACACGCGAGCGATCGCGTTCAGGCGGTCGTGGCGATTTTTCCCCCCACGAAAATCGACGAGTTCTTCAAACTGAAAGATCAATTCCCCGCACTCGCTTTCCCCGAGCACCAGGCGGCAGAAGTCTCTCCGCTATTGCACGTCAGCCGCGATGACGCCCCGACGTTGCTGGTCCACGGAGACAAGGACGATCTCGTTCCGCTCAGCAACAGCGAGCGGATTGCAGCGGAATTTCACAAAGCCGAAGTTCCGACAGAATTGATCGTCATTCCCGGGGCGGCTCACGGTTTTCAGGGTCAGGATCAGATCCGTTGTCAGAACGCCATGCTGGACTGGTTCGACAAATATCTGAAGAAGGCCGAATAAATCTCCTGGCCTTCTGGCTGGCCTGAAAAACGCTCCAGGTGGCTTCCCGTGTGCCGCTGCTGACCAGAAACTGGCCGCTGAACAAGCACTTCCGGACATTCCGACACGCTGCTTCTGCGCGTTCTGATGAGCGTTTCTCACGCTGAAATTCTCATTTTCGAAGCACGCTGGCCTGATCCCCGCTGCAGCGGAACAGGCTGCGGACGCGTGTTTCGTCACGATGCCTGACGGAAAGATGAGGCCGGCAGCGGTGTTGCGGCCACGGTCTCCGGCATGCGCGTTGCTTCACCACTTTTGAGTGCAATCCTCACCAATCAATTTTCATCCATGGGAACTTGAAAACTTTGGACGAAACGAACGTTATTCCGTTTGACCACGATGTCGAGGAGCCGAAGAATTGGCACACCAACAGTTGTTTCGCTTCGCTGAACAATTGAAACCCGTTTCGAATGGCCTGAACGTTGTCCTGGGGGATTCACCCGAACCGATTGTTTCAACAATCCACTCAGCGGTCCAAACGAAACAGCTGTCCAAGCCAATCCTGAACATGCGGGAGAATCCCCGCAGGCCTTCCTCGTTTCCAATCCCGGGGAGGCATCCATGTCACAGTTAAATTCCATTCCGGTTGAAGTCGAAGAACGCGATCCGCGTCCGTGGCTGAAACAGTATCCTGTGACGGTCCCGCCCACGCTGCAGTACCCGGCGGAACCGATGCACTGGCTGCTCGAACGGGCCGCGACGAAATGGCCTAACCGGGCAGGGTGCGTCTACTACGAGGACTCGCTGTCGTACACGAAACTCCTCTCACGAGCCCGGCGAATCGCCATGTGGCTTGTGGAAAACGGACTTCAGCCCGGCGACCGGGTCGGAATCCTCCTTCCCAACTGCCCCGATTACATCTTTGCATTGAACGGGATCTGGCTGGCAGGGGGAACCGCAGTGGCCCTGAGTCCACTGTTCGTTCCGGAAGAGGCTGCCGCGTTCGTCAAAGCGACACAGTGCAAGATTGTCATCACACTGGACGTGCTCACTCCGCTGGTCTGCCATGGGGATGATCAGCCCAAGACCGTCATTTATACCTCACTGGGAAACCGTCTGAGTCGCCTTGAAGGACTGGGATACGCCTGGGTCCGCCTGATGCGACTTGGCTTCAAGGGGATCAACCCGAAAGGGAAGAGCATCTCCCTGATCGACGTCACAAAGGCCGGAAAACTCAAGGAAGATGGCTTCGAGCCGCCGAAGGTTCTCCCCTCGGACCGGGCTTACATCCTTCCCACTGGCGGAACAACTTCCGAGCCGAAGGCCGTTTCACTTTCTCACGCGAACCTCATGGCCAATGCCTGGCAGCTGTGCCACTGGGCGGGGAATCATGGCGGAGTCGAAACTCTCCTGTCGATTCTCCCGTTCTTCCACAGCTACGGGCTCTCCACCTGCCTGACGAACGGTGCGGCCCTGGGGGCAACGCTCGTCCTGCATCATCGCTTCCGGACCAATTCAGTGGTGCGGCTGATTGAGAAACATCGTCCGACCGTCTTTCCGACAGTCCCAGCAATGCTTGCAGCGCTCAACCCTGTTCTGGAGAAGAATCCGCTCCCAGCCCTGAAGGAGATGAAAGCGGTTATCTCCGGCGGAGCTGCTTTGCCTAAGACCGTTGCAGAGCGGTTCGCCAATCTCAGCGGTGCCGCTGTCGTGGAAGGATATGGACTCTCGGAAGCCAGTCCCGTCACACACGCTGGCCCACTCGACGGCTCAGCGATCCCAGGCACAATCGGTCTGCCGCTGCCTGACACGGATGCGAAGATCGTTGACGCTGCCACCGGGACGGAAGAACTTCCTCATGGTGAAGTGGGTGAAGTCGTCGTCCGCGGTCCGCAGGTCATGATGGGTTACTGGAATCGCCCCGACGTCACCGCCGACACAATCCGCGACGGATGGCTGCATACCGGAGACCTTGGAACCTGCGACGAGAAAGGATTCTTCCGCATCGTCGACCGGAAAAAAGATCTGATCATTACTTCGGGATTCAACGTTTACCCGGGGGACGTGGAAGAAGTTCTGCGAACCTACCCGGGGATCAAAGACGTCGCGGTCGTGGGAGTTCCGGACGATGAAAAAGGGGAGATCGTCAAGGCAATTATCGTCATGCAGTCCGGCAAGACGTTCAATCATCACGACTTCGATACGTTCAGCCGGAAGCACCTCGCCGCTCACAAACGGCCGCGTATGATTGAGGAAAGCAAACAGGATCTGCCGCGAAACTTTCTCGGCAAAGTCCTTCGACGGGAACTTCGGGAGGCCGGTCCGAGTGCATGAGCGGTTTCGCCACTCACGTGATGTGTGTGGTGAATCGATCAGTGGAATTCAAGTGCGGGAGCAATTGTCATGAAGACCAATCGTCGGACGCTCGTTCCGTTGAAAGTCCTGGGAGGAGTGCGAACCCCGTTTGCGAAAGCGTTCGGAGTGTATGACTCATTGAACGCCGACGCACTGGGGAAAGTCGCCCTCTCTGGAGCACTCGCTTCAGTCCAATTGACCCCGGACAAGGTCGATGAAGTCGTGTTCGGAAACGTGGCCACGCCGGTCCACGCTGCGAATATCTCGCGGGTAATCGCCATCGAGAGCGGGGTGCCGGAGAATCGGCCCGCCCATACCGTCAGTCGCAACTGTGCTTCCGGCATGGAAGCGATTGTCGGGGCCTGGCACGCCATTGATGAAGGCCGGGCCGGAGTCGTCGCTGCCGGCGGCGTCGAATCGATGTCCAACATCCCGTTTCAGTACAGCAAGGAATTCCAGGAATGGATGCTGAATTGGAAGAAGCAGAAAGGTTTCGCCCAGTTCACGCATCTCACAAGTTTTCGCCCGAGCATGCTCAAGCCGGTGATCGCGCTGCAGGTCGGTCTGACCGACCCGACGTGCGGCCTGAACATGGGGGAGACTGCCGAGATTCTGGCGGAAGAGTTCAAGATCTCGCGTGAAGCACAGGATCAGTTCGCACTGGAGAGTCATCTGCGCGTCGCGGCCGCCTGGGATCGGTCGTTCATGAAAGGAGAGACCGTCCCGGTCACCGTGAACGGCAAGACGCTCGATCGTGACAACGGGTATCGAGCCCAGCAGTCGATGGCAGCACTGGCGAAACTGCGACCCGCTTTCAAGAAGGATGGAAGCGTCACTGCCGGCAACAGCTCTCAGCTGACCGACGGGGCCAGCGCCCTGTTAGTCGCATCGGAATCCGAAGCGGTCCGGCTGGGGATTGAACCGATCGGCACGATCCACGCGTATTCGGTCGCGGGTCTGGACCCCAAACGGATGGGGCTCGGCCCGGTGTACGCCATTCACAAGCTCCTTCAGCAGACTGGTCGCACCCTCAGCGACTTTGACCTGTTTGAAATCAACGAAGCCTTTGCGGCACAGGTTCTGGCCTGCCTGGAAGCGATGTCCTCATCGCAATTCTGCAGCCAGCATCTGGGCCGCGAACAGGCCATCGGGCAGATCCCTCGCGATAAACTGAACGTCAACGGGGGTGCCATCGCCCTGGGCCATCCGCTGGGAGCGACCGGCAACCGGCTGATTCTGACCCTCCTTCGGGCTCTGAAAGAGAAAGGGCTCAGGCACGGTCTGGCTGCTCTCTGCATTGGCGGGGGACAGGGGATGGCCTTCTGGGTCGAGCGACACTAGAGCGGTTTTGCAAATAATCTATTACGTTCCGCAGGCGATAATATGGACTTTCATGCGGTGAAAACCTGAATCGCCTGCACATGATAGACCAAACTGGTCTAGCACGGCGAGCGGAGACGTCAGTCTCCCGATCAATGGAACATCAACACAGAGTCGAATTCAGTCAGACGGAGTGAACATCATGCTCAATTTGCAGAATTTCAAAGTCTCCGTGGATGAACGAAAAGTCCTGACAGCCACTCTTGATGTCCCGGGACGCCCCGTCAACGTTTTCGACGACAGCGTCCTCAAAGATCTGTATCAGATTGTCGTCTACGCCCGAGACAACGCACATTCCGGTGTCGAGATGCTGGTCTTCCGTAGTGGGAAGCCGGCCGGATTTCTCGCCGGTGCCGACATTCACCGCCTGCAGAACATCCGCAACGAAGAAGAAGCCGAATGGATTCTGCGTCAGGGGCAGGACCTCTTCAACAGCCTTGAAGAACTCTCCATCCCGACACTCGCCGTCATCCACGGAGCCTGCGTGGGAGGGGGACTCGAGTTCGTCATGTCATGCAGGTATCGGCTCGCGGTGAACGATCCTTCGACCAAACTGGGACTGCCGGAAGTCAAACTCGGACTGATCCCCGCCTGGGGAGGAACGCAGCGACTCCCGAAGAAAGCAGGGCTCATGCAGGCACTGCCGATGATGCTCGAGGGAAAACTCGTCCCCGCTGAGAAGGCCGCCCGCATCGGACTGGTCGATGCAACGATCCCTGCCCACCGAGTCGATGAAGCAGTGAATCGGTTCATCGAAGACCGTCTGGCCGGCAGACCACTGACACGAAAGTCGCGAACCTGGACACAGTGGATCCTGGAAGGGACGGCATTTGGACGGCGCATCGTGATTCGGAAGGCCCGTCAGTCGACCGCCAAACTCTCGCTGCAGTACCCCGCTTTGAAGAAAATCATCGACGTGACGGAAGTCGGACTGGATTCGCCCGAAGTGACTGCTGCCGGACTTCAGGCTGAACGGGAGGCCTTCACCAAACTGCTGCTGGGACCTGTTGCACCGAATCTGATCAACATTTTCATGGATCAGGAGAAGGCTAAGAAGGGGTCGACCTGGACACGGGACGTGGAACCACTGCCGGTCAAGAAGATTGCGGTCATCGGGGCTGGCACCATGGGGGCCGGGATCGCACAGTTGGCCGCGTCACGTGGCTACGATGTGATCCTGCAGGACATCAAAGAAGAGTTCGTGAATCGCGGGATGGACACCATCCGGGGTCTGTTCTCCAAAGCGGTCGAGAAGAAAGCGATGTCGCAGTCCGATGCGGATGAGTCGCTGGCCCGCCTGCAGCCGCGTGTGAACTGGGGACCGAGCGACGACGTTGACCTGATGGTCGAGGCGATTATCGAGCGCCTGGACGTCAAGGAAACCCTGTTCAAGGAAGCGGATGAACGTCTCCCCGCGCGAGCCGTACTGGCTTCGAATACATCGGCATTGCCGGTCAATGAGATGGCAAAGTTCACCAGCCGTCCCGAACACGTTGCCGGCCTGCACTTCTTCAATCCGGTTCACAAGATGCCGCTGGTCGAAGTGGTCCGCGCTCCCGGAACGAGCGATGAAACCATTGCGACGCTGGTCGCCGTTTCGAAGAAACTCGGGAAGGTCCCTATCGTCGTCAGACAGTCGCCCGGCTTTCTGGTCAACCGGATTCTCTTTCCTTATCTGGATGAAGCGGCCCGACTGGCAGTGGAAGGCTATTCCGCCAAAGAAATCGACAAGGCCGCCAAGAAATTCGGAATGCCGATGGGGCCGATCGAACTGCTCGATGTCGTGGGGATCGATGTGGCTCTGGATGTTTCAAAGACCCTTTCTCCGCTGGCCATGCAGGCGACTCCCAGCCCCGAGCTGTTCGAGAAACTGTCACAGGCGGGACACAAAGGGCAGAAGACCGGGCAGGGGTTCTACATCTGGACGGATGGAAAGCGGGGCGAACCCGCGGAACAGCCGCAGGTTCCAAATGCAACACGCCCCCAGCCCGTCGCTGACTGGGTGATTGGAGGAGAAACGTTCGACCATCTGCAGCAGCGCCTCATGCTTTCCATGATCAACGAGGCCCGGAAGTGCCTGGCTGAGCAGGTGGTCCGCGAAGCCTGGATGGTCGATCTGGGGATGGTTCTCGGAACCGGATTCTCACCATTCCGCGGCGGCCCGATGCAGTGCATCCAGCGCTGGGGCGAAGATGAGGTGATCAATCGGTTGAAGCTGCTGCAGCAGACCTACGGGGAACGATTTGAACCGGATATCGAGTCAAAGGGTGAAGCCAATCGGGACTCCGAAAAACTCATGATCTGAAGAGTCCATTCAAGCAACGTTTCAAGCGGGAGGAGTTGCAACATGTCCATGACTACTCGTCCAGAGGAAACCAAAGTGACTCACCACGGCGCCGCACCGTCTTTTGCAGAAACGGCGATGCGACTGGGGGGAAAATCCGAAGACGAAGCCCGGCGAATGGGGGCGGTCGATGCGGCGGATGAACGGGTCGAAGAGATGTTCGATCCCCGTTACCAGACCGCTGCCAGCCCGGTCCATCGTGCGGTGTGGGACACGCTCCCCGCTGACCTGTTCGGATTCGAAACTCCTCCGCAGCCCGCTTCAACCAGAGCAGCCCAGGTGATGGACCGCTCGTATGAAATCGTCCGCAAGCATGTGATGCAGGGGACGATGATTGAGAAATCCAACGGAAAAATCCCCGACAATGTTCTGCAGGAACTGGCGGGTGCCGGCTACTGGGGTCTCCTCGTCGACGAGAAGTATGGCGGGTGCGGGGCTTCGTTTTCTCAGTTCGCTCCGTTCCTGACACGCATTGCCACCGTCGACCCGACGATCGCAGGTCTGGCATCGGTCCACGCCTGCATTGGGGCGGTTGATCCGGTTCAGGCGTTCGGAAATGAAGAACAGAAGCGGCGGTTCCTCCCCCGTCTGGCATCCGGCGAAGCTCTGTCAGCATTCGCATTGACTGAACCGTGTGCCGGTTCCGACCTGACCGCTTTGCGCACCCGGGCTGAAGCGGATGGGGACGATTTCGTCCTCTACGGCGAAAAGCTCTTCATCACCAACATTCGCCCCGGTCGAACGGCCGGCGTGGTCTGTCTGATCCAGAACAAACCTGCGGTTCTGATTGTCGACCTGCCCGCGGAAGAGAACGAACAGTTTCAGTTGAAGAAGTACGGACTTTACGCACTGAAGCACGCGTATAACCAGGGGATCATTTTCAACGGACTGCGCGTCCCGAAAGAAAACCTGCTGGACGCCGGTCGGGGTGATGGCCTGACCATTGCCTACCACGGACTGAACCGAGGGCGGGTCGCGCTGTGTGCGAATGCTTCCGGCACCATGCGGATGATGCTCGCCAACATTCTCCCCTGGGCCCGGTTCCGCGAAACCTACGGCGAAGCGATCGTGAAACGGGAGCTGGTCCGACGCAGAGTTGGTGTGCTCGCTGGACTCATCGTCGCGTGTGACGCCCTCACGCAGTGGACTGCCGGTCTGCTCGACCTGGGGTATCGCGGTGAGATGGAATGCATCATCGCCAAGATCTTCGGAAGCGAATCGCAGAAGGAAGCCACGATAGAACTCTCCATGAAAACTCACGGAGGTCGATCGTTCCTTCACGGCCACTGGTTCGGCGACAACGTGCACGACCTGCTCGCCCCCTGTATTTACGAGGGAGAAGGGGAGATGCTCGGCATGGCCTTCTTCAAATCCCTGATCAAGGAGCACGGGCGAAAGTATTTCGAAGCGATCGGCCAGACGCTGCATGACAAAGGGATCAAGAATCCCAACCTGATGAACCCTGCACATGCCTGGGCACTGCGAGCCCCGCTGATGAACTACAGCAAGTGGCTCATCGGTGAATCGATCGGACTGAAGTTCGCCTCCACGGATGACTCCGTCCTACGGAACGTCCGAGGGATCGATAACGATGATTCGCGGGTCGTGGATCACCTGAAGGGGCACTTCCACTATGCAGCCAGGTTCCTGCGGAATTCCCGGCTGGAAATTTCACAGGTGATGCGGACTTATCAGTTGAAGCTGCCGGATCGTCAGTGCCGGATGGCGGAACTCTCAGCCCGCGTGCAGGCAGCGGTCGTCATGCTGTGTACGTCTCTGTACGGTGCACGGCAGACCAACGCACTCACCCGCGCAGCTGCGGACGTGGCCTGCACACGACTGCGGCATCAGCTGGACGGAAGACGGTACTCGGACGGCGAAATTCGAACCCTCACCAGTCTGGGAGCCAAGATCGCCGAAGGGGGATTCGAACAGATCGCCGGCATCCCCGAAGCAGAGATCCTGATGCCGTACAAGAAGGGTTGAACCACGGAAAGGCACGGAATTCAGATTCGGGAGGGCGACGCTCCTGCGGAGCCGCAGAAATGTTCACGCGATCTGACGTCCGCGGCTCGGCAGGAGCCTCGTCCTCCCACCAACATGTTCTCAGTTCTGAAACCGCGAATCGAATGAATGGAGCGAATGTTTTCGGCTTCATTCGTTCGATTCGATTGATTCTCAACTCTTCTCCGTGCCTCTGTGTCTCCGTGGTGAACCAGTCATCTCTGCAGAACTTACCCACGCAGACGAAGCTGCAGGAGCACCCAGCCGGCCGAGACCGCTTCCTTCCAGTGCAGCTTGGTCTCACCGAATTTGCGATCTTCAAACGAAATGGGAACTTCGACCATCGTCGCCTGCTTCTGTTTCAGGCGGAACAGGATCTCTTCTTCGATCGCGTAGCCGCTTGCGCGTGTTTTGGACCAGTCGACTTCCTTGAGCTTACTGACGCGATAACAACGGAAGCTGCCGCTGTTGTCACGAGTTCTCAGCCCGAGCATCGTCCGGGCGTAGACGTTCAGACTCAGGCTCATCAGCTGCCGCGTCAATCCCCAGTCGTTCACCGTTCCGCCGGAGACATATCGTGATCCGATCACCACATCGAACCCGGGAGCCTGTGCCAGCAGGTCAGGAATGAACCGGGGTGGATGTGACCAGTCCGCATCGAGATTGACCAGATAATCGAATCCCTGTTCGATTCCATAACGGAAGGCAGCCACGGTGGCGGTTCCCAGTCCCATTTTGCGGGGCCGATGCAGAACATGGATAGACGGATCTTGCGAGGAGAGCTCATCCACATACGCCCCGGTGCCGTCCGGGGAGTTGTCGTCAATCACCAGAATCTCGCAATGCGGGACCTGCTTTTGAATTTCCGGCAGCAGCGTCTCCAGGTTCTCCCGTTCGTTGTACGTGCAGATTGTGATGAGAATTCGGGGCTGGTCTTGCATGCGGGTGGGTCGTTGGGTGGATCGGCGGGGAAGGTTCGGAAAGTCTACGCTTGCTGCAGGGCCATCGTGGAGGTCTGAGTGGCCAGTTCCATGATCCGTTCTTCGGAAAACTCACCACGTTTCAGTTCTCCGGTGAGCCGTCCTTCGCACAGCACCAGAATCCGATCGCACAGGGTGATCAGCTCCGGAAGCTCGCTGGAGGTGACGATGATCGACAGTCCCGAGCGGCAGAGTCGATCGATCAGCTGATACAGTTCAGCCTTGGCTCCCACGTCGATCCCCCGGGTTGGATCGTCGAGAAGAAGTACCTTCGGATTCGTTTTCAGCCAGCGGGCGATGATGCATTTCTGCTGATTGCCGCCTGACAGGCTGAGAATGGAAGACTCCACATTGGCCGTCTTCACGCCCAGTTCCGCCACAGCGTCTTCCGCCTGCGACCGTTCCTTCGCGGCGCTGACAACAACGCCGGACACCGCTTTCTCAAGGGTACACAGCGTGATGTTTTCCCGGACCGACATCTGTGAGATCAGCCCCAGTCGCTTCCGATCCTCGGAGACCATGGCAAACCCAGCCGTCTTGGCATCGGCGGGATGCTGAAAGGAGACAGCCTCTCCGTCGAGACGAATCTCACCTTCAACAGGCTCTGTGGTCGCACCGAACAGACATTCGAGCAGCTCGGTTCTGCCCGCCCCCATCAGTCCAGCAAAACCAATCACTTCCCCACGCCGAAGTTCGAAAGAGATGTTCTCGAGCCGCCATTGACGGGCATGACCGGGCCACCGCAGACTGAGATTGCGAACGTCCAGCAGCACTGGACCTGGCTCTCGTCCTGCCCCCAGATGGGTGTTTTCGATCTCACGGCCGACCATCAGATGCGTGATCTGCTGTGGACTTGTCTGGGCACGGTCCACCGTTTTGACATGCTTCCCATCGCGGAGCACCGTGATCCGGTCGGACAGCCGAAACACCTCTTCCATCTTGTGAGAGATATACAGGATGGTCGCTCCGCGCGCCCGAAGCGTCTCAATCACCCGGAACAGGCGTTCCACTTCGGCTTCGGTCAGGGCACTGGTCGGCTCATCCATGATGAGGATGCTCGACTTCAGCGACAGCGCCTTGGCGATCTCGACCAGCTGCTGATCGCCCACTCGCAGCTCCTTCACCCGGGTGGCGGGGTGAATCGGACAGCCGAGCTGCTTAAAGAGTTCTTCCGCAGCAGCATGCATGGCACGTTCGTTGAGAAACGGGCCGGAGTGCACTTCTCGACCGAGGAAGATATTCGCAGCGACGCTCAATTCCTCGACCAGATTCAGTTCCTGATGGATGATGCTGATCCCGGCAGCCTCAGCCTCCTTCGTCCCCTGAAACCTGGCACGCTCCCCATTGACGTAAATCTCCCCTTCGTACTCCGGCAGAACCCCGGAAAGGATCTTCATCAACGTGCTTTTGCCGGCACCGTTCTCCCCGCAAATGGAATGAAACTCTCCGGGCCGGACATCGAACGACACGTCCTGCAGAGCAGCCACGCCGGCAAAACGCTTCGAAACCTGCCTGATGTCGATGATGGGAGTCATGGCACATCCCGTCTAGAAGCTGAGGAGCCCAGAGTCGAGAGACAAGAGTCCTGAGCATTCAGGTTAGAGCGGTTTTGCAAATAATCTATTACGTTCCGCAGGCGATAATATGGACTTTCATGCGGTGAAAACCCTGAATCGCCTGCCATGATAGACCAAACTGGTCTAGAGAGACTGACAATGGATTTCAGATCGCGTTTGCTGCCTCAGTTTCTGGCTCTGGACACAGGACTCTCAACTCTCGACTGATCGTCATTCCCATTCAATCGTGCTGGGCGGCTTGGAGCTGATGTCGTAAACGACGCGGTTCACCCCCCGGACAGTATTGATGATCTTTGTCGACACCCGCTGCAGCAAGTCATACGGGAGTTTCGACCAGTCGGCGGTCATGAAGTTGTCTGTGTCCACCGAACGCAGGGCGATCACGTCTTCATAGGTCCGGGCATCTCCCATGACACCCACGGTCTGCAGCGGCAGCAGCACCGCGAAGGCCTGCTGCACCTTGCGGTACGTTCCCGATTCGTGAAGTTCTTCGGTGAAGACGGCATCGGCTTCCCGCAGCGTTTCCAGTCGGGTTTTGGTGATCTCACCCAGGCAGCGCACGGCGAGTCCCGGTCCGGGAAACGGATGCCGCCAGACGATGGCATCGGGAAGCCCCAGTTCCTGCCCCATGCGTCGCACTTCATCTTTGAAGAGCATCCGCAGGGGTTCGATCAGTTCGAATCCCAATTCTTCCGGCAGTCCGCCGACGTTGTGGTGATATTTGATCGTGGCAGCCGGACCGTCCGGATTGGCCCCCGACTCGATGACGTCCGGATACAGAGTTCCCTGCGCCAGGAAGCGTGCATCTTCAATCGAGCGTGATTCGTCCTTGAAAACGTCAATGAACGTCTTGCCGATGATCTTGCGTTTGGTCTGAGGTTCCGTCACCCCGGCCAGTGCATCCAGAAACAGCTTCTCCGCATCGACGACACGCAGGTCGGTCTTGAAGTGCTCGCTGAATTCGTATTGAACCTGCTCACGCTCCCCTTTGCGGAGCATGCCGTTGTCGACAAAGATGCAGGTCAGCTGCGAACCGATCGCCTTATAGAGCAGTGCGGCCGCAACCGAGGAATCGACACCGCCCGAGAGCCCGCAGATCACGCGGCTTTTGCCGACCCGTTCCCGGATCTCTTCCGCCTGCTGTTCGATGAAGGATGAGATTTTCCAGGTTCCGGTGCAGCCGCAGATGTTGCGAATGAAGTTCCCGAGCAGATGCTCGCCATGCTGCGTATGGGAAACTTCCGGGTGAAACTGCAGTCCGAAAATCGGCTTTGTCCGGTGTCGGATCGCCGCGTTCGGACAGTCCTTCGTCTTCGCGATGACCACAAACTGATCATCCAGATTTTCGACGCGGTCCCCGTGACTCATCCAGGTGGTGAACGTCTTGGGCAACCCTTTGAACAGGGCGTTGTCGGTTTCGCTGTGCATTTCGGTATGGCCGAACTCACGCGACTTGCCCGGCTTGACTTCGCACCCCAGAGCTCGACAGGTCACCTGCATCCCGTAGCAGATTCCCAGCACCGGAATTCCGAGGCTGAAGATCTCCGGGTCCAACTGCGGGGCACCGGGAGCGTAGCAGCTGGCGGGGCCCCCCGAGAGAATGAGCCCTTTGGGGTTGATCTCACGGATTCGCTCCGCACTCAGGTCGTGTCGCACCAGCTGGCAGAAGACCTGTTGATCCCGGACTCTGCGTGCGATGAGCTGCGCGGTCTGGGAACCAAAATCGAGAACGAGGATCGTCTCCTGCTGAACGTCAGCAGAAGGGGGGGTGGCCACGGACGTCATAGAATTAACCAGATGCTCGAAAAATGGGGAACGGGGCATTGTAACTGCGTCTCGACAACACGCAACGGGTCCAGCCATGTCCCCCGGTCAACCGGCAGACTTTCCCCAGATCCCCAAGCCGGCCCACGGGAAGATGTCCTCCGCTTTTGCCACTCAGGGCCTGTGGGGGATAGACGCTCTTCGACAGGGGCGATACGATAAAACATTCCATTTTCAACGCACTCCAAAATCACACCGCCTTTCCAGCGGAAGGGATTTCTGCAGCATGAATTACGAATTGCCTGAACTCGGCCAGAACCCGTCCTCGACCGCAGCGGGCACCAGCCCCGGCAGCTTCGCCAAAAAACCACAAATCGCTCCCGGTGTCGAGGGACGCTGGACGTTCGCCTCTCCCGACACCCCGGGAATGCCCGAGCCCTCCGATAAAACCGCCTGGGATTTTCTCCCCGAAGGATGGGCGACATTCGAGGGAACTGAAGGCGCAGCCGCGCCCCTTGGCACTCAACACTCAACGACCTTCACGCAGTCCAACGGCGTGCAGCGGACCGTGTTTTACCCCGCCGGCTTCGAACCGAGCACCCAGTTGGAGTACGCTCGACTGGGGACAATTACCCCGCAAATGAGCCGGGTGGCCGAGCGGGAAGGGCATCTCACCCCCGAACAGGTTCGCGATGAAGTCGCTGCAGGGCGAATGGTCATCCCGGCCAACAAGGTCCACTTGAGCTACCAGCTCGACCCCATGGCCATCGGCCGGGCATCGAAGACGAAGATCAACGCCAACATGGGGGCGTCTCCCGTTTCGTCCGGGACCGATGAAGAAGTGGTCAAGCTGAAGTGGGCAGAACGCTGGGGCGCGGACACCGTCATGGACCTGTCCACCGGCGGCAACATCAATGAATGTCGGGCTGCGATTGTTCAGAACAGCACGGTCCCCATCGGAACGGTCCCTATCTATTCCATGATCATCGGCCGCAAGCTGTATGACCTGAACGCCGAAGTGATTCTCAATTCCCTGCGAGCGCAGGCGGAGCAGGGGGTCGACTACTTCACCATTCACGCCGGGGTGCTCAAAGAACATCTGGCCGACGTCAAGAATCGCCTGATCGGAATCGTTTCGCGAGGCGGTTCTCTGCTGGCCAAGTGGATGATCGATCACGGCGAGCAGAACCCGATGTACACGTTGTGGGAAGACATCTGCGACATCATGCGGGAATTTGACGTCACGTTCTCCATTGGCGACGGGCTGCGACCAGGCGGACTGGCCGATGCGACGGACCGCGCTCAGCTGGCCGAACTCAGTACGCTGGGCGAACTGACAGAACGTGCCTGGCGAAAAGGGGTGCAGGTCATGATCGAAGGACCGGGACACGTCCCGTTCGATCAGATCGAATACAACATGAAGCTTCAGCGGAAGCTCTGTCACGGAGCACCGTTCTACGTGCTCGGACCGCTGGTGACCGACATGTTCCCCGGCTATGACCATATCACCAGCTGCATCGGCGCCACCGCTGCGGGATATCACGGGGCGAGCATGCTCTGCTACGTGACACCGAAGGAGCATCTCGGACTGCCGAAGAAAGACGACGTGAAGCAGGGATGCGTGGCCTACAAGATCGCGGCCCACGCTGCTGACGTCGCTTTGGGAATTCCGGGATCACGCGACCGTGACGATGAACTGACCAAAGCCCGCGCTGCCCTGAACTGGCAGAAGCACTTCGACCTGAGCTTCGATCCCGATCTCGCCCGCGCCTATCACGATGAAGATCTGGACGTCGACACCGACTTCTGCGCCATGTGCGGACACGATTGGTGCAGCGTCCGCATCAGCAAGGAAATCGTCGAGTTCGCATCCGGCAAAGATGCCGAATTCAAATGGGACAAGGCGAAAGTCTCTTCCGCTCTGACAGCAGAACAGAAAGAAATCCTCGAAAAACGGGGCGTGCTTTCCCCGGAAGAGATTCACAAGCTCGCCAGCAAAACCAAGAAGGCCGTCGGAGCCGACGCCGGCAAAGCCAACTGCCACAGCGACTACGTGGACGCCGACACGGCAAAGACCTTGCAGAAAGACGTCACACTCGTCGAATTACAGACGCGATGAGACTTTGAGTCGCGAAGGAGTTCCCGGCCACGCAGTGGCCGGGCTTCGGTGAAGTTTTATTTTGTTCCGTGAGAAGCCCGGCGATCGCATCGCCGGGAAACTTTAGATTCCGCTTAAATCATGAGTGCGAATCCAAACGAACTTGTCTGGTTTCATGTCACGTTAACCACATACGGGGCATGGTTGCCGGGCGATCCCCGTGGCTTCCGGACCCGGCATCATCGAGAGCACGTCGAAGGGGACTATCGCGATCCCCCTCCCGCAGGAAAATATGAGGGATTGCATCGAGCGTCCGAGCGACTACTGAAGTCTACCCCAACCGTATTCTCCCGTGCTGATCGGACAACGTCTGCCGTCTTCTTCATGAACGTTTAGTGAGCGTTGACGTCATCCCCGCTGCAATTGCCGTTGCAGGGCAACATGCTCATCTGCTGCTCAAAGATTTCAGCAATTTGATTGACATACATATTGAGACGGTGAAAAGGCATGTGACCTTCAGTCTCAAAGGTCAGGGCTGGCACGGGAAGGTTTGGGCATCCGGAAAGCATGTGCGACGGATCAAAGATCGCGCACACCAACTGAACGTCTTTCATTACATTTTGCGGCATAAAGCCGATGGGGCAGCCGTCTGGAGACCTCCGTCAAAACCTTGACGACGTCCATTTGTCTCGCAAACCGAGCCGGGGCTCACTCAACCCAGCCGCGTGAGCGTTCCACCGCGCGTTTCCAGTCCCGTGAAAGCTTTTCGCGTTCTTCACTCTTCATCTGCGGTGTGAATTCCCGGTCCAGAGCCCAGTGGCTGGAGAGTTCCTGCTGGTCTTTCCAGACTCCGGTGGCCAGCCCCGCCAGATAGGCGGCCCCCAGCGCGGTTGTCTCCTGCACTCGCGGCCTCTGCACCGACACATTCAACAGATCCGCCTGGAACTGCAGCATGGAGTTGTTAACGCTCGCTCCTCCATCCACCTTCAGTGCATGCAGGGGAATGCCGGAGTCCTGCTGCATCGTCTCCAGCACATCCATCGACTGGTATGCCATCGACTCCACTGCAGCCCGGGCGATGTGGGCCTGCGTCGTTCCGCGCGTGATCCCGACGATCGTGCCGCGAGCACTCGAGTCCCAATAGGGAGTTCCAAGCCCGACAAATGCCGGAACAAAGAAGACTCCCCCTGTGTCTTCCACAGAGAGCTGAAGTGTCTCGATCTCGTCGGATCGCTGAATGATCTTCAGCCCATCTCGCAGCCATTGCACGGCTGCCCCCGCAATGAAGACCGACCCCTCCAGGCAGTAAGTGGTCTTCTCTCCAATCTTCCAGCCGATGGTGGTCAGGAGCCCGTGTTGTGAAAGTCGCGGCTTTTCACCGATGTTCATCAGCATAAAACAGCCGGTGCCGTAGGTATTTTTCGCATCTCCCGGCTGATAGCAGGCCTGACCGAATGTCGCTGCCTGCTGGTCACCGATCGCGCTGGCGATGGGAATCGAACGTCCGAAGAACTCTGATTCCGTCTCGCCAATCACACCACTGGACGGAACGATCTCCGGCAGAATTTCTCTGGGCACATTGAAGAGTTTGAGAAGTTCATCATCCCACTGGAGCGTATGAATATTCAGCAGCTGCGTCCGGCTGGCGTTGCTCACATCGGTGGCGTGTACCCGCCCACCCGTGAGGCGGGAGATGAGAAATGTATCAATCGTGCCGCACTGGATCTCGCCTTTCATGGCCCTGTCCCGCAGGCCCGGGGTCCGGTCAAGCAGATACTCGATCTTCGATGCCGAGAAATACGGATCGATCACCAGTCCCGTTTTCTGCTGGATGAGATCCGCGCAGCCGTCCGATTTCAGTTTTTCACAGCGGGGCGCAGTCACCCGGCTTTGCCAGACGATCGCATTGGCAACCGGTCGGCCTGTTGATTTCTCCCAGAGGACAACCGTCTCCCGCTGGTTGGTGATGCCAATGGCTTTTACGTCCGCTGGATCGCCTGCCCGTTGGAAAACCTGCTGAGCCGTTTCGAGCTGCGTTTTCCAAATCGATTCCGGATTGTGCTCCACATGTCCGGGGTGAGGGTAAATCTGGTCGAATTCCTGCTGGGCGACCTGAACCGGGAGCCCGTCACTGCTGAAAAGAATGGACCGGCTGGAAGTCGTCCCCTGATCGAAAGCGAGAATGGAAGGCATATCGGCGCTGTCTGATGGAAACAAAATCGGAATGTCAGGATGCATCCTGCGCACTGACCGGTTGATTCGCAAGACGTCCGCAGTTGAAGTCGGCATGTTTTGACGCCGAACCCAGGGAAATATCGCCAAAAAGCGGTCATAAGCCCTCAATGCTTCCGCAAGGTGACGCGATTCCCTATTGTTTGAAACATCAGACAATTCATTCAGGAAGCTCGAACATGGCAAATGATGTGACACATGCGGAAGTGGTGGTTCTCGGGGGCGGGCCCGGCGGGTATCCGGCAGCCTTCGATGCAGCAGACCACGGAAAAAAGGTGGTTTTGATCGATCAGGACCCGCAACCGGGCGGCGTCTGCCTCAACCGCGGCTGCATCCCCTCGAAGGCATTGCTGCACATTGCCAAGCTGATTCACGAAGCACACGAATCCAAAGACTGGGGGGTCACCTTCAGCGAGCCCGAAATCAACCTGGACAAGGTTCGCGACTTTAAGTCCTCGGTTGTGGGGAAATTGACCGGGGGAATTCGCCAGCTGTGCGAAGCTCGCGGCGTGAAGCTCATTCAGGCACGGGGGAAGTTCGAAAACTCTTCCACGCTGAACCTGGAACATGCCGACGGCACGACCAGCAAGCTGACCTTCGATACCTGTATCGTGGCAGTCGGTTCCCGCCCGGCGTTTCCGAAGATGTTTGACCTGGGCGACGACCGGATTATGGACTCGACCGGAGCCCTCAATCTTCCGGAGATCCCGGAAAGTCTGCTGGTCATCGGCGGTGGATATATCGGGCTGGAGATGGGCTCTGTGTATGCCGCACTAGGCTCCCAGGTGACCGTTGTGGAAATGCTTCCGGACATTCTGATGGGGGCAGACCGCGATCTGGCAAACCCGCTGAAGAAGCGGCTTCAAAGCCAATTCAAGGCGATCTTCACCAACACCAAGGTGAAATCCCTGAAATCGTCACCCGAAGGGATTATCGCCGAGCTCGAAGGGGAGGGAGTCACATCCCCTCAGACCTTCAGCCGCGTTCTCATTTCCGTCGGTCGGATTCCGAACGGCCTGGGAATTGGCCTCGAAAACACCAAGGTCAAAGTGTCCGAGCGAGGGTTCATTGAAGTCGACCGCTCGATGCGGACCGCCGATCCGAAGATCATGGCGATCGGCGACGTCGCCGGCGAACCGATGCTCGCCCACAAGGCGACTCGCGAAGCCAAAGTGGCTGTCGAAGTGCTGATGGGAGAGCCCGCCGAGTTCGACAACGTGGCGATTCCCGCTGTCGTCTTCACCGATCCCGAAGTGGCCTGGTGCGGCCTGACCGAGACCCAGGCCAAGGAGCGTGGGCAGAAGGTTCAGGTCGTGAAATTCCCCTGGGCAGCGTCCGGCCGTGCCCAGACGATCGCTCGTACCGAAGGCCTCACAAAACTGATTATCGATCCGGACACCGAGCGCGTGCTCGGAGTGGGCATTGTCGGCCCGGGAGCCGGTGAGCTGATCGCTGAAGGTGTGCTGGCTGTCGAAACGGCCATGGTCGCACGCGATCTGGCAGAAAGCATCCACGCTCACCCGACGCTGTCGGAGACTGTGATGGAGTCCGCCGAATCCGTTTTCGGACAGGCGACTCACAAATATGCTCCGAAGCGAAAGTAGCCACGTCCACGCTGACATCCGGTGGTCATTCCGCCGGATGTCACAACACATTCTGGACTATCTGGCACATGCTGGTGTCGGCGCAAACCGTTCCACTCGCTGTGGATCGGTAATTTCTTCGCGCCGCACGGGGCACTCGCGGGGAGCATCGACGCAGATCTTGACTCGGCTTCCGGAGACCGTAGATACGGTGATGCGGATGCCGTCGCCAATCAGGATGCTTTCCCCTTTTTTGCGTGTCAGAACAAGCATTTTTTTCCTCCTTGAAAAGATCTTGCGGTCCAAACCTCGGACCCGGGTAAACACCTACTCTCAATACTAGGCCTGCAATTAGCAGGATTTGCGCCTTTTTTGAAAAAATCTTGAAATTCATTCAAGTCGCAAGGATTTCGTAGCATAGGGAAGGCAGACTAGTCAGGACTTGTCGTTCAAACAGCACTCAGACTGCGTGATTTGCTGTCAGCGGGTGGAAATATGTTGCAAAATGCAACAACCCACCTCACCCGGTCTTTGGTAGTGAAAGCAACCCGAGTAGCCCCTCGGAAAGCACTCGACAGGGCCTGCCAAAAACGGCGCCAGAGATCAACTGCAATTTTGACAGCCCGAAGGGGCAGGTGAGACGGGACCCTGAGTGCCACTTTGGCGGCGTCACTCCCGCTCGAAGTCGTAGGCAACTGAGAAAACGCGGTGTTTTTCGGCTGATCTCGGTTCTTGGACTTTTGGCGCACGGTTTGCCATACGCGTGAGAGGCATCATTCGGATGCGTCTTTAAGACAATATGAAAGTGACTGGCGGGGGAGCAACATATGGCTGTTTCTGAAAAAATTATCGGCATCGACCTCGGAACGACGAACTCTGTCGTCTCCGTCATGGAAGGTGGCGAAGTGAAGGTGATTGCCAACCAGGAAGGGGCACGAACCACCCCCAGCGTTGTCGCCTTCAACGATAAGGGAGATGTTCTTGTCGGGGAGCCTGCGAAACGACAGGCTGTGACCAACCCCGAGAACACGATTTACTCCATCAAGCGGTTCATGGGACGTCGCCACGACGAAGTGGTCGCCGAAGAGAAGATCGTCCCGTACAAGGTGGTCGGCGGTAAAACCGATTACGTGAAAGTGGACGTCAAAGGGAAGCAGTATACGCCTCCCGAAATCTCCGCCCACGTTCTGACCAAGCTCAAGGACGCTGCGGAAAGCTACCTGGGTCACCGCGTCAATAAAGCAGTGATCACGGTCCCGGCGTACTTCAACGACGCTCAGCGACAGGCCACCAAAGATGCCGGGCAGATTGCCGGCCTCGACGTCGCCCGGATCATCAACGAACCGACGGCCGCAGCTCTTGCATACGGCCTTGAGAAGAAGAAAGACGAAAAGATCGTCGTCTTCGACCTCGGGGGAGGAACGTTCGACGTTTCCGTGCTGGAAGTCGAAACCGGATCCGTCGAAGTGCTCTCGACCAACGGGGATACTCACCTGGGTGGAGACGACTTCGATGAGAAGCTGATCAACTTCGTGGCTGACGAATTCGAGAAAGAGCAGAAAATCGACCTGCGCAAGCAGCCGATGGCTCTGCAGCGTCTGCGCGAAGCCTGCGAAAAGGCCAAGAAAGAACTCTCCTCGCTGCAAAGCACGGAGATCAATCTGCCGTTCATCTACGAAGCCAAGCACCTGCAGCTGACCATCAGCCGGTCCCAGTTCGAACGACTGATCGACCCACTGGTCGAACGTTGCCGCAAGCCTGTGGAGCAGGCTCTCAAGGATGCGAAACTGTCGACGAAAGACATTGACGAAGTGGTGCTGGTCGGGGGATCGACCCGCGTTCCGCTGGTGCAGGAACTGGTGAAGAAACTCTTCAACGGGAAAGAGCCTCACAAGGGAGTCAACCCGGACGAAGTGGTTTCTGTCGGTGCTGCGATCCAGGGTGCGATTATCGCCGGGGACGTCAAAGACGTGGTGCTGCTCGACGTGACACCGCTCTCCCTGGGGATCGAAACCGAAGGGGGCGTGATGACGACCCTCATCGAGCGCAACACGACAATTCCTGTGACCAAGGCCGAGACCTTCTCCACAGCTGCCGACAACCAGACAGCTGTGACGGTCCGCGTCTTCCAGGGCGAACGTCCGATGGCCAGCGACAACCGTCTGCTCGACCAGTTCAATCTGGAAGGGCTGCCGCCGGCACCGCGAGGAATTCCTCAGATCGAAGTCGCTTTCGATATCGACGTGAACGGAATTCTGAGCGTCTCGGCAAAGGACAAGTCGTCGGGTAAGCAGCACAAGGTAACGATTCAGCAGTCCAGCGGTCTTTCCGAAAGCGAAATCGAAAAGATGCGGAAGGACGCCGAGTCGCACGCTGAAGAAGACAAGAAGCGTCGGGAACTGGCGGAAGTCCGCAACAAGGCCGGCAACTTCGTCTATCAGACTGAGAAGACACTCAAAGAGCATGCTGACAAGCTGGATGATGCCTCCAAGGCAGCCATCGAGTCGGCCATGCAGAAGGTTCGCGATGCGGAGAAGGGGGACGATCTGCCCGCCCTGAAGTCCGCCCTCGAAAACCTCGAGCAGGCCACACACGCTCTGAGCAAGCACATCTACGAAGCCGCCAATCAGGCTCAGGCCAGTGCAGCTCCGGATGCAGCCGCCGGCGGCAAGTCGGGGGATGACGATGTGATCGACGCGGAATTCGAAACCAAGTCGTAATCGTCGCGAGTGTTGAGTAAATAGGTGTCGAAGGCCCGGGAGATTGAATCCCGGGCCTTCTCATTTTGGCACACCACGCATTGGTGAGAGCTGCCCTGCGGGAGGTCGATCGGCCGAGTCGAAAGTCCGAGGCCATCCACTTCATCATCACCAGAAGAGTGGAAGGCAAGCGTATCGGGTATAACCTTTGCTGTGCGGAGAAGTTTCTTGGCATCACCCGCGGCCTGTTGCCCGGGAATTGAATCACCTGTGGATCACTCAGTAACGGGCGCCGTGATGAAAACCTTTCTATGTACTTGCGACAACCGCCTGTTTTTCGGGAACACTTCATGCCTTAAGTGCGGAAAGGAAGCTGGGTTCTGTCCAGCATGCCGCCGAGTGGTGGCACTCATCCCGGGCGAGGGGGACCAGTTTTCCTGCGGCAATCCCGAATGTGGGGCCGCGTTGCGGAAGTGCCATAACTTCGCGGTGGAGAACGTCTGCAATGGCTGCATCCGCACCGACGAGCTGGCAGTTCCCGGACCAGACGGTGTCTCCGCTACGCCGACGCTTTGCCAACACTGTCGCTTGACGGGGGTCATTCCGGACCTGAATGTTCCCGGCAACCGCGAACTCTGGGCGAGGCTGGAAGACGCAAAGCGACGTGTTTTATTCACCGTGGAACTGATTGATCTTCCCATCGGTCGTCCGGAGAACAACGTGCGGCCTGAATTGAAGTTCGATTTTCAGGCGGATACCGACGTGCCGGTTCTGACGGGACACGACCAGGGGAAAATCACTATCAACATCCGCGAGGCGGACGATGTCGAGCGGGAGAAGGCACGCGTCAGCTTTCATGAGCCTCAGCGGACTCTCGTCGGACACTTCCGACATGAACTGGGTCACTACTACTGGGATGTCCTGGTCGCAGGAAAATGTGAAGACGAGTTCCGTGCACTTTTCGGCGATGAACGCAGTCCCGACTACGCCACAGCCCTGAACAACTATTACCAGACAGGACCGAAGCCGGACTGGCAGGGGAGCTACATTTCCGCGTACGCCACCATGCACCCCTGGGAAGACTTCGCCGAGACGTTCGGGACGTACCTCGACATGCTCTGCATTCTGGATACCGCGAAGAACATGACGGGAAATCAGCTGCGGGCTCAGGAATGCACGCAGATGCTGTACGACTACCAGCAGGTCGGCATTCTGGCAAACGAGCTCAATCGCGAGATGGGTCTGAAGGATCTGGTTCCGGAAGTGTTCGGAGCGGATGTCGCCCGGAAGATCTGCTTCGTTCATCGCCTGGCTGGGAATGCGGGAGCATGCTCAGGGAAAGAAGTGATGAACGCTGCCTGAACCGGCCAATGTCAATAAACATGGCCCTCGCGAATTGCAGAGGGCCATGTTCATTTCAACAGACCGAATTGTGGTTCACTCGATCGCGACTACTTCGTCTGTCCGAACAAGCTACTCAAACTCTGACGGATCGATTGACTCTTCGTCTTCTGGGTGAAAATCGGTTCCGCTGCAGAAGCTCCCGGTGTTTGCGGCATCAGAGCGTCCGGCTTGGGTGAATAGTTGTCACCTTCCGGAGCTGATGAGCTGGGTTGCGGTCGTTCTCCGGGAGGAGGGGCGACGAAGTTGTCCTGCGGCACGATTGTCGGGGCTCGATCATTGACGGGAACAGTCGCAGGGACAATCGCAGCAGCGGGCTCGACTGCGGGTGTCACCGGTCCATCGACCGCCGGAGGAACGATCGATGGAACATGTGTGAGCGTGGTGCAGCTGGCGTCGCACCCGACACAACATTCATCTCCACAGCCGTCGACCACATCATACCCTGCGGCTCGCAGCGCTTCTTCCGTCTGTCGACGCACGAACCGGTCGCAATCAGCCAGGGCGAACTTGAGGGCCGCCAGCACGGTGCATGAACAGCAGCCCGGGTTCTCCCGCAGCTGATCACCGATTTCATCCGCCGCCTTGGAGCGAACCCGTTCATCCACATCGTTCAAAGAGAAGAGCAGGGCATTCATCACTTCCGGATGGCACTTGCAGCTGTACTTGTCGCTCAACTTGTGAACCGCATCGCGACGTTCCCAGCTATGACAGGCCGTCTGGCTCTTGCGGATCAGCTCGGCCAGTTCACACGGTGTCGAAGAGCAGCAGCCATCGTCGCATCCTGTCGACGTGCAGCCCGGAGCACAGGAAGTCACGACGGGGCAGCATCCTTCGCTGGTGCAGTTTGTGTCATAACAGCAGTCCGGCTTTGTGCATCCCTTTTTGATGGGATAGTGGAAGCAGGTCGGGCGAATGATTTTCGGACGGCAGGTCTGCGGCTGGAAGTTCGGAGCACAGTCGCAGCCTTTGGAGGCGTCGCAGTTGCTGGGTCGGCAGAACAGGCCAGCCTGCGCGCTGACCTGCAGGGTCCAAAGGGCGATAATCGCCAGTGAGAACTTTGCAGAGTTAAACATGAAACGCTCCTCGCCGAAGTGATGGCACACTGCGATTCAGGAAGGTACGGAGAGATTGGCGGAGCCTGTCGACGCGGGTGCGTCACGGCATTGAAGGACCGTCAATTTGCCGGTCGTGACGCCTGTAACTGAGCTATCGACGATGAGGCTCGAAACGCTTGAACCTGTCAGTCAATCTTTTCGTGCAAATGACTTACGTCGACTGATGTGCCGTTTGTAACGATTGTGCCGACAAGCTAGACTCTTCCCCCCGCACAGGCCGATCAGCCGTTACAACCCGCAAACTCGAACAAAGCTGGGCAAGATCGAAAAACGGGATCGGCCGCTCGCTCGGGGAAGTCGACCTTCGCATTTGTAATTCGAAGACGTTCCCGGCAAACTGCCCCCTTCCCCCCCTCTCAGAACAGGATCAGGCCCAGAAGAAGATGGATCTTTCGAAATTGAACCCTGCCCAGCGGGAGGCTGTGGAAACCTTGAAAGGTCCGGTCCTCGTGCTGGCTGGAGCCGGAACCGGGAAGACGCGAGTCATCACCTACCGGATGGCGCGGCTGCTGAAGTCCGGCGTCTCCCCCGAACGTATTCTGTCGGTGACGTTCACCAACAAGGCCGCCAAGGAAATGGCCGAACGAACGTTCGCCATTCTGGGGAGTTCTTCAAAGAAACGCCCGTGGATTTCAACATTCCATGCGCTGTGTGTGAATCTCCTCCGCGAAGACATCAAGCATCTGGGCTACCCGAGCCAGTTCACGATCCTCGATCGCGGCGACCAGGAGTCGATGGCGCGCAAGGTGCTTCGGGACATTCGCGTCACTGAAAAATCCTTGAAACCGGGCGACCTGCTGAGCCTCATCAGTCGCTGGAAGTCGGCAGGACTTTCCCCCGAACGCGCAGGGAAGATTGCCGAAGACGATAAGGAGTCGCTGGGAAGCATGGGATACCGCCGGTATCAGCAGGCGCTCAAATCGTCCGGCTCCGTCGATTTCGATGATCTCCTCCTGCTGACCGAAGAACTGTTTCGCAAGCATCCCGAGGTGCTCGAAAAGCACCAGCAACGGTTCTCCCATGTGCAGATCGACGAGTATCAGGACACGAACGCCCTGCAGTTTCGCATCATCGAATCACTCGTTCGCCCGCATCACAATCTGTGCGTCGTGGGTGACGATGACCAGTCGATCTACGGCTGGCGCGGGGCGGAAGTGAAACACATTCTGGGATTCGCCCAGCAGTTTCCCGGAACGAAAACCATCCGCCTGGAAGAGAACTACCGCTGTACGGATCGCATTATCACTCTGGCCAATCAGCTGGTGAGTCATAATCGCGACCGACACAAGAAGGTGCTGCGGGCCAACAAGCCGGCCCGTGAAGAAGTGCGGTTCATCGAGTTTCCTGATGAACAGCTGGAAGCGGAAAAAGTCGTGGCGGAGATCCGCTTTCTCCATCAGAAGAAATTCGTCCCGCTGATCGAATTCGCCATCCTGTTCAGGACCAATGAACAGCCGCGACTGTTTGAATCGGAACTGCGGCGGCAGCAGATTCCCTATGTCCTGATGGGGAGTCAGTCCTTTTATGACCGCAAGGAGATCAAGGACCTGCTGAGCTATCTGAAGGTGATCTCCCGGAAGGATGATGAACAGTCATTACTGAGAATCATCAATACCCCTGCCCGGGGGATCAGCGATGCTGCCTGTGAGAAGCTGCTGGCGCGGGCGGTCCGGACCGGTGTGCCGATCTGGCACGTCGCGGAGGAAGCGGCTGCGGACAAGGAGATCACTCCCAAGGCGCTCGAGGCGCTCAAGTCTCTGCACGCACAGTTCGCACGCTGGCGGACTCAATTCGAAGAACAGCCGCAGCAGATGTCACAGCTGGTCCACGCCCTGATTGACGAAATCGGTTACGACCGGGAAATCGAACGTCAGTACAAGGACGAGTTGCAACGCGCCCAGCGGAAAGCGGTCCTCGAGGAATATGTGAACTCCCTCGCGGAATACGCAGAGAAGAGCAGCAAACCGAGTCTTCACGATTATCTGTCGAGCATCGCGCTGGAACGCCGGGACGAAGAACCGGACAAGGAAGCGATGGCTCAATCCGACGCTGTGAAGCTGATGACTCTGCACAGCGCGAAGGGTCTGGAGTTTCCACGCGTCTACATGGTGGGAATGGAAGAGGGACTTCTGCCTCACAAACGGACGATCGAAGGGACGGAATCCGAGATCGCGGAAGAACGTCGTCTGGCCTATGTGGGTGTGACCCGAGCCCAGGAATCGCTGACGCTCACCCGTGCGGCCAATCGTCGCAAATGGGGAAAGCTGCGGCCCTCCGCCCCGTCGCGGTTCCTTTTCGAAATGCGCAAAGAGATCAAAGGGGAAGCGTCAGACTGACGTTTCCTTGCAAAAACAGTTTCGACGCAAACCCGTCATGAAGACAATCGTATTCGCCGGACTTGACCACCGCCGATCCGGTGTCTCGAATGATGTCTTCAGAAATTGATTCATCGCCCATCACTCACATTTATCGCGAGCATCGCATGCAGAAGGTTCGGTTCGGGATTATCGGCGCAGGGGCCGTTTCAGATTTCCATCACGTCCCCGGGATTCGAGTCGACCCCCGAGCGGAGCTGGTCGCGGTCTGCGACCCCAACGCGGAACTGCTCGAAAAGCGGCGCAGCGACTGGGGCATCGACAAACTCTATACCGATTACGAAAAGCTGGCTCAGGATCCCAACGTCGACGCTGTGATCATCGCGACCCCCAACGATACCCATTGCGATATCGCACTGGCCTGTATCGAAGGGGGAAAGCACATCATGTGTGAAAAACCTCTGGGGGTGAATTTCGACGAAGCCCGCCGGATGTATCAGGCGGCTCGCGACCGGAATGTCAAACACCTGACCGCGTTCACGTACCGGTTCGCCCCCTCGATGCGGTATCTGCGTCACCTTGTGAAATCCGGGATGCTCGGCGAACCCCGGCACTTCCGCAGCCAGCGGTTTCTCGACTGGCCAGAAACCAGCTGGGGCTGGCGGCAATATAAAAAGCGGGCAGGGGCGGGTGACCTGTTCGACATGACGATTCACCGCATCGACCTGGCAATGGACCTCATCGGTCCGCTGACAGCCATCTGCGGCGCGGTCGCTCAATTCTGTCCTCGCGATAAAACGGCCGACGGCAAACCGTGTCCTCCATCCGAGGTCGACGACTGGTCGTCCCTGATCGGTCGCTTCGAGAACGGAGCAGTCGGGGTCTGGGAAGGGAGCACCGTGATGAAGGGTTACCATCACAACGGTGTGGGTCACGAGTGGGCTGAAGTGAACGGGACGGAAGCATCCGCCGTGTATCGCCTGCAGGAACCGAACGTGATCATGGTCGGCAAGTCGGGCGAGACGATGAAGCCGATGCCGGTTCCCGAAGAGTTTCTGGTGATTCCCGGAAGCCCCCGCAATCCGCATGAAGGGGTTCCCAGCACCGTTTTCCGTTATGATCTCATCTATGAACTCGTCTCCGCGATTGTCGAGGATCGTCCGGCCGTGCCGGGGTTCGATCACGGGGCGCAGGCCCAGGCAGTGGCGGATGCGGTTCTGGAATCCAACGAATCCATGCGGTGGGTGAAACTGAATCTGGATGTGGAATAGCGGGGGAGTGCAAACGATGGCACTGCCCGCTGCGTGAACGAGTGGATTACGTTGTTCCCCTTGAACAATGCTGGCGGCTGTCCGCTGAAAGCCCTCCATGCTGAACTCCGAAGTCCGTCAACTCGAGCTCCTCTCTTCCATCGACGACCTGCGGCGGCAGGTGGACGAATGGATTGAGGAGCCGAGTGAGTGGGAGCCGGTCCGTCGCAGCCAGTCGTTACTGAAACGGGTGCTGGACCGGGTGGAGACCTTGCGGGTGCGGATGGAGGCCCCGCTGGTGGTCGCCACCTTTGGCGGAACCGGCACCGGGAAAAGTTCACTGATCAATGCACTGGTCGGGGAAGAAGTCAGCCGTTCCGGTCGGGAGCGTCCGACGACTCACCGCCCGGTGCTGATCGCCCATCCCCGGACAGATCTCTCGCTGCTGAAAATCCCACTCGAAGAGGTCGAGCTTGTTCAGCGAGACGCGGACCTGCTGCGGGACGTGGTGCTGCTCGACTGCCCGGACCCCGATACGAACGAAGAAGATGTCCCGGGGAGCAATGTCGACCGGCTTCGCAATCTGCTGCCATACTGCGATGTCCTGCTGTATGTCTCGACCCAGCAGAAATACCGGTCCGCGAGGGTCACGGACGAACTGAAGGCTGCCAGCGGCGGTTGCCGGATCATCTTCGTGCAGACTCATGCCGACCTGGATGAAGACATCCGCGAGGACTGGAAGAAGACGCTCATCCAGGACTACGAAATCCCGGAGCTGTACTTCGTCGATTCCAGTCGAGCATTGAAGGAACAGCAGCAGGGGATCGCCCCGACAGGGGAATTCGGGCAGCTGATGAATCTGCTCCTGAACAAGCTGGGAGCTTCCGAACGGGTGCGGATCCGCAGGGTGAATTTTCTGGAACTGCTCTCCGCTGGTCTGAGCCGGTGTCAGGAAATTCTTGCCGAGAAGACTCCGGAGCTGGGCGAACTGAATCAGGCTCTGCTGGCCCAGCGACAGTCCATGAGTGAAAAGATGGCGCTGCGGCTGCAGTCCGAACTGCTCGGCAGCCACCGCCTGTGGGAACGCCGTCTGATTTCCGCGGTGATCGACCAGTGGGGAATGAGCCCCTTTGCCGGCGTGCTGCGCATCTATTACGGACTCGGGAGCATTCTGGCTTCGACAGCTCTATTCCGTGCCCGCAGCACTGCGCAGCTCGCATTGCTCGGAGGAGTGCAGGGCGTCCGCTGGCTGGAAGGGCGAAGAAAGGAACAGGCTGCCGAGACATCTCTGCAGCGGGTCAGCCAGTTCGGGCTGGATGACGCCATGCTGCGGGAGTCGGAGATTGTCATCAGCGGTCACGTGCAGGCTGCGGGCTTCAGCCATGACCTGCTGCGAAATCAGTCTTTGTCGGAGATCCGGAATCAGGCGGCCGCTGTGGAGGAACAGTTCGTCGGGGACGCCAGCCGACGTATCGACCGCATCATCGAAGAATTGTCCGTGGCGAATTCCCGCTGGTGGATCCGGATCTGGTACGAGGTCATTCTGACCGCGTACCTGACGTTCGTCCTCGCGCGGGTGGGCAAGAACTTCTTCTATGATTCGCTGGTGCTCGACAAACCGCTGCTGACCACCGACTTCTACCTCGCTGCCGGGCTGTTTCTGCTCCTGTGCTGCGGACTTCTGGTGCTCATGTTCACCCGTCGACTGCAACGGGGGCTCACCCGCAGCATCCGCGATCTGGTTTCGAAACTCGTCGAAACCAAACTCTCCGTCGGACTCTTCCCGACCCTGGAAGCTTCAGTGCGGGAAGTGGAAGGCCAACAGATGAAGGTGCATCAGCTGCTCAAGCAGACCGAACTTCTGCGACATGACGTGGCGAGAATCGGAACGCTGGGAGGAAAGCACCGGCCGGTGGGAGCAGAGGCTCGCCGCTGAACGATTCACGCCGGGACGTGCTCGTCCGTCGTCTCTTCATCGAACTCCAGACCGGTCTCGGAGTACGTGCTGATCATCTTCAGACACAGATCCGATCGATCGACACACAACGGGAGCCGCAACGATCGCCATCTCTTCTCGGTCTGCAGGATCAGGCATTCCAAACCGAAAATCCGGCATAACCGGGCGCGGGTCACTTCACCCCAGTTCAGGTGACGGACGCGGGGCCAGATCCCGTAGTAGTCAACCCCATCCGGACCGACCTGAAAGTGGTAGCGCGTTGAGAGCAGAAGCAGCAGCGACGCGCAAAGAACGAGCAGGGCACATGGCACATAAAGAGTCTGAGCGATCGACGTCAGTTCAGCCGGATAGATCAGCAGGACTTCGGTGAAGAGGAAGAGAAACCCCGCATTGAGCGTCATCGGCTTGCTGATGGCGACCCGGAAATCTTCCCGACGTAACGAGACACGGACAAAGTGATTGTTGAATCTGATCATCCCTGATTCTCCTTGTCTGAAGGTTCAGGAAGTCGATCAACCGCCGACTCATTCAACGCTGATCGCTTCCGATCTCGTGGAACTTCAGCGAGGGGGTCAGCAAATCACTGGCCGTTCGTGTGAAAAATCTTTCCGAAAGATGAACAGGGGGCTGCGCACCCCGCTGAGACAAAATCTCAAAGCCGCCCGAGTCGTGGTCAGGCCACGATCGATCCAATCCACGAAAACCCCTATCACGCCAGCCGATTTCGTAACTCAAAGTACGGGTTTCCGCGTATGATGACGGGGCGGTTCCCGACGCTTATCGTGCCATGGGTGTGGATGATCGGCTGAAGCAATTTTGAGACTTTTTTAAGAGTCTTTTCAAAAAGGCTGGCATTCGCATCCAGAATCCTCGATAATTGACCTAAGGCCCCGCTCCGCGCGGAGACCCGCCCGCCCCCCCAGCATCCCTCCTTGAAGTGTGGTTTCTGGAACGATCATGCGACAGACACTTCTCCCAACACTCCTTTGCCTGTCCGTCGCTGGCGGTCTTTTCGCGGATGATGCCTCTCCCGACACCGAACCCGCTGCAGCCATCACCCCGGAGCAGATGGTCTTCTTCGAGACCAAGGTTCGTCCGGTGCTCGTCGAGCAGTGCTTCAAATGTCATGGAGACGGGAAGCATAAAGGGAATCTGCAGGTCGACGGTCGCGCTCATCTGCTCGCCGGGGGAGATTCCGGGCCGGCTATTGTTCCGGGAAACCCTGCGGAAAGTCTGCTGATTCAGGCGATCAATTACGACGGGTACGAGATGCCTCCCGGCCAGAAGATGTCCGCGGAAAAAATCGCGGACCTGACACGCTGGGTCGAAATGGGAGCCCCCTGGCCAGGCAGCGACGGGGAACAAGTCACCCCCGTCCGCAAGGGGGGAGTCATCACCGATGAAGATCGCGCCTGGTGGGCGTTTCAGCCCATCAACTCTCCGCCGGTCCCCACACTGCCGAACGGCTATCAGCCTGAAAATCCGATCGATGCCTTCGTCCTGGCGACGTTAGAGAAAAACAACCTCGCTCCCAATTCCATTGCCCCCCCGCGGACTTTGATCCGGAGAGCGTTCTTCGATCTCATCGGACTCCCTCCCACTCCGGAAGAAATGGACCAGTGGAGTCTCCGTCTGACCAGCGGGGAGGGGATTGACCAATCCGCTTGGGCCACCCTCATTGATGATCTGCTCGCACGTCCGCAGTACGGCGAACGCTGGGCACGTCACTGGCTGGATGTTGTCCGCTTCGCCCAGACGAACGGCTACGAATTCGATAAGGAAAAGGACTACGCGTGGAGATACCGCGATTATGTGGTTCAAGCCCTGAACTCCGACAAACCCTATGACCGGTTCGTCCTCGAGCAACTGGCGGGAGATGAACTTCCTGATGCGGACCGTGATTCCCGTATCGCGACCGGATTCTATCGTCTCGGGCTGTGGGACTTTGAACCGGATGATGCGAAGCAGGCTCAGTACGACGACCTCGACGACATCATGGTTACCTCCTCAGCTGCGTTTCTGGGACTGACGATGGGCTGCGCACGCTGTCATGACCACAAGTTCGACCCGATTCTGCATCAGGACTATTACGCACTGCTCGGGTATTTCCAGAACATCCGCCGCTACAACTATCCCGACAGCACTCCCGAAAATCCTGGTCTCCTGCCGATCAGCGACCCCGAAGTCATCGATCGTGCGCTGGCGGAACGTCAGCAGCGATGGGCTGATCTGGATCTCAGAATCGCTGCCATGAAAGAACTGGAACGGGTCGACACGGCGCATGCGGAAGAGCATCGCAAGGAACGCGAGAAGCTCGAGAAAGAGCGGGGAAATGCCAATGTCGGCGGACTGGAATGGGCACTTGCCGTCCGGGAACATGGGCAGTGGGTTGAGAAATCGCATGTCCTGATCCGCGGGAACTCCCAGACTCCCGGTGATGAAGTCAGCCCTGCCATTCCACAGGTCCTCGGGGGAGGGCAGCCGGAGATCATTCCGCCTGAACGGCATCCGATTTTCCAAACAAGCGGCCGTCGACTGGCACTGGCCCGCTGGATGGTCAGCCCGGATCAGCCTCTCACCGCGCGGGTCATGGTGAACCGGGTCTGGCATTACCACTTCGGCCGGGGGATCGTGCAGACCACCAGCGACTTCGGAAAGGTCGGCTCCCCTCCCTCACATCCTGAACTGCTCGACTGGCTGGCGAACGAATTCCGATCGACCGGCTGGTCCATCAAACAGCTGCATCGTCGGATCATGACCTCCCAGGCCTATCAGCGGTCTTCGGATCACCGCAATGAAATGGCCAATCAGACTGATCCCGGCAACGCTCTCCTGTGGCGGCAGAACCTGCATCGACTGGAAGCGGAAGCGATACGCGATTCGATTCTCGCAGTCAGCGGGACACTCAATCCCGAGATGGGTGGACGCGGCTATTTCCCGGCTGTCGGAGTGGAAGTTCTCGCAGGGGGAACCGTCCCGGGAGTCGGCTGGGAAACCTCGAGCACCGCGCAGCGACATCGCAGAAGTCTGTATACATTCATCAAACGCTCGTTGATCTCCCCGCAGCTGGACGCGTTCGACTATGCCAACACCTCGCTGCCATTAACCGAGCGCCCTACAACGACCGTGGCCCCCCAGGCTCTCACGCTGCTCAATGATTCGTTTATGCAGGATCAGGCGAAAGCGTTTTCGGAAAGAATCCGCCGGGAAGCGGGCGATGATCCCGCCGCACAGATCTCGCGCGCATTCCAGCTTGCATTGAATCGTCGTCCTGATCCGCAGGAACTTCAGATCCTTCAGAATTTCCTCATCACGCAGCAAGAGGCCTTCGCCCCGCTTCGATCACGTGTGATCTTTCGACCGATCGTCCCCGCGACACTTGATCCCGGGTTTTACAAGCTGCTATCAGCAGAGGAATTTGTCGACGGGCCGTCCGATGGCTGGAAACCGCTGCGGGGAATCTGGGTCGGTGACCGGACTCTGGATCCGCGACGAGGACCGGTCTCGCTGTGGAATGGTGCAACCTTTGAAGATGCGAAATTCACATCGACGCTGACACTGGGGAACGCCTCAGAGCTCGCGGGTGTGTTCCTGCGAGCGGTCGAAGCAGGGAACTTTGTCAGCGGCTATGAGATCGTGCTCGACCCGCTGAACTCTCTCATTTCGATCGTCAGACACGGAACCGAACCCCAGACCCTCAAGCAGATCCCTGCCACGATTCCGACTGAAGTGCCACTGCATTTCGCAGCCGAAATTCACGGGAACCTGATCTCAGCCCACGTCGAACTTCCGGAATCGGACGTCGTGATTGAAGCCGTCGACCCTCAACCGTTGACGACGCCGGGACAGCTCGGCG
Organism: Planctomicrobium stercoris; assembly: GCF_051465655.1. Classification (NCBI taxonomy): domain Bacteria; kingdom Pseudomonadati; phylum Planctomycetota; class Planctomycetia; order Planctomycetales; family Planctomycetaceae; genus Planctomicrobium; species Planctomicrobium stercoris. Next base: position 2,437,379 of record NZ_CP195791.1, on the reverse strand, counting down.
TCCGCACGCTCGGAGCGTCGGTGACGCTGGACCATCCGACGCTGACGGTGGGCAATTCCCCGCTGGATATCGCCACTGCTCAGGTGGGACCACGAACCCAGCCGCAGCCCGCATCGGCCTGGACAGAGTTCGAGTCTGACTGGGTCGCCACCCCCGCAGGGACTATCAAGCCCACCGTTCCCAATGCAGGTGGAAAACTGATCTGGAATTCAGTCGACTTCACCGACGGCGTGATCGAGGCTGATGTGCAGATCAACGGCGGGGGCGATGGAGGAATTCTTGCCCGGGTGACGAATCCGCATCCGGGGATCGATGCCGTCACTTGTTACAACATCAACCTCACGCAGACGCACCTGCGACTCGGGAAGCATCAGGACAACTGGGAACAGCTGGTGTTCGTTCCCCACGAACTTCCTGCCGACAGATGGAGCCATGTCCGGGCCGACTTCGAAGGTCCTCGTGTTCGAATCTTCGTCGACCACGCCGCTGTTCCGCTGATTGATTTCACGGATCCGCAGCCGCTGCCGGCAGGGAAGATCGGGTTGAGAACGTTCCAGTGTCCGGTGGAGTTCCGGGATGTCACCGTCGTCACCCAGAATGTGACGCACAAAATGGATCCCGCGACGCTCCCGACTGGTTCTCTCGCGGAAATTTCTGTGACCGGGACAAAGCCGGATGACTCCTCCCAGCGGGCACTCGAAGCACTGTGCCTGCTGATTTTGAACCTGAACGAGATGATTTACGTTGAATGAAGACGGTTGGATCGTCTGAACGGGACAACCAACAGCCTGCCGAGAAACAGCCATGCATGGAATGCCTCACCTCAATTCATCACGTCGCGAGTTCCTGTGGGACATGGGAGCTGGTTTTACCGGTGTTGCCCTGTCGGGGATGCTGCAGTCGGATGGATTCTTCAAGTCGGCAAAGGCCAATGAGTCGGTGACAGGCGACGCTCGTCTGCTGGCCCCACGTCCGCAGCATTTCCCGACGAAGGCCAAGTCGGTGATCTTCCTGTTCATGTACGGAGGGCCGTCCCAGATGGACACCTTCGACTACAAACCGGAACTGCAGAAGCGGGACGGTGAAGAAGTCCAGACCGAGATTCGCCGCCGCAGCGTCCAGTCCACAAAACTGCTTGCCAGCCGCAGGAAATTCGCCCAGCACGGGGAAAGCGGTTTATGGTGCTCTGACGCCTTCCCGCACATGTCGCAGCACATGGACGAAATGGCGGTCATCAAAAGCCTGTATTCCGATTCATTCGCTCATGGTTCCGCCATGCTGCAGATGAACAGCGGCCGCATCCTTCAGGGATACCCCTCGATGGGGGCGTGGCTGGCGTATGGACTGGGGAGTGAAAACCAGAATCTCCCCGGTTACGTGGTGATGCTCGACCCGCGCGGGGGCCCGATCAGCGGGGCAGTCAACTGGTCCAGCGGCTTCATGCCCGCGGCCTATCAGGGGACTGTCTTTCGTTCCAGCGGTCAGCCGATACTGAACCTGTCGGCAACAAATGGAATCACCTCGCGCATGCAGCGTGAGCAGATCGACACTCTGAATGAGTTGAACGCCCGGCATCTGGCCCAGCATCCCGGATACTCCGAACTTCAGGCGCGAATCGCCAGTTACGAACTCGCCTTTCAACTTCAGCGGACAGCTCCAGAGTCACTCGATCTGACTCAGGAAACCGAAGCGACACAAAGAATGTACGGCATTTACGACCCGAAACCGGACCATCCGTTGGCGGTCGGTCCGGAACACTTTGGCCGTCAGTGTCTCATCGCCCGCCGGCTGGTGGAGCGGGGGGTCCGCTTCGTGCAGATTTACAGCGGCGGCGGAAATCAGCAGACGAGCTGGGATGCCCATTTCGGAATGGAAGAGAACCTGAAGATTCACGCTCCCGAGGCAGACCGACCGATTGCCGGGCTGCTGACAGACTTGAAACAACGAGGTCTCCTCGATGAAACCCTCGTGATCTGGGGGGGCGAGTTTGGCCGCCAGCCGGTCTCTCAGGGGAATGAGCACGGACGCGATCACAATCCCAAGGGCTTCACCTACTGGATGGCGGGTGGGGGAGTCAAAAAGGGGATCAGCTACGGAAACACCGACGACCTGGGAATGGAAGCGGTCGAGAACCGTCATCACATCCGGGACCTGCATGCCACGATCCTGCACCTGATGGGACTGGACCACAACAAGCTGCACTACTTCTACGGCGGACTGGAGCAGAAACTGACCGGCGTCGTCGAAGCAGAACCGATCCACGGCGTGATCGCTTGAGGAACTGGTGTCGAGCCACACACGCGCTCACCAAACCTGACCTCTGACCTCTGACCCCTACTGCCAGTCACTCGACATCGGCGTCGGGCGAGGACGGCTGTACCGACTTGAACGTCGCTGCGGCTGCAACCGCCAGCTGATCGCAGCGTTCGTTCTCCGGATGTCCGCTGTGACCTTTAATGATGGTGTATCGCACCTGGTGCCGGATCATCAGGCCATCCAGCTGCTGCCAGAGTTCCACGTTTTTGACGGGCTTCCAGCTGTTCTTCTCTTTTCTCCGCCAGCCGTTTTTCTTCCAGCCGGGCATCCATTCCTTGGCCCCTTTGGCGACATAAGTGCTGTCGGTGATGATTTCGACGTCGCTGCGGGATCGCAGCGCTTCCAGCCCCTGAATGACGGCAGACAGCTCCATCTGGTTGTTCGTGGTGAGGGGAGCGCCGCCGGACCCTTCGAGTTCTTTTCCGCTGGCGGGGTGCCGGAGGATATACGCCCAGCCTCCCGGGCCGGGGTTACCGCTGCACGCTCCATCCGTGAAAAGCCTCACGAAGGGGAGTGGCTTGGACCTTGAACTGGCATCCTGCTGGGTCATTCGCGCCAGGACTTTCGTAGGCGAACAGGGAGCCGTCCCCGAGTGCGAGTCCGGTCCATAACGGGCGAGCAGTGAGCATCACGCCCGAGAATTTCTGACGACCGTGGAATCAGGCACCAGGGTCGACTGGTTTACTTGGCACGGTACGTAATGCGGCCACGTGTCAGATCGTAGGGAGAGACTTCCACTTTTACGCGGTCTCCCGGCACGATTCTGATGAAGTTTTTGCGCATCTTTCCAGAAACGTGGGCCAGAACAATGTGACCATTGTCCAGCTGCACGCGAAATTGCGTATTCGCCAGGGCTTCGAGCACCTGGCCTTCCATTTCAATGGCCCCTTCTTTGGCCATAAACCAGCAACCTTTCCACGGAGCGTCATCACACGCTTGTTACGAAAAATCAGGAATCGAAGAGTTTAGCTGCGGGAGCAGGAAAGAGCAAACGGCTGCCGGTTGATTCGATGACGACGGGTCTGTAAGCCGGTCCCCGCTATCAGAAATCGCAACCGCAGCACCGCGACAACCCGCGCTGACGGAAGTGAATTCCGCATCGAGACTTCCCCCGCCCGCAATTGAAATCCGGAAATCATCTCGTTTCAATGGGGCCTGCGAAATTCTTCGGTCCCTCTTCCATTCGAGATGCCATGGCGGATTCCCGGCGGCCCCAGCGTACTTTCACGGTCGATGTGACGAAGGACCATCTGGTCTTCTCCGCCGGACACTTCATTACGATCGGGGATTTCTGCGAGCGGATTCATGGTCATAATTTCCGCGTCGCGGCACAAGTTGAGGGGACGCTGGACGAAAACGGTTTCGTTTTCGACTTTATCGCCCTTCGTGACACGCTGCAGAAGCATTGCGAAGCACTCGACCACCGGATGCTGCTCCCGACGCGTCACCCGACGATCCTGCTGGCGGTGCAGGATGACGAAATCGAGGTCCGGTACGAGAATCGCCGCTGGATCTTCCCCAAGGAAGAGTGCGCCCTCCTGCCGATCGAACAGACCACCGTCGAGCTGATCGCCCAGTGGCTGGGGGAACAGCTGCTCAAACACCTGGAAACATCCAACCTGACATCGCTGACGGTTAAGGTCGAGGAGAATTTCGGGCAATGGGCCGGCTGTAAATTCGACCTCACATAGTTTCACAGTTCGAGATTGTCAGAACACGCTGCGTCGGCAAGTGCATGTCGTTGTTGTCACGTGAAGAACGCACTCGTTCGTGCTTCGTACTTTGAAAATGGACACGCGGACACCGTGTGGTACACTCACGGAAACGTCGTTTTTCTCAGCATTTCAGCCACTTTGGCATCCTTCCGACAGGACAGTCTCCATGGCTCCCCTGACACAGGAGCAGGAACTTGTCAGGCGCATTCGCGCCCGGGATGAGGGTGCGTGGCAGACATGCATTCAGGAATACTCGGGCAGACTCCGTGCGTTCGCACTCAGCCGGCTCGGAGACCCGACCACAGCCGATGATGTCGTTCAGGAAACCTTCCTGGGATTTCTGACCGCTCTCCCCAACTTCGATGAAGCGACTCCGCTGGAAACGTTCCTGTTCGCGATCGCGTCACACAAAATCACGGATGTTCTTCGCAGACAGGGGCGGCGGCCCGCACTTTCGCTGAATATTCCGGACTCAAATGGCGACCACGCAGACCTTCCCGCTCGGGGCCGGATGGCCTCCAGCCTCGCCAGAAGCCGTGAACTGCGGGACCAGCAGGCCGAAACAGTCACCGCCTGTCTGCGAACGCTCATCCAGCAATGGTTCGTCAAAGGGGAGTTTGCCCGTCTGAAGTGTGCGGAGTTGCTGTTTGTCCAAGGCCTGACGAACAAGGAGACCGCAGCCAGGCTGGGGATCGATGAACAGGATGTCGCCAATCACAAACAGTTCGTCGTCTCGCGATTAAAGCTCGCTGCGCCGGATGCCCCCGTCTCACCCGAGTTTGAACGGTAGCAAGTCTTTTCCAGAATTCCTGATCGTTATTTTTTGACAGATCCCCGTTCACTGTCCGAGGTCCGGTTTCATGAATCTTCCCGAAAATTGAAGAGTTGTGGAAATCTCCGAAACACCCGTTCCCCTTCGGTGTTGAATCAGACATGCAGGCGGTTCGGCCGGCAGGCCGGGGAGAACTGTCCCCGGAGACCTGAGCTTCGAAACGTCCGTTGAATTTTTGAATCACGTCCAAGTCGTCTTGCGAATCCGATCACATCCGGTTGACGCAATTTTCCAGGAAGAACAGGGGAGAGATCTATGTTGCTGCGTTTGAAGAATGCTGGCGTCGTTGCTCTGATGCTGCTGGCCGCTATGCCGGCATTCGCACAAGGTCCAGGGGGCGGCCCGGGCCGGGGTGGTCGCGGATTCGGTGGCGGCCCCGGTGGGGGCGGATTTGGCGGAGGCTTCGGCGGAGGTGGGTCTCCGTATCGACTGCTGGCCAACCCAGCCGTCCAGGAAGAGCTGTCTTTGACAGACGAACAAAAGACCAAGGCCACCGCGTTGCTGGAATCGATGCGGGAAGCCCAACGGGGGAATGGTCCCGGCGAAGGGAATCGGGAAAACTTCCGCAACCTCTCCGAAGAACAGCGTCGTGAGCGGTTTGCCGCCATGGCCAAGGAATTCGAAGAGCGAAACGCCAAGGTCAACGCAGAATTCAAACCCAAGTTCGCCGAAGTGCTCGACGAAGTGCAGCGTGAACGGCTCCAGCAGATTTCCTGGCAGAGCCAGGGAATTCGTGCTCTGAACGATCCGGAACTGGCAACAGCCCTCGGATTGAGCCAGGAGCAGAAAGAGAAGATTGCTGCCGTGCTGACTGAAAATCGCGGACCAGGCTTCGGCGGCGGCCGAGGCGGGAACGGCGGTCCCGGAGCGAATCCTCCCAGCGAGCAGGATCGCGAAGCTCGTCGTGCAGAATTTCAGGCACGCGCTGAGAAGCTGAACGCTGACGCCAAAGCTGTGCTGACCGACGCTCAGAAGACCGAATTCGCGAATCTGCTCGGTGCCGAGTTCGACGTTTCCAAGCTCCGCGGCCAAGGTGGTCCCGGCGGCCCAGGCGGAGATCGCGGCCCCGGACGTCGCGGCCCGGGTGGAAACCGCCCAGGGCAGGGGAACTAACCCCTGAACTGCGGACAGTCAACACTCAGTTGAGTTGATCCGAAGAACCCCCGGCACACCCCGGGGGTTCTTTTTTTGAGTCGACCCGAATGAGTGTCTGCCGTGAAAACCTGACTCCGTCACGCCAGTTCGAACCGAATTCAATCCCGGCATTCGTCCGATTTGTCCCTGTGTCCGGCAGCCGATACTATGAACTTTGGACGGACCGGTTCCGGAATGCTTCAATCCCTGAGCTGTTGAAGGTGGTTTCATGTTCCAGCAGCAAGCCTCCATGCGGGAGCTGTCGAGGGTTGCCCGCAATCTGGGGGTCTCCCTGCATTCAGGGATCAGCATCGTCAAAGCATTTGAACTGGCGGGACGGAAGACCTCCGGTCCCATGCATGCTGTGATGGAAGACATCGTCCGGGACTTGAAATCCGGCAGCGACGTTACCTCCGCGCTCGTTTCTCACGGCAGCTTCTTCCCGGAGCTGTTCATCGGCATGGTTCAGGTGGGCGAATCGACCGGTTCGCTGCCCGAGGTGCTCAAAGCAATCGGCGAGCATTACGAAAATCATCTGCGGCTGCGGAAAGAGTTCATCAGCCAGATTACGATGCCGGTCGTGCAGTTTGTCGCAGCCATTTTCATTATCGCGGGGCTCATCTGCCTGCTGGGCTGGATCGGGCAAAGCACGGGGAAGACGTTCGATGTTCTGGGCTGGGGACTGATGGGGACATCAGGAGCACTGATCTGGCTGGGGGGCTGGGTCCTGCTGATCGTCAGTGCTGTCATCGGCTACAAGTTTGCTGCCTCGACGCTCTCTGGCCAGCAGGCCGTTCACCGCTTTCTGTTGTCGCTGCCGGTGATCGGGCACTGCATGCGTTCGTTTGCCATCGCCCGCTTCTCGTGGGCCTTTCACCTGACTCAAAACTCCGGGATGCCAATCGACGACAGTATCGACTCCAGTCTGCGAGCCACGTCCAACGGAGCATTCATCGCGGCCGGCCCACAGATGATCTCCAGCCTGAATGCCGGTGAGACCCTGACCGAAGCATTTCAGGAAAGTGACCTGTTCCCGATCGAGTTCATTGAATACGTGATGGTCGCAGAGCAGTCTGGAACGGTCCCCGAAGCGCTGGACCGCCTGAGCCCTCAATTCGAAGAGGACGCGCGTCGCAGCCTGCAGTCTCTGGCGGCCGCGCTCAGCTGGGCGGTCTGGGCGGCGGTCGCGTGCTTTATCATTTTCATCATCTTTACCATCGCCCTGTGGTACGCCGGCATGATCGATGCCGCGATGCAGGGGATCTGAAGCGGACCGACAGGCTTCCGCAAACGAACGAGCCCTCCGATCTCAGATCGAAGGGCTCGCAACAGCACAATTCACAGGGATGTTCAGACGGTCCGCTCGTGAATCCAGTCGGTGTGGAACATCTCGCCGCGAGGCTTGTCGATGCGCTCATAGGTATGAGCCCCGAAGTAGTCTCGCTGCGCCTGCAGCAGGTTGGCGGGAAGCCGATCGCAGCGGTACCCGTCGTAGTAGGACAAGGCTGCCGTGAAGGCGGGGACCGGGATTCCGTGCGTCACGGCAGCGGAGACCACGCGGCGCCAGGCCGGCTGGGCCTTGTCGATGGCCTGCTTGAAGAAGTCGTCCAACAGCAGGTTTTCCAGCGACGGATTCTTGTCGAAGGCGTTCTTGATGTCCCCCAGGAACACCGAACGAATGATGCAGCCGCCGCGCCAGAGCAGGGCGATGTCGCCGTTGTTCAGCTTCCAGCCGAATTCCTGAGCAGCCGCATTCAGCTGCACATAGCCCTGGGCGTAGCTGACGAGCTTGCTGGCATACAGAGCCCATTTCACGTCATCAATGAACTGCTGCTTGTCGCCAGAGAACTTTTCAGTCGGTCCCGCGAGGACTTTCGAAGCACGGACGCGTGCGTCCTTTTGAGCCGACAGGCAGCGGGCATAGACCGCTTCGGTGATCAGAGTGGTCGGCACGCCCAGATCCAGTGCGTGCTGGCTCATCCACTTGCCGGTCCCCTTCTGCTGGGCGGTGTCGAGAATCTCGTCGACCAGATACTTGCCGGTCTGCGGATCCTTCACCGTGAAGATGTCGCGGGTGATCTCGATCAGGTAGCTGGCGAGTTCACTTTCGTTCCAGGACTTGAAGACCTGGTACATTTCTTCGTTGGAGAGCCCCAGTGCGTGCTTGAGGATGAAATAGGCTTCGCAGATCAGCTGCATATCGCCGTATTCGATCCCGTTGTGCACCATCTTGACATAATGGCCGGCACCATCTTCGCCGACCCACTCACAGCAGGGAATGTCTTCTTTCGGGCCGACTTTGGCCGAGATCGACTGCAGAATCTCTTTAACAGCCGGCCAGGCTTCCTTGTTTCCGCCAGGCATGATCGACGGACCCTTGAGAGCCCCTTCTTCTCCCCCGGAGACTCCGGTTCCAATGAAGAGCAGGCCAGCGGCCGGGAGTTCTTTCGAGCGGCGATTTGTGTCGCGGAAGTCGCTGTTTCCGCCGTCGATGATGATGTCGCCAGGTTCGAGGAACGGCTTGAGTTCTTCGATGACCATGTCCACAGGCTTACCTGCCTTGACCATGATCATGACCCGGCGGGGACGCTTGAGCGAAGCAACAAAATCTTTCAGTTCGGCGAAGCCGTGAATGCGGTCCGCGGTCCCTTTCCAGACCTTGTCTTCCGGCTCATTCTTCAGCCCACCGACAAAGTCGTCCATGACTGAAGTCGTCCGGTTGAACACCGCGACGCTGTACCCATGGTTGGCCATGTTTAAAACAAGGTTCTGGCCCATCACCGCCAGGCCGATCAGTCCGATGTCGTTTTGCATGTGGATTAAATCTTCAATGTTCGGTTGTCGATATCACGTGCCGCGAACGGAGCGCCCGGTTCGGGATGCACTCCCGCCGTCGCGGAAGCGTGAATCGTAATTCCTCGCCCGCCCAGAATCGAGTCACATCGGGAAACCGCCGGCTTCCCCTGTCTCACGGGCATTTTTGCAGCAATTCTGCGAACGGCCCGCAGGTCACGATTCGAAAGAAGTGGATTTCAACACGGTGGCACGGAGACACGGAGGATTTTGAACCGCGAATGACGCGAATCCGGCGAATTTCGGTTTTGTCCTTCGAGACCTTGAGAGCGTTTTGCCCCTTTCGGAGGCCCCGGACAATCAGGCCAAAGCCAAAGTGATGTCTCCTGTCCACGGAACGACATTGGCCTCCTTCGAAATCCCTGATTCTCCGTGCCTCGGTGACTCCGTGGTGAACTATAACAACAGAACAAGCGGGATCTTCGCGATCTTAATACCGACGGAAACGGCTGCCGAATCCACGGTTGGCGTTGCGAACGCGGAAGAACCGGCGGGAGTTGACGCTCCGACCGTTGGCGTTCTGGGTGATCCCCGGGCGGGATGAATACTGGGGGGTGTTCCCGGAATTTCTTTGCGCCATCAACGCGATAATGAGAACCGCAGCCATATTTCAGCTCCTTGTGCCGTATTCGAGAAACAGGTGAGCGCCCGCACACCGGAAGATTCGACTGGACAAGCTTCGATCCGGATGAAGAGTCCACGGCCCCGGGGAAACGTCAACGCATTCCCTCGAGTCGTCCACAATCCGAACAGGGACGATCTTCCGGGGGAATCTGTGACGATGCAAGGATTTGTTTTTTCCCTGACGAGAACGACAGGTGAAACAGCTCTCCCAGGCGGTAAACGCGGCGCAACAGGACCGAACGGCACCCGCAGACGGATCCATGTCCGGGATGACGTGTTATGGCACGTTCAGATTCTGAGAAATACTGCGAATCACGTTTAGCTGCACACTTGAAGTGTGCAGCTAAACGTCCGTTGTGATTATCCACGGACGACTGACTCTACCGCGACGCGGATGCGTATTCAGCGTTGGCCGCTGCGACGCCGCTGCCGGGGGTGAAGGTGTATCCCTGTTTCGCAAGGCACGCTTCGAGGGCTCCCAGAAACAGGAGCACGTTCCGGGGATTGCTGGCGACCCCCATCAGTCCCACCCGCCAGGTCTTGCCTGCCATGGGGCCGAGGCCTCCGCCGATCTCAATGCCAAAATCGTTCAGCAATTGCCCGCGCACCGACTTATCATCGACCCCTTCCGGAATCACGATCGCATTGAGCATCGGCAGACGGATGGACTCCTCCACGGCGTACTTCAGTCCCAGTGCTTCCACTCCTGCTCGCAAGGCAAGATGGTTTCGGCGATGCCGCTGGAAGCGGTTTTCCAGCCCCTCAGCGAGAATCTCCCGAAGCGCCTGATGCAGCGCGTAATTCATGTTGATGGGAGCAGTGTGGTGATAAGCCCGTGACTGGTTGCTCCAGTAGTTGCGGACCATCGACACATCCAGGTACCAGCTGGCCACCTTGGTCTTACGGGCATCCATGGCTTGAACCGCGCGGTCGCTGAACGTGACCGGCGAGAGCCCTGGAGGACAGCTCAGGCACTTCTGCGTCCCGGAATAAGCAGCGTCGATTTCCCATTTGTCGATTTCGACAGGGACTCCCCCCAGTGACGTCACACAGTCCACCAGCAGCAGTGCTCCGGCGTCATGGACAATCCGTGAAATTTCTTCGAGCGGCTGCAGGGCACCGGTCGAGGTCTCGGCATGGACAATTCCCACGACCTTCGGACGAAACTCTTTGACTGCGGCTGCGACTTCTGCCGGAGAAAAGACTTCTCCGAATGGCCGTTCGAGCTTCCGAACCTCGGCTCCGGCGCGACCTGCGACATCGGCCATCCGCCCGCCGAAGACGCCGTTCACACCGACCAGCATCCGGTCACCCGGCTCGATGAGATTGACCACGCAGGTTTCCATCCCGGCGCTTCCGGTCCCGCTGATCGCCAGCGTCAGCTTGTTTTTCGTAGAAAAGACTTCCCGCAGCATCTGCTGCGTTTCGTCCATGATCCGCAGGAAGTACGGATCCAGATGGCCGACCGTGGCAGCTCCCAGAGCCGCAAGCACCTGCGGAGAGACATCACTGGGTCCGGGCCCCATGAGAGTGCGTAACGGGGGACAGACAGGCGCGAAGTTCAGTTCGGACATGGCGATTCAACCGGCGTTTCAGTACGGAGTGAGGAACGATGTCTGCTTACTCGGATTCCTGGCTCATGGCGTAGATGGCTTTGGTATCGAAGACCTGATCATTGGTAGCAAAGAGTTTTGAAATTGCTGCGCGATGAATCTTCATCTTCAATCCCCCCACGCCCAGGGCTCCGTAGCAGATGATTCCGCTGTGATCGACCCCTTTGTCATTGACTTCAATTCCTTCCAGCCCCAGCGGAGGAACCGCATTCAGGTCGATGGCCACTTTGAGTGTGTCGATTCCCTGCCATTCATCCGCTTTGAGGAACTGCACTCCGGCAGCTCCTGCGGAGATGATCAGAGAGACTCCATCCACCGCAGCGGCGAGGCCGTCATCCGAACAGTCACAGGGGGTGATCTTGGCCCCTTCGACCCGCGAGCGGATGGCTGCGGAAGCGGCTTCGGCTCGTTGCAGCGTGCGTGATGCGAGACGGACGATAGCCCCCTGCGAGGCCAGTATCTCAGACGTCCGCTGACCGACGGGGCCGGTCCCACCCAGGACGAGAGCTTCCGCCCCTTTCAAAGTCATGTGATGCGACGCGCTTCGCACAGCGGCAGCGGCGGTCGTGTCCGATCCACTGGCGTCCAGCATGACCGAAACCCGCATCGGACCAAAGAATGTGTGCTTGATCTTTTCGAAGACTTTTTCGGCAGCCTGAACGTCGCTGCCGCCGACGAAGATCGCTGTGTTCGCCAGATCCTTCGGTCCCCGGGTGAAGATTGCACCATGCACGAGCGGGACAACGTTTTCGGGGGTCACTCCGCCATAGCTGAAGAGTTCCTCCACTCCGGCATCAATGGCGACAACGCGATCGAATGTGGATGCCAGTGCATCCGTATCCAGCTGAATCAGGATCCGCTTCATACCTTCGCCTCGACCCGCCCGGTCAAAGAGATTAAGTCATTACTCGCTACATCTTCTGACTTTATCAACGACTTATCGAAAACGGGAGGGCGGTGTTCCTGTAAAGCCGCAAGAAATGTCACACAAGTCAGATGCGGCCTGACAGAAACCTCGCCCTCCCGGATTTCAAAGACGTTCGAAGACGGGATCAGCCCTTGTTGAAGAACGGGTGCTGGGAAGCCCCCTTCTTCGCGAGGACTTCGGCGCCGCTGGGCTCGTCCTTCATGGCACGTTCGATCGACAGCTTGGTCGCTTCGTAGTTGTACTGGTAAATCTTCTTGTCGTCAGCAGCTTCCCAGTGAATGAAGACGCCGCAGACGATGCACAGCTTGTCTGCCTGATCCTTGGGAATGGTCCCTGCTTCGAGGCAGTCACCCACAGCGTCGGCGACAGCTTTCTGAGCTGGGCCGAACATCTGAACGGCCTGCTTGGCACCTTTAATGGTCACTTTGGTGATCATCACGGTGGCGGGCTTGACTGCCAGATTCGGCTCGAGGACTGCGAGGAGATTGCTGTGACCGGCGGACTGGGTTGCCAGCGCGTTTGCGAAGGCGATTCCCACCGGGCCGCTCTTATCGCCGATCAGCAGATCGATGTGCGCGACTTCATTTCCTTCGCCAACCAACGCTTCTCCAACATGAAACGACATTGCCTTCTCCTCTTAGACGTCCAACAAAGTCTGTAAGTGGGGTGTTCCCGAACCGGATTGATAACAATGCAGGCAAATGAATGCCAGTCTCACGCAATAACTTGATCACTTTTAAGGCAGGAGTGAATTTCTGTTCTGGTCGTGCCGGAAGTGGGGTCTCGCCCTCGGAGAGTGACAGGGACATTGGGTGCCCCCGGAGAGGGCAAGTTACGTACGCTCCACTCTCCGAGCGCCAACAATGTACGCCGCACTCTCCGAGTGCGGCATCCCCACGCAGCTGACAAGAAGTGGTTTCGTCACTGATCAGTCAATGGCTTCGGGAGGGCGACGCTCCTGCGCAGCCGCATCAAAGATCACCCGTCAAATCCATAGCGGCTCGGCAGGAGCCTCGCCCTCCCGGTTGTGAAACCACCTCAAGTCGACACGGTCCATCGTCAGCAGGAATTGAAATTTGATCTTCGCCGGGATCTAAACCCACGCAAGCGTCAGTCATTCCGCGGGGACGGCATCAGAGAACGACGGACGGAGATAGCCATAGCCCAGCAGTTCAGTGACAAACTCCTGAACGATCGGACCGGCATCGCTTTCCGCCCCTCCGTGTTCCAGCACCACAGCAAACGCCACCTTCGGATGATCCGCAGGAGCGTACCCAGCGAACCATGAATGGGGTGGTTTCACTCCAGCATCGGCAGTCGCGGAGTGGCCTGCCAGCGTCATCATCTCAATCCGGGCCGACCTCCCCGGCCCACGTGAGTCTTCCACGACCCGCTCCAGACTCCGGCGAATCTCCCGCAGGGTCGGTTCGCTCAGACCGGGAATTTTCTGCACCCCGGCAACCTGCTGCGAAGACTCTTCCACTTCAGGCATCGTCACACGCGGAGTGACTAGATACCCCCCATTCGCAATCGCCGCCATCATCCGCGCCATCTGCAGCGGAGTGACCAGCACCGTCCCCTGACCGGTTGCCAGCTGCAGAGTGGCAGCGGGGGACCATTTGCGGTCGTCGGTTCCGGCATGGGGAATCGTTCCCGGCTTCTCTCCCGGAAGGTCCAGGCCTGTCACCTTTCCGAGCCCGAATCGCCCAGCCCAATCACAAATCGGGTCACGCCCCAGCCTGCGGGCCATTTCATAAAAGTAAACGTCACAGGACTGACAGAAGGCATCGCCGACCTGAACCGCTCCATGACCGATGCCATGATGCCGATAAATCGTGCATCGATATTCTTCCGGACGGTCGAGATAGCCCCGGCAGTCCAGTGCCTGATCGGGCGTCGTCACCCCTTCTTCGAGTGCGGCGGCAGCCACCACCACCTGAAAGAGTTTTCCGGGGGGGAGCGCCATCTGCGTCGTGCGGGGGAAGAGTGGATGACGGGGGTCCTTCTGCAATTCCTCCCATTCGCTGGCGGTCGGACGTGCGAGGACCGTCAGGGAAGGGCGGGGGCTGCAGGCGAGCGTCAGCAGGTCTCCCGTCCACAGGTCCATGGCAACCAGTGCCGCCCCCTCGGGAATGGCGTCCCAGCCACGCTCGTCCGAGTTCTCCACCGTCAAAGCAGTGTCCAGCAACTCTTCCGCGATGCGCTGCAAACGGGAATCGATCGTCAGAGTGACGTCCTCTCCGTCACGCGGGGCTCGAACTTCATGAGACTCGACCCGCTCTCCCTGCACATTCTTCTGATGCTCAATGAGGCCCGAAGTCCCTTCCAGGCGCCCGGTGTGAAATCGCTCGACCCCGCTCTCTCCCACGCGGTTCTCCACAGCCTTGGAAGCTGTCTCCGAAGACTTGGACTTTCGAACCCCGATCAGATGTGCTGCCAGATCGCCAAACGGATAGGCACGGGTCGAGGTCGATCGCACATGAACCCCGGGAAAGCGGACTGGCTGCGACTGAATGGCAGCGGCCACTTCCAGGGGGACATCCTTGAGAATGAGGTGATCCTGCAGTTCTTCCTTCAGAATAATCGGATCGTCTTCATACCGCTCCGGCGACATCGTCAGTTCGCGCACCAGCACTTTCCAGATCCCGGTCATGCCATCCGACCAGTCAATGTTGTTCTGCTGCCGCTCGGCTTTACGGGTGACCCGCTTCCGTTCGACTGCCGCCAGCATGGTCTCAATCCGCTTCTGGATCGCGGCCATACGATCGGTCAGCAGGGCTTCATCGACATGCGTGACCAGGGCCAGACTCTCCATCAGGTCTTTCCGCTGCTGAAGAATCTTCTCTTCCATCTCCGCCCGCAGAGCCGGGTCTCGACGCTGTTTTGAATCGAGTTGCTGTGACACCTGTTGCCTTAACCATCGCGGGTGTGGAGGGGTCTGCAGCCAGCGGTAATCGATGGTGATGTCGTATCGACTCTCATCCTGGGCGAGAACAACGCCATCCCGGGAAACGATGCGTCCGTCACGACTGGGGATCTCTTCTTCTTCGGCCGTCAGCTGCTCCCAGGGGGCGATATAGCGATTCGAGATGGCCGTCTGCACATAGGCAACCCGCGCTCCGATTAGGCAGAGGACTCCAGCCAGCATCCCTGCCAGAATCCACGGCCGCCGACGGGGATCATCCTGAACCCCGCTCGAGTCGCTGTCGTCTGTGTCGATTTGTGAGAATGGCTGATTACGCACAACCGTCCCGCCTGAGGGCCTCTTTCCAGTTTGTCTTCCGCAATCCGCAGGCGATCATAGGGACTTTCCTGCGACGTCGCGTCTCAGTCGTCGACAGACGGGCAAGCAAATCTGCTTCAGACACAGGAACTTTCGAGTCGGTAACTCCTGCGGCCCAGACAGCGGACTCCAGTCACCAACAGAGTGATTGCCACAAAGAGCAGGTAGGTCGCTGCTGCGCGGATGACCAGTGCGGACGCAATGACGTTGAACGGCTGCCCGGGATGGGCAAGACCGACCCGTATTCCCCTCACCAGTGCCAACGCAATGAGCAGCCCCAGCCCGCTGAGGAGCCGATCCACCAGCGAAGTATCAGCAGAATGCGCCCGCTGTCGGCACGCGACAATCAGGGCGAGCGTCGACAGAGTCATGATGCCGACGCCCGGGGCTTCACCCAGAACGAAATCCTGAACCAGCCCGATCATTCCGCTCCAAAAAACAAGTTCGCCGCCCCTCAGTGTTTGACAGAGAGACACAAACAACAGCAGCAGACAACTTGGAACCACAGGCGTATTGATCCATGTCGGCAGCCCAAGGTCGAGGGTTGCCGTCAGAGAGAGCAGAAGTCCGCAAACGATCTGTCGTCGCAGCATGATGACGATGCAAAATTGAGGGGAAATTTCCTCGAAAAGAATACCGGGAAAATTCAAAACCAGGCAATCCCCTTTTGCGAAAGCCTGAAAAACTCGGACGATCAGGAAAGGCCCCGAAGCGTGGACGCACCTTCTTGAAACGTGTTAAGCTGCTTGAGGTTGAGAAAAGCCCTCCTCCGGAGGATTGCTCCGGACCGGTTCCGCAGCTTGTGAAATGGAATAAGAGAGAAGGATCCCCGTATGTTCGTGCCCGCCGTGAGAAACCTGCATCTTCTCGTTCTGTCCGCATTCCTCCTGTCTGGATCGAACGCTGCATTTGCCGCTGATCCTGAAGTCAAACCGATCCGCGCGTTGCTGGTGCTGGGAGGCTGCTGCCACGACTATGCGACACAGAAGGACCTGCTTTCCAAGGGAATCTCCGCTCGAGCACATGTGGAAGTCGACATTTCCTACAACCCGGATTCCACCACGAAGCAGTTGAACCCGATCTATGAAAAGCCAAACTGGGCGGAAGGCTACGATGTGATCATTCACGATGAATGCACTTCAGACGTGACCGATCTGGAATTGATCGACCGCATTCTTGAACCGCACCGTCAGGGGCTCCCCGGAGTGGTGCTGCACTGCGGAATGCACTCGTACCGGAGTGCGGGTCATCCGGACATCACTCCGTGGTTCGAATTTACCGGGCTCCAGACAACCGGCCACGGCCCCCAGGTTCCCATCGCCATCGAGTTCACCGACGAAGGCAACCCGATCACCGCTGGCATGGAGAACTGGGTGACGGTCAATGAAGAACTCTATAACAACAGCGCCGGCAAACTGCTGGATACTGCCAAGGCCCTCGCTGGCGGGACACAGGAAATCAAGGGCAATGATGGTGAAACTTCGGATGTGACCTGCACGGTCATCTGGACCAACAATTACAACGACGGCACCAAAGTGTTCGCCACGACGCTGGGTCACAACAACCAGACCGTCGGCGATCCGCGGTATCTCGATCTGGTTACCCGCGGCCTGCTGTGGAGCTGCGGAAAACTGGAACCGAAGTACCTGAAGACTCCCGAGTCGAAGTGACTCGGAAGAAGCAAAGATCAGAAAAATCGTTGGCGTGTTTAGCTGCCTACTTGAAGTGGGCAGTTAAACACGCTTCATTTTTGCCGCACTCTCCAATGTATCTCGCACTCTCCGAGTGCGAGATTTCCCCCGTCTTCATTGCCCCCCCAAATCTTTCTGAATCAAGTAAATCAAGATTCACTCCACGCAGGAAGCACGCTGCCGAACTCGATCAGTTGAATCAAAACTCACATCGGGCGTTGGCGTGCACGAGCACCGCCAAACATTTGCCGCACTCGGAGAGTGCGGCGTACAGTACCTCGCACTCTCCGAGTGCGAGATTCGGCTCCGAGTGCGAGATTTCCCCCAATGGCACAACCCCGGCCAGGAATCTCCATCCCAGCCACCGCATTCAAGTTGTCTCTCTTCCCATCACACTTTTCGCCGGATATAAGTGGGGCTGCCAAGCAGATGGCGAGAAGGCAATCGATGGTGACGTCACCGCGAGCCGTTGGCCTGATTCCGGAATCTGAAAGCACGTGCGATGGCAGCAGACCTTGAGCCGATCCTGGAAGTCTATCAGACAGGTCCCACAACGGTGGTCGGATTCGGAGGGCGTGACGTCCTGATGGATGTCAACGTCGCTGCCTGCCGGGATGAACTCGTCGAATTGATCCGTCGCGAAAACTGCAGCGTCGTCGCGTTCGACCTCACCGGGGTGCGGCTGCTCCCCAGCGGCCTGCTCGGCCTGCTGGCGTCACTTCGCAACAACTCCGTGTCCGTCCATCTCTATAATCCCTCGTCGGACGTCCGCGAGGTGCTTTCGATCACAGGGCTCGACAAACTGATGGAAGTCCACGAGATCGAAGTCCCTAAGGCCGGGGCGTGAGGGAAATTTCTCCCCCTCACCGGTCCCTGCTGGATCGTCGAATCTGCACAGACGGATGAAGCAGAAATTCCTGTCTGCCGAAACTTGAGCGATCACCTTCAATTCGAACAGGCAGAAATGCCTGTTCCACAGACAGGATCGGTTCTGAACCTTTCCTACTGCTCGGTGAACTCAGAACGTGGCGTCGGCTGAGGATCAACCGCAGGGAATGGAGTCGCGGCCGGGACGGGGGTTGCAACATTGGACGGCTTCCCGTTCCCCGGGAGCGCCCACGCTTCCAGCGCTGTTCCCAGATCAGTCCGCGGAGAGGCGGACGTCGGTGTCGGCTGAGGGGAGGGCATGGAGAAGTTCGCTGCCGGGTAGTTTGGTGGGAGCGTGCTGTTTGTCGGTTGCGGTTCCTGAATGGTGCTGACCGGTGCCGACGTCGTGCTCGGAACGTTCGATGACGTCGAGGACCGTGCGGGAAATGTCATGACCGATGGAGACTCTGCGGGAACGGTTGTGCTGATGCCCGTGGGAGCAGGATTCGGCTGCAGGACAGTTCCGTCCGGAGTCACGAAGGGGGCTGGGGTCGGGATGGTCGAAGCGGGTGTTGCACCAGGGATCGTGCTGGGAACCTGGGCCGAGGCCGGGTGAACGACCGCCATGCCGACACGGACCGCAGGGAGATTCGCATCCGTCTTCCACTTCAGATCGACCGGGTTGACGACGCTCACCTGTCCGAACCGGGATTGGAGGTCCGCGGAGGTCGGAACATTATCTCCATCCAGATTCCAGACAATCACCCCGCCATCGCGAATGAGGGTCTGGTCGTTGACTTCAGGGTTCTTTGCAGGATCCAGGTCGGCGTAACTCTTGGTCGCGGGATCATGGCTGTACCAGGCTGCATTCCGCACCAGTTGAGCTGGGCCAGCAACCACCGGTGATTTCCCTTTGTATCCAAACTGCGCCCACAACGTTTCGATCTGCCGGGACAGTTCCGCTCCGGGGAACTGTGTCGTCGCTCCCTGACGCTGGATCTGCGGCAGCATGATGTTCAAGGCAATCAGGGCAGTCGCAAACAGTCCGACGGCAGCACCAATCCTGATGATCGAGCGTCGCCAGGAGAGGCGGGTCTCGCTCAGGTGTCCCCACATCAGGACGACAACCCCCAGGTAACTCCAGTTCGTCACCCCGGCGAACAAAGCTGAGCTGGGCCCCGCCATCAGCGAGAGACAGAAGATGATTGCCGGAGGAAGACAGGTCATCCACAGCAGATATCGACGGGCAAATTCACGGTCATCTTCCTCACTCTTGGCCGGTTCTTCGAAACTGAACCACGCCACCAGAGGAGTCAGCAGAATGACGACGGGAATCACACACAGCAGCTGCGTCCCCAGATACGAGAGCGGCTGCACGAGGTGATGGGCGAAAGAGACCGGACGTTCGATGCCTGCCTGCACGGTGAGGAACTGATGCCGAGTGAGCCACAGAAAGTGCGGCATCAAAAACGCCAGCATCGCCATCCCCGCCAGGAACGGCCATGAGGAATCCCAGCAGCGCCGGGCCCGGTCATCCACCAGCGTGAAGACGAACATGGTCAGTAGCAGAATCAGGGTCCCATAGCTGCTGAGGAAGCCCAGCGCCAGGCAGAGTCCCGTCAACGCCCAGTACCGACGGCGTTCGTGAGTCAGAGCGCAGTGAAACGCGTAAATGCTCAGCGACCAGAAAGCTCCCGCCAGCTGATCCCCGGAGAAAGCCGAGGCAGCGATCGTACACGAGTAGCCGCCCAGCAGGACAAATGCCGCACATAACGCGGTCCAGGGGTGCAGGAACTTCCGTCCCAGTTTCCATGCGGACCAGACGCTGACCGCACCGCAAATCTGGGCCAGCATGTACACCGGCCAGTTCGAGGTCCCCGAGAGGCTGCTGACCGTCGACGCGATCCAGACTCCCAGCGGAGGCTGGGTGGCATAGCCCCACGCAAAGTTCCGCCCGGAAGAGAGCATCTCCAGGGTTTCAGCCGGAAGGTTGGGCTGTGTGGCGCTGACGAGCATCGTCCACAGCACCACGTGCAGGCCGATCAGGCACCAGAAAAAACCGATCGTTGGATCTTGGCGGCTGATCTTCACGAGATTGCCAAAAGGCATTGGCATGAAAACGTGTCGACGCTGCAGGGTTCCTTCCCAACTCATCTGCCTGTACTCCTGAATGATCCGACCGGGCCTCGAGCAGTTCGCTCGACCGAATGCAGGCGATTCAGGCGTATTTCCGCATGAAACTCCACGTCATCGCCTGCAGATCACTGAACTCAAGTTCGAAAAATGTCTTAGCAGTCCGTTATCAATTGTCTTCGGATTGTTTGACCGCACCCCGTAGCGTGCAGCCAGACAAGTTGATCCTTACGCAGCCACTTCGCGATACACATCCAGTGTCTGCGCGAGCATCCGCTCTTTCATATAGGGGTGATCCTCAGGGATCTGTGCTCCGCGGGTCAGAATCTGATGAATCGCCTCCGCAGCTGCTGTCGTGTTTCCGGGAGGAACAACTCCTGGGGGAAAGACCTTGTGCAGGATTTCACCGGTTCCGCCGTGGTCGTATCCCACGACGGGGGTCCCCATGTTCAATGCTTCCACGGTGGTCCGTCCGAAGCCTTCAGGCGGGTCCGAGGTGAGGGAGAGAATCACATTTGAAACGGCATAAATCTCGCGAATGTCGCGACGATGTCCGGTGAACGTGACATTCCCCTCAAGTCCTTTGACCCGCACCAGTTCTCGCAATTCGGCGGCATATTCTTCACGTCGTGGGTCGACTCCTCCCACGATCAGGGCCTGTATGTCCGGAACACTCGGCTTCAGTTTTTCGACAATCTCGACCAGATCGTGATGCCCCTTCAGGCGGGTCATGCGTCCGACGAGCGAGATCACGGGCTTGCCCATGAGATGCGGATAGCTGCTGTACCACGCATCGAGCCATTCACTCGAAGGTTGATAGCCGCGAGGAAATTCCTCCGGATCGATTCCCCGTGGCACAATGCGGATCACATCGTGATCGAGCCTGGGATAATTCTGTCTCAGATAGTTTCCGACCGTCTCGGAGATGGCGATCACCCGTTCCCCGGACGCCATGATGGCGCTGAACCGGTTCACGCGATACAGAGCATGCGCGCTGGTCACCAGTCGAGGCCGGTTCCGACCCCACATTCCTTTCCACGCCAGCCAACCGACCCACGCGGGAATTCGGGATGCCAGGTGCAGAACATCGACCTTTTCCCGCTTGAGCAGCGACTGCAATGGCCAGATGTATTTCAGAACTGAAGGCGATTTGACGCCGATTTTCCACTGAATATGCTCGCCGCCGGCTCGCGTGATCTCTTCAACCAGCCTGCCGCCGCCCGAAATGACGATGGAGCGGTGCCCCTGCCGGACCAGTTCTTCATTCAATTCCACCGTGCCGCGCTCGACCCCCCCCGACTCGAGGTTGGGAATCATCTGCACAACGGTCAATCGTTGTTTAGGCATGCTGTGGACACGGATAGGAGGATTTTTGCAACAACACCATTTCGGCGGAAGTGCCGGAATCGCCGGGGGGTATAGTGCAAAATCTGCAAACAGGTCAATGTGTTGTTCCCGCTGCGCGTTCGGCGAGGGGCGGTGACCTGCAGAGAGAAGTGAAATTCACCACGGAGAGTTTTTTTCAACCGCGAATCTGGCGAATTAAACGAATGCCGTTTGCTGCTTCATTCTCAAAGCTGTCTGGGCTTGAGATGAAAATCATCAAATCGACGGGAACTGGATATCACACGGCTATAACGTGAATTCCATCCGCCCAGACCGTCCAGTTCTCGGCTCTTCAAACCCCCTCCGTGCCTCCGCGTCTACGTGGTGAATCCTCCGAACCCGAGACAAACCGGTGTTCACCCGGCCACGTCGGTCAGCATTCCGGCCGCATCGAATTCCATTGGGGCTGGGCCGGAGAGCACTTCATGGGCAGCGATTTCTCCACTCTGCATGTAGGCGTCGCTCACCACGGCCTCGGCAAGATGGAGGGTGTCGGAAATCTGGATCACCCGGGCGTTTTCAGGTGGCGTCAGCCCCACAGTCTTCAAGGCATCCTGAATCGCTGAGCGATCATCGGGGTAGACCAGGGGAATCATCCCGGCAGTGACGTGCGAGGAGGTGACACAGTTGATCCGGGTATATTCCCGGTCGATCTGATCGACAGCTCTCTGCGTAGTGAATTCCGCGAGCCCGATTCCCAGTGCATTTCCATAAGTCTCCGGCGTCAGGCTGCGAACGAAGATCCGCTTGCAGTTTGCCCACTCCCCGGGAGTTGAAGCGTGATCGTTGTACTTCCGGCCGATGACATTGGTATCCATGCCTGAACCGCTGATGTTTTTTCCCATGCGGTCGACGATCAACAGGTCGCAGTGCGAGAACGGCAATCGGGGCATCCACCCCTGGGCAAGTTTCAGCATTTCCACTTCGCGCGTGTAGAAGTCGTCTGGCAGGACAGCTTCGATGTAGGCTGTCTCGTCATACGCATTTTCGACGATCCCCACTCCCGCGAGCACACGGCATTTGGCAAGGACCTCTTTGGCGACCGATTGCACGATCGTTCCGAAGGAGTGATTGGCAATCGCCTGATGGTAAATTGTCGCTCCGGTGTGATTCCCCAGTCCGATCAGCATCATCTTGTGGAGACCGGATTCGATTTCTCCGGAGAAGATCGTATGCGGCTTCACCCGCCCCATGACGATCACATGATCCGCTTCGAACGCGATCCGGTCGAAGTGCACCGGAATTCCCTGCGGCGTCTGGGCGACCACGACCGTCTCCATGGTCGATCTGATTTCCGCGCCGACCGACTCTTCGGTGACCCCCAGCCTGCGCAGGACGTCCACCTGTCCTTCCGCGGTCGCTCCTCCGTGACTCCCCATGGAGGTCACGATAAATGGTTTCGCCCCCAGCGATCGGAGATGGGAAACGACTTCCCGCGTGATCTGCGGGATGTTCGCGATTCCCCGGCTGCCGACAGTAATTGCGACCGACTCCCCGGGAGCCACCCGCCCCTGGAGAGGAAGACTGGCCAGTGCATTTCGAGTGGCTTCCTCGACGTTTGTGAGGGTCGGTCCTCCGAACGTCTGGCGAATTCGATACATCAGCGGCAGCGGCATCCCCAACATCCCTGAAGAAATCCATGTGTTCACGGAAGTGCAATGTTTTCTCAACGTGGATTCTCCCTGAAATCCCGCTCTCTTGATAGTCCACGCTGCGGTGCAGCCGACCGGTCCGATGTATCGAGCCGCTGAAATGACTGCAATCAGCCGAGAAATCGGGATTCCCACTTCGCCAACGGGGACCTGACCCGATAAACTCGAGTGCCTTGCTTTCATTTGAACGAAATCCTTTTTGCGCCCCATGACTGCGACAAAACCGACTCCACTGCAAGACATCACCCGCCGCAAAGCCCTGCTGGCCGCTGTGCGGCAGCGTGCTCAGGTCCTGTTTCAATCGGGCACCCCGGGCATTCAGATCGCTTCGGCCATCTGCGACGGTACCGATCAGGTTCTGCTCACGCTGGTGGAAGAAACACTGGATGGGTTTGGAGATCGACGCGAGGCGGTTCGGAGCCAGGGAACGATTGTCGCCGTTGGCGGGACCGGTCGGGGGGAACTGGCTCCCTATTCCGACATCGACCTGCTGTTTCTACACCAGACCGATCAGGCTCACGACTTCGACGAGTTTGCGCAGAAGTTTGTGCAGATCTGCTGGGATTCGGGAATTCAACTGGGGCACTCGATCCGGGACATCCCCACGTGCATTTCGCTCGCCCGCAAAGACCCTCAGATTGCCACCGCACTGGTCGAAGCGAGATTTCTCTGGGGAAACGAAAAACTCTGCGAACGTCTGGTGCAGCAGTTCCGGTCCAAAGTGATCAATGCCCGGCGTCGGCAGTTCATCGAAGACTGCATGAAGGCCCGTGCCGAAGGCTGGTCGGTCGATGGTCCACCGGCTCAGGAGCTCGAACCGGATGTGAAGTCGAGCTCCGGCGGGCTGCGCGATCTGCATCTCATTCGCTGGATCGGCTACGCCCGATACGGCATCAAAGACATCGATTCACTTCGGCTGCAGGGGGCGTTGAATAAAACAGATGCCAGCCAGTTGAAAGATACCTGGGAGTTTCTCACACGACTCCGCATCGACCTGCATTTCTCGGCCGGGAAGGCTCAGGACCGTTTGACGCGGGATGAGCAACTGCGCATCGCAGCTGAACGGGGGTACGTCGAAACCGCCGAGCAGCGGCCCGTCGAACGGTTCATGCAGGACTATTTTCAGCACAGCTCCGCACTGGCGACCATCACTCATCGGTTCGCTTCGTTACAGCGTCCCCGGTCGATGCTGGAGCGGGCACGAGACATCGTGGTCGGGCATCGTGCGGAAGGAATTCTGTATGTCGGGACGGATCAGATCACCGTCGCGGACCGTCATCTGCCGCAGGTCTGCCAGAATCTGGAATCGATGCTGAAGATGTTCAAGTCGGCAGCTCTGTATGGAGTTCCACTGGCACCGAAAGTCACCGAAGCGATCAAGGAAGCTGTCCCGAAGCTGGAAAAGACGGTCTCCCAGGAGTCGGCCCGACTTTTCATGGACATCTTCCGCTGCACGCGGACACTGCCGCCCATCCTGCGGAGCATGTTTAACACCGGCGTCCTCGACATCGTGATTCCCGATGTCACGCACGTCAGAAATCTGCTGCAGTTCAATCAATACCATCACTTCACCGTCGACGAACATTCGTTGCGGGCGGTGGAGACTGTTGTCTCCTTCGAGCACGATGACGGTCCCGTGGGGGCTGCGTACCGCACTGTTCGACACAAGGAACTGCTGCATCTGGCTGTTCTGATGCACGATCTGGGGAAGGGGTTCAAACGGGATCACTGTCTGGTAGGCGAAGAGATTGCCCTCCGGATTGGGACGAGATTATTCCTGCCGGAATACCAGACGGAGCAACTGGCGCTGCTGATCCGCAAACACCTCGAGATGGCCGACCTCGCCTGGCGTCGCGACATCACCGATGCCGCCCTGATCCTCAGCTTCAGCAGGGAAATCGGATCGCCCGAAACACTGCGGATGCTGTATGTGCTGACCGCCGCCGACGTGACTGCCGTCGGACCGGGGACGTGGACACAGTGGAAAGCGGGTCTGCTCGCCGAGCTGTTCGACCGCTGTCTGGTGATGCTCAGCGGCAAGCGTTATTCGTTCCACGAAGCGGAGCGGATCCGGGCGGTGAAAGATTCCGTCGCTGATATTCTTCAGGACTCGATACCCAGTGCGGAAACCCGAACCTGGGTCGAAAGCCAGCTGCAGGGATTCTCAGCGTACTATCTGACCACGACTCCGGCCCAGCGGATCGCGGACGACCTGCGCGTGATCGACCAGCTTTCACCAACGGCCATCGAAGTCCTCCCCAGCTGGTCGGAGGAGACCCAGACAACCGAATACCGGATCATCACCAAGAATCCGCTGGCGACGACCGGTTGCTTTCACAAGATGTGCGGCGTCCTGGCGGCTCATCACATGGAGATTCTTTCGGCCGACATTAACACCACCGCCGAAGGTGTGGTCGTCGACAGCTACTGGGTCGTCGATCCCGATTTCAGCGACCGGCCTCCTGAAAGCCGATTCCGCGAAATTGCCGAAACCTTCCGCGATGTCCTGCAGTCCAAAGTGCAGGTGGAATCGCTGTTCAAGAAGAAGCGTCGATTCGGCAGCGACCGCCAGAACAAAACCGTGTCCAATCTCCCTCAGCGTGTGAAGATCGATAACGATTCCTCGGAGAACCGCACGATTATCGACGTCTTCGCCCATGACCGGACCGGTCTGCTGTACACGGTTTCAAGGACACTTTACGAGCTGAACCTGTCAATCGACATGGCGAAGATCGCCACTCACTTCGATCAGGTCCTGGACGTCTTCTATGTCATGGAAGCGGACCAGAACAAAATCCAGACCCCCGAACGCCTGCGCGAGGTGAAGGAACGGCTGGAACAGGTGCTGAAGGATTTTGAGGAACAGGACCACAAGGAATTCGTGAGCGGGAAAGCGTGAACCAGACCGTTGCTCCTCTGCGAATTGGCCTGATTTTCGAATATGGTTCTCTGAACGGGGGCGAGTTTTCCATGCTCGCTGCCCTGGATCAACTTGTCCCCACATATGTCGATCCGGTCGCCTTGTGCCTGAAGCCGGGCCCGCTGGTCACGGAACTTGGCAGAAGAGGAATCCGCACACAGCTGGCACCTGAGTTACCAACCCGCGACGCATTCGCGAACTGGTGCAACGATGCCATCGCATCGTTCCACCTCGAACTGCTGCATGCCAACAGTCTCTCGATGGCCAGGCAGCTGGGGGAGGCCGCCCCGCATCTCAACCGTCCGACGTCGGCCCACATCCGCGACATCATGAAACTCTCTCGCGGAGCTGTCCAGGCCCTGAACCAGCATCGATTCCTCGCAGCGGTCTCGCATGCAACCCGGACAGCTCACGTCGAGCAGGGGATTCAGCCGGAAAGATTAATCACCCTTTACAATGGCGTGGACGGTTCCCGGTTTCGCCCCGCCGCCCGCACGGGCTGGCTGCACCGTGAATTCAATCTTCCGCCACAGATACGACTGGCTGCCACGATCGGCCAGATCTGTCTGCGAAAAGGGCAGAACGATCTGGCAGCTGCGGCAGTCCTGCTGCGAGAGACCTGTCCTGACCTTCATTTTCTACTGGTCGGCGAACGTCATTCGACCAAGGCCGAGAGTCTCGAGTTCGACGCTGCTTTAACCGAAACCTTCCGCGAGGCAGGAATGGAGCACCGTCTGCATCGGCTCGGCTTCCGCAACGACATCTCCACTCTGTTGACCGAAATCGACCTGCTGATTCACCCGGCACGTCAGGAACCGCTGGGGCGAGTCCTGCTGGAGGCCGCTGCCTGCGGCGTTCCCATTGTCGCAACGAATGTCGGGGGGACTCCTGAAATTCTGAAGCACGGTGAATCTGCCTGGCTGGTCCCGCCGGCCCGACCGGATGCCATCGCATCGGGGGTGGAGACACTGCTGAGCGAACTCGATCTTGCCCGGGCACTGGGAGCCGCTGCGAGAAGGGATGTTCTCCAGCGGTTCTCCATCGAGTCCGCGGCGACCGCACTCCTCAACTTCTGGCGTGGTGCACTGAATCAGGAAGCCACTTGAAGTTTGAGGGTTCGGTCGACTGACGTTGGCAAATCTGCTTCCGTCAGGATCGAAACCTGTGAACCTCCTCGTCGGCCCGGGGATCGGTCCTGCTTCATCCCGCCGAAGTTCGCCGCCCGATGTGTGAAATTCCGGCAAGGTCTCCTTTTTCCGGTGTGGCACTGGATTGAAGGACTTCCGCGAATCGGCGATGATTGAGACCGCGAGAGTAAGAACAATGATGACGCACGAAAGGCCCACACATCTGATCGTCTCCGATTCCCTGAGCATCCCGATGTCGGAGTTCCATTTTTCGTACGTCCGCAGCTCGGGTCCGGGAGGACAGAACGTCAACAAAGTGAATTCTCAGGTGCAGCTGGCCTGGAACTTGAATGAGTGCCAGTCGTTACCGGAAGACGTGCTCGCGCGGTTGCGGGAGTCGGAGAAGGGCCGAATGACCAAAACCGGGGTCTTGCGAATGGATTGCCAGCGATATCGAGATCGCGAAAAGAATCGGGAGGATTGTCTGGAGAAGGTGCGGAATATGGTCCTGGATGTCGCGAGTCCGCCAAAAAAGCGTCGCAAATCCCGGATTCCCCGTGGCGCGGTCGAACGACGATTGCGATCTAAACAGCAACGCTCGGGAGTGAAAGATTCCCGGCGTCGCCCCCGCCTGGACGATTAGCCCATGCCCAAAAACCCTACCCCGGAAAAGAAAGTCGATTCACCACGCGCCGTCCAGCCGCGTGAGATGGTCCTGTTCTACCGCGGCTGTGCTCATTACAGCCCGGCCGGGCACTGCTGGCATCTGCAGATTCGCGGGAGCATCTTCTCCTCGTCCAACGGCCGCTTTCGTAAACGCGCACTCCTGCACCTGTTCAAACGTGTTGTGAAGCCCGAAAAGGCTGTCGAGACCCGCCAGAGATTCCTCGATCGCGCCCACCTGTTCCTGCAGGACACGCGAAAAGGGAAATCGGTTCCCATCGCAATTGCAGAAAGAGCATTCGTCCTGCCGGAAACGCTTCCGAACGGACATTTCGAAACCACCATCACCGTTCAGGCCAAAGAACTGGAATCGACAATCCAGCAGGATGTGCATGGACGCCGCTTCGTCCAGTTCTGTGCGCATCTTCCGGAAGACGACCAGCGTCTCTTCGCCGGAGAAATTGAACTCATCTCTCCCGATGGCATTTCGGTCATCTCGGACGTCGACGACACCATTAAGGTCACCAACGTCGGAAACCGGAAAGAACTTTTGGCTAATACCTTCACCCGGGAATTCCGGTCCGTGCAGGGAATGTCGAACCTGTACCAGCAATGGGCCGCCCGGGGAATCAGCTTTCATTATGTTTCCGCCAGTCCATGGCCGCTGTACAGCCCGCTGGTCGACTGGCTTGATCAGGACGGCTTCCCTGTCGGAACCATGCATCTGCGACACATGCGGCTGCGGGACCTGCCGACCGATCGAAAAAAAGAGACCTCGTTCCGCACGAAGCTGGCTTCGATCCAGACCCTTCTCCGACAGTACCCTCAACGCAGATTCATCCTGTGCGGCGACTCCGGGGAAAGGGATGCGGAACTCTACGGCGAAGTGACCCGTGACTTTGGCCCGCAGATCTCTTTTGTGGCGATCCGGGACTGCTCGGCAGACGGCCACTCAATCTCGCCGGCTCAAGTTGCCAGTCGGTTATCGCATCTGCCCAGCGATCGATGGACGCTCT
Organism: Planctomicrobium stercoris; assembly: GCF_051465655.1. Taxonomy (NCBI): domain Bacteria; kingdom Pseudomonadati; phylum Planctomycetota; class Planctomycetia; order Planctomycetales; family Planctomycetaceae; genus Planctomicrobium; species Planctomicrobium stercoris. The sequence continues at coordinate 2,408,626 of NZ_CP195791.1, read as the reverse complement.
TCAAAGATCCTGCCGAACTGGCCGAACTGAAGTTTGAGTGACCAAGACCGGTCCTCCTGAAAGTCGGGTCCCGTTCAGGTTGATGGTTTCACCGCGAAGACGCGAAGGCCCCAAAGATTCGAGCGCAAAAACCATTTTTGTATTGGGATTTCTCGCGCCTTTGCGGTGAAGAATACTTCAAAAACTGAAGACTACTTCTTCTCAAACTGGGTCGGGTTCTTCGGCTCGTAGTGGGCAAACGGCGTCACGAAAATAAAGCCTGTTCCCGCTTCATCCTGACGGTAATTCATCGTCATATGGGAATTGACGGTGACGGAATTCAAGATCAGCGCCCAGGCTGTCTTCTTGCGGGGATACGAGACGAGAATCGTTTCGGGATCAAGTTCTTTCGCAAGACAGGCCAGCCGGTCCACGAGAATCCGCACCCCGGACTGAGCTTCAATGGCGTCATAGACAGCAGCCAGCGGGGACTCGTTGACGCCCGTCTCCACCTTCTTGAACAGCCCGGGAATCGACTGATCGCGCGGCACAGTTTCCGTGAGCGGCCAACCGACCGGCCAGGCATCGGGTGCCTGTTCCAGCGGATGAATCATCAGCTGGATCTCGCCGGAAGGAGTTCTCAACGGCCGGAATCCGAGTCCCTGCTGGGAGAGCACATAGGCAACGGCGGTCCCGGCGGAGAGTCCCTGGACTTCCCCTTGAAACTTGTCAGCATCCCAGGTCTTGCGGACCGACTCTGTCGAAGAATGATAGGCGAGCGGCAGGATCCGGGCCGGTGAGATCACTTTGAGTGCTTCGTTGATGGTCAGCCCCTTGACCGGCTTCTCGACCGGAGCGCGAAGTTGATCGAACACCGCCTCGAACTGGGCCTTCGTCAATCCCCACAGTGCTTTGCCGGTTGGGGAGCCCTGTGCACCATACGTCTTCAACTCCCCGAGATATTCCTTCAGCAGTGCTGACTGGTTCTGCTTGAATGACTTCCCCGGGAACGACAGGTTTCCGTCCCGATCGATCTCTCCAACCAGTCGTACCAGTCGGAATGGTCCACGCGGAACCTCTTCGATTTTGGGGGCATCGCTGGGAAGCGGCTGCCGGATCCGCACCGCCTCTCCCAGTTCTTCAAACACTCCGCGCCATTTCTGTGCCAGCAGCGGGTCGCCCCCCACCCCCGGCATCAGGATTTCAATTTCCAGCAGCGTTTTGTCCGCGGGGTTGTCCGGCTTCTGTGCCAGTGCCGTTGCCGAGAACATCCCGATCGCGATGAACGCCGTGAGAACAACCCGGAAGAGGGAAGTATGCATGAGAGGATTCCTGGCAGGAGGATTCAGAAGAAAATCCATTTTCAATCACTCAACCTGTCCGGTCAATCTCTTCGTTACAACGTCCAGTTCACCGGCGCCAGTTCTTTCAGGACGCTGCTCTCTGTCAGGTCGAAGTGCAGAGGAGTCACCGTGGCGAACCCTTCATGCAGTTCGTTGACATCGTACCCGGATGCGAGCTTGTGATTCTTCATCGGATCCAGTCCGCTCCAGTAGTAAGGTCGGCCGCGGGGATCGATCCTTTTTTCAATGGTGTCCGCATGGCGATTCACTTCCATCGACACCAGTTTCACGCCGCGGGGACCTTCAGGCGTGGTATTCGGAAAATTGACATTCCACAGCATCCCCTTCTTCGGCTGATTCTTCAGCAATTGTCGAATGAGATGCAGCGCGCGAATGGCGGTTGCCTGATAATCGGGAGGGGTCCCCTGCGCGAGTGAAACAGCAATGGACGTGATGCCGAAGAAGGCTCCTTCAATCGCAGCCGCCACGGTCCCGGAGTAAAGAACGTTGATCCCCACGTTCGCGCCGGAGTTGATACCGCTGACGATCAGGTCCGGTTCGCCATGACACAGTTCGAGGACTCCCATCTTCACACAGTCCGCCGGGCTGCCGTCCACGGCCCAGCCGTAGTGTTCCCCCTCGTGCTGAATTTCCTTGATCAGGATGGGATGCAGATAGGTGATCCGATGGCTCACACCGCTTTGCTCCACCAGCGGAGCCACGACATGGACATCGCCCAGTTCTTTCAAGGCAGCATGCATCGCGCGCAGGCCCGGTGCGTGGATGCCGTCATCATTCACCAGCAGAATCTTCATCAGAGAAATTATTCTTTCGGAACAGCGGGGGTCGGGACAGGGGTCGGCATGGGTTCAGGAGGGGTCGATTCCAGCGGGACGGGCACCAGCTCGAATTCAGGTTCTTCAGTCGGTTCGGAACGTTGATTACGGACAGGCTGCCGGGAGGAAGCTGGACGTTCATAGGTTTCCCGCCCGGATGCTGCATCGAGTGCTTCATCGGGAATCCGCTGGCTGCGATCCTGCAGGCGGATGCGTCCTTCATGAGGAGCACGGGTGATCCCCACAGATTCCCGGTCGCTGTCGAATTCGCTTCGCAGGAGCCCCCGAAGTTCACGGACTTCCTGTCGCAGGAGGTCCACGCTTTCGCGTAATTCCCGCAGTTCCATCGCCAGTCGCTCGGGATGCGTCTGGAGTGACTGGGCTCTGGCCAGATCCTTTTCGAGGACAGCGGCCCGCTCGCGGAGTTGATCAGCTTCCTGCTCAAAACCGGCCAGAGTCAGGTTCTCGGCCGCCATGCGGAGATGATCCACCCGTTCCTGACCGGACCGGCGTTCATCGCGCGATCCCAGAACGATGTTGCCCGTCGTCACGCGTCCCCGCGGTAGAGTCGTATTGGGAAAAGGTGGACGGGCAGGGAACTGCTGACGAGGCCCGATTGCAGCACGGGCCGGTTCAGATTCCTCCTGAGCAGACACAGACTGCAGACCGACGAAGGCTGTCATCGCAGCCAGAAGCAGACAATTTCTCATTTTCATCCGTGACTCCAGAAACGGGAAAAGCTCCGCCCCTCAAGTCTAGAAGGTCGTGGCGATCCCCGCGAGGCCACACCCTCAGGAAACGACGGCGACCGCTTGATTCGATCTGGAGAATGCCCAGAGCGAAGAATCCGGAGTCGAGAGCCAGAAATGTCAGCAACGGATTTGCCCTGGACTCTCGTCTCTCCGCTCTGGACTCCCCCATTTTGAAAAATGCGGTCGCCGTCTCAGGAAACCGCTTCAGCACGCGTTGATGGGTAGCCCGGTCGACCGCACGCATGGTACAACCGAGAACTGAAAATGAGCCGGTGAACTGTGATCCGCGCGATCCTCCACACACTTCAAGTGTTTGGCGAACCGACCCGTATCCGTTTCACCGAGATGCTCGCGGACTCCCGGACTTTCCCCACACAACGTTGACTGGAAACATGAGAAATCACGCTCTTTTGTCCTGCGCGCTGCTCCTTGGACTCTGCAGCCAGACTGCCTTCGCTGAGCCGCTGCAATTTGTCGGAGAGAAGGGCCCGGGGGTCGGGAAGCACATCGTGTTTCTGGCTGGCGATCACGAATACCGCTCGGAGGAGACGCTCCCCGCACTGGCCCGCATTCTGGCGAAGCATCATGGATTCAAGTGCACCGTGCTGTTCAACGTCGATCCAAAATCGGGCGAGATCGTTCCAGGCAACAACAATCTCCCCGGAACCGAGGCGTTGAAAGATGCCGACCTGATGGTGATCTTCACGCGGTTTCAGGATTTGCCGGTTGAACAGATGCAGCCGATCGCAGACTATCTGAAACGGGGCGGACCTGTGGTCGGACTGAGAACTTCCACGCATGCTTTCAACATTCCTCCGGGCAAGGAATTCTCACGATTCTCCTTCGACTACGAGGGGGACGACTTCAAGAAAGGCTTCGGGCGTCAGATCCTCGGGGAGACCTGGGCAGGCCATTACGGCGACAACCATCGAATGAGTACCCGTCTGGAGATCGTTCCGGCCGAAGCGGGACACCCGGTTCTGAAGGGGGTCGAACGTCCCTGGGTGCAAGCGGGCGGATACTGGACGGATCCCGAACCAGACAGCACCATTCTTGCCCTGGCTCAACCGCTGGAAGGAATGACAGAAGACTCCCCACCCGCTGAAGGAAAGAAACCCTGCCCGGGAGCATGGGTCAGAACCTACAAGAGCCCCTCAGGTCAGTCCGGCCGCGTCTTTACCACCACCTATGGAGCCTCTGAAGACATTCTTAATGAAGACTACCGGCGAATGCTGATCAACGCCTGCCTGTGGGCCGCAGGACTGGAGCAGCAGATCACTCCCGACCTGAACATCGAATTCGTAGGGCCCTATCATCCAGCCACGTTCTCCTTCGATGGACATCGACGCGGTGTGAAGCCGCTGGACATGGCCGGCTGGGACACCCCCATCATGAACCCCGAAAAGCCGACGAAGTAATGCGAGGGTATCACCCAGCTGGACCGCGACGTCAGCACTGATCGACAGTTCGATGACCCGCTGTTAGACTCAACCTTTCACTTCACAAGTCCCTTTTTAAGTGAGAATTATGGCTGGCTACGATGCATTTGATCCCCGGCTGGAATCACTGGTTGTCGAGACCCGCACCGAGTGGGCTCCCGAGACTCAGGGGCTTGCTGATGAAGATAAGGTCGTGATCGCCCGGGCCATTCATCGCCACCCGCAGCTGGCCACTCAAATTTCGTATGAGCGAACCCATACCGGGTTCATTCGTCACATTACTGTTTCCGAAGCGGACATCGGACGGCTGTACGACCATGCTCCTGCGGGCGGAAACTGAAATCACTGTCTGATCACCGTAGCCATTCGGGAACTCCTTTTAACGTGCGGGTCAATTGAGGTCTGATGCAATCCTTCTGGCGGATCGCCGTTCTCCTGACGTTCCTGTTCTCATGGGGCGGCACCAACAATGTCCGTGCGGAATCGACTGACCGTCCGCAGCTTCCTCCCGGTTTTCAACTTCGAAACTTCGAAGATGCCACCGGCACACATCGCTATACGGTCTTCGTTCCGAAACAGTATGACGCATCGCGCAAATGGCCCGTCGCCTTGTTTCTGCACGGCGCCGGCGAGAAGGGAACGGACGGAAAACTGCCACTGGCCGGATTACTGGCAGTGGCGCTGGAGAAGTCTCCCGAGACGCCGTTCATCGCAGTCTTTCCGCAATGCGAAGACCAGACCAGCCGTGCTTTGACAGGCTGGCTCGCCGATTCTTCCGATGGCCAGCGAGCCATGAAAATCCTGGACGCTGTTGAACGCGAGTTCTCCGTCGATCCTGATCACCGCATGCTCATCGGCTGGTCCATGGGGGGCTACGGGGCATGGAGTCAGGCGGCTGCCCATCCTGAAAAATGGTCTTCTGTCCTCATTCTGGCGGGCGGAGCGATTCGCGATGAACTGCCCCTGGCAGGTCTCGCGGAGCGGAAGACGCCTGTCTGGGCCGTGAGTGCCAAAGGGGATCCGCTGATCTCCTTCGAACGCTCTGAAAAGCTGATCCAGCAACTCAATCAGCTCGGAGGACGCGGAACCTTCACGCTTCTCGACAGCGATGATCATGACGTCTGCCGAACCGTATTTGCCTCACCGCAGACTTTCGAATGGCTTCAGAATCCCGGCTCGATCGACCCGGCTTCGATCGATCTGAAGAAAGTCACACCGCTCCCGGCCCGGACCCGCTTCTATAACGAAGCTCTGGTCGAGACTCGTGTCATTCCGAATTCGTTTGCTGTCAGACTCGGGAACAGGCCGTTCGCAGAACTGGCGAACGAACTGCCAGAGCTGCTGCTCACCGCCCCGATCGCAGGAACACTCCCCGACATTGAGCGGAGCGTGGGAAGCGGCACCAGTAAGATTGACGTCAAGTTGATGGAGCTCAGCTACCGCTGCGAAGTGACCCGCATCTGGATGCACGCCATTTCTGGCGGCCGACTCGGACTCGACGTCAGCTTTCAGCCGCTGGCACTTTCCATCGGAAAGACATCGCTCGATTCACTCAAACATCAGGCCCGCACCGGCCCGATCCAGATTCAGATCGGCGTTCACAAACCCGCGCAGCTCAAACTCGAAGTTCAGCCGGTCATCTCCGACGGCAAGCTGCACCTGAAGCTGCTCCGCAGCAAGTTTATGTTTGATCAGGGGAACTGGTACATCACCCCGCCAACCGAAGTTCAAGCCCGGAGTGATCAGTTCACACCGGACCAATTGGTCACGGGCATCATCGGCAGCCTGTACGACAGCCGTCAGGAGCTGATCGATCAGGTCCTCAATGTCGTCCCCGATCTGATCAAGAAAGCAGAAGCAGAACTGCAGATGCGTGAAGCTCCCGGACTCGCCCGGTTGCTCTCTCCACTCCCGGTTCTGGTTCCCGAACTGAAAGTCTCTCCCTCGCAGGTCCGCACGGACGGGCAGGGGGTCTCCGTCCTCTGCGACCTGAACGTGAGTGTCCGCGGGAAGCCGGGAACTCTCAATCCGGGCCGCACGCTGCAGCTGACAGATGTTCCCCGCAGCGATCAACTCTCCGTCGCCGTCGCGATGGATGCAGTGACGTCCATCTCGCAGCTGAACGTCGAGCAGAACTTTGCACACGTCAATGTGCTGGACATTTCGGACGAGAAATTCGCTCAGCTGGCCGATCCGCAGGTCATAAACCGCATCCTCCCGGAGCTGAACGCGTCGGAGGACGAGCACCTCAGCTCTGTTCTGCGTCTGCTTGAACCGATGGTAGTCTCCAAAGCTGCCAATGTGACCAACCCCGGCTCGACAACTCTTCTGATTGAAGCGTCCGCAGCTGCGATCGATGTTTACCGCCGTGCGGATCCCCAGTCTCCGACCGTCCCAGCGGGGCGAATCGTGTTTTCACTCTCGCAGCCCATCTCAATCGAATTTCCGGCAGACCGCGATGACCCCGAAGCCGCATTGCAGCTGCGCTGGACTTCCGACTGCCACGTCGAATTCCTGCGAGGAGAATCGCTGCAGGGAAGCCCGCAGCCGCAGGTTCACGCTGAAGAATTCGAAAAGACGTTCGCGGACGCCTGGACCACCTGGGGTCAGGCCCATGGCGAACAGAAGATCCCGCTGACCGTCAGCCGACTGGGAACGAAGGTCCTGCAACTCGATTCGCTGCAGGCGACGGACGACCGCAAACTCAACATCGGCTTCGAAGCCCGCAACAGACCCGTTCCCGCCCCGGTCCCGGAAGAAGAATAACCCGGTGCCCCAGACAAAGTCTGGGTTCCGCAGGAACAAGAGGCTTGTCGAAGATCTTACAAACTGCCGGGCAACCGACACTTCGGGAGTCTTTGATCACGAAGCTATCACGTTCGGGCACGCTTCACGGGAGGCCTCTTGCGGCAGGCCGCCCAGACTTTGTCTAGGCGGCCCGCGCATTGCCGTTTGCTTTTACACTCTTAGATTTTCACGCGTGTGGTTCGGTCATGCTCATCGGGTCGAGAGCGGCGTTGAGCGTTTCCACGGGGAGGATCTTCTTCTCCAGGCAGAGTTCCCGAATCGTCTTGCCGGTCTTGAAGGCCTCTTTTGCCAGCTGGGCAGCCATTTCGTACCCGATGTGTGGATTCAGGCTGGTGACCATCGACAGGCTTTTCTCCACGCCCGCTTCGCACGCTTCTGCATTCGCTTCGAGTCCCTCAGCACAGAAGTTCACAAAGGCGTTGGTGCCGTTCGAGAGCAGGGCAATCGATTCAAGAGTCGTCTGCCCCATGACCGGCATCATGATGTTCAGCTGGAAGTTCCCGCCGACGGCACCGCTCATGGTGATGCAGGCGTCGTTGCCGATCACACGAGCCGCCACCTGCATCAGGCTTTCGCACATCACCGGGTTCACCTTTCCGGGCATGATGGAGCTTCCCGGCTGCAGGTCCGGAATCATCACTTCATAGAACCCGCAGCGGGGACCCGATCCCAGCCAGCGGATGTTGTTGGCGACGTTCAGCAGCGTCGTCGCGATGGTCTTCAACTGGCCATGGCATTCGACCAGACCGTCACGCTGAGCGTTCGCTTCGAAGTGATTTTCCGCTTCAACGAAGGAGATGTTCGTATTCTCAGCGAGCACCTCAGCCACGCGGCAACCAAATTCCGGATGCGTATTGATCCCCGAACCGACCGCTGTTCCTCCTACAGGGAGTTCACAGACAGCATTGAGGGCAGTGGCGGCCCGTTCAATCGACAGTTCCAGCTGGCGGGCGAATCCGCCAAATTCCTGCCCCAGCCGCAGCGGCGTCGCATCGGCCAGATGGGTGCGACCGATCTTGATCACCTGATCCCATTCCTGAGCTTTCTTGGCCAGCACTTTCTGAAACTTCGTCAGTGCAGGGATGAGCTGATTGTTGATCGCCATCGCCACCGCCACGTGAATGGCTGTGGGGAAAGTGTCGTTGGTGCTTTGTCCCATGTTGACGTGGTCGTTGGGATGGATCGGCTTTTTGGCTTCGAAACGATCGCCACCCATGAGTTCGATGGCCCGGTTCGAAATCACTTCATTGCAATTCATGTTACTGCTGGTGCCGGACCCGGTCTGAAAGACGTCGATCGGAAACTGATCGTCGAACTTCCCGTCGGCCACTTCCTGAGCGGCACTGAGCATCGCAGCCACCTGATCGTGGTTGAGCGGCTGCTTGCCGGTCCCGGTCAACTTGTCGAGATCGCGGTTGGCGACGCCGCAGGCATACTTCACCAGCCCCATCGCGTGAATCAGGTTCGGGTGCAGCGTCCAGCCGGAGACCGGAAAGTTTTCCACTGCCCGCTGGGTCTGGGCCCCGAAGTAAGCCTTGGCTGGGACTTTGACGTCGCCCATGGAGTCTTTTTCGATGCGGAATTCAGACATGGCAGTTTCTTTACAGCGTAGGAGCACTCGGTTCGAAGTGGGGAATTTCCCCGGGTCAACTGAAACTGGAGGATAGCAATTTCCCGCCCGTGTGAAACCTGCCGGGCCGTTTTGAATCCCATTGGCGGGAAGGGCGCGGGATGGTTCACCACGGTGACACGGAGGCACGGAGAGGGAAAGGACTGCGAATCAGGCGAATGACGCGAATGAATCAGCTTTTTCAGCCGCCAGCGAACAGAGTCCATCTTCCGATGGTCTCGTGATTTCAGAGGTTTCAATGTCTTGATCACTCAATCGTGGAATCATGAGCGAAGCAGAACCAAAGAAAACAATTCGCTCTATTCGTCTTATTCGCGGTTTTCAATCTCCCTGTGTCTCCGTGCCTCCGAGTCTCCGTGGTAAACCACAACTTCTGCGGCGTTCCGAAGCGGTCGGATTCCGCAATTCCGTTCCAACATCCTCTTGCGGAAATCCGGGCAAATGGGGTATCACCCCCGCTTCCTGCCTGAATTCACGTCCAAAACTTGAGTCTATTTTCCGGATTTACCTCAAAAGACCGCGAAAATCAGCTCAACTCCCCAGTTCACTCTCATCACCCCCTAGACGATCCTTGAAGGAGCGGGCGGCCATGGTCCGACGTTTGATATTCGCCCTGTCCCTGCTGCCGTCACTGGCAGTGTTGAACTTCTCCGGCCCCGCGCACGCTGCCGAGCAGTTCCCGTATCAGGCCATCGTCGTGGGCGAGCAGGTGGACGTCCGATGTGGACCGGGCGCCCAGTTTTACGTCACCAGCCATGCCAAGGCGAATGATCAGGTCACGGTCCATCGTCACGACCATGGCGGGTGGTACATGATCTCCCCACCCCCGGGGAGTTTCAGCTGGATCGATGCCTCGCTCGTGAATCCGATCGGGTCCAATCGGGGCCTGATCAACGTCAGTCCGGGCGGCGGTCAGTCACTTCGAGCCATTGTCAGAATCGGCAGCCAGCTCAGCGACGACCATTCCTTCTTCGGACGCGAACTCTCCAACGGAGATGAAGTGACCATCCTCGGCGAAAAGGTTCTCGCTGGCCCCTCCGGCGGAAAACGGATGCTGAAGATCGTTCCCCCCGCCCAGGAATTCCGCTGGGTGAAAGGGGAGTATCTCGTCCCCATGAGCCGACAGATTCAGCAGCAGATTGCGGGCGATCCTTACCAGGTTCCGGCGGAGCATCGGCAGCGACAGGCGATGCTGCTTCCCGTTGAAAATTCTCCTCCCGCACTGCAGATCGTCGAAACAAAGCCTGAATTGCCGGCTCCTCAACCGGAGATGAAAACGGCATCGATTGACACGACGGCTGTGAACGCCGGACCCTCACTGGTCTCTCCACCGCCGGCGAACCGCAATCAGCAGGAGTTTGCAAAGCTGGACGAGATTGATAAAGCCTATGCCGCCATGATGGCACGCGATCCGGTGGAATGGGACCTGTCAGGCATTGCCAAGTCCTATGAAGACCTGCAGAAATCGGCAACGCCGTATGTCTCCTATCTGGTCTCGCAGCGAATGGAAGCGGTCACTCGGCGTAAGGAAATCGCCGAGCACTATCAGAAATTCGCCCGAATCTCGGCGGAAACGTCACAGCGGGATGCTCAGTTGCTCGCCCAGAGAAGTGAATTCCCCATCGACAAACTTCAGGCCCCCATGGCTTTTCAGCAGCCGGTTCAGGTCGCCATGGACCCCAATGGGTCGTCGGTGCAACTTTTCGGGACGGATGCGATCCCCACCGACGCGACCGCTTCGAACATGCCGACCCAGCCGGTTCCGACTCCAGAAGGGGTGTCGCCACAACTCAACGGTGCAGGAATCCTGCAGCCCATTCAGGCTCCGCCCGGATTTCCGAAGTTCATCCTGACTTCCCCTGACGGCAGAATGCTGGCCTATGTCGAACCGGGAGAAGGGGTCTCGCTGGAGCAATGGGTCGGAAAGCCGATGGGAGTGATCGGACGCCGCAGCCGTGAAGAAAGTTATGGAGCCGACGTGATTCGCGCTCAGAAGATCGTTCCGGTCCAGCTGCAGCCGTAAGTTCGTTGAAGAATGCACTCGCTGACGCTTCGTGCTCGGACAGACAATGCTGAACAAAGAGAAAGAGCCGCATCCTTCGGGACGCGGCTCTTTTTTTTCTACATCGCGGCTCGTCGGCCGGGAGACTTCCGTTCGATGTGCTCCATGCCGCACCCGCCTGCGGTCGGCAGGAGTTTTCTCGGGCTGCATCGACCATCGGGATTGAAGACCTTCCGGACATCTTCCATGACCGCGAGATCGGCATGAGTGAACAGCGTGTCCATCAGGCTGATTTTCTCGACCCCGATACCGTGCTCACCGGTGACGCTGCCTCCCAGCTGAATACACTTGTGGAGGATCTCGTCTCCCGCCTGAATCACGCGGCGGGTCTGCTCCGGATCCCGTTCATCGAACAGCAGGATGGGATGAATATTGCCGTCGCCAGCGTGAAAGACGTTCACGATCCTGAGTCCGTACTTGCGCTCCATCTCCTGGATGAAGCTGAGAATGTCCGGCAACTTGGTTCGCGGAACAACCCCGTCCTGTGTGCAGAAGCTGGGCGAAAGACGTCCAATCGCGCCGAAGGCCTGCTTGCGGCACTTCCAGAGCAGAAGCCGCTCAGCAGGGGTATTCGCCTTCCGCACCTCGCGTGCTCCAAACTTTTCGCAGATGCTGACAATCGACTGCGCCTCGGCATCGACTCCCACCTCCAGACCGTCGACTTCAATCAACAGCACAGCGCCGGCATCCAGCGGAAAGCCAAAATGAAAGGCCGCTTCGACCGCTCCAATAATTCCCTGATCCATCATCTCCAATGCCGCCGGAACAATCCCCGCAGCAATGATCCCGCTGATCGCTTCCGTGGCCTGAGTGACCGTTTCAAAGATTCCCAGCATCGTCCGGACCGCGGAGGTATCCCGAGTCAGCTTCACCCACACTTTCGTGCAGATGCCGAAGGTTCCTTCACTGCCCACAAACAACCCGGTCAGGTCATAACCCGGATATTCCTGACAGGGACCGCCGAAGGTCACCACTTCTCCGCTGGGGAGGACCACTTCAATCCCCAGCACATGGTTCACAGTGACACCATACTTCAGGGTGTGCGGGCCCCCGGAGTTGGTGGCCACGTTGCCGCCGATCGTGCACGCCCCTTGGGACGAGGGATCCGGAGCGTAATGAAAGCCGGTTCCTTTCAGCTTCTGCGTCAGATGAATATTGACGGTTCCCGGCTGCACCACGGCATACCGGTCACGCAGATTCACTTCGAGAATCTGCTGCATGCGGGACGTGCAGATCATCACCCCGCCGCCGACCGGCAGAGTTCCCCCCGCCAGACTGGTCCCGGCCCCCCGCGGTACGAACGGAACATCGTACTCATTGCAGAGCCGGACGATCTGCGAGACCTCTTCCGTCGTGCGGGGAAAGACAACCAGATCCGGCACCTTCTTTTCGACGATATAACCATCGCACTCGTAGACCAGCATTTCATCCTGCGTGGAAAGCACGCTCGTCGCCCCCAGCAGCTGTGTGAAACGCTCGATAAGCTGAGTGGTCGGACTGGCATGCACGGAAAAGGCGGTCATGTGTTGCTCGCAGGAATCGGATTCGGATGCGAACATCATATTCAATGCGACTGACATTCACAGTCCGCAGCGTGACCTCGGCCCATAACTCCGCTGTGCGTTGAGAAATCCCGTGTGTTACACTCGCAGATCCCGAGTTTTGCGAAGACCCGAAGAGCTGTCCGATCATGCAGAAATACCGAGTCGCCTGCCCCCATTGTGATGCGAACCTGCTGGTGACAGAGGATCTGCTCGGACAGCCCGGAAACTGTCCTGCCTGTCATGCGGAATTCCTGCTGCCCGATGAGGAGTCGTTCACGGTGACCGCTCCTCCGCCGGCATCACCTGCTCCCATCAACGAGCCCAAAGCCCTCGAGAGCGTTCCCCCGCCTCCCGCCTCGGTTCCCGGGGTTCCGCCGTCGCTTCCCTTTCCGCAGCCCTCACCCCGACGGGAAGCCCCCGCGAAGAAGGTGCGGATCGAAGGACGGCCGACACTGCGGATGCTCTCGGGCCTGCTGAAAGTCATGGCAGCCATTCAGGTGATTGCAGGTTGCCTGATCCTGGTGATCCTGCTGTTCACCGCTTTAAAGACACCCCTGACGCCGCAGGTGGCTGTCATCACCGTGGGATTGGCACTGCTGATCGGTGGGGCCGCCATCCCCATGCTCGCATTCTCGGAACTCCTGCTCGTGTTTATCTCGCAGGAAGAAATGTTACGACACCTCGTCAATGAACATCGATCACGAGAATAGCTGCAGCGAAGCAGGGTAGACTACTCCGACAGATCCGCCAGAACCCGGAGGAACACATTCGGCCCTACGAACGTCCGGGTTTTTCCGTCCGGCCAGGTGACGTCGACGTTGAACTCGTACTTCCCCGGTTCCCACTCGCGGGTCTGCTCGGCAGTCGGTTCGAACCGGCAGACTTTCGCTCCTGTGCGAACCGGGATGGACGCCTGCTCGCCGCTGATCGTGAATGTCACCACATCGCTGCAGTCCTGCTTCCGGGCGATCAGCCGACAGGTGGACTCTTCAGCGATGTCGGGGAAGTCACTGCGGCTGAACTCGATCGCGGAATCCAGTTCCGCCGAGTACGTGTCCCCCTGAATCAGCGGGTCCGTCAGCGTTCGTCCCAGCAGGGCAGGGACCGCAATGTGAATCGCTCTGGTTCCAGCCAGCTGCTGCAGAGCGGTTGAAGAAAGGGATGCCACAGCGATCTCGCTCTGGCTGGCGTCACCTCGTGAGGGATCATCGATGAGGGAACTCCCGTCATCACTGGCCACCTTCACCCGGCCCGTATAGAGCAGTTCCCCCTCCGCATCAAAAATCTGGGCGGTGAACCAGCCGGAAAGGTCCTCAGCAACGCTCGCCTCATACCGGAACGGCTTCGCTTCGGAATCGGGCTCGCTCAGCGAGTCCGGGGCCTCTCCATTGACCATCTCTCCGGCCGCATCAAGCAGCCGCAGAGAGAGCGTTTCGCCAGAGACATCATGGTAGAACACGACCGTGCAGCTCATGTTGATTTCCTGAAAAGACGTGACCAGAGACTCCGCTTGCGATCCAGATCCGCCTGCAGTTGCGACTGCACCTGTGTGACAGTCTGCGTCAGCTGCGGCCCGAGAACCTGCTCCCAGTTGGCAGGCAGTTCCAGCGTCAGCGGTGGAAGATCGGTCGCTTTTCCTTGCCGGTCGACCTGCTGAAACTGGATCGCAATGAAGGGTTTGAACTGGATTTTCATTGGGTGATCAATAAAGAGGGTGAGCAGTCCCGCCGCTGTCCTTGAACACCAGCTTCGACTGCGTGGAGCTGTAATAAAACGAGTTGCTTGGAGCAGCCGAATCGGCGATCGAGGCGGGTGCGAAGGCACCCTGATAATTGATGCTGCACTTACGGACGTCATTCACCTGGCAATCCAACAAGAGCTTCGGGCCGCTGCCTTCGGTGACGGCAGACGGATTGATTAAGTGTGCAGTCCATCCAGCAGTGCCAGACTGACCGATACGTGGATTGACAGCAAAGAATGTCTGCACACCTGATGATGCACCTCCGTTGCACCCACCTAAGGAGATGAAGGGCATCGACGTGACACTGCTTGATCTGGTAAAACGAAAGAAACCTAACGATGACGTCGTTGGATTGATCGTTAAGGACGTTAGTGACGGATCGCTACCGCCAACAACGTGCGATGCACCTAGAACTAATGCTCGCCCATCAACGCCAGTACCGCCGAAGACAGTTCCAATCATGAGCTGACTGGAAATCCATCGAATAAACAGCTTCTCGTAGTTCGTCGTCTGGTCGCTGGTATTGTAAACCTCAATGCCGTTGGTCGCTGTATTCGCGACTTTGACTGCACCGGAGAACGTCGCTCCAGAAAGAGCTGCGAGAGCGGCAGCATGCACCCCGTCGAGCGTGTCCGCGTCGAGTCCGTTTCCCGATCCAGTCGGCAACCAACCTACGGCAATTTTGCCAGAGCCGTCAGCCTTGGGCACCGCTCCATTCGTCGGCGTAACGGTGATCGTTGGCAGGTCGGTAATACCCGACATGGTGTGGGTATGCCCTGTGTCAGACTTCGCCGCCAGTGCTGCCGTTAGACCGGTGATGTCAGACTGCCCGTGAGCGTGGGTTGCTGCGGCGGCTCCAAGGGAAGTGACGGAAACGTGCTGATAGACATGCTGGCCTGCGGACTCGTCCCAGCGAAGAAAGCAGGCATCGGCCAAGGTTGAAAAATCGACTCCCAGCTGTTCGAGATCTGATCGAGCATATCCCACGGCAAATCCCTTTCGTGCAGGCTCCAGTTCGAGACTCGACAAAGCGTCAATGGGCGATGATCGAGCCTCTCCAATTCCCCCCTCTGCTGGTGCGCTGCTGCTTTGGACTTTCCCTGTGCCCCTTTCAGTAGGGGACTCTTCCAGGCGAATTGTCAAAAATCGGGTGATACGCCAAGACTCCAAAATTTCAGTTGCGGGATGGTGAGACAAACCGGGAAAACTTCAGGCTTTTCGAGGAGATCCGATGGAAATCCAAAAAAATTTAATCGACAGCTTGACAATTCCATCGGATTGAATATAAACACGACTTAAATGGTAGTCAGCCATGTTTCCTGCCGATAATAAGCACAGCCTGCACAAAAACAACTTTTAGATTCAAAAAACTACCACACAGATCATGATTATTTAGGACGCCACGATGGCTACCTCAACATCATCACGGAGGCGAACGCAGGCCGGATTTCAAAGCGTGACGGAAAAAGCACCACCCGACGTGATTCGCCAATTCCCGCGCCCGGGCATGCTGCAAGTCTCGGACTCAGCGCTCCAGCGACTCGTTATCGACCGACTCGCTGACCTGGGCCGGGAATTCGCAGTCCGTGTGCATGTGGAGACACAGGACGGTGAAGTCTCACTTCGAGGGAGCGTCCTGACCGCCTATGAACATCAAACCATCCTGCTGTTAGTCAAAAACCTCAGCCCAGTGCGTGCGGTCCACGACTACCTGGTCATTGGAAACACTGTCCCCGGGAACGATCTTGCCGAACGTGGCCGCTTCGGTGTGATGAAGTCACTGCGATCCCGATGGACGGGAATTGCACTCAGTGTGGCTGCTGCAGCAGGACTGATGTTGTGGCTGCGAGATTGGCAGCTGACTCCATGAACATTACCTCCCTTTTTGACCTCCAATTTGACCCGCCCCGAGTAAACACCCTGCCTGATGGAGCCTGTGACATGAAGTGCTGTTGTTGTTGACCCTGAATCCGCTGCTTTGAACGCGTTGAGATCTGGTCGCTGTGGGCCAACCGCAGACTTCATGAATCCCGTTAACGATCAGGCACCATGTGGTGCCAGGGCTTGAAGACCAGATCTCCTTCTGAGAGACGACCGCCGCTGGCGTCTTCCAAATTGACCCCCGAGTTGAGGAGATTTGAAAGTGTTATCCGGACTCATCAAGAACCACCGCATGTCTGGAAAGGCCGCTGCCCTGTGCGGACTGGCCCTGCTGGCAACGCTGAGCGGCTGTGGAAAATCCGACCCCTGGAAAGTCGTGCATCCGGCCAAAGGAATTGTGACTTACAAGGGAAAGCCAGTCGCTGAAGCTGCAATCACATTAATTCCTCAAGACGCCAATGCTCCCGAGACTGTTCGGCCTCAAGCAAAGTCAGCTGAGGACGGCACGTTTCAGTTGTGGACGTATGAAAAAGGTGATGGGGCTCCCTCCGGCAGCTACAAGGTTGTGATTGTGCATTACCCCATTACCCGCACCGACAAGGGAGACGTCATCGCGAACCCAAATGACCTTCCTAAGAAATATGCAAGTCCGGTGACAACCGATCTGGTCGTGGAAGTTGCGGAAGGGAAAACGGAGTTGCCTCCCTTCGACCTGAAGTAATCGAAGAAAGGCCCATCACAATCCGCTGAAGTATTTTGCTGAAACAGAATTTTCAAATAAACGCCAAAAGGCATCAGAGATCCCGTTAATTTAGTCAAAGGAAAAACATGCAACGCTCGTTTCGAAAGAATTTGTCTGCCCCCCAGCGGACAGGGTTCACGCTCATTGAATTGCTGGTGGTGATCGCCATTATCGCAGTGTTGATCGCCCTGCTTCTGCCCGCTGTCCAGCAGGCCCGGGAAGCGGCGAGACGGTCACAGTGCAAAAACAATCTGAAGCAGATCGGTCTGGCCTTCCACAACTTCGAAAACAGCTACCAGCAACTTCCGACAAGTCTGCGGCCCGCAGCAACGGACACGCCTCGATTCGCAGTTCTCACCCAGTTGCTCCCCTACGTTGACCAAGCTCAGATCTACAACAAATACAATCAGGGCAGAAACTGGAGTGACACCACTGTTGACTCTGGATTTACGGTTGACAACCGTACCTTGGTCCAAACCAAGATTCCGACCTACATGTGCCCTTCTGATCCGGTAGCGGGAGTACTCGATATGGCTCCTCCAGGTTCGGGATGGACGAAGAATGTGGCCGCGTCATCAGATTACTCTCCAATTTATGGAATCGCTCCGGACGTCTTTACCAGCCTGGGTGTCGCAGTTCCGGGGCTGTACAAGGATCCAGATGAGATTTACCAGATTGCTCAAGGATCACTGACGGCTACAAGCCCGTATAGCTACGTCCCGGGCTTCTTCCCGAAGAACGCTACGTTGAATCCATCGACGAACAAAAACACAGCATCAGGTCGGAAGTTCCGAGATGTCACCGACGGTCTGTCGAACACCCTCGCAATCGCAGAGTCTTCCGGACGTCCTTACGTTTATGTCAAGGGACCGAAGCAGGTCGGCGACCCGTTTGGAGCTGATGCCACTGCGGATCGGCTTAACTCGGGAGGCTGGGCGCGCCCCGCGAGCGATATCATCATCTACGGAGAAACTTCGTCCGCCACGGGTGTATTGGGTGGAACAATCGCAATCAACGCCACGAACGGGCACAACATCGTCGGCAAAACGTACGCGACTGGTCAGAACGGTGGAATCGACGAAGTGCTGAATGGAGCAAAGATTGGTACTCACGGGACCGGTTCGCCATTCTCCTTCCACACTGGCGGGGCACACTTCACCTTGGGTGATGGTTCCGTCCGCTTCATCAACGAGAACATCAGCTTCGCGACCTTTATCTCGCTGGCAACAGTGTCCGGCGGCGAAATCGTGGGTGAGTTCTAATCTGTCGATCTGCGAAAAGCTCCCTTGTTCCGGGACGTCATTCCGGAACAAGGGGCGGCAGGTTGCAGATGGATTCAAGGCTTTTCCGGATCTCATCAGCGTTTGAATGGGTCGGCCCCTTTCTTGCGGTGTGTGAGTCCACCTGGGCCGGTCCCTGAAATGGAACAGGGCCGGCCTTTTTTTCAGATTGTCATCAGCGTTCAGTACTCAGTTTTCCGAAGAACTCGTCACCACGAAGTTCATTGAAAACTGAATCCTGAACTCTGAGAACTGATATTGGAGACCAACATGTCAGAACAGATCCCCGTCGCGAACCCGCAGCCACGTCCCCGTGTCCGGGAACAGAACATTGATGTCGCACTCGACCAGATCCGTCAGTCCCTGCAGGGGCTCAAGTTCGGGCAGGTCATCGCCATTGTCCAGGACGGCGTCGTCGTCCAGGTCGAACGAATCGAAAAGAAACGCATTGTGTAGCAGTCAGCAGTCAGCAGTCAGCTCTCAGCTCTCAGCTCTCAGCTCTCAGCTCTCAGCAACCCTCAACCCTCAACCCTCAACCCTCAACCCTCAACCCTCAACCCTCAACCCTCAACCCTCCCATGAATCCAAACACCCCAGGAGCCTTCACATGATTGCCCACGAATCCATTTCCGCATCGCAGCCCGCGGCCAGTTCATTGCCTGTGGCGATGGAACAGACCGTCTGTTGTCATGCGGACATCGGATTCGCGGTTGCCTCGATCATGTCCGCCATGGGGAAATTCCCGTTCGCTCCCACCGACGGCTTTGCGGTCCAGCTTGCTGCCACGGAAGGCCTCACGCAGTTCCTGGAGCATGTGCAGCGTGATGACCCCAAAGGCGATATCCGCGTCCGGACCCATGTCACTTCGCGGTACGTGCGAATCCAGATCGAAACTGCGTCCAGCGGATCGTCGCAGCCCGCTGCAATCTCCGAGCGCTTCGGATCGATCGCGGATTCGGGCCTGCAGCTGATGCGAACGTACATGACCTCAGTCGAGTTCCGCAGGCAGGGTCGGCAGGTCATTCTGTATCGAGCACGAGGGCAAGGCTCAGCGGTCTCCGGCCCCCCCATCGGCTACGACTTTCAGATCTGAGGGGGCAGGGGACAGCGGATGGAAAAAGGGGACAGGGAAAAGAGGTCAGGATTGATTGCGTGACCTCTGACCTCTGACCTCTGACCTCTGACCTCTGACCTCTGAAAAAAAACAGGCCGTTTTCAATCGTGAAAGCGGCCTGTTTTTTTGGAGGAAATGAAAAGTCGAAACATCGGTCTGCGAACTAACAGCAGCAGCAAATCGGAGTGCCGCTGATGCAGACGAAGCAGCAGCAGCCGTTCTTCAGGCAGCAGGCGAGGGCTTCACAGCAAGCCTGAGTGATTTCACAGCAGGCCTGATCGCCACTGCAGCAGGAGATGCAGCAGCCTTCTTCGGTGCATTCAATCTTGCAGTTGCCGCAGACCAGTTTGCAGTCGAAAACGGTAATCCCGTTCCACTGGCAGGTCACTGAGCATTGTCCGCCCGCCAAGGATCGACACAGGTTCTGTAGAGTCGCACAGGCGATTTCTTCTTCGCAGCTGCAGTGCAGTTTGACTCCGTCTTTGCACTTCTCAACACGCAGTTCGCAGCGGGGCACTGCACACCAGTTCGTCGCTGGGGCAGTCGCTGGTGCGGGGGCAGAACCCGTTTGAGCAGATGCAAAGGTTGAGCGTTCCACCAGAATCGATGTTGCCATCACAAGACTCCATTCATTGTTCGGCCGGGTGAGAAAACCGGGGCCGCGACGCTTTGCGAAGGCCTCTGGCACCTCCAGTGAGCACAATCACGGATCTGAGAAACCCTCCTGTGGCTCAGGATGGGATATGTCGCGTGCAGAATCAGCCCAAAACAGGGCTTAGTGATCAGAATAAATGTAACGATCACACAGGACGATCACAATATCTGATTGAGAAATCACGCCAAAAGCCTGAAAAAGAGAACCTCCGCACGCGAGTCGGGCCGATCTAGTTGAACATGGTTCCTTCATTCAATCACACCTGTTGTTGTCGTCACTGTATCGCGGCGCTTGAAGCCGGGAAGATCGTCAGTTGACCTTCACGTCAACAGCGAACAAACCGACTGATCAAGCGCCCGGGCACCAACCCGGGTGTTTTTGTTTCTGGACCAGAGTGAATTCGGGGATTCGTGCTCTCTCACGATTGTCGGCAGGGGAAATCGGCATCATGGCGAAAAATCGAATCTCCCAATACTTCACGAATGCTCAGTCTCAGACAGTTCTTCCCATTGTCCCGGAAGGTTTCATCATGATTCCTGTCGGGACGGTGCCGCAGTCCGCTTTGTCGATGACACAGCAGCTGCATCAACAGGCACTTGCGGCGGCATTGCAGGAGGCAGAGCGAAAGTTTCAGGCAATTATGAATTCTCTTGTGAATTGACAGTCGAACAGCGTCGGGCAGAACATTTCCCGGGGGGGAAGGCAGTCCATGCCACTGTTTTGCTTTGCGGGTGCTGATTCTCTCGATAGACTGTCGCCGCGGTGGCACTCTTGCCTCCGCGGTTCACCGGTGCGGAAGAAATGCGAGCGGCGAGAGACCATCCCGCTTGATGCTGCGACAGCCGCGGGAATCACGCCATCTTCCAACGCGGACAGACTATGTCACTCTTAAGCCTTCGAGATGTCTCTTTCACCTGGAGCGGCCCGGCGCTGCTGGAGAACGTGACGCTGGAAATCGAGCGGGGAGAACGCATCGGACTGCTGGGACGAAACGGAGCCGGCAAATCGACGCTGATGAAGATTCTCGCCGGCGAACTCGCTCCGGATGACGGAGAGATCAAGCCGGCCGCCCGCATCCGGATCGGCCGACTGATCCAGGAAGTCCCCGCCGGCACCGCCGATCTGACGCTGACCGAACTTGTTCTCGCGGGTTACCAGCGTGACCCCGACCCCGCACACGACTGGGAAGCGGACCATGCTGTCGAACAGGTTCTGGAACGCATGGGACTGCAGGGAGACCAGCAGTTTTCCACGCTCTCTTCAGGGATGAAACGCCGTGCCCTGCTGGCTCAGGCCATCGTGCAGGAACCGGACATCCTGCTGCTTGATGAACCGACCAACCATCTCGACATCGATTCCATCAACTGGCTGGAAGGGTTTCTGAAGAACTACAGCGGGACACTCATCTTCATCACTCACGACCGTGTCTTTCTTCAGGCTCTTGCCACCCGCATTCTTGAAGTGGACCGGGGCAAACTCTTTGACTGGACGTGCGACTATGCCACGTTCCTCTTCCGCAAACAGCAATTGCTCGAAGCGGAAGAAAAGCAGAACGCACTCTTCGACAAGAAACTGGCGATTGAAGAAGTCTGGATTCGGCAGGGAATCAAAGCCCGAAGAACGCGGAATGAAGGCCGGGTCAGAGCGCTGAAGAAACTGCGGGAGGAACGGGCTCAGCGCAGAGAACGGGTGGGGAACGTCAAAATGCAGGCGGGCAACGCCGAGCGTTCCGGACATCTCGTCCTCGAAGCGAAAGACGTTTCGTTCTCCTACGCGGAACGTCCCATCATTCAGAACTTCTCCACGCTGATCACACGCGGGGACAAGGTTGGCATCATCGGGCCCAACGGGGCAGGGAAGAGTACGCTGCTGAAGTTGATTCTCGGTGAACTTCAACCCACATCAGGATCGATCCGCCAGGGAACGAACCAGCAGGTGATCTACTTCGACCAGCTGCGGGAACAGATCGACGAAGAAAAGACGGTCGTCGAAAATGTCGGCGACGGTCTGGAGACAATCGAAGTCAACGGGCAGCGAAAGCATATCATCGGTTATCTGCAGGACTTTCTCTTCACTCCCGATCGTGCTCGTCGGGCAGCCCGCTACCTGTCCGGGGGAGAGCGGAACCGCATGCTGCTGGCCCGCATTTTTCATCGGGCTTCGAACATCATGGTTCTGGACGAACCGACAAACGACCTCGATCAGGAGACTCTCGAACTTCTGGAAGAGCTGGTCGACAACTACCCGGGCACCGTTCTTCTCGTCAGCCATGACCGTGCGTTCCTGAACAATGTCGTGACGAGCACGCTGGTCCTCGACGGCAGTGGCAATGTCCGCGAGTATGACGGCGGATATGATGACTATCTGCGGCAACGGGAAGTCGCCCCCAAAGCGATCACGACGGACAAGCCGGCCGCTGCTCCCGCGAAAGCCGCGAGTCCCGCACCGCCGGCTGCCAAAGTCAAACTGTCCTATAAAGAACAGAAGGAACTGGAGAAGCTGCCGGAGAAGATTGAAGCTCTCGAAACAGAGCAGTCGGAACTGCATCAGAAGATGGCCGACCCCGCATTTTTCAAACAGCAGGCCAAAGAGATTGCAGCAGCCACGGAACGGCTGGATGTCATCGGCAAGACTCTGGCGGAGTCCTATGCCCGCTGGGAAGACCTCGCGGGACGGGAGTAGATTCGCTCCCGGTCTGTTAAACTTTCTGGTGATCGATTCAGGGCAACATCTCTGCCTTCGGATCGACACAAAAGTTGACATACTGACCCCGGAGGAACTCTTCATGTCCGAGCTTCAAAACGCAACGTCCTTGACCCGGCGGGCATGGATTCAATCTTCCGCTGCGGGATTGGGAGCCATCTCACTGACAGCGGGTTCTCACCTGAAGGCCGAAGATCAAGACGAAGGTCCTGTTGCGAAGAACAAACGCATTCAGCAGTCGCTCGTGCACTGGTGCTACAGCCCTGCCTGGCCGGATGTGGACCAGATGTGTCAGGTGGCTGTGCGGCTGGGAGTCCCCAGCATCGAACTGATCGATCCCCAGCATTGGCCGACGCTCAAGAAACATGGACTGACCTGCGCCATTTCCAGCAGCCACGGCTTCCCGACCGGCTTCAACAATCCGGGTGAATGGGAACGCTGCCTCGAGATCCTGAGAACCCGCATCGCGCAATGTGCTGATTTTGGCGTGAAGCGGGTGATCACCTTCACCGGCATGGCGAACGGGATCTCGAAGGAAGAGGGGGCGGACAACTGCGTGGCCGGTCTGAAAAAGATTGTCGGTGATGCTGAAAAGCACGACGTCACACTCTGCCTGGAGATGCTGAACACCCGTGATGCCAGCCACCCCATGAAGGGTCATCCGGGTTATCAGGGAGATCACTGCGACTACTGCATCGACATCCTGAAGCGGGTCGGCTCATCTCATCTGAAGCTGCTCTTCGATATCTATCATGTGCAGATCATGGATGGGGACGTGATCCGCCGGATTCATGAGCACAAGGACTACCTGGGGCACATTCATACTGCCGGCAATCCCGGCCGGGGCGAACTCGACGACACGCAGGAGATTCATTATCCCGGCGTGATGAAAGCACTGCTGGATGTCGGATACGCCGGCTATGTCGGACAGGAATTCATCCCGACCCGCGACCCCTGGGAGGGACTGAAGCAGGCCGTGCAAACCTGCGACGTGTGACGACTGTTGAAGGCCCCATCGCCGGGACGAACGTCAATCATCGTTCCGGGGTTCCTTCTCAGCCTCGCCCCAGCAGTTGTTCCCGGATGGACTGCACTTTCTGAACGAGGATCGGATCCGCCGTCAGCTGCTTCGCGATTTTCTGACAGGCATGAATGACGGTGCTGTGATTCCCACGCTGAAAGAATTCGCCAATCTGGACATAGTGCAGCTGAGCAAGGTCCCGGGCCAGATACATGGCTGTCTGGCGTGCGAGCGAGAGTGACTGCACGCGGCTCGCGCCTTTCAACTCCGAGACCTTCACGCCAAATTTTTCGGCGGTCGCCCGGGTGATCTCCGGCAGACTCAAGTCGAGCTGACGTTGCCGCTCTGCGATGGCGGCTTTGACGTTCAACCGGGTGGCTCGCTGCTTCCCCACCCGCAGCTTCGACTCCGACTGCAACTGGCTGAGCAGTCCAATCAACTCACGCGGACTGGTTTCCGGCTGAGCGACGATGGCGGCAATCTCCTGTTCCGACAACGGCAGTGATTCGACACTCAGATACTGATCGACAAGCTCCCTGCGGCTGGCAGGTCCAGGGAGACCGATCTCGACGCACAGTCCGCCGTGCATGCGATTGACCAGTCGTCGGCTCAGGTCTTTGATCGCACCTGGCATCTTTGTCGACGTCAGAAGTACCACTCCTCCCGAGGCGATCACGTCATCGATCGCCGCGAGCAGCTGGAGTTGCGACTCCTTTCTCGGCCCAAGCACATGCACGTCTTCGCAGATGAGCAGATGGACGTCGTTCCGATGCTTCGCCTGAAACTGCTGCAACGTCCCCGCTGCAGAGGCGTCTGCCAGCTGTGCTGCAAACTGTGACGCGGTGAAGAGGAGCAGTTTGCCGTCAGGTCGTTCCGACTCCCAGCTGCGGACCAGTTCTCTGGCAAGGTGCGACTTCCCGGTTCCGGACGGCCCGACGAGCGTCACCATCCAGACCCGGCGGCGTTTGATCCCCGGGGCCAGCTTCTTCACGGCAGCAACGGCAAGCTCGTTCTCGGGTAATACGAGAAAGGCGCGTTGGTCAGACTGCCGGATCAGCTGGCTCACGGTGTCACAGGTTCGAGTCCAGAATCAACGATGGCTGAAGGCGATTCACAGGGGCTAACTGTCCTTCATCAGATTGGCGTACTTCCCGAGGGCCATGAGCGGGAAGTAGTGTCGATAGTAATGGTACCGCAGGTAGAAGACTCGCGGGAATCCCGTTCCGGTGAATTCCGGCTCATCCCAGGTGCCGTCGACGGTCTGTTTGCGTTTCAGGTACTCGATTCCGCGTTGCACAGCGGGGCTGTTGTGTTCACCCACTGCCATCAGACCCAGCAGAGCCCAGGCGGTCTGTGAAGGAGTCGTGTTGCCGATCCCTCGCAGTGCCGGCTCATCATAGGACTGTGGCGTTTCTCCCCAGCCGCCATCAGCCTGTTGCTTTTCTTTCAGCCAGCGGGCGGCCGCCTGAAGACGCGAGTCTTCCGGATTCACGCCGAACTCCGTCAGGCCCACCAGCACCTGCCAGGTGCCGTAGATGTAATTGACGCCCCAGCGTCCCTGCCAGCAATGATCGGTTTCCTGTTCATCCCAGACGAACCGCAGGGCCCGTTCAAACATTGGATCGCCGCCTCGGACGCCCAATCGACCGTACATTTCCAGCACACGGGCCGTGATATCGGCAGTCGGTGGATCGATCATCGCATTGTGATCGGCGAACGGAACTCGCGTCAAAACTTCGCGATCGTTATCGGCATCGAACGCACCCCAGCCGCCGTTGCGGCTTTGCATCGCAGCTGTCCATTTGACAGCCCGCCGAATAGCCGAAATGGTCGGTTGCATGCGGTCCATATCCGCGATCACGCGTTCGGGGGCATCCGTCGCACTGGCCACCACGACCGAGAGATCTGCGTCCGGATGACGCGTCGATTTCTGATGTCCCAGCAGGGTGGCCGACCAGTTCGACTGATTCGACCCGGTCAGGCAGCGCGACAACGCCATCGTCACCATGATCGTGTCATCAACGTCGGGATAGAACTCATTATTGAATTCGAAGTACCAGCCTCCCGGTTCAAGCCCCCGGTGATTGACCGTCCAGTCCCCGGGAGAGCGGACTTCCTTAGAGAGCAGCCAGTTCACTGCCCGCGCGATCTTCGGATGCTGGGCGGGAATGCCTGCCTCACGCAGTGCGTTCACGGAAATCGCAGTATCCCAGACAGGCGACCGGCATGGCTCGAGCCGCGCGGTATCCCCTTCACGGATGGTGAGTTTTTCCAGTTCATGCAGTTGTCCCTGAACTTCAGGAGAGTCTTCTGCATAACCCAGACACCGCAGGGCAATGATCGTCCACACGATCGGCGGGAAGATCGCGCCGAGGCCGTCACTCTTCTCGAGTCGACGCAGCACCCACTTGGCCGCCCGGCGACGTGAATATTCCCGGAACGGTTTCAGATGCATCCGCTCGAAAAATTTCCACACCTGATCGACCGTGCGGAAGACTTTGTCCCAGGGGATCCAGGTCTGCTGCTTCATGCCGTCGAGCTGACCGGAATTCTCCATGACCACGGGAAGTTCCGCTGCCGATCGCAGGAACAGTTCATCGATATGATGTTCCGGCGGGAGCGAACGCCGTGGCTGAAACGCCCAGACCAGACTCAGCGGAACGACGATCGTCCGCGACCAGGCCGACATCTCATAGATATTGAAAGGGCACCATCGCGGCAGCAGCATCAATTCTGGCGGAACTGCCGGGCACTGGCGAAACGAGATGATTCCCAGCAGCGCGAGGTAGTATCGGGTGAAGCTGTTGACCCGTTCGACTCCCCCGGCGGCGAGGATCGCTTCGCGGGCCAGCACCATGTGCTCCGCGTTCGGATCGTCACCAGCAATCTTCAACGTCCAGTAAGCCTTGACGGAGGCGCTGATCTCCAGCGGACCGCCCGGGAACAGGCTCCACCCTCCCGTGGGAATCTGCTGGCGACGGATGTATTCCGCACATTGCTGAACGATGGGATCTTTTCCGCGTCCCAGCCACACCAGCAGCAGGACATACTCGGACTCGAGGATCGTATCCCCTTCGAGTTCGCCAACCCAGTAACCTTCCGGGTGCTGACGCGCGAGCAACCAGTCGGCAGCACGTTCGATCGTGGGGCTGATTGAAGATTCCGCCGCGGGTTTTGAAGGCTGCTGAGCCTCCTGAGAGAACCGGGGAGCGGTCTGAAGATTTCCGTAACGCATATCACCTGAAGTCATTCCAGGTTCCTTGTCTCAATGTCGCAGCTGCCTTGCCACGCCGCCTGTCGGCCTCTGGCTTAATGCCTGATTCGAAGTCCGAAGAGGGGAGACCAGAGTGAAGAAACGGACCGCTTGCGTCACGTTTCGCAGTTGCTGTTCTAACTCCTTCCGGAACATCGAGTTGGGATCTTAGAACGCAATTGGCGTCCACGGCAAGGGCAATCACCGCCCGGAATGCCGCCGAGGGAGGGTGATCGGGGCTTGACCGCGAGAAAAGAGGAAAGCCCCGTACTTTAGGAAACTTTTGGCTGAAGAAGGTCCTAGGGAAGTCTCCGGGGTTTCGCGGGTACGCTCCAACCCCGGCTTCGTCACCGGCAATACGGACGTTGCAGACTCACCTGAGAAGGTCTTGAGGGGTGATCCGTCGCCACTCAGTTGGCGACGACCTGTTCCTCGCTGGGAAGTTCAATCAGGCTGGAGATCTCGCGGATCTTCTCCAGCATCAGCATGGCTTGGTCAGCCTGCTTCTGCTGTGCGTGCATTTCCAGCGATTGGGCCGGACGGGTGAACGCGTCGAACCCGGCGGTCCCGCCAGTCCCTCGCAGCCAGTGGGCCCGCTGCGCGAGCAATTCGAAATCTTCCGACTGAAGTGCTGATTCCATGGTTTCGATCTCGTCTTCGAGCTTCTCCCCGAACTGACGGACAATCGCCCGGAAACGAGGCCGGTCCATGGGCAGTGTGGACTGAATGGTCGCTTTGTGGCACACCGTCAGCGGCGGGGCTGTGTCGGCGACGGCAGAAGGAGCAGCTCCCAGTGCCTGAGCCATTTTCTGCAGCAGTTCCGCTTCGCGAATCGGCTTGGACAGGAAGTCGGAGCAGCCGGCAGCGAAACACTTCTCGGCATCCCCCTGCATCGCATGTGCGGTCAAGGCGATGATCGGCATCTTGAGTCCAGCGTCCCGCATCTTCGAGACGGCGGTGTACCCATCCATCACCGGCATCTGCATATCGATCAGAATGGCGTCGAAGTTCAGCTGAGTTGCCATCTGCAGTCCGACGAGTCCGTTTTCCGCCATCGAGACGGAAACTTCGGCATCTTCCAGAATGGCAGCCACCAGTCGCCGGTTGGTCTCACCATCTTCGACGATCAGGACATTGAGTCCCTTCAGCCCCGAGAGATCAGCCTGAGCCGGCTTGGTCCGGTTCCGGACGAGGTCCGATGCGGAGCCGCTATGCCAGACAGTCCCCTTGATGGCCGGTGCATTGACGACCGCAGTAAACGTGCTTCCCTGTCCAGGTGTGCTTTCGAGAGTGATGCTGCCGCCGAGGGCACGTGCAATTCGCCGGCAGATCGAAAGGCCGAGTCCGGTCCCTTCGAAGTTGCGGGTAATGGAATTGTCCACCTGAACGAACGGTTCAAAGATCCGGTCGTGCTTGTCAGCGGGGATTCCAATTCCTGAATCACGAACGGCAAGGGAGAGCATGGAATTCTTGGAGTCGTAACTCGCTTCGACCCAGACGCCCCCCTTCATCGTGAACTTGATGGCGTTGTTCACGAGATTGATCAGCAGCTGTCGCAGGCGGCCCGGGTCGACCAACACCGATTCCGGAATATCGCTGTTCCAGTGATATTCGAGCGAGATTCCCTTGTCCTGAGCCTTCACTCGCAACACGGACATGACCGTCGCCACAATTTCAAACGGCGAGCAGGCCACCGGCGTGACTTCCAGATGTCCCGCTTCGATCTTGGAAATGTCGAGGATATCGTTGATCAGCGAGAGCAGGTGTTCGCCACACTGCCGGATCGTCTTCAGATGTTCGACAGCCATCTCTTTTCCAGAGGCGGTTTTTCGAAGAATCAGATCCGTGAACCCGATGATCCCGTTAATTGGCGTGCGGATTTCATGGCTGACGTTCGCGAGGAACTGACTTTTGGCCAGGCTGGCCGCTTCCGCATGATCACGGGCCTGACACAGCATCTCTTCCGCGCGGCGCCGGGCAGTAATGTCACGGACGAACAGGCAGAAGACGCAGTCGTTCTGAGCCGCCAGTCCGACAATAGACAGCTCGATGGGGAACAGGTCTCCCTTTCGATTGACTCCGACAATCTCCAGACGCTCGTTGAAGCAGGCTCCGTTCCTGGAGGAATTGGCCTTCAACGTCTCGAGAATCGAATCACGTTCTGCGGCAGGGATGACCAGCTGAAGGACGTTTCGCCCCATCGCTTCGGAGGAGGTCCAGTCGAAGATCTCCTCCGCGCGGCGATTCCACCCGGTAATCTCGAGCGACTCATTGAGCTGAATCACTCCATCCAGGGCTCCCTCGATGATTGCTTTTGTCCGCAGGGCGGATGTCTCCAGGGATTTCGAAGTCGCCTGGATCTCCGCATGCTTGACCTGCAGTTCGGCTGTCTGTTCCGCTCCCGATTTCAGATCTTTCAGGCTGCGATCGATGGTCACCAGCAGCACAGCGTCCGCGAACAGCACCCAGCCGGCATGCTCAATGGGCCGCCACAGGTTCGAATGCGTCACGCCGAAGACACTTTCCGGCCAGAATGTTCCCCGCACCAGATGATCAACCGCGACAACCAGCGTCGCTGTCAGCAGAACTTTCCAGTCCCGATAGGCGGCCAGAAATCCCAGAGACACGAACACATGGAAGTGGGTCTCGATCCGCCCACCGCTGATGTGCACGAACAGAGTCGAAAAAATCAGTTGCGCGATCGCCACCACCTGACGCGTCACTTCGCGGCCCGGCATCAGCCAGACCATCACAATGGGAGTCAGTGCCGTCAGTCCGCCGCCGAACACTGCCAGCCAGACATGCGGATGGAGGTATCGCTGAGTACCGGCCCACGAGAAGGGACTTCCCTGAACGGCCCAGACGATCAGCACAAGCCATTGTGCGAACATCAGGCAGGCGAACATGCGGTCCGTCTGGCGGGCCATGGCCTGATACCGTTCGCGGAAAATTTCCGCGCTGCGGGCCTGCAGAGATGTCTGAGTTGCCGGAGCGAGAGCAGCAATCATGGACGGGATTCCGAAGACGATGTGGAGTGATTCGCCAGCTGACAGCCGAAGACAGAACATCCAATGGTTTTGTGACGGGGATTTTTCAGCACTTCGAGAATGGCATCCTGCCCGGGAGCATCACCCATGTGGCCTCGCGCTGCGGTGATTCCACCATGAAAGAGCAGTTCGCCCGTTGCTGAATAAAGAAATGTTTCGCCGGAAGTGGCTGCATGAAACAGATTCGACTGAAGCCCTCCCACATCCTGAACGATCTGTGCGTCCGGAATCTCTGCAGCCTGTTTCTGAAGCGGCGTCTGTCGCCAGTCTTCGGCATGATCCGGATCCGCGACCATCACCAGATCGATCCCGACATCGGGCGGAAGCTGCGTTTTTAGTTCTTCGAGTTCCCACAGGCTGGCACGCGAGCAGGGACATCCGGGATGCAGAAACATCACCAGGGTGGCCTGGTCCGGCTTCCGGGGTAACGTGCTCTCCGATGGCCACACCGGCGGAGCGACCCCCACCGGATCGGGAGTGTTCGTGTAGTTGTTGATGTAATAAGCACCGCAGGCCAGCCCGATCCCCCACAGCGAGAGCACCACGGCCAGCAGGATTCGCCGTTTCATAGGGATGTCTCCTGGTCCTGATAGCGCAAGTAAACCAGCTTGATCTCAGGCAGACGCTGCAGGAACGCTTCGACGACAGCGGGATCGAAATGGGACCCGCTTCCCTGTCGAATCATGTTCACGCATTCGTCGAACGGAAACGCATTCTTGTACGGCCGTCGCGTCGAGAGTGCATCGAAGACATCCGCCACAGCCACAATGCGGCCCGGCAACGGGATGTCTTCCCCCTTCATGTTGTACGGATATCCGGAGCCGTCCCAGCGTTCGTGATGGGTCGCAGCGATCGTCGCCGCCAGCTTCAGCAAAGGCGATTCAAAGGAATCGACAAGATCGTCACCGGCGCCGTTGTCGTCATGAATACTGAACGGCGAGGAAGTATGAGGAGCAATAATCGCATGGCCCAGGGCAGCGTGCTGCTGCATGATGACCATTTCATTCGGATCGAGCCGTCCGGGCTTCTGCAGAATCGAGTCAGGCACTCCCAGCTTACCGATATCGTGCAGCGACGCAGCCAGTTCAATCTGCTGAACCGCCACTTTGTCGAGCCCCAGCTGATCTGCGATGATGCCGCTGAAACGTCCGACCCGGAGGACATGGCGACCGGTATCGTTGTCCCGATATTCCGCTGCCCGGCCCAGACAGTGGATGAGTTGAATCTGTGAACTGACGAGTTCTGCTGTCCGCTGGGTGACCTGCCGCTCGAGATCCCGGGCGTGCACCTGCATCTGGTCGTAATGGGCTTTGCGGATGAGCGCGTTCTGTGTCCGGGAGAGGAGTTCTTCGGGGTCGAACGGTTTGTTGAGAAAGTCGGCCGCTCCCAGTTCGATGGCGCTCCGCTTGGTCGAACGGTCGGTCGAAGCGGTCATGACGATACAGGGAATGTGCCGCAGGTGTCGGGAGTCCCGCATCTGCTGGAGCAGGTCCAGACCGCTGATGCGTGGCATCATGATATCCAGCAGCGCGACGTCGAACTGTTCATGCTCCAGGGCGATCAGGGCCGCCACGGAATCGGTGTAGGTCAGAATATTGGAGTAACCTTCGTCCTCCAGATAGGCGCAGACCACGTCGACATTGATCGGTTCATCGTCGACCACCAGCAGTCGAGCGGTCTTTCTGTCGACCGCAAAAGGATCCGAGTCGTCCTGCATTCCCGAATTTTGCATCACGTCAATTCCGGTGATCGCTGCCGCCATCGACAACAGATCCGCACGTTGCGTCCGCTGGTGTTCCTGATAAAGAGTCTGGGTCCGCATATTTGAATTCGCGTCCACGAAATTGAGTGGGCATGATCCCTGACGTTTCTTCCGTGGAAATCCCGAGCGCGAATAATCCTCGATTCGCACGTTCCTCTTTTGAGGCTAGGTTGCCGTTTTGCATCATGCGGAAAACTTCACCGGGATTTCCGTAACTTTCAGGGAATGTTCGCCAGCAAATCAGGCAAATCCCTCACAGAACCAACTCAAACCGGCTCAACATGAGTGATTTCCTGCCAGAGCGTCTCGACTTCCCTACGATCTACGCTCTCCCGTTTTCGCTGCAGAAACCGCCCCCCGGCCTCCCGAAAACGAAGTCATTCCTGACGCAACGTCGCTCTGGCGATAAGATGCATCAGTCACTGGATTCCTGAACCGCCTTCCTTCTGTCGAACAACTTTCCTATGCACCTGCTCATCATTGGCTGTGGTTATCTGGGAATGCGCGTCGCCCGTGCCGGTCTGGCAGCAGGTCACACAGTCACCGCACTCACACGCGATCCCCAGCGGGGTGACGCATGGCAGAACGAAGGAATCCAGAGTGTCCTCGGGGATGTTCTGGATCCCGCGTCACTGAAAGCACTCCCCCCGGCTGACCTCTGCCTGTATGCGGTCGGTTATGATCGCTCCGCGCCCGCGGGAAAAAGGGACGTCTACGTCAACGGGCTCCGTAATGTCCTGACGGAAATCCGGGATAAGGTCGCTCGAGTCATCTACATCTCGAGCACCAGTGTTTACGGACAGGACGCCGGTGAACTCGTCAACGAAGGCTCACCTTGCGTTCCCATCACGGAGGGAGGACAGATCTGTCTGGACGCCGAGAATCTTATTCGGGAATTCGGCACGTCGACCACAGACGACCGCCGAGCCGTGATTCTCAGACTGTCCGGAATCTACGGTCCGGGAAGGTTGATTGCCCGCAAAGAGCAGCTTCTCAACCAACAACCGGTGTCGGGCAACCCCGAGGCATGGCTGAACCTCATTCACGTCGATGACGCTGTTCAGACCATCTGGAAACTCGCGAATCGACCGTTTCCCGAGTCGCTGTTTCTTTTGAGCGACCAGACTCCCCTCAAACGCAGCGAATTCTATTCGGCCATGGCGCAGCGGATCGGCGCTCCCCCTCCCGTATTTGAGGCAGGGGAACATCAGTCGTGGAACAAACGCTGCGACAGCAGCCGCGTGCGTGAAGTGTTGTCGCTGAAGCTGCAGTATCCGAGTGCTCTGGAAGCCCTCGAAGAACTTCTCGCGGATGAGTCTTGAGTCCGCAGACTCCTACCGGATCCAGCGAACGCGGGAGAAATCGGGCACGCGAACATCCTGAGTCTTGCCCCCCCATTTCACGCGACTTGAGCGTGAAGGCAGGTGCACGACCAGCGGCTTTCCAATCAGAGACCCCCTGGGCACTCCCGGTTCCGTCCAGACACGGCTGTCGACCGAAACCGGACTGTTATCCCCCAGTACGAAGAACTCTGATTCGCTCAGAATGAACCTCGAGTGTTCCTTGTCCGGTCGGGAAGTGTAATACACGTCGCGATACAGTTTCAGATTCGTGACGGTGCAGTTCAATTCTGCTGTTCCAAAGCGGACAGGACGCCGCATCGGGGAGACGTCGGAAGCGGCCTCGTACGAAAACGGCTCGATCACTTCCTCGCCATTCAGCGCGAGAACCACCTGTCGATCGATCAGAGAGAAATCGATCGTCAGCGGTTCCTCCACCAGATTCGAAGCAAGCTTCGCATCCCGGACCGGAACAGGGTGACTGTCCCGTAACACCTCAACCGAGTTTGCAGCGAACTTGAAGACCGCGGAAAAGATGTGATTCCCGTCGGTCAGTTCGATTTCAAATCGACCTTGCCCGCTGACGTCCTTCAGCGTCATGGAGACTGAAAAATCACGCACGTGATTCGGCCCGTGAGAATCGGCGGAGTTGTAGCCGTAATCATCCGTGATCGGTGCGATATGGGATTGCAGGCAGAGTTCCTGCAGTGCCGCATGGAACGCTGGATCATCGCTGCGCGCCATCCAGTTCTTGCGATCGAATTCCGTCATCACGCCGGTCTGATGCAGCATTCCATCCCGGAACGACATCGGTCCCGCTTCCGGGTCCAGAGCCTGCAATCCCGCAGGCCATCGGTTCAGTTTGACGCTGGTCCGGTGTGTCCCGCCCCCGAGGATCCAGTGTCGGTATCCGATCCACGAGATTTCTTTGGACGGGTTTTCGCTGCGCAGTGAATCCGAATTCAACGTCCATGACGCCGAGGGATCGAGTTTTACCCAGACCGGTTGTGCATCCGGATCTTCTGAGGAGACCTGACTGGCGTACTCGGAAACCGGAATGCGGATCGACTGCTGCACCGGGTACGGCTTCCGCGCCAACTCTCCATTCACCAGAACTTCCCCGCGACTGATTTCAATCGACTCCCCCGGGAGCCCGACCACCCGTTTCACGTACGCCTGACGGGGATCGCCCGGATTGCGGAAGACGATCACTTCCCAGCGTCGCGGGTCACGGAAAGCGTAGGCGTGTTTGTGAACCAGCAGCTGATCCCCTTCAGTTCGAGCCAGCTTCTCCGTGGAAATTCCGTGAAATCCGCAGTTCGGACAGCGGGCGACCGGCAGCAGCGGCTGACCGATGTCGTATTTGGCCCACGCGGTCTCCACATGTTCAACGGTTTCTTCACCGATCGTGCCGTGGGCGAACTGAAATTCACACTCGGGGCAGGTGATCGAATGGTGATACCCCAGCAAGGTCGGGGCCATCGATCCGGTGGAAATCATGTACCCTTCGACGGCAAAACCGCGAAAGACTGTGACCGCAACCGCCAGCAGCGCAAGAGATTCCGTAATCTGACGCAATGGGCCGCAAACACCATTGCGGGGCAGAACGGGGCGGGTCTGGGGCGTGTTCCACATGGATGAAAACGTCATTCTCGGTTCTGCGCAACAGACCGATCATAGCGATTCTGTGGATTCTGTCGAGATGACTCGGCTGCGTTCCACCCCGAAAACCGGGTCCCCGACCGATTTGAAGACCCGCTTATTTCTGCCGGCACTGCCAGTCGCTGCGGGAGATGCGGAAAACGTGATGCGGCAGGTCGAAGTGCTGAACCAGATCTGGCAGCGGGGTCAGTCCCAGCTTGCGGGCCACCCCCTGAGAGGGAAGATTCACCGGCCGGATCAACGAACAAACGGAGTCGACCTCCAGATTTTGAAACGCCCAGTCAAAGCAGGCGGATGCTGCCTCGCTCGCCAATCCCTGTCGCCAGTAATGACGGTCAATCATATAGCCGACTTCAATGACGTCCGCTCCCTCGACGTGCTGCCGGACCACTCCGACCAGACCGCGAGGCTCCTGCGTTTCCCGATCCGACACCAGCCAGAGACCGAAACCGTCTTCGGCATATCGCTTCTGCATCCGTTCGATCAGAGCCAGCGACTCCGCCCGGTCCAGGACCTTGGGGTAGAAACGCATGACTTCCGGGTCGCCCCGGAGCTGGGCGACATAATCCAGATCGTCTGCCGTCAGCTCCCGCAGGGTCAAACGGGGAGTGGAGAGAATTGGAGCGGGTGCAGGCATGTCTGGTCGGAAAACGTGTGTTCAATCTTCAATTTCGTTCGCGTCCAGCGCGTATTCCCGCATCTCTTCCAGCGTCGCAAACTCAATTGCGGACATGTGGGTGGAGGCCAGGATCACATGCGGAGCGACCCCCGCGTCGTAGGCCTGTTTCCAGCGACTGGCGCACAGACACCACCGGTCCCCATGCTTCAGCCCCGCGAAATCGTGTTCCGGCATCGGCGTCGAAAGGTCATTCCCCACGCTCTTCGAATACGCGAGGAATTCATCGGTCACCTGCACACAGATGATGTGCATCCCGAAATCGCCCGGACCGGTATCGCAGCAACCATTCCGAAACCATCCTGTCATGGGATCGAAGGAGCAGGGCTGCAGCGGTTTTCCAAGAACGTTTTTTGCCCCGGGCATCGGCATCTTCCATCTGGCTGAGGTGAGTCTGACGTCAGCAATCACGTCGTGACTTCAGTTTACCGGTTCCGCTTTCCAGCAACCAGAGAACACCCCGTCAGAACAACGTCCCTGACGATCACGCGGGGAAGGCGATAGATCTTTTGCAGAACCGGTCTAGCAGGTTGCTGCAAAAGTCTCGCTTTTCTTCGAGCAAGCTGTATTTTGTGCGTCGCCATGTTGTTGGCAGAGGGTTTCATGGCCATTTCGACTCCCTTCCGCAGGTCTGTTTGCTCTTCCCGAGCACGCTGATCTGCGGAAGGGCCCGGTTCTTTATGAGGACGCCAACAGTTTTCGCAGCCTGACAAGGTTGTAGGCCGCTGCGGTCAGTTCCAGTTGTTGTTGAAGCTTCCAGCGTCCGACCCAACGACTGCGGGACAGGCCCGCAATCGTCTTCATCCAGCCAAAGTATTCTTCCACCTTCTTGCGGCAGCGCTGACTGAGCTGATACCCCAGACGTTCCAGACGCCCTCTCATACGACTCCTCGCTGCGACTTCGTCCTTCCGGAATGGACGGACATGCTGTGGATTGGGGGCGGGCTGCCGGATCATGGCACAGTGAGGTTCGATACCGCGCTGTTCCAGTTCGAAGTAAAACGGGCCGCTGTCGTATCCCTTGTCCGTCCCCAGCGTTTTCGGTGAACGAGCATGGCGTGCCTGGAGACGATCCAGCAGAGACAGTGCCGCTTCGCACTCTGCTTTCCCTGTGGCTGGCGTAGCGATGACACCCATCACCAGACCATGGCGGTTCTCGGTCAGAGCGTGCCCCATGTGCGACAATCGGGCTTCTTTGCCACTCCCTTTACGGTACAGCCTGGCTTCAGGATCTGTCCGGCTGACGTGTGTCTCGTTGGTTCTTTTCTGCCCATGAAAGTCCACTTCTGAGTTGCGAGGCTTGAACGAATTGGAATCGTCATCCTGCTGATCTTTCTCCTCCTTGGGCCGAAAGCTTTTGATTGATGCATAACTCTCGATCAGCGATCCATCCACGCTGAAATGCTCGTCGCTGCACAGACCTGCCTGCAGTGCTTTGACCAGCACGGCATCGAAAAAGGCAGCCGTCAGGCCATGTTCGTCCAGCCGGGGACGGTTGTGAGTGAATACCGTGGCATCAAAGACCTGATCTTCCGGCGACATGTCCAGAAACCAGCGAAACAGCAGATCCGTATCAATCCGCTCGACCAGTTGCCTCTCACTGCGAATCGAATACAGCGCCAGCAGCAGCAAGGCCTTCAAGACTCGCTCAGGTGGAACGCTGGGGCGACCTGTCTGACTGTAGGCGGAAGCAAAGAGGGGACTCATCTCAGTGAGAATGGCATCAATCGTCCGCTTCAGGCTGCGGAGCGGGTGATCGTGGCGAATTCGGGATTCGACATTGATCGTATAAAACAAAAGATCCTGATCACCCGGACGACCACGCATGAAAAAACTCCTCATTCACTGGGAACGAGGAGTTTAGCGCACTTTCCATAATTCACAATCAGACTTTTGCAGCAACCTGCTAGAATGAACTGGCTGATGAATTCCGCTGCATTCGCAGCGTGCAATCATCTTTGCTGCTACTGGCAATTTACAGTGCCTCGTGATGAAAGACGTTTGAAATGACTGGTCGACCGAAAACCTGGGGCGAACTGAAACAAAGCGGATATCGCCCTGTGCCGGTGAAGCAGGAGATGCGGCGGAATCTCGTCAGGATGCTCAAACAGGGCGTGCCGCTCTTCCCCGGAGTGCTCGGTTACGAAGAGACCGTCGTCCCGCAGATCGTCAACGGAATTCTCGCTCAACATGACATGCTGTTTCTGGGACTGCGAGGGCAGGCGAAAACCCGCATGCTTCGCATGTTGACGCAGTTTCTGGATGACGCCATACCGGTCGTTGCCGGCTCCGAGATCCACGACGATCCAGCGTCACCATTGTCCAGATACGCCCGCGATCTGCTGGCTTCGCAGGGAGATGCCACACCGATTGACTGGATTGGCCGCGATGAACGCTACCATGAAAAGCTCGCCACCCCCGATGTCACGATTGCCGACCTGATCGGCGAAGTCGACCTCATCAAGCATGCGGAAGGACGGCATCTCTCCGACGAAGACGTCATGCACTTCGGGTTGATCCCCCGCAGCCATCGCGGAATCTTCTGTATGAATGAACTCCCCGATCTGTCGCCTAAAATCCAGGTGGGACTCTTCAACGTTCTGGAAGAACGGGATATTCAGATCCGGGGTTTCACTGTTCGCATGCCGCTGGACCTGTGTCTGGTCTTTTCAGCAAACCCGGAGGACTATACCAACCGTGGTCGAATTGTCACTCCCCTGAAAGACCGCATTGGAACCGTGGTGCGCACGCATTATCCGCTCACACGTCAGCTGGGAATCCGGATTCTCGAAGAACAGGCCTGGATCGACCGGGAAGAGGTTTCCGTCGCTGTCCCGATGTATCTGAAAGAGATCGTCGAAGAGATCAGCCGACTCGCAAGGACAAGCCCCCATGTCAACCAGTCCTCCGGCGTCAGCGTCCGCATGTCGATCGCCAACATGGAAACGCTTGTCTCCAACGCAGAGCGTCGTGCCCTGCGAGAGGGGAAATCGCAGACGGTCGCCCGAACCGGTGACCTGTTCTCGCTGGCCGCCAGTTCAAGAGGCAAAGTGGAACTCGCTCTTTCCGAAGACTCCGGTGACGAAGACCTGCTCCTGCAGCGACTGGTGGAAGAGGCCATCAAGAATGTTTTCGACCAGACGCTTTCGCCCAAACGGTTTCAGGCAGTCGTCGAGTACTTCAACAGCGGAAACAAGCTGAAGATCAGTGCGGATGCCACTTCGCAGGAGTTGCTGCAGGCGGCCGAACCGATTCGAGGTCTGCGTGATCTGCTCAAGATCGTGGCGGGCGAAATGGAGCCGGAGCTCGCTCGGTCCTCACAGTCAGAGGACCTGCAGGCGAGTCTGCTGGAACTGGTGCTTCACAGCCTGTACGCCCATAACCGGTTGAATCGCAAACTCTCGCTGGGAAGCGTTGTGTTCGGCGAATAGCGGCAGTGAACGGAGAGTCCAACAAAAAACCAGCGGGCAGCCGCAGCCACCCGCTGGTTGATGGTCTTCGTCCTTACGGATACTCCATTATTTCTTTCGCTTCAGCGAGAACTGAACGCCCAGCGTCCCGTGTTCATCCGGAACGAAGTACGATGCGGACGGCGTGAGGTACTTTCGCAGCACTTCGAATGGAGGGAGCACGGACAAGTCCAGCTGACCTTCAGTGACGCTGTCGAAGTCCCCGGCGCGGGCTTTCTCGTAGGGTGCCGCGAGGGAATCGGCGGGATCCTGGAAGGCGAGCAGGCTCACCTTCTCAGGAATGATTTTCGCCATCTGCTTGTATTCCTCGGACTTGACCAGCGGAGTCTTTGCCGGACCCGACAGCGTCAGTTTCAGCTGCTCGGTATCCTTCGCAATCAGGATCATGTTGTCCTTGATGGCAGCCACTCCGGTTTTGTCTTCGCCTGCCGGAGCCGACAACTGAACGCCCTTGAATTCTGACGTTTCGACTTCGCCGTTCAACTTCATGATGCCGTCGATCAGGCGCTGACCTTTGGCTGCGTCGTTCACGCCAATCGCCACAGTTCCCAGCATATCTTCCGGTTTTTCACTGGGAATCAGGTACCACTGAATCTGCCCGGAGAGGACGTCAACAATGTCGTTCTTGATGTGGAGGTTTGCTGCTCCCTGCTGCGAAAGACCGGTGATCACCTGGTCAAACTTGCCAGGACCGGTGAAGGAATCGTAAATCGATTCGATCGCTTCGTAAGCACCTTTGATGTTCCAGTCGAGAGCGATGAACTGTCCAGCCTCGGCCGGGACCCATGCGGGGGGAGCCGAAATCGTCGGACGGAATTCAAAGATCTTGAGAATTCCGGACGCAGGACCGTCGACATAGTACATCGCCCGGCTGATGGAGTCGTATTCTTCCGTTGCCAGTTCGACTGTTCCGCCCAGGCCCTTGAAGCCTGTCAGACCGAATGCAGGTGAGTAAACCATCCCTGCAAACAGCTGAGTATCCGGGTTCATTCCGAGTCCCGTGGCCAGCAGGCCCACCGGATCGAAGTAGTACAGCAAAGCCGGGTTCGAATCTTCATCGGAACATTTGTCAATAATTTCCGTGTAGATCTCGTTGGTCGCGAACGACTCTTCAGAATCACCAGCCCAGTTTTCCAGGACCGATTCGAGAATGGAAATGCTGCTGGCCACCACGAGCTTTTCATCTTTGATGAAGTAGGCCACCGTCACGGGATCAGCATCTTCATCATCGTTCACGGTGATTGTGAAGACGTTGATTTCCTGGTCTTCGATCGTTTCCGTGGACTGTTCGACCTTCTCGTCTTCATCCGCTTCCAGAGCTTTGGCGATCAGTTTGTTGAGAACTTCTTCGTTCTCACCGATGTCCATGAAGAACACCCCGCCCAGCGTCTGTCCGACAGGACGCACGACAGCCAGGGTCAGCTCGCCAGCGAACAGCGAAGCCAGGTCCGACAGGGTCACGCCCAGCTCTTCTTCAGCCTTCTGCTTTCCTTCTTCGAACTTTTCGATCAGTTGTTTGCGGAAGTCATCCAGCGCCGGGTCGTGAATCAACTCACTCATGCCGGTCTTCTGGAAGCTTTCATGCGCCGCCAGCACGTCCGGAATACTGATATACATCAGCACGCCTTCGGGCAGACGTTGATCTGCGGTGATCTCATCGTCCGCAAACGCGGAGAAAGATGAGGCGACGAACATCCCGGCCAGGGCCAGCGTTGTCGCAAAGACACGAGTCATCCGATTGAACCTCATCTTCATAGCGTCCTTTATCAAGTTGGCACGTTCATGGCGGGTGAAACACCCCCGGAGAAAATTCCCACCACAGATTTCATCCCTGACCTGCCGGAATCATTGGGTTTTCACAACAGGAAGTCGACGAGTGCGTTCGAACAGCCTGTCTGGCATTGGTGTACCCTGCAAAAGTTCATCTGGCAAGGAGACGTTATCAATTACCTGCGGAACAGGAGAAGAGTTTCCTGCAAATTCGCAAATTCTTCTGAAATCATTCGTCTGCGTGCGAACATCCTTTTCAACAAGACTTCGCTCAGCACCCGTTCGTAGAAGGCAACATGCGAGATTCGGGCAAAACATACAAAGAAATTTTGAGCATTTGCCTTTTCACCAGCGTTTGCCTGTCAGTCCAGGCCGTCACATCCGGGCAGTTCTGCCATTCGTTCTCTTCTCGAGTCTGGATCGAGCAGGGTTAACTCCGTCTCAAGAAAGGGTCGTTCCATGCCTCCGTTTGCAGAAAAAGTTCCGACGAGTGAGCCCCTGTTCTGGGCTGGAGCGATCGTTGTTGCTCTGGCTGTGATGGCGTTCATGTTTATCGTGCTGCTCGCACGACAGTTCAAACGCTGCCCCAGCAATAAAGTGCTGGTCATCTACGGTCGAACCGGAAAAGGGAAGGCGTCAACGACCGTTCACGGCGGAGCGGCATTCGTCATTCCGCTGATTCAGGACTACAAGTACCTGAGTCTGGCTCCCATCCAGATTGAGATCCCGCTGCGGGGAGCCCTCTCCATCGAAAACATTCGAGTCAACGTCCCCAGCGTCTTCACAGTCGCCATCAGCACCGAACCGGCTGTCATGCAGCAGGCAGCCATACGTTTGCTCGACCTCACCGTCGACCAGATTCGCAAGCAGGCCGAAGAAATCATCTTCGGAATTCTGCGGCAGGTTATCGCCGGGATGGGAATCGAAGAAATCAACCGGGACCGCGACAAGTTCCTCCAGCACATTCAAATGCACCTGGAATCGGAGCTGAACAAGATCGGCCTGCAGCTGATCAACGTGAACATCACCGACATTACCGACGAGTCCGGCTACATCGATGCCATCGGGCAGAAGGCCGCATCTGAAGCAATCCAGAAAGCCCGCGGGGATGTGGCAGAGAACGTCCGGATGGGTGAAATCCGTGTCGCCGGAGCGGAGAAGGACAAAGCCATTCAGGTTGCCAGCGCGACCCGAGATCAGTCCATCGGGACGCGTGAGGCGGTCCGAGATCAGGCAGTGCGTGTCGCCGAACTCGAAAAAGAGCAGACGATCGGCGAGCAGTCCGCAGCGTTCGAACGCGAATCCCTGGTGAAGGACGCTGAGCGTGCAAAACGGGTGCGGGTCGCTGAGGCGGATGCTGCTGCGGTAGCCGGCGAAAAAGATGCCGAACGGGCCCGGCGCGTGAGAGTCGCCGAAGCCGACGCCCAGGCGATTCAGGGAGAAAACGCATCTCAGGCCAAGATCGTCGCTTCGCAGGCCGAACTGGCCGTGAAGAAAGCGGAAGCGTATCAGATCGGGGAGGGGAGAAAGCGGGAGGCCGAAGCTGCGGTGCTGGAGATTCAAAACCGGGCACTGGCCAAGGCCGCTCTCGCCGAGGCGGAGCGGGTCGAAGCCGAACAGCGAGCCAAGCTGGAAGCTCCCGCGAAAGCCCAGAAGTCCAAAGTCATGGTCGATGCCGAGGCTGAAGCCGAGCGGATTCGCATTCAGGCCCGGGCCGACGCCGATGCCATCTATGCCAAGCTCGAGGCGGAAGCTCGTGGTCACTACGAAATTCTCGCTAAGAAAGGAGAAGGTCTCAAGCAGATCGTCGAAGCGTGCGGCGGTTCCAATGCCGCATTCCAGATGATGATGCTCGAACATCTCGACAACCTGGCTGACGCTTCCGCCCGCGCGATCTCGAACATCAAGTTCGACAAGATCGTCGTCTGGGAGAACGGCGGAAAGGATGGCCGCAGCAACACCGCCGACTTTATCCAGGGAATGGCCCGCAGCCTCCCCCCGATG
This sequence comes from Planctomicrobium stercoris, assembly GCF_051465655.1. Lineage (NCBI taxonomy): Bacteria > Pseudomonadati > Planctomycetota > Planctomycetia > Planctomycetales > Planctomycetaceae > Planctomicrobium > Planctomicrobium stercoris. The sequence goes on along the minus strand of NZ_CP195791.1, from coordinate 2,366,112 downwards.
ATGCAGGTCATGAAGGACATTGGAGGGGTCGAACTTCCGGAATCGCTGATTCGCTTCGCTGAACCGTCCAACTCGCCGGACGATACCGCACACCGGAACGGGGAGAAGAACGGCGCTGCCACCGTCGTGGCCGGCAGTTGACAGTGCTCCCGGTTGTTGATGCGACCGTTTAGCTGCACATTTCAAGTGTGCGGCTAAACTCGTTTCAACTCCATGCGAACGCTCACCACGGAGTTGGCATTGCTGCTGGTACTCTCTCGGCTCTTTGATAGACTTCGTCCAGCCAGAAGCATTTTTCTTTTTCAGACTTTCGCCTTGAATCATGTCCAGCAGGAACGCACCTTCCTTGAACGCCATCAGTCTCGTCGTGGACGCCGGCCACACACGGGTCAAGCTGGCAAAATGCGTTCAGGAAAACGAATTCCAGCTGCCTGAAGCCCGGCAGTCTCTGGCAGCGATCTATGGAACGCCTGTCGACTGGGCCACGGTCGAAAGCTGGTTTGAAGCCGCTCCGCCGGACGCTGTGATCGTCACCGGAACAAACGCTCTCCGCGCCCGCGAACTGGTCGATGTCTGGCCTTCGTCGCTACCAGCTCCCACGCTGCTCACCGATAAACGACGGATCCCTCTGCGGGTCGAGGTCGACTTTCCGGAAAAAGTCGGAATGGACCGTTTGCTCAACAGCGTTGCTGCGAATGTTCTCCGGCAGCCGGACCAGCCTGTCATCATCGTTGACACCGGGACAGCCATCACCGTGGATGTCGTCGACCGGGCAGGGACCTTTCAGGGTGGAGCGATTCTCCCCGGCATTCTGCTCGGTGCGAAATCACTTCATGAAGAGACCACAACACTCCCCCACGTCGACGTCTGGGAACTTCTGAAACGAGAGCCTGCCGTCCTGGGAAAAAACACCGAAGCAGCCATCGCCAGCGGACTTTACTGGGGTCATCTCGGCGCCGTCAAAGAACTCGTGCAACGCTACGGCGACGTACTGACGACAGACCAGACTCAGCCGCTGTTGCTGCTGACAGGAGGAGCCTCGGTGATCCTTGCTCCCTATCTCGCACAGGCCCGACAGGTTCCTGACCTCTCACTGCAAGGACTGGCGATCGTCGCTCACCATTTGAAAAACAGCTCGAGTGAGAAGTCGTGAGCATCCCGGGTTTCTCTTCCTCTTCAGTCAAACTGACAGCCTGTCTGCTCACACCGGTGGGTCGCGGGGCAGTCGCGACCATCGGCTTTCGAGGTGACCTGTCTTTGCTCGATGGACTCTTTCGTGCTGCCAGCCAGAAAGAGCTGAGTCAACTTTCGCTGAACAGGGTCAACTTCGGCCACTGGGGAAGCGAATCGTCCGAAGAAGTCGTGCTGACGAAAATTGCAGACGATGCTGCAGAACTGCACTGCCACGGAGGTCAGGCTGCGGTCGAACGCATTCTCCAGGATGTGACTGCAATCGGAGGATCAGTCGCGGACCTCAGCTCCTGGATGAAAAGGGAACACAGTCCCGTTGAGGCAGAGTGCCAAATCGCACTCATGAAAGCGACGACACTCAAAACGGCTCATCATCTTTTGCGACAGGTGTCCCTGTTTCCAGCAGCGGTCAAGCACCTGCAAACTCTTCCGCCTGAAGCGAGACGGGAGCAGATTGAAGCACTTCTTCGCTGGAGCAACTTCGGCGAGCATCTGACCACACCCTGGAAAGTGGTCCTCTGTGGTCGACCGAATGTGGGTAAATCGAGCCTGATTAACGCTCTGGTCGGATACACGCGTTCCGTCGTCTTCGACCAGCCGGGAACTACCCGGGACGTTGTTGCCGTCGAGACCGCTTTTGACGGCTGGCCGGTCGAACTCTCGGACACGGCGGGGCTGCGGGAAACGACGGGTGAACTCGAGGCCGCGGGAATCTCGCTAGCGCGAGAACGCATGCGGGAAGCGGACCTACTCCTCATCATCATGGACGCTGCCACGGGTGTTACCGAAGAGGATCAGGAACTTCGCAAAACATTTCCTGATGCCATTCCTGTCTTCAACAAGTGTGACCTGGTCCCGCCGACACATGCGGATTCCCTCAGCACGGAAGCGATCACCGTCTCCGCATTCAAACAGACCGGAATCGAGAAACTGATCCAGACAATCAGCCAACGCCTCGTCCCCGCGGAACCACCACTGACCGCGACCTACCCCGTGACCGAGACTCAGCGTCGCCATCTCGAACAGTGGCACGCTTCGACCTGAAGAGAGTCACCGGAAAGCGGATTTTTGAACCACGGAAGGCACGGAACTCACGGAAGAAGACGGGGAGGGCGAACCGCGAATCGTGCGAATAGCGCGAATGAGTCCATGGCTGCAAGTCGCCGCGTGAGCAATTGCATCGAGTCGCATCGTTTCAAGAATGCACTCGCTGACGCTTCGTGCTCTGACAGATCAATCCCTCAACTCATTCGCCAGATTCGCCCTATTCGCGGTTTGAATCCCTACTCCTCTTTCCGTGAGTTCCGTGCCTTCCGTGGTTCCCTCTTCACGTTCTCCAACCGCCAGCGATTTCATTCCTGGGCCGGCTCAGCCACCGTCACCCGCCCGGGCGGGGTGCTGAATATTGGGCAGGAAGCCTGTGACCAGTCCCGCCAGCGGCAGAAAACTGCACAGAGAGAACACGTATTCGATGCTCGTATGATCGGCGAGGTCGCCCAGAAGGGCAGCGGCAATTCCGCTCACCCCAAAGGCAAATCCGAAGAACATCCCTGCGACGAGTCCCACTTTGCCGGGCATCAGGTCCTGAGCGAACACGAGGATCGCTGAGAACGCCGACGCCAGAATCACACCAATGATGCTGGAGAGAATCACCGTCCACGTGAAGTCGACATATGGCAGGATGAGAGAAAAGGGAGCGACCCCCAGAATCGAAAACCAGATCACCAATTTTCGACCGAAGCGATCCCCCAGCGGCCCCCCGGCAATCGTTCCAGCAGCCACGGAAAACAAAAAGACAAACAGACACAGCTGCGACGTCTGCACGGAGACATGAAATCGGTGCATCAGATAGAAAGTGTAATAACTGGTCAGGCTGACCAGATAAAAGTACTTCGAGATCACCAAAACCACCAGAATCCCGATCGCGAACAGAACCTTCCCGCGAGGCAGGGAGATCGCTTCCGCAACCAGGCCCGCTTTCTTTTCCCGATGCATGGTCACCAGACGATCCTGATACCAGTGACCGATCCGGACCAGAATTCCGATTGCCAGAACCGCCAGCAGCGCGAACCAGGCAATGGCCCTCTGACCTTGCGGAACGATGATCCACGCAGCCAGCAGCGGCCCCAGTGAACTCCCGAAGTTTCCCCCCACCTGAAACAGGGCCTGCGCGAATCCATGCCGCCCCCCAGAAGCAAGGCGGGCAATTCTCGAGGCTTCAGGATGAAAGATGGAAGAACCGAGCCCCACCATCCCCGCTGCAAACATGATCAAACCTAAAGTGTTCGCCAGAGAAAGCAGGATGAGACCGCAGAGAGTGGATCCCATGCCGAGGGCGAGCGAATACGGTTTCGGACGCCGATCCGTATAGAAGCCGACGACCGGTTGCAGCATGGATGCTGTCAATTGTGAGGTCAGCCCGATCAGGCCGATATCGGCAAACGACAGCTGGTACGCTTCCTTCAGCACCGGATAGATCGCGACCAGCACCGACTGCAGGGTATCGTTGAGCAGGTGCGAGGCACTGATGGCCAGAAGAATGCCCATGGTCGTCCGTTCAGCCACAGCGGCCGGAGCGGGAATGGACACGGTCGGTTGAGATGAAGACATATCAGCGAGATCAAGAAAAGAGCGGGCGCGGCGATAGTGTTCACAGGACCCCGTCCGGAGCGAGAAAGTTCACTTTCAATTCTTGCAGGAAGACTTCGGCGTGACGAGTCTGCATCGAGTCACGAGAAGGAGCGGCAATTTCTCGCACTCGCGGAATGCGAGATACGATTGCCGCACTCTCCGAGTGCGGCAATCCTTTCAGACGGAAATTTCATCTCACTGTAATAGAACAGGGAACGGAAGTCTTGACTCCCGTTCCCCGCAAAAGATCAGTAAGCGATTTGTTCTATCGCATTTCGATCCTGATTCGCCTGCACACGGTCGAGCAAACTGCTCTACAGACAGTGTAGAAACGCCACGAGATCCGCCTTCTCCTCCGCTGTCAGCTTGGTCCCCAACACAAGGTTGAAGAATTCCACGGTGTCATCGAGCGTCAGCAGACGTCCGTCATGCAGGTACGGAGGCGAATCTTTGATTCCCCGCAGCGTGAAGGTCTTGATCGGGCCGTCCGCAATGTTGTGCTGATCAAGAATCACCTCGGGTGAATAAAATCTTTCCAGGTGAAGGTCGTGCATCTTGTCATCGAGGAAGAACGGAGCAGCGTGGCATTCTGCACAGCGTGCCTTTCCGTGGAAGAGTTTTTCACCCCGCAATTCCTGAGCACTCGACTTCTCGGGGATCAGATGTCCCAGAACGTCCAGTTTCGGGGCAGGGGGGAAGTCGAGCATGTTCTGGAGCTGGGCCATCATCGCCACCTGAGAGGCCCGATCCGGAAGGTTCACCCCTTTCTTGGCAGCGATCACATGATCGCCGTCGAAGTAGGCGGTCCTCTGTTCGAACTCGGTGAAATCCTCGATGGATCGCAGTGAACGCTTCGAACCGTGAATCTGCTGGTTGAACATTCCACGCAGACTGACCGTGTCCAGACGCATCCGATCATCCTGCGGCCGCGTATCCGGATTCAGATGGAACGTGGCGTTCGTATGCCCATTCGTATGACAGTCAAAACAGGCGACCCCCAGTTCTGCTCCTTTGGATTTGCGGTCCCCCGTCTGATTGAACTGCTGTTGAGGGAAGGGGGTCAGCAGAAGTCGCAGTCCTTCCATCTGCACGGGCGTCAGTTTCCCTTCAAAGATTTCAAAGTAGTTTTTGATCGAGAGAACTTTCCCCTGAGAAACGTCTCCCAGCTCGGGATGAGTGGTCAGAAAGATCGGAGGGGGAAATTCGGGTGTCAGATGAGCCGGAATATTGAAATCGACGTCAAACCGCTGCAGATCACGGGCTTCAAGTTCTTTGATGGCCTGAATTTGCTCGGGGGCGAACACCATCCCGCCAACCAGGTGCTTGATGTGAGGAAGGGGGCGAAATCCTGCGGGGAAAACGTTTTTCTCTTTGATCTCTTCCGGCGTCATCTCAGCCAGCTGGTCCCAGTTCGCGTTCTGATAGGGCCTGACGCGGACACCACGCTGCACCGCTTTCCGGCCGCCCGACATCATGGTCTCACTCGCCTGGTCACGCAGGTCGTACCGCTGCTTAAAGAGATCTTCAAATGCCTTCTGAGCCGCCGGTTTATCACGGATATCTTGCTCCATGACTTCCACAAATGGCTTCGCGGGCACGACTGGCATGTACGTTTCCGGCTTCGGCCTCTTCTGGGAATCTGGCAGAGGATCTGCCGCCCGCAGTGCGCCATAAGCGACCGCAATGGACAAACAAACACCTAGGACCGCTCTGGAGTGGACCACAGACATCACAAAATCTCCCGCACGAGCACAGAATGGAATCTCAGACACGACAGCTATCTTCACCTAGCAATTCGCAGTCCAGCAAGGAAAAATTTTCGGAAACGACGGGCCACGAAAACCATGGTCCCGGGCAGCGACCCAAATCCGCGATGGACCCGCTGTGCGAACTGACGTATGGTGGTGAATCCTGTCCAGACGCCCCTTGAACCAAATACGTATCAATTTTGCTGCTGAAGCCATCAACTTCATGCCCCCTCGCCGGGAATGGATGACGCGAGAGTTATGAATTCACCTGTGTATCGCGTCGAACTCGATCTCTTTACAGGCCCGCTGGACCTGCTGCTCTACCTCGTCCGACGGGATGAAGTGGATATCGTCGACCTGCCGATCGCTCGCATCACACAGCAGTTTCACGAGTTTCTGGACGTGCTGCAGCAACTGGACCTGGATCTCGTCGGCGATTTTGTGGTCATGGCCAGTACGCTGGTTGAAATCAAAAGTCGCAGCGTGCTTCCCAACCAGAATGAAGAACCGGAAGAACAGCTGATCACCGGAGCCAACGGCGACCCCCGGTCAGACCTCATCCGCCAGCTGCTCGAATACAAACAGTTCAAGGAAGCTGCCACCGCTCTGGAAGAACAGGCCCTGCAATGGCAGGAGCGATATCCCAGACTCGCGGATGAACGCCCTGCAGCCGGCAAGAATCCGGCGGCCGACCGCATCAAGGAAGTGGAGCTCTGGGACCTCGTCAGTGCCCTGGGGCGAGTCCTCAAGCGGAATGACGTCGATGCGCAATCGACGGTCCGCTACGACGAAACCCCGCTGCAGACATACGTGGAACAGATCGGCGCCCATGTCCGGGCGACCGGCGGGGTTCCGTTCACGTCGCTGTTCGACCAGCAGACGATCCGCAGCAAGATCATCGGTATGTTTCTGGCGGTCCTGGAGTTGATTCGACATCACAACTTCCGATGCGAGCAGGAAGCAGACTTCGCAGAAATCATGCTGTTGCCACCTGTGGAAATTGAGACTCCACCAGAAGGGGAGGCAGCAGCCCCCCCTGCGGAATCGCAGGCAGAAGCACCGCAAGAGTGATTTGAGGGGTGAAACAGGCGAAGTATTGCAAACTCGCCAAAACCCCCAGTTCCCGGTAATCACGTCGCCACCCGAACCGATCTTGATGTAGAATGCGGTTTCAGATACCACGCGTTCACAATTGGAATGCTTTGACCCCCGAAGGAGTTGGGAATGTATCGCGAGCGTAGCGGGATGCTGCTTGGCCTGTGTCTGGTTTTCTTGGCAATGCCGGTCTTGGCGCAGGCTCCCTCGGAACTCGACAAGATCAAGGACCAGGCGGATACCGCCTACCGGGAGCGGGATTTCCCCAAAGCCATGCAGCTGTGCGATCAGGCCCTGGCGATCGCACCGGAAGACCATGTGGCTTTGTACCTTCGCGGCAGCAGCCGGATCGAAATGGGAATCTTCTCCGGCAACGTGGAATTGATCCGCACCGGCATCGCGGACGCCCGTGAAGCCATTCGACATGAAGGGAAAGGCAAAGCGGATTACTACCTTCCGTATATCTACGGGATGAGCCATCTTTCCGCCTTTGAAGGCAAGCCGGTCCACGCCACGACCGCCCGCACTGTTGCCGACTCCGTCCTCGATCGCGACGACATCACTCCCGAGCAGCGTGCGAACCTGTACTACCAGAGAGCCCAGGCGGACCTGCAGCTGAAAGATTTTCCTTCTGCCGAGACCGATCTGCAGGAAGCCATCAAGCTCGCCCCCCAGCATCTGGCTGCTTACATGCTCACAGCCGAAGTCGCTGCGAAGTCAAAAACGCCCGCAGATGCCGTCAACGCTTACACCAATGTGGTGAACGCGTTCCCGACCAATCCGCTGGTCTACAATAACCGCGGCATGTATCTGCAGTCTCAGGGTCGAACAAAGGAAGCACTCGCCGATTTCGATAAGGCGATTCAGCTGGACCCGAAGCTGATCCCTTCGTACATCAATCGGGGATTTACACTGCTGGAAGCAGGTGACCCCGCCGGGGCTGAAGCAGCCCTCACCCAGGCCCTGACCGTCGATCCTTCGCAGCTGGGTGCGATCAGCCTCAGAGCCACCGCACGCCTGGACCAGAATAAAGCCGCGCCTGCACTGGAAGACTACAGGAAGGTTGCCCAAGTGGCCGCCCAGAATCCGATGGCACATGCCGACCTGGGATTTGCGCAGTTCTTCACCAAGGATTTTCAGGGAGCACTCACTTCCTTCCGGACTGCCCTTAAGCTCGATCCGAAGCTGCGGTTTCTGCTCCCCTGGGAGCTCGCCTGCAAGATGCGACTCAACCAGGTCGATGCATCTGCCTATGCGGACATTACCGGCAAGCCAGCTGAAACACGCGACTGGTTCGACCAGGTGGTCCTGTTCCAGCTGGGGCAGACCGACGCAGCCAATCTTCTGAAATCAACAAGCGCCAACGATGAAGCGGCCCGCGCGTCGCAGTTGTGCGAAGCGTACTATTTCATCGGAATGGAACTGCAGCGTCGAGGACGCGACGGGGATGCAGTGGCATACTTCAAGCAGGCGACGCAGAAGAAACTGCCCAAGCTCTCCGCCTATCGCGGATCGGTCTACGCCCTTCAGAACACGACCGCTCCAGCTCAGTAGAAGCTCTGACCAAAACAGCAGGGTCCGCTACGCGGACCATTTTTACCCAACCTTGTGATCGAAAGCTGACCACCGATTTCCGGCGGTCAGCTTTCTTTTGCGTCACAACGTAGTTCAACCAGAAAGCTCTTCGACACCTCAGGCAGGACTGCATTCTGAAGGGGAAAGCAGATGTCAAAAAGGGTGGCGATCCTCGCGCTGGTTCAGTCAGCTCTGGTGATTCTCGGCTACTTCTGTCTGGGAGCGGTGATGAAGGTCATTGGCTATCCCCAGGAGATTGCTTTCGCTCGCTGGAATCCGCTGGCAATCTTTCTGCGCCAGTATGGGATGGCACTGCTGCTCCTCCCTGTCAGCTGGGTGCTGATCTCACCTGTCGTTGAAAACCGGCGTCTCATGTATTTCGGGCAAGACGTCTGGCTCATCATCGGGGTGGCGATCTGCATGCTCATGATCTGCCTGTTCCTGCCAGCGATCATCTCCCCCTTCACTCGACCGATGCTCTACGGGAATTGATCACCCTCAGTAGGGTCCGCTGTGCGGACCATTGCAACAACATCACCTCGGGACACGGTCCGCATAGCGGACCCTACGGGTCTGCGTACTCATGATCTGCCTGTTCCTGCCAGCGATCATCTCCCCCTTCACTCGACCGACGCTCTACGGGAATTGATCATCCTCAGTAGGGTCCGCTGTGCGGACCATTGCAACAACATCACCTCGGGACGGTCCGCACAGCGGACCCTACTGAATGGGCTCCCGTATCTCCATCTCACGTGACCGACGCTTCGTAGATCGCCTGAATTGAAGTATCGAGGACTTCGTTGAACTCGGCATCGCTTTGCTGGGCGGTCAGTTTTTCAGCGAGAGCCCGCGAGAAGCTCGCAATCACTCCGTGATTCCGGCGGAGCAGGGCATTCGCTTCTGACTGCGAATACCCGCCAGAGAGTGCCACGACTCTCAATACGCGAGGATGGCTCACCAAATCGGAGTAGAAGTTGTCCTGCGTGGGGAGCGTCAGCTTGAGCATCACCATCTGGCCGGCAGGGAGCGTCTTGAGTCTGTTGAGGATTTCAGCCTTCAAGAGCTCTTCGGCCTTCGCTTTCTCCGGACAGTGAATATCCACTTCCGGTTCAACAATCGGGATCAGTCCTGCGGCGATGATCTGAGCGGCCAGGTCGAATTGCTGATCGACAATGGCCTTGATCCCAGCAGCATTCGCCTGCTGAATCACCGAACGCATCTTGGTTCCAAAGATGTTCTTCTGGCACGCCTTCTTCAGCAGCGAGTCCAGTCCGGGAATCGGCTTCATCAGTTGAACGCCATCCTGCACAGTAGCCAGTCCCTTGTCGACTTTCAAAAACGGAACGACCCGTTTGACCTGCCAGAGATAGTCCGCTGTCGGCAGCCCTTCCACCTGACGGTCCATCGTGTCTTCAAACAGAATGGCCCCGAGGATCCGCTCGCCGGTGAAGCTGGGGCTGGTCATGATGCGGGACCGCATCTGATGGACGATGGAGAACATTTCTTCATCCGACGACCAGGCATCGGAATGAATTCCATACGCTTCAAGGGCCTTGGGGGTGCTGCCGCCGCTTTGATCGAGGGCTGCGATAAACCCGGGACTGGACTTCATCTTCTGGAGCTGTTCGTCGTTCAACACAGACCTCACTCATCAAAGGGGAATTCAACAACGCAAACGTCAAGAATCCTACTTCACGACCGGCGTCCCGACACCGAGCCTGGCCGCCTCTTCATCGATAATGGCATTGGCCTCCGCGGTGGACAGCCACCGGCCACGCTTCCAGATCGCGAGCCGTGGCTGTGATTTTCCGGAGTACTCGTAATCCACCGAGGCCTTGTCTTTCTGAAGCCGCATGGCAAAGTGCCGATTTTCATCCATCAGATCGATCGCAGTGGCGCTTCGGCCGATCTCCACCCAGATCTGCCCACCATCGCCCCCCGGACCGCACTCATGCCAGGTCCCGTCGGTCAGCAGGCGGAAATGAGCCAGTTCCCCTTCTGAAGCCCAGAATGTGCGGGGATCATTCGAAACGACAGCGGGAGTGCGGGGAGGAAGAGGCCCCAGCGCCTGTTCCAGCTCGAGATCCACCTTGGCAGCATCAGCAGTGAGACCTTCCTTCTGAAGTGCTGCTTTCGTTTTCGTTGCCAGCTGGCGCAGCTTGAATGCGGCTTGAGTCATGCCACGCGTATACGCACTCGAATTGACGTGCCGGGGAAGAATCCGCTGGGTACTGAAGTCGGTCCGCTCCCGCTGTACTTGACTCTGTAAAGGGGTGTTTGCGGACCCCTTAGCCTTCGCCTCGGCGACATCAAACAGCTTCTCAAGCCCGGCCGTCAGTTTCTCGCGGGTTTCCTTGTATTCCTCGACTCCGGCTGTCCATTTCTCCATCAACGTTTCGGCTGCGGAGACGACCGGCTGACAAAAATGGAATCCGCAAAGCAGTGCAACTCCGGTCATCCACCGTTTGAGCATGCGCATCATTGGCCCCTTCTCAGCAGAGTGATTCCGCAGCAACGAAGCTCGTCGACCAGTGTACCCGAGAAGTTCTCTCCGAGATACTCCCAGAACCGGATCGGGTCATAGCGGCATTACACAGACAGCTGTTCCGAAATCTGCCGTGCCGATTGAACGACACTATCAATCAGCTCAGGCATTGCGTCCGGCGTCACACGGGCTGTGGGGATGCTCAGGCTGATCGCTGCCACAACTTCCTGACCGGCCCGCAAGGGAGCACCAATGCAGGTGATGCCGACGTCATTCTGATCCTGCTCAACCGCGTAACCCTCTTTTTGTGCACGCTGATGAATCTTCGTCAGCTCCGCTGGGTCAACAACCGTGAGCGGTGTCCGCACGATCAGTTTGGTCCGCCTGAGCAGGTCACTCCAGTCTTCCTCGCTCAGACCGGAGGTCACGGCACGTCCCAGCGCGGTGGAGTAGAAAGGATCGGTGCTGTTCTGTTCGACGACCCGGCGAAAGGGATGTCGACTTTCCAGGATCCGCAGATAGCGGACGTGTGTTCCCCGCAGCACTCCCAGATTGATCGTCTCGCCCGTCCGATCATGCAGCGACCGGAGAAACGGGTCTGCGGTCTCCACGAGGGAATCATCCAGCTTCCCTGACGAGAGTCGCCGGAGCTTCGCGGTGATCTGATACTTCCCTTTGTCGATGCGGCTGACGTAACCGAGCTGTCCCAGCTCCTGCAGCAGGCGATGCACGGTCGGCTTGTGAAGTCCTAATTCCGAAGCGATGGTCGCCAGCGGCAGGGCGCCGTCGGCAGCGGCCAGGACCTCAAGAACATGGAACGCTTTTCCCAGCGAGGAAGTATCCATGTTCGAATCACGTTCTCCTGATTCAGCACGACATCTCAGACAAGTTGAACAGCGACCGTGTCCGAGCGATCTGCCGCCGCTGGGTCACTTCAAGTTTGGCGTCGAATTGTAATTGGATGCGGGGATTCCGGCAATCAGCGGGAAGATCGAAGCAGTCTGTCCGACAGGATGTCCAATCATGACTTAGAACGTGAGCTCGATATCGCAGATCTCGTACGGAGAAATCTCCACATTGACAGCATCGTCGATTCGCAATGTCATCACGGTCTCTCCTCGAAAGTTGACCTGACGGGCCGAGGTGGGAGTCCGGAAACACTGCAGCCCCAGCACGCGGCCGCGGCCTTCCGTCTCAAGAAGACGAACGATCACGCTGTTGGGAGTCGAGGAAGGGAGAATGCGGGTCAGCTGAACATTGGCAGCACTCAGACCGAAGAACCAGCCAACGCGACTCCCTTCCGGCGGACGGGTCTGCGTCGGAACGACGATCGGCGGCGAGTATTCATCCAGACACTCTTGCATCGGATATTTCGTATCAATCGCGATGGCAAAGCGGTACTGACGGGTCGTCTCCCCCTCGGTCATCAGGAGAGTGTCGAGCATCCGTTCGCCGGTCTTGCGATGGAACGACAGGCCTGGAGTGAGAATCGTCGTGCGGAAATCGTCGTCAGCAATCTCGAGGAAGTGCGGAGCTTCAATCCGTTGTTTCCGGGCGGCATGGGCTCCCTGCTGCATTGATGCTGTGAGTGCGACATCGATATGCCGCCAGGCAAAACGACAGCCGATGTAGTTCGACCAGGGATCCCCTTCGAGCATCCGGGCAGGGCAAACCTCCAACTCCACTTCCACCACCGGCCGTCCCCGCACCACGCGTGACCGCTGGCGATAGGTGGCGACAACTTCCCCGGCGTTTTCGTCGACCAGATCCCCGAGCGTTTCAATCTCACCCACCAGCGGACCTTCGCTCAGAATGCGGGATTCTCGCATCTGCATGCTGGTGTAAAACGTCTTGATCGATTCCCGTTCTTCTCCTTCACCCACGCTGACCAGTTTTTCGTGAGGGAAACGCAGAGCAACCTGCTGACTCAGGCGATTGGGGCTGCGACGGTATGTCTGGATGCCGGCGATCCCTCCAGTCGCTTCGCTGAAACGCACTTCAAACAGATCGTTCCGGAGCAAAAGCTCCTCCGCCAGCGGAATCTTCCCGGGGGGAGTATTCGCCCGCGCCGGTCCTCCCGCCAGCCAGAGAAATCCACAGGGGGGAAGATTCACCAAAGCAAGTGTGCGATCACTGTCAACCTGCACCCCCAGCACGTTGCGGTCCTGCGGGGGAACGCTGCCGGATGGCCATTCAATGAGCGTCTTGCGTGGAAACGACAAAGGATTGAAGATCAGAACACCGGGTCCCGCTTCGCCGCCTCCGGTCACAATCGACTGCAGTCGCGGCACGGATCTGGAAAACTCTTTTGTGATCGCCTGATCCGCAGCTGCCTGAATTTCCTGAGGCGCTTCCGGGTGGGCCGCTTCCACCGCAGCCTGCAACTGCGAAGCAGATTCATCCGGGCCGAATTCACTCATCAGCACCCGGGCCACCTGCCGGGTCCAGTCCGCCTGATCGAAGGCGCGTTGGCGCTCCCAGTAGCGGATGTGCCGTCCGACCGGATCAGCTTCGCGCGCTGCGACAGCATGCACGAGCGAAGGGGACAGGTATTCGTCCGGTTGGTGACTCAATCGACGCGCTGGACCGCTAGCCCGGGAAAAATACTCTTCGAAGCAGACAAACTTTCCGAGAACCGGGGCGTAGGCCTGAGCTCGCCGGAGATCATCCAGAAAAGGAGTTCGCATATCCGGCCAGCGGGCGAACATGACGGCTGCCACATGGTCCATGTCCATCGACTCGGACATCCGTTCGGCGAACCGGAAGATTCCGCTGGCCCCGTCGGCGGGGAGCGGAATTCGACTGATGGCGTTGATGAAGCCGCCGTCGTTTCCGTCCCAACGAACCTGAGACTGTTCCTGATCCGGATAAATCCCGTCATCGAGGACCAGATGCATCGCCCCCTGATATCCGAAGCGCCCCAGAATCTGCGGCAGATGCGGCCCGATTCCAAACCGCTTACGTCCCCAGGTGACTGGCATTCGTCCGAACAATTTCTGATAAATCGCTCGTCCGGTCTGCAGATGCCAGATCGTCGAATCGAGCGACATCAAAGCACTGCCAACCTCTTCATCATCTCCGCCGACCAGTTCCAGCGTTTTGCGTTCCAGTGCGGCTTGAACGCGGTCGGACCAGCGGGGATCGCTCTCCACAATCGTCTGCCAGACCTGTGCAGGAGCATGCACGTTAAAAGGGGCAGGGGACTGCAACAGGCGTTCAAACGACTCGTTGGCGGTCTCGGGAGTGATCAGGCACAAGTCGAGCAGAAAACATTCGACGGGATAAAACCGTTCACGCGACTCCAGCAGCATCTCATAACAGGTTGTCAGATGCTTACGAGCCGCAGCGGGATCCGCATTCACCGCAGCGGTCGCTGCCGCCACCATTTCACGGTGCAGATAACCTTCATCAATGTGGTTGAAGTTTCGCATCCGCCGGGTCAACAGCTCCAGCAGCAGATACGTCGTTCCGAAAGCGATGAAGTCGGCAACCAGTTCCGGATCGAGTTCCGGCAAGGGTCCCAGCGGCGCGAGAGCCTGAGTGAGAATCTTCTCCCGATCATGCTCCCCGGAAATGACCACTCCGCCGACAGAGCGGGCCTGTTCGACCCAGCCCACGGGAAGAACGTCCTGACTGGGAATGGGGATGAGAGTCAGCCGGGAGGCCAGGTCTCCCTGGGGCGAGTCGGCTCGCTGCCATTGAGGAATCACTTCGCCGGAAGCGATGAGGGCGGGATGCCACAGGCAGGCGAATCCGTTGATCAGACTGGCAGCTGGCTTTTCGGCCAGATCGGTCGGCAGATCCTCCAGTCCATGAGAGGGGATCAGGACGATCAGCTGTTTGTATTTCATACGGGCGACACGAAGGGTTGCGTGGCCCATTCGGTCTCCGCCCAGCCAGAGAGGTCCGAGAAATTCTCGAACAGGTCCGATTCGACCGCCCGGAACGCATGTTCACGGCGATTTCAGCACCGGACATTCCGACCATCCGCACCCGGAGGGGAACCGGCAAGACTCACTTCCAAAACCAGTGAAGGGTGAGTAACGGGACTTGAACCCGCGACCCCCAGATCCACAATCTGAGACTCGCGCCGGCAGGTACCTCAACAAACTGGGACAAAAACCAAGGCCACAAACGTGATGTAAATGACTTGAGAATTGTCCCAGCCATTGCGATAGGTAGCAAGTGCCGCGACCACACAAACCGGCGAAGTCTTCAAGCCTTTCTATCGGCAGCGAGGAGCACGACTCAGCTGGTTTCCTTCGCTCGCGGCCTGCAGTCTCTCGCGACCGATCTCGAAGTACTCCGACGTGGCTTCGAACCCGATGAACTTGCGGCCCTCGAGAGCGGCCGCCACACCAGTCGTGGCGCTGCCTGAAAATGGATCGAGTACGGTCCCGCCGACCGGAGCCACCTGCACCAGTTCGCGGAGCAGCTGCGTCGGCTTGCCGGTCATGTGGAATTTGTCGCTTTGTTTCACGGGCACATCAAAGCACCCATCGAACGGGCCCCGGTCCTGCAGGATCGGGATCGCTCCGTTGGTGCCCCACACGATGTACTCGCACTGGTGCCGCATGTAACCCTTGTGAGGCGCCCGAGCTCCTCGACCCTTGTTCCAAGCTGCGACCCCTCGCCACGTCCACCCCGCGGCCTGCAGGGCGTCGGTCATCGCCGGCAACTGGCGCCAGTCAATAAAGACCAGGCAGTAAGCCTCCGGCTTGCTCACCTGGCGGGCTAATGTCAACCAGGTCGTGCACCAGTAGGCGAACGATCTCTGATCGCGGGTGTCGCCGACAAAGCTGGGCCGGCCGAGCGTGTTGCCGCTGTGGCAGTACTTCTCTGCGGGATCACCTTTGCGGGCTGTGGCGGTCGTGCCTCCGCTGCAGTAGGGAGGATCGGTGATGACCGCATCAACCGATTCAGCCTGCAGACCCGGCAAAAGCTGAAGAACATCTCCCCTCCGCAGCTGCAGACCTCCTTGCTCGAAAACCTCCGATGGTTTTCCCGACTCGCTTCCTCGACTCACTCCATGTTTTGCTGACTTCACTTCTCAACCGCCCTCTATCCGCACATGCGGATGTTGCGATCGGCTTGCTCGATCCGACGTCCGTGTCAGGGGCTTCCAGTCTGTTCCCGCAGCTGGGAGCCCCGCTTTCTGTCTGCACTGCTTGCAGCTTCCGTGCCGCGATGAACACTCAAGAAATCAGGAGCCGAGGAGGCGAGAAATCCGAGTTCCCGGACTGGAAAATCCAAACGCCTTCAATCAGCATTGAAGGCGAACACCTTCCCCAACCTCGAACGGAGATGAAACAATGGGCCAGTCTGTTACAGACAAAATTGATGTTATTCATGATCTCGGATTTGCGATGGAGATCCATGAAATCACCACAACAAAAGATGACACCGACGTAGCAGGACGAACGACAACAGTCGTTACTGAGGTAAAGTATCAGACTGCAATGGGCCAACCAGCAAAGAAACTTCCTGACGGTACGTTTCTGGTCATCGGGCCTCGCGGTGAAACGCCGATTTTGCATCGCCTGGAACATCGCTTCTGGTAGAGCGTTAACCAGCAGTTTCCAGACTTCATTCGAAAGAATTGAAATGCGGCAGGAATCGGAATCCACGCCCTCCTCTGAGGGCATGAGGCGATGGCCACCGTCGGGCACTTACACAGGCCTTCCGTGCACTTGCCAGGATACATGTGAGGATCCGTGCCACGGCGAATGTGGGTGTGAGGCTTGCGCTGAAGCGTACAGCGACTTCCTGTCACGCTCGTAATTCTCTTAAAATTCATTTGCTCATTCTGGCTCTTCGCCACGTTGTGCCGTGATCACTGCGGTCCACCAATTTCCGTGTCTACTTTTTCATCCGTTGGTTGACCGCAATAGACGCAGGTCACCTGAGTTTTCTCGATCATCTTTGCTCCTCCGAATAAAAAATCGCGCGAAAGAAAGTGTGTGAGGTCGTTCGACGGCTTCCGCCTGGGTCGGCGGCTTCCGGGGCGATCCGGAAGGACCCAAGACCGGGGGGGCCGGTCGGGGCGACGCTCATATGGGAGCCCGCCATATGAGCCCTGTGTGGGAGCCCGCCATATGAGCCCTGTGTGGGAGCCTGCCATATGGCGCAGACTCACGCGGCCTGCTGCTGATCGTCCTGCTCCGACACGGTCGGCAACTCAGGGAAGCAGCCCTGCTGGATCGATCGGAGAAGCGGCTCCCAGAGGCGCCTGGCCACCTCCTGCTGCGAAAGGCCTGTCCTGTTGCAGTAGCGCCGCAGTGCCGCTTTGCCTGCCAGATTGGTTCGGTACTTAATCCATTGGTCGCCGACCATTTCGAAATCCCTTCGGTTTTGATCTTGCATTTTCGATCTGGGCCATCGCGTAATGCGAGCCTCTCCGATCAACCACGCATGGATGTGACGGTCCGGGGATTTCCAGCTTTGCTCGCGGCAGTGCATGATGCCACCGCGAGCAGATCCATCAAGATGCTACCGCTCGGATGCGGGGGAAAACAGCCCAATGGACTGGGAGCCGGGAGATATCCTCGCCTGCTACGGCAGCGATCTGACTTCGCGCGTGATCCGCTGGGGCACGACCTGGCCGGTCGATCCGTGGAGCTGCTGGTCCCCACCCTCACACGTGGCGATGATCTGCGAATTCGAGGGCCGGCTCGTCCTGGTCGAGTCGACCACCAAATGTCCCCGCAATTGTCTGGTGCGTGGTGAACGTGTCTCCGGCGTGCAGATCCATGAGCCCTGGGATCGCGTCTCCGATTACATGCTCAGCGGTGGGCGGACCGATCTGTACCGACTGCAGGGCATCTTCAAACTCGAAGGTCACGAACAGCTCGACCTGCAGCATTGGCTGATCTCTCATTTTCTCCGCTACGGCGCACAGTACGACATGCGCGGAGCAGTCGGCTCGGGCCTGCGTCTGCGTCATGTGATGCGGCGTCTTTATCAGGCGAACCTTGATCAAGTCTTCTGCTCCGAGCTGCTCGCCGCCGTCCTCATGCGACTGGGGATCCTCAATCAGGATGATCCGGCGCTGTACTCCCCCGGCCGGCTGCTGAGGGAGATCGTCAGGCTCGATCGATACCGGCTCCACATGCGCGACATCGCGCCGCTGCGGATCATCCGTGAGGAGGCTGCATGAGAGTGCTGCTGCTGTGGGTGCTGTTGCTGCTCTGCTCTTCGGCAAGCGCCGGAGACAAGCCGATCCTCGACATCTGGCTGGCCGGCTCGGTCGCGGAAGATCATCGTTTTCCGAACCAGCTCGCTTTCGTCCGCACGTACCAGCAGGATGCCGGCCTGCGGGACGCGATCGAGGCCTCGTATCAGGTCCGCTGGTTTTTCATTGAACAGCAACCGGTGTTCGCGTTCACGCGAGGGATCAACTGCGGTCCCAGCTTTGCCCGTCAGGGACTCCCCCTCATTCGCGGCTTTCGCGGCGCCGATGTGCTCCTTGCGGAGCTGTGCCTGCGGCGACGATCACCGGCTCCGGCTGCCGGACCTCAAGCACCGCCGCCGGCTCCCCAGCAGCTCACTCCCGAGCAGATCCGCAGCGATCTGGCGGCCGCGCTCCTGCAGGATCTGGAGCAGCTCAAGCAACAGCTGCAGCAGGAGCGGGACACGGCCCGCGCTGCTGACCAGGCGGAGATGATCGAACGCCTGCAGGATGTCAACGCGAAGCTCAAGGACGTTGATCAGCTCCCCCAGCAGCTCGAGCGGCTCGAGTCGTTTTATGGCGAGATCGTGCAACAGCTTCGCCGGCGGGACACCGCGCCGGTCCCGCAGGTCGAACCGCTTACCCCCACCGTCACTCCGATCACCGCACCGAACGTGCAGGACCGATCCGACGCCAGCTCCCCCCCTTCGTCGTCGATCTGGTCCCGTTCGGTGCGGGTTCTTTCCGCCAGCTTCACCGTTGCTGAACTGGCCGCGTTCCTGGGAGTTGGCGGTAGTTCATTCGGGATCGCTGGCGTTGCAGTGTGGCTGCTCCGCAAAGTCGGACGTCGTCGCCAGTGGAAAGATCCGCTCGGAGGGACTGACGAAATGCCGACTCAGTTAGCAAAGGGTGATTGCCCACGTTGCAAGATGTGGGAAGGGATCAGCCAGAGCTGGGAGAAGCGATACCAAGGGCTTCTCGAGAGCTGGGACGCAGCAGCAACAGGAGCCGAGGACAGCCCCCGCTGTGCTCAGCTGCAGAAGGAGCGGTACCAGCTCGTCAATGAGGTCGATCGACTGACCAAGGAAATCAAACAGCTGACTGCTCAGCTCGCTGCCAAGAACGCGGCCCTGCCGGCATCCCCGGTGTTCGCGCCTTATGAATGTGATTCTTTCCGTGAGGCGTATGAATGGGCCTCGCGTGCGCTCGTCGAAAGGTTCCCCGGCGCGGTGAACACTCTTGAGACGCTCAAGGAGTTCATCTCGCAGTATCTCTCCAGCAAAGGCAAAGGTAAGTCATGAAGAACGATGCGTTTCTGCACTACAACGTCGGCGACTGGGCCAATTATGGTCTCGCGGTCCCCAATTATGGGGACGACATCCAGAGCCAGAACAGCACGATCCGGCTGTTTACCGACACCATCGGTCGCAACCTGCAGAACATCATGTTCCACACGGATGCGCGGCTCGCGACTCCCCCATCGATCAACACACTTCGGCGGATCCACAAGCTCTGCATTCGGGCTCGCACGCTCTTCGCCGGACGCGCTGTCCCCTCCGGAACTCCGAACATGGAGTCGCAGCACGCGATCCCGGCTCCGGAGCAGTTCCGGGTTTATCCAGTGCCGTACTTCAACGTCCGCAACCAGTGGATGAAGGAGTACTGCGGACTCGTGTTGCTCTCGCTCACGGAAGCGATGCAGCACAGCGAGAACGCCAAGGTGCTGGAAGTGAGCGAGGCATTCGCCGGTCAGGTCAGCCAGTACATCCAGCGGGTCTACCGCACGATGGCGGTGGACCTGTTCAACGTCCCCCTGTCCGAAGCGAGCGCTGCCGATTTCACCCTGAGTGAGGCGCAGCTGGGGGCCTACAACCCGGCCGACTGGTTCACGCCAACGGAGATGATCGACACGGTCCCGGACCTCAACAACTGGCCGACCGAAGATGATCTCCAGCCTCTCACCAACGGCATCCTCGTGTCGCATCTGCCGACGCTGGGACGGTTCCCCGGATCGATTCCGGCCGGCAGCTCAAGCTCCGGAGGCCAGCCGACCCCGGCCTCCAGCAACACCTCGTTCATTCCTGCTCCCGGCATCTGAACGGGTTGATTGAGCGGGTCCGTCTGTTCTTCCCCAGGCCGGTCGCGGGCCTCCGGCCTGGGGTTTCTCTGGCAAGAAAGCTGGTCTGTCGATGCTCCGTTCCCTGCGTTCGTTTCTGGGCCTTGGCGCTGCTGCCGCGATGGCGATCGTTCCCGCCGGTGCGATTCCCGCAGCTCCCACGAAGCCGGCCTGTGTGGTTCCCAGTCAGAGAGCCACGCGATCGACGAAGCGCCGTCGCATGGCGATGCGGACTCCACTGGTGATCCTCGCTCAAAAGCGACGGCGGATCTGCAACGAGTATCTCTCCTGTCCAGGCGACCGCTCGGGCCGCCTGCATGCCGCCGGTCGCTTTGAGGTCTGATTTGTGCCTGAACCGCTCATCAAGGTCGTGAAGCGCATGCTGGTCATGGAAGCGGCGTCCCGTTTCCCGCACAAGCGTGAAGCGGCCGCAGCGATCGGCCTGAGCCTCAAGACCTACTACAACCTCCGCAATGACATCGGCTACGACGCGCGGGAATCGATCGACGGCAGCTTTCCCAGGGATCGTGATCGTGTTCTGTCCTGGCTGCTTGAGTCTCCGGATCCGGGATTCGATCGCGCGGAGCTCGGCTGTTGATCGGGATCCCGACTTTACAAATCACCCTTGCAAATCCTGCACGAAAGGATGCCTGTGATGAAATCGTATGACCGCATGACTGCTGCTCTCTCCCTGATTGTGATTTTTGCCGCTGCGGCCTTTTTACTCTGGTGTTTTGATCATGCTCGGGCCGGCGATCCGCCGATGCCACAGGTGGTGCTCCCCTGTGAAGTGACCGACGTTTACGACGGCGACACCCTCACGGTGAGAGTGACGCTCGATCTGCGGATCCGTCTGCTCGACTGCTGGGCGGCCGAACTGCACACGAAAGATTTGCGGGAAAAACAGGCGGGCCTCGCCGCCGCCGAAACCCTGAAGGCGCATGCGGTCGGCCAGAGCGGCGTGCTGATGATCCCGATCGGGGACGCCGGCCGGCTCGATGACCTCTTTACGTTCGGTCGCCTGCTCGCACATGTGCAGCTTTCCGGAGACAAACAGACGCTCAGCGAATGGATGGTCAAAAAGGGTCATGCGAAGCCGACCAAAGCGGAGCTGGAGAAGCTGCTGGGCCGCTGAACGGCACAGAATCGGCAACGGCAGTCCTTCATCGGAAAGGATGCCGCAGATGAACACTCAAGAAATCACCCGCCCGGCCAAACACCTCGGGGCCGAGCCGACGATCACCTCGGATGCACAGCTGCAGCTCGCCCTGCAGTGGTACCGCTTTCTCACCGCCGTTGAAAAACAGGCGGAGGCGACTTACGAGCGGGCGGAACAGCTCGCCGCTGTGCAGAAATCGGAAGACCTGGCCATCCGCATCGGCCGGGAGAGGACGACCGCTCCGGACTACCGTACGTTGCTGGAGTCGGCCATTACCAAATATTCGCAGGCGGAATACGATCGCCTGTACGCCGCGGGCAAGACCTTCAAGACCCCGCTGGGGTCGATCCGCAGCACCGCTCAGCCGGAGAAGGTGCATCTGCCGGAAGGGACCAAGGACAAGGACCTCGTCGAACGCCTGCTGAAGGAGTTCGACTTCCAGCCGGAGATCGACAGGCTCAAGGAGGAGTTTCCGGACCTGTTCCAGTTCCTGAAGCTGAATTTTGCCCTCGATCGCCAGTCGATCCTCGAGGCCTGGCAGGCCAAGCAGCTGGAGGTGAGCCAGCTCGAAGAGTACGGGATCACGATCAAGTCCGATCCCGAAAAAGTGACCGTCATTCTCTGATCAAAGGGCTGCTGAATCATGGAAGCGGTGGAACGACTGACCCGCCTGGAGACCTCCTGCCGTCAGGTCGAGCAGGATGTGAAAGCACTCAAGGGGGATTATTACGACTCGCGGGACCGCGTCGGCATCCGCACACGGGTCCTCATCCTCTGGTACAGCTACGGCGCCATCGCCGGAGCCGCCGGCACGTTGCTCGGCTATTTCCTCCGCGGAGTCTTCCCCTCGTGAACTGCCCGAAGTGGATTCACCAATACGCTCAGGAGCTGTGGCCGGCGGTGATCGAGGAGCTGGAGCGGCGCGGCCGCATGCTCCTGATCCATGAGAGTCAGGTGATCATGTTCTGCGAGTGCCTCGCGGAGTATCGCCTGGCGACCGAGCAGCTCATCAAGGAAGGGCTGACGGTCGAGGAAGATCACACGACGGAAACCGGCGGATACAAGGCGCTGAAGGCGCATCCGGCAAACCGCATTCAGGTCGATCGCATCAAACTGGCAGAGCGGTTGATCAAGGAGCTGGGTCTGAATGAGCCCCTCAGTGAAGATGATCAAACCGCCCTTGCTGGGCTGTCCGATTGGCTGGACCGCGCTCGCGCGGGCCTGCAGCAACCGAACTGATACGGATCTGCTCGAGCTGCTCTCGAAGCGGGCCGATGCCTCCGGCCGGCCACTGCGGTCGATCGACCAGCTCGGGGCGTTCGTAACCTCGCTCGATGAGATTACAACGCTCGGCAAGATGGTCGAGAGGATCCGGGCCAAAGGCTATCACCTTGACGCCGGCCCCGGCGGACTCTCGGCGTACGAACGCCACAAGGAACGCACGCGTCTCCGTCAGGCGAAGAACTCCGCTCTGGGGCGGGATATCGGGCCGCTCCCCCCGATCGAGGATCCGGAACGCAGGGAAGCGTGCAGCAAGGATCTGAAACTCTCGCTCAAGACGTATTGGCCGGACGACTTCCCGCTGGACTGGAGCGAAAACCATCTGATCCTGATCGCGCGGGCCCAGCTGGCGATCCTCGCGGGTGCGCTGTTCGCGGTCGCGATGCCGCGCGGTGAAGGAAAGTCCACGACGATCCGGGCGGCCGTCCAGTGGGCGATCAACAACCGGTATTCCCGCTTCGCCTACCTGATCGGAGCGACGGATGAGAAAGCGGAAGAGTCGCTCGATATCATCACGTATGATTACGAGTCGAACGTCCGATTACTGGCCGACTTCCCGGAGATCTGCTATCCGCTCTGGAAGCTCGAGGGGATCCACAATCGATCGAAAGGTCAGCTGCAGAACGGACAGCGGACCCGCATCAAGTTCGGCAAAAAGATTCTCTGCCTGCCAACGATCGCCGACATGCCCGGCACAGGCGCCCTCATCAAAGGGGGAGGAATTCTCTCCTCCATCCGCGGTGCGGTCCATCGCATCGGGAACGAGCTGGTGCGGCCGGATCTGGTGTGCCCCGACGACGTGCAGACGCGAGAGAGTGCCGAGTCGCCTCCGCAGAACGCCACGCGGCTCCGCATTCTGACGTCCGACGTTCTGGGGCTGGCGGGTCCTGGAAAAAAGATCTCCCTGCTGGGAACGTTCACGGTCGTCGCGCGAGGTGACATGGCGGACACGATTCTCGATCCCGACAAGCATCCCGAGTTTCGACCGCTCCGGACCAAGATGCTCATTTCGTTCCCCGATCGCATGGACATCTGGGAGGAGTACTGGGACATCTTCCGCCGGGCGCTGAAGGCTCAGCAGGAGGCGGGAGCGGACCTCGAGAAGCTCCTCAAGTCAAAGGATGATCTGTTTGTTCCGATCGAGGCGACCCGCTTTTACAAGCGCCACCGCAAGGAGATGGACCAGGGTGGTAAGGTCGCCTGGGAAGCCCGCAAGCGGCCCGATGAACTCTCCGCGCTGCAGTCGGCGATGCATCTGTACTTCCGGAATCCGGAAGCCTTCTTCAGCGAATACCAGAATGATCCGAAAGATCCCAACTCGGATGAGGAGTTCCTGAAGGCCTCGGAGATCGCTCGCAAGACGAACAACTACGCGCGCGGCGAAGTCCCGCTGGGAGTGGAGTGGCTGACGCTCTTTATCGACTGCCACAAGCGGGCTCTGGTCTGGATGGTCATGGGCTGGGAATGGAACTTCACCGGCTACATCATCGACTACGGAACATTTCCGGAATCGCCTCGGGACCGCTGGCGGATGCAGACGTTCAAGCCGACACTCGCCATGAAGTTTCCGAAGTCCGGGGATGAAGGGGCCCTGTATCAGGGGCTGAAGGTCCTGGGAACGGAGTTGCTGACCCGTAAGTATCGGCGCGAGGATGGCGCGGAAATGCAGATCGCGAAAGGGCTGATCGACCAGGGTTATCAGAAGGGCGTGGTCCAGCGGGTCATTCGCGAACAGAAGTGGCTGAACACCATGTACCCGTCCTTCGGAAAATCGTTTGCTCCCGGATCGATCACGATCGCGGAGTACAGACAGCGCCCCGGTGAGCTGCTGGGAGACAACTGGATTTTGCGACGGACCAAAGGGGGCCGCATGCGGAATGTCATGTTCGACGTCGGGGAGTGGAAGACGTTCGGTCATCGGCGACTGTCCACGGAGGTCGGCAACGCCGGCTGCGTGACGATCTTTGGATATGAGCCGAAGTCCGGAAAAATGCCCCGACGACGGGCCAACCATGATTTTCTGGCAGAGCAGCTCGACGGAGCGGTGAGGACCGTCGTCATGGATGGAATCCGGGCGGTGCAGGTCTGGAACGACCGTCCCGGAACGGAAGTGCATCAGCTCGACGCGTACACCGGCAACTGCGTGCTGGGGTCGATGTGCGGTGCCCGCGTGGCGGCCTCGCATCAGGTCCCCAAGACAGCGACGGCCAAAGCCAGGAGTCTGGCGGAGCGTCGTGCCGAGAAACGTCGACAGAACAGGAAGGTGCAGAATGAAAGCGACTGAACATGCCTGGTGCCCGCAGTGCGGATGTCCTGATTCACATGTCCTGAAGACACGAAAAGTCTCGTTCAGCTGGCAGGGGAAACCGGTCACACGGCGGATCCGTCGTCACGAGTGCGACCATTGCGGCTCACGGTTCTCCACGCGGGAAGAGGTCATTCCGGGATCGGCACCGGTCCCGTCAGGGGCAGATCTGCCCCCCACCTGAGATTCCGTTGGTGTTTTCCTGCGTGTTCATCTTGCTTTTTCGCGCTGGGCCATCGCGTAATGCCGGCTCCTTCCTGGGCGTCGTCAGAGACGCCGGTCTCTGATTCCCTTCGGTACCGGCGTCTCTGACTTATTGGAGTCACCATGAGTCTGGATGAGCAGATCGAGTCGGCCGCGAGCAAAGCCAAGAGTGTCACGGTCGACGGACAGTCGGTCCAGAGGCAGTCGATTCCGGAACTGATCCAGGCGGACCTCCACCTCGCCGAAAAGGCAGCGGCCAAAAAGAAAGGCCCCGGGATCAAGTTCTCTCAGCTCCGCAACCGGGGAACCACCTAATCGATGAGCGCTTCGGCCAACCGCGCAGCCATGAACTACTTCGCCGCCATGACGCGGTCGAATGGCACGCTGCGCCAGATGCGACGGAACCGCCTCGAGGCCCGGTATGATGCGGCGATCACGAATGAGCTGAACAAAAAGTACTGGCGCAATGCCGACCGCATGTCCGCGGATGCCGCGAACTCTCCGGAAGTCCGGGCCACGCTCCGCAGCCGGGCCCGGTACGAGTGTCACGAATCGGACTCCATTCTGAAGGGAGTCGTGCACACGCTGGCCAACGACGTGATCGGAACGGGTCCGCGTCTGCAGATGCAGACCCACAACGCGATGTTCAACCGCGCGGTGGAAACGAAGTTCGCCGAATGGGCCCGCCAGACGAAGCTGGCCCGCAAGCTCCGAACGATGCGGATCGCCAAGCTGGTGGATGGCGAGGCCTTCGCGCAGATGGCGACGAATCCGCGACTGCGTTGTGCCGTGAAGCTGGATCTCATCCTCTGGGAGGCCGATCGGTGTGCGTCTCCGCATGGACGCTATCTCTCCAATCCCCGCGCCGTCGACGGGATCCAGTTCGACGACTTCGGCAATCCGGAGATTTTCGAGCGCCTGAAGTATCACCCGGGTGGACTCTTCCCGGGTGCGTTTGAAGTCGAACAGCTGCCTGCCGAGCACGTCATCCATCTGTTCCGGCAGGACCGTCCGGAGCAGCATCGTGGCATTCCGGAGATCACTCCGGCATTGCCCCTGTGCGCCCTGCGTCGGGATTATGTGCTGGCAGTCCTGCACAACGCACGCAGCGCCGCCAAGTTCACCGGGGTCCTCGAAACCAAGGCGCCAGTCAGTGGGGATGAGGAGTACGACAGCTCGGTCGAGCCGTTCGACATGGTCGACATCGACTATGACATGCTCACCAGTCTGCCGGCAGGATGGCAGCTCAAGCAGTTTGTCGCCGCGCATCCGATGGCGACCTTCGAAATGTTCATGCGCGTGCTGACGATCGAGATCGGCCGCTGCATCCTGATGCCGTACGGAATCACCGCCGCCGACAGCTCGCGCTACAACTATTCGAGCGGTCGGCTCGATCATCAGGCCTACTTTCATTCGATCGATGTCGAGCGCGGAGACTGGGAGCTCGACTGCCTCGACAAAATCTTTTTCGAGTGGCTGGATGAGGCTCTGTTGATTCCTGGCTACCTGCCCCCGCTGGGACCCGTGGAGATCATCCCTCATTGCTGGTTCTGGGATTCTCGCGGTCACGTTGATCCCCAGAAAGAAGCGGCCGGCGTCCAGATCCGCATCAAAACCGGTGTCAGTCACCGCGCACTCGAATATGCGGCGGAAGGATACGACGTCGACACGGAGGATGAACGGGCCGCCCGCAGCTTCGGTGTCAGCGTCGAGGAGTACCGTCAGTCGCTGTTCAAGGCGACGTTCAGTTCCGGATCTCCGCCCGCCGATCAGCAGGAGGAGAAGCAGGAGCAGGACGAGGAACAAACTCTGGAACGTGATGAAGAGGAGGACCTGATCGGTGTCTAGATCGAAAGCGGCCTCCCGTCGCGCCAAACGTCAACGCCAGCAGCTGCAGGCACGTCGTCAACCGGTTCGACCGGCCGGTCCTCCGATGCGGTTTCAGTGCGCCAGCGGACAGGTCGCCAAAATTGAAGCGGCCGCCGGAGATGAGACCGGAACCAAACTTCCGCGCTTCAGTATGGTCGCCTATACCGGCGGACTGATGATGCCTCTGGGATACGACTATCCCGTGGTGGCAGACATTCAGGGCATGTCGATCCCCAAACAGGTCAATCCCATTTTGCGGGATCACGATCACAAGCTGATCGTCGGTCACTCCGAAAGTGTCCAGATTCAGGGGATTCAGGTGCTGGCAGCCGGGACCATTTCCGGCGTGAGTGATGCCGCACAAGAGGTCGTCGGCACAGGCCTCAATCAGTTCCCCTGGCAGGCGAGCTGCGGATGGCTCATCCCTCCCCAGCAACTGGAGTTCATCGCCGCCGGCGTGCAAGTTGAAGTCAACGGTCAGACGTTTCCTGGCCCCTGTTACGTGGCTCATCAGTCGGTGATCCGCGAAATCAGTTTCGTCGTCTTTGGCGGCGATCCCAACACCAGTGCCAGCGTGTCTGGCCAACTCAACCCGAATGGAGTCGATTCAATGGATTTCGAAGCATGGCTCGCGAAAAACGGTTTCACCATGGCCGACCTCAGCCCAGAGCAGCTCGCTGTTCTGCGGACTGCCTACGATACAGAAGTCGGCAGCGTTGAAGCCGCCGATGGAACCGATGACGAAGACGATGAAAACGTGGACGCCCGCGCGGCCAACGCACGCTCCGGCGCCGCCGCCCTGAACGCCACAGCCAGCAACGGAACCCCACGCGGACGTCGCTCCGCAGCGGCCTCTGCTCAGGGAACGTTGGACCTGCAGGCGATGCAGGGGCAGGTGCGCAGCAGTGCAGTGGAAGCGATCCGCGCCGAACAGGTCCGCATCGATGGAGTCACTCGCATCTGCGCGCAGTTCCAGAATCCGAAATTCAAGGTCAACGGCCAGGACGTCGATCTGCGGGCGCACGCGATCAGTGAAGGCTGGGACCTGCAGCGGACAGAGCTGGAAGCCCGTCGGGAGGCGCGCCCGTCCGCTCCCTCGGGGCACGCACACTCTCACGAAGGGAGCTGCACTCTCGAATCTCTCTCCGGCGCGTTGCTCCTCAAGGCCGGAGTCTCTCTCGACAATAAGGCGTTCGCAGGTCCTGCAGGCCTCGTGATGAACCTCCCCAGCTGGTTGCGGGCCGGACTCAACACCGACGCGCGGCAGCGGACCATGGAAGCGGCTCATCAGTTCCGCGACATGGGGATGATCGACCTCTGCCGCGAGGTCAATCGGATCGAAGGCCGGTATACCGGATACGGGCGGTCCGAAGTGATTCAGGCCGCGATGTCGGGCGGAACGCTGAACAAGATCTTCACAACGAACATCAGTGCCGTCGTCCTGGAAACGTTCAAGCAGATCGACGATACCACGGCCGCCTGGACCCGGCGTAATACCGATGTGCCGAACTTCATGCCCCAGGAACTGATCGGCATGGAGATCGACGGCGGAATGGAGAAGCTCCCGCGCGGCAAAACGGCCAAGCACGGCACGATGTCGGACAAAGGGGAGCAGTACAAGATCTTCCGGTACGCCAAAAAGATCACGATCGACGAACAGGATATAATCGACGACCGGTTCGACCTGCTGAAGGATCGTCCAGTTCAGCTGGCGAATGCCGCCGCTGAACTGACACCGTCCCTTGTGTACGCAATCCTGCTCAGCAATCCGCTGATGGGTGACGGAAAGGCCCTGTTTCACACCGATCGCAAAAACCGGAACACTGGCCGCGGCTTGAGTGAACCCAACCTCAAGACGTCGATCACCGATTTCAGGACGATCACCGAAAACGGCGTGACCATCAACCTCACTCCGACCCATCTGATTTGTCCCGCTGCCCTTGAGTTCACCGCCGATGGCCTGCTCACCAGCGCGGAAACGATGTATCCGGCCGCGACCGGTGGTCCGACCATCAACACCCTGCGCGGGAAGATCCGGGCTCGCATTTCCGACGCACGTCTGGACAACGGCGTGCTCGATCCGGACAGCGGCGAGCTGATCGCCGGCTCCGCCGATGACTGGTTCCTCGTCGACTCGATGTATCCGCCGATCGAGGTCGGCTACCTGCGCGGGACCGGCGGCCTGCCAACGGTCCGCAGCTTCCAGCTCGAGCAGGGTGCGTACGGCATGGGCTGGGACATCAAACTGGACGTCGGAGCCAAAGCGATCCGGACCCAGTCGATTCAGCGCAACGAGGGATGATCCTCGCTCGCGGATGCGCTGACGAATTTTGAGACGCCCAGGACTTTTTTCTTCACTCCTCTCAGAGACATGACCATGCCCTACTTTGCAACCCGCCGCATCAAGGTCGGCAATCGGCTCTTTCAGGCCGGCGATCTGCTGGATGAGTCAATCCGTCCCGGTCAACTCTCCTCCATGCTCCGCCTCGGTCAGGCCGTCGCAGGCTCCATGGAGCCGACGGCGCCGTCTGGATCCGCACCACCGCAGGTCGGCCCGTCTGGTGATCAGACACCGTCCATCGAGGTCCTGGGGCTGCGAAAGCAGGTCACCAAGGCCTTGCTCGATGCCAGCATCCGGACGCTCGAGGATCTCGAAAAGATCCCTGTTCCCGATCTGGTGAAGATCAAGGGAATCGGCGACGCCGCCGCGAAAGAGATCGAAACAGCGTTCAACGATTTTCTCGACGCCTCTGAGTCTTCTGGGACGTCGAACAAAGCTCCCACAAGCGAGGCAGACGGGACGTAAGCCCGCAACCTCCGGATCAACAGGACGGCCCGGGAAGGCTTCCTTTGTTTCCGAACTCACGAGGTAACCAGTCATGACAACCTATTTCAAAGATGTCCGCCATGAGCGGGTTCTTACGCTCGAAGTCGCTGGCCACGCCGGCCAGGTGGCGCAGATGCCGGACGGCCGGGCCGGGGTAATCCAGGGCCTCAATGCCGCAGCGCTTGCGGCCGGTGTGCCCGCGGCGTTCGTGACCACAGGTGTCTTCCGTGTCGCGAAGACAACCGGAATTGCGATCCTCGACGGCGGCAAGGTCTGCTGGGACAACTCCGCGTCCAAGGCTCATTTCAAGACCGCCAACGATCGCGATTTCTTCCTCGGAACCGCTGTCGGCGATGCCGCTGAAGACGACACTACGATGCTGGTGAACATCAACGTGCAGCCAGTTTACACGATCGACGTGCTGCGCGATCCGTTCTACAACACCAATGTGGCCAACGGATCACTAGTCCGCCTGGGGGGCTGTCACGCTCTGAAGTTCACGACGGCTGCCGAAGCCCAGAAGGTCGACCTCCTCAGCAAAGCGGGGATCGACATCTCCTCGAATCCGATTGTCGAGTTTGGTGTCGAGGTCGTTACCAATGGCGACGATGCCGCGACGGACTTCAATGTCGGACTGGCGAGTGGAACGCATTCGACCGACGCGGACTCCATCGCCAAGTATCTGTTCCTGCATATGGACGGCGCCAGCCTGAACCTGAATGTGCAGAGCAAGGACGGCACGACCACGGTCGCCTCGACCGACACCACGGTTGATGCCGTCCTCGCCACGCGATTCGAGGTCTGGCTGGATTGCCGGAACCCCGCTGACGTCGCGGTCTACATCGACGGCGTGCGGGTCCTCGAGGAGAGCACGTTCCGGGTGGATGCAGCCACGCTGCTCTACCTGCTCGCGCATTCCGAGAAGACCTCCAATGACAGCCCTGGAGAGTTCCACGTCGACGGACCGCGCGTCCGCACGATGCTCCAGTAATCGCCCGTGCTTTCAGAGGTCAGGGGCGATCCGTTCCCTGACCTCTTTGTCCATTCTGACGTCGGCCCGCCATGTCCTTTGATGATGAGATCTCCGAAGCCATGACCGACATCACCGCTGAATGTGGACGCACAGTCCGCATTCAGCGGGATGCGATCACGCAGGAAATCACGGCGGTGCCGGCGGCCACGCGGGCACTGACGGCGATCTCGGAGTCGGCCCGGATTCTGGTGCGGGAGCGCGATTACATCATCGCCGCCGATCTGTATCGGTTTCCCGGCGATGAGTGTCGACTGCCGACCTGTGGCGATCTCATCATCGATCAGGGACAGCGGTACGAGGTGGTGCAGCTCGGCGATGCCGTCGACTGCTGGGAGTGGTCCGATCGCGGCGAAACCCACTACCGGATCCACACACGCCAAATCGGAAAGGCTCGCTGATGGCATGCGATCCCGATGGCGAAGTCCCGGACCTGATCTGCGAAGAGTGCGGGCTGCGATATGTCGTGATCTACAGCTACGACGCCGGCGGAGGAGCGGCTGACTTTTGTCCCCGCTGCGGAACTGAAATCGAACTCGAAACCCCTGACCCCTGACCTCTCACCCCTGCTCCCATGCCCGCTTCATCCGACATCCTGCTCTGCAATGACATTGTTCACGAGCTGAACACTCGTCAGTGGGCGTTGCCGTTCGTGGCGGAACGGACCTGGCTGCCGGAATGGACTCTCAAAGGAGGCGAGCTCGACACGCTGCAGGTCAGCGTCAACCCGTGGGTCGAACCCTCAGGTGAGTTCACCGAGCGGGGTGACGCTCCGAGCGATGACGACGAGTCGGAGGATGAACAGTCCGGAATGTGGAGCGTCTGGCCGATCGATCTGACGGTCTGTCAACGCCTCACGGACCAGTCACTTGAACAGTTCGATGCACTGGCGGACCTCGTCGAAGCGTTTCGGCGGTTTCTCTGCCCGCAGCGGTTTCAGGTGGGGAGCAGCATTTTCGCGTCAATGAAGTTCCAGTACCTGGCCCGCTTCGATCCGTCGCAGCTCAGTCGGGTTCGAGGCAAGACCGGCATCAAGTATTCAGGCGTGTTCATCTCCGCGTTCCGGGTCCAGTTTCGGGAGCTGCGTTGATGCCTGCCATCGGCTTTGATCGCACGATCCCACGAGGGGGAGTCAGTCGACCCGGATCAATCCGGAAGTCGCTGGGGAAGGACTTTTTCGACCGCGATGCCATCCTGACGATGATGGACAAAAAGACGGTCTCCGCCCTCAGCCGCTTCGGATATTTCACGATGCGCGATGCGCGGCAACGGCTGCGCAAACGCAAGTCCGCCAGCAAGCCAGGGCAGGGTCCCTCGATCTGGACCTCTCACGGAGCCGATGCCGGGGCCGGCTTCAATCTCCGGATGATCTTCTTCTACTTCGACCGCATGCGCCGGAGCGTGATCATCGGTCCCGTGAAACTCAATGGAGCGAGCAAGACCGGTAAGCCGGTCCCGCAGATCCTCGAAGAGGGGGGGATCGTCCATCCCAACGGAGGCCGCGGCGTGCGGATCATGCCGAGGCCGTACATGCAGCCGGCGTTTGATCGGCAGCTGCAGAGGCAGGCGGCGAAACTTTATCAGGCAGGGATCTTTATTCGAGGTCTCTGACCCCAACCACGAAAGGCATCGATCATGAGTCTCGCATTAGGAGCAGGCGCACCGCAGCTCGGGAAAAACTGCCGAGCGTATTACTCGCTCGCCCCTCTGGCAGCTCCCACCTGGGTTCACGGAGGGAAGATTCAGGGCCTGAGTAAAACGCAGGGCCGTGACGTCGCGGAAGTCAAGGAGCGGGATCTCAACGAGACCACGGTCCTTCGCGGTCACATGACGCGCGAGGTGTCGATGACCTTGACCCGTCGTCCCGGAGATACGTTCTACGATCTGATTCTCGCCGCGGCCGAGGCTGAAGACGGGTCTGGCGATGAAATCGTGGTCCTCGCCCTGATGAACGGTCCGATCACGACTGCAGGAGTCGACGGCTACATGGCAGAGTTTGTCGTGACCCAGCTGGATGACGACCAGGCACATGACTCGACGTCCTTGTCTGTGACCCTGCGGCCGAGCGCCAACTACACGACAGCTCCGATGGCGGTCGTGATCGAAGAAGGAGGCAGCTGATCGAGAGAGAGGTCAGCCGTCAGAGGTCAGCCGTCAGAGGTCAGTTCCCAGAGTCCCTTTTCCCTCAAACGAGGTGTCATCATGGCGAAAACCACCAAGCCGACCGACTCCGTTCCGGTCGACAATGTTCCGGAAAACACTCCGATCGTTCCCGCGAATCCCGCCGGCGTTCCGGCCGAGTTCGTTCCGGTCCAGCGGCCTGCGGAAACCGTCGCTCCCAAACAGGGCACGATCCTGCAGCACACGGTCCGGCTGAAGTCCGGCGTGGAAAAGAAGATCAACGTCCGCGCGACGATGGTCAAAAAATCAAAGTCGGGAATTGAGGAGTAAGCCGGCCCGATGCGATTCGTGACGACCCTGACTGCGGACTATGCACCAGCGCTCCACGCTCTGCTGGCCTCCCTCCGCGCAAACGCCGGCATTCCGATCGAGATGACAGTTGTCACTTACGATCGGATCCCGCCGGCCGACAGGGAGTTTGCGGACTCGCTCGGCATCCCGCTGGAGTGGATCCCGGTCGAGTCCCTCGGCCGGTTCCCCGAGCCCGCCACTCGCACAGCGCGGATGCGCTGGAACTTTCAGAAGCCCCTGATCTGGCGCCTCCCCTACCGCGAGCCGCTGCTCTATCTCGACACCGACATCCTGTGTCTGCTGCCCCTCACGGAGCTGCTCGAATGGGATGATCTGACCGTTGTGCAGAAGCAGAGCTCGCTGGGTCGGCCTGTCGACTCAGACCCCGACTACCTCCCGAGCGGTCGCCCCGTGTGGAACGCCGGCGTGTTCTGCTTTCGCCCTTGTGATCGGACCCTCGAGAACCTGATGACTCAGGCTCGCTCGTACAGCTCTCCGGTCCGGTACGGTGATCAGGTCATTCTCAATGATTACTTCAACCGTCACGAACCGGAGCGGGTGAAGTACGCAGGTCTGGGGTTCAATATGAGCACCTGGGCCGCCGTCCGGCAGCCGGAGCTGTTCCGGACGAATCCGGTCCGTTTGTTGCACTTCGCGCACGCAGCGAAGCCCTGGCTGCATCCGCCAGAGTTTGAATGGCAGCGCCCATTCTGGGATCTCTGGTGGGCGACCTACCAATCCATCATTCCAAGGAGGGACCATGTCGAAAACGACGTTCGTTGATTATGCCAACCGGAGCTGGAACCTCGCTCTCAACTTCGCACGCCTGCAGCTGCTGAAGACCGAGAAGGGTGTGGATCTGCTCAATCTCCACAAGACGCCTGAAGTTCTCGAGCAGCTCGAGCAGGATCCGTTCTTTCTGGTCGACGTGATTTCGATCCTCCTGACGGAGGACATTAAGACGGCCGGACTGACGGCCGAGACGTTCGCGGACGGTCTGGTCAAGGACGGTTGTTGTCAGCCGGTGCTGGATGCCGTGGCAGCGCTGATGGAGGCCATTCAGGCTTTTTCCCCGCCCGAGAAAGCTCGGGCTCTGAAGACGCTCTGGACGAAGACCCAGACTTTGACCCAGACGACCCTGCGACATATGTCCGATCGGGCGGAGGAGAGGTATCCGCAGATCGAGCAGGCGGCCCTCCGGAAGATGGATCAGGAGTTCGACACTCACCTGGCGGAGATCTTTGGGAGCTCGTTGACGAGTGGTGTGGTGTCCTCGGGATCCCCGACCCCGGACATTACACACTCCGACAGTTGAACCATCGTTACCGGGGCCGCCTGAAGCATGACTGGATGCTCACCAGTCATGTACTCGCGGCCATCTGCAACAGCCAGATGGGACGAACCAAGCCGGTCAAGCCACACGAACTCAACCCGATGTACGAGCCCCCGCCGGTCTCTCTGGCGGACCTGTTCGGACTGACGGACTGAACACTCAAGAAATCAGCAGGAGGCACACATGGCGAGCGGAGGAGCGATCCGGGCCGGTCGCGCGTTCGTCGAGCTCTTTGCCGACAGCACGCAGCTGAAGCGCGGCCTGGCGATCGTCCGGCAGCAGTTCGGCGCGTTCCGGGTGTTCACGCAGAAAATGAGTTTCGGGATCGCCGGCGAAGTCTCCGGGATGTTTGCAGCCCTGGCTCCGGCGGGGATCCTCGCCGGTCTGGGAGCGGCGGCCCGCAACTTTCAGCAGTTCGGGGACCAGATCGACAAGACGTCGAAGCGGACGGGCATGACCGCCGAGCAGCTGACCTCCCTGGGGTATGCCGCGACGCAGGCCGGGGCGAGCATGACCGACGTCACCAGCGCCACCGGAAACCTGCAGGATCAGCTCTTCTCCGCGATGCAGGGGAACGATGAGGCCCGGATCTCGTTTGCGCAGCTCGGAATCTCGATCGGAGCCCTCGCGCGCATGAACCCCGAACAGCAGTTCCTCTACGCCGCGCAGGCCCTCTCGAGCGTGCGGGCCGGCACACTTCGCGCAGCGGCCGCCAACAGGATCTTCGGCAGCTCCGGAGAGGCATTGCTCCCCATGATCGCCAATGGCGCCAAGGGGATCCGGGAGATGCAGAAGGAGGCCGAGACGCTCGGCCTCGTCATGAGCCAGGCGGACGCCTCGGCAGCGGCCGAGCAGCTCAGCGCGTGGACCCGCCTGTGGTCGACGATGGGGACCGTTGGAGCCAAGATCTCCGCAGCCCTGGCCCCCATGCTCACGAAGCTGTTCACCGTCGTGTCTTCAGGCATCGCGGTCGTGGTCAAATGGGTCGACAAAAATCGTGGTCTGGTCCAGATCATTGCCGGCGTCATTGCCGGAGTCGCTGCGGCCACCGCCGTCGTGTTCGCCCTGGGAGTCGCGTTCGCTGTCGCCGGCTCGATCATTGGCGCGATGATGGCCGCCGTGCAGGCGATCGGAGCTGCCTTGGGGATTGTCTCCGGTGTGATCATGGCGCTGGTGGGGAGTCCGTTCGGCCTGTTCCTGACGGCCGCCGCGATCGGCCTGTCGGTTCTGGCGGCCTGGGCCATTCGCAGTGGAGCGGCGATGGACTGGCTCCGCAGCGTGTTCGGCCCCCTCTATCAGGTCGCGGTCGCGACGTTCGATGCGATCAAGAGTGCTCTGACTGCCGGCGACTGGGGCAAGGCCGCCGACGTGCTGTGGTCGACTCTCAAACTCGCCTGGGTGGCGGGAACCGGGTACCTGCTCTCGTACTGGTACAAGTTTAAGAAGGGGGCCGTCGACATCATGATCGGCCTGTCCACGGCGCTTTCGACCGCATGGGTGGAGACGATCAGTTTTCTTTCAAATGCCTGGTCGAAGTTCATTGCGAGTTTCCGGAAGAGCTGGATTGATGCATCGACCTGGCTCGGCAATCTCCTGATCGACATGAACCCGTATATGACCGCTGAAGAGAAGGCGGTCGAGAAGCGGGACAACAACATGATTCAGGGGGAGAAAAAGCAGGCAATCGACCGTGAGCTCGAAGCGAACCTCGCAAACCGCGATGAAGCCCGACGCAAGAGGCTCGAGCAGATCCAATCCGATCAGGAGGGGATGCTCGAAGCCAATAACGAGCAGTATCAAAGTCAGGTCGCGGCCTCCAAGCACGCGATGGACGAAGCCCGCACCGCCTGGGAAAAAGCTGTCGGTGAAGCCAAGGCGCTGGGCCCCCAGCCCGGGACTCCCCAGCTCCAGCTGCCTGGAATCGCTTCCGGAATGTTTCAGATGCAGGGGACGGACAAGTCGGGAACGTTTTCTCAGGCAGCCTCCCGCATGTATCCGGGAGTTCCCGGCGGCAATCCGATGCAGCGTCTCGGGGAGCGCATCCTCGGGGAAACCGAGAAGATCCGGAAGGGTGTTGAATCGGTCAATGAGGTCAAACTCTGATGGCAACATTTGAAAATATGGGCCGCGAGGCCACGCTCGTTCGCGACGGCACCAAGACTGCCACGCGGATCATCGTCGTCGGCAACTGCGCCACCGAGAGCGCTGCCTTGGATGCCGTCTACGCGAAGCTCTGCACCGACATCGGCGCGGATCCGCCGGACTATGATGACCTCTCCTGGTGGGACATCAGTGCCAAAGAGGAAGCCAAGAACGTCTGGCGGTGTGCCGCGAGCTGGAAGCGGTACTCCAGCCCCAGCGGCGAAACGCAGTTCAGCTTTGAAATCGCCGTGGAAAACACGCGGGTGCTGGTCCCGGCCGGCAACATCTCCGTGTACAAGCTCGGGAGCGCTCCCGCTCTCTCGCTCAGTCTGATCGGCGATCGCTGCGACGGTCGCGACGCCGAGGGCTGCGAGATCTCGATCCCAACCTATCGCGAAAGCGAAACCCACTGGCGCGGGGCCGGGGCCATTGATGCGATCAAGGCGGCTGCGAAAGCCCTGGTCGGTAAGACCAACAACGACACATGGAAGGGACACTCCGCCGGAGAAGCGTTACTGCTGGGCGTGAGTGGCAGCCGGAGTGGCCTGGGTGACTGGCAGCTCTCGTTCGAGTGGGCGGTCCGGCCGAACCAGACGGGTCTCACAGTCGGCGGCGTCACCGGGATCAACAAAAACGGCTGGGACTATCTGTGGCCGATCAGTGCCATTCAGGGGAGCGAGATCATGCGCCGGGTGGTCACTCACGTCGGGGTGGCTCCGGTCTATTTTCAGGGTGATTTTGACGCGCTGGGGATCGGCTGATGAAACACACACGCGGCGGTCGCTGGGTGCCAACAACGCGACAGCTCAACAGCTGGGACAGGGCGGCCGATGCAGCCTCCCGACTGAATGGCGGAGACGCTCCGCTCCCCGCGGCTCGCAATCCCGATCTGGCGATGATCCGGAACCAGACCGGCGATCCGCTCCCGCAGTACTCCGTGGTGCAGTGCACGTCTCCGGTGATCGATCCGGCGACCGATGAAGATCGCTACCGCTCCCTGATGGCGTTCAATGGCACCGCGATCGGGGCGGATGATGAACAGCGGATTGCAATCACGCAGCTCCGTCTTGCCGATGGGGACGTCGACCCCTTCGGAGTGGTCTCCGGCGTCACGTGGGCCCGGCTGACAGGGCCGGCGGACAAAACGTCTGCAACCACGAAAGAGGATCAATCCACGCTGGAAGCGTCCGACAGCGGCCCGTGCGTGATCCTGTACGACCCGGGTCCGGACGATGAAGAGCGGATTGCATTGGTCCGCATCGGCGGCGGCTCCTCCTCCGGCTCCTCGGGCGGCGGCGATTCCACCGGCGGCTGTGACTGCAGCATCAGCTCGGAAGTCGGTGCGATCGAGTTCGGGGACATCCTGCTTCCGGCGAACTGGAGTTTTGACGATCCGCTGGGGCTTGAGGCGTCGATCCTCATTTCCCACACCGGCACAGACGCGGAGTACGACTCTGACGGTTACACGCTCGACTGCCCTGAA
This sequence comes from Planctomicrobium stercoris, assembly GCF_051465655.1. NCBI lineage: Bacteria > Pseudomonadati > Planctomycetota > Planctomycetia > Planctomycetales > Planctomycetaceae > Planctomicrobium > Planctomicrobium stercoris. The sequence continues at coordinate 2,327,998 of NZ_CP195791.1, read as the reverse complement.
GACGAACCGCCACCGGAGGAGTAATGGCAGGTCTCGCTTACAACCTGTACCCGCTTGACGACCCGCCGTCGATGGCTCCGGGCAGATGGAACCTGTCCGTTGTCAGCGACTGCTGCAATCTGCTGTACGAGAACGTGGAGTCGAAGAAGCCGCACACGAAGACGCGGTACCAGAGGGTTGTGCGATCGGAGGATGTGGTCCCGCCTGGGTTGGGGGCGGGGTATCCGCTGCGGTGCCTGTGTGTGGGTCCGCAGTTGTTTCCGGATCTGTGCTGCTTGGATAGAGATCTAACCGAGAATGCACCGCATCGGAAGTGGGGGTTTCTCTCGCAATTCTCCGGCGTTCGCTTTGGGGCGACCGACTCCACCTTGTCGCGTGCCATCGTCGAGACCAAGCTCGATTACATGCACGAACTTAGAAATGTGAGCATTTGGGGGGAAGACTACGGCGCTCCCAGCTTGCGAAGTGAATTCAGGACTCGCGGCACGAAGTTTTTTTATCCGGGATCGAATATCGAATACCTGACCAACGGCGAAGAAGCCGTCTTCGACGAGGGAGAGGAGAGCGAACGAACAATCAAACCTTACTTTCGAAGTGAGGTGATGATCTGTCAGCACGACGAATACGAGTCGTCGCCTGAACCGCCGGGTCCGGCAATGGTGTACTGCATTCTGTATTGGCGGCTGGTTGGGAGCGACGGAGAACTCGCAGACCCGTACAACAGGAGTGCGTATCTGGTGTACTCGGCATCCCACGAAAGCCTGGGGCTTGATGACTGCCGCTTCGACAAGCCACTGACATTGCCGTGGACCGGTCAGTCGTTGGGTTCGGCGCAAGAAGACGGGAACGACTTTTTTTTCACGGCATTCCCCGAAACAGTCACGATTCATCCGGTCGCATAAATGCCCCCCATCACCCACACGCTGACGCACTCCGGACTGGTTGGCACGCTCAACTTTTCCTGCGATCCGTGTTTGGATGTGGACTACATCTGCCACCACGTCTACCCGATGGGCTGCAACCGGTACTGGCGCGACACAACGTACACCAACACTACAGATATCTGCCTGCCACCGTATGTCGACCTTTGGCCGTCAGACGTTTATGAGGCGAGCAACGACGGGTTCGCGCTGGCTGAGGAGGAGTTCGACGACACGGAAGATTATTTGCAGTTCGACAACGACAACATGGAACGATGGTTCTGGTGCATGACCCTCGAACCGTCCGCGACTTCGACCGCTCTGGCTCACGGCACCACGTTCCGCAAGGCCACGTTGGAGTTCAGGGCCATCACAGCGGGCATGTCCGCGGAGATCTATGTCAGTGCAGTGGAAACGCTCCCGACAACCGCACCCGTCGCGAGCGAATCAAGTTTTACCGCAGTCAGCAATTCGGCGGGGTGGTGGCAAATTGATGTAACGAGTTTGATCCGCGCGGAATTACTTTCCGTTGCACCTGAATCGACGCTAAGCTCAGTGTCGCTGCTGGTGGAGATCAAGCCGACTGGCACCAGTGGTGATGCTTTGCAGGTCGCATCGTCGCGACATAGCACACTTCCGGGGCCTCGAATTGTGGTGAGACGATGATTGTTCGTACCGCGTTATTGCTGCTGGTTCTGTTCGTTTTGTTGTGGGTCTATACAACGTCGCCTGTCCCCGAACAGGTATCACGTCCCAACGTAGAGGCAGAGACACAGATGGCTGTTGAGCGAGAGTTTACGGCAGACTTGAGCAACCCCGACAGATGGCAATCGTGGTTGCGGATGCGGACCGTTGATATCGATCCGACCTATGTGACCTGCGATGTCTACACGATGCTGGACGACTCGTTCACGGTCCTTTTGACGAATGCTGGCCGCGATCTGTGGGAGGATCCGGACGACGTGCAGCAGGCAATTTCGGACGCGGTGGCACAGGCAATTGACAGCCTGATCAGCGGGCACTTTTCCGGCGAAGGCTCGACAGCAATCATCTGCCCGGACAGTTTGTGGCCGTGCGCAATCACAGATGGCACTGGGTCGGCGACGGAAAACGATGCGTCGGTCAGTGCGGAACTGGTGTTCGACATCGGCGAATCACCGTATGAATCGCCTTACTCGGACATGTGCGGCGACCCATCGGCGGACCCGAGCACGCTGCCTCCGGAAAACAGGATGCGGAAGGAGCTGAAGCTGTCCATCACGGCACCGAGGAAGCCGGGGGTGAACCTGAGGGAATTTGTTGAATCTATCAATCTCGACAATATTCCGTCTGGCGTCTCGTCGACCGATAGAGACGCAATGATTTACGCAGTCAACTATCTGAAGACACAGAATCTTGTGTTGCCGCTTCAATCCTCTGGCGGTTCGTACTTTGTCTCCGCAATCTTCGATGGTGTGATCATCGAAGTCGCGGAGAGTGGAGGCAGTGGTGGTGCCAGAATCGCCTATGAGGGGCGGCAGATTGACTGCAGCTATGCCAGCGTTTCCGGAACTGGAACATGGTCTCCATTGATGATGTCAAGCAAGACTGCCGATGAGTTTGTCGTTGGTGGATTCGACTTCTTCGACGCATCTCCCGGAATGTTTCCAGACATCCTTGCATTGGAGTTGATTCCAGACAACTCCGACCTCACCATCACCCCCACAATCCCCCTCACCAACAACGGCACTCCCTCCACGGAGCACTGGCAGCTTTACTCGACCTATGCGCCGAGTTCCGACAGCCGGTTCACCTCGACTGGATACCTGCACTGCGCGTACGACACAGTCACCACGATGACAGACCCCGGCTTTCGAACCGCCTGCCGCTGGGACGTCCTGTATCGCAACATCGAAAAGATCCGGTATGACTGCTGGAACCTGTTCGAACTTGACGTCCTTGGAATCGACGGCTCCGGATTCGTGCATCCGCCCGGGAAGTTTCCGAAGTGTCGCATCCCGCTGTACATCCCCTCTCCACCGCCGGGATTGACATTGTAATGTCCGACGAACACCCCCCCAGCTGCGAACATCGAGGACGCACTGACAGCACGCACTGCTGGTGTCGGCATCCAAAAGTCGTCGCGCCTCACGACCGCTGGAAAGTCCCGCTGACAAAATGCGACGGCTGCCCGTTCCGGCTCGACCCGGCACCCAAACGCACAGCATCGCAGGTAAAGCGGCCGGCAGCGAAAACGGCCCAGAAGCCGCCAGAAGCAGAGCCGTGCATCCACCGTGGCGAGCTGAAGCATCACGAGCCGTGCGGCTGTGGCAACAAGTCTACACTCCCCATCTACGAATGCGCCCTGCACAAACGCTGCACCACAAGCGGCAGGAAGTTTAGCGATCCGGATCTGGAGACGCAGGTCGTGAGGTGTGGAACGTGTGGTGATGCGACAAATCCAAAATCCTGCTGATCACTGCACGTCGCCGATCACCCGGAGGAACACATTCGGACCCACGAACGTCCGGGTTTTTCCGTCCGGCCAGATGACGTCGACGTTGAACTCGTACTTCCCCGGTTCCCACTCGCGGGTCTGCTCGGCAGTCGGTTCGAACCGGCAGACTTTCGCTCCTGTGCGAACCGGGATGGACGCCTGCTCGCCGCTGATCGTGAATGTCACCACGTCGCTGCAGTCCTGCTTCCGGGCGATCAGCCGACAGGTGGACTCTTCAGCGATGTCGGGGAAGTCACTGCGGCTGAACTCGATCGCGGAATCCAGTTCCGCCGAGTACGTGTCCCCCTGAATCAGCGGGTCCGTCAACGTTCGCCCCAGCAGGGCAGGGACCGCAATGTGAATCGCCCTGGTCCCCGCCAGCTGCTGCAGAGCGGTTGTAGAAAGGGATCCCACAGCGAGCTCGCTCTGGCTGGCGTCGCTTCGCGAGGGATCATCGATGAGGTAACTCCCCTCATCGTCCGCCACCTTCACCCGGCCGGTGTAGAGCAGATCCTCATCCTCATCAAAAATCTGGGCGGTGAACCAGCCGGAAAGGTCCTCAGCAACGCTCGCCTCGTATCGGAACGGCTTCGCATCGGAGTCCGGCTCGGTCAGCGAGTCCGGGGCCTCTCCATTGACCATCTCTCCGGCCGCATCGAGCAGCCGCAGAGAGAGCGTTTCGCCAGAGACATCATGGTAGAACACGACCGTGCAGCTCATGTTGATTTCCTGAAAAGACGTGACCAGAGACTCCGCTTGCGATCCAGATCCGCCTGCAGCTGAGCCTGAACCTGCGTGACGGTCTGCGTCAGCTGCGGCCCGAGAACCTGCTCCCAGTTGGGAGGCAGCTCCAGCGTCAGCGGGGGGAGATCAGTCGCCTTGCCGTCTTGGTCGACCTGCTGAAACTGGATCGCGATGAATGGTTTGAACTGGATTTTCATGGGATGATCACCATGTGCTGTGTGCGATTCGCCGCCACGTGTTTGTGGCTGTGCAGATGTACAAGTATGAGGAGTCCCAGCAGATCTCCCCCGCATTTCCAGTCGCTGATGCACTTTCAGGAGTCTTGGCAGTACGAAGGCGGATCGTGTCACCATTGATGTCGAGAGGGGCCGTTGCTGAGGACGACTTGATTGCAACGTTGCCAGTGGCCGCGTCGATCATTAACGCTGGTGTCCCAGACCACGACACGAAGAATTTGATTGGAGCCCCCGTTGCCGACGAGGCATTGAACCAGAATTCATTCGGGTTCGTTCCATTCGCTGAAGCCCTGTACCCTAGAGAGACTTTAGCCGTGCTGCTTTCCGCAAACACGATTTCCGCCCGGCCCGTAGTCGTTATGCAGTTTACGATAGCTTGATATTCTGTTCGCCCCGCCCAAAGTTGGGCTGCCGTAAGTGTGTTCGTGAATGTGTTCGCTGCGTTTTTCAGCGGGACGTTGCTCGACAGCCACCCGTCCGCAATCTTTCCAGAGCCGTCACCTTTCGGTACAGCCCCGTTTGTCGGGGTGACGGTGATCGTCTCCAGATCGGTGATCCCCGACTTCGTGTGCGTGTGTCCCGTGTCGCTTTTGCCAGCCAGGGCAGATGCCAGGCCGGTGACATCACTTTGCTCGTGAGAATGGCTGGCCGCTGCCGCGCCGACGTCCGCAAAGCCAAGAACGACAATGCCGGTTTGACTGTTGACGCTCTGGACGCTCACAGTCGGGATGGCGACCTGCAGCCAGTTCTCTGGCTCACTGGGATCGTCAGCCGTGAGCCAGAACGCTGCTTCGATGTCGGTCCGGTAACAGTAATCCCCTCGCTCTCCTTCGAGCCCCAGCATCTCCTCTTCGTCAGCCGCCGGTCCGAGAAACTCACTTATTGCCACGGCCGGGATTTGCGACGTCGCCAGGACACCATCGACCAAATCCGCCTTGCCGGCCAAAGCCGTCGCCAGACCGGTCACATCGCTTTGTGCGTGAGAGTGTGTCGAGCTCGCCTTGGCATCAAGCTGCCCCTGAATGGCTCCCGTCAGGCCGGCCAGATAGCCCAGCAGCGTCGTGGTGATCGAGCTGGCGGAGATCCTGCCTTCCGCGTCAGACACCATGACCCGCGAGTCATCCCAGCCAGCGAGAGGAGCCCGTGACTCCAGGGCTTCCGTCAGCCCGGAGATTCCGTCGATCTCGACCTCTGAGTACTCGTGCTCTTCAGTCGCTGCATTCCATCGCAGAAACCGACCGTCCCCGAGGGTGGCGATCTCGACCTTCGACCGCTGAAACCACGTGCGAGCGTAACCGTCCATCCTCACTCCTTTGACTGACAGGGAGGGGGATTATAACCCGCCCCCCGCCGGCTCACAGACTGATTTCTCAAGTGTTCAAGCGACCGGTAATTCCCGGTTCTCGCGCTCACTCGGTCGGATCGGCGATTTCCGACAGCCAGTCAAGCTGCTCTCCATCGTTATTGATCACTTCGAAATCTTCGCAATTGATTCCGAACTTTGTCTCTTCCTGCATTTCAGCCGCCGTGGCGTCTGACCACAGCGTCTGGCCAGAAGCGGATCCGTCCATCAGTCAAAATCCGGATCGTTTTCCGGAGTCCAGTCTTTGCCCCAGTCCTCCGTGTCCAGCTCGCCGAGCTGCGGATCGAAGACCTTACGGGTCGTGCTGCCGTCCGCCTCACGTTTCAGCGTGGTGATCCGATAACCGCCCAGCCGGCCCGATTCGAGATCTTCCGTCAGCTGGCGGAGTCGTTCGAGCGATTCGACATGCGCGGCCGATTCGATGCGACGATCGACAAATCCGCGAATGACCCAACCGGCCAGAAACACCCACAAGAACACGCTGAATGTCATGATGCCCTCATCCTAAAAGTCACTGTTATCGCGCTCAGTCTTCGACTGATACCGATTCTGGAATTCCGGGTGCGACGTGCTTGGAATAGTTGTCGATCAGGTAGAACGTCGGCTCTAATTTGTGACGAGCCATCCAGTCATCGAACGTCTTTTGGATCGCGTCCGTCAGCTCTGCAGCAACTTCTTTCGAGCAGGAGAACGCCCCTTCTGCGCAGTCGAGACTGAAATCATCCTGACAGGTGATGTGTTCCAGGATGTCATCAGCGTCAGGCACACTGATTGTCGGAGCTCTTGTTTGCCCCACATAGTAGGTGTCGCCCGGACTGAGTTCGAGACTTTCCGGGCCGCCAGCGATCGCGTCCGCTTCTGAGTCCCACTCCCCTTCGCCATCCCAGTTCTCTTCGTCAGTTGAAGCAGTCCATTTTCCGTGTGTCATCACAAAATCCTCTCGATAAATCAGGGTTCTCGGTCAAAAAAACGTGAGCGGGAGGGTTCGAACCTCCTTGCCATTCCGAGTACGTCGGTCCGACATTTTCCGCCGTTGCAGTATCGCGTCCGACTTGCAGCGATCCCCCAGCTCCAACGCTGGCACCCACCTGTGCGAAAATCAGGGTTTCTCGGTTCAGAAATCTTCACAGGCGAAAATGAAGGGGACTTCCAGTTCCTCAATCATCAACAGGTCCCACATCTGGTTCTCGAAAGAGTGCGTAGTTCCGTCGTCCTTGAAATAGGTGAAATCTTTCCACTTCTCGAAAGGGACCTCTTCCGGTTCGGCGATCATTTCCTCCGCAATCGCCTCCTCGCGGGAGTATCCAATACGCCCCAGATAGCACAGGATTGCTTGCTCCAGGGAGTTTGCCGCAACCCAAACTGCCGACTCTGAATTAAGATTGAAAACCCTCGGAAACATCACAGCGTTCGTGTTCAAAATCATCTCCTCAGCGCGAGAATCTTTGGTTATCGGTTCAGTCGATCTGATCAATAAATTCTGAGACATTGGTCGCCCCGGGAACCAGCTCCAAGCTGCCCCCTTCGATGACGTCGACCCACGATAGATTCACGCGGGGAGCGAAAGTCCTGACGAAAAGAAAACCGTCCTTCTCCATTGCCCAGACTGGAATATTCAAACGGTTCCAGTCGGGCCGTTTCCCGCTTAACCAAAGTCGAACATCGATTGTGTTACGAGCTCGCGCTGGTGTCACAGAGAAGTCTGCACCCGGTTTGCAGAAGCCTCTCGGAAGCCCTAGGGCAATCGTATTGCCGAGACCGACCATAGTTCCCAGCACATGCCCCGTGCATCGCTGTTCCTCTTCCGAATAATTGAATCGCCCACAGTTACGATCGATTCCGCAGACGCAGCCAGGGCATTGAAACCGCTCTACCATCTCTGTTGTGTTCACTGAATTCTCCCTGGCTCGATAAGTTTGGTATTAACGGTTCGAAAAGTACCTGCTCGCATCCCAGAGGCCCTGGGCTCCGGAGCAGGGGATCGGAGTTTCCAGCTTCTGCACGTCTCGCAAGATCCAGCAAAACGGCCCCTCGGTGTGTTCGTGTTCTGCAATCTTGGCCATCGTGGCCGGGGTGATCCGCCTGGTTCCCTCTCCCTTCTCATACAACTTCCGGATCTGGTCGACGTGCAAGCAGTCCCACAGCGTGCAGACTGCGAGAATGCAGCTGTGGGGATGCTCCTGAAGCTCCTTCGCAGTGAGGTACTGCGTGCCTTTGCCTGCATGGATGGCCAGCTTACCGCGATACAGGCACTCCCACTTCCGGTTCTCGACGAACTTGGTCCCGTCCGCGATCAGGGAAGCGAATGGCTGGGAAATCGTGAGGGCTTTCATTGCGGATAATCCCTGCAGTCCATTTCGGCCGGTCGAATCCGGTCATCCTCAATCGAATAAGCACCGGAGACACCTTCGAACCAAGCAACTGCTGAGTGTCCGCTCATCACCTCAGCAGGGTCTCGTACCGTTGTTTCGATCCAGCCGGTGTCCTTTCGCAGCTGGAGTTTCGTACCGACCGGATAGTCGCGATTGAAACGGTCGACGATTTGCTGCAGCTGTGCTTCCGACTTCAAGCCACGATTTTTTCGGCTGAATCCGCTGCGAGTTTTCCATCCATCTTTAGATCGCATCTGAAAAATTCTCCTGGTGCTATAACTTTGGGTTCTCGGTTCAGGTCGATTCAGGAAACCAGCGATTCAATCGGTATCAGCACTTCGACGTACCGAATCGTGAAGTCCTCATCGCTCCCGAATTTGGAATAGTGCGAAGTCCAGTTTGTGATGCGGGCTTCCGGCCAAATGCCGCGAATCACAGCGATGATCGCCGCTTTGTTGGCATCCGTGTCGAGAGCATGCCGATCTTCGGATCTTCGTCCCTCTCCGCTGAAAACAATGCCAGCGCCCTCCAAGTTAGCCCTGAGTTCGTCGGCGGACTTTTCATCAGAGTCGGGGGTGTCGCTATAAGAATAAATCCCGTGCAAGGCGTCACAATGCAGCTTTGCGGAGAGATACCTCGGCCCCGCACTGATGTCAGAGGCGTAATTAAATCCGGCCTTTTTCCAAGTTGGGTAGATGGAATCGACGGCCTTTTTCACTGCCTGGGCGAGAGCCTCGCCTGTTACTGAGCCCGCCAGTTGCTTCTCCAGTTCGCGAATGCGTTCATTCGCTGCCCGGAGAACTTTCTGGGTCGACTTATGATCGGCTTCGCGATCCGACTCAAATCCGACCGCTGCCGCAACACGATCCAGTGCTGCGAATGCCACCCCCAACCCGTTCGCTCGGATTGAAACCGTTAAACTTCCCTTCTTGGCCATCTCAGCCACAAACGCAACAGCCTGCACGGCCCCTCTGTATCCCGCCTCAACGACTACCGTTTGATCAGCGTTCAGCGGTACAGGCGTTTCGTCATGATGGCACTCAGCTCTGCTGTTCATTGCAATCGACTCGTAGGACTCCCTCGACATGCTGCACTCCCCCAGCGCGTTAACGCTTTGTTTTAGAACCGACTTCCTTCGATCCATCCACCTTCTTCATCACAGTGATGGCCTTCGTGGCCTTCCTCCAGTTGACAGAAATGACGCCCGATCGGGAGTCCTCCGCGAAAGAAATTCCAGCACAGACGACCATGATCATTGCCGATCCAATCCGGCCCCATGAGCGGCCGATAGCGAGCTATGAATTCCTTCAATTCTCGCTCAGCCAACTGCACTTCAGTGCGACGTTCCGCGAGCACCTGGCGGCGTTCTCGCTCCGCTCCCGGCCATGGACCCCAGTGAACCCGCCGTCCGTTGCGGATCCAATATCGCTTGTTCGCCAGATCCATTCTCAACTCTGCCAGGCGATCATTCACCGCCTGAGCCAGCAGAGAATCCACTTCAGGATTCTGAAGTTGCGTTTCCATCATGTTCACTCCCAGCGCGATAATCCGGTGTTTCAGTTCACTCTTAACTAAACTGGTTCGAGTCCCGGCGGGAACTCCCCAGGCATCCACTCTGCGAGCAGCGCGGGAATCAACATCTCCTTGCTCGCTGACAGCTCTTTGAAGTTCGCGATATCGTCGCACTCGATCCGCTTAGACGCCGGCAGATCCTTGAGAAGTGAGAGCGGGTAGATCGCCAGCACCTCCGCATCAGGTCGCCAGTCGGTGGCGTAATCGATCCCCAACATCGAGCAGAGCTGGAGCAGTGTGAAGACATCGTCAAAGAGATCCGTGCAGCCCGAATCCGGATGTTTTCCGAAGAGCTGCGTCAGGATGTTACGGATCACCCGATCCAGATCAGCAGCTTCATGTTTCTCGAGGTACTGCCAGAGCTGATCCGTCTTCAAAAAGCGGTTGGGGCTCTCCTCCAGCTCGATGCCGAGGACCGTTGACATCAGCGTTCGATTGCTGATGACGTCGTACATCGCCTCTGTTCCGCTCAGGGTGACAAACAGCTTCAGCGGCGTGAGCCGGTCTTTCTTCGGCAGCTTCGCGACGGCCTCAGCCAACTGCAGGCAAAGCCATTTTTCTTTCGCCTGAGCAACCGCATGTTCATCGTACGTCGCGGCTGCCGGCTTCTCGTTCTCCGCTGGAGCGGATGGAGAGGCCGCTTTCTGTTTCTGCTTCGCTTTGGCTTTCGCCTCTTTCGAGAGCTGACTGTAGAGCGTCAGATTAAAGGCTCGTTTCTCGGTCCCGCCCCAGCTGCGGGGAACTTCCAGAATGTCCAGAGCGTCCCGGTTTTTATCAGTCACCCGAAACGGGCAATTGTCATGATACTGCCCCTGTGCCGTTGGCCGACTGACCCGTCTCACGGACTCGTTGACCAGGGCTTCGAACTTCGGAACACTGATCGGTTCCCATCCATTCCCTTCTCGGTTCTTCACATCCGCCTGCAGGTCCTTCTGAACTTGAGCGATGACAGCAGGCCGGTCGAGCCACGTCGCCAGACAGCGGGCATGCGTCGCACTGATCACGTGCGTGGTCACGAGCTCCTGCAGCTCGTCCGGCAGCTTGATCAGCACGAGATGATTCGCGATGCTTCCCTGGCTGTGCCCCTCCCCCAGTCGCTTTGCCAGGTCCCGCTGTGAGCATCCGAGCGTGTCGAGCATGGACTGATACCATCGTGCCCGCTCCAGTGCCGTGAAGTTCTTCCGGTCCTCGTTATCGCGGCCGAGGATCTCGATCGCCTGCTGATCAGTGGCCTCGACGATCCGGACGCGGAGTGTCTCCCAGCCGGCTTTGAGAGCAGCCGCGCGGCGACGATGGCCGGCCAGCAATTCGATCATGCCTGGCTGCGTCGGATGAGGGCGGCCGATCGCCTCGATCAGCTGTCCCTGGTTCTGGAGCGACTTGACCAGGTCATCGAGATCGACATCGCCGCTGCGAGGGTTGAGCGGATGAGCCACCAGGCGGTAAAGCTCGACCTGCAAAGTTTCAATATGGCGGGCCTCCCCACTCGTGGGAGCTGCCTGCTTTGATTTCGCTTTGCTCTTTTTCTCCGGGGCGTCTGGCAATATCTGCTTTGGAGGCAGTGCATCGACGGCCGTCTCGTCATCGATCTTGCCGAAACCATAGCCAGGTGTCGTGTATTCAGGTCCCTTCAGAACATACTGGACCAGCTTTTTTCCGGTTCCGCAGGTGACAGCCTGGCCGTGATAAAAACCTTCCGGGCTTTCTCGACGACGATCAGCATCATCACAGATGTCGGCATAAGTCACCGTTTCTTCCTGCCAGGTCGAGGCGGGAACAACCTCATAGTAGTCGACTGAGATCATTCCATCGCGACCAGAGCTGACACTACCAACTGCGATCCACAGTCGATCTTCTGCGGAGACAGGTTTGCGGATCTTGTCTTGCGTCAGCTCCATGGCGCTGCGGCTCTGGATCAGTTCTTCGAGTGCTATCAACGGGAACGGGCGATGATGCTCGTCAAACTCTGCTTCCTTCGCTGCGGCCTCAGCCTGGGTCTCGGGAATCCTTCCGACAGTCGCGACAGACCAGTCTCCAAACTGGTCCGCAGCGGAACCCAGGATCTGCTGAGCCTGGTTGCCGAGTTGCTCGGCGATGTCGGTCCCGCGAGAGTTCAGCTCAAACCCTGCTTTCTTGCTGATGGTCGTCTGCCACATCCAGTGGATGGCCTCTCGAAACGCGGCGGCGATCGCCGCTGGCTCCGAGGCGTATCTGGCGTAATGGGATCCTTCCTTTCTGGCCACCAGCTTGAGATCGAGCAGGTCCAGCGAGAAGGACCACGGGGCCGACTGCTGCGGATCGTGACTGATCGTGACGAATCCCGACCATTTCAGCCGCTTTTCGATCCGCAACTGGATAGGCTTCGGTGCGGTCGGAGCCGCCGATTTCTCAGGTGTTCGCTTTGCTGTTGCTGTGGCCATGCCTTGCCTCGCTGTGGGGTTGATGATGAGTGTGGCACCAGGGGATTTCATTGGTTCTTGATCCGATCCAGTTCGCGGTCGTAGCTCGCGATCAGTGCGAGCAGCTCCTGACGACGCTTGTCGGTCGTTGCTCGTTTGAGTCTCTGCCGAGCCTCGACACGAGAGTGCTGCAGCTTGCATCTCGTGGTCTGGGTGTACGCTGCCTTCCAGGCCTGTCGCCGCGGAGTTTGTTCTCTCCGTAGCTGGTACTCTTTGCGTCTCTCCTTCACTTCCGGTCGAGCCAGGTATTTCGTGATCGCTTCCCGGTAGGCCGGGGTCTGGCGGTACTGAGCCTGGTTGACCCGCATGCAGGCCTTGCACCAGACGTTCCTGCCGTCCCTCGATCGCCGATTGATGGGAAAGGCTTCGAGCGGTTTCGCCTTCCCACACTTGTTGCAGGCCTTGCTGCCTTCCACCAACGTCGAATCGATCGCCTTCCCCATCGTCACTTTCCTCTTCAATTGACCTGTCCCACCGAGCCACTGCAGCTCGGAATCGTTCACTGAAAACTGCCTGACCTCTTTCGGAGCCATCCTGATTGATGATGGCCCAGGACAAACGCTGGAGATCTCCGTACGCTCGCCCCCAGTCTCGATCCGGATCCGAATAGCGGTCACCGACCAGCTCGGCAGCCGCCACGCACAGGTCGATCCGCGACTCGGTCCGTCCCTCACTCCCGCTCAGCGAGCGGTTCCAGTACTCCAGCAACTCGATCTGGTCCGGCTGCCAGCTCTCGAACTCGCGATCATCCAGCTCCACCACACCGTCACCGTCGATGATCATTTCAGGGCCTCAAACAAACTCCGCTGGATGAGTTTGAGAAACGGCTTTCGCTTTCGGTCCCGCCGCTTCCTCGCACACGTCCGGCATTCCAGGAACGGATAGGCCACGCCAAACCGAATCACTTCGACCTCGTGGAACGTCCGTAAACAATCGCAATGCTCACACCAGCCGGATCGAAGTTTCATCTCGCTACATCCTGCATTTCCGTGCGGGACACCAGTCTCAGCAGGTGCTCTCGCAATGCTCCCGCTGCCCGTGCCTGACGCGGCGTCGATTGCCGAAACAGACACTGCACCGTGAGATCTCCTCGACGCACCAGACTGCCGAGCTCATCGACCGACATCGCGTCGAGGACCTCGCCGAACTGGGATTCCAGATCGGCGAGCGATTGCGCCGGTCGCCTCGATCTCGGAGCCTCAGGAGGCGGCCAGTTTGCGTCAGTCGCCACCGATTGGCGGGCACGCTGACAACGAAAAAACAGGGTGACCGGGGTCCACCCCGACTGCGTTCCGAGTCGCTGATAGTGCCGACACAACGCGATTGCGTGCCCCGGCGTGACGTGCTGCTGGAGCGACGCGATTGCGGCGTCCCATTTCAGCACCCCCAGGTCGATCAGCAGATCCCGCACCAGCTCCCACGTCGCCTCCGCCGCCTCCCCGACGTTCTCCGGAGGTGCCGGAGGTTCCGTTGGTTCCGTTGGTTCCGTAGTAGTGCAGTCCCACCGGCGAACGGATTCGTCCGCATATGGGACTGGCTCGTCCCACTGGCGAACTGATGAGTCCCGTATTGGGAGTGCAGCGTTCGCCCTTCGGACCGGGTTCGGCTGGCGAACAGCGATTGCTGTTCGATTGTCCGCCATCTGCGCGATTGCGCCTCGATGGACCCAGACCCGTTGCTTGGGGGAATTATGCAGGGGGCTGTAACTGATCAGTCCGAGCCTCTGCAGCTTCTTGAGTCGATCGTAAAACGTGGTCCGGCTCATGTTCGCGATCCGTCGCAGCTCATCCAGCTCGAGGTCGTAGAAGCCGGTTTCCTGACTGACGACCAGATCGCAGGAGAGCAGGAGCAGCTTGGCCTGAGGGTCGCTCAGGTCGATCAGGCGCAGAGCCTTCAGCTCCTGCCCGCGTTTCGTCGCCCAAGGTAACTCGGGCTGCTGTTGTGATTTTGGAGGCATCGTGCCTGCTCCTTCAGGCTGCGGGCGAAGCTGATGCGGTCCGTTCCTCGACGATCTGCTCCCAGATCTCTTCGCGGTGGATCTTGATGGTGTCAGGCGCCTCGATCCCAAGGCGGACCTTGTCACCGCGAATGTCCACCGGCATCAACTTGATCAGCCGTCCGTCCTCCAGTTCCATGTAAATCGATTCATCTCGGTGGCGAGATAACACGAGCATCAATGCTCTCCTTCTCCTGGGGGTGATGATTCACCGGCAACGCCGGTGCGTTAGTTGTGTTGCGGGGACAAGTTGACTCCTGCCAACTCCTTCGATGTCCAGACGGAAGACTTCTGCAGCAGGCGAAGTGCAATCTGTTGCGGCGTCGTGATGTCCTCGCTTTTGATTTCGTTGAGCCATCTGTGGAGCAGCTCATTGACGCGCTGTCTTCGCGCATCAACATCCGTCCTGCCGTGGAGCTGGTCGCTGTAGGTCATCGCCATAGTGACTTCGAAACCGATGCTCTCCATCAGTCGCGAAAGCATCTCTTTAGTGATTTCGCAGATCACACACATTTCAAAAGAACCCTTTCTGCAGCGATCGTCCGCTGCTCTGGACTACCACGCCGACGGCCGACAGCTCCCGGCGCGGGAGCGGGGCCGGCGTCGAAACACTGCGGGCTGAACCCGTGAAGTGACTTAAAGGCAACGCCTCGATAATGCCGTTGACCCGACCGTTGATGGTCTGAGTCCGCGAGGAGACCAGCCACGAAACATCGTCGCGAAGCATCCACCGATTGCCGGTCTCCCAGCCGGAGACGACGTGGTTGCACTCCCGATTCAGGCGATCGTCCCACGCGAACCCGGCAGCGAGACACTGAGCAAAAAAACAATGCAGCTCCGGCGGGAGAGGAGGCGGGGCTTCCGATCGATCAGCGGAGTCCGCCTCCCTCTCCCCCGTGGACGTTGAATGTTGAGAGTTGAGAGTTGAGAGGTCCGGAGACTCCTCTTCGATCAACTCATTCCATGGTCCAACGTCGAACCTGTGCCAAGTCTGTTCCCCCCAATGCTGCCACGATCCCGTTGCCAGGTCGATGAACAGATTGTGTGGTCCAAATTTCTCCCGTTTAATGCGAGGATCGATCGCCGGTTCCTGGGCAAACCACAGCGGTCCGCTTGTTCCCGGGAACGGGTCCCGGGCCACGATGAACCCCCGCGACTCCAGAAACTGGCGATGATCCGCGACCGTCACGGCAGCTCCTCCACCGGAATGTCGTAGGAAGGATCCTGCCCCATGGCGGCAATTTGCGCGATGTCGTCCCGCATCAGGCCCTGCATCCCTTCGATCACGGAGTCGATCACCCCGGAAACATTTCCCGGGAAGGCGGGATGCCGCCGCGCCAGCTGGAGTGCCGACATCGTCATAAACAACGTCGGGCGATCGAACGCCATAACAAGAGGCTCTTGCGGAGACTCGGTACACCACTCCGACAAGATCTGCTGAATGTCCCTCTCACTCATCATCAAGATCCTCGCTTGAGGTCCCCCACATCATTCCCAGCGTGATCCCCATGCCGATGACGATCCCCGCCAACATCACCTTGAACAGCAGCTCATCGAGTTCATTCATCGTCCGGAGACTCCGGCTTGTGCCCCCACCGACCGTAGTGGTCATCTGGATCCAGATGCTTCCACGCGAGTCGACCCTCGAGACAGATCCGATCGATCACCAGTCCGACGACGACAAAGCACAGCACTCCATCAATCCATGTCATGGCTGATACTCCAGTCGGCGCGGGGCAGGTGCCGGCAACACGCGTGCGGTGGGAGCAGAGGCGATCCGTCGCGCGCGGCCACGTTCCTCCAGCTCGCGCCGCAGTGCAACGCGGCAGCGGTCGTACACTTCGCTGAATGTGTCACCGACTTCGGTCACGCTGAGAAATCCCCCGCGCTGAGCCGGCAATCGCCAGTTGATCGTGCCGGAGTGAAAAACCGATTTGGATCGGCAGTTCTGTTCCTGCTGCGTGACCACGTATGTTTTGGCGGAGGCGCTGACATCCTCGCGTTCATCGATGAGGCTTCGCAGGGCCTCACGCAACTGCATCAACGTTTTGAGTTTTCCAGGCAATTCACCATCTCCTGCAGGTGCCGATTTCTTGCGTGGTCAGCCTTTGGGTTCACCCGCGAAAGCGGCGAAGCAGTTCATGGCAGTGGCGGACCTGTTCAAGCGTCCGCTCCGTGCGCAATTTGCGGCGGTTTTGCAGGGCGATCTCACGGGCCTTGATGAGTTCGCGAACGAGTTTCTGTCGATAACAAGTCACTTGGATCATCATCACTCCTTGTCAAGAGCGGGGCAGGGAACACACTCCAGTTGCTCAAGGTCATGTGACCCCGCCCCGCTCAACACTCCCCACATCGAACCGATATGAATCGGCATTGGAACTGACGCGAGACTGCAATCGCGCCAGCTCCAATGCGTCGTTGACCCGGCAACACACCGGGCTGAAGAGATTTCAAAAAGAGAAGGGAGCAGCCGACAGAGCGGGCCAACGCCGCCGACTGCTCCCCCTCAAGGTCACCCGCCCAACGGGCCTGGTGAACGGGTGAATTCACCCCACAATTCGCAGCCGCGGGAACGTACCCGGTGGCGGCGTCGGTGTCGGTTCTGGATCGAGACCACTGAAGGCCTGCGGTTGCGGCAATGACTCGACTGCTTTCCGGAGTTTGCCCTCCCGCTTCACCGCCGGCACGTAATGCTTGAGCGTCGTCGCCAGTGCCGAATGCGCTCCCATCTCCTGGGCAGCGTGTTCGTTGAGAGCGTAGTACTCCCCGAGCGAGGTCTTGCGGATTTCGTGGAAGCCGTAGTACGGCTCGCGCACCCGTGATCCCAGACGCGTGACACTGATCCCCGCCGCTCGCTGGATCTGATACCACGTCTCGTACAGGCTGCGTTTGTTGCGGGGGAAGGGGAACAACAGATCCCCCTTCGAAAACCAGATTGCTCGAATGTGGTTGACCACGGTCACGTTGATCGGGACCGCCCGCGTTTTCCCGCTCTTCCCCTGTTTGGTCAGGATCACCCCATCCTTGAGTTTGACGCGGGTTTTCTCCAGCTTCAGAAAGTCTCCCCTTCGCGAGGCGAGGTTGTAGAGATAGACCACGAACGCTCTCCACAAGTCCGGAGGATGAACCCCGGTCTTTTCGCGATGGGGCCAGGTCGCCACATCGCAGGAGGAATAAATCGCGCTGAGATCCTCCTCGCTCGCAAAGACGACTTCCGGATCTTCGACGGACTCCGGTCGGCAACACGGAACCGAAGTCAGAAATCCGCGAGCGTAGGGATTGCCGCGATGCTTCGGGCCGAGAGTCGAGAAGATGGCTTCCAGCGTCCGCAGCTGCGCGTTCGAGGTGACGTTCGTCGGCAGGAGCATTTCCGGAACCAGCGGACTGTGCGACAGCAAACGATAGACGTCCTCGTCGCTCAGAGCCTGCAGCTGCATCCAAGTGACGCCGACAGTGCGCAGAACTTCGAGCGATTGGGGATTCTTCCGCCGTGCTCGACGGAGCAGGGTGGCGACTTTGCTCGGAAGCGGGGTCCGGAGGAACGTTCGCGAAAAGTCCTGCATCGTTCCGTCGTCGCATTCGCCGACTGTCGGATTGAGAGTGCAGCGCTCCCAGTGAGCGAGAGCGGTATGAGCCGCTTTCACATAGCTGGGCTTGTGGCTCGGTTGCCGATGGTACTTTTCGTAGGCTTCCCTCAGAGTGAGTTCGAGTGGATCCTTGAAATTGAGTTGACCGGGAAGTGACTTTGACATTCAGGACTGCTCCTGCAATTTCCGCGCGTCCAGCGTGACTCAAGCGAGTCCCGCCAACTTCCTGCCTCCATGTAGACAGCTTGGCATATCGATCCTGGGATTGGTCCGCACCTGCAAAATCATGCAGTGTGCTGCCGAACAGGACGGCAATTTTCAGCGCAGCGGCGATCGCGATGCGATCCAGCACGTTGGTTCTCCGGATTCTGTCGCGGAGTTGCCGAGCGGAAACGAGGTGGGAACCAGAGGGCCAGCAAGTGAGCCGGCCCTCTGGTTACCCGAATGATGATGTCGCAATGCAAGGGGCAGGGGCGAACATCGAAGAACTCGCTTTGACTCGATCAGGGAGACCAAACACGCTAACGGCGCGCGCTGATCGCTCTGAACTCCACGGGTTGACTGGGTGGCATCAAGAGAGATCCACCCTGATCAAGCACAAAGCAAGAGTGCTCTCAGCAGGAAGAAGACTTTGATGCCGTTGCTTACGTTTGGTAAGGGCATCATGCGCGATCAACACGAAAAGTCAAGCGAGTCGACAGCAGAATCTTTCGGCATCGTCCTGCGTGAACCCGGGACATTTTTTCCGTGCTCTGAGAGGTGAGGACCAGATTCTAGATCTGGTCCTCACTACGGAGTGTTCCGGATCGCCATCTGGACGAGCCCAATCCGATCGATCTGGATCGAGGGAATCTCGACGTCAAGCTTCGATGAACCGCTCTCGAATCTCACCGTCGTCTCCCCGCTTTTCGCGATCGACTCGATCATCTCCGCATTGCTCGAATCGACTCGCAGATCGACATACTCCCACTGGATCGACGAACCGTCGTCACGGAACTTGATGCCTCTGTGAACAGTCGGCAGGTCCAGCGAGGTGAATCGAAACAGTTGACCATCGGTTTTGATGGAAAGAGAGGAGGTGAACAGCGACTCAGTGCCCGCACGATGCACACGAAGAAATGTCGACGTTGTGTTGTCATCGCCTCTGGCTTGATATAGGACGAGGCCAGATTCTTGCGTTTCGTTTTTGGGGGCTTCGCAATGCCCGACATACGTCACCTCGAGTAAATCATCTCGTTCCGAGATGAGTCCTCCGAGAGCATAATCCCGTTTTGTGACCGGTGTTACTTCAACGTCTTTTTCAGGCCAACGAACTCCCTTTGGAAGGAGTGTCGGCCTGAGAAAAGCCAGTTTGCACGGCTTCCCAACTCGGAGTGCTTTCAAGACGTCTTGCGCTTCCGACAGCGTTCGAATCGGCTTCGGACCAACCTTCCAAATGATGTCGAGCGGCGCCAGAGCTTCACCGGGGCCTTTGCGGAAAGAGTGCGTGACGACCAGGCCTCCTTTGGGAGGTGGCGGCATTCCGTTCTTCCGGAAGTACTCCTTCGCGTCTTCTTTGGCGAGGAAGATGGTGTTAATGCCGAGAAACGGATCGTCTTCAGTGCCGGTTGTGAAATCACCAGCGTGGCATTGGAAAGAGACGGCAATCAACAGCGCAGCTGAGAAAAGACGAACCATCGGAGGCCCCAGTTCGTGAAATTGCAGCCTTTTGTTGCCCGCGGTGAAAATAACCGAGGGCTTTGGAAGGAGGTACCAGGGCTAGCAACGGCAGAGGCTTTCGCCTGCTTGTTTGTCCCTCTGCGTACCTCTACAGCACGCAGGCTCGCTCCCAAAACCCTCGATGTTTCGAAAAACAGGGTGAGTAACGGGACTTGAACCCGCGACCCCCAGATCCACAATCTGGTGCTCTAACCAACTGAGCTATACCCACCATCATCCGCGACGGCATTCGCATGCTGCCCCGGAAACGGACAGAATAACGGAGGCAAAGGATCGCGGCAACTCAACTTGAAACGATCAAATTCTCGTGGATTTCACCCCGCGAAACAGCCCACTTCATAGCATTTTTTCACCAATCTCCCAATTCTATACAAATTTTCTTTTCCGAAAATTGCCGACAGAGCAACTTCGTCGGTAACCTAGAGCGGTTTTGCCAATAATCTATTACGTTCCGCAGGCGATAATATGGACTTTCATGCGGTGAAAATCCTGAATCGCCTGCACATGATAGACCAAACTGGTCTAGACCGTGTCATTTCTCGTTCGACGTGCCTCTTCAATCGAAGAAATCCTTATGAACGAACCCAACGGGCCAGCGTTGTCTTCCGACGACGTTCAAAAAATCGAAAATCTGAAAGACTCTTATTCCCGCCTGAAAAAAGAACTCGCCAAGGTCATTGTCGGCCAGCAGCGGGTGATCGATCAGCTGGCGATCTGCCTCTTTTCCCGCGGCCACGCCTTGCTGATGGGGGTCCCGGGACTCGCCAAAACGCTCCTCGTCAGCAAACTTTCAGAGACCATGTCCCTGAAGTTCAGCCGCATCCAGTTCACTCCGGACCTGATGCCCATGGACATCACCGGAACGGACATTCTGCAGGAGAACGAATCGGGCCGCCGCACGTTCCAGTTCGTGCATGGCCCGATCTTCGCGAACATCGTGCTGGCGGACGAAATCAATCGTGCCCCTCCGAAGACTCAGGCTGCGATGCTCGAGGCCATGCAGGAACACAAGGTGACCGTCCTGGGAAATTCGTTTCCCCTGGAACCCCCATTCCTCGTCCTCGCCACGCAGAATCCTGTCGAGCAGGAAGGAACCTATCCGCTCCCCGAGGCTCAGCTCGACCGGTTTATGTTCCTCATTCAGGTCGATTATCCCTCTGAAGCAGAAGAGCTGGAAATCGCCCGGACCACGACCGGGGAAAGTCTCCCGGTGCTGGAACACATTCTGCATGCGGAAGATATTCTGCCGCTGCAGCAGCTGGTCCGGCGCATTCCGGTTCCGGACCATATCTATCAGTCGGCGGTGAAGCTGGTCCGGAAGACCCGCCCGCAGGAAGATGCCGCCCCTGCGTGGCTTAAGCCACTGGTCTCCTGGGGAGCCGGCCCGCGCGCTGTCCAATACCTGATTCTGGGTGCGAAGACACGTGCAGCACTGCAGGGACAGTTCATGGTCCGGCTCGAAGACCTGCAGGCGGTGGCCTCTCCGGTGTTGACACATCGACTGATCACGACGTTCGCTGCGCAAAGCGAAGGGATCGACTCTCGAAAAATTGTCGAACGGCTGGTTGAGGAAACACTGCTGGGGGATCGGTAGAGCCGATTCGCAATCGTTCGACCACCTCACGCGGTCGCTGATGTATTCATTGCCCCAGCGAGATCCGTGGAAGCCGGCAAGTCCAGCGACGGCGATTCTCCGAATCCTCAACACGATCCTGCAGGAGATGAGCAACATGAGACGAGCGACGCGTCATCAGTTCTGCATGGCAGCCACCCTGATCTTGCTACTGGGGGGCCATGAGATCCTAGGGGCGGATCCCCTGGGAGGTGACAGGAATGCTGTCTTTGAAGCGGCCGATACCAATCATGACCGCTACCTGACACTCGCTGAGTATCAGAAGATTCCAGGTGACCCGGCTGTTCAGACGCGTGACTTCCGGGTCTTCGACTTCGACAGCAGTCAAACCCTGAGTCGTGAAGAGTTTCTCGCCATCCCCAGTGATGTGCCGGCACACCGCCGCGGAAACCTTCCGGATCCGTTCGAAGACCTGCATCTCCATGCGATCGATGGCATGGATGAATCCTACCGGTGGAATGAGCGGCCTCATTTCCTCGTCCCTGCGCTGACGTTCTGCCAGAACTATGTCATCTCCCTCGGACGGCCTCCAGAGAATCGAATCCTGCAACAGTTGGCAGCTCAGGCCGATTCGAACAAGGATCAGCAGACGTCCCGCAGCGATGCGGACAGATTCCTGAAGATCCAGCTGGGACTGCAGACTCCCAGTGACCACCAGATCAGATTCTCAAACGGGCGGGTCGCAAAGTTTGCCAAATTCCAGAATGCAGACACGAACAACGATCAGATCGTCGATCACGCTGAGTTCTTCGCCAAGTGGGGCGGAGTGAACCAGGAAGAGTTGTTCCAGGAGGCCGACAAAGATCGGGACGGAAAGATCTCACTGGCAGAGTTCTTCACAGAGAGCTGGTCAGGCCATGACGACCCCATCGTCCGCTTCCTGCAGGCAGATCGTAACCTCGACGGTGAATGTGATGTCGAGGAGCTGCTCGCCGTCACGCCGGAGGACCAGCGGGAACTTGTCAAGTTCTTTGTTCCGGCCTTTGATCAGAACATGAATGGAAGTCTCTCGCTGACGGAGTATCGTCTTTCTCCGCTCGGAAACGCGGGGACCGACCTGCAAAAACAGCTGACGGACGAATCCCAGGATGGAAAACTCGATTTCGTCGAGTTCAATTTCCCGGGAACAACATGTCACCTGCTCCATCGCTATTACTTCCACAGGCTGGACCGAAATCAGGATGGTCATCTCACGCTGGATGAATTCCCGTACAAGTTGAAACCTGCCGAGGGCTTTTATTTCCTCTCCGCAGACGGGAAGGAATATCGACGCTTCTACACGAACCCTGAATATCCCCACTGTGGTTCGCCTGCGGTTTCGGCCGATGGAGAACTGATCCTCTTCGACACGTGGAAAGGGGGCCAAAGTTACGGAGACTCCCGGGTTTTTCAGATGAAGATCGATGGGACCGGTGTCCGTGACCTGTGCCACGGACTGATGCCAACATGGTCGCCCGACCGTACCAAATTCACCTGCTCACGGTACGCTGACGGGAACACCGTCTGGATCATGAACGCCGATGGCTCGGAATCGAAAATGATCGCCAAAGGCTGGGGGGCACAGTGGTCACCCGACGGCAAGACGATCGCATTCACTCGCGACGGCGGGGTCTCCGCATACGATGTTGCGTCAGGAGAGATTCGAGATGTTCTCGTGCGGAAAGATCACGAGTACCAGATGATCTTCTACAACATGTGCTGGTCCCCGGACAGCAGCCGCCTGGCATTTCACGCCACCGACAAGAAAGGCTCGCACATTGCCAGCATTGCCATGACCGAAGATGCCCCTGACCTGCAGGTCCACTACAGCGACCGCAAGGCCATCGACAACGACATCGCCTGGAGTCCGGAAGGGGACAGGATCTACTTCACCGGACCTGCCCCGCCGTTATCCGGTTACCGATTACAGGTCACGACTCCGGAGAAAACGGGAACGATCGTCCCTGGGATTCCCGAGACGAAACCGGTTCACGGCGTCTGTCTGATCCCGGGCGGCAAAGGATTCATCTTCAGCTCCCGCGAGTAAACAACAAAGCCCCGTGCGAATCCGCCGGGGCTCAATCTGCTTCGTATCTAACAAGCGGTTTAGCCCCACACTTCAAGTGTGGGGCTAATCGACGTGTTCTAATACATCTGGACCTGCTTCTCATAAGAGATGTCGTATTTCTTCATCTTCTTATACAGAGTTGTCCGGTTGATCCCGAGGATCCGGGCCGTTTCCTGTCGGTTCCAGCCATGCTGTTCCAGGGCATCGATGATGATCTGTCGTTCCGGGTCGGCCAATGCCGACTTCAGCCCGGTATTGCCGAGCAACCGGTTGTAGGCATACACCGAATCCAGTTCTTCACGTCGGAGATGTTCCGGCAGATCCATGGATGTGATGATGTCCGATTTCGAAAGCACAACAGCACGTTCAATGACGTTGACCAGCTCACGGACGTTGCCCGGCCAGCTGTATCGCTGCAAGGCCTGCAAGGCCTGATCGTCCAGCCCACGAACGTGTTTGCCGGTCTGGCTGTTGAATTCTTCGAGATAATGCTCGACCAGCAGCGGAATGTCCCCCAGACGTTCCCGCAGCGGAGGCTGAGTTACCGAAATCACGTTGATCCGGTAGAACAGGTCCTGCCGGAATTCGCCCGAGCGAACACGGGCTTCGAGGTCTTCGTTGGTCGCGAGGATCAGACGGACGTCCACTTTGTGAGTGGTCGTTCCGCCGACCGGTTCGAACTCGCGATCCTGCAGCACCCGCAGCAGTTTGACCTGCAGGCTCTGTGATGCGGTTCCGATTTCATCGAGGAACAGGGTCCCGCCATTGGCCTGCAGGAACTTGCCAGGCTTGTCCTGAGTTGCCCCTGTGAACGAGCCTTTGACGTGTCCGAACAGTTCGCTTTCCAGCAGTGAATCCGGCAGCGCGCCGCAGGCCACTTCGATAAACGGCTTGTCGCGGCGTGAGCTCAGCTGATGAATCGCCCGGGCGGTGATCGTTTTTCCGGTCCCGTTCTCGCCGAGAATCAGAACCGTGGTCCGGGTGTCGGCGACGCTCTCGATCAGATCGAACATCTTCGACATCTTGTAGTCGCGGCCGATGATGTTCGAGATGCCGAACTTTTCGTTCAGCTGTTTTTTCAGTGATTTGTTTTCTTCAACGATCTTCCGCTGGCCCAGGGCCCGCTGAATCGAGAAGTTGAGTTCATCATCGATCACCGGCTTGGTGAGGTAATCGAAGGCTCCCAGCTGAATCGCTTCAACCGCGCTTTCGATGGTTCCGTATCCGGTCAGCAGAATGATCGCCGTGTCCGGGCAATGGTTGACCGCCCATTCGAGCAGCTGAAACCCGTCCTGATCGGGCAGGTTGACGTCGCAGATGACGACCTGAAACGTGACATCCTTCATCCGCTCCATGGCTTCGCGGCATGTGGTGGCGGTTTCAGTCCGATGGCCAAGGCTGCGCAGGTAATCGGCCATCGATTCGCAGATATGGCGGTCATCGTCGACAACAAGTAACGAACCCTGGTTCGTCATGGCATCTCTTTCTGTGTACGTGCGAATTCTGCGCCCACGTTGCTTAACAGCAAGGGGCCCTCTGCATTGCGAATGAAGTTCGCTTAACCCTGTTCCGTGGAAGGCACTCGTAACGGTGGAATTCCAACAGCTGCCTGATCGCCAGTCATATGCATGACTGCACAGGCTCAACCCTGACTCAGGCCGACACGACCGCGCCGCCCGAACTGGAGTTCTCCAGACGAACAGCAGAACAGTCACGTGGTCTCAGTCACTTCACCGGAGTGCGGGGGGGGCCGCGCAGAATGACCATCGAACCCGCCAGGACGATTTCAATCAATCGCCCGGAAATTCAGGCCAGACATGCTCCGTTCTCAAACAACTTCCTCATCCAGAGGAAGCCACTTCTGCCGGCTGGAGCCACACAATCCCTGTGCGACGACCAGACAAACAAAGGTGTTGCCGGGAACCATGTTGATATGAGGGTACAGAAAACTACGTCACAGATGCCGCGACGCAACAAGTTTTCACGCAGAATGTGGCGAGAAAGAATCGTCGGTGGGACGAGGGTCGAGAGACGAGCGTCTAGGGAGGAAGGACGATGGATCAAGTCCATCCCGTTCGTTTAGCCACACACGTCTAGTGTGTGGCTAAACAGGCGACGCGAATTACCGGCCGATGATTCCAAGTTCCGGACTCGAAGCGGTTGCGTACAACTTCTTCGGGATGCGGCCGGCACGCCAGGCAGCTCGACCGGCCCGGCACGCATCTCGCATCGCCTGGGCCATCATCAGCGGGTCCCGGGCGCTCGCGATTCCCGTATTCAACAGCACGCCATCGCAACCCAGTTCCATCGCGACAGCCACATCGCTGGCGGTTCCCACACCGGCATCAACAATCACCGGGTAATCCGGATCGTTTTCTTTGAGGTACTCCAGGCAGATCCGGATATTGTTGGGATTCAAAATCCCCTGTCCGCTGCCGATCGGGCTGCCCGCAGGCATCACGGATGTCGCTCCCGCTTCCTTGAGTCGCCGGGCCGTCATCGGGTCGTCGGTGGTGTAGCAGAGCACCTGAAATCCTTCCGCCACCAGCTTTTCCGTCGCAGCCAGCGTGGCAATCGGGTCCGGCAGCAACGTCTTTTTGTCACCGAGAACTTCCAGTTTCACCCAGTCAGCCCCCGGATTTTCCAACCCGCTGAGAATCTCCCGACCGAGTCGAGCCACCCGCACCGCTTCATCCGCATCAAAGCAACCTGCGGTGTTTGGCAGAATTGTGTATCGCTGCAGGTCGATGAAATCGAGGATGTTGCGGCCATCGGAATCAATCAGCCGCTCACGCCGAACCGCCACTGTGATCACTTCCGCATGACTGATCTGCAGGCAGTCCCGCATCAGGTCGTAAGTGGTATATTTCCCCGTTCCGACGATCAAGCGGGACTGGAAGGTATGGCTTCCCAGCTGGAGCGGCTGGTCAGGAGAAACGGCCAGATTCTGCGGAGATTGATTCTGTGGAATTTGTGAAGCATCCATGGGCGGAGTTCGGATCTTTCTGTGTGGAGGGAATCCAGGATTGTAATGCTCGGCAGCCCATCTCGAAATGAATCGGCCTACCTTTCCGGGAATGACAATCACACCCGTTTTTCCGGCCGGAGCGATTTTGCCGGTCGTTCCAGATGCTCGCCGCGAACAGGAGTCCGATGCCCGATTCAGATTCACGGAGCATTTCCCGCCGTTCCGATCAAAACGAAGGCTGCTCCTGTCTGTGACGACAGCCCGGAATGGAATTGTCGCTACAGGACCGGGCAGGGGAAGCGGGCAGGCTTCACCCCGTTTTTCCGTCTGAAGAACGTTCGAAGGATCGCACAATGTTCACAAAAGCCCGCATCGGCTGGATCGTTTTGACACTGCTGGTCGCCATTGTCCCGTTGGCAGCCCGAGCCGGAATGTGTCACCGACGGGCCGGGCATTGCGGCCGCTGCGCAAGGCCGTTCAACGCGTGCGGATGCGCCCAGCCATTCTGCGGCATGTGTCAAATGACCCCTGCCAGCTGCGGCTGTCAGCCGGCGATGCAGACCGAAATTGTCCCGCAGACAACCACGATCTACCGACAGGAACAGTTCACGACCATGCAGCCGGTCACCCGGACCGAGATTCGCCAGCAGGCTCAGGTGGTTGATGTCCCCGTCACCACCTGTAAACAAGTCACAGTGGATGAAGGGACTTACCAGACAGTCTGGGTCCCTCGCCTGACGACGAAAATGGTGAGCGAGACCAGCATCCAGAAGCAGGTCCGATACCAGGAGGTCCCCTATCAGGTCGTCCAGCAGGTTCCGGTCGTTCAGACCCGAGTTGTCCCTCAACAGGTGACCACGTACGTTCAGCGATCGACACTGGCGTTCGACAACGGGCATCTGGGGCACAACCACGGGATTGTCAGTCTGACACCATCCGTCGTCGCGATGGGAACACCCTCCCTGTCTTATGAACCGATTGCCAGCGACGCGACAGCTTCCATCGCTTCGACTCCGGACCCGTACTCGCCCGCCCCGATCGCCCACGACCACCCAGATCTGGTCCAGACTCCTCCGGTCGCTCCTTCGACAGCTGCCGCCCAGCCGGAAGCCTCGTCGGGCACATGGAGCAAAGTTCCGACCCGACAGGCTGAGGACCCCAAAGTCGAGCTGCAGGCCTATGAAGTGCCCGTCCGACAGGTTTCCGCTCCAACGGCCCCCGCTCGCCGGGCCCCATTCCCCAC
Source organism: Planctomicrobium stercoris (assembly GCF_051465655.1). NCBI lineage: Bacteria > Pseudomonadati > Planctomycetota > Planctomycetia > Planctomycetales > Planctomycetaceae > Planctomicrobium > Planctomicrobium stercoris. Next base: position 2,300,663 of record NZ_CP195791.1, on the reverse strand, counting down.
CGCAGCCACCGTCTGGCAGGCCCAAAGCGCCTTCTCCCGCAACTGAGTTGGAGTATCGCGGTTCGAGCACACATCCCGTCGTTTAGCTGCACACTTAAAGTGTGCAGCTAAACGTCCATCCGGTCATGAATTGCACTCCAACTCCAGAATCTGACGATCTTCCTGCAATCGTCTCGAATTTCGGTGGAGCAGCGGGTATCATGTCGATTTGGTTTTTCGTGGCCTGTTTCAGGAACCAGGTTCCTCACGGCTGCGGGACATCTGATCACTGAAAACTGATTTCCGAAGCTTCCCCCCCATGCTGCAACTTCCCATTCTCGACGATTCCCCCGCTTCACAGCTTCAGGTTCTCAAAGGGAGCGGGACGGGCAAGGGGACCTACGCCTTCATCAGCCTGGGCTGCCCGAAGAATCTGGTCGACAGCGAAAAGATGCTGGGAAGCCTCGCTCTCGACGGCTACACGCTCGTCTCCCAGCCGGAAGAGGCGGATTTTGTGATCGTCAACACCTGCGGGTTCATTGATGAATCCCGTAAGGAGTCCAAGGCGGTCATTCAGGAGATGCTCGACCTGAAGAAGGAAGGAAAGACCCGCGGGGTGATTGTCGCCGGCTGTCTCCCGGAACGGGTCGGCGGTTCACTGCTCGAGGAGATGCCGGAGATCGACCATATCGTCGGGGTCTTCGGGCGGGATGAAATCACCAAAGTGGCAGAACGGCTGGTCGGCGGGCATCGGGAGCAGCGGGAACTCTTCCGCCCCGCTGCCGTTCGTGCGATGGATGACAGGGCCCGCCTGCGTATCACCCCCAGCCACTATGCCTACCTGAAAATTTCTGAAGGCTGCGACCGGACCTGCACGTTCTGCTCGATCCCGAAGATGCGCGGCAAGCACGTCACCAAGCCGATCGAAATGGTTGTGGAAGAGGCTCAGGAACTGACCAGAGACGGCGTGCGCGAACTGATCCTCGTCGCTCAGGACACCACCTATTACGGCATGGATTACTACGGCGAAGTTCGATTGGCCGAACTTCTGCGACAACTTGAGAAGGTCGACAACGTCGACTGGATCCGGCTGATGTATCTGTATCCCGTCAACTTCACCGATGAAGTGATCGACACCATTGCCGGGTCGGGAAAAATTCTCCCGTATCTCGACATGCCGCTGCAGCACATCAATTCCCAGGTCCTCAAGCGCATGCAGCGACGGGTCAACCGCGAGAAGACCGTCGAGCTGGTTGGCAAGCTGCGTGAGCGGATTCCGAATCTCGTGCTGCGAACGACGTTCATTGTCGGATTCCCGGGGGAAACCGATGAGCAGTTCGAAGAACTGTGCGACTTCGTTCAGGAAACCCGCTTTGAACGGATGGGCGTGTTCCCGTACTCGCTTGAACCGGGAACTCCAGCAGTCAAACTCGATGGACATCTTCCGGAAGACGTGAAGATCGAACGCCGCGATGCGTTGATGGAGATCCAGCAGCAGATCGCCTTCGACTGGGGCCAGAACATGGTCGATTACGAACTTGACTGCATCATCGATGAAGCCTCCGATGAACCGGGCGTCTGGATCGGCAGAACATTCGCAGATGCCCCCGAGATCGACGGCACTGTCCTCGTCCAGGGCGAAAACCTCGAACCCGGCCAGATGGTCCCGGTCACCATCGTCGAAGCTGATGAATACGATCTGGTGGCGGTTGTGTCTGAAGAGGAGTGATGGGAAGTTGGGGTTCACCACGGAGGCACGGAGACACAGAGGTTTTCAACTTGGTGACAAGCTCGTCTCTGGTCTTTCACAACCTTTCTGGTCACAGGCGCTCCCAGACTTGAACTGGTTCCATGACGAACGACTTTCACATCACGCTGAACGACATGCCTTCCCAACTCTCGTATTCACAAATCTCCGTGTCTCCGTGTCTCCGTGGTGAATTCCCCCCGAAGACAACCCATCACACCAAAACGATGTCGCCCTGGCAGAGGAGCTTGGCAAAATGACGTCGCCTCCTCCCGGACGAAAAGATGTTGTCGTCGAGATTGCCCCCGCAGGGGTCGCTCCCGAGCTGACTTCCCCGCGTTCGATGAACATTCCCAACATGATCACGTTCGCGCGGCTGGTGCTGACGTTCGTGGTTTTGATTCTGATCTGGCTGGAGCGTTACTGGATCGCCACAACTGGCATCTTCATCTTTGCCGTGGCGACAGACTTTGTGGATGGGTATCTGGCCCGCAAATGGAATCAGATTACGCCGCTGGGCCGCATCATGGACCCCTTCGTCGACAAGATGATTATCGGCGGGACCATGATCTTTCTGGTCGCTCTCCCCGCCAGCGGCATCACAGCCTGGATGACGTTTGTGGTCATTGCCCGTGAAATGTTTATCACCGGACTGCGTTCGGTATTGGAAGGGCATGGGGTCGATTTCTCCGCGAAGTTCAGCGGCAAGCTGAAGATGCTGCTGCAGTCGATCGTCATTCCCTTTTGCATCCTGTCCCTCAGCCCGAGCTTCCAAAGCTGGCTCGGATCGTCTTTGAACACCTTCCTGGTCGTACGCACGGTGCTGCTGTGGGCCATGGTCATCATCACGCTTTACTCCGGAGCCGAATACATTGTCCGGGGCTGGTGGATGATGAAAGGAAAAACGATAAGTTGAGGGATCTGGTGGCACAGACATTTCTGTCTGTGCGATGCCTCTTTCTCGTCCGCAACGTCCCTGATCACACGTTGCCGATGATCAATACGTGAATTCCATGAACAAACCCCCCGTACGTCATACTCGACCTGCCAATCCTCATCGGCGCGAAACCCGTTTCCCGCTCGATCCATCGCATCTGGTTCAGCGTTCTCTGGATGACGGCACCGGGGGAACGCTGCCGATCGTCAAACTGAAATCTCCGACAAAGAACCCGACTGTCTTCCGGAAGCGGATCGCCGAAGTCGATCCGAAGATGAAGCATGGTGACCTGGTCCAGGTGAAGACCACGGAGCAGGAGCTGGTCGGATATGGCCTGTGGAATCCACGTGCCGAAGCGACCGTCCGGATTCTCAGCTGGGACAATGTTCCAACTTCAGCTGACTGGTGGGGTCCGCGCCTGGATGCTGCCGTTTCGCTGCGGCGGGACTCTCTCCAGCTGGACGAAGTTACCGGAGCTTACCGGGTGATCAATGCGGAAGGGGACAGCCTGCCGGGGATCGTTGTCGACCGCTATGGCGATCTGCTTTCTCTGGAAGTCTTTTCGCTCGGCATGTATCAGCGGGCCGAAGCGATCGCCCAGTCGCTGGCAAAGCGGATGCAGATTCCGCACTGGGTCGTTCGTCCGGGTCCAGCGACGCTCGAACAGGAAGGCTTCACCGCAGAAGGTTTTTCCTCTCCGGGAGCAAGAAGTAAGGTTCAGATCCGCGAACACGGCGTCGCTTTCGAGATCAATCCGACCGAAGGGCACAAGACCGGCTTCTTCTGTGATCAGCGAGACAATCGACTCCGGCTTCGGGAGTTCTGCAAAGGGAAAACGGTTCTCGATCTCTGCTCGTACACGGGCGGGTTCGCGATCAATGCCGCTTTCGCAGGAGCGAAAGAAGTGACGGCGGTCGATCTCGATGAAGAGGCGATTCGTCAGGCGCGCCGCAACGCGCAGCTCAACAAGTCTTCAATCAAGTTCGTGCATGCCGACGCATTTTCCTATCTGCGTGACATGCAGCGAAACGGGAAAACTTATGACGTGATCATCCTCGATCCCCCCAAGCTGATTCACAGCCGGGAAGAGGCGGCCGAGGGACAGTCCAAATACTTCGATCTGAATAAACTCGCTGCCCCGCTGGTGGCCTCCGGAGGACTCCTTTTAACCTGCAGCTGCTCAGGTCTGTTTTCGATGGACGAACTGACCCGAACGGTCCGAGCCGCCTGCGGCGACCGCCGACCACAACTCCTCATGCGCAGCGGCGCTGCTCCCGACCACCCGGTCGCACTGAGCAGTCTGGAATCGGAATACCTGAAGTGCCTGTGGCTGCGGATGGACTGAAGGGTTCGCGTCAGCCTCACCCGCCGCCGACAGTAGCGATTTCACTTTTTCCTGGGCTTGACGTTTTCGAGATACTGAAGGTTATCGGGAATCTTCCCGTCGAGAGTCATCTCCGTCTTGTGAACAGGGCAGAAGTGAGTCTTCCCTTCTGTGAGGACCACAGACTTCCACCTGTCGCACCCCGGGCACTGTTCACAGTAGACGGCGCGTGTGATCGTCGCCTTTCCCGTGCGGGGATTCACAGCCGGAACCTGAATGTCTGGCTTCGCCTTGAAGATGTAACGAGTTACCTCGTCAATCACGATCGTGTATTCGGTATGGCCTTTCGTATCTTCCGCAACGACGATGGCGTGAGCGGCGAGAACAATAGACAGGGCCAGGAGATGCTTCATCATTAAAGCCTCGATCTTGCTAAAATGTCTTCGGTGAGTTTCTGAACTTTCGGATCTTGCGAAGTCTGATTCAGACTCATGACCTGATCACGGTGGATGTAGATCAGTTGCGGTTTTTTCTCTATCTGCTTCAGACCCGCCAGGACTTCCTCGACCGTGGTTGATTGCAACTGGTTCCTGAGCTGGTCGGACTCTTCTTTTGTCGTCCCCAGTTGCTGATAGTCCGTTTCTGTAGGCTGGTGCTCTTCTTTGGCACATCCTCCCAGAAATAAGACCGTGACTAATATGAACAAATATTTCATGTTCTTTAGAATTCCCCGACGGTTTCGGAGCCATTGTAAGTACAGAGTGCTTTCAGAATCAGAAGGCTGGTGCTCTCTGACAGGAATCTCACTGCTCCGTCCCCCAAAAGCGACTGTGCCCCTCCTGTGTGGAAGCTGTGCAAAGACTGCCCGTTATTACATCCCACTGCTCCAACTGGAGGGGTGAGAGGCGCCCAGTATCCGCAGGCATTGTAGGTTGTATCGTAACCCGGCTGTCCCCACCCCGGTGAGATCCGACGATTAATCGGCGCCGCCACTGCTCCGAAGTTCTTTGTGCCTGCCCAGATCCCGTAGGTCGACTGCGGCGCTTCGCCGATAATGAGGGTGTTCGATAATCCGTCCACGATGTCCCGGATGGAAACATTCTTCGTTGGAAAGGCGGATGATAACAGACCCTGCATCACCCCGGACGGAGGATTTGTGGTTGAAGGGAACTGCGAGGGGATTCCATCCGCGGCCGGAGATATCCCCATATGGAAGATCCCGACGTAGTCGTTTCGTCCAAATGAAACCGGAGAGGTACTGATATCGATGATTGATTTTTTCGCAGAGGCTTCCGGATTGGAGGGACAGACGAATAAAGGAATCGCCTGACTGGACAGTGCGAGATTATCGTCTTCCCAGAACCACTTCGTGTGGTCATAACTGTTGTACAGCGATGATTGTTCCACATAGGGAATGAAAGCCAGACACCAGCTTGTCGACTTCAGCACGGAATTGGCTGCATTGTTGTAGGCTGCATAGGTTGTGGGCGCGACAGTTGCTCCCCCTCTGTGGAAGACTCTGAACGTGTCATGGTAGTTGTGCAGTGCCAGCCCGATTTGCTTCAGGTTGTTCTTGCACTGCGTTCGACGTGCCGACTCGCGGGCCTGCTGAACAGCAGGTAAAAGCAGCGAGACCAGAACGGCAATAATGGCGATCGCCACCAGCAGTTCGATCAGCGTGAAACCACGACTCGCAGCAGATACTCGATTGATGGAACGCTCGAATCGCGATCCATCGGGAGACTGACGTCTCCCGCTCACCGGGACTCTGGACGCTCGACTCTCAGCTCTCAACTTTCTCAAGACAATCTCCCGTTGTCGTTGCCGCAGGACATGCTCAAGCGCATGGCTGCAGCCGCGTCCACCTTCGGAGAGTGCGCAAGAAATCGGGGCACTGACAACTCTGAAGCTGCCTGCGGAACACAATTTCCCTAGCAGCACCAGTGATCAATGAGGACCGAATCGAAAGAGACCCACTCACCTGATGAGGGGGCCAATCGTCTTACAGCGACCTTTTTCCACGAAGGACAGACGCATCAGTTCTACGACATCTAGGCAGGTCTTCTGGCTTCCGGATCATTCGACTCACCGCGCCTTCCCGATTCCGCCATCTCTGGCGTTCTCAGTGGCGATTGCGGCTTTTGTCCCCGGTTACAGCGGCGGGACCGCGACGGAATTACACCGTCTTCCCTATTCTCCAGCGGAACACACGTCCGCTGGCACCTAAGTCGTCAGGAGCATGCTACGAAACTTCGGGACGATGTCAATCACGCGCCGGTATTTCTCGCATAGTCCTCAATCATCAAATACGGTACGGTGCGATGATCCATGGCCTCAAATTGCAGAAAGCAGACCTGACAATGTCTCTCTGGGAATTCATCTTACTCGGAATTGTTCAGGGGATTTCCGAGTTCCTGCCGATCAGTTCCGATGGACATCTGGTGCTCGTCGAAGCACTGCTGGGGCATACGACGGAGAATCTCGAACTGAACGTCGCACTGCATTTCGGGACGCTCATTTCCATTCTGTTCGTCTACCGGCACCAGATCATTCCGGTGCTGAAGCAGCCGCGGCTGGTTATGGCGATCATTCTCGCGACGCTGCCAGTGGTCGTCGTTGGACTCAGTTGTAAGGATCTTTTTGAACAGGCCTCGGAGCAGCCGCTCATTGCTGGCTTCGGACTTCTGTTCACATCACTGCTGCTCTTTATCACTCCCCGGATCGACATGGGACAGCGAGAACTGAAGGACATCCGTTACCGCGATGCCTTGGTGATCGGGCTGATGCAGACGCTGGCTCCATTGCCTGGAGTATCCCGTTCCGGATCGACAATTGTGGGCGCACTCTTTATGGGAGTGAAACGGGAAGCCGCTGCGAACTTCTCATTCTACATCGCAGTTCCGGCTCTGCTGGGTGCGACCATCGTCAAGCTCAAGGACGTGATCGATCAGGGAGGAACATCGACCCCACTGGGCCCCACGTTAATCGGCGCAGCCGTCGCCATGATCGTGGGAATCATTGCCCTTAAAAGCCTGCTCAGAATCGTCGCTGCCCGCAAGCTGTACTGGTTCGCGTGGTACGTGCTCGGCGTCGCGGTGCTGACGTTTATCGGGTGCTACTACGATGTGATCTGAGGCTTCCTGTCAGAGCAGGCAGCGTCAGGAAGTGTGTTCGTGAGATAGGCGCGCGGGATTTGTCATTTGTCATTTGTCATTGAGGATTGAGGATTGAGGATTGAGGATTGAGGATTTGTCATTTGGGACTGGAAGATCTCATGTCAAATGACAATTCCTCAATCCCCAATGACAAATCGCGTCAGCCATCACCGTTATGGCCAGTTGAGCGGGTGAATCCACCAACCGGCCAGGCGATACGAACAGACGATATGCACCGCCAGTGCAATTCCGATCCACCAGCCTGCACACTCAACTTCCCGGCGGACAGCTGGGCACCAGACCAGCTTTGAACGCTCAAAAGCTGCACGTTTGAACTTTGGCAGCCATCGTGGAACGGCGGCACAGTAAGCATCGTATTCACGCGGATGACGGCTTCGCAGCACGGTCTCTTCCGCGGGGATCACACCCCACAGGTACAGCAGAATCACGGGGATCGTAAAGGCGGCCAGTGTGAGGCTCTGAACCATCAGCAGATACGCGACCACGATGAGAAACGTCCCCAGATAGAGGGGGTTTCGACACAGTGCGTATGGTCCCGTCGTCACGACCGAGACTGATTTCCGCGAGTTGATGTAAGCAATCGACCAGATGCGGATGGCGATTCCCAGAACGATCAGGCAGTAACCCGCCGCCAGCAGCGAAAGATTCAGCGCACTTCCCGGTTTCACCAGCGGCATGGAGAGCAATGTCAGCGTCAGTCCAGAGAGCAGGCACGCTGCTGTGACGGGCAGCCGCATCTGATAGGACCGGAACTGCTTGACTCGCATAGGTGTCTCCGCAGGTGCTTCCGGCAAAGAGACGATGCTTGCAAGGTTACTTTCCAGATTCCCCAGCGGGAGTGACGTCACAGGCGGTGTCAGGCCACTGATTGATTCCATATCTGCATCTCTCCTGCTTGAAGTTCTGGCAATTCACTCTGTGTCGGATTGGCTGATGGCCCTGCAAAAAAGCAAGCCAGCAGCCGCTAAATTTTTAGTAGTTTCGGGTGGAGTTGGGTCTCATTTTGACATGGTTGTTGTGGACGTCCCTCGAGGATGTCACTCAGCTGTTAATCCGGATGTCCCGGATGATCCTGCAAGCGGTCGAAGATCTGCAGACGGCCGTCGTAGACTTCGTAATCCCGCGCACTGACCCCAAAGTCATGCAGGATTTCCGCAGTCCAGTGAGGACAGGCCGACCAGCGGGAACGATGCGAACTCAGAACATTCACCGGAAGCCAGGCCGTTGTGACGACCGTCACAAGCACCAGTGCCAGCCCCGGGAGCCACGCGCGAACTGGGGCCGTCGAGGTCTGGTGCCGGGCCCGTTCGGACAGACGCCGCGCACGCCGGGCCAGAGAACTCAGCCGATCTCCGAACAGCAGCGCCAAGCCCAGGGCTCCGGGTTGTCGGGCAGGGACCTGTTCCGAGACCTTCAAAAGCACCCGCAGATAGTCGGCGATCTCATCCCGCCCATCGGCAGCTGCTGCATCGCACATCATCTCGCGGGCGAGATCTGCCTGACGGCCGCACCAGAAGACCGCCGGGTGATACCAGTACACACTCTGCACAAGCCGTTGAACGAACAGATGCAGCGGATGATTGGCCTCCAGATGTGCCAGTTCATGTTTCAAAACAAGTTCCAGTTCACGCCGATCCAGGTTGAGGAACGATGTCGGGAGAACCATTACGGGCTTTTGAAACTGCCAGCAGAACGGGCTCGACAGGGCGTCGCAAACGAAGACTTTGATCTCCGGAAGAACGGGACTGCCTGCACCAATGTCGGCCAACGGCAGCAGGCTCATCTCCACGGGGGTCAGACGACGCAGAAATCGCAGCATCTGAATCGCGGAAAAGAACATCCAGAACAAAGAGCACAGAAATCCTGCAAACCAGACCAGAAAACAGGTCAGTCCCAGGCGGGTCTGAAGGCTCGCTGTGGCGAGAATCTCATGGGGGTCGGAAACTTCACTTCCCTGAATGAGCCGCAAATGAGGCAACGAACAGGCGATCCCTGCCAGCACGATCAGGCCGAACTGGCAATAGGTCCACAACTGGCTGCGGGTACTGTCACTGGAAGTCCATCTTGCCAGCAGGCAGCAGAGTGCGACATACAAAGTCGCCTGCACGCTGACGGAGACGAAGATCTCCAGGAACTGAGCGGCTGTCATTCATCTCCCTCCAGACGTTCGAGCGCAGCTTTGAGCTCCTGAATATCGTCTTTGGAAACTTCACTTCCACCCAGCAGGCTGAGAACCAGCGAGGTCATGGAACCGCCGAACAGATGTGCCCGCAGATCTCCCAGCAAGGTCTCTGAAACTTCGGAGCGGGTGATAATCGGTTCGTAGACAAACGCCCGGCCTTCTTTGCGACGGGCGAGCGCCTTTCGCTTGGTTTCGAGGATTCGAAGAGTGGTCATCACCGTTGAATAGGCAAGAGGCCGTTCAAGGCCGTCGCAGACTTCCTGAACCGTGCAGGCGCCACGCTGCCAGACAACGTTCATGACTTCCAGTTCACACTTCGTCAATCGATACGTCATGTCCGTCAATTCCTGTTCCATTCTATCGATCGCCAGGGATCGCCCTAACGGCCGGTCGGCGCCCGAAAATCGTGATTTCGGGCGGAAGGTCATTGATGAGCGTTTGCCAAACGCCCATTACGTATTCGGGAAATTGCGACGGAGACTCACGAAGAGGCACAATCGACCACGCCAGTTTCTCGGGCAATTCCACTTTTCTGTCAATCTCAAAACTCGCCTCGGGCTGCCATCTCGCGGTAAAGTCGCGGATCGATACTGTCCGCGATCCCGTGAACGTGGCCATCGCCCCACAAAAAATTGGTCACTCCTCGGTGCCTGCTGGTGAATTCGCATTCGTCCGCATTCTGGATGTTCGGGCCCAGATTGGCGTTCCCCAGAATCCGGCAGGCAGCATCTTCACCTCGTTCATCGACCCCCAGCCACGTGGAGGGAATGGTCGACGCCCGTCGCTCTCCCACCAGAAGTACGTTGCTCAATCCCCGGGTAAATTCTTCGAATCTCACAGGTCGCACGCCTGCAAACGCTCCCACCCCGGACTTTGATTTCCAGACGTCATCCGGTTCGAGCACCCCGAACACGCCTACGTAATTCGCAGCGGGAAGACGGAACAACGGAATATCGCCGGGGGTCCCTTCAGTTTCCGACTCCGAGTACAACATGAACGTCCGTTCGGAGAGATCGGACGGGCACAGAAACAAGGGAAGTGTCGAAGTCCGCGCGGTCTGATTTTTCGCACTGTCCACAGCGGATTCAAAATCGATCAGTTGCGAGAGTGCAGGCTGTTCCAGATAAGGGAGCAGGGGAGGCAACCATCCGTACGCGGTCTGCCGGGCCAGATCCCATCGCCAGGCCGGGGGGAGACACTGGTTCACTTCGTGATAGCTGTGTAATGCGATCCCAAGTTGCTTGAGATGATTATGGCACTGCAGCCGACGGGCCGATTCCCGTGTCGCTCCCAGAGCAGGGAGCAGGATCGAGATCAGGACGGAAATGATCCCGATACAGGTGAGCAGTTCCAGGATTGTGAAACCGCTTCGCTTTGCAAGACGGCCTCGCAGTTCACCCCGACAAACACGAGGGGGCTGTCTGCCGTTGAATGAATTCTCCTGCACCGCGTTCGCCCTCCTGACGAAATCCGCCCTGGATCTGCAAGACGTTTTAAAACGTCTTCCGACCGACCGTCAAGGGAAACCCTCGATCAACCCGGACTTTGAAAGTCTTCGAACCAGCGCCTTCCCCCAAAGAGAGCATCCTTTACAGATGAATGATCCCACGTTTGAGTGCCGTCGTCACAGCGTGTGTCCGGTCGGAAGCTTCCAGCTTGGCCAGAATATTCTGCACGTGCATTTTGATGGTGCCGTCCGCAGTCCCCAGGACCTGGGCGATATCTTTATTGCTCATTCCCTTCGCCACGCACTCGAGCACTTCAACTTCTCGCGGAGTGAGAGCAGCCTGAGGAAAATACTCCGCCAGTCGCTGAGCTGCATCCTGTGAAACCAGTTTTTTGCCGGCGTGGACGGTGCGAATGGCAGTGACGATCTCCGCATGCACGGTCTCTTTCAACAGATAACCGCGCACTCCCGCTTCCAGCGCCCGGTAAATATCCTGATCCCCATCGTAGCTGGTCAACGCGATAATGCGGGCTTCCGGGAATTCGCTGCGAATCTGATGAACCGCGCCAATGCCGTCCAGACCGGGCATCCGCAGATCCATCAGCATGACGTCGGGTTGATATCGACGATACAGCTCGACAGCCTCTTCGCCGTTTTCACCTTCCCCCACCATCTGCATGTCCAGCTCGTTCTCGAGAATCGCAGCGATCCCTTTTCTGACGAGAGGATGATCGTCGATGCAGAGAATTCGAATCGTTGTATCTGACATTGTTGGAGTCATGAAATCGGATCCTTCGCCAGCGGAACCTCCCGCGTGAGAGGAGCAGCACCGGCCGTTTCGTGAGACGGGAGGTGAGGCAGAATGACCTCCACGGAGGTGCCTCGTCCCGTACGACTGTGAATATTGAGGGTGGCGTGAATCTGCAGGGCGCGCTCCCGCATCCCAATCAACCCGTAGTGCCCCGGCAACTGGCGGAAGTCGTCGCAGTCAAAGCCGCACCCGTCATCCACGACGGACAGCACCAGCGGGCCCGATGGAGTCGCACGTCCGGAGTCGGCCCCGGGTCCCCGATTCTGAACCGAACGGGAAAGGGTCACTTCAACCGTGCTGGCTCCTGCATGCTTCACTACATTCACGATCGCTTCCTGAGCAATCCGCAGCAGATTGTATTCAACATCCGCCGACAATGGAGGAATCGCCGAGGGCATCTTCAATTCCAGATGAAGATCATGCGTCTCGGTGAGGTGTCTGGCAGTCTGCGAAATGGCGTCCACCAGACTCGTCGAGCTCCCAGGCGCATGACGCAGCCCGGTGACCGTTTGTCTCGCTTCACGCAGGCAGCGGCCCGCGTCATCAATCACGTCCTGCAACGTCGCCCGTTCTTCCGGGTTCTTCAATCGCGTGGCGAAGGCCTGCATCTGCATCGTCACCCCGGAAAACCCTTGAATCAGCGTGTCATGCAGGTCGCGTGCAATTCGCATCCGCTCCGCCAGTGCCGCATTCAGACGCGTCTTCACCTGCAGCACTCGCAGCCGCAGGATTCCCCAGACCGCCAGCCCCAGCATCAGCAATGTAAGGCCGTAGAACCACAGCGTCTTGAAGAAATAAGGCCTGACGGTGAACTCGGCGGGAACAGTGATCGTCGACCACTCGTTATTCGGGTTGGCGGCACTCACCAGAAATCGGTACCGGCCGGGGGGAACGTTCGTGTAGTACGCCTCCCGCCGCTGATTCGCTTCAACCCAGTCGTGATCAAAGCCTTCGAGTTTGTAACGAAATCGAATCCGCGATGCCGATGCGAAGCTCCATGCTGTGTAGCGGAACATGAGATTCGTCGGCCCCGCTGGGAGCTTTAATTTTTCCTTCGACGTCACTGCCTGACCGTTCACCTGCATTTCTTCCAGGCTCACAGTCGGAGGAGGGAGCTTGCGGTAAAGTGCTGCGGGATCCATGATGATCACGCCGTAGATTGTCGAGAACCAGATGCGGCCGTCCTTCATCTTCCAGACCGATGGCTGAACTCCCTGCTGACATTCGATGGTCCGCTGCGACTCCACCGGACTGAACTGCGTGCATGTGACCGACTGACGTCCCCCCGCGACCAGTTCCAGCAGCTCTTCCTGATTCACAAAGAAAATGCCGCGGCTGCACGCCATCCACAGCCGTCCTTCTCCATCATCCAGGAGCCCGAAAATTTCATCATCAAAGAGGCCTTGCTGGACGGAAATTCGAATCACCTTCTCATCCTGAAGCAGCAGCAACCCGTCGCCGCGCGTGGCGGCCCAGTAGCTCCCCGCCGGGCCGTGCTGAAGCGCGGTGAGACTGCGAACTTCCGGGACACCTGCCATCCAGGGAAGAACTTGATCATCACGGCAGCGATAAAGACCGCCTCCATCCGTGGCGACAATCAGATCCTGATCAGCAGACTCCAGAAGCACACGCACCGGCCACTTCGACAATTCGGATTCCGGGGCCACCGCAGCGATCTTCTGCCCATCCCAACGCGCGAGCCCCCGCGACGTGCCAATCCACAGGGCGCCACTGGAGTCAGGAAGCAACACCTGAATCGCATCCGCCGGAAGCCCCTCCCGAGTGGTGAACTTCTCAACAACTTCTGCCCCCTTCATGCGGCACAAGCCGGAGTCCGTTCCCACCCAGAGCTGGCTGTCGGCCCCGGCAGCCAGTGCGGCAATCCGATCGGACGGCAGTCCGGTCTCCCGGTTGGCAAAAGCCTCACAGCGACGTCCCAAAAAGGTCGCCAGTCCAGCGTCGAGCGTCCCGATCCAGATCTTGCCCGATGGATCCTGAAGAAGAGCCCCTGTCTCATTGGAAGGGAGTCCTTCACTCATGGTGATCGGCACGGTCCGACGATCGACGAACTGATTCAGTCCGTTCTTCGTTCCGATCCACATGCTTTTTTCATGATCTTCGAAGATCGCACAGACAGTGCTTTGTGAAAGGCCGTCCCGGGTTCGCAGCGTTTCAATCTCATGGTCACGCAGCCGACTCAATCCGTCGCGGGTCCCGACCCAGACCTGACCGGTACTCGACCATGCGAGTGTCTCCACAAAATCATCCGCCAGCCCTTCAGCCCTGCCGATTCGGGATTCTCCATTCGCATCCAGCCGCACGAGACCGGTGGTCGTGCCGACCAGCAGATCTCCCTCGGGTGTGGAGAGCAGAGCCCGCACTACGGAATCATCAGGCACCGTGGAAAGTTCCCTAGTCAGGAACTGACCATCCCGCCACAGGTTCAATTGAGCCCGGTCCCCTCCCAGAAAAACAGTTCCCTGGCGGGACTCACACAGAGCACGGACGTTTCGCACTGTCAGTTCTTTTTGTGGCGCGAAGGTCTCAAACTTCCCCTCAATCAGACGTGCTGCTCCCTGATCTGTTCCCACCCACAGAGTCCCGCGATGATCCAGCAGCAGGCATTGCACATTCAACGATGGTAATCCGGACTGCAGACCATACCGGACACAGGCGCCGTCATTCAGGCACAGCAGTCCATCCCCCATGGTGGCAATCCAGAGTTGATGTTCAGCATCTTCAAGGAGTTGCTGCACCCAGATGTTCGCCAGAGACGCACCGTGTTTCGACTCGACTGCCGTAAATCGCACACCGTCAAACTGAAAAAGGCCCGATTGCGTCCCCAGCCAGAGACGACCGTCGATTGTCTGCCGGATCGCGAGGACGCGAGGCTGCGGGAGTCCCTGTGCGTAAAGCCATTTGCGGATCAAGACCTGACTGAGAGTTCGTTCAGGATCAATGGCATGCGCGGGCCGAACCGGAATGAGCAGCAAAGCACCGAGCAGCAGAACGGACAGGATCGTCCGGAAATGCTGCTCTGCGAAAGTGCGTACGGCGAAGATTCGCATGCCCGGCAAATTTCGCATTCCATCTTCTTCCATCTCGAACACCCCGGACATCCTTTCACCCGTCTGTGTAAGGACGAGCCCAGCCAGGGTGGCATGAAACGACTGTTCCAGAATCTGCTTCGGGAACCGATTCACAATAGTCTCTCTCCCCTGTGAACCGGAACCCCGTTCACCTGAACCGATCTGATTTTATCGCAACGAGACCGAATTCCACTTTCTCGGTTCCGAATCGATATGCCGTCCAGCATACGGCCCTCTGTGCCGGGCAACACTTTCAACCGGTCTCAACGAGATCCATAATGGAATTGAGAGCCTGAAATTGCAGAAAACCGACGCCGCTCAGCGAAACGCTTGTTCCCTCAACCGCTGAGAAAACGGTTCAGAGAAGTGACTCAAATTTCAGCCTCAATTGCGGCATTTGACAGGGAAATTTTCAGCTCGAGATGCAACAATACAAGCCCCCCACCAGAGTGCCTACCCCGGAGAGAATCATTTCCCGCCCCCTTCAATCTCCGCTCGCCGAGAAGTTGGAAGCTCCCGCTCCCAAACTCGCTCCCCCTGTTGCCCGCGGACAGCTGGGCACGATCGTCAAATGGGTGCTGCTGATCTCTGTCTCCATCGCGGCCTATTACTTCTATCCGCAATGGTGGCCCCACGTGAAGGGGTATCTGGTTCACGCTCCCGCAGCACCGGCCAAACCCCCCGCGCGGCCTGTGCCGGTCCTCATCGCCACCGCCCAGAAAGAGCGTGTCGATGTCTACTTGAACGGGCTGGGCACCGTCACTGCCTATAACACCGTCACGGTCAAGAGCCGGGTGGACGGCGAGTTGATCAAGGTCGCCTTCACTGAAGGCCAGATGGTCAAGCAGGGGGATCTGCTCGCTGAGATTGATCCGCGTCCGTTTGAAAGGCAGCGGGACCAGGCAGCCGCGAAGATGGTTCAGGATCAGGCGGCATTGAAGCTGGCGCAGGTCACGCTGGACCGACAGAATGAACTGATGCGCCAGAACGCCACCACTCCACAGCTGGTGGACCAGCAGGTCGCGGTTGTCAATCAGGCGGAAGCTCTGCTGCAGATCGATACGGCCATTTACCAGAATGCACTGCTGCAGCTGGAGTATTGTCGCATTACCGCTCCGATCAGCGGACGCATCGGCCTCAGACTGGTCGACCGCGGTAACATCGTCCGCGCCAATGACCCGAATGGACTGATGGTCATCACCCAGCTGGAGCCGATCGCACTGCTGTTCACGATTCCGCAGGACGAAATCCCTCGCGTGCAACGGCGCATGCGTGAGGAGTCGACATTGACGGTCGAAGCCTATGACCGCGACTTCAAGACAAAACTCGCGACAGGCACGCTGGCCGCGATCGACAATCAGGTTGATGCCGCAACGGGCACGCTGCGTCTGAAAGCGATGTTCGAGAACAAGGACCATGTGCTGTTTCCTAACCAGTTCGTCAATGCCAGACTGCTGGTCGACTCCATTCCGGACGCGGTCGTCGTGCCGTCGGTGGCAGTGCAGCGCGGACCGGAAAACCGCTTCGTCTATGTCGTGAAGCCCGACCACACGGTGGAACTTCGAACTGTCACCGTGGGAATCAGTGAAGGGAACCGCACCTGTATCGATTCGGGCCTGGAGGCTGGCGAGATTGTCGTGACTGACGGTCTGGACAAGCTTCAGCCCGGTTCAAAGGTCTCATTCCGGGAGAACGGTTCTTCCGCTCCCGAATCTGGCAGGAAGGTCGACAAGCCTGACGGAACGTCTCCTGAATCTTCAAAGAAGACGTCATGAACGTTTCGCGACATTTCATCCTGCGGCCGGTCGCCACCGTCCTGTTCATGGTCGCGATTCTCCTTTCGGGAATCGTCGCATACCGCGAGCTGCCGGTCTCCGCACTTCCGCAGGTCGATTACCCGACCATCCAGATTCTGACGTTCTACCCCGGTGCCGCCCCGGACGTCATGACATCCTCAGTGACTGCACCGCTGGAACGGCAGTTCGGCCAGATCCCCGGACTGACGCAGATGACATCCAGCAGCTCCACTGGATGCTCGGTCATTACACTCCGTTTCGTCCTTGAACTGGACATCGATGTGGCTGCCCAGCAGGTGCAGGCAGCGATCAACGTCGCCAACAGCTTCCTTCCCAATGATCTGCCGAATCCTCCCATCTACACCAAGACAAACCCGGCCGATTCCCCCATCCTCACGCTTGCACTCTCCTCCAAGACACTCCCGCTCGCGGAGGTCGAAGACCTGGCAGACACCCGTATGGCACAGAAGATCTCGCAGCTGGCGGGAGTGGGCATGGTCAGTATCAGTGGAGGCCAGAAGCCTGCCATCCGTGTTCAGGCAAACCCCACAGCCCTGTTCGCACTCGGACTGAATCTGGAGGATCTGCGAACGGCACTCGCCCAGGCGAACGTCAATCAGGCGAAGGGGAGTTTCGACGGGCCTCGTCAGGCAATCACAATTGGTGCCAACGATCAGCTGTTCACGACCGAGCAGTATCGAGATCTCATCGTTGCCTACCGCAACAATGCGCCGGTGAAACTCTCTGAAGTCGCTCTGGTCATCGACGACGTTGAAAATTCCCGGCAGGCCGCCTGGATGGACACCACGCCAGCGGTCGTCGTCAACATCCAGCGTCAACCCGGTGCCAACATCATCTCCGTGGTCGATCGCGTTAAGGAACTGCTGCCGCAGCTGGAAGAATCACTTCCCGCATCTGTCAAAGTCTCGATTCTGACCGACCGCACAACGACGATCCGCGCCTCCGTTCATGACGTGCAGATCGAATTACTGCTGACCATCGTGCTGGTGGTGGCGGTCATCTTCGTCTTCCTGCGGAATGTCCGTGCCACGATCATCCCCAGCGTTGCTGTCCCGTTGTCGCTGGTCGGGACGTTCGGCGTGATGTACATGCTCGACTACAGCCTGAACAACCTGACGCTGATGGCGCTGACGATCTCCACCGGGTTCGTGGTCGACGACGCCATTGTGATGATCGAAAACATCATGCGGCATCTGGAGAACGGCGAACGCCCGATGGCTGCTGCCCTCAAGGGGGCCGATGAAATCGGGTTCACGATCATCTCGCTGAGCGTCTCGCTGATTGCCGTGCTCATTCCGCTCCTGTTCATGGGAGATATCGTCGGTCGACTCTTCAGAGAATTCGCAGTCACACTCAGTGTGACGATTCTTGTCTCGGCAGTCGTTTCACTCACACTGACCCCGATGATGTGTGCCCGGCTGCTCAAACACCAAGATCCCGAAGAGCATGGAGCATTATACCGGGCCTCGGAATGGTGCTTCGAATCGGTCATCTGGGCATACGCCCGCACTCTTGATGTCGTGCTGCGTTACCAGACAGCCACTATGACGGTCGCGGTCGCCACGCTGATTGCCACGGTGTATCTGTATGTCATCACGCCCAAAGGTTTCTTCCCGGTGCAGGACACAGGGGTCATCCTGGGGATCTCCGAGGCCTCGCAGGACAGCTCGTTCGAATTGATGGCGAGTCGCCAGCTGGAGCTCAACCGTCTCATCCTGACCGACCCCGCTGTCGAGAGCCTGTCCAGCTTTATCGGCATCGACGGCACGAATACCACCCTCAACAGCGGGCGTATCCAGATCAACCTCGTGCCGCTGGAGGAACGTAAACACACCACCGCCATGGATGTCATCCGGCGTCTGCAGCCCAAGCTGGCTGAAGTCTCCGGCATCACCCTGTACATGCAGCCGGTGCAGGACCTGACTGTGGAAACCCGGGTGAGTCGCACGCAGTACCAGTTCAGTCTCGAAGATCCCGACGCAAAAGAGCTGAACGAGTGGGCCCCCAGGTTTGTCCGCGCACTGCAGTCACTCCCGGCACTGCGGGACGTGGCCAGCGACCAGCTGGTCTCCGGGCTCGAGGCCTATGTCGAGATTGATCGCGACACCGCTTCCCGGCTGGGAGTCACCCCCCAGATGATCGACGATGCCCTGTACGACGCCTTCGGACAGCGGCAGGTCTCCATCATGTTCACGCAGCTCAACCAGTACCGCGTTGTGTTGGAAGTGAAACCGGAGTTCCGACAGAGCCCTCAGGATCTCTCCAACGTGTATGTGAAATCGTCGACGGGAGGGATGACTCCTCTGAGTGCGATGACCCGGGTCATTGAGCGGACGACGCCGCTGTCCATCAACCATCAGGGGCAGTTTCCCGTGGTGACGGTTTCCTTCAACCTGGCTCCGGGGTATGCACTCGGACAGGCTGTCGAAGCGATCGACCGCGCCCGCGAAGAACTCGAAATGCCAAACAGTATCGTCACCCAGTTTCAGGGAACCGCAGCTGCCTTTCAGGCCTCGCTCACGAACACCCCGATGCTGATTCTCGCAGCTCTCGTCACCGTCTATATCGTGCTGGGAGTTCTGTACGAGAGCTACGTTCATCCCATTACGATTCTTTCAACGCTCCCTTCCGCCGGAGTCGGAGCACTCGCGGCGCTGCTTCTGTGTCACGAAGACCTGAGCGTCATCGGCCTCATCGGGATCATTCTGCTGATCGGGATCGTCAAGAAGAACGCCATCATGATGATCGACTTCGCACTCGATGCCCAGCGAAACGACGGACGAACTCCCGAAGAAGCGATCTACGAAGCCTGCCTGCTCCGGTTCCGCCCGATCATGATGACCACGATGGCTGCCTTGCTGGGGGCGGTTCCGCTGGCCATGGGGGGAGGCGTCGGTTCCGAACTCCGACGTCCACTGGGAATCACGATTATCGGCGGACTGATCTTCAGCCAGCTGCTCACGCTCTACACCACTCCCGTCATCTATCTGTGGTTTGACAGACTCGCCGCGAGACTGGGCTTCTCCTCAGTTTCGCAAACTGAAGACGAGTCGGAAGAACAACTTCCCTACGACGACGAGAACGAAAGTCGGTATGCGCAGGAGGGGCAATGAACCTTTCTGCCCCCTTTATCCGCAGACCCGTCGCGACGACGCTGCTGACTCTCGCCATCACGCTGGCAGGAGCCCTTTCGTACGGCCTGCTCCCGGTCTCTCCGCTGCCGCAGATCGATTTTCCGACGATCATGGTGAGTGCCTCGCTCCCGGGGGCCAGCCCCGAGACCATGGCATCGGCCGTCGCCACGCCGCTGGAAAGACAGTTCGGCCGCATCGCCGGCGTCGCCGAGATGACCTCCTCCAGCAGCCTGGGCAGTTGTTCGATCACGCTGCAGTTCGAACTGGATCGAAACGTCGACGCCGCAGCCCGAGACGTGCAGGCCGCCATCAACGCCGCCCGGGGTCAGCTTCCGGCCAACCTGCCGAACAACCCCTCGTATCGCAAGGTGAACCCGGCCGATGCGCCGATCATGATTCTCACTCTGACTTCCGGCACCTACACCAAGCCGCGCATGTACGACGCGGCCAGCACCATCCTGCAGCAGAAGCTCGCACAAGTCCCCGGGGTCGGGCAGGTGCAGGTCGGAGGAAGTTCCAAGCCGGCGGTGCGGGTGAAACTCAATCCGACGATTCTCAATCATCTCGGAATCAGCCTCGAAGATGTGCGGGCTGTCATCGGAAACGCCAATGCGAATCGCCCGAAAGGCCAGGTCTCCAACGAACACACGATCTGGTCCATCAGTGCCAGCGACCAGCTGTTCACCGCAGAAGAGTACGAAAACCTGCTCGTAGTCTACCGCAACGGAACCCCCGTTCACCTGCGGGACGTCGCCACCGTGGAAGATTCGGTGGAAGACATCCGCACGTTCGGTATGTCCGACGGACGCCCCTCCATTTCACTGGTGATCTTCCGTCAACCCGGGGCGAACATCATCTCGACGGTGGAACGGATCCGGGCTCTCCTCCCGCAGCTGGATGCCCAGATCCCAGCAGACATGGACCTGGAAGTCGCGATGGACCGGACCGCGACCATTCGTGGGTCGCTGCATGAAGTGCAGTTCACGTTATGTATCTCCGTGGCCCTCGTGATCCTGGTGGTGTTTCTCTTTCTCCGGGACCTGCGGGCAACTTTCATCCCCAGCGTGGCGGTCCCGGTCTCGCTGATCGCCACCTTCGGAGTGATGTATCTGTGCGGTTACAGCCTCGACAATCTTTCTTTGATGGCACTGACGATCGCCACCGGCTTTGTGGTCGATGACGCCATTGTCGTGATTGAAAACATCAGCCGTCATCTGGAGGAGGGTATGTCTCCCGGGAAGGCGGCCTATCAGGGGGCTCAGGAGATTGGCTTCACGGTCCTCTCGATCAGCATTTCCCTGGTTGCGGTGTTCATCCCGATTCTTCTGATGGGCGGTATCATCGGTCGACTCTTCCGCGAATTCGCGGTTACACTTTCCGTCGCCATCGGAATTTCACTGGTCGTGTCACTCACGACCACACCCATGCTCTGCGCCGTGATGCTCAAGTCGCGAGAGGAGACCCATCATGGCCGCTGGTACAACGCCAGCGAACGTCTCTTCGACTGGATTCTCAGCTGGTATGAATGGACTCTCGCCGCGGTCCTGCGACATCAGTGGGTCACCCTGCTGATCACGCTGGGAACTGTGGCATTCACCGTCTATCTCTACATCATCGTTCCAAAGGGGTTCTTCCCGCAGCAGGATACCGGACGACTGACCGGCAATCTGATCGCCGATCAGGACACCTCGTTTCAAACCATGTCCCGCCTCATTCAGCAGTTCGCTGCGGAAGTCGGTAAGGACCCTGCAGTTGAAAACGTGCTCGCCTTCACCGGCGGGGGAGGGGGTGGTGCTTCCAACTCCGCCAGAATGTTCGTCGCGCTTAAGCCGCAGCGTGAACGCAAACTCAAGGCGGATGATGTGATCGCCCGCATTCGGGCCAAGACCGCCCGCATTCCCGGAGCGAGTCTGTTCATGCAGGCGGTGCAGGATTTGCGGATCGGGGGCCGGGCCAGCAGTTCGCAGTATCAATACACGCTCAAGGGAAGCAGTCTGAGCGAACTGAATGAATGGTCTCCCAAGCTGCTCAAGGAAATGCGGCAGATCCCCGGCGTGACCGACGTTAACACCGACCAGCAGAACAAAGGGCTGCAGACCCGGCTGGAAGTGAACCGCGACACCGCTGCCCGGCTGGGGATCTCCTTCTTCACCATCGACAACACGCTGTATGACGCATTCGGGCAGAGACCCGTCTCCACCATGTACAAAGATCTGGATCAGTACCGGGTCATCATGGAACTCGATGAGACATTCGGGAACAGTCCAGACAGCCTGCGACACATCTATGTCCGCACTCCGCAAAATGCTCAAGTCCCCCTCAGCGACCTTTATCAGGTTCAGACCCGGAACACGTCGCTGTCGGTATCGCACTCCGGTCAGTTCCCCTCGGTGACCATTTCATTCAATCTGCAGCCGGGAACTTCGCTGGGAGACATTGTCCCCAAGGTGGAAGAAATTGTGCGGAAGATCGGCCTTCCCAAGAGCATTCAGGGCCGATTTCAGGGGACCGCGCAGGCCTTCCAGTCTTCTCTGAGCAATCAGCTTTATCTCATCCTCGCAGCGATCGTCGCTGTGTATATCGTGCTCGGAATCCTGTACGAGAGTTACATCCATCCCCTGACAATTCTGTCGACGCTGCCCTCAGCAGGCGTGGGAGCGCTGCTGGCGCTGCTTTTCTGCAAAGTCGAATTGAACGTGATGGCGATGATCGGGATCCTGCTGCTGATCGGCATTGTGAAGAAGAATGCGATCATGATGATCGACTTTGCCATCGAGGCGGAGCGTTCCCAGAACCTCTCTCCGCGCGACGCCATCTTTCAGGCCTGTCTGCTGCGGTTTCGGCCTATCACCATGACCACTCTGGCAGCGTTGCTCGGGGGGCTGCCGCTTGCACTCGGAGCAGGAGAAGGATCGGAACTGCGACGCCCACTCGGAATCGCCATCGTCGGGGGTTTGATTTTCAGCCAGATGCTGACGCTGTACACCACGCCGGTGGTCTATCTCTATCTGGACAGACTCTCGACTTGGTGGTCCCGCAGCCCCAATCACGTGACCCCTGACCTCTGACCTCTGACCCCTGACCTCTGACCTCTGCTCAACCATCCGTCCCTTGCTTAAACCCGGGGCGGGCCGCATTACTGTCGGCCTCTTCAGTGGAATTGGCGGAGCGGGGGACAGACGTCCCCGGCTTCAGCTGCGGGCCGGTTTTATGAGCGTCGAGGATGACTTTCAGCTGCTCGCCGTTCATCACTTCGCGTTCAATCAGCTCCGAAGTCATCTGCTCGAGCACCGCGCGCTGGCTGCGGAGAATCTCACGCGCGATCTCCATGCACTCATCGATGATCCGGCGAATTTCCAGATCGATCTCGCGCAGCGTATGCTCGCTGTGAACGTAGTCACTTCCGCCAGTCGGGGCACCGTTCAGAAACGGTGAACGCTTTGCTTCGCGGTAATTCACACGGCCCAGTTTGGGGCTCATGCCGAATTCCATCACCATCCGCCCCGCCAGATCGGTCGCCCGCTCCAGATCGTTCTGGGCTCCGGTTGATGTCTCTTCGTAGACGGTGTCTTCCGCAGCGATTCCACCGAGCATGACGCAGATGCGGTTCCGGATTTCGGTCTGAGTGACCAGATGCCGATCCTCTTCCGGACGCTGCAGCATGTACCCCAGTGCGCCGAAGCCGCGAGGGATGATCGAAATTTTGTGAACGGGATCGGTGAGCGGCAGACTGCTGGCGACCAACGCGTGTCCGCATTCGTGATACGCGACACGCTGCTTTTCGTCTTCCTGGATGATCTTGGAAGCCTTTTCCAGACCGGCGACAACACGTTCGATCGCCTCTTCGAATTCGAACATCGACACGGACACTTTGTCGTTCCGGGCCGCCAGCAAGGCCGCTTCGTTGACCAGATTGGCCAGGTCCGCCCCGACGAATCCCGGCGTCAGCTTCGCGATTCTCGCAAGGTTGACGTCGTCCGCCATTTTGATTTTTTTCGCATGGACTTTGAGGATCGCTTCCCGTCCTTTGTAGTCGGGTCGGTCCACCAGCACATGCCGGTCGAATCGCCCCGGTCGCATCAATGCGGGATCGAGCGTTTCAGGACGGTTCGTCGCCCCCATCACAATGACGCTTTGATCGGACGAGAATCCGTCCATCTCGACAAGCAGGGCATTGAGAGTCTGTTCACGTTCATCGTGCCCGCCGGGCATCCCGCTGCCACGTACTTTCCCCAGCGCATCGAGTTCGTCGATGAAGATGATACTGGGCGACTTCTGGGCCGCCTGAGAGAACATGTCCCGGACCCGCGCTGCACCGACCCCGACGAACATTTCCACGAAGTCGGAACCGGAGAGACTGAAGAACGGCACACCCGCTTCCCCTGCGACAGCTTTTGCCAGCAGGGTCTTGCCTGTCCCCGGAGGACCGACCAGCAGCACGCCGCGGGGAATTCGCCCCCCCAGCGCCTGATACTTCCCGGGCGTCCGCAGGAACTCGACCACTTCCCGCAGCTCATCGACAGCCTCGTTGATCCCCGCCACATCATCAAACGTAATCTTCACGTCGTCTTCAGCATAGAGCTTGCCGCGGCTGCGCCCGAACGACATCGCCTGACCGGGTCCGCCGATCTTGCGGAGGAAGAAAATGAAGACCAGCACAACGGTGGCCATCAGCAGGATGGAGAGGACCGCGCCCCACTCGGGAGGAGGTGAAGAGCCGTTGTAATCAATCTGCTTTTCGCCCAGCAGATCCATGAGATTCGCGAGCTTGGGCGCCGGGATTCCGCCGATGGGAATCCGGTAACGCTCCATCTTCGGATTCGAAGCGCCAGGATTCGTATCCGCTGCCGTCTCTTGTTCGGAGTGCGACTTGGGTTTGGTCAGGTCGACTCTGGGCCGATCCTGAAACTGGATGAATTCGTTGCTGAACTGCAGTTCAAAGAGATTCGATTTGTTGAGCTCACCCGACTCGAGCTTCTGAACGAACTCGCCAAATTTCATTTCCTTGGCGATGGTCTGTTCCCGCAACCAGGTCAAACCGAGGACCACGACAATCAGTCCGACAAGCAGGTACCAGAATGTGGCGCCGCCGCTTTTGTCGTTCTTCTTCGACCCGGAACCGGATTCCTGAGAAGGTCGCTCGCCCGAAGATTTACCCGGAGCCATGGAGAAGGCCGTCCCTGTCTGAGGATGGGATGAGTTATCAATTCCACTCTAGACAGGGTCTCTCAGGCCGTCAATGAGGGGGATCGGCGTCGACGACAGGATCAGCGAATTCGATCAGTCTGTTCACCGCGCGCAGCCTATTCACCGATCTTCTATCAGAAGACTCCCACTTCACAGCTGCGAATCACCCGAAGAGTGTTCGGCCGCGCCGTTTGAGATAACCAGAACCGACTGTGAAGTTTGTCGACAGCGCATGCACAAGGCCGCCCGAAAACGAGCGGCCTTGAATCTCAGAGCGGGGTGCGAATTACTTGTCGTCGGTCTTTGCGACGATCTCGAGCTTCGGCACCTTGATCGAAGTGATTTTCACTCCGGTGTATTTCTGGCGATGTCCGGTGTGACGGCGAGAGTGCTTGCGGCGGCGGAACTTCTGGATTTCCAGTTTCGGCCCTTTGACTGTGGCATCCACTACCTGGGCTTCCACGAGAGCTCCTTCAATCACCGGAGCACCGATCACGCTGGCACCGCCGCCATTGGCCAGCAGCACCTTATCGAAAGTCAGCGTCTGGCCGACTTCTGCATCCTCGCGGAAATCCACAGTCAGCATCTGGCCTTCTTCCACCCGAAGCTGATGGCCGCTGTCTTCGATGATTGCGAACATGGTTCTACCACTCTTTTTTCTGACTCAACTTCACATCGTATCACGACTTACGAGGCGAATGTCACACCTCGTTTCTCGCCGGTCCATTGGCGAATCGAAAAGAATATCGCCTGCAAGAGCAAATTGCGAGACCACGAACACGCGATTTTTTCGGAATCTGCAGAAACAGAATCAACTTGCGAGCCATCCCCGAAAGAAAATCTTCACTCCACCCCGCAAAACTCACGTAACGCACTACTAATAAATCACTTGCATCCGAAACAACCCACCATTCGCCCATCAATTTCAGATCGAGGAGAGAAAAGAACCGCGAATCTCACGAATCGAGCGAATTGGAATTCGCGTCATTCGCCTGATTCGCGGTTCCTCATCATGTTTAGCTGCACACTTTAAGTGTGCAGCTAAACCTCCGTTGTTGTGATTTTCAACGAGTGGTCAAGACCCCAGTCGCGGCGGCTGGTAGCTCCCGGGGACAGCCCGAAAGCTGATCGCCATTCGATTCCATAAATTGATCGCCCCGACTGCCCAGGTCAGGTCCACGATCTCTTTCTCAGAGAAGTGCTGGCGAACCTCTTCATAAAGTTCATCGGGAACCCCTTCAGAGACTTGAGTCACCGCCTCGCACCAGGCGAGCGCGGCTCGCTCCTGCTCGGAATAGAACGGAGCTTCCTGCCAGGCATTCAGAGCATACAGTCGCTGTTCCGTTTCCCCCGCTGCCCGGGCGTCTTTTGTATGCATGTCGATGCAGAAGGCACAGTGGTTCAACTGCGAGGCCCGGGTTTTCACCAGCTCCAGCAGGGAATGGGGAAGTCCGCATCCTCTGAGATATTTTTCGATCGAGTACATCAGCCGTTGCGGTTCGGCGGACACCTGTCCTGCGTTGATGCGCATTTCCATTTCTGCTTCTCCTCGTTCCTCAAGGTTTGATACTGGGGCTGGGATCGCTTCCCTGGCTCAATTCCCAGCGCTCCAGTTTTTGCGGATTCATCACGAGATACACATCTCGGACACGTCCTGCGTCTGCAGCGAAAGTCAGAACTTTGACTGTCTTTCCCCCTGCTTCCGACACAATTCCCGGCTGGCCGTTGACGTTCACCATCGAAACGTGACTTTTCGACAGAAATTTCCGGAAGACGACCGACAGCAACTTCGCCACCCGCTGTCGTCCTTCGACGGGACGGGGCGCTGCATGAACGACTCCGCCGCCGTCGCTGTAGAGAATCGCATCGTCGGTGAGGAGACATTCAATCTTCGAGAGGTCTCCCGACAGGCACGCTGAGTAAAACTCTTCAGCCAGTTTCTCTGCTTCTTCGCGGGCAGGGTGAAACTTTCTCTCCTGCCGGGCAAGACGTCCACGGGCTCGCGTCACCAGCTGTCGGACATTGCTCGACGACTTGTCGAGCAGGGCAGCGATATCATCGAATTCGTAGTCGAATGCCTCTCGCAGCAGGTAAGCCGCGCGTTCCGCTGGCGAAAGAGTCTCCAGCATCAGGAGAAAGGCCATGGAAAGCGAATCCGCGAGCTCCGCCCGGTCTTCTCCAATCCCGGGCCACTCAGAAGAGACCGGCTCTGGCAGCCAAGGACCGTGATAGGACTGCCGCTTCTTCAACCGCCGCAATCGGTCAATGCAGATGGTCGTGGTCACCTTGACCAGCCACGCTTCCGGGTTGTCAATGTCGCTGTGACGTTGCAGCCTCAGATAGGCATCCTGAACGGCATCTTCGGCATCCGCAGCACTGCCGAGCATGCGATAGGCAATCGCCAGCAGCTTCGGACGGAATCCGCTGGCACCCTCAGGGGAATTTCTGCTTGTCTCGTTCATGTTCAGCCCCCACATGGTTGAACGTCATTCTAAAAGTCCTGGCGTTCAAACACACGGACGAACGGCGCCCGAGTTTTGTGACATCGCAGGCCGAAATTTGTAATAAACCCCGGGCCGGATGCGTGTCGTTCATCCAAACCCGTGTCAGATGCTGCACTTCCACAGAGTGCTTCTCTTCCATGAAACCGTTATGATGAAATCTGGATGAGTCTCGTTTCATTTTCATCATTCAGGACAAAGCCCGGCTGATGGCCACTTCCGCTCCCAATGCATTTCTCCCCGTTTTGGACGACATCTACGAAATCCAGACACAGGGCCCCGGTCCACAGGGAGCACTGCCGCTGACTGAAGAGATGCTGCTGGACAGTCCCAGCGGAGACATCTTCGGGATGACACAGTCCGCAGGCATGGGATGGGACCCTCAGCAGCTGCTTCGCGATCAGGTCCTGATTCTCAGCACCATGGGAGGCATCCGGGCGGAAGACGGGCATCCCATCGCTCTGGGTTACCACACCGGACACTGGGAAGTCGGTCTGCTGATGCAGGCAGCCGCCGAGGAACTCAACCGCCTCGAATGCCTGCCGTTCGCCGCGTACGTCTCCGATCCCTGTGACGGTCGTTCGCAGGGAACAACCGCCATGATGGAAAGTCTGGCCTACCGCAACGACGCCGCCGTGGTGATGAAACGCCTGATCCGTTCGCTTCCCATGCGGAAAGGAGTCGTGGGGGTGGCAACGTGCGATAAGGGTCTCCCGGCGATGATGATCGCTGTCGCCTCACAGCACAATCTCCCTTGTATCGTTGTGCCTGGGGGAGTGACGTTGCCCCCGGAGTTCGGTGAAGACACGGGCAAGGTTCAGACGATCGGGGCCCGTTTCGCCCATGGAGATATCGATCTGCTTTACGCTGCGGAGATGGGCTGCCGATCGTGCGGCTCAGCAGGGGGAGGCTGTCAGTTTCTGGGGACCGCAGCGACCTCTCAAGTGGTTTCGGAAGCATTCGGACTCTCCTTGCCCCACACAGCTCTGGCGCCGTCGGGTCAACCGGTCTGGACGGAAGGGGCTGTCCGCTCCGCCCGGGCAGTCGAACGGATGATGAAAAACAAACTCACGATCCGGGACATTCTCACTCCGGATGCGCTGCATAACGCCATGGTGGTGCATGCCGCTTTTGGAGGCTCCACCAATCTCCTGCTGCATATCCCGGCCGTTGCGTTTGAAGCGGGACTGCGACGCCCCACCGTCGATGACTGGAACCGCATCAACCGGCAGACGCCGCGGATCGTCGACGTGCTTCCGAACGGCCCGATCGGACATCCAACGGTGCGTGCGTATCTGGCCGGGGGAGTTCCCGAAGTCATGCTGCACATGCGGGCCCTCAATCTCCTCAAGCTCGATGCACTGACCGGAGAAGGGCGTCCGCTGGGCGACGTGCTGGAGGAGTGGGAACATTCCGAACGGCGAGTCCGATTCCGCGAGCTGCTGCGTGAGAAGGACGGAGTCTCTCCGGATGAAGTCATTCTCCCACCCCCTCGCGCGAAGGAAAAAGGACTTACCAGCACAGTTACTTTTCCGATCGGCAACATTGCCCCGGAAGGCTCTGTCATCAAGAGCACTGCCATCGACCCTTCTGTCGTCGATCCTGATGGCGTCTACCGCAAGCGGGGTCCGGCCCGTGTCTTCACCACCGAAAAAGCAGCTGTCGCTGCGGTGAAAGGGCGGGGCGGGGCACATCAGGTCCAGCCGGGCGACATCCTGGTTCTGATGTGTCGCGGTCCGCTGGGAACCGGGATGGAAGAGATCTATCAGATCACCTCCGCGTTGAAGTTCCTGAAGTGGGGCAAGCAGGTGGCCGTCATCACCGATGCCCGGTTTTCCGGAGTTTCCACCGGGGCCTGCATTGGACACGTCGGCCCTGAAGCACTTGCCGGCGGGCCGATCGGCAAGCTGCGGGACGGGGATCTGATCGAGATTGAAATCGATACACGAAACCTCACCGGCAGCCTGAATTTCGTGGGCACTCCCGAACAGCCGCTGACACCCGAAGAAGGGGCAGCCGTTCTGGCAGCACGTGAACCGGCCATTCCGCTCACTCCCGATCCCGACCTCCCCAACGACACCCGGATGTGGGCACTCCTGCAACAACTCAGCGGCGGCACCTGGGGCGGCTGCGTCTACGACGCGACAGCTCTCGAAAACGCTTTAAAGAAAGCACAAAACTGAACTGGTCTGCCAGACTGTTCGCGGTGAAAATAAGGAGATCAACCACGGAGTCACAGTGACACGGAGAATTTCCATAAAAGTCCAACTCAATTGAATGAGAAGAGAGACAGACATTGATGACCTCTCGATCCTTTCCCTCGATGCCACGGGATGCGTGAACCAAACTGAAATTCACTCCCAGAGAACTCCTCGGTGTCTCCGCGTCTCCGTGGTAAAAACCCGTCTCAACTCACTCAGAAAAGCAAACGCGAAGTGAATGCGTTCTAGTCTGCCGGACAACTCATGTGGAACCCGTTTTCAAAGATCCTCGGACAGCGCACACTGGAGCAGGAGGAATACATCCAGAAGACGCAGGAACTGGTGCAGCGAACACCGCTTCCGGTCATCTGGCTCTTTGGAAAAACCGGCAGCGGAAAGTCCTCGATCATCCGCTACCTGACTGGAGTTGATGCGGTCGAGATCGGAACCGGGTACCAGCCGCAGACTCGCTTCTCGGTGAAGTACGACTTCCCCACGGAAACCGAACCACTCCTGCGCTTCCTCGACACCCGCGGGCTGGGGGAAGTGGAGTATGATCCCGATGAAGATCTGCAGAAGTTCGGAGCAGAGTCTCAGCTGATGATCGTCGTTGTCCGCGCAATGGACCATGCGGTCGACGAGATCGTGAAATCGCTGCGCAAGATTCGACACGAAGCGCCGCGGCGACCGGTCATCCTCGCGCTGACAGCCCTCCATGATGCCTACCCCGGACAACAGCATCCCGAAACCGATCCCTTTGGTCAGGGACCGTTCCCCCTGCCCGAAACAATCCACAACGACCTGCGACGTTCCATCGAACTGCAATACGAACGTTTCAAGGGACTCTTCGACAGGGCGGTGCCCATCGACCTGACGCCGATCGAAGAAGGGTTCGACGACCCCACCTTTGGCGGCGAGCGGCTCAAGACCGCCATCATTGAATCGTTGCCCGCTGCCTATCGACAGACACTGCTGCAGCTGGACGAGGTGGTCGCTCCGCTGAAGGACTACACCTGGAAACAGGCGATGCCGATCATCCTGGGAACCAGCACCCTGGCCGCCACCGCGGCTGCCATTCCGTTACCGTGGGTCGATATTCCTGTCGTCATGGGGATTCAGACCCATCTGGCGTACAAGCTCGCGAAGATTCACCGCCAGAAGCTGGACGCCCGGACCATCGCGCAGGTGACAGGGGGACTGGGGGGGCGGGTCGCTGTTCGCATGGCGATCCGCGAAGGACTAAAATTCATTCCCTGGGTCGGAATGGCCGCCAACGCCGCTGCAGCATTCGCCTATACTTTTGCAGGCGGAATGGTCTGGAACTGGTACTTCACCGAAATCCGGTCCGGGCATGTCCCCACGGAAGCAGAGCTGCGAAACGTCTTTCACAGCCAGCTGCAGCGTGCCACACAGCTATGGAAAACCACCCGCTCGCACTCGGAATAACGTTCGAGGCTGTCAGGAAACTCCAGTCAGCCGGACACTTTGAATCAGATGAATATTAAAAAACTCACGTTGATTCTGGCAGGAACGGGACTGGTCGGCAGCTTGCTGATGGCAGCACTCTTTGTCCCGCTGGAAGGTTCCTTCAGCACGACATCAGACCTTGTTGTCAAAGCTCCCGCGCCCCCTCCCGACGGAATGGTCTGGGTCCCCGGGGGAACGTTTCTAATGGGGAGCGATACCGTCCTTTCTCCCACTGACGAAAACCCCGACCGCCTGAAACGCGATGAATCTCCAGCTCATGAGGTCGAGCTTGATGGCTTCTATATAGACATCACGCCGGTGACGAATCGGCAGTTCGCCCGATTCGTCGACGAGACCGGTTACGTCACATTCGCCGAACGCAAGTTGACCAAAGAAGACTTCGCTGCCCGGGGGACCGATACCTCTGCGTTCCCCTCCGGAGTGATCAATCCCGGCTCAATGTGCTTCAATCCAGCCTTCGACCGGCGTCAGCTTGTCGTGGGTGTTCCACAGTGGGAAATGCAGGTCTGGAAGATCGTGGATGGGGCAGACTGGCGCCACCCGGACGGTCCCGAGTCCAACATCGAGGATCGCATGGATCATCCGGTCGTGCATATTGCCTGGGAAGATGCTCAGGCCTATTGCGACTGGGCCGGAACACGTCTCCCCACGGAAGCAGAATTCGAATACGCCTCGCGCAGCGGCGGAAAAGACTGGAAATACCCCTGGGGAGACGAGTTTCTGCCGGATGGAAAGTACATGGCCAACTTCTGGCAGGGAGAGTTCCCGACCGAAAGAAAGAATGAAGACGGGTTTCTCGTCACCTCTCCGGTGAAATCCTATCCGCCCAATTCGCTGGGCCTGTATGATCTGGCGGGCAATGTCTGGGAGTGGTGTTCCGATTTTTACTCCCCGGACTACTACGCCAGTTCCCCGCGCCGCAATCCGCAGGGCCCCAGCGTCAGCTTCGATCCGCTTCAGCCCGGAGTTGTGCTCCGCGTCCAGCGAGGAGGCTCGTTCCTGTGCAATGTGAATAACTGCACCGGCTACCGCACGCGAGCCCGCGGGAGAGCGGACATCGCCAGCAGCAGCTACCACAACGGGTTTCGCTGCGTCGTCGATTCCAAGATGCTGCCGGAATATTTGAAGAAGCAGGCACGAAATGGGGAGTAGTTGAGAGTCAAGAGACGAGAGTCCAGAGCAGAAAATTCAGGAATTCTCTGGCTCTCGACTCTGGACTCTCAGCTCTCGACTTTCTCCAGCTTGAATCAGGCGAAACCCCTGACCCACCCCGTCCCCCAATTGACGGAACCTTTAACCGTCCGTTACCCTGCCTGCACAGAGAAAGTGTCTGTAACATCTCGACTTGCTCACCGTTTCACCGCGACTGGATTTTCGAATGCCCCCGGGAAAAAATCCCAAACCGGCTGCCGGACAAACTGTTCAAGTGCACGCCGGTGTGAATATGCCGGAGTTTGACGACCTGCCGATCGGAGGCTGGAAGGGGACAGTGCTGGAAACCTCCGGGTCTGGTGCGAAGATGAAGGTCATTCTGGAATGGGATGACGCCACTGCCGCCCTGATCCCCGAAAGCTACCGGTCTCACTGTGATTCCCAGGGATTGCTGCACACCATGGCCTGCCTGCCCGCCAGCGAAGTACAGGTCGTCAGCTGATTTTCCGAAACTCTTCGCGAACTCACCACGAATCTGACACCCGCACAGCCTGCTGCGGGTAGTCCTCGTGGAAGATTGACGAATCCCGCCCGCAGCTTCAGCCACAGTGCGTGGGGACGACGCTCATTTTCCAGCCACGTTCAAGTCCACTCCCGGACGCCCAACCTGTTCCCTGACTCTCCACCTGGAGTGATCGATGATGCTCTCGACGTCCCTGTTGCGAGGCCGGAGTGCCCCTGCCGCGTTCCTGCGGTCGGCTCTCTTACTTTCCCTGTTCTGGACGTCGGTCACTCCGAAGCTGACCTTCGCCCAGTCGGAGACGGA
The DNA here is from genome assembly GCF_051465655.1 of Planctomicrobium stercoris. Classification (NCBI taxonomy): domain Bacteria; kingdom Pseudomonadati; phylum Planctomycetota; class Planctomycetia; order Planctomycetales; family Planctomycetaceae; genus Planctomicrobium; species Planctomicrobium stercoris. Next base: position 2,267,665 of record NZ_CP195791.1, on the reverse strand, counting down.
CCAGCCGCCCCCCAAACTCGTGCCCGTTCTGGTCTTCAACATTGCCAGCACGGAACGCAGCCTGAACGACATCTCCAACATGTTTCAGGTCGCTGGACGACCGGACATGATCGAGGTGATCGAAGGATTTCTGGGAAGCAAGGCGGGCGACCTGAAGGGTCTCGACCGGTCCCGACCCGTCGGGTACATGCTGTTCCTGGAGCCGACTCTTCCTCCCCGTCCCCGTATGGTGGTCTACCTGCCGGTTGCGGATGAAACGGAACTGATCAACACGCTGCGACTGGGCCCGGCTCCCATTACCGAAGTGGGCGAACACACCTACGAGATCGAGAACCGTGGACGGCGTGGCAAGACCCCGTTGATCGTCCGGGGCGATTACGCATTCATGCTGCCGGCGGGCGAAGGCTTCCTCAAGGATGAAGAATTTCCTGATCCGGAAAAGGTCGCCGGACCACTGGCCTCACGGTATGACCTGTCGATCTCCATCCGTCTGCGCGGCATTCCTCCGCTGATTCGTGAAGTCTTCTCAACGTTCATCACCCAGCAGTTTTCCGCACAGATGCAGCAGCGTGATAACGAACGCAGCGAAGCCTTCGAAGCCAGACGCGCTCAGGGCATGAGCTCCATGCAGTACCTGCAGCAGCTCATTCGCGACGGTGAAGAAATCACAGTCGGTGTCGACGCCACAGAAAGTGGCCGCCGCGCCGTCGTGGAAATCACGACCGATGCCAAGCCGGACAGCGAGTTCGCCAAGTACCTGACCGGAATCGCCGGCAGGCAATCCTACTTCACGCCGTTACTGAATACCGCGCATCCCTTGCAGTTCTCGGTCTCCTGGATGATGGACAAACGCGAAACCGAAGCGGCACTGGGGTATCTGAAGGCCTTTCGACTGTTCCTCAAACGGGAACTGTCAGAGACGTCTGAAGCGACCGTCGACGGTCTGGTTGATGCACTCGAAGCGACCGTCAAACAGCACCACATTGATGCGGTCATTCAGTTCCTGAAGCGGCCCGGGAATCACCTCGTTCTGGTCGGCGGCGTGAAAGTGGTCGGCAGCGAATCGGTCGGCCAGTCGTTCAGAGACATCCTGGCGATCATCAAGGAGCGTGAAGACGGGCACAACATCGAACTGGATATGCATCAGTTCCAGGGAGTTTCGCTCAGCAAGATCCAGGTACGGCGTCAGGACCCCAAGATGATCGAGATCTACGGGCGGGCTCCGGATCTCCTGCTGGGAACGGGTCCGGGAGTGCTCTGGTTTGGATTCGGCGGAGATGACACTCTCAAGGTTCTGGACGAGTCAATCGATGTGGCCACGACAGCTCCGCCTCGTGCCGAGACAGCCACCACAGCTCCGTTTCAGGCCATTCTGCATGCGTCAGCGTGGCTGAAATACGTCGACGAGGACGACCTGAACTCTCCGCAGGGGCAGGTGGTCCAGGAGTCGCTCGGGCCGGACAACGACTCGCTGCGAATCGAAGTGGTCCCGACGGAAACCGGCGCACGCCTGTCACTGCGGTTCGATGAAGGTTTCATCCATCTCGTGGGGGCACTCCTCGCGCAGCTGTACGACAGCACCCAGCTGTAGGGATTTTTGAAATCACCCCTGAGGTGCCACGGTTCTGCGAACCGTGCAGGACGTCAGCACAGTGAATCCGCAGAAGCAACGTCACAGTGTGGCAGATGTCCCGCGATGACGCTGTCTCACTGCTCACAGAGCAGTGGCACGCAATCGCTTCTGTCGTTCAGATCCCTGAACCGGAGTCGAAGATCTCGCTGCGAACCTTGGCCTGCGTGATGTTGCTGTGAGGAGGAACGCTGGTTGTCAGCCAGACGTTTCCACCGATCACCGACCCCTGACCAATGGTCACGCGTCCCAGAATCGTCGCTCCGGCGTAAATGACAACGCCGTCTTCGACAATCGGATGCCGGGCATTTCCTTTCAGCAGCACGCCGTTTTCATCGGTCGGAAACCGCTTCGCCCCGAGCGTGACCGCCTGATAAATGCGGACGTTGGAACCGATCACTGCCGTCTCTCCGATGACAACACCCGTTCCGTGATCGATGAAGAAACTGCCTTGAATCGATGCCCCCGGGTGGATATCGATCCCTGTCAGAGAATGAGCAATCTCCGAAATCATGCGGGCAACGAGAGTGGCCCCCTGAAGAAACAGTTCGTGTGCCATGCGGAAGTGCATGATTGCGGCAATTCCCGGATAGCAGACCAGCACTTCATCCGAGCTGCGGGCAGCCGGATCACCTTTGAACGCAGCTTCAATGTCACTCTCCAGCAGGGCACGCACCGCCGGAAGTCTGGCTGCAAAGTTTCTGACGATCTGTACCGCCTCCTCGCGATGCACGCCTGCTTCGGTCGACTGGTCGTCGAAAAAGTCCAGCTCCAGCAGCACTTCTTCGGCCAGTTCCGACAACGTGACGTCCAGTGTGTGACCGACGAAATAATCGATGTTGCCGTGTGCGGATTCCCGTTCACTCAGACGATTGGGGAAGATCGCGGTGCTGAGCCGGTCGATGATGACCGCCAGACGTTTCTTGGAAGGGAGTCGCTCTTTCCGCCCGCCGCGATGCCGGGCCTGCAGCGACTGCTCCCGCAACGCCCGCAGCTCGGCAACAATCCCATCCACATTCCATTTTTCATCGCTGAGAGGACGCAAATCCGGTTTCACAGTGGACTGGCTCAATCGATGACTCCAAGCACAAGTGTACGAAAAAAGCCAGCACGCCCGAACGGGACGGTCTGGCCTCCATGGTCTGGTCAGCTTCGACGAATGAACTGCCGGAAGCAGTCACCCGATTTTATAACGCAAGTCGCTGAAAAATTCTCGCATGAGTTCGAATTCAACGTCGTGCGGACAACTTTCAGAAGGGGGCTTCACCACAAAAAGACAGCCGCCGGGAACATTGAATCCCGGCGGCTGCAATCATTGAGCGTGTTCAATCAGAACAACTATTCGGCAGTCGGATTCTGCTTGAAAATGAAGTTTTCGAAGCGCCATTCCGAGGTGTTGTTCTCTTCGGTGAAGCTCTGGAACAGTTCGCCCATGAGCTCGTGGAAGCGATTCTGTTGAATCGAATAGAAGTTGTGCTTGCCGTCGCGGCGAGGCTCAATCAGGCCGGCCACTCGCAGCAGTGCGAGGTGATGGCTGACGGCGGGCTGACTTTGTCCCAGTCGCTCACACAGAGCGGAAACGTGCAGCTCTTTTTCCCGTCCGAGAAAGAACAGGATCTTGAGCCGAGTTTCGTCAGCGAGGAGCTTGAAGACCTGTACGAGGTCCTTCTCCAGCTTATGGGACAGTTCCGGAACGCGAGTTTCGCCTGTGGGCAACGCAGGGCGTTCCACATGTCGAGCAACCGGTTCGGTCAATTGCGTGATCATTTCTTCTTCCTGGGGTTTTGGTATCTGGGAACTTCCGGATTGGTCCGGGGGCACCCCTTGCGAGCGTTGCGAAGGGTCACCTTGATCGTTGTTCAAACCCAACCCTTTTCTAATCAACAGGGTCATCGGAAATCCGGACATATTGTCGTAGATCAAGAACGGTCAGGTAAAGATGGAAAATCATGAATATGTTATGAATTCCTGAAAACGGTACTGCTTTCTCTCGGGGAAACTCCCACTCCCGCAACTCCGTTTCAGGCACATCTCCCGAGTCGAAAACCACAAAAACACTGCATTTTCTGCGGTCGCTGGCTCGCACGATCGCTATTATTCGTATAACCGGCCTGCAGGCGATGGACCTTGAAACAGTTCTATAGAATCACCTGGAAGTCGATTTGCCCCTGTCGACAAATTTTTGCGAATCGTCGAGGGCCCAATTTACCCCGCGACAGGGCTCGGATCCACGCCAGAGGGGACCTGCCCGGACAGGTGCAGGTACGAGACGGAATGCAGTAACGCAGCCAGCGGGAGTGCGACAATCTGCCCGACCACCGGAAGTGTCCCCGCGATCACCAGCAACACCAGATGGAGCAGGCACACGCTGGCCGCAACTCCCGGGTTTCGGGTCGTCATCCAAAACGCGTCCTGAAGCGCCCTTGCTGCCGGAGTGTTTCGGTCCACGATGATCGCGGCGAACGGCCACAGCAGAATCATCGCGATCAGGCCCGGCAGGACGAACATCAAGAGTCCCAGGAACGCGAGCGTCCAGAACAGGATCCACGCCACAATCAAACGTCCGATGGCCCCATGTTTCAAAACCAGACCGTGGGCCGACAATGGGTTGTCGCGAGCCATCGCCAGATAGTACCGAAAGTTCCCCACGGTGATCGCGGAGTAGGTGACCGTCATTCCGATCAGGAAGACCACCATGGCGGCCAACAACGCCAACTCGTGATGGGATTCCATCACGACAAATGTGATCCCGCCCATCACCAGTGCTGCCAGGAACGCGCCGGCAGTGGCGAGCAGGTCCACCGCAGCGGCCATCAGGCAACGCGAGAAGTTCCGGGTGTAAACTTCCCATGTGTGCCGCAGGATGGCCGCCACCGAGACTGCGCCCGGGGCAGGGAAGTCAACTTCAGGTGAGGGGGCACCAAACGGATGTTGCTCCTGAAGAGTCGGCCAGGCGGACGGTTCGCCAGAGTCCCCCTCGGTCTCAGGCGCCGTGAACGATCCTTGCTCACTCCGGTCAGGCACCCAGGCCGGCTCCTGACAGACCGGGCAGCGAATCCGCAGGCCCGCTTTCTCATCAGCGGTCCGCAGAAAACTGTCGCATTCCGGACATGCAAATTCGATCGGCACGAGTCTCTGCCAGCGTTCTAACTCATCTGCTTGGTTGCTTCGTCACACACTTGAAGTGTGTCGCAAAACGGACCGGGGTTCAGGATTTCTCGCCAGGGTTCTCTGGCTTTTCACTCGGTTCCTGAGCATCCTCAATGTTGAGCTTGCTCTTCAGGGACTTCAGAATTTTTTCATTCGGAACCTTCTTCGCCTGCTCGGATTCCAGCCCTTTCTTCCAGGCTGCGACTGCCTCTTCGTGACGTCCCACCTTCTCCAGGCAGTCCCCCAGATGATCCATGAGCGTGGCATCACGGATTTTCTCATCCGCAGTCGCTTTCTCCATCTCCGCGACCGCTTCGGGATACTTTCCGAGACGGTAGAGAACCCAGCCCAGACTGTCCTGATAAGCGTGGTTATCCGGCTCTTTCGCCAGAGCTTTCCGGATCATCGCTTCGGCCCGCTCGAGGTTCTTTCCCTGATCCGCGTAAAGGTAGCCCAGGTCATTGTTCGCCTGCGGATTTTCCGGATCGCTGGCGAGGACATCTTCAAGGATCTTCTCACCCCGGGCCATGTCCCCCTGTTCCACATAGATGTTGGAGATGTGGAACCGACACTTCATCACGTGATCTTTGTCGTTCGGAAAGTTCTTGATGAACTGGTCGAATCGAGCAAGCGCTTCATCCCAGCGACGCGCGTGATACAGAACCCAGGCCTCCTGATAGTGGAGCAGGGGCTGATTGGGCTGCACCGCCTGAGCTTCACGAATGGCTGCAATCGCCTGATCGGTCTCGCCATGAATCGCATAGGCGTAGCTCAGCAGGTAGAGAAAGTTCCATCGATCCCGCTGAAGAGTGGAGGATGTGTGCGACTTGGCTTCATTCAGCAGAGCGATCGCTTCTTCAGCACGTTCCGCGTCCAGCAGATGAATCGCCAGTTCGCGGTACAGTGCGGCAGGGGGATCATTCCGCATGGAGATGGCCAGCCTGTAAAAGTGCGAGGCATCCTCCGTGTAGTCTCCTTCGGCTGCCAGTTTGCCCAGCAGGTAGGCGGTCAGGAAGTCGACTTTCGCATCTTCGTCGGTCTCCTGGGTGCGGGCGAACTTCGTCAGCTCGCCAAATGCTTCCTTGTCTTCCTCCAGCGCGGTGATCTCTGCTTCAAAGCGGTTCGCGAGCGCCTGCACGTCGGGAGCCATCTGCTGCAGCGTGGCCTGATCTTCTGCACGCGGAACACTTGAGAACGTCTTCCCAAGGATTCCCAGCAGCTTCTCGGAGTTTTTGTTCTGACGGTAGATCGAGAACATCCCCACGAGACCGCGGGGGTCCGTCACCTCTTTACGCCCGTTGAGATAGAGCGTTTCCGCTCCCGCCAGATTTCCCGAAGACAGAAGTTCGTCCGCCAGGAAGTAACGCAGTGAATCGTTGTGTTCATCCTGCTTGAGCATCGCTTCGAGCTTGGGAATCAGTTCATTTTCCCGCTTCAGATCCGCCAACAGCGATTTCAGCAGGTCATAGGCAGCCCGGCCCCGGGTCTGCAGCTGGGCATCGAAATAGCCCTGCAATTCATCCAGAGCCTTCTGCGAATTCCCGGTCTGTTGAAAGACGGTTGCGAGGTTGTAGCTGTTGAGTCCCGGACGGGATTCCCGATGCTTCGAAGCTTCATCGAACGCCTTCAGGGCGAGTTCCGGGTTTTCCGCTTTCAGAAAGACGTCGCCGAATTCATCAAACATCTGTCCCGGATCGACCAGAACTTTTTTGCGGGTCTCTTCATCCAGCTGGTCGCCGGTCACAGCCTGAAAGACAATTTCGTATTCGGCAGCCGCTTCTTTGAAATTCCCCTGCAGACGGGAATACAGACCAAGGTCCCGATGCAGTGAAAGTTCCCGCAGCGAGTTCTTCTGGCTTCCGGCCAGTTTCATCGCTTCCTGAATCAGGCTCACCCCTTCGCTCACGCGATCCTGCCGGGCGAAGATCGCAGCCATTGCCAGCACGAGCTCATAACCGAGCGGGTTCTTCTCCGCAGCGGTCAAAGCCAGCTTGCGGGCCTGTTCGTTCTCCTGTCGCTGCAGGAGAATTGGCAGTGCGGACTGATAGGGCTCGATGGCAGTCGGATCTTTTTCGATGGCTGCCAGATAGGACGCGAGGGCTGCGGAGAATTCTCCTTTTTCCTGCTGAATGCGACCGGTCATGAAGCGGGCCAGAGCTTCCCCCCTCAGTTTGACGTCGGCACCGGCGGGACGTTCCGGCTGAAATGTCTTCAGCGGCTCATCGCCCGGCTGGAACTCGAGTCCTTCCAGACGACTCGGCTTGACGGCAGCAGGTTTCTCCGGACTGTTTCCGTCGAAGGCCTGGAGCGGCACGCTGGCCGATGCCATCAGTGAAAGCGTGAAGAAGGTGTAACCGCTCCACCCGAGAGTCGTGGGCCGCTGCTGAATCGTCAACTGAACCTCCAGTGTCCGGAATTCCCGTCAGGAAACCTGATCATTCATGGACATCGCTGCCGGTCCATGAAGACGTCTTTTGCACGTCAGTCCGCTCTGCATCGAGAGCGGATCAAATGCGAAACCTGTCTCCGCAGAAGTATAATCGATCACTTTCGAGAGAACCAATGGGGAAATGTCAGCGGACCGTCCGGCAGAACTGGTCGACTCCTCTGGGGGAACAACTGCGAACCCACTGGGGACCAAGGAGATGAAGGATTGTGATTCACCACGGAGTCTCGGTGACACAGAGAATTTTTAACCCGCGAATCGCACGGATCAGGCGAATTTCTTTCAGAGCCCTGACGTGCGGAAAAGCCGGGGCAGGATGATCTGCGAGTTGCACAGTGGCGTTCGCACAATTTGCTGCATCCGCGGCTCTTTTCCCTCTCCGTGTCGCCGTGGCTTGGTGGTTCTCTCCTTCTCTCTCATTCAGCGCAGCACTTACGAAGGTAGACCGCTTGCCCCCAGTTTCTTCAAAAGCTCCTCCGGGCTTTCCGTCCCCTGAATCGTCACCTCCCGGCATTCTTCGAGGTTCCGAAACCAAGTGTGCTGACGTTTTGCGAATTGACGGGTCCGAGTCTGGATCAGGTCGATCATCTCTTCCCGGGATGAGATCAACCCCGACTGGAAATCGATCACTTCGCGATATCCCAGAGCCTGCCGGGCAGTCTTCCCCGGGGGATGTTCCAACACCATCAGCTGTTGGACTTCCTCCTCGAGACCCCGATCCATCATGGCGCTGACCCGACGGTTGATCCTTTCGTACAGCCAGTCCCGAGGGGGATGCAGCCAGTACACATGCTGAGGCCGTTCTTCCAGCGGCAACGGTCGTTCCTGATGCAGCTCCGAAGGGGGAGCGCCGGTCAACGCATGAATCTCCAGTGCGCGGACGAGTCGACGTTCATCATTGGGATGCAGCCGGGCAGCGGTGACCGGATCGACCTGTTGAAGACGTCGATGAAGCCAGTCGGGAGATTCTTTTGCTGCCGACGCCAGCAGTTCCTCGCGAAAGCCCCAGTCCGCTGAAGGACCTTCAAAGACCCCTCGCAACAGCGACCGGAGATACAGCCCGGTTCCTCCCACGAAAATCGGGACGTGCCCCCGCTGGACAATCTGTTCACAGGCTTGAATCGATGCATTCAGAAACTCGGCGGTCGAGTACTCCTGATGAGGCTCGACGATGTCGATCAGATGGTGTGGGATCAGGGCGAGCTCAGCCGGCGCCGGTTTCGCCGTCCCGATGTCCATGTGCCGGTAGATGGCCATCGAGTCCATCGACACAATTTCTCCTCCCAGCCGCTCGGCCAGCAGCAGCGAGAGCGCGGACTTACCGACCGCAGTCGGTCCTGCCAGAAACCAGCAACGTTGCAGTAACTCAGGGGGGAATTTCATGGGGCGGAAGGCAACTTTTGAGGGAAGGTCATTCGAAACTTATATTCGCTGCAACGCGATTCCTAGGCATACGCTCACCGGGACTTCCCCGATCTGTCTTCTAAGAACATCTCCCACGACGTTTTTGAACGAGCAGGAATTCTGGCGGATATTTGCAAAGTGTCGACAATCCGCCGCCACTTTTCCCTTTCTTCGTACAGGAAACACTCGACACAGGATATCTGGTCAGCAGGCAATCCCTGAGCGCAACTTCCGCAGATTTGCCAGTTGCACCCCATTTCTGAAGTTAGAGTTGCCGGACCAGTTTCCCCACTTTTGTGTTTCGATCAGCGGATGTTTTTCGTGGCAACCCTCCTCGCACCTCTCCCCACTTCTCAGGCTCCTTCCTACCGACTTGAAGGAGTGCTCAAACAGGTTCGAAAAAATTACGCCCGCAAGCGGACGATCGCTGTCATGCCGGCCTACAATGCCTCGCAGACACTCCAGAGAACCATCGCGGACATCCCGGAAGGGACGATCGATGAGATCATCGTCGTGGACGACTGCAGCAGCGATGACACTGCCGAAGTGGCCCGCAGCCTCGGCCTGACCGTCATCCGTCATGAGAAGAACGGCGGCTACGGAGCGAACCAGAAGACCTGCTACCAGCATGCTCTGGATCGCGGAGCCGAGCTGGTCGTCATGATTCATCCCGACTACCAGTATGACAGCCGGGTCGTCGGAGCAGCACTGGAGTTTCTTCGACTGGGCATCTGCGACGTCGTCCTGGGTTCCCGGATCCGGACCCGTCGGGAAGCGCTCGATGGCGGTATGCCCGCCTACAAATACATCTTCAATCGTATCCTGACCACCATTGAAAACATCGCCCTCGGACAGAATGTGGGTGACTTTCACAGCGGATTCCGCGCCTACACGCGTGAAGTCCTCACCACGGTCCCCTTTCAAAGAAACTCGAACGACTTCGTCTTCGACAGCCAGTTTCTCGCTCAGGCGGTCCACTTCGGATTTCGAATCGGCGACATTCCCGTTCCGGTCCGCTACTTCGATGAAGCCAGCAGCATCAACTTCCGCCGCAGCGTGACTTACGGCTGTGCCACGCTGAAGGTGCTTGCCGATTTCCATCTGCATCGGGCAGGGATGAAACGTTCGATCCTGTTCGCTCCGAAGATCTGATCCGAGCCGGCAGCTCAATGTCCTGTCCCGGCGGCTTCAGCACAGCGAGCGACTTCCTGTCGAAACTCGTGACGTGCGCGGATCACTTCGCCAAACCGCTGGAGCAGGGGCTCAAGCTGGGCGCTTCGCCAGACTCCACTCCGATCTGAGCTGACGCTCCACGGCTCGAGTGCAGCCTGAAACAGGTCGGGACAAATCCCAATGGCCCCGCGCAGCAACGTCTGACACCAACGCGCTGCACCCGCGTCTGATCGTGTCTGGAAGATCCGCCGCGTCACTTTGAGATAACTCTCCGACAAAGCGTTCGACCAGGGAGCCGGCAAATGGCCCGACCAGAGATCAAAGGGAAACGGAGTGACATCTGACGTCCGCTTCAGAAAGCTGATCAGCCCGGCGTCCAGGTCACTCGCGGACATCACTTCCGCCAGTGCAGTCAGTGATTCCACTCCAATGGACCCGACCTGATTCGAAGCCAGCGCCGCCTTCAGGTTCGCCTCCCACAGCGGGCCGTGCCATGCAACGCCGCGAGAGTCCACCTGTTGAAATCGGACGGCTGCTGCGGTCCAACCGGAAAGCAACATTTCGAGCGAGTCATCGCGCTGAATCTGCGTGATGAGTTCCTGTGGCGTGCTTTGAAAATGATCCACCCAGAACGAGAGTGGCACTCGTTCCAGCAGGCTTCGTCCCCACCAGCTCCGCTGTCCCCACCCCGGGGGAGGCTGAGACGGAATGCCATCCCGCTCCCAGTCCTCGGGCAGTTCCACCGGGAGTTCGCATCGCATTTCCTGGATTCCCCGGGACGTCTCCACCTGATGAAACAGAGTGGCTGCGCGAGCTGACATTCTTTGTGTCAGCTGAGACGTCGGGATCAGGTTCAACAGCTCACAGACAATTTCGCGGACTTTGCTGGATCGATCCCGCATCAGCGATTCCAGAAACGGTTCGTCGTCCGCGTTCAGACCGAATCGCATCTGTTCCAATAGCCGACGCCGTGAATCCCCTTTCTCAGCCGAGAGGTTCTCCTCCAGCAATTCCCGTCCGGCAGAGGGATCGAAGGTCCTCAACGCGCGGACTGCTGCAGCACGTTCGTTCAAGCTCCCCGTTTCAAACGCCCCCCGCAACTCAGCCGTCGACACCCGCGGACCGTCCTCATCGATCCAACGCCATTCCGGATTGAACTGAGCGAGCCAGCGGGCACGATTCCCCAGCGAAGTTCGCAGGTTCTCCCGTCTGGCAGGGTCCTGAGTGTTCAATGCAATCGGCAGGAGCCGGGGCGGAAACGAAACTCCGTGAGACTTCAACACCTCAAGGAATTCGGGAAGAAGGGGAATCGACTGCGCGGTGAGCACCGAGGCCAGAAGCTGCGCGACGCGAGGACTGGGAACTTGCCCGTCATCGGCGGGGGCCTGGTCCAGTAGCGGTACCTGACGAGTTCGGGTCCCGGCGAGTTCATAAACGGCCTGAGCCCCCGCCCGCAGCAGGAGGTGCTGCTCCGGGTTGTCCTGTCCCCGTTGCAGCAGCAGACGATCCGTCGGATCGTCACTGGCACACGGAGGAGGCATCTGCCTGCCTGTGCCGATCAACGCTGCTTTCAAAAGGTCGTTCATGTCTGCGTGTCTGTCTCGAGATGGTAATGCCGTGCTGAAGTGAACTCAGACGGAAGTGAGAGTCCCTTCAAGAACGATGGAAACAAGGATCGCCCGGGTCCCGGTCCACTCGAAGGCCATATCGACGGGAACACCCCCAGTCTCCGCCAGCAACCGCCAAGGTTCCGGGTGAACCAGCGGAACTCCTTCCCCGGAACTGTCACGCAGAAACCATTGGTCCCCGCTGAGTGAAATCGTCGCTTCCTTCAACACGTAAATCCCGCCAGCCAGCCACGGCTGCTGATTCAACTGTTCCGCGAAGTCTTCCAGAACGGACGCCAGTGAAGTTTGCCCCGGCAGTTCACCCCGAAAGGGGACCACGTCATTGCGGTCCAGGCAGCGGGCCCGGCGTCTGACAGCTCCCGGGTAAAACAACAGTTCCCCGGTATGCATCGTGCCGGTGAAGTAGCTCTCACTGAACGGCTGTGAACCGGGTGCGAACTGGAGGATCAATCCAATCTGCCGGGATTGCAGGCCCATCATCCAGGTGCGTTGCACACGCAGTCGATCGTCGTCTTCCTCCTGTTGACCGATCACCACCCAGCGGTCGGAAACTCTCTCACCGGACGATTCCAGTTCCTGCTGACTGACGTTCCAGCCGATCAGCTGTCGCACGTCCGCCTTCAGCCCTGCAGGGAGTTCATCAATTCTGCGATACGCCTCTAACAGCAGCTCCAGTCTCCCCATCCCGTGCAGCAGCCGCTTGGGCCAGTCCCGGGACGAAGCGGGAATTTCCCCGAGCGACCGGATACGATTCGCCAGCCCCCCCGCCTGTGCATCGACGAGTCGCCGGGCCTGCATCTCCCAGGGCGATGTTCCCTCCGCCTCCAGTCCGGCCAATCCGTTTCGCACGAGGTCACACATCCAGACCTCCAGCTGGGCGATTCCCTGATCGATCCGGTCTTCCCGCCGGGCCGCCCGCCTGCGCTGCCCCTCTTCATCCACAGGAGTCGAGGAGGGAAGGGGAGGGGACTTCTTCTGCTGACTTCGCAATCGTCGCTTCGACAGCCAGTCGGCCACCCTTTCAGGGGCATCTTCCCGGGGGATCGATTCCAGTTGTGTTGAAGCCAGCAGCAGCAAAGCCAGAACATGACGACAAGGGCGTTTGCGGCTCGGACAATTGCAGCGATGCGCGAACTCGTGAAGATCCACCGACACGTCGTAGGTGGCGCTCCCCTGACAGCGACCCCACAGGGCTTCCGCACTCATCCCCAGCCCGCTCCACAGCCGCGGCGACATCGACTGTCGTGCCGCCACCAGCGACTTTTCATCTTGAGCCAGCTGAGCAATCTGCTCAAACGAGAGTTGCAACGGAAACCTCTGGAACAGCTTTCAAACGGGAGAGACAGGAAGCATGACCATTGTCACGGAAGCGGTGCATTTCGCAATATCCTGCCCAGAAAAGGGACGGCGACCGCTTGATTCGATCTGGAGAATGTCCAGAGCGAAGAGTCCAGAGTCGAGAGCCAGAAATTCCAGCAACTCATTTGCTCTGGACTCTCGTCTCTCAGCTCTGGACTCCCCCGATTTTGAAAAATGCGGTCGCTGTCCCTGAAAGTGAGTCAGCTATGAATGCACGGTTCCGTACGCAATTCACCATTTCTTGAAACGTCGCTTCAGGCCCCCTACAGACACCGGGAGAGGTTTCCCAGATTCACTTTGCAAGTTGTACAACCGCAGAAACGCCGACCGGTAATTCTTGCCGATTGATCTTGGCGGATTTTTCAGACCAGCCGTATACTCCCCCCCGCCTTGGACGTCAGTTCAACGCACCAAACAGGCTGGTCCGCGATGGTTGCGGTCCTTTTTTCGGCACGCCAGGCATGGAGGCACAGCGTGGAGAGATTTCTTATTGTTGGAGTGGATACGGTCGCTGGTGCTAACCTGGCTGCTTCCTTTGCCGAACATCATCATGTTTCAACCTGGGCATCTGCTGCAGGTTACGAAATTGCACACTGCGAGGCGATCGACGCCGCTCTGGCCCCTCCGCAGGTCATTGCTGCCGCACAGCCAACCTGTCTGATCTACTGCGGCGCCGCTGCCCGGTCTGCCTGGGAACCAGAAACAAAAGCCCTGACCAACGACGACATGGTCAGCCAGGCCGAGATCTGGTCCGCTGCCGCCAAAAAGGCGAACGTCCGGTTAACCATGATCTCCTCGGATGCTGTATTCTGCGGCCCGTGGATGTTTCATGATGAAAACAGCCATGGCATCTGCCCCAGCTACCAGTCGCAGGCGATTCGCGCTGCGGAACTGCAGGTCCTGGAAAACTGCCCGGAAGCCTTGATCATCCGCACCAACACCTTCGGCTGGTCCGCCGGCGAAGGGTCCGGCTGGGTCGAATCTCTGCTCAAGAGCGTGGAAACCAAACGCTTTGTCCAGCAGGATCACATCCGTCACGCCACCCCGATTCTGGCCACCGACCTTGCGGAAATCGTTCGTCGTGCCTGCCAGGAAGGACTCACGGGAATCTATCACGCTGCCGGCGCGGAACGGGTCAGCCCGCTCTCATTCACCCAGCGGCTGGCTGATCAGTTCGAACTCCCCTGGCTGGCCGTTCGACGAGAATCTTCTCTCACGGAAGCCCCACAAGGGTTCAGCGAAGGGGAATGCTCGCTGCAGACCAAACAAATCCGCAAGGACCTGTGCGTGGCGATGCCGCTGCTCTCCGAAGGACTCAAGCGACTGCACGAGCAGTCGCGAAATGGATATCGCGAGAAGCTCCGCCCGCAGACACAGAAGTCTCAGGCGCGTCGCGCAGCGTGAAGTCCGACATACCGAGATTGGGTCAGGCAGGCCCGCCACGATGCGTGGCGGGCCTTTCTCATTGTCCACTTCGAACGAACGTTCTCGACGGGCTGCAATCCTGTCTTATGATGACCTGAAATGAACCCATATTTCCGCCACAGACTGATGAAGACGACTGGGAGTTTCCACATGTTTTCGCGACTGGCCTGCCTGATAGCACTGACTCTGATTCCGTTTCACGTCGCCCACGCGGACGACAAAGAAAAGAAGTGCGAACCACAGCAGTTCCTCGGAACCTATCAGATCATTTCCGGAGAAAAGGACGGTGCGAAACTTCCCGAGGACCGTCTGCAGCAGGTGAAAGCCATCATCCGAAAGGACTCGATCCTCACCTACGACAAAGGCGAGAACGAAATCTACGTCGCCAGCTACTCACTGACCCCCGACAAAGATGCCTGCCATCTCTCGATGAAGAGCATCCGCCCACCCAAGCAGGGGGGAGTCTCCGCCTCTGGCCTGATCAAGCTGGAGGGCGACAAGGTGTATCTGATCTACGCACTTCCGGACGGAGAGCAGCCGACCGAGTTCAAGACCAAAGAGAAACAGCACATGTTCATCATGCGAAAAACCAGCGACGACACCGGCGAATCCGACCAGTAATCCAGACTCGATCCGGAGTTGATTCTGATCGGAGAAAGGATTTGAACCACGGAAGGAAATTCCAAAAGTTTTAAACCGCGAATCTCGCGAATTCAGCGAATCATAAAATAAAGAATTCGCTGTATTCGCTTCATTCTCGGTTCTCAATCTTCTTCCGTGTTTTCCGTGCCTTCCGTGGTTCCATATCTTCTCCCCGAACGTATGACGAGGTGTATCACACGGAGAAGCGATGCTGCGTCACCTGGCGGTAGGTTTCACCTGGCTGCAGGATCGTCGAGGGGAACGACGGCTGGTTAGGGGAATCCGGAAAGTACTGGCATTCCAGACAGAAGGCTTCGAACTGACGGGCTCCCCCTGTCGAAATTGAGCCGTCGAAGTGGTTGGCGGTGTAGAGCTGGACCCCGGGTTCGGTGGTGAGCACTTCCATAATGCGGCCGGAAGAGGGGTCTTTCACAGTCGCTGCCAGTCGAAGTGACTTGTCCCAGTCTCGAACGACGAGGCAATTGTCGTAACCGCCGTTGGTCTTGCTCAGATCCTGTCCGATTGGGTGGGATGACCGGAAATCAAACGGCGTCCCTGCGACGTCGACGATCTTGCCGGTGGGGAGCATGTTCTCGTCCACCTCCAGAAATTGATCCGCGTTCAGCTGCAGCTCGTGGTCAAGCACGGGACCCTGTGTTACCAGATTCCAGTAGGCGTGATTGGTCAGATTGACGATCGTCGTGGCATCACACGTGGCAGCGTATTCCAGAGTCAACGTCGATCCAGTCAGCCGGTAGGTCATGCTGACCTGCAGGTTCCCGGGGTAGCCGTCTTCGCCGTCCGGGCTGAAGGTGGTAAACGTGACTGCATCGTCACCAGCCTGAGCTTCCCATTGCCGATACGTCAGTCCGCGCAGGCCTCCATGCAGGTGATTGGGGCCGAGGTTCGTCGCCAGCTCGTAAGGTTTCCCCAGAAGTTCAAACCGCCCCTGGCCAATCCGGTTGGCGAATCGACCGACGGTGGCTCCGAGATAACTGGAATTGGTGCGATAGGTTTCAAACGACTCACCTCCGACGACAACGTTTCCCAGCTTTCCATCGCGATCCGGAACGGATAAGGAAACCAGAGTGGCCCCCAGATCGGAGACCTTCATCACAATGGAATCATTTTGAAGCGTGAAGAGTCGAAGATCTTCACCGGTCTCCGTACGGCCCCAGACAGTTTCCTGAACCGACATACGATCACTTTCCGTTCGTCTATTTTGAATCGGGAGAAATGCCTGTTCCACCGAACAGTATGAAGTCCTCTCATTAGCCCCTGTCTCAGGGGAATGTAGCGGCGATTCAGCGAGATTTGTCGTTCGAAAGCTGTGTTGATCGCCGCCAGAACGCCACACTGTCGTGATGTTCGCATTAGAACTTCGGGACTTCGACCTTCGCGGTCCCGTCGTAGTAGCGCGGGTCATGGAAATGATCTGCCAGTCTGAAGCCGAATCCCCAGCCTTTTTCCTGCTCCGCCCGACGGGCCCAGGGGGTGCCGGGATGATTCTTGATCACCTCGTCGTAAAGTTCCAGCGCTTTGGCCTTCTGCTTTTCCAGTTCCGCCATGTCCACTTTAGAGGCTTTCACTTCCTCTTCCGATGGAGCCAGCATCTCCTGAACGTTGTGCAGGTTCCACACGTTCGACTTCGGGTTCGATGGATTTGGATTTTCCCGCTCGTGAAGATTCAGGGTCAGCAGATACTGGAACTGGCGAACGCGGTAACAGAGCAGCTGCGCGTACGCGAGGTCGTACGCCGCCCGCCAGCGTGGTTCCGTCTCCTTGGCACGCAACGGTTCGACTTTCTCGAGAATTCGAATCCCTTCATTAAGCTTCGCCAGTGCCCGAAGACAACGGCTGAAGTTCGTCTGCTTCTGCTTGAGAAACTCCGCCTTGTCCATGGACCAGTGATCGCGCCGCAAATTCAGCTCGCCATCGAGATGCGGATTCAGAGCGACAATGACCTGCCAGATCGTCTTCCGAAATTCACTTTTCCCCCGCTGGGTCTCGTATTGTCGACGCGAGACCAGCAGGGGTTCGTATTCCTTCATGGCAAGGTCGTCATACTTGCGATTCCCCTGCGCATCCCGGCCGACGAGATCTTTTTCCTCACCAGAGAGCATGAAGAAGATGCCCCCGGATTCCTTGGCCAGCCGCACCTGGCCATAAGGCCCAAAGCCACTGGATGCTGAATCCCAACGTCCCCCCAGTCCATCGTATTGCAGGCATTCCGGGAATTCGGTCTCCGGACCTCGGTCGACGCGCGGCCAGTGGGGCAGGCCGGTCGCGGGATCGACCCAGAGTACGTGCGCGTATGGATAGCCGAAGATCGCCTCACGCCCCATGAAGTACACAGGAGATTTGAACTTCTCCGACTTCGCAACCGCATCTTCCAGCAGGTTGTCGTCATCACCCGTTTCATCGGTTACAACAATGAGAATCAGCTTCCGCTTCTCACGGCTGGTTCCCGGACCGTATTCATCCAGAGTCTTGATAATCGCGGCGTAGGTATTTTCCTTGCCGGACTCATCATCGCTCACCGAGGCGATTGCCTTTTGAATTGCTGCGATATCCCCTGTTGGACCGGGCAGCAGCTTTTTGACGTCGGCCCCGAAGCTGCAGATCATGGTATCGAGCGGCGAAACCTTCATGTTTCGCGACTTCGCTTCGGTCTGCGCAATTCTCAGTTCTTCATAAATCTTGTTGAAGTTCGCACTGATTTCTTTGCGGTCGTCACGCAGGCTGATGGAAGCATCGAACAGCCACACCACCGTCACGGGTTCTTTCCGCATGACGCGGAAGAGTTCCTGGGTCATGCGTCCCATGGCGGCCCCATAGCCTTCGACGCGAGCACCGGTCTCGCCTTTGACTTCTCCTTCGCCCAGGTCCATTCCCAATTCGCCGACCCCGGGGATGGAGATGTCTCCAATCGTGGCGACACTCAGTGCCGGACCCTTCATCACTTCGGAGGAAGCGATCTTGGCCTGCCCGACTGCCTGCGTCGCGGCAGAACCGATCGAGGTGGTGACCATTCCGCCGGACTGAGTCGACAGGCTTGTCGAGACGCGGGTGTCGATACTCAGGTCCTGATCGAACTGCTGCTGTGAACGTTCGTCAGCAATGACCGTTTCGACCGCAACAGATTCCGGGGCGACATAAGTACTGAACTTATAAAACGCCAGTGCCGCCAGCGCCACGGAATGGATCAGGGCGGAGATCGCCAGCGACGGTCCCCCCTGGTTCCGCACAAAAGTCCACATGTTTCCCATGATATGCCCGATTGCAAAATGGAAGTGAGAACGAAGAAATTGAGATCAGGATATGACAACAGCTGCCCGAGAAGCAGCTGTTGAATGGATTCAGAGTTTCGGAAGTTCCCGTTTCGGGGCGACAGGTCGTTTCTTGGCTTCCTCCCTGCGATTTTCTTCATCAGCGAGCAGCAGGCGGGCCACCTCTTCATCGGACCCCCGCAGCTGATCACTTCCTGGAATCGGTTGGCTGAATTCTTCCCAGGACCAGCCCATTTCCGTGCTCAATTCGCGTTCGGCAAGCATTGCCCAGGGAGTCCCGGGATGCTCATCCACTACACGACGGAGATAAACTTTTGCCTGCTCAGCCGCCTTCCGCATTTCAGGTCCGCTTTCAATCTTGTCTGAGGGGACCAGTCGCCACATGTTGCCTTTGTCAGTCGTGAATGCCTTCGGCGAAACTTTCATGTTCGCCAGCATCAGATTGTACCCCGCGTACCGGACACGCATGGCAAGAATTCTTCCCATGGCGAGATCGAATGCCGCTCGCCAGCGTTCTTCAGTCAGTTTATCCCGACCCTGTTCACCGATCTTGAGACCTTCGTACAGGCGTCTGAGCGGGACGTCGACTTCAGCGACCGGCTTCTGGGCTTCTCCCAGATCGGTGCGAAGGATGTTGTCGTTGTAAGCCCGGAACTCCAGCGCCGGAGAGGGGAGGGAATCCAGGTACGTCATCCGCGCCACGTTCACCAGCGCGGACTTCGCGATATTCTTGGAGATCTCCTGTTCCTGAATCCGCACAGGCCGATAGTCCGGAGCATATCGACGCATGATGGACCGATCGAAAGCATACCCCTTGCTGTCTTCCGTGATCAGATACAGGCCGTTGGTCTCAGCACACAGGCGTGTCAACGCATAGGGGCCGTAACTGGCGGACATCTGGTTCAGCTTCCAGTCCGCGGGGCTTCCGATGAACGGCAGCTGAACGCCGTCCGGAAACGCCGATTCCGGTCCCTGATCGACAGGAATATCCGCGACAAATCCATCCGGCGCGGTGTATCGGACATAGCCTTTTTCACGCCCGAAGATGGCGGCGTTTCCGATTGTGTAAACCTTGGTCTGCGTCCGCTTCGCAAGAGTGATCACGTCTTCCAGGTACTGCTCGGCATCGTCACCACGTTCATCGGTAACGATGAACACCAGTCGGTTCCAATGACCGCGATTGCGTTCCCAGTTTTTGTACTTCTCCAGCACGAGCTTGAGAGTTCCAAAGACATATTCTTTGCCCGACTCATCCTTCTTGATGTCGTTTCGGACAATATTGCTGAGCTTGGCCACATCCTGAATCGGTTCAGAAGTATGGATCGCTGGCTTTTCTCCGTAGCTGGCCACCACCGAATAAAGACCATCGGTCTTTCCCTGAGCTCCCAGCTGCTTGTAGATATTGTCGAAGCGGTCCGCGATCGCTTCCCGTCGGGATTCCAGCGATCCCGAGGCGTCGAAGAGCCAGATCACCAGCGTGCGACGGTCTTTCAAAGACTGCTGAATTTCAAAGGCAATCCGGTCCATCGCGCCGGTCACACCGCCCGGGGCATCGTCACTGTTCCCTTTCTGCCCCTGCATGATCGCAGCAACACTGACCCCCTCCATCGCCAGCCCTGGACCTTCAGAAATGGAAGGAATTTCCGGGTTCAGAATCGTTTCCAGCTTTTCCTTCAGCGGAACGTCGCGACCTGGCGCGGTCACCTGCATGGAACCGGAGGCCAATCCTATGCCGCCGCCGGCTTGAGAACCGACCTGGTCACCTGAAGACCGATCCGAAAATGTGAGCTGCTCCTGATCGGGCAGGTCAGCCAGATCGCTGATGATGGTGCTCATTTCGGTCGTCTGCGCCTGCTGCATGACAACGAAATGCAAGGAGGCCAAAACCGAAAGATTGACGATGAGGCTGATCCCCCAGGCGGGCAAATCTTTCGTAAACTTCTCCATTCCGCACTCCTCAACTCTGAGATTGCTTTAAGGCATTTGATTCTAAGGCTTTGTCGTCGCTAAATCAATTCTGGCATCAGCCAACATGAATCGGTCCCCCCCCGCCCTCAACGCTTTGCCAGACTCGAGATTTCCGCCCGGCAACCCCATCTGCGAAAAAACGGTGGAGTCTCTCTTTGATTAACCTGCAGAAGGTGGAAAAACTTCGCCCGGAGTTTAAAAAATGGAAGACATGCAGGAAACTTTCAAAATCGCATTCAACTGGCATGCGACATCCGTTGAATTGGGACGAGAATCCCATTAGAGTTTCCCGCTTGAACCGCAACGTGGTAAAAGAGTTGAAATTCGTCGGAAGAGACCGGCGACGCGGCGAGGGAGCCCTTTGAATGTCAGTCACTAAAGAACGTAAAACTAAACTTATCAACGATTTCCAGCGATCCGCAGAAGACACCGGATCGCCCGATGTGCAGATTGCCGTCCTGACGGAACGGATCAATTCGCTGACGGAACACCTGCGGGACCACACCAAGGATCACGCTGGCCGTCGCGGACTTCTGATGATGGTCAGCCGTCGTCGCAGCCTGCTGGACTATGTGAAGAGTGAAGATGCTCCTCGCTACGTTGATCTGATTACCCGCTTGGGAATCCGTAAGTAACACTGGCGAGCTGAAGTCGTCGTGGATGGTCGCGGCCAGAGCTGTGACCAGAAAAGCATTGGTTTCATCTGAAGCAGCCTGTGAAAACAGACTGTACGAAACGAAAGTTACAGCAATTTTCTCAAAGCCGCTGCACTTCAGAATCTGAATCCAGGCCCTCTCGCCCGTCTTCAAAAAGACAGGCGGGCAGGGCCTTCTTGCTTTCGAGGGAGGGGGGACCGGTGCTTTTGGCTTTACCGGCCCGGCTGTTGTGTCGGCATTCGTAAGTTATTTGTCGTGCAGTTGTTGTGAAAGCCAGTTGTCGTTGTTGCAGGTAGGAAAATCACGTGAAGATTCAAGTCAGTCGTGAATTCGCAGGTCGTACACTCACACTCACCACCGGAGAACTCGCCAAGCAGGCCAGTGGCTCTATTCTTCTCCAGTACGGGGAAACATCCATTTTTGTCGCGGTTCAGTCCGGACCATCCCGTCCCGGGACTGATTTCTTTCCTCTGACCTGCGACTACCGCGAACGGTTCGCTGCAGCTGGAAAGTTTCCCGGCGGATTCCTCAAACGGGAAGGGCGCCCGACGACGCGCGAAACGCTGACCTCCCGTCTGACCGACCGTCCGATTCGTCCTCTCTTCCCCGCCGGCTACATCGACGAAGTTCAGGTCATGGCCAACGTCATGTCCTTCGACGGCGAAAATGATCCGGACGTCCTGTCCATCACCGCAGCCAGTGCCGCTCTGAGCGTCGCTCCCCTCCCGTTCCAGGGACCGATCGGAGCTGTCCGCGTTGGCCTGATCGACGGTGAGTTCGTGCTCATGCCGACCATCGCCCAGGTCAAGGAAAGCGATCTCGACCTGATCGTTGCCGGCAGCCACGACTCGATCCTCATGATCGAAGGCTTCGGCAAGCAGATTCCGGAAGA
Organism: Planctomicrobium stercoris; assembly: GCF_051465655.1. NCBI lineage: Bacteria > Pseudomonadati > Planctomycetota > Planctomycetia > Planctomycetales > Planctomycetaceae > Planctomicrobium > Planctomicrobium stercoris. The sequence continues at coordinate 2,246,002 of NZ_CP195791.1, read as the reverse complement.
CCAGATGGCCGACGCCCTGATGTTCGGACATCGGGCCATCGTCGAACTCTGCGACCTGCAGGTTGAACTGACGAAGAAGCTGAACAAAACTCCGGTTGAGTTTGTTCCGCCCCCCGAAAACCCGTTCCTCAAGATCGTGCGAGAAGAAGCCGGTGACAAGATCCGGAATTCCCGCCAGAACACGAAGAAGTCCGAGCGGTCAGCCGCCACAGCAGTGGTCCGTGACGAACTGCTCGAAAAATACTTCCCGAACAAGGTGGAAGTCCTGGAAGATGGACGCAGCCGCGCCCAGCTCAAGGAAGCTTTCCACGAAGTCGACAACCAGATCTGCCGCGAACTGACCCTGGCCGGCAAACGGCTCGATGGCCGCGGTCTGACCGATCTCCGCCACATCGATTGCCAGGTCGACGTCATTCCACGTGTCCACGGCTCCTCGCTGTTCACCCGCGGTGAAACCCAGTCGCTGGCGACCGTCGCTCTGGGAAGTGTCCGTGACGCTCAGCGTGTTGACAGCCTGATCGAAGAATCATCCGAGCAGTTCTACCTGCACTACAACTTCCCTTCGTTCTCCGTGGGCGAAGTGCGACCGATCCGCGGCCCCGGCCGTCGCGAAATCGGACACGGTGCTCTGGCTCAGCGGTCGGTTGAACCGGTGATGCCGGCGACCGCCGACTTCCCATATACCGTCCGCGTGATCTCCGACATTCTGGAATCGAACGGCAGCAGCTCGATGGCTTCGGTCTGCAGTGCCACACTCGCACTGATGGCAGCCGGTGTCCCCATCACGCAGCCGGTCGCCGGAATTTCCATCGGCCTGATCAAGGAAGGGAAGCAGTATGTGACCCTGACCGACATCATGGGCGATGAAGACCACTTCGGCGATATGGACTTCAAGGTCGCCGGTTCCCAGAAGGGGATTACCGGAATTCAGCTCGACCTGAAGATCGACGGCATTAACGAAGAGATTATCCGCAAGACGCTGGATCAGGCTCGCAACGCCCGCCGTGAACTCCTTCGCCAGATGCTGACCACCATTCGTCGTCCGCGTCCGGAACTTCCGGAAAGTGCTCCACGAATCGTCAGTACCAAGGTTCATCCGGAGAAGATCGGTCTGGTCATCGGGCCAAGCGGAAAGATGATCCGTGCGATTCAGGAAGAATCCGGAACCCAGGTCGACATCAACGACGACGGCACCGTGACGATCGCCGGCCCGAACAAGGACGCATGCTCGCTGGCCCTCGCCCGCATCGAAGCACTGACCGAAGAAATCAAGGTCGGTCGCGTCTACAGCGGAAAGGTGAACTCGATCAAGGACTTTGGCGCCTTCGTCGAAATCGCACCAGGCAAAGACGGCCTGCTGCACATCAGCGAACTCTCTGACGGCTACGTCAAGTCGGTCGCTGAAGTCGTCAAAGTCGGTGACCTGATCGAAGTGAAGGTCATCGCTGTGGATGACCAGAACCGCGTCAAACTTTCCCGCAAGGCTCTGCTGGCCGAGAAAGCCCCGGTCGCAGCCGAAACGGATGATGATGAAGATGGCGATGACGACCTGGACGACGAACTCGAATAAGTCCAGTAGGAAAAGCTGATCGAACCGGGAGCCCGTCTCCCGGTTTTTTTATGCCGCATCCACAGCAATTGCACCAGGTGGATGAGCGCGCATAATGTCGAGAAATCGCGAAAGTGCGTCTGCCCGAATCAAAAATGGGTCTCGCGCAGAGACGCTATGCCGCGGAGAAAGGAAGAGCAGGGAGCAAGAATGCCCATTGGAAACTTCTTTATTACTCTGCGGCTCTGCGCGATAACTTTTTCGTCTCAGAACGTTATCAGAATGAAAACTCTACTGAGAAAAGCATACACAGGTCTCTGGACAGAGTGGTTTCTGGTGTATGCCCAAACACTCTCAAAATTGATCAATGTGGCAGTTGGGTCTCAACTGAGTGGACAGTGCAGTGAGTGAACAATCGGAAACACCGCAGGAAGTCCGGATCGATCGTGATCGACTGGAACGGCAGTACAACGAGATCGCAGCTCTCGCAGGTGGACTCGCCCACGAGATCCGTAATCCGCTCTCGACGATCAGTCTGAATCTCGATCTGCTCTTCGAAGATCTCCAGACGCTGCAGACTCCTGCTGCCCAGCGAATGCTCCGCAAAGTCTCGACGATCCAGAAAGAGTGCGAGCATCTGGATGAGATTCTTGAAGCGTTCCTGCAGTTTGCCCGGGCGGGAGAGCTGTCACTTGAGCCGTGTAACGTCGCCGACCTCATTCGCAACTTCCTCGAGTTTTATCAGCCCGAAGCGGCTCAGCACCACATTGATATCCGTCCTCATCTGGCAGCGGACCTGCCGACGCTGCAACTTGACGTGCGATTGATTCGCCAGGTCCTCAGTAATCTGGTCCGTAATGCACAGCAGGCGATGCCGGAAGGGGGGATCATCGAAATTCAGTCCTTTCGGCGCGGCGGGGATGTGGTGATCGAGATCATTGATACCGGTTGCGGAGTGCCAGCTGCGGCAGTGGAGAAGATGTTCAATGTCTTCTTCTCGACCAAGCCGGCGGGGAATGGACTGGGACTCCCCACCGTGCGTAAGATCGTCGAGACACATGGCGGAACCATTCACTGCGAAAGTGAACCGGGTCGAGGCACGAAGATGACATTGACGTTTCCCGTGGAAACAGGCGGGTGACTTTGACTCTTCTGTCCCGCTCTTCTATTGTCAAACATGCTGAGGCTCCTCTGAATCCGGGATTGTGAAATCCCGTCTGCAAATCATTTCAAACAACAACTCCTCATCTCAACAGCTCTTTGCAAAAGATGTCTCGAGATGTCGACCAGCATATGGGTGTGACATGATTTCGAACTGCCGCGTGAAGTGCCTGCTGTTAACCGTGATCATGCTCTCCGGATGCGGCAGCAAGACGGAATCCCCGCCGCCAGCTGCAGTCGAATCGACACCCCCTGCGGCCACGCCCGCTGCGGAACCGCCAAAACCAGACTCCGCAGCGATGCCAGCCCCAGCTGCAGCAAGTCCGGCAGCCAGCAGCGCTGCTCCGAATGCAACAACTGCTCCGGCCGCAGGCGATTCCAAGGCTCCCACGGTGATGGAGACGCCGCTGGTGCGGCGCGTTCGTCAGGCCGCTGCCGATGCGAAAAAGTTTGATGCACGCAGCGCGCTCAAGAATATTGTGCTGGCAATGCACGTGTACTCTGATTCCAACGGACACCTGCCAGCCGTGGACGGAAGCGGAGCCGCTGATTCACCAACCGGCCTCAGCTGGCGCGTCCATCTGCTTCCATCTCTGGGGGAAGTGGACCTCTACCAGGAATTTCATCTCGATGAGCCTTGGGACAGTGAGCACAACAAAGCACTCGCCAGCAAGATGCCGGCAGTCTTCGGAGACGATCCTGAAGGGAAGACGCGGATTCAAGTCGTCACCGGCCCGGGAACTCCTTTCCAGCCGGGACTCGGTCCAACCATCCGTGACGTCACCGACGGTACGTCGAACACGTTGGCCCTTGTCGAAGCGGGGCCCAACAAAGCTGAGACCTGGACGAAACCGACCGGACTGCAATTCAATCCGACAAATGCAGCCGAAACCTTTGGCGATGTCGATGAGCAATTCGTGGCCGCCATGCTAGACGGATCTGTGGTCCAGGTTCCGGTCAACCTCCCCTCATTGGCACGTCTCATCCAGCATCGGGACGGCGCCGTGATTCCCAGTGAAGATCTTGACCTGATCCGACGTGACGTCAGCAACCCAAGCTCAGAGTCCGCTTCTTCGAAACTGCCACCCCTCGCCCCGGCTGCTTCGGAGTTTGATTCCAAATACCTTCCATCAGACGCCAGCGCAGCCCTGATCATCTCCCCCCGGAGAATCTTCGAAAGTCAACTTGTTCAAGGCTGGATCAAGCAACAGGCATTAGAAGGGGAGACGACGGAAGAGGCACTCGCGCGGCTCACTCCGCCAATGGCCAAGGGATCCTTCCCCTTCGCTGCTGTTGAAGAAATTCGCGTCCTCCTGGAACCGTCCGCTTCGCCGGGAGCAGTGGAGTCATTGACCCCCAATCAGCTCCCCGCGGCAGTCCCGGGACTGTACGTCCGCAGTGCCGTCTCACTTCCGATTGAAGAGATCGTCCGGACCTCCGCGAAAGGAGCGGACGAAGTGACAGTGGAAATCGTTTCCGAAATCCCTCATGTCCGCTTCAAAGGGCGACCGGATTCCATCGCCTTCCTCTCCGAGAAGGAAATGATCGTCGCCTCCAATGAGAATCTGCCGAAGATGCTGGCTGCCGCTCCGGGGACTGCCGCAAACTCGAAGATCGCGCAGGCACTGAAGGCTCAAGGGAACCCAATGGTGGCCCTCGCCATCAACGCACCAGAAGGTCAAAAGCTGGAATTCATGCAGACCGCGTTGCAGGCTGCCGGACCGGCGGCATTGTTCGCTCCGCAGCTGGCAGAGACGAATGCAATTCGGTTCGCACTGGATCTGGAAGCACCGGAGATGCTGAAGCTCTCGCTGGGATTTCCTCATTCACAGCTGTCGCAGAGCCTTTCGACAGTCCTTCAGGGATTGATTGCTCAGGGGAAGAAGCAGGGAGAAATGTACGTCGCCCAGCTGTCAGACGATGATCCGGGCAAACAAGCCAAATCAGACCTCATCAATGAACTCATCAAAGGGGTTCTCATTTCAAGTGAAGGGTCATCCGTCTCATTGACTCTGAAGCACCTGGACCATCTGAGTGAGATGCCCAGCCTGTTCCAGAATCAGCTCGCAGCAGCACAGACGCCCGCCATTCCCAAGGAAGACCTCCCCCCCATGGAGCAGATCGCCATCGCCATGGAAGAGTACCTTGAAGCCAATGGACATTTGCCGGCAGCCAGCGGGCCAGGGACGGAGGAGGCCAAGCCCATGAGCGCTCGCCGTGGACGGGGACAGATGCAGGGGCAAGGGCAGGGAAATGATCTGTTTGCAGAGCCCCCTGCGGAGGCAACACCAGCCTCCCCGAAACTTCCCAAGGGGAAGATCGATCCATCCAGAATCGATCCCTCCAAGATCGATCCGTCAAAGATTGATCTCTCGAAAATCGAGGGGAAGGAGATCGACCTGAAAAACATTGATCCCAACACGATCGACCCCAAGACAAAAGAGGCCTTGAAAGGGGGGACGGCTTCGTTGATCGACGAGAAGATGGCTGCTGCCATCGCAAAGAATAAAGGACTGAGCTGGCGGGTCCATCTGCTTCCGATGCTGGGTCAGCAGGAACTCTACGATCGATTCAACCTCGCCGAACGCTGGGACAGTCCTCACAATCGGACGCTTCTGAAGGAGATGCCCGCTGTCTTCGGCGACGATCCTGAGGGGAAGACCCGCATCCACATGCTCGTCGGGAACGAGACCCTCTTCAAATCCGGCAAGGCCCCGGACCTGGACGCTGTCCGCGATGTCCCGGAACAGACCGTGGTCCTCATCGAAGCGGGATCGGAAAAAGCAGACTTCTGGACGAAGCCCGGAGGCCTGCCGTTCGATGCGAAAAACCCCCTCAAATGCCTGGGACAGCCTGACGCCGACCAGAGTGAATATCAGGTCGTGATGCTCGACTGGAGCGTCCAGACAATTCCCACGGAGATTGAAGCCGCCGAGTTCAAAGGACTGGTTCAGCCTTCAGACGGGCAGCCTGCACGCAAATAACGGCAGCGGTTGATCAGGAGGAAGATGGATTTGAAACGCAGAGAGCGCAGAGTACGCTGAGGAAAAAAGAAGAGGGGAATGAAATTGACGCCATTTCACTTTCCATCTGCAAGTGATGGAAGGATGTCAATCAGCGACTCTTATTTTCTTCTCCGCGTACTCCGCGATCTTTGCGTTTCAAAAATTCATTCATATCGTTGTCCCGCACCTACATCTTCCGGATGCGGACTCCGTGGATCCCCTTGCCGCAGTAGCAGTCCTTGACTTCTTCTACAACGGCCCAGCCTGGCGGAATCGGCTGGCAGGCACAGATGACCAGATCCGCTCCGGGGTAATTGGGCAGACGCTGAATCACCCAGGAGTTGTTCGCCAGTCCATTACAGCCAGGCGTGTGCCGGACCCCCACAATCACCCAGTTGGGGGGAATGGACCTGTTCGTGCAGATAATGGCTTTGGTCTGGTCGTCGTAGGGGAGAACGCATTTGCTTTGCGATTTGATCGGGTAGCCCCGGTAGTCGGTCTGAACTTTTCCACCGGCCCGGAGAGGGGAGAAACCCGCCATTCCGGCGACGAAGCATAGAAGTGCAGCTGTCAGTCGAGATTGCATCCGAAGAGTCCTTTCAAAAGGCATCCCCAGATCATTCGGTAAACTCCCCCGGAAACGGACAGGGGAACTGCCGTCCGCAGGGATGAATTCGGCACTCAGCGGGCAATTGCCGGAATAAATTGACATTTCCGGAAATTGAGTGCAGAACCGGGCGATTGCGTGCGGGAGATGAGCGGACTGCTCTCCTGCTCAAACTCGAATTTCTTTGAGCCAAAATTCCCCCTGATTGCCGCCACATTCCCCGCATAAAGGGGCTCGAGCAGGGAAAGAGTCCTGCCCCCTGTGCCGCGCCTGGCCTCAACGCAGTCAGAGGGTCCCCCAGCGGAGAAACCAGGTGCAAAGGCCTGAAAATCGCGAGGTATCTGCCCTGGATTCTCGTCTCTGGGCTCTTGTCTCCAGCCCCTCGACTTTTCCCAATTTCGTAAAGGCGAGGGCCCCGACCCCGTGCGGCTTGTCTCTGAGGGGCGTCTCTGTAAGATGCCAGTATCGGACGAATTCTCCGATCCGCGATTGATTTCGCATCCATCGAATCCACTCAAAGCGTCCCCGAATGCAGCACCGTCCCAATCACGGTCCTCGACCGCATGCGTTTCAACCCCCGCAGGGGGAACTGGCCCTGCTGGCCGGATCGGCGAACAAGCTCCTGGCCCAGCGCATCGCGGATGAGCTGGGGGTGCGACTGACGCCCTGTGAAGCCCATTATTTCAGCGAAGGAAACGTCTTCGTCCGCATTCTGGAGAATGTGCGCGGCCGGGACTGCTTCATCATTCAGGGGACGCATCACCCGGTCAACGACAACTTCATGGAGTTGATGTTCTGGGTCGACGCCCTCAAGCGTGCCAGTGCCCAGCAGGTGACGGCCGTTGTCCCATTCTTCAGCTACGCCAAAGGGGACAAAAAGGACGAACCCCGGGTTTCCATCCGGGCCCGTGTCTGTGCAGACGCCATTGAGGCTGCAGGGGCAGACCGTTGCCTGATGATGGACCTGCACACTCCGCAGATTCAGGGCTTCTTCCACATTCCCGTCGATCACCTCTACGCCCGCTACGTGGTCTGCGACCACATCCGCACCCTGAATATTCCTGATCTGGTCGTCTGCAGCCCGGACATCGGCTTTGCGAAGAACGCTTCCGCGTATGCCAACTATCTGGGCGTCCCGGTCGTGATCGGAAACAAGGTGCGACGGGATCACACCGAGCAGGCGCACGTGCTGGAGCTGATCGGCGATGTGCGAAACAAGAACGTGCTGATCGTGGATGACTTCACGATCTCGGGCGGGACACTGATCGCCATGGCGGACGTGCTCAAGGAGCGCGGCGCGAACGACATCTATGCTGCCGTTTCCCACGGAGCGTTGTCGAAGGGGGTTGCCCCGCGGATCGCTGCCAGCCAGATCAAGCAGCTGTTCATCACCGACACCATCGAACCGCAGAACGACCCGCTGCCACATAACATCTCGGTCGTCTCCGTGGCGAGACTGTTTGCAGAAGCGATCCAGTCGATTCACGACCGGACCAGCGTGTCACAGCTGTTTCCCGATGGCCCGGAGTGTTAGAACGCTCGTCACTCAGAGCACGATCTGTCACTCAGAGCACGAAGCGTGAGCGAGTGCATTTCCCCTATTTGCGGGCTTCTGGAAACTGATAATTCTTCGCGTTAGGGTCGATCTCGATTCCGCCGGCGGTTGGAGACAGTGTGGACTTCCGGGGCATCGTCCCCTCACCGGAGTTCCTCAGAGCTCGCACCTGAAAATCTTCCGAACGGACATTCGCAGCACCCACTGCTGCGGTACGGGCGGGACGCTCGCCGGACTCGGCAGACGTCACATCACCCTCCTGAGGGCGGACAACCCGCAGCGGACGCGTCGTCGCCGGCAGAGCCGCCGGGGCCCGATCGATTCCTGCCATCGCTGGGATGGATTCCACTTCAGCAGGACTCTGCGACCGGATCACAACTTCCTGTTCCACCTGTTCAGCAGAGGCCAGCATCACGGGTGCTTCCGGAGTCTCTTCAGCCTGGGCCAGCGACTGTCCAGCCGGCTGCAGCGGCGGAGATCCTGCCACAATCCAGTTGGTCCATTGTTGTTCAAGCAGTGCGACGCTGTCGAATCCGTAGTGTTTCTGAATCGCTTTTTCCCAGCCCATCTGATGGGCATCGGTCAGGAACTGGATGTAGACCCGTCGACCATCTTCTCCCTTGCTTCCGACCAGAAAACCAGCGAGTGAATAACCTTCAGCGTAAAGCGTGAGGACATCCTGCATGTCGGCGGGATACTCACGAATCGCGAGCAGATCCTGCAGCGGAATGCGTTTGTTGGTGTTGAGCACCCGGTTGAGAAGCTGCATCTGGCGAGCCTGTTCGGATTCGTGTTCGAAGAGTGTGGCAGCTCCTTCGTCGGCCCAGCGGGGGAGGGGGCGGCGAAAATGGGACGCAAAAATGGTGTGGTTGACTTCGTGAGGGACGACGGAATCGAGAATGCGTTCGACGGTCCCCTGGACCTGCATTTTCCAGCCGTAAACCTCGCCATTTTCGAACGTGAATGTGGTCTGCCCGCCGGCACCCATCTGGCCTGACTGAACGCTGATGGGGCAGGGCTGGTACCAGTTGGGAAGCGGCTTTCCAAACCACTGAATCGCCAGATCGCGACGCCAGTATTCAGCGCAATTCGCCACTCGACGAGCAATGTCATCAGTAGACGCCGTCACGACGAAATTCGTCGTTTTGAACGTCGCACCGTGCGCAGCTGCAGTGGTGACCAGACAAAAGGCGCAGAGCGCCCCGAATCTCTTAAGGATTGCGTCCATGCACTCGACTGTTGCGGGGGAAAAAATGGGTCGAAAAGAACTTTGGGCAAATCCCTGCCTACTCGTCCGTAGCAAAACCGTTTGCAAGCGACGGACCAAACGGAACCGTCTCGACGGGGAAACACGCCCGCTTTCCCCTTAAACTCAGCATCAATCGGCAGTTATTGCCGGAAAGAAACTCCTGAATTCGCAAACCAGCCTAATCTGCCGTTGTAAATTCTTCAACCCAATGCAGCGAATGCGGGCGAGGCTTTGCACATTTTGCAGGCAAGCTACTTCCGGACGGGCCGAAATGCCGCCACGCGCGCCGGATCAGTCTCCAGAAACGGCCCCTCGAGCAGGTCCACGCAATATGGAATTGCGGGCATCACTGCGGCGAGGCACTCCCGGATCGCTTTCGGCTGGCCGGGCAGATTCACAATCAGACTCCCGCCTCGAATTCCGGCAGTCTGACGCGAGAGGATGGCAGTAGGAACCTTCTCCAGGGAAACCTTCCGCATCAGCTCTCCGAACCCTGGCATCAGTTTGTCGCAGACCGCTTCGGTCGCCTCTGGAGTCACATCTCGGGCAGCTGGTCCGGTCCCTCCTGTGGTGACCACCAGGCAACAGTTCTGGGTGTCACAGAGGTCGATCAGGGTCGATTCAATGACGGGGCGGTCATCGGGAATGACCACCGGGACTGCTTCCCAAGGGGAAGTCAAAACGTCACTGAAGTAGCTGGCGATGGCAGGCCCCCCCAGATCCTCGTATTCGCCTCGGCTGGCGCGGTCAGAAACCGTCACAATCCCGATCCGGGCCACTTGAGTCTTCGAATCCGGGCGCGTGCTGCTCATGACGAAATATATAGAGTGTTGTAAAAAAAGATCTGGACCGCGAAGCAACAAAGGACAGACATCACTCGGCAGGAGGGCCGAGGTCCGCGGGAGGATGGAGTGCTCGAGTCAGCGACTTCAGAAACGGGACGACATGCGGAGCAGCCAGAAACACCCGGGCCGAGACCGCCGAACGTGGATAGACGTTCGTGATGAAGTCGAAACAGAACTCCGTGGGAGAATGACGGATCAGAACTCCGTTGGCGTATCGCCCGCTCAACATGCTGTCAGGCAGTTTGAGTTCATTGTAGATGTCTTCGATGTGCGGGGGCTGATCCGGGGCAGGGAGGTTCTCCGGATGGAACGCGGGAATCTCGCCCGAGTTTCCGGGATCAATTCCGGAAGGGGGCTGAGATTCGGTTTTCTCTTCCGGCAGCATGCGCGGGATCTGGGCGATCGGCCCAAAGCGACGTTCGTAGTTCTGCAGATTGTCGTGGAGAGCATTGATGAACTGCTGGCCGACGATATGGGGCAGAACAACTCGGGCAGCGATCCGCTGCTGTTCGCCCATCCTGAGAACAAAGTCGAGGACCAGTTCAAACGGACCGGTCAGAATCATGACGCCGTTACTGAAGACTCCGTTTCCAATCTCGTCGGGGACCCGCGCACTCAACTGGTGATGCCGGACCTGCCCCTGAACGGTGTGGTCTTCCTCAGCATCAAACGGTTCATCATCGGGCGTCGAATGAGACATGACGTTTTGACTCGTGGGTTCTTTGTGGGGACGAACCGCGGATTTTAGTCTCCCCTGAGAACAAAAAGCAGGGAAGCGAAAAAATTGTTCGCTCCCTGCTTTTTGCAATTCACGCTGGAGAGACCCAGACGTCATGCCCCAAAGATTGCCGACGGACAACGGTCTGATTACTCGGCTTCCACGTCTTCAGTCGCCGGTTCTACGGCAGCGCGGTTGACCGTCTGGGAGATCTGGGTCAGCTTTTCATCGGCTGCCTCTTCGTCCGCCATGTTCTGTTTCAGCAGCTTCAACGCGGCGTCGAAACCGAGTTCTTCAGCCCATGTACACAGCGTTCCGTAGGTGGCGATCTCGTAGTGCTCCACTTTCTGAGCGGCAGCAATGATCAATGCATCCATGACCTCGGGAGACGCGTCTTCTTCGAGGAGAGACGAACCTTCTTCGAGCAAGCCCTCCATTGCTTCGCACTTCTTTGACCGCGGCTTCAGGTCGATCGACTCGAAAGCTGCTTCGACCCGTTCCACGTGTGTTTTTGTTTCTTCCAGATGGGATTCCAGGGCATCGCGCAGCTGGTCGCTCGTCGCCCCCTTCACCATCTTAGGGAGAGCCTTCACCAGTTGTTTTTCCGCGCTGAGAACGTCGCGAAGTTCGTCCACAAAAGCATCTTCAAGTGTATTCAAAGGCATTTTTCCCACTCCTGTTTTGTCGGCTGACGTGCAGAACCAATCAGAAAACCCGCTTCGAAGTTGAAGATTGGCATTTTTTATGCCATAGGTTGGACGAGCAGTGAAAACTGCGATAAAACCCGCCACTCACGTTGGGATTGTCCGCTGAAACATCTGTCACTGCGCGATGAGCAGACAAGTTGCGGACCATCCACTGTTTCAGGAGAATCCATTTCATGCAGAGCGCACACGCAGAGGTGACTCCCCGTCGCATTCTGCTCGTCGACGACAATGTCGGCGCCACGCGGATTCAGACGATGCTTCTCGTCAAGATGGGGGGCCATGAAGTCAAAGCAGCCCATGACGGTCAATCCGCGTTGCAGCTTGCAGAAGAGTGGCAACCGGAAATCGTTCTCCTGGATATCGGACTGCCGGTGATGAACGGCTATCAGGTGGCCGAAGAGCTGCGGAAGCGGCCCCATGCCGATTCCCTGCTGCTGGTCGCCCTCACCGGTTATGGATCCGCGGAAGATCAGGAGCGGTCGCTGCAGGCGGGATTCGACATGCATCTGGTGAAACCGCCGTCGATCGATCAGCTGCGAGCCATTTTTTCCCATCCAAAGCTGCGAGCTGTCGCCCCGGAAGTCTGACGACTGCGATTGCAGCCTTCGGGGCCTGCTGTAGACTAGGATAGGATCTGTCAGGATCGAAGCATTCCGAGACTGCAGTTCGTCCTGTTTTAATGACGTGAATTCCTGCCGGACCGCGCACTCTCAGAGCGGCGCTCCTTCGTGGTGCGAGTATCATCTATGAGCAGGGAGTTTGACCGTGGCGTGCTGATCGGTGTCGGACTGCTCGTGGCGCTCGTCATCGCCAACGCGACGATCTCCTTTCTCAACGCCCGTTCTGTTTATCGCGATTCCAGTTCCATCTCGCACACGCAGGACGTCATCGCCCGGCTGGACGCGATCCGTGCGGACCTTCACAAGCTGGAGGCGCAACAGCATCTGTTCGTCATCTCCGGTGATGAAGAACTGCCGAAGGCGATCGACAGACTGCATTCCGGCCTGCACTCTCAGATCGAGGCGATCCGGACTCTCACCGCTGACAATCCGGCACAGCAGCAACGCATCACGAAAATTCACCAGTCCCAGGAAAATGCTATTCGAGAGATGACCCGTGTTGTGCAGGTGCGGCAGACCCAGGGGGTCGAATCAGCAACCCGGTTGATCATCAACGGAGGAAGTCGCAGATTGCTGGAGGAGATCCACCACGAACTGGAAGAAATGCAGACGGTGGAGCGCGAACTGCTGATCCAGAAGCGGGCCGACACCGCACAGGCGTATTCGACAGCCATCTTCTTCGGATGGACCGTCGCCGCCTGCTGTCTGGCGGCAATTGTCCTGTTCCTGCTGCTTCTCTATCGAAGTTCGCGGGCACAGGCCCAGGCGGCAGAAGCCGTTTCACTGCAGCATGAATGGTTCCGGACAACGCTCAACAGCATTGGCGATGCCGTCATTGTGACCGACACCGACGGGAATGCCACGTTTCTCAACCCGATTGCGGAACAGCTCACCGGCTGGACCACGGCGGCTGCCCAAAATCACCCGCTGCTGGACGTCTTTCATATTGTCAATGAGTCGACCAGAAAGCCCGTTGAAAATCCGGCCGTGCGGGCATTAAACGAAGGAGTCATCGTCGGCCTGGCGAATCATACGATTCTCATCGCGCGTGACGGCACGGAGCGTCCGATTGACGATTCCGCCGCTCCCATTCGCAACGAACAGGGGAAAATTACCGGAGCGGTTCTCGTCTTCCGGGACATGAGCGAACGGAAGCGGAACGAAGCGGAACTGCAGCATCTGGCCGAGTCCTTAAGACTCGCACTCGATTCCGCAGATCTGGGGGCTTGGGACTGGGATCCGGCAACCGACCAGATGAAAATTTCCTCCCGCGCCGGGAAGATCTATGGAATTGATTCATCAAAGACCTACAAGCGTGAATCGCTGCGAAGTCTGATTCATCCCGAAGACCGCGAGCGGGCGAGAATCCATGCTCGTCAGGCGGTCGAAGACAAATGCGATTACAACGTCGAGTACAGAATCGCTAGACCAGACGGCGGGGAGCTGTGGGTCGCTGTGCGCGGACGGGGCGTCTATGACGACGCGGGAAAAATGATCCGCATGCTGGGGATCGTGCAGGACGTCACCGCCCGCAAGGAGTCGGAAGAAAAACTGCTCAAAAGCTCCGAACGCAATCAATTCCTGGCGAAACTCGCGAATGCGACCCAGTCGCTTGCTGACGCCGAACGAGTCATGGAAATCAGCGCACAACTCCTTGCGGAACATCTGCACGCGGACCGCTGTGCGTATGCGGAAGTGGAAAACGAAACCGACTTCAACATCACAGGTGATTATTCGACAGGCGGCCCCGGGATCGCGGGACGCTGGCCCATCGTGGCATTTGGCCCGGAACTGGCCAAATCGGTGTTTGAGAATCGCCCGTTCATCGTCGATGACGTTTCGAATGATCCCCGTATCCCTGCGGAATACCGGTCTGCTTACGAATCCCTTTCCACTCAGGCGGTCATTGGAGTTCCGCTGCACAAGGACGGCCGATTGACAGCCGCGATGGCTGTCCATCAGTCGACTCCCCGGAAATGGACCGCCGAGGAAGTGGACTTGGTGACGACCGTGGTCGCACGGTGCTGGGAAGCCTTGGTCCGGGTCCGGGGGATTCAGGAAGAACGGAGACTGCACGCAAAAATCGCAGCCGAGCGAGGACGGCTTGAAGAAGTCTTCCGGCTGGCTCCCTCCTTCATGGCTGTGTTGCGGGGTCCGGACCATGTCTTTGAGAGGGTGAACGAGCGGTATCAGGAACTCGTCGGGAGCCGCGACCTGATCGGTCTGAAACTTCGCGATGCGATCCCGGAAGTCGCGTCACAGGGTTATCTCGACCTGCTCAATGAGGTCTATCAAACCGGCAAGCCTTATGTCGGCATCGATGTGAACGTTCAACTGCAAGGGACCAAGCCGGGAACGGTTGATGAACGGACCCTGGAGTTTGTTTACCAGCCGATTTTTGAAGGGGACGGCAGCGTTTCTGGAATCCTCGTGCAGGGGATCGACCTGACGAGGCGGAAACGGGCCGAAGCAAGTCTGATTCAGCTGACCGCCGAGTCCGAACGACTTCGCCGACTGTATGAAACAGCCCTCTCCAATACTCCGGACTTTGTGTACGTCTTCGATCTGGAACACCGCTTTACCTATGCCAACGAAGCCCTGCTGAGGATGTACGGAAAGACTGCGGAAGAAGCGATCGGCCGCACCTTTCTGGAACTGGGTTACGAACCCTGGCATGCGGAAATGCATGAGCGGGAGATCGACGAAGTCCGAGCCACCCGCCGTCCGATCCGGGGCGAAGTTCCTTTCAACGGGACCTACGGTCGCCGCGTCTACGATTACATTTTCGCCCCCGTCTTTGGAGCTGACGGCGAAGTTGAAGCAGTGACGGGAGTCACACGGGATGTCACCGACCGTCAGGCAATGGAGCAGGAGCTGCGTGAAAGCGATCGCCGCAAGGATGAATTCATCGCACTGCTGGCCCATGAACTGCGGAACCCACTGGCCCCCATTCGTACCGGAATCGATCTCCTTCGCATGTCTGCCAATGAACCGGAACTGATCGATGAAGTGATCGGGACGATGGAGGAGCAGACGCATCAACTTGTCCGTCTCGTCGATGACCTGCTCGACATTTCCCGGATCACCAGCGGAAAAGTGACGCTTCGCAAAAAGCAGATGGATCTCGCGAAAAGCGTCCAGAGCGCCCAGCATGCCACGCGGGCTCTCTTTCAGGAGTTTGGACATGAATTGACAGTGGAGATGCCGCCCGAGCCGATCTGGCTCGATGCAGATGCCACCAGACTGGCTCAGGTCCTCTCCAACCTCCTCACCAACGCCGCCCGGTATACCGAGAACGGGGGTTCGATCCACTTAACATGCCGCAAAGTGGGGGAAGAGGCGATCATCTCGGTGAAGGACACCGGAATCGGGATCGCCCCGGAGATGCTCAGCAAGATCTTCGAAATGTTCACGCAGGCTGAAAGGTCGCTGGACCGTTCCTACAACGGCCTGGGAATCGGTCTGACCCTGGTAAAACGACTGGTTGAAATGCACGGCGGCACCGTCACCGCCCATAGCGACGGTCTGGGGCAGGGGAGTGAATTCGTTGTGCGACTTCCGACAATCGAACCAGCTGCGCCGACTGATGATGGGTCGATCGAACCGGCGAATCATCTCCTTCCCCCCTTGCGGGTCCTCGTCGTCGATGACAATCTGGACGCAGCAAGGTTGCTGAGCCTGTCGATCCAAAGGATGGGACACGACACCCGAACGGCCGAAGATGGTCTGGCGGCCCTGCAGACGGCTGACGAATTTCGACCGCAGGTCATCTTTATGGACCTCGGGATGCCTCGTATGAACGGATACGAAGCGGCGAGGAAGCTCAGAGAGTCTGATTTCGGCAAAGAAGTGATTCTCGTTGCGCTGACCGGGTGGGGACAGGAGGATGACAAGCGCCGCACGCGAGAGGCGGGCTTTAATGATCACTTCGTCAAACCCATTGAGCTCGCCTCATTGATTCAGTTACTGGCGACGTACCAGGCGAAACTCGGGCGTGCGAATCATTCCCTCAATTCGAATGGGAATCCGGACTCCGCTGATCATTCGAAACAAAAAAATTCCACGCCATGAAGACGTGGAATTCTCGAGTCGCAATTCTTGTTTTGCTGCGGTTACCCCAGCGGGCTGGGGGACTTGCCGAACGCGTTATCAATCCGCTGCCAGGCATCGCGGGTCGCTGGCCGAGCCTGTGACCAGACCAGTTTCGAACCGCCACGTCGCTCCTGCCAGTGGGCTTCCAGATCCTTCTCCGCCTGCTCAAACGTTTTGCCCTCGTAGGCTGAGCGGGATTCCCAGCCGTAACGGTAGGCCGGTTCCACCGCCTGATAGTCAATCTTCTCGTTGTAATAGTCTCGGGTCGGATACTGGGTCTTCCAGTAGTTGGTTTCCACCGTCGGATCAATCTGTTCCCCGGCAGCCTTGCCACCCAATCCGCCTGCGATCCCGCCAGCCACGGCACCGACGACAGCGCCCACTGGTCCTGCTACGGCCCCTCCCAGAGCACCGGCAGCGGCGCCACCCAGGGCTGTTCCCACGCCGACACTGACCGGGTGAGCACCCGGCTCATTCGTAATGGGATCCGCGTTCGCTGCTTCGGCAGGAGTTTCGTTCTTACGCACTTCACGACGAGTCGCCATGTTTGACCTCCAATTAAACAGATTTCCATCGAACCAGATGTTCGATCTTCGAAAATGTCTTCTGCGAGGACTGTGCCGACTCCTGATCGTGCTGGCATTTTCCCGGTCATCATCCGCCGTCGCGGACTCTAATCTGCGGTGACAGCCCCAGTTCAGTTGATTCCATTTTTTCGAGAAATTTGTCCGAAGACGTTCGAAAACGAATGGGATGGTGGCGGACCGATCAGACTGGGCGGGGGGGACGCGTCTCAGCTTCTGGACTCCAGTTCCAGCTGTTCCGCAGGCCGGATATCCGCCTTGAGCGCGAACTCCATCTGCTGCAGGGCATACTCATGATCCGCCAGAGTGTTGGCCGCCGAGCAGTCTGAGGGGACGACCACGGTAAAGTCCCGCATATAGGCGTCGTTGGCAGTGAAGAAGACGCACATGTTGGTCGCCACGCCGGTCATGATCAGCTTCTGGCATTTCAGATCGTGCAGCAGCGGTTCGAGCGTCGTTGAATAGAAGCCGGAATGACGAGGCTTGAGAACGAAATAATCATCTTCTTCCGGGGTGAGTAACTCGACGATCTCCCGGCCCCGGCTCTGAGGTTTCAGGCAATGCTCGATCTGCGCACGGAAGTCAGACCGCCAACGGCCAAAGTTGTCGTTGACGTAGATCACGGGAATCCCGGCCTGCTTCGCACGCTTCTTCAGCTCAAGAATCCGGTCCGCCATCGGCCGCGCGAACTTCAGCAGCTCCGGCCCTTCCGGAAAATCCAGATCGTTGATGACATCGATGATCAACAGGGCGGTGTGGTGCGATTCTTTCTCCGGCATGGCACATCAACCTTAACACAAAAATCCCCTCGTTCTGCCAGACGACAGGGTGGCTGGGGCGCGGTACAACTCTTCCATCGGAGAAGACTCGACAGCCCCAGAACTTCGCCTGTGCCTGATAACCACTCGAAGGAGCTGGAGCCGTTTCGCTGACCTTTTGCATAGATTTTGACTTCGTCGAGACTCGCCTCTCAATTGGCGGATCTGTACTCGCCCCAGCCACCCAGTCGATTTACTGATCCAGTCCTACCACGAACCTGTCAGAAAGTGGACAATTGCAACAACTGTAGGGGAATTTTTTCCAAAATAATTCCAACCAACTGAGATTGAATCAGAATGAACATCAAATCCAACCAAGAGCCGGAAGACATTGATGATTATGTGCAGTGCAATGATGTCGACTGGTTCGCATTTGACAACAGCGGCCAGATGGCACATTTTACATCGGGAGCAAGGGGGTTTATACCGGCGACAATTTCTATTGTGAAGCAGGGGCGTATTAATTCGTACTTTAGATCACGGGATCACATTTACGGTTCATCCGGCAGATAGGGGTGTTTGGTTGAAAAAGTTGGACATGCTGGTCTGATCAGGGGTTGTGTCTTACGCAATTCCTGAAGGAAGAACTCAGCATGTCCAGTTGTCTGTTGTACCACGCACTCGGCGTGCGGGGCTATCGATATTTGTCCACACGGTTTGAGCAGGGGGAGATGATCGTGAGCATCGAACTCCCCCGGGAGAAGCTGCGATGCCCGGCCTGCGGGCACGGGCGTGTCCACGTCATCGAGCGGTTTCCGCGCATGTGGAGGACCGTCTCCATCGGTCTGAGGCCGGTCTTCATTGAAATGGATGTTCCCAAGGTGCAGTGCCAACGCTGTTCGCTCAGACGACGGGTGGAAGTCACGTTCGCTCAGGTCAAGCGGCGTCACACCCGAAGCTTTCAGCGATACGTCATGGAACTGCTCACGTTCATGACGCCGCAGGATGTTGGTCGACATCTGGGGATCTCCTGGGACCTGGCCAACGACATTCAAAAGCAGCGACTACGAAAGCACTTCTCCAAACCGAGGCTCAAGCACCTCAAGCGAATTGCCATTGATGAAATCCATGTCGGAAAGAAGCACCGCTTCATCACGCTGGTGCTGGACCTGGAGAGTGGAGCGGTGGTTTTCGTCGGCAAGGGAAAAGGAGCTGATGCTCTCAAGCCATTCTGGAAACGGCTGACATCCTCTCGTGCCCAGGTGCAGGCGGTGGCCACCGACATGTCGCCCGCGTACATCAGTGCGGTGCTGGAGAACCTGCCAGATGCGTCTTTGGTGTTTGATCGATTTCACATCATGAAGCTGCTGAATGAGAAGCTGACGCAACTGCGTCGGGAGCTGTTTCATGAAGCGGAAGGCCCATTGGGAAGACAGGTGCTCAAAGGGACCCGCTGGCTGCTCTTGAAGAACCCGGAGAGCCTGGATCATTCAAAAGGAGAGCACCTTCGGCTGAAGGAAGCCTTGCAGCTCAACCAACCGCTGGCGATTGCCTACTACTTGAAGGATGAGCTGCGGATGTTCTGGGAGCAGGAGACCTGGGGTGATGCAATGGAGTTCCTGGAAGACTGGTGCAGGCGAGCCCAGACCTCGGGCATTCGCATCCTGCAGCAGTTCGCCCGGACGTTACAGGGACACCGCAGTGGGCTGTTGGCCTGGTATCATCACCCGATTTCGACCGGTCCGCTGGAAGGGGTGAACAACAAGATCAAGCTGCTGCAGCGGCGAGCCTATGGCTACCGCAACCTGGAACTGTTCCAGCTCCGCATCCTGTCCCTGCATACCACCCGCTTCGAGATCGTCGGTTAACGACAACACCCCTATCTCCCGGATGAACCACATTTACTGTGAAAGTGTCTTGTCGCCAGGCATAGAACGTTACGTGAAGTTTAAAAGCGAATCTCAGAAATTGTTATACTTACGAGACTACATGCTTATGTCTACGAGGGGATTATATTCATTTAATTCATTTACAGCCTCTTATCGCCCCACGGGTTATTTTCGCGTGGCATCTCCATGTCGCCCATTGGTGCTGAGCGATCTTCCGGTGGAGATTCGCCAGCTGATGTCGCATTCTTACGAAGGTCTATTTTGTGATTCAGATCTAATCGAACGCCTAAGTGATGAGGTGATATAATTTGCTGTCGCTATAGGCGGGATTAAGTGAAGCGGCAGGGTGGCTGGGGCGCGGTACAACTCTTCCATCGGAGAAGACTCGACAGCCCCAGAACTTCGCCTGTGCCTGATAGCCACTCGAAGGAGCTGGAGCCGTTTCGCTTGCCCTTTACATAGATTTCGACTTCATCGAGACTCGCCTCTCAATTGGCGGATCTGTACTCGCCCCAGCCACCCAGTGGCGTTAATGGGGGAAATACGCACGCGTCCGACGACGCTCACACGGCTCACAGAGCCGTGGCACCCTCTTTTTTGATCCTGATAACTCACCGGGTCTGTGGTCCCTCAGCGACGGCAGGCTTCGTGAGACATCGGCAGCCAGCTTCCATTCTCGCGGCTGCTGGCAACGCACTGCTGGATGAAGTTCATTCCATCCACCCCGTCGTAAATGTTGGGATAAATGGTATCCCGCATTTCGAAGCTTTCGCCGTTGGCCCGCTTGATCATGTCGTCATACGCAAAGCGGTAGACGTTGGCGAACGCCTCGAAGAACGCTTCCGGATGTCCGGGAGGAAGTCTCGATGATGCAGCTGCCAGCGGACTGACACCCGCCGAATTCCGCGTGTACACCTGCCAGGGGGCGCCGTTGCGACGGACGTACATGTGATTGGGCTCTTCCTGTCTCCAGGAGATGGCCGCCTTCGTCCCGTCGATTTCAATCGAAAGATCGTTTTCGCGACCGTGTGAAATCTGGCTGGCGGTCACCGTGCCGAGTCCCCCGTTGTCATACTTGATGACGGCATGGCCGTAGTCGTCGAGACGGCGGCCCGGTTCGAAGATCTTCAGCGTGCAGGAGACTTCCGCCGGCAAGAGCCCGGTCATGTAACGTCCGAGGTTATAGGCGTGGGTCGCGATGTCTCCAAAGGCTCCCGCAGCTCCGGACTTGGATGGATCCGTACGCCAGCCGGCCTGTTTCTGATCTTCATTCTCCAGACGTGACCGCAGCCATCCCTGAATGTAGCTGCTGCGGATCGCCTGAATTTCGCCAAGCTCACCCGAGAGGATCATCTCACGAGCCTGACGCACCAGCGGATATCCGGTGTAGTTGTGTGTGACGGCAAAGACGACTTTGTGTTTTTCAATCAGCTTCGCAAGTTCTTCAGCTTCCTGAAGATTGAACGTCACCGGCTTATCGCACATGACGTTAATCCCTTTCTCGATCGCTGCCTTGGCGACGGGGAAGTGCATGTGATTGGGGGTCGCCACCGTGATGAAGTCGATGCGATCCCCTTCTGGCCGCTGGAGTTCCTGAGTCAGCATCTCTTCGTAGGAACCGTAAGCCCGCTCCGGCTTGATGTCGTAAAACGGAGCGGACGCCTTGGATCTCTCTGGGGTCGACGAAAGGGCACCGGCGACCAGCTCAGCCCGGTTATCCAGGATCGCAGCAATGTTATGAACACGGCCGATAAACGAGCCCTGTCCGCCTCCCACCAGTCCCATCTTCAACTTGCGATTGAGCTTGCCGTTGACGTGATCCATTTGAATTCGCTTCCTCTTCAAGATCCAGGGAGAGTGAGGCCAGGTTGCTGCGACTCGACTTTTCAGCGACCTTGGAGAATAGTCGCCGGGATATTCGCCCGCAACGGATCGGAAAGCGTGACTGCGACGGGATGCGAATTCTCGCACTCGGAGAGTGCGAGGTACGTAGCCCGCACTCTCCGAGTGTGGGCATCCCCCCAACCTTCCAGTTCCAAAGTCACCCCTCCTCTCCGGTCGTCAACCTTGCAGCTCTGGACTCTCGTCTCCAGACTCCTCGCTCGCCCCCCCCTGAAACGCAAAAACCATCCTCAATCCGCAGAGTTTATTGACGCCTGAGCGCCACACGAATACTCTCGAAGCTTCCTTGGAATTCGCATTGATCGAAGGTGTTCAGGCATGTCAGTCGCAAACAAGAGTGTTCCGGACGCAGCAGGGCGATTCGGCGAGTTTGGTCGTCGTTACGTGCCGGAAACACTGATGCAGGCACTGGATGAGCTGTCGGCGGAATACGCCCGCGCCCGTCTCGATCCCGATTTTTCCTCCCAGCTTGAACATCTTCTGCAGACCTACGTGGGTCGCCCCAGCCCGCTGTACTTCGCGGAACGACTGACCGAGCACTGCGGCGGAGCGAAGATCTATTTCAAACGCGAAGATCTCAATCACACCGGCGCCCACAAGATCAACAACACCATCGGACAGGCGCTGCTCACGCTGCGGATGGGAAAGAAACGTGTGATCGCGGAGACCGGGGCAGGTCAGCACGGGGTTGCCACCGCGACAGCGTGTGCCCGTTTCGGACTCGACTGTGTCGTCTACATGGGTGAAGAGGATATCCGTCGCCAGCGGCTGAACGTGTTTCTGATGCGGAGCATGGGGGCCGAAGTCCGCTCCGTCACATCCGGATCCAGAACCCTCCGCGATGCGATTAATGAAGCGATGCGGGACTGGATGGCGAGCGTCGAGAACACGCATTACATCCTCGGGTCCGTCGTCGGTCCTCATCCGTTTCCGATGATCGTGCGAGACTTCCAGTCGGTGATCGGCCGGGAAACCCGGGCACAGTCTCTGGCCACACTCGGACGGCTCCCGGATGAAGTGGTCGCCTGCGTCGGAGGAGGCTCCAACGCAGCCGGAATGTTCTATCCATTCGTCGAGGACTACAACGTCGCATTGACCGGTGTCGAAGCTGGCGGACGAGGTTCAGCCCCCGGCCAGCACGCCAGCTCTCTCACCTACGGCGTCAAAGGGGTGCTGCACGGCAGCTACAGCTATGTCCTGCAGGATGAAGACGGCCAGACGATGGATGTGCATTCCATCTCGGCAGGTCTGGACTACCCGGGAGTCGGTCCCGAGCACAGCTACTGGAAAGATTCCGGCCGGGTCAATTACGTCACCGCCGGTGATGAAGAGGCCCTGGAGATCTTCCAGAAGGTCGCGAGACTGGAAGGAATTCTTCCGGCGGTGGAAAGTTCCCATGCCATCGCTCAAGGGGTGAAGTCCGCCCGCGCTCGTTCAAAGGATGAAGTCGTCGTGGTCTGCCTGTCGGGACGAGGCGACAAGGACGTGAACGAGGTGGCACGCATTCTGGGACTGGAAATCTGAAGTCCTGTTGGCGAGCAGGGGGATGTCAGTCCTGTTTCGTCGAGAATCCGGAGGCTGACACCTCGGGCTCGCCATTTCACTACATATTTAGATGAAACCGATTACCACGGGCCGCAATCCGTCGACGTGTCGTCGTTGAGCCAATTTGGAGAAGTATCAGTGTCATCCCGTATCGCGCAAACATTTGCTCAGCTGCAGTCTCAGGGAAATATGGCGTTCATGCCGTTCCTGACTGCCGGCGACCCCGACCTGTCGACGACGCAACAGGTCATTCGTGATCTGGGGAAAGCAGGGGTCGATCTGATTGAAATCGGGTTCCCCTACAGCGATCCCATTGCTGACGGCCCGGTCATCCAGGCCAGCTACTCGCGGGCATTGAACAAGCATGTCACCGTCAGTCAGATCTTTACTGCACTGGGTGAACTGAAGTCCGAGAACGGTCCTCCGCTGGTCGCGATGGTCTCCTACGCCATCATCTTCCGTACGGGTGTCGAAAAATTCCTGCAGCGCTGCGTCGAAGCGGGTATCAGCGGACTGATCGTCCCGGATCTGCCGGGTGCTGAGGCCCGTGAACTCTTTGAAGCGACCAGCAAAGCCGGACTCGACCTCATTCAGC
The DNA here is from genome assembly GCF_051465655.1 of Planctomicrobium stercoris. Taxonomy (NCBI): domain Bacteria; kingdom Pseudomonadati; phylum Planctomycetota; class Planctomycetia; order Planctomycetales; family Planctomycetaceae; genus Planctomicrobium; species Planctomicrobium stercoris. The sequence continues at coordinate 2,222,621 of NZ_CP195791.1, read as the reverse complement.
TGATCGCTCCGACCACGCCGCGCGAACGCGTCAAACAGATCCTCAGCGTCTGCTCCGGCTTCGTCTATATCGTGGCAGTGGCCGGGACCACCGGGGAACGGGCGAACGTTTCCGACGCATTGCTCACCCAGCTGGAATGGCTGCGACAGGAAACTGATCTGCCGCTGGCGGTCGGATTCGGGATCAGCAAGCCAGAGCACGTCGAGCCGCTGCGAGGTCTGGCTCAAGGTGTCATCGTCGGTTCCGCTGTGGTGCGCTACCTCGAAAAGCTGGCGACGCAGGAGCCGGGATCAGCAAGTCCTCTGAACGACCTTTCGACATTCGCCGGCCAGATGGTGGCCGCCACCCGCAGCGGTTCGCCTGCCTGATCGCGATCTCACGGCTTCGTTGCTGAGGGGGATCGTTTCGAGAGGGGCGTGTGTTCGTTCCGACACGAGGCTGATTTTAGTTCGCAGTCCGTTCCGCGTGCACGAGCTGATGAACCATTTCCACCAGTCGCTCACCATCGATCGGCTTGCTGAGATACTCGTCACAGCCGGCCGCCAGACACTCACGTCGATCTTCTTCCATCGCTCCCGCTGTCAGGGCGATGATGGGCATGCGGTGCCCCTGCCTGCGAATGCAGCGTGTGGCAGAAAGTCCGTCCAGGACCGGCATATTGACGTCGATCACCATGACATCGAACGAGCTGACAAGTTGCGGCGGGCAGTTGACCAGTTCCACCGCTTCCTGCCCGTTTTCAAGAAGGGTGACCTCGGCGCCTGCGTCTCGAAGGATGTGATCGACAACAAAGCGTGCATCCCTTCGGTCATCCACAAAGAGAACATTGAGCCCATCCAGTCGGGTCAACTCCATGATCCGTTCCTTCGAGTGTTTCGATCGACCCGCAAAATCTGGGATTGAGTGGTGAAATGCCTGAGACAGGAGAGAATCCTGCTGGCAGGATGATCCAGGACGGTCATCAACTCAGTGTGTTTGGGTCATTCTCCCGCGCGACCTGTTTTTGTAAAGATGAAGTCGAGGAATTATTTTTAAGATATTCCTTACAAAAGAGTTACAACAGACTTCTTCAGACAGAAACATGAAGTCATCCCGCCTGAAAATGCGGGTGGAAATCGCCTGAAAAGACACGACAGATTCAAGTTAGTTGATGCTTGCTGCTGCCGCTGGAAACTGCGTCGACACCAGCAGCAGAATCGAGATGAACTGACATGTACTTCCGGCAATCACAAACGTATGCCACAAGGCATGGAAGTAAATCACCCGATTGTCATACCACAGGAACAGCGTCCCTACGGTATAGAACAAGCCCCCCAGCACGATCCAGAACACCACCTCCGGAGGAGCCACGTTGACAATAGAAACCAGCGAGATCGCCGGCAGCCAGCCCAACAGCAGATAGATCTTCTGAGCCCCCGGAGAGAGGAACCCCCGATACCAGACGATGGCAGCACCAATCGTCGCCAGCACCCACATCGAAATCGTCAAAATCGGCCACCCGCTATGCCGCAGGTAGATCGTTCCAAACGGGGTGTATGACCCGGCAATGAGGTAGAAAATGCACACCTGGTCGACCTTGCGGTAAAACAGACGCCGATGCAGATCGTAGAACGCATGGGACAGAGCCGAAGCACCGTAAAGACAGACGAGCGAGAGTGAGTACGCACCGCACCCCAGCAGTGCCCAGCGGTCTCCCGTTCGCCACGTCAGTTCCATCAAAACGAAGGCGCCCGCCAGACTCAGAAGAAACCCCAGCAGGTGGGTCACAAAATTTGCCACTTCGTCCCGGGGACGCACCGCACGATCCAACGCCGACTGAAGCCGGGCAGTCCTGACCGAGTGCCTGTCCCTCAGGGGTGAAGACAGTTCCGTTGTCCGGGGGGATGACATCGCGTATCCGTACAAAAATAATCCGTTGACACGTCGCTGGTTACGATTTCGGTGCTCATTGCATTGTCGCAGCAAAACCCACAACGGGAAGGGGACAAGAAAAAAGTCCGGACGTTCGCGTGAAACGCCCGGACTCCAGAGCGGGTGATGGGATTCGAACCCACGGCCTTCAGCTTGGGAAGCTAACGGCCGCGTTTGTAAACCCCGTTCACAGAATGCTTTATGTCGATTGTGACACCTTGACGGATTGAATTGATTGCCGGAAATTTGGCCCCGGACTCAACACGCCAATGGTGCGAAATGGCAGCGACGGACACGCGAAATCGTTTTTTTGTGACAGACTTCACTGCTGTTAATGGCAGGGGGGCCGTTCGTGACGCTGACAGATTTTGTAAAGCAGGTGTATTCCGCGCATCACCCAGAGTGCGGTCTAAAGTCGCTTGGGCAGGTGGTGAGTGCGGTCCGTCAGGTCGAGAAGCAACTCGGGCGCCCGGTCCTCGTGTCAGAGATGAGCGAGGATTTGATCAACTCGCATCTACGGTGGCTAAAGGATCAAGGGAGATCGGGAGACACGAGGCACCGGCGAAAAGTCCACTTCATGTCTATCTGGAAACTCGCATTCCGGAAGCGACTCACTCGCCACAAGTTTTACGAAGCGGAAATCCAGAAGGTCCGGAAGTCTGTTCACCAACCCATTGCCTGGTCCACAAAGGAAATCGGGGTGATGTTGGAGACCGCGAAGAACTCCACCTGCCCGGACTTCTCGCCTGCGTGCTGGCAGTCGCTCATTATGCTGATTTACTTGACGGGCCTTCGGATATCGGCAGTCCTGCAGCTGAAGAGGTCAGACCTTCACGGACACGTGTTGATTGTTCCGCACACGATCCAAAAGGACAAAGAGGATCAGGTGTTTCGCCTCTCGAACGAGATGGTAAACATGCTGCACGCGCTGCCGAAACCAGCGGTAATCCAGGTGCGAACAGCATCCGGAAGGATGATCACTGCAAACACGACGGCAGACAGCTCGCAGACTGCCATCTGCTGTTGAGCCTGCACCAGCCAAGACGCTGGCAACTCGTCTACGCCTTCGCCAATCTCGTCGTTGCGAGCAGGAGCAGCTTGACGGCTCCCTTGGGTGTGCAGAGGTGCATTTCCCATTCTCCGGCTCCGCCGACAGGAAAGAACTCTTCGACGGAAAACGCGTCCTTGATCTCCCAGGCAGCGTCGAGAAGCCATGAGGCAAGGTCACTTCGGACCAGTGCAGGTGAGGCGAGATCCAGCATCGAAAGCCCTTTCCCAGAAGAGAAGGAAAGGGGGTGCCCGGTGACTCTTGGTAAGATTTGCAAGAGGTCGGGTTCGGGCAACCCCTCATCAGTCGCACACGCGAACCGATGAGGGGAATTTATTAGAACAAATAAGTCTCGTCAATACGACTGAGGCTGAAATTTACTAAAAATAATAAACTCAGTCTTTCGCAGCGCTGTTCGCGATTTCTGCGATCGCCTTGGCGACGCCGAAGGCTACAAACGTGGGCAGGCAGGCAGCAGCTGAAGTGAATAAATACGCACTGAGCCCTTTTGCGGCGCCTTCGTCGACGGACGCCACCAGCGAGGACGCCACCAGCAATACCGAAGAGATCGCTGTCAATATTTGAGCGGCATTCGCGACAATCCAGAGTCGCCTAAAACGTGGCGCTAGACTCGGTGGAACAATTGGCGGGCCGGGCGGCATCGCCTCGTACGCTGCCATCTGAGCTTCACGAATCTCCTGCAAGTTCTTGAGACGTGCCGCCTCTTTCTCGATTTGCTTTTGAGCCTGCACGTCAGGTACACCGACGTTTTCAAAGCAATACGGGCACGTCACAATATCCCCAGGCTTGCCTTTGACCTGCTTTCCGCACGAACATGCAAATGCAACCTGTGACATTGCTGGCCCTTTCTGGAGTTGGAAAACCAATGCAAAAAGCGTATCTGGTCGCTTTTACGCTGTCCATTGTGAGCCTCTGTCACGCGGGCAGAGTGCCAGTCGTCCAGCGGGTTGAGACCGGGAAAGTCGTTGGGGTTACGGACGGCGACACCGTGCGGATCCTGATCGGCACTGAAGAGGTCAAAGTCCGCCTTGAGGGTATCGATGCGCCGGAGTCGAAGCAGGCGTTCGGGACGAAGGCGAAGCAGCACCTGTCAGATTTGATCTTTGACAAGGAGATCGAGTTGCGAGTGACAGGCACGGACCGCTACGGCAGAACGATCGGCAAGATCTTTGTCGGCGAAACTGACGTCAACCTGCAGATGATCAGGGATGGCATGGCGTGGCACTACACGCAGTTCAATGCCGAAGAAGCGTTTGCAGTCGCCCAGGCGGAAGCGAAGGAAGCGGGGCGGGGCTTGTGGGCCGATCCCGCAGCGGTTCCGCCTTGGGAGTACCGGAAGCGGAAGTGATAATGAAATTGTGTCACGCAGAATGCGCGACGTGCTTTCGGACAGTCCGGTGCTTCTTCGCGTGCTCCTCGGGATCCGTAATCAGGTAGTCAATCGTGACCCCCAGCTCCTCAGCAATGGCAGCAAGAATCGGAACGGTCCCGCAGGTGTCGCCACGAACGATCCGGTAGATCGTATTCTGCGTAGAGCTTTCCTTCACCGCCTCTGCGAGATGAAGCGGCTTCATCGACCTTGCAGCAAGCAAGCGTGCAATGTTTGTAGAGATGTGGTGCCGTGCGTCGACATCAGTCATTTCGATCATCCCCTAATTCTTTACTTGATCTGATAGATTTGTCAATTGCCTGCTTGACAGGATTTATTCGATCTAGTAATTGTCTGTCATTCAGAACTCGGACCCAGCGTGACTCACGTTGTTTTCCTTCGCAGTCTCTTCGGGGCCTGAAGGAGCGGTTCAGGGCGAACACGGGAGTCACCTTTCCCGACTGTCGTCAGAGTTTTGGTGTGTTTGATTCGCTCGATTTCGTCTCCGACATTGAAGACGAAAGAGGGCTTGACGAAGAAACCAGTGGCTTCAGAGTCGAGATTGCTCATCGAAAACCCCGTGTTTTCTGTTTTTATTCGAACGTAAGTTGTTTTTTAGGTTGGTGTTACATCTTTAAAGCGGGTGATGGGATTCGAACCCACGGCCTTCAGCTTGGGAAGCTGACGCTCTGCCAACTGAGCTACACCCGCAAGTGCTGAATTCTAAACGACTTGCTTAGTGTCGTCCATGCGAAACGGTCCGATTTGACACCGTTTCTGACACCGTTTTGAGAAGTTCCGTGAGATTCGCGGCTTCTCGACCTGTAGTACGCATGGGAGACACTGAATGAAATTTCCGCTTGGTCAAACGCTCGCTACGCCGGCAGCCCTCAAAGCCCTTGAGGCGTCGAAGCAGACAGCGATCCCATTCCTCGCCCGACACGCTCGGGGAGACTGGGGCGATTGCTGCCTGGAAGACGCCGCTGCCAACGACGCCGCCGTCTTGGACGGCGACCGAATCTTCAGCGTCTACCACACCGCCGATGGTACGAAAATCTGGGTCATCACGGAAGCCGACCGATCCGCCACCACTGTACTGCTTCCGGAGGACTACTGATGAAAAAACCGTTCTACTGGAAAGCCCGCAAGGCATGGTACGTCAAGGACGACTCTGGCAGCCAGATCAAGCTGGGTTCTGATCGGGAGGCGGCCTTCAAAAAATACCACCAGCGAATGGCCGGGCAGATCGAGGCGGCTGATGACGTCAAGGCGACCGAAATCATCGACCAATACCTCGATTGGTCCGAGGCTCATCAAGCTGCCTCGACGTTTAAGAACTACTCGTACTGGCTGAAGTCGTTCTCCAGCCACGTCAAGGGGCTCAGCCTCCGAGACCTGAAGCCCTACCACGTTGCCCGCTGGCTGGACAAGCACGGCTGGACCGGCAGCACTGGGAATGGTGCCGTGCGGGCAGCCGTTCGCCCGTTCAATTGGGCAAAGAAACTGGGAGTCATCAGGGTCAATCCACTTGAGCGAGTTGAACGACCGGCGGCCACCGCCAGGGAGTGCTACATTACCCCTGAACAGTTCGAGAAGATCATGGGGGCGATATCCGATCATCAGTTCAAGGATTTCGTGTCCATCCTTCGCGAAACGGGGTGTCGGCCACAGGAAGGCAGGAACATCGAAGCGCGACACTTCGACCGGCTTGGCCAGACGATCGTCTTCCCCCGGGAAGAGTCGAAGGGGAAGAGGCACGCTCGGGTGATCGTCCTGACGCCAACAGCGCTGGCGATTGTGCAAAGGTTGGTGTTGAAGAATCCGACCGGACCAATCTTCCGGAACCTTGCTGGGAGAAAGTGGACCAAAGATGCGCTCAACAACCGCTTCAGCCGGCTTTCCGAGAAGCTGGGGTTCCCGGTCTCCTCTTATTTCTTCCGCCATGCGTATTGCACTGATGCCCTCATCAATGGGGTTGATCCCATCACCGTCGCAAGCCTGATGGGCCACACGTCACTAAAGATGATCCAGGAGGTCTACAACAAGATCAGGATGCGTCAGGATCACATGAAGAAAGCCGCCATACAGGCTGCGGAAAGGAAGCAGGCATGATCGACTATTCCCACTGTGAAGAACGTTGGAGGGAGGTTCATGAGTTTGCAAACCGGGCCGGATTGCTCGACGATCTGCTTCGCAACCTCGATTACCTGGAGACCTACGCCAATCGGCCAGGATGCCTCTATGACCGAGAAAACGGCGACGACACACGCTGCCGACTCTATCCAGATTTCGCCCCGCTGTCCTTTGGATTTGTGATCGATTGCCGAAGAGCCTGCGAAGACTGGAAACAATGGTTCGTAGGTGGCCTGATCTATCATGGACCGCACGACGGATTCGGCACTGGGCAGGCCCCGACGTACTCAGTCTCCCTGGTCCACAAGCAGGGGTGGCAGATTCACACCTGATCGTTCTACCAGCCCAAGGGTTACCTTGGGCGCTTTTATGCGCTGATCTTTTCTCGCAGACCAACGAGAACGGCCGAGAACTTTCGGTGGAACGTCTTGTAGTTCACTCCAGCCTCCGCAGCTAGCTCAATCAGCGGGACGCGGTCATAAAAGGCGCGTTCGACAAGGGTCCGTGTTTGAGGATCGAGCTTGCGAAGTCCCTCTTTCAAGTCCTCAGACAATTCAGGCATTTCGCCCGCACAGGCCAACAAGGAATCATCGCTCTCACGACCGGACTGAAATCGCCTCTCTCCATCAATGCAATTCAGTGCGACGGACGACATCAATGTATAAAACCAGGGAAGAAACTTCTCCCCCACCTTATACGTCGCCCGTTTTTCCATAAGCCTGATGAACACCTCTTGCGTCATATCCTCATAAAGGTGGGAGTATGCGCCGCACGCATATCGTTTCATGTAGCGTGTTACCCGAGGGAAGTGTCGCTTGAAGATGGTAGCGAATGTCGAGTGACTGCCGTCAGTGGCAAGAGCTTCCATGAGCAGTTCGTCTGTCTTTCTTAGATGCTCTCCATCTTGGAGGACTCATCATGTGCATTGCTGCACGCCCACGAATACTACAGGTCGTTTTTCTTGAAATCTCAGGAAAGTTGAGCCAAACCTGAAATGTTGACAGGGCTCTGTATTCTGGCAGTGGCGATCACACCGGTTGTGGGGATTGCCCAAATCCCAAAATGTGCGCGTTTATCTGAGATTTCGACCGAGTTGGCCTGTAGTACATGCGTCGAGTGACACGACCGCACAAGAAATATCGCGGACGTAAGGGATAGTGCCATTTTGTGTAAGTGGTGGGAACTGTTTTTCTGCCTGCTGAACTGATTAGTGGAAATCGAACTAACGGTTATTTCACTTGTGACGGCTCAATCGGCGTGAATGCGGATAAAGCGCTCGCAAGCGAGATTATCTGGGCACGTGTATGACCACATTTCGGGCAATTGCCGGAATCCTTCTGGTCTGGTTCCTGCTGGTTCATTGCTGGCCATATGCGGAGTGGGTGGTGAGATCAATTCTTCTCGTACTTGAAGGGTATGAATGACTGAGAGAACAGCAGCCGAGGAACTCAGGGGGTATTACATCCCGATGGAAGATTGGGGTAAGGACCATTGGTCCACCCTCGCGTACTTTGAGAGCGTCGAGGTGGAGAACACGACATTCGACGTCGTTTTCGACCCACGAATGCGACAGAGCCGGCGACACTTTCGCATCATGCCCCGCAAGGGACGGAGGGGTTCTGTCGGGATCGCGATGGAGTCAGGGGCAGGTTCGATTTTACGAGACGGTCGATTCGTTCCTGGCCACGATGATTGGAACTGTATTCAGGATTTCGCGCAGGCTGATCTGCTCACATGTGGTCCAGCCGGGGTGGAGCCCGGGAAGAAATTGAAGCTCAGCGATCGTGGACGAGGACTCGCAGCAAAACTGCGAGCACACAAGGCGGCCGGCGGGTCATTCGCCAGCTTCATACCAGAGTAAGGGAAGACATGACGATTCGATGTCCCAGGTGCGGCGAGATTTGGTCTTGGAACTCCTGTAAATGTGGAAAGGCGAAATGAAAACCTGTTACTTCAAGGCAAATGCCGAGACGGAAGTCAAGATCAAAGAGATGATGAAGGGGCTCGCGGACATCAAGAAACGTGGGCACGCTTTGGCAAAAGAGATTGGGGCCGATCCCAAAGAAATCATCATCGGCGAATGCTGGGGACGCTGGTGGGTCGCCGGATTTCGATTCGCCCAAGACCCTGATCCGCAGTTGTTTTGCAAGTTGAAATCCCATCCCGGCTGCTGGCGGCCTCGCGCCCGTACCGAAATCGACAACCGAATGCGGGAACTCAACAGCACGGCAGTAGGCGACATCGCCAAGCTGGTCGGAATGGAAATGTTCCAAAGCGATGGCAGAGTTTACTCACCGGGAATCTCGATTCAAAAGAACGGAGTCTACCTCGCACTGTCAGAAGGGTCCAAAGGGACTGGCTGCGAGCGAATCACTGATATCGAGTGGGAGAAGGCGACTAGCCCGAAGCGAAAGAAACGTGTTCGGGTGTAGTTGCCACATCTCATATTCGTCCTTCATCGTCACATCGACCTCATGGATCAACCAATGAATCAAAGCCTTGTCATCTTGAAACCGGACGCAATCGAACGGCGACTGGTCAGCAACCTGTTGAGTCGCTTCGAGCAGCAGGGATTCGAGTTTGGGAACATCACCAAACGATATCTCACGTTGGGCGAAGTCAGTTCGCTGTACTGCCAGTACATCGAGAAAGACTTCATGCCACGGCTGCGGGGGACCATGCTCGTCGGCCCCTGTCTGCTTGTACCTGTCGGCCGCGTTGATGCCTGCGTGAGCAGGGCTCGCGAGATTGCTCTTGAAGCGAGATTGCAACTCCGCGACCCGCAGGAAACCAATCCCGCCCGCAATCTCATCCACGCTTCCGACAGCGTGTCGGCGGCCGTTCGCGAGCTTCAATTGTTCTTTCCAGGAACGGAGTGAAAATTCCTTCCTGAGCTGGATTGGCAATTGCGAGCCATTCGATATGCGCACTGAACAGTAGGTCTGCTCAAACGTTGGAGAAACATCTTCTGTCGTCGTCAGCAGATAGTTGTATTCTGCGATTCGACCTCGTTGCGGAGCTTCTGACGTTCAGATTCCAGAACTGAGCGAAGTTCTCCATTGCAGAACAGTTTCATGGCTCCCCCTGAGCCGCCTGTGACTGAGGCATCACATAGCTGGAAAGTCGCCATCCATCTCGCAGGTTGTCAGGCACCTTCGGAAGTTCGACACTGGCAATGATGGCAATCTGATGGACGCATTGCCCAAGATGGCCTCTCAGAAGTTCAAGGGCTTCAAAGTAGTCTTGGCGAATGTCGGGAGGACGCCGAAAGTCTGAGATGTCTGAGCCGGGCGGCATTCGTGACGCAGCCGCTTCCAGGCGTTCGTGATGCGTAAGAAACTGGCGAATCGCATCCAAGGAGAACTCAAGCATCAGATATCGAAGATTTCGGTCATTCCAGTCAACGGTTATACTGAACCCTGTCCATTTCGAGGATTCTTGTGGAGGGCGGAAATCGGTGCCAGACTTGATCCCTGAAGAGCAGCCCTTGGCGCAGCAGATCGCTTTCGAAAAGTGCCTAGCTCGTGGAGGCGGTCCGAATGGTCCATATGATCCGGAGGCTGCTGTTGGTGATTTCTGGCAAGCTGCCGGCGAACTGATCGCTCGACGTGGTCAACATCCTGCGGCACCGAGTAATTGGGAAGTGATGTATGGCACACAGAACATCATTCGGACGAAGGTGTTGCAGGAAGTGCAATCGCGGCTAGAGAAGCGGGGGACGGGCGGAAGAAATCAGGCCGCAGACAACACCATCTTCGTGCCGTTGCGCGATGCTACAATTACTGCACTTGGCAGGCGCGATTACGGTTTCGCGATTGAGATGTTCAGCGAGTGTTTTGAAGCCGTCCGTGAGTTCGAGGACGACAACCACTGCGAGGTTCATAAAGGAGCGCCGACATTTAACGTCGCGATTGCGTATTTGCGGGCAAACGACTTCAGCGCAGCGATGCATTACTTTCAGCTTGCGCAGGAGGAGACGCAAGAAACAACTGGGGATCATGGCTGGGGTGTTTACGATTCCGGGCTATTCGTCGCAAACTACTGGAACCTGCTTGACCTATACGAAGCTGAACAGCCCATGCCCCTTTATAGCGAGTTTTGGGGAACGCCATTCGGAACTGCCTCGTCGAGGCACGATTGGACCGCACTCTCAGATCATTCCAAACTACTGTACATCGTGCTCAATGCCGAACGGATTAGCTACCGGCGACTGGGGCCTCATCCCCATATGCCGACCAGCGAAAGCTTCAGTCTCTCTTATTGGAATCTGATCGCCGACCTCGTCAGATTACTTGAGACCGAATTGACCGAGCGGCATGTCATTGGGAATGGGTTGTGGTCAAAGATCGTCAGTGGGGTCAACAACAGTCCGGTCGCTGGGTTTAAGCCAGCAATTACGTCCATCAGTAATGGACATGTGGTTAAAAACACTGCTGATTTCAACATCCACTTTCCAGCCCTCCGCACGATTATTCTTGACCCTCACGAGACACAACCCCGCAGAATTGCTGCCGCTGCGTGTCTCGCTGGGGTGACTCGGAATCAGGTGCAACACCACGTCGATACCGGGATGGTCATCTTCTCGGATCGCGCAGCCGCAGTGTTTACCGCCGAAGTGCTGCTCTGCTTATGTCGAGTTGATGCTTGGGCCGTACCCTGATCGGCTGCTGGCGAGTTGCGCGATCCAGTGAGATTATTGTTACCGGCGTGCGCGAGCGCGTTGTTGTTGCCGTATCCGGATTCGATTTTGGAGAAGGTTGTAGAGTTCCGGTTCATCCGCCTGAAGCGTGACCGTCGCGGCAAATCTCTGCTCCGTAAATGATTCAGGTGCCCATGTGCGTTGGGCACGGATTACGAGATACCACGAGTCCCCATAGTCGTCTCGCGAGAATGTCCACTCGGAACGTTGCAGGGTGCTTGACTGCAAACTCAGTGGTCCAGGCTTCAAGTCACACCGAAAGGCTCCCTGAAATGCTCCCTGTGGCTTCACTCCTGAATCGCGAAAGTGCTTCTGCTCATCAGCCGAAAGCTGTCGATAAGCTTCAACGATTTCATCTACTGTCTTGCCGCGAATCAGGGCATAGTCCATCTTTACACCAAGATAATCCGCGCGGCGACGGCGAACAGGAGGGTCAAAGGCAAGCGTGACAATTACTCTCTTCTTTCCGCTCGCTGTACGAAACTCAGAAGGACTCGGCACTTCGTAAATTGCGAACCTGTCGAGCGGGATGGTCGCTTGGGCAATCATTGTCACGCGACGGTCCGCCGACTCGTAAAGAACGTCGTCGTCGATGTGGCCGTATCCGTAGACACGCCGCAAGCCGTCGGTCCCATGAAGCTGTTGAATTCTGTCGTTCGCTGGTTGCGGAAGTTCTGCGGCCGCCGCGAGGATTGCACGTACGAGGTTTGCGTCCGGCTCTTCTTCAAGGTATTCCTTGAGACTCGCCAACAGTACGGCCGCCGATCTCGAAACCTGAGGTGCTGCCAAACTGGTTCCGATATCGAAATTGAACAGTTGACTCGTCGGCTCATGCGAAAGAGACATCACCGCGAGTCCTTGGTCATCATCGATGCGTCGAATGCTTGAGAACCCCCGAAATGCGACATTTCCGCCTGGAGCTACGAATTCAGGTTTGATAGCGCCATTGATACCCGGACCAATTCGTGACGTCGCGGTCGGCTCAAGAATGGACGCGACGGTCCGGACGATATCGTCAGGCTGACTCGGTGATGGAATCGCTGGAGCTTCTTGATCTGCGATTCCTCCTACGGTTATAGGAATCGCCGCAGTTGCCGGCTCACAGAGACCACACGATGGGTCGAAAAGAAAGTCTGGATAGGACGCCAGAATCTCCTCGGCTTCCTGTGCATTATTGGTCCAACCAAGATCATGATTTCCGGCCGAAACGACCAGCACAACATTGAACTCACGAGCCAGAATGTCGAGAGATTCTGCCCACAGGCTCTGTCTCGGATTGTGTTGCAACCAAGCAGAGGAGTCACCAAGCGAGAGGTTGAAGACGCGGCACTCATACGGTGGAGCGATGAAGGCCTCAATAGCCTGTCGCATCTGATGGATGATGAGCCTCTCATCATCAAAATGGTTTTCGGCGTTGAGAACTCGAGCAGAGAAAAGTGTAACCGGCGACGCAAAAGCGCCCGTCTCATAGCACGCACGCACGCTGCCAAACACAGCGATTCCACTCACCATTGTGCCGTGACCATTTTCGTCAGCAGCGGAATCTGTTGAAGCCATTACGGATGCAGCGTGTCCGACATTCGATGCGAGTAATGGGTGATTGGAGACAATTCCGCTGTCGACAACACATACAGATGGCCCACCGGGCGGCGGAACTGGCGGTGCTTGAAATTCTCGACTCGTCACTTTCAGTGCCTGACGATGATCGAAAACGGGCTGAGCGGGCAAATCAACTTCAGCGACAATATCCAAATCCAGCAGTGCGGCTAGTTTCTGCCCTCGCACGGCAACCCGAGCCAAACAAAGCAATTGCCCAACGAACGAATCACACAGACGCTCGCCGTTGCCCGTCTCGGAATCAATCAACTGCCGAAGCTCTCGAATGGCGGCGCGACCAAGCTCGTCAGTGCCTCTATGCCACAGCTCCACATCGACAACGTAAAGTCGATCGTCGTGAATGGCCTGAGCCTCGTCTCCTATCTCATGAATCAGGCGGCCGCCGATTCGGTCCGAACGTCCCCAGAGACGCATTTCGGCGGCTTCGATGTATTCGAGGACATCCCATTGCGTCGAGGCATAGGGTTGGCCAGTCTGCGGATTGATGCCGCTCTGAGGGCCTTGTTCATATGCGGAAACAGCTTGTCTGAACTGAGACAAGTCTGAATCGTTCTGAAACGCAATAATCGCGTTGTCACTCTCGATTGAAACGACAGTGATTCCCACTCGTTCAAGAAGTTCGGCAATAGCTTGCGCAGAAGCGGTCGCTGCGAGGGGCACGCGAAAGACGAGGTGCGGTTCGATCCCAGCCGGCGAAGCTGGCCTTTCGGAGACCGCAGACTCCATATCATCGATCCGGTCTCGAATCTCCTCTGCAAAACGCGAGCGGCCGCCTCTACCCGGCGGCGGTGTTGGAGGCGCTGGACGACGACGGCGATCAGGCGTTGGCTCTTCTCGTACCAACGGCAAGTGAACATAGCGATCATCGTCGGGATGGTGTGGCATCTTATGCTTGCGTCTTACGGGACGTTCGGGGCTGACGCTTCACTGACACGTCGGCAACTTCATCGTACGTTGTGATTGCACGCCTGTCGTGTTGCCGCTCCACGGCTGCTTTCAGCATCGCAGGCGTGATCTGCTCCCTCTCCCCGAGTATCGTTTCCTTGATTGCCTCATGAGCGACACGTTCCACATCGGCGTGCGAGAACCCTAATAGCGACTTTGAGACTGTGCGAAGACGGACGGAATTTGAAACTGTGATTTGGTGAAACTGTCGACACAGCAGCGTTTCGATTTCTTCAACGGTCGGAACCGGAAACATCAAGATGTCGTCGAAGCGTCGCCACAAAGCCGGGTCGAGCAATCCCTGGTGATTCGTCGCAGCGACAGTGAGAGTTTCACTATGAAATCCATCAAGCAATTGGAGGAACGAGTTGACCACTCGCTTCAGTTCGCCGTGCTCATCGATGGCCGTTCGATGCTTTCCGATCGCATCGAATTCGTCAAAAAAGAGTAGAACTGGGCGGAGTCGTGCAAAGTCAAAAACTTTGCGCAGATTGCCCGCAGTCTCTCCGAGATACGACGACACAACGGCATCGAACCGCACCGTCGCCAGCGGTAAATACAGGGCGTGAGCGAGTGCTTCTGCGGCTGCCGTCTTCCCACACCCTGGTGGTCCGCAAAACAGAAGTTTTTGAACCGGATTGACTCCGTGCGATCTCAGCAGTTCGCTGCTTCGGCGCTCGCGGATCACTCGATCAATGCTTTGCCGTAGCGGTGATGCGAGAACAAGGCCATCAAGTTCGCGTTCCGGCTCGGAAAGCTCGATCAGCGATGCCCCTTTGTCCTTATCTTTCGGCAGGTTCCCGTTGCCGCCGCTCAGGGTAGTGAAGAACGTCTTCGCAGCCTTCGGTGATTCATTCACTTCATTTAGAATCCGTTCAAGATCGTTTGCGAGCACTGTATGATTGAGTTGTCGCTCCTGCTTGACCACCTCCCAAGCCGCAGACCGAAAGCCAGCATCGTCGCCTTGAAAATGGGCGAGCAGCAGCTTTCGAACGGTCTCGGAACCTTGGCTTATCATGGGTTGCGACAGGTGACGTTTCACAGTACAGGTTTCAGAAGAAATACAGTAATCACAATCGACGGTAAGTCATTGTAGCAAGGGACGTTCAGGCGGTCACTGCGGATTTCGGGCATCGTCATGCACCCTCCTTGTACGTCAACGCGAAGATCGCATCGGATAGGGACTTCTTGAAGCCGGGGTTGTCGGTGAACTGCTTGAACAGTTCCGTGTGATCGGTCATCAACTCCAAGATCGCCCGGCCGAGGGCTTTGTCGTGCTCGATGCGGGCGTTCTGCTTGTCGCTGTTGGCCTTTGCGTTGCTGTATGCTTCGTCGGCGTTGACTTTCTCGGGCAGTTCCTCGGTGATGACTCTGATGATCCGGTCCTTGTCCTCCCAGGGAATGTTGCCCCATTGCTCGTTGAACTGCTTGACGATGACGCTGAGCCGTTCGATTTCTGGCTCGGGGCGTCCGCCTCCGCCGCCGGTCGGGACAGGATCGATTTCCCCTTCGTCATCGACCAGCTTAATCGACGTCTTCGCTTTCACTTCCGCGCGGTAGCTGTCCATGTCGATGGTTTCGAGAACGCCTTTCGACAGGTCTTCTTCCACTGGGGCCGGGAGCTTGGGAATCAAGAAATTTAGGAAGATCGACAGCTTCTCCCACGTCGGGTTCGCGAATTCGAGCACGCCCGCGAGGAAGTTGTACGTCCGGACGAACGTCTTTGCTTTGCCCTTGAAGTCGACCTGGGCGCCTTCGTCAAGGTTCTCGATGTAGGTCGCGACGCACACATCGAGGATCGGATCGAGGGTTTCGCGGCTGGCTCCGCTCAAGAAGCGTTCGACGATCGTTTCGACGTCCTCCTGCGAATAGACCTGGTGGCCGTCGAGGTCCGCTTTCAGGTCGTGCAGCTTGTTCGGATCGGTGGCTTCGCTGAGAACAGTTGTCCGGTAGTACGGCTCGAATGACTTCTGAATCGACTCCGTGTCGTTCATGAAGTCCAGGACGAACGTGTCCTTTTTCTGCGGGTGGGCACGGTTCAACCGTGAAAGCGTTTGCACCGCCTTCACGCCGGACAGCACTTTGTCGACGTACATCGTGTGCAAGAGCGGCTGATCGAATCCGGTCTGATATTTGTCGGCGACGATGAGGAACCGGTAGGGATCTCTCGCCTGAATGCCTTTGATCTCTTCGGCGTCAAAGTAATCGACAATCTTCGTGCTCGGGAAGCCGTTCATAGTGGCTTCGGTAACGTCCTTCTTGCCCTGGTATTCGTGCGAACCGGAGAAGGCGACAATCGACTTGAATGGGCTTTTGCGTTCTTCGAGGTACGCGTCGAATGCCGTCTTGTACTGCATCGCCCGTTCGATGGTGCTGCACACGATCATCGCCCGTGCGCGGCCGCCGATCTTTTTGGCACCGGCAACTGACTCATGAAAGTGGTCGATCATGATTTCCGCCTTGGTGCGGATAGCGTGATCATGCGATTCGACATACTTGCGGAGTTTCCGCTGCGCCTTCTTGGCGTCGAATTCCGGGTCGTCCTCGATGGTTTTCGCAAGCCGGTAGTAGCTGTCGACGGGCGTGTAGTTGGCGAGCACGTCCTCAATGAAGCCTTCCTGAATGGCCTGCTTCATCGTGTAACTGTGAAACGGGCGGAAGGTGCCGTCCGGCTGCTTGATGCCGAAAACTTCGAGCGTCTTGTTCTTCGGCGTTGCTGTGAACGCAAAGTAGCTGGCATTGGGGAGCATCTTCCGCGACTCAATGATGCGGTTGATCTCGTCTTCAACCGTCTCGTCATCTTCTGCCGACTGCTCCGACAGTGCGATGTTCATCTTGGCCGACGTGCGGCTGCCTTGGGAACTGTGGGCCTCGTCGATCACGATGGCGAACTTGTGCCCACGATGTTCGTCGCCGATCTCGTCCAGGATGAAAGGAAATTTCTGGACGGTCGTGATGATGATCTTCTTGCCCTCGCGCAAGAACGACCGCAGTTGTCCCGATCCCTGTGTCACCGCGCCGACGATGGCTGCGACCTGTGCGAACTGCTTGATGTTGTCGCGAATCTGTTTGTCGAGCACACGCCGGTCGGTCACGACGATGACCGAATCAAACACCGGCTTGCCGTCCTTCTGAACCTCAACGAGCTGATGGGCCAGCCAGGTAATCGAGTTGCTCTTTCCCGATCCGGCCGAATGCTGAATCAGATAGCGACCGCCCGGACCTTTCGCAGCTTCCTTCAGCAATCCTCGCACGACGCGAAGTTGGTGATATCGGGGGAAAACCTGCTTCCGCTTCTTCCGGCCCGTCTTCTCGTCCTTCTCTTCAACGACCTGGGCAAAGTTCTCGATGATGTTCGTCAGGCTGTCGCGGGTCAGAACCTCTTTCCAGAGATAATCCGTCTCGATGCCGTTGGGGTTTGGTGGGTTTCCCGCTCCGTCGTTCCAACCTTTGTCGAAAGGCAGGAACCAGCTCGCCCCGTTTTTCAGGTGTGTACACATCTTCACGCGAACATCGTCCACGGCGAAGTGGACCATGCAACGACCGAAGTGGAACAGCGGCTCTTTGGCGTCGCGGTCTTTCTTGTACTGCTGGACGGCATCTTCGACCGTCTGCTTTGTGAGTTGGTTCTTGAGTTCGAACGTGATGACAGGCAGGCCGTTGATGAAGATGGCCATGTCGAGCGCATTTGCCGACTCGACTTTACTGTAACGCAGTTGCCGAGTAACGCTGAAGACGTTGGCCTTGTAGTTTTCTTCGGCGGTCTTGTTGCCTGGGGTGGGCGTGCCGAAGAACAACTCGACGGTGGCCGGGCCGTGCTTGATCCCTTTTCGCAGGACATCGATCACGCCGCGTTTGCCGATCTCGCCCTGAAGCCGATGCAGGAACTGCGTGCGTGACGGTCCATCCTCGGAAATGCCGAGTTGCTCCAGCACCTTCGGCTGGGTCGCTGCGAGAAATCGGAGTAGCTGTTGAAGATCAACGCTATGCTCGCGGTCGAAGTCATGCGGATTACCGAGCACATACTTCGCCTCATTCACCAATGACTTGGTGATGATTGCTTCGAGGCCGGCTTCGGAAGTATCTGTGTGGCTCATAGGTCAGTTTCCTCGGAGTCAGTAGAGTCATCCAGCTCTAGTTCCATCTCGACGTCGATGGACTCAACGGGCAGACTCCGAGCCACGTCTCTAATATCGAACCTGCCAGTTACCACATCCGTCACCAATCGCGTCTGAAATTCCCGAAGCAGCGATATTTCTCGCAACGTCTGGGCAATAACATTATTGAGCGGCTGGCTTTCAATTCCGATGCTTGCAAGAATGGCCTTTTGCTCGTCAATGCCAGGAAGTGGAATGACCAAATTGGCATATTTGTCTGCGCCAATGTTTTGAATCGTCGCCTTGCTAAAAATCTCATCCTTCCATCGTGCGAATGCGAAAGACTGCGTGTAAGCGAAGAGAAACTCTGAGTCGAGAACTTCCTTTCTTGGTCGAGCACGAATCAGATACCCGGCGTAGCAAGCGTGTTCTGTTTCGGTACGAACCAGAAAAGCCTTCCCGACTGTTGCCCCACTTCTTGCAAATAGAATATCTCCGTTCTGAACCGGATAATCCTTGGCGATATGAGGAGGTAACGACCGAAACGTGTCGGCCTTCAATGTGCCATCGCTGCGAAAGTCGGTGATTCTGAGATATCGGGGCCAGTCACGATTGTCGAATGAAGCAGCTTCGTTTGCACCGTAAGAAAGTTTGCCGTTAATGCAAAAACGTAGTCGGCGAGCATCCCAATGCTGTGGAATATCACCGAGCCACGGGATGCCGGATGGCTTGAAGGGGACGCTGCCGTCAAGGCCGCGTGTAACGGCGCGATGGATAATGGCCTGCTTTTGCTCCTGGAGCAGCGAGATTACCTTCCGCTTCGCTCGAATTGCCCGCTCCAACCGGCCATTCGCGTAGTCCAAGAACCGCATAATCCCCACCTGCTCCTCCAGCGGCGGAAAAGGAGAAGGCATCTGCTTGAATTGATCCCAGTACAGGCGGTTGCGGTCTTTAACGATACCACGCGAGTAATTATCGATTTCCGACATGTAGTCGCCGGTTCGAAATAGTGTCACATAATACGGTGACTCAACATCCCGGAATGGCCGTGCAACGACGTAGGCGG
The DNA here is from genome assembly GCF_051465655.1 of Planctomicrobium stercoris. Classification (NCBI taxonomy): domain Bacteria; kingdom Pseudomonadati; phylum Planctomycetota; class Planctomycetia; order Planctomycetales; family Planctomycetaceae; genus Planctomicrobium; species Planctomicrobium stercoris. The sequence goes on along the minus strand of NZ_CP195791.1, from coordinate 2,203,715 downwards.
GACTTACCAGTCCATCAACCGGCACGACGCCGACCGCCCCTTGCCACATACGCATCATGTTATAGGCAACGTCGGACTTCTCCGCACGCTTGTACTTGCGAATATCCGACATGACCTGCTTGCGGTTCGAGCCACCAAACTCACGCACACGAACGCCGGTCTTCAAGGAAACTTCTAAGATCGGCAATGTTGTGTCCGCTGCATCCTTTCGCTGTCCGAACAGACTTCCGTTGCGAACGACTTTCCAATGACTCGGCACCTGCGGAAGCCACGGTAGTCCCGAATCCTTGTATTGCCGATACGGCTGCAAGTTGGCGATCATGATGGGTCACCTTTGAGAAGATCATCCAGCAGTCCCTCGGCTTCTTGCTCGGCGGCGAGAATGTCAGCTCGAATCTCGGCCAGCGTGCGCAAGGGCTGCGGTTTGTAGAAGTGGCGGGTGAAGCTGATCTCATAGCCCACCTTCGTCGCATCCTCCTTGATCCATGCATCAGGTGTGTAAGGCAACACTTCGCGACGGATAAACGCTTCGATGCCTCCATCTTCAATCAACGGCACTTGCTCGGTATCGCGCAGATCAGCATCCGGTTCATATTCGACGATGGCAGGCTTGCCGTTGACCGTCGCTTCATACAAGCCATGTAACGGATCAGCCGCCGTCTTGTTCGGTTTGTGGACTTTCGCGATGACCGGCGGAGCGGTCTCGACGCGCCAACTTACCGCTCGCAGGATGACTTTGAGATCTGCGGCGGAGAGTTTGATATTCCGCGCTTTCAGGGTGTCGTCCACTCGGTCACGGAAGACGTTGTGGTCCTCAAACAGTTCCCCACCAAGCGCCTCACGCAACGCATGAGCGGTCTTCACCAATGACGCATCACGCTGCCATGTTTTCGCATCGAGCAGTTTTTTCTTCTTCTTTTCCGGCAGACCCTTCTTGGTCGTTCCGCCTTCTTCCGATTCGTCCTCGTCCTCGTCGCTGCCCCATTCGTCGAGCCGTTTCTCCAAGGCTTTGACGATGCCAGAGAAGTCACCTGCGAGTCGCTCGCCAAACTCGTCGAAGAGCACGGTTCGCAAATCCTCATCGCCCGACGCGCAACGGAGCGATGCGATGGCCTTCGGCGAAAGCTGGCTATGCAACCGCAACGGTCGCTCGACAATGACCTTCCAATAACCAAAGGCGGCGTTGGGGAAGATTTTGGACTGCGGAGTTTCCTTGAACTCAACGTAAGCATCACAAAGCCGATGAATGTCGTCCGGGGCAAGTTCGCAGTTTTTCTTTCCTAAGTTTTTCCGCAAAGGTCGAAACCACTGGGTCGCGTCGATTAGTTGTACTTTGCCTTTACGATGCGCGGGTTTCTGGTTTGTTAGTATCCAGATGTAGGTCGCGATACCCGTGTTGTAGAACAGGTTCATAGGAAGCGCGACGATCGCTTCGAGCCAGTCATTCTCGATGATCCAACGACGGATATTGCTCTCGCCCTGACCGGCGTCACCGGTGAAGAGGCTGCTGCCGTTGTGTACCTCGGCGATGCGGCTTCCCAGCTTGGACTTCTGCTTCATCTTGGCGAGCTTGTTGATCAAAAACATCAACTGGCCGTCACTGGTCCGGGTAACAAGGTTCAGTTCCGGCTCGTCACCGTACTGGCTCTTGTGATCGACCACGAATCGAGGATCAGACATATCCTTCTTGTTGCCGCCACAAATGCGGTCGAGGTCTGTTTTCCAGCTTTTTCCATACGGGGGATTGCTCATCGAAAAGTCAAATTCGAGCGACGGAAACGCGTCGGATGACAACGTTGATCCGAACTTGATGTTTTCGGCCTCATCGCCCTCTCCCTTTAACAGCAAGTCAGCTTTGCAGATGGCATACGTTTCTGCATTAATCTCCTGCCCATGAAGATGAATGGAGACTTTCTTGCCATGCTGTTTGGCAATTTTTCGCAATGTTTCTTCACCGACGGTCAACATACCCCCTGTTCCGCATGCTCCGTCGTACAGTAGATACGTTCCTGACACGAGTTTGTCAGCGATAGGAAGAAACAGCAGCAAGGCCATTAATTCAACGACTTCACGAGGCGTAAAGTGCTCTCCCGCTTCCTCGTTGTTTTCTTCGTTAAACCGGCGGATCAGTTCTTCGAACACATAGCCCATGTTGTGGTTCGTGAGGCCCGGTAGCTTCTCGTCGCCCTGGCCGTCGAGGACCGGGTTCGGGCTGAGATTGATCGTCGGTGAGATGAACTTCTCGATCAGGTGCCCAAGGGCATCGGCATCGTCGAGCGTATCAAGCTGCTGATGGAACTTGAACTTGGAGAGAATCTCCAAGACGTTCGGCGAGAAGCCGTTCAAATAGTCGGCAAAATTGGCCTTGAGCTGTTTCGGTTGATCGAGCAACCGTCGCAGCGTGAATTGCGACGTATTGAAAAACGGCTGTTTCGCTGCTTGGGCGAGTGCCGGTCCTTGATTGGCAATCTTGGCCTTGTCGAGTTTTTCCTTCATCGCGAGAACTGCATCATGCGTCGGCTCCAGGAGGCAGTCGAGCCGCCTAATGACGGTCATCGGCAGGATGACGTCACGGTACTTTCCACGGACGTACACGTCCCGCAGAACATCGTCGGCGATGCCCCAGATGAAGTTGACGATGCTGTTGTGCTGCGAATTGTTCATGCGACTTGATTGTGCCTAAGTGTAAGCGTTTTGGCGAGTTATATACATTGTCGTCAGGTGTCCGAAAACAATGTTGGTCCTTGGTGAGGATCTCGTCGTTTACTCGACGGGCGTCGGACACTCAGCGGGGTCAGTAACGCCGCGACGGCGTTCTCGCCTTGTGCTCCAAGCTGTTCGTTCGGCGTCCAGAGCGGAATCGCAAGAATACGATAACGACCGGTTGCCTGACCTAAGTCGAGGTCGAACTCACCTTCGACCGGCTTTCCTGTGGATGCTGCTTCGTAAAGTGGGCCTTCGCTTTCGACTGATTTGTCTCCAGGAAGAAAGTGCCCTTCAGCGCGGAAGCTCGTGCTTGGAATGGTGTAGTCGATTCGCAATCGAATTGAATCTCTCACCTCTTCTTCGGGACTGAAGCCGAACAAGTTGCCTTGGTCTTTGTTACCGATACGTCCCTTTTGAGTGGGCTTGAGTTTCCACTGAAAAAAAACGGCTGCAATTGTTTTCGAAGATGTCTCTGCAAACCTGCGCAGCACCGCTTCGCGTGACGCGTGGTATGTGTTCGCCAGACGCAGTAGACCGGCAGCGTCATCGACTTCCGCCGCGTCTTTGGAGAACCACGGTTCCGGCAGCAGAAGTTCCGCCGCTCCAATGTCACAAAGCATTTCCAGAAAGTCGTCCGGATTATCGCGATTGCGATAACGGGCATCGGTGCGGCACCATTCCTTGCCGGCGTACTCCGGAAAGAACGTGTGACTGATTTCGTGGGCGATGCTGAATCTCTTGCGTGTTTCCGGACGATCGGGATTGACGCGCATCGTCATTCGACCTTGACCATCTGGGACCAATTCCGCGTCGGGGCTGAGAACCGGGGCTTCATCACTTTTCTCGATACCCAAAAGGCTCGCGAGCATATCGACGTCGATCGGTATGTCAGGCGGTCCGAATTGCGACTCATATAGCGCAAACACCGCACGGGCTTTCGCGCGAATCGCAGATGGTGCGTCGGCTTCGCCGCTGGAGCGTACAAGTTCGTCGATGAGTGCCTGCGTCGTTCGGGGTGGAGGAGTCATTCCGATTTCCTCCGAACGGTATTCATCATCAACAAGTAAAGCTGATGCCATTCATCCGGGGATTGCGGCTGAGCACCTCGAAAACGCATGGATGCCAGCTCATGCAAATCCTGCTCAGAAAGAGCCTGACCATCCTTTTGCAAGCGATCACGGAATGCCTGAAGGGATTGCGGTAGCTCGATTGGCCCATCGGGGGCTTGCACTCTCGGCAGGTCGAGAAGCTCTGCAAGCGTCCGAGACAATGCGCTGGCAATCCGCATCAGAACGGCGGCGGATGGCTTCTTTGTCCCTTCCGTGTCACGTTCCAATTCCCACAGATACGCCTTAGAAATTCCCGCCCTCGATGCAACATCATCAAGCGATAACTTCTTTTCTTCTCTGAACTTACGCAGATTCTCAGCCAGTGACATGGGACGTAGCTCGGGTTGTTGCGATGAACCTTGCATGCGACCCATTCTACCAAAAATGTCAGCCGCAGCAAGATTCCTCGTTCGTTATAGTTGACGACCCATCAGCGAACGGGTATGTTCATTATAGCCATACGGCACATTCGTCACGATCGGTACACCTAATGCGATTGTTTCTTCAGTTTTTCGCCCTCAGCGACCGCTACGAGCGGAAGGCCCGGCTGCTGCCTGGACTTCTTCTTGCTGTTGGTCCGGCGTTGACGGCGGGAGCAATTTTGCAAGAGGTTGCTCAGTGGTATACCGCAGCCGGCGCTGCGGTCGGCTTGGAGTTTCTTGCCGCCATCGTGTTTGGGCACTATGCCCGAGCGAGGGGGAGGGCAATCGAAGAGCCACTTTGGGCCACTTGGGGTGGGCCGCCGACAACTCGTTGGCTCAGGCCAACCGATTCGACCTGCTCCGATCAACAAAAATCGAAGTGGCGAGGCGCGATTAGACGACTCACGGGCATGACGATCCCGGCTTCCATCCCGGAAGGTGCAGATGCGACGAGCATCGACCAATCGATCCAGGAGGCGACGCGCCAACTGCGCTACGCGGTTCGAGGAAAACCGCACGCGGCCATCGTGCAGTCCCATAACGAGGATTACGGCTTCGCACGAAATCTTTTAGGGGTTCGGTGGCTGTGGGTAATGCTCTCGGTTCTCTGCGTTGCCGCAAGCGGAGTTGCCATGTTGTACGGAATGAAGCCGCACGCGGCATTCGCCATATCCCTCACGGTCCTCACCGCCTCCTTATTGATCGCCTTTGAACTTCCAAACTACGTCCGCCGTTGTGCGGATCGCTATGCCGAATCGCTTTTTGCTGCTGCCATGCTGCCCGATCCACCGGCGGTGACTGACGGTGGAAAGCCGAAATCAGAGTCCACCGACCGCCAATAACCTTTACCCGTTTCCCTTCGGAGACCCATGATGCCAAAGCTGACTTTCTACCCTCTCGGTAACGCCGATACCTGCCTGATCGATCTTGCGAACGGCAAGAAACTGCTGTTCGACTATTCTGACGAGCGCGATCCGAACAATTCGGACGACAAGCGGATCGACCTCCCGAAGGCCCTTCGGGACGATCTGAACGCCGTCAAGCGTGATTACTATGATCTTCTCGCCATTACCCATCTTGATGACGATCACACGTGCAAGGCTGACGAATTCTTCTACCTCGACAACGCAAAGAAATACCAAGGGGAAGGTCGGATCAAGATCCGGGAATTGTGGGTTCCGGCGAACGTCATCACCGAAAGACGAAATAACCTGGAGGCTGGTGCTCAGGCCATTCAAGCCGAAGCGAGACACCGATTGGAGAAGGGCTATGGCATCCAGGTCTTTTCGCGGCCGCAAAAACTGAAGAAGTGGTTGGAAGATCGTGGGCTGACAATCGAGTCACGATCGCAATTCATCACTGATGCAGGACAGGTTGCTCCGGACTTCACGCTCGCGGTCGACGGCGCGGAGTTTTTCGCACACTCTCCCTTTGCTTGGCGTCAGGATGAGAACACGGTAATCGACCGCAATGGCGATTCACTTGTGATGCAACTGACGCTGCAAGTTGATGGAGTGAAGACCAAGGCGATTCTCGGATCAGACGTCGATCATGAGGCGTTGTCGGCCATCGTGCAGATCTCAAAGTCACACAACAATGAGGACCGTTTGGAAGCGGACATGTGGAAGCTCCCGCACCATTCGAGTTACCTCTCCCTGGGACCGGATCGTGGCGACGACGAAACTGAACCGGTTGAAGACGTCGCTTGGCTTTTCGAGGACCAATTGCAGCGGGGTGGGATCATCATCTCATCGAGCAAGCCTATTCCGATCAAAGGCAGTGAAGACGACAAGAGCCCGCAACCGCCGCACCGGCAAGCCGCCGCATACTACAAGCGAATTGTCCGGGAAAGGGACGGCGAGTACATCGTGACGATGGAACATCCTCGCGAGAATGCCCCTCGTCCTCTGGTTATCGAAGTCGACTGGCGCAAAGCCAAAGTCAAGCGATCGCAATCGATCGGTGCGGCAGCACTCACTCCCGTTTCCGCACCACGCGCAGGCTGATGCAATGACTGTCGAATACGTCGATTTGCCGGGCGACTCAGTGGATGCCGACGCTCTCGTGATCCCACGCGCAATCAACATCGCCTCGGCTATTGCGGGCGGGCGACTCGATTTCGTGCGGCTCGTGGAGTGCTGCAAGTTCGCCGATGGAACCATAGAGATTCTGATAATCGAGGTCGATGTCGAGCGTCCGCAGGTGGTGGTGAATCCCATTCGACGTGTTGAGCGACTGGCAGTGGTGCTCACGGCGAACGACGAAACGTACCCGGAAGTGCTTGCGATCCGAAAAGGCTTCCCGGTTGTTCCGCACCTCAACATCACCAGGGACGAAAACACTCGAAGCCTTTGTCTTTACGACCAGAGTTGGGACGAAGTAAAGGCGAGGTGGACGGCTCCGGCCTTTGTTGAGCGCATTCGCGGCTGGCTCGCCGATACGGCAGTCGGCTCGCTCCACCGTGAAGATCAGCCGCTGGAGCAGGTACTTATGGGGTCGGGATACAGCCTCGTAATCCCGTGGTCGGCAATCAAATCCACCGACGAAGCGGCTACACGACTGGACGTTGTGCTCATCCCTTCGGACGAACACCGGGGGACGTTGATCGCAATTCCGCTAAGTGCGAAAGTGCGAGCGAAGAAACTGCAATTCACAGCGTCCTTGTTCTTCGCTGGGTCACGCCAGCATGGTGTGATCCGCCGTGCCCCACGGACACTCGAAGAACTATGCGATTTTGTTCGCACGGATGAATTCGATCTCCTCACCGAACTTCGCAAGCGGGTCATGGGATGGAAAGATGACGGGTGCCTCGAAGTATCACTCATCATCGTCATCGCATTTCCGCTGAAAAGGGGCGACGTTTCTACGATCGAAGTGACCGATATTTGGTCGTTCCTAACAACGGAGACCGTATTTGAAGTCGGGAAGCGAATCGGCGTATGGGACAAGAGCGATGGAAAAGTAGGTGCGTTTATCGCGCCCATTGAAGCTTTAAAGGGAGCGGACGTCACTCTCGAAGTTCTCCGCCCGCATTTCAGCTTCTCCCGGTCGGCTGCCGCACGAGCAAACGGTGTCGATGCGGTAGACGCAAAGACGGTCGCCGTGGGAGTCGGTGCGATCGGTTCACAGATCGTGCTCAATCTCGTCCGGGGAGGGTTCGGTCACTGGACGGTCATCGACAATGATGAACTGCTACCGCACAACTTGGCCCGACACGCTCTGCTCTCTGACGGAATCGGCTGGCCGAAGGCCATCGTCCTCGCCGCAACGATCAGTTCGCTTTTTGAGGACGAACCGCCGGCCAATGCGATTTCCGCAAATGTCTTGCGACCGGGCGAAGCGAAAGAAAAGATGGACGCGGCGTTTGCAGAATCAGAATTGATTCTGGATTTCTCGGCGTCAGTTCCCGTGTCGCGGCATCTTGCGAGAGACGTGCGAAGTGACGCACGTCGTGAATCGTTGTTCTTGAATCCTCGCGGTTCGGATCTCGTCTGCATTCGCGAAGACGCGAAGCGAGCGATGCCCCTCGATGGACTGGAAGCCCAGTATTATCGGGCAGTGATTCGCGATCCGGCACTCAGCGGTCACTTGGCCATGAATGAAGCCCGCACTCGATACGCCCGTTCATGCAGGGACGTGAGTTTTTCGATTCCGACTCACTTGGTGAGCATGCACAGTGCGATTGCAGTGCAGGCCATTCGCACGAGCATTTCTTCGGATGGTGCCTCTGTCCGCATTTGGCAAGCCGATCCTGCGACATGCGCGGTCGCAATAATAGATGTGCCACTCTTCACATCACACCGGGCGCAGCTCGGCGGATGGACAGTCGTCATTGATCAATGGCTCATCGATCATTTGCAGCAACTTCGCTCCGAACGGCTACCGAACGAAACTGGTGGCGTTCTCATCGGCATGTACGACCTACCGCGAAAGACCGTGTATGTCGTCGACACGATCCATTCACCTGCTGACAGCAAAGAGAAGCCTACGTTGTACATTCGCGGCTGCGAGGGACTCGAAGAACGGGTTGCCGCCATCAGCGCTGAGACGGCGGGAGAATTGGAGTACATCGGTGAGTGGCATTCGCATCCTGACGGATGCAGTTGCGCCCCAAGTAACGATGATTTGAATCTGTTCGCCAGCATAACGGATCGAATGACGGCGGCGGGCTATCCCGCGTTGATCGCAATTGTTTGTCAGGGGAACCATTCGGCTTGGTTCTTGGGCACGATGGCAGCAGATTTGGGCTGGACTGCACCATAGCCAAGAAAACCCCGCATTCTCGCGAATGTGGGGAAGCCTGAGCGGATCAGGCACAGTGGTGGCAGCGTCCGTGCTGCTCGGGAGTCTCGATGGTCGCGGCGACCTCATGGGCGAAGTCGCTACGGTCATACTGTCCGGCGAGCGTAGCCCGGATGTGATCGAGAGCCTTCGCTTGGTCACACCAGCCGAACGTGATCGACTCGATCTGGGCGGGTTTGCCCTTACCGCCGTCTTTCTTGATGACGGCGAATTCCTGGGCACCGTCCGGACCAGTCGAATCGTTGAGGAACCAGTAACCGCCGATTTCGAAGCCGGTGCAGCAACACCATGTCGTTTCGGTAAGCTGCCTGGCCAAGTCCTCGGCCGATTCCGCCGGGCTGACGCACCAGCTTCGATTATGGTGCAGCATCGGCCTCCTCCTTCTGCTTCGCGATCACTTTGACGTGCGCTCGGGCGTGTTTGACGATCGCATGCGTCATCGCGACGTGCCAGATTTGACCGAGTTTCCACGGGCCGATCGTCTTGGGCGGATAGCCGCCCTGTGACAACCAGTGTCGAAGCCCGTCCGCCAGTTCGGTCACGCGATCGCAGTCACTCGACTGGCTCAAATCATGCGAAGGCAATCGCAGCAACTACCATTTCTGACTCCAACGGAATTTGACCAGCGCTTGGCTAGAGGTGCTTCGTCGGGATTGTGGCGGCGAGAGACGTTGAATCCATAGAGTTCTATGGAAAAGTAGACTCCACTACAATTCCGAAAGTCAAATCTGGCGTGATCAGGAAATCGTTCCCCGAGGCGACGGTTATTTTCAAAACACCTGTCCTTCGCGCTTGCGACGACTCAAGATGCCGACAGTTGGCGCTTAAGATAAGACCTGCCGGGTGCCGGCGCTTTGCGCTTGAGGTGCCGGCAGAGCGCGCTTGCGACTTTCCGGCGAGCTTCTTGCCTGAGCAACGGTAATGCAGATATAGACAGAGCCTCGGCCGGAGTTTGAGTCCGCTCGAACCGGGGAGCGCCGTCCCACGTTGCACGCGAATGCAGAAAGTCGCCTAGTGCGCCAGGAATCACTCGGGGAATTGATACGCCGTACCGAGCGTGCAATCGCCTCTTCCCGGAGTCCTGATGATGCCCACACCCCGAAATGGGCACTTGCGGCGTGCCTTGTACAGGAGGCGACATGCGATTGGCCTAATGCGAGCTTTGGCGAGTCCCCTGAGTCCGCCGAGTCGGCTTTTGGCGTAGCCAGGCATGGACGGGCGGCGTGAGTTCCGCTGCTCACGACCATACTCAATCCTCCATTCGCGTGCTCATGCCCCGGGATGAATCCTCCACCTTGCGAGGCACTTCGAGCCCTCGGTCATTCGTGTGGGGCTCGGAAGCGATTTCATGGACCCGCCGGTGAGACGCATCGATCGACTGATTTTCCCAACCGGTTGTCCTCGGTTGAGATTTTCACCCACGGTTTTCATCACGGTTGAGGGCGCGCCTCGCGGTTGAGTGCCGGGCGCTGGCGGTTTCTCCGGCCGGCCCACAACCCCTATGACCGTTGCAATCGTCAGAATCGGCACAATCTGACCTACGGGCCGCTCACCTGGACAGGACCGGCGGCCCGAATGGAAATCCAGAATCTTGCCGATTTCCGATTGACCATGTTGGGGACGCAAGGCATAGTTATACGGGACGGCGGAAACGATTGTCAACAGCATCCCGCCGCTAACGTGTCGTCAACGTAAGGGGTCATAAAATGAGCGAACGGTTTCATCGGGAAGAACGGGAATACACGTTACCGGCGGGAACCATGCCGAAACAAACCATCGAAGGAATCTTCGGATATCTGGCCGATATTCAAAACGGCTGGGATGGAATCGAACCGCCTACACTGGCGGACGTTTCCGCCGTTGTCCTGGACGGGCCGGAATACGCTGATTTCCTGGACAATGGGGGAATCTTCCCGATTCGGGATGAATTCTACCGCTATCTGTCCGCTCACCTGGACATTTCGGAATCGTCGTGTCTTGCATTCCGCTTGCAACCGGACGCCTACACGTCCGGACCGCATCGGGAAGCGAGGGAAAAGAATGCAACGGCCGCGCTGAAACAGTGTCTGCGATGGTTCACAGACCGATGCCCGCGCGTGACAGCGGGAATGTCCGTCTATCTCCACAATCTGGAATCGCTGGGGCATGAATGGACCGTTACCGGGAATGCAACGTATGTCGGAACCTATCCGAAACGGCTGGCGAAATACCTTGCGAGGGAACACGGATTGCGATTGCGGGCCGGGCAGATTGAAACCATCGGAAACATCGGCGGGGCGGCTGTTGCCCGTTCGTCCGAATACGTTTTGACATTTGACCGGGACTACCTGGACGGGACGGATTCCGCCTACTGCAATGGTGGTTCGTGCTGGTGGGGGAGCAATTCGGGCGCACGGTATATGCTGGAAGAACACGGCGGGTATGCCATCCGCATGTGGGAAGACGGGCGACCGCGCGCCCGTTGCTGGATTGCTCCCCATAACGGCTATTTCGTGCTGTTCAACGCCTACGGCAAACTTGACCTGTTCCAGTTTGCCCGGATTCTCTCCCATCAATGGGGATGGTCCTACCACTCTTGTGACCTGGACAATCACGGGGAGTCCGGCGGCCTATTGTATATCAACAATGGGAAGGGAATTTGCATCGGTCCGGCGGACGTTATCGCGGACCTGGACGAAAAGCCGTCCGTCGATTTCCAATGGGAAGATATCGACGATGGGACGCCGTGCGCGGACTGCGGATGCAACACGGACCCGGACTATTCCTATTCGGACCCGAACGGAAACACGGTCTGCGAATCGTGTTATTCGGACAACTATTCATCGTGTTCCCGATGTGGGGATACGTTCCAGCATGAAGACGTCTACGATTGCGACGGGGACTATTATTGCGAGCATTGCGCCGACCGGGCCGGATTCGGGCAATGCCACGATTGCGATGAATGGCGGACCGGCTTGACCGAAACGGACGGCGGGCATTCGATCTGTGAATCGTGTGCGGACGATTATTCCTTGTGCTGTGATTGCGATACGCTGGCGGGCGAAACATGCCAGCGGACGGACGGGGAACACGTCTGCCGGGACTGTGCCAGCGAGTACACGGAATGCGAGGAATGCAGCCTACTCGCCAGCGAAACAGCGGACGATATCAACAATCGGGCGGTATGCGAGCGCTGCGCCCGCTCAATGGACCATTGCACGGATTGCGGGAAGCTTGCCGCATCCGTTGATGAGACCGCGAACGGGCATTCCGTCTGCGAACATTGCCAAGAGAACTACCGGGAATGCGAGGATTGCGGGGAATTGCTCCCGGCGGAACCCGCTTTGTTCCGGCTTTGTTGCGGGGATAGCGTTCTGGCAACGTAAGGGATATAAAACGGACCGCTCATCTAAACATTTTGAAGGGGGAAATCCCATGTTGAACCGAAAACTTTTGACCGCGATTGAACTGCGCTGCCGAATGCCGATTGACGCATTCCGTACAATGGGGGACACGATTGATACGGAAGATGGACAATTGACGTTCATCGACCGGGGCGGGGATACGCTCGCTGTTGCTCACCTGGATTTTGTCGATTGGACCCGGCCGCGCATTTCGCGGAGCGGAGAAACCATCCGTTGCCCGCAATTGGACGACCGGCTAGGCGCATGGACCATTCTGGACCTGTTGCCCACACTGGGAATCCATTCCGATATCTTGCTGACGGACAGCGAGGAAATCGGGCGCAGCACGGCGCAGCATTTCCGGGCCGGGAAGCAATACAACTGGATATTCCAGTTTGACCGGCGGGGGACGGATGCCGTTCTCTACCATTACGATTCCGATGAAAACCGCAATCGATTGGAACATCACGGCTTCACAATCGGGCGGGGAAGCTTCTCCGATATTTGCTACCTGGACCTGGATTGCAGCGGATGGAACATCGGGACGGGATACCATCACGAACATTCCCGCCGATGTTATGCCCGGCTTTCCGACACGTTCGGGAATGCGGTCAAGCTTGCGGAATTCTGGCGGGAGCATCACGGGGAACATATTCCCCCGCCGGTCGAAACGGTCCGGGGATACCTGGACTGGGGCGGCCCGGCCCGCACGGAATCAGAATTCTCCCTGGAAACATGGGAATGCGTCTGCGGGCAGGTTATGTGGCTGATGGACCCGTATTGCGAGGATTGCGGACGGTCCTACGATGACCTGGAAAAGCTTGGCGGATGGTCCGCCTACGATGATCGGACGTTCTACGAAATTCTGGAAAGCGAGGATTATTGACAGGATTCCCGATGCTGGCGGCCCTGATTGCCGCGCTTCTATTCATCAGACGGGACACGTTCGCCCGGCTGGCCTATCTCATCTCCGCCGGATTGATTGTGTTTGCGGCTTGCGGAACCGGCCCGCTCGCCTACCTTGCGGGATGGCTCGCGCTCCCGCCGTTGTTCGTGATAATGGGAACAAAAACGGGAAATAATGGTTGACCATGTCGCGGACGCAAGGCATATTCAGAGCATGGACATCATCCGAACAATTGCTGGTTTGTTGCGAGCGGAAATCATTGGTGCGGGATTGCTGGCAACGGGAATCATCGTCCCCGGCTTGCATCCGCTAACGCTCCCGCTGGCATTGTTCCTGATGTTCATTTCTCATTCCCGGCTGACAACGTAAGGGATATGAAAATGGTTGCTGCAACCATCAACGGGGGATTCTTTCAACTGGACGGGAACCGCATCCGTATTTCCGTAATGCGGACCATTGCGGAATTTCCGATACCGTCTCCGGCCCGTTGTGCGGAATTGGCGGGGGATGATCCGGCGGGCCGGGAATTCTGGACGGCGGTAGCGAAACGGGCATACGGACCGGCCGCGCGGCCGATCCGTCTGGACTATGCGGGGAATCCGGAAATCAATCGATAAGGGGAAACGATGATTGCTTGTATCTGCGGGGGAATCCTGGAATTGAGCGCTCTTGCCGTTTATGGACTGGCGGGCATCATCGCAGCGGGGATTTTCCGCTGGTGGCCGCGCCACTGTTGCGGATGCGTTCACAGCGAGGGGAAACACGATGAACACGATGCGGAATGAATTCGCTTGCGTCCATGCTGAGAAGCGAGCGGAGATTGACCATTACGAAACGGGATGCGACCCGGAGAGCGGGCGATACGTCCTCTCCCAGCGGGAGAACATCACGGCGGGTACGCTCCCCGCATTGATTCAACGGATCGGGGATTATTTCGGATTGTCCATCGATTACGTTTCCGCCGGACCTGGACGCATCGAATACAACCGTCTGGAAACGGCAGACGGGGAAGCACCTACGGACCGGCAGCGGGCTTCGTGGGAAGCGGGCCGATTGACGCTCTACCTTGCGGACTATTCATTCCGCATCGAACGGCGGACCGTCCGCGAATTGGAGCGGGCGGACCTGGACGGGATTGAATGCGAGTTTGCGGATATCTGACAATTTCATTTGACCGTCTGACGAACGCAAGGCATATTTAAACATCTTCAACAGCGAGGGGAACACGATGCCGGACGGGAAACGGAAAAGACGGTTTTCAGACAATTCAGCGAAGCGGGAATACTATGCCCGGCATCGGGCGGCCCGCTTCGCGAAACGATTCTTTGGCGAATAACTCCCGGCCCGGCATCTTCCGGCGGGAGCGGGCGAAATGGGGGAAGGGAGCATCATGGAACCACAAACCATCATCGACGATTTGACGAAACGGGGGATGGAATTCGCAATCCGTTTTGTCCCCTACTCGCAAGCGGAACCGCAACCGGGAGCGGACGGGAAGCGCTGGGAATGTTTCAACTGGCGCGCCCGCATCACGTTCAACGGGCGGGCGATTGCAACGAACTACCGGACGGGAACCGCCCACGTTACGAAATTCCCAACAGTCCGATTCCCTAGCGGCAAGATTGACAAATGGGAGTCCGGGAATCGTTTGCGGCAAATGTTGGAAAGCGGGCGAGGCGCGAGGATTCCTACGGTCCTGGATGTTCTCGCTTCTCTTGTTTCGGATGCGTTCGCGGTTCTGGACGTTGCGGATTTTGAAGAATTCGCCCGGGAATTCGGCTACAGCGTGGATAGCCGATCGGCGGAACGGACCTACCGGGAATGCGTTCGGATCGGATTGAAATTGCGGGCAATGTTCGGGGCGGACCTGGCCACGATGAGGGAAGCTTTTGCGGACCTGTAAGGGGAACGAAATGGATTACAGAAAAGATCCGAATTTGAAAATCGGTGCGATGGTAGACGAATACGAAAATCTGGTGTCCGTCCACGATGGGCGGGAGTCCGGAGAACCGAACTGGGAAGCAATCGCCCGCGAACTGGAATCCGATTGTGAATGGACAGCGGACGGGGCGGCCGCGCTGTGCATGTTGGCGGAACGCTACGGCGCATTCATGCTGCGGTCCGCGCTGGCGCTCGCAACCGCTCTGGAAATCGAAGATGGCAGCGAGGGATTCTAACGACGCAAGGCATACCATGAACTGGCAAACAATCGAACGGGATACGGAACACGACACGGAACGGGCCGGGGACATAGTCGCCCGTGTCGGGGAACTGATTGCGGACGGCATCGGACCTACGGAAACGGCGGCCCGCATCAATGCGGAATTCGGAACGGAATACTCTCCCCGGGAAATCTGGAATTTGTGGATTGACGGGGAGATTTGAGACACGGCGGGGACCGTCCCCGCTCACCTAGACAGCAACAGCGAGGGGAACACGATGAACATGGCAGACGAGACACGGGCGGCGCTGGACACGATACCGGCAATGACCGTCCGGCGGGACGCGCACGGATTGACGATTGATGTTGCCGGGAAACGGGAATCGATCGTCCTGGATTACTGGCCGGAAAATGGCGTTCGCCTATTCGTTTTCGATGAATTCGGGAACGAAATGCAACCGGCCTACACGTTGACGGACGATGATTGCAACCGGTCCGGGGAACTGGCAAACGTCCCCGGCGGACCGGGAGCGCCCGCGCGGTCCATCCCGTTCGTGTTCCGTGCTGATGTTCCGGCGGGATGCCCGTTGTCCGATGCTGAAATTGTGGACGCAATCAACGGAGCGGGGATCGGCGGTCCGGCGGGAGTCCGAATCGGCCGCGCGAACGCAATTGACCTGGACGGGGATTTACTGGCAGCGGCGGACCGCTTCCGCAAGGCAGCAAAATACTACCCGGATTGCGATGATGGCGCGGATGCTGTGAAACTGGCGGATGCGTTCCTAGGGATTCTCTGACGCCCGCTCCCGCCGTCCGGCCCGTTTGGGAGTGTTCAGACACGTCCCGGCGGGCCGATGCGTTAGCGGGCATCCTGTAGCGTCTGGCGTGATTCCAACTATTTTCGGAAATCGGGCGGATTATCCCTGCGCGTGCCACGAACGCAAGGCATAGTGGAGCAGCTTCAACCGTTCAACAGCAAGGGAAACGCAATGGACACTCTCACCCGGAACTATACGGCATTTTATTCGTTCGCGGAATTCTGCGATACGGCGGAACGGTCAAGCTACTCGCCTACGCTGTCCCCGCTCCCCGGCAAGCGGAACGAATCCCGGAATGTCCGGCGGGCCGAACTGGCGGACGCATTCGATAGCGAAATGATCCGGCGCGGCTCGCCCGTCCGGGCATGGCGGGGAATGCGGTAAACGGACCTGGACAGCGGGCCGGGGAATGGTCCCCGGTCCGCATCTTCAGCGAGGGGAACACGATGAACAAATTCACGGTCAATCCGAAATTTGTATCAACGGTCGATCGGCTTTGCATTGCGCTTCGGCGGGCCGGATTCACGTCATACGTTGAAACGGACGCGAACGCAACATTCATTTGTACGGACGCATCCCGCGCGTTTGTTCTGCTGACGGCGGGACACGGGCAATTTCTGAACTAGGGGAATATCACAGTAACGTAAGGGGAACATCATGCGAGAACATCGGCGGGAAATCGTTCGCAATCTGGCGGGGATGGTCCCGCATTGGTCGCAAGCGCATTGCGACAATCGGGCGGCCTACCTTGCGGCTGAACACGGGGAAACGGGTTTCTACACGTTCGCCCTGGACTATCTCCGGGGCGGCCCGCATCCGCTCACGGTCTGGACATTCGACGAACGGAACGGGGACACGTTTCCGCCGGTCCGATTGACCGTTCAAGGGGATGACCGGGAACGCATCCGGCAGCGGGCGGCCGAATT
This sequence comes from Planctomicrobium stercoris, assembly GCF_051465655.1. Lineage (NCBI taxonomy): Bacteria > Pseudomonadati > Planctomycetota > Planctomycetia > Planctomycetales > Planctomycetaceae > Planctomicrobium > Planctomicrobium stercoris. The sequence goes on along the minus strand of NZ_CP195791.1, from coordinate 2,186,981 downwards.
GCTTTTGATCGGCGGACACGTTGCAACTGATGATTTGCCATTCGTCCGTGTTATCACCTATCGGCCCGCAATGCGAGTTTGCGACCGTTTTCCGATGGCGTAGGTTTGAGTATGCGATATCTCATTCTGGCATCAATTGGCGCGCTGGGGATTGTCGGATTCTTGCGGCAACACGAACTGCAATTCCAACGGGACACGGTCCGCCGGTCTGCCGTTGTCGAGACAATGCAGCGGGATTCCGCGCGGCTGGCGGAACAGCAGCGGGAAGAATTCGAGCGGATGGACCGGGAGCGGGACGCGAAACAATCTTTGGAGCGGGCGGCCCGCGAATACCGGGCGGACGTTCGGGAAATCAGGGAGCGGGAGCGGGCGGGACTGTGAAACGCAAATTGACAATGACACGGATTTCCCATGCGGCTGATTGCCAGCGGGGGAATACCGTTTTCCGGCGGACAGTACACGGATTCGACCGAATAGGGATCATTCACTACGTCCGTGATGATTCTGTGATTCTGTACGGCGGGAGGGCGATGGCGTTCAGGGAGGGTATTTACCGGCGGAAGCTTTTGCCCGCTTACCTGGACGGCTGACGCAGCGGGCAGCACCGATCGATTTTATCGGTTCTGATCGGTTCTTTGACGTAAAGTGTTATACTAATAGACGTTGCAGTTAAATTGGCATGTTCAACAGCACCGATAGCACCGATCAGACGGGTTTTTCCATATCGTTCCTATTATTGTGTGTTTCTTCTCTCGAAGAATTCTCTCGCGCTACGGAAAGATATGTGAAAACCTGTCCCATCGGTGCTATCGGTGCTGACCTGGAAACGGTCAATCATGTTGTCAGTTGTTCACTATTTTAATGCAACATATTTGATGCAAATGATTTACGAATAGCAATCAGCGCCGGATGCTCGCGCGGTTGCTGTGCGCGTACTGCCAAAATGGCAGTTGTCCGCACGACCGGCATTGCCTGTTGAATCCGCAGAACCGATACGGACGTTCAGAACTGCACAATCGCTATCGTCCGAACAAGCCAGAAGCCCATAACTCTCACCATAATCGATACTTCCGGCATCCTGGACGGCCTACGTTTGCTAGTCAAGCTAGCTGACGGATTGACATAACCGCATACCGTGTAGTGGATTGCACACGATGGCGGACATGGATTGACACGGAATTGACACCATTCCCGGCCCGGCGGCCGCTTCCGGTTCACTTGGACAGCGAGGGGACGGCGGGCGGCCCGGATCGGCGGCCCTGGACAGCGAGGAACGACCGGCAACGGATGACCTAGACCTGGATCGATTGCGAGGAATGAACCGATTGTGCGGGTTATTCCGAATACGAGGGTGGTCCGGGTGGGGTCAAATTTGAGGGTTGTACTGGTCGGAGGGGTTGAGGCTTCCGCAGAGCCGTATTCTCGCTGCGCGTGGCGGCAAAATAAGGTCCGACGCGGCGAACACTCCAGGGACCAGAGGCGAGCAGCCCCGTTTCACGACACTGCGACCGCCTGCGTGAGCAGCGTCCGCTGTAGACCTGGCCCTGGCCTGCCTTCATGGGGAACATCACACGAGTTCCCTTTGACAATGCCCCAGGTGTCGGGCAGAATTGAATTCATGTCAACGCAAAGGATATTCGTGATGCGATACCTCCCGCTGATCGCCGCTTCGGTTTTGGCCTATTTCGTGCCGGCCGCAGCCGTCTTGATGATCGTGGCCCTCGCACCGATCCTGCTGGACCCGGCTCCGCTGAACGGGGCTGACTGGGCTCCTCAGTATCCGCCACTCCCACCTCGAAAATAAAGCGACCCGCCCACAGGGGCGGGTCAAACGCGGCGTAACGACGTGGAGCTAGTGGTCCGGGCACTGGTCACAGCAACCGGGCAGTTCACCGTGCTCGCAGAAGTCGGTCGTCGGATCGATGCCAGGACCAGCGGCAGCCCGCTCGGGAAGAATGATTTCCATCCCGATTTCCAGGTCCATTCCGCTTAAATGGGGTTCCAGCGTGTTGCTCGGAAAGTCGTGAATCTGCTCCAGAAATCTGGCGAATCGGCGTGTTGCGTGCCGATCACCATCACCGATTCCGAAGTCAGTGCAAAGCCAGTGATCGCCATTTGGAAAGGCGAAGACGATTCCGTCCCTGTGGAGAAATTGCAGATCGGGGCGCTCTTGGTCCACTCGATTACGAAGTTGTTGCAATGAAACGGTTCGCACCGTAGTATCTTTCCAGGGCAAGGTATTCATGACGACTCCATTGGAGTAGTGGAGATGGGGAAAGTGCAGGAAAATATCTAGCCGCTGAAAATTTTGTACAATCCCTCGTGTGAAGACCTTCTGGTTGTGACGATTGCATGGACCATATCACCTACTACCGAAGACGCAAGAGGGGTCGGCGCAATTATGGCCTCGACCTGGACGCTCAGCGAGCGGCTGTCGATCAGTATTTGGCCGAGCATGATGGCCGCAGCTTGGCCGAATACACTGAGATCGAGGATGGCGAAGCGATCGACCGTCCGCAGTTGAAAGCTGCCATTGAGCAGTGTAACAAGATCGGGGCAACCTTGCTGGTGGCATCGAGCTACCGGATGAAGGTCAACATGAAGTTCCTGTCGATGCTTCGCGACGTGAACTTCGTAGTGGCTGATGACGAGAGCATCAGCACGCCAACGCTACCGGTAATTATCGACATTGCTCGTACTTGGGCCGCAGAACAATCCGCCAAGGTCCGTGAACGCATGAAAGGCGTGGTTTGCGGGGCAGCGCGTCCCGGACATCGCAACAAGAACAACAAAGACCTCTTCGACAAGGCCATCAAGAAAGCAACCAAGGCATCCGTCAAGGCCAGACAGGACCGGGCCAGGGCCGCCTACGGCCCGCTGATTCCCTTAATGAAGCGGTGGAAGGCCCAGGAAGGCACAAGCTTCAATGACGTGGCGAAGTGGCTCAATGAGGATGGCTACCTGACCACGGCGGGCAAGCCGTTCACCGCATCCGCTGTTCATCGAATCATGAAAGCCCATGATGACTCGAAGGATTGATACCGATCGGAGTGTGGACTTAATCTCCGAGCCGCTAAACAACGGCATGAGAATCGAGGCCCGCGTTCTCCGGCATCAGAATTTTGGCATTTCAATCCGTTTTGACGGCACGCCGGTCGATGCGGGAGGCTTCATCACGACCTCAGACGCCGCCATCTGGATGAATGCCCTACGAGCCCTGTTGGATGAGGCAAAGGAACTCAGTTTCGAGTTGAAGCAGGAGTCCAAAGCTGAGAAGCCAAAGCCAGCAGCGAAGAGAAAGACAAAACGCTGATTCAGTCGTCTTGAGCACGGAACTCGTATTGAGTATGCCTGAGCAGAGTCGCAAGAAAGGCATCTCGATCAGCGGCACTGGGAAATCGCTTCCAAACCGCCCAACGGCCATCTCGGAGTTTCCGATGAACTTCGTTCCACCGGTATAGAATGAGAAATGGTCGGGACTCGGAGCGAGGATCAGTGAAATCGGAGAGTCGGATGATCATGCGCGTCCGTTTTCGGCTTCAATAGCCCGATATTCAAAGAATCTTTGTTCTTTGGTCTGGAGTGATGCCATCGCTTGGTCGCGGCTCCGTTCGGTCTCGTAAGGCTTCCACGTTCTCCAGGGATTCTGCCCATTGTGGAATTGTCGGCGAAACCGGTCGTTTTCGATCTTCGCCCACCAGTCTTCCCCGAGACGTGAGCGAAGAATATCGCAGTCATTTGGAAAACGTGGTGGCGACCTATGTCCGTGGCGATGACGGAAATCCTCGACTGGATTTTGTGAACACTGGTCCGGATCACTTCGTTCATGCTGACAATTATGCCGAAATCGCGCTGCCTTTGGCTGTCGCACGGCAGACCAATAGAGACATCGTGGCACTCCTATGAGCATTGCACTCAGTCGGCACCCGCTGTTCAGTCAGGTGTGGCCGAATTTTGAACTCTGGCGGGCGTGCTATGCGGCTGATGAGTATTTTCTTCAGAAATACCTGCGGAAGTTCAGTCAACGAGAGGATGTGGAAGATTTTGTCAGCCGTTCGGCTGTGACGCCGATTCCCAGCTTCGCCGCCTCCGCGATCAACGACATCAAAAACGCCATTTTCCAGCGTCTTGCGGATGTGTTGCGATCCGGTGGCAGTGAAGGCTACCAGAAAGCCGTAGCGGGCGAGGGTTTGGGAATTGATCGGCGCGGCTGTTCGATGAACGCCTTCATAGGTCAAAAGATCATCGCCGAGTTGCTTGTGATGGGTCAGGTCGGAGTGTACATCGACAATTCGGCTCTCGCTGGACCGACACTGGTTGGATCTCGAAACACGCAGCCTTACCTGTACTGCTACAAACGCGAAGACATCCTGAATTGGGAACTCGCGGATCAGGACAACCCCTCAGAGTTCAAGTCGATACTTCTTCGAGATTGTCTGCTGAAGTACGACGACATGACTCGATTACCGGTTGAGGAGACTGAGAGAAAGCGACTGGTATGGATTGACGATCGTGACGGACTGGTCCATGTCCGCATGATCAATGATAGCGATCAAGACCTGGAGCCCGAACGAACTTTGAATCTGACTCGCATTCCGTTCGTTCTGCTGGACATCGGGGACAGCCTGATTCGACCCGTCTGCCGCCACCAGATTGCCTTGCTCAACCTCACCTCCAGCGATGTCTGGTACGCGCTCAAAAGCAATTTCCCGTTTTATACGGAGCAGCGAGACCTCCGGGCTGCTGGTCCGCACTTGAAGCAACCCGTACCGACAATCTTAAAGATATGACTGCCAAGGGACGGCGTGCAATCGGGCGAATGCTGCCACAGACCAAACTGACCGCATCGCAAATCAAACAGATTCAAACCTCCCCACTGACACTCCGGGCAATAGCCAAGAAGTTCGGAATCTCGTTTCAGTACGTCCACAAGCTAAAGAGTAAAGACCGAACTTCATGTCTATCTGGTTCGTAGGAGACACCCACTTTCAGTGGCCAACGATCGCAAAGCATCGCGGTTTCGTGTCTGCCGAGGAGCACGATGCAACGGTCTTAGATGCGATCAATGAGCACGTTCAACGGAAGGATCGATTGTTCATTCTCGGTGACTTCTGCTCGAAGGGCCCACAGAAGTGGCGCACCCAGATCAATTGTCGAGAAGTGAACTTGATCTTCGGAAACCATGACCGGCAATCCTGGGGACAGTGCTTCAGTCAAGCTTGGGATCAGAAGGTGATCAAGCTTTGGGACGGGTTCCATGTCTTCCTGTCTCACTATCCAAACGCCTATTGGCCTCGGTCTCACTACGGTGCGGGTCATCTGTATGGGCACACCCACAACCAGCGTGAGGCAACCTTGGATCAGTTGTTCCCGGGGCGGCGAAGCATGGACGTGGGAGTCGATGCACTGATCGCACGGTTTGGATCATTCCGGCCTATCAGTGATCAGGAAGTTTACTGTGAGTTCCTGAAACGCCCTGGGCACGACGATCCCGAGTTCTATCGGACGAACTTCGGTGTCTATGAAAGGACCAATGATGTGCAAAGTCCCGGGAGTTGAGCAGGCTGACTGGTCATCCAAGCGGCCCTCAAAAGCCCGTCAGTTTATGAAGAAGCGTAAGGCAAAGCTCGAACGCCGCAAGGCACGGCTCAACCCGATGTGTTGCCCTACCTATGGGGTGTACCGAGGCTGGGCGAGTTGATGTTCCCCGTAAGGGGCTTGTTTGGATGGGCGGGCAGCGGCTCGGTCGGCTGGCACCGGCGAAGGGGTGTTGCCAGACACCCCAGACCCATCCCTTTGAATCTCACCATAGCACCTATTCCGAAAAGGCAAAAATGTCTTGGACTCCCCAGCGTAAGCCGAAAGCCCTTTCTCACACAGCCCTCGGCATGTTCGAGAAGAACCGCGAGGAATGGTTCCTCAAATACCTCGCCGGCACCCGAACGCCGCGAATTCCGCAGACCGACGCCATGTGCGTGGGGGCGGCGTTTGACGCCTACGTCAAATCCGCCCTGCACCACGACCTGGGATTCAATGATCCTCAGTTCGAGTTGGACGCGATCTTTGAGTCCCAAGTGGAAGAGCAAAATCGGGACTTTGGCCGGAAGGCAGGTCAACATGTCTTTGATTGCTACCAATACTCAGGGGCCTATGCCGACCTGCTGGCCTTGATGCAGCAGTCAACGGAAGAGCCTCGCTTTGAGTTCACGGTCGAAAAGACGATTAACGGGGTGCCGCTGCTGGGCAAGCCCGATCTGCGTTTCCGGCTGCCCGTCTGCGTCGTCGTCGGCGACTGGAAGGTTCGCGGCTATTGCAGCAAGTATTCGCAATCTCCGACCAAGAACTACCGACTTTGCCGGGACGGTCAGGCGGCAGGTAAACCTACCAAGAGCAATGGGGCGGCACATAAGGGCTACGTCCCAATGGATCACCACGGTTTTGAGATCAGCAACCTGTGCCTCTCCGAAGGAAGCACAACCTATGCGGACCAGATGGCTCTGTATGCGTGGTTGCTCGACGAGCCCGTCGGCGACGAGAACGTGGCATTCATGATGGAAGAGATCGTCTGCAAATACGCTGGCGAGTTCCAGCAACCGCTGCTACGGGTTGCTCACCACCGTAATCGAGTCAACGGTCGATACCAGCGGGATTTGATGGACCGCTATCGAGCGTGCTGGGACGCCATTGAGAGCGGCTACGTCTTCAGGGACATGAGCCGCGAGGAGAACGATGAGCGATGCCAGATTCTGGATGCCGCTGCCTCGGCGATGAGTGAAGACGACTGGTTCACTCAGATCACTCGTTCGGAAACGAGGTATTGAGATGTATCGACTCCGACGAGCAACTTGTCGGAACGACCTCGACTACCTCACGGATATCGACAAGAGATCGTTCCAGCGACCGTGGCTGATCGAGCACTGGGAGCAAGCGCTGCGGACCAGTTGGATTCTGGTTGCCACCTACTGGGGAGCCCCGGTCGGTTTTCTGGTTGCCCGCTTCAATTCGATTGAGGCGAGCATCATCAGGTTCGCGGTCAAGCCGAATCACCGACACGCCGGCTTGGCCGGCACGATGATCCAACATCTTGAAGCGGTCAATCACCTCAAGGATGTGACCTGCACAGTCCCTGAGTCCTGGGTCTATGCGGACGACTGCAAGTTGGCACGGTTCTTCAGTCACCAACGATTTCTAGCACGGTCCGTCGTTCGAGACTGCTTTGCCGGTGAAGACGGCGTGTGTTTTGTACAGGAGAAATGGCCATGCCATCAAAGCGCCAACTGATCAGCCAGCATGTCGCCAGAATGAGACGGGAAGTTCGCAAAGCAGTGATCCCCGACCCGTCTGAGCTTCCGGCGAAGTACGAATGGCGAATCGTCATTCCGGACACCCCTGGAACCTGCTTCAACTGCATCGATATCGCGAACACGAAGTCGGAAGTTCGCGCAAAAATCAAGTCTGCCCTCGGGAGTGTTCCGAAAGGCACCATCATCCGAAAGACCGGCCGGGAACCCCGGAAGAAATTCATTCACGACCGTATCAAGGAACTCTATGAGCAATACCAGAATCAATCCGCAGTCACTGGAGAAATTGCAGGGGGCAACAGTGACGACGCAGACGTTGGTGAACCTGTGTCAAGAACTGCTTGAGATGCACCGAATCACCGGGGCGGCCCCGATTGTGAGTCTCGACTACGAGTTGCCGGGTGCCCAGCCCGGGGACTTGGTTCCCACTATCACCATAGGACTGCGATACGCGACAGGTGTTGAGATACATGAGGACAGTTGAAGAACGCTTTTGGTCAAAAGTGGACCGCTCGGGTGGGAAAGATGCTTGCTGGCTGTGGACCGCGTATCGTAATCCGAAAGGATACGGACAATTCGCATGGGCCTCAAAGACAATCATTCTCGCACATCGTGCGGCTTGGCGGATTACATATGGTGATATACCTATTCAGTCGTGTATCTGCCACTTCTGCGATAATCCCAGTTGTGTAAATCCCAATCATCTATGGATTGGGTCTCACATGGATAATGTTAGAGACCGTGATGCCAAAGGACGGCGAAGACCTCCCAGTGGCGAATATAATGGTCAGTGCAAGCTCACCCATGAGCACGTTATCGCCATTTAGAACTCCCCGCAATCTTACCGTCAGTTAAGTCTTCTGTACTCAATCAGCAAATCCCAAGTAGCAAGAATAAAGAAAGGGCAAAGTTGGAATGGTGCATAGACTATACCATGGGGACTGCCGGGAAGTGTTACCACGTCTTGGCTTCTTTGACATGGCCTTTTCAGATGTGCCCGATAATATCGGGCGTGCATACAACGAATACGATGACAATCTCCCTGTTGAGAAGTATCTTGAGTTCTTGGATGGTGTCATTCGCCGACTACTACTGTGTTCAAAGATCGTTTGGGTCAGTTTCAATGCGAGGTGGACCATTCAAATGGGGGAGATAACGGCTGCCATCGTGCGGGAGTCTGGCATTGAGGTGAAGCCCTGTACCCAGGTTTTCACGTTCGGCACACAAATGCAGCATGACTTGAAAAACTGCCACCGACCGCTCTGGCGATTCATGCGACCGGGCACCCCACTCTACCCCGACCAAGCCCGAGAACCATCCTGGCGGCTGCTGAATGGAGATAAACGGGCCGATCCACGCGGCGCAGTGCCCGGAGACGTCTTTGATTTCCCCCGCATAACAGGGAACTCCAAGCAGAAACGCAAGTGGCACAACAATCAGTTACACGAGGGGGTCATAGAACGGTGCGTAAAACTCTGTACACCTGAAGGTGGAAGTGTTGTTGACTCATTCGGAGGCACCGGCACAACGCTGCGCGTCTGTCAGCGTCTGTCTCGATCCTGCACGTTGATCGAATACGACGCCATGTACTGCTCCGAGATTGCAAAAGAGCACGATCTCGAAATTTCTAAAATCGCGTGAGATTCCAGTGAGTCCGACCTGTAGTACACGGGGAGGACAACACATGAACTTCGCTGCTTCGCTCACGCCGATCTTCGATCATCATCACATCCCGCATAGTGACCGGTCCGCGTTGGTCCGGTACTTCAATCGGCCGAATGGCATTCCTCAGAATTTACGAGCGTACTTCCTGTCAAGGAAGTATCACCGGTTCGTGCGGGAATGTCTTGTGGCCATGACCCGCCAGTTTGTGAAGGAATTGAATGGGACCGCTTGATTTCCTGAAAAGGCCGATTGCCGTCGGCAGCACCGTCGTGTACCCGGTCCGCCGGGGAAGCGCAATGTGGTTAAACAGTTTGAAGGTCCAGCAGATCGATGAGACCGGCGATGAGCCCGTTCTGGTCGGCTATTCACCCGCTGGTCGCCGTATTCGCGTGAAGAATACACAGAACTGCATCCTCGTCTGATCTCGGAGTCCGTATGCCCAACCGTGATTACCGGTGCGAAGAGTGCGGCCACGAGTGTGAAGAACTCAGCGCGCGCATCAAACGCACCTGCCCCTCCTGCCACCATAAAACGTTGCAGGTCGTGTTCAAACAATTGCCTGTCTATCACGACAGATATTCCCCCATGCACCCACGGAAAGGTCGCGGTCGAGGATGAGTTTTCTCGGAAAAACATTGGTTGTCGATTGCGGTGAGGCAGGGGCTGAAGAGTTCATCTGTGTTGCCGACCACATCCCAGGCAAGCTCCTGTTAGTCAAGACTCGCGGAATGTATGCCGCATTCATGCCCGTTGAGTGTGATGAATCGCGGGTCGTAGCCGCCGTTGATGCACCAATGTGCGTGCGGCGGGTCATGTTCGATCTCGCGGCAGCACTGACATTTGAGCAAGTCCTTGAAGCCACACCTGCGTTCCGAAAGCAGTGCTATCGAACCATCGACTTGCTCAAGGTCGCTTTCGATCGCACCCATCGCGAAGGACGACGCTTTACCAAACAGTCGGTCGTCACAGTTGGCCCCTCAAATCTTCGAGAGACCTTCATTGTCCTCGAAGACAACGGGGAATTTATGCAAGTGGTCACCGAAGATGGGGCTGTTGTCGAGATCAAACGATCCGACTGGGTCTTTGGCGAAGCGGTTCCCGGAATCCCGGTGCTGGTAGCGGCTGCCGAGAAATTCCCTGACGCTTGGATTCTGCGGGAATACCTGAATCGCTGGAAACAACACACCTGGAATTGAACATGGTCCAAAGACTCATTTGCTTTCTGATCGGGCACATCGTCCCTCGTGTGCAACGCTGCACTCGGGTGGTTTATCTGAAGGGCAAGAGAACCTACACGATGGCGTGCAGGGGCCGATGCGTGAGATGCCAACAGAATCGGGAATGGTGTGAATCATGATCACCGTGAAAGTGAAGGCCGATGAAATCAGAGACCGGCTCTGCATAAGCTGGCCGAGCTTGAAAATAGGCTCAAGGTTCAATTCGAGCGATCGCTGGATGCCAGGGTCCGGGTCGCCAACTGGTGGAGAGGATGGTTCGGGATGCAACCGATCAGCCGTGCCGAAATCCTGACAAATTGGAAAGACGATCCCTACTCGCCCCTGAATGATCCGCTATTCAACTTCTCGTACCAGAAGTATCGCTGCCGGAGGCTGATCCTGGCGGCGGAATCCGCTTCAGATGGGGCGTTGGACCTTAGTATTGACGAATTGGAATTCTTGGATGAGTGCTCGGCTCGCTGACTTATACCACGAATACCTGGAATTGACACGTTGCCCATCTGCTGCCGCTACGATGGTGTTGGCTGCCGTCACGCGAGGGGAGCCCACCGTTGAGATGCTGACGACGAAACAAGCAGCCAAGCGACTGGGCGTCTGCTCTGAGACTGTGCGGACTCTGTGTCGCTCGGGAACGCTTCAAAGCGTCAAAGTGGGGAACACCCGCCGCATTCAGTCGAACCATCTTGACGAATACTTGCGTCAATCCTCATAACCCGATCCTACCCAGGTGTCCTGATTCAAATTCCCGACAGGCTCTTCTTGACCGTGCTATCACCGCAAGGGATAATAGTGTGAGCGAAAGGCAAACCTATGCAACCTGAATTCCTGCGTGGCACATATTTCGAGGTCGAAGGCCCTTCCGGCTGCGACATCGTTCCCATTGGTCAGGTCGAAGGGACATTCCCGGAAACGTTCGACAAAGAAAAGCAACCAGTACCGGACGCTCTCCAACCGTTCTGCGAGAACACGACCTGTTATTCCATCACCAAGCGTTTCGGCTGGTGTGTCCGGATGCAGGAACCGGGCTACCTCGACTCGACAGACTGGTCAGGGTTCCGCACTGAGCGGGAAGCGATTGAGTACGTCCTGGACACATACGGCGACGAGGATGAGTTCGCCCAGGACTGGCAGAAGGAACTGGAGCGGAGGCTGACGAAATGCAAATGACCCGCGAAGGGAACATCGCCTACACGACGCCTCTGTACCTCGGCCGCAGCGTTGATGAGGTTGATCCGATGCTGAATTGTGACCACGAGTTCAAGGACACCTATGAACAACCGAGTCCACATCCCGGCGTCAAAATGTATCTGCAAACGTGCCAGTGTCGAGCGACCCGCGTGAAGCTGGTCGGAGACACCGAAGGCAACCTGCTGAGAGCCCTCCAATGATGAAACCCGTTGAACACTTGCAACTCTCCCCACGGGTCGCGCTGCGACCTGGGGATCAATTCCGAACAACACAGGGGAGCGGGCCACTCTTTGGCGGGAAGCACCACCTCGGCCCATTCTCCACTTTTCGGTTGTTGCAGTTGGAAGCGAACAGGACACGCATCTACGCCACGGCGATGGATGTGAAGAACGGAACGACCCACACGCTGTATGTCAGCGGGCCCAGGTACAAGACCGGCGATACCGTCTTCATTCCTTTTAAGGTGAGGAAGGTGAAATGACCGAGTGGGATCATTATTTCCAAGATGAGCGAGAGTTCCACGAACGGTTCCGTGGATGCCGATGCGATCGCAGCAACTGGCAGGGACCGGGCTGGTATCACATTAAGAGCATCCGGACAAAACCGATATTGGCATGGTTTGCGGATTCTGAGAAGGTTTGATTTTTCCTGTTCTTCAAGGAGGAATCGAGATGGCTTCCCGATTGCTGAGTGACGACCTGTGGAACGAGATTGAACCATTCTTCCCCACGTATGAGTTCTCTCCCAGAGGGGGCCGTCCGCCTGCGGAGAGCCGCACCGTCTTCACCTGCATCCTGTTCGTGCTCAAGACCGGCATTGCCTGGGAAGACTTGCCACTGGAGTTGGGGTGTTCCTACAAGACCTGCTATCGACGTCTCAAGCAGTGGATGGACTCGGGAGTCTTTCAGGACGTTCATCGCCACCTCCTGACGCAACTGAACGCAGCCGGTCGCCTGGAGCTCGCCGACGTGCTCATCGATGCCGGATTGATCAAGGCCCCGCTGGGAGGACAAAAACCGGCCCGAATCCGACAGATCGTGGTCGCTGCGGCAGCAAGTCTCACGTGATGACCACTCGCAATGGAATTCCGCTGGCGAACATCCTGACGGCCGCCAATGTCCATGACCTGAGACAACTGCTGCCGCTGGTGTTTCTGAAGTTTCCCAAGATCGGCGGGAAGCGGGGGCGTCCTCTGGACCGACCCCGAAGCGTGACTGCCGACAAAGGCTACGACTGTCAAACGACACGTGATCTTCTGGGGCTGGCTGGCGTAGAAGCATTCATCCCCAAGCGAGGCGACCTGCAGGACTCGCCGCTGGGAGCCACTCGCTGGCCGATCGAAAGAACGATCAGCTGGCTGAAGCAGTTCCGCAGGTTGCGGATTCGCTGGGATCGACTGGCAGAGGTTTATCAAGCATTCCATGACATCGCCAGTTCACTGATCACTTGGAGATTCCTCACAGCTGAATAGGTTTTGTCCGAAGGCTCTAAGGAATACCAGCAACCATGCCCGCGAGGTTGCTGCTATGACGACGTGGTGGAGACATCGACGCTCTCGGAGCGAATCGATGAACTCCGTGAAGAGATTCGTGGCAAGTGCCATGAACTGGCCAACCTGAAAGCCAAAGCAAAATGAATGACCTGATTGACCGCCTGGAGAAGAACATCCGCAAAGCCATTGATGCCACACCGGGCATCATGGATGTCTCCGAGCGAGATTACTGTGATGCCGTGCTGGATGCCATCGGCACGATTCGCTTTGGCCTGAACATGCGGCTGGAGGAACTGGAAGCCGAATGCTGAATATCCACGAGCCGCTCCTACTGATCGTGATAGCGATTCTGTTGGCCCTACTGAAGTGCCCGATCACCAGATTGGGGCCAGTCCCATCAACCACTGCACAAAAGTACCAGCCCGCGCCATTCCTCGCAGCGCACAGGCCCGTCTTCGGATGGCCATCAGGGTTTGCTTAGCTCCAAAGGCCGCATCGGGGCGGCCCTGTGAGTACAGGCATGGACATTCAAATTGAACACCGGCGACAGGTACGATTCGCAGCCCGTAAAACGAGGTGACATATGCCAACCGATCCCACGCGAAAGAATCCATAGTTCACGGACACGACGCCGACGAAACCCTCGATCAGATGATCGAGGGTTTCATTGATCTCTAAGGAGGTCTTTGGAGAAATTATGAACACGGAAACAGCCACCATCCTTCGCGGTGTCAACGGCAAAGTGCTCGCGGTTGTCGAAGACCCAGAAGACGCCCGACTCTTCGCCGCTGCGTCTGCATTGCAGGATGCCTTGATCGATCTGCGGAAAGCAGCCGAAAGCTTTGATGCAGAACATCCGACAATCCAGAAGGCCGACTTGGCCCTCGACATGGCTGGCCCCAGACGAAATCCGGGGGTGTCGTGAACCATCTACAAGCGCCCACACTCTCCCACATGGTCGATCTGGTGACCGAGTCTTGGCGGATCGAGAACATCCATCTGACGGATGCTTCCGCGCGCCCCATTGCCCGTTATCAGCAGGAATGGATAGGCCGTGAGATAGTGACCGTCGGAGCCCTGGAGCAGGCGGCCTATGACTTCACCAATGGGTATGGGCGGCTGAGGACGTTCTATGGAATGGATGTACGGGTCGGCAACCATCTTCCCCCGCGCGGCGGCCCGGGGATTGAAGCCGACCTGAAGGAACTCTGCAAGCAGGCTCTCGACCTGCATCCCTTTGTCCTGCATCAAGCCTTCGAGTGGCTGCATCCTTTCCTGGATGGAAATGGTCGTGTCGGGAGATTACTGTGGACTTGGGCAATGGTTCAAAGAGGCTGGTCTATTGATCGCAGCTTCCTTCACGAGTGGTACTACCAAAGCCTCGAACATTGGCGACAGGCAGAGGCATCATGTGCGGTCGGTACAACGTCAGACATTGGCTCGACCCCGACGCAGAGCCAGACGAGATGCTGGCACCGAGGGAGTGGCCAGATTTCGAGGCCACCGAAGTTTCCTCGTCGGTGAACAACGCCCGGAACAATTCAATCGAGTGCATCATGCCTTGACAGTGAACGCCCGTTCACTGTACTTCTATGGCCATGATCGGCCACCTTGATGCAGACTGCTTCTACGTTTCAGCGGAGCGAGTTCGTCGCCCCGCGCTGCACCGTCTCGCCGTTGGTGTGCTGGGAAATCAAGGCGCGGCAGTCATTGCCAAGAGCTACGAGATGAAGGCTCGTGGCATCAAGACTGGACAACCCATCTGGGAGGCAAGAAAGCTCTGTCCCGATGGAGTATTCATTAAGCGGGATTTCCAGTGGTACGAGACTCTTTCTCGGCTCATGCTGGAAGCCGTCCAGGCTCAGAGTCCCACGGTCGAATACTACTCGATCGACGAATTTTTCTTTGACGCTGACCGGATCGATCCGCACGCCCTTCAGAACCACATCCTCCAAGCGGTGGGGGTGCCAGTCACAATTGGCATTTCGCGGTCCCGAACACTCGCCAAGCTCGCATCGGATGCGGGGAAGCCGTTCGGCTGCCGTGTCCTGATCGATCCCGAAGATATCGCCAGCTATGTCGAGTCCATCGATATCCAAGAGGTAACGGGGATCGCCAGCCGCTCTGCCGCGAAGCTCGCCCAGTACGGGATCAAAACCGTGGGAGACTTTCGCCGCGCTGACGCCAAGCTCATCAACCGGCTGTTGACCAAAACAGGGGAAGCCCTTTACTGGGAACTCCACGGGCGGCCGCTGACAAAGATCGCCACCCGCAGACCAATGCACAAAGCCATTGCCAGGGGCGGGAGCATTGGCGAGTCCACGGACGATCCCACAATCCATAACGCATGGTTGGTGCGGAACGTCGAACGGCTCATCGAAGCCATGTTCTGGCATCGGTACGCTTGCAACCGGCTGACTGTGACCGTGGCCCACAAGATCGGCGGGCTATCCCGGCAGACCCGCTTGCCGGAATGCACGAACGCCTTCGAGATTTTGCTGCCGGCTGCCAAGCACCTGTTCGCGCTCTGCCCACCGGGAATCATTTCGCACATTCATGTGATCGCCGACGAACTCCAGTTCGTCGGCCAGCATCAGAAATCTCTCTTCACGTCGCAGCCGCGCCTCGATGCCATCAAGCGAATGGTGAATGAGAAACTTGGACGATTCAAAGTTCGCAGCGCGGAGACGTTGCCTCTCACTGAAATCTACACGGACGATGCTCACAACCATGACATATGCGACGTATACGGAAAGACGTGTTTCTAACCCGGCCCTATCATGTTTGGAGTCTCAATTGCCCGCAGGGAGTTCCCCGATGCGCTCATTCAGCGTCACCAACTCGGGAACCGCATTACCCGCCGTCACGCAGAGGCGGAGGAAGAGATTGTCTTCATGGACGTGGCTCGTCCCCGGTTGCTTCCAGTCTGGATGGATGGCCAGTTGCTGGTTTTGCCGTGGAAAGGATGGCGCGAAATCGAGACTCTTCAAGCAGGCGAATGGGGCGGCCATGAAGCAGAGATACCCGCCACGTTCGGCTTTGACGCCGGCGTGTGGTACACGATGCGTGGCATTCGCTGCGCTGTCGTAGCCAGGGCGGTGTACCCGATTCGGCAGCCCTCGACCCACTACTACGAGGTCATGACCCGACAACCTCGGATGCCGCTGTTCGTGGGCGAGACGATCTGACAACGAAAAGACCCAGGCGATTTGCCTGGGTCTTTTCGTTTGGTGTCACTGACACTGTTTGACACCATTCTTTTTTGGTTCTTTGGTTCTTGACCGTCATATTCAGCCAAGGTATATTTGGCAGTGCATGGAAAACACTAGGTTTTCAATTGGCTCAACGGGTCCGTGGTATTGATTGGGAAGCTAACGCTCTGCCAACTGAGCTACACCCGCAAATTGTTTCTAAGAAGCACTTTAAGTACGGACTTCCCGAAAACGGATTGTCTTGCGATCGAAGAGTACAAGAAAATCCCAAGTGTGAGCAAGATCATAGCTCAACTGAGAATTTCTGAGTAGTCATTCCGCTGGTGAATCCCCACGCGAACCGCAAAGGAAATCGGAGTCTGAGCATTTCAGGGGACATTTTAGGCCGTGTCTGGGTGGACGAAATGGTCTCAATCTGCACAATGCCCATGCAACTTCGCATCCACAAACACTGATCCAACTGATTGTCTTAAGGAATCGCTATGCACCTGACTCGTCGTGACGTCCTCAAGCTTGGTACCGGAGCGATTGTCCTCCCAGGATTCGTTTCACTCCGAACGTTGTCCGCTCAAGAGGCTTCCGGGCCTTATGCCGACGCGATTCTGGTCGATGGCGAGCCGCCGTTGCCGGAAGAGGGTTCATTCACGATTGCTGTGCTTCCCGATACCCAGAATTACAGCGAGCACTTCCCCAAGTCCTATCTCGCGCAGACTCAGTGGATTGTCGATCAGAAGGAGCGTCGAAACATTGCCTGCGTCCTTCATCTGGGAGACATCACCAACAGAAGTTCCCGGAAGGAATGGGAGGTCGCCCGGCAGGCGATGCAGCAACTCGATGGTCATGTCCCATACTTCATGGTGCCTGGGAATCATGACTACAGCGAAGGAGGCCTGACGACCGACCGCACGACGCTGCTCAACGAGTACTTTCCTCGCGCCGCTTTCGAAAAGCTTCCGACCTTCGGCGGAACGTACGATGCTGAACCAGACCGCATGGAGAATTCGTATCACGTGGTGACGATCGGCGATCGCAAGCTGCTCGTCCTGGCACTGGAATTCGGTCCAAGAAAGGACGTCGTCCGCTGGGCGAATGACGTCGTGGGGAAACATCCAGACCACGAAGTGATTCTGATCACTCATGCCTACATGTATTACGACGACACCCGCTACGATTGGAAACAGTACGGTCCCGCCCAGCACTGGAATCCGCATTCCTACCCGCTGGCGAAGTCGGGGGACGATGTGATGGATGGCACAGAGCTCTGGAATCAGCTGCTCAGCCGCCATGAGAACTTTATTCTCACGCTCAACGGACATGTTCTCGGCGATGGTCTCGGACGAATGACCAGCCAGACTCCGGGAGGGCGGGATGTCCATCAGATTCTGGTGAACTACCAGATGCGTCCTAATGGCGGAGACGGTTGGCTGCGGCTGCTCGAATTCCGCAAGGACGGCAGCATCGTCCAGACGTATGACTACTCTCCCGTTCTGAAGAAGCGGAACGAATCCCCTCAGAACCAGTTTGAACTCAAACTTTCGCCGGTGAAGGTTTCGTAGTCTGTGCAATGACAGCCAGGGGCAGGGGAGTTGCTGCGAACGTGCGCAGGCAACTCCTGTCCCGGTTTCGCTCGCACCTTATTGAGCCGTCCATCCGCCGTCGATCGTGATGGTCTGTCCGGTCACGTTTCGCGCTAACGGACTCATCAGGTATTCGACAGCGCCTGCGACTTCCTCGACGGTGATGAACGATTTCTTGGGCATCGGCGCGAGCATGATTTTCTCGATCACCTCCTCGACCGGCATTCCGCGGGTTCGCGCCTGATCTGCAATTTGAGCTTCGACCAGCGGAGTCCGCACATAGGCAGGACAGATCACGTTGCTGGTGATGTCACTGGCGGCAGTCTCCAGTGCGAGAACTTTCGAAAGCCCCAGCAACGCATGTTTGGACGCGGTATAAGCCGACTTGAACGGTGACGCCACCAGGCTGTGAATGGATCCGATATGAATCAGGCGGCCGTATCCTCCCTGCTGCATTTTCGGAAGGACAGCCTGCGACATCAGAAACGCCCCTTTGATCATGACGTCGCAGAGGAGGTCCCACTTTTCCGTGGCAAATTCATCGATGCGGGAGACATGCTGCAAGCCGGCGTTATTGATCAGCACGTCGACCGGCAGATCTCCAATCTGAGAGAGACAATTCTTTACGGAGTCCTCGGAGGTCACATCCAGCTGAAAGGAGTTCGCCACTCCTCCGGCAGTCTGGATGAGACGGACCGTTTCCTCCGCAGCTTCACTTCGCAGATCGGTGGCGATGATGCGGTGTCCCTGGGCAGCGAGATACTGTGACAACCCTCGTCCGACGCCGCTCCCTGCTCCTGTAATGAGAATCGAACGTGGAGTATTGATCATTTCGAAGCTCGATATTGTTTGCGAAGTTCACGGCGCATGACCTTGTTGGATGCCGTTCGCGGCAGTGCAGTCACGACGATCACTTCATGAATCTTGAACAGAGGATTGAGGTCCTGGGAAATCGCCTTCTGCATGGCCGTTTGCAGTTCTGCGGGATCTCTGGAACCAGAAGGGTTCACCACAGCGTAGATAACCAGCAGGCTGGGGCCTCCCTGATCGGCGATGGCAATGGCGGCCGTTTCCAGCACTCCGGGAACCGTCTGGAGGACCCGTTCAATCTCAGCGGAGCTGACTTTAATTCCGCCGAGATTCATCGTGTCGTCAGCGCGGCCTTGAGCCTGCCAGTAACCGCCGGCCAGCTCCTGTACCTGATCCCCATGCCGCCGGAGAAGCGTCCCGCCCGGACCTGGAGGGGTCTCGGCGAAATAGATCTGATGGTGATCTGCGTTCAGCAGCGTAATCGAATTCCCGATGGAGGGGGGAATCAGGAACAGCTCCCCTTGCTCGGCAGGCTTCCCATTCTCATCGAGGATCACAAAGTCCCAGCCGAGAATGGGAGTATTGAACGTCGATGCAATGATCGGGCGGGCGATCGTCTGCCCCAGGTAGCTGCCGCCGATCTCCGTGCCGCCGCAGTATTCAATCACCGGCTTCCCACCGGCAAACTTCATCAGCCACCGCATGTCGTCGGCATTGGAGCACTCGCCCGTCGAGCTGAAGAGCTTGATCGAACTCCAGTCGAGTCCCGTCATGCACTCGGTGTTTCGCCACGTCTTGACGATACTGGGAATCACTCCCAGCACAGTTGCCTTGGCATTCTGAACGAACTCGCCAAATTCCCGCCCGGTCGGGGCTCCGGAGTAGATGCCCATGGTCGCCCGGTTCATCAGGCTGGCGAAGATCAGCCACGGGCCCATCATCCAGCCCAGATTCGTCGGCCAGACGACAATGTCGCCTGGCTGAACGTCCTGATGAAAGTGAGCGTCAGCCGCGCACTTGATGGGGGTTGTCTGGTTCCAGGGAATCGCCTTCGGTTCGCCCGTCGTCCCGGAGGAGAAGAGGATGTTTGTCGCGACGTTGGGGGCGGTGGCGACTGGGTCAAACGGCTCGGCCGGTCGAAGAAAATCGGACCATGAGAGATCCTGCTCCCGAAGTTCCACAGTCAGTTGCTGCTGCGCCGGCAGGACGATGGCAACCGGAGCACCCGCTTCCACGGCATTGACATACAGCGGGAACGTCTTCGCACCTCGCAACAGTACATCCTGCGTGAAAACCGCCTTTGCGCTGGAGATTCGCAACCGCGTCGCGATCTCCGGAACGCGGAAGCTGTCCGCAATCCCGACGACAACGCACCCGACCTTGATGATCCCCAGATAGATGGCCACAGCTTCGGCCGTCATCGGCATGAGAATGGCCAGTGCATCCCCCGCCTGAAAACCGCAGCGTTTCAGATTCGACGCCACCAGACCGGAAAGCTGATCCAGCTCCCCGTAAGTCATCTTCTGAATCGCTCCCCCTTGAACCTGATGAATGATGGCGATGGTTTCCGGAGGAGCATTGAAACAGCTCTCCGCGATGTTCAGTTTCGCTCCGGCGAGCCAGTTCGGATGTTCACTTCCACGACTGAGATCAAGCAGCTGTTGAAAGGGTTGCCGGAACCGAACTCCGATTCGCTCCAGCACCAGTTTCCAGTAGTCCTCACGGTGCTCGACAGTCCAGGCATGGACCTCCGCGTAAGACTGAGTGCCCAGATGCTGCATTAGCCAGCCGATGTTGGATGCCTGGATCTGCTCAGGACGAGGAGTCCAGTCCGGCGTCTGAAAGGTCGGAAATTCGTTTAACGAAGTGCGCACAGGGAACTCTCCCGGAACTCGTCAGCAAGTTGAAAGAAGTGGGTGACAACGTCCGACCCGAGGAATTTACGGGCGTTCCACCACCACCGCGCCCCCCATCCCTCCTCCGGCACACAGCGTCGCCAGACCCCGTTGTGGTCGATGATTCGCCAGATGCACGAGGAGCCGGGCACCGCTGGCTCCGAGCGGATGTCCGAGCGAAATCGCACCGCCGTGCGGATTGACCTTCGCTTCATCCAGATGGAGCTCACGCACGCATCCCAGCGACTGCGCGGCGAACGCTTCGTTCAGTTCAATGACGTCGTAATCGTCAACCGGTCTGCCAATCTTTCGAACTGCATGCACCGGTCCCAGTCCCATGACTGCCGGATCACAACCGACAAGGGCCGTCTCACGAATGATCATCATCGGTTCCAGTTTCAACTTCTCGCCTGTCTCTGCATCGCAGAGCAGCAGCATGGCTGCCCCGTCATTGAGTCCCGATGCATTTCCGGCGGTGACGGTCCCTGTCGGACTGAAGGAGGGTTTCAGCTTCGCGAGACCTTCCAGAGTAGAATCAGGCCGAGGCTGTTCATCGGTCGTGATGCCGTCAACGGGAACAATTTCGTTCTCAAAATGTCCCGCCTGCAGTGCGGCTGCATATCGCTGCTGGCTGGCGAGGGCAAACTGATCCTGAGCTTCCCGGGAGATCTGATACCGCTCGGCAACCCGTTCTGCAGTGAGAGCCATGTGCTCCTGCCCGGTGGGGTCGGTGAGGCCATCGGAGATCAGGGAGTCCACAAGTTCTGCATTTCCGAACTTCAGGCCGGTGCGAATCCGGTTCACAAGATAAGGAGCCCGTGACATGGACTCGGTTCCGCCACACAGGACCAGACGGGATGTGCCTGTCTGAATCGCCTGCGCGCCGAGCATCACCGCCTGCAGCCCGGAAAGGCACATCATGTTCACCGTGAAGGCAGGGGTCGTGATCGGAAGCCCGAGGTGCAGTCCGATCTGCCGGGAGATATTCATCCCCAGCCCGGCCCCAAGCACGTTCCCGACGATCACGCTGTCCACGAGTGCGGGATCAACGTTCCCCAGCGCCCCACGTCCGGCAGCGACCGCCAGTTCAACCGCGGTGCGACGAGACAGGGCTCCCAGAAATTTCCCTTGCGGGGTCCGCTTGGCCCCGACAATCCAGATAGGTTTTGACATGATGATCCGAACGAGTGGACAAGAGAAAGGACTGCCCGGTCTGAAGGGCAGCCATCAAGGCGAATGTCGCGGCGGTCTCCATCGCGCGACTGGGCGAAAGTTCGTCACGAACGACGTTCGCGCCGCATTCGTCCGAATTGACCCGTGTTTCCTGTGAAGATACACTGTTTCCTGTGAACGAACATATCATTGGAATCAACATTCGTCAATTGCGTACCGCAGCCGGAATCACCCTCACGGCTCTGGCTCAGAAAGCGGATTTGACGAAATCGACGCTCTCGAAAATCGAGACTGGTCAGGTCTCCGCCCCGATCTCCACGTTCATCCGCATTTCCGATGCACTGGGAGTCCGGCTGACCGACATCTTCGTTGAATCCAAGTCCGACCCGCCCTATGTGCTCACCCGCAAAGGGAAGGGGAAGGTGATCACCCGCGACGGCTCGAAGTTCGGGTATGCCTACGAAGCGCTTGGACTGGAGATCAGCCGCAAACAGTTCGAGCCGTTTCTCCTCACGGTTCACCCCGGCGATGACGGCCCCACATTCCGGCATCCCGGTCAGGAGTTCATCTATATGCTCAGCGGCAAAATCGAATTCACCGTCGGTGAGGACGTGTTGACGCTGCGGCCGGGCGATTCCCTGTTGTTCGATCCGATGCAGGATCACCAGGTAAAAGTGATTGGAAACGTGCCCGCTCGTTTTCTGGCGATCTTCGCCCAGGCAAACACCCCTTGAACAGACTTTCTCCCAGAGAAGAATCAAAAATGAGTGAAACCGTGTTTATTGCCGGGGCCGGACAGATGGGGCAGGGGATTGCCCAAGTCATCGCCTGCGCGGGACTGAAGGTCACCCTCTTCGACGTCACCCAATCCGCACTGCAGGCTGCCCTCGAACGGGTGAAGTGGTCGGTCGAGAAGCTGCACGTCAAAGGCCGCATCACAGAAATCCCTGAAGTCATCACATCACGCATCACCTTGACCACGACGCTGGACTCGGCTCAGGGATCAGACCTGGTGATTGAAGCTGCCCCGGAAAAAGAATCACTCAAACGGGAATTGTTCTCGCAGCTGGATCAGATCATTCCCCAGCATGTTCCGTTCACCTCGAACACATCAGCCATTCCGATCTCGGCGCTGGCATCAGCCACCAGTCGGCCCGAGCGATTCTGCGGACTGCACTTCTTCAATCCTGTTCCAATGATGTCACTGGTGGAAGTCGTCCGGGGCTCGAAGACCAGTGACGAGACCATCGCACAGGTCATGCAGTTCGCGGAACAGATCGGCAAACAGCCGGTTCTGGTTCAAGGAGATCAGGCTGGCTTCATCGTGAACCGCATTCTTGGTGCAGCCATGATGGAAGCAATCCGGATCCTTGAAGCGGGACAGGCCAGTGCTGTCGATATCGATAAGGCGATGCGACTGGGATGCGGATGGAAGATGGGGCCGCTGGAGACTGCGGATCTGGCAGGTCTGGATGTCGTCATGCACATGTGCGACATCATGCAGGTCGGTAACACCGATCAGGTGTTTGCCCCGCCAGCGACGCTGCGGGAACTGGTCAACTCCGGACACCTGGGACGGAAAACTGGAAACGGATTTTATTCACATTCTTCGGAATAGTCGTGGTTTTGATTTCAGGAATTCGTGGACGCCGAGAAACACGGAGTCGGCAAATTTGGATTTGCTCTGGACTCTTGTCTCTCGACCCACACCTTCACCAACTTCCCCTTGAGATCTGACTGAAAGAGTGATAGGGTAGATGGTTGGTCTGGCAATTGCCTGAAACGTTAAGGAGTATGAGATGGCGTCAACACGTGCACCGGCCGTGGCGGAAATTCTGTGGGAACTGAAACGATTCGACAAGGTCGCAAAATACAGTGCGATCGCGGAGCGGGCAGGTTTCAGCGCCGGTGCCAATGGTCGCGCCATGGTCACCTGCCTGACAACAATTCAAAAGGAATGGCCGCACCTGCAGGCCTGGCGGGCCATCCGTGACGACGGCACCGTTCAATCGAACAGCGAGCAGTCTCGCGAACTCGCCCAGTGGGGCGCCACGCTGTCACCGGATTCCGAAGACGGACGGATGAGCGTCCTGATCGACGAAGCCCGCGTCATGATCTGGGAAGACGCACCCGCAGCCGCCAAGCCGGCTCTCGCTGCCGTTTCCGAGGAAGAATAATCCGCTTGCAGACTTCGACCATCGGCCCATCGCAGAAAATTTCTCGCTGCGAACGCCTGAAGACTGGATGTCACTGACGTTTTCGTCAATCATGCAGTTCGCGTGATGAACAAGCTTCAGTAATGCCCAACGGGATGATCAGGTTCGATGGCGAAGGATTTTCTGCAGGGAGTCAAGGATCACTACGACGTCATTGTCATCGGCTCGGGTCTGGCCGGTCTGACAGGGGCGAACGTTCTTGCCAAACAGGGCTATTCCGTTCTCCTGCTGGAACACCATTACCAGCTGGGAGGAATGGCCACCTGGTTCAAGCGTAAAGGTGGACACATCTTTGACATCTCCCTGCACGGGTTTCCCGTCGGGATGATCAAGAGCTGTCGGAAGTACTGGACAGCGGAGATCGCGGAAAGCATCGTTCAGCTCAAAGGGGTTCGGTTTGAGAACCCCCAGTTCTCTCTGCGGACCTCTTTCACGCGGGAAGATTTCACCCGCATCATCACCGAGAAATTCCAGATCCCGCACGCCACGGTCGATGAGTTCTTCACCACCGCCCGGCAGATGAATTTCTTCGATGATCAGCAGATCACCACCCGGCAACTGTTCGAGCGGTTTTTCCCCGGCCGCAGCGACGTGGTCCGGCTGCTGATGGAGCCCATCACCTACGCCAACGGTTCCACCCTCGAAGATCCAGCCATCACTTACGGGATCGTCTTCAGCAACTTTATGAGCAAAGGGGTTTACACCTTCCAGGGTGGGACCGACCTGCTCATCAAGAAGATGAAAGAAGAACTGGACCGCAACGGTGTGGACGTGCGCATCCGAACACTCGTCGACAAGATCGAAGTCGACCATCAGCGTCAGGCACGGGCCGTCCATGTCAATGGACGAAGAATCTCCTGCCGGGCTGTTCTTTCGAACTCCAATATCAAGTCGACTCTTCTGAATCTGGTGGGTGAAGAACATCTGGATCCAGACTATGTCGAAGAAGCCCGGGCCGTACGTCTGAACAATTCCAGCTGTCAGGTCTATATCGGACTCAAACCGGGCGAAGGCTTCCCGGACTGCGGCGATCTTCTGTTCCACTCCGAGCATGAAGGCTTTGATATCGAAGCGATGCTCTCGATGAACGTCAGCAGTCGCACGTTCTCCTTCTACTACCCGGAGACCCGTCCCGGATCCAATCGCTGGTTGATCGTCTCTTCCACGAATGCCAACTACAAAGACTGGGCTGAACTCTCTCAGGAACAGTACGAACTCGAAAAGCAGAAACTCTGCGATTCGACCATCGACTGCCTGGAGAAGTACATCCCGGATATTCGAGAGAAGATCGACTGGCTGGAAGCCTCCACACCCCGGACATTCCAGCACTACACCAAGCATCTTCAAGGAGCCAGCTTCGGGACGAAGTTCGAAGGGCTCAAAGTCTCGCAGGAAATGCCCGAACATATCCCGGGCCTGTTCCACGCAGGATCCGTCGGAATCATCATGTCCGGCTGGCTGGGAGCGGTGAATTACGGGGTGATTGTCGCGAATGAGATGGACAAGTACCTGACAGCGAAAACAGCTGTGATCTGAGCAGGATTCCGGTTGAAACGTGGTGACTCACCACGGAGCCACTGAGACACGGAGTCAACGCGACGAGCTCCTTAAGATCTCTGACACATTGATTCTGGCGTCTAGATCAGTTTGGTCTATCATGTGCAGACGATTCAGGATTTTCACCGCATGAAAGTCCATATTATCGCCTGCGGAACGTAATAGATTATTGTCAAAACTGCTCTAGCTGACGGGGGCAAGGACACCAACAAATCCTCTCTTCAATCCCTCCGTGTCACCGTGTCTCCGTGGTGAATCCCAACTCCACACAGACGGATCAAAGCCGCTCAGTCTTTCTTCTTCGTTCGACCTTCGCTTTTCCGCTGCTTGTTGACCGTCCGGGCTGCGATTTCCTCAGCCCGATCTTTAGATCGGCCCTGATCGGTCTCGCTCTTCTTGACGTGTTCGTACTGACGCTCGTCTTTGTCGCTCCATGCTTTAGGCATTGGAATCTCCCTGCATCTTCTGAGTCTCGAAACATTCCTCCCGCCGGTTGTTGTATCGAGCAAATCAGGGGCCAGCGCCGCGATTTTCCGGGTCACATTTCGAATGTCGGCCCTGAGTGGATTGTGACAGTTTGATGAAGAGGTAGAATTTTGGCTCCGGGGCAATTCCTCATTGACCCCGGTGAAGTCCCGTATCCCCCAGACTAAGCCATTCATGGATCCGCAGCTCCTCGTACTGATCTTCCTGCTGGCAGGCATGGCGCTCATCGTGGCGGAGCTCTTTGTTCCGTCCGGCGGAGTCATCGCTGTGATGTGTGCCTGCTGCTTCCTCATCTCCGGTTATTACGCCTATCAGGCGTGGTACGTGAACTACCCGGTTTACTGGTGGCTGTACATCGGAGCTGTCGTCATCATCATTCCAGCGACCATCATCGGCGCGTTTCAGCTTCTCACGCGAACCCCGCTGGGGAACCGAGTCCTGATGGAGGCCCCCACACTTGAAGAAGTCACCCCGTATCAGGCCGAACAAGCTCATCTTGAAAGTCTGATCGGCCAGCGGGGAAGAGCACTGAACCTGATGACCCCGGGCGGAATGGTTCTCGTGAACGGAGAACGTCTGCACGCCACCGGGGACGGACTCATGATCGAAGCCAACAGCCCGATCGAAGTCGTCGCTGTCCGGGGAACACGGGTTGTCGTGCGGCAGGTGGCTGAGGAACGCGATACAGATCTCGAACCGCCCGAGCGGGAAGCCTCCGGCAAAGCGGACCCGCTGGACCCGTGGCTGTCAGACGACGACCGCGACGCGTGATGCTGCTGAATTGACCACGGAGTCACGGAGTTTTTCAATCGCGAATAGGGCGAATGATGCGAATGAAAATTTGGGCCTGGGTCATCGAAACTTGAACCGATCTTTGGGCCGGTTCCCCCTGTGTCAGTTCAATGCCGTGTCTGACTCACAGATGACTCACTCAGCGCATTCGCCTGATCCGCGTGATTCGCGGTTCCTTTTTCTCTCCGTGCCTCCGCGACTCCGTGGTGAACTTCTCAGTCCGCTCAAAAGAATGAGCGTCTCAGTCACGCGCGGCGGCTCGCAGCATGCTGTCCCAGTCCACATGCGAGGTCTTCTCCACCTGTGCCGGGGAGAGGAACACGCGGACCCGCTTGACCCAGTCATCGAACTGCGTCGTCGCGAGCGCCTCAACCACGGGTGAGACCGAGCGCAGCGGGCGGTAGAGATTCTGCTTGGGGAAATAAACGTCGATGGCGAACTCGACTTCCCGGTGCGGAGGAGGAGCATCGATCAGCAGATCCGTTTGGCTCAACTGCAGTCTGTACTCCGCATTCAGCAGAGAGACCAGACGATTCGAAATCTGGACCACGTCAGCGTACGGTCGGCCGGCGATCCGCTGATAGATGTCCTGCGACTGATCGTGGCTGTATTCCGCCATCTGCTTGTACAGGTTGCGTTTCAACCCGAACACCCCGTCCAGCAACTGCTGACACGAAGTTCCTTCTGCGACAGCCCGCAGCTGGGCCACCATCTCCGCATCGGTGAAACTGAACAGGGCCTGCAGGTCCAGCTGTTCATGCAGTTCATAAAAACCGCGGGCGAACATGCTGGTGGAGGCCCTCACAGCATGATGCCAGTAGACTTCGCTGAACATGACATAACGGGCAAAGACCATCAGTTCCGCAGCCGTTTTCCCTTTGACGGTGATCGCCAGGCCGTCACCCGCTTCGTTGAGCACCAGCGACTGGATCAGTCGTTGCCGGTCGAAGTTTCTTCCGTAGGGAACACCGCAGTGCAGGCTGTCCCGGTCCAGATAGTCCATCTTGTCGACGTCGATCGGGCCGGAGAGGATCGACCGCAACAGCTTCATGCGGGGAGTTCGGGTCTTCGGAACCAGAACATCAAGGACATCTTTCGGTTCCAGCTTCCATTGTTCTCGAAGGACCGCAGCCATCTCGGTTCCGTCCGCCAGATAACGGGCGGCATACGCTTCGTGCGGCGGCAGATCCTTCAGTCCGAGATCTTCAATCGGATGACAGAAGGGCCAGTGCCCCAGGTCATGCAATAGCGACGCCACGATCAACAGCTCGACAGACTGCGGATCAACCTGCTCGCGAAACCGCGCATCTTTGATCAGCTGCTGCAGGTATCGCAGGGCGTTGTGATACACCCCCAGTGCATGTTCGAAGCGGGTATGCTGAGCGCCGGGATAAACTTTCGACACCAAACCCAGCTGACTGATGTGCGAGAGGCGTTGAAACTCCTCTGTATCGACGAGAGCCCGGACCCGGGCTGTGAACGGAACGTTCAATTCCGACGGGACGCGAATCAGAGAACGTCCGCTCTGGAGATCGGATAGCTCGGGAATGGAATCGTACACAGAACGGACTGGGGTCTAGGGATGAGTGTCTAGGGCATTTCGAAATTACGTTCAGCGATCTGAAGGCGATCATGACTTTCATACGGCGAAAATCCTGACTCGCCTGGACACAAGAGACCAGACTGAACTAGTGAACAGGCTCTCTGTCTCTAGACCCTAGTCGCTCGCCCCTCGCCCCTCAACCCACTTTCAAGAAATTCCGAAGGAGATCAGTCCCCGCTTCCGACAGAAAACTTTCCGGGTGAAACTGCACGCCATGCACTGGATAGTCACGGTGGCGGACTCCCATCAGCTCGGGAGGATGATCCGCATCGCGGGTCCAGGCACAGGGAATCAGCTCTGGCGTCAACGACTCTTCAGGCACCACCAGGCTGTGATAACGGGTGAAGACTGTCGGGCTGGGGAGATTCGCGAAGACCCCCTGGCCATCGTGATGAATCTCCGAGGTCTTGCCGTGCATGAGTCGTTTCGCGCGAACGACCTTTCCGCCATACACCTCTCCAATTGCCTGATGCCCCAGGCAGACCCCCAGTAATGGGAGCTTGGGACCGAAATGAGCGATCACCGCCTTCGACAGACCCGCTTCCGAAGGAGAGCAGGGACCCGGAGAAATGATGATCCGCTCCGGGCGCAGCGATTCAATTTCCTCGATCGATGTCTGATCGTTCCGATGGACGACGATTTCCAGGTCAGGATCGATTTCTCCGAATCGCTGTACGAGGTTGTACGTGAAGGAATCGTAGTTATCGAGAACGAACAGCATGGATGGACAACTTTGACAGATAACTTCCGGCCGACCTCTGACCTCTGACCTCTGACCTCTGACCTCTGATTATTTCCGCCCCCGCGAGCGAAGCAACCCTGCCGAGGAGTCAAAATACCGCTTCTGCAGCCGTTGTTCAGAATTTCCGGTCTGCTGGGAACGCTGCAGATCCTCGATGTTCGCCAGACAGTATCGACATTGAATGGTCTGCAGGTGAAACTCGATGTAGTCCGCCAGCTCTTCCGGGGAGTTTTTTAATAAGTAACTTTCCAGCTGAGACCGGGACAGGCAGCTGAGCCGTCCGCGTCGCCAGATTTCCCCGACGGTGTGCCCGCCATGATCCCGCTGCCGCGAGAGCAGGGCAGTATGGGCGCGAAGGTCCGGCTGTTCGCGCAAAAGCTTTTCGATATGAGCCGACTGCTGAACGGACAACGTCTCGTCCAGGTAGGCGAGCAGTTCGGAATCCGTCGGGTGCTTGTCCGGGTTCAAGGCAGTGTTCCAGGCAATGAAAAGAGCCAACAAACAAGAGCCCGAGCCGGAAATTTCGTCGTTCTCCCGGCCCCGACACGGAACTGATCGCTCAGGACATTCTTCGGTTTGATTCAGGTGAAAACAGAACGGGCAGCCGGGGAATTGGTTGCGACGTCTGGTTTCGCTCTGTAGCATACTCCCGCCGATGGAATTTCGACATCCGATGAAGGTGCGGACCTACCGAAGCGACCGTCGGTGACAGAATCAATCGCAGAAATTCTACTCTCAAAGGGATCGAACGTGGCCGAATTGAACATCGACGAACTCAAGGCGAAGGCTCTGACCATTCGTCGTGACATCATCAAGATGACCACCGCCGCAGCCAGCGGACATCCCACCAGCAGCCTGTCCGCCGCCGATGTGGTGACAGCTCTGTACTTCGGCGGGTTCATGAAATTCGACCCGAAAAACCCGAAGGATCCCAACCGGGACCGCTTCATCCTCAGCAAAGGGCACGCCTGCCCGGTGCTGTACGCCGCCATGGCACACGCGGGATATTTCCCGATCGAAGAGACCATGACCCTGCGAAAGCTGGGAAGTCCTTATGAAGGTCACCCGAACGTTCGCCGCCTCAAAGGGATCGAAGCGAGCACCGGTTCGCTGGGTCAGGGGCTGTCGCTGGGGATCGGTCACGCACTGGCTGCCCGCGTCGACAAACGGGATTTCAACGTCTTCGTCATGATGGGCGACGGCGAAATGGGCGAAGGTCAGGTCTGGGAAGCGATTGCCACCGCCGAGAAGTATCGTCTGGGCAATCTGACTGCCATCATCGACCAGAACGGGTTTCAGCAGACCGGAGCCACCAAGGAAGTGCTGAACCTGCGGGAATTCCAGCCCAAGCTGGAAGCCTTCGGCTGGCACGTTCAAACGATTAACGGCAACGACATGGCGGAAGTTGTTCCAGCCCTGAAGCTGGCAGCCTCCATCACCGATCGTCCCAAGTGCATCGTCTCGCAGACTCAGAAGGGCTTCGGAATTCTGCCCCTGCTGAAGGAAGAGGGAGACATGAACTACCACGGCAAACCCATTCCCAAAGCACTGGAAGAGAAGGCACTGGCCCTGCTGAGCTAGTGCTCCGGCATCAGGATTCTTTCGGTAGTTGCATTTCGGGTTTGAGACTCAAGACACACAACGCGACGGTCGGCCGCACGCTTTCCATCCGCTGAAAACAGGAACCAACAATGTATCTCGGTGAATACTCTGGTTTGAAAATGGGCCCGGCCACTCGGGATGCATTCGGAGAAGCCCTCAAAGACTTCGGCGCGAAGAATGAAGCTGTCGTCACCGTCGACGGGGACGTGGGGAACTCCACCCGCACCGAAGTGTTCGCCCTGGCTCACCCGGATCGTGCCTTCAACGTGGGAATCGCCGAGAGCAATCTGGTCGGCGTGGCAGGCGGTCTGGCTGCTTCGGGGAAGATTCCCGTGGTCGCGAGCTTTGCCTGCTTCCTGATGGACAATGCGTTCGACCAGATCCGTATGTCGGTCGCGTTCCCGCACACGAACGTCAAACTCGTCGGAACCCACGCAGGGATTTCGATCGGCGAAGACGGCCCGTCCCAGATGGGAATTGAAGACGTTGCCCTGGCCTGCTGCCTCCCCGGCCTGATCGTCGTCGTCCCCTCGGACGCCGCCTGCACCACCGCAGCGACCAACGCCATCCTCGCACACGAAGGCCCAGCCTACCTGCGGGTCGGTCGGGGCAAAGTCGCCACGATTTACAAAGATGGAATCGATTTCCAGATCGGTAAGGCCATTGAAGTGCATGCCGGAACCGACGCGACAATCATCGCCAACGGCCTGATGGTCGCAGGTGCCCTGGATGCCGCCAAGAAACTCGGTGAAAAGGGATTGAAGGTTCGCGTGCTCGATATGCACACGATCAAGCCGCTGGATGTCGAAGCAATTGCCAAAGCCGCCAAGGAAACCGGAGCCATCGTCGTCGCTGAAGAACATCTTCATCACGGCGGACTCGGGTCCGTGGTCGCACAGGCGGTCTGCCAGTCGCATCCCGTCCCCATGGAATTTGTTGACGTCGGTGATCAGTACGCAGAAAGCGGCGACCCCCAGGGCCTGCTGGACAAGTACGGTCTGACCGCCGACGCTGTGGCTGCTGCCGTGACGAAGGCAGTGGCACGCAAGTCCTAAGGCGATTCGTCGCTGATGACATTTTGTATTGTTCCCATCTCCTGATAACCTCGATCCCTGCGAATCCACCGGTGACCAACAAGTGACCGGTGGATTTGCACAGAGTTGGCGCAATTGATCCGCTTCCGATCTTTCCGGAACAGCGATCCTCCGAAGCTGTTACAGCTGTTTCGGCAGACGCGCCCGGGCCGCGCCTTCGCATACCCGGATTCCAGCCATGCGCTGGAAATGTCGGTCTTCTGTCTCCCGTATTTCGATCCTCGCGGACTCATCATCGCTGAGGACGGCGACCAGATGGTCGGCTTCATCCACGCGGGATTCGGCTTCAGCGACGATCTCTCCCAGCTGAACTACGACCAGGGGGTCATCTGCTGTGTTCTCGTACGGCCGGAAATTCAGCAGAAGGGGGTCGGCAAGGAGCTGGTGCTGCGGGCCGAAGAATACCTGAAAGCAGCGGGAGCCAAGCACATTCAGGCGGGCCAGTCCCGGTTCCGCGATCCGTTCTATTTCGGAATCTACGGCGGAGCCCGCCCGAGCGGGTTCATGGAATCAGACAAGTCTGCTGATCCGTTCTTTAAAGCACTCGGATACGTGCCGATTCAACGAGTCCCCGTCTTCCAGCGGGACCTGACCGATCGCAAAGACCCGATGAACTTCCGCCTGATGGCATTACGCCGTCAGACGGAATTGATTGTCTCCGACCAGCCGGAGAAGCCCAGCTGGTGGTGGTACTGCCGATTTGGAAACATCGAATCGATGCGGTTTCAGCTGGTGGAGAAGAAAACCGGAGCGTCGATCGCAACGGTGACCGTCGTCGGGCTGGACCACTACATCCAGTCCTGGAACGAGCGGGCCATCGGACTGGTGGATGTGCTGGTGGAAGAGCCGTTTCGTGCCCAGGGATTCGGACAGACTCTCATCGTGGAAGCAATCCGCCGACTCCGCACGGAAATGATCACCCGCGCCGAGATCCACATTCCGGAAGATTTTCAGGACGCTGTCGGGGCGATTCTGGCATCCGGATTCACTCAGGTGGATGCGGGAATCATCTACGCACGCCCGGAGGAGAGTCCAGAGCGTTGAGTCCAGAGCGTTGAGTCCAGAGCGTTGAGTCCAGAGTCCAGAGTCCAGAGGATTGAGGATTGAGGATTGAGGATTGAGGATTGAGGATTGAGCGGGCGACTTGTATGGGTATCCCGCTCTCGACTCTCAACTGTCAACTCTCAACTCTTCAAACTTCCGCTCCGCGCGCATCACGCTGGGGTCGACTCCATCGCGGCGGGCCACTTCGGAGCGGGACAGGACTCCGGAATCGATCAGTCGCACGTCAGCCAAGCGTTCCTTCGAGCGGTCCCGGTTGATCAGCTGCGGAAACGTCCAGCGGACATCAATTAAGTCGAAGAAGTCTTCCGGCAGCAGTCCCATCGCGACTGCATCGTCCATCACCCATCGCCACAGCCGGGTGAACTCCCGTGCGAAGAATTCCTGTTCACTCTGGAAGTACTTCACCGCCGGGCCCTCTGCGACCATCGTGGAAGCGAAGTTGGCATTCGAAGCATCGGCGGTCAGCATGAATTCCGGAAGACCTGCACCGGCCGCCACACTCAAGAGCAGCATCCGTCCCAGCGGGACAGCATCTCCAAAGTTCGTGTTGGGCTGAAGGAACTGGATGTCGGTCCCGTGATTGGTCGTCAGGATCGTGCCGGGGCTGAAGCGTTCGCGGCGGGAGTCCCTGTGTACTCCGCTGTAATACCCAGCCTGATCTGCCGCTCCTTCGGCCATCTGGGGAGAGCCTTGCACCTTCCGCCAGAGAACGATGGAGGACTGCAGTTTCCTCGCCATCATCTCCGTATCCATCCAACGGGTGTAGCTGTCCAGAGCGTCCAGCAACGATGCGAGCACCGACACCCCGCGTTTCTCATTGGAGTCGACTCCGATGCGGGTCTGCAGCATCTCTTCTGCAGGAACCCGTTCGAGAGTTCGTTCATCTCCGGAGCGATGAAACTTGAGATAGGCGACCGGGTGCTCGACATCCTCCGGCAGTGTCAGAATTCCCTGCGAGCCGGGATGATCGGCATCGGCAGCGATGCACTCAGGATCGACGAATCGGACCGCTGGCGGCCACGACTCCCCTGGGAACTTTCTCAAAAAGGCTTCACCATCCCGCCACGTTCGCCGAGCATGTTCACGGAAGGAGTAATGCCGGCAATTGCCGATCAGAAACTCTTCCCACAG
Organism: Planctomicrobium stercoris; assembly: GCF_051465655.1. Taxonomy (NCBI): domain Bacteria; kingdom Pseudomonadati; phylum Planctomycetota; class Planctomycetia; order Planctomycetales; family Planctomycetaceae; genus Planctomicrobium; species Planctomicrobium stercoris. The sequence continues at coordinate 2,153,142 of NZ_CP195791.1, read as the reverse complement.
GTTGTCCGACAGGCGCACCAGGTCTTTGATAACTGGGTTCTCGACTTCATCTTCATCGGGCTGATGACTCAGCTTCAATCCCGGGCCAGCGACGTAGGCCTCCAGCAGTCGGAGAATGTTCACTGCATAGGGATTCTCCCGCGACGCCTTGCGGGCTCGTTCGAGGATCGAAGTCCGTGACTGTTCCCCGGGAAATCCTTTGGATTGTCCCAGCAGCTGCCATTCACCGGGGTCATCCGCCACTGCGTGGGGTCCCTCCGATTCCGTCAATTCGAGCAGGCGTTCCTGCAGGACCCGCTGATACCGGGCTCGCAGCTGCAGGGTGGCGAACTGGTCTCGCAGAAAGCTGAACATCACGCAACTCCGGTCAGGGTCAGAATCAGCAGCGGTCTCCCTGTACTGCTTCAATCGATTCCAGACAGGTTGCGCGGGAGTTGAGAGTTGAGAGTTGAGTGCTGAGTGCTGAGTGCTGAGTGCTGAGTGCTGGCTACCCATACAAGTCGCCCAATCCCCAATCCCCAATCCCCTATCCCCTATCCCCTATCCCCAATCCCCAATCCCCAATCCCCTATCCCCTATCCCCTATCCCCTATCCCCTATCCCCTATCCCCTATCCCCTATCCCCTCCTGAAAACGAGTTCCGCCAGTACCATGCCAATACCCGCGTCAGTCGACTAAAATTGATTTCCTGACAGGCTCGTCGTCACCGCAGATGACATTTCGGCCGAATTCCGCCTCCGCTCTCATCGATTCCATAGAAACTCATTTCCATCGCATGTCTGACACGCTGTACATCGTCGATACGTTTTCGCTTGTTTTTCAGGTCTACCACGCCATCCGGCAGCCGATGACCGGAACACGCGGGCAGCCGACCAATGCGATCTTCGGCTTCGTCGGAGACATCGAGCATCTCATCAAGGACAAGCATCCTTCCCACCTGATCTGCGCCATGGAATCGCCCGAACCGGGGGAACGGCTGGCGATCTACACTGAGTACAAAGCGAACCGCAGCGCGATGCCGGATGACCTGCGTCCTCAGATTCCGCTGATCATGGACGTACTCGACGGGTATCGCATCCCGGTGATTTCCCACGCCGGATGGGAAGCGGATGACGTCATCGCCACGCTGGCCGTCAAAGCGGCTGAAGCAGGCATGGATGTCCGGATCGTCAGTAATGACAAGGATCTTCGCCAGCTGATCGGCCCACGGATCAAGATCTACCACATTCGCAAAAAGCAGTTCATGGATGAGCAGCATCTGCTCGAAGAATGGGGAATCGCCCCCAACCAGGTGATCGACTTCCAGTCACTGGTCGGCGACAGCGTCGACAACGTTCCGGGTGTGCCGGGGATTGGTCCGAAGACCGCACGGACGCTGCTGGAAAAATTCGGCTCACTGGAAGGAGTTTTGGCGAACCCCGATCAGGCTCCCGGAAAGAAGCTGATTGAAAACCTGAAGACATACAAAGACCAGGCGTTGATGAGTCGCGAACTGGTCCGGCTGCGAACCGACCTTCCGCTGCTCATCGACTGGGAAGCGGCCCGCATCTGCCCCCCCGACTGCCAGAAGCTCTACGACCTGTATACCGACTTCGGATTTCGCCGATACGCTGCCGACATGCAATCGAGCCTGATGCAATCGGCCCCGCCGGTCCAGAATGTCGAAGGTGAGAGTGAGAAGCCGCGGGGCTGGACGACGGTTCAATCGCCCGCTGAATTTGAAGGTTTCCTGCTGCAGCTGCAGAGTCAACCGGTCATCTGCGTTGATCTCGAGACGACGAGCAAAGACCCGTTGCGTGCCGACATCGTCGGCTGGGCGATCTCCTGGAAGCCGGGCGAGGCCTATTACATTCCGGTCGATGGTCCGCAGGGATCGCAGGTGCTGAAACCGGCGGATGTGCTCAACGCCCTCAAGCCGATTCTCGAAGACAGCAACCGCACGATCGTCAATCAGAACATCAAGTACGACTGGCTGGTGCTGCGGCGGGCCGGAGTGGAAATCGCTCACCCGGGCATGGACCCGATGATCGGCGATTATCTGCTGGACGCCGGGGCCCGCAGCCATGGACTCGATGAACTGGCACGACGATACCTCTTCCGCGAGATGATTCCGATCAGTGATCTGATCGGGAAGGGGAAGCAGCAGTTGAAGATGTTCGAAGTAGAAGTCGATCGGGCAGCGGAATACGCCAGTGAAGATGCCGATATCGCCCTGCAGCTGGCAGGGATCATTGAAGGCAAGCTCCGTGAAGAAGGGCTTTATGATCTGTATTGGAACCTCGAACGGCCGCTCATCCGAGTGCTCGTCGAGATGGAATGGAACGGCATCCGTGTCGACGTCGAGGAACTCAAACGGCAAAGCCAGAATGTCCATGCGCGATTGAAGCTGCTGGTCATGGAAATCCATGCACTCGCTCAATCGGAATTCAATATCGATTCCCCCAAGCAGCTGGCCAAGGTTCTCTTTGAAGACCTGAAGCTCCCGGTGCAGAAACGGACTAAGACCGGCCCCAGCACGGATCAGGAGGTTCTGGAAAAGTTAGCCGAGCTGCACCCGCTCCCGAAGCTGCTTATCGAACATCGGATGCTGTCCAAGCTGAAGGGGACGTATCTGGACACACTCCCCGAGCTGGTCCATCCGAAAACCGGCAACGTGCATACGTCCTTCAGTCAGGTGACAGCCGCGACAGGACGGCTCAGCTCCAGCGACCCGAATCTTCAGAACATTCCCGTGCGGACGGAAGAGGGCCGCCTGATTCGGAGTGCGTTTGTCCCTTCGCGACCCGGCTGGAAGCTCGTCTGTCTGGATTATTCGCAGATTGAACTGAGGATGCTGGCCCACTTCTGTCAGGACACTGCATTGCAGGAGTCTTTCCGCAACGGGGAAGACATCCATACAGCTGTTGCCGCGCAGGTCTATGGCGTGGCTCTGTCGGAAGTCACTTCTTCACAAAGACGGGTCGCCAAAGCGGTCAACTTCGGGGTCATCTATGGACAGTCCGCATATGGACTCGCTGCCACGCTGGGGATCAGTCAGGATGAAGCGGCGAAGTTCATCGATGACTACTTCACGAAATATGCTTCGGTCGACAGGTTCATCAATGACACGCTGATGGAATGCCGCCGCACCGGTTACGCCAAGACCATTCTGGGACGACGGCGGGAGATCAGCGGGATTCGTCCCCGGATCTTCGGCAACCTGAATCTCCCGGAACGGACGGCAGTCAATGCTGTCATTCAGGGATCGGCAGCGGACTTAATCAAACAGGCGATGATCAACGTCTTTGCCCGCCTGAAGCACGAACAGCATCCCGCGCGGATGTTGCTGCAGATCCATGACGAACTCGTGTTCGAAGCCCCAGCGGAGGCGGTTGAGTCGCTGATTGCACTGGCGCGTGAAGAGATGTCCAGTGCTCTGGAACTGAATGTCCCGATCGTCGTCGATTCGAAGGTTGGGGACAACTGGCTCGACGCGGCGCCGTGATGGACGTCGGGAACCTGCCAGAAATTTCACGCTGAGCCGGGAAAAAGTGAGATGTTCCCGGCTCAGTTTGCACCTGTTCCGCATTTGCTGAACTTAAATGATCTTCAGGTCATCAGCTTCATGACGTTGATGGCATTTAAACGCTTCCTGTGAGTCGACGCACGGGCGATTCACTCACAATTGAAGGAAACTGATTGCAACCCGAAGTCCCGGGTAATCATTGTTGACGAGGCAGTGGATTCCCCGTGCTAGCTGCGGGGATTTTTACCCAGCACCTCGAATCATCAATGAGCATGGTCGAAACGAGAGTTTCTCTTCTAATGAGTCTTCGTAACGGAGGCAGCCAGGCAGACTGGCTGGATTTCGTCGAAATCTATCGCCCCTTGATCATCAGCGCCATACGCCGTGCCGGAGTTCCTTCGCAGGATATCGAGGATGTGACGCAAGCGGTCCTGCTGCAATTGGTGAAGGTCCTCCCCGCGTTTTCGTATCAGAAGGAACGGGGATTTTTTCGCAGCTGGTTGCGTCGCGTCGCGATGAATCACGCCATCGATCTTCGCCGAAAGCAGCGTTTCCCGATCGTCTGGATTCCCGAGTTCGACGAGCCGGTGCAGCCGCAGGTTGAGGATGGAATGTTCGAGAAGGAGTTCCGGCAGGAGCTTCTTCAAGCGGCATTGAAAACGATTCGTCCGGAATTTCGTCCCAAGACCTGGGAGTGCTTTCTGCTTCGAACATTCGGCGAACGGTCGGCAGCTCAGGCCGCATTGGAATTGAACCTGACGGAGAATGCTGTCTTCATCAACACATCTCGCGTGCTGGCGCGCCTGCGGGAATTCTGTGCGTTCCACGGGGAGTTCTTCGAGCATGATAACACTCTTTCGCTCGCACAATGACGCAGACGTTCAGAGACTGGTTCCCGTTACCCTGAACTCTGAACGAGAGTTCAGCGGGGTTGTTCCTCTTCAGCAAAGCAGTTCCAGATTCGAATTTTCGAGCTGTTTCCCGGACAGACTTGAAATCAAAGAATGCCTGAACCGGGGAGGGCAGGGGGCAGTCTACCGGGCATGGGATCATCAGTTGCAGCGGGACGTTGCCATCAAACTGGGGCATCCCAGATCCGCGGACAGTTCCATGTTCTCCGCGAATATCCAGCATGAATCCCGCTGGATTGTCCGCATCAATCACCCTCGTCTTCCGACCGTTTATGAGAGTGGACACGCAGCGGGCCGGCCGTATGTCGTCTTTGAATACATCCCCGGTCTGAATCTTCAGGAATACACCTCTCGGCACACTCCCGGCCGCAGACAGATTCTCCGTTTCATGCGGGAGATTTCCGAAGCCGTCTCCGCGGCGCACCGTGCTGGGGTCCTGCACCTCGATCTGAAGCCGGAAAATGTGATGGTGACACCGGACGGTCACTGCAAGTTGATCGACTTCGGCCTGGCCTGGGAATGGGGCCGACGTGACGACCTGCCATGCGGGTTTATGGCCGGCACGTCACCTTACCTGGCACCGGAACAGGCGAGCGGTGACCATAGGCAATGGACAGAAGCGACCGACGTTTTCGGGCTGGGGGCGATTCTGCATGAACTGCTGATGAGAAAGCCCCCGCTGGCTGAGTGGCCCCCAGATCTGCAAACACATCGAGAACAGTTGCAGATCTGCCGAGAGCAGCTTCTCCAAAAATCCCGGCAGCATCTCCATCGAGTCTGCTGGAAGGCGCTTCATCCTGATCCACGCGAACGATTTGAAAGCGTAAAAAGCTTTTGTCGTGCTTTACGTGCTGATCGCATTCGAAACAGGCGGGTCGCAGGACTTCTGTTCGTGGTCGCGGGGATCTGGATGTTTCTGCACGGACTACACTCAGCACTGTCGACGCCACCCGCACGGCAGCGGAAAGAACAGACGGCAGCCTCCTCTATTGCCACTCCGCTTTCTCAGGAATTGAAGCTTCGATTCGAGATTCGCACCGACATGTCTGCACGTCCGCAGGTTTTTGTCTGGTCTCCGAGTTGGGGAATTCAGGAAATCCGCGGACTGCGAGAACGCGAATTCGCTGGGTCGCGGATCTGGAGTCCCCGATCGCGGGATGGAGAAATCAGAGCTCATCTGCCGGACGAGAACATCTGCCTGCTGATGATCTCGAATGAAAATGATCGGGCGATTTCCGTTTCCCAGATCACTCCCGCTGTCGGGTGCGTCCAAAATTTGAAACGAATCGCTCCCGGAGAGACCGTTCGAGTCACCTCCGACCGTTCACTTGACGTCAACGATGGGGAACTGCGAGAGCAGCTGACAGACCTTCAGAAAATACTGCAGCAGCTGAACTCCCCCTGCAGCTGCCTGATCGCAACTGTCCCACATCGATCGCAGTCAATCTGGCGAATCTCCGAAGAGTTTGATTTCACTCGTCCGACAGACGCGGGCGAGGGACTTCAACCGACTCTGTCCCCTTGAATCGGGAAGTGCAGCTTCCGATTCCTTTCGCCCGATGCACGGGACGTCTACAATTCCAGGACAGTCTGTTGATCGCTCAACAAACACTCAAGTCGCTGCGCGGAGACCGAGGAGCAATTTGCGGGGCCACTGCCCGCTCAGCGAGTTTTTCGAATATGGAGACGCGTTTCCCCTGAGTGGAGGAATGCGAAGAGGAGTCTGGCATGGCCAGTGAAGTCGAATTGATTGATGCGCTGAAACAAGTCATTGACCCCGAGCTGATGGTCAATATCGTAGACTTGGGGCTGGTTTACGAAGTCACTCAGGAAGAAGGGGGCAAAGTCAAAGTCGAGATGACGCTGACCAGTCCCGCCTGTCCAGCCGGCCCCCAGATCATTCAGCAGTCGAAAATGGCCCTGGAAGGACTGGCTGACGTTGAAACTGCGGAAATCAAGCTGGTGATGTCTCCACCCTGGTCGCCCGAACGGATGACCGAAGAGGCACGAGATCAGCTTGGAATTTTTTAAGAGCGTTGCGAACGCCGGTTGATGGTTGCGAGGTTCAAGGTTGGCAGTGAGCGGGCGTATTCAACCTTCAACCCCTGAACCTTCAACCCCTCAACCACCCACCTTGTAAACGGACTTCAACAGGAAAATCCCACCCATGAAGATGCTCAATTTCGCCTGCCTGGCATTGTTGTTCACAGCTTCCGCCTGCGTTGCGGACAGCTCGGATCCACAGAGCGCAAGCGAACCGGTGATTCCAGTGTCGGAATCTCAAACCGAGGAAGTGGCTTTCCAGGCAGACTCAAACCCATCAACGGAGAAGCTGGACGTGTATAAAGTGAAGTTTGAAACCTCCAAGGGGGACGTCATTATCGAAGTCCACCCGGAGTGGGCACCGCTGGGAGCCGCCCAGTTCAAGAAAGCTGTAGAAGCCGGAGTCTACGACGACGCCAAGTTCTTCCGCGTTGTCCCCGGGTTCATGGTGCAGTTCGGAATCCCGGCAGATCCGGCTCTGGCCGCCAAATGGCGTGACAACCGCATCAAAGACGACAAAGTCACCAAGTCGAACACCAAGGGGTACATCACCTTCGCAACCTCGGGTCCGAACTCCCGGACTTCGCAGGTCTTCATCAACTACGGCGACAACAAATTCCTCGACTCCCAGGGATTTGCTCCGTTCGGGCAGGTTGTCCAGGGAATGGACATCGTCGAAGCCATCAACAGCGAATATGGCGAAAAGCCCGATCAGGGACGGATTCAGTCCCAGGGGAACGCCTATCTGAACAAGACCTTCCCCAACCTGGACGGCATCACCAAAGCCACCATTGTGGAATAGTCTGAGTCGATCAATCCCTGTGTTCCGGAGACTTCGGTTTCCGGAACACAGATTGATGATTTCAACTGCACTGAATTTCCCTATCCCCTGTCCTCGATCCCCTCCCTTCCCATGGCTTCCGCGACCTCGCATCCCAAACTTGCTGAGAAGTTCGTTGCCAATCAACCGCGCGCCCATTGGCACGATCAGTCGCTGTGGTTCATGCGGGCCAAGCGGGACAAGGCGGCAGCGACGCTCCCGGAGTGGGAACAGCTTCGAGAACGCGCCTCAGCCATCAAACGTCATACGATGACGCATCTGGCCGATCTGCTCGAGCAGTTCGAAGCCAACGCGAAAAAACGCGGGATTCACGTTCACTGGGCCCGTAACGGGGAAGAGCACAACCGCATCGTCCTCGATATTCTACAGAAACACGGCGTCCGGAAGGTCGTCAAAAGCAAATCGATGCTCACGGAAGAGTGTCACCTGAACCCCCACCTTCAGGCCCACGGGATCGAAGTCGTCGATACCGACCTGGGGGAATGGATCGTTCAGCTCCGGGACGAACCTCCCAGCCACATCGTCATGCCGGCCGTGCACATCAAACGGGAGGAGATCGGCGAGCTCTTCCACGAGAAGATCGGCACCGAAAAAGGAGCCACCGATCCCGCTTATCTGGTCGAAGCGGCCCGACACGCATTGCGTCAGAAATTCCTCGGTGCCGATGCCGGAATTACCGGTGTCAATTTTGCCCTCGCCGATACCGGGGGAGTGGTTGTCTGTACCAACGAAGGAAATGCCGACCTGGGAACTGCGCTTCCAAAACTTCATATTGCCTGCATGGGGATCGAAAAGCTGATCCCCCGCTGCAAGGATCTGGGAGTCTTTCTCCGGCTTCTGGCCCGTTCCGCCACAGGCCAGCCCATTACCGCGTATTCCACCCACTTCCACGGCCCGAGGGACGCGAACTCGGAAATGCATATCGTGCTGGTGGACAACGGTCGCAGCGAGATTCTGGGAAGCGATGATTTCCGAAACTCGCTCAATTGCATCCGCTGCGGGGCGTGCATGAACACCTGCCCGGTCTATCGCCGCAGCGGAGGCTACAGCTACAGCGCCACGGTTCCCGGGCCGATTGGTTCAATTCTGGGTCCCGCCATGAATCCGGAGAAGCATTCGACGTTGCCGTTCGCCTGCTCGCTGTGCGGATCGTGTTCGGATGTCTGCCCGGTGCGAATCAACCTGCATGAACAGCTTTACACGTTCCGGGAGCGTCTGGCCGTCAAGAAGCTGCTCGCCCCGAGTAAGCGTTGGAGCATGAAGATGGCGAGCATCGTTCTGGGGCGGACGTGGCTGTACCAGCTGGCAGGGAAGTGCGGACGGACCGCACTGCGCATTCTGCCTCGATTCGTCGTTTACAGCCCGCTGAATCCGTGGGGCCGCCAGCGAGAACTCCCCAAGGCCCCCTCGCAGAGTTTCCGGGAAAGCTACCGGAAGCGGGAGAAAAGAGGGTAGGGAAAAGGGAACGGAGAGGAGGGGACAGCGAAAAGTCGCATTCTCCTAACTCCTACCAACTAACTCCTATCCACTGCCCACTACCCCCTACCCAAAAAAAATCCCGGCCACGTCTGTGACCGGGATTCAGAACCAGTGTTCTGTCAGCTGGATTACTTGCCAGCGCTGCCAGCTTCTGGGGTGGCAGCCGGAGCTTCGGCTGGAGTTTCGGCCGGAGCAGCAGCGGGAGCTTCTTCTTTGTGCTCAGCGTGCTCGTCAGCCTTCTTTTCTTCGTGGGTCGGAGCCGGAGCGGGGGCTGGTGCCGGAGCTTCCGGAGCACAACCAACTGCACAAACCAAGCCCAGAGCGGCCAACAGGGTGCTCAGATTCTTCATCAGTATTCTCCTCATTGGGGGTGTCTACGGAGGGAGCGTGGAACAGAAAGCTCCGTCCGCAGCCCTGCCTGCACCACTTTTGATCCCCCTCCCGCCCCCCTTATTCCCGAAATTTACAAACCGATTCAAATTTCTCCAAAAAAGCTGAATCCGCTCCCCGGGGCCTGATTCGACCGTTCTTAACGCAAAAGATAGGAAACCTGGGAAGCCCGGAGCGACCGCCAAATCCCCGCTACAACCCAAACAACCGCTAAATCTTGCCTAAACCGTATTTCCGTTGAATTCGGCAACCTCCGTTCGCCGATTCATCAAGATAACTGCACCTGCCGCCGTTGGATCACCTATGGGCCACCGTCGGAGGAAAGCAGGGGAGCTGCGCCGACGAGTGCGCGGACTTCGGCATTTGGGTTCCAAGGAAAGAGATTGACAGCATGAAGCTGGAGCAATCGATGAAATACGCAAGTCAGCGTTGGATCGGTGCAGTGGCCGTTTGTCTCGGGTTCGCCTCGCCGACCTGGGCAGATCCGATCATTTTCCCGGACGATGTCCCAGCACTCGTGGCTGACGACTCGGAGGCCTCCGTCTCCCTTCGTGCGGAACCTGAGGCATCGATTTCGATTTCCGATGCCACCGGGTCGGTCCGCATGGGCAAGAGCGCGTCGGCCAGTCTGTCCGCGGGAAGGGTCGAACAGGCCCAGTACGTCCCGCCGCAGCCGGAGCTCAGCCCGCTGGCGCAGTCCCAGGTCGCGCGTCCCACGCAGCCGGTCTTCACGGCTCCGTTTGACGACAGCGTCGGCTTCGCACAGACCCAGCGGGTCAACGAAGTCCTCTGGCGTCTGGGCCGCATCAACGGCGACCAGTACGGCTACGAAGGGGGCTACACGAACTTCAACGCCTTTGCTCCGCTCTTCTCCGACGGCGGCAATGCGGTGACCTTCGTGAACCCCCGCATCAGCGTCACCGACTACGGCTTTGCCGTGGCGAACATCGGTGCCGGTCACCGTCGTTACAGCCCGTCCCGGGACCGTGTTTACGGGGCTTCGTTCTGGTACGACTATGATGATGGTCATGCGACCGCCTTCAATCAGCTCGGTCTGAGCATCGAAAACATCGGCCAGTACTACAGCTATCGCGGTAACATCTCGATCCCGGTCGGCGACCGGACTGCCGTGGCTGGGTTCACCGATGGAGCTCCGGACTTCACCGAGAATTTCGTCTCTGTCGTGCGGACGTATACCAATCAGAATGCCTACCAGACCTACGACTGGGAATTTGCCTTCCCGATGCCTGTGCTGGGGGCTTACGGCTTCGATTTCGGAATTGGAGCTTACTACCTGAACGGTCAGACCGCCCGGGATGCCGGCGGGGTGAGTGCCCGAATCCAGGGGCAAGTCACAGAAAACTTCTGGATGAACGGGATCTACACCTATGACCGGGTGTTCGAATCGCTGTTCTCTCTGAACTTTGAATACACCGTGCCGACCGGCAAGCCACGTCGCTGGTTCCGCCGTCCGCCCGTCTCGACCTATCTGACTCAGTCTGTTCAGCGTCGTTATCGCGTGGCTGCCGGAGAATCGTACTCGACCGCCAACATTCGTGGTCGGGACGCCAACGGGAACGCCATTACCATTGCGTATATCGATCCGGATCCGGCTGCTACCCGAGATCTCTCCTTCGCTCGGGGAACGATCGAAAACCCGTTCCTGAGCACAGACGAATATGCCGCCAGCGATCGTGAACAGTACCAGTTCATCTTTGTTCGACGCGGAACCGACGCCCAGGAGGCTGCCAACCTGAACAGCGGGATTACGCTGGTCGAATACGATCCGAACGCAGGAACGCTGGGACCGGCGAACAACCCGCCCGGAAGCATTCCCTACTACGGCCAGAAGCTGATCGGAGACGTCGACCTGTCACCAGCCAACCTGCCGTTCTACCAGGTGTTCTACGATGGAGTGGAGTCCGTCTTCCAGCTGCCGTCTGAAACGACCGGCGGGACCGGAGACGCCCCTGTCCTGAGCAACTTCACCGGCGGGGCAACAGAAGTTGTCACCATCACCGGAAATGGACATGAAATCTTCGGACTGACCATCAACGGTGCGACCAGTGCCGCGAACGCAACCGCCGCCATCGACGGAATCGCAACTGCCGCCGGGACCACCACCAACGGATTCTACATCCACGGCAACAACTTCCAGAACGTCGTGAACGGGATCGTCATCGACAGTGACACCGCAGTTCTGCCACCACTGGGCGGGCTGACCTACAACGACTGGGGTCGCATCGTCGACAACAACTTCAGCGGGATCAACACCACCACAACTCTCCCACAGGCCGCCTCCGAACGAGCGATCGTCATCAATCACACCGACGGCAATCTGGACCTGTTGATTTCGGATAACACGATCGACAGATTCCAGGGTGGACTGGATCCGACCGGAATCGTCGTCCTGGCCGATGGAGCTGGAGCATCCATTAATAACGGGGCCACCACAGCCGGGCGTCCAGAACTGGGAATTCTCCGGAATACCATCACCGCCACCGGATCGGGGATCAACATCGCTGCCGACAACGGTGCTGTTTTCCGAACCCGAGTCAACAACAACTCCATCACCGGAGGAACGGACCTGTCCGCGATTCCTGACGGCGACGGTCTCATCGCGACTGCCAATGGAGCTAACAGCTTCATGAATCTGATCACGTTCAATGACAACGTCATCAGCAACAACGCTGGAAACGGGGCTTTGCTGGCTGCGACAAACGACGCATCTCTGCTGGTCGGCGATCCGACTTATGACCCGAACGATCCTAATGACATCTTCGTCCCGCCAATGCTGCGGAACACCTTCTCCGGCAACGGGGAAAGCGGGATGTACGTGAATGCGGACAACGGCGACATTGTGATTCAGGGAATCGGCGACCAGACGGTGGCAAATCGCAACGTCTTCTCCGACAACGACGAAGATGGCCTGTCGATCGATGCTGAGAATTCCGGTCGGTTCCTACTGGGAGTGCTGACTGGTGTCCCCGCCACACCTTACATCCTCAACCCGATGGTCAACCAGTCGTTCACCGGCAACGGGATGAACGGTCTGTCCGCACAGGCCATCGGAGCTGACAGCGTCGTGCTCATGGCAATCGGTAGCGAGACAGCCGGGAACACCTTCAGCAACAACGCCAGCGAAACCACTCCGACCACGTTCTATGCAGGGATCAACCTGGCAGCGATCGATGGCGGAACGCTCAATACCCCGGTCATGAACAACACTGTGACCGGAAACCTGGGCAACGGAATCCAGATGCTGGTCGATGGATCCGGGGCAGCCACCACAGTGGAACAGCAGATCTTCTTTGCCAACACAGTGACCGGCAACACCCTGAACGGCATCAGTGTCACAACTGAAGGGGCTGCCACCATCGGTGGAGCACTGGACGACGAGATTCTTCTCTTCCAGGAGAATGTCGTGAACACCAACGGCCTGGACGGAATTCTGGTTTCAGCCAACGACACCAGCGTCATCGAGTCTGTGTCCGTCGAGAATGAGATCACCCTGAACGGCGGCAACGGAATTCATCTCGAGGTGAACGACAATGCTCAAGTGGAATTCGTTTCCATGGGCGACCTGCTGCAGGACAACACTCTCGCGGGAATCCGCTCGGATCTGCTGGGCAACGGCGATCTGGACATTGCCCTGATCGGTGCCAATGTGCTCAGCAATGACGGTTTCGGCTTCCTGCTGACGGCTGACGACAACGCGACCTATGAAATCGTGCTGGGAGAAACCGGGGAAGTGACGAACATCTTCGACGGCAACGGCGACGCTGGAATCGCACTGGACGTCACTGGAAGTTCGATTGGCTCTCTGGAGATTGTCAATACCCAGGTGGTCAACACGGTGAACGGCGTCGACCCGTTCTTCGACGGCCAGGGGATTGCTGTCCGGATGCGTGAGGACGCGATCCTGACGGACGTGACGATCGGTGATCCGACCGTCCATAACGTACTGGTGGAAGGAAATGCATCTTCCGGGATCTCGTTCAACCTGTCCGGAACGTCGATCACGGAGAACGCAACCGTCCAGCAGACCCGCATTCAGAACACCATTATCAACGACAACGGCCTGCACGGGATCGACGTACGGCTGAACGGCCCTGTGCAGTTCGCCAACACCACGATTGTCGGCAACGACATCACCAATAACGTCGGAGACGGGATTCACACGCTGCGTGTGGGTGCCGGTGTGATCAGCAACTTCCGCGTCGGCCAAGGAAACTTCAACCCGATGATCCCGAATCCTCTCAGCAACCTGATCCAGGGGAACGGGGATAACGGAATCTTCCTGCAGGCCCGTAACACGAACTCGGAAGACACCTACATCATCGAAGGAAACCTCATCAACAACAACGGAGCTGGAACAGCGATCGATCCGAACGGCCGAAACGGGATCCACATGCGGGCCGAAGCGGACGCGGACATCCACGCCCTCGTCCAGAACAACTACATCACAAACAACGTCGCACGCGGAATCCTGACCACCAGCCGAACGAACACTCCTCTGGACAGCGTTTCTGTGGACTTCGACGCGTATAACAACATCATCGACAGCAATGGACTGGAAGGAATCCAGCTCAGCGGTGTTCATGATCTGGTGCGAATCGGAAGTACCGCCAACACCTTCCCGGACAATCGAATTACAAACAACGGAAGTCATGGTATTGGCGGGATCTCTGGAGGTACGCAGACCAACATCGACAATAACCTGATTGCCGACAACGAGGGAGGAGGGATTGTCTTCAATCTTGCAACCCAAAACTCGATCAATATTCGAAACAACATCATTACCCAGAACACGGGCGATGATGGAGTCCAGCTGAATGTGGTTGGCAGCCTGCCGTCTTCTGCACTGGTGCAAGGCAACACAATCACCTTCAACGGAGGCGATGGTGTAGAGGTAATGACGACGACCAATGGAACCTTTGATGCCATCATCAATGATAACGTGATCGAAGATAACGCTGCTCGCGGCGTGGCCATCTTCAACCGAGGGGACGGCGCGACAATGAGCGCTGTGATCGCGAACAACAGCATCCGACGAAACGACGAAGAAGGGGTTTATGTGGTCAACACGTCCGATGCTGACCAGAACACCGATGTTGCGTCCACAGAAGCCATGGAAACAGGCGGTGCCCTCTTTGCGAACCCATTCATGAACCTGATTATCGAAAGCAACGAAATCTTTGACAACGGATTTGCGTCCGGCTTCAACTCAACAGGCCTGGTGGTTCGCGTCGGGACGACGGGCGGCGGGCAAGAGTACTCCTGGAATCAGGACGGAGGCTTTGCCTCATCAACCTACGGGGGAATCATCGCTGAAATCCGGGACAACGTCCTGGGAGGCAACTTCGGAAACGATGTGTACTTCGAATCGTTCGTCTCGACAGGTCCTCCAGCACCCACAAATGGAACATGGACATATCACAACGCTGATCCTCGCGACCCGGCGGAAGACGAGTTCGAGATCATCAATTATCAAGCAGACGCACTGGCCCGCATGGACTTGATCTTCACAGGCAATACCATGGAACAGCTCAACGCCACGACACTGGGTGCGTACTACGATAACGACGAAGGTCAATTCAAGTCCCGCACCGACTTGGCCAATGGAGGTGGCCCGCTGGGACCGACATTTGGCGGTGGACCCTTCAACGCGAATCTAGGAGGAGCGACTCGTCGCAGAAACGCACAGCGTCTCGGTGCTCGTGATGTGGCTCTCCCCGAACCAGGAACACAGCTCCCACCCAACGTTCCAGGCTCGCCGACAAATCCTGCCTCCGATCAGTTCCTGTATGCGGGGATGGGTGCAAGCACCTTCCGTGTGAACTCAGACGTGAACTTCACAAACACGGTGACAGATGCCTATCAGAGCTTCTTCGCGTTCGACGGAGATCTTCTTGACGGTAACCCGGGATACACCACGTGGCCCACAGCCAACGGCATCAACTTCGGAACAACAATCTTCGGAGAACTGCCATTCGGATGGGGAGCACTTCCCTAACCCAGTGGTCTTAGGCTGAGCGATCAGCGGAACCGGAGGCAGATTTGCCTCCGGTTTTTTATTTGGCGGGGAGATTAAAGACGTGTTGACGAAGGGGAGGGCGGGTTTTGTCGCACTTGGAGAGTGCGACATACTGGATGTACCCCGCACTCTCCGAGTGCGGGAATCACGGACGTTCGGCCGGCCCTTCTTGCGGCGACTTGTTCAGGAGAGAGTCGTCCACGTTCATCAGGAAGCCGTCGCGCAGGTGGCCTTCGGGAGTGCGGCCGCCGTGGGCGACATCCACATGCACCATCGGGCGGACCCAGCGGGCCTGATATGGCGTCTTCAAGACCGAACGCGAAGACCGGATCCGGTCCAGCGTCCCCTGCAGTTCCTCACGCGCCGAGCTGTCGAGTTCGTCCAGCGTCATTTTCCCGGCAAACCGGGCCCGGTTTGAAGCAACTTCCGCGAGCAGCAGCGACTTGATCTCGCCGGCAGGATTGGTCAGATATCCGAAGACGACATACCGGCCGTGCTGATTGCGGGGCTGCCCGGAGGGGGAGGGGGGAACTTTCTTCAGCATCTCTTCGGGACTGGCTTTCGCCAATTCCTCAATGGACTTCGTGATCTGATCCCCGCTGAGGGCGTTCAGACTGTTCATTCCTGACCCGTTGCTGCCACTGCTGCTGGTGCCAGAAAGATTGCCTCCGCCCGCTGCGGCACCGGCCTGGGCTGCGTACCCATCGGCCCCTGCGCTTCCCGCGAAATCCTGCATCGCACTAGCGATATCTCCGTTGGCGGGAGGTCCCCCCTTCCGTAGACCACCACCCAGACCCGATTCCGGTTCGGGTTCTTCCTCTTCCTCTTCGCCATCGCCGCCATTCGTGTTCCCGAAGGCGGAAGCCCCCTCAGCAGCCGAGATGGCTTTGACCATCGACTTCATGAGGTTCGCTTTCTTCTTCTTTTTCGTTTTGCCAAAAATCCCTTCGACATCCACTCCGGTGACGGCGACCGCGAGGATAACGATTGCCAGACTCCAAATGGCGCAATAGACGACCCGTCGACTTTCCGGCATTTTGCGGAATACGGTCATCCAGAGCTGCACGGGCTCGACAAAGATGGCGCTGAAGGGGATGGCATCAGCATTATGTGAAGCGACGATGTACGCCCAGATCTGCGCCACCATCATCAAGGTGACCCCAGCGGCAAACTGCACCCGTCCGATGGGGATGCGATCATCAGGGTCAGGGAGGAGAAAACAGAGCACAACGCAGAGTGCCGTGAGGACGAAGACTCCGGCCCCGGCCCACACCATCCAGATCAGCGAACGAGGCTGAAACTGACCAAAATTGGGATCGATCTCGACCGGCGTCATGGCCCGGCCGAGCTTGGGGTAGTAGCCGCACTCCGGACACCACGAGGAGTTGCCCCAGGGTTCTTCGGAGCCACACTGCGGACAAAGGTTCGTCTGGGCAGCAGGTTCGTTATTCGGTGTTTCCGCTTTTTCCAGCCTGACCGACTCCAGCATGCGCATCAGCCGCGACGACGCCTCCTCGGGCAACGTCGGCGGAGATGGATCAGCATCGACTTGAGTCGTCATGAATGAAAACTGCCGGGACTCGCGAGAAAAAACGCAAAAAACTGGAGTTCTTCCTTGCAGAACCTAGCTCATCTTTGACAGAAAGCCGGAAGTTTCTTGACCGCAAGCCCTATTTCGCTGTAACTTGAGCACAGATATATTCTTTCAACGTTAGGACAGAGTGGATCTCGCGGTCGAGGTGGGCAGTGGATAGTAGGTCGTCGATAGGAACGTGCTCGAATTTCCTGTCTACGACCCACTCGCTACTGCTCACTTCCCTGACTTGCTGCTTGCCGTGTGGTGAAGCACCAGGAGGGCATCTACGTTTTCAGACGCGGTACGACTGCTTCCACCGACTGTCTTGCACATTCGGAAAACAATGGATTACATGGAAAATAGCGAAGACACCAAGACATTCGCCGATTTAGGTCTGAACTCTCAAATCCTCAGCGTCCTCGATCGAATTGGTTACAAGTATCCCACGCCGATCCAGGCCAGCTTGATCCCGGTCGCACTCACCGGAGCCGACTGCATTGGCCAGGCACGGACCGGCACCGGTAAGACAGCCTCCTTCGTCCTCCCCATTCTGCAGCGCATTGATCCCCACGCCACCAGCGTGCAGGCCATTATCCTGTGTCCGACACGGGAACTCAGTGAGCAGGTGGATGAAGAACTCAAGCGGGTGGCACAGGGATCGAATATCGATTCCGTGCTGGTGGTCGGAGGACGGCCGCTGGGACCGCAGATTCGAGCCTTGCAGCAATGTGCCCAGATCGTCGTCGGGACTCCCGGGCGGGTGATCGATCTGCTGCAGCGAAAGGCACTCAGCCTGAAAGAAGTTCGCTTCGTGGTGCTCGATGAAGCGGACCGGATGCTGGATATCGGATTCCGAAAAGATATCGAACGCATCCTCAGCGGAAGCAATCCGGAACGTCAGACGATGTTGCTTTCGGCGACGCTGGAAGAGCCGGTGGAAAAGCTGGCCCAGCGGTTCATGCGAAGCCCGCAGCGGATCGACCTGTCAGAAAACTCGGTCGTGGTCGAGACCATCGAACAGTACTACTGCACTGTTGAAGAACACAAGAAGTTCGGGCTGCTGGTGCATGTGCTGCTGAATGAACGGCCGGCTCAGGCGCTTGTCTTCTGCCGTACCAAACGCCGTGCCCAGCAACTGTTCGAAAAGCTTTCGCAGCGCCTGCCGGAAGTCACTGCCATTCACGGTGACCTGCAGCAGCGGCAGCGGGACAAAGTCATCAAACGGCTCCGCGAAGGCAAAGCCCGTCTGGTGCTGGCGACCGACATCGTGGGGCGCGGAATCGACATCAGCGGCATCTCGCACATCATCAACTACGATATCCCGCAGAGCTCCGACGACTACATTCACCGTGTGGGTCGAACCGGACGGCTCTCCTCCAACTCGGACGGTCGCGCATTTACATTCGTCACTCCAGAACAGGGTGAAGAACTGACACGCATTGAAATGCGTATCAACGTGTTGCTGCAGGAATACAGCGTCGATCGCTTTACAGCCTTCGTGCAGCGTGAGCGGAAAGTCGTTGAAGATCTGACACCTGTGTTCGAAACGAAGCGGGTGGAAGATTCCGAGTGGGACGAGATCTTCGCTGAGCTGTAAACGAGCCCAGCAAGATCAACCTGGAGTCGGAAGTTCATTGGAGGAACCGACATCCTTCTCAGGCAGAATGAGGTGCCGTGATGTCTCATGATCCCATTGGGAGACCAATGGAAATCCTGCTGGTCGAAGACAGTCTGATGGCAGCGCGATTGAGCATGGGCGCGCTGGCCCGCAGCGGCATCGATCATCGGCTCTCCTGGATGAATGACGGCCAGGAAGCCCGCCTGTTCCTGATGCAGCAAGGGAAGTATGCCCGGGCTCCCTGCCCGGACCTGATCCTCCTGGATCTGCATCTTCCGGAAGTGGACGGACGCACTCTGCTGCGGGAGATTCGGGAGTGCCCGCGACTGAAACGGGTTCCCATCGTCATCATGACGGGGACCGCCGGCGATCAGGATGCAGCCGAGTTTCAGAAGCTGGACGTCCAAGGATTCCTGGTCAAACCGATTGATCTCGACAAGTTTCTGGGGATGGTCGAAACCCTGAAGAGTTACTGGAAAGCAGACATGATCGTGAAGAAGAGTTGAGCGAATGAGCAGCTCTTCGCAGTCTGCGAACTCAGATTTTAAGCATATGACGAACAGCCACTTTCCTGACGACGAGCTTCAGTATCAGCCCCTGGAGGAGCTGACTGATTCGAATTTCCACGGCGATGCAGAGCCGCCGCAGGAGTGTGGACTTGCCGTCTCCCCGGAACCACTGGCTGCGGCGGAAGCCATTCTGCGGTATCACTTCCGGGACCAGTCACTTCTGCTGACCTGTCTGACTCATGCATCAGCCGCCCGTACTCGACTGGAATCGAATGAACGCCTGGAGTTCCTGGGGGATGCCATCCTGGGGGCGGTGGTGTGCGAAATGCTCTTCGAACTCTTCCCGGAAAGTTCCGAAGGAGAGCTGACCCGCATCAAGTCGGTCGTCGTCAGCCGCACAACATGTGCCCGTATCACCTGTGACCTGCAGCTGCAGGAATATCTGATCCTCGGCAAAGGGATCTCTACGAACGTCCACATTCCAACGTCGATTCTGGCCACCGCGTTCGAAGCCATCATCGGCGGGATCTATCTGGACGGGGGATACGCAGCAGCTAGGGAATACGTTCGCTGGGTGATTGCAGATGATGTCTATGGGGCTGCCGAATCAGCGATCGGCGTCAATTATAAAAGCCTGTTTCAGCAGCGGACGCAGCGACTCTTCGGAGAGACCCCCATCTATCAGGTGCTTGATGAACGGGGCCCCGACCACTCCAAATGCTTTCTGGTCACCGCGGTTGTCGGAACAAAAGTCTATTCGCCAGCCTGGGGCTCGAGCAAAAAAATCGCCGAACAGCGAGCCGCTCATAACGCGCTGTGCGAACTGGACGGAGACCCGCTCCCCAGCAGTGAGCTGGTTTAGACCCTCTCGCACGGATGGGTCCCCGAGAATGGACCGAGCAAAGCGAAGGAAGCCCCGGGGGGTACGCGCATACGCTGCAGCCCCGGCCGGGGACACTTACTTCGTGACCCGTTCAACAAACTCCAACAGGTGCGGATAGGCCGGGACGACCATTCCTCCGTGGTCGGTCCCCGGAAACTCCATCAGCGTGACGTCCCGATGTCCGACCACTTTGAGCATGCGGTAGAGATAGGCGTTCTCTTCATAGCGTCCCAGCATCTCCAGCTCCCGGTCACCCGTCATCAACAGGATCGGCGGAGCATCCGCCCGGACGTGATAAAGGGGAGCCATTTCGTCAACCACCGGTCGGGTATTGGGAATCCCGCGTTCGCTCCGTGCTGTGAAGTGGGTGATGGTGTGTCCTGTGAATGGAGCAAGACCCGCCAGCTGATTGGGCTGGCATCCGTACTTGGCGAGCCATTTCGGATCGAGGCCAACCATCAACGCCAGGTAGCCACCGGCGGACGCTCCACTGATGACAACTTTGTCGGGCGAACCGCCGTACTCCTTGATCTTGCGCAGGGTCCAGGCGGTCGCCGCCGCGGCGTCATCCACGCACGTGGTGACCGGGACTTTGGGGCTGAGTCGATACCCCACAGCGACGACGGCGATCCCCCGATTCTTCAATGCATCCGGAATCGATTTTTCACCTGCGGTCAACCCGCCCCCGTGAAACCAGATCACAGTCGGAAAATCCTTCTTCCCTTCCGGAATGAAAAGATCCATCCGGCATTGTGATTTCGCATAGTCATCCAGAGAGCCGTCATCGGTGCGATAGGACACGCCGGTCGTCGGCAATTGACCCGCCGGTGATTCGGCATAGGCCCGGGAGTTCCCGTCCTGCATGCAGACGATTGCCGTCAGCACGATGATTGGGAGCAGCGCAGACCGAACCATTTTCGAAGAGAAGCACATCAACGGGGACCTTCAGGGTCAACTTGCGGATTCTGAACACTGGCCGAAATTCTATCCCCTCCATTCTCGTGCGACGAGCCTGCAGGCTGACTTTGCTTAGGGACATCTGCTTGCGTTATAGTGCTGCCTGAGCCTGTCTGCGGGTTTCCGAAGGGAAAGCGAAAGTGATCCCTCACCGCCCGGAACGTCAGGCGGTCTTATCGTAAATTGGTCGCGTTGCAGGAAAGTACTGACATGACGACTGCGGAACCATCGGTCGACGAACTCTGCAGTCAGGCCCGTAAGTGCATTTCCGAGCGGGATGTCGATGCTGCGGTCGAGCTGTACGAAACGGCGATCCGCAAAAATCCGGATCACATTGCGGCGCATGAAGGGCTCGCAGCTATCTGCTTTGCCCGTAAAGAACATGATCGCGCTGTCGAGCTGTTCAAGCGGGTCGTCAAACTTGATCCAAAACGAATCGAACCGTTAGTGAATCTGGGGGCTGCCTATAACCGTAAAGGGAATTACGCGGAAGCAATCAAAACGCTCCGACTGGCGGTTTCACGAGATCGTCATTGTGCCACGGCCTACTACAATCTGGGGTTCGCCCAGCGGAATGCCCATCAGCTCAGCCTTGCAGTCTCCGCGTTCAAAGAATCGATCCGGCTGGAACCCGGGATGTGGGAAGCGTACATCAATCTGGGGCAGATCCTTCTGGAGATGAAAAACCCGTCGCAGGCAGCGCTCAACTTCGAACGGGCACTCCAGCTGCGGCCGGAATCGGTGCGTGCCCGTGAGGGGCTCATCGCTGCGAGAAACCGGATCGATGAAGCCAAAACGGCCATCAGCCCCTTCGGCCGTCTGGTCGACATGGAGGAGGTCGCCCGGCAGAATGCCACGGACCATAAAGTGCAGGTCCTCTCGGCAGAACAGCGGCTGAAAGACCGCGTGGAAGTGCACCGCCTCGCACGCGAGATGGAGCAGTGTGCGGGGATCTACCTGAACCAGCTCAAGAACGAGCTTTCACCCGCGATTCTTGCAATGAGCCGACTCATCAACGATCAGGATCCGAATTCGTGGGGACACGGCTTCGAAGTTCTGCAGGCCGCGACGGAACGCTTCCAGAAAATGACGGGGATTATCGCAGTCAAGCTGGGCGAACTGCAGTCTCATGAGGAGACCATTCGGAAGATGGAGTCCCTGGACTGATTTCAGAACCACCACAGCGCGGTGAAACAGGCATTTTCGTTCACCTGACAGCGGAATTTTCGAACGCTTTCGCAAAAAAATCCTCACGTTCCGCACGCGATCATCTAGGCTTTCACGCATGAGAAGCCCTGAAACGCCTGAACTTGATAAACCAGTATGGTTTAGAACGGTTTTTTCAAGATGCCCGGTTTTTTCGCCAGACTTTCCCGCGCCGCCAAGAACCGAATCAAACGCGAGATCATTCGACATCACCGCCGCAGCGGAACACTGCTGTTCAGTGATACGACCCTGCGCGACGGCGAGCAGATGCCGGGGGCAACTCTGGAACCCCATGAGAAACTGAGGATCGCCCAGGCACTCGAAGCTCTGGGGGTTCACTCGCTGGATGCCGGATTTCCGGCTTCCTCCACAGCAGATGTCGAGGCCATCAAAATGATGGTCCCGGTGATCAAACGCCCGGTCCTCACCGCATTATGCCGCACATTGCCCGACGACATTCAACAGGCGGATGAGGCACTCGCTGGACGCCCCCAGCACAAACGGGGAGTCAGTTTGTTCTGCGGGACTAGTCCGCTGCATCGGGAGCACAAGCTACAGAAGTCACGGACGGAGATTCTGAAACTGGTCTGCAACGCCATCGCATTCGCTGCGGAACGTTTCGAGATCATTGCGTTCAGTCCGGAAGATGCCAGCCGGACCGAGCCCGATTTTCTCAAAGAGATCTACGAAGCGGCCATCGATGCCGGGGCGACGACAGTCGGGTTTCCCGATACGGTCGGAATTCTGACGCCGGAGAAATCACGGGATGCGATTCGCCGCATTCAGGATGAAGTCTCTAACCTGGACCGCGCTCTGCTGGCCGTCCACTTTCACAACGACCTGGGACTGGCGGTCGCCAACACTCTGGCGGCGATTCAGGAAGGGGTGAATGTCGTTCAGGGGACGATGAATGGCATTGGCGAACGGGCAGGGAACACAGCCCTTGAGCAGGTTGCCTTGACCATGTCGCTGCATCCTGATGAATATGGGGAGCCGGAACGAATTGACCTGACGCAGCTGGCTCCGCTTTGCAAACTCGTGGCGGAACTCTCGGGGATCCCGATCCCAGTCAATCAGCCGGTGGCGGGGGACAACATCTTTGCGACGGAAGCGGGAATTCATCAGGACGGCCTGCTCAAACATCCTGACACCTACCTGCCATTTCGTCCTGAACGGGTCGGAGCAGGAGAGATTCAGCTGGTCCTCGGGCGGCACAGCGGACGCAGAGCCGTGCGGCATCGACTTGAAGAGCTGGGATTCCAGGTCAAAGAAAGCGATGTGGTCCACGTGCTGGATCACATCAAGCTGTTGCCCAAAGGAGCAGTCATCACAAATGGTCTCCTCAGCGAAATCGCCGAGCGCGTAATCGCCCTGCCGGATTGAGTCCGGCGGGAGGTGAGTTCACCACGGAGACACGGGGACACGGAGGGGGGAGAGGGACCGCGAATGGGGCGAATTGAGCGAATCTTTTCGTAAAACTGCCTCGTTCCGCACGCCTGATGTTTGAGACTGACGTGTTCAAAATCGTGTTACTGAATCAGGAACACGACTACCAAAACGATTCGCCGGATTCGCAACATTCGCGGTTGTTCTTCTCCGTGTCTCCGCGCCTCCGTGGTAAAATTCCCACCCCCACGGGGCCGCTGACTGATCACTGGCCGGCTGCGCGGCTGGCGTTCTGAAGCGGGGTGACGAACTTCAGGCTGTTCACCAGATCCTTGTCCCGTCCTCTGAGCTGTTCCATTAAATGGGGCTCGACAGAGAAAACGAAGGAAGCCTGCCGACCATTGGGGTCAGCGACGAGATAATAGATCCACAGCATCGGGATATCGGCGCGCCCTTTCGTGCTCTTGATCACCACATTTCCGCTGACTTCCACGCGGTAGATCTGCCGGCCATCATTCGTCGGCAGCTTCTCACGCGAAACCACATCTCCAAAACGTTCTCCCAGCGACTGCTGAATATCCGCTTCGAACTTCTCCAGCGGGGTTGTCTGTCCGCCCGGCGCGGGAGGGGCCGGGGAAAGATTGCACTGGGCAACCAGACTCCCGAGTTCTACCAATCGGAGAATCGCAACCGGCGCGGCGGCGTCATAAACGGCCTGGAACAGATGCCAGTCGCGGCCATGTTCCAATGACATTCCCCAGGGATCGGCGAGGTACTGCAGCCCCAGCGATTCTTCCGGCGCTTCCAGCGGAACTGCCGCAATGAACTGATCGGTCAGTCTCCCCACATTCTCGACAGGCTTACGGGCCAGCACCGTCGTCACCTGCATGTCCAGTCCGGGATTCACCGTTCCGACATCCGAAGTAATGGTGTAAACCGTCTTCGCTTGAGAAAGGTAATTCTGCTCGAGGTTGAACAGCATCGCCCCGACGACACCTACAGTGGTGTTCGTCCCGAGCCGCTGCCCTTTGATCTTTCCCTGAAACGTCACTTTCGCAGTGGATGGAGTGGCCTGTTCCAGCCGGCATTTCAGTTCCGTCGTTTCGACAGCCTCCACTCCCGTCAGCATCTGCATCACCCAGTCGGGAGGAACCCACTCTTCCGCAGGACGAACTTCCGTCGGAGGAAGCAACGCCAGCAGTGCAAGCGGGTCGCCGGGAATCTCGAGCAGATCGAGCGACTCCCGTGTCAACGTTCCCAGCGGGCTGTAGCTGATGATTCCTTCACGGTTGCCGTTGGAGACAATCAGCTGACGGTCCGCGGGCAGATCGGTCTTGGTCTGATACCCGGAAACAGACGTTGTCAAAGAAGCCTGGTTGAACTCGCGGGCTTCTCTCAACGCGAGAGCGTCACGCCCGCCGGACGGGAGCCTGCGGCTGAGGAAATCGAAGGTGACGCTGGCGGAAAGTTCAAGATCCTCTTTCTTTCCTCCTCCAGTGGCAGCTTGCACCTTCCCTGTCGTCGTGATCTGGGATTGAGTCTGGTAAGTCCGCTGTTCAAGCGGCGACTCAGCGATCTTGATCGGAGCGTCAGCGAACGCGGAAGCAGTCGCTGCCATCAGGCCGATCAGAATTGCCAGCACGCCAGATCGCGCAGGCTGATACGAAGAGCGGTCCCCGTGATGAAACATCTCAATCCTCCATGAATCTCCAGCGTCTGCTGCTCAGGTCCAATTTCTGAACGCAAAGCTGGATGAGAAGATTGTAGGACGAAACCAGAATTCATCACCAGACCGGATCGCGGGAAAGCGAAGTTCTCGATTTCCCGCTCCGAGAGTCCCATTCTCAGTAAAACTGCCCCCAGCGGATCACAAACGTCGTCCCGGGATTGACGTCTCCTGGGCCGCTTTGAAACTGGATATGGCGGTTAAATACGTACCCGGCTTCAAACACGCTCCGGCCGCCGCTCTGCTGCTTGTACTCGATCCCTCCAACACAGCGCAGATCGCGATAGCCCATCCGGTCCGCGAGTTTGGGATCTCGTTCGATCGCCCACGAGCCCCCTCCGACTTCCCCCGCCAGGAACAGCCACGACTCCTGAACTTCTTCCTTGTTGAACCGCCACGCAATCCGGGGGCGTGGGACGAGCATGTCCACCTGCAGATTCTCGGTCACCGACCACTTTAACCCGGCGATGGGCAGGAAATTCAAATCGGGGCGATCCAGGTAACTGATGCCAGCGACCAGTCTGGTCACATCATCCGCCTGGTAAGAGACCAGTCCGCCCGCCAACATGCGAAAGGCGTCGCTGGTGTTGTTCACAAAATCGGTGGCCAGCAGTGGCGAAACGTTCAGATGCACACCCCAGACGTCATTGAACTTTTTCGCGTAGTTCAGTTCCAGCCCCAGGTCGTACGTCTGGGGACCGACGGCGGCCGTGTCGGGTCCGCTCAAGAAGTTCCAGCCGAAATTGCCGCTCACCCACATCGGGCCTTTCCCGACAACGTCGAATTTCACTCCCAGCGAAGTCATCCCAAAGGCGGTTCCTGCGCGGGGTAGCACCTGAGTCCCAATCGGAACTTCATGCCAGATGAGCAGATGATCATCAATCAAACCGTCCAGCCAGCTGGGCTCTTCCGGCGTTCCAAAGTCACCCAGGGGAATGGAAGGGGGCCGCAGATCGATCACTCCGACTTCGGGTTCGATGACCGTCGAAACATCGATCTTCTCGCCTCGAGGAGCAAGTTCCTCGAATGTCGGTTCCAGATCCTGAATGATTCGCGGGCGAACGCTTCGATTCGATTTTGGCAGTAACTCAAGACTGTCAGCGAATGCCACCCCAGGCAGCAGGGAAATCACGGCAATCCAGGTGCAGATGCGCATGACGTAAGGAGTGCTTGGTCCTGATACGAAGTGTCACAATGGAATGGGGCGTCGCTGTTCAGAGTTTCAAAAGAGTTCACTGCCGGCAGGTCGAACCCTGGGCCGGAAGCCAAACCTTTTCGTGGCTCTCAACTTTCTGCGAGGGATTTCCTTCGACTTGCTTCAGACGAAACGCGGACTGAACCGACAAGGCGGGGGGAAAGGAATTCTTGAGGGGGAGGCCAGAGTTTTATCCGAGCCGGACAAGTCAGGTCAATTCGAATATTGGAGGGGAAAGGGGATTGGGGATTGGGGATTGGGGATTGGGGATTGCAAAACGCGGGAGCGTTTTGCTGGCTCTGGGCTCTGGGCTCTGGGCTCTGGGCTCTGGGCTCTGGGCTCTGGACTCTGGACTCTGGACTCTGGGCTCTGGGCTCTGGGCTCTGGGCTCTGGACTCCCCCCGATTCCTTTCCGTTCATCGCCACCCCCCTTACACTGCGTTCAATCACTAGCAATGGACGGGACTATGGCATCCGAAACGACTGCAACTAACGAGATGTTCTCGCTGCACGGCGTGAAGATCGTCGATACGTTTGCGGAAGCGTTTCCGATGAAGGCCACCCGGCTGATCCTCACAGCTGTGAGCGAACGCTGGGCCATGACAGCCGCCACGGAACTCTGCGGCAATGCCACCAGCGTCATCGCGTGTGACGCCGAAGCAGCGGTCGAGCGCCTCCTGTCGCCGGATGAGACTCCGGACGGTCGACCCGGCGTTGCTGTTCTGGTCTTCGCCTTCAGCCGCGACGGGCTTGAGAAAGCATTACAAAATCGGGTAGGGCAGTGCGTCCTCACCTGTCCCACGACAGCCTGCTACAACGGGCTTCCCGACGGGGAAAAGGACAAACGGATTCAGATCGGCGGGGCTCTCCGGTTCTTCGGCGACGGCCGCCAGACTTCCAAGCAGATTCAGGGCAGGCGTTACTGGCGGATTCCTGTCATGGACGGGGAGTTTCTGTGTGAAGACAGGTTCCACACCACCACCGGCGTCGGCGGGGGGAATCTCATCTTCTGCGCCATCGATCAGGAGTCTGCTCTGCAGGCTGCCGAGGTCTCCGCAGCAGCCATGCGCACATGTGCCGACGTGATTCTTCCGTTTCCGGGAGGGATCGTGCGATCGGGAAGTAAAGTCGGTTCGCGGTACAAGAAGCTGCGGGCGAGCACGAACGATGCTTACTGTCCCACCAGCCGTCCGTTGACGAAGACGGATATTCCCGACGGTTGCAACGCGGTCTACGAAATTGTGATCGACGGACTGACCAGTGATGCGATTCAGTCTGCCATGAGAGCAGGTCTGCAGGCCGCAGCGACGGTCCCAGGTCTTCTCCAGATCACAGCCGGGAACTACGGAGGCAAGCTCGGCAAGTTTCATTTTTATCTGAAGGAATTGCTGTGAATTCGCGTCTCGACACCAGGCAGGTTCCGTTGACGGCACCGGAGAGTGGAGCGGGCCTGATTTCCGATTCCGGTCGACGCATCAGCATTCTGATGATTGTCGCTTCCATGGCAGTCATTACCGCCCGGCTGGCGGATGCCCCGGTCCTGCGAAGTGCCAATGACCGGTCCCGCTGGTGTACCGTCTGGTCGATCGTGGAGAGAAACAGCTATCAGATCGATGAAATCCGTCAGCAGCCGGGCTGGGACACCATTGATCTTGTCCGCCATAAAGATCACTTCTATTCATCCAAGCCGCCGCTGTTGCCGCGGATCGTGGCGGAAATGTACCGAGCTGTGAAAGCGGTCACCGGATGGACTTTGACGGACCATACCGCCGAGATCACCCGCATCCTGCTGTTCCTGCTGAACGTCGTACCGATGGGACTGGCGCTGTATGAGTTCTCAGGTCTGGTGGAGCGGTATTCACGCGATCTGTGGATCCATCTGTTCATCATGGCGTGTGCGTGCTGGGGGATGATGCTGCTCCCCTTCCTCACGGTCTTCAACAATCACACGGTGGCAGCCAGCTGTTTCTTCCTGGCCTTGCCGCAGGCTGTGAAAATTCTCGTGGAAGAACGGACGTCCGCGATCCGGTATTTCCTGTGCGGGGTGCTGGTGGCGTTTGGAGTCTGTAACGAACTTCCCGCAGCCTTGTTCGGTCTGTGCCTCTTCTTCATGCTTCTGCATCATGATGCGAAGAAGACGCTGATCGACTTCTCTCCCGGTGCGATTCTCGTCTTCGCTGCCTTCTTCTGGACCAACTATCAGGCCACCGGAAGCCTGCAGCCGTTCTACACCAAATACGGCACCGAAACTTACGAATTTGAATATGAAGGAGTCCCCAGCTACTGGAAGGATCCCAAAGGAATCGATAAACCGCGAGACTCCCTGGGGAAATACCTGTTGCACTGCACCGTGGGTCATCACGGCATTTTTTCTCTCAGTCCGATGTTTCTACTGACGCTCGGGACCTGGCTCTTCCCACCGTTGTACTGGCAATCGCGATTGCGGATGTTCCATCTGCTGGGGCTGGGCCTGACCTGTGCCACCCTGGGCTTCTATCTCACAAAAACCCAGAATTACAACTATGGCGGCGTCAGCGTCTCCTTGCGGTGGATGATGTGGCTGACCCCGTTCTGGCTGCTCTCCATGCTGCCGATCCTCAGCCTGCTTGGCCGGAAGAAATGGTTCCGCAGCACTGCGATTGTGCTCCTGAGCATCTCCGTGTTTTCCGCGTGGTATCCCACGAACACACCCTGGACACAGAACTGGATTTATCAGTGGATGACCGCCGCCAAGTGGATCGATTATTCCGATCCGCCCCCCAAGTTCTCCAAGGCTCATTACACGTGGATCGGAAGTCTCCCCTCGGGAGATCTGCAGCCGAACTACTGGATTGTCTTCCAGACAGTGATTGCCGATGGCAGCCGGGAGAAGCTGCGATTGCAGGACGGCGGTCCGGCGGAAGGAGGCAGACGCCTGCTGCTCATCAGTCGGATTTCCGACCGGCAACCCGAAACGCAGGTTGCTGGCTATCTCGTAGACGTGAGCAAGTTCAATCTGGGGCGGCCGGTGGAAGAGTTTCTTGTCCAGCGGCAGGACGGCAGTTCTATCACGGATGAGGACCTGGACTTCTTCCGCGGCATGCCTCGCACGATGCGGTACCTGAGTTCGCGCATCCGCCATGAAAAGACCCGTCTGCGGAAAGATGCGATCCGCTGCCAGGTGGGCTACACGAACGCCACCGTCAAGGGAGTGAACGGCACAGATCGCCGAGTCGTGCGCGACGTCTGGTACAGCGAAGAGGTTCCCTTTGGCGTGCTGAAATGGGAAGACCGGGTGGAACTTGTTTCAGACAAGCAGGTGATCTCTCGCCAGGTCTGGCAGGCGGATGAAACGGGCGAGTTTCTTGAGCGCCAAGCCGCTCCGCCGTTTTGATTGGGCGTAGTGGGTAGGAGTTAGGAGTTAGGAGTTAGGAGTTAGGAGTTAGGAGTTAGGAGTTAGGAGTTAGGAGTTAGGAGTTAGGAGTTAGGAGTTAGGAGTTAGGAGTTAGGAGTTAGCAAAACGCCGCAGCGTTTTGCTCGACTCTCGACTCTCGACTCTCGACTCTCAACTCTCAACTCTCAACCCTCAACCCTCAACCCTCAACCCTCAACCCTCACTCCACTGCCGCTTCCAGGCGATCGAGAAACGAGTCATCCATTCCTGCTTCTGCGCGGGCGGCTCTTTGAAATTCGTTCCCGCGAGCCTTGGCGGCTCGCAATGGCCAGTGCAGGTGCTGTTCAAACGCTTCGAAATCGTCGAGGTGGGACGGCTTCAGCCTCCGCAGCCAGGTCAGTCCGAACCGGACGTGTTCAATTTCGTCCCGATGAATCTGTCGCATCAGGGCAGCACTGCGGAGATCGCCGAAGTTTTCAAACGTGCTCGCCAGTTCCAGTGAGTGGTCCAGGTTGGCCGCCTCAAGCACCAGTGGCAGGCCAGCGAGGTAATCCAGAACACTCGTGAAGGCCATCGCCTTCTTCCAGATGTAGCAATTCACCTTGCGACTTCCGAACGGACAGCCCAGCCGCGCCGCCCGCTCCACATGCATCCGGGTATGTCGCTGCTCATCCCGCATGACATCGGTCATCCCCATGCGGTACTCAGCTGGGGCTTCAGGGAAGGCGAGCAGAACCCAGGCCATCACCTCCAATGCCTGCAGCTCATGATTGGCCATGATGTGGTGGGCCAGACCTCGTTTGTCTTCGTTCTGCAGGGCGCCCAGAGCAGGCATCTTCGGAGCGGCCCGGCGGGGTGCGAATTGCAGCGATTCAGACCGGGCTGGTTCCTTCAGTCGAACCGCTGGCCCCGGAGTTTCATCGGTCAGCCTGCCTGCGGGGGGGACGAGTTTCGCCTCCAGATCCGCAGAGAGGAGAATCTGCTCGGCGTATTCACGAATTTCCATGAGAGTCACTCAAATCACACATGTTCACTTCAATGTTGCAGTGTGAAGTGAATGACCCGCCCGTGCAATTGAGTGATCAACTTTGGACTGACCGGTGGAAAATCACGTTTTTGTGAATTTCAGCCGACGGCTAGCGGAATGTGAGTTCGCCGCCGATCGCGATCCCCTGTGCGAAGAACTCGCCCAGGTTCTGCCGCAGCCCGATCTCGGGTGGATCGGTCGTCAGAGCAGGGGCGTTGTAATAGATGTTGTCATAGGACCGGCCGAAGTTGGCCCCGAGCAGCAGGTCGTACGCAATGTAGATGGCGAAACGATCACTGAAGTGGAACTTGGTCGAAACCGAGAGATCGAACAGCGGAGAGAAGACCGTTCTCTGGTCGGTGTCCGAACGATTGGCTTCCGTGGGCGAATAGATCTGACGGGTGTAGACCCCCTGCGTCAGCCGGTTGATCCCCGCGACGAACTTCGGTTCCAGACCAAAATCGAACCGGCCCGCTGTGGTGGCGAATCGCAGTCCGACCTGAGGGCCGAAAATGTTGTTACGGGCGATAGAGCCGATGTAGTGGTCCATCTGTGTCGTGGGATCGTTTGCATCCGGCAGGTCGGTCCCGCTGATATTCAGCTTGTCCGAGAAGCTCACGTACCGGAATCCGAGAATCGGAGAAACCGTGACGGGCACATTCGGCGTGTACGGTTCGAAGATCCAGTTGGACTCGGCTCCGAAGAAGGAAGCCTTCTCCTGGGCGTAGTAGCTTTCGCTGTAGAGGATCATCGTGTCGGAGGAAACGGCTCCGTTGTTGTACAGCGTGGTTGCTCCGATCACAGGAGCGGTGAAGCCGATGGAGTTGGTGCTCAGGTGAGGAACGACGCTCACGCCGTTGTTGAGCTGTTCGAAGTAAAAGACTTCTGATTCCAGCGTCCCCACCCGGGTCGGGATTCCCCACACGCCTCGCAGGCCGTTCAGGGTCGACCGCTGATCCGGCAGACTCGGAACGATCGCATAGGTCGGTGCGTTACGAGGACCGTTCGCATCGGCAGCCAGAAGCATGTTGTCGGGATCATCCCCCGACAGGTCGGCACCGCTGGAACTCGGAGCGCCCAGCAAGGTTCCCTGACCGCCGGTGATCCGCCAGTTCAGGTAGTCGAGCCGGATGTAGCTGCGGGAAAAGGCTTCGCCGATGTTCAGATCACATCGGGAATCGTCGTTATAGCGCAGGCGGGATTCAGGCACGAGCTGCTGGTACAGGTCATTCCCCGGAGGGCAATATTCGTAGCCAGCAGGTGCGACGCCAGCGGGCGGACCGTAGCCTGCGGGAGGACCATAGCCAGCCGGCGGACCGTAGCCAGGGCCGGGCGCAATCCAAGGTTCTTGCGCGAAGCTGAGCGCCGGAAGCAGGGCTCCCCACGCCAAGACGATGCCGGTTGTCCATAACTTCATGTCGCCGATCCTGGTCGAGCGTTTTCCGTAACCGGTTGTCCTGATGTCACTTAACAACCACATTCGCTGTTCGCAAAAATGCAGTTGTGCACAGGCACAACACTCCAGACCCTCCGCGTGCGGATGCTCTGTATCGGTTAGATCGGCGGTTCCGGTCCGTCAACTTAGGGAAACTTTTCCGAAGTTGATGATTTTGCCGGGAACGCCTGCCGCCAGCGAAGAGGCCTGAACCGAGGAAGTCGCGGAAGAGGGGAGGTTGAACCGCGAATCAGGCGAATGCAGCGAATGAATGGATGTTCGCCGACGGTGCGAGGTCGTCGTCGAGGCAATTGATGAGCGGGCTTCAGCGAGCCATTCGCTCAATTCGTTTGATTCGCGGTTCTTTCACACATTTCAGCGGCGCCACAACCGGGGAGCGGCTCCCAAGGCCATTCCCGCAACCAGCCCGCCGATATGGGCACCATTGGCAATGCCGCCGATCACACCAAAGATCCCCAGCATCGTCCAGATGGCCATCTGGACGACGACCGACTCGGGCATATAGAAGCCGTCCTCCGGCAGCAGGACAGAACGCATCCACAAGTACCCGAACAGCCCGTAATCGACCCCGGAGATCCCAAAAAAGTTGGGACCTGCCCAGAAATACTGGGTCAGATGGGAAGCTGGGGCGATCAACAAGATGAGCAAGAGCAGGGCGCGAGTTCCCTTCACCCGCTCGATGGCTCCCGCGAGAATCCAGAACATGTAGACGCCAAAGCCCAGATGCAGCCAGTTCCCATGCATGAACATGGGAGTGAACAGCCGCCAGACTTCTCCGTGCAGAATGGACGTCAGATTCCCTGACGAAGGAGCCAGCAGCAGGTCGTTTGTCAGTTCTCGCTGTTTGCCGAAGTCCGTCGCCAGCGTGATGGCCACTGCGAGGGCTGCAACGGTGACCGTCACCTGCAGTCGTTCCGAACCCTGGGACCGTGCCGCGCGACGTACAGGCTGCTTCTGCACAGGAGGAGGGGGAGCCTTGACTTGATACTTCTTCGCCTCGGGATCTGCTGTGAAAGCAGTCAGCTCTTCCCGGCCGACAGGCAGTTTCTCCTCATCATAGATCCAGACTTCCCAGCTCCCGCCGACGGCATCGACACGGTTCTGAATCCCCCGCGAAGTCAGGTAATGATGAAAACGCTCCGCCTGGGAACCTGATGCAATCGAGCCGATTTTGCGCATGAATCTGCTGTTCTCTGGGAAGGCAGCGTGCCCTTGTCGCAGCGCTGCCATGAAGTCCGAATACGTTCATGCGGCATTGTAGGGGAATTCAGCCGCGAGGGGGAATTTTGGGCATGCAGTTCCTCAAATTCCGCTCCTCTCAAAAACGAAATCTTTCACAGCAAAACTCAGGTGAAGAGTTCCACCGTGTCCAGATCCTCCAGCGGATGATCACGCTGAACGGTGCGACCGGCCGTGTTCCCGACGTTCCAGACTTTGGCGAACTTCAGCTGCGCTGCCAGGTCGTCATGAATCTTCCGGGCCAGTTCTTCGACGGTGGCTCCCGGCGGGAGCACGGTCGGGGCCGGATCCGCTATGTCACTCCCCGGGCGACGGGTGTAAATCCGAAGAATCGGCAGCGACCGGGCGATGGCCGTCCGCAGTTCTTCCACATCGTCTGCATCATCGAGCCGGACCCGCAGCGAAGGCACATCCATGGGGCGCATCTGCTGCAGCAGCTCCAGCCGTTCCTCCAGATCGGCGGCATCGGCATGAGTGATCACACAGATCGTCTTCACATGAACAATAGAGCG
Source organism: Planctomicrobium stercoris (assembly GCF_051465655.1). Classification (NCBI taxonomy): domain Bacteria; kingdom Pseudomonadati; phylum Planctomycetota; class Planctomycetia; order Planctomycetales; family Planctomycetaceae; genus Planctomicrobium; species Planctomicrobium stercoris. The sequence continues at coordinate 2,119,273 of NZ_CP195791.1, read as the reverse complement.
ATCAACTTCATCGAACCCGCTGTGACTGGAGAGACGCGTCTTGCGGGAGTCGGTTTCCTGCAGCAGATCGAGCGTTCCTGTGACGGCATCATCGTCACTGCCGTTGATGCACAGCAGCACCAGATCCGCCGAACGGATGAAGCTGATAAGGTAGGCTTCCAGAAAATTGCGGGTGATGGGTGGGGTGTCGATCAGCTGGATCTGCAGATCTTCCCAGGTCATCATTCCTGCCTGAGGTTCCCGGGTGGTGAAGGGATAAGGAGCGACTTCAGGCTGCGCACTGGTGAGTTCGTGAAGAAGGCGGCTTTTCCCGGCGTTGGGAGCGCCGATGATCACCACGGTCCCGGCCCCCTGACGCGGAATCCGGTAGCTCCTCCCGGACTTGCCTGAAGACTGATCCGCCTGCAGTTCGGAACGAGCTTCTTTCAGCCGGGCCCGAAGATCTCCCTGCAGCCGGTCTGTCCCCTTATGTTTGGGGATCAGCTGCAGCATCAGCTCCAGACTCTGAATCTTGGCGAGCGGAGTCTGCGCCTGACGATACTGTTCTTCCGCCCGACGAAATTGAGGAGTCAGATTGGCAGGCATCAGACATTCTCCGCACCTGAATTGTGCGGGGCATCGGTTCCGCGACTCAATGCGAGCCTGTGACATCGCCAGGAATCCGGAGGCTGACACCACCGGCTCGCCTTCTGATTCCACCTTTTTTAACGCAATCCCAAGTACGCCGTGCAGCTGAGATGCACGAACTACTTCACCTTGATCAGTTCGACTTCGAAGTGCAGTCGAGAGTTGGGGGGAATGACGCCCGGGATTCCGGCGGCTCCATAGCCGAGTCGGCTGGGGATATCAAGTTCGATCTTGCCCCCTTCTTTGATGAGGGGAATCCCTTCGGTCCAGCCGGGAATCACGCCTTGCAGCGGGAATTCAGTCGGCTCGCCACGCTTGTGCGAGCTGTCAAACTCTTTGCCGCTGTCGAGCCAGCCGCGGTAGTGACAGACCACCGTGGACTTGGCGGTGGGTCGTTTGCCGGTCCCTTCTTCGATGATGCGGTAGCGGAGTCCGTTGTTGGTTTTCTTGAAATCCCCTTCTTCGGCTTCGGTTCCGCTCGCGGTGACGACACTGTCGGCCGGTTCGCTCTCCGGTTCATCCGCCTGTGCGACGGGAATCTCCGCAGACTTCATCTTCTCTTTTTCAGCGGCAACTTCTTCAGGACCGGTCACGCAACCCAGACAAAGCAGGCAGATCAAAGAGGACGAGAGGATCGTTTTCATGGAGAGCGGAAACCGAAGGTTGAAGTTAAGAAGAAAATCCCGGCGACCACGTCGCCGGGACTGCAGTAAAACCAAACCGACTTACTTCACATTGATGAGCTCGACTTCAAAATGAAGCGTGGCATCGCCGGGAATCACCGGTGGATAGCCGCGTTTGCCGTAGCCCAGATTCGACGGGATCTCCAGCTCGATCTTGCCCCCTTCTTTGATGAGCTGCAGACCTTCGGTCCAGCCGGCGATCACTCCGTTGAGCGGGAAGGTGATCGGATCGCCCCCTTTGGAGCTGTCGAATTCCTTGCCGTTATCGAGCCAGCCACGGTAATGGCAGACGACGGTACTGGTGCCGGTCGGCTGTTTCCCTTCGCCCGGCTTGATGATCTTGTACTTCAGACCGGACTTGGTCTGCTGGAATTCGTTCTTGTTGGCATCCGCTGCGGGCATCGAGACTTCCTCTTTCTGGGCTGGTTTGGATTTGGCTGCCTTGGCGAAGTCTCCCGCGACGACCACAGCGATGCGGTCCGGGTGAATCCACTTCTTCAGGGCCGCACTGACTTTGGCGAGGTCAAGATCTTTGATCTCCTGCTCCCGCTTCTCATAGAACTCCATGGTTCGGCCCAGATAGGCAGTGGCCACGAGCATCGCCGCAACCTGCTTGTCCTCGGACCGGCCGACGATCTGACTTTCGAGATATCCCTTCTTGGCGGATTCCAGTTCTTCCTGGGTCAGGCCATCATCCAGAAGTTTCTGGATCTCTTCCCGGATGGCGACTTCCACTTTCTCCACATTCTGCGGATTAGTGATGGCGTAAGTCAGGAAGGTCGTCCGTTCATCCAGCGATGAAGGGCGGATAAACGAACCGACCCCGTAGGACAGCCCTTCCTTCTGACGAACACGGTCCCCCAGGCGGGAAGAAAGGCCGCTGCTCCCCAGGACGAAGTTTCCGATCAACAGTCCGGGATAGTCCGGATTCATATCGTTCATCGGGAAGACAGTTCCGCCCAGATAGGTGGCGTTTTCCTTGTCCGGAGTTTCGATGACCTGATGCAACGGAGCGATTTTCACATCTCCGCTGCGAGGGATGTGTGCAAACGGCTCCGAGACTTTCCAGTCGGCGAAGGTCTTCTCCAGAATCGGCCGGACATCCTCGATTTCGAAATCACCGACGATCGCGACTTCACCCACGTTGCCGTTCAGGAACTTTTCATACAGCGTGCTGACCTGAGCCTGCTGGACATCTTTCCAAGCCTGAATCTGCTCTTTGACAGTCGAGACATATCGTACGTCGGCCGGGGGATAATCTCCGCCGATCGCCTTCGACACTGCAATGCGAGCAAGTTCCGTCGGGTCGGTCAGATTCTGTTCACAGTCGGACAGTTTCTTGTTCCGGATGATCTCCAGTTCATCAGCAGGGAGAGTTGCCTCACGCAGGATCTCACGCAGCAGTTCCAGCGAATCGGCCAGATGCTCCTTGCGGGTTTCCAGTTCGAACGTTGCTTCGCCGGGGCTTCCTTCCGGGGAGAGGTGAGCCTTGTTCTTGTCGAGTCGATCCTGAATCTGCTGGCGAGTCAGGTTCTTCGTCCCCCGCAGCATCAATGCCGGCAGCACTTCGCTGGCGGTCTTCATTCCCGTCAGAGATTCCGCCGTTCCATATCGCAGATTCAGACGCACGACGACAGACTCGCCACGATTCTTCTTCGGAAGGAAGGCTGCCTTAATTCCCGAGGGGAGGGTGACGCGGGTGGTCCGCTTCTCGATATTCTGCGGAGAAACGTCAAAGGCTTCTCCCATCGCGACCGACTCCCGCCCTTCGTACTCACCGATCATCTCTGCGAGGTTGGGAGTCTGCGGAATGTCGATACGTTCCGGCTGCTGGGTCGGAATGAAGAGACCGGCAGTGCGGTTGTTCTGCTTCAGATATTTCTTGGCGACAGCGTCCACGCTGGCGGGGGTCACCGCTTCCAGACGATCGCGATACAGGAACATCAGTCGCCAGTCCCCTTGCGAGGCCCATTCGCTGAGCTGAATCGCCATCCGGCTGCTGTCGGCCAGGGCCATTTCCCAGACCTTCATCCAGTACAGCTTGGCACGTTCGACTTCTTCCTCGGTGACACCTTCTTCACCGACATTTTCGAGGACTTCCAGCATCTTTGCCAGAACGTCTTTCGGATCGACTCCCGGAGCGCACTCGGCCATGAACCGCAAAACCCCCGGGTCGTGCAGCGAATAGGCTGCCCCGGAAATACTGGCTGCCAGCTTCGTTTCGACCAGAGCTTTGTACAGCCGCCCTGAGGGTGACGAAGTGAGGATGTGCTCAAGCACATCGATGGAGACGTAGTCTTCGTGAGCCCCGGACGGAATGTGATACATCACTCCCGCCAGCCCAACATCTCCCACGCGCCGCAGCGTCACAAGACGTTCCCCATCCTGAGCGGGCTCTTCCGTGTAGGTGTTTTCAAGCACGCGTTCCGGGCGGGGAATGGATCCGAAATACTTGTTCACCAGCGACAGGGCCTGATCGGGATCGAACGCACCCGCGATCACAACCATGATGTTGTCAGGCTGATAGTAGTTCTTGTAGAACCGCTTGAGTGTCGTGGCGGGAACCTTCTCGATGTCGGCCCGATTGCCGATCGTCGATTTCCCGTAGTTATGCCATTCGAACGCCGCCGACATGATCCGCTGTCCGAGGATCGACGAGGGGGAATTCTCACCCCGTTCGAACTCGTTGCGGACCACGCTCATCTCGGAATCGAGATCTTCCTGCTTCACATAGCTGTTGATCAGGCGATCCGCTTCCAGAGCAATCGCAAACTCCAGATTCTCCGGGCTGGCGGGAAGTGTTTCGTAGTAGTTCGTCCGGTCCAGCCAGGTCGTCCCGTTGAAATCGGCTCCGTGATCCTTCAAAGACTTGGGAATATTGGGATTGGTGGGGGTTCCCTTGAAGAGCATGTGCTCGAGCAGGTGAGCCATCCCCGCTTCGCCGTAGCCTTCATGACGCGAACCGACAAAGACGGTCATGTTAACCGTCACCTGCGGCTTGGACGGGTCCGGGAAGAGCAGAATCTTCACGCCGTTGTCCAGGCGGTATTCGGAAATGCCTTCCACCTTGGTCACCGGCGTGGGTTCGGCACTCTCGGCTGCAGCAGTCATCATCAGCATCCCTGCGGTAAAAAGAAAAGCGACTCGGCGAACCATGCGTGTTTCCTTACTCCATTTAAATGGCGCTCGCGACGCGCATTCGACGAGTGCCCCGTGCTCCATGGGATTCAGGGGCAACCTGACGAACTGGTTCGCGAGTCGAAGTGGCTTCGTTCCGACTCCAGCATGAACACCTCCCGCAGCTGCCTGCACCGGGGATCGCGATCACGCTGAGACGATGGTAACAGTGCTGCAACGGTTTGAAAACGGTTGCAGGGACTCTGTTGACGTGGCAGTTGCATTTCACAGCGAAGAGGGCCAAGAGACGAGAGTCCAGAGCAGGAAATCGCTGCAGATTTTTGACCAGAACCCTGAAACACCCAACAAGCTCACTGTGCTCGCTGGGGATTCAATCACCGGAAGATTGCATTTGTTCTGCGGCCCGCGCAGAGTTATGGTCGACCCGTTTCATGACTCCGTTTCAATTGCACCCGGAGCAGGAATTTCCATGCGAATGACGATCTTCCAACCCCGGCTTCTCAGTGTTTCGAAAATCTGCCGAACGGTTCTCCCACTGAAGTTCGTCGCAAGCATCCTTGCATTCGCCTTTGGGCTCTCAACCGAGGTCGCATTCCCGGTTGACCCCGAGTCAAAATCCGACGAGCCGCAGACGTTGCAGACCGTTCTTGAAAACGAGTTGCAGGTCCTGAACCGGTGGATAACCGAGCACGGAGCCTCGTTGCAGCAACTGTCCGCACGCGGGGATGTGCTGATGTTTCTGGGACGGTTCTCAGAGGCGGTGGCCGATTATCAGGAGATGATCAAGCTCGACCCAGCTCAGGATGCGAGTCACTGGCGACTGGGGATCGCTCTTTTTTACGACGGCAAAGCAGAGCAGGCGGCAGCTCAGTTTGACCGCTATCACACATTCGATCAGATCGATCGCGAAAACGGTATCTGGCGGTACTTCTCTCACCACAAGGCTCACGGCAAAGACGCTGCCCGTAAGCAACTGCTGAAATACGAGAAGGACGACCGTGAACCGTTCGGAGATTTATATCGACTCTTCAGTGGAGACCGGACTTCGCAACAGATTCTCAAACAGATCGGAACCGACGAAATCCCTGCGATCGAACGACAGAAGCGAATGTTCTATGCCGAACTCTACATCGGGTTGAATGACGTCCTCGAGAACCGTCCGGATTCCGCGAAGCAGCACCTGCGGGCGGCCGTCGAAAATCCCTGGCCGCAGCGAGCCGGCTACGGCCCCAACTACATGTGGCATGTGGGGCGTCTGCAGCTGCAGCTGTTGAAAGACGATTAAAACGGACATGGAGAGAAGACGAGGGTCGAGAGACGAGAGTCCAGAGCAACACGTCTCTGGCCTCTGGAGAGTCCGAAACGAAAGGGGTTTAAGGTTGAAGGTTGAAGGTTTATAGTGAATGCCTGACGATCGTCGATTCGCCTCAACCCTCAACCCTCAACCCTCGCCGCAATGACCTTTCTCAACTCGGCACTGCTGTTTGGCCTGGGACTGGTTGCCATCCCGGTCATTCTGCATTTCCTGCTCAAGCAGAAGCCGAAAAAGCTGCTGTTTCCCGCTTTGCGGCTACTGCAGCAGGTCCAGCGGCAAAGTGTTCGCCGGTTGAGGATGCGGCATTTCATTCTGATGCTGCTGCGGATGCTGGCGCTGGCCCTCATCGTTCTGGCCCTGGCCCGCCCCTCCGTCCCCCCCGCCAACTACAGCCTGAACTGGTGGGAACTGGGAACCCTTGCAGCCCTGACCCTCCTGGGCTTCGGCACATATGCCTGGGGGAGGAGAAGGCTGCAGCATCGAACCCCCAATCAGTTTCAGTTTCAACAGCAGTCGAGTTCACTTCGTAATCGCATTACAGTCGGAACGCTGATCGCAATCCTGCTGCTCGTTGGCTGGCCCTATCAGCGACGGATCTCCGCCGAAATCGTGGACCCCCGTCCCTCCACGGAACTGAACCTGCCCGTTTCCGGGGTCATGCTCTTCGACAACAGCCTCAGTATGTCTTACCTGCAGGCAGGTGAGGATTCGCTCAACAAGGCCCAGGCGATTGCCAAAGCTCACCTGCAGTCGCTGCCCGCAGGGAGCCGCATTGCCATCGGAGACATCGGCAGTGACCGCCCCATTCCGTTTCAGTCGACAATCAATTCGTCAGTCTCAAGAATTGACGGACTCACGACGGTCCCCGCGACGTTACCGCTCGATGACCGGCTGCGGGAAGCCTTAAAGACACATGAAGACGACCGGCGAAGGACCCTGTCCGATCAGTCTGATCAACCGGAGCAGGACCGCAAAGACCGATATATCCGTCGCATTTATCTCTTCACCGATATGGCAAAATCGGCGTGGAGAACTGCCGGGAGCACGCTGCTCAAAAGTGAACTTGAAAAGCTCAAACACGTGAACCTGTATTTGATCGATGTCGGGCGAACCGACGGTTACGACCAGGCGATCACTGCTGTCACGCTTTCCGGGGAACGCATTCCAATCGGTGGGGAACTCGTTGTCTCCGCCACGGCACAGTCACAGGGTAAGGATGTCGCAGAGCAGGGGATTGAGCTGCTCATCGAAAGTAAGTCGGGTGAGACTCTCAAGCAGGGGCAGACCAGCGTCAAGCTCGATGCCAATCTCCCCACTGAAGCGCAATTCCCCATGCTCAGCGGATTCAACCAGCGCTGGCTGCGAGGCGAAACCCGCCTGATCGGCACCGATCCGCTCGCCTTCGACAACACGCGATACTTCACCGTGGAAGTGAGCGAGCCCCCTGAGGTTCTCGTGCTGGCGCCGGAGGAATCGATGGCGACCGCCTGGATGACCGCCCTGGCTCCGCATGATCGCCAGAGTACTTCGCTCAACAAATTCAAACCCCACTTCGAACGGATTGACCGCCTGAAAGAACTCACCCTTTCGAAGTACCCCACCGTCACGTTGATCAACTGCCCGCGACTCTCCGACGACGGCTGGTATCAACTCGGAAAATATGTCGAGGACGGAGGGGGACTGATCGTCATTCTCGGAAGTACCAAGATCGAATCGGTCAGCTACAACCGAGCCCCAGCCCAGACATTTCTCCCCGGACAGCTGGATGCCTGGCATCCGCTGGGGGAGTGGAGTTTTCACGTCGATGCCCGGAACCATCCGCTATTTGCCATCTACCGCAGGCTGGAAAACTTCGGTTCGTTCTCAATGTTCGAAAACCTGATCTACGTGACTCGCTTCTGGAAAGTCACACCGGCCCAGGGAGCCAATGTTCTGGTGACCTACACCGACGCGGAACACTGGCCGGCGATCCTGGAACGGAATCACGGCAAGGGCCGCACGGTGATGCTGACCACCGATGCCTCGCTGCCGGACAACCCCAACAACCGCTGGAACAACCTTCCCAGCCCACTTGTCGAACCGTGGCTGTTCATGGCGTTCGTCGAACAGCTGACCAGCCACGTCTCCCGATTCAGCGATGACCAGCACCAGTTCCTCTCCGGCCAGTCGCCCGTCGTCCGAGTCAATCCATCGTCGACCGAACGAACCTTTCTATTGAAGACGCCGGACCTGAAGCAATCACGGCATCTCCTCCCAGCGAATGAGGCAAGACTCGTCTTTAAAGAGATCAGCACTCCGGGACATTACGAGTTGACAGATGCGACATCACGCGATGCTGTCGGCGCTTTCAGCATTAACGTCGCTGCGGAAGAAAGCGACCTGACCCGGCTGACCGCTTCCGACCTCAACGACCGGCTGGGGAAAGACCGCTACAAAATCGCCGACAGCCTGGAACAACTCAAAGACGACATCAACGCAGCCGACCTGGGCCAGGAGATCTTCCCGCTGCTGCTGGTACTGGTCGTCGTCTTCTTCTGCGGGGAACACCTGGTGGCAAACCGGTTTTATGAGAATACGCTGGAATAAGGAATTATCAGAGCACGCCGCGTCAGCAAGTGCATTCTGTCGTGTGCTTTTTCAACCAAATCTGTGGCGTGGGTGGCTGGGGTGCACGGGAGTCCGACAAAGATCGAGCGAGCAGACCCACCCAGAAGAGATGTCGGCAAAAGTTGGAACGCAACCGCCACAGGCCGTTTTTAAACATGCGACCCGACCCAGAATCGATTGCAGCTCAGCGTAGACCAGAAGACTTCGTGCGAAGGTTGATGTATACTCACCTAGAGTAGTTTAGAAGCCGGGTCAATTACCGAGTCCATACCAGAATGGCGAAAAAGAAGTCGCAGAGTTTGAAAGGCGGTAAGCCGTATAAAGTGATGTAGGCTGGGTTGAGCGAAGCGAAACCCAGCTGAACCGGGCGTCAACCGCCGAAATTGCTGGTGAATTCCAAAGCACGCCACTTCCAAACTCACGCATTCAGATCTTGCAAACAACATACCTTAAGAACGCCAAACCAAGCTGGGTTTCGCTAAATCGCTCAACCCAGCCTACTTGACTGTGAGTGGAAATGGTCCAGCGCCAGCTGGTTTGTCGATGCGAATTCCCAGTCACCTTTGATTCCTGACCCCATTCCACCAGAATGGCTTCTGGAAGCGAGATGACAAAAATAATCTGGGGCCATGCACGTCCAAACACACCGCATCATCGGTACCGCGCCCCAGCCACCCTGCCGATTATTTCCTTTTCAGGTCGGCCGAAGAGATCTCGATCGACCGCTGGAGCGGTCCATCGGAAAAATCGATGGGAATGCGATGTTTGCTCAGCAGCATATAACTCTGAGAAGTGATGCCATCGGTCGAGAGTTCTTCCCCTGTGTTGGCCGTGATAGTGGCGACCTGCGGCCCGCCAGAGATTCCGAATTGCTTGCGAGTCCTGAATTTTCCCTGCTTGATCTCCGCGATTCCGGCCGGTCCGCTGCCTCCCTTTTCCGTGTCCGGTTCGAAGAGGATTTCGCCAGCGGGAACAGGTTGCCCGTCGAGCGTGATCGTGCCGCTGACAGTAAAGCGGCGGACTCCACCCTCTCTTTGGCAACCGGCGTGACAGATCGCCAAAATGACAGCTGTGAATTTCAAGTGAGCCAGAATCAACTGGCTTGTGGTGACGAATGTCTTCAATCGTTTCCTCTCGTCTCGTGGCCCTCGAAGAAGAAATCGTTCGACAGAGTTCGTTCACCAGCGTCCAAGCACTTCTCCATCGTCACGTGCTCCGAGCCGCTTAAACGTGGCTGAATCGATGTTCTGGCTGAGGAAATGCACGGAACCATCGACCAGTGCCACGTGGCAGCCACCGGAATGTCGGCTGCCCATCGTTCTGGACACGTAACCGTGGGTGTTGGACACGGCAGGATCGAGGTCGCTGCCATTGATCGGGTGGTCCGCACCCACGAGCGGAAAAGGCATGTTGCGGTCCGGGGAAGCACCCCAGCTGGCACTATAGAAGCTGCTGTCGGTGCCTAGCTGAGCATATCGGCTTTCAAACAACATCGCGACGTTCGAAGCACCGTCAGTGACATCTCGCATTCGGATCCGGCTTTGCGCGTGGAAAATGCCGTTAAAGAACATCGGTCTGGAGGGGGCACAGCACAAATCGCATCTGGGAGCATTCGGAACAGCTCCTCCTTGTGACCCAAAGTAGTTGATGTTTGCCCATCTCGCATTTGAGTTGGGATCACTGGGGCACTCGAATTTCGTGTTTCGCTGAAACTGTTGATAATGGTTCGACGAATGGTTCGACGTCGAATCAAAGCTGACGTTGTAATTGTTGGGGTACATTATCTGGAATCTTGCGTTAAAGTTGAATTTCGCATAACGCGCAGCTTCATCGATATACGGGAGGATGTGGATGGTCCAGGTCGCTCTTTCCCGAGCCAGGGCCGACGCTCCGGAATATGGCGCCCCGCTGGTCGTATCGCCGTAGGCGTAGTAGCAGTTATTGCTCGGGTGAGCGGATTTGCCCAGCTCAACCCATCCCGGCGGAAATGTCTGGTGAGTGTCGTGGTAGTTGTGAAGCCCCAGCGCCAATTGCTTCAGGTTGTTTTTGCACTGCGATCGCCGGGCCGACTCTCTCGCTTGCTGGATGGCAGGCAGAAGTAAGGCAACCAGAATGGCAATGATCGCGATCACGACCAGGAGTTCGACTAACGTAAAAGCACTTCTTCGGACCTTTGTGAGCATGTAGGCCATCCTCGTTTTACTGGGTCATAGAGGCATGCGCTGGTGGGAAATAGAGAGTCAGCTGCCGTTTTTAACGGTGGCAATGCGTCTAAAGTCGTTGCTTGAAAATGCAGAAGCGGTAGCTCAAAGAAGAAAGAGGGGTTGTCGTGAACTTCCCCGACTCCAACTTCAGGCGAAAATATACAATATTATTGATATGAGTTTCAATGCTGAATGGGTTTCAGGATTTGAACGCAGCCGGGCATCTCAGTCTGAGCGCGCGAAGGGGTGCCGCGAACACTTGTGGGGGAGGCGATAAACCACCTTCTGCATGCCTACTTCTGTCATAGGCCACCTGAGCGTGGAATCACTCGCCAATTCCAACTTGCTGTGACAGCCTGCGGATTTGCTGCACCCGCCAAGATTGCGGGATATAAGGGATTTCCCGGTCTCAACGAACGCATCGATCTGTCTGCATCGACCAGACAAACCGCTCTAAAACGCAGCACTCTTTCAATGGAAAGTTATTGGATTCTACCGATGGCTTGTGTAGGAAATATTCCTGAACCTCGAATGTCTCGCAGGGAAGTGAGACGAAAGGCCAAGTCATGAAGACGGCGGGGTGGCTGGGGCACGCTGGCAGACGTCAAAATATCGTTTGAGCAGCCACGCAGAAGGGATTTTAGTACAAAGCAAAAGGTGACAGCCCCAGACCAGACCACTTGAATGGCAGTATTGAAGCTAGCTGATCCCATGAATCTGGGGCCATGTGCGTTCAGACTCGCAGCAGCATCGGTACCGCGCCCCAGCCACATCCACATCTCGGCGCAAGTCACTCCTCAAATTTCACCTACTCCAGAACCGTTGGCTTTTTGAAGATCTGGCCGGGGTCCAGCCTGGTCTGCAGCTCGTGGGCGTCCAGGGCGAACAGCGGGCTGATTTCGATCGGGACGTCCTTCTCGACAATCCCGCCGGCCGCTTCGATCCATTCCCGCGCCATGCTCAGCAACGCAGCGCGACTGGTTGCGGGGGAGTCGCTCCCCTCTGCATTCTTCACCGGGTTGAATTCGCGTTTCCGGCTTCCTTCCACAACCAGAGCTACCTTCGCATGGGGCAGGGCATCGAAGATGAACTGTTCGAATTTGAAAGCGTTCGGCTCGCTGGGGGAAACCGGATTCCCGGATTCATCGAGGCAGGCCACCTTCTTATGGGCGACGTGAAACGGCAGAGACAGTTCGTCTCCCAGCAGCTTCTCAATGAATCTTCGCTTGAAGACGTGTATCGCAGTATTCCCCGCCCAGAAGACGAGTGTGCCGTCCGCCTGTTTGCGCTTGGACTGTTCGACGGGCAGGTCGCTGTACTCGATGATCTCGGTCTTGCCGTCCACGGACGCCAGCACCCCCATCTTTTCCTCGGGGCTGACCTTGGCCACCACCTTGGTCGTCAGGTCGGAATGGCTGAGCAGATGATGTCCCAGCAGCACAGGATCGCAGACGATGGCAGTCGGGTTGTCCACCTGATGGTAGTACAGGTGCTCGATCTCCCGGTCGCGCATCACGCCCAGCATGCCGCTGCGTTCCAGCGCCCGCAGCATGCCTCCATGACCATCCGGGCTCGTGCCAATGCGGTCTTTCCGCTCCATCAGCATCTTACCGGTTTCCGCATCCACAGCGGGCAGCGACGACTGCTGGAAGAAAAAGACATTGTCTTCGCTCAGCCCGAAGTACCGGTTCTGTTCGAAAAACTTGACGGTCGGCCGATGAGTCGCTTCGCTGGTCATGATGAAGTAGGGGATCTGTGCCCCCACCTGAAGTGACCTTGCGAGAATCTGTTCGCAATGAATCTGAAACAGCGTGCGATCGCTGACAGGTCCGATCGGGAACATCCCCTTGGGTTCGTCAAACCCCAGGCGCGACCCCTGACCACCGGCAACGAGAATCGCTCCGACTTTGCCTGAGCTGAGCAGCTCCTTCCCGATCTCGCCCGCTTTTTTCTGTTGTTCGCGATCAGCCTGCGAACGCGGAATGCGAACCAGCTGCTGCGGGGATGTGGCCCGGGCCGCCTTGTCCGCCACCGACTCGCCTGCTGAATGGGGTGACTTTGCCTGAGCAATCAGTCGCTGCATCAGAGGAAAATCAATTTCCTGAATCTGCTCAGCGAGGGTCTGCTGCTGGCTGGGATTCAGTTCATCCCAGAACTGGACGAGATGTTCCTGACCAGCCTGCTGTAACGGGAGCAGAATGTCGCGGGGAACTTGTACGGATGTTTGCATCGCCATGATTTCCTCCTGCTGAGGAGCCTACCACAAGCTGCCGGGAGTGGAATAGGGGGACGGAAAAGAGACTGCAGGGCAGAGAGTCGAGAGTCAGTGAATTGCGAATTTCCTGCTCTGGACTCTCGTCTCCAGACTCTCAACTTCTCTCAATTTCTGACGGACGAAAGCACGGAAAGTTCCTGTGCGTTGAGAGATTCAAAGTGAGTGTGCTAATTTTCGTCCACATCCAGTCCCATGACCCCAACGGTAAAACACACCTTATGGCCACAGGTTTCGCAATTATCGGAACGGGGATGATCGCCCGTTATCACGCTCAGGCAATCGCTGCTATTCCAAACGCCACTCTCATCGGCTGTTTCAACCACAATCTCGACCGGGCCACGAAGTTTGCGGAAGAATTCGGGTGCCGGGCCTATTCAAAGCTCGAGGACCTGCTCGCCAACCCCGAAGTGGATGTAGTGACCATCTGTACCCCCAGCGGAGCCCATCTGGAACCCGCTCTGGCGGCCGCCCGGGCTGGAAAACATCTGCTCGTGGAAAAACCTCTGGAAATCACTCTGGAGAGATGCGACGCGATTATTGCCGCATGTGAAGAAGCAGGAACCTTGCTGGGAGCGATCCTTCCTTCTCGATTCAGTCCAGCGAATGTGGCCCTGAAAAAAGCGATCGAAGCAGGGCGTTTCGGCCGGCTGACACTCGGGGACACATATGTGAAGTGGTGGCGGACACAGGCGTACTATGATGACGGGGGCTGGCGGGGGACCTGGGCCCTCGACGGCGGCGGAGCCTATATGAATCAGGCGATTCATAATGTGGACCTGCTGTCCTGGCTGATGGGAGATGTTCAGGAAGTTTGCGGGCTGACCAGCACGCTGGCGCACGAACGTATCGAAGTCGAAGACGTCGGGACAGCGATCGTCCGCTTCAAGAACGGGGCACTTGGCACACTTGAAGCCAGTACCAGCGTCTATCCGGGCCTGCTGAAGAAGACCGAAATCCACGGCACCACCGGTTCTGCCTGCGTGGAGCAGGACTCGATTCTCATGTGGAACTTCCAGACTCCAGATCCGGGCGATGCGGAGTTGCTGGAGAAATACGGCAAGGGGAATGAAGTCACCGGAGGGGCAGCCGACCCCAAAGCGATTTCGTTTATCGGCCATCAGCGTCAGTTCGAAGATTTCATCGCCGCCATTCACGAGCGCCGCAAGCCGCTGATCGACGGTTCTGAAGGCCGTAAGAGCGTGGAACTGATCCTCGCGATCTATGAATCCTCGAAGACCGGCAAACGCATCAGCCTGCCGCTGTAGAGGAAAATTCGAAACATCAAATCCGAAATCCGAGGAGAGGATTTGAAACGCGGAGATCGCAGAGGCCGCCGAGAAGCAATAGAGATCCTCCTTTTTTTCTCCGCGAACTCTGCGTTCTCTGCGTTTCAAAATTTATTAGAATTTTTCGGACTCGAAGTTTGTTTGGGATTTCGAGTTTCGTATTTCGTATTTTCCCGCTGAGCACCCATGTCGCACCGCATCGTTTCGCTCATTCCCAGCGGGACCGAAATTGTTTCTGCCTTGGGATTTGCCGACCAGTTGGTGGGGCGGTCACATGAATGCGACTTTCCGCCAGCCGTGCAGGCGCTGACAGTCTGCTCGAAACCCCGAATCGATCTCCACGCTGACAGCCTGGAAATCGACAGGCAGGTGCGGGCTTCGCTGGCGAATGCACTCTCCATTTATGAGATCTTCACCGAAGAACTGGGAAGACTCGCGCCGACCCACATCGTGACGCAGTCTCAATGCGAAGTCTGTGCGGTCAGCCTCAAAGAGGTGCAGGAGGCGGTCTGCGAACTGGTCGACTCACATCCGCAGATCATCTCGCTCTCCCCAATGAACCTCAGCGACCTGTGGAATGACATCCGGCGAACAGCCACCGCCTTGGGAGCCCCTGAACGAGGCGATGAACTGGTCATCGCTTTGCAGCTGCGACTGGACTCGATCCGCACCTCTGTTTCCCGAGACAAGCCAGCACCGCGGGTGTTCTGTCTGGAATGGATCGACCCGCTGATGTCGGCCGGAAACTGGGTTCCGGAACTGGTCGAGATCGCCGGCGGAGTCCCGTTACTCTGCGAGGCAGGGAAACATTCCCCGTACCTGGACTGGCACGATGTCCTCACAGCGGATCCCGACGTGATCGTAGTCATGCCCTGCGGGTTCGACATTTCCCGGACCGTCGCGGAACTGAAGAGAATTGAGTCTCACCCGGCGTGGAACCAACTCCGTGCGGTACGCAACGGCCACGTCTATCTCACCGATGGCAACCAGTACTTCAATCGTCCCGGACCACGGGTTGTGGAATCCGCCCAGATCCTCGCGGAGATCTTCACAGCCATGACCTCACCGGACAAAGCCACGTTTCAGCACCGCGGCTCCGGATGGATTTCACTTGCTGAGACGATGTGAGCACTGCGCGGGGTGACGCGCACTCAGCGTCGCAATCCACAAACTCAACCTGACCGCGTTCTGCGGACTGGCGTTCCGCAACTGATCGGCAATTCCCGCCATTGCTGCATGTTCCCGGCAGGAATTGCCGATGAATAGTGTGTGACGTTTCTTTGCTGAGCGCAGCGCTCCGCGGGGTACAGTGATTGACTGAACTCAAGATCAGATGTGGTGAAGGGACAGACGATTTTCTTTCACTGCTGACAGTAAAAATTCCACTCTCATGCGGCACGATGCGAAACTCGGCCTGGCTTTGGGAATGCTCGTGATTGGCTTTGCCATCGCGTTCTGTTTTCCACGTCAGCCGATGCAGATGGCGTATGAGAAACCGGAAATCCCGGCGCCGATTGCCGACTCGACGCTGAATTTTCTGCCGATCCGAGCTTATCAACCCACTCCCGCGGACGCCGCTCCGGCACCCGCCACGACCTCCGCTGAGTCCAGTACCGCCTCAGCGAGCCCTCTTCCAGAGTTGACAATCGCTGGCCTCCCGGCGTCCGCGGCTCCCCCGACTCCGATCGTACCGATCCTCATTCCCCCCGCGGTCGACGCCAGTCCGGCCGATTCAGACTCACCTTCACCCGCAGATTCCATCGCAAAATCGACCCGGCAGTCTTCCCCGGAATCCGAGTCCTATCGGGTCAAGCCGGGCGACACGTTATCCGGAATCGCCAGTCGGTGCCTGGGGAGCAGTGCTCGCTATCAGGAGCTGTTCGAGGCGAATCAGGATGTTCTCTCTTCCCCGAACGACCTGAAGATCGGGATGGAGCTGAAAATCCCGCCGTTGAATGGGAATAAAGTGCCCGCCAGCGACCTCGCAGCGAAATCGAAAACGGGCGAACAGGAGCCCTGGAACGGGTTACCGCTGGGCCCTTCGAAACAGTTCCGCCCGGGGAACGCACCCGGGGGGCGAGGGGTTCAGCAACCACCGGCAGCTCCGTGGGTTGCAGACCGCCCCCAGGAGCGCCAGTGAAATTGGAGAGCTGAAGGCCGCACTCGGAGAGTGCGGCATACAATGTCCTTCGCACTCTCCGAGTGCGAGAACAATCCGTTCCGCCGCAGAATTTCCGCCGCACCGGTCCTCAGTCAAAATTGATCCGTGCTGCTCGCTTTGATTCGACACAAAGGATTGTTACCCTGTCCTTTCCCGGGGGGCAGCAGGCTATCTCCCGCACGGTGGGGCCGTGTGAACCAGGTCAGGCGGGAAACCGAGCAGCCTTAAGCAACGTGTTCTCAGGTGTGTCGGGAGGTAGCCTGCTGGATCTCGGAGTGATTTCTCTTCGCTCACAACGCGAGCCGGTCCGTTTGGTCCTGCTTCCTCTGCCGTTGATTTCACTGCGACTGCGTTCAATCGGCCGCTGCTTTGGATGTCGATTTTGTAGGGTCCGCTGTGCGAACCATGCCTGACTCTGCTTCGGTCCGCACAGCGGACCCTACACAAAATACATTCTCCCCTGTGCTTCGCCGTGACGCACTTTTCCACATTCGCATGATTTGTCCGATTCGCGGTTTCTTCTCCTCTTTCTCCGTGCCACCGTGACTCCGTGGTGAATATCCCCGGGTTCCATGCGCTTCAATCGACACAGTCCGGATGACTGGACTATTCGCGTCGATCGGCAGTAGTTCCTTGAACCATCCGCGCAACGCAGGTTGGATCAACCCGGTCCCGGAACTCGACTCTCATTCGAGAGTTCAGAAAATTCGTCCGAAATTGAGAAACAGGAAACTCCGCGCCTGGATGAACTGGGAGTGGTTTTCTCCAGGTCTTCCGCAGCTGCAGGAGTACGACGATGTTCGAATTCTTCCATTCGCTCAGTGATAATCAGACCGCGATTCTGGCCTGTATCGGTGCGATCGGGGCTTCGTTCCTATTGCTGACGATCAGCTATCACGGCAATCCAGCCAACCGGCAGGCGACGGGGACCTCGGTTCAAAAACGACAGGAAATCGGAGTCGACGGACAGAAATCGAACCGTCGCGCCGCGTAAATTTTATCAAGGGGGCTGTTGTCCGAAGTTCAGCCAGCGCGTTATGGTGAAATTGTCTTCGGAGTCTTCACAGCCATGCAGGGGAAGTCTATGCACCGCGTTCGTAGTACCGTTTTTGCCGCTTTGCTGCTGGGAATCGGTTACACCTTCGGCGTCAGCGGCGTGGCCCTGAACATGGTCACCGCCCAGGATGAAGCAGCCGGTCTTTCGGAACAGACGGGAAACAAGATCCGGGATGCCCATCGGCGTCTGCAGGAGGCCAAGGAAGCGCTTGAAGCGGACGGAAAATACGAAGCAATCACCGACGGAATCAACTCCTTCCTCGTCTTCACCGGCGGGGGAAATGCCCGGGAGGACCTTGAGTCGGGCAGGGGAGTCGATCCGGAAACGTTCGCAGGACTTTACGCCGGTCGAGCACTCCCCGAAATCCAGACGCTGCTGAGCGTCAATGACCAGGGACAGATCACGTACAACAACGAAGTTGTCCGGATGTACCCAAAATCCCGGTTGCAGAAGTTGTTTGCCCAGCGTTTACAGATTGTGGAACTGGGAATGTGATCTCGAACGCCTCCGGCCCCGGCCACAAATATCTGCTGTGCCGATGGTAAGGGGGGTAAAATCACAACTTGTCGAAGTTTGCGTAAGTTTTGCCGGATTTTAATGACAGTCGCTCTCCCAAATTCGTAAAATCCAGGCTTGGATTTGTGGTTTTGACAGAACGACGAATTCGTCCCATTGACAGTAGCAATCAACAGAAAATCGGTCTCAACGGACGCTCTTCCCGGCGTCCAGCGGATTCCTGCGACTGTGTCGAGAAACAGACACTCATTCGGCAGGGGTCCTGAAGTTGAGACTGCCTGAATTGAAATAGCTCCCATTCCGGAGTGGTCGCTGAGGCCTGGAGAAGACTATGACAAAACGCACTTGGCTGTCGGTTCGCGAATGGTTTCCAGTTGCGGTCGCGGGAGTCGCACTGGCTGGGGCAGGGTGGGGCGGATCATACAGCCTCGCAGGCGATGTCATTGTCCGGACTTACGAGACCCCGGAAGGGCGTCAGATCGGCTCGGCCTCGCTGCCGCTGAATGTCGAAGCTGGAAAGCGCCAAAACGTCAACCACGTCATTCTTCTCGATACGTCTGCCAGCCAGATTGGTGAACATCGCCAGATGGCGACCGCCGTCCTGGCCAATTTCCTGCGATCTCTCCCTTCGGAAGATCGTGTCAACGTGCTGGCCTACGACGTGCAGGTCGCTCCGTTGACTTCCGACTGGACGGCTCCGGGCGTTGCGGAAGTCGAAGTTTCGAAGAATCTTCAGGACCGATTTCCCGCTGGCTCCTCCAACCTGAGTTCCGCTCTGCTGGCGGCCCGGGACCTGCTGCAGTCCTCAGCCAGCGGCTCAGTGCTGGTCATCGGCGACGGCATGAGCACCGCTCACCTGTTTCAGCCGGAAGAACTCAAGGGACTGACCGCCAGCTTCCGCGATCGCGAAATTCCCATCCATTCCTTCGCACTGGGTTCGAAGACAGACGTCCGTCTGCTGGGGATCCTCGGCGAGGAAACAGGCGGATACGTGATGCAGGATGAATGGTCCAAGTCATCGCTCCCGGCTGAGAAAGTCGGCAAGCTGCTGGCCGATGCGACGCACCAGCAGGTGTTCTATCCCAGCCAGATTTCTGTCAGCAATAATCAGGTGGAACTCTCTCCGTCTCGCGCCCTGCCAATGCGAGCCGATCGTGAAACTGTCTACCTGCTGAGCGGTCCCATCGACGGCAAGACCGAGATCTCCGTAACCGGCCAGCTGAATGGCCAGAAGACCGATCTGACATACAGCGTTCCCGAAGTGTCCCGAAACAACGGGAACACGTTCCTCAATCAATACTGGGCCGATGCCAAGGCGACTGACGGTGTCGCCATCGGAATGGCGGGGGACTGGATGGTCAATCTCGCCCATCAGACTTTCGAAGACCAGATCACCCTGATCTCGGCAGAAGGTCAGAAGGCTCTGGAAGCAGGCTCGCTTCAGCAGGCGGAGCAGATTGGCACCTTCCTGCAGAAAGTCGATCCGCACAACACTCGCGGCGATCAACTGGTCAACAAGGCCCGCGCTGGTTCAATGCTGGTGGCACAGCTTCCGGATATCGGCGGGGCCCCCGGATCGGATCCCGATGATCAGGTTCCATCGATTCCCGCTCCAGGAACAGCCGTCCCACCCCATCTGATCGAACGGGAACTGCCGGTTCCTTCGGACAACATCACCAACTACGAAGCACTGGTGCAGGCCAAGGGACAGAAGCTGGAGCGCGAAGTCCAGGTTCAGGTCGACCGGGCTTACAACCTCGTTGAAAATTCTCTGGGTGCTCAGGCGGAAGAAGTTCTGAACCGGACTCGCGCCACCATCAAGTCTGCCACCGATGTTCCGCCGGATCTGGCCAACAACCTGCTGCGTCGCGTCAATTCGATTCTGCAGGATGTGAAGTCCCGCCGGGCAATGTATGACGCCAGAACACAGGAACTGCAGCGGCGGCAGGCAGAACTCGAAGTGACAACCCGGCTGATCGACTTTGCTGCTGAACGCGATCTGCAGCTGCAGCAGATGGTTGACCGCATCCGCGCGTTGATGGTGGATGCATTCCGAGGAAATCCGGATGCCTTCGAACAGGCCGAAACACAGGCCCGTGTCGTCCTCAGCGATTATCCCGGCAGTGCCATCGGCAGTGCGACGGTGACACTCACCGAAGCAGCTGGACAGGTCGACAAGGCCGCCCGGCTCCGCGCTCTGCGTGCAGACCGCCTGCTGGAAACACTCTATCAGGTCGAACTTTCACACGTTCCGTTTCCGGATGAACCGCCGATCGTCTACCCCCCCGCAGAAGTGTGGTGGGCACTCACCAAGATGCGGCAGAAGTGGAAGTCCGTGGACCTGAAGATCAACAGCAAGAACGAAGAGAAGATCTACACAGCACTGGATCAGATTACGAGTGTTGAATTCCCGTCAACACCACTGAAGGACGCAATCCAGTATCTGTCAGAACAGCATGGCATCCCCATCCGGCTCGACATGAAAGCCCTGGAGGATGAATCCCTCACCGGGGAAGAAGAAATCTCCCTGGTCCTCTCCGGCATCAAACTCAAGAGCGCTCTGAAGCTGATGCTCGAGAACGTGGGCGGAGTCTCTCTGACCTACATTATCGAAGACGAAATCATGAAGATCACTTCTCAGGCAGCTGCCGATGAGAAGATGCAGACCCGCGTTTACCCGGTTGCCGACCTCGTGATTCCAGTCGCTCCTCTGGGCGGCGGAGGCATGGGAATGATGGGCGGCATGGGTGGTGGAATGATGGGTGGTATGGGCGGTGGTATGGGGGGCATGGGCGGCGGCATGGGTGGTATGGGCGGCATGGGCATGGGCGGAATGGGGGGCTTTATGCAGGTCCCCGCTGCCAATGCTGACGTGCAGCCGGCTGCTCAAGTCGATCTGCTCAAAAAAAAACCGGCCCTGTAGCGCAGGCTAAGCAGGCTGCAGAAGCTAGCGAAAAAGCTCAGGAGCAGACTCCAGTCAAAGGGACGGGGTCTGCTCCTTCTGTTTCGACAGAAGGCAAAACAGCTCCGCTCCCCGGTGCCTCGGAAACTGATGATCCAGCACGGCTGTTCAATACAGAACGCAACGTCGCCATGCCCGATCTGAAGTCGGGCACACCCGCTGAAGTCTGGGGAAAATTCTTCGCGGAACATCGCCCAGCCCCGCGCCTGGTCAGCGAATGGGTGTCGAAACTGCATCAGGAAAAGCAATACCCCCAGGTGATCGCCTGCCTGCAGGCGGCACTCGTCAACGGACAGGCTCAGCCCTGGATGTACGAAGTCTTGGCCCTGAACATGGAGATTGAAAACTATCCCAAAGAGGCGGTCGAACGCGTTGTGCTCTCCCTCACCGATTTCGGGGATGTCGACTTCGGGTCGATGATGTATTCCGGCGCTTACCTGACACGCTTTGGTCGCAAGAACGCCGCACTCACAATGTACCGGCAGGCCGCACGTCTGCTTCCCGAACGTTCTGAACCGTATGTCCTGGGTTTGAAACTCGCGAAGGACGTGGGGTCGCCCGACGACGTGGAATGGGCTGCGACCGGAATTCTGCTCAACTACTGGAAGCCCGACTTCGCGAAACTGCACAAGTCTGCCGAGACCGCCTTGCTGGATCAGATCCAGATTGCGAATCGGAGCCAGAACACTCCACTCGCCGAGCGTCTGCAGGCATCACTCCGCGAAGCCCGGAGCAGGGACCTGACAATCCGTCTCGAGTGGAACGGAAACGCAGACCTCGATATGCAGGTGGAAGAACCGACCGGAACAGTCTGCTCCTGCGATGTGAAAGAAACGCAGGGCGGGGGGCTGTTTCTGAACGATGGCGTCGGCCCTAATGCTGCCAACTCTTATGAGCTGTATGTCTGCCCGCGCGGGGCGGCTGGTCCGTATCGGGTGCGCATCCGGAATTCGGACGGAACGCTCGTCGGGAACCGGGCCACTCTCACTGCGACACTGCGGGAAGGGATGCCGGACCAGTCACGCGTGGTTCGCACGCTGATCCTGGACGGGGATGAAGTCAGCGTCACCATCGAACTCCCACAGGGGCGACGAACCCAGCCGCGCATCATCACAACCCTGCCGGCCGAAGCCCTGCTGCAACTGGAAGCGGTTGTTCAGAACCAGAATAACGATCCCGCCGCTTCACGTGACCCGCGAAAGTCCGAAGTGATGCAGCAATTTCGGGAGAGTCGCGACCGCATGCAGCCGCCCGGACGGGCCGGTGCTGTCGGCTATGCTCCTGTCGTGCAGGTCATCCCGCAGGGGACAACAATGTCGGCACAAGGGGTGGTCTCCCCGGACCGGCGTTACGTGCGACTGGGAATTCAGCCGGCCGTGACCGAGATCACCGATGTGTTCACGTTCACTTATTTGAACGGTGGAAATCGATAGTCATTGCAAGAGTGTCACTCAGAGTGTCGCACTCGGAGAGTGCGACATACTTTGTGCCACTCTCCGAGTGAGGGAATCAGCATTCCCACACCTCTTCGACGATCCCCTTTCGAACAGCGTGAACCTGTCGAAACTGGCGTAGCGCCGCTGAACCGGACGCCGGGATCACTTCCACTTTGTCCCCAATGACCAGATCGCGTGAGAGCGGTCCCAGTTCCAGCGTCATTGAACTCCAATCCATTCCGAGCACCTGCACATCCGGCAGGGGTCGATGATGGGCTGTACGCAGGATCCGAGGCTCGGCATTCAGATTCGAGACAACCGGCAAGCGGGATCGCCCGACGTCCAGCACTGCGCGCTCGAGCTTTGATCGGCTAAACACGGAAGCGATCACCGTCAGCAGCGGGTTCGGACTCTTCAGATCGTCTTGCCAGTCGAAAAGATTTCCCGTCCGGATTTCTGTCAACAATCGGGATTCCAGCAATAGCTCGAAATCGCCCTCAGCGGCTGCAGAAATCACATCACAGCGAATCTTCTCCCGAATCAGGGTCGCTTTGATGTCCTGAAGAATGCCTGAAGCAGATTGGAGTCGCCTGTGACATTCTTCAGAATTGCGTTCGAGTGATCCCAGGTTCACGGAGAGCCCGACGACTTCCACCCCCCGCAGCGACCGGATTCCCGACGCCAGATCGCGAGCATCCAAGCCGGGCCGCACGCCAAACCCTGTCTGACCTGTGTGAACTTCAATCAGGACAGGGACCCGGCAACCATGACTGCAGGCCCACTTCGAGATCTCTTCCGCCTGAACATAGTGATCGCAGACGGTGACGACCTCGCTTTTCAGATTCAGATCAGCCAGCACCGTCTGCTGGGATGAACTGACAGGGGGCCGGGACAGAGTCACGTTTAAAGGGATCAGTCCCAGAAATCGGCGAGCCTGATCCACTGATTCCAGTGTGACTCCTGCCGCCCCCGCTGCGATCAGTCGGGCAGTAATTTCCGGAAGCTGGTGCAAGCTGGCGTCCGGCCGCCATGCGACCTGGTGTTCGCGGAGCAGGGCTGCAATTCGAGCAATTCTCCGATCCAGCTCATCCAGATCGATGCACAGAGCTGGGGTCTCGACCTCTTTGTGGGGGCGACCAATCATCAAATTTACTGCCGGCCCCCTTCACAGCAGCCTTCCACGATGCCGCAGCGGGGACAAATCAGTTTCTGTTTGATGTCTCGAAGAGCCGCCCCGCATTGCGGGCAGACGCATTCGACAGTGACAGGTTTCTTCGGTGCAGGTTCGCCTGACATTGCGTCCTCAAGGAGTTGACCCCGCGATGTGCATGTGGTTCAGCAGGAA
Organism: Planctomicrobium stercoris; assembly: GCF_051465655.1. Lineage (NCBI taxonomy): Bacteria > Pseudomonadati > Planctomycetota > Planctomycetia > Planctomycetales > Planctomycetaceae > Planctomicrobium > Planctomicrobium stercoris. The sequence continues at coordinate 2,095,661 of NZ_CP195791.1, read as the reverse complement.
TTCGTGATCTCATTTGGAAATTCAGCCACACACAGCACATGTGTGTGGCTGAATGAATTTCTCACAGCGCTATTACGAATGCGGTCTTTCGCCAGACGGGACTAGTCCGCGAACGCAGCGTCGAAGGCGCGACCGCTCGGTCGGAAGTCGATATTCCGAACGAAGTCAGCGGCTTCTGCGGCCCCCATTTCACGGTCCATCCCGGAGTCTTCCCATTCGACCGAGAGTGGAGCATCGCTGGGATAGCCAGCTGCATTCAGAGCGCGGATGATCTCTTCGAAGCGGACACCACCGCGGCCAACGCTGCGGAAATCCCAGCCGCGTCGTGGATCGCCGAAGGAGAGGTGGCTGGCCAGAATTCCGGATCGACCGTTCAAAGTCGTGGCAGCATCTTTCATGTGGACGTGATAGATGCGGTCCGGGAACTCACGGATGAATTCGACGGGATCCACCCCCTGCCAGATCAGGTGGCTGGGGTCGAAATTGAATCCGAATTCTTCGCGGTGACCGATTGCTTCCAGAGCCTTCTGAGCCGAGTAAATGTCAAAGGCGATTTCGGTCGGATGAACTTCGAGAGCGAAACGGATTCCGCAATCCTGAAACACGTCGAGGATGGGATTCCAGCGGTCGGCAAACTGCTTGTAACCGTCCGCGATCATCGACTTCGGAGTCGGGGGGAAGTCGTAAATCAGGTGCCAGATGCTCGACCCGGTAAAGCCGTTCACCACGCCGACCCCCAGTTTCTGGGCTGCCCGGGCGGTGTTCTTCATTTCTTCGGTGGCTCGCTGCATCACGCCGACCGGATCGCCGTCTTTCCAGACGTACTCGGGAAGAATCGACTTGTGCCGCTGGTCGATGTTGTCGCAGATCGCCTGCCCGACGAGATGGTTGGAGATGGCGAACAGCTTCAGGTCATGCCGCTCGAGCAAGTCACGTTTGCGTGCACAATAGGTATCGTCGGAAAGGGCTTTGTCGACTTCGAAGTGATCTCCCCAGCAGGCGAGTTCAAGTCCGTCGTACCCAAAGTCTTTGGCCTTCTTGCAAAGGGTTTCAAGCGGTAAATCAGCCCACTGGCCGGTGAACAACGTAACGGGACGCCCCATTGCCAAGCTCCTTGATCGACGGAAGTACTTCGATGTTTCAACAGATGTTGATCAAACTACAGAACGTCGCTGGAGAATTCAACGAGGGGGCGATTGCGCAATTCGAGCGACTGGTTGTCGCACTCGGAGAGTGCGACATACATTGTACCGCTCACTCGGAGAGTGCGGTTGATCATTGCACCCCGCACTCTCCGAGTGCGGGAACTCTCATCAACCTGCAGCGTCCCTACGAACTCAGCGCGGAACGGTTGAGTCGCAGCTGGCTGCGGACCTGAACGTGCAGCTGACGCAGGGCATCGGCATCCGAAAGGATGACGCGTCTGGCGTCGCGTGGAACAGCGGAGGGACCTTCGCGCTGGATCAGCTCGGAGATCGCCTGAACTTCGGCGCTGCTCGCGGGGACATTCGAATCGGTCGCAAACAGAATGTTGCGGTGCAGGGCGTGGAACGAGGGATCAATGAGGACCGTGTCGAAGAGCTGATCGCGGTTGAGTTGACTCTGACTGCGTTCCGCCTGAGCCAGTGCCTGCTGCTGCAACCGGAGAATTTCCGGAGTGGTGATTTCTTCGGGAATCAGCAGCAGTCCTTGCTGGGCCAGCCGCTGTCCCAGCTTGACACTGCCGAGCGTCATCGCAAGGGGAACCGAGAAGATCAGTCCGATCACCACGGGCAGAAACCAGAACAGAAGAGAAGGGGTGAAGTAACCGATCGCCAGAGCCGTCAGAATGCCCGCAACGGTATGCGGGCCATACACGAAGATCGCCTCGCCCAAGCCGATATCACCCTCGCCTCGATTTTGCGCGTTCCACTGAACTTTCTGACCAGCCAGGGTTGTCAGCACAAATCGGGTATGGAAGAACATCATGATCGGTGAGACAAGGATGGAGACCAGTGTCTCAAGCACCACGCTGCCGATGACGTTGTCCCATCCGCCGAAGTCCCGGAGTCGGTCCGGCTGCTTGGTGAGGGCCAGTGCGCTCCAGAGTTTCGGAAGCAGCAGCATGGCCATGGTAATCCCAAAGACGATGGATGCTCCCCCCACCCAGGTGGTTTCACCGGGCTGTGCGGGACCGTCCATCCACATCGCCATGACACTCAACACCATGAAGGTCAGCCAGAGTGGCGCGGACAGATAGGCCATCGCCCCCATCGTCAAATGCAGTCGACTGATGGGCCGGAACCCTTCGCTGAAGATCAGGCGAATGTGCTGCATGTTCCCCTGACACCACCGTTGATCGCGTTTGGCGAAGTCCAGCAGCGTGGTCGGGCACTCTTCGTAGCTTCCTCCGAGATCATGAGCGAGGGCGACCTTCCACCCGGCCCGTGCCATCAGCGCAGCTTCCACGAAGTCGTGACTGAGGATTTCTCCTCCGAGCGGTGCTTTCCCCGGGAGAGTGGGCAGTCCGCAGTGTTTGATAAAGGGCTGCACGCGGATGATTGCGTTATGTCCCCAGTAGTTGCTGTCGAAGTTGGCCCAGCTGCAGAAGCCTTGAATGAAGATGTCGCTGTAGAGTCGGGAGGCGAACTGCTGCAGACGGGCAAACATGGAGAGTCGATTGACCGGTGTGGGGGGAACCTGCAGGATCCCCAGCTGGCGATCAGCATCCATGCGTCGGACCATTTCGACGAGCGTGGCCCCTTCCATAACGCTGTCGGCGTCCAGAACGATCATGTATTCGTATTCAGATCCCCAGCGGGTGCAGAAGTCGGCGATGTTGCCTGCCTTGCGGCTGACATTCCGGGGGCGCCGGCGGTAGAAGACTCGTGGCTGTGAACCGTGCTCGGCTACCAGGCGCGCCCAGGTCCGCTCTTCTTCGAGCCAGATATCGGGGTCAGTGGTATCGCTGAGGACAAAGAAGTCGAAATCGTCTTCCTGTCCGGTGGCGAGCAAGGAGCGGAGCATGGCCTGCACGCCCGCGAAGACGCTCGTCGGAGACTCGTTGTAGATGGGCATCAGGACCGCGGTCTGAGAACGGGGCTGACCCGGTGTTCTCGCTTCACGAGCGAGGTGATGCTCGCTCGCCGATCGCGGAGGCTGCTGCAGCACGAGCAGCATGCCATAGGTCGCGGTCCAGAAGGAGAACGCGATCCAGGAAAAGAGCACGGTGAAGAGCGGCAGCAAAATGTACTCGGCCAGATTCAACCCGTTCGACGAGAGAACCGTGGCGAACAACCAGAACGCTCCGGCCGTGCTCAGTACCGTCAGGACCAGCAAGAGCCAGCGGATGGAGTGATGCCGCTGATTGTCGACCGGAAACTCCGCGACCTCAGATGCTTCTTTTGACATGTTACCAGAGTCCTACGCAGCGGCCGGTCCACTTTTTCAGTCGACGCTGGACGCGTACCCAGTACGCTTTGCGAAGCCATTTCCACAGCCGAGTCCGAGGCTGCGGCAACATGTCGCAACGGGTCGGGCAGGGGATAATCGGATTGACGGAAATCTCCAGCACCTGGAGAAGTCGAGCGGGAGGACGGTCGCGGTGCCGGATCGCGTCGGGAAACTGCAGCAGCACCCGTCCCATGCGGGGGACGATCGAGTTATTTGTTGCCGACCGTTTGCGGGCCATCGGGGGAGTCGAGGCTGCCATGCGGGCAATGCTCGATTCCACTTCATCCTGCGTGATCTCAATGGCGACGGTGCATAGGTCCATGCCGACTTTCGCGGATTCCGCGATTCGAAGTTCGGCCTGCTCGACGATGCGCCGGCTTTCCTGGGCCACGACTTCAGGATCTCGCAGCCCCCAGTCGTGCAGGTATTCGGCCACGAGGAAACGGGCCTGATCCAATCGGGGATTGTGCTCCGGTTTCGGCTCGGGGAGAGAAGTTCTTTTGATCTGAACAGTGTCAATCATTGCGCTCGCTCCTTCACTTCGTGATCTTTCACCTTCCAAGGCGGCAACGAAACTTTCGGAGGGGTGAGTGGACACAGATAGGCCCATGTTTCTGTCAGTTCTCGATTTGTATCTTTTAAGGAAACTCGCAGTTCGACCGGACCTTCATTTGTCGGCTGAACGTTCAGCCTGACTGTCCAACTGCCGGAAACTCGTTTGTCGCACGCCTTGGAAAGGATTTCACCGCGAATCGAGCTGACTTCGACGGTGGGGGGCATTCCGGAATCCAGACTTGCAAGTGCCGGACCATCGAAGTCCACTTCCACCTGAATCTTTCCGGATTCTTCACGCTGGACGCGATGTGCAATCGCTTTGGCCAGGCCGTGTTCCGGACAATCTCCGGCAAAGTAGGAGATGCGGTAGCTGACTTCGAATGGAGTTCCGGGTGTCACCTGTTCATCAGGGACCCACCAGGCTGCGATGTTATCTATCCCTTCGTGGGGCGCAGGTATCTCCAGAAGTTCAATTTTGCCGGAGCCCCATTCGGACTGCGGCTGAATCCACACGCTCGGGCGAGCATCATACCGAGCTTCATCGTCGAGATAATGATTCGGATGAGTGTCCCTCTGAAGTAAACCAAATCCCTTTAAGCCGTCGTATTTCAACTGGATGATTGACGGATAGTTCTGTTGTCCCAACGCGCGCCAGAGCCATTTGCCGTCGGCACCCTGAACAAGGAGCCCATCGGCGTCGTGGACTTCCGGACGATGATCCCCCTGCGGGCCGGGAAGTGCATCTCCCCACAGCCACATGCTGCTCATCGGGGCGATTCCGATCTTCTCCGGCACTTGTCGAAAGTACAAGGATTGATGGATATCGATGTCGGTTTTTTCAATTCCGGGAGTCAGCAAGAATTCAAACGCTCCACTGACGCTGGGGCTGTCCAGCAGCGCGAACACCTTGAGGGCTTTGTCGCCCGGTTGCGGCTTCACGATCCAGTATTCACGGAACACCGGAAACTCTTCCGGCAGCGGAAGTCCGCAATTGATCGCCAGTCCCCGGGTGGATGTTCCTAGGATGGTATTGGCGGAGCGGGCCCGAAAATAACTGGCACCGACAAAGCTGAAAATCTCGGACAGGTCAGACTGTCCGGGGAAGGCCCCCTTCACCCGAAAGCCGGCAAAACCAAGGTCATCAGGAATCGCCAGATCCTTGGCGGCGTTCAAGTAATGGAAATAATCCTTCGAGAAAGGGATCGGTCGGACCTGTCCCTCTTCGATCGTGTTGATCGAAACGTCATCCGCGTGCACGTACCCTTTATGATAAAAGCCGATCCGGTAAGGGAGGATCGTTTCACCCCAGACTTCGTGACCGTCCCGGAAACCAATCCACCGAAATTGATCATAATCGAGGTTCTTCAACTCCTCGGGAATATCCGGCTGCGGCTGATAAGGTTTGGCTGCCAGATCGCGAGCCACCTGATCCAGATCTTTAAACTTCATCACCGGAGGAGTGACAAGGTCTTCCGCGTGCAGGTCAGAAAATGTTGGTGCTACCGCAGTGCAGACAGAGATTCCGCAGGCGACCGCTCGCAGCATGTGAGCGAAATTTGAGCACAGAGCGTTCTGGATTTGCATAGAAGACAGGGCGATTAGACCGCTTTCAAACGCATCGAATTTGATTGACGCAAGCATCCACGGCATCCAAACCGGGGTTCGTCATGATACGCAGGCAGCTTTCATGCCACTTTTAAAGATCAGCGAAGCCGTGCAGAAGACCCATTGCTCTGCTCGCTTACACATGCCCTTATAAAGTACTCACAACGGTCTCGTCGTCAAGCATTTGTTAACCGCCTTCACACGGATTTGTTTGAAAGCGTGCGCAAAGACGGGCAGTTCAACTGCCAGATGACACAGCGATCTCCCACCCCCCTGTCGGATGGAAAAAAGCAATCACCGATGTTGATCCATTCCGCCTGAAAGTCAGTTGGAAGATCCCCCGCCAGAAGGCATTGCCGCCTGAAAGCGACAGGCGTCCGGCCCCAGGATCGACTGCAGTTCCTGCTTCAATTCCGGGCGAGCAGCGACCTGAACCGAGGTCGACAAAATCGCTCGCAGGCGACTGGTTTTTACAATCGGCTCGGCCAACTCTGCTGCTTCCGAACTCTCATCCCCAGCAGCGACTCCGGATGACGACGGACTGGAATCAACGGTGTCGACGACAACCACGACCGGCGTCTTCCCGGGGAATCGGCTCAGGGTTTCCCGTGCACGTTTCATCTCGTCTTCCGAGTGATATCCCCGCTTCAGAAACAGAACGATCTGCTTGGTGAATTCCTTTTCCGCATCCGCCAGCGTGAGCAGCTTATTGACGATGATGTTCGGTTCACGTCCCCGGGAATCGATGCGGCCACGCACAATCACGATCCCGTCCTGCTGGACTTTCTCACCTTCATTGGCGAAGTCGTCCGGCCAGAGGATGCAGCGGACCACACCGGTGGCGTCTTCCAGATCGAAGTTGACGTACTTGCTATTCCCGTTGCGGGACGGGTTCTTAGTCGTCGCTTTCTTGATCGCGGAGATCATTCCTCCCAGCAGAACGTCTTTACCGTCTTCCAGGTCGCGGAGATCTTTCACGCGGTGCTGTGTGAAGCTCTGCACCTGATCCGCGTGTTCGGTTAACGGATGGGAGGTGAGATAGAACCCGAAGACTTCTTTCTCAAACGCGAGCTTCTGCCCGTGAGTCCAGTCATCGGCGGGGGGCATTGCGAAGTCGACAGCAGCGTCATCCCCGCCACTGGACTCTGCTTCTCCGAACAGCGATTTCTGTCCGCGTGCCTTGTCACGCTGTCGGGCAGCTGCCCCTTGCACCGCCCGATCGATCACCAGGAGGTGCTGTGCTCGATTGGGGCCGAAGCTATCCAGGGCTCCCGCCTTCAACAGGGTTTCCAGAACCGCTTTGGTGAGATGTTTTGGATCGACCCGTTCGCAGAGGTCGAAGATGTTCTTGAACGGGCCGTTCGCAAGGCGCTCGTCGACGATCGCCTGCATGGCTGTCGATCCCACTCCCTTGATGGCTCCCAGCCCGAAGGAGAGTTTCCGAACCGTCTTCGTGGCGACGGCTTCTCCATTCGAATCGGACGGAGCGTTCTTCGCTTTTCCACGTCCTCCTTTCGAGGACTTTCCGTTCGCTCCCTTGGCCGCTTCAGGCGCTTCCTCGATCGGCTCTTCCATCACGATGACGCCGAATTCGACCTCACTGCGGTTCACATCCGGCGGAAGAACTTCAATCTTCATCCGGCGGCAATCGTCGGTATGTTCAAAGATTCGATCGCTCGACTCCATCCCGCAGGAGAGCAGGGCGGCCATGAACTCTTCGGGATAGTGAGCCTTCAGATAGGCGGTCTGATAGGCGATGGCACCGTACGCCGTACTGTGCGATTTATTGAATCCGTAACCGGCAAATTTTTCGATCAGGTCCCAGATGTCCTGGGCCTGCTCTTTGGGCATGTTCTGAGTCTGAGCCCCCTCGATGAACTTCTCGTGATAGCCCTTCATGATCTCGTGATTCTTCTTCGAGATCGCTTTAATGCACTTGTACGAGCTGGCCAGCTCGATGCCCCCCAGGCGATTGAGAATCCGCATCACCTGTTCCTGATACACCATCACGCCGTACGTTTCGGCGAGCACCTCGTCGACGATCGGGTGAACCAGAGGGGTCGGCTCGCGTCCGTTCTTCACGTTCACGTACGTCATCACCATTCCCCCTTCCAGGGGGCCCGGGCGATACAACGCACTGGTCGCGATGATGTCGGCAAACTGGTCCGGCTTCATCTTGGTGAGCAGGTCACGCATCCCGCCCGATTCCAGCTGGAAGATCCCTTTGGTCTCCCCCCGCTGCAGCAGGGCAAAGGTCTCGGCATCATCCAGCGGCAGATCCTTGGGAATAATCTCCACACCGCGATGCTTGCGGACATTCTTGACTGCTTTATCGAGGATCGACAGGTTTCGCAGCCCGAGGAAGTCCATCTTTAGCAGACCGGCTTTCTCCACTTCGGTCCACTGCGTGAGCACGTCTTCCTTGCCGGAAATTCGCTGCAACGGAACGTATTCCTGCAGAGGGCGGTCCGCGATCACCACCCCGGCAGCATGCGTTCCGGCCGACTTCGCCAGTCCTTCCAGAGCAATTGCGAAGGTGATGAGTTCCTTCACCTGCGGATCGGAGTCGTACTGTTCCTTCAGTTCCGCACTCTCCTTGAGAGCATCCTTGAGTTTGATATTCAAGGTTTCCGGAACCATCTTGGCGATTTCGTCCGCCCGCTTCAGGGGAATGGACAGGGCGCGGGCCACGTCGCGGATGGCAGCCTTGGCTTTCAGCGTGCCGAAGGTTCCGATCTGAGCCACGTTGGCATGGCCATACTTCTCCTTCACATAGTTCAAGACCATTTCGCGGCGGTCGCGACAGAAGTCCATATCGATATCGGGAGCTTCCGATCGACTGGGGTCGAGGAACCGTTCAAAGAGCAGGTCATACTTGATGGGGCAGACGTCCGAGATCCCCAGAACATACGACACGATTGCACCGCACGCGGATCCACGAGCGGTGCAGGGAATCCCCTGACTTCTGGCAAAGCGCGCAAAATCCCAGACGATCAGGAAGTAACTGGCAAAGCCCATCCGCTCAATCACGCCCAGTTCGAAATTGAGCCGGTTCTGATAGACCTCCGCAGGTTCATCTCCATATCGTTCGCGCAGCCCCTGTTCGGCCACTTCGCGCAGATACTCCACGTCGGTCTTCTTGCCCGGGGGAGTGAAGACCGGGAAGTGACGGGTCTTCAAATCGAGCTGAATGTCACAACGATCCGCAATTTCCTGCGACCGGGCCACTGCATCAGCGAGATTCGGAAACGCCGAATACATCTGCTCGGGGGAACGCAGGAACAGCTGGTCGGTGCCGATCCGCATTCGCTTTTCGTCACTGCGAAACGATTTCGTGTTCACGCACAGCAGCACGTCATGCATCGCAGCATCGGACTGACACAGATAATGCGCATCGTTCGTGGCGACCAGCGGAAGCCCCATCTGATTGGCGAGGACAATTGTCGCTTCCGCGCACGATTGCTGAATCTCCACACCGGCGTCCTGGATTTCCAGATAGAACCGGTCTCCGAACAGGTCGGAGTACCAATGCACCAGCTCTTTGGCTTTGTCGTTGTTGTCAGCCAGCAGGAGCCGGGAGAGCTCGCTTGAAGCACAGCCGGAGAGGCAGATGATGCCTTCGCTGTGATCCTTGAGCAGTTCCTTGTCGATACGCGGTTTGTAGTAGAACCCTTCGAGATAGGCGTGGCTCGCCATTTTGACCAGATTCTGAAACCCGGTCCGGTTCATCGCCAGCAGCGTGAGATGAAAGGCCGCTTCCTTCATGCGGGTTGCACTGCGGTCGGAGCGGTGACCGGGTGCCATGTACGCTTCGTACCCCAGAATGGGGTTCACGCCGTTGTTGCGGCAGGTCTGATAGAACTCCAGTGCTCCGTATAAATTCCCGTGGTCCGTGATCGCGCAGGAGTTCATCCCCAGATTCTTCACCTGCTTGACCAGATCAGGCACACGGTTGGCCCCATCCAGGAGCGAATAATGGGTATGGCAGTGCAGATGAGCAAATGGGCGCGAAATGGCAGGGGCGGATTCGACGGTGCTCATGGCTCTCCGTAGCGGCAAAAATGTTTCGCAGGGATCTCAGAGGTGCAGTCGACAGGCGACTGCAGGGGAATTCGGCATTCTACCATCGCGGACGCTGTAGATCATCCAAGGACCGCGCTTTCCACAGCAATGGCCGTCAGCCTCTTCGGGGGTGGATTCTCTCCACGAGTTTTCCCGCCTGTTTCCGCAGTGCGATGAGATCCGACACCCGGTCGAAGAAATCCTCACCGCCGAAATGCTCCGTTTTTCTCACACAGGCTGCGTGGAAGTTACGAGACGCTCAATCTGTCAGGCTTCCCGAAATTCTGGCAAGCGCGTGCGGATCCACGTTGACCCTGGTTCACGCCTGACTTTAGCGTCGATTTTCACACAGTTTTCGAGGTCAGGCATCCACTCGCTGTTCCCGCGAGTTCTCTCATTTCCTCGCCACCGGTTCCTTCAGTAAATCCACATCACGCTGGGCCCAATCCGGGCCTGATCGCACTCTTGATCAAGGAGTTGAACAGGGATGAATCCATCTCAGAATGTTTCGAAATCACGTCGCGGAATGACATTGATCGAGTTGATGGTGGTCCTGGGCGTGATCTCCATCATGTCCTCAATGCTGCTCCCGGCCGTCCAGCAGGCCCGTGAAGCGGCGCGACGGATCCAGTGCCGAAATCATCTTAAGCAGCTGGGGCTGGCGCTGCACAACTATCATGACACCCATGCAGCATTCCCCCCGGGAAGCCTTCTCGGGAACATTCATAACATCAACGAAATGCTGCTGCCGTTTCTCGATCAGTCCGCTGTTTTCCATCAACTCAACTTTTCGCTGAACAACCTCTCAGCAACCAACGCAGATGTCCTTCTCAAGCTCTCTCTTCCGGTGCAGACCTGCCCGAGTAATCCTGCAGGGGCGGCGATTGGCGGATATGACGGACTCTGGGCTCAGGGGGCTGCGTACCAGACCTGTGCCGGGCCGTATCGATATCCTCTCGGGGCGGACACGACGTCCGACTGCAAGGCCGTCGGCCAGCCGAGTTACTGTTTCGGCCCCCAGGTGACCCGCACGTCGGGAATCTTCTCCCTGGCAATGACGGGAACAGCCATCTCCTCACGCATCAGCGAAGTCACCGACGGCACCAGCCAGACGATCCTGATGGGAGAAGTCCTGCCGCAGCTGAATCTCTTTCACGGACTCTGGAGTGCGCAGGCCTATGGCTTCATCACAAGCATGAAACCCAACAGCCAGAGAAGCAAACGGCCCGCAACCAGCATGATCCCGGCAGTCAGCTACCAGGACGCCCTGAACCTGAATCACGGTCTCTTCAGCGCCCATGATGGGGGAGTTCATGTACTGTTGGCGGACGGCAGCGTGAGATTCATCAGCGACACGATCGACTTCGCCACGTACAATTTTCTCGGTAGCAAATCCGACGGGCAGATTGTGTCGTTCTAACTCTATTGGAATTTGATGTAGGGTCCGCTGTGCGGACCACAGTATGGTCGGGAATGGTCCGCACAGCGGACCCTGCAAAATCACATCCTCATCATTCTGACAGACAACAATCAGAGGACACCCTTGGAAGACGGGACGCCGGGTTGACGGGGATCGACCGTGACCGCCGTTCGAAGTGCCCGGGCGGTGGCTTTGAAAATCCCTTCCGCGATGTGGTGACTGTTGTGCCCGTGGTGCAGGACGACGTGCAGATTCATCAGCGCATTGGCAGCGACCGCCTGCCAGAAGACTTCCACCAGCTGCGAGTCGAACTCCCCGATCTTTTCGGTAGGAATCTTGAATGCATCCACGAACCAGTACCGGCCGCTCAGATCCAGTGCCGACGTGACCAGCGTGTCTTCCATCGGAAGCGTCATGCTTCCGTACCGGTTGATGCCCGCTTTATCTCCGATCGCCTGACGGATCGCCTGTCCCAGGCAGATGCCGGTGTCCTCGACCGTGTGGTGCTGATCGACATCCAGATCCCCTTTGGCATCGATCGTCAGGTCAAACAGGCCATGCTTTGCAAAGAGGGTGAGCATGTGGTTGAAGAAACCGACGCCCGTGTCGATCTGGGCATTGCCGGTCCCGTCGAGATTCAGGCTCAGGGAGATTTTCGTTTCGCCGGTGGTACGGTCGATGGTTGCTGTTCGGGGCATGGAAAAGGTCGAGGGGCTAGGGACCAGGGTCGAGGGACTCAAAGTCTGAAAATTATTGGCTCAGAGAATTTCCCGGAGTGCACTCAGGAAGAAGTCAATTTGCGGATCGGTTCCGACCGTCACCCGCAGGCCGTCGAGCAGACCATCGGGATGCTTCTCGCTGGGCGAGACTGCCTGCGGGAACCGCATGTATCTGACGAGGATCTGACGGGCTTTCAGGGCTTCATACAGTTCGGCATGGCTCCGCTGGGCATGCGTGGCCCAGACGAAATTGGCCTGACTGGGAACGACATCAAAGCCAAGCTGGCTGAGTTCTGTCTGCAGTCGGCTCCGGGTGGCAATGATCTTGGCCCGATTGGACAACATCCAGTCCTGATCGCGAATGGCCGCTTCCGCGGCTGCCAGTGAAAGAGCGTCGCAATTGTAGCTGTCTTTCACTTTCCGCATCCCAGCAACCGTGTCCGGGTGGGCGATGGCAAAGCCGAATCGCAGACCTGCGAGGCTGTAAGACTTGCTGAAGGTGCGGGTCACGACAATCTGCTTGCCGAGATCGGACCGGAGGAGATCCAGTTGATCCGGCTCGTCCGCAAAGTCTCCGTACGCTTCGTCGAGGACGAGAACGCCGTTACGCGGGACCAGTCCCCGCAGCGTCTCATCACTCCAGCGATTGCCTGATGGAGAATTCGGATTCGGAACGAACAGCAGCTTGGTCTGATCGAGCAGAGGACGATTGCGAGGGATGTCCCACGACCAGTCTGGGTTCAGCTGCAAACGGGCGTGTCGGGTCCCCTGAATCTCAGCCAGTGTTTCATACAGGATGTAGCTGGGATAGGGATACGCGATCAGATCGTTCTTGTCCGCGAAGGAACGGACAAGGATGGTCAGGTTTTCATCGCTGCCATTGGCCGGAAAAATCCACTCCGGATCGACATTCAGGACTTCCGCAGCGGCACGACAGAACGCCCGGCCCAATGGATCGGGGTACACATGCAGCCGGTCCTGCGCGGTCCGCTGGATCGCTTCAATGACGCGGGGGGAAGGGGGGTAAGGGTTCTCGTTGGTGTTGAGTTTAACCCAGCCGGACGTCTGCGGCTGTTCCCCGGGGACATAGCCATGCAGCTGATCGATATTCGGACGAAACAAGGACATGATCGAAAACTGTCTGCTCTTTCTGAAAGGCCGAGCCGCACACGCACGCATGCGGCCCGAACCTGAACGTTGTCAACTCTTCAGTAGACGTTGTTATTGAACGTGATCTCCGCTCCCGGCAGGAACTTGTCCGCCAGCAACTGGACCGCCTGCACGGTGCAGGCTGTGTCGGTCACGTCCAGACTTCTCAGGCTCTTGTTGAACCGGAGCGTGTTAAACGCGATGTCAGCAATGGCCCGACACTCACGCAGGTTCAATTCTTCCAGCTGGTCGAGCTTCCCGAGTTTCTTGATTCCGATGGAAGTGACCGGGTTATTGGAGATGTCCAGGATGCGGAGTTTCTCGCATTTGCCCAGGCTGGCCATCACGGGATCGGTGACGCCGGCCCCCTGACCGCGAAAGACTTCGAGATTGGATAGCTTGTGAAGCGAATCCGCTCCGTATGTGGCGAGATGGGTCCCGTTGACATCCAACTCTTTCAACTGATTGAACGCCCCTTCGTCTACCAGACGACCAAACTCCCGTCCGTACAGGTTCGGGTTGTTGGCAACAGACAGCACCTCGAGCCCGTTGAGATCTTTCAGCGTAACAAAACCCGCATCAGACAACGCGGTCCCCGAGAGCGACAAGGTCTGCAGCTTCGGCAGCTGACTGACATAAATCATCGCGCCGCTGTCGGTCGATGTGTTACTGAGGAGCAGCACTTCCAGATGTTCACATTCCGGAAGAACCTTGAGGGCATTGTTGTTGATACGGCAGTCCGACAGGTTCAGCTGACGCAGCCGGGGGAAGGAGGCCAGGGCGACCAGTCCCGCTTCCGTCACAGGTGCTTTTGACAGGTCCAGTTCCGTGATGCGGGTGAGACCTTCCTTCAGCTCCGCGAGTTTCAGTAGCATCTCATCGGTTCGCTGATACGACGGCACAGCGAGGAAATCATCGATCACTTCATCTGCCGTTTTTTCCGGCGGAGGAGGGGGTTCCGGCTCCGTCATCTGCGGAGGAGGAGTGACGACCACCGGCGCGGGAGGGGGAGGCGGCGGAGGTGGCTCCGGCTTCGGTTCACAGCCGACAGCAAAAACCGTGAGCACGGCTCCCAGGAGCGCTTGCGAAAACGCACGACGTGAGTTCATTCGACGACTCCAGTTTCTCAAAAAAATTACGAAAAAAAGTTTCCGCCGGGGTTAGCAAACCAAGGCGGCGGCTGCAATTCTATCGACTTCACCCCCGTCTGTATTCCCTGCGACGAGCTGTTATGGCCCTCTTTTTTGAATACGAACACCAGGTCCGCTCAGAAGAAATTGACGGACTTGGGCACGCCAACAACGTCTCCTACTTCAGCTGGATGCAGGAGGCCGCGATCGCGCATTCCACGCTGCAGGGCTGGTCGACGCAGGCCTATGAAGACCGCGGCTGGGCCTGGCTGGTTCGGACACACCACATCGAATATCGACGGCCGGCACTGGTCGGGGAGCTGATTCGAATCAAAACCTGGGTTGCCGACATGACTCGTTTCACCTCACTCCGGAAGTTCGAGATGTATCGCGATCAGGCCCTCATCGCCCGGGCCGAGACCAACTGGGCGTTCGTCGACATCCGGCAGGGAAAGCTGATGGCCATCCCGCAAGAGGTGTCCGCAGCGTTCGAAATTCCGGCGGAGTAGGTCAGCCGGATCTGCTCAGTACTCAGCTTCACGACTGCTGAAACAGATTGCTGGCGGTTTTGTCGATGATCCCCAGCATTGTTTCATGCAGCAGCCCATTCGACGCCAGGACGCTCCCCTTTTTCATCGGCAGGTCATGCCCCTGAGCGGTGGTGACCCGACCTCCCGCTTCTTCCACCAGCAATCGACCCGCAGCAAAATCCCAGGGGGAAAGCTGATACTCGAAGAACGCTCCGTAGAAACCACGGGCGACTTGCGCCAGGTCCAGCGAAGCTGTCCCGAAGCGTCGGACACCGTGGATCCCGGTTTTGAAGAGCTGATGAATGGTCGCCAGCGTGGCTTCCATCATCGCCCCCCGATCGTAATAGAAACCGAGACCGACCAGGCAGTCCGACAGCGATTCCTGCGACCCCACCTGCAGTCGCTCGTCCTGAAACCATGCACCAGCTCCCCGAGCACAGACATACCAGTCGTCTCGCGCGGGGTTGAAGACGACACCACACTCCGCGACCCCCGCCCGGTAATAGGCGATGGAGACGGCAAAATGCGGGATGCCATGCAGGAAGTTGGTGGTTCCGTCGAGTGGATCAACAATCCACAGGTGTTCGGGAACATCCGCGCCCGCCAGCTCTGTCTGCGATTCCTCTGCAAGAATCGCGTGGTCTGGAAAGGCATTCCGGATCCGGTCAAGAATCAGCTTCTCCGCCGAAACATCTGCTTCCGAAACCAGATCGCTGATCCCTTTTTCGCGGACGGTGACGCCCCGATTCAGGTAATCCATCAACAGCGCACCAGCATCCCGCGCAGCTTCCCGGGCAAGATTCAATTCCGGACTGTAGTTTTCCAGTGCCATACAGAGACATCGTGTTAGAGCGGTTTTGCAAATAATCTATTACGTTCCGCAGGCGATCATATGGACTTTCATGCGGTGAAAACCCTGAATCGCCTGCACATGATAGACCAAACTGGTCTAGAGGTGTCGAACACCGTGAGAACGTTGAAAATCCGAAGCAGCGAATCCGAAACAAATTCCAATTCTCAATCTAGAATTTGTTTCGGATTTCGAATTTCGTGCTTCGTTTCTTCAGACGCAGCTGCGTGCTGAATCTTTTTAGTGGATCTTCTGCAGCGACAGCCAGCGTTCGCAGTCCAGTGCAGCCATACAGCCCGACCCAGCTGCGGTGATCGCCTGACGGTAGTTGTCGTCTGCCACGTCCCCGGCAGCGAACACCCCTTCAACGCTGGTGTTGGTACGGAACGGAACCGTCCACTTGATGTACCCCTTGGAGTTCATCTCCAGCTGTCCCTTGAGGAACTCAGTATTCGGGGTGTGTCCGATGGCGGCGAAATAACCGGTGACCTGCAGTTCTTCGGACTTCGCAGGATCTTCTGAACTGCGGATGCGAACGCCGGTCACTCCCTGTTCATCAGTCCCGAGCACTTCATCAATGACAGAGTTCCATTTCACTTCGATCTTCGGATTGTTTAGAGCGCGCTCGGCCATGACCTTGCTGGCCCGGAATTCATTCCGGCGATGAACGATGTACACCTTCGAGCCGAACTTCGACAGGTAATCCGACTCTTCCATGGCGGTGTCTCCACCCCCGATGACGACCAGCGGCTGATCCCGGAAGCGGGGCAGGGCACCGTCGCACACAGCACAGGCCGAAACCCCCATGTTCTTGAATCGCTTTTCGGATTCCAGCCCCAGATAGTTGGCGCGGGCTCCCGTCGCGATGATTACGGAATGAGCGACGTACTCTCCCCCGCCGCTCGTTTTCATCTTGAAGGGTCGGCCGGAAAAATCGACTTCAACGACATCTTCCATCAGCGTGCGGGTGCCGAAATTGATCGCCTGCTGCCGCATCAGTTCCATCAGCTCAGGGCCGCTGACCCCTTCCTTCTTATGCGGAGCCATCATCCCCCGCCGGTCTTTCGGCAGGGCGTCGTCGAGATAATGCTCCATGTTTCCGTGTGGGAAGCCGGGATAGTTCTCCACTTCCGTGGTGATGGCAAGCTGCCCCAGCGGCGGGCGTCCCAGATCCCAGTTCTCCTGGGTCATTTCCCCTTCAATGACCAGCGGTTCCAGACTCGCGCGAGCTGCGTAAATGGCGGCGGCCCATCCAGCCGGTCCAGATCCGATGATGATGACACGTTCCGCCATGTTCGTCTGCTCCTCAAATTCTGAAAACGTCGCAAAATGTCGAGCCACAATATCGAAGCCGTTCCCCCCTGACAAACGGAGCCGGGAGAATTATGACGGAATTGCCCACGCCGACCAGAACACGCGAGCCGCCCCACAAAGTCGAATTGCGGCACCACTCCGATTGACCTGCTGGCGTTCATCGAAATGATGCATAAACTCAGGCGAATCAAGACAAGAGGTTTTGCTCTGATTCAAATTTCAAACTTTCAATGCATTGGAGATTGGAAACAGAGAATAAAGTCGCGCAGAGACGCTGGGACGCAGAGGAATCGGGAAAGGAATGCATTGGATGTTCATTCGAATCCTCCTTCCTGCTCTGCGCCCCTGCGTCTCTGCGCGAGATTGCTTAAGAAAATCTCTGCTTCTGGAATCCCGCAATCCTTTTGCCTCACCCACTCTGAATGACACCTGCTCAAAGCCAGGCAGTTCCCTGCAAGACCGGAGCCGAAACTCCCTGGACACTTCGGAAAGTCCTCCTGAATGCATGCTGAAATCATCTCCATCGGCACGGAAATCACCTCCGGAGCGAAACTCGACACCAACAGCCAATGGCTCAGCCTGCAGCTGGCGGATCTGGGCATCACCACTCTTTATCACACCACCGTGGCGGACGAACTCGATGCGAACGTTCAGGTGCTCAGGACCGCCAGCGATCGAGTCGACCTCGTGCTGATCACAGGTGGACTCGGACCCACTTTGGACGACCTCACCCGTGAAGCGATGGCAGCGGCTGCCAGAGTCGGACTGGAACTCGATCCGGTTTCATTGGCGGCTGTCGAAAGTTTCTTTCGCAGTCGCGGGCGGGAGATGCCCGTACGAAACAGGATTCAGGCGATGTTTCCTGTCGGAGCAACTCCCCTGACGAATCCGATTGGAACTGCACCCGGCATCTGGATGTCCGTGCCGCGTGCCGGCCGCGAACCCTGTTTTCTCGCAGCCATGCCCGGGGTTCCCACGGAAATGAAGAAGATGTTTTTCGAACAGGTCCGGCCCCGCCTGAAACAGGGCCAGAACGTGATCCGACGGGCACGAATCAACTGCTTTGGCCTTGGAGAATCCAACACGGAAGAACTGCTCGGCGACCTCACTGCACGCGGGCATGACCCGGACATCGGAATCACCGCACACGATGCGACGATCACGCTGCGAATCGTCGCACAGGGGAACAGTGAAGCGGAATGCCTGAAGAAGATCGAACACGCTTCCCAGCAGATCCGTGAGAAGCTGGGGAACTATGTCTTCGGAATTGAAGACGAAGAACTGGAACACATCGTGGTGCGGGAACTCAACGCTCGCAATCTCACCTTCGCCAGCGTCGAATGCGGCACGTGCGGTCTGCTGGCAGAACACATTGCCCATGTCGACGGGGCAGCTGCCTGTTACCGGGGCGGTACGGTGCTCCCTGCCATGACGGACTCTCCATTCGCACTCGCTGAACCGCTGCAGACACAGACCGACGCGGACTTCGTTCTGCTGACGGGACCGGAAACCTTCTCGACCGACGCGGATGAACATCTGGTTTCAACGATCCAGATCGGCCTGCTGAGCCGCGGGAAAGAACCCCGGGAAATGACGTTAAAATGGAGCGGTAATCCCGCCTTCACGAAAGTCCGGGCCATGAAAACGGCTCTCGACCTGCTGCGACTGGAACTGCTCGGCGAGAGCGGTTGAGAGGTTCACCACGGAGGCACTGAGGCACGGAGAAAACGAACAGGTCTAATCGGAGCCACATATGCCGTTTCTCATGATCTTAGGCTGTGAGTACGAAGTCCTTGATCTGGAACGACTCGTGCAGATTTTTGAGGGATCGCCGAATTGGGAAAACATCCAGAACGGGACGGGCATCCACGTCATCGAATGCACTTATCGTCTTCCGAAAGATTTCACGACATTCCGTGTTCACAATGATCTCAAAGCAATTGCGGTCGATGGAATGAGCTTAAGCAGTTTTTTAGGAATTTGGGATATCCAAAAAGGCTACGGCAAGTCATTGCGCCTTATCGACGAAGGGTACACTTATGACCTCGTTATATCGGACTACAAATCGTGCGAAGAACTGATGCGCGCAATTGAGGATGCGGAGAACCGTTTTCCCCGAAGCTGAGCGAATTGAACCAAATGAAAGCTTCCGAAGAGTAACTGATGCGAAGAAAGAGTGGGAATCGCGAATGTCGACCGTGTTCAATGGTTAAAAAAGAACCACGGAAGACACGGAACTCACGGAAACTTTTCTTCATCGTTGCAGCGACAAGGGGGCGCACATCTCACGTGCGAAAGCGAACTGGTTGTCGCACTCGGAGAGTGCGACATACATTGTACCGCTCACCCGGAGAGTGCGGTTGACCACAGTTTTTTTCCGTGAGTTCCGTGTCTTCCGTGGTTCATCTTCTTCGAGGTAATCAAATTCGCCTCATTCGCAAGATTCGCAGTTGAGCGTTTCTCCGTTTCTCCGTGTCTCAGTGGTAAAAGCTTTTCCCTCACTTCCTGCTGGACTCTTGCTCACGGATATGCGAGAGTCAGGACAGGGACTCATTCTGACGAATGCAGGCAGATCGAGTTTTGGCAGGACGAATGTCATGAGCCTTCTGGCCGACATGTCTGGACCAACTCCCGGCGGCTTACCGGCCGCCGGTCGCGACGCTGGGGTTGTCGCGACCAACAGGCGGCTTCTGGAAAATCTCTTCGAGCCCCGCGTTTTCTGTGACGATCTGATCACAAGTCGATCGTGGTCAAAGTGTCGTGCATTTGGAAAATCGCTCCTCTGCGAGTCGCGGTTAAACATAAGCATTGGTCGCGTTGTCTCGAACGGGTTGTCTGTATTCTCACATCGCTTCTGCGCACTTCGCGCTGTTCATTC
This sequence comes from Planctomicrobium stercoris, assembly GCF_051465655.1. NCBI lineage: Bacteria > Pseudomonadati > Planctomycetota > Planctomycetia > Planctomycetales > Planctomycetaceae > Planctomicrobium > Planctomicrobium stercoris. Next base: position 2,076,017 of record NZ_CP195791.1, on the reverse strand, counting down.
TCACACCTTTGCAGGAGATGCTCATGCCTCGTCATCCGGTGGAAGAACTCAGAAACGTCGTGCTGGTCGGACATGGAGCGACGGGGAAAACGTCGCTTGCGGATTTGATGCTGTATAAGTCGGGAGTGAACCGCCGTATTGGTTCGCCCGACGAAGGGACCAGCCTGCTCGATATCGATGACGACGAAAAGCAGCGGCATCACTCCATCACGTCACATGTCTGCCACTTCGAGCACGGCGGATCACGTATCAACATGATCGATGCGCCGGGGATGCCGGACTTTGTGGGGCAGGTGATCGGAGCCTACCGCGCTGCCGAAACAGTGCTGATCACCGTGAACGCTCCTCACGGGATCGAAATGAATACCCGGAAGTCGTTTCAGCATGCGGGAAATCGCGGGCTGGCCCGATGCCTGGTGCTCAACAAGTGCGACGGGGAAAACGTCAAGCTGCCGGAGCTGATGGCGAGTGTTCGTGAACAGTTTGGACAGGGCTGCGTGCCGCTGACGATTCCGCTGGGGACCGGCCCGCAGATTCATGGTGTCATCAGCACGGTGCATCTTCCCAAAGAGATCCCCAGTGACGCTGCCCTGGATCCGGTCGCTGCCAATCAGCAGCTGATCGAAGCTGTCGTCGAGGCGGATGAAGAATTGATGTCCCGTTACTTTGAAGGGGAAACGATCTCGGGCGAAGAGCTGGACCGTGCCATTTCGAAGGCAATCGTCGCTGGCACCCTCATTCCCGTCTTCTGCACAGCGGTGAAATCCGACATCGGAGTCTCAGAACTGATGGACGCCCTGGCAAAGTACGCCCCCTCGCCAGCCCAGGTCCAGCGACATGTGCTCAAAGACGGCGAAGACCTGTTGATTCAGCCGGATCCGAACGGACCGCTTGTGGCACAGGTGATCAAGACCCGCATCGATCCGTTCGTTTCGAAGGTCAATTACCTGCGAATCTATTCAGGAACTCTGAAGAAGGATTCCACCGTTCACGTCGTGGGGACTGACAAGTCGATCAAGGTGCATCACCTGATTGATGTGCAGGGAGGGCAGCACGAGAACGTGGATGAAGCGATCGCCGGAAACATCGTCGCGGTCTCCCGGATTGAAGACCTGCATACCGGAGACGTCATCTCCGACGGATCGGATCACATCACGATGCCGCCAATGGCGTTTCCGCGCCCGATGATCGGTCTGGCGGTTGAGCCGAAGAGCAGGGCGGATCAGGCCAAGATTTCCGCAGCCCTGCACAAGATCGAAGAAGAAGATCCGACGTTCAAAGTCCACCGCGAAGACCAGACACATGAGATGGTCATGGAGGGGATGAGTGAGCTGCACCTGCAGCTGATCCAGAACCGGCTGCACAATCGGGAGAAGGTCGATGTCATCACCCACCAGCCGCGCATCCCATATCGCGAAACAGTCGCAGCTTCAGCCGAGGGAAGCTACCGCCACAAGAAGCAGTCGGGCGGATCGGGGCAGTTCGCCGAGGTTCACCTTCGGGTCTCCGCGTGCCCGCATGGAATTCATCCCGACGAGTACTTCACACGCTCCCGATTCGAAGGGATGCGGGCCTTTCACTACGACCCCGACCTCAACTTCTGCTTCATCGATGCCGTCAGCGGGGGATCGGTCCCCAACCAGTTCATTCCCGCTGTGGAGAAGGGGATTCGCGAGCGGATGTGTCAGGGGATCGTTGCCGGCTGTCAGGTTCAGGACATCGTCGTCGAACTCTTTTTCGGGAAGGATCATCCGGTCGACAGCAACGAAGCTGCGTTCAAGACTGCGGGGAGCATGTGCCTGAAAGAGATTTTTCAGAATGCCCAGCCGACTCTGCTCGAGCCCATCATGCAGGTGGAAATTACCATTCCCAGCGACCGAATCGGAGACATCAGCAGCGACCTGAACACCCGACGCGGGCGCATGGAAGGGATGGAAGAAGTCCCCGGGGGATTCTCGTTGATCCACGCGAAGATTCCGCTGGCGGAAGTGATGACCTACGCCCGCGCCCTGTCCGGACTGACAGGGGGACAGGGGTCGTTCACAATGGAATTCGCCAGCTACGAAATGGTGCCGCCGAATGAACAGCAGAAGATCGTGAAGGCTCACGCACAAAGCCACAACGGGGAAGCGCACTGACCCACAGAAAAAATGAACCACGGAATGAACGGAAAATCACGGAAAACGTTTTAGAAGCGACGGCCCGTATATGTTGCCACTTCTCATGTTTCCGTGAATTCCGTGCCTTCCGTGGTGAAAGACTCCGGAGGAGACGTACTTAGTTCTTCACGAACTTGAAGATCCCGTTGCCGCTCGGGGCGACGATGCCGAAGTAGATTTCGCCGGCATCATCTTCGCCGAAAGTGATCACCGGCATGGCGTCTGCCGGGATCGTTTCGTTGGAGATCACCTTTTTCGCATCTTCATCGTAGTACAGTGCCCAGATTTTTCCGGTCACGTAATCGGCGTACAGGTACTTCCCAGCCAGTTCCGGAACCGCTTTTCCGCGATAGACCGAGCCGCCGGTGATCGACTTGCCGACCTGATGATCGTATTCCCAGATGGGGAAGATGGTCTTGGCCGGATCGAGCGTTTTGGAGCCGAAGGGGTGAGTTCCTTCAAAGGAATTCCAGCCGTAGTTGCCCCCTTTTTCGACAATGTCGATTTCTTCCCAGAGATTCTGCCCGACATCCGCACACCAGAGATGACCGGTCTTGCGGTCGAAGGCGATTCGCCAAGGATTCCGGAACCCATAAGCATAGATCTCGGGCTTGGCCTCTTTGTTTCCCACGAAAGGATTGTCCTTGGGAATGCCATATGCCTGACCGTCCGCAGCGTGATCAACGTCGATCCGCAGGATCTTGCCGAGCAGGGTTCCCAGGTTCTGGCCGTTGCCATGGGGATCATTCCCCGCTCCCCCGTCTCCCAATGCGATGTAGAGAAACCCGTCAGGACCAAAGCAGATCGTTCCGCCATTGTGGTTCCAGTAGGGCTGTTCGATCGTCAGCAGCTTCTTTTCAGTGGCTGGGTCGGCACGGTTAGGATCGTCCTTGGAAACCTGGAACTGAGAGACCACGCTGATCAGGCCGGGCTTCTGGGTGTAGTAAACGTAGAAGAGACCGTTCTCAGCGAACTTCGGATGAAAAGCGAGACCGAGCAGACCTTCTTCGTTCTGCTTGTCGCTGTAGTTCACGCGATCACGGATATCCAGCAGCAGCTTGGAGCTGGTGACATCCGGCTTGTTTTCGAATGCCCAGATCGCACCATGCTGTTCGCCGACAATCAGCCGGTTGGTGGAATCATTGGCCGAAGTAATGACAACAGGACGGAAGGACTGCACGCGACCGGCTGCGTCTTCCGGTTCCCAGTTTTCCCACTGGAGCTTCGGGAAGGCCAGCACCGGCTTGAGATCGAGTTCTCCGGTGGAGATGTTCGGAGACTGCTGTTCCGGCTTCAGTTCCCGGATCTTGATGTTGCGGAAGGCCACTTCATCGCCGTGGTCCTGCAGGGCAATGTGGCCTTTGGTGAAGGTCCCAAACTCCGGGAACTCGGCGAACTTGCTGGCGGCGACCCGCTTCTTCCAGTCCTCGGACCCCTTCTGGAAGCTGTAGTACTGCACACCGTTCATCTGGACTTCGCAGTTCTGTGGCGTGACTCGCAGATACAGCTGGTTCCATTCTCCGGGAGGATGAGTGGCGTCGACGATTTCGCCGGTATTCTTATTCGTGCCGGGCTGATAAAGCTGATACAGCCAGCCCGACTTCTGGGGGTCTTTCCCTTCAATGTTGTCCTGAATCTGAACTTCAGGCCCTTCAAAAGGGGCCCAGTTGGGTCCTTCGGGAGCATGAAACATCAGTCCGCTGTTGCCTTTGGGACCGATTTTATAATCCAGCACCAGTTCGAAGCTGTCATACTCGCCATCGGTCGTGATGTCGCCGCCCCCCTTGGACTTCAGCACCAGAGCCCCATCTTCAACGACCCATTGGGGGCGAAGTTCTTTCTCTTTATAGGTGTGCCAGCCGTTGGTCGTTTTGCCGTCGAAGAGAAGTTTCCAGCCAGAGAGTTCTTCGTTCGGGGTCAGCTGATTCGGTTCATTGGCAGCAAGTTCACCGGCTGCACCAGCCAGAAAAAGTGCAGCAGCTGTGATCACGCGATATTTCATGGAAGGTCTTCACGTTGAAAGGGAAGGAGGCAGGAAGTCCGGGGTCAGCAGGCCGAAGCGTGGTCACACTCACGGTGACGATGTTCCGTATCCGGCTGAACGACTTGCATCGCTTTGGATGGTAGTCTCGTCCTGCCGGTTCCGCAAAGGACGGGAACGGGGCCCATAAGATTCACGAGATGCAGACCTGCGAGGCGTGTCACCGGCCTGTGGGACGGGACTCATTGGCATTTCGGTGTTTACGCAAACACCCGCGCTTCCCATAATAAAGGGAACTCTTTGCAGACCCCTTGCGTCTTATCGTGGTGATCATGACGTCAGACGATTCTCGCTTGATTGAATCGACTCTGGCAGGGAACCGGGATGCCTTTGGCGAACTGATGCTCAAGCATCAGGACCGTCTTTACGGCACGCTGGTTCAGCTGCTGGGGTCCGTTCATGATGCGCGGGATGTCGGACAGGATGCGTTCCTGCTGGCGTACGAGAAACTGGGAACGTTCCGGCAGGAAGCTTCGTTTTACGCGTGGCTGTTTCGCATCGCCTACAACGCAGCGATCTCCAGCCGCAGACGCAAGCAGACCCGTCACTCGCTGGACGAATACAAAGAACGGGTCGGAGTCGAACCGGAAGACGACCGTGCTTCGGCCGATCCCACCCGGAATCTACAGACGGATGACGCCCAGCGGCAGGTGCGAGCTGCGCTGGATCAACTGGGAACGGAATACCGGGACGCCATCGTACTCAAAGAGATTGAAGGGCTGAGTTACGAAGAAATTGCGGAATTGTCGGGCTGCCCGATCGGGACGGTCCGGAGTCGAATTCATCGCGCCCGCCAATTGCTCCGCGAAAGACTGGCCCGCGTTGTCGAACGCGAGCTGAAGTGACTGAAACCATGTCCACTCAACATCCAGAAGAACTGTTATCCGCTTACCTCGACGGGGAATTGTCCCCGGCCGAGAAGGCTGACGTTGAGCGCCGCCTGCAGGAATCGTCCGAGTTGCGGGAACTGCTGGCCGAAATGAAAGAGGTCAGCCTGCAGGTGCGGATGCTGCCCCGTCCGTACGCTCCCCCCGAGATGCGGACTGAGGTCCTGCATCAGATCGATCAACGCCGGATTTCTCCACGCGCATCCAGAAGTGGCGGGTCTGCCGGACTCGGACGGATCGCCCGCTGGAGCGCTGTGGCGGTGGCAGCCTGCCTGCTGGTGGTCGTCAGCATTTCACTGAATTTACCGAAGGATGTTCAACACCAGCAGCAGTTCAAAGAGTCTCTGGCCGTCAATACCGAAGCTGTTCCGGAAGCCATGCCCAGCCCCGTAACGAGCCTCAACGAGAGCAGTGCGGATATGGCCCCGCAATTCAGTCGTGAGGGTGATGACGCTTTTCCACCCGTCCCGGTCGTCAGCCTTTCCAAAGAAGAGATCCGCCGCCGGATTCAGGATCTGAACCGCATGCCGGTGGTCGGAAACACCATCAACGTTCCGGGAAGCATCCAGGACGATGATGGGGAGACTCCCATCGTCATTGAGTTCACGGTCGTCGACGTCATGAAGGCCATGAATCAGGTGCAGGTCCTTGTCGAACAGCAGCAGGTTCGTTCGGGCGACAATCGGGTCCTCTCCGCCAATCTGCAGCAATTCGGGGTTCCGAAGCTGACCGCTGTCGGGCTGGAGCTGGAGATGGACGGCCCTGAAATGGCCCATGTGCTCAACAACGTCGCAGCCTTCGACGCGGTGATGTATGTGGAAGACGGGGTGAATCTGAACCAGACGGATCACTCGCTTGCGGAGACGCAGGCCCGCTCGACCGTGTCCCGCACGGTGCAGCCAAACGAGACCTCCGATCAGTTCGGCAGCCCAGCAAAGCGAGAGGACAAGTCGGATCGGCAGCAGCAGCAGCAGCAGCAGCGACAATTCAACTTCCAGCAGCTGGCGGACCAGTCGGTCATCGACAATTCTGGAAGTCCGCGTCGAGCCGGGATGCCCGTCGCGAAATCGCTCCCCGCTGAGCAAAGTGGTGCTGCAGCTCGTGCATCGAAATCGACGAAGATGGCGGATGCTCTGGCTGCTCCTGCCCCGCCGCTCCCTGTGGGGCAATCGGCGCCCGCACTTCAGAATGCCCGGGCCAAGCAGGGATTTTCGGCCAAAGCAGCGGAAAGCCAGACGCCCCAGGAACCCGGAGCGAACTGGGAAGATGCTCCCCGGTTCCGCGCGTTCATCCTGCTCAAACCACAGTCTCCCGCATCGACTTCACCCAACAATTAATCGGGTGGATCCGCCGATCCGGACGCGACGCATCAACGGGCTGAACTCCGCCCGTCCGTTGACGTGTCGTCCGGTGGAGCTATGCTTGCAGATCTCCGCTATTCAATCCTTCCAGGATCTTGTTCTCTTCGCAGAAAAAAGTTTGCTCATGGCTACGTCCGACCCGACCCGGGATCTGCTCGAAACATTCGAAAACCCATTTCCGCAGCGAAATTACGTCATTGATACAATCTGCCCCGAATTCACCTCGCTGTGTCCGAAGACCGGCCAGCCTGACTTCGGCACTCTGACGATTTCGTATATTCCGGACGGGAAGTGCTTCGAACTGAAATCGCTGAAGATGTACCTGCAGCAATATCGCAATCATGGTGCGTTCTACGAGCGGGTGACAAACACCATCCTCGACGATCTCGTGGCGGTGACCGAGCCCCGCTGGATGAAGATTGAAGCGGCGTTCACTCCACGAGGCGGCATCCGGACGACCGTGATTGTGGAGCATCCGGAGTTGCCGATCGAGCGCGCCGGAAAATCGTAGCACCGCAGTTGCCGCTTTCAGAGCACGCCGCGTCAGCAAGTGCATGGCGTTATCTACGTAAACAATGCACTCGCTCACGCCTCGTGCTCTGAAAAAACTCGCTGAGCTTTTAGAGAAGTCGGACAGTAGTACTCTCGAAGACGATTCTTCATCCGGTGTCACATGCCCGCTTCACCCTCGAACTCAACACGCGTGTTTCTGGGAAGCACGCTCCTGATTCTGGGTGTGATCGGGGGATTTCTGTGGCTGGCCAGTGAACTGCAGGGACTGCCGGCAGCACTGGAACGGTTCATTCGCGGCAATTCCGCGATCTGGGCACTGGGGTGCGTGGTGAGCATGATTGTGGGAATCCGGCTGCTCTGGCAGGCAGGGCACCGGCGAGCCGCGTGGCGACCGACCCGGCCCGGTATCCGGTTTCGCACCGTCATTGTCTACTCTCGACCGGACTGTCCCCTCTGCGAAGATGCCATGGAAACACTGGCGGAATATCGGCAGTGGGTTCCGGTCCCTTCCGAAGTGAACATCGACGAGGACCCCGAGTTACTCGAGCGATTCGATGAGACCGTTCCCGTCGTCGAGATCGATGGAAGAGTCCGCTTTCGTGGAAGCATCAACGATGTGCTTCTGCGAAGATTGATTGAAGGAACGATGCCGCAGTCTCGCTTGCGCCATCGATAGGAAACGGGAACAGACGTCAGCAGCAGGAGCCTCCGGTGACTATCCAGCCGAATTCTCAATCACTGGCAGAGATCGGAGCTGTCTCCTTTGACCTGTCCGACTGGTCGCAAGTGGAGATGAGTGGCGATCAGGCGCGGTCATTTCTGCATAACTTCTGCACAAACGACATCAAGAAGCTGAGCAGCGGAGAGTCGTGCGAAGCGTTCATCTGCGACATCAAGGGCCGGATCCTCGGGCATGTTCTGGTCCTCGCCATTCAGGACCGACTTCGACTGATCGCTGTTCCGGGCTCAGCTTCGACACTCGTTTCACACCTCACCAAATATCTGCTCGATGCCCCGGTGACGATCACAGACCGCTCCGCGGAACTGGGTCTGCTCTGCCTGCATGGAGCTGGCATTCAGGCGGTCCTGGAGACGGCATTCGGAAAGCCAGTTGACCTGCGGGTGGGGCGGTGTGAACTGTTTGCATCTGAGGCAGGTGAGCTGCTGCTTGCTGGAACCGACATGCTCCCCGAACCTGCAATCCTGATCTCCGGTGGGCGTGACGCAGTTGCTGCGCTGAGGGAACGAATCCCCGCGGAATTTCTGGCACTGGGGACTTCCACACTCTTCGACATTCTTCGAATCGAAGCGGGATTCCCCTGGTACGGACGGGACCTTTCGGCGGAAGATCTGGCCCAGACCGCTGCCCGCACCACGCAGGCCATCAGCTTCACCAAAGGATGTTATCTGGGGCAGGAGCCGATCGCCCGGCTGGATGCGATGGGACATACGAATCGCGAACTGCGGGGGATGCTGATTCAGGGTGATGAGGTGTCGGTGGGAGCTGCGGTCATGGCAGCAGAAAAAGAAGTCGGGCGAATCACATCGGCAGACTATTCTCCAACGCGTTCCGCAACGGTCGCCTTGGCGATGATTCGAACGCAACACGCAGCCCCCGGAACCGCTCTCACCGTGCGGACAACAGAAACCGACCTCCCCGCAACCATCTTCTGGCCCCACCTCCCAGCCAACTGAACTCGCCCCAAAGATCACTGCACCCTCCAACCAACGCAAGACTCCCTCTGGACTCTGGACTCTCGACTCTCGACTCTCAGCACTCAACTTCGGCTCGCGAAATCCTGCTGTCGCCACACTTCCCATTGCTATAATTTGGGGAAACGGTCATCGTGCGACGTCGCAGAAGCTCTGTCTTCAGAATGTCGGTCATTGAGGAGGATTCCCCATGGCGCGCAAGACGGTTCGAAAACATGCCGAGACTGGAACCCGCGTGACGAAGGTTCCCGTTCGAAAAATCGCTGTCGGCAGCACAGCTTCCAACGGCGCGAGTTCCGCTTCACACTCTCAAACGATCGGTCGTTATCTGATTCAGCGACTGCAGGATTACGGGCTGCAGGACGTTTTTGGAATCCCCGGCGACTTCGTTCTGCAGTTCTATGGAATGCTCGAAGAAAGTCCGATTCGCGTGGTGGGATGCACCCGTGAAGACTGTGCCGGGTACGCTGCCGATGCCTACGCCCGCGTGCATGGCCTGGGGGCGGTGTGCGTGACCTACTGTGTCGGCGGCCTGAGCCTGTGCAATTCGATCGCGGGGGCCTATGCCGAAAAATCGCCCGTCATCGTGATCAGCGGTGCCCCCGGAATTTACGAGCGCCGTAACAATCCGTTGCTGCACCACAAGGTTAGGGACTTCAACACTCAGCGTGAGATTTTCGAGAAGATCACCGTCGCCAGTGCCTCTCTGGATGATCCACTCACAGCGTTCCGGGAAATCGATCGCTGTCTGGAAGCGGCTGTCCGGTTCAAACGTCCCGTCTATCTCGAAATTCCACGCGACCGGGTGCAGGCCCATTCACTCGTCCCGCATCAGCCCCTGGATGTGATCCCTCAAAGCAGCGGGGAAGCCTTGGAAGCGGCGCTCAGTGCGGCCCGTGACCGCATCTCCGCTGCGAAGTCGCCAGTCATCATCGCAGGCGTGGAAATCCATCGATTCGGACTTCAGGAAGAGGTTCTGAAGCTCGCTGAGAAAAACCAGATCCCCATGTGCGCGACGCTGCTGGGCAAGTCGGTCGTCAGCGAGCGTCACCCGCTGTATGTCGGCGTCTATGAAGGAGCGATGGGAAGAAAGGCCGTCACGAAGTTCGTCGAGGAGAGTGACTGCGTCATCCTTCTGGGAACGTTCATGACCGATATCAACCTCGGAATTTACACCGCAAAACTCGATCCCGGTCAGTGCATCTATGTCACCAGCGAGCAGCTGCGAATCGGGCATCATCATTTTCACGATGTGCTGCTGCAGGATTTTGTGAAAGGGCTGGGGGAAGAGAAGCTGCGGAAATCAAAGACTCCGTTTCCGGCACGCGTCCCACGTCCGCGCGGAAACCATCACGCCAAGGACAACGTCAGCATCGTCAGTCTGTTCGATCATATCGACGAAATTCTGGACGATCAGATGGTCGTCATCGCGGACGTGGGGGATTCGCTCTTCGCAGCCTCGGATCTGACGATCCACAAGCACACAGAATTCATCAGTCCCGCCTACTACACGTCGATGGGTTTTGCCGTCCCCGCTTCGCTGGGGGTGCAGATCGCCGATCGCAACCTCAGACCGCTGGTGCTCGTGGGCGATGGAGCGTTTCAGATGACCTGTCTGGAACTCTCCAGCATCGTGCGGCACTCCTTCAATCCCATCGTCGTCGTGCTGAACAACAAAGGCTACACCACGGAACGGTTCCTGCAGGAAGGTCCCTTCAACGACATTCTGAACTGGAACTACCACCGCATGCCGGACCTCCTCGGAGCCGGCTGGGGGTTCGAAGTGAGGACATTCGGCGAACTCCAGCAGTCCATGAAAGCAGCCCTCGCCCATCAGGACGCCTACAGCATCCTCAACGTGCACCTGGAGCCCAACGACGTGAGCCCGGCACTGGAACGGCTGGCGGAGAATATGTCGAAGCAGTTGTGAGAGGGGACGACAAGAATTTTAACCACGGAAAAAGCGGAAGACACGGAAAAGAATTGAAAGAGGGCTTGAAAATTTCTTACGGCAACCGTCAGCGGGCGAAGTGCAAAGTCGCTCAGACTTACTTCAAAAAACTGAATAATACGGTGTTGGTGAACTGACTTATAAGTTCTTTGAGGCCTGAGCTTGGCCTGACCAGCTCACCCATAAGAACAACAACGCCTGAGGCTCTGCCAGTGCCGTAAACATGTCGGAATTGTCAGTCAATGACGTCATGTTAGTCATCCACAAACCTTGAAAGCTCGAACCTTCCGGGCCATTGTTTCTTCCGTCTTTTCCGTTTCTTCCGTGGTTCATTTCTTCTTCTATCGGTCCTCGCGGAAGAATCGGCGGGCTTTGAGTTCGAATCGGGGAAGAGACTCAACAGCCGTCACTTCCGCCTGAAAGTTCAGGCGATTCTTGATCAGCCGTTCGATCATGCCCAGCAAATGCTGTGCACGTTCGGGATGGTCGGCAGCTGGGAAGACCGGTTCAATTTCGATCCGCAGATGCGGCATCGACTTTCGGGTCACGACCGTCGTCCGGTACTCCGCCACCTCGTCGCACTCACGCAACACCGCATCCAGGCTGGAAGGAAAGACGTTGTTTCCGCGGATGGTCACCATGTCATCCGTGCGGCCGAGAATTCCTCCCTCCAGCTGCAGCATGGCGAGTCCGTCAGCACTGCGAGTCGCTGTCGCGCGCACCAGATCGCCGGTGCGATAACGAATGACAGGTTGTCCCCAGCGTCCCAGATTTGTGATCACCAGTTCGCCAAGCTGCCCCGGTTCGACCGGGAGAGCAGTTTCCGGGTCGATGATTTCGGGGATGCATTGTGCCTCGAGAATGGTCAGCGATCCGGGAGACTGAACAGTTTCAATTCCGAGCGACCCGATATCGGTCATTCCCCAGTGATCGATCACTCGCGCCCCCCAATCCCGCTGGATCCGTTCACGGATGGCGGGTACGGAACCTCCGGGCTCACCTGCGAGAATCAACATCCGCACAGAGCTGTCGGCCAGTGGGATGCCTTCCTGAGCAGCGACATCGGCCAGCCTGAGTGCATAGGTCGGCGTGCAACAGACGATCGTTGCTTTCATCTCGCAAATCATCTTCAAACGGGATTCGCTGCTCATTCCCCCCATGGTCAGAGAGAGATTTCCAATCCGCTGTGCCCCCTCAAAAGCTGCCCAGAAACCAATGAACGGGCCGAACGAAAATGGAAACGCAAAGACATCTTCGGGCTTCACCTCGACCAGTCTGTAGATCTGAGCCCAGCATTCCATCAGCCAGTCCCAGCTCTGCGGAGTATCAAGCCACCGCATTGGCTGGCCGGTCGTCCCCGAAGTCTGATGCAGCCGTGAATAGCGGGTCAGCCGGTATGTCAGATTCGACCCGAAGGGGGGGTGCCGCTGCTGATCTTCGACCAGTTCCGTTTTCGTCAGCAGGGGAAAATCTTGCAGCTGCTGCAATGCAGTGAGCGGTTGTCCTGAGATTCCAGCGTCCTTCAGTCTCGCCTGCCAGAAGGGGTTCCGCGCATAGACCTCAGCGAGCAATGCGTTGAACTGCGAGAGTTGCCTCGCATCCAGTGCGTGACGTGAACCAGTCTCGGGTCGATCAAGCTGCATAGGTCGGGTGGGGCAGGGGAATGGGGGTCAGGGGTCAGGGTGAGCTTTGGGGGATGCTTGAGTTTACCGGGATTCAAGATGGATGACATCCCGAGCGGAGAGTCGAGAGACCATAGAGGAATATTGGCGGGAAGCCTTCATGCGAGTACCAGACTCACATCGATAGCGGGGGCAGCTTCTCGGCAAAAATCAAAATCTTTCGAATCTCCTCTTCCCACGGCTCATTTACCAGATTCACGCTGCGCGTTTGCGCAACACGCAGGCGATCCAATGCAGGTCGTCATCGTCAGTTCCAGCTTCCGAACGAGGTGAATCCATGTCCGTCTCCCGCCCGAATGGTACCAAGATTCTTCTTCCACGCTCGGGCCCAGATCAGTTCTGGCAGATCATCCACGAACACTTTGCCGGTGAGGACTCCCGGCGTTGGAAATACCTTGCGATGCTGGCCCTGCGTGAAAACGCCGGATGGCCACTGGACCGGATCGGCAACGTCTTCGGCCACCCCAAAGGGCACGTCACCCGCTGCCTGGCGCGCATCAAGCAGGAGCTGCGTCAGGACTTTCAGGCCTCGCCGGAGTTTCTGGACCTCGATGACGAACTGAACTGGGAAGCGGAAAACGCGGAAGACTTCGGCGCGGGGTTGGAGATGGAGGTTGAAGGGAGGGAGGCAGACTGACGGGGGGGGGGGAAATTTGTCATTTGGGATTTGTCACTTGGGATTTGTCATTTGGGATTTGTCATTTGGGATTTGGGATTTGGGATTTGGGATTTGGGATTTGGGATTTGGGATTTGGGATTTCATTGAAGCTGACTCTTCTTCTTCAATGTCAAATGATGATTGACAAATGACCAATGACAAATCGTCTTCCGGAAACTTCCGCTCACAGTCATCCGCGCTCTCCACACTCACACGGTGCCTTCATGCTCCTCAAAAAGCTCCCCATCAGCGAACTGAATCCCGCTCCTTACAACCCGCGCGTTGAACTCAAGCCGGGAAGTCCTGTCTGGAAGAAGTTGCAACGCTCGCTGGACGAGTTCGATCTCGTTCAGCCGATCGTCTGGAATCAGCGGACGGGTCATGTCGTCTCGGGGCATCAGCGACTGGCCCTGCTCAAACATCGCGGCGACGAGGAAGTCGATTGCGTTATCGTCGACCTTCCACTCGCTAAAGAGAAGGCCCTGAACGTCACGCTGAATAACGCCGCAGTGGCGAGTGACTGGGACGCCGACAAGCTGATCGAGCTGGTCGCTGAACTTCAGGACCTGCCTGACTTCGATGCCACACTCACCGGCTTCGACGCCCAGCAACTTCACGATCTGATCCTCGCCCCGGATCCCGAAGTAGATCAGGAAGAGTCCTCTCAGCAGGCGTCTTCGGACAAAATTCAGGCCACGCTGGAAGTGGAACCTACTGACTGGGAAGGGGTGCAAACCCAACTGGATTCCCTGCTGGCAACCTTCCCGCAAGTCCGCCTGCACGTCCGCGGAACACCATCCTGATCCCTGTTCCCTCGTCCCCTTTTCCCTCTTCCCTCTTCCCCCCATGCTCCACCTCAACGTCTCTCACCGCTTCCTCCCCAAGCAGAATTCCACACGGGCATCCCTGGTGATGGATCATTTCGGAATTGACTTCGAACAGGGAGAGCACGTCATCGCGCGTGACCTGCAACTCCCCTTGAAGTCGGGTCAGGTGGCACTGTTCACCGGAGAAAGCGGTTCGGGGAAATCGTCTCTGATGCGACAGGCTGCAGCCGAATTACGAGACCGTGGGGACCGGGTCATCGATCTGGATGAACTGACATGGGACGACCGGATCCTCGTCGATCTCCTGCCGCTCCCGCTGGAAGCTTCGCTGCAGCTGCTCTCCGCCTGCGGGCTGGGTGAAGCCCATCTGATGCTCCGAACGCCTGCGGAACTCTCGGACGGCCAGCGATACCGGTTTCGACTGGCGCTCGCACTCTCCCAGCGACCCGACTGGATCATCGCGGATGAATTCACTGCGACGCTCGACCGCCGGCTGGCAAAGATGATCGCCTTCAATCTTCAGAAGACCGCGTCTCGGAGCGGGACCGGATTTCTGCTGGCGACGACTCATGACGACGTGGTCACCGATCTGTCTCCGCAGCTGCATGTCCGCTGTCGGCTGGATGGTCACATCGAAGTGGTAACTGCGGAAGCTGATGAGGTTCGAAGTAAAAAAAAATGCCCGACCTCGGAGGAAACCTGTGGATTTCCACCGCGACCAAGTCCGACTGGGCGTATTTCTCTCGGTGGCATTATCGCAGCCATCACATCGGGCTGATCCGCACGATGCTGCTGCTCTGGGATGGAGACGATCCGGTGGGGATCTGCATTTTCATCGCTCCTCCCAAAACGTTGTCGCAGCGGAATCGCTATTTCGGTCGAAACGGCCGCTGGGACCGGACCACACTCAGAACGCTGAACCGGCAGCTGGTCACACTCTCGCGGGTCGTGCTGCACCCCACCTTTCGAGGGGCAGGGATTGCACATCGTTTTGTCCGAAGATGCTGTGAGCTGTGCCCGTATCCCTGGATCGAAACACAGACGCAGATGGGGCACATCAATCCGTTTTTCGAACGAGCTGGGTTCACACGCGTGGGGGTCTCTTCCACCGTGGAGCGTTCCCGGGAATCTCATTCCATGATCTATCGCAGGCAGCAGAAACATGGCGGCAAAAAAGCTCTCCTCACGCAGGCCACCTTCGAAAAAAGCCGGTACTCGAACCCGGTCTACTACATCTTCGACAACCGCAAGAACTACGGACAAAGTTCCCGCATCAGCGAGATCTCCTCAGACTGAAGCCGTCCCCGTTGCTCCCTCGCGGTTACTGGCTGTCGACATTCCCACCTCGCAGTTCGACCCACAGCAACGGGAATCATTTCTTCTCCTGCTGGCCCGGGGAGCCTCTCCATCGGGGGCCTGCAAGGAACTCAACATCTCGCTGGTCACCGTGGCGGAACTGATCGAACAGGATGAGGAATTCCGCAAGCTGCTGGCCCGGGTGAATGAACTGCTGAGTCAGAATGTGGCGGCTGCGCTCTACCGTTCCGCGATGGAGGGAAAGGTGACCGCCCAGACGTTCTATGTGAAGAACTGGCCGCCACCGGACTGGTCGCGGGCCGAAGATGACCCCCTTTCGCGACAACTGAACGATCTGACGGACGATGAACTCATTGCCCAGTTCAAGAAAGAAGCGCCTGCACTTCTGGCAGACCTCGCCGCGGTGGACGCAGGTTTGGCATCAATACCTGACAAAGGGGCAAATTCTCCTCCACCCGGAAGCCTTTCGAAATCATCTCATACTTCCCGGCAACGAAGACGTACGACTCGCTGATGTCATCCAGCCCTGGCAGCAGTCCACTTTAAAAGCTCTCGACTCCGCATGGACCGATCTGGCTGGCGTGTGCAATGCGACGAAGGGATCCACAATCCGGCGAGCGTACATTGAACGGCCTCGGGGACATTCCAAGACTTCTGACATGGCGGTACAGATCGCCTGGATCCTCCTGGCGGCCCGTCAAACGGTGAACGGTCTCGCAGCCGCTGCCGATCTCGCCCAAGCCCATTTCCTCCACGATGCACTGTTCCGACTGGCGAATGTGAATCCAGAAATTCTGGAACCTCTTCGGTTCATCGAACACTGTATCGTCAACAAAGACACTGGCAGCTGGCTGGAGGTGATCTCATCGGACGTCAACGGCTCCTACGGCGCTCTCCCGGATTTCATTGTCTGTGATGAACTCAGTCACTGGCGAAAACCCGAACTCTGGTATTCGCTGCTCTCCTCAGCAGCCAAGAAGCCGAAATGCGTCCTGACCATCCTGACGAATGCGGGAGTCGGGAGAGGCTGGCAGTGGGAGGTGCGGGAACACGCGAGGACGGACCGGCGATGGCATTTCTCCTCTCTGGACGGTCCGCAGGCTCCCTGGATCACGGAAGAGTGGCTGGACGAGCAGCGGGCCTTGCTGCCACAACCGGTCTATGAACGACTCTGGCTCAATCGCTGGCAGCATGCGGAAGGGAATTTCCTGACGCTGGAAGAAGTCGAAGCCTGTCGCCATTCACAGAGAAGCTATCAACCTGCGGGTCTGCGCAACTTCGACTACGTGGCTGCCATCGACTACGCGGAGAAGCATGACTTCACCGTCGGCTGCGTCTGTCACCGGGAAGGTGAGATCGTCATTGTGGATCGCATGGATGTGGTCTGTCCCAGTCCCCAGTCTCCAACGTTAATCTCCTGGGTGGAGGACTGGATTCAAGAGATCGCGGGCAGGTTCCCGCGCGTGCGGTTCATTGTCGACGAGTTTCAGCTGGTGGGCACCATCCAGAAGCTGGAGTCGAGATTTCCGATTCAGCGTTTCCGTTTTTCGGGAGGGGAGGGGAACCACCGGCTGGCGGTCGCACTTCGGCAACTGATTGTCCATCAGAGAGTGCAATGGTATCCCGGCTGTGGAACGGTCCCCGGTCCGCATCGCAATGATCTGGAGACGGAACTGGCGTCGTTGATTCTGAAACAATCCTCGGGGGGACGACTGCGAATCGATCATCAAAGCGATCGCCAGCACCATGATGACCGGGCTTTTGCCCTGGGAGTGGCCTGCCTGGCGCTGACGGAAGAGCAGGGGACGGGCGATTTTCTGATGGTCACCCCTCCCGAACAGATGGGTGGGTTCTCATGGTGAGGCTGCTGTTTTCGCCGCACTCGGAGAGTGCGGCGTACAATGTCCCTCGCACTCTCCGAGTGCGAGAAATCTGCAACCTCGGCTGACAGCTCACAGCTGACTGCTATCATTCCGGCATGAGCCTTTATGCCATCGGTGATATTCACGGTTGTTGGACAGCGTTACAGACGTTGCTCGATTTTGTCCCTGTGCGTCCGGATGATCTGGTCATCACTCTGGGCGATTACGTCGACCGGGGTCCGGATTCAAAAGCGGTCGTCCAGTGGGTCATGGACGCCTCTGCAGCAGGGGAGTGTCTGCCGCTGCGTGGGAACCATGAGATCATGCTGCTGGACGCACTCGCCGGACGCATGTCGCTCCCCACGTGGCTCCGGTTCGGCGGGCAGGAAGCACTCGACTCCTATGCCCCCGGGGACCAACCCGGCCAGCCGGAAGATGTCCCGATCGAACACCTGCGTTTCCTCGAGCGGGAGTTACTTCCGTACTACGAGACGAGGACTCACATCTTTGTGCATGCGACAGCCAGTCCGCACCTTCCGCTGGCTCAGCAGAGTGAAGAGAGTCTGTACTGGGATCGTTTCGACACCTTGAAGCCGCATCAGTCCGGGAAGATTGTGATCTGCGGTCACACGGCCCAGAAATCCGGGCTCCCTGTCAACGTCGGCTACGGCATCTGCCTGGACACCTGGGCCTATGGTGAAGGCTGGCTCACCTGCATGAATGTCGACACAGGCGAGTACTGGCAGGCGAACCAGGCTGGGAAAACGCGGACCGGGGGAAAGCTTGAGTTCGCTTCTACCTGAGGTTGTCAGTACACCTGTCCCAATGGACCGGAACGATTTCATGGACTCCGCGATCACCATTCTTGTGCACGAACAGGTCTCGCACTGGACTGCGGAACTGGAACGAGCCTTCGCGGACACTCCGCAGATCGTCTTTCGCTGGCGTCCCTATCAGACCGAGCTCCTGGAAGAACTGTCTCTTGCTCAGGGACTACTCTTGGTTGTCGATGGAGACGACGCCAGCCTTGAGCTCATTCGCACAATTCATGCGAAAGCGGCATCGACTCCGATGGTGTGCATCGTTTCTGAATCGAATTCGAACTGGGAGTGGCTCGCCCGGGAACTGGGGGCGACCTGCGTGTTGTCAGAGACGACCGAAAAGTGGAGAGTAGCCCACTCACTTCAGCGATTGCTGCAGGCGGATCTCGCAGGGAACTGACCCCTGTCTTGACCCATCACTTCGCGACGATGGTTCGACGAGAAACGGTTTCTTGCGCTGGCGCTGCGACCCTCTCGAAGAAATGCACGATGCGTTCATCGAATTCTCGCGGGGCAGCCGGACGCTCCAGATTGTGCTTGGCGTGAGGAACGACCCAGTGCGACGTCTCCGGGGAATGACCGCTCAATCTGCACAGTTCTTTGGTCAGCACCGCAGGCACGTAGGTGTCACGGGCGCCGGAGACAAACATCACTTCGCGGTCGCGCCACAGCGGCAGCAGCGATTCGAGATTCACGAGCTGGCAGCGGTTGCGAATCTCATTGAGCCGCAGCATGAACCAGATGGTGATGCGCACATGCCAGCGGGGAATCAGTTGCCCCCACTTACCGACCATGGTCTGCAGGAACTTCATCGCATGGAGCATGGCCAGCCCCTGCGTTGAGAAACTCCCCTGGGTCCAGATCTGCGACACTTCAGGCCGGACCGCGCCGGCAGCCAGGGCCGCTCCCGCTCCGCGGCTGACTCCCATCAGCGCGATCGGAAGCCCGTCGAACTGCGGCTGCGACTGAATGAAATCCAGAGCCGCGTGCACATCTTCCACTTCGTACTTGGTCACCCAGTAATTCGAACGATATCCGGGAAGAGAGTCGCTGGGAGACTGGTTCCGAAAACTGAATGCGACCACAGCGAAGCCCGCATCCACGAGCGGCTGGGCGTAGTTCATCGCGGTATCGAAAGTTCCCCCGTTCTCCGGACAGAACAGGACGACCCCTTGCGGTTGTCCGTCTTCCGGGAAATACACTCCTCCTGCCAGCTGCAATCCGTTGGTTGTCGGAAACTGAATCGGCTCCATCGAGGGAGTGTTTTCCGGTGGAGGCGCCACCCGCAGCGCGGGCATCGTCTCGAAGCGGTGCAGGGCGGCAATGGAGTACACTGCATGGACGATCAGATCCGCCAGAAGCAGCAGGCCGATCGCGGAGATCCCAATTGTCAGCCACAT
Source organism: Planctomicrobium stercoris (assembly GCF_051465655.1). Lineage (NCBI taxonomy): Bacteria > Pseudomonadati > Planctomycetota > Planctomycetia > Planctomycetales > Planctomycetaceae > Planctomicrobium > Planctomicrobium stercoris. The sequence continues at coordinate 2,056,825 of NZ_CP195791.1, read as the reverse complement.
GGTCATGGAATAAGTCAATCTGATGCAGGAACCGGTTCTCGAAAGCTCTCAATCCTAAGACACGGAAATCGACTCAGCCTTCGAAAGTGGAAAAAATCAGCGAGACGTTCTGGCCACCGAATCCAAAACTGTTGGAAAGCGACTTGCGGACACGGGCTTCCCGAGGTTGATTGGGAACGTAATCCAGATCGCAATGCGGATCCGGGTTGTCATAGTTAATCGTCGGTGCCAGCACTCCATCCTGCATCGACTTCAGACAGACGATCGCTTCAGCACTCCCCGCAGCAGCGATCAGATGTCCCATCATGCTCTTTGTGCTGGATACCGGGGTTCTATAGGCAGCGTCACCAAAGGCCTGCTTGATCGCCAGCGTTTCCACTTTGTCGTTCACCGCCGTGCTGGTGCCGTGAGCATTGATATAATCGATATCTTCGGGATTGCAGCGGGCATCCTTCAGCGCCATGTTGATGCAGGCGGTCGCACCTCGTCCTTCCGGATGGATATCGGTAATCCGGTAGGCATCGGCCGTTGATCCATAGCCGAGAACCTCTCCCAGAATGGGGGCTCCCCGGCGCAGGGCATGATCGAGTTCTTCCAGCAGCAGCATGCCGGCTCCTTCTCCCAGCACGAACCCGTCCCGATCCCGATCGAATGGCCGCGAGGCTCCCCGCGGGTTCTCGTTGTGCGTGGAAAGAGCGGTCAGAAGGTTGAAGCCTGTGACACCGAAGGGGTGGATCATGCTGTGAGCCCCGCCGGAAAGCATCAGATCCGCTTCCCCCTGCCGGATAATCTCAGTTGCTTCTCCAATCGCCTGGCTGGAAGCGGCACAGGCAGTCAGACAGTTCAGGTTCGGCCCCTGAGCATTGAACAGGCTGGCGAGATGACCGGCAGGCATGTTCGGTTCCTGCTCGAGTTCCTCGAGCGGGTTCATGCTCTGCAGACCCTGCCGGGTGAATTCATCCATGTCGAACTGCCCATCCTTCTGGGCATTCGCAATCAGCCGCATGAACATGAAGAAGTCCTGCTGGCCTTCTCCTGCTCCCAGGTAAACGCCGAAACGGGTCGGATCGAACTTGTCGTCGGTCAGGTCGGCACTCCGCATGGCCTGAACAGCTGCTCCGATGGCAAATCGGATATTCCGGCCGGCGAATTCAAACCGCTCTGGATGATCGATATAGTTCCCCAGCTGAAAGTCTTTGACTTCTGCTGCGAACTTGGTCGGGAATCCGGAAGCATCGAAGTGGGTGATGTAATCAATGCCGCTCTGCCCTTGCTGCAGCGCGGTCCACATCGAGTTGACATCATTCCCGATGGGAGTGATGCATCCCATGCCCGTGACGACGACACGTCTTCTCATCAAAAAATGCCCTTGTATTCCGGTCGCATGCACATTCAGCCACGGCAGCGCCCGCTACTGGGCCTGATGGCGAATCGGAGAGGACTTCTCAGTTCAGCGAAGGGAAAGAGTTCCATTCGTCCCATGAACCGACTGATTTGTCATGCTGCGCGAAATCAACGCAACGAAGTCGATTTGCTCCGAAAATAAAGTATAGGGGGACGTGGATCCCTCTGAGAAGCCTGGAATCCCCCAGACCACGGCAAATGCCCCGTTTCTTACGGTCTCGTAAGGAGTTCTGCCGTCAGTGTTGTCACAGGGAAACAGACCCGCAGCACCCCGCTTTTCCCTAAATCTGGCGGAAAAGTTTCGTGTTTTTGATGCAAAACGCGGAAAAACTGGACTCCACCCTCAAACCACGCCCTTCCAGAGGTATGTTTGACGCAATTCCTCCAATTGATTCGGTCGAGTCGCCATTTGTGACTCCGCAGGCCCCGAATCAAGCTGATTTAGTCATGAAACTGGTTCTGAAATGGTTCCTGCCACTCACCCCCTTCCGTCGAGCGTCGGCATGCCCCCCTCGAAGCCTGCTTCCCTCGCGGATGCCGGCAACGATGTGCCCGATGTCGTCGCCTACGCAGGACAGCAGTCTTTCCCCAAAGTCTGGTGGCTGACGGAACTGGATCTGAAAGAGTCCCGAACGAACATCCGTTCACTCCCCGTGGCAACACGTCGGCTCAAACGGATCCTCGACATCTGCGTTGCATCCGTGATGCTGATCGTTCTCGCCCCGGTCATGCTGGTCGTCGCCTGCCTGGTGAAACTGACTTCGCCCGGTCCCGTCATTTTCCGACAGACCCGGGTGGGGTTGAATCTGCGAACCCCCGGAGTCGACCGCCGTCAGAATCGAGCCGCGAAACCGCCCGGGCAGGTGGAGCGCCGGGTCCCCGGCAGCGATCGCCGCACAGCCTTTCATTACGGTCGCCACTTCACCCTGTACAAGTTTCGCACGATGCGGACGGATGCCGAAAAGAACGGGGCCCAGTTCGCTGTGAAAGGAGATGCCCGAATCACATCCATCGGACGATTCCTCAGAAAGACCCGACTCGACGAACTTCCGCAGTTGTGGAACGTCCTCAAAGGGGAAATGTCTCTCGTCGGTCCACGCCCGGAACGCCCCGAATTCATCCAGGGACTCAGCGAGCAGATCCCCTCTTACGTCGATCGCCTCGGCCTGCAGCCGGGACTCACCGGCGTTGCCCAGATCCTCAACGGATACGACAACGAGATTGAAAGCTTCCGCAGAAAGGTCGCGTTTGATCTGCACTACCTGCAGAACTGCAGCCCGTGGAACGACTTCAAAATTCTGGTCCGCACGATTGGCGTCGTCCTCACCGGCAGTGGCGCGCTTTGACGCACGTCAGACGCTGCGATGAAAAAGAGTGAACCACGGAATGCACGGAAATCACGGAAGAAGATGATTCGCGGTTCAGGTTTTTGAATTTCTTCTTTCCGTCTCTTCCGTGTTTTCCGTGGTTAAAATTCTCCTCCCGTGCCCCTGGTTCTAACGTCCCTGAACCTTCACCCAGTTGTCTTTCAGGGTGACCGAGCGGTTGAAGACCAGTTGTCCCGGTTTTGAGTCCTTCGAGTCGAGCACGAAGTACCCTTTGCGTTCGAACTGCACCGGGGTTCCTGCTTCGCACTCAGCGAGCGCCGGCTCCAGCTTGCAGCCCCGCAGAACCTGCAGCGAGTTCTCATTGAGAGCCGTCTTCCAATCTGCGTCTTCAGGGAGTTCGCTGGGATCGGGCACCTTCAACAGGTGATCGTACAGTCGAACTTCTGCATCCAACGCGTGGGCAGCACTGACCCAGTGAATCGTCCCTTTGACCTTACGGCCATCGGGAGCGTTGCCCCCCTTGGTTTCGGGATCGTAGGTGCAGTGCAGTTCAATGATCTTTCCAGATTCGTCTTTGATCACCTCGTTACATTTGATGAAGTAAGCCCAGCGGAGGCGGACTTCCTGCCCGGGAGCGAGGCGGAAATACTTCTTCGGGGGGACTTCTTCAAAGTCCTCACGCTCGATGTAAATTTCGCGAGTGAAGGGGAGCTGTCGACTGCCCGCTTCCGGACGATCCTGCAAGTTGACCGCCTCCAGGAGCTCCGTCTCTCCTTCCGGGAAGTTCGTGATCACGACCTTGACCGGATCCAGCACCGCCAGCCGGCGAAACGCAGAGGTGTTCAACGTGTCCCGGAGTGAATTTTCGAGCACTACCATGTCCGTCAGGCCCGCGTACCGGGTGATGCCGATCGTCTGGCAGAAGGCTCGAATGGATTCCGGGGTATAGCCCCGGCGTCGCAGCCCGCTGATCGTCGGCATGCGGGGGTCATCCCAGCCGTCGACCATCTTTTCTTCGACCAGTTCCAGCAGCTTCCGCTTGCTCATGACCGTGTACGTCAGGTTCAGCCGCGCGAACTCGTACTGACGGGACGGAAAGATCCCGAGCTTTTCAATGAACCAGTCATACAAAGCCCGGTGAGTCTCGAACTCCAGAGTGCAGATGGAATGCGTGATCTGCTCGAGCGAATCGCTCTGACCGTGGGCGTAGTCGTACATCGGATAGATGCACCATTTGTCGCCGGTGCGATGATGTTCCGCGTGGCGAATCCGGTAGAGCAGGGGATCACGGAAAATCAGATGCGGCGAAGCCATGTCGATCTTCGCGCGCAGAACATGAGCTCCATCCGGAAACTCGCCCGCCCGCATCCGACCGAACAGATCGAGGTTCTCCTCGACAGTGCGATCCCGGTAAGGACTGTTCGTCCCCGGGACAGTCGCGGTCCCCCGCTGGCTGCGGATTTCATCCAGTGTCTGGCTGTCGACATAGGCCAGCCCTCGGCGAATCAGATCGCAGGCCCAGTCGTAAAGCTGTTCGAAGTAATCTGAGGCGAAGTGCAGTTCATCCCACTGGAACCCCAGCCAGCGGATGTCGTCCTGGATGGAGTCGACGTATTCAACATCTTCCTTCGTCGGGTTCGTGTCATCAAAACGCAGATTGCAGCGACCGCCGAACTCTTTGGCGATGCCGAAATTCAGACAGATCGACTTGGCGTGCCCGATGTGCAGATACCCGTTCGGTTCGGGAGGAAACCGTGTCTGCACGCGGCCTCCATGCGTGCCTGCCGCCACGTCCCGCGCGACGATCTCCCGCATGAAATCCCGCTTTTCGCCTTCTGACTGCGTGCCTGCAACGTCCATGAACTTTTCATTCCTGACTGAGAAAGACTGCCTGATGTCTGGAGTCTAAGACACAACGCAGGTTCGCAAAAGTGAAGTTTGCCTGCGAAAGAGGGGTTCTCGGTTGCCTCGGAATCGGCCGCTCAGACGGTGCGAGCCCCTGCCGGGACACGAGACCGCTTACCCAGCTCGGCGAACAACGCTTCCAGACAGAGCGGCACAGGCATGGTCTGCTTCAAATGCAGTTCCGCGTCGAAACACCGGTCGAGCATCGTTCCCAGGCGGTCCAGAGAGTGAAAATCGTCCGTCCCCGCCAGTTGTCGCCGCAGGGATTCAATTGCAAATCGCACCACCCACAGCATGTTTTCCCGCTGAGTCGCTGTATCGCCGCCAAGTTCCTCAAGAGCGGCCTGAATCTGCTGCACGGCGCTGTGCGGCTCGACAGCCTGTTTCTTCAACTGCGATTCCGTCACTTTCCACAGCTTCATCATCCCGGGATCGAGGAGTTGCCGGGCGACATTCAAACTTCCTTCTGCCATATCGACAACGTCGCGGACTTGTGCCGCTGGGATCGACTCGGCCTCCAGCAGAGTGACGACCTGTTCGTTCGTCAGAGGAGCGAACCGGACCGGCTGACAGCGGGAGCGGATGGTCGGCAGAATCGGTTCCAGATCGGGCGCAAGAAGGATCAGAATGGACCCGACGGGGGGTTCCTCTAGCGTTTTCAACAGGGAATTCGCTGCCTCTTCGTTCATCGCTTCGGCGTCATCGATAATCGCAATCCGCCGACCGGCTGACATTGGAGCCATGGCGATTTCATAGCACAGCCCGCTGCGACCCCGATTGCGTTCCTCACCGACCAACAGGCTGATCGGCAGGATTTTCTTCCCTTCCGGCAGTCCAATAGTCAACAGGTCCGGGTGATGCCCAGCCTGCATCTGCCGACAGCTCGCACACTCCCCACAGGCGTCCAGTTCCTCATCAGGAATCCGCTCGCAAAACAGACACTGCGCCAAGGTCCGCGCGAACAGATGCTTGCCGATCCCCGGGGGACCGACCAGCAGGTAACCATGCGCAAGACGGCCGCGAGCGATCGCCCGGCGAAACATCTCCACCTGCAGTTGATGCCCCAGAATCCGATCCCAGATCACAGCACGCTCCTGGACGAGGAAGGCAGAAGGTTCAGCACGGAGGCACCGAGACGCGGAGAACAGAGCACGGCCCCCCAGTCGAATTCCGGGCAATTCAACACGAGAAGCTTTGATGTGCCGCCGGAGACTGCATTCAGCATCGGGACTTCCTTGCAGCAAATGCGATCGCGATCACTCACTTTCGTCGCTCCGTGTCTCCGTGCCTCCGTGGTGAACTGACCCCAATTCAAGACCGAACGCCCATTCCCGGGCCAGCGAGAACAAAGTACGGGATCAGCGGGTTGAGTGAACGTGCGCATCTCCCTATTCTGAAGAGAATTCACCCAAGATGCCACGCTCCAGTGCTGTTCCCTTTCCCCTCTCATCGTTTCCGTGCTCATGATCCCTCCTAACCCGCTCGACATCGACCAGCATGAATACTGGATGCGGCAGGCGCTCGACCGGGCGGTGCAGGCGTACGATCAGGGGGAAGTGCCGATTGGGGCGATCGTCGTCTTCGAAGGTCGAATTGTCGGAGAAGGGTACAATCTGCGGGAGACGCTCAACGATCCAACCGCTCATGCAGAGATGATCGCCATTACTCAGGCAGCCAGCGCTCTGCAGTCGTGGCGATTGCTGGACTGCACGCTGTACGCGACGCTTGAACCGTGTCCGATGTGTGCCGGGGCGATCGTGCAGGCCCGCATTCCTCGCGTCATCTATGGAACGACCGATCCCAAGGGGGGAGCCTGCCACACGCTGTACCAGATCACCGAAGATCCCCGCCTCAATCACAGGGCAACGGTGATCGGCGGGGTGATGCAGCCCGACTGCCGGGCCATCCTGCAGCGGTTCTTCGCAGAACAGCGAGCACTCGGGAAGAAGTGATCAGCCACCCGCTGACCTCTTCCCTCTCCCCTCACAGTCCTCCGAAGTTCGCCATGCGGTTCTGCCGGCGGTAGTCCATCGGCGTCATTCCCATCTTCTTGTGAAATACCGTGCTCAACTGTTTGGGCTCGGTGAATCCACAGCGTTCCGAAATCTCGCTGACGGGCAGATCGGAATGCGTGAGCAGCTCCCGGGCTCGATCCATTCGGATGCGGGTAATCTCCTCTTTCATGGATCGACCGACGAACTGTTTGAAACGCCGTTGAATCGTGCTTTCGGAGAGGTTGCTCTGCTCCAGGAGCGCGTCGACTCGAACACCGTCACACGCATTCGCCCGCAGATCACGAATCAAACGTGCCATCTCTTCATCAGGAAAGACGAGGATATTCGTCGATTGCCGACCGATGACGCACAACGGCTGAAGCTCGATCCGTTTTTGCTTCTTTCCTTTTCCGGAAATCCGTCGGTCCAATTCCGCAGCTGCTCGATATCCGACCCGTTCGACGCCACATTCCACGCTGGACAATGGAGGATTCGCGAGGTTGCAAAGCAATTCGTCGTTATCAATCCCGATGACCCCCAGTTCGTCGGGGACTTTCATCTCGGCCCGTCGAGCCGCTTCCAGCACCTGCAGTGCCCGGTCGTCGTTATGAGTCAATAACCCGACGGGGCGGGGGAGAGTCGACAACCATTGAGCAATCTCATCCAGATCCTGATCCCAGCGGGCGGGAGACCGGCCATCGAGTGATTGGCGGAACTGCGAAAAACTCCCCCCAGCATGGAGAGCTGCCTTTTCAAACGCCCGCGCCCGGAACTCAGACCACGGATTGGATCCCTCGGGAGCGCCGCAGAAGGCGAAGTTCCGGTACCCCTGATCCCAGAGATGGTCAAACGCCAGATGCACCATCTTGGTGTTGTCGAGTCCGACTTGCTGAAAATCCTTTCCGAAGCCGCCGATCCGCACGTCGATCACCGGCACATTGGCAGCGGTCACAGCCTGGGCGACTTCTTCCGTCGAGATACGGGCGATGATGCCATCGACGTCCCAGTTCCCCAGCCAGGTCGGGGGGGCGTCGTACAAGCCACGGGGTTCGAAATAGATCGACCACGGACCATGCTCCCGCTCATACTGCATCACCCCGCGCAGCAACGCCCGCCCGAATTCACGGGACGTTTCGATCAAAAGAGCAATGCGAGGGGCCCGGCCAGCCATGGCAGTTCTTCCGTTTTCGACTCAGGTGAACAAATGCGACTCACCGAATCTTATCAGGCTGGCGGAAAAAAAGAATCCGGAGACGGAAATTGAGAAGTCCCGCATCGAATGCAGGGGGTGACTGGGTCAGCTTACCGAGGCAGCAGATGGTGCTGAATGCTAAGATTCACAGAGCGGAGCACCTTTGAAGTCGTGGTGCAATGACTCCGAAGTTGGCGAAAAGAGACTGAGCCACCAATTGTTTCCCGCCCCCTATGGCGATGGTGAAAGCATCATGGAGACCGAATCAGTCAGCTCCCCATCGAACATCCCGCAGTGTTTCCGCTTGCGTCGCTATTACCTGCTCCTCGGCCTTTCAGGGGGAGCATTCTTCGCCCTGATGGGAATCGGCTCAACTCTGGCCGCCCTTTGGAACATCGACGGCTCCTTCCCCCAACCTCGTCTCGCTGCCTGGGTTCTTGGAACATTCTGGAGTTTCATGACTCTGGTGGCAATATGGATTACCGCGGCATACTTCCGCGAACGGCTGCTCCTTTCCAGAACTGCCATTATTCAGCACGGGGTCTTCCGCTCCAAACAAATTGCTTTCACGGATGTCAAGCAGGTGCATTGGCGGTGTTGGCCGGTTGGCGGAAGCGTGATCATCCAAAGTGAGTCAGCAAGGATCACCATTGAACTGGAAGGTTTCTCGCGTGAGGAACGAGAGACATTGATCAATCGCCTCAGAAATCTGTTCCACGTTGACATCCAGCAAGGTTGGTCTCCGTTTGAAGCGAAGCTCCACAGTCCTCATCAACGGACTGCACTGATGTCTCGCGCAGGTAGCCTCGCCACCGCCTTGGTACTCATGTGCTTTGCGTGCGGTTTTGCGTTCTTTGGGTTCAAAGGATTCGGCAAGGAGTACCTGGTGATCGGGCTCATCAATGTGATCGCAGCGGGCTGGTGCCTGTCGCGAATCCCGAAGATCAAAAAGGCTTCAGGCTCTGAAAACCATCTTGAGTGATAAGAGAAGATTCTGGGGCGAGCGGGTCCGAGCGGATGGAAGCGTACTAACGTGCGCGAGCCGGTGCTGCCGAGAGGTCCTGTCAAATCGCGTTTAGCTGCACACTCCAAGTGCGCAGCTAAACTTCTGCTGGTTCAATTTTCAGCGGTGAGGTGAGGGGATCCTCAGCCTTTCGTAGCGAGATCCGCACGGTCACCTTCTATCCCCATCGAACTACTTCGTGAGCGGAATTTCAAGAACGTTTTCTCCGGCAGCCACGGTGACTTCAAATCCTGAAGTCTTCGCTGCCGAGTATTTCTTGGGGATGGGCGGAATCTTCTCGACAGGCTGACCGGGGTAGGGGGGCCGCGGTCGGACCGTGGCAGCGTATTTCCCAACCTGCAGGTTGCCATCAATCCGGAAGGTCCCATCCTCCTTCGAAATGCCTGTACTTCCAACTCCCAGTTCCGGAGAGAACAGTTCGACAACCAGCGATTTCACCGGCTTGCCTTCGTAGGTGACAGTTCCGGTCACAATGCCCGTCGGAGCTGCCCTCTCGCCACCACATCCCTGCAGCAGGAACATACTCGACATCAGCAGAACGGGAACATGGGCAGTCTTCAACTTCAACATTCTGTTCATCCTCCAGTTCAATGGGGGGGAAGCATCTTTGAAAATAAATTCAGTGATCCACAGAGGATCGCATGGACTTTCATGCGGTGAAAATCCTGGATCGCCTGCGCACGATCGACCAGGCTGGTCGAGTCTGAAAAAGGAGACGCATTTCACCCGGAAATGCGTCTCGCAAACTCAGCCGGGATACGTTCGAAATGAGTCGAATCCCGTCAAATCTTAGTACTCGCCGACAACTTCGCCGTCGTCACGGGCTGCGAGACGTCGAAGCGTATCCATATCGGTATTCTCAGAGAGGAACCGAACGGAACCATCGGTCAGCAGTGCATGGATTCCGCCTGTATGATAAGACGTCCAGGCTGTGTTCGGGCCGTAGCAGGTCTCAGCTCCCGAGGATGTCGTCTTCGAATTGATTCGTACCTTGAAGCTGGAAATCCCCACCGACCAGACATCGGAGCCTGCTCCCGGAGCGGACTGCAGAGACGAGGTCACCGGATTCGGGAACGTGGCACCGATATAGCCACCGTGGTAACCGGAGCGAAGGTCCTGAGTTCCAATCGGAGCAGACTGCTCAGCAACAATCAGCGTGTTGGAAGTCCCGTCCACGCAGTGCTTCATGCTGATGTTCTGATTCCACTGCAGCATCCCGTTGTTGGTGTAGGTCCCGTAAGGGTTGGTAAAACCGACGACCTTTCCGAGAGGGAACTCCGGTGAAGTGCCGATCGAAGACCCGGCAACGCCGACATACATGGGAACCTGAATCCGGGAAGTGTTGTGGGTGTCTGTCCAGGCAGTCGTCGTCCCGTTTGGATCCAGCGGGCTCGACGGGCAGATGTAGACGGGAACTTTTTTGTCCCGGAGCAGATCTGCGTTCACACCACCATAGGCCCCTGAGAAGCTGCGGTAGGACGAGGTGAAATCGAGCTGGTTGTAAAGGGCCGATTGTTCGAGTTGCGGGAAGATGTGAAGGCGCCAGTTCGGAACGAGCTCTTGCGCTTCGCCCGTCGTCGAACCGCCGTTGGATCCGGGCGGGAACGTGCTGTGAACGTCGTGATAGTTGTGCAGTGCCAACCCGACTTGCTTGAGATGGTTCTTGCATTGACTTGACCGTGCGGCCTCGCGGGCCTGTTGCACAGCCGGCAGGAGCAGGGCGATCAAGACGGCGATGATCGCGATCACCACCAGCAGCTCAATCAGCGTGAAGCCCGCAGCTCCATTCTTGGAACGATTCTTTGGAACAGACGCCATCATTCAGTCACCTTCTAAAAATGTGGAGGGAGGGAGGGAACAGACTTTCATTAAGAACCCCAACAATTATTCGATCAGAAGCGCCTACAACAAGATCGTATGCGACCAATCTTTGCAATTTTTTCGAAAAGAACGCGTTTGTATGCAATCACGATGTAAAAATCGTCAGTTTTGCGCGCAAATTCGCAACATCGAAGTCATTCATAACGCTGAGCCAGAAGCAGTTTTAGTGCTCGTCGTCGTCAGAATTCCGTAATCACATTCATCAACACTGATGTGAATCTGGCTTTTAGCGCCGGGCATCCATACAGCTTCTTCAACCCGGTGAACCCCCAACGCAGGAATGCGGGCAAACGAGATGAAATCCGTCCCCGGAGTGAGAGTTGAGTGGCAATAGAAAGGCCAATTCTCGCCTGTCTGTCGCGTAAACCCGGAGCGGCTTCCGCGTTCATTGGCTGCACAGAACGCTCATGCTCCGGACGAGGATCGCGACGACCGCGGATCCGCACGGAAGCCTCGCTGCCCGAACATCACCCCAGTGAGAGCCGGATCACGCGAACGCCTCATGAGACGATGCTGGCTCGCCGCTGCCTCAGGGGAGCGTGGCGGCGATTCGGGAGAATTGATCAACAAAAGCTGTGGTTATCGCCGCCGGAACGCCACACTTCAGTGAGAGCCGCTCCAGGCTCTCCCAACAGACGGCAGGGAGGGGTCTGCCGCACCGAAAGTCAGCCGGATCCCCGTGTTTCAGGCGAAAACTTCCAACTTCAGAAGCTGTTTACAGCAGGGATTCCAGCAGCATTCGCAGTTTGCGAAGTTCCAGCGGTCGCTGCTCGAGTTCCATCTTCTCGGGAAGGATCTCAATCGAAAGAGCTCGGGCGTAGCGGTTGCGATTGAGTTGCTCGACCAGCTCGCTGTAGTCGATTTCCCCCAGTCCGACCTGAACCTGAACGTCCTGGGCCGTGGAGTCTCGCAAGTGCGTATGGAGGGTATGCGGGGCGACCATCTCCATCACAGTGCCGACCGACTTGGGATCGAGGAAGTAACTGGGGTCAAAGGCAATGCCGAGTTTGTCAACTGCCTGACAGAGTTCGACGGCCGTATAGGCATCGCCGGTCAGGCGACCGGCCTGGGTTTTGATCCCGACCCGGATTCCATCGGCAGAAGCAATGCTGACCAGCCCCTTCAGACGGTCGATTTCCAGGTTGAACGGTGTTCCCAGCGGTGACGACGGGACGATGAACTGCGTCACTCGCAGTGATTTGGCAATCTTGCAGATTGCTTTGAATGTCGATTCGTCGACATCGTGAGCGAAGCAGAACGCGATCGGAGAAAGCCGGGTCTGCTCGCGAATTCGGCGAAGGAAGTCGTCCGGGTCCGCCGCAAGGGCAGAGGGCTTCAATGCGCCGTTTTCGTCCAGCCAGACTTCAACTCGATCAAATTCCAGATCCCGGATCTGGTCCAACGCCTGCCAGAAATCCAATTCGGCGAAGCAACGGGTCGAAGCTGCCACAAACACACGTACACTCCCTGCTCGTGATTCTGACGCCAATCAGACGGATTGACGCTTGCTCGCATACTTTATTGCGATCTGGCAGTTGCTGCAAGATGTGCAAACTTTGCGGAATACATCGACTTTCTCTTTCCAGAGGATTCTCCGCATTTTTCCATGCGGAATGTCGATAAGCAGAGTGAGGGGGCGCCTGCAGGTCGCGGGTGCGTAGCGTGTCAGGCACTTTCTGCCGATTTTCAATTCGACCGCTCAACGGTGATCTGCGGCAGTGCGGAAAACGACTTTGGGAACAAATGTCATGATGCAATCCAAACAACCAATGGTGTTGCTGGGCCTGTTGGCGATGGCGGTCTGCTCAGGATGCCAGACGTTCGGCACAGCGACCGTCCGCGGGCAGAGTCCTGCAGCGGGTGGACAAGGGGGAGATACTCCAAAAATCCGCGGTCTCTACCATACACCGGTCCGCTCCGCTGCTGCGGAACTGCAGGACATCCATCACGAACATCACAATACAGACACCTATTACTACGGTCCGGGCGGCCCCGCCGCTGCCGGGTACCAATCCTGCCCGCCGGGAGGATCGGGGAACTGCCCGCCCGCCTACGCTGGTCAGAACTGCCCGCCGCAGGGGTATCAGGAGTGCCCCCCAGGACAGGGTCACGGGTGCCGGAGCGGGCTCTGTCAGGATCGCTTCAGCTACGGCTACCAGGTTCCCAATGACCTCGTATACCCGCCGGCAGGGGGAGTCGGTGGTGCGGTCGTGTATCCTTATTACACACACAAAGGCCCCAGCGACTTCTTCCGCCAATAGGCCTGAAGAACGAATTTGATGGAATTCCAAGACCTCTTTCCTTTCCGGGAAGAGGTCTTTTTCGTTTTTCGGCTGACATACCCGGCTCTGGATCGTCTTTTGCTGATGCTTTAACTCCGCATCGAGCATACTTTTTTCAAGACGTACCCGTGCCGTCTGATGCGTCGATGCTCTAATTCACTGCTGCCAAACACTGCTCCAGCTGGATCGAATTGAATCGAATGGCGGAAGGAGCACTGAAAAAACTAGTGAAAGTGCGTTCTTTCTTCGCTGGCACGAACTGTGCATAAGATATTTCCGCTCACGCAGAATCTGCCCGCTTCTGCTGCAGCAATTCAAGCGTTTCCGGGATGGTCTCGGAAACGCTTGTTCTTTTTGATGGACGTCGCTGCTTCGATCTTCCGCCCCACCGATCCTGACGATCAGCTTGCTTTCTCTGCGGACGGACATCTGATTCAACCACGGATGTAGAAGAGGCAGGAGATTCAAACCGCGAATTTCGCGAATTGAGCGAATGAATGAATAGCAATTCTTTAGATTCGCGAGATTTGCTTGATTCGCGGTTCAGACCTTGGATTTCTACTTCCGTGAATTCCGTCTCTTCCGTGGTTCAAAATCTTCAGCATGATGCTTCAGCCTCACCGTGCTTCACTGGTTTCAAGAAGGTCATGTAAGGGGGCCAGACAAACTCGGCTCGCTGCAAATCGGGCGACGTTGCGTCACTTCGCTGGTAGACTGCTGGCAGATCCTCTGTACGGTGGACACAAGCACTGTCAATCCCTCTACAGGGTGAAGGAGCAGGGATCGATCCCTCCCAGACCCGCTTGCAGGAACCGTGATGAACCGCTTTCGAGAACTCATTGCCGAATACGTACAGCGTCCCGGTTACAAGGCGCTCAAGCCCAAACTGCTGGCCAAGAAAATCGGCGTGACCAAGAAAAAATGGGACGCCTTTGAAAAGGCGCTCGAAGCGGCGATCGCTGCGGGAGACCTGGTCCTGATGCCCTCAGGCCGCATTCTGGGCCGAAGACCCGTCGACACACATCTTGGAATCGTTCGCAAGATTGCCAGCGGAGCGGCATACGTCATTCTGCACGAGCCTCGCCCGGAGAAGATCACAGGAGATGTTTTCATTGAAGAGGCGGATCTGCTCGATGCTCAGAGCGGCGATGAAGTCCTCTTTCGACTCAAGAAACGAACCCGCAACGACGGCCAGCGGATTGGAGCGGTCGTTGAAGTTGTTCAGCGGGCGACGAACGTCTTTGTCGGAACTTATTCCGAAGACGATGAATCCGGCTGGGTCCAGATCGACGGCAAAAACTACAGCGAACCGATCTGGGTCGGCGACCCCGGCGCGAAGGGTGCCCGGGACGGTGACAAGGTTGTCGTCGAGATGCTCCGGTTTCCTTCGCTGGGGCAGAGCGGGGAAGGGGTGCTCACCAAGGTCCTCGGTCCGCGCGGCGTCCCGGGGGTTGATACGCAACTCGTCATTCACGAGTTCGGGATTCCGGATGACTTTCCAGAAGCGGTGCTGGCGGCCGCCCGATTGGAAGCAGAAAACTTCCGCGATGATGACATGACGGGGCGGGAAGATCTGACCGACATGACCATCGTCACGATCGACCCGGTCGACGCCCGTGACTTCGACGATGCGATCTCTCTGGAACGCTGGGAGAACGGCCACTGGCATCTGGGTGTTCACATCGCCGACGTCTCCCACTTCGTCCAGCCCGGAACGGAAATCGATCGCGAAGCCCAACTCCGCGGGACCAGCGTTTACCTTCCGACCAAAGTGATCCCGATGTTGCCGGAGGTCATTTCAAACGGACTGGCCTCGCTGCAGGAGGGGCGGGTGCGGTTCACGGTTTCGGCCTTCATGGAATTCAATAACGAGGGGATCCGCGTCAGCAGCCGGTTCGCGCGCTCAGCCATTCGAGTCAAGCAGCGATTTGCTTACGAACAGGTGATGCCTCTCATCGAGATGCGACAGACCGATTCTACTCCGGAGACCACGCCGGAGATTCGCCAGCTGCTCAGCGATATGCACACGCTGGCGATGATCCTCCGGCAGCGGCGTTTCGCCCGCACCGCTCTGGAGCTGGATATGCCGGAAGTGAAGTTGGACCTGGATGCGGACGGCAAGGTGATCGGTGCCCATGAAACCGAGCACGACGCAAGCCATCAGATGATTGAGGAATTCATGCTGGCAGCCAACGTGGCTGTCGCGACCGAACTCAATGATCGCGGCCTGCATTTCCTCCGCCGCGTTCATCAGGATCCAAGTCTGCAGAAGATGACTGCACTGGGGGAGTTCGTCGAGAACCTCGGCTACCCCATGAAGAAAGTGCAGAGCAGGGGAGACCTGCAGCGACTGCTCGAACGAGTCAAAGGAACGCCTGAAGAACACTCCATCCATTATGCGGTCCTCCGCAGCCTGAAACAGGCGATCTACTCACCCGTCGAAGAAGGACACTACGCACTGGCTGAGGCGAATTACTGTCACTTCACCAGCCCGATCCGCCGGTATCCGGACCTGACCATTCACCGCCTGCTGATGGCTGTGCTGACTCATCAGAAAAACGCGATGGGCCAGAGCATGGAAGAAACCCTGCGATTGGGACGGCATTGCTCCACGACCGAACGCCGGGCAGAACGTGCGGAACGCGAACTGATCAAGATCAAACTGCTCAGCTACATGGAAACCCGTGTCGGCGAGCAGATGGATGCCATCATCACCGGCGTCGACCGTTATGGCTTCTTCTGCCGGGGCGTGGAGATTCCTGCGGAAGGTCTGGTCCACATCAGCAGTCTCTCGCGCGGGGATTACTTCGATTTCGATCGGGCCAAGATGGCCCTGGTCTCCAGAAGCGGAAAGATGTTCCGACTCGGCGACCGGGTCCGTGTCGAGATTGCGAGCGTCGATGTCGACCGGCGTGAAATGAATTTCAAATTGCTGGAAGGTCCCGGCAAGTCTCCGGCGCGCCGAACTTCAAACCGTGCACAGCTGAACGCCGAGCGCACCCCGCGACCGCGCTCGAAAAAGCGCCCCCCGGGAAAGTCTCGGCGAAAAGGGAAGTGAGCTGAGTTAGGGAATTCCGGCATTGGAAGAAGGTCTTGTGACAGCTTCCCGGAATCATTACACTATTCCATGTAATCCAGTAATTGTGCACGAACAGAGGGAAGTTCACCTTGAAACAGTGCCGCACGCCACTCCCACTGAAGAACCGCTCGCTGCTCTCCCCGATTCAGGCGGGAGGGCTGGCGGCTGTTTTTAAAGTCCTCGCTTCAGACACCCGGCTCAGACTCCTTCACGCCCTGATCAAACTCGATGAGGTGTGCGTGACCGACCTGGCACAGCTTGTCGGGATGAAAGTTCAAACCGTCTCCAACCAGTTGCGTCACCTGTCCGACCTGGGAATTCTCGTTTCGAGAAAAGAGGGGCCCAACGCCAAATACAAAGTCATCGACATCTGTGTGCAGTCCTTGCTGGAACAAGGCTTGTGCCTGATGGAGGAAGCGGTGGCCCGTGAACCGCTGAGCGTGCGCAGCGCCCGTTGCTGCGCTGAAGACTGAATTCCGAATTCGTTCCTGTGATCCCGGAGAGATGATGACCCTTCAACAATTCAAGGCCGTGCTGGCAGAGAACCCCTCCGCCGCCCTCAACGTGCGGCTCCCCAACGGAAACCTGATTCCCCATCACTTTCACGTGACCGAGGTGGGCCGCGTTCAGAAAGACTTCATAGACTGCGGCGGAACAGTCCGCTCGACAGCTGCCTGCGTCCTGCAGACCTGGGTGGCCAATGACCTGGACCATCGCCTCTCTCCGTCGAAACTAGGAACGATCCTGGAAATGGCATCGCCGCTGCTGAGAAGCGATGACCTGCCGGTCGAAATCGAATTCGATGCCGGCGTCATCTCCCAGTATCCCGTTTCAGAAATCCGGACGACCGCACAGGAAATTGAACTGCGGCTGACGTCCAAGAAGACCGATTGTCTGGCTCCCGACCGGTGCGGTCTGACGGTTCTTTCCTCTGACTGCTGCTCTTCAACGGGCTGCTGTTAGCAGTTCATTGTCTCTTCCAGCGTCTGAATCGGACTTTTCATCCATGCAGAAAAACAAACGTATTCTTTTCGTCTGTGTCGAGAACTCCAATCGCAGCCAGATGGCGGAGGCCTTCGCAAAGCTGCATGGGGGTCCCAATGTCGAGGCACACAGCGCGGGCTCACGGCCTTCGGGACGGATCAATCCCAGAGCGATCGAGTTCATGGGCGAACTCGGTTACGACCTGACGACTCATTCGTCCAAGTCGCTGGCTGATTTCAACGGAATGAGTGTCGATGTGGCTGTCACGATGGGATGCGGGGACGAGTGTCCGCTGGTGAACGCAGCCAGACGCGAAGAATGGCAGATTCCCGACCCCAAAGAAATGCCGCCGGCACAATACCGCGAAGTGCGGAACCTGATCGAAACCAAGGTCCACGATCTCCTGGCCACGCTGTGAGGGGGGCGGGGGGAGGGGGCAGGAGTTAGGGGGTAGGAGTTAGGAGTTAGGAAGTCGCCGATGGCGATTCCAATCGTCCCTCGTCCCTCGTCCCTCGTCCCTTCCAATTATTCCGGTCGCACAGCTTACGCAACCGACAAAGTTTCACAGGACAGAAAATCTTCCGCAGACCTCCTGAATTCTCATGGAGCGTTGCTGTCGTGGACGATGTGGATAAAGACATTCTCCAACCGGACGACAGCCATGCTGACCAACACCACGGAGAACGGAGTCGCACAGGAACTGCAACGGATTGAACAGGAATTCACAGCCCAGCGGGGATCCCTCGCAGCCGAAGCGGCGCGCTTTGAGGAATGGCAGACTGCCTGGGAGGCACGTCAGGCGGCCATTGACGCCTCGCTGGCACAGCTGAAATCCCGGCTGCATGACCCCGATCAGGGTCTGATCAGAACCGCCTTGAAGCTGTATTCCCGGGAAGAATCATCTTTTGCGGAGACTTTCCGAACTTAGTCGTCGGGGAGAGGGCCACGCTCGCATCAACAACCGTCGCTGCCGCATCTCCTGGGATGTGCGGGGGACGAAATTTGAGTCGACGGTTTTCGTGGGGGTTGCAGTCTGGTACGTTGCGGTACGGAACAGGACTGTGCTGAATTTCCTCATGAATCAGAAGTTATGTCGACGAAGCCACTGCCGATTGTGATTGGACTGGGTGAACTGCTCTGGGACGATTTTCCGGATGGAAAGCTGCCCGGCGGAGCACCTGCCAATGTTGCTTTTCAAACCAACCAGCTGAGTTGTCATGGGCTGGTTGCCACGCGCGTCGGGGAGGACCGGGACGGCGAGGAGCTCTGCAGTCTCCTCACGGGCAAAGGCTTGGACCTGTCTATCGTTCAGCGGGACCCCGCTCACCCGACAGGCCGGGTCACCGTGCAACTGACAGCCGGCATCCCCGCGTATGAAATCCACGAAAACGCAGCCTGGGATTTTCTGGAACTGACCGACTCGCTGCAGCAGGCGATGGCATCCGCGTCGGCAGTCTGCTTCGGAACGCTCGCGCAGCGCACCCAGCAGTCTCGGGAAACCATTCACGCAGCAGTCTCGATGACTCGTCCGGATTGTCTGCGCGTGTATGACGTGAATCTGCGTCAGAAGTTCTACACCCCTGAATGGGTGACCGCTTCTTTGAAGCTGGCGACCATTGTGAAGTTGAATGATGAAGAGGTTGAACTGCTCGCGCCGCTGTTGGAGCTGCCGCAGGACCAGCTTGAGTTCGCACGAGCTGTCATCCGGAACTACGGGCCGCAGACTGTGTGCATCACGCGGGGAGCCAAAGGCTGTCTGGTGGTGACGGAAACCGAGGCCCATGATATCCCCGGGAAAGCCGTGAAAGTCGCTGACACCGTCGGAGCAGGTGACGCATTCACAGCGGGATTGATCGCTTCGCAGTTACAGAAATGGCCTCTGGCCCGGTCTGCGGAATTCGCCAATCGCGTCGGCGGTATGGTCGCATCCCGGCAGGGGGCGATGCCTGAATTGCGAGAAGAATTCAAGCAGCTTGTGGAACAGTATCGCCCGGCGGGGAGTGTTTAGAGTCCAGAGACGAGAGTCCAGAGCCAGGATCGTCCAGTAAAACTTCGCCACCAACAGCCGATCGATTCTGGCGACGCCAGAATCAACCCTCTACCCTCAACCAGAAACACGACCCATGTCCATTCCGCAGATCGTTCCCGGGCAGACACGAATTGGCTGGATTGGTACAGGAGTCATGGGCTCCAGTATGTGTAGCCATCTGATGGCAAAAGGGTTTTCGGCCACGGTGTACAACCGTTCGAAAGAGAAAGCCCAGAAGCTGCTGGATCAGGGGGCACAATGGGGAGAGACACCACGGGCTGTCGCGGAGAATTCGGATGTCGTCTTTGCGATCGTCGGCTTTCCGAAAGATGTGCGGGAAGTCTTTCTGGGGAAAGAGGGAGCCCTCGCCGGATCCAGGCCCGGGACGATTCTTGTCGACATGACCACCAGCGAACCGACTCTGGCTGTTGAGATCGCTCAGACAGCAAAAGAGAAGGGAGTCTACGCGGTGGACGCTCCCGTCTCGGGTGGAGATATCGGAGCGAAGGAAGCCCGTTTGTCCATCATGATCGGCGGGGATCAAGCGGTCGTTGATGCACTGCAGCCCTGCTGGGAAGCGATGGGAAAAACGATCGTGCATCAGGGACCGGCTGGAGCTGGCCAGCACACCAAGATGGTCAATCAGATTCTCATTTCGACGATGATGATCGGAGTCTGCGAAGCGTTTCTCTACGGGTACAAAGCCGGACTGGATCTGGAAACTGTATTGAAGTCGGTTTCCACCGGTGCTGCCGGGAGCTGGTCGCTGTCGAATCTGGGTCCGCGAATGATCAACGGCAATTTTGACCCCGGCTTCTTTGTCGAGCACTTCATCAAGGACATGGGAATCGCGCTCGCGGAAAGCCGCCGCATGGGGCTATCGCTGCCGGGCCTGGCATTGGCGGAACAGCTTTATCAGTCCGTGAAGGCGAAAGGCTGGGGACGCAACGGGACTCATGCTTTGATGTTGGCACTGGCGGAGATGTCCGGCACGGACTGGCTGAATCGCAAGTCGTGAGGACAGCGCAGGCTGATCCTCTGCGACGACGCGGAATCGCTTTTCGGACACTTGTTGAAACTGCATCGGAATTGCATTTACGAGGAAATCCTGTCTGCGTTAAACTGGTTGTTTCGCGCTGCAGAGTCAGGTTTTCATGCACCGGGAGTTTCTCATGGCGATCCGTCGACCTACACCGGAGGAGGTGGAGCAAGCCCGTGAAGTCCTGCGCGCAGCAGGGTTAAGAAGCACGCCCGCCAGAATTCTTGTTCTGTTCGAACTCCAGCTGGCGACCTCTCCTCTCACTCACGCGGACCTCACCGAGCGACTCGTCCCTGCGGGATTCGACAAGACGACGATCTTTCGGAATCTCAATGATCTAGCGGAGGCCAATCTGGTTCGCCGCACCGAACTGGGAGATCATGTGTGGCGTTTCGAACTGAAAGGTTCGAAACGCCACCAGGATGATCATCCGCATTTCGTCTGCATGGACTGTGGCGAGGTGACCTGCCTGTCGGATGTGGAGCTGACAAGCGCTTCTCGCAAGCGGTCCAATGAAGTCGGACAGGTCACCGAAATCCTTCTCAAAGGGCACTGCGCCACATGTGTCCAGGGCGCCGGCTGAGCTTCGAGACTGGCTGCATCTCCGCACGGATCATTGCCTGTGTCAGCAACAGCTGCTGGTTTCGCAAAGCAAGTCGCTGATCTCTTTGACTGGTCCAGCAAGGATCTCTGCAAGCTCCCGTTTTTGCTCAGGTGAGAGGTCATCCTGCTTCAAGGTTTGAGCTGCAGCGATCAACGCTTCGTAGGCACTGTTGAGAGTCTCGCGAGCCTGGGGATACGGATCCACGATCCGTGGAGCGGTCGACATTTGGTCAGTCTCCTCGTTCATGAAATCGGTGAACCGAAAACGTCTGACACCCGGGATGTATTCCGACCGTGTCAGACATCACAATGTGTCCGGGACGAAAAGCAATCTGCGTACCAAACCGCTTTTTCGCTGTTCGCAATGCGAAGCAGTGGGCCCAAATGTGCTCTTCCGCACAGCTGTGACAGGAGGCGACCGCCATGCGGGCCCAACAGCCGCGAAACTGGCCACTTTTGTCGGAAATCCCCATACGATCCAGCCGCTGCCCACACTTGGCATCATCTATGCGGATCGGTTGACGGGCTCGTCTCAGATTCTCTGAAGCGACTCGGCTGTCTGAGGGGGACCGGATGCCCGTTTCCACTGGCAGCTGCGATTGACCGAGCATCGGCCATGAATGGCGCGGAGTTTTCCCATGCATTCCGAACCCCAACATCTTCCTTGCCAGCTGAGCAAAGACATGAACTCAACTGACCCCAAACAACTGCGTGAGCTTCTGTCTGCCGAACAGGAACGCATCGAAGAGGCTGTCCGGGAATGGAAGGCATGGTGGACCGAAATGAAGCAGATGGGCTATCCCAATTTCTGCGAACTCGAGCTCTACCTGGCGCGGATCAAGGAGCGGCTGCGGGAACATTTTGAGCATGAAGAGCAGTCGGGGCGTCTCGAATCTCTCGCCCGGTCCGGCAGCAGCGATCCGCAGATGCACGCCCAGCTGCTGCACGAACACGCAGAAATCCTTTCGCGATTAAATCGGCTGACCGACAGCCTGCAGATGTCTCATCGAAGCGACTTCTCATGGTGCAGTGCCTGTCAGGAACTCGACGAGATTCTCGAAGAGTTGCGATCTCATGAGCAGAGAGAAGTCGACCTGGCGAACGCTGCTGCCGCGTCTCCGTAATCACTCATTCCCGAACGGAATGAACTGAACATCGGCCGCTGTCAGTGATCCAGAAAGATGGGGACCGGCAGTTTTGTCAGAAGCGTTCGTGTGACGGAGCCGAGGAAGAACTCGTGGAACGTGCTCTTGCTGAAGGCTCCCATCACCACCATCCCTACCCCGAGGCGATCGATTTCCTGAAGGAGATCTGCACCAGCATCTTTTGAGGGCATTCGCACGTGCAGCTCGCTCGAAATCCCATGGTGATGCAGATAAGCCGCTGCCGCTTTCACAGAACTGGAGAGTTTCAGGTCTCCATTGTCGATCGTCACCAGATGAATCGTACGGCCTTTCCAGAGTCCTGATGCGACGAACGAGGAGAGAGCACGGGCAGACTGTCGGCTCCCGTCATAGGCAATCAACACTCCCTCAGATTCAACCCCTTCTTCCGGGAGAACAAGGACGGGGCGGGGGGAAAACTGGAGAATCGTCTGCAACAACGTTCGTTCAGCAGCACTCGGTTGACGTTTCGCACCGCACGCCAGGAAGTCGACAGCCTGCGCCTCGATCGTCAGTACATCTGCAATTGTTCCGCTGACAAGACTGGCCGCGCATTTCAAGTTTCGCTCCACGGCAGCATCGGCGAGTTGCTGAACCATTTTGGCAGCGAGTTCCCGGCCACCCTCCAGAGCGATCCGGTCACACTCGACCTTGAATCGTTCTCCCCCCAGAGGAACCGGTTCCGGCGGGGCCAGCTGGCCGGCATCAAGGACGGAGACTCCGTAGATCTCCAGCTGATGTCGGTGAGCCAATGCGGTGATGGCGGGAATCAGCCACGTCTGGTCCGTTGCGGGTCGAAGGGCGGCAAGTACGGTTTGAGGCATGTTGTGCTGAACTCCTTCTGACATCTCATTCCCAGTGTGAAAATCGACAGGTCATCCACATCCGCACTCAACAACAGCACTGAACAAAAGCTGGCACTTTTCATACCCAGTTCCATCACACACGCAGGCCTCTCTGCGTG
Organism: Planctomicrobium stercoris; assembly: GCF_051465655.1. Classification (NCBI taxonomy): domain Bacteria; kingdom Pseudomonadati; phylum Planctomycetota; class Planctomycetia; order Planctomycetales; family Planctomycetaceae; genus Planctomicrobium; species Planctomicrobium stercoris. The sequence continues at coordinate 2,033,954 of NZ_CP195791.1, read as the reverse complement.
ACCGCAATCGCCGGCCATGACTCACGTGCGATTCCGCACAGTTTACCTCAAAAGCCGTGCGGTTTCGTCACAGATTCGCCGCTGAATGAAGTGAGTTCCTCTTTTTGGAGCCGAAAAATGACAGCGTCACAAGATTCACGGAATGATCAGGATTGGCCTTCGATTTGCCATCACGATCCAGCGACAAATGGAAACGATCCCCCCGGCAGTGAGCAACCCTCGTTGCCTTCCCGAAAAGGTTGATCATTCATGAAGATTCTGCTCGCTGTCGACGGTTCAACGCACTCGCAGGAAGCCATCCGCTTTGTCGCAGGATTTCCATTCCAGTCCCCCCCGGAAATCAGCCTTGTCCATGTCTGCTTCGTCCAGGATCTGCACGACTTCGGAGATGTGATCAGCCGTGACGTGAACAAGCTCGTCGATGATTTTCGTGCGGAAGGGGAGAAGCTGCTGGCTCAGGGCGCGAAGAAGTTCGACAACGTGTCACCGAACGTATCGACACACATGCTCGACGGGCACCCTGCCAAAGAGATTCTGAGATTCGCCAAAGAGACACAGTCCGATCTGATTGTGATCGGAAGTCGGGGACTGAGCAGCATGAACCGCTTCCTGCTGGGAAGCGTCTCGGAGAAAGTCGCTCTCTATGCCCCCTGTTCGGTGCTCGTCGTCCGGGATCCCCGTGGACCTGACTCTCTCGTCGCAAGTAACATCCTGATTGCGGACGACACATCGGATGAGGTCACAGCCGCTGTGGACACTTTCGCTTCACTCCCGCTCGGTCCGGAGAGAAGCGTGTCGTTGCTGGGGATTCTGGAGTTCATTCCCAATAAGAGCCTGCAAGGAATCGTGGAGGCCAATCCGTTCTGGAAAGCTCAGGCGGCCGACTTGAAAGAGCATCTGGCAGCATCAGAAATCAAACTGACAGCGACGAAGGCTGCGGTGAAGTCACAGCTGGTGAAGGCAGAGCATACGGCCGACAAAATTCTTGCCACCAGCGAAGAGCTGGAGATAGACTTGATTGTGATGGGAAGCACAGGCAAAAACGCCTGGGAGAGGCTGCTGCTGGGGAGCGTCTCCACACGCGTGCTGCGTCATGCTCACTGCTCAGTCTGGATTCAGCGGTTGTCTGCCGCGGATCAGTCAGCAGAAAATCAGTAATTCACTCAGAAGCAACGCGGAGGACCTTTGCTCCTTGAACGGGACGATGCTTGAGGTCGTCCAGCGCCTGGTTCGCCTGGCTGAGCGGGTAGACCTGCACTTCGGGTCTGATCGGAATGCCTGCAGCAATCTTCAGGAACTCCGACAGATCCGCATAGGTGACATTCGCCACGGTCTTGATTTCCCGCTCGAGCCACAGGTGCTCGTGATAGCTCAAATTCATCAGCAGGTGTTTGTCCCGGTCTTCCTTGCGAATGGCATTGATCACAAGTCGCCCGCCCGGTTTCAGGTTCGATAAGGCTTCAATCACCGGCCCCCAGGCCGGGGTGGTATCAATGATCGCATCCAGCCCCTCGGGAGCCCGCTCCGAGGTGTCGCCCGCCCAGCTGGCTCCCAGTTCCGTCGCGAACTTTCGACTCTGGGGATCGCGGGCGAATACGAAGATTCTGGTCTGCGGATAGAGATATCGGACCAGTTGAATGACAAGGTGAGCTGAGCCCCCAAAGCCGGTCAGCCCCAGCGACTGGCCGTCGGTCAGCTGCGTCAACTTCAACGCACGGTAGCCGACCGCTCCGGCACATAACAGCGGAGCCACTTCCTCATCCGAATAGATTTCAGGAATGGGGCAGGCATACGCTTCGGGAACTGTCATGAATTCCGCATACCCTCCGGGAGCATCCCGTCCAGTCGCACGAAATGCGGGACTCAGATTCTCGTCCGGAGCCCCGGTGGATGAATGAATCCATCCGACTCCAACGCGATCGCCCAGACGGAAGCGATTGGCGTCCGGCCCGAGCTGCGCGACGCGTCCGACCACCTGATGACCGAGCACCATCGGCAGCTGAGGGGGAGGGGTGCGGCCTTCAATTTCATCCAGCTCGGTATGGCAGACGCCACAGACCGACACCCGGATCAGGATTTCTCGTGTGGCAGGGATCGGCTGCGGAAGATCTGTCATTTCCAGTGGAGCAGGGTCTTCATCCAGTGAAACGAGCCTGCGAAGGACCATCGCTTTCACGTCTCGCCTCCTGACAGAATGCTTTCCAGCCTGTCGATGAATGCGACTTGTGCCGCCAGACACTTCAATCGGGCCGTCTCAAGATCAAAGAATTCAGCGCGGTCGACTTCAGGAAAGGTCGACATCTGGCCGGAGCGGGGAGGCCATTCGATCTGAAATGTCCCGCTCACGATCTGCGAAGGGAGGCAGTCCCCTTCGCAGGCCCAGGCATAGACCTTCTTTCCCCCTTTCTGCAGGACAGTTCCCAGATCGATCCAGGGTCCTTGCGGGGTCAGCGAGGTTTCTTCCCGGAACTCGCGACAGGCAGCTGCCAGCGGATCTTCGCCCGGCTCAATCAAGCCTTTCGGGATGGTCCAAGAACCCAGGTCTTTTCTGCGAAAGTACGGACCGCCCGGGTGAGCCAGCAGCACCTCGATCCCCCTCCCGCGAGGACGGTGGTACATCAAGAGACCGGCACTGGTCGTCGGCATCGACTCTCACCCCCGGGCAGTGATGGCCCGGAACGGGGACTGGCGTCATTTCGGCAACTTGGGAGCATCCCGAATCACTTTGTGGCATTCCACACAGGATCGCGTCAAGCGGACATACGCGTCCAGAGCACCATCAATCTCCTTGGCTTCGGAATGGCGGACCAATTCTTTAACGGCGAACTCGAATGAATTCAGCTGCCCCTGATATTCAGAATCTCTCGCCAATGGATTCTCCCGTCGCCAGTTCTCCAGAATGTTGAAGACAAGCAGGCGTCGGCTCTGGTCTTCAATCTTCTTGAAATCTCCATTGGTGAGCCCGGCCAGAATCTCCTGCGAAGAATGCAGTTTCAGCTGCATCCACTTGTTCGATTCTGTCTGGTTCTGATCGGGCTGCTCAGCCTTGGCTGGAGCGGTTGGTTTCGGGTCTCCATACAGGGGGAGGGCCATCAACATTCCAAGTAACAATACCAATCCACATTGAGATGTTTGCCGGGTCATCATGAGCTCCACAAGAAAGTTCTCTGCGTTGAAGGACAGCCTCCGCGAGAGGTGCCGGATCGCAAATTAAATACCGAGATGAACTTGCCGGTCACATTTCCCGTCAACAAGCCCCCGCGCAGACGAATCGCTGCCCGTTCGCAGAAGAAAGTCTTCGGCACGTGCTGTCGAAATTCCGTGCGGATTCGCACAGACGGTTCCGTTTTGTCACAGCGTGAACGGGCATGGATGTCACGAACCAGAACTTTCATGTCACGGAATAGGCATTGCATCTGGACGCGCAGTGCGAGGTCATGGCATCTCCTGCGGAATTCTTATAATTTGTGACGGTTCATGAATGATCATCCCAATGGAATCAACCGCATGCCGGATCAACCGCTGGACTTGCTGCTGGTCGAAGACGATGAGGCATTCCGGACCACCGCTGCCAGGTGGATGGCCAAAACCGGACATCGTGTTGAACAGGCTGCCAATGGCCAGGAAGCACTGCTGCATTTCGAACGCAAGCGATTCGATGTCGCCATCGTCGACATGAACATGCCGGGGATTACCGGACTGGAACTGCTGCAGCGTCTCAACGAGCGTGAGATCGAGACGGAGATCCTGATCCTGACCGGACAGGCGACCGTCGAGAATGCCGTGGCTGCCATGAAGCTGGGGGCGAGCGACTATCTCACAAAACCATTCGCCCTGACCGAACTGGAACGCCGGGCCCGGATGGCTGCCGAACGTGGGCAGCTTCTGAAGGAAAACCGGCAGCTGAAGGAACTGGCTCAACGTCAGCGGAGCCAGACACAGATCATCGGTCAGTCCCCTCCGATGCTGGAGGTCTTTCACCTCATCAACCGGGTGGCTCCGACCGAAAAGACTGTCCTCATCCATGGCGAAAGCGGGACGGGTAAGGAACTGGTCGCCCGTTCCATTCAGGAAAAGAGCACTCGTTCAGCGGCCCCGTTCGTGACGATCAACTGCGCGGCTCTTCCCGAATCGCTCGTCGAGAGCGAACTGTTCGGTCATGAAAAGGGGGCCTTCACCGGTGCGAATCATCGGAAGTCCGGCCTGTTTGAAATCGCCGACGGGGGAACTCTCTTCATCGACGAATTCGGAGAACTGCCCCTCGCGCTGCAGCCGAAATTACTGCGGGTCCTCGAAGACGGCTCACTTCGCCGTGTCGGCTCTCATCAGGAACGGCGGGTGGATGTTCGTGTCATCGCAGCGACCAATCGGGACCTGCAGAAGGAAGTTCGAGAAGGGCGATTCCGCGAAGACCTGTATTATCGCGTGAACGTCATCAGCATTGATCTTCCGCCCCTCCGCGATCGAGGCAACGACAAGCAGCTACTTATCGACTCCTGTCTGGACGGCAAGTGGGAACTGGAAGACGAAGCCCGTGAGGCTCTGCTCAACTACAGCTGGCCGGGGAATGTGCGTCAGCTGATCAATGCGCTGGACCGGGCGATGATCCTCGCTGATGACGGAGTCATCACACTGGAGGATCTGCCACGCGAAGTGGTCCAGGCCAGTGGGGAACCCAGGCATGCCTCCTCCGCGGCGGGCGATCTGGAGACAGACCTGAGTTCCGTTGAACGCGCCCATATCCTCGCAGTTCTCAAGAAGGAGAAGGGGAACAAGGCGCGGGCGGCCCGTGCTCTGGGGATTCACCGTCGCAAGCTGTATCGGTTGATCGAACGATTTCAGATTGCGACGGATGAGGGACACGTTTAGCACTCGTTGCGATTTTCAACGAGTCAGGCGTTCACAGGGATCTTCTTGGCCTGACACGCTTCGACCTTCGGGAGAGTGACCGTCAAGACTCCATCGTGACAATTGGCAATCACCTTCTCCTGATCGACAGCAGCCGGAAGCGGAATGGATCGCCGAATGCTTCCGGAACGACGTTCGATGCGATGAAACGTCTTTCCTTTCTCCTCTTTCTCCTCTTTGTGATCTCCGCGGATCAGCAAAGTGTCCCCCTGCAGCTCCACATGAACTTCCTCCGGCTTAAAGCCGGGAACATCGAGTTGCACCTCGAAAGTCTTTTCGGTTTCAGAAAGATCCATCGACGGGACTTTCATCCCTTCGAGGAGGCCTCCATCAAAATCATTGGCGGCCTGATTGAACAGGGAATCGAGCTCTTCCCGAAGATTGTCGATGGGGTTTTTCCGCAGCCAGGACTGGATTCCCCGAGAAACACGCGATGGCAATGTTGTCGTCATTTTCTGGACTCCTTATCGATTTTCTGTGGCCACTCCTGTCGGGCAAAATTGCCGCCGATTCCTCGGAGAAAAGCGATCTTTGTGCCAGAAATTGGCGATGGTCAGCATCTGGCATGCTTCAGCATTCAAAGTGTGTCTGCCGCTTCACTTTCATTGCGGTCCCCGGACTTCCGCTGCCGAAAGCAGTTTCAGCGGAAATGAAGACAGCGCGCCAGTGCGGCCCCAGATGCGCGACAACGCACATCCGGAGAACCCGAAATGGTATGGTCCCTGACCTCAGCCCGATGCGAATCGGCGATTTGACTCCGCTTCCAAGATATTCCCCGGGTCGCGGTCCCGGAATTGCAAGATTACAGAATGATCACGAAGTCCCGCTGAAAAGTTCCTTCCCATCTGAACGACAATTCCGACTTTCACTCCATGGACAAACAACAGGTCTATCTTCGCTATCAGGAACTGCAGCGTTATGTCGGCTGGACCGAAGCGGATTCCGCTGTCGCGCATGCGTTGCTTCCGATCGCCGAACCAAGTTTCGTTTCGCTCGTTGAAGATTTCTATGAGGAGATCGAGCGTCACCCGCCGGCTCGGGAGGTCATTACGGGGGGAACTCCGCAGATCGAACGACTGAAGGGAACCCTGGTCGTCTGGCTCCGCGAACTCCTCTCCGGCCGCTATGACGCCGATTATGTCTTCCGGAGATGGAAGATTGGCTATCGCCACGTCGAAATCGGACTCGATCAGGTTTATACAAACGTCGCTCTCTCCCGGCTGAGGAAGGGGTTGCTGCAGGTCCTGGAACGGGAATGGAAAGCGTCTCCAGCAGAACTTCTGCAGGCCCGCACGACGTTAAACACGCTCATTGATCTGGATCTCGCGCTGATCGAAGACGCCTATCAGACGGAATACACCTTCCGCGAGCAGGCGACCGAGCGTCTGGCTCTCATCGGTCAGGTCGCGGGGGGAATCGCGCACGAGTTGCGAAACCCTCTCAACGTGGTGAACACGTCGGTCTTCTATCTGCTCAACAGCCGAAACGCGACCCCGGAAAAGATCGCTCAACATCTGGAGAGGATCGAACGGCAGGTCGGCATCGCCAATGACGTCATTACCTCGCTGACCAACTTTGCCCGGCTCCCGCTCCCCAATCGACAGCCCTTCGATCTGCCGTTGTTATTGAAAGGACTGGCAGAATCGACGGAACGGTCCAGCAACATCCACATGGATGTGACAGGTCCCGAAAACCTCCCGTGTGCTCTCGCAGACGCGGGTCAGATTCGGATTGTCCTGACCAATCTGATTCGAAATGCCATTGAAGCGATGCCCGAGGGGGGGACCGTGAATCTGCGGACAGAGAACGCTGAGCCGCATCTGGAAGTGTTCGTCGAGGACAACGGCCCGGGGATTGATCCCGTGCACCTGATCCGCATCATGGAACCGTTTTATTCGACCAAGTCACGCGGGATCGGTCTGGGCCTGCCGATGGCGAAGGCGATTCTGGAGAAGAACGGCGGGCGACTTCGGGTCTTCAGCGAGCTGGGACGCGGGACAACCTTCACCGTCCGGCTGCAGGCCGCTTCATCATCCTGATGATGTTCTGATGCGGGGCAGGGGGGGAGATCCGCACGCTATCCATGCGGCGTGATCGCCACCTTGAGCACACCGTCCCGCTGATGCGAAAACAGATCGTAGGCCTCTTCGATCTGATCCAGGGTGAAGCGGTGCGTCACGAGCGGTTGCAGGTCAGCTCGACCGGAAGCGAGAACATTCATCAGCCTCCTCATCCGTTCCTTTCCGCCGGGACAGAGCGTGGAAACGATTCGATAATCGCCCAGGCCCGCAGCAAAGGCATCCAGCGGCAGTGTCAGCTTGCCGGAATAAACTCCCAGCGAAGAGAGTGTCCCACCCGGTCGGAGGACACGCAGGCAGCTTTCGAAGGTCGGCTGGGTTCCCAGGGCTTCGATGGCCACGTCCACTCCGCGTCCGCCTGTCGCCTCTCGAATCGCGCTGACCGGGTCCTGCGAGTGAAAATCAATCACAACATCCGCAGCCAGTTGCTGTGAAATCGTCAGTCTCTGCCGGAGACCATCCACCGTGAAGATCTGAGTCGCTCCCATCAGCCGGGCCCCGAGTGCAGCACACAGACCGATCGGGCCCTGTGCGAAAACAGCGACCGAATCACCGATGCGGATCTTCGCGCTCTCCGCGCCACTGAAGCCGGTACTCATGATGTCCGGGCACATCAGAACCTGTTCGTCGGTGAGGCCATCAGGGATCGGCGCGAGGTTCGTCATCGCATCGGGAATGAGGACGTATTCCGCCTGACATCCGTCGATCGTATTGCCGAGCCGCCACCCCCCCATCGCCTTGCCGCCGCACTGTGCCCCCAGTCCATCCAGACAGGAGTGACAGTGCCCGCAAGGGGTGATCGCACCGGAAATCACCCGTTGTCCGACGTGATACCCGGCAACAGCGCTCCCGAGTTCCTCGATCACCCCGACAGGTTCATGACCGACCGTCAGACCTTTGGCAACGGGGTACTCTCCCTTGAGAATATGCGTGTCAGTCCCGCAGATGGTCGTCGTTGTCACCTTCAGCAGAGCATCCAGAGGTCCCACGTGGGGAATCGGTTTGTCTTCCAGAACGATTCGGCCGGGCTCCACGAAGACAGCTGCCTTCATCCTTCAATCTCCTGCTAAATCTAGACGGGCCGGGCCTGTCCCCGCCCGTTGCTCATTTGACGACCAGATTGTTGCGGACGTACCGGTGACACTCGATGCAGCTCATCGTGGTCGCGAACCATTTCAGTGCGGCCTGATCGAGGTTATCGTTGCCTGCAGCCTTCGCCAGTTCACTGGTGTTCCGTTGGAATTCCTCACTGAACTGGCGATACATGGCGTCATTGGAGACCCGCCATTTCTCAGCGGTGCTCATCTTGTTCAGCGAGTCGGCCCCGCTTTGGACGAGGTCCATATCTTCCAGCGAGAGCCCTTCGAGAATCTTCTCTGAAGCGGAGAGCTTCAGACGCATGAATTCCTGCAACGATTTCGCTTTGGCCTCATCCGCATTGTCCTGAGCAGGGGAATTCTTCGCCGCTTCCGGTTTCGGTTCCGCGAAAATCTCAACGGCGGTTGTCAGGCAGACCACACATCCCGCCACGACAGCTGCAATTTTTCCAAGGTGCTTCCGAGTCATTTCGTTCTCCAGAGAATCTGCGTCCTGATTCTCTGGCGTCCAAATGCAAACCGGGTGCCCGGGACCGGAATCACTGGGATTTTGAAATCGCGAATGAACTGCGGATTCCGTCAGTGACGACGCGGGGAAATGCGTGCCGCTGTGACACACCGGATCAAAGAGTGTGACGCCAACGCACGCCTGCGAGGAAGAGTTTTAACCGCGAATCGAACGAATGCAGCGAATGAAGATGAGTTGACCGGTCAGCGGCCCCGATTGCTCAATTCATTCGCTTTATTCGCGAGATTCGCGGTTCTCTTCCGTCTCCTCCCGCACTTGGTAAAGTCATGACTGACCCGCTCGAGACTCATGACCTGATCGATTCTTCACCATGCTTCACGCTCAACTTGTTGCTGATTGTCACGTCCTGCGGGAATGGGCAGAGTGTCATGTGCTGCTTCACCGAAATGCCATTGTCCCCTGGTTCATCCTCGTGCCTAAGACGGAACTCGCCGACTTGCTCGAATTGCCCTCTCAGCAGCGTGAAGCCGTCATGGCAGAAGCAGCAGTCGTTTCGAAACTGATCCAGGAACACTGGAACCTACAAAAGATCAACTTTGCCCAGCTGGGAAATGTAGTCCCCCAGATGCATCTGCACGTCATCGGACGGGCCCCGGGAGATGACTGCTGGCCAAAACCGGTCTGGGGGAACCTGTCGGGAGCCAAATCTTACTCCGATCAGGAAGTCGCTGAGATTGCGGAAAAGCTCGATCAGCTTCACCATGCCGGATAAGGCTTTTTTTCGGTTCACGCGTCGCCGAATTCGTCGCGGGAAAATGAATCCGTATTGACCGCACCTGTTTTCGGTGGGATGTTTGGAACGCAGGCCCGCTTCCCCACATCGTTTCCGGAAAATCGCGTGTACGGTCCATTGCTCCAACAGCTGTCCGCTGCGTCCACTTATGTGATCTGTGGAGCGTTTTGCGTCCACTTGTTCGTGTTTTTCCTGTTGTGGGTCTGGTTCCGCCGCGATTTGCGAAAAATCGCTTCCTCGCTGTTTGACTTCACCAAAGGATTGCGAAACCAGAGCCTGCTCGATTCGCACGCTCACCTGTCGGATCAAATTGAGGCGTTCCTCGCGGATGTGAATGATGTTCTGGATGATCCCAGCCGAAAGACAGAACGGACTTCGCTGCTCGAACGGATGCGGATCCTCGATGAGAAACGACGCTACCTCGACTCGATGACCTTCGAGACCGTGTACAACATGGCCCGCACCATGATTGAAGCGTATCCGCTGGCGGGGGTACTCGGGACAATCCTGGCCATTGGGGCGGCACTGCAGATGCCGGAATCGGCGGATGCTTCCGTGTCCGTTGTCGGCGGCCTGCTGGGAGAGCTGGGGAAAGCCATCTGGTCGACGGCAGCGGGACTCGTTTCCGCCATGATCCTGATGTTCATCAACAGTTGCGTCGAACCTGCATTCACCCGACTGGCTGAAAACCGTGTTCACATCCGACAGACCATTGCCCGGGTGAAGCGTGAACTAGCGATGTCCGAATCCGCAGCGGAGAAAAGCTGATGCTGAATCCGCGAAGGATGTCCCTGCAGCTGACTCCGCTGCTGGACATGCTGCTGATTATCGTCTTCGCCCAATATCTGGAGATCCGCGAGAAGCAGGCCCTGGAGACCAAGGAAACCCGGACTGCCGTGGTTGATCTCGAGGAAACCCGGGCACGTCTGAAGGCACTGCTGGCTGAGGAAGAACTTCTCCGCAGCCAGATCGATGCCGAGCGGGTCCGCCGCCTCGCTGCCGAAAGCAATGTGGCTACCGAACAGCAGAAACTGGCTTTGACTCAAAACGACCTCGACCGTGTGCTCGATCAACAACGCGTGGTCGCAGGGTTGATGACGGAGATGTTTCAGATTCCGACCTCGGAACTGAACAGCCTGCTGGAATCGGCCCGGGTCCCCTCGTTAGAGAAATCTCCGCAGGAGATGAATCGGGTCAAAGAGCAGATCCGCGAACTCTCCATGCAGCGGGGGGGGCGGATGCTCGAACATCTGCTGTCGTATGATGAAATTCGCAAACGCTGCGACGTGTGGGACCTGCATATCGATGCTCAGGGGATTGCCACATTGACCGCCGGCAGCCGGACAACGCGGATCCGCATTCCGACACTCCCGAACGAGGACGTCGATGTCGAGCGGTTCGTGTCGGAGGTCTATGCCTGGTACCGCTCGCTGCCGCAACCGAAAAGCCTGGTGGTCATTCTGCTGACGTACGATCGTGCATCACGGATCTCGGTGATGGAATCGATCCGCAAGGCACTTCCGATTCTCGTCTCCCGGATGCAGTCCGATCACGCGGGGCAGGTCCGGTTTGAATATGCCGACCTCGGTTTCCGTCTCGAGTGAATCGCGAATCGGTCCAGAAAATTCTCCACTCGCGTCCTGCCGATGCTATTTTAGAACTGTTTGCGCTGCCTGCTGCGGGTGAAGCAGGCTCAAGTCGATTCGGACCCCCTCTTCAACAGTTGAGCGATGTGATGAAAGTACGAAATCTGGTGGGCGGGGCGGTGATCGGTGCTCTGGCGCTGGGAATCTGGCTGGGAAGCTTCTGGAAAGGTCCAGGGCTGGGCGGATCCGGAACGGGATTCGGGACGTCGTCGCAGACCGGATCATCAGATGAAGCTGCGCTGGACCGGGTGCATGTCAGCGGGGATCTCGTCGGGGCAGCGGCCGGCACCGCAAAGACTCAGCCGCAGGAACCAGAGGTTGTTCCGACCGACATGATGACAATCGTGATCTACGGAAATGAGTATCGCCTCGTCGACGGTGAAGCTCCGCAGTCCGGGAAAGTCCTGACATTGAACGAAATTGCAGATCGCGCGAAGCAGTTGACCGGAACTCCGGAAGGAATCCGCGTCCGCATTCTGAAAGGGAAAAGCGCTCAGGAAGGGGCTCGGGCAGACCTGCTGAAGTATCTGGCGGAAAATGGGGTAAAGCGGGAAGAGATTCAGGAACGGGCAGAGTTCGTCGACTAATCCGTTTACGAGTTTGACGGATCCTCCCCGTTGAGAACCCTGCAGAACCAGATCGGCGGAGGATTCTCGGTTCAATGGCTTGAAGTCCGTCTATCCATCCTGCCGATGCCAAGAGTCTGGATCGATGAAAGCAACTGAAGGATGTCGCTGACCGGAACGCTTCTGCGGGGGAACGTTCCCGGTTCTCAGTGGTCGACGGACTGATCAATTCCTGTTGGTGAAGTGACTTCTCGTGGTTTCGAGCAAGAAACAAGATGCGACCGCTGCCACGGAGCTGCAGGCCCTGCGGACCCGGCTGTCGGAACTGGAACAGCAGTTACTCATGGCCCAGAAAATGGGTTCAGTGGGGGAACTGGCTTCGTCCATCACGCACGAATTCAACAACATCCTCACCACGATTATCAACTACGCCAAGCTCGGGTTGCGTCATCAGGACAAAGCCAATCGGGATAAAGCGTTCGATAAAATTCTCACCGCCGGCCAGCGGGCCGCCAAAATCACCACGGGACTGCTTTCCTACGCCCGTGCCAAAGACAATCGGCGCGAGCCCAACAGCCTGGCCAAGCTGGTGCAGGACATGCTCGTGCTTGTCGATAAAGACCTGCAAGTGCATCGGATCCGGCTCGAAACCCATATCACGGGCGATCCTTACGCTGAAGTCAATCCGGGAGAGATTCAGCAGGTCCTCATGAACCTGCTGGTGAACGCCCGGCAGGCGATGCAGCCGGGAGGGACCCTGACCGTCACTGTGTCTGAGAGCGAAGACGAAGCGTGGGCGGAAATCTCCATTCAGGACACCGGTTCCGGAATTCCAGCCGACAAGCTTCCGCACATTTTCACCCGGTTTTTCACCACGAAAACCACGGATCAGAACGGGCAGGGGGGAACCGGACTGGGACTGGCACTCTGCAAGAACATCATGGACGCTCATCAAGGGCGAATCCGCGTGGAGAGTGCCGTCGGCCGAGGGACGAAGTTCACCCTGAAGTTTCCACGGGTCGCGCGGCCGAATCTGGCCGGCGCGTGCGGACTGGATACGGACTCTTTAAAATCCCCGAGTGCAACATCCGCTGAACCGAGCTCTGTCTGAACGCGTCCTGTTCGCTGGCCTGCTGGCGATCTTCGTTCTCGTTCGTATCGCGGTGATCTGGCAGCACCGTGCCGATCTGCAGGAGGATCCCGATGCCTACATGTCCATCGCCCGAAATGTGGCGGAAGGACATGGATTCTCCCGGGGAGCAGCACTTTCACCGTCCGACAGCACATCGTATCCCCCTTCCGCACACCGGCCGCCGCTCTATCCGCTGCTGCTGGTCCCCATCTGTCAGCCTGACCAACAGTTCGGGCGAGCAGCGCTTCATCTGGGACTGGCGATCGTCACGTTCTTCGCACTCTGGCAGGCTGGAATCAACCTGGGGCTGAGCTTCAATCAGCGACTCCTGGCGAACGCGATCTACACAGTTGATCCGCTCGCTTTGAGGTATCTGGCGTTTCCAATGACGGAAACGCTCTGCGCGTGTGTGATTTCCCTCCTGCTGGTCACGCTGACGGATCGACGAGCAGGGGGATTCCGATCGCTGCTGACGGGACTCGTCTTCGGAATCTGTGTGCTGTCGCGACCGACATTCTGGATTTTCGGATTCCTCTACGCCCCCGTATGGCTGTTCCTCCAATGGCGGCAGGCGACTCCATCGGGCGGTGAGGCGTCAGCAATGAAAACAGTGCGAACGGCAGCACTCATCCTTTTGGGAGTCGCCTTGCCGGTGGCCCCCTGGGTCGTTCGAAATGCGATTGTTCTTCACTCTCCCATCCTGATGACGACCCACGGCGGATACACGTTGCTGCTGGGAAATAACACGGCATTTTATCGCGAAGTGGTCGACCAGCCATGGGGGACGATCTGGGACGGGTCGCGAGGGGCAGGGCAGTCCGCGTGGATCGATGCGACACTCGAACAGGCGGCGGCCGAAGCAGGTTTGGGGGAGGTGGAACTGGATCGCTGGTTCTCCAGAAAAGCCTGGGAATGTATTCGATCGGAACCCGTTACATTTCTGCGAGCCTGTCTGCTCAAGTTCTGCTGGTTCTGGAACATTGGACCTCACGGGCCGGAGGCACAACAGATCCCGCCGATCCTCCTGTGGGGAGTGCGGCTGTTTTACGCCGCGTTCTGGCTTGCTTTGATCCTGGGGCTGATCCGCATCTTCAGAAATCTGCTGCGGCAGTTCGAACAGCACCAGGGTTGGCAGGTCCCCATCCTGCTGGTGGTTTCGATGACCGGTGCCCATCTGGTCTACTGGAGTGACGCCCGGATGCGCGCCCCGATCACTCCGGCACTCGTGCTGATCGCTGCATGTGCATGGCCGCTCTTTAATTCCGCCCGCCGCAACGCATCAACTTCGCAATAGAGCAGTTTGCTCTACCGTCTGCAGGCGATTCAGGGTTTTCGCCGCATGAAAGTCCATATTATCGCCTGCGGAACACTGAACACCAATTCGAAAGATGCAATAAGTGAAACGCCCTTGCGGCGGAACCTGCCGAAGTCAGGGCACTTTGAGGCCGCTGCGCACGTCAATCTGTGCGGGTTATAACGACAACCCGCATTTTACTGGATGCAAAGGCGGCAACGATTCGATCTCAGTACAGGCTCCCGGTGTGGAATCTGCACCTGTGGAGTGCGATCCGAGTTGAAGTTGAGAAACCGTGATCCCTTGGACATGGTCCTGATCGAGAGGCCCGGCGGTGTACGAAGAATTCTTTGGCTTTGAGCAACGTCCCTTCTCCACGACCCCCAGCGGAGAAGACTTCGTCGGGATTGCTCCGTTTCAGGATGCACTCGATTCGCTGGTCCATTGCGTTACTCAGGCCCGGGGAATCGCTGTCATTACCTCTGCCCCAGGGCTCGGAAAGACGATGCTCTGTCGGCGACTGGCGAAGCTGCTCCAGCAGAACGTCCGCAGCATCTATCTGAGTGCGGCCGGGATGGAGTCACGTCTGGGGTTGCTGCAGGGAATCCTGTTCGAACTCAACATGGGCTATGTCGGTCTCACCGATCAGGAAGCCCGGCTGAAGATCTATCAGGCCGCCCGCGATGCGAAAGCGGATCACCGCGGGTTTCTCCTGATCGTCGATGAAGCCCATCTGTTGTCCCATCGGCTCCTCGAGGAGGTCCGCACGCTGACGGAATACGCTCCCGATGGCGAGAACCTGATTCAGGTTGTTCTGTGCGGATCATTCGAACTGGAAGAGACGCTCGCCGACCCTGCATTGACCTCGTTCAATCAGCGGATCGGGCTGCAGATCTGTCTGAATCCCTTGTCGTTGAATGACTCCGCACGGTTCATCAGCGAACGATTCAAAACATGCGGGCAACCGGACGTCTTCTCCGTGATCGATGAGGATGCACTGGAGTTAATCTGCCGGGCCAGCGACGGCAACCTGCGCTGCCTGACCCAGCTCGTCGATCACGCCTGCCTGCTGGCGTTTGCTGATGCCGTACAACCAATCGACCGGCAGCACGTTCGAAGCGCTCTCGACAGCCTGAAGGAACTCCCCTTGCGTTGGAACGATGTCCCCGGCGAACTCGCCGCAGAACCGGTGAATGACTCCTGGGTCGACCCGCTGGAAGAAATCGAACTCAATCAGGACGAGTCGATGATCCTCCCGCGTCCCCGCAGAATCTCTCCCACAGAGCAGGAAACCGATGAGTTTCCGATTCCGGAATTCCTGCGACTCGACGACGGCTCCATCGCCTCGGCGCACGATGCACTGGAAGTCGGTGCTGGCGAACACGAAACGCCGACGCTGCCGCTTGAATTGTCGCAGCCCGTTTCCGAATCTCCCCCCGCGGACTACGCCGTCTTCGAATTTGGAGCAGGGCTCGACACGGAAGAGACTCAGACGCACGCTGCGACGACATCCACCGTCGAGGAGCCGCAAGCGATTCAGTCTCCCATCGAGATCCTCGAATTTCCGCAGCCTGTGATCAACCCGCCTGCGTACGCACCGTCACTCTGCGGGCCGGAGATGATCGAAACTCCGGTGATCGACCGCTATACGCTGCTCGACCGGATCTACGAACTCCCTGAAGAACGCCGGAGCGAAATTGACCTCAGCTCTCTGGATGTTCCACAAGAGTCGTTCGATCGCGCATCTTCTGCTGTGGACACCCCCAGCACTCCTGTCAGCATTCCTGAAGAGGATGTTCTGGAACTCGTCCAGCAGATCCGCAGGGAAGTCCGCGAACAGATCCTTCCTCAGCAGACCGCGGGCGCGACCCTGCCAGGTCCCCATCACCAGCTGCCGCAGATTGATCTGCCTGTTAGTGAGCAGCCTGAGGAGCGTGCGGAAGAGAGCACGCCAGCGGAATCAGCGCCGCCGCGTCGCTTCGAACAACTCTTCACCCGCCTGCGGTTGCGGCGCAGAAAACTGGAATCGGATCAGCAGTCACGGTAAGCCTGTGCATTCAGACCTGTCTGTGCGGCGAACCTTTGGCGAAGACCTGATGACCTCCCAGCTCCAGTGCGATGATCAGGACGAGTAACATCGCCAGGATGATCACTTGCTTCCAGGGGATCGGCTCTGCTTGAGGACCGATCCCCATTTTCTTTGACAGGCCATCCCAAAACCGGATCCCGACGGGGACGGTGACGAGGCCGAACACCCCCAGCTGCCAGCGCGGTGTTCCCAGCTGCACCAGATCGAAGGCGTCCCCGACCGGCGCTACGATCGCGGAGCCGAGATAAGCCCCGTTCGCAATGAGGCAGAACCCCGCGAAGAAACGTAGACAGGGTTCCCATTCGCTTCTGAGTTGACGGCCAGCACCCCAGACCAACAGGGGTACAATGCTCGCCACCACCGGCCCCGACCACACCACGAACTCCGGCCACGGTTTTGGTCGAATGGCCGTTTCCGATATGTGAAGCGGATGCAGGTCAACATGCAGGATCGTTCCCCCGACCATCCACGCAGCCAGAACGTGTCCCAGCTCGTGAATCACCTGCATCAGCAACCACGAGACGAGTCCCAGGCACAACGCAAACAGGACAACTCGAGTCCATGAAGTGGAATTCAGCCCGTTTGCCACTTTCGTTTCCGTTTTGAGCGATGGTAAACTTCATGAGGTGCAAGCCCGCACGTTCCATTGGAACAGAGTTCCGTCGGGAATGCATCACAAAGCCTGTTGATGGAAGTAGACATGCCGCCAGACCTGCGAATCCCTGATGTGTTGCTGCAGCAGCTGCGCCAACTCCGGAATCGGATTGTCGGCGTCTCCGTCGCAGATGGGATCGGCCTGACACTGCTGGTCGTCTCCATCAACGTGGCGATCGTTCTGGGGCTGGACCTGCTGTTTGATCTTCCGTTGAATGCTCGCGTCGGTCTGGTGGCGACCGTGCCGGTCTGTGCTGCCGGAGTGATCATCTGGAAAATTCTGCGTCCGTTGGCAGCTCGCTATCAGAGTACGGAACTGGCGGTCGTTGTCGAAGAGGCTCACCCGGAACTTCGCGAGCGGTTACTTTCAGTTGTAGAACTTCAGGCAGCCTCGGAACGGGGCGAAGACGCCGGCTCGGAATTGATGCGTTCAAAGCTCGTCCAGCAGACGGTCGACTTCGCGAGCACTCATGCATTTGCGGACTCCGTCGATGCCACCCGCGCGATTCGCCGCTGCTGGCTGGGAGGAATTGCGTTCTTCGCACTCCTGCTTCCACTGGTGTTCGCGACGAATGCCTATGCGGTTCTGCTCTCCCGGTTCCTGAATCCATGGGGAAATTATGAGCGGTTGCAGAATCTGGTGCTCACCGTCGACAATGCCGACCGGGTTGTCGGTCGTGGAGATGACGTCTTGATCACCGCCCGTCCCAGCTGGCGATTCCGGGAAGGGACGCTTCCCCAGGCAGCGTGGCTTGAGTGGACTCATTCGATTCATAACGATGGGGATGGAGCTGGTCCGGCTTCATCCGCGACCTCACGACGCATGGACTGGAACGATGCGGAAAAGTGCTATTCCGTCGTTCTTCCTCGCGTCGACACGGCTTTTGATTTCACGGTCTCTGCGGATGGGTCTCGCACGCGTCGTCATCGAATCGATGTGGTCGACCGACCTGAAGTCACCCGGTTCTCCGTCGACATCACTCCCCCCGCATACACAGGAGCGGCCGCCAGTCATCATGACGCCCTGCTGGGTGAAATTCTGGCCCTTGAACAAAGCCAGCTCAAGCTCGAATTGACGTTCAACAAGCCGGTTGTCGAAGCGGAATTTCTGTGGCTGGAAGGCGAGACCCCTGCGGCCCGCGGTCGTCGCTCCGGCAAGGATGCGGAACTCGTGGACGGCAGTCCCGTTCGTTCCAGGACGGTACTGCCCCTCGCCCCCCACCGAACATCAGCTTCGCTCAACATGATTGCTGCGCTCGATGGCCCTTCAGGCCGGTTCGTTGTTCGCACTCGCGACGAGCACGGACTGCAGGCCCGCGTCGAGCCGCTGCGACGACTGACGATTCAACCGGATCAACCTCCAGTGATCGCCTTCGCCGACAATGAGCAGCATGCCTCCGCCCGCCCTCAGGACCTGCTGCGCATTCCGCTGCAGGCGAGCGATGACTACGGACTGTCCATCGTCGAACTGCATTACGAACTGCTCCGAAACAGCGTGAAGGAATCTGGCATCATCCCGGTCGCTCCTGCAGATTTGACAGGAAAGTTCTTCAGGGGAGACGTGACACTGAACCTCGACCGGCTGCAGGCGACACATGGAATGCAGGTCGCCATCCGGGCACGGGCCACCGACGGCCGCCCGGTTCCCGGCCCCAACGAGACCTGGACCGGAACTCGACTGATCCAGATTCTTGAAGACGCCAAACCGTATGGAGAGCAGACGCTCGCGGATTCCCAGCATCGCATGGATCAGGCGATGGACAACCTGAAAGGGGAGATCGAAAAACAGCGTCAGACAGCCAGACAGCTGCAGACGGAAGCGCAGACCAACGAAGCCCGACGGGAAGACTGGAACGCCGATGACCGCGCAGCTGCATTGGAAGATCAGATCCGGGACCTCTCACAGCAGATGCAGAAGCTGAGTGCGGTGATGGAACAGAAACCGCTCTTCCAGCCGCTGGCGGAAGAGGCCCGCAAGATCGCCGAACGGGAACTGGCACAGGCGGCCGCTAAGGTGGATGAAGCCCGCGAAGCTGCTCTCCCTCAGAAGCAGCAGAAACTCTCCGACGCTGCCGACCGTCTGCAGAAGGCCGAAGAATCGTTGAAAAAGATTCAGGAGAAACACCATCAACTTGCACAAACGCAGCGTGAACTCCTCGAGCTGAACCGACTGGCTGAGAATACCGAACAGCTCGCTGAGCAGGTTGATGAACTGATTCAGAAGCAACCGCGGACTCCGGCAGAGCAGGGGGCAGAGTCTAACCCTCAACGCGAACTGTGGAATCAGGATCATCAGCGACTCGTCTCGCGACACCAGCAACTGGAACGGGATCTCGACAAGGTTCTGCAGGACCATCCCGACCTGCTGGAGAAGGCACGCGAGAATCTGCAGCACCAACTGGCTGCATTGGGCGAACAGGCTGATCAACTGGCTCGCCAGCAGCAGGCGCTGGCCAATTCAAATCGCGAAGCCGCCCGGCAAAAGGCCCAGGAGTCGGGACTGCGCCAGAAGCAGGACCAGCTGCTGCAGGATGAGAAACAACTGGCGGAAGCCTTGAAGCTGCCAACCTCCGAAGAGATGTCTGTCCACGGAACGCAGGAAACCCGGCAGGCGCGTCAGAACTTCGAAGAGGGAAACTTTACCGATTCGAAAGAACAGCACTCCCAGGCTCAAAAGCAGCTCGAACAGCTTGCAAACGCGTTAAGAGAAAATCAGAAGCTCCCGACCGATCCGGGTGAGGCTGCCCAGGCATTGAAAGACCGGCTGCAGGCCCTGTCGGAGCAAGTGAGTCAACTTCCCCCCGAGGCAACCGCAGACTCTCAGGCGGAGATGAGTCGGCTGGCAGCAGAGCAGTCCGCCTTTCAAAGAGCGATTGCAGAGATCCCTCCAACGGAATCGCTCCAGGAACTGCGGCAACAGGTCATGGACCGCACGCAGGAAGCTGCGCGGCAACTTGCCGGGAATCATCAACCGGCAGCTCAGGATCAATTGAAACAAGCTGAAGAAGCGATGAACAAATTGGCCGAGGCCATTCAGGCCGCGTTGCAGGAGCCTTCGCAGAAGGAAGCAATGGCCGCGGAAAACGTGCAGGCCGAGATCCAGAAAGAGCGGGCCCGCACACAGGAACTCAGCGAGAAAGCAAGTGAACTCGCCAGACAGCAGCAGGCGATGACGGACGAGATTGCGAACTTCATTCGCGCTCAGGAGGAGTCGATGGCAGCGACCCCGACAGAGCAATCGGGTGAGAAGAATCCCGCAGACGCTTCCTCTCCAGCGGACCTCGCCGATGCCCAGCAGGATCTCGCCGCCGAGTCCCGCATGCTGGGCGAAGAAGTGCGTGATCTCGGCCTGAATCAGGAGAATGTGAACCGCACCTCTTCCGAATTTCCGAACGTGGCCCGCGCAGCATCGCACGAACTGGGAGAAGCGAACTTCCAGAGAGCTGCCGAAAGGGCGAAAGAAGCTGCCGAGAAAGCCCGCGAGTTTGCCGACGTGCTGGCCCAGCAGGCTAACGACACCATTCCCGAGCGTCTGCGGGATCAGGCTGCCCGCGCAAGTCAGCAACAGCAGGCACTCGCCGATCAACTTCAGGCGTTGGCAGATTCCCCCCAGCAGCAGGCTGCATTCCGTTCGCAACGTCAGGAACAACTGCAACAGCGTTCGAAGCAGCTCGCCCAGGAGTTGTCCACACGCGCAGAACAACTCGGACTCAAGCAGATCGATCGTCCCGCTCAATCTGAAACCGCAAAGCAGGGGGAAGACCAGCTCAAGCAGGCCAATGATCTTCTGCAGGAGTCGATTCACTCCGAGCAGGCAGGTAACGTCGGCCAGGCTGCCGAGTCCGCACTCAAAGCCGCAGAAGCGCTGCGACAGGCGGCCAACCTTTCCCGCCAGGCCTCCAACGGCGGAAACGCCCAGCGTGCCCCCGAGAATCCCGCGCAAGGGGAAGCTGGTCAACAGGTCGCGGAGTCATCACAGCATCTCAATCAGGCCGGACAACAACTCGCCCGCCTGGGTGAGCCGATGCAAACAACGGAATCCCCCTCTCGCGAACAGGCTCCTCAGGAATCGGACTCGGAGAAATCGACCAGCGACAACGGCGAAAAGCAGATGGCTGAGGATTCGTCAGGAGAGCACGAAATGCGCGGAGGAGATTCACTGTCTGAAGAGCAGGCGACTGGACAGTCCGATGCTTCTCAATCGCTGCGTCAGGCGGCTCAGAACATGCGGCACGCAGCTCACCAGATGGGTCTTTCCGCGAACGCACAGCGGACCAACGGGCCGCAGCCTCCCAACGGTCGGGATACCAACGAGTCCACTGGATCGGCCCCGAATGACACCGCATCGAACGGCGACGCCAATCTGCGAGAACTGCAGAACTCGCTGGGAAAGGTCAGCGGTCGCGACTGGGGGAAACTCCCCGGCACGCTGCAGACCGAACTTCTCGAGTCGTCCCAACGACAACGCGATGCCGCCTACGGGAGCCTGATCCGCAAATACTTCGAAGAGATTTCGAAAGCACGTTCTCCCGAGTTGAACGAATCTCCCCGGAAGTAGTTTTGTTCCCTCCTTCGTTCCCGCCCGCAGACCTTCCACCACTCAATCAGGATTGAATCATGAACTTCGCGAAGCAGGCGCGGCGCCGGACAGTTCTCGCTGGGACCAGCCTGGGCATGCTCCTTTGTGTTTGTTGTGTTGTCGCCAACTCTCAGGCGGAAGAACCGGCGGCTCCCGAACGGCCTCGACGAATCTACCTGGACGAGTTTCGACCGACTCCCATGCTCAAGGGGGAAATGCATGAACTGACACGTGCGAAGTTTCCCTGCGTGAATGTGCACAGCCATCCCGGTCGGCTCACGAAAGAAGAACTCGACGAAATGGTCCGGGTCATGGATGAAGCGAATATCGCTGTCAGCGTGAGCCTCGATGGCGGTCTCCGGGGCAGCAAATTCAGCGATCACTACTATCAGCTGATGCAGAACTACCCCGACAGGTTCACGGTGTTCTTATGGATTGATTACGTCGGCGATGGCCACCGCGACGACCCGTCCACCTGGGATGTGCATCGTCCCGGATTCGGACAGCGGGCTGCCGACCGGCTCAGCGAGGCGGTCAAACTGGGAGCCAGCGGACTGAAAGTCTGGAAAGATCTGGGACTCTATATGAAGGATCCTGCCGGGAAGCTGATCATGCCGGACGATCCCCGTTTCGATCCGATCTGGGCCAGGGCAGGGGAGTTGAAAGTCCCGGTTCTCTGGCACTGTGCCGACCCCCCGGCATTCTTCACCCCGACGGATGAAAAGAATGAACGCTGGGAAGAACTGTATCGCCATCCCGAATGGAGCTTTCACGGCCCAGGATTTCCGAGTCATCAGGAGTTGATGGATGCCAGAAACCGCGTGATTGCCAAGCATCCGGAAACAGTCTTCATCTGTGCACATATGGCTGAACAGTCCGAAGACCTGCGACAGCTGGGCGAGGAACTGGATCGCTATTCCAATATGAATGTTGAGATCGCCGCGCGGATTTCCGAACTCGGACGTCAGCCGTATTCGTCAAGGAAGTTCTTCATGAAGTACGCCGACCGGATCCTCTTCGGAACGGACGGAATTCCCCCCATGACCGAGCTGATCCCGCACTTTCAATATCTGGAGACCTGGGACGAATATTTTCCTTATGAAGACAATCCCTTCCCCCCGCAGGGACTCTGGAATATTTACGGGATCGGCCTGCCAGACAACGTCCTGCGAAAGGTCTACAATGAGAACGCCGCCCGGCTGATCCCGGGTGTCGCGGAGAAAGTCAAAAAGTATTCACAGCAGCATCCGGAACAATCGCCGGCTGTTGATCCGCAGGAGTAAATGAATTCAGAAGCAGCAGCCGGACTCAGATTGCCGCACTCGGCAAGTGCGGTCTGCATTACTCGCACTCTCACAGAGACCATCCCCGAAACATTCTCATCCTTCCCACAGGACCCTTTCCATGCAGACCACTCAAACGCGATCCCGCCGTCCCCTCGTTCATCTGTGTCTGGCGCTGGGAATGCTTTTCTCGTCAGTTTCCACATCTTCAGCTGAAGACAAGAAACCGGCGGAAACCATCAGCCTCTTCGATGGCAAGACGCTGACAGGCTGGGAACTGCTCGATCCGAGCAGTTCCGGGGCTGTGGTCAAGGAGGGAGTTCTCGTTCTGGAACAAGGCGAACCGATCAGCACGATCGTCTGGAAGGGAGAGAAGCTTCCCACAGTCGATTACGAATTCAGCATGCAGGCCCGCCGGGTCGAGGGGAGTGACTTCTTCGCCACGCTGACATTCCCGGTCAAGGATGAATATTGCTCACTGGTGCTGGGAGGCTGGGGCGGGGGACTGATCGGACTCTCCAGCGTCAACGGCGCGGATGCCTCCGAGAACGAAACGACCGACTACTTCGAATTCGAGAAGAACAAATGGTACACGATCCGCGTACGCGTCACCCAGACCGCCATTCAGGCCTGGATTGACGACAAGCAGATCTGCAACCTGGACATCAGCGAGAAATCACTGTCAGTTCGGATCGAGATGGAACGCTCCAAGCCGCTGGGACTCTCCAGTTACCGGACGACCGGTGAACTCCGCAATTTGAAGATTGAAAAATTGACCGCCACGAAGAAGGGGCAGGCAGATCAGTGAGTGAGCAACGAAAAATCCAGGCAGTCGCGTTCGACCTCGACGGCCTGATGATCAATACGGAAGAAGTCTTTCACCTGACCGGAACCGAACTACTGAGGCGACGCGGAAAGATTGCGACGCGGGAACTCTTTCACGCAATGATGGGGCGGCGCACCCGCGAAGCGTTTCAGGCCATGATCGACATGATGTCACTCACCGACTCCATTGATGATCTCAGCGCCGAATCGGAAATCATCTTCGAAGAGTTTCTCGAAGTGCATCTGACCACCATGCCCGGGCTCTATGAACTGCTGGATGCGATCGAAGCCAGTGGGGTTCCCAAAGCGGTAGCCACATCGTCCAACCGCGTTTACCTGACCCGCATGCTGAAACGGTTTGACCTGCTGGATCGGTTCGATGATCTCCTCAGCGGGGATGACATTTCGCACGGAAAGCCGCATCCGGAGATTTATCTGACCGCCGCCAGCAAGCTGGGGGTCGATCCGGCCCACATGCTGGTCATGGAAGACAGCGAAAACGGAACCCGTGCTGCGGTGGCGGCCGGGGCGTATGTCGTTTCGGTTCCGCATGACCATAGCCGGCACCATGATTTTCGAGGGGCCCAGGGGGTCGCGACGGCACTGAATGATCCCATCATCATGAACCTGTTCCAACCACATGCCTGAGAACGCCAGCCGAAAAATCCGGTGGGGAAGGGTGTCCGCCGGGCTCGGGCTGGGGGTATGCCTGCTCTCTCTGGGAGTGCTGCTGTTGTTCGTCGGTCTGCAACGTTCCATGATCTACGCTGCCCGCAAAGGGGCTGTCCCGCTGGCCTCACCGTTACTCCCCGCGGACTCTCTCAGCGAAGTTCTTGTCTCGACTCCCGACGGCGTGACGCTGCATGGCTGGCTTTCCAGAACAGACTCCCCTTTGAATCTGTCCTCCCGGCCGCTGGTGATTCTCTTCCCGGGGAATGCCGGCAACCGCGCATCGCGGGCTCCCGTCCTGCAGGACTTCAACCGCTGCGGCTGCGATGCATTGATCTGCGACTATCGCGGCTATGCGGAGAACGAAGGACAACCCAGCGAGAAGGCATTCATCGCGGATGCACATGCCATCTGGAATGAAGCGGTCCAGCGTCTTGGATACTCTCCCGATCAGATCGTTCTCTGCGGACAATCACTGGGGGGAGGCGTCGCTGTTCAACTGGCCGCTGACCTCACTCAGGCAGGCACTCCGCCAGCGGGCCTGATCCTGCGGGCGACCTTTACATCCCTCACCGATGCCGCCAAGTTCCTGTATCCATGGCTGCCGGTCCGCACTTTTCTGATTGACCGCTACGACTCACTGAAGCGCATTGGCGAGATCACCTGTCCGGTTCTCGTGATCCATGGAAAGCAGGACACGATCGTCCCGTATTCTCAGGGCGAGAAGCTCTTCGCCGCTGCGCCGGCGACTTCATCACATGGGATCGAGAAGACATTTCTCTCGCTGCCGGGCTCCGGTCACAACGACCTGCAGCTGACCGCAGCGGGAGAAATTCATCAGGCACACAGTCGATTTCTCAGCAAGATTTTCGCTGCGGATTCCGCGTCTCCGGCTTCTTTTCAAAGCCCGTAGCGACTCTGAGTTTAATGCTTTCGATCTCTTGGTTCCTTGAATTCTGAATCACTCGCCTTGTGAATCTTTCAGATCAGTAACAAAAAAGCCGGACGCTTGGGGCGTCCGGCTTGGCAATTCAGCACCGTCTCACAATCACTTCTGGGCGCGGGTGGCGGCCATCTGGGCTTGCAGATCGGCCACGTAGTCCAGAGCGATGTTGAGAACTTCATCTTCATAAAACCGCTTCGGGAAGATCGGGTCGCCGGGCTTGGGGGTGGCCCCTTCTTCGGCGGTCAGGGCTTCAGCTTCTTTCTTCGCCTGTTCGTCTTCGCCCCGTTCCTTCTTCGCCTGTTCTTCGTTCAGCGTCAGCTGGGTTTTGTCCTTGCGGGCCAGGTAACGTTCGATCGAAGAGTTCAGCTTCTGGAAGTCTGAAGAGGCGGCAATGCGGGCTTCGCTCTTCTTCTGCAGGTCGGCGACCACTTCCGGGCTGACCATGCGGCCTTCCGAGTACTTCACAGCCGGAACCTGATCAAACGGAACCGCATGATCCAGGAACGCTTCGCCAAGGTCCCAGTGATCGATCATCGAAGGAAGAACGATGTCCGAGCGAACCCCGCGGTTCTGCGTACTGTCGCCGTTGACGCGGTAGAACTGCTGAATCGTGAGCTTCAGCTTGCCGCGATCTCCCTGTTTGACCCGGCTGAAGAGCTGCCCGGGAGCCACATCCATCAGGTTCTGCACAGTCCCTTTGCCGTGTGTGGTCGTATCCCCGATGATGATTCCGCGACGGTAATCCTTGATCACCCCGGCGAAAATTTCGGATGCGGAAGCGGCCAGTCGATTGTTCAGAATGATCAGCGGACCCCCGTACTTGATGCCCGGTTCGCGATCATCCAGAGCCTGCACGAAGCCGCTGGGCTCTTTGACCTGAACGACCGGCCCCTTGTCGATGAAGTGTCCGGAAACTTCAATGGCTTCGGTCAAAGCACCGCCGCCATTGTTTCGCAGGTCGATGATCACGGCATCAACGCGTTCTTTGGCGAACTGGTTGAGCACATTGGCGACATCGACTGCGGCACTCTTGAACTCGCCGCCCCCCTGAGCACCAGCGAAATCGCGGTAGAACGAAGGAAGGCTGATCACACCGATCTTCCCGGGTCGGCCAAGCCGCTCATTCCCGTCGATGATCTCGCCTTTGACTTCAGAGTCGTTCAGCTCGATCTTCTTGCGGGTCAGGGAGATAATCTTCGTCTCGCCGCCGTTTTCCGGTTTGACCTGCAGGCGGACGACAGTGCCGCGGGGCCCGCGAATCTTGCGGACCACTTCACTCAGCTTCATCTCAAAAATGTCGACGATCTCGCCATCTGCATTCTGTCCGACGCCGATGATCTTGTCGTTGACCTTCAGGCTTCCTTCCTCGGCAGCAGCTCCGCCCGGAACAATCGACGCCACGACGGTGAACCCGTCATCGGCCCGCAGTGCTGCTCCGATCCCGTCCAGGCTCAACCGCATCTGGATTTCAAAATCTTCCCAGCTATGAGGAGACATGTAGGTCGAATGGGGGTCGAAACACTGCGAGAGGGCAGTCAGGTAGATTTCCAGTTCCTCGCCGGGAGAATACTGATCGACCATCAGCTGAATATTGCGGTACCGCTTGTTCAGGCGATCGCGGGCTTCTTCCGTGGTTTTACCGTCGAGCTTTTCCTGAAGCAGGTCGTACTTCACACGTTTACGCCAGCGTTCGTCCAGCTCAGCCTGATCGGCCGCCCAGATCAACTTCTTGGGATCGGTCTCGATGGTTTCATCAACCGTGAAGTCGGGATCTTTGGCAACCAGGGCATGGGCCACTCCGATCTGGTGATCGAGTCGCTTTTTGTAGCGATCGAAGACCTTGTAAGCGAAGTCGACATTTCCCGCTTTGATTTCGTCATCCAGCGTGGTGCGATGAGCTTCGAATTCCTTGATGTCCGACTGCAGGAAGTAAAGTTTCTGAGGATCCAGGTCTTTGATGAATCCGTCCAGCAGCATGCTGGAAATCTTGTCGTTGATCTCGCCACGGCTGAGATGAAACTTGGGAATCATCTTGGCGACGAGTTTTGCCGTTTCCTGGTCAGCCGGATCGGCGGAAGAGAGTTTTTGTGCGAACGCGGTGGACAGCCCCAGCAGCAGCAAGGCCACTGCAGTAAAGCGTCGGACCCGAGTCGCGTCGAAAGATGCCATGCTGATCGCCTGCTCTAATGTTGCCGCGAAAAAACATGTCAGAGACTGGGCGTCCCGTCCATGCGAGGATCACGGTCAGTTTGGTTGTTGACTCGATGTCGAGTTGTCTTTGAACCAGCTTCCATATTGCCGGTTCCGCTCTACCGTCGAAAAGCACGGGTCTGAACAGATCCCCCCAGCCAAACTGGCGGACAGAATTCCGGTCAGAAACGAACCAATCCCTGCAGAGAGTTCGATGTAGAAGAAATGCTATCCCATGAGGAAGAACAGGACAAGACGCGATGGGGGGGGGAAGAAGGGGCGAGAGTTCAGAGTCCAGAGTCCAGAGCCGGAGAAGGGATCAAGGGCAGGTCGACAGAGTTGCGGACTGTCCAATTCGTCTTCGAGACAAGGATCACGAATTTTCTCCGCTCTCAGCTCTGGACTCTCGACTCCCAAAAACTCGTCTTGAGCAAAATTTGCCGGACCCCCTATATTCCCGCTGATCGCTGCGCCCCGGGTCCGATGATGCCAGGGGGGGAAGCGGCAGAAGCGGTTGTTTTCGTTGATGCTCAACGGACTCGGAACTGCCGGTGCAGCAAAATCTCATGGAGGAAGTTGAATGAAATTTCACGGAAAGAAATTGTACGTTGCCCTGGCGATGATGCTGGTCGCCAGCACCGCTGCCGCTCAGACCGCAGTCGATCCGGGACTTCCCGTGTATCCTCGAACGGAGAATCTGAAGGGGAACGTGGTCATGGTCGGTTCCTACACCATGTCCCAGCTGGGGGCAGTGTGGGCCGACAGCTTCCAGAAGCTGTACCCGGAAGTTGAGATCAAAATCGATCCGAAAGGTTCGAAAAATGCCGTCTCCTCCGTCATCAGCGGCGAAGCATCCTTCGGTCTGCTGAGCCGTCAGATCACCGAAGAAGAAGTCAAGGCGTTTCACGACAAGTTCGGTTACCTGCCGACCGTGGTGACCCCGGCCCTCGAGCCGATCGCAATTTATGTTCACAAGGACAACCCGATCGAATCCCTCTCGCTGGCTCAGCTGGACGCGATTTTCTCCAAAACGCTGAAACGCGGTGCCTCCAAGACGGCCACCACCTGGGGAGACCTGGGGGCCGCCGGCAAATGGGCAGCCACACCGATCACCTGCGAAGCCCGTAAGGACGAGACCGGTTCACAGGTCTTTTTCCAGGCCGCAATCCTGGGGAATGGCGAATTCCGGGATGATGTCAAAGAGCACGTCAGCAATCTGGAACTGGTGAAGTCGGTTGCGACGACTCCGGGAGCCATCGGATTTGGCGGAGCTTCCTTCGTCACACCTGATGTCAAAGCGATTGCCCTCAAATGGCGCGATGAAGACCCGGCCATCAAGATCACGGAAGCCAACTACCCGCTGGTTCGCCCGCTGCAGATCGTCATCAACCGCGACCCGAACGCACAGCTGTCTGAGAATCAGCGAGAGTTCCTGAAGTTCGTCTTCAGCCAGAAAGGCCAGCAGGACGTGATTCTCGGAGGCTTTGTCCCGGTGCAGGCCCGTGCAGCTCAAATCGCCCTGGATGCTGTGGATCTCAGGATCCTCAACTAACGGCACGGCGAATGACCCGGAACCGTCCAGCACGGTTCCGGAAGTTGTGTGTCGAGCCTGCCTGGCGTTCGTCCGGCAGGCGGTTTTTCGAAGATCAGGACACTTCCTTTCCACTTTCGACCGCGTTTTGAAATGTTCCGCCCGTTCTTCGGAACAGACGTTCAATCCAACCCGCACCGATTGTGGCATCAATTCATCCAGGAGCATCTCAATGAAACGGATTTCATTAGCCGCCGCAGCGCTGGCGGGCTATTTTGCAGCCGGTGCGTGCCAGACGGCACACGCTGTCGATGTCAACCGCGTGTACGGCACCACAAACTCAACTTCGACCACTCCGCAGAACAACCTGTACAACCCCAGCCTGCTCCCGGGGCAGGGCTACTACAACGGAGTTGGCAACGGACTGGGGAACAACGACCCGTTCTTCAACCCGAACCTGACGTACCCCATCTCCCCGACATACCCGGGACTGGGCACGAATCCGGTGACCCCGAATCCCACGGTTCCCAATCCGAACCCGACCACGTATCCGAACATCAACGATCCCAACGCGCGACTGCGGGTCACCACACCTCCAGGGTACACGGTTCCAGCAAACAACAGCGGGACCACACCGAAGAAGTGGCGCCTGGGAGTCTACTCCAAGGACAGCGACACCGGCGTGAAGATTCACGATGTCGTCAATGGCGGAGCGGCTCACCGCGCCGGACTGGAAGTCAACGACAACATTGTTGCCGTCAATGGCTATCAGGTCGGATATGTCAAAGGACAGTTGTTCGACTGTGCCACCGAGTTTGATCGCACCGCCGACCAGAACGGCTGGGTCAATTTGCTGGTTCAGAACAGCCGTGACGGGAAACTGGTGAACGTTCCTGTCCAGCTGGACTCCCGGCTGTCGACACTGAACGGTTCGATTGCCCTGCAGAACCGCCAGAACCTGCCGGCAAACGCCATCGTCAGCGTGGAACTGAAAGAAGTGATCGGGAACAACGCCAACCCGGTGACATTCGCCAGCACCCAGGTCGACAAGATCACCCAGTATCCAATTCCGTTCAGCCTGGACTACGATCCGGCTCACGTCTCGCAGAACGGTCGCTATCTGGTTTACGCCAGCGTGCTGGTCAACGGACGCGAAATTTACCGTACCAATCAGGCTCAGCCGGTTCCTGCCCAGCAGGGGGGAATCCGCACCGTCGCACTGCAGCTGGACCAGGTGCAGCAGCCGACCGGCCCTTACCCGAACGCTCCGACTGTGCAGCTGGGCGAAGAAGCTCAGATCGCACAGATCGTCAAGTGGTTCAACGATTACATTGGTCGCAATCCGTCGGATCGTGAGCTGGTCGCTTATCTGGGAGCTCTGCGTCAGGGACAGTCAATGGCCCAGATTCAGCTGAGCCTGCTGGCCAACGAGAACTTCTTCAATCGATGCGACGCTGATAAACGCGTGTACATCGAGCGGATGCACCAGATGCTGATTGGCCGGAACCCGACGCCGGAAGAACTCGCCTACTGGGTGGCTCGATACGACGCCCAGGGGGGCATTCGCCGGAACCTGGCCCAGGAATTCCAGGGAGCACTTGGAATCTACTAACACCAGGCGTGTTGCTCGTGTAAGTGAATTGGTATGAAGTAGATGCGGTCACGCGGGAATTGAGCGATCGATCCCGGGAAGCTGCAAAAGTCCTGAGAACCCCGTGACCCGGACGTTCCTGACACGTCCGGGTCATTTCATTGGAACTTCGGTTGGATCTCAGGCGATGGAAACATCCTTGAACGGGGATGGAGCGTTGCAGGCTTTCCGTGATTCAACGGAGACGGAAAGCTCGTGATTCTTGACACATCCGTTCAGGAGTCATATTGTTTATATCTGACTCACGAGAGTCAGGCGTCGTTGTATTTACAAAACCTGTCTGGCTACGGCCGGAATAGCTGAGAAGGCCCGTCATGTAGGCATTGGCGTTGGCAACAGCCGGTGCTCGACAACCAACGGTGTTTGGGGACTTTTTCCTCGGACGACTGTTGGGTGGGGCCGGTTATTTCAGGTGAAGTGACGGCGAGTGGGGCTTTGGACCCGCTCTTTTTTTTTACCTAAACGTTGGCAGTATACGCTCATGAATGGCACTGAGGTCCTTCGCATTGTTGACGCCATCCATCGCGATAAGAGCATCGATAAAGAGATCGTGTTCAGCGGGATTGAGGCGGCCATTCTCTCCGCAGCCCGCAAGCATTACGGCGAAGAGAGCGAGATCGTCATTAACATTCACCGGACCACCGGCGATGTGAGTGCGACTCTCGACGGCTCCGAATTGCCCCCTGAAGAACTCGGTGACCTGCTCGGGCGAATCGCGGCCCAGACCGCCAAGCAGGTGATGATTCAGAAAATTCGCGAAGCCGAACGCGATGCACTCTACGACGAGTTCAGCCAGTTGCGAACCCATCTGGTCAACGGCACTGTTGTGCGGGTCGATCATGGCGTCGCTTCGGTCAACCTCGGCAAAGTGGAAGCCATCCTCCCTCGCAGCGAGCAGATTCCCGGTGAATCCCATCGCGTCGGAGACCGCGTTCGCGCCGTCGTTCTGGAAGTTCGTAAAGCGGGCAGCCGAATCAAGGTCGTCCTTTCCCGGACCCATCCGGAACTGGTGCGTCGCCTGTTCGAAGTCGAAATTCCCGAAGTGGCCGAACGGATTATCGAAGTCCGTTCACTGGCCCGCGAAGCTGGTTACCGCTCCAAAGTTGCGGTTTCGTGCTTCGATAACAATATCGATTGCGTCGGTGCCTGCGTCGGAGTTCGCGGGTCGCGCATCAAAACCATCGTCGATGAACTCGACGGTGAGCGGATCGATATCGTCCGCTGGAGTGACTCCCTGCAGGTCCTCATCCCCAACGCGATGCAGCCTGCGGAAGTGGAAGACGTCATTCTCTGTCAGATGCTCGGTCGCGTGATTGTGCTGGTCCGGGAAGATCAGCTTTCACTCGCCATCGGGAAGAAGGGGCAGAACGTCCGTCTGGCTTCCAAGCTGGTCGGATGGGATATCGAGGTGATGACTCAGGACGAACTGGACGAACAGCTCGAGCGCTCGGTCGCTGCGTTCAGTCAGGTTCCGCACGTCACCCCGGAACTGGCGGAGTCGCTGGTTTCGCAAGGATTCTTCAGTTTCGAAGACCTGTCGGTCATCGAGCCGGATCACCTGAATCAGCTGAGCGGCCTCTCCAGCGACGAAATCGACGAAGTCGTGGAGTACGCCGAGAAGGAAGCTGAGCGGGAAGAACACGAGACCGATCGCCGAAAAGCCATTGAGCGGGATGCCAAGCGCGTTGAGCGTGAAGCCGCCGAGCTGGATGCCATGACCGGCAACCGCCTGGAAGATGCAGCCGGTGAAGTTGCAGTCGAAGTTGAGACAGCTGCAGTCGAAGCAGACTCTTCCGAACCGGGAGAGGGAGCTGTCACAGTGTCCGAAGAAGTGGATGTGGACAATTCCGCATCCGAGGAAGGTTCCGGCACGGAGCTGGAGCGGTCCTGATGAGAGTGGAGCAGAAGTTGCTGCCACGCGGAATGGTGTCAGCAGGGACAAAACACGAGATGACGGCGCTGTTGAGTGAACGCGCCAAAGCGTCTCCGGCATCGGTTCGCGGCCGGTACCAGAGGTCAGATTCAGAGGGGTGACGATTGAAGATCCGCATCTTCGCACTTGCGAAGGAACTCGGTTTTGACAGCAAAGATCTCATCCAGCACTGCAACGATGCCGGTCTGGATGTCAAAAGCTCGCCGCTGGCCAGTATCACACCCGCAGAACGGGATGTGCTGATGCAGCACCTGAAGGCGCTGAAGTCCAAGCCATCGGCTGGAGTCTCGGCAACCCCCAGCATGGAGATTGCCCGAGAGGAACCGCGACGCGAGTTCCAGGGGCGAGAAATCCGCGATCTGAGCGCCTCTGCTCAGATGAAGATGCGTCGGCCACCCCCGCGCAAAGACCTCCCTGCCAGCGAGCCGGAAATCGCTGCCCCGGAACCGGAACCCGCACCAGCTCCGGTTGTTGTCGAAGCGGCTCCGGAAGCACCTGCTCCGGAACCGGCTCCCGTGGTCGAAGTCCTTGCTGCCCCCGAACCGGTAGCCCCCGTCGAAGTTCCAGAAGTTGTCAGTGAAGCTGCTCCCACTGTCACCCCGGAACCCGAAGTGGAGAAGGTGGAACCGGAATCCGCCCCCGCTCCCGATCGACCGGCTCCAATCACACGTTCGGACTACGTCAGCCCGACTCGCGCTGCTTCGCCGATCCGTGAAATGAAGCCGCACGGGTCTGTACGAATCACGGAAGACCGCCCGCTGAGAACGCAGGTGGATACTCCGCCCATTCGTCGCGACAAGAAACGCGGTCCCGCACTCCCCGCGCTGGCCACTCCGACGTTCAAACCAACCGTCGCCAAGAAGACCGAAGAACCGATCCACAAGCCGGATCTGGCTCTCACCGGCGACGTGCTGAAGAAAAACAAGCTGGCGGACATTCTCAAGAAGAACCGTGACGAATCGGTTCGCCGGACCCCCGGAATTGAGGAAGAAGAGAAGGCCACTCCCGCCAAAGGACGAGGAGCCGCAGCACGCGGTCTGGGACTTGAAGAAGCCCGGGAAGCCCGTCGCCGTCGTCGCGCCAAGACCAAAGGAGGCGCCGACGAAGATGAAGGCGTGATTCTCAAAACGGTCAAACGGCAGCGTCGCGGATCGAGCACTGTGGAGCGCAAAACCTCCGCGGTCATCACAACTCCCATTTCCGTCCGCAGTCTGTCCGAAGAACTCGGCCGTCCCGCTCGCGACCTCCTCACCATTCTCTTCGCACAAGGGAAAATGGTGACCATCAACGATCTCCTCGACGAAGAAATTGCGTTGGAGATTGCCATGGAGCTGGGGGTCGATCTGCAGATCGAACAGGAAGAAGATTTCGAAGACGTGCTCGCCAGTCGACTCAGCCAGGATGTTCAGGGTGGTGACGTGGAAACTGCTCCAAGACCTCCCATCATTACGGTCCTCGGTCACGTCGACCACGGGAAGACGACCCTCGTCGACCGCATCCGCACGACCAATGTGGCAGCGGGCGAAGCAGGGGGGATTACCCAGCACATCGCTGCCTATCAGGTGGAGCACGGCGGACAGAAACTGACGTTCGTCGACACCCCGGGTCACGCCGCATTCGGAGAAATGCGGGCTCGCGGAGCGAACGTTACCGACATCATCGTCCTCGTGGTGGCTGCCGACGACGGCGTCATGCCGCAGACGGTGGAATGTATCAGCCATGCCAAGGCTGCCAATGTTCCCATTGTGGTCGCCATGAACAAATGCGATCTCCCGGGCATCAACGAGCAGCGAGTCCTCACCGAACTTTCACAACACGGGATTCTCCCGGCGGAGTGGGGCGGTGATGTGGAAGTCGTCCGCGTCTCCGGCCTGGTCGGAACCGGCGTCGACAAACTTCTGGAAACCCTGCTGGTCACCGCAGAACTGAGCGACTTCCGCACTCCAGTGGGTGTCCCCGCTGACGGGGTCTGCCTGGAAGCGTTCCGCGACGAAGGCCGTGGACCGATCGCCTGGGCGATTGTCCGCATGGGAACACTGCGAGTGGGCGATCTGGTACTCTGCGGTCCGGCCTATGGTCGTGTCCGTGCGATGTACACCGACCGTGGCGAAGAAATTCAGGAAGCAGGTCCATCCACTCCTGTGAAGATCGCCGGACTGGACGAAGTGCCCGGCGCAGGGGATCACCTGTACGTGATGGACGACATCGAACAGGCTCGCGAATTCGCGGAAGAACGCCGGACCCGTGGACGCACCGCGGCACTGTCCGGGCGCGGCGGACCGATGTCGCTGGAAGAATTTTTCGCCTCCAAGCAGGGGGGCGGGGTCAAGGACCTGCCGCTGATCATCAAGGCAGACGCACCAGGATCATTGGAAGCGATCCGGGGCGAACTCGAGAAATTCGACCACCCGGAAGTCCGGATCAAGATCCTGCACACCGGTGTCGGTGGGGTCAACGAAAGCGATGTTTATCTCGCTGCCTCGACAGGCGCGATTGTTGTCGCATTCCATGTGATCGCCGAAGACCGTGCAGAAGCTCTGGCCGCTCAGGAAGGTGTGGAGATCCGCCGTTACCGCATCATTTACAACGTCACCGACGACATCCGGCAGGCACTCGAAGGTCTGCTGGAACCGGAGAAGGTGGAAGTCGCCACCGGCCGGGCCCTGGTTCTGCAGACATTCGGAATCAGCCGCGTCGGGACTGTTGCAGGATGCCGAATCCTCAACGGAACGATCGACCGCAACAACCGCGTGCACGTGATTCGCGACCAGACCGTGCTCAACCATTACGCCATCGCTTCCTTGAAGCGTGGTAAGGATGACGTGCGTGAAGTGCGTGAAGGCTTCGAATGCGGAATCCGCCTGGACGGCTTTAATGACGTCAAGGAAGGGGATCTGCTGGAAGCTTACAAGATTGAAGAACGCAAGCGGACCCTGGAAGAATAAACCGACCGCATCCAACGCCGCTCCCCGGGCAAGGGAGCGTGCGTGCGGGGAGGTCAGATTCCTGTCGCATTGCCTTCAATCATCGCCAGTCAACAGCCCACTGAAAACGGATTATCGGAACGAGTATGTCATCACGCCGGACAGCCAAGGTGGCGCAAGCGATTCGTCAGGTCGTGAGCACCGCGATCCTGTTCGAGCTGCGCGATCCACGCGTGAAGAACGTCACCGTGCTGCGAACCGAAGTCCCCTCAGACCTGCGCACAGCCAAGGTCTATGTCAGCATCCTGGGGGATGAGAAAACAGAAATCCTCTCCATGAAGGGACTCGAAGCGGCACGAGGCTGGATTCAATCCAGAATCGCCGACGAGCTCCAATTGCGGCTGACCCCCGTGCTCACGTTCATCGTCGATCACGGGATCAAGAAAAGCATTGAAGTCTCACGACTGCTCCGGGAGATTCAGCCCCCCACCGATCCAGATGAGACACTCGATGATGAAGACCTGTTGAACGATGAGGAAGAAGAGGACGGCGGCGAAGAAGAATGATGTCCCGGAAACGATCAGCTCTTTGCGACCCGGCTCTCTGCGCAGAGACCGGCTCCTGAAATCTGCGAACTTTCCACTTTATCACCAGATCACCCAGCATTAGCGCGGGAGGCATTGATGCCTGCCAAATCCCTTAAGGCAGCAGACAAGCAGACGATTTTGAAGAAGCTCATCACCGAGATGAAACGCCGATTTGGCGGCTCGGTGCCCAAGCAGAACCGTCCAGCATTTGAAACTCTGCTCTATGCAATCTGTCTCGAAGACGTCGGCAGCGAAGAAGCTGATGCAGCCTATACCCAGCTGCTCGAACCGTTCTTCGATATGAACGAAATCCGGGTCAGCTCCGTCTCGCAGATCGAAGAAGCCCTGGGCGACCTGCGCGGCGCAGACTGGAAAGCTCTCCGCATTCGTGAAGCCCTACAGCATGTCTTCGAAAAGTTTTACGCCTTCGACCTGGAATTCCTGAAACGCAAGACACAGGAACAGGCGGTCAAGGAACTGGCGCAGATTCCCTATCAGACACCGTTTGTGCGGGGATACGTCGTCCAGCATGTTCTGGGGGCACATGTTCTCCCCATCGACCACTCGGCTCTGTTGCTTCTGCAGTGGCTGGGACTCGCCGATGCCGGGATGGACGGCGAGACCGCTGCTGAAGAGATCAAAGCAGGCATCAAGAAGGCGGACGGAGTGCTGCTCTGCCATTTGCTGAAGTCGGTTTCCGTTGATCCGGAGCTGCGCGAGCACTTCGAAGATCCCCCCACAAGTGAGGACGAGACCGATCCGTTTACCTGTGCCAACCGGCTCGCGGATCTGTTCAAAAACCCGCAGAAAAAGAAGAAGAAACCCAAGCCGGCCGCTCCCGCAGCGAAAGCCCCTCCTGCCAAAGCAGCCGCTGCTGTGAAAGTGGTCACGGTAAAAAAGCCTGCGAAGAAGGCCCCTGAACGGGCCGTCAGCGGAAAGGCGAAACCCGCTGCCGCAGTCCGCAAAGTGACCAAGAAAGTCCCCGCTCCTGCGAAGAAGACAGACCGCAAGCGGACGAAGTAAGCGTCCAAGCCCGGT
Source organism: Planctomicrobium stercoris (assembly GCF_051465655.1). Lineage (NCBI taxonomy): Bacteria > Pseudomonadati > Planctomycetota > Planctomycetia > Planctomycetales > Planctomycetaceae > Planctomicrobium > Planctomicrobium stercoris. The sequence goes on along the minus strand of NZ_CP195791.1, from coordinate 1,997,072 downwards.
TGTGGGTTCGGCGAATCATCTGACCGGCGATTCTCCTCCGTTGAAAATCAATACAACGTTTAGCTGCACACTTTAAGTGTGCAGCTAAACGTGATCTGACGGAATTGTCAGCTATCAGCAGTCAGACAACGCTCAACTCTCAACGAACCGCTGTTGACCTATGGGGGCGGTTCGAGCGAAAATCGCCCGCTGATCGGGGATCTCCGGGCGACGTCACGGGAAGCGTCGTTCGTCACGCACAGGGACGTTCATCATGACACTTGAGCAGGCGCGGTGGAGGGCGGAATACATCGGCTTTCGCCTGTTCGCATGCGTAGTGGAAATGCTCTCGCCCCGCCAGATCGCCCGCCTGGCGAACTTCCTTGCGTGGGTCATGATGACGATCGTTCCTCGCAAGTGGAGTCGATACGACCTTGCCCGCGAAAACCTGACCCATGCCTTCGGGGAGGAGTATTCCCCCGCCCAGATCGATGAGCTGATCCGCCGCATGTGGGTGCATCTCTTTCGCATGGTCGGGGAGATCATCCAGTTCCCACGCAAGCTTCGTCTGGAGAATTGCCGGGACGTGATGGTCTTTCGCAATCGCCGCGCGAGCGTGAAAGCGATCAATTCCGGCAGGCCGATTTTCATGGTCGGCGGTCACTTCGGAAACTGGGAAGCGTCGACCGCCACGTTTGGTGTGTTCGGCTTCCAGATGGGGATCGTCGCCCGCAAACTGGATAATCCGTATCTGCAGAAGTGGTTTCAGGCTTCCCGGGAGCAGACCGGTCATCAGCTGCTGTTGAAGAACGGCGGATGGGACGGCATGGCTGAAATCCTGCAGGCGCGCGGGAATCTGGGGCTGCTCTGTGATCAGGATGCAGGGAAGCGGGGAGTCTTCGTAAATTTCCTCGGACGGCCCGCATCCACGTTTCGTTCAATCGCGCTGATGGCACTGGAAGCGAAAGCGCTGATCGTGGTCGGCTACGGGCGGCGCGTGATGGACGATTTCAACGAAGCCCGCTGGTCCCGGTTTGAGATCGGGTGCGAAGAGGTCATTGACGTGGCCGAGATTCAGGCGGACGACGAGGTACACGAGGTGACCCGTCGTTTCACCAATGCCCTTGAACGAGCAGTTCGACGCTCTCCCGAGCAGTACTTCTGGGTGCATCGACGCTGGAAGTCGGTTCCCCGTCAGGCAGGAGCGTCCCGCTCAAAGAAAGCGGGCTGACCTCTGTCTCCGGGAAATGTGGCGACGAGCGAGCGGGATTTCTCGCCCGATCGCTCTCGCACCAGAGAATCTCACGAAACCGCCTGGACTCTATTTTCGAAGCTCAATTCCGTATTTCATCCGCTTCGCCAAGGCGATTTTCTCGCCTGATCCGCGAAATCTGTCGCTGACTGACCAAAGTTCTTCGTCCTTTTACGCATAAATCGGCTCCGTTGGCTTGCGATCGTCCCGCAGACTTGAAAAAGTGGGCAGGTTCGCTGCCTGTCGCTTAGCGGAGGCGGAATGACTGAATCGAGGCCCGCTTTCCTGTCCCTGATTGCCGATCCCGGGGAAACTCGCCCCACCGGCTGACCGGAGGAGAACGGAACTTCGCACGAACTCCTTTCAGCAGACCGGGTAATTCCGCATGTCGAATGCAGTTATCGAAGAACGTGATGAAAACGCAGATCACGGAAAAAACGCGACGTGGCAGGCCCCTTATCCGGGGTCGAAGAAAATGCCGCAATGGACGACCGGGACGCTCGGCGACGCACCTCATTTCGGCTGGCGTCAACTCCCGATGCTGCTCGGACCCGGATTGGTCCTCGGAGCGGCAGCGGTCGGGGGAGGGGAGTGGCTGACCGGTCCCGTGGTGACAGCGAAATACGGAGGAGCACTCCTCTGGCTGGCGACACTCAGCATTCTGGGGCAGGTCTTTTACAACATCGAGATCAGCCGCTACACGCTGTATTGCGGGGAACCGATTTTCACCGGCAAGTTCCGGACGTTTCCCGGCCCCTTCTTCTGGCCCTTCCTGTACCTGCTGCTCGACTTCGGCTCGTTTCTCCCGTACCTGTGCTCGAATGCAGCTGTGCCGTTACTCGCCATGTACCTGGGACGCCTTCCCGATCTGAAGACGGACGGGCTGCTGTTGCGAATCGCCGGATGTGGCATTCTGCTCCTCACGATGCTTCCGCTGATCTTCGGCGGCAAAGTCTACAGCTCATTGAAGTATCTGATGACCGGGAAGCTGGTGCTCGTCATGGGGTTCCTCATGTTCCTGGCGCTGGGCTTCTCCACCTGGGACACTTGGCGTGAAATTGCAATCGGCTTTGTCAGCTTCGGAACGCTGCCGTTTCAACCGGCCACTCCGGATGGCCCCTCGCAGCTATTGAATGTCCCGTGGATGCTCTGGCATGGGCAAACGCTGCCGCCGCTGGATTTGAGCCTTGTCGGGATGATCACCGCCATGGCAGCCATCGCCGGAAATGGAGGTTTGACCAACACCCCCATCAGCAACTTCACCAGGGATCAAGGGTGGGGAATGGGGAAGTCGGTGGGAGCGATTCCCAGCATCGTTGGCGGTCGGTCGATTCAGCTCTCCCATGTGGGTAAGGTCTTTCAGATCACCGCAGACTCTCTCCGCAGCTGGTATGGCTGGATGCGTCATGTGCATCGGGAGCAGATTCTGGTCTGGCTGCCCGCCTGCTTTTTCGGAATGGCACTTCCGAGCATGCTCTCCATGCAGTTTCTTCCGCGAGGGGTTCTGCTGAAGGATCAATGGCTGGCCGCCGGCATGACTGCGGATGGCGTGGCCAAAGCCGTCGGCGAGACGATGGGTCCGCTCTTCTGGGGGCTCACGCTCTTCTGCGGATTTCTGATCCTCACCACGTCGGCGATTGTCACGATGGATGGGGCGTTGCGCCGCTGGATCGACGTGTACTGGACAGCCAGCTCCCATCTGCGAAAGCTCGACACCCACTGGATCGGCAAGCTCTACTTCGGATCACTCTGCATGTACGGTCTGACGGCACTGGTCCTTCTGAACGTGGCCAAGCCGGACCGGCTGCTGGTCTGGACAACGAATCTTTACAACTACGCACTCGGCTTCAGCTGTTTTCACGTGCTGGCAATCAATTCATTGCTGTTGCCGAAGGAAATTCAGCCTTCCTGGTGGCGCCGGGCAGCTTTGTCGCTGGCTGGAACCTTCTTTACATGCATCGCTGTCATCACGACGCTGCACAGCCTGGGCTATTTCAAGAGTTGATCCGCAAGAGAAAGTCAGCACGACGTCGTCTGTCCGCAGCCTGACCTGAACGAAAAAGAAGGACAGGACTGGATCCGGCGTACCGTCTCCCCAATCCTGCCCTTCGCCCTGAATCGCTTGACTGCGGCCGGGTTAAATCTTGATATCGAAGGTTTCCTGGGAACTGGTCAGTTCCACCTCCAGCGGAGTCGTTTCCTTCTTCTGGTACTTCTTGTCGAAGTTAGGAATCTTCACCGGCTTCCAATTTGGATCGGGAAGTGACAACCCGTCTTTGTTAATGGTCTGCGGCGCTGGCGGAGAGATGGCCACCTTATATTTCCCCAGAACGACCGGAATCTCCGGTGCGGGAACATACCGGTAGTTTCCCTGAGCATCGACATAAGCGGTGAAGTTCGAATCGGCCTGCTGCGAGTAGAACGTCAAGGTCGTCCGCTCGGGCAGGGGCTTCCCCCCCGCTTCCGCTTTGCCGGTGATCCCTCCGATCTGTTCGACCTTTGCCGCACATCCGACACACGAAGCGGCAATCAGGCCCATTGAGAGTAGAGTTCTGAGATGCATGTGAATCCCCTCGTTGTTTTTCATGTGCTTCCGGGTCTGAACAAAACTCAAGAGGCAGCGAAGGACGCCGGAGCCTGAAACTGCCTGAGCGCTCCTTTGTACTTCGCGCCTCCTGTGTTGAACCGCCCTAGAATTCACCCAGTGCCACGCCATCGTCGCGGATGGCCAGGTGCCGCAGGGTGTCCAGATTGATGTTGTCGCTCAGGAACGAGACGTGACCGTCGCCGAAAACAGCATGCACTCCGCCCGTGTGGGCGGAATTCAGTGGGTTGTTCGGCCCGAAGTTCACGTTAATCCCTTCGCGGTCGTAGTTGGCTGAATTCGGGGCATACCGAACCGTCGTGATGTTGAAGGTACGTTCACTCGGGAGCGGTCCTTCGCCACCGTGCGTCCCCATCGCCCACGAATGCGGTCCCGAACCTCCGATGAAAATGCGGTTGCCGGAGATCGTGTGAGGATGCTGCGTGGCAATCGCTGTCGTCATGGTGGTGTTGGACGAAATGAGGTTGCCGCCCGCTTCACCCACCAGGATCGTGTTCGACGATCCGTCTGACGCATCGCGAAGGCTGCGAACTTCATTAGCAACCAGCATCCCCCCGGCAGCGGAGATTCCGACTCCCGAGGAACCCCGGTCGCTGCAGCAGTTGGCAGCATTGTTATTCACACGGCTTTCAGGGAACGCAGCTGTGGGAGTTCCGCCGGAGATGCCAATGTAAGAAGAACGCTTCTCCCATGAAGTCGGCTGTCCCATTGTGGAGGACGGGCAGGACATGACCGGGATGACTCCCGCCTGGCCGATCAGCGTCCCATTATTCCCTGCGCCGTACCCGGTTGCGGGGATCGTAAAGTTGAACTGATTGTAGATAGCGCTCTGATCCAGGCCGGGCAGGAGTCCGACCCACCAGGAAACCCCAAAGTCGCCATTAGAGTCGCGACGGGAACCGATCGGGAAGCTATTGGAACTATCGTGGTAGTTGTGGAGAGCCAGGCCGATCTGTTTGAGGTTGTTCTTGCACTGAGATCGCCGGGCGGCCTCGCGTGCCTGCTGGACAGCGGGGAGGAGCAGTGCAATGAGGACCGCGATGATGGCGATCACGACGAGCAGTTCGATGAGCGTAAATCCATTTGGCTGCGATTTATTCGCGTACGATCTTTTTCTGCGCGAAACAAGTGGGTTGGACACCATGGTCAGGGCTCCTAGGGTCAAAACGTGATATAGAGAAGCGAGAAATGGCGGCCTTTTGACGAGCAACCGCCATCGGCGAAAGCCGAATGAGAAAACGACTACCCACAGCGATTCATTCGCATAAGATTCATCGATTCTAAGCCGAGATGACCATACGTCAACGACATTTTATGCGGGACGCAGAAATTTCCCTTGATATCCCACTGAATCATAAACCGTTATAAACGAGACACTTGCGTCTCATAAAACGAGATATCGACCACCCAGAAATTCGACGTTCCACGACGAAAAACAGGCCCCCAACAAAAAAACCGACACTCAATGAAACGTGTTCACTGAGTGCCGGTACGATGATTGCAGGTGATATGACGCCCACCCTGCCGTGAAGCTCGTCTCAGGCGTCAGCTCCATGACATTTCTTGTACTTCTTCCCGCTCCCGCAAGGGCAGGGGTCATTGCGGCCGACCTTCGCATCGAAGTTCCGAATCGGCTCAACCGCCTTCGCTTCCTGACCCGGCTCGGCCCCGTTCTCTCCAGGACCGCTGGCCTGATATTCCTCAGCAGCCGATCGTGCCTGGGAGTGCTGCTCCGAAGCGTTTGCCCACAGCGATTCCAGGAACTGCGGCGAACTCTCCGTCTCCAGCCGGAACACGGCCGATGTCGACTGTTCCGCAATGCGGTCCCACATCTGTTCGAAGGCCTTCATCCCTTCTCGCTTGTACTCAACCTTCGGATCCTTCTGGGCATAGCCGACCAGCCCGATCCCGGACCGCAGGTGGTCCATGTAGTACAGGTGTTCTTTCCAGGCGTGATCGAGCATTTCCAGCAGCAGGTAACGTTCCGCCTGTCCGAGTTCCGGACGATACAGGTCGTCAATCTTCTGCAGGCAGAGCTGCTGCGCCTTTTTGTCATCGAGCTTGGCAAGTTCCTGGGGGTCGATGCGGATATGGAACTTGTCTCGCATCACCGTCACGAATTTGGCCATCGAGCCGTTGCGATGAGATGAGCCATTTTCGTTCTGGAACGTTTCGGCCAGAACCGGCTGCAGCTCGGCAAAGTCTTCAGTCGACGGATAGGCGGCCCGGCTGCGATTGATCAGGATTTCAGCAACCTGCGGCCGTTCTTTCTCCTTGAAATCCTCTTCCGTCAGGTGAGTCTGGAAGCGATCATTGGCCCACTGAATCAGGCCTTCGCGGTCAGCGTGCCCGCTGCCGAGATACTTATTCATTCCCACCAGGACCGGGAAGCGGATTTCACGTTCGTGGTAACGTTCGCGGACACGAGCCTGCACTTCAGGGATTGCCTGCGCAGGCGTCTCGAATTTGCCGATTTCCTCCGGAGACATCTCGACCCCGAAGTGATGACGCAGCCAACCGGAAAGCTGCTTATGGCCGAAGTCGTCCGCGAGGATCAGATCGAGCGGCGAGAAGTCGACACGGGCGATCGACTCTTCTGCCCGCTGTGCGAGATAACGGGCAACTTCATCCCGATCAAATTCTCCTTCCGCCTGTTCTCCGCGTGCCACTTTACGAAGTTCACGGTCGTTGGTGTTCAGGCCGAAATGATGATTGGCCCAGTTGGCCAGGGTCTGCCAGTTCCATTCCCGCTGGTCGAGATCCTTGGAAAGATTTTCATCCAGCTGATCTTCGATCGCACTTTCCGCCTGCCGCTGGGCTTCGCGGGTCATGAACTCGACCATCTGGTCTTTGTCCATGTCGCGAACGTCCTGCCAGTCGATGACCAGTCCCATGCTCTGACCGGCAAAGGCGGCAGCGGTCTCCCAGCGGTACTGCGGCTGCAGGAACTGCAGGGACCACTTCTCAACCTGTTTGTCGAGCATGCCGAGGATCAACTCTCGGCAGTTCTGGCCATCGAGAATCCGCTGGCGGTAGCTGTAAACTTCCTTACGCTGGAAGTCCATGACTTCGTCGTATTCGAGCAGGTTCTTACGGGACTCGAAGTGGCGTTCTTCGACCCGCTTCTGAGCCTTCTCGATCTGCCGGGAGACCATCGGATGTTCGATCGATTCCCCTTCCTGCATCCCCAGCCAGGTGAGCATCGCTTTGACTTTATCACCGGCGAAGATCCGCATCAGATCGTCTTCCAGTGACAGGAAGAACCGACTGGATCCCGGGTCACCCTGACGTCCCGACCGACCGCGCAGCTGCAGGTCGATGCGGCGGGAATCGTGCCGTTCGGTGCCGATGACGTGCAGCCCGCCCAGTTCAGCGACCTTGCGACCGTCGGCCTTCATGCCTTCTTTCTGGGCGATCTCATCGGCCAGTTCGTCCCACTCCCGCTTGGGGACATCAAGTCGGGAAGCGTACTTATGCTTGAGCGTTTCCCAGGCGAGATGCTCTGCGTTCCCGCCCAGAATGATGTCGGTCCCACGACCCGCCATGTTCGTGGCGATCGTCACCGCATTCAGACGGCCTGCCTGAGCGACGAATTCGGCTTCACGTTCATGGAACTTCGCGTTGAGCACGCTGTGCTTGATGCCGCGCTTATCCAGCATGGCCGAGATACGTTCGCTTTTCTCGATCGAGACTGTTCCCACGAGGATCGGCCGGCCGGTCTTGTGGACTTCGACGATCTCTTCGATGACCGCCTTCCATTTCTCCGGCTCAGAGCGATAGATCACATCATGGTAGTTGATGCGCTTCATCGGGCGGTTGGTGGGGACAGCTACCACATCCAGACCGTAGATCTTGTAGAACTCATTGGCCTCGGTCATGGCCGTTCCGGTCATGCCGCAGAGCTTCTTGTACAGCTTGAAGTAATTCTGCAGAGTGATGGTCGCCAGGGTCTGTGAAACCTCTTTCACCCGCACCCCTTCCTTGGACTCCACGGCCTGATGCAGCCCGTCGCTCCACTGGCGACCGTGCATCTTTCGTCCGGTGTGCTCGTCGACGATCACCACTTCGCCCTGTTCGACGACGTAGTTCACATCCCGCTTGTAGAGGTAGTGCGCCTTCAGGGCGTTATCGATCAGATGGGGCCATTCCATGTTCCCGGCAGAGTAGAAACTCTCGACGCCGGCCAGGTGTTCGGCTTTGCGGACCCCTTCATCGGTGAGGTGAGTGGTGTGCTCTTTCTCTTTGACTTCGAAGTCGACGTCACGCACCAGCTGACGGGCGATACGGTCTGCTTTGGGGTACTTGGTGACGTCATCGTGCGCCGGGCCCGAGATAATGAGCGGAGTCCGGGCCTCGTCGATCAGAATGTTATCGATTTCGTCGACGATGGCGAAATCCAGCGGCCCCTGCACCTGCAGGTCGGCGGTCGGCTTCATGTTGTCGCGAAGGTAATCGAAGCCGAATTCGTTATTCGTTCCGTAGGTGATATCCGCAGCGTATTCCTTCTGCCGTTCGTGCGGACGCATGTGAGACTGAATGGCTCCCATCGTCAGTCCGAGTCCCATGTGCAGCGGGCCGATCCATTCCATATCGCGCTTGGCGAGATAGTCGTTGACCGTGACGACGTGCACTTTGCCTTTCAGGGCGTTGAGATAAGCGGGCAGGGAAGCGACCAGCGTTTTTCCTTCCCCGGTCACCATCTCGGCAATCTTGCCCTGATTGAGGATATAGCCCCCGACCATCTGGACATCGTAATGCCGCATCTGCAGGTTGCGGACGCCGGACTCCCGCACGGCTGCAAACGCTTCGGGGAGCACCTGCTCCAGGGTCTTACCGTCGGCAATCTGCTTTTTGAGTTTGTCTGTGGTGGCCCGTAACTCACCTTCGGTGAGCTTTTTCATTTCGGGTTCAAGCTGATTGATCCGGTCGAGGACGCTGCCTGGAATGACCCGGCTGGATCCGTCCCGCTCACGGATGAACCCAATATTGCGGATAGCACGTTCGTTGGATGAGCCAAACATCCCGCGAATGATGCGTTCCAGCAGGGCGGTGAACCCCGTAAACAGCTCACCGAGACGATCAAAGAAATCCATGTCTTCAGTCCAGACGTTTCCACGGAGACCGCCGCCAGAGACAGCTCCAGTACGCTGGAACATCACTCCATCGACGATCACCATCCTGAAAAGGCCCGCAAATTCGCTCGCTTCGACGCCCATCCAGTGGCATGGAAGGCCCGCGAATTGCTGGTGCCGTACCCGTGATCATGCTGAAAAATTCGACGCAGGCTGCAGAGTCGCCGCAACCTGCCAATACGGAAAAGTTTATTTTGATTGCCGGACGGGGTCAATACGGCCGGGGAAGCAAGCTGGAAGATGTGCAGAGAAGCTGGGTTTGCAGCATTTCAATGCAAGATCCTGCCGGTCCCGAGGTCTTTGAAATTTTGAGAATTTGTCAAGTTTCGTCGAAATTCTGGCAGAGAAATTCACATGTCGACTTTGACATCGGTTCGCTATCGAGATATTCTGGGAGTCATTCTACTTTATATCAAGTCATTTCGCATCTTCCTGCGTGTCTCCTGTTTCTGAGTCCATGAGGATCTGTTCTCCAGAAAACCAAATCTCGGGTTCCAGCTTTTTTCTTAAGCGGATCCCCACGCCCGGATTTCCCCAAAGACTGTTGCCGGCGCAATCGCATTGACGCGAATTGGCAGCAATGTGTCGTCCGGAAGATGGAGTAGACATCGATGCGGCATGCCGAATTGAAAGTCGTTTCCGGGAAACAGGCGGGGAGTCTTATTCCCCTCCCGGAAGGAAAATTCCTGATCGGTCGCGAAGAAGATTGCCACCTTCGCCCCAACAGCGACACCGTCAGCCGTCATCACTGCGTTTTTACAGTGGACGAATTCACGGTTCGTCTCCGCGATCTCGGCAGCACAAACGGCACACTCGTCAACGGGGAGCGGATCCGCGGGGGAGTGATGCTCAACCCCGGTGACATCGTCTCGATCGGAAAGATCGAGTTCGAGATTCAAATCCGGGACACGTCCATGGAGACGGCCGCCGAACTCCAGCTGGAAAGCGAAACCAAAACCGGCAAGCCGGAAGCCGCCCCAGCCGTTGGGGAACCGGAGTCTTCTTACGAAATCCCCGCGGCCACAGATACACTGGTCGACATTCCAGTGGTCGACACGGTCCCGTTCAATCCGCTGATGCAGCCTCCTCCGGGGGATACGCAGTTTGCAAATCCAATGCAAATGCCGATGCAGCCGGCACTTGGGTATCCTCAGATGGGATATCCACCTCCCATGGGCTATCCGCAGCAAATGATGCCGTACGGGTACCAGAGCTATCCCGGCATGTATCCTCCGCAGCCGATGGGCTATCCCATGCCCGGTGCCTACCCTCAGGCCCCGATGCAAATGCCGACCGCCCCAATGGTTGCGCCTATTCCTGAACCAGAACCGGTCGCAGTGGCCTCCAAGGTTCCGGAAGTTGGGCTCAAGCTCCCGAACCCTGAAGAGACCGGAGCAAAGGCGCCTGCGCCGAAGCCCGCCGCACCTGCGGGCGGTGACCAGAAAACTGCTGAAGCGAAAGCCAAAGAGGAAGCTCCCAAGATGGCTGACGATATTATCCAGCAGTATCTCAAACGCAGACCGAGTCCGGGGGGCAAGAAGTAGTCTGCCGCTGCCTAGCGCAGCCAGTGCCTGCAGGGGCCCAGTTCACCATCACGGTCCGATCACTTCAGGTCGGACCGTTTGCATTTCTGATAAATCCTCCCGGAACCGCGTCGCTCCTTGATTCCCGGGTGTACGTGCGCTACGCTTCAGCCGCATCCATTCTCACCCTTTGCACTTCTGTTGAATATGGTTGACCCGGCTGTCCTCGAAGACCGACTCCAATTTGCGTTAGCTGCTTCGGCGCGGGCTGAACAGCTGGTGATGGGGTACTACCTGGATACCGAACTTCACGTCGACCTGAAATCGGACCAGTCTCCGGTCACCGCTGCCGACCGTGGGGCAGAGGACCTTCTGCGACGCGAACTTCTGACCCGGTATCCTGAGGATTCCGTCCTGGGAGAGGAGTTCGGAGAGACGACCGGGACCAGTGGATTCCGCTGGATTCTGGACCCGGTAGACGGGACGAAGTCCTTCGTGCACGGGACGCCGCTGTTCGGGATGTTGATCGGCCTGCAGCATCAGGGTGAGAACGTCGCTGGAATCTGTCGACTGCCGGCAGTCCGGGAAGTCGTTTATGCCAGAAGGGGAGGGGGGGCCTGGTGGCAGCGGGATGGACGTCCCGCCGTCCGTGCTCAGGTCGCCACACCCAAGCCGCTGGCCGAGTCACTTTTCTGTTACACCGCTGTTGAGGGTTTCCAGCAGATCCAACGAATGGACGTGCTGGAGACGCTTTCGAAACAAAGTCGACTCTCGCGCGGCTGGGGAGACTGCTACGGGCATATGCTAGTTGCGACCGGCCGGGCCGAGATCATGGTTGATCCGCTGCTGGCGGAGTGGGACGCCTCGGCACTGATTCCGATTGTGGAAGAAGCGGGCGGAGTTTTCATGGACTGGCAGGGGAAGAGCACAGCAGTCGGCGGGAACGGAATCTCGGTGATTCCGTCGTTGAAGAATGAAGTGAGAAAACTGGTTGAAGGTTGATGGTTTAAGGTTGAGAACAAACTCTCCAAACCATTCTCGGTCGACTTTAAACCTTCAACCATCAACCTTAAACGAACAGAGGCAACGCCTCATCAATTCTTGTCTGGATCCTGATTGTGGTTGAAGAAGAACAGAACAGTGGGTCTCTCAACGATCTCGCCTGGGATCTCGTGCATCAGCTGCTCGCGCAGCTGGACGAACTTCGTATTGAACCTGTCGAAGAGTCTGGCCCCGGCATCGTCCTCGATTTTGGGATTGAAGCTGCGGGAAGTCTGGCAGCAGGACTGGCGCTTGCAGAAGTCTGCACGTCCGGGCTCGCCGAGTTCACGATTGCACCCGGAACGCTCGATAGCATCGGCTGGCCGATGCTATCCTCGCAGACCGACAACCCGGTCGAAGCGTGTCTGCTGAGCCAATATGCCGGCTGGAAACTCAGCACGAAGAACTACTTTGCCATGGCCTCGGGTCCGATGCGGGCAGCAGCAGGGCAGGAAGAGCTGTTCAAGAAACTCGAATATAAAGAAGCGGGTTACGGCGTGGTCGGAGTGCTGGAATCGGGCAGAATTCCCGGGCCCGATGTGGTCAAATACGTTGCCAAAGCCTGCGGCGTTTCCGCAGATCATGTCGCGCTATTAGTCGCTCCGACAGCGAGCATTGCCGGCAATATGCAGGTGATTGCCCGCTGCGTGGAAACCGCCATGCACAAGCTGTTCGAACTGAAATTCGACGTCAACCGGGTGGAGTCGGCAGCTGGCTGGGCTCCGATTTCTCCAGTCGCTGAAGACGATATTACTGCGATCGGCCGGACGAACGACGCCATTCTTTATGGCGGTCGGGTCACGCTGTGGGTCAACGGCGATGATGAATCGATTCGTGAACTGGGGCCGCGCATCCCGTCCAGCGGATCCGCCATGCATGGTCGGCCGTTTCTCGAATTGTTTGAAGCAGCGGGCCGGGACTTTTACAAGATGGATCCGCATCTCTTCAGTCCCGCGGAGATTGTCCTGCATAATGTCGAGACCGGCAGAGTGCATCACTTCGGTGGAGTTCGCGAAGACGTCCTGCGGAAATCGTTCGGTTTGTAAATCAATTCGTTGATTGACACGCTGAAGTGTGTCGCTCAACCGGTCAGTATCACAGTCGCATGCGGTGGAGAGACGAAAGTTGACTGACGCGCTGCCACACCCGGAATCGCCCAGACTTTCCAAAGTCTGGGCTGTGTTGTGGCTGGTGTTTGGACTCTGGCTGCTCTACCGGGCCGTCTTTGTCGGAGCCGGGTCCAGCTATGTCACCGAACTGAACGGGCGAGTCAGCGGGGCCACCTACAACGATGCACTGGCAGGGCAGGCCGTTTACAGCTTTCCCCGAACGCTGGGGGTCTGGATTGCTGCGTTCCTGACGCTGTCGGTCTTTTCTTTCCTTTACAAAGACAACCCGTTTTACAAGCTGGCGGAGTCGATCTTTGTCGGTGTTTCGGCGGCGTACTATATGGTGGTCGGATTCTGGACGGTGATGGTTCCCAGCCTGCTGGCGAAGATCTGGCCGGCATGGATTCAGTCCTGGGCCGTGCCCGGAATGTCTCCCGTGCGGGACGAAACGTGGTGGCTGTACCTGATCCCGCTGGTTCTGGGGTTCATGCTGTTGTGGCGTCTCTCTCCGAAGGGAGCCTGGATTGCCCGCTGGCCGCTGGCATTCATCATCGGTTCGACAGCGGGGATTCGTCTGGTGGGCTTTCTGCAGGCCGACTTTCTCAGCCAGATCCGCAACACCATCGAGCCGGTAGTGGTTGTGGAGGCAGGAAAATTCGAGTTCTGGACCAGCGTGCAGCACCTGTTGCTGGTGGTCTGCGTACTCGCTTCACTGGTGTACTTTTTCTTTTCGATCGAGCACACCGGGGCAGTGGGGAAGATTTCCCAGGTCGGGATCTGGGTGCTGATGATCACGTTCGGAGCTGCGTTCGGTTACACGGTCATGGGACGGATTGCACTGCTGGCGATCCGCTTCGAGTTTCTTTTCGACGACTGGCTCTGGCTGATCGACCCCGCAGGGAACCGCACCGGGATTGGATGAAATTCGAAGTACCTAATTCGAAATTCGAAACAAATTCAAAACTGAAAAAGCGTCCTGTCTGTACACTGGCTCTGGACTCTCGACTCCTCACTCTGGACTTCTTCATGCTGACGGTTGAGCAGGCGTGGCAACAGATTGCCGAGACGGTCGCTCGCACCCAAGCCTGTCCCGTCCCCCTCGTTCAAGCGGTCGGGACGGTGCTTGCTGAAGATGTGGTAAGCACAACCGATTCGCCCCCATTTGATAAATCGATGATGGATGGCTACGCGGTCCGCGTGGAAGACCTGCAATCCGACAGCACGACACTCAAAGTGATCGAAGATGTCTTCGCTGGACAGACGGCTCAGCAGGCTGTCCGACCCGGAGGTGCCATTCGAATCATGACAGGCGCCCCGGTTCCCGCGGGAGCGACGGCTGTCATCCCCGTCGAATGGACAACGCTTCACAGCGAGACCGATTCGGTGGAAATTCAGCCCCCCCGACCGGTGGGGCAGGGGGCAAACATCCTTCCTCGCGGTCAGTCGATGCGGGCGGGGGAAGTGATCCTGAGAAGCGGCACACTCATCCGTGCTCAGGAGATTGCGTTGCTCGCTGAGACCGGACATGCCTCGCCAGTTGTTCGACGTCCGCCGACCATCGGCATCCTGGCAACCGGGGACGAGCTGGTGGAAATCGACCAGACTCCCGGGCCGGGACAGATCCGGAATTCGAACGCCATCATGCTGATGGCTCAGGTGATTCACCTGGGAGCGACACCTCAGCTGATCGGCATCGCTCGAGATGACCGGGGAGACCTGCGGACGAAAATCGCCAGCGGCCTGAAGTGTGATTTCCTCTGTCTCTCCGGAGGTGTCTCGGCCGGGGAAGCGGATCTGGTTCCCAGCGAACTGAAGCAGGCCGGTGTCCGGGAAGTCTTCCATAAAGTGGCGATGAAACCGGGCAAGCCGGTCTGGTTCGGAAAACGGGACGGCGGTGGAGAGACTGGCCCCTGTTATGTCTTCGGGTTGCCGGGAAATCCCGTGAGCAGTATGGTTTGCTTCGAGTTGTTCGTGCGGACAGCAGTGCGGGAATTCCTCGGACTGACCCCCGCCGGTCCACGTTTGTGCAGGGCCAGACTGAAGTCTGCGTTCGAACATCGGAGTGACCGGCAGACCTGGTTTCCTGCTCAAGTCACCATCAGTGAAGCAGGGGTGTGGGTCCAGCCGGCTCCCTGGAAGGGTTCGGCGGATTTGAGGTCCACCGTGGAAGCCAACTGCAGTTTGTTGATTCCCCCCGGCACTCAGACCTGGAGTCAGGGAACCGAAGTGGATGTTCTCCCCTGGGGGACAGACCTCGTCGGTGGATAGAATATCGATGCAGGAAACGTCGAACGTCACACACTTGAGGGCGAACTCAACAGAAGGCATCACCTCATCATCTGATTTCAGATGGAGCAACATCGGGCAGGGATGGACCGAACGTGAACACAGTCGGGGACAATGTGGCTGACAGTGGGGCAGGGGAGTCCCCGGAAACCGCTCGCCGGGTCGCGGAAATTATTTCGCGAGGAAAGCGGAGTCGACCTGGTGCGATCACCACACTGGCCCTGTCGATGCTGACTGCAGTGCTGCTCTGGGCGTCGTTCACTCCCGTGGACTTCGGGCCGCTGGCCTGGATCAGTCTGGTCCCGCTCCTCACCCTCGTTCGTCCGGCCCAGCGGACCCGCTGGATGTATCGGATTGTCTATGTCAGTGGACTCTGTTACTGGCTGGCGACACTGCAATGGATGCGGCTGGGGGATGTGTCGATGTATGGAGCCTTGCTGGCTCTCTCGGCCTATCTGGCTGTTCTCTGGCCGGTCTTTCTCGCCCTGTGCCGCGTGGCTGTGCATCGATTCCGCGTTCCGCTGATGATCGCAGCTCCTCTGTTCTGGACAGGGCTGGAGTACCTGCGGGCTCACCTGTTCACCGGTTTCGCATGGTATTTCGTGGGGCATTCGCAGTACCGGTGGGTCGATGTCATTCAGATCACCGACATCCTCGGGGCTTACGGAGTCAGTTTTCTGATCGTGCTGGCGAACGGGGCAGTGGCTCAATTTGTTCCGGCCCGCTTCTTTCAGAAGTGGCAGCTGTGCTGGCCGGGTGAAGTCGAGATGATTGCCAGCGAGAGTCCGCGCCGACAGCTGCTGGGAGGACTCGTCTCCGTCGGGCTGGTGGTGCTGGCCTGCGGGTATGGAATGGCAAGACGCAGTCACGGGGACTTTCCGCTGGGCCCGCGTGTCGCGCTCATTCAGGGGAATTACGTCGCCAGCGTCCGAAATAACACAGATGATCCTCGGGACATCTTCCTGATGCATCGCCAGCTGACAGGGCTGACGGTTGCCGAACAGCCTGACTTCGTGGTCTGGCCGGAAGCGATGTTTCCCTATGGCGTTTATGAGGTGGAACACGGGGTCACCGACGAGAACCTGGCTGAAATCGCCCCGGAAGTCCCGGTGAAGATCTGGCGTGAACAGGAGTCCCATCGGGCACTGACTGACATGGCCGACATGACTCAGGCCGCACTGGTCATCGGGACGAATGCCTTCCTCGCCCAGCCTGCCGGGTACAAGCTGTTCAACTCAGCCGTTTTCGTCCAGCCAGGGGCAGGGGCCACAAACCGTTATGACAAGATTCATCGCGTCCCGTTCGGGGAGTACATTCCACTGCGTGATGCGTTGCCGTTCCTGCAGTCGCTGACCCCGTTTCGAGGGAAGTTCGGGATCGACAAAGGGGAGCAGGCGCATGTGTTCCGCTGGAAGGACTGGGAGCTGATCCCGCTCATCTGCTTCGAGGACACGGTTCCTCAACTCGTCCGCAAGATCGCCAAGTCTGCGAAGGTGAATGCCCCCACTCAGAATCAGGTTCTCGTCAATCTCACCAACGACGGCTGGTTTCACGGATCGAGCGAGCTGGATCAGCATCTGATCACATCGCAGTTTCGGGCGATCGAGACCCGCACACCGCTGGTGCGGGCGGTCAACACCGGGATCTCCGCAGTGATCGACGGGGATGGCGTCGTTCGCGAAGCTTTGAAGTTCTACGATGCCGGTCCTCGCAACGACGAAAGTTCTGTCCGGAATTCGATCCGGGATCCGCGGACCGGGCGGTATCACAAACAGTTGAACTGTGCGATTGTCGCCGACGTTCCGCTGGATCCCCGAACGAGCTGGTACGTCACGCTGGGAGATTGGTTCGCCGCCAGCTGCCTGACACTGGCGGTGCTGACAGCACTGCTGGGACTGCTGTCGAAGCCAAAAATCGCGACTGGTGCAGGGGAGTGAGTATGACCGGGCTTGCCCAGCTCAGCCGGCGCGATGACATGATCTTCCGCAGCCTGATGATTCCGGTGGGGCTCTATCTGATCGTCGTGGGCATCCGGGCCATCCGCAATCGGCGACTCCACCTGCGGAAGCGCGAGAAACCGGTGCAGGGGACACTGGCTGTCACCCTGGGGGTGATCATCACCCTCGCCGGAACCGGGTTCATTGTTTCCTCGATCATGAGTTTTGTGGGGTAGGGGGGAGGGGGTAGTGGATAGTGGGCAGGAGTTAGGAGTTAGGAGTTAGGAGTTAGGATACTCTCAACCCTCAACCTTCAACCCTCAACCTTCAACCTTCAACCTTCAACCTTCAACCTTCAACCCTTCAACCCTTCTTCAATTCCCCCAAGCTGTTGTCTACACTTGAAGGGTAGGCATCTCTCAGACATTTCCTCATCCCGCAGTTCGCGGGCAGATTCGAAACAAGGTCAGAATTGTGGCGGACTCCGAGACAATTGACGATTACGAACTGATCAACTGCGTCGTGACCGGAAACGCGACCCAGATCTGGGAAGTGAAAAAGGCCGGCGCGACGCAGTCGATGGCCATGAAGATTCTCCTCCCGGAAGCCTTCAAAGACCCGGAAGCCAAGAAGAATCTCAAGCATGAAGCGAGCGTCGGGAAGTCGCTCGAGCACCCCAATATCATTCGCATCCAGGAAGTGAAGTTCACCCGGCACCACGGTTACTACATCATGGAGTACTTTCGCGGCGGCAACGTGAAAGCCATGATCCGGAACGAAAAACCGCAGGTGCAGGCCAAGGCCAAGCGAATTGTCGAATGTATTTCCCAGGCGCTGGGGCACATGCACGACAAGAAGTGGATTCATAAAGATGTGAAGCCCGACAACGTGCTGCTGACGAAGGGGGGCGAAGTCCGCCTCATCGACTTCTCGCTGGCAGGCCGCGCGGGGAACTCTGTCGTCCACGCCATGTCCAAGAAGGCGAATATCGTCATTCAGGGGACCCGCACCTACCTGGCCCCGGAACTGATTCGTCGCGAAGTCCTCACCCACTCCGTCGACATCTACAGCCTGGGAGTGATGACCTATGAAATGCTCACCGGCAATCCTCCATTCCGGACCGCGAATCCCAACGACCTGCTGATGATGCAGGTGCGGGATGCTCCCGCTCCTCCCACGATGCTCGATAGCAACATCACACCAGAGGCAGAGAAGTTCGTGCTTCGACTCCTCGCCAAAAAGCCCAAAGATCGACCTGCGAATATGCAGGAAGTGTTTGCGGAAGTGCGGAACATCAACTTCTTCAAAGTCGATCCGATTGAACACGCCCGCAGCACGCATGCAGCGTTCATGGCTTCGGATGCCCAGCAGCAGAATGACCGGCTCGACAGCCGTCTGGATGCGAAGCGGACCGCCGAAGGAGGAGCCCAGCCAGCTCCCAAACCCAAGCCGAAGATCGTCATCCCGCCCGAGCCGGTGAAGCCTGCCGCCAAAGCACCGGTTGCAGCTGCCCCCGTTCCTCCACAGGCCCAGCCGCAACCCCCGTTCAGTCCGTATCCGGCGATGGCTCCTCCGGGAATGCCGATGCCGGGATATCCCATGCCGGGGTACCCGATGCAGCCGGGCATGATGCCACCAGGGTATCCGATGCAGCCTGGAATGCCCCCGATGCCGTTTCCCGGATATCCGGGGATGCCCGGAGGTCAGATGCCGGGAGGTTATCCAGGAATGCCGATGCCGGGCATGCCCTTCCCCCAGCGTCCGGGGATGCCGATGCCCGGCCAGCCGATTCCCGTTCCGGGGCAACCTGCTCCAGCGATGCCGACGGCAGCCCAACCCGGAATGCCAGCCCCGGCAGCTCCGCGACCAGCAGCTCCGGCTCCTTCCGCCCCCACAGCTGCTCCGGCTCCCAAGTCGGAAACACCCCTTGCGTCGCTGGATGATCTGGATATCGAATAAGCGGAATCGAGTGGTGATGCAGGCTTTCCGCATTGCGCCGGGACCATTACAGTTTCCCCAGCGGACAACGTCCGGTTGGTCGAATCCGCTGAGAGTTGAATTTCATCGTTTCCATTGAACCGGCACGTCGCGCTGGGTGAACCTGTTTCTCCCCAGCGAGTTTGTTGACGGTACGAGATCAGATTTATGCCTGCACTGCTCCCTTTGCCGTTCGAAAAGCCCATTGTTGATCTGGAAAAGCAGCTCGAAACTCTCGAGGCCCAGCCTGATCCGAGCGCCAATATCAAGGAAGCGATTCGCAACCTGCGAACGGAACTGACCAAGCTCCGCCGGGAAATCTACGAACAGCTCAGCCCCTGGGACATCGTTCGCGTCGCCCGGCATGAATCGCGACCGCAGGCACTCGATTACATCGAACTGGTCTTCGATGAATTCGTGGAACTGCATGGTGACAAAGCTCACGGGGACGACCGCGCGATTCTCACCGGATTCGCCAAGCTGGACGATCGCAAAGTGATGCTGATCGCTCAGCAAAAGGGGCGTAACCTCGAAGAACGGATCGAACACAACTTCGGAATGGCCCATCCGGAAGGCTATCGCAAAGCCCTGATGAAAATGCAGATGGCTGCCAAGTACCATCTGCCCATTATCTGTCTGATCGACACCGCCGGAGCGTATCCGGGGATCGAAGCAGAAGAACGGGGACAGGCGTACCAGATTGCCCTGAATCTGCGTGAGATGAGCCGCGTGAACACCCCCATCATCTGCGTGGTGATCGGGGAAGGGGGGAGCGGCGGAGCATTGGGAATCGGAATCGGTGATCACGTCGCGATGCTCCGGTTTTCGTATTACTCCGTCATCAGCCCTGAAGGCTGTGCCGGCATCCTCTGGAAACACGCGCGTCATGCAGACAAGGCTGCAAACGCACTCCGCTTCACATCGAAAGACCTCCTCGAATTCGGCATCGTTGACGAGATCATCGATGAGCCGCTGGGAGGAGCCCATCGCGACCACCGTCGCATGGCGATGCTGATGAAGGCTTCTCTGAGTGAAGCCCTGCGGAAGCTCGGAGAGATTCCGCATCAGGAACTGCTCGAACGCCGCTACCAGAAGTTTCGAAAGATCGGCCGGTTCGAAGAAGAACTGGCCATCGAAACCGGAGCGAAGTGATCGAGGCCGCACTTGCGAGGTGCTCTCTCCTCGCAGCTGCCTGAGGAGAGGGCCGAAACGGACAACAGGGTTCGACCGCAGTTCGGATCGTCATCCGGATATTGGCCCCTCCCGAGTGCCGCCCCTCCGCTAAAACGAGCGTCCGGAGCACGCACACTCACGCTCGGATCTTCGGTCGACGCCCCCGCGCCCGATCGCTTCCCAGAAAAGCAATCGCCTGTCTGGCAACCCGCGGACACTTGCGGGGCACAGAGAAGGGGAGCGTTCCCCGGGGCAAACACTCTCAAGCCGCCCCCCAGGCAGTTGATCTTTGGACGCTGCCGAAGTCGCTCGCGCTGACCTTCGGAGTCATCCGCATTGCGAACTTCCGGCGTGACATGCGGGGGCGAATCACACGAGTCTGGGAAGGCAGCCACAGTCGTGAAGACGCGCTCTGGGAGCCGTCGCACGAGAGACCAGGAGCGATTCCGAGAACACGCCATGCCCCCAGACAGATCGCTCCAAAACTGCCTGCGGGCCACCCCGTCACCGGACGGCGTTCCTAGGGAGAGTGTCCCGCGACTCGCCCGCTGGCCACCTCGAGAAGAAGAACCTCGCAGTGCGACTTCCGATCTCATGCCCCAGCAACTTCACCCCTGGGCGAGCGTCCGCCCCCAAACGAGAGCGGGCATGAATCCCCGTTGTTTTCCGGGCTTTTCCAGGCCCGAACTGAACATAACGGACATTATCGGACGTTGGGGTATGGTCAATATTAATCGATCTGACCGCGAAAATCAAGGTTTCCTGAGACGTTCACGAACGCCCGCAACGCCGAATCCGGGCATTTTCTTTTCGTGACACTTTCGACTCGCCTCTTCATTCGACAGAGCTGCTGACGGCAGGAATCGGAGCACGTACGACGACGACGGCCCGACCCCACAGGATGCAACAACACTTTGCGGCACACGTCGCAATACATCCACTCATGAGGCAAACGAGCACAGGATCGAAGGCCTTTCTTCGGATGCTTCAACGGAGCGGAAATGTGAATGAAGTCCTGTGTCATTTCTGTTCGCCCTGATCAAAAGTGAAAGACTCCTTCCCAACCTGAACTTCGAATTTCCGGGAAACAAACTTCCGCCCTGCTACAAAGTAAAAGACGGCTGACGCATCCGGAGACCAGACGCTAGGCTGAGCAACTGAGCCATCCTGCTGGATGAAAAGAGAGGCCCGAACAGAAATACGGTCTCCGCGTTTCAGATGCTTTACTGCGTCAGCCTCACACTCAATTGGAAGAATGCGATGAGCTGCGAATGTAGCCGCCTTCAAAAAGGACGCCGGCGTCCTAGACGAATAATGAATCTCAGCCCAACCCTGCGACCACTTCACCTCAGAAATGACACCATCGATTTCGATTTCAAAAGGCTGGAACCGTTCATTGAATGCAACCCAATTCTCTTGACGCTGAGCATCACGGTTAACAGCGGTACCAGTGACTTTGACCTTCCGATTGAACTCAATGAGATCTTTGCAGAACTGGAGCTCTGAAATCGGCTTCTCAGCTTTTTCAGGCTTCTCTTCCGCCAGGACGATTGAGCTGGCCAACACGATCAACGAAACAACGAACGAAACGACTCGCATAGACTGGCCCTCACAACAAAAAAGAGTCGGAGCATTTCCGACTCTACGAAATGGAAACACCAGACTCAACCCGGAATCCGGATCCGTGCCGATCCTTCCTCACGTCAGGCATGCGGCCCGGATCCGGATTCAGACATTGAACTGGTCTCCCTACGCGACACAGTGCGAATGTCCGCGAGCTTTTCAGAGATGGACTGATCGAGTCTCTCATTCATCGTTTCAATCCATCGTGCCCGGAGACCTTCGCGATACCCACGCTCGAAAGCTTCATTCTCACGACGTTCAGCTTCACTGATCTTTCCATCTTCGAGGATGCTATTTTCAAGATACCGGGCGGACCAGTAAAGCATCACGACGACAGGGGCCATTCCGAGGGCGAACCAGAAGCCTTGACTGAGATCAAAAAACGACATTCAAGAATCCTCTTTCACTTCTTCGACGATTCGACTTTCGTACCACATTCCAAGCGAACCAATTCAGCGAGACTGACTCTTCGAACGCACAGCGAGCAGATGGAGCTATGCGACCTGTCGGCCTGGCTTTGCCACAATCTGTGACATCATCTCGAAACGAAAAACTTGTTCTTCCGGGCACGTCGGCTGCGGATGGTGCCCTGATTCCGCTTGCCCCAGAAGTCATTCCGGAGCCGACGCATTTCATCATCCGAGGAAAACGGCTTCATGCTGTTGTAAACACGCTCCCAATCCTTCTGATCGTCGTACGAACGAATGATCAGTGACAGCTGCCGAATGCAGAACTTCAGAATCTCCATCCCGATGATGAAGCCGATAAACTTCAACAGCATCGCAGACAACGCCGGACGCATCGCTTCAATAATCGAACCGAATGCATCTTCCGAAACGATATCAAGGACCTGAGCGAGCATTATTCAATCTCCTTCGCGATGCGGTAGCACTTTCCCCAGACAAGCCACACATCGGCTTCCTGATTCTTCTTTTCGCCCAGGGTGAAAAACGATCCTCTCCCCTGCTCTTTCTTCCCGCGTCTCAAACCGCCGAGCAGATACACCCCGCCTGCATTCATATCGGTTTCGCAGGTCATCCCCTGATCATCGGTCGTCGGCCCCAGATTCACATCAGCGTTAACGACATCAGAGACATTCAGCTTCAACGTCAGGCGACCCACCGTGTCAGAGATTTCCCGAACGCTCACCGTCGCTTCGAGACCCGTTTGAACGAAACGCACATTGTTGGAAACGTTCCCGGCGTTGCCGGTCACGATTGACGTTCGGATCGGGATCTTCAATCCACGCGTGACGGTCGAAGACGACCCTTCAATCAGAGTGAAAAGCGGATCCGCCACAATCTTCATGCTCGAACGTTCGCGGGTTGCACGAAGGACGGCTGAAAGACTGGCGTCCGCAACACTCGCCCCGCCCTCTTCCCTCAAGCCCTGTTTGACACCGAGAGTTAAATCCTTCGTCACGTTCGAAAGGTTTGCGTACCCCGCCGCCAGCTCAAGAGCAGGGTTCACATCCAGTCCGAAATCCAAAAGATCCTTATCACTCATGCTGATCACATGCAGCTGAACGCACCAAACAACGGACGGGGCTTTTTCCAATCTCTCAAACACATCTGCGATGCGTTCGACGACTTCCAGACTGTCACCGATGAGCACAAGGCCATCGGGCAGCGCCGTCAGCGTTCCCCCTGAACTGAGGAACCCGCCAATCGCTGAAGCAACCTGCGTGTCAGTCAGCCTGCGAATCTTGCGAATCATGACCACCTTGTCCTCCGGTTTCGGCTGCCCCAGGTAAAACAGGCCCCGGAGCTCCACCAGTTCCACGCCCAGAGTCCGGGCTACCGTCGCCAGACACACCCGGAGAGGAGTTTCCTGAAAGTCCCCCGTCACGGTTTTCTGGTCCAATGCTTGTTCCACCGCCACGCAAACGCCGTATTGATCGGCGAGGAGGGTTGTGAACACCCGCATCGGGGTTTGATTGAACCGGCCTGTCACCATCTTGGAATCGAGGCTTGACACCGGGGATGGGGACGATGGGGGGGGAGCTGACTGATAGATCGCTTTTAGAATGGGTTCCCTCACCGGGACCACTGGAGCCTGAAGGCTGTGCCCCACTTCCGGGAGTGCCTGCCGCTGTCCAGCTGCGCACCCGCTGATACTGAGAAGGACTAAGCACACCAACCCGCAGCACAGTACCGCCAGAAAGCTCCACACGACCGTGAGCGCTATCAATCGACACGACCTGATGGCCAATGAAAGGCCCTGTTTCAATACGGTCACCGACCTTCCCAGAAGAGCCATCGGCCCAATAACAAGCATCCCCAACAACGGCCACCAAACCGGTAAGTTCTTCCGCATAAGTCGCTGCCTCCTGCAGTCTCAATGCCATCATTCGGTTCTGTTCCGCCAGCTGGTTCAGCTGGCGTTTGGATTCAACATCCTTCGCAAGAGTTGGTTGCGGTTCGCTATCAGGCGACACCGACTGAACCTGAGCCTTGCCCTTCGCAGTCGGGGTTCCGCCAAGCGAACCGGCTGCCAGAGACCCGAAAGAAAAGGCCCCTTCAACAATCATCGAGAGACCGCCCAGGGCGAACAGCCAGAACAGCCCCGCGGCTGCCCCGGCACGCAAGCCGGTCGGCCAGAAATTCCGCTCAACGTACCAGAGAATCAGACGTGGCCAGCTGAAGCGCTCCCACTCCTCTTTCGGCCGGTTCGCTTCCCCATCGTGGCTGGCCCCTTCTGCCGCGATGTTGTTGTACGAATCGTAACAGGCGTAATGTTCCTTCTTATGAAAGATGTACCGGAAGCCGTCGTTCGTGAAATCCCGGGCCGAGCGGCCCGAAGTGACCCCTTCGCGAACGATCGTCAGGCCAACTTTCTTCCGCCAGAACTTACTCAGCAGCTGCAACACATCATGCCACTTGGCGCCGGTGAACAGCTCCGTTCGCTGGCTCGGTGCAAAGATCCGCGTTTGCACCCCAGCTTCATTTCTTGCATCAGTGCTCAGCTTGAATTCATGCTGAGTGATCAGCTGGCAGGTTGCGCCGTGATGCCTGAGTCCCCCGGTCCACTCACCCAGGGCGGCAAGGTGGGCTTTGCTATGTTTTTTGCCAAAGTACCGATGAGCTTCATCAATGGCGATATGTGCACCCTTGATGTCTTTATCAGCAAAAAACGACCATGGACCGCCCTTCCCTTCGATCCACGTTTTCAGCTCTTCAGCCGGGATCAGCTTCAACCGGGCTTCCACCTCCTGAACGGACTTCCCAGAGAGAGCCGCGAGACCTTCCGGCTTCAGCGGGAGATTGTGCCAGTAATCTCCGGATTCATCACGAAGAAAATTGACCAGCTGGAAGGCCGACACATACAGCGTCTTCCCTGCCCCGGACTCCCCGATCACGCATTCCAATTGCGGACGACTTGCCACCTATCAACCTCCCAGAGTCGGAACCATGGACTTCACAAAACGAAATCCAGCGATGCAGGCGCAGAACATCACGTAGGTGAAACCACACCAGAGAAAGACATCAACAGGCACCCAGCCGTTGATCGTCGCGAACCACGAAATCAGTGACGAGTACGTTCCCGACCAATTCGGAAGGAACGAGAGAAAGTACTCCGCCCAGCCATTCGCCATATCCAAAAAGTACATCACGACCCAGCAAATAAACCGTTTCAGAGCTTTGAAAGCGCCCTGGATGATGTACCGGACCCACTTCACAGGATTGATTGTGTCCAAGAATCCGGCGTACAGAGCAGACAACAGAACAGACCACATAAATCACCGTGAGGGATCAAAGAGAGCAAACAGACATTGCATCGCGAACAGCAGGTACACGCCCCCTGCAATCACTCCTCGTACCGTCGACCGCCACTCAAAGAGCCGCGCCAGGACATCATCATTCACACTTCCGGCCGACTCCTGCCCCACCCAAAGCCGCCCTTCAGTCAAATCCCCGCCAAACTTAATCCCGAACGGACGAATCAACGGGCTATCCGACGTGCTCATCAAGTCAATTTCAAAATCCCACTGCGATTCAGTTCCACCCGCATACGGAAGCGCCACGGCGTACCGAAACGTCTGGACAATCTCCTGCATCTTCTCCTTGATCTTCATATTGCAATCATCGCAATTCACTTCGGAATCGTTCGGATCCGGGTCTTCATCATCACAGCAGCCATCCCCGTCGGTGTCACCGCCAGCATCTTTGCATTCATCCTCTTCGCAGACGCAGGACGGAACCGGACAGCCGTCTTCATTGTTCTCGATATGCAACTTCCCCTCCCGGTCATCCTCACAGACGCAGGCATAGCCTTCCCCCATTGAAAGCATGGGACCGTAGGGATTGCCTTCCAAGTAATCGTAAACCCCGTCACGATTCGAATCCGCCAGACAGGGATCAGGATCAGAGACGCAATCCAACGTCGGGCACCCATCAGGGCCATCAACAATCTCGAAATGACCCGAAGCCGTTTCCGTCTGGCATTCCCGCCCCACCTGCTCCAAGTCACCGCCGCTCAGCTCCGGGCATGGCTGGCAATCATCACAGAACGTTCCGTTGGGGCAGCCATTGCCGTCGTACGTGAACGATGTCACACCGTTCCCCTGCCCTTCACCACAAGAACATGACTGACCTTCCCCAGGCGAAGGAGGATCACCGCAGCCGTGACATGAACCAGAATTACAGGCGAGGTATTCGCACCCGTCACCATCGGTCGCGACATAATACGTGGCACCGAACAAACCATTGGAGCAACAGTTTTGCCCAACCTGCCCACCGTCATAGCCCGGGCACGGAGGGGGAGGATATCCACAACCTGCATTCAGAAATGTCGGACAGAACGTGTACCCGACTGCTGTTGCTGCATCGGTGTACTCCTGGGCTGTAATTACGTTCTCAGGCCCCCCGTTGTCACGACGGGTAAAGCTATTGTTTGAGCAGGAATATTGAAACAGATAGGGGATGTCTTGGCCCCCGGTTGTTCTACGCAACAGCGTGAAGTATGCGCCGCCGCTGGTGCACCCCTGCCCTGAACCCGACAGCTGAACCAACACTGTGCCCGCCCCATTCCAAATGTACTGCGCATTCGCCGTACATGGCATCAGTCCGATCAGCAGCAGTGCGAGAACGACAATCCTGTGCATGATCACCCCCAGAAATTCTTGTTGCGAGCCGCGTACATCAAAACCACAAACGTCTGGGCACCGGCGATGCAGCAGAGGGCGTAAACGCACACCACCAAGAGCTGATCCATGTGGTTCAGCTTGCCCAGGCATTCCGCGTAGAACTCAGCTGATGTCATTTCTTCAGACATGATCAGACCAAGGGAAGATGGGATCGTTGGAGGCCGGAGTACCGGCCAGCTACGGGGGGCCGGAGTACCGGCCCCCCTACGCCAGCGGAATCAGAAGACTAGACACCGCGAGTCGTGTAACGACGCAGCAGCTTGATTCCCAGACCGACCAACAGCATTCCGACCGCAAGCGTCAGCATGCCTTTGATGACGGATCCCACCTTGGTTCCCACCGCCGTCACAATGGAATTCCATTCGTCGTCGGTGATGACGTCGTAAACCTGAAACGACCCGCCGCCACCTCCCTCCTGAGCGAACGCAGCAGCACTGAAGCACAGCATCACAACAGCTGCCAGCAGGCACGGAGCGAACCGGCGCAGCTGTGCCACAGAAGGAACAAAAGCGGACACCTTGGAAAGAACGTTCTTCATTTTTCAATCCTTCAACGTGCTCATAAACTTTGCCGGGCCAGTGACCCAGAACGCCGCATAAAGCACGAAATGAAACACAAGAAAACCGAGGTAATGCGAAACAAACAGCTGTAACGCGGTGACGGGTTCTTCCATCACTTACCTCCCCTTCTCTTCCGGAACACCCGGACGAGAACCCGGATCAACAACAATCCGAATACGCACACGGTTCCGGTGATCGCACCGACAACCGTTTGAATCAACAAATGTGCCAAGTAATCAGCCATTGGGAACCCCTGCCATCGCATGAAGGCCCGTCATCCCGGCAACGTCAACCAGCTCCGGGCGTCGGCTCCACACCTGAAAGGGATACGATGGCTCAGTCTCGAAACCGCCCCGCTGGAAGTACTCATTCAGCCGGTGGAGATGGCCGCTGTATTCGTTCTCCCAGCCGTCGAACATTTCAACGCCATGCTCAACGAGCTGGTGAACCGCCAACCTGTATTCGCCGACTTGTTCGATCGGACCGAATGCCCTGCCCGATGCAGTCCTCAACAGTGAGACCGCCGTCTTGATGAGGCGGTTCGTTGTTTTTGGATCCACTGCGGGTTCCGCTTTTCGCATCCGCTTCCGTCTTCTGCCAAAGACTGATCGAAACACCGCCTGGACTCGCTTCCAGACTGGCAGGATGTGGCGACGGTCTTTGTTGTGGCCGTCGTAATCCGCGAGCAAAAACCATGTCTCTGTCAGGTACTCAACGACCGCACGCGAACGAGCTTCAAAGTCGTCGACTGACCGGACCTTGTATGACCGGAGCCACGCACCGCGAAGCTGATACTCAATACGAGTGACCGGGACATCATTGGCGACGCCCCACGCTTCCCGCATGACTTCCAGTCGCTCCGGATGGAACCGCTCCAGCTGGAAAACCTTGTCGTAAACGCGACAGATCACATCGCGCCGACCGACCTGAAGGCCACTTCCGGGACCGCCGCATCCATACGTGGCAAGGTCCATTTCCCCGTCCAGACGGGCTTTGCTGACTGCCGCTTTCACAGCGATCAGACCGTTATCGTAAACGTTGCTGACAGCTTCAATCACAGCGGCCTTGCCCCGCTCATATGACCGATCGATCGCCCTGTGCAGCTGCTCTTCGCTGGCCACGCTGAACGGAGCCACGTGGTTGGCTCTTCGCACACACCGGCCAGCTTGTGCCGCCTTGCGAAAACTCACAGCCTTAATTCCAGGCACATCCACAAAGCAATCGATACGCCCGATGGAATGATTGTCGACCCGGTAACCGATCGCACGAAGAACCTGTTCCGCGAACTGCCACAGCTCCCGGGCAGACCAACCGAACCGCAGCATTGCCCCGCCCATGGCTTCCACCATCACATTCGCACGCTTCACGCTGCTGGGCTTACCGCTGAACAGAAAACGGACACCATCGATTTCGACCACGTACTTGAACCCGGCTCCCGAACGACTGCCCCGCTCATGCACAGACGCGAGATATCCCTGATTCGAACGGCTCAGGCCAACGGTGATGATCGCCGGGGAATGTTTTGCACGTGCGACCAACTGCGATTCCGCCAGAAGTCCCATCCAGATACCGAAAGGCCCTTCGGGCATGTCGGCCCATACGTTGATGCTGATCGAGTCCACGCCGCCTACTTGATTGATACACTGCTGTGTATTTGGGGGTGGCGTGATACTGGATACGCCACCCTGCCCTACCTCATCTCCATTGCTGCCAGTGCTGACGTTGAGGCTTGCCTTGCTTGCTTCTCGCATGCTCCCGCTCCTTCGTTTGAAGAACTACACCAAACTCTTTCTCTGCTTGGGCACGTCCCAAGTCAGGAACTCGTTCAAGGAACTCAGCGGCTTGCGTGTCTCGCTCTCCACGGCGACGGCTTCGGAAATATCCTGCCAATGCCAACTCAGCACTACGCTTTGCTTCGCTGTTGCTCTCTCGAATCGCTTGCTTCCACTGTCGAAACAGAACTTGCCCTTCACCTTCACAGCACTCTTTGACGATGTAACCGGGGATGAAGAACAACGTCTTTTCTCCTGATCTAATGTGGGGAGGAAACCTCACCGGTTTCTTCCCCACACCCCATCTTCCTCTGGTCCACTTGCCTCAACTCGTGAAGACAATGAAGGCCGCTGGCGGCGTTTTCCTAGAAGTCTCAACCTCTCAGCGGCCTTTTCGATGTTCTGAAAAGAAGAGGGGGAAGTTCCGGGATACAGGAGAGACCGTCTCTCCCTCCGCACCCATCACTCCCCCGCAGGTGTGGGGGGGAGGTGATGGGCACTGCGGGAGAGACTCACCCCCCTATTTGCAGCTGGGCTGCTATCGGAGAAATTCACGCTGTGGACAGAATCGACGCTCGGACATGCTGGTGAGTTCGTGAGCTGGATTCTTGCGTGAACTTCTCTGAAAGCAGAAACCTGCCCCGGCCCAACGAAACGTCGGAAATGGGCCGGGGCGCTCCTGGGCATCTTCAGATCTTCGGAGCCGTCGTCTTCGGCTGTTCGCCAAAGTTCAGCGGAACGGCAGTCACGTCAATGATGTCGAACTGAAAGAAGTACCCGCCCTTATTGAACTGGCCCTTCACCTGCTCCTGCCGGGGCTGAATATGGAGCAGAACCCCGTCTTCATCCTTGAGACGTTCCGCTGCCTGAAAAATGACGGGGTCAACGTTCGATTCGACTTTTCCGAAGGGAGTTTGAGCCGAGACAATGTACTTGTCTCCGAATTCCCGAGACGGCTTGTGAGTGCAGGCCATCTTAATGCCGATGATGTGGCAAGGAGGATGGTCGATGTACAGTTCGGCGACGCTCTTCGCCATGGGGCTACCTTCCGTGTCAAACAACAGAGAAATAAGCAGCCGCCGCTTCCTGCATTGGCTGCCGTCGAGATGGTCCACGCTGCCCAATAAAAAACCGCTGCAAGCATCCAATGCTTACAGCGGATTCTCGACGGCAACGCAGACGCACAGAAAACGCCTGTGCTTCCAGTGATTCAACCCGAGTGCCTGCGCGGACTGGTAAGGTTTGGTGTAGGCAGGCAGCCGGGATGGAGACTTCAGAAATGAACCCGACGGTAGATGTCGGGAAGCCGCCGATCAACGAGATTCTGGCAGCGAGCGATGATGAAATTTGTTTCACCATCAGAGCGAAGCACGCCATCAGCCCAGCAGGAGCCAAGTAAACGCACTGCCATCGACATGGCTTGCGGAACGGATACGCCGAGACGATCGGCAACTGTGCCGATTTGATGAACGTCATCTGCGAGCATCGGACAAGTGACATCAACGAGTGAGGCAATGTCACCAGCGATTTCATCGCATTGATTGAGAAGGTCTTGCTCTTGCATGATTCAGCCCCCCTGTACTGATGGAGCCGTGATACCAGCGACCTTGCTTTCGAGGTCCGCAACGCTGAGAAGCACATCCGCCTCCTCCTTGAGAAGCAAACGGGCAATGCGGACAAGGTCAAAAACCCGAGCAGCAGTTGCTGATTGACGCTGCGAAATCTGAATGAGGGGACGCGCTGCATCGCCCAGGGCGATGTCACACGCACGCAGGGACGCAACGATCTCTGACAATTCCATGCTTCACTCTCCGCGAAGAGACTTTCGCCGCGACGAATCGAAGAAAAAGCCCCGTCCCTAAGGCAAGGAGTCGCGGCTCCCTGCCCTGCTGGTGACTGAGGGGACGGGGCAAAACCACGACTTTCGAGGCGAGACGGAGAAACGCAGAAACCCCAGCAATCCACAATGAGATTGCAGGGGTACAAATCCGCCGATAGAATGAAACCGTCTCGCACAGCTTCTACCTGTTGCGTGATCACGAGCGAGGACGCTGGTAACGTCGCTGGCTCAATTCACCGCCCTGCTCAGCTCCAACTGAGCGGGGCTTTTTTATCCCCGTCTGGAAAAAATATCTTGGAAATTTTTTCTCAGATTTTCGGCTTCCGACTGGTAATCGGTCACCGCGTCAATTTTGCCGTAAGTCAATACCCTGTAAAGGCTTAGCGGACATTATCGGACGTTGGGGTATGGGTGCGATCTCAGTTCTGTGGAGACGGTCTGCCGCTCCTGAGGCGTGTGGCGATTTGATTCAACGACGCAGCTGCGGATTTCGCGCAGCGACCCCGCATCGTTCATCGTGTGCCTGAGATCGATGTTCTGAAGCATGTCTGTTTGACTCTCGGAACCTGCTGAACCGAACTGGGTCGCCTGCTCTGCAGCGACCGGCTTAGGCGATTGCTTACAAGGAACTGCCCGAGGGATTCGAATGAGCCTGAGCGGCTCGGAGGCGCTGCTGGGCATCGGCTCCGAGTTGCTCAATGCGGAGCCCCTGAATCTGCATCTGATTGATGATGCGAATCTCCACCAGGACCTGTGCTCCCGTCTTTGGATCAGGATCGGGTTTGTGGCCGAGGAGATCCGACTTCCAGTCGTGGAGTGCCGCCTTGCTGACCGAGTCCGGGATCCCGGCAATCCGCCGCTGGATGTCCTGTTCGATATTCTGCTGCACGTTGGGCAGCGGCGAATAGACGGCGGCGATTTCGCGGATCACCGTCAGGTGCGGGTTGCTGGATGGAATCGGACTCGGGGCACTTGAATTCGACGGAGCTGGCGACACCGGCGTCCCGAGCTGACTCAATCGCCAGTCCACATATTGCTGCAGCTGGCCAGCCCCCACCTGAACGATCTGCTGCTGCAGGTTCGCCCGCTCCTGAGGAGGGATGGAATTGATGAGCGAGTTCAATTTCTGTTCGAGCTGAATTCGAGTCTGCGGATCCGAATTCTGAAGCGCGCTGGAAACGATCTGCTGCGATTGGGAATCGAAGAGCTGCTGCAGCTGGCCCCAGAGAGCAGACGCGGGCGAAGAAGTCCCGGTCGAGGACGATCCGGAATTGGTCGGCTGGGGAAGGGTCGTCGATTGCCCCAGACTGGAATTGGATCCGGAGGAACCTTCAAACGGATCGTGTTCATGAATCAGCGGCAGATCGGGAGAGTCGAGCAGATGGATGTAGTCTTCGAGTGCCACATGCAATTTGTGAGGAAGGATCGGCTCGAGCCGGTCCATGATGATGGCGCAGTACCGGCCGGTGTAAGAATTCTTCAGCGAAGCCCTCGCGCTCTCCGAAACCGTCACGATGAAAAACGTCATGATGAGGACCAGCAGGACCCCTTTGATGAGCCCGAAAGCGACTCCCAGATGCCGGTCGAATTCTTTCAGTTTGCATTTCTCAATGACTTCATGAAGCATCCGCGCAGCCAGGAAGCAGAGAAACGTGAATCCCAGATAAGAGGCCACCATCAGAACCCAGTGGTTCATCGGCGGGTCGAGATGCACGTACGGGCCGGCAGCGTTGGAAACTGCGTCCGCGAACACGAAGCTGAGAATGATGCCGGCGAGACTGGCGATCTGAAAGATGAATCCCCGCATCGCTCCGCGCAAGGCGAAGAACGCCAGGATCCCCAGCACCAGAACATCATACCACATGATCATCATCGCGACTCCGTTCACTCTCCTGCGCTGATCCAGCAGCGAGGCTACGCCCTTCCCCAGAGTCTATCTGCCGCTGGATCGCCGGGTAAAGAGAACTTTGGCAAGACTGGCGTTTTCGGGAACTCGCACAGCTTCCCGAACGCGACCCTCTTCATCACGTCGTTTGACCGGTCGCAGCCATTTCCAAGTGGTCACGAACCGTTCAATGTTCATCTGCGACGACCGGACAGACCGGAAGCCTGCAGCGCCTGATTCCATTCTTCAATATCATCAGTTTCAATGTCGTACAGGTCGATGGAACCTCCGAAGCTTTTCATCGGAGTGAAGAATCGGAAGTAACCGAACTCCTGAAAGTCGGCCGCGCGGAAGGCGCCATCTTCCAGCGTGATCCCATGCGGCCTGCCCATCACAAAATTGACGCTCACCGCATACAGTCCGGGTTTCGGCTCCCAGGAGGGAGGCAGTTCATAATGGATCCCCATCGCTTTCGGCGGAACCATTCCGAAGTAGGCGAGGCCCAGCGAGTCGATCCCCTGCTCTTTAAGATACTCACTCAGAGCATTCAGATCCTGCCCCCAGTCCAGATTGGAATCGATCAGGTGGTGCCGTCCCCCGACTGGCCCCCCTGCTCCTTCGTTGAAATACGTGAGGTGGCTGGGATGAAATCGTAGTGAAAGACCACACAGGATCGTCACACTGGCGATGGCGAGCCGGCGTCTGCCGGAGGATTCAAAACGAAACAGATGTGCAGAGCTCCCCGCGAATATCATCAGCAGCGGCAGCACGGGCAGAATATAGCGCAGGCCCAGCTGCAGACTTTCATAGCTAGTGATGACTATTAATAGAACGACCGGACAAAGCAGGGTCGTTGCCTTCCGCCACGGCTGCGGGATGTCGCCCCTTCGTCGGACCAGCAGGTAAGCTGCCAGGATCACCAACAGCTGAAAGACATGCGGCAGTTTATAGAGCAGGGCTTTCAGAAAATAAGTACGAAACCCCGTCAGACTCCAGTCTCCGTCCAGATAAACAGGATGCTGCCCCGCCATGACCAATCGCTGCTCATCGATCCCCAGCACATAGTCCTGCGGAAACGGCACCGGGAGCCACTTCACAAAACTGAAAAGTGCCTGAATCGCCTGCATCCCGGCAGAATGAAATTGATAATCCGCCAGCCTGATGAACATCCCCTGAAAACCATAACTGCCGCACAGAACGAGAAGGCTGACGAGAACTGCCCCCAGGACTTGCGGAACGAAACGCTTCCAAGACGTTCTGAATTCTGAAGAGAGCTTCCCCCACTGCAGGAACGCGATGACCACAAGAAGAGGATAGAGAATCAGGCAGGTGAACTTTGCCCCTTGGGCGATTCCCAGCATGCCGCCCCACAGCATCGCCTGTCGCCAGCGTGGACGTTCGCACCACAGAGTGAAAGCAAACAGGGTCGAGACAAACCCGAACGTCCCGGCAGCATCCGGGGTCACCACGCTTCCATAGGCAATCACATTGGGGCATGTCACATACAGCAGCAGCGACAGCAGTCCTGATACGGGACCATAAAATCGTCGGCCCCACAGATAGACAATGCAGCCGGTGGCGATCGTCCAGGCGAGGTTCAATCCCCTGCCCCAGCGGTACCAGCGGCCAAAGTCCTGGGGGTGGTCTTCAACAAATTTCAGCCCCAGCCCCTGCCCGACCGTCTCCCGATCGACATGAACTCCGCTCACCACCAGCGGGACAGCTGCCCACATTCGCGACAACGGGGGATTGACCCGCTCAATGTCGAATCGTCCGTCTCTCAGGTTCCTCGCACCGACGGGCAGATGCCAGATTTCATCGTGCGTCACCGATTTCGACCACGCTGTGTGCAGCCCGATCAGAAACTGAAGCGTCAGCAGGGTGACGACAAGACCAATCTCCACTCGCCGATTCAGAGCAGGCCCGTCTTGAAGGAGAACAGGACCCGCGGGAGCGCGGGGCGAGCGGACTAGTCGATTCATGGTTGCGAAGTCCTTCTCGCAAGACAGTTCTCAATGACATGCTAAATGATTGAGAACATCATGTCCGGCGACAGTTTGTCCCCTGTCGCCGGACACGATCAATTTCGGCCGTGATTCTGGCTCACTTGGCCCCTTTTAAAAACTCTTCGAGTGCATCGAGTCCTGCTTTCAGGGCCGGAATGCTCGTCGCGAACGAGAGACGCACATAGCCCGGAGCCCCGAAATCGTCTCCGGAAACCAGCGCGACGTGCGGAACTTCCAGCAGGACATTGCAGAAGTCGGTGGCGTTGTCCACGACCTTCCCTCCGGGGAGTGTCTTGCCGAAATAGCTGCTGACGTTGAAGAACGCGTAGAACGCTCCCCCCGGTTCGGCGAAGCTGAGGCCCGGCATCGCGTGCAGTCGCTCGATCACATAGTTCCGACGCTTGGTAAACTCGACCAGCATTTCCTGAATACTGTCCTGGCTGGCGGTCAGAGCTTCGACAGCAGCGTACTGGCTGATGCTGCACGGGTTCGAAGTCTGCTGACTCTGCAGATTGCTCATCGCGACGGTGAGGTCCGCAGGAGCAAGCGTCCAGCCGATTCGCCACCCGGTCATCGCATACGCTTTACTGACACCGCTGACGATAATCGTCAGCTTCTTCACGTCTTCTCCAAAGGATGCGAACGAGCGGAATTCAGAATCGCCGTAGATCAGCTTCTCATAGATTTCGTCGGAGAGGACGGGGATCTGATGCTTCACTGCCACCTGAGCAATCGCTTCCAGCGTCTTGACCGGATAGGCCGCCCCGGTTGGATTACAGGGATTGTTCAGGAGCAGCAGTCGCGTTCGATCGGTGATATGGGATTCAAACTGCTCTGCCGACAGACAGAAGCCGCTTTCCTGAGTCGTCGGGACGAGCACGGCCGTAGCACCGGTGAGTTCGACCAGAGCGCTGTAGCTGACCCAGTACGGCGTCGGGATAATGACCTCATCCCCTGGCCCGCACAACGAAGCCAGAACATTATGAATGGCGTGTTTGGCGCCGTTGGCGACAATGACCTGCGATGGTTCGTAGCTCAGGCCGTAATCACGCAGGTATGCCTGACAGATCGCCTTCTTCAGCTCGGGGATCCCGGTTGCTGGTGTGTAGTGAGTGTGGCCGGCGTCCATGGCTGCCTTCGCTGCCCGGCAGATGTAGTCCGGCGTGGGGAAGTCGGGTTCGCCCAGCGTGAACTCGTGAACGTTCACTCCCGTGGCTTTCAATGCTTTGGCTTTGGCGGCGGCAGCAATGGTGGCGGAAGGTTTCAGAGATTGGACGGCAGCTGAGAGTCGCATGGAATGCAGTCTGGGTTTGAGTCCGGAATGGCCGGATCTGGGGACACAATACGCCCGCAACAGGTTCTCTGTCCGGGACTGGCTGGAAAAACCGAAGCAGCGATTTTTGAATGCGGACGGTGCAGAATCAAGCCACTTCCCGATTTTTGACCTGCCACAGCGGTCCCTGCAGCGACTCGACTCCCCTTCCCTTCTCCTCTGCGCAGCGGTATTTCCTTGTGGACAGCCGCACTTTTCCGGAGACAATGGACTGCGACGGTTCTGAACTGAATTCCCGACTCCAATGATGAAGGCCACCCAAGATGCCACAGCCGCCTCGAGAGAATCCTTTCAGAAATTGGCTTCCTCCCACGTCGATGACCGCGATCCGGCAGGAAGTATCCGACCTGGTCGAGAACCTCTTCGGCGACTCCCTGTCCCAGTTCCGGGGGGAGAGCGGACCTCGCATTGATGTCGTCGAGACCCCTGATGCGGTGGAGGTGACGACCGACCTGCCGGGGTTTCGGCGCGACGAAATTCAGGTTGAGGTCGATGACAAATCGCTGACGATCAGCGGCACCCGGTCAGAGGAAGCTTCGACTGTCGATGAGACCCGGAAGTATCATCGACTCGAGCGTCGCATGGGGAACTTCTCCCGTACGATCTGGCTCCCCTGCCCTGTTGATGAGCAGAAGATCGATGCCCGCCTGACCAGCGGAGTCCTGAAGATTCGACTTCCGAAACTGGAACCGTCAAGACGCCGGAAGGTGGAAGTGCACGGCGAAGATCTGAGTGCTCCTCCACTCTGAAATGGCTCGATTACATGATCCACTGGCTCGGACGGGAATGACAAGAAAGCGCTGGTTTAGCTGCACACTTGAAGTGTGCAGCTAAACGTGATTCGTGTTACTTGACTTCTTCAACGGACCGCCCGACCGCTGAGTTTCCCTTGAAATCCCTCTCCAGCGGAGTATCGTGAGAGTCGAATCACTGCTGGCGCTGTCGTGCGGGGGCTGCTCATGATCAACATCCTTGTGGTTGATGATTCCGCGATGGACCAGAAGATCGCAGCAGGCCTCCTGCGTCGGGATACCGGCTGGGAAATTGAGTTCGCTGCGGACGGTCGACAGGCGTGGACGCGGATTCGGGATTCCAATGCGGCACTTCCGGACGTCGTCGTCACCGACCTGCAGATGCCGGAAATGAACGGGCTGGAGCTGGTCCGGGAGGTTCAACGGGAGTTCCCGCTGGTGCCGGTCATTCTGATGACCGCTCAGGGAAGTGAGTCGATTGCGGTCGAAGCTCTGCAGCAGGGGGCCGCCAGCTATGTCCCCAAGGCGAAACTCGCTGCCCTGCTCGCTCCGACCGTTCAGCAGGTTCTCTCTCTTGCCGTCGAAAGACGCACCAGACGCGAACTGCTGCGGTACATGAAGGTGATCGAATCACATTTCGTGCTGGAGAACGATACCGCCATGCTCACCTCGCTGGTCTCGCATCTGCAGGAGACCCTGCGCGACATGAGCGTGCTCTCGGAAAACGAACGCCTGCGTGCCGGCGTCGCACTGGAAGAAGCCCTGCTGAATGCGGTTTATCACGGCAATCTCGAAGTCAGCAGCGAACTTCGTGAAACGGACCACATGCAGTTTTACGAACTGGCCCGCCAGCGAATGCGACTCTCTCCCTACAAGGAGCGACGAGTCTATGTTGACATTCGAATTGACAGCTCAGGGCTGCAATACACGATTCGCGATGAAGGCCCAGGGTTTGATCCCACGAACCTGCCCGACCCGACCGACCCGGCCAATCTCGAACGTCCCTGCGGTCGCGGTCTGCTGCTGATGCGGACATTCATGGACGAAGTCCGGCACAACGAGCTCGGGAATGAAGTCACGATGCTTAAGCGAGCCGTGCGGGCGAACGCATGAAATTCACCACGGTGACACGGAGGCACGGAGACTAACCGCGAATGACGCGAATGGTGCGAATACCAGTGCATTCGCAGCCCGTCGCCCCCTCCACTTCTCTCATCTCATCCACCGTTCCAAAATGCTTTCAGATCCCGAGAGCAAAAACAGATTCGCGACATTCGCCTAATTCGCGGTTAAAAAACTCCGTGTCTCCGCGTCTCCGTGGTGAACCAAACCGCTGCTCTGTCTCTTGCCCCGGACATTAAATTGCATACGTCCAGTCGTCCTGTTTCTGGTGTGGAATATGCCGGGGACAGCTCTCGCAGAGGTCGTCCCCGACAATCGTGTATGCGAATCGAACCGCTTCCAGCGTGCTGGTCCAGACAGCTCCCGTCTCTTCAAACACGAAGATGTGTTCCCGTCCCAGGTGAGCGAGAATTCCGGCAGAGTCCAGGGCCTTCATCATGTCCGGGCGAAGAGCACACAGGATGACGACGACGGAATATTCCCGCATCCGTTCAATGAATCGGTCCAGCAGATGCAGGCAGACCGCATCCGGATTTCGGGCCCGTTTCATTCTCAGAATCACCACCTGCACACCGTCATGACGCACGTCCTCCATGGTTTCAAAGTGACGTTCCAGCTCGGGTGAGGCCCCAAAAAACAGCTCCCCTTCCAGCGAGAACATTCTCAGACGTGTGCACGTGGCGTCGGTTGAAATCCGTTCACGAATCACCCGTTCATTGCTGACCACCAGTTCCGTGAGATGCACCCGGGCCGCCCGGGGAACATACAGAATGAACGAGAGAAACGTGCCGATGAGAACGCAGAATTCAATTGAAACCGCCACCGCCGAGAACGCCGTCGCTCCGACGATGATTGCATCGAAGCGAGTCGTCTTCAGGTAATAACGCAGCTGCCTCCACTCGACCAGCCGCCAGGCTGAGATCATGAGGATGCCAGCCAGTCCGGCGCGAGGAATGAAATAAGCAAGCGGCGCCAGAAACATGATCGTCATGGCCACCGCGAAGGCTGAGAAGACGCCGGACCACTGCGTCTGCGCTCCCGCATCCTTGTTCACCACCGAACGTGTCAGCGAGCCGGAACCGGGATAGCATTGAAAACAGCTTCCCACCGTGTTCGCCAGTGCTTCACTGAGACACTGTTGATTGATGTCCAGCTTCTGCCCCGTCAACGAGGCGATTGCCTTCGCCATCGCGACCGCCTCCAGCAGCCCGAGCAACGCAATCGAAACGGCGCTTCCGGAGAGCGTGCGAACCCAGCTCCAGTTCCAGGTCGGAAGTTCGAATCCCGGCAGGCCTGCGGGAATCAGCCCAACGATCGCCACACCGTGATGTTCGAGATCGAAGTGCCACACGAGCGCAGCCACGCAGCTCAGGGACAATAAGAACTCCGGAAGCTGAAGTCCGAGACGACGGTTGATTTGCCGCAGTCCCAGCGTCAGACAGATCACCCCCAGACCGATACCGACCGCGTACAGATTGGTCTGGTCGATATACGCAAGTGTTTTCACGAAGCGATAGAGAAAGTGGTCTTCACCATGCCCCTGTGCCTTCAGGCCCAGCAGGTTTTTGAACTGATCCATGACCAGCAGAATGGCTGCACCGAAGGTGAACCCGACGATCACAGCATGGGAAATAAATCGATTCAGATCCCCCAGTCGCAGAAGTGTGATCGCCAGCTGAATGAGCCCAACCATCATTGCCAGGAGGATGGCAGCCTGAATGCGGTCCCCTTCCCCGAAAGTCACCAGTGCACTGAGGACGGCGATCGAAATGGCGTTCGTTGGTCCGTTAATGAGATGCTTCGAGGAGTCGAAGAGTGCTCCCACCGCGGTCATCACGATTGCGGTATAGAGTCCATACTGAGCTGGGATGCCGGCGATCTGGGCATACGCCATCGCCTGCGGGACAGCGACCGCTGCCACGGTCAGACCGGCAGCGGAATCAGAAAGAAATGTCCGCACCGTGTAGGTTCGAAGAGAATTGATCGCCGGAACGACCCGATCAATCCAGGAGCGGAAACTCTCATGAGGACGCTGTTGAGGGGCAACAACGGTAGCGTCCTTCATCAACTTCTCGGGAATCATGCTGGCGCGGCCTTCGGTGGTCCAATCGGTCGTGGCCGGAAAGTGTAGCAAAACCCGGAACAGTGCGAGCCCCGTGGGACATTCCCGAAATTCCCGTTTCAGGATTGCCGCAGCATTTCCATGGAGGACGGATCAGAGTGTTCGGACCGCGCGCCGCACGCAGACCCGTTCGACCGCGTCTTCGTCGATGGTCACCCCGAGTCCGGGACCACGCAGCGCCTCTCCCCTTCCCTCTCTTCCGAAGGTCAGGTCTTCATGGGTGAGCCGTTCCCGGACGAGAAACCGGTCGAAGCTCCCTTCAACCGCCGTCAACCCGCCGATGGTCGTGGCGAAATGCCGCCCGGCTGCCGAGAGGATTCCCGTCTCACCCACCTGACAACCCAGCTGACACCGCAAGCCGGACTCCTGAGCGAGTCTGGCCAGCTCCACGCTATTCAGGATTCCCCCACACTTGGAAAGCCGCAGGTTGAAGATGTCGCAGAGTTCTTCCTGAATCGCCCGTTCCGCATCTTCCCGCGAACACAGAGACTCGTCGAGCATGATCGGAACGGAGATGTCGCGACGGACCTCCCGCAGCTTCCGCACTTCCTCATGCGGGACCGGTTGCTCAACGCTTTCAACCTGGAAGGGCTCAAGTGCTCCCAGGCGGTCAGCCACCTGGGCGACATCCCA
Organism: Planctomicrobium stercoris; assembly: GCF_051465655.1. Taxonomy (NCBI): domain Bacteria; kingdom Pseudomonadati; phylum Planctomycetota; class Planctomycetia; order Planctomycetales; family Planctomycetaceae; genus Planctomicrobium; species Planctomicrobium stercoris. Next base: position 1,956,264 of record NZ_CP195791.1, on the reverse strand, counting down.
TGCCTCGTTGGCGTCAATTCGAAGAGGAAGTTGCGGACCAAAGATCCGACGGACAATCGAAAGCAGCTTCCGGTCGTCTCGCCCCGGGACTCCCACCTTCACTTTGCATTGTCGAAATCCGTAGTAGCGAAAGAGCCAGCATCGAATCCGCAGCTTCAGGGCATTTGTGGCTGTCATCACCGCGCTGTAATGGACTTCCTCCCGAGGATCGAGAAGTCCCGATGCGGAGGGAAGCTGGGAGATGAACGCGGAAAGCGGCACCTGAAGTGATCGGCAGGCAGCATCGAGAATTGCCAGTTCCAGCGCACAGCGGGCCGAGTTCCCGAAACACTCTCTCGCCTCGACTGGTCTGGGCAGCTGAATTCCAGCAACCGTCTCCCGCAAGCTGTCGAGATCCTCAATCCCCTGCCCCACTCGCGAGAGGTCGAATTCAGTCAGGTGCTGCCACGCGGTGTCGATCGTTTCGCCCGTGACATAGAGACGGGGCAGCCCCTCGCCCCATCCGACGCTGCCGTCATCAAGACGGCAGCGCACGAGGATGGAATCGTTTTCCGTTCGCGAATGCGAAGCATGTTTGATCCGCTGTTTGAGCGGAATTCTCGCATGCAGCACCTGAATCTCGGCAATCCGCATCAGTTCAATCCCAGAGCGATTCGCTTCTGCTCAATGAACTTCAGGTGGTGAGTGATGTGCCCTGTGATTCTCTTGAGCAGATCTTCCAGTGAAATCGGCCCGACTTCGCTGTGGCGACCGGTTCGGGCAAACACCGCATCCGGTTGAGCCAGCAGGATGGTCGCCATCTGTTTGCGGACCAGCCTGACCAGTTCCAGTTCTTCCCGCACGTTTCGCAGATTGTAAGAAAGCCTCGCAGCAAACTGATCCGGGTCTCCCGCGAGGAGCAACGGATCCTCTTCCGCGATGACCCGCTTCATGCGGTCTGCGTAGACCGGCTCGAAGTCCGCAATGTGACAGATGACCTGCTGGGTCGACCAGGTGCCGGGGACGGGGGTGGCTGCCAGTTGTTCATCTGTCATCCCGGCGACGGCCGCTTCCAGCTGATCGGCACCAGCGAGGTACTCCCGGATCTGGGACTCAAACTGCATATCAGACTCCCTGAATTTGTGACGTCTCGCGAGATTCACGTCCTCTTCCACCTCCGGATTCCGGTCAACGCGAGCGGAAATCGGAAAAAATCCTGGACGTTCCGGGACTCGGCCACGACGCAATTCACTGCCCGGATGACTCTTATCTCACACGATACCGTCGAAGATTGATGGTCTGCAATCGCACCGATTGCCTGGAGAACTCTGGACAGCTGACCCATCGCTCGGGTTCGACATCCCCCCCCAACAATCGCCACAAACAATTACACAACAACCATATGCAACACAAAACAACAAGCACGTCTTGAAATTGTTCCGGCGGCAAACCAGCACGATTTTCCTGAAAGAGTAATCTGGAGAGACTTTGCGGATTTTTTCGAATTGCGCTCAATTGCCGGTCACAGGATGGACGATAAACAGTTTGAGTTTCTTCTTCACACCGGCAACAGTGAGGAGAAGAGGTTCTGGCCCATCCCGGCTACTTGACAGTAAGTTGCTGTTGCATTTACAGTTGAGTGCAGACTGCTAACGACAGTCAGCAGCAATTCGAACGCCAGGAACAGCCGGGAGTGGCCAAACGTGACCAAAAAAGAAATCGTCAAAACGATCTCAGAAGAATGTGGTCTCACTCAACTTAAGACGAAAGAAATCGTCCAGAAGACGTTTGAAGCCATCATCGACACATTAGTCACAGAGACTCGGATTGAACTCCGTAACTTTGGTGTCTTTGAAGTGAAGAAACGGGCAGCCCGGAAAGCCCGCAACCCTCGCTCCGGCGAACGAGTGGATGTTCCGGAAAAATTTGTCGTGACGTTCAAGCCTGGTAAGGAAATGGAAGAACGGGTGTTGCAATTGCAGGAAGCTGCAGCACGCTCGGCTCTTGAAGCAGCAGCCGCTGCCGACTCGCCAGTTCAGAACAATCACACAAGTGAACCTGCCTCCCCGATGACCTCTTACGCACCTCACCCCGCGGAAGAGCATCGTCCTGAGTAATGAACCTCGCACAGAGCAGCCCGATTCCGGACTGCTCTGTCCACGCGGTTCGAAGTCCTGTCTGAAGTCAAATACCCAATCACAAACCGGCATTTGCGAAATGACGAGGCGGTCCTCGACTCGATCGAGGTACGTCCCGACATCCCCGCCAATGCCGATCAGGAAAACTGTCAGGCTGGTAGCGTTCGTTCACAGGATGGACGAAGGCTGTCGACTGTCCCGGGTGCCTTGTGGTTACAAGGACTCATGGAGGAGACCCATGCGGAACTTATTCCTGCTGCTTGCAATGACGGCCACCCTGACGGCTCAGTCTGGATGCATTATCCCGATCTGGAGTGCTTCTCCGGATGACCGGGTGCGGCAGATGATTTATCAGTCGGAAAACTACCGGCAGATTCCTGAAATCTGGGAACGCGCCTGGTTCCTCGATATGCCGGACGTCGCCACTCCGTACCGCACGCACGGGGGCGTGATCTGATCAGGGAATTTGTCATTGGTCAATTGTCATTTCTCATTTGTCATTGAACCCACCCAGGATTCAATGACAAATGACAATTGAGAAATGACAATCCTTCCGGTCAACCCCGCCCGGACGTTTCGCTGCGATAAACGTCCGCTGAGCACCGCTTCATGAGTCACGCTGGTCTATCATGTGCCGGCGAACCCGGAATTTCACCGCATGAAAGTCCATGTGATCGCCTGCCCCACGTGGTAAAACGTTTGCTAACCTTCTCCAGACATGAAATTGTCCATCGGTCAATTGTCATCTCTCATTTGTCATTGAACCCCGCTCAGGACTCAATGACAAATCCTCCGCTCAACTCCGCCCGGACGTTCCACCGAGGCACACCTCTGCAGAGCATCGCTTCTTAAGCTCTGCGGATTTTCTCCTGTCCGCTGCTCACTTTGCGGGTGGCGTTGCGAGTGTCCAGTACCAGCTTCGAATTGGCGACAATGAAGTCGTAATCGTAAGCGGAGTGATCGGTCGCGATCAGCACGCAGTCCTGGGCTGCCAGGAACTCTTTCGTCAGCTCTTCACTCTTCAGATCCGGCAACGGATGGTGTCGCGTCTCCGGCAGCTGCGGGACATGAGGATCGTTGTAACTCAGATCCGCCCCCCGCTGCATCAGAAGCTTCATCAACGTGAAGGCGGGACTCTCACGGGCGTCGTCGACATCCTTCTTATAAGCCACTCCCAGCATGCAGATCTTGCTGCCACGCACGGGCTTGCCGACATCGTTCAGGAATTCAGCGAGGCGATGAATGACGTACTCCGGCATGTTGGAGTTCACTTCACCGGCCAGCTCAATGAATCGGGTCGAAAGCCCCTGCCGACGGGCGAGCCACGTCAGATAGAACGGGTCGATGGGAATGCAGTGCCCTCCCAGACCCGGTCCCGGATAGAACGGCTGAAACCCGAACGGTTTCGTCTTGGCCGCTTCGATGACCTCCCAGATATCAATCTCCATCCGGTCAAAGAGCATCTTCAACTCATTGACCAGGGCGATGTTCACAGCCCGGTATGTGTTCTCGAGAATCTTGGCCGCTTCCGCCACTTCCGCGGAACGGACGGGAACGATCTGAACTACCGCCGGTCGATACAACGCGCACGCCAGCTCGAGACTCGTTTCATCCAGTCCACCAACCACCTTGGGAATCTTGGCTGCGGAGTACACCGGATTGCCGGGATCTTCCCGTTCGGGGCTGTAAGCGACATAAAAGTCCTGTCCGACCGTCAGTCCTGACTTCAGCAGGATCGGCAGCAGAACATCCCGTGTGGTCGTGGGATAGGTCGTACTCTCCAGAACGACGAGCTGCCCTTTTCGGAGATTCGCAGCAATGCTCTCACCGGTCCCGACGATGTACGACATATCCGGGTCGCGGCTCTCATTGAGCGGAGTTGGTACGCAGATGATGATCGCGTCCGGCTCGCTGAGCCGGCGTTGATCGGAGGTCGCTTCAAATCGACCGCTTTCCCGCCACTCGGTCACCCGCTGTGACGAGACGTGCTTGATGTAGCTCTGCCCCGCATTCAGCTGAGTGACCTTGCGATCATCCACGTCGAATCCGAGCGTGCGGAAGCCGGCATTGATAAACGCATCGAGCAACGGCAGCCCGACGTATCCCAGCCCGATGACCCCGACGACTGCCTGACGCGCCTCCAGCTTCGTAAGCAAATCCTGCGACATTTTGTTCTCGTAACAATCTTTGGGGGAAGTGTTTTGGTGATTCCAAAAGGTGGTTTTCCCAGGAATGCACGGAGTTTCGGTGAATTCCAATCAAACTTGAGACCCCAATGGTGCCCGGCGCCCTGAGTTTCACGACGCCAATGAGTCCCAATGTTTTCGAATTCAAACTTTCTCCGCGTCTGGGTGCCTCCGTGGTAAACCATCTCTGGAATGGCGGCTATCATATGGACCAGTGAAATTTCGCACCATTCCAATCCAGAACCGGAGACGCCCCCCGATCATGTTCGCCACCAACGTTATCCTGACCGTGAAAAACGAAGCCGATATCGAAAAAGTGGGGGAACTGCTTCGCCGATGTGGTCAGCTTTCCCGGACGGAACCAGGCTGCAACGTCTATGAGGTCTGCCATTCCCAGAGCGACCCCCGCGTTTACATGCTGATCGAACGCTGGGAAACCAAGGCAAGCTGGGAAGTCCATCGAACCGCCGAAGCGTACCTGACGATCTATCAGCCGCAGGTCATCCCCCTGGTCGATCGGGTCCCCCATATTTCCGATCTGCTCGAGTAATCCACCGGCCTCTTCCACGATCAGGAACCATTCCCCCCCCAGGCAAAACCACCGTAGGGTCCGCTGTGCGGACCGTTATGGGTGACGACCTTGCTGCCAATGGTCCGCACAGCGGACCCTACGCGGGACACCGGTTCGGACGAAATGAGAGTTTACTTCTTCGCTGTTCGTTACTGCCCTCGGGAAATGGCCCGGGCACGTTCCTGGGCGGTTGAAGAGAAAAGGTGCTTCAACAGCCGTTCGGCTGCTGGATCGAGTTCCATTCCCCGACGGGACATCGCAATTCGGGCGGACTGAATGCCCGAGTCGGTTCCCCCGGGGATTTCTTCAATTCGACCGTGCCAGACCCGGCTGAATGACGGAATATGCTTCGGAAGCAATTCACCGCCGGGGAGAATCAGACTCATCACGCCGATCGAGGATCCGGTGTTGAACAGGCTGCACAACGCGGTTTTTGTATGGTCTCCGATGAAACAGCCGACTTTCGTTGACCCGGAATTGATGCCATCTCCGCTCAGCGGCACACTGACATTCGAATAGTCGTTTTTCAGGTCACTGTTGGTGGTCAACGCCCCCAGATTGACCCAGGGACAGACATAGCTGTGTCCGAGAAAGCCGTCGTGATACTTGTTGGCGTACCCGTGAACGATGCTTTCTTCAATTTCTCCTCCGAGGCGGCAGACGGGGCCAAAGCTGCATCCTTCCCGAATATTCGCCCGGAAAAGCTGAGTTTTCTGGCCGATGTAGGCTGGACCTTCGATCCGCGTAAACGCCTGGATACGGACTTCCCGATCAATCCAGACCGGGCCGGCTGAAGCGTCGATGACCACAAACGGATCAAGTCGGGCGGTCGGATGAATGAACACCTGTTCGGGCGAACCGACGATCGCGACGCGTGAATCCAGCTCCGGTCCCCTCCCCTGCTTCTCCCGGGCCGCGAAATCACGTGTGAGCCAGCCGGGATTCTCAGCAATGAGGTCCCATGGGTAATCGAGAACAGTCCCTTCCACTTGAACGGGACTTTTCCGCTTCGCGAGAGCGACGAGTTCATCTCCCTGCAAAATGCCCTGAACGGAGCACTTGTCGGTTGGGGAGATAGAGATTGCCGCCAGCGTTTCGCCGATCCAGGCTGCGGTGCCGGGCGTCAACGATTCCAGTAAATGAGGCTGAATCAGGCAGCGTCCGTTCACCAGAAGAACATCGTCCTGTCCCAGCCACTTCTGGTCATTCAGATGCGCCGCCGGGTGCTCAAGTTGATACGTTTCCTGGAGTTCCGGGCGAAGAACGGCTCCCCATTCGGCCGTGGGGAAATGGATGCAGAGGCGTTCCCGGGCGGAAAAATGCCCGCAGAGTAGTTCGAAAACCGGTCGCAGCAGTGCGATCGGGGCAAACTGGCGGGCGGTCTGATCCTCAAAAAAGGCGATGCGACGCATGCCGCTGCTCCCTGCTCTGCCGTGTCGTCCAGGTTCATCGAGTAAGGGTGTTCTCCCGCTCGCCGGCTAAAAACTGCTGACGGCGCGAACTTTAGTGAAAATCAAATGATCCGGACAGGCTGACAATGCCGATTATGAGGGGCGTCATTCCCGAGCGAGAGCAAAATCTTGACAGAGACTGAAATCGGTCCTACTGTCCGCTCGCCCGCAATGACTGCCGGGTTGTGATCCACCCGTAATTTTGTCCATAGATTTATTTCAGGTGAAGCTGATCAGAGGCCTGCCCCACAGGTTTCTCGCCCGAAACGATGCCCTGGACAGGGCGCAAGAGCGAATGGAGTCGCTGATGTCGAATATTCTTCCGCTGTCTCGCCCGAACGACACACCTCCGGCGGCTCGTGCCCCGGTCCCGCTGATTGACCTCGTCGACCAGTACCATTCCATTCGGCCCGAGATCCAGGAAGCTGTCAACCGCGTGTTTGAGCGGCAGACCTTTGTTCTCGGTGAAGAAGTCGAAACCTTCGAGGCAGACATTGCCCGCTATGTCGACGCCCGGCATGCCATCGGCTGTGCTTCCGGAACGGACGCCCTGCTGCTGGCGTTGATGGCCCTGGGAATCGGCCCGGGCGATGAAGTGATCACCTCACCGTACAGCTTCTTCGCTACTGCCAGCTGCATCGTGCGTGCTGGGGCCCGACCGGTGTTCGTCGACATCGATCCCGTCAGCTACAACCTGAAGCCAGAGGCGGTCGAAGCAGCCATCACCCACAAGACCCGGGCGATCATTCCCGTGCATCTGTACGGTCAGTGTGCGGAAATGGATCCGATCTGGCGAACCGCCGTGAACCATCATCTGGCGGTGATCGAAGACGCTGCCCAGGCGATTGGCTCCGGCTACAACGGCCGTCAGGCTGGCGTACTGGGAACCATGGGTTGCTTCAGCTTCTTCCCGACCAAGAACCTCGGTGGAGCCGGCGACGGTGGAATGATCACCACCGATGACCGCGACCTGGCCAACCGTTTGCGTCGTCTGCGCGTTCATGGCGACTTCGGTGGATACAACCACCTGGAAGTCGGGCTGAACAGCCGTCTGGATGCTTTGCAGGCAGCGGTTCTGGCTGTGAAACTGCGACATCTGAACGACTGGTCCAACACCCGCCGCGAGAATGCTGCCCGGTATCAGGACATGTTCGCCGACTGCGGTCTGGATGAACGTCTGGAACTGCCGTGCGAACTCCCGAACCGCCACCACGTTTACAACCAGTATGTCGTCCGCGTGAAGGATGGTCTGCGGGATGAAGTGCTGGCGTCCCTGAAGAAACAGGGAATCGGCTGTGCGATTTACTACCCCCGTCCCCTTCATCTGCAGGAATGTTTTTCGAACCTGCAGTACCGGGCGGGTCAGCTTCCGGAAGCGGAGAAAGCCGCGACCGAAACCATTGCCCTCCCCATCTTCGCCGAGCTGCGTGAAGACCGTCAGGTGCGAGTCGTCGAAACCATGCAGCAGGTCTTTGCGGAAATCGACGCCCGCAAATCGATCCCCCTGCGACGGGCAGCGTAACGCCGCCTGAGCTGGATGAGATGCAGAGTTCTGAATCCCGTTTGCGTGAGAGGCGCAAACGGGATTTTTTGTTGCTTGGGGTACGAGGTTGAGAGCGAAGAGTCCAGAGTCAAGAGCCAGAAAGTGGTGCCGGGTGCCACGGCTCTGCGAGCCGTGCAAATGGGTGCAAAACGTCCCCCCTCTTTCTGAATTCTTCTCTTAAGCCTGGCCGCAAGGACGTTCGGCACTGCTCAGAGAGCAGCGGCACCCGCTCTGGACTCTCGTCTCTGGACTCTCGTCTCTAGACTCTCGTCTCTAGACTCTCGTCTCTAGACTCTCAACTCTCGACTCTCCTCGAAGCGGCGGTCAAACCGGAATTGCCGTCACGATCGACACAATCGGTAGCCGATAACAGAAGAGAGTGTGTCTGGCTGTCCGTTCAAAACCGGCAGTCGCACGCTTCTCTTTTCATGCTGTTCGGAATGGGGGAAATCCGAATGATCCGTCTGTCGATGTCGGCCTGTCTGGTGATGGTCCTGGTGGTGTCGGGGAGCGCACGCGCTGACTGGCCCTTCTTCGCCAATGACGGAGGTCCTCGCCGCGGATCCCCGGAATACTACCAATTGCACGCAAACGACCCTCCTGGTGCCCGTCAGGTCTACAAGTACGGGAAGCTCTGGCCGCCGCAACCGCGCCCGGTCGGTCCGCACCAGCTGTGGGCCCAGAAGTACCATCACGCTCACTACTGGCCCTACCCATATACCTGTCAGGATGAAGCCTCGGTCAGAGCGTTTCAGGACACGCAGGTCGCCAACGGCTGGCTGTCACAGACCACCTTCTACGACTACCACTTCGACCTCCAGACGAATCAGTTGAACAGTTCCGGGCAGGACCACCTGCGATGGATTCTCGTTCACGTGCCGCCCGAGTATCAGCAGATCAGCGTGGCCATCTCCGCGGATGCCTCGAAAAACAGTGCTCGAATTGCGAACGTCCAGCGAGACATTGCCCAGATGGCGGGAGGAAATCCCGGACTGCAGGTTGCAGCCCGGCTCGCGGATCCGACTGGCCGTCCGGCTGCCGAAGTTCAGAGCATCTTCAAGAGTGCGCAGGAAAACATGCCTCCTCCGATTCTTCCCCCGGACGCTGGCGATGCCGGCGGAAGCGAAACGAACTAAGACGATTCCCGACCCGTTATTGGCCGCAAGCCTCCCTTTTTCCTGTCCGGATCCCTGCTGTTGCACGAATGTCGTACGGTCCCCTTGACTCGCGTTCTGACGAACTTTCGTCTCCTGAAGACTTCACCTCGATTCCCGAGGCGGTCGATCTTCCGGAAGACGTCTACGAACGCATTGTGCAGCAAGTGCGGGACCTGCGGGACGCGATCAACTCCCAGCCACAGGACTTCCCGCCTGTCGACACACATGACCCCGTTGAAGCACCGCGCGCTCCCGCCAGCCTGGAAGCCGCAGGCATCAGTCTGGGACAGCTGTCCGACCTTGTCCTGAAGCTGCTTTATCTGAATGGGACGTTGACCGGTTTCGAGATCAGCCGGCAGGTCAGACTCCCCTTCAGCGTGCTTTCCGAAACGATGCAGTCGCTCAAGGGGGACCGCTCCGTTGAAGTCTCTTCCGGAGAAATGGTCGGACCGCTCAGCTACCGCTATCTGCTGACCGAACAGGGACGGGTCCGCGCCCGTGAGGCATTTGAGACATGCCGGTATGTGGGCCCTGCACCGGTCTCGCTGGAACATTACACGCGGCAGTGCCGGCTGCAGTCGATCAAAAACGTGCCGCTGCATGAGGGGGAGCTGGCAGCAGCGCTGCACGATCTGGTCCTCGATCCCGATTTGCTGCGCCGCCTTGGACCGGCGGTTTGCAGTGGTCAATCCATTTTCCTGTATGGACCACCGGGAAATGGAAAGACGGTGATCGCCAAGGGGCTGGGACGCTGGCTGAATGAATGTGGCGGGGCCATTCATGTTCCGTATGCGTTCTCTGTCGACAACCAGATTGTCGCCGTCTTCGATCCCAGCATCCATCGGCCGGTGAATTCCAGTCCGCTGGATGAAGAGGCCCCTTCAATCTCCTCCTCTCACGATTTCGAACCGGATCTGCGCTGGCGGCAGGTGCGTCGACCGGTGGTGGTCGCAGGGGGAGAACTCAACCTGGAGATGCTCGACCTCCGGTTCCACCCGGCCAGTGGCTACTACACCGCTCCGCTGCATGTGAAGGCGAACGGGGGAGTGTTTCTTCTGGACGACTTCGGTCGGCAGCTCGTCCCGGCCCCGCAGTTGCTCAACCGCTGGATTCTTCCGCTCGAGGACAAGACCGATGCTCTCACGCTCAGCACCGGCAAAAAATTCACCGTTCCGTTTGAACAGCTGACGATCTTCTCCACGAACCTGCGGCCGGAAGAGCTGGTGGATGCTTCGTTCCTGCGACGGATCCGGCACAAGCTGGAAATCGGGTACCCGAGCGAGAAGCAATATCGGGAGATTTTCCGCCACACATGTGAACAGAGGAACATCAAATACGATGACTGGATTGTTTCGCGGCTGCTGACCACGCAATACGGGCCTGAAACTCCGCCCAAAGCCAGCGATCCCCGTGATTTGCTGGATGTCATCGAGGCGATTTGTCGATTTAGGGGAGACAGGCCGCACCTGAGCGAGAAAATCGTTTTCGAAGCCTTCCAGGAATGTCTGGGGGGCCCGCGGCTTCCGCACTGAATGGATTCAGGAGACCGTCTGTGAAATATCCCGCCCAGGCTTTGACCACTCTGGTGGCTGGATGTGTTCTCAGCGTGACGACGAGCGGCTGTATCACCATCACGCCGACCTCCCCAACTCTTTCCTGGAAGTCGATCACCAAGCCCAAAATTGAGCGGGCGTCTTACGAGGAGAAGGTTCCCGAAGCTCCCGGAGAACCGAAGAACCCCGCTAAACTCAAGGTGGCCTACGGCCGTCTGATGGAAGAATCAGGCCAGCTTGCCGAAGCCCGGAAAAACTACGCAGCGGCAATTGAAATCCAGCCCAAAGAGGTCGATGCGATCCTCGGCCTCGCCCGTCTGGATCAGCTGGCTGGAAACAACGAGCAGGCGGAACTCGGCTATAAAAAGGCAGTCAAGCTCGCGCCGAACTCGTCTCAGGCCCAGTACAATCTCGGGCAGTTCTATGCGTCCCAGGATCGCTGGGAGGACGCGACTGAGTGCCTGACAAAAGCGATGCTCGCCGAACCGGATGACACCCAGTCGCGATATGCCCTGGCGGTCGCACTGGTGCACACGGGGAAAGTGGATGCTGCCCTGCCCCACTTCATCCGCACGATCGGCGACGCGGAAGCTCATTACAACGTCGGCCTGATCCTGCAGGGGGGCGGTCATCTGGAAGATGCCGAACGCCATTTCGCTCTGGCCGTCACCAAGAAACCGGAGCTCGTCGCCGCTCAGGACTGGCTGGTCCATGTTCGCCAGCAGCGACAGAACGGGCCCCCCGCCATCGATCAGAGCGTCCCGGAAAAGGCCCAGGGAACCATCCTTCCCGCCGGCCACAGCACTGCAGCGACACCGGAAGCCAGCCAGAAGAGTCCTTCCGCCCCGGTTCCCGCTGATCGAAAGCTCTCTGCCCAGCAGGTCGAGCAGGAACAGAACCAGCGTCCGCTCTAGACCAGTTTGGTCTATCATGTGCAGGCGATTCAGGATTTTCACCGCATGAAAGTCCATATGATCGCCTGCGGAACGGAATAGATTATTTGCAAAACCGCTCTAATAGGTGACGTAGCGAGAAATGTTCTCGAATCACGTTTAGCTGCACACTTCAAGTGTGCAGCTAAACTTCAATCCGGCTCCCCGGCACCCGGCTGAGCCTGCCTTAACCGCTCGTAGCGATCTTCTGAGTTCGATCTCCAGCAACAGCTGCGACGATCCTCGCAGGAACGACGGTCGCACCGGTCCGAAGCGAAATGCTGGACCCGTGCCCGCCAAAACGACGACCCCACTCTGGGAGACCGGCTGAACCTCGAAGTTCTGGTTGTCTGCGGCAACCCGTCACTTGGTCGAGGTTTACCGTGAATTGCCCTTGCGGAAGATTCCCGAAGTCGGGCGTCCAAAGCTGCGGCGGCATCTTTGGGGAGGAGGACAAACCGACCGACTCCCGACCGATTTTGACATCGACAAATGTCGGTGTCAGATTTGGCATCATCGTAAACTGATTCCGGAGAACGATTTGTAAATCCGAACGAGTTTTACCCTCGTCAAAAATCCCAGCGACGTAAAATTCTGACGTTCCAACAACCCTGCATGTCCTGCAGGTCAGAATTGAGGATCTCCGAGCCTGCTCTTCGCGAGCTGTCTCGTTTGAAGGGGGGAAATCATGGCCAGAAAAGATGCGTTGCTGCGACTGCATGAACGATTGATTGCCCAGAGAGAGGAACTACAACGGAAACTGTCCCGCACCGAGTCGAACGTCAGCGATGACACCGGAGGCGATTCCGGCGATATGGCCTTTCACGATGTCGAAAAAGAGCTGGAATCCCAGCTTGTTTCGCTGGAAAGCCGTGAACTGACTCGCATCGACAAGGCGATCGAAGCGATTCGAAACGGGACATACGGTCTCTGTGAGCTGTGCGAAACCAGAATTCCCATTGCCCGGCTGCAGGCACTTCCTCACACTGCCTGTTGCGTGGCCTGTCAGCGCAAGTTTGAAAATCGTCGGTCCGCAGGGGGTGATGAACCGAATTGGGAATCGGCCTGGGAATTTCAGGCTCGCAATGCCGATCGGGAACTCACGATGCGCGACCTGCACATGGAAACCGATTGATCAGGATCTCTCTGATGCCTCACCTGTCTCTGCCGACGCGCGGTTTGAGTTTGTGTTTGATCGCAGTCTGGCTGATTTCAGGACACTCTGTCGCAATGGCAGCGGGACCGGTCGCAACTCCTCCCGCAGGGGCCGAGCGGACAGTCCGCTACTCTGCAGAAGAGCATGCCGAGGCTCTCAGGAATGCGGGACGTCATCTGGCCAGCGTCACGGCGCGAACCATGCCTTCGGTGGTGAACATCGAAAGCACGCACATGGGCAAGTCCGGTGAGACCGACGAAACCGGATCCGGCGTCATCATGAAGAGCCCGCGCACCCCCGGACTGTTCGTGATCACGAACCGCCATGTGGTGGAAGGGGCGCCGCTCAACAAGATTGATATCCACCTCAACGACGGCCGGGTGCTGACTCCCACCGAAAAACTGGAAGACGCGGACAGCGATCTGGCGGTCCTGCGGATCCCGGATGTCGGAGTCATCGCTGCTCAGTTCGGGGACAGCGATAACCTCGACATCGGACATTTCGTTCTGGCGATGGGGAGTCCGTTCGGCCTGACGGAATCGGTGACGCTGGGGATCATCAGCGCCAAAGGGCGACGCTCTCTCGAACTCCCCGGCCGGAACGTGGTCAATCAGGATTTCCTGCAAACAGATGCCGCGATCAACCCCGGAAACAGCGGCGGCCCGTTGATCGATCTGGATGGACGCGTCATCGGGATCAACACCGCCATTGCCTCGCAGGGAGGGGGCAATGAAGGGATCGGCTTCAGCATCCCCAGCAATCTCGTGCAGTTTGTCGTCAGCCAGCTGCTGGATTATGGCCGGGTGCGTCGCGGCTATCTCGGGGTTCAGCTTGATGAGCACTTCAACTTTGAATCCGCCAAACGTTACGGGCTGGACCGCAAGCAGGGAGCCCGCGTGACGAAAGTCATGGACAACACCCCTGCTGCCCTGGCGGGAATCCGCCCCGATGATGTCATCCTGAATTTCGACGGCTTTGACGTCGCCGATGAACGTGATCTGATCAACAAAGTGAGCATCACCCCGGTCAACAAGCAGGTCCGGGTTGTCGTTCTGCGGACCGGGAAACGGCAACCGCTCACCGTGATCCTTTCTGAAAAGCCTGAAAAGGGGATGAGTCAGCTCGAGCCGGTCAATAAGGTGTTGGTGAAGCCGGCGGGGTTCAAACAGATCCACTCTGGCATCGAAGTGGAGCCGCTCACCCCTTCCCTGGCTCGGCAGACCGGATTTTCCGATGCTCAGCAAGGCCTGCTGGTCAAGCAGGTTTCCGATTCCGCAATCGAACAGGGACTTCAGCTCTACGACGTCATTGAAGAAGCGGCCCGCCAGCCAGTCACCTCTCTGGAGGAATTCGAAGACGTGATTTCAGCAGTCGGCTCCGAAGAACCGGTCGTGCTGAAAGTCACACGGGTCTCGAACGGCCGCGTCGCATCCCGGCTGATTCTCCTGACGCCAGCTGCCCGGAACATCGCCCGACAGTCTCAACTGCCAGAGGCCAGCGAAGCGGCCAGCTATTAACCCGGGTGGCCCAGACGATGTCTGGGGGGCGCAGCCACAAGAGGCTGGTCGAAAACTTCTCCATTCGAAGCGGGCTGAAAATGGGAAAACGGCGCATCGACGACAGTCGTCTCTATTCCCATTTTGTGGTTCATCCGGCAGATAGGGGTGTTTGGTTGAAAAAGTTGGACATGCTGGTCTGATCAGGGGTTGTGTCTTACGCAATTCCTGAAGGAAGAACTCAGCATGTCCAGTTGTCTGTTGTACCACGCACTCGGCGTGCGGGGCTATCGATATTTGTCCACACGGTTTGAGCAGGGGGAGATGATCGTGAGCATCGAACTCCCCCGGGAGAAGCTGCGATGCCCGGCCTGCGGGCACGGGCGTGTCCACGTCATCGAGCGGTTTCCGCGCATGTGGAGGACCGTCTCCATCGGTCTGAGGCCGGTCTTCATTGAAATGGATGTTCCCAAGGTGCAGTGCCAACGCTGTTCGCTCAGACGACGGGTGGAAGTCACGTTCGCTCAGGTCAAGCGGCGTCACACCCGAAGCTTTCAGCGATACGTCATGGAACTGCTCACGTTCATGACGCCGCAGGATGTTGGTCGACATCTGGGGATCTCCTGGGACCTGGCCAACGACATTCAAAAGCAGCGACTACGAAAGCACTTCTCCAAACCGAGGCTCAAGCACCTCAAGCGAATTGCCATTGATGAAATCCATGTCGGAAAGAAGCACCGCTTCATCACGCTGGTGCTGGACCTGGAGAGTGGAGCGGTGGTTTTCGTCGGCAAGGGAAAAGGAGCTGATGCTCTCAAGCCATTCTGGAAACGGCTGACATCCTCTCGTGCCCAGGTGCAGGCGGTGGCCACCGACATGTCGCCCGCGTACATCAGTGCGGTGCTGGAGAACCTGCCAGATGCGTCTTTGGTGTTTGATCGATTTCACATCATGAAGCTGCTGAATGAGAAGCTGACGCAACTGCGTCGGGAGCTGTTTCATGAAGCGGAAGGCCCATTGGGAAGACAGGTGCTCAAAGGGACCCGCTGGCTGCTCTTGAAGAACCCGGAGAGCCTGGATCATTCAAAAGGAGAGCACCTTCGGCTGAAGGAAGCCTTGCAGCTCAACCAACCGCTGGCGATTGCCTACTACTTGAAGGATGAGCTGCGGATGTTCTGGGAGCAGGAGACCTGGGGTGATGCAATGGAGTTCCTGGAAGACTGGTGCAGGCGAGCCCAGACCTCGGGCATTCGCATCCTGCAGCAGTTCGCCCGGACGTTACAGGGACACCGCAGTGGGCTGTTGGCCTGGTATCATCACCCGATTTCGACCGGTCCGCTGGAAGGTGTGAACAACAAGGTCAAGCTGCTGCAGCGGCGAGCATATGGCTACCGCGACCTGGAACTGTTCCAGCTCCGCATCCTGTCCCTGCATACCACCCGCTTCGAGATCGTCGGTTAACGACAACACCCCTATCTCCCGGATGAACCCATTTTGTCACCTTCTCCTGTTACCATTCGCCGTCGCCTGCTAGATCATGATCGTGCGAAGAAGATTGTTCTGGGAACGCTGAACTCCCAGTTGAGCCAGCAGCAAAGTCGTTGTGTCGGATTCGTGATCATGCCCGACCACGTTCATGCGATCGTTTGGTTTCCAAAGACTCACCACCTGAGCCTTTTTATGAAACAGTGGAAAACCAGATCATCGACAGCGCTGATGGAGTTCTATCGAGGCCATTTGCCGGCGTATGCAAACGCGATTCAGGAGACTCCCATCTGGCAGAGGAAGTATTACGTGTTTCACATTCACAGCCAGACGAAGCTCCAGGAGAAGCTCTCTTACATGCACGAGAATCCAGTGCGAGCAAATCTCGTCACGAACTCTCACGAATGGATGTGGAGCTCGGCCAGGTGGTATGCCTTCCACCGCTCTGTGGGTGTTCCAATTCAGTGGGTCGATTGACGACAAGCCTCTTGTGGCTGCGCCACCCAGATTTCATCTGGGGCACCCGGGAATTCAGCACTGCCCCAGTTCGTCGTTGATGACGTCGACCATCTGTCTGAGTCGGCCGACTTCCCGGCGGTTGAAGGAGAGTGACAGCCGCGGCAAGTCTCGCAGGTGATCGTCGTCCGTCTCCATCTCGTGTGCGGTCGCCAGTTCGATGCTGCCGGATGTCAGAATGTCGCTGAATTCGGCGTTCAGACGCTTCAGGAACGCTTCATCCGGAGCGACATGCAGACGCAGGTACAGCTTGTCCCGGACGTAGCGCATGCTGTTGTAGACGCAGTAGAAGTTCATGATCTCGTCCACCGCTTCCTGAACGTTGTCGGTCACTTTGAACAGCGACAGGTCAGCGGGAGAGATGAGTTGCTGCTCGAGGAGATTCTCGACAATAAAGTCGTACCATCGTTTCCAGTAGGTCCCGCCGGGGGGATCGATGCAGACGATGGGCATCAGGTCCCGTTTGCCCGTCTGCACGAGCGTGAGAGTTTCAAACAGCTCATCCTGGGATCCAAAGCCGCCGGGGAACATGGCGATGGCGTGGACTTCCTTCACGAACATGAGTTTGCGGGTGAAGAAGTATTTCAGGTTCACCAGCTTCTCATCTTTATTGATGACGTAGTTGGCTCCCTGCTCGAACGGAAGAATGATGTTCAGCCCCATGGACATCTTGCGGCCCGCCCCGACATGGGCCGCTTCCATGATTCCCCCCCCTGCCCCTGTGACGACGAGCCAGCCGTCTTCCGCGCACAGCCGCCCAAATTCGACCGCTGACTGATACGCCGGATGCTCCGGACGGGTGCGGGCCGACCCGAACACCGTCACCTTCCGCTGGCGACGGAAAGGGGTGAAGACTTTGAAAGCGTATCGCAGCTCACGCAGCGCCCGGCTGACGATTTTGAGATCGCCGCGGGTGGCGTGATCCCGGGCAAACTTGTCGGCCGTTTCCTTGATCTCCTCAATGAGACGAGCGGTCCCGGTCGAGTCGACGTCGTGCTCTGTCGGTAGCGAATGCTCTTCGGAGACGTGCGGGGAGGGTTTGCGATTTCTGCGATTCTGAGCCATGAGCGAGCGCACTCCAGTTGCGCTGAAGTTGTGGGAAAATAACGGGCTAGACCAGTTTGGTCTATCATGTGCAGGCGATTCAGGGTTTTTACCGCATGAAAGACCATATTATCGCCTGCGGAACGTAATAGATATTTGCAAAACCGCTCTAGGCGCCAATCGACTCCAGTGCTTCCTCACGAGTGTCGTAAATGGCCCAAAGCGTGTCGAGGGCTGTCGTGTGCAGCAGTTCGCGGGCGAGTCGATGCACCCCGCACAGGACCATCACTCCACCGCGGGTGCGGACGAGCTTATGGCATCGCACCAGAAGCGCCATGAACACCGAACCGAAGTAGGAGACCCGGGAGAGGTCAAAGACCACCATCGGCGCCTTCTGTCCGCGAATCGGTTCCATCACAATATCGGCAGCCTGTTCGATGATCTCCCATCTCAGACTCTCAACTCCGCCAGCGGCAACCACAACCAGAGCATCGCCGTGCCATTCCAGCGTGATGACATTGTGATCCATACTCGCCACCTGCGTTCCATCTTTCTTCGGGTGACAGTCTGTCGCGAACTGGGCGCTATTTCGAAGCATCTCCGACAGCAGCAGCGGGATCGGTCGTACGTAGCGGATATTCCTTCCCGTCCGGGGTGAGCCGTCGACTGGCGGGCGGATTCTGCTGAATCCAGGTCGTCAGTGCCTGCAGCTGGGCTGCGGGAACGGCTGCAATCGCTTCCACGCCAACGCCCGATTCCATGAACGGGCGCACAATCGGGACGACCACTCCCCACGCCCCTTTGACATACGGAGCATGTGTGCTCAAACCGGTCCGCTCAATCTCGTACAGCAGACCCCATTTCTTTTCTTTCGCCTGACGCTGCTGCAGCGGGCGGAAGGCCAAATAGATTCGCTTAAACGCTTCTTTCAGTTCCGGCACGGTAGGAGCCCGGTTGTATTCGTTGCTCAGTTCCACGAGCAGCGTGGCGATCTCACTGGTGATCAGCGGCACGTTCGTGGAGGAGTTGTAAGGCAACTGGGTGATGCACTGCGCGGCGATGCTGCGATTGAGCCAGACTTCGTTCTGGTCGGTGATGACGTCCATCAACGCTTCGATGACGATCGGCTGGGTCGCTGTGTTGTCGATTCGGTCGACACTCCCCAATGCCTCAATCAGACGGAGGCGGAACCACCAGACGCCATCGCTGGGACTGCTGGGGTTCGCTTCGAGAGTTTTGACCAGAACAGTGGCGATGTCCGACTTCTCATTCGAACTGGGAGAGTTTTCGCCGTCTCGGCAGATTCTCATGATTCCACGGGCGGCCAGAATTCGACCTCCCAGAAACTGCTGCGGATCCTGGACGACATTCAACAGCACCCGATGAGCGGGGTTGAATGGAACAGAAGGTGTTTCCACCCCTCCTGAGTTCTGTGCCTGCCGAACGCTGAGTTGCGACAGGATGGAGATCATGTTGTAGCGGACGAGATCATCCGGATTCGTGAGGATGTCCGGGGCCAGGGCCACCGTTTCTTCCATGGCGATCTGCCGGGCCGTTGGCGAAACAGACTGGGCATGCAGGTCAGCGAGGAATCTGTCGAGCACCGTCTTAGGAAGGTTGGCGTTGTTTTCCTGGGTCAGTTGCGAGAGGAACATCTGCACGATCCTCTTGATCTGCCTGACCTGGTCTCCTCCGGGATTGACGGACTTCAAAGCGTTTTTGTCTTTGAAGTATTCCAGCTGGAAGTATTTCTTGACCTCTGCCGGGCTGGCCACCCAGGCGGGAGCGGTCCACGCCGGCGCTGGGGCCTGCGCCGCTGTCAGACGCGGCATTGAGAGTGCCAGCAGCATACCGCTCAGAAACGTCAGGAGCGGAACAAAATTTCTGCCTTGCCGCGAAATCAAATTCGATCCCCCAGGTCTTCCGAACACTGCAACGAAACCTGCGCCTTCCGCAAGTGGGTGCAACAAGACGTCATTGTCAGGAAATAGTGGATGTGAAAGTTGGTTCTAGCCCGGAATCGTATCTAATGCTGGATGACAATCGAAGGGATCTGGCGGGAGTTCGTCGCAGGGAATTTTGAATTGAATCGTGAAGGATTGCGAATGCAGACCCGAAATCAGTCGAACTCTCCTCGGAATCTCGAAACTAACATCGCGGGAAAAGGGATGTCAAGCAGGCCGAAATCCCGAATCCCTGCCCAATGCCCATTTCACGAACAGTTTGCCGAATGAGCACACGTGCCCGCAGCCTTTCTGCCGCACCGTGACCTTTCGCTGACGAGCGTTCCCATCAGAGGCCGTTCGAACGGGACACCTCTCCTGCACTCCCCGCTCAACCAGTGCCATCCGCCCCATGCGTATCGCTTCGAAACCAATGCCAACGCGGCCGGGCCAAACCAGCATTCATTCCGGGGTCCTGATTCCCCATTACACTGCCTGTACTGGTGAATACCAGAAACCTCCGGCACTCCTCCCATCTCGTTCGACTGAGGCGAATCCAGAATGAGGCTCAATCGGCCTCTCCAACGCCTCATTGACAGCGTTCTCCCGTCCGAGCTGGCCAAACGCTGAAGGAGGCGTCCCTGCCCTGTTCGAGCTGCAGCTGCCCGGGGGCTCCCCTCATCCGGCCGTTTCGGAAGCAGCGAGTTTTCGGGAGAAACCGCTTCTACACCGGGGATTCTGGCGAGCATGACAGCCTGAAACGGACGAAACCGGGCAGCCAGTGGGAAATTCGGGCTGCTGCTCCCCTGCCTGATTGCCCGGCGTCGCAGGTCTGCTATTCTGCTTCGTTCCGGAAAAGTCCAGCGTCGCACCCATTTTCCAAAGCGACCGGGAGTCCGCACGCAGCGTGACTCAGGACGAATCCCCCTGGAACCAAAACATGGCAATCATCGTACAGAAATTTGGCGGCACCAGTGTGGCGACCGCTGAAAAGATCCAGGCTGCCGCCCGTCGAGCCGTTGCGGCCAAACAGGCCGGCCATCAGGTCGTGATGGTTGTCTCGGCCCGTGGACACAAAACGGACGAGCTGGTCCGTCTCGCGGAAGAAATCACGCTGAAGCCGGCCGCTCGAGAGATGGACATGCTCCTTTCGACCGGTGAGCAGGAAGCGGTCGCGCTGGTGGCCCTGTCCATTCAGGCACTGGGGGAAAAAGCGGTCAGTCTGACCGGCTCCCAGATCGGGATTGTCACCGACTCGACCTATTCCAAGGCCCGGATCCGTTCAATCTCCACGGACCGCATCCGCCGTCATCTGGACAACGGCGAAATCGTTGTCGCCTGCGGATTCCAGGGGATCGATGATATCGGCAACATCACCACTCTGGGACGCGGCGGCAGCGACACCACCGCGACCGCGCTGGCCGCTGCCCTGCAGGCTGCCGAGTGCGAAATCTACACCGACGTGGAAGGGGTGTTCACCACCGATCCACGGGCTGTCCGCGAAGCCCGGAAGGTGAACGAAGTTTCTTATGACGAAATGCTCGAACTGGCCAGCCTGGGTGCGGGAGTGATGCACTCTCGTTCCATCGAGTTCGCCAAGAAGTTCCGGGTGCCGCTCCGCGTGCGTCCTTCCTTCAACGACGGCGTCGGCACACTGATCTCCAATACGAGTGACGCCGGCGTGGTCACCGGACTGGCGATGGCCAAGCATGAAGCTCGAGTCACACTGACTGACCTTCCCGATCAGCCGGGTGTGATGAAAACCATTTTCGTTAACATGGCGGCCCGCAAGATCCCCATCGATATGGTCGTCCAGAACGTCAGTCACAGCGGCAAGGCCGAAGTCTCCTTCACCGTTCCCGAAGGGGATCTGGCAGATACCCTGACCGCAGCCGAGTCCGCGATCAAGGCGCTGGGAGCCGGCTCCGTCAGCAGCGGAACGAACGTCTCCAAGGTGTCCGTTGTCGGAAACGGAATGCTGACCCATTCCGGCGTCGCGTCACAGATGTTCAAGTCGCTTTCCGACGCTGACGTGAATCTCGAGATGATCACGACCAGCGAAATCAAGATTTCCGTGCTGGTCGATCGCAGCCGCTGTGACGATGCCCTGCAGGCAGTGCATCGCGGATTTCATCTCGACGCGGAAGCTGCTCCTGCCCCGGCCGTTGGCACTCTGCAATCGGCATCGAAGCGGACTTCCGCCAATGAAAATCAGGACCTGCTGCAGGCGGTCGTGGGTAAGCTCGCGAGCATGGAAGATATCGTGGTGAGCGAAGTTCACCTCGACAATTCGCAGTCGCTGGTGAGTGTCCGCAACATTCCCGACCAGCCCGGTACGTGTACGCAGCTGTTCACTGCTGTCGCCCAGGGGGGACTGATGGTGGATATGATCGTGCAGAACGTCAGCCACAGCGGTCAGGCGGAAGTCTCCTTCACCGTGCCCCAGCAGGAACTGGCACGCTGCCAGACTGTCCTGAAAGAACTCCTCCCAGCCTGGAACGGCGCGAGCGTCGATACCAAGCCGGAGATTGCCAAGCTGAGCGTTGCGGGAATCGGCTTGCGGACGCACACCGGTGTGGGCGAACGGATGTTCTCCGCACTCGCGGATGCCGGGGTCAACGTCCAGTTGATCAACACCAGCGAGATCCGTATGAGTGCGGTCGTCGCTGCTGCAGATGGCGAAAAAGCCTACGCTGCGTTGAAGCAGGTCTTCGGACTTGAGTAACCCGAGTGCCACGGCTCTGTGAGCCGTGGGAACTCAATTCGAGCGTGAGGTGGTCTTTCGGCAGACTCCTTTCCAACCGGGCTGACAGTTCGAACCCTGTTGAAGCGTCACCACGAGCCTGGTTCTGCGACAGGTCCGCAGTTCGCTGAATAGGGACGGTGTCCGGGATGCCTCTGTGGCTGCGCCGCGCAGACTTTGTCCGGGGCACCCGGGCATTGGGATATTGCCCGCGTTGACGCTGAGAATGCGACAATCTATTGTCGAGTTTCCTGTCAACCGCAAGTCGCTATGCTCGGAGAGGCTGCATGGTTCCCCGTCATCGTTCATTTCACTGGTTGGTCATTGCAGGCTGCCTGAGCGTCTGCTTCTCGGGATGTCCGGGCGAAGTCCCGACGGGGGGATCGGCTCCGGGAAAAGCGGCCAGCGGCACCAAGCGCATCGTCATTCTCACCAATGGAGATGACCCCTTCTGGGATGCCTGTGAAGCCGGAGCGATGAAGGCCCAGGAAGAACTGGGGCTGGCAGGCCAAGGGTACACCGTCAATTTCGACCGGGCCGATTTCACCGACAAAGGCCAGGTCGACAAGATCAAGCAGCATGGACTGCAGAAGGATCTGGTCGCCTTCGGTATCTCGGTCTTCAATCCGGACAGCCCGGCGGTCGCCAAGGAACTTCGCAACCTGCAGGAACGGGGAGTCAAGGTGATCACGATCGATGGAGACATCAATCGTGAAAAGGCCCGCGATGCACGCTTTGCCTATCTGGGCACGGACAACAAGGCAGCCGGTCGCGAGCTGGGCAAAGCAGCCGCTGTGCTCCGCCCGGACGGCGGGAAGTTCGCCTTCTTCGTCGGAAACACCGGCGCTGCCAACGCCATCCTCCGCATGGAAGGCTTCAAGGAAGGAGCCGGCGAGAAGTTTACAGAAGTCAGTCGACTGGAAGACCGGGGAGACCGGCCGACCGCACGCAAGAACGTCGAAGGAGCCCTCGATCGCGACCCGTCGATCAACACTCTCGTAGGAATCTGGGCGTACAACACGCCGCAGATGGTCGCTGTCGTGAAAGACCGCAATCTGCGGGACAAACAGAAAATCTGCTGTTTCGATGCTGCGGAAGCGAGCCTGTCCGCCATGAACGACGGCAACGTCGACGTCATGGTCGTCCAGAACCCTTATCAGATGGGCTTCACCGGCGTGCAGCTTCTCAAAGCGCTCGTGGAAGACGACCAGGAATTCATCAAAGGGATGTATCCGGAATACTCCCGCGAAGGGAACGGCGACATCTACGATACCGAACTGCGGGTCGTGGTTCCCGATGCCAGTTCCCCGATCAAAAAAGAGGTCCTCGAGAAAGAGACCATCTTCATGGACCTGAAGGAATTCAATGCCTGGCTGAAAGAGCGCGGCCTGCTCTCTTCGTGATGCTTCGATACCGTCTGGTGATCACCCACAGCCGTTCAGAACGAAGACGTCGCCATGTCTCTTCCCACTGCATCGCAGTCCGGCTTTTTTCAGCGTTACCGCAATGAACTCGGATTGCTGGTGGCGATTGTCTGTGTCGTACTGTTTACCACGTTCATCAACGATTCTTATCGGGACTATCCCCGTCAGAATGCGGAAGCGATCCTGCGGGACATTGCCCTGCTGGGGATCTTTGCCCTGGGAGCAGGGACCGTCATCATTGCTGGCGGGATCGACCTCTCCAGCGGGTCGGTGATTGCATTCAGCGGGATGACGTTCTGTTCCGTCTGCCTGCTGCTGGCACCTGTTGAGGGATCGCAGCCGCAGACAGACAGTCTGCCGGTCTGGATCCTCATCACCGCTTTTCTCGTGACGATGTTTGCTGCCTTCCTCGTGGGCAGTTTTCATGCGTGGCTGATTACAGCGATCGAACTTCCCCCCTTTGTCGCGACGCTTGCGTCACTGGTCGGATTGAGAAGTCTGGCGAAGCTCCTGATTCAGGACGTGACGCAGATCGCCTACCATTCGAACGCCGGGAAGTCGACCATCGGAATCTCCGATCCGATTTTCAATGACCTGGGAAATGTCTGGTGGATTCCCGTACTGATCTTCGCTGCCCTGGCAGTCTGCCTGTGGGTGCTGCTGAGCAAGACCGTGGTCGGCCGGCATCTGTATGCCCTGGGGGGAAACGAACAGGCTGCACGCCTGAGCGGGATTCGCACCGAACGCCTGAAATGGCTGGCGTACTGCACCGGTTCAATGACGGCGGCTGTCGCGGGAATTCTTTACACCAGTTACGTCGGGACCAGCGAGCCGACTCGCGACGGCGCCGGCTACGAACTCAATGCGATCGCAGCTTCCGTGGTCGGCGGCTGCAGCCTGACCGGCGGGGTGGGATCCATTGCAGGCATCGTTCTGGGATCTGTCTTCCTGAAGGTCGTGATCGACTCCGTGGCCAAGTCCTTTGAATCCCGTCCGGATCTGGTGGAAGGACTGGTCGTGGGCATGCTGGTCGTGCTGGCGGTCGCGTTCAACGAACTTCGCGGAAGTCGGGGTTTCAAGAAGCAGTTCTTCCCCGGCAATCTGGGGCTGCTGAACGTCATGATCCTGACACTGCTGGCAGGCGTGATTACGTTTGCAACGTCATCCCCTGCCTTCAAAGTCCGCAACGGTCTGATCGCAGGAGGAGCAGCATTGCTGCTGCTGGGACTTCGAGCTGTCATGGAGCGCCGGGCGACCAGGCAGGTTGCAGGAACCAGGAGCTGAATCGCAGTCATGATATTATGGGTGGCCCAGACTGCGTCAGCGTCTGGGCGGCGCAGCTGCAAGAGGCTGCTCCAACAACTTTCACCTTACGGAAAGATGCTCTTCCCGCCGATTCCTTTGCTTCGCTCAGACCAGCCCAGGACTCCTTTGGAATCATGTTTAGCTGCACACTTGAAGTGTGCAGCTAAACCGATGTTGAGACTTTCAACGGGACGGAGTGAAGAACGCACTTGCTCACGCAGCGTGCTCTGACAGTCAACGGGACTACAGGCGGGCTGGAGGCAACGCGGTTTCGACCACTTCTTCCTCGACGAGTCGACGACCGGGCTGGCCATCCTTGGAAACGTTCTTCAGGGAGAGCTGGTAAAGCCTTTGACCGGCCGGGGTGGGATAGTCACCGGTCAGACACGCCTGACAGAGCTGATCGGCATCTTTGCTGATCGCCTTGGCGACGGACTCAACCGGAAGATACCGCACGGAGTCCGCGTTGAAGTGCCGGGCCATCCGGGCTTCGATTTCCGGAGTGAGGAGCTGCCCCTGCTCTGCGAATCGCGGAGCGAACAGGTCGTTCACGTCCGGCATATCGATGCCGTAAAAACAGGGGGCCATGATCGGCGGGCAGGCGACACGAATATGAACTTCGGCCGCTCCTCCCTTGGTGCGGATCTGATCGACCAGCACCCGCATCGTCGTGGAACGCACAATCGTGTCGTCCACCAGAAAGACCCGGCGTCCCCGCAGCACTTCCGGCAGCGGAATATATTTCATCCGGGCTTTCGCTTCCCGGTCTTCACTTTCGATAAACGTGCGCCCCAGCGCCCGATGACGCATCAGCCCTTCCAGGCAGGGGACGCTCAACGAGAAGGCCATCCCTTCCGCAGCCGAGCGGGCGGTGTCGGGAACCGGAACGACGATCGCATTGACGGTCGACTCCCGTTCCTGCAGGGCGAGCTCTTCTCCCAGGATCTTTCGGCTCAGATAGACGCTTTGCGAGTCGATCCGGCTACAGACGTTGGCGAAGTAGATCCATTCGAAGAAGCAATGGGAAAGACGAACGGCCGGAGCATATCGCTCGACCCGCATTTCGCCGTCTTCGATGATGACTGCACACCCCGGTTCGAGGTCGAGGACCTCGTCCGGCTCGAACCCGAGGTTCGTCAGGGCCACGCTCTCGCTCGCGGCAGCGAAGAAGCCGTCACGCTCGGCGTAACACAATGGGCGGAACCCGTTGGGATCGCGGGAGACGAACATCTGTCCCCGGGCGTTGATGAACGTAATGTTGTAGGCACCGTCCAGCCGCTGCGAAACCTGTGCGACCAGCTGACGCATGTCGATATTCGGAGTCTCTGCAATTTCCTGACTCATCAGGTGCATGAGAGTCTCGGTATCGGTTTCCCGCGCCAGGTGGAAATCCCCCTGGGAGCGGATCTCGGATCTCAACTCCGGATAGTTGGCGAGCTGGCCGTTGAATCCGAAGGAGAACCACTTCCGTTTATCCAGATGCGTTCGCTCGAACGGCTGGGCATACGTGGGGTCGTCCTTGCCGCAGGTGGCGTAACGGACATGCCCGATGGCGGCGGGGCCTTCGTGCTCATCCATCAGCTTCTGGTATTTCGTCTTTCGCCCCATGCGAAAGACTTCCGAGACCAGCCCCACGTTTTTGTGCGTGAGCAGAAGATCTTTATGGAACGGCTTATATGTGGTCATCCCCGCAGCCAGCTGGCCGCGATTCTGAATGTCCAGCAACATGCGCGGGATCAGGCGTGACACCCGTCCTGGTCCATAAGCCTGGACCAGTGGCGAGATTTTATCCTGACCAAAGTGATAGACCGCGGCGATCCCGCACTCGTGATGCAGTTCCGACATCAGCAGGTCGTCCGATGCATTGAGAGAATGAGAGGAGGGAAGTGATCACCCCGGCCCACCGGATCAGATCCGTACAGCGGGGTGATACCAGTAGGACTCACAGACATTCTATCCGAGTCGGACCGGAATGCCACTTCTGCACCACGCCGGTTTTCCAGTTTTCGGAGAACCGGGGCCCATTCGTGTCACTGTCACCTATTCCCAGCCCAGAGCGCGGCGAATCGCGGCATTTTTGCGGCGTTCAAGTTCCATCATGCGGGCAAACACCCCGGTCCGCTGAGGCTTGTTCACGCTTGTCGGCTGTCGGCCTGCGGCCTGGATCGGAGAATTGACAACAACCAATGTCGCCAGAATGGTCGACAGCATGATCAAGCGTTTCATGAAATCATCCTGATGGGTGAGAGAAAACACACGCTCCGTCGATCTTCGACGAGTCGTGAACGTTTTCGGCCGAAAACCCCGCTGAGCTTTGGCCCCATTCCCAAACTCAGGCACACGGCCGCCGCTCACCTCAAGCCATCCCGCAGAAGCGACACACTATTCCGCCGTCAACTCACCGCTAAACTCCGCCCGAATCCGCCCATTTTCAGGCCCGACCCCGCAGGTGGCCTAATGTTTCACATACCACCACGCCAGCCAGCACAGCAGCGGAAAGAGTGCGAATATCAGCAACATCGCGATCAGATTCGCCCGGGAGTGATCCGGCCAGCGGGCCATGAGAAGCTGCGCAAAGTTTGAGGTGTAAGAACTGTCGTTTTCGCCACACACTTGAAGTGTGTGGCGAAAAGATTCATCGCATGTCAGAGCACGAAGCGTGAGCGAGTGCATTCCGACGTTTCGAGTGAAAATTGTGCTCGCTCACGCTTCGTGCTCTGTTCAATATCAGACTGAAGTACTACTCGACCCAGGAATCGAAGACTCGCACCTGCTTCCAGTTCGGCTTGTTTTCCTCAATGAATTTCAGGTGGTCAGGAACGGTCTGGTAAAAGTCGTGAGCGGCCTTGTCGGTGAAGACCACATGCAGCGCCACATCATACATCCGGTCGTTGACCGGCCGGGCGAATTCATTCCCCACGGTTCCCGCTGCGAAAAAGACCACGCCGGGATGATTCTTCAAATACTTCTGGCAATCCGCCACCAGCTTCTCAACGGCGGCCGGGGAATCATCTTCAAGGGTGAAAAAAACGTTGTGGGACAGCATGCCGAACCTTCGAACTCGAAACGGGGTGACAGAAAATACAATTTACTGTAGTCGGAAATGAACCACGGAGACACTGAGAGACGGAGGATTTTCAATATCATCACCCACGGGATCAGGTCAGGAGCACATGATGCGTCGAGAGATGACATCTGCACAATTCACTTGATTCGTGATTCCTGATTCTCCATGTCTCCGCTTCTCCGTGGTGAAATCTATTCCGCCTCGCCAGCAGCGATCCGGAAAGTCCGAAATTGATCTGCGTTGCGACGGCAGTTCTAGAGCGGTTTTGCAAATAATCTATTACGTTCCGCAGGCGATAACATGGACTTTCATGCGGTGAAAATCCTGAATCGCCTGCACATGATAGACCAAACTGGTCTAGAATCCGCCGGTATCAGCTTTGGGAGTTGAACCGGCCGGGGCAGACCCGGTATTCACCGGAGCGGCTGGAGTACTCGTCGTTTGAGCCCCCCCCGACGCGTACAGCTGCCGTCTTGTGGCATATTTGATCGGGAAGGCAGCCCAGGGATGTGCAGTGGCGGGGTCCGAGGGATTTGCCGGGAAGACCGCGCCATCAAAGATGTTAGGCCGGCCGTCTCCACGCGTTCGCCTCATCGACTTCTCTGAAACATATTGAGTCAGGGCCAGCCACTGCCGGTCCGGGGCAGTCCCCAGCAAATTTCCACGTTCCGGGGCGAACCCCAGGAATTCACGCGGAAGTGGAGCAACGTGCAACGAGGTGCAGATCACCGCCATTACCACATAGCCAGCCAGCGCGGCGAATCCCCACTGGGCAGCCTGATAAACCAGTCCGTGCAGTTCCGCATACGTTGGCAGAAGGACTTCCCCCAATGCACGCAATGCGAAGATCCCCCCGGCAAACAGGCCAAGAAGGCAGATGATGTCGATCCGGTGCTGCCAGTCGTAGGAACCAGCGACGGTCGACTGCAGGAAATTCGCGAGTGGCTCGAAGTAGTTCATCGCCACCAGACCGGAAAGCAGCACGCTGACAAATCCAATGGCGGCACTCCAGGGACCGTCGCTGCCGACCATCCAGACGACAACTCCGAAAATCGCCAGTAATAAGAGGTCAATCATGTTGAGGCAGCCCCGAGGGTGTGAACCGAAGACCAGTCTGGGGTTTCGTTCATCTTCGCGAATTCATTGGAGTCGATTTCACCCGACGGGTCAACGGCGGCACCAGCACGGAGAAGTTTGCCTGTTTAGCCACGCACTTCAAGTGCGTGGCTAAACTCAAACGACTCAGTACGCTCGCGGCCGCACACTCCCCTGCACTCGCAGCGGAAGCCCCATGATCCGCAGGAATCCTTCCGCATCGGTCTGGTTGTAGCTTCCGCCCCCTTCCATGCTGGCGATCGCTTCATCGTACAGACTGACCGGCGAAGTCCGTCCTGTCACCCGGACGTTCCCCTTGTACAGGCCCAGTGTCACATCCCCGGTGACCGGCTTCTGCAGCTCTTTAATGAACGCCATCAGCGCATCCATCTTCGCACAGTACCAGAATCCGTAGTACACCATCTCGGCCACTTCCGGGCTGATCCGATCGCGAAGATGAGTGGCGTCCCGATCGAGGGTCAGTTGCTCAAGTGCCTGATGAGCTGCGTACAGACAGGTCATCCCCGGAGCCTCGTACACTCCCCTGCTCTTCATCCCGACGAACCGGTTTTCGACGATGTCGATCCGGCCCACGCCGTTCTTACCACCAATCTCGTTCAGCTTCTTGACGATCTCGATCGGAGACAGTTTCTGCCCATCAATTTCGGTCGGAACGCCGGATTCGAAGTGAATCTTGACTGTCGTTTCCTGATCCGGAGCCTGCTGCGGCGAGACCGTCATTCCGAAGTCGATGACCGGAATGCCGTCGACTGCCGGATCTTCGAGCTTGCCTGCTTCGTAGCTGATGTGCAGGCAGTTCTCGTCGGAAGAATACGGCTTCTTGGCGGTCGCTTTGACCGGAATGTTCTTCTTCTCGCAGTACTCGAGCATTTCCGTTCGCCCCGGGAACTGCTCACGGAAGGCTTCGATCCGCCAGGGGGCGATGATCTTGCACTTGGGGTCGAGAGCTTCAGCAGCCAGCTGGAACCGGCACTGGTCGTTCCCCTTTCCGGTCGCCCCATGGACGAATCCGGAAGCGCCGACTTCGCGGGCCCGCTGCAGACAGGCTTTGGCGATGAGCGGTCGGGCGATGCTCGTTCCCAGCAGATAGATGTTTTCGTACTTCGCCTGCCACTGCAGGACCGGAAATGCGAAATCTCGACAGAGTTCGTTCTGCACATCGACAGCAATAGCGGTCTTCGCCCCGATCTTCAGGGCTTTGTCCAGAATCGCTTTGATGTCCTCGCAAGGCTGTCCCAGATCGACGTAAAGGCAATGCACATCCAGCCCCTGGTCCATCAGCCATCCGACCAGCACCGATGTGTCCAGTCCCCCGCTGTACGCCAATACCACAGATTCCGACATGTGTTCCTCGAAGAGATTTCCGTTTTCAGATTGGGAGCGATCAGCTTTCAGCGGACAGCTGTCAGCGAGTCGTTCGTTGTCGACTGCCGACAGTATGTCGAATTTCCAGGCGACACGCCAATCGGACAGCCGAAATTACCTCGCTACGATAACTGAGAACCAATCTTCAGTAGAGTTGCATCCCGGACCGATACAACACACAATCATTCAAAACATTGATTGTTCGTGAAATGTCGCCGATCTGCCTGCGCAGCGGTGTCTCCAGAGTCCCTGTGATCCTATCCTGAAATCGATTGTCCATGTCTCATTCAAACTCCATCATCCTCAGTGCTTTCGCCGATGAAGCGGCCAATCGAAAGACGGCCATCGAGCAGATGGCGGCCCTGTCCGCTCTGGGGCTCAAGTATTACAGCCCGCGGTTTGTGGACGTCACCGGCAGCGGGCAGGTGAAGCATGTCGTCGAGCTCAGCGATGAGGAACTGGCGGAACTGACGAAGATTCATGCTGAGTACGGCATGTCCGTCACCAGCATCGGTTCCCGCATCGGCAAGATCAAACTGCTCGACAAGGAAGACGGTTCACACAACAAATTCGTCCCGTTTCAGGAGTACATGCAGGGGGAAGTCGCCAAGACCATCCGCGCTGCCCTGGCCCTGAATGCCAAACTGATTCGCGGGTTTTCCTTCTATCAGCCCAAAGGCGAAGCCCCTGAGAAATACGTCGATCAGGCTGTCGAACTGATTGGCAAAGTGGTGGACGAATTCGCGAAGCACAACATCGTCTACGGACTGGAAGTCGAAGCGAACCTGATTGGACAGAACGGGCGGATGCTGGCCGAACTCGCCCGCAAGCTGAACCGCGAGAATCTGGTCGTCATCTACGACGGCGGAAATCTCTCGTCCCAGAACATGACTCCGATGCAGTGCTTTCAGGAATACGTGGAGATGCGGCCGTACATTGGCTGGATCCACATCAAGGACTACGAAGTCGACCCCGGCCTCGTGTGGACAGGTGTCGTCGATGAAGAGCGGCTCAAGAATTTCGTGCCCGCCAACGTGGGCGATACCGGACACGAAGCGGTGCTGCGGGACTTCCGCGAACACATCCCGGAAGCGGCAGCACGCATGGCGAAGTTTGGTCTGCCCGGGACCTTTCTGGAACTGGAACCGCATCTGAAGGGGGGCGGGCAGTTCGGCGGCTTCAGCGGGCCCGACGGCATGGGTGTCGCAGTCCGAGCCCTGTGCTCGCTGCTGGATTATGTCGGGATCGACTACGAGCTGCGAACGATGGCGGACATCAAAAAGGCCCGGGGTTTCTAAGAACGTGTTTGAAAAGTGGTAGGGCGAGGCTCCTGCCGAGCCGCGAACGTCAGATCGCGTAAACTTTTTGGCGGCTCCGTAGGAGCGTCGCCCTCCCGAATCTGGATTCAGTGAAAATTTCAAACACGCTCTGAATAGGGACTGACTACTGGAGACCTGAACGGGACGCCATCGCACCGGGGTTTCGCGAGTACGCTCCAACCCAGGCCACCCAACCGCTGATTTTAGAACTTCTGGGACACAACAAAAAATGCTCGCGACCGGTTGGTCGCGAGCATTTTTGTTTCAGGAGCTTCGTAAGATCGTCAGGTGAGGACGATCTTAGAATTCACCGACGACATTGCCGTCGGACCGCTGTCCGAGATTGCGCCAGGTGTCGAGGTTGATGTTGCTGCTGATCGAACGGACCGACCCGTCCATCAACATGCTGTTGACGGTGCCGGTGTGATAGCTGCGGGAAGGGACAGCGGCTCGCGTGAAGCCTCCGTTCCCCAGGTTCGCTTCGCGTGTCCCGGAGACTGAGAGGTCGTAATTGTCTTTCATCACCTTGGAGTTGGGAGTAAAGGTGGTCGTGAATCCGGTATGAATCGTGTTGCCGGAGACCCATTCGGTGTGCCCATTCGTTGTTGCCCATCCGGACGAGCCATCGGCTGGAAGTGTTCCCGGAAGCGCCGCTAGCAGGTCAGCGACTGAGGGAGTTGTGGTCGGCATCGATGCGTAGTCATGGAAACGTGGAGTTTTGCACTTTACTTCCGACATGCCGAGCGTGTTGCTCATGCCATCGGTGAAGTCGCGGTCACGCGTGACGTTGTTGTACTTGAAGGCGGCCCCGCCATCTCCATTGATCGAACCGGTCGCACTTTGGCTGGCAATCTCATAAATCCCTCGGCTGACACCATAGCTCAGGGGATAATGGACAATCACCCCACTGTCGACGCGCGCGCTGTCATTCGGGTCGCTCGGACACAGAAGGACTGGAATGCGCATGATCTTGATGTGATTTGCAGGATCGACATTCGTCCCTTGCCCGTAACCGACGTTGAAATCGATCTTATTGTAGAGATTCGTCCCCTCGAGAAACGGAAGCATGAAGGCCTGGGCGGACCATTCCTGAGTGCTTCCACCAGCGGTTCCATTTTCAACTCCAGCGGGCGGGAAACAGCGATGGGTGTCGAGGTAGTTGTGCATGGCCAGCCCCAGTTGCTTGAGGTTGTTCTTGCACTGGCTGCGGCGGGCCGCTTCTCGGGCCTGCTGGACGGCGGGGAGCAGCAGGGCGATCAGGACGGCGATGATCGCGATGACGACCAGAAGTTCGATCAGGGTGAAGGCGCGAAGGCCTGGCCGCATTGGACGGGAAGGAGCCACGAACATGGGGGCACTCCGGAAAGAGGCAGGAGAGACTCGGGAGGCGGTCGCGGAGAGGGAAGCCAACGGCTTCGGCGAAAATCTCGCCACGGCCCGTCGCGGTGGTCTCTCCCCTGTTCGTGGCGGCTGGCTGGACAAGAAGAGATTGAGACCGCGTCTCACAAAGAGTGTAATGTCGCGGTTATCTTTCGCAAGTTTATTGATTCTAGAATGTTGCGACCTGTCCCCACGAGTCGCGAACGCAAGTCATCCCCGGTCTATAACTCCAACCTAACGGCCAAGTTACATCAAACTTGCAAACTCTGTGTCAGTCCCAAGCAGACAATCGACAATTCAGCATGGCGATTCTCTCGCCACCATGTCGAACTCCCAGCAGCGTTCCCGGGTTGTTATTTCAACTTTCACCGATCCGGTCGCCGCCAGTGATTCGCTGTGAACCCATTCCCGGCTCCGCCGCTCCGCCAGCGTTCCTGGTGGATCATCCCCTGCCCTGACGCACAGCCGTCCCAGTCGCGGGTCTTCCACCGGCAGGTGTGCCGGTCCACGGTTTCGCCTTTGAAGAACCAAGTCTGATCGGCAGAACGCCAGGCTGCTGCCGGGAACTCCTCGTACGACTGAATCCCCAGCAGCCGCTTGAGTCCCTGAACCAGAAACAGCGAGGCTCCAAACAGGATCCCCATGATCAGAGCGAACGGAATCAGGAGAACTCCCAGTTCAAAGAAGTGCCGGGTCCGATCGAACAGTTCCTGCCAGAAGAGGATGGTCAGTAGCGCCCCAAGGCTCAGGTACGGCCCGTACGGAATCATGCGGACAAATGAGTCACGACGACCAAAGAGACGATTGGTCAGGTTCACCAGATAAGTCCACGCAACAACGGCAATCGCACACATCGGAGCGATGAAGAACGCGATGATCGACGCCTGCCAGCCGATGAACGCTCCGATCATCGCCATCAGAATGACATCCCCGAATCCCATCGCTTCCTGTCGCAGCATCCAGAAGCCCAGCAACCGGACTCCCCAGACAATCCCTCCGCCCACGAGCAGACCTGCCAGACTGACCAGCAGGCCGTGCAGGTGCGGATGGGCGGTCACCCATTCAGGAACCTCATTTCCCCGCATCAACGGATGAATCCATTCCGGGGTGACAGCTGCAAATGATTGTTCCAGATTCGAGCTCTGGAACCAGACGGGAACCAGATGCACACGGGCGATCAACCAGCTGAAGAGCACAGCAAAGATCATCGCCGGCAGTGTCGACCCGTCCGGGATGATGCGGAGGTCGAAGTCGATGAACGATGCCACCAGCAGCGCTTCCACCAGCACCAGATGGCTGAAGAAACGGAGGATCACGAACCATTCGGGCGAGAGGAATCCGAGGCCGGGATAGACCTGCGGGCCCAGATCCGAGTACACGCAGCTCTCCGCCAACGTGGACTGCATCCCCATCGGAACTTCCATCCAGAACAGGAGTACCCACAGGCATCCGTTCAGAAACTCAATGAGCGGATAACGTGGCGAAATCCACATCCGGCAGGCCCGGCAGCGACCTCTTAACTTCAGCCAGCCGAAAATCGGAATGTTGTCGAACCAACGAATGTTCGTCTTGCAGCGGGGGCAGTGAGAGGGGCGGTTCGAAAGCGCTTTCAGCTGATCGAGAAAGCGGTCCTGAGTAGGGATCCGGTAAATGCAGACGTTCAGGAAGCTGCCGACCACCGCTCCGAGGATGAACAGGTAGGACAGGATCATCCACGCGGGCAGATCGAGACGAAGATGGGGAATGGCGTCGACCGCGAGCATGAATTCGAACTGTGTTGAGGGCTGTGACGTCGAATCGGAGAGGAACGTTATGGAAGGGGAAGCTGCGTCATGATTTCATCGACGATCGAAGCGGGGGTGCGATTGTCGGTCTGTACGGTGATGGTGGCAGCCTCTGCGTACAGGGGCTGTCGTTGCACCAGAACTTCCTGAATTTCGCTGACAGGGTCCCTGTTTGTCAAAGCGGGTCGACGGGCCAGCGTCGTCGGATCGGCAGAGATGCGGGCAGCGATCGTATTGAGATCCGCGACGAGCCAGATCACAGGGCCGGCGGCGCGCATGGACTGACGATTCCCCTCCCGGAGGATTGCCCCACCCCCTGCGGAGACGACAACATCTCCCCCGGCCAGGGCACTGGAAAGTTCACCACTCTCAAGGTCGCGAAACCGGGGCTCGCCGTCCTCTGCAAAGATCTGCGAGATGGACTTCCCTGCCCGCTTTTCAATCAGCGGATCGGTGTCGATGTAGTTCCATCCCAGCCGACGGGCCAATTCCGCCCCGACCGTGCTCTTGCCACTCCCTCGATACCCGATAATTGTGATTGCCATAGGTCCTGCTGCCTGAACTGACTGTTCACGCCGGATAGCGATTTCACGCAAACACGGCATCCGTCCTGAATCGCCCCGAGTGGTGATTTACTTCAACTTTCGGTAGGCCTGGATCAGGTGGTTCGTGGAACTGTCGTGCTTGAGTGCCGGTTCGCTGGAGCTTTCCAGTTCAGGAACGATCCGCTGGGCGAGCACTTTGCCGAGTTCCACGCCCCACTGGTCAAAGGAGTCGATCTGCCAGATGACTCCCTGCACGTAGACGCTGTGCTCGTACAGCGCGACGAGTTTGCCCAGCACCGCGGGAGTCAGTTTCTCGATGAGCAGCGTATTCGAAGGCCGATTCCCTTCGAACGTGCGATGGGGCACCAGCCAGTCGGCTGTTCCTTCGCCGCGGACCTCATCCGCCGTTTTGCCGAACGCAAGTGCCTCGGACTGCGCCAGAACGTTCGCAATGAGCAGATCATGGTGTCGGCCCAGCGGAGTGAGTGCTTGTCCGAACGCAATGAAATCACAGGGAATCAGCCGCGTTCCCTGATGGATCAGCTGATAGAACGAATGCTGCCCGTTGGTTCCCGGCTCGCCCCAGTAGACGGGAGACGTGGCATAATCAACGTGGTTCCCTTCCAGCGTGATGGACTTGCCGTTGCTTTCCATCGTCAGTTGCTGCAGGTAGGCGGGGAATCGCTTCAGATATTGCTCATAGGGGAGCACCGCCACGGTTTCGACATCGAAGAAATTGCTGTACCAGATGGTGAGCAGCCCCATCAGCACAGGAAGATTCTGTTCGAAGCTCGCAGTCCGAAAGTGCTCATCCATCTCATGGAAGCCGCTGAGCATTTCCTGAAACTGCTGCGGTCCAATCGCAATCATCGTCGAAAGGCCGATGGCGGAATCCATCGAATACCGGCCGCCGACCCAGTCCCAGAACCCGAACATGTTGACGGTGTCGATCCCGAATTCCGAGACCTTGGCCGCGTTCGTCGAAACCGCCACAAAGTGCCGGGCCACCGCTTTCGTATCGCCTCCGAGTCCTCGAAGTGTCCACTCACGCGCACTCTGCGCGTTGGTCATGGTCTCCTGCGTCGTGAAGGTTTTGGAAGCCACAATGAACAGGGTTTCGGCCGGATCCAGATCGACCACTGCCTCGACGAAGTCCGTTCCGTCCACGTTGGAAACGAAGCGGAAGGTCAAGTCACGGTCGCTGTAGTGCTTCAATGCTTCGTAGGCCATGACCGGTCCCAGGTCCGACCCACCGATCCCGATGTTCACGATGTTGCGGATCCGCTTTCCGGTATGACCGAGCCATTCCCCGCTGCGAACCCGGTTCGCGAACTCCGACATCTTGTCCAGGACAGCATGGACTTGCGGAACCACATTCTCGCCGTCGACGATGATCGACGCATTCCGAGGAGCCCGCAGCGCGGTGTGCAGCACTGCGCGATCTTCGGTGATGTTGATCTTGTCGCCACGGAACATGGCGTCAATCCGTTCACGCAATCCGGACTCTTCGGCCAGCTGGAACAACAGCTTCAGGGTCTCGTCCGTAACGCGATTCTTGGAGTAGTCGAGGAGAATCCCCACAGCGTTGATTGTCAGACGTTCTCCCCGCTCGGGGTCTTCCGCGAACAGATCCCGCAGATGCAACGGTCGAACCTGCTCACAGTGGCGCGCCAGCGATTTCCACGCGGCCCGGGATGTGAGTGGAGTTTTGGAACGGATGTTCATATCGAGCCTCATTTCTTTCTGACCGTCATGGGCAGCAGGACCGCGGGAAATAACGCCAAGGGCACGATATCACCGATGCGTCGTAAGTCCAATGGCCCCAGTCGACAGCCTCTTGCGGAGTCCCCGGTTTCAAATCGACGTCGCACAGACGCGCAGGACTGGAAAATCGACTCCGACATCTTTGAAGGATTTTTCGGAATTGCCCGGAACTCTCGACGCTCAAGCGACCTCTTTTCGGGAACTTACTTCCTGGAAACAGCATTTCCGGTCGGCCCCTTCCTCCAATCCGAACTTTCGGTGGCGGGTCAGCCTCAATTCTGGGAGAATCGCTGCAAACCGGAAATTCTATAGAACACTCCGGGTTCCACGGTGGTTGAAAGAAGGCGGGCTGATCTTCGCCGTTCGTGGCGAGCATATGTATTCATTCACTTTTCCGGAGATTTGCTGATGATGCGGCTGAACGAGGGCCAAATTGCCGCCGCTGACGTTTCGACACGACGCCGATGCGTCGTGGTCTGGACACTCACGCTGGCGACAGTTCTGAACCTGCTGGCAGCTACCGGGATGGCTGCCGACGTGGAGCAGGTCTATGTCACCCCCCGTGGCGTGACGTACACCGTGACAGAGAAAGGCCTGTCGACCATCCGCAAAGGGTTTGGCGCGGTCGTCGATGGCCACTGGACGGCATTCAATGCGGAATCCCGGTTCAAAGACGTGGGCGACGGTCAGGTCAATATCCCTGCCCCGACCGAAATGCAGCTGACGGTCGTGTCTCCCAAGGAGGCCAAAGTTCGGCATGTCGCCGGAGACGTTGTCTGTACGTACACGTATTCGTTTCAAAACGAAGACGTACGGATCACCGCCCGCGTGGAAAACAACCATGCAACCTCGCCGATCAACGTGATCGGTTTCTCCGGCCTGACGTTTCATTTTGCACGCTCCCCCGAAGGGATCATGCCGGTCGAAAGCGAAGAGTTCTTTCAGGAACATGGCCTGAACGTCTGTCATCCCAGCAGCTTCTCTCCTCTGGGAGGCGGATATGCTGCCGACAAGGAAGTCGGTTTCGGGTTGGCTCCGGCGAATTCGAGCCTGTTTCGCACGCTGCTCCTCTGGGACTACGCCGACTGGAACGCGAGTGAACGCGATCGTGTCCTCGAACGGAAGTTACATTACTTCGCAAACTCCCCCATTCCAGCTGGCGGCGCGGTCACGGTGGGGCTGAATCTGCGTGTCAGTCCGGATATGACCTGGCAGCACCTCCTGGAACCTTATCGCGAGCAGTTTCAAAAGCAGTTCGGACCAGTCCAGTACAAAGCGGACGGACGGTGGATTGCCACAGAAGACCTGAGCATTCCCGAGAAGCCGGTCTCCACGCGTCGCTCCGATGATCCCAAGGGCAAGGAAGAAACCCGTCGTGTGAATGCCGCCCGACGCAGCGACGACTCCGCCCCAGCTTCCTCAGGTTTGAAGAACAAGGAGATCGGCAGCTCGGCAGGAGCTCAGGCACTGTGCGACTCTCTGATTCCCCGTCTGAACGAATTCAATGGACAAGGGGCGATCCTTTGGAATCACGGTACCGTCAATGGAGTCGATGAGTCCGGATTGTGCGACTTCAATCTTCTCCCCCCGGAAGTCGAAGAAGAGTGGGAACGGCTCGCCGATCAGTTCGCGGCAGCCCGGCTCAAACTGGGAGTCGCCAGCCGCCCCAGCCTGCTCAGCATTCCCGTGGGAAACAAGAAGGAGGTCACCATTCGTCTGCATGCTGCCGATCCCGGTCATCGGGAACTGCTCTGGACGCGGTACGATCAGATGCTTCAGCGAGGCTGCAAACTGTTCTACCTCGACCAGTTTGGGGACTCACTGGACGACGTCCTGCTCATGCAGTGGCTGCGGGAAAAGATGGGTCCGAACGTACAGACCTTCGCGGATCATCCCAGCGACGTCATGCTCGTGTATTCCGGGGGGTACTCCGGAGCAGTCTTGAAGACCGGTTCTGCAGCCGGCCTGGAACGGGGTTATCGGCTGGCACTGGGAGAGAAGTCCTGGGAGATCCTGCGTTGGCTGGTCCCGGGTTGCGAACTCGCAGGTCAGGTCACGGAAATTAAAGGGACTCTGGCAGATGCGTTGGAGACCCCGGAACGCTATTTCTATTCGCGTCAGATCGTGCCGCTTCTGCCGGTGGTCGACTTCAAGCGAACTGCAGCCCTGAAGAAACTTCAGCCGCTCTTCGTCGCCGAAGATGGCGTATGGCAGCCGAAGAACGCCTCCAACTGACAGAGTGGGGCTTTCGAGGCTGAATTCGCAGTCAAAAAAACAAAGCGAAGCCGGAGGATGACACCTCCGGCTTCGCCATTTGTGCTCACTCCCATTGACCAGTCAGAGGGGGCGTCTCTATCCAGATTCGGGAAGGCGACGCTCCCGCGGAGCCGCAAAAAAGTTTACGCGATCTGACGTTCGCGGCTCGGCAGGAGCCTCGCCCTCCCAATTTTCAAACATGCACTTAATCGTCAGTGCCGCTCTACCACGGTCCCGGAATCACAGGCTGAGCCTGTTTGGCCAACGCCTTCCAGACCGACTTCCCGAATTCGCGTGACAAGCGAACCAGTTGAACACGACGCAGATCGAGAACCTGAATCTGCTGCAGATGGGTCTGGACGCTGACAAACGGCAGACAGATCGACTTCACCCGCAGGGGAATTCCTCCCTCGCTTGACTTGATCTTCATCCGGATCAGGTCCTGCGGTCTGCCGGCCGCCTCGGCGTTGCACCACATGAACGAAGGCCATTCCACAATCTCATCCAGAATGGTCACGTACTGACCGCATCGAACCTCTTCGGGCGCCAGAGGACGAGCCAGCGTGATTTCACAGGTTGTCGTTACAGAGGATTTCATGATTTTCAAAATGGATCTTGCCCATGGAATTCAATGCCGGGCAAACACTTTGTCCTGTTCCAGCAGGATCAGTTACCATCCAGAATGACACGATCCCCATGAGCGGGTTCGTGAATTCCCACGTTTTTTCGGAAACCGCCGTTCATGAACAAAGCCTTCGTCCGCGAGCCGGATGATGATGGCCGTGCCTACTGCCCTCGCTGTGGCTCGCTCGGCACCCCCGTCACCGCAGCCCCGCTGGAGGCACACATCCTCCCCGCCGCGCGTGGAAAACTCGGGCAGACAGCGTGGTTCTGCAGCTACCCTCCCTGCCAGGCAGCCTACTTCGATCAGCTGGGGGGACTGGTGACGACCGATGAGCTTCAGGCTCCGATCTATCCGAAATCTCCAGACGCACCGATCTGCCCCTGCTTTCATTTCACCATTGAAGAAATCGAGGCCGATGTCGAGAGTCCCGTGCCGGTGAGGATCCGTGAATTGCTGGCCAAATCACAATCCGAAGCAGCCCGGTGTGGAGTGCTCGCTGCGGACGGCCGTTGCTGTATGACGGAGGTCAAGCGAATCTACATGAAGCTGCGAGGTCAGCGGCAGCAGCCGTCCTGATGAGCCCATTCAGCCCGGGGCCAATCAGCGTGCCAGGCGACTTCCTTTCTTCAACGCCCGGTCTGGTACACTGGCTGGCGACACTCAGAGCGTGTTTTGAATTTCAACGGAATCCAGATTCGGGAGGGCGACGCTCCTGCGGAGCCGCAAAAATGTTCACGCGATCTGACGTCCGCAGCTCGGCATGAGCCTCACCCTCCTACTTTTCACGTTCTCGAGAATTCAATCTCGATTCGACACGGCTGGAAAATAACATGACGAAACAGCGTTGCTCCTGGGCAAAGGGAGACCTTTATGAAGCGTATCACGATCGCGAATGGGGAGTGCCTGTTCATGATGATCGCGTGCACTTCGAATTTCTGATTCTCGAAGGAGCACAGGCTGGCCTCAGCTGGGAAACCGTTTTAAAGAAACGGGAGAACTACCGGAAAGCGCTCGACAACTTCGACCCTGTCCGCATTGCCCGTTACAGCCAGAAGAAGCTCGATGCCCTGATGGAAGACTCCGGCATCATCCGCAATCGCCTGAAGATCGCCTCCACCGTCCAGAATGCAAAGGCGTTTCTGGCTGTGCAGAAGGAATTCGGCACATTCGACAAGTACATCTGGCAGTTCGTGGGGGGAAAGCCAAAGCAGAATCGCCGCCGAGGCCGTGAAGATCTCCCCGCCACGACACCCGAGTCCGATGCGATGAGCAAAGACCTGAAGCGCCGCGGGTTCAACTTCGTGGGAAGCACCATCTGCTATGCACACATGCAGGCGATTGGCATGGTGAATGATCACTTTGTCGACTGCTTCCGGCACGCTGAGCTGGGAGGAACGCGAAGTTAGGGGGGGGATTTGTCATTTGTCATTTGTCATTTGTCATTGGGGATTGGGGATTGGGGATTGGGGATTGGGAAACGCCGAGGCGTTTTGCCAGCACTCAGCACTCAGCTCTGGACTCTGGACTCCACATCTCACGCGAAATCCCTGCAAGCTGGAATGGTTTTCACATTTTGGCTACAGTCGAATCGAAGCGTTTCGATCTGATCAATGCGGAGATTTCTGATGAGCAAGGACCTGCGACTGATGATGAACAACACTGTCTCTCCACCGGAACTTGAGTCCGGACTTCTGCTGCGAGAGCATGGAACGGATCCCCGCTGGCTGGCGCTGTCAATGCGAGTCGCCTGCCTGATGGCCGTCCTTGCATCTCATGGACCGATCGCAGCTGCTGCTGATCCCGCCCGATTCGAAAATCAGATTGTAGAATTCGAACAGAAGGATCAGGCAGAACCGACCGCTCCCGGTCAGATCCTCTTCGTTGGCAGCTCGAGTGTCCGACTCTGGGATCTGAAAGCATCGTTCCCGACGCTGGATGCGATCAATCGCGGCTTCGGTGGATCGGTTATTGCCGATTCCGTTCACTTCTTTCCGCGGATTGTCGCCCCTGCGAAGCCGCGCCAGGTCGTGTTGTATGCCGGAGACAATGACCTCGCATCGGGGAGCTCGCCCCAGCAGGTTCTCGAAGACTTCAAACAGTTCGTTTCGCTGATGAATCGTGACCTGAAGGGAACTCCCCTGGTCTTCATCGCAATCAAACCGAGCCTGAAGCGCTGGAACCTGATCGAGAAAGTTCGCGAAGCCAATGCGTTGATCAAAGCCGAATGTGAAAAAGATCCCCTGCTCACGTTCGTCGACCTCGAACCTGTAATGCTGAATGACAAAGGAGAACCACGTCCGGAACTGTTCGCTGAAGATGGACTCCATTTAAGTGCTGCCGGATATCAGGTCTGGAAGGACGCTCTGAAGCCGCATCTGATCCCGGATCAGCGTGCCACCCGCCTTCGCACGCTCAATGATCATTACCACCCCTGGACTCCCCCCGAGACACTGGAAGAGTGGAAGAAAATC
Source organism: Planctomicrobium stercoris (assembly GCF_051465655.1). Taxonomy (NCBI): domain Bacteria; kingdom Pseudomonadati; phylum Planctomycetota; class Planctomycetia; order Planctomycetales; family Planctomycetaceae; genus Planctomicrobium; species Planctomicrobium stercoris. Next base: position 1,913,950 of record NZ_CP195791.1, on the reverse strand, counting down.
TCACAGGAAATTCGTGAGCAGGTTCTGGTGGGAAATGGCCTCTGGCCGATGCCTGAAAAAGGAGAGTTCTCCCCAGTCATTCATGGACTGGTCGACCGGGGAGACTACACCATCGAGCGAGTGTACTTCCGCAGTCTCCCGGGACATTACGTCACCGGAAGTCTGTACCGTCCCAAGCACGTCACTGGAAAAATTCCTGCCGTTCTGTGTCCGCACGGGCACTGGAGCAACGGACGGTTCCAGGAGAACTCGGCGGGAGAAGCGAATTCGCTTCTGAAGTCGGGAGCTGAAAAATACATGTCCGGGGCCCGGTTCCCGGTTCAGGCCCGTATGGTTCAGCTTGCCCGCATGGGTTGCGTCGTCTTTCACTACGATATGGTGGGCGTGGCGGACAACGGCCCCTTGTCACACCGGGAAGGTTTCTGCGATGCCGATGCTGCGTTGTGGCTGCACAATAAGATGGGGCTGCAAACCTGGAATTCCATCCGGGCCATCGACTTTGTGACGTCCCTTCCCGATGTGGACTCCAGCCGCATCGGCATCACCGGCGCCAGCGGTGGAGGAACACAGACATTTCTGGCAGCTGCCGTCGACCCGCGGGTCACAGTCGCGTTTCCCGCGGTCATGGTTTCAACTTCCATGCAGGGGGGATGCGTCTGTGAAAATGCTGACTATCTCAGAACCGGAATCAGCAACATTGCGCTGGCGGCACTCACGGCACCGCGCCCCATGGCAATGAGCGGTGCCAACGACTGGACCATCGATATCGAAACAAAAGGATTTCCGGAATTGCGGCAGGTGTACGCGCTCTATGGAGAGGCAGACCTCGTGTCCGCAAAGGCGTTCCCCCAGTTTCCTCACAACTACAATCAGCCCGCTCGCGAGATGATGTATGACTGGATGAATACCCACCTGCAGCTGGGACTGAAGAATCCCATTCAACAAACCGATTTCTGGCCTCTCACACAGGCAGAGATGACGGTTTTCGATTCTGAACATCCGCGCCCGGAAGATTCCATGGGAGAAGCCGAGCTGCGCGAGTCGATGCGGACTCAGAATCGACAACAGTTCGAGAAGCTGCTGGCAGGAGATCCGACAGCATTCCGCGAAATGATTCGCGGCGCCCGTGGCGTCCTTTTCCCGGCACTCGATTCCGAAGTTCAATCGGAGCCCAAATCCGAGGCTCCTCTCAAGGAAGACAAGGGCACAATCAGCAAGTTCGTTGTGAAATACGACAAGGCCCGCGTCCCGGTCACGCTCGTTTCCCCAGCCGGAGAAGAGAAGAGCCGTCGCGTCGTCCTGTGGCTGGATGGGGCTGGAAAGTCTCATCTGCAGAATGCGGATGGCACACTTGAGCCTGCGGTGAAGAAGCTGCTGGAGTCCGGCGTGGCTGTCGCTTCCGCCGACCTGTTATTGACCGGCGACGAAGCGGGCCGGAAAGACTTCTATGCCAGCTATTTTGAGAAACCTTCCCCGTCCCATCACTCCGCGCCGAACGACAAGGAATACACGGGATTCGTCTACGGATACAATCTCACTCCGATGGCTGAGCGGCTCCGAGACATTGAGGCTGTGGTCCTCAAGCTGCGTGAGATGAAGTTTGAGCAGATCACGTTGGCAGGAACCAGCGGAGCCGGGGTCTGGACACTCCTCGCCCGTGCGGATCTGCCTGCCGACCTGATCGATCAGACCATTGTCGACCTGAACGGGTTCACCTTCTCCGAGATCAAGCTCAGCAATGACCCGAACATGGTCCCCGGAGCGTTGAAATACGGAGGAGTCGGCGGGCTTGCGACCTCTGCCTTCCCCGCAAAGCTGACGGTTCACGGCACCAGCACGAATGCTCCGGAGGAACTGGCCCCGCTGACGAAGGTTTACGAGTCTGAGCCTGAAAGCCTGAAGACCTCCACTGCTCCGCTGACTCGGGATGACGTGGTCAACGCCATCCTGTCATCGAAGTAGAACTTCGCGGGAAAAATTCAGAGCACGTCGCACGAACCAGAGATGTCGTGCTTCGTGCTCTGTTTTTATTTTTAGAGCGGTTTTGCCAATAATCTATTACGTTCCGCAGGCGATCATATGGACTTTCATGCGGTGAAAATCCTGAATCGCCTGCACATGATAGACCAAACTGGTCTAGTTGGACATGATGTGGGACTTCAGCTGATCGACGATCTGGTTTCCGCGAAGCCGCAACAGTTCCTGATCGTTGCACCTGCCAGCGGGTTCGATCGTCACCTTCAGCATCAGACGCTTGTCGGTCTTCAGATTTGGATCAGGCGGCGCATCATGGATCTCCAGAGTCATCTTGACGGGGAGCCGGTCGGCCGTGCTGCGGGTCAAGCTGGAGAACAGTCCTCCAGACCCCATCTGCAGGACCAGTTCCTGCGGGGCGACGGAAAGAATCTTTGCCTTGTGTCCTTCAATAAATCCGGTGAGCTTCAATTGAAGCATTTCCTCCGCCACGTAGGTGAGAATGGTCGCGGTATGCACCATCTCGACCCGGGATGCTTTGCGCGAACGGTCATGTGATTTCTGGTCGCCGTCATTGCTGATGCAGCTGCGATTCCGGCCCTGTCGCTTGGCTTCGTACAGAGCGTGGTCGGCGCGGGTGACGACCGATTCCAGGCTTTCACCGGGAGTCACCTCGGCAATCCCGAAAGATGCGGTCACCCGCAGATCATCCCGTTCCGCAAAGCGCGTCGACGAGAGTGTTCGCCGCAGCCGCTCCGCACGTTCCATCGCAGCACCAGCGGATGTTTCCGGACAGACGACGACGAATTCCTCACCGCCGTAGCGGCCAATCAGTTCTCCTGAATACAGCTCATCCTGCAGCAGCCGTGAGCATTCCACCAGTACGCGGTCTCCCACTGCGTGAGAAAGACGGTCGTTGATCGATTTGAAATGATCCAGGTCCATGAAGACGACGGAGAACGGTCCTTTGGTCTGCGTATTCCATTCTTCGTAGACCTCGCTCATCCGGCGCTCGAGCTCCCCGCGATTGAGCACCCCGGTCAGAGGGTCGCGGGTCGCGGCCATCTGCAGTGAACGAAACTGACCGCGATGACGCTTGGATTCCTTGCAGTTGCAGACGAGTTCCACCACGCCCACCACCTGATTCTCCGAATCCTGAATGGGAATACTCTGAACGTCAACGTCCACGTAGCTTTCATTCGAGTCCTGCAGGGTCATCAGGTGGCAGACCGGCTGGCCTGTCATGAACACCGTCTCGAGCGGATCGGTGTTCGCTGCGGATTTCACCAGCAGATGCCGATTCCACTTTTTACCGAGAGCGTCCTGAGCACTTCGATTGAAGATCGTTGCAGCCCCGCTGCTCCAGATGGCGATCCGCCGGTTCGCGTCGACGACATAGAACGCGTCATACAGGTTTTCCAGCAGGTACAGATGATTGACGATCTGGCAAAGCTGGGTGGCATTCAAACGTGTTTCGGAATCGACTGGAGCATTGACCTGAATGGAGACTTCCGCAGCCCGCTCATCGGCGAGGGCAGCTGCGTCGGGACCGTCGAGCCAGCGTCCCAGGGCAGCGACCACATTTCGATCGAACTGCTTTCCACATTGTTCTTCGAGGATCTGCAGCGCTTCCCAGCGATCATAAGGTGCCCGATAGCATTGCCGGGTCGTCAGGGAATCGTATGCGTCAGCGACAGCGAGAATCCGGGCCCCCAGACTCAGGGGATGTCGTCCGTTGAGATGTTCTTCGTCGACTCCGTGAGACTGGGCCACGATTTCTGTCACGCTTGGATGGATGCGGCAGGCCTGCAGAAGTGCGAGCCCCACCCGGTGATGCATGGCGATGTACTCTGCTTCGTCCGGGCTGAGCTTCCCGGGTTTGCGGAGGATATGATCGGGAATTCCGATTTTGCCGATATCATGCATCAGCGCGGCTATTTCGATAATTCGCAGATCGTTCTCTTCCCACCCCAGACGCCCGGCGATGCCAACGCTGATGAGCCCGACCCGACGTGAATGCTTCAACGTTCCGGCATCACGGAAGTGAATGGCGGAGAGCAATCTCCGCAAGACGGGAACTGCAATGATCTTCTGGTGCGATTCAGGATTCTGGGACTCGTCGCTCTCTCGGACAAGAGACAACAAGGCCATGAAGAGTTGCGAGGAATCCATCGGATGCGCCGAGGGGAGAGCGGCGGTGCGGATTCCGGAGAGTGAGGAGGTCAGGGTCGCCATGGATACCAATCAGTGATCAGAGTCTGGTCCACATCGGCCACAGGGAGCCGTGCGTCTCTGAAAGCTAGGTCACCATCGGTCCGAGTCAAACTCCCGAGTCCCCTGATCCGTCAAGGATTTGCAGATACGGGAACATCCGGGTTGGTCAGCGTGTTTCCCGTGCAGTTTCCGGGATTTTTGGAGAGAAATCAGGCAGACCGTCAACTGCCCGCAGCTCAGCTTCAGGAATCAGAGAAAAGCGGGAGACGACGAATGTGGCCTCCCGGAGAAGGGGTCAGTGAACCGCGTATTCCACCTGACTGACGTCCAGCACCACCCGGGTCCGGATGTATTTCTCCGGGGATTCTTTGAAGTTACGTCGATTCTCCTGGCTGGTGAACAGGTACAGGTGATCGTCGTAATAAGCCCCCCATTCGATACTCCCCGCAACGGCACGGTCCGCAGTGAAGATCAGTACCGCGTCACATCCCAGGAACTGCGGGACGTACTTCTCAGGAGAAGCGAGGAATTCCTTACGAGCGTCGGCGGACGTGAACTGGAACTGCTGGCCCTTGAATTCCGCGTGAATCTGCGGATCCCCCTTCTTCCACGTACGGGTATTCTGCAGCGTGACAGGGCAATACCCTTCGAGCATCAGCTGGGGCGCACTGCTCTTTGCAAGTTGCGTGGAGTTCGTCCCCGAGTCCGGAGTCGTCGCGACGGGCGGAGCGGTTTTGGGTTGTCGGCTGGCCAGCAGCGTGGAGTATCTTCGAGCCGCCCGTTCGACCAGGGCACGGTAATCTTCCGGCGACTGGTACCCGGTCGCTTCCATCAGTCGCTGACCGTTAGGTTCCAGAAAGACGTCGGTGGGAAATCGTTCCACTCCGAATCGCTGGGCGAGTTCGGGATGTTCATCGACGTCGATCTTCACGCAGACTGCAGACGCCCTTAACTGGTCGATCACCGCCTGCTGGTTAAAGACGGTCCGCTCCATCTTCTGACAGGGGGCGCACCAGACAGCTCCAAAATGGCACAGCAACGGTCGATTCTGCTTCTCCGCTTCCCGGCGGGCGGCTGCCAGGTCGGTATGCCAGACGGTCTGTGCAAAGGCGGTCGGGACGAACAGCGCCAGCAGCGCAAGTACAGAGATTCCGGATCGCAAATGTTTCATCTCAGGATTTCCCTCTGGCGGGCGCCTCCATGGCCACCAGTTTCAAGCAGTCCCCCACTCATCCCGTATCGACCACACGAGGTGGACTCCCGGAAAGGGATTTGCCCCGAACCTCAAAGTTGTTCATGTGCGAACGGAACGAATCGACTTCTTCCAACTGCATGGATCCGTCCGGATGTGATGGAACTTCGGATTTCAGCAGATCCTTGGATTTTCCGAGCACGTCTACCGGGCTCACACAGCTCGCGTCGATACTTCAAGCAGATCGGCGAGCGGGAGACCTGAGTCTCCTCATGCATCGCACTGAATCATTCGACGTGTGATCGGGCGACTGATGTCTCTCGCTCGCCGGTGAAAGTCAACATCGAGTTTCTTTGTTCATGAATCCGTCTTCACCAACTCTGTCGGGAACGACGCTCGAACTGCGGGACGATGACCTGCAGGCGGGACTGTTCCTCACCTTCGCGGGGATGCTGCTGGCGATCGGAATGCTGATGGTGTACAGCAGCAGCTTCACATCAGTTCCGAGTGAGGAAGAACAGACATTTCTCACGCGACAGATGATCTTTCTCCTCCTCGCGGGACTGGGAGGAATCGGTGCGTCCCGCGTCCCTGCCGGGGTCTGGAAGACCGTTGCTCCCCTGCTCTACGCGGGGACGGTGTGCATGTTGATCCTCGTGCTGATTCCGGGAATCGGCAGATCGGTGAACGGTGCCCAGCGATGGTTCCGCCTGGGGCCGATGTCTCTGCAACCTTCCGAAACAGCGAAGCTGACGCTGCCGCTGATCCTTTGCACGCTGATTTCCCGCCAACGGCTGCAGCAGCGATGGAGCCTCACCAATCTCATCACATTCTGCGGGTTGTCCCTCATTCCGATGGGACTGATCGTTGTGGAACCGGATCTGGGAACTGCAATCTTTGTCGGGCTGACAGCTCTGCTGGCATTGTGGCTGAGCGGATGTCCGGTGAAGTATTTCATCATGACCTTGTTACCCGCCTGTCCGCTGGGACTGATGTTCTTCGCCTTGAAGCCATACCAGCTGGCGCGACTGCGTGGCTTCGTCGACACCTGGATTCATCCCGAAGAAGCTCCCTATCAGATCCAGCAGTCGCTTGTGACGCTGGGAGTGGGTGGAATCAGCGGGGTCGGTCTGGGACAAGGATGGCAGAAACTCAGCTTCCTTCCGGAGGCCAATACCGATTTCGTGATGGCGGTGATCGGTGAAGAACTGGGGCTGGTCGGAACGCTGGGAGTGCTGGGGCTGTGGACCGGAATCTATCTGACAGGTCTGAAACTCGTCCGCCGCGTCCCCAATGGTTCTTTTGAAAGAGCGTTGGCGATGACGCTGCTGACCGCGTTGGTCGTTCAGGCTGTGGTGAACATGGCTGTGATCACAGCATTGGTCCCGCCCAAAGGGATTTCGCACCCGTTCATCAGCTACGGGGGAAGCAACCTCGGCCTCAGTATCTTTTGCCTGGGGATGATCGTCAGCCTGACCCGTCTGCCCGATACTCGGCCGGATCAGAGACTTCGACCGAAGAGTTTCTGAGTTGACATGTGCTTCAAATGTGTCGCTGGATTCCACATATTTGACGCGGAATTGACTGGCGTCGACGGCAGCTTCACCGCGACAATTGCGAATGTCGGGCCCCATTGCCTGACTCCGCCCATGCTTGGTTCCTGCAGTCCTCCCCCCGAACAGCGAATCTGCCGATGCAATCGAACTTCTCCCCTGCCCTTGTCTTTCGAACCGTCTGTTCTTTCTGCTGCCTGGTGGTGCTGCTGTCGAGTGCTGCTCAGGCTGAGCAAACCGCGGAGGCCACTCAACTGCTGGCGGGTGCCGCGAAGATTGACGTAACGGACTACGACGCTGGCCCGGTGAATGATCCCATGTTTGTCCGGGTCGTGGCGATCAAATCCGGAGGCAAGATTGCCCTGTTGATTGGAGTGGACGCTGTCGCCATCGGAGAAATTGGACCGATCGGAAATGACTATTTGCCGACGGTGCGAAAGACGCTCGATCAGGAACTGGGCATTCCGGCGTCGCAGGTGATCGTGAATGCATCGCATTGCCACGGGCTCGTCCGCAAGGACCTCGCAGCGAAGACCGTCGAAGCTGTACGGCAGGCCCTGGACAAGCTGGAGCCGGTGAAAGCAGGTGCGGGGACCGGACACGAAGACCGCATCATGGAAAATCGTCGCCTGCGGCTCAAAAGCGGCAGGGAAGTGGACGTTCGTCACGCCTATTCCCTGCCCCGCGATGAGGAAGTGGTGGGTGCAGGCCCGATCGATCCCGAGATCGGCATCCTTCGACTGGACCGGATGGACGGTAGCACGCTGGCTGTGATCTATAACTTCGCCTGCCATCCAATTCTGGGGGTGCCGAGCGGAGGAAACACGGCTGACATGACCGGCTTCTCCTCGAAGGTCATCGAAAACAATCTGAGTCAGGGAGCGGTCGCCCTCTTTCTTCAGGGATGCGGCGGGGACATCAATCCAGCCTCGTACAAGGACTTCGAACACCCCCGCGATGCCGAGATTCTTGGAAACCAGCTTGGACTGAGTGTGCTGGAGGCGGTCCGGAAGATTTCCTGTACCGACACCGATCGCTTTCAGGTCATCAACGAAACGCTCACACTGCCTCGCGGTGACCGAACGGAGCGAATCGCCCAGCTCGAGGCTGAGCAGCGTCGACTGCTGCAACAACTGCAGGGAACGACGCTGAACTTCAAGACGTTCGTCCCCCTGATGATCAAGTACGATCTGTCCGACAACTTTCCCGCCGACCCCTCGTTCCGATATCTTCATCAGGAGGCGCTGGGACGCGAAGACCTGAAGAAATTGGACTCGGTCAATCGAAAGAATCTGGAAGCCTATCGCAATAACATCTTCATCATGGAAGAACTCACCCGCCTTCAGGCGAATCTGGCGCTGCTGAAGAAACATCAGGCCAGTCTGGTCGCTTCGGGCAAACGGACGATTGATGTCGAGATTGCCGGGGTGCGGATTGGCGATTTTGTGCTGGTGACCTTCCCCGGCGAACTCACCAGCCAGATCGGCCTCAACATCAAGAAGCAATCCCCTCACGACCTGACATTTGTGGCCGGCTACACCAACGGCTACATCTACTATGCTCCCACCGCCGAACAGATGATGAATGTCGGCGGAGCCCAGGAAGACAGCGACTGCATCCTGGCTCCGGAGTGGCAGGAACAGTTCGAGGAAAAAGTGGCGGAGATGCTCAAAGGACTCTAATCAGAGGCTGCTCGAAAAGTTTTTACCGCGAAGACGCAATGATCGCAAAGTTCCCCCGCTCCTGTCGCAAAACAAGGAGAGCGGTCACTCATACGATCAACCCAGCCGGTCGGTTCAGGCCCGAAGGCGGAGGTTGCTTGAGTCTCTATCCAGATCTTTGAGAACTTCTCGCCTTCGCGGTAAAATTTCTGAACGAATTTTGAAGTCCCAGCGCCGACTGTGCAGCCGTGACTGCGTCGTGCCAGCAGAATCGAGGTGGCCGATTGTCTTTCTCTTTCTTCAAGAGATCTGGAAATCGGAGGCGTTCGTTCATTTTTGTGACGAATCCCCTCCCCTTGCTGTTGCTTCTTCCCGTTCTGGTGATGACTGTGTTCGGCCTCCTGCGGTCATTCCACTGAATGTCGTGTCGACGCGGAAGAATCTTTCTCTCCGCACCCTTTGCGGTGAAGGAATTTCCGCTTAGATTCTCAAGGATCATGAACAGTTTGATCCGCGAATCGCATTCTCTTGAAGAGACCTTTTTGTTCGGTCGCCAGCTTGCAGCAGTGCTGCAGGCGGGGGATGTGGTGTCGCTGATCGGCAATCTCGGAGCCGGCAAAACCCATCTGGTACAGGCCATTGCTGAAGGACTGAATGTCGACCGCGAAGAGGTTCACAGCCCGACCTTCGTTCTGATCCAGGAATACGACGGTCGAATCCCGGTCTGCCACGTCGACGCCTATCGACTTCGCGATATCGATGAGTTCCTGGAACTGGGGGCGGATGAACTGCTCGGAGGCGAGGGGATCTGCCTGATTGAGTGGGCAGACCGGGTCGAAGAGGTCCTTCCCCGAGACAGATTGACGATTCGAATTGAAACGACGGGGATCACGTCGCGCCGGATTGAACTCGTCAGCTCCGGCCCTCGAAGTTCTGGGATTGTCACGCAACTGTCGAAGAAGCCCGTTTAGCCGCCCACTTGAAGTGGGCGGCTCAACTCAATGGAAGTCAATCTTCCCGGTTGACTCCGAATGAATGCCGGCATGGGGTGGCCGGGCGCGGGGGAACCCTGATTCAATCTGTGGCGTCATCCGCAGAATTCGAGATGACGTCAAAGACAGCGAACTCAGCCCCGGTGTGGGCGTCCATTCCGGGGCTGAGACGATTTCAACAAAAGCACAGCTGGGCCTGCGAGAATCGCACCAACTCAGTCAGAACTCTTCCTGCGCCCCGGCCACCCCAGCGAATTCTGTCGATCGATGTCGCAAAAAAGCATCGTCGGCAATCAAAATCACACCCGCTTGAAGTCTGCGGCTGGACCGACGAAACTGGCGCAGTCACTCATCTCCGGAAAAGTCACTTCGCCATGCATGACACCCTTGAAGCGGACCTCTTTCGTCAATTGGAAAGCTTGGTCCTGATTGATCCGCATTCGCATATCAACCCGCATTCAGCTGCCTCAAAGAACCTGGCAGACCTGATGGGGTATCACTACTACACCGAACTTGCCCATTCGGCCGGACTTCCCAAGAGTGAGATCGAAGGTCCGGAAATCAGTCCCAGGGAAAAAGTGGGCCGGATCGTTTCTAAACTGGCGGACCTGGACAACACCATTCAGGTCTCGTGGCTGCTGGAGATGTGCCGGGATTTCTTCGGCTTCGAATCGGATCGCATCACGCCGGAGAACTGGGAATCTCTCTACGATGCCGCTGAGAAGAAAATGTCCCAGCCGGACTGGGAGCAGCAGGTTCTCAAGCAAAGCGGGCTGGAAAAAATCTTCCTGACCAACGACTTCGACGACCCGCTGACGGGCTTCGACACGAACGTGTACGTCCCCTGCCTGCGGACGGACGATCTGGTCTTCCACTTCACAAAGAAAGAAGTGCGGACACGGCTGGCAATGGCGACCAGCGTGGAGGCCGTCGACGCCGCCTCGCTGCGAACGGCGATTGGAAAGCTGTTCGAGCACTTCACCGCCCGGGGCGCGAAAGCCTGTGCCATTTCGCTTCCCCCTTCGTTCTCCCCAGCGAAGGTCGATGTCGGAGCCATTGCGTCAGTCATCAAACGATCCGTCAGCGGAGCAAGCCTGACTCCCTCTGAACAGGAGATGCTCAGTTCCTGGATCTTCTGGACCCTCACTGAATTCTGTTCGGAATACCGGTTGCCGTTTGACCTGATGATCGGCGTGAATCGCCGTGTCTATGAAGCCGGGGTCTATCAGGGACAGGATCTGTACGACAAACGGGTCTCGCTGATCCAGTACAAAGCCATCCTGAATGCGTTCCCGCAGGTCACCTTCCCGATCTCCGTGCTCACGCACATGAGCAATCAGGAACTGGTCAGCTACGCCTGGATTTTCCCCAATGTCGTCACGAACGGTCACTGGTGGTATTCCAACATCCCCACATACATCGAAGCGGACACCCGCAGCCGGCTCGAAGCGGTGCCCCGCAACAAGCAGATCGGGTACTACAGCGACATGTACAAACTGGAGTTCGCTCTTCCCAAATTCCGGATGTACCGCCGCGTGCTGGCGAAAGTGCTCTCTCAGGAGTTCGTCCGGGCCCGGGGCTGGAGCGAAGAACAGGCTCTCGAATTAGGAAAGCAGATCCTGCGAGGCAATGTCGAACGAATTTTCAAAGTGTGAAGTTTCAGGCGATTTGTAACTACCTGCATGACTGAAGTCATCCAAAGAGATCGAAACGCAGAGTTCGCAAAGAAATTCAGAGACTCACTTTAGCTTCTCTGCGGACTCGGCGATCTCCGCGTTTCAAAAACAGAATTATTCAGCTGAATAATTACTAAAGCGTTTCATACCAAGTGTTCCTTCGTGATCGGAGCTTGTAGCCGATGAGCAGCAAGTTAGTCCTCCTTGTCGATGGTCAGGCCAAGGCCGTTGACCTCGATACCAAAGAAGTCATCATTGGCCGTCTCCCGGAATGCGAAGTTCAGCTTCCTTCGAACATGGTCTCCCGCAAACATGCGCGCGTCTTCCCGACGGGGCCCGGCTATTCAATTGAAGATCTGGGAAGCGGGAACGGCACCTTTGTCAACGGCCAGAAGATCGAAGGGGCCTATCGCCTGAAGCCCAACGATCGCCTGAAATTCGGCCCGATTCTCGTGCGGTACGAGTCCGATGAGCCTGTCGGGGAAGGAGATGCCGGTCATCGGGCTCTGTTGAACGCCTCGCGCGGGAATGCGGTCGAAATCAACGAAGATCAGGGGGCTGCCACAGCCACGATCCTGGGCTCTCTCGATTCAGGCGTCGGTCTGAACCTGCTTGACGTTCGCCCTCAGGAGAAATTGCGGGCGGTTCTGGACATCAGCCGCGCGCTCGCTGGAACCCTGGAAGTCGAGAAGCTGCTCCCCCGCATCCTCGACTCTCTGTTTCAGATTTTCCCGGCTGCCGATCGCGGTTGCATTCTGCTGAAGGACCTGCGGACCGGCGAAATGGTGACCCGGGCCATGAAGCATCGCCGGGAATCCGAAGATGCCTCCGTGAAGCTGAGCCGCACCATTTTGAACGCAGTGCTCAACCAGAAAAAGGCGATTCTCTCGGCTGACGCCACCAGCGACTCCCGCTTCGACGCCAGCGAATCGATCTCCTCGCTCACTATCCGTTCGATGATGTGCGTCCCGATGCTCGACCTGCAGGGTGAACCGGTCGGCGTGATCAATATCGACACGCAGAATCCGCTCACGCAGTTCAAGAGTGAAGACCTGGATATCATGGTCACTGTCGCAGGGCAGGCAGCCTTGTCGTACGAATCGGCCAAGCTGCTGCAGTCATATGTCCTCAAGCAGAAGCAGGACAACGAAATGAACATTGCCCGCAATGTTCAGCATGCCCTGCTCCCCGAGACGTTGCCGAAGATCACCGGATACGAATTCTTCGCCTCTTACGATTCCGCTCAGGCGGTCGGCGGGGACTACTATGACATCATCGCGACCAAAGACGGTCGCATCTGGCTCGCCTTTGGCGACGTTGCCGGCAAAGGGGTCCCGGCGTCACTGGTGATGTCCCGGATGTCCAGCGTCGTCCGCAGCGTCAGCGAGTTCGTGACCGATGCGGCCGAAGCGGTCTCCCGCATCAACGATCATATGTGTGCCAAGGCGGTTGAAGGTCGATTCGTTACCTTCGTGCTGATCATTCTCGACATTCAGAAGCATCACATGTCGGTGGTGAACGCGGGGCATATGTCACCGATGATCCGCAAACCGGACGGCAGCATCGAAGAGTTCGCAGAGGAATCGGTCGGCGTGCCGATCGGCGTGATCGAGGGATTCCCGTTTGAAGCAGTCGAGCGCGACCTGAATGCAGGTGAGACGGTCGTGATCTACACCGACGGCGTCAGCGAAGCGATGAACGCGAAAAACGAACTTTACGGCATCGACAAACTTCGGGACTTCATCACCAAAGGAGCCTCGAACCCGGCCCTGCTGGGAGTCTCGATCCGCGAAGACGTCCGTAAACACGCCAACGGCCACGAGCAGAACGACGACATCACCCTGATGGTCTTCGGTCGGGTGTAGCGATCCGTTTTATTTGAAACTTTGCCGTTGAGCCGGTTGTGTCACGCGGTCGGCTCAACACGTTTTTTCGTGTGTCTGACCAGTGTCATCTCCCAGACCGGGTCCCGGGACCGTGCGATGTCATCCCGTCCCTCATCGATGATGCGAGTCTTCACCGCGCTGGTGGTCTTGCTCATCCTGAAGGTGACGGCGCAAGTGGTGCTGGCCTATCGCCAGTACTTTCCGCCCGACTTTGCGTCTGACTTTCTGCGGGGACGCGAAGCCTATTTCTTCGGTCCGTATCGGTGGGCCTTCCTGATTCACATCTGCTCCGGACCGCTGGCGATCCTGCTGGGACTGCTCTTGATCAGCAATCATTTCCGCGTCCGCTTTCCGGGCTGGCACAGGCGGCTGGGCCGGGTTAAGGCTGTCAATGTGCTGACACTGGTCTCACCCAGCGGGCTCTGGATGTCGTACTACGCAGCGTCCGGACCAACCGCGGCCGCCAGCTTCGCAACCCTTTCAGTGATGACGGGTCTGAGCATCGCGATGGGCTGGAAGAAAGCGGTCGAACGAAAGTTTCTGGAGCATCGCCGCTGGATGCTGCGAAACTTCACCCTGCTCTGCTCCGCTGTCGTGTTGAGATTGATGGGAGGGTTCGGAACAGCTACTGGAGTCGATAACGACTGGTATGACCCGGTCGCCTCGTGGGCCTGCTGGCTGATTCCGCTGGGGGTGCTGGAAGCCTGCTTCGCATTCGACCTTCAGCGACGACCTCAGCGTGCTCCCCGTATAAGATGAAGAATCTCCCTGACTGCAGGGCCCCGCTCACCGGGTGGCCCAGACAGAGTCTGGGTTCCGCAGGAACAGGAGGCTTGTCGATACGGGAGCAAGTTACCTGACAGGCCGGATTTGAAGTCAATTATGACGAAAATCTCTTCATGGCTTGATCGCTTCAAGACAGGCCTCTTGCGGCTGCGCCGCCCAGACTTTGTCTGGGGCACCCGGATAGTTGTCGATGATCGTCAGCAGACGGCCTGATTTACCATTCGCCGGGATCATCGCCTCCGGAAATGGTCATCAGGGCTTCCCGCTTTGGTTGTGTGAGTTTGTTGCTGAGGAATCGAACGGATCCGTCTCCGATGACCGCGTGACCCCCCTCTTTGTGGACGGTTTTGGATTCTGGGTTCAGCGCTGCGAAAAGCTCAGCCCCATCGAAATCCGGTTGCATCCAGTGGACCGCGTGCTCTTCATCCGTTTCCACGATCAAGACGGTATTGCTCAGCCCGTCAGTAATGTCTTCAAGGGAGCGAGGCTGAGTCGGGTGGAACGCGTAATTCTCTCCGATTATGGCCCGGTAGGTGGTGGAGGTTCGGGGAATATTGGCAGAAGGGCATTGAAAGACAGGAAACGGTAGATTCCGGACCTTTTCATTGACCGGGTCATCCCAGGGTTTTGTGAGATCGATCTGGTTGTAAAGCGATCCGTCTTCAATGAACGGAAGAATGATCACCCGCCAGCTGTGAAGTGCTTGACCATTCGAATCGTAAATGGCAGCAGGCGGCAACGTCCCCCAGGTATCGTGGTAGTTATATAACGCCAGTGCGATTTGCTTCAGATTGTTTTTGCACTGGGATCGACGTGCAGGTTCTCGAGCGGTCCGAGTGACGGGCCAAAAGAGCGAGGCCACTACGACGAGTCCGAGGAAACCTAATACCAGCCTGACAGGCCACTTCAACCAGTCTGTTTCCTTGGGCTTCGAAAGTTGATTCTCGGGTTCTGGACCTGAGTTGACATAGGGATTCTCACTCATCGTCCCCTCCGAATGGTGCGGGTGCTGATCGGTCAGAAAGAGTTTCCGGACCGGAGGCGTTCACGTTTAGCATAACGCTTCAACAAGCATCCACGGAAACGAAATCGTTATGAAATCTCATGACGACGCAGAATGAGAGCCGCTCACCGGGTGGCCCAGACACCGTCCGGGTTCCGCAGGAACAGGAGGTTTTTCGATAAGCGTGTAGACCACCAGACAGGTCTGATTGCAACGATTCAAGATCCGGGAGTTCTTGAATCACACAGCGCGAGATGACAGGCCTCCTGCGGCTGCGCCGTCCAGACTTTGTCTGGGGCACCCGGGGGAGTTGTGGGTCGCGGTCGAGAAATTTTATCGGGGGGGTGATGCCCCCCGCTCGCTGTGATGTTTATTTGGGTCGGCGGCCTTTGCCCTTCGGGCCTCGGCTGGGACCGGATCCGCGACCGGGTCCGCCGGGGCGAGGTGACTTGCGATCCTGTGAGCGCGCTGCCGGGCCGCCAGTGCGCGAGGGTCTTTCACCCCGCTCTTCCCGCGGCTTCCCCGTCGGTGTTCGCCCGACAGCCTTGCGTGGCCATTTGCCTGCTGGTGCTGCGGAGGCCCCCGGCCCGGCACTGGTTCGACCGGCGGGTCGGCGTTCGCTGGTGCCGACCGGTTTCTCGGAACGCGTGCGTGCCTGTCGACGCTCTTCCGGGGTGAGCAGTGCATCCCCCTTCTGATTTCGATCCAGCACTGCATGCAGCTCGCCGAGTTCTTCGCGTGACAGGTCGCGATACTCTCCCATCGCCAATCGGCCGAGGCGCAGCGGTCCGTACCCAATGCGTTCGAGCTTCATCACCTTGTGGCCGACACGGGCAAAGAGCCGGCGGATTTCGCGGTTCTGCCCTTCGGTCATGGTGATTTCGACCCAAGTGCTGTCCTTCTGTTTCTTGATCGGCTTCACCCCGTGGACTCGAAACTTCCCTTCGGTGAAGAAGAGACCTTGGCGCAGCTGTTCGAAGACTTCAGCCTTGGGCTGCCCGGCGACCTGGGCGCGGTAGAGTCGGAAGATGCGATAACGGGGATGAGCGAGCTTCTGAGCCAGATCGCCGTCATTGGTGACCAGCAGCAGGCCAGTCGTGTTTTCATCCAGCCGACCCACAGTGAAGAGTCGTGGCCCTTCTTCCGGGAACAGATCGAGCACAACGCGGCGGCCTTGCGGGTCTTCTGACGTGCAGAGAAACCCCGACGGCTTGTTGAGCATGAAGTATTTTTTCCGCTCCACTTTCAAACGTTCGCCGTCCAGGCTGACGGTCTGCGTGGAAGGATCGACGGTGGTTCCCAACTCATTAGCGGTGCGGCCATCAACTTCAACCCGGCCGGCGGTAATGAGTTCTTCGCAATCGCGTCGGGAGCCGAGCCCACACTGGGCAAGAAATCGCTGCAGACGAATCGGTTTGAAGCTGGGGGGAACGGAATCTTGCGGGGACGACATGGGAGGTCTGTCTGTTCGGCGGTGCCCGTCACGGGTTTCGCGTTGAATGAATGCCGTCAGGTCCACCCGGACCAGATTTACGGCGAATCGACGAGTATAGCAGATCGAGAGTCCGGAGCGGAGAGTGCCGGGCCAAGAGTTTTCGTTGGCGATGTTGCGGACGGATTTTGAACAAATCCCCGCCGATTCTTGCACTCGGAGAGTGCGAGGTACGTGCGCTGCACTCTCCGAATGCAGCATTCTCGTCCAGCTCTACCCCGCAACCCGAGGCTGCTCAACTCCATTCCCGACAGGGGCGAAGTGCGGAGCGGGAACGGGCAGATCCCCTGAGGTTTCGACAACGGGGCGAATTTCACCCCGTCGCTGCAGGCCATTCTGAATGATCTTCCCCATCGGTCCGACAAGCAGTGCCGGAAGGAGAATGATATCTCCCAGCAGAGCCGTTCCGATGAGCGCGGCCATCAGCCATCCGAATCGACTGATCAATAGAAGCTCAGCCGGGAACAAGACCAGCAGGCCAATGCCGACGGCTGCACTGGTCTGCCACATCGCTGGCCCGCAGTGAGCCAACGCAGCCAGGACCGCCTGTTGGCGAGTCATTCCCTTGCGAATTCCATCCTGGAACCAGGTGAGAAGGTGCAATGTTCCGTCGACCGAGATCCCCAGAGCGATCGACGCGGTGACCATCGTCCCGATATCGATCCGCTGACCGCACCAGGAGACCAGTCCAAAGACCATCAGGACGGGGAGAATATTGGGGAGCATGCTGATAGCTCCAGCCACAAAATCTTTCAGCACCCAGATCATGACAGCAGCGATGAGGCCGAATGCCATGACGAAGCTCCAGATCAGGCTATCCAGTACGGCCCGCTGGGTCTGCAGAAAGAGCGGCACGGTTCCGGTCACAAAGTGGTCAATTCCCGTGGTGCCAGCCGTGACCTGTTTGACACAGTCGTGAAGCTCCTGCGTGAGAATTCCGTAGTCGACGTCGTTGACGATGGAGCATTGAGCGTTGATGCGCCACAGTTCATCCGCACCAGCCCGTTTGGGGTCATCAGGACGCGGGGTCCGATTGGACATGGCCAGCAGTTCGCCAGCCCCTTCGGACTGACCTAACTTCACACGGTCTTCTGTTTCGTGCGAACGGCGGTTGTAGACAATTTTGTCGCGAGGACTGGATTCCGCGCCGGGAGGATCACGTTGCGGCAGGAAATCCGCGAGAGAGACGGTTCCGCTCACCTCGGAATGGGCGCGAATGTTATCTTCAATTCGGCGGACCAGTTCGAGCCGTTCGAGGAAACGGGTCGACTTCTGAGCCTCTTCATCGAACCGCACCACGATTTCCACCGGACAGATTCCCGCGAGAGAATCTTCCATCCATTTGAAGTCCTTGACGACCTGACTCTTCTCCGGGAAATACCGGATCACTTTGGTTTCGACCTGAAACCGCATCAGGCCGGCGGTACACAGCAGGCTCAGTCCGATCGAGAGTGTCATGGTCAGCCGCCAGTTTCGGCACATGACTGCCCCGAAGGATCTCCAGAACCGGGCATCCACTTCACCGGGACGAACGCGAACCTGCGGCATCATCTGCAGCAGCGACGGCAGCCCGTACAGAATCATGCCGACGGAGATCATCGTCCCGATCGATGCATAGATACCGAAATCACGGACGGGAGCCAGCTGGCTTCCTCCCAGTGAAATCAGCCCCAGAGCGGTTGTCAGCGAGGCGAGCATGCAGGGCTCGTACGCCATCTTCGTCGCGCGGGTCACAGCTGTTTTCGGATCTTCCCAGACCGCGTGTTTCCAGTAGTTCGCAATGTGAATCGCCCCGGACAGGGAGAGCACCATCAGCAGCGTCGGCAGCACCACGAGAACCATGTTCATCGTTCCGCCGGAGAGTGGAACCACTGCCATTCCCAGCAGTGCGGAGTAATAGGCCACTCCCACCACCAGCAGACCCAGTTTCACGTTTCGCAGCGAAATCAGTGCGAAGATAATCCCGACCAGGCCGGAAAGGCCGATGACCGATTTCCCGAACGGCGATGGCGCCTGCGGGTTGAAGGCGGCCCGGATCACAGCGGCATTCAGTTCAGCGGTCAAAACGGGGCTTCCCCCCAGAACCACTTTTTCCGCGGGGACGAATGACTGAATCGCGGCCTTTTTAATGGCGTTCATCGCCTTGACCGGTTCCGCCACCCCAGCGTCAGAGAGGCCGACGACGACTGCGATCGGGGAAACGGCATCGACAAAGCAGTCCTCCACAAGCGGCTCTCCCGAGGCGGCCGTCTGGGATTTCGTCCAGCTGATGAACCGCTGCAGCAAGTCCGGGTCGGCGGACATCTCCTGCCAGCTAATCTGGAAATCATGAGGAGCTGCGACTGCTGCTGCAGCCAGTTCCGGGGCGACCGCCGATTCACCAAACCGGGCCTGTTGTGCCTGAAATGCCCCCTGCTCCAGCGAATTCGGAGTCCAGGGTGCCAGCGGCTTCTGAATCTGAACGGAAAGCCCCAGCTGTCGCTTGGCGTCCGCAGTGATTCTTTCGAGGAACTCTTCCCGCTGAGCGTCCCCTGCCGAGGTCAGTCGGACTTTCAGGGCGCCACGGCCGATCATGGTCCCCTGCAGTCTCCGGACCGCTTCGGATTGATCGACTCCCAGCTCGGTCATACGGGTGAGCAGGTTTCCTGCATGCATGACGGAGCTGACATAGGGAACCCCGCCACGACGGACCCCGTCCTCATCCACTTTTCCATGCAGTTCGCCGATCAGGATGGGGAGTCTGGGGTCGTCCAGCGTGCTCCCTTCCCAGGTCAGGAACATCACGTGCTGTCCCGGAAAATGTTCCCGGCACCACGCATACTCGAGTGCACTGGGGTCATTTGCCGGCAGCCATTTTTCGACGTTATTGTCGAGTCGGACATGCCGCAGCGAGAAGATGGCGACCGGTGCCAGAAACAGAATGAGGGCGAGAACCCAGAGTGAGAGTCCCTGGCCCCAGGGATCTTTCTTTTCGAAGAAGCTGGGCCGTGTCGATGTTCCGGCGTCGGATCGGACGTTGTTCACTGACTGTCCTTAACCTGCTCAATGGTTGCACGCCCGTGACTGCAGCACTCCGAAAGGGGAGAAGTGATTGCTGCGTTCTAATGAGATCGACTCGAAGTGGCCGGGAATTTGCAATTCCTGCGATCGAACAGCAATTTCTGCGATTCGCCTGCGAAGGTCCTGCATGAGGAACCAACTGGCGGAAAAGGATGGATTCCCCCGGTCAGGAAAGAGAATCCGTCTGGCTTCTCATTTTTCATATTTTTTGCTGAGAAGACCTGAATGACGTTCAATTCGCAGAGTGTGAAGGCCATCAAGCGGGGTTCGCGCAGTATCATCGTCCGTCGAAAATCGCAACAACGAACGTTTAGCTGCACACTTCAAATGTGCAGCTAAACGGGATGACTCGAGAATTCCCCGGCAGCGTGGTTCTGTGGCGACTTCAGTTGTTAAACTCCCGGCATTGCCGTCATCCCCCCCCAGATGGAACTCATATGCTCAAGCAGACGCTCATTCATCCTCAGATCAATCAGATTCTGGCCCGGGCCGGTCACCATTCCAAAGTGTTGATCGCGGACGGCAATTACCCGGCGTACAACACGCTCGGTCCGAATGCGGAACTCGTCTCGCTGAACCTGTCTCCGGGCCTTGTGAGCTGCACACAGGTCCTCAAAGCCCTGCTCACCGCCATTCCCGTCGAGGCCGCCAACACGATGGGAATTCCTTCTGACGATCCCTATGCCCTGCAGGGAGATCCACCGATCTGGAACGAGTATCGCACCATCCTGAAAGAGGCCGAACTCGACATCGAACTCGTCCCGATCCAGAAATGGGATTTTTACGAGGCGGTGGCCAGCCGGGACCATATTCTGACGATCCAGACCGGCGATCAGGCACTCTGGGCCAACCTGCTGCTGACGATCGGAGTGAGGAAGAGTTGAGTGTCGAGAGCTGAGTGTTGAGTGTATAAAAGCAGGGATCGGCAGTTTTTCGGACATCAGTTTGGCTTCATTGCAGGATGGATACCTTTGGCAGATTCACTCAACACTCAACACTCAACGCCAAATTCATCACACATCGTCGGGATCATTCCGGCGCGGCTGCAGTCCTCCCGCCTGCCGGGGAAGATGCTGCTGCGGGATTCGGGGAAACCGCTGATCCAGTACGCCTGGGAAGCTGCCAGTCAGTCGTCCCGGCTGAATGAAGTGATCATCGCCACCGACAGCGAAGAGATTGCGAACGTGGCACGGGGGTTCGGTGCCCGAGTCGCCATGACGGGGGATCACCCCAGCGGAGGGGACCGCATTGCTGAAGTCGTCCGCCGGGAGTGCGGGAACGCCACACTTGTCGTCAATATTCAGGGGGATGAGCCGGAACTGGAACCATCTGTGATCAATGATCTGGTCGATTCCATGCTCCAGCGACCCGACGTGGAAATGGGGACATTGGCGACTCCCATCACCGAAATGGCGGTTCTTCTGGACACCAGCTGCGTAAAGGTGGTCTGCGCCGCCGACGGCCGGGCCATGTACTTCAGCCGTTGCCCGATTCCTTTTTATCGCGACGGAAATCCTCAGGATTTGCTCAATCCCCCGGAGGAAATCGCGGCCCTGCAGAGAAGTCCCTGGTTGCTGCATCTGGGGATCTATGCGTATCAACCCGACTTCCTGCTCGCGATCACCAAAATGCCACGGTCCCGATTGGAGCAAATGGAGAGTCTGGAACAACTTCGGGCTCTGGAAGCAGGGGCGTCGATCCTGGTGAAGGTGGTCTCCCACCGATCCGTTGGAATTGACACCGCTGCCGATTATGCTGCGTTCCTGGAGAGACAGAAGAACCGTTGAAAGTGCGGCGAGCCGGAGGTGTCAGCCTCCGGATATCTCGAAATCGGAAGGCTGACGCCCCCCGCTCGCCATTTTCGATTTGATCCACAGCCCCCGGCGAGGCGTCGGGGGCTGTCCATTTTTGCAGGTCAGAAGAACAGGAAGACAGATGACGAAACATATCTTCGTCACCGGAGGAGTGGTCAGTTCGCTTGGAAAAGGTCTGACGTCAGCGTCAATCGGCCTGTTGCTGGAGCGTCGCGGGCTGCGCGTCCGCATGCAGAAAATGGATCCGTATCTGAACATCGATCCAGGGACGATGAGCCCCTACCAGCACGGCGAGGTCTATGTCCTCGACGACGGCTCGGAAACAGATCTGGATCTGGGTCACTACGAACGGTTCACGAAAAGCCCCCTCTCTTCGCAATCGAACTTCACGACAGGGCGGATCTACCGCAGCGTCATCCAGAAAGAACGACGCGGCGAATACCTGGGAGCCACCGTTCAGGTCGTTCCGCACATCACGGATGAAATCAAATCACACGTTCTCCAGCTGGCCGGACCGGACGTCGACGTGGTCATCACGGAACTGGGAGGAACGGTCGGCGACATTGAAGGTCTCCCGTTTCTCGAAGCGATTCGACAGATCCCGCTGGATATCGGGAAACAGAACTGTCTGTTCATACACCTGACCCTGATTCCCTACCTGAAAGCAGCTCGCGAGGCCAAAACCAAGCCGACCCAGCACAGCGTCGGCCAGCTCCGCACCATCGGGATTCAGCCGGACATCCTCATCGTCCGGACCGAACGCCCGCTGGGACGCGAAAACGCCGAAAAAATCGCTCTATTCTGCAATGTAGAGAAACAGGCGGTCATTGAAGAGACCGACAAGGAATTCTCCATTTACGAAGTTCCTGTCGGACTGGCCGAACACGGCCTGGATAAGCTCATCTGCGAAAAGCTCGGGCTTCCCAAGGGAGAGGTCAAACTCGATGACTGGTACAGCCTGCTGAACAACATTCGCAACCCACAGCACGAAGTCACCATCGGCGTGGTCGGAAAGTACATCGAGCATCGTGACGCCTACAAGTCGATCTACGAATCGCTGACCCATGCCGGCTTCCATCACACAACCCGGGTTCTCATCAAGAGAATCGAAGCGGAAGAGTGTGCGGATGGGGACCTCGATCATCTGCTGGGGAGCGTGCACGGCCTGCTGGTCCCCGGCGGCTTCGGATACCGCGGTATCGAAGGGAAGATCAAAGCGATCCGTTACGCCCGCGAGAAGAAGATTCCTTTCTTTGGAATCTGTCTGGGAATGCAGTGTGCGGTGATCGAATATGCCCGTAACGTTCTGGGTTGCACAGAAGCCAACAGCACCGAATTTGCCCAGGACACTCCGGACCCGGTGATCTGTCTGCTCGAAGAGCAGAAGACCGTCACCGACAAAGGGGGAACAATGCGTCTGGGAGCCCAGCCTGCCCTGCTACAGGAAGGTTCACGGGCGTATCAGGCCTACGGAAAAGCAGAAATCGTCGAGCGGCACCGCCACCGCTACGAGTTCAATCCGCAGTACCGTGAGCGGCTGATCGAGAAAGGAATGATCCCCTCGGGAACCAGCCCCAGCGGAAATCTGGTCGAGATTGTGGAGATTCCGGACCACCCGTGGTTCGTGGCCGTGCAGTACCATCCGGAATTCAAGTCGTCGCCGTTGGAACCGCATCCCCTGTTCCGCGACTTCATCGGAGCAGCACTGGAACGGCAACGCGTTCAGAATGCCTCGTAGGCAAATCCGAAAATCGAAATCCGAAAATCGAAACAAAATTCAAACTTCAATTTTCAAAATCGAAAATGCCTCCCAGTGATGGGCAACCGAAATATGATCTCGAAGAGCGGACATTTCAGTTCGCGAAGCAGATTCGTCTCTTCGTTCGCCAATTACCTCGCACAATTGGCAACATTGAAGATGTGAAGCAATTGGTAAGAGCATCTGGATCCGTTGGAGCGAACTATATTGAAGCCAATGAGTCTTTAGGTAAAAAAGACTTTCAGATGAGAGTTCGGATCTCTCGGAAGGAAGCAAAGGAGTCACGTTATTGGCTGCGTCTGCTTGATACAGGGACTGAGATCTCAGTGGACGAACTACGACAGAGCCTGATGCAGGAAGCAACAGAACTCATGCTGATCCTCAGTTCGATCCTGCGAAAGTCCGAATAATCAACAGTTTCCTTTGATTTTCTGATTTTGAATTTGTTTCGAATTTCGTTTTTCGGATTTCGAATTTCCCCATCGAGACCATTTGTCCCCGCGATCACGTTTTATGTCCAATCGCCGTATCCTTGTGACCGCTGCCCTGCCCTATGCCAACGGGCACATCCATATCGGGCATCTGGTGGAATACATCCAGACCGACATCTGGGTCCGTTTCCAGAAGCTGCGGGGGAACGACTGCCGATATTTCTGCGCGGACGACACCCACGGAACCGCGATCATGATTCGCGCCCGTCAGGAAGGCCGCAGCGAAGAGGCTCTCATCGCCGACATGCGGGCAGCTCACGTCCGGGACTTCGGCAAATTCGATATCGAATTCGACAACTACGGCTCGACCAACAGCGAAGAAAACCGCGAACTCTGCCACGAATTCTGGAAGGCCATTCGCGCAGCGGGTCTGGTCCGGGAAAAAGAGATTGAACAGCTCTTCGACCCTGTTGCCCAGACGTTTCTCGCGGACCGGTTCGTCAAAGGGACCTGCCCGAAATGTCAGTCGCCCAATCAGTACGGAGACAGCTGCGACAAATGCGGCAGCACCTATTCCCCCGCTGATCTCATCGATCCGAAGAGCACGCTGAGCGGCGCGACTCCGGAGCTTCGAAAAGCGATTCATCTCTTCGTCGAGATCGAACAGCTGCATCCGTTTCTGGAAGAATGGACGCAATCGGGCGAGCACCTTCAGCCCGAGATTGCCAACTATCTCAAAGGGCACTTCCTCGGTGATCCGCTGCGGGACTGGGACGTCTCCCGCCCGGCCCCGTACTTCGGATTTGAAATTCCAGACGCTCCCGGCAACTACTGGTACGTCTGGTTCGACGCTCCGATCGGCTACATCGCCAGCACCTGGGAATGGTGCAAGAAGAACGGAGAAGACCTGCTTGAGTGGTGGAAGAACGCCAATTCGGAAGTTCACCACTTCATCGGCAAGGATATCACCTACTTCCACACATTGTTCTGGCCGGCGATGCTCAAGACTGCTGGCTTCAATCTGCCGGAACGGGTCCACATTCACGGCTTCCTCACCGTGGATGGCGAGAAGATGTCCAAGTCCAAAGGGACGTTCATTCAGGCGACGACTTATGCCGAGCACCTGGACCCAGCGTATCTGCGATACTTCTTCGCCTCCAAGCTCAGCAGCCGCGTGGATGATATCGATCTGAATTTTGAAGAGCTGAAGACAAAGGTCGACTCCGATCTCGTCGGCAAGGTGGTGAACATCGCCAGCCGCTGTGCGAAGTTCGTCGCCAATCAACCACTGTCCGAATCCTATCCCGAAGACGGGGGAATCTTCGCTCAGGCAGCCGCTTCCGCAGACAGGATCGCAGCGTTCTACGAAAGCTGTGATTACAACGCAGCGATGCGCGAGATCATGACGCTCGCGGATCGGGCAAATCAGTACATCGAGGCCCAGGAACCCTGGAAGATCGCCAAGGACCCCGCACGGGGGGCAGAGCTGCGTGACGTCTGCAGCGTCGGATTGAATCTCTTCCGACAGCTGGCAATTTATCTTTCCCCCGTCCTTCCACAGCTGCGAAGGCAGACGGAAGCCTTATTAAATTATCCCATCTCCCACTGGGACCAGGCACAGACTCCGCTGACTGGAACTGTGGTGAGCGAATACCAGCACATGCTCAAACGCGTGGACACCAAACAGGTCGAAAAAATGATTGAAGATTCGAAAGAGACTCAGAACCCTGCAGCACCCACCGCCGACGTTCCTGCGACGTCCGCGTACAACGACGGTCCCGAGCCGATTGCCAAAGAGCCGCTCGTGGGCGAGTACTGCACGATTGATGACTTCATCAAGATCGACATGCGGGTCGCCCGGGTCATTGAAGCGGGTCATGTGGAAGGGGCTGATAAACTCA
This sequence comes from Planctomicrobium stercoris, assembly GCF_051465655.1. NCBI lineage: Bacteria > Pseudomonadati > Planctomycetota > Planctomycetia > Planctomycetales > Planctomycetaceae > Planctomicrobium > Planctomicrobium stercoris. The sequence goes on along the minus strand of NZ_CP195791.1, from coordinate 1,888,556 downwards.
TTCAGCTGAAACTGTCGCTGGGCGGAACAGAAACCCGCAACGTGTTTGCCGGGATCAAGAGCTGCTACAACCCGGAAGATCTGGTGGGTCGACTGGTGATCTGCTGCTCGAATCTGGCTCCGCGCAAGATGCGGTTCGGTGTGAGTGAAGGGATGGTTCTCGCCTGCGGCCCGGGCGGCAAGGAGATCTTCCTGCTGAACCCCGACGACGGCGCCAAACCAGGCATGCGTGTCCACTAGAGTCCGACCAATTCCGAAATCAACTTCAATTGTGAAGCTCGCACGCGATATGATTAGTAATTGAACCTTCTCCCCCGCTCTCCAGATTGGGAACGTTCCGGACAGTCGTGAGGTCATCATGATTCAAGGCAAATTTGCGGAGTCTCCCAAGAAAACTCTTGCTGACCTGTTGGCGAGTCTGCCAGAGTCCGTGAGCTGGGATGAAATTGAATATGCCATCTACGTGAGGCGGAAAATCCAGGAAGGACAATTGGCGGTCGAAAAGGGTGAATACTGTTCGTCAGAAGAAGCGAGGAAGCGGCTTCAGCGATGGCTCAAGTAAACTGGACCGCTCCTGCTCTTGCCGACCTTGCGTCTGTTGCTGAGTTCGTTGCCACACATTCGCATGCAAATGCAGTCGCAATCGTTGAGGCCGCGTTTCAGCGGGCAGACGAAAGAGAACACTTTGCTGAAGCAGGTTCTATCGTTCCGGAATTGAACGATCCCTTAATTCGCGAAGTGATTGTCAAAGACTCCTTTCGGCTGATTTACGAGATCAGACAACAACAGATTTTCGTCGTGGCGTTCGTCCACTGTTCCCGACAGCTCGGATCCAGATTTCTTGATATTCGGAGTGACGACACGCAGTAGTGATCGAATTAGATGAAGCCCCACTGCTGACGCCAACAGAGCATCCCTCCGGGACGGCTGCTAAACGAGTTTTCGCAACTCAACCTATGACTTACTAACTCCTAACCCCTGACCCCTGACCCCTACTCCCCCCCATGCCACAGATCAACGACAGCTACCTCAAGCTCAAAGCCGGTTACCTCTTTCCTGAGATTGGTCGGCGTGTCACCGCGTTCTGCCAGCAGAATCCCAGTGCGAAGGTGATTCGACTCGGGATCGGTGACGTGACGGAGCCGCTCCCTCCCGCCATCATCGAAGCGATGCACAAGGCGGTCGACGAGATGGCCAGCCGGGAGACGTTCCGGGGTTACGGACCGGAACAGGGATACGATTTCCTGCGGAACGCGATTGTCGAAAACGATTATAAAGCGCGCGCCTGCGACATCGCTGCCGATGAGATCTTCGTTTCCGACGGCTCCAAGTGTGACACCGGCAACATCCTCGAGATCTTCGGACTCAAGAACTCCGTGGCGATGCAGGACCCTGTCTATCCGGTGTATGTCGACACCAACGTGATGGCAGGACGGACCGGGGCTGCCGACGATCAGGGACGCTATGAGGGGCTGACCTATCTCCCCTGCACTGCGGAAAACGATTTCACTCCCGCGCTGCCGACCCAGCCGGTCGACATCATCTATCTGTGCTATCCCAACAACCCCACCGGAGCAGTCGCCTCGCGGGAAACACTCACGAAGTGGGTTGAGTACGCCAGGCAGACCGGCGCTCTGATTCTCTTCGACGCTGCCTACGAAGCATACATTACTGACGAAAGCGTGCCGCACTCCATCTATGAAATTCCCGGTGCCCGGGACGTCGCCATCGAATTCCGCAGCTTCAGCAAGAACGCGGGATTCACGGGAACCCGCTGTGCATTCACCGTTGTTCCGAAGAGCGTGATGGGAACGACGCAGGATGGGAAACAGCAGGCGATTCATCCCCTGTGGAACCGTCGCCACACCACCAAATTCAACGGAGTTCCGTACATCGTTCAGCGAGGGGCCGAAGCGGTTTACAGCCCTGCCGGAAAAGCACAGATCACCGAGCTGATCCGCTTCTATCTCGAAAATGCCCAGATCCTGCGAAACGGGCTGGAATCTGTCGGCTTCGAAGTCTTCGGCGGCGTGAATGCCCCGTACATCTGGCTGAAGACCCCCAACGGCCAGAGCAGCTGGGAGTTCTTTGATCATCTGCTGCAGAAGGCGAACCTCGTCGGGACCCCCGGCAGCGGCTTCGGTGCCAGAGGCGAAGGTTACTTCCGACTCAGCGCCTTCAACAGCCGCGCGAACGTGGAAGAAGCGGTTGTCCGGATCAAGCAGTTGTTTGGTCGACTGATGGCGTAAGAAGCGTTGAACGTTGAGCCGCACACGGATGTGTGCGGCTTTTTTTGTTATCGGAAGACTGTCTGCTTCACCGTTGCCTGAATCAGATCGGCAACGCGCTGGGCAGCTTCGGGTTCCGCGACGTTTCTCATCGCCTGCCCCATGATCTTTCGCTGCAGCTTGTCTTCGATCAGAGTGTGGATCGCCGTGGCGAAATCTGAGTCGAAGCGGCTGGTCCCCTGCTCGATCATGTAAGCCGCTTTTCGTCCGACGAAGTGCCGGGCGTTGATCTGCTGATGGTTTCTGAGTGAACGCGGATACGGGACGATCACTGCCGGCAGCCCGGCGCAGGCAATCTCCGCCAGAGATGTCCCGCCGGCCCGCGTCACGATGATTCCGGCTTTCTGATAAGTCTCGGGCATGTTCTCAAAGAAGGCAGAGACCTCGGCTTTCTGCTTCATCTCTTTGTATGCCTTGCGAATTCTCTCGCAGTCGCTGTGCCCTGTCTGGTGGAGAATCGTCCAGCCTTTGAGAAGCTCAGAGTGTTCAGCAGCGAAGCGGAGCATCGCTGCGTTGACCGCTGTCGCCCCCTGACTCCCCCCCAGCACCAGGATGCGCTTCCGCGAAGCTGCCGATTTGGGAGACATCTGTGCAATCGCCGCCCGCACCGGATTGCCGGTGAACTCGGTTTTGATGTTCTCCGGAAGGAATTGCCTCGTTTCAGAAAAGCTGAGGCATACCGTTCGGGCAAAGCGTGCGAGGAAGGAGGTCGCCCGGCCCGGAATGACGTTCTGCTCCATCAAAAAGATCGGTCTTTTTCGCCATCGACCCGCCAGCACACCCGGCACGCTGCCATATCCCCCTGTCCCCAGCAAGACCGGTGATGGGAGTGACTTGAGAACCTTGGACGCGTGAGCGGTCGCCCTCCACAGCGATTTCAGTGACTGGACCGGATGGCGTCGAAAGCTGGGGCTGTCCACAGCCGGCAGTGCAATCTGCTCGGCGCCATGCTGATCGAGGATGGCCCGGTCGATCGAACGCTGTCCCGTCAGAAACAGGATCCGCTGTGGGGCGAGCGGTCGCTGCTGAAGTTCTTCAACCACCGCCAGAGCGGGAAATAGATGTCCCCCGCTGCCGCCGCCGCAAATCACCAGACTCCATTCAGAAGGTTGCAGCATCGTTGAAAGAGATCTCGACTCGACCAGGGATACGGAGTGATATCGTATCAATCCGCAGCCAAAAACAGAGTCTGAATCGAGGATTCCACGGAAGCGGGCCGTCGAGAGGCCCGGAGATCGGCCGCCTTGTCAGGTCATCTCACCGAACGCCTGCAGCAGTTCGCCGATGTGTTCCCGGTAGTTCACCCAGCGACGCCTGGAGCCGGTGTGGATCGGCTGTCGTACCTGCCAGCTGCTGGCGGTTCGAATGGAACGATCAGCAGCATGGGACTGCAGACACGCATCATCCCATTCCAGCCCACAATGCTCGATGAGCCGCCGCGACTGAGCCTCGGGAGTGGCCACCAGATCCTCATACTTCACATCCAGAATGCGGCCGGGAAGAACAGAGTGCCAGTGTTTCATCAGCTCTTCATAAGCTCGGTAGTAAGCGACCAGATGTGACAGGTCGTAGGCGTACGGGAGCCTCGCCGTGAAATGCTGAAAGTAACAGGACAGGCAGGTGTCACGCGGATCGCGGACGCAGTGAATGAGGGTCGCGTGCGGAAAGCATGTGGCAATCCACCCCAGCAACAGAAAGTTGGCTGGCATCTTGTCGGTGAAGCGGCGCTTCCCTTCAGCGAGAGAGATTCCCGCCAGATAGTCCGCAGTGATCCCATGAATATCCGCCTGAGTCAGTCTGCCTGCTGCCAGCGCGGACTGGTTCTCACACCCAAGAGACGCTTCGTACTTCTGCACCGCCTGGCCCATCTCTTCTCGCTCACCCAGACCTTGAACGTGGGGATGGGACGAAAGAATCTGCTCGACCAGCGTGGTTCCCGAACGGGGCATCCCCACGATAAAGACCGGTGCAGAGGTCTCTTCACCCCAGCTGGATCGCGACTGAAGGAACTCGTGTGACCAGCATCCGATCACCTCACGAATCTGCTGCCGATGCAGCTCTGCGTCGAACGTCACCGGGACAAGCTGATTCCCCTGCCGATAATGTTCGAACGCAGTGGTGTAGTCTCCAAGGTCATCGTGCGCTTTCCCGAGTGCGAAGTGGAGGTGCACAGCATCATCATTGGTCGAGAGTCGCGAACGGGCGATCGATTCCCACTGCGCGAGCTGCTCCCGGTCTTCCTCTTTGAACTTTCGAATCGAAGAGAGATTGAACAGCACCTTTGCCGGTTGAGGATGCAACGGGAGGGCCGACGCGTAACGAGCCCGGGCTTCAGCAAACTCTCCGACATCAACCAGCGTATTGGCGAGATTGTAGGCAATCGTCGGGTTTGCAGCCCCACGATCAACGACGCTGCGAAGTAACTCGATCGCCTGATGAGTCTCCCCCTGCTCGCGAAGAACCGAAGCGAGATTCACCGTGGCAACGAGATTCTCCGGATCGTGTTGAAGAACAAACCGGTAGTTTCCGGCTGCGGAATCAAGTTCCTTCAGATCCTTATGCACATTGCCCAGGAGAATCCGGGCTGCCAGATAATCGGGATTCAACTGCAGTGCCTGACGCAGGCAGTCCAGAGCCGGAGTCGTTTCTCCCATCTGCAGCAGGGCATCACTCAGAGAAGTCCACGTTCCGCAATTCACGGGGTCGAGCCGCAAGGCCTGTTCGAAGCTGAGAACAGCTGCCGAAAAATCCGCAGCTGCCTGAAACGCTTCGCCGAGATTCCGGTGATAGCCCGCAACTCCCGCATCCAGCTGCACTGCCCTTTTCAGAGAGTCGACGGCAGCTGGCACGTCTCGCAGCTGGAGTTTCGCGACACCGGCGAGATGCCAGGCCGGAGCATACCCCGGCTCCATATCAAGAACCTGCTGGTAGTGTGCCAGTGCCTCTTTCAGCAGCCCCTGCATGTGCAACGAACGCCCCTCCGCCAGCTGGGTTTCAACCTTCTGAGGCACGCAGACTGTCCGCGAAGTTCCACTCGGGAGATCGGAACCGGCAACAGTGGCAGTTCGTTCAGGCACACGGACTCCTTCGGCAATTTCTGCAGCTGACAGGTTTCCAGTCTCGCCCCTCGGCGAGGATGCCAGCTGTTGATATGAATAGTATCGGTTGTGCCGAATCCCAACGTGCCTAATTTTGGGGACGAAATCACTCTCTCGGGATATGAAAAATTCTCAAACTCAGAAGAGGCGAATTCAATGCACCCTGTGCGCGAGAAAAAGGACTAAAACGCAGAGATCGCCGAGGCCGCAGAGAAAGTTGGAGAAGAAGGATGCCAGATTTTCAGTAATCTCACATCTCACTTTCACATGGGACGGGCAAGCGTCCGTGAAAAACAGATTTCTCCTTTGTGTCTCTGCGAACTCCGCGATCTCTGCGTTTCAAAATCTTCTCTCCCGCATTCGCTGTCTCCAAGATGAAGCGGATTTTATCTTGGGCTCACCAAGGCCTTATCAGTCTCGACGAGAATGAAACCTGTCGACGGGAGAGACCTGTCACTCGCATAAGCATTCAAGAGGAGAAGGATGATGAAGACTGGATTCGGAACAGTTCTGGCTCTGATGGGTGCGGTGACCACTGCTGGCATGGCAGCTGAAATGCTGCCAGCGAAGTCGCTGCCACTCTCAAAAGTTCTTGCCACACTGGAGCAGCAGGGCCTCACCTCAATCGTGGAAGCGGACTTCGACAACGGAATCTGGGAAATCGAAGGAATGAGAGGAGATCGTCCGGTCGAACTGCATGTCGACCCCCTGACCGGCAAAAGCCACGGCGAGCATCCCGACAGGATCGATTCCTTTCCCCCTGCAGGACTCAAGTCTGCAGCAGCGATTGCGAAGTCGATCGAGGCTGCCGGGTATGCTGCGATTCTGGAACTCGACTGGGAACACGATCACTGGGAGGCAGAGGCGATCAGTGCTGCCGGCCATCGCAAACTGCACGTCGCGCCGGACACCGGCAAAGTCATCTCAGACCGGGCAGATGATTAGTGATGCAGATTGTTTTCAGAGCACGCTGCGTGAGCAAGTGCATCGAGTCGCATCCACTGGATCATCCTGATGAATTGAAACGCAGAGAACGCCGAGTGCGCAGAATAGGAAGGGTATTCAGCTTCGGGACCGATCAGTGCTTCATTCATCACGAAGTCTCGAAACAGAGAAGTCTCAACGAAGAATCGCTTTCTCCTTTTTCTTACTCTGCGATCTTCGCGATCTCTGCGTTTCAAAATCTTCTCTATTGCCTTATCAGCTTCGTCGAGAGTGCACTCGCCCACGCTTCGTGCTTTGATTTTATTCCCGCTTCGGCCGAGGGACGCGACCGCGAGAGCCCTTGCCGCGTCCGCGCCCTTTCTTCGCTCCTCGCTCCTTTCGCCCTGAAGTTGCGAACCCCGGGCTGTCCGCATCCCCCACCAGAACTCCTTCCCCCGCGTCCATCTTCCGCTGCAAATCGGTGATCCGGTCCCGGAGCGACGCGGCCCGTTCGAACTCCAGATTTTCGGCAGCATCCAGCATCTCCTTCTCCAGAGCTGCCAGATATTCCTGCGTCACGAACTGCGCATCGCTGGAAATTCCGACCGCGTCCTGTTCGATCTTGCGTGCCGAAATTTCGTCTTCGATGCCGCGGCGGATCGCCTTCTTGATCGTCTCGGGAGTGATGCCATGCTCAGCGTTGTAGCGAAGCTGAATCTCACGACGACGATTGGTTTCATCTATCGCCCGCTGCATGCTCTCCGTCACCGAATCCGCATACAGAATTACTTCCGCATTCACGTTTCTCGCTGAACGTCCAATGGTCTGAATCAGACTGGTCTCGCTTCGCAGAAATCCTTCCTTGTCCGCATCGAGAATGCAAACCAGCGACACCTCCGGCAGGTCGAGCCCTTCCCGGAGCAGGTTCACCCCGATGAGAGCATCGAATTTCCCTTCACGCAGCTCGCGGAGAATCTCCATACGCTCGATCGCATCGAGCTCGCTGTGCAGCCATTCGCACCGGATCCCCTCCTCTTTCAGATACGTCACCAGATCTTCCGAAAGACGTTTTGTCAGCGTTGTGACCAATGTCCGTTCGCCGCGCTCGGTCCGCAGTCGAATCTGCTCCATCAGATGCGGAACCTGTCCTCTTGCGGAACTGATGGTGACCACCGGATCGACCAGCCCGGTCGGGCGAATGATCTGTTCGACAATCTCCCCTTCCGCCTGGTCGAGTTCCCAGTCAGCCGGAGTCGCGGAGACGAAGACCGTTTCGCCCCGCCGTTTGTCCCACTCTTCGAACTTCATCGGGCGATTATCGAGAGCCATCGGCAGACGGAATCCATGTTCCACCAGCGTCCGCTTGCGAGCCTGGTCCCCGTTATACATCGCCCGCACCTGCGGCACCGTCTGGTGTGATTCATCGACGATGAACAGAAAATCTTCCGGGAAGAAGTCATACAACGTCGCAGGAGGTTCACCCGGTTTGCGCTTTGCAAGAGCTCGTGAATAGTTTTCGATCCCCGGACAGAAGCCGACCTCTTTCAAGAGTTCCATGTCATGCCGCGTCCGGGCTGCCAGCCGCTGAGCCTCCAGCAGCTTCCCCGCTTTCTGAAAAATGGCCAGCTGCTGATGAAGCTCTTCTTCAATCTCCTGCATCGCTTCATCAATCCGGCTTTGCGGCAGCACGAAATGCTTGGCGGGATAGATATAAATATCCTGCAGGTTCTTGCTGCTGGCACCGGTCACGGGATCGATGATCGACAGCTTGTCGACCTCGTTCCCCCACAGCTCGACACGGTAAGCGAACTCTTCGTACGCAGGCCAGACTTCGATCACATCTCCTCGGACACGGAACTTTCCCCGCTGAAAATCGTAGTCGTTCCGGTCGTAATGAATATCGACAAGCTTCAGCAGCAGCTCATCCCGATCGATGGTCTTCCCCACGTTGAGCGGGACCATCATCGCCAGATAGTCCTTCGGCGAACCGAGGCCGTAGATGCAGGAGACACTCGCCACCACAATCACATCCCGCCGCGAGACCAGAGCACTTGTCGCCAGCAGCCGCAGCCGGTCGATCTCTTCATTGATGCTGGAATCTTTTTCGATGTAGATATCCCGCTGGGGAATGTACGCTTCCGGCTGGTAGTAGTCGTAGTAGCTGACAAAGTAGGCGACTGCATTGTTCGGGAAGAACTCCCGGAACTCGCCGTACAGCTGAGCTGCGAGGGTCTTGTTGTGGGCAAGAATCAGGGTCGGCCGCTGCACCTGCGCGATGACGTTCGCCATGGTGAAGGTCTTGCCGGTCCCGGTCGCCCCCAGCAGGACCTGCGACCGCTTCTTCTCCTTGATTCCGCGTACCAGAGACTCAATCGCCTTCGGCTGGTCCCCGGCCGGGGCAAATTCAGAAACAAGCTCAAACTGGGGCATGAGAAGATCTCAGTGTACTGATGGACAGATGAGATGCTATTCTAGCAACAGCGAGCCGGCGGTGAATGGGGATTGAAAAAGAACTTCTACAACTCACAGTTCGGGTGCGACTGCTCTGCAAGGCAGTGCCCGATCTCAATAGACGAGCCAGACATGTGGATCACGCCGCACGATCATGCGGGTTCACTGGACGAATCGATTTCCAACAACTGACAAACGAAGACGAGCACCGCTCACAGTGACTTGCAGAGCGGTGGCACGCAGCAAAAACAAGAAAGTCAGGCATTGAGCGGGAGGTTCCCTGCGTCCCGGGTTTCGCGAGCTCGCACCAACCCTAGTCGACCTGCCACTGATTTTCATGTGCAGTGCTCTGCGAGTCTCACAGATCACTGGTACGCGGGATTCCATCCCGGGATTCCCGCTAGACTGAAGGCTGCTCTATCGAATTTTGAGAATCCAAACATATTCGTATCAACTTATAGTGAAGCACCTTGCGCGCGAACAAGGACTCGTGTGTGAAGCAGCCCCGGAAATGGATCAGGAATTTTGCAGAGAGGTGGAATACCCATCTGGCGAGGTCTATTGAGTCGGTTCATCTCACAACTTTGCATTTCCCGTCGATTTGAATCTGGCCTCTATCAGTTGTCCTTCAGTTGTCCTTCGTCCTGGTATTGAAAAGGTCCACGTCCATGATCCATCGTTCACCGCGACCTGCATTCACTTTGATCGAGCTTCTTGTGGTGATCGCAATCATCGCGGTCTTGATTGCACTACTGCTCCCTGCGGTGCAGCAAGCTCGGGAGGCTGCTCGACGATCGCAATGCAAGAACAATCTCAAACAGATTGGACTGGCCATTCATAATTACATCGACACCTACAAGACCCTTCCGATCGGATCCAGAGTTGACGCTGGTCCAGACTATGCTTTCGGGACTTCCTGGTGGGTCGGGTTATTGCCCGGACTGGAGCAAACCGCGTTGTTCAACAAATTCAATTTCTCGACGACCTACACTGGCTGGGCAGGAAATAATGCGATTCTTCCCGAGGCACCGATTCCAGTTCAGATTTGTCCTTCCAGTACCATGCCCCAGGGAACGCTTCCTCCGTTCATCAAGTCCACTTACATTGGGATCAGTGGTGCAACTGGCACATCCACCTACACGGAATCCCGTATCGGTGAAGTCAACGGCAACCTCGCGGTCGGGGGCGCACTCGTCCTCAATGCTGCCACGAAACTGCGGGATATCACGGACGGAACCTCAAACGTCATGATGGTCAGCGAGGCAGGCGGCTTTGTGATCGCAAACACCGGGAACAGGTACTATATCGGTGGTAGCGGGGATCATGGATGGGCCATGGGGAGCGATCTTGCTGGGGACTTGCCTCCATTCACCGGTGGGACACGTGCATTCAACATCACGACCGTGATGTACGCTCCAAACAGTCTTGACATGCATCGCCTGGGAATCGGTACCAACTGGGGGCACAATAATCCACTCAATTCGGCTCACACCGGTGGTATCCATGGTCTGTTCAGCGATGGGCACGTAACCTTTATCAATAACAACATCAACATGGACTCGCTCAAGTACATCTGCATTCGTGACGACGCGCAGGTGGTTGGTGAGTTCTAGGATGTCGGAATTGGTCTCTGCATGCATTCTGTCAGGCAGACATGGTGTTCGTGTCTCCGTGACGTGTGCTAAAGCCCGGCCGAGTTTTCTCTGCTGATCCCCCCTGCGCCTTTCTGACCCGGGGGGAGACTGACTCTGCTGTCGGACAGCTGAATGAGAGCTTCCAATCACAGGCAACGCCCGTCGCTGGTTTCCACTTCCGAATTGTTTTGCAGTCTGATGAAGCGCTTGCTGGAGGGAGTTGAATATGCTGATTTTCCCGCGATATTTTCTGACTGTGTTTCTGCTGGGTTGTGTCGTTCCGCTCGGATGTTCAGGAACGGCGGCAGTTCCCCAGATCGGCGGGGTCACCGGAACCGCCTCTTCCAACAATCAACCACTTCCTGAAGGAACGAGCCTGATCTTCTTCGTGAAAGGTCAGGACGATAATTTTTTGACAACTGTTCAGGCAGACGGTTCATTCCATTACAAACCGTACACTGGAATTCCAGTCACACCAGGTATGTATCAGGTGGTCGTGACGCCACCCGCGCGGGCCATGGTCACGAAGGACGGTTTGTCGGTCCCGGATCCAAATGGGCGTCGGGACTACCCGGAAATACCGCAAAAATATCGTTCAAAGAAGACCACTCCCCTCGAATTTGAACTTGGACGTCAGACATCCGAACTCCAGATTGTCCTGAACAAGTAATCCGGGCACGGGAATCGAATTTTAAAGGCGTCGCGAATATGCAGTCTGCCGCAGAACGCAATGGCAATTTCCTTCGGGTCTTTACCCAGCATCATGTCGCCATACAGTCGTTTGTTCGACGCCTCGTGCCCTCAAGAAGCGACGCGGATGACTTGCTGCAGGAAGTTGCGGTCGTGCTCTGGGAGAAGTTCGACGATTTTCAGCCTGGAACTGATTTCAAGGCGTGGGCTTTCCAGATCGCGAGGTTCAAGATTCTTTCCCGCCTGAGGGATTTGAGCCGGAACAAAATTGTTCTGGCCAATGAAGTTGTCGAACTTTTGATGGCCGAGGCCAGTCAGGAAGAAGATTCGCTGGAACAACAGCGTGAAGCCCTGCAAATCTGCTTCAAGAAGATCGGTTCTCGACATCGGAAACTTCTGGTGTCAGCGTATCAGCCGGGGGTCAAGATTCACGAGGTCGCCAAAAAAAGCGGAAAATCGGTTTCTGGGTTTTACCAGTGGTTGAACAAGATACGGCAGATGCTCTTCGAGTGCATTCAGAGCGCCTTGGCCCAAGCGGAGCTGCTCCGGTGAATGACGAGCTTTTCGAACTGCTTGTTCTGAACTACGCGGACGGAGCCGCGTCGGCCGTGGACGTTCAAAGGCTCAACCATCGCCTGCTGACTGACCGAAATTCACGCAGGCGCTTTGTCAGAATTCTGAACCTGGATTCAACACTGGGACTCATCGCCGAGGAAGCTGCGTTTGACCTGCCGAACAGACCAGCGAACAGACTAAGTCCCCATAGCAGCTTTGGCAGTCGAACGAATTCCCGGTTCACAGTCGCATCGGCGGCTCTGTTGCTGGTGGTCTGTACTTGTGCGTGGTGGTGCCTTGCTCCGGCACATTGCGCGACCGTCGACAGCAGTGTCCCACGATCGGGGTTACCGCCGGGAACCGTCATCGGACAGGAATGGCACGACATCGGATCGGGCACCATTTCACTGTTAACTGCGAAGAAGGCCCGAGTCGTCATCGAGGCTCCCGCGACCTTCCGCTTTGAAACGGCTCAACGGCTGCGTCTGGAGCGGGGTCGTCTGGCTGCCAGAGTTCCCCCGAGCGCCAAATGGTTCACCGTGACAACGCCGTCCGGAAGAGCTGTGGATCTCGGGACAGAATTCGGAGTTGATATCCCTAAACCGGGGGAGGCGGAGATCCATGTTTTTCAGGGTGAGGTCATTGCTGAAACTTCGGGCGGCCTGAAGAACCAACATCTGCACGATGGGGATGCCATCCACTTGTACAGGGGAACGGGAGCACCGCGGACCTTGCGGAAAGGGGCATTCATTCAGCCTGGTGAGATCACCTCCCTGCATGCCGCGCTCGCGGCAGGGCAGCAGGAAAAGTGCGGCGAAGTACTTAGAAGGCTTCAACAGGACCCCGCCTTGATCGCGCTGATCGACTTTGAGTCAGATCTCAAATTCAGCGGTCAGTACCGCACTGTTCAGGGACGCTGGCCTGGGTCCAGAGCACTTGAGTTTGCCCATCGGGGTGACCATGTCCGACTTAACATCGGCGAGGAGAAGACCTGGACGCAGATTTCTCTCGCCGCCTGGGCCCGAATGGATCAGCTGAAAGAGCCGTTTCAATCACTGTTCCACGTCGATGGCTGGCACGGAGAGAATGATTACGGAAAAATCCACTGGATGGTCACTCATAACAAGTCATTGCGGCTGGGGGTCTGCGGCAATTATAAAATCGGTGGTGGTCCAGACGACCGCCACGAGGCAGACTCACGTGACCCTGACCTTTTCGATCGTGGAGCGTGGATGCACTTCGCAACGGTTTATGATTCCGAGCAAAAGTTTGCCAGAGTCTACTTGAATGGAATCTTGAGCAACGAAGTACGATACGATGTTGCCTATCCCGCAGTATTAGGCTCCTCACAGTTGGGGAACTGGAATACACAGGATCGCACTCTGAGCGGTCGGATTGATGAAATGTTAATCCTGGGGCGGGTCATGAATGATGAAGAGATCCAAATTCTCTTCGACGCCGGCAATCCCTATCACTGACCGAAGTTGGCACCCTGACTGACGCTGGCCGCCGTTCAGGCCGGGGTGCCCGGGTTGAGAAGTCTTGAACTTGGGTGCCACTGCTCTGCGAGCAGTGCCGAATGTCAACAGACGTCAGGATCACCCCGCCCATTGATCCGATTTCTCTGGATTAAACCCTGTTCAGTAATCCACGCCAATCGAGGCTCGGCACCGCTCACAGAGCGGTGGCACGCGGACTAAAGATGTTCTACCTGCAAAGCGGTCGATCTCAAACGTACTCGCGAAACCCCTGAACGCGTTGAACATCGAATCGGGGGGGCTGACGCCGCACCGCTTGCCAGGACTCCGCCCGCACAGACACTCTGGCGAGTTGACGGTCCAATCGGCATAATTCGTCGACCATGCCCTTTACTCTCATTGTCGTTCCAGTGTTTCTGCTCGCGGCTCTCTGCATTCGCTGGCTCGGGCCGGAGCGTTCCAGAGCCAGTCTGGCAGTGGCACTGCTGGCTCCGCTCGCTGGTTTCGCACTCTTGGCTTTTCAGATCTTCGACCAGCAGTCTCCCATCGGGTTACTCTGGCGAGATGATTCCCTTTCCCGGCTGACGACTCTCATTGCCTGCAGCGTCTGTCTGATCGTTGGCCTGATTGAAACGTCCCCCATCCTGCTGACGGCAACGCTGTGGAGCGCCGGCATGCTGGTGCTGGCAAGTGTCGGTTCACTTTCCGCAGTGCAATGGGGGGCGCTGCAGTTCTCCGTTCTCCCGTTGATGTTCTACCACCGCGAGAAATCCGCAGTCTGGAAAGTGGTCCTGACCCGCCACGCAACTCTTCTGCTGGGAAGTCTGTTGTTCGGCGCCGGATACCTGCTTGTCTCCAGTTTCGACCCTGCTGCACCACCCGCGACCATCGGAATGGTTCTGCTTCTCAGCGGGCTGGGGGGAATGCTCGGCTGGTTTCCCTTCCCACGTGCAGCGAGCGGATCATCCATTGACGATTCCCCTGGAGCGGTCTTTGGCAAACGATCTCTTCCCCTGCTGACAGCCGCGGTGCTGTTGTATCGCCTGATCGAACGGCAGCCGCTGGCGATGTCGCAGTCAACGCTGCTGGCGCTGGCGGCGCTCTTCTCGCTGGTCCTGTGCGGGGCCCGTCTGCTTCAGGAGGAACGCCTTTCGCGGCGACTGGTTCTGACGTCAATCTCCACATTCGGATTCCTTCTGATCGCCATCTTCCTGCAGAACTGGGAGTACGCCTATCCAGACCGTGACTGGGAGCTGCGCTCCAACCTTCCGGGGGGCCGAGCCCTTTTTCTGTCGATCATGGCCTGCGAGACAGCTGGTCTGCTGGCAGCTGCTTGCGGATTTCGCCTGATGAACGCGGAGCAGACACAGGGGGATTTCGCTCAGACTCTCGGGGGCGCAGCGGGACGGCGACCGCTCGCGGGGGCGGCGTCGATGGGAGGTCTGATGTCGCTGGCCGGCCTTCCCCCTTTTCCCGGATTCTGGTGGCGGTTTGGCTTGATGGCCGCACTGCTTCTTCCTCACCGACAATCGAACGTCACAAAAGTGGTTGAAGCGGACCCTGCTTTCTCGCTGCTCGCAGTCCTGGTCGTGGTGGCGATTGCGATCAACACATTGGGACATCTCCGGCTGTTGCAGCAGATGCTCTTCGAAGAACCGTTCCGCCTGCGGGCTCCTCATCCTGGGAAATCGGGACGACTGGCTGCGGGTCTCGCACTGATTCTTCTGCTCGCCACGTCGATGGCGCCACTCTCGCTAGCCCGGATTCTGGATGAGGGAGGAAGCGACAGTCTTGCCAGAGTCACGCCGCTTCGTCACCTTCGAAGTCCTTGATGCCGAGCTGGTGGACGAACCAAATCGTGCGATGAGTGTCACTCCTGGGTCCATAACTCCTTTCAGAATTGTCCCGGCGATGCAGTCGATCTGTGTTTTCTGCGGTTCCAAACCCGGTCATGATCCTACCTATGGTACAGCGGCGACAACGCTGGGGCATGCCCTGGCAGATCGCGGAATTCGGCTGGTCTACGGAGGCGGAAACGTCGGCATCATGGGGATTGTCGCCGATGCTGTGCTGGAACGGGGGGGCGAAGTCACGGGAGTCATCCCGGAATCGCTGATGAACCGCGAACTCGCACACGCAGGGGTCGCCGACATGCGTATCGTCGGGTCAATGCATATTCGCAAAGCGCTGATGGCCGATCTGTCCCAAGGGTTTGTCGCCCTCCCCGGCGGATTGGGGACATTCGAAGAGCTGTGCGAAATCCTCACCTGGAGCCAGCTTGGATTTCATCACAAGCCGGTCGCCCTGCTGAATGTGAAGGGCTATTACGACCCGCTGCTGATGATGCTGGACCGGTCGGTCAGCGAAGGATTCCTGTCCACAGCCAACCGCAACAAGCTGTTCGTTGCAAATACTGTCCCGGAGTTGATGGCCTTCTTCGATCGAGAATCTCCAAACGCCGACACGTCCGCACCGCTCCCGACCTCGCTGACATGAAGATTTTTGAATCGCCGAGAACGTGGAGAAGTCAGCTCTGCATTCGCCTCGTTCGCAGTTCCACTCCTCTACTTCCGTGAGAAGTCACCCCTCTATGGCGGTCAAAAAAAAATTTGAACCACGGAAGGCACGGAATACACGGAAAAATAAGAAAGAGGGTTTGCAGGAAGATGCTGCGGTCTTCAGCAATTTTGAAACGCAGAGAACGCAGAGGTCGCAAAGAAAACGATAGAGGTTAAACCGCGAATCGCGAGAATGGGGCGAATCAGTAAAATCTATTCGCCGCATTCGCCTCATTCGCGGTTCCTCTCCTCTCTCCTCTTCTTCCGTGGTTTCCGTGCATTCCGTGGTTCCTCTTCAACCGAAACTCAGGAAGATGCTGCGGTCCCTTGAGCACTTCGCGGTCGGCGTCACAATAGTGGTTTGGGACTGCTTCTCCCTGGATGGATTCCGGGCAGGCCCCGGATCCATGCTTCCATTTTTGACACGCTTCCATGACCACCATTTCAGATTCCAGTGCACCCAGCCGGTATGTTGTCGGCATTGACCTGGGCACCACCAATTCCGCCCTGTGCTTCGTCGACACCCAGGTTCCGCAATGGAAGGTGGAAACATTTCGAATTCCTCAGCTGGTCGCTCCTTCCGAGGTGGATGCCCGTGAGACGCTCCCGTCGTTTCACTATCAGGCGGCCCGGCACGAGTTCCCAGCCAATTCGCTTCGCATGCCCTGGCAGGAGTCCGACACGGAAACGGTGGTCGGAATTTTTGCACGCGAACAGGGGAAGCTGGTTCCCGGACGGGTGATCGAATCGGCCAAGTCGTGGCTGTGTCACCCGGGAGTGGATCGCACGTCCGGGTTGCTCCCCTGGCACGGCTCCCCGGATGTACCGCGACTTTCTCCCGTCGAAGCCAGTGCTGCCTATCTGTCGCACCTGCGGCAGGCATGGAATCACGCGCATCCACACGCTCCGCTGGAACTGCAGGATGTCGTGATCACTCTGCCCGCTTCGTTCGATGAAGTGGCACGAGAACTGACGGTCGCAGCTGCGAAACTGGCCGGCTTGCCCAAAGTGATCCTCATTGAAGAGCCGCAGGCAGCCTTTTACGCCTGGATCAGCGCCCATGCGGATTCGTGGAATACGCTGGTCACTCCCGGTCAGAATATTCTTGTCTGCGATATCGGTGGAGGAACCTCGGACTTCACGTTGATCCGCGTTCGCGCACACGCGACCGATCAGGTGCAGTTTCATCGAGTCGCTGTCGGTGAT
Organism: Planctomicrobium stercoris; assembly: GCF_051465655.1. NCBI lineage: Bacteria > Pseudomonadati > Planctomycetota > Planctomycetia > Planctomycetales > Planctomycetaceae > Planctomicrobium > Planctomicrobium stercoris. The sequence goes on along the minus strand of NZ_CP195791.1, from coordinate 1,871,675 downwards.
CATCTGATTCTCGGAGGAGACAATCTCGACCTTGCGCTGGCTCATCATCTGGAACGGAAGTTGATGGGGGAGGGCAAGCTCGAACCGCGCCAATGGGGAACCCTGGTGCGGATGTGCCGCCATGTCAAAGAGACCTTACTTGAGGATGGAGCTCCCGAATCCTATAGCGTCACGCTGCCTGGATCTGGATCGAAATTCATCGGCGGCGGTGTGCACGTCGAAATCTCGCTGCAGGAAGCCCGTGAGATTCTGCTCGAAGGTTTCTTTCCCGTGGTCTCGCTGGAGGACCATCCGAGGAAGAAGTCATCCGGATTTCAGGAGTTTGGACTTCCCTACGCTGCTGATCCGGCAGCGACGCGGCATCTGGCAAAGTTCCTGCAGACACACTGCCGGGCAGGTCTGGAGCTGGGCGAAGCAGGATCGACGCGACCGGACGCGGTGCTCTTTAACGGGGGCGTGTTCGTTTCGAACCTGGTCCAGAATCGCGTGATCGACGTGATTCGCCATTGGTTCTCCGAAGGAGATTCTGAATGGTCGCCGCAGCTGCTGCAGAATGACCGGCATGATCTGGCAGTGGCGCGGGGGGCCGCCTACTACGGGATGGTGCGTCGAGGCGCCGGAGTTCGAATCGCAGCGGGATTGCCCCGCACCTATTACATGGGGGTCGGGACTGATCACCTCGATGAGTCGGGCGAATCTGCAATTCAGGCGTTGTGCCTGATGCCGGCTGGAGCCGAACCCGGTACGGAGATTCATCTCACCGAACACACGTTTCAGCTGACAATTTCCACTCCGGTCGAGTTCCCGCTGTTTCATTCGAGTTTGCGCCTGACCGATCGGCCCGGCTCGATCTCTCCGATTGAACGCGAACAGTTGACGCCGCTTCCACCCATCCGCACGGTGTTGCGATCCCGCAAGGAGAAGCAGACGGCCCACATCGGAGTGCAGTTGCACGCACGTCTGACGGAAATCGGGACGCTGCAGGTCTGGTGCAGCGAGGTCGATGGCAACCGGACATGGCAACTGCAGTTCGACGTCCGGTCGGCGACGCAGACGGATATGACTGCCCATGCGGGTGAAGGAGAAACCGCTGGCGTTCTCGACCAGGAATCGATTCAGCTGGTGCAGTCTGCTTTGGAAAACTGCTTCGGTCCCAAACCGACTGAGAAACCGGCCGGCCTGCCCAAAAGGATTTCGCGTCTGCTGGAGCTCTCGCGGGAAGACTGGCCCCCTGCTCTGCTGAGACAGATGTGGGAACAGCTGCTCGAACTGGAAGCGGGACGTCGCTTCAGTGCCGAGCATGAAACCCGCTGGCTGAATCTGGTGGGCTTTGCATTGAGACCCGGTTACGGGCTCGCTCTGGATGACTGGCGGGTTGCCGAATCCTGGAAACGTTTGCGCAGCCAGATGCACCATCCGGGCCCCTCCACCTTAACCGAATGGTGGATTCTCTGGCGGCGAATCTGCGGAGGACTTCTCTCCGGACAGCAGCAGGCACTGGCGAATCCCCTGCTCACTCGCCTGCGGGAAGAATTGAAGAAAGAAAAGAAGACTCAGTTCGTGAAGCGAGGCGGACACCCGCAGGAACAGGCGGAAGCGTGGCGTATGCTTGGTTCGCTCGAACGCCTGCCAACTGCCATGAAGATGGAGCTGGGCGAAATTGCCTTTGAATTCCTTGGCTCGCCCGAACGTTCCCAGCTGGCACCCGCCCTGCTGTGGTCCATCGGTCGGCTCGGCGCCAGGGTTCCGTTCTATGGTCCGCTCGATACTGTGATCGGCATTGAAACAGCTGAACGCTGGCTGAACCAGTTGATCGCCACCCGTGAACTGTCTTCTGAACGCCTTCTTGCTGTCATGCAGCTGGCTCGACAAACAGGTGACCGCTACCGCGACCTGTCCGAGACACAACGGGACAAGGCCACGAACTGGCTGATCTCCCGTGAGGCGCCGGAAGAATTCATCCGACTGGTCCGCGACGGCGGTGAGACCGAAGGAAAGACCTCCGCACTGATCTTTGGAGAATCCCTGCCGATCGGCCTCAGGCTGGCTGGGTCCTGACGGAATTGGGATCACCGCGCGTCGGTTGGGTTTCCCAGGAGTCTCTATTGATTCCAGAGACAAAACGCCGATGCGTGATCTCCCTCCGCGTTCTTCGTTGCAGAGCCTGCTGCACGTCTTTGGGAAATGGATCGCTCAGTCCGGTTTTTTGCTGACTCTGTTGACCGGAAATTGACATCTCATATCCCAACACATAGGATGGACGTGATGCGTTTTATCTGACAATCTGTCGATTCGGCTGTCAGAGTTATTCAAAAACTGTGGTTCCAGCCTCTCTAACTTGGGATTTCTCATGGATATCCACTTCGCCGGGACGTGTCGAACCGGTTCCCCAGACGCCATGCATTCTCCTTCCACGCATCGTCTGCGATCGAGTCGCACGTGCGGTTCTGGATTCACGTTGATCGAGCTCTTGGTTGTGATCGCGATCATCGCAGTGCTGATTGCCCTGTTGTTGCCTGCCGTCCAACAGGCTCGCGAAGCTGCCCGCCGCAGCCAGTGCAATAACAACCTCAAGCAGTTGGGACTGGCGCTGCACAACTACCACGACGTGCACAACACCTTTCCGCCAGGAACCCGATTTTGCTTCCGGGGGGCATCTCCGGATTGGGGAATGTCTTTCTGGATTTCCATTCTGCCGTACATCGAACAGGCTCCCCTGTACAATCAGCTCGACCTGAATGTGGCTCCCGGGTTTCCCGCTGCTGGTGGAAACTTCAATCAGCTAGGCGGAGCGATACCGCCTGTCGGAGTCTGCCCCTCCAGTCCGCTGCCCTCTTCGATCTCGATGACTGTGGGAGGAGTGACGAAAAACTTCTTCGTCGCCAGCTACGCCGGGATTTCGGGAGTCGCAACCGGACCCGCGACCTTCGACTGGGCCGCCCAGTCCGCGACGGGAGCGAGCGGGATTGCATCGCGCAGCGGAATTCTGGTCCCCAATGGCAAAGTCAGCATGCGTGATATCGTCGATGGAACGTCGAACACGATCATCGTGGGTGAGCAATCCGATTACATGAAGCAGAACGGGACGAAATACGACTCCCGTTCTGGAACGATTCACAGCAGCTGGATGGGGACGGCTGGGACCGGGGAACCTGGTACTGGAGATACCCGCTGGAATGGCGATAACCGCGCCTGGGGCGTGACGACCATCCGATTTGCGCCCGGAACCAAGGATCTGACCGGCGGCCGCTACGGAAACATTTACTCAGAAGCCAACGGCGTGCTGGACGATGGCGGACTGAATCATGGTGTGCAATCAATCCATACCGGCGGGTCGTTTGTCCTGCTGGCGGACGGTCATTGCAGGTTTGTCTCCGACAACATCGATTTCCTGAACACGTTCATCCCCCTTTGCGCGAAGGCAGATGGACTTGTTATCGGTGAATTCTAGGGAAAACAGACCAACTCAGTCTGCAATTCTGAAGACGTTCGCCGCGTATCTCCATATGCGGCGAACGCGTTTTACTCGAGCAGAAATCCTTTTCTCTCAATCTGCTCACCTGCCGATTGTTTCTTGAATTCAAGGCTTGACGTCATGCCCTCGACGCTCCTGAACAGCTTCAACTCCTGTTTCCACCGCAAGTCCTCAGCCGCATTGCTGGGATTAACGCTGCTGCTGGCTTCCGGGTGTGGAGCAGCTGCCAGCAGGGAAGAGAAAGCGACGGTCGGTGGCATTTCAGGGAAAGTCACTTTCGAAGGAAAGCCGGTGACCGAAGGCCAGGTGGTCTTCACAAACTCCGAAATCAATACGGAAGTCCCCGGCAACCTGGACGCACAGGGGAATTACTCGGTCAATGGAGTCGTCGTCGGCGAGGCGCTGGTGAGCGTCCGACCGCTGCCCCCTCCAACATCCATGGACGTGAATGCTCCGAAGGTGAAGCCGGCTGATCCGGCGGATATTCCCAAGAAGTACCGCAGTGCCAAAACAAGCGGCCTGAAGCTTCAGGTGGAAAAAGGGGCGATGACCTTCGATATCGACATGAAACCGTGAGACTCTTCCGCACCCCTCGTGTTCATTCCACGGAAATTCGCTCTTGACCCTTTTTCGACTCCTCCGATAGAACGCCACGCTGATTTTCGCTTCCCAATCTCAGTATGGTCGTCCGACCTATCGGAGCTCACGATGTCGTCACGCGAACGGATTCGCCAGGCCTGTGTTGCACACATTCTGAAAAGTCTTGATCAGGCAGAAGTTTCCGACAAGCCGTTCCCCCATTTCTTCGCCAAAAACCTGCTCCCCGCAGACATTTATGCCCAGGTGATCGACTCGCTGCCCGAGACGTCCCACTACAAGCCACTCACCAAATACGATCAGATGGACGCCTCCACCCGTCACCGGATGGGGCTGGAAACCAAGAATCTGGAAGCGCTCACCAGCGAGCAGGCCGACCTGTGGTTTGGCGTCCGCGACGCCCTGGGCGATCCTTCCGTCAAACGGAAAGTGTTCCGCAAGCTGCAGAACGGCATCGCGTTCCGCTTTGGAATTCCCCACTCTGAGGTGGAAGATGCCCCGGGCTACCCGCTGCCCGAGCTGTACCGCGAGACAACCGGCTATTCCATCAAGCCGCATCCGGATACGCGCCGGAAAGTGGTGACGATGCAGATGTCGCTGGCACGCGATGAATCGCAAAGCGATCTGGGAACCACGTTCTACCGCCTGAGTCCGAATCCGATTCACCTGTTCGGTGAATTCAAGGGATTCGCTGTCGCAAAGCAGATGTCGTTCTCCCCCAACTCCGCCTACGCCTTTGTGGTGCTGAACACGATCACCAAGCGCAGCTGGCACGGCCGTACGGAACTGCGAGCAGGCTGCGGAACCCGCAACAGCCTGCTGAATCTGTATTACGCCGATCCAGCAGACGCCAGCCCGGATCTGGTGGCCAAGTTCTATTCGCAGACTGCCGCCCGCAAGGCTGCGTGAGATTCCTGCCGACAAGCGCGGAGAGACGGCTGTGTCTCTCCGCTCCGCTGATTTTCCGATCACATTTCTTCCCAGCGAAAGCGACACATGATCACGTCCACTCACCCAGCATCCCGGAAATCCGCGGCCGAACATTGCAGCATCCCCTGCAATCAGTGTCTGGGAACAGATGTGGAACAGGTCGGCAGCATCGATCGCAGCGGAGCTCCCCTGCGAACGGTTCTGTGTCGCGGCTGCGGTCTCGTCTGGACAGATCCTCGTCCGACCCCCGAAGAAACACGCACGTTCTACGCGGATGAATACCGTCTGGCCTACAAGGCAGCGTACACCCCCAAGCCCAAGCATGCGTATCGCGAGACCCTGCGGGCACTCAACCGCGTGAAGGGGATCGAATCGATTCTCAAGCCGGGACAGAAGCTGCTGGATGTCGGCTGCGGCGGAGGCTTTTTCGTCTACGCACTCAATCATCACGGCGTTTCTGCGCAGGGGATCGAGCCGAATAAAGGCTTCGCCGGGTATGCCTGTTCGGAATTGAAAGTGTCCGTTCAGAACGCGTTTCTGCAGGATGCCGACTTCCCGGAGAACACCTTTGACGTCGTCACTCTCAACCACGTGCTGGAGCATGTGGAAGATCCGGTCTTCACGCTGAACCGCCTGAGTAAGTGGATCAAGCCAAACGGGTTCCTGGTCGTTGAAGTTCCGAATGTGGAAGCGACCTACCACGCTCCCCGCAACCGGTTCCACATCGGACACCTGTACAACTTCAATCCGCTGACACTGGAAGGTGTCGGTCGACGGGCCGGCTTGTCGATTCACAAGTCGTCATTGGTGACAGGAGCCAATCACCTGCACACGATTTTCCAGCGTCCCGCAAGTCCGCTCCCCCCCGTCGGCGATACCCGGATGCCGGACAACTACCGCCGCGTGCAGAAGATTCTGCGAAACCACACTTCGCTGGCCCACTTCACTTCGACCGTCCCGTATGTTCGGGCGGCTCGCAAGCAGTGGAAGAGCTTCGTCGAATGGCAGCAGACCCGCTCAGCGGGCAGCGGCCGTGAGATCGTCGATTCCCTGATCAAGTCGGGCAAGCTGCTGGCGGATGCCTGAAGAATCAGTCTTCAGAGCAGCTGAGTTTCAATTTGCACAAAGGCCCCCGGTAATCTCACTGGGGGCTTCTTTCATTCACCGGGTGCCCCAGAACCGTTCACAGCCCGTTGAAGACCCCGAGAAGCACGAACTCAACAGATCAGTCGGGGACGTGTATTTACAGTTGAAATCCCGAGGAATTCTGTCAAATCACGTTTAGCTGCACACTTGAAGTGTGCAGCTAAACCGCCGTTGGTGTCATTTTCAATAGACCGTTACGCGGCCCGCATGCGGTCGTTGATGAGCATCCGAGCGCGGGCGAAGTCGAGTTTGGCAGCGCTGGCGACGATCCGCCTGAAGAGACGCAGGTCCCCTCGCAACGAGATGCGCCGGCGGCCTCCCTGATCGAGCCACTTGTGAATCTGCGGGCTGTCTGCTGCCTCGCGATACGCGGAATACCAGTGATTCGCATAGCGACGGTAAAGCCCCAGACGAATCAGCGAATGTCGCAGCTGGCCCATGTCTTTGAGCCAAAGGTAATACGCTTCCAGCCCGGTCGCCTGCCGCATCCCCTGCAGGTCGATGACTCGCGCAGCCAGTTCCGGCCCCGATTCATCCACCAGGAAATGCGGAAAGTGACAGTCTCCATGATACAGGTCGGCAGCATGGAAGCGGCCCGCCGTCAGGGCAATGGCACTGATCAACTGGCGGATTTCGTCCGGGGAGGCCTCGGACTGAATCATCGATCCCAGCCGCTGGTACGCGGTGACTCCAGTCCCCACAGCGGCACTGATGAAGAAGGAGGTGAAGACCCGTCCTGCTTCATCCCGCAGACCTCCGGGGATCTCACCGACGGCCACAATCCGCATGCACGGAGCCCCCGCCCGTTCGCACCAGCCGACGGCACGAGCTTCCTGCAGCGAAGGTGACAACGATTCGCCCACTATGCGATGACGTTTCACAAAGCAGGTCGCGGTCTGTGTTCCGGTCGAAAAGGACCAGCGGACGTTGTCCCAGCCATCGGCATCGTCGCGACGTCGCAGCAATTCACCGGAGAACGTCGCCTGCAGCAATGCAGCAGCGGTCGTCCAGTTCTGCTCACGACACCAGGGAAGATCGTCCGGATGGACGCTCAGATTCCCGGAATCGAGCGTCACGTAATCATCCGGCCAGAACTTCATGTCAACGATTCTCCGGGGATCAGGCAGTTTTGTCCTTTGCCGATCAGGCAGCGCGGCGCTGCTGGGCAGCGACCGGGACGCCAGCCATGTACCACATGCGGGAGAGTCCCCACATCACCGGTACAGCAGCAGTCACTTTGAGGCCAGCAGCTTCAAACTCGGAGGCCATCTGTCGGGTCGAAATCGGTTTTTCGCCCGGCTTTTTCCCTGCCAGTCGCTTCTTCAAACGCTTGAACCAGACTGTTGCGGAGAAGGAGTTCGAGAAGGAGGCAATCACCGGGCCACGGCTGATGCGGGCCAGTTCCTTGAGCACCCGGATCCGGGATTCAGACTCGGTGTAATGATGAAACAGGCGATTGCAGATCACGCCGTCAAAACTCTTGTCAGCGAAAGTCGTGGCTCCGGCATCCTGCACGCTGTACTCGGACTGACTCTCCCAGGCAGGGTTCATCGCCAGCATGTTCTCACGGCACTGATTGACCATGTGCTCCGAACAGTCGGAAGCGGTGACATGGAAACCGCGTTCGAGCAGCAGGTGCATGACACGCCCGGTTCCTGATGGGCAATCCAGAATCTTCCCGCCATGCGGCAGATAAGAAATCATGCGTAAAACAGCAGCTTTTTCCGTGGTTCCTTTCAGGTCGTCACGGTATCCCGAGGGATATTCTTCCGCAGCCCGCGTTGTCGAGAACCGCTTCTGGGCACATTCGAACGAGTTCTCTCCGGAGACCGGAATCAGCCAGGCTCCTTCTGGTTTATTGGACATACGGCCGCCGATCTTCAGGAGTGAGAGTCGATGAAATGATGAATAGCGAGCGACCAACGAAAGGCTGATGCCCGGACGAATGTGGATTGCGCGCAGGTATGTACCTCACATCTTTTAAGAGTGTCAATATTGAAAGTTTCCGCAGACGTCGGCCGCGAAGGAGTCCCGGCGGACAGTTGCCGTTGTCGCTCGACTGCCGATTGATATACTCCGCCCGCGTTTCATTCAGGAGACAGGGAAACATCATGCTTGTGCCCTCCGCACTGCTGCTGGCTGCCGTGGGAACCGGCGGATGGTTCAGTTTCAAGTATGCCTGGTGGCGTCCTGCCGTCGACTGGAAACGCCCTCGCGTGCTGATGTACCACATGGTCTCACCGCATCGCCCCGGGGCCCGGTTCAACAAGCTGCGGGTTCGACCGGAACGCTTTGAAGAGCAATTGAAATGGCTGCGAGATCACAACTTTCACTTCGTGTTCGCCAGTCGACTCTTCACCGGAGAACCGTTGCCGGAACGAACGGTCTGCCTGACATTCGACGACGGCTATACCGATAACCTGACCGCTGCAGATCCGCTGCTGGCACGCTACGGCGGATGTGCCACGCTGTATCTTGTGACCGATCGCAGTGGAGGCTGGTCCAGTAAAAAGAAGGCCCATCACGCTGATGATGAGCTCGCAGCGGAGCCAAAGCTGAGCGATGATGAAGTCAAAACGCTGGTCGAGTCGGGCCGCTGGGAGATTGGCGGGCATACCCGCACACACGCCAACCTGACGGCACTGGAGAAATCGGCTGCGGGAGCCGAGATTCGTGCAGGGAATGCCGATCTCGAGGCGGTTTACGGGATTCGACCGGCCACATTTGCGTATCCGTTCGGAAACTGGAATGCAGATCACCCTTCCCTGCTGCGGGAATGCGGGTATGTCGGCGCGGTCACAACCGAGCTGGCAATCGCCCCTCATCCATACGCCGAGCCGATGCAGGTTCCGCGAGTGAAAGTCTCTGGAGATGACACGTTATTCGGCTTCCGCATGCGAATGCGCGGGGCAAGTCGCGGGTTGCTGAAGTAGCAATGGGTTCGTGAACGTCCCATCCCCGGTTCAACTCTCAACATGATGCAATGCCGGAGAGCTTGTGGCTGGGGATGAAAGTGGTCTTTACCTGCCAGGAACTTCGAGATAATAATCCGCGCCTTTCACGGACGAATTTCGCAGACCGTGCTCGATCGGGCGCGGCATCACTGCTTCAGCCAGGGAGCCCGGCATGAGTTTGCTCAATCCACAAAAGGCCAGACTGAACAAGACCGGATGGGTTTCCGGCTCGGATCAACGCGGAAAACAGGTCTGGTCGGAGCGCCTCAAGCAGGCAGTCCGCCCTACGTTTTACCGGACGTTCTTTCCGAACAAAGCCGTCTTCGAATGCCCCAGCTGTGGATTCGTCGGACCGTTCAAAGATAAGCCGGTCACCCGCTTCGAAAACATGATGCGGCTGAACTCCAAGTGCCTGGGTTGCGGCACGCTGGAGCGGCATCGTATGACTTCACTGGTTCTGGACGAGCTTTATCTCGAGCCGTCCGAAACCGGCAGCATGCTGCACATCGCTCCGGAAATCTGCCTGCAGCAGAAGTTCCGCGGGCTCTTCGGCACCTATCACACCTGCGACCTCTTCATGCCGGGCGTCGACTTCAAGGAAGACATCCAGAAGATGACGTTCGCGGACGCCAGCTATGACTGCATCTACATTGCCCGCGTGCTCACCATCCCGCCGGATCTGGATGCCTGCCTGAGTGAAATGCGACGGGTTCTCAAACCGGGCGGAATTGCTCTGATTGCAGAAATTCACACGCTGGACAAGACACTGGAGTATGGCGAAATGCGCGGCGGCCGCTCGCGCGTCATCGGCATGGACTTCTTCGCTCACTGCGAAAAGTATTTCTCCCACGTCGAAATGTTCGCTGCGGACAGATACGACGCCAAGTATCAGCTCAACAACTACATGCGTGACCACGGCAAGATGAAAGACGATTACCCGGAAGAGATTCGCGTCCCGGGGATCGGCTATCAGGAAGTGGTTGCTGTCTGTCACGCGTGATTGAGGGGACAGGAGTCAGGGGGCAGAGATCAGGGGGCAGAGATCAGGAGAGATCGACACTCATTGTGTGAGTGTCTTCGCCTGAGCATCTGCCCTCTTCGATTTTGATCAGGAAAATCAGGATACGATGCGTTCTCCTCTGCGTTGGCTGCGACGACGTCTGGAGCTGATGCGGCAGGCCCCCCGCCGACGGGAAGTCGAGCAGGAGTTCGCATCCGCCTGCGGACACCCTGTCAAACTCGTCAACGCCGCTGCCAAAGGGGGCTATGACGAGATCTATTATGCCCTGAACGCAGGCAAGCGATTCGCCGTCGTCCGGATCAACAGCCCCTTCAAATCCCAGATCGATCCGATCGGCCCACTCGATCCGGGCGTGCCGTTAGACGCTCCTGCACGGCTCGAACGGGAATGGCAGGCTTACGAGTTACTCTTTCCGCTCGGTCTCTCTCCGAGGCCCCTGTGGCGAACGCATGATGCCATCGCCTGCAGCTGGATTGAATGGGACCGCGTCTCTCAACGCTTGATCCGCAACCGGCAGGAATTCTGGCCGATGATGGAGAAAGTGCTGCCGGCGATCCGACGGATGCACGACGCGGGCGTGACGCATCTCGACCTGAATCTCGGCAACATGCTCGCACAGCCAGGCGGTCCTGGCATTGCCTTCATCGACTTCGAATTCGGGCCTGTCCCCTGGGTGAATTCCGCTCAGCAACGGGCTTTCGACTATCTGAGACTCATTGATGACTGCATCAAGAAGCGACGCGGGGGCCAGCTGATGCTCGCTGACATTCCCCGCCTGGTGCAGCTACTGAAGACACACGTCGATCTCGAAGCCCGGCAGGCTCAAGTGCAGTTCACGCGGCAAAAACTGACGCGGCTCGATGGAAACGAGGAACTCTGCCGTCAGTTGAGACGTGTGTTTGAACATCTGTGAGGAATGCTGAAAATTCACCACGGAGACACCGAGGCACGGAGAAATAGAACCGCGAATGAAGCGAATAATACGAATGAATTGATCATCTCTCGTTGAGTCCTGAGCGACCTGTGACTCCCGAATGAGACGCGATTCAGTCAGGACATCCGGCCCAATATTCGCCAGATTCGCGCGATTCGCGGTTTCAAAATCTTTACGCGGCTTTTGCACGTGTTGACCGGACAGACTTGACGGGCTTCTCCTGCATCACATCAAGAATGTTGTTTAAAGCTGATGCGGAGTCCGCGAGCGAGCCGTCGTTATTGAATGCGACATAGTCGGTCGGGATCCGGCTGGTGAACTGCTGGAACATGCTTTCATCGTAACAGGCATGGCCGGCAGCTGAGACTTCCTGTTTTCGCTTCAGAACATTGGCATATTGCACGATGCAGTGGATCGTCGGGATCCGCTGTCCGAACCATCCCGCGAGCCACGATGTCCGGCAAAACTCCGGTTGGTCGGTCTTGCGATTGATGAACAGAAAATCCAGAAGCGAACGGTCAATCAAGGTGGTTCGCTTGGTGGGGAACATCGTCCGCAGCCGCAGGGCAGCGGCTGCTCGCAGGTAAACCCACGGGGCCAGAGTTTCATCGAAGAGCTCGCGTGACTGCCGTAACAGCGGTCGAACGAAGATCACTGCCGCCTTGTAAGACATCGCTTTGCGGTACAGGTGTTTGCCGGTGTAGGTCCTTGTCTGCGAACGCTGTTTGGCCACGTGTTCTGCCAATGTCGTCTTCCCGGCCCCGTCACACCCGATGATGCTGATATGACGCGGTTTTCGGGGACCCACCAGCCACGAGGAAGTTCTTTGCGATCGGTTGCCCGCTTGAGCGGTCAATCCGTCTTTTCGCAGGTACCCTTGAAGCAGCTGCAATGTCTGACGTTCTGTTTCCTCCGAGATCCGGGCTTTCTGTCGAATCTCCAGCAGCTTCGCAGCCAGATCCCCTTCTCCCGCCGCGCGGCAGTCGGAAACGTATTTGTCGAGTCGTTGCTGAACCTTGGAGGCTTTGAGGTTCTTGGACTTGGTCAACAGGTGCTGGACGTACAAACACGCTTCGGGCATCACCTGCAGACGCTTGATGGCTGAAGACGATTCGACGAAAGCGGCCCGGCAGTCTTCAAACTGCATTTGCTGCTGTCCGCGATCGAGTTGCCGGAGATGAATCCAGAGATCGAATCGGATGCACTCGGATCCGTCCCGTGAAAAGAGGGTAAATTCGACTTTGTCTGGTGTCTGGCTGCGGACCCGCGCATGGCACAGCCCTTCACGAACCCAGTTGAACGCCTGCTGAAGGAGTGTGTGCACCGACTCCCGCGTTCCAAGCAGGTCGATGTCATCGCCGTCCGGGGGGACTCCGTTCACGGTTTCTCCTCGCAGCTGCACGAAAGTCCATGGCCCTGCGTGCAGTCTCTTCACGCACTCAGCGAGGCCAGCTGTGGAAGATGCGGGATTTTTCATGGTTTTCCTCCTGAAACCCGTGAACGAAGCGGGAAATGTACCGGGAAGAGCGTTGGCGGAGAATGCCAAAATGAGTGCAAGCAATGTCCGTCGCACTCTCCGAGTGCGGCATTCTTGGGGCGAGAGATCCTGTTTGATAGAATGCGTTGTTCACAATCCCGCCGGCGGAATTTTGATGGACTCCCGAAAGGCTCGTACAATGTCATTGTGGTCAAGTCTCCGCGCGCCGGTCGGTATTGCCATGGTCGGCTTATTCGTGGGCGGGTGTGGGAAAGAATCACCGCCTGCTCCCGAAGCGCCCCCAGCGGCAGCCCCGTCTGCCACGAGTTCCTCACCCGCAGCCCCTGCCGCGTCTCCTTCACCCTCGATCCCGATGATCTCACTGGGGGGAGCGAAAGAGGGAGGTTCTGGCGGGACGGGGAAACCCAGTCATCACGCCAGCAGCGAACAGCATCGCCGGGACCTGCTTGCAGCCATGATGCCGCTGCAGGTCATGCTGGGAACATGGCACGGGACAACGCAGCGTGAAGTGGGCCAGTTCAAAGCAATTGACGAACCGGTCTGGGTCTGGGACTTCCAGACGAACCGAGATCAACCTGCTTTGGTGATGACGTCGAGTGCGAGTCCCTATGTCCGGGAAGCCCGGTTGACCTACCTGACTGATCGAGGTCTGTTCCAGATGCAGGCGATCGACCCCGAGGGGAAGACGCGGATTCTGGAAGGAAACTTCTCCGGGCCGGTGGAGGAGTTTCAGGGGGAAGATCAGAAAATGCATGTTAAATACAAGCTCGAACTCACGCAGGTGGAACCCGCTGAAGTCCGCGACCAGTGGCAGATCATTTTCAATCAGCAGGAAAACAACCGGTACCTGCAGGAGATGGCGAAAAAGCGGGGATCGACGTATCTCCGCTTTGACACGGTCGCCACTCAGCGGCAAGGAACATCCTTTGCCAAAAGTGATGCCGGTTACGGAGAGAAAGAATGCGTGATCTCCGGTGGGCTCGGCACCATCCAGCTGACCCACCAAGGAAAGTCCTACTGGGTCTGCTGCACCGGCTGCAAAGCCGCATTTGAAGAAGATCCGGAAAGCTGGATCACCGAATACGAAAAGAAAAAAGCATCCAAAGGATCGTAGGATCCGCTGTGCGGACCGGTGACAACGCCCCGTTTCATTTAGACAGTCCGCATACCGGCCTGTCAGACATTTCCCTGACCTCTGTCCCCTGCCCCCTCCCACATGTCGACTCTCACGGATGATCTGACCCCTCCTCAGGCGGAAGCGGTCCAGCGACTGGATGGCCCGTTGTTGATCCTCGCTGGCCCCGGATCGGGCAAGACCCGCGTGGTGACCCGCCGTATCGCCAACCTGCTGGAGCACGGAGTTCATCCCCGCAACATTCTGGCGATTACGTTCACCAACAAAGCTGCCCGAGAGATGGCCGAACGGGTCGAATCGCTCGTCCCGGGAAATCGGGTCTGGATCAGCACGTTTCATCGCTTCTGTGCACGTCTGCTGCGGCAATACGGCGAGATGGTGGGCCTCAAATCCAACTTCTCCATTCTCGACACCACCGATCAGAAGCAGGCGATCCGCCGCGTGCTGCAGGACCTGGACTTCGACACCGTCCACTTCTCGCCGGACAAAGTTCTCTGGCGAATCAGCTCTGCCAAGAATGACCTGATTACCCCCGAGATGTTCCGCTCTCGTTACGAAGCAACCGTCGGAGACCACTGGCAGGCTGCCGTGAACAAGGTCTATCCGGCATACCAGAGCTGGTTGCTGGAATCGAATGCTGTCGACTTTGATGACCTGTTGATGCATACCGCCCTGCTCCTGGCGGAGAATCCCGAACTGCGTAAACAACTGGATGAACGCTATCGCTATATCCTGGTCGACGAGTATCAGGACACCAACAGTTCGCAGTATCAGATCGTTTCCGCCCTCTCCCAGCGGACGCGGCATCTCTGCGTGACCGGAGATCCGGACCAGTCCATTTACGGCTGGCGAGGAGCCCGGATTGCCAACATCCTGCACTTCGAACGGGACTTCCCCGACGCCCATGTCGTGCGGCTCGAACAGAACTTTCGCAGCACGCAGTCGATTCTTAAATCGGCCGATGCTCTGATCGTTAACAACACGCAGCGGAAACACAAAGAGCTGATCACGGACCATCCTCCCGGAGCGCCGGTTCAACTGCTCGTCTATGACGACTCGAATACAGAAGCCGATGGCATCGCAGAGCAGATTCAGCATCTGTTCGAGACGGATCATCTGAACTGGAGTGAAATTGCCGTCTTCTACCGGGTGAACTCACTCTCCCGGCAGATCGAACATGCACTGACCCGTCGGCGAATCCCCTATCAGGTGGCAGCGGGCGTCGCCTTCTTTGATCGTGCGGAGATTCGGGACCTGCTCGCTTACCTGCGATTGATCGAGAATCCCGATGAGCAAACCGCGTTTTCAAGAATCGTGAACAAACCGCTGCGAGGACTGGGCAAGACGTCGCAGGATCGGTTGCTGGCGTGGGCATCCCAGCATCGCAAGACGCCGCTGGAGGCAGCTGCACAGGCGGACAAGGTTCCCAAGCTCTCTAAAAAAGCGGTCCTGATGTTCAAGTCATTCGCGAGAATGATGAACGAGTTTTCCCTGGCCAGTGCCGGTTCGGTTGCTGACCTGCTGCAGCGTGTGATCGATAAGACCCGTTACGCTGCCCCCTGGGAAGGAATCGAGTCGGAAGAAGCGTACGAGCATCTGGCCAACGTTGAAGAACTGGTGAATGCAGCCCGGCAGTACGATCAGCTCGCCGGAGATGAACGCAGTCTGCAAGGGTTTCTGGAGCAGACGGCTCTGGTCAGCGACACGGACAAAATCGAAAACGATTCCGGCCGCGTCACGCTGATGACGCTGCATGCTGCCAAAGGTCTTGAGTTTCCAGCGGTCTTCATCGTCGGAGTGGAAGACGGACTCATCCCGCATGAACGCTCCAAGCGGGAAAATGACCGCAGGGAAATCGAGGAAGAACGGCGTTTGTTGTTCGTGGGCATGACCCGGGCCAAGCAGCGACTCTTCATGACGGAGACCCGTGTTCGAGCATTGCATGGCAAAATGATGCCGACAATCGCCAGCCCGTTCATTTCCGAGTTGATCAGTGAACGGGTCGAATGTGGATCGGGTGGAGATCCGCAGACGGCATGGGCCGCAGTGATGGCGATGGCCGGTTCCGATGCCTGGAGAGACGACTCTCCAGAAGAGGAATCGATTGATATCGAAGCCCGGGATCGCGTCCAGACAACAGAACCGCCAGCCAGCGTAGAACCCACCGCTCCCGCTTCCCCGCCACGAAGACCGATGCTGATGACGGGGGCGGACCTGCTGCGGGGCGAGTCCACAGCCGTTCGGGTCCCGACCGGCTTTGGTGTCGGGCAGATGGTCCGTCATCCCCGTTATGGGATCGGAACGGTCACGGCCGTCGGCGGGTTTGGTGCCCGGAGGACAGTGACCGTCACGTTCCCCGATAAGGACCGCTCGGAAACGTTTGTACTGAGCAAAGCGCCCCTGCAGCCAGTGGGATCGTGAGGAAAAGAGGTCAGAGGTCGGGGGGCAGAGGTCAGGAAGCTCTTCCCTGTCCACTCCATCACATCAGCTGCGCGGTCCAGCGGTCGCCCCACCCGCTGTAGAGATCGTGCAGAAACGCCTTCCATTCTTCGGCGGTTCGTGTCTTGGGAAACGGCTGCGGCGCGATCGGCTCAGGAGCCTCCCAGACGATCTGGAACTGGCCATCTTCACTCACCTGACCGATACGCGGAGTCTTGAAGCAGTGCTGGGTCTCTGATTCAATCCGGACCTCCCCGCTGGGAGCGAGCATACGCTGACTGAGCATGGCCCGACGGATGGTCTTCGGTTTCAGGTCTTCAGCTTCAGCAACCGCCTGGGCCCAGAGTTTCACTCCGGTGTACGCGGATTCCATGGGATCGCTCAGGACACGCTGCGGATAACGTTCGAGAAACAGCTCGGAGAACTGCCGATTCTCCGGCGTCTTGAGTGATTGAAAGTAGGTCCAGGCCGCGTAATCCCCTTGCATGGACGACAGGTCGAACCCCCGCAGTTCCTGTTCGCCGACACTGAAGGACATGGTCGGGATCACTTCAGGGGTGATTCCTGCGGTGCGCAGATCCGTAAAGAAAGCCACATTCGTATCGCCGTTGATGCAGTTCAGAATCATGTCTGGCTGCGACGCTTTGATGGCATCAATAGCGTCCTGCACGTCGGGCGTTCCCAGCTTGAGGAACGTCTCGCCCACGACTTCACCGCCCCCCTGCGCCAGTTCATCGCGAATGATCGCGTGGGCTGCGCGAGGAAAGACATAGTCGGAGCCGATCAGAAAGAACCGCTGTTTCCCCAGCGTCTTTCTCGCCCAGTCCACAGCGGGCAGGATCTGCTGATTCGGGGCACTCCCCATGTAAACGATATTGGGGGACGTTTCCAGCCCCTCATATTGCAGCGGGTATACCAGCAGGTGATCGTACTTTTCGAAGACCGGCTTCATCATCTTGCGGCTGGACGACGTCCAACCGCCGAAGATCGTACAGACCTGTTTTTCGGTGATCAGCTTCTCAGCTTCCGTCGCGAATCGATTGGGATCAGAACGGCAGTCGATGACGATCGGTTTGATGCTGCGACCGAGCAAACCGCCAGCTTTTTCAATCTCCTCCAACGCGAAGAGCGTGGCGTCAACGACGGCGGTTTCGCTGTTCGCCATGGTCCCGCTCAGCGAGTGCAGGATTCCCACCGGAATCGGGTTGGACTTGTCGGCGACAGGGACGAGAGGAGTTGCGGACGGTTTGTCATTCCGCTTCGACCCCAGCCACCAGGCCCCTGCTCCGCCGAGAACAGCTGCCCCGCCCAGTCCCGCAGCGATCAGGAATGATCTGCGGTTGGGAATCGACGTTGAAGACTGGGTCTGCAGCGTTCGAAGGTTCTTGGTTGATTGAGTGTCCCAGAGAGAATGATTCGTCACTCCGGACAAGGTCCCCAGGAGCGTCTGAAGGTCCGCCTGCATTTCCGCTGCGGATTGATAACGGTTGGCCGGGGACTTCGCCATGGCCCGGGCAATGATCTCCGCGCAGGCGGGAGGAACAGAACTGTTGATGGCCCGGGGATCGGGTGGTTCACGGTTACAGTGGGCGAACATCACCTGCATCATCGAACCGGAATCGGAATAGGGATTCTCTCCGGTCAGGATGCTGTAGTAGGAGGCCCCCAGTGAGTAGAGATCGCTGCGGGCATCGACCGCACGCCCTTCGCACTGTTCCGGGCTCATGAAGTACGGAGTTCCGACGACCACTCCAGCGCGTGTCACCTGCAGGGTGGTCGAGTTCGTCTCCTTGACGATTCCGAAGTCCGTCACCTTGACCGAACCGTCGGAGCTTCGCAGCAGGTTGGCAGGTTTAATATCCCGATGCACCAGTCCGGCAGCGTGAGCAGCTCCCAGTCCCCGGCAGGCATCGCTGATCATGCGGGTCGCTTCAAAGACCGAAGCGGGTCCACGCTTTTGCAGCTGTTCCGCGACACTTCCGCCGGGAACGAATTCCATGACCAGATAGTATTCCGCGTTGATTTCCCCGACGTCGAAAATCTGCACCACGTTGGGATGAGTCAGCTTCCCGGCGGCCCGGGCCTCGCTCAGAAAGCGGTTGAGAGCGACTCCGTCGGTCGAAAACTCAGCCGGCAGGAGTTTGATCGCGACGTACCGGTCGATTAACGGGTCGTGCCCTTTCAGCACAATCCCCATCCCTCCCTGACCGAGGATCTCGACGATGTGGTATTTCCCGATCGTCTTCCCGACCCAGATCTCCAAAGCAACCTGAGTCCGCGGATTCGACGAGGAAGGAGTCTGGCCGCCGGAATTCGTTTCCAGAATCTGGGTCGACTCCAGCGAAAAATGGGAGTCGGTGAGCAGGCGGTCCTCTGACGACGGACGATCAGGAGGGAGGAGAGTCATAAAGGGGGATCCTGCGGACCGTCCTGAGGCGAATGCAGGCCACACAATCGGGGTGGCGTCACTGACACTTCGCGATGAATTCCGTCCGAGCGCGACATCAGACGGAAATGAGTTCGGGGGGCAATCCTACGTCAGTGTACCTCAGGATATTCAGGTTGTCGCGAAAAAATTTTCTTTTCGCGTGCGATTCATCGAAGGGAAGCATGTTTGTGCCGCCCTTTCGCTTCAGTCTCAACCAGCTCTCCACGTATGAGTTCTGTCAAATGGAAACTCATCGAAATCCCGAATGTGACTCTTCAATCAGACCTCCATTTCTGATTTTTTATGTACTGGACTCTTTGGAGGGCAATTCGACGCAAACTGAAGTTCCCATCGGCAAGGAATCAGAACTGGGTGGCCCAGGCTGCCAGACTCACCCACGTGTTCCCGTTTGACTGATAAGAACCGACGCTTCCCCTACTCGGCAAACGTGTGCCATTTGGGAACGACGGTAATGCCGGTCTCGGTGACGGTGAACCCGCGTGCCCGGTCCTCATCCGCGTTGAGGCCAATGGTCGTGTGCGGAGGAATCCGGACCCCCTTGTCGATAATGGAGCGGTGAACCCGCGAGTATCTGCCGACGTTCACCCCTTCAAACAGGATGGAGTCGGTCACCTTGGACCAGCTGTTGACCCGGACGTTGGGTGAGAGGACCGAACGAATCACGCTCCCTCCTGAAAGAATGCAGCCGGGACAGACGATGCTGTCGAGTGCATGTCCCACGCGAGGCGGATTTGCATCCTGATCAGCGAAGACGAATTTGGGGGGCGGCAGCGGAGCGTGATACCCACGGATCGGCCACGTGTAGTCGTATAGATTCAGTGACGGCTCGACGGCAATCAGGTCCATCTGGGCTTCGTAATACGCTTCCAGCGTCCCGACATCCCGCCAGTAATATTCATTGCCGGTATTCCGATCGTGGAACGGAAACGCCCGTACTCGACGGGAATCAATGATGGCCGGGATGACGTCTTTACCGAAATCGTGCGCGCTTTGCATTTCCGTCGCATCGCGGCACAGCTCATTGAGCAGAAAGCTCGCTTTGAAAATGTAAATCCCCATGGAGGCAAGACACCGCTCGGGATCGCCGGGGATGGGGAACGGCTCCGGGGGCTTCTCGACAAATTTGTGAACCCAGTAATCACTGTCGATTCCCATCACACCAAACGCCCGCCCCTCTTCCATGCTGACGGGAATACAACCGATGGTACAGTCGGCGTTATTCGCAATATGGTCGTCGACCATTTTGGAATAGTCCATCTTGTAGATATGGTCGCCGGAGAGAATCAGAATATGCTCGGGGTCATGCTGCTCGATCGTGTAGATGTTCTGGTAGACAGCGTCGGCGGTCCCGCGATACCAGTGCTCTCCCAGCCGCTGCTGTGGCGGAAGAACGTCGATGAACTCGTTGAGCTCACGGCACAGGAAGTGCCAGGCCTGACGGATATGCCGGTCCAGACTGGCTGCCTTGTACTGCGTGAGGACGAGAATGCGACGCAGGTTGCTGTTCAGACAATTGGAGAGCGGAAAATCGATGATCCGAAACGTTCCCCCGAATGGAACGCTCGGCTTGGCGCGATCATTCGTGAGCGGTTCCAGGCGGGTTCCCTTGCCGCCGGCGAGAATCAGGGTCAGAACATTCGGCATGGAGGGGGGCCGCTAATCGTTGAAGGTGGGGAGCAAAGAGAGTTGTCGAAGGTCTGCTGCTCTCAGCATGGTACCGACTCCACTGCACCGATCCAGCTTTCATTCCCGCCTGGGAAACAAATCTCGCACAACTGGGAAGTACGGAGTTCTCCCCCGGACATGCCCGAGATTGGCAGCTGAATTGAAAAATGGGAGTGAAGAGATTGAACCACGGAAAAGACGGAACTCACGGAAATTTTAAGGACGACATCCACAACTGAATCCCGCACCGGGAGGGCGACGCTCCTGCGGAGGCGCAATAAAGTTCACGCGATCTGACGTCCACGGCTCGGCAGGAGCCTCGCCCTCCCGCTTTTCAAACACGTTCTGAGAATTTACCGCCCTCCCACCGCGAAATTTTCCTTGAATTCCGTGCTTTCCGTGGTTCCACAAAACCCTCAAAAACGGGGGCCTGACTCAAGGTCGCAGGTTCAGATCGTAGCAGGCCATTTCCGCTGCGTTCCGCACATAGAGTTTGCCCCGGCACAGCATCAGCGGGTTCCAGTTCTTTCCCTCAGGCAGCACCCGCATCGAAGCGACTTCTATCAGCTTTTTGGGGTCCGGTTGAATCAGCACCGCTTCCCCCTGTTCCGTCAGGGCGAGAATCTGTCCGTTGGTCAGCAGCAGCTGCCCGTGGTTGTACCGCCCGCGCAGTCCTTCCTTGCCCCCTTTCCAGAGTCGCTTTCCGGTTGCTGGATCGAGGCAGACCAGAATCCCTTCATCAATCCCGTACAGATAACCCTCATAGAAAACAGGGCTGGTGAATTTGCAGCGCATGTTGCGATTCTCCCAGAGATCTTCCACGTTCCATCTGTCCTCTGTTTTCGTCACCCGTACCATCTTCGCGCCGACGTCGTAACTGGCACTGAGAAAAATCCGGCCGTCCTCGAAGACCACCGGCTGGGCGACGTTCACGTACGCTGTATTCTCAAACGGGACGAACCAGAGTTCTTTTCCTGTGGCAGGATCATGTCCGCGCAGCCCCAGACCATCGAAGTTGAGAATCAGTAACTCTCCCGCCACGGTATTCAGCTGCGGTGAGCTGTACCCGGGGACCGACTTCTCCGACAGGTCAGCGGGGACGGCAGCACTACCGCTCTGGAAGCTGACGAGTTCAACGTCCGGAGGAGTCAGACCGGCGCTCTGCCAGATCACGTGTCCATCGACTGGATCGTAAGCAATCAGTCCGTTCCCTTTCTGGCCTCCAATGTTGACGATCACTTTCCCATCATGCACCAGCGGGGAACCGGACATCCCCCATGTCGTGTTCGCGACATGGAACTGCTGAAGTGCGTTCACGTGCCAGCGGAGCTTCCCGGTGCGAAGATCCAGGCAGGTCAGATCACCGAAAGCCCCCAGCGTGTAGACCGCATCGCCTGCAATTGTGGGAGTTGACCGTGGTCCAGCTCCCCCCATCGCTTCGAAGAAATCGGCGGGGTACTGATATATCCATCGTTCCTCCCCCGTCGTCGCGTCGTAGCAGACGATGGCTTCATCCTTGCCGCGCTGTTCGATGGTCAACAGGAAGTCGCCCAGAATCGAAAACGAGGCATACCCTCCCCCGGCGGGATGCCGCCAGAGTTCTGGAGGAGGGCTCTCTTTCCAGTCCTGTCGAAGTGGCGGGCCGATCACAACACCGTCCCGGTTCACACCCCGGTAAGCAGGCATGTCTTCCGGCTGAACGTCGGGAACATCCAGTGCCAGAAGTTCTGCTTCAGCCACTTTCTGCTGGGAGGCCTGACGGGCAGCCATCTTCTCTTCCGCCGTCGGTTCCCAGCGATAATGAAATGTCATCTGCATGTGGCCACTGAATTCCACAGACCGGATGGTCGCGATCCATCCGAGAACGACGAGAATGATCGGGATGCCGACCAGCAGGCTCGTGCGGCGAGAAACAGGCGAGAAGAAAAACCACCATGTCAGCAGCAGTACCGCCCCCAGAATGATCTGCGCATACGTGATCAGGTACTTCAGCGAATCCCCCCAGGATGACTCCCAGAAGTTCCAGATGAAGATCTGGCTCACAGCGAACAGCGCGGGAATCAGCAGCAGCACCAGGCTGACTCTGTCTTTCCAGCGCGAAGGGGATTTTGCGGATTCTGAAGCCGGAACCGGAGTCGACATGAAACTTCCTTGCAGCAGGGGGCCAGCCTGATTCTGCCCTGCGGGTCCCCTTCGCTGCAATGCTGAGAGGAAATATCGAAAAACATTGCGGAAGGCGCATCCGTCTCTGGAATGTGTTATTTTCAGAGTGGCGATTTCGGGAAATCTCCGCCGCTTTCATCGCACAGCAAGCACTTTTTGAGGCGAACGTGAAAACATTCTCATTGTATCTGCTCGCAGCAACCCTCGTGCTGGTCCCTGCCACGGGGTTCGCTCAACGCCCGGTCAATACGGAAACCCGCTCCGGCACCGTCAAAGAAGTGATCCACAAAGGGCGAGGACGAACACTGGTGGTCGAGTGCGACGGCGAAGAGCTGTCTTTCGTGATCAGCCCGAAAGTGGCAGTGGAAGTGGTCCTTTCCGGGGGAGACGACTCGGCTCTGCAGAAAGGGGCCTATCTCGAGGGGATCGGGACTCTCACCAACAACAAGCTGTTCCTCGAGTCCGCCAAAGTGCGGTTGCTTCCCCCCAATGCGAAAACTCCGAATTCGAAGATGGAGAAGCCTGAAAAGCTGAGTTCCGGTCAGAGCTTGAATTCGAACGCGATCTCCGGTCAGATCATGGCCAGACAGACCTCCAAGGACTATCCCGAATACGAAGAACTCGCCCTGAGGCCCGCCCCGAACGTTCCGGTGATCATGTTCCAGAAGAATCTGGTGATTGATGTCGTCAGCAGCAATATCGACGACGTCAAACCGGACCAGACGGTCGAGTTGGAAGTGATCGCCGGGCGTAACGACAAGCTCACGCTGGTGCGCGCCACATTCGAAGGGGGCGAGTACGTCCCCCCGGAACCGGAAGCCGCCGACAAAGACAAATCCGACAAGAAATAACCCCCCCCCCTCTTCCCTGTCCCCTTTTCCCTTTTCGCTCCCTCGAATGTCCGATCCTTTTTACGATTTCGACGTCGTCGTCATCGGTGCCGGCCACGCTGGCATCGAAGCAGCCCTGGCTGCCGCCCGAATGGGGGCCCGCACCGCCCTGCTCACCATGAACTGCGACACCGTCGGCGCGATGAGCTGCAATCCTGCAATCGGTGGAGTCGCCAAGGGGCAGATCGTCAGGGAAATCGATGCTCTGGGGGGAGAGATGGGCCGCGCCATCGATGCAACGGGCATTCAGTTCCGGATGCTCAACAGCGGCAAAGGCCCCGCCATGTGGAGCCCACGGGCACAGGCGGACAAGAAAGCCTATCAGTTCCTCCTCAAACATACGGTTGAGCAGCAGGAGAACCTGACCCTCGCTCAGGAGATGGTGGAAGAACTGGTGGTCGAGGGAGATCCGGTGGCTGTCGATATCACCGATCCCCCGCCCGATCAGCGTCCCAGAATCACCGGGGTCAAAGTACGCGGTGGAGCTGTCTATCGCGCGCGGGCCGTCATCATTACTACGGGAACGTTCCTGCAGGCGATCATGCATACCGGCGAAGCCAAGACGGTCGGCGGACGGGCGGGTGAAGGAACCACCGGCACGTTGTCCGACTGCTTTCGCACTCTCGGCTTTGAGCTGCAGCGATTCAAGACCGGCACCCCTGCCCGCTTGAACGGTCGCACCATCGACTTCTCCTCGCTCGAGGAACAGCCGGGCGATGCCAACCCGACTCCCTTCTCCTTCCTGAACGATCGCATTGAGCAGACTCAGCTCCCCTGCTGGCTGACGCAAACCAACGAGCACGTGCATGAGGTCATCCGGGCGAATCTGCATCGCGCCCCGATGTACAGCGGGCAGATCAAATCCACCGGCCCCCGTTACTGCCCGTCGATCGAAGATAAGGTTGTTCGCTTCGCAGACAAAAATTCTCACCAGATCTTTCTGGAACCCGAAGGCCGCCAGACGCTGGAATACTACTGCAACGGCATCTCGACCAGCCTTCCGCGTGACGTTCAGTCGAGCATGATTCATTCGATTCAGGGCCTGGAAAAAGCCCAGATCATGCGGTTCGGCTATGCGGTCGAATACGACTTCGCACCGCCGACCCAGCTCTCTCAGACACTCGAAACCAAACGGGTCGAAGGTCTGTATTTCGCTGGACAGATCAACGGAACAACGGGCTATGAAGAAGCTGCGGGGCAAGGGCTGATTGCGGGGGTCAATGCCGCGTTGAAGCTGCAGGGGAAAGGTCCGTTCGTGCTGGATCGATCCCAGGCGTATCTCGGCGTGCTGATCGATGATCTCATCACGCGGGGAGTCGATGAACCCTACCGGATGTTCACCTCGCGAGCGGAGTACCGACTCCTGCTGCGGCAGGACAATGCCGACCGCCGCCTGACGCGGATCGGGGAGTCGCTGGGACTGGCATCACGCGAGCGAGTGTCGCGTTTCGAAGTTTATGAACGTGAGATCAACAGCGCCCTTGCAATCCTGCAGCGGACCAGGCATCAGGGACAGACGCTCGAAGACTGGCTGCGCCGCCCGGAAATCGAATGGCCGCAGCTGTGCGAATTCTCTTCGGAGCTGGCTGCTCTGGAGATCAGCCCCCGGGCCCGTGAACAGGTGCAGATCGAAGTCAAATACAGCGGCTATGTGAAACGTCAGCAGCTGGATATCGATCGACAGACGCGGACGCAGTCCACTCGCATCCCGTCGACTTTCAATTACAAGGCGATCCCACAGCTGCGTTCGGAGGCCAGAGAAAAGTTCTCGCGGGTACAGCCTGCGGATCTCGCGCAGGCTGGGCGGATCAGCGGCATCACTCCCGCCGATCTGGCGATCCTGACGTTGTATTTGAAGGAGCCGCGACGGCGACACGAGAATATGCCCGACGGAACCGTGCAACAGCCGGTCGAGTGACGCCGTCTTGTCTGAGACCGCGGTCTTTCAAACCTTGATTTCACCACTCTCCGGGTTCCAGATGGGAACAATCCGAATCAGGTTCTTTTCCATCGCCCGGACGACGTCCCGCTCCATTCCCAGTTCGAGTAGGTTCTGCGCTCCCAGGCTCTCGAAGAATGTTTTACGGAAGAGATCCGGGCTGCGACTGCGGGCTTCGTAGAAGTCCACCGCCATCTGCGTCTGGACGCTGCCGACAGTCCATTCGGCAGGCCCGGCTTTCAAGAGTTCGCTCGCGGCCGCTCCAGCGAAGAGGATGTCTTCGGCGGTCAGCTGTCCATCGGTCCCCGCACAGACCAGATGCACATCAGCTCCGCAGCGGCGCGAGGCATTGACGACGGCATCCAGATTCGTGAAGGCTCCAAGGAAAACCTGCTTCGCACTTCCACACTGCAGCAGCGCCCGTGTTCCGTTGGTGGTGGTGAAGAGGATCGTCTTTCCCGCGACAACGTCTTCCACGTAATCAAGCGGGGAGTTTCCAAGGTCGAACCCGGGGATCAGTTTCCCGTGGCGTTCTCCTCCCAGCAGACGGTCGCGGACGGGAAGGTGTGCCGATGCCGCGAGTGCATCTTCCACGTTCAGAAACGGCATCACCGCCCGTGCTCCATGCCCCAGAGCGTGAATCATCGTGGTGGTCGCCCGCAGCACATCGATGACAATTGCCGTGGAACCCGACAGAGAAACTCCGTCGAGGAACGTGGGGAGCATGTGAACATGAATTTCAGGCATGCGGCGATTGTAATCGACAGAATTTCTACCGCCATGGTGCATGCCGGGAGCACCACTTCATCAATCCTGAAGAACGTCAGACCACTTCGATCGAGTTCTGAAAATTTAGCGTCCGGCTTTCATCCATCGCAATCTGTGAAGCCAGCTGCTTGATGTAATAAGTCGATGTGCGACCGCACAGCACCACAGAATCCCCGACTTCTTCACACCGCAGATCGCGAATACGACCTCCCGTGTGAATCGCGATCTTTCGTTCCAGGTCAGCAACGATTTCCGACAGGGAAACCTGCTCACGCGATGTCTCGCTGAATTGTGAGAAATCCATTTTCAGTCCCTCCTTGAGGCCCTGTGATCCCAATTCCCGGGGAACCGCACACATCCTGGGCGGTGATTTCCCCAGTCCGATCTGTGGCCCACAGAAAGTGAAGGATCAAAGTTTGTTGAAATGACTGTAACCTGCATGGTCCTGCGAGTCAAAGTCTAATTTCCATCTCGCCGTCAAACAATTCGATATGCGAGACAAGTAATACTTCAGTCAGTGACTGCAAGCTGTCTGAGTGCGTGTTTGAAACTTCCACGGAATCCAGATTCGGGAGGACAACGCTCCTGCGGAGCCGCAAAAAAGGTCACGCGGTCTGACATTCGCGGCTCGGCAGGAGCCTCGCCCTCCCAGCTTTCAAACACGTTCTGAGAAATCATCCGGAGAGATAAGAGGTCAGGAAAGATCTGCTGCCCCCTGCCCTCTTCTCTCGAACTACTCCAGCAATGTCTTCTGCCAGTCCAGTCCCAGCATGATCGAATTGAGTCCGCTGCCGATTCCCAGCAGCGCGAGTTGATCGCCCGGGTTCACAAACCCTCGCTGAAGTCCCAAGGCCACTGCGGTCGGGAGGGCCGCTGCTCCGGTGTTTCCGAGAAAATCGACCGTCGGGAAATCGATCGATTCCGGAAGGCCAAGTTGCTGCAGCAACAGAGCGCGATGAGCTTTGCCAACTTGATGTGTGAAGACCTTATGCACGCTCGCGTTAGTCCAGGCAAGCTCTCGTCGGGTCAGCTCCCAGGTCTGGGCCGCCAGCTCGACACCCGCATGCAGGAGTGCCTCGGAATCGGTGCTCATCAGAGGACGCCCGTCTCCACTCGCGGCCGCGTCGACACCCCCTGCGCATAGATCATGATGAGACGTGTTCGCCAGCCACGCTCCCCCCAGCAGCCGGTTGCCGGTGCGGGAAATGGATTCATCACACAGCACGATCGCTGCCGAGCCCGACCCGATCGTCAATGACGCGAAGTCGAGTTTGATCGACTTGCGGGTGACATGCGGATCATTGAGAAGCTTGGCGATCGTCCCTTCCACGAGCGGGCGTCCGACTTCCGTCCCGACAACGATGCCAGCCTTGATCCGCCCCAGTTCAATCATGTCGGCGACGGCCACCATCCCGTTGAGCAGTCCCAGACAGGCATTGCTGAAGTCCAGAACCAGAGCTTCCCGGGGCAGTCCGGCTGCATGATGAACGCCTGCTGCTGTTGCGGGTTCCATCTGGTCCCGGCACACCGAACCGTGAATGAGCGCGCCACACAGACTGGGGTCGAGCTGCGAAACCTGCAGTGCCTTGAGGACCGTCTGCCCGCTGATCTTTCCGGGAAGCGTCCCGGAAGGAAAGAATCGCCGCTCGCGGATCCCGGACATCAACTCCAGACGCCCCTCGGGCAGTCCCAGTCGTTCATACACCGGGGCCAGCTGAGCCTCGATCTGGGCGGATGTCACCACATCCGGGGGAAGAGTTGTGGTGAATGTTTCCACACAGACTCGTTGATACCGCATCTGTTTGACACTGTCCGCTGCTGAAGGGGAGAAATACAAACAGCCTGCTGCCGCGATGTTCACGGCAACAGGCTTGTTGCTGAAATCAGAGTGAAATCCCGTCGACACCAAGCCAGGGGAACCGCGACCGGGTGAGAGAGGGAATCCTGCGACTAGACGACTGCAGGTTCGACGATCTTGGCGTCGCTGACCATCGATTCGATGGCGGCGATTTCCGCATACTGATGCTGCCGCTGATTCTGAACTGCTTCAGAATAGTTCTGCGTGTCCAGAGCAACGGAACTTCGCACAAAGCGAAGACCGCGGAGCAACAGCTCTTGCTGTTTACGTGTCAATTGAATGCTCAGTTCTGCCATATGAATGGTTCTTCCCATGAACGGTTACGACCGGATGGCTCCCCAATTCTCATCCGTGATCATTTTCGAGTGGCCGAAACCGATTGAAATTTCAGTCATGTCCATCAATGGACGTGGACAAACTGCCTCGCTTCTTACATCGTACCGACGTTCCGTCGATCTTCTCCAACAATTTTTGCACAGGTGCGACCGAAATAACCAGCAGAATCTGCCGCAATCTGGAATTGAAAACGTTTCCAATCCTCATGTGGATCTGCTTCCCAGCCTCCCTGTTCAGTCTCTACTCCCCATTGTGTGCAACCCGCAGGGTTCCTGACAAGTATGCGTCAGCCATCGCTTTGGGAATTTCTGCTTCCGCCAGCACCACTTTGGCCCGGTTTTCCTGTGTGAGGGCCTGCATTTCCTGTTCCGTGGCCACAGCTTCGGCCCGCCGTTGCTCAGCTTTCGCACGGGCAACTCGCATATCTGCTTCTGCCTGATCAGCTTGCAGCCGGGCACCGACGTTGTCTCCAACGTCGATATCCGCGATGTCGATGGAAACAATTTCATACGCGGTTTGTGAATCCAGGCTTTTCCGTAACACGGCCTGGGCGATCAATGCCGGATTTGCGAGCACGACCTTGTGAGTATCCGAGGAACCGATGGCGGAGACAATTCCCTCCCCGACACGTGCGATGATCGTGTCTTCGGTCGCTCCCCCGATCAACTGGCTCAAATTGGTCCGCACGGTGACCCGGGCGCGAGCCTTCAACTGAATCCCGTCTTTCGCCACTCCATCCAGGGTCGTCCGGCCGTTACGCGTGTCGGGACAATCGATCACTTTCGGGTCGACGCTCGTCCGGACTGCTTCGAGCACATCGCGACCAGCCAGGTCGATCGCTGCAGCAGTATCCCAGTCGAGGGCGATACTGGCCCGATGGGCAGCGATCAGGGCCCTGACCACACGGGTCACATTTCCGCCGGCAAGGTAATGAGCGGACATTGCGTTTGTGGGGATGTCGGTAATCCCCGCCTGCACCGCACTGATCTTGGCGTCGACGATGAGAGCGGGATTGATCTTCTGCAGAGACATTCCAATCAGCGTCAGCGGGCTGATTCGTGCTCGCGTTGCAAAGCCCCGCAACCACAGGCTGAAGTACTTCCCGAACAGGAAGATGAATGCGAGGGCAACGATCAGTACAAAGAACGCACCGATGATGATCGCCACTTTACCAGGGTCGCTGCGATCCAAGTTGGCCTCCTGACGGATTACGGGTCGGGCGAGCTTTCAGGCGACCGTCAACTTAAGGTGACGCTGGAGAAGTTCTCGCAGTTGAACTGAAAACCCACTCCGGGGAAGTTCGCCTCGATTGTATGCTCCGACTCCGGAAATGCAATCGCTGGCATGTGTTGCGACCCATTGTCCGGGTCCGCGACAGGGGATCCCGGCACGCCGGGTCTCCCATAAAAGTCCGCAAACACGGCATTTCCTGAAAACTGTGCTAGGCGAGCTCTCAGAAATAGATAAACTCAAGTTGATATTATCTCTGTGCGCGCCGGCCTCTCTACAGGAAGGAATCGTTATGGCCCACGAACTTTTCCCCGAGTACGCCAAGGATGCTTCCACTTGCGCATCCATCCATTGTGCAATTGATGATCCGGTTCCTGGCGATTCGGAGAGCGGAATCTATGGCACACTGGCTGCCACGCCGCACGAAACCGAATGCCTGGTTCAGCGAGCTCTGCTGAGCCTTCCCAATGTTCAGTTCTCGTCCCTGCAGGTTCATCGCCTTGCCGACGGTATCTGCCTGACGGGAGTTGTCAAAGTCGCGGCCAGTGCAGCTCGCCCCCAGTTTGAGCGGGTGGCTGGAACAGCTGCGGGAGTCGCACAGGTGCTGAACAGACTGGTCATTCAACAACGGTAAGTCCAGAACTCACCTCGCCGACCGGGTTCACTCGGCCTTCATTCTCAAGAGGATTTTCTTGCCTCCTGCTTTGTCGTCATTGGCAGCGAGGGCAAGTTTGACGTCACGAAGCGGATAACTTTCAAACGTTTCGACCTGAAACAGCCCCTGAACATGCAGCTGGCTGAGTTCACGGATCAACTTGAGCTTCTTCAGCAGCGGCAACGCCTGCATGGCGTGGCTGAGCCAGAAACTCGAGAGGTGACGGTCCTGCGTCATGAGCGTACGGGGGTTCACCGGAGTCGGCTCATCAGCCAGGGACGCGTAGGCCAGCATGCGTCCCCCCTGCCCGAGTGACTCCAGCAACAACCCACCCAGCTTTCCACCGACCGGGTCGACAGCGAATCGCGGCAGGTCTCCTTGAGTGCAGGTCTTCACCGCGTCGAGAAATTCCTGCTGCGGTGTTGAATCCGTGGCGACGATCACAGCGTCTGCCCCTACCGCTTCCAGTTCGGCTTTCTGTTCCTCACGACGAACGACATTGAGCGTTCGGAATCCAAAATGATTCCCCAGGCGGATGATCATTCGACCCACTGCGGAGTTGGCTGCGGACTGGATGATCCAGCCGCGTGGGGGAATCTGGAAGATCCATCGGGTCATCAGCAGCGCAGAAGCGGGATTGACGAAGAATGTTGCCGCCTGTTCATCCGAAAGAGCATCCGGGACCGGGATCACGGTTTCCGCTTCGGTGATGCAGTATCCGGACCATGTGCCCGGTGAGCGTGCGATGACAGAAACCCGTTTCCCCTTCCGCAACCAGCCGATGGCACCACCGCCGCTCGCTTCGACGATCCCGACTCCTTCCAGTCCGACAGGTGTCGGGGGCTGGGGGCCGATGCCGTAGTTTCCCTTGCAGAACAGGAGGTCGCTGGGATTAATGGGAGCCGCGTGCATCTTCACCCGGACGAAGCCAGGACGAGGATTCTCGATTGCCCGCTGCTGGATTTCCACGACGTCCCGTGCAATGCCATGTCTGGTGCAGATGGCGGTTTCTGTAAAATTCCCCGTCATTGGCGAACGTCTTTCCGCTCGAGCTTCTGAATTCGTCTGATCCTGCTTCAGGGTAAACTCCCCGTGCAGGAAAGTCATGAATCATCTGCGAGAGTTCTCACAGGTTCCGGGTTTGCTTCTCCTTTGCTGCCGAATGTCCGGAAATTGATGGTGACCTTCCTGAATCCTTCGGGATACAATTGGCAGCACTCTGCTGCTCGGCTTTCCTGAAAGGAATGAGCACATGACCCGCTCCATCGATCGTGACTTTCGGCGATTCAACGAAATCATTCGCGGAAAGATCCGTAAGGATCTGAAGCAGTACGTCAACCACGGCGAGATGCTGGGCCGCAAGGGACGGGAAACGGTCAGCATCCCCGTCCCCAACATTGATATTCCCCACTTCCAGCACGGCAACAAGGGATCCGGCGGCACCGGTCAGGGGGATGGTGAAGTCGGCCAGCCGGTCGGAAAAGGACAGGATCAAGGGGACGGCCAGGGCCAGGCCGGCAGCGACGCCGGTCGCCATGTCCGGGAAGTCGAAGTCACCCTGGATGAAATGGCGGAGATGCTCGGGGCGGAACTGGAACTCCCGAACATCATTCCCAAGGGGAAAGACTCGCTGAAGTCGCAGAAGGACAAATACAATACGGTCTCGCGGTCCGGACCAGACTCTCTACGGCACTTCAAACGGACCTACAAGGAGGCTTTGAAACGCCAGATATCCAGCGGCTCCTACGATCCCCAGCGGCCCATCATCATTCCTAATCGGGACGATGAGCGGTTCCGCAGCTGGACCACAGTCAGTGAACCGCAGGCCAACGCAGCCATCCTTTATATTATGGACGTTTCTGGTTCCATGACGGACGACCAGAAGGAGATTGTCCGGATCGAGGCCTTCTGGATCGATATGTGGCTGCGAAGTCAGTATGACGGAATTCAGCGCCGTTACATTGTCCATGATGCTGTGGCCCATGAAGTCGACGAAGACACGTTTTACCGGGTTCGTGAATCGGGCGGCACGCGGATTTCATCGGCGTATCAGAAGGCTGCCGAGGTGATTGCCCGGGATTTCCCCCCCGCGGACTGGAACATTTACTGTTTCCAGTTTTCCGACGGAGATAACTGGGGGGAGGACAGCAAGGAATGTTCGAAGTTTCTGACAGAGCGACTTCTCCCCGTCTGCAACCTGTTCTGCTACGGACAGGTGGAAAGTCCTTACGGCAGCGGAGAGTTCATTAAGGATCTCCGGAAGCTGATCGACCAGCATGAGAACCTGATTCTCAGCGAGATCGACAACAAGGACGGAATTTACGATTCCATCAAGACGTTTCTGGGTCGGGGAAAGTAAACGTTCCTGTGAAAATGCCCCGCGCACCCCGCCGCGTCCGGTACTTCTGCGGCAGATATTGCGGCTCGTCGGTGTCTACTTAATACCGGTGTTGCAGAATCACGCATTTTCTCGTGCATTTCTTCGGTATCCCCCTCAAGACTGCTATCAGCCGTTGAAATCGTTCAACTTGCAACAACGGTGCAGACGATACTGACAGAGTGTCTCTCTCGGGATCGGCGCGCAACGTTCATCGTTCGTCGCCGGAGAAAGCGGGAGTATCCCTCGGGGCACCAGAAGAATGGGGCAATCTATCTGGCCGGTTTTCGATCAGCAGGGCGGCTGACGTGAAAACCGACTTTTGCCTGGACGTTAGTCGGACGGGCAAGCAAGCGATCGGAGCGACACTGGATGTCGATGAAATCCTGTCATCACGGACTCTGTCGGTGCGGGCGACACGCCGCGCATATCCGCACACCTCGGCGCGTCACCCTCACCCGCTGGATGGGGATGGCCTTCCTGATTGCAATCTGGTGCAATTCCTTTACTCAGGCTCAGGTCCCGGTCGTCAACTCCGCGTACGAAAACCCGAAACAGACACCGCCGCAGCAAACCGCATCCATCCAGCAAGTTCAGCTGATAGCAGATCCTCGCCGGCCTCTGGACCGGCGCATCGAAGCGATGCCTCGCGCGGACCAGAAACTCGAAGTCATTCATCATCGCAGCCAGCTGATTGTCACCAAACTCCCGATCCGCCGCATGGCCTGGTCGGACCCGTCCCTGCTGGATGTGGTGCAGTTCAGTCCGACTGAGATTTCTCTCATCGGTATCGCTCAAGGTTCAACCGACCTGTGGATCTGGTTCGACGGCCAGGAACAGCCGCTCATGTACGTCGTCACGATCATTCGTGACCCTAGTCTCGATGAGCAACGCAATGTGAACTACGGTCGAATCGAACGAAAGCTGGCCCTGCTCTATCCCAACAGCAAGGTCTATCTGATTCCCGTCTCGCGCAAGATCATCGTCCGTGGTGAAGCCCGGGATGCCGAAGAAGCTGCCAACATCATGCAGCTGGTGCGGGGCGAAGTCATTGCTCAGGAAGGTTATCTATTCGACGACCAGGCGATCAGCGGTTATGGAGGAGCAGGAGGCGGGGCCGGTGGATTCGGGGGGATTCAAGGGGGAGGTTTCGGCGACCAGTTCGGATGGAACGGCAACAACGGAGTCTCTTCACTCATCATCGATGAACTGCGAATTCCCGGTGAATTCCAGATTTCGATCAACGTCCGCATCGCGGAAATTCACCGCTCGCAGCTGCGGAACTACGGTGTGAACTGGGAAGCGCTCATCAACAACGGCGCTGTTCAGCTGACGTCGACCCTCAGCGGCGGTGCGCCGACACTGACCGGTGTTTTCGACAGCGGAAATTTCACCATCCTCATCGATGCCTTGGCGTCCAACGGGGTGGCCAAAGTTCTTGATGATGCCCGCGTGGTCACCCTCAGCGGTCAGCCTGCAGCGTTCCTCTCCGGAGGAGAGTTCGCTGTGCCCACGATTGTCGGTATCGGCGGAGCCCAGGGGCAGACCACTTCATTTCGAGGTTTCGGAACGTCAATCATCTGCACGCCGACGCTGCTGGATAACGATTTGATCCGTCTGCAGATTGTTCCTGAACTGAGTGCGATTAACTCAGGGAACTCCGTGGGGGGGATTCCCGGCGTGAATGTGCGACGCGTTCAGACACGGGTCGAACTCCGAGAAGGCCAGACGATCGCACTGGGAGGTGTATTCTCCCGTCGTGAAAATGCAGAAACCACACGCATTCCGTTCCTGGGTGAACTCCCCGTGGTCGGAAGCTGGCTGTTCAATACCAAACGAGCCACGGAAGACGAAACGGAAATGCTCATCATCGTGACTCCGGAACTGGTACGGGCAATGGACGCTGATCAGGTCCCGCCGCTTCCCGGATGGTACTCCACGCATCCCAACGATTGCGATTTCTACAAGTACAATCGCATTGAAGGGAACGCTGACATGGGCAACTATCAGTTGCTTCCGTACGGCAACGGCCAGGGTTACGGACAGGATGTCGGTTACAACTTTTTCAATCCGAGCCCTGCTGACGGTCAGCTGGCACCCGCACCGACCGGCGGGGCGCAGGGGCCGCTGCCGAACGCGGCGTATGCACCGGCATTCAACAACGAGGTTTATCCATCTGATCAATACGGTCCTGCTCCGGGCGGAAACCCGATGCCGCCATACATTCCCCAGCAGAATCCGCAGCCGACGCCCAGTTACGGGCCGCCGATGAACGGCAACGGATCTCCTCTGGGGGTTCCGAACGGTCCGGGTTACAACTCGAGTCCGATGCCGACTCCCGCGCAGCCAACCCCTGCTGCAACCACGCAAAACAGTGCTCCCCGGGGGCAAATCCAGCAGACGGCAGGACGCACGCCCGCACAACCGCAGCGAGCCCGACGTTAACGAATTCCAGAGATTGCCGAATTTCCCGGGGAATCGCAGCGGTTTCAACGGGAGTGTCGACTCCGGCAATTCAGCAGCTTCACAATAGTCGATATGACATGAGCGTTCCGGGTCCCGTCGTGGACAGGAATTGCCTCAAGGAAGGCAGCGAAGGTCCGAAAATCATTTTCGGACCTTCGACCAGGGGGGGGACTTCATGGCGAAGAAGATCAGATTCTCGAAATCGCTTTCGGTGCTGGGTCTAGTCGGCCTGGTTGCCGGCTGCTCCCATCACCGTGGTCAATGCAGTCCCACTTCCTGCAATCCCTGTGACCAGCAGGGGGCCTGCGCGACAGCTGAAGGATGCTGCGAATCCAATCCCTGTGGAAACTGTGACAAATGCTGCGGGTCTGGCTGTAATTCCTGCTGTGCGAAGCTTGGGGGTCTCCTGCACCGCAGTTCGAACGCCATCCCTGATACCCTTCCGCTGGGGAGTTCGGTCCGGGCCTATGATCAGGTCATGCAGACCAACGCGGAAGCGGTCGATTTCGTGATGTACCGGCTCGACTTCATCGGCCAGACCGCCGAGCTGACGTCTGACGGCAAGGATCATGTCCTCGAGATCGCTGCGAGGATGAGAAGTGCTCCGTTCCCGGTCATCATCGAACGTGAACCCAACAACTCGGATCCGGAACTGGATGCCCTGCGCAGAAACCTCGTGGCTCAGATCCTGACCGATCTGGGGAACAACGACGCGCAGCAGCGGACCGTGGTGGCCACCCCGTACGGCCCAGGCTTCTGGTCTCTGCCCGGACAGATCATGTACTACCAGTACATTGGCGTGGGCGGAAACAACTTCGGATACGGGGGTGGTGGCGGATTCGGTGGGGGCGGTGGATTCGGCGGCGGCGGATTCTAACACCTGTCTCAGGGGAGTGCGGCGGCGATTGGGGGAGATTCGTCGTTCGAAAGCTGTGCTGATCGCCGCCTGAACGCCACAAGAATAAACTCGCTTGCGCTTCGCGCTCTGACAGATCACTCTTTGAGCTTTTGAAGAGCCGCATTGGAGTACGAGAGCGAATCCCACAACGGTTTGGTCTCCGGGTTCGCAGAAACCCGGCTTCGCAAACGAACGACCACGCTCGGCAGGCGTTCACCCGAACCATCGTATCCTGAAAGTCCCGACTCATCCGCAACGCGGGCAGGTAGAGGTCAGGATTGCCTGCCCCCTGACCCCTGCCCCCTCACCTCTGCCGCCTGCTACAGCTTTCCTTCCAGAGCGAGACTGTGGAAGAAGTGCTCCACCTTGTTCTGGTTGGCCAACAGCCAGTCGATGCCCGGTTCGTTCCGCATTGCCTTACGAATCGCTTTGGCGGTCGCTTCCCGATTCGTTTCGAAGAGGATGTTCGGGTCGATTTCAACCTGAGTGACGCTGGGGTCCAGCCAGACTGAGACAATAATCCCCAGATCGTTCGCCTTCTCTTTGGGGATGTCCCCTGCACGGACCGCGTCCAGCACCCCGTGAGCGATGGCCGCCTGAACCGTTCCCATCAGGATGTTGGTGTACTTGCTGCTCTCCACCGTCACCTTGCTGACCATGACGGTCGCAGGGCGGATCTGCACATCGCTGTTGAGAATCGCAAAGACCTTCGTATGCCCTTTCGCCTGATTTCCGATCAGGTTGGCGATCGCATAACCGACCGGGCCATCGA
This sequence comes from Planctomicrobium stercoris, assembly GCF_051465655.1. Lineage (NCBI taxonomy): Bacteria > Pseudomonadati > Planctomycetota > Planctomycetia > Planctomycetales > Planctomycetaceae > Planctomicrobium > Planctomicrobium stercoris. Next base: position 1,835,080 of record NZ_CP195791.1, on the reverse strand, counting down.
GTTCGCCAATGACCACTTCGGGTTCAGCAGCCGACCAGGCCGGCTCGGCTTCCACAAGAGCCTCGCCCGTCCGCATGACGATTCGTTCCAGCACAGCCGGTTTGACAGCCTTCACGCTTTTGGTCGATTTCGCTGACTTCTTTTTCTTCGCCATGTTGCTTTTGCTTTCGGGTGAATTAGGAAATAGGAGTTAGGAGTCTGTTGATGATCGTAATGTTGGCGGTTTAGCTGCAGACTTGTATTGTGCAGTTAAACGGGGTTCCACAGAACTGCTCGGGCTTTTCTGAGTTCTTTAACCCCCTGCCACGTTAAACTTCAGTTGCCCTCTGCCCTCTGCCCTCTGCCCTCTGATTTAACTCAATCGAACAGAGGCCAAAACTCGCCAGGCCCAGAGGAGTTGCGAGCGGGGGAACCTTTGCACGCTGCTCCCTTCGTGAATCGGGATCAGCAGCACCTCATTTTCAATCGTCTGATACAGTTTGCAATTCACACCAATCTGACCACGCTGTCGAGCGACGCAAGGTTGCATCTCGACAGCTGGGAAACCGGGACTTGTGATCACCAGATCTCCGTCCTGGAATCGCGGGGACATACTCTCTCCATCAATTCTCCACGCGACCGCAGCAGGGTATTTCGCTTTCAATTCCCCCGCTGACAGAAACTCCAGGAAACCGTTTTCATCAGGCCGGGAATATTGAACGAGTGCCACCGGTTCGGAAACATTCGAAGAGTTCACAACCGTCTGCCCTGACGTTTCCAGAGCTTTCTGAGTGTGCAGCTGCAGGATCTTCTCGAGTCGTGAATCAGCTGCGGAGCCTCCGGCATCAACTTCAAGTTCGTGCCAGAAGTGAGCCAGTCCGGCAGCCGTGCTTCCGACAATGGGAATCAGATGACCGGCTCCTGTCGGAGGAAGCTCGGGTGCCGGTTTGATCCCCCCCTGCTCGATTCGAGACAGCAGCTGAACGAACTCCTGAGCGGACTTCAGCAGGTGCGGAGAGTGAGTCAGTAATCGCAAGAGTTCGTCAATCACCCGTTGCACAGGAGAAGGAACCGGCCCCGGGGGAGGAGCTGCTCGCTCTCCGGCTCCGGTCAGAAGCCAGATCAAACTGGTGCCGGTCACCCTTGCTGCATTGACCAGAAGATCTGCAGGCGGAATGCGTCCCGATTCGTAATGGACGTAACTGGTGACGGGGATTCCAAGATCCCGGGCAAAGCTGGATCTTCCCCGGTCACCGTAGTACAGCTGCCGGATTTCGGTCAGCCGCGCGCACAGCGGATGAATCGGAGTGAGTGATTGACCAGACTTACCCATTTGGGTATAATCGACAGACTATTCTCTGCAATCGAATAAATTCAAATAATGATCGATTGAAGGACCGTCGACGCTCACACAGAGGATCGGAGCCCATTTCAATATTCCACTGGGTCTCAACGGATAGTATCGAATCCGCGCTCACCTGAAATCCCTCTCACGACGGAAAATATCTTCCCATGAGTCGAGAATCTCGTGACCCGCAAGTTCAGAAGCCTTCGGCGGTCATTCCAGAGGACCGGGAGACCATGCTCAAAACGGTTCATCGGAACGTCGACGGAATGGCCTTATTGCTGCAGTTTCAAATGCAGCTGCTGGGGGAGATTCGCCGGTCCCTCAAGACTCTCAAGGTCGACAAATAGTCCATTGGGGGCGTTTCGACCTCGAACTGACGAGTCGCCTGGCGTCTGGGGGTTCGGCTTGAGATTTGCTTGTGCCCTGCAGCACTGGAGTCAAGGACTTCCCCCCGACCAGTTTCCCCTGCAGCGCGAGCCCAGGAATGAGCACAGACGTCGCCCTTCAAGAGCGGAATGCGATGACCTCCATCGATTCTCCGCCCCCCATCGAACTCACCGTTGTCAGTCTTGTTGTTTTGGCGACCATCGCAGTTGTGACCGTCATGGCACTTCTCGGCCCCGTGATCATTCCCGTGCTGACGGCGATCTTCCTGTTTTTCATCATCCGGCCAGCAACGAATCGGCTGCTGCGCTGGAATGTGCCGCGCTGGCTGACGTACGTGCTGCTGGTCGCTGGCCTCTCAGGCGTGGTCTACCTGCTCTCGCATCTGATCTATCAGGACGCAGAAAAGTTCACTCAGCAGCTCCCTGCAATGCAGGAGAAATCCGAGGCATTGCTCAAACGAATTCCCTGGGCAGGTCCAGACCCGCTCGATTCCGACACGATCACCGAGTTCTTCAATCTGAAACCGGGTGAAGTCTTTCAAAACATGTTCGGAACCGCCTGGCGGTTTACCGAAAGCATCATTCTGGTGCTCTTTTACCTGATCTTTGTCCTGCTGGACGCGGATCGCCTTCCCCAGCGGATGCGAATCGCCTTTCCCAAACAGGGGGCTACGCTTGTCCGGGCGTTCGAGAAGATCAGTGACGGCATTTCGCGGTACATGCGGGTCAAAACTCTGATCAGCCTGGGGATGGCTGCCTCCGTGGCGGTGATCCTCGTCAGCTTCGGAGTTTCCAACTGGTTGCTCTGGGCGTTCCTCACCTTCCTGCTGAACTACATCACCTACATCGGAAGCCTATTGGCGCTGATTCCCCCGATTCTCCTTTCGCTGCTGCAGTTTGATCATCTCACAGTCTGGTTGATTCTCGTCGGACTGCTGTTCCTCAACAGGTTTATCTGGATCGACTTCCTGGAGATCCGTCATACCGGGAAGCAGCTGCGGATTAACAACGTGCTCCTGTTGTTTTCGATCGTCTTCTGGGGCTGGTTCTGGGGGATCACTGGCATGGTGCTGGCCGTGCCGATGCTCTCAGCGTTGCGAATCATTCTGGCTCAGTTCGACAGCACCCGCTCGTGGGCGGTGCTGATCAGTGAAGATTGAAGTCACCACGGAGAGACGGAGACACGGAGGAGTGAACGGTCACAGTCCGGTTCTGCGGGGTGAATTCCCGACCGCGACGTTTCTGAACTTCGTCGCGACTCCCCTGCAGCATGTCGTTAGGTATCAGGAACCTGCCCTCGGACATTTCTCCTCAAATCGATCCTGATCACAAGTTCTCAGCGACTCGACCTGACAATAACCCTCCGTGGCTCGGTGTCTCCGTGGTGAATTCCTCCTCCTCAACCTGAAACATCCAGGATCGAGGGCGATCCACCTGAGTTCAGGAACACTCGCAGGCTGCGGCGCCCCCTGCTAGGATTCATCGCTTTTCCGGTCGGTGTCAGCGCGGAAGATCCGACGAGCCCGGCCCAGTGAATTCGGACAGAAGCCTTCGAGGAAGAGTTATGCGTCGTTACATGGTGGCCGGCAACTGGAAAATGAACACCACCCGTGCCGAGGGTGTGGCACTGGCCAAAGCGATTGTCGAAGGTTCCAAAGAGGCTGCCGGGAACCTTGACGTTCTCATTTGCCCCCCCTTCCCTTACCTGATTCCCGTCCTCGACGCGGTCCAGGGAAGCCGGGTCATCGTCGGGGCTCAGAACGCCTACTTCGAAGCACCCGGGGCATTCACCGGGGAAGTCTCGCTCGACATGCTGCAGGATGTCGGTTGCAAATCGGTCATTCTCGGCCACAGCGAACGTCGCCATGTGCTCGGCGAAACAGATGCGATCATTAACCGTAAAGTCTTGGCAACACTCAAGAAAGGCTTGCAGCCGATCCTCTGTGTGGGCGAACTTCTGGAAGAACGCCAGGGTGAACAGACTGAGGCGGTCCTGGATCGCCAGATGGCCGGCGGGCTGGCGGATGTGACTGCCGAGCAGATGGCCAATGTCGTCATCGCCTACGAACCGGTCTGGGCGATCGGGACCGGATTGACAGCCACCCCCGAGCAGGCGGATTCTGCGCATGCTCACCTTCGCAAATGGCTCGAAACCCGCTACACTCCCGAAGTTGCGAAGTCCACGCGGATTCTCTACGGCGGCAGCGTCAAAGCGAATAACGCAGCGACTTTGCTCGGCCAGCCCAACGTGGATGGTGCATTGGTCGGAGGAGCCAGCCTGAAAGCGGCCGATTTCCTGCCGATCATCGAGGCGGGAGCTCAGGCTTCCAAGTAAGAAAATCGAACGGTTCGAGAGATCGAGCCATCCGTTCCTGACAGAGATCAGAGACAGAGTTTCGTGCCGGTGCAAGGATCGCCCGGCTTAATGAAAGGGTTCAGTCGTGCTTGTGTTGATTCTGCAGATTCTCCTCCTCGTGGTGGGATTGTTCCTGATGCTGATCATCCTCCTCCAGCGGGGACGCGGGGGCGGGCTGGCAGGAGCCTTTGGCGGAACCGGCGGACAAAGCGCGTTCGGAACCAAAGCGGGCGACCTGTTCACCTGGATCACCGTCGGCACAGCCTCTGTCTGGGTCCTGCTGGCCGGGATCAGCGGCTGCGTGATGCGGAATGCCAGCGATTCGTTTGCCCGGTCGCAGTTCGCCAGCGAAGAAGAAAAAGCAGAGGAAGCCGGCGCGACCTCCGCAACTGGCAGCGACGGCGAGATTCCTGAATCCACCGAGAAGAAGGAAGAGACGGCTCCGGCAACTGAAAAACCTGCTGAGACAACCACTCCTCCAGCAACAACCGAACCCGCAGCATCGGAAGCGACCCCTCCAGCGAAACCGGAAGGTTCAGCTCCACCGTCTCTGCCTGCTCCGGAAGCGTCCACCTCGACTCCGGAACCTGCTCCCGCTCCGGCTCCGGCTGAGGAAGCTGCTCCAGAGACACCTGCCCCGGAGACCAGTCCAGAACCGGCTCCAGCAGAACAGCAGTAACAACTCGATACGGCTTTCTGAGTCGCGGTGGCAACACCGCGACTCAAATTGCTTTCAGAGCGAGGGAATGCACTCCCTGGCAATGGAAACGATCACTTCCCGTTGATCGAGAATTGCCACTCTGGGAGCAATGCCAGATGACCATTGATAATTGACAAATGACCAAATCTTTTCCTGCTAGTCAGAGGCGACCGTGCTACTGAGTATGACTGGGCACGGAGATGCCTCCGGCCGCAACGATCGCATCAGCGTGACCGCCGAAGTGCGGAGCGTGAATAATCGGCACCTCAAGATCACGCTGCGCTGCCCTGACCCGTTTCTGGCACTCGAAGCCAATGTCGATCGGCTCGTGCGGGAAATGGTTTCGCGAGGGACCTTCACCATTCATCTGCGGATCCGGCAGCTGGGAGACCTCTCCGCATTCCGGTTGAACGCCGGCGTCGCCCGCCAGTACTGGGCTCAGATCCAGGAAATGTCCCAGTCGATGGGGATCAATCCGCCCGCCGATATCACTCCCCTGCTGTCGCTGCCGGGGATTGTCGGTGATGAAGACCTGCGGGCGGTTCACGAATCGGACTGGCCGCTGCTGGAAGAAGTCCTCATCGCTGCGATGAAGAACCTGCAGGAGTTTCGCCGCGAAGAAGGAAACTACATGGCGGCCGAACTGCGGTCGCTGTGCAATGTCATCGAAGAGAATGCCGAGCAGATCGCGCTGCAGGCCCCGTCCATTGCATTGGAATACCGGGACCGCCTGAAGACACGCGTCAACGAGATGCTGGCCGCCAGCTCCGTCAAAGTCACCGACAACGACGTGATCCGTGAGGTGAGCCTGTTTGCGGATCGGTGCGACATCACCGAAGAGCTGATGCGTCTGCGATCGCACCTGCTGCAGTATCGCAGCCTGCTCGATGGAGAAGGAACCAACGGCCGCAAGCTGGAGTTCCTCGGTCAGGAACTGTTCCGCGAGATCAACACGACAGGCTCGAAGGCAAACAACATCGAGATCGCCCACCGGGTCGTTGAGATGAAAGCCGCGATCGAGAAGATGCGAGAAATCGTGTTGAACGTCGAGTGAGAAGAGCGATCAGTTTTCAGTGACGAGGCTCACTCATCTTTTCAGCTCTGGACTCTCTGCTCTCGACTCTGGACTCCTCCCCATGCCCATTCGCGTCAAGCAGATCGATCATGTGACCTTGGTGGTCGCGAACCTGGAGGCCTCCCGGCGATTCTATGTGGATGTGCTGGGGATGCAGCAGGTTCCCCGCCCGAACTTCAACTTCGACGGGCTGTGGTTTCAGGCCGGCTCCACACTCATCCATCTGATCCTGGAGCATGCGGAATCCGGGCCAGCGGGCAATCACATTCCCCCGGGCAGTTCTGTGAGCCGGACCCGTCATTTCGCCTTCGAAGTCGACGACGCACTGGCGGCCAAACGCGTGCTGGATGAACTGGGGATTCCGCTGGTGGCGGGACCGAAGACCCGGCCGGACGGTGCAACCCAGATCTGCATTCTCGACCCGGACCGCCACGTCATCGAGCTGTTTCACTCGTAGCGGTCGGCTTGCAGCCCCTTCCCGTCTGTGCCGATTTTTCCTGAACGTCCGTTTTTTTTTGGCAGAAGAACGGATTTCCCCGCGATATTTCAGGACCGCCCCGATCAGGCGTGCAGAAAAGTCGATGAAGAGACCAGGTGATGTGGCAGCGCCAGGTCAACTTTGGCTGGCCCCTGCAGCGTTCACCTGTTTATACTCCTTCCTTCATGGTCGCGGGTTCCTGTACCTTTTTCGTGAATGCGTATCAGAGAATTGACAGCTTCGGCAGAGAACAAAATGCAGGAAATGCCTAAACGAGTCGTCCTGGGATCGATGGCTGTGGCGGCACTGGTCGCGCTGGCTGCCATCTTGGATCTGTTCGTCGGCATCCCCTTCTCCGGCACCTCCCACACCCGCGTGATGGACGTCATCTTCATACTCTGCAGCGGGATCGTGATCTACCTGGGCTGGTCGGTGTTTAAGGAACTGAGTTGAGTCGCTTTGGGTCGAGAGTCCAGAGCTGGGAGTCCAGAGCCCGAGTATCTGCCAATGAGTTCCGGGTGGCCCAGACACCGTCTGGGCAGCGCAGCTGCAGGAGGCATGTCCTGCACCGTTCATCCCCACGGATGACTCCTCGATACGAAGCTCATTCGAGAATAGAAGCATGCCGGTCGCTTGCACGCTTTTCGACAAGCCTCTTGTTCCTTCGGAACCCAGACTTTGTCTGGGGCACCTCGGGGACTCTTCTTACGTTTGGCGCTTTGCCGATTTTGTGAACTTTGAATGAAACCTCCTCCAGACGGCGGAACGCATCTTGACGGAATCGTCGGAAAGAGGAGAATCCAGAACCAGAGACAGTGCTCGGCTCGCGATGATGAGAAGTCCGCATCCTTGCAGGCATCTCCCAGCATCATGAGCCAGGAAAGTTCCGAGTCCTTTATCTGGAGCTGCATGTATGATCTCAGGCATGGAGGCCGAGACTCTGGTTGAAACCGGCGTCAAGCTGTTTGTTCTCGACACAAACGTCATCCTTCACGATTCCAGATGCCTGAAACAGTTTAAAGAGCACGATCTCGCGATCCCGATCACGGTCCTGGAAGAGCTGGACCAGTTCAAAAAAGGGAACGGAGAAATCCATCATCATGCTCGCGAATTCCTCCGCGCGCTGGATGAGCTGACCGGCGACATCCTCTGCGACTCCGGCGCCAACCTCGGCGAAGGACTGGGAAATATCCGCGTCATTCTCGGGTCAGAGCCCGACCCTCGCGTCGAAAATCTGCTGCTGAGCGACTGTGCAGATCATCGCATTCTCAGCGTCGCCCTGAGATTGAAACAGGCCGAGCCGCACCGTCAGGTGGTGCTCGTCACCAAGGACACCAATCTGCGTCTCAAGGCGAAGTCCTTCTCTCTCCCCGCGCAGGACTACACGACCGACAAAGCCGAAAGCGTGGAGCGGCTCTATTCCGGCAAGCGGACTCTCATCGGGCTTCCCAGCGAATTGATTGATCGCATCTATGACGACTCCGACTGCGTCCAGATGACCGACGTTCCCATGCTGATCGAGCCGAAGCCGAATGAAAATTTCGTGCTCAAGAACGGTTCGAAGTCAGCCATGGCCACGTGTCGCGGAACGAATCGGTTCCTCACCCGCGTGACCCGGCCAACCGCATTCGGGATCACCGCTCGCAACGCTGAACAGGCCTTCGCCCTCACGGCCCTGCTGGACGATTCGATTCAGCTGGTCACACTCACCGGCAAGGCAGGTTCGGGGAAAACATTGCTCGCGCTGGCTGCCGGTCTGGAATGCCGAAAGAACTACCGGCAGATTCTCCTCAGCCGCCCGACCGTCCCGCTCAGTAACAAAGACCTGGGGTTCCTCCCCGGAGATATCTCCGCCAAGCTGGATCCCTACATGCAGCCGCTCTTCGATAACCTGTCCGTCATCCGGCAGGAGCAGGGAACGGCGGACCGTAACGACAAGCTGCAGGAGATGCTCGACAACCAGAAACTGGAGATCACTCCGCTGGCGTACATCCGCGGCCGCAGCCTGCAGCGTGTCTTCTTCATCATCGATGAAGCCCAGAACCTGACGCCGCACGAAGTGAAAACGATCATCACCCGAGCCGGCGAGGGGACCAAGATCATCCTCACCGGAGACATCCGCCAGATCGACCACCCCTATCTCGACTCACGCTCCAACGGATTGACGTACCTGATCAACCGCATGGTCGGGCAGTCGATCTACGCTCACATCGCGCTGGAGAAGAGTGAGCGCTCGCTGCTGGCGGAGATTGCCAGTGACTTGCTGTGAGGAACTTCCAATGCGGTGTCAGGGCTAAAATGGGGGGTGCCACGGCTCTCTGAGCCGTGCGAATACGAGTGGATGGGTGCATTTTTCCCTCAGCCTATCCACGGTGGAAGCCGCTTCAACTTTCGGCACTGCTCGCAGAGCAGTGGCACCCAGCATTCGCTTCCTCGCACTTTGGCTGCTCAATCCGCTGTTGCCCTCAAACCGGCTTTCCGGATACTCTCCCCGCCCCGCGTCCGCGCGCTCTGTCCCGCCTGTTCCCGAACATGGAGGTTCGGCCATGCTCCGATTTGGATTCATCTACAGCTGTTTCATGATCGTGGCCGGTTCTTCGCTTTTGGCGGAACTCCCCACGGGTCCGGTCCCTGCGGAGCCCAAGAGTTTCCATGCGGACGCGGAGCCGACTCTGGCAAAGACTCGTGATCAGGAAGGGACTGCCGCGCCGAGTCGTGTCGAAAACCCGATCCCTGCTGCGGTTTCACGTGCCTATTTCGAAGAAAACGGTCCGTACACCCCGGCCCCTCCCAGGTTCCTGCTTCCGGAGACTCAGCGAGTCGCTGAGGAGCACCAAGCTCAACAGACAGCTGCCGAAGCTGAGTTTTATTCAGACGGCCCTGCTCCGTCGATGGCCATCCTGCGAGAGAAGCAGAAACAGCTTCAGGCATTGCAGATGGAGATTGCGGAGCTGGAAAAGCGGCTGGGTGTGGCGAAGCAGTATCAGGTGGAATGTTTCATGGGGGAAGTTTCCATGGATCAGCTGCGGAAACTGGACCCGGAAATTCAATGGGACGACAAGTCGTTATCGGTGGTCAATTTCATCGAACAAGCCGATCAGGGCCGATCACTGCCAGTCCAGCAGTTTCGAGCAATTGAAGCGTGCCTGATGCGGACGGGATCGATGAAGGCATTGATGTCACCCAAGCTGGTGACAAGTGCCCGCCAACCGGCAAGTCTCCGTGCGGGCGGAGAATTTCCAGTGCAGACAGCGTCCGGCGAGAAAGCAAACGTCGACATGTGGGAATTCGGTGAGAAATTCTCAACGCTCGTGGAACCGCTGGCTGAGAACCGCGTTCGGATTTCCGTGAGTCCGGAACATGTCGAACGGGACTTGAAGCATGCCGTCAAAGTCAATGGCCAAGTGATTCCGGGCTTAAGGACTCGGGCGTTCGCATTTGATGCGGAAATGGAAGTCGGCAGCACACTCGTCAGGACGATGGTGTCTTCTCGTGAAAAGAACAATACGGCATACACGCTACTGGCAGTGACTGTCACTGCCGTTCAGCCGCTGGAGACCGCGGCTGAGCAACCACGATTGGAACCGATCCCGGAAACCGAAACACGGTAGTTGAAACAGTCCTGCCAAGCTGTTGAAAGACGCACAGACAGAAATGTCTGTGCCACCAAATGTTCCCGACTCATTGCAAAAGTGGGCCAGAGATCTCTGTCTGGTTAAACGTTCATGGAACTTCAAACGGCTGCTATGTCAGAATTTCAAACGTCGTAAATTCCCCGGTCGGCGTTTGTACTTTGAGATCGGCTTGATCGATATTGCGTCGAAACGCCATCTCGATGGCAGCGTGGAACGACTGCAGGCCCTGCTCCTCTCCTTCCGCGATCAGCTCCACGGTTCGGTCCGGAAGATTGCGAACTGTCCCCACCACGGGATGGCGACGTGCGATTCGCCACACAGTCTGCCGGAAGCCGACCCCCTGAACTCGTCCGTGATAGATGACGTGCCACCGTTGCTGTGCTGTCAAAGTTGTCAGCCCCTCTCTTCTCTCTCAGCAGCCCTTTGTCCTCACCGAGGAACTCTCGCGATTCACGTTTAGCCGCACACCTGAAGTGTGCAGCTAAACCGATGTTGTCGTTAATCTCGACGGACGGTTACGGCTGATACTGCAATCGTTCAACACCCACGATCGTCATATCGTCATTGGCAGTTCGCCCGTCGCGAAAAACTCCCACGTCCTTCACAATCTCTTGCACCAGATCGTCGATGCTGGAAAAAGAACCACCCAGCGACTCCCGCAGCCGCGCAGTTCCGAACATCTCATTGCGGGTGTTCATCGCTTCCGTTACTCCATCCGTGTAGAGAAGCAGCCGATCCCCCGGCTCCAGCTTGACCGTCCAGGGATGCGCCTCGAAGACGCTGGCGATCCCCAGCGGAAAATTTCTTCGCTGCGACGTGAGTTCTTCCACCGTGTTGTCATGAGCCCGTTTGAGCAGCGGAGGGGGATGACCGGCATTCGCGATGGCGACAAGATGCTGCTGGGGATCGAGTACACACAGACACGCTGTGATGAACATACACTCTTCCGCCCCGTCAATCACGAACTGATTCAAGCTGGCGAGCGCGGATTTCAGACTCGGTGATGTGGCGATCTGCAAGCGGACTTCCCCGGCGAAACGGGCGATGTTCATCGCAGCGGGAAGCCCTTTGCCCGAGGCGTCCGCAATCCCCAGAATGACTCGGCCATCCCGGAGCATCTCATAGAAAAAGTAATCGCCCCCCACTCTCTCCGCCGGTGCGTAGTGATGACCGAAGGCGTAACCGCGAACCGCGGGGCGATTGCGTGGAAGCATTCCCAGCTGGATCTGACGGGCAGTCTCCATCTGCCGGATCGTCATGTTGTGCTGAACGACAATGTCATGGGCCTGCGAATACCCGATGGCCTGCCCCGCCAGCACCGCGACGGCAGAAAGAATTTCGAGGTCACCTTCCCCGAACAGATACGAAGAATCGTTCGTTTCCAGCAGGATCACACCGCACGGCTTCGATTCCGCTCCGAGGACCGGTGCGCAGATGATCGATTGATGAAACCCGTCCAGGGCCAGTGCGGGATCATTGGCCCCTTCGGTATGGACGAGCCCCTGACCGGACTCGAACACTTTTTGAATCAGCTCCAGGTTGAACGGTGCTCCGGTCAGGTCGGTGCTGTCCGCTTCCCGTCCGTGCTTCATCGCGACGGGGGCGAGCTTCTGCTCCTCATCCAGCAAATGAATTTCCCCGATGACCGCAGGGGGGAACATGCGGAACAGCAGATCAAGCACACGTGGCAGAATCTCCTTGATTTCCAGCGTGCTCCCCAGATCACGGGTGATCTCGATCAGAATCTTCAATCGGCCCCGCAACGTGCTGACACCCGTCGTCGCCCGGTTCATGTCGAGATCGACTTCCGGTTCGAGCTGAACCTCCGCCTCCGTCCGCAGTCTCTGCGTCTGTTCTTCGTTGAGATTGACGCTGTCGGAGACGAAGAAGGCCAGCGGGATATCGTGCATGGCGATCCGGTCGCCATCTTTCAGAGAGACTCGGTTCTGCACGCGGCTGCCGTTCACGAACGTGCCGTTGGTGCTCTTCATATCCTCCAGGTAATACGTTCCCTGCGCCATCACAACCTGAGCGTGGAAGCGGGAGATGGAGCGTTTGTTGAGGACCAGATCGCACGTGGGGTCGCGTCCAAGAACGGTTTGACGGCCTTTCTGCAGGACAACCCGCGTTCCGGGAGAAGGAGGGGCAAGCACAATCAAGGTTGCCATTGCTCTGCCTTCGTATCTCGAAGCCGTCTGACAGTGCGTGGCGTCCGACGATGCCTGTTCAGGAAACGTCTCTCTCCGCCCTCCTCAGTGTAGCTGCGGCGGACGACAGAGCAATGGATGGGGGGAGTTGAGTGTTGAGGGGATTGGGGATTGGGGATTGGGGATTGGGGATTGGGGATTGGGGATTGGGGATTGGGGATTGGGGATTGGGGATTGCAAAACGCGAAGGCGTTTTGCCAGCACTCAACTCTCAACACTCAACTCCGTCAACGCCTTTACCAGCATCGTCGCGTAAGAGCCTCGCGGAAGGGAAAACTTCAGTCGCAGCTTCTTCTTCCCCTCTTCCATCTCGTCATCCGAGTATTCCCCTTGCAGGTCCGGAAGTGAGAGCAGCAGAGGACGCTGCGCCCGGGAGAAGAAACGGTCACGAGGAAAGCGGACTTTCAATTGCGGAAACGACCAGCCACGCGACTGCAGCGACTTCTGCATGAATTCCGCCAGCGGCTCCCCGTCGAGTTGCAGCCGCGCAGACGGAAGCGGGAGTTGAATCTTCTGCAGCTCTTGCAGCTGAGCATCGGTCAGATTCTGCGGAAAATTCACCGGACCGGTCTTAAGCGACACGGAAAACAGCTGATGAGGTGCACAGCGTTCAGCCAGCAGGTCAGATGCAATGCCGTTCCAGAGATCGCTTTGAAGTGCCGAGAGGTACAGCCCCCGGAGTTCGGCATTCACGATTCCCCACGCCCCTTTGAAGTCCTGTGGCTTGTCACACAGAAACGTGACGACGCTGCGGCGATGTGATCGGTCGAGGAGCTGTTTGCAGGTGATCCAGTCTTTCCAATTGTCGCGGAGGATCGCCTTCTGCCGTCGTTCGACAGCGTCATCGTCTGGATGATGTTCCGCAAAGGCGAGCCACAGAGCCTTCTCGTAGTCTTCGCGAACCCAGGCTGCTCCAACGAACCCTTCCCCTTCGTACCATGAACCGAACCGCTGGTCATCGAAGTAGTTGGGAATTCCACTGCGTTTCAATTGCGGAATCAGTGCTTCGCCAGCAACCTGATCTTCGGCCGTGAGTGACCGCAGGACGATCTCAAATTCGTTCCCGACGATATTCGCTGAAGTGGTCTCCCGGGGGGCTTGTCCCAGGTAGGAGAGAGCCAGTTTTTCTTCGGTCCAGGAACGCCGGGGCCCGTTACGGATGGTGACAATCTGGCTGGTCACCGCGTGACGGTCTTTGAGTCCCGCATGAGCCATGTTCTTCCGCGGGATGTTGAGAGTTCGCGAGAAGTGACCGAGGGCGTCCAGGGTGGTCCAGCCGGTCTTCGTCAGCTCGTAAGCTGCGAAGTGGCCGTGACTTCCAATTGGAAGCGAGCTTTTTTCGCGAACGCGAAAATCATCAACCAGTCGGCGGAGCTTCATGAATCAGCAATACAGTTCATCTCGGGGGGAATCAGTGACTACTCTCTGGACCCGTTGTACGAAATCTGGCCGTTGACGACCGAATAGAGTGAATCTCACGAAAGTGTGGCGTTCCGGCGGCGATAAACACAGCGTTCGAGCAATGAATTACCCAGAATCGCCGCCACACTCCCCCTGAGACAGGGGCTAGCCGACGGGGGCTGACGGGCTACGATTAGGGACACCGGGGAGTCGTTGGCGACGTTCGCCACAATACTGTCGATCGATGAGAATCGCGAGTGATTCCACTCTATCAAAAGCGGTTTACGCGGACATAAACCAAATTTCAAAAACAAGTTACGCTGAACGTCCAGTTCTGCAGCAGCAAAGACCGCACAACCGGCCAGGCTCATCAGACCGTTGTGACGACCAAATTTCGCAAAAAAACGGTTCGAAACGCAGGTTTTCTGGCGTTATTGCCGCCGAACTGCGAATTTGAGTACATGCTCATCAGGGTCTGTTGCCGAAGACTGGCCCGCAAATTGCTACTCGTCCCCCCACCATGACTTCACAGACTCCCTCCTCAATCAACTCGCGCTGGATCTGGCCGTTCGAGATCATCGAACAGATCGGAGAAGGTGGCATGGGGGTGGTGTATCGTGCCAGATACGTCGTCAACGGTCGGCAGGTCGCCTTGAAGATGCTGCCGGGCGACATCAGTGACAAAACAGCCCTCGCGCGGTTTGAGCGTGAAGTCGAGGTCCTGAAGACGCTCAAGCACCCGAACATTGTCCGCTGCTTTGGAGGCGTCTGCGAGGATAAACGGCGGTTCTACGCCATGGAGTTGCTGGAAGGGGGGTCTCTGGAGGATCAGCTGATCGCCAAAGGAAAACTCCCCTGGGAACTCGTGATTCAATACGGTCTGCAGATGTGTGCAGCCTTGGAATACTCCCATGAAAAGGGTGTCGTTCATCGAGACGTGAAGCCGAGCAACTTTCTCATTTCACCGACCGGGGATCTCAAGCTCAGTGACTTCGGGCTGGCGAGCGTCACAGCGGCGCGACGAATTACCGCAGCAGGAAAAACCGCCGGGACATTTTTGTACATGGCCCCGGAGCAGATCCGGGGCCAGGATGTCACCCCCCGCACCGACCTGTATGCGCTGGGATGCGTTCTCTACGAACTCGTGACCGGGCAGGTCCCCTTCATTGGGGAGACTCCGGGGGCGACGCTGCATCTGCACTGCAGTGCCATTCCCGCACGGCCTTCTGAAAAGGCTCTGGACTGCCCTCACCTGCTCGAAGTCGTCATTCTGAAACTACTGGAGAAGGACCCGGACAATCGCTGCAAGAGCGCGGGCGAAGTCGCTCGGGACCTGCGTGCGATCAGTCAGACTGTCACCGTCACTCCCCGTAAAAAGGGATCCGGGAATCAGTATCCCATCGGGTACGACGAAGCAACAAAAGCTGCCGTCGATATTCAGAAAAGGACCGTCCCGCTGTCCGTTGGATCCGTTCCGGTCGTCTCGGGGAAGATCCTTCTTGTGTGCGCTGCGATCCTGGCTGCTTCCTGCTTCCTGAATGCGTACCAGTGGAGCCGGATCAGTTCGCTGCACCATTCCGAACAACTCTGGCAGACAGCTTTTCAAAGCGAAAATCGGGACGTCCATCGACACGCATCCCATGCTCTGGGGGAATTGGCGGATCACGGAAGCGAAAACCTGAAGCTTCTGCGTGCCGGCTTGCAGGACCCGCAGCCGGAGCGCCGCGCCGCTGCCATTGAGGGGTTGGCCCGCGCCGCGGGATCCGGAGCGTCCGCAGTTCCGGAACTGATCAAACTTCAGAAAGAAGACGAGGATCCGGCCGTTCGCGATGCTGCGTCAGGCGCAATCATGATCATCCAGAACTCACAAAAGAAAAATGAGTTCCCATGGATGAAGCTCATCTCGCTGATCATGGTGCTGGGATCAATCGGAGCCTGCTACGCCTTCTGGCTGAAGCAGCAGGCGGCCGCCAATGCTCCGGCGGCACTGACGAAGAGTCACTAACTGTCCGTTGAAAATAGCGACAGAGTTCCTCGGGATTCAACGTGTTTGACACGTCCCGTCTGGATTACTGCTGAATTCCCATCGTCAGGCGCATGAACGCAGTTTCCAGATTTACCTCTTCCTCCCGGAACTGTTTGATCCGGAAGCCACGTTCGATCAGGAGCGGCGGAAGAAAACTATAGTCCTCGACGCCGGATTTCAGAGTGGCGGCAATCGTCTGGCCGTTGAGAGTGACACTCGCAATTTCGGGATGCTGTTCCAGGAGACGGGCCGCTTCTTCTTCACGCTCCATGACTTTAATTTCCAGCAGGATGGCCTGCCGGGCTTTTCTCATCACCTCGTCGACGTAACCGTCGATCTGCATAATTCCCTTTTCGATAATCCCCACGCGGGTACACACGTCCGCCAGTTCCGGAAGGATGTGACTGGAAACGATGACCGTTTTCTTCATGGAGCCCAGTCGCCGCAGCAGCCCGCGCATTTCGATTCGGGCACGCGGATCCAGACCGCTGGCAGGCTCATCCAGCAGCAGCACCTGAGGATCGTGCAGCAGAGTACGGGCAAGTCCGACACGCTGAGTCTGTCCGCGAGACAACTGACTCACCATGGCGTCACGCTTGAACGACATGTCGACGAGTTCAAGTTTCTCTTCGCACACCTTGCGGCGCGCCGGTCCATTGATGCGGTAGGCCGACGCGAAGAATTCCAGGTATTCCATGACTGTCATGTCGTCGTAGACGCCGAAGAAGTCCGGCATATAACCGACCAGCCGCCGAATCTCCTGCGGATTGGAATAGATCGACTGACCGCAGACATAGCATTCCCCGTAGTCCGGATTCAGCAGCGTGGCGATCATCCGCATGGTCGTCGTTTTTCCCGAACCATTGGGACCGATAAAACCAAAGACATCCCCCTCTTTCAGGGAGATCGTGATTTCGTTGGCGGCAATCAGGTCGCCGTAGCGCTTGGTCAGTTTGATCGTTTCAATCACGAGTCGGTTCTCGAATCAGTTCTCTGGAGTGTTCAATTCAGGAAGTCGAAGGACTGCAAACTGGATGTTCGACACAAACGATTATTTGCGAGGTGCCAGGATGTCCGCGGGGGGAGGAGCGTCCGGATCCCGCGAGGACTGCTGCACCGGAAGGATCAGCCGGATCATGACCGACTCTTCCTGCTGCGGGATCGCCTGACCATTCAATTGATACTGGGTCGGTGTCAGTTTCAAACGTCCGAACAGGACTGCCCGCTTCAGGCTGATTGTTTCGGAGAGATCCAGCCGCTTGAGCGAATCGTTTCGCAGACCTGTGTAATTCTCCCCCCCAAGGACACGATAAAACGAAGTGACGAGTTCACAGATCAAGGGGTCGGTGCTGTTGGCGTCATAGGCAATGCGCTGGAGCTGATCGTCGGCGGCTGTCGACTGTCGACCGGTAATCCGTTCCTGCATGATGCTGATCAGGCGACCTCGAAGCAGGTTCGATCCCGCCTGCCCGACATTCCAGACCTTTCCCGGAGGGAGCGGCTGAGCTGGCTGACCGGCTGCGGGCCGTTCGAAGTAGGCAAAGTTTCCATACGCGAGAAACCAGTCGGTCAGTTCACCCGGAAGGTGATGTTCGATCGTTCCGGTCATTCGGTTAAAGCCCGCCTCCATCAGGTCCACTTTGACGAGCTGCTCTGCAGGTGCCGCTGACTCCCAATCGCAGGTGAGCGCGCCGGTCGACCACTTTCGCACCGGAAGATTATCGATCCCCTGCTCATCCTGAAAGAACTGATACTGCGGTTTCGATTCATCCAGTCCGCCGGAACCGGACATCCCCCGGAACCCTTCTCCGGGCCGATTTCTCCAGCCCACACGCAGAGACGTGGGTGGAGTCTGTGAGAACTCCTTGTTCAATGCGACGTCAACTTTCAGCCGTTGACTGAGATCGCTGTAGAAGCTGTACCAGCTCTGGCCTCGCAGGGAATTCG
Source organism: Planctomicrobium stercoris (assembly GCF_051465655.1). Lineage (NCBI taxonomy): Bacteria > Pseudomonadati > Planctomycetota > Planctomycetia > Planctomycetales > Planctomycetaceae > Planctomicrobium > Planctomicrobium stercoris. Next base: position 1,817,542 of record NZ_CP195791.1, on the reverse strand, counting down.
TTGTGAGGTCGACATCGACACAGTCGATCTGACGCGCGACCGGGGAATGATCGTTCAAGGTGTTTCCATAGGAAATTGCCAGTCCCGATCCCAACAGGACCCACAGGACCATCGTTCCCCATGTCCACTCGGGACGATGGAGCACATGCCGCACGAGCAGGTAATCGATGGGGCCGATCACGAGAGCAAAAAACGCAATCCAGCCGATGACTGTCCAGGGAGCGACGCGGGAAATCCCCTGAAAATGTTCGAGCGTGTGATTGAGCTGCGATTGCAGGTCGGTCACCGTGGACGGGTCGAACTCCGCATCGCCGCGACGGCTTTGTTCTGAGACAGACGTCTCCCACGGAAGCGGAATGGCCGCCAGCACGCCGGCCAGACCCGCTTGAGAGTCGACTTCCCACGTGGACAGCGGAGCTTCGTCCATCCGCACTGCCACCATCGTGACCTGCCCCGCGCCGCACGCAGCTCGCATGATCAGTGGTCCTGACAGTCCGGAAGCAATCACAATCCCCTGCGAACGATCGAGCTGGGCTGCGGGCAATGTCACCAGCGTTCGCAACTGGCTGCTGCGGGGAACCAGTTCCTGAATTCCCGTCAGCTTCGCGACGTCGATCTGCCCCTGGGGAATCAGCGGCAGCCAGCCGGCAAGCGGACTGGCATTCAGCTGCGAGACAGTATTTCCGACGCTGACGATCAACCGGCCGCCTCGTTGAACCCAGTTCCGCAACGCGTCCGAGGTCTGATCATCGAGTGCGACATCTCCGGTGATCGCAATCACGTCGATCCCGTCCAGGATGGCTGAGGACCAAAGAGGACGCTGAAAGTCCGGGATCGCCACGAGGTGCGCGGAGCCCGGCAGAAACGTGTTCCAGCGTTCGATTCCTCGTGTGAAGACCGGCTGATTGCCAACCGCGAGCCAGACGCTGGTGGATTGCTTCAGGGCACGGAACTGTGCGTTGGGCCCCACTCGCAGGGGAATTGTCTGGAGAATCTGATCCCCTTCCCGCAACTGGACCTGAAGCGAAGCATTCAGCTTCCCGGACCGAAACAGCCCCCGTACGTGGAACAACCCCGAGCCAGCCGGCGACTTGGTCAACGGTTGCAGCGTCCCGCTCCCATCTGGATCCACAGCCCGCAGGATCGGAGTGACACTCTCAGCCTGACTTCCCGCGAGATCGAACTCGACAGCAGTCCAGGCTCCCAGGCGAAACGATCCATCGAGACCGATCGTCAGATTGGAGACTTCCAGCGGGGAATCTTCAGCGGAAAGCGGTTGGACGAGGCTGCCAAGAGTGAGGGCGACTGCGAAGATGGAGAACGTGAACGATCGGAACATCGAAGAAATCACTCGCAGATCCGTACCAGAACAGTGAGGAGGGCGAAGTTGTCTTGAACTCAAGCCGTGCAGGTCCAGATCAGTCGTAGACCGTCCCAGAACCTGCACAGGCGTAACATCATAGGAAAACGCGGGTCGGGAGAAGAGTCAGCCGGGGTTCGTTCACTTCGAATTCATCGAAATCCTTCCCCGGGGGGCCAGATCGGGCTCTGAACCCGTCAGGGTTGGACCGCCAGACCGTTCAAAGCTGGAAGGGAAGTCGAGAGTCAAGTGACGTGAGTCCAATACAGGAACTTCTGCAATTCCCCATCTCTCGACTCTGGACTCTTCGCTTCCGACATTTTTCCACTGGAATCAGTCGATCGCCCGGCAGAAATCCGGCCCGTTCTTGCCGATCCGAAGACCTTGCGTCACAATGGAGTCTGTCTTTGGCATCAAGTTCTTGCTTTCTCGAGTTGCGGATTTCCGTTTCAGTGGCTGTTGAATCACCCTATACCCCGGAGCAGCTTGAGTCTCTGGGACTGTCGAGCGATCGATTGCCGCGTCATATTGCCATCATCATGGATGGAAACGGCCGCTGGGCTCAGGCCCGGGGACTCCCCCGGATCGAAGGGCATCGCCGCGGGGTGCAGAGTGTCCGGGCGGTCGTTGAAGAATGTGCCCGGATGGGGCTGGAGCAACTGACGCTTTACTGCTTCAGCAGCGAAAACTGGAAACGCCCGCGGATCGAACTCGATCTGCTGATGAGCCTGTTGCAGCGGTTTGTCGTTGCAGAACGGGATGAAATCATGCGGCAGGACATCCGGTTCTGCACGATCGGTCGAACCGACCGGATCAGTCCCCGGATTCTCAATGAAGTGAATCAGACAATCCAACTGAGCCGGAACAACCCCGGCATGCGACTATGTCTGGCGCTGGACTACGGCGCCCGCGATGAAATGGTTTTCGCTGTTCGGCAAATCGCGGAACGGGTGCAGTCCGGGGAACTGTCTCCTTCTGACATCACTGAAGAGACGATCTCTCAGCATCTGTATACCGCCGGAATGGTCGATCCCGACCTGGTGATCCGCACAGCTGGGGAGATGCGGATCAGCAATTTTCTGCTCTGGCAGATCAGCTACGCTGAGCTCTGGGTTACGGAGACTGCCTGGCCGGACTTCCGGCAGCCGGAACTGATCAGTGCCCTGCGAGACTACGGAGCCCGCGAACGGCGTTTCGGCGGACTGAAAGCTCACTGATTCTCGCACTCGGAGCGTGCGAGGGACATTGGCAATGTACGCCGCACTCTCCGAGTGCGGCATAGCAACGCGATCTCCACTCAACAGTCCCCTACCGTCCCAGGATGTCAAAGACCTCCATACTGGTCGTCGCTTCCTGAAGTTGCTGGGCAACCTGCGGGTCGGCCATGATCCTCGCGATCTTGCCGAGCATGATGACCTGCATTTCCGGCTTCTCTTCGGGAGTCACAATCAGGAAGACGAACCGGACCGGCTCACGGGACTGGGCATTAAAGATAATGCCGTGATTGCTGCGACCGAAAGCGATGACCGGCTTCTTCAATCCAGCACACCGGGCATGCGGAATTGCAATTCCCATCCCGACGTCGGTCGAGAACTGGCGTTCCCGTTCAATCGCGTTCTCGGCAACCAGTGCTCCCTTGGGGAGTACGGATGGCGGAATCACCGCAGCCAGTTCCTGAATCGCTTCTTCAGGGGTCTCTGCGAAGAGCTCGATCTTCACTCCGCCCGCCTTCAGCGATTCGGGAATGGAGATATCTGCTGCACGCGGATATTCATCTTCGATCCTGCCGATCAGCTGTTCGAGAATATCTTCCATCGTGATGATGCCGACCGGGCGTCCGAAGCGTTCCACCAGACACAGCGTGCTTCCTTCTTCCTGCAAGCGGTTCAGCAGCGACTGAATATCCAGGTCGACCCCCACCGTTGAGAGCGGACGGACCAGGCGGACCCATTCTGTTCCCGAAGAGGATTCACTGACGAGATCCTTCGCCAGCAGATAGCCGGTCGGCTTGCCTGTCGCGGCATCGATGACCGGCCAGCGGGAGAAATGCTCTTCCGCCACCTGACGACGCACCTGCTCCAGCGTGAGCGTATTGGTCAGGCATTTCACGCGCGGCCACGGAACCATCAGGTGCTGGACGTTTTGGTTGCTCAGATTCGAAAGGTTGTCCAGCAGCAATCGCAGACGCAGGTCACGGACAGTTCTTTCGACCATGTCGCGGCTCGCTCCGAAGTCGGCAAGCACGAGTCTGGCCAGGGCGACAGCGGCTTCTCCTTCTTCGAAGACCGCTGCGGATGCGCCGGCTTCTTCCAGATGCTTTCGTTCGCCCAGATAACGTGCCCGAACGAGGATTCTGATTTTCGGGTTCAGGTTTTTGGCCGCCGAAATAATCACACCGGCACCGGAGGACTGCGGAAGGGTGATGACCAGATGACTGGCGTGTCCCACTCCCGCCTGTTCCAGGATGGCCTCGCGGGATCCGTCACCGTAGATCGCCGGCTGACCGCTGCGGTTGGTTTCGTTCACCGCGTCCATGTTCATATCGATAATGACGGTCTTCATGCCGGCGTCACGCAGGAGCCGGTTGACCGACCGTCCCACCGGGCCGTATCCGATCACCACTGCCAGTCGCTCTTCCGCTGCAGCGGACTGCGAGACTGCAGAGGCAACGGACTGATTCAAACTGCGAATCCGGCGGTCAGAGCGATAGTTCAGGAGCTTCCACAGCCAGGGTGATCGCTGCAGCAGTCTTTCGACGTCGGGCAGCTTACGGAAGATGAGAGGATTAATGGTGATGGAGAGCATTGCTGCCGCCACCAGCATGCTGTGAGAGGCTTCGGAGATCAGCCCATAAGACTTTCCGACTTCGGAGAGGATGAAGGAGAATTCCCCGACCTGCGCGAGGGCGAGGGCCACGGTCAATGCGGTGCGGACCGACCATCCGGTGAGGGCAACGATCACCAGAGCCGCCAGCGGTTTCACGATGAGCACAATCGCCAGTGCAATGATCATCAGCGCCGGCTGAGTGATCAGGACTGCCGGATTGAAGATCATTCCCACGGAGACAAAGAAGATCACAGCAAAGGCATCTCGCAGCGGGAGAGCGTCCGCGGCTGCCTGATGACTCACCGGGGACTGGGCCACCATCATTCCCGCCAGAAACGCCCCCAGCGCCATACTGGCTCCGAAGACCGCATACGCCCCTGCTGCGACCGAGATGGAAAAGACCAACACAGTCAGCGTGAAGAGTTCGCGGGAACGCAGGCGGGCCACTTTCTCCAGCGCCCAGGGAATGATCCGCATCCCGAAGAGCATTACGATCGCCAGCAGCACGGAAAGTTTCACCAGCGCCATGGCGATGGGAACCATCCAGTGCGTATCCGTAGCGACATGTTCGGTCCCCTGCGGTGTTCCGATGGTAGGGATGATCACCAGCACGATGACGGTGAGCAGGTCTTCCACCAGCAGCCAGCCGACCGCCACATGTCCTTCGGGAGTGTGCATCACATTCGCATCCATGAGGACGCGCATCAGCACCACCGTGCTCGCAACCGACAAGGCCAGGCCAACAACAATCGATTCCTTCAGCGGCATGCCGATGAGGGAAAAGGCAAAGATGCAGCTGGCTGTCGCGACCAGCACTTGTCCGATCGCTCCGGGGATCGCCACCCCCTTCACCGCCATCAGGTCTTTCAGATGAAAGTGCAACCCCACCCCGAACATCAGCAGGATCACTCCCACTTCAGCCAGCTGATGGGCAATCTCTTTGTCCCCAATGAAACCAGGGGTGTAAGGGCCAATGACAATCCCGGCTGCCAGGTATCCGACAATAGGGGAAAGCCGCATCCACTGTGTGACCAGACCCAGAACCCAGGCGGATGCGAAGGCTGCTGCAATGGTGGTGATCAGGGGAAGATCGTGCATGAGACTAAGAGTGTTTTTTCAACAGGTTGAGACGTTGCAGATGCCCCACCTCCGTGCATGGGGAGCAAGCTGGCCCACTGTATCGAATTGATTTGGAGGCGTTTAGCCCGATCCGGTCACAGTCTTCAAAAACGATCGAATTCAAAGTTTTCCTGAGGCTTTCATGCGACGCGCCTGACGCACCGCTCGAACATACTTAGCGGGGAGTTTTTCCCGGCTCCACCAGCGAGGCTGTTTGGTGTCGATCCAGACGTTTTGATTGGTCGAGTTGAAAGCCGATCGCACGGAGGCTTCAAATTCCTGGGTTGAAATGCCACCGGTGTCTACCCGGGCCGGGTTCCCACGGTCATGAGGCCGACGATCGCCGAAAGACTGCTGCCAAGCATTCCCGATCATGGTTCGAAGTCTACAGAATTCAATGATCCCCTGCAGAAAATCTGAAAACAGCACGCATGCGGCGCCGACCCGCCCGATTCGCCCACCCACGCCGTGTCGTCAAAACAGCGGAAAGTCACTCTCGAATGCGGCAGAAACTGCGGAAGTCAGGCCGCGAAGCAGAGAGTGGGGCCCAGTCGAGTTCCAACTGCAATTGCTGGCTGGCCTGCAGGTTGTGGCAACGCAGACCGTTCTGTCCACCAGATTTCCACGGCAGCTTCATCTTGCTCCTGTTTTTTTCGTCTGATAGAGACCGCGCTGAAGTCTTTCATCCATCGGAGCAGCAATGGCCGCAGCGACACCACAGAAGAACCTTCTTGTTCGAATGCTTGATCCATCGTTCCTGGCGGGCGCCAGTTGCACGATCGCGTTCTACACGGTCATGCATCAGCCGGGGATGAAAGAGACCACCCTGCACCACTACACAACGGAGCACGCCGTTGAATATGTGATTGTCTCACTGTTCCTGTGGGGACTGTGTGACATCGCCCTGCGACTGCTGTCGTTCCCGAAACAGTTCTTCGCCCTCAAGCAGAACTGGCTTCCGGCCCGGCAGGGGCGCGAACCGGTCACCAACGCGGCTGCCCTGCTCGATCTGGTCCAGCGCCAGCGACCCTGGTTGCAGCAGTCTCGAGTCGGCCAGCGCCTGATTCATTCGCTGCAGTTTGTCGTGGAAGAAGGGTCCGCAGCTGACCTGCGGGACCGCCTGCAATATCTTTCCGAAGAAGACGAAGATCACGCCCACGCCCACTACTCCCTGGCTCGATTCATCGCCGGGATCACACCGATCCTCGGGTTCCTGGGAACGGTGGTCCACTTCGGAACGGCGCTGAGCGGAATTTCCTTCGACCAGATGAGTGCACGACTGCCGATCATCGTGGCCGAGATGGGAACAGCGTTTAACACCACCACCGTGGCATTGGGAGCCTCCATGACCATGATGTTCGCTGTCTTTGTCTGCGAACGGATTGAACGGGGGCTGGTGCACTCGATCGATCACCTCGTTAATCGAGAGCTGCTCAACCGCTTCGACGTGCATGATGCCAATATCGTCCCGTTCCTGAGTGCCGTTCAATCCGCCAGCGCTCAGGCCCTGCAGGCCATTGACGCCACTTTGCAGCGTCAGATCGTGATCTGGTCACAGGCCCTGGAAAAGCTGTTCCAGAAATTTGAAGAGCGGCAGATCGCGGAAGTCCATGCCTGGGATGAAGCCCTCAAACTGCTGCAGAAACGTCATGAAGCCAATGACGCTGTCCACGAAGAACGCGTTCGAAAGATGCTCACCAGCGTGGAAGCAAGTCAGGCCCAGCACATGGAGCGGATTCAGAAATCGCTCGACAAAGCAGGCTCGATCGGAAAAGAGATTGGCGATCTGACCGAGACGCTGCAGTCCATCGCCCGCGGTGAAGGTCGGCTCAGCGAACTGCAGGGAACGCTCTCGAACAATCTGCGTGTCATTCGCGAAACCCAGCAGATCGACGAAGCGATGCACGGTTTGACAGCGGCCATCCACCTGCTGACCGCACGACATCACAAGTCCGGCAACCAGGACTCCGCCGCTGCCGCGTGATACGATCTCAATATTCTTCGAACTCGTTTAGCTGCACACTTCCAGTGTGCAGCTAAACGATCACTCTTTTTATACGTCTCGATATGCAACTCGAACTTCATCTGAGCAACGAAAAACGGGTCCTGCCCAGCGTTCAGGCCATGACCCATGCGGCACTGCAGTCATGCCCGCTGGACCCGTCTGTTGCTGAGAAGCTGGAAGAGCTGACGCTGCAGAAGGTGACGGACGCCATTGAGCATGCGTATCCGCCAGGAGAAAGTGGAACGATCAAGCTGGTGTTGCGAGAGAAGCAGGGACAGCTGGAGATTCGCATTCGCGACTTCGGTTTGCCGCAGGACGTGGTTGAACTGGAAGAACGTCTGCACGCGGCCGGGGTCGGCATCGATCACTCGATGGCGGATGAAGTTCATTGGCTCAGCTTCGGACGTGAAGGAAAGGCGTTTCAGCTACTCAAGTGGCTCCCGGAAAGCAACATTACGCAGTCCGCATTGCCCGGGGAACTGACTCCCTTCGACGAGAATGTCGAATTGGCACCACCGATGGAGTATGAAATCCGTCGGTTGCAACCGGGTGAGGCGGTTCAAGTCTCTCAGCTGATGTACCGTGCCTACGGAAACACCTACTTCAACGAAGATGTTTACTACCCCGAGCGGGTGGCAGCCCAGAACGAACACAACGTCAATCTGTCTTTCGTCGCGGTTGGAACCGGCGGAGTCGTCGCCGGTCATTATGCGCTGGAGTTGAATCAGAGCGGGCCCGTGGCAGAGGGAGGACAGGCTGTCGTCGACCCGGCTCACCGGGGACGCGGGCTGCTGAATCAGCTTAAAGCCGCTGCCCTCAAAGAAGCGGAATCGCTGGGACTGGCTGGCTGGTACGCCGATGCAGTTGCGGTTCACACATTCACGCAGCAATCAAACGCCACGCACGGTGGACACCTCACCGCTGTCGAACTCGCCATTGCTCCCAAAACAGAAATGTTCCGGAACATCGCGGCTCAGCAAAGCCAGCGGGTCACCTGCCTGCTGTACTTTCACTGGTTGAAGCCGGCGTTGCCACGCAAGATCTCCGTTCCGGAGCGGCATCGAGAGATCGTCTCCCGGATCTACGCCAATCTCGGATGCCCGGTGGAGTTCAGGGAAGGGATCAGCCCCACGGGTCTGGGAGTCCTTTCCGTGAAAAGCGACTCCGGAGGCGCGAAAGCGTTCATCCGGGTTGAAGAACCGGGGACGGATACGCTCCGCACGATCCGCTACGCCCGCACACAGCTGATTGAACGCTCGCATATGGACGCGGTCTACGTAGAACTCCCGCTCGAAAATGCCGCGACTGCCGAACTGGCGACTGCCCTGGAAGGGGAAGGTTTCGGGTTCCTCGGAATTGCCCCGCACTTCTCCCAGCAAGGAGACGTGCTGCGAATGGCGTATCTTGTCGACCCGCTGGAGCGAGAGCCGATCAAGACGTTCGAGCCGTTTGCGGACGAACTGGTCAACTATGTTCTGGCCGAGCAAGCCCGGGTTCGAGCGTAACGATCCCCTTACGTCTTTCGACCCGTCGCTGCGGCACATAGTGCCACCCAGCCGATAATAAAGGCAACGCCGCCAAAGGGAGTGATCGCGCCGAGGACCCGCACGCCGCTGAGCACCAGGACGTAGAGACTGCCTGAGAACAGAAAAATCCCCAGGCAGAAGGCGCGCCCCGCGAGAGTCAATGCGCGGGAAGGGATCTGAAGTCCCAGCAGGCCGACCGCGATCAATGCCAGCGAGTGGTACATCTGATACTCCGCTGCAGTCTTGAAGTCGGCCAGATACTTCACGGCGGCTGGGATCGTTTGCCCGGTGATCACTCTGGTTTCGCTGCCGTATTTGGCGATGAGGAACCCGTCCAGCCCATGAGCGGCAAACGCACCAAGTATGACCGACAGTGCGCCGAGAACAGCACCAGCTTGAATCCAGAAATACGCGTGCCGGGAAGGTGAGGAAGTCATTTCAGAGTTCAATCTTTGCACCAAGGAGACGGATGAAGGCACCCAGCCACTGGGGATGGGCGGGCCAGGCAGCAGCTGTGACCAGATTCCCATCCACGTGCGCGGCGGTCACATCGCACGCAACGTAGGTGGCTCCCGCGAGAGTCACTTCCGGTCCACACGCGGGATACGCGGTACAGGAACGACCTTTCAGGACCCCGGCAGCTGCCAGCAGCTGGGCGCCGTGGCAGATCGCTGCCATCGGCTTCTTCGCATCGGCAAAATGTTTGACAATCTCCAGCACGCGGGGATTGAGCCGCAGATATTCCGGAGCACGACCGCCGGGGATGAGAACCGCGTCATAGCTGGCAGGATCCACATCAGCGAACGTGGCATTCAGGGTGAAGTTGTGTCCCGGTTTCTCCGAGTACGTCTGGTCCCCTTCAAAATCGTGAATCGCAGTGCGAATGCGATCCCCCGCCTGCTTGTCTGGACAGACGACATCGACGACATACCCCACCATCTGCAGGGCCTGAAAGGGGACCATCAATTCGTAGTCTTCGACGTAATCGCCTGCCAGACACAGAATTCGTTTCGCTGCCATTGTTGATCTTCCTCGAACGCCCGTTGTTGTTTCACTTGGTAACAGAGGCGGCGGGATCGGTCAACGAGGGGCGGGGGGAGTTGAGTGTCGAGTGTGCAGAGTCCAGAGTCCGGGGGATTGGGGATTGGGGATTGGGGATTGGGGATTGGGGATTGGGGATTGGGGATTGGGGATTGGGGATTGGGGATTGGGGATTGCAAAACGCAGAGGCGTTTTGCCAGCTCTCAGCACTCAGCACTCAACTCTCAACTCTCAACTCTCAACGAATCCACAATCTCGTCCCGGTAGCGCTCCAGAAACTCCAGCGTCTGAGCGTCGTCCAGCCCGGGGCTGATGCGGCTGGAGATCAGTTGAAACTCGCCTGCATAAGTCATCGCGACTATCGTTGCATGGGTGTTCGGCCGGCGCGGAGGAGCGCAGCGGATCGACTGGATACAGGTCTCTCCTGCCCTCAGCTGGCTTTCTCTCACTTCGAACAGTGGAGCAAAGTAATTTCCGACATCGCCCAGATTCGAAAGGATCACGGTCGCGAAGCAGTCGTAACGATCGACAGTTCGTTTCAGCAGTCCGAATCGATGCATCAGCGTCAGCACTTTTACAAAGCTGTATACGCCGCGAGGCTCCCGTCGAACGGGCGCCATTTCCTCACGAATGCCAGCCATTAGCTGACTGAAGCATCCCGTTTCCTTCGCTGACCGCGTCAGCATTTTGTACCCGATATAATTGCACGCTGAGAGATACCGTTCTTCAGACGACCTGCGATTGACGGGGATCAGCACTCGCCAGGGATGCTGGGAGTCGTCCTTGTGGCTTTCAATCTGCCAGTCCGCAATCGTACTGAACAGTGCCGCAGCCAGCCAGTCATTCAGAGAGCACCCATGACGGCGGGCTGACTGCTGCAGCGACGTGAATTCATCCGGGGAGAATCGCACGACATGGTAGGCCGATGATGAGCGAGAAACTTCGTTCGGCGTTGGGGAGACAGGGATCGCCAGCGGGACGGGAGGATGCCCCCACAGGTAGCGGGCGATGTTTTTCAAACGTTGTTGCAGCGGAAAGGCGGCCTTCGCCCCGCTGAAATCTTCCCGACGGAGGAGCTGCTTTGTGGATTCGACAGGCAGTTTGCCCGACGTTCCCGCAGCCAGCGCGAACCATTCCATGAAAAAGGTGAGCATTCCCAATGCGTCGCAAGTGGCATGGTGCACATAGCAGATCACAGTCACCCCGCTGACGGTCTTGCGATACCAGATTCGTATGCCGGGGGACTCTGTCAGGTCGAGACGGGGAGGCAGCTCCATCGGCCCGGAATCGTCGGTCGCCTGAATCAGGATCGGCTGCGGTGATTCGACCCAGCTGAGGCCCCCTGCTCCGTCGGGCTTCACAATCGACTTGAGTAACGGGTGTCGATTCAGTGCCTGCGGCAGTGCTGCCTGCAGCTGATCCACGGTCATCGGGCCCTGCAGGTCAATCTCCAGGAAGCTGGCCATCGGATGTGACGGACGATCATCCAGCACCATGTACCGCTCAAACACCGAAAGCGGGATCGGCAGGCTGTGATCATTCATGTGCGGCATCCGTTCCGCCAAGTCAGAAAGTGTTGAAGTCCCGGGCTGGTGAATGAAGTTCTATTTCCCGGGGGCGGAGTCTTCGGCACTCAGTGATGCTCGGACAATTTCCCGATCGTTCCGGGCGAAGCAGCTGCGATTCGCAAACGCCGGCGCACTCCAGACCACCGATCGACCGAAAGCTTCACCAGTCGGGTCGAGCAGGTGAAAGCGGCCAAGTTCTTCGTACTTCTCGCGATTGAGCCGGGCAATGATCAGATCGCCGGTCTCGCTGAAGATGAAAAAGCGATCATCATGGGCAACGAGAAACGCGGTTCCATGCCCCGCACGATGATTGCCTGTTGTCGGCTCATACGTTTCCCAGAGCCAGTTGCCGTCGTTGATGTCGACTGCACGCAGTCCGCCGCTGCGGCAGTCTGTCCCGTAGATGACCCCCTCCTGGATGAACGGCGTGCTGTTCGCGCACGAGACTCCTTTTTTGGGCGTTCCCATCCAGACCTCGGAGATGCCCGGCTTCTCCTGATCGAGCTTGAACAACCCTCCTCGCGGGCCGATCGCACTGGCGAAAAGGAAGTCTCCATAGGGTCGCGGGGCGTTGATCGCCATTCCAAATTCCGCGACCAGCGGCTGCGACCAGTAGACCTCTCCAGTCAGCGGATTGAGGCTGTTGAGATTCTCCGCATCCCAGATGAGAAGCTGCTCGACTCCGGCTGAGTTGATGACCGTCGGGGGGCAGTACCCCTGCTCTTTCGCGCTGAGTGCCTTCCAGATTTCTTTTCCCGTCAACTTGTCGAAAGCGACAGCAACGCTCCCCTCCCCGCCGACGACGCACAGCAACAGGTCTCCATAGACCAGTGGATGAGCGGCACAGCCCCAGATGGGAATCGTCGCGTTGTATTCTTTCTGAAAATGATGCCCCCAGATCACTTCACCGGTCTTCGCATTCAGGCAGAAAAGGTCCCCTTCCGCACCGAGTGAATAGACCCGGTCACCGTCGACAGTCGGAGTACATCGCGGGCCGGAGGCATACGAAATTTCATACGGACAGTCATAAGCGTGCGTCCACAGAATTTCGCCAGTCTCTTCGGACAGGCAGAGGAGACGTTCGTCCCCCTGCAGAACGGTGCGAGTATTGGGATCGTTGGCGACTTCACCCGACTTCCGCAGATAGTCCATGACATAGACTTTCCCGTCTGCGACTGCCGGCCCGCTGTATCCGCCGTTGATGGGTGTGCGCCAGAGAACCTTCAATCCAGAAGCGGGGATCTCTTCGAGAATTCCGTCTTCGCGCCAGACATTGTCCCGTTGCGGCCCCATCCACTGCGGCCAGTCGTCCGCCCGCAGAGTGGATGAAGTGACCAGCAGACACAAAATGGCGACTCGGGTCAGTCTGCGACTCATCATGGGCATCCTCGATTGGGACCAGACAGCATTCGCCAGCCAGACACGAAAAACCAGGGTGAGCGATGGATTTCCTGCGACCGTCTGATCAGAATGGCCTATTGTAGATCGCAGTCTGACTTTCGCCAGCTTGTGCTCATCAACTCCGGGTGGGGCGCAGTGAACAACAAGGCTCGCAGAGTAACCGCGGAAAAGCACGGAATTCACGGAAAGGAACCGCGAATCAAACGAATCTGACGAATCTGACGAATTTTGGTTTCGCGTGATTTTGAATTTGATTCCAAATCAGGATTGTCACCAGGTGGCTCATCCATTCGCGTTTTTCGTCCGATTCGTGGTTGTCATTCTGGTTTCTTTTTCCATGAATTCCGTGCCTTTCCGTGGTTGAAATTCTTTTTTAGAACGTTCTTCAGCTGACCAGTTCCGTTTATGAGTGACGCCCCGTGGTATCGAGATGGATTGAAGTTCGAATGCACCCAGTGCGGAAACTGCTGCACGGGGGCTCCGGGGTATGTGTGGGTCACCGACGACGAGATCCGCGCCATCGCTGATTATCTGGACAAACCGATTGGCGAGATCCGTCTGCTGAACACCCGGCCTGCCCGCGGTCGCGTCTCGCTCAACGAATACGCCAACGGCGACTGCATCTACTTCGATCCCAACGGACGCGGCTGCACCATTTACCCCGTTCGCCCCGTGCAGTGCCGCACATGGCCTTTCTGGAAGGGAAATATCGAATCTCCTGAAGCCTGGCAGGAGACTCGGCGAGACTGCCCGGGGGTAGGTCGCGGACAGGTGGTCACACTTGAAGAGATCGAGAATCGCGTGGCCCAGTCGGGAACGGGTGAATGACTCCCGACATCAAGCGTCGCATCGCTTCCGACGGCTACGCGCTGCACTATCGGCACTGGGTCCCTGCGGAATCCCCTCGTGGATGGCTGCTCACCCTGCACGGAATTCAAAGTCACTCAGGCTGGTATGAGTATTCTGGAAGCCATTTTCATGCTGCCGGCTGGAATGTGCGGATTCCGGACCGTCGTGGTTCAGGCTTGAACGCCGAGCAGCGGGGTGACGCTGTCCACTGGCAACGATTGCTTTATGACGTCAAACACTTTCTGCTCGATATCCGAGAGGAACGACAACGGACCGGAAGTGATGCTCCCGTCGTCATCTCCGGGATCAGCTGGGGAGGCAAACTGGCACTCGTGGCAGCGAACGAGTTTCCGGAACTGATCGACGGCCTGGTCCTCATCACCCCCGGAATCTTTTCCAGGATCGTCCCCAGCCTGTTCAATCGTGGCCGCATTGCGCTCGCCCGATCACTGGATCTCCGCGACCGTCGAATTCCAATCCCCCTCAATGATCCCGAACTGTTCACATCAGTTCCCCAGCAGCAGGCGTTTATTCGCAACGATCCTCTCGCGCTGCATGACATGACGTTGTCGTTCCTGTACGCCAGCATGGATCTGGATGAGATGGCTCCCAACGTGCCGACACTCAAAATGCCGGTGCAACTGATGCTGGCAGAGCAGGACCGCATCATCGATAATCAACGGACACGACAACTCATCCAGCGGATCGCCCCCCATGCTGACGTGAAGACATATGCTGGAGTGAGGCACACCCTGGAACTGGAAAATTGCCGCGATGAATTTGTGAATGACTGGCTCAATTGGGCTCAACAAGTCGGGTCCGCTGTGCGGACCAGCCTTTGAAATCGATCTTCGAGGAAACGATGCTGCGTTGGACCTCTCTGCTTTGTCTCTTGTTCATCACTCCGCAGCTGTTCGCCCAACCGGGATCTCCCTCGAGTTCTCCTGCCGCCGAGTCCCCGACTCCGACTCCGCCTGTTCCCGCTGGCGCGGTTCCGCTGAACCCGGAAGGGACCATTCTTCTGGACAAGGCTGGTGGGAAACTCCTGCTCAAGACCAAGGTCTGTCTGCGCGAGGGAGTCCTGGAGATGTTCATCTGCCCGAAGCAGACCAAAGAGCATGAATCGGTGCTGTCGCTGGCTGGGAAAGCCCAGATCGTTCATGCAGGTCTGCTCGCACTCGGAGCGAAGCCGGGCCACCCGGCTCAGTTTCAACCGGAGTACGTCCCTCCGGCCGGTGATCAAGTGGAGATCTTCGTCAACTGGATCGATGCGGAGAACAAGCCGCATCGGGTCCCCGCACAGGACTGGGTCAGGCATGCCACCTTCCGTTACTTCGAAGCCCCTCTCGCGAGCGTTCCAGCCGGAGTGAAACTGGGCGAAGGGGACGACGCCCTCCGCTATGACGACCTGAATCACATGCTCATCTTCTTCGGAACAATGAAGCCGGAGCTGAAAGACAAATTCCTCGCCGTGAGTGCGGACAAGGATTATCAAGCCGCAGTGAAATCACTGTTCTCGCAGGGCCAGCCTCAGAAACTCGAAGCGAAGTTCATCTTCGCTGGAAGTCTGTTCCACAAGCGGGACGATGGAACGGAGGCCTACGTGGCAGAGGCGGGCAGCCTGGTCTGCGTGGCCAACTTCGGCGACGCCCTGATTGATGTGAATATTCAGAGCACCGCCAGCAACGACTCGGGCCTGCTCTTTGAACCCTGGACGGAGCGCATTCCTCCCCTGGGAACCGACGTGCTGGTGGAGATGATTCCTGTGAAGTGAGTTGAGGGACGAGAGTCCAGAGACGACAGATAAAAAGAAAACCACGGAAGGTGGACTTCCGTGGTTCGTCTGTTCTTGCTCTGGACTCTAGACTCTCAGCTCTAGACTCAAAACTCGTATTTTTCTTCCTTCGAAGCGTCTGCCCCGAAGGATTTTCGGAATGCGTCCAGTGCGGCTGCGACCGTCTTCTCCGGTCCGGTCAACTTCAGGAAGTAGCTGCCCTCTTTTTCCGTGGTCAGCATCACTGCAATGACACGGTAGCCGGGAGCGGGCTTGGTCTTCCGCATGAACGGAGGGCCATCGGGCTTGTTGTAGGTCCCAGACAGGTCTGCCAGCACGTAGGTCCCCTGAGGAACTTTCCCCTGGGTGAAGGTCGCCTTGAGCCCTTCAGGCTGGAACTGAGCCACCCAGCGTTTGACGTTTTCTGCCACAGTCCCGCCAAAAGGAGGAAAGACCACCAGTTCTGCGGTTTCGGTATCCCCTTCAGCAGCCGGGACATCAAACTGGGCAAGACGGAGATTATTGGTGGCAGCCTTTTCAGTCCAGTTCTTGGGAACCTGCAGCGTCAAGTCCTGAGCCTTGAATTCCTTGGTCTCCTCCTCGGCAAATCCGATGGCTGGCAGACATCCCAGTGCGAACGCCAGCAAGGCACAACTCAATGCACGATTCAACATGCGAACCCTTTTCGTATTAGTGATTCCGGCCTGAATTTGTGGCAGCAGATGCTGCTGTGCCGCCATTGTCCGTGATGCCGCTCCGCTTTGCAATCTGCCGATCGACAGCACGCGAGCTGCGGGGATCGATTTCGGAAATCTTGAAGAAAAAGACTCACCACGGAACACTGTGACACGGAGAGAAGAAAAGAACTCTTTCTCCGCGGTCATTCGGAAACGACGGTGCCTGGTTTTCGCTCGGATTTTCCTGATTTCATGTATCAGATCTTCCAGATCCCAACTCCTTGAACGTCTTTGGGCTCCGTGCCTCCGTGTCTCCGTGGTCAACCCAGGGGCTGGCAATCGGAAACGAATCCCCGAGTCCCATTGACGCAATCGGCTGAATCGCGAACAATCCCGGGTTGAGTCACCACCATTGCACGGAAGGGCGTTGAGGCCATGTTTGAATTGAATTCGCGTCACATTTCTCCAGTGAACCCGCAGAACGCGGATTACCAGCGGACACGCCAGATGGGCGTGGGGGACCTGCTGCTGGAAAACCGGATCATTTTTCTGGATGGTCCGATTCACGATGGGAACGCCAATCTCATCGTGATGAAACTGTTGTATCTGCAGTCTGAGAATCGACATCAGGACGTTCACCTGTATGTGAACTCCCCCGGAGGATCGGTCACTGCGACACTGGCCATCTACGATACCATGCAGTTCCTCGAGTGCCCGGTCGCCACCTACTGTGTCGGTCTGGCAGCCAGTGGAGGCGCTGTGCTGGTGGCGGGGGGAGCAGCTGGCAAGCGTTTCATTCTTCCGCACGCAAAGATGATGATCCATCAGCCATACGGTCAGGTGGGGGGACAGGTCTCGGATATCGAGATTCAGGCCCGGGAAATCCTTGAAACACGCGCGGTGCTCAACCGCATTCTCGCGGCCCACACCGGCCAGGCGGAAGAACAGATTGCCAAAGACACGGAACGCGACCGTTACCTCTCACCGCAGCAGGCGAAGGATTACGGTCTGATTGACGAAATCGTCACGCCCAAGAAAAAGGGAAGTGCGATTTCTGCTGAATCGGCAAAAGCGGCACAGACCCATTCGTAACGGCAGCACGCTGACGACGTCATGCTGCCTTCGGGCAGCTTTCCGTACCGAAAATCCAACAGCTCATTCGAGAAAACATCATGTCCACTCTTGTTCCATTTGTCGTTGAGAAATCCGGTCGCGAAGAACGCGCGATGGATATCTACAGCCGGCTGCTCAAAGACCGGATTATCTTTCTGGGGTCCCAGGTGAACGATCAGGTCGCCAACCTGCTCGTCGCACAGATGCTGTACCTGCAGTTCGAAGATCCCAAGGCCGACATCCACATGTACATCAACTCACCCGGCGGGTCTGTCACCGCTGGTATGGCGATCTACGACACGATGCAGTACATCAACTGCGACGTGGCGACTTACTGCATGGGACAGGCCGCCAGCATGGGAGCCATGCTGCTGACCGCAGGCGCCCCCGGCAAGCGTTTTGCCCTGCCCAACAGCCGGATCATGATCCATCAGCCGCTCGCCGGCATGGAAGGAACGGCTGTCGAGCTGGAAATTCACGCTAAAGAAGTGATCAAAATGAAGCGGAAGCTCAACGAGCTGATGCTTAAGCATACCGGCCAGACTCTCGAAGCGATCGAACGGGATACGGATCGGGACAATTTCATGGCTGCGGAAGATGCCGTGGCTTATGGATTGATCGATAAGGTGCTGGAACGGGTTCCACACCTTCCGGCCAGTTAGTTCCGATTTCAAAACGGCGAGCGGGGGACGCATGTTCCCCCGCTTGATTTCACCGGGCCGTTTTCGAAATTGTTTTTATTGAACTGGTTCATGATGACACGTTTTCGAACATGGATGTTCGACAACCTGCAGCCGTTATTGACAGGCTGTGCGTTGCTGGGAATGCTCTGCTCCGGGTGTGCGATCCGGGGGAACAGCGAGCTTCTTGAAGCGCAGCTGCGCCATCAGGAAACGGTCATCCGGAAATTCGAACGGGAAACATCCCAGCTTCGGGATGAACTCGCTCTCTCGCAAAAAGAAATCGATCTGCTCCGCGCCGATCAGGCTGCACAAGGTTCGCTGCTGACCGCGGAAGAGACGACCCGCAGCCTCGCGAAGGCCAAAGGGATTGTCTTCAACACCCTGCTGACAGCCGGTCAGAACCATGATGATGCTCCCGGCGATGAACGTTTTCATGCCGTCTTCTATCCGCATGACGCACAGGGAGAGATCGTCAAACTTTCCGGACGGCTCGAGTTTGAAGCAATCGACCTCGCACGGCCCGACAGCCAGAAATCGATCGGACGCTGGGAATATACTCCTGAAGAAGCACGCAAGTTGTGGCACGCCGGCTTCCTGACGTCCGGCTTCCAGATGGAAGAAGCCTGGAAGACCCCTCCGATCGGCTCCAAAGTGCTGCTGTTCGCCAAACTGACAACCCTGGATGGCCGTCAGTTCGAAGCGACGCACGTCATCCCCATCGAACCTCATCCCGGTGGATCGGCTCCTCCGCAGTCGATGCCGCAACCGGCGTCCGCAAACCCATTGGAAACGGTCAGCTTTGAAGCACCATCGGAGACCCGTCGGGTTCCCGAGCCTGAGCGATGGGAGTTTCAGACCACTCCGTCCTCAAAGCCGCAGCGGCCAGCGGGCGATCTCCCTGCGAAAGAGAAGGCGACTGCCGAATTGCCCGCCAGGAAACCGGCAACGGTCGAACTGCCGGACTCCACTCCCCCGCCCGTCGATGCCCGTCCCTTCCCTGACGGCACGCGAACTTCGGATAACTGGACCGAAGAGACGATCCCCACCCTGCGATAACTTCGCTGCAGCGGGGAAACAGATTGTGTGTTGGCACAACTGTCAGCTGGGGACGGGGGCATTCCGGGCGATCAGGCCCTTCTGCTTCAAGGTCGTCCAGAATTCCGCTGGAATCTCCACCTGGAATGACTCCACATCCGCCACAATCTGCTCGGGACTTCGAGCCCCGGGAATGACCGCGGAGACAACTGTTGGAGCGGCTGCGAACTGGAGTGCCGCCGTCTTCAAATCAATCTCAAACTCTTTTGCGACCTCCATCACCTGCTGACGTTTTTTCGGAGCCCATTCCGGAATCGTCCCTCCATACAGGTAGCGTTCTCGGCCTGCGAGGTAACCAGCCAGGAGCGGAGCCCCCACCACGACCCGGACTCCCTTTTTCTCCAGGGCAGGAAAGGTCTTCTCGAGGGCTTCTTCATGATCCAGCAGCGAGTACTGCGTGGCGAGCAGGAACAGGTCCGGGTCAGCAATTTCGATTGTCCGCAGCGCCGGTTCGGGGCGATTGATTCCGAATCCCCACCCCTTGATGATCCCTTCTTCCTTCATTCGAGTCAGTTCCGGGATGGCCCCTTTGGCGGCCACTTCAAAGTATTCGGTCCACTTGTCTCCGAAGTTGTCGGGGGCGAGATCATGAATGAACACAATATCGATCTGGGAAACGCCCAGTCGCTGTAGGCTGTCCTCGATGGAACGTCGGGTTCCTTCAGCGGTGTAATCGTATTCGAACGAGAACGGCGCGGGCGGCTTCCACAGCGACGGCGGGAGTTCCTCTCTGGTCGCTTTGAAGATCCGGCCCACCTTCGTCGAGAGAATGTACTCGTCAGGCGAATGGTTGTGCAGAAAACGCCCCAGCCTGCGTTCGCTTAGTCCATGCCCGTAAAACGGACTGGTGTCGAAATACCGGACCCCGGCATCCCAGGCGGCTTCCAGCGTCTGCTGAACCTGCTCATCCGAGACCGGCGCGAAGCCGTTGCCGATCGCGACGCAGCCCAGCCCGAAACGATATGGAAGCAAGTCCCCGCCGGATGCAGACGCATTCTTGGGGAGAGGGCGTTTCACCCGTTTTCCCTCGGTTGGCATGACATCTCCAGCCCCCTGATCCTGTGCTGCAAGTCTGGATGTCGCCATCGCCACTGCTCCAACGGCTGTCATACTGAAAAAATCACGTCTTGAGAACATGTCGCGGTCCCGTCTGATGGTGGGAAGTGAAGTCAGGGAGCTTCGGCTTGCGTTTGTTGAAGTGGCCATGACATCGCCCGGGAGAGTCACATCGAACCTGCTTCAATCGCTATCCCCTGCACAAGTGACAGAGGCCCACCTGTGAGAAAGCTGACCCCCAATTCTGAACATAGCGGACATTGACAGTTGAACAAGGTGCTTCGTCCACCGATTAATCTGAACGCTCAGCAGTATCTCGTTGAGTTGAAGATGAAATCCGCACTTCGGCCGTTGTGAATTTCAGGGGCTTCAGATCTACTCGACCCGGCGTCAAATTCTTGACGCCGTGGGTCGCAAATTCTGACTGAAGAACATCATGACGAAAAAATTGATCGGTGCAGCGTTGATGATTGCGGTGCTGGCATCATCCGCCGAGGCTCAGCGTGGAGGTCGTGGCGGTCCAGGAGGGGGAGGCCCAGGAGGAGGACCGGGAGGAGCATCCGGAGGTCGTTCCGGGGCCAGCCCGGGACGCTCGCCGGGAGCAGGAGGAGGAGGCCCCGGAAGCTTCGGCGGCGCCGGCGGTGGAGCAGGACGTCAGAGTGCACCGGGCGGCCAGGGGGGCTTTGGCGGATTGGGCGGGGGGGCCAATTCCGGCACCGGGAAGGCTCCTGGCGGGAGCTGGTCGGACGGGTCTCGGAACGGAGGCGGACAGTTCGGTGCTTTCGGTGCTGCCGGGCTGAATCGTTCGAACCCTGGTGATCGCGATGGCAATCCGGACGCGGATGCAGCGGCAGTGAATCGAAACAGAAACAATCCTTCAGGGAAGGAAGATGCGGCCGCAGGCGCAGCGGTTTCGAATCGCAATCAGCCTCAGGCCACCGGTAAGGAAGACGCTGCTGCTGGAGCGGCCGCTGCCAACCGGAATCAACCCAACTTCTCCGGAGCTGAAGGGGCTGCTGCCGGTGCCGCGCACGCCAACGAAAATCAAGCCCAGACAGACAGAGCTGCTGCCGGCTACGCAGCTGTCCGCGACTCTTACGATCATCCGAACGCCTATAGCGATGCATGGCACGCCGACCACCCGGATGCCTGGGCTCCAGCTGCCTACGCCAGCGGCAATGCCTGGGCTGCAGCGGACTATACCGCTGTCGCGAATCATGTCGGGTATGTGAATGCCAACCCCGCCGTTTACAACTACGGTGCTAACGTCGCATATCAGGACGGGAACGTCGTGGTGAACGGCCAGAATGCGGGGACGGCGGCTGCCTACAGCCAGCAGGCTTCCGATCTCGCTGCCAACGGCTACAACGCCGCGGCAAACGAGAATGATGAGTGGTTGCCCATCGGCGTGTATGGTCTGGTTCGCGACGAGAACCAGCATCCGCAATCGACGCTGCAACTGGCCATCAACAAGCAGGGAGTCCTGCGTGGCAACTATCACGACACGCTGGCCGACAGCACCCTGCCCGTTCACGGTTCGGTCGATAAAGAAACTCAACGGGCCGCATGGACGGTGGGAGAGAACAGCAACTTCATCATGGAAGCCGGGTTGAAAAACCTCACCAGCGGAGAAGCCAGTACACTCATCCATAAGAATGGTGAGACCGTTCGCTGGTGGCTCATCCGCCTGCAGCAGCCGGGCGATTCAAACGCCGCTCAACAGTAATCGTTTTCGTCACCCAGAGCACGAAGCGTGAGCGAGTGCATTTTACTCGTAACGATGCAACGCACCTGCTGACGCAGCGTGCTCTGAACGAACGGAGAAAGAGTTGAACCACGGAAGGTACGGAATTCACGGAAACGAAACCCAACTCAGTCGAAGCTGACCAATTCAGGTTTGGGAGAACTCTCACCGATTTTCAGGTCAGTGAGCGCGACGAAGATGGTCAATCACGTTCGTCTCCATTCGTGAGATTCGTTCGATTCGCGGTTTCGTTTCCGAGCGATCTTGACATGGCTTACCGGATTCAGACCAGCGATAAATCGTCCCGCAGCTGGAGATTTGCAGTTCCACCGCTGGCTGCTGCGATCTCCTGCAGGCGGAGTCCCCGCTGGGGGTGGTGAAAGTCTGGATCGAGCTCGGCGAGCGGGACCGCGAGGAAATTGCGATGGATGATGTCCGGGTCGGGGATGACCTGTCGATCGGTCCGGCAGATCAGGTCGTCGTAGAAGGCGATATCCAGATCAATGGTGCGTGGGGCGTTCTTATTCTTCGGATCGCGCACCCGCCCGAGTCTGTCTTCAATCACCCTGAGCTGTTGTTTGAGGTCCCACGGTGAGAGCTCTGTGCGGACCTGCACTGCAGCGTTGCAGAAGTCGGCCTGATTCAGATCACCAACGGGCGCGGACTGCCAGACCCTCGACCCCTTCACAACATCTCCGATCGCTTTCAGTGCATCGACAGCGGCCGGGAGCGAGACTTCCGGCGAGATGTTTGAGCCCAGCGTGATCCAGACGAGATGACGATCTGTTCCGGGCATGGAGCATCACTCTTTGGCGTTGACAGTATTGCGGCGGCGTTCAATCACCACTCCGACCGACCGGGCGAACCGCAATGCACCGGGCTTTTCGAGTGACACTTGCACGGACTGCACGAGGGGAGAACTCAGGGAGATTGTCGCGATCTCTTCCGCCAGTCGCTCGACCAGCAGGAAACTGGACGATTCGACCCGTTCAATGATCTGCTTGCAGAGCGTGCGGTAGTTGAGTGTCTCTTCGATGTTGTCCGATCTTCCGGCCGCTTTCAGATCGACTTCGAGACGCAGGTTGATCAGCACATCCTGGCGGTGCTCCCGTTCCTCCGGGTTGATGCCGACGATGGTGCGAAGGAGAAGGTCTTTGATTTCGATGAAGTCTGCCATGATGTGCGTCTTCTGGGTGGCCCGTTGAAATTGTCGATCTTGTTGAAAGCACGAGAGGACCGTTACCGGCTCACTCCGCTTCAGTAGGAATTTCCTTTGCCAAGCTCTTCTCCTCCGGTGATGTGCAGGATCTCTCCGGTCACGAAATCCGAACTCAACAGATAAAGTACTCCACGGGCGATGTCGCTGGGAGCGCCGGTGCGCTGCAACGGGTTTCTTCGTCCCCGTGCTTCAAACATCGCAGTGGAATCTCCCGGAGCTGGGAGAATTGCCCCAGGTGCAATCGCGTTGACCCGAATACGCGGCCCCAGTTCCTGGGCCAGAAGCTGAGTCTGCGCAATCAGCCCTGCCTTGGCGATGGTGTAGGCAGCGTGGCCGGGGATCGGACGCTCACCTCGCCAGTCAACGATGTTCACAACCGCCCCGGTTTCGTTTTCCGGGAGTTGTCTGGCAAACTCCTGAATCATATAGAAAGGGGCCTTGAGGTTGATGGACAGGTGGCGTTCCCAGTTCTCTTCATCGGTCGTCAGCAGGGATCCCTGTTCGAAAATCGCGGCACTGTTGATGAGGATGCGAACAATTCCCAGTGACGCTCCCGCCTGGGCGAAGACATCTCTGGCTGCAGCGACGGGGTGTCGGAGATCCCCCTGTACTGCACACGATCTCACCCCCAGACGACGGTATTCCTCAACGGCGTCGTTCGCTTCGCTGGACGAAGAACCGTAATGGACGCAGACATTCGCCCCCTGCCCTGCCAGCTGCCGACCGATTTCCCGGCCGATTCGCACCGCCCCTCCGGTGACAATCGCAGACGCTCCCGCCAGAATCATGATGAACCTTCAGTCATTGGAAAAAAGTGGAGAGTCAGGAGACGAGAGTCCAGAGCAGAAATTCGAGGATCCTTGTTCACCCTTCTCCCCAGACTCTAGAGCGGTTTTGCCAATAATCTATTACGTTCCGCAGGCGATCATATGGACTTTCATGCGGTGAAAATCCTGAATCGCCTTCACATGCTAGACCAAACTGGTCTAGCACCTGGGGGCCTGAAATGATGTCCGTGACGAACCCCCAATCCTCCGACCACCAGTATACAGACCGCTCCTCGCGTCCCCGCAGAATTGCGTTCTGCATCACCGATCTTGATGCAGGGGGTGCGGAAAAGGCCCTCTTTCAGCTGGTCACCGGACTCGACCGGAAGGAGTGGACACCCACAGTGTATTGCTTGGGACCGGAAGCGGAACTGGCTCCCCTGCTCCGCGAACGTGGGATTCGCGTCCACTGCTACGGGGCCCGCGGATGGCGGGGTTGGGGCGTCTTCGGTTGGTTGACGAAACACCTTCGCGAGCTGCAACCTGAACTCCTGCAGTGCTTTCTGTTTCACGGCAATCTCGTCGGCAGGATCGCAGGCAAGCGGGCGGGAGTCCCCATTGTCCTTGCAGGCCATCGAGTCGCGGAGCGGGAGAAACGATGGCACCTGTGGCTCGATCGCTGGACGAGAGGACTGGTGGATCATCATGTCTGTGTGAGCCGGGGAGTGGCCAACCATGTCCTGAAGCATCTGCGAGTTCGACCTGAGCAGATCAGCGTGATTCCGAACGGAGTTGCTCCAGTGCCGAAGGATGCGAGCCCGCCAGACCTTCGAGCTGAGTTTGGATTCGACCGAAATGATCGCGTCATCCTGGCGGTCGGTCGTCTCCATCCCCAGAAAGGGTTTCTGTTCCTGCTGAAAGCGTTTAGCCTCCTGCACCGGAACGTTCCGGCAAGCAGGCTGCTGATTGTGGGTGACGGGCCGCAGCGGGCCGAACTGGTCGCTGCGGCACAGCGGGAGCAACTCCCCGTGCAATTCGCAGGCTACCGCAGGGATGTCCCCGCGATCATGCGGCAGTCAGATGTGCTCGCCATGCCGTCACAATGGGAAGGGATGCCAAACGTGGTACTGGAGGCAATGCAGGCGGGTCTGCCGGTGGTGACCACGGATGTCGAAGGGATCTCGGATCTCGTCGGGAACGAGCAGCAGGGACTCGTCGTAACCCGTGGAGATGCCAGAGGATTTGCAGCTGCGCTGCAGCGGATTCTGACGGAAGCAGGGCTGGCATCAAGACTTGCTGAATCTGCACAAAATCTTGTGGAAACTGAGTTTACGTGGCAGAAGAGCACTGAAAAATACGACTTGCTTTTTCGCCGCCTGATCGATTGAACAGGGGATGCAGGAAGTGCTGATGAGGCTTGTTTGAGTGCCAATCGGTCATAAAAAAAGTAAAAACTTTCAATTCCAAGCGCCGTCTCAGGCTACGTCACATGGAGGTCATCGGAGGCGAAAACAGGGGCCTGTTTGGCTTGACGAAAACGTGAAAATGAATACCTTTTGGAGCCGTGTGGGGATCAATGGGGAGTTGTGGGAAACAGATGATCTGCATCCAGTTTTGACCCATTTTTGAAGGGCGTTCTCGCTCTTCCAAGGTGATTCAGAACCAGCTGCAGTCCCGTCCACATCACCTCAGCACGGAACATGCGTTACTCGCTGCCGGATCCTCCGCATGGCTTTTACAGGGACTCACGTCCGTACGCTCGACGACAAATGTCGTCTGGCGATTCCGAAATCTTTTCGGGATGCATTCTGTGCGGACGCAGCCACGACGGCAACCGTGATCATCGCTCCGGAAACGGAACGAGCGCTTGCGTTGTTTTCGGAGGGACAGTTTCAGCTTCGAGCCGAAGAAGTTCGAAGTTTTGCAAAGAACAATCAGGATGCGCGTACGTACCTGCGCCTGTACTTTTCGCAGGCGGAGAGTGTGGAAATTGACAAGCAGGGGCGAATTCGGCTCCCTGAGCGTTTGATGGAGTTTGCGGGACTTCAGCAGGATGTTGTCCTGCTGGGTGTCAATGACCGCGTGGAAGTATGGGATCGCTCCCGCTGGGAGCAATTCATGAATCAGCACAGCCAGTCGTTCGACCGGCTGGCATTTGAAGGGTGAAGGTCGACGGTTGAACCATTTCCGACTCAACCTTCAACCACAATCCTTCGACCGAATTTGAAACCATTTTTGCGACTCCGCTTGCTACCGGGCTTGCGGATACGGCAACCATGAAGGTTCGCCTCGTTTCGGGCAGACGGCTTTTTTGGCTCCTTCCAAAGCCGCCCTGCCAGCCTTTCGCCCCATGAGCGCGGCACGGATGCGGCGCGGGGCGAAAGGCTTTTGATTTCACTCCGCTCTGATTCTCAACTGAGCGTCAACCAGGCCCAAACTGGGTTGCATTGCCCCTCCGCTGCAGGGACTTCCTCAACAGACCATCTTTTCCGACCACCGGAAGAATTCTTGTCCCGACAGCAAATAAACGCTTGATGTCATGAGACATCTCTGTCAAACTCTGTGAATCAAGAGAATGTCCTCGTCACATCTCAACCCTCATTTCCGCCGGCGGGGATCCGCCCTTTGGAGCTTTCATGAACGTCGTCCGCTGTCGTGACGCCCAGCATCTCGGCGCCAACGCAGCTGCTGCGGGTGCCGCAGCCTTGCGTGAAGTCCTGGCCGCCCAGCCAGAAGCAACCATCCTCGTCGCCACCGGTGCTTCCCAATTCGAAATGCTGAAAGAACTGGTGGCCTCCCCCGGGATCGACTGGTCACGAGTGACCGCCTTTCATCTCGATGAATATCTGGGAATCTCTTCCGAGCATCCCGCCTCGTTTCGTCGCTACCTGAAAGAACGATTCGTCAGCCAGGTCCCCCTTCGCGAGTTTCATTATGTGAATGGTGAAGCAGCGAACCCCCAGGACGAATGCGACCGGCTGGAAAAGCTCATTCAGCAACGCACCATCGACGTCGCCTTCATCGGCATCGGTGAAAATTCCCATCTGGCGTTCAACGACCCGCCTGCGGATTTCGACACGCAACGATCGTATCTGGTTGTGAATCTCGATCAGGCCTGCCGACAGCAGCAATTCGGCGAAGGCTGGTTCCCCAGCCTGGAAGCAGTCCCGAAACAGGCCATCAGCATGTCCGTTTCGCAGATCATGAAAGCACGCCGGATCATCTGCAGCGTTCCTGATGAACGGAAGGCCCGGGCAGTTCAACTGAGCGTCGAAGGCCCCTGCACTCCCCAGGTTCCTGCGTCCATTCTGCAGCGACATCCCGGTTGCACACTGTTCATCGACGTTCCCGCTGCATCGCAGCTGCAACAGAACTCCTACAGAGACAGCGCTGAATAGGGCCGGACATGCGAGGCTTTTTCGATCTTCAGATCAACGGGTATGTCGGGGTCGATTTCAATTCGGCAAACCTGAACATCGACGATTTGCATCGGGCTTGCCTGCATCTGCAGCAAGACGGTGTCGACGGTATTCTGCTGACTCTGATCACCGACGCGATCCCCAGCCTGCAGTCCAAAATCCGCCGTATTGTGGAGATGTGCCGGCAGGACGCTGTCATTCAGAAGATGGTGCGAGGTCTTCATATTGAAGGGCCCTTCCTCAGCCCGGTGACCGGCTATATCGGTGCTCACCCTGCAGTTCATGCCCAGAAAACCGATCTCGCGGGGATGGATCTGCTGCTGGAAGCGGGCGAAGGTTTGATCAAGCTGGTGACGCTGGCTCCGGAAATGGATCAAAACCAGCAGCTGACCCGCAGCCTCGCGGATGCTGGAATCATCGTCGCTGCCGGCCACACAAACGCCAGTCTGGACGAACTTCAGGCGGGCATCGACGCCGGCCTGACGATGTTCACACATCTGGCGAACGGGTGCCCCAGGGAGATGGACCGGCACGACAATATCATCAATCGAGTCCTCAGTCTGGCAGACCAGCTGTGGATCAGCTTTATCGCCGACGGGGCTCACATCCCCTTCTTCGTGCTCGGAAACTATCTGAAGATCACCGGTCTGGAAAAGGTTGTGATCGTCACGGATGCCATCGCCGCAGCCGGGATGAATCCGGGGCTGTACACGATCGGAGGATGCGAAGTGTATGTGGGAGAAGATGGTGTCCCCCGCGCTCCTGGAGGGACAAACTTCGTCGGCTCGGGAACCAAGCTGCTGCGGATGGCGACCAATCTTCGTGACGAACTCCTGCTGACACAGGCACAGGTCGACCTGATCACCAAGGAGAATCCGAGGAAGCTGATGAAGACAGCCATCGATTCCGTTCTTAACTGATTCGACCGACAGGCTGCTCTCTGCAATCGGGTCGCCCCTCGCTACACTTCAAAGCCAGCAAATCATCGATGCGCCGTCGTCCAACCGGGTCATCCGAGGACGGCAAGCTCGCTGATGAAACGAGGCACCGGAACTGGCGAGAGCGGTGAATGGCTGCAAACATCATACGGACGACCTGTTGTGTGGTGGGGGGTGGGCCAGCCGGGATCATGGTGGGGGCACTGCTGGCCCGCGCGGGTGTGGCCGTCATCGTTCTGGAGAAGCACGCCGATTTCTTCCGTGACTTTCGCGGCGACACCATTCACCCTTCCACATTGGAACTGCTCAGCGAACTGGGGTTGCTGGAAGGGTTCCTCGAACTGCCGCACCAGCAGATTTCCCGCATCACTCTGGACCTGAACGGGAAACTCGTGCAGGGTCCTGACCTGTCCGGACTGCCGACCAGATGCAAGTTCGTCGCGATTGCTCCGCAATGGGACTTTCTGAATTTCATGGCGGAGTATGCCCGCAGCTTTCCTTCGTTTCACCTCATGATGCAGTCGGAAGCGACTCGCCTGATTCAGTCGGAAGGGAAGGTCACCGGTGTGATGGCCCGGACTCCTGAGGAGGAAGTTGAGATTCAGGCTGATCTCGTTATCGCAGCGGATGGACGCGGGTCTATCCTTCGACAGCAATCGCAACTTCCACTGATGGAGTTCGGAGTGCCGATCGATGTGTTATGGTATCGGCTTCCCAAAGGGGACCATCACGCGGCTGATCATGCGCTCGGGCATATCGCCAACGGTCAGATGCTCGTGACCATCGATCGGGGGACCTACCTGCAGTGTGCGACCGTCATCGCCAAGGGGGGATTCGCGAAGCTGCAGTCCCGTGGACTGGAGGCGTTTCGCGGGGAGATCGTCGGCATTGCCCCGTTTCTTCAGCACTCCGTTCATGAACTGCAGAGCTGGGACCAGGTCAAACTCCTCACCGTACAGATGAACCGGTTAAAGCAGTGGTTTCTTCCCGGACTCCTCTGCATTGGGGACGCTGCCCATGCGATGTCCCCTGTGGGAGGTGTTGGCGTCAACCTGGCAATTCAGGATGCTGTCGCCACTGCAAATCTTCTGGCAGTGAAACTGCATGAACGGACCGTCACGGTGGCTGACCTGAAGAATGTCCAAAAGCGGCGGGAATGGCCTGCGAAGATGACGCAGCGTATCCAGACATTCGCTCACAAACGTCTCTTCGATCCGAACAAGGGTTTCGGACAGACTGCAATTTTTTCGCCGCTGGGAAGGATGCTGCTGGGACTGGCCGCGCCCCTGGTCCGCCGCGCAGTCGCCCGCGTGGTGGGGATCGGCATTCGTCCCGAACACATCGAGCCACCTCATCCTCATTAACTCCGGAAGTGTCAGATGCCTGAATGGCTGAGTGTCGACTGGCGTGCCCTGTTCGTTCCGACCGAACCGCTTCCGGAAACGATCATCCGGGGAACCTGCACCTATCTGGCGCTGTTCCTGCTGCTGCGAGTCTTCCGCCGACAGACAGGTTCCGTCGGAGCAGCTGACCTCCTGGTGCTGATCCTCATTGCAGACGCAGCTCAGAACGCGATGGCCGACAACTACAGCTCGATCACGGACGGCTTATTGCTGGTTGGAACGATTATCTTCTGGGAATACGTGATCGACTGGCTGGCGTACCACGTGAAATGGTTTGGAAAGCTGGTGGACCGCGAACCTTTGCTCGTGATCGAAGACGGAAAGATTGACGAAGCGAATCTGCGCCAGGAGCTGATGACCCGTGATGACCTGCTGAGCCAGCTCAGGCAGAAGGGAGTGGAACACGTCTCCGAGGTGAAGAAGGGGTTTATTGAAGGGGACGGGCACATCAGCGTGATCACCGACGCGCCGAACAAGTCAATGCAGAACACTCCCCCCAACAGCGTGCCGGGATGAGGGTGAGCGAAGAGTTGAGTGTTGAGTGCAGGATCCCCATTAAAGTCACCCGCCCTGTCCCCTGTCCCCTGTCCCCTGTCCCCTGGACTCTCAACTCCTTGTGAGCCTGCCCGGCATTCGCTCTAATCAAAATCGCCGCATGCAAACAAGGTGCAGCCAGCTGACTGCCAAGACTCCATTGAGCCCGGAGAGTCCTTACGATGCCTTCCAATCGCCGTGATTTCCTGCGTCAATCCGCCGCCTTTGCAGGGGCGTTGAGCTTTGCAGCTCCCGCCGTTCTTGGTGCAGACAAGGCCAGAAAGTATCGCACCGCCCTGATCGGCACTGGTTGGTGGGGAATGAACATTCTCACCGAAGCGGTGAAGGACGGGCGGGCCCAGGTGGTGGCCCTGTGTGATGTCGACGGCAATCAGCTGTCCGCGGCCGCCGATGAGCTGGCTGTCATGACGTCAGATGAGCCGAAGCAGTATCGCGATTTCCGTGAGATGTTCGACAAGGAACAAATCGAGATCGCCATCATCGCCACACCCGATCATTGGCACTCGCTGCAGTCGATCGCCGCTTTGAAGCACGGGGCCCATGTCTATGTGGAGAAACCGACCGGACACACCATTCGGGAAAGCCGGGCGATGGTGAATGCCGCACGGCAGGCGGATCGCGTTGTCCAGGTGGGGATGCACCGCCGGATCGGTCCGCACCATGTCTCGGGGATGAAGTTCCTCAAAGACCCGGAGAACATGGGGAAGATCGGGATGGTGAAGATGTTTGTGCATGAAGGGGGCGGCCCCGAGAAGCCGAACGCCAACGCTCCTGTCCCGGCAGAACTCGACTGGGATCTCTACTGCGGCCCCGCTCCGCTGCGACCGTATAACCGCAAGATTCATCCCGGCGGCTTCCGGCATTTTCTGGACTTCGCGAACGGCACCATCGGTGACTGGGGCGTGCACTGGATGGATCAGCTGCTCTGGTGGTGTGACGGGCAACAGCCGAAGAGCATCTACTCAGCCGGCGGGCGCCCCATCGCCGGCCCCGTGGTGTTGAATGAACAGGAGCAGACGACGGATTCCCTCGACCATCAGACAGCCATTTTCGAATTCGACAACTTTACAGCGACCTGGGAGAACCAGCGATTCGGCAAGGCGGATGCGGATAAACACCCGTTTGGATGCTACTTCATCGGGGAGAAAGGGGTGTTTCACATGGGCTGGCGGGACGGCTGGACCTTTTTCCCCACCGCAGCGGGCAAACCGGTCGTGCATGTCGATCCCGAATTCGACAATCCCGCCGACGGCCATAACGTCACCCTGCTCTGGCAGGATTTTATGAAGTGCATTGAAACGGGCCAGCGACCCGTCGCGGATGTGGAGATCGGCCATCAGGCCACCAACCTGCCGCTGCTCGCCATGATCTCTTACAAACTCGGCCGCAGCATCACTTGGGACGGCCAGAAGGAACAGATTCCCGGCGATGAAGAAGCGAACAAGCTGCTGAAGCGTCAATACCGGGGCGAATGGGTTTATCCGGAAGTGTAATTGTCTTCACTGTGAGCGGGGCGGCGTCAGCCCCCCGATAAAGTGTTCATCTCTGTTCAGGGAGCCTGCCATGGACCTCATTCAGCGTACGATTCAACTCGCTGAGGAGAACGTGAAAGCGGGAGGCCGGCCGTTTGCATGCATCATCGCGAAAGACGGCGAACCGTTCGTAGAAGCAGTCAACCTCGTCGCGCAGACACACGATCCCACCGCTCACGCTGAAATCTGTGCCATCCGGGCAGCATCCGCGAAATTGCAGTCAGAGAACTTCGGCGGATACGAATTCTACATCCTCGCCCACCCCTGCCCGATGTGCCTCGCTGCAATGTATTACTGCAGCCCCGACCGGGTGGTTTTCATTACGAAGCGAGAAGACTATGCCCATCACTATGTGGATGATCGCAAATACTTCACGTTGGCGAATTTCTACAACGAGATCGCGAAGCCCTGGGAAGAGCGGACGATGCCGATGGTCTATGAACCCCGATCATCAGCCATTGAGGTCTACAAGCTTTGGGAAAAGCTGAATACGAAGGAAGCATGATTTCGTCGAGTGGAAAGACCAACTGACTGGCGTTGGTCCAGTCCCCGTGTCCATGCGGGTATTTCGAGCGGGCCAGTGGAAATCGATCCAATTTCCCTGGAATGAATCATGACCAGAAATTGACGCCAATCGACAATTGACGCCAATCGACCTTCGGCACCGCTCACAGAGACTCACAGAGCGGTGGCACGCGAAATTGTGTCCATCCCGGGCACCCGGCGACGTGACTAAAATGGACTGGGGCCATGCACGACTCATTACAATGCAGCATCCGTACCGCGCCCCAGCCACCCTGCTGCATGGCTGCTTAAACGATATTTTGACGACTGCCAGCGCGCCCCAGCCACCCAGCCGCACTTCAATCGATTCGTGGTTTCCCTCACGCAATCTATTGACACTCAACCATCTAACGCCGAACATCACACCGTAAGCGAGCAAAAATCACGACTCTCAGCTACAGGACAGAATCCATGGCGATCAGTGAAGAACAATTTCTGCAGGTATTTGCCGATGCTATTGGAGTGGACCCCTCTGAAATTCATTCGACTACGAAATTTGAAGAACTCGGTGGAATGGATTCGATAGCACGGCTGAGCATGATCTCGGTCTTCGAATCACAGTTTGGTCCCAGAGCAATTTCTCCAGAGCTTCAAACCGTGCAGGATATTCCCGCGTTGCTTGCTCTTCTTCGATCTCAAGGCTTTGTTGAGTAAGCTCCAGTCCCCTGCCCCACATGGTCCAGAAGAGGTTGCCGCCAAATGGGATTAAAGATTGTTGACATTGCTGCGGCGTTTCCAAACGAAACACAGGATAATGCAACACTGCTGATGGAGCTTGTCAAAAATTCACCAGCGGGGCAGGCAAACTTCGAAAGAATCGTTGAAAAAACCAGGATCTACTGCCGGCATGTTGCACCGCGCGAGACGACAGCACTTGATCTCGCCGTTATTGCTGCCGAAAATCTCAGAAAAAAGAACCCGGAAGCATTCAATCGAATCGATTACGTCATTCATTGCACTCAATCTCCCGACTACCTGCTCCCGACATCGGCATGCCTGCTACATTCACGACTGAAACTGAACCAGTATGCAGGAGCGATTGATGTCAACCTTGGATGCAGCGGGTTCGTCTATTGCCTTTCTCTCGCGGATGCCTTGATCCGCTCCCACCACGCCAAAACAATCCTGTTAACCACAGCTGACACTTACACCCATTACATCCATCCGAAAGATTTTACAAATCGACTTATCTTCGGAGACGGTGCAGCGGCAACTCTCCTTGAAGAAAATGGCGACACCCCAGACTCCAAATTTACTCACTTCACCAACGGCGACTCCGCTCCATTTTTGATTGTCCAGAACGGTGGGGCGCGCTCTCCTGCTTGCATTCCAGCTGCAAACATCAGCGACGAATTTCACCCGCAGGACCCCAATCATCTCTACATGAACGGGTTTGAAGTATTCAAGTTCGCAATCACGACGATTCCTCAATTAATCAAAAAGCACATTACTGAAAATCATCAGCAACTCGAGGACTACGACTGGTTTGTCCCTCACCAGGCAAACGCATACATGCTGAGCGAACTTAACAACAGGCTCCAATTCCCTGGCGAGCGTGTCATCAAGCACTTCGAAAACATAGGGAATACGGTGTCGGCATCAATCCCTCTCGCAATCGATGCATATCGCAGCAACGGCAACATTCAACCTGGGCACCGCTTGTTGGTCGCGGGCTTCGGCATTGGATTCTCCGCCGCTGTGGGCGACGTATCATTTCAATAAATCGATGCTTCACATTGCCCCTAAGTAACTCTCTCTTGGCAGCAACATACTAAAAATCGTCAACAAGTGTTTTGTATTTCCCTCCGCAAACATGCAACTCAACGTATGCCTCTGCAGAAACCTCATGAGCACGTCCATGGATGCGCATTCGCCATATGCACGCTATACGAATGACAGATCGATAATGTCACTCGGCTGCATAACGGCTAGAATACCGTGACATCGCTAAAGCCTTCGTCTCGTCATCACCTGCAAAATATAGAGCGCCGTCATAAATCGGCGACACCTCACACGAGAACCTCGAAAGCAAAATGATGAAGAATCGCGTCAAATTCGACCTCGCTTTGACGAGGTTTACAGCGAGCGTGCTGATTTTTGCTTCACATTGCGCCACACTTGCAATTCAAAAATTTGACGTCACCAATGCAGGAAACTCGCTGCTCGTCTTCTACAAAGAGGCATTCGGGCTCCCCTCACTTGTGATACTGTGCCTCATGACAGGCATTGCGGAAAATTTAACACCGGGCCCAGATATTTCCGACAAAGCAGGATTGGTTAACTGGCTTAACAATCGAGTCGGACTTTGGTTTCGGCTCAGCGTTGTATTCAACGTATTTTATGCAAATCTATTTGGATTAATATTATCACAAGCACTGTTTGGCCACGCGGTTAAACCTCCAGAGAATCCAGTTTTGGACATCCTTCTCGGTTACGACGGCTTCTGGTATTTATCTGCGCTTGTCTATTGGTCTCTAGCGAGAATTTGGATCAGAACGAATCGCCAAATGAAGTTGTTTTGCTGCGGCCTGCTTATTTTTGTACTGATTCTCATGTTTTTTCCTAATGAAGGAGTCTGTCGAAAGCTTTTCCGAGTAAGCCGACTAATGACAGGATTATTTTTCATTTCTGCCGGCTTCCTTTTAGGACCCACATTCTTCGGGAAGCTTGCACGAGCAACGAAACTGCAGATCGCGATGTTCATTGCCTGCATGTCAGTTGGCTTTTTCGCAATGGAGCTGTACGGCAATTTGCTGTTCCCATCCGTCAAGGTAGTTGTTTTTCACCTGCAACCTCCGACGAGCCTCTTTCCATCCAAGACGATTGCCATTGGCAATTTTTTAATTCCGGTAAGTGTCGTTTCATATCCACAACTCATCCTGCGATGGGTCCTCATCTTTGGATGTGCTATCGGAATCTTGTATGTCACCTCTCGCTTAGGAGCGAAAATTCCCTCGAAATTGAAGGTTCTTCCCACAATTTAATGGCTTGCTGATTCTGGGAGCAGCTTGAGTTTGCCGCAGAAGAACAGGATTCTTGTTCGGTAGTTGGCGAAGTTCCTGAATCCTCGGGCGGCGGATTTCAGGGACTGAATGATGCTGTTGAACCCTTCCGCTGCGGCGTTGCTGATCTGGTGGCGGAACCAGCTCAGGATGTTGTCGATCCGCTTTTTGATCATCTTCGCCACACGCTTGATCGGCTTGAGTCGGCAACGGATGGCCCAGCTGAACCAGGTCTGGAAGAACTCGTCCGCTTCCTCCGCACTCCGGCAGTCCCAGAACCAGCGGAACTGTTCTCGAATGGCCCACGCCCGAGCCGTCTTCAGCTGAGCACCTTTGATCTGCTCGAACTCCGCTCGCTTCTGCTCACTGAGGTTCTCCAGGTTGTAAAGCCACAACGAGCGTGTCCCCTTGAGCGTCTCGTCCTGCTCTTTCATCAGAGACTTGTGCTCGGCTCGCCGGACCTGATCGACAGCCTCGTTCAGATGCTTGGCGATGTGGAACCGGTCATGCACGACTTCTGCATCAGGAGCATGAGCATCCACGCTGTTCTGATACGCCTGCCACATGTCCATCGCCACCGCTTCGATCTGTTCCTTCTGCTCCCAGGAGAAGGTGTTCCACAGCGTGTCGGCTGCGGTTTCGTCACGTCCGGGGGAGACTTCCAGGACTCGGCTGCCATCGATGTCGGTCATGATAGACACGTAGTCCTGCCCCTTCAGAAAACTCTTCTCATCCAGGCCGACATGCCTGATGTCTGTCAGGTCTCGAGTGATCAATCCCCGTTCGACCGCTCGGTCCATAATCCGTTGCACGCTCATCCAGCTCAGCCGCAGATGAAGCCGGGCCTTCTCGATGCTGCTGGCCACCTGCAGCAGACGAACGGCAAAGGCTTCGAACACCAATGTGAACCGTCCGTGCGGCTCGGCCCAGGGGACTTCAATCGTCTTCACTCCGCAGTCGGGACACTCGGTGCGAGGGATGCGAGCGGTGAGAAGGGTCTCGAACTGCATGGTGTCCAGATGCCGCCAGGACCGCTGCGGAGCATGATCCTTCAGCGGCCGCACCGCCGAACATTCCGGACAACAGACTGCTGCTCCCGGCACATGCTCAATCTGAATCTGAACCCGCTTCTCCTCCAGCGAGAGATCGACATCCACCACCCGCCAGGACCGGTCCAGCCCCAGCAACAACCCGTAAT
The DNA here is from genome assembly GCF_051465655.1 of Planctomicrobium stercoris. Taxonomy (NCBI): domain Bacteria; kingdom Pseudomonadati; phylum Planctomycetota; class Planctomycetia; order Planctomycetales; family Planctomycetaceae; genus Planctomicrobium; species Planctomicrobium stercoris. The sequence continues at coordinate 1,781,108 of NZ_CP195791.1, read as the reverse complement.
GCTCAGAAAGTGTGTTCATGAACAACAGCTTCCAAAACTGACCACACTCCCGCCAGATTCAAACAACCTCACCCACAAAATTCCGGGAAGACCCAAATTGAATCCGTTTCTTGCAGAGTCAAGTTTCACGATTTACGTATTCCACTGCCCTCCCCTGGTGCTGCTATATGCCAAGCTTTTTTCTCACATTCACCCTCAGCTTCAGACCCTGTCCGCCACCTGCTTTGCGGTTCTCATGTCGATCCCCCTCAGCCTTTTGACATTGGTGATAACCCGTTCCGTTTGGCTGCGGTTTTGGCTCTGGTACAAGGTTTAGTATTACTCCGTTAACGGCTGGGTGGCTGGGGCGCGCTGGCAGTCGTCAAGACATCGTTTGAGCAGCCATGCAGATGAGATATTGAGACAAGGTAAAACGTGACAGCCCCAAGACCCCCTGAATGGCAGTATTGAACCAAACTGAGCGATGAATCAGGGGCCATGTGCGTCTAAACTCACAGCAGCCTCGGCACCACGCCCCAGCCACCTTGCCGCTCACAGAGACTCACAGAGCGGTGGCACGCCAAATTGTGTCCATCCCGGGCACCCGGCGACGTGACTAAAATAGACTGGGGCCATGCACGACTCATTACAATGCAGCATCGGTACCGCGCCCCAGCCACCCTGCCGAAATCTCAGATATTTGTGGGTAAGACCAAGCTCTGCGAGCAGTGCCGAATGTCGACTGACCGCCGTTTGTTCTTTGAACACTCGCCTTGCTTTATCGCCGTGGACGCATTCCGACCTTGACCACACCCTGCTTGGGGCCTGATTACTTCACGGTGAAGTTGATCGACTCAGTCGTCTGTTTGCCGGTGAGATCATCCTGCAGGATCAGTTTGATCAGGTGCGGGCCGCTGGTGAGGTGGGCTGGGAGATCGAGGCGGTAGCTGTGGTAGTAGTCGGTTCGCAGCGTGCGGCTGCGGTCTTCGGTCGGCTCGAAGGTATTCCGGTCGACGAGCTGCTGCCCCTCGCCGACTGTGTAGATTTCGATCGTGGAACGGATCCGGGTCACGAACAGGCCGTCATCGGTCGGCGCGCTCTTGAAGTTCCGGATCTCCGCATAAATGAGAACCGTCTGGCCGGGGTGAAACTGATCAGCCGGGAACGTTTCATAATTGCCGAACCCGTTAATCTGCTGGCAGAACGTCATGTTCCGCAAACGCAGATTCGCCGATTGCTGCAGGTGATAGGCGGCTGTCCGGAGCTGGGCGATGGTCTGGGTCGCACGCTCGGCGGGATCATTGGCAGCGGACTGATCCAGATGCTCCGAAAGGCCGAGGAATAACGCTGTCCAGAACTCCTGCTCTTCGGGGGGCAAACCGGGAATGACCTGCAATGCCCGCTGCGGTTCGTTCGCCACCAGATACAGCATTCGCAACGCAACCTGCTTGCGAGTCTCCTGCCGGTTCGAAGAGGTTCCCGGAGCGGTCGAAGCAGAAACTTCGGCTTCCAGCAACGAGATCAGTTTCGAAACTTCATCTTCCCACAGCGCAGATCCCGGGGTGATGCGTGTCTCGATGGCAGCGGTCTGCTTCGGTTCAGCGATGACCGGTGCTGCGGCCGCGGGTTCGATTGATGCTGTCACGGGAGGAGCCGCCACCTCGTTTCGGGAGGGACGCATCTGCGGGATGCCAAGAAGTCCCCGTTCCGGTTTGGTGCTCACGAGAGAATTTTCTTCATCCCCGTCAGATCCGGAATGGTTCCAGAGCCGGTTGGGGTCAGCCAATGAGCGAATCTTCTTCTGCCAGGGCGAGCCCGTTGCAGTGTCGGCCGATGTGGGCTCCGCAGCGTCATCATCCGTCGAGGCCACCTGAGGCGCGTTCCCGGAGACTCGCGATTCGGAAGCGGCTGCTACGTCCACTGTTTCCGGGGTCATCGAATGGGCAGCGGGAACCACTTTTCCGGTCGATGGCGACAAGTCCGCATTCCCGTCGACATCCCGCCGGGTGGCAATTCTTCTCTCCTGAAGGAGCGGGGCCACTTCGCTGGTTTCGACGGTGTCGAGGAATGCAATCCACTCAGCACGTTCATGAGGAGCAGCGTCCCGCAACTCCGCTTCAATCAGCATTCGGGTTCCCGGGTCGTGCTTGAGGCCGGGCGAACCGGCTTCGGCACCGGTCGTTTCTGCATCTGCAATCAGAGGTTGATCGTCTTCCTCCTCCTGAGCGGTGGGATCCGAGGCAGGTTCGGCAGGGAGGGTTGTCTTATCCCGACGCAGCAGCGAGCGAGTGTAATTCCAAGGGGATCCCACCGTGACGCAGCCGGAGCTGAGCGTCAGCAAGAGCAAGACAAAATGCCGTGCCTGCGGGGCCATGGAAGGAACTTTCCGCCAGTTTTCAGAAGAAAATCAGGCAGGAAACGACGTGTGGACTCAATGCAAATGGACGACCGACGAGGCCTCAAACGGGGCCACAATTTGAATTTTGGAGGGAGGATGAGGGGATTTTGAGCGGGAAACTACGGAAAATTCCGTCCTGGAACAAGATCAAATTCGGCTTGAGTTTTCGCATGATCCGCTGGTGACTCAAAACAAGTGAACGACGCGTGGGTGGGGAATTTCGAACCACGGAAAACACGGAAGAGTCGGATGGGAAGAGAAAGCCAACAACCGCGAATGAAGCGAATGCTGCGAATCCATTGATTTGAGATTGAAGTCTCCTAGCTCGATGGGCCCCAGTGTTCATCTCAGTCTGTTTTCTGATTCGCTGAATTCGCGCGATTCGCGGTTCTCACCTTTTCCTTCGTTCCGTGCCCCCAGATTCACTTCCCGACGCCGAAACGGATCGAAGCCTGTCCATTCTCAGCGGATGCAAGCCGGTGAGTTTCTGATTTGGGCCGACAAGTCTCACGCTCTTCTCGTTCTGGTTTCGAACGGGAATTCCCTACAATGGCGGTTTGGGTCCTCGATTCATTTCCCGTATGGCGAACATGTTTCGCCTTTCGAAGCAGCATGCCAGAACCACGCAAGCACCAACCTGCTCTCTTCGACCTCCCGCCGGAACCCGATTCGTGGGAGCTGGCGGCCGAGCAGGATCGGCTGGTGGCTCAGGTGGTCTTCAACAAACCGCTGGATCCGGTCTATCAATACTGGGTGCCGGATCATCTCCGGGAAATGGTGGTCCCCGGCCAGCGAGTGCGGGTTCCGTTCGGACGGGGCGACCAGCTGACGATGGGGTACTGCGTCGGCGTGAGCAACGACCTGCCAACCCGCAAGCGCCTCAAGACCCTGCACGAAATTCTGGATCGCGAATCCCTGCTCTCCCCCGCGATGCTGGATCTGACCCGCTGGATTGCGGACCATTATCTGTGCAGCTGGGGTCAGGTCCTGGAAACCGTGATCCCGGCTGGAGTCAAGAAACAGGCGGGAACCCGGGAGATTCTCAGTTTCGAACTGGCACCCGGCATCGACTTCGCCAAGGTCAAGCTCTCAGCGAAGCAGAAAGCTGTAATCGAGATTCTCCAGAAGAAGCAGGCTGCAATTCCCGTTGCGGAGCTGGCTCAACTGGCGAATTGCGGGACTTCACCGATTGATACCCTGCGCAAAAAGGGGATCATCGTTCCGCTACGCAATCGGAGCCGTGTGGCGGAGGCGGAGATGTCGCCTGTCGCTCCGCAGGCTGATTTAAAGTTGAACCTCGAGCAGCAGGAAAGTCTGCGACGGATTCTTGAGGTCCTGCGTGACCAGCGTCATGAAACGCTCCTGATGCATGGAGTGACCGGCAGCGGAAAAACGGAAGTCTACATTCAGGCGATCCGGGAAGTGGTCAGCTACGGTCGGCAGGCGATTGTGCTCGTTCCCGAAATCAGCCTGACCCCGCAGACCATTCGTCGATTCCGTGCCCGCTTTGATTCCGTTGCGGTGCTGCACAGTCACCTCTCCGATGCAGAACGGCACTGGCACTGGCAGCAGATTGCGGAGGGCCATGTGCAAGTGGTGGTCGGCGCCCGCAGTGCGGTTTTCGCCCCCGTTCCGCATCTGGGGATCATCATCATTGATGAAGAACATGAAACCACTTTCAAACAGCATTCCACTCCGCGTTATCACGCCCGTGAGGTCGCTCGCGAGCGGGCACGACGGCAACAGGTCCCTCTCATCCTCGGCTCAGCAACCCCGACACTGGAATCGCTGGTGCGGACTCAGGAGGGGCATGATCAGCTGCTGACGTTGAAACAACGGGTGGAATTGCGTCCGCTCCCGCATGTCACGCTGGTCGACACCCGTAACGACCCCTTTATCGCGAAACGGAATTCCATCGGCCGGGCCTTGAAGAATGCCATGGACCACGCCCTGCGCGACCAAGGACAGATCATCCTCTTTCTCAACCTGCGCGGCTATTCCCCCGTGCTGTGGTGTCCGAAATGCACCGGAATTCGTTGTCCGGACTGCGATGTCACACTGACCTGGCACAAGGATGCCGGCCTGTTACTGTGCCACAGCTGTGAGTTCTCCATGCCGCCGCCGGAACGCTGTCCGAAGTGCGGCCAGCCGGGACTGAGATACCTGGGCAGTGGAACGCAGCGGCTTGAAGCGGAAGTGAAGACGAAGTTTCCCGATGCCCGGCTCCTGCGGATGGACAGCGATTCCATGAGCAAGCCCGGCAGCCATGATGCCGCCCTGGAATCATTCCGCGAAAAGAAGATCGACATCCTCCTCGGAACGCAGATGATCGCAAAGGGACTCGACTTCCCGAATGTCACCCTGGTGGGAGTGATTGACGCTGATACTCTGCTCCATCAGCCCGACCTTCGCTCCGCAGAAAGAACCTTTCAGCTGATCGCCCAGGTGGCCGGCAGAACCGGTCGAGGAGATCGCGAAGGACGCGTCCTCGTCCAGACCATGGCCCCCGACGAACCCGTGATCCAGTTTGCCGCCCGGCATGACTTCGACAGCTTCGCAAAAATGGAACTGCAGAACCGCAAGGCCATGCAGGCCCCCCCCTACTCCTCCATGGCCCGCATTATCTTCCGGTCCATGACAGAGTCGTTTGTGAAGGAGGAATCCCGCCGCATCGCCGAACTGCTTCGAGAAGCCAATGCACAGGCGGGGACTCAAGTCCGCATCCTGGGTCCGGCCCCCGCCCTGATGACCCGGCTGAGAAAGTTCTACCGATACCATCTGCAGCTGACCGCTCCCACTGCGGAAGCAATTCAGCAACTCTGGCGTGAAACGTCCCACCGTTTCGGGACGCATTCGGAAGTCGAACTGACAATCGACGTCGACCCGCTGGACTTGCGCTGAACGAATGCGGGGCGATTACAGTTCTGAAACAATCGCTCTCCGGTCGTCCACAACGCGCCACCTGATCCCAGCCTGAGTCCCTCCCCCCAAGTGGACCCGGCCAGATACCGAGAGCGAGGCCCCAGCTCCGCCGTTGCCTCGCTTCGGCCATTCAATTTCCGACCGTCCCTCGCTGGACAAACTTCCACGGTGCGAGGACGTTTGCTAGACTCCGGATCGAAATGTCAGCTCCCGATCCCGGGAGGTGACGGATCTCCTGTTGGTGAACCACGTTCACCAACAGGAGAGTGCCGCCTGGCTCGAGAGAACCAGACATGCCAGCAGATGTGAATCGACCTTCACACCACGCCAGCACCACCGGAGAGGTGGCAGAGCGGCCGATTGCACCGGTCTTGAAAACCGGAGTCTCCGCAAGGAGACCCAGGGTTCGAATCCCTGCCTCTCCGCTTTCACTTTTCACCTGATCCCGTCACTTTCCAACCAATTGGAAATTGCGGGATTTTTGCTGCGCTGGAAGCGATCTCCTGATGCACAAATGGTGCACAGTCCGTGCACGGGAGGTGATGGTGGAGCGTTCACTGCGAAGGTCTCTCCGGCGGCGAGTGAGACAAGCTTCCCTCTACTTCTATCACGGCGGATAACGAATTCCGACCGGGATGGCAGCGGCCGTTCGAAAAAGAGTTGCGGATATTGAGGGTGAAGCCCGACAGATGGCGGCGCAGGTTAACGCCCTGCTCTCATCTCAGTCCCCACTCTGGTGACGTTCCAGCCGGTTTCCATTGCACAACTGCGAACCCGATTCCTGGAGCATCAGGACATCGTCGTGCGTCGTTTCTGAATACGATCTGCTCGTGTCGTACGTTCCTTCTTGAACATACTCCGACAGGACATCAGGGCCGTAGAGCTCCTCAGAGAGCAGAGTATGCCGTAAAGAAAGTCCCGGAGAAGGTTATTTCAGAGTTGCTGCGGAAAGAGGGAGTGCCGGGGCCGGACCCTTGAAAGCAGAACATTACCAAATCGTAATAAACAAGAAGCCAAAAACACTTCACAAAGATGACGATTTTACACAAAAAAGCTATTTTGCTGGCATTTCAATTGACAGTATCGAAAGTGAAGACGATATTATATCACGACCCTATTGGTAGTCGTATGTGAAAGCTCGACTCCCATAAACTTCGTTCATCTACATTTGTCGGTGCTGACTGGATTTTTCTAGAGGCATCACGCAAACCACGAGGCTTTGCATGATCTCCACGTCACAGCGAACCAGCAGGTTTTTCAGGGCCAAGGATGCGTACCGCACGGGCTTCTGTCCGGTCCCTTGCTGTTGTTGAGGCTGACTCTGCCTCTGAGTTCTTCCGGATTGCTTTTCCGAATCCGCTCTCGAGCAGGGATCAGCCTTCATCTTTGAAGGCGGAGTCACTGCCACAACTTCCAGCGGTCCGGTCTTACTGTGTACTCCCCACAACCGTTGTTTCTGGATGGCCGCGATCGCGTTGCGAGCCTTCCACTATTCGAAAAGTCGACACTCCCATGAAAGCACATCCCCATCGTCACCGTGGCTTCACACTCATCGAAATACTTGTGGTGATTGCCATTATTGCGGTTCTGGTCGCATTATTATTGCCTGCAGTACAGCAGGCGAGGGAGGCAGCCCGCCGCAGTCAATGCAAGAATCATCTAAGAGGTTCCGGACAAAACTAATGTTGGCATGGTTTGAAAATTTTGGGAAGGTCTGGTTTTTCCCGTTCACGGAGGAACTGATATGGCCACCCGATTGCTGAGTGATGACTTGTGGGACGAGATCGAGCCGTTCTTTCCGACTTACGAGTTCTCTGTCAAAGGCGGCCGACCGCCAGCGGAGAACAGGACCGTCTTCACCTGCATTCTGTTCGTGCTCAAGACCGGCATCGCCTGGGAGGACCTGCCCTTGGAACTGGGGTGTTCCTACAAGACCTGCTATCGACGTCTCAAGCTGTGGATCGACCTGGGAGTCTTTCAGGACATTCATCGCCACCTCCTCACCGTGCTGAACGCAGCCGGGCGTCTGGAACTGGCGGACGTGCTCGTCGATGCCGGATTGATCAAGGCCCCGTTGGGAGGACAAAAACCGGACCGAATCCGACGGATCGTGGTCGCTGCGGCAGCAAGTCTCACCTGATGACCACTCACAATGGGATTCCGCTGGCGAACATCCTGACGGCCGCCAATGTTCATGATCTGAAACAACTTCTGCCACTGGTGTTTCTGAGGTACCCGAAGATTGGTGGCAAGCGGGGACGCCCCCTGGATTGCCCACGGAGTGTGACCGCCGACAAAGGCTACGACTGCCAGGCAACTCGGGACCTGCTGGGACTGGCTGGCATTGAGACCTTCATTCCCAAACGAGGTCAGCGGCAGGACTCGTCTCTGGGTGCGACCCGCTGGCCGATTGAACGGACCATCAGCTGGCTCAAACAATTCCGCAGGTTGCGGATTCGCTGGGACAGGCTGGAGGAAGTGCACCAAGCGTTCCATGACATCGCCAACTCACTCATCACCTGGAGATATCTCATCGCTGAATAGGTTTTGTCCGGACGCCCTAAAGCAAATTGCACTCGCGCTTCATAATTATCATGAAGTTCACAGCAGAATGCCGCCCGGCTGGCTCGATGATCCAGCGCAGTGGCCTTCGAATTCCGGAGATCCTGCTGCTTCGTTTTATGCTCACTACGCCTGGCCGACACTCATTCTGCCAATGGTTGATCAGTCGACGGTTTATAACACCCTCCAGCCGCAGAATGACATGCTTCAAGCCATTAAGGTGCCAGAGAAACTGGCTGCCATGCAGCAGCCGTTGAGCCTTTTCCGTTGCCCATCAGACACCGGTCCCCAATTGAACTCGGTGCGCACGATGGGGGATGAGGCCAACAAGGAATATCCAATTGCGACATCCAACTATGTGGGGAATTTTCATTCGGGCGCGGTCGGCACGGGAGCAATTGCTCCTGCTCTGAAACGACCTGGAAATGGGTTCTTCTTCTGGAACAGTTCGATCAGCTTTCGACATGTCACAGATGGATTGTCAAACACCATTCTTCTCAGCGAGCGTGCTTTCAACGTGGGCGGTCTTGAGTGCGCGGCCGGCGTGATCTATGGCATCCGCGGTACGGCGATCGGAAATACCAATCGCTTTCAATCAGTGGTCTTTCAAGGAAAAGGAATTATCAACTCGTCCGACACCAGCAATTCGACGCAAAACAACAGTTGTCTGATGGGTGTGTCGAGCCTGCATGAAGGGGGAGTTCATATCGTCCTGGGCGACGGAAGTGTCCGCTTCCTGAACGAAAATATTGATCAGAAACCAGACGTCAATTATGCGACGACAGTTGTAGACAGCATTTATGAATACCTCATCAGCCGAGAAGACGGGATGTCTGTCGGTGAGTTCTAAATCCTGAAGTCACGCACTGCCTGGCAGTAGCCCCAGAGGAGTGTGGAGGCGATTCGGGAGAATTGTTCGATCGAAAGCTGGGTTGATCGCCGCCGGAACGTCACGCTTTCGTGAGATCCGCTCCAGGTAGGTGCCGAAAAGCTGATTGGATACTCGGCGTTTTTGGCGAGGTTTCTATTTCCCCTCATGAGATAAAGATCTGCGAGATGTCGCGCCTTCTGAAACACCCGAGATCGGCTCTTCACAGTCCTGGAAAAGGGATCCTCACGGCGATTCTCTTTCTGGGGCTGGCTGGCTGCCAAAAGGAAACCATCCCGCTGGGTGAAGTGAGTGGAAGAGTGACGCTCGACGGTCAGCCGGTCCCCAACGCCTTCATCACGTTTACACCAGATCTCGCGGGCCGGCCATCAACGTCAAGATCAAATGCAGACGGTGAGTACGAACTTCGGTACAACGCAACACGGAAAGGGGCGCTGCTTGGATCACATCAGGTTCGCGCCTCCACAGGAGACCTGACTCCCGATGACAAGGTGATCCCCGAAATTATCCCGGCGCGTTATCACAAACTGGGGTCGATTGCCGTTGTGGTGGAAAAAGGGAAGAACGTGATCGACCTGGATCTGATGACATTACCCGGCGACGAGACAGCCAGGAAGAAATCGAAGTAAACAGAACGCTCACGCCCAGCGAAGACATTCCATGCCACGAGTTTTTCGACACCTTGCGATTGCCGCCGTTCTCATGGCGAATCCATTCTACAGTGTTTGCCTTTTGTTCGCTGCGGATCGCCCCAATATCATCGTGATCCTGGCGGATGACATGGGCTACGCCGATGTTGGTGTTCAGGGAGTCGATCCGGACGTGAAGACACCGAACATCGATCGGCTCGCACATCAGGGTGTTCGCTGCACCGCCGGATACGCTTCAGCTCCCCAATGCGCCCCTTCGCGCGCCGGTTTGCTGACAGGTCGATACCAGCAGCGATATGGTTTCGACAACAATCAGGACATGCCCCTGACGACTGATGCGGTCACAATTGCCGAACGGCTGGGAAAAGCGGGTTATACCTGCGGGATGGTCGGAAAATGGCACCTTGACCCCGCTCGAAATTCCGTAAAGTGGGCTCGCAAGCAGGGCCTTCCCATTCAAGGCCGTAATGAGTTCACCATCCCCGAGGAGCTCGCGCGCCCCTATCTGCCAGCGGCTCAGGGATTCCATCAGTTTTTCAACGGACCGTTTCAGAACTATCAGGCCAATTTTGATCTTCGCGGAAATCCATTGGCTCCGCAGGGTGAATCCGTTGTCGATGACCGGTTCCGTGTGGATATCAAATCCGAAGCCGCCGAAGCCTTTATCGAGCGGAACCATGACCAGCCGTTTTTCCTGTACGTGGCCTATGTTGCCCCGCATGTCCCGCTGGAAGCTCCGCAAAAATACCTGGATCGCTTCTCGTCGGTGGAATCTCTCCGTCGCCGATACGCCTTGGCCATGATCTCAGCCGTCGATGATGGCGTCGGCCGAATTCAGGATGCCCTCAAAAAGCACGCCATTGACGAAAATACACTAGTGATTTTCCTCAGTGATAACGGGGCCCCTCTGGGCGGGAAGAAAGACCTGCCGGTTGAAGATCTGCAGGTCCTCTGGGATGGCTCGGTGAATACTCCTTATCGGGGAGAAAAAGGGATGCTCAGTGAAGGTGGCTTGCGGGTCCCATTCATCTGGAGCTGGCCCAAGGGACTCCCCCAGGGAAAGGTTGAAGAACGTCCCGTCAGTTCTCTGGATATTGCCGCCACAGCCGTAGCACTGGCTGGCCTTCCGGAGGATCCAGAACTGGACGGAGTGAATCTTGTCCCTTATTTCACCGGAGAGAATCCCCGGAATCCGCATGAAAACCTGTATTGGCGGTTCTTTACACAATCGGCAATTCGCTCCGGGAAGTGGAAATACATCAAGGCTGGTAAAGAAGCGGAGTATCTCTTCGACCTCGATATTGACGGGGAGGAAGTATCCAATCGAATCCAGGACCATCCGGAGATCGCAGCTCAGTTGAAAGGTGAACTGGAGATTTGGGCCGACACCTTGAAACCTCGCGGATTGCCGGACACGACACTCCGCAAACCCGAACAGAGCTGGTATGAGGAGCATTTTGGCCTCGAAATTAAAGCTTCTCAGCCATAAGTCGGCCTGTCGCTCATCCATTTCACTCTTCCAGGTTCGCCGCGTTCCGGCACGCGGCGAACCTCATAAGGTGCCGATTGGCTGATCAAGCCGCCTCGCACCGAGCATGCTGCGCCTCCCCATCAGAACAACTCTTAATTCTGCCTCGCCCCTGAGCAGGTTCTGAACATCTCGCTGGCGCGGGATGACGTGAATGATGACAACGGATACCCGCGATATGGTCCCGCTGACAATTGAATATCGCTCGTATAGTCATCTCAATTCAGGCGCGCGACGAGAAAATCAGATGCACACTTGCATTCAGTCCATCTGGTGAACAGAATGCCACTGCGTCGAAGTTAATTCTTCTTGTCTGAATTGTCGTTGCACGGGCCAAGCAGTGCACGCAAACAGAAATCGCGGGCCATGCAATTTCACGGGCGAAAACGGGCACTCCCACAGATCTTCATACTGACGATCTGTCTTGGACTCTCTGGCTGCCCCGCCCCGAATTCCGAACAGCCGCAGCCGCCTGTGCCTGCAGCGCCAGCGGAAGCTCCGCCCGCATCAGCTTCTGCTGAAGACCAGAATCCGCCCCCTCCCGAGAGCTCCGATTCGAGTCTCGACAGCTCTGAGCCAGTTACTGAAATCGAAATTCCGCCGCTGGCGATACCGCCTGAAGTCCCTTCTTCACTGCCTCCCCCCGCTGAAGCAGCAGCTCGACCGGGCCTGTCGGCCGCGGAAAAGGCGACAATTCTGAACAGGGCCAATCGCCTCCTCGGCTCAGCGAAGCTCAAAAGAGGCGAGGGAAAAAACTCGACCGCATTCCGCGAAGCACGAGAGGCATGGAATCTTGTTGAGGGAAGCAAGGATCCCGACTTTCAGCGACTGGCTGGCGAGATTCGGGCCGAACTGGATGCTTCCGCCCGGCAGCTGTCCGCGTCAAAGAAAGACCCTCCCAGCAAGTTTCGCACCCTGATTCTGGAGTGAACTTCACACATTTTCCTTGAGTTGAATGATGCAAGTCATGGCACCAACGCCTTCCAATAAAACCGCGACAGTCGGAGGACTTCCTCGGATCACCTGTCCCCATTGCTGGGAGTCATTCCCAGCGGAACGCATCTTGTGGATCACAGAGCATGCAGACCTTTTCGGCGACCCCATGCTGGGGCCGGACCATCAACAACGCTTCCTGCCCACCCGCTTCACAGTCGACGGCGAAGCCATCGATGCACGAGGTTTTGCGTGTCATTCGCTGGCCTGCCCGAAGTGCCACTTGAGCGTTCCCCGCCCTCTCGTCGAACTGGAACCTCTCTTTCTTTCGATCTTCGGAGCCCCCGCCAGCGGCAAGTCGTTCTTTCTGGCATCGATGACGTACCAGCTGCGTCAGATCATGTCGTCCGTGTTTGCCACGTCTTTCTCCGACGCCGATCCCCTGCTCAACCAGCAGCTCAATGACTATGAGGAATCTCTGTTCCTCAACCCTCGGGCTCAGGAAATGTGTTCCCTGGCCAGCCTGATTCGAAAAACTGAAGAACAGGGAGAGCTCTACGATCAGGTCTCTTATGGCTCGCAGACGGTCAGTTATCCCCGGCCGTTTCTGTTTTCGATCCAACCTCAGCCCGGGCATCCGAACAGTGAAAAAGCGGATCGCCTGGGTCGAGTCGTCTGCCTGTATGACAACGCTGGCGAATCATTTCAGCCCGGCAAAGATATTGTCAGCAGTCCGGTCACGCGCCATATGGCGCTCTCGCGCGCCTTGTTCTTCGTCTTTGATCCGACACAGGATGTCCGCTTTCGCCAGATGCTGGATGATGGAACTGCGGACTGGTCGAAGGATGACTCGAAATCACGTCTCTCCCGGCAGGAACCGATTCTGCAGGAAGCGGCCGCCCGAATTCGGCGCTATGCGAAGCTCAAGCAGTCAGAGAAACATGGCCGACCATTATTCGTCATCCTCACCAAGTACGACGCATGGTCACATTTACTCGAAGAACTGCTCGGAGAAGACGACCACAGCGAACCCTGGAAGCCGATCGGTCAGGTCTCCAACGGGGATCGCATTCACGGGCTCGACATTGACCGCATCGAGCGCTATGCCCGCTTCTCCCGGCATCTGATGCAGCGGGCCTGCCCTGACATCGTGGCTGCAGCCGAGACATTCGCCAGTCATGTCACTTTTCTACCCGCGAGCGCCGTCGGCTGGTGTACACATGAAGGACGAACTGATGGCCAACTCTATATGAGGCCGGCGGAAGCTCGCCCGTTCTGGGTGACCGTCCCGTTTCTTTATGCACTGGCACGCTGCCACCCCGGTTTGATTCCTGTGCTGAAGCGTCAGGGGGCGACAACATGATTCAGGAACTCCTCTACACGTCCGCTCCCAAAGGTCTGAAGCCGGGCAGCCGTGGCTTTTGCACCGTCCTCAGCACCTCAGGCATGCCCGCTCCTGTCGCGACAGCGCTCGAGTCCCTGAGTGGATACCGGCCCGTCTTCCCGCCCGGGGACCCGCAGGCGTCTCAGAACCCGGTGGTGTACTCCCATCTCCAGATGTCGCTGAGCGGACGACGCAGCAGCGTCTTGTCCCGAATCGCCGACTACGGACTGGATTACTCCCAGCGAACCAACAAACTCGCTCATCATCTTGTGCTCGATCCCGCTGATCGCCCCTCCGCAGGACCGGCCTGGACGCTGGCGCAGTCTGGCATGATCCGAGATCAATGGGATGGCGAGCTGAAGGTCGTTTCCGGGGAACGCCGTCTTCCGCAAGGGAAAACTGCAGTTGCGAAATGCACGGCATGGGAGGAACTGACAGGCGACGCCGGCTGGGCAGGCGTCCTGGCGGAATCTTTCCTGAAGCATCCGGAGCAACCAGCGTACATCATCTTCTCGCCCGGAATGAACCTGCTGCCCCTAATGGAAGAAGCGATCAGCCTGCTGCCAGCCAGCCGCCGCTGGGATGTCACGTTCAGCACTTACTTCACCAAGATCCCCAACGGCGTGACCTGCAATTGGCGATGCCTACTGGCTGATTCCCCGGAAGCAGTGGAATCTCGCCGATATGTGCAATCGCTGCGAATCGACCTGACCAAACCCCTCCCCCCCGCAAAAGGGGGCCCCCTGGTCTCCGCAGCCCGAACGGGCGTCCTGCCGACGAAAAATCATTTGGAGGAAGGGGAAACAGCTTCTCCCCATGTTTTTCCACCACGAACCTCAGAGGACGACCCCGACGAACCGATCCGGCTTGTTCACGAGCGCGCACTTCCTCCTTCGATCCGCGGACAGGCAGCTGCGCCTCCCATCCACCAAGCAAAGTCGAGATCACGGAAACTGGTAAAACGCGTTGCAGCGCTGATCCTGCTCGCCACGATCGCTGCAGGTGCAGGATTTTATCTCACCGGGTTGAAATCGTGGATGCGGTCGTTGATTGCCACAGCCACTCCAATCGAGAACGAAACTTCATCCGCTCCAAGCATTCCGGAGAATCAACGCAAGACAACCACCACGGGAAGTTCTTCGTCCTCGACGGCCACCGAAGAAGATCAGAAAACAAATTCGGAAATGGGACTGAACGAATTATCGAATGGCGAAGTTTTATCGGAGCCTGCCGCGACAGTCTCAATCGCACCACCTCATGGAGGCTCACTTATGCCAGAGAATCCTGGAGTGGTGGCCGAGACATCCTTAAATTCAACCCCTGCTGCTGCGATGGCTCCCGAAGAACAGCCAGCTGACTCGCCCCCCTCCTCGAGATCGCCAAACTTGTTTTACTTTTGGGCCGACTTGGTAAAGGATCTCGAGCCCAATGTCCCGCAACAATTAGCGATCGACAAAGTCGTCATTGAAGAGGTGAAAGTCTGGAGTCCGACCGATCTTTCAAACAATGTTCGGGCAAAACAAAATGAAGTCTTCCAAGACTTTCAGAAATCGGATAGCTGGAGCCCATACCTGAAGGTTTCCTCCTCACTAGACGACCAAGACGGGGCAAAGATCGCAATAAACGTAAGCGCAAGAATACCATACCAAAATCACTGTCGATTCATTTATACTATTAAAACACAGGGGTGTAACGATCTGGCAACAATTCTCCCTTACGCGATCGTTCAATACATTGACCCGCAAGGCAGAGACACAAAAAATCGCCGTCATAAACTTATTTTTCCGACAAATATGAGTTCAGCCAGTGAAAACTGGAACCTCAGTTTGAACTCATTGAAATTAACGCAAAGTGCAGGCAACATCTTGCCTGACGACAAACCAGTCCCTTTAATCTGGAACGGAAACGTGGCATCTGGCGACTTCAACGCCTCGGCCTTGAATTTATTAGATCCAAGCTCGCAACTATTCGACAATCCACTCCTTGAATCCATGAAAGATCAGCCGGTTCCAATTAAGTTAAGTGTTGCAAACTCACCGGAAATCCCCTCTGGCCAAAAAAACACCGAAGTCATTGTCGAATTCGCGTTCTACAGCTTTGAAACTTCTCTCAAAAAGTTTATCGAGCATGACTTGGACGAAGCGATTAAATTCAGTCCAATGGGGGCAGGCATAAACGCAAAATGGCTAAGTGCCACAAATCGGATCGTCTCTGACGGATTGTTGAGTGAAGTGCAACAAGCGAGCCAACAGGCTGAAGCAATAAAGAGAAGCAATACAGTAACGGAAAAAGAAGATGGCATGTATACCCAGGAAGAACTGAACAAGATGTCTATATCCAATTCTGCAGGACAACAGTTGGCTCGTCTCGGTCGCATTAAGCAGTTTTGCGAATTTGCAACCCAATTGATTACCGAGCTGAAGTCGCTTCATCTAAAAGAAGTCATTATCTCGCAGGAATGCAAGAACGACAACGTAACGAAGTTTCTTCCAATTTTTGTCTACCCGACAAGTGAGCAAGCATCTCAGGCTGCAAAGTAATAAGGGCCAATTCTCATGTCCGACTATCAGCAAATCGTTGACGAGATTCGCTTCGCGCTGCAGTCTGAGGATTGCGAGTTTACGGAGGAACTCCGGGTTGCAGCGGGGGAGTATGCGCTCGCCTGTCATGAAGTGAACTTGCGGCTGAGGAAGATCGAAACTTATCTCGACGGCGGTCTGCGATCCGAAGCCATTCAACTGGCAGAAGGCCCCCCCAGCGTCGAGGAGATTGTCGGACTGCTGAACTTTCCCGAGATGGAGGCCTGGGAAGATGTCGTCGCCATCTATGATCTGCCCCGCAGCGAAGCCCTGAACCTGCAGGTCGTTGGAAAGCTGAACGAAGCCCAGCTGATCGAACTGCCCCTGCAGAACCTTCTCTCCCGCCATCGCCTGCTGGCATTGCATCGGGCTCCGCTGAAGTTGCGTCTGAATGTGTTACGGCAGCTGCGAAACGCAGACCCTGAAACGACGAGCTGGGAAGATGACGTCCGGACTTTTGAGAAGGCCCGGTTTCAGGAGATGGCCGAGGAGATCCGCACCGCTCAGCGGCAAGGGGATCTGCCTCAGCTGAAGCTTCTGCAGAAGGATCTCGCCGACGGAAATTGGCTTGAAATCCCCCCCGCCCGGCTGATTCACTCGATCAAAAACAGTGCTGCCGAACTGACAAAACAGGTCGCCTTCCGACAACTTGAAGAGCTGGCTCAGCAGCTGGAGAACGCATTTTCTGAACTCGATTTCCCGAAAGCCCGCGAGCTGTCAGTCCAATGGAAAGATGCCCTCCGTCGTGCGGGACCAGCCTTCCCCACGGCACCCCAGGAGCAGGTCGCCCCGGTTCTCGGCTGGGTGCAGGATGAAGAAGAACGGGAAGCTGCCGAACGGAAGTTTCAGCAACTGACGGCAACACTGGAACGTGAACTCGATCAGGCCACCAGCACGGAAGAACTCGATCGACTGGTGCATGAGATTCAGCGACTGGACCGCGACGTGCCGGAACTTTTGGCCCTCCGTTACCAGAATCGGCGTGAAGCCCTGCAGATCAGCCAGACTCGATTGCATCGGCTGCAACTGGGAAGTGCCCTGGCCGTCGTCATTGCGGTCGCTGTCGGAATCGGATTTCTCGTCCGGCATCAGCTTCAGGCCAGTGAAGCGGACCGGGTGGCAAGCCACGTGGAACAGCTTCTGGAAAATCATCAGGTCGACGAAGCAAAGTCCGTCCTCTCAAAACGAAACGATATCGCCCGTTGGGATCGCCTGTCAGCCCTGCAGACCAGGATCGACAAAGAGCTGAAGGACGAGCAGGAACGACAGGTTCTTTACCAGAATTCGCTTGCTCTGGCGCGTGAAGCGAAAACCCATGAGCAGATCATGAATGCGCTGCAGCAGGCACGAACCCATGCCAGAACACCGGAGGAGAAACGGACCCTCACCGAAATTGAGCGGAACCATCAAACCCGGCACGACGAAGAGATGATGACCCGTGAGTCTGAACTGGGTGAATCCATCCGGGTGACGGGAGAACAACTGGCGAAACTGGATCGGGAGATGGGAACCGGAACGGGGGACCAAAAAACCGGAGAGGCTGTGGTCGGATTGGCTGAGGTGATCGGAGAGTTGCAAAAGAAGAGTGTCGGACTTCGGCCTGAATTTGCCGCTCAGGTTCGTCTGCTTTCCGCACGTCGAAAGGAGCTGGAGGACCTCCGCAATCAGCGTCTCCTGCAACAGCAGCGTCTGGCCGACCTGACTCTGCAGGCCCAAATCTCTTCAGCTTTAGGCAACCCCGCAGAGGCGGTCGATCGCTATCGGGATTCACTTCTGGCTTTTGCGGACTCGATTCCGCAGGAGAAGGCCGCTGCCATGTACCGGGAGCGAACCAAAGAAGACATGTACTGGAAAGCCGCGTTGACCTGGGCCGGACACGTAAACACGTGGCAGGACACCTGGCCTCGCGATCTCACGGAGATGTCAAAAAGAATTTCCACCTGCCGGACTTTCATCACTTCCCACAGCGGGGCTCCCGACACCGCACTCGCCAAACGTTACGCCGATCAACTTGAGGCCTTAACGTCCATTACCGGCCACATCGACGGGAGCGGAACAGGACTCCAGACACGCATGGAGAGGATCTTCTCCAGCCCGCTGGTCGAAAAATCCGCGTGTGTGAAAATCAGGGACGGCCGCATCTTTTACGTCCCGGAAGGGACAAGAATCCAGACGAACGGCATCCCCAATTTCAGGTTCTATGTGGGATACGGGAACGAGGACCTGGATACTCAGAAGAAAATCCCGACAGAGGATTTTGTTTCTCATACGCCGGCACCCTCACCCAGTCAGGTCATCGCGACTTTCGTCAAAGCCCGGGTGTTCTCGACACCGCCGGAACAGTGGAACGTGTTCTGCCAGGAACTCTCCCTGAAAATCCTGGATGACGCCGAGCTGAATCCTTTTTTGAAACTCGATCTGCTGAAACGCTGCCTGGAGGTATCCGCCAGCGGGGATCTCTTTCTCAAGGACCAGCTCGAGCCGCATCTAAAGCATTTGCAGGGGGCTGCAATCAACCCTTTGGCTCGCTGGATGAACCCGGACGATGTCGAAGGGAAACGATCAACAGAAGATGCAAAGCAGATTCTCACGCATTTCCAGAGACTCAAGAGCCTGGACGACGTCTGGAGGGATGCCGACAAACAGCGAGCTGAGTTCTCCAGGGCATTACAACGATCCGTCTCCATCGTCGGTTGGCTTCAGCCCGGACAACAATGGACCTGCCACATGAAAGATTGCGAACAAGCTCCCGACGGTGATTTGCTGGTCATCTTTGTTCCGGATGGCAGCAAAGAGAGCGAATGGCGAACGATCGGCCGCGTTGCGAACGGAACAATGCAGTTCAAACACGGAACCAACGAATTTCTGGCAGCAGGTCGCCCGGTCTTTGCTGATCAACGATCTGGAGCCCTTCCCGGAACCGGACCGTCGTCAACGACGTCCGGCGGCATTCTTTCTGGAGCCACCCGCTGAGGTCATCATGTCCCAGACAAACAGCATCAAACATTTTGTGCGAATCGGCGGCAAGATCCTGGGCCCCTTTGATCTGAACCAGCTTCGATCATTGAAATCGCGTGGGCGAATTCATAACGAGCACGAAGTCTCGACGGACCGAAGAAACTGGTCTCCCGCTTCGAGTCTGGCGGAAGTCTTTGGAGAACCGACGGCCAAACGGTCAAGACTCCTTTCCGACGACGTTACGGACCCGGATCAGCCTGTGCGATCGACGGAATGGTTTTACGCAATCGACGAACAGCAACAGGGCCCGGTCCCCTTCCAGCACCTGAAGAAGCTGGCGTCACAAGGACTATTGGGCGAGAACGATCTGATCTGGCACTCAGGCCTGGACGAATGGATTCAGGTGAGCGAACAGCCCGGCCTGATGACGAGAAAAAAAGGACGGTCAAAGACTCCGTCAGGAACTTCAGAGCACACAGAAGCGTCTGCCGATTCTCAAACCTTATTGTGGAGCGGGTTGCTCAATCAATTCAGGAATTCCTACACTGCACCGAAGCTGAAGGGATACCTGCGTCTCTTGGCATCAACCGGGGGCGGTGCCATTCTCGCGACAACGCTTCTAATCGCCCTGATCTATCTGATACTTGCGATCAAAACAAATACGTTCTACCCGATTTTATGGGGATTAGCGCAAGTTCTGTTGGTTTCGTCGCTGAGATTCGCTGCCCTGCGTTCATTGCATTCGGGTGAACAGCTGATCTTTAATACGCCGCAGCAGATTAATTCATTGGCGTTATTAAATTCCGTGGCAGTACTGATGTTAACTGCAGGGACATTAGGACCTGTGCTATTGTTGGTCACCTCCATGGAAGCGGTACATCTTTACGAGCAGGTCCCGCTGGTGATGGGGGCGATCGGATTGGCCTTTGTTTACGTCGCTGGCGCAGTCGCCGTATTGCGCCCGGATGGATTCAATATTTCTGACGTGCCTGGTAGTCACGCGGGACGCGAAGGAGTCTCGGTTGTTTTGTTCCTCCTCAAATTGCAGGTACGACAGAGTTCTTTCATTTTTGCTGCCTGCGGAGTTCTCGCATGCATCAGCTTTGGATGGGCCGCCTACCTTCTGGCAGTCAGCCGAGGCTCCACTTTCTTCGACAGAAGCACTCTTCTGGATCCGCTAACGCTCTCGTTGATCGGTTCTGGAACCCTGAGCATTCTAGCAGCGAACATCGTCCCCATCTTGTCCTATCTCATGTTTGCAGTCGGTAGCATCTTTCCGACTGCCTGTGAAGTCGTCTTTCAAATTCCCACGATGACTGTTGTGAATCAGTCGCCCGGCGCTGTCAGCGAGAGCTTTGATGCCTGACGGTCAATTTTTCATCAATACTGGAAGCAGGATTCTGGGCCCCTTGAGTATGGGCCAGATTGAGTCATTGCAGGCGAGAGGACGTCTCAAAGCAGATTACATCCTCTCGAAGGACAAAAAGACGTGGCAGACGGTAGGCGAATTCTTTTCGGCAGCTGAACCTGCGGCAGCTCGACTGGCGCATTCGATTCCCGCTTTTCAGTCCGAAGCAACTGAAGAGTTGCCCCGAAACGTGCACTCTTCAAAATCACCGACGATGCGCTGTCCTTACTGTGCAGAGTCAATATCGACCGAAGCAAAGAAATGCCGTCATTGTGGCGAGTTTTTGGATCCGTCGTTGCGAGCCGCAAACCAGACTCTTCAACTGATTGGCTCTTCCAGGGAACCAAACGTTCCTCCCAAGTCAGATCTTGTCGCAGGGTGTCTTGGCTTTCTACTGGGGCCGGTTGGGCTGTGGTACAAGGGTCAGTGGGCAGCCGGCTTCGCATGGATCGTCATGGCGATTCTTTTGTGTATTTCGACTGGTGGATTGGCTGCTCCCATTTGCTGGATTGGAATGGGCCTGCATGCAATGGTCGCGAAAACGAAAGAATAAAAAGCATTTCGTCCCTCAATCATTTGACAGTCATAATTTCCTCGTATTGGACAACTCCATCAACCACGTGTCGCTGGTGCCGGTGCGGTCATTCCCTTAGCTGTCGAAAGTCAGCTCACAAATGAATCAGACTCGTTCGCTTAATGGCCAGCACAGATTATTGTCCTGGCATCAATCAGATCCGGAGCAGCGTCTGCTTTTTCGCGGTGGGCGGTTCACACGTGTGAATAACACCTGTTCCTTCCTGCTGGCCGTCATTTCCTCCTGTCTTTTTTATGCAGCTCTGATTCCAGTGCATGAGTCGTATTTTGCCCAGTCGTTTACACAACGAGGCTTTGTCCCTTACGCGATCGTTTTTTTCTTCTTCTGGTCGATCGCCATTCTGTTTCTGAAGTCCGGCAAGTTGAAGCTGCAACGAAAGGCCCTGCAGCTGCCGCTTCTCCCGGAGAATCCGGAGTTCGTCTTGACTTCAAATACGGTCGGAGAAGTCACGAAGCGGATCCATCAGGCTGTCGACGAACCCCGGCAATTTATTCTGCTCAACAGGATCGAAATCGCTCTTTCCAACCTGAAGAATCTCGGGCGTGTGGCCGACCTTGATGAAATTCTCCGGTCTCAGGGAGAGCAGGATGAGTCGACCGTGGAAACCAGCTATTCCATCCTCAGCGGGTTCGTCTGGGCCATTCCGGTGCTGGGGTTCATCGGGACCGTGGAAGGCCTTTCCATTTCCATCGGAGGCTTCGGGCAGGTCCTCTCGTCAACGGAACAACTTTCGGAAATCAAGGCGTCGCTGCAGGGGGTCACCGCGGGTCTCTCGGTCGCGTTCGAGACCACGCTTCAAGGGCTGCTGGCCGCCCTGATTGTCCAGTTGCTGCTGACGCAGACGAAAAAACGCGAAGAAGAATTTCTTGATGATTGTGCGGAGTACTGTGTCAGAAATGTCGTCGGCCGGTTACGCCTGACTCCTTATGAAATGATGTCCAGCGAATGAGTCGTCGCTCCCGACATTCTGCTCCAGCGATCACGCTGTTCTCCTTTCAGGACATCATCATGTCCACCAGTGGAATCATGATTATGATTGTCCTGATTCTATGCCTGGAACTGATTCAGCGCCCTGAAATCTCGGCCCACGCCAGTCCTCCCGTATCGGAGCCGGGTGTCCCCCAGAGCACCATTTCCGAGCTGCAGGAGGAGATCCGCTTGCTGGAGCGGCGGATCGTCGATGCGAACTCCCTGATTCAATCGGCTTCGCAATTGACCGCTGCCGAACTGGATGAGCAAATTCAGAATCTTCAGACAGTCAACCAGCTGCTGAGTGCAAAAAAGGACGACCTGCAAACGAAATTGACAGCCATCGAGCAAGGTGAGCCTGCGGACGACCTTCGACGCAAGCAGCTGGAAGAGTTGCGTCGTCGCTTCCTGGCTGCACAGCAAGAAGCGGCAAGACTGAAGCATGAACTGCAAGTCGAAATTCATGAAGATCGCTCCATTTTTTCTCTGCCTCGCGGAGACCGCCGGTCAGGATGGATTGTCGAACTTTCGGCCTCAGCCATTCAGGTTGCCCCCATCGGTCGTGCCGAGAAGCCGACCCGCTTTGTCCCTTCCCGCTCGGGGTTCTTACAGACAAAAACTCCGCAGCAGGCTTTTCTCGATTGGACAAAGCAGGCGGAATCACAGGCCTACTTCTTTCTGTTCGTCCGTCCTGATGGGGTTGAGGCATTCGAAGAGATCTCGCAGGTCTTCGAGAAGAACAACGTTTCTTTTGGATTCGATCTTGCCGACTCTGAGCAACAATTGCTCCACCCGGTTCGGGGAGCAGGCGAATGACAAGACGCAGCGGGATGCCCGCCGATAGCCTGGAGCTTCTCCTCGACACCATCTGCAATACATTTGGAGGAATTATCTTCATTGCTCTGCTGGTGGTCGTGCTTCTGATGATTAGCGGCGAGCGGCAGACACTCCACAGCTCTCCCGAAGATGCAGCAAAGGCGATTGCTGAACAGAATCAGCTGGAAGACCTGACGCGGCTGAAAGAGCGGCTGGAGTCCAGTCTGGAAAAGCAGACGAAAACCGTCTCGATGCTCACGCGAGACGATCTCGCCGAAACACTGGCGACTTATCAACTTGAACTGGACCGCAATTCCGAACTCGAGACTGAGATCCCTGCCCTGCAACAGCAGATCCAGCAACACGAGGCCGGAGAGCAGGATCTCACGCGAAAGATAAAGGAATTGCAGCTTCGACTCCCGGAAATGGAAGCCCAACTGACAGCACTCAGAAATTCATTGACGGAACACAGGTCCTCTCGGAGAAAGACACTGCGGATGCCGGTGGCCAGATCTCCGGGAATCAAGCGGGAGGTGTTGCTGGTCCTGCAGTTCAGGCGACTTTACTGCTGGCACCAGTACTCGCCGTCCGGGACTCGGGAAGGCCTGAACACCCGCGACTTCCTGATTCTGTCAGAAAGCGAAGCGGGTGTCGTCACATCTCCCAATCCCGCAGCGGGCATCCCTGTAGACACCACCAAAGAGTCTGCAGCCCGCATCGCTCGATCGATGAAAAGTTTCGACCCCTCGATGGATTACCTGGCAGTTGTCGTTCGCCCCGATTCGTACGGTGCCTTTCAGTACCTGCGTGATGCGATCGCCGAATCTGGTTTTGAATATCGACTGATACCTGCAGAGTCCGACGGGGGCTACGTGGACCGGGGAGGAAGCGGCGGCCTGATTCAATAAACAGGGGCGCCCAGAAGCCCGCACGACTCCCGAGAAGAGGCACTGGGCAGGAACGGAAGAATGGAGCCCGAGGCATCACGAAAATCGTCGAGAAAGCTTCCGCGATCCGAACGTCTTCGCCGTCGAGGGTGCTCAATCAACACGCTCTCAAATGGACGGGGACCGAGCCCAGTCACCTCGCTCGAAAGCCACTCCGCCCCTTGAATCCAACTACAATCAAACGCCCCCGGCGGGATTCGAACCCACGACCTTCGGTTTAGGAAACCGACGCTCTATCCTGCTGAGCTACGAGAGCCAAGTCCTAATGCATTCCGAGGTTGTGTCTGGATTCAACGCTGAATAAGGTCGTGGGTGTGATACGCTTTTGATTCCTTTTCGTCAACCCTGCAGCGTCTTCTTATACTTGGAGTACATCTGCCTGAGCAATGGAACACATCGGAACACCAGTTTCCATTTCTTGTAGATTGCCAGTCACCTTCCTCAAAAACGGTGAGCCTGATCCCGCAAAATGTGTTCGCTCTGACTTCCTTTGCAGCAACAATACCGGCAGCCTGTCGCTCGCGGAATCTGGCAATTGCTCAGAGAGTGTCGCAACCCAGCTTCGAAGCTCGCAGCACGGCCATCGGAGTCCACGCTTTTCCCCGGCTGGTCGTGTATCCCTGGTCATTCAGATGCCCTGCAATGCTCGCAAACGACTCTCCTTTCTGCCGTCGCTCCTGAATGCGGGCGGTCAGAAACCCAACAGCCTCCCGGGCCTTCTCACGTCTAATTGCAATCGACGCCTTACGGCCATTCTTCAGACCAGCCAGTCGGGCCTCTTCCCTCCCCTCCCAGTGACCTTCTCGGGCGGATCCAAGCTGCACTCCACGTCGCTTCGCTGCAGCCAGAGCTGATTTTGTTCGCTCGCTGATACGCCTCGCCTCGTCCTCCGCAACAGCAGCCAGGATGTGAATGGTGAGTCGGTTTGCATGGGGATTGTCGCATGCCACGAAATCCACGCCTGCATCCATCAACGCCGACAGGAACGAGACATTGCGAGCCAGTCGATCTAGCTTGGCGATAACCAGTCTAGCGCCAGCATTTCGAGCATGTGCGACGGCCTCAGCAAGCTGCGGACGATCCTTCCGCTTGCCGGATTCAACTTCTTTGTAAGAGGCAATGACTTTGCCATCGCTGTGCTTCGCGAACTGCTCAACAGCTAACTGTTGAGCCTCCAGCCCCAGCCCGGATTGCCCTTGCTTTCGGGTGGACACTCGATAGTAGGCAACAATTTTCTGCATGATCGACCCCCGTTCAGTTAATTTCAGGTATCATATCATTTGTATTGTTGTCCGTCAACTGAAATGATATGCGATTACGGAGAAGGTTAATTGCTGCCAAGTTGGCATCTGAGCGGGAAACCCTGATCGCCAAACGACCATTTGACAGCAAAACAAATCGCACAAGATGGAATTCGCACCGGACCCGCCCTGTGTTGCGGAGGCCGATCCTGTCATTGGTGGATCATCTACCAGCTAACCCGTCGCCCCCGACCGCTCCGTTAAACTGCGGTTTGAGACAGCAATCACGCATCGCTTGAAGCGGACGACTCAAAACACTTACTGAAGATTGGAACGCGTAGACGCTGTTGAGTTCGATGCCTGGACGAGGGTTTGCTGATTCTCAATCAGTACCCTGCAACACAGAGAGCCTCTTCCCTGGAATGTCGCTCCCCGTCGCATCCCATTTCCCCTTCCCCACTGAAACCTTCACGCCTCTGAGGAACAGTATGTTCCTCGTGCTTCTCCTGTTGCCCTGGATGGCGACTGCCTGTTGCGGAGATCTCCAGCCCCCCAGCCACCGCTCTAGGATGCAGGGATGGTCAGTCCCATAGATTTTGAAAGATCGTTGCCTCGAAATGCTTCGCTAATTCTGCTACCGCCTTCGCAGACCTCTGGGCGTAGATAGCCGTGGTGTCCAGTTCCGAATGTCCCAAGTAGATCTGAGCGGCTTCTCGACCGAATTGCTCCTCAATCTGAGTTGCCACGGTGTGGCGTAGCTGGAGGGGAGACCATTCCCTTACTTTCACACCTGCTTGATTAGCTTTGTGAATAGCCCGTTTGATAGCGTTTCTTAGGGAACTGACAGCGTATGGTCCCAACACCACCCCAGCGCGATTGCATGCGGGGAAGACGTACTCAGAACGCTTGGCTTCGAGGAATGGTTCAAGCAACTGCGCTGCTTTTTGCGGTATGGCCTTGCGGAGATATTGGCCGCGATGCGTATTTTTGTGATCTACCGGCGCATAGAGCCACGGGGTTTTGCTTCGGTCGATCCATTCCGACCGCATCCCGCACACTTCTGAAGGACGCATCGCACAAAGGTACTGAACCACAACCATCGTTCGGATGGGCTCATTCAGAAATGGAAGCGTCAGCCTAACTTCGGTAAGTTCGATGGGCTGAACACCGTCCGCTTCCCTGACCCCACAGCCACGACGTAACCCGCTTACAGGGAGCATTTTCGAATAGATTTCAGCGGGAATGTACTCGTGCGCACATGCCCACTTGATCATCCGCTTAACTTCCGCAACTTGCCTGTTGATATAGAAGCGGGAGAGCGTCTGTTTCTTTCGATGATTACGACATCTTGTGTGCTTGAGAGATTCCTGTAATAAGAGCAAGATGCGTGGGCCAAGTTCTCCACATTTGAGTTGACCGGCGACTCGGGTCAGGTTCATACAAGTTGCAGCCGCGAGGTGTCGCTCTGCTCGCTTTTGTTCGGAGCGATTCGCAACGTACATCCGACAGAGTTCTGCCAGCGTCAGATCAGAAACAGTTGTAGACGTCGGAGACGTCAGAACAGATGCGAGCCACTTGCCGTATGCTCGGTCGGCCTCATCAGTGCCGTAGACACCGAAGTACTCACGGCGTCCGCCTGATCGGGGATACACCGCAAAAGCCCGTCCGTCGCCGTTTCTTCGGAGTGCTGGAAGTCGCATTTGAAACCTGATACGCGCTGATACCTTTGAAGGGTAAAACACGCTTAAACAGGCTGGATTCCAGACCTAACTCTTTTGACGTAAGTCCTTGGCCCGATTAGGAAACCGACGCTCTATCCTGCTGAGCTACGAGAGCAATACATTCGGCATTTGAACTTGAACGAACCCGTGTTCGACAGCACGAGTCCTCAGCCCTGCAACGTCTGAAGTGAGATCGACGGTGAGTCCCGTCTGGCAAGTCACCGCCAAGGAGGACGACGTCGATTTCACCTGACAGATGGTGTGATGCCGAAGATTCTAGCTGCAGGTCTCACAGCAAGACAACCGCTCCCCTTCAGACGAAGGGGCACCTGCGTTCTCCGACTGCTGATGACCGGGGTCGTGAACGCAGCGACGAAAACTTCAAAGCCGGCTGCGTCGGAAGAAAACATTGCGTTTCGACGCGGCTGATGATGCGATTTCCAGCAGTTGGTCCTCTTGCTCCGGACTGCTCGTGACGGACTTGGGAGGGGCGTGCCTGTAGGGAATCGTCAGAACTGAAGACCTGGTGTCTCCGGTCCCCGTCCATTTTTCGCGAGTGACATTGCATAGGATGGTTGGAAGGGGACTTATCAGTCCTCGGATGATTCCTGGCGGCCGGGGAGACGGTGACTTCCCGGCGAGCGGAACCTGCTGTTCCTCCCGATTGCAGGGGAATAGGACTGAATTTTGCCGGGAACAGAACCGGACGCATCGGCCAAACTTGACCCTACTTCGATGCGTGACCTACACTGGAAGGCTATTTCGCCGACACAGCCATTCGGTCCGATTCATTCGGTAACGTGAGAGAAGAGCGACAGTTGCGAGCAATCATCAGCGATATCCACGGCAATCTTGAAGCCCTGGAAGCGGTGCTGGCCGATATCGACAGCCAGGGGATCACGCAGATCTACTGCCTGGGTGACATCATCGGTTACGGCCCAAATCCGCGGGAATGTATCGACCTCGTGATGCACCGCTGCCAGGTCACGATCCTGGGCAATCACGATCAGGCCGCTCTTTTCGATCCGGAAGGATTTAACGCCGGTGCCGAGCGAGCCATTTTCTGGACCCGGCAGATGCTTGAGTCAGGCGATGCGGCGAACAACGAGCGCCGCTGGGAATTTCTGGGTGACCTGCCCCGGATGCGACGCGAGGACAAGTTCCTGTTCGTCCACGGGTCGGCCCGGAATCCCCTGAACGAATATGTCTTTCCCGAAGACGTCTATAACCAGCGAAAAATGGAGCGGATTTTCGGGCTGGTGGACCGGTACTGTTTCCAGGGACACACCCACATTCCCGGCGTCTTCTCGGAAGACTACAACTTCCAGTCACCCGAAGAGCTAGGATATCGGCTCGATTTGAGCGACCGCAAGGTTTTGATCAACGTCGGTTCCGTCGGGCAGCCGCGCGACGGAGACTCCCGGTCGTCGTATGTGGTCATCAAAGACAATGCCGTCCACTTCCGCCGGGTCGAATACGATTTCGAAAAGACGATCTCGAAAATCTATCCCATCCCCGAGCTGGACAATTTCCTCGGAGATCGGCTGCGAGACGGGCGATAATGACAGCCCAGTGAAGCTGGGGCAGCTGCAGGCCCTCTCTTTCTCGCTGGAAACTCACTGCGACTCTGGAAAAAGCAGCGATATTTCGCCAAACTCCTGGTTCAGTTGACCTGCGAGCTCATCTCGTCCGTTCCGCTGAAGCTGCCCGGGTCCCGGTCAGCTGGTAGTGAGACCTGAAGCGGGCATCTGCCTCTGATTCCGCATGCAGGCTGTGAATCAGAAATTCAAAATCGCCGCAGGCAGTCGGTTTTAGAATCGGAAAGGGACGTCTCGCTCCCCGCGAGCCGTCATCTTGTGGATGGATCAACGTCGTCAAATGCTCTCCGCCACGGTGGCGATTGCCCTGTTCTTTGGCTGGATGCAGATTGCGCCTGTCCTGTTCCCGGGGATGTTCCCCCCACCTCAGAAAGCAGCTCAGAATCAGGCTGCGAACCAAGCCCCGGCTGCCGCAGAGCCTGACGTTGCCAATGTGGAAAAGGACGCAGGCGCGACTCCGGAAGAAAACTCCAGCGAGGATGCTCCGGCCGCTGCGGAGAAGCTCCCCGAATTCCCTGCACAGAAGGTGATCTTGGGTGATGCGGGATTCGAGGCAGGCTTCCTCATCAAGGCGGAACTGAACACGCAGGGGGGCGGTCTGGATGCCGTCTGGCTGACCGACCCACGCTATACTACGGAAGATCGCAAATCACAGCTCAAAGTCGTGGGAAATGATTTCGTCCGGAACGTCGGCGAAGGTCCCCTCCCCCGGACTCTGGATACCACCATTCCTGAGTTCGATGAACTGCTGAAGCCGACCGGCAAGACCCTGGCGACGGTGAACTGGGAGATCGTGAAGCAGGACGCCACCAGCGTCACGTTCCGCTACCCGTCCCCCGCTGGCGACCTGGAAGTTCTCAAGACCTTCTCCGTCCCGAAAGTCGAACTGAAGAACCGCGACACTGATGTCGCCGGTTACCTGCTCAACCTGACCGTCGAGATCCGCAATCTCACCGACAAGAAACTGGAGACCCGGTACTCCCTGCAGGGGCCGGTCGGTGTTCCGCTGGAAGATCCTGAGAACACCCGCATCTTCCGTGAAATCAAGCTGGGACTGCTGGAAAATCCACGCAATCCGTCGAAGGTGACTTCGACAAACATGCTGGCCGGGGCACTGGTCAAGCAGTTTGACAAGTCGCTTCAGCCCAATGGAAAAGCGATTGAAGACTGGCGTGCGCCAGTGCACTATGCCGGAATTGACGATCAGTTCTTCGCGGCCCTGATCCTCCCCCAGGGGAATCAGCTGGGCGGAAACACTCCCGCCGGAAACCCCGCATCGGTCATCGCGATTACCCGTCCGGAACTGCTGCATCTGGACCGCGCCAAAACCGATCGCAGCAACATGTCGCTGGTGATGGAATCGCCCTCGCTGAAGGTCCCTGCGAAAGGGAGCGTCACCAACGAGTTCAATGCGTTCTTCGGTCCCAAGCGGCCCCAGCTGATGCAGGCGCTGAATGCCGAATCGATCATCCAGCTGGGATGGTTTGCTCCGGTCGCCAAGATCATGTTGCTGATCCTCGGGTTCTTCCACACTTCACTGCATCTGCCCTACGCCCTGGCCATCATCGCGCTGACGGTGGTGGTGCGAGGTGCGATGATCCCGGTTTCACGCAAGCAGGCGATTGAAGCTGAGAAGATGAAGATCCTCGCTCCGAAGATGAAGGAGATGCAGGACAAGTACAAAGGCCAGCCGGAAGAATTCGCGCGTGCCTATCGCGAATTCCAGAAGAAGCACAATTATCACCCGATGATGGGCTGCCTGCCGGCCCTCATTCAGCTGCCGATCTTCCTGGGTCTTTACAATTCGCTTTACCACGCGGTCGACCTGCGTCTGGCGAAGTTTCTGTGGATCGACAACCTGGCTGCTCCCGACCGGCTGGCACAGCTGCCGTTCACCGTCCCCTATTTCGGCTGGACGGAATTCAACCTGCTGCCGTTCATTACCGTGGCGCTGTTCGTTGTCCAGCAGAAGCTGTTCACCCCTCCTCCGACTTCCGAGGAGCAGGCGATGCAGTACAAGATGATGAACTTCATGATGATCTTCATCGGCTTCGCGTTTTATCGGGTTCCGGCAGGTCTGTGCGTGTACTTCATCGCCTCGAGCCTGTGGGGAATCTGCGAGCGGCTCCTGCTGAAGAAGAGTATTGCGACGCATCAGAAAGCCATGGCGGAAGCCCAGGCTGAAGAAGGAGCAGGAAACGGGAATGTCATAGTCATCCCCAAGGGAACTGGTCCCGCTCCGACTGATGCTGCCGCCAAGAAAGCTCCCGGCTGGTGGGACAAGATTCGCGAAGCGGCCGATCAGGCCAAGAACACCACGGAAGCACAGTCTTCGCAACGCAAGTTCAGCAAGGATAAAGGGGGCAAAGGGAACAAGCCCCGGCGTTAGACCAGTTTGGTCTATCATGTGCAGGCGATTCAGGATTTTCACCGCATGAAAGTCCATATGATCGCCTGCGGAACGTAATAGATTATTGGCAAACCGCTCTAGGTGACAAGGGAATGGATTCAGGAATGAGCAATAGGGATTAGGGCCAGATGGTCGCGAAGAAAGTTGTCCGTCCGTCTCCCTCGCCTGAAGAATTTCGCCAACAGCTGCTGGCAGTTCTGCAGGCTCTTCCTGAACCTGTCACCGCGGCTGCCCTGCTCAAGAAACTGCCGAAAGAAGTGCGTCTTCCTGAACCGGCAGCTCAAGAGGTCTTCGAACAGGAGATTCAACGCGGCTCCCTGTTCAGCTATCCTGCAAAATCCGCAGCCGGCCAGCCCCGGTATTGGACCCGTCACCCAGTGGACGTGTTGCGGTCGGCAGTTGATGCTGCGTTGTCGAGTCCTTTCGACCAGCCCTTCACGCTGAAGGACCTGCTGAAAAAGCTCCGCATCCCCGTCAAGGCGACTGAGGATCAACTTCAAAGCGTCCTGGAGGAGAAAGTCCATGCAGGGCGGCTTCATCAGTTCCCGGCAGCGACCGCCCGGGGTGGTCCCCGTTACTGGGACCGCAGTCCTGTGGAATTCGGGCGACACGTGATTCTCAAGCTGGTGCGTGCGAGCGGACCGCAGCCGGAAGCGGGTCTGAAGAAAGCGCTGAAAGGCTACTCGGCAGACCAGATCGCGGATGTTCTCAAGGCAATGAGTGCGCAGCGCGAGCTGTTCAGGCATCCGGCACATGGAAAGATCAAGAAGGAACTCTGGGGTGCCGCCCCCCCGTCCCCTGCCCCCTATCTGAAGGATCTGTCCGCGCAGCTGAAGAAGCTGGTGCAGCTTCTCAAGGAGTCCGAGGTTTCGGATCAGGATCTTCGACGCAGTCTGATTGAAATGTCCGAGTCGGCAGGAGTGTCGATGTCTGGCAGCACCCCGGCACAGCCGAGTCTCTCATCACAAGGAGATATCGATCTCGTGCAGTTGATTCACCGTCTGGAGCCGGGTGCCTCGCAGGGGGCCCTTGTCGCAGCCAGAGACCTGCGTCGCCTCAGCGGAATGCAGAAATCCAGCTTTGACGATCTGGTTCTGCGTCTTGCACGCACTCAAGAGCTGGCATTGCATCGACATGACTATCCCGCCAGTCTTTCAGAGAGTGAGCGGGAAGATCTTGTTCACGATGGAGCTGGCAACTATTACGTGGGAATCGCACTTCGAGGAGCCCGACAGCGTTCGTAGTTTTGCGCCGCATCAAGAGAGAGTTCAGGAGGATCGAAAGTGAACCCCTTTCGTGACACGATCGTCACCAGTCCCTGGAATTCCACACTCGCCGACATCTCGGAGCTTCAGCAGGGAGTTTTCCAGACCTGCATCGAAGGCCTGAAACAGGTTCGTGCGCGGGGACAGTCCGCAGCCTTGCTGATTCATGGCGAAGCAGGAAGCGGCAAGACTCACCTGCTGGGACGGCTGCGACGGACTCTCACTCCTCAGGCTCCCATCGCCACGGATCGAGAAGAATTTCTGTTCGTCTGGGTCCGGCTGCAGACGAGTCCGCGCATGATCTGGCGGACCTTGCGCAGAACACTTGTCGAAGACTGGTTCAGACCCGTCGAAAACGGACGACCTCAGATCGACCGCATTCTGTTTCATCGTCTGGCCCGCCTGCGTCCAGCCGAATGGGACCTGGAACCCTGGTACGAGTACATGCTGGATGAAGATCCGGCAGGACTGGAAAACCTGGTTGAGCAGATTTCGCAGGAGCTGCATCTGGATCACAATCTGTCCGTGGCCTTTCAGCACCTGGCCTTCGGTCGACATCGACGCGAATTGCGGGCCTGGCTGGCGGGAACATCACTGGCGGACTCCGTGCTGGAACGTCTGGGACTCGCACGCGATGACGGGACGGAAGAAGAGCTTGAGGATCAGGCCCGACAGATTGTCCTGATGCTGTGCCAGCTCACCGGCCCTGACCTGCCGATTCTCCTGAGCTTCGACCAGGTCGAGGCGCTGCAGGTGAAGCCCGGCGACCATGAAGCATTGTTCTTGTTCGGCCAGACCATCAGCACGCTGCATGACTCGACTCGCAATGTGCTGATTGTTTCGAGTGTCCAGTCGGTCTTCGCCACGGATCTGAAAGATCACGCCCGGCAGGCCGACTACGATCGCATGACCTCGATGGGGACGTACACCATTGATCCGCTGAACCGGGAACAGGCGAGAAACCTGCTCTCGGCCCGGCTGCAGGCGGAAGGGATCACCCGCCCGGAAGGCGAGACCGGAAACGAAACTTGGCCACTCTCATCCGCGGAATTTGAAGGACTGTTCGCAGCAGCCGGTGGAGTGACACCCCGAAAACTGCTGAGTTTGTGTGCCCATCGATTCGAGCACCCGGCGTCTTCGCAGGACTCTACACCGAAGACTTCAAGCCCCAGTCAGGAAGAGATCCACGCGTTTCTTCGGTCGCAGCTTCAGCAGGCTGTCGAGCACAAGAAGATCATCAACACTCCGGATCTGAGTGATGAGATTCTTGAGCATGGCCTGCCGTTGATCGTCGACCCGTTCTCGCCACTCACTCGGGTTGTTCCGGATGAAAATCTTCCCGATGTCTCGCTGATCTTCCAGACGGGTCAGCTGCGACTGGGGATCACCATCTGCAATCAGTCCAACATGACCAGCCTTGCCAAACGGCTCGGCCGATTAAAGGAACAACTCAGCTCTGGCGGAATCCAGCGTCTGGTGCTGTTGAGAGATGCACGCCTTCCGGTCACCGAAGGAGCGAAAAAAGCCCGTCAACTGCTGACGGAGCTGGAACAGGAAGGAGTCTATGGGGTCCTTCCGGATGTGGAAGCTCTGGTGACGCTGGATGCGCTGCGCGGGCTGATTTCGGACTCCAAGTCGGGTGATCTGGCAGTCAACGGTGAAGCGGTCCCGCCCCCCGTCGTTCGGGAATGGCTGAAGCAGTCACTCCCGGGTGTGCTGCAGGACCTGCTCAAAGAAATCTTCGAAGGGGACCTCGAAGGAAGCTCGGAGTAGTCCACAAACGTCTCGCCACTCAGAGAACGAAGCGTGAGCGAGTGCACTGTCCATGCACGTCGGAAGATTTTGATCTTCGGGGACGTCCGTTCACTTCTTCGCGACGTTCCCCTGAGTCCAGGCCCCGTCGATCAGACGCCACTGGGTGCCAGTCGGATTCTCGTCCCGGAGTTCTGCAGGGAGGCGGGCCGGACGAACGTTGTCATAGCATTGCAGCATCGCAAACCGCCGCATCGACGCCGGGATGCCGACCGCTGTAAATCCCGGGTGACTGGTCGCAGGATACGGGCCCCCGTGGTTCATCGCGGGACTCACGGCAACTCCCGTCGGCATTTTGTCATTCAGCAGCCGACCGACTTTCTGTCGCAGACCCGGCTCGATCAAATCATAGAGTGCATCGTCTTCGCCTGTTGTGCTCGAATAGATGCAGCCAGTCAGATTCCCTTCCAGATGCTCAGACAAAGCGGCGATTTCCTGATCCGTGTCGGCGACGACGATCAGAGCACAGTTGCCGAACGCCTCTTCCTGCAGACCGCGAGGATCTTCCAGAAACCCCTTCGCACGGACCCGCAATAACGTGTTCGAATAGCAGCATCGACTCTGATCCACAGGCCGGTTCCCAGTGACAACCAGAGCACCCGCCTGCTGCAATGCGACGATTGCCGCCCGCAGGCTGCTTTCCGTCGACTCTCCCAGCAGCGTCCCGACCGGACTGGCGTCAAACTTCGCAGCCACAGCCGAAATAAACTTCTCCGTCAGTTCCCCTGCCTTCAGGACGACCATGCCGGGGTTGGTACAGAATTGACCAGTCCCCATCAGACTGCTGGTCACAAAATCCGTGACCATGGTGTCGAATCGCTCCTTCAAGACCCCCGGCAGGATGTACAGCGGATTGACGCTGGAGAGTTCCGCATAAAAGAGCTTGCCCCCCTGCTCCGCCGCCGCTTTCAGGGCGAGCCCGGCATGCCGCCCGCCGGTGTAACCGCTGGCTGCAATCTTCGGATGCGAGACCAGTCTGGCCCCTTCTTCGTGGCCGGTGCGATAGATCAACTGCACAAATCCGTCTGGCATTCCCGTCGAACGCGCTGCCTCATGGGCCGCTTCCGCGAACAGACGCGTGGTTTCCGGATGTGAAGGATGTCCCTTGGCGAGCACCGGGTTCCCGGCAGCGACCGCAGCGGCAAAGTCACCCCCCGCGATACTGTTGAACGCGCACGGAAAGTTGTTCGGACCAAAGACTGCAACCGGGCCCAGCGATCCGAGCACGGAACGGATGTTCGCTGCGGTGTCGATGGTGGCCATCTTCCAGGAGCCGTCCCGCGCTGCAGCGGCCGCCTGACGAAGTTGATTGACCGTTCGTGGCAGTTCGGCATCTTTGAGGCGAGGCGAGACCGGCAGCCCGGTCTCCAGGTGAGCCATCTGAACGATCTGCTCCGCCCGGGCTTCGACGGCGGTGGCATACGCTTCGAGAAACGTGGCAAACCGTTCGCCCGGCCAGCCCCGAACCATTTCAAATGCGCGGGCGGCCGCGGTCAGGGCTTCTTCAATTTCGTCCCAGGGACTGATGGGAAAGAGAGCCGGAAGCTGTTTCCGTTCCGCCGGATTGATCGCCTGAAACGACTTGGTTCCGCGAGATGCCCGCCATTCTCCATTGATCAAAACCGGTTGCATGTCCAGCTCTCCAGCATGTCGTCTCAGTAAGTTCGTCGGCAGACAAGACCGCTTCGGCCCCGCGAGCATCCGTGGCCCGAGAGTTCACGGTTCCGGGGCGTCAGTCCTCATCACGGACTCGAACAGTTCAGTGTGAGAGGAAATAGTTTCAACTTCAATGCTATCAGATTCCGAACATCGGACTGGTTCGAAAAAACAGGTTTTCCGGCTTCGTTTGACGTTCTCCGGAATTGTCGTACACTGCCAATGCCTCCTCTTAAATCTCTCGCAGATTTCCGTTTACAACATTTAACCGGCGTGCGCTCAGGTCGCTTTCGATCTCGGATTGCCGAGAGCGCGCAGGTGGGTTCTTATTATGGCTCGTGACAGTCTTCCGCCTCTTTTCGTCAGCCTGATCAAGCAGGCTCGACGCATTGCGGAAGAGACGAACTGCATCGCCACCGTCCTCCTGGCCGACGTCCCTTACGATTTCAAAGAGATCCAGCAGCTTCTCAAGCAGACGCTGTTGATCGTTGCTTCGCCGATCCCTGAAGTTCAGGAAGCCGCCAAGGCCGACGGCATTCTCATGGTCCCGTTGATTCAGGAGCCGCAGACACGTCAGGTGCAGCTGAGTCAGGCTTTGCTTGAGGCCATTGCCGATAACCTCGTCAAGCCCGGTGACCGCGTCATCGTCCTGTACTCCGGCTACGAACGGGACACGATCGATTCACTCAGCATCATCAACCTGAGCGAACGTCTGGCCCGTTTGACAGCACGCGACCTGCAGCGTCTGGAAACTCAGGTTCCGCTCGGAACGCTGAGACGCGTTGTCGACCTGGCAGTCGAAATCGGACGGGAAGGACGCGAGAGTAAAAAGGTCGGGACGCTGTTCGTCGTCGGACATCACCGCAAAGTGCTGGAGATGTCCCATGAACAAATCCACGACCCGTTTCGGGGCTATCCGAAGAAAGAGCGGATGATTTCGAATCCCCGCGTCTGCGAAAGCATTAAAGAGCTCTCGCAGATCGACGGCGCATTCATCATCGCGTCCGACGGGACCGTGATGGCAGCCGGACGGATTCTCGATGCCCCGGCAGAAGAGTTGACGCTGTCCAAAGGGCTCGGAGCCCGCCACTGGGCCGCCGCTGCGATCTCGAAAGCGACAAACGCCATCGCCATTGCAGTCTCGGAATCCACCGGGACCGTTCGACTCTTCCAGGGTGGAACCGTCGTGCTGCGCATCGAACCGATGATGCAGGCGATGAAATGGCACGACGTCGACGTCGAACCGCCGCAGGACTGAAGTCTCGGACTTCGCCTCTCAAGTTCCGCGTCGGCAAACCGGGCCAGCTGCCCGTCGAAAATCACAAGAGCAGATGTTTAGCTGCACACTTCAGGTGTGCAGCTAAACGGGAATCGTAAGAATTTCTCCGATTTCAACGTGTGACGACGCGTCGCGGTCCGGATTGCACCGTCCCGCCCTTCTGCCCGGGAGAAAGTTCGATTTCAGAAAACCGACGTAAGTCAAGCGTCTCCGAGAGGATTCGAACCTCTGACCTTTGGCTTCGGAGGCCAACGCTCTATCCAGCTGAGCTACGGAGACAGGTGCAGGGATTCTACCGAAATCTCATTGGGATGCCAGTTTGCAGGAGCATTCGCCATGGGATCTGTGTCAGATTCGTTTCTGCATGTCGATTCAGCGTCAAAACGGGATTTTACGGCCAGTTCAATCTGTCAGGAGCTTTGCGATCGAAATGCGTCTGCTTCTAACGGAATTCCATCCGTTTTTCTCAGCTTCATTCTCTCGGATTCACTCGTTGGGGGCGGGCCCAGACGCTGAAAATCGATTTCTCGAAAGAGATTGCCCTTTCCTGATCTCCCTGCTGGTAAAATAGAATCCCAGGTGAATGGTGCGTTGTGCGAATTCTGGGCAGTCTACTTCCGTTTGTCCCTCTCAAAGGAATTGAGATGCCACTCAGAGATGATCTCGAGCAGAAGCTGCGGTCGCTGCACTTATCCAGGGCAGCGATGCCGAACTCCGTCCAGGCCAGCGACGCCTCGGGGGTGACGGTCCGCCTGGAGTTGACGGTTGTTGACTCCATGAGCTGTGCGTTCTCCGAGCTGGTCCTGTTCGTCCCGCAACTGCAGACTGCAACTTTCGCTGAGCTTGAGCAGTGGGCGAATGATCTTGCCCAGCGTGTCACTTATCTGCTTGAGAAGATCGGCCCGCTGGAACTCGATCCCGCGCAAGGACAGATCCTGATTCGATCAACTCCGCCCACCGTTCGTCCACATGGGACCGAGTACTACGAAGTCCTGCTGACGTCATCCGGCAACGGCAGCTTCACACTGCGCAGATTCCAGTCGATCGCCGGTCAACCGGGACGAACCCCCGCGGATGTGCAGGTCACGCACGAAGTCCTGTTCCGGCTGATTGATGACCTTCTGGCCACAATACCAGCAACCCCCTGACAGGACGAGACGCCGCGGCTTCCTGACAGCTGGCTTCATCGCCTGAGTTGGGTTTCGATCCGAGTGGCGGAAGTTCCCGCAGAGGTGCGGAAAGATCAGGTGATCACCGTGGTCCGGATCGGCAGGAACCCGCCCTGCCGGTGATGAAATCACCCGATTGGACAGGGTCATCAGTCAGCCTGACTTACTCTTGCGTTGCGCTCGCATGAAGTGGTAGAGCTTTTCCGATGCGTCCTGCCAATCTCCCCTCTCAGCGAGTTGAACGATACCGGAAATCTGATGAAAGCCCGTATCGGAGAGCTGTTTGTTTTCATGCAATTCTCCGATGCGAAGCTGGCTGGCCTGCAACAGGTCGCTTCGGCGAGCTGTCACGGCGGTATATAAAGCATCGAGTTCTTTAAAGACCGCCGGATCGGCCACGACTTGCGGTGCGCGGTTGCAACTCGACATGAGCCCACACAGTGCAGTGAGAATGAAAATCCATTTCAAATTCACGCTTCCGGTCACGGTTTTCATAATTGTCCAGCGAGTCATGCTTAATAGTCTCCGACCGTCTCACTCCCATCACGTGTCGAAATCGCCACGAATGTAAACGGGTCCATAAACTGAGAAGCGAACCGGACAGAGCCGTCTCCCAGCAAGACATGGGCACCTCCGACATGCTCTGAGTACATTTCATCGGTATGTCCAAAAGGATGATTGGGAGCGTGGATCACAACCTGGGGATGATCGTGCGTGTCAGGGCCGCTATGGACTCCCACCAGGCAACCTGCACTGTTGCAATCGGAAGGCCAACCCGGCTTTGGACAAGTCGCTGCGTAAGGAATGGTGCCGTACCATGTCT
This sequence comes from Planctomicrobium stercoris, assembly GCF_051465655.1. Taxonomy (NCBI): domain Bacteria; kingdom Pseudomonadati; phylum Planctomycetota; class Planctomycetia; order Planctomycetales; family Planctomycetaceae; genus Planctomicrobium; species Planctomicrobium stercoris. The sequence continues at coordinate 1,742,617 of NZ_CP195791.1, read as the reverse complement.
TGTCACTGAGTGATGAAGAATGCTCGCCGAGGAAGACCGTATTCGACAGGCCGTCGGTGACATCAGCGATTCTCACCCTGGAATTTCGGTAGAACGGACCATCCTGAACCACACTCTGACCAGTGCTGGCGATCGGCTCGGGTACTGAGAAATCCATGGAATATGCCGGGTCTCGCCCCCAGGGCTGATGAATCCCAGCATTGGTGACATAGTGTGCGTGAGCAAAAACAATGGTCGGTGAAAAGTCCACTGGATCGTGCGGTGCTGAGGAAGACCCCGAGGTCCACTTCTGCACATTGAACCCGGAATCCCCGCCCGAGGCGCTTGGGCATAGGAAAACCTGCAGCTTGGTTCTCGCCAAATCAAGATGCTGCGTGGCCCAGCACGGCTCAGAGAAGTTCAGCCCGTTGTAAACGGTCGACTGATCAAGGTTGGGTAGCAGCAAAGTTCCCCAGGCGAATCCAGAAGGCCCGTTCTCATTGTCGTCTGGATAAGAAAGCCCATAAGCAGTTCCTGAAGCTCCCAGCGTTCCGATGTAGGCCGGAGGAAAAACTCGATGCTGCTCGTGATAATTGTGCAGCGCCAGCCCCAGTTGCTTGAGGTTGTTCTTGCACTGGCTGCGCCGGGCGGCTTCGCGAGCCTGCTGGACGGCAGGCAGCAGCAGAGACACCAGTACACCGATAATGGCGATGACCACCAGAAGTTCGATCAGCGTAAATCCGCGATGATTCCGCATCTGTGATTCCTGTTCTCGTGAGCGGGCCGGTGGGCGCACCGCAAGCCTGTTCTCAGCTACAGCAAGAGAGTGGGGACCCGAATGTCGATGAAACAGCTGCCCGGAATTCCGGCGATGAGCAACTTCCGGATTCGCGAGGTCGCCCAAATGTAGCACTGGCTACTCTTGCGACATCGAAAATGTAGCCCGCGCTACATCTCACGTCAACGGTTTTCCCGGAAATCTTGCTGTACCTCATCCCGCCGATCCGGTAGAAAAGCCGTATTAACCTGTGCCGGGCCAACTTAGGGGGCCACGAGAAAATTTTGGTGAGATCGGCACAGGTTCCGCAGAAACGCTCGCATCCCCCTGTCCCGAAATCATGAAAAACACACGCCGCATCGCCGCCCGACACCGCCGAACCCGCAAGGATCACTCCACGGAGACGGCTGAGGATTACGTGGAAGCGGTCGCAGAAATTCATGAGCAACAGGGAAGCTGCCGTGTTGTCGACCTGGCCGGGAGATTCGACGTCAGCCACGTCACCGTCACCCGCATCGTCAGCCGCCTCAAGAAAGAGGGTTTCGTCGACACGGAACCCTATCGCCCTATTCAACTCACAGAAAAAGGGGCCAAGCTCGCTGAAGCGTCTCAAAAGCGGCACGAAGTGGTCTATCAGTTTCTACTTGCCATCGGAGTTCCCGAGCGGACGGCTGCGATTGACGCGGAAGGGATCGAACACCATGTCAGTCCGGAAACGCTGGAATGTTTTCGAATGATCTCAGCGAAAGAGACCAGCCTGAAGCCTCAAACCCCCACTTCAAGAAAGAAGCCCCGAAGCGCGGTCAAGGCCGACGAGACATAAGCCTCTTCGGATTTCTCGGCGACCTCAGCATTTCAAAACTTTCTTCTCTGAAGCATCCACCAACCACCCAAATCGTCCGGGCCGAATCACGACAGGGATCTCCATGCAAACGACAGCCGAATCACCGGTCCTGCGGATCGACGGACTTCAGACCGTTTTTCACACAGAAGCAGGAATCCTCCGAGCAGTCGACAATCTCACGTTGAGGATCGACAAAGGGGCCACGCTGGGGCTGGTGGGCGAATCGGGGTCCGGGAAATCGGTCACATCACTGTCGATCATGCGGCTCCTCCCCCAGGCGAGTGCCAGGATCGCTGCCGGAAAGATCAGTTACCTCGGAAAAGATCTGATCCACCTCCCCGAAAACCAGATGCGGCAGATTCGCGGCGGGCAGATCGGCATGATCTTTCAGGAGCCGGGAACAAGCCTGAATCCCGTGTTTCGCGTCGGCAAGCAGGTTACCGAAGCGATCCAGCAGCACCAGAAGGTCGGTTTTCAAGAAGCCCGGAAACGGACGCTGGAACTGTTTCGAGAAGTCGGAATTCCTGAGCCGGAACGCCGATTCTACAGCTTCCCGCACGAGATGTCGGGGGGACAGAAACAGCGGGTGATGATTGCCCTCGCACTCTCCTGTAACCCTGAACTGCTGATAGCTGACGAACCGACCACCGCGCTCGACGTCACCATTCAAAAGCAGATTCTCGATCTACTCAAGCAGATCCGGGATCGTCGAGGGATGTCCATCCTCTTCATTACCCATGATCTCGGAGTGATTGCGGAAATTGCGGATCGCGTCGCGGTGATGTTCCGCGGGAAGCTGGTTGAGGAGGGGCCGGTCGAGCAGATCTTCCGGTCTCCACAGCATCCCTATACCAAAGGGCTGCTCGCCTGCAGACCGAAACTGGAATCGAAATACCGCCGACTCCCCACCGTCAGCGATTTCATGGATGCACAGCGTCAACCGGACGGCACGTACATCATCCGCGAGAAGTCGGCAGATCCCGCAGAGCTCGCGGCCCTTCAGAACACCGGACGCGGTCGGCTGCTGCATCCGAAACTCGAACTGACACGCATGGGTCATCCGGTCACCGACAGCCAACTGCAGTCGGACACCCGCTTCGTTCCCGAAAGCCAGCGTCCCCTGCTCTCTCTGGAAGACCTGAAAGTCTATTATCCCATTCGCAGCGGACTGCTGCGACGCGTCACCAGCCATGTCAAAGCTGTCGACGGCATCAGCCTGAAAGTTTACCGGGGACAGACGCTCGGACTGGTCGGCGAATCGGGATGCGGCAAGACCACTTCAGGTCGAGCGATCGTCAAACTGGCGCCTGTCACTTCGGGCAAGATCCTGTTTGAGGGAGTCGACATCTCTTCGTTCCATGGAGATGATCTGCAGCGATACCGCAGCAAAATGCAGATCATCTTTCAGGACCCCTACAGCTCGTTGAATCCCCGTATGACCGTCGAGGGGATGTTGACCGAAGCCATGGTCATCCATGGGCTCGGGAAGTCGCGATACGACCGCCGTGAACGCGCCGCAGCCTTGCTGCAGGAAGTCGGGCTGGAGCCGGTGCATCTGCTGCGTTATCCGCATGAGTTTTCGGGCGGTCAGCGACAACGGCTCTCCATCGCCCGTGCTCTGGCGGTCGAACCGGAGTTTCTGATCTGTGACGAGTCGGTCTCCGCGCTGGACGTTTCCGTTCAGGCTCAGGTACTCAATCTGCTGAAGAATCTTCAGGAACAGCGAAACCTGACGTACATCTTCATCAGCCATGACCTGAGTGTGGTGAAGTTCATGTCTGACATGATGGCTGTGATGAGCAACGGGAAGATCGTCGAGTTCGGGCCCTCGGAAGCGATCTATGCAGACCCGCGAAACGACTACACCAAAAAGCTGATTTCATCGATTCCCGACGCCAGCGTGCTGACATCGCCTCGTTAGACCCGTTTGGTCTATCATGTGCAGGCGATCCAGGATTTTCACCGCATGAAAGTCCATATGATCGCCTGCGGAACGTAATAGATTATTTGCAAAACCGCTCTCGTTTGACGTGCGTGCCGGAGACTGCGTTCTCTCGTCTCCTCCGACCTGCGGCCATAGGAATGTCTGCGGACGATGATCTGATGCTGCGCGCTGCAGCATTCCCGTCTCCCGATCGGGCCATGTGAAACCCGAGAAGGTCTTCTGCGACTTCAATGGTCCGATTCCTTCTGGTCAGCGGGAGAATTGGATTTGTTTGTTCAGCGGTATTTGCGCAAAATTCCACACTACTGTGTCACTATTTTCAATCAGATCATTTGATTTTAAACCAGACAATCTTCGATTTCTGAACACATGACGCTTTCCTGATGGCTGAAATTCATCGATGAAGTCGCCATGATGGCGGTCCTGAATTCATCGCAACATATTGATTCGAGACTACGTAGGAAGTGGTTATGAAGGCAGAATCCAACTCCACCACTCGGGGTCAATGGGCCGCGCTGGCGGCTGCGTTCCTGGGCTGGCTCTTTGACGGTTTCGAAATGGGACTGTTTCCGCTGGTCGGACATCCTGCACTGGAAGACCTGATGTCCGGTTCGGACCCCGGTGAACGGGGAGCCTGGATGGGAGTCATTCACGCCGGTTTTCTGGTCGGAGCTGCGACGGGGGGTGTCGTGTTCGGCTGGCTGGGTGACCGGATCGGCCGAGTCCGGGCAATGTCTTTGAGCATCCTGACCTATGCCCTGTTCAGCGGCCTGTGCGGCTTCGCACAGAATGCCACACAGCTCTTAATACTTCGAGTGATCGCATCTCTGGGAATGGGAGGCGAATGGTCGCTGGGGGTCTCGCTGGTCATGGAAGTGTGGCCCAGCAGGTCACGCGGATGGCTGGCAGGGTTGATTGGTGCCGCCTCGAACGTCGGTTTTATTCTCGTCGCGGTGATGGGAATGGGACTCTCGCAGGTGGTCGGTTCATTGGAGACTTTTTTAAGAGCTCTCGGACTTCCCGAAAGTACCGTCGCCATGCTGCTGGCACATGGAGGCTGGCGTATCCTGATGATGTGCGGTGCTCTGCCCGCTGTCCTGACGTTCCTGGTCAGAATCTTCGTTCCTGAATCGGAACGATGGGAAGAAGAACAACAGGCTGGCCGCACTTCGAACTGGGCGACCAGCGATCTGCTGGGAGTCCTGGCGGGGAGTTTAGGTCCCCTGGGAATCATCTATCTGTGGGCGGATGAAAACATCCCGCAGAGTGTCCGTCTGGGTGGAACGGTGGTCGGACTGGCCATGGCGATCATCGGTTATCTCTATCCCGTCACACGTTATCTCAAGCGGGTGAGCGAGGATCAGGTGATCCGCGGAGCTGGGGGGCAGCCGGTCCGCAAGCTGATGATCATGGGAGCGGTCATCAGCGGAGTGGCGTTGCTGGGAACCTGGGGATCGGTTCAGTGGGCCGCGGCATGGGCCTCGGAACTGACAAAGGACCAACCGGTTCGGCATGCTAAGGAATATACTCAGATTGCCTTGGGAGTGGGGGCCATCATCGGAACGATCTCCGCTGCGATGATCGGACATACGTTCGGACGAAGACGTACTTACTTCGGCCTGTGCATCCTCTCACTCACGGCGTCGCTCGTTTTCTTTCAGACCAGTAAGGAATTCGGTCCCTGGTTCCTGACGACCGCGATGCTCGCAGGCGGGACGACAGCTTCTTTCTATGGGTGGCTCCCGCTCTACCTCCCCGAGCTCTTTCCCACCAGCGTGCGTGCGACTGGACAGGGTTTTGCATTCAACTTCGGTCGGATTCTCGCAGCTGTCGGGACCCTGCAGACCGGGGCACTCATGAACAAGGTCTTCAACGGAAGTTATCCCGATGCCTGCAGCGTCATGAGCTACATCTATGTGGTCGGAATGGTTGCGATCTGGTTCGTTCCGGAAACGCGCAAAGACGAGATGCTGGCATGATGCACGACGGACTTGCACACTTCCGGATCCGAGATTCTCAGAGAGTGTCAGTCCAACAGACGAAAAGCACCGCACCCAAGTCGACTTGAGTGCGGTGCTTCTTTTTAAGTGACTGATCGCGGCAAAGACAGACTGCGATTAAACAGTCCGCCCTTTCGCCATCGAAATATACAGGAAAAGAACGACGACGGCGCCCAGAATTGACATGAGCATTCCAGCGGGTTGCCACATTTCTCCGCCTCGCACCGCATATGTCAGAAATCCGCCGGCGTAGGAGCCGATCACTCCCAGCATGATTGTCGCCAGCCAGCCCATCGGCTGACGTCCCGGTACCAGAAATCGGGCAATCAAGCCCGCGACAAGGCCGAAAAGTGTCCAGACAATCAATGCGCCAATCGTGTTCATCTTCATTCTCCGGGCAGTTGACAGGGGGACCAGCAACCCGCAGCTTACGCCTGATCTGCGGTCGCCATCACGCGGCAGACACGCTGCCGGACGATTAACGGCGACGAGTTTGCAAGTGCCGTTCCAGAAGGCGAACGTTCTTCAAATTTGCCTTCCACGCCACGTCCATCACGTCCCCTACGACGGGGACAATCCCCATCCCCATGTCCACTGCTACATTGAAGATCATGCGAGCCAGCAGTGTTTTGGGCACGTTCAGTTGACGGGCCAGGTACACGATGTAGGCAGCCACCGCAGTGGTCGCTAAGTCACCAATGCCTGGTATCAAACCGATCAACGCATCCAGCCCGATACGGTAGTTCGTCCCCGGAATCACGAAACGATTGTCCATCAGGTCCGCCAGTATCCGGATCCGACGAAGCACTTCTGCTTCATCGACCCGATGGGCAGTGCGGGCCGCACGTTCGTGAGCATCAAGGATTTCGGGAATCGGCATTTCGACGGTCTGTGTCAACTGAGGAGCACCTTAGGGTTAAAGAGAAAACTGGGAGGCATCAGCACGCGTGGTGCCGTTTCGAGAACAATCCTGGGTCGTCCCGGCGGTGATCGAGAAATCCAGTCCGCCAGCGTTATTTGGTAGACCGGAATCCATCATGGTCGCTCGCCGCACAGTGCATGCAGCCGCTGCGTTTCGCTGCGAAAAACGCACACACAACGCGATCTCTCATGAATTGATGGCAATGTCGTCAAATTCGTCAAGACCTTCTGTCACATCGGCATTGTTGTTGCATCTCAAACACGAGCCCCTCGACAACTTCTGTCGCCCGTCATTTTCCCTGGAGAGAAAACATGGCTCTGGAAACAAAAACGCAACTGAATCAGGAAACGATCAATAAATTGCAGGAATTGATTCAGATTAACATCGACAGCAAGGACGGCTTCGAGCAGGCAGCACGCGAGATTGAAGACATGACCCTCTCGACGCTCTTCCAATCCCTGGCTCATCAGCGCGAAGAGCAGGCCAATCAGCTCAGCCAGTACGTCCAGTGGAATCACGAACAACCCAACCGGACCGGTTCCTATGCAGCCGCCATTCACCGGGGCTGGATGTCAATCCGCGAAATGATCTCGGGAAACAATCTCTACTCCGTACTCGCTGAAGCGGAACGAGGCGAGGACCAGATCAAGGCCGCTTATGAAGGTGTGCTGAAAGAAACCGCAGGGAGCGCGATGAACGATGTGCTGACCCAGCAGTATGCCCAGGTCAAAGCTGCACACGACCGGATTCGTGACCTGCGTGATGAACATAAGGCCTGATGCAGGCACCTGAGAACTTGAAGTGAAGTTCCACTCGTGATGTCACGGAATGCTTAAAACGTTTTAAGCATGGCATCAGCGAAACGACCAGCAATGGTTGCGGGTCGCAGTTTCTGTCTCGTTTCAGAAGGATCGAGGAAATGTTGAATCGCTTTACAAAGATTGCTGTGTTTGGTGCTGTGGCAATTGCGGCAACACTGATTGTCACAGACGGCGCCGACGCTGGCCGTCGACACCACCGTCGCTACTACAACGACTGCGGATGTCAGCAGAACTACGGTTACGGACAGGACGCCTGCAACGGCGGAGCATGCGGTGCGAATTCCTGTGATCCCTGTCAGCAGCAGCAACCCGCCGCCTGTTCCCCATGCGGTGCCTCCTATCAAGCTGCCCCAGTGACTGGATATGAACACAGTGCTGCACGGCCCACCTATCACAACAATGGAAACGGTCAGTACATCCAGGGCCAGCAACTCCCTGATGGCCAGTATGCTCCCAATGGCCAGATCAATGGCCAGTTCAACGATCGTCGGATGAACGATCGTCGCGACTTGCGCGATAACCGCGACCTGAATCGCAATGCTCCTCTCCCCGCTTCGCGGACCGACGTTCGCACCGACGCGAACCTCAACGGAGCTCGCAGTAATATCGACGTGAATGCCAATACCAACCAAGGGGTTCCCGAAGTCAACGTGAACACGGGTGCCAACGTGCCTCCGGTTCCGAATACCCCAGTTGTGGACTAATCATCTGCAGATCGGAATTGCCGATGTGTTGATGAGCGGACAATGCCCGCTGGGGGAGGGGCATTGTCCGTTTTTCTTTTTTGCCGCGGGCTGTGACACACATCAAGAGGAGCAGCCGGTCTTTGAATGTCGTGACGAAGCCGCCACACGCCGGCACCTCTCCATCTTTTCGAGAAGGAGGAAGAAACATGCGTCGTCTCATCAAAGGTCTTACGCTGGTTTGTGCGGGGATGCTGCTGGCATCCGGTCTGCAGGCTGAAGATCAAAATCCGCCACGCGTCAAAGTGGAAGTGAATAAGATCTCCGAACACCCGACTTCCCTGCCGTTGCGAGCGAGCACGCTGATCGGAATGAATGTCCGTGATGCCAGCAACCAGCCTCTGGGCACCATCAGCGACTTCGTCGTCGATCTTCAGGACAATCGCATCCGATATCTGGCCGTCTCCTACGGCGGATTTCTCGGTCTGGGGGACAAGCACTTCGCTGTCCCGGTGACCGCGTTCCAGCTGCGGAAAGATCCCAACAGCGATGCCCATTACCTGGTCCTGGACATTCCGGAGGATCGTCTCAAGAAAGCTCCCGGCTTCAACCAAGGGAACTGGCCGAACTTCGCCGACATGAACTGGCAGAAAGAAGTCGACACGTACTACACACAGCCCCGAGGAGAATCTCAGGTGGAGTAGTGACGCAGGCGTGGTCCCGTTGGGTGAAGAAGGATTTGAACCACGGAAAGCACGGAAGACTCGGAAAGTATTGTTTAACCGCGAATCTTTCGAATACAGCGAATGAATGAATGTCCGCAAAGCCAACTCTGATGGACTGCACAGAACTGAGTCCATTTCCGTGCCTTCCGTGCCTTCCGTGGTTAAAAATTTTCTGTATGAGTGAATCGACTTTCGTCAGTTTCATGAAAAAAGTCCCAGTGGACCTGAATCCACCGGGACTTTTTTGTTCTTGCCACTGGTTCGCGTCTTAATCTCTGACAGCGTCGAACAGGGCTGTCGACAGATAACGTTCGCCGGAATCCGGCAGGACAACGACGATCGTCTTGCCAGCCGATTCGGGGCGGGCAGCCACTTTCAGAGCTGCTGCCATAGCGGCACCACTGCTGATCCCGCAGGTGATCCCTTCTTCTTTCGCCAGGCGTGGCGCCATTTCGAAGGACTCCTCGTCAGTCACGAGAACCACTTCATCGACGATGCTGCGATCCAGCGTATCCGGGATAAAGCCGGCACCCAGACCTTGAATCTTATGCTTGCCAGGAGCTCCTCCGGAAAGGACCGGGCTCGTGCTGGGCTCGACAGCGATCGAATAAAGAGGCTGCTTCTTCTCTCTTTCGAAGTACTGGGAAACCCCGGAGATGGTTCCACCGGTGCCGACCCCAGCGACAAGGATGTCGACCTTGCCATCGGTATCGTTCCAGATTTCCGGACCGGTCGTCCTGAAGTGAACGGCAGGATTCGCCGGATTCTTGAACTGCTGAGGCATGTAATACTCCGGCTGTTCGCTGAGCTCTTCCGCTTTGCGAATCGCCCCTTTCATGCCGTCCGCACCGGGAGTGAGGATCAGATGAGAACCGAATGAGCGGAGCATCATGCGTCGCTCGATCGACATCGTTTCGGGCATCGTCAGGGTCAGCGGGTAACCTTTGGCGGCGCAGACGAAGGCCAACGCGATGCCGGTATTTCCGCTGGTCGGTTCGACGACTTTCATTCCCGGCTTCAGAACGCCGCGTTTTTCCGCGTCCTCAATCATGGCAGCACCGATCCGGCACTTCACCGAGTACGCAGGGTTGCGGCCTTCGATCTTCGCCAGCACCGTCGCTTTGAGTCCTTTGGTGAGATTGTGAATCCGGACCAGCGGGGTATGTCCGATGGTCTCGGCGTTGTTGTTAAACACGGGCATTTGGGGCTCCCTCCAGGAAATTGAACTCTCTCCGAACGATCAATTCGACAGTAAATTGATTATCGTGAAATTTGGGCGATCTAAGCAAGGTTTTCCGTCAAATCCGTGCACGAAGGCGTGTCATCTTTTCACTCCTCGCCTGATGGAGCAATTTCGACTGAGCCTGTCGAGGTGACTTTACCGATTATTCCTTCCAGACCGGCACCTCACAGGGGAGCTTCGGCAATTTCCGCCGAACGCAAGAGGTGCCCAAAGAGCCGGGGGGGCTTCATGCGGTCGAACGACTTGCGACGACGGAGATACTCCGTCCTGATGGCGGTGATCTTGGCAGGCTGGAATGCGCCTGCTGCAGCAGTGGCGCAGTCTGAGAAGGTGGATCACAATTCTGTGATCCCCATCGGGCAGATTGCAGGCGGCAACGGAGGTCAACCGATCAGTGCCAATCTGGTCAAGGCGGGAGATTCGAGCCGACGGACCAAGCAGGAAGCGATCGAACAGCTGCCGACAGAACATCTCACACCCGCTGGAAAACAGCATGTCCAGCAGGTGCTCAAAGACCTGAGTCTGTTCCGGCGCCTTCCAACTTTGGAAGTGGAAGTCGATCGTCGCACCTATAACTACTTCACCGATCACCCGGATGTCGCTGTCAGCATCTGGCGCGCCCTGGATATCTCCAGCGTACAGATGAAGGAAATCAATTCGCAGCACTATCAGACCGACACCAGCGATGGCACCGTCGGAACCGTGGACGTGCTGCTGCGAAGTCCCGGAAGTTATCTGGTGCTCTGTCAGGGTCAACTGCAAAGCCCCGGGATGCCCAAGCCGATCCACGCGAAAGCGCTCATGCATCTGCAGCCCCGCTTCGACAACACCGGAAAAGTGGTGCATCACCTGGACCTGTTTGTCTGCTTCCCTTCCGCGGCAGTCGAAACGATTGCCAAGCTGATTTCACCGGTCAGTTTCCGGATCGCGGATCGCAACTTCGAAGAAGTGACCCTGTTTATGGCTCTGATGAGCAGTGCCATGTCCCGCCAGCCGGGATGGGTCGAACAGACCGCCAGCCGGCTGCAGGGTGTCGCACCGGAACGGCCGCAGGAACTGCTCAAGGTGACCGCCGCGGTCTATGTCGATGCGGAACGCCGTCGACTGACTGCTCTGGGGGAACCGGTCACTCCCGAATCGATCCGCCCACCGGTCACTCGCACCGCCACAGCTCCCCAAAGCGGAACTGCTCGCTGACGGCACGCTCGGGAATATTCAAAGTACAGATTCGAAATCCGAAACAGATCCGAACTTTCAAATTCCAGACGACGATCAATTCGTGCCGTTCGGAAATTGAAATTTGAGATTTGTTTCGGATTGCGGTTTTCTCAGACGGAAGATTTCACCGCGGAGACAATCAGGCACACAGACTCTTCAAATCGCGAATACAACGAATCAGGCGAATCCCTGTTGTGTGTTCGAATAGCGATGAGTCGCAAGTCCCTTTTGTTCTTGGATAGAACACCCAAGTTTGTCCAAAAATCATTCGCTGAATTCGACGGATTCGCGGTTCTTCTTTTACCCCTCCGTGTCTCAGTGTCTCGGTGGTATCAAACTTCGATTCTGTCGAAGCGATTCCTGTCGACTGAGAGGGATCACCCCATGCCGTGCTTCTTCAGCTTGCTGAAGAATGTGCTTCGGGGCATTCCGAGCAAACGGGCGGCTTCTGCCTTGTTCCCCTGGCAGGCGTCAAGCGCATCACGCAGCATCTGCAGTTCACCCCCCTCGCTGATGAGTGTCTTGCGACGCAGCGCAATCTGGTTGAGACGCGCAGGCACACCAGAGGAACGTTTTCCGTCCGACGCAGTCGCGGATTTCAGAGTTCGCAACTCGGTCCCGGCAATGGACAGATCCTGAACCCGGATGGAATTTCCTTCCGTCAGCACAACCGCCCGCTCGATGACGTTCTGCAGCTCGCGGATATTTCCCGGCCAGTCATAGGACTGCAGGACCATCAACGCGTCGTCGTCTATCTGCAGCACGTTCTTTCCGATTTCCGCAGATGCCCTGCGGAGGAAATGGATTGCCAGTTCATACAGATCTTCCGGACGCTCCCGCAGCGCCGGCAATGTGACGCTGATCACGTTGAGTCGGTAAAACAGGTCTTCACGGAACTGACCTGCAGCGATGAGTTCCTCGAGGTTGCGATGCGTGGCTGCCACGATTCGGACATCCACCGACACGGTGCGGGTGCTTCCAACAGGCTCGAACTTGCGTTCCTGCAGCACCCGCAGAAGCTTGACCTGCACTTCCTGCGAAATATCCCCAATTTCGTCGAGGAACAATGTTCCTCCGTGCGCCATCTGGAAGCGGCCTTCCTTATCCTGATGAGCGTCCGTGAAGGCCCCTTTGACGTGGCCGAACAGTTCACTCTCCAGCAGTGTCGCCGAAAGTGCGGCGCAGTGTACGCTGATCAGTGGGGCATCCCGGCGGGGGCTGTTTTCATGCAGTGCCCGGGCCAGCAGTTCTTTCCCCGTTCCACTTTCCCCCCGAATAAGAACAGAGGAATTGCTGCCTGCGACTTTTCGAACGGTCTCAAGCACCTGCGTCATTGCTGGTCCGTGGCCCTTGATCGCCTCACGTCGCAATTCGACCTCAGGTGGCGCGATCGCCGGAAGCTTCGACAAAGTCGCCAGTTCTCCGTGAAGAACAGAGAGCTGGCGCTCCTGATCCTCAATCTTATTCATCTTCAGCTGCAGGTCCTGATTCAGACGCGCCACATCCTGCTGCACTGTCGCACAATGCAGGGCGACCCCCGAAATGCGGGCCATGGCATCGACGAACGCCAGGTCTTCCGCAGAGAACTGCAGATTGTTGCGTTTGGCGCCCAGGACCAGTAAGCCCCCCAGATTGTTCTGCATCTCCAGGCCGTGAACGACATCTGCCTGCAACTGTCTCAGCAGTGACTGCGTGGGGCTGGTACTATGCGGCACCCGTTGCAGCACCAGATTTTCGGTGAGCACATCGAGGACCGATGATTCCAGCGTGATCTGCAGCGGGAGATTTCCGCTACCCACTGCGGTGAACATCCGAAACTCGAGACGCTGACTCTTTCGCAGATACAACGCGGCCTGCTCCACATGCAGCACGTCCCGACATGAGTTCAGAAGACTGTCCGCCACCGCTTCCGGCTCCAGCAGATTGGAAACCACCCGGTTCATGCGGTTGAGCGCTTTGTCCAGCTGATACTTTTCACTGAAGAATCGACGGTCGAGTTTTCTCTGGACGGAGTCCCGGATCCAGATCACGACCAGCACGGCGATCATCAGCACCAGAATCAGCGGAACGGTCTGACCGAAGAAATAGAGATCCTGATGGGCTGTATTCACCGCTCCCACGGCCACCAAAGCAGCGAAGATCAACGTCAGCCCGGCGCTCGCACAGTAGTACCAGACCCCCCGGGAGATCACCTGATCAATCAGCAGCAGCTTGTACCGGGCAATCCCAATCGCGTAAGCCAGCATGAAGGCCAGACTGGCGCCGAACATCGGCAGCCGGGCACCCCCGAGTGCAAAGTACACGTGATTGCTGACAGCGAGATAAATCGTCCAGGCGATCAGGAGCGTGGCGACCAGCGCCGCCCCCATCAACGAGGTGACCTGATTCCGTTCAAACGGATTACGCGAAACGCGGTAGCTGCGTCGAATCGCCAGCAGCGACGCAAGGAAATACCCGACTTCCATCGCGAAGACCAGATAGATGCTTTGTCTCAGTGGAGGAAAGACGAGCCGGGCTCCCTCACCTGTGATGCGGCTGAGGGTTTGTGCGAACGGACCCTGCCCGAAATCCCGTGTCATCAGGGTCGCAAAGACGATCATCAGGGAGAGTCCCGCTGCTGCAAATGCGGGAAGGACATACAGCAGCCAGCGACTCCAACGGTGTTCTTGCGTAAAGAGCGGGATCGGGTACGGATAAGTCAGAAAGAAATGCAGCAAGGCAGCCGGCAACAGGCAGCCGGCGATGGCGAAGACCAGAATCAAGGGGGGACTCGCGGAGATCAACCACCAGTGGCTCCCGCCGACGAACGCCATCAGCGTCAGGGCGGATAGGGCGAAGAATGTCTGCAGCGGCTGATCGAACGGACGGTTCCAGTAGGCCACTCCCCCGACCACAAGAACGCACAGCTGCAGCACATACCACAGCAGGGTCATCGAGACTTCGAAGACCGGCTGGCCGACCAAAGGCAGGCACGCCAGCAACGGATGGTCCACCCCCTCGCGGAGAAACCAGACCAGAACTACGCGGGATTTGTCGGTGTATTCGAAGACGGAAATATTCGACTTTGCGCTCTCTTCGGTGGGATCTTTCCCTAATGCGATGACCGCTGCAGAGTCGATCTTCCAGGTACGCAGCATTCTGTGCACCCGGGTCCAGTCGGCGAAGCTGCGGATCGGCTGCCCCGCAGCTGCGATGATCCTGTCGCCGACCTCCGGGGTTGTCCCTTTGATCGACTTCAAACCTTTCAAAAGGTGGACATCCTGAATTTCGAGCCCCGGAAGATCTTCACCGGAGCTGTTGGTCAGCAGGCAGTTGAGCGGGATGCAGGGCTGGGTGGGGACGTACCACAGCACCGCCAGGCAGTAGAAGATGGCGATCCCCGCGAGGAGCGAAATCGCCGACCGTTGAAAATGTAAACGTCCCATTTCAGCGCCGAAACTGGTTTGTTCAGCGCCGAAAACTGCGCCGAAAAACCCAAGCTACCCTCTTCAATCTTTGAACACAAGAACCAATCTGAAGACGTAACCATTTTGTGCCAAATAGACTTTCAGTGACGGCGCTGAAACTGCACAAAAATTCTTTTGCCATTGGCACACCGCCTGCACATTCTTTTCTCGACCCCAACCAAGTGCCCTTGGGATCAAGTGACCATGATCGGCAAGTTTGCAGCCTGACCCACTCTGCAGCCAACTCTTCCACGAGCCGCCGATCGTGAGATCTTGTGACCAAGGGCGTTTTTATTTTCTGGTCTGGGTCAGCAACAGAGTCTGCCCGCTCGCATGCGTGCGAGATTGAAATTGGGCTTCCCGCAGGTGCAGCAGATCAACGAACCCCGTCCTGGGATTCGTCCGCAACCTGTGAATGAAGAGGAAGCTCCTGAGCTTGGGCGATGGGGATTTCACGGATCGAGATGGCTCGGAAATGGATTTCCGAACCCTCGCTCTGCAGTCCAATGGCCCCTGAGGCTGGCTGACAGTTAGAAATCTCACCCACCAGATGCCCGTTGATCGTCACGGTGACGTTCCCCCCGCGACAGCGAACTTCACAGCGGTTCCACTGATTCAGCGGTTTCGCCAGCGGGACGATCGATTTCAGCTCGTTGCCTGACTTTGCCCCGCCCACGGGAAAGGTGGATCCCAGTTCAGGCTGGTGAAGCTGCACCTGCACGGACGCTGGCCAGACACGGTCGTCCCCGGATGTAAACAGGAGGATTCCGCTGTTCCCATTGGGATCTTTCGGAAACCGCCAGTCGAGCTCGAGATCGAAATTGGCAAAGACGGCATGGGTCCTCAGGTAACCGTGCGGCTCCCCCTTGCAAATGAGAATGGGACCGCCGGACTCTTCATCTTCTCCCAGACGCCAGGTTTCGGAAATCGTCGCGTCTTTCCGGCCCGACACGAACAGCCAGTGATTCCCGGGAAAAGATGAATGTAGAAGCAGATCAGGGGTGAGCGTACTGGGCGGCTGCGTCATTGGCGGCACAAGCCCTGTCGACACGGGATCCGCAGCCTCCATGAATCCCGCGATCCAGAGAAGGCAACACGTCACGATCAAAGGTCGACAGCCAAAGAGCATTGCAATCTTTTGGATTGTGGGACGAGCTCGCCGGATGCGGCTTGCTCAAACGGGTCTTGCTGCGCGGTCAGTGGACTTTCATACTGCGAAATGCGGCAACCATCTGCACACTCTGGAGCAAACCGGACTCAAGGGGGCCTGCCTGCCGAGCTCATCTCGGAATCGTCCACTCACGCGTTTCTGGCTGCGAAATAGCCCCTGAAACAAGGAGAACCCGCACTGCTCCATCAGCGGGTCACCAGAATGCTAGCTGGGCCGGGGACTGCACGCAAATATGATTCACGTCCGGGAAACAACCGACACTTCCCAGTCAACCCAGAATCACTTTTCTTCCGAATTCTGGAAGATCGACGCGTTCACCGGCTGGGCGGGCTTTTCCGCTGTCGCGACCGGAATCGACCCCGACAATCGCATGATCGATCGGGGAAGGCAGTTTCGCTCATTGCAGGTCTGCAGCTGGACATCGAGATTCAGGGCGATCGTCTCAGCTGCAATCTCCGGGAGCACAAGGACGCCCGAGACGAGCACAGTCCCTTCGTAAACCGATAAGGACTCCTCAATCCCCTTCACCGTAAACGCTTTTCCAGCAGGATACTTCACATCCTTTAACTGCACTCCGGAATTGCCTGCCACAGAGACTTCCAGGGGAATGACGAACTCGGGGCTGGGGGGATTCGCATTCAGATGCCAACCGTTTTCGACAACAACCTCAATGATGAACCGACACTCGCCCCCGGGAGTCAGCGCATCTTTGTCGAGAAAACCGCGGGCGATGACGTGCTGGGAACTTCCATTTTCCCCCGCGGCCGCAGTGAGGACTGCAACTGTCCCTGTGCGATCCGGGAATGTGAAATTCGCAGGGGCCTGGTTATTCCCGCTGGGCATGGCCGGCTCGCGAACCGGGCGTGAGAGTCCTCCGGAGAAGAGTCCGTCGCCCGCAGCCTGAGACTTGGGAGCTCCGTACCAGTGCAGATATTCCTGCAGGGCCATCGCCAGGTACGGATACTGGCTGGGGTCGGTCTGCAACTGCTGTCCGAACGCGGCGAACGTCTTCTGGGCATAGTTCCGGTACGTTTCATCTCCCTTCAGGCGCGAGAGCCGAACCAGATTCTGAGCACTGACACTGTTTCCCGATGGGATTTCGCTATCGCGGGCGGATTTGATCCGGGCGAGAACCGTCTCCTGACGATTGGCGGTGAAGTAAAACCCGCCCTGTTTCTGGTCCCAGAACCCGCTGATCTGGTCGTCCATCAAACGCCGGGCAGCACTCAGCCACTTGTCTTCATGCGTCGCCTCATACAGCGCCAGCAAACCGCTGATCAGGAATGCGTAATCCTCCAGAAACGCCGGCTGCTGCTCGGAGGGCCCCGCGTCGGTCCGAAGCAGGCCCCCTTTGGGGTCCATGTGTTCAGCCAGCAGATACACAGCAGCTTTCGAGGCGGAGTCCAGATAGTCCTGCCGTTTGAAGATCTGTCCGGCCCGGGCGTATGCTCGAATCATCAGGCCGTTCCACCCCGTCAGGACCTTATCATCCTTGCGAAGGGGAGTCCGCTGCCTCCGCACTTCAAGCAGCTGCTTGCGCATTTCTGCCAGACGCAGCTCCAGTTCTCCCATCGGCAGCCCGAGCGTCTCGGCCGTATCCGGGAAGGACATGGGCATCCGCAACACAATTCCCGATGACTCCCCGGGAACTTCGGTCCCGTAAGCAGTCGCGAAGAGACGCAGATTGCTGGCTGACAGCACTTTTTCCAGCTCCGGCTTGCTCCAGAGATAATACGCCCCTTCAACCCCATCAGTCTCGGCATCCAGAGCGGAATAGAACTGACCGTTGGCGCCGGTCAGTTCCTGCTTGACGAATCCGAAGATCTCTTCGGCGATCTGCTTGTACTGGTCGCGGCCCGTTCGACGGTAAGCTTCCGCATAAATCTCTGCCAGCTGAGCATTGTCGTAGAGCATCTTTTCGAAGTGCGGCACATGCCATCTTCGATCCGTACTGTACCGATGAAACCCACCACCGAGGTGATCCCGGATTCCCCCGGCCGCCATGCGTGTGAGTGTGTGATCGAGCATCGCGGCAGAGTCTTTTTCCCCTTCCGCCAACGGTCGTCCGATCTGCGACTGCAGCAACTGCAGTCGACACGGCACGGGAAACTTCGGTCCCTCGGGAGCCTGTGGATCGAAATCGAGCCCCCCTTCCTGCGGGTCGTACGACTGCTGAACCGACCCCACTGCAGCGGTGACCAGCTCCGGTCCGAGATGAACAGGAGTCAGCGTGACGGCGGGAGCTGAGAGCCGGGCGACTTCCCGGGTGATCAGATCGGCCGTGGCCCGAACGTCCTTTTCGCGGGTGGCCCAGGCGTTCTGAATCTGCCTGAGGACGGTGGGAAAGCTGGTCTGACCCGGCATTTCTTCTGGCGGGAAGTAGGTTCCTCCCGCGATCGGCCGGCCTTCGGGGGTCAGAAACATGGAGAGCGGCCATCCTCCCCCCTGTGAGGATCGGGCCAGCTGAAAATAGACCTGCAGCGAGGTCATATAGACGTCGTCGAGATCCGGGCGCTCCTCCCGATCCACCTTGATGTTCACAAAGTGTTCGTTCATGTACGCCGCGATCTCTTTATTTTCAAAGACCTGACGTTCCATGACATGGCACCAGAAGCAGGTGCTGTAGCCGATGGAAAGAAAGATCGGCTTGTTTTCCTTCAGGGCTTTCTGTAGAGCCTCCGGCCCCCAGGGATACCACTCGACCGGGTTGTCGGCGTGCTGCCTCAGGTAGGGACTCCCCTCGCGGGCCAGGTGATTCTGCTTCCCGCCGAAATCCTTCGACGAGCTTTGAGGCTTCGGCCCGGGGAGAATCTGCCCGTGAGCTGAAGATGTCGCAATCACCAGCATCAGCAGAAACGCGAAGCGTCCTGAAAACGAAGCGACGAGGTCTCGGTCTTTCCGCAGCATTGCGCATCCTTCGCGTTTGCTTGAAGTGAAGTCCCTCGATGATAGTGCTTCGGTGCAACTTTTTCAGAGTTTGCGGGTGCGTAAATCAAATTCAAAGTCCGGTTCGAATTTGAAATCGCTCACGCTTCGGGCTCTGGCGGTGCATTCACTTCGGCTCAGCTGCTGAGTTCCCGTCGCGCTGCCTGATAGGCCCTCGCCCGCTCTTTATTGATCGAAGTGCTCACATCCGCTGCACTGAGACCGACTCGCTGGGCGTAGCGTTTCACCAGTTCGGTCTCCTGACTGCTGAGCACTCCGTCTGCCAGGACCGCCTGGATGAGCTGGTCGAGATTCGACATCGCCTGCTGAGGGGTTGTGGGAATTGGAATTGAAAGGTCTTCGACCTGAGCCTGCTGAAGAATGCGATCCAGCTGCTCGGAGGTCACGTTCCGTCGAGACGCCATCTTCTGCAGCGCCGCAAGTTCTCGGGGGGCGAGTTCCCCATCGATCAGCATCACCTTGGCCAGAATCGCCAATGGCAGTTCGGCCCCCGCCTCGGGCATGACTTTGGAAATCCGTTCACGCACATCGCTGACGTCCCGGGCATGACTGTGAGCCAGTTCCGGCGTATATCGATCGACTTTCTTCAGCACCCAGTCAAACTGACCGGTCGTCAAACTGGCTCCGCAGTAGGTGCACGAACCGGTCTCGTTCACGCTGATTGGAGCCCCGCAGCTTGGACACCCGGCTGACGTGAACGTCCCCGCGGGGTTGGACTGCACCCCGGAACCACGAACCAGCAGATAGATCTGGGTGTATATTGTCTGTTCTCTCAGAACCGTTTCCCGACCGGAGGCTCGATCGACCAGTGTCCCGGACCAGCGGACCATGGCCCGCAGTTCATCAAGCCCTCCTTCATTCGTCTGAACATCGAGCAGGTCGACCTGACCGACCGCCGGATTCTTCCAGTAGCGGGCATTCGAACGCATGGACTTCAGCAGCTCTTCACGGCACTCTGCCGTCAGTACCGGTTCGGCATACTTCGAATCGCGATAAAACTCCGCGGCTCGCAGTCGCCAGAACATCACCGAGACCCGATCTTCAATGTGCTGGGTATTGAACCCGGGGTCGCGGGCCACCAGTTCCGGAACCCCCGGAAGCTGCTGTTCAGCTTCGGGAACCTGCCATTCGGATTCCTGGGTGATCTCCGCCAGCACCCAGTCGTACTCGCCCGAGTTAACCTGAGCACCGCAGCTGCCGCACTTTGCCTGATCGACCACCTTCAATACCGCTCCGCAGCGAGGGCAGTTCCCTTCAATCGCTCCCTGAGTCTTCAGCGATTTCGCACCCGGTCTTCGGCAGAAGGACCAGATTTCCACAAACGGCCCCGAGTGCTCGGTCCCGGAGATCTTCCGACCGGACTTCAGGTCGACGTTGTAATCCGTCGCCGATGCCTGAATGCGAACATGCAGCGTGTCGAACTGTTCCGTGCAATAAATGGCAGCGGCATCGATCGCGCCGACCCGCACCTGCTCCATGACGTTTCGAAAGCCGTCCGCCTGCTGCATTCCGATCTGCAGGGAGAATCTTTCGTAGATGCCGTCGCTGAGAAACGGACGGACGGCCTGAAGATCCTGTTCACTCCAGGCAGTCTGGATTTTCCCGAATGCCACTTTTCCCCGTTCGAGAAAGCTGTTCAGTGAGAATTCGGGGTCACGCTGTTGAATCAATGCGATCGCGTCGGAGAGTTCGCGTTCGCTCTGCCGCTGTCGACCGCGGCGAATGGTGCGGGTGACGTGCTGATACTGGGCGTGATGTGAGCTGATGATCACCAGCACGATGATGACGATGATGACGATGATAATCGGAATCGCGATCTGGGGTGGGAGCGGAACGCCGCCGCCCCCGCCGCCGGAGTATCCACCGCCTCCCCGGAAGCCACCGCTCCCTCCGCTGAATCCCCCTCCTCCGAAACCTCCACCGCCGCCACCTCCCCCTCCGCCACCGCCGAAGTTTTCGCCCCCTCCGGCGCGGCCCCAGGCCAGTTGAGGCAGCGCGGTGCCGATCATCAGCAGAAGCAGCAGTCCTGCTCCCCAGCGCAGCCACGAGCGTCGAGACTCAAACGCAGATCTTCGATGGATCGAGGTGTTCATCCCATCGAATTTACCGCGAATCTGTGAGAAGTGAAATCTTTCCGTAGGTTCCTGGCGATCGGCAATTCCTGCCGAATTGGCCATGACGCGTTCGAAAGGTTTCTCTAGAATTGCCCCTTTGCAGAATGCAGACGCACGGAAAGCGTCCTCGGAAAACCTTCCAGAGCCATCATTTCGGCTCTGCAGAAAAGTGCATCAGGGAGTGAAAGTCAGATGGCCCGATCGGTCTCTTTGTTCCGCACCGCAGTTTGTTCAACCTTTCTGCTGTTGGGGATGGCTGTCACGGGCCAGGCCCAGGTCAAAATTGAAAGCGTTCTGGCCTACCGACCCTCCCAACCGGGAATCGATATCGACACCCCGACCGCTGCCGATATTCCCAACTGCAAACTCGACGTTGAACGCAACGACGGCGGATCCGGCTGGGTTCTGTACGGACCGCAAGGCCAGATCCTCCGCCGCTTCATGGACACCAACGGCGACCGTGGGGTCGACGAATTCCGGTACTACAAAAACGGACTCGAGGTCTATCGCGACCTCGATACCAACGCCAACAACGAAATCGACCAGAGTCGCTGGCTCAACACCGCCGGGACACGCTGGGGGGTCGACACCGACGAAGATCACAAGATCGACTCGTGGAAAATGATTTCCGCGGAAGAAGCGTCCCGGGAAGCGATTCTGGCCCTGGTGGAACGGGACGAAAAACGACTCGCCGCTGTGATGCTCAATGCTGAAGACATTCAGACGCTGGGAATCCAGGGGGACTCCGCAGCCAAGCTGGCCGCCCGCATCAAGGAAGCCGGACAAACGTTCCGGACCGTGCTGGGAAGCACGAAGATCATCAACCCCAAAACACAGTGGGTCCGCTTCGACTGCTCGATGCTGATGCCGAATCTCATCCCCGCTGAGCCGGGGAAAACCAAGACCGACCTGCTGGTCTATGAAAATGTGATGGCCATCGTCGACAACGCTGGAACGAGCGGTTTCGTCCAGATCGGCGAGATGGTCCGGGTCGGCAATACCTGGAAGGTGACTCAGGTTCCACACCCGCTCGAAGGCGAACGCTTTGAACTCAGCGGCGGGATTCTCCTGCAGCCGAGCCTCACCGGCGGAGCATCCACCGCACAGAGCATGAGCACCAAGATGAAGGAACTCATCGATCAGCTCGGTGCTCTGGACAACAAGGCCCCGACAGCTCAATCGACCCTGGAAGAAATCACCCAGTACAACGTTGCCCGGGCTCAGATTCTCGCCCAGCTGGTCGACGAAGTCACCACCGATCAGGAAAAGATGAACTGGCAGAGAACCCGACTCGAAGGGATCGCTGCCGCGACCCAGATGAAAACGTTCCCCAACGGTCTGGAAGAACTGAAGAAGGCCGAACAGGAACTGCGAGCCGCCAAGGCTGACCCGGATCTGCTCGCATTTGCCGTCTTCCAGCGTCTGCTGGTCGACTACAACATGCAACTGGAGTCTGCCACCACCGCGGATCGTGCCAAGATTCAGGAAAGCTGGCTGAAGTCACTCGAAACCTTCGTGACGGAATATCCCAAGGCGGAAGAATCGGCAGATGCCATGCTGCAGCTGGCCATCACCTATGAATTCAACGGTAGCGTGCCGGAAGCAACCGCGTGGTATCAGAAGCTGGTGACCGCCTACCCGCAGTCCCCGGCTGCTGCCCGGGCACAAGGGGCGCTGCGAAGACTTGACCTGAAGGGCAAGCCGCTGGTCCTCACCGGCAAAGCTCTGAACGGCAGCGAACTCGATACGTCCAAGTATCGTGGTAAAGTTCTGGCGGTGATCTTCTGGGCGACCTGGTGTACTCCCTGTACCGAAGACCTTCCGCAGATTCAGCAGCTGTATCAGACCTATCAGAAAGACGGGTTTGAGATCATCGGCGTGAATCTGGATGGACCGGGAGGACCGATTCAGCAGTACCTGCAGAACTACAAAGTCACCTGGCCACAGCTGCACGAAGAGGGAGCACTGGAGAGCCGCCCGGCCATCGAGTACGGAGTCATCTCCCTGCCGACGATGTTTATCGTCGATCGCAACGGCGTTGTCGCCTCCTCCAGCGGGACCGTCGATGAGCTGAAGAAACTGGTGCCGGAACTTCTGAAGAAGTAACGTGCATGAGAATGCCGGTTGAGCTGCACACCTGAAGTGTGCAGCTCAACTTTCCTTGTTGTGACATTCAAAGCACAGCTATCGCGGCCAGTCCCCTGCACTGATCTGTCGAATCGCTTCATCCGCGTCCTCCACCGGCAACGGCTTCCCATCCGGACCGATAGGAAGCGTGCCGTCCCGGGCAATCAGAAACATTCCGTTGCGGGATTTTTCTTTCTTCACATCGTAGAGTCCATACAGCCGGTGCACCGGGCTGGTCGCTGGGATCTTCAGGTCGATATCGGTCAGGAGCGGAAACGGGAACTCCCGGCCAAGCTTCTTCTCCGCTTCCAGATTCGCATAAGGAGTGGCATCGCTGATGGCGATCACTTCAACGCCCGCCTTCTGAATGGCATCAAAGTTCTTCACCAGTGCCTGCACATAGGGATCTTGATCCGCCCCCAGCTCAGCATCGAAAAACAGCAATAGAACCCGCTGCCGACCAAGAAACCGCTCGAACTTCACCACATGGCGATGATGATCCGCCACCTGGAAACGGGGGGCCAGCTGACGCGGAGCCACATGCACCGGCGGAGCTGTGCGGCGCCAGTGCGCTAACTGACGTTCACGGAACACCACCAGCGTCAGGATGGCAATTCCGGCAGCGATGAGCAGTAACAGGCGACGAGGGATCATGCCGCCAGTGTAGCAATCACATCAGGGAGAAATCCGAAGCTCGAAAATCGAAATCCGAAACAAAAGACAAATTCAATTTGAATTTATGTTTTGGGATTTGTTTCGGGTTTCGAGATTCGGATTTCGTGCTTCCCTACGCAGCGGCTTTCGTGCCGACCATCCCGGCTTCGGCAGCGATCACTTCCTGCACGATGCCGAAATAGTCCTGGGCTCCTGAGGAACCGGCAGCGTAGTCGAAGATCGACTGGCCGTGGCTGGGAGCTTCCGCGAGTTTGATATTGCGGCGAACGCGGGACTGAAAGACCTTGGCACTCGCCCAGGGAGCCTGCGGGTCGCTGCTGCTGAGGAAGTGGAGGAGATCGTCGGTGACGTCCCCGGCCAGTCGCGTTCCGGTTTCATACAGACAGAGCATGATCCCTGTCACCTTCAAACCCCGGTTGAGTCTACGGCTCACCAGGGCTGTCGTTTCAAACAGCTTGGAGAGTCCCTGCAATGCGAAAAAGTGCGGCTGCAGCGGAATGAACACTTCCGTGGCGCAGCTCAGCGAATTGATCGTCAGAACCCCCAATGACGGAGGACAGTCCATGATGATGTAATCGAATTTTTCCTGGGCGTTGGCAGCCTGCAGGGCGTTTCGCAGAATGAATTCGCGACCCTGTGCGTCGACCAGTTCCAGTTCTGTTGCAGCCAGATCCAGTTCCGCAGGAGCCAGCCACAGATTGGGGCTCACCATCTGCGTGATGTCATGAAATCCTCGGGCACCAGCGAAGACCTGATAGATCGAGTGTACGCCGCTGGCGACTTCGACTCCCAGATGCAGCGAAGCATGTGCCTGCGGGTCCAGATCGATCAGGCACACCCGCCGACCCTGTCGGGCCAGTCCAGCAGCCAGG
The DNA here is from genome assembly GCF_051465655.1 of Planctomicrobium stercoris. Classification (NCBI taxonomy): domain Bacteria; kingdom Pseudomonadati; phylum Planctomycetota; class Planctomycetia; order Planctomycetales; family Planctomycetaceae; genus Planctomicrobium; species Planctomicrobium stercoris. The sequence goes on along the minus strand of NZ_CP195791.1, from coordinate 1,718,108 downwards.
TTCACGCTGGAGGTCGTCTTGCCGACCCCACCCTTTTGATTCATGACGGCGATCGTCCGCATCCTGCAACCTCGTCCGGAAATTCAAGTGGTCACATCAGCAGCAAGCAGAAACCGACCGCGTTTCCCGATTCATCCTGATCGGGGAAACACACGCCTCCGGCTCGCCAGTTTTCCTGATGGACTGTTACACTGGGGAAAATGTGGTTCAATTCGCAGAGTATAATTCGCTCCAAGAAGTGCCGATAGATGAGTTCCCACCCTCCTGCTGCGATTGTGGCCCGCGTTGCCGAATTGCGACAAAAGATCAACTATCACAACAGGTTGTATTACGTCGAGGCCCGCACCGAGATCTCCGACGGCGAGTACGACAAGCTCGTCAAAGAGCTGGAGGAACTCGAGCGGAAATACCCCGAACTCGACAGCCCGGACAGCCCGACCCACAAGGTGGGCGGCGAGCCGATCGACGGGTTCTCGACCATCGAACACCGCGTGCCGATGCTCTCCATCGACAACGTCTACACGGAGGAAGAGCTGCGCGAGTTCGATGCCCGGGTCCGTAAGCTGCTCGGCGTCGAACAGGTGGAGTATGCGGTCGAATATAAAATCGACGGCGTTGCTCTCTCGTTGATCTATGAGAACGGGATGTTCCTGCAGGCGGTCACGCGCGGGGATGGGCGACGCGGGGACGACGTCACCAGCAATGCCCGCACGGTCCGCGGCGTTCCGCTCCGCCTGGAAACCGATTCCCCTCCCGAGCGACTGGAGATTCGCGGCGAAGCGTACATCTCCAATTCCGACTTCGCCCATCTGCGTGCCGAACAGGTTGCCCGCAACGAAGAGCCCTACGCGAATCCCCGGAATACGACCGCCGGGGCGATGAAGCTGCTCGATCCGAAACTGTGTGCTGCCCGCCGGGTGCGGTTCCTCGCCCACGGCGTCGGCGATCTGACAGGCATCCCAGCGACAAACCATATCGAGTTTCTCCACTGGCTCCGCTCTGCCGGAGTGCCGACCACCCCTCGAGCCGAAAAACGTTTGGGGATCGAAGCAACACTGGAACTCTGCCAGAAGATGATGGAGTCAATCCACGAGCTGGAAGTGGAGGTCGATGGTCTGGTCGTGAAGGTCAATACGTTCGACCAGCGGCAGGAGCTGGGCAATACGTCTAAAAGCCCTCGCTGGCTGATCGCCTACAAATGGGAAAAATACGAAGCGCTGACCCAAGTGGAGTCAATCGAAATCAGCGTGGGAAAGACCGGAACTCTGACTCCGCTGGCGCATCTGAAACCGGTCCTGATCGCGGGTTCGACCATCTCCCGGACAAGCCTGCATAACCGCGATGAAATCGCCCGACTGGGACTGAAAGTCGGCGACTGGATCATCGTCGAGAAGGCGGGCAAGGTCATTCCTCATGTAGTCCGGGTCGAGGAACATCTGCGAAACGGTACGGAGCGGGAGTTTCATTTTCCGACCACCTGCCCGGAGTGCGGTTCCGAAGTGATGCAGGATCAGGGGGGCGTTTATGTCCGCTGCCTGAACCCCGCCTGCCCTGCCCAGCTTCGGGAAAGTCTGCGATTCTTTGGCTCCCGACAGGCTATGGAAATCGACGGCATGGGAATCAAGATTGTCGAACAGCTCATCGACAACGGCCTCCTCACCAGCTTCGCCGATATCTATCGCCTCAAAGACAAGCGGGACCAGATCATCAGCCTCGAACGGATGGGGGAAAAGTCCGCTGATCATCTCCTTCAAGGGATCGAAGCCTCCAAATCACAGCCGCTCTGGCGGCTCCTCACCGCCCTGAATATTCGTCATGTCGGTTCCACGAGTGCCCGGTTACTGGCCGACACCTTTGGGACTCTCGACAAGATCTGCGAGCAGAGTGTCGAAGACCTCTCCGCGGTTCCGGAGATCGGGCCGGTCATCGCCAATTCGATCCACGCTTTCTTCCATTCAGACGCCGGCCGAAAGATTGTCGAAGAGTTGCGGGAACGCGGCCTGAACTTCGGGTCTCCCGTGGTCGACAGACCTCCACAGGAACCGACAGCCGACCAGCCGCTGATCGGTAAAACCCTCGTCGTCACGGGAACACTCGCCAAACATACCCGCGATGAGATTCACGAGATGATCCACGCAGCGGGAGGAAAGCCCGGCAGCAGCGTCTCCAGCAAGACCGACTACCTCATCGCCGGAGAAAAGGCGGGAAGCAAGCTGGAGAAAGCCGAAAAGCTCGGAGTCAAAGTCATCAGCGAAGACGAATTTCTAAAGCTGATCAACAACCGATAAAAAGACTTTAACCACGGAAGGCACGGAAGACTCGGAAAGAGAAAAGAAAGTACGCGTCGTGGTGTTTTGTGATAAGCGTTGAATGTGATGAGTCGGAAAACTGCCAGCAAAAAACCGCTCCATTCGAACTCAGTACCGATGCGATTTGAGTTTTTCCGTGAGTTCCGTGCCTTCCGTGGTTAAAACTTTTTCACTCTTCAGGCCACTCCACCATGATCCAGCGTGTGACCACTCTGCCGCACATTCCGACCCGTCCGGGGGATTCCCACAAGGGGACGTTCGGACGGGTGCTGATCGTTGCAGGCAGCCCGGGGATGAGCGGAGCTGCCGCGTTGTCCGGGCTGGGGGCACTGCGGGGCGGGGCCGGGCTCGTCTATGTGGCTGTCCCCTCTTCGATTCTGCCGATCGTCGCTGCCATCGAACCGTCGTACCTGACCGTTCCGCTGGACGTGGATCGAAACGGTGAACTCGGGCCTGCTTCGCTGGGTGAAGTGTGGGCAGCGATTGACGGCAAGAGCGCGTGCGCCATCGGCCCGGGCCTTGGGACCCACAAACACGCCCGCGCCGTCGTTCAAAGCGTCTACGCCGACGCGGAGATTCCGCTGGTTGTCGATGCTGATGCGCTGAACTGCCTCTCGGAGAACACCGAAGCCATCAGGAAGCACGCTGGCCCGCGCATTCTGACTCCTCACCCGGGAGAATTTGCCCGTCTGATCGACAGTGACATTGCGACCGTCCAACCACGTCGGGAAGAACTGGCTGTGAAGTTCGCTGCCGAGAATGACGTCGTCCTGGTACTGAAAGGCCAGGGGACAATCGTCACCGATGGCACACAGGTCTACACCAACACGACGGGCAACAGCGGCATGTCGACGGGAGGAACAGGCGATGTCCTGACCGGCCTGACCACTGCCCTGCTCGCACAGAAGATGGCCCCTTTCCAGGCAGCACAGTTTGCCGTGTTCCTTCACGGTCGTGCAGGCGACCTCGCTGCAGCGGAACTCTCGCAACCCGGCCTGATTGCTTCGGACCTCGCCAAGTATCTGGGCCGCGCGTGGCTGTCAGTGCAGTCGTGAGGGAATTGAAGATGGTTTTGAACCACGGAGGCACGGAGACACAGAGAGGTAGAAAAGAATCACCTTCCACTCAAGAGCATTTCGACGAATGAACATGCTGCACTGATCACTTGAGATGAGCTGGTTTCATAACCCTTTGTGATCGCGATTCGGGAGGGCGAAGCTCCTGCTGAGCCGCATAAAGGACCATGCGCTCACTGGTTTGAGGCTCGTCAGGAGCCTCGCCCTCCCAGTTCTGAAACCACCTCATGTCATTCTCCGTGACTCCGTGTCTCCGTGGTGACCATCCCCCTTCGCATCATCGCGGCCTACAGCGCAGCCACGATCTGAGCGAGGGCTTCCAGCGCCAGGTCGATTTCAGCCTCTGTCGTGAACCGGCCGGGACTGAGCCGGACGGTTCCCCCCTGCTCCAGCGTTCCCAGCGTCTCATGCGCCAACGGAGCGCAGTGCAGCCCCGCACGGGACTCGATCTGGAAATGCTGATCCAGCAGCGTCGAGACCACCTGTGGCAGCATGCGGTCGATGGAAAAACTGACCACTCCCACCCGTGGACGTTCTTTCTCTCCCAGATGAACCTGCACATGGGGAAGCTGCTCCAGCCCTTCAATCAGCAGACGGACCAGGCCGGTTTCATGCTCTTGTGTCGAATGTGACTTTCGCCATTCCAGGGCAGCAGCCAACCCCACCAGACCGGGGGCGTTCAGATTGCCCGATTCGAATTTCTCCGGGAGCGTCTCCGGCTGCCGGCTGGATTCACTGGTCGTCCCGGTCCCGCCGAAACGAAGGGGTTGCAGCTGGGAATGGACACCATCCGCCAGCACGAGCATCCCGGTCCCCAGCGGCCCCAGCAGCCCCTTGTGCCCCGGACAGGCGATCAGATCGACGTCGAACTCGCCGAGATTCACCGGCAGATGCCCCGCAGTCTGTGCCGCATCCAGCAAGACCAAGGCTCCAGCAGAGTGAGCCAAACGGGCAATCTCTCTGACAGGCTGAACGATCCCGGTCACGTTGGAGGCGTGCGTCACCACCACCAGACGGGTCGAAACTTTCAACGCCTGCTCGAGCAGTTCCAGATCGACTCCCCCGGACTTGTCGGCGGGGATGATCTGGGTCTCGATGCCGCGGCTGGTTTCCAGTTCCCGCAGCGGGCGCAGCACGGAATTGTGATCCCAGACCGTTGTGATCGCCCGGTCGCCTTCGCGTAGCAGTCCCTGGATGGCGAGGTTCAGGGAGTCCGTTCCGTTCAGCGTGAAGATCACCTGCTGAGGCCCTGTTGCACCGAACATTCGCGCCGCCTGCAGCCGGCCTTGATCGACGATCCGCTGAACGTCTCCGCTGGCACGGGTGGAACCTCGTCCTACCGCTGTGCCGAGTTCGCGTTGATATCGATCGACCGCAGCATACACCGCTTCCGGCTTCGGATAGCTGGTCGCCGCGTTGTCGAGATAAATACGGGGCATTGAGGGGGGGGGGGAGTCGAGAGTCCAGAGTCGAGAGTCCAGAGTGGATTCTAGTCGGACAGATCACTTTTTCAGAGCAAGCTGCGAGCGCTCAGACGAAATCGCGGAGAATTCAGAAATATCAACCACAGACTCTGGTCTGTCCCATCGAGATCTTCAGCTCTGGACTCTCAGCTCTCGACGTCACTCTCGCACAAGAAAGACTCGCAGTGTCCTGGCTCCGTGTGCCCCTTTGACCAGCGACTGCTCGATATCGGCGGTCTTGGAGGGGCCGGAGATGAAGCAGCCATACTGTGTTAAAACAGGGTCGATTCGCTCATACGCTTCGGGGAGATTATGAACGATCTCGGCGTGCGGAACGACCAGCACCAGATGCTGAGCGATGTAGTAGAGCGTCCGCTGTGCTGGACTGTCGGTCTGAACCCAGACAGCGGCGTTCTCCGCCACTGCGAATTTTCCCGGGAGAATGGCCAGTTCGACATCCGCCAGATCCTGCGGATCAGCGACGGACGCAAAATCGAAAACCGGTCCCAGCAGGCCCGGAACACCGCAGATGACCCGTTGATGGCTTCCCGCCAGCCCTTCGAGCATCGGTCCAATATCGGCCACGCTCTCGACGATGTAGCAGTCGCCGCCGACAGACTCCAGAACCTGTGAAAACTGCAGCACCGGATCGTCGAAACGAATCCAGTTCCCCCCGTCCTCCGGAAGCGGAGTCGACTGCGGAAGATGGCGGCGGATGGAGCGAAGAATGTCGTTGCGGGAACTCATGGAGTATCTGCGAGTTTCTTCTGAATTGTGATCGAACCGCCTGTGAGACCGATGCGGATGAAAACTCAGGAGACGAGGACCGGCTCACCGATCCGCCACTCAGCCCCCGATCGCAGCACGCGACGGTAGAGAGTATCCCGTTCAACAGGTTCACATCCCGCTTCACGAATCAGCCTGTGCAACTCGGCCACGGTCAGACCTTCGGGAGTCTTCGCACCGGCATCGTGGTAAATCAATTCGTGCACCACGGTCCCGTCCAGATCGTCGGCACCGAAGTTCAACGCGACTTGTGCTGTCTGCTCGCCCAGCATAATCCAGTACGCTTTGATGTGGTCGAAGTTATCGAGCATCAATCGCGACAATGCCATCATCCGCAGATCCATCTGAGCGGTTGGCTTGGGGATATGCGACATGCCGGTATGGTCGGGATGGAATGAGAGCGGAATGAACGTCTGGAACCCGCCTGTGTCGTCCTGCAGGTCTCGCAGCTTCAACAGGTGATCGATCCGCTGTTCCGCTGCCTCCACGTGTCCATACAGCATGGTAGCATTGGACCGCAGGCCCAGTTCGTGAGCGGCACGGTGAATGTCCAGCCAGCTTTGTGAATCGGCTTTGTGTTCGCAGATCTGCGCCCGGACGACGGGATCAAAGATCTCGGCCCCTCCGCCGGGAAGACTCCCCAAACCGACATCCATCATCTGCTGGAGAATCCAGCTGTAGGGCTTCTTCGTCAGATGGGCGAACCAGCTGATCTCCACTCCGGTCCAGGCCTTGATGTGGATTTCCGGCCATGTTTCATGAATGACCCGGACGACATTCACGTACCAGTCGAACTTCTTCAGGTGGTGCAAGCCGCCGACGACATGAATTTCGGTGGCTCCCCGGGACTTGGCTTCCAGCACCCGCTCGCGGATCATTTCGTCCGTGAAGACGTAGCTTTTCTCTGCCCGCAGGTCAGAACGAAACGCACAGAAGGTGCAGCGGTAAACACAGACGTTCGTGGGGTTCAGATGAACGTTCGTGTTGTAGTAGGCAATGTTCCCGTGCCGGCGTTGACGCACCTGATGGGCGAGGCTGCCCAGGGTCAACAGGTCTGCATGGCGATCGAGATAAATCCCGTCTTCAAACGAAAGCCGCTCTTCGGCGTCGACTCGTTCTGCAATATCGCGAAGTTTCGGGTCGCTGATCAAAAGATTCATGAAAGGTCTGCTGACAACGCTCAAGTCATGGAATGCCCGAGTGAGATCTCCGCAGATCCGGTCCGGGAATAACCGAAAACGGGGCCCGCCCTCTCGATTTCAATGATTTCAAGCAGTTTGCACTACCGTGTGCAGGCGAATCAGCTTCGCCGCCTGCGGAACACTGAACACCGATTCAAAAACGCTCTGGCCGCACTCGGTGGTGCGGCCAGAGCCAGTAATTCTGGCAACGACCTGATCAGTCGTTTCGCAGCTTGATGCCCATTTCGCCCAGCTTGTCGCGAATTTCGTTCAGTGAGGTCACACCGAAGTTCTTCGCGGCCAGCAGTTCGTCGGGAGTACGGGAGACCAGTTCGCCGATCGTGGCGATGCCCAGTCGGGTCATACACTTGCGGGAACGAACCGACAGGTTGAGTTCGCTGACCGGCAGCATGAGCTTGACCTGTTCTTCCGGCGACAGGTCGCGGGAGTCGAAGGAAGGCTCGCGTGCTTTCTCGTGCTGGAACTGCCCGAGCGACAGATTGTGCTGCCGCATCAGGTCGCGGACTTCCGTCAGCGACGTTTCTCCGAAGTTCTTGCCGGAGAGAAGTTCCTGCTCGCTGATCCGGGTCAGGTCGCCGAGTGTTTCGATTCCCATCGTCGCCAGACAGTTCCGGCTGCGGACAGAGAGTTCGAAATCGGTGACCGGACGGCTGAGCAGCTGCTCGAGACGCTGCTGCTGCTTGAGCGAATCCTCGTCGTAGTACATGTCGCCCGTGGCTTCGATATCTTTCAGATACAGCCGGGCACGTTCGTTGGTTGGATCGTATTTCAGGACCCGTTCGAAGCAGTACTGAGCGGCGCCGTAGTTCTCACGGTCTTCGTAGAGAAGTCCGAGATTCAGCAGAGCCCCCAGGTAGAACGGCGGTCGGGAGAGGCAGCGTTCGTACAGCTGAACGGCTTCTTCGTCATCGCCGTGACGGCTGTTCTGAACGGCCAGTGCGAAAAGGGCTCGCTGGTGATTGGGGTCCATGTCGACAGCACGTTCGAAGTACTCGATTGCTCCGAAGCTGTCACCACGATCCGCGAGAACGCAACCCATCTGATAGGAGTATTCCGCGAGTCGGGCCCCTTCACCACCGGTGCTGCGAATGATCTTTTCCGCTTCGTCGAGCCGTCCCAGCTTCCGGATACAGCCGGCTGCCAGCAGAGTCGATTCGGTGGGCTGATACCCCCCTTTGGCAGCGGCTTCGAATTCCTTGGCAGCCTGCTCAAAGCGTCCCTGGGAAGAGAGTGCACGGGCCAGGTAATAGCGACCGACCCCTTCCTTGCAACCGCTCAGCGCCTTCTCGGCTTTTTCCGACTGTCCCAGCAGATACAGACCGATGCCGGCCCGCACCGCCAGCGAGGGGTTCTGTTCAGCTTCCTGATTCACCTGTTCGACCGCTTTGCGAAACTCGCTGGCTCCCTGGCCCATGGCAGAGTTCATCATCGAGCGGATCTCGTCCTGGGTGATCGACGAGTCACGGAGAGTCGCGAGAAAATTGTGTGTCTGCATATGCCTGTCAACTACCCGGTCAGGAAAAGCTCAGCCAGCCAGATCGGCCAGTCAAGCGGATCGCGAAACCGCAAGTGTAACAGGAGTTGCGGTGAGATCAAATGTCCGCTGCAGTTCCCCGGACGAGGGAGGGCTTCCGGATCCCCTGAAAGTCGCAGCGACCGCAGCGCCTCGTCGCGATGCCACAGCAGACGTCTCTAAAAGGAAACATGTTGCCCAAAACCGACAGTTACAGCTTCGGGGATTGGTGGTACAACCACGCATTCCTCAACTCGTGCACCCTTTCGCAACAAATGTCCTCAACGGAACTTACAGCGAAAGTTGAGAACAGCAACAGAAACTTCAGGAACCCGTCAGGAAGGTCTAACTCACGTCAGGCACTCCTTTTGCCAAAGATTCCAGCACGACTGTGGATGAGTCGGTTTACACGCAGTTCCTCAAGGAATACGGAAAGTTCACTCGGGCTATGACCCTGCGCGATCACCTGGAAATTGCCGTTCTTGTCTCACGGGTTGGAAACGTGAGCGTCCATTCCCCCAAAGAAGAGACGGAAAACGGCCGGATAACCTTCTGGAAACAGGTCAAGTACCTGGAATATCTCTGGTCAAAAGAAGTTCACCTCTCCTTACGAGGGGCGATCGAAGGGATTTCAGGCGAGCTGGTGGAAGAGATTCTGGCCAGTCGACTGCTGATCCGCGTCATGGCGGCGCTGACCAATGCAAAATCCGCATGGGACGAGCATCAACATCAGTTCGAATTGATCATTGAAGAACTTGGTGCCCGGGAACAGTCCCCCGCGGCAGCGACACGCACCGGGAAGCTCCTTCGCCGGCTCGATCACTGGGGAGATTTCCTGATCAGCCGCTTTCCGGATCACGAACATTTTGCGACAGACATGGAGCGCGCCAAGGAGTTTCGAGAACTCAGCCAGTGTGCGGAGAGTGTGGCCTGGCCGCTGGTCGCCAAGGGAATCAGCCACGTGATCCCTTCCCGTGGAATCCGCAACGTAACCCGGGGCGCGGTTCACCGGTTACTTCAGAGTGCCGCTGTGGGAATGATCCCCCCTTCCCTGTTCATGCCGGACGGGCGTATGAAACCGCACCTGCTGCAGCGGATCGAATGGGGGCACCATTGCCGGTCATGAAAAGTCGGTGAAATGACGATCATTCAGGAAGAATGAGAGAGACAACACGCAGCGGTGCTTGTTGATGTGTCTTGACAGCCTCTAGACGAGTCGTCGACAGCGGGTTACAACGCAATTGCAGAGCTGCAACTCCGAAAATCTTCATTGTCTGGTGTGACTCGCCCCCATAAGATGAATTGTTAACGAACCGGTAACAAATCTGCCCGCTTCACAGTTGAGACGCAGCTGTGAGAACCTGATGAACGGCCTCGAGTTCATAGAGGTTTTGCCCCCGCAGGGCCACGAGTTCGAGGCAGGATGGAGGAGACGTGCCGGATCAAGTTGAAGTCCTGGTCTTTGGAGTCAAACCATCATCACTTTCACCCGTGATTGATGGTCTCAAGGGTCACTGCAAAGTGACTTCGGCAGATTCTCTGGGAGATGCCCTTGAGAGACTCAAGCAGACCTCCCCGCCTGGGATGTGTCTGGTCGGCAACGACAATGCCGGCGCAGGACTGATGATCGAAGCGGCCGGTCTGCTGGACAGTTTTCCGGAAGCTGTCGCCCTGCTGAACGAACGCGAAGAAATTCTCTGGGCCAACGCAATGGCCCAAAGCGTGCTGGGGCTTTCCGATGTTTCGGGTCGAAGCCGTTTGTTCGATGTCTGGCAGGGAGCGGAAATCGTCGGACAGAACTTCTGTCCGGTGAATACAGTTCTGGCGACCGGAAAACAGGTGAAAACCCGCGTCCGCGTCAATGAGAAAACGTTCTTCGACGTCTCTGTCAGCCCCGTCTGCAGCCGTGTCAACAACGGCGAACAACTTCTCCTCGTCACCCTGCGCGACAATTCCGAAGAGATTCTGCAGCAGCAAAAGCTCAACGCGATCTACAAGGCTGGTCTCGACCTGGGAGACCTTCAACCCGAAGAAGTTCTGGATCTCTCCACTCACGACCGGATTGAACTCCTCAAATCCAAACTCCGCTACTACACCCAGGAACTGCTCGAATTTGAGACCGTTGAAGTCCGGGTGGTCGATCAGGCGACCAACACTTTGCGACCGCTGCTCGCCTTGGGAATGGACCCGACTGCCGCGCAGAGGGAACTCAAAATCAGTGCTGAAGGCAATGGAGTCACCGGTTTCGTCGCAGCGACCGGACGAAGCTATCTGTGTGAAGACACCGCGACAGACCCCCTGTATCTCGTCGGAGCCACCGGGGCTCGCAGTTCGTTGACAGTCCCCTTGATCCGGCACGACCAGGTCCAGGGGACTTTCAACGTCGAGAGCTTCAAGCCGGGAGCATTCTCACAGACCGACCTGCAGTTTCTGGAACTCTTCTGTCGCGAGGTCGGTGTCGCACTCAACACTCTCGACCTGCTGATGGCCGAAAAAGCGACCACGGTGGAAGAGAGCACGAAACGAATGCTGTGCGAAGTCGCCGATCCAGTCGACGACATTCTGAACGACTCTTCCTGGCTGTACGAGAAATTTGCCGAAAGCGATCCACAGGTCCGTGAGCGACTCAAACGGGTCCTGCAGCACACGCAGGACATTCGCGAACTGATTCGTCAGGTCGGGTCCTCGATCTACTCCGAATCGGGTTCCGCGATTGTTCGCAAGCAGACCCATCCACGCATCTGCGCCAAGCGGGTTCTGGTCGTGGATAAGGAACGGGACATCCGCCACAGTGCTCACGAAATTCTCGAACGCTTCGACGTGATTGTGGAGACCGCCCGGGATGGCGAGCAGGCGCTCCGGATGGTGCGGACGTTCCACTATGACGCGGTCATCTGCGATATCAAGCCGCCCGACATGGGTGGCTCCGAGCTCTACCGTCGGCTTCGCGAGACCCATGAACACCTGCCGGTGATTCTGATGACCGGATTCGGATACGACGGGGAACACACCCTTGTGCGTGCCCGTCAGATGGGGTTGAAGACGGTGCTCTACAAGCCATTCATCGTCAACCAGCTGCTCAAAGCTCTGGAAGATGCCGTCTGCCCCATGGCCTGATGCCGGTCGACGCTCAGCAACCTCACTTGGGGACTTTCAACGCTCATGACTGCCCTCTCTGGGAATTTTATTCCGGTTCAAAATTTCCAGGAGAGCGTCCCAGCGATTGCTTTCGCGGTTGAATCACCTGTGATCCCGTTAGGGCCGCCTGAGTTTTCATCATGCGTCCCGATGGTGGAAGAGGCAATTCGCAGCGCCTTTGCCAATCCCGAAGTCAACCTGTGCATCGTTCCGGTCGGAAAGCTCGGCCGGATTCTGTGGAACGAGACCGGCGAGGAGGCTGCCCGACTCGTCGCCAGAATTTGCCCCGAAGGAATTTTCTTTGTACGCAGGGAGTCGCTGCAGACGAACTCAGGAACACATTGCCTGACAGACCTCATCTCCGGCTGTTCAGACCGACAGGTCATGATCCTCAATGCAGTGGAGACGAACCTGTCTTCGCCACGCTTCCCGCCGCTGGTCCCTGAGTCTCAGCCCATCCCGGAGGATGTTGAACAGGTTCTGAATCAATCGGGTTCCACAACAGAAGCGATCGCGTATCAAGCTGGACTGGCACATGTACTGGGGGATATGGATCGCTGTCATGAACTCGCCCAGAGCATCGAAGGGAAAGGCCGGCCCCGTCACGGCGATTACTGGCATGCCATCCTGCATCGACGCGAACCGGACTACAGCAACGCCAAGTACTGGTTCCGAAACGTCGGAACTCACCCTGTTTTCCCCAGGCTGTCCGAACACGCTTCGCGCATCCTGAAGCGAAACACCAACCCCCAGGCCCGGGACTGGCTGCGACGGCTCCAACAAGGAAGCTGGGATCCGATGGCGTTTGTCGACTTCTGCCGGGACTGCTCCCACGATGAAGACAGCGATCTGGCGCCGGCTGCCCGGGAGATTCAATGGACGGAGATGCTGCTGCTCCTGCGTGAAACTGCGAACACGTTTCATCAATCACATAAGCCGAAGGCAAACCGTGAATCGGAACGCAGTTAATTCGCCTTCATCGTGATCGGTCCCAGCTGCCAGCGGTGTTGTCGCGTGCGGTGATGCAGCAGAAACAGCATCAGTCCCAGGTAACCGCACAGCGACCCCATGAACATCGCTGAGACCGGAGTCTCCGGCCCCAACTTGAAGTGCACCAGCGAAACCGCCAGCAGGTTGTTTCCGAAGTGCACGAGGATGGGAATGGCGATTGTCCCTGTCTGCAGATAGAGAACGTGCAGCAGCACCGCAATCGGAATGGTCGCGATCGCATGCGGCGGCGAGCCATGTACCGCGGCAAACAAGCCAGAGGCAATGCAGATCCCCCAGGGAGCGCCGAAACGTTCGACGAGTCTGCGTCCCAGCATCCCCCGAAACACCAGCTCTTCCACAACCGCAGGCGCCAGTGCCAGTGCCACGACCAGCACCGGATAAGGAACTCCCTGAAACGTGTTGTATAGGTGATCGAGTGAACTCTCCCGCAGCGCGACCGCGAACGGCCAGATGACCCGTTCTCCGCACCACCACGAATTCAGAACATCGTAGATCACGTTTCCGATCAGCGCGACCGGAACCACCATCGCCAGCGAATAGACGGTCTCTTCACTGGTGGGAAGCCGCCAGCCGATTCGCTGACGAAATTCACGTCCTTCACGCAGGCGGATCGCTGGAATGATCAGAAACAGTGCCCCCAGCACCGGGACTCCCACCAGCAGAAAGGAGCGATCGAGGTTCGACTCCAGCACCCAGGACAACAGATCATCTTGCGGAGGGAGTTTCAGTCCGTAAGAAGTCACCAGCAGGACCGCCAGCAACACCAGGAGCACACATCCCTGAGCGAACAGAAACCCGAAGGTCCACAGCAACGCTTCGAAGATGTCGCTGTTGCGATTCCAGAATGTACGCAGCCCGGTCGCTGCGATCACCGGAACTGATCGTGAGTTGAGTCGATCGTGCATCTCCAGACTCCTGCCCACCGCACTTCTCTTTTTGAAAGTACGGGAGAAACGGGCAATCGTCAACAGGCGACGCGGGAAATCGGTCGCTGACAGGCAGAGAGGATGTCAGCCTGGAAATCCAATCCGAAACAGTTTTCAAGCCTCAATTCCCAAACACAAACTTGATTCGGGACTGACGCTGAATTCTGTTTCGGATTTCGAATTTCGTCCTTCGGATTTCAGATATCCATCACGTGGCTTACCGGGTCTTGGTCTGAATCCGGCAGATATAGGTGTCGGCGACGATGTAAAGAATCGAGCCGTCGGCCCCGCCGAACGTGCAGTTCCCGGTCGCTTCGCCGGTGTTGATTTTCCCCAGCAGTTTACCGCTGCTGTTGAAGACCCAGATCCCACCTGGAGCACTGGCAAAGACGTTTCCCTTGTGGTCGACAGCCAGACCGTCAGGCAGACCAGGAATACCAGCTTTGACAGCTTCGTTGGCTTCCGCGAACACCGTTCCGGCCCCAATCGTCCCGTCTTCATTCACGGGAAACGCCATCCACAATGCGGCTTCCGGATCGGACTGAGCCACATACAGAATCTTTTCGTCCGGCGAAAACGCAATGCCGTTGGGGCGGGTCATCTCTTTGGTGAGCAGCGTCAGTGCTCCTTCCGGGGTGACTTTGTAAACGCCGCAGAAATCCAGTTCGGCCCGGGGATCTTTCAGCTGTTCAGGAAGACCGTAAGGAGGATCGGTGAAATAGATGTCGCCGCTCGATTTCAGGACGGCATCGTTGGGGCTGTTGAGCCGACGTCCCTGATAGTTGTCGACCAGCGTCCGCTTCCCACCGCCGACAGTAAGTACGGAAAGGCGGCGGTCCCCATGTTCGCAGCAGACAAGTCGCCCCTGCAGATCCTGCAGCAGTCCGTTGGATCCCGGCTCATTTCCGTAGTCCGCAACGCCGGTATACCCGGAAGGCTTCATGAACACCGACGCCCCCTGCCCTTCCACCCACTTCATGATGGAGTTGCGGGGAATGTCGGAGAACAGCAGGTAGCCGGGGCCATCTGCTTCACGAATCCAGACCGGCCCTTCGCTCCAGATGAACCCGGAGGTGACCACCTGCAGGGGAGTTCCCGGAGCAATCAGTTCATCAAACTCAGGGTCGAGTGAAACAACCTCGCCCAGCACGGGATAGTTGGTGCTGTCCTGAGCAAACGAAGCACTCAGCGGGATCAACGACCCCCAGCTCAGGCACAGGAACAACGCGGTACGGACGCAGCGTAACTCGATCATGACTTGGATCCCCCTGAAGCGATAGCGACTGGTATCAGACTGTTGGCAAAATCGTTTTTGAAAGTCTTCATCGTGTTCGCCGACGAACATCCGGAGTGATCAAACTCCAGGATGGGTGGCCGGGCAGGAGCAGACTGCTCCGTGTCAGCTGAAATGCCGTTCGGCTGACAGAATGACTTCATAGGTGGTTTCCGAAGAATCGGCGTCGCGAAGCATCGGAAGGAAGTCCGGCAGTTGAATCATGCGAGAAAGCCGGGCGAGCACCTGCAGGTGAGTGTGTGCATCCTTGCAGAGAATCAGGAAGAAGCAGTCGGACCCGGTGTTGTTCGGCGCCCCGAACGGGATGGAGTTCAACGTCCGTCCAAACGCAATGAGTGATTCGCCGATCGCATCGGGCAGCGGATTTCGAGGGTGAGGCAGAGCAACGCCGTTGTCGAAGGCAGTCGATCGAAGTGCTTCACGTTCCTGAACCGCCTTCAGGATGGTGGCTGGTTCCCAGATCTGCCAGGTTCGGCCGGCGGTTTCGACCAGGGCTTCGAGAACCGAACGTTTGGTCCGTCCTTCCATCGGAACCTGAATCAGTTCCGGTCTCAGCAGACTGCTGACAGGGATTTCTTTCTGGACGCTGGGGCTGGCCTGGGCATTTTCAATCGCGGCCAGCTGGGAGTCTGAGTAGTCACGCATTTCCTGTTCGAGCCAATGCGTTACTTCAGCAGCGTGAAACTGCCATTCATTCCCCCGTTTGTGTGCAGGGATGCGTCCTCGACTGGCCAGTCGCTCGATCTCACGACGATCGCGACCCAGCTGCCGCGCGAGTTCATCAACAGAGTACCATTCGTGTGCCATGGGAACGACTTCGGTGGGAGGACAGGAATGTGGGAAGCATGAAAGCTGCTGCAGGTGTGACTGACTCACTCAAAGAAGGTGAATCCACGGCGCAGCCCAAGTGGCCGCACGTCATGAATGCGATCCTGAGTTTCGACAACCGCCGTGCGAATACCCCGCCTTCAGGAACTGCCGGCAATGCCCGCATTCCTCTCAGACAGGGAACAGCGACGAAGACAGATTGTCGCGTGCCTGAACACATGCTCGCATTAAATCGCGACGGTCCTGTTTCCACAAGTCTCTCGACCACACATCCAGTTCATACCAGCCGGTATAGTTCTGATCTTCAAGGACTCGAATCACCTGAGCCAGCGGCAATCGTCCTGTCCCCGGGAGCAGCCGGTCGTGATCATGACGCGGGGTATCGCCCCAGTCCGCAAGTCGGACCAGCCCGATCCGGGGAGCCAGCTCCGCGACGCGGTCCAGCAACTGGCTTTCCTGCCAGAGGTGATACGTTCCGAAACTGATCTTCAAACGGGAATCGTTCACCCGATCCAGAATCGTCAGTGTCTCGTCCAGTGTGTGCAGGAATGTCCAGTTGCGGTTGAACATGGGATGCATCGGCTGTAACGCCAGCTGCACCCCGTAAAGTGCTGCCAGCGGCACCAGCTCTTTGAGCGATTCCACCACCAGTCGATTGGCGTGGGACCGGATGTGACCTCCCTGAGGCCCGCTGATCACGGTAACCGTTCCGGCCCGCAGCTGCCCGGCCACGCGGATCATTCGGCGAGCGTCTGATCTCGCATCTTTTGCAGTATACCCATTCTCACCAGTGAACCCGCCAACGCAGCCCAGGCTCGAGACCGGGAGACCTGATTCCAGAACCCGCCGCATTGATCGTCGCAGGCCGTATTCATTCATCTTCCGCCAGCTCAGGCCGATCGCAGCGAACCCGGACTGCTGGTAGTCGGTCAGATCCTGACTCAGACACCAGGGGAGCGTGGTGACCTGATTGATGGAGATCCGCCGTTCCAGGCTGATCGATGTCGATTTGCGTGATGAACGAAGAGAGGCAGTCTCGGGACTCTGAGCCACTTGCGGGGATGTCTGTTCGGGTGACTCGCTCAGCGGTGCACCGGCACGAAGAATGGAATGAAAGAAATTTTGAATCAACGGATTCACAGCAACTCCTGCCAATGAAGCTGGTCATGACCAGATGAGTTCAGTTGCAGAAACCAATCTCACCATCAGAGAAAGAACACCGCTCGGAGCCAGCGGATCATCCGAACTGATCGCCTGCTCCCGAGGGCCTCCCCGCTACTGCAGGGAACGCACGGTCACGATCAGTCTGCAAACCTGGCCAGAAAGCAAATGGGGAGCATCGTGCACGATGAACAGACTCCTGAAAGGGACATGATTTGCGAGCATTGCGTTTCGCCTGCGTCTGGATCGAAGGACCCGGACCGCCCTCATGATGCAGTCCCGAACCCGATCTCAAACTGAAGTCCGGCGAAATGACTTAATTCCGTTATGGGTCTGTGGCAGCATATCGCCCGACATGCTTCCTGACCATCCCATTCCGACTGAATTCCGCATTGAGAATTCGGATCTTCAGCTCACCGATTCAGACCGACCGATTTGAGTTGCCTCAGAACCGCATCCACGCTCTTGAATCATCCAAGGAATTCCGCTCTGTCACTCCAGATTCATCACACTTCGCATTGAAAGAATGTCAGCCGACTCATCCGCACACTCCAAGCCTGTGTCGAAACTGATTTGCTGCAGATCGCTGCAGATGAAAGATCGAAGCACTGTCTGCAACTCGCAAGCGTGTTGCCGATCATCGAAGAGGGATGTCAGTCTCCAACACCGACGTTTCGTTCAATCTGCCGGGCCTTCTCCGATGTCAGCACGTTTCTCAGTCCCAGCGGGTCGTACACCTTTTCAGGCGGGTGCTCGTTCCGGGCAATGTTCCCTGCACTCTCGATCCAGGGATCGTCGATGGCAGGATCTTCACGGCCGTGGGAAGCCTGACTGACACCCCACATCGTTTGACAGCCCAGGCTGGTCAGCAACAGCAGGCAGGCAAGAATTCGTTCCAGCCGCATGGGCACCCTTTCAAACCACTTTCCGGACAATCGGCCCCGCTGGACAGGACGAAGATCGCCAAATCAGCGGGAGTACATTTGTCGACTCCACCCGGGAGACGATACCGTGAACATTCAGCCCTCCACGACAACACGTCGCAGGAATGGCTGCATATCGCGCGAACTCTCACTCAGTAAAGACCAATCTTCATGTCTCCATTGAGCCAGCCGCTGGATCTGCTTGTCGTCGCCCCTCACCCCGATGATGCTGAAATCAGCGTCGGCGGAACGATTCTCAAGTGCATTTCCCAAGGAAAACAGGTCGGAGTGGTCGAATTGACCAACGGCGAACCGACCCCGCACGGCACTGTCGAACTTCGAAAAAAGGAAACCGAACGGGCCACAAAACTGCTGGGGCTGCACTGGCGACATCAGCTGAATCTGCCGAATCGTCGACTCGAACACACGCTGGAGGGACGTCGAGCGCTGGCGGAAGTTTTTCGACTGACTCGCCCCAGAATCATCCTGGCCCCCTACTGGGAAGACTCTCATCCCGATCACGTCTCGGCTAGCGCCATGGTCGATGCCGCCAGATTCTGGTCGAAACTCTCACGCACCGACATGGCAGGCGAACCGTACTATCCGCCGAAGATTTTTTATTACTGGAGCATTCATCTTCGGATTCACCCCAAGCCCGCTTTCGTGATGGACATCTCCGAGTTCATCGACCAGAAGATGCAGGCGGTGGCCTGCTACGAAAGCCAGATGCTGACCGGCCGGAGCACCGCGCATCCCACAGTGATGGACGACATCCGCGACCGAGCCCGCTTTTGGGGGTGGTCCATCGAACGCAGCTACGCCGAACCATTCGCCAGCCGGGAAGAGATCCGGGTGGACGACATCAGCGCACTGGTCTGAAAAAAAATTTTGGAACCACAGAAGACACGGAATGCACGGAAGGAAACACCTGGAAAATTTTAACCGCGAATCACGCGAATGAAGCGAATGGATTCCGAAGAACGTCCACATCAAGGAGGGTGGCAGAACCTCGAACTGAGGAACTCTCTCAATCATTCATTCGCTGTATTCGTTTGATTCGCGGTTCTACTTCTCTTGAAATCCCTTCCGTGCATTCCGTGTCTTCCGTGGTTCACTCCCCAGCCATGAATCCAGGTTCTATTTCGACGGAACCACGTTGCGGAGTTGTTCCAGGCCGCTGCGAAGTTCTTCGGGGCTCAGCTTCCCATCAAACGTGGCGTCGAGCCGGTCGAAGTTTTCCCGGATCCGTTCAGGAGCCTCTTCCTTGGAGATATACCCGTCTCCGTTGGAATCCAGTCGTTTGAAGAGCTGCCCTGCTTCGGGGTTTGCACGGGGCGGAGTTCGATCTCCCGGACCTCGTTCACCCCGTTCCCCTTCGGGCCCTCGTCCCCTCCCTCCTTCTGGCATCCGGGGAGGTCCACCGGGGCCGATGTCGGGAGGAAGCCCCAGGATTTCGATGATGTCCAGTTCACCGTCTCCGTTCTTATCCAGCTCCTTGAATCGCTGGGGCGCCTTGGCAAACTCCGCTTCGCTCAGCTTGCCGTTTCCATCTTCATCGAGAAGTTTCAGGAGTGCCGGCGGTCGCGGACCCATCGGAGGTCTTCCCGCGCCGTCCCGGGGGGGTTCGCCCGGCCTGCCAAAGCCTTCTCTGTCCCCAGGCGGTCGCCCCGCCTCTCCGAGCGGACGGCCTTCGCGTGGGGCGAGGCTGCGAAACTGGTCGAGGGTGATGGAGTCGGTCCCGAGCTTTTCAAACAGCGGAGAGAAACGCTCCCGGACTCCTTCCGGCAATTCATCGCGGCTCAGCTTCCCGTCGCCGTTCTGATCGAGTCGTTGGAAGAGCGATTCCGCTGGGGCACTGCGATCCCCGCCCGGTCCGGGGCCTTCCATGCGTTGGGGCGCCCCGCCCGGAGGCCCCTCCTTCAACGCAACTCTCAGCTCCTCAATCGTGATTCCGCCGTCCTGATCTTTGTCCCCCAGCCGGAGCACCCGTTCAAAAAACGGATACTGGCCTTCCGGGATTTCGTCGGTCACGACTTTGCCGTCCCCGTTTTTGTCCAGCAGGGAAAACAGGTTTTCCAAAGGAAGTTGATCCTCTGCAAAGGTCATGGTTGCGACCCCGCAGGCCAGAAGACCGGCCGCACAGAATGCACGTTTCATGGATTCCTCGAGTTTCGAAATGCGAATGATGACGGGTGTGATGACGCGATGGCTCTCGAGATCTAACCCCTGAAAACGGGACCCGACCTGATTTTTCTCCCGGATTGCGAAATTGTCCGATTCCGGTCAAATCCCGTGGCAACGGTGCAAATCAGGGATTTCGGTGACTTTTCATGTCAGAAACTTGAGTATTTCCATCAGGTTGAACATATAATCGACGAGGCCTTTTTCCTTGTCGATCTTTCATGAATTCCGATTTCTGAGTGTGGAGTGGTCGAGTGGCTGTACAGACATTCGAGAAAAACGACGCAATTGACGCCAATCTCCCGACTGCGGAAGCATTTCCGGAACAGACAACCAGCAGCGAGACTCCCCGGCGTTTCGATGATCTGAACGAGTTCGATTATCATCCGGTTCCAGTTCTGGCGGTGGTCGGACTGGTCCTGGCGGTCGTCTCGTCCGCAGGTTTGTTCATCTGGATGGCCCTGCCCCTGAGCGTGCTCGCATTTTTGCTGAGCGGACTCGGATTGTGGATCATCCGCCGGTCGGCCGGTGCTTACGGGGGGACCGGAGTCGCCCTGGCTGGGCTGTTTCTCTCGTTCGTGTTTCTGGCTGGGGGGATCGGATTCCAGGTCTACACGTACCAGACGGAAGTTCCCAAAGGTTACGAGCGGATCAGCTTTGTCCGAGACATTTCCGACAAGAGAATGCGGATGGAAGACGGCAAGATTTCTCCGCCGCCCGAAGTTGCCGCTTTCGACGGAAAGAAAGTCTTCCTCAAGGGATATATCTACCAGACCAAGCAGACGACCGACCTGCACTCATTCCTGTTCGTGAAAGACAACGCCAGTTGCTGCTTCGGTGCGAATCCGGAACTCTGGGATCGGCTTGGAGTTGTGATGAACGGTGACAAGACGATTAACTACCACGCCGGCAAAGTGGCGGTTGCTGGGACGTTCCGGATCAATCCGAAATTTGATCCCAACGGCGAACTCGAGCCGATTTACATTATTGACGCTGACAAATTCACGACGCGCGTCAGCGATTTCTGACAGGGCGTCAGTGTCAGACCCGACAACCTGGAGTGTCGGGGAATCAGCATCTACGGTATGGTTTCAGCCCAGCGACAACACCATTGTCATCGGGTTGAATCCGAGTCCATCCGACGACTGACCGCAGTTCAGGGCCTCCCGGCACATTCCGCGTGCCCGCCCTGACGTCAGTTGACGAAACATTGCCCACCACGGAGGTCCTTCCATGTTCCACACTCTGCCCCGTCTGCTTTGTCTCGGTGCGGTGAGCTTTGCGCTGGGATGCGGAGGTCCGGGCGAAGAGTATCGCCCGCTGTCGGCCGAGCAGGTCGAACAGCCGTCCGAGCCGGCGACTGCGTCCCCTTCTTCCGAAAGTCCAACGGTCGAGCCAGCAGCCTCGGGTGAAAAAGCGGACCTGGCTCAAGAGTCCTCTGCGACTCCTGCAGCTTCGGGCGAGGCGATGCCTGCTTCCGAAGGCGCGCCGACACAAGCATCCCCGGAAGAGGGTCAGGTTGCCACAGCAACTCCGTCGGGCGACACATCCGCTTCCATGCCTGCTGAGGCCAAAGCAGGGAGCAAGCCCCTTGAGATCAAGCTGCTGATTCCCAATAAAGAATTCGTCAAGGAAGGGGCGAGCCAGTCGCTGCGGGTCACCTTTGATGATCTCGACCTGCTCAAAGTCTGCAACATGGAGCCTGTCCCGCCGGATGTGATGGACCACCTTCCGGACTGGCTGAAGAACCTGAACGGGCAGAAGATCATTCTTCGCGGCTGGATGTTTCCGTCCGGGCGTCAGGAAGGGATTTCCAGCTTCATGTTCGTCCGTGATAATGGCATCTGCTGCTTCGGCCGCGATCCGAAAGTTTATGACAAATTGGCCGTGACGATGCAGCCAGGGAAGACGACCAGCTATATTGCAGGTCGTCCCTTTGATGTGGAAGCCACTCTCTTGATCGAACCGGATATCGAAGGTTCGGAAGAAGGACTGTGGTGGCTGTATCGCCTCGAAGGTGCCCGTGTCATCGATCAATGAAATCCCCAAGGAGCCTGTGATGCGCTCTCTGTTCCTTTCCTGCCTGGGCATAGCAGCACTCGTGGTCGCGAGCCTGTTCAGCCAGGTCGCCTCCAGTTGCCCATTCTGCAGCGCACCGTCGTTGACGCTGGGTGAACAGCTGGCAGCAGCCCAATCGGCCGTGCTCGTGCAATGGATCGGCGGGAAAGAAGCCAATCGTGATGAAGGGTTCACCGGCACCACCGATTACGAAATCGTGCAGATCGTCCGGGGCGATTCCAAGAAACTGAAGAAGGGTGAGAAGATTACCGTCGACCGGTATCGCTCCGGCAAGGCGGGAGAACTCTTCCTCCTCCTGGGAACCGTCGTTGAGAACCAGACCGAATGGAACAGCCCGCTCGAAGTCACCGAAGCGAGCTTCCAATACATCGTGCAGGCTCCCAGCAAAGAATCTCCCACCCGCGACCGGCTCGCATACTTCATGAAGTTTCTGGAGTATCCGGATCCAACAGTTGCCACCGACGCTTATGGGGAATTCGCCAACGCCCCTTACGATGACATTGTTCCACTGGCGGATGAGATGCCCCGGGAGAAGCTGCGAAAGTGGCTTTCGGACCCGGAAATCACTCCCACCCGGATCGGTCTGTATGGACTGATGCTCGGTCTGTCCGGCAAGGCGGAAGATGCGGAATTCCTCAAAGCGAAAGTGATCGAAGAGCCGGAAGATTTCCGACTGGGGATCGACGGGGTGATGGGAGGTTACCTGCTGCTGACTGGCAAGGAGGGTCTGCAGGTTCTCGACGAAACCAAGCTGTCCAACACCAAGGCTCACTTCAGCGAAACATTCGCTGCCATGCAGGCTCTGCGGTTCATGTGGACCTACGGCAAAGGACGAATCCCCGCAGAAGACCTGAGGCACTCGATGCGGCTGCTGCTGCGTCGTCCGAATCTGGCCGACCTGGTGATCGTCGACCTGGCCCGCTGGCAGGACTGGGCCACCATGCCGGAACTGATGTCGCTGTACGACAACAAGGATTATCAGGTTCCGTCGGTGAAGCGGGCCATTGTGCGGTTCATGCTGATTGCTGAGAAGGACGCCCCGGTGGCAGCTGACGCGGAAGTCCCGGCACATGTCAAAGCCGCCCGTGCGAACCTCGAACTCCTGCGTGAAAAAGACCCAAAGACAGTGAAAGCCGCGGAACGCTATTTCTTTGATTAGCCATGTCGTTTCACTCGTTGAAATAGTCAGTGAATTGTCTGTCAGAGCACGAAGCGTGAGCGAGTGCATTTCCCCAACGTTCTAACAGAACGCACTTGCTGACGCGGTGTGCTCTGAACAAATCCCATCGAGAGTGCGAGACAAGGATGTCTCTGGAGCATCGACCATGAGCAATGGATTGCGCATCGCGTTCACCAGCCTCGTCTTGACAGCGACACTGGCCAGCTTTCTGCTGCTTCCCAGCCTGAAGATCAGTGCGTGCCCCTTTTGTGATGCTCCCACAACGACACTGAGTGAACAGCTCAGCACCTCACATGTCGCAGTGCTCGTTCGCTGGGAATCCGCAGTCAAACCGGACCCGAACGACTTCGCTGAGGGGACCACGACTTACAAGGTCATCGAATCAGCGGGGGCCGCCGCGGCAGAGCATCCCCCCGGCAGCAAGTTCACCGTCAATCGCTACAACTTCGGCACCCCCGGCGACGAAGGCCTGATTTTCGCCACGCTCGATGAAGAGAAAATCGCCTGGGGACTCCCCTCTCCCGTCAGCCGTGAATGCTGGACATACCTGATCACAGCTCCCGCCCGCGACCTTCCCGTCCGAGAGCGGCTCCCGTTTTACCTTCGTCATCTCGAGCACGAAGATCCCGACATCGCGATGGATGCCTACAGCGAGTTCGCTGGCATTCCCTACGAAGATCTGAAGCTGATTACCGATCTGCTCCCGCGCGAGAAGATCATCGAGTGCCTGAAAAATCCTCTGACAATCCCCACCCGCAAAGGGCTGTTCGGGCTGATGCTGGGTCTGTGCGGAACGCCGGAGGATGCGAAGTACATGAAAGAGGTCATCAGCGAACAACCGGAAGATTCACGCATGGGGATCGACGGGATGATGGGCGGGTACCTGCTCCTCACAGGAAATGACGGACTGGCAGACTTAACGAGACTGAAGCTGGATGATGAAAAGACTCCGGAACATGAAATCTACTCGCTGCTGAAGGCGCTGGAATTCATGTGGACCTATGGGCAGGAGAAAGTGGATGCAGACAAACTGCGAGTCGCACTTCGCAAAATCCTGCATCGCCCGCAGCTTTCAGGACTGGTGATTCTGGACCTGGCCCGTTGGCAGGACTGGGAAGTGATGGACACCCTCGCAGCCAGCTACGGACAGGAACCGTTCGCTGACCGGCATCCCCGGCAGTGCATCGTGCGTTATCTCATCGTGGCGGAGAAGGACGCTCCCGAGGGAACGACGATCAATTCCGATGGCAAACCGGTCGACTATCGTTCCAAAGCCAGAACGTACCTGAACAAGCTGCGGGCCGATGATCCTGCTACAGTGAAGTACGTGGAGAAGTATCCGTTCGATTGAATGACTCCTCCACCAACGGCTCACGCGAAGAGACGCAGGGCCCGCCTCGACTGTTTTTGTTAGTCAAGAATGGATCAGGACCATCTGCCATGGTGAAACTCTTCAGCGTTGCCGGCACGCTGAGCATAATGCTCCTGGCCGCCCTTCCCATTCTCGCCGACACCCCAGATTCGCCCTCTTTCACCCCTCAGCTTTCCAAGAAACAGCCACTCGAAACAATCGACCTTTCCAGCGACACCAGTCAACAGAGCATCGTCGCTCGCGGGACTGAAAAGATTTATCAAGGACACCCGCACACGCTTCTGATGCCGGACGGAAAAACAATCCTCGCCGCCTGGACCTATGGGCACGGCGGAGTCTGCGGCCCGCTGAAACGCAGCGACGATGGGGGATTGACCTGGAGTGAACTGCTCCCCGTTCCCAAGAGCTGGTCGAAAGTCAGGAACTGCCCGACTCTCCACCGCATCGTCGGACCTGATGGCGTGGCGCGCGTCTTCGCCTTCGCCGGGAACGGAGCGATGTATCAGGCAGTCTCCCTCGATGACGGCCAGACATTTTCAGAGATGAAACAGAACGGCCTCAAGACCATTGTCGCCCCGATCAGCATTGGAGCGGTCGAAGGGGGGACGAAATGGCTGATGTGGTATCACCGGGGGAACAGCGATGATCCCGTCGATGAACATCAGGACCAATCAGAAAAAGCGGTCTGGCAGAGTGCCTCGACCGATGGCGGGCTCACCTGGGGCGATTCACGAATTGTCTGCGAAGTTCCCGGGGCCTACCCCTGTGAGCCGGCGGTCATTCGTTCCCCCGACGGCAGGCAACTGCTGATGTGCATTCGCGAGAACACCCGAAAGTTCAACTCACTGTTCATCACCAGCGATGACGAAGGTCAAACGTGGTCGAACCCGAAGGAGCTGACCGCATCGCTGACAGGAGACCGCCACCTGATGCGATATGCTCCCGATGGGCGGATGGTCGTCGTCTTTCGGGATCGGGCGGACGGTCCGACGAAAGGGCACTTCGTCGCGTGGGTCGGAGCGTACGAAGACGTCATTGACGGACGCGAAGGCGAGTATCGAATCAAGTTGCTCCATCATCTCGGGCGCAAGTTCGACACGGGTTATCCGGGACTCGATGTCCTGCCTGATGGAACCTTCGTTGCGACGACATACGTGCAATTGAAACAAGACGAGAAAAATTCCGTTGTCGCAGTCCGCTTCAAGCTCGACGAAGTGGATCAGATGCGGAAATCAAACGATGCAGCAGTTCCGTAACTGTCCATCGAACATCACGATCACGTGACTCAGCCGCTTCCCCCGGGGACTTCAACGGTGATTGCACGTCCCTGACCGGATCTGAGCTTCCGGTTTCGCGTTGCCTGAGTTTTTCGACGGCTGGTCAGGCTCCACCACGCACGACGGATCCGTACGATGCCCTTCAAGGACCGATCCTATCAAAAATCGGCAGACCCTCGACACGCCGGGTTCGACTGGGAGAGTCGACCATGGCCCCGGCGGATTTCAAAGGAGACTGCGGTCTCGACCCGCCGTATCTTGCGGTCGACTCTCTCAGGTGTCGAGATTCTTGCAGGTGCGCCGCACAAGGCCTGCTGAACCAGAAAAGACAAATTCTTTGGAATTCCTTGGATCGCTTCCTCAGATTTGCTAGACTCCCGCCGACACTCAGTTTGAACAAATACTGAGAGACCACCAGCACAATACATCTCGACTGACCGGACCTCCGGAGGCGATCTGTGCCTCCCTTATCTATTTGTCCGCATGCTGACGTGACCCGTCCGTTGAATCTCCCCGGATTCACCGAAGGATTACGGGGCGAGTCGGCATTCGAACTGCATGACGGGATCACTCTCAAAGGTTGATGGAATGGCCGTAAAAGAAGCTCAGCAGATTCATGATGACATCTCGCAGTGCGTCGGCGGGACACCGCTGGTCCGATTGCATCGAATCGTCGAGGGTGCGGGCGCTCAGGTTGTTGCCAAACTTGAAAACATGAATCCGCTGTGGAGCGTGAAGGATCGCATCGCACGCGCCATGATCGATCAGGCGGAACGGGACGGAAAGATCGGCCCGGATACCATCATCCTGGAACCGACCAGTGGAAACACCGGAATCGGACTGGCCTACGTGTGTGCCTCTCGCGGCTATCAGCTGCAGGTGACCATGCCGGAAACGATGAGCATCGAACGGCGCAGGCTGCTCAAAGCGTTCGGCGCGGAAATCATCCTGACCCCCGCTGCCGAAGGAATGCCGGGAGCTGTCCGAAAAGCAGAAGAACTGGCCCAGCGGGATTCAAGATACTTCGTTCCGCAGCAGTTCAATAATCCCGCCAACCCCGAGATCCACCGGAAGACCACCGCTGAAGAGATCTGGAAGGATACCGCCGGCAAGGTCGACATCTTTGTCGCAGGCGTGGGCACAGGCGGAACGATCACCGGCGTGGGCGAAGTTCTGAAAGCCCGCAAGCCCGGCGTCCAGATTGTGGCTGTCGAACCGGAAGCGAGCCCGGTCATCAGTCAGAAACGTTCCGGTCTGCCGCTTCAATCCGGACGGCACATGATTCAGGGGATCGGCGCCGGGTTCATCCCCGCCAATCTCAACGTCGGCGTGATCGACGAAGTCGTCACGGTGACCGACGATGCTGCCTTTGAAACCGCCCGTGAGCTGGCTCGGCTCGAGGGAATGATGTGCGGAATCAGTTGCGGAGCAGCTGCGTGGGCAGCCCGACAGCTGGCTTTCCGCCCGGAAAATCGCGGGAAGCTCATCGTGGTGGTCCTGCCGGACCTCGGCGAACGCTATCTCTCCACTCGGCTGTTCCCGGAATAGCCTCACGCCCCGCCCCTTTGCTTATCTATCGCTTGAGGAAAGTGCATGTCCGACAATTTATTGCAGCGTAGCGTGACAACATCGGTCGCCCGAAATCTGGCGGATACGACCAAGACAGCGCCGATGATGATGTCCATCACTCCGCGCTGGCTGCTTTCTCTCCTCCCCTGGGTTCATGTCCACGGCGGTACCTATCGCGTCAACCGCACCAAGGTTGAACTCAGCAAGGCCAAGCGGGTCAGCGTGGATGTGGTCAATGACGTCGCCACATTCTCTCCGGAAGCCTTGCGAAGCATTCCTCTGTTTTCGGAGTTGTCCGATCAGCTGCTGCTGCGAATTGCCCCCGCGTTCAAGAGCGAAGTGGTCTCTCTGGGAAACAAGCTCATCCGCGAAGGAGAAGACGAGAACAAACTCTTCATCATCGCTCAGGGTCAGGTCGAAGTCCTCAGCAAGGGAATTCACGGGACCGATCTCCGACTCGCTCTCCTCACCGATGGGGAATATTTCGGCGAGTCCGAACTGGCAGCGGACGTCCCTTCCGACGTCACCATCCAGACCATCACCCCGTGTATTCTGCTGTCGCTGTCGCGAAAGGATCTGGACGCTGCGCTCCGCAAGTCCCCGCAACTCTCTGAAGACTTCCAGCGCGCGATCACGGAACACCGTGAACTCCGCTCCATGGTCAACCGCTATGGGGAACGCAATATCGATCTCGTCTCCGGCTTCGCTGAGAACGTCGAGATCCCTGAAACCTTCGTCGATTACTCCGCAACGCCACGCGAGTACTCCCTCACCGCCACGCAGACGGTTGTCCGCGTTCACACCCGCGTCTCTGACCTCTACAACGGGCCCTACAATCAGCTCGAAGAGCAGATGCGCCTCACCATTGAGGGAATCAAGGAGCGCCAGGAATGGGATATCATCAACAATCCCAAGTTCGGTCTCATCCACTCCGCTGACCCCGCCATGCGGATCAGCACACGTTACGGCGCTCCCACGCCAGACGATCTGGATGAACTTCTCGCACTGGTCTGGAAGAAGCCCGCCTTCTTCCTGGCACATCCCAAAGCGATTGCCGCTTTCGAACGCGAATGCACCTGGCGCGGTGTTCCTCCTGTCACCATGAACCTCTTCGGAACCCCCGTCATTACATGGCGTGGCGTTCCCATCGTCCCCTGCGACAAGTTGGAGATGAGCAACCGCTACAAGTCCAACCAGTGGTTTGGCACCACCAGCATCCTGCTGCTGCGGGTGGGTGAAGAAGATCAGGGTGTCGTCGGACTGCATCAGACCGGCATCCCCGGCGAGATCATGCCCAGCCTCTCGGCACGGCTCATGGGACTCGACAGCCTCGGCGTCGCTTCCTACCTGCTCACACTCTACTTCTCCTGTGCCGTCCTCACCGACGATGCACTCGGTGTCCTCGAAAACGTCGAAGTCGGGTACTACCACGACTACGAACATCGCGAGACCCAGGGATTCGACAAAGGACTGGGAATTTAAAAAAGAGGGCCTGTGACGCCCCACTCCCACTGAAGATTCGAAAACAATCTCCTTCTCTAACCAACCATTAAAATGTCCGACAACCTCCTGCAGCGTAGCGTGACAACATCGGTCGCCCGAAATCTGGCGGATACGACCAAGACAGCGCCGATGATGATGTCCATCACTCCGCGCTGGCTGCTCTCTCTCCTCCCCTGGGTTCATGTCCACGGCGGTACCTATCGCGTCAACCGCACCAAGGTTGAACTCAGCAAGGCCGACCGGGTGAACGTCGATGTGTTCGGCAAGCACATTACGTTCTCGCCCGCCGCCCTGCGCAGCGTCCCGCTCTTTTCTCAGCTGTCCGATGCAGTGATCGCCCGCCTGGCCGATGCCTTCAAAACGGAAGAGGTCTCGCTGGGACGAAAACTGATCGGCGAAGGCGAAGGAGGGAACAAACTCTTCATTATCGCTCAGGGTCAGGTCGAAGTCCTCAGCAAGGGAATTCACGGGACCGATCTCCGACTCGCTCTCCTCACCGATGGGGAATACTTCGGCGAAGCGGATCTGGTTTCCGACAACGCTTCGGACATGACGATCCGCACGCTGACCCCCTGTATTCTGCTTTCGCTGTCGCGGAAGGATCTGGACGCAGCGCTCCGCAAGTCGCCGCAACTCTCTGAAGACTTCCAGCGGGCGGTCACCGAACACCGTGAACTCCGTTCCATGGTCAACCGCTATGGGGAACGCAATATCGATCTCGTCTCCGGCTTCGCTGAGAACGTCGAGATCCCTGAAACCTTCGTCGATTACTCAGCGACACCACGTGAGTATTCCCTCACCGCCACGCAGACTGTTGTGCGCGTTCACACCCGCGTCTCCGACCTCTACAACGGGCCCTACAATCAGCTCGAAGAGCAGATGCGCCTCACCATTGAGGGAATCAAGGAGCGCCAGGAATGGGATATCATCAACAATCCCAAGTTCGGTCTCATCCACTCCGCTGACCCCGCCATGCGGATCAGTACACGCTACGGCGCTCCGACGCCGGACGATCTGGATGAACTGCTCGCTCTGGTCTGGAAGAAGCCTGCCTTCTTCCTGGCCCATCCCAAAGCGATTGCCGCTTTCGAACGCGAATGCACCTGGCGCGGTGTTCCGCCTGTCACCATGAACCTCTTCGGAACCCCCGTCATTACATGGCGTGGCGTTCCCATCGTCCCCTGCGACAAGCTGGAGATGAGCAACCGCTACAAGTCCAACCAGTGGTTTGGCACCACCAGCATCCTGCTGCTGCGGGTGGGTGAAGAAGATCAGGGTGTCGTCGGACTGCATCAGACCGGCATCCCCGGCGAGATCATGCCCAGCCTTTCGGCACGGCTGATGGGACTCGACAGCCTCGGCGTCGCTTCCTACCTGCTCACACTCTACTTCTCCTGTGCCGTCCTCACCGACGATGCACTCGGTGTCCTCGAAAACGTCGAAGTCGGGTACTACCACGACTACGAACATCGCCGCCGCACCCCGAAATAATCTCCAGCTGGCTCTGTCATGAATCCCATGCACGAACTCACTCCTGAGAAACTGACCGAGATTACCTCGCGGCTGTACAACATGCTTCCGGGGACGGCCTCGCCACAGATTCCGTCCACTTCCGCAAGCCATTATCCCCCCATCTCGCCGGGAACTCCCCTGCCGAAGATGGAATCGGAGAACATCGGCTTCGGAGTCCAAAGCGATCCGGTCCCTCATGTCTCAGAATCTCTGACCACCGCTGCCAAGAAGATTTCAGCCCGCAACGCTGCGGAGAATCGACTGCACGCGGAATCGCAAAGCGCGATCAATCCGCGACCGTCGGCGGACAGTGGCCGCACAGAAGGGCTTCGAAATTTCGTCCGGGGACTTCAGACTTCCCATGTCGCCAGTCAGTCGGGCCTCGGCAATACCGCTTCGCAGTATGTCAGCCCGCCGGTCGGGAATATCTACCAGCCGACAGCCCCCTTCTCACACTCCAACACCTCACTGTTCTCGGGACGAAATCCGATCCGCGAAAGCGGGCGTCCGTTTGACGTCGCTTCCATTCGTCGGGACTTTCCGATTCTGAACCAGCGGATCCACGGCCATCCGCTGGTCTGGATGGACAATGCCGCCACGACGCAAAAGCCGCAATGCGTCATTGATGAACTGGCCCGTTTCTACGCCAACGACAACTCCAACATTCACCGCGGAGCACATTCGCTGGCAGCACGTGCCACCGATGCCTATGAGGACGCCCGCAAGAAAGTGCAGCGGTTCCTCGGCGCCAGCTCTGTCGAGGAAATCGTTTTTGTGCGTGGGACGACCGAAGGGATCAACCTCGTCGCCCAGACATGCGGACGCAAATTCCTCCAGCGGGGTGACGAGATTATCCTCACCACCCTGGAACACCATGCCAACATTGTTCCCTGGCAGATGGTGGCTCAGGAAACCGGAGCGGTCATTCGCGTGGTCCCGGTGAACGATTCGGGCGAGATCATTCTTGAAGACTACCAGCGGCTGCTCGGCCCCCGAACACGACTGGTCGCCTTCACGCATGCCAACAACAGCCTCGGGACGCTGTTGCCGGTGGCGGAAATGACTCAGATGGCCAAGCGATACGGAGCCC
Organism: Planctomicrobium stercoris; assembly: GCF_051465655.1. Taxonomy (NCBI): domain Bacteria; kingdom Pseudomonadati; phylum Planctomycetota; class Planctomycetia; order Planctomycetales; family Planctomycetaceae; genus Planctomicrobium; species Planctomicrobium stercoris. The sequence goes on along the minus strand of NZ_CP195791.1, from coordinate 1,686,715 downwards.
GCGTTCTCATCGACGGGGCCCAGTCCGTTGCCCATATCCCCGTGAATGTGCAGGAACTGGGTTGCGACTTCTATGTGTTCTCCGGGCATAAGATCTTCGGACCGACCGGCATTGGAGCGGTCTATGTGAAGTCTGAACTGCTGGAACTGATGCCTCCCTGGCAGGGGGGCGGAAGCATGATCAAGGACGTCACCTTCGAACAGACCACCTACAGCGATCCGCCGGCGAAGTTCGAAGCGGGCACTCCCAATATTGCCGATGCCGTTGGGCTGGGTGCGGCTCTCGATTATGTGACTCAGCTGGGTCTGCCGCAGATCGCACATCACGAACACCAGCTGCTCGAATACGCGACCGAACAACTCTCGCGCATCGACGGCGTCCGGCTCGTGGGAACGGCGCGTGAAAAAGTGTCCGTCGTCTCTTTCGTCATGCAGAATCGCCCGACGGAAGAGGTCGGACGGCTACTCGACCGCGAAGGAATTGCTGTGCGTTCCGGGCATCACTGTGCTCAGCCGTCGCTGCGTCGATTCGGACTCGAATCGACGGTTCGCCCTTCATTTTCCATCTACAACACGTATGATGAAATTGACCACCTGGTCAATTCGGTCAAACGGATCCGGCACTCGTCGCCCAACGTGTCGAGAATCTTTTAGACTCAGGCGGCACTTCGAAAAATGCTCTCGGCGCAGCGAGCGGTCACGGAAGAAACATCATGAGTGCATCGATTTCACCTCAGGAACTCACACAGCTCTCCCGCAACGGTCAGTCACTGGATCTGATTGACGTGCGGACTCCTGCGGAATTCGAGGAAGCGCATGTCGGATTCGCCCGGAACGTGCCGCTGGACCGCCTCAACCCTGCCCAGGTGATGCAGTCCCGGACCGGTTCCGCTGACGCCCCGGTGTACGTCATCTGCAAGTCGGGGGGGCGTGGCCGGATGGCCGTTGAACAGTTCGCCAAAGCCGGCTTTGCCAACGTGGTGAATGTCGAGGGGGGAACGCAGGCCTGCCTCACGTCAGGGCTTCCCATCGTTCGGGGCCGCAAGACGATGTCGCTGGAACGACAGGTCCGGATCGCTGCCGGATCACTGGTCCTGCTGGGAGTGACACTCGGCTGGTTCGTTCACCCCGGCTTCTTTGGCATTTCGGCCTTTGTCGGCGCCGGTCTCGTCTTCGCCGGCATCACCGACACCTGTGGCATGGGAATGATCCTCGCCCGCATGCCGTGGAATCAGGCCCCTGCCAAGCAATCCTGCTCGACCTGAAGCCGGCGTTCTGACGTCAGCTGAAACGTTGGCGTCCACCTGCAGCAGGGCCTGTCCCTCGTTTTGCAGCTCGGAAATCCCTCAGGTATGGATGTTGAACCACTTGCCGCAGTGGGTGCATTTGACGTCCCCCAACGGAGAGACATCAGGGTTCTTTCCCAGCGGCGCACCGCATTGACTGCAGATATATCCCTGCGGGGAAGCTGTCGATCTGGGCTCCTGGAATCTCTTCGAAAGGTCTGCCCGATGCATCTGCTCACGCATCTGGGCCATGAAGTCGGGACCGTAAAAAGCATTGGTCATTGCCGCAGCACCAAAGAGAATGAACCCGAAGGCAATAAAACTTGCAAAGACGCGAAAAAACAATGGCGGGCTGCCGAACTGGTCAAACGGAGTCAGCCACAGGAACCCCAACACGGTGACTCCAATCCCCAGCGGGATCAGGCTGAAGAGGATGGCAAATATTCGCATCAACGCATCCGATCGTCTGGAAAACCTGGAGCGAATCTCACGAAAGTGTGGCGTTCCGGCGCCGATAAACACAGCTTTCGAACGACAAATCTCCCCGAATCGCCGCCACACTCCCCTGAGTCAGGTGCAAGCGGGAATGCCGCGTTTGATACGATGAAAAATCGCCCGCGGATCACGTCATCTCTGCATTTTCCTCTCTGACAGAGAGAATCTGCTTCCAGGCTGCCAGTGCATCTCGGACCGCCCAGACGTCATGCACCCGCAGCAGGTCCGCGTGTTGATGAGCGAGTGCCAGTGAAACACCAATCGTCCCCGCCAGACGCTCATCCACATCCCGGCCAACCAGCTTTTTCAAGAACCCTTTTCTCGAGTGGCCGATCAGGACCGGTCGCCCGAAGCTGCGAAACTCCCCGACGTGCGAGAGGATTTCCAGGTTGTGCTGTGCCGTCTTGCCGAACCCGATTCCGGGGTCGACCATCAGCCGCTCTCGCGAGATGCCAGCAGCTTCAAGAAACTCGCACCGCGCCCGTAGCCAGTCGCGAATCTCCACGACAGCGTTGTCATACCGGGGGTCCAGCTGCATCGTCTTAGGAGTCCCCTGAATATGCATCAGGATCACTCCGCAGTCGCTGGCGGCACAGACTTCCGGCATCTCCGGGTCAAACGTCAGTCCGGAGATGTCATTGACGATCGAGGCACCCGCTGCCAATGCTTCCCGGGCGACAATCCCCTTGGTCGTGTCGATCGAAATGGGAACGCCCGTCTTTGACGCCAGCTGCTCAATGACCGGGATGACCCGCCTGAGTTCCTCCTGGTCACTCACCGGATCCGCATTCGGCCGGGTCGATTCCCCACCGATATCAAGTACATCTGCCCCACTCTCAGCCAGAGACAACGCATGCTCAACGGCAGCTGGAGTGGCAGTCCATTTTCCGCCGTCAGAAAAGCTGTCCGGAGTGGCGTTGACAATCCCCATCAAACGCGGAGCGTCCCCCATCTGCCAGCACTGCTGAGCGAACTTCCAGGAACGCAGGATGGAGGATTTCGATGGAACGGTCATGGATGTGCGGGGTGAAAGATTTTAACCACGGAAAGCACGGAGGACGCGGAATAGAAAAAGTGACGGCGTTTTGGAGTTCGGAAAAGATTTGAAACGCAGAGATCGCCGAGTTCGCTGAGAAGAATATGAAGAGACTATTCTGGTTCAGGCCTCAGTCAGTCGAGTCGCATTGCGAATGCTCAATCATTCTGTCTCCCTGAATTCTCCGCGTTCTCCGCGATCTCTGCGTTTCAAAATCCTCTTTATTCCTTCGTGACACTCAAGTCGTCGCCAGCAGCAGGGCGATGCGGCAGGCGTTCAGGTAGGTGTCCAGATGCAGCACTTCGTTCACGGTATGAATCCCGCTTTGACCGCAGCCGAGCGTCACTGTCGGAAGACCGTGGGTGAACATCCAGTTGGCATCCAGCCCACCGTTGCTGATGCGGGTTTCCGGAGTCAGGCCGACCTGCCGAATGGCGTTGCTGGCAGCCTGCACGATTTCTGACTTCGGGTCGATGCGGAATGATTCATACTTGTGAGTGGCTTCGAACTTCACGCTTCCCGTCTGACCAGCGGCGTTCTTGATCGACTTGGCAGCCTGAGTGAAGGCCTTGCGATAGGCCTCCACGATCTTTGCGCGGAAGGCTGGATCATGGCTGCGGGCCTCCCCCTTCAGGACAACCCGGTCGGTGACGACGTTCGTGGCGTCCCCGCCGGAAATCACGCCGATGTTGCTGGTGCCGGTCTTTTTCCCTTTGACCACTTTTCCGTGCCATCCATCCGCGACGAGTGAGGAAATCGCAAGAGCTGCAATCGCAATGGCACTGACGCCGTCTTCCGGATGGGCTCCTGCATGACTCGCCAGCCCGGTGATCTCGATGGCGATATGGTCGTCGCCAGTCGCGCCGATTGTCGCCAGCTGAGCAGGACCGCCGTCCCAGTTGAAACAGAGTTTCGGATTTCCGAGTTTGTTGATCGCCACATGCCGGGCTCCGACCAGCCCCACTTCCTCCTGCACCGCCCAGAAAAATGTCAGCGGAGGATGAGGAAGCTTTTGCGTCTGAATGAGCCGGAGAGTGTTCAGCAGCGTGGCTGCCCCGGCGCGATCATCGCCGCCCAGTGCGGTTTTCGGATTCTTTGAGCGGATCAGGTTCCCGTCGCGAACCGGTTCGCAGCCGACGCACAGCGGCACGGTATCGATGTGCGCCATGAGCAGCTTGCGAGGTTTGCGAAGCGTTCCCGGAAGCTTGACGATGAGGTTCCCGACCTCGCCGCCGAACGGACTTTTCTTATGGGCATTGTCGAACTGAATCTGGGAATCGGCGATCCCGAGCGACTTGAGTTCATCGACGATGAACCGGGCGATGGCAGATTCCTGACCACTCTTGCCCGGGATCGCCAGCATCCGCAGGACAAGGTCAATTGCAGATTCATCAACAAGTGAAGTGACATCCGGTGGGTTGGACATCGTGACTCCTGAAGTAACGTCAATAAAAAGACCGTTTAGCCCCCGACTTCAAGTGAGAGGCTAAACGGTGCACAGTCAAAATTCTGGTTTACGATTCGGCGGTCCCGAGCGACTCAGGCGATTCGTCGATGTGCACTGCTTTGTAACCACCGGAGAGCCGGAAGCCGATAATCAGCAGGAGATAGCAGGCAGCCATGGTCAGCGGAACATAAGCTGTCAGGCTGAGCGCTTTCTTTCCGCCGTAGATTCCGGCCTTGGTGACCTGCGGTTTATCGACAGCAGCATCCGGGGCAGCGGTCTTCCACCATTCTTCGAGTTTCGTGACGTTGGGGTCCGTCTTGCCCTGCTCTGCGAGCAACTTGCTGGCACGTGCCAGTTCCTTGCCGTTATCTTCCAGGACCCCGACCTTTGCTCCGTCGAGTCCCACGGTCGTGACTCCCATGAACGAGCTTTCACCGGCAGCCTTGTACCGTTCAAACGTCGGCTCCGATGCAGAGCGGAGTTCCTGGGAAGCGTAATAGTCCTGCTGAAATCCGATGGCCGGGCCCCCGATCAGTCCAGCCGAGAGCATCCCCACCCCGCCGATGAGTCCAATTCCGACCGCTCCCGCCTTCGGGAAACGCTCGGATGCAACAGCCAGCATCGTCGGCCACAGGAAGGTCTTTCCACAGGCGTAGACGGTTGCAGCAATCACGCATCCGACGACTGCATCTGCCCGTCCGAGCAAGGTCAGTCCGGTCGCCCCCAGCAGCGCGCTGACTAACAGCAGTCCCAGCGGCGAAATGCGATGAACGATCGGTCCAGCGACGAACCGGAGCACGAACATCAGCAGTGAGGTGTAAACGAACAACGCCAGTCCGCTCGCATTGCTTCCCATGATCGAGCCGGTGATCTTCGCGATCCAGGAGTCGGTTCCGAGTTCGACATATCCCACCATCGCATGGATGAGGAGCAGGAACAGAAACAGCGGGGCGATCAGAGTGCTGACCATCTGGCCGATCGAGAGACCAGCGGAAGCCGCCTCGGACTTCGGAAACTTCTGCCCGAACAGCAATGCTCCGTAGAGAATCACCGGAATCAGGAACAGAGACATCTGGATCTTCCAGTCGACTGGGGGAGCGATGATCTCTCCGCCGGTTCCAACCTTGGCTGCCATGAAGAATGAGGCGAGCCCCCCCAGCACCAGTCCGGCGGGCCATCCGGCGTGCAGGATGTTCAGATAGTGGGTTTTATCTTTCGGGAAGAGAGTGGCGGTGAGAGGATTCACGACCGCTTCGCACAGTCCGTTCCCCACAGCGAAAATAAACATTCCCCAGAACAGGCACTGAAAGGCTGCCGGCTTGCCGCTGGCTTCGAAGGCGGCAGGAGCGGCCAGGGTCAGCACAGCGGAGATGAAATGCAGCAGGAACGCTGCGAGCATCACTTTGCCGTACCCGACTTTGTCAGCCAGAAGCGACGTGATGATGATCACGATGCCGAACCCCGTGAGTCCCCCGCCAGTAATCTGGCCGAGTTCCGTCATGGTGAACCCGAACTGTTCCGCCCACTGAACCAGGATGCCCGCACGCACGGAATACCCCACACCGGCAGCGAGAATCGCCATGAATCCGGCATACAGCAATCTGTACGCGTTGGGGGCTACGGGTTGCGAGACAGTCGTCGTCATGGGCGGCTCTCCTAGGGTCTCTTGTTGTCAGTTCACTGGGGGGAAGCTGCGAATGAACGACCCTCTCGCGGGTCTTCAGAGATCGCACCGATCACTTCGCTCCGTACGTCCGTTCCGATTCATCGAAATCGTCCGATGAAAGCGCCTGATCCTATCGATCGATGCTCAAGTTTGCCACGCTGCCAGCCGGCAAAGGCGCAATAAAAAACGCCGCGAAGCTGCGGCGTTTTGATCAGAGCTGATTTTACTAGGGGATCATTGCTGACCCGATGATTCCGGGACAGGCTGATCGGATGCGGGAACGGGCGTTGTGGACTGGTTCGCCGCGTTGAGCCGCTGGAGAGCTTCGTAGACTTCATTGCGATGGATCGCGACGTCACGGGGTGCTTCGATGCCGAGACGGACTTTATCACCACGGATCTCGATCACCGTAATCACAATCCGTTCATCGATGACAATGCTCTCGTTCTTCTTGCGCGAGAGGACCAACATTGGTGATACCTCGACTAGACGCACCGCTTGAGAAGAGAAAGCTGGGGCGTTGTGCACGGGGCTGATGAAATTGCCGGTCTTCCGACAAAAACACTTTTCTCACTTGACATGATAGAAGTGGGAATTTAGTGAGTCAACGAGTGAATCGGCAAGAATTGCCGAATTCATTGATACTCAAGAGACTTATGGCAAAAATTATTAAAAATTTCACAATCCGGTTTTACTGGACACCTTCCGCTGACTCAGGCGCATCCTTTTTCACAGTCACCACTTCGGGACGAAGCAGCGGGAAGAAAATGACGTCGCGGATGCTGCGGCTGTTCGTCAGCAGCATGACCAGACGATCAATTCCGATCCCCAGCCCCCCCGCCGGCGGCATCCCGACCTTCAGCGCCTGAATGAATTCCCGGTCCATCTTCGCCATGGAATCCTCTTCAGACAGCCCGCCCAGCTGCGTCATGAAGAGCTCTTCCTGAAGCTTGGGATCGTTGAGCTCTGTATAGGCGTTCGCCAGTTCCATTCCATGCACGAACAGTTCGAACCGCTCGGCGATGTTGGGGTTGCCAGCCTTCCGCTTGGTCAACGGACACAACGACGCGGGGTAGTCGATCACGAAGACCGGACCGACCAGGGCATCCTCGACGCAGGCTTCGAAAACCTCGCTGATCACCACATCCGGATGCACTCCCGGACCGTCCATCATCTTGATGAACTCGTGCTTGATCTTGCCCAGACGGGCCTGTTCGCGTGCCTTGGCCTGCACAGCCGCAGCGTCCGTCATTTTGCAGCCGGCGTATTCCTCGAACAGCTCGGTGTAGGTTCGGCGCGGCCACGGTGGAGTGAAGTCGATTTCGGCATCACCCCACGGCAGAACCAGGCGGTCGGATGGCGTTGAGGAGTCACCGCTCTGTGCTCGGGCCTCGAGCACCACGCGGGCCGCGTTCGTCACGATCGATTCCGTGACATCCATCATGGTTTCATAATTGCCGTACGCCTGATACAGCTCGATCATTGTGAACTCGGGATTGTGAGTGGCATCAATCCCTTCGTTTCGAAAGACCCGGCCAATCTCATAAACCCGCTCGATCCCGCCGACCATAAGCCGCTTCAGGTGCAGCTCCAGGGCAATCCGCAGGAACAGCGGAATATCCAGCGCGTTGTGATGGGTGGTGAAGGGACGCGCCGCTGCGCCTCCGGCCACCGCGTGCAGAACCGGTGTTTCGACTTCCACGAAGCTCCGATCTGCCAGCGTACGTCGGATCGAGCTGAGGATCCTGCTGCGGAGCAGCAACTTGTCCCGCACGCCGTCGGTGTAGATCAGATCCAGCTCGCGATGCCGCAGCAGAGATTCGACGTCAGTCAGACCATGATGCTTTTCGGGTGGCTGAGTCAGCGACTTGCAGAGGATCGTCAGGGTCTGTACCTGAATGGAGATTTCCCCGGTGTCGGTTCTCTTCAGTGCCCCGTCGATCCCGACCAGGTCCCCCAGGTCCAGCTGCCCCATCAGTTCCCATTGCTCTTCGGGCAGGTCGCCGCGAGAGAAAAGGAGCTGAATCTTTCCCGTCGCGTCTTCAATATCGAAGAACCGGAGCTTGCCCGCCTTGCGACGCAGCATGATTCGCCCGGTCACCCGCGCAGCCTCTCCCAGCACGCCATTCTCCGCAGGAGCCTTGGCGCGGGCGTCACGGATAGACTCGTGATTTTCGAAGAGCTGACCGAACGGGTCATGTCCCAGTTCGACGATCTTCTGGAGCTTGTCGAGTCGAGCTTGTTCAAAACGGTCAGGCTTCATGGCAGGCGAGGGGAAAGGGAAAAGAGGTCAGGGGACAGGTATAGCCGCAATCCCGCAGGGATGCGTTATTCAATAAAAATTCAGCAAACAATCATTCCGGCAACTGCAATTCTTTTTCGCCAATGGTCAGGACGGTAAAGTCCCGGGCAGGATACCGACACGCGTAGTCCACGATTTGTTCGACCGTCAGATCATTCAAAGCATTGTGGATGTCTGTCAGCGTATTCACTCTTCGCAGATGGAACCAATCCCGGGCAATCGCGCTCGCGCGGGCTCCGGTCGACTCCTGCTGCATGATCAGGGAACTTTTCGCGCGGGCCTTGCAGCGGTCCAGTTCCGCTTCGGTCACGCCATCGGCCAGCTTCCGCATTTCCGCCACCATGACGTCCAGCGTCTCCTGTGCCCGATCAGTGGCGGTCCCGGCGTAGGCCAGAACTCGGCCTTCCGTCAGCAGGCTGTTGAGGGTGGCATAAACGGAGTAACACAGGCCTCGTTTTTCTCGAACTTCCGTAAACAGCCGGGAGCTGCTCCCGCCGCTTAAAATGCTGACAGCCGCCCACGCTGCGTAGTAATCGGCGTGCCCGTACGGAACTGCGTGATACGCCAGTCCGATGTGGGTCTGCGTCGAATCATGCGGCAGGTGATGGTTTTGTTGCAGGACGGGCTGACGCGAAAGTTCCGGGGGTGTGACTGTCCCCCAGCTTCCAAAACATTCCGCAACGACATCCCGCACCTGAGCTGCGGAAACGTTACCGGCCACGCCGATGAGCGTACCGTTGGGACGGACCGCGCGGTCATAAAACTGCTGAGCCCCCGTGAGCGAGATGTTTTCCAGTTCGCTCAGCGAGCCGTCGGTCGGGCGATTCCACGGGGCGTCGTAACAGTATTTCCGGAGTTCGGTGAGCACCTTTCGCTGGGGCTCATCTTCTTCAGCCAGCAGGCTTTGCTCGATCCCGCTCATGACCGCTTCAAACTGATCTTCCGGGAGAACGGGCCGCTGGAGAATGTCCGCATACAGCGGGAGGGCCTTGACCAGATTGTCTGCCAGGGTCGCTCCGGCGAAGGACAGGAAATTCCAGCCGACGTTTTCGTTTCGCTGAACGCCCAGATTGTCGAGAGCATTCGACATCTGGCGACTGTTGAGATTTCCAGCCCCGCGGGTCATCAGGTCACAGAGCGCAGCGGCTGTCCCGTTCTGCGATTCCGGTTCATAGACCACTCCAGCGGGTGTCATGATCGAGAACGAAGCAGACTGGACGTGCGGCATTTCTTCGACCAGCAACGTCAATCCGTTGGGAAATTCGAAGATCTGGATGGACTGCTCGTTCATGGCCTGCCGGATGGGAGGGTCGCTGCCGGAAAACGAAAGAGTCTATGCGATGCACGTCCGCAGGGTAAGCGAGCGTGAGTTTTCGCAGAGAGTGACGCCCCTTCAGGTGATGCCCCGAACCGGGAGTCCTCACCGCAACCGGACTCCCAGACGATATTTACACGGCTGCGGGATGCGGCACCGGCAGCAGTGCGCGGACGACCCCGGCCAGAGAGAAGGCCACCGCCCCCAGCACAGCCGGGCCCCCGGGCAGGAACAGAAATGCAGCTCCCCCCAGGATCATCACGACCAGACAGACCGTGCTCAGGCTGCGACGGACGGGGTCCGGTTTGCGAATTCCCCGGAACAAGGTGACTCCCACGACCAGAATGAAGAGACACCAGGCTGCCCCCGTCAGAAACGTCCAGGTCGCTTTCGGGCGGACCGCGAGTGTCAGCATCGGATTCCCGCCCGGTTTGTCGAATGACAACTCGTGTCCCGACTGCGGCAGGGTCATGGCGACGGAGAGTCCGAGCGTCGTTGCCCCCACCTGTGCTTCAGTTTGTGCAGGAGCCATCACATTTGAAGAAGCTGGGGCACTGTCATCCGGAGATTTTGCGGGAACACTCTGTCCTAATCTGGGGTCCGGTCCACCAAACGTGGGAGCTGCCAGATCGAAACTCCCCTGCCGAAACGGTTTGTCCATGTCCGGATGAAACTTCCGGACCGGCTTGAAATCATCATCGTTAGGGGCCTGACCGCTTCGTCCCTGTGGCAGATCCCCGATAATGACCTGACTCTGCAGATCCCGCCTGAGTTCCTGTCGGGCATCCTGATCCGCGTTCCCCTTCTTGCCAGATGTCGCCCGGCTTCGATTCTCCGTTTCATAGAAATTGAACTCAGACGATTCCGACAACTTCTGCTTCACAGATTGAGGCTGACCGTTGTTTTCCAGCACGATCGCATTATTCATATTGATGAATCCACGATTCCCCACACCCAGTCCATCTGAGGATTTCCCGCTCGCCTGCTCGCGTCGGGATTCGTCCTGCCGCTCGAGAGCCTCAGACGCTTTGACCGCCTCCTCTGCTTCAAGAATGGCCTTACCGTTCTCGTCCTGGATTTGCTGAAACTGGACGTCATCTCGCAGGTAGTACGCACTTGGAAGTTCCGATTGAGACTTCAACTGGGCCTGTAACTGTTTCAGATTGGATCCCGCCTGACGTCGCTGTGAAGCACTGTAGCTGCCGCTGCCAATTGCGATCCGCTTCATTTCGGCAATGTCACCGCGCAGCCGTTCGATCATCTGCATCTGGGCAGCCACCCAGCCTGCCCCGCGATGGAACGTCACGTTTGTCTCGCCCGACTTCGAAACGGGATAAGCCTCCAGCTCCTCCGGAACGAACACGTTCCAGACCGTCTGAGCGACTGTCACGCCGAACTCAGCCGATTCCGCTGGCGTCACGACCTGCAGACCCGGCAATTGGACCTGCCGGGCGGTCAGGCTGAAGAGTTCCGGCAGTTTCCGGTCCAGCTGTCCCGTCAGCATCAGCGTCACATCGAAGGAGAGATCGGCAACGCTGGTCTGCGGCAAGGCGATCAGATGAATCGACTCTTCGCCCAGTTTCGTCAACACACATCGGCCGGGTTCTCCCCGCACGAACACAGACAGAATGCTGGATTGCTGCGGCAGCTTGAGTGCCAGGAACTGTTGTCCCCGGTTGCGAACTCCAAACACCGCCTGAGTTCGCCAGCTGCCATCCATCTGCAGAATGGTGGTCATCGTGCAGCTGGGAATCACTGCCTGAGACCCGGCAGCACGTTCCATCCGCTGCATTTTCCAGGCAGGAACCTTGTCGGTGCGAACCCGGACGATCTCCATCGCCTGCTGGAGGAGCTTCTCCGGCATTGCAAGCGGAAGCTGGTCAACGTCCACGGATTCGAACTGGTTGACGTCCGCAGGCATCAACTGATTTTGCGAAAGATTCACAAGGACAGCGAACTGCCGCTGCACCGCCAGACTTCGATACTCCCCGACATCCGTGAACGATTCGAATTCCAGACGAGGAGTCTGCACGGTCAGATCGGGCGGGGATGCAATGGTCGCTGCTGCTCCGATCAGGTACTGGCCTCGCACCGGATCGATCAGCGAAATCACCCAGCGGGTCCGGCCATCCTGAGCAGGCTCCGAGCGAACCTGACGGATCCCCTGCCCTGTGATCTCGAGATTCCCCAGCCAGCTCGGAACGGTGAAAGCAAACTGATCGGCAGCCGCGTTCGCAATGTTCCATCTCAGCGTCAGACCGTAGTCCAGTGTCGCATCCCCGACCGCAATGAGAATTCCGGCATCCGCCTGGATCTCGGGAATCGCCCGCGGCAGCTGAAACTCCAGCGGGGAGGTTTCATCGGTCGCCTGAAACGCAAAGAGTGCCGGAGTGGGGCGGAGCTTGCGGATCGTCTCCGGCAGTTCCTGACTGGCGATCGTTCTCCAGCTTCCCGACTGAACCAGGGCTGGCTGATAGGTTTCATCACACCAGACACCGAGCTTCAATGATGCGTGATTGGTGTCGGCAGGAGCAGGCAGCTGCACATTGATGGATTCATCCTGCGGGTTCTTGGCCACATGCCCTTCCAGACCGATTTCGATACTCCCCAGTCGGGGCTGATCCAGTTCGATCATGAGCCGCTGTTGATCGCCGCTGGGAACCACGTACCAGTCGGCAGCATGTTCGCAGACAACATCCATGGCCAGATACCCGGCCGGCAGTGAGACCTCGACCATCCGTCGCGGGGCGCCTGTCAGATTCAGAACCATCCGGCTGGCAATGATCGATTTCCGTCGACCGATCTGCACACCATGTTCGACGACCGCCCGGGCCTCAGCGTCACGCCGGGAAAGTTCACCCCGGAACTGGAACGGACGGGAGATGAATCGATAGGCAAGCAACGGCGCCTTGGACACTATCACCGGCGCCACCGCAGGCTTGAACTGACTGACGTCAATCTGCTGCAAAGACTGCGACTCGATCACCTGCAGCTTGAGATGATCAGGCACCGCGACTCCGAACAGGCCCGCCTCACGGGTGACACCCAGCGGGGCCAACGTTCTGATGGTGAGCGACTCGGGCTTCTCAGCCAGCAGATGCCGCTGAAAGAGATCAACATGAAACTGCGTCTGAGTGGAGACCGGACGGCTGAACTGAACCATGACCCGTTTCCGCCCCTGCTCTTCCGAGAATTTCCATCCGGTCACATCCGCTCCCGAAGCCTGCCTGAGGGACAGTCCGTCTGGGATCTCAAAAGCGATCTCATGAATTACACCTTTGCGGACCTTCAGGTCATAGGCATGATGAACACGGATGCCGGAGTCTTCGACTTCCGCGAGGATCGCAGTCTCCAGCTGCAGGTTGGCATCCACCATCGAGTCGCTGGGGACTTCGCGCCAGCGGATGGATAAGTCTCCTCCCGCATCAATCGGAAGCTGAAAGCGGGTGACACCCTCTTCGACCGACTTCTGAAAGCCCCCGCTGGTATTGTTGACCAGCAGACTGAGCGTTTCGACGGTCGAAGGAATTTCCACGACCAATTTCCCGGCAGGAACCGGAAGTGTGTGCAGCGTGAATTCCCCCTGATCCAATGATTTCTTCGCGATCACCAGAGTGGCATCCACAATGTGGGCGCCCCGTTTGGGAATCATTACTCCGATACGATCCTCCGCCTGAGGAATCAACACCGCGGGTTCATCATCGAGCAAAGGGGACTGCAGCCCCGTCTCCTTAACCGGCAAGGTGACCACTTGAGGTGCATCCGTGAAATTGACGATCACCCAGCGGAAACGGATTTCCACATCGTGCAATTCGCCGTTTGGAACCAGCTTTGCCACGGCACTGGAATCTACCAGCAGAGAAGGAACACTTGCTTCGCGAATGGAATCTTCCGGATGCGCCTTTTCCCAGAGTTGCCGATAGAGCTGAACCGGGACGTAGACCCGGTCGGCAGCGTCAATGTCTTCGAGCGACTTGTAGGGGATCACCACATGCGGTTCGACCGCCGGGGGGCCTTTCAATTCAGGGGCGTACGTTTCATCAGCGTGGGCAGGGTAGCTGAGAAGAACGGCCAGCAGGACCGCGCTCGGACAGTACCATCCCCGGCACCAGCGCAGGATCGGACTGCGGTCCGGGTGAACCAGTCCCGAGCAGTTCAACAGTCCCCACCCCACAACACCGGCCACTCCCCCCCAGAAGGCGCCTGCCAGAACGTTCACCCAGAACAAAGGGACCATTCCGATGCACGCGAGTGGCAACAGCAGAACGACGAACAGATAGAGTAGTTTGACACTGCGGGGGCTTCGTCGCAGCCACCAGCCCATCAATGCGGTGCCGAAAGCGATAACGAATATCAGTAGAAGACCGGTCGACCGATGACCGTACTTCACCTGCAGACGGTTCCCTTCTGAGTCACCGCCGTTCCCCCGGTAGACAAAATTCCGCTCTCGGGAGTCTGAAGGAATCTGCAGGCCCAGTGGAATTGATAAGAGGCCACCCGTGGCGAACGCAGACTTCGCCGGGGAACTGGCTGCAGACTCGTTTCCTGGACTCTGCCGGGCCTGTGACTCCGCCGAATCGACCTGCTGTTGTGCTAGGGATTCTGGCGGCGGAGTCCCGTCGACTGGAATCGTGAACGAAGCTGGAGGCGGAGGAGCCTGCGGCGCTGCGGCAGGAGGCTCAATGATCCGATACTTCGGTTCAGCCTCTTTTGCCTCTAATTGCACACCGAACTTGTCTTCCAGGTCAGCCAAGTTGCCATTTTTGGAAAAAATCTCGCTGGCGACCGGAGAGGCGGCAGGGGTTGGTGCAGACGACTCGGCAAGGGACCTATTGAACTCCCTGGTCGGTCTCGCGTTTTGCAAAGTTGGAACCATCATGAAAAGCAGAATGACGATCACCGGCAAAGCAACCAGCCACAACGCAAAGGAAGGAATCCAGGACATTCGTCTGACGAGGGCTGCGATGCCCCAAAAGACCGCCAGTGCGACAATCAGAAACGCACCGACAGCCACGATGCGATCTCCATCCGGAATGCGGAACAGGTCTCGCCAGCGGGCGAAGAGTGTTTCATTCCACAAGGGGGCGATCGGACGGAACTGGCCTTCGCTGCTGATGAGGACCGTTTCGTTTGGATAGTGCAGCTTCCAGTGTTGCTCCAGAATCGCGAGCGATTGTGATTCTCCGCTTCCGGGCACCATTCGAACCGCGGGTGGCTGGGCCTGCAGCTCCCCTGTCTGTTCGCGAGGCCCCGCCGGCGTCTCATAGACGATCTTCAACTCATGCTGAACCTGTCCTGCGAGACCCGCCAGAGGAATCTGAATCCCCTGCTCCACCTTGCGGGCTTCGATGACCTGTCCGTCCAGCATGGACGACCACAACGACGCTCCTTCCGGAAGCTGCACAATCAGGCTCTGCATGCCGTACGCGGTGAAGTTCAGGGTCGCTTCATGCTGAAAGTTGTTCCCCGGCATCCAGACCGATTCCATTCGCAAATCATGTCCAATCGCGGAAGGGACCGCTTCACGGGTAAAGCGGGCTGTCGTGACAGCCAGATTCCAGTCCGGCTGGACGAAGCGATAACCAGCCACAATCCGTTCTCGCGTCTGACCGCTGCGGACGGGCAGATCGACCGGATCAACCGTCGGCAAGGGTGTCCCGTCGGCGGCGGTCGCTGTGACAGTCACCTGCTCATCCGGGGGCCCTTCGATGGCGAGAAATCCGCTCTGCGCGTTTGCCTGCGGAAAGGAAATGCGGGGAGGGGTGAAGCTGGCGGCTTCACCACGGGGAAGTTCCAGTTCAGTCCACAGCACATAGTTGCCCTGCAGATAACGATCGAACGTGAGCTTCCAGCTTCGCTGCCCGTTCTCGACTTCTCCCGGAAGTTGCTCCAGCAGCTGAGCCGGTGCTGTACTCCGCGTTAATGGAGCAAACTGAAATCGGACCTTGTCACCAGCGGATTCCCCCAGCTTCACCTGAAGTTCGCGGATCCCGCCCCCGGTCAACGAGAGATCTCCCTGAACGCGGGTGAAAACGGTCTCGCGGTCCACTCGAAAACCGATCTGAGACTGCGCAATGAACAACGTCGGCTTGCGGGCAATCTGCAGCTGGCCCTTGAACGCTGTGTCTTGATAGGTCAATCCGAGCCGAACCTGTTGACCGGTCGCCTGCAGCTTCGCGTTGAGCAGATCGAGATCCTGTTGGGCAGCGGGATCGAGACCGCTGAGCTCCTGAGGAATGAGATCAAACTCGGCCGGAGCCGCGATCCCGTACATCCCCTCGAGCATGTCGGCCTGTGGAAGCCGGACTTCCGGCAGAACGACGGTGACGGGGCTTTCCTGCACCGGCCAGCCTTCTGGAATGGCCCGTGCCTGCACCGCGAAGGTCGCCGATTGACCGGGGGGCAAAGGGGGATTGAGCGTGATTCTCAATTCATTGATCCCTGCATCCATGGAGATCACTTCCCAGGGGACCGGTGCTCCATCACGGGTGGCGGAGAGCACCTGATATTCGGCGGGGAGCCGCAGACGGGCGTCGAACAGCGGGACCTGTCTGGTCCGCAGGCTGAGCATGACGGACAGATCGAGACCCGGTTCATCCGCAAACAGCAGGCTGGTCATCGCGGCCCGAACCTGCTGGGCCTTGAGCGTCGTCATGAACTTCAAGGCGAAATCCTCACGCCAGACCGCGAAGTACAGACGCTCGGCACCCAGGTCTTCCACGGGATTCGCAGCGAGATTCGAGACCGCTCGGACCCCGTCTGATTCCAACGGCTGCAGGCGGACCTTCGCAGGATGCCCGATCATGATCACTGCGGTGTGCGACGTCGCCTGAGCGATGGTCAGGTCCGGAACCTGCCAGGGCTTGTCCGGAGACTCCGAAAGAATTCCCTGAAAGAGGACGGAGCGACTGCCGTCGAAGCTCTGCCGATACTTCAGGGAGATTGTGACCCGCCCCGGGTGATCCGGTTCGTCCGTGAGTTCCCAGGACTCGAGCCCGGGCGATTCGACATTGGTAATCTCCAGCGATTGAGGCACCCGGCAGACGAGACGGTCGATCGACTGACCAAAGACCTGCAACTCGGTATGTGCGGTCCAAGTCATCTCGCTGGGGGAGACCCGGACGCCGTACGCTGTGCTGGCGAACGTGAGCATGTCAGGCCGGGACGCCTGTTCCTGCTCCGTGACCATCAGATCCACCCGACTCAGACCGCCGATGGGCAGATCGTACTCGGCCGGTTGATCGCCCGGAGCGCTTCGCTGTGGAACCAGACCGTTGAAGTGCAGAAATTTCCCCGCAGGGAGCGAAACCACAAACCGTCCGACCGGCACAGCGGCCACGCCGAGCATGGCATGCTGATTTCCCCCCACCACTTTCAAAGGAGACGAGAGCTCGAGTTGCAGAACGTGTTTGCCCGCCTGCGGGACAAAGAGCCTCAGGATATTATTCCCTTCCCCGATTCGCGTGATCTGTGCGGGTTGATCGTTGAGCTTCGCCCCCTGCACATTCCATCCGGTCACGTTGAGATCGACTTCCCCGGAGGATTGAATGGAAGTGATCTGAAAGTCCGCTTCCGCAATCAGCCGTTCATCCGCAAGGCGAATGCGATACTCCACTGAAGTCAGAAGCGGGATGTGGCTGTCAGAAAGATTCTCTGTCTGCCCCTCGCGAGCTCTCTTCACCAGTGCTTCAAACTCTGTCCGTGGCAGGATCGCCCCAATCTCATCCTGTCGGAAGATCGAGCCGAGCTGCGATTCGGGGATGTAGAGGTGACGAATCTGGCGAAAATCAGTCTGAGCAGATTCCACCATCGGCTGGGAAGGGCCCAGCTCGACCACGGGCGCCTGTCCATAAACCGGCAGCGAGCCCGGGCAGGCCGTCCAGATCAAAAGGAGAATGAGGTTTCGGAGTCGCATGAAATCACTCGATACAAAAAGCCGAACAGGGAATCTCGAAAAACAGAGTCAGTTCGAAATACGTTTCCCTAAGAGGCATTGCCCGAGTCAGGCTGCAAATGATCAAACACTCCGGGAGGCGGAATCACCGCATACGGGACATTCGTGGGGTGATAGTCCCGCCGGTCGGGTCCGCGTTGTGGACGCAGGAGATTGAAGAATCCACGCAAAAACCACATGGCCAGCATCACCAGCAGTCCGTAACGGGCCGCATGCAGAAGCTGCCAGAGTCCAAAGCTGTCGAACATGCCATAGAGGGTCGCTGCGAATGCCATCAGCAGGAGCACTCCCAGTTTGTTCTCCCAGGAGGTTCCCAGCAGAATCCAGGCGATCAGGACAATCGTGACGCTCACCAGCAGGGTCATCCAGAGTTTGTTCCAGACCCGCAAAGTGATCTCGCCAGCATTTCCGAGAGTCGTGTACACGAATGCTTCCCGTCCTTCCGTGGGAAGTTCGGCGAATCCCCCTGCCCCGCGGCCACCGTCCGTCACCCAGTCCCCCAGATGCGATGTGCGGTGATCAGCGGGAGTTCCAAGGATGAACGACAACGGGCGTCGATTCTTCTGCAGCAGAAACGGATCCGGATCCCCCAGAAGGGTGAACTGCTCAGGCATCCAGACAATGACCTTCAGTTCCTGCACGACTCCCTGATTTCCACCAGCCACCGCAGGAATCGGAAGGTGCAGCAGGCTCTCCTCCAGCAGGTGAGCATGCTTCCCGGATTTGAGGTTCCACAGGAATTGGAACGTCAGCAGGAACGGAGTTTCAGAAGACTCCGGACGGGCGACATTGATCCAGTAAGGGGTCAGCGACTGATTGATCGACGGGGGGACGGGAACGTCGGCTTTTTCCAGCTTGACTTCACGGTCATTCAGAAACGCTCCCAGCACTTCCAGTCCGGGCGGGAGCGCGACCAGCAGCCGTTGACGCTCGCTCGACTTGACCCGGAAGCGACACCGATACGTGATCGCCTGATCTTCACTCGTGACAATCTCGATCAGACCTCGCGTCACGACAGTATCGACCACGTCCTGAATATCGAATCGCCCCGCCTGCACGTTCAAACCGACCGGCTGATCCTGATCATTGCGGAAGTATCGAAATGCCAGTGTCCCGTCGCGTGGCAGCAGCGTGAGTTCCCGCACATCGACCTGTTCAATCCCTTCTCCACTCGAAACAGCGCTGATCGCCAGCGTCTTCTCTTTCTTCAGAGAGATTTCGCCTCGCATTTCCACCAGCGGAGTTGTGACCTCACCAGCGTCATCAACCAGTCCCAGAGGGCGAACGAACTGCAATGCCAGGGTTTTCTCGGTTGCGTTCTGGGCAGCAGGGCTCGGCAGGTCGTAGGAGAGCAGGAACGTCTGGTCTCCCATCACGTCCCGCTGTGTCTGGATGGTCCAGACGACTTTGCCATTCTCGGCGGTCCCTGCGGTCTTCTGCTTGATCGGCGCGCAGGCTGTATTGCCCGGTTCCACTTCGATCTGCAGTCGTCCGGAGATCGCTTCCGGGACTTCGATTCGAAACTCCCCCAGCGGAGAGTACTGCACCTGAAACGAAACCTTCGAAGTGACGTGTGTCACTTCGGGATCGACCGAGATCAGTGTCCCGACACTGGCCCGCAGACGGGTCGGTTTGTGAACGACCCGGACCGGAATGACGACTGGCCGACGATTAAACGTCCAGGCAGCAAACGTCACCAGATCTCCGCGTCGGGTGTTTCCACCAATCGGTAACGGCTGTGCCGCTTCCAATCCCTCCGGCAGAACCTGAACTTCGAGTGACTCCTTTGCAGAGAGCTGAACTTTGCCCGTCTCCCGCTCGACGCTCAAAGGTTCCAGCAACGGAAGTTTGAATTCGGGCGAATCCTGTCCCTTGAGGCTCACATGCCCCTGAACCAGCAATCCCAGTGTCCCCAGTGTCCGCTCGCGCAACGAGACCGTCAGTTTTCTCGTGGCGGGATCGACACTGAATTCCTTCAGTTGCGGGCAGGTCACCTGATCGATGATCGCCCCCTCGGGAAGCTGCAGGACGACTTCAAAGAGACCCGCGAGCTCAATCTGATAAGCAAGCTGATTGGTGAATTGCAGCTCCTCTTCCTGTAACACGATCGCAATCTGCTGGTCGACACTGATCCGGGGTTCCACCGGTTTGGAGTTCAGGACCAGCGAGATCTGCGGTGAGTAAAACTTGAACAGCATCGCATTCGGGCCAGCCAGCTTCGGATCCGCTTCGGCACTTTCGATCCGGACCAGACCTTGCTGCTGCACGACATTGACGGACAAGTCGGCGGAGTGGCGAATGGCAATCTGCCCGCTTTCACGGACTGCATCCATTGCGTGGATTCCGCCCGTCACTTTGTCCGGCGAGACCCCGGCGACCGGGAATTCCGATTCCGTCAGCGGGCTTTCGCTCCGCAACGTGATTTGAAGTTGCTGACGGGCTGGCTGAGTCAGCTTCACGGTCAGAATCTGGTTTTCGCCTTCTTCAGCGGTCGACCAGTTGGCGACACCCTGATTGGCAAGCACGTCCAGCAGACGGGTCGATTTGGGAAGCAGGATCCTGGCCTGGTCCAGTTCCCCCCGCAGGATGTCATAGGTCAACCACGTTTCGGTGTGGATCAATCCGTCAGCGATCGTCAGCAACGTACGATTGTTGACACTCGTCAGCAGATCCATGGTCGGCTTCTGGCTGTCCGCTGCCCGCCATTTGATGGACAACTTCCCGGTGACCCCCACCTGAGCGTTCACCTGAGTCGTCTCGGGAGTCTTTTCTTCAATCCGGAGTGGACGCCCCGCTGGAGTCAGCGTCACCTGCTGACCTGCTCCCGGAGCGGTGAAACGGACACTCGTTAATGCGACCGGAGGACACTCGAAGGCAATCTCCTTCGCTTCCGGGGACTGATGCACCGGAGCCGCCAGCTGCAGTTCGACGTCATATTCTCCTTCCTTCGGGAAGAGCAATGTGTTGCGACCATCACCCCGGCCTCGCATCAGCACCTGATCGTCCGAGGACAGACTACCGATGGTGGCGCCGGCGAAATTAACGGGGAGTTCGGACCACCCCTGCCGCATCACGTGAACTTTGAGCTGCGCCTTGATGCGGGCGAAATCCCGCTCGACTGTGATTTCATAGTCCGCCTGAGAGATCAGCGCGTCCGGGAGGGTGAGAGACGCCTGACTTTCCTGCAGGGCTTTCAACAGACGACGGTATTCTCCGCTGGGAACGACCGCACTGGCTTCCGGCTTCTCGAACGTTCCGTTCAAATCCGAATACGGGAGATAGATGAATTTGGGTGACGACTGGTTCTCCGGATCATCCTTCGGAGCAACCACTTCTGGAATCGCTGGAACAGGTGGTTCCTGACCGCAGACGGCCGAGTTGACTGACAGGACCAGGAGACCACAGAGCCCCAATAGAGATCCGGCCCGGAATCGACTTTCCATGAGAACTCCCTCTTCTCCTCAGCTCACCCATCCTGTGTAATCCTTAACGTCGAACATCTTAACTTGATGCCCGGGATTTTGGGAATGGCGACTGAGAGTTCGCGATGACGACGCAGAGAGTGACGCAGGCGTCGGCCACGACATTGCAACAATTTGCAGGTTTTCTAGAGGTTGGCTGCAAGAGAATCAGCACAAACCCCAGCAACGGGGCCACAAAGCAACGTACATCAGCATTGCAGATGCCATATTTGCACGAACTTGGATATGCAAAAACTTCTGTCGAGCCCTCGGCGATCGCTTGAATCCGGTCGTTTTTTTAGGTATCTGGTGACTTCAACGATAGCGCGCCTCGTGATCTTGATCGGACTTCGAAATGTCCTGTGTCTCTCACAAGATTGGTGTTAACGTATGTGCGCGGATTCAATTCCCGAAGACCTGACGCGTTCACGTTTCCGCTGGTACGATTTTCCTGCAGTGCTCTTCTATCACCGTCCTGTGCGCTGCCGGTTCTGCGATCAACGGTACTTCACCTTGCGGAAACGCAAATCCATCGGAATGCTCCCACGCCTGTGGATGCACTACGCCATCCTGATTTCGATCTGCTGCGTCACCGTCAGCCTGTTCAAATACCAGGGGAACCAGGCGAGAGCGACAGCATCCGTCACCGGTAAACCCGATCAGCTTTCCAACGCAAAAGCGGAGCAACCAAACTGAAGTCAACTCGCGGTATTACCGCACGTTGATCATCGCCTTGAGCGCCCCTGTTTCAGGACGAGTGAACAGCTCGAAGTCCCGGACCACGTCATCATAATCCACGTGATGAGTAATCCAGCGATCCGTGTCGACGGTCCCCTCTTCAATCAACCGGATGATGCGGGTAAAGTCTCCAGGCATCGCATTGCGTGACCCCAGAATCGACATCTCCGGACGATGCAGCTGCGGATGCGTGAAGCTCACCTCAGCCGTCGTGATCCCCACGTACACCAGCCGGCCTGAGTGGGCGACAAACTGCAATGCATTCGACATCGATCTGTTGCTTCCGGTGGCGTCCGTCACCACGAGGTAACGGTCCCCTCCGGTAATCGCCTGCATCTCTTCCAGTTCAGAACCGTCTCCGCGGAACTGAATCGTATGCGGGATCCCGTAGACCTCCCGACAGAATTTCAGACGGTCCGCGTTCATGTCCATGACCGTGATGACCGCGCCCGTCAGCCGTGTGAATTCCAGCACCGCCAGCCCGATCGGACCCGCCCCGATGATCAGCACATGATCCCCGGATTCCGGCGCACCCCGATCACAGGCATGACAGCCGATCGCCAGCGTCTCCACCAGGGCCAGTTGCTCGTAGTTCAACCTCTCTGAAACATGCAGCTTGTCTGCCCGGATCAGAAACTCGTCGCAGAGTCCGCCATCCACCATCACGCCAATCACGTTCAACTTCGAGCAGCAATTTCCCTGCCCACGGCGACAGGCGAAGCACTCTCCGCAGTTCATATACGGTTCGACGCTGCAGCGATCTCCGGGCTTGACGTTCGTCACCCCCGCTCCGACCGCCAGGACTTCGACGCCCAGTTCATGCCCCGGGATGCGTGGATAAGAAAAGAAAGGCATTTTTCCCAGGTAGCCACTCAGATCGGTTCCGCAAATGCCCATGCGGTGCGTCCGGACGAGGACCTGCCCCGGTTGCGGCTGCTCCGGGGAAGGAACATCGACATGAGCGAACTTCCGAGGCTCTTCCAGGCGAATGGCACGCATTGAATTCTCTTTCTGAGCGAGACAGATTTTCGTCGCACGGATCGTATAAAGAATTGGATTTCGACAAAAGCAAGGGTTGCTCCCTTTCAGAATTGTCACAAGATGAAGGAATCTGATTTGCACGCTGTCTTTTTCGATGTGGATTGACCTCCGGGACAGACGCGTGCGACGCCGGCGGGAGTTCGAAATGTCTCACGAACTTGTTTTGTCACGGGAACAGGTGAGAGCTGTGGACCGTATCGCGATTGAGGAGTTCGGCATACCCGGAATGCTCCTGATGGAAAACGCCGGCCGAGGTTGTGCCGATCTATTGATCGATCAGGGAGTCTGCACGAGCAGCCCTGTTGTGATCTGCTGCGGGAAAGGAAACAACGGCGGTGACGGCTTTGTCATGGCGCGCCATCTTGAGATCCGGGGCGTTCCCGTTGAAATTCTCATTTTCTGTTCGCCCAAGGAATTCAGCGGCGATGCTGCTCTCAACTATCGAATTGCCTCACGGACCGACATCCCGATCCATCAACTCAACCTGCCGGACGACGAAGAACAGCTGGTGAAGCACCTTGACCATGCTTCGTGGATCGTCGATGCCCTGCTGGGAACGGGCACATCCGGGGGAATTCGACCTCCTCTGGATCTGGTGGTGGAGAAGATCAACGCTGCCGGCAAACCGGTCTTTGCCATTGATATCCCCTCGGGGCTCGACTGCGACCTGGGGGACCCGGTTTCTTGCTGCGTGAACGCGACCGTCACAGCAACCATGGTCGCAACGAAGCCCGGCTTCCGCTCGAAGACCGGTGTGGCCCGGACCGGGGCAGTCCATGTTGTGGAAATCGGGATCCCTCAGACCGCGCTGGCGATGATCCTTGGCCAGCAATGACCGGCTTTCCGGACTCATCGAGAAAAATCAAAAAAAATTCCCGAGCCGGGGGGGTGCACGGCAACGTTCTCTGCTGCACAGGTTGATTTCATCAGTCTCAACAAACAGGAGAGGCAGCCGCCCTGTAACGCAAGATGAAGCTGCAAAACGGGTTCTGCACTGTCTCCGGGAAATTAGAATAAAGAGGATCAAAACATGGTCAAACGAAACTCTGGGTGGATATTAACTGCCGTTGGAGGAATCTGCCTGGGTGCCGGCGCAGTGGGCCTCTCTCAACCCGCTGCCGTGCACCCCCCGCTCGCCCCGCCGCCGGCGCATGCTCCGGAAGATCTCTCGATTGCCTTCCGCGAAGTCTCGCAGAAGGTTCTCCCTGCTGTCGTTTCCATCACAACCGAAGCCAAAGCTCGAGAAATCGCCAGCATCGACGGAGACTCTGGGGCCGGCGGCGTGGGCGGACCACAGGAACGAATGCTCCGGGAGTTCTTCGGAAACGACCCCCGGTTTGAACAGTTCTTCCAACGTTCACCGGGACTCTCTCCCCGGATGACCCCACGCCAGCAGGGGACCGGCTCCGGCTTCATCGTGGATTCGAAAGGGATCATCCTGACGAACAGCCACGTTGTGGAAGGTGCCGACAAAGTCATCGTCAAGCTGAACGATGGACGTGAACTGGTCGCTGAGTCCTGGAACTTCGATCCCCGGACCGACATTGCCATCGTTCGAGTGAAGACCGACACCGATCTTCCCGCACTGGTGCTGGGGGACAGCGAGCAGATGCAGGTGGGCGACTGGGTTCTGGCACTCGGTAACCCGTTCAATGTGGGAACTACGGTCACCTCGGGAATTATCAGTGCCACTGGACGCGGTCCCGGGATCAATGAGCGGGAGCAGTACCTGCAGACAGATGCCGCCATCAATCCTGGGAACAGCGGCGGTCCTCTGGTGAACCTGTATGGCGAAGTGGTTGGAATCAACACCGCCATCTCCAGCCGCAGCGGCGGATACGACGGAATCGGATTCGCTATTCCTGCCAAGAACGTCCGCTGGGTTGCAGACCAGCTCATCGCCCATGGGGAAGTGAAACGCTCTTACCTGGGAGTTCAGCTGCAGGAACTCTCTTCGGAACTGCGGCAGAAGCTGAACGTGCCGTACGGCAAAGGTGCTCTCGTCGCGGATGTCGGTGAGGGAACTCCCGCTGCCAAGGGCAAGATTGAGCCGGGCGACATCATCCTGGACTTCAATGGACAGGTGATTCGCGACAGGGAGGATCTCGTCGACGCTGTCGAACGAGCCACACCGGAGAAGAGCTACGACGTCAAAGTGCTGCGGGACGGCAAGGAAGTGACATTGCCGATCAAGGTGGAAGCGATGCCCAGCGACTACACAGCCGCTCTGCGTCGAGCCCGGGCGAACGATCAGCCGACTCAGGAATCCAAGCCGAGTCAGCAGGTCATTTCGAAACTGGGACTGGAAATCTCTTCGATCGACAGTCAGCTGGCAGAACAGCTGGGAATCGAAAAAGGGATCAAAGGAGTGGTCGTCCGGAACGTCAAAGGAGGCTCTCCTGCTGAAGAGGCAGGACTTCAGGCCGGCGACGTGATTCAGCGTGTGGGAACCCAGAACGTTTCCAACCCGGACGACTTCAGTGCTGCCGTCGAGAAGGCAGACCTGAGCACTGGCCTGCTGCTGCACATCAAACGCGGCAAGGGGTCGGCGTTCGTGGTCCTGAAAGATGTGAAGTAGGGGAAGTGTTGAGTGCGAAATGCCGGGAGCCTCCTGACACTCCCGGCATTTTGCATGAGCCTGTGTGAGGGGGTTGATTCCGGGACATCGGGATCAACCCTCTTTTTGTTTCGCGATGAAATCAGGCGGTGCGCCGGAAATCGGTCGGTTCTTCGCCGGAAGAGGCATCCTGCGAGAGAGCGAACATTCCCAGGAATCCCCGAGCCCGTTGACGCGGGGGAATCGGGGTCCCAGCACTTCCGAGTGAACGGGTCGTCAGTTCCTCATCGGCAGACTCGGGCAGGTGCGTGTGGCTGACGTGATGCATGGTCACCAGCCCCAGCATTCCACCGCTCAGTACGAACACAATGGTGAGTCCCCCCAGAATGACGGTGCGAACCGCTTCGTCTCCGAGCGTGCTGGCGAGGGTCAACAGCAGCAAGCCACCGACAGTGGCCATGAAAATTCCGACTTTCACCCTGGAAAGGATGGTTGTCAGCTCGTCAGTGGGTTGAACAGGTTTCCGCATGGACAGGCCTCCGTGCCCGGGAATCACATTTGATATCAAGAAATCAACGATTTCTTTTCCTCGTCGAATTTCGGAGGAAGAAATCAGGAATTCGGCCGAAAATTCCCCGGAATCCAGAGAAACAGCACAAACACACTCGGGGCTTATACTGAAAACGTAGCGATCGTGGGGAGAGCGCCTTTTCGGGCTCAGGGACTTGACCGGAAAAGGAGGTTCGGTCTGCTTGACATAACTTTCCGCCCTGCCATACGATCCGGGATCTTTCGAAGCCAGGGCGCACAAGTTTCGCGCCGGCAGTGGTCAATTTGAAATCAACATTTGGAAGGGGTGCGGCACCATGGCTGTTCCCAAGCGACGCCAGTCGAAGTCACGTTCCCGTAAGCGTAACAGTCACAACTCTGTTAAGCCAATGAAGTTGCAGTATTGCTCCAGCTGTGGAACAGCCGTGCCCTCGCACGTGATCTGCCCCAACTGCGGGCATTACCAGGGTCGCCCCATGGTTGGGACTGAGGAATAGTTCGCTATGCGGATCGCATTGGACGCGATGGGGGGCGACGCCGCCCCCGCCATTAACATTGATGGCGCTCTGCAGGCTCTCAGGACGATGCCCGAGATCGAATTGACGTTGGTCGGGGACCGTGAGGCCCTGGATCCGTTAATCGAAAAATCCGGCTACTCAGGGGAACGCCTGACGATCGTCGCGTCGACAGGGTTTGTCGGCATGGACGAAAAGCCGACCGAAGCCCTGCGCAAAAAGCCGGAATGCTCGATCGCACAGTGCTGGAAGCTGATGGCCTCCAAAGAAGTGGATGCTGTCATCAGCGCCGGCAACACAGGTGGCGTCGTCGCGGCCGGTCTCAGAACCAGGCTGTTCCTTCCCGGCGTGAAGCGTCCTGGAATCGCGGTCGTGCTGCCGACCTCGCGCGGACAAACTGTCCTGATGGATGTCGGTGCCAACCCCGGTGCCCGCCCTGAGCACCTGGCCCAGTATGCTGTCATGGGCTCTGTGTTCGCCCGCGAAGTTCTCGGGATCAGCCAACCTCGAGTCGGCCTGATGAATATCGGGAGCGAAGACGGCAAAGGGACCGATCTCGTTCGCGAAACACATGAACTGATTCAGCAGACCTCGCTGGGATCCGCCTACATCGGCAACGTCGAAGGCCGTGGGCTGTATCATGGCGAAGCAGACGTCGTCATCTGCGAAGGGTTCGTCGGCAACGTCGTCCTGAAGGTCAGCGAAGGGATGGCGAGCATGATGATGCAGACGCTCGCACAGTCTGTGACGGGGGCCCTCTCCAGCGAGCGGGAACTGGCCAAAGCCGCTTTCCACAAGGCCGGCAAGACCTTCGAATACAACGAGACCGGCGGAGCTCCACTCCTCGGAATCGACGGAATCTGCCTGATCTGCCACGGCTCCAGTGATCCCAAGTCGATCGACAACGCCATCAGAACTGCAGTGAAACTCAAGCACCGTCAGGTCAACCAGCAGATCACCGAGCAACTTGGAAACGCCGCTGTGGCCACCTAGTTCGCCCTGAAAAAGATCGACCAAAAGTCGATCTCGCCCAAGCAACATGAAGCGCCGATTCAGACGACTGTCGGCAACACACTGAATCAACGTCCGAGTCTTCACAGGGTCAAAGGAGTTACCCCGCCATGAGCCGCATCGGTTTCCTGTTTCCCGGACAGGGGGCACAGCATGTTGGCATGGGCCGCCAACTGGTGGAGCAGTACCCGGCTGCCCGAAGACTCTTCGATCAGGCTGGAGAAATCCTCGGCTACGATCTCGGTCAACTCTGCTTCAACGGTCCTGCCGAAGAGCTTGACACGACCGTTATCAGCCAGCCGGCCATCTTCGTGACGAGCCTGGCCTGCCTGGAAAAACTGCGTGCCGACGCTCCAGAAGCGATCCTCTCCTGCGAAATGGCCGCCGGACTCAGTCTGGGTGAGTACACTGCCCTGGTCTTCTCCGGAGCCATGTCCTTCGAGGACGGCCTGAAGATCGTCCAGAAGCGCGGACAGGCCATGCAGGACGCTGCCGATGCCACTCCCTCGGGAATGGCGAGCATCCTCATGCTGGAACTGGAGAAAGTTCAGGCGGTGCGAGATCAGGCTCAGCCGTTCGGCGTGCTGGAAATTGCCAACTACCTGTGCCCGGGCAATCTGGTCGTCTCCGGAGCAAACGCAGCCCTCGAGAAATCAGTGGAGTTCGCCGAAGCTGCAGGCGCCCGCGTGGTTCCACTGGCGGTCGCCGGAGCCTTCCACACCAGCCTGATGGAACCTGCCGATCAGCAGCTGAAAGAAGCATTGGCCGGAGTGGCCATGAAAACGCCGGAAATCCCAGTCGTTTCCAATGTGGATGCCCAGCCTCACTCCGATCCGGAAGAACTCAAGCAGATTCTGGTTCGACAGGTGGTGAGCCCCGTCCGGTGGGAAGACTGCCTGCGATATATGCTGGCTGCGGGAATCGACGAATTCTACGAGATTGGCCCAGGTCGGGTCCTGACCGGCCTGATGAAGCGGGTGAATCGCAAAATTTCCTGCAGCGTGATCAACGATTCGTGAGGCATTTCCGGCGGATCACGGAATCTCGTCAGGGAGCCGTTTTCTTGCCGTTTACACGTTTATGAAAAGGCGTTATATCTTCACGTGGTTCACAAGACTGCCTACTTTTTTGGCCGAGAACCCAACTCAGACTCACAGTCGATTTCCCGGTGAAAATCCGCTGTTGACCCTGAATCATTAACCATTCAACCTACAGTATCAGCAGTTCGGCCCGAGGCATCAGTGACGGTGCCCGTTCTCTGTGGAAGGAGCAAGACGTGGAAGACAAAGTGATCTCAATTGTGAGCGAACAATTGAGTGTGAATAAGGACGAAATCACCCGCGACAGCAATTTCATTGACGATTTGCACGCGGATTCTCTGGATCTCGTCGAACTGGGGATGAAGTTCGAAGAAGAGTTCGGAGTGACGATTCCTGACGAAGATTACGAGAAGCTGCGTACCGTCGGGGATGCAATTGATTACATCAAGCAGAAAGAGAATGCTTGAGCGATGGCTAGGCGCGTTGTAGTCACAGGGATGGGAGTTACCTCAACGCTTGGGCATGAAGTGCCCGAGTTCTGGGATAACATCTGCGCCGGGAAAAGCGGCGTGGGCCCGATTCGCCGATTCGATGCTTCGAATTTCAAGGTCCGCTTCGGCGGCGAAATTCAGGGCTTCGAGTTGACCGATCACATGGACATGCTCGAAAAGGATGTCCGCCGACTGGATCGCTTTGTGCAGTTTGCCATGGCAGCTGCACAAAAGGCGATTACTCAGTCCGGATACGATTTCGACTCCGGCGATCCCTACATGCACGGCGTGCTCATCGGCAGCGGTATTGGCGGCCTCAACGAGATCGAACAGCAGCACTCCGCGCTGTTCGATCAAGGCCCGACCCGCGTTTCTCCTCTGATGATTCCCAAGCTGATGGTGAACGCCGCCAGCGGCAACGTCTCCGTCCGCTGGAAGCTGCGCGGCCCCAACAGTGCCGTCGCCACAGCCTGTGCTTCTGCGACCAATGCAATGGGAGATGCTTTCCGTCTCATTCAACGGGGCGACGCCGACGTCATGGTGACCGGCGGAAGTGAAGCAGCGATCACTCCCATGGGTCTTTCCGGATTCGCCCGGATGCAGGCCCTCTCCACACGCAACGACGACCCTCAGACTGCGAGCCGACCGTTCGATAAAGGACGCGATGGCTTCGTGATTGCTGAAGGGGCGGGCATTGTCGTTCTGGAAGAATACGAACACGCCCGCGCCCGCGGTGCGAATATCCTTGCGGAAGTCCTCGGCTACGGAATGTCCGCGGACGGCAATCACATGACGGCCCCGGACCCGGAAGGCCGTGGAGCCGCCCGCGCGATGCATGGCGCTCTCAAAGACGCCCAGCTCTCGCCTCAGGCCATTCAATACATCAACGCACACGGCACCAGCACTCCTCTGGGAGACAAAGCTGAGACGTATGCCATCAAGACCGTCTGGGGTCCTGAACACGCCAAGAACGCGGTTGTCTCCAGCACGAAGAGCCACCTGGGACACCTGCTGGGTGCTTCCGGAGGGGTGGAATTCGTGATCTGCGTGATGGCCCTGCTCGATCAGGTCGCCCCACCGACGATCAATCTGGAAGAGCCGGATGAAGGCTGCGATCTGGACTACGTTCCGAACGAAGCCCGCCAGATGAAGATCGACCGCCTGATGACCAACAGCTTCGGCTTCGGCGGCCACAACGCCTGCCTGATCCTCGGCCGCATCTAACCGCAGGGTCCGCTGTGCGGACCAATCCCAAGCTTAACCGTAGGGTGTGTTGATGACGCGCATACGCAACACGGTTTTGTGCTTCTTCCATGACAAGTCTTCCGTACGACCGGGCTACCGCCGGGCCAGTTGTGACCATGGAATCAGCCATGGATACACCAGGCAGTACAGCACGAAGAGATTCAGCAAGGTGTACGGGATTTCGCGGCGACTCTCCGTTCGCCACCGGGCAATGATCGCACGCACGATCCATGCCAGCTTGTAAATCAGCTGCGCGATCAGGATGGGTGCCATCAGGACCGGGGCGAAGACTCCTGCAACCAGACAAAGTCCCATTCCCAGCCAGATCGTTCCCAGGGTTTCACGGACGAGCGGACGATCCGCGAGTTCCTGCTGGAACCAGCCGTCCATCAGCGAACCACGCTGCGCGCGGAACATCATCAGGCAGAACGCCAGCGTGACCAGTGCATCGACTCCAAATGCCACGCGAAGCACCGTCAAGTGACCGTCCGCCATCCGTCCCACCACACTTACCGCTTTGCGGAAGCTGCCTTCAGGGCCGCCTCGATAGCAGAGACTGAAGTCCCCACCGATTTCACAGCAGCTCTCAGCTCATCCGCGCTCACCCCGAACCGCTTTGTCCAGTAAGCGAGTTCGTAGTCTTCGTTCACGTTCACTCTCTGGGCGTCCTGTGGACCTTTCTTTGTGCGATCATCAGCCATGACGGTGTTCCTGTTCGTGTGACTCCATGAATCTCACCCGCCATTGTCGATGTTCCCTGAAAAATGACGTCCGTCAATCCGCGGATTCATCTCCTCGCCAACTTTCACTTCTTCTTCAGCAGGTTCTGATCTCTTCCCTGTCATGCTGATCGACGAGCCCTCACCAGCCCGTCCGCGCTGATCAGATGCCGCGAATTCTTTGGAAAAATCTGAAAGGGTGAGAACAGGGCCCACAGCTGGAAAGTTTCCACCGATTTCATAGCGTCGATGCGAATCGTGCATTTCAAATTCGGTCAAAACGGCGAAGCAGACGTTCTTCCAGAGCCGGTCGTCATCACCGTGACTTCCCGAACGGCATCCTGATTGCGTGACGTCGCCGTGCGCCGACTTTCGCACTTCAAGGGGGGAGAGACTTTCCATGTTTCAGCATATTAAAGACCTGCAGTTTGATGCGCGCGTTTCTCAGCCAGATCCACGCTTTGCCAACCTGCTTCTGGAACAGTTCGGCGGGGGCAACGGTGAATTGAAGGCGGCCATGCAATATTTCGTGCAGGCCTTTGGATGCCGTCAGCCCTACCCGGATAAATACGACCTGCTGATGGACATTGCGACCGAAGAATTCAGCCATCTCGAAATCGTCGGAGCAACCATCACGATGCTGCTGGATGGTGTGAGTGCCGAACTGAAAGGGGCCGCCGAAGGGAATCTTGTCGCCCAGATGGGGGCTCGGGATATCAAAAAAGAAACGGTCATCAGCCAGGCGATGGATAATCCCCATTTCCTTCTGGAATCGCAGGGCGGCCCCATGGTTACCGACTCGCGGGCAATCCCGTGGAATGGAACATTCGTGAATGCCAACGGCGATTTAACAGTCGACCTGAGGTCGAACATCGCAGCCGAATCGCGGGCGAAGATTGTCTATGAGTCGCTACTCAAGTTCACTGACGATCCTTACGTGCAGGACACGTTAAGGTTCCTGATGACCCGCGAAATTGCTCACTTCCAGCAGTTTCATGCAGCACTTGAAACGATTGAACCGAATTTCCCTCCAGCTGTCCTCCAGGGAGATGTGCGATTCACTCATGCCTACTTCAACATGTCTCACGGGGAAGATGCGCGAGGCCCATGGAACAAAGGAAAAGGGCCCTGGGAGAAAGGGGAACAGTGGGAATACATCGAAGATCCCGTTGAACAGGTTGAAGCCACGGTCGGCCAGGCAGAGAAAGTTCCGGAAGGAAATGCCCGCGACCCTGAAGCCCTGAAGAAGCTCGAGAAGGAACTGGCTGCGACCCGGAAAAAGGAAGCCAAAGGGACGGCGACCGCCGATCGACGGCAGTGGTCCAACTTCTCAGCGGAGAACGAGACTTGAAAGCCATCACACTCGCCTGAGACAGGGGCTAAATCACTTCGAGGGCGCTAGATGGTCTTCGTATACAAACTTCGGCCGGGGATGGGAATTGACGAAGGCTGCAATGTCGAGGGCTTCCTGCTCTGAAAGAGATGGGTCTCCCAGCGGCATCGAAACCTTCAACCAGGCGGCAAGATTTCCGTTTCTAAAGAGCCCTGCTCCTTCATTGTAGGATCGCTCTCCCCAGACCGGAGGCCCTTCTTCGGTCCCCGCCCCGTTGGCGGAATGGCAATCGGCACACTTCTCCGCGTAAAGCTTTTCTCCGCGTGCTAAGTCGTGCCCTGCCGCGTCGATGGAGAGCGGACGGACATGATTGGGCCCCAGGGGAGCCTTCTTATTCATCGTCATGCATTGCCCGTCGGACAGCGAGGTGATGTATGTGGCAATTGCCACCGAGAGTTCACTTCCGTTCTCCGGTCGAATTCCGTTCATGCTGCGCATGAAGCAGTTCATGATTCGATCCTCCAGCGTGATCACCTTCCGTTCACGCGGAGACCACGCAGGATATGCGGTTGCGATTCCGATAAATGTGGCTGCAGCTGGATGTCGGCCCCCTTCCAGATGGCAGGAGCTGCAGGTGAGTGCGTTCCCAGCATACGGCTGAGAGAGGGGATGCTCGGTGGTCCGCTCAACAATCTCCTTGCCCAGAAGAATCACACGATCCAGTTCGGTGATGTCGCTTTCTGCGGGGCTCGCAGTCCGGGAGGGGTTCTCTTCAGAACGAAGAGAGGAGGACCACATCAGGCCCACCAGAAAGATCCCCGCACATCCTGCAAGAACGCGAGGGAAGAGATGAATTCGCATTGTTGGCTCCTCTCGCATGTCGAGTCGGTGGCCCGCAGTCCGATCATACCCGTTCACGACATGCGGTCATACATTTCCCGGAACACATCTCTGATGTTTCCGCGATGAGTGTTGAGAAGTCCGCCGAATTCCCGAAGATCGATAGGGACTTGATCGATGATGATCAGTTCACTGATGAGTTCAGCGAGCAGTTCAGCATCGGTTCGGCACTCATAGACCGTGGGCAGCAGTCCCGGTTGATGGGCTGTAATCAGCAATCCCCGGCAGTGCTGTGATCTCTGCACAACGCGGCGCCACTGGGCTGTCGAGAGCTGTTCTGCCCCGTCGAGCATCAGGATCTCGCTCGCTTCGGTCTTCTCAAGCCACTGTTCCAGCTCCCGCGAGAGCGTGGAACGTTGAAACTCCGTGAAGCGGACAGTGGAGATCTTTTCACCACGACCGGTCAGCTGACGTTGCAGTTCTTCGAACAGAGTTGTCTTTCCACTGCCATGCACGCCAACGATGGCCCCTCGATAATCCTGTTGCTGCAGTCGTTCCAGCAGCGATTCCAGACTCCCCTGCAGGAAGCGGAACGGGAGAGATCCCACGCACTCAGAGCGGAATGGATTCTCCCGGGCTCTCATCACAAGTTTCCTGTCACGTGAAGCGACATGCCGTCGAAGCCCAGCTCCGTGCGAGGAAAGATGGCCTGCATCCCCGGCAGGCCGATCGGATCGTCGACATCGAGTGTCGGGTCGAGATGAACAATCACCAGGCGTTCCACATCACAATCAACCGCCAGCTGAGCGACCTGACTGGCGTGACTGTGGCCCGTTCGCGCTGCCAGATTGGCCCGGTCGTCATCGAAATAGCATTCGTGAATCAGCAGATCGACTCCACGGATGAACTCCGTGTAAGTGCCATCGACGGTCGTATCGGTCACATACGCAAACGAACACTTTGAATGGTCGTCATCGACACGATACGCCATCGATTGCCCGGGATGGCTGGGGAGAGTCTGCCAGTGAACCGTCAGCCCCGGTCGGACTTCCATCCGACCGGACGAGGAAATGGAGTCACAGGCGAAAGGGACCGGGACGGGAAAAATCGCCTCTGCGAACAGATGAGTTTCGACAGCCTGGAGTGTTCCGGCGGTCGCGTGAACTGTGACCGCTTCATAAGTTTTTGAGAGGACCGGCATCAGCAGGAACGGCAGACCGACAATGTGATCCAGGTGGGGATGAGTCAGAAAGAGATCGATCTTCGAAGCAGTACAACTTTGGGGAAGCTGGTAGAGGGCGCTCCCGGCATCGAAGACAATTCCCCACTCGGGCAGCACAATGCAGGCTGTATCGCGACGTGCATTCGCGAAATACCCTCCCGTTCCCAGCAGTTCGATCTTCATGGGAATCGCCGCCGCTTGTGGATCGTCGAATTGATGTCAGCCGCACACTTCGAGTGTCCGGCTAAACTTTTGCATCATGCACGAGAACCCCTTTCACCAGGGCTCTCAGCTTGGGTTCAGCTGCATTGGCAATGGCGATAATCTCGCTGACGACCGCGGGCTTCAGGGCATCGGGCAGACACATGTCGGTCACGATTGAGAACCCAACGGTTCGCAGTCCCGCATGCACCGCCACGATCACTTCCGGGACGGTCGACATCCCGACAGCATCCGCGCCGATCTGACGCAGGAAACGGTATTCCGCACGAGTCTCCAGATTCGGTCCGGAGACAGCCACGAAAACCCCGCGATGTGCCGCAAAGTTTTCCTTCCGGGCAATCTCCAGTGCCACTTCGCCCAACTCGCGGTCATAGGGCGCGCTCATGTCCGGGAAGCGTGGTCCCAGCTGATCGTCGTTGATGCCGAAGAGCGGATTGCCCCCCATCAGGTTGATATGGTCGTCGATGACCATGATGTCGCCGCAGCTGTAGTTGGGGTTCATCCCTCCCACTGCGTTGGAAACGATCATCAGGCTCGCGCCCAGAGCTTTGAAGACACGCACCGGCAGGGTGATCTGCTGAAGGGAATACCCTTCATACATGTGGTGCCGGCCTTCCATCGCCACGACCGGGACCCCCATCAGGGTTCCGCAGACCAGACGGCCGCGATGGCTGGTGGCGGTCGACTTCAGAAAGTGCGGGATCGATTCGTAATCGAATTCTGCTTCGATCTGAATCTCGCTGACCAGACTTCCCAGCCCGGTCCCGAGGATGATTCCAGCATGCGGGGTCTTCCCCCATTTGGTCCGAATCGCCTGACAGGCTTCTTGAATTTTGGGGGCGAGATCCAGCATGGGCACTCGGAGGCAAATTGCCAAAAGGAAGCACGCCCGGGACGGAACTGTCCGGGCGTGAGTGAACATCAGGCCGACATTCCCGAATGGAAGTCAGCTGTGAATCTGCTGAAGAGGCTCATCTGCCGGGCAAGCTGGGCATCACTCCCTGTGCATTTCAGGAGGAACTTGCCGGGCGGAATCGACGTGAAACTACGCCACAGCCTTTGAACAGCGCTTGCAGCGGACTTTCTTGCCCTTCTTGGGGATCAAAGCATTGCACTTGCCACAACGCTTCTGTTTGCGATCGATTTTGAACTTCGTCCGGGGACGCAGAACCATCTGACTAACTCCTTGATTGGCAGGGGTTTATGTCACCCGCTGCGCGCACGTCATTTTTTGGAACGGAAAGGGTATCGAGATGAGCCGGAAAATACAACCACACACGCATCCCCCCGAAATTCGGCCCCGCTTTCCAAAGTTCCCGCTTTCAAAGACTTTGCAGCCTCTCAGCGAATCTGCGATGATATTGAAATGACCGTGAAACACGGTTCGAACCGGGCTTGGCAGTCGAAGGACTCCCGTTTCCAGCACTGACCTCACAGGCTGGCGTTCGGCTGCTGCCGGGACTGAAACTCTCGAGGGAACAAGCTGGATGGGCATTGCCGATTCTGACAACGGAGCCGACTCCGGGAAGACCGAGGTCTTCTCCCCTCTCGATTCCGGCAGCTTCCGGCAGGTTGGGGCTCAACTGGGGGAGTTCAAACTTCTGCGGCGACTGGGAAAAGGGGGAATGGCAGACGTCTGGCTGGCTGAACAGACGAACCTGAAGCGCAATGTCGCGCTCAAACTCCTCCGCTCTGAACTCATGGCGGACGAAAGCTACGTCAAGCGGTTCCAGACGGAAGCCAAGGCAGCCGGCGGACTGAATCATCCCAATCTGGTCCAGGTCTATACGGTGGGAGTGGAGAAAGGCCAGCACTTTATCGCCCAGGAGTACGTTCACGGACAGACCCTGAAGGCACTGCTGGTGAAGCGGGGTCCGCTGGATCTTTCGCTGGCCCTGATGATCATGCGACAGGTGGCAGCGGCACTTCAGGCTGCGGGCGATCAGGGAATCGTGCACCGCGACATCAAGCCGGAGAACATCCTGATCAACCGCAAGGGCGAGGTGAAGGTGGCCGACTTCGGCCTCGCCCAGCTTCAGGGAGGGGAGCGCCTCAACCTGACTCAGGAAGGGGTCACCATGGGGACCCCGCTGTACATGAGCCCGGAACAGGTCAGCGGGCAGAAAGTCGACCAGCGAAGTGACATCTATTCATTCGGCATCATGTGCTATCACATGTTGACCGGCGCCCCGCCGTTTCAGGGTGAGAATGCTGTCAGCGTGGCCGTGAAACATCTGCACGACTCCCCTGCCCCGATCGCTGATCTCCGCCCGGATCTCCCCCCGGCGGTCTGTGCCCTCATTCAGAAGATGATCGCGAAGTCGCCGGACCAGCGTTATCAGGATGCGCAGTCGATCCTGAATGATGTCCGTAAACTCGCGAAGGCACTGCGAACCGGTGAACCGATCGATGAACTCGCTTCGAGCGGCCCTCTTCCGTCGCAGAAACTTCCGCTGCCGCACGCAAAGTGGATTCTTCCGTTGTGCTGTCTGCTCGCATTTGTGCTGAGCGCGGGAATCGGCTGGCAGCTGCGCCCGCGAGTTCCACAGCAAAGCTCCAATCCGCTGGGTGATGTTCCCAAACAGGGAAGCGCGAGAGATCAGTATCTGCACGCGATGTTCAAAATCGATGACGAAGACGCGTTTAAAGCGGTCATCGAATTCTGGGGGTCCCCCAGCGACGAGATCTGGCGACGCCGTGCCCACGAACAGCTGGCCCTGCTCTACCTGAAGGATCGACGCAGAGAACCGGAAGCCCGCGCGCAGCTGGCACTCCTGAAGACCAACTTTCGGGATTCCGCATTGGAGGCCCGCGCCGGCGAAGCGTACCTCGATGCTCTGCACAACAACCCGGATCGAGCCCGCAGAACCCTGCAGGCGGAAGCAGAGGCATTCAATCAGAAGCTGACCGGAAGCTGGAGACAGCTGATGGAGGAAACACGTGAAATGCTCTCGAGAAGTCGTTGAGCGTTGAGTGTTCCGCGTTGAGTGGCCAGAATGGGATCATCTTCGACAGATTCCCCAACACTTAACGACCAGCACGGCTCCATGCAAAAAACACAGGCGAGCATTTACGACTATCCCAAGTACTACGACCTGCTGTTTGGATCGGACTGGAAAGCGGAATACGATTTTCTTCTGGCCTGCTTCGACCGATATGCCAAGTGCGACGTCCAGCGGGTTTTCGAACCGGCCTGCGGCACCGGGCGATTGCTGATCAAACTGGCACAGGCCGGCTATGAGGTTGCCGGGAATGACCTGAACCCCAAGGCTGTTGCTTATTGCAACAAGCGACTCAAACGGGCCGGGTTTGACGAGACCATTACCGTCGGCGACATGTCGAACTACAAGCTGAAAAAGAAGGTGCACGCAGCCTTCAACATGATCAACAGCTTCCGCCATCTGGATTCCGAACAGGCCGCAGAAAGCCATCTGCAGTGCGTCGCCAACTCACTAATGAAGGGTGGCCTATACCTGCTGGGACTGCACCTGACCCCCACTGTCGGGGACCGGATCGAATCGGAGGAATGGACCGCCCGCCGGGGACACCTGCAGGTCAACTCCGTAATGTGGTCCCAGGAACTGGACCTCAAAGGACGCAACGAGAAGCTCGGCATGACAATTGATGTGTATACGCCGACGGAGTCGTTCCAGATCGTCGACGAGATGAACTACCGCACCTACACCGCTGTTCAAATGGAGCAGCTGCTGTCGACCTGTCCCCAGTTCGAAATCGCTGGTCTGCATGATTTCTGCTACGAGATCGACACCAGGACAGAGATCACACCGATAACGGAAGATGTCGTTTTCGTCCTTCGAAAACGCTGAAGCCATCAGCCATCAGCCATCAGCCTTCAGCCATCAGCCATCAGCCGTCAACCTTCAACCTTCAACCTTCAACCTTCAACCTTCAACCCTCAACCCTCAACCCTCAACCCTCAACCCTCAACCCTCAACCCTCAACCCTCAACCCTCAACCCTCAACCCTCAACCCTCAACCCTCAACCCTCAACCCTCAACCCTCCCGAAAGCCCCCGCTGTGCAGGCCCTCGTCCTATCAGAATCCGGATTGGCATACGCCAGTGACCACACGCCCCTGCCTCAGCCAGACCAGATTCCCGTGAAAGTGCTGAAGGCCGGGATCTGCGAAACAGACCTGCAACTGGTCAAAGGCTATATGGGGTTTCGAGGGGTCCTCGGCCACGAGTTCGTCGGAATTGCGGAAGCGGGCCGGTACGAAGGTCAGCGGGTCGTCGGCGAAATCAACTGCGCGTGCCGCCGCTGCGACACCTGCCTGCGGGGCATGCAGACGCATTGCCCTCATCGCTCCGTCCTGGGGATCCTCAATCACGACGGGGCTTTCGCGGATCGGCTCTGGTTACCCGAAGTCAATCTGCATCCCGTTCCGGATCATGTTTCCGATGATGCTGCTGTGTTCGTCGAACCGCTGGCAGCCGCATTTCAGATTCCAGCACAGCTTGACCTTACCGAATTTCAACGCACCGTCATTCTGGGTGACGGTCGGCTGGGGAACCTGTGCGCGCAGGTGCTCGCTTCACTGGGACGGGACCCGCTGGTGGTCGGCAAGCACGCTCAGAAGCTGGCTCGATTGCAGCAACTCGGCATTCGAACGCGGCTTCTCGAAGAGATGCAGGAGCCGCGGATCGCTGACCTTGTCGTGGATTGCACTGGTTCAGCCGACGGTTTCTCGCACGCGTGCCGACTCCTTCAGCCTCGTGGAACTCTCGTCCTCAAGACGACCGTCGCTGGCCCGGGCGGACCTTCCCTCGCCCCTGTGGTGATCGATGAGATCCGGGTCATTGGCTCGCGATGTGGCCCCTTCAAACCGGCGATTGAGGCCCTCGCAGCAAGGACCATCGACGTGGAATCGCTGATCACATCACGCTTCCCGCTGTCCGACGGATTGATCGCCTTTGACCGGGCCACCAGGAAAGATGAGTTGAAAGTGATTCTCGAAATCGACTCCGCCGGGAATCATCAACCCGGATAGAGCATACCGAGAGGGTGCCCTCAAAAAAGATACGACTGGCCGGAGTGGGGCCAGTCGTATCACGAGAGATTGAATGACCATCAAGGACATCCAACATCTTCAACAGCCCAGCAGACACTCACCATTCCGCCTGGTGAGGACGGTGCTCGAACAGTGAACCCGCTTGGCCTGCTGAAAGCTCTTATTGAACGGGTGTGCCAGCATTCGGCTGACTGACCGGGGCGTTGGGCTGGATCGGCCGGGCAACATTGTGTTCAACCGGAACCGTACCGGGTGCTGCGACAGCGGGTTGCTGCTGGGTTCGATTCACCGGGGCAGAACGTTGCACATACACGGGGGCCGATCGGGTCGTGGGGTTCACGCGGTCGTAATACCGGGGCGCGCCCATCACAGGCCCTGTCGTGCGTGTGACCGGGTAACCAGCACGCGCCCGTTTGGCCTGCTCATAAGCCCCCTGCCCTCGCTGTTGTTTGATTTCTCTCGGAGCAGCCACCTGAGCAAACAGGCTGGACGAGGAGGCGAGTGTGGCCATCGCCAGAAATGCAGCGAGAGAACCATTGAGAATCTTGGACATGACGACGTTCCTTCCAAACTTGGAGCGATTTGAAACTGCTCTCACCGAAATCCGTTCGGCAGACAGAGAGCAATTGATGTACGGTGGTCAACGTCGCTCGAGACTGGCCAATGCCAAAACGACAACGCCCCCAGGCCGTACGTGGGCAGTCCACGATCCCGGCGGAGTCTTGTCTCCGGCATCCCAGGGACACATCAATCCGACTCACGTCCGACTGACATGCCACTTTTTGCCTGTTTCATCAGGCCTTCAAAACTCTCCTTCCTCAACTGGGGACAAACCTGACGAACCTGCAACTCACGCCTTGGAGTGAATCACTCCGGACTGCTCTGCACATATTCGGGCGAGTGCTTCCCAAGAAATGTGGAAGAACAGACACAAGGCTGAATGCGGCCCGCCAGGCGTCCAAAACCAAACGAACATTACAACTTTATTACGACAATTGGACCATTGAAAGATCAAATTTCTTCCGCTGATTTCCGGAAGTCTCCAAACCAGAGAAAAATCTCGACCTTGCACACTCAGGCAGAACGACGCTGCAGCGTCACACCCAGAATCACAACCCGTTTTCGATTCGGCACTTGCAACCAAGACACAGCTTCAGCCTCGAAAACTCCCCATTTGCAGGCTGACAGCAGAGAGAAACGGATGCCATTCTCCATAAATGCTGTCGGCCCAGCGGACTGACTAATGAACAAAAGCACCGCCAAAGCAAAATGCCAGGGGTCACCTGCTCGACCAAGACAACAGACCCGCTTGCAATTCGCGATGAATTAACAAATACTCCGCATCGACTCCG
Organism: Planctomicrobium stercoris; assembly: GCF_051465655.1. Classification (NCBI taxonomy): domain Bacteria; kingdom Pseudomonadati; phylum Planctomycetota; class Planctomycetia; order Planctomycetales; family Planctomycetaceae; genus Planctomicrobium; species Planctomicrobium stercoris. The sequence continues at coordinate 1,645,848 of NZ_CP195791.1, read as the reverse complement.
GTCCCCGATGCCCGAATCATCAGGGAACGGTTCGCGACAACGACAGGAAATTGGCATCCGTAGCTCAATTGGATAGAGCATCGGTCTTCGGAACCGAGGGTTGGGGGTTCGAACCCCTCCGGGTGCATTTTTATAAGTCGTGCCGAGCATTTGAGTTAAGCACCTGTCCCTAACCGGGCAGCGCGGCCGTGAGACCCTGTGAAGGTAGTACTGGTACTATTTTTCACGAGCTACGGATCCGCAGATTCCTCAGAATCGTTCTCAGCCCAAGTATCGCCATTATCGCCCCAAGAATCTGGGCGTCGTCAGGATCGGCGGGCAGGACCACTACCTCGATCCCTACAACTCTCCCGAAAGCCTGGAGAAGTATCACCGGCTGATCGCTGCCTGGATTCGCAATCAGCGGACAAGCCTTCCCAAAGTCCCCGCAACAGCCACGGGGAGTTCATCGCACCCGTCTCCCACGATTAACCAGATGCTGCTGGCGTATCGCGAATTCGCGCGGGGGTATTACTCCAAAGGGGGGCAGCCCACCAAGGAGTTCACCGAAATGAAACACGCAGCCCGGCCGCTCCGCAAACTGTTCGGATCGACCCTGGCCGCGGAATTCGGTCCGATTGCCCTGAAGGCGGTTCGCAGCCACATGATCGATGCTGAAGGCCTCTCGCGGGGAGTGATCAATAACCGTCTGAACCGACTCAAACGGATTTTCAAATGGGCGGTGTCAGAACAGCTGATTCCGCCTTCTGTCTATGAAGGGTTGCGGGCGGTCGATGGACTGCGCTATGGTCGCAGCGATGCCCGGGAGACAGATCCGGTCAAACCTGTCCCCTGGGAGTGGGTCGCCCCAGTCCTGCCTGGCCTGACGTCGGTGGTCTCTGCCATGGTCCAGCTGCAGTGGCTGACCGGGATGCGTCCCTGCGAGGTAGTCATTATGCGCTCCTGTGACATCGACCGGACCCGCGAAATCTGGATCTATTCCCCGTCTGAGCACAAGAATCAGTGGCGGGGCCATACCCGAACCGTGGCCCTGGGCCCCAAGGCCCAGGCGTTGCTGGCCCCCTTTCTCGCCCGTCCCGAAGAGGAGTTTCTGTTCAGCCCCCGGGATTCGGAAGCGGAGCGGAATCGCCAACGCCGGGTATTGCGGCAGACGCCCCTGCCTTCCACTCTCAAGTCCCCTGCACCATTCAGTTCCTCCTCGACGAGTAAGCGGGAGCGATATGACACGGATTCCTATCGCCGCGCGATCAAGTATGCGATCCTGAAAGTGAACCGGTCGCGGGCTGCCGAGGAGCCGATTCCCGACTGGTGTCCCCTGCAGGTCAGGCATAGTCGAGCCACCGAAATTCGCAAGCAGTTTGGCCTGGAAGCAGCCCAGGTGACGTTCGGTCACACGCGAGCCGATGTCACCCAGGTCTATGCGGAACGAAACCTCACGGAGGCGATCCGGATTGCCCAGCAAATCGGTTGACCGCATCCGCAGCTTCGAGCCTCACGAGGACGGGATGCCTCACTTGTTCAGGAACCCATTCTGTGAATACCGACCTCTCCCTCCAACTGGCTCTCCGGAGTTTTCAGATTGCCAGCCACCTGTGCCACTTTCGCAGTCTGCTCGAAGCGGCCGGGTGTGGACTCTAGGAGGATGAATTCCATGAGCCTCCCCCGCTGCAACGAGCGCGGGCGGAATCCGCCCGCGTCATCAGCTGGCTCCAGGAAATGAGCCAGCGGTGTGAAAACCCAGAACTCTCCTCCCAGTGCCTGGATCTGATCGAGGCCCAACAGAGATGGCTGGAGAACTTTTCCGAACATTGGAGAAGTTCCCACCGTGCCGCTCTCCTGGAGCAATACAGAGGCCTCGAACCAGACAACGATTTTGAGTTGCTTCACTCCCTGGTGCAGGCATCGCCCCTGGTTGGTGAATCCTCTCAACAGTATGAGAAGGCAATTGAGGATTTCTCGACCGGGCTTCCGGCCGTTCAGCAGGCTGCATTTCACGTCGGGATGATCCTGTCGCAGGAGATGTTCGACACGTTCTCCGGAGGAGGATCCTCGCTCCGGGATCCCGTGAATTCCGTGGCGTACTTTCAGGTCGAGTTCCACCGAAGACTCGCGGAATCGATGCGGGTGCTCTACGAGCACTTTCCGTATCTGGGGACTCTCGACACCGATTTCTCAACCTTTTATCCGACCTGGGACCTGGCCAAAGTCCACGACTTTCATGGCCGGCTGGAACAACTGCTCCGCACTCCGGAGTACACACCGTCTTCGAAGAGCTATCTCGGGACGTTTCTGATTCCGGATCAAAAGCGGGTTGTCCGGGAGAACCGGCAGGTCCATCTGCCCGGACACATCGAGTGGGAGATTTTCGGGTTGCTTCACCGGAATCGGCAGACGTACACGCATCGGGACGCCCTGGAGCAGATCTGGTCGGAGGCTGCAGTTCCCGATCCTGGGGATCAGCGCAGTGAACAGAACAAGCTGGAGAGTGCCCTGTCGACGCTGAGGGGTAAAGTCAAAACGCTGGGGCTAGCGATCCGGAATGTCCGCGAAAGAGGCTGGAGACTGGAGGAAATCAAGCCCTCCTGAGACCGGTCGACTCTTGATCGGATGAACAAGGGGCCAGCCTGCGTGGTGATGGGACCCAACGGTAGAACTGCCCCGGGCAGTTTCGTTCAGCAGTGATCTTGAGGACACCCCTCACCATCCCTCGGCGTCCAGTTTCCGCGCCGCCTGAGCTTCGCCGACAGCGTGGGTGGATCGCACAGGACTGGCTGCATTCTCTTCCAGCTCTTCAAAAAATCGCTGCAGTGCCTCGAGCGACGCGCACTTCGCCCCGCCGATGGTGATTGTTTCCAGCCTTCGCCCCCGGAGCCCCCGGTCCGCCCAGCGGTAGAGCGTGGAGACGGCGATCCGCTTCCCTCGCCGCCGGGTGGGCAGCTGTTTGGTAGCGTCGGTCATCGAGAGTACGTTTTCAGTCTTGAGATCAATCATGCCTGGTGACTTCTTAAATCGGGGCCAACTCATTCGTGACCGCCGAAGTTTCAGACATGAACCTGAGAACGTTGCTGGGATGAGCTGAGATCTTACAGGAATGTTCAGTCGCAATGAACGAAAGGAATCCCGCTCGCATCTCGATTGAAGTTGTTAGTTTCATGAACTTCAGGGACGATATCAACGAAGAACGTCGCATCGGATTGTGACAGTATAAATATGCTATATAGGACAGTGCTCTGAACGTTCTCTGACAAAAGGCATGCGATAGGCTGACCACTATGAGATTTCGTGCCAAACCAGAAAAATCTGAGGTTCCATATCAGACGCAAATTCGGCAAAAAAGTCCTTGCCCCGCCAGCGCTTCTGGGGAGAATGTTGGCCTGACATCCGAGTAGTCACCTTTAGCAGCCCGTTGAATTTGCTTTCTTCGCTTGACAGGTCTGGTAGATTGCCGGTGGTTGAGTTTTCAGGCATTCAGGGAGGGTGGTCCATGGCGTTGGGGAAGCGGGAGCAGTCGCAGCAGCAGGAGTTCTGGACTCCGACAGCGAATCTCTCCAAAGGGCCGGGGCATGTCTTTTATGACAAGCTCAATCAGGTCCTCGCCAAGGCGGGATTCGACAAGGTTCTCGAAGACCTCTGCTCGCCTTATTACGCCAGCACGGGTCGCATGTCGATCCCTCCGGGCGCCTATTTCCGCATGCTGCTGGTCGGGTACTTTGAAGGGATCGACTCCCAAAGAGGCATCGCCTGGCGGTGCGAAGATTCTCTCTCGCTGCGAAGGTTCCTGGGCATTCCGCTGGGGAAAGAGACCCCGGACCACAGCAGCCTGACCCGCATTCGAGACCGGTTGCCGCTGGAGATTCACCAGCAGGTGTTCCAGCAGGTGCTCAGCATCATCGATGAGCATGGACTTCTCAAGCTGAAATCAACCGGTGTCGACTCCACGTTGCTGGAAGCCAACGCCGCCATGAAGACGATCGTCCGTAAGGACTCGGGTGAAGACTGGAAGGAGTTCCTCAAACGCCTGATGCAGGAGGAAGGGCTCCTCGAAGAAGACGATGATCCCAGCGATGACGACCTCCGCAAGTTCGACAAAGCCCGTCATCAGCAGGGGAAGAAGAAGGTCTCCAATGCCGACTGGGAATCGTCGTCAGACCCCGATTCCCGCATCGTGAAAATGAAAGATGGCCGCACTCATCTGGGCTATAAGGCTGAGCATGTGATCGACCTGGAGAATGAGTTCATCCTCTCCGCCACGGTGTGTCATGGGACGAACAGTGATGCCGGCACGCTCATCGAAAGCGTGGTGAATGCCCAGCAGAACGTGATTCTCGCTGGCAGTCCGGAAGAGATTGAAGAAGTGGCTGCCGACAAGGGGTATCACAAGAACGAGACGATCACGCAGGCCACGCAGCTGGGACTCAGAACGTACATTCCCGAGCCCAATTCACAACACAATCGCACGTGGACGGACAAGCCGGAGGAAGTGCAGCAGGCAGTGCTCAACAACCGCCAGCGCATGAGTCGAGCCAAGGGAAAGGACCTGCAGCGTCAACGCAGCGAGAAGGTCGAACGCAGCTTCGCCCATGTGTGCGAAACCGGCGGAGCGAGACGAACGTGGCTGCGAGGAATTGAGAAGATCAACAAGCGTTACCTGATCGTGGCTGCAGCCAGGAACCTGGGTTTGCTGATGCTCAAGGCGTTCGGCATCGGCAAACCCAGAGGTCTGCAAGGCGGAATCCGGGCCATTCTGGCACTCTGGGGAACCTGCACGCTTCTCTGGGCCGCCCTGAGAAGCTGCCTGCGATCGCTCCAGGCAAGGACAGCTCATCCGATGGCGTTCCGAGACATCAACTGGCAATTGACCCCACAGCGACCACGTACACCCCGGAAACTCCAAATCATGCCAACTTCAACGGGCTGTTAGGGCTGGTACTACTTCTGTTTGCGTCTGAATGGTCTGTTTGCGTCAGTTTGCAAAAGCAGGCTTTTTGAGATAACCTCTTGCATTCACAGCGTTTTACGGCCTTTTTGACTCATTTAGAGGCGCCGGCTTCGGAACCGAGGGCTGTCCGCTGCTCTGGGGAACAGCGACGCCGCTGGCGAGCAATCCTCACAGACCGAGAAACGCGATCCAGCTTCTGGCTCAACTGGACGACCTGAGTTTTCGGTTGCGGGCCGACCGGACCGGTTTTTGTGCCGGAGTTTTCGTGCCAGCCACTCAGTGGTATCGAGAGAATTTTTGCAGCCTGATCAAATTTGAATCAGGACCGCAAAAGGGAATTGACCTAAGAATCACTCCCTCACGATCACAAGCAAATCCGCCGAATTTGCTGATGAATATTGACTCCCCCTGAGCATCCCATATCTTGTCCCTGTGAGTGTTCTTTCAGATTCCAGTGTCCACAGTGCCACCGCTCCCCCCTGTTCTGACAGTGGATTATCGGTCCGAGTGTTTCCGGAGATTTCATGCAGGTCTTGCAAAAAATCGGTCGAATATGTGAAATTCTCTCGACAAAACAGGGACGGGCAGCGCTGGTCGGCTCTAGCAGCCCGTTGAATTTCTCTCCGGCTGTTGACAGGGTTGGCAGACTGCCGGTGGTTGGGGTTTGAGGTCTTCAAGGAGGCTGACCAATGGCGTTGGGGAAGCGGGATGAGTCGCAGTAGCGGAGTTCTGGATGCCGGTTCAGAACCACTCGAAAGGGCCGGGGCATGTCTTCTACGACAAGCTCAATCAGGTGCTCGCCAAGACTGGGTTCGACAAGGTTCTCGAAGAACTCTGCACGCAGTTTTATGCCAAGGCCGGCCGGATGTCGATTCCGCCGGGCGTGTATTTCCGCATGCTTCTGGTGGGGTATTTTGAAGGGATCGACTCCCAGCGTGGCATCGCCTAGCGGTGTGAAGACTCCCTCTCGCTGCGAAGGTTTCTGGGGATTCCGCTGGGGGAAGAGCGATCACAGCAGTCTGACTCGCATTCGAGACCGCTTGCCACTGAACATTCACGAACAGGTGTTTGTGCAGGTGCTCAGCATCATTGATGAACACGACCTGCGGAAGTTCGATAAAACCCGTCATCAACAGGGGAAAAAAAGAGTCGAGAGAAAGAAATTCGGCAATTCTCAAGCTGTCGACCCTGGACTCTCCGCTCTGGACCGTCTCTCACTTGAATCAGGCGAAACCCCTGCAGCAGGCAGTGCTCAACAACCGTCAACGCACGAGTCGAGCCAAAGGAAAGGACCTGCAGCGACAACGCAGCGAGAAAGTCGAACGCAGCTTCGCTCACGTCTGTGAGACCGGCAGAGCGAGGCGAACGTGGCTGCGAGGAATTGAGAAGATCAACAAGCGTTACCAGATCGTGGCGGCCGCCAGGAACCTGGGCCTCCTCATGCTCAAGGCATTCTGAACCGGCATCCAGAACTCCTGCTGCTGAGAACCATCCCGCTTCCCCAGTGCCATCGGTCACCCTCCCTGAACACCTCAACCCACAACCACCGGCAATCTACAAGACCGGTCAAGCGAAGGGGGGAAATTCAACGGGCTGCTAACCGTGAGTGAATTTCCTTTGAAACTCTTCCATTTGGTGAATCTCAATAGCCACGGATTCCATAAACTGCCTTGCTCCAGAATCTCCAAAATATGCAATCATCTCATAAAAATTCGCACCGAAGTCCATACACCGAATATCCGGCCGAAGCATCTTCAACGTCACTGTCGCTGTGCTGCAATGCCCCACCACAGTGGATGCAGGAACCTCTGCTGCAAGTGTCTCCATGGGACAACCCGCCCCCCAAAGTTCGTACGTCGGCAACAGCGACCTAAGGTAAGGATGACCGGGAAAGCTTGGGTGCTCTTTCACGAGGAGACGCGTTGGCTTGAGACTGTGAACCCACGCGGCGAACGCTTCAGCGAACGGCTTGAACACCTCCTCCGGCATCCAATGCCAGATGTAGGTCTCTAAGTACAAGACCGTTCCCGGATCGGGACGAACCGCAGGTGTGACAACCGGAAACGGAATCACGTAGACCGGTTTCCCGCCAGTCACAATAAACTTGTCGGTAAACGAGAGAAGCTGATGTACAGCAGGCTCGAAGACCGCACTCAGGTGTGAATTCGGCATCCTCCATTTCAACCCAAGGAGTCGCGCCAAGGTACTCTTGACCGCCATCCGCCACGACTCGCGGTTCTTCGCTTGAATGTCTTGAAAATTCATCAACCCGCCCGCAACCGTCAGCAGTTCGACCCCGGAAGACGTCTCACACCATCTCAATACATGATTGCATAGCAAGTTGTCGTTATTGATAATCAGAACTTGCCTGAGCGAATTCCCTTTAAGTAGTGCCTTAATCAGCCTTGCCGCCCGATAATAGTACCCGACAAATCGCCGTTGCCCCAGCAGAGTAGAGGAAGGCTTTGCCGGATACTTCAGAATGATTCCGCATCGATCAATCCACTCAAGATGAGTGGGCCTCATGACTATGACACAAGTGCGTTTTAAGTCAATCTGTCGTTGACTGAGATACTCTCCAATCAGCACGCCCGATATAAATGTATCAACGAATACAAGATGTGTTATTGATTTTGCGCCAGCCGCCACTGCCATCTCTCTTTCCAGTTTCTGAACCACAAGCGACGTCTTCCGACCTGGCACAAAAGATCCATTTGACTTGGAGCCAAGCAACAAAACCTCGTGAACTCGCGGTTTTCAAGCGTCGCAAACCCGTTTTGCCCTTTAATTCACAGGTTCATGACACAATTTAGTGGCTTGCTGATTCTGGGAGCAAGCCAAGTCTTCCTCAGGAGATCTGTCTGTGCTCTGTTGAAATGTAAGTGATTCCGAGAGCATGTTTGGAGAGCGTGCGGATGGGGGCGATGCGCCTTCCGAGCCTCGCACGTCATATCGCGTGATTTTTTTGCGACTCCCCATGGGCGTCGCCCTCCCGAATCTGGATTTCATTGATGCTTCAAAGCACGCTCCGAGATTTCAGACGAACGGTGCATGGTGTCAGCCAGCATTCAACGAGCCGCTTCCACGAACAGATACCGATCATTGCCCCCGGCGATCGCTGATCTGCGTTGTGTTTCAGCCAACCCGTGAACGACTTCACCACCCATCTGTCTCGCTCCTCCGGCTATCCGGAGGAGGAAGCCTCGGCTGCCATTCGCCTGGAGCAGAAGGCCACGCGTCGGAAAACGTGTTGACCTCGCATCTGCGGCAGTGGGTGAAGCACCACAGCATCCACATCAAGGTGCTTGCCGGGGGTGATGGCGTCGATGAGAGCGCGGCGGCATGATGTGGTGGCGACTCCTGCATGACACCGTGTCATGTTCTGAGCAATGTTCTCCCGGGAAACCACTGCTCTCTTCGACACAGGCTGTCATGTGGCCCCCTGGTGAGTGCAGACGCTGCCCTGAATTGCACTGCCTGCTCCATTCCAACTTCGATCCAATGTTGTAACACGTGTTGCGGTAGAAGCTTGTGCTGACATTGTGGCGTGGGTCCGGGGTAGATCAATTGAGGGGCAAAGGTCGGCAGAAAGGGCCAGCCCCTACAAGAGTCGCATCATTTTGCCACATGTTGAGATCGAGGCGATTGACGCAATTTCAAGGCTCTCAGGGCGTTACCGAGGTCCATGAAGTGTTGCTTTCCCTTTGATTTCTCAAGTAACTGGTCTGATATTTTCTTCAGAACCGTGGAACTTGCAATTGACAATTACCTCAAGAGGATTGGAAGATACCGATGTCGCCCAGACGGCATCTTAGTGCAAACGCCGTGCCGTTAGTTGCAACCCCATTCCCCATGGAGGGAATGGGGCCTTCGATTCTGTAAGAATGCGCCTGCGAATACTCATGTCGCAATTGGCCTGGAGTTGTCGAGATGGAAAAGCCCGTCGTCATTGCAGAGGTCGGTTGCAATCATAAAGGAGACATGGCAATTGCTGAGGAATTGATCATGCTGGCATCCCGTTTTTGCCAGGTCGATGTCGTCAAGTTCCAAAAGCGCAATAATCGGGAGCTTCTGACCCCCGATGAATATAATGCTCCACACCCTAATCCGAGCAACAGCTACGGACAGTCATATGGTGAACATCGGGAGTTTCTTGAATTTAATGTCGATCAACATCGCAGGCTGAAGCAATGTTGTGATGAATGGGGAATCGGTTATAGCACTTCTGTGTGGGATTTGACCTCGGCTAAAGAGATGACGAGCCTTGAACCTCAGCTGCTGAAAATCCCGTCGGCCTGCAATTTAAATTTTGAAATGCTCGGTTGGCTGTGTGAAAACTATCAGGGAGAGCTGCACGTCTCCCTCGGAATGACTTCCCACGCAGAAGAAAACGAAATTGTCAGTTTTTTCGAAAAGCACCGTCGCAATAAGGATTTGGTGCTCTATGCCTGCACATCCGGGTATCCCGTCCCATTTCAGGATGTCTGTCTGCTTGAATTGAAAAGACTGAATGAACACTACGCCAGCCGCGTGAAAGCAATCGGGTTCTCAGGGCACCACCTGGGAATTGCAGCGGATGTTGCGGCGCTGGCCTTAGGTGCCACTGTGATCGAACGGCATTTTACGCTGGATCGAACGTGGAAAGGGACTGACCACGCTGCCAGCCTGGAACCGGATGGAATGCGTCGACTGGCCCGGGATCTTCGAAACGTTGCCCTGGCGCTCACTTACAAACAGAGTGAGATTCTTCCCATTGAAGAAGTGCAACGAGAGAAGTTGAAAAGGTGTGTCGCCACATGAGCAAAGCCTCGGTGATTGTTCCGCTCCGCTTGAATTCAAAAAGCATCCCTAAGAAGAACATCCGCCCGCTGGGTGGTAAACCGATGTGTGGCTGGATTCTCGAAGCAGCGGCGAATGCGAATGGCGTCGGTCAAGTCGTCGTAAGCACCGAAGCACAAGAGATTATGGATGTCATCTCGACGCTTCATTTACCGGTCGACTTCGTGCGACGTCCAGAGGAGCTGGCGGGAGACAAGTCGACTACGGAATCGGTAATGCTGCATGCTCTGGATGCGTGTCAGCATCAAACCATCGTGCTGGTGCAGGCGACGTCGCCGTTGCTGACGTCTCAAGATATTGATGCTGCACTCGACCTCTTCTGGCAGGGCAGATATGACAGCCTGCTGTCTGCCGTTCGCACCAAGGCTTTTTTCTGGACTGATGATGGCCATCCCATCAACTACGACCCCTTGTCGCGGCCAATGCGGCAGGATTTCAATGGTTGTCTCCAGGAAAACGGAGCAATTTACATTACCTCTGCCGAGGCGTTGAGGACATCGGGTTGCCGGCTCAGCGGCAAGATCGGTGTTTTTGAAATGTCTGCCGATACCTCGGTGGAGCTGGATGAGCCGCACGACTGGGAACATGTGTCTCGCTTGTTGGCCCACCGGAGTTCGACGGAAGCAGATTCAGAGGCCTCTTTTCCTCGCATCAAAGCCGTCGTCTGTGATGTGGACGGGACTTTGACCGATGGCGGAATGTATTACGGTGCAGACGGTGAATTGATCAAGAAGTTCAATACACGGGATGCAGTCGGTCTTTCACAGCTGAAGGATCACGGAATTCGTGTGCTGATCGTCACAGCAGAGGACTCACCTGCGGTGACGGCTCGCATGAAGAAGCTGCAGATCTCCGATTATCATTCGGGGATTCGCGACAAGGTGAAATTTCTCGATTCGTTCTTTGCAGAACAGAAAATCGACTGGTCAGAAGTCGGCTACTTCGGCGATGACCTCAACGATGTTCCAGCGATGAAAAAGGCAAAATGGGTTGCCTGCCCGGCCGATGCCTGCCCGGAAGTTCAATCGTTGGCTCATTATCGTTGTACCGCGGCGGGAGGAATGGGTGCGGTCCGAGAAGCTTGTCGCACCTTGCTGGAGAAATTGAATTGAAGCCTGCGTCGAACTCACAGCCATGTATTTCGGTTCTGTAAAAATTGTTCAACACGCCGGGCTATGGATGTTGCATACCCGGGCGTCAGCGGTTGCTGGGGGCGAACAATCTGGTGGCGTATGCAAGATCGACCGCGAAAAATCACACCGGAACATAGACGTACAACAGTTTAATTAAATCGACGAGTCATAAACCCGATACACCCAATATGCATGCCAGCTTGCGAAGTCATCGCTTGAAACGAATTTGCATGAACTTCGTTAACTGTTGGCCATGCTGAGCTCGATTGTCAGAACTGAGGTATACGTGAGCAATACAATCACTCCCGCCGAACACATGCGACTGAACGGTTACGCTGTTTACCGTTCAATATTCACTCCTGATGAAATCGAGAAGCTGCGAAGTACGATTGCCAATCACTTTACTTCGGCTGGAAAGTATTTTGAGTTCGGAAAAATCCAGCCTGACGCGTTTGGTAAAATTTCAGAAATACGATGGGCGTGTTCTCACCCTCCGCTCGTAGCGGCGTTTCACGAATGCACAGGAATTGACGATTTGCGGTATACCTATCACAGCGACGTTCACATGAATGCGCTCAGTAATTGGCACACCGACACTCAGGCATATTTCACCCCTAAAGAAGTTCTTGTTGACGACTTCCGTGTGTACAAGGTTGGAATTTACCTCCAAGATCACCTCGAAAATGGACAAGGCCTGACAGTTTGCGAAGGGTCTCATCTGACGGGAGCCATCAACCCTGAGAATACAAAAACCCTGTCTACAAAAGCAGGTGACGTCATTATTTTTGACGTTAGAATCTACCATCACGGTGATATGAAAAACTTTGCTGAACGAGTGGTGAATAAGATTACGAAAAATGGGGCAGTCAACTTTAGGGTCGGCAAGATAATTCGCAAGCTGACGAACCGTGCTGATAAGCTGTCACTCTTCTTTACTTATGGAGCCAATAATGAAATGACCCGTGAATTTTCCATACGGAACATGAAACGTCAGAATCGCCAGAATGGAGTTGCCGATGGGGTTGAGCGGGATGAGGCGATGGCTGCGTTTTTAGCTGCTTCAAACGTTCAGGCCATTTCCCTCTAAAGTCTGCGGAAAGTCGCTCGAAATATTTGCGGAATGAATTGTTCCGTGGGGCTCCATCTGTAGCATTCTTTGGATGAACAGTGGCTGTGTTTGGTATTATGTGCGAGAATTTCGATGAACGGCAATCAGAATGGTTCGGCAAAAGGAAAACGCCATCGAAATTCCGGTTCATCTGGCAAATAGGGCGGAGTCATGGGAGACAGGTCGGCCCAAACCTCAGTTCGGGCTCAACAAACGGGGGTCAGCGGCCAATTTGCGATAAGGTCAATGAAATCAATCTTTTGCGGGCTGGTAGAGGAAAGTTGAACCCCAACACCCCTATTTGCCGGAAGAGCCGAAAATCTTGGTGTGTCGTTGCAGTTTGTTGGCCCTAAGTGAGCGAATCGAAATCAGAGTAATTTTACGAAATTTCTCAAAGCATTACTGTTCGAATGGGTGACAAACCCGATAGGACTTCACTCACCATCAGTTACTGCTTTTTTCAGGTCAAGATTTCACTGCTGGGTATAGCATTCATTTAATTGCGAGCGCAGGCGTTGTGCTGTCGCAGGATAGATCGGAAAAGGCGAGCTTCATGAAATTGGCAAAGAAGGTGTGGCGAAAGATCGCTAGCAGAGGTCCGGTGCTGGCCTTGGCCGGGGCGTATTTCGATCTGTTTCAGAGGGAATTCCATGTCGACGACTTAGCGTTCACTATTCCCTATGACAAGACAACCAAGGCGTTTAGGGGGCGATTCGCTCTGGGTATTTATGAGCCATCGGAGATCGCCTTCGCCCAGAAGTACATCACACCTGAGAGTTCGATTCTTGACCTTGGTGGATGTATTGGAGTTGTTTCGTGTGTTGCAAATAGGCAGCTTTCGGACCGTCGACGGCACGTCGTGGTCGAGGCCAACCCCAAGTTGATGTCGAGTATTGAGGCCAATCGAGATCGGAACGGTTGCGGGTTCCAAATCGAGAGCTGCCTGGTGTCAAGATCGTCAGATGGGGTGTTTTACCTTCATGAGTTGATCGTCGGTGGGAGCGCGGATCGACAAACAGCCGAGCGTGTTCAGGTTCCAGTTAAAACCGTTGAGCAACTGTCAGCTGCGCATGGGATTCAGTTCGATTCATTGATGATGGATATTGAGGGAGGCGAGTTGGGATTTATCAGAGAAAATGAAGAGTTCTTTAAGACTCTGCGAATTGCAATTATCGAGTTTCACGATTTTATCATCGGTAAGGCGGACGTGTCCGAATGTCGCAACCTGCTTCGCCGATATGGACTCGCAAAAGTCGATGAAGACGGGGGCGTTGAAGTGTGGAAACGTGGATAATCGTGCACAAAACCGACATGTGACCGTTGGTAAATGACTTCTGAATCTGCAAAGTCGAGCAATCTCTCAGTGAATCACGATCGCAGGAGTCTGCGGGCACTTTTTGCTTCAACGACACTATGGCGGTTGGCAAGCTATATTGTTAGCAACGCGATAATGAAAGGGGCGATGCTGCTGTTGCTCCCTCTTATTGCAATGGTTCTCTCCCCTGGTGATGTTTCACGTTACGGGCTTTTTGCCAGCGCTTTGGCCGTCTTTCTCCCCCTTGCTACGCAAAATATACCGTACGCCGGAGAACGTCTGGCATTTGATTATTTAAACGACGGTTCTCGTTTGAAGTCCTTGAACTGGACTCTCTTGTCTTCGTCTGTGGTCATGACGATGGCGGCGTGTAGTGGCCTCATTGCTGTGGCGCTCGGTATGAGCTTCTTTGGGAAGGATATTCCGATTTTCTCAGGAGACGTCGTGTCTCTTGTGCTCTTTGCGGTGATCGCCGTCACCTGGTCTGCCGCTACAACGTGTCAAACAGTAATGCGAGTGCATGGACGAGCTCTTGCTTATTCAGTGATTACAGTCATGAGATTAATGAGCGTCGTCGTTATTTTTGCACTTTCGTCTCTCATCTTTGTCTGGTTGAAGAAAACCCCAAGCTTTAATCTTTTGATGACTTCGTTTGCGCTGGGGAATTCGCTTTCGTTTATTGCCTCGTATTATTGCACAAAAAATGACTTTACAGGCGGAGCGTGGAACCTGGAAATGTTCAAGGCGTCCTGGAACTATGCTGCTCCGACATCAGTGCAAACAGGGATTGGTGCGTTTACTGCAACGTCGGGAAGATGGGTCGGGGTTGCGTTTATTGGGCTGGATCAACTGGCGGAATATACGTTGGCCAGTATGCTATTGCTTGTGGCCAGCGGCTTCGCTCGGAGTTGTATTGAGGGGTGTCGCCCGGAGATTATGAAGCCGTTCGCTGAATTCGACTTTCAAGCCGGAAGGCGGCAAGCATTCAAGGCAGTTGGATTAGGTGTGGCTGTTACGGTTGCGTTTTTTGTCGTGGTGTTTGCTGCCATGGGACTGATTCTTGGCGGCAAGTTGGGTGAAATTCGTGTTCCACCCATAAATATTGCGATAGCGGGAGTGGCGGCTTTGATGGAGACGCTGTCGTTGTATGGAATGACTGTGCTGCTTGGACTAAAGCAGTCGAGAATTGTTGCGGGTGTCTCGGCCGTGATTGCTGCGGTGTCACTCATTGCTTCCATGCTCGCCTGCATGTGGAAGCCTTCGTCTGAAAGTTTGATCCTTTCGCTCGTTGTGACATATTTTTTGCAAATGATTATCTTCAATGTCATGGCTGCCCGGCGGTTGGCGTCCGTCGATTCTGTCTCGCTTCAGAGGGTAGATCGATGAATATCATTCTGGGGGCACTGTATCTCATTGGTTTGTACACGACACTGAGCGTTAATGTCGGTGGTGTGGAGGTGCTGGGAGTTCTCTCCATTCTGGCAGCTGTGCTGCTGGTGTTGCTTAATTACCATCGTGGGGGATCTCTTGCGATCCTGTTTTCCTTGCAGCTCTTGGCCTGTGCTGTTGTCAGTACCGCACTTTGCTATGTTCAGGTTCCACCCACCATGGAGGCAATTACAGAGAATATTAAATCACTCTGCCAGTTGAGTTCATCGCTGATCTGTTTTCTGTCACCGACGGTGTGGCTCTCGTCGTACCACACAAGAACGGTTAACAGATTGTTCTTTTGGATATGCCTCGGCTTGTTATTGGTAGCGACGCTGGAGACAGTGGTTCCAGTTGTTAGAACCGTTTCCGACAACTTCAGGAAACGATGTTATAGTGATGATCGCAGGTACGATTCATCTGAAAGGGATGAACGTCAGTATGGTTTGGTTCGTCCTACGTTCTTTACGCAGGAGCCGTCGCATTTGGCGAAATTCTATGCATTTGTTTTACTTTCTTATCTCTTGACAAGTGCGTCTCGGTACAGGTATGCGGCTTACGGGCTGCTGGTTATGGCCGGACTCGTGGTTTTGCGTTCGCCAAGTTTGGTGGCAGCGGTGCCATTGGGATTAATTGTCGTGCTAAGTAGAATGCGTGTTCAGAATGCAATGCCGATTTTAACGTCAGGCGGTCTGCTGGTCGTTGTGTTTGGTTACGTCGCGGCGACACAAGTATTTTCCGAACGGATTTTAGAGGTATCAGAGGGGAAGGACTTAAGTTCATTTCAGAGAATTGTTGGTCCCTACAAGCTCATTTATGAGACCTTGGCACAATATCCCATGTTCGGTGCAGGGGTGGGGGGGCGGGAAGTGATTGTTGATATTATTCTGGATGTTTATGAGCAGTTTTCCGGTCGGACAGATATGGTGAGATTTGTGCTCTCTGATCTCTCTTTTGTTATTACCAATGCTTTTGCGGAGTTGTGGATCTATTTGGGGATTGTCGGCGGAAGTTTCTTTTTGTGGCAGCTCTATCGTGTGGAACACGCGATTGCTTCAGTGCCTTTTCTTGTGTTTTTGGGGATATTCATGATTATTTTCAATTCGGATGGTGCGTTCGTGAGTTTTCGCGTCTGGTCGTATTTCGGATTGGTGACGGCTGCGATTTATCATAATGGTTTACTTTATTCGGTTCCAAATAAATAAATTCAGGATTGCATGAGCCAGTTTCACAACCTTTGAAACACTGAACAGGGTTGGCAATGAATATGCCTGTGATCAAGGTGAAAGGAGACACTCATGCTCATTACCCGGCCTTCGTGGCCGACACGCCGTTTTCCGAAGAAGACAGGGGCCAAGACGGCCCCAAATCCCTTTCTCTCTGATGCACATGGCTTTTGATCGCGGATCTGTTTCCTGGACCCCTGGTGGACCTACGTGGAGGACGCCCGTGGCGCTCCTCTCGTGAGTACTTGGAAGGCGCTCTGTGGGTACTTATTACAGTAGCCCGCTGGAAAGCCCTGTCACATTTTAAATCGGCTGCCCGACTGTTCCGCAGAGCGAACAGCGTGAAGTTCTTCGCCACGAAGGTCCACAACCAGCTCTTTTGTATTCCCTGTTTGGTCGGGGATTCGTCTCCATGTAGATGGGATTGTGAAGGCAAAGCGGCAACCAGTTCGTCGTACGTCTTCCGCAAGGCCAACGTAGCGACGGCCTGATGCTTGACGGTGAGCGAGGGACTGCACGGAATGTTCAGCACGCTCGAAATGAACAACGCTGCCCGGCGTTTACTCTGTCGAAAATGTGCCATCAACGTCGCGGTGAACGCGATGAGACGCGGACCGGACTGACCGGTCGGAACTCCCGCTGGCAGCTGTCCACAGGTGGTTGTGCCGCAGGCGCAGGCCAGTCGATGCTGCTGGTATTCGGTGATCACCGGTTTGATCTCGGGGAGTCCCCAGACCTGATGACGCAGCGGATGCCGGTCTGTTCCCGTCAACTTCGACCCACAGCGACGACAGGCCTTCGGCTTCACCGTGACGAGCGATGTAGGCTCGCCGCTGCAGCAGCTTGATCTTGTTGTTCACCCCTTCCAGCGGACCGGTCGAAATCGGGTGATGATACCAGGCCAACAGCCCACTGCGGTGTCCCTGTAACGTCCGGGCGAACTGCTGCAGGAGGCGAATGCCCGAGGTCTGGGCTCGCCTGCACCAGTCTTCCAGGAACTCCATTGCATCACCCCAGGTCTCCTGCTCCCAGAACATCCGCAGCTCATCCTTCAAGTAGTAGGCAATCGCCAGCGGTTGGTTGATGCCCGGCCTGCGGGCACGGGCGTGTCCACGTCATCGAGCGGTTTCCGCGCATGTGGAGGACCGTCTCCATCGGTCTGAGGCCGGTCTTCATTGAAATGGATGTTCCCAAGGTGCAGTGCCAACGCTGTTCGCTCAGACGACGGGTGGAAGTCACGTTCGCTCAGGTCAAGCGGCGTCACACCCGAAGCTTTCAGCGATACGTCATGGAACTGCTCACGTTCATGACGCCGCAGGATGTTGGTCGACATCTGGGGATCTCCTGGGACCTGGCCAACGACATTCAAAAGCAGCGACTACGAAAGCACTTCTCCAAACCGAGGCTCAAGCACCTCAAGCGAATTGCCATTGATGAAATCCATGTCGGAAAGAAGCACTGCTTCATCACGCTGGTGCTGGACCTGGAGAGTGGAGCGGTGGTTTTCGTCGGCCAGGGAAAAGGAGCTGATGCTCTCAAGCCATTCTGGAAACGGCTGACATCCTCTCGTGCCCAGGTGCAGGCGGTGGCCACCGACATGTCGCCCGCGTACATCAGTGCGGTGCTGGAGAACCTGCCGCAGGCCGAGTTGGTGTTTGATCGATTTCACATTATGAAGCTGCTGAATGAGAAGCTGACGCAACTGCGTCGGGAGCTGTTTCATGAAGCGGAAGGCCCATTGGGAAGACAGGTGCTCAAAGGGACCCGCTGGCTGCTCTTGAAGAACCCGGAGAGCCTGGATCATTCAAAAGGAGAGCACCTTCGGCTGAAGGAAGCCTTGCAGCTCGCAGCTTCTCCCGGGGGAGTTCGATGCTCACGATCATCTCCCCCTGCTCAAACCGTGTGGACAAATATCGATAGCCCCGCACGCCGAGTGCGTGGTACAACAGACAACTGGACATGCTGAGTTCTTCCTTCAGGAATTGCGTAAGACACAACCCCTGATCAGACCAGCATGTCCAACTTTTTCAACCAAACACCCCTATCTGCCGGATGAACCCTACATCTTAGCAGCCCGTTGAAGTTGGCATGATTTTGAGTTTCCGGGGTGTACGTGGTCGCTGTGGGGTCAATTGCCAGTTGATGTCTCGGAACGCCATCGGATGAGCTGTCCTTGCCTGGAGCGATCGCAGGCGGTTTCTTAGGGCGGCCCAGAGCAGCGTGCAGGTTCCCCAGAGTGCCAGCAGTGCCCTCTGTCCGCTTTGCAATCCTCTGGGTTTGCCGATGCCGAATGCTTTGAGCATCAGCAAACCCAGGTTCCTGGCTGCAGCCACGATCAGGTAACGCTTGTTGATCTTCTCCAATCCTCGCAGCCACGTTCGCCTTGCTCCGCCGGTTTCACACACATGGGCGAAGCTGCGTTCCACCTTCTCGCTGCGTTGACGCTGCAGGTCCTTTCCCTTGGATCGACTCATGCGCTGGCGGTTGTTGAGCACTGCCTGTTGGACCTCCTCCGGCTTGTCGATCCACTTGCGATGGTGTTGTGAGTTCGGCTCCGGGATGTACGTTCGCAGTCCCAGCTGCGTGGCCTGCGTGATCGTCTCGTTCTTGTGATACCCCTTGTCGGCAGCAACCTCTTCAATCTCTTCCGGACTCCCAGCGAGAATCACGTTCTGCTGGGCATTCACCACGCTTTCGATGAGCGTGCCGGCATCACTGTTCGTCCCATGACACACCGTGGCGGAGAGGATGAACTCATTCTCCAGGTCGATCACATGTTCCGCTTTATAGCCTAGGTGAGTGCGGCCATCTTTCATTTTCACGATGCGGGAATCGGGGTCTGACGACGATTCCCAGTCGGCATTAGAGACCTTCT
This sequence comes from Planctomicrobium stercoris, assembly GCF_051465655.1. Lineage (NCBI taxonomy): Bacteria > Pseudomonadati > Planctomycetota > Planctomycetia > Planctomycetales > Planctomycetaceae > Planctomicrobium > Planctomicrobium stercoris. The sequence goes on along the minus strand of NZ_CP195791.1, from coordinate 1,626,985 downwards.
TCTTCCCCTGCTGATGACGGGTTTTATCGAACTTCCGCAGGTCATCGTCGCTGGGATCATCGTCTTCTTCGATCAGCCCTTCCTCCTGCATCAGGCGATTGAGGAACTCCTTCCAGTCTTCGCCCGAGTCCTTACGGACGATCGTCTTCATGGCGGCGTTGGCCTCCAGCAACGTGGAGTCGACACCGGTTGTCCCCGCGAAAGGAGTTGGGGTTCACAATCCCCAAGTAGAGCTACAATCCAAGTTGCCAAAGAAAAAATGAACGTCCAGCAATGCTGGGTTTCGCTAACAGCCCGTTGAAGTTGGCATGATTTGGAGTTTCCGGGGTGTACGTGGTCGCTGTGGGGTCAATTGCCAGTTGATGTCTCGGAACGCCATCGGATGAGCTGTCCTTGCCTGGAGCGAGCGCGGGAAGCTTCTCAGGGTGGCCCAGAGAAGCGTGCAGGTTCCCCAGAGTGCCAGAATGGCCCGGATTCCGCCTTGCAGACCTCTGGGTTTGCCGATGCCGAACGCCTTGAGCATCAGCAAACCCAGGTTCCTGGCTGCAGCCACGATCAGGTAACGCTTGTTGATCTTCTCGAGTCCTCGCAGCCACGTTCGCCTCGCTCCGCCGGTCTCACACACATGGGCGAAGCTGCGTTCGACTTTCTCGCTGCGTTGACGCTGCAGGTCCTTTCCTTTGGCTCGACTCATGCGTTGGCGGTTGTTGAGCACTGCCTGCTGCACCTCCTCCGGCTTGTCGGTCCACGTGCGATTGTGTTGTGAATTGGGCTCCGGGATGTACGTTCGCAGTCCCAGCTGCGTGGCCTGCGTGATCGTCTCGTTCTTGTGATACCCCTTGTCGGCAGCGACCTCTTCAATCTCTTCCGGACTGCCAGCGAGAATCACGTTCTGCTGGGCATTCACCACACTTTCGATGAGCGTGCCGGCATCACTGTCCGTTCCATGACACACCGTGGCGGAGAGGATGAACTCATTCTCCAGGTCGATCACATGCTCAGCCTTATAGCCCAGATGAGTGCGGCCATCTTTCATCTTCACGATGCGGGAATCAGGATCTGACGAGGATTCCCAGTCCGTGTTGGAGACCTTCTTCTTCCCCTGCTGATGACGGGTTTTGTCGAACTTGCGGAGGTCTTCATCGCTGGGGGTCGCTCCCTCTTCGATCAGCCCTTCCTCCTGCATCAGGCGTTTGAGGAACTCCTTCCAGTCTTCTCCGGAGTCCTTACGGACGATTGTCTTCATGGCGGCATTCGCCTCCAGCAGCGTGGAGTCCACACCGCTCGTTTTGAGTTTCATCAGGCCGTGTTCATCGATGATGCTGAGTACCTGCTGGAACACCTGCTGGTGAATCTCCAGCGGGAGTCGATCACGGATGCGGGTCAGGCTGCTGTGATCGGGAGTCTCTTTCCCCAGCGGAATGCCCAGGAACCTTCGCAGCGACAACGAATCTTCGCATCTCCAGGCGATGCCTCTTTGGGAGTCGATCCCTTCAAAGTACCCGACCAACAGCATGCGGAAATAGACGCCCGGAGGGATCGACATGCGACCTGTGCTGGCATAATACGGGGAGCAGAGGTCCTCGAGAACCTTGTCGAATCCCGCCTTGGCCAGCACCTGATTGAGCTTGTCATAAAAGACATGCCCCGGCCCTTTGGAGAGATTCTGAACCGGCATCCAGAACTCCTGCTGCTGCGACTCCTCCCGCTTCCCCAACGCCATCGGTCACCCTCCCTGAATGCCTGAAATCCGAACCACCGGCAATCTACCAGACCTGTCAAGCGAAGAAAGGAAATTCAACGGGCTGCTAAATAACTCCACACCTCAATCGGAGTGGAAATTCCAGTTGGTGTAGGAACAAAAACAGGCTTGGTCTACGGTTTGGGAAGTTCTCACACAACCCTTTCCGAGGAGCCAAGCCATGGATGGCAGTATCCACCTCACAGCTCAGGAACGCAAGATGCTTTTGCAGGCCTATCGCTTTGGAGTCGATGTTTCCGTCTCTCGACGATCGCATCTTGTCCTGTTGCGAGCTGATGGCCTGACCTGGCAGCAGATCAAGACCGTGCTCTTTTGCAGCTTCGACCTGATTTCCACCACGCTGAAATTGTTCAGTCAAGGAAGAGTCGCTGCACCAGCTTCTGCAGCGACGACCCTTGGGGAGTATGTGTGAAGTAATACGCCAACTCCGTCGGCTCGGCAATCGAGCGCCGGACCAGCCAGCCCCGCTCGAAGCCCTCCTCTTCTCGACTCGACCGGGAGGCGAAGGCCCAGTTATACAACCGCTCCCCTTTCGCTCCCGCTCTGCAAGAGAGCCACTGCCAGGCACTTTTGGGAAGCAGGGTGAGGTGGTCGGAGACCTTCGTCCGACGGCTATTCAGAATCAGATGTGTGGCCGACGAAACCGCCACCCCATAGCCCAGCCCCAATTGTTCACAACATCTACGAAACTTGTAATCCGAGCCGTACACTTCGTCAGCCGTGACCCATTTCGCAGCGATCCCGGCCTGCCCCGTGCGCTCCAGCATCTGTCGGGCCAGTTGCGGCTTGGTGGCGAACTCGACCTCGTCGGGAATGTGAGCCTCCCGGCAGCGCGGCCGATCATCGGCCCAGGCTTGTGGCAGAGACAGCTCTCGATCAATCAGCGTGTGACCTTTCAAAGTCGCGTACGCGAGACACACACCGTTCTGGCAGTTCTCGATCCGACCCGCTGTGCCGGAATACATCCGTGCGACACCAGCACTCTTGGTCCCCTTCTTCAGGAAGCCGGTTTCATCGATGACGAGCACACCGTCACCGTCTGCCAGAGACTCGACGACATACCGCTGAAGGTCGTCGCGAACCTCGTCCGCATTCCACTGCGAACGGGCAATAAAATGCTGAAGGTTTTTCGGCGTTCCATCACCCAGGTAGTCCGCCAGTTGCCAGCCATTCTTGCGTTCAACCTGGGCGATCAGACCCCGCAGGTACTGAGGTGCCCGTCGCCGCACTTCCGGTCGACCAAACCAGCCCGCGATCGTCTTACCGACCCGCTCCAGTTCCTTCGCCCATCGCCGGACATCCTTCTCCGATACCTTCCATGACATCTTGTCGTCCTCCAGGACAAGATGTACAACATCCCCGTTCATGCAGGAAGTGGAACTGTAGTATTAGCCCCTGTCTCAAGGGAGTGTGGCGGCGATCCGGGAGAATTTTTCGATCGAAAGCTGTGTTTATCGCCGCCGGAACGCCACACTTTCGTGAGATCCGCTCTCGCCCCCGTGCCTCCCTGCCCCCCCGCTGACCCGGCAGAAAAAAATCGTGGCCCGGCGATCTCAGGACTTCAACCTCGAAGCGAGTCCCGCCAAGACCCCAAACGACCACAACGCTTCAAATCCCATGTCATAGCTGAACCAGACTGTGAACATGTTCACAGCAAGAGCAATCGTCATTGCAGCCAGCCCTCCCACAATCACACCGACCGAACGGTCCCAGGCCATTCGAAGGCCTGTATAAACAGCGGTGAACAACAGCAGTGAATAGAGCGCCATGCCGGTCCATCCAAACCGCAGACCGAACATCAGGTAAGCACTGTCAACAAAACGCAGGGCGAATCGAGTTCTTTTGTCCTTCGGGAGGTAAGGGACTTTGGGAGGCAACTCACTGGTCGCCGCACTCCCGTACCCGAGCCCCCCCGCCTCCTTGAGCGCTGGCCAGTAGACTTGCCACATCAGCAGACGCTGTGACGCACTGCTCAATTGGAATTTTTGGCCATCCAACACATACTCCGAGCCCTTTTTCTCGTCGCCGACCATTCTCTCGAATTTTGTCAGCACCGCGCCTGAGTCGTACACCCCCCATCCAATCGCTACCACTGCGATCCCGGCCAGCGCCCAGCGTGACACTCTCCACCATAGACACCCGATGATGACGTAAAACCCCGCCAGCATGAGAATTGGAGCCCGCGAAATCGAGCTGAGAACTCCGAGCGTGCCGAACGCCACTGAAACGACCGACAAACAACGCTGAGGCAAAGTCGACGCCCACTTCCAAAGTGCGACAGGCCATGGCATCAAAACCTGAATGAGCAGTGCGAAGAAAATCGGATGCAGAGTCGGTCCATACGCCCGGCGAAATCCTAAACGGATCGAATTATGCGGTGTCCCGTCAAAGGGGCGTTGCCCGAATGGAATCTCCCACAAGTTGATCCTGAAGATCGACTCAAGCAATCCTCCGACTCCAAGAACCAGGACAACTCCTGCCAGGATGAGCCCCATCGGCTCGAGATTCCGAAGGTTCCGGGCCGCGTATCGGCCAACGACATATGGGAGAGCCCACTCTCCATAACCCACCACACCGCTGCGAATGACTCCACTTCCATGATAGGTGTCCGATGCAAGTTGCAGCACAACCAGCGCAGCGACGACTCCGTCTAACAGTACAATCGGCGACAGAATTTCCCGGGGAGACCGCAGGGTGAACGCCAGAAGAAAAACAGCTGCAATGAACGTCTGAACAGAAAATGGAATCCCCAGAATTGAAACTTCCATCCAGACCGGAGTGGCAAACGACAGCACAACAGCGACGGCAAGGGCAGTACTCGCCCCGTATCGAAAAAACGACACTGCGCCGACAAGGCAGATGAGTGCCGAACAAACGACCCAGCCTGTCGTAAAATCAAGCATTGAAGTCTCTTCTCACAACGACCATGATTCCTGCTGACAACCGAGTACGCAGGAGCATTTTCCCAGAGAAATAGAACAGTGGATTCCTGGATCTGGCCTTGATGGCAGTTACTGCATGAGAGTATTCTCGTCAATTCCAAAACAGTCGAAAGCACTTTTCCGATAACGGCCCCGCTCGATGCACGCTCTCGCCGCTCCACGAGATTAACGATCCATTTGTACACCAGACTCATACGTGAAACTGAAAAGTGGACGCCTCGACATCACGAAGACCTGCAGAGCATTCTCTTCAACAGCAGGATCACTTCTCGATCGAGCGCTTACACCCTGCACTGAAAAAGCGATCATTCCAGTCAGGCGTGATGACTTCAGGAGCACAGGCAATACTGGTCTTCTTGAGTGTTGTTCAAACAGTTGTCCTCGCCCGCATGTTGCGTCGCTGTGATGACGGGCTCGTTGCAATGATCACCGTTGTAACCGGACTTGCAACAATGTTCAAAGTTGGAGGACTACAGACACGCACAATCCAGCGGCCAGAAATACCCCACTCGCAAATCCCCCCGCTGTTCTGGATGAACGTCGCAATGGGGATAGGGTTGGCAGCGATTGTTGCTTCTTCCGAACACTTGTCAGCCTGGATCTGGAACGAACCTCGGCTCGCAGGACTCCTTGCCGGGACGTTCCTCACTTGCATGATCGTTGTCTGCGCGGCAGGCATTCAGCGACAGGCACTCATCCGCAGGCAGACGCCGATTGGTGTTCTCACCTGCAATCAAATTTCCACATTGATCAGTGAAGAATCCAGCAATTGCACTGCTAGAGCATTTTTCGAATTGGTGTTCAGTGTTCCGCAGGCGATAACATGGACTTTCATGCGGCAAAAACCCTGAATCGCGTGCAGACGGTAGAGCAAACTGCTCTAAGGCAATCTGGCCATCCATTTGACAGACCATTGGCAACAGGGGCACATTCAATTTTTTCGGAGACAAAATTCAGGCAACTTCTCATTCCTACGGAATCTCGAGAGGTTGCGTTTCACCAGGTTGACCGAATCGGCATTCTTGCAAAATCGATGCTTGTTATTGCCAGTCAATAAAATGGCTTCAATTCGAAGTTTCAGGAGATCATCAACATGCCTGTTGCGATTATTACCGGTTCGGCCGGATTGATTGGGTCTGAATCAGTTCGGTTCCTGACGGGGAAAGGCTACCAGGTCGTCGGGATCGACAATGACATGCGGAAGGAATTCTTCGGCGAGGAAGCTTCGACCGCATGGAGTCGAAAAGAACTGGAAAAGTCCTACGACACATACACCCATCGTGCGGTCGACATCCGTGATGTTCAGGGGCTCGAACCGATTTTCAGCGAGTACGGCAGCGATATCGAATTGATCATTCACACGGCTGCTCAGCCGTCCCACGATTGGGCAGCAAAAGCCCCCTTCGTCGACTTCAGTGTGAACGCCAACGGCACATTAAATCTCCTCGAGATGACAAGACTGCACGCTCCCAAGGCGACCTTTATCTTTACATCCACCAATAAAGTTTATGGAGACACTCCAAATCGTCTTCCTCTGGTTGAGAAAGAGACCCGGTGGGAGATCGACGCCAGTCATCCTTACTATGAGTACGGAATCGATGAGAACATGTCCATCGATCAGAGTAAGCACTCACTGTTTGGCGCTTCAAAGGTCGCTGCTGACATTCTCGTCCAGGAATACGGTCGATATTTCGACATGCACACAGCGATCTTCCGCGGGGGCTGCCTGACCGGCCCGGGACATTCGGGAACAGCGCTGCATGGGTTTCTGTCGTACCTTGTAAAATGTGCACTCACCGGAACCCACTACACGGTTCTTGGCTATAAAGGGAAGCAGGTCCGCGACAACATTCACTCCTACGATCTGGTGAACATGTTCTGGCATTTTCACCAGAACCCTCGATGTGGAGAAGTCTACAACGCAGGGGGGAGCCGCCACAGTCATTGCTCGATGCAGGAAGCCATTGCGATCGCAGAAGAGGTCGTGGGTCGCAAGATGAACGCGTCATACACCGACGAAGCACGCAGCGGCGATCACATCTGGTACGTCAGTGATGTCCGAAAGTTTCAGGCACACTATCCAGAGTGGTCTTATCGTTATGGGATCCGGGATATCATTGAACAGATCGCAGAGTCGATGTCACGTCGAACTGCATAAGGTTCATTATATCTCAACTCCTGTGACCTGACCGTCTGTCATTGCTGGCATTGCATGAGGTTGAAGTGCGTATTCTCTTACATGATTTCGGCAGATTTTCCTATCCGTGGCAACTCGCTCGCTCGCTCGCCCAACGCGGCCATGACGTTCAGTATGTTTACAGCACCGCTGAACCCGCCCGGACGGTGATTGATATTAGTAATGAAGAATCCAATCATCTGTCTGCCGTGGGAATTTCCCTCGACCGGCCATTACAGAAACGGCAGTTTTTTGCCCGCAGGAAGTGGGAAAAGGAATACGGACAGAAGCTTCCTGCAGTCGTGGAGCGATTTCGTCCTGACGTTGTGATCTCGGCGAATTCCCCTTTGTTTTCCCAGGACCAGATCTTTCGCGGCGCCCGTCGTCATCACGCCAAGTTTGTTTTCTGGGTTCAGGACCTGATGAGCGTTGCAGCTCACGGAATTCTCAAGGAGAAAATTCCTGTCGTTGGTTCAATGATCGGGCACTATTTCATGAATATGGAAGCCCGCTTACTGCGAGACAGCGATCAAGTTGTGCTCATCACCGAAGACTTTCAGCCCTATATGGATCGATGGAAGGTGGCTCGCGAGAAGACGCACGTCGTTGAAAACTGGGCTCCGATCGAGCAGCTTCCTCCATTTCCGAGACAGAATGCCTGGGGTGAGAAGTACGGTCTCCACGACAAGCTCTGCCTGATGTACGCGGGAACTCTCGGGCTGAAGCATGATCCCGGACTCCTCGTGAAACTGGCGCAGCACCTGAAAAGACGCCCGAACGTCCGGCTGGTTGTCGCAGCGGAAGGTTCTGGCGTTCCGATTCTGAAAGACGCCATCACATCCCAACAGCTGGACAATATTGTCATACTTCCATTCCAGAGCTTTGACATCCTCCCGCAGGCACTTGCTTCCGCTGACGTCCTGATTGCGTTGCTGGAACCTCAAGGTTCGCAATATTGCGTTCCTTCCAAAGTGCTCACCTACTTATGTTCCGGGCGCCCGATTCTTCTCTCCGTTGCATCCGACAATTTAATTGCGAGAATTGTCGATGGGAACCGCGCCGGTCTCGTCGTCTCTCCCGATCAGGCGGGTGACTTGATTACCGCAGCGGACACACTGCTGAACAACTCACCGCAAAGAGAAGAGTTCGGAAGAAATGCAAGAAGCTATGCGGAAAGGAATTTCAGAATCAAAGAGATTACCGACCGCTTCGAACAGATCATCGCTTCATAGTCGTGTGCTTTCGAGCAATCCGGAATCCTGAACATCCTTCGGTGATTCGACAAGTGAACAACAGGGATTCCCGTGTCAACAAAGAAAGCATTGATCACCGGCATTACTGGTCAGGACGGTGCCTATCTGGCTGAGTTCCTTCTCAAGAAGGGTTACGAAGTTCATGGCATCAAGCGCCGGGCATCATTGCCCAACACAGACCGGATCGATCATCTGTGCCAGATTCCGCAGGAAAAAGACCAGAAAATGGTCCTGCACTACGGTGACCTGACGGATGCCACGAACCTGATTCGCATCGTTCAGCAGGTCCAACCGGAAGAGATTTATAATTTCGGTGCGCAGAGTCACGTCGCCGTTTCATTCGAAAGTCCGGAGTACACTGCGAACTGCGATGCCTTGGGCCCGCTGCGACTGCTCGAAGCGATCCGTATCCTGGGAATGGAAAAGCGGACGAAGATCTATCAGGCGTCGACCTCGGAACTGTTTGGTCTGGTGCAGGAAAGCCCCCAGACGGAGAAGACTCCATTTTATCCTCGATCGCCTTACGGTGTGGCCAAGCTTTATGCATACTGGATCATGAAAAATTACCGCGAGTCCTATGGAATCTTCGCGTGTAATGGAATTTTATTTAATCATGAATCCCCGCTGCGTGGCGAAACGTTTGTGACGCGTAAAATTACGCGGGCTCTGGCTCGCATCAAACTGGGCTTACAAAGTTGCCTCTATCTCGGCAATCTGGATGCACTGCGAGACTGGGGCCATGCCCGCGACTATGTCGAAATCCAATGGCTGATGCTTCAACAGGATCAGCCTGATGATTACGTGATCGCCACAGGCATCCAGCATTCGGTCCGGGAATTCGTCGATGCGGCGGCCACACATCTGGGGATTTCCATCGAATGGCAGGGGGTTGGCGTTGACGAAAAGGGAATCGACCGGGGGACAGGGAAATGCATTGTGGCAGTCGACCCCAGGTACTTTCGCCCGGCAGAAGTGGAAACGTTGCTTGGAGATCCCAGGAAAGCTCGAGAGAAGCTCGGGTGGCGACCGAAGACCACATTTCAGGAACTCGTCCAGGAAATGGCCAAAGCCGATCTGGAGATCGCCCAACGCGACGACATGATCAATCAGGCGGGATTTAAGACCTTTAATTATCATGAATAAGACAGCCCGAATTTACGTTGCCGGACACCGTGGACTGGTGGGATCTGCGATTGTCCGTCGTCTGAAGACGCAGGGGGTATGAAAACCTGCTGCTTCCTGGACGTCATGAATTGAACCTGACATCGCAGGCTGCTGTGAACGACTGGTTTGAGCAACAACGTCCGGAGTATGTTTTTCTCGCTGCCGCCAAGGTCGGCGGCATCATGGCAAACCAGACTTATCCAGCAGATTTCATCCGGGATAATCTGCAGATTCAGACAAATATCATTGATGCTGCCTATCGATCGGGAGTTCAGAAGCTGGTCTTCCTTGGCTCCTCGTGCATCTACCCGAAATTTGCGCCGCAGCCGATTCAGGAATCCGCCTTATTGACCGGTCCGCTGGAACTCACCAACGAATGGTACGCAGTCGCCAAAATCGCCGGGATCAAGATGTGTGAGGCATACTCGCGCCAGTATGGCTTCAGCGCCATCTCCGTGATGCCGACTAACCTGTACGGCCCAGGCGACAACTTTGACCTGCAGAATTCCCATGTACTTCCTGCTTTGATTCCAAAATTTCACGAAGCAAAAGTTCAGGGACTCCCCGAGGTCGTCGTCTGGGGTACAGGCAGCCCACGTCGGGAGTTCTTACATGTCGATGACCTGGCGGATGCGATTGTGTTTCTCGCGGAAAGGTATGAAGGCCCGGAACTGATCAATGCAGGATATGGCAGTGACGTCACCATTCTGGAACTGGCGAAACTGGTCCAGGAGACTGTCGGGTACCCAGGACAGATCAGATTCGATCACTCCAAGCCGGACGGAACGCCCCGCAAATTGATGGATTCCACCAGACTGAAGGAACTTGGATGGACTCCGAAAATCTCACTCGAAGCGGGAATTCGATCTACGTATGCCTGGTATCTCGAACACTTTCTTGAAAAGTGATCGCCCCAATTCAATGGGTCCGTCCAGTTCGCCCCCTGCCCGATCGCTTGTTCACTGACTTCAGGGAGGCAAGACGCTGTTTGACTCCGCCACCCTGAGCGGACGGAACTTGGCCCAAGCAGTTCGAAGAGATGCTGAAGGCCCCCCGTTCGAGGAAGACTGGAGAAGGCTCGAAGACGAACCGGAAATCTCGAGTCCGCATGCGAGCTGTTCTCCCCTTTCAACTCGGGCGATTCTGTGCCAGGGCCGCCGAATGTGCGGTGAGCGTTTCATCCGTCAGGGCGGAACTGAAAGCCCTCGAGACTTCATAGCCCCCTTGAGGGAATGCTTCGCGGGTGGGGACATACCACGTTCCGCCATCGCCGTACGCTGCTGTGGCCACGAAACGTTCGGGAGCAGTCTGCTGGGCTCGCAGCTGATATTCGACAAAACATTCGCCGGGAAGGTTCAAGAGTGTCGCCTGATTGATGTGCAGGGCGCTGAGGACCACCGGGATCTGCTGCTGACAGCGTCGCATCCAGGCAACCTGCATCGCCGGAACCACCCGGTTAATCGCAGCCGCCGCTGGGTTGGCGACCTGCTGCATGAGCGCTTCCTCATTCAGCGATTCCATCGGCGAGAAGTTCATGCTGGCGGCCTGCCAGCTAACCTGCGACACCGGCTCGCGACTGGTTGCAGAATCACACTCGACCATCGCTGTGTAAATGCGATCCGTCAACTCCTGTCGGGCCTGTGGGGAACCATCGTTGTACTTCCCGGCAGCAACGTCTCCGGAGCAGCCGGTGAAATATAGGTGAGTGCAATCGGGGGAGTCCGCCTGTCGACGCTTCCGGGCCAGTCCGGTGAAGTCGCTGTTTACACGGCCGTCCCCGTAATAGCTCATGGGATGCGTGGAGTAGAAATAGCAGGAGAGGACTTTGCGGTCGTTGTTGAAGAACGAAATATTTTTCATCCAGGGGTCTATGAGTCCCTCGGGCAGATCACGCAGTTCGGGAACCCTGCAACTGCTCCCTCGCCAGCCGGAAACTTTTCCGTCCTTGTCGATGCCAATTCGCCGGTTGCTGGCCACCTTCTCGACCTTCGCTTGAGACACCGCCAGATGCGTGAGCGGGACCATTTCGGTCAGTGCCTGCTGCACAGCAGCCTTGCCGCGCTTCAGGCATTCTTCGAAGAATTCGACCTGAACATTGACGGGGCCTTGCGGAACGGAATCAAGAATCTTCTGCGAGTCCAGGCAGACGAATGGAGCGTTATGCTGATGAACGCACTGCACAGCGACCCGTTCAGGGGACGTCCCCGCAGCCTGAGCAAGTGCCTCCCGCCACCGGATGTGAGCTGAGTTCAGGAGTCCGGTCCAGTCGACCGTGCAAACCACGATCGGATCACCAGCACCGGTCAATACGAATCCGATCGACTCCAGCGAATCGTCGATCACGGTTGCCGGCTTGATCCATCCGCCACACAGGGGGTGCCCGATGGGGGGAGTGACATCGAAGCGGAACGGAGCGATCTTGAGATCTTGCGTTGCATTCGCCCTCGCAAATTGCGGCAGGAGAATCGCTGAGATTCCCGACGACAGCACCGTTCCGAGAAAACCTCGACGGTCCATGGCAGATCCTCAATTCACAAATGTTTGACGATGTTGGCGATGTGCCTCGTCGCGGCTTCCTCACCGCATCGTCTCAGACACACGTCAAATGATTTATTGGGGTGTCTGTTTATTCTCAGCTGACGATAAGGTCCGGATGAATTCAATCACGTCGGCAACATCCTGCTGAGACAACTGCTTTTCCAGTCCTTCGGGCATGAGTGACTGCCCGCTGGAGATCAGTTCGTCAATCTGGGATCTCAGAATGACGTCTTCTTTGGCTTCGGCCCTGCGGAGGGTCACACTCCCGGCCGTTTCGGCGGCAATGATTCCCGAATGAACCTGCCCGGACTGTGTGGCAATGGTGAAGCTGAGAAAGTTCAGTTGCGATTCCCGATTGGGATCGAGAATGGCCGTGAGAAGGTCAGCGGGAATTTTGTTCTGCACGGAGACGAGGTCAGGCCCCACCTGAAAACCCTCGTTCCCAAGCCGATGGCACATCGCGCAATTCTTGAGATAGACCTGATGTCCGCGCTGACGGTCGCCTGAAAGGTTCAGGGCGGGCTGATACTGTTCGAGGACCAGTTGCCGATCAGGATTGGCCTCATTGACCAGAACCTTCGCGGAACGTTCACGGACATTCGAGTTCGGATGCTTCAGCAAATTCGGGAATAAGGTTCTGTCAAGATCCCGCGCCTTGATCGTCCCCTCTTCGAGGGCTTTGAGTAACCGTTCTGTCCAGTTCAGTTTCGAGAGAAAAACTTTTGTGGCTGCGGACCGGGAAGCGGGCGTCAGACTTCGCCATGATGCGACAAGAAGCTCTGCTGCCAAAGGATCCTGCACGTCACCAAGGGCATCCAGCGCGTCCAGTTGAGCTTCCTGGGTGACTTGCGGTTCGAGCAAGGATCGGAATGCGGTCTGCGAAACTGACCACGGAGCGATCGCGAGCAGCTGCAATGCCGCCTTACGACTCTGTGCGGAACCGCTTTCGTCCAGGGCGGTCTCGCTGGCATTTTCAAAGAGTTTGACGACTTCAATATGTTCGGGGCTGTTCGCCGGTAGTTCTTCAGTCAGACGTTGAAAACTGCTGCCCGACCGCGTCAATCCCTGCCCCAGTTGCCGCAGCAGTGGTCCACGCCAGTCGTCGGGAGTGCGGGCATCTGCGATCGTCTTCAACATGGCAGCCTGAGCTGGGCGCTCGGGACGAGACCCGACAATCTCGGCGATCTTTTCCAGCAATGCCTGTGAGCCCGGCCGCTGACGAAGTTCGTCATCCTGAATCAGCAGTTCGCTGAATCGGGCACCTTGATCAGCGATGGAGAGCAGGAATGCCGACTGCAGATCGCTGTCGTTCTCGCCTTTCTTCGCGACGTCAAAGAGCCCCTGCAACATCTGCTTGTCATTCATCCAGCTGAGCGCCAAGGTCGCCTGAAAGCGGACGCGGAAATCATCGTCATCGGTCAGGTAAGACAGGACGACCTCCGCCAGTTCGGGATTTTCCGACAGGAATGGCTCGGAAAGTTCGATGGCATGTCGCCGCACGCCGGGATTCGCATCTTTCAAAGCGAATAGCACATGCTGTGGAGTCAGCGCCCCGAGCCCCTGCAATGTATACAGGGCGTGGAGACGTCCCAGTGCAACGGGAGTGGTCTGCAGCAGTTGTTCCACAAGCGGAATCGACGCCGGGTCCTGTCGTTCCCAGAGCAGTCGCTGGGCCGTTTCGCGATTCCATGAATTTGGAGCAGCAAGCTCCTCGACCAGTTCCGCGATCGAAGCATCCCCCAGACGCTTCACGGAAAATCGTTTCATGTCCGGAGAGACCAGTCGATAAATCCGGCCACGGTCGTTTCCGTTTTCCAGGTTCAGCAGTGCGCGAATGTCGGGTGGGATGGAGATGGGATGTTCAATGGTGTCCCGGTACATGTCCAGGACATACAATGAGCCGTCCGGAGCGTTCACATAATTGACGGGACGGAACCAGGTGTCGGTCGAGGCGACCAACTCGGTGTTCTCGTCGGCGCGGACCGCCAGAAAAGTCGCCCGGTTGGGGGTCAGAGTTTTCCGGTGAATGAGGTTGCTGCCGACATCACTGACGAAGAGGTTTCCCTGAAATTCTTCGGGATAGGCCGCTCCACGATAAATGGTGATTCCCGCTGCGGAAGTGAAGAACCCTCCCGCGACGCGCTCCGTATCGGGAAGCCATTTGAACGCGGGATCCGCATTCCGCCTCTTTGTCCGGACTACGCGCCACGGTTCGAGCGGGCTGCGCCGAAAGACGGGAGCTGCCCCTCCTTCCTTGGCGATGCTCCGTGTGGGAGAAGTCACCGTCACGAAAGGATTTCGTGACAGGTATTTGTCTTTCCAGACAACGTGCATCGCATGCACGCTGTTGCTGCACAGGAATCGATCCCCCCAGTCATCCATCGAATGGCCGAACTGAATGCCGCCGGTCTCCCGTCGTACCGATTCGGACTTGGGGTCAAATGACCAGTCGCCCCTCGCGGAAAACGTCTCCTTTTCATCCCGATGCCGGATTGCTCCGCCATTGGAACTGCTCGCGACATAGATGCGATTGTCCAGTCCCCATTTCAGGTTGTTGGCGATTCCCTGAATGTTGTTTCGTCCCAGATCCGTAAAGACGGTCTCCCGGACATCCGCTTTGCCATCGCCATCGGTATCTTTCAGGTAGTACAGGTCGGGTGGATCAATCACGAAGATCCCACCGCGATACGGCGCCACGGAGACAGGCCAGTCCAGCCCGTCAGCGAAGATCGAACTGCGATCGACTTTGCCGTCGCCATCGGTGTCTTCCAGCATGCGGATGATTCCGCTCTCTGCGCGTTTGGTCCCTGCTGGAATAATCTTTTCTTTCTCGGCCGCGTAAGGATACGCATGGAACTCAGCGACATACATCCGGCCGTTCTCATCGAAACAGGCATCGACCGGATCGCTCACCAGCGGCTCGGCAGCCACAAGCTCCAATGAAAAGCCTTTTTCGAAATGGAACGTCTCGAGGGCACGATCCGGCTCGACCGCCGGAAGATGTGTCAGTTCTTCCGCCAGCGGCTTCTCTTCTGCTTTGACGTGCGGCAGCGCTCCTGCAATCACCAGCAGTTCAACAGCGAGTTGAAAGATCAGCAAGGCAAACTGATTCCTGAACCTGGCCATCCAATCACATCCCTTAAAGGCTATTTTAAAATAGAGTCAATCAGCAGATAGGCTTTTTCACGCATCTGCGGAGGAAAAGTGTGCCCGCAATCAGGGTGTTCGATCTGCAGATTTTCAGGCACTCCGAATAAGTTGAAGACCGGCTGCGCGGCTTGGGCGATCCGGTCCACGCTGTCCGCGCGAAAATTGCTGTCTTGAAGCGGAGCCACAATCAGGACCGACCGGGGAGCCAAAGACGCGATGATTTCGTGAAAGTCGAACGGAATCTCCTGCAGCCGTCCGCGATACGCAGCCAGACGAGGGACATAGCGTGTCTGCGTCCAGCCTCTCTCAGGAAGCCAGACATCCGGATTCCCTTGATAGTAGTCGACGAACGCATCCAGCCCGCAACAGGAGATCACCACTTTCAATCGTTCGTCGAACAGGGCGGTAAAAACAGAATTATGCCCTCCGAGTGAATGCCCGATCGTGGCATACTTTCCCGATTTCACGTATGGCAGGGAATCGAGCAGATCCAGCCCGCGCTGGTTATCCCAGGCGGCCTTGAGCAATCCACTTGCCCACCCCAGTTTCTTCAGGTCCGGATGGTAGTTCGCCAGCAGCGGATAGTTGGGTGCCAGAACAACATAACCACGTTCGGCAAGTTCCTTGGCATACCAGAGCTGCGGGTTGCCTCCAAGTCCGACGATCTCACGTGGGCCGAGTTGATCTGTCTGATGCAGGCACAGAACTGCCGGGAGCGTTGGTGATGTCTCATGTAGTCCCTTTTTGGGAATGAGAAGGAAAGCAGGAACACGGCAATCGGGCTCTGACTGATAAGTGATCCGTTGCTGGAGATACGTTCCGGCATCCACTTCTTCTTCAACTCGAACATCGAGCGGGCAGCGTTTTTCGGGACCGGGCATTGTTCCCAGAATCGCCTGTAGACCTTGTAATGTTTCCTCGCGCCGCTTCTGCCAATCAGTCACGGTTTGGACAGCCTGCGAGTTTCCTTGTGCGTCACGAAAGAGCAGTTGATTCTCACGGGGCAACTGCCGCACCGGGAGCTCTTCTGGTGCAACCGCCGATGATTCTTCGGCAGCCGAATCGTCGGCGAAGCTGGAGAAGCTGATCACACCGATCAGCAGAGCGCTGAACAGCAGAATGAGCGGAGAATTTTCCAGACGGGGAATGAAAGCTGGCAGGGATGGTCCGATTCGCTGCTTCGGATTCGACATGCTTATTCCACGTGATATCGAGGAAAAGACGATCAAAGATCTACCACAATTCTCGCTGTGAGCAGCGGACCAGGATTGAACAGGCTGCGCATTTTTTTGAACAAATTGCGCATGACGTCTCAGTTCGGGTGGATGGTAACACCGGTTGCGGAAGAGCTCCCTGCTCTCTCATCTCTGGAGACCAGAACAGTCGTCCCAGACGCCTCCGCCCCAGATGAAATGAGTACATATCTCCTCCTACATTTCTCAAACACGCCCCTGCAGAGGGGGAGCCCAGACATCGAACATCGCACGGCGGTGCGGATGGCCCGGTTCCTGGAGGAGCCTGCAAAGCGAGCTACTAACGGACAAACGAATCCCCACAGTATCATCAACCCTGCAGCCTCATCGGTTTCGGTCATCATGCCCATCATGTTAATTCCCTGTTGAGCCAGGCACTGATCCGGAACCACTGCACCATCAGACTTCTCTCGACCAATTTCTTGTCACGGAGCGCAGGAAGTTTCCATCCGACGCCGCGAATTCGGATCTTTTCAAGATGTGGTCTTTCACAGTTTCAATCCAGTCATCCCCGTTCAAGCCTAAGGAATCCTGCAACGAGTTGAACGCTGCCTACGCGGCTGATGGATACGCTCGAGTGAAAGGAATGGCGGCCATCAACACGACCGATGGACCCGGAGAACCTGGGGCACTCCCGGGGATCGCCTTGCTTCCGAAGGGAGCAACCTACCACAACCAGACTCTGTGGGGAGCGATCGGCTGGGCGACACCAGCAGCATTCGGCGCAGCGATGGCCGCCCCGGACCGCAGAACCGTTCTGATCACCGGTGAAGGCTCTCATCAGTTCACAGCTCAGGAGCTGAGCCAATTCCATCGACGAGGCCTGGAACCCATCATCTTTGTGCTGAACAACAGCGGCCATCCGATCCAGCAGTTGTTGTGTCAATCTCCGGACATCTACGACAACGAACTCGCGTCGTGGAATTATCATCTCCTTCCAGAGGCGCTCCGCTGCGAAGGATGGTACTCCTCCCGCGTGACAACCTGTGGGGAACTGGATGCAGCGATGGCCAAAGCCGAATCCTGCGGCACCGGAGCCTATATTGAAGTGGTGACAGACAAGTACACGGCCCGCCCCTGGCAATAAAGATGCACCGCGCGACTCCCACGTATCCCGTGAGCAAAGCAGTGAGCCCGTAGCGAGTGAGTCGGCGAAGGTGGCGATCTGGGGGACCTGCACGCTGTTCTGAGACAGTGAGCTGACCTGTTGGCCAACGAAACCTGTGAAAGCCAGTTCCGTCCTCCGTCCCAGCACGCAACCTGAATTGAGAACGCCGACCAACAGCAACTCCTCAAATTGCCAGCTTAGCCGTTCTGCCCTTAAGCTCTTAGCGACATGGCAAATAGGAGTCCAAAAGAACTGCGTCGCTGCTCAGTTCCCATGTGGATTCCGCGCGCGCGGCCGGGATCACCGCGGTCTGACCTCTCCTGAGTTCAAACTCTCTTTGCTTTGCGGTTCCATTCAAGACCACAAACGTGTGCATGGCATCATCGTCGGGGAGATTCAATAACTCCGGGCCACGGTGTCGTTTGATGACAAAATGCGGGCAGTCTACGAGTAGTTCGGATCCGTTTCGCCCCGGCAGATTCCGGGGAACGACAGGGCTGACAGGTCCGATTTCGAAATTGATCTGAGGAATTCCCTTCTCAATGTGCAGTTCACGTGGACGCCCTTGTGCGTCAGTTCGCTTCCAGTCGTAAAGCCGGTACGTGATGTCAGAAGGCTGCTGAATCTCGGCGACCAAGATTCCACCTCCCAAGGCATGGACCGTTCCCGCCTCGAGGTAGATACAATCTCCCCGCTTGGCTTCATAGCTGTTGAGGTATTCCTCGCAGCCTCCATTCTGAATCGCATGATAAAATTGCTTTGCAGTCGTTCCCGGCTTTAATCCGAGATACATCCTGTTTCCCGGGGCAGCATCAATGACGATCCAGCTTTCCGTCTTGCCAGGAAAAAAAGAGCCGTCCGGCATCTGCGTAGGCTCTTTTGGATGGACCTGAACAGAAAGCTGATGATTAGCGTCGAGAAACTTGACGAGAAGGGGAAACTGGGTGCACGTTTGGTGCTGCCCCAGCAAGTCCCTGGCAGCTTCCTGCATCAGCTGCCGAATTGAAACCCCTGCATACCGGCCAGCAAGAATCAGACTTCCGTTCCCGGGAAGATCAGAGACTTCCCAACTTTCGGCGATATCCGTGCTTCCACAGAATGTCTTGGAAAACTCTCGCTGAAGGCGAGTGCCTCCCCACAGAGCTCTCTTTAAAATGGGCTGGAATATTAATGGCTCATCGATTTTCATCACAAAGATCCGAGTACCCTTACGCGAGTGTAATCCAACTCTGTTTCATCCGCTAGGCGAATGCCGGGTTCGAAACAACGGGCAACGCGGATCTCCAGTCGGCATTGCCTTCTTGTGAAATTTTCTTGAATTCGGCTTCGTCGTCCCGACCAGGCTGAGACCCTCACAAGCTGTGCTGATCCTGTCGAACAACAATTCCACGCTCGTCTTTTCGGCGTGGACATCGGGCCCACGAGGGTCAAGAGAGACTTCTCAATGGGGGACATTGCTGCACCAGATCAAACCGATCCTGGACTCCTGCGACCAGGCCTGTCAATCGGCGTGAGTGACACAAGCGGTGCTTCAGTGCGATTCAAAGCGACGAAGGGATCAGGGGGGGTGACCTTTCGACGCGTCCCCTGTACGCCTCAGTACTGCCAGCCAAGCCCCACGTTCGTGAAGAAGTTTGCCGAATCGCGAGTCAGTCCCCAGCCGGTCCGGATCCCCACTTCCAGATCCTTCGTGACCAGATAATGGAGCCCGGGACTGAAGTAATGCTGGCCAGCGTCCTCCGCGGCACCTGAGGAGACGATCCCGAAATACTCGACATGCCCCTTCCATCGTTCCCCGACCGGAAATTTGATAACAGACGAGGGGGCCCACAGGTTAAACCGGTCCCCTTCAACCCGGTCAATTCCATATCTGATCGCGGTATCCCATTTCCAATCGTTCGCCAGGGTCCATCCGAAAACATAGGTGGTGAAGAGCTGAGTTGCTGTGTCTTCTCCCAGCGTCGGCGTACCTCCTTCAACGATCCATGCGCTTTCTGGAATCCAGTCCCGCTGTTCGGTGATGGCGAGTTTCAGGCCGTAAAAGATCTGGCTTTCATATTCCACCCGGTTTTCCGTCGGCTGCTGTGGACCGCCCAGGTCGCCTGAGATCAGGTTGGGAGCTCCCCCGGCCTCCCAGTTCCAGCCGAATCGCAATTCCAGCCAGTCGTTGACTCCATAACGTGCAATCAGCTCGGGAAGACTGTTCGTCTCCGGGACGTTGCGGTTGTCGACAAAGGACCACGCCGATTCGAAGATGACACGATCCTGCGGGGCCAGTGTCGTCGCGGGGGTGAAGGAATCGCGATCCGTTTCAATCTCGGGCCCGTCCGAAGAGAAGAGTTCGGTCTGTGCGATGGCGATCGTGCCGCTTGCCATCCACAGGGCGACGAGCGGCAGAACGATTTTCAGCAGTGCGGAAACGATCGCGACTTTCATTCCTGGGTCATCCGATCGATTCGCAGCACCAACAGTGAACGCAATCAACTTCGTCCACTGGCAGGCAACCCGGCACTGTAAACACAGCAAAAACTGCCGAAACGCAGTTCTCCTGACAACGAAATCTGACCTGATCTTCAATTGATCGACAGAGCGGAACATCGAGTTGGATCGCTCCCCTGTGCGTAAAAAAAATCCAGACCATTTCGCGGGGCATCCGGAAAAATCGTCACCCCTTCACGAATTCGCCGGTCGTAATCACCCGTGGCTCGACGGGCGGTCTGGTGTCGAGCTCGACCATCGTCATGTATGATCGAGTCCTCAGGCATGGGGGGGTGATCCTCGGACCTGGTTCCAGTGAAGCGGGTTTCCAGCGAGCATCCAAAAGTATGGGGACGAAGAATGTCCGGTGGGGAGTCGGAACGGGAGAAGCAAGCGGCGGTCGTCCAGACGCTCGGAACGCTGGAGGTGCAGCATCCTGATCCGCGAAAAGAATTTCCTTTGTTTGCCGCGGGTCTCGACTTTGCACGAGAGACTGCCGGGCCGATCGCAGCTGCGTTCCTGAATGCTCTGCCGAAGGAATGGACCAGCGATCATCTGGTGATTGATTCGACCCTCGTCTGGCTGGGTCCGGGGTTTCGGCAGGGGGAGCTGGTCTGGTGTCACGAGCCGTTTCCCGGACGCACTGACGGCGCAACTGGCCAGTCGAATCGACAACGGCAGGCAGAGCATCTGGCATGCTGCTGGGGTCCGACCGGCATCGACTTTCTCTCCGGCGAGTCACGTGCACTGGAACTCTCGGATGAGCCGCTGTCGATGTCGGGAATCCGCGAACGTCACGAGCGACTTGAGTCAGCCATTCAGAGCGGTCGCCTCAACATTCAACACATCGCTCCATGCACGATTTATCGATACGGCTGGGGAGCGTTTCACCGTCACAGCGCCGCGACCAGTCCCGGATTTCAATTCTGGATTCGCGCGACGCGCGGGGATGATCGTCCGCTTGTGAACGGTATCCGCAACGCGACCAACCTGTGAGCTGCTCATGATCTTTCAGTCGAACTTTGAAACAGTCGCGCTGGCCCCGGACCTTCCTCAGGAAGACGTGGCTCGGGAGCGAAATCTGTTTCGAGCAAATCGGGATGAGGCTCTCACGCTGGGGGGCCTGGCCACCAGAACGTTCGTGGAGCATCTTCCGGCAGACTGGCAGGAAGACCCGCATTTAACGATCCGCTCCAAGCTGGCGTGGCTGCGGAAAGGTTGGTATCCGCTGCATCAACTGATCGGCTGGCACTGCGACATGGTCCCTGCCCGCCCCGATGGAAACGGTCCGGACTATCAACATGCCGATGCTGGCTTTCGTCAGCGAGAGACGATCATCTGCGTTTTTGGTGACGTCTCGTTAACGGAGTATGTCACGGGGGAGATCCAGCTGCCCGACTACCCGCCCGGGCACCCCCAGCAGGTGCTCTACAATCTGGAAATCGAGCGTCGGATCGCTCAAGGGAAGCTGGAGAGACATCAACTGCGGCCGGGTGAACTGATCAAGATGGGGTTCGGTTCATTCCATCGGGATGCGGCTGCCCATGCGGAAGGCTGGCGATTGATGCTGCGGGCGGTTCGCCGCTGGTGGGAGCCGGGTCACCCCGAAGACGGCTCCTGGATGCAGATGAACAATCACTATCGTCCGGAAACAGCCCAGGAAGTTCTCGCATTTCAGCCCTACGCTTCGCCGCGGGCTTACTGATTTTCAGACAGGCATGTGACGGAAGTCGCCTGCTTCGGTTCGAGTCGAATGCACAGGCCCGCCAGCAGCACCACGCTGGCCAGAGCCCAGACGGCGGAGAGCCCGAATTCGTCCACTGCCACCCCGAACAGTGGAAGCAGACAGGCCACGGTGACCGCCCGGCAGACACTCTCAAAGGACAGGACCGATGCCCGCTGACTTTTCTCCATCCGGGAATTCAGAGAACTGACGAAGATCGGACGACGCAGATTCTGAAGCACGGTCAGAAAAGAAAGCAGCACGAGCCCCGGAATGAGTCCCCACTGCAACGAAATCGAACAGGCGGACAGTCCGAGTATGCCGGCAATCCCCAATGCGTAGATCCGGTTCAAAGCTGCAGAGGACGAACGAAATTTCCCTTCGACTTCTGAACTCATACGAGCGCCAACCCCGCCGAGCGAGTCCCTGAGAAACTCGTTGAGTCCGATTCCGAACGCGCCCAGACGTTCGATTCCCGCAGCGCCGGCGGGTGCAATGATTGAAATCCCCAGCAAGGCCAGGCCGCTTTTCAGGAACGGCTGGGTGAAATATTTCAGCACGATTTTCAGCTGGCTTTCAAAGACGACTGACTGCAGGAAGAGTGGCCAGAATTCGGGATGCTGCCACATGAGTCTCAGGGATTGGTATCGAACCGGCGTGGAATTTTCTTCAGGTCGCTGTCTGGCCCGCCAGGCATCTCCCTCAAGTTCTTTTGGATAAGTCAGCAGTAACAGGCAGCCTGCGAACGCAGCAACAGCAGATAACGAAAACAGAAGCGAATATTCACGCGACCAGGAAAGCAGTAAACCGCCGGTGACAGCCGACGTCGCAGATGCATACTTGGAAACAGCCCGTGTCCGCCCGATGAGCCACGTGGCCCGTTCGGACTGCCCGGTGGAATCCAGATAATCGAGCATGATCGCTTTGTGGCTGCCGGTTCGCAGTGCTTCTCCCAGCGCAAACAGAATCAGACAGCCGGGCAGCCAGTATGTGACCGGAATGGAGGGCGAACTTCCTGTCAGGGCGAATCCCGTGAAGGACAGGCAGTAAAACACAAAGCAGAGACTCGTCGCCCGGCAACGCCCCCAGCCGTCCGCAAGAATTCCCGAAGGAAACTCCAGCAGCACCGTTGCCAGATGCTGCAGTCCCAGCATCAGTCCGATGACAGAAAAGGAGAGCCCCAGATCGAGAAAGTAGATCACCAGAAACGGATCGGCGAACCGCAGATTCTTGAAGATCGAGTAGAGATAGAATTTGTAGATCATCGCGAGGCCGGAGAGGGATCGAACGTCGTTTTCAATAGCCTGTGATCAGGATGAGCAGCGTGGGGACCACGGACAACAAGCCTCGAAAGGCCAGCATCATCCCAGCTGACAACCGCATCAACCCCATAAACTTCCGCCATCATGCGGGGAGTGATCATCTGCATCGGCGAGCCTGCTCCATAAACCTCCCCTTCCCGCAATACCACAACGCGATCCCCGTAACGTGCCGCGAGATGAAGATCGTGAATGGAAATGACAGTGATCATATTGCGAGTCCGGGTAATCTCGCGAATTCGCGTGCAGACCTCCAGCTGATGCCGCAGATCCAAATTGCTCGTCGGTTCATCCAGGAGCAAGACGTCCGGTTCGCGAATCATCGCCTGCGCCAGCGCGACCATTTGAGTCTGCCCGCCACTCAGTTCGTACAACATGCGATCGGACAGTGATGACAGAGCCATCTCCTCCAGAAGCCTCTCCACGCGGTCAATGTCGGTTGACGAGACCCGCCAGCTGAGATCGTGCAGGCGGCCGAGCAAGACGGTCTCGAAGACGGTGAATCGACCTCTCTGAAAATCGGTCTGTGGAAGATAACTGATCGATTTCGAAACTTCTCTGCGAGAAAGAGTAGAGAGATCCCTCCCCTTTAGAATCACCTGACCGACAGGCGTGAGGAGCCCGCTCAGGCACTTCAGGAGGGTCGACTTGCCGGCTGCGTTCGGACCGACCAAAGCTGTTACTCCGGGTTCCAGAATCAGGCTCACTCGCGCAAGAGCTTTTCGAGACCCGTAGCTGAAGCTGAGATTTTCTGCCTGCAATGTCATCGACCGGCACTCCGCTTCCAGACCGCTAAGCCCACAAAAAACGGTGCACCAAGAGCAGCTGTCACGATCCCGATTGGGAATATTGTCCCGGGGACAAGTGTCTTACAGACAATCGCCGCCGACGAGACCAGCAGGCCTCCCACCGCAACGGATAGTAGAATCAAAAAACGCTGGTCCTCACCCACGAACATGCGTGCAATGTGCGGCGCGACCAGTCCCACAAAGCCGATCGATCCCGTGAAGCAAACCGCTGTTGCAGTCAGGATCGAGACGAACAGCATGGTTCGCAGCTTCAGTCGGTCGACATCCACCCCCAGGCTCTGAGCGTACTCATCTCCTAACTGCAGCGCAGTTAATTGCCACACTCGAGGCAACACCAGCAAGAGAGTCCCGAACAGAACACCGAAGAGAATTCCCACTTTCGCCCAGGTGGCCCCCTGCAGGCTGCCGAAGGTCCAGAAGACGATCGCATTGAGCGCGTCATTCGTCGCCAGATACTGCAGCAATGCGAGCCCGGAACTGAACAGAAAATGGAGCGCCACCCCGCCCACGAGCAGCGTTTCGACGGAACCTTTCTGCAGACGACAGACCAGAAACAGAAATAGCGAGCAGGCACACGCTGAAAGAAATGCACCGATGGGAATCGCCACAGTAGAACTCAACCCTGTCTTCCCCACCCCGCAGACAAGAACCAGCGCTGCGCCGAAACCGGCAGCCGCCGACACTCCCAGCGTGTACGGACTTGCCAGCGGATTGTTCAGCACCGTCTGCATCTGACTCCCCGCGAGCCCTAACGAAGCACCGACGGCAACGGCCATAAGTGCGGTCGGCAGTCGAAACGACCAGACGATCACCTGCTGTGAATGGCTGACCGCCTGCGGCTGGAGAATCGTTGTCACAACATCGCGTGGAGAAAGTGCTGCGGGACCTGTCATGAGATCCAAGAACATGGAACCGGACATCAGCACGAGAGCTGTCAGAAGGATCAACCTTCGTCGAGACTGACGCTGCCAGTAGTTCATTCCGCTGGAGGAGGTGGAACCTTGTGACATCAGGGCTCCTTCAGTTCCACCATCCATGTTCCGCTCAGTCCAATCGGCATGAATCGGTCGTGAAACTCCTGCATCCGCTGCTGAGGATCGAAGTCTTTGAACTCTTCAGGATACAGCCATTGAGCAAGTTGCTGCAGGGCCACGAAACTCATGAGATGAGCACCCAGCCGGGTGTTCAGCCCGTAGACTTTCTCCGCCTGAACCGCCATCAGCTCCGACCATCCCGGCCGCGTGAGGTACTGACGAAGCGTCTGGCGAGCCGATTCGGGATCGGCTCCATACCCCAGATGCAGACTTTCCGGAAACTCGGTCCAGCACGCTCCCGTGATCACAATCACATCCGGATTCCGCTTCAACAGAGACTCAGGCTGAATCACCCCCATCCCGAACGGACCCGAAATGTTCTCGCCTAAATTCTGACATCGAAGCTGCGAGAGAAGACTTCCCCAATGGACCCGTTGCTTCTGCAGATTGCTTCCGAATGTATTTCCGTACTTTTCTGCTCCATACATCCCGACTTCGACATAGATCGACGGAACTTTCCCCTGCAGCTGCCCCATCCGTACCTGAACCCGGCTCAGTTCGCCGTCCACCCAATCTGTGATCTCCTTTGCCCGCTCATCGAGATCAAAGACTTTTCCCAGCAGCAGAACGTTTCGCTGCGGATCGCGAAGCGGATCATCAGAACTCAGATGGAGGACGGGAATGCCCGCCCGCTCGAGCAGCTCCATGGTCTGCGGCTGTGCGGATTGGCTCGATCCCCCGATGACAACATCGGGTCGCAGTGCAAGAAGAGCTTCAGCACTCACACCTTCGCGAAGCGAATCCCCCAGCATGGGAACCTGCTTCAATCGCGGGAAGCGCTCAATGAACCTGTCGTAAGCATCACGGTCGCTTTTCTGCAGAGAGGAATCCCAGCCGACCAGCTTCTCCTCAATTTCATCTCCCAGCAGCGCGGCGAGATCATAAAGACCCATGCCCCGCATCAGAATGAAACGATTGATCGTCCTCGGAACCTGAACCGTGCGCCCCGAGAGGTCGATCACTTCCCGGGTCGAGGAGCTTGCGCCGGAGACCTCTGAAGCGGGCTGTTGAATGCCGGACCGGCACCCCGGGCACCACAACAGCAACGCGGGAAGACTCCATAGCAAGAAGACGGCGGAACCTCCCCTGCCCGGCATGATGCAATCCTATTTCAGGGAAGACCCGGCGAGGATCTCGACCTTCTCCAGGACGATCGGCTCCAGCTGGTTTTCGCCGCTGGTGATGCTCCTCTTGATCGTTGATTTTTCCGGATTGGAAAAGCGTTTCTTAAGACGGTCGGGCGGATCCTCAGGCATTCCCCCTTTTGCAGAATTCATGTTCGGATCCGGCCATTCCAGTGTGACTTTGTACTCTCCTTCAGGAGCTCCGTCGTCGCTTCTGTAGGTTGTCAGCTGAAATGATCCATCCTCCTGAACAGTTCCAGTGGGAACGATCGGCGAATTCGCATTCGCTTGAGTCGCCACGGGGTAGAGTCGAACAATCGCCCCTTTTGCCGGCTCGCCGTTGACGACCACCCGGCCCGAGGTGGCCTGCGTCGGCAACCAACCTTCCGGATCGTTCTGCCTGGCGCACCCTTGCAGAAGGAGCATCCCCAGACTCACCCCGCAGAACAATACTGATGCTGTCAGCTTCATAAACAGACAAGACTCCGAATTCAGCAAACTGTCTTTTTGATGACTGGAACACTGCATGATGTAAGAGTGTCAGAAATCGCTCAGCACCGTTCCTTCGTCCTTGCCGATGAGACCGCGGAAGATGCCCTTGTCCAGACTTTCCCCGAGGAAGCGCACGGAACCGTCGGCCAGCAGCGTCTGCATTCCGCCTGTATGGAAAGAATAGGCTCCGCCCCAGTCATTCGAGCAGTTGATCACGCAAGGTCCTGCCCCATAGGCAGTCCCCTCAGCATTCCACGCGCGGATCCGGTCGTTCTGGGTCGACGCCCACCAGCCCTGGTAATGCTTCGTAACGACGGCTCCACCCGCGTAGGAAGAATCTGCAGCTGCTTTGGGCAGTCCTCCTTTTTTCCGCAGGTCCGGAAACCCGGCGCGCTCGATCAGCAGGAGTGTGTTGGAGAGTCCATCCGTGACATCTTTCAGACGTCCACCGCAACGATTTCCATCGAGGGTTCCAGACGAAGTTGCATAGCAGAACGCGCCGAACACCTCAGTCGGTGTAAATCCGGAATCCGAAAAGCTGCGCGGGATCCAGTAGTCTCCAACGCCCGCACTCAGATTCGGATTCACCAACGCGCTGGCGATCGGGTTCTGAACTTCGATAATGCCCTGAATCGGGCCTCCTCGTGGTGTGGTTGGACAGGTGTAAACCGGGAGACTGGCTGAAATCACCGGCTGATTGATGACGTCTGAAACCCCGTTGGGAGCAGTCGAATCGAACCTGTTGTACATCGGGGCCTGATCCAGTTGAGGCAACAGCGCGATCCCCCAGCTCATGACCCAATGAACCGGATTGGGCACCGGATTGGGCTTCCCGAACGTAATCCCGATGTCCGGAATGGGAAACATCCCGTAGGTGTCAGCATAGTTGTGCATCGCCAGCCCGATCTGCTTGAGGTTGTTCTTGCACTGGCTGCGGCGGGCGGCTTCCCGTGCCTGCTGAACAGCGGGGAGCAGCAGCGCGATCAGGACCGCGATGATGGCAATCACCACCAGCAGTTCGATCAGGGTGAAGCCGCGGGAGATTCGCGAGGGCCGGGGATTTCCGGGCAACGTTGCGTGCACCCCGGACTGATTGAACGGACGCGAATCAATACTTCTCATGGGAACAGTTCCTCTCACAAACAGGCGAGCGAGTCAGGCCGGCGGGGGCCGGAATCTCGTGAGTGATACAGGGGAAAGTGGGCGGGTCAGGCTGAGATCAAACTAAACTTTTACCACAGACTGAGACTCAGTATCAACAAGGACAGGGTAATTGTATGATCAGCTCGCTTCAACCCCGCAGCTGTTTCTCCCGGAAGATTGTCCATTTTATCACAGAACTTCCGCCCCAATGAACTCCTGCGACCACCACATCCTTGATGTAATCCAATGAAATCATTCCATTTGCGCACAATCTGGATCACATCTCATCGGTGGCTGGGGCTCACCGTCGGACTGATGATGGTCCTCTCGGGCCTGACCGGCAGCCTGCTCGTCTTCCGCTCCAACATCGACGAAAGCATCCACCCGGAGATCTTTTCGGTCGCAGGCGAAGCGTCGCATCGCAACGTGAGCGACATTCTCGCAGCAGCCAGAACTTCGCCTGTTGCATCGCGCGGGAGCATCAGTTTTGTCGACTTCCCCCGCTCGGAAAACGGCGTCTGGACCGTCTGGTATCAGACGGGAACCAAGGCTTCCCCCGAACTCACCAAAGTCTATTTTAACCCGTTCAATGCACACATCACCGGCACCCGGGTGCATGGTGAAGACCTGATGACATGGCTCTACAAGCTGCATGTCGAACTGTTGTCGGGACCGACCGGTGAGACAATCGTCGGAATCATCGGCATCCTCCTGATGATCTCTGTGGTGAGCGGGATTCTCCTCTGGTGGCCCCTGTGGAGGCACAGCTGGCGAGCCGCATTCTCCATTCGCAGTGGCCGGCGACTCAACTACGACCTGCACAAGACCAGTGGAATCCTCAGCAGCGTACTGTTACTGATCGTGGCTGCGAGCGGGGTCTACCTGACGTTTCCTCACTGGATCGGCCCTGCTGTGAAGTTCGTGATGGCGGAGGCTCACCGCCCTGCCCCCAAACGACCGCCATCAAAAGGTCAACCTGAACCGAAAGAAGCCCGCATCAGTGCCGATCAGGCGGTGGATGTCGTGCGGAACCGCTACCCCGACTCCCTGATCAGGAGGCTTCATCCGCCCTCGGAGTCTCAGTCGAGCTACATTGTTCGTTTCTGCCAGCCCGGTGATGTGCATCGCAGTCTGGGGAGCAGCCGTGCGTGGGTCGATCCGCAGACCGGAGAGATCACACGGACGAGGGACCACCGACAGCAATCGGCAGCTGAAACTCTGCTTAGCTGGCAGCTCCCCCTGCACAACGGGGAAGCATTCGGGATCACAGGCCGCTGGGTGGTTCTGGTGACCGGACTGGTCCCGCTGCTCCTGTACGTCACCGGATTTCTGATCTGGTGGAAGAGACGAGTTGCTTCCGCCCGGCAGCGTCCGAGACAAGCCCCTGACGTCAGCGGGCCCAGTGAACTGGCTGCAACGTCTCCTACCCGATGATGACCCGTGGCCGCTTGGCCTCGTTCGGCTCAGCGTGACGAAGCAGGTCATGCACCAGCCAGGGAACGTTCCCTTCCCCGAACAGCAGGAAGTCGAGGTTGGTCCGCATGGGACTTTCGTTCGACCATCCGAAGTGGAGTTCGATCGGCCGGGAGGGATGTGAAAGTGCCAAAGCGATGGCCGCGAGCGCAGGAGCGGTCGCTGTACATCGGCTGACCTGAATCACGAATCGTCCCTCTTCGGAATAAATATTGAGCCGGGGTGACTGATAGAAGTCGCTGGTATCTCCCAGACGGACTTCGACGAATACGACAGGCATATCTTCAGGGATGTGATGCCATGTCCTGAGCTCTCGTTCCTTCTCTTCCAGAGATCTGGCCCCGGGTCGGTGAGGAGCAAGCACAGGGACATCCAGGTGCTGCAGCGTTTCCCACATGAATTTGGACTCGTTACTGACGAAGTCGAAACGCACCACCCGCAGTTCCGTGCTGCGAGCGACGCGTGAGGCGATCGAAACCAGGATGATCCCCCCCACAAATGCCGAAGCAATCATCAGTCCATCGGGCTTTTCCAGAATGATGTCGATCGTCGCGTATGTGAAGACGATACTGATGATCACCGTCCCCCATGGGAAGGTTCGCCAGGTTTTCTTGGGCGTTTCACGATACCGTTCAATGGCGACCGCAATGCATCCGCTGAGGATCAGCACCATCACGCCGGTGGCATACGCAGCCCCTTGATCGCTCACATCGGCCCGGAACAGAATCGTGACGAGAATACAGATGCTTACGATCACCAGGACCAGCGGACGAATGGCCGAGGCCCATGACGGCGCCATCCCGTAACGAGGCAGAAAGCGGGGAATCAGGTTCAGCAATCCGGACAGCGCACTCGCCCCGGCAAACCACAGAATGGCCACGGTACTCAAGTCATACAGCGTGCCGAAATTCTCGCCGCACCACCAGGCAATGGGATGCGGGTTTTCTCCGTGCGCCAGATACGCCAATGCCCGATTAGAGGCTGCGCCGCCGTCCCGAAGTGCCTCTTCGGGGATCAGCAGCGTCACCACAATCGACGAACCCAGCAGGAGGATACACATGATGAGAGCAGAGGTCAGCAGCAGGCGTCTGGCGCTGCGAATGCGTCCCATGGGAATCCAGGGGTCGTCATCCTGTTCTCCTTTGATCAGCGGCATGACCGCCACGCCGGTCTCGAACCCGCTCAGCCCCAGGATCAGCTTGGGGAAATAGATCAGGCTCAGCAGGACCATTCCCCACACGCTGAGTTTCCCGGGATGAACCTCCTGCATGGCGATCTCACCCGCCTGCACATGCTGCCACCAGTCCGCGATCAGCGTCGGGTGTGTGACGACCTGCCACATCGCGGTGCCGACCAGAAGAATATTCAGCCCGAGGAAAATCGCGACGAGCGTGACCGCCACCCATATCACTTCACGGAATCCTCGCAGGAACAGTGCTCCCAGCGCCACCAGCATCCCCAGCGTCAACCAGACCTGATTCTGAAAGATTCGAGGAGCATTGTCCCAGATCGGATTGTGAATCAGATGCTCCGCTGCATCTGCCGATGAGAGTGTGATCGTGATGACAAAATCGGTCGCGGCGAAACCCAGTAACACCAGCACCAGCAGCTTCTCCAGCCAGCCATTGAGGAGACGCTGGAGCATGGCAATTGAGCCCTGCCCATGCGGCGACTTACGGGCAATGTGGTAATACACCGGGAGTGCGCCGAAAAGCGTGAGGAGCACCAGAAAGATGGTCGCCAGCGGGGCGAGTCGACCGGCTGCGTTGAAGGCGATCGACGGCTGATACGCCAGCGTGCTGAAATAGTCGACCCCTGTCAGGCACAGCACCCACAGCCAGAACGACTGATGATGTTCAGGCTGCGCGGGCGTGAGGTTCTGTGCGGGCTTTCCCGGAACGAGGTGACCGGCTGGCGGTTGGGGCGGCACAACTTCTGACATGAACGGGATTCTAGTCTGACGGACTGGAAATCAATCGAAATCTGGGCGCCTGTCGGCCGCCGCAGCGTACCTGACCACTGTGAAATTCAGCCCGCCAGAGCGGTTTTGCCAATTATCTATTACGTTCCGCAGGCGATCATATGGACTTTCATGCGGTGAAAATCCTGAATCGCCTGCACATGATAGACCAAACTGGTCTAGCTTCGAAGCTGACCGTCTCCCCAGGCGACGTACTTGTAGCTGGTCAGTTCCTTCAAACCGCAAGGCCCGCGGGCATGAAACTTGTCCGTGCTGATTCCAATTTCCGCTCCGAGTCCGAATTCTCCGCCGTCGTTGAAGCGGGTGCTCGCGTTCACGATGACCGCTGCCGAATCCACTTCCGCAACAAAGCGTCGAGCAGCAAGGAGATCCTTCGTAACAATCACGTCGGTGTGATGGGAACCGTATTCGGTGACGTGATCGATTGCCTGATCGAGGCTATCGACAACGCGGGCGGAGATCTTCAGATCCAGATATTCGGTGCGGTAGTCTTCGTCAGTGGCTGCAATTGCTTCGGGAATCGCTTTGCGAATTCGTTCATCACCGCGAATCTCGACACCCTGCTCCTTCAGCGCCTGACCAGCGATCGGCAGGAAGGCATCCGCAATCTCCGCATGGACCAGAAACGATTCGGCGGCATTGCACACTCCCAGCCGCTGGCATTTGCTGTTGATTAGGATGCGTTTAGCCATCTCCAGATCCGCGGACTGATCGATATAGACATGGCAGACACCGTCGAAGTGTTTGATCACCGGCATGCGAGCCTCTTTCGAGACTCGTTCAATCAGCGATTTCCCGCCGCGCGGGATTGTGACGTCAATGAACTCCGGCATCCGCAGGAAATGCCCGACTGCTTCGCGGTCAGTCGTTTCGACCATCTGCACAGCATGCTCGGGCAGGCCATTTGCAATCAGTGTTTTTCGCAGAAGGGCATGAAAGGCCAGGTTGCTGTGCAGCGCCTCTTTGCCTCCCCGGAGAATCACGGCGTTACCGCTTTTCACACACAATGCCGCAGCGTCCGCTGTCACATTCGGGCGGGATTCATAGATGAAGAAGACAACCCCCAGCGGCACGCGAACCTGCGTCACCATCAGCCCGTTCGGACGGGAGTTGCTGCCGATCACTTCTCCCACCGGATCAGGCAGCAATGCGACCTCTTCCAGTGCAGCAGCAATCTTTTCGAGGCGTGACTCATCAAGCTTGAGTCGGTCTGTTTCGGCTGCGGTGAGGCCGTACCCCGGAGCTTGCTCGAGGTCTTTGGCGTTGGCTGCGATCAGTTCCGCCGATTGCTGACGGATGGCAGCTGCGGAATCACGTAACCATTGATTTTTCTGTTCACCCCGTGCCACCGAGAGTGCTCGGGAGGCCTGTTTCGCCTGCCGGGCGACTCGCTGGGTGTAATTGATGAGATCGGACATAGCACTGTGAGAGTTGATGGACAATGATGAATGACAGTACTTCCAAATTCTCCGAGCAATCATCGTGAGAGGTCAGACTTGGAACTACTGAATGATTGTATCGACCGTTTGTTTTCCGCGTGAGTGGGCTGCGGGCGTCTCCCCTGCACCAGTCTCGCGCGGAATCGAAAGTCGTGGCGGTTCAGTCCTCGGGACGATGTGGTTCGAAGACCGTCCGGCGGCGTCGCTCCTGACGACGCACTGTCTCACGCGCCATCCGGTACAGCTTCTCCTGCGCGCGGACGTCCGGCTCTTCGTCCCGCGGAACCGGCTGGTAGGTGCCGTTGGACTGCAGAATCCAGGACTTTGTATTGTCTTCGAAATAGGTTTCCAGGACCCGCATCAGCGATCGACGGCAGTGTTCCGCCTCGACCGGAACCAGCAATTCTTTGCGCTGGTCCAGATTTCGTGTCATCCAGTCCGCGCTGGAGATAAACAACTTGCCGTCCCCGCCGTGATGGAAGTAAAGGATCCGTGCATGTTCGAGGAACCGATCGACCACGCTGATGACTCGGATGTTCTCGCTGAGCCCCGGGACCCCGGGTTTCAGACAGCAGATGCCGCGCACATTCAGCAGAATCTCCACGCCTGCCTGAGAGGCTTCATACAGACAGTTGATCAGCGACGTATCGGTCAAAGCATTGAGCTTCAAAATGATGCGTGCTTCTTCCCCATCGCGACAACGTCCGGTTTCCTCCTCGACGAGATTCTTGAGCGTGTCTCGCAGCCGTAGTGGTGCTGCTGCCAGTTTGCGATAGCTGTAAGGAGGCTGCGAGTAGCCGGAAATGGCGTTAAAAAACGCCAGCGCATCCATCCCGAGGTCTTCGTCACACGTCAGCAGCGAAGCATCGCTATACAGGCGGGCAGTTGCCTCGTTGTAGTTGCCGGTCCCGAAATGCAGATACCGCTGGATGCCGTGAGGTTCGCGGCGCACGATAATGCACAGCTTGGCGTGTGTCTTGAGCCCTTTGACGCCGTAGATCACCTGGGCGCCCATCGCTTCCAGTTCGCGGGCCTGTTTGAGGTTTCGTTCCTCATCAAACCGGGCTTTCAACTCCAGCAACACCGTCACGTGCTTGCCGTTTTCCACCGCCCGAAGCAACGCTTTGACGATCTGGCTGTTCCGGCTGATGCGATAAAGCGTCTGTTTGATGGCGATGACATCCGGATCCTCGGCCGCTTCCTCGATTAGCCGAACCACCGGTTCGTAACTTTCATAAGGATGAAATAGCAGCACATCGCGGTCGGCGAGGATGTCGAACATCAGCTCTTCCGAGGGAACATCCGGAGGACTCACCGGCGGCCAGGGCTCATCCCGCAGGTTTTCAAATCCGCGTCGGCCGACCAGTTCCATGAAGCCCCCCAGATCAACCGGTCCGGGGACGCGGGTGATCTCGGCGTCGGTCACCTCAAGTTGCTGTTTCAGAAATTCCAGGATCTCCGGCGATGCGGAGTCGTCCACTTCCAGCCGGATGCAGTCTGCCGACGTCCGTGCGCGGAGTACGTCCGCCATATTCCACGCCAGCCCGTGCGGAGTCAGTTCCTGAACTTCTACCTCGGCGTTGCGGGTGATTCTCATCGCCACGCATTCTTCCACATCCTCACCCGGGAAGAATTCCTCGATCGACATCGCGATGATGTCTTCCAGGTGCATGTACGACAGCCCCTTTTCCGACGGGATGGAAAAGAACCGGGGCAGAATCCGTCCGAACGGGATGATCGCGAAGCGGGACCCGGTCATCTCAGGGATTTCGGGGTCTTCCCGGGGGAGCAGCCGCAGACAGACGCTCAGCATCTGGTTGGGGAGCATCGGAAACGTTCCCCCCGGCAGGATCGCCATCGGGGTGAGGATCGAAAAGATCTCCTGGTCAAAGATCTGCTTCACCATCCGTTTCTGCATCGTGTTGAGTTGCTGTGGCAGCAATCTCTGAATCCCCTGCTCAGCAAGCTGCGGAGCAAGCTCGTGCAGGTAGCAACGGTATTGAGCGGCAACCATGTTCCGGATCCGTTCCCGGACCGCTGCCAGTTGCTGCTCCGGGGTGAGGCCCGAGGGTGCTGGTCTCGTGACTCCCGCTTCGACAAGAATTGAGAGCGCACCGACCCGGACCCGAAAGAATTCATCCAGGTTCGTGCTGGTGATTGCCAGAAACTTCAGTCGTTCCAGCAAGGGCACTTTGGGATTCAGCGCCTCGCTGAGCACCCGTTGATTGAATTCCAGCCAGCTCAATTCCCGATCGAAATAGGCGGTTGTTTGCGTCTCTGACATGAACTTTCTCGTTGTGTCGCTTCAGCCCGGAGATGTTGTATCAGGTTCCGTGCTGAGAGGAGTCCCTCATTTTAGAGCGGATCGAAAGGTCGACGCGATGCATCTCGTCTGAAATCTGGAATTTGCGAATGACCTGGCAGGCAGGGAACGGCATTTTTCCGGAGAGAAGGGAGGATTTCCAAACCTCTTGCAGGAAGTTCCCCTTGCCCGTTTCTCTCATTGTAGCCTAGACTTCCGCTGAATTGTGGTCTCCGGGATGGAGACGGAAGACAGCAAGGAGGCAGAGGATGTCGATTCTGGAATGCCAGGGCCTGGTCAAGGTTTATCCGGGTGGGAAGCGAGCCGTCGGAGGGGTTTCCTTCGACGTGAACCCCGGGGAAATCGTCGGACTCCTCGGTCCCAACGGTGCCGGAAAATCGACCACCTTCCGCATGGCGTGCGGCCTGATTGCCCCTACCGAAGGAAAAGTTTTCCTGAACGGGAAGGATGTCACCAACGCTCCGATGTATCTGCGCGCCAGGAACGGCATGGGATATCTCCCGCAGGACCAGAGCATTTTCACCAAGCTGACGGTCGAGCAGAATATCGTCGCGATCCTCGAGTTCCTCCCCTTCTCCCGCAAAGAACGGGTCGAGCGGGTCAATCGACTTCTCGGCCAGTTCGGACTGGAGAATCGACGAAAGCAGATCTCCTCCACTCTGTCCGGGGGAGAACGTCGGCGTCTGGAAATTGCGCGCTGCCTGGCGAGTGAACCGAAGATCATTCTGCTGGACGAACCATTTACGGGGATCGACCCGACAACCATCAACGACATTCAGGACATCATCGGCGAACTGCGTGACTCGGGAATTGCGATTCTGCTCACGGACCATCGGGAACGGGAAACGCTTACGATCACCGACCGCAGCAACATCATCTGTGCCGGGCGGGTGCTGGTCAGTGGAGATATTGAAACCGTTCTCAATCACCCCGAAGCGCAGGAGCAGTACTTCGGCCGTCGCTTCGACGCAGCGTCGATCATCGAAGAGAAGTCCAACTTCCGCGTGAAACCGGCTCCGCAAGCAGTCGAGAAACGGGCCGCGTAATCAAAAAAGTTGAGCCACACACTTCAAGTGTGTGGCTCAACCGTGTGAATCTCAAACGAACACGACATCGGACATCAAGCAACCGGATTAGTATTCTCCGGCCACTTCGCCCCCAGCACGGGTCCCCAGTGCCTGAAACGTGGCTTCGTTCATGTTCTGGCTCAGGAAGATGACCCGGCCGTCACCCATGACGAAATGCGCCCCGCCGACATGGGAGCTGCCGAAGTCTTCTTCATCCTCTCCTCGATTGGGAACATGGCCGGCATGGCCGATGATCCGCGCAAAGGAATCATGGCTTTCCGGCACAGCCCCTGACCAGGTCCCGTAAACAATCTCATCCGGATGATCTGCATCGACAAACGTCGTGCGTTCCCCGATCAGCATGGTGTTGCTCGCACCGTCGGTGAAGTCTCGCATCCGCACACAGCTGTTGTGAAAAAACGAGCCGTTGCTGACGCACTGGCCTTGAGCGGACAGCAGACTCCCTGCCGTTCCAAAGGGGATCTCGCAGGCGTGCGGTTCCTGAGTGCCGAACACTCCCACATAATTCGCAGTGGCCAGCTTGACCGGAGGAGTGTCTTCTGTATCAAACGTGTCGGGCTTCGGATCACTCGGGCACTGAAAGACTGTCAAAGTCCGGCGCAGGTGGTCGACATTCTGGGTGGCGTTCATGTCGTAATTAAAATTGAACTGGGCGTACAACGGAGCCTGATCGATGTACGGAAGAATGTACGTTCCCCAGGAAAAGCCGTTCCCCCCTTCGAAGTCCGGGACGCCGGCAGTCACGCCGATCCAGCCGGGCGGAAAGCAGTTCATCGTGTCGTGATAGTTGTGAAGTGCCAGTCCGATCTGTTTGAGATTGTTTTTGCATTGGCTGCGTCGAGCCGCCTCGCGAGCCTGCTGCACAGCGGGGAGGAGCAGTGCAATCAGGACTGCGATGATCGCAATCACCACCAGAAGTTCGATCAGTGTAAATCCGGAACGTCGCGCGTTGCGCATGAGTCTTTATCCTCAAGAAATGCGGTTCCAAAAGCGGAACGGTTGTTTCAATGAATCAGCTGTGCAGCGCCGACGGTCACTGCAACGAAAAGAATGAGCAGTCGATTTCGCTGTCCGTTCCGACCACGTGAGTGAGACAGAACAGTTCGCATGGCGAGACTTGTTCACCACGGACAGCGGGAATTCCTGGAGAACTCAGAACGCGTCTTCACCAGTGACAACTGATGTCGTGGACGCTGCGAACTTCTCACGGAATTTCACACGATCAGATCTCGAAGAGATGCAGACACGCAAGCCGCACTTTGTGAAGCTGACTTCACCAGCGCGCAGCTGCTCCCCCCGAGACAGGGGGGCTCAATTCAGCTGAGGCAGGGCGGACCACGCACATGGGGTTCGCCCAGAGAAACAAGCAGGATCTCCGGAAGAATATCGACGGGGGGTGCCGTCACAACGTCTTCGCCCGTCAACAGCACCGGCAACGCCAGCGGCTGGATGGACTGTGTCAAAAACTGACACAACTGACAGTCATGCGAATGCTGAGGCGCATCGCCGGGATGCTGCATTTCGTCACTCGCATGGGAGTGACTGTGGGCATGCTTCCCGTGAACGTGCTTGCCGTGAGTATGCCCGCACGATGAGACTCGAGCAGCCTTCTTCGTGTCCGTCTTTTGTGCGACCGACTTATGTGAACAGGAGTCGGAATGGCAGCATTCCAGAGCATGTTGCAGCGGGGAATGCAGCGTCTGGACTCCAAGCATCATGGCGAGCGACGCCACGGCAGTGATCCAGGAAAACTTGGCTGCAATCCAGCTCATGAAAAGCGTACCTTCGGCTTTCAGAACAGGATCACTATACCGGCTGTCCACACTCCGGACAATCAGGAATTTGCAATTTCATTGCAAAAAGGATCAGGGCCGTTTGAAGATCGCAAAGCGAGCCAGCCGCAACTTCTGCAGCCAGAACTGCAGGAGAACCCACAGCGTCGTCATCCCGTACTTCACACAGCGTCGGAAGTTAATGCTCGACGCCTCATCAAAATACCGGACCGGGACAGGGATATCCCCCAGCTTGAAACCGAAGTAGACAGACTGTGCGAGGAACTGGCTGTCGAAGGCAAAGTCGTCCGTATTGCTTTCCCAGGGGATCTGCTCAAGCACTTCGCGGCGATAGGCGCGAAACCCGCTATGGAAATCGCCGAGGTTCTGCCCCAGAGCAATATTCTCGATCGTGGTCAGGCAGCGGTTAGCAATGTACTTCCATCCGGGCATGCCCCCTTCCAGGGCCTCCCGGCGGGTGCGAATGCGAGAACCGAGAATGACATCGCAGATCTGAAGACGGAGGAATTCCACCGCAGCCCCCACAACGCGGCTGTCGTACTGATAATCGGGATGGATCATCACGATGAAGTCGGCGCCGCTCTCGAGAGCCTGCTTGTAACAGGTCTTCTGATTCCCGCCATAGCCCCGATTCTTCTCGTGGACAATGACTGTCAATCCGAGCTTCCGGGCCAGAACTGCCGTTTCATCCCGGCTGCAATCGTCAACGAGAATGATCTCGTCCACGATCCCGGCAGGAATGTCGGCGAGAGTCCGTTCCAGCGTCGCGGCGGCATTGTACGCCGGCATGACCGCCACAACCCGCAGCTGTCTGGCCTGCGGCGTGAAGGTAAGTGAATCAGAAGTTGCAGTCGTGTTGCTCATCAGCGGAGGAATGCCATTCATCGAAGTTTCAGGCGAAAGAGAAATGCACACGCTTCGGCTTCGTGCTCAACCTGACTGTGCCCACCCCCCTGTCTCAAAACACATGCCCGGGTTGAGGACCGCGCTGTGTGCGGGTCAGAACTTCCGGCCCCTCTTCAGTCATCAGGATCTGATGTTCAAACTGGGCGGACAGGCTGCCATCCAGAGTGAGGATCGTCCAGCCGTCAGCGAGCGGCCCCTGTGTTTTCTCGGATCGCATGTTCAACATCGGTTCGATGGTGAACGAAACGCCGGGAACCAGAAGATCCCGACGGTTGCGGCGAATCGGGACATGCGGGATGCCTGGATCCTGGTGAAACATGCGGCCGATGCCATGTCCCTGAAAGTTTTCGACGACGCCATATCCGTGAACCCGTCCGAATCGCGAAATCGCAACTCCGATATCGAACACGGAGCTGTAGGGTTGAATCGCGCGGATCCCCTCCCACATCGCATCGAACGCCACCTGAACCAGCTGCCGGGCTTCCCTGGAAACCGGTTCGATCAGGAATGTCTCGGAGGAATCGCCGTACCAGCCGTCGACAATGGTCGTGCAGTCGACGTTGACGATGTCCCCTTCCTGCAGTTCCCGGTCATCGGGAATGCCATGACAGACAACGTCGTTCACGCTGGTGCAGATGGACTTCGGATAACCATTATATCCAAAGCATGCGGGTTGATGCCCGTGGTCGCGGGTATAGGTTTCTGCCAGCCGATCCAGTTCATTGGTCGTCACGCCGGCGCGGATATGGTCCCGCAGAAAGTCGAGCACGCTGGCGTTGAAACTGCAGGCTGCACGAAGTCCCAGCTGCTCTTCCTCAAGAAGATAGAGCGGGAGTTTCGTCTGCTTGCGAAATGGGATCAGTCGTCTCATGAGAAGGCTTTCTGAATCTTTATATTCTGATGGGGAAGTAGAAAGGGGGCAAGTCCGCCAGCGACCGGTTTTCCCCCCGCGATTCCCGATCTCTGAACTCTGGACGGCGCTTTCGGTACAGTACGACCTTCCCGTGAATTGCAGAGGCATTATCTGGCGGTCATTGTGGTCGGAAAGAAAAAACGGCGTCATCGAAGTTCCCCCCTCATGGGCAACCATCAGAAATGCTGGCTGTGGGGGAGACATGCTGTCCTGGAAACACTCCGGGCCGAACACTGGGTGCCATTTGAAATCGCGATCGCTCCCGAGATTCTCGAAGAGGCCGCAGCCACGGAAACGCTGGTCCTGGCACGTCGACTCGACATCGACATCGCGGAAATGACGAGTGGAGAACTGGGACGCCTTTGCGGCACGACCGATCATCAGGGGATTGCCGCCAAGATGCCCCCCTACCCTTACGCGGATCCCGCTGCCGTTCTGAATCGTTTGGGGACCGGAAGTTTCGTCCTGGTGCTCGCTGGGATTCAGGACCCGTTCAACTTCGGGGCGATTCTCCGGTCC
Source organism: Planctomicrobium stercoris (assembly GCF_051465655.1). Lineage (NCBI taxonomy): Bacteria > Pseudomonadati > Planctomycetota > Planctomycetia > Planctomycetales > Planctomycetaceae > Planctomicrobium > Planctomicrobium stercoris. Next base: position 1,587,022 of record NZ_CP195791.1, on the reverse strand, counting down.
GCGGACCTGTTCGGAGTCGATGCAGTCTTCGTTCCGACAGCGGGTCAGGCTGCCGTTTCTTCACATGTCGCACGCAGCTCGGTTGGTGCGGTCAATTACCTTCAGATCGTGCAGTCCCCGGACCTGACGGAAACCTGTCGAAACCTTCAGCAGCAAGGGATTCAGATCATTGGAGCGAGCGAAAAAGGGGATCGCTCCCCGGCCCGGACCGATCTGCAGCGAGCCACCGCCCTGCTGATTGGAAACGAAGGGTCGGGAATTCCGGAGGAACTCCTGACCCTGTGCGACGCACAGATCTGCATTCCGCAGCAGGGACATGTCGGTTCATTCAACGCTGCTGTCGCTGCCGGAATTCTGTGCTATGAAGTTCGACGACAGCGGGAAGCGTGACGATCGCCCGAGAAGACGCCCCTTCCCGTTCGCCTCAGTATGACCAGATAGCCCAGCTATTTATCGTGGACTGTGTTCGAGCAGAATTTCCCGGGCCGCATCGATCAGTTTGATCCGGCGATCGGTCGCCCGCCGCCGCAATCGCTTGTAGGACTCTTCCTCGGTCTCCTGATGAGAGGCCATCAGAAGCCCTTTCGCCCGTTCAATTTCCTTCCGATCCAGCAGTGCCTGCTTCAGGTCCTGAACTTCCTGACGCAGCTCTTCGAACTGGTCGAACCGTCGCAGGACCAGATAAATCGTCGGTTCGATTTCCGCAAGATTCAAAGGCTCCATCAGGTACGCCATGACGTGATCATGCAGCGCCTTCTCGACAATCTCGAGTGAACGCTGAGGAGTCATGATGATCGCTGGTATCGTGGTGACTTCACTGACAGCGATCAGTGCACTCAGCGCATCGCCGTCCTGCAATTCGACTCCGGTAATAATCAGGTCCGGCTTCTCCTGCAGCGAGCGATCCATCAGATCGGTGACGGTTTCACAGTCCGGGAAAACGATGCAGTCCAAACTCTCGAGTGTCTGCCGAACCATCAACCTGGTCGCCTGATTGCCATGCGCGAGCAAAATTTTCAACGACTTGGGAAGCGACATGACTCGAACTCCAGATGTTTTGCAGGGGAATTCAACAAAATCCATCCACAGCAGGAATGTCTCGCTGCTCTGGCACACACTTTGCAAATTCCTTGCCTCAGGCCGACAGAGACAGTTTAGAGATCAAATTGAGGCTCCCAACCTGAGGGATGTTGAGGCGACATACGGCCCGCACTTCGTCTTGGCTCCTTCAGGTTGGGGATTTTTTCGACCGGACACCGTATTCAAGGAAGAATCATGACTTTCACCGGCATTTTTGTCGCAACGCTGTTGACCCTGTTCTTGATGGTGATGGCGACGCTCAGTACCTCGATGATCTACGCAGTCACGCAGATTCTGTCCCGCTGCGCCGAAATTCTTTTCGATCTGCATCTTCCGAGCAGGACCTAGATCGCCAGATCTCCGCGCAGGAACCTGCTGAGAGATCAATGGTTACTGCGAAATGCCATCACCCCGGCGGCCAGGAGAGTTGTCGCTGTCCGAGGAGGTGGATGTGAAGGTGGTTCACCGTCTGCCCCCCATCCTCTCCAGCGTTAATCACGGTTCGATACCCGTTGCCGAGGCCGTGCTCCCGCGCCAGTCTGCTGCAGACCACCAGTAAATGCCCTAACAGGGGCTCATCCTCCGCCGTGACTTCTTTCAGCGAGGGGATCTCTTTTCTGGGGATCACCAGAATATGCACCGGGGCCTGAGGATTGACGTCGCGGAACGCGATGCACAGGTCGTCCTCATAAAGAAGCTGTGCGGGAATCTCCCGGTCCAAAATCTTCTTGAAGATCGTCTTCTCTGGCATCGGTCTCTCCGCAGTGGTTGAAGAATCGCTGAAGCCGCTTCGCTGTTGTCCCGAAGGCAATCCGTCCAGACAGCATCACCGGCAGAGTCAGTATATCGGTTCGCGATACAGTCGTCACAGGCGTTCCAAAACGCCACAGGGACGTTGCGAATTTGCATCACTCCAGACCATTCCGACCGCCCGATTGAATTTTTCGAAGTAGTGTCGTGTATCGGCCGAATTCCGGTCGTCTGGCAAAAAGAGCGAACCTATGCGACGCCATTTTTCCCCCGTCAAAACCGATTCTCGCCCGGGAGCAGTTCTGGTCGAAACTGCGATCGTGATGCCGGTGTTTCTGGTGGTCATCTGGGGCACGATGGAATTTGGCCGCGCGATGATGGTCGGACAGCTCGCGACCAACGCCGCTCGCTTCGGAGCCCGGACTGCCATACTCGAAGGCTCCACGAACAGCTCTGTCACCACACAGGTCAAGCAGTACGTCGTCGACACGGTCAAAGGAATCACCGTGAACGACGTGACGGTCGAGATCTCCGTCACTCCCGGAACCGGCAATCAGAACCCCAACAATCAGCTGGCAGCTTCCAAACCACGCGATCTGTGCAAGGTCACAGTCGTCGTCCCTTACAACAAAGTCGCCTACTTCCCGCCCCGCTTCCTCGCAAACACCAAGCTCCGAGGTGTGTGTGCCATGCACCATGAGTAAGAAATTTCAGGTGACCAGGAGATTGCGCAAAGCCGCATTCAGTTGGGGAAACTGAAACTCGAATCCCTCTTTCTCAAGTCGCTCGGAGACGACATATCGCCCATAGAGCGCGAGTTCAGGATCCGACCGGAAGAGCAGCGGAACTCCCGCGCGGATCATCCACGAAAACGATGGAAGTCCGACGAAGACCCCCATCACCTCCCTTAATGTCTGCATGAATTCCACCTGAGACACCGGATTCGGAGACGATGCGATATAGGCTCCCTGCATCTTCACATCCCGCAACGCACGCTCGAAAAGCCTGTTCAAGTCGGCCTCGTGAATCCAGCTCATTCCCTGTGTGCCTGACCCCACTCTGCCCGCCAGCCCCAGTTTCGCCAAAGTTTTGAAACGGGACAAAGCGCCGCCTCCTGCCCCTCGATCCTGCCCAATCACGAAACTGGTCCGCAGGATCACCTGTCTCTGAGCTGGCAGCACACTCTCCTGAAATTGTTGCTCCCAGGCACGACCGACGAAAGGGGCCAGCCCGTATCCGAACGGGGAGTCCTCGGAGCAGACGAGATGTGGAGGATCTCCATAAATATGAGCGGTGCTCATCTGAATCCAGACAGGGGGCGGAGTTTCCACCGACCGCATCGCGATCCCAAGAACGCGCGTCGCTTCCACCCGAGACCGAAGGATCTCATCCTGATTGGCAGGCGTCTTGATACAGTCCACACTCCGGCCTGCCAGATTGATGACGGCGAGCGCTCCGTTCAATTCTCGCTGCCATCCGCCTAACGTCCGGCCATCCCAGCTGACATATTTCCAGGGTCCATTCACCTTGGGCGGATACCGGGAAAGAATAGTGACATCCATTCCCTGTGAACTCAGATGTCTGGCGAGAGATCCTCCGAGAAAGCCACTTCCCCCCGCAATCAAAACAGACTCAGCGTTTTCGTTGCTCATTGGTCGACAATCCGGGACAAGACGCGGGATGATCCAATGCCTTGTACCGCACTAAACTGTCGACTTTAACCAGCGTCCTGAGTCTCCACTTTACCGGCGAACCGGCGCGGGGCAGCAGTTGACGGGGCAGATGTCCCAGTTCGGACCGTATTGTCCGATCGACTCCGCAGGGACATCCCCTCGCACCCGTTCCGCGATCAGTTTGCAGACCATCTCCACGAAGCGGGGATGCGTTCCGACCGTCCCGGCCCGCTGCATCGTGATTCCCAGCTCAGCACACAGGTCCCGGGCTTCGATATCCAGATCGTACATGACCTCCATGTGATCCGAGAGAAAACCGATCGGCACAATCGCCACCGCCGGAACATCTTCCGTTTTCAGATCGCGAATGTGATCCAGGACATCGGGTTCCAGCCACGGATCTTCAGGTCGACCGCTGCGGCTCTGATAGACCAGCTTCCAGCGTTCTGGCGGAATTCCCGTCGCGTCCGCCACGAGGCGACAGCTTTCCAGCAACTGACGTTCATAATCGCAGCTGCGGGCCATCGACATGGGAATGCTGTGAGCCGTGAAGGCCACATGACAACGTTCCCGTTCAGATTCAGTCATCCCCTGCAAAGCACTTTTCAGGCGCTCGGCATTGGCAGCAATGAAATCGGGGTGATTGTAGAAGACCCGGATCTTGTCGACCTGCGGAGCCCCCGAACCGACGCTGGTGCAGGCATCTTCAATATTCTGCCGATACTGGCGACACCCCGAGTACGAACTGTGCGCAGCGGTGACAAACGCGATCGCCTTGCCGACTCCATCGGTTGCCATCTGCGAGAGCGTTTCCGGCAACAGCGGGTCCCAGTTGCGATTTCCCCAGTAAATCGGGAGATCGACCCCATGCAGGGGCAATTGTTCCCGGACAGCGGCAATCAGTTCCCGGTTCTGCTGATTGATCGGGCTGACACCGTCAAAATGATAGTAGTGCTCGGCAACTGCGAGCATTCGTTCGAGCGGAACGTTTCTCCCTCGCAACACGTTTTCAAGGAAAGGGATAACGTCTTCCCGCTTCTCTGGACCGCCAAAGGACACAAACAGAATGGCATCGTATGCGGGTTGGGTCACGGGAGTTTCCTGAATGCCAATATTGGCGGGGATGCGAATGAATGATTATTGTCGATGTTCCAAACTCGTCCATGCTGCCAGCACAGCGAGTTTTTTGAATTTCCCCACGAAACGCTGACGGCAGAATCCGGAATGCGATTGTTTGTCGGCAATTTTTCGTTCGAACAGGCCTGGGATCCCGGTCATAACTCCACCCAGCAGGTTGAACAGCTGGAAGCAGAACTGGCCTGCGTGTGGCTGGCGGTCGCTGAACCCGGAGACGAAATCCTCACTCCCCGACCAATCTCCCCGGAGTTCTGGAAGCGAATGACCGGTCTGGGGGCTCCCCCCGTTCACCCACTGACCGCGACAGACCTTCACAGCTCGAAATCAGAAATCCTGATTCCATGGGGTTGGACCCCGAGTGTCCGCAAGCTGGCAGCCACCCTGAAGATCGCCACGACCGCCCCTGATCAGGAGGTGGTCTGGCGGGTGAATTCCCGGGATTTTGCTTTCGGAATCTGCCAGGAACTGGGTGAGATCTTGTCGGGAGAAGGGATCGCCCGCACGCTGGAGCAGGCTGTGGAATTGATTCAGCAGAATCTCAACGCAGGCCGCGCGTGGATCGTCAAACCCCTTCAAGGACAGGCGGGGCGAGGACAGCTGCGAGGAAGCGATTTCCCCACCGACAAACAACTGGCCACAGTGCGTCGATTGATCGAACGGCAGGCGGGAGTTCACATCGAGCCCCTGCTGGACCGGGTCTGCGAAATCGGCGTGCAATGGGAGATCCCTGCGACAGGAGAGCCACAGCTGCTCGGATTGACCGAATTACTGAGCGATTCCCGGGGAGTTTATGCTGGAAGCCGCATGAATCCTGTTGTGATTTCCGGTTCCGCGCGGGAAACTCTTCTCAACACACAATTGAAAATCGTCACGAGTCTGCAGCAGGAAGGATATTTCGGACCGGTCGGAATTGATTCCATGCTCTACCGCGAAGAAAATGAAATCCGGCTTCGACCCGTTCAGGATGTGAACGCCCGCTGGACCATGGGCCGGATCGGCTGGGAATGGTCGAAGCGATTGAACTCCGGCACCGAAGGAGTAAGCTGGCTGCACTCCCGAACCTCCCCCGCTTCGGAAGCGGTTCCGCTATCCCCCGAAACGATCGCAGGCATTCCGGTCCAGCGTCGCACCTGGTGGCTGAATCCCGGACTCGCGGACCTCCACATGACAAACGTTTCCATTTCCTGATCCGGTTTTCATGCCCATGTCCCACCTTCACCAACCATTGATGACGGACGAACGTCTGCAGCGGGGATATGTCATCATCCTGCCGGGGATTGAGGGGCGGAGCTGGCTGAACCGCTGTATCCGTCGGGGCCTGAAAGATGCCGGGGTCCCGTACGCGGTTGAGATCCACGACTGGACCTGCCGCTGGCCGCTGGCCTTGTATAATCTCCGGTCTCGCCGGTTACACAACCTGCAGGCGAAGATCATTCAGGACAAACTGCTCTCGTATCGGCAACGCTGGCCGCACCGCCCCGTCTTTCTCATCGGACACTCCGGAGGAGGAGCGATGGCACTTCACATCCTCCACGGCATGCCCGAGAAGTCGAGCATTTCCGGAGCGGTCCTGCTGGGTGCCGCCATTTCCCCTGCCTACGATTATCGCCCCGCCTTGAAGCACGTCGAACGAAAGATCTGGAACTTCACGTCACTGGCGGATGTGCTTTTCCTGGGACTTCTCACCGCCGTGGCGGGAACTCTGGACGGACGCAATTCCCTGAGCGCCGGGATGGTCGGTTTCCAGAAGCGAGAGCTGACACTTTCCGAAGCAGACAAGTTTCAGGAGATGCCCTATCGCCTGGAATACTGTCGTGACCGCCATCTGGCGGGGCACTTCGGCTTCACAGCACCCCGGTTTGTCCGCAATCACGTTGCTCCTCTGTTAATGCAGGTGGAAGAACGGTGTGACGTCCCTGCACTGGCTGCGGGACGTTTGTCAGACTGCCTTCCCAACCCTGCCGCTCCCTGAGCCAGCCGGCCGACGTCATATCCGAGGCCGTCTCAGACCGCCGCATTGAAAGAGACTCTTCGTTGCTGATGGACCGCATTGATGACGTTCCGACGTCCGCCTATATCCACGTGCCGTTCTGCCTTCACAAGTGCGGATACTGCGACTTCACTGTCATCGCTGGACGGGATGATCTGATTCCCGCCTACCTGAAATCGCTCGAGACCGAACTGCGACAACAGCTGGAAGTCCCCCGCTCGATGCGAACGCTGTTCATCGGTGGCGGCACTCCCAGCTACCTCGAGCCTGCCGATCTGCAAAAGCTGTTCGCCTTACTTCAACAATGGCTCCCCCTGAAATCGGGAGCAGAGTATTCGATGGAGTGCAATCCGGAACGCCTCACCCCCGAACGGATGGAGGTGATGAAATCCGCGGGAGTGAATCGCGTCAGCCTCGGGGTGCAGTCCTTCCATGGAGATCATCTGGCCACTCTCGAACGGACCCATTCCGCTGAGACTGTCGCCGATGTCATCCGCCAGCTTCGCGAACGCGGGTTCGAAAACGTCTCTCTGGACCTCATCTTTGGAGTTCCAGGCCAGTCACTTCCACAATGGGACGAGACCCTCACTGCAGCGATCCAGTTCCACCCCGAACACATCTCCACTTACGGGCTCACCTACGAGAAAGGAACCGCCTTCTGGACTCGCCGGGAGAAGAACACGCTGCAACCGGTCACTGAAGATCTCGAGCGGGACATGTATTCCCTGGCGATGACCAGACTTCCAGAGTCCGGCTTCCGCCAGTACGAACTTTCCAACTTCGCCCGGCCCGGGAAAGAGTGTCAGCACAACCAAGTCTACTGGCGGGGCGAACCCTATTACGGAATCGGGCCCGGAGCTGCCGGATTTCAAAACGGCGTGCGAAGGCTCAACCACCGAAGCGTCACCAACTGGATCCGCAAACTTCAGCAAGGCGATTCCCCGGTTCAGGAGCAGGAAGAGTGGGATGCCGATCTGCGTCGACGGGAAGCAGTCATGCTGGGGCTGCGGCAGATCGAAGGAATTGACCTGTCCCGATTTCGTTCCCGTTACAACGTCGAAGTTCGCGACCTCGCGCCGGAGTCTTACCAGCAACTGCTCACCGCCGGCTGGCTGGAAGAGACTGCGACGCACCTGCGATTGACCCGTGAAGGCCGCTTCGTGGCCGACACGGTGATGTCGGAGTTTTTTTGAGGGAATAGTGGGCAGTGGGCAGGAGTTAGGAGTTAGGAGTTAGGAGTTAGGAGTTAGCAGCCCGTTGAAGTTGGCATGATTTGGAGTTTCCGGGGTGTACGTGGTCGCTGTGGGGTCAATTGCCAGTTGATGTCTCGGAACGCCATCGGATGAGCTGTCCTTGCCTGGAGCGATCGCAGGCGGTTTCTTAGGGCGGCCCAGAGCAGCGTGCAGGTTCCCCAGAGTGCCAGCAGTGCCCTCTGTCCGCTTTGCAATCCTCTGGGTTTGCCGATGCCGAATGCTTTGAGCATCAGCAAACCCAGGTTCCTGGCTGCAGCCACGATCAGGTAACGCTTGTTGATCTTCTCCAATCCTCGCAGCCACGTTCGCCTTGCTCCGCCGGTTTCACACACATGGGCGAAGCTGCGTTCCACCTTCTCGCTGCGTTGACGCTGCAGGTCCTTTCCCTTGGATCGACTCATGCGCTGGCGGTTGTTGAGCACTGCCTGTTGGACCTCCTCCGGCTTGTCGATCCACTTGCGATGGTGTTGTGAGTTCGGCTCCGGGATGTACGTTCGCAGTCCCAGCTGCGTGGCCTGCGTGATCGTCTCGTTCTTGTGATACCCCTTGTCGGCAGCAACCTCTTCAATCTCTTCCGGACTCCCAGCGAGAATCACGTTCTGCTGGGCATTCACCACGCTTTCGATGAGCGTGCCGGCATCACTGTTCGTCCCATGACACACCGTGGCGGAGAGGATGAACTCATTCTCCAGGTCGATCACATGCTCAGCCTTATAGCCCAGATGAGTGCGGCCATCTTTCATTTTCACGATGCGGGAATCGGGGTCTGACGGCGATTCCCAGTCGGCATTAGAGACCTTCTTCTTCCCCTGCTGATGACGGGTTTTATCGAACTTCCGCAGGTCATCGTCGCTGGGATCATCGTCTTCTTCGATCAGCCCTTCCTCCTGCATCAGGCGATTGAGGAACTCCTTCCAGTCTTCGCCCGAGTCCTTACGGACGATCGTCTTCATGGCGGCGTTGGCCTCCAGCAACGTGGAGTCGACACCGGTTGCCTTCAGCTTGAGGAGACCATGTTCATCGATGATGCTGAGCACCAGCTGGAACACCTGCTGGTGAATCTCCAGCGGGAGTCGATCACGAATGCGTGTCAGGCTGCTGTGGTCCGGGGTCTCTTTCCCCAGCGGAATGCCCAGGAACCTTCGCAGCGAGAGAGAATCTTCGCACCGCCAGGCGATGCCACGCTGGGAGTCGATCCCTTCAAAGTACCCGACCAGCAGCATGCGGAAATAGACGCCCGGAGGGATCGACATGCGACCTGTGCTGGCATAATACGGGGAGCAGAGGTCCTCGAGAACCTTGTCGAAGCCAGCCTTGGCCAGCACCTGATTGAGCTTGTCATAAAAGACATGCCCCGGCCCTTTGGAGAGACTCGCTGTCGGAGTCCAGAACTCCTGCTGCTGCGACTCCTCCCGCTTCCCCAACGCCATCGGTCACCCTCCCTGAATGCCTGAAATCCGAACCACCGGCAATCTACCAGATCTGTCAAGCGAAGAAAGGAAATTCAACGGGCTGTTAGGAGTTAGGAGTTAGCAAAACGCCGTAGCGTTTTGTTCGACTCTCGACTCTCGACTCTCGACTCTCGACTCTCGACTCTCAACTCTCAACTCTCAACTCTCAACTCTCCCCACCGCGCGCGACCTGACCCGGTTCTTTGCAGCGCCGGGTGTTTCCGGAGTTGTCGCTCTCTGCCACAGACTCCTCTTTCTCTTCCGTGCCATGGAATTTCTGCCCGGGGATATCGCTGCGTGCCATGGTGCCGACTGGACCGGACGGATGATCCGCTGGGGGACAGCGTCGCTGGCTCCGCCTGGAATTTTACGAGTCGGCCCCTCGCATGTGGCCATTCTCTGCCGCTGGCGAAGCGAGATGATCTGGACGGAGTCCACGACGCTGTGCGACACCCCTTGCCTGATCCGCGGTCTCCCGGTCACAGGGGCGCAGGCTCATCATCCACACGATCGCATCAACGACTACCTGCAGGCTGGGGGCCGCGTCGACCTGTATCGACTGACCCAGTTTCATCGACTGACCATCGAAGAAAGCCGTCTCCTGACGCGGCTGCTGCTGGACGAATTTATTGATCCGGGAATCGGCTACGACATGGGAGGAGCCCTGCTCTCTGGAACACGCGTCTTCCAGAGCCTGCGGTTCTTCCCCGGAGCGAACCTCGAGCAGCTCTTCTGCTCGGAACTCGTGGCGGCCGTCATCATGAGACTCAACCGCATGAATCACTCGAATCCAAGCCGCTATCACCCAGCCCGGCTGATGCGTGAACTGGTGAGAACCGGAAAGTACGAGCGAGTGTCCGTTCTGACTGCAGCGGATCCACGGGGAGTCTGCGATGCAAAGTAAACCGCAATCGCACCAGCAGCCCAGTGAACCCGATGGCCCGTGGACGTCTGTGTTGTCGCGGGGGATCTGTTCAAACTTCGCATTTTTCGGTCTCTCGTTTTTTATCATCGTCAGCGACACCCATAGCGGAGAGAACTTCCGGTGTGCTGATGCCGAGATGCAGCGGGTCGCAGAGCAGGCACGCATCCGATCCGCCCGATTCTGGACGGGAAACGACTTGCCCGGCGCATGGTCTTCCCCCTGCCCGATTCAGTTTTCATACACAAATCACGCAGGCTGCGGCAGTACGCGATTTCAAATGCACGGCGGGGAAGTCTTCGGATGGCGGATGGAAGTGGCGGGGACGCGGGAAGCGATCCTGCGTGATGTGATTCCTCATGAGGTCGACCATATGGTCCGGGCGTCACTCACCCGCAAGGGAATCGAGCGATGGCTGGACGAAGGCTGTGCCGTCCTCATGGAGTCTCCTCAGGTCCACGAACACTTGAGGAGTATCGCTTCGAAACTCGACCCAGCCATGATCACTCTGGACTGGCTGGAAGGTCGAAACTATCCACCGGCAGGTCAGATTCAGCAGCTGTATGCAATGGGATTCTCGCTGGCAGAGTTTCTTCTGGAACGGGGAAGTCCAAGCCAGCTACTGGAATTTCAACGAGACCCTGCCGGCATGACCGTCCGCCTGCAGCGACACTACAACCTGAATGTGGAATCTCTTCGATCCGGGTGGTTGAACTGGATGAGGTCCGACTGCCGCATGCGTTGTGCAGAGGGTCGCTGTCGATTACATCCTCCGACCGGGGGAGCACCTTTTCCACTGGCTGGCGATGCCCCCCGCCCGGTCCTGGTGATCTGGACTTCCGAAGGGTGCCCTCCCTGTCAGAAATTCAAACAGGATTTCGAACAGGACTCCGCGTTCCGGGAGCGGATCTTGTCCGGGTTCCAATTGAAGTGGCAAAACTTCGACCTCCATCAGAGTGAAGCGTCTGCTTTGGGAATCACAAACCTGCCCACCTTCACTCTGCCGCAGAAGAGCTGGAGTGGGTATCAGGATGCTGCGGACTTTCTTTCGAAGCTCGGTCTGAACAAGCCGGAACCGCCCGCTTCGCCTGGGGGGGTGTCGACGCAATCATCGATTGTCGGTCCGCCGGAGGCTTCCAGTCCGATCCACTCGAACCAGAATCCGCCTGAACCCAAGCCGGAGCAGCGTCCAGGCTGGACGATTCTTCAGTGGGTTCCGGTCACGCTCTCAGCGTTGCAGTGGGCTGGCGTGATCGGAGGCTCGGTTGCCACGGGGGGGCTGGGTGGAGCAGCGTTAGCAACAGCCCTTTGCCTGTTCAGGCTTCACCGCTCGGGCCGGTCCCATTCTCAGAAATCATCGGAAAGGAGCGGAGCGGCTGTTTCCGCACCCTTTCCCCGCCAGCTGGATGAAGCAGGTGAGCTACTTGAACTGCGCCAGACAGAAGGACGTGTGGCAACACTTGACACGCTCCGCGGCATGTTCCTCGATGATGAACTCGAAAAGCTCAGACAGCGAGAACCGAGTGCTGCGCAACTGGCTGAGAACCTACGCCAGGCGATCGACGCCCGCGTCGACGAAGTCGCCCCATTAACAACGGTGGTGAGGGGCTAGTGGATAGTTGGCAGTGGGTAGGAATTTTCCCTCCCAACTCCCAACTCCTAACCCACTACCCACTACCCACTACCCACTACCTAAGCCGGAGCCATCATGCCCATCGGAGACCCTGCCAAGGAACAGTTTCGCCGCGCCATCGTCACCCTGCGGAATCTGCATATCGCCGCTGCCCTGTCCCCGCTGCTCACGATGCGATCTGAGCTGCTCGCCAATGATGAGCTCTCCGACCGGGGCGGCTTTGATGATCCCACCCGGATGCACCTGACATCGCTGCTGGTTTACTGCGATCGCTGGCGTCGACGCTTGACTCACAACCCGGACAAAGCGGAGCTGGGAGACAAGATCGAAAAGGCCATCAACACCAACAACGTCATCGAAATCGGTGAGAGCCCTTTCGGCGGTGATGAAATTCAGAATCAATCCGGGGGGCTGATCGATCTGCCTTATGCGCTGGATGGCAGTGATCCCGACATCCCGCTGTTGTCGCAGCTGAAGCTCAAAAGTGCTCACGCACTGGTGTTGCTGGGGGCGATCGACAAAGCGATCGTGGCCTGGACGCGCCTCAACAGCCGGGACCGGACCCGTTTTATCACCCGCTTCGACTCGATGCGGATCTACGGGCAGTACCAGGAAATTCTCGGCTACCTGACCGCCTTCGGAGGAGACGCCAACCGCGTCGACATCGCCCAGCTGCTCCCGTCGGAAGAACCCCTCGGCCCGGCCGACAGCCCGAACCGGAAAGCGGAGTCGGTGAACTCCGCAGGAGCGCCGGTGGATGACGTGCCCGGCAGGTAGCTCTGACGGCCAGGACCAGCCAAGTAGGGTCCGCTGTGCGGACCAGACCAACTCAACTTTATCTCGATCACCCGATCTGCGCGTTGACACGCAGAGCGGAACATTCAGAGATACGACGACGCGGATTCGAGGGGTTGAAGAAGGTCCGCACAGCGGACCCTACGGGGGATCAGTCCCGGCGGTTGTGGCCGCCGAGCAGGCCCAGCCGCATGATCCAGTAGAACACCACCAAAATGGCCTGCAGCGTTCCCGCCACGTAGGTCCAGGCGGCCGCGTTCAGCACGTTGGCTACAGCTTCTCCCCCAAAGCGATCCACCATCCCCATGTCGGTGAGAAGGCGCTTCGCGCGGTTGCTGGCATCGAACTCGACCGGCAGGTTGATGATCTGAAACACAGCGGCAGCTGCGAATCCCCCGACAGCCACCCACAGGAAGGTCGTCCCCCATCCGGCTTTCGCCATCGGGACGGAAAGAGCTGGCAGGAACATCCCCAGAAGCAGGAAGCCCATGAACCACATCGGGCCGAACTGCGCAGCCGGCACAGCGAGATTGCGAAGGACCAGCGGGGCATAATGCTTCGCGTCCTGAATCGCGTGACCGGCTTCGTGCGCAGCAATCCCCACCGCCGCTGCGGACCTTGTCCGGTAGACGTCGCTGCTCAGGCGCAGGACTTTTCCGCGCGGGTCGTAGTGGTCGGAGAGGGTTCCGCCGACTTCTTCAATGTCGACATAGTCGAGCCCAGCGTCATCCAGAATCTGCCGGGCCGCCTGCGCTCCGGAGAGTTGCGTGGGCACCTGCATTCCGTGGGCGTACGCGCTCTTGATGCGCCACTGGGCCCACATCATCAGCAGAATCGCTGGTGAGAGAATGACGAAGTACCAGGGATCGAAGAATGGGAAAAACATGGCAGTTTTCGAATTGGCTTTTGGACAGGAAACAGGGTTCTTGGGAAATCATAGACGCGAATGTGCCACTCGCGTAGACCTAAAAGTTAACGAAAAAATCTCGCTGGGAGATCAAAAAAAAGAGGCCGCACATGGGGAGTGTGCGGCCTTTTGGGCTGAGTCTTTTTTCGAAAAATCCGAAATCCGAAGGACCAAATCCGAAATGATGCTTTAAAAGCTTGAAACGCAGAGAGCGCGGAGTTCGCTGAGACGTGAAGAGATTTCTCTCTCCCTTTTCTCAGCGTTCCCTGCGATCTCTGCGTTTCTACTTTTTCGACCCGAATTTCGTTCGAATTTCGGATTTGCTTTTCAACTACTTGCTGGCGGTCTTCTTGTACTGATCGTTCAGGTGCTTCAGGATCGGATCGGTGATGTCGTCCTGATGTTTGTAGTAGACGACCTGGCGATTCATGTTCTGGATGATCGCCTGGGGGTTACCGGCGTCGGCAACATCGCCGCGGTTGAACCGGATCACCAGCGTGTACTTGTAGTACTCAGCGTAGCGGTTCACGACGTCCTGGACTTCCAGGTAGATGGTCTTGTAGACGTCTGCCTGCTGGCGGACGATCTTCTGCTGCTCCACCTGACGGAAGGTTTCCAGCTCGGTCTTCAGCTTGATCAGTTTGGCTTCGATCTGGGAAAATTCGGGGCTGCCCGGGGTCAGGGTCTGCAGCTGCTCCTGCCCCTTCTTCCCTTCTTCCATCATCGCCTGGGCTTTGGCTTCTGCTTCTTCAGCGAGTTTCTGCAGGCCGGCGGTCTGATCTTTGAACTTGTCGTAGTTCTTGAAAATGTGGGCCATGTCGATCAGGCCAATCTGATGCGGCGCGGGGGCAGCATCCTGGGCGATCGCCATCTGGCTGGCCCCAAACAGTCCAACGGTCGCCAGAGCGACTGCCAACAGGCTGTACTTCTTCACTGTGATGCACTCCTTTGCGAGTCCGTTCAGGCCGGCGCCGTCCGTTGCTCCGGAACGATTTGAATTCTTCAGCCCAGCCGACTGCGGGTTTGTCCAATGGAAGCTCCCGGTGCAACCTTGCCCCGCAGAGGTAGCGAAATCTCTCAATTCTGGCGTTTTGCGTCAACGGCAGTTCTCCGAGAGTTTTCGGAATCCAGAATTTCCGGCATTTTGTGCCGTGGGGGGGTGGGGTCGTGGGCAGTGGATAGGAAATGAGGTCGCACCCTGAGAACGATTATTTGACGGGGTTTTCGAGTGTGCCGATCGATTCGATCGTCCCCCGCATCCTGTCGCCCCGTTTGAGAAACCGTCCTTTCGCCTTTCCAACCCCGTCGGGCGTGCCGGTCGCGATCAGGTCCCCGGGTTGAAGCGTCACGAACCGGGAAATGAACTCGATGACCGCTGCAACCGGGAACACCATCCCCGCTGTCGTTCCGTCCTGTTCCACACGCTCGTTCACCTTCAGGACCATCCGCAGCTGTTGAGGGTCGGGACACTCCCCAGCGGGGAGAAGACAGGGTCCCCAGGGAGCGAACGTGTCGTGCCATTTCCCATGCAGCCAGTCGAAGAATGTATCGCGTGGCCGCTGGACCCGCTGGGGGTTGGGCCGATAGGAGCGGTCCGAGATGTCGTTGACGATGGTGTAGCCGGCCACGTAGTCCAAGGCCTCCGCTTCCGAAACCTGTGAACAGGTCCTGCCGATCACCACCCCCAGCTCCAGTTCCCAGTCGATCTGATCCGGGGAACAGGCAGGGATACAGACCGGATCGCCGGGGTGAGTGAACGTACTGGGGGGCTTCATGAAGAGATAAGGGATGGTGTTCTTGCGTTCCTCAGCCTGCCCCCCTCCTTCGAGGATGTGCAACGGATAATTTCCTGCCAGCAGAAGAAACTTTCCGGGAGCTGCCAGAGGAGTCAGCAGCTTCACGTCGCTGACCGGGCGTGAGAGTTCCGAGATCAACTCCGGGGTCAGCTGTCGTTCCACCTCCTGAAGCTCTGAGTGCAGACGCCCCCCGGGCAGCAGGTCCAGCAGCGTGCACACCTGCAACGGCTCACGCCCCAGCGCCTGCTCGACGCTCTGCAGCGCCAGCACGACTTCATCATTCACATAGAAGCCGAAAGCCGTTTGATCCTGATCCTGAAATCGACACAGGCGCATGGGGGAATCTCCAGCCAGAGAATGTAGCTCGAAGAGGATGTCATCGCTGGCGAGCGGGCGTGAGTCAAGCCCCCGAAGCGATTGCTACACGTTTTTGCGGTCAGCGGTCAGCGACTCTGGACTCTGGACTCTCAACCCTCAACCCTCAACCCTCAGAAACTGATCCAGCTGCTGCAGCAGGGGGTCGATCGTGCGGGCCTGAATGGCTGGCGGTGGGGAGGTCCACGAAAACCACTGCGAGCCCAGGTGCTCGGTGTGCACAATCTCGCACGGATGATCGATGCGGGCCAGAAAGATGATCAACGTCTTGAGCACGGTCTGCTTGCGATCTCCGCCGTAGCGAGAACTCTGCACTTCGTATTGCTGGACGTAGCGGAAAGCAGGATCGATCGTTACCAAAGCGGGATCGATTCCGGTTTCTTCGTGCATCTCCCTCAATGCACACTCGATCTCGGTCTCTCCGGGATCGACGTGCCCCTTGGGGAGATCCCAGCGGTCCGCATGCTTCATCAGCAGGAAGGATTGAATCGGGTCGCCGCTGGCGATGAGGACTCCACACGATTTGGGTTCTTGTCTGGACATGCTGGCTTGTTGAGGGTGTTACGGAGCGTTCCCGATGTCTTGTTGACCGAGGGGAGAGGTCGGGGGTCAGAGGTCAGTCTGAAAATCGCACGTCACGTTTCAGGCGGCGCTGGATTGTGCTTTGGCTGCGGTGCGAGGGAGTCGCAGCGTGAAGCGGGAGCCTTGCCCTGCCCCGGCACTTTCCACTTCAAGCGTTCCTCCGTGGTCACGGACAATTCGATGTGTGATAGAGAGCCCCAGCCCGGTTCCCTTCCCGACATCCTTGGTCGTGAAGAACGGTTCGAAGATCTTCTTCTGCTGCTCGGGAGTCATCCCACATCCATCGTCTTCAACGACGATTTCAATCTCCTCGGGATATTCACGAAGCGAAAGATCGACATAGCCACCGGCTGTCGTCGCATCCAGAGCATTGGCGGTGAGATTCAGGACAACCTGTTTGATCTCCGCAGCGTTAACCCAGGCATGCAGCGGCGTGGTCCGGTCGACCGTCACACGACGATCCTGATATCGGCTGAGATGCCCGACCATGTTGGCCACTTCCTGAACGATCGCCGTGACGTCATAGCGATTGCGTTCCTCCGCCTTGCCGTAAGAGAAGTCGAGAAGCTTTTTCGTGATCCGCTCGCAGCGTTCGGCCTCACTCTGAATCAGCCCCAGATACTCGCGGATGTCCCCGCGATCCGTTTCACCAAGATGGGCGAGTGCTTCATCATCCAGCCGCATTTCCAGCCCGTAAGCTGCGGTCATGATGACAGAGAGCGGGTTATTGATTTCGTGGGCGACTCCCGAGGCGAGAAACCCGGCCCCGACCAGTCGTTCGGACATCACCAGCTGCTTGCTGCGTTCTTCAATTTCACGTTCCTTGTTGGCGCGGTCTTCCTGAATCCGTCGCCCCATCTCATTGAATGCTTGAGCAAGTTCGGCAATTTCACATTGAGTTTTGATCTTCAGGCGGAATCCGTAATCCCCCATCGAAATCCGTTTCACCCCTTTATGGAGTTCACGGATCGGAGCGAAGATCATCTGGTGCCCCCAGCTCATCAGTCCGATCAGAACCAGAACGGAGATCACCCCCAGTCCGACCGCCAGCCGCGTCTGGAGCAGGTAATCGGACTTCGCTTCGCGGAGACGTTCCCCCAGCCGGCCGGCCGGGTCCGGGAGACGACGAACTACATCCAGCATCTGCGCAAGCGTGCTCCCGATGACCTGAACGCTCACCTCACGATCTTCAGGACGCCCGAGTCCGGGAATCACGTCCTGAATGGTCCGCAGGCCGTTGTCGACGGTCCGGAAGAGAGTTTCAAATCCGACCAGTTCCTGACGACTCGAGCGGAGTCGATCGGGGAGTTGAAGCCAGGACTGTTTGATTCCTTCGACTTCGCCGGCAATGTGATGGAAGACTTCCTGCATGCGATCCCGCTGAGCCTCACCGGCCCGCTGGCGAACGTCATAGGGAGCCGAGTCCCGAGGAAAGTCGGCAGCTAATGGAGGAAACAGCAGGCTCAGGCAGGCTGCCAGATCGGACTGCCGGGGCAGCTTCCCGGTGCTCAGCTCCAGGTCTTCGACGGTGCGTCGATAGGCGGAGAGTCCCACAAGGCTGCAGGTGGTCGAGGCCAGCACCAGCATGACCACCAACCCCAGAACGAAAATCAGTTTCCAGCGAATTGAACGCGTCAGCAGCACGACCGAATCCCTTCTTCGCAGCCTCTGCTGCAGCCGGATGTGTTTTGCCCACACTGCGGCGACCGTTCTT
Organism: Planctomicrobium stercoris; assembly: GCF_051465655.1. Classification (NCBI taxonomy): domain Bacteria; kingdom Pseudomonadati; phylum Planctomycetota; class Planctomycetia; order Planctomycetales; family Planctomycetaceae; genus Planctomicrobium; species Planctomicrobium stercoris. The sequence goes on along the minus strand of NZ_CP195791.1, from coordinate 1,568,964 downwards.
CCCGAACCGGCCAGCGGAAGTCTACCAGTGGATTTGCCACGAGAACAACCCCGTTCGCCCCAGGAATCACAGCTTTGAGCTGAGTGCGGGCAAGTCCGGAGCGAAGAGTCGAGAGTCCAGAGCCAGAGAATTGCCGCACTTTTTGCCCGGAACTGTGGTCTCTGGATTGTCGAGTTCTCAGCGACGCAGAAAATGGGACGCTCAGGCAGCATGCTTCCCGCCGTGCATCCCATTGGGGAGCCCGCTAAGCTGATTGACACCGGTGGGACAGCGGAAAGATTGATTCGCTGCAGCCCGCACCAGATGCCAGATTCGCAGAGTGAGTTTAAAGACGATCCATGAACCGTTTGAGAGGCCTTGAAAACCTGAATCACTGGGAAGAGTGCGTTCTCTCCATCGGCAACTTCGACGGCGTTCACCTGGGGCATCAAGCGATTCTTTCCGCTCTTATCGATCACGCCCAGCGCCTCTCGGTCCCTGCGGTCGTGATGACTTTCGAACCCCACCCGGCCGCACTGCTGAATCCGGATCGGCAGCCTCCCCGCCTCACCACCCCGCAGCAGAAAGCAGAGCTGATCGGTTCACTGGGGGTCGATACCGTCGTGGAGTACCCCACCGACTGGAACCTGCTGGCCCTCTCCCCCCGGGAGTTTTTCGATGAAATTGTGCTGAAGAAGCTGCGGGCGGCAGGACTTGTCGAAGGACCGAACTTTTACTTTGGAAAAGGACGGACCGGGAACGGTGAGGTACTCCGGGAATTCTGCGGAGAGACAGGAAAGTTTCTGGAAATAGTCGCTCCGACGACGCTGCAGGGAGAAATCGTTTCCTCCAGCTTCGTCCGTCAGGCCATCTCGCAGGGGGATGTGCGACGAGCAGCTGCCTTGCTGGGCCGAAACTATACGTTTCGAGGGAAAGTCGTGAACGGCGCCCGTCGCGGCCGCAGCATCGGCTTCCCCACAGCCAACCTCGAGCAGATTGAAACAATGCTCTGTGCCGACGGTGTCTACGCCGCCCGCGCCAGAGTCCAGAATCAGACCTATCAGGCGGCCGTCAGCATCGGTCCGAACCCCACGTTCGCGGAAGGAACCCGGAAGGTGGAGGCCCACCTACTGGACGTCACCGCCGATTTTTACGGTCAGGAGATGGAGCTGGAGCTCGTCGACCGCGTGCGGGGACTGCAGAAATTTGACTCCTTAGAATCACTGCAACATCAAATCGAGTCTGACGTTACATCCATTCGCAACCTGCTGAACCAGTCGCGGTAATCCCCGCAGGGCATTTGTCTGGAAATTGCCCGCGGACTCCTCTAAACTTCCCGATTCCTTTTCCGGCAGCCCGACGGGCGGCGGGACCAAGGAAAGTTCGCAAACTCATTGGACACTGAAAGATCTCATCCGGCCGGACTCCGTTTCGGTGCAGATGAATCGAGGCTAAGAATCATGGACCGCTCCAAAACACTGATTGATGTGAAACTGGCCCTGGCAGCGAAGTACGATCGCCTGTCCAAGCTGTCCGGAAGCCGTCCCCGCCAGTCGACTCTCGCCTACCAGGCTCTGAAGTACCGTCGTCAGGCTGAACAGCTGCAGCGGACCCAGAAGTAATCGCTGCGAAGTTGATGAATCAGATGAAATCTCCTTGCCCGCTGGGCTGCATGCATTGCGTGCGGGCCAGCGGGCAGTGACGATTTCAGGCTTCACTATCCCTCGTCCGCCGGGTCCTCACAGGAGCACTTCGAATGTCCGTGGAATCGCAACTGCAGTCGATGGGATTAATGCTCCCCGAAGCCCCGAAGCCGGTGGCCGCCTACGTCCCGTGCGTTCGAGCCGGGAACCTGATCTTCGTCAGCGGGCAGCTTCCGTTCGCCGGAAAGGCACTCCTCGCGACCGGCCCTGTTCCGTCCGAGATCCCCATCGATCAGGCTCAGCAGGCTGCTGCCCAGTGCGTGTTGAACGGACTGGCGATCGTCAAGCAGGAACTCGATGGAGACCTCAGCCGCGTTCAGCGCGTCGTGAGACTGGGAGTCTTCGTACAGTCGGCAACCGGTTTCGCTGAGCAACCACTGGTCGCCAACGGCGCCAGCGAACTCGTCCAGAAGCTCTTCGGCGAAAAAGGGCGCCACGCGCGAGCCGCTGTGGGTGTCAATGCCCTGCCGCTGAATGCCTCCGTGGAGGTTGAGTTCGTCTTCGAAGTCGCCTGACGAATCGCCTTGAAAATCGCGAGGTCACGGAACACGGGACGGCAAAGAATCATTGCCCCGTGGAAACAACTGGTCTTGAGAAACATCCCTGGCAGCTTCAGAACATGCTGCCAGACGGCCATCGAGTCTTCTGAGCAATCCGCTCCGCCGTGCGTCCGTGCACCACGGCATTCGTGAACTCATCAGGTTCAGTCGCGAAGCGAGAATAGCTGCGACCTGCGGGACTGCTTACAGAGGCTGCAGCACTCCGGCGAAATCGTCTTCGAAGCCTTCGCTCCAGAAGTTCTCGTCATCCCCATCCACTTCGATGCTCAACTCATCCCCGTTGACCTGCAGCAGTGTGACTCGATAGCGGCCGACTTGAAGAGTCTCACCAACACATAGCTCAATCAGATGCTCTTGCACCAAGTCTCTCCGAGAAGACAGAAGTGAATCTTACGGTCCCGTACAGAAGCGTCGAGTCCGAGAATGAGTTAGACGAAGGAGGGACTATAGCAACGAACCAACACCCTCGCCAACTGAAAAGTTGTCAATCAGTCAGAACATTTGAGAACGAAGAAGAGGAACATCAAAAGCACGTTGCAACAAGGGTCCGCGCAACATCCGCGAGCGTCCAATTCTTCGAAAATACAATCACAGCAGCATCGATCGACATACTGTTTCATTCAGCCTCATTGCCAACCCGCAGACAAACCATCGCATCTTCACATCGAAGATAGAGTCTTCCTCGCGAAAGCACGGGGGCTGTCCAGCTGGGATATTTCATGCGTGGAGCAGAACAACGTGAGACTTCTTCCCATTGATCGATGTTCAACTTCACAAGCGCCAATGTTCCCCGTTCCCCCAGGACAATCATCTTACCATCAGCGAGGATCGCAGAGCCTCGTCCATAGAACGGCCAGGGCAATCGCTTGCCGGTCTTCTTACTGACAGGCTGACCCTCAGCATCTTGTTGCAGTTCTTCCTGACCATCCCAACCTGTAGTTTCCCACTTCACTCGACCTGTCGCAGCGTCAACGCATTGCAGCGTCGCTTCATTCTCATGACGGCCACTGAAGCCAAAGTAATGCCCTTGCGAATAGAGCGTCGTGGACCAGTGTGTCGAGAGGTCTCGCGGATTCTTCCAGACCTGCTCAACGCCACGTCCATCTGCATTCACCTTCAGACAGACAGAACCGACGCGATATGCAGCACCCAGCATGATTGTGTCATCAACAACGACAGGTTGTGCTGCATTGACCGATTCATGCGTACGCGAGCGGAACCAGTAGTGGAAGTTTTCATCGCCTGATTCCGGATCGACAGAGACCAGCCCGTGCCGCATCAGACATAAGACGTGTCGACGATCATGAATCGTCACTGCCATGGGAGAGGAATAGCTGACGATCATTTCATCCCCTTCCCAGACATAGGTCGGATCATTGCTCCACCCAGTCTCTGCCCCATCCCATGTAGACTGTCCGACTGCCTTCCACAAGATCTCGCCATCTTTTGCTGAGAAGGCCACCAGACCGGCATCCGGTTGACCACCGACAGCGACAATCAACTTCTCCCCTTCAAGAATCGGAGTGGCCCCCACGCCGAAGAAGCCGTCAGGAATCGTGAACTCTTTTTTCAGGTCACGCTGCCAGACAAGTTCCCCAGATTCAATCTTGAGACAGAGCAGCTTACCGTCGGCTCCCAGCGTGAAGCATCGTGAATCCGTCAGCAACGGCGTACAGCGGGGACCGTTGTTGTACCCGTACGGATCCTGAAACCGGCTGGCATAGGTGTACCGCCAGATCGGCTCGGAGGTCTGTGCATCCAGACAATCGACGACCTCTTCTCCACCCAGTCGATGATGAAGGACCAGTCGCTTGCCGAGAACACTCGGAGCACTGTAACCGGTTCCGACTGTCATCTCCCAGATCAGCTCCGGTCCCTGCTCCGGCCAGCTCTCGAGCAGGTTCGACTCTTCAGAAACTCCATTCTCGTGCGGCCCCAGAAACTTCGGCCAGTCATGCCCGAGGTGCGAATCACCCAAGCCTGAAGCCGCATCCTCCTTCTTCTCGACTCGCTGGCCCTCCCCCCGGGTCTCCTCAGCGATCACACCCGAGGCCACGTGCTTCTGGCAGGCGGCAATGGACAGGCCCAGAGCAAGCAGGCCCAGTACGATGGGAAGTTGCCTTGTCGGCCGAACCGCTGAAGACAGCAACATCTCTTGTTCCTTGAATGTGTTCCTGGGCGGGCGGAAATAGGAGGAAGGACTGTGCAGATCACGGGGAACTTCACTTGATTGGACTTTTCCAAACTCCGGTTTGCAAGCCGGTCAAGTTGGCACGGGATCGCTGCTCTGGTACTTTGCGACAGATGATCGCTGGCCCTGGACGCTCCTGAACCGTGACTTCCGGATCCCGGGACTCTCTGCTTTCATCGCACGCCGGGGGCCAGTATCAAACCAGACCGCACCACATCTATCAGGCAAAGTCAGCAGATGAGCATACGCATCGGGATCATTGGACTGGGCTTCATGGGGATGACCCACTTCGAAGCGATCAAGCATGTGCAGGGAGCACACGTCGCAGCGATTGCAACTCGCAACAAGAAGAAGCTGGCTGGCGACTGGTCCGACATTCAAGGAAACTTCGGACCTCGCGGCAGTTCGCAAACGGATCTCCACGGCGTTAAGACTTACGAAGACTATGCGGACCTGCTGCGGGATCCGGACATCGATCTGGTGCATGTCTGCCTGCCGACCGACCAGCACGAACAGGTTGCTATCGAAGCCCTGCAGGCCGGGAAGCATGTCCTTGTCGAAAAGCCGATCGCCATCGAGCTGGAGGCTGCCAATCGCATGCTCGCTGCCGCTGAAGCTGCGAACAAGCTGTTGATGGTCGCCCATGTGCTGCCGTTCTTCCCGGAATTCCGATGGGCCCGCGAATGCATCCTTGGAGGAGAGTACGGCAAGCTGCTGGGGGCGTCGTTCCGCAGAGTGATCGCACCTCCCGACTGGTCCAGGGACATCAGCGACTTCCGCAAACTCGGGGGATGGGGAATCGATCTCCACATCCATGACAATCACTACATCGGCCTGCTGTGCGGAATTCCCACTGCGGTCTTCTCACGAGGACTGCTCAAAGAAGGGTTCGTCAATCATGTCTGCACGCAATATCTCTACGACGATCCGGACCTCACGGTCAGCTGCATCAGCGGGGGAATCGCAGCAGGCCAGTTGAAATTCGCACAGAGCTTCGAACTTCTGCTGGAGAAGGCGACGATTCAACTGGATGTCGGCACGTATGGAGATGCCTGGACCGTGAACCGTCCGCTGACCCTCATCCCGAATTCCGGTCCGATCCAGACTCCGGACCCCGGCGGCAATCCGGAATGGTGCGGCGCATTTGTCGGCGAGATCCAGACGGCAGTCGATGGAGTTCGCGCCGGCGTGGCTCCAGACGTCCTCTCCGGCCGGCTCGCCTGCGACGCCCTGAAGATCTGTTACGCGGAAGCCGAAAGCATTCGCTCTGCCAAGCCTCAGGCAGTTTGAGCGACGCCCGATGTCATCGACAGCTCCCCCATGAAACGACTCATTCCCTTACTGATCACAGCGATCGGTGGCTTCGTCCTGATCGTGGCCTTCTTCATCCCCGCCTTTCAACAGGCGGGTGAAGAAGCAGCGATCTGGTTTGACGTCCTGGCAGCCATTGCGTTCATCCTTGGGGGTGCAAATCTCTTTCGACTGCACCTGCAGGAGATCAGTGACCGGAAAGCGGGATGGGGTTACTCGGCGGTCACGCTGTTCTGCTTTGTTCTGACGCTGGCGCTGGGGCTGTTGAAAGTCGATTGTCCTCCTGAGCCCAGCGTCGAGGCGTATGGAGAATCGTTCGCCCAGATCTCCCCGGCCGTCCTCCCCACGTTCAACTTGCCCCTCACCAGTCCCCTGTCCCGCGGGGATGGCGCACCGTTACCAAAGTCCGTTCGCCAGCAACTGAGCGTCACAAATGAAAACGGCCGCGAAGTCCTGAAGTTCGTCGGGTGGATGCAGCAGGAACAGTTCGACGACCTGAGCGCCTTCCAGGACACGCTGGAGTGGCGATGCCAGGCCGAACGGCTTTTCGAACTCGCTCAGCCCCCAGCCGAACTGGCGGGAAAGATCCGCTACCTGCCCGGTCATGACGTCCTCGCGTTTCGCGGAATGATGAATGACCAGCAGCGCGCATCGCTGCTAAACGTCCTTCATTCCTCCGAGGTGACGACAAAGGCAGTCGACCAGCTGTACGACCTGAGCCGTCGTAAAACTTTCATTCAGGTTTCAAAGGTCCCTGCTGGGTTTTCGATTCCAGAAAGCCAGCTGGCTGTCGTGCAGCTGAGTGACAACACGCTGACAGTTCATGGCCCGATGTCAATCAGACTGCGGGATCAGATCGCTGATCAATGGACACACGCACCGCGAGTCCGTCCTTACACGTCTGCACAGGTCACCGATCTGATTGACAGCCTGAACCGTCTGGGAAAACTCAACGATCACCAGCGGACTGCTCTGGAAAATCTGTTCGCTGCGGACTGGAAGCCCGAGCTGCTGGTTCAGGTCCTCAACACAGCAGGCATCACCGCGCCGGAACCGAAGTCCTCGTGTGAACTGCTGGCGGAGATTCAGGTGGGCGAGTCCAATCCGCAGCTTACCAAAGCTGCTCCTCCCCCCGTCGTCCTCAATCCTGAACAGACAGCGCTGGTTCAAAAGTTTGTCGAAACCCCCGAGATGACGCAGGCACAGCTGACTGAACAGCTGATCGCTGCGGGTGAATTCACAGCCACGCAGCAGGAAGCCCTGAATGATTTCTTCGACAGTCTGCCGACGCGTGCTGACCAGATGAAGGATCTCTGCTTTCGGATGCTGGCGGTCGGACCACTCAGTCCGGAGATCGTCAACTTCCTGCTGCAGGATGCACGTGAGCAGTTTCAATGGCGGCAGAAAGTGGGGGAGTTGTTCATTTCCGCCCATCAGACCAAGTTCCCCTGGTCCGGCGATTACAGTGCCCAGGGAAGTCCGTTCTGGTGGCTGTATGAATACGCGATGCAACCGCTGCTGACGACGACATTCGCAGTCCTGGCGTTTTATGTGGCCTCCGCTGCCTTCCGGGCCTTCCGGGCCAAGAACCTCGAAGCGATCCTGCTGCTGGGAACCGCGTTCATCATCCTGCTGGGCCGAACCTCCGCCGGTCCGGCACTCACCAGCTGGATTCCCAACGAATTCTCAGCCTTCCGCCTGGACCAGATGACGGTCTACATCATGTCGATCTTCAACACAGCGGGAAACCGCGCGATTATGATCGGCATCGCACTGGGAACCGTGTCGACAAGCCTGAAAGTGCTGCTGGGAATCGACCGTTCGTACCTGGGTAAAGGGGATGAGTGAGGTTGGAGTGGGTAGTGGGCAGGAGTTAGGAGTTAGGAGTTAGCAAAACGCGGCAGCGTTTTGCTCGACTCACCCCCGCGGGTGGCACTTGGCGTGGATCGACTTCAATCGGCTGTGCTCCACCTGGGTATAGATCTGAGTTGTCCTGATGCTCGCATGTCCCAGCATCTCCTGCAGGGCACGGATCTCCGCTCCCCCCGCCAGCATGTGCGTCGCGAAACTGTGACGCAGCGTATGCGGACTGATCTTCGTTCCACAGCCTGTCCGCAGCGCGTAACGCTTCACCAGATGCCAGATGTTAATGCGGGTGAGCGGTCGGCCTGTGCGGGTCAGGAACAGGTACTCCGAATCACGCATTCTGGCCTGCAGCGGCCGCTCGCGTGTCAGGTAATCCTGAATCGCTTTCACCGCGACAGGATTTAACGAAACGATTCGCTCTTTGTTCCCCTTACCCAGACACCGGCAGAAACTCTGTTCCAGCTTAACGTCCGAAACCTTCAGGCCCGTCACTTCCGAAGCACGACATCCGGTCGCATACAGAACCGTCAAAACGGCTCGGTCGCGCAGCGGAAACTGGTCATTCCATCCCGGAGCCGACAAAAGTTCATCCACCTTCTCCGGACTTAAAACCGTGGGCAGATACCGCCACAGCTTCGGTGACGACAGCAACTCGACCGTACTCTCAGCGACGACACCTTCAAGCACCAGATAACGAAAATACATCTTCAGCGCGACCAGCCGCCGCGAAATAGTGGTCGTCTTCAGCTCCCGGGCGTGCAACGCTTCCACGAATCCGGACAGCACCTGCAGATTCACGTCCAGCACTGAGGTGATCTGCTCTCCATCCATCCAGGCGATGAACTGCTGCAGGTCGTTCTTGTAGGCTGCAACCGTATTGAGAGACATCCCGCATTCCGCTTCCAGATAACTCAGGAAGGACGGCAGATACTGGCTGGGATGCAGCATCCGGGTCGTGGCAGCCTGACCCGGCGATGTCGGTCTGCGGCGTGGAGGCATGGAGGAGAGAGGTCAGGGAAAAGGGGACAGGGAAAAGGATTTCTCTTTAGGTTGATCGACATTTGCTGGAGGCTCGCTGTATGGGCAGAGGAGCGTTGGCAGATCAGGACGACAAGCTCTGCCGATTGTGGGGATTCTCCCGTCTTCACTTGCTGATCTCCGTATCACTCCCTTGAACCTGTCCTCAGAAACGGTCTACAACGGGCGGATGAACAGCTCGCCCAAAGATTCTGCCCCCCCCGAAGAGTCCGGTGTTTCCGCGTTCCCACACCTGCCGGAGTCACCGGATCAACTCCCCGAGATTCCCGGAGGCTGGACTGAGCAGGAGATCCAGGTCGGCCCCGCCAGCATTCGCCTGATGCGGCCCAGCGATCCGGACCTGTTTCTGGACGACGCGCAGGTCCATCGCGAAAACGAAAAGAACGACTACATGCCGTACTGGGCGTTTCTGTGGCCCAGTGCAATCAAGATGGCAGCGGCTGTGCTGAATGCGGAATGGCCGGTCGGAACGTCCGTGCTGGAACTGGGGGCAGGCATCGGTCTTGTCGGTCTGGCGTCCCAGCTGCGAGGCGACCACGTCACCTACAGTGATTACGATGCAACCGCCCTGCACCTATGCCGCCTGAATGCCCGCAACAATCAGCTTCCGAATCCCGATCTGCTGCAGCTCGACTGGCGTGAGGTCCCGAATCGAACCTACCCGGTCCTGATGGGATGCGAAGTGACTTACGATGCAGCGTTACATGAGCCGCTGCTCAAGCTGATCCAGCGGATGCTGGCCCCCGGTGGAGTCTGCTGGCTGGGGGATCCGGGAAGATACCAGGCGCAGTTCTTCTACCAGTTGGCGGTGGACCACGGGTTCCGCGTGCGGATTCAGAATGAACGGGGTGAGGAATGCCCGACCCCACTCAGCAACGAATTCCAGATTCTTAAACTCGATCGATCTTAGTCGTCGGCTGGTCCGCCTGCAGGTAGGCCGACTCCGGTTTGGGGCGACCAAAATAGAAGCCCTGCCCCATATCAAAGCCCAGATCGCGACAGGCTTCATACTCTTCCTGATTTTCGACCCCTTCAGCAATCGTGATAATGGGGACATCATGACACATGTCCACCAGCATCTTCAGCATGCGCAGCTGATAGGGATTGGATTCATGAATGTCGCGAATCAGACAGGCGTCGAACTTCAGATAATCGGGCGGAGCTTTCACGAGTTCCAGCAGGCGTGACTGGCCGGCTCCGAAATCGTCGTAGGCCACTTTGTATCCCAGGCCGCGGACGTTTCTACAGAACTCGGCGGTCAGGTGCGGGTCATGAATCGCCCCTTCATGAATCTCGACCACGATGGGAAGATCCGGCAACTGCAGTTGGATTTCCTTCAGCGAAGGAATCAGATCCTTCTGAAACTGCTCGTTGGAATGCGTGTTGACGAACAGGCTGTTGGATCGAGGAATGAAGCTGCTGTGTTCGACCGCTTTGCGACGGCAGACGATGCTGAGTTCAACTTCCTTTTTGACCATCTCCGCGGTGCGGAAGAGTTCGGCGGGATTCTCCAGTCCGATCAGCGATGTCCGGGCCAGAGCTTCATATCCAATCGTGGAAAGATCCTTCAGGTCCAGAATCGGCTGGTAGGACGGGGTCACCAGTCCATCCTGCATTAGTAGATCGAACTGGCTGAGGACCCAGTTGGATTCGAGGATGTCGACCGCCTGCGTGGTCTTCTTCAGTGCTTCCAGTTCGCTGCGGGAATCTTTGAGGTCGCCGTCACGGAATTCGACGCGGAATTCGACGTTGGCAATTTCAATGTGGTCGCCGGCGGCGATAGGTGTCGGCTGTTTGACCTGGCGTCTGTTCAGGTAGGTCCCGTTGGTGCTTCCCAGATCGCGAATGAACAGATGAGGTCCAATCCGCAGAATCTCTGCATGCCGTGCGGAGACGCATTGAGAGGCGATCTGGAGGTCGGATTCAGATCGTCGGCCGATGACGAACGTGGGAGAATTGATCTTGATTTCACTCAATGACTTCACGGGCGGCAGGCACCCGATCAGGAACCAGCCATCGCGCGCTTTGGGAGCAGCAGTGGCTCCTGGCGTCGAGATGTGTAATTGTGCGGCCATGATGGAACCAGATGTCGAAGGAACCGGAGCACGCTGCCCCGGGAATCACCTCCAGTGGCGGTGCGATGTTGCCGTGGCGCTGGCAAGGAACCGATGCACGATTCCCTCATCACACCAAAATTGGGAGATACAAGACGCTACGATTCAATTCAGCTGCGGTAGGGATTTGCGGCAGCATGGAAAAAGAAAAGACTCGGGGAAACTCGGAGCCGTGGCGAAAGTGCCGGATTGGCCAGTTACGGCTGATATAGCGGATAAACGGAAAATGCCGGCAGGCGCGGGGTCGTGTCTCGCGGAATCCGGAATAACCGTTCGGGACGAAGCAACGAGCCGGGATTTTCAGTGAAACACTGTTCTTTCACGAAAAAACTGGCAGCCTGGAAAACTCGCCAGCGTGCAGGTTCCTAACATGACGAAACTGTCAGTTTTCCTGGATTCTATACAACGGAAGATACCGGTAATAAACTTCCAGGCTCAGTGTCGCGATCGCGGTTGCATACATACGGCCTCCATAGCCGCCCCAGATATCCCGCGGGTCCCAGCTCCCTGCCAGTGGACCAGTTAAACGCTGTTCCGAGATGAGCAAGTCTCGAACATTGGCGTTCCACTTCTCCCATTCCGGGCCGCCATGCTGATGCATCGCGAGCGTGCCGTAGTACCAGTAATAGAAATTGAGCGTCGTTCGCCGGGGGACGTTGGCGAGCATCATCTGGATCGCTTCCTGATTCGCCTGCGTGTCGTCCGCAATGCCGAGCATCTGCCGGCAGTACAGCGCTTCCGCGGTCATCGCGGCGCTCGCGGCTTCCTTCGACCGGTATCCGGCCAGGCCCCCCGCATTTCCCAGCTGGCGGTCGACCAGAAATTTTCGCATCCGGGCTTTCCGCTGAGGATCAATCGAAATGCCGGCTGCTTCGGCACTCTTGAGCGCCATCACCTGCCAGCCGAAAATACTCATGTCTCCTTCACGCTGACCTTTGATATAGCGCCACCCGCCATCCACATTCTGCACATCCAGAATGAACATCACCGCCTCCTCCAGCGGAGCCCGCAGCCACTGTGCGTCCGGGTTGTCCCGGGACATTGCGTACGCTTCACCCAGTGCGAACGTCGCCATGGCATGGCAGTACATCGCTTCGTAGTCGGTGGCTTTCCCACCCAGATAACCCGGTGTGCTTCCCCACCCTTCTCCCCAGTTCTTTGTCGTCTGCTGGGAAACAATCCAGCGCAGAGCCCGATTCACCTGCGGCGAGTACTCTCCCTGATCCACCGTATTCAGTTTGCCGAGGAACGCCAGCACAGCGAGCGCGGTCACTCCCACATCCGCTTCACGTCCGGCGTTTTTGCGATCGACCCCGTTCTCGTCCTTCTCGATGGTGCCCGCTTCGTACTCACTGGCATCCCAGTAGCCGGCAGGATTCTGAACGGAAGCCATCCACTTCAAACTGCGGTCGACGGCAGCTTCGGACTCCTGCGAGCCACCGAACTTCATCAGGGCCTTTTCACGCTCTTCATCCGAACGCAGTCGATACGCGGAGGGAACCTTTTCCTGATCCCCCCGACGCATGAACGGGTCGTTGGTTCTGGTCAGGCGAGGCTGTTCCATCGGCAACGGGAGCACGCTTCCGTCTCCCGGCGCCCGCGTCTCCATGCGCCCCGGAAAGGACTCCACTGGTTCTGTCGGAACGCGAGGTCGCACCCGCTCGGTTGTGGGGGTGTCGAGCGCGGGGATTGTTGTTCTGGATTCGGTTCTTGCCATCAGCGGGCTGGCTGGTCCGCCCGAAGTCGAAGTAGCATTCGAATCGCTCTTCGGAATCGGAGCCACCGGCGAAGTCACAACTGCGGGAGCGGGTTCTTCACGTCGGGTGGTCATTTCGTTCTGCGAACGCGCCAGTTCAGCATCGGGACTGATCTCAGCCAAGTCAGGTGCCTGCCGGTCCGGAGAGTAATCGGCAGCGGACATTTCGGCCCCCGGAGCTGCAGGCCGCTGAGGGCTATCAGGCTGAGGACTGACGGCAGCCAGACTTTCGGTGCGATCCCGCACCATCGTCGGCGGAGCGACTTCCGGTCGTGATTCCGTCGGAAGTTTTTCCGGGTTGAGATCGGACATTGCCTGCTCAAGTTCAGGACGAGCGACAGGCATCTCCTGCACAGGGGCGGGAGCGACGGGTTCCGGCAACCGGTCGCGGTCCGGGACCAGCGGTGATTCAAACGGGAGTGTCTCCCCCGGCTTGGGCAGCGGCTTCACATCCGAGGAGAGATCCTGAGGAACTTCCGCTCGCGACCAGGCGAGGTCCGCCCGGTCGGACGCCTGCGGAATGGCATGGAACAGGGTCGATTTCCCGCCATTGCCCAGCTCGTGAGCTTCATCATCCAGCGTGCCGGAATTCGAGACGCGAATCGGCTGGGACTCGAACTCCGCGAGTCGATGCATCAGGTTGGATCGGTATTCCGGAATCAGCGTGATCAGCCCCATGGCGAGCAGGAGATGGATCACCACGGAAAAGAACATCGACTTTGACGAGGTGCGGCGATCTCCCCAGCGGGTCCCGATCATCGTGAGGAGATGGGCCGTCGCCACCACCAGACCGCCAATCAGGGCCAGCACCAGAAGCGGTTGAAACAGCGCGATCACGACCCGGGCAAGGTGCCAGAACTCCGCAGAGAGGTTGACGGCAGCCAGCATCAACGCGCCCCTTTTTCAACCTGATTCGCCAGTTGAATGTTGGTGATCTTCGCCCGCCGGCAGATATTCAAAACGGTCATGATGTGCTGATACGGCCCGGTTCCGTCCCCGCGGATGACCACCACCTGATCGGCATACCGCTGTTGGGCCGCCGTCAGTTCCAGCTCCAATTCATCAATCGTCTTCGTCTCGCCTCCCAGGTGAATCGTCCCGTCGGACTGGACGCTCACGGTCAGTTCATCCGGGAGCGCCGTCAGCGGCTGGGCTTCGGTCACCTTGGGAAGCTGGATCTCGTACTGACTCTCGCGCCGGCGAAATTCGGTGCTGACCATGAAGAAAATCATGATCAACATCACGATGTCGACCATCGGAGTGAGGATCAGGGTCGGCTCTTCCAGTTCCGTACTTTTGATCGGCATGTTGAACGTCGAACCGAGTCGTCCGTGTGAAATGAACAGTCTGTCGAGCGGAGGCAGAGTTCCGTGACAACGGCAGCTCCCCCCGACCGGGAGGAATTTCCGCCGCCCCAATGATATCGACACGTTTCCGTTTCAAGGAGGCGAATTCTCAATTTCGCCCCTCGAACGTCTTCGTAAACCGAGCAACTTCACAAAAAACTGCCAAACTGGGAAGTCTGGGAGAATTCAGACGGCAACGCTCTCCAGCCATTCCAGAACCGCAGTTTTCAGCCGCACGTACTGACTTTCGCTGTTGTAGAGGTGGCACGAAGCACGCACGTGCACATGGTCCTGCCAGCGCAGAACCGGAATTTCAATCCGATAATTCTCCCACAGCCACAGCTGCAGCGGATGCCCCAGATGGGGATTGGCCTCAGGGTCGGTGAGGGGCAGGCGGACCGTGACCATGGTCCCATACCAGTCAGGGGAATCCGGACACAGGGCAGTCGCGCCCGGAATTTCCAGCAGCTGGTTGCGGGCGAACTGGGCCAGTGCGTGCATCTGGGTCCGGAAACGCTCGATCCCGTACCCCTCGAGCCACTCGATCGCTGCCGGAATGGAAAGGGAGGCCGTCGGGTCGAACGTCCCGGGCCAGTGGAATTCATCCTTCCACGAGGGGGGGCGTCCCATCAGACTCCGACCCCAGCTGACAACGCTGGGCTGCAGGCCCTGCTTGTGACGCGATCGCACGTAGAGAAACCCGCTCCCCAGCGGAGCACACAACCATTTGTGACAGCTCACCGCGTAGAAGTCGCAGGGAATGGAATTCAGATCCAGATCCCGCATCGCCAGCGCGTGAGGTCCGTCAATACAGACCTGGAGTTTCTGTTGCCGGGCCCTTTCGCAGATCTTCTTCACCGGCAGAATTACGGCTGTGGGAGAGGTGACATGGCTGACAACCAGCAGCCTGGTGCGAGGAGTAACCTTGGCAAAGATGGCTTCGACCACGTCATCCTCGGACAGCAGCGGCTCCGGCAGTCGGACCAGGACCGTTCTGGCTCCCGCTTTCTGACAGACCTGACCCCAGATCCGGACGACAGCTCCGTACTCATGATCGGTCAGCAGGACTTCGTCATCACGATTCAGTTCCACATTCGCCGCCACGATGTTCATGGCAGCAGTCGAGTTCGAAACGAAAATCAGGTTGTCCGCGGGACATTTCACAAAGCGTGCGAGTCTGGCAGCGGCCTCATCCAGAGCCGTTTCCAGTTTCCGCAGATAAAAGTCCATCGGATTGGCAGCCAGTTCCCGCTGGAACTGTTCCCGCACGTCGAGCACGCTGCGCGGCGTCGGACCGAAAGAACCATGGTTGAGATAATGCACGCCGGTCGGGAACGTCCATTCCTGGCTGGCGAAGTTGAGCCGATCCTGTTCGGCATCAGGGTGCGGGATCATTGACACTCACAGACTCTCAGGATTTCTTCACTTTTGTTCGATACGAAACAGATGGCCTTCGCTGCGAATGAACAACGCTCCATCACACACCGCATAGGAAGCGAACGTCCGTTCCTCTTCGGTCAGACGGTTTCTCGCGAGTTCTTCAAACTCGGCCGACGCTGCGACGACGATTGCTTCGCCCTCCTCATTCTGGAAATAGATCCTCCCCTGAGCGGCCAGCGGAGAAGCGGAATAATTTCCTCCCAGTCGCTCCTGCCATCGGCTTTCCCCCGTCGCAGCATCGACGCACCGGGCGATCCCTTTGTCCGAAACGAAGAACAGCAGGTTTCCCGAATGCACCAGCGAAGGAGAATGCGGCACGTGCTTGTCTGTCTGCCAGCGGACGTGAGTTTCCGTCACGTTCCCGGCCCCGGTTGGATCGATCGCCAGCAGCAACGGTTTGTTGTATCCAGTGCAGACAAAAATCAGACCGGCAGCGTAAATCGGCCGGGGAGTGACGGAATAACCGTCACCGTATTCGACTCTCCAGATCTCATTGCCGGTCTGAGGTTCATAGGCATAGACCGCTCCGCTGGCCGGGCAGACCGCCTGCAACTGGCCATTGACCTCCACCACCAGCGGTGTTCCGAATGAGAATCCCTTGGAGGCCTTCACCCCACGATCTTTCTTCCAGCGGACTTTTCCTGTCTCTTTCTCCAGGGCGACCGCGTACTGCACGTCATGCCCATCACAGCAGATGATGAGCAGGTCCTCCGCAATGGCGGGTGAGCCCCCGTTTCCATGTGTCGGAGAATAGTCCAGTTTCTGAGTCCAGACGACTTCGCCATCGAGAGTCAGCCGAGCGGTTCCGTGCGGTCCAAAATGCAGATACAAAGCCTCCCCTTCCACGACCGGGGTCGGACTGGCGTGGCTGTTCTTCTTGTGGATTTCAACCTCTCCTCGCTGCACGAAGAGGGTCTTCTGCCAGAGAATTTCCCCGGACTCCGCGGCCAGGCACATCGCTCCCAGTTCAACCGCCGGATCAACTGGTTCCGCAGGGGACTGTGATTCTTCAGCGTTCTCCGGCATCTCGGCAGGCGGAGGAGTCACGTCAACAGCGGTCGTCAGGTAGATGCGCCCGTTCACCACCACGGGGGAGGACCAGGCAATCCCGGGAATCGTTTGCCGCCAGGTGACGTTCTCGGTTCCACTCCAGTGGAGCGGTACCTGTGCGTCGCCCGCATTCCCCTGCCCGGTTGGTCCACGAAACTCCGGCCAGCTCTCCGCAGCGATCGCCGTCCCCGCTCCCAGTGACAGGCACACCACAGCAACTCTGAAAAGACAGTCCATAATCTGGTTCCGAAGAGGGGGGTGAGTGATGGCAGTATCAGAGGCACTCAGGGACAAACGGAGGGAATGCATGACATCTCAGAGTCGAAGAAGGTTCCCCGGGGACCGGCTGGAATTGGCAGATTTGGGTGATTCTCAATCCGTTCCCGGGCCTTCAAACGTTCAAGGACACCATTGGGGTCGTGAAGCCTCTGTCAAAATGGACAAGTTCGGGAGTTTTTGCTTTGTGGTTCCCCGGGTTGCGATTCCGAAGAACCCATTCAACTCATTTCATCGCACGTATCGATCCGATCATGATAATCGTTACGGGCCACAGGCGTCCCCTGTCGAGGTCAGGCTGATCATGAAACTTCCGCAATCGTTGGTGCTTTTGTTCCTGGGGACGGCCCTGTCTGCGGGGTGTCATCAGGCTGAAAAACGCTGCGACTTTAACGGCTGTGATCCGACCTGCGTCAGTTCCGGACCGATACACTACGAATCACCGCTTCCCGTAGTCACTCCGGCCCAGCCCGCGAAACCTCAGACTCCTCCAGAGGAGCCGAAGACGCTGCCCCCGGTGACCCCGCCCAAGAAGGTGCCTCCGGCGGATGAGTTCCTTCCCCCGGTGAAAGGGCCGCTCAACGACACAAACCCTCCTCCCGCCGATGACGCCGGTCCAGATCCAGGCTTCAAACCGACCAACACTCCGTCGGCGTGATTGAACCGATCAGAGGTTGAGGATCAACTCCGTATTCATTTCGCTTTGCGCCGCTCTTTGGCGTAGCGCACCCGGCAACCACGGGCGATCACTTCCTTGACCTCGGGATCCGTTCCGGCGAGCGCCGCCTGGACAGCATCTTCAACATACCGGGCCTGAACGTCGTCAGCATTCGTGCTGTCGTCCATCGCTCCCATGTAGACGATCTTCCGGTCCCGATTCAGCACATAGAACTCGGGAGTGAAAACAGCTCCATAGTCCCGGGCAATTTTCTGTGAAGCATCGGACAGATAGTCGAAGTTGAACTTCTGCTCCTGAGCCCGCTGGGTCAGGGCTGGGAGCTGATCTGCTTCCACCTGATTGACACAGATCGCCACCACTGCCACCTGATCGGCATGCTTGCGGGCGAGGGCTGCAATCCGGGCCTCATAGTCGACAGCGGTCGGGCAGCTGGCACAGGTGAAGACCACCACCACAACCGTCTTGTCCTTCAGATCGGAGAGCGAGTGCGTTTTCCCATCCGTTCCCGGAAGATCCTGCCACGCTGGAGCGACATCCCCGATGGATAGGACTTCATTGAATTCCCCAGCCTGTACCGACAGGTCGCCGGGCAGCACACAGGCGGCACAGGCGATCAACAACATTGCTCGAGCAGACATTTTGGTCCCTGTTGGTCGAAGTTCACATGCAGGTGTCACGAACACACAAACGGTCAGCAACTACCGGCTGGCTCGCTTCTCCGAAATTTTCCGCAGGTCGTAGCAGAGAATTGAATCCTGTTCGCGCAGGTACAGCTTCCCTCCCACAATCACAGGATGCGACCAGCTGGGACGGTCACCACTGCCGGGAACCTGAAACGAACTGACCTCTTCGTACTTCTCGGGATTCGCTGGGACCAGACAGATTTTTCCGTTCGAGAACAGGAAATAAAGATGACCGTCCGCAGCAGCGACACTGGCTGACCCTCTCCCCGAGCCCCGCTCTGCCCACTGAATCTCCCCGGTCATCAGGTTTGCGCAGTAAGGGATCCCGGCGTCGTCAGAGTCCCCGTACAGATAGTCCCCGACCAGAACCACACCTCCATGCTTGTTCGCCAGCTTGATATTGAGAGGATAAATCTCCTCAACCGTGACCGTCGAATCTGCGCCGGCGGTCTGCTTCAGCAGCATCCCTCCCCGCTTGTAACCCGCAACGAAGAAGACAAAGTTGTCTCGCACAACCGGTGTGGGGATCACTGCAGTGGTCTTCTCAATGGGGACTGACCAGAGCAATGTGCCGTCGCTGGCCCGTACGCCCATCGGGCCCAGCCCGGTCGATTGAACATAAACTTTGGTTCCGCCGACATCGGTCTTCACGATCGAGGAATGTCCGGCTCCCGTGTCTCCGGGTCGGACACAGGTCCAGACCAGATCCCCTGTGCGCTTATTCAGGGCGACCATCGTGGACTTCTCTCCGCCGGGGGTGCAGACCACATGATCCCCGTCAACGAGGACCGATTCACTGTAGCCCCAGCTATCGGCCTTCACTCCTCCAAATTCGCTGGGGAGATTCTTCCGCCAGACCTCGGCACCATCTTCCGTTTTGCAACAGACCAGCTCTCCCTGGGGAGTGAGGACGAAGACCAGATCGCCGTCGACAGACGGAGTGGCCCGCGAGCTCTGCCAGTCCGGCTTCCCTTCCGTCCAGGGGGCTCCGGTTTTCGTCCGCCAGATCTGTTCTCCGGTCTTCTGATCGAAGCAGACCAGATACTCATCTTTGTCGTCTGCGGTCGAGGGAGCATCTCCCAGCGTGTAGATCCGGCCATCCGCAACAGCCAGCTCCGCATATCCACGTCCAGCTCCGGTCCCTTTCCACAGGAGTGGCGGCCCCTCTTCGGGCCAGCGTTCCAGCAATCCGGTGTCGCTGGAAACTGCGGATCGGTCTGACCCGCGGAACGTCGGCCAGTTTTCACCTGCTTGCGTTGCTGAAGAAACGCAAACGGTCAAAGCCGTCAGGAGGAGAGAGACTCGGGGACGCACTGTCAGGCCAGCCATATCGGCTCCATCGTAAACGAAGGCAGGATCGTCAGTCATGGGGAGGAATCGATCGTATCACGCTCACCTCCGGGCATTAAGTGCAGGGACGAGAATGTCCGCCACTTTGGGCAAGAATTCTCAGCCCCGAATCCCGGCAACACAGACCTCCCGAAACGAGAATGTGCTCCCGAAAGAGCACATTCTGAACGCTGAGAGAAAACTGCGACTCCGAAGCTATTCCGGCAGCCGGTCGTGCTCGACCTTCGGGAATGGACCGGTGCAAGCTTCCATGAAGGAAACCAGGTCGATCTTTTCCTGTTCGGTGAGGTTCAGCTTCTTGACCTTGTCGCTGAGATTTTTATTGGGAGTTCCCCCTTTGTTGTAATGCTCGACCACGTCCATCAGGGTCTTCAGGCTGCCGTCATGCATGTACGGTCCGGACAGGGCGACGTTGCGAACCGTCGGAGTTTTGAAGGCGCCCCAGTCTTTCTCGTCACCGGTGATGGCAGCACGACCGATATCCGGCTCTTTGGCGTCCATCCCAATCCCGAGGTTGTGGTACTTCTCGTCAGTCAGATTCGCCCCGACGTGACAGGCAGCACAGTTCACGCGTTCACTGAAGAACAGCTCATGCCCGCGAACCGCACTCTCGTTCATCGGACGTTCACTCAGACCATCCTTGGCAGCAGCGTAGGCCGCAGCGGCTGCCTCATCTTCTTCGAGCAGGTCTTTGAGGTCATCCGGATCCAGCTTGGAGAACTTCTGCAGTTCTTCGTAATAATCGAATGGAGAAGGACCGGTCACGATTGCCCGCTCGAAGGCAGCAATCGCTTTGCCCACATTTTCGATGTTGACGGAGTCCTTGCCGAAGATGGCATCGAACTGCAGCCGATACCCCGGCACCTTGGCGATATCCGCAACACACGCTTCGTGAGTGTTTCCCATTTCGATCGGATTGGCGATCGGGCCAATGGCCTGATCTTCGAGCGATCCCGCACGGCCGTCCCAGAACTGCAGATCCGAGAGGATCCGATTGAAGCTGACCGGCGAATTCCGGCCCCCCTGCTGACCGCCGATTCCCACGCCGAACTGCGTTTCCTTGGCGTAGCCGTTGTCCGGATGGTGACAGGAGGCGCAGCTGACCGTGCCGTCCGCAGACAATCGCGGATCGAAGTAGAGCTGACGTCCCAGTTCAATCTTCGCCCGGGTCATCGGGTTCTCTTCAATCCCTTTGATCGTCGATGCCCCGGCAGCCAGTCCCAGCGGCAGCTTGATCGTCAGCGGCTGCAGGTTGGCGGGATCAGCCAGCCATTTTTTGATTTCTTCGGCCTTCAACGGACCTTCGCCCGGAATTCCAGAGAGCAGGTCCTCTGTCCCCAGAGTGACTTCATTTTTCTTCGAATCTCCAGCAGCAGGAGCCGCTGCAAACGCGTGAAGCGGGGCGAGGCACATCAGGCTGCAGGTGAACCCGAATTTCAGGATGGAACGGTTCATGAAGTTACGTCTTCCGGAGTGATGGGGACGGTGGGATTTCAAGGGCTTTTCATTATATGCATCACAATTGAATCGGCCAGTCCGATCCTCTGCCCGTGATTTTGTACAGAATGCGGCCCCCGCCACGTCAGGTTCGGAATCAAAAAACGCGACCTGATCGAATTGCTGGAAAATCTTTGTTAAGACTGATCTTTGAATGACCCGGTCAGGATCCCGCCTCAATCCCGGAAGGAGTCCCAGCGATGCCAGCTGCCCCTGAAAGTTTGATTTTCGACCGGCGCCGATTTTTGAACGCCTCCCTGATCGCGACTGGAACAATCCTGGCCGGTCGGCCGTTACAGGCTGCGGAGAAGAGCTGGCGAGTCGGGGTGAGCGGTCATACAGGACGCGGAAACTACGGCCATGGCCTGGACAACTTCTGGTTGACGATGCCGCAGATGCAGGTCGTGGGATTCGCTGACGCGAACGAAGCGGGTCGCAACAAAGAACAGATGCGGCTGCCCGGTGTCCCGGCCTACCCCGACTACCGGACGATGCTCGCTGAGACCCGGCCTGAAATCGTGGCGGTCGCTCCCCGCTGGATCGATGAACATCGCGACATGATTTTCGCAGCGATCGAGAGTGGAGCTCGAGGAATTTACTGCGAGAAACCGTTCTGTCGCACCCCGGCCGAAGCGGACGAGATCGTGGCTGCCTGCGAGAACTCCGGTTGCAGAATCGCGATCGCGTTTCGAAACCACTACCACCCTGCTGTCCCGGCCGTCAAAGCCGCACTGCAGGATGGCACGATTGGTGAACTCAAGGAGATCCGGGGCTGGGGCAAAGAAGACCATCGCGGAGGATGCCTCGACTTGTGGGTGCTGGGATCCCATCAGTTGGACATGACCAGAGTCCTCGTCGGCGAAGCCATCTCGTGCACCGCGGTCATTCGCAAGGGAGACCGGCCGGCAGTCCCGAGCGATCTCCATGAAGGGGATGAAGGGGTTGGCTTGATCGCCGGAGACTCGCTGCAGGCTCGCTTCGAGATGGCAAGCGGGATTCCCTTTCACTTTCAATCGGTTCGCAATCGGGGCAACACGCCCGATCAGTTCAAACTCAAGTTCATCGGGACCAAAGGGCTGATTGAAGTCCAGTTCGACCTTCAACCGCTGGCTCACTTCATCCCGGGCGATCCAACGAAAGCAGGCTCAACACCCCCGCCGAGGATCCCCATCACCAGCAACGGCGTCGGGAAACCGGAGACGATCGAAAATCTGGCAGAAAGAGTTGCAGATCATCACATCCCCGCTGAAGACTTGATCGCTGCCATCACAGAACAGCGTCCGGCTCTCTGCAGCGAACTGGATGGCCGGGCCAATGTCGAGATGATCCACGCGGTCTTTGCGTCACACGTCGCAGGGGGAAAGACAATTCCGCTTCCGCTGCAGGATCGCGCCCATCCGTTCACAACCTGGAAGGAATGAAGAGATCCAGCGATGAAGTCACGGGGTCGGCAATTCATGCGGCGCGTGGTCAGGCTGCGGCTTTCTCAATCGCATGTTCAGCAGCTCCACGCCAAGAGAGAACGCCATGGCAAAGTAGATGTACCCTTTGTTGATCGGTGTTCCGACCCCTTCCGCGACGAGCAGCACACCGATCAGGATCAGGAAGCTGAGTGCCAGCATTTTGACGGTTGGATGCTTCGTCACGAAGCGTTCCACGGATCCTGCAAAGAGCATCATCACGCAGATCGAAAGAATGACCGCCACCACCATCACCCAGATCTCTTTCGCCATTCCCACTGCGGTAATGACGGAATCAAGCGAGAAGATGATGTCGAGCACCGCAATCTGGATAAGAACGGACGAGAAGCTCGCACGCTGCGGCACCTGATGCCGGTCTTCATGGCTTTCGAGCTTGTGATGAATCTCGACGACGCTGTTGCCGATCAGAAACAGACCCCCGACCAGAAGGATCAAGTCACGGACGGAGATGCCGTTGATCTCCTCATACTGGTGGGCAATCACCTCGGCAGGGACGTCTTTTCCTTTCGGCTGGATGGCCTCAATCCAGCTGGAGGGCACGCCAAGATCTGTAAAGTGCACGAATGGTTCATCAAGACTCAGAACCCAGCTGAGTGATAACAGCAGCAGGATTCGGGTCACCATGGCCCCGCCGAGTCCCAGCGTGCGGGCGAGTGCTCTGCGCTCGGGAGGGAGCTTGCCAACCAGAATGCTGATGAAAACGATGTTGTCGATCCCCAGCACGATTTCCATCGCGGTGAGGGTGAGGAGAGGGATCAACCAGTCCATCGCATTCCTTTAAAGTCAGACTTCGCAGGTCGATTCCGACAGCGGGCTCAGGCACTTGACGAAGTTCGCAACACCTTCACATTAATCTCCGGTGAAGATGCGTAAAGAGGGAATTCGCCAGAGAGACACGTGCGAAGACGCAGATCGATCCGAAAACCAGCGAGCCAATGCTCACAGAACATCATTCAGTAGTGCCAAGTCTGATCGAATTGAAAGAAGAGGTCAGGGGACAGAGGTCGGAGGTCAGAAAAGCACTGGAAAACAAGCGATTTCCTGACCTCTGTTCCCCGACCTCTGACCTCTCACGATGATCGCCCGGAGAACTTGGAAGTACTGTCATTGGAAGTAGATGTAGGGGAGCATCGCCCCGATCACTGCGGGCTGGCGGTAATAGTACGGCCAGTAATGCTTATGCCCGACCAGATCAGTCACATCGCAGTCTCGCAGCTTGGCGGCATTCCCCCCCAGAGCCCGGACATCGTGCGATGTGAAGCCAGAACGGGCGACCGCGCGCCTTCCAAATGGACGCGAGAGCGGCAATGCAGCCAGAGCCAGGTCGTGTCTGTTCTGAAGGTTCAACAGACACTCAACGGGGTTCAGCGCACATGCAAACGGCTGCCCCGGATTCAGCCAGTTATGGTCCATCGCACCAGCAGCCAGAATCACCCGGTAGCGTCGACCTTCTCCGGTGGAATATGGGAAGGAATACCCCTCGATCGTCCCACCGCCGACAAGATGCATTCCGGACAGGATCACGCGGGTTCCGTGACTGTGCCCAACCAGACAGACAGGACAGGAAGCTGGTATCTGCGAAATCAGATACGCCAGATGGAACCCGTTGAAATCCGCCTGCCGCCCCCGCACTGCAACGTCCAGCGGGAAGCAGCCGGTGTAAGGACCATCACTCGGCCATGTGAAAAAGATCATCTGCAGCGGAGCAGCGTTCCGGCTGCGGACGCACGAATAGAACCCGGCTGCTTCGACGTACTGATTTGGCAATTCGACAAAGCTGCCGTGGACAAAAATACAAACAGGGACGCCCGGAACAAGCTGCGAGGAGAGTTCAGTGACATTGCTGTTGCGGGACGTCCCGTCGCAGTGCAGCTCCTGAACGTTCAACCCCCAGGGGCCTCGACAGCGTTCATGGACGTTCTGAACCGAATAACGGCTGCTCACCATCCAGTAGTTTGCACAACAGGTTTCAGGTGCGGCGACAGGAGCAAGGGTTTCCGCGACGGACTCGACCGGAACTCGCTCTGGAGCAGCCGGAATGAGCAGAGCATCTGTGGCAGCAGCGGTTTTGTTGACGACGACCGTTTCGGCCTGCGGGAAATACGCAGCGTCGTCAGCGATCACCGGCAGGGCGATCACCGAGAAAAACAGAACTCGCAACAGAAAAACAATCAGCCTCATGGCCAGATGCACGCCTGCTTCTGAATGGATGTGAAGGTCATCAAACGGCTGCCTCCGTGATGATTCTCCATCCAGGTCCATCTGGCTGGTGCAGAGGTCTCGGGGTGCCGGCCTGTGCGCCTCGCAGTTGTGATCGACTCCTCATCGGAGCGGAATGGAGTTTCGGATTCGGAGATCGGCATTTTTGGCCGCAGTCGTGGTCAGGTTACTTGTTAGGAGCAGTGGACGACCTGTGTGTCCTGCCGCTGTCGAATCACGTGCAATGGTTGTGCCGGATGTACCTGCGCCACTCGCGGTGCTGACTGCGGTGTTCCTGAGTCCAGAGCCAAACCACTCAAAACCCTCACCAACTCTGACAATTCAACCAGGCATCACCACCAGTTTCATCCCCCCCAATCCCCAATCCCCAATCCTCTGGACCCTAGACCCTAGGCCCTCGTCCCTAGCCGCCCCCCTCACTGCCCCACCGCCGGTTCCGGCGGCAGCAGCGTCCCCCCGCTCCGTTTGAGGTACTCATCCCAACGGCCGAGGGCAGCCCGGCGTTCCGCGGGAGGGGCCATCGGCAGGTAATCATAGGTCTTGCCGACGAGCCGGGAGACATTTTCGAACGCAAGTTGTCGAATTGCGATCTGATCGTCCTTCATCCAGTCCAGTAACTGACGCGAAACGTGAGGATTCGCTGCATCCTGAACCGAGTACCCCCACAGCAGCCTTTCCAGCGTCGGGACAGATTCGCCTCGAAAAGTCTTTCCGAGCTCCTGTTCCAGCAGCACGGTATTCTGTTCGGGATCTTCACCCAGCCATTCCCGCAGCGCCTGAATGGCAGCCAGACGTGACTCCTGATGGTCGGACTGCAAGGCCCCAACCACGTACGGATATTGACCGATCATCGCGAGCGTTTTGACGGCCAATTCGGAAATACCGGCACGACGATCATTCACCACCGGCCCCAGGCATTGGGAAATCGTGCGGTCGGCCAGGAACTCTTTTTGAAAGAGTCGCGCCAGCTGCCGGGCAGCGGGAGTGATCAAAGATTCTTCCTGCAGAGCCCAGCTGGGGGCCGCCAATTCTGCTTTCAGAACAAGTTCTGTCCCTTCTGCCGGCCAGAGTGCTGTCCCGTCTTCCCGGGTCAGTCCGAGGGCAGGCTGGCCTTGCGATGAAATCTGGATGCGACCGGAGACAACGGCAACTCCGCCGCGCGGAATCAGCTTTAACTTCTCATCCGGCGGCCCCTGCGGGATGGGAAGTCCGTACTCGACTGCAACCCGGGTTCCCGGCTCCAGCAGAGTGATTAACCAGCTTTGTCCCGCTGCCAGCAGTTCTAATGTCACCGGTTCGGGTGTTGTCAGCGGCCGGGTGAGGATCAACCGTCCACGATTCAGGAGCAGCCCCAGCGACGTCTGTTCTGTTCGCGGAAGACGTTGAATCCGTGTTCCCGGCTCCAGCGTGACATCCAGGACATTCACGATTCCATAGGTGTTTCTGAACGGGGCGGGTGAAGCCAGTTCATCATCGACTTCGATGGGAATGGTGACGGGATAGGAATACCAGTCCGGGTTGGCGGCCAGATGCTTGATGATGAATTCGTCCCCCGACTGATAGCTCAGCGGACTCTCCGGAAGCATGTCTCGGACGACTTCGGGCGGGACATTCGGATTCGCAGGGAGCGGCGGTTCGGGGCTCGGGGGTTCCGGACGCGGACTCATTGCAGGATTTGATCCCGGAGCGAGCGTGTTCGCATTCGCAGCCACAGCAGGGCCAGTCGCAGGAGCAGGTGCTGGGGGAATGATCCCGCCTGCAGGGGTCTGAACGACCACAGGCACAGCGGAATTAGGGACGGGGCCTCCCGGCATCGGGATATTGCGGGGGTTCGCCTGATTGGGAGCTGGGGCCGGAGTTGCAGCAGCCACTTCTCCAGCGGCAGGCTTGGCCTCCGCCACGGCCGGTCGGGAAAGTGCTTCATTCAGTGGCTGCCGGGACCACAGAGAACTGTCTGTCCAGACGAAGGCCACCCAGAAGATGGCTCCCAGTACGACGAGTGAAACCCCGCCATACTGCTGAAAGAACGAACGGCGGGTCAGGTATTCCGGCAGTCCCGATTCCGTTTCGGTCTCTACTCCGGCCATCCCTTCGGCCATCGCGGGAACGGAACCGGAAGAGGGCGTTTCCACCGGGGATTTCGATCCCCCGAGCAAATACATCCGCTCACGCATTTCGTCCGAAACGTCGATTGGCTGACCGACGACCATGCTCAGAATTTTATGACAGGCAGCGACCTCCGCGAGATGAACATCAGAAGCCTGACACAGCCGTTCCAGTTCCACGACTTCATTGGGCGGAAGCAGATTCTCCAGATAGTCCGAGACCAAATTGGGGTCCGGTCCGGAACCGGGGCCTGCCAGCTCAGGGGCTCCGATCCGGCGACGACGCATGACGTCCTGAATGCGCGAAACCAGGTCCGTCGCTTCTTTGCTTTCGGAGATCTTTTCGCCGATCTCCCGGGCCTGCGCCGGTTCAAGGACGTCGTCCAGATAGGCCAGAATGGTTCGCAACGTTAATCGCATGATGCAGATCCCTGTTCGCGGAAGTTCATACTCGGCGCCCGGCCACACACTTGGAGTGTGTGGCAAAACATTCATGACCATCAGCGCGGCCGATCACGCATGAATCCACTCCAGATAGGGACCCCTCCCCGCTGGCGTCGTACAAAAAAATGTGAATTTTCTCACCAGCTGCGAGAATTCCCTGCTGTTTCGATTTGAAACAGCTTCGGTCGGCGCCAGTGGACCGCATTCCGCTTGTCCCGATCATTCAGGAAACAGCACGACCGCTCACAAGTTTCTTGACGCTGCCGTTAGAAAACAGTCACGCAAAAACGACGTTGTGCTAAGGAACAGACAGCAGGGAAAGACGGTGCAGCGACCCGGTTCGCACTTTGCCGATCTTCCCGGATTTTATGTCTATTCCGATCGAATCGGTCATGCACACGCTGTTGAAAACAATTCGCATTCTGGGAGGCATGGCTGCTGCCGTCGCTGCCGCTTTGCTCCTGAGCAGAATTGTTTCGGGCAACTGGAACGCTGCCGTCGGACAGGCACTCTTTCCAACCATTGTGGCTGCCGGACTCGGACTGGCAGCCTGGCGTTTTCTTGGGATTCCTGTCGAAAGCCATTCTGCGGTCGTGCCCGGGAACTTTCATTCAGCACTCGACGGTCTCAGCGAAGGGATCGTTATCCTCGATTACGCGGGACGGATCGTTTTCGTCAATCACTCCTTTGAAGAGTTGAGCGGACACCGAAGCGAGGAACTCCTGGAACAGCGTGCCAAAGACCTCAGCTGGAAATGGGTCGATACCGATGAGCGGGAGAATGTGACTCAGGAGATGTCCTGGCTGGATGCGGTCAAAGAAGGGCGCAGCCGATGCGGCCGGATCCTGGGCCTCAACAGCGAGACCCATCGCAGCTTCGTCATGAACTCCGGCCCGATCCTCGATAATGAGGGGCACCCGAGAGCCGCAATGATCAGCCTGCAGGATGTCACCAAGCTGCAGAAGAAGCAGACAGAACTTGCCAGTCTGCGGGAGACGGTACGCGAGTCGTCCATGCAGCTCCGCCAGAAGAATGCAGAACTGGAACAACTGATCCTCCGGGACCCGCAGACCGGGTGCTATCACCGTCGACATGGCCTGGAGGTGCTGGAAAAACTCTGGAACGATGCCCGCCGGGACGGCAGCGACCTCGCCTGCATCCTGTTGGACATCGACCGCTTTCAGGCGGTCAACGAAGAGCATGGCCATCAGGTGGCCGATCAGATCCTGCGGGATCTGGGACTGTGCCTGCTTCGCAACGTGCGTGAGATCGATCTTGTCTGCAGGTACGGCGGTGAAGAGTTTCTGATCATCATGCCGCACACGGGAGTGGATGAGGGAGCACGGCTGGCGGAAACGCTGCGTCATCAGATCAGCAGGCTGAAAGAAGGGGCAGTGACTCTGACCGTCAGCATTGGAGTGGCAGCCATGTCACAGGCCCCCGGTTCTCCACAGAGCCTCCTGGCCTTGGTGGATCAATGCCTGAACCGCGCGAAACATCGGGGCCGCAATCAGGTCTGCCAACCGGTTCCGGAAGACCCAGACACAACGATCGTTCCTACACCTTCAGAACTGAAGGACTGCACGACCAGCATCCCCTACCCGGCCGTCACAGCCTTGATCTCGGCCCTCGCGTATCGCGATATCGCAACAGCCTCCCACAGCCGCCGGGTTGCAGACCTGTGCGTCAGCATGGGACAACGACTGATGTCCATGACCGGCTGTTATGTCCTGGAAGTTTCCGCATTGCTTCATGACATCGGCAAGATTGGTGTTCCAGACGCGACGCTGCTGAAGTCGACTCCGCTGACGGATGAAGAATGGAAGGTGATGCAGGCGCATGACCGGATCGGAGTGGAAATTGTCCGGACCGCCTTCACCACACCGGAACTGACAGAGATTGTGGCGAACTACACGCGCCCTTACGGAGAGAGCCTAAGCACCGGTCATCCGTTGCCGCTGGGGGCCCGCATTCTGGCGGTCGCGGATGCCTACGACGCAATGACAACCGAACGCACGTACCGGAATGCCATGTCTCCAGCAGAAGCACTGGCGGAGCTGCGCCGCTGTGCCGGGACGCAGTTCGATCCCGAAATCGTTTCGCAGTTTTCCGAAGTTCTGTTTCTCCAGGGAAGCGAATCCGCCCCGCGAATGGATGTTGATATCGAAGCTGCTTTGGCGATCGGGCTGGAACTGGAACGTCTGGCCGAAGCTGTCGACGAGCAGGACATTGAGACCCTCGAGGCGATTGCAGGGCATCTCTGCCGGACTGCGAACAAGTGCGGAGCGCCAGAGATCAGTGCCAAGGCGATGGAGCTGGAACAGGCTGCCATGACCGGTACCGATCAACTGGGAATCCTGCAGTCTGCCAACGAACTGCTCAACTACTGCCGCGCCACCCAGAGTGCATACTTCAACAAGAACATGGAATTCCTCCGGCCTGCCTCGCAGGAACGTCGGTCTTCGGAGAACGTTCCACAGCCCTTCTGAACGGGTCACGGCGACACCATTGCTGAATGGCGAGAAACACTGTCCCGGACTTTCAACCGGGCTGCTTGAAATCCACGCGAGCTTTCTTGTCGGAGGGCAGTCCCTGCAGCGTCACCAGCGGGAAGTCCTTGATATTGGTTTTGTTCGACGGACAACTTCCACATCCGGCCCCACAGCGAGCCCCCGCTCCGCGCACCATCCGCCAGAGCCAGCGAAACACCATTCCGCCAGCCAGCAAAACGAACAACAAAGAAACAGGCGTCTGCCAATCCATGAAAGAGTTGAGTGATAAGAGTGAAGTGTTGAGTGTGAATTTCTTTTCCCTGCCCCCTGCCCCCTCTTCTCTGTCCCCTTTTCCCCGTCACCCCCCCATCACCGCAGTCCCGATCTGGTACGTCGCCAGGGCAGCGACATATGCCAGTAAGGTCATGTAGGCGAAGGTGAAGGCGGGCCAGCGCCAGGTGTTGGTCTCACGGCGAATCACCATGAGCGTCGCCCCGCACTGTGCGCAAAGTGCGAAGAAGACCATGATCGACAACGCCACCGGGATCGTGAAGAGCGGTTCGCCGTTCGGCCAGGTCGCGGATTGCAGCGTCGCCTGCAGCGTGCTGTCATCTTCACTGACATCTCCCCCGAGGCTGAAGATCGTTCCCATCGTGGCGATGATCACTTCTCTCGCCGGGAAAGAAGCAATCGCTCCCACACCGATCCGCCAGTCCCAGCCCAGGGGAAGAAAGACAGGCTCGACCGCTCGTCCGAATCGCCCCAGATAACTGTCGCGAACAAGCTGGCTGCTGATCTCCTGTTCCCGCTCGTGCAATGCGTCCAGTTCTGGAGACGACTCCTCATCAGCGAGAGTCGCTGAGACCCGTTCAATCTCCGCCTGCACCTTCTGTTGCTCGGTGTGGTCTCCGGGGAAATATCCTGCCGCCCAGATCAGGATGCTGACTGCGAAAATCAATGTCCCTGCTTCGGTCACGAATGCCTTCGCGCGTTCATAAACGCGGTCGAAGACCATTCGCACGCTGGGCCACTTGTAAGCGGGGAGTTCCATCACAAACGGCGGCGTCTCTCCTTTGAAGAAGGTTTTCTTGAGGATCCACGCCACGGGAATCGCGACGAGCGCCCCCAGCGCCTGCATCAGAAACAGCACCATCCCCTGCAGCCCGATCAATCCCCCTGCCCACGTCGTTGCCGGAATGAAGGCCGCCACCATCAGCACATAGACCGGTAAGCGAGCCGAACAGCTCATCAGCGGTGCAACGAGCATCGTCACCATGCGGTCCTTGCGATTCTCAATCACCCGCGTCGCCATCACACCGGGAATCGCACACGCGAATGACGACATCAGCGGCAGAAATGACTTCCCGCTGAGACCGACTTTCGTCATCAGCTTATCCATCAGAAACGCAGCGCGGGCCATGTATCCGCAGTCTTCGAGAATCGCGACGAACGTAAAGAGCAATACGATCTGCGGCAGGAAGATGATGACCGATCCCACCCCCGCGACGATGCCATCGACCAGCAGGCTTCGCAACGTCCCCGGCGGAAGAATGCTCATGATCCAGTCTGAAATCGCCCCCTGCCCCGCTTCCACCAGATCCATGGCGGGACCAGCCCAGGTATAGATCGACTGAAAGATGACGAACATCAGTGCGATGAAAATCAGCAGGCCTGTGAAGCGATGCGTCAGCCAGCGATCAATGCGATCGCTGGCAGTCTCGGCAGCTGCCGATTGCGTCCGTTCCACGACACCACTGAGCTGTCGACGGATCCAGTCGTAACGAACCTTCGTCTCCACCAGCGGCACCTTGCAGCCGGCTTGTGCCAGTCGCGTTCGGGCTGCCGCCAGCATCTCCGGAAAACCATCTCCCAAACGCATGGCTGCACGATGTTCCGCTTCGCCATGGACATCCAGCAGCACGCGTTCCCGGAGGAATTCCGGAGTCTCTTCGACGCCGTGTTGCTTGAGCCAATCGCCGAGCTTTTCGACTTCCGCGTAAAAGTCGGCAGGGAAGAGCCGCACGACGTTCGCCTGATGAGTGGCGGTCTCCACAACGGCAGCACGCAGTGCATCGATCCCTTCACGGCGATGTGCGGACGTGGTGATGATGTTCACCCCCAGCCGCTCCCGCAGCTGCTGCACATCGATCTTCACTCCCGACTGCTGGGCGACGTCCCACATGTTCAGCACCAGCAGGACCGGAATCTGCAGGTCGCGGATCTGACTGAAGAGATAGAGATTCCGCTCCAGATTCGAGGCATCCGTGATGCAGACGACAGCATCCGGCCGGCCGATTTCTTTCTGCCGTCCCAGCAGGACATCCACGGAAACCATCTCGTCCGCAGAACGGGGTGACAGGCTGTAGGTCCCGGGAAGGTCAACCAGCCGCACCTGCCGGCCAGCGTGCTCGAAGCGACCGACTTTCTTTTCGACCGTCACACCGGGGAAGTTTCCGATCCTCGCCTTGCCGCCGGTGAGGGCGTTAAAGAGCGTGCTCTTCCCGGTATTCGGATTTCCGATCAGGGCCACTGTGAGCACAGCGGAAGTTTCAGCAACAGAGGAAGGAGCAGATGCGGACATGCGGAGGGGATGACTGGCAGAATTGAATGAGGACCCTGCTCGTGCCATCCGGGATCATTCACCACGGAGGCACAGAGACACGGAGAAGAAATTTCAGCTGAAACGACAATTCATGAATGGGCGGCTTTTAAATGACCAGTTGGGGGAATCATCCGCAGATGGATTGTCAGCTCCTGGCACCGACTTGATTCCTCCGTGGCACCGTGTCTCCGTGGTAAACTCCGTGGTAAACTGCTTCTCGCGAAGATTCTATCGATTGACTTCGGTGATCCGGACTCGGCGGGCTTCGGTGCTGCGGAGTGAGATCCGGTAGCCGCGGATGGAAAATTCGATCGGGTCTCCCAGCGGAGCGAAGCCGATGACGGAAATCTCTTCCCCATCGGTCAGTCCCATTTCCATCAGCCGCATCGCGATCCCGTCCTCTCCTTCGATTTCTTCAATCGTCGCGGAAGCTCCTATGGTCTTCAGATCAGCCAATGTGGGCATATCGTGCGTTCTGTTTGGGTTAGTGGGTAGTGGGTAGGAGTTAGTAGATAGGTATTTTCCTAATTCCTATTTCCTAACTCCTATCCACTAACCTCCACCAAAACCATAGTTCCCGGTTCACAGCGGAGGCTGAGTCGTTGGTCTTGAATGGCGAGGATACAGGGTTCCCCCTGTTTGATGAGTCGGACCGATTTTCCTTCACGTAGACCGAGTTCTTCCAGGCGATGCTGCCAGTCCGTCGGCCCGACGATCTCGACAACTCGCCCGCATTGATTTTCCCGGAGAGCTTCGACAGGCACGATTTCGGACACGCGGCACCACAAGTTGACACTCAGTCTCAATTCGATCGATTGTAGTCCGCAGCGGGAGAGATGGGAACCACTCGGGGCGGAGAATTTTCGCCAGCGCTAGAGTGCCACTTCAGCATCGAATCGAGGCAGCGGCACAATCTTATCAGACTCGCTGTATCGCCATTCAAACGGATCTTGCAAAGAGATTTTCTAACACGACATTCATCACAATGATCCCCCAGAAGCACCAGCTTATCACTCCAATCAAAGGAAGAACCACTTTCAGCAGCTGACTCCAGTCTTTGATTCTTCGCTGAGGCTGCAGGCATTCAATCACCCCCGCCAGCGTCATTCCGATGGGCAGTCCCACCAACACTTGCCACATCACACGTTCGAGCCCTGCCAAAGGATTGCCAATCTGAGGACGAGACGAGAGAGCCATCAAAACTTCGACGCCAATCATCAGCACACAGCAAAACACCCACCCGATGCCGCTTCCTCTCAAAAAGAGGACACCGTATGTCAATACAGTCGCGACACTGCGTCCCGCGCAGGAATCGATGTCGGAATGGCTCTCGCGGCGTGTCATGCTAGGTATCGCAGCTGCTGCTCGAGCAGCGCAGGTACTCGGAAGTTTTCTGAAACGCATATCGTTTCATTTGCCGATTCTCGACCACTCTACCAGCAGGAGCATCGCAACGTCGATGTCATCAGAAAGTCAGTGGTTGACCACGAACTCGCTCGAATTGAGATAGGCCCAGTAGACGTCCTTGAGCCCTTCTGCCAGCGCCAGTTGGGGGGAGAGATTTTCTTCGCTCACCCGCTGGCGGATCGTGCGACGCAGCAAGTCTCGCAGCTGGGTCAGTTCATCATTCGTAGGGTACCGGGAGAGAGCTGCGAGCGAGAGCTGGCGGATTCGGTCCGCTTCAGAGATGCCATGTGGAGTGGTGATTTCCTCCAGAATCCGGCTCTCGCGCGGGCTCGTCGCCTGCTGCACGAGATCGCCGTTCATCATCATCAGTGCCCGCGGAAGAGAGCCGTCAAATGTACTCGACTCCCCGTTCTCTTCGGTATCGACAGCCGCGTAGAACTGCCGCAGCCAAGTCTCACGCTGCTGTTGCGTCGACCTGCTCATCAACACCTGCGGTGAAACTCCTGAGGCAATTCGCAACGAATCGAAAAGCTGTTCCGCCGAGAGCGGTTTGATTGCCATCTGCGAAAACAGCGGTAACTCGCCAGACTCCTCACCAGGAACACCCTGCGATGAGTCAGCCCGACTTGCCAGTTGATAGGCGTCCGAAAGACAGATCCACCGAACCAGTCGATCGACATCGTAGCCGCTCTGCACGAAGGCCGCTGTCAGATCTTCCAGCAGTTCAGGATGGCTGACGGGAGTGTGCGGCCCCATGTCGTCGACCGGGGTGGTGAACCCCTGCCCCATCAGAAACGCCCAGGTGCGATTCACAAAGGCGCGTGCCGGCTGTGGATGGGCATCGGCGAAGAGCAATCCGGCCAGCTGTTCACGTAACGGCAACTGCGGGTTCTCTGCTTCCGTCGAGATTTCAACGCCGGCAAACTTCGGGTACGCGACTCGCATCACCCCGCGCAGGGTCTCGTAATAGGTCGGTCCGAATTCTTCTGCATCAACCAGTTCGGGAACGTCACGCTTCTTCCCGGAAGCAGCGTCGACGACACGGGTGTCGCGAATGCGTGCCTGCTGAAAGAAAGCATTCAGTTCCCAGAAACGTTCCTGTCCCCAGCTCTTCACCAGCGGATGCTGATGGCATTGCGTGCACTGCAGCTGTTCGCAGAGGAAAATGCGGGAGGTGATCGCGGTCGCGGGGACAGCTTCATTATTCAGATGGGCGAGCAGGAAGTTGGCAGGTCCACTCTCCTGCGAGGTTCCGCGGGCTGCGACCAGATCGGTCACCGTCTCGCGCCACGGGCGATCCGAAGCAAATTCGTCTTCGAGCCAGCCGAGCAGCCGGTCACGGTCGATCTTCATTTCCGGGGAACGGCCAACCAGCAGATTCGTCCAGACGGTCGCCAGATTCCTTGCGAACTCCCGACTGTTCAGAAGGGAATCGACCAGATCCTGACGTTTGGAGCGATCGGAATTCTGAAAGAAAGCTTCAGCTTCCGCTCCGGTGGGGATACGGCCTGCCAGATCCAGATAGGCTCGGCGGACCCATTCCGCATCATCCGACACCGGGGCGGGGACAACGCGGGCCTCTTCCCATTTCGCGAGCAGACGTTCGTTGATCCGGCTGACCATTTCTGCATCGCTGGTCAACTTGTATTCCGACAATCGAGCTGCCGGGTTCGTGGCTGTCACGGACTCTTCGACCGGGGAGCTGGCGTCTTCCGGTTTCATGACCGGAGCCGACTTCACCGACAAACGCACATCCGGGACGGATCGAACATCTTCCGGCGTGCCGGCATTCTCTTGAACAATCTCGGGAGCCTGAGGAGCGACCGGCCCCTGCGCGACTTCCGGCTTCTGTGAATCGAACAGGGCAAAGCCCACTTTCAGAAGCACCAGCACTGCCAGACCCGCCGCGATCTCGCGGAGTCGACGAAAACGACGCGGAGTGCGCGCCCCTTCTCGTCGGCCCGACACAAACTCCTTCGGCACTTTGACGGCAGCTGTGATTGCGGATCCCGACTCCAGTTCCGCTCCGGAACCGGCAGCATCCCAATGCAGCATCCCGTGCAGCGACATCGCTTCGACATACAGCTGTCGAAGCTCGGGTGAGGAGAGGACGAGTTGTTCCAGCCGTGCGACGTCGGCTGCGGAAGCGGTCTCTTCGCAGAGTGCCTCTGTCAGTTCGAGCAGTTCACGTTTGCTGGAAATGTTCATGAATTCGAGGTGCCCGATTCCCGGGCCGGATGAAGATGAAACTGTTTACTCGGCTGCCAGTCGACGATGAATGCAATCCAGCAGCGTGCGCCGGATTCGTCCCAGAGACTGATACACGGAATTGATGGGACGGCCCCGTTTTCTGGCAAGTTCTTTTCCGTTATTTCCGGGTTGATATCGCTGCTGAATCAACTCCCGGTCACGCGGCTCGAGCTTCTCCAGGCACTGCCCGAGTGCTTCGCGACGACGTTCCAGTTCGGGCGACTGCAGTGTCGAATCCCCAGCGACTGCCGTGAGGAATTCGTCGGAGAATTTCAGTTTGTCGCGTCGGTACCGCTGCCGGTGTTTGAGGATCTCGTAAGTGGCGATCTGCCGGGTCCAGCCGGAGAAACTCGTATTCGGTTGAAACTGATCGAGCTTCGCCCAGATCACGAGATTCGTCTCCTGCAGGATCTCTTCCGCACTTTGAACGTTCCCGGTCTGGGCGAGAATGAACAGATACAACGGCCGCTGAGCACGGGTGAAGAGTTGAACGAACTCATCACTCGGGATTTTCTTGGCAAGTTGTTCCGATGAATTCGTCACGGAAGTGCTTTAACGCTGCATCGGGGAGAGCGAGGAAAACAGAAGTCACAAGATTAGTCACCATGAAAAATTTCCGGCGAGCAGGAGAGGTGAGTCTCCCGACGAAAGTCCGGAATCGGAAGGCTGACGCCCACCTACCCGCCAGATGAGAACGCATCAAATCGCGTGTTGAACCTTCGATACTAAATCAGCCCCTTGATCGGCTGTCCGCCGCCAGCGAGGGCGATCGGACGACCATTCTTGGACGTATGCACGGTGTTCAGCGGAATCCGCAGAGCATGGGCGACGGTCGCCCAGACATCTCCCGGGAGATAGCTTTCGCTGACAATGCGAATTCCGTCTTCGTCCGTCGCACCGATGGCCTGCCCCCCCTTGAGTCCGCCTCCACCGACGAGCAACGACCAGCTGGTGGCCCAGTGATCCCGACCGACATTCTGGTTGATACGGGGCGTTCGTCCGAACTCACCCATGCAGACGATCGTGACGTCGTTGAGCAT
The DNA here is from genome assembly GCF_051465655.1 of Planctomicrobium stercoris. Classification (NCBI taxonomy): domain Bacteria; kingdom Pseudomonadati; phylum Planctomycetota; class Planctomycetia; order Planctomycetales; family Planctomycetaceae; genus Planctomicrobium; species Planctomicrobium stercoris. Next base: position 1,532,084 of record NZ_CP195791.1, on the reverse strand, counting down.
GCCGCGCTGATCCAGGTCACGCGTCAGTCCGGCGATTCCCGTATCCAGACGAGGCAGGTTCGTGTTCTTGAGGGTGTCAAACACGTCGTTGTGAAGATCCCAGCCGCCCGGGAACTGCACTTCGATGAACGGCACTCCGACTTCCACCAGCCGACGGGCCATCAACAGGGAATTCCCAAAGTCGTGGTTCCCGTACAGCTGCTTGGTCTCGGGCGATTCATCCTTGATGTCGAAGGCCTTCATCTGGGCCGACGTCATCAGGTTGACCGCCTTTTCGTAGACTTCCTTGTGAGCCTGACCAGCGTCGCCCCGGCCGGACTTGATGAAGTTACTCTCGATGGCACCGAGCATCGACAGGCGATTGTTCAAACGCTGGGCGTCCATCGTATCCATGTTCGCGTTCTGGATCCGTCCCTGGCGGTCAACGACGAAAGGAGCATGCGACATCCCCAGAAAACCGGGGCTCATGCTGCCGCCGCCGATGGAGACGAACGCCGGGATCTCCAGCTCTTTCCGCTTCGTCCCCAGTTCATAGCTGACAACCGAGCCGAATGTCGGGTGGACCACGGTCGGATTAGGAACCCAGGCGCTGTGCATGTAGTACGTGCCGCGCATATGGTCGGCTTCCCGGGTGCTCATAGACCGAACCACGGAGAGTTTGTCCATCACCTTTGCAATCTCCGGCAGGTGCTCGGAAATCTGCAGGTCCCCCTTGGTGCTGACCGGCTTGAACTCACCGCCGTTCTTGGAATTCGGCTTGAGGTCCCACATATCAATTGTAGGAGCTCCCCCGCCCAGCCAGATCAGGATGCACGCCTTCTGATTTCCTTTCACCTCAGCGGCATTGGCCTGCAGGTGCGAAAGGAAGTGAGTCGCTCCCATGGCGGTGGCACTCCCCAGGGCCATGTGGCTCAGGAAGTGTCGGCGGGACATGCTGTTGGAGAAGGAATTGATCATTGGAGAGCCACTTTCTTGGAAACCTTAAGGAGATCTCTGTGAATGTCTTAGGTGTGATTGGTCAAGGCATTGAATGATTTCGAATCGGTGTCGATATTCCGCAGGCGATCATAGGGACATTCATGAGTAACAACGCCTGAGTCGCCTGCGGACGGGAGAGCAAAATGCTCTAGTGATTCACGATAAATTCGTTCGAGTTGAGCAACGCCCAGTACAGGTCCTGATAGGCCGTCAACGGATCTCGCTGGGCTTTCATCATCTTCTGCAGCTGACTGATTTCCGAGCGGGTCGGAGACCGGCCCAGCGATGCGACGAACAGGGCCTCCATCCGGGAGGCGTCGTTGCGATGCCGCGGGTCGGACAGGACGGCATGGACATAACTTCCCTTCTCGGCACTGATCGCCTTCTGCACGAGCGGCCCGTTCATCATCAGCAGTGCCTGCGGAATGCTGCCGCTGAACAACGTCGGTTCGTCATCTTCATTTCCGCCGAAGATCCGCAGAAATTCGCCCAGCCATCGTTCCCGCTGCTCTTCAGCAGCTTCGAATCCGCTTCCCCCGGCCCGATCGGCGTTGGTGGCGATCAGTAAGGAATCGTATAGCTGTTCGGCCTGCATGGTCTTCACGTACATGTGACTGAAGAGCGGCACTTCCCCGGCAGAAGGATTGTCGAATTCATTCTTGGGATTGAACTGGCTGGTGAGGTTGTAAGCCTTGGTATTGCAGATCCAGCGGGACAGCTGCTTCAGGTCGTAGTTGCGGGCAACAAATTCCTCGGTCAGTTTGTCGACCACTTCAGGATGGCTCTCGGGATTATGCGGTCCCATGTCGTCCACAGGCCGCGTGAACCCGTATCCCATGTAGTGCCCCCACATCCGGTTGACCATCGCCCGGGCCACCTGATGCGAGGAATCTTCCTTGCACATCAGCCGTCCGAGTTCCTGGCGACGGTCAGGGGCATTGTGATCGACTTCCGTCCCGCGATACGTGGGATACGCCACCTGCATCAGGCCGGCACGATTTTCGAAATAGACCGGCCCGCCAAAGTCCCGATACGCGAGTTCCGAATAGTCGTCGTCCATGTCCCCGGTTTTGGGGTTGTACTTCTCGTGGTCGATCCGGCGAGTCTGACGGAGGAAGCTGTTGAACTCCCAGAACTGATTCTGCTTCCATTCATTGAACGGGTGATTATGACACTGCGTGCACTGCACCTGCTGCCCGAGGAAGATGCGGGTCAGGTTGGCCGTCGCTTCGACGTGATACTCTTCGCTCCCGGGATTTCCTTCCAGCTGCGCGAGAATGAAATTCACAGCCCCGTTTTCTTCGAAGTGCCCTTCAGCGGTCACAAGGTCGTAAACGACGTCGTTCCAGGGGCGGTTTCGAGCAAACGCCTCGCGCAGGAACTTCCGCATTCCGACCCGGCTGGTGCGGTCGGGAGTGTTTCGCCCGATCAGAATGTTGGTCCAGATCTCCGTGAAATTCCGGACGTAATCCGGATGCTCGAGCAGTTCATCGATCAGCTTCGCCCGCTTATCGGGTGCGGTGTTGGCAAGAAACGCTTCGACCTGATCGGCGGGGGGAATGTGGCCAACGATGTCCAGATAGACACGGCGAATCCATTCCGCGTCATCCGCGATCGAGCTGGGAGTCGCTTCGTTATCAACCCATCCCTGAGTGATCAGGTTATCCACGACAACAACGACGCGGTCCGAGATTCCGGTACTGAAGTCTTCCACCTTCGGCGGACCGGCAGCCCACACCGGGGCAGCGGTCAGAACTAACCCCGCCAAGGTCAGGCAACCCGTGAGTGTCCACTTCGATTCGCGTCGCTTCGCCATCCGGTTACTCGCTCCGAACATTCATCTGTTCCTCAAAAGCCTGTCAGACGGGAACTTCCGCTTCACAGGCGATCCAGACTTCTAGAATACCGCAACTCTCTTCAAACAGTTCGTCCGAAATCGGGAGACATTGTTCAATTCACCAGTTTCCGGAATGACTCCCGCTCCGACCGGAACACAACCAAAACCGAACAACGACCCCCTAAAGCATTACCCTCACAGCCCTTGCAGCCGAACCAGAATCAAAAACCTTCGCCAGGCGGGAGAACGTCGAACCACATTTTGTCCCCCTCCCTGCATTCCCTGAGGGCTCCCTGAATTTTTCGGCCGGAGAGTCGAATCGTCAAGCGCGCGGACGCGTCGACTACAATTTCGCATTCCCCTTCATCCCAACGACTTACGGCCCCGCGACCGCCAGAAACCGGGCCTTCATAGTCAAGATAGTCCGCCCGATGATCCGGGATCGATTCCGCTTCCACCCGGCCGCCGGAAATGGGGGGTGACAGAAGCCGCCAGCTGCGCAGCGTCTCCCCCGTCTCCAGCATCAGATCCCAATGCAGGAACGGCCAGTCGTGGGTGAGGATGACATATCGGGGCATACGAAAAACAAAGGTTCAGCGCCATCCTGACAGGTGGAACAGGCATTTCTGCCTGTTCGCAATGATTTCGATGGTTCCAATCCGGGCCGACAAAATGTCTGCCCCACCTGCCAGTTGAGAATGAGAGACCAAAGGACAAGAAGAGGCCCGGTCATGGAACGGGCCTCTTGCCGAAAATCCACCGAGTCTCAGGATGATTCTCAGACCTCGACGTTGATTTCGTAGCCTTTCCGCTGTTCCCGCCGCTGCATTGACTGGGCCAGTGGATTGTTGGTGACCTCTTCCTTCTTCGCATCCCAGGCGAGATTCTCGTTCAGGCGGATGGCGATGTTGGCCAGATGACAGGTGGTCATCGCCTTATGATGAGACCAGACATCGGAGATTGGCCGTTCGCGAGTCTTGATGCAATTGACGAAGTTTTCCTGATGATTGGAAGGAATTGGCCCGCCATAGACCTTCTCCAGAGCCCCCTCCGGCAGCGGATTCGTATTGAGCTCCTCCACAGGGGCCCCCTTCATGCCGCCCCGCGACACATGGAAGCGCCCTTTCGTTCCTTCGAACAGAATCCCGTTGTTGTCCGGTGACTCGCTGACAATGTGCATTTCCACGCCGTTTCCGAACATCACCTTCACGTCGAAGTTCGTGGCAGCGTTGTAACGGTCGTCGAGCGTCGGCATGCCGTTTTCGAAGGGAACGGGATGCTTCGAGGAGACTGGTTCCACGCTTACCGGTCCCTGGCCGGGGCCGTTCTGCTCGATGGCCCATTGGGCGATATCGACGTGATGGGCGCCCCAGTCCGTCATTTTCCCGCCGGAATATTCGTACCACCACCGGAACTCGTAGTGGCAACGGCTGGCCCCGTACGTGCTGCCGGTTTCCTTGAAGCGGAAGTCGACCAGCGGAGCCTGCCCCAGCCACATCTCCCAGTTCAAACCGTCCGGGACAGCTGCCACAGGAATCGGACCGCTGTCGCTGGACCCACCGATGTCACATGTCACCTTCTTAATGTCCCCGATGCGACCATCCCGGATCAGGGCAATGGCCTGCAGGAAACGCTTGCCCATTTCGGTCCGCTGCTGGGTCCCCACTTGAAAGACCGCCTTGGTCTCCTCGAGGACCTTGATGATCTGCTTCCCTTCATGAATCGTCAGGGTCAGCGGTTTTTCGCAGTAGACGTCCTTCCCAGCCTGCATCGCTTCAATGGCGATCTTGGAGTGCCAGTGGTCCGGAGTGACAATCACGATGGTGTCGATCTCTTTCCGGTCGAGAATCTTCCGGTAATCTTCCGCCAGTTCGATCTGCGGGACCTTTCCGGAATTCCGCTGATCCTCCTCCACTTTGCCGCGAGCCGAGTTCAGGTGCTTCTGGTCGACATCGCACAGCGCGACGACATCGCCATAGTTCTTCATGTTCGAATACGGATCCTGCCGCCAGCGGTCCCCGGTCCCGATGCAGCCAATGGTCACGCGCTCGTTCGGACTGCGGGCGGCAATCTCTGCCAGAGAGCGTTTCGTCTGGTACCAGTACGGCATCACCGCCCCGGCTGCTGCAAACGTGGAAACCTTGAGGAAATCACGGCGGGAATTCAGTGGGGACATGCTGCAGCTCCTGGATGAACCACCAGTGATGGAACATCGGTTTTTGATGCGGTAAACTCTCCTCTGAACCGGGAGTGTATCGCAGAGGTGACTGTTGATGCAAAACCACCCAGCGCGACAGCCTCCTATGCAAACCGCCCCGACTTGCCTGAATCGTCCCGCGATCACAACGATTGTGGTCCTCCTGCTGACGGCACTCACAGTCAGCTGTGGTTTCGGATCGATCTGCTGCGCACAGGGAATCGCGGAGCCGGATGGAGTCGTCGAACTCCAGAAAGCGCTCATCCGCGTCACACGTGCCGTCGAGCCGGGAATCGCAGCGATCGGCCTGTTTCTGTCGACCGATGAATTCCCATTTCCCCCCGAGCTCGATCTCTTTGAAGGGGTCTCGCAAGGAAATCCTACGGCTCCGCTCCCTGCCCGACTCGGAAGCGGGGTCATGTTGCAGGTCGATTCCGAAACGCAATCCGCATTGATTCTGACCACGGCAGAATTATTGGATCTCGCGATACGTCACGGAGTCGTTCAACCCGATGTGAAAATTGCGGTCCGGCTGCATTCTTCCCGGACATTCTCCGCGTCGATCCACGCTCTCGACCCTCGCAGCGGACTGGCGGTGCTGCGTGTGGATCTACCCAGCGACGCGACGCGACGTTCCATTCAACCGATCCCACTCCCGGCAGATGATCACTTTGAAAAAGGAATGCTGGCTCTGGTGTTCGGCGATCCCTGGGAAGTTGTCCGCACCGGGAGCGGAAGTGTCTCCCTGGGGATCATCAGCAATCTCACCAACAGCGGTGGCTCAGCAGTTCCAGCTTCAACTGGGGCGATCTCGTCGCTCCATCCCTGGATGCAGATTGATGCTCGCTCAAGCGCCGCCGCGAGCGGAAGTGCGATCGTGAACTTGAAAGGCCAGCTCCTTGGGATCGGGTCCGCTTCCGGTCCGGCGCGGCGAACACCTCGAACGGGACTGGCTGCCATTCCCTGCACTCCCGAAATTCGCAACACGATTTCCCAGCTGCTGGAGGGGAAAGAGATCGAGTATGGCGACCTGCATGTCCAGCTGGAGACGAAGTCTGCGGGGGCAGAATCTGCCGATCTCACAGGTCAGAAGAACCGCCACAGCACAGTGGTCGTCACGGATGTCATAACAGGTTCTCCAGCGGAGCGCGCCGGACTCAAGAAGAATGATCTGATCCTTCAGGTGAACGGAAAAGAGGTGGCCACTGCGGGCGAAGCGGTCTTCGCTATCTCCGCCTTCGCCCCCGGATCGGTGGTCGACCTGCAGGTTGATCACCCCGGAACAAAAACACGGGAGAACCTGAAAGTCCGACTCGGAAAATGGCCTGTTCCCATGGGCTTCAAAGGACTTGCGACTGCCAATCCGGATCGCGACTGGAGAGGAATGCGGATCGATTTTCCCGCGCCGCATCCTCAGACCGCGGGAACAGAGAGTCCCCTCGAACTGCCACGAGGGGTGCTCATCCGGGAGGTGCGGCCGGCAACTCCCGCAGCGATTGCCGGACTGAAAGCGGGCGAGATCGTTGCGAAGGTAGGCGAGCAGCCAGTAGAAACACCATCTGAGTTTCAGGATGCATTGAAATATTGGCCGGAGAGAGTGCCGATCACCCTCTCCGATGGTCGAGAAGTGATAGTCGAAGTGAAGTAACTGATTCAGTGTTCAAGCAAAGATTGAAATTGAGGTTGTGTGCCACTGCTCTCTGAGCAGTGCCGAACGGTGTAACGGCAAGAGTTGCCTGAAGACTGCATCAGCAAACGGACGTTCCACTCGCACGGCTCACAGAGCCGTGGCACCTCGAATTAGAGTCTTGGCGAAGCACGAGTCGCTGGCACTTTACGAAGAGAACAACAAAATTCAGGATGCTGCGTCCCCGGGGACTGCGCACAACACTGTAGATTCAGATTCCTATGAAAACAGATGAGCTTCGCGAAAAGTATCTCGACTTCTTCGTCTCCAAGGGCTGCGTCCGCCGCCCCAGCGACGTGCTCGTCCCGCGCGGGGATAAGTCCGTGCTGTTCACACCGGCGGGGATGAATCAGTTCAAGAACCAGTTCCTGGGAATCGGGCCGCTGGACTTCACAAAAGCCACGACCTGCCAGAAATGCCTGCGAACCGGGGACATCGGCAATGTCGGCGTCACCGCGTATCACCATACGTTCTTCGAGATGCTCGGGAACTTCTCGTTCGGGGATTACTTCAAGAAGGAAGCGATCCACTGGGCCTGGGAATTCCTGACGACCAAGAAATGGCTCGGCCTGGACCCGAATCGGCTGACCGTCACCGTCTATCTGGATGACGATGAAGCGTTCAATATCTGGGAAAAGGAAATCGGCCTCCCCCCCAACCGCATCAAGCGGGAGGATGAAGGGGAAAACTTCTGGCCCGCCAACTCGCCCAGCCTCGGCCCCGATGGCGTCTGCGGCCCCTGCAGCGAGATCTATTACCACCCCCCCAGCGGCGGCAAAGAAGTTGAGATCTGGAATCTCGTCTTCACCCAGTTCAACCGCGTCGGGAATCCCCCCAACAATCTCCAGCCGCTCCCCAAACAAAACATCGACACCGGGATGGGGCTGGAACGATGTGCTTCGACGCTTCAGGGTGTCGAAAGCAACTTCGAGATCGACACGATTCGCCCGCTGTGCGTGGCGGCGGGAGAAGCAGTCGGAGTCAAATACGACTTCAAAGCTGAACATGGCCGCGCGCTGAGAAGAATCGCCGACCACATTCGCGCCGTGACGATGTGCGTGCATGAAGGGGTTGGCCCCAGCAACGAGAAGCAGGGATACATTGTCCGCCTTCTGCTGCGACGTGCCTTGCTCGAAGGCTATCTGATCGGCAAGCAGGATGCGTTTCTGTATCAGCTGGTTCCTGCTGTCGTGGATGCCATGAAGCATCCGTATCCTGACGTCGTGCAGTCCGTCGTCGCCGCAGCAGACACCATCCGGGAAGAAGAACAACAGTTCCTGGGGATCATTGAACGAGGACTCGCCCGGTTCGACCGGATTGTCGAACGCTGCAAGTCCGGATCGGCGAAAGCGGTCACCGGCGAAGAGGCCTTTGAACTTCATACTCAGGAAGGCTTCCTGATCGAAATGACCGAGGCGATGGCCGCCCGGCACAACCTGGCTGTCGACACGAAGAAGTTCCAGGAGCTACTCGATCAGCATCGCGAAACCAGCGGACGCGGCTCCTTCTCCGATGCCGTCATGGCTGCCGGCCCGCTGGACGCCATTCGCAATTCGTCAGGAGCAACGACTTTCCTCGGATACGAGAACACGTCCGGCATGGGGAAAGTGATCGGAATCATCGCCGAGAAGCAGCTCATCGACAGCGTGGAAGACGCCGGACGAGCCGATCCCATTGCCGTCGTTCTGGATCGCACCCCCTTCTACGGGGAGACCGGTGGCCAGGTGGGCGACACCGGTATTCTAAAGAACTCCAAAGGGGCCATCTTCAACGTCATCGACACCCAGCGTGATGGCGATCTGGTGCTCCACATCGGACACCTGACAGGCGGCGTCCTGAAGGTCGGGGACGAAGTCGAAGCGGAAGTGAAAGCCGATCGACGTGCCGGGATCCGACGCGCACACTCGGCAACTCACCTGCTCCACCATGCCCTGCGAATGGTGCTGGGACCCAACGCCCAGCAACGCGGTTCTCTGGTCGACAATGACTTCCTGCGGTTCGACTTCTCTCATAAGGGTCCGATGACCCAGGCAGAAATTTCGCAGGTCGAAGACGAGATCAACGCCCGGATCGCAGAAGGAGCCGCAGTCACCACGGTGGTGACCGACCAGCAGACCGCTCGCGACCGCGGAGCGATGATGCTCTTCGGCGAGAAGTATCCGGATCAGGTCCGGATGGTGACGATGGGCGATTTCAGCATCGAACTGTGCGGGGGAACTCACCTTTCCAACACCGGGCAGGTCGGCCTGTGCCGGATCATCTCGGAAGAAGGAGTGGCCAAAGGGGTTCGCCGCGTCGTCGCTTACACCGGACATAAGTCGCTGGAGCACGTTCGCGAAACGGAAAACCTGCTCAAGCAGGTGGCGACTTCATTGAAGGTGCCGCAGCTGCAGGAACTTCCCCGGCGGGTCGAACAGATCCAGGCGGAACTGCAGGCGGCACGTCAGCAGCTGGCCCAGTTCACCAAGGCGTCGGTCGCCGACTCCGTGCTGGGCCTGCTGAGTGAAGCTGAAGTGGTTCAGGGGACAAAGATCGTCAGCTGTCGCATTGACGGTGTCGACCGTGAGACCCTGAAGCTGTATGCGGACGACCTTCGCAAAGAAGGGGGTTCGGTGGCGGTCCTGCTGGCGACGGTCATTGATGGCAAGGTCGCCCTGCTGGCAGCGGTCACTCCCGATCTGATCAAAAAAGGGATCAAGGCGGGGGATTGCGTGCGGGAGGCGGTCAAGCTCGTGGGGGGTGGAGGCGGCGGACGTCCGGACATGGCCGAGGCTGGCGGAAAAGACCCCAGCCAGATCGACGCTGCCCTCAAAGCCGGGTCTGATGTCTACCGTCAGGCCTTGAACGGATAATTCGTTTTGTACCTATCGCTGTATGTTGATTCAGCTTAAGAAACAGACGTGCGGAATTGACGTAGGTAGCGCGAACAGTAGAATCGACGATCCCTTGGGGATTCGCTTCCTGCTTTTGAGCCCTGTGAAGCGGATTTTCCATGTCGAGTCGCTCAGCAGGAGAGTACGAGTGCAGGTTGAAATCACGTGTCGTCACGGTTCGATCGGGCCGGATTTTCAGGAATACGTCACACGAAAATCGCAGAAGCTGCTGACGTATTTCGAGCGAGTGACCTCCATTCGCGTGACTTTCTCGTACGAATCCGACAGAGTGACCGTGGAAATCCTCGTCGACGCGGAGCACAAGCACGATTTCGTGACATCACTGGAAGGGGCCGCCAGCGAAGTGAACGCCTGTTTCGATCTCACGCTGACCAAAATGGAACAGCAGATCAAAAAATACAAAGAGAAAGTTCAGGACCACCGTCGGGACAAACCGCTCAACGAGGTGGTCGGAGACGGGTTGGAAACAGAAGAAAACTGAACCTTCGGACATTGAAAAGCTTACAGACCCTGTGAGATTTTTGTCTGAAAGTTTGCCTCCCGAAAAAGAATCTGGCCACGCGCTCGCCGGAACATGAAAAAATTGTCATAGCTGTCCGCAGCTGTCGACTTCAGTTCGCTAATTTATTTTGCGGTTTTTTCGCTGTGAATTTCTGGGCGATTGAACCTGATGAACATGAAAAAGGATCTCTCGCATGCGGCTCACGGAGTTCGTAGTCAAAGACGCCATTCTTCCCCAGCTGCAGGCGGACTCGAAACAATCCGCCATCCGGCAGATGGTGGGCAGCCTGAAAAACTGTGGAAAGATCCGCCCCGCCGATGAAGAAGCGATCATCTCGGCAATCCTGAAGCGAGAAGAGCTGGGCTCGACCGGAATTGGTCGTGGCGTGGCAGTTCCGCACACAAAACACCCGTCCGCAGACGCCATTATCTCTACAGTGGCGATCTGCCATGAAGGGCTCGACTTCGAGAGCCTCGACGGTGAAAGCGTCTACATTCTGTTTCTGCTGATCTCCCCTCCCGATCGCCCCGGCGATCACCTGCGAGGTCTGGAAACAATTACAAGACACCTCAAAAACGACGACTTCTGCAGCTTCATCCGACAGGCCACCACGACTCAGGCAGTCTGGGACCTGCTCCAGGAAGCTGACGAAAGTCACATCTAAGCGTTCCGCATCCGTTTTTCCAGAGAGGGTCCCGGCTGGTTTGGCGCAGAATTCGCTCTTGCGCCGACTAAAAAGGAACCTCATGCCTACACTCGCTCCCCCAAGTGGTTATTCGTTGATCAGCCGACCCGTCAAGTTGCAGCTTGCGCAGGGGCTCCATATCAGAGCCTGCTCGCGGGTTGTTGCGCTGGTCGGTCAGTTTCAGGGACAGATCCGCATCCGGTGCGGCGAACGCTGTGCGGACGCCAGTTCGATGTTTGATCTGATCCAGCTCGTGGCGGTGCCCGGTTCGGAGTTGATCCTCGAAGGAGAGGGAGACGGAGCGGAGTCTGTTCTGGACTCACTCGAACAATTTCTCTCCCAGACGACCGAACCCAAAGAGTGACAGGACTGTCACTCCGCTGTCGGCCGGGAGATCGGCCAACAGCGGCCTTCGGTGGCAAACTCCTGTGAATTCGCACCTCAGAAGCGGTCTGCCTCCCGTCCTTTCTCAGCGTTTGCTCAGTCAATCCCCTTCGAATCGCCCTCCCCATCACCTTCCGCAGGTGCTGGTTTTCTGGAGCGCCGCCCCCCATCTTAACCCGGTAAACGATCCGGAAGGCCTTGTGTTGAAACGAGATGCCGTTCCTGCGCACAATACGCACGGGCCTATCAGGAGAATAGATGTTCATCAAGCATGGGATTGCGGTTTCACCGGGCATTGCCATCGGTCCCGCATTCGTGCTGGGGGTCGAAGACTTTCGAGTCCCGCAGAATTATGTCAGCGTCGCAGCAGCCGAGTCTGAGATCGGTCGCCTTCACGCTGCGCTCGACAAAGTCGCGAGCGAAATCTCAGCAAACGAAGCGCTGGCTGCCCAACATTTGGGCAAACAATACGCCGCAATCTTCGCTGCTCACCTTCAATTTATGCGCGATCCCAAACTGATCGCAGAAATTGAAGAACGCATCCGCGATCAGCATCAGTCGCCGGAATTCGCCTCAACACAGGTGCTGCGCCGCTCGGCCAAAGAGCTTCAAAACCTCGGCAATCAATACCTCGCCGAACGGGCTGCGGACATCTTTGACCTGGAGCGAAGTCTGCTGCGGCACCTGCTGGGGGAAGAACGCGAAGAGTTAACGCACGTCACCGCGCCGGTGGTGGTGCTCGCTCACAACCTCACTCCGAGTGAGACCGCCAACCTCAACAGAAACTTTGTGCAGGCCTTCGTCACTGAAGTGGGAGGCAGCACCAGTCACACAGCGATTCTCGCAGGGGCGCTGGAAATCCCTGCGATCGTCGGCGTCGGGGACTTCCTGACCGACGTGTCCGGTGGAGAGCTGGTGATTGTCGATGGCGAAGAAGGCCGCGTCATCGTCGGCCCCGACGAAGCGACCCTTGCCCAGTACAAGGCGAAGCAGGCTCGCAGCCGAACCAAAACCGAACATCTGCAGGCTCGCGTCGAAGGACCGGCTGAAACCCGGGACGGCACGCGGATCCTGGTCTGCGGAAACATCGAATTCCCTGAAGAAGCCGAACACTGCCGACTGCGCGGAGCGGACGGCATCGGACTTTACCGCACCGAGTTCCTCTACATGGGGACCAGCAAGGAACGCTCGGAAGAGGATCATTATCAGGCCTACCTGAACGTCATCCGGAGCTTCCCTGATCAGCCTGTCGTCATCCGCACACTCGACCTGGGAGCCGACAAGATCCCCGGTGTGATGAAGCACGTCTTCCGCGATATCACGAATCCGGAACTCGGGCTCCGCAGCATCCGCGTCAGCCTCGAGTACCAGAACCTGTTCAAAACCCAGCTGCGAGCCATCCTCCGAGCAGCGAATGAAGGGGATGTCCGTGTGATGTTTCCACTCATCTCGTCGCTGGCGGAATTCCGTCAGGCGAAGATGGTGTATCGGGACGTCTGGGAAGACCTCGAAGAACAAGGGGTCCCCTTCCGTCGGGACATGCCCGTTGGAATGATGGTAGAAGTTCCCTCAGCTGCCCTGATGGCAGAAGAATTTGCCCGGGAGTCGGACTTCTTCTCGGTCGGGACGAACGACCTGATTCAATACACGCTGGCAGCGGACCGGTCCGACCCTTCGGTTTCCAAGTACTACAACGCAGCTGACCCAGCGATCCTCATGCTGTTGCGAAGGATCTTCGCAGCCGGGGAACATGCCGGCATTCCCGTCACCATCTGCGGCCAGATGAGCTCGGAACCGAAGTTCGTCCCGTTGCTGATTGGCATGGGACTGCGGCAGTTCAGCGTCACTCCACAGGCCATCCCGATGATCAAGGAAATGATCCGGAACATGTCGCTGGCGGATGCGGAAGAGATCGCACACAAGGTCTCGCAGTTCGAACTGGCCCGCGATATCGAGTCCTATCTGCGGGGCGAGCTGAGGCGTTTTCTGCCGGAACATCAGCTCAATTCCGTGTGAAGGCGGCAATTTTCGCTTGAGAATGCCCCTGCAGCCGCTCCCGTTGGCGAATGTTGTTGACCATGGGGGACCCCTCGCCATAGAAGCTGCGCGATCATTCGTCGCAGTTTGCGAGGGTAATTCCAATGCGTCCCTGGATGGCCGCCATCTTGTTCTCCACCGCGCTCCTGGCAGCGCAGGCGTCCATGGTCTGCGCCGAGCAGGGGAAACCGCGACGCTACCCGGAACTGCTCGAGTTGATGCAGGACAGAGGGAGCGAGAGCTCCGTTCAGACTGCGAACTACGAGGAACCTGCCTGGGCGAAATCACCCGGTACTTCCGCCAAGCCTGCTTCGACAACCAGCCCCATCATTCAAGCGTCCGCAACTTCGGAAGCCTGGCCTGCCTATCTCCCCCCTGCCCGGTCGTCCCGACTTTCAGAACCTGTCGCTGCCCCGCCCGCGACCCCTCTGGCCGCACCTCCGGACCTTGCCGAAACAACGATCCGCAGGACCGCTTCCTCCGCGGAACATACGCTGACGGTCCGTGAACCGGATCGCAGCTCGCCGCTTCTGATTCCAGATCTCCCTGAACCAGCCAACCTGCAGCCGAGCCACTACGAGTACAACGCTGTCACTCCCCCTGTCGCATTTGCTGGCGATGACACATCACTGCAGCCTATTCCTCAAGCTCCCCCTGAACCGGAGTCAGCATCAACCGACCAGCAACCCATTGGTCAAGTGTTGAGTTCCGAGCCGTTCTACGAAGGCGATGCGTCTTACGAGGACGGAATGGCTTACGACATGGGTTATGGGCCCTGCGAAGACTGCGTGGAGGACCGATGCGCGTATCGCAACTTGTTCCCTCCAGACATGTGTCAGGAAACGGACCCCTGCGGCGAGTTCCTGCCGTTTGGAAACTTGGGGATCAAAGCAGGCAACGAACGTGTGATCACCGGCGGCGGGTTCTTCATCCCGCTCTGGCAAAGCTGTGACAGCATGATCTTCACCGATCTGCGTGGAAGCGTCGACGATCATCACTCCGGCGATGGTTACTTCGGGCTGGGGTACCGGACCTATATGGATCCGCAATGGATCTTCGGAACCTATATCTATGCTGACCTGATCGCTACGAATCAGAAAAACGTTTTCGGGCAGGCACAGCTCGGCTTTGAACTGCTCTCGCTGAACTGGGACTTCCGCATCAACGGATACGCTCCCGGGACAGCGACACAGGAAGCGGTCACCCAGAGCGGGATTTCGAACGGGACTGTCGTCACCCGGGACTTCCGCGAACGTGCCTACTCAGGATTCGATATTGAAATCGGCCAGCGAATCCTGAACTGGGGCTGGAACGATCAATACGAAGTTCGCTGGTTCCTCGGGGGTTATGGATTCGGAAAATCGTCCGACACGTTTCCATCCTTTGGAGGTCCGCGAGGTCGCATTGAAATGCGTATTTATGACCTTCCCTGGGCTGGACAGCAGTCCCGCATCGAAACCGGTGTCGAAGCAAGCTATGACCGCGTCCGGGATGGCCAGATCTTCGGCTACATCCGTGCCCGCATCCCATTTGGCCCGAAACAAGGCCGCCCTGCCCTGGACCCGATGCGCCGCCGCATGGTCGACACGCCGATTCACCGCGTGGATTAACGTTCTTGCTGTGAACGATCATCGCGAACGTAGGGTCCGCTGTGCGGACCAGCACCAAGTTTGCGTGGAACTCCGAGCAAATTAACTTCCACAAAAGAATGCACTCGCTCACGCTTCGTGCTCTGATGTCTACTCCGCTTCAAGCTGCATGATTTGCGGACGGACGTTCCTTGGCGAACTTGCCAATAATGGCTATGCTCCGGAGAGTCTCAGCCTCTCAGGAGTCGATCGAATGGACGGGCCTCTCTCCACGGATCAGCCGCGATTTCCGCCTGATGTCGACCGATCCGCAGAGTCTTTAGATCAAGCTGGCTCTTCACAGCTGCCTGATGACGGTCTGAAGAATCTGGCGCAGGCGGCACGCACCGACCACCTGCGATCCGCTCGGATCACAATGTTTGCCATCGGCGGGATCACCATCGCTGTGAATCTGTTACTGGCCCTGTTTGCCAAATCAGCTGTGGACAGTCAGTTCGAGGCAGAGATCCGGCAGCTGCAGAATCAAGGAATGGTCCTTGATATGGAACAGGTGGTATTGCTCAAGGCCGATGCGGTCAGGTCCACTCAGCTGTCCGGATTTGGTTTCGCAGGGATGGGGGTGATTTTTCTGGTGCTGGGTGCCCTCGTTTACAAGTACCCGGTCCCCTGTACAGTCCTCGCACTCATCCTGTATCTCGCTGGTCTGGCGATGACAGGGCTGTCAGATCCCACACTTCTGGCACGCGGCATCTTTATCAAGATCATCATTATTGTGGCGCTTGCCAAAGCCATCCAGACAGCGACTGCTTACGGTCGCGAACAATTGGCCACCGGCTCCTGAGGAGAGGTCGCGACTCCAGTGGAACAGAAAAGTCCTGCCGACGAGTCGCCTGTGGAACCCGTTGCCGAGCGGGTTCCACGCTCATGCCGTCGCTGCCGGAACCCGTTCGATGCTGAGCAATCACGTTGCCCCGTCTGCGGGGCGAGTGCGGAGAGTTCCTCTTCTGCAGCTGGTATCGCAATCGATACGAACGACGTCGTCGACCGGGGAATGCTCGCGGTATGCTATTGCTACGGGGCAATGCTCGGCATTTCCGCCCTCTATGGAGTGACCAGATCTACTAAAATTGCGGAAACACCGACGGGCCGATTGATCTCCTGCGGAGTGACACTTGCCGTTTTTATCGGAGCCGCACTGATTGCCTGGAGAAAGACGAGGAACGTGCCGGTCCCCATCGAACCATTGCATTCCCCGCTGAAAGCCTGGACGCTGCTGCTCCCATTACTCGCACTGGCGCTAGCTGCCAATTCGGGTTATCACCGTGTTCTGAAAAATGACTTCCACGTCCCGGTCACGGACAACTATGTCGAACTGCTGGGTTCCGTGACGGCAGCGATTCTGATGGTCTGCGTTGCCCCTGCACTTGTGGAAGAGTTTTTCTTCCGCAGCATTGCCTGGAAACCGACCCGAAATCTCATGGGGTCGCACGCCACGGTGCTGGTGACGTCCGCAATGTTCGGGATGGCTCATATCGGCGTCCCACTCAGCATTCCAATCCTCTTTGGAGTCGGATTGGTGCTGGGGTATCTCCGGCTTTGGAGCGGCGGCCTCATCGCCCCGATGATCGCCCATTTCTTACATAATCTCGTTGTCGTTCTTTACCCGGACTTCTAATGGAAGAAACGCTTCGCCTCGAACGCCGTCCGCCCACCCTTGCGATCATTCTGACGGTGGCAGTCGCTGCCCTGGTCGCAGCGTACTTGATTACAGCAACACCGCATTTCTTAATTGCGGCAGCACTGCCGCTGGTCTACGCAGTCTGGTTCTGGCTCGCCCGCCCGTCTGAGTCAACACTCGTCTTTGGCCCGGACTCGGTCAAGGACGAACTTCAGGAGAGATCGATTTTTTATAACGAGATCTGCGGATTAACCATTTCAGGGACGACACCGCCTGCTGATAAAGTCCCCGACAATCCGGGAACGCTCATCATCGTCAAAGACAGCCGCTATCAGTATCACCGGGATCTGAATCGCCAATCGGCCGGAAACGCTTACAAGAATTTGATCGACCGCATCCCGCTCACCGGGTCGCGTCAGGTCGCTCAGGAACTCAAGCAACGGCTGGCGAACGATCTTTCGATGTTCGACGATGATCTCGTCTACACGTATCGTGCCCGCGATGAAATGCAGTCTCCCAGATCGCTCGCCACCGGGATGTTTGCAGCGTTTTTAGGGGTAGCCATCATCTGGATTATCGCAGGGAATCAGGACCGATCGCTGGAAGCCTGGACAGCGGTCGGGATCATTACCGGAGTGATTGCCCTGATCGGCCTGGTGCTCTCAGCCTGGTCGACGAACTCTTTCTACGGGAAAGCCATTCCCAATCGTCTTTCAGCCAGCCTGATCGTCAGCCCCCGAGGAATTGCCCTGGTGCAAGGCCGTTTGACTGGCGAGCTGAAATGGGGTGAGATGAAATCGATCGAATGCGGTCACATCTCGGGAGACACATTCCCGGCTCTTTCGACACCACGCATTATTGCCATCAAGGTCGACGGAGCTCTCATTCCGATTCATGACATCTACGACCGACCCCTGGCAACGATTCACCGCTGCATGAAACGGTACTGGGAGACCCGCTAAACTTTTGCAAAGCCGCATTGCCAGAGCAGCCTGAGGTGACTCATCATGACCCGTCGGCCGGCGTTCCTCTGGTTCAGCCAGATCTTTGAGAATGACTGGACCGACGGCCTTCTGCTGGCGGTTCCCTATGAGGGTCTTGCTCACTGGGACAGTTCTGATGACCGGTATGACGAGATCGCCAGCCAAGAGGAGAACTTCGTCTTAGTGAAGCTGGGACCGACCGCAGGTCTTTTCATCGGTGAAGATGACGGAGTGCATGAAGCACACTGGATGCGGCTGAGTGCGGATGAACCACTCATGCTTGTCGTATGGTCTGCCTGGAACAATGCCTTTCGATCTGACTTGAGCGACAAGCAATTCGCCCGGGCTTGGCGCGAGCAGCGGGATCCCCGGCAGCAGTGGCTTCAGGAAGCCCTTCGAACTCACCTCGACTGGCACCCGCACACAATCACTCAATCGATCCCCAGCGGCATGCTGTTTCTGATGCATGGAAACAGCAAAGCGTGGAAGGCGAAGCTGGCAAAACCGGACTCGCTGGTGAAGTGCGGAGAAACGGTTCCTGTCGGCCTGAATCCTGGGAATTACCGAATCCAGACCACGGTGATCAACGAGCTGCCGGACGGAAACCGTCTCTGTCTGGTCTGCCGATGGATTCGGGTCAATTGAACACCGATGCAGTCACCAAGGGGCCTTCGCCCCCCCCCCTGCTCGCCGGCTGCCGGTTTTTTCTTGAACTTGTGGCGAATTGACTCTCTCACCCGTCCCCTTAGAATGAACGGTTTTCCACCCCCGGATTTCAACGCCACACTCTTTCCGACGGAAACCTCGATTGGACGACGCTCTCAGTAAAGTCAATGTACTGGTCGAAGCCCTGGAATGGATTCGACGCTTTCGCGACCGCTACGTGGTGATCAAGCTGGGAGGGAGTGCTCTGGACGATCCGGAGTCGGTCTACCGGTGCCTGTCCGACGTCGTATTCATGGAAGCGGTCGGCATGCGGCCCATTCTGGTTCACGGCGGCGGAAAAGCGATCAGCCGGGGAATGAGCGAAGCGGGGATCGAGCCCCGTTTCGTGCAGGGTCGCCGTTACACCGATGACGAAACGCTGAAAATCGCCACCCGCGTTCTGACCGAGGAGATCTGCGAGTCGCTGGTCGACCAGATCTGCACTCAGGGAGGCCGGGCCATCTCTCTGCATCTGGGATCTCAGAACGTGCTGCAAGGGCGGCGTCTGACTCTTCCGGATGAGCATGGGAACCCGATCGACCTGGGGCGTGTCGGTGCGGTCACGAACATCAACCGGGAAGTCCTGCAGGCGGTCTGCCGGGGAGGGGCCATTCCCGTCATCCCGTCCATCGCCCTGGACGACGAGGGCCAGCCGCTGAACGTCAACGCGGATACCGCAGCTGCCGCCATCGCCAAACTGATGGATGCCGAGAAGCTGGTGTTCTTAAGTGACGTCCCGGGAATTTTCCTCGACAAGAATGACCCATCCACACTGGTTCCGCATATGACGGTGGGCCGCTGCCGGGAACTCATCGCCGACGGCACCATCGCAGCCGGAATGGTCCCCAAGGTGGAAGCGGCCCTGGAAGCACTGGAAGTGGGTGTGGAGAAGATTCACATTATCGATGCCCGGATTCCGCACTCACTGCTGCTGGAGATCTATTCCGACAAGGGAGTCGGAACGGAAATTGTGTTGTGAGGAGTTAGGGGTTAGGAAGTAAACGCAATCCCCTCAACCTTCAACCCTCAACCTTCAACCCTCAACCCTCAACCGTCAACCCTCAACCGTCAACCCTCAACCGTCAACCCTCAACGCCCCATGACCATCTCGCATCGCTCCAGCGCCGACACGATCGCTCTCTTCGACAAATACGTGATCGGAAACTATCGGCGTTACCCCATCAGCCTGGTGCGGGGTGAAGGGTCTCGCGTCTGGGACGCGGAGGGGAATTGCTACCTCGACCTGTTCCCCGGGTGGGGCTGCAACATCCTGGGATATTCACCTCAGCGAGTGATCAAGGCCGTCCAGGAGCAGGTTGCCCAGCTCATTCACGTGCCGAACACATGGCATACGGAAGCGCAGGGAGAATTCGCCGAAGCGATCTGCACGCGCAGCTTCGGTAAAGCATTCTTCTGCAACAGCGGTGCAGAGTCGATCGAAGCAGCCATCAAGCTGGCCCGGCTGGCGACCGCCAAAGAGAAATACAAGATCATCACCTTCGAGAACGGTTTTCACGGTCGGACGTTTGCTGCCGTCACCGCGACGGCACAGCCCAAGTACCATGAAGGGTTCGGACCGCTGGTCGCGGGCTTCAACTATGCTCCTCACAACGATCTGGACGCTGTCCGTGCTCTTGTCGATGACGAGACAGCTGCCATTCTGGTCGAACCCGTTCAAGGGGAAGGGGGAGTGAATGTCCCGGCACCTGGCTTCCTGGAAGGACTGCGGCAGATCTGTGACGAACACGACATGCTTCTGATCTTCGATGAAGTGCAGACCTGCATGGGGCGAACCGGATACTGGTTCGGATACCAGACGTTCGGCGTGCAACCGGACATCATGACCATGGCCAAAGGGATCGCCGGAGGAGTGGCCTGCGGTGCGCTGATTGCCAAAGAAGAAATCGCCCCTGCCCTGCGACCCGGGATTCACGCCAGCACCTTCGGCGGCAATCCGCTCGCCATGGCCGCCGGTCTGGCAACGATTCAGACGATCGAAGAAGAGAACCTGCTGGAGAGCGTCAAAATGATGTCCGACCGCTTCCGGCACCGGTTCGAGACGCTGAAGGAAGAACTCCCGATCATTGATGAAGTCCGGGTCTGCGGCATGATGATCGGCATCGAGCTGAATATCGAAGCAGCACCGGCCGTCAAGAAATGCCTGGACCGCGGCCTGCTGATCAACGCGACTCACGACACGGTCGTTCGCCTGCTCCCGGCAATGAATGTGACCGAAGAAGATGTCGACCAGGGCTGCGATATTCTCAGTGAGGTCCTGCGTGAAATGGCCGAGTAGGATGCATGCCAATGCATCGATCCCAACATCAGCAAAATTGCGGGCGACGTTCGGTGGGGCGATCGCTGGCACTTGCAGCTTCCCCTGCGCACTGGCCATCGTGATGAATGTGGTTCCGCGGCGCAATGAAGGGAGTCGACTCGCCGTTGACATCCCATGGACCATCTACGCTCTTTTGACCGTTGCAGCGTCTTTAACACTTCTTCCTTTCATCGGGCTTTTCCTGCGAAAGTCGTCTGCATTCTTCTCTGACTTCGCTGGATACGCTGGCATTGTGCTGATATGCATGTCTGTGTCCCTGCCATCTCTTCGCCGTGATTTTATGGGCAATTTCTGACGTGCGTCTCCAATCGAAAATTGCCTACATCGTGGCACGCGTTTAACAGGACTTCCCATGGATCTGATCTATCGTTTCGACCCTACGCAGCCACTGACTGTGCCCAGAAACCTCACCGCAGATGGGGTTACCGAGATGCTGCAAGCAGGGAATCAGCGTTTCGTCGAGATGCTGCAGACCATGCAAAGAACAATCTCCGGAGAAACGTCCGGGGACTCGGTGATTCTTCGAGCCTGTCCGATCTCGCTGGGACTGCCGATCACTCCGGGGCTCGTGCCGTTGCAGTCACCGTTTGCCCTGGTGGTGGGATGCTCAGATGCCCGCGTGCCGATTGAAATCGTGTTTGACCAGTTCTTCAACGGGATGTTCGTGGTCCGCGTGGCAGGCAATGCCCTGAGCACCGAAGGACTGGGAAGCATCCAGTATGCCGTCAAGACCATGGCGGACAGCCTGCGACTTGGGCTGGTGCTCGGCCATACCGGATGTGGAGCGATGACAGCTGCCGTCGATTCGTATCTGCATCCGCATGACTACATCGAGATCGGATTCAGTCATGCCCTTCGCTCTGTGCTGGATCGGGCGATGATTGCAGTCCGCGGAGCCGACCGGGCTCTCAAGCTGGCCATCAGCAACTCCCTGCTCTCCACCTCCCAGCGACGGGCGATCCTGATTGAACTGACGGTTTATCTCAACGCAGCGGTGACGAGCTACCAGCTGCGGCAGGAAGTGCGTCAGATGGGACATTCCGACATGCGGATCAGCTATGGCGTCTACGATCTGGCGGATGGATACGTCCGCTCCTGCCCAGGTTCCGGGCTGCAGGAACCGTGCGTGACTGGCATCGTCTTCTCCGAACCCCCCGAAAGCCCGGAAGCGTTCGTCGATCTGGCTCGAGAGTGGGCAACGCAGATTCTGTCACGGTAATTGGGTTCACATCGAACCACCAGATACTCAGAGATCCAGGCTTCGAAGCTCGGAATTCGTGTGGAAGTGAGAACATCACCGAACTGCCTGCGGCGATATGGTCGCGGCTTCTATTTCAGTTCAAGAAGAAGCTGGTTCTTGCCTTCTTTCACCTGAAATTCCAGGCCTGAAGTTTCCATCGCCTGGTATTTCTTGGGCACGGCTTTCAAAACATTTCCCTCAGGGGTTCCGACCTTTGAAGGAGGAATGTTAAACGTGACATATGCCCGATAGTCGCCAACAGGAATCGGCCCTTCCAGCGTATACGAACCGTCAGCATTCAGCGTTCCGGACGCTCCTGCTCCGAGTGCTTCAGAAATGAAGTTGACCCGACCTGTTGCGAGAGGCTTCCCCGCAAACGTGACATTTCCTGACACCAGACCGGAGGGGCGGGCCTCCCGTCTCCCGCCACAACCAACCAACATCCCGCACACCATCATGCACAGACCTAAGCAAATTGTTTGCTTAAGAGCAGCGGCTGATAATCGAAGCGCACCCTGCTTCGGACTGTAAGCCGGAACGGGCACCGAGTCCAAACGGCACTGAGCACATTCGATGAACAATCGTACTCTCCTGATGAAATGAATCTGCGACGCTGTACTCCGTGCCTCCCATGGATGACTCATAGAATATGAGACAAAGCAGGCCATTGAAATTGTGGGAGACCGAAAACCCCGACCATATCGAATTTTCGGTCTCACCTACAACCAAATTTGAGGAAGGTTTCTTTAATACGATCCCCCTCAGAATTCCGGCAGACAGTGTGCAGCTGACTTCCGGCCCTCTTGCTAAGGGCAGGAGTCATGAATTTCAGTATTCTCCGGGAACGAGGCTGTCATTCATCGCACCAAGACAGAGAAGAGTGTCCATAGAGATGTTTTCGGAGAGAAAAACAACTTTTCCGTCGCCGAAGAGAGCATGGACTCCCCCCGTGTGAAAAGACGTCAGGGGCGTATTGTTATATCCCGCTCCCGAATGGGGAGGGGCCGTTTTCGGGTTCGGTGCGTAGACAATCGTGCTGAGTCCGCCTCCGTATCCATTTGTTGGTGTCTCATCCACTCCGCGATGTCCCGCCCACGCCCCAGCAATATTTTTTCGACGATCCACACCTGCGATCGCACCTGAGTCTTCCCCGACGATGATGGTATTCGAGAGTCCATCCGTGCAGTCACGGATCCGCGAACTGTGTGTAATCTTCATCAGACCATTTAAAGCCATTGTTCCATAACTGAGATTCAGGACTGCGGTATCATTGAATGGCGACGAGGAACGATACGCGCCTTCAATTCCGACATAGTCCACGCACATCCCCACATCAGAACCGTCTTGACTGGCCCCTTCTCCATTGGCCGGCAGTCCCTTTGCAAAATTCTCCCACACACTGGACGGACAGCGATACCCAGAGACAACGGCGGTTTTTAGTATCTCATTCGACCCTGCGCCGGATCCAAAGCCCCCGGGGCTTCCAATCCAGGAACTGTGTCCAGCGAATCCCTGTCCTGCCCGCGGAGTCTGTGTCAGGCTATTAAAAAACGAGGACTGATCCAATTGAGGAAGGATTCGCGAACGCCAGTTAGGCAACCAGAGGCCCGGCGACTGTGAGCCAATTGGAAATGCGGAATAAATCTCGTGGTAGTTATGCAGGGCGAGACCAATCTGCTTGAGATTATTCTTGCACTGACTCCGGCGGGCCGCTTCGCGTGCCTGTTGAACCGCCGGAAGTAAAAGTGCAATCAAGACCGCAATGATGGCAATGACCACCAGCAACTCAATGAGCGTGAATCCCCTTTGCCGGGTAAATGGCGTAGACAACATCTAGCGACTCCTGCGATGCGTTGGATATTAAGAAGCAAAAATGGCTGCAGACCTGGATGGGAGAAATCAAGCAGTTTTTAAGATTGTTTCCACTATGCCTCATGGATCGCGGTTCAGACTAGTCAACATTGCGACAAAAAATGTGGAATTCTGCGACACATGCTCCAATCAGCCAGGCATGAGATTAACCACCCATCTCTGGACTTGAACTCATGTAACTCGCCCAGCACCCGGTTTCAGCGGATAAGCCAGCACGTTGTACCGGGTTCCGGTGACATCCCCATTGAGCGGGCGATTTCCCTCGAAGCGGCCAGAGGCTATTGGCGAAAAACTCGATTGCGGTGACGTCACCACGATGCTTCAGGGACAAAACTTGTAATTCACCGAGATACTTCAGCCCCTGTCGGAGTCCCGTTCCACCAAGACGCTGAGCGAGGAGCGGCCGTTCGTCCCAGTCGACCTTCCCTCGAACAGTGGGCCCGCCGGGGTATTCTTGCTTGGAGCCGAGAAAATGCTGTTGATTTTGAACACCCGTGCGAGTTTTGTTCAAAGAGCATTCACGAAGTTCAATTCAGAATCTCGGGAGATCGCGATGCACCGGAATCCTTCCACAGCCACAACACGATGGCGCACGGTTTTGACATTCATGGCCGCGGGTTTCATAACGCCCATCGCAATCGCCGACCAGAAACCGTCGGCTGATGAGACTCACGTCAAGGTGACGTTTTCAGGCGGACATGAGACAGAGGGCGTTGACCGGGGCCGTCCGGTGAATCTCATCGCCGGGGCACTGGGGGTGAAGCCGGAAGTATTTCGAAAAGCATTCAGCGGAGTGCGTCCCGCAGCGGGTGGCCGTCCCCCGGAAGCTGCTCAGGTCCATCAGAACAAAGCCGTTTTGATGAGAGCACTGGGGCCGCTGGGGGTGACCAACGATCGGCTCGATGCGGTGTCCAACTATTACCGGATTCGTCCTGGGGAGATGTGGCCTACCCAGCCTGCTGAGGCAGTCGCGATCGTGAAGAATGAGGAGATCGTCCGCTTCGAAGTGACCAAAGGGGGCAGCGGATACTGCTCGCAGCCGAAGATCAGCGTCCCGGGCCACAAGGTGCCGCCGGTGCAAATCGAGCTCTCCTTCGGACCGAAATTCGAAGAGAACGGGGCGATCTCAGCGATCAACATCCAGAAGTAGGGTGCATGTCAATGCACCACGAATTCAATGCCCATTGATGAGTCGGCGCATCAACACTCGCCCTGGTTTTGCACCATCCCATCTTCTGCAGATGAATCGGTGCATTCGCATGCCCCCTTCAGTTGAAGTTAGTGATCATGAGCCGACAACTCACAGCTAGCCCGTGTCTCCGGATTGCTCAGCAGCCACCGAACGATCAATTTTCAGAAATGAGAGGAGTGACTGAATTTCATGTACGTCGCCAAGTCTTAAAGAAACCGCAGTTCACGGTCCTGGGAAGTCTGATGTCCGTCGCCTGCTGATCCTTGCGATCACCATGATGTGTGACGTACCTTGTGCATCACTTTTGTCTGCGGCCGCGCCGACGCTCTCAAATTTCGAGAATTTTCGTTCGGTCTGACGCCCGGGCTACGTCATGAATGATGCAGAAAAGCCTTCCAGCGACGAAGTGGAGGCTGAAGAGTTTCTACAGGTGCGGAACCTGCGCAGCGATGATGAGCAGATCCTTGAGCAGCTCATGACGTTTTACCGTCCCTACCTGATCAGCATCGCAGAGCAGTTCCTCCCGGGCTCGATTCAATCGCGAGTCGATCGGTCAGACCTGGTGCAGGAAACACTGATGCGAGGTCTGGCCCAACGAGATCAATTTCGGGGCACGACGGATGCCGAACTGGGAGCCTGGCTGCGAAAGATCCTGCAGAACGTCGCTCTCGACTGGGTGCGGCACCACACTGCAGACAAACGAAGCGTCCATCGGGAAGCGAAAACGAACGTCCTCGACGCGAAATCGCAACCCACGCCGAGTCAGGATTACTTCAGGAAGGAGGAGTTCGAACGCATTGCCGAAGCCATGACAAAGTTGACGAAGGAACAGCGAACCACTGTGGAACTGCGCAGCCAGGGATTGACTTTCGGGGAGATTGGCGAGCGTATGAATCGGTCGGAAGATGCGGTGAGAATGCTGTGGGGACGAGGACTGGCATCACTGATGGAATTGCTGCGACGAGATGGCTGCGCTGAATGAATCTGCTGACGTCCCGCCGGAATGGATCGACCGGATGGTTCGGCTTGATGAATCTGTTCGATCGGGTTCCCTGCGAGGACAAACCTCCGCCGACCACGAGCAACGGGAGGCCGAACGCCTCATGCTCAACCTGCAGGCGATGCATGCCCCGTCGCAAACGCCCAGTGACCCTCAGGCGACTATGCTGCCGGGACGTATCGGTCGGTACGAGGTTCAGCGGATGCTGGGGGCGGGGGGATTCGCGGTCGTCTATCTGGCTCGGGATCCGAGACTGCTGCGTGATGTCGCTGTGAAAATCCCTCTTCCGTCGAGATTAATCAACCTGGACACTCGGCAGCGATTCATACAGGAAGCCCAACTGGCAGCACAGCTGGACCATCCCCATATCGTACCCGCTTTCGAAGCCGGTGAAGAGGGACCCGTCCCGTTCATCGCGTATGCGTACTGCTCCGGACCAACCCTCGCTGCGTGGATTCAGGACCACGGGCCCATGCCGCCTGAAGATGCTGCCAGATTGATTTCCCGACTGGCAGATGCCGTCGCCTACAGCCACGAACGAGGCATTCTTCACCGTGATCTGAAACCGGCAAATGTGCTGCTGTTCCCTTCAACACGTGTGAACGAATCACGTTTTCCGTTCACCCCCAAGCTTTCGGATTTCGGCTTGGCGAAGTTGATGGAGTCGGCTGCTGCGGACACATGCTCGAGCATGATCCTGGGGAGCCCGCTGTACATGGCTCCCGAACAAGTCGAATCGATGCGGAACGTCTCTCTCCCTTTGGCAGACGTGTATGGTCTGGGAGGGATTCTCTACGAACTGCTGACGGGTCGCCCGGCAATTCAGGGTGAGACTGTGATCCTGGCGCTGGAATCCATCCGGGCGGGAAAGATTGAAAAGCTGCGGAAGGTCGACCCCCGAATTCCTCATGATCTGGCGATGATCTGCGAAAAATCCCTCGCAACAACGCCGGAGGATCGATATCAATCCGCTGCAGAACTGCGAGATGATCTCTTCCGTTTTCTGAAAGGGGAACGGATCTCCGCACGTCCTGTCAGCGCGGGAGTTCTCGCGGTGCGGTCCCTGCAGTCGCCGTCGAGGATTCGCGAGGCTTCCCGATTGGTGATGACGAACAGTATTGCACTGATCTTCTGGACCGGTTTCTGGCCGGTCGGCAGCTGGTTCGGACTTCCACTCCCCAACTGGATGCCCTCGGATGATCTGATTTCGTACACAGCTCCGCTGATCGCTCAAGCCCTCTTAACGATCTGGCTGGGGGAACGAATCTCCAAGCACAAGGAGTGGGCCGCCGCAATTGTGACGATTGCCGGAATGGTGCTGTGCTTTTATGTCACCTTGATTCTGGGTGAGTGGATTCCGCCTCCCTATCCGCGTATTTACGCGAATCAGGGGACGCGTGATATCGTCTATTTGCTACTTTTCAGTCTGTTCGCCATGCAGACGATGTGGGGCGGATGCGCCTGGCTGGCCATTCGGCAAAGCCGGCACCGGAAAACAGCGCTCCGATAGACCATGATGGTATTTGTCAGGCCGTTGGTGCATTGGCATGCACCCTACTTCTGGATCATCCCCATCTTCTGCAGCTTCGAGAGGCATTCATCTCGTTCCCGGCTGCGGGTGAGTTCCTTCCAGTTGGCATGCTGGCATTCGTTGAAGACGGCCTGCGTGAACGGGGGAACCAGTTGGTGTTCGGTCGCGTAGGCCTGCATCTGCTGGATCACTTCGACATCCAGCCGGGTCAGGTACATCGCCTGCATCCGGTAATCCTGAAACGCCTCCCAGACCACCGGGAACAACGGGGCAACAATCTTTTCGCCGATGGTTGTCGCGTACTGGCGAATCTCCAGCTGCGCGTGGGAATCCATGCGCAGGGCCAGGAAGTGCAGCAGGTTATGCAGGTCCACTTTCCAGTACGCTTCGGTATAGCTGCAGAGCGGCAGATCCTTGCGGGCCAGTTCGCGGGCGACCCCTGCTTCCAGCCGCTCCTGATAAAGATCGCGGGCGGACTGCTGAAATGCTTTTTCGGACTCGGTCAGACGGGTTCCGACATCGGGAGGAAGCGTGCCGTCGCTCCCCTGCCGGTTGCTGACCGCCTGTGTTCGCCATTCATCCGGAAGCGTCGTCTGCAGCGAATCAATGGCGACGGAGTAGCGGGTACTGTATTCGTTGACGTTTGCCGTGCGATGTCGAATCCACTGCCGCCAGCAGTCCATCGGGACGCGGACCAGCAGCTTGATTTCCGCCATTTCGAAGGGAGTGGTATGTCGATGCCGCAGCAGGTAACGGATCAGCGTGCGGTCGTCGGAGACTTTCTTGGTCCCTGCTCCATAACTGACGCGAGCCGCCTGCACGACTGCGCTGTCATCTCCCATGCAGTCGACCAGACAGACAAATCCGTCGTTGAGAACCGGAAACTTTTCCCAGCGGAGCGAATCAATGGCAGGATTTTGAGACATGGAGGAGGCACAACTCTGAATCAAGTCAACGACAAATGAAGATCTGCCTGCCAACCGGCCGACGACAGCAGGGATTATGGCCGTCCCGAAGGAGGAGTTCAATTAAGTCGGCCAAACCGCACTGCCACAGGCCCGTTAACTTCGAAATGAAGTAACTGGTGAGGCAGGAACGTCCGGCTGTAGAGCCTGCAATGCATTGGCGTACAATGTATTGGGCACAAATCGTTTCAGAAAAAACAGCCAGGGCTGCTGCCGGATGGTTTCCGCTAGAGCAGAGGTCCGGCTGAGTACGATCGCCAGGTGAGTCTGAGGATCGATGCGGTAATGGAGCCTCACGCCGAGATTGCTGACGAGCTGAAACGTTTCGACCAGCACAGCGTCCTCCGCGCAGATCTGATAATTCGCCCCTCGCCCCGCGATCAGGATGTGGCGTTCGCTTTCATCAAAGAGCACGAGCACATCGTCCTGACTGTCAATGTTGACTCCGGACATGCCGCCCGGCGGATTCAAGTCTGCGGGAAAGACTGGACCTCCAGTGAGATGCTGCACGAGCAACCTTGCGGAATCTCCGATCAGGAAACCGTAAATTCGCTGTGAAAACACCAGTGGCGTTAACAACAGGAGAACTGCTGTCAATGTGCAGAGAAACGCGACTTCGGTGATCAGGTTTCCCATCTGCCCCTGCTTCAGGTGGGCAGGGAGCGAGACCAGAGTCACCCCCATGCACAGGATGGTGAATCCCGCAGCCAGAAACAGCAGCGAGACCCGGCCCGCCGTCCAGCCTCTCACGGGTTGAGCAGCCCCGGGGAGGCAGAACGATCGACGCACTTCGAAAATCTTCTCTCGCGGGATCTCTTTCATGACTTGCAGAGATGCCAGGATCGCCTCAGCTCGAAAATCCGATTCCCAGCTCTTCTTCGCCATCAAATCGGTCCAGGCTGATTCCGACAGACTTCCCACAGCTCATATAAAATGGAGAGACGAGTCTAACTTTTCCGGTGATCCTCGGAAATCGATCGTGAGCATCCCGCGGCAATAGGTGCGGAATTTCCTCCCCCGCCTGGGTCGAAACGAAACTCCAGCATCAGTTGCATTGAATCCGAACAGCATCCCCCGTAGCATCGGGTTTCTTGGAATCAGCCAACGGTGATCTGAAATTCCCATGATGTCACCTGACAGCTGATCGCATCCCATCGGGACTGCGACAGGTTCCATTGTGATGGAACACACCCATTCGACTTTAGACCCAGACGCTCACATGTCCGCAATCGAATCCGTCCTGCAGGAAAGCCGACTGTTTCCACCTTCTCCGGAGTTCTCTCAGGGAGCGCATATTTCCTCTGAAGAGCACTACGAACAGCTCTGGAACCGGGCCAAAGACAATCCCAGCGGATTCTGGGGAGAACTTGCTCAGACGGAACTCGACTGGTTCAAACCGTTCGAGACCGTGATGGAAGGCAAAATGCCGGACACCAAATGGTTCTCCGGCGGAAAGATCAACGCGAGCTATCAGTGCCTGGACCGGCACCTGAAGACTCATCGCAAGAACAAAGCCGCCATCATCTGGGAAGGTGAACCGGGCGATACCCGCATTCTCACTTACCAGCAGCTTCATCGCGAGGTCTGCAAGTTCGCCAACGTCCTGAAGAAACTCGGCGTCGTGACCGGTGACCGCGTCACTCTGTACATGCCGATGATCCCCGAACTCGCCATCGCCATGCTCGCGTGCGCCCGCATCGGCGCCACGCACTCCATCATCTTCGGCGGATTCAGTTCCGACGCCATTGCTGATCGCAATAACGATGCGCAGTCCAAAGTTGTCGTCACCGCCGACGGCGGATGGCGTCGCGGAAAAGAAGTTCCGCTGAAGGCGAACGTCGACATTTCTCTCGAGAAATCCCCCAGCGTCGAGAAAGTGGTCGTCGTCCGGCGGACCGGCGGCGAAGTCGACATGCGTCCTGATCGGGACTACTGGTGGCACGACCTGATGGAACAGGTGGACGCTGACTGTGAACCCGAACAACTCAATTCCGAACATCCCCTCTTCATCCTGTACACATCAGGTTCGACCGGGAAACCCAAAGGGGTGCTGCACACCACTGCCGGTTATATGCTTGGAACCATGATGACCACCCGCTGGGTCTTCGATATCAAGGACGAAGACACCTACTGGTGCACAGCTGACATTGGCTGGGTCACCGGTCACAGCTACATCGTCTACGGTCCGCTCGCCAACGGAGCGACCTCGGTCATGTTCGAAGGGGCTCCCAACTGGCCGGATGAAGGCCGATTCTGGGAGATCATCGAAAAATACCGCGTCAATATTTTCTACACCGCTCCCACTGCCATCCGTGCCTTCATCAAATGGGGCGATCAGTGGCCGCAGAAGTACGACCTCTCTTCCCTGCGACTGCTGGGAACCGTGGGTGAACCGATCAACCCGGAAGCCTGGATGTGGTACCACCGTGTCATCGGCGGCGAACGCTGTCCGATCGTCGATACTTGGTGGCAGACCGAAACGGGCGGTATCATGATCAGCCCCCTTCCGGGTGTCACCGCGACCAAGCCCGGTTCCTGCACCAAGCCACTTCCGGGCGTGGTTCCTGCCATTGTCGACGAGAAGGGAAATCCTCTCGAAGCCAATCAGGGGGGACTGCTGGTGATGACACAGCCGTGGCCGCACATGCTGCGAACCCTGTATGGCGATCATCAGCGATTCGTCGAAACCTACTTCGGCAAGCTCGAAGGGAAATACTTTGCAGGCGACGGCGCCCGCAAAGATCAGGACGGCTATTACTGGGTGATGGGCCGCGTGGATGACGTGCTCAACGTCTCCGGTCACCGCCTGAGCACCATGGAAATCGAATCGGCCCTGGTCTCCCATCCGCTTGTCGCGGAAGCAGCAGTTGTCGGCTTCCCCCACGACCTGAAGGGCGAGGGAATCTGCTGTTTCGTCACCCCCAAGGGAGTGACCCCCAGCGATGCCGAGAAGAAAGAACTGATCAACCACGTCCGCAAGCAGATTGGCGCCCTGGCCACTCCCGATCAGATCCGCTTCACCCCGGCTCTGCCCAAGACCCGCTCAGGCAAGATCATGCGACGCCTGTTGCGGGACATCGCCGCGGGGAAAGAAAGCATCGGCGACACGACGACACTGGAAGACTACGCAGTGCTGGCGAAGTTGCGGGAAGAAGAGTAGTCCGCCTGACGTTCTTGTTTAACTGCGACTCGCAGACGAGCATTCGGCAGACGGACCGGAGATCGTATGTCCACATCTTCGCCACGTTATCGCATCGTCGATTTCGATCAGATTCCCGCGGTGAACTGTCCGTGCGGAACCGCGAAGAGAGCGTTTGCCGATGAGCCCGACTCCCCCACGACGGTGCATGTCACGCAGATCACCGAAGAGGCCCGGACTCATTATCACAAGCGACAGACGGAGACGTATTACATTCTCGAGTGTGAGCCTGGCGCACAGCTGCAACTGGATGAGGAAATCATTCCAGTCCACGCGGGGCTGTGCGTTCTCATTCCCCCCGGAGTTCGCCACCGGGGGATCGGCCGTATGCGGATCATCAACATTGTGATCCCGAAGTTCGACCCCGAGGATGAGTACTTCGACTGAATCTTCCCCGACCGGGAGAAGACGGGAGCATCTCCGTCTTGCAGCCAGTCCCTTCGCGTTCTGTGGAAAATCAGCGTGAAATGAAACGGGACTCTTACCGCGAGTTCACTGGCTCGTTTCCGTCGCAGTCACCGGGACAGTGGGTTGAAAAGGCGATTCGGACTTCGGTTGTCTGCCTTCCGGAAGTTTCACCCACCGCAGCAGTCCAGGCAGGAGCAGCAGGTTCCCCAGAAGTCCCCCCAACATCGCCATGCTCACGAGGACACCGAAGTAGATCATCGGGACGAAGTTCGACATCGCCAGAATACTGAAGCCGATGATCAGTGCGATGTTGGCGAGCAGCAGTGCCAGCCCTGCCCCCCCATGAGCATGTTTGACCGCCTGCAGGTGGGTGTCCCCCCGACGTCTGGCGGTCAGGTACTCCGTGAGATAGAGAATCGTCGTATCCACGGTGAGTCCAATCGAGACGCTGGCGATCATCGCAGTCCCGATGTTCACCGGAATCCCGAACCAGCCCATGCCGCCGATCACCAGGATCAACGGGAGAATATTCGGAACTAACGAAATCAATCCGATCGTCAGGCTGCGATAGGCGAGCGTCATACAAACCAGGATCCCCAGCGACGAGTAAATGAAACTCGTCACCTGATCCCCGAGCAAGCTGGAGATGATGTATGCAAGCAGAACGTAGAGCCCGCTCGCCTTCGCATCAGGGAAATACTTCCGGGCGGTCTTTTCCACTTCCTGAATGAGCTGAAGCTTCACCTCAGCGGGCTTCTGTTCGAGTGCCCGCAACACGATTCTCATGCGTCCCTGTTCGGAATTGTATAACGACGGTTCCATCTCCGGCTGGAGATGCTGCATCATCTCGCGACGTTCCTGCAGCAGGGCGTCGCGGAATCGCGGAAGCGCACGGAAGAGTCCCCGCTTTTCGGTTTCGCTGAGCGGGATTCTTGGGACCAGATCAATCCCGTCGATCAGCGAGACGACCTTCGTAAGCCCGGTCCCATCGGGCAACTTCAGTGATCGGAGTTCATCCGTCAGTTCGCGGACTTCGTTCAACGGAAGTTCATCGAACTTCTGCGGAACATTGAAGGAAATCTCCCAGGTTCCCGCTCCCCCCATGCGAGTTTCATAGAACTCGATCGCCTTCACGATCGGGCTGGACTTGCGGAAGTTCTTGCTGAAGTCGGTCTCCACCCGCAGCATCAGCAGTCCCAGACCACCGAAGATGGTCAACGCGACCGTTCCAAAGACGAGAGTCCAGGGATGAAGATTGGCCCAGGTCGACATGCGGTCGAGTTGGCGGGCGAGAAACTTCTCACCGACCGGCGGACGGGGATCGGAGTGAATTCGGCCGATGAGCATCCCGCCCGGAAGAATCATCACGCACAGCAGCGGAACCAGCAGTGATCCGAGCGCCATCATAATGGAGAAGCTGCGAACCGGTGTGGCTCCGCTGGTCAACAGGGATGCAAAGCCGATGGCTGTGGTGACGGAGACCCAGATCATCGGGACCGCCAGCGTGGCAAATGTCACCTTGAAGGCTTCAAACCGATCAAGGGTGTTCCGGTGCTCCCGATAGATCACTGTGATATGCGTCGTCGTGGCAATCGCGATGACCGTGATCAGCGAGGTGAGCATCGAGCTGACCATGCTCAGCCGGATGCCGCTCAGCTGCAGAAGTCCACAGGTCCACAGCAGCGTCGCCTGGATGATCAGAATCGGAAGGACAACCCAGCGCAGGTTATGGAAGAAAAACAGGATCACCCCCATCATCAGAATGGAGGAGGCGAGCCCCAGCCACCAGCTGTCCTGATCGACATACCGGAACATGTCGTAGATCTGCACCGGCTCACCTGCGACGACAGCAGGGGGATCATGTTGTTCAGCGAGCTGCCGGATACGCCGAATCGTCTCGCCCCGGGAGACGGGAGATTGCGATTCGTCCTTCAGTCTCAGAATGAGGCAGACTGTTTTGCCATCTTCGCCGACAATCAAATGTTTTCCGAGATCGAGGAGAGCGCGTTCTGTGACTGGAAGTCTGAGGGCGACACGGACGATGCCGGTGGCCCGGGGATTCCGCAACGTTTTCCACAGGTCCTGTGTGCTCTCCCCCTGAACGCCGGGAACTTCGCTGAGCTGATCAGAAAATTCCTTGATGCGGTTCAGCTCAGCCTGACTGGTGGCGTCTTCGGATTCGTACGCAACCAGAACAAACTCGTCACCGCCGAAGTCACGTTTGTCCCGCTGGTAGGCCAGAAGCAAGGGGTCGTTCTGGTCGTACAGGGATTCAATGGATTCGTCGAGTTTGAGTTGGCGCGCCGGAACCCAGAGCGCCAGCGTGATCAACGCAGCAGCGATCAGCAGCGACCACCGGTGGCGAGCGAGCCGATCTCCCCACTTCATCCAGAATTGTTCACTTGGCGAGAGCAATCGACATTTTCGCTTTATGAGTTACGACGGGAACACTCCCTCATACGGACTGCATTCAGGTCCACAGTGACGGAGACAGCATTGATGGATACAGCATCGCCGGTCAGCAGAAATTGACTCTGCTGGTGACAACAGTGTCCCCGGATCCTTCTTATCGCCCGACCTCTGCACTCACTCCATGCGAATGCAGTGATTCACTTCAACATCCCCGAACAATAGCTCGGGCGCCCAGTTCTGACGGCGAATTCACGCCTTCACAGAAATGGAACGATGCCGATCCGCCACAGGGGTCGGTTCCAACGGTCTCGCGGTCCAGCTGACGTCAACATTGTAGCAACTGTAACGAGTGCATCAGTTGCAACGGAAGAATTAGGACGTTTCTGATTGTCCCGCATTTGCTTCCCAAGAACCACGTCCTAGGTTTCAGGTGAAGCCGGCGGGAAACATCAGCCCCGCCGACTCTCGGAATCATCGCGAATTTGTCTCTGAAATCATGCGAATCTTCGTGTCGACCGTCAGAGTTCAGCCGATCCGCGAATTTGCGAAAAACTACGTAAGCAAAATTTGCTTCCTGTGATTCGCGACCTAAGTTTCAGCGTCGAGAGGAACTGAAAGCTCAGGTCTGCTCGATCAGGAGAGAGTTTGTTCCTGGTGTGATTGCTTGGGAACGGAATGAGTCGATCCGGTTGTCCGGACGAGCCGTGTCCCAGCGAAAGGTCGGAGGTGAGAGCCCGGCCGAGAAAACAATCGAGAGAGAGAGTCCCAAATGAAGAACCTGGCCCAGAACATCAAGAAGTTCCTGAAGTCCGAAGACGGCCCGACAGCAGTTGAATATGCCGTCATGCTGGCGCTGATCGTCATCGTCTGCTTGACCGCGATCAAGGCCGTTGGGGACAACGCGACCCAGAAGTTCCAGCAAATCGCAAATGAAATGACGTAATCGAGGTCTCTGACCGCGAACGGACAGGCCAGGGGCGCCAGGAAGCGCAGCATGTGGCCTGAGAGAAGTGTGACAAAGAAACCACAGATTACAGATCGCACCCAGGATCAACGGCCTGTCCGGGACCAACTCCGGATAGGCTGTTGTCCTGTCATCACGTCGAGTTTCATTTCCCTGTCAGTCATCTCACGGTTGAGGACGAAACCCATGTTACCCTTCTGGATTGATCTGGGAGCTCTTCCTGTATTTGAGCTGGTCCCGTTTGTCGTCTCGGGACTGGCGATGTTCTTTCTACCTATGTCCGGTCTCGGAGGCCGCGTGTAAGCCTGCGGAAACCGTTGCATTGTGCGAAACGCAGAGTGCGCAGAGTTCGCTGAAAAACGAATGATAAGCGTTCTTTTTCTCCGACCTCCGCGCTCTTTTCGTTTCAAAACAGCTAGGAATATGAAACTTCACGGCGGAGACGGGAAGCGTTCATAGCCTGTTCCATCGAATCCAAACTCAGTCCCCCCTGAAAGGTCTCTCCCATGGATTGGCAAGCAATTCTGATTGAAAACTGGCACGTCAAAGTCGTCTGCCTGATTCTCATTGTCGCCGCGTATATCGACGGCAAGGAACTTCGTGTTCCCAACTGGATCACGTTTCCGATGGTCCTTTCCGGACTGATCTACAGCACCTGCGTCGGTGGATGGCAGGGTCTGGGAGCCGGCCTGCTGGGAATGGTCGTCGGTCTGCTGACTCTGCTTCCGTTATATGCTGTGGGCGGCATGGGAGCCGGGGACGTGAAATTGATGGCGGGAATCGGAGCCTGGCTGGGAGCCACCGTCACCTGGTACGCCTTCGTGGCGACTGTCATCGTGGGAGCCGTCATGGCCATCGCCATGGTGCTTTACCGCAAGGCCTGGGATAAGCACTACGGCCAGTTCCTGATGATCCTCGGCGAATTCAAGAACATCAAAGATCCGGGCAAGCTGTCGGAGATCGCTGCTGAGCGCAAACCTCGCATGCTCCTCCTCCCCTATGGAATCCCCATCTGCGTCGGCTCGATCGGATACTTCCTGTACTCAGGCATGATCTACTAAGTCACGGCCGGGTGCATGCCCGAGCCCTTGTGTGGATTCGAGAGCGGCGCATGAAAATGCTCCCGACTCAAGATGCGAAAGCGATCGGCAGAAAATGCCGATCGCTTCCTGCTGCCAGAAGAGTGTGTCAAACCAGAAAAGACAGGCAAGCAAGGACGCAAAGATTCGCCCGACCGGCACAGTCGGAACGATCATTTTAATCCGCATAACCCGCATAAATTGAAGCAGTCCGCCGCGCGCAGCCGATTCAAAGATGTGAGTCGTCTCATCCCGGCGAAAGACTGCGCATGGATTTCCAGCAGTTGAAGGGGTCGAGATGAAACCAAAAACATTATTTTTGCTGGCCGTTGCGGCCGGCTGCGGTCTGATCGCCATGCTGGGAGTTCAGCAGGCGATGCAGAGCAAGCCGGTGGCCGTCAAAGTGCAGACCACCAAGGTCCTCGTGGCCCTGGACAATATTGACACAGGCATGAAACTCACCTCCGACAACACGGCGTTCAAGGAAATGGCGACTGCGTCCATTCCCGAAGATGCTGTGCGAAAAGAAGAGGAGTTTCAGGATCGCGCCGCCAAGGTCCATTTCATGGCCGGCGACGTCATTCGCAAAACCAAACTGACGGAACAGGGAGAATGGGGGAAATCGGTGGCCATCCCTGCGGGGATGCGGGTCATCGGTATTCCCGTCGATGACAGCCACACGATCAGCGGACTCATCCGTCCGGGTGACCGCGTCGACGTCCTCGTCACCTATCAGGGACGCGGTGAACGGGGCAGCCCCGTCTCCAAGACCAAAACGCTTCTGGAGTATGTGGAAGTCTTTGGAATGGACGACCAGACCGCCAGCAAGATGGATGACAAATCCAAGGGAATCCATGCCCGGATCGCCTCCTTGATCGTGACACCCGAGCAAGCGGGATATGTGATCCTCGCCCAGCGGAAAGGATCGCTCAGCCTGTCCTGGAGACGTCGCAGCGATGATGAACTGGCCCAGACCAAGGATGTTGATGAAAAGTTGATGGAAGAACTTGAAGGAACCGTCGGAATCCACGATGGCGACGGCTCCTTCTACGAGCGCGGCCGAAGTCACGAAGAGGAGCCTCAGATTGCTGAAGCTCAAACTCCAGCCCAGTTTTTGAATGAGACGGCTGAACCTGCCACGGTGGCACAGATGCCGGCAAAACCAATGTGGACAGTCGAAATTTACAACGGAAACGAATCGGTTCCTCAGCAGTTCGAACTGCCCCCAGAAAAGACACTGCCGGAGAATTTCAACTCCCCGGAAGAGGTCAAGCAGAACCTGCTCCGCCTGGACCGGGCGTTACAATTGAATTAGACCAGTTTGGTCTATCATGTGCAGGCGATTCAGGGTTTTCACCGCATGAAAGTCCATATGATCGCCTGCAAGAGTTCGACCAGACTAATTACGAGTAGAGCTTGTTTCTGAAGAACTGGACTCCGACAGACGGTGTGAGGATCAACAGAAACGAAATGTTTTCCCCAGAGAAGCGAAGAATGGATCGCCGGTCCTGAGTGAGCAATGAGGTTCACCAGGACCACCTGCAGGCGATCAGCGGCCAGAGTGAAACACTCGTTGGTAACCACGACTCCTGCGATGACTCGCAACGATCGCGGCGCCGACCGGGAAAAAGGTGCAAGGATGCCCAAGGTGAAATCTCGTCGTGTTTCAGCGTGTCTGGGCGTCATCGTCCTGGGAGCGGCCGCAAGCTGGTTCGCTCACTCGGCGAACGCACAACTTCCGCCCCCCGAAATCGATCCACTTCCGGCAGGGGAAGCCCTCCCCATCCCAGCAAGTCCCCCCTCGGTCCCGAAGGCCCCAGGGCACTCTTCGCCCGGAAATCCCTCCCCAGCTGCAAACGTGCAACCTGGCGAGCAGGTCATGCAGATTGTTTCACCGCAGACAAAAATCAATTTCCGAAATCTGGATACCCGGGTCCTGGAGCTGGCCAACCGTATTAAGGTCGTTGACGGGTTCGATCAGGATAAGATCACAGTCAAAGCCCTCTCCCCGCACCGTGTCCGCGTTCGCGCGGAAAGCCCGGGCGTGACCTCGCTGAAGCTGATCGACGAATTCGACAACATTCATGGAATCGAAGTCTTTGTCGAACCTGATACCCGGGAACTCGAAGCCTACCTGCAGCGTCTCTTTCCCGCGTCCGCCATCGAAGTCGTCGGGATTCGTGACGGCGTCGTGCTGCGTGGCTGGGTGACCGAGCCGGCTCAGATCCCGCAGATCATGGCGATCGCCGAACAATTTTATGAGATCGTGCATCCTCAACTCACAGTTGCGGGCCCCAGTCAGGTCCAGCTGCACGTGAAAGTCATGGAAGTCCAGCGAAGCAAGCTGCGACAGCTGGGAATCAACTTCGAGTTGTCGGGAAGCAGCTTTCTGTTCGGAAGTTCCATCGGGCAACTGCTCCCTCTGGAGTCGGAGTTTCAGCTTTCGGTCTTCGGCAACGATGTTCAATTCGATGGCTTTATCAAGGCACTGGTGACTGAATCACTTGCAAAGATTCTCGCGGAACCGGTGCTTGTCACCACCAGCGGGCGTCCAGCTTCCATGCTGTCTGGAGGAAAATTCCCTTTTCCTGTCCCGCAGTCGTTTGGAACGAATACAATCCAGTGGGAGCGTTACGGGGTGAGTCTGGAAGCGGTCCCCATCGTCCTGGGGCAAGGACGGTTGCGACTCGATGTGGCTCCCGAAGTGAGCGAGCAGGATTTCAGCAGGGCTGCTGTGGTCAATGGACAGACCGTCCCTGCTCTGAGCCTGCGCAGCGTGAATACACAAGTGGAAATGAGATTCGGCGAGACCCTGATGATCGGCGGATTGATTTCCTCCCGCCGTGTGGCAAACGTCCGAAAGGTCCCGGTCCTGGGAGAGATTCCTGTCGCCGGTGCCTTCTTCAGCACCAAGCGGTACGAAATGTCTGAGACAGAACTGGTGATCCTGGTCACGCCTCAGATGGTCTCTCCGATGACACCCTGTCAGGTCCCGCAAGGGGGACCGGGGCTGCAGTCGACTGACCCGATCGATCGAGAACTTTATCTGGACGGCAATCTGGAAGTCCCCCGCTTCGGGCCGGACTGTCCGGACTGCCAGCCCGATGCAGGTCTGGTCATCCCCGGCGGCCCCGTTCCAGCAGGACCATCCTGTGAACCAACTCCGAATTACCCGCCACTTCTCGGAGCCAAGGGGACACCGAAGACAGAGGTGCAGCCGGCGAGTGCGACTCCTCCAACACAATCAGGCTCACGAACCACAATTGTCAATCCGTTCCATTCGGTTTCGAAATCAGGCACGGTTGCTCCTCCCAAAGAGAAGCCAGCCGCCCCCAAGGCCAGCTCGTCAGGGATTCAGCAGGCATCCGGAACGATCGAAAGTACGGACCCGAATTCCAAACCTCGGACGGCGATCTTCGAATCCCGTTCGCTGCCGGGACTGATCCAACCCAAATAGTCGAGGCGATGACAGAGTCACGGGCCAAGTGAAGTCAGCTTGTCCAGCGAATCACCGCAAGGGGTCCGCTGGGCACGTCATTCTGCGTGGAGAAAAGTATGAGCAATGTCTTTCGACTGGCGATCGTCGATCCAAACGACGCGTCCCGAAATTCGATCAAGAATCTGTTACTGGGAATCGACTCCGTCTGGCTGGAGGCCGAATGTTCCCGGTACGAATTCTTTGGGGACATCATTACTCAGACGCTTCCGCAGATTGCCCTGATCTCGCTGGACGCCGACCCGCAGCGGGGACTCACTCTGGTTGCCGAGATCACTCGCGATGCTCCGCAGTGCCAGGTGCTCGTCGTCAGCCGCTCACAGGAGGGGAGCCTGATCCTGCAGGCGATGCGAAACGGGGCCAAGGAGTTTCTCAGTTCACCACTGAACCTTGACGATTTCCTCGCAGCACTCGACCGTATTCAAACCACACAAGGGGGCAAAGACGGTCGCCAGCGGGGAACGGTTGTCATGACCGTGGTCGGAACTGGCGGCGGCGTCGGATGCACATCACTGGCTGTGAACCTGGGTTGTGCACTGGCTGCCAACAAAGCCAACAGCGTGGCCATCATCGATCTGGATCTCGCGCTGGGGGATGCAGATGTCTGGCTTGACATTATCCCCGATTACACCATTCAGGATGTAGCTGACAACATCGGCCGGCTCGACTTCGCCATGCTGAAGCGGTCGCTGACGCAGCACGCCAGCGGAGCTTTTCTGCTTCCGCGCCCTGTTCACATGGAGCCGAATTCTCCTCTCTCCGCCGACGAGATGCAGCGGGTGATTGCCTTGCTGAAAGCCACCTTCACGCATCTCATCATCGATGTCAGCAAGTCGTTTTCCGCGCTCGACAAGGCAGCCATGGATGTGTCTGATCACATTCTGGTCGTCACCCAGCTGGACCTGCCCTGCCTGAGAAACGTGGTTCGTATCAATCAGTTTCTTGAAGATCAGGGGCTCGCCCAGAAAATCCGCGTGATCGTCAACCGGGTCGGCCTGGGAGATACCCAGATCAGTTTGAGTAAAGCCCTGGAGACGATCGGGCGAGAAGTGTTCTGGCAGATCCCCAACGAGTATGCTGTCGTTGTGGAATCGCGAAACAACGGGGTCCCGCTGGTCACGGAATTTCCGAAAGCCAAGATCACGCGGGCCATTCAGCAACTCGCCTCACAGCTCGACACCGGCGCGATCGCCGAGGTCGCTGAAGAGGAAGCTCCGGAAAAACCAAAACGGCGTCTGTTCAGCTTTCTGGGGAACAAGTAAAAGATAGAAACGCAGAGTACGCAAAGAACGCAGAGAAGAGATTGAATTCTCGTTAATTCCTCGGCGGCCTCTGCGATCTCTGCGTTTCAAACATTTTCACTTCGATTAATTGATCAACACTGCCTGGAAGAACTATGTCTAAGGATTCACCCGCTTACAAACGCGTTGTTCTCAAGCTGAGCGGCGAAAGCTTCTGCCGTGAGCGTGAAGGGGGCATCAGCATGGCGGAAGTCACTCACATTTCCCGCCAGATCAAAGCGGTCGCGGAACTGGGAGTGCAGCTGGCGATCGTCTGCGGGGGCGGAAACATCCTGCGAGGAAAGCAGTTCTCCCAGGTAAGCGAAGCCATTCATCAATCCACCGCCCACTACATGGGGATGCTGGCGACGGTCATCAACGCGCTGGCACTGCAAGACGCACTGGAAAATGAAGGTGTCCCCACGCGAGTGCAGTCAGCCATTCGCATGGAAGGAGTGGCTGAGCCGTTTATTCGCCGTCGCTGTGTTCGTCATCTCGAGAAGGGCCGCGTCGTGATTCTGGCCGCAGGAACCGGAAGCCCGTTCGTCACCACCGACACCGCTGCCGCGCTGAGAGCCCGCGAGATCGGCGCGGACATTCTGATGAAAGCCACCAAGGTCGATGGCGTTTATTCCGAAGACCCTGCGAAGAACCCGCACGCAGTCCGGTACTCGACAATCACCTTCCAGGACACGCTGAAGCAGAACTTGCAGGTGATGGACGCGACAGCAATTCACCACTGCATGGAACACAACATCCCGATCATGGTGTTCGACTTCAACCAGGAAGGGAACATCCTGCGAGCCATGCAGGGAGACCGCATCGGCACCATCGTGCACAACGCGGGCTCACCTGTGAAGTGAAGTTGAAGTTGTGTTTGAATCTAAAAGCGAAAGCCGTCCCGAAGCCATTTGGGACGGCTTTTTCATTTACAGGCATACTAAGCCGCTGGCAATTGGCATGCGGATTCGTGACCATTAAGAAATGTGACGCCCAAACAAGACGACGAATCGTTGACCATTGGAGGTTCCACGCAAGATGACCCGCTCACCGTATCAGAAACTGGACATCTTCCTGTTACTGCTTGCCGGTGTACTACCCGTGGGTTTTCTGGTCACCGCTGTTCGCATGGAGATACTCAACGCCAGAATGGAAGATCGATTATCCGAGATACGCCAGCAGCCGGGGAAATGGCGAACTCCAGCGAGGAGATCCTATTTGTCGACTGGTCGTGAGTGGACCAGCAGAGAAGAAAACGAATTGGAACTTCGCGACCGCGTTGGCTATGTACAGTTGATTCCATTTCTTGCCGTGCTGTCGATCCCGTTCTATGGGTTTTTCTATGCCATGCTCTACAAGTCACCTCGACTTCTGCTACTCATTTTTCTGAGCGAGGTCCTGATCAACGTCATTCTCAGCGCATGGTCTCTGTATCGTGTGGGGTTCTTACTCCAACGGTAAATATTGCCATCGTGCAATGTAAGAAGTAAGCCGATGGTGTGCGTCATTCCCATGCCGCGTCAGCAGCGTGAGATTGCCGAAAGCTGCTGGATGTCTATTTATGTTCGCCCTGCTGGCGCGATGCGAGCATGCCACCCGACTCGGAACTCTACCCCTGCCGGGATCGCAATGATGGCAATCACTTCAGCGAGACGGTTTGTTCGCCCTCGGCTGCCTCGCCCAGGGCATTCAAAAGCGACGTAATCTCATCGTGAACCGATTGCGTCTGGCGAATCACGATCGTAGTGCCGAACGGAGTGATCGAAGGAGCATCCTCTCCACTGATATTCCAAGAGGGGGAAGTTGCATTCTGAATGACTGTCACCAAAGCCGCGATCGATTCTTGATTCTTGATAAGGTCTCGCACTTGATAGATTCGCACAGACATTTCCTTGCCTGCTCGTTCTCTGCTCGTCACGATGATGACGCCGCCATCGACAAAATACCCGAGTCGTGCCCCTGCTGCATTCTCCACAAGCAGTCTTAATGCAGTCCGTAATTTAACATCCGAGAGAACGATCGAAACACCTTCCTCTCCATCCATGCCCAGCTCTTCCATGGCCTTCATATCGAGCAGAATATTCGTCCCATTCTGATCACTGATGGCGCGCAATGCTTCTCTCAGGGTGTGATTCGGAAAGTTGAAATCCGTCGTCTTCTCCAGCACTTGATAAGCATGGACGTCTGCCGGAAAATTCAGAGTGCGAACTCGCCCTTCGGCAACAATTTCCTTGGCCGCGATTGATTGCAACATCAAATCGGCAGTCGGTATTTGAGTCGCATCCGTTTGAGGGGTTTTCGCTTCTTGCGCCGAAAGATAATTACCTGCCCAAGTGAAACTCAGCATTAACATCACAGATTTGAAGCAACGCATTTGCCACACTCCTTCGAATTTGCACGACTTGGGCAGAAGAAAGGTCACCCTGACGGGGTCAGGTCAACAATCACTTTTAACATCTGGCACCTGTATTTGCACACACAAAATACCAGCCTCATCGAATTGACGACGTCGTACATCCTACTCACTGCCCCAGTGGCTCTGGTTCAGTCGCCAGTTTCACTGGAGAGGGTTCGACTTGATCGTTCCCGATGATCGCCATCCCCTGCTTCAAAATCGCTGCCACGAACGGGGCTGCGACGCTGCCGCCGAATTGATCGGTGCCACGGGGTTCATCGACGCTCACCAGCACCAGCAGTTGCGGGTCATCGGCACTTGCTCCTCCGATGAAGGAGCTGAAGTTTCGCGTGGATGAGTAACCTTTCCCGTCCGTCGCCTGTTTCTGAGCGGTCCCCGTTTTGCCGAACACGTCCACATCGGGAAGCTGTGCCAGCTTGCCGGTTCCACGCTGAACAACTTCCAGCATCGGCCCCTGCACCACCCAGCTGGCAGCATCCGCTCCCAGCACCCGCGAGACCAGCACCTGCCGGGCTTGCGGAGAATCATTCAGCGATTTCAGGACCAGATGCGGGCTGACACGCACCCCCTGATTCGCCAGTGTCGCATGTGCGGTAATCATCTGCATGGGGGTCGCTGCCAGTTCCTGCCCCATGGGGATGGAACCTGTCGAGTAGCTGGTCCACTGCTCGAGCGGCCGCAGCAGACCGGACAGCTCTCCGGGCAACTCGACTCCCGTTCGCTGTCCGAATCCGAACGCGGTCGCCAGTTTGAAGAGTTCTTCGTTCCCCAGTTGTTCGCCGATCTTCGCCATGCCGATGTTACTGGACTTCACCAGCACATCGGTCAGCGACAACAATCCATATCGATGATGATCATGCAGGATCCGTCGACCCATGCGGTACGCCCCATTCTCGCAGTCATACATCGCATCACGCTCGATGACCTCATGATCCAGCCCCCAGGCAACCACCATCGGCTTGAATGTCGATCCCGGTTCGAACACCGATGAGGTGGCCATGTTCTTCCAGGCTTCAGCACTGGCCAGTTCCGGGTGATT
Organism: Planctomicrobium stercoris; assembly: GCF_051465655.1. Classification (NCBI taxonomy): domain Bacteria; kingdom Pseudomonadati; phylum Planctomycetota; class Planctomycetia; order Planctomycetales; family Planctomycetaceae; genus Planctomicrobium; species Planctomicrobium stercoris. The sequence goes on along the minus strand of NZ_CP195791.1, from coordinate 1,487,497 downwards.
GGGGTCAAAAGCGGGCCGACTGGCGAGCGCCAGAATCTCTCCGTTCTGAGGATTCATGACGATCGCGCATGCCCCTTGTGCCTGATGTTTTTCCATCAGCAGGTCAAGCTGTTGTTCCACATGCATCTGGATCAGAACATCGAGCGTCAGCATCACGGAAGTGCCGTCGACCGGAGGTTCCGTGACTTCTTCAAGCACGTTGAGTACGTATCCGCGGGCATCCCGGACGAATCGCCGAATGCCATCTTTGCCGTTCAGCGTCTCCTCGAGAGACTCTTCCACTCCTCCGCGCCCTGTGCCATCGATATCCCGCAGCCCGAGGACATGGGCCGCAAGGGGACCTTGTGGGTAATGCCGCTGAAACTCCTGACGAATCCCATAAACCCGGGGAGAAAGCTCCAGCTTCTGGACAGCAGCACTTTCTTCAATGCTCAGTCGACGTTTCACCCAGAGAAACTGTTTCCGGGAATGCTTCTCGATGTTGCGCCGCAGTGTCGCTTCATTGAGCTGAAGCGCAGAGGCCAGCTCACGGCTCACGCGTGGAATGTCTTTGATTCGCGCGGGACACACGTAAAGGCTTGGAACGATCACAGTCGTGGCCAGCAACCGGCCACGCCGGTCGTATAAGTCACCGGGTCTTGCCAGGACTGGTTCGGAGCTGATCTGCTGACGTAAGGCCCGACTTGCGAACTGGTCCCGACAGACCCATTGAATATGAATGAAACGCACCAACAGGGCACAGGCAGCCAGTCCGAGCACGATGTGAATCAGACGCTCACGGTGTTCACTTTGAACCGGAACCGGCCTGCTGGTTCGATGCGAACTGAGCGGAGCCTGCGGGCCCCTGCTCTGCCGGGAAGATGCATCAGTAAGGTGGGGGTTCGTCGGCACTCGCCAGCGACTGAGCAGTCGCGCAAGCAGAAGCGAGAGGATCGAACGAATCTCCGGCAGCACGGTTCAGGTCCATTCAGACGCAATACACTTGAACATCCGTGCGAAAAGTCTTCTCACAACATCTTCGCCTACCGCGAGACTGACCTCTCCCGCTCACTGGCGTGCTTCCACTGCTCCATCAGGCGAGGCGGCGCCTGCAGCGACTGAGTCTGCAACGTCAGCCGACAACGATGTTCGCGGAGCACATCAATCTGATAATGCTGCAGCGAGATCGCCCGCTTTAACGACAGATTCTGCTTTTCGATTGCAATGGCCATCAGCCCGACAGCGGTGGCCAGGCCGATCGCTGCTGCAAACCGAAAAAACATCACATCTTTCCTGACCGGAACGAGTCTCCGTACAGCTGAGCGACATCGACCAGCGAGTCGCCCAGCTGCGCACATCGTTCTATCGGATTTCGGAGTCTGCCGGAGCGAGCACGACCTGGCTGGCATCGCTCGGAAGTCGCAGGATCGTGCCAATTTTGAGGGTCTTCCCGTCTCCGAGGCGATCCTGGTTCATCGACTGAATTTGAACCCAGCGGGAGGAACGGCCCAGATAATTCTGAGCGATGTCCGTGAGCGTGTCACCCTTTCCAATGCGGTAACAGGGCTGCCCGTTCGAGTCGACGAAGAATCCGGCAGGAGCCGATTCGGCCGGGTCACGAGGTCCCCCTCCGGTCAGCTGTGGATACTTCTGATGAAGCACTTCAATGTCCGGAACGAGGACATACATCCCCGGCTTCATCTTCTCCGGAGAGGGGATCCGATGCTTGTTGTACTCCGAGAGTGCCGAGAAGAATCGGGCCGACCCGTAGTACCGGCGGGAAATCGTCCAGTAATTGTCTCCCGACTGCACCTGATAAACTTCATCAGGAGGAGGACTTGCGGGAGTCGTGACCTGCGGAGTCGCAGGAGCCGACCGCATGGCACCCACGGACGGGACCGGTTCATTGTTCGTTGACGGAACCGCCTGCTGATAGTTGGTGGTCGTGGAAAACGCGGGCTCAGGTTGAGGGAACGCATCCGCCTGCCGTTCAAAGGCGTTTGAAGCCGCAGGTGGATTGTACTGTTGCTGTGGACGCCCCAGCGGCATCGTGGGTGCTGGTGTCGGTTCGGGAGTGTCGAGTGTCGGCTCGCTGAACCCGGGAGCTGGATTCGACTGATTCAGTGGCGTTGGCTCCAATCCCATCGGGGGAAGATTTCCCGCACTGCGATTTGCCGGAGGAAGCTGAGCCGGCTGCTGTGGGATTTCCGAAATCGGCATCTGATGAAACGGAACAGGCTCGGGAATCTCGAGATCAGAAGGTTGATCGGACCCGGCAGCCTGCTGAACGCGTGGAAGCCGGTTGGATCGGGAATTCGGCATTGCCGCCCCCGGAGCGGACGACGCTGTGAAGTCCAGAGCTGCCGGAGCAACACTCTGACCAGCAGAGGTCAAATCGCGCTGAGGTGGCGCATTGAAGGCGGCATCCTGTTCGAACTCGGTATTCTCTGAGGGTGCAGCAGCTCGGCCAGCCTGCGGCTTTGGCTGTCGGGAAGCAGCCGGGGACATTGGCGGCTCTTCACCCTGGAACAGCACGCGAGGCGCCGCGCTTCCAAAGTCTTCGGCTTTCACGCTCGTCTTTGCCTTCGCCGATGCTCCGACTGCAGAGAACGGGTCGGCAGCCTCTTCGGCTCCCACAGCTTCCGTCTGAACAGGAGCACCAACTCGCTGATTCTTTTCGCGGGCGGTACGCGGCGATCCCGCCCGTGAACTGTTGGTCTGAGACCACAGCGGCGGCACAGTGCTTTGAGGTGCCGGCACAGGGGTTTGGCTCGCAGGCTGGAAATCCTGCTCAGGACTTTGCCCGAGCACCACGCCGGTCAGTTCATGTTTCTCCCAGCGAGTCCAGCTTTGATCGGTATTTGAGAACCGCTGTTGCAGGACAACACCGAGCAGTCCGAGGAGGCCGAAAATCGCAGCGATTCCCCATGCGGGAGCAACGCGACGGGGCGTCCCTTCGAAAGCCAGCAACGGCATCGGTTCGTTCACGCGTGCGGAGTTTTCCGTGATGCGACCCGGAGCTTGGCGGACCGGGAACGAGGATTCCAGCGCACTTCGGACGGTGTCGCGACGATTGGCTTGCGGGTGAGATTTTCCCATGTTGTCGTCTCGCGAAACGCCTGTTTCACCAGGCGATCCTCCAGAGAGTGAAAAGTAATCACAAGGACCCGCCCCTCCGGACGAAGCCGTCGGGGCAGAACCTCATGCAGAAAGGTTTCGAGTTGTTCCAGTTCCCCATTCACCGCAATTCGCAACGCCTGAAAGATGCGAGTGGCAGGATGGGATTTGTTCTTCATCACAGGAGTGAGTCGTTCGACCAGCAGCTTCAATGCAAGTGCTGTCGTGACGACCCTGCCCCGTTTGCGGTCCGACACGATTTCCTGTGCCAGTCGCTTCGCCTCCGGATCTTCGCCGTATTCACGGAAGATCCTCTCCAGCTCTTCTTCCGGAGCTGTTCTTAATAATTCGCCTGCGGGAATTCCTCGTGAGGAATCGAACCGCATATCAAGATGTCCAGAGGTTTCGAATCCGAAGCCTCGTTCGGGATCTGCCAGCTGATCGGACGACAATCCCAGGTCGAGCAGCACGCGGTCCACCTGATCGATCCCCAGTTCATCCAGGATCCGATCGAGTTTGGCGTAGCTGGTCTGGCGGATGGTGACCTGCGGACCTTTCACAACCTCAGCAGCCCGGGCCAGCATGGTGGCATCCCGGTCGAGACCGATGAGGCGGCTGGTGGCGTCCATCTGCTGCAGGATTTTTTGGCTGTGTCCTCCCGCTCCGAGCGTTCCATCCACGATCGTCAGCCCCGGCTTGAGATCAAGCTGGTCGAGGACTTCATGAACCATGACGGGCACATGCACCGTCCGTTCTGACGACATGATGAAACATCCGTTGTGGAAGAGTTGGAATGGAAATTCGGTGAGCGGGATGCGTCAGCATCCCGATGAGTTGTTAAATCAGGCTGAAAATTCGGGGGAGTCAAGCCAGCCAGAAACGGCCGCTCGGCAATGAGGAGGGGAAACTTGAGCGATTTCTACGAAACCGGCCGATTTTTCGGAAGACCAGTTTTTGAATCGTTGAGTGTTTGTCGTTGAGCGTTGAGAGAAAAAACACGAGACTCTCTCTAAACGCTGATCGCTCAACTCTCAACGGCCCGTCACCCAGCCTGCTCGATCACGTCTTCATCCACGTAAATCGGCAGGTGAGGATCGTAGTGGGCGGCCAGGGCGATGGCGTCGCTGGGGCGGCTGTCCACTTCCACCAGTTCCCCGTTCAGGCGGATTCGCAGGACCGCGTAATAGGTGTGTTCGACCAGATTGGTGATCACCACGTCCTGCAGCTCGCCCCCCATTTCCTGAATGACGTTCTTCAGGAGATCGTGAGTGAGCGGCCGCGGGGGGACGTGCCCCTGCACCCGGCGATCGATGCTGGTCGCTTCGAAAATGCCGATCAGAATCGGGAATGACCGTTCTCCGTCGACTTCCCGCAGGAAGACGACCTGCTGGTCATTGATCTCGCTGATGATGATACGAGCCAGTTCCATGCGGATCAGCACAGACGATTCTCCCGGCAAATTTCGAGCTGCTGAGTGAGGGATGCGAAAAGAGGAACCACGGAAGAGTCGGAAGGAGACGGAAAAAGGGACGTAACACAATCAGGGCGATTGCATCGAGTCTCAAACCAGGGGAGGCAGGCCTCTCACGGTGTCTTTTTCGTAACTTCCGCGTTTTTCGCGGTACCTTTTTGCTGATTGTCAGAGCAAAACTGAATTGGAAAGTTCTTCAATCATCAGTTTAGCTGCACGACGCCTCCCCGCGAATGGAGTCGAAGCTGCCTCTGAAATATTTCCAGAAGTCCTTGGCGGGCATCACGATACAACTGGGAAGAAAATCAACCGGGAAGCATTGTCGGCAAGGGGGAACTCCATTAGAATTCCGAATTCTCCGGATCCCTGCCCATTTTGTGAAAGCAGCGATCCTCTTTTGACTTAAGCAAAATACTGGTCGCAGCCATGCAGGACGGAATTCACCCGAACTATCACCCGGTCGTCTTTCACGACGTCGGAGCGGATTTCAAGTTTCTGACCCGTTCCACCATGACTTCCAAAGAGAAGATCAAGTGGACCGACGGCCAGGAATACCCGCTGATCAACGTCGACATCAGCTCGGAATCACACCCGTTCTACACCGGGAAGATGAAGTACGTCGACTCCGCAGGACGCGTCGAGAAGTTCCAGAAGAAATACGGCTGGGCGAACAAAAAAGACGCCTAGGTGATCGCCTGCGGAATGCTGAAAACTAGCTGAAAAATGCAATAGCCTTTGCCAGAGACCTTACGTCAGGACGCTTCCCTTTTCGGGGGAGCGTCCTGTTCTATTGTTCGGCTGTTTTGTGAGACACTCTTCGATGCCTGTTCGCCCGTTTCTTTAGCTACGGAACCCGCACTCTCGCCAGAAGTTGTTCGTGGTGTCGCGGTCCGTCATATTGAAATTGAAACGCAGGTAAGTCATGTTCCCCAGCCTACAGGCCAAGCTCAAACGCTTTGAAGAACTGGAGCGGCAGCTTCAGGATCCGGAAATTCTCGGCAATGCCACTCAGCTCGTGGAAATTCAACGCGAGTATGGCGGCCTGAGAAAAGTGGCGCACTCCGTCCGCACCTTCAATCAGATGGGCGAGGATATCGCCGTCGCCCGAGAGATGGTCGCCTCCGAGACTGATGCCGATTCCCGGGCTTATGCTCAGGAAGAACTCGATCAGCTGGAATCCAGCCGCAGCGAGTTGCAGGCTGAACTCGAAGAGATCGTCACCGCGGGCGATTCCATCACGCGCGGCGGACTGATCATGGAAATCCGTGCGGGGACCGGGGGCGAAGAAGCTGCCCTGTTCGCCGGTGACCTGTTCAATATGTACTCACGCTTCGTTGAAATGCGGGGCTGGAAGATGGAGCTGATGGAGTCAGCCCCGTCGGAAATGGGCGGATTCAAGGAAATCGTCTTCTCCGTCGCCGGGGAAGGAGCCTATCACCAGTTGCAGTTCGAAAGTGGTGGCCACCGCGTTCAGCGTGTCCCTGAAACCGAAGCTCAGGGCCGGGTGCACACCAGTGCTGCGACCGTCGCTGTTCTCCCAGAAGCCAGCGAAGTAGAACTGGTGATTAACGATGAAGATCTCGTGATCGAAACGATGCGGGCTGGCGGTCCCGGCGGTCAGAAGGTGAACAAAACCGAGAGTGCCGTCCGTATCACCCATGTTCCGACCGGCGTCGTCGTGAAGTGCCAGGACGAGAAAAGCCAGCACAAGAACAAAGCCAAGGCGATGCGAGTCTTGAGAGGCCGCATCCTCGAAGCCCAGCAGCGTCAGGCTGCCGAAGAACGGGCCAGCCAGCGCCGCACACTGATCGGGTCCGGCGACCGCAGCGAGCGGATTCGCACGTACAACTTCCCTCAGGGACGCTGTACCGATCACCGTATCGGATTGACTCTGTATAAGCTCGACCAGATCATGCAGGGGAATCTGGATGAACTGATCACCAGCCTGCTCGACTTCGATCGCCAGGAACGACTCAAAGGGGGCGTCGAGTAACAAATCGATTTGTCATTGAGGATTTGTCATTGAGGATTGAGATTAAAAAATGACAAATCCTCAATCACCAATGACAAATCCCTCGGCATCCAGCCCCACCAAACACAAAAAGCCATGACCCCGCTCCTTCCGTCACCCCTGTCACCGAGTCTCTCGTCCCGCGTATGAGCAACGAAGAACCATGGACGGTCAAACGCATCCTGGACTGGACAGTTCAGTTCCTGAAGGAACGCGGCAGCTCCACTCCGAGACTGGATGCTGAGGTTCTGCTCGCCCACGCTCGCAGCTGCAAGCGGATTCAACTCTACACACAGTTCGATCAGCCGCTCACCGACGAACAGCGGACGATGATGCGGGAACTGGTGAAACGCCGGGCCGCTGCCGAGCCGGTGGCATACCTGGTCGGGCATCGCGAGTTCTTCAGCCTCGATTTTCTGGTCCGACCGGGGGTTTTCATTCCTCGCCCTGACACTGAGATCCTCGTCATGGCGGCGCTGGATCTGCTGAAAGAGCAGACGTCCCCCCAGGTGCTGGAACTCTGCTCGGGGACCGGCTGCGTGCCGATTGCGATTGCGAAGAATCATCCGACCGCTCAGCTCACCACAGTCGAACTCAGCCCGACTGTGATTGAAGTCACTCGAGCGAATGTCGAGAAGCACCAGCTGACAGAACGCATCGACGTCCTGCACGGAAACCTGTTCGAGCCGGTTCCCGCTGGAAAGAAGTTCGACCTGATTGTCAGCAATCCCCCCTACGTCCAGCGGGAGGAAATTAGCAAGCTGGCAGCGGACATCCGGGACCACGAACCTCACTTGGCGCTGGACGGCGGAGAGGATGGTCTGGACGTCATCCGCCACATCGTGAGAGAATCTCCGAACTGGCTGACACCAGAAGGCTGGCTGATGTTCGAACTCAGTCCCGAACAGGCCCCGGCCGGGATGGAATTGTTGACAGAGGCAGGTTACTCCAGGGTCGGAGTGAAGAACGATCTCTCGGGACAAGCCAGAGTCGTGGCAGGAAAAAGGGGATAGGAATTAGGAATTAGTAGATAGGGAAGAACAGGAATTGCTAACTCCTAATTCCTATCCACTAATTCCTAGTTCCCAATTCCATCGAAGGGATTCGCAGCATGGACATGTTCACCGTTCAAGGAGGGACGCCTCTCGCCGGATCGGTGCGTGTCAGCGGTTCGAAGAATGCCGCGCTCCCCATCATGTCCGCAGCCCTTCTTGCTCCCGGCTGCACCCGCCTTCTGAATGTCCCTAATCTGGTTGACGTTCGCACGCTGTCACAGCTTCTTGAATCTCTCGGTGCAAACGTTCGCAGAAATGCCACCGGGACACTCGAAATTTCCGTCCATGACGAGCGTGAGTTCACAGCGGAATACAATCTCGTCCGCCGCATGCGAGCCAGTGTCTGTGTGCTTGGACCGCTGCTGGCCCGTCGCCAGCGTGCCTGCGTTTCACTCCCGGGCGGATGCAACATCGGCAACCGTCCGATTGACCTGCACCTGAAAGGGCTCGCTGCTCTGGGTGCCGAGATTCAGGTTCGCAACGGATATGTCCACGCCCAGGCCGAGCAGCTGCGCGGCACCACGATTCATCTGGCAGGGCCCAACGGAAGTACCGTCACCGGCACCTGCAATATTCTCTCCGCAGCCACACTCGCTCGGGGAACAACCGTCATCGACGCAGCTGCGTGTGAACCGGAAGTGGTTGCTCTGGCTGATTTCCTCAATCAAATGGGAGCCCGCATTTCCGGGCACGGAACCTCACGCATCGTCGTCGAAGGAGTCCAGGAGCTTCAGCCGACTCAATTCGAAATCATTCCTGATCGCATTGAAGCAGCCACCCTCCTCATCGCAGCTGCCATCACACGAGGATCGATCACTTTAGAAAACGCGATCCCCAGCCACCTCACCGCTGTCCTGGAAACGCTGAAGCAGATGGGATTCGACCTGTGCGTCTCCTGTGGAATGACTTCATCGCCATCGGTACCTCACTCACTCTCCCTGCACTCCGGCGATCGACTCCGTTCCGTCGACATCTCTGCCCTCCCCTATCCCGGGATTCCGACAGACGTGCAGGCTCAGTTCATGGCATTGGCCTGTACGCTTCCGGGTGCCAGCGTCATCCGTGACCTCGTCTTTCCGGACAGATTCATGCATGTCGCTGAGCTCGCCCGCATGGGGGCCGATGTCCGCCAGCAAGGCTCGACAGCGATCATCACCGGATCAAATCTCCTGACCGGTGCGAACGTGATGGCCTCCGACCTGCGAGCCAGTGCAGCCCTGGTGCTGGCCGGTCTGGCAGCAGAGGGCGAAACCATCATCCGCCGCATCTATCATCTCGACCGCGGCTATGAACGGCTGGAAGATAAATTGACCGCGCTCGGTGCCCAGGTTCAGCGAGTGAAAGACGAAGAGGGCCTGACCATCGTCCGCCCGTCCGAACAATCCCTCCGAAAGTCCGCCTGATTCACCGGGTGCCCCAGACAATGTCTGGGCGGCACCGCCACAAGAGGCCTCCCGGACAACTCTCTTTAAAACAAATAGCAGTCCCAGAAAGTCCGTTCTAAAATCAGGACTTCAGAACACAGGCCCCCGTTTCGGCCAGCCTCTTGTTCCTGCGGAACCCAGACTTTGTCTGGGGCACCCGGGATGATTAGAGGAGATCGTTCTCTTCCGGGCGGAGGGTCTTGCCGAGTGGGTCGCTGGCGGCCTGGGAATTCAGCTTCGTCGACTTGTTCGCCTGCAGCGAATTGAGTCGTGAGCGGGTGAGCAGCTGGCGTTTGAGCTCACAGCGCTGGTTGAGAACCTGACGGAACTCGAACGCCCAGTTGCGGCGTCGCTGGAACGGTTTGAGTCGCTCGCGGACTTCTTCCATCGTGGCAGGTCGCTGGGCCGGATCGATTGCCATCATCTTTTCGATGAAGTCGACCAGCTCGACGGGAACGCGCGGGTTGATGGCGTCCACGCGAGGACGCGGAGCGGTTCGGTGTGCCTGCACGGTGGCCTGACGGGTCTCGCAAGGAAACGGTCGCCGTGCTGTGAGTGAGACATACATCGTGCAGCCCAGGCTGTAGATGTCCGCCCGGCCGTCCACCTTCAGACTGTTCAATGACTGTTCTGGAGCAATGTAGTCGGCCGTCCCCAGACAATCCTGTCCGAAGATCATGGCGAGCGTGAATTCTTCGTTGTCCGTTTTCTGATCCGGCAGCGTGAGTCCGAAGTCCAGCAGCTTCGCGTGTCCGTGCATGTCGACCAGAATATTGTCGGGCTTCACATCACGATGCACCATGCCCCGTTCATGCAGGTACGCCAGCCCCTTGGCGGTCTGGCTCACGACATCGCAGGTGGCGTCCCATTTCATCGGCCCGGAAGAGAAGCTGATCCCTTCCAGCAGCGTCACCCCTTCGAACAGCTCCATGACCATGTACTCGGAGCGTCCATAGAGATCGTCGCGAGTTCCGAACTCCAGCGTGCGGACCAGCTGTGGATGATCCACCTGCATTCCCGCACGGGCTTCGAGCCGAAAGCGGGCCTGCATCCCGGCGTCGTGTTTGAACTGCTCTCCCAGAATCTTCATGGCGACGCGTTCGCCATTGTCCTGATTCTGGCCGATGTAGACCTGTCCCATGCCCCCGAAGCCGAGCACTTCCAGCAGGACGTAATTGTTCACTCGCAGCCGGCGACCGCGCCCTTTGAGAATCTCTTCAGCCTGAAACCGCGTGGTGATCCGCGACCGGATGGCCAAGCGTGCCAGTTCCGTGGGATTATCGATCCGCTTCGCCCGAGGACTATTCAAGAACTCGCGGATCTGATCTTCCGGAACAACTCGACTCTTCAAGAGCTGTTCCGCGAAGGACTCCGTGGTCGAGAGCATACGCGGTGGACCTCAGTGCCGGGCGGGAAACTGCTGGAAATTCGAACGCACGAGAACACGAATTGCGGAAAGGGAGAAATCCACATCCGCAGATTGGGTTCCGTTTATATTATCGAGCTTTTTGCAGGGGGAGAAGCAGTTGTGTGAAATTTTTCCGATTCTTAGGGAGATCCCTAAAATACGTCTTTCCCGCATCCGCACACAGGCAGGTGGCTCTCCGCACGCCGACCACTCCGGCAGACTGTGCCGCTTCTGACGTTGGTGTATAAGATGGGTGAACTTGAACAACAGAACGGGGAAGCCTCAGGCACCTCATTGTATTGAATTGAAAGCGACCATGAAGGACTTTGTCGACATCGACGGCATCCGCCTGCACCTGGGCCACCCCGACACCTCGGCGGGAGAGTGGATCGGCCAGCAGGAAATTCTCATGCAGCTTCTGGCGTGCTGGCTGGTGGTCGATCCCCGGGATCTTCCGCTGTCCCCACGCCTGGTCGGCATGCCGGGGATCGGAAAGACCTCACTGGCCATCGCTGGTGCCAAAGCCCGCAAGCAGGACCTGTACATTCATCAATGCACCGCGGACACCCGTCCGGAAGACCTCCTCGTCACTCCGGTGCTCGCCGAGAGCGGCAAGATTCAATATCAGGCTTCTCCGCTGGTGACTGCCATGATTCGCGGCGGAGTCTGTGTGCTGGACGAAGGGAACCGGATGAATGAAAAGTCCTGGGCCAGTCTCGCTCCGCTCCTCGATCACCGTCGCTACGTCGAATCCATCGTGGCGGGGATCACCATCCCGGCTCATCCGGACTTCCGGTGCGCCGTCACCATGAACGACGACGATTCCACCTTCGAAATCCCGGACTACATTCTCAGCCGCTTGCAGCCGACTCTCACACTCGGTTACCCCACACGCGATGATGAGCTGTCCATCCTGAAGTATCACCTCCCCTTCTCCGATGAAGAGATGCTCAATCTCACCGTCGAGTTCCTGCAGCAATCGCACGAACTCAAGCTCGACTTCTCCACCCGTGACGGCATTAACGTGCTGCGTTTCGCATTGAAGATGCTCGCAGCGAATCCGAAACATCCTGTCGCCAAAGATGCTGCCTGGAGAGAGTCGCTCGAAAAATGCCTGGGGCAGGATGCCCTCGACCTGCAGTCGCTCGCCGAGCGCAAACGTCAGTCGCTGGGGGGCAACGCCATCCCCATGGGGCTGGGGGATTTCTTCTTCGATCCGAGCCATCCTCTGCACCCGGACTACGAACCAGATGATGATGATGAATACGAAGAGGACGACGATAATCCGTAGTTCGGCATCCGGGAATCAGTTCAGTCCCTTGGACACGCCAGCTTCTGATAATCAGGGCGTTCAGCTGCGGTCTGGTGACGGTTGGCGGTGACGATCCGGCCATGCTTCAGGATAAACACGCCGGGCATGCGCAGGCCGTTGCCGTCGAGCAGTCCGAACCCATGACCTCGAAACAGAGCAGCCTGAACTCCTTTCAGGAAAACCTTCGGTCCCAGCAGTTGGTTGAAGCTGCCGATCCCCAGTTCAAAGGCCCGATACAGCTTCTGGTCCGGATCGCTGAATCTAGGAAGATCGTCCAGCGCGTAGGGCTGGAACAGTTTCTCGCCGGTCTCTTCGGAGCTCATATGCACGAAGGCGAGTCCCGTTCCCCCAGCTTCGATCCCAGCCCGCGCTTTGGCGATATCGCTGAGAGCTTCACGACAGAACGTGCAGCCGGCGTGCCGTAGAAAAACGACCATCAACGGTTTTTCTGAGGACAGCTCCAGAAGGGTCTGACCGGTGTTGCTGCGAACGGTTCGAACCACTTCATCGAACGTCGGCCCGGAAGCTTCGCGATCCCCTTCGATGACGTTCTTCCCCCAGGCATGTCGGAGGATCAAGGCGAATGGGAGCCACCAGATCAGGTCGTTGAAAACGCAGACCCGTCCCGCCGAAAGCGGCAGAGTCCCCTGCAGGTAGGAGATCAAAAACCCCAGCGGCCCGAAGACCTTCCCGAGAAGTCCGACCAGCACGATCGGCCAGTGCCGGGCTGGATTGGTCGACGCAATCGCGTAACCGATCCCGTAGACCCCGACGACCATCCCCAGACACTGCCACAGCTGCGGGTACGGGATCGGTTCGGGATAGCCACAGATCGCAAGCGAACTGTTTGGCCACAGAATGACCCAGGTCCCCCATGCCAGGTTATAAGCAGCTGCCAAAAGCAGAGAGACTCGCATCCAGCCCGGAGTCGTGGTGGCCATCAAAACCTCGCTTTCTGGAAAAGTCGTCCAAACCTGACGCTGGAATCTTGAAAATCCTGATGCCGCTGCATAACCGATTCAACACGAGCGAGTTAGAAACACGATAAATTTCAATTTCACAAACAGCAGCCTGCAGGATTCCAACGAAGTCCGTGACTCTTTTCAGCCGCGTGACTATGATGGGGCAGACGACAGCCTGATATGCACGGAGGTTGCCTCGCAGGGAATTCCTTCAACTTCGGGTTCTCTCCGTATTCACGAGGCTGCAATTTTTGATGCGAAGCGTTGTCATGGCCCAAGCAGATTCCATTGATTCTCTCCAGCAGACCCTGGTCATTCCAGTGAAGGGAGAGGCGAAAGTGGGGGGACCGGCGCCAAAACCAGTCGCCCTGCTTCAGGGGACTGGACCGGATTTCAGTGCCGAAACCAACCGGATTCTTCAGGACCGTCTCAGACAGGCCTCCTTATTCCTGTTTCTGGGCTATCTGGCATTCCTGATCAAAGCGATCCTGATTCCCTCTCACGCCAAAACCGGCGCGGAATCGCTGCACCTGGGGATGTTCACTGCAGTGACCGCCATCATGGGGATCGTGGCATACCGGCTCTGTTCCAAGTGCCATCACTTCCTCTCTCATCTGCGGGGCGTGGAATGGCTGGTCTTCGGATCTTCCGCGTTGCTGTTCGTGGTGAAAGGATACACGCACCTGCTGTACACCGCCTCGCAAGGCTACCTGGCGCAGCTGACCCCACCGTGGATCATCCTGATCTTCACATACGCTCTCTTCATTCCGAACACTTGGAAGCGGGCGCTGACGATGATCACCCCCATGGCCCTGGGGCCGCTTCTGATCTATGTGCTCGCATGGCAGACCTCTCCTAACGTCGCGATGCTCATTGAAGACACCAGCGATTTTCACCACGTCTTCCTCGACGCGTTCATGGCGATGTCTTTCGTCACGTTCATTGCAGTCGGAGGAGTGCGTTTGATTCGCGGCCTGCGGACCCAGGCTTTTGAAGCCGAACAGCTCGGCCAGTACCGACTCAAGCAACTGTTGGGACGCGGCGGGATGGGCGAGGTCTATCTCGCTGAACACGTCATGTTGAAGCGCCCCTGTGCGATCAAAATCATTCGCCCTGAAAAGGCAGGAGACCCGGGAACACTGGCGCGCTTCGAACAGGAAGTGCAGTCGACCGCCAAGCTGACTCACTGGAACACAGTGGAAATCTTCGACTTCGGCCGCACGGAAGATGGAACCTTCTACTACGTGATGGAGTATCTGCCGGGGATGAGCCTCGAACAGATCGTGGAAATGCACGGTCCACTCCCCCCCGGACGCATCATTCATCTGCTGACTCAGACCTGCGAAGCGCTCGCTGAGGCCCACGAACACGGAATGGTCCACCGCGACATCAAGCCGGCGAACATCTTCGCTGCCAAGCGGGGCGGAACTTACGATGTGGCCAAACTCCTCGACTTCGGTCTCGTCCGGTCCCTGGACCACGATGACGATATGCGTCTGACGCAGGATGGAACCGTCACCGGCTCCCCGCTGTATATGTCTCCCGAACAGGCACGCGGCGACGCTGTCGACGTCCGCAGCGACATCTACGCTCTGGGCTGTGTCGCCTACCATCTCCTGACAGGCCGACCGCCGTTCATGAAATCGCGGCCGGTGAAGCTGATTCTCGCACATGCGTCACAGATCGCTGACCGCCCTTCCTCGCTCCGCGCGGACGTCCCGGCGGATCTGGAAGGGGTGATTCTCCGTTGCCTGGAGAAGTCCGCGGACGATCGTTTTGACACGGTCGTCGCCCTGCGGGATGCGTTGCTGGACTGCCGCGATGCGGGAACCTGGGATCGTGAAGCCGCTGCGGAGTGGTGGGAGCACCACGGTTGCCAGAAGAAGAAAACGATCGATGCCTGTATCAGCGCCGGGATTCCACTTCCCGAACATCTCCCCAGCAGCGTGCACGTCCCAGGTCGGGCGATGAGCACGATCTGACCGCGCTGAGCGATCGGGGCATGAGGACTTCGGAAGACGCAAGCCCCGAACACAACCCCTCGGCCGAGACTGGATTGCGATTGCACGACAACATGAACGCGTGTACACTACAAGCATGCGAGCCGATCGTCTGTTCGACTCGCGGGCTTCGAAGTTCAAACTGCAGTCGCTGATTGCATGTCGCACGTCCTCCGGTGAGACACTCATGTCGGGCTCCCCATCTCCTCCCGGTCCGAAGGGACGAGGGTCACAGCTCAAGCCGCACAATCGCTTTGACAGGGTCCATGTCGAAGACGATTTTGAACAGCTGGAGCACGATGACGAGTTTTTGGCGTCGCTGGAGAAGCTGCCGACCGAGTATCTCGAGGACGACTCCCGGACAATCGTTTCGGAGAACGACAGTCCGGACATTCCGTTTCGGTACTCCGCGAATCCGTATCGAGGCTGCCTGCACGGGTGCTCGTACTGCTACGCCCGCCCCTCTCACGAGTATCTGGGGCTGAACGCCGGCATCGATTTCGAAACGAAGATCTTTGTGAAACTCAAAGCGGCCGAGCTCTTCCGGGAGTTTCTGTGTCGCGACCGCTGGAAACCCGAAGTGATTGTCTTCTCGGGAATCACTGATTGTTATCAGCCTGCCGAACGCCGGTTTCGACTGACGCGTCAATGCCTGGAAGTCGCTCTGGAAGCCCGGCAGCCGGTTGGGATCATCACCAAGAACGCACTGATCGTCCGCGACCGTGATCTGCTCAAAGAGCTGGCCCAGCGTCAATTGCTTCGGGTGAATATCAGCGTGACGACACTCGACCCTGAACTTGCCAGCACGATGGAACCCCGCACCAGCACGCCCGCTGCCCGGCTGCGAGCCATCACCGCCCTGCGTGAAGTCGGAGTTCCGGTCAATGTCATGGTGGCGCCGGTCATCCCCGGACTGAACGATTCCGAGATTCCCGCCATCCTCAAAGCGGTGTCTGAAGCGGGAGCCCAGCATGCCGGCATGACTGTCCTGCGCCTTCCCCTGAACGTCAAACCAGTATTCCAGGAATGGCTCGCGCGAACGCAGCCGCACCTGCAGGAGAAGATCGAATCCCGCATCCGTGCATGCCGCGGCGGAGCGATGAGCTCATCGGAATTCGGCGAGCGGATGACCGGCACAGGACAAATCGCCGATCAGATTCAGCAGACCTTCCGCCTGTTCCGCAAACGGTACGGACTCGAAGCACAACTCCCCGTTCCCGACGCTTCAAACTTCCGACCACCTCGAGACCGTCGTGGACAGCTGCGACTGTTTGAGTAGATGCAACACGAAACAGCCAGAGATTGCTCAAAAGCCGCCTCTATTGAACATCGATCGCTCCTCCAGCACAGTCCTGCAACTTTTGTCTGCACTCGCATTTCAACTGATTACATCCGGATTGATCGAGTTTTTGTCTGCTACCGGGACGTTCCAGGGACAGCGCAAGAGGTCAATCCTAGAGCTGTCATCCCCGATCGTGAGGAATATCTCCCAGCGAAATAGACCGCTCAGTCAGAACTGAAATCAGGCGTGGTGAACGGGAAAAACGTCATCGATTTCCCGCTCACTCTGAAGTCAGAATAATCTGAATTCTTAGAATCGTCTCTCGGAGCCCGGGAGGATTTTCGCAGTGTCACTTCAAAGCGAAATCCTGTTTAATCGCCTTTGCTGAGTCGACCTTCAGTTCTAATTCTGATTGGGTGTTGTATTTGGATGGAATGAACTGGGCAGGTGCTGGGTCCGTGGGGGATCGGTCTACCGGGGAAACGCTTTCAGGCGATTGCTGAAAACCGGTGATTTCGATCCGGTAAGTTCCATGCTGAATCCCTCCACTCCCTTGGGAGGAGTATCGGCCTTCGCGGATTTCCAAAGCATTGGCAGGTATGTTTTGGCCAGCTGTCGGCATAAAAGAAATCGATCCGAAAGGAACCGGTTCTCCCAAGTAAGTCACATGGCCTTCGACTTGAGTGCGTGGCGGTCCATTATTTGCGGCACTTCCGCACCCGGTTCCGAGAAACAACAAACTGAGAATCAGATACCAGCATCTGGGCACTTTTAAAACTCCTGAAATCATCGCAGATGGATTTAGTCTTTGCCGACTCGTTTGCTGGGTCAGTATTCTCCCACGGTCTCTCCACCCTGGCGTGTGACGAGTGCTTTTAGTAAGTCGTAGGAAATGTTCTGCGAGACAAATCTGACCGCTCCATCCGCCATCGCGAAGTGGCATCCACCAATGTGGTAGCTGCTGGCGGGATACCCTCGAGAAAAGTAGCTTCCGGATTGTTGGCCATTGATGCCCGTCCTCAGGTCGAGAATGTTAGTACTTGCCCAATGCACTCCTGTGTCGGACCCGTTCAGGCGGTTTTTGTTCTCAGCCACCAGAAAGGTGTTGCTGGAGCCATCTGTAATTGTCGCAAATGATGTTTTGCTGTATGCGTAAAGAACCCCTCTGGCTTCATCAGGGAGCGTCTTGAACTGGTCAACACTCGTTCCGCATAGTCGTTGTTCCCAGTCGGCGACAGCACTAATGTTCGTGCCACCACCGTCATCGTTTGTGTTAGTGGTTCCGGTGTATGCCAAGCTGCTGCTCACAGGAACTCTCGTCCGCCCAACCGGATCACTGGGGCATAAGTATGCGGGAATGGCTTCACCGATATTTCCTTTCGAATTGTAGATCGAGGATCCCGATGGAAGAACTTGCAAATGGTAACTTTTGTTGAAGTCCAGATTACTGTAAATCGCCCCCTGATCGATCATTGGCAGAATGAAAGCTGACCAGCCAAAACCTAATTTACTTGCCGCGCCGCAGGCGCTGGGATTGGAATAAATCGACCCTGGTGGAAATAGGTTGTGGATTTCATGATAGTTATGCAGCGCCAGGGCGGTCTGTTTGAAATTGTTTTTGCACTGCGAGCGCCGTGCCGCTTCTCGGGCTTGCTGGACAGCCGGCAGCAGAAGGGCGATCAGAACTGCGATGATGGCGATCACCACCAGCAGTTCGATGAGCGTGAAGGCATTTCTTCGCTGCACAACTTTGCATTCAGACATGAAATTTCTCCTGGGCAAAATGAAATAAAAATGCGGGGAACTGGCATTTGAAATCCCGCCCCCGGCAACTGACTCTCAAGGCAATGATTGCGATTCGAATTCTGGATGATCGCTGGAAAGTTGCCGCTTAATTGGTCCGCGATATGTTTGATGAATTTCGCGTTGTTTTGTTCGCCACCGCCTGCAAAGTTCGACCAGGGCTAATTCCCAGGGACATGTCTCGCGTTTCCATCAAGTCGATGGGAAGTTCTCCCAGTCGCATGCGGCTGAGCAGATCGACTGCTTCGCGTCCCAGCCTCAGTTCATCGAGTGTGACCGCCGTCAGCTGGTTGGCGAGCGCACCGGTCCTGCGGCTTCCGCCGAAGCTGACAATCGAGATATCTTCCGGAACCCGCAGGCCTCGGCGACCCAGTATCAGGTACACGAGTTCTGCCAGTGAGTCGAACGAGACGAAGAAGGCGGTTGGAGGATTCGGACCAGCCAGCATGCGGTCGACAACAGTAATCAGTTCGGCTTCGTGGATCGCAGGGGAAGGTGAAGTCGAGGTGACGTGGTGCGCGTAGACCTGCGAATCAGGTCCCATCCCCTGGATGAAGCCGCGTTTGTTGAGTTCCACGTATTGCGTGTGAGACATGCTGATGTACGCGGCGTGGCGATGTCCCTGCGAAGAGATGAGCTTCCCTGCCCGTCGCCCGACTTCTTCGAATGGTATCCCCAGGAGCGGAACCTGTACTCCTTCTACGGGCCGCGAACAACAGACGACAGGGATGCCTCGCTCCTGCAGTTGTCGAACGTGATAGGCAGGAGTCAGTGGAGCAGTCGTCGGCACAATGGCCACTCCGGCGACCCGCATGTCGATCAACTGCAGGATGGAATTCCCCTGGCTTTCAATCTGATTGCCGGTGTTGCAGACGATGACTTGATTGTGAAGATCGGCGGCAGCTTCCTCGAAGCACTTCTGCAGGGACGGGTAAAAGCCGAACTCCGTCTCCGGAACGATCAACGCGAATAAGTCCTGGCCTCGATGCAGACGACCGCGCGCCTGCTCGTGAACAAACGTCCCTTTTCCGTGAACTCTTCGGACAAGTCCGTCCCGCTCCAGAGCCGACATCGCCTGGCGAACCGTGCTGCGGGCAATCTGCAGAACCTCAGCCAGTCGGTTTTCAGAAGGAAGTGCTGAGCCAGCTTGAAACTGCCCCGACTGAATCTGCGCGATGACGTATTCACGCAGGCGCTCGTACTTTGGCTGTGATGCGTCGGTACTTGCAGAAGCGAAGTTGGAGAGGCCAGAAGAGAGCTGGGAAACTGCCATCTCAAACCTTTGAACTTGAACGGACCACATGGTACAAGTAGTCGACTTGTTTGTCAAAATGATTTGCAGACGATTTTTAATCGTTGGTCAAATTCGGAGAATTACTCACATTTTCGATAATACTCGCAATTTTTCCCGCGTTCTCTCAAGTCATGCGGATAACATGTATGCCACATTGTGTGACATGTGGTAGGAGCTTGTAAAGAATGAATTTCCCTAGACCAGGAGTTTCCCCGATGTCTGTGCGCCATTTCTGTCTGGCAGCTGTCTCCATCATGGCTTTCAATGCTCATGCGGTCTCAGCGGCTGAACCCGCTGCGAAGTTAGTGGATGTTCGAAAGATCTGGGATGAAGGGGCTCACAATGCCTTCACCGATCTGCTCTTTCACGATGGGACCTGGTACTGCGTATTCCGCGAAGGGAAAGGACACGTTTCTCAAGAGGGAGCGATCCGCGTCCTGGAAAGTCCTGACGGCGAGCATTGGACCTCCGCAGCGAGAATCACAATGCCGGAGATCGATCTGCGGGATCCCAAAATCAATGTGACCCCGGATGGGAGGCTTTGTCTGTGTGCAGCCGGGGTTCGTCATCGTGCCAAGGAGACGGAGTCCTCAATGCATTCTTATGCATGGTACTCAACAGACGGGAAAGACTGGGGGGCAGCCATTCCCATCGGAGAACTCAACCACTGGATCTGGAGAATAGTCTGGCACAAGGGGATTGGCTACGGTGTCGGATATACCAAGGAATTAGACAACCTGCATGCACGGCTTTATAAGACAGAAGACGGTCGGTCTTTCACGACATTGGTTCCGGACATGTTCCCCAAGCAGGGATATGTCAACGAAACGGCAATCGTATTTTTGCCGAATGATGATGCACTCTGTCTGATTCGTCGCGACACGAGTGATCCCAGCGATGCATTGCTTGGGAAATCTTCGCCCCCCTATCAAGACTGGAAATTTCAAGGGCTGGGCGTTCGTCTGGGTGGACCTCAGATGTTGCGGCTTGAAGACGGAAGAATCATTGTCGCCGGTCGATTAAATGGCAAAACACAACTCTGGTGGCTCGACCCCGAAGCTTCGAAGCTGACAGAACTGTTGACCCTTCCATCAGGGGGTGACACGAGTTATCCCGGACTCGTCCTACGTGATGGCAAACTTTGGGTCAGCTACTACTCCTCTCATGAAGGGAAGACCAGCATCTATCTCGCTCGCGTTGAACTGCAGTAATCTTCAAGGAGCCCGCAAACTGCCCGTTCCGCATGGAATTTCACATGATCCAGCACTCGCTGGTGAATGCGATGGATCAGCAGATCCGACCACAGGGTCCAATAGGACTGGGGGGACATTTCGAATTCGTACCAGGTGTTCCCGGTCAGTCGCGTGCGTCCCTCGTCAAGCGGTGTGAGGACAAACTCGCCGCGCGTGCTGCGGAGCGTGCCATCCAGATGCGGAGGATGAACGTGCCGATAGGGACTCAGCTCAAACATAGGGTGAGGCTGCTCCGCGACATCAAAGCCCAGCCGCCGAGGGGCATCCCAGACAGTAATCGGCTCGACGAACGTGCCGGTTGAGAAGACACAGTGCCGGATCGCGCCCACTCCGGTCCCGAAGATTTCACCCCGGATTGGATAGGCAATTCCCCAGCGAAAGTACCATTCTTCGGGGGGCGGCAGCTCCGGGAACTGAATGACTGTTTCCCAGACTTGCTCCGGCGGAGCATCGATATCGACCACTGTGCTGACCTGAAACTCCTGGCGTGTCGACAGGCTGGATTCCATTCCCGCCCAGCTGGGAAACAGGATCAACAGCGGCATCGTCCCCCGCAACGGTTTCCTTGCTGACATGGCAATGACCTTGCCGACCAGACCTCCCAGCCCACCCAGCGGGAGTGTGAGCGGCGCTGCCATCAACAGGCAGATGATTCCTTCCAAAGCTAAGGCGAGCAGAACACCCCCGCCCACGACCACGGAAAGAATTCCTATTGAGAAACTGGCTGCGGCACTGCGAGGGGTTTTGAGGTTGTAAATCACAGAGCTGATCGCCCCCATCAAAACGGGAGTGCCGAAGAACAGAGAGGCTCCATAGCTTTCGAGTGCGTAAATATTGACCCATATCATCAGCATCGCGAACGACACCGCCCCCGCAACCCCTAAGAGAGCGGCCTCAATTCGGTCGAGCGCTGGCACGATTTCCTGTTCGTGCCGCAGCGGACCTTTCGAAGCACGCTTCTCTGGAGCCGCCGCCAGCCCCAGCATCACCAGCAGATTGACGACCGGAATCACGACCAGTAACCCCACCCACGGGGATGCACCTGCATTGACCGCTCGGCGTACGCTCATCGACACCGCAATCCACAGGAACGGTAGTGTCCAGACGACCCATGCCAGGCTCAGCCAGCCGGGTGCGTTTGCCAGTGCCTGTTCACGCGCCCGCAGAAAGGGATTCAATAAATCAAACGGAGTCAACAACGTTTCGTTCAGAAGCCAGATGACAAACGCCTCGACCACGTATTTGAACGTCGCCAGCACCAGCCCCGTCAGCACGTATTGAAACCGCCCCACTTCATCGTGGAAGCCGAGGAGCCTCTGCAGCTGCCTGCGCGCCTTGCCGAGGAACGATCGTGGCTGAGGAGATTGAGTCCCGGCAGAAACGTTTGACAACGCAGACTCCTCGTTCTGAATTCAGTTGACCCCGGAAGTTTGGAACTCACACCGAATTCAGGGAGATCGATTAACCGCAGAATTCCCTCGCGCGTACGACATTACCTGCTTCGGGGTCGGCTCCGGGAGGGAGTGACTCGTAACGAATTCGCCCTGGTGAGAGAATCAGGACGGTTACGAAAAGAAGTCGGCCTCGCAGCTGCGGGAGGTCTTCACCACATGCGAAATGTGCTCAGTCTCCCGAAGAAGCACTTCCGTTATTGCCGCCGCTGTTACTATTGCCGCTGCCCTGACTCTGCTGGCCGTTCTGGTCGCTGGGGGAGTTACGATTCTGATCGGAGTTTTGCTTCTTTGTTCTCTGGCCGGTTTCCGACGTGCGGATGACAGGACCGCTGAAGGACTTGTTCAGACGCTGCTGTAGCACTTCCGGATTGATGTTCCGAACCTGCATAACCTGAACGGAATTGGACGGCTTGGCCGCCTGATCGAGCTGTTCAATCAACAACCGGATCTCCCGCATCAATCCTTCCGTCGAGGAGACAATCACGGTGTTGGAGACCTCATCGACTCCCACCGAGAGCAGCCCCTTGAACTTGATCGGCTGTGCGGGGCTGTCCTCCTTGCTGTCCGCTGTGTTTGCGCGACCGTAGATGTAAGTGAACTTCGGTTCTTCTGAAGGCTTCTGCTGATTGGGATTCTGCAGTGCGGGGTCATTCGCGCTGAGCAGGTCGCGATACACCTGCTTGACCGCCTCAGCAACCGCGGTGGCCCGGGAATACTGCATCGGGAAAACTTCCGTTTTTCGAACCGCCTGGGGATCGTTCGAAGTCGGGCGATCATAGACTTCGATCAGCTCACCGATGATCTTCAACTGATCTTGTGTGGCCCCCTGCACAAGGATGGTGTGTGAGTCGTCATTGGAGATGACCTTGAGTTCTTTTTTGCGGGAAAGCCGGTTGGAACCTTTCGCCTTGGTGGTCGAAGTTGTCCCCCACCATGGATCGAATGTCGATTCCTTCAACGACGGGTCATCGAAATAATCATCGAGAATCATTTCGATCCCGTAGGCCCAGGTGGTCGGATACTTCAATTGAAAGACATGGTAGTCCCGATGCGGGGGAGAGATTTCACTGATGAGGTCCTCCAACCGGTCCAGCGCACGGGTGTCGGGAGAGCTGTACACGATGCGTCCATCGGGAAGACGCTGAATGGAAATCGGAGGACGTTCGCCCTCCACCGACTCACGGGGGGCAGCCGCAATGGATGCGGGTGATTCGGCGTTCAGCTGCCCGTTCTCTCCAGAACCATCAGGCCACCAGGCCAATCGGATGGGATTGGACATCGTCGAATTTCCAGCAGCAGCCTCGTCTGCTGCCAGGCTGATTGCCCCCTGTGCTGGCTGCCGATTTGTCTGGGGTGGCCCGGGGAGCTGAATGGGAGCCTGTGGACGGACTGGCCCGAAATGAAGCGGATTGGATTCCAGTTCCGGCCACACGGTTTTCAGCTTTTCCAGAAGTTGATCGGCATCCCGGTCGGACTGCATTTCGATGGACCGGGTCATCTCCGGGTTGCTCATGCCGGGAGGAACTTCGCCCATCTTGAGGAGGAGCTGACGCACTTCCTGGAGTTCAACGTCATTCGCCCAGAGCAGCAGTCGGTTCAGATCGACATCCGCGTCGACTTTGAAAGGCCGCTCCTCCTTCTCCTTTGTCGAAGAACTGCTGGAGTTATACCCCCAGTAGTAGGGATAACGGTTGTTGTTCTTACTCTTATCTTCGTCTTCAGCCCCCAATAAATACTGAATGGTCCCTGCAACAGCGTCGGCCCGCAGGCGGCGGAGCTGGACCACCTCGAAATTGCGATTGGTGCCGTCAAGGCGTTCGATCAGCGACTGGGTCGTATAGTGGTCAGCCAATGTTCCGTACAGAATGATCGAGCGGGACTTCTCATCAATCTGAATCTTCGATTGCGGCGACAGATTTCCCATCTCCTTGAGCAGGATCATGATCGGCTGCGGGTCCGCGGTCGAAAGCCGGTAAGGCTTGACCCGGCTGATGGAGTGCAGAAGCTCCTGGTTCTGATTTCCCGGTACGTCGATCGCTTTGATCGTCTGCGCGATGATCTCCATTTTCTCCGCATTGGCATGTGCCAGAATACTGTTTTCGAGATCATTCACGATCAGTCGCGGATCGGGTTCCTTCCCCGGTTTGCCGGCGGCCCCTTGGTTCCCCTGATTCTGCTGCATCATCTGTTGCATCTGCTGCAGCTGGTTCATGATCTGATAGGACATCATGTCCCCGCCCCCACCACCGCCTCCGCGTCCCATGGCGATGGGGAGTCGCTTGTTTTCCAGCCCGAGGATCGCTTCAACGAGCAGGACCACATCGGCAGCACGGCGGTGCTCCAGCCGGAATTCCCGCACAATGGTATTCTTGGTGACGTCGTCCGACTGGGTCTGCTGCAGGACCCGGTGAATATCCAGGAGATTGCTGACGGCGTCGACAGCTTCAATGCGGTTCATTTCTTTGAGCGGAAACAGCTTCCCGTTCGCACTCAACATCGGCTTGAGTTCTTCCGCAGCCCGTTCCGCCATCATCCATTTCAGCGGGAATGAGACTTTCACGAACTCCGAACCAAGACGCTGCACCAGCTCATCCGGCTCAACTCGCGGAACGAGAGCCAGATTCATCTTCGAGATATTGACGACGGTCAGCACCTCTCCCGATTTCAGCATCGTAAAACCGCGTGTCAGCAGATGGCGGTTGATCAGGTCGCGGGCTTCTTCGACGGTGTAATCCCGCTGGGTCCGGAGATCCAGATAGCCGGCGGGAAGTTCCTGCCAGTCCAGACTCAGGTGCGAGATCCGGGCCAGCCATTCCAGAATCCCCAGCCAGGGTTGCCGTGAAAAATTGAACCGGACCTTGCCCTGCGAGTCGGGAACGATTTCCAGCTCGTTGGCATCTGGAGGGGTTTCCGGCTGAGTGGGCCGCATGATGACCGGTGGAGGTTCCGGCTTTTCCGCAGGTTTCGCTCCTCCTTCCGCTCCTGGCTTCGCAGCCTCCCCCTCCTTCTTTTTCTTCAGCTCGTTTGCATTCTTCTCCTGAACTTTCTCAGGAGATGCCCCCGCTGGCGGCTTGTCAGCGGGAGTTGCTGACGGACCGTCAACGGTCACCTGAGCCAGCAACAACGGTTTCCGCGTCGACGATGAGACCCTGACTTCAAAATCGACCGCTGACACCACCCCACGGGTATCCGGTCTTGCCACGAGGGAGGAACTCATGCCTGCGAAGGTGAGAACGCAGGGCAATAACAGCAGCATCCGGAAGTTGGCCACTGAACATCCCGTCAAATGCCAGAGTAGGAACTCGATAGGCAATTCATATTACATCGTTGATTTATCCGGAGGAAAGCTTCTCTCCGGGAATCCGACATTTTTCCACCACTGCCGAGAGTGAATTCGCAGCAACCCTGTCGCATCGTCAGACAATCTACTGACGATTCTTTCGGTCATGTCGATCATCACGCAACTTCAGACTCAGAGCGTGTTTTGAAACTGCAACGGAATCCAGATTCGGGAGGGCGACGCTCCTGCGGAGCCGCTATGGATTTCACGTGTGAACTTTGATGCGGCTCCGCTCGAGCGTCGCCTTCCAAAGCCATTGACTGAACAGTTATGAAACCACTTCATGGAGACGTATACAAACAAAAAGTGCCCGGAGCGATACACTCCGGGCACTGCATTACATTAGCAAACTTCGGCTTGCCGGTTTACTTCGACACGGAAACCGAGGTGGCGGTTGACTGAGAAACCGGCCCCTTCGGCACTTTGCTGAAGGCCGCTTCCAGCAGCTGTTCCTGTTCGCGCTTGTGCGACTTGTTCGACCCGGTGGCCGGGCTTGCGGAGCGCGGCCGGCTGATCCGTTCGATGGCAAACTTCCGCAGGAACTTGTCTCCGAAGCGGGCGCGGATGTAAGGCCATGCTCCCATATTCGAAGGTTCATCCTGAACCCACAGGAACGGAGTGCTCTCAGGCAGGTTCGCAAAGAACTTCTTCAATGACGTGGATGGGAACGGATAGAGCTCTTCAATCCGGACGATCATCACCCCTTCGTGATTTCCTTCGCGACGGCGTTCGATCAGGTCGTAGTAGATCTTGCCGCTGCAGACGATCACCTGCTTCACATCGGTGAAGTCTTTAAACATCGGATCAGGAAGGAATCTCTGGAAGCTTCCGGTCGTCAGTTCTTCAAGACTGGAGACGCACTCCTTGTGCCGCAGCAGGCTCTTGGGAGTCATAATGACCAGCGGCTTTTTCCACTTCCGCAGCAACTGTCGACGCAGCAGGTGGAACATCTGGGCCGGTGTTGTCGGCTGGCACACCTGCATATTGTCTTCAGCAGAGAGCATCAGGAATCGTTCGAGCCGGGCGCTGGAGTGTTCAGGCCCCTGCCCTTCGAAACCGTGCGGCAGCATCATCACCAGACCGCTGAGACGATTCCACTTGTCTTCAGCACTGGCGATGAACTGGTCGATGATCACCTGAGCGGCATTACAGAAGTCACCGAACTGCGCTTCCCAGATCACAAGACCTTCCGGGCAGTCCAGGCTGTAGCCGTATTCAAATCCGAGCACACCCGCTTCCGAGAGCGTACTGTTGAAGATGCGAACGAGGGCTGGGTCGGTGGCCACATTCAACAGAGTGTTGAACGGCTCGCCGGTTTCGAAGTTGTACAGGAAGGCGTGGCGGTGACTGAACGTCCCGCGGCGGACATCCTGACCACTCATGCGGAGCGGACGCCCTTGAGCGACCACGCTT
This sequence comes from Planctomicrobium stercoris, assembly GCF_051465655.1. Classification (NCBI taxonomy): domain Bacteria; kingdom Pseudomonadati; phylum Planctomycetota; class Planctomycetia; order Planctomycetales; family Planctomycetaceae; genus Planctomicrobium; species Planctomicrobium stercoris. Next base: position 1,460,919 of record NZ_CP195791.1, on the reverse strand, counting down.
CCGAAGGCTGCAGCCTCGGCACCACCCCAGTCGAACATTTCTTTGCCGTCACCCATTTCCCGTCGGCTCTCCAGCAGCCGGACAATTTTCGGATGGGGAACAAAGCCTTCGGGGAGTTTCGTCAGACCGTAGAGGATGTCGCGAATCTGTTCAGCAGGAACCCCGGTAACGGGATGATCCGCTTCCGTGGCTGGGCCACCCAGATGCCCGGACCAGACTCCGCCCCACTGCTCCAGGCAGCGGATGTAGTCGTCGCGGCGGGCTTCCGTCAGTTCGCTTTCCAGCTTCAGGCGACGCTCTTCCACCAGAGCCTCAGCTTCTTCGCGAGTCACCTCATGCAGGCTTTCCAGCCGCTCGAGATACCCCGAGTACACATTCGGGCGCTGGCGGATTTCCCGATACATGACCGGCTGAGTGAATGCAGGCTCTTCACCTTCGTTGTGGCCGCGTCGGCGGTAGCAATACATGTCGATCACCGCATCACGCTGGAACCGCTTGCGGAAATCCAGTGCCAGGTGCAGGACCTGTGCGACCGCTTCCGGATCTTCCCCGTTCACATGGAAGATCGGTATCTGCAGCATCTTGGCGATGTCCGTGCAGTACTGGGTCGAGCGGGCTTCTTCCGGGGAAGTGGTGAATCCGATCTGGTTGTTCACGATCACGTGAATCGTCCCGCCGACGGAATAGCCTTCCAGTTCGCTCAGGTTGAGCGTTTCCTGGATGATTCCTTCTCCCGCGAAGGCGGCATCCCCGTGAATCAGCAGGCAGGCCCCGTGCTCGCGACGGAAGTCCCGGAAGCGATCCATCTTCGCCCGCACGCGGCCCATCGCCACAGTGTTGACGAACTCCAGATGCGAGGGGTTGAAGCACAGCGAAAGGTGAACTTTGTTCCCTTTGGAGGTGTTCCAGTCCCAGCTGTAACCGAGATGATACTTGACGTCTCCCCGCCCGGTGTAGAACTGGGAATCGGAGTCGTCGAATTCGCGGAAGATCGCACGGGGACTTTTCCCCATGATGTTCGCGAGCACGTTCAACCGGCCGCGGTGCGCCATCCCGATAATGACTTCTTTGGTCCCCTCGTTGCCAAGCTTCTCAATCGCCATATCCAGAAGGGGAATCAGGCTTTCCGCTCCTTCCAGCGAGAAACTCTTGGCTCCCACGAACTTACGGGCGAGAAATTCTTCGAAGACGACAGCATCCGCCAGACGCTTGAGGATCCGGAACTGTTCCTGACGGGCCAGACGAATGCGGTTTCCGGTCTCTTCCATCCGCTGAGCCAGCCACAGGCGGACCTGCAGGCTGTCGATGTGCATGAACTGGGCGCCAATCGAGCGGCAGTAGGTCTGCTTGAGCCAGTTCAGGATGCCCCGCAGAGTGCGGGTTTCCGGCCCCCCGACCCAGGAAGTGGACAGTTCTTTATCGAAGTCTGCCTCATCGAACCCGTAAAACGCCGGATCAAGTTCCGGCGGGCTGGGCCGCTGCGTGCCGAGCGGATCGACCGCCGCGAGGATATGACCCCGGACGCGGAAGTTCCGGATCAGCTGGTCCAGCCGCTCCTGAGCGGCTGCAACTTCAATCTGCGTTCCCTGATCCTGGAGAAGCGGCCGCAATGGGGCCTGCACTGTGGACTGGCTCGGGGGATCGAAGATACTGTGAGAAGGAAAAGGACTTTCACCCGTCCAGGTGGAGTCCAGGCGCATATCGCCGTTCTTCAGATTGTCGAAATATTGTCGCCATTCGGCGGAGACGCTGCCGGGCTGTTCGAGATATCTCGCATAAAGATTTTCAACAAATTCCAGGTTTTGACTGGACAACGGAACCGAATCAACCGACACAGCAGTCACTCCAAATATCCGATGCAAACGATGCAGGGTGGAACTCCTGGCACAAGCCGGCCACGATTAGCCGTTTTTCAATGCCGAAGAGCCTTGTATCAGACCGATTTTATAATGGAAACAGGAATCCGGAACGGGAAGTTTCCCGATCCTGAAAATCCTGTCACGAAAAGCCGTATTTCACCAGGTGAACTTCATGCCCGCCCAATCCAGTCATCCCCAGCGTCTTCGCGGAGTTTTCACGCCCAATCTCGTTCCACTGGACACCCGGGGTGACATCAACGAAGGCGAGTTGCGACGGTACGTGGACTGGCTCATCGACCGTGGAGTCCACGGTCTTTACCCCAACGGCTCCACCGGAGAGTTTACCCGGTTTAGCGTTGAAGAACGACGCCGGATTGTGGAAATCATCGCCGATCAGGTCGACGGACGGGTCCCCATCCTGGCCGGAGCCGCTGAAGCCAATGTCAAAGAGACCCTGGCTGCATGCGAATTCTACGCGGGACTCGGGATTCGGGCAGTCGCGATTGTCGCACCTTTTTATTACAAGCTCAGCCCCGCCAGCGTCTACGCCTACTTCCGGGAAATCGGCCGAAACACCCCGATCGACGTCACGCTGTACAACATCCCGATGTTCGCCAGCCCAATCGACGTTCCCACTCTTCAGAAACTGAGTGAAGAATTTGAGAGAATCGTGGCCATCAAGGACTCGTCCGGCGACCTGTCCCACATGATCCGCATGATCCAGGCTGTCCGCCCCAACCGCCCCGACTTCAGCTTCCTGACCGGCTGGGACTCCGCCCTGATGCCGATGTTGCTGGTCGGATGCGACGGGGGCACCAACGCCAGCAGCGGCGTCGTTCCGGAAGTGACCCGCAAGCTGTACGACCTGACCGTCGCCCACCGCATCGAAGACGCCCAGAAGGTCCAGTACGATCTGGTCAAAATCTTCGACACGATGATTTATCAGGCCGAATTCCCCGAAGGCTTCCGCGCCGCGGTGAATCTGCGAGGCTTCAACATGGGCCGCGGCCGACAGCCGATGTCCGACAAACAGCTCGCAGACCTTTCCACGCTCAGCAAAACCCTGCACTGCCTGCTGTGGGAACATGGTTTCACGGACCAGCCCGTCTCCGGTTGTCCGCTTCCGGGGGGCCAGTCGTCCGGCCCCGGGGAAGACGTCAATCAGATCGTCAGAAGCGTTGTTTCCGAGTTGAAACGACGCGGCATGATCACTTGAAAGTCTGATCGAGCCACAACGAGAGTCCAGAACCGACGGCCGGGCATCTCTGCGCCTGGCCGTCGATTTTTCATCGTCAGCAAAGACGCCGGCTGCGAATGGAAATTCCCGGCATCGCGAATGTCCGGGAATAACTGGACCGGGACGGCTGCCGACCTTAAGATCAACACCCGCCTATCTGTCCCCGTTTCATTTCCATCTGATGAGGGATTGTCCGGAGCGATGCCGACCGTCACATTCACGAATCTGAAAAAGAAGATCGAAGTCCCGGAAGGTGCCAACCTGCGGACCGCCGCGCAGCAGAACGGAATCCCGATGCACGCGGGTCCACGCCAGATTTTCAACTGCATGGGAAATGGATTCTGCGGCAGCTGTCGGGTCAGCATCAAATCGGGCGAAGACCACCTCCAGCGGAAGAAGTGGTGGGAGAAAGTCCTGCTGCTGTTGAACCCGGAATGGTTCTTCGCACGCATCGGACATGAAAAGGATCTGGCACTGGCCTGCCAGACCAAGGTGTATGGGGATTGTGAAGTCGAAGCGACTCCCCCCATGAATCTGCACGGCGAGAACTTTTTCTCCTGATCCGCCTCGCCGAGATTTCAGTCGTCCCCACTGGTAAAACGAAGAGAGCCGCACGAATTCGTGCGGCTCTCTTGATTTGGTCTTCGGCCTCAGGGGCGTCAGTTGTCGTTCAGGAGTTTTGCCGGAGGGACCATGGAGGCAATCTGCTGGAACGCCACCAGCAGCTGTGCTTCCATTTCTGCAGAGCTCGTTCCTCCCGGAACATTGATGAAGATTCCTCCTCCCAGCCAGGCGACCGCCCGCAGCAGTTCTGTATCCGCATCGGCCCCCACTCCCATGGTGTGCACGATGTAACCTTTGTCGACCGCAGCCTTCGCCTGTTTGAGAACATAACGCTTCTGTGAATCCGAGGTCGTGTAATTGCTTTGGCCATCGCCATCGAAGTCGAACAGCTTGTTCCAGTCCCAGCCGCTGGGCAGCGTCGATGATGCACCGGAGTCCATCACGTTACTGTTTCCGTCGGTCATCAGGAGAATCGTCGGCTGGGTCCCTGCCCGGGAGTAATCGTCCAGCAGTTTGATCGACTCTCCTAATCCCCCCCCCATGTTCGTAGCTGCAGAATAGTAATTACACTGCTTGTACTTCATCAGGTTGTTGACTGCAGTGTAATCACTTGAAAGCGGGTTTGATGAAATATTGACGTGCGGAATCGACGAATCCGCTTCGTTCAGAATCTTTTCCACCCGATGATCGTTGTCATAGCTGACCATGCCGATCCGGTCATCAAACGACAGGTTCCGCAGGAAGTCACAAAGCTGTTCGTGCCCTTCCTTAATACAGCTGAAGGGATAATGCCGGGCCTTGATCAGCTTGGGAGTCGCCGAATAGGCGGAGTTCGAACGCAGGGTGTAGTTCACAAAACACAGACCACCGTACATTTCCCGATATCCCTTGGCGATGATCTGCTCATCGTTGCGGCAGTGAGTCACAAAGTTGGCCCAGCTTCCCCCCGGGAACGGATAATTACCGTTCAGGTTGAATGCAGTCCGGACATTCGCATCGGAATCCGTGAACGTCTGCACCTGAGTCTGGCTACCAGTCGTTCTGCGAACTGTGACCGCCACAGAGGTAATGTCCCGCGTCCCCTGCACTGTCGCCGTTTTAGTGGATGTCCCGGAATAGGTGACGGTCTTGGTTGTATTGTTCGAGTAAGTCAAAACAACCTGGCTCATGGAGGTCGTCGTCGTCACATAACAGGCGTCATACATAAACTTGCAGGTTGTGGTGACGCTGTTTGTCGTATCAGAGAGTGTCAGATACTGCGGCTCGAAAACCAGCTTGCCGGCGCTGGGCGCGAGGTCCTGCCAGAGCAGTTTCATATTCGCGACGATCTGCGCGTCGCTCAGGCGGCTGGTCGTCTCGCTCGCCAGCGGGAAATGACTGTCGAAGTTCATCGACCGCGAAAAGTCGTGACAGACGACGATATCCCGGGCCTGAACGTATGCGATTGCTTCCGTCTGCACGTTCGTCAGCTTGTGGCCGATAATTCCGCCGAAGGTCAGCCTGAGCTTTCCGTCCTTGGCTGTGGTATCGTCCCGTGTCCGGCGTGCGGTCACTTTGACGGTATTCGCTGGGGAGGCGTTCCAGGTGATTGACCAGGTCTTCGTCGACGCGTTGTACTTCCGTTGTCCGAATGTGACGTCGGAATTCGGGTCAACGTGAATTCCACTCAGTCCAGCCACGTAGGCAGCGGTTTGACGAGCGGCGCTCAGTGCATAAGCAGTTGGGTCGGTGGTTCCAATGGGAGCGTTTTTAACAGCGTGGGTAATCTCCTGAGCAGCAGCCAGTGCGGCCGCATCAACGCCGTTCTGCATCCGGGTTTTATGAACCTGAATGTACCCGACGTCCACACTCAGCGCCGCCGCTGCCAGCAACCCGATCAACAGCACGACAGAGAGGACGAGAATCGTCCCTTTTCGAGCGTCCATCGGAGGAGCGCCCGAGACTTCCGTTCTCAATACTGAAGGGATGACGCGCATGGGTAGGCTTGCTGAATGCTGAATGAATGCAAATTGTTCGACCGTCTTCCCGCACGTTCCGGTCCTGGAAAATTCAACTTCCTGAATGACTTAAAATCTGAACTCCCTGCAGCGGGATGCGGGAGTTTCAATCATGCTTCACTTCAACCCGACAGCGTGCTGCGACCGAGTCGAAATACGACCGATGAAACCAGCTTCCGATTCTTCATGACCCGGGGAAACAGTCCGACGTCGCTGTAATCGACGGTCGCTGTCACCTTGAAATACTTCAGATAGTTGGCTGAATCCGCGAGGTTGAACGTGGACCCCTGTTTATTGCCGTCGGCGTGTGTGATCGTGACCGTCACCTTGCTGCCGTCCAGTCCACTGGCGGTCAGCATGTTCTGAATGTCTTTGATGACTTTCTGATTGGGAGTCGTTCCGTTGGGAACAAACTGGCTCATATCACTGGCCGCCTGCCGCCCCCCCTGCCGTACTGCGGAAGAGAGACGCTCGGAAACATCCAGTCCTCGCGACATCTCGGCGATGCCGAGCAGAATGGTCATAAACACGGGCAGTACGACCGCCAGCTCCACCGTGGCTGTCCCGCTGCGCCGCTGGTCGCGGCATTGCTGATTCCGGATTGGCAGTTTACGAAACATCTTCCGAAAACCTGTTGAACTCGTCTCGACTGAACTCATTGGCAGAGACTCCGGGCTCTCCCATCCCGCCCCTGTCCGACTCGATCAGGGGAATCTTCAATCACTATTCGTGCCTCATGACCGCCTGGGCTTTTAACGTTGCGTTCTTGACCCAGAACGGTGGCAGCAAAGCCACGCTGTTGTACGGAACCGTGACTCGCACGATGAACATCTGCTGTTTCTTGGCGCTGGACAATTCCAGATTCGCCAGGCTGTCGTAATTGATGGTCTTGGGATTCATCGTCGAAGTGTCAAACGCCGAACCGTCTTTGACGATGATTGTCGCCTTCGAGGATTTGAACGCTTTATTGATCAGGTTATTCGCCATGGTCTTGACCTGAGCGGTTGTCACACCGTCAGTCGTTCCATAGCGCGCTGCCCGCTTCACGGCAGCATTCATGGTGTTCATCACCATATACGCGTGTCCCAGTTCCATGATGCCCGCCAGGAACAGCCCGAAGACAGCACAGACAATCGCATTTTCCACGAGGACCGCGCCGGAGCGAGACTCTGCAGTGCGGATCGGACGATGTCGAAGACGATGAAGCATCGAGGTCTGGAGAGATTTTTCAGGGATCTGAGAGGAAATCATGTATGTCAAGAAGCATAGTTTCAAAAGCAAACGCGTATTTTGACTTCTTCCAGAAATTCACAGACTGATGCTTCTGAGAGACATCACTCAGTTTGCGTGTGAATTCCGCAACACCCAAAAGTCCGGTCACACCGGTTTGATCGAAAAAACCGCTTGAAAAACTGCGGCACACAGAGCGTTTCATTCTCCGAATTCGTTAGAATCCAATTCAGCCGCATGACCGACGCCACGCAACCACGCTGAGTCTGAATTCAGTGACGGTTCGCCTGCAGCGAAAAGTGTTTTCACTGCTCGCCCAGGGACCTCCGGGGAGACGAGGAATGCCTGTGCCGACTGTCCGACACCTCCTGATTTCCCTGTTGGGAATTCTCGCTTTCGCCATTTGCGGCAACATCGCTTCTGCTGCCCCTGGTGACCTTGGCGAGTGCCAGAAACTCTGGCTCTCCGGTCAGTACGAAAAGTGCATCGAGTTCGCTGCCCCTCGTGTTCGACCACCTACGCCGCATTTCCCGCGGTTCGCGGAACTGAAGTCGCAGGCGGAAGCAGCCCTGGGCAAGTACGAAGAAGCCTGCCAGACGCTGAAGCAGGTGCTTCAATTCGACCCGTCAGAGATTCGGAATCGCTGGCTGCTGCTGGAACTGGCCCCCTATGCAGGGCTGGAAGACAACATGGCCGCCGACAGACGAGAATTCGAACTGGTCATCAGCAGCGGAACCGCACGTTACGCCAGCGACGTCTCCGGTCTGATCACCCTGGCTCAGTTTGCACTTCAGCAGCAAGCCGACCCCAGACAGGTTCAGGAGGTCATGCTGAAGCGGGCTCGCCAGATCTTTCCCACGAGCCCGGAACCGGATCTGGCGATCGGTCAACTGGCCCTGTCCAAACGTGATTTTCCCTTGGCGGCGGAAGCCTTCCGGAACGCCTTGAAACTCTCTCCGAATCACCCTGAGGCGAACTTCGGACTGGCGCAGGCCCTGCAGGAGTCCGACCGCGAGGCCGCTGCCGATCTTCTGCGACAGGTCCTCGAGCACAATCCTCGCCACGCGGGAGCACTGCTCTCTCAGGCGGAAGCTCTGATCCAGCAGGAGCAGTACGACCAGGCCCTGACGAGACTCATCCGGATCACCGACGACCACCCGCGACACCCTGAAGCGCTGGCAATGCAGTCCGTCATCTGTTCGCTGCGAGGCGAGAATGAGAAAGCCGAATCGCTCCGCTCCTCCGCACTGGCGACGTGGCGCAGGAACCCTCGCGTGGACTTCCTCATCGGCAAGCTGCTCTCCCAGAAATACCGGTTCAAGGCAGGAGCCGAAGCACAGCGGAGAGCCCTCGCCTTCGATCCGGATTATCTGCCGTCGCAGAAGCAGCTGGCTGCGGATCTCTTGCGACTGGGTCAGGAAGCGGAAGGCTGGCGGCTTGCTGATCAGGTTTATCAACGCGATGAGTACGACGTCGCCAGTTACAACCTCGTGACTCTTCGTGATGAACTGGAACACTTCACCACGCTGGAACAGGATGGATTGATTGTCCGGATGGATGCCCAGGAAGCAAAGCTCTATGGCGAGAACGTCATGGAACTGCTCACCGAGGCCCGTAATACGCTCTGCGAAAAGTATGCGGTCAAACTCTCTCAACCGATCCTCATCGAGATCTTCCCGAAGCCGGCCGACTTCGCAGTCCGGACCTTCGGCCTCCCCGGAGCGGGTGGGTACCTGGGGGTCTGTTTCGGAGATGTTGTCACCGCCCGTAGTCCCGCTTCGCAGACGACGTCGCCGAACAACTGGAAATCTGTGCTATGGCACGAATTCGCACACGTCATCACGCTCAACAAGACGCACAATCGCATGCCCCGCTGGCTGAGTGAAGGGATCTCGGTGTTCGAAGAACGTCAGCGCGATCCCACCTGGGGGGAGCGGATGACCCCCGAATACCGAATGATGATCCGCAACGGGGAACTGACTCCCATCAGCCAGCTCAGCGGTGCGTTCCTGTCCCCCAAGTCGTCCCGGCACCTGCTGTTCGCGTACTTCGAGAGCTCTCTGGTCGTCGAATACATTGAGGAGAACTTCGGTCACGCAGCGATGCTGGCCATTCTGGATGACCTCGCCGTCGGGATGGATATCAACGAAGCGATCGAGCGTCACACCGTCCCGATGCGGCAGCTCGAAGAGGATTTCAGCAGTCATGTGAAACGGCAGGCGCTGCTCTTCGGCTGGTATGTCGACTGGAGTCCCGTGGATTTCACCAGAATCCTGCTCCGCAAAAACCCTGCTGAGGAACTGATTCGCTGGGCGAAGATGCACCCTCGAAATTATCAGGGACTCAAAACCTGCAGCGAACTCCTCACGCAGATGAATCGTCCACGGGAAGCTGCTGAGATTCTGAGTCGGGCTGTCCTTGTCTTTTCTCTGGAGACAGGTCCGCAGAGCGCGTACGCCCAGCTGGCCCGATTACAAAGAACACTGGGTGATGAAGCTGGCGAACGGGCTTCTCTAGAAGCCCTTGCACTGATGGACGATGACGCTTCGGCAGCACTGCAGCGGCTTCTGGAACTCAATCTGGCGGAACAGAACTGGGACGGGGTGCAGGAGACCGCCTCACGGCTGGTGGCCATTAGCCCAATGATCCCTCTTCCCCATGTGGGACTGGCTGCCGCAGGAGAACACCGTGGGGACCACCGTCAGGCCATTCGGGCATTGCGAACGATCCTGACTCTCGAGCCGATCGATCCGGCCGATGTCCATTATCGACTCGCTCTGCAGTTGAAGGAGACAGGAGAGACAGCACCCGCGGAAAAGGAGGTCCTGCAGGCCCTGGAACACGCTCCCCGCTACCGGGACGCTCTGAAACTGCTGCTGCAGTTGCAACCTGAGGGTCCGCCAGCCCCGTGAAGACTCGTTATCCGCGGGGTGAAAGGTCTACGGGCGTGGTTGAGTCGATGCCTCCCACTCGCGAAGTGCGATACTTACAGACCGATGGGCTCTTCTTGCGAGAATCCCACTGAGAACTCCGGACGCCACAAACACTGCGCCGACGACCGCCAGCGCGAGCTTCAACTCGAAATGTTGGACCGGCAACAATTCGATGATGCCGGCGATCATGAAAAGATTCGACACTCCCCAGGCGATTGTTCTCCAGGTCTCAGGGGAATGCATTTTCAAAGTCCTCTTTTTTGAAAGGTAAACAGGTTTTCTCGCATGCTTCCAGTTCGGGACAATCAGTAAACCGCAGCAGATCAATCCCATCCCAGAGGTGATTCTCCAATTCAGCGAAAGGTCATTGAGAAATACGCAGAAGAGGAACACGCAGGCGAACGCGGTATGCACCACGATTCTGTGAATGTAGTGGCGCCTCGTGTAACGGATGAGGCCATTGAGCCCGGAAATCGCGTCGTCCAGAGCGTCATCCATACCTGCGGCCTTCTTCAACGGTGAAGACAGATGGTCAAGTCGGTGAGTGATCGTAACTGCTCGGTTTCTCGGGCCAGTTTGCTCCTTGACCTGTTCCCGTCCTTGCAAACCGCCCCTTTCATAATTCTTAGGCTGCGAGCATAGACAACAGACAAATTTGATACAAAACACCCATTCTCCGCTCGCCAGAATTGACACTGAGTCTCAGTTTCAATTAGATTTCGTGCGTCGTCATCATTCCCTCAGACTCGGCCTTACAGTGGATCCTCTGCCAACACAACCTGGCGCCTCGAACGACCCGGGTCCCGCACAAAATCCCGAGGCCGGGCGCGGGCCTCGAAGCATCAGTTCCACCGAACTTTTTCAGAACTGCCGCGAAATCACGATTCAGCACGGCGAAGAACTCTACCGCCTCCGGCTCACGAAGAGCGGAAAGCTGATCCTGCACAAATGACCAGAACTCGGGTCACCTGAAGAGACCGCTATTCAGCGGGCAGCTGCTGATAAATCGGCAGATGACGGTAATAGACCTCCAGCGTCAGGATCGCCAGACAGGTCATATAATGGCGGCCGCCCTGATGCCCATGCGGGTCACGCGGCGCCCAGCTTCCCAGGCCGTGACCTTCCTTCGTCTGGGTCTGCACCAGCAGTTCACGCATCACCACATTCCAGCGGTTCCATTCTTCCCCTCCCCAGTGCCGCATGACCTGGGTGGCGTAGTAATTGAAATACATGTTGTCCCGGGAAGGTCCGTGATCGCTGAGGAACTTCACCCCCTTCTGCAGCCCCGGATGATCCTTGCCCCACCCCTGATACATCCGGCACAGCAACCCGATCGCAGTGGTCGAAGGGGATTTCGACGGCGAGGTGTATCCGTAGAAGGCTCCGTCCTCCAGCTGGACAGAATCCAGAAAGGTCGAAGCCAGCTTGCGTGACTTCGCAGACACCGTGATCCGGGACATCTTCGCACTCGTCTGGGCCATGACCTGCCAGCCCACGACGGATGTATCCCCCTGCTCTTCGCCGGGCTGATATCTCCAGCCTCCAGTCTTCGGATGCTGGGCATCGACGATGAACTTCATGCAGGAAAACGCCAGCTTTCCAACTTCTCGGTCACGCGTCAGGCCATGCAATTCACACAGCAGAATGGTGACGATCCCCTGCGTATACATGCCCGAATTGCCAGAAGTGATCTGCCGCAGATCCCCCGGTGGCGAAGTCTTGGCGGCCTCAGCAAAGATGAAGTCGAGCCCTTTACGAACCTGAGGCTGATAGGCCCCTTTGCGGTGCGTGTGCCCGGCCCCGACAAAACAGAGCATCGCCATGGCGGTCGAGGCGACGGTTGCATTTCCCAGACTCCCCGGGTGCGAGCAGCTTTCATCACAATGGGGACAGCGATGATCGAAACTCCAGCTTCCATCTTCTCGCTGATGGGCTTTGAGCCATTCCAGTCCGTTGGCAACGGCAGCTTCACTTCCCGCGTTGCCGCCGAAGGCCCGGGACATCGCCGCCCGCCCCTTGTCGGTCCGGCCACCGAATTCGCCCGCCTGCGGTAGCCCCTCCAACACTTCTGCCGTCTCTGCTGCCAGCAGCAGTTCTTTGACGTCCAGATTGATTTCAACCGTTCCGGGATTCTCCACAATTTTCTGAGCCGGAATGGAGACGTCCTGCGGCACAGGCTGTAACGACTCCCCGGCGTGCGGAACGATGGAGAAATTCTCGAGCGAATCGCTGATCACCGGGGATTCAATGACGGTATCGACGGCAAATTCGAGCCCCGATTCGCGACCGGAGATCGGGATGATGTACAAGGCCATGATCAGCAGGATCAGAAGGTGGATCAGACTGCTGGTGAAATAGCTTCCCAGGGCATGGCGACTGCGCATCCACCACGGCAGCGGAATCTCCGCCTCTTCATCCAGATGGGAATCGACTTCCGCCATCGACGCTCAGTGAACAAGGAACTTGGAAATCTGCTCTCGCAATTCTATCGCTTTGCAAACGCAGATGCGCCAGAATTATCAACAGGAACCGTCCCCTTTTGACAGCCATCGTTCTCCGAGAACTTTCGTTTTCCGCCATGAAAATCGCACTTGCCCAACTCAACCCCATTGTCGGAGACCTGGCGGGGAACTGCCGCCTGATTGAACAGGCTGCGAAGGAAGCTCGACAGACCGGAGCCCAACTCCTGGTCACCTCGGAACTGTGCGTCAGCGGATATCCCCCGAAAGACCTGCTCTACCGAGACGGGTTCGTGGAAGCCTGCGAAAAGCGGGTCCAGAGACTGGCCACGCTGACCGATGACTCATTCGGAATTCTCGTCGGACACCCCAGTCGGCACGGGTGCGGCCCGGACTCCATTGCCAACAGTGCCAGCCTGCTGTTTCAGGGACAAGTCACAACCACAATCCACAAAACGCTTCTCCCCAACTATGACGTGTTTGATGAGAAGCGATACTTTCAGGCTGCTGACCGACTCCAACCGATCGAGTTCCTCGGCCACCGACTCGGAGTCCACATCTGCGAAGACGCCTGGTGGGGAGAACCGGAAACGTTTTATCACTGTCCTCCCGCTGAACAACCGGATCCCGTCAAGGTACTGGCTGAACAGGGGGTCGACCTGTTTATCAACCTTTCCGCGAGCCCTTACGAATTCGGCAAGGTCCCCCGCCGGCATCAGCTGATTCGACGGCACGTCGAGCGTTACCGCAAGCCGTTCCTGTTCGTGAATCAGGTGGGAGGCAACGACGACCTCGTCTTCGACGGCAACAGCTTCGTCATGAATGCCGCAGGGGAACTCGTCCTCACAGCTGCCGATTTCGCTGTGGATCTGCAGCACATCGAAACCGCTCCCCTCCCGCCGCCGCTTCCGCCTGTCGTCATTCATCGCGAAAATCAGTTGCTGCAGGCCCTCACGCTGGGGCTGGGGGATTACATGCGCAAATGCGGATTCACCGATTGCGTGCTCGGACTTTCGGGAGGAATCGACAGTGCACTCGCGGCCTGCATTGCTGCCCGGGCAGTCGGTCCCGAGCGGGTGCATGGAATTCTCATGCCCAGCCGTCACAGCAGCCAGCACAGCACCGATGACGCCCGGGCTCTCGCTGAGAACCTCGGCATGCCATGGTCGATCGTCCCGATCGATTCCGTACACGCTGCCTACGAAAAGCTTCCGGACATTGACGTCGATCTCTCCTCCGAACCCGGGGGACTGGCGGACCAGAACCTGCAGGCCCGTATCCGCGGGGGAATTGTCATGACCCGCAGCAATCGACGGAACTGGATGGCCCTCGCCACCGGAAACAAGAGTGAACTGGCTGTCGGGTATTGCACGCTGTATGGCGATATGTGCGGCGGCTTCGCGGTCCTCAGCGATCTCTACAAGCGCGATGTCTACTCACTCTCCCGTTATGTGAACGAAGAAGCGGGACGGGAGATTATCCCGGTCAATGTCATTGAAAAAGCCCCAAGTGCCGAACTGGCCCCCAATCAATTCGATCAGGACACGCTCCCGCCGTACCCGATCCTCGACGGCATCCTGCATGGGCTCATCGACAAAGAACGTTCCCCTGCAGATCTCGCCCAGGAGTTTCCCCCGGAGACCGTGCAATGGGTGGTGAAACGACTGGACCGCAACGAATTCAAACGCCGACAGATGCCCCCCGGGATTAAACTCTCACAACGCGCATTCGGCAGCGGACGAAGAATGCCCATGGCCGCCCGCGGATTCGATGGAATGGATGTTTAATACGGAGACTCAACGGATCGTTTAGCCGCGACTCCATCCCGTCTCGCCGCGACTCCATCCCGTTTAGCCGCGACTCCATCCCGTTTAGCCGCGACTCGCAGAGGAGCGCTCCCCATCGTCATCGCATCACATCTCATCTTCGGCACAGGTTCTTCCCACAATTTAATGGCTTGCTGATTCTGGGAGCAGCTTGAGTTTGCCGCAGAAGAACAGGATTCTTGTTCGGTAGTTGGCGAAGTTCCTGAATCCTCGGGCGGCGGATTTCAGGGACTGAATGATGCTGTTGAACCCTTCCGCTGCGGCGTTGCTGATCTGGTGGCGGAACCAGCTCAGGATGTTGTCGATCCGCTTTTTGATCATCTTCGCCACACGCTTGATCGGCTTGAGTCGGCAACGGATGGCCCAGCTGAACCAGGTCTGGAAGAACTCGTCCGCTTCCTCCGCACTCCGGCAGTCCCAGAACCAGCGGAACTGTTCTCGAATGGCCCACGCCCGAGCCGTCTTCAGCTGAGCACCTTTGATCTGCTCGAACTCCGCTCGCTTCTGCTCACTGAGGTTCTCCAGGTTGTAAAGCCACAACGAGCGTGTCCCCTTGAGCGTCTCGTCCTGCTCTTTCATCAGAGACTTGTGCTCGGCTCGCCGGACCTGATCGACAGCCTCGTTCAGATGCTTGGCGATGTGGAACCGGTCATGCACGACTTCTGCATCAGGAGCATGAGCATCCACGCTGTTCTGATACGCCTGCCACATGTCCATCGCCACCGCTTCGATCTGTTCCTTCTGCTCCCAGGAGAAGGTGTTCCACAGCGTGTCGGCTGCGGTTTCGTCACGTCCGGGGGAGACTTCCAGGACTCGGCTGCCATCGATGTCGGTCATGATAGACACGTAGTCCTGCCCCTTCAGAAAACTCTTCTCATCCAGGCCGACATGCCTGATGTCTGTCAGGTCTCGAGTGATCAATCCCCGTTCGACCGCTCGGTCCATAATCCGTTGCACGCTCATCCAGCTCAGCCGCAGATGAAGCCGGGCCTTCTCGATGCTGCTGGCCACCTGCAGCAGACGAACGGCAAAGGCTTCGAACACCAATGTGAACCGTCCGTGCGGCTCGGCCCAGGGGACTTCAATCGTCTTCACTCCGCAGTCGGGACACTCGGTGCGAGGGATGCGAGCGGTGAGAAGGGTCTCGAACTGCATGGTGTCCAGATGCCGCCAGGACCGCTGCGGAGCATGATCCTTCAGCGGCCGCACCGCCGAACATTCCGGACAACAGACTGCTGCTCCCGGCACATGCTCAATCTGAATCTGAACCCGCTTCTCCTCCAGCGAGAGATCGACATCCACCACCCGCCAGGACCGGTCCAGCCCCAGCAACAACCCGTAATGCTCAGAAAGTGTGTTCATGAACAACAGCTTCCAAAACTGACCACACTCCCGCCAGATTCAAACAACCTCACCCACAAAATTCCGGGAAGACCCTTCGGCACATACGGATTCTGGCTTCCGAACGACCCACGCGGGTCATGGTCAGACTTCGTCGGGGCGATTGAGCTTTACCGTGCGGGGGGAAGTGCAACAAAAGTCACCACTCGCAAAAGCGTTGCCGCGTCGCCACACGACAGGAGCTTCCGGCAAGCGGTCAAGCAGGAGCTCAAGTATCCAGCCGTCAAGCTGTCGGAGCATCAACGAACAGTGACTGCGAATGGAATCGGGAAATTCGCGGTAAAAAACGACCTCCGCATCCTGGCGTGTGCCATCCTGCCAGATCACGTGCATCTACTGATCGTTAGACATCCCACCGCTGTCGAACAGCTTGCAACACTGCTGAAGGGAGCGGCGACGCGAGAGCTCGAAGCCGAAGGAATCCATCCGATGGCTGCATTTCCCCGTGAGAAAAATGGACGATTCGCCAAATGCTGGGCGCGGGGTGAATGGAAGGTTTTCCTCGATACGCCCGACGATATTCCCCGCGTCATCAATTATATTGAAGCAAATCCAGTTAAAGAAACTTTGCCCCCTCAGCGATGGGAATTCGTCACTCATTGGAAAGCAGCATTTTAATGAGTTGAAATGCGTTGAGTGATTCTCTGAATGAAATCGCTCCTCTTCGAGTCGCAGCTAAACACACGTACGGGTGAAGCGATACACATGACAGACGACCAGAACGACGAGACGATTCCTGCGGCCCCGAATCCGAAACGGCCGCTGGCGTGGAGTCTTCTGTCATGCGCTTTCTGCCTGGCGGTTGCTGCCTGCATTCTGGGGAGCTGGCTGGCACGATGGCATTGGGCTCTTGACCTCCTGACCAGCTTTCACTGGCAATATCTCTTCGGTTCGATTGCAGCGGTGATCTGCGCGGGAATCGGTCGCAGCAGGAAGCTGGTCATCGTTTCACTGATGCTGCTGATCTTCAACCTGAGTTCTGTCATCGTGATTTCACCATCGGTGAAACCGGTCTCCCCTCTGTCGGCCATGACCGCCAACGTCTTCTTTCGTAACCCCGATGCCTCACGGTTCATTCACTACGTCAGAAGAGTTCAGCCTGACTTCTTTGTCCTGACCGAGTTCACGCCGAACTGGGCAACACAACTGGAAGTGCTGCATGAGGAATATCCGCACAGGTTGGCCGAACCCCGGACGAACCCGTTCGGAATTGCGCTCTACAGCAAGTTCCCGCTGGAAGAGGCGAAGCTCATTGATTCCCACGCCAGCGGGTTCCCTTCAATTTCCGCGATCATCACCAGGTACGAAACGAAGGTTCAGATTCTTGGCACGCATCCCATTCCTCCAGTCGGACGAAGAAACGCAGCCGTTCGAAACGCCCAGCTGGCCGATCTTGCAGAGCTGAGCCGCACTTCAAAGCATCCGGTGATCTTGCTGGGGGACCTCAACATCGCCCCGTGGTCACCCTATTTCAAAGATCTGTGTCGAAACGGGAACCTGATCAACGCCGACACCGCTTTATTGTCTCCCACGTGGCACCGCAAGAACCCATTCTTCTGCGTGCCGATCGACTTCGCACTGACCTCACCCCGCGTGGATGTGTATTCACACGAGATCGGTCCGGAGATCGGGTCGGATCATCGCCCGGTCACAATCCGGATGAACATCCCCAGCCCGGAAGAATTGCCGTAAACGCGCCCCGTAGGGTCCGCTGTGCGGACCATCATTCGACATCGCAATTTCTTTTGCGATCCTGACGGCGGTCTGGCATCGGACATGACAATTTCTTTTGCCGTCCGCACTGATGTCTATGACTGGACAACGCAATTTCTTTTGCGGTCCGCACAGCGGACCCTACGGACAGGATTTGATTGCGAGTCCGTCGAGGATGCGTTCAACCGCTTCGGATTTGTTCAAGACGTAGAAGTGGATGCCCGGGACGCCTTTGTCCATGAGTTGCCGGCACTGCTGGATCGCGAAGTCGACGCCAATTTCGAACTGGGCCTCTTTGTCCTCCTGGGCAGCTTCGAGCTTCGAATACAGCTCCGGCGGGAAATCCGTACCGCACATCTTGACGATGCGTTGAATCCGCGAGAATTCGGTAATCGGCATGATCCCCGGCACCAGCGGGATGTTGATTCCCAGCTGCGCGGCTTTGTCCCGAAACCGGAAATAATGGTCATTCACAAAGAACAGCTGCGTGAAGACCGCATCGGCTCCGGCATCCACCTTGCGTTTCAGATTCGCCAGATCGATATCGTAGTCGGGGGCCTCCAGATGCTTTTCCGGGTACCCCGCAACGCCGATTCCTGTATCGGGATAATGCTTGCGGATCAGGCTGACCAGCTCATTCGCGTTCTTGAGTCCCCCTTCAACCGCCTTGAATTCCGTCTGGCCGACGGGAGGATCCCCTCGCAGGGCCATGATGTTCCGGATCCCCTGTGAGTGGACCAGCCGGAGCCACTCTTCCAGGTCTTCAACCGTCGATCCCACGCACGTGAAGTGAGCGGTCGCCACACTTCCAAAGCGATCCTGAATCGCCTGGCACAGTTCGATCGTCCGTGAGCGAGTGCTCCCCCCTGCCCCGTACGTGCAGGAGATGAACGCCGGTCGATGGACCTTCAGCTTCTCCAGATGCTCGAACAGCGACTCATCCCCCTGAGCGGTCTTGGGGGGAAAGATCTCGAAAGAGAGACCGAAGCCGCGGGCGTAGATGTCCTTGATACGCATAAGAGCAGGAGTTAGGAATTAGGAGTTCGGAATTAGTCGTTTAGCTGCAATCTCGAAGAGATGCGCCGTTACGGATCGCTCAACACCCTCACGCACCATCAATCAATTCGTAATACACGTTTCGCTGGCGCGGTGTGTATCCTGCATCGGAAATACAGCGTCGAATCTGTTCCAGCGAGAGATGAAAGGCCGTCCCCGCCTGCGACACGACGTTCTCTTCGATCATCAGGCTTCCCATGTCGTTGGCACCGAAGAACAGGGCCAGCTGACCGATCTTTTCTCCTTGTGTCACCCACGAGGACTGAATGTTCGGGATGTTGTCCAGATACAGCCGGGCGACCGCCTGAGTCTTCAGATATTCGAACGCTCCCGCTGGTGGCAGCTCAGACATATTGACGCCCCCTTTTCGGCCTGCCACCGCATCGCGGCCAAACCAGGGAGCCTCGTGAGGCGGCTGATGCGTCCAGCAGATGAATGCAGTGAACCCGCCGGTTTCATCCTGCTGAGCCCGGAGCCGATCCAGATGTTCGATCCGTTCTTCCAGCGTCTCGACATGCCCGAACATCATCGTGCAGGTGCTCTTGCCCCCAAGCTGATGCCAGACTTTGTTCACTTCCAACCAGCCGTCGGTCAGCACTTTTCCACGGGTGATCTGCGAGCGAACCCGGTCAACAAGGATCTCGCCTCCTCCTCCCGGCAGGCTCCCCAGCCCGGCGTCCATCAACCGCTTCAGCACGGTTTCCAGTGGCAACTTGCTCACCTTGTGAAAGTGCCACAGCTCCGGAGGACTGAAGCCATGCACGTTCACCTGCGGGAATTTCTTCTTCATTGACCGCAACAGGTCTTCGTACCACTCCAGTGGCAGTTGGGGATGAAGCCCCCCCTGCAGGAGAATCTGATCCCCACCCAGTTCGACCGTCTCCTGAATCTTCTGAAACAGAACCTCTTCGGTCAGGACGTACGCTTCAGCGTGTCCCACCGGTCGATAAAACGCGCAGAAGTCACAGACCGCAGCACAGACGTTGGAATAGTTGATATTCCGGTCGATGTTGTACGTCCGGTACGACTCCGGGTGGAGTCGCTGGGTGACCGCATGGGCAGCCCGGCCGAGTGCGGTCAGATCGTTGGATTTCAGGAGAGCGAGTCCATCTTCAGGAGTCAGCCGCTCACCGGCGACCGCTTTTTCGAGAATGGTGGCAACGCTGGGAAGTACTGTAGAAATCATGGGGAACTGGAATCTCTTAATTGAACGAACGTGTGCCGGCTGCACGCCCGCAACCTCAACATCGATCAAACCGTTTTCGACGCCTCAGGTTAACGTCTCGTCCGGCAAGAATCGAGACCAGAGAACAGCTGGCCGATTACGAAGACGAGAGCCGTTTTGGCGTTTTCATGAAGTCGGTCCGGATTCTCGCACTCGGAGAGTGCGAGATCCGAATGCCAACATCACAATCAACGTTGCCACCCCCCCCCACCAATCAGCAGACTCCGATCAAAACAAACTGAACCGCTCGCTGAAGACCTCCCTGGATAGCCGCAGGGCCGACTGCGGGATATCGTCGTGACTGCCGATCCCTCTTCATTTTCCGATCCTGCCCTGAGGACTCTCCATGAATTTTCTGCTGACCACAATCGGAAGTGCGGGGGACGTCTTTCCGATGGTCGGACTGGCGATCAAGCTGCGGGAACGGGGACACACGGTCACCCTCGCGACGAATGAGCATTTCGCACCGCTGGCCAGGAAGCACCAGATTCCTTTTGAGCCGCTGGGAACTCAGGAGCAGTACCTCTCAGCGATCCAGAATCCGGACCTGTGGCACCCGCAGAAAGCGTTCGCGCATGTTTTCTCCGTCTTCAAGACGGTCCTGGAAAAGCAGCACGCCCTGTTCATCGACTACGCCCAGCGAGGACCACTTGTAGGAATTTCCAGCTGCCTGGGGTTTGGAGCCCGCATGGCTCAGGAAACGCATGGAATCCCGCTGATCACCGTCCACCTGCAACCGGCCGTCATCTGGAGCGATCTCGTTCCACCGACCATCGCCAATCTGGTCGGCCCGCGCTGGTTCAAGAGCCTGGTCTTTCGATTCGGAGAGAAGTTCGCCGTCGACATGCTCGTCGGCCGGCATCTCAACCCCTGGCGGAAGCAGCTGGGACTTCCTCCAATCAGACAGACCATCCGCTGGTGGAACTCCCCCACCGGGGTGCTCTGTCTGTTCCCGGAATGGTACGCTGCCCCGCAGACCGACTGGCCACAGCCATTGATGCAGACCGATTTCCCGCTGTGGAATGAGGACTCGCTCCAGCCACTCCCCGACGATGTGGCCAGATTCCTCGACGCTGGCGATGCTCCCATCGTCTTCACGCCGGGCTCCGCGAACGTGCATGGTCAGTCATTCTTTGAGACTGCCGTAGAGACCTGCCGGTCATTGAAGAGACGCGGAATTCTCCTCACCCGGCATCCCGAGCAGATTCCCCGCCAGCTCCCCGATTCCGTCCGACATTTCAGCTATGTCCCGCTGGACTTACTCCTCTCCCGGTCGGCAGCGTTTGTTCACCATGGCGGGATTGGATCGACGTCGCAGGCTTTGCTGGCAGGCATCCCGCAGGTCGCCATGCCGCTGGCTCATGACCAGTTCGACAACGCTTCGAGAATCGAAAAGCTGAACGTCGGCAGAGGACTCCCCGTAAAGAAGTTCACCACGAAGAACTTGAGCAACGCCTTGAACGATCTGCTGACCTCACAAGCGGTCGCCGAGGCCTGCCGCCAGACCCAGAATCGACTGAAAGCGAGCAATGGACTCGAACAATCGGCGCTGGAGATTGAGGGTCTGTTATAGGGACGCATCAATCCGCTACGTCGACCGGATCAGATTCAACTATTTATAAGGCGGAGCCAAACACGTCTGCAGATTGACGGCGTCTCTGATCCGCATTTCATGAGAGAGGGGCATTCCAAAGGCGAACAACTCAGTGTTTGAACTTCCTTCTGCCAGCATTCGCCGCCATCTCGCCTGAGACTGGCGACCAGAGCGAATCTCACCAAAGAGTGGCGTTCCGGCGGCGATAAACACAGCTTTCGAAAGACAAATCTCCCTGAATCGCCGCCGCACTCCCCTGAGACAGGGGCTAGGTATTCTTGCGCCCGGCTTGAATCTGCCTGACGATCCCACGGACATCCTCCCCCTCAAACAACTCTCGCCGTTCTGACGTGTAGTCGCCGTGTCCAGTTCTGAACTGATTCAGAAATCGAATCGTATCCACGACGCCAATTTCCTTCAGCAAAACGCTCGTTGCGCGCTGATTGACGGACGACATGGGATGAACTTGCGCTGTCATTTCAACACCTCCTCCACCAGTTGGAGAATCGAGATGGACCGACAATTTAAATTGGATATGCCGGCGACTCGCTGCAAAAGTCTGTCGTCACATGTTCCAAAGTAATCTGCAGCAGAATCTGATGCGAGCGCTAATTGGAGCGCATCCATCGGGGAAATCCCCTTTTGTTCCAATGAAACTGCCAAAGCTTCGACCTGCGATGAAACTTCAAGACGTTCATCGGCCAGACCCAAAATCGACAATACGCCGGCCCGACGTTGATCATCAGGAATCCGGCCAATCTCGTATTCCAATGCCTCTGAACCAAGCAGTGTAAGTTCGCCGGACTGAACGGAAGTCAGCAAAACCAGCACGGCCTCGGATTCCACTCGAATGCGAGGTTGCATTTGATCGTCAAAGGGGCGTTGCAGGCATCAGCAATCAAGATAGATCCGCATCCCAATATTCTATCAGCGAAGTCCCGACAATTCTCCTGTATTAAGTGCCGCCCCGGTAATGCATGGCAATGTCAGCTGTCGGCTGAGACTCGCAGCGCGCCAACACGAAAAAGCCCCGGGCGATTTCACCCGGGGCTTTGATTCTCTGACTCGGTCACTCTCGACTCTGGACTATTCATCCGGAGAGAGGTCGGACAGTGATGGAACGTCGCCACTGGCGTGACCGCCGCCGTGGCTGCCGTTGCCGATCAGGCCGTCTTCCCCTTCGCTGAGCATTTCGCGACGGGCTGCCAGAATGCGGGCATGCTCTTCGCGAAGTTCCTGCTGAGCTTCGGGACGGATCCGGACTTCAGCACTCTGGTGCACCTTGAATCCGGTTCCTGCCGGGATCAAGTGACCCAGAATGACGTTTTCCTTGAGACCCACCAGACCGTCGGTCTTTCCAGCCAGGGCAGCTTCGGTGAGCACTTTCGTGGTTTCCTGGAAGCTGGCTGCCGAGATGAAGCTTTCGCTCTGCACGGCCGCCTTGGTGATCCCCAGCAGCTGAGTACTGGCACTGGCTGGACGAGGCTTGGTGAACTTGATCGGCTTCCCACCCGAGGCTTCGATCTGATCGTTGACCTCTTCGATGGTTTCCATCGGGACGATATCGTCGATCTGGAATTCGGTATCTCCCGGATCCGTCACGCGGACGCTGTCCTGCAGGCGGCGGTTCACACGGCGGAATTCCCATTTGTCGATGACCACACCGGGCAGCATGTCGGTATCGCCCACATCGTCCACCCGCACCTTGCGGAGCATCTGGGAGACGACCAGCTCGATGTGCTTGTCGTCGATTCCCACACGCTGGGCACGGTACACGTTCTGAATTTCGTGCAGCAGGTACTGGGAAACCGCTTCTTCCCCGCTGACACGCAGAATGTCATGCGGAACCAGCGGTCCACGCACCAGGGCGTCACCGGCTTTCACCAGATCGCCGGAGTGCACCAGCACGTGCTTACCGTGAGGAATGATGTGCTCGACATCGGTTCCGTCAGCACCGTGGATCAGGATCACGCGTTTACCGCGTTTCCGCTCAGCCACGTGCTCAACTTCGCCATCGATCTCGGCGATGATCGCCGGATCTTTCGGTTTACGGGCTTCGAACAGTTCGGTGACTCGCGGCAGACCCCCGGTAATATCCTGGGTACCGGCAGCTTCACGAGGCTGCTTGGCCAGAATTCCCCCTGCGGAAACCTGATCCCCTTCTTTCACTTCGAGGTTCGACCGTTCCGGGATGTAGTAGTAATCCAGGATCTTGCCGGTGCTGTCCTCGATGATGATCTGCGGATGCAGGTCACCCTTATGTTCGATGACAGTACGACGGACGTGTCCGCTGGCGTCCTTCTCGGACTTCACGGAGCGGCCTTCGATCAGGTCTTCGAACCGGATGCGTCCGCCGATTTCCGCCAGAATCGGGACAGCGTGTGGATCCCACTGGCAGAGCACCTGACCGGTGGCGATCGCTTCGTCTTCTTTGACCATCAGCACCGCACCGGCAGGAACGCTGTACTTCTCGAGTTCGCGATCCTTCGGGTCGATGATGATGATTTCCCCCTGCCGGGCCAGCACGACGGTCTGGCCTTCGGAGTTGACAACGCTGCGGATGCGGGCGAACTTCGCACGCCCTGCCTTGCGGGCTCGCAGGTCGGACTTCTCGACGTCGGACTGGGCAGCTCCACCGATGTGGAAGGTACGCATCGTGAGCTGTGTTCCCGGCTCACCGATACTCTGAGCTGCGATGATCCCCGCTGCGAGACCTTCTTCCACCAGCTGACCGGTGGAAAGGTCCATACCGTAGCAGAGCTTGCAGACACCCAGTTCGGCTTCGCAAGTCATCGGGCTGCGGACCTGGATGCGCTCCAGACCCATTTCCTCGATGCGGCGTGCGATGGCATGGGTGATCAGTTCGTCTTCGCGAACGATCACTTCATCGGTAATCGGGTCGACGATGTTGGTCCGGCTGACACGTCCGCGAATCGCGTCCGCCAGCGAGACTTCCACCTTTTCACCACGATACTGAGTTCCGCGGGTCACCCCCTTGGTCGTATGGCAATCGTCCATGGTGATCACGAGGTTCTGGCAGATGTCCGCCAGTTTACGCGTGAGGTACCCGGAGTCTGCCGTCTTCAACGCGGTATCGGCCAGTCCCTTACGGGCACCGTGTGTGGAGGAGAAGTACTCCAGCACGGTGAGACCTTCGCGGAAGTTGGACTTAATGGGCGTCTCGATGATTTCGCCGCTCGGCTTGGCCATCAGACCACGCATCCCTGCCAGCTGTCGGATCTGTTCCAGACCCCCTCGAGCACCCGAGTCTGCCATCAGGTAGATCGGGTTCACGTAAGCACCCTGTTCACGAATATCGTGCTCCAGGTCGCGTTTCATCGCCTCGGTAATGTCTTCGCGAGCGTGCGTCCAAATATCGATGACTTTGTTGTAACGCTCCTGTCCGGTGATCACACCGCGCTCGTACAGCTTCTGCTGCTTGAGCACTTCGGTCTCGGACTTGGCAATCACCGCTTCCTTGTTCGGAGCGACCACCAGGTCGGACGTTCCGAAGGAGAGACCGCTGCGGGTCGATTCCTGGAAACCGATCGCTTTCATCTTGTCGAGCAGTTCGATCGTCGAACGCTGTCCGAGCAGGAGATGGCAGTCAGAAATGACGTTCGCCAGGTCCTTGCTCTTCAGGGCCATGTTGTAGAACGGCATGGCTGGATCGAGGGTGTCGTTAAACACGACACGGCCGACCGAGGTTTCGATCAGGCTGCCAGGACGATAATTCTCCGCCCCTTCCCCTTTGACCTTCTTGTCCTTCGGCAGACGCACCTTGACGGTGGCATGTCGAGAGACCTTGCCCTGCTGATAAGCGGTCAGACACTCACGGGGAGATGCAAAGACCATCCCTTCCCCGGGCCGTCCGGCACGACGCAGGGTGCAGTAGTAGCAACCCATCACGATGTCCTGCGACGGAGAAATAATCGGGGCTCCGTTCGCCGGGCTGAAAATGTTGTTCGTCGACATCATCAGCGTGGTTGCTTCGACCTGGGCTTCGATCGACAGCGGCAGGTGGACTGCCATCTGGTCGCCGTCGAAGTCGGCGTTGAAGCCTTTGCAGACCAGCGGATGAACGCGGATCGCGTGTCCTTCCACCAGCACCGGCTCGAACGCCTGAATTCCCATACGGTGCAACGTCGGAGCACGGTTCAGAAGCACAGGATGATTCGTGATCACTTCGTCCAGAATATCCCAGACTTCTTCGTCACGACGCTCCAGCATACGCTTCGCGGACTTGATGGTATCGGCGTGGCCGAGTTCCTTCAGGCGGCGAATGATGAACGGCTGGAACAGTTCCAGCGCAATCTTCTTGGGCAGTCCGCACTGATGCAGATGCAGTTCCGGACCCACCACGATCACCGATCGCGCGGAGTAGTCGACGCGCTTACCCAGCAGGTTTTCGCGGAATCGACCCTGCTTACCTTTGATCATGTCGGTCAGCGATTTCAGCGGACGGTTCGAAGAACCGAGCACCGGTCGCTTGCAGCGGCCGTTGTCGAACAGAGCGTCGACAGACTGCTGCAGCATGCGCTTCTCGTTCCGCACGATCACTTCCGGAGCATTCAGGTCGACCAGCTTCTTGAGCCGGTTGTTCCGGTTGATGATGCGGCGATACAGATCGTTCAGGTCGCTGGTGGCGAAGTTGCCGGATTCCAGCATGACCAGCGGACGCAGGTCGGGCGGGATCACCGGCACGCAGTGCAGCACCATCCACTCGGGACGGTTGTCGCTGTCACGCAGTGCTTCGACGATCTTCAGACGCTTGATCAGGTCTTTCGTCTTCTGCTGGCTGCCGGTCTCCTTCAGCTCTTTGCGGAGCTTCGTGGACTCTTCCGCCAGGTTGAGACTGCTGAGCAGCGAGAAGACTGCCTCGGCCCCCATCTCGATCTTGAACTCAGACTCACCGTATTTTTCACGGGCGTCCCGAGCTTCATCTTCCGTCAGCAGCTGACAGCGACGCAGAGGAGTATCTCCCGGATCGGTGACAACGTATTCCTGGAAGTAGATCACCTTTTCCAGGCTGGTGGTCTTCATGCTGAGCAGGGCACCCAGGCGGCTGGGCATGCTCTTGAAGAACCAGATGTGGACGACCGGCGCGGCCAGTTCGATGTGGCCCATGCGCTTGCGGCGAACACGGCTGTGGGTGACTTTCACGCCGCAACGGTCGCAGATCATCCCTTTGTACTTCATCCCGCGGTACTTGCCGCAGGCGCATTCCCAGTCCTTTTCAGGCCCGAAAATCCGCTCGCAGAACAAGCCGTCGCGTTCCGGACGATAGGTTCGGTAGTTGATCGTTTCCGGCTTCTTGACTTCGCCGAAGGACCAGCTGCGAATGTCGTGGGGGCTCGCCAGAGAAATCTTGATGGCCCCGTAATCGTTCACGCGATCGTAAACACCTTCGCCAACGCTCACTAGAGACTCCTGAATGCTGAATTGAATGGACTAGGGTCGAGGGATTCGTGTCTAGGGATTCTGAGGGACGAGTGCTTCCCAGCTCTCGTCCCTCGTTTTCTCGACGATTCCTACCCGTGTGCTTTTTCGAGCTGCATGTTCAAACACAGCCCGCGGATTTCGTTGTTGAGCACGTCGAAGCTGGCCGGTGTTCCGGCTTCCAGCGTGTTCTCCCCCTTCACCATCGATTCGTAAATCTTGGTGCGGCCTTCCACGTCGTCGCTCTTCACGGTGAGCAGTTCCTGAAGGATGTATGCAGCACCGTATGCCTCGAGTGCCCACACTTCCATTTCCCCGAATCGCTGACCCCCGAACCGGGCTTTTCCACCCAGCGGCTGCTGAGTGATGAGCGAGTATGGTCCGGTTGCTCGTGCATGCACCTTGTCGTCCACCAGGTGATGGAGTTTGAGCATGTAGATGTAACCGACAGTTGTCTTCTGCTCGAACTTCTCACCCGTTCGACCGTCATGCAGCTGAATCTTGCCTTCCTGCGGCAACCCGGCTTCTTCCAGGCATTCGTGAATGGACTCTTCTGTGGCACCGTCGAACACCGGGCAGACGGCCCGGAATCCGAGTTTGGAAGCAGCCCAGCCCAGGTGGGTCTCGAGAATCTGCCCCACGTTCATACGGCTTGGCACCCCCAGCGGGTTCAGAATGATGTCGACCGGGGTACCGTCTTCCAGGTAAGGCATGTCTTCCACAGGCAGAACCTTGGAAATCACCCCTTTGTTTCCGTGGCGTCCGGCCATCTTGTCCCCGACCGAAATCTGACGCTTCGAGGAGACGTAGACCTTCACCATCTGCAGCACGCCGTTGGGAAGTTCATCCCCGCGCTTCATGCTGTTGAGCTTCTGGTCAGCTTCATCAATGACATCTTCAACGAACGGCCATTGATCCTTCATCAACTTGCGGAGATCCGCCTGCTTCTGAGGGCTGCGAATGTCCAGCTGATCCTGGCGATTGACGAATTCGCGGGCGTACTGGGCAATGGCTTTTGCGTCTTCCATCGTGCGGATTTCGACGCCATCGTCCGTGGTCAGGTGCTTTCCGAGAGCGCGTTCGAATTCAACAAGGAATTCCTGGAACTTCTCGGCGATCTTCTGATGCCCATCCTGCTCGACCTTCTTGAGCTGCTGGTCGAACTCCTTGCGTTCGCTTTCCGAGAGGCTCATACGACGCGAGAACTTCTCGGTGTGAATGACGATCCCTTCGACACCGCTGGGGACTTCCAGAGACTCGTTCTTCACGTCTTCCCCGGCCTTCCCGAAGATCGCATGCAGAAGCTTCTCTTCCGGGGTCAGTTCTGCTTTCGCCTTCGGAACGACTTTACCCACCAGGATGTCGCCCTGCTTCACGCGGGTTCCGACAGCCACGATTCCGCCTTCGTCCAGATGACGAAGTGCCTTCTCGCTGACGTTTGGAATATCCCGGGTGAATTCTTCCCGACCCAGCTTCGTTTCGCGGATTTCAACGTCGAACTCGTCGATGTGGATCGACGTATACACGTCATCCTTCACCAGACGCTCGGACAGAATGATCGCGTCTTCGAAGTTGAATCCTTCCCACGACATGAACGCCACCAGAACGTTCCGGCCCAAGGCCAGAATACCGTGTTCCGTCGCGGCACTATCCGCCAGAATCTCGTCCTTCTTCACTCGCTGGCCGAGTGAAACGATCGGCTTCTGATTCAGACAGGTACGCTCGTTCAGACCGGTGAACTTCCGCAGCGGGAATCGCTTCCCTTCAACTTCGATCACATTGGCGTCGACGTAGGTCACCTTTCCGGCGCGGTCCGAACGGACCACCATGCCGGAATACTTCGGAATCTCCATCTCCATTCCGGTGCCGACCAGCGGAGCTTCTGCCACCAGCAGAGGAACTCCCTGCCGCTGCATGTTCGAACCCATCAACGCACGGTTGGCGTCGTCGTGCTCGAGGAACGGAATGAGTGCTGCGGAAACACCGACCATCTGCTCGGGAGCCACGTCGATGTACTGAACGGCCTTGGCTTCCATCCAGTGCACGTCGTTCCGATACCGGGCGAGCACGCGCTCGTCGATGATCTTCCCTTTTTCCACTTTCGTGTCCGCAGGAGCCACGAAGACGTTGGCTTCTTCGTCTGCCCGCAGCCATTCGATCTCGTCGGTAACGCGCCCCTTATCCACTTTCCGGTAAGGAGTGATCAGGAACCCGTAATCATCCACCTTGGCAAAGATGCTCAAGCTGGAGATGAGACCGATGTTCGTACCTTCAGGGGTCTCAATCGGACAGATACGACCGTAGTGAGAAATGTGAACGTCGCGGACTTCGAAGCCGGCACGCTTCCGGTTCAAACCGCCAGGCCCCAGCGCACTCAAACGGCGTTCGTGAGTGATCATCGCCAGAGGATTAGTCTGGTCGACCACCTGAGAGAGTTCGCTTCGACCGAAGAAGTATTCAATCGCCGCGGAAACACTCTTCGGATTCACCAGAGTCCGCGGAGACATCTCTTCGACGTCTTTCAGGCTCATGCGTTCCTGCACGGTCCGGCGGAGCTTGAGAAATCCCTTGCGGATTTCATCCATCGCCAGTTCATCGATCGTCCGCAGACGGCGATTTCCCAGGTTATCGATGTCGTCCACGTACGCGGACTGATCCCCTTCACGCAGTCGGACCAGATAGCGAACAGCATTGACGATGTCTTCAGCACGCAGCGTCATTTCATCGTCTGGAATGTCCTGATCGAACTTCCGATTGATACGGAAGCGGCCGACCCGTCCCAGCCGATAACGATTCACGTCCGAGAACTTCTCCCGGAAGAGATCCATCGCTTTTTCCAGCGCGGGCGGATTGCCCGGACGCAGACGCTGATAGATCTTCAGCAAGGCTTCTTCATGACTGCAGGTGCCGTCTTCCATGACGCTGTTGAGCATCAGGTGATCGGTCACTTCTTCAATCAACTGCACTTTCTTAATGCCGGCTTCTGCAATCTCCGCAGCCAGATTCGCAGCAATCACGTGCCCGCAACCGCAGATGATCTCTCCCACCCGGTCACCGGAAGGATACACGATGTCTTCAGCGGCATACTTCCCGGCAAGGCTGGAGCCGTCGCTTCCGACTTTGGCTTCTTTAACATCGTAAAAGAGCTTCAGCAGACTGGTGTCTCCGCTGTAGTCGGGACTCATTGCCCGCAGCAGCGTCATCGCCGAGAAGCGTCCGCTCTGATCGATCCGGACACCCAGGGTATCCTTCTTCGAAATCATGAACTCGATCCAGCTGCCGCGTTCTGGAATCACGCGGCAGGAGAACGTTTTCCGTTCGCCGGGTTCTGCGGAAACCACGAAGTCGACACCAGGCGAGCGGTGCAGCTGGCTGACGATCACGCGCTCAGCACCATTGATGATGAACTCACCGCCGCCGATCATGATCGGCATGTCGCCGAGATAGACTTCTTCTTCGATCGGCTGCTCTTTCATGAGCTTGAGCGTCACGCGAAACGGACGACCGTAGGTCAGCCGCAACTGCCGGCATTCCGTATGGGAATAGCGGGGCTTGCCGAGCTCGTACTTCACGTATTCGAGCTTGTACTGCCCGTCGTAGCTCTCCACCGGAAACACTTCGCGAAGAATGGCTTCCAGACCTTCATCACGACGTTCTTCCGGCTTGCGCTCCAGCTGCAGAAACCGACGATAGGATTCAGTCTGAATCCGAGTCAGATCGGACAGCTCATGATTCGCTTCAATTTTTCCAAAGTGCCGGACAGACGTAACAGGAAGGATTCGCTGATTCGGAATTGGCATTCGAGGATCTTTATTTTTCGCGCGAGGAAAACAACAACAGATTGAACACAAAAAGCGAGGCCGGAAAACCAGAACGCCTCACGAAATCAGACCGCCCCACCGAAGAGCACTCTGCTGCAGAATCCCAGACAGACA
This sequence comes from Planctomicrobium stercoris, assembly GCF_051465655.1. Classification (NCBI taxonomy): domain Bacteria; kingdom Pseudomonadati; phylum Planctomycetota; class Planctomycetia; order Planctomycetales; family Planctomycetaceae; genus Planctomicrobium; species Planctomicrobium stercoris. Next base: position 1,430,451 of record NZ_CP195791.1, on the reverse strand, counting down.
TCTCTGGAAACGCCTTCCGTCAACACGCTGCCGAACTCGGCCGGCTGAAACGGAGTATTGACACTGGCGATAACGCACAAGCGGCCCCGAGCTCCAACCTGAGCCACAGGACACATTGAACAGCAAGCCCACGATTGATGGCATCGAAAACAGCCCCACCAACCCGGACCCCCTTCCGGAAAACAGCGAACGCAGATCCGACGACTGCTGCCGACCGGACATCCGCTTCACAATAAAAGATGACCCAACGCCCAGACTCTCAGCCAATAGCCAAGTCGACACAGGACGTCGGCACTGAAAAAAACCACATCGCCAAGCGATCAATGCCATTTCCTTGGAGAAAATTCCGCAGGCTTGCACCCGCTTACGTTAGCAGTCTCAGGAAAAAAAGCAACCGTTCGGCACGAGCAATGCTGAAAGTCGCAGTTTCATGGCCATAAATAGACAGCGGGAGACATCTGTCTCCCGTGAAAACCCGCACCGTGCAAGGCCGTTCCTGCCAAGCTGACCACTCACCGGACTTCAAACAATCAGGGCGAAGTCCCATTTTCAGACACTTCGCCCTGAGATCTCCAAACGAGACTACTTCAGTTCAACAGAACCGCCAGCGTCTTCGATTTCCTTCTTGATCTTGTCGGCGTCTTCCTTCGAAGCACCCTGCTTGAGGGGCTTCGGAGCGCCTTCGACCAGATCCTTGGCTTCTTTTAGACCCAGACCGGTGATGCTGCGGACAGCCTTGATCACGTTGATCTTGTTGTCGCCGAACTTGGTCAGGATGACGTCAAATTCGGTCTTCTCTTCAGCCGGAGCTGCAGCAGCACCGCCGCCAGCTGCCGGTGCAGCCACGACCACGCCGCCGCCGGCGGGCTCGATGCCATGCACTTCTTTCAGATAATCGGCCAGGGCTTTGGCCTGCAGCAATGTCAGACCAACGAGCTTGTCGCCCATTTCCTTGGTGCTGGCATCAAACGACTTTTCGGCAACTTCTGACATTCCCAATTCTCCAAAACTAAATCGCCGGCGATGACCGACCGGCTCGGTTGAGTGAATATCTCTGACAGGCCGGATTGTGAAATCAACCGCAGCTCACAGAGTCGGCTCGTACCAAGTCAACACAGGACCTGCCACGGGCTGTCAAACTCGGCCGCTTCACTCGGCCGAACCGGGACGCTACGCCGCGTCGCCGCCTTCTTCTTTTTCTTCCGACATTGCCTTGAGTGCTCCGGAGATCTTTCCTCCAGGCCCCAACAGTGCTCCCGCCAGCCGAGCCCCCGGGCTGAGCAACAGACCAGAAATCTGGCCAATGAGCTCCAACCGGCTCGGCCCTTTGGAAATGCTGTCGACAGCTTCAGAGGAAACTCCCTCGCCGTCGACAACACCACCCTTGATCGACATTTTGTCGATCTTCTTCGCCCACTCGCTCATCTCGCGAGACAGACTGACAATATCTTCTCCGCCCCACACCAGAGTCGAAGGACCGTTCAGGATTTCATCAACCGAATGAAACCCGGATTCCTTCAACGCCAGACGGGCCAGACTGTTTTTCACGCCCAGAAGAGTCAGCCCCTTCTTGGCCAGATCCAGTCGCAGCTGATTCTGCGAAAACGCGGTCATCTGCGAGACATCCAGGACAAGCAGATCCTTACGATCACCGAGCCCGGAACGAATGTCCCGAATGATCATCTCTTTGACTGGCTTACTCATGTTTCTGAACTCAATCTAAAACAACAAACACAGCTGAATGAAACAGGATTGCCCGGGCCAGACCCGACTCGTCAGAAAATCACACCAGACGAAGCAATCAAGACGAAACCGGCACCCTGCCACTACGCAGCTGCGATCTGAATTCCGGGCATCTGCGTTGCCGTCACAGTCACCGACCGAACGTACTGACCGCGTGCCGCCTGAGGCTTCAACTGCTGAATCAGCTGCAGCAAGGCCTGAATATTCTCCGTCAGATTCTGCTCACTGAAGGACATCTTCCCGACAACGCAATGAACATTCCCGCCATCGTCGCACCGGAATTCGACTTTACCGGCCTTGTACTCTTTGACGGCGGTCGCGACATCCTGAGTCACGGTGCCAGCCTTCGGAGACGGCATCAGGCCACGCGGTCCAAGCAACTTACCGAGAGGACCGACAACGCCCATCATGTCCGGAGTTGCAATCGCAACGTCGAAGTCAAGCCAGCCATCCTTGATCTTGTCGGCGAGTTCTTTGCCGCCAGCAAAGTCAGCTCCCGCTTCGGTTGCCTTGGCAACATTCTGATCTTTACAGAACACCAGCACCCGCTGTGTCTTTCCAATTCCGTGCGGCAGAACGATGCTTCCACGAACAATCTGGTCAGCATGCTTTGGATCCACACCCAGGCGGACCGCAATCGCGACAGACTGATCGAACTTGCAGGGCTTCACCCCTTTGGGAAGGCTGGATTCCAACCCTTTGAGCGCAGACACGGCAGCAGCGACCGGCAAAACACCCAGCTTCTGAACCGCTTCACCAAGAGCCTTCTGCCGCTTGGAAATTTTCATGACTCAATCTTTCAACTAATCCGCACAACGACTCGATAAATCCAACCGGCCGGCAGGCTCACCGCCCAGGACGAGGCCTTAGTCTACAATTGCAATGCCCATGCTGCGGGCAGTCCCAGCGATCACCTTGACAGCCTGTTCAACGCTGGAAGAATTCAGATCCTGAAACTTCTTCTGAGCGATCTCGCGAACCTGCGCCTGAGTGACCACCCCCACCTTTTCAGTACGGGGATTGGAAGCACCCTTGGCAACCTGAGCTGCCTGCTTGAGCAACACGGCCGCCGGCGGAGTCTTCAACACGAAGTCGAATGAACGGTCATTGTAAACCGTAATAATCACGGGGATGGTTGTCCCCGCCATATCACGCGTCCGCTCATTGAACTGCTGAACGAACTGACCGATATTCACCCCTTGAGGGCCCAGCGCGGTACCAACTGGAGGAGCTGGCGTGGCCTGCCCTCCGGTAATCTGAACCTTAATAACCGCGTTGACTACTTTTTTCTTACCCATCACCTAATCCAATCAGAGGCGCCCAACAGACCGGGCACAAATCAAAATGAACCCCAATAGGGCCGCACCCCGGACTTTGCCGACAGCGCCACCTGAAAACTAAACCTTCTCCACCTGCCAATGTTCGAGCTCGACCTCAGTGGGACGACCAAAGATCTCAATGATCACCTTGACCTTGCCCGTGGTTTCATCCACTGAATCGATTGCACCTTCAAAGCTCTCAAAGGCGCCCTCTTTCACCTTGACGTGATCGCCCACGCCAACCTCAAACTTCACAACCGCCCGGATCGTCTTTTCCGCCGCAACACCTTTGGCAGCACCAGCGGCCTCAACTTCAACATCCAGCCCCAGCCACCGCCGAACTTCTTTATCTTCCATCGGGATCGGCTTGCCCGCCGCCCCTGTGAAGTCCCCCACGCCACTTGTCGAACGAACCAGATGCCAGCTCTCGTCACTGAGCTCCATCTGAATCATCATGTAACCGGGAAGCAACTTCTGCTCACGAACACGACGCCCACCCCCCTTGGTCTCAACGACCTTTTCCGTAGGAATGAACACCTGCCCGAAACTTTCTTCCATCCCCTCCATGCGCACACGGCGGAGAATCGAATCCCGAATTGAACGTTCACGATTACTCTGAACCTTCAACACGAACCACTGCATATTGGGGTTGTCCCCCCCAGCCATGGTCTTCGTCCCATCCTTTTGAAAGACAACGGCTTGTGCCGATGAAGCTTTCTTGGATCCGGATTTATTTCGTTCATCATCCATGGGCGAGCCACGTATCTTTGTGAATCACTCGTTTTTTTTCAAGCGACCCGTAGAACAAACGTGCGAATTGACGCTCGTTTGCGTCGGACTGATCGGCAAACATCGTGATCAGAATTCCTTCAGGTCGTGACAGCCGACCCATCCAGAAAGCCAATCATCATGAACAACTGCTGCCAGAAGACATCACACATAAACAAATAGGCACCTAGGAAGAACATCAGCACGACCACAACTGCTGTGGCCCGCTTCAGATATTCCATACTCGCCCAGGAAACCTTGTCCATTTCCGCTTCCACGGAAATGAGGAAGTTTGCAAACGGTGGCCAGTTCACCAGCCGAAAACCCAGCCAGCAACCGGTCAGCCCCAGGAGGACCGGCAAGCCCAGACGAACCAGGCTTCCAGGCAGGTCGACACCACTGCTGGTTCCCGGAAACCGCAACGTGAATGTGTTACCGACATCCAGCAGCACCGTCGCATGCAGCCGCCACGCCATTGCAACGAAAATCGCTGCAACAGCCAGTCCCGTGACTTGACGAACAACCCGCCCCTGGCGCGGCTTGAACAGCCGACCCTGGAACAGCTCTCCCATCAACGAGGCTTCTGCTTTTGCCTTTGCCATCCGAGGCAGTCCCCTTTTTCCAATGGCTTAACCCGCAATCCTGCGGGAACAAATCCAACACGGGCGGAGGGACTTGAACCCCCAACCTGCGGATTTGGAATCCGCTGCTCTGCCAATTGAGCTACACCCGTAACAGAGGAGATAGGAATTAGGATTCAGAAATTTGCCGCCAATCCTGCAAATTCCCAGATCCTAACTCCTAACTCCTATTTCCTTATTTTTTCCGTGACTCTTTATGCAACGTGTGCTTCCGGAGCTTCGGACAATACTTCATCAGCTCCAGACGCTCCGTTCCGCGCATTTCTTTGGGAACACGATAATTTCTGGAACCGCTCTCAGTGCACTCGAGCCAGACGTATTCGCGAGCCATTCCTATTCCCTTGTTAAATGGCAAGAGCCGGCACCACGTTTGATCGAGATGCCGGATCTGCCCTGAAATCTACATTTCACTTCCACACTCGCAGCAGTTGAGAAATCACGCTGCCGGAGTCATCAGCGACAAATTACTGAAGAATCTTGGTCACGATTCCGGAACCGACAGTACGGCCCCCTTCGCGAATTGCGAAGCGGCTTCCGTCCACCAGTGCCACAGGCTTGCCCATTTCAACTTCCAGAGCGACGTTATCGCCAGGCATACACATTTCGGCGTCGCCCAGCAGCTTGACCGCACCGGTCACGTCAGTGGTCCGGAAGTAGAACTGCGGACGGTATCCGCTGAAGAACGGAGTCTTACGACCCCCTTCTTCCTTGCTCAGCACGTACACTTCAGCTTCGAACTTGGTGTGCGGCTTAATGCTGTTGGGAGCCGCCAGAACCTGGCCGCGCTCCACGTCTTCTTTCTTCGTACCGCGGAGCAGAATCCCGACGTTGTCGCCGGCAACCCCTTCGTCCATCAGCTTGCGGAACATTTCGACGCCGGTACAGGTCGTTTCCTGCATATCACGCAGACCGATGATCTGAACCTTGTCGCCGACCTTGACCTTGCCGCGCTCGATACGACCGGTCACCACGGTTCCACGACCTTCGATCGAGAACACGTCTTCGATCGCCATCATGAACGGCTTGTCGATTTCGCGAGCTGGCTCGGGAATATCGGCGTCCAGAGCGTCCATCAGCTTGCCGATGCAGGCACTCTTTTCCGGATCAGCCGGGTTGTCCAGTGCTGGCTTGGCAGAACCGCGGATGATGGTGACATCGTCCCCGGGGAAGCCGTTCTTGTTCAGCAGGTCACGAACTTCCATCTCAACCAGTTCGAGCAACTCTTCGTCGTCGACCAGGTCGCACTTGTTCAGGAAGACGACCAGAGCAGGCACGTTCACCTGGCGAGCCAGCAGAATGTGCTCGCGAGTCTGAGGCATCGGGCCGTCAGCTGCGGAAACCACCAGGATCGCGCCGTCCATCTGAGCGGCACCGGTGATCATATTCTTAATATAGTCGGCGTGCCCCGGGCAGTCGATGTGAGCGTAGTGACGCTTCGGCGACTCGTACTCCACGTGAGACACAGCGATGGTCACCGTCTTGGTTTCGTCGCGGACGGTTCCGCCTTTTGCCACTTCGGAGTAAGCGATCGGCTTGGCCAGACCCTTTGCACCCTGAACCGCGAGAATAGAAGCCGTCAAGGTTGTCTTACCGTGGTCGATGTGACCAATAGTACCCACGTTGACGTGCGGTTTTGTCCTTTGAAATTGTTCCTTCGCCATGACTAGCGCTCCAAAACTCCCAGTGACTTCGATCTATATACTTCCGTGCGGCCATGCTCCCCGCACACTCTCCAGAGACCATGGCACACCCACAGACTCTCAACGACAAAACCGGACGTACCGGCCCGGGAAATACCGGGAAGCTGCTGGTGGGACTCGAACCCACGACCTCGTCCTTACCAAGGACGCACTCTACCGACTGAGCCACAGCAGCGCAGAGCATGCAGCACTCAGCTGTCAGCAATCAGTGGACCTGCCACCGACAACTGACAGCTGAACGCTGACCACTCCCGAGAGCGGGTGAAGGGAATCGAACCCTCACCACCAGCTTGGAAGGCTGGAGCTCTACCATTGAGCTACACCCGCTGACAACAGATCTCAGCATTCAGCAACCAGCTTCAGGTCCCGCGTTCACACACTAGACCACACTGACCACCAATCACCTCGACCCGACAACTCCACACTCTCACACAAACTCTTCAAATTGGGGGCGGAAGGATTCGAACCTTCGAAGGCAGAGCCACCAGATTTACAGTCTGGCCCCATTGGCCGCTCGGGCACACCCCCCGACTCCGTCCCGGACAGCCTGAGCCAGCCGCAGACTCATCACCACCCGCACCCAAGGCCTGGAGTTTTCCTCCTTAACCTCAGCTGCAGCAGGTTTTTCACTCCTAAGAGCTAGCGGAGGGATTTGAACCCACAACCGCCGGTTTACAAAACCGGTGCTCTGCCGTTGAGCTACGCTAGCCAAGAACCGGAATGTAAGCCGGGCAGTATAGCGGAGGACGTTTGTCATGCAAGTTCAAACGCCTTCTCCCTCTCACGACACTCGCATTTCTTGATTCTGCCCCAGTTTTGCCGGGGAATCTCCTGCTGCGACCCGAGCAAACCCCCAAGCTCACCCCGCCTCCTCCCCCCACCTTCTCACAAATCCAGGGGAAATTTTACGCACTCGACCGCCTCGCGTCACCTCCCGCACGACACCCCTCACGTTGCCTGAAATCAACACCACTGCTGCACAGCCCCAACAACACCACAACCTTCAGCAAATTGGCAACTTACAGCTCGAAACAGAGGCTCCCAACGGAATGGCGTTGCGTTTTGTCACCCGCGTTTCACTGGACGTTTCCGAGGTGTTGCAGGCAGTTGACATTTTTTGAACACGACACAACTCGCTTCAAGAAAACACTTAACGGCGACACGTCCGCTCCCGTAAACACATTGTCCAACAGTCTTGGCATTCGCCCTGCTTTACAGACCTGACGTTCGGTTGAAATCCATGACTCTCACAACCGAGCGACAGTGACTCCAAAAATCTCTCAAAAAAGACTCTCACAGACTCAAAGGACACGAACATGGCTCTCCTGGCTCACCAGCTGCTGAATGACGAAGCAGGTTTTATCGTCTCCGCCGAACTTGTGCTGATTTCCACGATCGTCGTGATCGGAATGATCGTCGGACTCTCCGAAGTGGCCAACGGAGTGAATCAGGAGCTGGAAGACGTGGCCTCCGCCTTCGGAAGCCTGAACCAGAGCTATTGTTTCAGCGGATTCACTGGCCACAAAGGCTGGGACGCCGGCAGCTGTTTCAACGATCAGGCGGATTACTGCGACGGGCAGAACGACATCACCTGCGACCGGGGCGCGACTCCCGAATCCGGCGGCTACGGCCACGGCGGCAAATACTGAGACCCAGCAACTCTCTCTTCTCACAGAAAAACCTCGCACGACCGATTTGGTCCTGCGAGGTTTTTTGTTGTTCAAATCACTTCAAACACAACGGAGTTCACGCAGAAGCGAACTCGTTGAGATAAGGAAGTTTCTCCATCCGCTGCTGGATTGCGGGACGATTTTCGAGAAGTTGTCCCAGGAAATCCCACTGTCCGGTGACGAACGCATCACGGGCACTCGCCGGGATCGTGACCGGAAGCTTCTCATTACCGAAGCGAACTTCCAGAGCATTGAGATCAACGGTCACCGGGAGCTGAGGATCGGCAGCAATCGCAGCTGCCAGTTTCTCAAGGCCTTCCCGCGAAGCGCAAACGGGAGGAACCCCCAGGGCGACGCAGTTTCCGAAGAAAATCTCGGCGAAAGACTCGGCGACAACCGCCTGAATTCCCCATCGCATCAGCGATTGTGGTGCATGCTCGCGGCTCGACCCACAGCCGAAATTCCGCCCGGAGACCAGGATTTTGGCCTGCCGGTAACGCGCATCATTGAACGGATGCGAGGGATCCTGCTGGCGATCGTCTTCAAACGCGTGTTCGCCGATCCCTTCAAACGTCACGCATCGCAGAAAACGGGCGGGAATAATGCGATCGGTATCGATGTCGTCGAGTACCAACGGCAGTCCAGGTCCGGTCACTTGTTCAATTTTGTTCATGGATTTCCTGCAGCAAAAAGTTGGATCAACCGGCCATTCTAAGGGGCAGCCGGACGGTTGTCAGGACTGCGGGGACCAGATTTTTCCACCGCGACGCCTCAAACATTGAAGCATCTGGGCAAACTTTGACAACTGCAAGCTGTAGGACGGTCCTGTCACACGCGATGAATGCTGTTCAGAAACCGGCCAGAAGCCGCCCCAGGAAGGCACTCAGAGCGATTCAACCGCCGAAAAATGCCGATCCAATCATGCTGCCGGCTCACTTTGCACACTCGCGGTCACGCAATCCCGGATGCCGTCCGATCGCGACAAGCACTTCCCCGCCGGCAGGAAGCCCATCCTGTTGCCTTGCCGCGTCGAACGTCCTATGTCCAATCGCGCTGAACTTTGCCCGGAACTCCCTGCGTCCCCGAGCCGAATTGCTCTTTTTGCGGGTCTGGCGCTGATCACCGGCATCGTCGCTTCGCTCTGGATCGACCGCCCCACTGGCACCGTCTGTCCCGGCTATCTCACGGCACGAACGACTGTCATTCACGCCGCCGGCCCCTGCAGCGTCTCTCAGCTTTCCACACCGGAAGGATCTCCCGTCCGTATCGGCGATCCACTGGTTGTCCTTCAAAATGCCGAGCTGCAAACCCGGATTGTGGAGAAAGAACGCGAGATTCTTTCGCTCACCGCTCAACTGGCCAAAGTCGAAGCGGAAGCGGAACTCGAACTGAAATGGCGGCTGCGAACTCTTGAGGCGGAGATCTGCGAAATTCAGCTTCGCTCCGCAGGGTACATGAAGGAGAAATACGACTTCGACCTGCAGCGGACCATGCTCAGCGAGGCGTTAACCGAAAGACAACTGGTCCAGAACCAAAAGCCTGACACATCACTTCTGAACGTGGCCATGGAGCAGGAACTTCCGCCGCCGGGCCGACTCGCCACAGTGATGCAGCTGGAAGCTGTAGAAAATGCGGCCGAGGTCTCCGCTGCTCAGGTCGAAATCTGCGATCAACGCGAATCCAGCCTGACCGAGCTGAAGCAGGCACTCCCCACGCAGATCCGCACGATGATGGGGGCGGATGTCGCCCAGGGTCGACTGGAACACGCCCGGGCGGAACTTGAGCAGCTTCAGTCACAAAATCAGCAACTCACCATCGTCTCCCCTTCGATCGGACAGGTCGGGATCTACCGCGTTCAGCCGGGTGACCACCTCAAGGGAGGAGAACCCATTGTCGAACTCCTCGATGCCTCAAAACGCTCGCTGACGGTGCATGTCCCGTCCCAGTCGATTCACCAGTTTGCCGTGGGAAGCAAGGTTTCGCTCGTCTTTTCCGGCGGTGTGAATCGCTCCGGCGAGGTGACTCGGGTCGCCCCTCAGGCGGAACGATCCTCGGATGCGGCCGACACGACCGTGCAGGTGCAGGTCGATCCCCGCGGCGCTCTCTGGCCGGATGTTCCGGTGGGAGCTCTGGTGAAGGTACGGCCGGCGAAATAATCGCTTCGGCTGCGACCCACTGGGTGACCACGCTCTCTTTCGTCCGAAATTCTCTTCCGGGCGCTCGACTCGGAAAACCGGAATCGTCACACTTTCCGATTCCTCGGGACGAACCTGCATCCGCAGTTGTCTGTCCAAAAAAATCAGCGTGCTCAACGCAGCCTGCCCCGCCTGAATCAAGAACTGTCGGGCAGACTGCTTCATTTCATCTGCTTATGGTGGCCCGAACATGACCCAGCTCAACAAAGTTTCTTCCCGCATCACACAGCCCCGGGCGCAAGGGGCGTCCCAGGCCATGCTGTACGCCACCGGCATGAACGAAGCAGACATGAACAAGGGACAGGTGGGGATTGCCAGCTGCTGGTATGAAGGCAACTCCTGCAACATGCACCTGCTGGATCTCGCCGCCAAGGTGAAGGAAGGAGTGGTTGCCGCCGATCTCGTGGGGATGCGGTTCAATACCATCGGCGTGAGCGACGGCATCTCGATGGGAACCGACGGAATGAGCTACTCCCTGCAGTCGCGGGACCTCATCGCCGACTCCATCGAAACCGTCATGGGAGCCCAGTGGTACGACGGCCTGATCACTCTGCCGGGCTGCGACAAGAACATGCCCGGCTGCATCATGGCCATGGGACGCGTCAACCGGCCCGCCCTGATGGTCTATGGAGGAACAATCAAACCCGGCTGCGGTGCAAAAGGATCCAAGCTCGACATCGTTTCTGCCTTCCAGGCCTACGGCCAGTACCTCGCCGGCGGAATCACGGACGAAGAGCGGCAGGACATCATCCGCCACGCGTGTCCGGGCGCGGGAGCCTGCGGCGGGATGTACACCGCCAACACCATGTCCAGTGCCATCGAAGCAATGGGCATGTCTCTTCCCTACTCTTCCTCCACTCCGGCTGTCGATCCCAAGAAGTACCAGGAATGCTTCAATGCGGGACAGGCGATTCGCACTCTGCTCGAACGCGACATCAAGCCCCGCGACATCATCACCCGCGCCGCTCTCGAAAATGCCATGGTCATCACGATGGCCCTGGGCGGTTCGACCAACGCTGTCCTCCACCTCATTGCCATCGCCCGCAGCGTCGATGTGCCGCTGACCATCGACGACTTCCAGGCTGTCTCCGATCGGGTCCCGTTCCTGGCGGACCTGAAACCCTCCGGGCAGTTCGTGATGGAAGACCTGCACAACGTGGGAGGAACCCCCGCTGTGCTGAAGTTCCTGCTCGATGAAAAACTGATTGACGGCAACTGCATGACCGTCACCGGAAAAACTCTCGCTGAAAATCTGGAGCAGGTGCAGGGACTGACCCGCGGCCAAAGTGTGGTCCATGACCTGCAGCACCCGATCAAGAAGACCGGCCACCTGCGCATCATGCGGGGCAATGTGGCCCCAGCTGGCGCTGTCGCGAAGATCACAGGAAAAGAAGGCCTGAAATTCACCGGCCCCGCTCTGTGCTACAACCGCGAAGAAGACATGCTCAAGGGTCTCGAGAACAAAGAGATCAAAGGGGGCGAAGTGGTCGTCATCCGTTACGAAGGTCCCAAGGGGGGCCCGGGCATGCCGGAAATGCTCACGCCGACAAGCGCACTGATGGGGGCCGGGCTGGGAGACAAGGTCGCCCTGCTGACCGACGGCCGATTCTCCGGCGGGTCACACGGATTCATCATCGGCCACATCACCCCTGAAGCACAGGAAGGGGGCCCGATCGGCCTGCTGCAGAACGGCGATATCATCACCATCGACGCCGAAGCCAACGAAGTGAACGTGGACATCTCGGCGGAAGAACTTCAGAAGCGCAGAGCGGCCTGGACAGCTCCCGCCTACCCCGCAACGCGCGGCACGCTTTACAAGTACATCAAGAACGTCAAGAGCGCCAGCGAAGGCTGCGTGACAGACGAATAGTCCTGAGCAATCACGGTTGCCAGTTGAAGAATGAGGACGCGCCAGTGAGATGTGGCGCGTCCTTTTTTCATCCAGACAACTTTGTCCGAGGCCTCGCACCGCAGAAGCCTCAGAGCCTTCTCTAAATCTAGTGGCCCGAAGTGGTTTCACAACCGGGAGGGCCAGGCTCCTGCCGAGCCGCTATGGATTTGACGCGTGAACTTTGATGCGGCTCCGCAGGAGCGTCGCCTTCCCGAAGCCATTGACTGATCAGTTATGAAACCACTTCCCCTCAGTGGCGTACTTCCGCTGGCAGGAGAGTACTGCGAATTATTGTCAGGGCGATGGGACGTCAATGTCCAACGTGTTCGATTTCGACGAAATCTCCGCCTGAGTTTCATAAGCCTGAAACAGCCGCTGTGGAAAACTCAGTGTGCCTGCTTCCACTTTCTCCGCCTGACCGAACCCTTCGACGCGCACAATGAAGTGCCCCGCTTCAGGGCCCAACCCGTACGGAGTCTTGTAAACTCCATCCTGAATGGAGGCAATCGACTGTGGCCCCGAATTGCCTCGAGTAATGTCCGGCTCGAAAGTGACAGTACCGCTATGAACGGGCGCCCCCTGAAAGGTCACTCGCCCAGAGACCTCACTTCGTGACGCACCCGAGTCGCGACCACAACCGGCGGTAACAACCAGCAACGCAACCCCAAGAAAACCTGATTGATGCCTTAACATTAAAATGCTCCTCCTAACGGGAGCCCGTCATTCCGAACGCCAATGTTACGATAAACGTCAATCGACATATTCTGACTAAGAAACTGCACCGAACCATCTGCCATACCTGCATGACAACCGCCAACGTGGCGACTGCTCAATCCTCGCCCTGACGCTGAGAGAAAAACCCAATTGGTCCCCACGTTATCTCGAGTGGGGTCGTACCCAGACAGGTTAATGCCATCCGAAGCCGCGGTGAGCACATTAATGGTCCAGCAACAATTACTGGACGCACCATTATTACTGAGCGGAGCTGCCCAGCTCCGCGCCCACTGCTTATCCGACAGGACGGAATTCCCCACAACCATGTCCTTTGTTTCGCCTAACATGAACGTGTTCGTCGTCCCGTCAGTGATATCTCGCATACTGACGCTGGAATTCGCAAAGAAAATCCCGTTGTTAAATGCCGATGATCGACTGCAGCAAGCATTTGCGGCTGCTGAGTATCGACTCGATTCCGGTCCACCACCGCTCACTCCCAGATAATTGGAACTGGGTATAGCGGCTTGTCCGGCGGGGTCAGAAGGACACTTAAACTTCGATAGAGGAGTAAACTGAGCTGTAAAATTATCGGTGGCAGTATCGCCCCGCCCCGACCAAGACCCATCCATTTTAAACGTGTTATAACGGGGCGTTTCATCCAGAAAAGGAAGAATCAGCACTGACCACGGGGCCCTTAAACCACTTGCGCCAGGAAAATTCGGAGCGTCCACTGTCACTCCGTACCCTAAAGGAAATTTCCCGTGAGCATCGTGATAGTTATGCAGCGCAAGCCCCAGCTGCTTCAGGTTATTTTTACACTGACTACGACGGGCAGCTTCCCGGGCCTGCTGCACAGCCGGCAGCAACAGCGCGATCAACACAGCAATAATCGCAATCACCACGAGAAGTTCAATCAGTGTAAACCCGCGGCTTTTACAGAATCGATTTTGCATCGTCCCCTCCCATCAGTAAATCGGTAATATTCAAAGACATATCAATCAATTTCCAGAATTCGACGCCCGACCTGTAACAATTAAGACTCTCACCTCATCCAGATACTTCGGCGGACTCATATCAAAGTGAAACGAGACAGTCCTTCGATCCTTGGAGACCTGCACTTTGTCCTCATCCAGCCCCAGTTCCAGTCCGCGAGTCTCCTCTTGATCAAATTGCAACCCGGGTAAACCGAATAGAGAATCCGTGGCAGCCAACTCGGGAGGCGTCACAACAACGGCGGCAACTTCTGTCCAAAACGTCACCGCTCCGCGCGGTGCCCGGCTGATATCTTCAGGCGGGTCATAATGGATCAGATAGCTGCTCACGATCGATCCGGCTGAGAGACGACGGAGCCCATGGAGGTCGTTCAGCACCAGATCTTTCTGGAGAACGACGTTCTGTTTTTCAGGGATCACCAGAATGTGATTGGGAGTCAGCACCTGTCCGCTCGCGACAGTCTCGGGGGAAGTCGTTGATGTGCGGAGCATGCCGTCGATACTCCGGATATCTCCACGACTCCTGTCCTTCCGCAGAAATGCATTGGGTTCGAACGCCACCTCGCGAGCGGACTCGGTCGTTGCCGGAAACTGGGCTGCCCGATTGTCGGTCAGCTCGAGCATCTGGGTCGGAAGACCGGTCCGGTCCAGCAGGCTGGCTTTGACTCGTCCCTGCCGAACACTCACCCCTGTCCCTTCGCCGGGCCGATGCTCAACGAGGAATTCCGTCCCGTAATCAACGACGACCGCTTCGGGCGTCTTCACGGTGAACCCCTGACCCTGATCGAAAACCTTGGCCACAATCGCGCCATTGCTCAATGTGAGCTGGGCAGCATCATCAAGTCGAAATGTCGCCGGGCCAAGCACGTCGACCATCACATGGGGCAATTCCAGGCTGAGGATTCCCTCGGAGACAGTGATGGATTCGCCGCGACGTACGATCCGCCCCAGTTCGACGGGCGCGGATCCCGAACGCACATTCGCCGACAGACTGGAAATCATTCCCAGGGGGGCTGGACGGAACGCCCCGGCATGAAAAGCCCCCCAGGTGACGACCGCCACAACGGATGTTACGAGCGTTCCTGTAAACCAGTACCACCAGTTTCGCTCTTTCCGGTCCCGCAACTGCACAGCCCGGGCGAACTCCTGCAGCACGTCGATTGCAGATTCTTCCGGAGAACGATTTCTGGCCCGCTGAAAGATCACTCCGTGAAAGTTAATTCGCTCAACGTAGGTCTGCAGACACCCCAGATCCCCGAGAACCAGAGATTCCAGCCGCTGCATGCGGTGAGCGTCGGACTGCCCGTCAAACATGGCATCGGTCAACTGCCGCACTTCTTCGTTGCGGGAAGACGGAGACTCCATTACAGGTCCCCCTTCTTCAGCGATCGGTGAACGCACTCAGCCAGCCTGCGACGCAGCCGCTTCACTTTGCTGTAAACGGTTCCGATCGACATCCCGAGCCCCCGGGCATACTTCGCGAGAGTGTCCGAATTCAAATAACTCTCGAAAAGAAACTTCCGATCTGCGGTGGAAAGTTTGTCCATGCATTCCTGCAACAGATCGCGTTGAAGCTCCAGCAGTTCACTTCCGCCAGACTGGATCTGAGCGACCCGCTGCAATGCTTGATCACTCATCCCGTACCCGCGACGCCGCCGCTGTTTGCGAGCAAATGCCTTTGCCACGTTGAACGCCACCGTACAGGCCCATTTCCGAAAATTGGTTCCCTGTTCGAACTCGTCGTAGCGTTTCCACAAAACAACGCAGACTTCCTGAATGACATCGTCTGCATCATCGCCATTTCCAACGATCGCCAGACCAGAAGCGTAGATGTCGTTGTAAGCAGCAGCGAGCTGACGCAGGAACACCGTCTCACGGGAGGATTCCTCCTCATCCGAAAATAAGTCGTTACCAAGAAACAGATTCGACATCGACCACATACCGTTAAGGGCACGTGCGAGAGGGCCCGAATCTTCTCGCAACAACAAATAATGTCCTGCCGATGCCTTATGAGGGCAGCGAGTTTTGGACTTTCTGGATTTTTTTGAAAATCACCCACCTGATCACCGTGTCGCAGGAGCAGAAATGCCCGCCTACAAGGTTCAGAAATCGTCAGCATGAGTCATTGGAAACACTTGGTACGAGAATTGCCTTCACTCACGCATGTGCAGGCAGATTGTGACTCAACGATCGTCTATAGGGAGCTCCTCATGGCACGCCGACCAGCCAAGCAAGCAGGCAACAAGATCCCCGACTCACATCCCGAAAACACTGCCACAGCTGGACCTTGCGATGAGGTCCGACACACGGGTCCGGGAGCGCCGATCGAACATTATCACGGCGAACCGACTCGCGGAGAAAGAACCGGATCACCGGGCGACCTGGAGGAAGTCACACTCGACAAGAACGCGCCCTACAACAGAACGTATGGCCTCGAATCACACCCGCAGGACGATGAAAATGCACGGTGACGCGTCATCCGCCGCTCGATTCCCAATCAGACGGGGTGCAACGGTCCGTAAAAAATCCGACTGACGAGGGTTAGCTGCACACTTGAAGTGTGCAGCTAAAAGCGTTTTGAGAATCTCCGAATCTCAGCCGTAAAGTTCTTCCAACTTCTCACGCGGTCCCCAGTTCCCCGTGGTTCAACCCCAGGACATGGTGCGGCAACTGCTGCCCCTCTTTCCACCGAACCGCATCCGTCGAGTGCAGCATTCTGCCGGGCCAGACAGAACCGACGAAAACGCCACCGCCGTATGCAGCCGTGGTCGGAGCACGATCATTGGGAATTCGTTCCCAGGCAATCCCGTCGGTCGAGACGTACGTCGCCCCCTGGCCAATCCCGTAAAACCGTGTTCCGTCGAAGACCATGGAATTGATGTGCTCCCCTTCTTCTCCGGGAGTGATGTGCGTCCACTTCAACCCATCTTCGCTGCGCATGCGCAGACCGTGCAGCCCGCCACCAACAAAGACGCCGTTTCCATACGCAACGTCGATCACGGTCTCCTTCGCCTTGGCGTTCGGCGTTGCTTTCCAGGTCTTGAGATCGGTAGACACCAGCCGCATCCCGTAATCCCCCACAGCCACTGTCAGGCCGTTTCCATGAACCATGCGACGCACGAAAGCATCGTGTCGAATGGCATATTGCTCCTTCCACATCGGCTGCGGTTCATCCCAGTGAATTCCATCCGCTGAAGCGATCAAATGAGGGATCCCGCCATCCATGTGCCGGACTCCGAGCAGGCGATCCTCTGCGACTCCGATGCATTCCATGCGAGTCCCCGCCGGCTTCACTTCCAGCTTGGTGCGATCCCAGTCTACCCCATCCCGGGTCGACATACAGATGTGATCCGCCCAGTAGCGACCGACAGCAGCACATCGTCCCGCAAAGAAACAGGCCTGCCACAGCAGGACCCGGTCATAGCCCGTCGCCTGATGAGTCCACGTCACCCCGTCACGCGAAAAGGCCCGAAGATTATTCTCTCCGACAGCAACGAACACAGGTCCAGAGAGCGGTGAATCTTTTGGCATAGGGGTTAGGGGTTAGGGGTTAGGGGTTAGGGGTTAGGGGTTAGGGGTTAGGGGTTAGGGGTTAGGGGTTAGGGGTTAGGGGTTAGGGGTTAGGGGTTAGGGGTTAGGGGTTAGGGGTTAGGGGTTAGGGGTTAGGGGTTAGGGGTTAGCAAAACGCCGTAGCGTTTTGCTCGACTCTCGACTCTCGACTCTCGACTCTCGACTCTCGACTCTCGACTCTCGACTCTCGACTCTCGACTCTCGACTCTCGACTCTCGACTCTCAACTCTCAACTCTCAACTCTCAACTCTCAACTCTCAACTCTCAACTCTCAACCCAACCCCGGCAGGCGTCCGTCGTAGGCTGCGTGCTCCGAGACTCTGCTGTTCCCAAACTCGCCCCGGGTGTCGCCCAGGCGGTCCAGAATCTCCACATAAAGATTCGCCACCGGCGTCTCCGGCTGATAGGCCAGATGCTGCCCCGTTTTGAACTTCCCGCCAGCACGACCAGCCAGCAGCACCGGATAGTTCGATCGGCTGTGACCTCCATGGGCCATATAGGACGTATAAAGCAGGACGGTATTATCCAGCAGGCTGGTCCCTCCTTCGTCGATCGCTCTCATCTTCGCCACTGCATTCGCGAAGTTTCGCGTATACCAGGTGTGAATCTGCCGACATCCCTCGCGCGCCACAGGATCAGCATCTTCCACCCGCAGCGAGTTTCCATGATGTTCCAGAGTGTGAGCATGGGTCTCGTATCCAACCGTCACGACTCCCGGAAACAGTGCTTCATCACTCCCCAGGCCCAGGCTGCAGACTCGCGTGGTATCTGTCTGAAAGGCTAGGACCATCAAGTCGGCCATAATGGTCAGGTATTCTTCATGCACAGCAGGGTTTTGAGTGACCGCATGCACCATCCGCTGGGCCCCCTTGCGATCTTCTGGAAGACCTTCAGGAGCATGTGGACTCGAGGGCCCCGGATCCTTCAAGTCCAGCATCTCCACAGCAATTCGGTCCTGCATCCGACGCACACGTCGCTCGACGCTATAAACCGATTCCAGATACTCCTGAAGCTTGGCCTGATCGGCATAGCCGAGCTGACGCTGCAGACGTCTGGCATCTTCCAGAACCAGATCCACCACCTGTTCCTCGAAGCCTCTGGGCGATTTTGACGAAGCCGGGTCGGGCTGATGGCTCGCGCGTCTCTCCCAATTGGGTGCCACCAGCGATCGCCCTTTGAACATTCTTTCGAAGGCGATCAGCGGGTCGCGCTCGACAGAAACGGGCCGCCCGTTCCGATCGAAGAAATAAGCCATCTCACCGCCGGCATACCCCATCTGCAACGACGGAATCAGGCTCTGATCCGCCAGAAGATCGGCCGCCCGCTGGTCGACGGACTGGCTCACAACCGGTTTGCCGTCAACCTTGCCAACGATTTCCGCTCCGGTCAGATGCACGTAGGCACAATGGTAGTGACCATCGAGCGTCCCATCCGCTTTGCCGGAGTTTGCCAGATTGGAGAGGACGAGGATCTCACTTTTGTGCGGTTCCAGCGGCCTGAGAATCGAGGGGAGTTTTCCCAGCGCTCCGGTCTCTTTGGGGACCCACGACTCAGCGACCGTCCCTCCGGTGACGGTGTAAACGCCGAATCGAATCGGGGGTGCGACCGGAACCTTCATCGCCCCGCGCAAGATGGTCGGCGAGAGCGTTTCGAGGAACGGCAAAGCAGCCAGGACTCCTGCCCCCCTGAGGAATGAACGACGGCTCAACGGGGCCGATGAGAATGGGAGCATTAAGGTTCCTCTGCTTTGCGGTACTGGAACGGCAGGCTTTTCACCACTCCCAGAATGAGCGTGGAAAATCGGTAGTCGTTCGCCTGCAGATCAGTGGTGATCTGTTGAATGGTCGGTTCGTCGTAGTAGCTCACTTCTCGTCCCAGGGCGTAACTCAGTGTCTGAGCCACGAGATTCCGCACGAACTGCGGCTGCTTGTCCTGCAAAACTTTGCGGAGACCTTCGACCCCTTCGAAATCGCCCACCCCAGGAAGTGTGGCAGCGTTGTCAATCCGCGATTCCGGAGTCGAATCACGCCAGTTTCCGATGGCGTCGAAATTCTCCAGAGCGAATCCCATGGGGTCGACGCGACGGTGGCAGGCAACGCAGTTGGGATCGCTGGCGTGCTGGCCCAGTTTTTCGCGAAATGTCTTGGGTTCGGGCCGGTTCTTGTCCGCCGGAGCGAAGTTGCCTGCATTTGCTGGGGGAGGTGGAGGCGGCGTTCCCAGCAGAACTTCGAGAATCCACTTCCCGCGGGCTGTCGGTTTGGTGCGATCTGAATGGGACGTCATTGTCAGCACGCTCCCCATTCCGAGTACTCCGCCTCGGTGATCCTCAGGTCGCAAGTGAACTTTGACAAACTCTTTTCCCTTCACCGGACTCAAACGATAGTGCTTCGCAAGCTCCGCGTTGACGAAGGTGTAATCAGCGTTCAGAAAGTCCAGAATACTGCGATCTTCAGTTCTCATGTGCTCGCAAAAGCGATGTGTCTCCTGCCCCATCGCTTCGCGCAGAGAACGTGTGAACGTCGGAAAGTGATTCTGATTCGGGAGTGCTTTCCCGAGCGATGGAAGCTGCAACCATGTCTCAAGCAGCTCCGTTGTCAATGAGACTGCCCGGGGGTCCTGAAGGAGCCGTCTCGTCTGCTTTTCCAGAATGTCCGGCTGACTGAGCGTCCCGGCATCCGCGAGCGAAGTCAGTTCATCATCAGGCATCGTCCCCCACAGGAAGTAGGAGAGACGCGTTGCCAGTTCGTGCTCGCTGACACGAATCACCTCACCGGGATTCGTCGGACTTTGTTCGATTCGCAAGAGGAAATGAGGCGAGACCAGCACGGGCTTCATCGATCTCTGCAGCGAGCTCTCAAAGCTTTCTCCCGCATCCAGGGAAATATCGGCGAGCAGGGCAAACCGCTCCACCTCCGCTTCAGACACGGGACGACGAAACGCACGCTTCAGGAACGGGGCCAGCACGAGTCTGACTTCCGGCTTGCCGCGAGCCGAACCTTCACCACCCGCTGACATCAACTGCTCTCGGGCAGAAACGGCATCCTCATGAGTGAACAGGTATTCCAGTGTGATGTCCGCAGCGGAAAAGTATTTCTCCATCAGGTTGGAATCGAAAACCTGACCGCCCGCACGATTCGCAAAGACTCCGCCGGAGTTCTCATTGGGAAGCCCGACAGCTTCCGCTGCATTGAAACGAATCCGCAGCAGATCCTGAATGGTCTGCACATATTCAGTCCGCGTCAGCTGGCGGGTGAGTGGCGGTCCGGGATCCGGCTTTGTGCTGGTGTCGAATGTCTTCGCGTACCAATCCAGCAGCAGTTGTTTTTCTTCGCTGGTGAGCGGCGATTCGGTCTCGGGCGGCATTGTTCCGGCGCTGACCTGCTCAATGACTTTCTTCCAGACAGCATACTTGGCCTTCAATGTCGGAAGGCGATGAACACTCTCCAGATCAACGTTCCCATTGGACTCTGTTTGGCTGTGGCACTGAATGCAGTGCGACCTGAATATTGCATGAGTCTGCTCGTCCGCCATGGCAGGACAGACCAGCAACAAAAACAGGAAGACCGCTGCCAGCAGAGACAAGAATGTCTTTCTACGATGTCAAAACAGAGAGCGTGTGAGAAGAACCCCGCCGACGTTGGTCCTGGTACGGAGCATCGAGCACGACGGCCCCTCAACCGTCATTCAAGTCGAACGTGAACTCGTTCGGACCGGCAGCTGTCACTTCCGCAATGACCCCACTGTCCTGTCCCTGATATCGGCCCGGAACAAGATCGAACTTCGCCTTCGAATCCCCTTCGGCGAACCGCACCCTGTGAGTGCCGACGATGACACCGGTCTTCTGACGGTTGAACCTCATTCTGAATCTGCCATCCGAATCGGTCACCGTCCGGGAAGCCCCAATACTCCCGTCCACCGGAGAAAATTCGACAACTATTCCTTCCAGAGGTTTTCCATTCACCTGCACGACTCCGGTCACTTCGCTCATTGCTGGCCCGGTTGAACACCCTGCTGCCAGCAGGGCCAGCACAGCGAGACACTCCACACTGACGAATCCACACCGTGACCGCATCTTTTGACTCCAACTCAGCAAATTCATTAGAACTCTCCCAGCGGCTGTCCGTCCGCGATGCTGGCGATATTCTGAAGTGTTGCGAGGTTTGTGTTCTCACTTAAAAATCGGACCGATCCATCCCCGAACACACCATGACAGCCACCCTCGTGCATGCTGCTGGCAGTCCAATGGGCAGGCCGCAGGTCTGTAGCGGAATAGGGTGAATTGATGCCACGCTGCATTTTCATCCAGAATCCCTGCGTGTACGTTCCCCAGAATGGACCGCAGTTCTTACAACTGGCCTGGTCTATGACATGCTCGACAAGCATCAGATTATTGCTCGTGCCGTCGGTAATATCGCGAACACGTGCGGCACCGTTGTATCCAAACGCTGGACGCAACGGGTACCCCGCGGTCGGGTGAATGTTACTGGACGCTCCCCAACGGAGATTCGGATTATTCCCTTCATGCCAGTTGTTCGACGCAACCGTGTAGCTGGACCGGGCGTAATCGATATTGTACTGCCCGGATTCCCAGGCGGTGGCATTCACGTACTGCCACGTCCCCAATCGAGCCCCCTGATCAGAGGGGCAATCAAAGACCGCCAGCCTCTTCTTTTTAATCGCATTCATATTACTGGTTACCTGTGAAGTCACGGTCACATGATTCGCACTGTTATTCATATCATTGGCCAGACCCACCGCATAAGAAAAATTCAACTGACCATAAAGATTGGCCTGATCGAGAAACGGGAGCAGCATCAAATGAATTGTGATATTGCGAACATTCGGCTCAGCACAGGTATCGCACCCCGGATTCACCGCCGCTGGCGGAAAAATGCCGTGCACATCGTGGTAATTGTGCAGCGCCAGTCCAATCTGCTTTAAATTATTTTTACACTGCGATCGACGGGCAGCCTCTCGGGCCTGCTGAACTGCCGGGAGCAGCAGCGCGACCAGAACCGCGATAATCGCAATCACGACCAGCAACTCAATCAGGGTAAAGCCTCGTACGCGTGAAAGGCGACTGGGCATAATAATCCTCCTTTAAACTAAGCCTAAAAAATGCATCACTCCGCAGGTGCGCCGGGCGCCGGTCCTGAGATCACTAGAACACGAGCTTCATCCAGATGCTCGCCGGGATTCACCCCGCAATAGAACGAGACCGTGCGGCGATCCTTGGAAACATGAACTTCGTCTTCATCCAGTTCCAGCCCACGAAACCGTGCCGACTCGAATCGCACACCCGGGAGACCCAGAAGAGGGTCGGTGGCCTGCAGCCCGTCCGAACTGGCGATGACGGCGGCAACTTCGCCGAAAAACGTCACCCCTCCCCGGGGCGCTGTCGTCACCATCGTTGTCGGGTCATAATGAATCAGATAACTGCTGATCGTCGTTCCTGCGGGAATCCGTTTTCGACCTTCGATTCCCATCACTTCCAGATCCTCGCTGAGACGGACCTCCTGCAATTCCGGGATCACGAGCATGTGATTGGGAGTCTGAACCTGACCACTAAACAGAGCAACATAAGACCGCGTTGCGGTTCGCAGCGTGCCATCGATACTGCGGATCCCTGCCCGGCTGCGATCAATCGGCGCGAACGCCTGCAACTGGTACTCGACCTCGCGGGCGGATTGCGTCGACCCCTGGAACTGGGCCGACCGATTGTCCGTCAGCTCGATCACTTTCGTTGGCTTACCTCGCCAGTCGAGTAAGGAAGCCTGAGCACGTCCCTGACGGACGCTCACGTCGGTCCCCGAGCCGACTTCGTATTTGACCAGAAATTCGGTCCCCAGGTCGACCACCTGAACATCAGGAGTCGTGACCGTAAAACCTTCACCTCCAGGGAGTATCTTGGCCAGAACTGTCCCCTGATCCAGAAACATCTTTCCCGACTTTTCCAGTCGAACGCAAGCGGGTCCCAGCACATCGACGAGAACGTTGGACAGCTGCAGACTGACAATCCCGGCATCCACGCGGATCGCTTCGCCCCGGCGAACGACCTGCCCCAGATCCATCGACGAATTCTGCACGCGGAGACCTGCCGACAAGCTGGAGACCACCCCCATGGAAGCAGGTTGAAATGCATTCGTCAGATACAGCGTTGACCCGACGACGAGCATCAACGACGCCACCATGGCACTGTAGACCCAGAGCTGCGTGAGCCAGGCCCGCCGTTCCCGCAGCCGGATTGCCTGCGAGAACTCCTTCAGCACAGCCATGGCTGCCTGCTCAGGGGTGCGAACTTCCGAATTTCGAAGCAGTTCGCCATGAAAGGTCATCCGCTCGACATAGACCTGCAGACAGCCCAGGTCATTCACAATCAACGATTCGAGGCGATCCATCCGGTGACGGTCGATTCGTCCATCGTACATGGCGTCCGCGAGCGAGCGAACTTCATCCGCCGGGGTCGGAAAGACATCCATGATCAGTCCCCCTTTCCCAGGCTGCGGGCGACGCACTCGGAAAGCCTGCGGCGAAGTCGCTTCAACTTGGTGTAAATCGTCTCCACAGAGCGCCCCAGCTCCCGGGCATAGGCCGTCAGGGAAACGGAATTGCGGTAGCACGAGGAGAGAAATTCACGATCCTGATCCGGCAACTTCTCCATGCATTCGCGGAGGACTTCGCATTGCAGTTCGAACAGCTCGCTTCCCCCCGTCTTCATCTGAGCGACCTTCATCAAAGCGTAATCACTGAGCCCGAAGCCCCGATTTCGCCGACGCTTCCGGGCATACGCTTTGGCAACGTTGAACGTGACTGTGTAGGCCCACTTGCGGAAATTTGTGTCAGGGTCGAATTCGTCGTAACGCTGCCACAGAACGACGCAAACCTCCTGGATTACGTCATCCGCATCATCGCGATTCCCGACGATGGTCAAACCGGTCGCGTAGATCTCGTGGTAAGCGAGTGCCAGTTGACGCAGGAAGTCCGATTCTCGCGAGGAATCCACAGCACCCGCACAGAAGTCTTTATCTAGTATGAACTTGGACATTAAAATTCTGCCCGGAAACGAATCGGCACACACTCATGTGAAATTGATCCAGAAGATATAATGCCGGGATGATGCGTTTCCGGTTCAACTACTTTGGTGGATTTCCGAAAATCTTCAAAAAGCAGCGAGCACACTTTGGCCGCGGACGTGGTGATTGAACAAACCCAGGCTCCTTCGAGCCTTCGCGTCGTTTGAGGATTTCAGGAAGTGCAGCCACGTTTTCAGTTGAGAACTTGCATAGAAAATCTTTATTGTGATTGCGTCGCGAGCCGTCCCCTGCTTCCCACCAGGCAATCTCGCGGGAAACACCGGTTGAAATCCTTCACCCACAGCCGTTTGAGTCCTCCGCCTATTCAGGGGGAAACTGATCCCGTTCAATCTTTGACCCCGCTCGCGGGCCATCGTCTTCCAAAAGGTTCAAGCATGTTTTCTCGTTCGATGAAACTGGCTGCGGTCATCTGCTTCTGCAGTGCGTTGTTGTGGAGTTGGCTGGGGAACATGACTGGAACCGCCCACGCTCAGGAAGATGGAGCCGCCACAGCGACTGCCCCGCCTGCAGCCGCTGCCGAAGTTCCGCCCCCCGCCCCACCCCCGGCCGGTGCTGGCGGCGAAGACGCAGAAAGCCATCAACGCAGCTTTCTGAGCTGGATCATCGAGTCCTCCGGCTGGATTGGGGGGGTCATCCTGCTCCTGTCGATTTACTTCGTCGCCCTGGTTTTCCAACAGTTCATGGGACTCCGCCAGCAGAACATCGCCCCGCCCGCACTGCTGGAAGAGTGCGAAGCCCTGCTGAAAGCCCGCGATTTCCAGGGGATCTATCGAGTCGCTAAAGCCGACGAATCCATGCTCGGAAACCTGCTCACCACCGGCATGGCGGAACTGCAGTACGGATTGCCGGAAGCCCGGGAAGCCATGGACCGACAGGCGGAAGTGCATGTCGTCAAAATGGAAAAAGACATCAGCATGATGGCCGTGCTGGGGACCCTGGGGCCCATGATCGGTCTGCTCGGTACGCTCAAGGGGATGATCGGAAGCTTCAGCGTGATCGCATTGTCGGACACGCAGCTGAAGGCCAGTGAAGTGGCCGGAGGGATTTCGGAAGCGTTGCTGCTGACGTTCGAAGGGGTGGGTCTCTCCGTCCCCGCGATTTACTTCTTCGCGTTCTTCCGCAACCGCGTTTCAACCTACAGCACCGACGCCATGCACATGGCTGACGTGTTCATCCGGCGGCTGAATGCCATGTACCGAGGCAAGGGACAGGCGGAAGGTCAGGAAGCAGCTGAATAGTTGTCGTCCTGTGACTTCGTCCCTTTCCCCGATGGAAAAACCCCATGAGCGGCAGCGTCAGTACCGACAATCGCGCCGAGCCGAATTTGACTCCCATGCTGGACATGGTGTTCCAGCTGATCACCTTCTTCATGCTGGTGATCAATTTCAAATCGGCTTCGCTGGATCTCTCCCTGAAGTTACCCATCATCGGCTCGGCCCAGCCGCTGGACACTCAGGGAGTGGAAGACATTCTCGTTCTGAATATCGATTCGCAGGGACAGCTGCTGGTGTACGGCACGGTCACCCCGCTGGACAACTTCCTGAACAAGGAAGCCCGCAGTTCCCGCATGAAGCTCCCTGTCGCGGAACAGAAGGACCCAAACGTCGAGCTGCCGACCACTGTGGTCATTCGGGCCGATAAAGGGGTCTCATTCAAGGATATCAATCGCGTCTTCACGGAATGCCAGTCCCGCGGCTTCCGGAAGTTCTCGCTGAAGGCCTTCAACATGGAAGAGTCCGGAGCATGAGAAGACGACGCAAAAAAGGCCACGAAGAAGTCGAACTGAACCTGGCAGCCATGCTGGACATGGCGTTCCAGCTGCTGACGTTTTTCATTCTGACGTTCCGTCCTTCTCCGATTGAAGGTCAGATCGCTCTGAACCTGCCACCCCCGATTGCCGTCACCAACATGCAGGCTCGACCAGCCGCAGGCACGGGCGGCGGAGATGGCAGCGTCGTTCCCGGAACAGGAACTCTGGTGCTCACGCTGCACGCCAGCCCGGACGGGAAACTGAAGGATCTGGTTTTCGGGGCGCGGCCGCTCCTGAGAGGCCCCATTGACCAGGGGGGGCTTGCCTTATTGAACACGGAACTCGAAAATCTATTAGCGACACCTGCTGGAGCATTTGACGCCGTTCAGCTGCACGTGGATCCGTTACTCGATTACGAAACGTTTCTCGCCATCATGGTGACCTGCTCGAAGCAGAAAACTCCCGAGGGGACACCGCTGGAGAAACTCAGTTTCGTGGAATTGAAAACGAAATGACCGGACATCGTTATTCAAACCGCAGGGGCCGGACGTTCATCCCCCCTGCCAGAGAATCACGCCGACTCGTGACGATGATCTGCGTGCTGGTCCTGCTGGGCTTCATGATTGCCCACACCCGCCGCCCGGAAACATGGTCCTGGCTCGAGAATCACGCCCACGGGGCCACCAAGGAAGAAATTCCCCCCGCCAGCGCCGCACCCGAAGCGGCTCAAGTCCAGGAGACGCTGGTCCCCAACCCGACCGATCAGGACCCGGAAGAACTGGCTGCCGTCACGGAACTGTTCCGCAACGTGCGGGACAAAATTCCGATGGAAATTGAAGAGATGCCGGTGTACTGGCGACTCTTCAAGTGGGCCCGGGCTCAACCGATGTCCGAGATGGAAGCCCGCGCCAAGAAAGCTCCCTTCTTCACCGAATTCTGGGAGCGGGCAGACAAGTCTCGCGGCAAACTCTTCACGCTGCGGCTGCACATTCGCCGTGTCCTCTCTCACGAGGCCCCGGAGAACTCTGCGGGGGTCAAGCGTGTGTACGAGCTGTGGGGAGTCACTGATGAATCCCGCGGGCATCCGTACGTGGTGATCACCAGCGACCTTCCCCCTTCGATTCCAGAAGGAGCGGACGTCGGTGCGGAAGCGGTCTTCACCGGCTACTTCATGAAGGTGCTGGGATACGAAGCATCCGACGCCAAACGGGGCGCCCCGCTGCTGGTGGGAAAGATCCGGGCACTCCCGCCGGCTCCTTCGCTGTTAAAGGATCCCAAGCAGTCCCGCTCCGAGTTCTGGCAGGGACTGATCGTGGGAGCCATCGTGCTGGTGCTGCTGGTCGGCGCCCGCCTGCTCTACAAACCTCGCAAGTCCGCGTCCCGCGAACGCCTGTCTGCAGCCATCGACGACGATGCTGAGGCGTGGTTCGCAAAGGGAGGCGAAGAACCGAAGAAGCCCTCCCCCTGACCCCAGCTCCGTCAGGGACCTGCCATCCCATCGGGTGAGCCGACAGCTTGTCGCTTCGCCTCAATCCTCAATCCTCAATCCTCAATCCTCAACCCTCAACCCTCAACCCTCAATCCTCAACCCTTCTCCAGAACCCAGCGGACCGCGTGCCGGTTCAGTTCAGCTGCATTCTTCAGCGAGAGTTTCGCCTTGATGTTCTCGCGATAACTTTCAATGGTTTTGTAGCTCAGCTGGAGCCGTTCGGAGATCTGCCGGGTGGTGAGGCCATGCCCGATCAGCCCGAAGACTTCGAGTTCGCGATCGGTCAGAGTTTCGATCGGGGCCCGCTGATCTCCCCCACCGCCGACAATCCGGTTCAACAGGCGTTCAGCGAGCTGCGGACTGACGTACGTTTTGCCGTCCAGAACCGCCCGGATGGCATCCAGCAGCGACGTGCAGGCCGCTTCTTTATTCAGATATCCTCCCGCCCCCGCCCGCAGGCACCGTTCTGCAAACAGAGATTCATCATGCATGGAACAGACCAGCATTTTGACGCCGGTCGCTGCGGAGGAAAGTTGTTTGATCAACTCCAGGCCGTTGCCTGATTTGAGCGAAATGTCGACGATCACCAGATGGGGGCGCAGCTGATCGACGAACTGGAGTGCCTCATCCATTTCGCCGCTCTCGCCGACAACCTGCAGCTCGTTCTCCCCTTGAATGAGAGCGGTCATTCCTTTGCGGACCAGGGGATGATCATCGACAATCAGAATCTTCCACGGATGCCCTACTGGGTCCATGACAAACCTTTCCATACCAATAGCGATCGACAACGCCCACGGTGGCATTGAACTGGCCCGGGTTGCACTTCGGCATGGTTCCCTTGGGAAAACGATGAGGTCATCAGAAGGGGCTTTCCGGTTCGAGTTCCCCACCGCCCTTGTTCGGCAAGCTGCCAGGCAGCCGAACCCGACATCCAGGCAGGCATGAGGAATACGTGCCCTTGGGGTCCTCAAAATCAGATTCAAAGGACTCCCGCAGAACCCGCGTTCCTACAGGGGTGGACGATATTCTGGGGGACTGTGTAAATCCGTCTAGACTGGTCCTGAAAAAAATAGAGGTTTTTTTCTGGATATTCGATTTTTCTGGCAGAAAAGAAGAATCTGCTTCAAAACGCCGCATTCTCACTGCCCTCCTCCGGCGCCGGCCCCCAACCCCTTCTGGATGGGTGTCCTCCGGCAAGTAGGGGTGGAATTCCGCATGAAATCAATGCCACCCAAGCTCCCCCGCATAGAAACTCAGAAAACGCAAAACGAGTCTACCACAGAACTTGTGGCAAATCGCCACTCTAAGTGCACGACTGGCCCGCTGCGGCTTCTCGTCTGAACGCTGGAGTTCCCCTCGCGGACTGGCAGCGGATTCAGTAGCCGAGATTCGGGGCCAGCCAGCGCTCGATTTCCGCCACGCTCAGGCCACTCCTGCGGGCATAGTCTTCCACCTGATCCTTCGTCAGACGGTCCACCGAGAAGTAACGGGACTGCGGATGGGCGAAATACAACCCGCTCACAGAGGCAGCCGGCCACATCGCAAACGATTCCGTCAGCTGAATCCCGGTGATTTCGGTCGCCTTCAGCAGGTCGAACAGACGCCGCTTGGGAAGATGATCCGGGCAGGCCGGGTACCCGAATGCAGGCCGAATTCCCCGGTACTTCTCGGAAATCAGATCTTCCTTGGTCAACTCGTCAGCCTGCTCGTAGCCCCAGACCTCGCGGCGGACATGTTCATGCAGGTACTCGGCGAACGCTTCCGCCAGCCGGTCGGCAATCGCTTTGACCATGATCGAATTGTATTCGTCATGACGGGCACTGTACTCGGCTGCCAGTTCATCACAGCCGAACCCGGTTGTCACCGCGAACGCTCCGATGGAATCGGTCCGCCCGGAATCGAGCGGAGCAATGTAATCCGCCAGTGAACGGAAATCCTTTTGCCCGACCCGTTCCCATTGCTGTCGCAGCATCGGGAAGCGGGTCAGTTCCTGGGCCCGGCTTTCATCGGCCCAGACGATGATATCCTCCCCGTCTGAGTTGGCGGGCCAGAAGCCGTAGACTGCATGGGCGGTGAGGAGCTTCTCATCGATGCACCGGCGGAGGATCGCCTGGGCGTCATCAAAGAGTTTCTTCGCTTCGGTTCCGACCTGCGGATCGTCGAAGATCCGGGGGTATTTCCCTTTCATCTCCCACGTCATGAAGAACGGGGACCAGTCGATGTACGGAACCAGTTTTTCAATGTCGAAATCCCGCAGCGTGACGGTGCCGAACTGCCGGGGTTGAGGCAAATCGAGCGTTGCCCAGTCCGAGGTGAATCGGCGTGCACAGGCCTGCTCGAACGAGACGAGATCCCGTTCCTGACGGCTGGTGAAACGTTCTCGTTCCTGCTCCTGCTGCTGGCGTACTTTTGCGACGTAAGCACCTTTCGAATCCGGATCGAGCAACGATTCCACCGCCGGCACAGCCAGTGACGCATCGATCACGTGCATAGTCGGCTCGGCGTAATGCGGAGCGATTTTGACCGCTGTATGCCGGGCACTGGTCGTTGCTCCACCGATGAGGAGCGGAGTCTTGAATCCTTCCCGCTGCTTTTCTTTCGCAACGTGAATCATCTCCTCCAGCGAGGGAGTGATGAGCCCCGAAAGACCGATGATGTCCGCCTGATGCTCGCGGGCCGCTGCGAGAATTTTCTCGCAGGGGACCATGACCCCCAGATCGATCACTTCGAAGTTATTGCACCGCAGGACCACCCCCACGATATTCTTTCCGATATCGTGGACGTCCCCTTTGACGGTCGCCAGGACGATCGTTCCGCGTGTCGACTTCGTTGAAACAGCCGTTTCTCCGGCCGCTTCTTTCTCGGCCTCCATGAACGGTTCGAGGTAGGCCACCGATTTCTTCATGACGCGGGCAGACTTCACCACCTGCGGCAGGAACATCTTTCCAGCCCCGAAGAGTTCCCCCACCACCTTCATTCCGTCCATCAACGGACCCTGAATGACGTTGAGCGGTCGGCCGTATTTGACGCGGGCCTCTTCCGTGTCTTCTTCAATATAAGTATCGATTCCCTTCAGCAGGGCATGTGCAAGCCGGGCTTCGACGGTGTCGTTTCGCCAAGCAGCCACCTCTTCAGCAGCCTGTGCTCCGCCCCGTGACGCCGAGCGGGCTTTGATCTCATCGGCATAGGCGAGAAGTCGGTCGGTTGCATCCGGACGACGATTCAGCAGCACGTCTTCAATGTAGTCCCGCAGTTCCGGCTCGACTTCATCATACACTTCCAGCTGACCGGCATTGACGATTCCCATGTCCAGCCCCGCCTTGATGGCGTGGTACAGGAAGCAGGCATTCATCGCTTCACGAACGACATCGTTCCCCCGGAAGGAGAACGAAACGTTGCTCACCCCGCCGGAGGTCCGTGCTCCCGGACATTCTTCTTTAATCCGGCGAACCGCTTCAAAGAATTCGACCGCGTAGTTGTTGTGTTCTTCCATCCCCGTGGCGACCGTGAGGATGTTCGAGTCGAAAATGATGTCTTCCGCGGGGAAGCCGACTTTCTCCGTCAACAACTTGAAGGCGCGCTTGCAGATCCGGACCTTGTCGTCCGCCAGCACCGCCTGACCTTCTTCATCGAACGCCATGACCACGACCGCAGCCCCGTAGCTGCGCACAATGCGAGCCTGCTCGAGGAACTTTTCCTCCCCTTCCTTCAGGCTGATCGAGTTGACGATCCCCTTCCCCGCCAGGCATTGCAGACCCGCTTCGATCACCTCGAATTTCGAGCTGTCGATCATGACCGGCACGCTGCTGACGTTCGGTTCGTCCGACAGCAGATTGACGAAGTGCACCATCTCGACCTTGCTGTCGAGAAGCCCTTCATCCATGTTCACGTCGATGACGTTGGCTCCGCCGGCCACCTGCTCGACGGCAATCTGCAACGCCTCGTCGTACTTCTTTTCCTTAATCAAGCGGGCGAACTTCCGTGACCCGGTCACGTTGGTTCGTTCGCCAATCATCATGAAATTCGAATCGGGGCGAAGTTCACACAGTTCGGCCCCGCTGTAGGTGCTGTTGCGGGGATGTTTCACCAGCTTGCGAGGCGGGAGATCAGCAACCGCTTTCGAAGCAGCATGAATGAACTCCGGAGTCGTGCCGCAGCAACCCCCGACGATATTCACCCAGCCCTGCGAAGCGAACTCGCGGATGACCTGCGAAAACTCCTGCGGGTTGGAGTCGAAGCCGCCCATCCCGTCCGGCAGGCCGGCGTTGGGATAACAGCTGACGTAGCAGTTGGCCCAGTTGCTCACCTGCTCGACATAGTTCCGCATCTGCTTGGGGCCCAGTGCGCAGTTCAATCCGACCGCGAAGAGCGGGAAGTGCTCGACCGACACCAGGAACGCCTCCAGCGTCTGCATCGTCAAGGTGCGACCGCCATTGAAAATCGTCCCGGAACAGATCACCGGAACGCTCGTATTCCGCTCCTGAAACACCTGATGAATGGCGAACAGCGCCGCCTTCATGTTCAGCGTGTCGAACGACGTTTCCGGCAGCAGAAGATCGACGCCGCCATCGAGCATCCCGTGCACCTGTTCGGCATAGGAAGCGACCATCTGCTCATAGGTGACCGGGCGGTATCCCGGCTTCTCGGCGTTGTAGGACAGCTGAAACTTCGTTGGTCCCATGCTGCCGGCGACGAAACGGGGCTTGTCCGGGTTATTACGGGTGAATTCATCGCAGACCTGCCGAGCCAGCTCGACCCCCACGCGGTTCATCTCCCGTGCGTACCCGGGAAGGTGAAACTCCTCCAGCATCAGCGACGTCGCACCGAACGTGTTGGTCTCGATGATGTCAGAGCCCGCTTCCAGATATTTGCGGTGAATCTCCTGAATCATCTTCGGCTGGGTGAGCACGAGGACGTCGCTGGCGTTGAGCAGATCGCACGAATGGTTCGCGAAGAGCGTGCCGCGATAATCCGCCTCGGTCGGATGATACTGATGGATCATCGACCCCATTGCTCCATCCAGGAGCAGAATGCGGTTGGAGAGGATTTCTCGCAGCGTCTCTTCAGTGGAACTCATATCTCAATGTCTCGTTTTTCGTTTGACTCAAACGCATAACCGCACAGACTGCTGTGCGGTTGTTAGCGATTCCTTGCGACAGCGCTCGGTTACAGTACGACAGTCTGCTCGCGGTCCGGGCCGATCGACACGAAGCCGACTTCAGACTCCAGCAGCTCGGAAACGCTGTCGATGTACTGCCGGGCTTCCTTCGGGAAATCCTGCATTTTCCGAACGCCAGTGATGTCCTTCTTCCAGCCGGGCAACGTTCTGTAAACCGGCTTCGCCTTCGCCAGATCATCGATATGACTCGGGAAGTCGGTCGTGCGTTCGCCGTCAATCTCATAGGCTTCGCAGATTTTGACTTCATCCAGCTTGCTGAGCACATCCAGAAGCATGATGGCAATGCAGTCGATGCCGGAGATGCGGGCGCCATGTCCGGTGGCGACGGCATCAAACCACCCGCAGCGGCGGGGTCGCCCGGTGACGGTGCCGTACTCGTGACCTTCTTCACGGATGTGATGGCCGATTTCGTTATCCAGTTCGGTCGGGCACGGTCCGCCCCCCACGCGAGTGGTATAGGCTTTCACCACACCGATCATCCGGTCGATCGCTCGCTCGGGAACTCCGCTGCCGGCGTGAATGCCGCACCCGGAACTGTTCGACGAAGTCACGTAGGGGAAAGACCCATGGTCGATATCCAGCAGGCTTCCCTGCGCCCCTTCAAACAGCAGACTCTTTCCTTCTTTGAGAACACGGTGCAGGAAGGAGGTCGTATCGGTCACATGCTGCCGCAGCTGATCCGCGTACTGCATGTACTCTTCATAGATTTCCTGTGCGGAGGGGATTTCGGCCGAGGGGTCGAGGGCCTGGATGATCAGCCGCTTCTGCGGAACGACTTCTTCCAGCCGCTCCCGGAACATCTCCGGGCGATACAGATCTCCCAGGCGGATGGCATGCGTGCGGCCGATCTTGTCCCGGTAGCAGGTGCCGATCCCGCGCATCGTCGTTCCGATCGCCTTGGCACCGCGGAACTTCTCCAGCCCCGCTTCTTCGACCAAATGATACGGGAAGATCACGTGAGCCCGATCGCTGATCAGAAGCGTCCCGACGTCGACCCCCTGTGAGCGGATTCGTTCCAGTTCCGCCAGCAGGGCTTTGGGGTTGATGACCACGCCGTTGGCGATCACCGAAGTGACCCCCGGACGCAGAATTCCTGCGGGAAGCATCGAGAGTTTGTAGGTCTTGCCGCCAAACATCACGGTGTGGCCAGCGTTGTTGCCACCCAGATAACGACAGACCACTTCATGTTGATCCGTCAGCAGGTCGACGATTTTTCCTTTGGCCTCATCTCCCCATTGCAGCCCAACCACCGCAGTCACCGACATCGCACAATCCCAAACTCAAGCCACATACAGCGCTTTTCCCGCGTTCCGTTGCGAGAATCCTCGAACGAAATGCACGGGGAGCGAGTGTAGCAGGCCCCTGAACGAATGTAGAGCGCCCAGCCAAAATTGGATCGAATCCGGGTGAATTCTCGCACTCGGAGAGTGCGGGGCACGCATGCTGCACTCTCCGAACTCTGTATGAGATCCACAGCGGGGTCGTCCAGTGCTCGCACTGGGAGAGTGCGAGATACGTATGCCGCACTCTCCGAGTGCGGCAACGCTTCGCGTCAATTGCCGCCCCCCAAACAGGTCATCACGAGAAAAACACCTCTTCAGCGGTGTCCCGCAGAATCCAGTTGCGGTCTTCTTCGCTCAGGAAGTCCAGGCCGCTCTTGATCAGGTCGATCGACTCTTTGTACGTGTGTCCGTTCTGCACCTGAAACGGGCAGTCTGACGCCCACATGAGTCTTTGAGCCCCATAGGCGTCCCGCAGCTTCCGGATCATCGGTCCGAGATCCTTGTAAGGGGCCTTGCGAGACCCGAGCGCATAAAATGCGGAGGTCTTCACGTAGACGTTTTCGAACTCGCCGAGCCGGCACAGGTTCTCGACGTCCTTCGGAACGATGGTCCCGCTCATTCCGATCCGGGCCATGTGGTCGATCACCACGGGCGTATCGGGATATTTCTTGCACATCTTCTGAATCGCGGGCAGGGTGTCGGGGTCGGCCAGCAGGCAGATCTTCAGATCTGCCTCCGCGCCCACTTCCCACATGGTCTGCATCCCCTCGGACTTCTCCCAGGTGCCGACCGTCTCTTTATTGGAGATGACCCGAAATCCACGCACTCCATCCCCCACGAACTTGAGCATGGCGTCCCGCAGATCGGGACGATGTTCATCGACAATCGCGACCCCGCGAAACACTTCCGGGTACTTGGCGATCACATCGGTCACATAACTGTTGTCGAAGCTATAGTAACTCATCTGAATCAGGACGATCCGGTCCACGCCGGCGGGTCGACATTCGGAAAACAATTCGTCCGGAGTGAAGCTGGCTGGACGCATCTCTTCTTTCGTGTAGCCCTTTGCCAGCGGGTAGGCATTCACGTCGGGAGTCCAGACGTGAACATGGGCATCGATGTAATTCCCCTCCTCTTCATCCTCTTCGGCAGCCTGCATCTTCACTCCCCAACCGGCCGCCACAGCTGCCGCTCCGGCCCCCAGAAAACCGCGACGAGAGAGAAGATCGAATTCAGACATGGAGATTCTCCTTGAGAAAGTTGTGAATGATCCGAAATGAATTGACGCGGGAGTCGCCCTGATTTCACGAGGCCGACGCGGCTGCGGGAAACTGCCTGTAATAGTCGCACAGATCTGAGACAGCGACATTCCCGCCGCACATGAGCAGCACGATCTTCTCACCCGGCTGAAAATCGCCCCGATGAGTTTCGGCTGCGGCCAGACAGCAGGCGGCGGCCGGTTCGGTGAGAATCTTGGTCCGTTCCAGCAGATAAATCAGCGACTGCACAGCGTCCCGATCCTCGACGACAATCACTTTTTCCACCAGTTCCTGCACGACCGCCAGAGTCATGGGAGCGACTTTCAGTGCTCCCAGCGTGCGTGCAATTGAGGTAATCGAGGAGAGTTCCACGAGTTTTCCGGCTTCGACACTCTGGGCCATGGCGTCGGCCCCTTTGGTTTCAACTCCGAAGATGCGCAGGTTCGGCAGGGCGGCCTTCATGATCGTGGAGATCCCGGAGATCAGCCCCCCACCGCCGATGCTGACATACATCCGCGTCACACCGGGAAGGTCCTGAAGAATCTCCAGACCGACGGTCCCCTGCCCTGCAGCGACCAGAGGATCGTCAAAGGGGGGAACGAAGGTGAGCCCTTCGGCTTTCAGACGCATTGCTTCCACCGTCGTGGCGGCTGGTCCCGGACAGAGGACCACCTTGGCCCCGTATCCGCGTGTCGCGTCAATATAATTGGACGGAGTGTTGTCCGGCATGCAGATGGTCGCTTCCACGCCGAGAATCTTCGCTGCCAGTGCGAGTCCCTGTGCGTGATTCCCTCCGCTGGTCGCCACGACGCCGGCTGCACGTTCTGCGGGAGTCAGGGTCAGCATCTTGTTCAAGGCGCCGCGAGGCTTAAAGGAACCTGTCTTCTGGAGACATTCCAGCTTGAGGTAGACCTCGGTTCCAAGTTTCTCACTCAGCGTCCGTGAGTGAACAAGCGGTGTCCGGTGCAGATATCCGGCCAGTCGTTGCTGCGCCTGCAGCACCAGTTCAGGAGAAAGAGTAGGCAAGCTCATCTCTTCATCAGTCTCTTGTTGGAACCATTGGCAATGAAACATTCAGGGATTCGAAAGCGACGAATTCCAGCCTGATGACTTTCAAGACCCCGAGTCCTGTTTTTCATCAGTCGTAGTGCAACATAACTCACTGGAACGATAAATCACAGGGAGGCCGACCCATTCTTAAACTCGCCAATGCTGTCATCGCTTTCCCACCCTAAGACACCGCTTCCTCTTTATTTCGGGGCTTCTTAGAAAACACATCAAAACACAAACATCAGATGATTGACTCCGGGACAGCTGACCCGTGAGAATGAATTGTACTGCCTGATCAGCCTTTCGCTCCCCCTGCCTTCGGAGTAACCCCAAGTGAATTGTCGATTTTCCGCAGTGGTCTGCCTTTCGGCACTCATCCTCCTGCCTGGGCCCGCCCGCGCTGGCGAAGCCCAGCTTGAACTCAAAAAAGGAGACCACATCACGCTGATCGGGAATACCCTCCCCGACAGAATGCAGCATGATGGCTGGCTGGAAACCCTGATTCAGCATCGATACCCAGACCTGCAGCTCGTCTTTCGAAATCTCGCATTCCCCGGGGACGAAGTCGACCTCCGTCCCCGCTCCGAGAACTTTGGCTCTCCCGAAGAGTGGCTGACGAAGACGCAGACAGACATCGTTTTCGCCTTCTTCGGGTACAACGAAGCGTTTGCCGGCGAACAGGGTCTCCCCAAGTTCCGTGAACGTCTCAAGACCTTCATCGATCAGACTCTCGCTGCGAAATACAGCGACCGCGGCTCGCCTCGGCTGGTCCTCTTCTCCCCCGTCGCTCACGAAGACCTGAACGATCCGAACCTGCCGGATGGTCGCGAGCACAATGTGATTCTCGAACAGTACACACAGGCGATGGCGGAAGTGGCCAAAGAGAAAGGAATCCCTTTCGTCGATCTCTTTCATCCCTCTTATGAGCTGTACGCAAAAGAGACCCAGCCGCTCACCATGAACGGCGTGCACCTGACTCCTGAAGGGGACCGCCAGATCTCGGAAGTGATCGTCAAATCACTCTTCGGGGGTGAGACCAAAACCGATCCCAAGCAGCTGGAGAAGCTCCGACAGGCAGTGATCGACAAGGACTTCCGCTGGTTCAACGTCTATCGGGCGATCGACGGCTACAACATTTTCGGCGGACGTTCCAAGCTCGCCTGGTTCGGTCAAAGTAATGCGGACGTGATGCAGCGGGAGATGGAAATCTTCACCGTGCAGACCGCCAACCGCGACAAAAAGGTCTGGGCCGCCGCTCAGGGCAAAGACTTTGTTGTCGACGACAGCAACACGCCTCCCGAGATCCCGGTGCAGACCAACAAGCCCGGTCCCCTTCCCGACGGCACGTATCCGTTCCTGGGAGGTGAAGAAGCCATCCAGAGCATGGAGATCGGCAAAGGACTGCAAGTGAACCTCTTCGCTTCGGAAGAGATGTTCCCCGACATGATTAAGCCGGTGCAGATGGCAGTCGACACCGACGGCCGGCTCTGGGCCGCCACCTGGCCGACCTACCCTCACTGGAATCCCAACGAACCTCTCGCGGACAAGCTCATCATCCTGCCGGATGAAGATCACGACGGCAAAGCCGACAAGCTGATTGTCTTCGCAGACGGCCTGAACAGCATCACCGGGTTCGAATTCTGGGGAGGCGGAGTCCTCGTCGCAGCGGCCCCCGAGATCATCTTCCTCAAAGACACCGATGGAGATGATCGCGCGGATGTGAAGATCCGGATGCTGCAGGGAATCTCCTCGGAAGACTCGCATCACACCGCCAATTCACTGGTCATCGGTCCTGACGGCGGGCTGTACTCCTCGCACGGCGTGTTCCATGTCGACAACATGGAAACCCCGACCAAGACGTTCCGCTCCACGCGAGATGGCGTGTACCGGTTCGACCCCCGCACCTACGAAGTTTCCTTCCACCACCCCATCGGCCCCAATCCTCACGGCATTGCATTCGATCAGTGGGGATACATGTTCGCCAGCGACGGCACCAGCGGAACCGGCAGCTATGTCTCCATCGGAAACGGCGTTGCTCCGCCTAAGGACTGGTATCAGAAACGGGTTCGTCCCGTCCCTGCCACGGGCTTTCTCTCCAGCTCGCAGTTCCCCAAGGAGTTCAATGGAAACTTCCTGATCTGCAACTCCATTGGCGTTCTCGGCGTGCTGCAACATCGCGTCGAATACGACGGTGCCGACATCAATGCCGTCGAAATTGAGCCGATCCTGATCTCGTCGGATCCCAACTTCCGGCCGACCGATGTCGAAGTGGCCGGCGACGGAGCTCTGTATATTTCAGACTGGGCGAACCCGCTGATCGGGCACATGCAGCACAACATCCGCGACCCGAACCGGGACCACACGCACGGCCGGATTTATCGCGTCACTCACGGGGGCAAGTTCAACGACAAGCCCCTGAAGTTGAAAGGCAAACCGATTGCTGAAGTCGCCCAGGCCTTTTACGGGGAAGACAACGGCACTCGTTATCGTGCACGGCTCGAACTCAGCGGCCGCAAGACTGATGAAGTCACTGCGGCTCTCAGCCAGTGGACTGCCGGAATCGAACCAAAGACTCCCGCGGATGAACAGGCACTTCTCGAAGCCCTCTGGACATTCGAAGAACACCGGGTCCCCAACGAAGAGCTCCTCAAAAAGGTTCTGCAGTCGAAAGAACCCAGAGTCCGGGCTGCAGCGATCCGCACGCTCGGTCATTGGGGAGACAAAATCACCAGCTGGGCACCGGTGCTTCTGACCGCTGCCCGGGAAGAGGAACCGCTCGTCCGTGCGGAAGCGGTGAAGGCCGCCATCAATTTCAGCGGACCGGAAACAGCGGAAGTCTTTTACGAAGTCGCCACCCGTCCGCTCGACGTTCAGCTCGATTACGTGCTGAAGTATGCCAAAGGCCAGCTGCACATCGACCAGCAGATTCAACAGGCCATCGCCTCGGGCAAACCGTTGTCCAGTGTCGCTCATCAGTACGCGCTCGCGAACGCGAATGTGAATGACCTGCTCAAGCTCGAACCGTCAGAAGCGGTCTATCTTGCGATCCTCGCGCGCCAGAATGTTCCGGACGCTGCACTCCGCACAGCACTCAACGGCCTGGCAGAAATGAGAAAGGTCAGCCCTGTTGACCTTGTGCTCACTCTGTTGACCGAGAAGGATGCCCAGAAACAGGAATCGGATCTGCCGGTCCTCACTCAACTGCTGCTGGAACAGCCGACAGGCGACCTGCAGAAAGTTAGCAGCCAGCTGGAGAAACTCGCCACCGCAGGCAAGACAGCCGCTGGCGCCCGAGCCGGCTATGCTGCTTTGATTCTGACAGACAACGGGGCTCACAACGCTTTAACACTCGCTTCCACTTCCAAGGATGCTGTCCGCTCCGTGCTGGAGGCAATCCCGTTGATTTCCAACGGAGAGGTTCGTTCTGCCACCTATGAGCAGGTTCGACCGCTGCTGTTCGAACTCCCCGGAAATCTGGCTCAGGAGTCCGCAGGGAGCTCGACCGGAGACAACGGTGTTCGTGTTGACTACTTCCAGCCCAACGGCCCGAATGTCGCCATCGAAACCCTGAACCGTATGCGACCGCAGGCCAGCGGCATTGCCCCCACCTTCACGCTCGACATTCCTGAACGGACGCAAAGTGAAGGGTATGCCCTGCGATTCACAGGATCGATTTCCATCGACAAAGCTGGCAAGTACACGTTCTTCACCACCTCCGATGACGGCTCCCGGCTGTACATCGGGGATGAACTGGTCGTGAACAACGATGCCCTGCAGGGCCCGACCGAGAAAAGCGGCGTCATCGATCTCCCCTCGGGGTCGCATCCCATCACCGTGACCTACTTCAACGGGACCGGGAACTACGCCTTCCAGGTTGCCTGGCAGGGACCGGATATTCCAAAAGAGGTGATCCCGGCCGACCGCCTTTCCGTTTCCGGAAGCTCGTCGCTGCACGATGTCGCGATTCGAACCCTGACGTTCATTCCCGGTCATGATGCGGAGAAGTTCGACGACCTCACCGCACTGATCAAAGCCGGTCGCAACCGCACCAGCGCGATCCTCGCCCTGCAGGGAATTCCCGTCGAATCCTGGAAGAAAGCCCAGCTTCAACCGCTCGCGGATAACCTCGTCGCTTACCTCAGCGAGATCCCTGTGAAGTTCCGCACGGGAACAAACGCCACGACCGCCATGGCCACCGCCAAGTCGATTGCGGACCAGCTTCCCGAGGAACAGCGGCAGGCGATTCTCTCCCGGCTGGAGAACCTGGACGTCCGCGTCATTGCCGTCGGCACCGTGCCCGAACGCATGATCTACGACAAGGAAAAGATCATCGTGCAGGCCGGCAAACCGGTCGAGTTCGTCTTCTCGAACTCCGACAACATGCCGCACAACTTCGCCATTGTGCTGCCCGGATCCATGGAAGAGATCGGCCTGCTGGCGGAGAAAACCGCACAGGATCCCGACGCCATGGCCCGGAACTACATTCCGAAGTCGGACAAGGTCCTGCTCGCCAGCCGCCTGCTGCAACCCGGCCAGACGCAACGAATTTCCTTCGAAGCTCCGAAGAAACCCGGGGTCTATCCTTACGTATGCACCTACCCGGGACACTGGCGGCGCATGTACGGGGCCCTGTATGTCGTGGACGGCTCGAACACCGATGCGGATGCTGCGGTCGCTTCCATGACTCCTCAGGACGAACTTCTGAAATACCTGCTTCGCAACACCGAGTGGAAGTACGACGACCTGGCTGCTCAGGCAGGTCACGTCGCCATGGGGCATACCCCCCGGTCGTTCGAAGTCGGCAAGCAGCTGTTCAAAGTGGCGGCCTGTGTCAGCTGTCACAAACTCAACGGCGAAGGTCAGCAGATTGGTCCTGATCTGACGCAGCTTGACCCCAAACGCAGCTTGCAGGACGTCTTGCGGGACGTGCTCGAACCGTCGCTGCGGATCAATGAGAAGTTCGCTTCACAGATGTTCGCCCTCGAGAACGGACAGATCCTCTCAGGACTGGTCCTTTCAGAAGATGCGGACGAGGTGAAGGTGGTCACCAATCCACTGGCCCCCGATAAACCCACCGTCATCAAGAAAGCCGACATCGAGGAACGGAGCGTTTCCAAGGTCTCCTTGATGCCGCAGGGAGTGCTGAATAAGCTGACTGAAGAGGAAATCTTCGATTTGATTGCTTATGTCTACGCCAAGGGGAACAAGGACCATGACCTCTTCAAAGGTCATGCCGGACATCATCACTGAGATCCGGACGCCGATTCAGGAGATCCGGATCCCGACACAATCGCGATTCGGATCCCCGTTTCGGAACGGGCCCACAGCGGATTGAGGAGCAGTACATGCGGGGCTGGATTTTTGTTGCGTTCGTATTGTGCGGACTGATGATCTCCAGCTCATCGCCCGCCTGGGCGCAGAAGTCCGGCCCGCAGCTGTACACCTCAAAAAACTTTCAGGTGATGACAGATATTCCTCAGGCCGAAGCCAAAGACCTGCTGGACCGACTGGAGACGATGCTCAAGCTCGTCGCTGCCTACTTCGGCAGCCCGCTTCGCAAGCCGATCCGCATGTATGTGGTGAAGGACTTTGCCAACTGGCCGCAGTCCGAGCTGCAGAAAATGGAACCGGACGGAATCGCCAGCATCCGGCAGCAGGGCGGACTCACGATCACCACGACGCGCGGCATCCGCAACGGCCCCAAGCTCGATGCGGATGCCATCGTCTATGCCACTGCCGATCACGGCACTCCCCAGCATGAAGCGATCCACGCTTACTGCGGAATCACCTTTGGTGAAACCGGCCCGACCTGGTACTCGGAAGGGATGGCCGAAGTCGGGCAGTACTGGAAGGCCAACGACAAAGGGGTCAACGCCAAGCAGGGGGTGATCGACTATCTGAAATCCCGCGAACCCAAACCACTCGCGGAGATCATTAACAACCCCCTCGAAACGACGGGAGACTCCTGGCAGAACTATGCCTGGCGCTGGGCAATCTGCCACATGCTCGGCTTCAACGAGAACTACACCGCCCGCTTCAAACCGCTGGGCATGGGATTTCTCACCGGAGCCAATGTCAGCTTCGACAGCGTGTACGGCGGACAGCTTCAGGAAATCGATTTCGAATACAGACTGTTCCTGAAAGATCTCGAACCCGGTTACCGCTGCGACCTGTGCAGCTGGGACTGGAAGACACCGTTTAAAGCAGTCAAAGCCAAACCGGGCAGCATGGCGAAGATCAACGCCAAAGAAGGCTGGCAGGCCTCACGCGGTCTGGTCGAATCCGGAGTGACCTATCAGGTCAGCACGACCGGAACATGGAAGCTGTCGAAAGACGGCGAAGAGCTGACCGCTGCCGGTGAAGCCGATGGCAAAGGGCAGCTGATGGGAATCATCTTCAAGGATTACACCCTCAGCGAGCCGTTCCCGATCGGCGACTCGCGAACCTTCACCGCACCCGCCGATGGTAAACTCTTCCTCCGCTGCGGCGACAACTGGGGCGAACTGGGAGACAACCAGGGAACGATCACCGTGCGCGTGACGGCGACAGAGTAATGACTTGCGAGCAAAGTAGGGTCCGCTGTGCGGACCGATATGAGGATTGCCGCCGGGAACCCTGCTCACATCGCGCCAGCGGGGGGAAACATGAATCGGTGTCCATGTTGACATCGGCATGCTCATGTTGGTGACGCGGCATGAGTATGGCACCCGGTTCCGCTTTGAACATCCCACCCAGCCGAGCGTTCACTGGGCAATCGCGACGCTTCTCAGCTTACGAAACTGGCCCTCACTAATGGTCAATAGTATTGATTTACAATATTGACCAATCGTGTTTGTCCCGCTTCATTCAAAAACTCAAGTAAGCTGTTTCGATCCATTGTCGTGCATGCAATACCATGACTCACCTTTGTCGTGCTAGCATAGATTGCTGCTTCCGGTGAGTATTGACCACTGGTGATAAAGATTGCTTCAATTTTCTTATAACCACTTGTCACATTCCAGCCATAAGGATCAGCTGCCGCGCGACATCGATTGAAAAAATGTCTCTCAACATCTTCTCTGGACTCGACATACTTCGCGTGGCGCCCCTTGCATTCCACAAGTTTACAGAGCGTTTCCCCCTTGACTGCTACGACGTCGATTTCAAATTCCTCGTCTTCATCTGGCTTACGTATTTTGGTTCTTCCCACAATTTAATGGCTTGCTGATTCTGGGAGCAGCTTGAGTTTGCCGCAGAAGAACAGGATTCTTGTTCGGTAGTTGGCGAAGTTCCTGAATCCTCGGGCGGCGGATTTCAGGGACTGAATGATGCTGTTGAACCCTTCCGCTGCGGCGTTGCTGATCTGGTGGCGGAACCAGCTCAGGATGTTGTCGATCCGCTTTTTGATCATCTTCGCCACACGCTTGA
Source organism: Planctomicrobium stercoris (assembly GCF_051465655.1). Lineage (NCBI taxonomy): Bacteria > Pseudomonadati > Planctomycetota > Planctomycetia > Planctomycetales > Planctomycetaceae > Planctomicrobium > Planctomicrobium stercoris. The sequence continues at coordinate 1,386,737 of NZ_CP195791.1, read as the reverse complement.
TCGGCTTGAGTCGGCAACGGATGGCCCAGCTGAACCAGGTCTGGAAGAACTCGTCCGCTTCCTCCGCACTCCGGCAGTCCCAGAACCAGCGGAACTGTTCTCGAATGGCCCACGCCCGAGCCGTCTTCAGCTGAGCACCTTTGATCTGCTCGAACTCCGCTCGCTTCTGCTCACTGAGGTTCTCCAGGTTGTAAAGCCACAACGAGCGTGTCCCCTTGAGCGTCTCGTCCTGCTCTTTCATCAGAGACTTGTGCTCGGCTCGCCGGACCTGATCGACAGCCTCGTTCAGATGCTTGGCGATGTGGAACCGGTCATGCACGACTTCTGCATCAGGAGCATGAGCATCCACGCTGTTCTGATACGCCTGCCACATGTCCATCGCCACCGCTTCGATCTGTTCCTTCTGCTCCCAGGAGAAGGTGTTCCACAGCGTGTCGGCTGCGGTTTCGTCACGTCCGGGGGAGACTTCCAGGACTCGGCTGCCATCGATGTCGGTCATGATAGACACGTAGTCCTGCCCCTTCAGAAAACTCTTCTCATCCAGGCCGACATGCCTGATGTCTGTCAGGTCTCGAGTGATCAATCCCCGTTCGACCGCTCGGTCCATAATCCGTTGCACGCTCATCCAGCTCAGCCGCAGATGAAGCCGGGCCTTCTCGATGCTGCTGGCCACCTGCAGCAGACGAACGGCAAAGGCTTCGAACACCAATGTGAACCGTCCGTGCGGCTCGGCCCAGGGGACTTCAATCGTCTTCACTCCGCAGTCGGGACACTCGGTGCGAGGGATGCGAGCGGTGAGAAGGGTCTCGAACTGCATGGTGTCCAGATGCCGCCAGGACCGCTGCGGAGCATGATCCTTCAGCGGCCGCACCGCCGAACATTCCGGACAACAGACTGCTGCTCCCGGCACATGCTCAATCTGAATCTGAACCCGCTTCTCCTCCAGCGAGAGATCGACATCCACCACCCGCCAGGACCGGTCCAGCCCCAGCAACAACCCGTAATGCTCAGAAAGTGTGTTCATGAACAACAGCTTCCAAAACTGACCACACTCCCGCCAGATTCAAACAACCTCACCCACAAAATTCCGGGAAGACCCCGTATTTTCTTTTGAAGCGTGGTGTCGAACCCGGAAGCCCGAAATCCCATCGCAACTAATAGCTCAAACAGCGCGCCTTTCAGATTTCCAAGCAGCCCTTCGTCGATGACGGTTCCATGTGTGATTGCAAGCGCCTTCTCAATATTGCACAGATTCTCCTCAGTAGGTTCTCCTGCTTCGATTGCCATGGAGAATCGACGAATCAACTCGTCAATGTTCGGACCAAATACGTCTTTGAAGGTAGCCGCAATGACACCTGCCTCTCGCAACATCTTCCAAGCCTCCTTCGAATATGCAGGTGCAACAACAAGGGGGACCAGTGAGATCGACTTCCATCTATGCCCAATGCCTTCGACCCGTTCACGAGTGGCTTCTGCGTCAACCGAAGAAAATGGTCGAAAACCGAGGATTTCTGCGGCGATAAAACTGCCACTTTGCACTGAACGACGAAGAGGCTTAAATTCGGAAAATGGACCGAAATAGGTCGGCCCATGGAGATCCCACAGCGTGTCATTGAATCCTGTTGCACATGTTTCGGCCTTGCGCATCGAATGCTTATCATAGGCAATCAAAAAACAATTTCGGACCCAATCTCGAAGCATGACTAGGAGCCGCTGTTCGAGTTCGAGTTTTCTCCGAAATGCCGGCCGGCTCAGTCCAACGCTTCCGAATTGCATGCCAATGCGAAAGAGCTCATCTTCTCCTGCCACTTTCTCGATGAGCTTGAGTTTCATAAGCTGGTCGACCACTGCCTCAAGAGGTAATCGTCCACCTGCAGTCGATTTAGATGCCTTGGGGAGGCAACCTGAGGCCTTCCCGATTTGCCCCTCGGTAATCCAGCCTTTATTCGACAGAATCGTCTTGTAGATCCGGTGAAAGGACGGTTTTGATGGCAGGAGTTTCCGAACTGCTTGTGCGTACAGTTTTCCCTTATGACTCTCAAGGTAGTAAAGGTATGATTTATCGAAACGTACGGGATCCGTCGACTGGATCGTTCTGCAGGTGGCACGCTGCATCATTTTTCGAGCTGCAGGTGCATTGCCAGCAACTCCCATGGCTACCAGTCCATTGGCAAGATCCGCAGATACCGTCGGCCCATTTTCTTTGAGAAAACTCTCCACCGGATCCACACGTCCAGCCATTGAAAGTCCTCCTATCTAAGGCTTGGAATGTTCTGTGACACCCACAATGGAACGTCCCCAGCAAGACAGCCGAAACGTAAGTCGATGCCTCAAAACACCTTACTGCGATGCAACATCCTCAAGACAGGCGAGTCCACCTATAGGTAATATGCTAAAGTATGGGCTGTGTGACAATGCGCTGCTGGTGACCCACCGAGTGCCCTGTTCGCATCGCGACAGCAGGGCGAACGTGAATCCGCGTCGTTATCAACTTTCTGCGTGCCCATGCTGCTCACGCGATATGAGCATGACACCGAACTCCGCTTTCACCACGCCAATCGACCTACGATGGCAGTCATTCGCCGTATTCGCCCCATTCGCGGTTCAGCTTTTTCCGTGAATTCCGTGCATTCCGTGGTTAAAAGCTTTTCTCAACACCACCAATCAGCGACGCGGTTCACTCCGGTTTCGTCCAGCATTCCGGCAGCCCCGGTTTTGTTTCCCGCAGGATCTCGATAATCGCCTGCCGATCCTCCTTGGACAAGTGAGCGTACTTCTCCGCATGCTTGTCCTTCGCCAGAATTTCCCACAACTCCTGCCAGACGTATTCCTTCATCTCCACCGGCAGACCGTCGAACGACTTTGAATAGACAAGGTAGCTGCACGGGTACTTGAAGAGGCGGCGGGTCAGGTCGAAATCCCGCAGCGAGCGTCCCTGTGAATCGCGCGGTCCCCGCTGGGCAAAGTGATCGGCAAAGCCGCTGGTTCCCTGCATTGAGCTCGTGAGCTCTGCTTCTTTCACGAACAGAATCGATTCAATCAGGGCGTCCCCCACATTCTGAATCCGGCGGGTCGTACTTTCTCTTCGTTGCCCGGCCGGCTCGTTCAGAGCCCGGTTCATCGTCGCTTCGTAATCAAGCGCCTGCCGGGTAGTGAAGTTCGCCCGGACCATTTTATTGTGGACGAGTATCTGATGCTCCAGCACCATCAGGGCGACAATGTCGCTGTGCGGAGTCAGATAGTTCTCGACTTTGAAGCGGTCCTGCAGATCGAGAACATTCTGTCCTTGGGCGTTATCCACCTCGCGAGGCACTTCCTGACTGCGGATGATGAGATTCCCCTGATGAGACTGCTGGCCATGCTGCCCGGTGACATACCACCCTCCCCAGCGTTTTTCGATCGGCGTGGTGTGATCCACGTTCTGACTTCCGCCGGAGAAAATGGGGAAGCCCGCTGCATTTACAAATAGCGATCGAGCCAGCAGACCGGGGACATTCTCCGTGCGTGAGGAGCTGTGACACGTCAGGCAGTCATCAGTCTGCCGCAGCAACTTCGGCTGATCGACCGCTTCCTGATCCAGCGTATAGAACACCGTTCCCAGCTGGGAGTCCATCGCTGCGATTTCCAGCTTGTCTCCTGCATGGCAGTACCCGATGTAGACTTCATCATTGAAGTACATGGCTCGCGGAGTCCGCGGGGAGATACGGCGGGCCTGCAGACTGGTCTTCGAAAAGACGAGCACCTGAGACTCGACCGGAACCTCCAGCTCATCCAGCAGCGACTGCAGATAACCCCGCTCGAGATCGCAGGCCAGAGTCGTCTTCCCCTCATCGAGCCGGACCTGCAGCCGGGAGATGTCGTTATTCGGCTCAGCGGTCCGGTAAGAGATGGGAGGCCGCTCGAACTCGTCTTCTCCCCACGCCAATGAAGCGAACACCACAAAGAGAAGCGGAAGCAGTGAGATGCCGGCCTTCATGAGCTTCTCCATGGGGATCGCAAACGGGCAAAGCTCGCCCATTGCAATACTACACCCACAGGAGTAGAATTCAACTCACTTTCCACCGGGAGACGAACGTTGCTGTCCAAAACCGCTGAATATGCACTGCGGGTCATGGCCTGGCTGGCGGGAGACGATCGGCAGGCGGAGTCGGCCGACAAACTCGCTGAACGGACGCAGATTCCCCGGCGGTACCTGCAGAAAGTCCTGCAGGACCTCGTTTCCGCGGGACTCATCACCTCCCGGCCCGGACCTGGCGGCGGCTACCTGCTGGCCCACGCACCCGCTGCCATCAGCATTCTCGACGTCGTCAACGCAGTCGACCCTCTACAGCGGATTCGTCACTGCCCGCTGGGACTGAAGTCGCACACGAGCCTGTGCCCGCTGCATGCGGAACTGGATCGCGCCTACGCAGCGACAGAATCCGCATTTGCAGGCGTGACACTTTCGGACGTTATCCACTCCACCAGTCAGGTCGTTCCGCTCTGCGATTTCAGCCCGGAAGCCTCATCAGCAGCGAGCAATCGAAAACGCAAGTAACGCTCTTCAACGCCCTCCCTCCTTTCCCGACACGCCAGCCGAAAGCCCTCTTCATGGTGAATTCTCGAATGGCCCTCCTCTTCGCCATCACAGGAGTTTTAGTCGACTGGACGGCAGCTCACGCCGAGACTCCTTCAGGATCTCACGCATCTCCTCGAACACGCGAACAGGCCGCACAGGAGGCGTCTGTGCTGCATGATGTCATGCACGCGACGCTGCAACTGGTCCACCACCGGTACTACCGCGAGGATGAAGGGCTCGCGATTCCGGCAGCGACGCTCGACGAAGTCTTTGAGGACATCGAAAAAGAACACGGCGTGCAACTGCGATGGCTGGTCGTCGACGGACAGGCGATGAACTCCGATCACCTTCCACAGAACGACTCCGAGCGGGTTGCGGTTCAGGCTCTCCGATCGGGAAAGAAACTGCACGAGTGGACCGAAGGAGGGAGCTATCACCGGGCCGGTGCCATTACACTGACAAACCTGTGCCTGAAGTGCCACGTGCCCGATCGCAAGAGCGTCGAGAATCGAACCGCCGGACTGATCGTGACCCTTCCGCTCAAGCAGGAATGACCACTTCAACAAAGTGAGTCGGCCACGAACCCTACCTCAGCTGACAGACAGCTCCGCTGGAAAGCCGGGATTCGAAGTCTGATTTTCCTGCCCCGGAACCAGCAGCGTACGGATCAGTTCGAAGTCTTCGCGGCTGGGAATGATCTGCTCCTGCCAGCCCTCCAGCCAGTTGGTCCGGCGCGGTGCTTCAACTGCGGGCTCGCTATTCCCGAGCAGCATGTAGGCCACAGAACTGCTCACCTGCAATGGGGTCTCCGCAATCCAATCGATCGACAGACCACGCTGCTCCACGGCGTCCGCACTCGACGTCGCCTTTCCTGCATCCAGTGAGCGAAGTTGCCGCGTCGATTCAGCCCTGCCGCGAACCGCGACATCGCGAGGCATCGAGAAACCGGGGCCGACCGCCAGTCCGGTCTCCTCACTGCGTGGAATTCGAATCACCTGAAACGCAGCGACTGCCACCACCGTCAGCGAAAGAAGCGTCACCATCGAGCGCGCCCTCAGCCGATGACCTTGAATGGAGGAAGTCACTCCGACACTTCGAACCATGTCGGCCTGGCGAACATCCGCCAGCCAGGAGGGGATCGCCTCATGCAGCAGCTCGAAGTCTGCCCAGGCATTTCGACACTCTGAGTTCCCGCATTCCTCGCCATGCTGCCGAAGGTCGAGGTCAGGGTCGGATCGAAGCTCGACCAACTGATCCAGGCGGGATTGAAACTCAACGCAATTCATCTCACGACTCACAGAATTCATTGATGAGGGTGGACCCCACGCTCACGCAGTCGCTGCGCCAGTTGCTTTCGACTCCGATGCAACCAGGTCTTGATCGTCCCTTCGGGAACCTCCATGATTTCCGAGATTTCGGCAATGCTCAGTTCGTGTTCGTAGAACAGGCAAAAACAACGACGCTGATGTGCAACAAGAACATCCAGCGCCAGTTCCAGCTCTTCCCCTAGTCCGGTGTTTTCAGCCGTCACGGCAGCCAGCTGTTCAACAACTTCCGAGGCCGCAGGGGTCCGGGATCGTCGACCGAGATTCGTCCGGCAGCGGTTGGCCGCAATCTTCATGACCCAGGGAGTCAACGGCTGGCTGGGGTCCCAGGACTTCAGGTACCGCAGGGCACGAACCAGTGATTCCTGTGCGGTATCCTCAGCATCTTCCCGATGGCGAAGCATTTTCAGGCAGAGCGCAAACACCGGTTCCCGATACACTTCGACGAATTCGCGAAGTGCACGAACATCTCCCCGGAGACATCGCTGTGCCAGCTCCAATTCCCCTCCAACGATCATTCATTGACCAGGATCCGCAAGAACTACCTGCCGATCCCGAAAGAAGTTTCACGCGGGCCGAGATACCTGAAAAATCCTCAACTGCGATCCCCTTCTCCGCTGCTCACGGAATCGGAGAATGAGAAGTGATCACCCCACCGCCGGCTGCTGCTGGGTCACACAGTGTATCGCCCCCAGCCCCCAGACCAGATCGGTACTGTCGATGCCGACGACCTCCCGCCCGGGGAACAGCCGACTCAGGATATTCAAGGCGACCTGATCCCGCTCGCATCGATACGTGGGAACAAGCACCTTGCCGTTGGTGATCAAAAAGTTCGCGTAGCTCGCCGGAAGCCGAACCCCTGCGTGCTCGACCGCGGAAGGCATTGGCAATGGAATGATCTCAAACGGCCGACCATCCAGATCTGTCATGGTCTGGAGCCGCTTGAGATTCTCCTGCAGAGCGTCGTGGTTCACATCGCTCGGATCCTCTTCGACTGCGGTGACGATCGTGCGGGCACTGACAAAGCGTGTGATGTCATCCACATGCCCGTCGGTGTCGTCCCCGACAATCCCCTCACCCAGCCAGAGAATCTTCCCGACTCCCAGCATCCCCTTCAGCTGTTCTTCAATTTGATCCCGAGAGAGATGCGGATTTCGATTGGGATTGAGCAGGCAGGATTCGGAGGTAAGTAGAACCCCGGCCCCGTTGACGTCGACCGAGCCCCCCTCGAGGATCATCTTGTTGGAGAAAACCGTTTCTCCAAACTCTTCCGCGATCCGCAGCGGGACAGCATCATCAAGATTGTGCGGGTGATATTTGTTTCCCCAGGCGTTGTATCCCCAGTTCGTCAACGCGCGGGTCCGCTTTCCATCCTGCTCGCGAACGAGGTAAATCGGGCCGTGGTCCCGCACCCAGGAGTCGTTCGTCGGATTTCTATGGAAGCGAACGCGGTCCATTCGCACCTGACATTCCGTCAGCAGCGTGCGGACCCTGGATTCCATCTCTTCGTCGGTCACGTTGATCCGCACGAGTTCGGAATCCGTCACATGTCGTGCGATCTCGGCGAAAATGCGAGGGACGGGTTCGAATTTTCCGGGCCACGTCGCCAGCCGCACCGGCCAGGACAACCAAATGGCTTCTTGCGGCTCCCATTCCGCAGGCATGCGATAACCAAGTGCGGAGGGAACTAAGGCTGAGTCGTGGCTCATCGGGCGGAGTTCTTGGAGAGTGTTGGAGAACTGGTCCGTGATCATCGCGGTGAAATCATTCCGGGTCAATTGATTTAGAATCAAACTGCACCCAGATTTTTTGAGCAGGCGAGCTGAACACCCCAGTTGCAGACGACGGAAGTGTCGCAAGTGGCCGCGTCCGCAGTTGAACTTCCGGGAAAATTTTTCGAAAAAACCGAAAATCTCCCTCCGGCAGAAAACCGGGCGGCTCGTTGTCTCCCTCCAACGCGACTCCTTCCCCAATCGCATCCACTGCGTGGACTTACACTTGCACATTTCAAATGCCGAGAAGCAAACAACGAGTCACGGGATCGTATTTTCAAATTCGGCGTCCTTGTCTCCAGCGAAGAGAGTTGATTATACTGCCACGCTTTCAATTTCCCGGCCGGCTGAGTGTCTGAAACCGCCGAGGTGATCTTGATCCAGAATGTCTCGGCGTAAATGCCTCGAGACAGGATGACTCAACTTCCCCCGATCGCGGTCTTTTCAGGAACTCGGACTGAACACCTGGAGTACAGGTCACTATGAAGGTCCGCTCGAGCGTCAAACGCATCTGCGAGCATTGTAAGGTGGTTCGCCGCAAACAACGCAATTACGTCATTTGTGCAGCCAACCCCCGGCACAAGCAGCGTCAAGGATAGGAATTTACCATGCCTCGCGTATTGGGCGTTGACATCCCCAACGATAAACCCACGTTCATTTCGTTGACATACCTGCTCGGCGTCGGCCGGGTGCGGTCAATCGAAATCTGTCGCACACTCGGTCTCAACCTGCAGCGTAAAGCTCGCGATCTGAGCGAAGACGACATTCAGCGCATCAACTCCCTGCTCGACAGCAAGTACGCTGTTGAAGGACAGTTGCGTCGCCAGACGGCTGAAAACATCAATCGCCTGAAGGCGATTCAGTGCTATCGCGGCGTCCGTCACCGCAAAGGCCTGCCCGTTCGCGGACAGAACACCCAGTCCAATGCACGCACCCGGAAAGGTGTGAAGAAGACAGTGGCTGGCAAGAAGGGCGTCAAAGACAAGTAACAGAGCATAAATCCTGAATTTCAAATCCGGAATCCGAATCAGCCTCAACGTGTTCGGATTCAATGCAAAGTCGAAACTCCACTTCGAGTTTCGAAATTCGCAGTTTGAAATTTGTTTCGGATTTGATGCCTCGGAATTCGGTTTTTTGAGTCAAGTAGATGTAATCGCGAGCGAAGACACATTGGAGAGGTGAGTTTGTGGCAAAGGTGAAAACAAAGAAGCGGGTCCGCCGCAATGTGACCCGGGGCGTCGCTCACGTGAAGGCAACGTTCAATAACACAACGGTTTCCATCGCCGACACCAACGGCGAAGTCCTCTGCTGGGCCAGTGCCGGTACCGTCGGCTTCAAAGGCTCCCGCAAGAGCACGCCGTTCGCCGCCCAGCGAGCTGCTGAAACCTGTGCGGACCGCGCTCGAAAGTTCGGCATTCGTGAACTGGAAATCCGGGTCAAAGGTCCGGGTTCAGGCCGCGAAAGCGCCATCACCGGGCTGCAGATCGGCGGCATCTCGATCAAGGCGATCGAAGACGTTACCCCACTGCCCCACAACGGTTGCCGCCCCCGCAAGCGTCGTCGCGTTTAGTCGAACAACGAGAATTGAACGGTCAGCGTCAGAGCACAAAACGCTCAACGCCCAACCCTTCACTCTCAACAAACTACAGTGGTTCGCGGACAGGGGTTTCCCGTCTCGCCCGTAACCGTCGAACCTCATCCAGAGACCGGGAAAAGTGCCTGAGGAGTTGTCATCATGCGAATTCGTTGGCGAAATCTGGAGCTGCCCAGCCGCGTGGCTCCAAACCTGGATACCCTGACTTCGACTTACGGCGTGTTCGTCGCTGAACCGTTTGAACGCGGATTCGGCCACACGATCGCCAACAGTCTGCGACGCATCCTTCTCTCGAGCCTCGAAGGAAGTGCTGTCACCCGCGTGAAGATTGCCGGGGTTCAGCACGAATTCACCACCATTCCAGGCGTTGTCGAAGACATCACCGACATCTGCCTGAACCTGAAGTCGCTGGTCGTCAAGAACCACAGCAGCACCAGCAAGGTCCTGCGGATCGAGAAGCATGAACGCGGTGTTGTCACCGGCGCTGACGTCATCACCGACGACCAGGTCGAAGTGATCAACAAGGATCTGATCATCGCCACGATGACAGATGACGTTCCTCTCAGCATGGAACTGACGGTCGAGAACGGTCGCGGCTACATTCCCGCCACCGAAGCCTACGAGAAGAGCCCGGAGCTGGGAGTCATTCCCCTCGACGCAGCTTTCTCCCCGGTGACTCGCGTTCGTTACAAAGTCGAAGACACCCGCGTCGGACAGCGCACGAACTACGACAAGCTGACTTTGGAAATCTGGACAGACGGGACCGTGAAGCCGGACATGGCTCTGGTCGAAGCTGCCAAGATCCTCCGAAAGCACCTCAACCCGTTCATCAACTACCAGGAACCTGGTCCGGAACTGCCGCCGGAAGCAGGCCTCAAGGGAATGCTGGAAGCAACCGGCTACTCCCCGATCGACCTGGAACTGGAAGACAAACTCAACCAGAGCCTCGCCGAACTCAACCTGTCAGTCCGTGCGACAAACTGCCTGGAATCCGAAGGGATTACCAGCGTCCGGGATCTGGTTGGACGCAGCGAAGACCAGCTCCTGACCGTTCGCAACTTCGGCGAAACCACTCTGTTCGAAGTCCGTGAACGTCTCGGCGAGATCGGCCTGCGACTGGGAATGCGAGTTCCCGAGCGGGTCAAGAAGCAGAACCGCACATAGTTTTAATTGACGAGTCTGAGGGCGGGCGGAAGTTCACCCGTCCCTCTGCATCAGGTCGTGCCGCCGCGGCACACAAGACAGACAGCAACTGCGATTTTCGAAGTTGCCTTCAGATTGACTGGATGAGAAATCATGCGACATCGTACCAAAGGCCGCATCCTCGGCCGTAAAGCGAGCCATCGAAAAGCGATGTTTCGGAACATGGCGGCCAGCCTGATCAAGACCGTTCGTTTCGATAAGGATGCTGTCGGCGCTCCCAAGGAAGCGGGACGGATCATCACCACGACGCCGAAGGCGAAGGAACTTCGTCCTTTCGTTGAGAAGCTGATCACTCTTGCCAAGAACGCCCTCCCCCACGAAGCGAAGGCTGAGCAGTTCGCCACCAAGGCGGAAAAGAACTCTGCTGAGTGGAAGGCCTGGCGAGAAGGTCCGGAGTGGGCAAAGTGGGTCGCTGCGAAGTCTCCCGCGATCACCGCTCGCCGTCGTGCTTTCGCCGCTCTGCGAGACATTGAAGCTGTCGACATCCTCTTCAGCGAACTTGCTCCCCGTTTCGCAGATCGCGAAGGGGGCTACACCCGCATTCTTCGACTGGCCAAGCCTCGTCTGGGCGACTCGGGAGAGCGGGCAATGATCGCTTTCGTGGGTGAGAACGATCGCGTGAAATCCCGTCGGGCAGCTCCAACAGTGGTTGCCGACTCCGCTGAGAAGGAATAAGTTCCATTCAGCCTGAATGATTCAAGCCGCACACGACATCGTGTGCGGCTTTTTTATTTTATCCCTCGGCACGAAAATCGGTTACGTCCGATTTGAAAATGGTTGCCCAAGAATTGAGTTCAAGTCGGAGACCATTTCCGGTCGATAACATTTTTACAAAACAAGGTGATTCAACGGCAGAATCACTCAACTTTCAGCAGGACGCCACGCAATCAGCGTGCTATCAGCACCAGGACGGTCGCCAGGATGTATTCCCATGCGACCAGCTTTCGAAATCGTTTCCGTTTCTTACCTCACCTCCTCTTTCAATCCCGGATTGTCACAGACCGGCGAATTGAATTACACTGGGTGGCAGAAATTGCCAGAAGCGGGCGAGTGCCTGCACGGCGCGACTACCACTTCTAAAACTCCCGAGGCGGCCATGAAATCTGCCCGGCCTGATTCGAAAAAGCCAGGTTCCATCCCCACTGCGAACGCTGCTCCCGGTGTCCCGGGAAGTCATGAGACGCGTGCTCAGCGTCTGGAGCGGATCAAACGGGAAATCGCGGACGGCACATACGAATCGGAAGAGAAGCTCGAGCGTGCCATTGAAAGAATGCTCGGCGTCCTTGTCGATTGACACGTGGTGCAGCGAGCACGAGGTGGTATAATTTCAAAATGGCAGGCAGGAGGCTTGCCGAAGAGTTTTCAAGGACGAAGTTCGCAACACGTCCTCGCGGTTCTGTTCAGAACCGCGCCGAATGACAGGAAGAACAGTGGCGCACCTGGATTTGGAAGCGGTCAGCGTGGCCGTCTCGCCCGCCGAAAAGTATCGCGAATTCCTGGCGACGAAGGGGTTGAGGATGACCCCCGAGCGTTCCATCATCGTCGAGGAAGTCTTCTCGACCCATGAACACTTCGACGCCGACCAGTTGATCCAGCGTCTGGTGCGACGCAGCGACGGAACCCGGGTCAGCCGCTCAACCATCTATCGGTCCATCGCGCTGCTTGAAGAAGCGGGACTCATTCGCAAGGTCGCGCGGCAGGAAGATCGTGATCTGTATGAGCACGACTACGGTTACCCACAGCACGATCACCTGATCTGCAACCGTTGCGGGGAATTGACCGAATTCCACAACGAACAGATTTCAGAGCTCCTGGACCAGATCTCCCGCGACCTGGGCTTCCGCATGGAAGGTCATCGCCTGGAAGTTTCAGGACTTTGCCGGAAGTGCTGCCGGGCCCCCAACACTCGCCCCAAGAAACTGAATCTTCTGTGAGTTCGAGGCTGGGTTCGAAGACAGCAGGCGCGGGTCAAGTCTGCGAATTCTGCCCCAGCTGAGGGAAGTAATTGCGGTAAAGCAGGACTTCCCACCACGCGGGAGGTCGCAGATTCTGGTCATCCTGCCGAATAGTGCGGGTCTTTCCTCGGCGGGTCCGCAGCTGGACCTGTCCATCTTCCAGGACTTTCTCCACGACCCAGAATTTATCTACCTGGTACTTGTACTCATCCCCATTCGGAGAGGGTGCAACACTCTTGGCACGGGGGCCCGGGCACTGGCTGTGCTTGGTCATCCGGTAGATCACTGGATCGCCGGGCTTGAGTGCAGGTCGAATTTTCATGCCGATCAATGTCTCCATCCTTCCCTGGGAATCTTCCAACCTCGAATCCTTCCGGTCAGATCACAACTCAAGACCAATCCACTTTCGAGCACAGAGAACTCAACTGGCCGCACCCGGGAAAATCCGTGCGAAATTCATGCCCGGCCCGAGTCTCAGACACCCGTTCGAGCAGCCTCGTTCCCGTCCGACTTCGCCATCCTGGTTCAGCCTGCGCTGACAGCTCCATTTCCACATAATTTTAGGAAGAACCGAAGAGTTTTGCGAAGGGCCATTTTCTCGAAAAGTTCGACTGGGTCAAGATTTTCGACGATGCTGGCGCGCCGACTCACCTGCACCCGATCCACCAAATTCCTCGCGGACTCCCCGATCCGGCTTTTCCGCGGCTCAATTTCGGTTATGACTGCATATTGAGCCCCCATTGACCGCTGCCAAAAAGAGTGGCAGCCGTGACGTTTTTCGCCGCCCAGCCAGGAGTGCATCATGACTGCCAGTGGAATTGAGGAGTTGAAATCCAAACGCTGTGTCCCTTGCGAAGGAGGTGTCCCCCGCATCGAGGGTTCGGAGGCAGAAAAGTTGCTGAACGGACTCTCCGGCTGGTCTCTCGTCGACGACGGCAAGGCGATTGAGCGCAAGTGGACAGTGAAGAACTTCGTCGCGGGGATGGAGTTTCTGAATCGCGTCGCAGAACTTGCGGAAGAAGAACAGCACCACCCCGACGTGCATCTGACGGGTTATCGCAAGGTCAAGATTGAGCTTTCAACGCACGCGATTGGGGGACTCAGCGAGAACGATTTTATTCTTGCAGCGAAGATCAACGACCTCCCCATTGCTGAAAAATCCTGACATTTTCAGAAGAGACAGCAACCCCGGAATTGCTTCCCCGGTTCTGCAGATCGACGAGCAATCACTCTGGCCGGTCCGGCTCCGAAATGACGGGGGTAAACCGGCTGGATTGCGGGCAATTCCGATTTGGCATTCCGATTGCCTCACACCCCATCGACCACCTTCACTTCAATGGGAGAGAATCATGGGAAGCCTGCTGTCCTGGGCCATCATGGCACTGATCATCTCGCTGATCGCGGGAGCACTCGGATTTACTGGAATTGCGGCTGGAGCAGCGGTCGTCGCGAAATTCACATTCGGACTCTTCCTGTTCATTGCCGTTGTGCTTTTCATCCTTGTAATGCTGGGAATCGGTGCAGCCAGTTCCCTGTAACAGCAAGTCGTTGAACCGCCAGGTGCGGGAGCGGACATGGTTCGCCCTCAAACCTGAAATGCACAGCTGACTGAGCATCATTTCCGATTCGAATCGGCGATGCGATCACTGCCGACAGGACGCTGTACCTTGAAAAAAAGACGGCTGTCGGTGAGGAAGCACCAACAGCCGTCTTTCGATAAGAGCATGTCCGCCGGCGAACTGCTGAGCGGGCGGGTGATTTTGCGAAAACTATTTGGCGATCCCGACGGTCCGGATTTCTCGCATGACTACGACTTTCACTTCGCCCGGGTAAGTCATGTTCTCTTCGACGGCCTGGGCAATGTCCCTAGCCATTTTCGCTGCAGCCCGATCGTTGATCTGCTTCGGATCGACAATCACCCGCACTTCTCGGCCAGCCTGAATTGCATAGACTTCATTCACACCTGGGAACCCACAGGCGATCGCTTCGAGTTCTTCGAGCCGCTTGATGTATTTTTCCAGAGTTTCGCGTCGCGAACCTGGCCGCGAGGCGGAACAGGCGTCGGCCGCAGCTGTCAAAACGGTGTAGAGATATTCGGGACGAATATCGTCGTGGTGGCCGGCAGCTGCGTGAACCACTTCCGGTCCCTCGCCATAACGCTTGAGGAGTTCGGCACCAATCGCCGGATGGCCCCCTTCCATTTCATGATCGGCGGCCTTTCCAATGTCATGCGTGAATCCGCATCGACGAGCGAGATCGGCATCCAGTCCCAGTTGCTCAGCCATCATGCCGGTCAGATGAGCCACTTCGATGGAGTGTCGCAGCACATTCTGGCTGTAACTGACGCGGAAATTCAGGCGTCCCATTAAATACAACAACTTGTCGTGCAGTCCCGGTACGCCGGCTTCCTCCGCCGCCTCGCGACCGAGCTGCATGATCCGCTCATCCATTTCCGCCCGGGTCTCTTTGACAATTTCTTCAATCCGGGCGGGGTGGATCCGCCCATCCTGGATCAGCTTGTTCAAAGAAATTTTTGCGATTTCCCGTCGAACCGTATCAAAGGCCGAGACCACGACGACGCCCGGCGTGTCATCGACAATCACATCAACGCCGGTCTCTTTTTCAAACGCGCGAATATTCCGACCTTCGCGGCCGATAATCCGCCCCTTCATTTCGTCGCTGGGAATATCGACAGTCGAAACGGTTGTTTCCGATGTGTGCGTCGAGGCGTAACGCTGAACCGCCATCCCAATAATTTCGCGGGCGAATTTCTCCTGCTCCGCCTTCACCTCCTGCTGATATTTCAGAATCAGCCCGCCAGTTTCGTTCTTCAACTGCTTTTCGACCCGGTCCAGCAAGCGAGATTCCGCATCCGGCTTTGAAAGGCCGCTGATTTTGAACAGTTCTTCCTGCTCTTCCTGAAGCATTCGATCCAGTTCGCGTTCACGGTTTTCCAGCACTTTGCCCCGGTCCGCAAACTTCTGCTGTTGCTGTTCGACCATCCGCTCCCGCTTTTTCAGAGCACTTTCAATTTCGTTCAGCGAACTTTCACGTTTGTCGAGAGCACGCTCCTGGTTGCGAATCTCCTGACGCGTCTTCTCCAGCTCCTTGTCGAGCTTTTCTTTCCGCTGAAAAAGTTCTTCTTTGGCGTCCAGCTCGGACCGGCGTTTCACTTCTTCAGCATGCTTTTCCGCATCCTTCAGAAGTTCCGCAGCGGTGCGGTGAGATTTTCCTTTGATCAGAAAATCGATGAAATAACCCGCCGCAGCTCCCACAATGAGCGCGATCAGGGCATAGAGGTATTCGGGAGGCATTTTTCGACCTTCGGAGTCGATCCGAACGGTTCAATTCAGCAATTGACGCTGAAGTCGTCGTCAATTCTGCCGGAAAAGCCCTGCTTCAAATCCCGAAACACAGCGCGCACTGACGCCTTGCAGACAACAGTCGAGACAGCCGATCTCGCCAACACGAAATTTCTTCCGTGCCAAATTTTGAGACCCGCAGCTCGCCACTCTCCGAGCAAAAGAACGTCGACCGGATGAAGTCACGAAGATCGAAACGATCTCCTGACTTCCGGACAACCTGCCTCTCCAGGAGGTGACCGCCGAGAAACGACAATCCTGACATCGTCATGCACAATCGCCGAGAGACATTGCCCTCGCGCAAGTGCTGAATGAGCCAGAAAATTGCCACCTCGACATACTGCATACAACAACCCGTCAACAAACTTGTGTCAAACCGAATCTGGATGAGATCGACGCCCACCAAAAGAAATATCTTCGATGGAAATGTCCGAGAGAACTTCCCGGCCTACCCGCCGAAACTCCCATCCGGGTGCACCGTGTTGATTTCCATTCACCGCCAGCAGCGTTTTTCACCGCACGAAGGAAAATTGAAATCGCAGGAACACTCTGAAGTAAAAGACTTTTCCGCCAAAACATTCAGCGTCGTCAAACGCCGAAGTGAACCGATTCGCATCGTTTTGACTGGAATTCATGGATGATCGGGCCACATTGCCCGCTTGAAGTTTCAAGATACCAAAACTCAAGAACGCTGCAAAGAAACCGAAGTGGTCACGAGGCCGGAGCTTGCGAAAATCGTTGACGCATTGGACCGCCTGCACGGCCGAAACGGAACGGAAAACGTCAGGCTGTGATTCCAGCCAGGCCACTGCCCCTCCCCGGAATTCCGGAATTCGGAAAGGACGCTGACTCACCTATGAACTGGGCTGCCCAACTTCCAGGAGTCGACGATCCGATATACAGGCCCCGCTGGGTGCAAATCGCTCTGCATCAGACAAACTTGATCTAGCGAAACCTCCGAAAAGAATTGTGGTTGCCGGCTCGCGGGAAATTGGGATCCCCAATCAGGGGGAACCATTGCCGCAGCCCGAGCCAAAGTGACATGAGGCAAATATGGTCTGGAGTCGCCTCGGAATCCGATCGCTTGGCTCAGGGATTTCGAAACCTCTTGATGGTGCCGCAGCCGCTCGTCGGTCACCGCAACCTGAAGATGGAAAACCTTCCCACCTGCCTGACCTGAAAAAATCCCAGGCCTCGTGAATCTGCTAGAAATCTTTCGCCAGGCCGCGGACAATTTTTTCATTTCCACTGAGACCACGTTGACGTCAGATACAGGAAGAGCCCCCAGAAAATGGAGAGTGAGATGCAGATTCACCGGTCGCACACGACGGAGGGTTGGCTCCGCTGGGAACTGCAGGGGAGCGACCTGCTTTAAAATCTCCTCGCGCACCGAATAGGCAAGGAAATAGCCCCTGTCTCAGAAGAGGGTGGCGGCGATTCGGGGAGACTTGTCGTACGAAACCTGTGTTTATCGCCGCCGGAACGCCATACTGTGGTGAGATTCGCACTAGCGTGACGTGACTCCCCGCTCCTGAAGGCAACGCAATGGAGGTTTGCAGTCTGCGCCGCGTCGTTGCCTGAAGCAGCGCGCAAAAAAAATCCCTTTGAACCGATAAAGGCTCAAAGGGATTTTAAATAAACCGGCGATAACCTACTTTCGCGCCTTTCGGCACTATCATCGGCTCCAACTGCTTAACGGTCGTGTTCGGAATGGGAACGTGTGTTTCCAGTTAGATATGGTCACCGGAAGTCGTTGATAAGACGGTCAGGCCTTATCAACGCGGTGTATAAAAATGGTGGATAGTTGACGCGTGGTCATTTGCTCTTGAGAACATTGCGTACCTGCGTGACCAAAATTAAAGTGGTCAAGCATTCGTCCTTTAGTACTGGTCAGCTGAGATTGTTACCAACCTTACACAGCCAGCCTATCAACCTGGTCGTCTTCCAGGGGACTCATCGAAATCTGATCTTGGGACTGGCTTCGCGCTTAGATGCTTTCAGCGCTTATCCGAACCGTACATAGCTACCCTGCGCTGCTACTAGCGTAACAACAGGAACACCAGCGGTACGTCCCTCCAAATCCTCTCGTACTAAAGAGAAACTCCCTCAAATTTCGTACGCCCACAGCAGATAGGGACCGACCTGTCTCACGACGGTCTAAACCCAGCTCACGTACCACTTTAACCGGCGAACAGCCGGACCCTTGGGAGCTTCTTCACCCCCAGGATGTGATGAGCCGACATCGAGGTGCCAAACCCCGCCGCCGCTATGGACGCTCGGGCGGGATCAGCCTGTTATCCCCAGAGTACCTTTTATCTGTTGAGCGACGGCCCTTCCATTCGGAACCGCCGGATCACTAACTCCGACTTTCGTCTCTGCTCGATCCATCGATCTCGCAGTCAAGCACCCTTATACGTTTACGCTCGAAGCCTGATTGCCAACCAGGCTGAGGGTACCTTTGAGCTCCTCCGTTACTCTTTAGGAGGAGACCGCCCCAGTCAAACTGCCCAACTGGCACTGTCCACCATTTTGTTAATGGAGTTAGATATCAAGCAGGTTCAGGGTGGTATTTCACCAACGGCTCCACGATAGCTGGCGCTACCGCCTCATCGCCTCCCACCTATCCTACACAAAACATACCTAATACCAATACCAGCCTACAGTAAAGGTTCATAGGGTCTTTCCGTCACGCTGCGGGTACGTGGCATCTTCACCACGGCTACAATTTCACCGGGTCGGTGGTCGAGACAGTGCTCCAGTCATTACGCCATTCATGCAGGTCGGAACTTACCCGACAAGGAACTTCGCTACCTTAGGACCCTCATAGTTAGGGCCGCCGTTTACCGGAGCTTTGGTCGTGGGCGTGAACCCCCTTCCTTGACTTACCGGCACCGAGCAGGCGTCAGACTCTATACATCCTCTTACGAGTTAGCAGAGTCCTGTGTTTTTAATAAACAGTTGCCAGAGCCGCTTTGCTGTGACCTTCTTACGAAGGTACCCCTTATCCCGAAGTTACGGGGCCAATTTGCCGAGTTCCTTAACCACCGTTTTCCCGAGCGCCTGAGGCTACTCGCCTCGCCTACCTGTGTCAGTTTTAGTACGGTCGTATTAGCGTATGGGCTTTTCTTGGTTGTGCTTCAAGTCACTTCATCATCAAGGACTCGGCCTTGCGGCACGGGCACTTCTAACCGCCCGATGACTATTCACACAACGTCCTCCATACTACGGCGCAGGAATATTAACCTGCTGTCCATCGTTTACCCCTTTCGGGCTCAACTAAGGTACCGGCTAACCCTGGGCGGATTTGCCTTCCCCAGGAAACCTTAGGCTTACGGCGGGCAGGATTCTCACCTGCCTTATCGTCTACTCATTCCGGCATAATCACTTCTAGTTCCCAAGACGGCTCCTTTCGGTACCGCGTGCTGAACTAGAACGCTCTCCTACCAATCACTTACGTGATTCCGCTGCTTCGGTGTCTGACTTACTCCCGTTCATTATTGGTGCATGGATACTTGACCGGTAAGCTATTACGCACTTTTTAAATGGTGGCTGCTTCTAAGCCAACATCCCGGCTGTCACCGTATCCAAACATCCTTTCTGACTGAGCCAGACTTTGGGACCTTAGCAGGCGATCTGGGTTGTTTCCCTCTTGACAACGGAGCTTATCCCCCGTCGACTAACTCCCAGGATAGTCACAATAGTATTCGGAGTTTGGTCACGCCGGGTACCCTTGGAAGGGCCCCGAGCGAATTCAGTCTCTCTACCCCTATCGTGTAGTTGCCTGAGGCTAACCCTAAAGTTATTTCGGAGAGAACGAGCTATCTCCCAGTTTGATGAGACTTTTACTCCTCCCCACAGGTCATCCCCTGATTTTTCAACATCAGTGAGTTCGGTCCTCCACGCAGTCTTACCCGCGCTTCAACCTGCCCATGGGTAGTTCACAAGGTTTCGCGCCTATCGCCACTGACATATTCGCCCTATTCAGACTCGGTTTCCCTGTGGCTTCGATCCGTAAGATCTTAACCCGCCAATGACGATAACTCGCCGGATCATTATGCAAAAGGCACGCCGTCACACGGTCCGAAGACATCGTGCTTCGACAGCTTGTAGGTATACGGTTTCAGGTTCTTTCCCTCCCCTAGAAGGGGTTCTTTTCATCTTTCGCTCGCGCTACTTTTCACTATCGGTCGTCAGTGAGTACTTAGCCTTACGAGATGGGCCTCGCAGATTCAGACCCGGTTCCACGTGCCGGGCCCTACTCGGGTGCCAGTTAGCTGCTTCACGCTTTCAAATACGGGACTTTCACCCTCTGTGGTGCCGGTTTCCACACGGCTTCTTCTAGCGATTCACATGCACGTTACTGGTCCCACAACCCCGAACACCGTAGTGTTCGGTTTGGGCTATTCCCTTTTCGCTCGCCACTACTCAGGGAGTCGAGTTTTCTTTCTCTTCCTGTGGGTACTGAGATGTTTCAGTTCTCCACGTTCGCTCAGCTTTCGCTGTAATTCAGGGATCCCGGGATCAACGCCTGTTTGACGGCTCCCCCAGGCTTTTCGCAGCCTTCCACGCCCTTCATCGCCTTCTGACGCCAAGACATCCCCCGTATACCCTTAATAGCTTGACCACCTTAATTTCAACCACGCAGGTTTTCACCAACGCAATCCAAACCAGGCAGCAAAACCATCGCCGCAGCTTGCGACTGCAGCACTTTAACGATATTGAATCGCAACTCTCGTCACGATTCCGCCACGCCAGGTATGCAAAACTCCTCAAGAGCTCGGCCGATTACAAAATCGCAACTAGTGCGATTACGTAGGCCAGATGCCACGCGTTTTTCTATCCACCAGATTTTCAAAGATCACTACTGCACTTCAAGGTGCAGCTCGCTGTGCGAGCTTTCACTCGCTTTAAGTGTGCGAGATAAAAGCACTTGCGAGTGTTTTTATCTCGATCACTTAATCCCGTTTTTTCGGGGGTCCGACATGTTAGGCGACTCATCCTTTCGAGTCAACCGTGTGGCTTGTTATTTTTTTGAGCTTCGAAACTTTGTTTCAGCACTCAAACAAACCCCACCTCACTCAGCCGGTGCCACCTGCGGAGGGTCGAGTTTTATAACCGACTCTCCAGAAACTTCAAGTGACTCGGAGGTTCTTTTTTTTGAACCAACCGGGCGATCCACCTTTTCTTAAATCGAGCCACGAAACAGAGTTCCGTAAACTCAGGTGAACCCCACCGCATTCGGCCGAGGCCGTTTTCGAAGGGTCGGGTGTTATATCCGACGCTCCGGAAACTTCAAGTGACTGGCGACTTTTTTTCGAGCCACACAGCCGGTTCACCTTTTTCAAAACGAGCCTGAAACCAAAGCTTCAAAACTCAGGCGAACCCGTTCGCTTTTGACCGAGGCCATTTTCGAAGGGTCGAGTGTTATAACCGACTCTTCAAAAACTTCAAGCGAAGTGGAGACGATCGGGATCGAACCGACAACCCCCGGCTTGCAAAGCCGGTGCTCTCCCAATTGAGCTACGTCCCCGGGAGTGAGGAGGGAAGAGAGAAAAGGGAAGAGAGAACAGTCGTGTTCGCTGTCCCCTTTTCCCTCTCCTCTATCCTCTCCTCAATGTGGGGGTACCAAGATTCGAACTTGGGACCTCAGCTTTATCAGAGCTGCGCTCTAACCAACTGAGCTATACCCCCTGTCGCCAATTGGCGAGCGAGAATTGTAGTGATGAGTGAACCGGGTGGCAACTACACTCGCCCAGTTCTCTCCAAATCTCTTTTTCGCCTGGCGATTGAGCCCAGATCATCGTCAAAATCTGCCCTTCAGATCAGTTTCCGGGGCCAAATCCGCTGCTGCCACCCTTTTCCACTCCACCTGGGGTGGCTGGAGAAGCTTTTCGGCTTCCACGTCTGGACTCTGATGAGCCGGCCGATCTGCCTGAAGCACTGCACCCGAAAGAACCAGGGCGAATTTCACGAAAGTGTGGCGTTCCGGGGGCGATCAATACCGCTTTCGAGCAATGAATCGCCCAGAAACGCCGCCACACTCCTCTGAGACAGGGGCTAGAGAAGCTGGGGAATCCAGGTCTGCAGGAGCTCTGGTCCGTTCCCGGACATCTTTTTCAGCGCCCGGCCGATCACCTGTTTTCCACCGTGTGACCAGCCGCATGTCAGGAGAACACGCCCCAGCTGCAGGTCGGTGACGGCTGGATCCTCCATTTTCCCGTCGATTTCACTGATCTCCTCTTCCGTGGCGATTCCGCTCAGGAGCGCTCGAAGGTCAGCTTCTCCGCATTCGCGAACAGACCGAACGAACCCTTCCAGCACGGCAGCCAGGTCGCTTCCGGGGAGGAGGAATTGATCGAGGTCCCGTTCGAATCGCTCGTCGTCCAGCCTGCCCTGTCCCAGTTTCGCGATGGAATTGGCGAGATCTGTCCGAATAAGGGAAACGCCGACACTCAGATAGAGTGAGAGCAAAGGGCCACAATCCGGGGACTCCAATGCGGCCTCCAGCCGTTTTTTCGCATCTAGATCCTTGCCGAGCTCCACCAGCAAAAGATCCGTGTAAGCGCGACTGGGAAGGGAGTCCGCCGGCAGATACTCCAGACACACCAGCTGCGCGCGGGCTGCAAGAAGGCGTATGACTCCAAAGTGGATCCACTCCCAGCCTCCGCCCCCAAGATTGATGTGCTCCGTCTTTTCCGCGTTTCCCCGCGACTGGACGTGGGCCGCCCAGCGACTGGCGATCCGCATTGCCAAACGGCAACGATCCCATTCCAGTTTGTCGGCCGGATTCGCAGCCGCCAGAAAACTCCCCAGATTTTCCAGCACCGTCGCGATGTCCGCGAGGGAGTTTACCGTCAACAGACGATGTCCTTCCGTCTCAGGAGACATCCACGGCTGCGGATGCTCGTTTTCGACGGCAATTTCGAACCGGAAGCCCTCGTCCTCCGCTTCGAAACGATTCAGTTTCCCTGTCGCGGCATCAATCGAAAGCGTGACGCTTGGCGACTTCTGCTCCAATTTCCCATTCACAAGGACCGCTTTCGAGAAATCCTTCCTCAGTAGAAACAACGCTGCCATGGGCGAAATCAGCACGCGGTTGAAATCACTCGTCCCACTCCCCTTTGTTCGGCGTCCAACTGAGGCAATCAGCTGAATACGCCCACCATTCTCGATTGGGCCGGACACCCCATCGGCGAGAACATGCCAATTCGGTTCGCAACAATCGGCCACCGGAATGCGCAGTGTCACGCCGTACTGGGGAGCGGAGCACCAGAGAAATTCCTGATCGGAGCGGATGATCACATCCATTTCGGGAAGTGAACCATTCGGGTGGGTCTGCAACCGGAACTGTTGAAATTGTGAAGCAAGCAGTAGCTCTTCTTTTTTGAGCAAGAAGGCTTCGTCGTTTACGACCGCGGGAAATTCGAGACTCATCCGGAGCTGCTGACCATCGACATCTGAATTCGAATTGAACCAATTGGCAGCACGAATCATGATTTCCTGCTCCGGCGAGAGCGGTTCTTCGAGGAGCGGCGCATCGGCATATTCCTGAACGGAAATCCGCAGGGTCCGCTGTGAATTGAACGCCCCTCGCGGTTCCAGCTCGATCGAACTCTGGCGGAACCGTCCACTTTGCCAAAGGCGCTGCACGGCCGCAGCGATCTCGTTCTGCGTGACCACGCTGCCGGGAGAAATCCCAGCCAGTTCAATGATCTTTTGTACAGACTGCCGCTCATTCCCCTGCACTTTGATTTCATCAGCAACCCGGGGAGTCCCCAGATCCTGAACTTGGATTTCGACATCAATGTGCCCGGACTCGGGCAGCTTCCGAAAATCCACCTCAATCCGCGGGCGATCGAACCCTTGAGACTCCAGAGCCTCCCGCACCAGTTTCAGGTGACTTTTCCGCGTTTCCTCCAACCCGGAAGCGGGTTCGCCTGCTTCGAAATCTGGGGCTCCACGCCTCTGAATGTGATTGCTGGCAGGGTGGATCTCCGCCACCTTCCCTCGCGTCAGCCAGTCTTCAACCGCGGCCTGAGCTGTTTCGTTCTCGCAGGTAACTCGAAGTTCATGCCAGAGGTACCGGGGACCTTCATTGATCTCCACAGCAATTCCGGCATCTTCTTCGCTCCAGTTCACCTGAACTTTCGCATCGAGAAAGCCAGCCTGTTCCACCCCGGACATCAGCTGACTTTGAATCTTTTCAATGAAAAGAGCCATCAGTCGGTCGGGCTGGCGATTCAGAAACAGGGTCGGCTCCGTGCGAATCGCCCTTCTCACCTGCTGTGTGGTGAAATTCTTCGATCCACGCACAACCAGCGTCGACAGGTCTCCGTGAATACCGACCCGCAGCGGGGGTTCGGCTCGCACTGTTGCAGTGAGCGAAAGCACAATCGTGCAGACAACTCGCAACCAGACCTTTGGCATCCGGGCCCTCCTGCCATGGGTTTCAGCGTCTCGAGAGATCGGCTCAGTAAATCAGAAACTTCCCTTCGGACACAAGCTCAGAACGATGATGCCTGATTTGAAGAATGCACTCGCTCACGCTTCGTGCTCTGAGAGGCGACTTACAATTTCACACCAGCAGCCAGCGGCCCAGATTGAAATAGAGTAATAGTGTCACCATGTCGGCCAGGGCCAGTGCGATCGGGCCGGAGGCGACCTGCGGATCGCGGCGGAACATTTTCAGCAGGAACGGCAGCGCGACTCCCAGGGCGGCAGAGGCGGCCACTCCTCCCAGAATTCCGATACACAGACTCAATCCTGCCCGGGCGTCCCCCTTCCACGCGTAGGCCACGATTCCGACGATCAACCCGCAGAACAACCCCAGCAGCAGCCCTTCCAGAATTTCCTGTCCGACGCTTTTCAGGAAATTTTCCCAGGTCAGCCGCTGTCCGTGGAGAGATTGCAGAGACAAGCTGACCGACTGCATGGCGACTCCTTCGGCCATTCCGGTCACCAGTGCAATAAATGGAGTGACCAGCACCAGCGTGGAGACATCGGCGTAAACATCCGAGATCAGAGCTGCGATCATCCCCCCCACGACATTACAGAGCAGCCAGGGAAACCGTTTCGTTGCCGCGAGGACGGTTTTCTTCTGTTCGGCGGACGTGAGATGCACGCCGACAAGCTGAAACTGGTCCTCTCCCACCTGCCGACGTTCGAGGTCCTCGATCTCGTCCGTATAGAGGTCCACATCGACAACGCCGACGAGCTTTCCTTCGGCATCGACCACGGGAAATGCCAGCAGGCGATGCAGAATGAAGAATTCACAGGCCTCCAGCACGGTGGCTGTGACGGGAATGGAAGTGACCGGGCTGATCAGAATCTGACTGAGTTGTGTCCCCGCTGCGGCTCGCAAAAGCCTGCGAGTTGGAATCACTCCTACCAACTTATCCTCAGGGTCCACCACATAGAAGTAGATGACCCGCCCGCCGATTTCATGGCCTCGAATCGATTCCAGAGCCTGATCGACCGTGAGGTCCGACCGCAATCGGGTCGGATCTTTCCGCATGTGCAGCGTCACGGGATCGCTGAGGATCTGGCGGACTTCCGACATGCTTTTCTCCAATTCTCAAGGGGACATGCAACAACTCGACATCAATATTCACAGCGAGGCAGGCATTCTTTCGCGCCTGGAGTGGAAACGTCAATCTTTGAGGGGCGATCAAACTTTTCTCGAGACAGCCGGGTGGCCCAGACAATGTCTGGGCGGCTCCGCCGCAGGAGGCTGCCCGAGAAGCGTGCCCAATAGAGAAGATCTGCACCCGGGGAGGAAGTGATTGTCGGACTGATCTCGACGGGATTTTCATCCGTTGACACACTTCTGATCGGACTATTGGACGCTCTTCGAGGGCACAAGGAGTTGCATGATGAAAAACTTCCCGGCTTTTTTCCTCCGACACCGACGAGGCCTGCTGCCGATTTCGCTGGGGGCTTGCGCCATTGCCCTGCTCTTCTTCACTCATGGCCCCGCGAAAAGAGTGGTCTCCGTTGATTACGAAGTTGTTTTTAGCATCGACTGGCCAGATGAAGTGAGGGCCCGAAAGCAACAGACCGTTCAGTTTCGGGATGCACTTGGGAGAAGTTGGAGCGAAAAGGAATACCTCACTGAGGAACCTTTTCCCGGCGGCCAGGCTGAACTTGAGCGAAGAATGTTTGAGAAAGCACTGAGCCTGGCGAAAGCGGAAAATCCCGTGCAACAGGGGGATGTGGTTCTCCAATGAGCAGCTTCCGAACACCGCCCCCCAGAAAACTCTTCGTCAGTCCTGCGACCACACCTCAATCAAACTTCTATTTTCATCTCTCTGGAAACATCAATGCTGAAATACGACGCGAGGCTCGATGTACCAGCAAGAGCAATCATCAATGGTGAATTGCTTTCACTTCTTGAAACTGGTGGAACATTCTTTGAGGCCAAGAAGGCGCTGTTTACAAGTGAGCGTTATTCGGAACAGCTATCACAACACGTTTACAGTTACCGCATGACAGACCAGTCATTTGCTCTCTCACTACTCTATTGTTCGATCGTTGTACCTCGTGAATTTCTTGACCTACCCGCTGACCACCAACTGTTCAAGGAACTTGATGCAGTTGCGGCGACGGAGAGCTTTGTCTGTTCACCGAAAATGGAGTCATACACATTTCTTAGATGCCTGCGCAACTCTGTTGCTCACGCCTTATATTCCATCGAAGAGCGAAATTCCGAGCCGTATTACACCTTCTGGACTGAGCGTACACCCAAACTTGACTCGGCAGTTATCGGTCAGCGGAAACTCCTGGAATTCGTTGCGAATGTGGGACGTCGATTGGCAAATGCTGTGCTTGCAGAGAAGTCAATAAAGCCCGAATCTCCGGGCCCAAAAGTAGATGAGTAGCCGGGTGCCTCAGACACTGTCTGGGCGGCTCCTCCGCAAGAGGCTGCTCGAGAAGCGCCACCAAAAGAAAAAAACTGCACCCGGAGAGAATTCCAACGTCACGCTGCCGGTTGCTTGCCAGCGTTTTGACAGGCCTCTTGTTCCTGCGGAACCCAGACTTTGTCTGGGGCACCCGGGGGCGGGAAATTCTTGTGGTAACTTCGCCCGATGACGAATTCCCCGCTCCCGGGCGGGACTCTCGATCTTCACCCTCCGCTTTGCTACAAAGGCCCCTTGGTCCGTTTTCTTGGCAATTCAGCAGGGTGATGTGATGGCGAAGCCGATTCGAGTGGCGATTACGGGGGCAGCGGGAAATATCGGGTATGCACTGGCGTTTCGGATCGCCAGCGGGGAAGTTTTCGGGCCGGATCAGCCTGTCCACCTGAATCTCATCGAAGTTCCCCCGGTCATGAAGTCGCTGACTGGCGTTGAAATGGAAATGGATGACTGTGCATTTCCCACGCTGGACGGCGTCACCCGCTGTGACAGCGATCACCTCGAAGACGCCTTCGCGGACTGCAACTGGGTGCTGTGCGTCGGCAGCATTCCCCGCAAAGCGGGTATGGAACGGGGTGACCTGATCCGCATCAACGGGCCGATCTTCACCAACACCGGCAAAGCCATTGCTGCCAGCGCCGCCAAAGACGTGCGGGTGCTCGTGATCGGGAACCCCTGCAACACGAACTGCCTGATCGCCATGAACAACGCTCCGAGCGTGCCCCGCGATCGCTGGTTCGCCATGACCATGCTCGATGAAAACCGTGCGAAGTCACAGCTGGCCAAGAAGGCAGGCCAGCCGGTGAAAGCAGTCAAGCACGTCGGAATCTGGGGAAATCATTCAGCCACTCAGTACCCGGACTTCTTCAACGCCACCATCAATGGCAAGAAGGCCACGGACGTCATCAAAGATGAAGCGTGGCTGAACAACGAGTTCATCCCCATTGTCCAGAAGCGGGGAGCTGCAGTGATTGAAGCCCGCGGAGCCAGCAGTGCAGCCAGCGCTGCCAACGCGGTGATCGACACCCTGACCGGCATTGTCCGCCCGACTGAAGCTGGCGATTGCTTCAGTGCAGCTATCTGCAGCGACGGCAGCTACGGCATCGATGAAGGTCTGATCTTCGGCTATCCGCTCACCAGCGATGGCCAGAACGTGAAGATCGTTCAGGGCCTGCAGCACAACGACTTCGCCCAGTCCAAGATCAAGGTCACGCTGGACGAACTGAAGAGCGAACGGGATACCGTCAAGGACCTGCTGCAGTAGTTTTGCAGTGGTCAAACCACAGAAAGCCCGGCCGGACAGGTCGGGCTTTTTTTGTTGCAATCTTCACTTCGTCAAGTGGCAATCGGGGGGCGAAAAAAATCTCGTTTTTCCCACCCGGGATGGCACACCGATCGCAACTCTTTCCTCCGTAGAATGAAATCGTCAGTGAATCTCACTCAAGGAGTTACGATGAGCTATCGACGAGAAGCGAGAGTTTCGGAAAACACCTGGATTCTGGTGGCGGATCGTGCCAAGGCGATCATTTTTCAGGCAATCTGGCCGAGACTCGACCACTTCGAGGAACTTCAGCGGATGGACAACCCGGACGGAGCGGCCCACCCGGAAGAAGTTCTGACGGATCGAGCAGGCAGGTTCACCAGTCACGGTATTACCAGTCAGTCCGGTCAGCCGCAAACCGATTTTCGTCATCGCACCGCCCAGGACTTTGCGATGGAAATTGTCCAGCGGCTGGAACAGGGCCGAACCGGGAATGAATTCGGGCGGTTGATGATCGTCGCCCCTGCCCTGATGCTGGGAGTTCTGCGGGATCAGCTCTCCGCTCCACTGGCGAAGATGGTCGTGCTTGAACTGCGCAAAGAACTGGTCGATGCCCGTATGGACGAGATTAAGGAACATGTCGATTGCGCACTGGCCGAGCAGAACGGGGCTGTGCTTGTGAACGGTCGCAGGTAATCTGACTTCAAGAATTTTTGAAACGCAGAGACCGCAGAGAACGCTGAGAAAATCAAAGAGGGAAGCCTTTAGTTCACTCTCTGATTGCTTCTCTGCGAACTCGGCGTTCTCTGCGTTTCAATATTTCTGAGAAACAGCTCTGGTCTTATGATGATCCCGGAAGTCCGGTCGACGTGATTTGTCGAGGGCTGCAATCGGGAACAGGGACCAGTGATCCAATCCGCACAGAGACCGCTCATCATCGCTCATCGTGGGGCTTCCGGGTATCTGCCGGAGCACACGCTGGAAGCCAAAGCGATGGCTCACGCCCAGCTCGTGGATTTTCTGGAGCAGGACGTCGTCCTCACCCGTGATGACGTGCCGATCGTCCTGCACGACATTCATCTGGATACCGTGACGGACGTTGCACGGATATTTCCGCACGCAGCGCGGGAGGATGGCCGGTATTACGCCATCGACCTGACCATCGAAGAAATTCGACAGCTGACGGTCTCGGAACGCTTTGACCCTGCGAGCGGTCAGGCTGTTTTCCCGAACCGGTTTCCGCCCCATCAGGGTCGGTTCCGTATCCCGACGCTGCGGGAGGAACTCGAATTCATCCGGGGCCTGAACCGCAGCACGGGACGAATCGCCGGAATCTATCCGGAGATCAAGCAGCCGCAGTTTCATCGGGTTGCCGGGAAGGACATCAGCCGCATCGTCCTTCAGGTTTTGAACGAATGCGAATACACAAACCGGGATGACCTCTGCTTTGTGCAGTGTTTTGACCCGGATGAACTGCTGCGAATCCGGGAGGAGCTTGGCTGCCGGATGAAACTGATTCAGCTCCTTGAAGATCGGGAATGCCAGGCGGCACTCGAGAGTCCCGGCAAGCTCCGTGAAACCATGCAGGACATCGCTCGATACGCCGATGGAATCGGACCGGCATTGACCGGCGTCTTCCAGAACACCAAGAGAACCGGACTGGCCGATGCAGCCCACGCTGCCGGCCTGGCTGTGCATCCGTGGACCTACCGCGCGGACGCGGTGTCTGCGGGATTCAGCAGCTTTGAAGATCTGCACGCAGCCAGTCTGGCAGCGGGGGTCGATGGCGTCTTTACGGACTTCCCCGACCGGAGCCGCGAACTGCTCAGGACTTTGACGCCTTGAACTTGATGCAGACCGGGTTCGGGACCTCAATGACTTCGCCTGTGGGAGTGAGCTTGCCGGTCTTCTGATCGATCCGGAACACGACAATCGTGCTGCTCTCCTGATTGGCGGCCAGCAGGTACTCCCCGGTCGGATCGATGCGGAAGTTGCGCGGAACCTTCCCTTCGGTCGAAGTCGCTCCGAGGAACTTCAGCGTCCCGTCCTCGCCGATGCTGTAGGTCGCGATACTGTTGGGACCGCGGTTGGACAGGTAGGCGAATTTTCCGTTCGGGTGGACGAGAACTTCCGCTGTGCTCCCTTCAGCGGGGACTCCTTCAGGGAGAGTGGTCAGAGTCTGACGAAGCGCGAGGGTCCCCTGCTCTTTGTCGAAGTCGAAGGAGTTGATTTTGAAATTTCGTTCGTTGTTGTTGTACGCCCATTTCCCGTTGGGATGAAACGTAAAATGGCGGGGGGCGGTCTGCGGTCCCGTCGTGACACTGGCTGGCGAATGGGGCTTGAGCCCACCCGTCTTCGAATCGAATTCGTAAATGAACAGCTCATCCAGTCCGGCATCGGCGGCGATGGCGAATCGTTCATCGGGGGTCAATACGATCGAGTGGCCACGGGCTCTTTTGTGTTCCGCTTCATCCTTGCCGTGATCGATTACGACGGTCGGTTTTCCCAGCGAGCCGTCGGCCTGAATGGGAATGCTGGAAACGCTGCCGCCGGTGTAATTCGCCACCAGTGCGTGTTTCGAGTTGGAGTCGATCCAGACATAGCAGGCGATCGGGCCGCCGCTGGGCTGCGTGTTGAGTTGCTTGAGGTCTCCCGTTTTCTCATCCACCTCAAACGCGACCAGCCAACCCGTCGGCTTGGAATCGGGCCCCGGTTCACTCACTTCCTCCACGGCATACAAAAACTCTTCCGTGGGATTGAAGGAGAGGAATGAAGGGTTGTTCAGCTTGGCTGCGACAACAGGCTTGGTCGCTTTTCCGGTCGCAGGATCGAATTCGAACCGGTAAATCCCCTCGCCATCTCCGTCCGTGTAAGCCCCGACGTAGACGTGGTACTTCCCGGCAGGTTCGGCAGCTTGCACGCTTCCACTGCTCAGGAGACACACGCCGAACTGCATGGAAACCAACATCGCCAAGGCGGCCGGGAACAATTTCATGGAGGGCATCCGATAGGAACAATTCAGACAGTCGAAAGAACTTTTTGCAGCGGTTCGTTGAGCCACAGTGAAACTCAGACACGCTGAGCCGCTTCATAGATTGAGCGGCTCAGCGTGCAACACGAGTTCACATTACGACATCACCTGAGTGACGCCAGGGACGGGGATCGGATAAGCGCCGTCCGGTCCGGGAACGGTCGGAGGCGTGGCGTCGAAGCCGAATTCTTTCGGCATGATGCTCAGGCCTTTTTCGAGCGCATCCTGCATCTTGATCTCCTTACCGGAGTAGGTGCACATCCGGCCGAGGATCGATGTCATGGTGCTCATGGCGCCATTCTCAGCTTCGTTGAATTCTTCGCCTTTGCGAATGGCGGAGAAGAGGACGTCATGCTCAACCTGATACGGATTGGGATTCTCGCCGCGGTAGCGCGAGCCCTTTCCGCCGTCGAAGAGTTGCAGCACGCCGGAGCTGGGATCGATGATCCCCTGCGTGGTATGAACGCGTTCTTCGACCGGGTTCCAGCAGTTCTTGATGTGGCGGCACTGACTCATCATCACGGTGCCATCCGCGTAGGTGAACTCACAGGCGTGATGATCGAAGATTTCCCCGTACTTGGGGTCTTTGCGAACTTCGCGTCCCCCCATGCCATTGGCGCTGACCGGATATCCCTTCATCACCCAGTTCCCGACATCCAGATTGTGGATGTGCTGTTCGCAGATGTGATCCCCGCACAGCCAGTTGTAGTAGTACCAGTTCCGCATCTGGTACTCCATTTCCGACTTGCACTGCTCGCGAGTGACTCGTGGTTCCCAGACGCCGGCGCTGTTCCAGTAGACGCGCAGTGCCCGAACGTCTCCGAACTCACCGTCGTGAATCCGCTTGATCGTTTCGACATACCCGGGCTGATGGTGCCGCTGCAGACCGACTCCCACCTTCAGGTTCTTTTCTTTTGCTTTGCGAGCGGTCTCAAGCACCTGCCGGACTCCCGGAGCGTCCACCGCCACCGGTTTTTCCATGAAGACGTGCTTCCCCTGCTCCACAGCGTACTGGAACTGCATGGGACGGAAGCCGGGTGGAGTTGCAAGAATGACAACGTCCACACCCGCATCGATCACCTGCTTGTAGGCATCGAATCCAACAAACTTACGGGCTTCTTCGACGTCCACTTCAGCATCCGGACGTCCCGAAACGGCCTGCTGAATGTTTCGAAGGGCTCCATCGATCTGATCACGGAACGCATCCCCCATGGCGACGAGCTTCGTGTTTCCATCTGTTGAAAGCGCCTGCGCAGCAGCTCCCGATCCGCGTCCGCCGCAACCGACCAGACCGATTTTGATCGTGTCATCGCCAGCCGCATATGCCCCCGAAGAAAGGCTGGTCAACAGGCCGGTTCCCATTGCAGCTGCAATGGAAGAAGTCTTCAAAAAGTCACGTCGAGTCGGTTCGGACATCTTTGCTTTTCCTTCGTTGGTAGGCTTCTGGAATTGCTGGAATCGGTGAGATTGACCTGCAGACGTTTGGGACAGCCTGAGTTGATGTGATCAGGCTGCGGATGATTATCTTGGCAGAACACACTGCCCGAAGTACACCCATCAGCGCCTGCCTGTCCGACATTTCATCGAGAATGAACTGATATCTCGTTCTTCTCGCAGACTCCTTTCACTCTCTGCCCTATGGGAGGGGAACAATTTCAAATTTCAATGGAGTCGGGTGAGCGGCTTCGCGGATCTTGGCGTCCGCCTCCTCCACCTTGATGGTCAGTTCGTCCAGTTTCTTCACGAGCTCAGCATCGGCCTCCGGGGCGTGTGCTGCCTGTGACAACTTTCGCCACTGACCGACCAGATCTTCCTTCGCAGCGACCGCTTTCAGAATTGAAGTTCCCTGAACGGCAATTGGATTCTGGCTCTCCGGAAGCATCTCCGGCCCATAAGCGGTC
The DNA here is from genome assembly GCF_051465655.1 of Planctomicrobium stercoris. NCBI lineage: Bacteria > Pseudomonadati > Planctomycetota > Planctomycetia > Planctomycetales > Planctomycetaceae > Planctomicrobium > Planctomicrobium stercoris. Next base: position 1,353,862 of record NZ_CP195791.1, on the reverse strand, counting down.
AGATTCACTCCCTCGGCCAGCTGCAGTGACGTCAACTCTGCAACGGTCACGGAGTTGATCTTCAACGCGTACTTGCCTTCCTTCAATCCGCTCACCTGCAGCGTGTACTTACTCAATGCAAAGACCGTTGGAGCAATCGGCAGGACAGCGACGGCCTGTTCGGGAATCGGAAAAGGAAGGCAACCATCCAGCCGTTCGAAGGAAAGTCCTTTTTCATCCGCGGTGACCATCGTCACTTCGCATCCCTTGGCGACAATACTTTTCCCATCGGCGTTCATGGAGACGCTGCTGACAAAGCCGTCTGCTCCCAGCCCTTCCAGCAAGGCAGCTGCCATCATGAGCTGCCCACAAGGGCCCGGGTGAACGGGGTCTCCCTGCAGCGAAACCGGCTTAAGGGGTTGTGCATCCTGCGCCTTGAGGAACTCCCGCAGATGTTCCACTCCGACGACAGTATCGTTCGCTGCGATTGGACGTGCTGTCACCATGAGATTGGCGACCAGTTCGTTCGGCTTGTTGTGCCCCCACAGGTCAAACAGGGCATGAAACTGATCGGCGTAGGGAAGCTGGGCTTTGTCGGCGACTTTCGCCAGTTCTGTCGAGTATTCATGCAACCTTTGATTGCGGTTGCCGGCCGGAAGATTGTCCATTGTCGTGCCGTCATTGACGGGACTGGGGGCCAACAGGATCGGGCGGGCGTGAATGGACTCCACCCGTTCGATCCAGGTTTTCATGTTCTCAATGAACTTCTCCGTCGGAGTGCTTCCGGAATCGTTCATCCCCAGTTCGACAGAAACAACGGTGGGCTTCCAGGCAGCAATGTCATAGTCAAAGCGAGCCAGCGTGCTGGGAATGGTGTGCCCTCCCACGCCGGAGTTTCGGAACGCGAACTTCAAACCGGGATACCGGGCGTAACAGAACGCTTCGAAGTAGTTGGAGTGCAGATGCTGGGCGGTGATACTGTCCCCAGCCATCACCCAGATGTCTCCATTCTGCAGCGGGAACTTCTTGGCTGGCACCTCCGCATGAGCTGTCGCCATCCACCCCAGGACCAGAACAGCCAAGACTCCGTGGAATACTGATTGCATTCGAGTTCCTTCATCCGGGGGACAACATGGCAGGAGGTTCTGTCAAAATTCTTGCCGATTCGACTGCGGAAGACCAGTATTAGGGAGTCGAGAGTTGAGAGACGAGAGTCCAGAGCAAAAAATCCCACCGGCTCTCACCCCACTACCCACTACCCACTACCCACTACCCACTACCCACTACCCACTACCCACTACCCACTTGCTTCCTTCAGAACAGACTTGGAACTACAGAAACTCCTTTGTCAGCAGAGACGGCAGAAAGTAGACTGAACGATCTGATCGTCGCGGATGTCCTTCAAACTTCAGGTGCCCAATTGAGCAAGAGTCATGACCACGGTGAAGGTGGCCATCACCATGACCATTCCCACAAGCCGAAACCTCCCAGCAAGGGAATGCAGCGGCATCACGTCTTCATGCTGGTAGGCGCCGTTCTGATGCTGGCAGCCATGGTGGCGTATATCTTTTCCTTCGATGAGTCCGTACAGCCTGGTGGTGCACCAGCACAGGAAGTTCCGGCCGACGCTGCGCTGTAATCCTCTTGCAAACCCGTGTCTGTGAACGATGATCCGGATGTGCACGCATCCGGGTCACTCAGACATGAGTGATGACAGGCACTTGTTTCGAATGACAGGTGACTCTGATGGAAACTCGGGATTTCGCCGTTCGTTCTTCGATGCTCTGCATCTGCCTGAGCTGGCTGGCGCTCTCTGGACTCTGCTGCCTGGGCGAGGAACCTTCCGCCCCCAAAGCCACTCCCGAGACTGCTCCGCCAACGGCCTCCAGTTCGGTTTCTGCCACAAGTCTGCAGGACCTGCGAACTCGCGTCGGGCAGGAACTGGTGATCTCGGGCGACGTGACCCGCATCGGAACTTCCGCCACCGGGCACCGCTTCATCAACTTCGCAGGCAACCCGGAACTCAGCGTCTTCATCTCCTCCGAAGACGTGTCGAAATTCCAGCCCGACACTCCGGAAAAACTTTACGCTGGCAAGTCGATCGAAGTTTCGGGAAAGCTTGAGCGATTCAACGACAAGCTGCAGGTGCGGGTCCGATCGCCCGACGCCATCAAATTCATTGAAAAGCCTCGCGGGCCGCCAGATCAGGGGAAGCCTCCCCGTCCTGCTCCCGTTGAACTGAAATCGACCGGCAAAGACAGGTGGATCAGCCCTGCCGGCCTGAAATACGAAGGCCGCGACCCGGACGGAAAGACTCGCAAGGAACATGTTCTGCGACACGCCCGAGACATCCCGAATCGCGACGGCCCACATGGCGTGTTCGATGGCGGAGAAGAACTGGCATTCGCGTGGATCGACGCTGCCTGGGAAAAGATCCAGAAACAGAAGATCCGCCCCAGAACGGAAGATGGCCGAGACGTTTATACCGTGAACATGGGACAGCGGGTCGGATACATGGGGGGCGAATTCGGAGGCCGCGCGGGCCACCCTGCCCTCGACAGGATCTTCCTGGTGCTGCGCCAGGGAACCACGGAAGTGGTGACGGCGTTTCCGAAGTAGGGGTCAGGGGTCAGGGGTCAGGGGTCAGGGGTCAGGGGTCAGGGAAAAGATGTGAGGCGATTTCCGAATGGTTGGCAATCTTTGAGAACGGCATCGCGATCGAAAATCTTTCAGCTGGCGGCTGATCGCTGACAGCTCATCGCTTCAAACCTGAGTTGAACATGAAAAAAGCCTCGCCGCGTCCGCATCTGGGGAGCTGCCCGCTCTGCGAACAGGGCCTGATTCGCATCGCGCGGTGCCCGCATTGCGAAGAGTGGTCCGCCATCTGCGATGACTGCGAAGCCATCTGGGGAGACCCGCATGCTGTCTTCGACGCCAAGCCCAACAGCCAGCACCCCTATTGCCCCCACTGCAAAGAATCAGTCCGCAAATGGTCATTCGGAACAAAACAGGAGATCAGCAAAGCCGGCTTCGCAGACCTCATCGAAGGGACGTCGCAGTGACGAGGAAGATTTGGATTAGAACCACGGAAGGGCACGGAATTCACGGAAAAAGCAACAAAGAAGAGGAACCGCGAATCGAACGAATATTGCGAATGGATTTTCGTGACTTGTAAAGCTGAGTATTGGCCTGGAACAACAGACCCTACCCTGCCTTATCAATCTCAATTCGCCTGATTCGCGATTCCTCCACTGAACTTTTCTTCTCTGCGCCCCAGCGTCTCTGCGCGAGTCTCGACTTCGCATTTCTCCCCTCAGGTGGCAGCGTAGGCATCATCCACTATGATGCGGTCCTATCCAAAATCTCCTACCTGAGGACCTACCTGATATGAAACTGCCGGCTCGACTACTCACCTGTGCTGTATTGATTTTCACATGTGCAGCCACCCACGCAGCTGACGCTGCCGCCTCAGGAAAAGCCATGACCGAGGCTGCACAGAAGATTCTGGCAGCACTCTCTCCCCAACAGCTCAAAAAAGCCTCCATGGATTTCGACAATCCAGCCCGGCTGGACTGGCACAATATCCCCAAGCCCGAACGCAAGGGGCTGCAGATCCGCGAAATGTCTCCTGAACAGCGAGTCCTCTGTCACAACCTGCTGCAGGCTGCCTTGAGCGAAAGCGGCTACGAAAAAGCTGTCCGCATCATGTCGCTGGAAAACAATCTCTTCGTCGGTGAAGGAAAAGGGGCGATGCACCTGCGGGATCCCGAGCGCTATTTCCTCACGATCTTCGGCAAGCCGGCCCACGATTCAACCTGGGGCTGGAGCTTCGAAGGGCACCATCTGTCGCTCAACTTCGTGGTCAAGAACGATCAGGTGATTGGCGACACTCCCAGCTTCTGGGGAGCGAACCCTGCCACCGTGAAGATTTTTGTCGAGAAAGGCCCAGAAGTCGGCGTGCGGACACTCGCTGACGAAGAGCAACTGGCCTTCGACCTGGTGAACTCGCTGACCGCTGAGCAGAAGAAGAAAGCGATCATCGCGGAGAAAGCCCCTGCCGAATACCGCAACGGCGGCAATCCGGTTCCCCCCGTGTCGAATCCCCCCGAGGGCATCGCCGGCTCGGACCTGACAGAAGCCCAGCAGAAAACATTGTGGTCATTGCTGGAGACCTACAACAGCCATCTGGCTGACGACGTGGCAGCGGTTCGCCTGGACGAAATCAAAGACTCCGGCCTGAACGATGTGCATTTCGCCTGGCTGGGCGCGACTCAACCGGGCATCGGGCATTCCTACCGCGTGCAAGGCCCAGCGTTCGTGCTGGAACTGATCAACGTGCAGTCCGACCCCGCTGGCAACCCGGCCAACCACATCCACTCCGTCTGGCGCAGCCTGAAGCGCGAGTTTGGGGAGATGAAGTAGCTGAGAGACGAGAGCCAAGAGTCCAGAGCAGAAACCAAGGCCCGGTGGCTACAATGGCCCGGGCCTTTTTGATGGTGTTAAGGAATCAAGTACATGAAAGAAAGTGCCCGGTATGTGAAGATTGTCGAGTGGTCGGAAGAGGACAACTGTTATGTCGGCAGTTCTCCCGGCCTGCTGTACGGCGGCTGTCACGGTGATGATGAGCAACAGGTATTTGAAGAGCTGTGCCGCATCGTCGAAGAGACCGTGAAGATTTACCATTTGGATGGAAAGCCGCTTCCGCCAGCCACCTCTGGTCGGGATTTCGCAAACAAGATGCTGGATGTCGCTTGAACAACATCAAGATGGCACTGGCGGCCCTGTCTCTCACGCTCGCGGCTCCGTGCTTCAGAGACGTCCATCGAAACGTTAAACACACTCCGACAAAACAAAAAAACCCGGGGGCACTTTGCCACCGGGTTCTCTTTTCACTAGTCCCTAGTCTCTCGACCCTCGACCATTCTTACTGTTCCCGGACGCCAGCTGGGTACTGTCGCACGGGCTGGGTGCTGGTCAGCGGGTTGCCGTAGTTGAAGCCGGGGTTCACGACGGGGCTGGTTCCGTAGTTGTAGGTGGGGGCGGTCACTGCTTTGCCGGAGAGGACAGCCACCATCTGGGAAGGAACTCCGTTCGCAAAAACCTGTCGAGCAGTCTGCACATCGTTGTCGTTATTGCTGATCCGGGATCCTTCCACTGCAGCCACAGCCACATCGGGAGTCACACCGGATCCTGCCATTTCACGTCCGTTGGGGGAGTAGAACTTGGCAGTCGTCAACTTCAGGATCGCGGAGACACTCTTCATCGGGAAGTGAGTCTGGACAGTTCCCTTTCCGTATGAAGTCCGTCCCACAATCACACCTCGCTGATTTTCCTGAATCGCTGCTGCGAAAATTTCGCTGGCACTTGCGGAGTTGTCGTCCACCAGCACCACCAGCGGCACGCTCCAGGTCTTCGGCTGAGTAGCCGTTTCCACCGTGTTGTCAGATGCATTCCGGCCTTTGGTCGAGACGATCGTTCCGCGGGGCAGAAACATATCCGAGATGTCCACACATTCATCCAGCAGGCCACCGGGGTTGCCTCGCAGGTCGAAGATCAGGCTCTTCATTCCCTGGTTGTGCAGGGTGAACAGTGCCTTTTCCAGATCTTCAGCCGACGATTCGGAGAACTGCTTCAAGCGGATGTAACCCGTTCCATTCACCGTATCAATCATCTTGGTTCCGGTGACGCTGCTCACGTAGAAGCTACGACGAGTGGCAGTCCCTCGGAATCGCTGACCATTTCGGAGAATCTCCAGGGTCACGGAAGTTCCGGCCGAGCCGGCGAGCTTGTCTGCAACTTCATTCAGGGTCTTTCCAGCCATGTTCTGACCGTTGACGGCCACGATCAGGTCTCCTTCCTGCAGCCCCAGCTGAGCAGCGGGGCTGTTTTCAATCACTCCTACCAGCTCCACCCCCTGGGCATGCCCTTTCAGTTCGACACCGATTCCGACGAGGTTCTCATCGAGACCAGCAGTCTGCACCAGATCAATCATCGCCCCCGGTGTGGCTCCGGCCGTTTCCGGCAGGAAGGCTGAGTACTTGTCCAGAGAGTCCATCGTTGAATTCAGGAACTCCAGTCCGACAGCTTCCCGGCGAATCCCGGTACCGCGGTTCACAATTTCAGCAGTATTCTGCATCATCGCGACAGCCCCGTTCACATCGCGAGCCGGCTGAGCCTGCACCATCTGCATCAGCTGAGACTGCACGCTCTGAATCGACTGAGCCGAAACGTTGGCCCGGTTGACCTGCAGGAAGTGCTGGTTGTTGAGGGCATTGATCACTCCCTGCACTGCATTCCGGGTACGGGTTTCGTAGGCAGGAGGATCCACGTGCCGCTGATCGACCATCTGGGACAATTCACGGTAAACACTGGCCAGCTGCTGCAGGCTGGTCCGGGCCAGGAATCCCTGCATCTTGGCGTCGGTTGCCCGGCTGCTGATCTTTGCCTGTGAAAGGTCAGCTTCAGGAGCAACGTTCCCGCCAGTGATGGCGGTCTTGAGTGGGATGACGTCCTCCCGGGCGAGAGGAATCCCATCTTCGGACACAATTTTGATTTCGTGGCGGACCTGAACAACCGGACCCGCTTCGACATTCACATTGACGGGGACTGCGTTGATCACGGTGGTCTTCACGACCGGATCGGCAGCTTGCGAGAAACCACAGGCCAGCACCACGGTGAGAACCAGGGCCAGGACCAGCGAGTTATTCAAGAGTGTGTTGTGAGTCTTCATAGGAGTCATTCCTGTCAGAAGTATGTGGGGAAGTTTCGTAGGGTCAAATTCTTTACGGAGATTTCATTGAGCAACCAGTGAAGTTGCATCTGGAACGGGCAGCGTATTCATCCTTTGAACGCTGGTGAGGATCTCTCCCCGCAGCACTCGCGTCGTCACCGGAGCCTCGATTCCGATTTTCGTCTTTCCGTTACCGCATGCAATCACTTTGATCACAATTGAGTCACCAATCAAAATCGTTTCAGCCTTTTTTCTTGTCAGAACCAACATAGCTTTACTCCTGTTCCTTGGAAAATTCGACAAACTTTGTCATGTCCTGGCGAGTCATCTGATCTTGACTTAACCCCTCGCCATCTGCTGAAGACCTAAAGCACGGAGTGTGCCAACCGTAAATCTCAACCCACACAACTTTCCACAAACCACTACTGCTTCAGCATTTAAAAATATTTACACCCGCCAAATCGAACTGCTATTGACACAGACTCGGGATTTTCATTGCAAGTTCTTCCATGACTGGCGCCGCGAAATGGCGACCTTACAATCCGCCCGCCATCAAACTGTGGACGATCGGCAATCGCTGCCGGTCACGAGGCAATCAACAATGTCACTGAAGCGATGACAGATGACCTGGAAGTCGCTCCTCCAGTCGACGCGACCGGCAAACTCAACGTCATCAGCATAGAAGCTGTCCTTCGCGCCTTCAGACTGCGAGAATCCCGTGAGAGCATTCTCAGAAAGTACGAGCATCGATCCGCAGGCGATAACATGGGTCGAACATGCTCTGTGGGGAACTGAACGAAGGCGAATCAAATGCAGTATCGCGTTGGACTGGGACACGACACTCACCGAATCGAGCCCAATCACCGCCTCGTCATTGGGGGCGTTGAAGTGCCACACGAGCTCGGGTGCGTCGCCCACAGCGACGGTGACGTTCTCCTGCATGCATTAACTGACGCGATCCTGGGAGCGCTGGCCTGGGGTGATATCGGTGAGTGGTTTCCGGATACCGACCCCGCCTATCGCGGAGCCGATTCCCAGGAGTTGCTTCGCAAAGTCCTCGAACGTGTGTTTGAAGAAGGCTGGCGGGTGGGCAATGCCGATTGCATCATCTTCGCCCAGCGACCCAAGCTGTCCGCGTTCAAAGTCCCAATCCGCGAACGAGTGGCAGAACTCCTTCAGGTCACTCCGGAGCAGGTGAGCGTCAAAGCGAAGACCGGCGAGCGGGTCGGGCCCATCGGCAGGGAAGAAGCGATTGCAGCCGAAGTGATCGTGATGCTCGAAAGAAAGTAGGGGCCGATGATTGATATGGACGCCCCACTCAATGCCGGTCCGCACAGCGGACCCTACCGACCTAAATACCGGTCCGCACTGCGGACCCTACCGGGCGATGAGTTTTTGAAGATCGCCGTTCGCAGCCAGATTCTTGACTCTCCTACGGGCAGGCCAATGACCTAAAGCGGGGGAATACCCATGCTGGTGGTCGACGATCGTTAATGCTGTCAACACATCTTCGTGCGTCACACTCACGCAGGGTCCGCTGTGCGGACCATTTTTCAACGTCACGTCCTTTCGATGGTCCGCACAGCGGACCCTACTGGCGGCCAGCCATCGGGCAATCCAAAGCACGACAGGGTAAACCAGCGACAAACTGTAGAAGCCTTCGACGACCGGCACGTGATAATACGCTGGCCCGCAGAAACTCAAACCCTGAATTTTGACCCGGAAATAACGGGTCAGCATCTCCTCGGATTCTGCTGTCAGCGTGACTGGGACTTCCTCAAGAAGTGAGAACGACACTTCAGCCAGTTGATCCTGCAGCTGCGGGAGGTTCCCCACCCCTCGAGCCAGTCGCATCGCGTTCTGAAACTGCCTCCATCGCCCCTTGAGCGAAGTATCAATACTGGCAGCGGTATCCTTCCGGGCGTACTGTCCTGCAAGAAGTCGAAACTGGGTGAGGCCGATTTTCGAGGGGGTGCCAAGTTCCTCAGGAACCTCCTCGATTTCGGACCTGGACGCCTCGTACAGTAATGTCAGCAGTTCCTGGAATCGCTCGCCACGGATCTTCTTCAACTTCGACTGAGCAACCAGATCGAGCCAGAAGATTGCCCGCAGCAACTTCACGACGACAGCAGTCCCCTCCTCTGCCATTGTCAGGTCGAGTAATTCGACTACCTGCATCGTATCCGCCCAGTCGAGCCGAGTCCGGGAGGTCAGCGACGGTGGGGGCGAATCGCGGAACTGCTCCGGGACAACCAGCCCGGCAAGTTGCTGCAGCTCACGCTTCTGTTGCAGCAGCGATTGACCTCGGTTCGCAGCCACCGACGGACAACTGAATCGCAGACTGACGGTCAATTGCCGCGAACCGGGGTGAAAGGCATACGGATAGATCCGGCACGCCAGCGGCTTGGCAGCTTCCCCGAACTTCGCATGGATTCGGCAGAGCCCCTTGTCATTCAGAAAAACGCAGGCTCCGTCAGGTTGATGCGCCAGGCGGGTTGTCTTTTGCCCCAGCCAATTCCGCTCTTCCACAAACAGCGGCTGACCGGCAGCAATGCCGTCCGCAGGAGTCCACTTCTGCCCTTCAATGCGGGCCCGCTCCTCCGGCGAGATCGTGATCGCATGCTCCCGGCAGCAACCGCCGCAGTTGTGGCAGCTCCAGTTCTGGATTGTCGGAAGTTGAAGGGGGAAATGTGACATGCGGAAATGATGGTGAGCAAAGCGGATTTCGTCTATTGTTCGATCCGGGTTTCTGAAGTGAACCTTTTTTCCAACCTGAATGTCTGAAATACCGCGATGTCGCCGACACCAAACAAGAATCGGATTTCTCCTCCAGCCTCGATCTCAGCGGAGTGTGACACACTTTCGTGAGATTCACTCTGGACCAGTTTGGTCTATCAGGTGCAGGCGATTCAGGGTTTTCACCGCATGAAAGCCCCGATGTTCGCCTGCGGAACGTGACAGATCTTTTGCAAAACTGCTCTAGGTTTGCTGCACCATCGCCCTAAAATGAACTGAGACCCGGCACGAAAATCCGTGTCGTTGAAATATCGAGAGGAGCCGAAGCGCTTGGGTGATCTACAACGAGAGTCGCTGAAAGTCCATTCCCGGAAATGCGTCCTTGTCGCCGTCCGGGATCAGGAGGGGGCGAAGCAGAAGGAACGGGTCTTCGATGAAATCTCCGGACTGGTCGAGACCGTCGGCTCAGAAGTCGTCGGGACACTGATGCAAACGCGGGAACGCCCCGACCCCGCCACGTACCTCGGCAAAGGGAAAGTGGCCGAACTCAAAGAGCTGATCAGCGCGACCGGAGCAGATCTGATCGTCTTCGACAACTATCTGTCCCCGTCACAGGGCAAGAACATTGAAGAAGGGACGAAGACCCAGGTCGTCGATCGCAGCGAAGTGATTCTCGACATCTTCGCCACCCACGCCCGGTCTTATGAATCCCAGCTGCAGGTGGAACTCGCCCAGCTGATGTATCTCCGCAACCGCCTGACCCGCATGTGGACCCACCTGGAACGCATCGAAGGGGGGATCGGCAGTGGAAAAGGTCCGGGGGAAAAGCAGCTGGAAACCGACCGACGCCTGATTGATAAACGGGTCGATGAGCTTCGCCGGAAGCTTGAAGGGGTTGAGAAGCGACGCGAATTGCAGGTCGCCAGTCGAACCGAGCACATGTCCGTTTCTCTCGTGGGTTACACCAACGCCGGCAAGAGCACACTCATGAACGCTCTGACGGACGCGGACGTTTTTGTCGCGGACCAGCTGTTCGCCACCCTCGACACCAAGACCCGCAAATGGAAGATCCCTCACTGGGGAGATGTTCTTCTCAGCGATACCGTCGGTTTCATTCAGAACCTGCCGCACCATCTCGTGGCTTCATTCCGTTCTACCCTGGCGGAGGCCCGCCATGCGGACCTGCTTCTGCATGTCGTCGATGCCAGCCATCCTGCCGCCCAGCAGCAGATTGATACCGTCAACGAGGTTCTCGATTCATTAGGAGTCAGCAGCGAGAATCCGATTCTCGTCCTGAACAAAGTGGATGCGACGGAAAACCGGGCAGCCATCGACGTGCTGCGGGCGAAGTACCCGGACTCCATTACGATCAGCGCGAAGAACAAGACCGGGCTCGAAAAGCTCGAGAAAGCGGTCGCTGAGCGGCTCGACAGCGGATACCTGCACGTGCGGGTGGAAAGTGACGTCAGCAACGGCCGCGTCCCGGCCTTCCTTTCCAAGCACGCAGAACTTTCCAGCACCGAGTACGTCGACAACCGCGTACACTTCGAAGGCCGCATTGCGAAGCGGTTCGTGCATCAGCTGATGCAGGTCGGAGCGGAAGTTACCACCGCCGACGGACAGCCTGTCCTCGTCACCGAGGAAGCAGATCCGTTTTGAAAGGCTAGACCAGTTTGGTCTATCATGTGCAGGCGATTCAGGATTTTCACCGCATGAAAGTCCATATGATCGCCTGCGGAACGTAATAGATTATTTGCAAAACCGCTCTAGACGCCTTTGACTGCGGGGGCGGGCAGGTGGATGGGACGCGGAATTGCCGCACTCGGAGAGTGCGGCGTACGTACCTCGCGCTCTCCGAGTGCGAGAATTCTCTCTCTCGCAAAACCGAACTGCCCGCAGACGCGGTCTAAAAAGTCGCCCACGGACAGGATTCAGTTTTCGGTTCAATTCGATCACACTATGAGAGCCTGAAAGACTCGTCTCTACTGATCACTGCAAACTGCCCACTGAGAACTTCCCTCCCCATGCGCCACAGTACCGGAATTCCTGAACTCGATGACATGCTCGGCGGCGGCCTTATTCCCGGGACACTCACCGTCGTCCTGGGAGCTACCGGCATCGGCAAGACCCAGCTGGGAGTGCAGTATCTGCATCAGGGGCAGCAGCAGGAAGGAACCCCCGGCGTTCTCTTCGACATGTCTTCTCGTGGCGATTCACAGAACCATGGCGATTACGCAGAGCGGTTGTTTCAGTGGAAGTTGCGGCCCCGCCCGATCGACTGGGTCCTGAGCGAACCGGCAGCCATCTGGAAGCCTGAAGAAGCACGCTGGGATGCCCTGCACCTGTTTCGCCAGGCGGGACGACGCGTCACGATGAGCGACATGGATTTCGACCAGCAACGGGCCTGGAAGATCGATCTGAACCGCAAACTCACCGACACGATCGCCTTCTTCTATGGCAACTTCTGTCAGGGAGTCAGGCGCTGCGTGATTGACGGCATTGAGCCTTCCGACCGGGCGAGCGACTCCTTCCAGTTCGACCTGTTCGAATACGTTTATCACCAGATCATGCAGAAGGAACATGACTGGGTCGCCCGGGACCTGCTGCGGGTCAACTACCGGGCCTATGAAGAGCAAGTCCAGCAGCACGCCTACTCCAATCAGCAGATCAGTTCGCTGATGCTCTGTACCAGCCATGAGATCATGCTGGAGGATCTGCTAACCCGCCGGATTGAAAGCGGCGATGTGCTCTCCAATGCGAACACCATTATTCTAATGGGGAAAGTCCGCGAAGGGGCCCGCATGAGCCGCGCCCTGCACATCCCCAAACACCGCGGCAGCCGCTGCGACGACTCCATACGGCCCTACGAAATCCACGACAGCGGGCTGAAGCTGCTGTAGGGTGCATGCAAGGGACGTGGCACCCGGTTTCGCATTGCTCTATCCAGCCTACAAGGTTTGGAGCCGACTTGCCTGCAGAAATGCGAAACGCCCCGGGTGAGCTTCCGGGGCGTCTGTATGGACTAGATCAGCTTCGGCTCACCAGCTTTTGTGCTGAGCGAGCGAATTGTTCAGGCCATTATCGTGGCAGCTGAGCTCGGACAGGGCCGGTTTTCTTGGGCTGGGCGAGGGTCGGATCGTTGGCAATCCGCTCGGCTGCGTGGGCCTGAGCGGTCCCGGCGATCTGCATCGCTGCCTGCAGCTGGGTTCCGCTGAAGTAGTTGTCGCCGGGGACGCGGACGACTCCCTTGCCCTTCTCAGCCAGTTCTTCCCAGCTCAGACCATTGGCGACATGCCATGTGGCGGCCTGAGCAGAATGCTGATCGATCTTGCCGGTCCCGACCATGTAAATCAGGGACTGCAGCACGGGGTCTTCCGTGTATTTGTCGACAGGAATGACGTTGTACTGGGTGCGGGGAGTAGGCTCTTTGAGGCCGTGATTCAGGCAGACCGAGGTAAAGGGAACGCGGAGGGTCTTCTCGGCCGGGACGGAGAAGAACCCCCCGCCCATACCACCCATGCCACCGCCACCCATGCCGCCCATACCTCCACCCATCCCGCCGCCCATTCCTCCCATGCCGCCACCCATGCCGCCGCCCATGGATTGCTGCTGGCCGCCGCCCATGCCGCCCATTCCACCGCCTCCCATGCCGCCCATGCCACCACCCATCCCCATGCCGCCCATGCCACCGCCGCCGAACTGGGCGGAAACGGGAACAGCAGCGAAGCCGGCGGGGGCCTGCACGGTGAGAGGCTCACTCGTCTTGTTGGAGATGAAGATGTTTCCACCAGTGGAGTTCTTGGCCACCAGCTTGACCTCAATCAGCCCCTCTTCCATGGCGGAGAACATTTCGACCTGCTTGGCTTCAGGGTCGAACTTCGTATTCGTCAACGGACGGTCTGAACCTGCAAATGCGACAGCCTGCACTGAAAGAATCAATGCCAGGGAAAGAAAGCCATTGGATCGAAGGATCATGGACAGCCTCATGGAACAGCCGCTTGCGGAAGTGTAAACCTGTTGGAACAGACGATTTCACCCAGGGAAGGCAGAATCTGTGTGCCCCCCATGTGAAGAAATCGGCGCAGGGAGAATGCCTGCACGTCCCTGCATGTTATCGATCCATTTTGTCTGCTCGCAATTGAAATGTCAGGCAAGCCAGCTGAATCGGGCAATTCCTCAGGACTGGAAGCGGTGTGACCCGTAGATCTGACAGACCCGTTTCCTCAGAAACGGCAAAAGGAATTTCTGGGCCACCGGAGAATCCATAAATCCGTTCAATCAGTTAATTTCCGCAACATGCACCGGGAGCAGCGGGTTTGCATTTCGGGGCTGACCGGGCAAAATTTTGAGCCGGCGTTCGCCCGACTGCGTTGAGTCAGCAGTGCAGATGGTGTGAGCAGGTGCCGGCGGAAATCAATCAGACGGAGAGGCACTCACCAATGGCGGGCAGACAGCTGGAATCGGACAGGATCATTGAAACGGTTGAAGTCCTCAGCCGACGCATCCGGGAACGATTCCCGACCGCGGGGCTCAACGGCGTCTGTGGCGACTTGCTCGCAATCGCCCGGCAGGCACGTCAGCGATCCGTCGCAATTGGACGCCCAATGATCGGCATCCGTCTGCTTTCCTTCGCGATCGTGTCCCTCATTCTCCTCATGTTCGGCCTGTTGCTCGCCAAGATCCGCATTCCCGACCAGCCGTTGCAGGCAGGGGAATTCATTCAGGGGCTGGAAGCGGGTTTCAATGCACTGGTTCTGATCGGCGCGACGATCCTCTTCCTCTTTACGCTGGAAGTCCGGGTGAAGCGGGCCAGAGCCCTGCGTGCGATCCACGAGCTACGGACAATCGCTCACATCATCGATATGCACCAGCTGACCAAAGATCCGGAACGAAACTTCTGGAAAGGGAAGGACACACAGTCCTCCCCCCAGCGGACGATGACTCCGTTTGAGCTGAACCGGTATTTAGATTATTGCAGCGAGATGCTGGCTCTGACCGGAAAGATCGCGGCTCTGTACGTGGATAACTTTCCGGACGCCCAGGCCGTGGCTGCGGTCAATGATATTGAAGACCTGACGTCCGGACTGGCTCGCAAGATCTGGCAGAAGATCATGGTCCTGCACAATATTCCCCACGATGCCCGGATCCCGACGGCAGCAACCGCAGGTCAGGGAGACTCGAACTCGCCGGAGATCAGTTGAATGGCCGACTGAGCGGCTGCGGAGAGTTCGCCCGGCTCAGAGGCAATCTTCTTCAACTCCGGCAAAGCCGATTCTGCCTGCGGACCGATCCGTCCGAGCAACTCCACCACCGGCGAAAGGACGTCGGCCGTGTTTTCCTGAGACAGGGCGACCTTCAACGACTCGACATGACCGGCTGTGGCCGTCCCCGCAGCATTGAGATTGACGGCGGCCAATTGGCGCAGCTGAGGATCGTCCGCCTGCAGCAGTTTGATGAGAGTCGGGACGGCCGCCTGCGCGTGGTCCGGAAACTGAACGAGCGTTGCTGCGGCATTCGCCTGCACAAAGGGGGATGCGTCGTCCAGGGCCGCCAGCAGTTGTGACGTGGCCCCGGAAGCGTCGGGACCGAACAGGGCCAGAGTCGTCGCTGCGAGTTCCCGTTCCGCATCTGTTCCGTGGGCAAGCTTCTCAGCCAGGGTGCGAACAGCGGATTCCCCCATTTCCAGCAGCTGTCCGTGAGTTCGATCCCAGTCTTCCAACTGAGTTCCCGGGGCGATCAGAGTTTCAAACAGCTGCCGAGCCCTGGGGTCTTCCGGGACCTGAACGACCGTTGGCTCCGTGGGGGCGGGAGTGAAATCCACATCAGTTGCAGGGGCACGCACGACTCGCTCGGTTCGAGGTGCGGGAGCTTCCGGTGCAGCTGCCCCGGCTCCGCAACCGGCAATGGCCGTGCAGAAGAACGATGTCATCATCCAGCCTGTTGTGCATTGAAGACGAACCATCCCTGTTCCCTCTTCGTGTCAGTCCGGCCATTTCTGCCGGTCGAAACCTCTTCGTGCGCCCGCAGCGGACTCCTGTGGCACTCTCACATTCGATATCGGCAAACTCGAAGTGACGCTCCCATGCAATTCGACTTTGACAGGAATCCTGAAGAGTTGTTTTCCCTTCGCTGCAGCGAAACAGAGATGAAGACTAACTTCCGGACAAATTCGGTGGTAACATAATTTTCACCCAATTTGAGCTGTCCGGTCTGGCGGTTGAGGGCTTTATGAACAATCGACGCCGAAGATTTCATTTCTGGTTTCTCCTTCTCATCGGCGTCTTCGTCTGGGCGGATGTCGGTTCACGCGCCGGAGCAGAGGAAGATCCACTCTCCAATCTCTGGACGACCAGCGCGGACGAAATCCGTCAGCAGATTCTGCGAACAGCCGGATTGCCCGGAGGTGAATCCGTCCGCAAGCTGGCCGACGGGCCGGTGCTGTTGTGGGTCGAACGCTGTTTCGTCGGAACGGACAATGTCTATTCCAACGAGGGAACCCGCTACGCCGTGCTGCGGCTTGAGATCTCGAATCCGGGGACCGAAGAGCTGCAGATCAAGCGAGAAAACATCACTCTGCGGGTCGGAGGAGACACTTTCAAACTAGGCCCCCGACAGGGACTGCTGCGAGACATGCCCCTGCAGATCGACTGGCACGAACATGGGCACATCCGTCCCCAGTCTCAATTGCGCACTCCCAAGACCATCAAAGTTCCCGCTGGGAAAGGGGTGGCGTTCTGGTGCATCTTTGCCGGATTCGATCCGCTCCCAGTGATTCCCGAAATGACCCTCGTGGTGGAATCGGAATCGGGTGGAAAATGGGAGCTCGACGTGAACGCCCAGCAGAATGCACGGCTGGGACTGACATCACAGCGACTCGGTCCGCATGACGCGCTGACAGTCTTCACCATTCACGGCCAGCTGAACCGCATTAATTCCGTACTTCTAGCAAATGAGATGACGGCCGCTTCGGAGAAAGGGGGAAACCGGTTCGTCATCGAATGGACTGATGACGCCCGCCCCAGCGACGAAGTGCTTTTGAACTGGCTTCTGACCTCGACCATGCAGACAGGTGAGGTCAATCCTCTGACGTTGTCACTTCCCACCCTTCCCGTTTCCCACCAGTGCGTCCTGTCTGGACTTCCCTCGGAGAACGAAGACGCTGGCATCTGGGGAGATGTCGTCGCAGATATTTCGAAGAACACGCAGGACGCAGTCATCGTCGCACTCAAAGATATCTACGAGCGGGCTGACCCAGCGATCGTCCTCGACGAGATTCGCACGGGGCATCAATGGTCGAAGGTCGCGGCGTTGAGATCCGCCGGGGACCGACTCCCCGCAGACGCATTGCCGCTCCTTCTGGAGTTGTCCCGCAAGGAGAATTCCGACGAACGGATTGCAGCCATCCTGGCTCTGGGCTATCAGTCCCAGCCGTCGGCGAACGCCGCACTCAGTCAGTTTGCACAGAGCAAGGATGAGACAGTCGCTCGGGCGGCTTTCGAAGCCCTGCT
The DNA here is from genome assembly GCF_051465655.1 of Planctomicrobium stercoris. Classification (NCBI taxonomy): domain Bacteria; kingdom Pseudomonadati; phylum Planctomycetota; class Planctomycetia; order Planctomycetales; family Planctomycetaceae; genus Planctomicrobium; species Planctomicrobium stercoris. The sequence continues at coordinate 1,336,909 of NZ_CP195791.1, read as the reverse complement.
TTCCACATCGAATCCCTTCCGCAGAGCGCGAGTCCGCGAACTGCTCAAGGAAGGACAGGTCGCCCTTCCGCAAAGTGAAATCCTGAAGCTCCTGGCCGCCCAGTATCACCCGGACTGGAACGCAGACCTGATTCAGGCGATCCAGAGTGACGACCCCGAGGTTCGCTGCGTCGCCCTGAAGTCCTTCTCCCAGATCGGCCATGCAGATCTAAATCGGTTTTGCCGCGAAGCACTGAAAGACTCTGATGAAAAGGTGCGTGAGCAGGCGTTCCAGATCCTGATCGATCACCCGGACCGGGCCTCGGAACAGGCCGCCCGGGACTATGCCCTGAAACGTCTGAACGAAGGGCATGTCGACGATTCCATCCTGGATTTCATCGAAACGATCCGTGAGACCCGGGCAGCCCCCGCGCTTCTTGCGGCCATGTCTCAAAATGAACGCCAGCGTCACAGGATGATCGAAGTCATCTGCGAAATCGGGACCAGCGGACACCTGCAGGCGATTCTGGACGGACTCGACAAATACACGGAAGACGAACAGGTTGCCGCTCTGAATCTGGTCTACCGGCTGTCAGTCCCGACACAGCTGCAGGCGGCCCGGAAAGCGCTCACCTCAGACCGGGCCGCCATGCACGATGCAGCAATCGAAATCCTCAAGTCGGTCGGCAATGACGAAGCGGTCACAATCCTGGGTGACCTGCTGATTTCAAAAGACCCCAAACGCAACGTTGATTTAATTTGTATGGCTCTGGGGGAAATCGGCACGGGTTCGGCAATCCGTGGGCTGCGCGAGTTTCAGGAACAAGCCGCCCTCGAAGACAACCACAACGGACTGCGAGCAGCCATTGCGGGGCTGCAACTGTGGCGATCGCGCCTTCCCGGATTTGATTACATTCAGGCCGGCTATATCCACATCGCCAGTCAGGAAGAAGAGGAAGCGATCAAGTCATTTTCCATGGCGATTCTGATCAACCCGGATCTGTCGGACGCCTACGCTGCGCGTGGGGACCTTCACCTCCGTAAGAAAGAGTTTGCCAAGGCGGGGAATGATTTCGCAAAGGCTATGCAGCTGGATCGCTTTAACGGACAGGCGATCACTGGGGTGGCCATCGTCGGTGCGATCAACGGGGGCTGGAAGGAATCCGCCGATCTTGTCGAGGCCAACGCCAAGCGTTTCTCTGCCGACAATGTCTTCCTGTACAACACCGCCTGCGTCTATTCACGGTGTGCTGAGGCACTTCAAAAAACTCCTGACTCGCCAGAACGTGACGAGCAGATCACCGATTTCCAGAAAAAGGCGATCGACAAACTGAAAGTGGCCATCGAGGAAGGGTTCAGCGATTTCGCATGGATGCAGAAAGACCCGGATCTGGAAGCGATCCGCAGCCTGCCAAACTTCAAGAAGCTGCTCACCGATGATGCCGAGAGCTGAACCGCTCCTGCGTTTTCCCTGATCCCGAAATCGGCGGGCGATCACAACGGCCCCCACGTTCTCTCCTGTCCGGGACACCAACTTGGACCGGTCTTCCCCGCGCCAGATCTTGATCGTCCGATCTCTCGAACGATCCCGTGTGCCCTGTTAAAACTGTCCGCATGCTTGCCTCTCCCCAAGACACCATTGCCGCTATCGCCTCTGCCCCGGGCCCTTCGCTTCGAGGCATCATTCGCATCAGCGGCCCGGAGGTCGAGTCTGTTCTTTGCAGGCTGCTGGGGAACGAAGACTGGATCGACCGAACATCCAGACTCGCCCGCCGCCATGAGATTCTCATTCCGATCGCCGACCGCACGCTGACCCTGCCGGCTCACCTGTTGTACTGGCCGACCGAACGGAGTTTCACCGGGGAACGACTGGCGGAAATTCACCTGCTAGGATCTCCCCCCTTATTAAATGAAGTGCTCGGGATGATCCTCACCTCGGGAGCGCGTCCTGCCGAACGGGGCGAATTCACCTTGCGGGCGTTTCTCGCCGGACGCATCGATCTTGTTCAGGCAGAAGCTGTCCTGGGGGTCATCGACGCTGGCAATTCGTTCGAACTTCGCACTGCACTGGCGCAGCTGGCCGGCGGCATCTCCACTCGAATGGAAATCCTCCGGGAAGAATTGCTGCTGCATCTGGCCGACCTGGAAGCAGGTCTGGACTTTGTCGAAGAAGATATTGAGTTCGTCGCCCGGGAAGAGCTGCTGCGGAGACTGCATTCGGCTCGCGAGCTTCTCAACGAGTTGCTGCAGCAGTCGTCGGATCGCATGCTGACATCGGCCCGCTTGAAAGTGGTCCTGGCTGGCCTGCCGAATGCTGGAAAGAGCACGCTGTTCAACTGGCTGTGCGGACGGCAATCGGCGCTGGTCTCCTCGATTGCCGGGACGACCCGGGATTACCTCACCGCAGCCATCCGCCATGCCGGGACGAGCTTTGATCTGGTCGACACCGCCGGCTGGGAGAGGGCGCGCGATGAAATCGAATCCGCAGCCGGGAACCTGCGAACCGAACAGTTACAGCGGGCAGATCTCGTTATCTGGTGCTCAGCTGCAGATCTCAGCGACGAAGAAGCACTACAGGACCAGGCCCTGCGGGAAGAGTGTGAACGAGAAGCGGCAGCGCTGCTTCATCTTCAGACCAAAGGGGACTGCGGAAGTCCAACGGGGATTTTGACCGTCTCCGCGGAACGGAATCAGGGACTGGACCTGCTACTCAATGCGATTGCAGCCCGGCTTTCCACAACTCCGACCGATACGGAAATGATCGGCGCGACCGCTGCCCGCTGTCAGGAAAGCCTGCAGCATGCGATCTTCGGAATCGACCGGGCGATTGATTCCATCGCCGCACACGCTGGAGATGAACTCATCGCCCTGGAGCTCCGGGAAGTGCTGGAACACCTGGGACGGATCGTCGGGCGCGTTTATACCGACGACATCCTCGACCGGATCTTCAGCCGGTTCTGCATCGGGAAGTGACTGCCACCAGCGCAAGGATTCGCCGGGGTTTCGTGAGTCCGCTCCGCCCCCGGCCAACCAGACGAGGATTTCTTCCCAAACACGTTTAGCTGCACACATGAAGAGTGCAGCTAAACCGTTGATTTTAACGGGCGATCAACTGACCCGTTCAGCTGCGATCAGGTCTTCATACGTCTCGCGGCGACGGATGAGTCGGACCGAACTGCCGTTCACCAGCAACTCCGCTGCCCGGGGACGGGAGTTGTAGTTACTGGACATGGCGGTTCCATAAGCCCCCGCGCTGAAGGTGCAGATCAGATCATCCTGCTGCACCGGCGGAAGCCAGCGCTGCTTGGCGAGATAGTCACCCGATTCACAGATCGGCCCCACGACGTCGACCGGTTCACAGCCTGGGATTTCCGCTTCGAAATCGACCGGAGCGGGGACTTTCGGCGAGACCGGCCAGATGCGATGGAAGGAGTCATACATGGCGGGTCGCACGAGGTCGTTCATCGCAGCGTCCTGAATGACGAACAGCTTTCCACCTTCGCGCTTCGTGTAGATCACTCGGCTGAGGAGAATTCCCGCATTTCCGCAGATCGATCGTCCGGGCTCGAGGGCGAGCCGGCATTCCGCCTCCTTCACGAACGGCACGATGGCAGCGGCATACTCGGCAGCTGTGGCCGCTTCCTGCCCGCGGTAGTTGAGCCCGAATCCACCCCCCAGATTGATCCAGTTCGTCTTGTGTCCGTTGCGACGCAGTTCCTTCACCACGTCCAGAGCTTTCTGGGCCGACTGCCGATAAGGATCTGTCGTGTTGATCGGTGAGCCGATGTGCAGATGGATCCCGCGCAATTCCAGATGCGGATCCGCCAGCACCTGAGCAGCCAGTTCATTATGCCGCTCGATATCCATTCCGAACTTGTTTCCCTTTTTCCCGGTCGTGGTCTTGGCATGTGTCTTGCCGTCGATATCCGGGTTCAGTCGCAGCGCCACGGGAGCGACACGGTTCATGGAAGCAGCCACGCGTGAAATGGCCTTCAGCTCGGCTTCGCTTTCCACGTTGAACATCAGGATGTTGCTCTCAAGGGCTTCACGGATTTCTGCCTCCGTCTTGCCAACCCCCGCAAAGACGACCCGCGTCGGGTCCGCGCCAGCTTCCCGGACACGGAACAACTCCCCGCCGCTGACGACGTCAAAGCTGCTCCCCTGCTCATTCAGCAGCTTCAACAGCGACAGGTTGGAATTTGCTTTGACGGAGTAGCAGATCACCGGATCCACTTCCGCAAATGCCTTGCGGATGGCCTGGAGTTCGTAAACCAGCTTCGCCTGTGAATAGATCCAGAGGGGCGTCCCGTATTCGCGGGCCAGATCAGCGACAGCCACGTCTTCACAGTAAAGCTGCCCGTCACGATATTGAAATGCGTCCATGGAAGATTCACGAATCTGGTCAGTGATGAATGAAAGGCGGCCTGCCTGGTTTTGCCGCGTCCCGGTCCGATTTTCCGGAGGAGAGATCATAAGCAGGGGAGTCGAGAGTCTCAATCACGGGGGGCAGCGGGCTTTCCCCGTTGAAAATTCGGTAGCAGTTGAGAGTCCGGAGTCCAGAGTCCAGAGCATTAGGAGACACGCACCATTTTCCCTCTTCCCTCTTCCCTCTTCCCTCATCCCTCTTCCCTCTTCCCTCCCCAAGAATTGCCCTCCGGGAAGGGCTGCGGTAAACTTTGCTTTTATGGCGAATTTCCGCAATTCGCACAGAACAGTCGATGTAGAACGATCTTCGGAAAAATTCTCCCAGCAGTCGAGACTGTTCTGCCAGTAGGAGCCGCGGGAAGGAACTCGCGTCGGGTCATTGTTGAAAAAGGAATTGCTGTGGCTGTTCTCCAGGTTGTGAGCGGCGAATCCGAAGGAACTCAGTTTCCCATGGTGGCGGAACGGACCATTCTCGGCCGTCATCCTACCTGCCAGGTTGTCCTGAACAGCAATGTGGTCAGCCGTCAGCACGCACAGGTGCTGGAAAGCCATGGCACCTTCTACATCGAAGACCTGCGAAGCCGGAACGGGACGTTCGTCAACGAAAAGAAAATCGCCGGGCGAACAGAACTCAATGACGGCGACGAAATCCGTCTGTGCGACGTGGTGATGCAGTTTATCCTGTATCCCTCAATTGCCCAGATGCCTGCCCAGCCGGAAGAGCGTCCTCCGAAGGTCGGCTCCGACACCATCGACGCCATGAAGTCCGGGCTGCTGGAAAACAGCCAGCTGTTCGAAATGCCGGTCGAAGATCCGCGACCGTTCGAAAGCGCGACCTCGATCCGGCGTCTTTCCTCAGACAGCGTCTACAAGTCGACCGTCGACCCCAGCGTCAAACTGAAGGCGATCCTCGAGATCACACAGGCTCTGGGACGGGAACTGCGGATTGAAACCGTCCTCCCCAAGATGCTTGTGACGCTCTTCAACATTTTTCCGCAGGCGGAACAGGGGTTCGTGCTGCTGAAAGACCCGGACACGAACCGACTGAAAGTGAAAGCCAGCCGGACTCGTGGCGGAGCCGAGGCTGAGACGGTGGCCGTCAGCATGACTGTGGTTCGCCACGCCCTGCAGACACGTGAATCGCTGTTAAGTCGGAATGTCCTCGATGATTCCCGGTTCAAGAAGAGCACCGCTCTCTCAAAGATGCGTATCACGTCGATGATGTGTGTCCCGCTGCTCAGCCAGGACGATGAAGGGATGGGGGTCATCCAGATTGTGACCCGCGATGACGACCGCGCCTTCTCGGAAGAAGATCTCGATCTGCTTTCCAGCCTCGCCAGCCAGGCGAGCATGGCGATTGAAAACGCCCGGATGCACGAAGAACATGTGCAGCGAAGAGAACTCGAACGGGACCTCGAATTTGCCACGCAGGTCCAGCTTGGATTCCTGCCGAAGTCCCGCCCCAACCTGCCGGACTACACGTTTCACGATTACTACGAAGCAGCCTTGAGTGTCGGTGGAGACTACTTCGACTACCTGACGCTCGCGGACGGCCGAGTGGCGATGGCGATTGGAGATGTCGCTGGAAAAGGGATGCCGGCCGCCCTGTTGATGGCCCGTCTCTACTCCTCAATGCGGTTTCAGCTCCTGACCAAACGGACGCTCGAAGAAGCGGTCTCCGGCCTGAACGAGGAAATTTCTTCCAGCGGCCTGGGACATCGATTCATCACGTTCCTGGTCATGCTGATTGACCCAAATGAGAACACGCTGAAGATCGTCAACGCGGGGCATCTCCCTCCGCTGAAACGGAGTGCGGACGGTCAGGTGACGGTCCTGGCCCGGGAATCGGCGAGCCTGCCACTGGGAATCATGCCGGAACTGGCCTACGAATCGGCGACCGTTCAGATCGCTCCGGGCGACACGATCATCGCCTATACCGATGGCGTCAGCGAAGCCATGAACGCAGACAAGGACATCTACGGCAGTGAACGCCTGACGGGGCTGCTGGCGACGTGCAAGGGCACGATCAGCAAGACCGTCGAAACGATCGTCGAGAACGTCGAAGAGTTCATGGGGACCATGACATCCCGGGATGACACCTGCATCATCGGTGTCCACAGGGCGGGGACATGATTCCTTCAACGGACGATGTCTTTGAAGCGGACGGATTCATTGCCCGCCGGTTGCCGCAGTACGAATCCCGTCCCGAACAGGTCGAGATGGCGTCCGCTGTGGCGGAAGCGATCGCCACGAAATCGCACCTGGTCGTCGAGGCGGGGACAGGGGTCGGAAAAAGCTTTGCGTACATGGTCCCCTGCATTCTGGCTGCAGCGGAACGGCAGGAGAAGAATGACAAGACCCGGATCGTCATCAGCACTCATACCATCAGCCTGCAGGAACAGCTGATCGCCCGGGACATCCCCTTTCTGAATTCGATTCTCCCAGTCGAATTCTCGGCCGTGCTGGTCAAAGGGCGGGGAAATTACATCAGTCTGCGACGCCTGCAGCAGGCACGCGAGAAGAGCCGCGCACTCTTCGAGAGTGAAGAACAGACACAACTGCAGTCTGTCCACAACTGGTCGGAGTCCACGTATGACGGGAGTCTCGCAGACCTGGGATTCACTCCCATTCCCCAGGTCTGGGACGAGATCCGCAGCGAACACGGCAACTGTCTTGGGAAGAAATGCCCGTCCCACAAGGACTGTTTCTACTACCGGGCCCGCCGCCGGGTGTGGAACTCTGACGTCCTTGTGGTCAACCATGCCATGTTCTTTGCAGACCTGGCACTTCGAAGAGAAGGAGCCAGCGTCCTCCCCGACTATGACGTGGCGGTCTTCGATGAAGCTCACACACTCGAGGATGTGGCCGCTTCCCATCTCGGCATGACCGTCTCGAACGGCCAGTTCAGCTACCTGTTCAACAAGCTCTACAACGACCGCACCCGCAAAGGACTGCTGATTCACCACAACGTTGAAAAAGGCCAGCAGATGGTCGCCCGGCTCCGTTTTCTGGTGGATGACCTGTTTGATCAGCTCAGTCAGTGGCGCGAGAAATCGGCCGCCCAGAATGGACGAGTCCGCAGACCAATTGAAATCGACAACCGAGTTTCTTCAGAACTGCACGATCTCTCCCTCACGCTGCGGACGTTCGCAGGTGAGCTGAAGGACGAAGCCCAGCAGCTCGACTTCCATTCTTCTGCAGACCGGCTCGACGGCTTGGGAGTTTCTCTCAACAGCTGGCTGAAACAGCGACAGGAAGACGCTGTCTACTGGATCGAAGTGACCGGCCAGAAGCTGCACAACATCAAGTTGATGTCTTCGCCGATTGATGTCGGGGCGACGCTGCGGGATGAACTGTTCTCCAAAGTCCCCTCCGTGATCCTGACGAGTGCGACGCTGGCGGTGGGTCGACAGGACTTCAGCTTCTACCGCAACCGCATCGGTCTGACCAAGGCACGCGACCTGAAACTCGGATCCCCGTTCGACTATCAGAAGCAGGCCACGATCGTCCTTCCGGACAAAATGCCCGACCCGGGCGAAACGCCGGCTGAGTATGAAAATGCCGTCGTCGAACGCATTCGACAGCATGTCGATGACACCACGGGCGGAACCTTTGTGCTCTTCACCAGCTACAAGATGCTGCAGTCCTGCGCCCGCAAGCTGACCCCCTGGTTCGCCCAGCGGAACCAAATGCTGCTCTGTCAGGGAACGGGAATGCAGCGAAACGTGCTGCTGGAGAACTTCCGCAAAGATGGACAGGCGGTGCTGTTCGGCACGGAATCGTTCTGGCAGGGTGTCGATGTTCCCGGGGACGCGCTCAAGAACGTCATCATCACCAAGCTTCCTTTCAGCGTCCCGGACCATCCGCTGCTGGAAGCACGTGTTGAGCGGATTCGCGAAAACGGCGGTAACCCGTTCACGCAGTATCAGGTTCCCGAAGCAGCCATCAAATTGCGACAAGGGTTCGGCCGGCTGATTCGCTCGGCCACCGACTCAGGTCAGGTGGTGATTCTCGATCCCCGCTTGCGGACCAAACCGTACGGACGGATCTTCCTGGAGAGCCTACCGGAATGCCGCCGCGTGGTGGCACCGCTGAAGGGCTGAAGACGGGGTGAGGATCGTGTCAATAAGTGGTCCAGCATGACCAAATGCCGTTTATGTCGATATTGACATATTCCAGATGTGACATATCATTGAAGAATGGGCCTCAAGGAAAAACCACTCGTCTGGCTACACGGTGAAATCAAAACGCCACCGTTTTCGATGGAGGCGAGAGTGGAGGCCGGAACTTTGTTACGTCGCCTACAGTCCGGAGAAAGCATCGGCATGCCACACAGCCGTCCAATGCCATCAATTGGAAAGCGGTGCCATGAACTGCGAATCGTCGACAACAATGCCAGCTGGCGGATTATTTACCGCACAGACGCCGATGCGATCATCATCGGAGAAGTGTTCCCCAAGCAGACAGTTCGGACTCCTCAGCAAGTCATCGATATCTGCAAGAAGCGATTTGCGAGATACGACGAGGTAACCCGATGAAAACCACAAAAAGAAAAAAGTTAGAAGCCGCTGGGTGGAAAGTCGGTTCGACAACGGAATTCCTCGGCTTGGGCGAGGCGGAAGAAATGCTCGTCGAAATGAAACTGGCCCTCGCCAATAAAGTGAGGGAATTGAGACAGTTCCATCAGCTGACCCAAGTGAATCTGGCAAAGCTCATCGGCTCCAGTCAGTCACGCATCGCGAAGCTGGAAACGGCAGATCCCTCCATTTCCATGGAACTCCTGATTCGATCCCTCGCCAAACTGGGCGTGACACGCGGTGAGATCGGAGAGATCCTGAGCCATCGACCAGTCGCGAAAAAGAAGTCCACAAGACGCAAAGAATCCGCCTGAGCCTTCGCGCGGGTCGATTCGTGATCACCGCCAACAACGCGTCAACAAAAAAGATCCGCCTGAAATTCTCCAGGCGGATCTTCACTTTGGTTCGACAGTTTGGCCAGCGATTATGTGGGGGACGCGTTCGTTTCCGGAATACGGTCATCCACATCCGTTGCCTGCCCGATGAGTCGCAGGAAGCTGATTGTCCACCAGGTCATATCGAACTCCCACCAGCGGTGTCCGGCCCGGGCCAGACGGGGGTGAGCGTGATGATTGTTGTGCCAGCCTTCACCGTAGGCGAACAGCGCCACCCACCACAGGTTGCGGGAAGCATCGGTCGTCTCGTAATTGCGGTATCCCCACAGATGGGTTGCCGAGTTCACAAACCACGTGCTGTGGTAAGCGAGAACCATCCGGACGCACATCCCCCACAGCAGCATCGGCCAGCCCCCGACGAAGAACAGCGTCAGGCCCGCAACCCACAGCCAGAGTGCAAAGGTCTTTTCAAAGAACTGCATCATCGGATCACGGACCAGATCCGGAGCGTAGTACTGATACAGCAGCTGTCGCTTGCGGGGACTTGTCTTGATCATCATCCACCACAGATGAGCCCACCAGGGACCTTCCAGCGGAGAGTGCGGGTCCCCTGCCTGATCGGAATGGCCGTGATGCACACGATGGGTGGCTGCCCAGGTGAGCGGACTTCCTTCACCGGCGATCGAACCGCACAGCGTCCCGAAGAACTTTGCTGGGCCCTTCAGCTTCAACGACCGGTGCGACAGACAACGGTGAAAGGTCATGCAGATGCCCAGGCTGCAGGTCATCCAGTGCAGGACAACTGCGACCGCGACCGCTTCCCAGGTGAAGAAGAACAAAGCCGCCACAGCTCCAACGTGCATTGCAAACATCCAGCCGGCAATGACCCAGTCGACATTCTTCAGGCGGAGATTTTCCGGATAGAAGTAACGCAGAAGTTCTTCGCGTTCTTTGGCTGCCTGACTTTTCGGGCGATCGGCTTGAGCGACCTCGGAAACGGGTTGTGGGCTGAGAGGAATTGCTTCCAGTTCAGCAGCACTGTCCAGCATGGCAGGAGACATGATTGTGTTCTTTCAATAAGAGCAACCCGTTTCCTGCGGTATTGCTCGGAGTTTGCAGCAGGGAGCGAAAAGGTTTTGGGTGCTCCACGTTGGGAAAGTCTTGTATCACAATCTTCGGAGGGAGTGTGTCAGGCCGCTGGAAAACTTCGGTCAAACTTTCGCCAGCGATGTCACGGAATTGTCAGCGGGGCCCGCATCGCGTAAAATCATTATCCTGCAAACAGTTACGCCTCGACGTCCAGCTCAGAACAGAACCGCAGCCGGGCAGACACGGCGGTGATCCAGCTCCTTTGTGACAGAAAGAAGGCCTTCTTCATGAAATCTCTACTGCTTGCCTGCCTGGGAATCGCACTGCTGCTTGTCGCCAGCCTGCTCGTCAACTCCTCCAAGGCGGACAAGAAGAAAGAGGCGAAGTTGCGCCACGTCGTGCTCTTCAAGTTCAAACCCGACGCCACACAGGCGCAGATCGATGCTGTCGTGAAAGCCTTCGGTGAACTCCCCGGCAAGGTCAGTGAGATTGACGAATACGAATGGGGAACAGACGTCAGCCCGGAGAAGCTTTCCAAGGGACTGACGCACTGTTTCTTCGTCACCTTCACCAGCGAGGCCAACCGGGACACCTACCTGACGCACCCGGACCACGTGAAGTTTGTCGAACTGCTCAAGCCGATCCTGGACGATGTGACCGTCGTGGACTACTGGGCGAGGTAAGCACGAGATTCCACTTTCGACAAGGGCCACGATGAACTTCAAAACTCGACTCGAACAATCTGAATGGACTCTCGGGAACCAAATCCTCCAAAAGCGTGCATTTGGATCGCCGAAGATCAAGCTGTTGCGTCTGCTCTCGATTGTCGTTATCGCAGTAACCGTTTCCCTCGTCATACCGATATTGCGTGAAAGACCTGCAAGAGGACCAGGGAAGGAATTGTTCGACATTGCCAGAGTGGCCATGCTTCCGCTTCTGGCAATCGGAATGATCTTCCTTCTCCGGAAGATCAACAGGAGTGCGATCAAGGACCATCTGGAGCCCGATGGATTTATTCTCATCGAACGCAATGTCTCCACAGGACCGGACGGGCTGCGGATGACATGTTCCAAATTCGACCAACTGATCTATTGGCCCACGTTCGTTTCAGCCACCCTCACCGATCGGTTGCTGCTGTTATTCGTGGAACGCAATGTCGCGGTCATTTTCAGTCGAACTCACTGCAATCCACAGGATTTTGCGGCCTTTATCAGCTCGGTGCGGATGTATGCCCCACAACTGGCGGACGATCTCCGGCATTGAGATCTCCCAAGACGCACCACGAGCCAGCCGTCCCGCGAACGGGTGGCTCAGACAACGTCTGGGTTCCGCAGGGACAAGAGGCATGTCAGAACGCCGCCGAACTGCGGATCAGCGAGATTTTGGATCGGCATTACAACGGGGGCTGTTCTTCGTGCATCGTGATACGAACGGCCTCTTGCGGCTGCGCCGCCCAGACTTTGTCTGGGCCACCCGATGAAGTCGATTGAATCAGAGCTCTTTCTCCAGTTCAGCTGTCGGCCCTGCTCCGCGCGCGTCGCTGGTGCCCTCGCGACTGTGCCCACACCTGGGTCAACTCGGCCCCAAACAGAATGATCATGGATGTGTAATAGATCCACATCAGCAGCAGCACCAGGGCACCCGCTCCACCGTACCCGCTCAGATTGCGAGTCCCCAGATACCAGCCGAGCAACTCCTTGCCGATCATGAACAGCAGTGCTGTGATGCTCGCTCCGACCCAGACATCTCCCCAGTAGACATGCACATCCGGAAGCCAGCGGAACAACGCTGCCAGCAGGAGAACGACGACCACATAGGTCACCCCGAGATTGCCGAAATAGCTGAGCCAGTGAGATGTTTCCCCCGGAAGATACGGGTCCAGAAACGTGACGGTGGCAGCCAGGACAGCTGTCGCGACCAGCGAAGCGAACAGCAACGTCGCAACCGTCAGCACCATGACGAAGGAAAGAATTCTCTTGATCACCAATCGTCGCACGTGGGAATCCGTCGCTGGCGGAACGTAGTTCCAGACCTGATTCAATGCGATCTGCAATTGAACCATCACCCCGGTTGATCCGACAAAGAGCACGACCACGCTGACGAGAGTAGCCCAGAAACTGGTGTCCTTATCTCGAGCATGCTGCATGACGTCCAGAATCAGCTCTGCCCCTGAGCGGTCGAAAATCTGCGTTAACTCCCTGCTCAGATTCTCCTGGGCGACCTCTTCCCCCCACAGCATTCCCGCTGCGAGAATGACAATGAGAATCAACGGAGGAATGGAGAACAGGGCGTAATAGGCCAGTGCCGCCGCCATTGTCGTACAGCCATCTTCCCCGAACTCAACGCAGGCCTGACGGAAATAATTGAAGACTCTTTTCAACCGCCTCATCGATTCCTCCCGCCTGTCCACTCTAAGGTCGACGCCCGGCATTACAAGTTGCCCGCATGCTGACTTCAGGATTTCTACTCGGCAGCTCACCTGGAAACGTGGCCCGGCGCACACCGGCGGGATACAGTAAGGACAAAGTCTTCCGACGGCATCACCCTTGAAGGTCGTATCACATGCGAGGGGGATTTCTGCTTGTCCTCGTTCTGGGTGCGGTGACCCTCTCAGCCTATGCGCAGCTGCAGCGACGATCCCGCGACGGTTCCATTCAGCAGATCTTTCAGACCCAGGAGCCGACCCGTTTTCTCATCGATCGACGGGGAGTGCCCGAATGGGAAGTGGATCCCGCCTTCCCCAGCGATCTCTTCACTTTCGTCCGTATCATGTACAACCCTGTCAACGGGATGTACGGGGCCTGGAACACCGACTATCCCGACAGTGATCTGAATTTTTCTTTCCGCCTGCAGCAACTCACTTCGCTGAAAGTCAGCCCGAACCCCATTGTTCTCGAGCTGACAGACCATGCACTGTTCGACTATCCGTTCATCTACTTCTGCGAACCCGGGGGGGGATTCAACCGGAACGGCGGCCTGAACTTTTCTGACGAGGAAGTTCAGTCGCTGCAGAAGTACCTGCGAAACGGCGGCTTCGCCATGTTCGACGACTTCTGGGGCGAAGCGGAGTGGGAGAACTTTGCGAGGGAGATGAAGAAGGTCTTTCCGAACCAGGAGCCACAGGAGCTTCCGCTGGACCATCCGATCTTCCACATCGTTTATGACCTGCAGGAAAAGCCTCAGGTTCCCTCGATCGAATTCGGCCGCAGAGGGATCTCTTACGAACGCCCGGACGCAACCGAGGTTCACTATCGTGGTTTCTTCGACGACGCGGGCCGGCTCGTGGCGCTCGCCTGCCATAACACCGACCTGGGTGATGGCTGGGAGCGTGAAGGGGAAGATGTGAACTACTTCCACGAGTACTCGGAGAAAAAGGCGTACCCCATGGGGATCAACATCGTTTTCTATGCGATGACGCACTGAAGCCATCTCCCAGCCTGCAATGTTTGCACGCCGTGCAATTCCAGCAGGCAACACATTGCTGAGCACGCGCAGAGCCCTTCCTCTCCAGCGACCCGCCAGAGCCCACTGCTTGCAAATGGAACCTCCTCTGCCTACACTTCCAGCAGCCTTGCAAAGTTCTCACGCAGACATCGTAGTTGAGCTATGCCCTCGCCTCTCTCTTCGAGCGACTCTCCCCCATTTGAGGGGTTCATCGGGTCCAGCGACGTCATGCGCGAACTCTTTCGCCATGTCCGCAAAATCTCCAACAGCGCTGCAACGGTTCTCCTCCTGGGAGAAACGGGCTCCGGCAAAGAACTCGTGGCCCGCGCCGTTCACGAATTGAGTCCGCGAGCCAGCGGCCCGTTTGTGCGGGTCAACTGCGGCGCACTCAGTGAAAGCCTGCTCGAAAGCGAACTCTTCGGCCACGTCAAAGGAGCCTTTACCAACGCAATCGAGAACCGCACCGGACGCTTCGAAGCCGGACATGGCGGGACCATCTTTCTGGATGAGATCAACTCCGTCAGCCACACCCTGCAGGTGAAGCTGCTGCGGGTCCTGCAGGAACATCAGTTCGAACGGGTCGGTGACACAAAAACCATCAGCGTCGATTGCCGGATCATTGCAGCGACGAACCGCGACCTCGCTGAGATGGTGGAGCACAAGACCTTTCGGGAAGACCTGTACTACCGGCTCAACGTGCTGCCGATCTATGTCCCGCCGTTGCGGGAGAGACGCGAAGACATTCCTGAGCTGGTCGATTTTTTCGTGGGGCGATACGCCGCCCAGAACCATCGCCCGACACTCTCCGTCTCCCCCGAAGCATTGACGTTCCTGAAGTCTTATCTTTGGCCAGGAAATGTCCGCGAACTCCAGAATTACATCGAACGGGCAATTGTGCTCGCCGACGGAGACATTCTGACCCCGGAGCTGCTCCCCTCACACGTCCGCGGAGAGGCCCCCGTCCGACTGGGACGCATCGAACGCACCGAACTTCAGTCGCTGTGCACCGAGCTGGTCGCACGCGGCCTGAGCGAAGTCACCGAAGATGGCAAGTGCCACGAATCAGTGATCGGCATGGTGGAACGGGAACTGATCCTGCAAGTCCTGCGAGGCTGCCAGGGAACCCAGACCAAGGCAGCAACACGACTGGGAATCAACCGGAACACGCTCCACAAGAAGATCGAAGACTTCCACCTGCAGAGCGAAGCCCGCTGAACACGCTCTTCACCCCCAGGTCAGATCGGTCACCTGCCGATTCAGGGGATGATCAGCGTCGATCGTGTGCAACTCGAGTCGAAGGCCGTCCGGACGAAACTCGGCATCAACCCAGCCATTTGGATCCGCGTCCCTGAAGAGATAAGCCACCGGCGGCAGATTCACCAGGTGAATCCCCTCGTGCTGAGCAGTTCCCCATGCGTGCGTGTGCCCAAAGATGAAAGCTTTTACCTGCTTGCGGGTCGCCAGCGCGGAAAAGAACTCCTGCGTATCCTCAATCCCGGACCAGATCTTTCCTTCCTCAGGCGCAGTAAACTGCGGTGCGTGATGGGCGATCAGAACGGCCGGCTTATCAGGTCGGGCATCCAGCGACCGCGTCAGCCATTCCAGCTGCGCCTGGCCGACCATCCCGGTCACGACGTTTGTCTTTGTCAGCGTGTCCAGCAGAAACAGATTGGCGACAGGAGTTTCAATGACGCTGATGTGGCGCGATTCCACCGTCTGAGCCCCGGGACGCTGTCCGTTGATCGCGTCATAAAGAGTTTCGCGTGCATCATGATTCCCCATCGTGATGTGCAGCGGAATGCCTCCCTCTCCCAGCGGCTTCACACACTCCTGAAACACAGCGTAGTCCCCGGGCAGACCTCGACTGAAAGCACAGTCGCCATTCACCAGCACCCCCTGCGGCCGATGCTGCAATTCGAGTACTTCACCGACCACCTGCCGAAGATTGGCAGCGACATTCACATCCCGATGAACATAGTCCGGATTCGCATCAATATGTGTGTCGGAAAGCATCGCGAGACGATACCGCTCCCGGTCGACTTCTCCAAACCCTGACCGGACAACCGCGAGCCCCGCCAGGGCTGCAGCCGTGCGGGCAAGAAAGGCTCGTCGAGACACAGGCAGGGCATGCAGCGGCATCGGAAACTCCGGATTCGAAACGATTCACATGGCAGATATGACTGACGAAACCCCCAACTCAGCGAGGCGATACCGAGTGTAAGCCAAACGCTGTCCGGACGGCAATTTATCCCGCCAATACCGATTCTGCGGGGCCTCGAAGAATCCGCGCGGCTGCAGGGTTGTGTCTGTGAATCGGGTAGCTACAATGTCTCGTTCCCAATCCGACCCTCGCTGGTCAGATCGGCAGCCCCTATAGCTCAGTTGGTAGAGCAATTGACTCTTAATCAATTGGTCCAAGGTTCGAGTCCTTGTGGGGGCACTGACGAAAGTCGTTGTTGAGCCGTAACTTGCGGCTACCTGCATTCAAGGCAGTGCAACATCGTTTTACCCGCGTTTACCACAAACGCAGTGAACGGAGTTGGCAAATGCCGAGATCAGTAGTCCCAAGTTACGGTTTCCACAAGCCATCCGGACAGGCTCGCGTCCGAATCGATGGCAAAGACCACTGGCTGGGGCAACACGGTTCCCCCGAGAGCTACGAAAAGTATTCGAAGCTCATTCTTGAGTGGCAGCAATCCCCCAAAACGCAGGTGGCCTCAGGTCTCTCTGTGCGTCATCTGGTGCTGCTGTATCTGCAGAGATGCAAGCAGCACTATCGAAAGGGCGGGGAGATGACCAGCGAAGTCAACGCGGTGAAGATCGCCATGCGGCATGTGGTCAAACTCTACAAGTCCTCTCCGGCCAGAGAGTTTTCCCCCAAAGCCCTGAGAGCGGTTCGGCAATCCATGATCGACTCAGGATATGTCCGCTCCTCAATCAACCAGCATATCGGTCGCATTCGGCGAATGTTCAAGTGGGCGGTAGCTGAAGAGCTGGTTGCAGTCGAGGTCTACCTCGCACTTGGAACCCTGGACGGATTGCTGGCTGGGCGAACAGATGCAGTCGAGTCCGAACCTGTTGTCCCGGTTCCAGAGGCCCGAGTCTTGGCGATCGAAAAGACGGTCAGCCGGCCAGTCTGGGGAATGATCCAGCTTCAGATGGTCACCGGAATGAGGCCCGGGGAAGTTCGCCGAATGCGGGGCTGCGACCTGAACGTCAGCGGTGAAATCTGGGAATACCGACCGCAGACCCACAAAACCCAACACCACGGCAAAGGGCGAGTCGTGGCAATTGGTCCGGCAGGCCAGAAGATTCTGCGAGAGTTTCTGAAGGGCGATCTACAAGAATACCTATTCTCTCCGCGAAGTGTTCAAAGAGGGAGAGCCGGAGCGTGCTACACCTCATTCAGCTATCACCGGGCAATCACTCGCGGCTGCGAAGTTGCTTTCGGCATGCCTGACCATCTCCGGCGAATCGACAGGTACCTGAAAAACCAAAAAGAATTGAACGAGAAGCAGAAGATCAGCCTGAAGAAGAAACTCCAAAAAGAGGCCGTCGCATGGCGAGCGGAACACTGCTGGAGCCCTAATCAGCTGCGGCATAATTTCGCCACTCGAGCCCGGCGGGAATTCGGGATTGAAGCCGCCAGGGTGACTCTGGGGCATTCGTCAGCAGTGACATCGGAGATCTACGCGGAGAAGGACCTTGACGCAGCACGGGCGGTCGTCGCCAAGATTGGATAGAATCGACCCCTGTTTCCTCTAACTCTTCGTCCATACTGGAGCATTGCATGGGGCAATTTCTGACGAATTAGAGCTGTGCTGGCTTTTCGACGAAGGTCGTCGCATTCTTTTTCTTGCCGCAGATTGCTTGCGGGCTCACGGCGAGTGGCATCAGGCAGAATCCGATCATCCAGCTCACATGCAGGCTGCCATGTACGTCGACGCAGCGATCGCGAACGGGCACGAAGACCCGGTGTTCTACTGGATCTTTATTGAAGACTCCGGCGACTACGACATCAATGTCATTCAGGCGGACGCAGACGATATCGCGATGGGTCGCGACCTCTACCGAAGCATTCTTGACCAATGGATCAGGGCACAAAAGCAAGGCAAGTACCATGGCTACCTCTACAACCTCCGAGCTATTCCCACAGGCGGACTCCCAGAGTACGAAAAAGAACGCTGGAGAGCAGCACGCAATTACGAGGGTGACACCGGAGACCCCGATCCAGTCGGAGCAGGCGGAGAAACATTCTGAACTAGTCGACCTTCGCTCGCAGATGATGTCGGTCAATCCAGAGACCATGCAGCTCGCACTGGGGCAGTACCAGGAGCGACGACGAACCTTTCGGGAATGGCTCCGCGCTCAGTTGGTTGAGCGATGAAGCCAGTAATCACGATTGTCGAGAACGCCGAAGAGTCTGAGGAATCGCTGATTCAGCGGGCGAGGCTCGCACTGTCGCAAAGTGACTTCACGATTGGCGAATGCGCATCACTTTGGTGCAGTCGCTACGCGAAGGGGAGGAAGGCTACCTGTTCCTGACTCCCGGCGAGGTCTGCGACTATACGTTCATCAAGAGATTCGTCTGCGGCCTGTATGACGCAGCCGGGAACCTGATCGATGAGGGACTAGTCCACAAATTCGAGTTTCAGGGTGTCGCTTACGACCCGTACAACGCAGAACAGCTGACGCAGCAACTGGAAGAAGAGGGAGGCATTCCCCGGCACCTGTTCCCGCAGACGATGAAGCATTTCGTGGAGCCGACCGGCGAATTCGAACGGCTGCTCATCTCCGGGAAGCTGCACCATCAAGGTCATCCGGTCATGGACTGGCAGATCGGCAATCTCCAGTTCAAGCACGACGCCAGCGGGAACAAACGTCCCATGAAGCCCGGTCCGCATGACTTTCGGAAAGTGGATGGTCCGGTCGCTCTGATCATGGCCGTCGGCCTGCACACATCGGGTGGATATCAGGAATCCGCCTATGACAATCCCGGGGAAGGGGAAATCTATCTATGAACCATACTGAATTTGCAGAACGGATTGGCAGCGGACTCATCGCGCCGGGAATTCAGAACGCAGTAGACATGAACCCGGGAACGTGGAGCAGTCCCAGTGTCGAATTCATGGACGGACTAGGCGGTCGGGAAGCAATGTCCGGAGTCCGGGTCAACAGCCGGACTTCCCTTGGATACCCGGCATTCTTCCGGGGGGTGAAACTGATCGCCGACACGGTGGCCAAGCTGCCGTTGATTGTGCATCAGCTGGAAGAAGATGGCGGGATGCCCAAAGCGAAGGACCATCCCGCGTATCGGTTGCTCAAGCGGAAGCCGAATCGGTTCATCACGTCCAAGACATTCCGCCGGGCGATGACGCTCCACGCCCAGATGCACGGGAATGGATACGCGTTCATCCAGCGAGATGGTCGAGGCAACCCCCTGGATCTGACGATTCTCGATCCGGTTTGCACATTCCCCATCAAGTGGATTCCGTCAGATACGAACATCCCCGAAGTCCATTACAGCACAGTCGTCGATGGCGAAATGATGACATTTCTGGAATCGGACATTCTGCACATCCGCAATCTGTGCATGGATGGCCTGATCGGTATCCCGGTACTCGACGTCATGCGGGAGGCGATCGGGATGGGGATTGCCGTCCGCCAGTTTGGGTCTCACTTCTTCGGACAGGGGGCGAATATTTCCGGTGTGCTGATGGTTCCCAAGACCATCCAACC
The DNA here is from genome assembly GCF_051465655.1 of Planctomicrobium stercoris. Lineage (NCBI taxonomy): Bacteria > Pseudomonadati > Planctomycetota > Planctomycetia > Planctomycetales > Planctomycetaceae > Planctomicrobium > Planctomicrobium stercoris. Next base: position 1,317,321 of record NZ_CP195791.1, on the reverse strand, counting down.
GAATGCGCAAAAGAACTTACTTGACTACTGGAAGAAGACGACATCAGGCATGGCAAATTCCCACAAGGTGGCTCTAGTCTCTGGTGGGGCCACGTTCACGAAGATGTCCTTCAGTCCGGATGAGGCGCAGTTTCTGGAAACGAAGCGATTCGAGATCATCGAGATTGCGAACATCGTCGGCGTTCCCCCGCACAAGCTCGGAGACAACTCCCGCCAGGCGTATAACAGCATCGAAGCGGAGAACCGGAGCGCGCTGGATGAAAGTTACGACCCGTGGCTGGGGACTTGGGAAGAGGAGTGTGAGGCCAAACTGCTGACAGAAGAACAGCAGGAGGAGGAATCACATGTCATCCGGTTCGATCGCTCGAAAATGCTCCTGCCAACACTCAATGAGCGGGCCTCAGCGAATCGCGTCTTCTGCGAAATCGGCGTAAACACCGTCAACGATGTGTTGCGGTCTGAAGGCCGGGAAACGATCGGTCCGGAAGGGGATGTTCGGTACGTTCCCGCGAACTGGATGCCGCTGGGAAGCGCTTCCGCATCCAGCAACGAAATGCTCAACCTTTTAAGGAGAATTGAAAGCCATGTCCTCAACGAAAAACGCGACTAACGCAGCCAAGGAACCACCGGAACTGCACATCCTGGACGACATCGGACCCAGTTGGGCCGGGATGATGGGGGCCAAATGGCTGGCCGGTGAACTGAAAGCGATCGGCAACGATGCGCCGAAGATTTCCGTGCGGATGAACTCCTACGGGGGCGAGGTTTTCGAAGGGTTGACGATGTACAACCTTCTGAAAGATCACCCGGCATCCATCCACATGCACATTGACGGCGTTGCTGCCAGTATCGCATCCATCATTGCGATGGCGGGTGACACGATCAGCATGGCCGCCGGCTCTTACCTGATGATCCATAACCCCTGGACGGTGGCCGTGGGTGAGGCTGGAGACCTGCGACACTCCGCCGACCTGCTGGACTCCCTCACGGACACTCTGGCGGAGGTTTACGCTTCCCGCTCCGGCAAAACCAAGGGGGAATTCCTGGACCTCATGGCCAAAGAGACCTGGATCGACGCAGAAAAGGCGGTTTCACTGGGACTGGCCACGGAAGTCTCCAGCAATAAGCAGGCGATTGTGAATTCACTTTCTCCGAAGCTGTATTCCCTCGAGACAGTGCCGGATGGACTGCGGAGATGTGCCACGCTGGCCGCGAAACTCAATGCCCGGATTGACTCGATCGACCGGGACACGATGGATTGCCGGACACGCGGCCATCTGGTGGCCAAGTTGATGCAGTCTGCACAGGGAACCGGCGCGGAAGGGGTCCGAATCCCGGAAATTCTGGCCGGGAAGGCAGACTGCCAGACGGAGGCTGCCCTGGAACTGTTCTCAAACGTTCTGGAAATCCCGATGGACGACCTAAAAGCAGCGCATGCGGAGGACGGTTGCCGCTGCCAGAGCGATTCCATCATCACTTCGAAGGTCGATCACCGCGCACAGATCGCGGCCTGGAAGGTGGTGGGACAGAGAATCGGGAAATAGTGGCTGCTACCTCCCCGCAGCTGCGACCCCGCGTGCTTGTGCATCGCGGGGTTTTTTCATTGATAACGGAATTTTTCTGGAAAACCGTTTGACGGTAACCGCGCGGCACCTCCCGACATGCAGGAACGTCAGAGGGGATTCTTGCAGGTTTTCAAAAAAGCGTTTGACAGCATCCGCGCGATATCGCGCAGGATGGAAACTGAAGCAAGTTCGGGGAGCATCAACAAGGAATCAGTAAATGCCATCCATCAAAGAATTGCGGGAACGCCGGGGAAGTCTGGAAGCACGGTTCAAGGAAATCGTGAATCAGGCGGAGACTGAGGACCGGGCGCTGACGCAGGAAGAAGAAACCACGCTCGCGGCCATCAACAAGGACGACCTGGAACTGAAATCCCGGATCGAACGGCAGGAACAGCTGGCGAATCTGGGACGTGAACTGAACGAACCCAACGACCGGCGGATTGCCGGACGGGGCTCGGCTGCCGGAGATGACATTCGGCACGGGCGAGGTGACGCGGAATACGATGATGAGCAGCAGGCTCTCGCCTTCCAGGCATGGGCACTCTATCAGATGGGCGAAGAGCCGTCAGAACGCCAGATGGACGCTGCTCAGGCGGTCGGCCTGAACGTCCGGAAACAGAATCTGGAACTGAACCTGACTTCCAATTGGAATGTGGCCAGAGCGAACTATTTCAACTCACTGACCACCACGGTTCCCAGCCGGGGGGGGATGCTCACCCGGCCGGGATTGGTCGGGTCTCTGGAAATGGCGATGCTCCATAGCGGCCCGATGATCCAGGCGTGTGACCTGCTGGATACGGACACTGGCGTGGACCTGCCCTATCCGACGATCAATGACACCGCCAATGAGGGCGAGATTATCACGGATGATCAGGAATCTACGGAGGGCGACCCCTCGATCGGCGGCGTGGTTTTTGGGGCGTACACCGGGTCCTCAAAAGCCATCGTCATTCCGCAGGCGCTGCTGGATGATACGGGATTTGACATGCCCTCGAAGGTGGGCGAGATGTTCGGCGTCCGGCTCGGTCGGCTGATCAACAAACGCTGCACCACCGGTAAGGGTTCGAATGAGCCCTGGGGAATCGTCAACCGGGCGACTCTCGGAAAAACCACGGCTTCCGCCACGGCAATCACCGGCGATGAAGTCCTGGATCTGATCTGGAGTGTGGATGCCGCGTATCGCGCTGATCCATCGTTCGGGATCATGGCAGCCGACACGGTCTGGGTGACTCTGAAGAAACTGAAATCGACGGACGGTGTGTATCTCTGGCAGCGATCGCTGGCGGAGGGGACTCCCGACACGTTCGACGGGAAACCGATCTTCAGCAATCCGCACATGGACGATGCCATCACGGCCAACAAGAAAACCGTGCTGGCTGGTGCGTTTGGCAAATACAAGATCCGTCGCGTCCGCAGCATCATGATTCGACGCATGGTCGAAAAATATGCCTTGCAGAACGCGGACGGATTCGTGGCGTTCCTGCGGTTTGACGGGGATCTGGTCGATGCGGGAACGCATCCGGTCAAGTACCTGCAGCAGCACTCGTAACAAGCGGGGAAGGTGGTTACAGCACCTTCCCTCAATCTGGCAGCCCTGCCCCATCAACTTCAGTCATCGGGTCATCAGAATGTCTACCACCAGAATCAAGCTGCTCGTGGCTCGCGCCGGTCAAGGCTTTAGCCAGTCTCCCGGCGAGGAAATCGAGGTCGATTCTGATGAGGCTTTGCGGATGGCTGAGGCGGGGCAGGCTGTCGTTATTGCTGTCATTATGTCTGCTCCGGTCCTGACTCCTGCTCCTTCTCCGGAGGCTCCTGCAGAACAGCCCGCGAACCCGCCTGTTGACGCTCCGGTTCCTGCCGATGCACCAACGCCGGAGACGCAGGCACCGACACCGGAGGCTCCTGCAGAACCAGCTACACAAGCTCCCGATTCAAAACCCAAAGGCCGCAAGAAAACCGCTGGGGCGAAGTCGTCCCCGGCTGATCAACCGACAAAGGAAACCCCATGATTCTCTCCGAACAAATCAAAATCACTCGCGTGCTCAACGGCGTTGTTGCTGGTACGACCTCCCAGAACGGAACCGGACTCTCTATGGAGGGGTTCCGGGGCATCATGTTCGTGGCAGCTGTCGGGGCCCTGACATCCACGCAGGTGACCAGCCTGAAGGCTCAGCAGTCCTCAGATGATGCGGCTACCGACGACTATACCGATATCGCGGATTCCGCCACGTCTGCTCTGGCTGATGCTGACGGGAACAAACTTCTGGTCATCGACATCTGGCAGCCGTCCAAGAACTGGGTACGTCCGACCGTCGTTCGTGGGACTGCGAATGCGGTGATCGATGGGGTGTTTGCGATCCAGTACAACGCCCGCTCGATTCCCACATCCATGAGCGCCAGCGTCAAAGAACTGGTGAAGCTGGTCGGGACCGCTGAAGGCACTGCCTGATTTTCTGAGTGAGAACATCGCATGCCTACAACAAATGATCTCATTCTTGTTTCACCGCCTCCTTCCTATGAAGAAGACGGCCATTTTCCTTGGCTCGAAGCTGCTCGGTATCTCGGCGTTGATCAAGGAGATGTGGAATCGAGACAGGTTGCTGGTCAGTTGTACGGATCGGCTGTTGATCTGATTCAAAATGCCTGCTCGATTCAGCTCCAGGAAGCTGAAGCGGTATTCAGATTGGATGCCTTTCCCAGCGGAAGAGACGAAATTCAGATTCCCCGTCCGCCGGTGCGGGAGATCCTGGAATTCACCTATCTCGATCGAAACGGTGCGACAGTCACGCTCACCACAGAGGATTACCAGTTCGATGGAGACAGTCAGCCGGGGAGGTTGCTGCCAGCACCAGGGAAGACATGGCCAGCGACTCAAATCGGAGCAATCAATGCAATTCGAATCCGGTTGATGTGTGGGCACGCTGCCAATTCGCCGTGGCCACCTTCTGCTCAGCGACTGGTGTTCTACTTGATGGGGTACTGGTTTGAGAACCGCCTTCAGGCAGGGAGTGCCCCGGCTGGCGATCCATTTTTTGAACAACAATTGAACCTACTCCGCTGGATCTAATTCATGGCCAATAACCCGCGGCTCACAAAACTGGTCACGTTCAATCGGATCAGGCTGAATCCAAATCGTGACGAAGGGGGGCAGGTCAATGAATCGGATCCTGCAAACTGGTCTTCACTGGGGGATCGGCGCGGTGACTGTCGTCAGGAGACATCCACGGAAGGATATTCACAAAACCAGCAACAGCCGTCCGCTGGTTGGCGCGTGCTTTGCCGCGGCGATGAACTGACTCGCAGCCTCACGCAACAGGACCGGATGTCATTCACGGACCACGGGCGGGAAGTCTGCCTGAACATCACATCCATCAAGACCACGCAGGATGTCCCGCACTACCTCGAGATTCAGGGATCGGAGATCTGATGGCTGCCGTTCGATTCAATTCCAACATGGCTCTGGGGGGCCGGATGGAACTCGACAAGCGACTGAAGAAGCTGGCGGATAAAGACGCTCGCAGGATCAGCCGCAATTCCGTCCGTGCAGGTCTGCGGGTCGGGGCCAAGGATCTGCGGAAAGCCGTTCCCGTGGGTGAATCCAAGAAGGTCAAAAAGGCCGTCGGAATCTCGCTGAAGAAGGACCGGAACAACAAGGCAGGACTGGATGTGGGCAAGTGGGGCGTGAACGTGGGGAAGAAACGGGACCAGATGGCGAAGCATGGTTTCGCGGTCATGGCCGGGACAACGGAACGGACGCAAAAGAAGACAGGGCGCAGTACGGGTCAGATCAAGATTACCCGCCGAATCACGTTTGAGACGGCCATGAAATCCCGGGCAGCGGTTGTCGCCAAGATTGCCGAGACCACGGAAAAAGGACTGGCCAAGCTCAAGAAATGATCGAAACCGGACTCCGCACATGGCTGCTCGCCAATGCTCCCGTTCACTCGCTCACCGGGAGCGGAACGGATCCGGTGTTTATTGATGATGCCCCTCCCAACAGTCGCGAATACTTCCTGATCAGCCTGATTGATGGGGACTATGCCAACACCGTCGATGCGAACGATCCGACACACCGGGACCTGGTGGATGAGGAAATCGACCTGGACGTGAAGGCAGAGACCATTGGCCGCGCCAAAGCAGCAGGCAAGGACATTCTGGACACGTTGTTCCCGGAGGAAGGGGACAACTTCACCGGAGTGATGGGGGATCGGCAGGTGGATGCCATCTATCTGGAAGGGGTCAAGGCCGGATACGAACAGCCTCTGAACGGTGAGACCAAGGGACGCCACGTCTATCAAATCACATTGAGAATCCATAGCAGGAGTGCATGAAATGGGAAAAGTGACATCCAAGGGGACCACCCTGAAGGTCAAAATCGCCAGCGTTTACGTCCCCGTGGCGCAGCTGATCAGTCTGGGCGGTCCGGAAGATGAAGTGCAGGACACCGAAACTCCAACCCTCGATCAGGTGGGGAACGAAATCGCCCATGATGTGACCGGCTGGGTGGAACCGGGTACGGTCGATTTCGAAATCTATTGGGACCCTGTTCTGGAAGTGCATCAGACGCTGATGGCCTTCAAGGCGACCCCGCAGGTGGCCGACTGGCAGAACCTGTACCCGGTCGGAACCCCAATGAGCTATTCGGCCATCCTGAAGAAACTCAGTCCGGCAGCCGGTGTCGGGGAAATGCTCAAGGCGAGCGGTTCCATGCAGCTGACTGGACTGGCGACGTACCCGGATGCTGAGGAAGAAGAGTAATCCTCACGGTTCGTTCCCGGTTCTCTGATCCATTCATTCTCACACACAGGTTGATTCCCCATGAAAGCTGTTCTCATTCGTGACCACGACGGTGATAACCCGGAGTATGACGCTGCTGTCCATGCGGCCTGCATTGAAGCAGGAAAGCCCTATCGGGTGTCCAAGACCAGAAAAGTTCCGGCCGGAACGGAAATCGACGCCCCGGAAGCCTGGAAGCTGGTGCGTCTGGGGGCCGCTGTCCCCGGCGATGAAGAGTGCCGGGAAGCGTCCGGCATCAGCGAGACGAAGCTGGATAAGGCGATCGCGGCGGCGGACAAGCTCGCCAAAGGGATGGGGTACGACATCCCGGCATTGCGACGCAAGAAGGCGAAAGCCGAGCAACCGGCCAGCTGATCCGGTATTCCTGCTCACTTTCCAACGACCAACAATGAGGATTTTCACTGATGGCCATTTCACGAGACCTGCTCCTGAAAAAATCTCCCCGGGTCGTTCGGGACTACAAGTTCCCGGAGGACTTCCCGGAAGGGTTTGCCGGACAGACGTTTCACGTCATGCGGATGACGGCCAAGGAGCGCGGCCAGTTTGAAAGCCAGTTCGCAACCAAAGCGGGAAAGCCTCTGGCGACCCGTCAGCGGGAAGTCCGGCAACGCCTGGTCATCGAGACGTTTTGTGATGAAACAGCGACGCGGCTGCTGACAGAGAACGATCTGGAAGGACTCGGGGAGCAGGACGGCGTCATCGTCGAATTCATCGCGGCTGCGGCCACGGAAACCAATCGCATCAGCGAGACCGATCTGGAATCTCTCGCAAAAAACTGACTGCCGATCCCCGCGCGTTGTTTGCCATGAAGCTGGCAGCGGGGGTCGGGAGGACTGCGGATGTCGATGGGATGCTGGATTCCATCGATGAGGAGACGTTCCGGAAGTGGCAGGCGTTCGATGCGTTCACCTGTCCGATCGGTCCGGATCGCTGGGATGGACCAGTGGCCGCGTTCATGGCGGTGGTCGTGAGATATCTGGGGGGACTGGCTGGTGAAAAACCGGAAGTCCTGCAGGAGATCACACCGCAGACGTTCTGTTCGTGGTTGGACGACCCGCCGGAAGCGGAACCGGATGAACTCATGGAAGCGGAAGCGATGCGGGCGAACATGGAATCGGCAGTGCTGCTGGCTCGGGCGCGGACTTGAGGTGATGACGTGATTTACACCCTGGAGAACACCACACGCATCGGCCAGCCGGTCATCGTGAAGGATGCCACCGGAACGGTCGTTCCGAAGTGCCTGGAGTGCGACACGGAATCGGGGTTCGTGAAGCGGTTCGCTTTGCAGCCTGACGGTCGTCCGTTCATCTTCCATCGGAAACCGGTGTTCATCTCCGAACATCGCCCCGCGCCGTTGTCTGTCACACGGAAGGAGCAGCCATGACCATCGGTGATATGGTTGTGAACCTGGGACTGAACAGAGTTCCCTTTTCCAGCGGGCTCAATGCGGCTCGCTCGGAACTGGCAGGATTCGGCCAGTCGACGATCAAATCAATGGCGGGGATTGCCACGGGGATCGTGGCCGGGTTCGCGGCTGTCTCCGGAATCAGCGCGTTCAAGGATCTGACACTCTCAGCCATGCAGTCTGTCGATGAGACGGGCGAGCTGGCCGATACGATCGGGACCACGACAGAACAGTTGATCGGCCTGCAGCATGCAGCCTCACTCGGGGGAAGCTCTGCAGAAGGGCTGACCAAAGGCATGCAGAAGATGCTGGCCAACGTCGGAGCGGCCCGGCAGGGGATCGGAAGTGCCAAGGGTGTTCTGGATCAGTTCGGACTCTCCGCAAATGAACTGGCCGCGCAGGACCCGTCCCAGACGTTCATCCAACTGGCCGAGAAAATCTCCCAGCTGCCGAGTGCGTCGGACCGGGCCGCTGCAGCGATCAAGATTTTCGGGAAGTCCGGACAGGAGATGTTGCCGATGCTCTCCGGTGGGGCTGCCGGGATCCAGGCCATGATGGACGAAGCCGACAAGCTCGGAATGACGTTCAGCAACGTGGACTCGCAGAAAGTGGCGGAAGCCAACGACGCGATTGACCGGATGAAAGGAGCGGTCATGGGGGTGGCCCAGCAGGCCGCGATCTTGCTTGCTCCGGCGATTACGCAGGTGGCTGATGGTTTCACGATGCTGGTTCCCATTGCCGGACAGGTTTTCGGATTCATCAGCGATTCCCTTTTGACCGCGTTCGACATCGCCGGATGGGCGATCGCCAATTGGCAGACCATTGCAGAAATGGCGTTTGTCGGTGCTCAGCTGGGAGTGGTGACGTTCGGGGCGGAGATGGTGCATTTCTTTGCGTCGACGTTGCCGGAAATGCTGACCTGGTTCGGTGACAACTGGGGGAACATCTGGCGAACGGCTCTGGATCTGTCCCTCACGATGCTGATCAACCTGGGGGAGAACATCCGGTCCATCTTTTCATCCATCTGGGAATTCATCTCCAGTGGCGGGACGAAGTCGCTGCAACTGACATGGAAGCCGCTGACAGAGGGGTTCGTGAACGCCATTCAGTCGCTTCCGCAGATCCCCAAACGTGAGATGGGGCCTCTGGAACGCCAGCTGAATCAGGACTTCGCCCGCCTGGGGAACGCTGCCGGTCAAAGCCTGCAGGACCATCTGGACCAGCAGCAGAAAACACGGGAAGGAGTGCAGGCGCCCGCATCCAAAGCGGTCGAAGCGCTGCCCGACATTCAGTCCGGCAAGGACAAGGGCGAATCCAAGGCATCGGGACCGGTCGCAGCCCGCGTGAATACGGTGGAAGCCTACAAGCTGATTCAGTCATCCGGTGCGGCTCAAGCGAACGCGCGGGACCAGTACCTGAAGAAGCAACTGAAAGCGACGGAAAGCCAAACCGGTCTGCTCCGGCAGATTGCCGCGAACACCGGTGATGACACTACAGAAGAACTGGATTACTGATGTCCGTCGAATCATGCAAACGTAACCCCGGTGATCAGAGTGGAGGTGAAGACACCTGCACTGAAGGCTGGATTGTCACGGTCAACAATAAGAACGATCACCCGCTGTCGTTCGTGGGGGGACTGCAGGCGAGCGGAGCCCTGCCCTATCGCGGCGCAGGCCATCCCATCAATCCGTTCTTCCGGGCGACCGGCTTGAAGTACCAACGCTGGAACGGGAACAGCCTGCGTCAGTGGCACATCACCTGCGAATACAAAATGGTCTTCAGCGAGAAGGATGAAGACGCTGCGGAACGGGAATCGACTCCGAACCCGCTGGAACGACGGCCCAAGGTCACCAAGAGCTACGACCGGGCGGAAATCCCCTGTTTCGAGGACCGCGATGGAAACGCCATCCTGAACGCGGCCGGTGATGCGTTCCTGGATCCCGTCGTCCGTCCGAAGTCCTGCCCGGTCTGGAACGTTCAGATAAACGTGGCCGCGTCCCCGGGATGGATGGACTCTCTGGCGGACAAGACGAACTCTGACACCTTTGAAATCCGTGGTCGTTCGTATCCAGCCGGAACGCTGCTGTTTGAACCGGGAGACGAATCGGACATCCAGACCGAGAACGGCGTGGAATTCATCACGGTCAGTTTCAAGCTGCTGGTGGATATGGAAGGCTGGAAGGACAAGCGTATCGAGAACGGCCTGAATGAGATGGTCGACATCGGCGGCGGGGACAAGATCAAACGCAAGATCAAGCTCCCGCTGAAGGATGAGGAAGGGAACGAACTGGAATACGACGATGCACTGCGGGACTTTGTTTCCGACCCCCAGATGCTGGACGAGGATGGTTACCTGATCGAGAACCCGACCCACACCACGGCGGTTTTCAAAGAAACGGAAATCTATGAAGAGGAGTCGTTCAGTTCGGCGTTGCCGGATCTGTCCGGATCTTAGGAGAACGGTTCCATGCCTGGATTGACACTGCGAGCAGCCAGAAAGACAGCCAAGACCGTCCGTCGGTACGCGCGGACCAAGCGCATCCTGCACCAGCCACGCAAGCAAACATACCCACCCGGCGGAAAGCCATCCGGTCCCTGCTCCGAAGTCGACTGTTTGAACTGTTTCGGACCGGTCTCCGGGGGAAGTGTCACGCTTCCGTACACGATCGACGGGACCACGGAAGACATCGAGATTCAGTGGAATGATGACAAGGAGGCCGTTCAGACTGCCTACGAGGGTCATTCCAAGATCGGCGAAGGCAACGTGAAGGTAGTCGGCGGTCCATGGCCTGCGGTCGCACTGCACGTCATTTTTCAAGGTGACCTGAAAGGCCAGACCATCGAATTTCCGGACGGTGATGATATCTCCGACGACCTGACCGGCGGTGGAGTGTTCCGGATGTGGAAAGCTTCTTCAGCCAACTGGAAGGGGTACGATTCCTGATGTGCAGCTGCTGCCCACGCATACATCAGCCAAAGCCGGTCGCCACGCTGTTCAAGCTGACGCTGGACGGCGGTCTGGTCTGGCATGCCCGTAAAACGGGATACCCTGCCCTGGAACACTCCCATCTTCAGCCTTCCCGGGCAGTCCTCACCGGGGCCGACGACTGGTGTGCTGACTGCGGCGGGTGGATTTCATCAACAGATCCGGTCACGCAGTTTTCCACTTACACCGACAACGGCGGTTCGTTCGATCTGGAGTCGGATTCAACAACTCCGACCACATCACCCCGACAGTTGGAGTATCGCCACTGGTGTCTCAGTAAAGACGTTTCAACCGGCAATCGATACATCTGGGCCTTGCCGATGGGGCAATCGACGCTGGCCTATCCTGCGGTTCTTCCAGCGGGTTCTACGCGAGACCTGTATCTCTGCCGGTTCAAGGTCAGCGACGGGGAGTGTGACAAGACGCAGTATATCAATTATGCGACAAACTCAGAATCTCCCGGTGGTAGCCGAATCAATGGCATCGTTGCTGACGGCGTCCTCACCTCCAGAAGATCGATTTCGGGCAACTCCTACGGAGGATGCACCTACGCCAGCTGGGGGTCCATGAGCACCTATGCGAATGTCACGGACGTACAGAGATCCTGCTCTATTCGATGTCACAATTCTGCCGGAACCCTTCTCACGGGACGATTCTGCTATTACCCGCTCCCGTGGCTGGGCATTCCGTTCGTGAGGCACGGGTCGGGGGAAGTTGCGTTCCTGAAGCTGGGAGCCAGTAACGGGACTGGCGACTCTCAATTCGGCTACGTCTCGATTGAAATTGCCGCCAACGGTCCGGCCACGACGCGAGCAGTGCGGGCACTCTCGACGGTGGCCACTGGCACAGCAAGCAGCGGCTCTCCCGGACTCTACCGGGCGGACACGATCGATTCGAACGGGACAACGCTCGCCACAAGAATGCCCGCTCAAAGAAAGCTGTTTCTGCTCGACAATAACCTGAATATTACCTGGAGCTACGTTGACCCATCGACGACATACTGGAGTGTCCATCATCTGATCGTGGCGGGAACGTCGGCGGTCTACCAGTTCGCAGAAATCAGCGGAGTCTGGCACGCGGTCAAATACACCAGTTCCGGCGTGGCCTGGGCGACTCCCTTCTCCAGCGTGGGCGAATGGGGATCGAACTACATCTACGAAGCTCGCGAGCACGACGGGAGGCTGTACATCTCCGGAGACCTCCCCTCACTCACGGACGGCCTGCGAATGCACATGACCGCCATGGACGTGTCGACAGGCAACGTCCTCTGGCAACGGCAACTGATCGACCCGCTGAGTACCGCAGCCACCACATTCGGAGCGGCTGAATTCGAAATCGTCGACGATCACCTGCTGGTGGCGTGCAACGGGAAGGTGAAGTTCGAGTAACTTCCAGGCTGACACAAATTGCACCTGCAACATGTTCCGAGACAAATTTGTGTCAGCCTGAAAATGTAAAAATCGCCCGGTCTGTGAAAGTCTCTCAGCAAGCTGCGAAAGCCCCAAGCTGGTCCAGAAATTTACACAATGGGCATTCACCTGAACGACAAATTCCTACCCGAACACCTGCAGCGGCTCCGAAAACTGCTCCAGGACGCGAAGGACGACCCGGACTGCGATCTGAAACCGCTCCGACAGATCATCAGGGAAGCCGCTGAAGAAGCGCCGTCAGCGCATGTAATACGCATTGCTGAGACAATCCTGCAATGCGGAATTGACATCGAGCGAGGCAAGGTCTCCCGCTGGAACTAGTAGAAACCAGGTGCAGCGGCGCCCAACTGTCCAGGCAAGACAGCGTTAGGCTTCCGCAGAATGGAGTGCAGGTGAAATGGATGCGAATGTCACTATCTTCTCGAAGATGGTTGATGCTGCAAAAAGTGGCAGCGAATCCGGGGAGGCATTCCTGAGGGAATTCTTGGAGGCCGCTGCCTGCAGCATGCCGACCACAATATTGATTGCCGTGTCAGAAACAATTCTGAGTTGCCGTCGCGACGAGATTAAGAACGACGTTCGCCGAAACTGAAAGCCGTATTCTCAGCGTGCGCGGGCGGCCTCATTCACTTCAGAATCCGACAAGAGTTGAAGCACAGGCCGCTTCTCACTGAAGCGTTCGATTTCTCCTACCACCACAACGGGCTCGGATTGTTCGGTCGCCTTCTGTCTTGCTCCGATCAGCAGTCCATGCTTTTCGCCACCATAGTCGATCCAGAGTGCGTTGAGAGATTGTGATTCTTCAGTCTGAGTTGCGATGGTTTTGAAACGCAGTTGTCCGGCTGTTCCAATGTCGAACCGCTCAAGATCTGCCAGCTGGGAAGGAACGAATTTTTTCGTCAGTTCCGTACGGGTTCTCTTCAGGTCTGCAATCTCTTGCTTCTGATCAGCCTTGAACTTTTTGAGTTTGGCAGGATCTTTTGACGGCGATGCCCTGCTCTCTGCCGTTTCAATCTCCGCAGTGATCGCGGCTATCGCGTCTGCCTTCTCCTTCTCGAAATTCGCCGAGTTTGCGGAGATGGCCGACGCGATAGCAGTTGCAATTTCTTGCGGCGAAAGGTTCCGAATGTCGGTCCTTCTCTGTGCCTGTAACCGCCAAGCTGCGGAAGCTGGATCATCCTTGTATACGTTGTTGCGGAAAGAGCCGCGATTGAAAGTACCGCCAAGAGTTTTGACAGCGGCCATTCCTCTGCGGTCCAGCGTTGCCTGCAAGTGTCCGAGTTCGATTTCGACCTTCTCGGCCTGGGCAAATTTCGAAAAGTCGGCAACAGGCAATGGAATGAAGTATGTCTCAGCGACGTATCCATCCTTAACGTCGGTGTCCAGTCGGAAAGGCAGTTTCACTCTCTGGCCGTCGATCAGTGCGTTTACCGACGTGGTGCCGGTGAGCATTTTCATGTTCACCCATTCTTTGGCGATCATCGTAATCTGCAGAACAAACTGGCTGGGTTCTCCTGATTCGAGAATCCCCGCGTACCCGACTGCTCGATACTCCCCGACGCTCTTCCCGGCGAGCCGCAAGGGAATGTCCAGTGCCACCAGTTGGTCACCTGTGAATTTACTTTCCCGAACCTGCGGGGTACCTGCCCCGTAGTCGCCTGCAACGGGTAGCAGTATCTCGTCAGCTTGAGACGCCGACACCAGAACGAGAAATGCAAAGAGATGTTTCATCGGCGGCCCCTGGAAGTAGCCACACTTGATGAAATATTCCAGATTGCGGAAAAGTGTCCGAATCATGTCTGGCCCTATTTTTGGTGATTCATCTTTTCTTCAAGATGGCTTTGGCAAAAGCCTCCAAATCTTCTCTCTCGACATCGTCCGCAAGTACGATTCTTCCATTCACTCTCATGACAGCCCCCTGCGATATCGCCTCCTGAATGCGGCGAGCGCGGATGGTCGCCAAATGCTTCATCCATTGGATGATCGAGTCGAACCCTTCAAGGTGCGCGGCATCACGGAACGTCGTTTCCTCTTCATCAGAGAGACGTAGCGAGGAGTGGAACGGGGTGTCAGTTTTACGTTTCGGTGGCATTCTCAGAATAGGTGTACCATGTCTTTGTGTCTCACGAAACGGCGTTGTGTTCCATCGTGTTTCACTTGACGCCACATGGCGCCTTTTGTAGATTCGGCAAATCACAAAGCCGATTTGACGGATCGAGTGTCGCCCGGTGCAGGGACAGCACTCGAGGAAAGTCCTGTTCTCCAGGTAATCGCCTGGTTCAAAAAGACCGTGTTTGTGGGACTGCACCTCCCGTGAACACGGCTTTTTCTTTTGCTGAAGAGGACAGCCGGAGGCCAGGCGTCGCAGCGCACAAAAAAAGCCAACCGCTTTGTTGGCGATTGGCTCATCAATCAACAGCTTGCCGAGAAGTTTCTGACGCCGATCGGCAGGCCATCTGAAAGGTATTCTCTCATGGTATCGACCGCATCACAAGTTCATCTTGCCAAAATTGTCGATGATTCCGTTCTGATGAAAGGCCCGGACCTGCACAACCTGAAGCCGGGGAACATTGTCGGATTTCAGGACTGGTATTCGCTTCACCAGAAAGAGCGGGATCAGATTCAAGCTGACCTGCAGGTACGCGGGCTGACATTGCTTCCGTTTGACGAGCAGCAGTTTCATGTCACCTGCTACGACACGTCACGGACGCCAGCTCCGGCCATTTCGACCGACCCGCTCCCGCAGTTGGTTTCCGTGGAAGATCCGCTAATACCGGAATCTCCAGACTTTACGCTGACACCCCCAGACAGCATCAAGCTGACCGTAATTGTTTCGGGCGGTCCCGAACCGACAAGTCCGGTCGCCATTCCCGGAGCCGTCACCAGTGGCATGCAGCGAGAACTTGCCACGCATATTGCCATCGAACTGAACCGTTCTGTAATGCGGTGCAATGTTCCGGAGCATTGGCATATGGTCGCAAGTGGAAAGGGACTGACCGGCAAGGGGTTCTGCGTGGTTCGGATCCTGCTCCCGAAAGGCTGGTTGCCACGGAGCGAGTATGACACTCCCCCTTCAGCCGACTGCGGGATGATGAACGCGGCGGCTCGCATGGAAGCCATCCGCTTCAACCGCCTGCAGCTGGCTTGTGGTGGACAGGTGAAGTTCTGGCAGCTGCACATCAAGCCGCTGGAGTACCCCAAAGCTGCGTCAAGGGTCGACCTGAACGAACTTGAATCGGAAGTCATTGCCACGGCCGCTGAAGGTCTGGCCGGTCAACTGCACGTCAACCGGAGCCGGAACGGGGAACTCAGCCTGCAATTCAATGGCGAGCTGAACAGCGTTCGCTGGGTGCCGGAGAAAGAGACTCCCGCCGAGCTGGCCCGGCAGTTCCGAAGAATCGCCCAGAGGTTCCTGGAGGCTGCGAAGAGGCTGGACGGCCGGGAGCAGGCTCCCAACGGTGTCACGCTGCACGCCATCCAGAGCAACGAACGGCTGATCCGAATCAGTGGATTCGATGATGTACATCTGCTGGTCGAGAACGCCAGGAGCGATGAGGCCGCCTTCGCCCGGGCTCGTGAAGCGATGTCCCGCATCGCTGGCTGAACCCTGCTGATTTCTCAGGCCTGTTCCCCCGGCCGACGGTGTTGTCGCCGGGGGACTCTTTCCCTGTTCCCATTCCCCCGTATTGACGGGGATATCTGGAAGGATTCGTCCATGATTGCTCCAAGTCCACATCCTCAGACAAGGCTCGAGACAGAATCGGAATGGAAGGTTCGAACGAAGAAGCTTTTAGTGTCCGCGTCCATGGCGCGGTATGGAGTTCCACGATGCACCTATTGCGGTCGAGCAATCGCCAAGAAGGCAGCAACGTTGGACCATGTCATGCCGAAGAGCCGGGGAGGCGGAAGCGTTCTTAAAAACGCAGTGCTCGCCTGCGGCTGGTGCAATGCTGGCAAGGGAAATTTAACACTCACTGAATGGGCAGATGTTCTGCAGGAGTGTCTGAAAGGAATTCAATACACGCTGGATAGGCTGGAAGACATTCCCGACACTGATACGCACTGCAGGCGTACTGGTGACCCACTGGTTTCTGTGAGTGGTTGATTCCAGACTCCCTCTTCTCACGCATCCATCGCCTCGTGAACGCTCAGGCCGGATCGGGGGCATTCTTTCCAAAGGAACATTCCCATGATTTCAGCAATCACTCACGTTTCAGAAACGACCGTCAACCGACTCCCTGAGATTCAGGAGCGGAGCAACTTCGAGACTGAAATCCATTCCAAGGCTGACCTGCTCGTTCGCGGCATGGTCTTAATGCTGGAGGAGCACGACGCGATGACCGAAGAAGAGCGGAAACTGCTCGCGGACCTGTTGGCAGAACGCTCGATGTCGCTCTACCTTCAACCGGCATGCCATCGCTTTCCTGAGGTCTATGTTGCCGTTCCTTCGAGGTGCCTGGGCGTGACGGCAGGCATCAGCCGCACCGGCCCGATGACGCACTCATTCACGATCGACGCAGAAGACCGGCGATTCCGGAGCCCCGGTGAAGTCGAATTCCATGTCCACAATGCCATCGACTGGATTCACGCCAAGAAGATCCTGCGGGAGTTTCTCGAGGATCTGGACCGCATCGGGTATTGCGTGCGGTAGAAGTCCCAACCACTCGCCCCCGGTGGTTCGCTGCCGGGGGTGTTTTCATAAAGGAACGTTCCCATGATCGCATTCTCAGAGTCTCCCTGCCCACCCGCGTTCGCAGGCTGCAGCGTAGCGAGCAGCGTTCACAACCGGATCCCGTGCGACGATGTACCAACGCTGCCAGCGTCAGTGCTGGGCAAGTTCACAACGTTCCATGGCGGCATCATCGATAAGACCGACTTCGATGCACTCCCGGAACAAGACCAGCAGCAAATCCATGCAGTGCTGGCAGCCGAGAACCGCGCATTCTTCCTTCAGCCAGCGAGTAAGCACACTCCGGCCCGCTACGTGACAGCTTCAGCGGCCTATCTGGACTGTCCGGAAGTGGCGATTTTCTTTCAGGACCGGAACTCCCATGAATTCGTGATTCCTCACGATGACCATCGAGTCCGGAACTGTGCTGAGATCGGATTCCGGGTCTACAACGCGAAGAACCGGACGGAAGCCAAGCGGATGCTGCGGGACTTCCTGCAGGACATGCTGAGGATCGGCTTTCACGTCTACTGATCGGTGGGCGACAATGGTATTTTGTCCCCCGGGTGGCGTTTGTCGACGCTCCCGGGGGCTTTTTGATTTGACCAATCGGCTCTCTATTCACTGGATCTGGAAACACTATCGCGTTTCGAACGGGGTAAGATTATGGAGAAAACCAAGTCTCAAGCAGCGACTGCTCTTAAGCCGCTCTATTTGCCTGGAGACGTTGCAACAGCCTTGCAGGTGAGCTAAGAGACGGTGATGCGGTGGATACGATCTGGAGAACTGACCGCAGTAAATGTCTCTCGCAATAAAATGAGCCGTGTGAGAACGCTCCGCATTCTGGAAGAAGACCTCCAAGCGTTTCTGGATGAACGTAAAACCTTTGGCCCTCCCACAGAACGCTGGTCTAGACATCGTCGCCGTTTGCCTCGGGACGTTCCAGAGATTGTCAAATGAACGACGACAGTCGATACCGATTCTGAATTTCACTACCCCTTTCTACCACCTTTACTACCACCACTTACCCTCCAACCGCAGAATTCATGCGGTCTGACGAGAACCCACCCGAACCGCATTGAAACCATCTGAAAAACCGCTTAGACTGCATAAATCATGCGGTGAAATGCATGTTGCACGGTCTTCTTTTGGGTGCCTCTTAATCAATTGGTCCAAGGTTCGAGTCCTTGTGGGGGCACTGACGCAAATTTGCGCTGCAACGCATGTTGCCGCAAGCGGTTGCAGTGAATTGAAATGCAGTGATTGGCCCGTTTCGGCTTGCGAGCTGAAGCGGGCCAATCCCGTTTCTGGCCGCACGGGATTTCGCAGCGCCCTGGCGAAGTGATCTTCCGAGGTGGGCAGGGAGTGCTCTCGGGCGACCGCTTCCGAGCTTCCGATCCCGTCGCAGCACTGCTGGCGGCGAAATACCGTTCAGTGCACAGACCCGTTGCGGCTATTCGTCGGTCGCAGCGAAACTGACGCTCGACGCTCTGGGACGTCCCAGCATTTTCGACGGCCGCCGAACTGTTTTTGAGATTCACAACAACGCGATCCGGCAGCCATCATCGGAACTTCCAGCGTGATGACGTCCACGTCTGGATCTGAGTGCCGGGTCCATGAGTTCTTCAATGGACTGCGAGCCCCAGCCTGCATCGCAGATCAGACTTTGATCTTCATCCACCTGCGACGCCAGAACCACCAGGTCGCCAGGACACCTCGCATGAGCATGTCGATGTTCATCCCCATCCACGCCCCCATCAGCCCCATGTCCATCATGATCGCGCAGTAGTAGGCAATGGGGAGCCTGACCAGGTATGTCGTGATCACCGCGCTGGCGAGTGGAAAAACGGTATCGCCCGCCCCGCGCAGCGAGGAACAATAGACGATCGAGAGAATGAGCGGGATCTGAAACAGGCCGACGACCTGAAATGGAAAACTGCCGACATCCCGCACCGCAAGATCCTGATGCATGAGCTCATAGATTCCGCTGGCCCCGAGCGTGAACCACAACGTAATTCCCAGACCGAAGATCGTGCACTGCAGTGCCGCCTCGTTCCCTGCCTCGTAGGCGCGGTCAGGTTTGCCGGCCCCCAGTGACTGCCCGACCATCGTGGCAGCGGCAGCTCCCCAGGCAACTGCTGGCAGGTAGGTCAGTGCTTCCACCCGAATCCCGATGATATGAGCTGCGAACACAGTCTGACCGAGGCCCGCAATGAGCCGCAGGAAGATGACATGCCCGATCCACATCACGATTCCTTCCGCAGCCGCCGGGGCTCCAATCCGCAGGATGCGGCGAATGATGTCACCCCCCAGTCGCAGTTCGTGGGTGTCGAAGGTCAGCCCCTTTTTTCCTCGCCACAGACAGGCCAGGAAGAGGAGCCCGCCCGATGTGCGTGCAATCACCGTCCCGATCACGATGCCGTCCACTCCCAGTTCCGGGAGCGGTCCCCACCCGTAGACCAGCCCCGTCGAGCAGATCACGTTCACCACGTTTACCGCAGCAAACAGCCACATGGGCGTCCGCATGTCTCCGCAACCCCGCAGGGCGGCAGCAATCACCAGACTGACCGAGGCGAAGACCAGGCCGATTGCATCCAGCCTGAGAAACCGTTGGCCGATCTCAGCTGCTCGTCCTTCCAGCCCCATGGTCTCGACCATCAGCCCGGCCGTCGGCAGGACCAGGACGAAAAACAAAAGGCCCATCATCAGCGAGAGCACGACAGACCGATTCGCAATTCGATTGGCTTCGGCATGGTCTCCGCGTCCCCAGGCCCGGGAGATCAATGCGGTGGTCCCGGTGGCGACAAGTGAGAAAATCAGTGTCGCCAGCCACCCGGAATAGGCAGCGACCCCCACTGCGGCGGTCGCGTCTGTCTGGGATTCGCCCGGAAGATGCCCGGACAGCCAGACATCGAAGAACCCCACCAGAAAATTGAGCAGCTGTTCCCCCAGCACCGGTAATGCCAGCAGGAACACGGTCCTGCGCAGCGGCCCTGTGATGAGGGGATTCGGTGAGTCACCAGAGGTTGCTGCAGCGGGCATGATCCAGCTTCGAATTTGAGGAAACTGATTGTAGACGCCCGGTCCCGAACGCACACTCCCGGACGAATCTCCGTCAGGAAACCTGTCGATTTCGCAAGTGGTTTTCGGCGACTGCATTCTGACGAAGAAAGAGCAGACATCCGTCACCGGTTCGGATAAGCTTTTCAAGGGAACCCAGAGATGCATCGCTGGATGATGCGGGAAGTCGAAGGCCGCATCGCACGAGTTGAAGTTTTTCGTAATGACACAGCCTGCCGATGAACTGCCGCTTGAAAGTCTGGTCAACGACGTCATTCATGGCGATCGTCAGGCCCTCGCGCGCCTGTTCGCTCATTACCGGGATCGTCTCGAGCGGATCATCAAATTCCGCATGGACCAGCGGCTTGTCGGCCGGGTCGATCCGGAAGATGTGCTGCAGGAAGCCTATCTGGATGCAGAAAAGCGGATTGAACACTTTCTGCAGGATTCGCCCGAGTCGTTTTTCATCTGGCTGCGACTGGTGGTGAATCAGACACTCATTGACATTCATCGCCGCCACTTGGGAACGCAGTCCCGGGACGCCCGCCGTGACCGCTCGATCTCTGGAGGCTGGGGAGCTGCATCGTCGTCATTTCTCCTCTCCCATCAGTTACTGGGGCGATTCTCTTCCCCCAGCCAGGCAATGGTCCGTCAGGAACTGGCAGAGCAGCTGAACGTCGCTTTGGAAGGGATGGGAGAACTCGACCGGGAAGTGCTGGCATTGCGGCACTTCGAGGAACTCTCCAACAGCGAAACTGCTGGAGCACTGGGGATTTCCGATCAGGCGGCCAGTCTGCGTTACGTGCGGGCCATCGTACGTCTCCGCAAAATCCTTGAAGCGGTGCCGGGATTCAAAGAGAATTTCCGGTAGGGGAAGATTTCAGTCATCAGATTTCAGCTGCCAGCTATGATGAATGAGGCTGGCCCTGAATCTCCGATCTGCGATACTGTAAACAGCCGACTGCTCAAAGTTGACTGCTGACATCTTCCCTGCCATGCCTGATGAATTTCCATCTGCCGAATTCCCTTCTGCGGAGCTGTGCGGCCTGCCACAGCGATCGGACTCGTCCGGTCGGGACCACATGGAAGAGATTGCCTCCGACTATCTGCGTCGATTGCGTTCGGGAGAGCGTCTGGACCTGGAAGCCTTTGCGGCCCAGTTTCCTGCACTCTCGGAAGAACTCAAGGAATTCCTCCCTATGGTGGCCGCCATGGAAGAATGGAAAGTTCAACGGGAATTCAAAGCTGCGCAGCCACCTATCCCCGAACAGATCGAAGTGACACAGCTGGGCGAATACCGGATTATCCGGGAAATCGCCCGCGGCGGCATGGGGGTTGTCTTCGAAGCCGAACAGCCCAACCTCAATCGTCGCGTGGCCGTGAAACTCCTCCCCTGGAAGTTTCCCAAGAAATCGATGCTGGCAGAACAGTTTCAGCGGGAAGCCAGAACCGCCGCCCAGCTCCAGCACCCGAATATCGTTCCCGTCTTCAGCTTTGGCGAACAGGATGAACGGTACTTCTATGCCATGCAGCTCATTCACGGCGTGGGACTCGACAAGCTGATCCAGCGCTGGAGCCGGGACCATGGGATCGTCTCCATGGATGATCTGGTCGCGGAGTATCATCCCTCGGGGCAGCAGCGAGCTCAGGAGAGACGAAGCGGCAGCAAGCGATTGCTCCGGCACGACTCCTGGCTGCAGCTGGGGAAGATCGCCACACAGATCGTTTCCGCCATCCGCTACGCCCATCGCAGCGGAACCCTGCACCGGGACATCAAACCGGGAAACCTGCTGATCGACCTGCAGGGCAAAGTCTGGATCACCGATTTTGGACTGGCGATGGCCCAGGAGAAGCTGTTGTCCGAATCCGGAGGACCATTGTCCGGAACGCTGCGGTACATGGCCCCGGAACAGTTCCTGCGAATGGGGGATGAACGGAGCGACCTGTACGCCTTCGGAGCCACTCTCTATGAGCTTTGTACGCTGCAACCTGCCTTCGATGGGAAGACCCGTTCGCAGCTGATTGAAGCGATCGAAAAAGGAAACGTCACTCCACCACGAGCGATCAAAAAAGAGATTCCCGTGCAACTGGAGCGGATCATCCTGAAGTGCCTGAGCCACGACCGCGACAAACGCTATTACACGTGCGACCAGCTGTACGCGGATCTTCTGCGGTTCCTGAACACCGCCGAGTCATCCCGAAAAACCAGCTGGTGGCAGCGCCTCACCGGTCGGGGATAGGCGATCAGAATTTGCTGTCCGAATCGGTCTCGATGATCCAAGGGATTTCGATCGAACGCTTGGTTTCAGAGGATAGTTACCTTCTAGAAGTGGCATGGGACGCAGCCGAAACAGATATCAATTACAGCAAATTGGGGTCGGCGATAAGTAAGGCAAAAAAAATTTGCTTCTTGGTTTCAAATAAGTGTATGATCCTAGCCTATTCAATCCCAACTTCGGGCTTGATAGATTTCTCAACCAGGAGGCTCTATGACAGTCGTTAGGTTGTAACCTTGGAATTCTCATTCCACCTGAATGGTGGATTCAGAATTCACGGCGCGGAAAAGGAAAAACAAGACGAAAAAGTAAAAGGGCTTTTCCGTAGCCGTCTTGAACTTGCAACACTTTCGTTCAAGTGCAGCTATTGGTTCCTTAAAAGTCTCTGGATCATTTTGATGATCTGGATGACTGTAAAACCGCTGATTGAGTGAAGTTGAGAAATGAGCCACACGGAAAATTATTCCGTGTGGCTCTCTTCAGTTGTGAAGTCATTGCAAGTCTCGTGTGGAGCGTCAGTGTCAGGGGATAACGCTAGACCTCTTCGACCGATGCTCCAACTTCTGCATCGTCCACCACTTCGGCCGGGATGCGGGCGATGCCGACCAGTTTGTCGTCTTCATCCATTCGCATCACGCGGACACCCTGCGTGTTTCGTCCGATGACGTTAATGTCCGCGGTGCGGATGCGCTGGATCTTTCCGGACGAAGACATCAGCAGGATGTCATCGCCATCCGCAACAGCCAGAACGCCGACCACGGAACCGTTGCGGCTGGTGGTCTTGATGTCGCGGAGACCTTTGCCGCCGCGACGCTGACGACGGTATCGCATGTTGCTGGCAGACGATGGAGATGCTTCATCACTTTCAGACTCGTCCGATGCGCCCTCTTCGGCGACGACATCATCCGACGGGATTGCTGCATCATCAACAGGTTCGCCCCCGCTGACGACGTCGAGGTCGGCACGGCCAAACGGAGTTCGTTTTCCGTATCCGCGTTCGCAAACGGTCAGCAGAGTCATCTCTTCATCCGCGACAACCATCCCGACAACCCGGTCCGACTTCCCGAGCGAAATCCCCTTCACCCCGCGGGTGTTTCGGCCCATCGGGCGTGCATCAGACTCGGAGAAGCGGATCGTCATCCCGATGGCGGTGCTGAGGACCACATCCTGACCGGCGGCAACTTTCACCACATCGATCAGCTCATCCCCTTCTTCGAGTTTGATGGCGATGATGCCCCCCTTCATGGGGCGGCTGTACGCAGAGAGAACGGTTTTCTTCACGATCCCCTGCTGTGTTGCCATCAACAGGAAGTGTTGATCGTCGAACTCACGAACGTCGATGCAGTCCTGGACCCGTTCACCTTCTGCCAGATTCAGCAGATTGACGAGTGCCCTCCCCTTGGCTGTGCGGGCGGCCAGCGGGAGATCGTAGACTTTCTGCCAGAAGACCTTGCCGAAGTTGGTGAAGAACAACAGCCAGCTGTGAGTGCTGGAGACGAACAGATGTTCGATCGGATCTTCATCATCCGCCTTGGCCCCTTTGATCCCCTTGCCCCCCCGGTTCTGGGCCTGGTACATCGAGAGCGGGGTTCGCTTGATGTATCCACGCTGCGAGAGCGTGACGACCATGGGCTCTTCGGTGATCAATTCGCCGCGATCGACGTCGGTCAGCTCCTCATCGCTGATTTCCGTCCGGCGCGGAGAAGAGTACTTCGCCTGCAGGGCATCCATCTCACCACGGATCTCCGCGCGGATGTGAGCGATGTCAGAAAGCAGGTGCAGATAACCGGCAATGTCCGCGAGCAGCTTGGCATGCTCGCCCTGCAAATTTTCGCGTTCGAGATTGGCCAGCGAGCCCAGCTGCATGCTGACGATCGCTTCGGACTGATTGACCGAGAGCGAATAGTTCGGATGTGTTCCGTACTCGGACAGGAACATCTCGAACCCTTGCTCGCCCAGTGCCCGGGCGATCAGTTCAGCAGGGACTTCGATCTGCTGCAGGCGGATTTTGGCTTCGGCTCGACTGGGTGAAGAGCGGATGGTCTTGATGATCTGATCGATATCGATCTGGGCGATCAGCAGACCTTCGACGGTGTGTTTGCGGCGTCGGGCTTCCTGCAGCAGGAATTCGGTCCGACGGCGAATCACTTCTTCCCGGTGACGGATGAACTCTTCCACCATCTGGCGGATGTTCAGAGTCTGCGGGCGGTTCCCCACGAGTGCCAGCAGGATCACGGAAACCGTGGTCTGCAGCGGGGAATACTTATAAAGCTGGTTAAGCACGATCTCGCGATCGGCATCCCGTTTGAGGTAAATGTGCAGGCGGACCTGCCAGCTGGGGGTCTTGCGGTCGGTGTAGTCGACAACGCGGGAGATCCCCTCGATCTTGTCGTCTTTAATCAGTTCTTCGAGCTTGGACTTGATGCGGTCGCGCGAGTCGAGATAAGGGATCTCGCGGACGACGATCACTTCAGTGTTCTTCTCGGTTTCAAACTCCACTTTAGCGCGGAGCGTGAGTGTCGAGCGTCCTGTCCGATATCCCTGCAGAATGCCATAGCGTCCGCAGATGACGCCGCCGGTCGGGAAGTCCGGACCGGGGAGGACGTTCATGATCTCTTCGATGCTGGCATCGGGATTATCGATGACGAGTTTGACCGCTTCGGCCACTTCCGCGAGATTGTGCGGGGGAATGCTGGTCGCCATCCCCACGGCGATCCCCTGAGAACCGTTCACCAGCAGGTTCGGGTACCGCGAGGGGAGAACGACCGGTTCTTCGTTTCGCTGGTCATAGGTCGGAACGAAATTCACCGTCTGACGGTCAAGATCGTCCAGCATCTCGGCGGCTGCTGACGAGAGGCGGGCTTCGGTATATCGCATGGCCGCCGGACCAAGTCCGGCGATGGAGCCGAAGTTCCCCTGTTTATCGATGAGAGTTTCGCGCATGACCCAGTCCTGGGCCAGTCGAACCAGCGTGGGGTAGATCACCCCTTCCCCGTGCGGGTGATAGTTTCCCGAGGTGTCCCCGGAGATCTTCGCGCACTTGATTCGTCCGGATGCAGGACCGAGATTCAGGTCGTTCATGGCGACCAGAATTCGTCGTTGAGCAGGCTTTAAACCATCGCGCACATCCGGCAGAGCACGGCTCACAATGACCGACATGGCGTAGGTGAGATAGCTTTGCTGCATCTCTTCGCCGATGTCCAGATCTTCGATGCGGCCATCTCCGATCAGGGTGCCGTCGCCGTCAAAAGGTTCATCGGGAGGAGTGGAATCTGCGGGGGTGGATCCGTTCGACAAAGAATTGCGCTCCTCAAAAAATCAACGCTGGCAAGCAGCGTTTTCAGGGGCCCGAAATGAACCCCGCACGAAACATGTAACCCATTTGCAAAAAAGAGGTTACAACACACCGACGACAAGGGTTTCCCCTCTCCCGGATTGTACCTGATTCCCACGCTGACAACAACGCTCGCAGGCCCCCTTTCAACGCATCAGCACAAGGCAGCAAACGTCGTTCAGACATCAGGTTAAAGTGACTTCCGACCAGCGGATTCGAGCACCGGACTCAGGGGAGTCGGGAAGCATCAACACCCGGCAGCCGACTCGAAGAAAGGACCGGAACCGCGTCGAGAATCAGACGCTCCGCGCCGCGCGAATCTGGATCGGGTTCGAAATGGAAGTCCCCCGTCAGCAGGCCGTCGACCGGCAGTTCTTCGCTATTCAGTTCCCTGAAAGAATTCGGCAGACTCCCCCGCACTCCCGCCAGTTTCATCCCAACTTCCACAATCAGCCCCTGGGCAGCGACTTCAACATGCGATTGCCACAAGGCAGCATCCTGTTCCGTTGCGACCTCGATCAGCGGTGCCCCACCGGTCATCTGAACCACGCTGTCGGCACCCTGCAGCGAAAGGCGTCCCGACTGCTGAAGGCTCTGTCCGGTCGGCATTCTCACGAGCGGACCACACTCCTGCATCGTACAGGCGTTCATGACGAACGGGACCCGCAGGCCCGCGGCAGGGCCCTGGGGGAGACTGAGAACGCTGGCGACCTGCTGAATCAGGACATTCTCCAGCAATCCCGCTCCCAGCGGCATCTCCATCTCCAGGAAATGCGACGCCGCTGTGATTGTGGAATCGTGAAGCACGAACCTACCAGATCCAGAAGCTGTCCCCTGCGGTGGCGACCACTTCACGAGACTGACGCCCGCAGTTCCGGTGCTCCAGTCGAGTGAACTGTGCGTCACCGTCAAAGTCTGGGCCCGGACGATGACAGGTGACTTGTCCCCAACTCCGGAATCGACGGCGTCGACTATCAGACGGACGTTCTCAAGGCGAATGTTGTCAGCTTCGAGCGTCAGAGGGCTGTGCCGGACATGCACGACCGCCGGGCGTTCCCGCTCACCCCGGAGGGTCAGGCTTTCGCCCGCGATGACTTCGGAGGCAATGTACTCCTGATCTCCCGCGAGCTGAACAACCCCTTCTGCGTCAGGGCTGGGGAGAGAAGCCAGACCGGAGTCGACAGGGATCTCGGAAGCGGAAGAAGAGGGAAAGGGCAACGCTTCGGACGCTGTGCGGGTCAGATTGTCCGGAACCGCGCCCATTTGCGTCGGTGCCCCGGAAGCCTCGACAGGACGTCCATCCATAGGAGGAGTTGCCGAGAGTTCCTTCACTGTTGAAGTTGAGACGTTCACCGCTGCCGAGAGCTTCGATAGTCCCGACCAGCCCAGCTTGTCCCTGTTCCACGCTGCTGCAACCAGCCCGACGCTCAACAGAACCGCCCCTGCCAGTGCGGGGACGCGGGAGCGACTCTGGGACCGGGTCACCTGTCGCGGGGCTGCCGATTCGAACTCGTGCAAGAACCGCTGCAGCCGCGAGCGATTCCAGTTCGAACCGCCGCCGAGCATCTGCCGGACTTCACTGCACGTCTGAGGCCGCCGGTGAACCTCCCGGGCGGTCATGTTTCGAATGAGCTGTGCAAGAGACTCTGATACATCCGGCGCCAGTGTTCGGACGTCAGGAATCTGTCGAGTGCGGTGTGCGGTCCACTTCGCCAAAGGATCCGCTACAGCATACGGCGGGCGTCCGGTCAGCAGATGCCAGAGCACGCAGCCAAGAGCATAGACGTCACTGGTGGCGGTCGCCCGCCTGGAGGCGTCTCCACGTTCAGGCGCCAGGCCATCATAGGCATCCAGCGGCAGTCGGCTGTGAATATTGATCTCCGGAGAGACCGCATCCAGCAGTCCCCAGTTCAGGAGTCCAATGTCACCACGATGAGAGAGCCACAGGTTCGCCACCCGCAGGTCACCATGCACAGCAAAGGTCTCGGTCATCTGAAGTTGTCGCAGCACTTCCTGTGCGATTCCGCGGACCACCGGTTCGGGGAAACGTCCGCGACGCACCAGAAGTTTTGCCAGAGACTCTCCTGGCTGATGCGATGCCAGAAGGAAGAGACTTCCCCGCTCCAGAATCGCATCGAACGGAATCGCTGGAAACTGTTCACGGCAGGTGGCCAGACTCTGAATCGTTTTCAGCATCCGCAGGGCTGATGCCTCCCCTCCCTGCGGAGAACAGGTCATCCGGGAGATCAGAAATTTTTCGCGTCGTCCGGGAGCCCCCGCTTCAAAGAGACTCAGGAGCGGGTCGAGATGGATGGGTCGCTGCAGGACGAACTTCCGACCGATGACGAGTTCGTCACCTCGATCCGCTTCAAGCTGCCGGGCCTGATACTGCGTGATCTTCCCAGCATGAACCAGCGCATCAATCCACACGCTGTCGGTCCCGGGGAGTCCGCGAGCCAGTTTTCGCGCGCGGGGGCTGCAGCGACGCAGGTCGGCAGCGGTCGCCAGACCCAGCGCGCCCAGTTGCTGCGCGAGAGCTTGTGAAGGGGGTTCCATATCCGGTTGTCCGTCCAGACAAAACGTCTGGAAATGAAGCAAGCGAGGGAGTTATGGCAGAATCTGCCGATTTCTGACAACACCAGTTCCCCGCGACACGAAACTCGTGGAAGACCTGGTAAACGGGGCAGGACAAATGAACTTTGTTCAGCCAATCTCAGCTCGGGCCGTCGTTTCATGGGGCCGGGGTTCCCCCCTATGCCGATAACCCCTGACAGCCCCCAGTCCGAAACGACTGAGGGTCGAGAACTCCCATTTTCATGCCCATGACTTCGAACGCCTGTCGAACCATGCGTCTGCCTCCATTACTCCTGATACTCGTGACAGCGGGGTGCAGCACCTTCGGCGTTGGCAAGAGTTGCCAGCCGGAAGCGAACTGCCCGTGCAATGAAGAGTGTCAGGGCGCCACGGAGTGTGAACCCTGCCAGGACTGTGAGAGCTGCGGGCACTCCGGCTTGAATGCGTGGCTGTGCCGGCACGGATGGTTCTGCCACGGCCGACATCCGCACTACCACCGTATTCCCGACAACATTGTCACCAAGAGCCAAGCCCGCTGTCAGGCCCAGAAAGATCTTCGCAAGTACGATCATGACCAGTGCGTCTCGTGCGACTACCGGCTCGGATACGAACAGGCGTACGTCGACGTCGCTATGGGCTCCTGCGGTGACGTCCCGGCACTCCCCCCAGCAAACTACTGGAAAGCCTGCGACAGAACTCCTCAGGGTCATCGCAAAGCCCAGCAATGGTTCTCCGGATACGCAGCAGGGGCCGCCCGGGCCAAAGCCTTTTACGAACCGTACAACGAAGTGGCACATTCCCCGACCGACGCAAACGTCTGGGACAAATCGATCCCCGAGGGGATGCAGCCGCGACAACAGTATTAGTCAGAGTCCAGTGAGGTGGGAAACCTGTTTCGCACGGAAGCGAAATCGGCAGACCCGAAATCAGTCCGTTTGATGCAGTTTTCAGGGCCCGCGAGGGGCACATCTTCCACGGAAGGTAAGATGAGCATTCGATCTTCAATCCAATGGACACTTCGGCAGCTCCGCTCCCGCCTGATCTGGGGAGCGTGTTGTGGGAGCCTGCTTTCCACACTCGCGACCGGGTGTACAGCACTGCATCCTCTCCGTGGCATTCCCGCATCGTATCTGCCGGATCATTTCGAGGGCCCCTCCCGCGACAACAAGCGGACCATCGACCTGAGCCTTCTGGTCCGCACACCGCCCGATCAGCACCGCGTGGCTGCCGGCGACGTGCTCTCGATCTATATCCCGCGTGTTCTTGGAAGCCAGAGCACCGAGGTCAGTGCAGTCGGACTCGAGCCTCCGATCAACATGCCCGCCTCCATCGAAGATCCACCGACGGTCGGATACCCCATTCAGGTCCGGGACGACAACACCATCGCTCTGCCGCAGATCCCTCCCCTGCCCGTGGGTGGGATGACGCTGCACGAAGTCGAACTCGCCATCCGCAAGGCCTACTCCGTTGATCATCACATTCTGAATCCCGATGAAGCAATGGTGCTGGTGAGCCTGCAACGGTCCCGCATCTATCGGGTTCTGGTCGTTCGACAGGAAGCCAACACAACACTCACCACATCCAGCTCAGCAGGTTCGGTGAACATCGGCACGACGGGCAAAGGCACCGCCCGGACTGTGACGCTCAAAGCGTACGAAAACGATGTGCTGCACGCTCTTTCTCAAGGAGAAGGGGTCGACGGCCTCCCCGGCCTGAACGCCGAAAACGTCATCTACATCATCCGTCGCCGTCCACGCGGACTCAGCAATATCAGCTGCCCGCCGCAAATGATGGGCCCCGGGCAGATGATGGGACCGGGGCAAATGGTCCCTGCGGTCGAACCTCAGGGGATGCCGCCGTTGATGCCCACAACGTCTCACCGGCCGGCCCCTCCGACGAATCATCCGGGCGGAGTGATTCAGCAGGTCAGCTACGAAAAGCCTGTCGTCAATCCGCAGCCCTACGGCGGCTACCGTGGAGGGAACGAAGCTCCTTCTCACTCCATGGCCAGGGCTGCAACCCCTTCAGGAAACTCCGGCCACTCCTCAGCGGGAGTGGTGGTCCCTGCGCAGTACAACAACAATCCGCAGGTTATGCAGGCTCAGTACGCGGAGTCGCAGTACACACAGCAGTATCCTCAGAACATTCCCGCGCTGCCGCCGGAAGCTCAGGGACACTCGTGGGGAACTTTGCCTCCTGCTCCAGTCCCCGAGCCGACACCAGCGATGGTCGACCTCGGATGGAATTCGATGCTGGCCAACTTCGATCCGACGATCGATAACCCGAACATCATCCGCATCCCGATTCGACTCGGCCCCGGCGAACAGCCGCATATCACCGAAGAGATGATCACGCTGCACGATGGGGATATCGTCTTCATCGATTCCCGCGAGACGGAAGTGTTTTACACCGCTGGCCTGCTGGGTGGCGGCCAATACACCCTGCCGCGTGACTACGACCTGGGCGTGCTGGAGGCAGTGTCGATCGCTGAAGGCCGTTCGGTCGGTGGAGGGGGCGGCGGCAGCATGAGCTCTTCGGTCGGGGGCGTTTCCGCACTGAATCATGACATCGTGAACAGTGCCAGCCGACTGGCGATCCTCCGAACCCTGCCCAACGGGAAGCGGATCACGATCGAAGTCGACCTGCACAAGGCGATGCGCTACCAGCAGGAGAACATCCGCATCCAGCCTGGGGACATCCTGTTCCTGGAATACACAATGCCCGAAGCGATCTGCGCCTTCACCCAGCGATTCCTGCTGGAAGGAGCCCTGTTCAGCCTGGCCGCGAGCCAGTTCCAGTCAAACCGGTAAACAGCCCGCAGGTAAACCAGCGTAATTTCCACGCATCACAGCAAACCGAAACTCCGGTGGCACAGACATTTTTGTCTGTGCCATTTTTTTTTGGAGGCGCAGAATTTCACCCAACAAAGTGGCTGAGGCTCGTTGAAAGCTTTCGAACGAAGAACGAGGGCGACGAAGCCAGAACCTTGGCAAAGGATGAGCGAGACAGCCCCAGAACTTCAAAGTGGGTGTCATGACCGAACGAAGTTCTGGGGCTATCGAGTCTTTCCCAAAGGATGAGTGGTACCGCGCCCCAGCCACCCTGCCGGAACCTGCGGTCAGTCGTCTTCTGAAACGAAATGAACCGGTCAGAATATTTCTACTTGCCTCTACGGTTGCATTGTAAGTTCTACCAGAGCGAACATTCTGAGAGTTTCCCGCTTCATATTCGCTTGCGGCAAACTGCTCCCCCCGATAAAGTCCTTGACTCTACCATTGAATGGGATAGACTAATGACGAGGCGCACGATGCGACGATCAAGGAATATCCCTCATGAAACGGCAGCTTGTTTCAGCCATTTTGGCGTACCCTAGCCATTTACCAGAACCCGTGGATCTACTCCATTTCATTGAATTGAAGCCATTTACCCGGGCTTGGTCATCAATGAAGCTCGGGGATGATTCTCTTGCCGGGGTCCAAGCTGAAATCATGGCAAACCCAAAGCTTTTTCCGGTGGTGAAGGGGACGGGAGGGCTTCGCAAAATGCGTTTCTCCCCTGATGACTGGCAGACAGGCAAAAGCGGCGCTCTGCGGATTTGTTACGTTTATTTTGAGGAATTTCACATTGTCACTTTGAATCTTGTCTACCCCAAGACGGAACGTCTTGACCTGACATCCGAGGAGAAAAAGGTTGTCAGCGAGTTTATTGATCGGCAACGGATTGCCTTCTCGAAAGGAAGTTACAACTAGTCGATTTTTGCCTAGGAAGTAGTCATATGAAAAGCAACAGCTCCAAAAAGCGACTGGCTTCGGATCTCATCGAAGGAATGCAGGAATTGACTGAGGCCCTGGAGGCTTCTTCTGCGATTTCCGATCGGTTCACCGTGCGAACGATCAAGTTAAAATTGAAGCCCATTCACTATTCTCCGCAGGACGTGGTAAACGCGAGAAAACTTCTGGGAGCCAGTCAGGCAATCTTCGCAGAGTTTTTCGGAACAAGTGTCAAAACTGTCCAGGCATGGGAGCAAGGGACGAACCCCCCGTCCGGGCCGGCGGCAAGGCTGATGGAGGAAATCCGACGCAACCCCAAGTTCTTCCGTAAACGCCTGACCGAGATGGCTGAGACTGTCTGATAGGTTCGTTGCCCAAAGAAGTGAGCCGGCCCGGATATCCCCGCAGCCGGCTCAGATTGTTTTCAGACGACTGGCCCCACCGTCCCATCTGCCGGGCAATCTCCATCGCCTCAGAGCGAGTCCCATTTCTGTGCAGCAGCAGGGTGGGTGAGGCGAGCACAGATCCGCAAATTGAGAGGCGAGTGGCGACGAAGTCAAAATCTTCGCAAAGGATGAGCGAAACAGCCCCAGAACTTCAAAGTGGCTATCCGGCACGAGTGAATCCTGGGGCTATCGAGTCCTCCCCAAAGGACGAGTGGTACCGCGCCCGAGCCACCCTGCCGACCGTAGCATCACTTGAGCGACCGGCGAAGTTCCTGAGACCCGCAATCGCACTTGTTCTACCAGCGGAACAGGCCTGTGCCCCAGGTGAGGCCGGCTCCGAAGCCGCACATCAGCACGGTGTCCCCACGCTGAATCCGACCTTCCTGCGAGGCTTCATCCAGCACGATGGGAATCGACGCGCCCGAAGTGTTGCCGTACTTATGAAGGTTGTTGTAGAGCTTCTCCGGAGGAATGCCCAGCTGCTCAGCAGCTGCGTTGATAATCCGGATATTCGCCTGATGGAGGAGAAACAGGGAGACGTCGTGCACCGTCATGCCGCTCTTCTCCAGCACCAGTTCAATGGTGTCGGTGAGCATGCGGACAGCCCATTTGAAGACGCTGCGGCCATCCATTCGCAGGTAATGGCCTCCCGAAGACAGAATCTCCGGCGTAAGCGGATTCTTTGTGCCGCCTCCCGGGCGATCCAGCAAGGGGCCGCCGCTGCCGTCAGAGCCGAGCTGATAGCAGATCAACCCCTGATGAGGCGACCCCCGGGTGATCAGGACTGCCCCTGCCCCGTCTCCGAAGAGTGGATACGTGCGCTGATCGCCGGGATTGACGATGCGGCTGTTGAGATCCGCACCGACAGCCAGGGCGTATTTCGCGTTCCCCGTCGCCACGAACTGGGCCGCTGTGACCATGGAATACATGAATCCGGCACAGGCGGCAGCGGTGTCGAAGGCGGGGCAGTCGAGCCCGAGCTTGTCCTGAACCAGGCAGGCGGTTGAGGGACACGGGAAGTCTGGAGTGAATGTCCCGACGACGAGCAGATCGACCTGCTGCGGGTCGATCTCGGCAGCACGGATGGCACGCAGGGAAGCTTCCACACACATGTCGCTGGTCGCCATCTCAGCAGGGGCATGACGACGTTCGAGAATGCCCGTCCGCTGAACGATCCATTCGGCATCGCAGCCGTACTGCTGGTTCAGCATCTCATTGGTGACAACGGGTTCAGGCAGGTAAGAGCCGGAGCCGGCGATCTGAACACCAAGCAGTGAGCTGGTACGGCGCGTGAACAATGTTCGTTCAGTCCCTGGGTCAGTCGATTTTGCGAAGCTGCGATCTGCAATTGTCGCCACGCCAAAAACTCCTTGTTGGCGAACGATTGATTTTGGCTGGTTCATCAATCAGCACGATTGAGTTCCCCGGGCAACGTGCGGAACTTCGCAGATTGCCCTGAACGGGTGTGCACCGTGCGTCTTGATTCAAAACCCTTTAATAAGGATATCGCTGAGAGTTCGGAAGAGCTAGTGCAGCTTGATTTTCTGGAAATGCGGACACGAAATGGCTTTGTGTTTTCGCAAAATTGCCGGCGAGGTTGAGAAGTCGGAGCGTCGTCGATTCCGTCGATCCAAGTTTCAACGGCCGTAAAGGAAGGCAATTTTCTTTGGAAGGTAGCGATCCAGCAAAACTGTGATCGCAATTGGAACAGCGATTCCAAGAAAAAGGCTCAGGAACACGTTCACACCAATATTCACTCGCAGGATTTGCGAGAAGAGGATCCTGGCCAGGGCTTGAGGAAACCAGCTCAGTAGGTAGATCTGGAAACTGTACCGGCCTAGAAATTGAAAAAATCGATTGTCTCCCAAAGGGGTCAGACAGATCGAATACACCCAAGCAATGCCGACTGCGGCAAGTGGCAGAGCAGTTGGCGGAAAATTTTTAGCTCCTGCAGCAAACGCTGTAACTGAGACGATCAGCAGGCCAATGGAAAGCAAAGCTGCGAGGTTTCGCGGCGTTCCGCTCAAGTTGCGTTGCAGCAGCAGTCCCATATAAAAGTAGATCGAGTATTGCAGCACTCCGCTGATGTTGAGCCATCTCAAAGGGGAATCCGGATCCTGAGGAGGTCGAACCAAGATGTAAATCGCAGACAGTAAAACGATTCCGACCATTGCAGACACACGCGTCTTAAGCAATCGCTGGAAAATCGGCAGCAGCGTATATATCAGAAAGAGAGTAGGTAAAAACCAGAAAAAGATAATTGGGTTCATCCGGGAGATAGGGGTGTTGTCGTTAACCGACGATCTCGAAGCGGGTGGTATGCAGGGACAGGATGCGGAGCTGGAACAGTTCCAGGTTGCGGTAGCCATAGGCTCGCCGCTGCAGCAGCTTGATCTTGTTGTTCACCCCTTCCAGCGGACCGGTCGAAATCGGGTGATGATACCAGGCCAACAGCCCACTGCGGTGTCCCTGTAACGTCCGGGCGAACTGCTGCAGGATGCGAATGCCCGAGGTCTGGGCTCGCCTGCACCAGTCTTCCAGGAACTCCATTGCATCACCCCAGGTCTCCTGCTCCCAGAACATCCGCAGCTCATCCTTCAAGTAGTAGGCAATCGCCAGCGGTTGGTTGAGCTGCAAGGCTTCCTTCAGCCGAAGGTGCTCTCCTTTTGAATGATCCAGGCTCTCCGGGTTCTTCAAGAGCAGCCAGCGGGTCCCTTTGAGCACCTGTCTTCCCAATGGGCCTTCCGCTTCATGAAACAGCTCCCGACGCAGTTGCGTCAGCTTCTCATTCAGCAGCTTCATGATGTGAAATCGATCAAACACCAAAGACGCATCTGGCAGGTTCTCCAGCACCGCACTGATGTACGCGGGCGACATGTCGGTGGCCACCGCCTGCACCTGGGCACGAGAGGATGTCAGCCGTTTCCAGAATGGCTTGAGAGCATCAGCTCCTTTTCCCTTGCCGACGAAAACCACCGCTCCACTCTCCAGGTCCAGCACCAGCGTGATGAAGCGGTGCTTCTTTCCGACATGGATTTCATCAATGGCAATTCGCTTGAGGTGCTTGAGCCTCGGTTTGGAGAAGTGCTTTCGTAGTCGCTGCTTTTGAATGTCGTTGGCCAGGTCCCAGGAGATCCCCAGATGTCGACCAACATCCTGCGGCGTCATGAACGTGAGCAGTTCCATGACGTATCGCTGAAAGCTTCGGGTGTGACGCCGCTTGACCTGAGCGAACGTGACTTCCACCCGTCGTCTGAGCGAACAGCGTTGGCACTGCACCTTGGGAACATCCATTTCAATGAAGACCGGCCTCAGACCGATGGAGACGGTCCTCCACATGCGCGGAAACCGCTCGATGACGTGGACACGCCCGTGCCCGCAGGCCGGGCATCGCAGCTTCTCCCGGGGGAGTTCGATGCTCACGATCATCTCCCCCTGCTCAAACCGTGTGGACAAATATCGATAGCCCCGCACGCCGAGTGCGTGGTACAACAGACAACTGGACATGCTGAGTTCTTCCTTCAGGAATTGCGTAAGACACAACCCCTGATCAGACCAGCATGTCCAACTTTTTCAACCAAACACCCCTATCTGCCGGATGAACCGATAATTGTGTTATCCCAGGGGATCAGCAATTGCTTAATGTAGCTCGTAATCGATGGAGCAATTGGACGGTTTGCGAAACTCGATAAGATCACTTTTACAGGATAAGCGAGTGACGAAATCACAAAGTACGGAACTAGAAGTCGCAGTGATTTATCTATGACCAGCTCGCGGTAAGACCTCTGTTTTCTTTTTGAAAATTCCTGATAGTTCCATCCCGACAAAAACATAAACAGGGGCATATGGAACGAGTAGATCCACCCAATCACACAAAGAAAAGCCGCATATGCGGGGACGGTCTCAAACAGCTCTGCTTCTCTCTGGGGCAGAACGCCTTTACTGTGTCCTAAAGCCACAAGAAAGATTCCAAATCCAGCAACTGAAAGATTGAAGGTTGCCAGTGACTTGGGACGGGGGCTCAAAGTTGCCGAACACGCTGAGATCTCTGCCGGTTGTGGTTCCTGGACGATAGACATCAATTTCTGCCCCGGCAATTGATCGATGGCGGTTCAATCCATGGTAGCTTCGAAGAATTGAGGTGGGTTGTCAATTCCCGTATTTGTATCGAGGGATGAATCTATTTAGAAATTCCCGGGAGCTTCCGACCGACAGATTGCAAGACAGCGTTCCTAATCAAAACAGTCGAGCCGCAACTTCCTCGGGCCGCCCGTCTCGAGGGGCAATCCGTGAAAGTTGCGGCTGCGAACCGAGGCATCGCCCCCGGCAATTGATCTCTGGTTCACCCCCTGTTACAGGGAGTGTGGCGGCGGTTCGGAGGGAATTTCAGCTCGAAAGCTGTGTTGTCGCCTCCGGAACGCCACACATTTGTGAATTTGCACTAGCGGCGAACCGGCTGCTCGAACTTCGAGTCGTTGGCAGCGGATCGGGCCGGTGTTTCACTGGCTGTCGGAGTGGCAGCCGAACCGACCGGAGCGGTCGGTGTTCCGTTCCAGTTTGCCGTACTCCAGATCGGATAGGTTTCGACAACGCTGGTCCCCAGGTCCTGGAGCGACACCCGGAGCTTCGCGGATGTCAGCCCTTCGTTGGGAATTGTCCGCTGCAGAACAAACCGGCGATTCGAGGGAATGTAGGCAAAGAACTTGCCGTCACCCAGTTGATCGTTCTGGGCCAGCAGACGCAGCAGGGCTGTGCGAGGAACGTCGTTGGAGGCCTTGGGAAGTTCATCCAGCCAAGCCATCAACCAGACGGTGCCGCCATCGTGGCTCAAAACGGCCGACATGGAAAGTTCCCACTGCTGGTCTTCCATTTGAGCCTGGAAGGCGAAATCGTATCGTTTTTCCTTCTTGGTGACCTGAAGCCCCAGTGCGCCAATGAGCTGGCCGAGCTGATCCTCGTTGAGCTTCGAGGCGGCAGCCTGATCCTGGGCACGGGCAGACTGGATGGCCAGTCCCGTCGGGACCGCACCTGCAACAGCACCCAGCAACATTGTACGGCGATTGAAATTTGTCATGGCGGACATTCCTTTGTCTGTCGATGACCGAAAGACGGCCCACGGCAACGCAGCCGGCGTCCCCTCTCCAAGGAGGCGGACATGGTCGTCTGGATTTCGGAGTTTCACAGGAATTCGAAACAGATCTGCGACCACGTTTCGAACTGGTCTCGATCTTTGGCAAGCTGTGACGGTTTTTCGAATCCTGTGTTCATAATCGACTTTTCCCGTGGGAGAACTTTGGGCGCTTCCAGGTCAAAAATATGAACTATTCCCAAATGCACTTTTCCCACATCGGTCAGGTCGTCGTTGATCAGAGCGACACATTTCTCCGTAAACCCTGACTCTAAAACTACTTCCTCCTGAATTTCCCGTTCCATGGCCACTTTGTAGACGGAACTGCCGGAAAATTGATCTTCAGCGGAAATGTGTCCCCCGATGCCGAGTGACCGCTTGCTGTGCAACCGGCTTTCCCCCTGCTCTTTCCCCCGGGAGTAGTAAAAGACCTTCCCGTCGTGTCGGAAAATGCAGTAGGGAATCAGCTGCTTGAAGCTGGGGTCCTGCTCCACTTCATGTCGGGGGCGGTAACTGACGTAACTGGGGTCGAGCAGAGTGTCCAGGTAACGCTGTGTATCCGTAGTGAACCCCTGGAAGTGCCCCAGCTCGTGAAAAAGGAGCGTCGGCACGACCAGGACATGTTCGACGGCGGTTTGTTCGGTTGTCATTGAAAACTCACAACGAGTTAATGCGGGCTGATGCGGAAAACGAGGAAGCACTCAGGCAACGTGGGAATCAAAATAGGCTTTTACCGCGAAGACGCCAAGAACGCGAAGGGATCCAGACCGTCTTCGACACTCAGGGCGGTGATTGCGATGCAATTTGAGCATCGCATCAACAGTCAGCGTCGCGATTCTCTCGATCTCGTCCCGGGATATGCCCATACGCTTTTTCTTTGCGCCCTTCGCGTCTTCACGGTGAAATTTCTCTTGCTCGGCTCACCCCCCCTGCAGTCCCAGAAGTTCCCGCACGCTTCGGCCGATGTCGTCGGATCGCATCAGCGACTCCCCGACCAGAATTCCGTGGACACCGGAGGACTGGAGCATCGTGACGTGCTCCCGGGTGTAGATCCCGCTTTCCCCAATGACGAGCACTTCCTGTGGAATGCGTTGCCGCAGGCGGACGGTGTGCTGCAGATCGGTGATGAACGTCCGCAGATCGCGATTGTTGACTCCCAGAAATAGCGGCTTCAGACGCAGGACCCGGTCCACGTTTTCGGGGTCGTATACTTCAATCAGCGAGTGCATTCCCAGTTCGCTGGCGAGCCTGTAAAGCGATTCCAGTTCTTCACCATTCAGGCATTCAGCGATGAGCAGAATGCAATCGGCCCCGCTCGCCCGCGCTTCCCAGACCTGATACGGGTCGATGATGAAATCTTTTCGGAGCACCGGAATTTCGACTGACGCACGGATCTGTTCCAGATAGCGCAAATGCCCCTGAAAGAAATGCTCATCGGTCAGGACGCTAATGCAGGCGGCACCGTGATCGGCGTAGGTGCGGGCGATCTGTACCGGATCGAAGTCAGCTCGAATCAGACCTGCGGACGGCGACGCCTTTTTGACCTCCGCGATCAATCCCATCGGATGATGCGACTGCAGCGACTTCAAAAAATCCCGGACCGGAGGAGCTGACGCTGCGGCCCGCTGAACATCGGCCAAGGGGCGTTTTGCCACCGCAGAGGCGATATCCAGACGCTTCTGGTCAATGATTTTATCGAGAACAGTGCTCACGGCGCGGCATCTGGAAAAGGCGAAATGCGCGGTTCCATCCTTCGACTCATGAAGGAAAAACCGCATCACTTTCTGGAGTGAAACGTCAGGCTGCAGGATACCAATCAACCCGGAAGCGGGCGAATCCATCGGTCAATGAATCCCATTCCCCAATAAAAAAAGCCGCGCTGAGGAGCGCGGCTTTGGACTTCAGACCAGCATTTTAGTGGTCGTGATCGTGGTCATGATCACAGTCGTGGTCGTGCTGATGAGCATCGTCTTCGGTATCAGCGGCAGCGACGGTTCGGCAGACGGAGCGATTCAACGCTTCGACATCCGATTCCACCGGAGCAGCCATCTGCTCGTCGACGAACTCAGCACTGTCGAGGATGACGTCGACTGCTTTACGTTCGCGAATCTGTGCGAACAGGTTATCCAGCATGCCGGACTTCGCCATGCGGGCTTTGACGCGACGAGGATTTTCGCCCCGCTGCATGGCCATCATGCCGATTTCGGCGTTGATGTCCGCTTCGGTGACTTCAATCTTCTCTTCTTCCGCCAGCCGGTCCAGAACAAAGTGTTCCTTCAGGTTCTTGCGGGTCATGGTGAGCGATCGCTGGCGGAGTTCGTTCTCGCGAGCGAGGATTTCCTTGGAAGTGAAGCCTGCCTGCTGCATTTCCAGGATTTCGCGTCGCAGAGCGTTGTCGACCTGCTTGCTGACGAGTTCTTCGGGCAGATCCCAGTTCGCCGAATCGGTGATCTGCTCGAGCACCTGGCGTCGGCAGGACTGTCGCTGCTCGTACTTCACCTGGCGTTCGAGCATTCCGTGAATCTGCTTGTTCAGATCTTCCAGAGAAGCTGCGCCGAGCCGCTCGAGGAAATCTTCGGTGAGTTCCGGAGTTTCGAGGTGTTTCACGTCCAGCACGGTGAACTTCGCGTGAACCTTTTCGCCTCGCATTTCAATGGAATCAGCTTCCATGGAAACGGTGACGTCTGTTTCACGAACGTCGCCGGCTTTGGCTCCGACCATGAATTTGTCGAAGTCAGCCAGTTCGGCGTCCTGGAACCGCAGTGTCTTGCGAACACGCAGCGAAACGTCGTCGATTTCGGTCAGCGTCGCGCCGTTGTGGGTCAGGACGATGTCCACGGTGACGTAATCACCCGCCTTGGCAGGGGCGTCGACGGGAACCAGTTTACCGTACTGCTGAAGGAACCGGTCCAGATATGCGGACACATCAGCGTCGGTGATTTCGCGAGAGGGCCGCTTGATCTTGAGGCCCTTGTATTTCGGCATGTCGAATTCGGGGCGAACTTCGACGTCGAATTCGAACTCAAAATCCCCTTCTTCCGGGATTTCGATGTTTTCGAGATCCAGATTCGGCTCATTGATCGGGTCGATCTCGGACTCTTCGCTCAGCTGCTCGAGGCTGGCCATCAGCACCCGCTGCTTGACCTGCTCGGCGAGCTCATTCTTGAAGCGGCGCTTGACCAGATCGGCGGGGACGTGTCCGACGCGAAATCCCGGAACTTCGGCGCGATCGGTATAATCTTCCAGAATCGTCTTGTAGACGTCATCGATGGAGTTGCGGGGGACTTTGATCCGGACGTGCCGCTTGCAGGGACCTGCCTGCTCGATATCCACCGTCAAATCCAGCCGTGGCTTATCGGATTCGTCCGATCCCTTTTCTGCCACCAGGGTGGATGCCTCGTCTGACAACTTCTCTGATTCTGTATTCGCCATCACTGATCCCCCCTAAAAAATGATCGGCCAGCGACCACTCAGGATCACAGGCCGGCCCACTGGGCGTCCGCAATTCGAAAACTTTTTCTTGCGGAGTCCTCTGAAAGCGATCTCAAAACCGAAGCGACTTCAAAACGGTTTCTTGTCAGCCGGAGCAGGAACTACTGCAAGCGTCGTTCCGCATCATGAGGCGGCTGCCCCAGATCCGCTTTCCGGATCTCACCTGTTCTGAAATTGATTCTAATCTGACCACACAGAAGAAAAGCGGGTGAAGGGACTCGAACCCTCGGCCTCCACGATGGCAACGTGGCGCTCTGCCAATTGAGCTACACCCGCGAATTTCAATCGCACCTCCCAACCGGGGAGGAGCGGAGAGTTTATGAATTCTTTTCCGGGAGAGTCAAGCCAAGTCGCATTCATCGACTCCGACTATTGAATCCCCGCCAGCAGATCCTCCATCTGGACTCCGTTTCCCTCCCGAGAACGCGGTTCATCCACGATCCGATTATTTGGCACAAGTCGATAGCGGGCTGGAAGTTCGATCCTTCATGGAGGGCTGATGACATCGCCTCTGTCGATTCCTTCCCCACCGGCAGCCACGCCCCTAAGATGGAGATTCGCATTCGTCATTTCGAAGAAGAGGGAGTTCAGATCCGTGCAGCTTCCGCAGGAAATCACCGGTCCCGTGGCTGTCATCGGTGATGTTCATGGTCAACTCGACCAGCTTCGCATCGTTCTGAAACAGCTGGCGGAGCTTCCGGACTACGACCGCCGGTGGATTGTCTTCATCGGGGATCTGGTTGACCGCGGTCCAGATCCCAAAGGGGCGATTGATCTCATTCTGGAGACAATTGATCAGCATGAGCGGACCGCGCTGGTGTGCGGAAATCATGAATACGCCATGTCGGCCGCCCTGAAACTGATCGAGACCCCCGAATACTGCGACTGGTCCGCCCGCTGGCTCGACCATTATGGATGCCAGACCACGTTCCGCTCTTACGGACTGGAAGAATTCGGCGATCTCGCAGCCTTGCGGGCGCGCGTCCCCGAGAGTCATCAGAATCTGCTCGCGAATATTCCCTGGTGCGTAGAACATCCGGAATACTTTTTTGTCCATGCGGGTCTGGATCCCGCAGCCCCCTTCGAACTGCAGCGAGCCATTCTCCGCGAGCGAGACTTCTCCCTGACACGGCCGCAGTGGCTGTGTTCCAAAGGGTTGACGTTTCAGCAGCCTCCCCGGGACTGTTCACGGGTGGTGGTCTCCGGACACGTGCGTGTCCCGCAGGTGACACTGGGCCCCAAACGGATTCTCGTGGATACTTCTGGTGGAGAGGGAGGAAACCTGAGCTGTATCCTTCTGCCGGAAAATCAGGTGATTCACTCGGACCTGACAACTCCTCCGGGCATCACCAAGGCGACTCCTCCACCGGTTCCGGAAGCAAAGAAGAAGGGTTGGTTCTGGTAAGCCGAGAGAGATCCCCGGCCAATCCCTAAAAGTTGAGTTCCTGTTTTGTCCATGTCTGTTCATTTTCCACGGAGAGCAATGAGATGGGATCAAATCGAAGAGATTTTCTGGCAGCGACACTGGCTGCCGGAGCAGCAGGAATGGCAAGCGTCACTGGCACTCAGGCTCATGCAGCAGAAAAGGGAGCCGGTTTGATTCAGCCTGGGAACGTCATTCTGTTTCAGGGGGACTCAATCACCGACGCGGGTCGCAGCCGGGAGACAGCGAATGAACCGAATCTGCGTTCCACTCTGGGCGGGGGTTATGCGTGGATGGCAGCGTCA
This sequence comes from Planctomicrobium stercoris, assembly GCF_051465655.1. Taxonomy (NCBI): domain Bacteria; kingdom Pseudomonadati; phylum Planctomycetota; class Planctomycetia; order Planctomycetales; family Planctomycetaceae; genus Planctomicrobium; species Planctomicrobium stercoris. The sequence goes on along the minus strand of NZ_CP195791.1, from coordinate 1,274,661 downwards.
CAGGTTCTGGTCGATCACGCTCCGGGTGAACTGAAAATTTTCAATCGCGGGATCAGCGGCAATAAAGTTCCTGATCTGGCTGCCCGCTGGGATGTCGATTGCCTGCAACTCAAGCCCGATGTGCTCAGCATCCTGATCGGAGTCAATGACGTCTGGCATCGCCGAAACGGCAAATACCAGGGGACTTTGGAGTCTTACGAAGCCGATTATCGTACGCTGCTGAAGCGAACACTGGACGCACTGCCGAACGTGAAGCTGGTGATCTGCGAACCGTTCATCCTGAAGGCTGGTGCGATCGATGACAGCTGGTCCCCCGAGTTCGATGGGTTCCGTGCTGTCGCCAAGAAGATGTCTGAGGAGTTCAAGACCGTCTTCGTTCCGTTCCAGGCAGCATTCGATCGCGCAGTGGCCTATGCAGAACCGAAAGAATGGGCGGGCGACGGCGTGCATCCCAGCCTGTACGGTGCCTCGCTGATGGCACACGAGTGGATCAAAGCGGTCAGTTGAGAGAGAGTTGAGAGCGAAGTGTTGAGTGTTGAGTGAAAGAATGCAGCACTCAGCACTCAGCACTCAGCACTTAGCACTCAGCACTTAGCACTTGTCTTGTCGCAGCTTCTACTTCGTCGAGCGCCCCGGTCAGTGACGTGATCAGTCGCTCGCACTCTTCCCATTGAGACTGGGCTGTCGCCATCTCCAGTGCTTCTGCTGTCTTCTGGGCAGGCGCTCCCATCGTGCGCAGACTTCCCTTGATGGTATGAGCCGCAATGCGGGCTTTGGCCGGGTCCCTGGCAGCCACCGCATTCTTCAGCTGCCGGAATAGCCTGGGCGTCTCCTGCAGATAAGCCTCAGCGACATCCCGGGCGAGTGCTTCATCCTGCTGAACGCAGCCCAGAAGTGTCGACCAGGAGATGGAACTTTCAGCCGCCGACGCCGCTGCCTCCGGAGTGGGAGACGGCTTTGCGACAGAAGCAGACGTTGCGGGAGTCTCTTCCGGTTGACCGTAATGAGACAGGACGCTGGCGAGATCGAATGGGCGAATCGGCTTGGAGACATAATCGTCCATGCCCGCGGCCAGGCAACGTTCCCGATCCCCCTTCATGGCGTGCGCGGTCATCGCAATGATCGGAAGGTGTGCTCCTGAACCGAAGGCTTCCTCCTCACGAATGAGGCGTGTGGCTGTCAGTCCGTCCATCTCCGGCATCTGCACGTCCATCAACACCAGATCGAACGTCCCTTTTTTCAGTTCGTCCAGTGCTTCGCGGCCCGTCGTCGCCACGGTGATCTGATGCCCCCACCGGGACAGCAGCCCCAAAGCGAGTTTGCGGTTCGCCAGACTGTCTTCAGCCAGAAGAATCCTGAGCGGCCGAATCTGGGGAAACCGCTGCGTCGCACTGGAACTGTTGTCTTCGAATGTCACGGACAGATCGAGCACCGACGCGATGGCATCGAAGAGATCCGACTGCTTAATCGGCTTGGTCAGATAGGACTTGATTCCCAGCTTCTCACACTGCTCGATCCCAATCTGACGATCCACGGAACTGAGCATCATGACGACTGTGCTGGCGAGGTGATCGGCCTCGGTGATCCGCTCAGCGAGAGTGAAGCCGTCGACGTCCGGCATACTGGCATCGGTGATCACCAGATCGTAGGCCTCATTGCGTGCCGCGGATGCTTCCAGTTCCTGAATCGCTTCAGCAGCTCCGGCGACCGCCACTGGATGCATCCGCCAGTTGAAACACATCTCTTCGAGGATCTTCCGATTCGTCGCGTTGTCGTCCACGATCAGGATACGCAATCCATTCAGGGCGCTCATGTCCTGGCGAGTGCGGGGAACTTCGTCCTCCGAGACATGTCCGAATCGGACGGTGAAGTGGAACGTACTCCCCTCCCCGACCTGGCTTTCAACCCAGATACGGCCCTGCATGAGTTGCACGAGTTTCGAAGAGATGGCCAGCCCCAGTCCTGTTCCGCCGTAGTTACGTGTGGTGGACATATCGGCCTGTTCAAAGGCTTCGAAGATGCGGCCCTGTTCTTCAGGAGCAATGCCGATCCCGGTATCGGAGACCTGAAAGTGCAGAATGATCTGATCGGGGTCATCGCGTTCGCACTGAACATCGAGGACCACTTCCCCGGAGCGGGTAAACTTGATCGCATTGCCCAGCAGGTTCAGAACAATCTGACGCAGGCGAAGTCCGTCTCCCCGCACGTAGCGCGGAATCCGGGGAGCGATATGACAAGCCAGTTCGAGCTGTTTGCTGTGAGCCCGCACTGCGAGCGGCTTGATGGAGTCACCGAGCCATTCGCGAATCTCAATGGGGTAGCTGTCGAGTTCGAGCCGGCCTGATTCGATCTTGGAGAAATCGAGGATGTCGTTGATGATTCCCATCAGCGATTCGGCAGAGCTGACGACTGTTTCCAGGTAGTCCCGCTGCTGTGGCGTCAACGCGGTGTCGAGGACGAGTTCCGACATCCCGATGATGGCATTCATCGGGGTACGGATTTCATGGCTCATGTTGGCGAGGAATTCGCTTTTGGCCCGGTTGGCGACTTCCGCAGCTTCTTTCGCCGCTTTCAACTCCTGCTCCGCCCGTTTACGACTGGTGATGTCTCTGGCAATCCCCACCAGCCCGATGATCTCCCCTGACGGATTGCGGAGCGGAACTTTTGTGGTCAGAACCCAACGTCTTTCGTGCCCGGCAGTGAGCAGCTCCTCTTCGCGATTGATGAGGGTGTGACCATGCTTGATCACCTGCATGTCGTCTTCCCGATAGATCTCTGCGAGTTCGGGTGGCGAAAAATCGAAGTCGGTTTTTCCGACCAGCTCTTTTTCGGATTGACGTCCATACATGAGGACGTGAGCGTGATTGACCGTCACAAAACGGAAATCAGAGTCCTTGATGAACACGTAGTCAGGCAGATGATCGATCAGCGTGCGTAACCGGTCCCGTTCCAGCTGCAGGGCCTGAGACATTTCATATTGAGCGGTGATGTCCCGCGAGATTCCCAGCGTCCCGATGATGGAACCATCACTCTTCTGCAGACGAACCTTCGTGGCAGAGGCCCAGGTGACATGCCCATCCGGCCAGACCAGTTTTTCTTCGTGATCGACCAGTGGAATTCCCGTACGGATGATCTCCTGCTCCAGTTTCAAAGCCGAAGATGCGTGTTCCGGCTGAAAGTAGTCGAAGTCCGTTTTACCGATGGCATCCAGCGGGGACTTGAGTCCGGAACGAATCGCTTTTGCACGGTTGATCCGCAGATAGCGGCCTCCCGGGTCCTTGAAATAAATATTATCGGGAACTGCATCCATCAGTCCGTCGAGCAGCATGTTCTGAAATTCGAGTTCTGCCTGTGCGCGTTCCCGCTGGGCAGCTTCGCGCTGAAGATTCTGAACAGCTTCCTGAAGTTCCCGGGTACTGGTGCGCACCCGTGCATCGAGAGACTGATTGGCTGCCAGGATCTCTTCCCGCTGGGCTCGTCCCCGGGATCCCAGGAAGGCGGTGGTGCAGATTGCAAACAGCGCGAGTGCCAGATTGATGGTTTCGACAGTCTGGTTATCCCCTTCGTCATGGGGTCTGAGGAAGTAGCCCAGGAGGAGCAGCACGATCACGACCTGAGCTACCCGCCAGATAAACGAGCGGGTATGCAGTTGAATCGCGAGCAGCAACACCGCCAGGTACAGCAGGCCGTACGAGATTCCATGCGGCAGAAAGAAACTGACAGTAAAGACGCAAATCGCCAGTCCGACAGTGACAGAAACGCGAGGGACAGCGTTCGACTTTGGCAAGCGGGGCATGGGACGCCAGGCTTTCCATGTTCAGAGAGAGAAGAGTGAAGGTCGGATTATAACACTCGCATCAAGATGTTGCGTCTTGGCAACATCCTTTTTCGGCAGTTCACTGATGATCGTCTCCACAACGGTCTCCGCATCGACTAACTCTGTTCTCCACGCACAACTCCATAGGATGGAAATTACGATGCTGGAAGTTTTACTGAACGGTGGATTCATCACCTGCTCCGCGTTACTCGCGGCGAGCTCGGTGCAGATCTGGCTTGGACGCCAGAGAGTCCGGGATCGATTGCAGGAACTCGAAGAGCTTCGATTAAAGGAGCAAGTACGTCAACAAAGGATTATCGAACTTTCCCGGACCAATGCTGCACGTGAATTTGAAGTCCGCTGGTTAACAGCAGCCGCCGCTGCGGGCGACAACCTTGGTCCTCTGTTGCAACTTCTCGACAAGGCGGCCGGAAATTCCGAACCGTTTTATGCCTGGATTCTTGACGCCAACGGAGATGTCCTCGAGCAGAACCCGACCGCCCGTCGACTGCAGACGACGCCCGTTCTGACATCGACCGGATCCCTGCTGCTGCATAAAAAAGCCACCGCTGCCCTGCAGCGCGGCCGGCAGGAATTTGTGTTCATCCCTGAGGTCAGTGAGGCTTCAGTCGCTTCACTGGAATTCTTTCGCTGCACCGAGCAAGGAACGACCCTGCTCTGCCTGTCCCGAGTCCCCAACGTGACGGGGGATCTTTCCCGGGATCGTGATCTGATCGCGGGCCTGTGCCAGAAGTTGAAAACCGTAACGGTCCCCTCAACTGTTGAAAGCCTGATGAACTCGACGGATGAGCTGGATCTCATCCGCGACATGTTGACACTGCGGACCCTGACCGATGAAGACTTCTCTTCACCGCAGATGTTGCTGCAGGAGTTTCTCATTCGTCTGGCGGATCTCACCGGATTCGAACGGGCGAGCGTCTACATGAGCAGCTGCGGTGACACTTCGCAGCTGGAATTGCTGGCAACGGGAGGAATTGCAGTCGCCGGACGCGAGAATGACGACTGGACCATGCAGGAGGGACGCATCCTCGACATGCAACGGGCAAACCCGACGGGATCGAACTGGCAGGAGACCCCGAGATCGTGCGACGGATTTCATCTTGAGAGTCACCTCTTCGTCCGCGAGCGGGTCCCGGGAAAATCCAACACTGTCATTGTCCTGAGCAGCCGCTCCCGAGTCACTTACAGCTCCATCAAGATCGAATTGGCGAAGTGGTCGGCGCAGTTCCTCCCGCAGACCTTCGAAAAGGCGATGGTTCGACTTCAGAATGAAGAACGTGCTCGACGGGACGGATTGACACGTCTGGCAAATCGGCAGACATTCGATACCGAACTGCACAAGGCGATCCGGGGCTGTATCGCCAATCGACTCCCGTGCAGCCTGCTGCTGATTGACCTGGATCACTTCAAATCGATCAACGACACGCACGGACACCTTGCGGGGGATGCTGTCCTGCAGGCGGTCGCTGCCACAATCTCACAGACTGTTCAGCAGACCCGGATTGCTGATCGCGGACTGGTGGCTCGATACGGGGGAGAAGAGTTCGCGGTGCTGCTTCCGGAGATTTCTCTGGCAGGAGCCCAGCGAATTGCAGAACAGATCCGGCAGACAGTCGCTGCCCGTGGCCACCTGTTTGAGAACACTCGACTGAATGTCACCACGTCGATCGGAGTTGCAGCGATGCCGCTGCAGGGAAACTCCTCGGTCACGCTTCTGCATGCTGCGGACAAGGCACTCTATGCAGCCAAGCATGCAGGACGGAATAAAGTCAGCGTCGCACCGCTCAACGTGACGCAACTGGCGCTCTCAGGGCAGTAACACAGCACGGCGATTTCAGGCTGACGCGGTCAAACGCGAGAGTGTTCGCACCAGCGGCAATTCGACCGGCGCTCCTGTCGCTGTCCTTCCTCGCCCGGCTATCGGGAGAAGATCCGTTTCCAGCGTCCTTCGGGATCTGGTTTGGATTCCGGAACCTGCGGAGGAGGTGCGGGAACAGGGGACGCCGGTGGCAGTGTCATTGCCGACACCGGCACCATCTTCTTGATCTGCAGTTCCAGATTCTGTTTGATCTGAGCCAGTTTGGCGCGCTCCCGTGCCAGCATCGCTCTTTCCAGCGAAAGTGCGACTTCCGCCTGCCGCAGATGATCTTTCAGCAGCGTCTCCAGAGACTCCAGCCGACGGCGGTAGTTGTCCGGAGCTTCTGCCAGCAAGTCCCAGTTGACGGGGACGTATTTGCGAGATTCCGCGAGCCGGAGCCGGGACGTCAGGTACTGGATATAAACGTCACGGGTTTTGACGCCCAGCATGAGCTCTTCGGAGTCGCTCGTGGCTGTCACTGGGCTGGGAAGATCCGGAGCTGCACCGATTTCATTGAAATCATCCTGCTCCAGGTTGATCGGTTCCGCCAGTACCGTGCTCGAAGAGTTGGACTGAACCTCTTCCGGGGGCTGCGGAGAGGCTGGAGCAGGTTCATCTCCGAGAATGCGGGCCTTGGCCGCTTCCCAGAAATCTTCGGTAGCGGCGGCTTTCTGACTCGATTCCACTTTGGCTGCGGGAACGGCCACAGGCTGGCGACTCAAGAGTTCCAGAATGCGGTCGATCCCGGATTCGATTCGCTGCACACGCTCGGCGGGCTGAAACTCCTGCCAATCATCCAGGACCGTCGAGAGTTTCTCAACATACTCCGCAGGGATCCCGGACTGACTTCCGGAACCGGCATGACCGGATCTCTCTGCTCCTGCCCGTGTGAGACGATCCAGCTGAATGGCCGATTTCTCAAGCTGCGCCGTGAGCGCTGCCACGAGATCATTTTTCTCGGCCAGTTGGGCCTGTAGCGTCGCGAGATCGTCGGGTCGGGGCGTCATGAAGTCGAAACCTTGGGAGCACGCGACTGATTCTCGTCGGTGCCTTCCAACTCTATCTCAGGAATCGGGCGAGGACTGGTGTTCGTTTTCGGCAGCATCTGTACCGGCCCCCCCGCGTTCAGGTCATGACGGCTGTAACGGTCACACCGCACTGCAGGGGTCGCAACGATGATGTGGGAAAGTGTCCCGCCCGACTGGGTTGAGAATCACGACATCGGGTTTCGCTGCACACGTTATGAGTGATTCGACAATGCCGACAGAACAGCCTGCAAGACCAGCGTGCCCGCTTCCCGCTGCCTCAAATGGCGTAGCGAATGTTCTGCGGACGCTTCACTGACTGTCAGCGTGCGTCTCTGCACCCAGGCCGGCCGACTTCGAAAAGCAACCCCGATATACACCACGCCGTCCAGTTCCGCGGGAGCATTCGGGCCCAGATGACCGGTGATGGAAGCAGCCAGTTCGGCTTCGGGGGTCCGCTGCAGAGCCCCCAGACACATCTGCTCAGCGACCTGCGCGCTGACCGCCCCGATTCGCGAATCCGCGAGGTCGCGTCGTGAGACTCCCAGCCATTCCGCCTTGGTTTCATTCCGGTAGGTGACTGCCGAACCGCAGTAGACATCCGAGATCCCCGGAACGTCCGTCAACGCCATCGAGACTACTCCCCCCGTGCAACTCTCAGCCAGAATCAGTCGCACCCGGCGGGATTTCAGTTCCGTCCCCAGCTGGTGTGCCAACGCGAAGAGCTGTTTTTCCAGGTCGGACATTGAGAAGTGTCAGCTTTCGTTTTGAAGCCATGACGTGTGAAAAAATTGATTCGGGAACATCATTTCACTGCGATCTTAGGTGGCGAAAAGCAGACTGACTACTGTCTGTGAACGAAAAGACCGGGTGAAGCTCGAATGCAACTTCACCCGGTCCGGAGAGATCCACGATAGCGAATCGAACTACGCGAACAATGCGGAGACCGCTTCTGCTTTCACCAGTTCGCGTGGCTGATTCAAGTGATTATAGACAATGGTTTCCGGGGCGATTCCGAAGGCTTCGTAAATGGTCGCCAGCAGCTCGCCCGGGTGAACCGGGTTCTCGATGGGAGAAGATGCAGTCTGGTCACTCTTGCCGTGAACGTACCCACGTTTGATTCCGGCTCCGGCCAGCATGGCTGTGTAGCAATACGGCCAGTGATCGCGACCGTCGTCACTGTTGTTGTTTCCAGAGGTACTGACACCGCGTTGCGGGCTGCGTCCGAACTCACCCACAGCAACGACCAATGTCTCTTCCAGCATGCCGCGGTCTTCCAGATCGTTAATCAGCGCCGAAAGTCCGACGTCGAGCATCGGGGCAGACTGATTTTTCAATCGGGATGACAACCCTTGATGGGTATCCCAGGAGTGGTTATCGCTGTTGGCGACTTTGGGCCAGATCACTTCAACCACGCGGGTTCCCGCTTCCACGAGCCGGCGGGCGAGCAGACAGCTCTGCCCAAAGGTGTTCCGACCGTATGCATCACGGGTTTCACGGGACTCCTGTTCGATGCTGAAGGCATCCCGGGCCCGCCCCGAAGAGATCAGCGACAAGGCCTGATCGTAATACTCGTTGAGTTTATAATCCTTGACCGCCCGATCAATCTCCGGCATGCCGGCGTTGATGGTGTCCAGCAGTCGGGCTCGCCGTTCCATGCGTTCGCCATAGACGTCGGCTCGCATCTCCAGGTCGGTCACATTGATCTTGTTCATCTTGTACATGTCCATATCGTCACCGCTGGGGTACAGGGTGTATGGATCAAATGCTTTGCCCAGGAAGCCGGCGGTCCCCCCCTTGCCGATCACATTGCTTTCCTGAAGCGGACGGGGAAGCATCACGAACGGCAGCATCGGCTGCTGGGCCGGCCGCAACCGGATGATGTTTGATCCGAAGTTCGGAAAGTCCTTGGGACTGGGGGGCTCGAGCTGCCCCGAGGGGCTCACCTTGTCGGTCGTGTAACCGGTCATCATCTGATAGATGGCGGCGGTGTGGTTGAACAGACCGTTGGGCGAATAACTCATCGATCGAATGAGCGTGGTCTTGTCGAGGACTTTCGCCAGATTAGGAAGCAGTTCCGTGAACTGGATTCCCGGCAACACCGTCGAGATGTTCGAAAAAACAGACTTCACATTATCGGGAACGTTCTCTTTCGGATCCCACAGGTCGAGGTGGCTGGGCCCCCCCTGCAGGTAGCACATGATGATGCTCTTGGCCTTCGCCGGCAGCGCCCCCGCTTCTGCTCCCCGGGCGCGATTGACGGCCTGAAGCTGCAGCATGGAGCCCAGCGAGAGTCCCAGCATGCTGCTTCCACCGACACGCAGAATATCTCGGCGTGTCACTCCCAGATGCGAATCACACAGGTCTTTGCCGGGCTGTCCAGGAACTCGAATGATCATGTCAAAATCCTTCTTTGAATTCGCCACTCAAGGTGGTTCGGCTGATTTTCCGGTGAGTGCGACAAGTACTCGACGAGTGCTAACGGTTGAACAGGAACGCAGGACTGTTGATGAGTGCCCAGGCGAGATCCTGAACGGTTGTGAGTCGACTGTTCTTCAACTGCAGCTCGCTGAGCTCGACCGCCCTGTCCAGCCGAGCCATCTGCGGATCGACCGGGACGGGCTTCTGAGCTTCCGCAAGCTGTTCTTCCAGCATGGTCAACTTGGGATCGACCGGAAGCGGGCTTTCAGCTTCCCGCAGCGCGGCAGTTAACTTGGCAAACTCCTCATTCTGACTGTTGAGATGGTTCAGCAAAGTCGCAGTCTGTTCCGGAGTCCGATCCTCGGGAGCGATCTTCACAAGGTTCAGCAGAGAAGCTGGCAGCCCCTGATTCACCTCTCCGGTCTGGTCTGTCAGCGACACGCGAAATTTACCCAGGGCATGCATTTTGTCAGTGAACATCTGGTGCACGTGAATCTGCACCACCATCTCCCCGTCGATCTTGACCGGAGTTTCGACTTCGAACGTGGCGAAGTGATCTTTTCCTGTCTGGGGACCGACCGCCCAGCCGTTTCCGCTGCCGTCCATCACTCCGTCGATGGCTGAATCAACGTTGTAATTCTCCTGACTGAACGAAGCCTTGGCGTTCTTCAGTTTCAGCTGCTGCTTCTGCTCCGGATGATCTTTCGGCCAGACCTCAACGACAAACTCGGTGACCACGAAGTTTCCGTTATTGGCTCGACCGGGCCCCTTCTGGGGAAGTTTGTCGCTGCTGAGTGCTTCCAGCCGAATGTTCGCCAACTGATTCAGTGAGAGAGTCGATGTCAGGACATATTCACCAATCCCGTGCTCGCCGGAGGCTTCGACGCTCAGATCGTCGTTCTGTGCCAGCGTGGCATTATTGGTTGTCGTCAGTTCCGTGAACTTCAACTGGGTCCACGGGGTCAGGTTGGAGGCGGTTTCGGCGATCCATTTCGCAATTCGCTCGGGACCGCCGACGTTGAAGTCATCGATGGCTTTCTTCGCGGCAGCAATACGTTCTTCACGGGCCTTCATATTTGCTTCAACCGTCGGCTGCATGGCGAGGCGATAGTCCTCCAGCCCCTTCGTCAGCGTGGCAATCGCGAGTTCCCGCTTTTGCTCCTTCTCCAGTTGCTGAGTTTTGGAAGATTCACGGTACGCATCTCGATCGGCGACGAGTTTCTGATACTCCGGTCCCAGTTCTTCAAACAGCTTCAGAGTGGCGGCAATTTCTTCGGTCCGCGCATTTCTGTTTAAAATGCTCAGAAAGACCTTGTTGATCACCGCCGCGTCGTCCGGTTCATTGGCAATCAGCTGTTCCAATCGATTTCCTGGCTGCGAAATGGCTTGACTGACGGTCGTTCCATTCATCAGCGCCATCACCGGTCCCAGCTGCAGATCCGACGAACGTTCGCATTCGCAACTGGACTCGCGGACCGGGCGACCGAGACTGTCGAGGAAGCCGTCCTGCAGGTTGATCTGAACGTCCGGTAGAGCTGCGGCGCGTGTTCCTTCAGGAACGCCCGGAATCTGCATCTTCGCACCGGTCACTGTGTAGACGGTATCGTAAAGAACTTCCGCAGGCAGCCGCTTGGGAGTGGCGTGCGAATAGTTCAGGCGGTCATCTTCATTCCACTTGTTGGTGGCGATGCTCAGCTGGTATGTCCGGCTTTTGCAGATGATCGCCATCAGGTGCCGGACGTTGAATCCGGAATTGACGAACTCGGCCGTCAGGTAGTCGAGCAACTCCGGATTGCTGGCTGGGTTACCGGCCCGGATATCGTCGATCGGCTCAATGAGACCGACCCCCATCAGATATCCCCAGACCCGGTTGACGTAGCTGCGGGCGAAGTAGTCGTTGTCTTTGGAGGTGATCCAGTCGGCGAGCTTCTCGCGACGATCATGCTCTTCCACGACTGGAATTTCCCGGTCAAACGGCACCAGGGGTGGAGTGACCGCCCCGGTGCGGTCGTGCTTGATTTCTCCGGTAGTGTTGTCGCTCACTTCTTCCCACAGCGGTTTAGCTCCTTCCACCGCGGTCCCGCCGATGTCCCCATCCGCGTTTGCCGGATCCCGTTTCAGACTGACCTGAGCGAAGAACGCAGCAGTCTGGTAGTACTGATCCTGGGTCCAGCGCTCGAACGGATGATCGTGGCACTTATTGCAGTTGAAACGGATGGCAAGGAACAGGTGCGTCGTGTTTTCCATCAGCGCATCGGGCTCGCGAAGAATCTTGTAGTACGACGCTGGGGGATTCACCTTGTTCGACCCCTTGGCGGTAATGACGTCGTAGCAGAACTTGTCGTAGGGTTCGTTCGCAGCGACTTTCTCACGAATCCACTTGCGGAAGAGCGCAGCTCCCTCACTTCCCAGGAACTTGCTGTTCACCTGCAGCAGGTCCGCCCATTTGTTGGTCCAGAACTCCACATAGGGATCCGAACCGATCAGGCGGTCGATCACCGCAGCCCGCTTCTCCTGAGTCGGACGGGGATCCGCGTTGAAATACAGCACTTCTTCCGCAGAAGGAGGAAGTCCCGTCAGGTCCAGATAGACCCGTCTGAGGAATTCGGAATCGTCACACAGGCCCGAAGGTTCAATCTTCATCCGCTCCCACTTCTGGGCGACGAGCTGATCGATGGCTCCCCAAGTTTCAGGCTGCTTCCAGACGAAACCGGTCCGCTCGCCCATCGCCGTCAAGGTGGTGGCGGCGTAGCTTCCTTCAAAACGGCCGAGGACCGGAGCCTCGCCACGCCGGACAGCTGTCAGCACGGCTGACCGATTGCTTTCCGCGACCTCGGTGTTGCCACTTTCCAGAAATGCGTCGCCAGTGACGTCCCGGGTTTTGCCGTTGGTGTAGGTGGCGATGACCCGCAGCTGCTGCCGGGCTCCAATGTTCTGCACGACAGGGTTGTAAGGTTCGATCTGAATCGAAGCGACCCGTTCCACATCCATGTCCAGCTGGCAGCCTTCCGCGATCCAGCGGCGGAGAATTTCGTAGTAGGCCTCGCCCGGACGTGTCAGCTGGCCGCCGACATGGGGAACCGATCCGCTCGCTTTCAACAGCATCAGGCTGTCGTCAGGGGACGCGGTATTCGTCCGGCGGGACTTGATATCGTCAGTGAATGCCCGCACGTCATAGATGGGATCGTACCCTCGCAGAGAAAGCTTGAAGCCGTTTTTGCCGTCTTTGGAACCGTGGCAGGTCCCCTGATTGCACCCGAGCCGAGTCAGGACCGGGTTCACGTCCCGGATAAAGCTGAGGGGTTCTGTCGAGTGCACGTTGGCCACTTCGACAGGAATGGCTGCCTGCAGACTTTCGAAAGTGATCTGAAGATTTGCCGTTCCATCATCCCGGGGGAAGACCCGTCCCAGCGGAGAAACGACAGCTGACTGATCCTTGATTTCAAGTGACGCCAGACGGGTCAAGTCGATCCGGTCCCCCGACTGCAGGACTCCGGTCACAAGCACCTGCACCGAGTCGTAGGGGCCTGACAGGCTGATCGAGGGGGGCGTCACTTCCAGTGAAGTCACGACAGCGCCTGTCGGAAGTGATTCCGTTCCGGTCAACTTTTCCTGGTGAACCGGCTTCAGGTTCACCAGCGATTTGGATTCCGCCGGGGTTTCAGTCACAACTTCGACGGGCATGAACTCATTGACCAGGGTCCCGTCAGCAGGATTGATCAGGCGAATCTTGCCATCGCTTCCGGCTGCTGCCAGCACGTTTCCTTGCGGATGATACGCCACAGCGTAAACGGCGGCCGGCAGTTCGATCTTTGTCCGCATGAGCAGTTGAGGATTCGAACCGAGATAAGCGGTGAGCTTGCCAAGTTCATCGGCGGTGGGACCGGAAATCATCTTGGTAAGAATCGCCTGAATGTCTTCAGGGGCCTCAGGAATGGCGTCGGCGTTATAGGTGTAAACCTGACCCTTGCCGTCCAGGCTGGAACCGCAGGCGACCGTCTTTCCGTCAGGAGCATAGGCAACGCTGTAAATTCGTCCCGACATGGCGGGGAATTTGCGGATCAGGTTGGAGTCGTCACCAATCTTTCGCTCGAGAACCCGTTCCATCCGGTAAATGCGGGGAGTTCCGTCCGAACCCCCGACGAGAATTTCATTTCGCTCGGGATGTCGCTGCAAAGCGGAAATTCCGCCTTTCAGGGCTCCCGGTGTGATCGAAGTCACGTTATCAATGAACCTCTGGGTGGGGACGTTGTAGAGCTTGGTCGACATGTCCCGGCTGGCGGAAACCAGCAGAGAGCCGTCTACGGAGAAGACGGTTGCCAGTGGCCAGTCATCGTGGGCTCCGTTAAAGAAGACCTGCTCGCCGGTCTGCGAATTGAAAGCCCGGACTGCAGTATCGGACGCACCAACCGCCACAAGGCTGCCGTCCGGTGACCAGCTCGCCCCATAGATCGTGTCGTTGGTGAGCGGAATTGAAATCAGAAGTTCACGCTTGGGAACATCCCAGATCTGCAGCTCGCCCATGCGTCCCGGCTGTCCCCCGGCGACCGCCAGTCGCGTGCCGTCCGGAGAGAACGCCACCGATTCGATGCGTTCCGACAATCCGATCAGTCGAGCCAGCAGTTGCTGACCATCGGCAGAACGGAGGATCACTTCATGGAAGCCAGCAACGGCCAGCATCTGACCGTCCGGCGAGTAAGCAATCGACGTGATGACCGGAGGCTGCGAATAGACCGGGGGATGGTCCTGGTCATAAATTTTGCCGGCGGGAGCAGCAGCGGAATCGTCGATCGCCCCCTGCTCAATCCACAGACGGATTTTCGCAATTTCGTCGGCGGAAAGTGGTTCGCCGTTCTTGGGCATCTCGGCTTTGCCATCGACCGGAGTGATCTGGATGAACAGGTGACTCTCATCCGGCTTGCCCGGGACGATGGCCGCAGTTCCGCTTTCGCCCGCCTCCAGCAGCTGGGCGAACGTGGTCATATCATAGCCGCCGCCCCGTTTTGCCGGCTGATGGCACCCCTGACAGCGTGCCTGAAGAATCGGCAGAACTTCTTTCTGGTAGCTGATTTGTCGCGGTGCTGGCTGCTCTTCCGCCCGAACCACTGACGCCGTTAATGCCGTGATGCTCAGACTTGCCAGAATCAGAGTGGGCAATTGGGTAATGCGCATGAGTGATCGCCGAATCGCTGGTAGGATTGATTTTGACGTATCAAAAGGCGGGGTACGCAACGTCTGTGCAAGTCGACCACTCAGGTGTCGGGAAGAGGTGGGCATTCGAATGAAGTGAATGCTTGCCCTGAGTTCTGCATCAGACGTACATCACTTTGGGGGTGATGCAACATTGGTCTATCGTCTTATACAAGAGACCGCTGATGAATTCAAGAAGTTTTTAAATCCCACTCGACGCAAAAATTTGAAATCTGCTGTCTTCTCCCCCACTTCTGGTCGAATCCGCTCAGCACGACTGAATGGCTCGCCAGAAACATTTACTCTAGGCCAGCGAAACCAATTGGTCGTTACTGCAGAAGGCCAGAGATGCCGTCACGTCTGACAGGGGAATGGCCAGCAGTTCCGAAGCAGCTTTTCGATAAGTCTCGAGCTGTCGGCGGTAGAGGTTCACCAGCAGTTCCTGCTGCTCCGGATTCGTCACAGAGTCTGTTTTAAAGTCGATGATCTCTGCGGAGACTGGTCGCCCCTCCCTGCGAAACACAATCATGCGGTCGATATTTCCGTGCATCTGCTCGCCGGATGATGTGCTGTAAATAAACGGAAATTCCGTTCTCACCTCGATGGTGACAGTGCCGCCCAGCTTCTCTGCCAGCGACTGCAGACGCTCCTCATAATTTTGTGGACTGAGCAGTCTTGCAAGTTTTGGTTGCTGCAATGTTCGCTGAAACTGCTTCGCTAAAACACTTAATTCCTGTTCAGAAAGAGAACACGAACGTGACAGCTTCAGTAACTGCTGTGAATTCAGTGCAGATTCCGGCAACCAGACAATCTCTTGAAACCAGCGGTGAAAGACAGAACCGCGTTCCGTCGCCCGTGATGAGCCCGTGGGGACCGCTTCAGAAAAGGTGACCCGGCGGGGGACGTTCTGACCCGTGGGGGTCGACCGTTTGCGATGCCTTGACGGGGATGCCGGCGCGAATCGCAACTCGGGAGCGCTGCCGTGGTTGACAGTTTTTGAATCGGTCTGAACGGCGGGAGGATTCATCAGCTCCGGGCTGGAGGCAGCCCAGTTCGGATCCCCCAGTTCCCACAGCAGTTTCATCGGTTCCACAGGCACATTGGGAGCGAGTGCCGCTCGCAGCAGACCGGAGAACTTCTTCGGATGCTTTGTATTCACCTGCGGAGAAATGAGCATGTGCAGGCTGCGGGCTGGCCGGGTCATGGCCACATACAGCAGGCACAGGGCCTCCTGAAGCATGCGGTGTCGACTCTGGAGCCGTGCTGCCAGCAGGTTGCCCCCCAGTGAATTGAAATAGTTGTCATTCCGGTACAACGCAACCAGATCCGGCGGCCCCCCGGGGGTGGACGTGCTGGTGACGTACGCCGGGGTTCGGAAGAAATCGGTGCTCAATTCCGGCAGAACGACAATGTCGAATTCCAGCCCTTTGGACTGATGCACGGTCATGACACGGACGTTGGAATTCGAAGGCTCTTCGCAGCGTTGAGATTCGGCATACCGCACGAACTCAGACGGCCGTAACGTGGAAAACAGCGTATCGAACCTGTCGGCCAGCCCCGCCAGCTGGAGAAGTCGTCGATACTCACGGCTGTTGCAGACGCCCGCCAGCCGGATCGCCAGATCATGGACCACCCCACCGTACCCCTGCTGCAGCAACTGGGTTCGTAACTGCTGGGCAAAGGCCGCCACTCGACTGACGTTGTTGAACCCGTGAAAGCCGAAAACCTCCCCCAGCGGTGACCGGGCGACATGGTATGCCGCAACGGTATCTCCAGGGTGATCCGCCAGTTTCATCAGCGAGAGAACCAGCTGGACGCCGGCGGAGTCGATGAGTGGATTTCCTCCTTCTTCACTTGCTTCGATTCCCAGACGGCTCAGTTCAAAGATCATGCGGCCGATCGTCGGGTTCTTGCGTGTCAGCACTCCGATCGTGGCATTCGGGGTCTCGCGAACAAGACTGGCGACGTATTCAGCCACGTACTTCCAGAACTCATTCTGCTGCTCACGGCTGGACGCAGGCCCCTCATCCGTTTCCGGGGCTTCAGGACCGGTCCGCAGGCAGACGTATCCCGAAAGGTCCTTCCGGCTCGTTTCATGGATCGGAAAACTCCTGCACCACTGATGCACGCCATCGGCCAGGTCGCCCAGGTTGTCATGCCGACCGAGTTGTGTCATCGCCTGATTCACCGCTTCGATCACGACGGGTGACGAGCGGTAACTCAGGTTCAACGGCTGGGACGTCAGCCCGGGAAGTTGTTCTTCGATCGCATCGAAGATGGCTGCCTCGCCCCCACGCCATCCGTAAATGGCCTGTTTCACATCTCCGACACAGAAGAATGTCCGCTGCGGGTCTGCGCAGCATTGCTCCGCGAAGCTGCGAATCACTTCCCATTGCGGGCGGGAGGTGTCCTGAAATTCATCGAGCAGGAGATGGTCGATCGAACCATCCATCCGGAAGGTGATATCCTTGCGGGTCTCCGGATTCTGTCCCAGGGCCAGACGCCGGGTGACGTCGCCGAACTCCAGTCCGCCGGCCGCGAGTTTGAGCCGTTCAAAGATCGTGTGGAAGTCATTGAGTAATCGCCACGCTGCCCGGGTCTGCTGCTTCCACGAAGCGGCTGTGACCGCCAGACAGTGTTCACTCAACCGTAGATAATAATCGCACAGTGCTGCCGGGATCGGCTTGTTGTAATAGGTCGGGTCATCAGATCGGATCTTGGGGTACAGCCCCTTGCCCAGGAAGTCTTCCCAGCGCTCTTCGCGGATGGCCGCGCAGTCCACCGCCATGGCTGTCTGCAGCCGCTTTTGATCCAGCTGAAGTTGTGCCATCCCTTCCAGAAGTTCTTCCCGTGCTGCATCCGGAAGAAACTGGTATTCGGGAAAACAATCCCAGGCAGCCTCGCTGGATCCGATGAAGACGTAATAAAGATTGTCAATCGTCTCCTGCATGAGGCCGGAGACGCTGCGGGAAGAATCCCCCTTGTCCAGCATGTGCATCAGCTGGACGAGTTCCGCCTGATCCCCTTCGCGCAGCATCTGCTCCAATGCCTGCGAGCGGATCTGTTCGATCTCGACCGGATCGAGAATCCTCCAGCCCGAGGGAAACCCCAGTTCAAGAGCATGGCTTCCAGCCAACTGCGAGAAGAACGAATCCAGTGTGCTGATCCGCACGCGGTGCAACTGCCGGGTCAGCTGAGCCAGCATCTGCAGGCATTCCTGTCGGGTCAGGTCCGGCGCCTCAATGGAGCGTCCAAGTTCCGCGAGTGACTTGTCGGAGACCGCCGCCCGTGCCAGTCGGAGCAGAATTCGTTCGAGAATTTCCCCCGCTGCTTTGCGGGTGAATGTCGAACTGAGAATCTTTTCCGGAGTGGAAGATCGCAATAATGCGATGTAACGGGACGACAGTTGAAATGTCTTCCCTGTGCCGGCGGAAGCTCGAATCAGCAGTCGCGGGACTGAGACAGGCGGAGCAAACGGCAGCGACGGACTTTTCGATCTGGCGGTGGTCACAGCATCACCTCCTGTCCGAAGACTCCAACCTGGCAGATCGAATCGAACTCCGTCAGCGTACCGGCAGGTGCCGAGAGTGGTTTCCAGAATTCCTCTGCCAGAATTTCTTTGGCGACCCGACGTGCGGTTTCATCCGCTTCCTGAAGGTCTTCCCACGACCATTCCGCAAACTGCGCCGCGACAGCCTTGGAGTCGCGAGGCAGAACGATGTAACCGAGTCGAACCTCATCCTCTTTGCAGATGGAGGCGGCCAGATGTCGATACAAGGGGAGCTGCAGGTCGATCCAGCCGCTTTTGTCCCGGTGTGTTTTTGCGGGGGAGAGCCCGCTGTCGCCGGTCTTGTAATCGAAGATGCACCACGTGTCGGTGTCCGCGTGGTAGTCGATGCGGTCGATCCGCCCCTTGAGGAAGATTTTCCTGCCACCATGCAGGGAGAACGGAACAGGCTCGTCAGTAGCGTGTTCGACGGCATAAATCTGCCAGCCTTCCCGACGCCAGTTCGCCTGCCACAGCGAAAACGCATTCAGCCGTCTTCTTGCCTGCTCTGATTGAATCAGGACAGCTGCCAGCGGTTCGTCCCCATAAACTTCCGCGACAACATTTTTCAATTCCTGCTGCAGGAAATCGGCAATGACAGCGGAATCGGTGGAACGGGAACGCTCGCTGCGGCCGAAACGTTTCAGCACTTCGTGAACCAGATTTCCAAACGCCGCTCCGTCCAGTTCGTCGAGATCATCGCTGACGTTCTCCAGCTTCAACACGTGCCGCAGATAATAGCGATAAGGCGAAGCGAGATAGTCACGAAACTCGGTGACACGAAAGACAGTTGGCGGTGCTTCCCGGGGCATCGGTTGCGGAATCGGAAACGCGGATTCGGCAGCGATTTTCCGGGGTGAAGTCGGCAACACCAGCGGCACAGACTCCTGCGGGTCATAAAACGCCAGCACCCGTTTCGCGATTTCTTCCGGATCGGTGGCGAATAAAAGACGGCTGGGGGTGAGCGGGTCGTGACTCGCATCCCGCCTGGCAACGATCAGACGCAGCTCCTCCCGGGCATGCACCAGTGTCGTGAGCAGAAACAGGTCGCGGGCATAGCGACGGGTGTTGTCCTCGATTCCCAGATGTGAGCGGAGTCGATTCGGCAAAAACAGATCGTGATTCACCGACTTGGGGACGAACGTTTCATTAAACGTGGTGACAATGGCGGCCGGAGCATCATCCAGCGGCATCTCCAGCCATCCCACCAGCTGGATGGCGGCATCGGTTTCCCCCCGGTACAGCTCGCACGCCGCGTTCTTCAGCGTGAGGCGAATCGCTTCCGGCGCGGACAACGGCGAGTCCAGCACCGCAGGGACCCCTTGATGCCCGGAGAACGCTGCGGACAGAATCCTGCACGCTTCCAGAGTGCGATGATCATCAGGGTCGTCCGGGTCGAACATTCTCTCCTCATACAAAGTGCGAAGCAGCGTCTCGATCGGTTCGGACCAGTTCGCCAGCGTCGCAGTCCGTTGCAGCGGCTCCAGCAATTCTGAAACCGTCCGCTTCAGCTGCAGGACAACGCCCGCACCATGTCCCTCGAGAACCCAGTCCAGCTTGCGGGGAAGATGTTCGGTGAAATAAGCATCCCAGCAGTTCAGCCAGTTCGATGGCAGGCCCTTCGTGTCCAGCCATGCACTCAGGTCGGGGTGACGCAGGAGAGCAGCGAAACGCGACGCGCTGTCATCTTCCAGAAATTCGGCCACCGCCTCCAAAAGCCTGTGAGGTCCCGTCGCGGACAGGTCTCGATCCACCGGCCAGTGACTCTTCACTCCATACTCGTCGAGCGTCCGCTGCAGCGGGACCACCAGTTGTGGATCCGGGACACCAATGGTGATTTCATCCAGAGAGTAGCGGCCGTCGAATCCGGTCAGGATGCTCAGGACCGTCGCGCACTGCGAAGCGGCATCGTCCGCCATCAACACCTGATCCGACTTCAGACTGACAGTCCGATCCACCCAGCGATCCGGAATCAGACAACCATAAGCATCAAAGAGTCCGGAAAGTTCTTCAGGAGCCGGGACATACGCTGTCACCTGATCGGCAATCTGATCGAGCATGGAACGCATCGTGCGGTTCAGGTCGACCGTGCCGACGGTCACGATCTCGAAGTCGGTTCCGCATTCCTTGCGTTTGATCGCTTCGAGTCGTGCCGTCTGCTGATCCCACAGATCAAAGCTGTCGAGCAGATTCCAGTATTCACGCTGAATGTCCGCCAGCAGTTTCCAGCGATCCACTTCATCAAACCCCGCGAGCGAGGCCCCTCGCCGCCAGACATCCGAGAAGTCGAGCTGATCCCGGGCCAGCTCTTCATGCTGTTTCCGCAGCAGTTCCCCCAGCCGCAGCCAGCCCGCTTGATCGGCAGGCTCCGGCGGGGCGCTGACAAAGGATCGCAGCCGGGCCGGCGGGGTATTTCGCAACGCCTGTGCCCAGACCAGCTGCTGAACCAGCACCGAAGCAAACGGACGTTTCGGTTCGTAAAGCAGTTCCGGGAGCTGCCCCACCGTCACAATCCGCGGAGGGCAGAGCTTCCCCCCTGCTCTTTCGGTCAACAGTTCAAGGCAACGCCGACCCGCCTGACTGCCATAGAACACCAGAACCAGATGCGAGAGGTCGACCAGATGCGGGCTGCGGCTGCGGGCGATCAATTGATCTGCGACGGTGTGCAGTGCGGGCCGGGACCAGTCGAGGAAGATCCGTTGAATCGACGCCATGCCCTCTCCGCTTCATTCACCCCGTTGGTCCCGTCCACTTCGAAGTTCACCGTGACCCGACGAGACTCACACTGAACGGAAGTATAGATCGATCACATCGACGATGAAAGAGATCCGATGTTAGATCCGATCGCATTCGTTCGGCTTCGAAGCGCGGCGACTGCGTTTAATCCACACACTTGAAGTGTGTGGCTAAACAAACGGTTTTACGAAGTGTGAACTCGATGCAATGTTCTTTCTGACGATCGAGCATTTCAGATCGAAATCGGCGGCAGATTGAGTCGCTCCCGGCATTCATCCAGAATCTGACGAGTCTGACTGGCCCCCACTCGCGTCACTCCCAGTTCCCGCATCTGCAGCAGCATTCCGAGGTCTCTGATCCCGCCTGCTGCCTTCACCTGCACATGTCGGGGGGCATGAGTCCGCATGAGCTGGACATCTTCGAGTGTCGCACCGCCGGTGCCAAAGCCGGTTGATGTTTTGACCCAGTCGGCATTCAGTTCACCGCAGATCTCACACAGGCGAATCTTGTGGTGATTCTGCAGACAGCAATTTTCGAAAATCACTTTGACCTGCCGCTGCGAAGCGTGCGCGACGTCAATCACGGCTTGGATGTCCGTCTGAACTTCGCTCCAGTTGCCGCTGAGGACCTGTGAGATGTTGACCACCATGTCCAGCTCCTGGCAGCCATCTGCAATTACAGTCTCGGCTTCCTTCGCCTTCGTGCTGGTGTGATGCCCTCCATGAGGGAATCCGATGGTCGTGCTGGGACGAACAGAACTTCCCGCCAGCCGCTCAGCACAACGAGCCATGTAATACGGCAGAATGCAGACGCTGGCGACATCATAAGCCAGCGCCAGTGAAAGGCCTGCTTCCAGCTCATCGATGGTGAGCGAAGGGGCCAGCAGCGAATGATCGATCATCCGGGAGATGTCGTCATAGCGAGGAGTGTTCATGGTTTTTCAGAGCACGCCGCGAAAGCAAGTGCATTTCTTAAGTTCAGAAGGAATGCACTCGCTCGCGCTT
Organism: Planctomicrobium stercoris; assembly: GCF_051465655.1. Classification (NCBI taxonomy): domain Bacteria; kingdom Pseudomonadati; phylum Planctomycetota; class Planctomycetia; order Planctomycetales; family Planctomycetaceae; genus Planctomicrobium; species Planctomicrobium stercoris. Next base: position 1,253,042 of record NZ_CP195791.1, on the reverse strand, counting down.
CGTGCCCTGACGGAAGACTTACTCGTCCGCAACCTTTTTCTTCTTCGCTGCCTTCTTCTTGGGGGCTGCTTTCTTCTTTGGAGCAGCCTTTTTGGCAGCAGCTTTCTTCGTCCCCCCCTTGCCGGATTTCGCGGCGCGGGCGTTCAGAAGTTCAATCGCCTCTTCCATGGTGAGGGCGAGCGGGTTGGAGTCCTTGGGAACCGTCGCGTTGATCTTCCCGTGCTTGACGTAAGCGCCGTACTTCCCTTCGAAGATCGCAACGGGCTTCTCGTCCTCAGGGTGAGGGCCAAGTTCCTTCAGCGGAGCCTGAGCTGCGCGGCCTTTGACTTCCTTCAATAGCTCGACAGCCCGCTCCAGCGTGATCGTCAGAACGTCGTCTTCCTTACCGAGCGACTTGTACTTCCCAGAATGCTGTACGTACGGGCCGAAGCGCCCGATTCCCGCATTCACCACCTTGTTGTCTTCGGGGTGGTGTCCCAGACGGCGAGGAAGTTCGAGCAGCTTCATCGCTGTATCGAAATCGACTTCCGTCGGATTCAGGTTCTTCGGAATCGAGACCCGCTTGGGTTTGGGGGCATCCTCGGTCACTTCGCCGAGTTGCAGATACGGACCGAATGGACCTGAAAGCACGAAAATCGGCAGCCCGTTCTCGGGATCGACTCCCAGCGAGAGCGGCCCCTGCTTCTTCAACGCGATCAGCCGCTGAGCAACTTCATCGTTCAAATCGGCAGGCGAGATTTCATCGGGAAGTGACGCGTTGACCGTCTCCCCGTTCTCCTGAGCTTCCAGGTACGGTCCGTAGCGTCCGACTCGCACGCTGGGACTCAGGCCATCCAGCTTAATGGTGCAGGCGTCGCGGGGATCGATCGCCTCCCGCTTCTCTTCGACCTGCTGATTCAAGCCGTCGCTGCCGGCGTAGAACTTCTCCAGATAAGGAAGCCGCTTGGCTTCCCCGTTGGAAATATCGTCCAGCGACTGCTCCATCTGGGCGGTGAACTGCATGTCCACGAGATTCGGGAAATAGGTTTCCAACAGACGGGTCACCGCCAGCGCGGTGAAGGTGGGGATCAGCTGATTGTTCGCCTTGCGGACATATCCACGATCCTGCACCGTACTGATAATACTGGCGTAGGTACTCGGACGACCGATCCCTTCCGCTTCCAGTTTGCGGACCAGCGTGGCTTCGGTGTACCGCGCGGGGGGCTTGGTTTCGTGAGAGAGAGATTCGACTGATTCACATTGAACCTTTTCCCCTTCCGACAGCTCCGGCAGGACCGAATCCTGATCTTCCAGTGCTGCTTCGGGATCGTCCGAGCCTTCGACGTAAGCCCGGAAGTAGCCGGGGAATTCGACTTTTCGACCGGTCGCCCGGAACTCGGCATCTTCGACTTGAATCGTAACTGTGTCGAACCGCAACTGGGCTTCCGCCATCTGGCTGGAGATGGTCCGTTTCCAGATCATGTCGTACAGACGGGCCTCACGGCCTGAGAGACCGAGTTCATCGGCCGTCTTCATCTCACCCCCGGCGGGTCGAATCGCTTCGTGAGCCTCCTGGGCGTTCTTCGTCTTGTTGCTGTACTGACGGGGTGAAGGACTTAAGAACGCCTGACCGTAATTCTTTTCGATCCGGCCCCGGGCAGCATCAATCGCTTCCTGCGAAAGGGTCACGCTGTCGGTTCGCATATAAGTGATATTCCCGTCTTCGTACAGACGCTGAGCTGTCTGCATTGTTTCCCGGGCACTCATGTTCAGCTTGCGGTTGGCTTCCTGCTGCAGGGTACTGGTTGTAAACGGCGCAGGCGGCTTGCGGGTCGACTGCCGATGCTCAACCGCCGTCACCTTCCACGGAGCCGACTGCACTTTGGCCTGCAGTTCCTTGGCTTGCTTCTCTTCGAGCAGCAGGACGTTGGCACCGTCCTGAATCTTTCCGGTCGACTCATCAAAGTCTTTTCCGGTGGCGATTCGCTGATTCCCCAGGGTGATCAGCTGGGCACTGAAAGCGGCTCCGGAATTGTTCTTCAGGTTCGCCTTGAGGTCCCAATAGGTTCCGCTGCGGAATGCCAGACGCTCCAGCTCGCGCTGCACCATGATCCGGACAGCGACGCTTTGAACGCGTCCTGCGGAGAGTCCGCGTCGGATTTTCGTCCACAGCAACGGGGACAGCGTGTAACCGTACAGACGGTCCAGAATACGCCGGGTTTCCTGCGCTTCGACCAGATTCATGTCGAGCTGGCGCGGGGAGTTGAGGGCGTCGAGGATCGCCTTCTTGGTGATTTCGGAGAAGGTCATCCGCTTGACGGGGACGGTCGGCTGGAGGACATCAACGAGATGCCAGCCAATGCTTTCCCCCTCGCGGTCTTCGTCGGTCGCGACGATGAGCTCTTCAGCCCCTTTGAGAAGATCCTTGAGCTCTTTGACGGTCTTTTTCTTCTCGGGAGAGACGATGTAGAGCGGTTCGAAGCCGTTGTCGACATTCACTCCCAGCCGGGTCCAGGCTTCCGACTTCATCCCCTCGGGGATATCTGCTGCCTTCTCCGGAAGGTCACGGACGTGCCCCATGCTCGCGCGGACTTCGTAATCGCTGCCGAGGAAGCCGGCGATCTTTTTGGCCTTGGCTGGGGATTCGACAATCACCAGCCCTTTCTTTTTCTTCGCAGAGCTACCCATCCGACCGATCGATCTAAAACAAGAATGCCCAAAGTGATACCGCCAGCCAGAAAACGTGACTCCGGCACGCTTCCTGCCCGCGAACTGAATTCTGTGACTCCGCCAGCGGAATCGACGCTGTGTTTCTGGTCTGAAATGCCCGAAAGTGCAGTCGTCAACCGTACTTTCGTTCTCCGCACCACCTGTCTGGACTTGTCACCAGAATCACTCCGGCTAAGATGCGGGCTTGTCAAACTGGGGATTCCGCGGTCGGAATTCCGCCTTTCACACGGAACGTTTCCGAGATCTGAAGGGCGAAATCCAACTCCGGAATTCTGACTCGCGTCAATCTCATTACGGGATCATTTGCGCGATTGTCAAGAGTCCGAACGAATTGGGTGGAGATTCGAACCATCGAATGGCCACTCAGATAGAGACGGTCTGGCCAGCGGCTGAATGCCCCGGGACGGAACCGGTTTTCGTGGATTTGTCGGCTTCGTAAAGATCCCGGCGTCCGCTCAAATTACCAACGATCTAAGGGACAGGGATGAGTTCGCCATTTACGATTTTTCGTCGCCATCAGCGAGTCATGATGGTCGTGATCACAGGCCTGTCGATGATCTCCTTCGTGCTGCTGGGAGCAGTGCAGGATCCTCGTCAGCTCCCCACTCCACTCGTGGTGATCTTCCTGGCAGCCATGGCTGGAGGGGTCGCCTGGCTGGCCGGTCTCCGCAGCGGCAAGGGATCGGAATGGGGACTCACGGGAGCCCTGATCGGAGCCATCTTCGCCATTGCGGTCACTTTCTATAACCGAGAAGCCAGTGCTGTTCTCATCGACAACGGGAACCTGTCCACAGAACAGGTTTCCGAACTTCGCCGGCAGCGATTCATTGTCAACCGATTCGTCGCCCTGGCATTTCAGCAGACCCAGAACGTCCCCCTGCAGTCGCTTCCAGCACCACTCCAACGCAGCTTCCTGTTCGGCTTTTCGAACAATGAAGATGTCACCATCGATGACGTGGTGGTCGGCGAACTGCTGCGTCGCGAAGCGGACAAAATGGGGATTGTCATCTCCGACAAGATGGTCACCGACTTCATCACCCGCGTGACAACCAAAAAAGGTCTGATGGAGACCTTCGATAAGGTCAAGAATCAGATGAATCCGCAGGAAGCGGCGATGTGGGGCTTCTACCTGCCGACCTTCAAAGAAAAGCCGATGACGGCACCGACATTCGCCAAGATCCGTAAGTCGCTGCAGGTTTCCGAAACAGGACTGCTCAACGCGATTCGGGATGAACTGAAGGCCGCCCAGGCGTACCAGCTGCTCTCCGGCAACAACTATTTCCCGCCGGAACAGTTCTGGACCTATTACCAGCAGATGAACGTCAAGCAGTCGGCTGAAGTCGCCAGCATTCCGGTCAAGGATTTCATCGATCCGCAAGCCAAGCCGACAGATGATGACCTCGCCAAACTCTTCGCTGAATACCGCCAGAACTTCCCGGGCTTCACCCCGGAAGGGAAACCCGAACCGGGCCGTCCAGGCTTCTATCAGCCACGCCGGTTCCAGCTGGGATACCTCGAAGCGGTCTACGACGAAATTGAGCCTAATGTCGGCGAAGTGACCGAAGAAGAAATTCAAAAGGCCTATGAAGACAAATACCTGAAGAAGGTTCCGACGGATGAAATGCCTGCTGGCCTCGACCTGAATCTCGATGGCCCGGACCTTCCTCCCGCCCCGTCGACAGAAAAGCCTGCAGCTCCAGCGTCTCCGGAAGCTCCTGCCGAGGGAACTCCGCCTGCAGAGAAGCCCGCTGAAGAACCTGCCAAGCCGGAGACTCCGGAAACGACCGAGAAGCCCGCTGAGGAAGCCCCTGCTCCGTCACCGGAACCGAAAACTGAAGAGCCCAAGACCGAAGAGCCTGCCCCTGAGCCGACTTCATCCCTGATGCAGAGTCGCGCCACGCAGCAGGTCGCGTTCTTCCAGGACGAAGAAGCAGCTCCTCCCGCGGAAGCACCCGCCACGGAAAGTGCTGAAGCTCCAAAGTCCGAGCCTGCTCCTGAAACCCCTGCTGACAAGCCAGCAGAAGAGAAGCCGGCGGAAACTGAACCTGCAACACCTGCTCCGGAAGGAGAGGCCCCAGCAGCTCCCGCTGGCGAAAAGATGCCTGCGAATGTCGACATCCCTCCTGCTCCGTCAGAAGAGATTCCCGCCGCGCCGACAACAGAAGTCCCGCCGCTGGATGATGCCCTCAAGGCATTGCTGAAGGCAGACATTCTGAAGCAGCGAACCAAGGAAGCCATTCAGAAGCGGATGGAAGCGGCACAGATCGAAATGTCCCGCATCAGCGAAAACCTTCAGCGGGAAAAGACCGACAAGGATTACATCACGCTGGAAGACGCCACCAAGGAACTGGAACTTTACGCAGCTCAGAATCAGCTGCAGTACGTTGTGACGCCACCGCTGTCCTACCAGGAACTGGCCCAGTCGGAAAACTACCCGATCGGCCAGGCCTTCATGCCTCAGCAGCGGATGACCGTGGCCGATGCGATGTATCGAACCGCTCCCACGGACCTGTATCGCGTTTCAGCAGCATCGAATTTCAATCCTTCGAGTGCTTACGTGTTCTGGAAGCTGTCCGACAAGGCAGCATTTGCACCGAATTCCATTGATGATGGCGAAGGGATTCGTGCCCAGGTGGTCGAAGCCTGGAACATCGAACAGGCACGCCCCAAAGCCAAGGCCCGGGCAGAAGCACTGGCCAAGATGATTCGCGAAAGTGACAAGCCCATGGGCGAAGTACTGACTGACCAGACCATCACCGGCAACGTGGAAAGCATCTTCGTCCCGGTGCACATCACCGGGGAATTTACCTGGATGCAGAAGCCAATCGTCCCTCCCACGGGAATGCAGCAGCAGATGCCCGTCCGCCCCAGCGTCGTGCCGGGCGTGCCAGATGCCGGTGAAGAGTTCTTCACCACAGTCTTCAATGACCTGAAGGTGGGAGACATCGGGATCGCCCCCAACAACGATCACACCAATTACTACGTGGTAAAGATCGAATCACGGGACCCGTCGACCCCTGAACAGGTCGAAGCGATGCAGAAGAAGTTTCTGTCCGAGGGACTTCAGGCAGGCTATTCCAGCCTGCTCCAGCAGTCACTCGCTGAGAATTCCATCAACTGGCTGCAGCAACTCTTCGATGACCATGAAGTCGTGATTCAGCGTCGCGACTAAAACAGTCTGCCGTCCCAAGAGCGGGCGATTCAGGCGTTTTCCTCGAGAAAGCCCTTGTGATCGCCTGCGGAACACTGAATCCAGGTTCGAAAAACGCCTGAAAATGGCTTAGCAGGGGGTCTCTGCACGCAGAGACCCCCGCATCTAGACCAGTTTGGTCTATCATGTGCAGGCGATTCAGGATTTTCACCGCATGAAAGCCCATATTATCGCCTGCGGAACGTGATAGATCTTTTGCAAAACCGCGTCTAGCTGTGTGTCGTTCAGCCTGCGAAATCGCGTTGTTCTTCTTCCCCGTCGCCAAACTGGTCCGATCCGAGGACCAGCAGCAGGAAGCCCATGCTGCTCAGGGCGGCACAGCCGATTCCCTCGACGACAATCCAGTCGAGCGAAACCGCCGTCGGAGGCGTATTTAAGACCGGCCCCAGGCTCGCGCTAAGTGCAAAGGCTCCGAGGATCAACCCCGCTGCCGCCAGACAGAACCCGGCGATTCGCAGGCGTGTCTTCTTCACGTCAGTCTCATCGATCCGGTGTTTCATGGGGGCGCTCCTCTTGAACAGCTTCGAAGTTTGTCGTGACGGGATTTCCATTCCGACAATCCTCCGCTAGAAACAACGGAGGGGCTCACCGGCGGGATCAAAAAATCGAACTCGATTCCCGGCTGCTTGATTTCAAATTCAAATCGGAAACGCACGATGCCTGCGGAACCACTCGCGAACTGGAACGGTCAAGAGATGCCGCTGGCTGATGTCCGCGTGTCGGTTCTCGACCGGGCGTTTCTCTTCGGCGACGCCGTCTACGAGGCCATTCGCGTTTACAACGGCCGCCCATTCCTGTTTGACGATCACATTCAGCGGCTTCAGAGGAATCTGGAGAAAATGCAGCTGGCGGCGGACAGCCGACGGATCGCCACTCGAATTCTGCAGACCCTGCAGCACAGCGGAGTCCAGACTGGCCTCATTTACATTCAGGTCACCCGAGGGGAAGCCCCTCGGACACATCACTTCCCCGACCGTGCTGTCCGCCCCAACGAGCTGATCTATATCAAGCACATGGATGATCCCTATCAGCGTCAGCGTCGCGAGGGAGCGAAAGTCATTCTGATTGACGACCTCCGCTGGAAACGCTGCGACATCAAGAGCGTCAATCTGCTCGCGAACTGTCTGGGGGCAGAAGAAGCCCACTCCAGAGGATGCGATGAAGCGATCTTCGTCGAATCCAACGGGACGCTGATTGAAGGGACTCACACCAGCCTGTTCGCCGTGCGGGACGGCTGCATTCTCACTGCTCCGCTGGGATCGAACATTCTGCCGGGCATCACCCGTAAGCTCGTACTTCGACTGGCAGAGAATTGTGGTATTCCTGTTCGCGAACAGGGGCTGCACCGCGACGATCTGAGCGAGATCGATGAACTGTTTCTGACCGGGACCTCCACAGAAGTCCTCCCCGTCGTCCGCGTTGACGAGACGCCCATCGGCAACGGCGCCCCTGGCCCAGTTGTCGCTGCTCTGCAGGAAGCGTATCGCGAAGCCATTGCGAACGAACCGGATCCATCTACCGGCAGTGCCTGACCCCGGTTGTTCACGAAAGTTCCGGCAGTGGCCCCAGGACCGGAACGCCTCCCTGTATTGTGAGACTCTGCTGGTCCGTGGTTGCAGCTGTTGCCTGCGACGCCAGCTGAGTTGCCCGGAGCGACAGTCGTTCGATGCACCCGGTCGAGAGGATCTGCGGGTTCATGTTCGCCGCCTGTCGGAAGAGTTCGGCTCCCCGCTGGGCGTGACGCCTGGCCCCGGCCTCATTCTGTTCAAGGCATTTGACCCCGCAGGCTGCCAGCTTGATCAGCCCTTTGATGACATCGGCATCGGGCCCGGTTCTTCCGGCAGCCAGCCACTCCGCTTCCCAGGCTTCATGGGCTTCCCAGTAATACCCGTGATCGAACAGGTTTGCACCCGGCTGAAGACTTCCGGTCGGGATCGGGCGAGCAGCCCCGAAAGAATGGCCTGCCGGATCGGAAACCGGGTGCGGGGAAACCCCCGGAACATAGGTGTATTTCGGCAAATCCTGCGGAAACAGAGGCTCATCAGGGGGGGATTGACCGGACATTTGAAGAACTTCGTTAACGCCTGTTGACCTTCGCAGCGGCACTGCGATACACGCTTTGGTCCGCAGATCAAACATTTCGATCGGGAGTTCCGTCCCCCTTGAAACCGGCAGACTTCAGGGACCGTCCATTTCGGAACGACTTGAGTTCAAGAGGATTCTATGTTCCATTCACGAAAAGGGGAGTGCTGTGCACTCCTGATGCTGGCTGCTTCCCTGTCCGGTGCTCTGGGGTGCGCTTCGTCCAGCACATCAAATACAGCGAGAACCTCCGTAGAACAGCTGCTGGTGGCCAATGCTGTAGACCAGTCACTGGACAAGTGCAACTTCGCCAGCTTCCAAGGGCAGAACGTCTACCTGCAGGACAAGTATGTCGAATGCGTGGACAAGAATTACGTGATCGCCTCCACACGCCATCGACTCTTCCGGGCGGGCGCGAAACTGGTCGACTCGCCAGACAAAGCCGACGTTGTCGTCGAGCTGCGCGCCGGTGCCGTCGGAACGACTTCCGCCACATCCTTCGTCGGCACGCCGCAACTCTCATTGCCTGGCATGCTCACCATTCCTGAAATCAAACTGATGGAGCGTCGCAGGCAGCAGGCTGTCGCCAAGCTGGGCATGGTGGCTTACGATCCGCAGACCAATGAAGTTCTGGGAGCAGGGGGAATGAGTCTCGCCAGCTCCAACGACAACAACTGGTTCATGCTCGGTGTGGGCCCGTATCAGAACGGCTCCGTCCGAAAAGAAGTGCAACGATCCACCACCGGACCCGCAGCCAAGTCTCAGGGACAATTGCCGGTGACGGTCGCGTTCGCCTCCCCGGTGCGTCATGCCACTCCCGACGACACGCAGCTCGCTGCCGAGCCGGTCGAAGATACGGGAGTCAGCCCCGCTTCTCATGCAGAAGCTCCAGCGACTCCGGAATGGGCTCGCTGACCGTCAATCAAAGCTGACGAATATCTGAAAACCGGTTTCGCCACGACTTCTTTCCTGCTGCTCAACCTGTTCAAACAGGGTATGCTGACACTCCAAACTGCGCTGAGTCATTTCCCCAGGCTGGATGAGGAGTCTCATGTCGAGTCCCAAGCGAATTGGCGTTCTCACTTCCGGAGGAGATTGTCCCGGACTGAATGCCGTCATTCGTGGCGTCGTGAAGAGTGCGACCCGATTTGGATATGAAGTCGTCGGCTTTCGCCGCGGGTATGAAGGGCTGGTCGATCCCGTCGACTATATGATGCTCGACCGGCAGAACACGCTGGGAATCATCAATCGCGGCGGGACAATACTGGGGTCGACCAACAAGGGTCGCTTCAGTGCGAGGAAAGGGGTCGATGAGCGAATCGATCTTCCCCCTGCCCTCATCGACTCGGTTAAAGACACCTTTCGGGTTCTGAGCATCGAGGGGTTGATCTGCATCGGCGGGGACGGCTCTCTGGCTGTCGCGGAGCAGTTTGAAGAAGCAGGGCTTCCGGTCATCGGGGTTCCGAAAACGATCGACAACGACCTCTCTTCAACCGCGTTCTCATTTGGCTTCGACAGTGCCGTTGCCTGTGCGACCGATGCGATCGACCGCCTGTACACGACCGCAATCAGCCATGAACGGGTAATGGTCGTCGAAGTCATGGGACGACACGCAGGCTGGATCGGGCTGCACGCCGGCATCGCGGGAGGAGCAGGGGTCATCCTGATCCCGGAGATCTCGTGGTCGTTCGATCATGTCTGCCAGAAGATCCTCGAGCGAGACCGGGAGAATAAGCGTTTCTCTGTGATCGTCGTGGCGGAAGGAGCCCATCTTCCCGATGGTCATCTCGTCACGTCCGGTAAGCCTGACGGCCCTGCAGCGGGTCAGGTCCGACTGGGAGGGATCGGCGAGATCGTTGCCCGGGAACTCGAGCACCGTCTGAATCGCGAAGTGCGATGCGTCGTCCTCGGGCATCTTCAGCGAGGAGGCCCGCCGACAAACTTCGACCGCTGTCTTGCCACCATGTATGGAGCGCACGCGGTCCGCCTGTTGATTCAGAAGCGATTCGGAATGATGGTCTCTTATCAGCCGCCAGCGATCCGCGCCGTGCCGATCAAAGAGGCGGTGGGCAAGCTCGCTCAGGTCTCGCTCGACAATTCCGGAGTCGAGGCCGCTCGCGCGCTCGGGATCAGCTTCGGGGACGTTGCTCCTCGTGAAAGTGTGAACGCCCTCGGCTGGCAATAGGGATCCGGAAATGCTCATTCCGTGAGACACGCGTGAATCGCATCCCACGGAATGAACAGCTCACGTGACCTGCCCGTTGAAGCGTGAGCGAGTGCATTCTTCACATGATGCGACTCAATGCTCACACGGCGTGCTCTGAAAAAATCAAACTGTCGCTCTAGAAATAGAGCACCACTCCGGGTGCCCGGCCGTAGCGATAACCACGATTGAAGTCGCGCCGGTCGTACCGGTAACGCGAGTTGCTGTTGTATCGCGGACCGATGTATCCGCGGCGGAGGCTGCGGTTGATCTGTCTCTCCGTGGTTCGAACTCCCTGGCGGTACCCTCGATTGAAACTCCGCGCATTTCTTCCCCAGCGGGCCGCTTCGGCCGCTTCACCCATCATCGTCAGGGACATCGCGCCCACGCACAGCAGGATCATGAACCTTTTCATCGCTCGGTACTCCTCAGTTCGAAACTGGAATATCAAATAGTGGTCTCTGCCACATGTTGATCTTCCACCCGACTTTGCATCGGACGTGCCAAGCTGAGACAGCGATTGAAAAAGAACGTCGCTCATGACAAAACCCCATCCACCGAAACCGTTTAGGAGTTCTCCTGCCCCTTCCGAATGAATGCCTGTCGAATCCGATCGGGGGCTCAGGACCCACGCTGCGTGCTGAGGGAGCGCCCCAGCCGAAAACCTCGAACGCCCTTCGAAGTCTGCCGTCGCCCAACCGTGCCGGAAATTCGCGACGAGGCTGCCCACAGCTTGGGCAGGAATGGAGAGGATCGGGCTGCGGATGTGACTCGTCCCGTCGGCGAAGCCCATTGCCGGCGAATTTCTGAAACTCAACAAGTTCCTTGTCAGTCCGAACTTACAAAACCGATGACTGATGCCAGAGCTGTCACGGTGCCAGCGGGAGTCGGCTGCGGCGCGAACTTTGCAAAAGGTCTTCATGTCGGCGAGTCAGGCAGTTGCTCGCCGAATCTGGACGCAGCACGGCAATGCAACCTCCGGATATTCAGGATTCCGACAAAGCTTGAACCAAACTCCCCGGTGCGTCGCGTTGACGCACGCCTTCGACGGCGTCGGCTTGGGTCCCCCTCTCCCCAAGCCGTACGCCGTTTTTCTTTTTTCCGCGCCCGCCTGTTCGAAAGAGCAACGGGCCTCACAGCATCGCTCCTCTCGTGGCGATCTGTCATACTTCTTCCTCACGCGACCACAGGAATTTTTCATCGCATGGATGGCACAGATGCCTTCACAGCAACTCAACGTCACGAAGGAACTGTTTGCATCCGGACCTCATGTCTCAAGCTCAGCAGGGTCGAATTCTGCTTCGACATTGGATTGCCCGAAGCCAACAGCTCGTTCAACTCGCGGACTCTTCATCGGAATGGATGAAGCGGGGTATGGACCCAACCTGGGACCGCTGCTCATCGCGGTGACTTGCTGGCAGACCCCTGATGCTCCTCATTTGTGCGACTTTTATCGCTGCCTGAAGAAGGCCGTCGACCTTAAGGGGACCGCACGCGGAAAGAAGCTGCATATCGCGGACTCCAAAGCGGTGAACGTCGGGAAGCTGGGGTTTCGATCTCTGGAGACGTCCGCACTCGCGCTGCTGTCTTGTCTCGGCTGGACAGATCTGACGTTTCAATCCCTGTGGAAGCGACTGACCGGAACGGATGCTTCCGGGTTCTCCGTCCCCTCCGCCCCCTGGTACTCCGATGACCTCACCCTACCGGTGGCTGCCTGCCCGGATGAAATTCAGGAGTTCGCTGAACGTCTACGCAGCTGCATGGACAAACACGAAGTTCAACTGCTCGACATCCACGCGGATCTGGTCGTTGAAGAACGTTTCAACTCGCTGGTGGAGAGCAACGGCAACAACAAAGGACTGACGCTGTCACGTCTGGCCTTTCAACTTCTCGGACGAGCCTGGCATCCGGGCGAAACCCGTCGCGCCCTGTTCGTGGGGGACAAACATGGGGGCCGCAACCGGTACGATGAACTTCTCTCCGAAGTGCTGGACGGCGAAATGATTTTTCGTCTGGAAGAAGGCCGGGACCTGAGCCGCTACCGGGTCCGCGAATGTGAACTCCGCTTCCAGGTCGGTGGGGAATCGCATCTTCCGGTCGCCTGCGCGTCCATCATCGCCAAGTACATGCGGGAGCTGGCCATGGACCTGTTCAACCTGTATTGGGGACGCCATTGTCCGGATGTGAAGCCGACACGCGGCTACCCCAACGACGCCATCAGATTCCGCGAACAGGTCGAAGCGATGCGAACCCAGCTGCAGGTCGAGGACCACCTCTTCTGGCGCATCAAGTGAAATCGCAAACTCCGCGACAAGGACTCACTTCTTTTGCGGCTGAGGCTGAACCGTTTTGCCCGCACAGCTGGCTGCGAACCAGCGGGGGATCAATCGGGGTCCATGTGCCAGCAGGGAGTTCTTCCAGCCATCGACCACCAGACTCCGCTTGTGATCAAAGGCTTTCAATGCCGTCGCGACCACCTGTTGAACAGTCCGGTGCTTGCCCACAGCGGCTTCCGCTGCCGTCGCCCGTGAGAAGAGTTCGGTCGTGGTCGTTCCGGGACACAGCACCATCACATGCACGCCGCGGCTGCGGCATTCTTCCCACAATGCGACAGAGAATGAGATGACGAAAGCCTTGGTCGCTGCGTAGACCGACAGAAACGGGATCGGCTGAAATCCCGCGATCGATGCGACGTTGATGATGCCCCCCGTGCGACGTTCCAGCATCCCGGGAAGAAACGCATGAGAGAGCCCGACGATGGCGGCGGTGTTCACCATGACCTCAGCGTGATCCTGCGCAGGGTCGACCGTTTCAAAAGGACCGTACGTCATGAAGCCGGCATTGTTGATGAGCAGGTCGACCGTCAAACCGCGTCCGTTCACAGCAGCGGCGATTTCCCTCGGGGCGGATTCACCGCTCAGGTCAGCGGGGATCACCTGTACGTCGACGCGGCATTGCGAGACCAGCTCGGCCGCCAGTTTGTTCAGCGCGACTTCATTGCGGGCCACGAGAATCAGATTCATGCCACGGGCAGCGAGTGCCCGAGAGAACTCGGCTCCGATCCCGGACGAAGCTCCAGTGACCAGTGCCGTCCGACCTTGATAAGCAAACATAAAACCTGAAGTGGGCTGAAAGAATCAGAAAAGCGGCACGTCGCCACGAGAGTCCGGGCATGAATCATGGCGGGGCTGCGGGAAGCAATCAACTCCACCGGCAGCCATTTTTCTGCCTGTGACTGGGATGCACTCGAACCCGGGAGCGTGCTCTACCGGGTGGGTTGTCCTTCTTCCGGTTTCCCCAATGCTAAGTCAGGGATCTGAATGTCTATCTGAGCATTCGGCCGAAGGGACGTCAGTGAGATCACGGTGATGTCATTCCCATCGGGGCTCTCGATCCGCATCGCCCAGGGAAGCATTGTCGTTGAGTTGAAGATGACGATCGCTTCGCTGTAGTGCCGTTGGCTCTCCTGGTTCTGAGGGGTGAAGGTCAAACCAAAGTCAGTTTCAGACTTCGCCCGAAGCAGATCGGGATCTGTGAACTCGATGAGGTGATCTTCGACCTGTTCGGAATAGATTTCCGGGAAGACAATCCAGTCCAACGGGGCAATCGAGTTGAAGGCCTTGTTGATCCATCGCTGAATCATTGTTGAAGGTTCATTTGGATCTTCCCGGCGAAATGGAATCCCCAACACCTTCTCCCCTGAACTGCAATCGAAATACACGTAGTCGTGCACCGTATAAGAACAAGGCGGCTTCCGCCGGAGTCGGTATTCAATGTCACCTTTGCAAATTGTCGGACCAGTCACGGATCGCGGAACGGAAATTAAGTCCCACTTCCACTCGCCAGGAGCGTCCAGCAATGCATGGACATGATTTCGGCAGTCTGCGAAATCTTGTGATACCGAAAATGGTGTCCCTCCGCTTCAAACGGGCCACGTTCCTCGGAGGCTTTCATCCACGCCTGAACAATCGCCTGCGGGGTGCCGGGCGGTTCGTCTGCGGACAGTGGTGAACAGACTAAAACTCCAGCCAGCCATGCTCCCCAGGCAATCCTGCGCATTCCGTGCTCCCTGCTCTGGACCCATTACCCCTTGATCCGGTCCTTCGAATCGGCCACATCCACCTGCTTTTCGATATATTCGATCACCTTGCTGGCGACGTCAATCTTGGTTGCTTTCTCGATCCCCTCCAGCCCGGGGGATGAGTTCACTTCCATGACGACCGGACCGTGGCGGGAGCGGAGAATGTCGACACCGGCCACGCGCAGCCCCATGCTCTTGGCAGCACGAACGGCTGTCTGACGTTCCTCCGGCGAGATCTTGATTTTGACCGCAGTCCCCCCGCGATGCAGGTTCGAACGGAACTCGCCGGGTCGGGCAGTCCGCATCATCGCTGCCACCACTTTGCCGCCGACCACGAAGCAGCGAACGTCGCTCCCGGAGGCTTCCTGAATGAACTCCTGCACAAGGATGTTCGCTTCCAGCCCGCGAAACGCCTCGATCACCGCTTCAGCTGCCTTACGGGTCTCAGCCAGAATGACTCCCACCCCCTGAGTCCCTTCCACGATCTTCACGACCAGCGGAGCCCCGCCGACAATGTCGATCAATCCATCAATGTCTTTGGTCGAATGCGCGAAGCCGGAGACCGGCAGTCCCACCCCGTCACGAGAAAGCAGTTGCAGACAGCGCAGCTTGTCCCGCGATCGCGTAATCGCCTGTGATTCATTGGCGGTGAAGATCCCCATCATCTCGAACTGCCGGACGACGGCTGTTCCGTAGAATGTGTGTGATGCACCGATACGGGGGATGACTGCATCGACGTCGTTCAGTTCCCGACCGGAGTAAATCACGGTCGGGCGATGAGAGGTGATGTTCATGTAGCAGCGCAGGTAGTCGATGACCTGCACCTTGTGGCCCCGCTGCTCGCCAGCCTCCTTCAGACGTCGAGTCGAGACCAGCGATGACTTCCGGGAGAGAATGGCGATCTTCAGCGAGCGCGACGGTTCCGCAACCGGCTCCTGGTGAGTTTCGTGATCGTGCGGGTCAGCAACTTCAGCTTCATCGTGGGACATGAATGACCGTCAGGGGGAGTGGAAACAGGAGTTCGAATTGGCGTGAAAGCAATCAGCTGTCAGCATTCAGCGATCAGAAAAAGGATTTTGGCAGTCCCTTTTTGCTGATTGCTGACCGCTGTTTGCTGTTCTCTACTCAACCGGCGAACTGCTGCAATACGGAAAGTGGAAGTATCAGATACGTTTAACCGCACTCTGCAAGCCTGCAATCCAGCAACTTGACCGGAAATTCGCGGGAGCAGTCCCGGCACGTCCGAAAAGACCGCCAGCAACAAATCCCGTTCCACGGAATTCAAGATTTTCGCCGCACTGGAACCCGTGAACTGTCCAGATACGACGCACCCACATCCACCAGAAACCGCCCCCGCAACGCTTCCCGGCCCAGAAGCATGCGGAATCCCATCTGATCCCGGTTCGCCAGAGTCAGTTCAATTGTCCAGAGCTGGTCGAAAATGGCGATTTCCGTCTCGATCACCGGCCGCTCGGACAGGTGCCCGTTCGAGCTTCGGACCGATCGCATTTCCAGCAACGGAACTTCCGCCTGAACCGTGCGACGCACACTCCGCTGCAGCGGGTGAATCTGAAAACGGACGAACTCCTTGCCGGCCCGGCGAAAGCGTTCGATTTCGAAGGCATGCAGAGACGACGTGTTCGCTCCGGTATCGATTTTGGCCTTGATCGCCTTAACGTTCAGTTCCGGCAGCGCGATCCATTCGCGCCATCCAATGGTCGCTCTCGAAATCCGTTCTTTCGCCATAGAAAGTGTGCCTTTGGAAGCTGCCAGCGGTCAGCTGTCAGCCATCAGATCGGTGACGTTCTCCAGAAAACTTCGCTGTCGCTGGTCGCAAACGGGATTGGTTCCCGTTCACTCCAGCTGGCTGCTGAGGGTTGATTGCTTCCGCTATACTGTAATGAACGACGCTCAATTCTGGCGAGCCTTTTGCACTCTCTCAACGTTTCACCCTCATCGTCCCCATGCCTGCGGAATACGTCATCGACGGCTACAACCTGCTGCACAATGCAGGACTCGCCCGCGGGAAATACAAGCCGGGCGAATTCGATCGGGCTCGCGACCGCCTGCTCAGACGGCTCCGCGACAGCCTGACCGAAGAGGAACGCACGCACACCTTTATCATCTTCGACGCCCAGTACGCTGAAAGCAGCGATCGTCGCCCTCTGAATCTGTACGGCATGACCGTTCTCTTTTCTCCACGCGGACGCCAGGCGGACGACCTGATCGAGATTCTTCTGTCCGCCCATCAGACCCCACGGGATGTGACCGTCGTTTCCAGCGATCACCGCCTGCAGCGGGCGGCCCGGGCAGCCCGCGCCAGCTCCATCAGCAGTGACAGTTTTCTGGTCGAGCTGGATGAACGGAAGTTGAAGCGGCCCGATGTTGATGATGAGCCGGAAACGAAACAGAGTCGCTCAACTCAAAAGACATTCGACTCCGGGTCCAGCGAGGATGTCGACCAGTGGCTGAAGGAGTTCGGCGAGATCGATGTTCAATCCATCACGAAAGAAGTGGTGAAGGAACAGGCGAGTCGCCAGAAGTCTGACGTACCGGTCGAGAAGCCAGGATCGATCCCTGAGACGCAACCGCTCACCCCGAACCCCTCATCCAAGGTGCAGCCGCCAAGCCCGGAACGTCCTCAGCCTCAGGAGACAACACCACCCGACGAAGTACTGGATCAGGAAACTCAATCGACAGAAGAAGTGAGTTTCTGGGAGAAGCGAATTCAGGAGATGTTACGGGAAGAGGATTTCGATCCGAAGAAACGCCGGCGGAAATAATGGATGAACGTTGTCCACTTTGCGCAGATCAAAAGTGAGTTTAGCAGCCCGTTGAAGTTGGCATGATTTGGAGTTTCCGGGGTGTACGTGGTCGCTGTGGGGTCAATTGCCAGTTGATGTCTCGGAACGCCATCGGATGAGCTGTCCTTGCCTGGAGCGAGCGCGGGAAGCTTCTCAGGGTGGCCCAGAGAAGCGTGCAGGTTCCCCAGAGTGCCAGAATGGCCCGGATTCCGCCTTGCAGACCTCTGGGTTTGCCGATGCCGAACGCCTTGAGCATCAGCAAACCCAGGTTCCTGGCTGCAGCCACGATCAGGTAACGCTTGTTGATCTTCTCGAGTCCTCGCAGCCACGTTCGCCTCGCTCCGCCGGTCTCACACACATGGGCGAAGCTGCGTTCGACTTTCTCGCTGCGTTGACGCTGCAGGTCCTTTCCTTTGGCTCGACTCATGCGTTGGCGGTTGTTGAGCACTGCCTGCTGCACCTCCTCCGGCTTGTCGGTCCACGTGCGATTGTGTTGTGAATTGGGCTCCGGGATGTACGTTCGCAGTCCCAGCTGCGTGGCCTGCGTGATCGTCTCGTTCTTGTGATACCCCTTGTCGGCAGCGACCTCTTCAATCTCTTCCGGACTGCCAGCGAGAATCACGTTCTGCTGGGCATTCACCACACTTTCGATGAGCGTGCCGGCATCACTGTCCGTTCCATGACACACCGTGGCGGAGAGGATGAACTCATTCTCCAGGTCGATCACATGCTCAGCCTTATAGCCCAGATGAGTGCGGCCATCTTTCATCTTCACGATGCGGGAATCAGGATCTGACGAGGATTCCCAGTCCGTGTTGGAGACCTTCTTCTTCCCCTGCTGATGACGGGTTTTGTCGAACTTGCGGAGGTCTTCATCGCTGGGGGTCGCTCCCTCTTCGATCAGCCCTTCCTCCTGCATCAGGCGTTTGAGGAACTCCTTCCAGTCTTCTCCGGAGTCCTTACGGACGATTGTCTTCATGGCGGCATTCGCCTCCAGCAGCGTGGAGTCCACACCGCTCGTTTTGAGTTTCATCAGGCCGTGTTCATCGATGATGCTGAGTACCTGCTGGAACACCTGCTGGTGAATCTCCAGCGGGAGTCGATCACGGATGCGGGTCAGGCTGCTGTGATCGGGAGTCTCTTTCCCCAGCGGAATGCCCAGGAACCTTCGCAGCGACAACGAATCTTCGCATCTCCAGGCGATGCCTCTTTGGGAGTCGATCCCTTCAAAGTACCCGACCAACAGCATGCGGAAATAGACGCCCGGAGGGATCGACATGCGACCTGTGCTGGCATAATACGGGGAGCAGAGGTCCTCGAGAACCTTGTCGAATCCCGCCTTGGCCAGCACCTGATTGAGCTTGTCATAAAAGACATGCCCCGGCCCTTTGGAGAGATTCTGAACCGGCATCCAGAACTCCTGCTGCTGCGACTCCTCCCGCTTCCCCAACGCCATCGGTCACCCTCCCTGAATGCCTGAAATCCGAACCACCGGCAATCTACCAGACCTGTCAAGCGAAGAAAGGAAATTCAACGGGCTGTTAGAGCGGTTTTGCAAATAATCTATTACGTTCCGCAGGCGATAATATGGACTTTCATGCGGTGAAAATCCAGAATCGCCTGCACATGATAGACCAAACTGGTCTAGCCACACACTTGAAGTGTGTGGCTAGACGTTTTGAACTTCAATTGGTGCGGAACGTCTTTCAACCGGTCCCGAGTTTCTGATCGTATGCTTCCAGATCACGCATGAACAAAGCGAGCGTGGACTGCAACGTGTCACGCTGGATTTTCCACGTCGGATTGTCTTCCGTGTACTTGCTGCAGTGTTCGATGAACAGACGGTAGAGGAACTTGAACAGGTGCCGGGGGGCTCGCAGGCGGTCGAACACCGCCAGCAGTTCCTGCTCGCTGACCGAATCGTCAAACAGATTGCGAATCGAGACCGGCTTCTCGGCCAGTTTCGCACACGCCCGGATACGGTCGTTCGCCACGTCATACAGCCCCTGCCCGGTCCAGCTGAGCGAGAGGACCATGTTCTGCTTGTCCAGTCGTGAACGTTCGTAGAACTCTTTCTCCTGTCGATTCAGGTAGCCAACGACCGTCGACGGGAGCAGCAGTTTGAACGCGATTCCCGGGTGCTTGAGGAACTTGTTGTCGAACAGCGGCCAGACCAGATCCTTGATCCGTTCTGGAGAACCGTGCACCAGGTGCGGCTCATCCACGCGGTCGACCAGCACAACAATGCTGGTGAACCCGAGCGTCTCCAGCGCCGACTGCAGACGGACCAGCAGTTCGTAACGGTCATCACCCCGTGCCCGGCTGGGGAACGGCTGTCCGATGAGTTCTGTCTGCTGGAACTGGCTGAGGATCTTTCGCAGCGAACCGACCTGATGATCGACGATACGCACCTGCTTCTGCACACCCCAGGCGGTCCACCAGCACTTGAACTGCCGCCACAGGAACGGGAGCCAGAAGGCGACCACCACCAGCAGCATCCAGATATTGAAGATCGAGCGGGGATCCCCTTTGGCGTACCAGATCCGCGCGGCGACCGATGCGATCGTCCCCAGAATTCCAATCCCCAAGTCCCAGTGGGCTCGCCAGGTCGAAAACCGGAGTTTCTTACGGAGCATGGCCCAGCGGTGTGGGGCCGAGACGTCGCGGTTCTGATCGTAAAACGCTGCGAGCATCTGCAGATCCCGTTTCTGGGGCCGGGTCAGCTTCGCCATCGCATCGAGGGAAATATTGTGGGTGGGGTCCTTGGTGTCATGGCCGTCATTGCGAATCGTGTCCGCCAGCCGGGTTACCGCCAGCGTCAGAATGCAATCCATGTGGTCCCACAGTCTCCAGTTCTGCAGGGCCCGGTCCGGCTTCCGCTGCCGGGTCGAGAGTCGATCTCTGAACGCATCCAGAAACGGATTGAAGTCTTCGTACTGCACGATGAACGCCCGCTGCATCGGGTGTTCCTGATTGAACTTCTGCAGCTTGCTGACGATCTGCAGGCGGAGTGCGGTCTTTCCGCTTCCCTGTTCCCCGAAGACAACGGAGGTGGCGGGACTCATGGGATTTCCATAAATCTTGTCCCACGCAGGGTGATGCGTACCGTTGAGGCAGTATTCGCGAAACACCTGATCCGAAGCAGCGTCTTCCTGGGCGAACGGGTTTTCAGTAATCCCGTAGTGGTCCAGAAGTTGGTGAACTTTCATGAATTCCGTCGTCTCAACAGGAGGGAATTTGCTCTCGGTGCGAGCTGGGCGCCGGGAGAAAATAGGGGCTCTTCACTGGATGTAATGGATGGCCCCCGGTTCTGCAACCACCCGGCTCAATTCGAACCGCGGATGAACCGCCACAACAACGGTTCCACCACCCCAGCCCGGGCTGCCTGGAGTGATTCACGAGGCGGCGTGTCCCTTCTTCGTACTGTCGAGGGAGACTTTGTGAATGCAAAAGGCTGTCGGACATCTTTCAATCCGGCAGCCTTTCAGAGTCATTCAATCATGCTGACAGGTGAGTGTCGTCCCCTCGACCGGAGCAATCACCATCCGCAGCAACCGACTGTCGAGTACCCGAATGAACCGTAATTTCCATACGAGACGTACGATCCGGGGTACGCCACTGTATACGGATTGTTGATCCCGTACCCGAATGACGAGTAGGTTGCATTGGAGTATACGGGCGTCGAATAGGAAACGCTTACGCCCGGTGTGTACCCGACATTCACGGTCGCATAGGAGGGATAGCCGTAGGCGTTGCCGTACCCGTAGCTGTAGGCAGGAGCGTAGGTTGCTCCAAAATAGGATGGGCTGTACGTGTAGCCGTAATAGGGGTACCCATAAGAACCGTAGTATGGAGAGCTGTACCCGTAGGATGCGTAGTAGGGATAGTTGTATCCGCCCCAGCCATAGCTGTAACTGTAGCGGGGATATCCCCAGCCGTAGCTGTAGTAAGGATAACCGTAGCCAGCATAGAGGCCTCGACCGCCCCAGCCCCAGCCGCGATAGCCACCACCCCAGCCGCCGTAATAGCCGCCCCAGCCTCGGTACCCGCCTCCCCAGCCGCCGTAGTAGCCCCGTCCCCATCCCCCATAGTAGCCGCCGCGCCAGTGACCCGCCTCCGCAGGTTTCACGTCGCAGGCAACGAACAGCGTCACGGCCAAGAACAACGCAGCGAGATACCGAAATAGCTTCGCCACAATACGCCTCCCTATCAGAAAATCGTGCCCATCCCCTCTAATCATCCCATCCGGAAGCGAAATGTCAATATCCTCGGTCGCCCAGGAAGAGCACGTCTGTGCAGACGTGTCTCGCACCGTTGAACTTGCATTTTCAGATCAGAATTGGAAGCAGGCCGCCGGACCCGGGCTGGACACTTCGCGTCACGATCGAGCCGAGCATGGTCGTCGTCGTCACATCGTCGATTTCGATCTCAGCGAGCGTTCCCGCCAGACGCGCATTGCCGGTGAAAACCACGATCCGATCGCACAGTGTCCGCCCCACCAGCTGCAACGGTTCAAAAGATTCAATCGCTGCGGGTGCCGTGACCTGGGCAGGTGCGGGGAGCGGTGATGGCGCCGAAGGGACTCCCCCCAGCGTCACCAGTTCCGTCATATCTGGCTGCGACTGTGGATAGTTGACTGGTTCGGGCCCGCTGTGCCAGCCCGGAAGTGCGTCAGGAGCGGTGCTGACAAGATCCGAACCTTCAGACGTTGATTGACGCTGATCCATCAAGTCGGCTCTCGACTTTCCGCCTCGTCCCCATTTACTGGGGCCTTCCACCAGCACTTCCACCTGCTTGCCGATGAAGGCCGCATTGTCCTCTTCACTGATCTCGTTCTGAACATCGAGCAGTTCGTTGTTCCGGCGGCGTTTCACCTCTTCAGGGACATCGTCCTCAAAGAGCTCATACGCCTTGGTTCCGGGGCGCGGACTGTACTTAAAGATGAAACTGTTTTTGAAACGGAACTCACGAATGGCAGCCACGCTCCTCTGGAAGCTCTCTTCGGTCTCTCCACAGAAGCCGACGATGAAGTCGCTGCTGACCGCACATCCCGGGAGAATCTCCCGGATACGTCCCATCATTTCCCGATAGTCCTCCACCGTGTAACCCCGCTTCATCCGTTTGAGCTGTTCATCGCAGCCATGCTGCAGCGGAACATGAAGATAACGGGCACACTTGGGAAGGTCGCGAATCGCCTCCAGAAGGTCGGTGGTCATGTCCTTGGGGAAGCTGGTCACAAACTTGATGCGTTCGATTCCCGGGGTGTCGTGAATCTTCGCGATCAGGTCGCTCAACCGGTATCGCACTCCCCCTTCGGTGTACTTGTATGAATTCACAGTCTGCCCCAGCAGCGTGATTTCCTTCACCCCCTGGGCTGCGAGAGTCAGAACTTCCCGGTGAATCTCACTGGGAGCGCGAGACTGCTCCGGCCCGCGTGTCGACGGGACCACGCAGTACGTGCAGAACTTGTCACATCCGAACATGATTCTGACAAACGCCTGCCACGGGCTGGGACGCATCGTCGGATCGCGCAGCGGATCATAGCTCTCAAAACTCCCGGCAACCTCGGCGCGGGAGCCTTCCTTACGATCCAGCGAAACCGCGACCTGCTTCTTCCGGGTCCGGCGAACCTCGTCCACCAGATCAGGAATCTCTGCCAGCTGACCGGTTCCGACAATCAGATCGACATGGGGAGCCTTTTCGAAGATCAGCTCCTGATCCTTCTGGGCCATGCACCCGATCACTCCGATCACCAGATCGGGCTTCTTCCGTTTCCCGTATTTGAACCGGCCGACGGAGCTGTAGGTCTTGTGCTCGGCGTTCTCGCGGACGCTGCAGGTGTTGAAGAGGATCGTGTCGGCCTGTTTGGGATCGTCCGTCAGCTCATATCCCCGCTGCCGCAATGAGGCAACGACGAGCTCGCTGTCCAGCACGTTCATCTGGCAGCCGACGGTTTCAATGTAAAGACGATGCATGACTTCAACGGGGTTCGAGAAAAAATGGGCCGTTGAAGTATCGCGAGTTGCCCGCCCCGACGCCAGAGATTTCCCGAAATCCCGGAAATCCTCGCGGCGCAAGAAGAATCTGCAGTGTGAGAAGAAAAGATTCAACACGGAGACACCGAGGCACGGAGAGAAGAAAAACTTTCGACGGAACGACTCTTCGGTGTTCACCCGTTCCGTTCTGACTTCTCTTTCAATTCCTTGTTCCGTGACTCCGTCTCTCCGTGGTGAACTTCTTCATTCCGACCGACGACAGTCTCCGGAACATCACTCCAGAGTCGCGTCCATCGTGATATTCGTGTTCAACAGTTTCGAAACCGGGCAGCCGGCTTTCGCCAGACCCGCAAGCTTCTGTAACGTCTCGTCATCGGCGCCGGGGATTTTCGCCTTCAGCGTCAGATGGACAGACGTGATCGCAAATCCATCGTCGACCTTGTCGAGAGTCACTTCCGCGGTGGTTTCCATCTTTTCGGCGGTCAGCTTGTTTTCACCGAGGATGAGCGAGAGTGCCATGGTGAAACATCCGGCATGAGCAGCCCCAATCAGTTCTTCAGGGTTTGTTCCCGGGCGTCCTTCGAACCGGCTGCTGAAGCCGTACGGGTACGCGCTGAGTGCCCCGCTTTTCGTGGTGATCGCCCCCTTGCCATCTTTGATTCCTCCCTGCCAGACTGCTGAGCCATGAGTTTTCATCGGAATCTCCCTGCAGAAATAGTGAGCTGCGGAACAGGCAATCGCATGTCAGCGAGGCGGTTGTGCGAACGACGTCCCGACTGTGGTGGCCTCTGAAACCTGACAGCCACAATAACATCGCTGAGCTTCCGCGTCAGCGGTGACGCCGGTCTGGCAAGCAAGACGCAGGAAACTGCCCCCAGCCCGGAGCATGAACTAAATCCATCGATGTTCCCATCGAGAACGACTGCCAGGCTTACCCGTCAATTCCATGTCGTCCAGACCGGCCCATCGTCCCGCCCTCGACGGGACATGCCCCGCATCTACCTGAAGTGACATCCAGGCCAGCTCAACTTCCGGTGCGGCGGAGGGAGAATCCTTGAGCAAGTCGAAGCGATGCCGATGGTCGCGAGCTTTTAACATTCCCCACTCTCCTCGGAGGCAGATTCCCGGGAATCCCGTCGCAAAACGGAGTCTTGTTCCGGACGTTCCGTAAACAGAAATCATGCTAAAAGGCATGCCTGTCCCCAGCGTGAAGGTGTGTTAAATTCGGGTTTATCTCTGGAACGTATGAGTGTTCAACGGGGCTCAAGGATTTTCCGAAGATAAAGGAGATTTCATCTACAAATCCTCGCCAATTGCAATTGCCCGATACAATCGACGATTCAATAAATTTCCTGTTCGGGTTCGCAGGTCACCATGAGCAGTCGCATCCTGATTATCGAAGACGAAGCTCGAATCGCAGATTTCCTCAAGCGCGGCCTCACCGAGGAGGGCTATGCGGTCGAACATGTCAGCGATGGGCCGGGTGGCTGGATCGCACTGCAGCGGGAAATGTGGGACCTGGTCCTGCTGGACTGGTGGCTTCCAGGCGAAGACGGCATTGACGTCCTGAAACGATTTCGCCAGCGAAACCGCTCGACCCCCGTACTGTTCCTGACGGCACGTGACGCTTTACAGCAGCGGGTCACTGGACTTGATGCGGGTGCTGACGACTATCTCTGCAAGCCATTTGCGTTTGAAGAACTTCTGGCACGTGTTCGGGCGCTGCTTCGTCGTCCCGACCAGAAGTCGAGTCTCGTTCTGGAACACCTGGATATCCGGGCTGACCTGTCGACTCAGCAGGCGACCCGTGCCGGCTCTCCCCTGATCCTGACAGCAAAAGAGTTTTCGCTGCTCTGTCTATTTCTGAAGCATCCCGGAACGGTGCTCACACGCACCCGCATCTATGACGTTGTCTGGGGAGACCAGTTCGATGGACTCTCCAACACGATTGAGGTTCATGTGAAGGAACTGCGTCGCAAACTGGAACAGTTTGGCCCTCGGCTGATTCAGACCCGCCGAGGTCGTGGATACCTGATGGTCTCCTCGCTGGGGGCGGACTCTTAGCATGACGCTTGTCAACCGGGTCTCCGCGTTCTTCCTGCTCGCGCTCGGAGTCTGCCTCGTGGGCTACTCCGCAGCCATGTACTTTCTGATTCGCGAACATCTGTTCCATCAGTTCGACTCGCAGCTCAACAGTGCCCTCAACGTGCTTGTGGCAGCTGTGGAAGTGGAACCCGATGGCGTCAAATGGCAGCCGTCCGACCACACCATCAATCTCGGAAACGAACGGGAAGAAGACGAAGTCCGCTGGCTGATCGTGAACGAGGTTGGAGGTCTTGTCGACTCCTCCCACAACCTCCGCACTCCTGATCCCGCCGACAGGCAATTGCTCTCACTCGCGAATCCCGCAGAGTTTTCCACCTCAAAAATCAGAAGCTCCGGTCAATGGCGCTACCTGCAGCAGCGATTGGCCTGCACTGATCCCAAGCCGGAGTCGGAACGGGATGTGGATGAATCCGCTGAATTACTGGTCACCGTCGCCCGGGATGCCGTTCGACTGAACTCCGATCTGTGGCGGCTGGGGCTCCTCGCCAGCACTCTCCCGATCGGACTATGGATC
This sequence comes from Planctomicrobium stercoris, assembly GCF_051465655.1. Taxonomy (NCBI): domain Bacteria; kingdom Pseudomonadati; phylum Planctomycetota; class Planctomycetia; order Planctomycetales; family Planctomycetaceae; genus Planctomicrobium; species Planctomicrobium stercoris. The sequence goes on along the minus strand of NZ_CP195791.1, from coordinate 1,227,336 downwards.
GCAGCGGCGGTCTCGGGACGCTCTTACTGCCGCAAAGCCCTGCAGCCTGTCGGAGCGATGGCAGAACGCGCCCGCTCCATGACCAGTGTCGACTTCGATCTGCGCCTGCCTGTTTCTCACCAGCATGATGAACTTGCTTCACTGGCAACTGCATTTAACAGTCTGCTCGATCGCCTGCGGCAGGCCTATCAGCAACAGCAGCGTTTCACAGGAGATGCCGCCCATCAACTGCGAACTCCGTTGACCGTTTTGCGAGGCGAAATCGATGTGGCGCTGCGTCGACCACGCGACGTCGCTGAACATCGTCGAATCCTCGAACTTCTCAGCGCCCAGACCAATGACCTGCAGAAGATCGTGGAAACCCTGCTGTTTCTCGCCCGGACCGAAAACGATACGTCGCCCCCGGATGGACAGGAGATTTTTCTGGATGACTGGCTCCGCGGCTCGCTGACGCACTGGCAAAGTCACCCCCGCTTTCGGGATCTGACGGTGAAGTCGGAATCGGGCGCATTCCTTTCAGTGAGCGTCTCGCTGCTCCAGCAGGCCCTCGACAATCTGATCGGAAATGCGTTGAAGTACAGTCCGGCTGGAAGTCCGGTTCAGATCGGTGCGGACGCCGACGCCGAGTCGGTTTCAATCTGGGTCGAGGATCACGGAAATGGCATTCCGGAAGACGAACGAACGGCCATATTCGACCCCTTCTACCGGTCCGCATCCGCACGTCAGACAGGAGTGGCGGGGACAGGTCTGGGACTGGCGATCGTGGCGAGAATCGCGACAGCACTAGGCGGTAGCGTCCGCTGCGAACAGGCTCACCCCCAAGGCAGCCGCTTCATCCTACACCTGAGTAGGGTCCGCTGTGCGGACCGAACAAAGTCGACCTGACTCTCACTACGCTAAAGTGAATCTATTGGATGCTGGTGTGGAACTGGAGGTCAATCGTGGTCCGCACAGCGGACCCTACGGGTCGCCTTCGAGTCGCTGGCGGGCAATGTCCGCCCATGGACCGCGAGAGTCGTGCTGGAGATATTCTTCCCAGTGGACGCGTGCTTCAGCATCCTCACCCAGTTCATAAAGCGTTTCCGCCAGATGGAAGTGGGCGTCGGGGTATTCCGGAAGCAGCTTGAGTGCGGTCAGAAAGGACTGCTTGGCTGCATTGGAATCTCCCAGCTCGCGATGCAGGCAGCCGATCTGCGTCCACGCTTCCAGAAAGTCGTGATCATGCTCGACCGCTGCGTAATACCGCTCGATCGCACACTCCGCATGCCCCATTCGATACAGGCATTCGCCGATCTGAAAATGGACATCAGCCGAATTGGGAGAAGACATCGCTGCCCGACGAAACGCTTCAAGAGCTTCGTTCAAACGGTCGGCGTCATACAGTCGGCAGCCTTCAATCAGCCAGTCCTTAGGTTCCTGATCCGACAGCTTGTCCGGCCCGAAGCGAATCGAGGAGAGTTCCGTCTCAGCGAGTTCTCCCTCGTCGACAGTCTCCTCCGGGTCGAAGTCCAGAAGTCGCTGACCGCTCGACGCCATGACCAGTCCGTGATCGTCCCGAATGACGACCCCCAGCTGATGAGCGAGGATCTGCAGCTGCTCGAGCGGACGGTCATCTCCGCGCTGGACGCTGGGGAGTCTTCGCAGACTCTCTTCCAGATCTTTACGGGGAACGCCTGATTCAAGAAGTTCATTGAGTCTCCGGGCCGAGCTGACTTCCCGGAAATCGAAGTAAGGGAGCCGGTAGACCATCCGGACCGGGCGGATCAGACCTGCCCGAGCCCAGCCGCGAATGACATGAACGGAAATCCGCAGAATGGAAGAGAGCATCGCGGGCGTGTAGAGCCGATGCACTTCTTCACGATGGTCATTGAGTCCCAGCAGCGAAAGCCAGTTTGATTCGTTGAGCAATTCAATTTCGCTGCCGGACTGACGCCAGCGTTCCGCCTGCTGCAGCTTCACACTCGGCTGTCCGTTATCCTCGAGTGGCCACCCTTCCTCACCAATCACCAGAATTGTGGTCTGACGGCTGACGTGATCCGTCGCGGTCCCACCATGCAGTGCCACCAGCTCTGCCGCCTGGGCATGAGTCATCGAGGCCAGCGTGCCGGTAAAGGCAACTCGCTCGCCTTGCAAACAGGGGGAACTGCTCAGTGTCGACACGGAAGTGGAAGTGATCGCTGCTTGAGTCATAGACCGAAATGATTTCCCGGGTGAACGGTGCCTGAATGCACCAACCCTGCAACATACCCGAGATTCCTGCTCTCGGCAATCACCTGAGTTCAGATTGCAGCAACTGTGTCCCGGAAGTGAAATTGAGTAAGTTGTTGAAGAATTTTCGCCTCACCCTTTCATTTTGTCGAATCTTTTCATCACCCCCTGTTCCGATGTTGAAACCTCGTCATTTTGATGCCTGTCTCATCGGACAGGGACTCGCCGGAACGACCCTGGCCTGGACACTCCTGCTGCGCGGTCAGCGCTGCCTGCTGATTGACCGGGGTGAGGCTGTGACCGCTTCGCGGATTGCTGCCGGTTTGCTCACACCTGTCACCGGTCCCAAACTCGCGACCACGTTGTACTGGAATGAATGTCGAACTCTCGCAGAGTCTTTTTATCGCAGGATCGAACAGCTGACCGGAACAGTCCTCTTCGAGTCTCATCCCGCCCTCCACCTGTTCCGCAGCGAAGACGAGCAGCAGCGATTTCAGTTGCGATGGTCTTCGCAGGAATTTCAAAGGATCACGCGCCCGCTCGACCCATCAGAAATCCCTGCCACGATGATCGCCCCGTGGGGAGGATTTGAAATGCCCACCGCGGGCCGGTTGCACGTGGCCCGGTATCTGGATGTTTCCCGGGAATACTTCCAGAAGGCCGACAGCTTCCTGCAGGCGGACATCGATGCTGCCAGCGATATTCGATTTGACGAAGATGGGATCACTCTTCCGCAACTCCACGTGAGCGCGGACCGACTGATCTTCTGTCAGGGTTTTCCTCCCCAGACCAATGGATGGTTTGACACGGTTCGCTTTCAGCCTGCGAAAGGAGAAATCCTGACTTTGAAAATCGATGGGCTCCAAGAGACCCGCGCGATCCATGCGGACAACTGGCTGGCCCCGATGCCAGACAATACCTTCCTGTCAGGATCCACCTTCGAATGGAAAGAGCTGGACTCGCATCCCACCGCAGCCGCAAGGGAGCTTCTTCTCACCCGCCTGCAGAGATGGCTCAAGTGCACCGTCAATGTGATCGATCAGCGGGGGGCGGTTCGTCCGACCATGCACGACTTCCAACCGGTCATTGGCCTGCACCCTGAGCTGCCGCGACTGGGAATTCTCAATGGTCTGGGAACGAAAGGTTCGCTGATGGCACCTTGGCTGGCGGAACAACTGGCGGACCACATGGATCATCAATCCCCTCTGCCGCGTGAACTGGACGTCCGACGATGGTTTCGATGACACAACTGGCGCACGAGATCGTGCGATCGACACTTCGGCCTGGCGAAACCGTGATCGATGCGACCGCGGGAAACGGACATGACACGCTGTTCCTCTCTCAACAGGTCGGTGTCACAGGCATTGTCTGGGCGATGGACATTCAGCGTCAGGCCTTGGAGAGCACGCAGCGACGGCTGATGACTCATGGATGCTCCAATGTCCGACTGGTGCACGGCAGCCACGCCGAAATGGAACAACTGATTCCTCATTGCCTTGAACAGTCCATCAGCGCGATCATGTTCAACCTCGGGTATCTCCCCCATCATGATCACCAGTTGACGACCAAGGTGGAGACAACAGTCATCGCGTTGCAAGCTTCCCTTCGCGCACTGCGACCGGGTGGAGTCCTCACGGTCATGACTTATCGCGGGCATCCGGGAAGCGAAGAAGAAGCCGGCAGCGTTGAAGAGTTAATTGATTCGCTCAAGGCGGATACCTTCGGATCGTTCCGTTTTCCTCAAGCCAGTCCGAAGCGAGGTCCGCACTTACTCGCGGTGAAGAAACTCTGATGCGAAAGCATCGCGGGTGACCACACTACCGAAAGAGGTGCAGGGTCCTGCTGGACATTGAGCGGCCGCTGACGGTCGCAGGCTGCGGCTTCCCGGTGGAGACGTTCGTCTGTTCCAGAAGTTGTTCAACGTGCCCAGGGGCTCGCAGGTGCATCAAGCGAGGACGGAAGACCACCATCAGCATGAGCGGCAGATACCAGAGGAGATACACTCCCCCCTGCTGTTCGTACCAGAGCTGTGTCCCCACGACAGCTGCTGTCGACTGGGCCAGCAAGACCTCCACAGTTCGTGACTTCGGCCAGATGGTCATCACGGTAAGCATGATGAAGTAAGCGACCATCACGGGAAGTCGGTAGACCGAAAGGTAATCCAGGTCTTTCCAGAAGCCGGATGTGTTCGACTTTCCGGAAAGTGCGGAGAGGATCACATTGTTTTCACCAATCGTCCGCTGCACAAAGGAGTCCGAGTCGGCCGACGTGATCGCCAGACAGGCCAACAGGACGATCGCCACACCGCACAGGGCTGCGACGAATCGGCCGGCATTCCGGCGTCCGTAGAACGCTGACCAGATCGGCAGAAGAAAGACCGGAAAGAGCATCGTTCCGCACGCCAGTCCGAGCAACACGCCGGAGACAACCGGCTTTCGGAAACAGACAAACGCCCAGACGATCAAAGCAGCCGGCAGCACATGATTGAACTCACCCACGTTGTACGCGGTACAGGGGAGCAGCAGGTAGAGCGTCGCCATCGCCAGACCGAGATTGCGGTCAGCAAACAGATTTCGTCCGACGAACCAAAGTCCGCTCACCACGGCAGCGTGTGCAAGGATTGCCAGGATACGGGCAGCGATATGTTCGAACAGCAGGACTGCTGGCGAGGAGATCAGCGAAGCTGCAGGGCCGGCTCCAGGAACCTGCGAGCCGTCGGTGCGGGCAACAGTCGCCGTCCCACTTAGCAGGTCGTCTGCACGCTGGACCGTTTCCTGAGTGGCATCCGGAAGAGATTCGGTGACGGCCTGCGTCATGAGAAACGCAAAGGCTGCCACGCAGAAAAAGCCGAGCCCCTGCGGGTTCAGATTCTGCCCCAGGTAGGGACGTCGATTCAGAAAGGGATCAATGAACAGCCGGACCAGAAACAGGCAGGCCACCAGAAACAGCCATAAGTGCCCCACCGACTGGGTCGCTGGAATGTCCGACCCGACGAAAATCAGACCGGGCGAAGCGGACAGCAGCAACAGCAGGTCCACATTTCGCAGCGAGATAATCCGGGTGAACCGGAAGTAGACAGCGATGATCAGCAGCGACGACAGGTAGAACCATGTCGGCCGATTGACTTCGTAACCTTGGAGAAGTGCTTCCATTCAGGGCCTGCAACGATGGAGCTTCATCAACGGACATTCCGTCCGAGATCGATGCGAATCCCACCCTGGATTCCGATTTCGATGACTGCAATCCGATCAGGACTTGATGGCAAGGTTGACCCACATCAGCCTTGTCCCACGAACCTCTTTTGCGATTTGTTGTCGTGACACAGAACGGAAATTCGAACGTCCCATCCTCCGCGAGTCGAAAGGCAGACGCACATTCCGTGCTCTCCAAAGCGTCGTGATTCCCCAACCTCGACGCCTCGGACGAACAACACAATCACGCGATAAACTAGCAAATCTGGAGCGCGAATCCAAGGATAAATCACCATTTCACCAAAATCCACACGCCTACCAATCCCTCCTAACCCTCCATTCCGCACGGGGATACAAAAAGCCACCGGCTCGCAACGGATCAAATTTGACCGGGATGTCAGAGGAATGTCGGCCGGATGGGGCTTTCCAGACGGCGGTTTCGGCACCGCCGGACTGGCGAACAGGGAGAGTTCACCAGCATGCCCTTGAACACCCGGCGCCGTCCACACACAATCGCAGCTGATTCCTTTCAGCCTGCCGGGGTTCACTTTTTAAAGGTGCCTGATGTCTGCCAATCAACCACGTATTGCCACCCTGCTGAAGCTGAGCCCTCCTGGAACGGCGGTCGACATCTCCGGCTGGGTGCGGACCCGTCGCGACTCCAAACAGGCGTTCTCCTTCATCGAGTTGAATGACGGCTCGTGCATGGCGAACCTGCAGATCGTCGTCGACGCCAGCGTTCCCGGATATGCCGAAACCATCAAGAACGTCACCACCGGCAGCAGCATTCGTGTGACCGGAGAGCTGAAGGATTCTCCGGGAGCCAATCAGCGGGTCGAACTGCATGCCCGCACGCTGGAGTTGCTCGGGACGGCCGACGCTGAAAAGTTTCCGCTCCAGAAGAAACGTCACAGCTTCGAATTCCTCCGTGAGATCGCCCATCTGCGCCCCCGGACAAACTCCTTCGGCGCCATCGCCCGTGTCCGCAATTGCGTCTGCCGGGCCATTCATGACTTCTTTCAGGAGCGGGAGTTCCTGTATGTGCAGACCCCTCTGATCACCACCAGCGACTGCGAAGGGGCGGGAGAAATGTTCACCGTCACCACGCTACTGGAGCCGGGACGGGAAGAAAAAGGATTCAAGCCGGGCGAACTCAACTTCGAAAACGACTTCTTCGGGAAGAAAGCCTCACTGACTGTCTCCGGGCAGCTGGAAGGTGAGATCTTCGCCTGTGCGGTTGGCCCGATCTACACGTTCGGCCCCACCTTCCGTGCCGAGAATTCCAACACGACGCGGCACCTCGCTGAGTTCTGGATGATCGAACCGGAAATGCCGTTCTACGAACTGCAGGACAACATGCAGCTCGCGCAGGACTTCATCAAATTCGTCGTGCGAGCCTGCCTGGAGCAGTGCCCGGAAGACATGCAGTTCTTCAATGACCGCATCGACAACACAGTTCTCAGCACGCTGCACAATATTCTGGAGCACGACTTCAAACGTGTCTCGTATACCGAAGCGATTCAGATTCTGGAGCAATCCGGCAAGACCTGGGAATACCCTGTCGCCTGGGGGATGAACCTGCAGGCTGAACACGAACGCTGGCTGACGGAAGAACACTTCAAGCAGCCGATCATCGTTTACGATTACCCGCGCACTCTCAAACCCTTTTACATGTACTGCAACGATGACGGCAAAACCGTCCGGGCGATGGATGTGCTGGTCCCGCGCGTGGGTGAAATCATTGGGGGAAGCCAGCGCGAACACCGACTGGACGTCCTCGAGTCCCGCCTCACCGAATGCGGTCTCGAACCGGAGCCGTACTGGTGGTATCTCGACCTGCGCCGATACGGATCGGTCCCCCACAGCGGCTTCGGCCTGGGACTGGAACGAATGATCCTGCTGCTCACCGGCATGCAGAACATCCGCGACGTCATTCCGTTCCCCAGAACACCGAAGAGCGCGGAGTTCTGAGACGAACCCTAACCACTCTATCAGGTCAACCACTATCAACTGCGATGCTCACCTATGTCTGCCGCAGAAAACACATTGGGTGAACTGTTTGTATCGGCGATGGAGCAACTGTTGAGCGGCAGTCCAGAACTGAAGCACTCGTGGTCGAGTCAAGAAAAGCGGAACGGGCGATGGCTGAAGATTCCGCCCACGAGTAGCGAGGGATTCGAAGTATCAGCGAAGGTCGAAGATCAGCAAGTCATCGTTTTCGCAAACGGAGGTCATGAACATTTCTGCAATTACGACAATCAGGGGTTGGCCATAACCTTGAAAGCCGCCTGCGAATACATTCACGACCTCCTCTCAGGAAGAGTGAGAATCACCGAATATCAGTCAAACGGCTCCGCTTACTGCTGGACATCTGAATCATTCGATGGCTTTTCCTGGACTCCCCAAAGTTCGACTCGGTTACTTTTCTGGAACTACTTCGGAAAACGAAGTCAGCGCATTTTACAAAACCGACACTTACAATCACGCCAAAGCTCAAATGACTGCTGACTAATCCTTACCCTCGACTCATTTGCTCTGGACTCTCGTCTCTCAACTCTGGACTCCCCCCGCATGTCGTCTCAGCTCACTCTTTCCCAGCTTCAGTCCCTCATCAAAACGATGTACTCTTCCAAGGATGAACAGCGGGGAGTCGATGGCACGTTCATGTGGCTGATGGAAGAAGTGGGAGAGCTGGCGGCTGCACTTCGCGAAGGGTCACCCAAGGAACTTGCCTACGAGTTCGCAGACGTACTGGCCTGGCTGGCGACCATTGCAAATGTCGCTGGGGTCGACCTGGAACAGGCTGTGCTGGAGAAATACGGCAATGGCTGCCCCGGCTGCGGACAGATGGTCTGCGCCTGCGGAATTGAAGAGAAGCCGTGACAGAAACCGAACGCTGATCCGAAGAGAAACTCAATGAGTTTGAACCACGGAAAGCACGGAATTCACGGAACATAGAGAGGGAGTAAACCGCGAATAACGCGAATTCAGCGAATCAATCAAGTTGAGGATGATCAAGAGAAACGAGCATCGTCCCGCCTTCCGATTTCTCTTCCTTTCATTCGCCCTATTCGCAAGATTCGCGGTTTACTCCCTTTCGGCCTTTCCGTGTCTTCCGCACTTTCCGTGGTTCAAATCTTCTGAGCCCCAGCTCAAACGCGATCTATCGCAACAGAGACAGCACCATCTGCGGGGATTGAATCAGTCAGAAGTCATCATCACATTGCAGAGACTCCAATGCACAACCCGAGAATGAGATTAGCCACACACTTGAAGTGTGTGGCTAATCTCTTGTTATTGGAATTCAACAGATCGTGAGTTCGGATCCACGCATCAGCAGTCAACTGCCGGCGGATCGTCAAATCGCGATCTTATTGAAACTGCCAGCCATAGCTGCTCAGTTCCAGTGCCAGAAAGATGCATCCGGTCAGGAGTGCGCCGACGGCTACGAACAGCAGTCCGACATACACGTCCGGAGCAGGATCCTCAGAGGCCGAGTTTCGTGGTGACATTGTCGCCTTCCTGAATGATGCCGTTCTTAGCGGGGAGGATCACTTCCCCAACTGCCCAGTCTGGCCCCAGATCCACCACGCGGATCCGTCCCAGCCAATCCGATCGATTTTCCGTACCGTAGGTGCGAATCACATCCAGCTCGTTGGACTTGGTCAAGCCGTCATCGCTGCCGATGGAGATTTCCACAAACTGGACCCGACCGGCTTTGTTCTTCTTCAGCTGCGTCACCAGACCGTCTACCGGCGGAGCGGGAGCGTTCATCTTCGCGACGACTTCGGGATCGGTTTCCATCCCGTGCTTGCTGACCAGCTGTTTGAGATAATTCAACTGAACGAGTCCGCTTTCATAGACGTTGTTCAGCGCCTTGTAAGACTGATCCTTGGTGAAGATCTGATCTTTCAGCTCGCGGTTCTCCGCGTAGAGCTCGTTCACTTTGGACTGAAGCTTTCCGTTTTCAATTCGCTGTTTCTCAGCTTCTTCCTGGCGGAACTTCGCTTCATTGGTCATCGCTTCGGCAACACCGGTCTGGGTCGCCCGCTGAGTCGTGAGAAGAGCGTTCTTCTGGGTCAGATCGACCACCGATGCCTGCAGCCCTTCGACGTCTGCACGGAGCTTTTCCGCCAGCTGTGTCTGCTCATCGAGGTCAGAGCGGAATTTCCGTTCGGCGTTGGTCGCTGCTTCCTGAGCCGCCGAAAGCTTCGTCTGGCTGTCCTGCAGAGACTTCTGACTGTTCTCGTACTTCACGCGCCAGTTCTGATGTACGGCATAAACACCGCCGGCAAATGTCATGAACAGCAGGCTCAAGACCACCTGTACGATGACCAGAATTTTCCCGACGTATGACATATTCCCCACTCCGCTGGTGCGGTGACTTTTCGTTCTTTTGAACTCTTCTGTTGAGCTGATGCTGCCGACGTTTCCGTCGAATATTCAGCAATCAGGGAAGTTCGGCCTGCAACCCCTGCTCGCGAAGATCCGCCCGCTGGCGGTCCCCTTCCAGCTGGATCAACAGGCTTTCGAGGTTTTTCTGAACTTCCTGCAGCCGGAACTGATCCGCCTTCAACTCATCTGCCTGTCGTTTGAGTGCCTGGACATCTTCACGACGCAAGGCAATCTGGTTTTCGATTTTCTGGACTTCGTTGGTGGCTGCGATCACTTCTTTCGCGATCTGTTCATTCTGCAGACGAACTGCAGCGAGGCGTTCACGCTGAGCCTTTTCGTATGCGACCAGCGCCTTCTCGTCCTCCGCCTTGGCTTTGGTGAGGGTCTCAACGCGAGTGGTCAGTTGCGGTTCACGATCGTTCAAATTCTGCAGTTCCGCCTGCTGGCGTTGCAGAATGTCGTCCATGACCTTGATCAGAACGTCCGGGAGACGTTTCGAGGATGCGACCTGAGCCCCGTCGCTGACGCGAGCAGCGGTCCAGACAAAGTCCGGAGCAGTTCCCGACACGAAATTGTAGTGGTGAAAGTAGGGGGCGCGGGTCATCGCCACCCAGTCCGGTCCGCCAAATGTCGTTGCCACAGCAAAACCAGCAAATGCAAGGCTGGTCACCGCGACGAAGACTGCCAGAATCTTGGCGATTTTTGTCATTGTGAGGGGGAAATTTCCTCAAGGACCGAAATGGTTCGTTGGGCCGCTTCTCGATCGACAGCACCCACCCGCACGGCGAACGGTGATGATGGCTGCAGTTTCATCCTACGGATGCCAATTCTGCGGTGTCAACACGCGCATCAGCACCCTGCGTGGAAAATCAAAGTTCCAGATCACATCTTCGGCATCCGACCGACCTCGCCAAAGTCTGAACCGGGGAGGAAGTGGCAGAGAGTGACAGTTCGTCTCCAGCGGCACAGACTGTGCGGGTTATTCGGGTTTTCGCTGGCTCAACGGTCATGGCCACCGCACGTGTTATTCGCCCGGAATCAGACGAAAACCGGCGGATCCCGAGAATTTTGCTGGAGTTCGCTGGCATTGCGAACGCCCGATCACCTCACGGCGGGTCGTATCCTCCGGGGCAGAACGGCTGACACCGACAGACTCGCCAGACCCCTTTCAAAGTTCCCCGAATCGGACCGTGCTTCTTGACGGCCTCAATGAAGTAGTAGCTGCAGGAGGGGTGAAATCGACACCGCCCCCCCAGAAACGGCCCGAGAGTGATCTGATAAAACTTGACGGCAAGGATGAGCAGCCAGGAGACCGCGGTCGAAACCCACCCTCGACTCTTCCAGTCGACTGGGTGCGTGGCGGAGTCAACCTGTCCGGAGTGCTCGCACATCAATGTGACCCACATGACCCGCAGCCGCCCCCTCCTCCCCCCGTGACCGTCACCAGTCCGTCGAGGGAAACCGGTTGCACTTCGATAATCCCCAGCCCGGCTGCAGCTGCCTGCAATGCAAGCTTGGTACATTCGGGTCCGCGTTCATTCAACACGTACAGCACCACCTTGGCACCATCGAGCGTCCACTCGAGATCGATCAGTTGCAGATCGAGTTTCCACTGCGCGATCCGTTCCTCCCACTGGTGGAATTCGGCTTTGGCCTGCCGCTTCAGCTCACTCCCCCGCTGCAGGTCCTCATCGGTCGCCAGACGCAGCACCTCTGAAGCGGGTGGAGCGTCTTCACTGCTGGGTTCCCGTGAGGGGCGCAGCGCTTCCAGCACCGTCCCCAACCCCAGTCCGCGATGCGTCTGGATGACGACGGTCGATCCCCGTGGCAACGGGGTCTCTCCGGACCAGCCTCCGCGCACGACTTCCGGAACAACGCCGTGGCGGACGAGATAAATGGACGAAGCTTGTACGGTCGCAGTCATGCTTTCGATTCTACTTCAGCCGGGTCAAGATGTCAGCGGACTGAGGGAGCCGACAGGCGACCAGAGGGGTCCTGTTGAAGTTCCCGTTCGATCCGAGAACAATGAACGCTTCGCCAGTTCCTTTCAGAAAGTGGATGATGGCCGACCTCCCTTCTTCGACTGTCCCCATCGCCTACCTGAACGGTGAGTTCATCCCGTTCACTCAGGCACAGCTTCCCGTCTTCGACCTGGGAATCGTTCAGGGAGCGACCGTCACCGAACGTTTGAGAACCGTTCGCCATCAGCCGTATCAGGTGCGGGAACATCTGGATCGACTCCAGGCGTCGCTCGCTGCGGTGGGCTGGAGCATGCCACTGGACATGGGGCCGCTCGAAGATGTTCTCGCCGAGCTGGCGCGAGTCAATTCAAAACTGATCCCGCCGCACAGTGACCTTTCGCTGGTCATTTTCGTCACCGCGGGACAGGCGCTGGGGGATGCGAATCAGCTGATCACGTCCAGTCGCCCCTCCGTCTGTGCGTACACCGCCCCACTCCCCTTCGCAGGCTGGGTTCGAGGCTACGAGCAGGGAGTTCATCTGATCACGCCCGAGGTCCGGCAGATTGCCGGGGATGTCATTCCGCCGGCCATCAAACATCGCAGCCGCCTGAACTGGTACCTGGCGGATCAGCAGGCCCGTCGAGCCGATCCGGTATCGATGGCGTTGTTGCTCGACCAGCAGGGCTTCGTCACCGAAACCGCATCAGGCAATCTGTTCATCGTGCGAGGGGATGAACTGTTCACGCCGTCGGCAGAGACAACACTCAGCGGGATCGCTCAGGCGCATGTGATGAAACTGGCCGAACGGCAAGGCTGGAAAGTGCAGCGAGCTCATCTCACGCCCCAGCAGGTCGCGTCAGCCAGCGAAGCATTTCTGACTTCGTCCACCTACTGCATGCTCCCGGTTTCGATGTTGAACGGGACGGAAATCGGGACCAGCGTGCCAGGACGAGTCACCAAGATGCTCATGGACAACTGGAGCGAGGAGATCGGGCTCGATTTCGAACGGCAGACACTCAGGTTCAGCGCCGGCGCAAAATGAAAGGCTCAGCCGCAATCGCGCAAGGTGGCGTTCAGTTCGCGCTGGAGAGCTTTGACTTCTTCATCTTCTCGCGAGCCCGATGCAGCGTGGGGCCGATCGAGTTCTCGGGAATGTTCATCCGACTGCTGATTTCCTGGTAGGTCAGGCCGTCGATGTAAAAGTACTTTACCATCGCCGCTTCAGAAGGAGGAAGCTGCCCGAGCAGGCTGCGAACTTCTTCGATGTCGGCCGCTGTCCGGCTGACTTCCGAACCTCGTGCTGGCAAAGATGCCTGATGCACGGAGGTATGTCCCAATGCTTCCGACTTACGCCTGTTCGTAATGGATTTCACGACGATCCGGCGGGCGACGACAGCCAGATAAGTCGCCAGCGACGATTTCCCCTTGAAGTGCCGCAGCACTGCGAAATCGTTCTTCATCAATGTCAGATAGATCTCGGAGCACAGGTCGTCGACGTCGTCCGGTGAAATTTCAACGCTGCGCATGTACGCGGTGTGACGGATGACATGCACGAAGACGCCGATAAAACGGTCGACAAATTCTTCCCAGGCCCCGGGCTCACGCTTCAGGCATCGCGACAGAATACGGCGGTCGATTTCTACCAGAGGCACGGGTTCGCCTCCGCGAGCCGAGTGAAATGGGACGTGCTGACACACCCAGAACGGGTACCGAATTTCAACTTCTGCACCCAGTTTATGCCTCTGAAATCAACCCGGCAACGGGGAACTTTTCGCCCCCGCGCCCGAAATCTTCGAAAACCGGGCATGCAGAAGGCGTTTCTGATGTAACCGGAAGTATTGACGCAGCCTCGCATCCACCTGCATAATCCCCCCAGATGGCCAGAGGGCTGCACAAGCCCGGTCCCTCGGACACTGCGGGGTTACCCCGCGGGAGAGATTTTGTTCCGCATTCGGCGGATGAATGTCGCATCGGTTCGACTTTGATCCGATTCAACATTCGCTACAGGATTCGTTGTGCAGCCCGCTGGCCAGTTTCCCTGGAGCTGTTTGCTCGCCGGAGCCCCTCGCGGTTTTCGACGGATGAAACGCGGCTCGCCGCGTGGCGAAATTCGCAGACTCAAAGATCATTGGCCGACCTGGTCGAACTTGCCTGACAGACGGTAACTCAGCTTCATGGGATTGTTCGACTTTCTGTGGCGACTTCTGGGTGGCTCTCCTCGCGAACAAAAATCGGTCGAGAAAGCCCTCGCCCCTCCGTCGACGACATCGACGCCCGCTCAGATCCCGCAGAGCGCTGCATCTGCTCCTGCTGCCGCCACTCCGACCCGGCTGCGCAAGACAGATCGGGTTCGCAAACGAATCAAGCTCGAGCCGCTGGAATATCAGGCCAACCTGATCCCGACCCGGCCCGATCAGGAAGTCGTTCGACATCGTCCATATCCGTTTGCCACCATCGGTTCCCGGACCGGCGAGTATCTTGACCTGTCCCGCGATGGCGACGCCCGCTGGCTGGAATACTTTGGCCTGCCCGCCCTGAAAACTCCGGACGACCTGGCGGACTGGCTGGGAATTTCGATCGGCAAGCTGGCCTGGCTCACCCACCGGACCGTGGCCGGTCAACGAGCCGAGAACGAACGCAAGAGTCACTACGCCTACCGCTGGGTCCAGAAGCGTCAGGGGGGCTGGCGACTGATCGAGGCTCCCAAGCAAGAATTGAAACTGGCTCAGGAACAGATCCTCCGCGAAATTTTGAATCATGTCCCGGCACATGCGGCCGCACACGGGTTCGTCCCCGGTCGTTCCATACGCACAAACGCCGCTCCCCATGTCGGACAACGGTTCCTGTTGAAACTGGATCTGAAAGATTTCTATACGAACGTCCGCTACTCGCGGGTCGTGGCGATCTTTCGAAGTTTCGGGTACAGCCGCGAAGTGGCAATCTGGCTCGCCCGGCTGTCGACATCGTCCATTCCTTGGAATCTGAAATCTCCGGTCAGTGCCGTTGAGCTGAGCCGCTATTCCCCCCGGCATCTCCCGCAAGGGGGAGTGACATCACCCGCCCTGGCGAACCTTTCAGCCTATTCACTCGACATCCGTCTGGCGGGTCTCGCCCGATCCTACGGACTGAAATACACTCGATACGCCGACGACCTCACCTTTTCCGGGCCGGGAAAAGCGATTCCGGCCCTGCACGAAATCATTCAGCTGGTCCGCAAGATTGTCCGCGCCGAACGCTTTCACCTGAACAGCAAGAAGTGCCGAGTGCTGCGGAACGGTCAGCGGCAGTCCGTGACCGGCGTGGTGGTCAACGAGCACCTGAATATCTCCCGCAGCGAGTTTGACCGGCTGAAAGCGATCCTGAACAACTGCGTTCGAAAAGGGCCATCCACCCAGAATCTCGCCGCTCATCCTCATTTTCAGGATCATCTGAGGGGCCGGGTCGCACATGTGCTCCACCTGAATCCCAAACGTGGACTCAAGCTGATGGATCTGTACAATCGCATCGACTGGAAGAAGTGAGATTCAGGAAGGGCTGCGCTGAGAATGACCACTCTCAACACTGAGTTCGCAACACTCAACACCAGGGCGTAGCGACCCGCATGGCAGAACCGGGACAAAACCCTTTTGAAACGCCTCGACCCCGCGGCATTCGCGTCATGCAGGGGGCGCTGCGGGTGACAGTCGCGTTGCAGTGTTTCGGAATCGCAGCTGCCCGCCTCCATCACGAGCTCCCCGATCAGTTCATCAATCTGCTGACACAGGGGCGTGAGCTACCGGCCGATCAGATCACCCACTATTCCACTCTCGTGGCGTATGGACTGATCGTCTGCGGGATTTTCACCCTGCTCCGCCCTGCCACGCTGATCCTCTTTCCACTCATCATCTATCAGGCAGGCACCGCGATCGCCACGCCGGTGCTGAGTGATCTCCCCGCTGCACAACTGGAACCGGCAATTCAGGCCACCCGCTCAATCGCTCCGCTGGCCTTGCTGCTCATTGACTTCTGGCCTCCCCGCATCAAGACTTCATTGGTGATGTGTCTGGCAGCGTCCACGCTCTTGAAGCTGGCGACAGCTGTCACGTTCATCGCCCAGGGGATTCTGTTCTTCGATCAGGCGCGGCAGGGCGGTCCCTTACTGACCCAAATTCATGAAGCATTGCAACACACCATTCGTGAATCGATCACGCTGGAGCAGGCCCGTGTGGTTCTCGCGGGCTTCAGTCTGCTGGAAACAGGCGTCGCCATCGCGCTGCTGACGGGACGAAGCCGACTCGTCATGGCAATGTGCGTTGCTGTGGGGCTGCTGGCGGCGTTTCTCCCGACACTTGCAGACGGGACCACCGGCTACAGCGAAAGTCTCGCCCGGATTTCTCAGGCGGGAGCTCCGCTGGCGATTCTGCTCTTCCACATCGCCTGCGTTCAGGAGCAACCGCCGATCTATCTGCCGGAAAAGCGCAAGATCGCAATGTCACCGCCGGGTGATCCAAAGAAGCGGTCGTGATAAAACCGTTTAGCCCCGCACTTGAAGTGCGGGGCTAAACATCGTGAACTTAAATTTTCCGAAATTAAGCGGCAGCGCGACCGGCTCGGCGGGCCGGGAGTTTCCACTCGGTCGGGAACGTCACATAGTTCACCAGCATCGAGCGGCGTTCCTTGCGAATCGCCTTCTTCTCCAAACCGTGCCAGGTGTCGTGCGAAGGTGCGAACATGTACCCGAAGTTGTTCCGGTACGGCATGGTCTTCACCAGCTTCATATCAGCATCGTAGAAGTCGGTTCCCAGATTTTCGGATTCGTTGTACGGGTTCACGTACAGCAGCATCGACATCAGTTTTTCTTTGATGTCTTTATGCGGAGCCAGCCAGAACCCTTCGCGATCGGAGATCACTTCCACTCGCAGGTAGCCGTCGATCGGTCGGCGAAGCATGTCGCCCACCAGATCAATCGTTTCCCGGCTCATCAGCTCGTCAATCAGTCCGCCGATTCCCGGGAACAGATGAACGTTTTTCGGATCGATATAGCAGCGGGTCTTGACCTCACCGCCCCCCATGTCGCCGGCGCGGGTGCCGTCGTAGGTGCGGGGAATGTTCGGGACATCCGTATATGCCACTTCCTGGATAATCTGCTCATTGAATGGCTTGTTGATCTGCCAGTGCAGAAACGGATCTTCAGAACAGACGCTGTTATGCTGCAGAGCGTGCAGGAAGGACATGGTTCTCTCCAAGGCGCTGGCGGATGAGTTCCGCAATTTGTTGAGTGGGATTGGGGGATTTGTATTTCCAGAACTCCAGTTCCCCTTCGAACGGACGGGAAATACCGCAATCGATGAAGGACTGATGGAACTGGCGGAACCGCCGCGAACGGCGACGTTCAGGCAGGGAAAAGACGTAAACCGGTTTCTCCGTCGCAGCACACTCCGACAGCATCGAAACGGAGTCGCCCGTCACGATCAGATGCGAACAGAGTGCAAGGGCCGAAATGTACGGATTCTCTCCGGTTCGGTCCCAGACGAAATGCGGACGGGCGAACGCTTCCTGAAACAGCTTCAACACCAGTTCCGGAGTGCGACGCGACGGCAGGATGGCCAGCTGCACGCCCTCCCGGTTCGCCATCCTTCGCAGCCGGTCGATTAGCGGGCGAAGGTCAGCGGGTTCGAAGCTGTAACAGCTGTTGGG
The DNA here is from genome assembly GCF_051465655.1 of Planctomicrobium stercoris. Lineage (NCBI taxonomy): Bacteria > Pseudomonadati > Planctomycetota > Planctomycetia > Planctomycetales > Planctomycetaceae > Planctomicrobium > Planctomicrobium stercoris. The sequence goes on along the minus strand of NZ_CP195791.1, from coordinate 1,209,905 downwards.
GCCTCCCAGCAGAACTGTCACGAACGGTTGTTTCAATTCCGCAAGCGGTCCAATCGGCCCGGCTGCCACAGCTTTGCTGAGAACTTCGGGGCAGATGTGATGCAGCGCACCGCGCGAAGCGAAGACATTGGGGCCTGTCAGACCATCGTGTTCGGGGGCAATCACCAGATCGAACTTCCGCGGATCGATCTTGGGATCCTGAATATGAACGGTAAAAACCCGGTCTCCGTGCTGCTTCTTGAGCCATAACGAGGCCATAACCGCCTGTCTGGCACAGGTGATGACCAGCTGAGGAGGGGGACCGGCAAAGAGTGTTTCGCGATCCCGGAAGATGGACGGCCGCAAAGGAATAAACCCCGGCCAGCACTTATTCCAGGGGAACGCCAGCGTCAGCTCGCGGATGGTGGAAGGAAGCCCGACAGCCTGCGAGAGCCCTCGCACCTGGCTGAGCATTCCGGCAGCTCCTTCAGCGAACCCCCAGCACGTCGCCTGAACCTGCCCCGGATTGGAGGCATCTCCAGCTGGCTGATCGGAACTCTGCACCGGCCTGACCGGCATCCCGGACCCTGACATGAATCAGTCCGCCCTTCCCTGAGCAAACGACAATGACGTAAAGCTGAATATGAAAATACGTGAACAGACGGATTCCACCGTCCGCGGGCGGAACAGTAGACCGGAGGAGAAAACCGGTCAAGACCGATTCGGAAGGGGACAAAGAGCGGCTAAGACACTTTGAAACCTTGAATCCAGACATCAGATCTACAAACAGGAACAAATCGTTGAGCCGTAGACTGGCCCAGCCCGATTGACCTTACTTGGAAAGGTCTTTCAAGATTGCCGATGGTGGGACGAGTTCTATGCCGCTGAGCTCAATCGAAATTTTACGACTGTCCGATGAAAACTCTTTCTTGACGTCACTCCTGTCATTCACAGATGCCGGCAGGAACTGAAAAGTGACCGCAGCTGGCGATGGATTGCTTGGCGTCGCAACCGGGACTCCGAGTTTTCGCTCAGAAGTCACGCTGACAGTTTTCATACCGGGTTTCGTTCTGACACGAAATGCCCCATCCTGAATAACCGCCGCATCAAGATCCCCTTCGGCCCCCGTCAAAGTCAGTGCCCCGGCCTTGAGCGGTTCGCCGTTCCAAGTCACGGTGCCGTTAAAGGGCAACTTATTGTCCCGGGGGGTGCCCATACCGCATCCGGTCAAACACCCAGCCAGAATGATCAGTGAAATCGAATACTTGAACATCATTCACACCTCGGTGGCAGGATTTCCAGGACTTCGACTGGAAGCTTTCCCTGCAACTGGTCGCAGGGTCACGTGATCTGCAAATGCAATTCGAGCGGTTTCTTTTCACGGAAGTTGACGGCGCCAACTCAAAGATCATCCGCAGAACAGTCGACTCAAGGTGACAGACTTACTTCGTCCGCGATCACAGTCGTGGCAAAGAGCTTCTCAGCTTTGATGCCCGGAAACTGGAGCGCAGACTGCAGTCATCAGAAAGCACATCGGCCAAGTCACTCACTGGACGCTGGCCAGCAACCCTTCAACCTGAAAACCTGGCGACACACGAAGCGAGGCTTCCGTAGCTCAACGTCACCCAATCAAAACTCACCCGCAACAATCCCATCGCCCGCGCCACCGAGAGCGTGCCAGGTTCCCCGGTTGATATTGTCGCTGATAAACCGGACAGAACCGTCTCCCATCGCGACCTGAACTCCGCCTGTATGAAAGCTGCGAGCTGTCAGAATCTGTCCACCGTGTGCATCCGCTCCCAATCCCGCGGTGGTACATGGCCCACCTAATCCCGCGCCCAGATTGTGTCCGCACCGGATCAGCTCATCCTGTGCGGTCGAATTTGGGTTGTAGAAGGTCGTGAACCCTGTCCCAAACACGGAGATAATTCGCCCGATCCCGGAGAAGGAGTCGACCGTATCCGGAGTGATCACCTCACCCACCAGGACGGTATTGGAAAGGCCGTCGGTGCAGTCTCTCAGACGTACGCCGTTATCGAAGATGAACAAACCCTTCTGACCGGGGTAGTCGACAGAGCTTCGACTCAAAGAACGGGCGTCATACGTTGTAGGTCCTAAGCAGACAGGATAATTGTGTGACGCCACAGCCCATTGGGTATTCCCCCCCTGGCAAATGAGCTTATTGTCTGAAGGACACAAGGCTGACGCGACATGCGTTTCCCGCATGATTCTGGAGTATGTTGTGGATCCGTTATAGCGAAAATTCGAGTCGGCGTTGTTGTACAGCGCAGCCTGCTCAAGGTAAGGCAGTACGCGGAAAAAATACCCCCAGCCATCACGTGTCGCCGGATCTGTCGTGCGAACCAACCGACCTGTTGTCACTGTGTCCTGAGCATCCAAGGTCCCGCCTGGGGGGAGCATGGCGTGCACATCGTTGTAGTTATGCATGGCCAATCCCAGCTGCTTGAGATTGTTCTTACACTGAGATCGACGGGCTGCCTCCCGCGCCTGCTGCACCGCAGGAAGGAGGAGCGCAATGAGAACAGCAATGATCGCAATCACGACCAGGAGTTCAATCAATGTGAATGCCCGGCGTGAATTGAACACACAGCCCCCAGCATCGCGTTGTGAAAGCATGGAGAATCCCCAATAGAAAGGTTCACATGGAAAAAAATGCTCACAGCGAACGCCGCGAGCAGAGAAGAGGGCCCCAGAGTCGACAGATGAGGCCCTCCCAGTAGACTGCCACCACTTTATTAGGAATGTTAAGTTTGTCAATATTAAATTGGCGACGATTGATATCTTCATTCAGGATGTAACACCGAACGTTGCTAACGGGATTCTTAAAACGCCAACTCGGGCCACGCAACATGACTCCCCGAAATAATTTGCAGTTAATCAACCATCATCTGCGATCTGCAGCAAAGCAGCTGCCAATCGGGATCCGTCGCCGGGAAGACAGCGAATCCTACGGAGGTGAAAGCCTCAATTAAGGCCACATAACAGCCCCGGGCTGCTCCGCGGATCGAATCGCTGAGACGGCAAATTCGAGATAAAGAATCCGGAAGGCCCCATTCCAGGCAACTGAAAGAACGGGCACGCAGGGCAGCTCTCCCGCCTCTCAACAACGTTCTCGAATTCTGGTTTTCTTGACGACATCTTCTGCCGCTGGCCGCAGGTCGGGCATCACCTGCTGCGGACCGGGACGACGATGTAGGGGGTCTCGTTCTGCCAGTGGGGCCAGAACTCGCCTCCGGTTGCGTGCCGGGCTTCGAGGTAGTATTGCAGATCGAACTGAGGGTCGATCTCGCTGGCGTTGATCTGCGCTCGGTAGGTTCCGGTCCCGGCCTCGTCCGTCATGGTCAGTCGTTTCCAGGTGGCTGTCTGGTTGAGCGGACGATAGTAGACCGACACGACTTTCAAAGGGCGATCACTGTTCACCCGGGCCGAGACAGAAACATTCTGGCCGGGAACAACCGATTCGATTCGATCATGGGAAAAACTGATTGAGACCGGCGCGGGAACTTCGCCGGGGTATCGCTTCATGCCCCGCAATTCCTCTTCGGTCGGAAACCGTTCGGTGATTTGATGCTGATCCAGCAGCCGGGCGACAGCGTCGACGTCAGCCTGGACCTCAACAAGGCGATCCTTCCAGTGACCGGTGTGAATCTGCAGCTTGGCCAGATAGTCGCAGTGATGTTCCTGCGAGTGCCCGAAATTCATATTGTCGGCATAGTGCCCGCTGGTGATTTCAGAAAGCTGCTGCCAGTGCTGCTGGGCCTGCAGGATCTGTTTCCAGGCGAGCTTGAGACGCACCGGGTCTTTCGTCACGCGGAAGAACTCCAGATGAGTGGCTGCACGTTTTTTGGCAGCGTGATACCGCGCGAGCAGTGCTAACGCTTTCAGATCGATGATCGTGGCCTGACGTTCCAGCGACGCTGCGGAATCTGTGACAGGGATCGCTTCGACAGAGGCGATGGATCGATCCGACTTGTCCGCGAGGGCAGTCAATTCGTTCGCGACCTGAAAGGGAGTCCATTTCGAATTCAGATTGCCGTTGATGGCATCTTCGACATACGAGGAGTGACTGGCTGCCCAGTCTTCGGACCGCCACTGCTGCCGGGTGGAATAAGGAGCGATCGCATAGAACTGGGAGTAGTCGCTGGGCGGGATCGCGCGATACGCGTCGATCGGCATGCAGGTCATCATCTCCGGCCAGAACCGCCAGCTGTTGGCACTGAACTGGGTGGTCGCGGTCACCAGCGGAATCACCTGACTCATGTTCCGCATGGCAAATGAGAGATCCTGACCAGCCTCCCCGAAGCGATGTTGAAACTCGCGCGACCAGACGTCGCGAGGTGTCTCCGGGTGATAACCGAATCTTCCGAATGCCAGATAAAACGCCCAGTAACGCTGTTGCTCCCAGCGATAATCCTCTTTGGACCGATCGGCCAGAATGCGCCAATTGCCCGGTTGGTTTCCGTATCCTCGGTAGCTGAGAGGAGCGAACACTTCGAATCCTTCGCCTCCTCCCAGAGTGCAGCTTTGAGCAAACCGGGATGCGTAATCGGGATCGCCCCACAGGAGCAACCGTGACGAGCCGACATTCCACAGGCGATAGGTGACCCGATAATTTCGATCGTGCTTGAGCATCGTCCCGAAGCCGTAGCGGCTTGCGGAATAGGCGGGGTCCTGCCAGGTCGGGTGATAAGGCAGGCCCAGATGCTCGCACCAGTGCTTGGTCGACACAGTGACATCCAGCCCGGCGGCGCGTGCCAGATCGATCGTTTTCTGACTCAGACTTTTGTACCGGAGATCGACTTTCACAGGTCGACCACAGGCGGCAATTCCCTGAAAGACGGTCTTATAGAATTCCTCCTGCTGTTCATGAGGAATTCCACTTTCCAGATTCATTCGCATCTGAACGCCGTCAATGGCCGGGCAGGCTTCCAGCAACTTCTGCAAGCCGCGACCACAGTACTCCGACCGACCGGGGCCCTCCGGCAGGTTGACCACGGGGGACTCTCCAAAGTCCATCCCTTCCCGGACAGCCACCACCGGCAGTTGCGTCCACAGCCCGAGCGTAAAGTCGATTCCATACTCGTCTGCAATTTCTGTGATTCGACGAAAACGCTGCAGCGATTGCTGACGGTCCTCTGCCGAGTGGCCTGTCACCTGCACCGTTTCAAAGCCCGGAACTTCCAGCATGTAGGCGCTGGGAGGAATCATGTAGTTCGTATTGTGCCCCAAGGTCATCGAGTAATTATTGAAGCGGTTCCTGGCCAGCATGCCGAAGTACCAGTGCCAGTATTCCTCGCTTTCATACCATTCCCGTTCCAGGTCCTGATTGAAGAGCTGCTGCGTCACGCTGCGAACCGCCAGGAATGGGGATTCACGGCGTTCCCGGACAGCGTCAGCGATCGCGGTCCCGGAAGGAGCAGTGCGGATCGCTTCTGCAATCTCATAGAGTGCGTAAGCGGTTCCACGCGGATCCCGACCTGCGACCAGAAACCTGTCCTGAATGTCCCGCTCAATCCTGGAGATCAGCAGCGACTCGGGAGCCTCCGGCACCGACAGGAGCTGTTCCGACAGAGCGCGATCGACCCACGGAGCCTCGCCGGGAATTCCCACCAGAAAGGCGAGTGAGGGAGGATCGCACAGGTCCGACTCCACATGAACCTGAATGCCCTTCTCCTCCAGAGCAGCTTTGAGTGCTGAAACCGCATGCTGTACCGGAGCAGCAGCATTTGATGCAACGACAATCTGTGCGGTCTCACTCTCAGCGGCGCTGACTTGAAGACCGAGCCCGAGCATCGTCGAGGCAATAGCAGCCACCATCGTGCGGGAGAACGACAGCAGGTTGGAGAATCGACTCTGGCAAGTGATCATCAGACGACTTTACATCTGGCAAAGCAGGGAGCAGCCTGAACTGCAACTTCAGTCCAGGCGAATGGACGCGTCACTTCACGTCCAGGATGAAGACATTCATCTTCGGGTCGGAAGAGACTTCGATCTTCCAGGGAGAAGCATCCGCTTTATGATAACGAGCCGGAATTTTGCTGAGCCGATTGTCCTCATCCGGCATGGCCCCGACCCCTCCGGAGATATAGACGGTGTAATTCCCGACAGCGATTCCATCCCCCTCCTCATAGGTCGAGACCTGAAATTGCCCGTTCTCTCCCACGCGACTCCAGGCGTTTGTTAATTTCTGGTCGTCTGGAACAAATAAAAGACTCAGGTTTCCCACCTGCATGTCGGGAATACTGAGCGTTCCCGATGCCGAGACCACATCGAGCTTGTGAGGATCCTTCGCTTCACCACAACCAGCCACGAATAATGCCGCGTTGACGAGGACCAGCAATCGAAAGCGCTTTGTCACGACATTTCCCCCGAACGTTCCTGGACCTTGAAACTCGACATTGACTGAGCAGTCTGTTGGGAATCGTGAATGAGACTATTGAGCTGCACGCTTCGAGCATGCAGCTCAACAGATTTCCGATGACAATTCACGTTCGCAGACCTGGACTGCAAAGGGCTGCTAGAATTCTCCAACAACCCTGCCGTCCCCTCTGGCGCACAGATTCTGCCAGGTGTTGAAATTCAGATTCTGACTGAGGAAGCGAATGGAGCCGTCCCCCAGCAGGGCATGGGCCCCGCCCGTGTGCCGACTGTTGGATCCCGGCCAGTTCCCATTTAATCCCCAGCCGCCATACATCGCCGGTTCCCAGATATAACCATGCGGTCCGTTTGCAAGGGTGGTACTGCTGTTATCAGGGCGGGAACACCAGGAGGTCCCTGATGGTGCGGGGCAGCCAACTGGACGAGTAATTCCGGGTGTGCCCGCACTCCAGCCTCCATCGAGGAATTTGTACCCGAAGCCCCAGCCTCGCATGAAAGCCTCTGAATCATTGATCAGGCCGGTCATGCATCCGTTGCACCCGGTATTTCCTTTAACGCTGGACTTTGTGACCTCGGATACAACAATCGTGTTTGATAAGCCATCGGTGACGTCACGCACGCTCACTCGCCCGTAGGCTTGAAAAACTCCTGCAGCCATCATGGAGCTTCCCGCAGAGGTAATGGTCGACGGGGGATTGTCATCATTTGCGACCCCAGCAGACACCACCCCCGCATAATTTGTCGGGGCAATTCCCAGTGTTCCCACGACGTACCCGATGGTAGGCGGGTCTACGTCGGTGGGACACTCAAAGACCGGGAGTCGTGTTCCGATCACGCCAGGCGTGGATGATGATTGATTGAATCGCTGATTAAACATGGGCGAGCTGAAGTCATACTTTCCATATAAAGGTGCCTGATCGACGAATGGGAGAATCATCGTCATCCATGAGTGATTCAGAGCCCCTTGATAAACGATCCTTGGGGGGAACGCTGAATGCGTGTCGTGGTAATTGTGCAGTGCCAGGCCGATCTGCTTGAGATTGTTCTTGCATTGTGAACGGCGGGCAGCTTCCCGGGCCTGCTGAACCGCGGGGAGCAGCAAAGCGATCAGCACCGCGATGATGGCAATCACAACCAGAAGCTCAATGAGCGTAAATCCGCGAGGCGTTCCGAATCGCCGAAATCTGCGATCCTCTTCGTTTGACTGCGTCATTTGACTGTTCCTCGAAAGTGAAAAAATGAAAAACAACCACTGATTGCGTAGGCCCGCACCAGATCGTTTCAATCCCCAAAAAGAACCGCCGCTGATCCCGTCGCCCGAGATTCCGGGGAACACCCGGGAAAGACCTCGCTGAGCAGGTAGCGACAGGCCCTCTTGATGTGAACCCGCATTGCTTCCATGGCCTCCACGGGACGGTTCGCGAGCAGAGCCTCGAGAATGACCAGATGCTCTTCAATGGCCGTCTTCTTGATCTGCGGGAAGTCACCCAGCAGTCCACGGGCTGCGGTGATCAGTTTTGCGATCCGACTGATTTCATGGGCGAGGTAACCCTGCCCGCTGCACCGGGCCACCAGGCTGTGAAGTTCGCGATCACATCGCACCGCACGTTCTGAGAGGTGGGGGGTGTATCCACTTTTCAGGAGACTTTCCGATTCCACGCGGAGTGCCTTGAGCGACTCGACCGGCAGCTTCCCACAGGCGAGCCGAACCGCCTCAACCTCGAGCAGGCGGCGGGTGTCGTAGATCTCTTCAATCTGCTGCCATCCGAACCTGCGAACGACCGCTCCTTTGTTCGGGTGCAGGTCGACAGCTCCGACGCTGGCCAGTTCCAGCAGAGCTTCGCGGGCGGGTGTTGAGCTGACTTCGAATTCAGCTGCGATCCGCTTGACGATCAGCCGCTCCCCTTCAGCGAGCTCCCCGCGACAGATTGCCTGCAGAATCTGACGGGCGATCTCGTACCGAAGTCCTGATGAATGAACGGGTTGAGTTTTCATTTCCGGTGCACTGCCGCTGCATTCTGGAGGAGACAGGAGCGCCACGATCGGGCCCTGACCACCTGCATTGACGCATAATACATTCTTTTTGCCATTGGCACAAAATATGTTGTATCAGCCCGCTTGTCAACAGGCAGTTCATAAAATCCATCAGCAATCGCCCACATGTGATGCGACGGCCCCAGCCACAGCACGTCCCTCCCCGCGTCTCGCGAGGAAGTTTCGGTGGGGCCTCCACACGCGAAGCGCACGCTTCCCACGCACGAAGCGCCCCCTCCCTTGCCAGCAATCAGGGGTCAGCGAGATCCGCGTTCACCACAACCTGTGAAATCTTTCCTCACGCCCCCTCATTCAACAGGACGTTGCGAATCTTCTGATGAACCGAAGAAGGAATCTCTCTGGAAAAAGTCACTCTCCCTCCAGACGTGATCGCAATAAAGCCCTTATTCACGCCCTCAGCTGCCAGAACTTCCGTGAGGCTTTCTTTCGCCGCATACCGAAGGTGGCCCCGCTGGACGCGGATCACCCCATCGCGAATCCGGAAGATCGATCTCGCATTGGGGGGCGGGACGAAGCCCAGCTTCACAGCACCAAATGCAACTGCCGCAGCGGTCGCGATCGCAGCAATCCACAGAAAGTCCCTCATCCCCGCAAGCCTCTTATCGTTTCGAAGAGTTGCTGAGTCACCCTGCTCAAAATTATGACGCAGCAACTTCGAATGAACAGGATCGGGGGGAAATCTCACAGCCCAGCCAGCCACCGACAATGAAAATCTCTACCTGCTTTAGTAGAAATACTTCAGGCGCCCGTTTCCGCTTCAAGGCTCGTCCCCCGAACGAGGAAGCTGGAGAGCAGAACGAATTTCCGGATACCGCATGTCCAAGACCCGCTCCGCTGCTGACCGCGTTCTGAATGAGGGGATGACTCTCCGGACTCCCGTCATGAAGGTGAATGCGCACGACCGTGTCAGCGCCGGCATGATGTCGATTGTCTTCGGACTGGTGGTCGGGGTGATCTGCGTTCTGGCGTGGTGGGCATCGCTCAGACCGGCCAAGACCGAAGAATTCCTGGTGCCCATGGAAATGGTGGAAGGTCGCGGGGGATCCCCCGATGGCGAACTCGGCGAATCGCTGTTGATCGAATCGCCGGAAGACCCCAATGACAATCCGTCGCAGACCGAGACCAATGTCGATGACGTGGTCCTGGACGAAGTGGTCTCCACTATTGAATCCCAAGCGGGCCCCGCAGGTGCGGAGATCTCGGGACCGGGGACACGCGAAGTGACTGCCAATGCCAGCATGTCGACCGGGCTGGGAGTCGCGACCGGTCGACCGGGCAGTTCCCACGGCACTGGCAACCGCCGGGGGCTGGGAACGGGTCCCGGGCCGGGAGGAGGAGGGATCTCCTCGGAAGAACGCTGGTTTATCCGGTACTCGGACGAAGCCTCGCTCGATGAGTATGCACGGCAGCTCGACTATTTCGGCGTTGAACTGGGAGCCCTGCTCCCTGGCGGAAAGCTGGTCTACCTTCGCAACCTGAGTCAGCCGGCCCCCACTGTCGTGGAAACCACATCCGGCAAAGATGAAAAGCGGCTCTACATGACCTGGCAGGGGGGAAGCCGCAAACAGGCGGACATGAAACTCTTTCAAAAGGTCGGAATTGATGTGGCGAATGCGGTCATGTTCCATTTTTACCCGAAACTCACCGAGCAGCTGCTCCTGAAGACGGAGTTCGACTATGCTCATCGTCGCGAGGTCGAGATTCGTCGGACCTACTTCTCCATCGAGAAGTCCGGCAACGACTACCGCTTTGTCGTGACCCGTCAAACTTATGTGAAATAACGACAGCCCAGGTAGACTCGCCTCACCCCTTCCCGTTTTGTAAACCGGTCTTGTTTCGTCGTTCGACGCAGATCACCAAGTCTTCTGCAAACAAGGTTTGAACATGGAATCGCTGCTGGAATTGGCGGAACCTGCGGTCTATGGCGGTCAGATCCTGGCAGCACTCTATGGGGTCTTCTGCTTCATCCTCATTTATCGCAAGATCGCCCAGAAGCAGTTTCGCACGCCGGCGCAGGCGAACGAATTTCTGGAACAGGTTCGTGCCCGACTGGAGCGTCGCGACTTCGATGGAGCTGCCGAAGTGTGTGACTCGCCCCCTTACTGGAGCAAAGCCGCCGCCCAGCTGATCCTGGTGGCGATCACTCATCGGGATCGAGGCCTGAATAAACTGCGACAGCTGCTGGGAGAAAAATACGAACGGGATGTCCTCGCCGACCTCGACTACCGGGCCGCATGGATGTCGACGATCGTGAAAATCGCGCCGATGCTGGGGCTTCTGGGAACGTCAACCGGCATGATCCGGGCCTTTGCAAAGCTGGCCACGACCAAGGGGGGAGTTGATCCGCTGGAGCTGGCACAGAACATCAGTATCGCCCTGTACGCCACCGCTCTGGGACTGGCGATTGCGGTCTCCATGACCGTGCTGGGCTCTGCGGTGCACGTGCGGAAAGGGAAACTGACCGACTCCGTACAGGAGCTGCTCAGCGAATTCTTTTATGATCTGGAAAAAGTCATGCGGTCTTGAACCGGCATCCTGAGGGGAATCGCATGCACGTTCACAGCAAACGCCGGGAACTGCCGGAAGACGATGATGACATCAACATCACTGCGATGATTGACATCGTCATGCTGCTGCTGATCTTCTTTATGATCACTTCCAAAATGGAGAGTGCGACCACGCTGAAGATTCCCCCCGCCCAGCATGGAAAAGGGGTCTCCGTCGATCAGTCGATCGTGATCTCCGTCTTCAAAACAGATGCAGATCCCGAGATCTACCTGGCGGACGGCAAGAAGGAGAACGGACCGGTCGACCTGCCGGCCGTTCAGGCGTATGTGCGGGAACAGGTCGCCAAGGACAAGCATAATCTGATCCTGAAAGCAGACCGGGATCTGCCTGCGGTGTTCGTGGAGGACATTGCGCGGGCGGCTGCTGAGGTTGATCCGGAATTAAAGTTTTATGCGGGAGTAGTGGAGAGGCGTTGAACTGCGGATCGGTCGCGGATTGAAACGGGGGAAAAGAGGTTAAACCACGGAAGGCACGGAATTCACGGAAGAATTCACGGCAACCAGACGCTCAAAGTGACTCGAGAAGAAATGAATGTTGAATCGTCAGTTTCAAAGCGGCGATATTCTCAGGGCACCTTTTCGAGGAAGCAAGTTGAACTCTTGGGGAAATCAACATCTCCTGTCTTTCAATTACCGTGAATTCCGTGCCTTCTGTGGTTCCTCCTCTGTCACGTCTCAACATTGAATGAAGAGAAATCCGACGCATGCCCATTCAGTTCCGGTGTCATCTATGCGATCAGCTGATGAGCATCTCCCGTCGCAAGGCGGGAGCGGAAGTCACCTGTCCGAATTGCCTGAAGCGGACCACCGTCCCGGCGGCGTTGGCCGATCAGGAAGACGTTGCAAAGACTCCTGAAGAGCTGAAGAAGGAATTGTCCCGGCAGGCTGAATCGCGTGAGGTCTGGGACCATCACCCCAACCCCTGGGTTAATCCCGAAGATGACGAGACACACGAAGAACTGCAATTGAACAAAAAGCCGCTGCCGGAAGCGGGACTCGACATGACCCCCATGGTGGACGTCATGATGCTGCTGTTGATCTTCTTCATGATCACTGCGTCGTTCGTCACCCAGCAGTCTCTGGAAACCACTCCCCCCGAGTCTGATGGGGAGGGGTCTGGACGGGCCGTCAGCGTGGACGAAATTGCCTCCGAGTCGGTCGTCGTCAGAATCGACGACAATGACAACATCTTCATCGATGAGGTTCCCGTTGCGGACATCAACGAACTCGTCGAGGCCTTGCGGGGGAAGATGGCGAGTGAGCATAAGACGGAAATGCTGATCGAGACGGAACCCGCTGCCACGCATGGTCAGGTCGTCGCAGTCACCGATGCGGGGATGACGGTTCAGATGCAGCGAATCCGCCGTTCAAGTCGAAGAGCTGCCGAATAGACCAGTCTGGCATTCGTACTTTGATTGGACAAATGCACTCGCTCACGCTTCGTGCTCTGGCGGGTTTCGACTACCCGGCGTCCCGTTGGCCGGTGGTTCCGAACGACGCGGCCTGACGCAGGAGATCGCTCGCGGGGGCGACACGTGCCGGTTCTTCCGCGAGTCGGTTCGGGCAGAGCAGTTCGATCGGCAGGCGCACGATGAACGTGCTTCCCTTGCCGAACTCACTGTCCAGAAGCACTTCCCCACCCAGCAGCTTCGAGAGTTCCTTCACGATGGACAGGCCAAGTCCGGTTCCTTCGTACTCCCGCGTCAGCGAGTTGTTTCCGCGCTGATTCTGGCCTTGTCGGAACTTCTCGAAGATGACTGCCTGATCTTCAAGCGGGATTCCGATTCCGCTGTCTGCAACAATCAATTCGAACAGGGTCGGGCCGCAGCGATGCGCCTCCACCCGAATCCGGCCCCCTTCCGGAGTGAACTTGATCGCATTGGAAAGGAGGTTGTAGATGATCTGCTGCAGCTTGCCGATGTCCTGAACAACGACCGGGAGTTCGGGATCGACCTCCCACTGCATGTCGATATTCTTCTTCTCCGCCAGCGGCCGCATGGCAGAGGTGACGCGCTCGATCAGGTCGTCGAGGGTGAAGTCGACGATGTTCAGTTCCATCCGCCCGGCTTCGATCTTCGCCAGATCGAGAATGTCGTTGATCAGGGTCAACAGGTTCTGGCCGGAAGTCCGGATGTTGACCATGTATTTCTTCTGCTTCTCCGTCAGATTTTCCGCATCGGAAAGGACATCGCTGAAGCCGAGAATACTGTTGAGGGGCGTTCGAAGTTCATGGCTCATGGTGGCCAGAAACTCGTTCTTGATCTTATTCATCTCATGGAGACTCAGGTTCGCGCGGGCCAGCTCATCCACCTTGCCGTCAAGGTCGGTGTTCAAGTGGCGCAGCTCTTCCTGAGTGGTGACAAGGTGCCGCAACATGCGGTTGAACGCGTGACTGAGTTCCTGAAACTCGTCACCGGTGCGGATGTCGGCCCGCTGATCGAGTTCACCCCGGGCAATGGCGTCGCTGACATCCTTGAGATGGATGACCGGCTTGACGATCACGTAGCGGACGATGGCGTACGCCACGAACATTGCCAGGCAGGTGGTAATCATCGCCATCACGATCAGCGCAGCATTGTTCTTGGCAATGGAGCTGTGCATTTCATCCAGATTAAACGTGGTCTGGGCGATCGCCATGATATCGCCGGCCGCATTGACGCGCGGAGGCGTTCCCTGTGACGAATGGCAAGTCAGGCATTCCTGGCGAGCGAGAATCTTCTCGAAGAAATGCGACTTCCGGGTCGAGGTGTCTTCATACACCGCGTAGTCTTCATTCCGGTACAGCAGTTTGTTGATCGCTTCATGCTCGAAAGGTGCCCCGGCCCGGCGGATCGGATCGTCTTCATCAACCGGGATAAACTTCCATGAGTATTCGCGAAGATCGCTCGGCTTGAGCCAGCTGGCCAACCCTTGCACGAACGGGACGACGTCCGGCTCAGCCATCTTCTCCCAGTGCATCGTCTGCAGGTTCTGGGCTGTCAGCAGCTGACCCCGATGCCGGTTCTGCGTATTGAAAATCCGCAGGTTCAGATTGGCGTAGAAATAGAAACTGCCCGTGATCAGAAACAGCAACGTGACCCCGAACAGCAGACGGCACTTCCGCTCCAGACTTGTCTCACCCAGCAGTCTTTTGAACGTTCGATAAGACATAAACCGGGGAACCAGCTGAAAGTCAGGTGATGAGAAAAGGGCCGGGGAACCAGGAGATTTCCGAAACGGAACATCTGGGCCGGGGGACAAAACTGCTGATGTGCGGCTTTGAAGCATCGCACACCGCGTTTCTCGCCCGACCCTGAACCAGTATCGCTCAACCAACGGTTTCCGACAACTTGAATCGAAAAAAGGGAGGTCCGGACCCCGATACTTCCTCATGCGGAACTCTCACCACTTCGCGCGGATCCTGATACAATCCGATGGAACTGTTTCACGAACTGGGTGTGAGCACGCGTCGACCATGGCGACTGCCGAGAGCTATCTCAAGCCGGAAGTCATCCGCAATGTTTCGCGGCTGGATCTGCGTGCGCGGTTCATCGTGGAAGGCTTTCTGAGCGGACTGCACTCCTCGCCCTTCCACGGCTTCAGCGTCGAATTCAGCGAGCACCGTCGATATTCGCAGGGGGACGATCCCCGCGGAATCGACTGGCTGGTCTATGCGAAGACCGACCGCTACTACGTCAAAAAATACCAGGCCGAAACCAACATCACCGGCTATCTGCTGATGGATCTGTCGGAAAGCATGGCCTACACGTTTCGTCAGGATCTGACGAAATTCGAGTACTCCATCTGCCTGGCTGCGGCCCTCTCGTATCTGATGGTCCACCAGCAGGACCCGGTGGGACTCGTGACGTTTGATGAAAAAATCCGCACCAGTCTACCCGCCCGCAGTAAACGCTCGCAGCTGGGAAATATCCTGGCTTTGCTCTCGCAGGCTCGACCGACCGGGCCAACGGAAGTCGCCAAGTCACTTCGACAGTTTGCTCCGATGGTCCGGCACAAGAGCCTTGTGATGCTCTTTTCCGACCTGCTCACCGACCCTGAGCCGGTGATCGATTCGATCCGCATGCTGCGGTATGCCGGGCACGACGTCATTATTTTTCATGTTCTGGATGAAGCTGAGGTCAATTTTCCCTTCACCGGAATGTGTGAACTGCGGGACCCGGAAACCGGTCAGTTAATGACGGTGGACGCTGCGGGGGTGCGGACCGATTACCTCGCTGCCCTGAAAGCACTCCGCGGGCGATATCAGGAGGCCTGCCGTTCTGCAGGGGCCGATTTCATCGAACTCGATACCAGCATGCGGTTCGACAAAGCCCTGGTGGAATATCTCTCCCAACGCAAAGCCCGCTTCTAGCCACGGTCTGAGGGGAGTAGGGCAGCCGGTTCAGGAGAATGGATTGATCGAAAGCTGGGTTGCTCGCCGCCGGGACGCCACACTTTCGCGAGACTCCCTTCCATCAAACCACAAGCCATCTCCATAAAAGAGTTTAAAGCTTTCTTCCGGAC
Source organism: Planctomicrobium stercoris (assembly GCF_051465655.1). Classification (NCBI taxonomy): domain Bacteria; kingdom Pseudomonadati; phylum Planctomycetota; class Planctomycetia; order Planctomycetales; family Planctomycetaceae; genus Planctomicrobium; species Planctomicrobium stercoris. The sequence continues at coordinate 1,194,402 of NZ_CP195791.1, read as the reverse complement.
GAAGTGACAGGCGAGAGAGAATCTCTTGAGTCCGTTTGCGGTCCCTTTACCGTCTGCGACGGCTTTGCCGCTCCTTCGCCCGAGATTTCACCTCACGGGACCACGGTTGAGTAACTCCCGGCTGCAAAACCTGTCATAATGACCGCCTTGACCCGCCCCCTCACCGCCCTGCCATTTCGGCTTATGGGTAATTGGGGCATGGTGGCCGTGAGTATTGCAGTCTGAGTCCATCGAAACGCCGGAGTACAGCGAGTGGCTGTCAATCATCTCGATCCTAATAGCGTCGCCATCAACGTGCTGATCGTCGATGACGACGAACCACACGCGCAAGCGGTTGCTGACAGTCTGCAATCGCTCAACTGCGACTGCACGATCGCCAATTCCGGCAAAAAGGGGATCTCACTGATCGAGGGGCAAAGCTTCGACGTCGTCATCACCGACCTGAAAATGGACGACGTCGACGGCCTCGCGATTCTCCGAAAGACCAAAGACGAACTTCCCGATGCGGAAGTGATCGTGTTGACCGCTCACAGCTCCATCCCTTCCGTGGTGACGGCGATGCAGGGGGGAGCGTACACCTATCTGACCAAACCGCTCGACATTCAGGAATTGCGGAGCGCGGTCGACAAGGCGTCGAGCCGTATTCGTCTGATTCGCCGGAACGTGGCCCTCAGTCGCGGGCTCGATGAGAAGTTCGGATTCGAAGGGGTGATCGGGAACAGCCCGTCGATGCACCGGGTCATCGAGCAACTGAAAAATCTCGCCCCCACCGACACCACGGTCCTGATCCTGGGAGAAAGCGGGACCGGCAAAGAACTGGTCGCCAGGGCACTTCATCAGAACAGCCCTCGAAAGAGCAAGCCGTTCGTCCCCTTGAACATCTCCGCGCTGCCGGAAAGCATTCTGGAAAGCGAACTCTGGGGTCACGAAGCAGGAGCCTTCACCGGAGCAGCCACCCGGCGCATCGGGAAGTTCGAGTTTGCCAACGGCGGGACTCTCTTTCTGGATGAAGTGGGTGAAATGCCCATGGAAACCCAGATCAAACTGCTCCGCGTGCTGGAAGATCGCAAGATCACCCGCCTGGGGTCGAACGAAGAACGTTCAATTAACGTGCGATTGGTTGCTGCCACCAACGCCCAGCTCAAAGACATGATGGAAGAGGGACGCTTCCGAAGTGACCTCTATTACCGGCTCAGTGTTGTGACCATTTACCTTCCGCCGCTGCGGGACCGCCGGGAAGACATTCCGCTGCTCATGGACCATTTTCTCAAGGAATTCTGCAAGCGGAACGGCCGAGAAGTGGAAGGGTTCACCCGCCCTGCCCGGCAGGTGCTGATGTCCTTCGACTGGCCGGGAAACATCCGCCAGCTGAGAAACGTCGTCGAGGGAATGCTGGCGCTGGACAGCGACGGGAAACTCGATCTGGACGACCTTCCGACCGAACTTGCGGCGATCGCTGGAAGAACAGTGGACGGCGGGAGTGTCGGTTCCGGGTCGGACATGCTGATCGGTCGACCCTTGGAAGAAGTCGAGAAGTTCTACATCGCCCGCTCGCTCGAACTCACCAGCGGACGACGCGAAGAAGCCGCCGCAATGCTGGGAATCGGAGAACGAACTCTTTATCGCAAGATCAAGGAATTCGATCTGAAGTAGTTGATTGACGATCTCAATCGGCCTGTCGAAAATTCAGAGTCAGAAAACCGGGCGTGTGGATGGCAGGAGTGGGGAGTGTGAGGCAGTTTCTCCAGAGTGCAATCATCCTCGGTCTGCTGTGCAACTCCGCTTCCGCACAGCTGGATGCGATTGGCTATTTCAATCGCGCTCTGAGCTGGCAGAACATTGGCGAACACAAAAAGGCCATTGCCGACTACACCGAAGCCCTCAAGCTCGATCCCAATGATGCCGCCGCGCTCTTCAACCGGGGTCGCGCCTGGCAGAACCTGGGAGACTTCGACAACGCCATCGCCGACTACGATTCTTCCATTCGGCTTTATCATCAGGATGCTGCAGTCTTCAACCGGCGTGGGACGGCCTGGCATTACAAACACGAATATCGCAAGGCGATTGTCGACTATACCCGGGCGATTCAGCTGGACCCGGAATTCACCTGGGCCTACTACAACCGGGCGCTGGCGTATCGGAATCTGGGAGAGCATGCCCGAGCGATTGAAGACTATTCCAAAACGGTTTCGATCGATCCCCGTTTCGCCTGGGCCTTTTATGGACGGGGGATCGCCTATGAGAGTCTGGGGCAGGCGAGCCGGGCACTTGCCGACTTCACTGCAGCGATTGAAATCGACCCGGCCTTCGGGTCCGCCTATCAGAATCGCGGGCTCGCCTATCAGCGAATGGGTGACTCTGACAAAGCCATTGCTGATTACTCCGCAGCGATCACCTGTAACCCTGCCTTGTCCGGCGCTTACCACAACCGGGCGATCATTTACCGGAATCGGGGCGAGTACGAAAAGTCGATCGCAGACTTCAATCAGGCCATCCAGATCGATCCACAGACACCACTGTCGCTCAACAGTCTGGCCCGCTTGTTATCAACCTGCCGCGAAGACCGATTTCGAAACGGACAAAGAGCCCTTGAACTGGCACAGCGGGCGAACCAGCTGGTCAAGAGTCCGAACGCTGACTACCTGGCAACACTCGCAGCGGCCTATGCGGAAACCGGAGACTTTGAGAACGCGATCAGTTCTCAGACTCGGGCGATCGAACTTGCGAAACCAGAGCAGAAGGCAGACCTCCGCGCCGCTCTGGAACTCTACCGATCTCAGCGACCTCTTCGGGATTGAAATTCCAGTCAGTTGAAACGCGGACAGACTGCAGATGGACCTGAACTCGCTGAGGACTCCCACGCTGACTGTGCTCTGAACGCACAGGATGAACGAATTTCGTTCATCCTTCGCGGGTCATAACAGATTTCTAATTTGTGGACCCATCTGAGCGTAACGTCAATTTATTTCGTTCCAACTCTCTGCTCACGCTGGAGAAATGGCGTTTACTGTTGGCGAAGCCGCCGTAGGACATCTTGGTCATTCACGCATTTCTGGCAATCCGTTCTTGAAACGCAAATCGCTGGTCCAAGCGGAATATTTGTTGCAGCCCACATCATTGGCACTTGTGCGCTCAAGAGGCCAACGAAAGCTGAGCGATTCTTTCTCGGTGCATCTGGTGACCTGCGGATTGGTGCTGGCGGCTGAGTGAAGGAGTGCATCAGAAATTGCCATAGCTTTCAAATCTCTGGAACCATTGGTCAGTTAAGTAGAGGGATAGAATCATGTTGAAGACATCACTGATGTCAGCTGTGGCGGCGTTGTCGTTAGCGTCATTTGCTCAGGCTCAGGTCCAGGCCCCGAGAGAAGTGAATCAGGAGCAGGGCCGTGGGGCTCAGGAGAAGCAGGTCGAAGAGCGAGCCGGGAACAGAGTGATTGACCGAACGGGGGTCATCAACGGGGCACGCCGTGACGCTGCCAACCCCAACAATGCGAACACCACCAACCGCGTGAACCCAGGACAACCGGGGGTCGTCGTGGGTGAACGGGGTGATCATGCTCAGATCCTGAACGGTCAGCTTGCCGATTGCATCCTGCTGCACAATCAGGAGGAAATCAATCTGGCGAAGTTCGCGATGGAACATTCGCAGAATCAGAAGGTGAAGGATTTCGCCCAGAAGCTGATCACTGACCATCAGGCATTTGGTGACAAACTCCAGCAGTTCGCTCACCATCACAATCAGCGCACAACCGATGCTGCTGCAGCTCCGCTCACATCTCAGAATGAGCGCCCCGCGGCAGCACCGGTCGTGACCCAGACCCGGGATGGCGAACGAACGGAAGTTCGAGTTGGATTCGCAGGAAACCAGAAGAGTACCGACGAAACCTGGTATCAGATCGAGAAGCAGTCGGTTCAAAACTGCGAGCAGATGACCCGGGACATGCTCTCCAAGGAAAAGGGAGCTGAATTCGATAAGTGTTTCATCGGATCACAGATCGGTGCTCACATGGGCATGATCGCTCATCTCAAAGCTGCGCAGCAGCATGTCTCCGGCGACTTCCAGCAGGTCTTGCAGGACGGGCTGCAACACAGCCAGCAGCACCTGGATCAGGCAGAAGCACTGAAGGGTGAACTGATGGCGAATCAGAAATGATTTCGTAGATGGTTCTGCTTTCGGCAGCTTCCCACACCGCCCCGGACTTTCCCGCGAAGTCCGGGGCGGTTGTGTTTTATTCTCGTGGATTTCAACGGCAGCTTTCGCCGGTCGGTGTCGCATCGGGAGAACTTGCGGCAAAGTGTTGATTTTCCGAGGGCGATTTGTCGATGACGTAGAGGATGCGGCCTTTTCCGCCCGTGAGGGCGTCATTGTTACATAAAGCCTCCTATGTCAATTCCGCGCCCGATCTCCAGATGGATGCTCGTCGTCTGTGCAGGCTGGTCCTTCGCAGCCAGCGCGTTCGCACAGACACCGCCTGGAGTTCAGCCGTCGGCAAATTCTGCCCGACGGATGCGTGTGATTGAGAATTCAGCACCTGTTGAAGGCCCACTGACTTATACGGTGGTCGGTGCTGTCCTTCGGTCCGGTGTCTACGCATCCAACGAACGTTCAATCCCCTTGGGGCGACTCATTGAATTCGCTGGCGGGTTGAATCCCCAAGCTTCATCGACGCTGCGGATCGTGCGGAATCGCGATGTCCGCTTCCAGATCCAGTATACGCCGAATGGCCCCGGCTCAAACGACATGCTGTTGCCGGGGGATATCGTGGTCGTCCCGATCCACCCCTCAGCCGTCATCAACAATGATGCCCCGGATGCCATTATGCCGGTGGCCTGCCTGGGACTCCTCAACCGCCCCGTCGTGCTGCCGCTGAATCCAGCCATCAATACCGTTGAAGAACTGGCCCGGCGACTGGGGCAATACCCGGAACTGGTCCGAACTGCCCAGGTCATCTCCCCTGCCCGAGCGACTCAACCCGTTCAGCTCTCCAGTGGCTCGGTCATCGTGTTCGACTCTCGAATCGTGGACAAACTGCCGCTGGAACAGCCAGGATTCCTGCCGGAACTGATCGATCTGGATCAGTCCCGGACATCAGCCTTTCCAGGGATTATGCCTGCGGACGTTGACCTCCCCCCTGCGGTCCCAGGGGCTCAGGTCGTGCAACAGGTATCGGGCGATCTGATCGCCCCCCCCAGCCTTGAGTTCACCTCGGCAGTCCCGATGGCATTGCCTTACGCGCCGAGCGACAATCTGCCGGTACGAGACAGCGCAACACCAGCAACGGTGCTGGATTTCCCTGTCTCGCAGGCATCCGGTCAAATTCCTCCGATGCCCGCTGACCTGGCCCACGCCATCCAGCTGTTCGCTCCCAGCCAGTCCGATGAGAAGCCATCCGTGATCCAGACACGGTCGGCCGAAGTGACGGTCGAGACCATTGACATCGAGCCGACACCAGCCTCGAGTGCATCCGCAGAGGCGACTCCGCCACGAGAGATTTCACCACGATCGACCGCTGAAGTTACGGGGCCCCTCACGAGCCGTTCGATTCTTAAAGCATCGTCGGAGGCCGGCCAATCGAATCCGATCCGGCAGGCGACTCGTTCAAATACATTGATCCGATATGTCCTGTACTGCGGGGCTGCGATCTCGATCGTGATCGGACTGGGGCTGCTGCTCTCGGTCGCGATCGGACCTCTGGAGTTCGTCAGACCTGCTGAAACCCCAACCCGAGCTGTCGATTCAACACCCGCTCCTCAAGCGGTTGCCCAGCCGGAACAGACAAGGCCCACCGTTCGTCAGGGAGTCGAAGGACTGCTGAAGCGGGAAATTCCAGTGGTGGAAGAAGAAGTCCGCGTTCCCAGTGACTGGCCGCTGCACGGCAAGGTCGTAGGGCATCGCCGTATCATTCTGAATTCGGCACATGTGGAAATGAACGGTCCTCACTTCGCAAAGCGAAGCCGCAATTCCGACCGGGAAAAAATTTCCATCGGGGCTGGAAAGGCCTCGGAACGTCATCTCCGCAACAGTTTGCGAGAAATCTGCAAGCCTTCGTTCACGTCCATGAATGACGAATCGGTCTTGGAGAATTCGGACGAATCGAGTATCAACGAAACCCCTGTCACGCCAGCTTCCGGTGCGAAGCCGCCCACCATCGAAATCCCCACCTTCCCCGTCGAGCGTACTTCCGCTCCTGCCCGGGAAATTGAAACAGTCAGCGCTCCACATCTGCACAGCGAGAGCCCTTCTCGCCCTGCAGACATCATGGAATTCGATATCGTCCAGCCCCCCAACCCTGCCCCTGTACAAACAGCAGCAATGAGTCCGCTGGAGCGCGCTTTGCGGACCCTTGCTTCGGAGAAACGTGGATGACCGCCGCTTTGGATTTAGGAAGCAGTGAGTTTCGATCCCTTCGACGCGAAGAACAGCGACTGATTGCCCGACGGCTCCCCGCCGTCTACACCGTCGTGGACGATGAGCCTGCCCATCGCAAGGCTCTTGAGCAGTCACACATTCCCTATTCCGCAGTCAGCGGCTCGCTCGTCATCATCGGCGACGCTGCAATCGAGGTCTCTTCCCTGTTCTCTCGTCCGCTCGTTCCACTGCTGCACGGCGGTCGACTGGCGGATCAGGATCCGATCGGTCGACAGGTCTGTGCCTGGCTGATCGACCTGCTGCTCCCTGCCGCGCCAACTCCCGAGAGCCAGTGCCTGATCACCCTGCCCCGCGGCGAAGTCGAACCGCAGGGGGCCGATGGATGGACCGGCAAATTCCTCGAGCATGTCGTTCAGCTTCAGGGCTACCAGACATCCACGATGAGCCCGATATCCTCGCTCGCGCTGGCCGAACTGGAAGACTGCGAATTCACCGGAGCCTGCCTGAGTGTCGGTGCGGAGTCGGTTCATTTTGGAATCGTCCGGCAGTCCCAGCCGTTGATCGAATCGCGATTCCTCAAGGGGTCCCGCGATATTGTTGAACGGTTTGCCCACGCCCGGAAGAAGTATCTCTGGGATCATCAGGGGAACTCGTACATCGATCTGCCATTGATTCAGAACTGGCTCACGCAGGGAGACATCTCCTTCTTCTCACCGCAGAGTGATGATGAAGAATGGCTCAACGACGCCTATGCCGAATTGCTGCTGTCCGCCATGTTCAGCATCAAACGCAAACTGCTCAGCTGTGCCGATCCAATCCTGAAGCAGCCGCTTCCGCTGGTCCTCTCCGGGGGACCGGTCCGACTGCCCGGCTTTGCCCAGCTGGTGGAAGAAGCCATCTCACTGACGAATCTTCCTTTGCAGATCGAGACGGTTCGCGCAGCCACCTTCGAACCCTACTCCATCGCCCGTGGCCTCCTCATTCAGGCGACGCTCAACGCAGGCGAGACTGTTGACAAGGGAGTGACCCTCGAAGCGGCGTAATGCTGTGGATGTCCTGCTTTCTCGTACCGGCATATCGGGTGGTGGTCGAGAATGGAGTCGGCCGACCGATCAGGCTGGGTCTGGCTTGATCCGCTTTTCTTCTATGGCGGCAAAGGGACAGTCTCTTGGGATGAGGAGACCGATGCACGTTCGGGGAGAGAATCCAGGTCATCTCCGGTCGGTGGCCACAGTCCGTAGAGCGGACTTTCGTTCCAGATTGAAGCTCGGCATTTGTCGCACTCGGAGAGTGCGACATACACTGCTTGCTGCACTCTGAGAATGCAGCGTACACTGTTGTGTTCATGGGCTGGGATGTGATGACCAACAGTCGCGGGCCTTTGCATGAAACCAATCTGGCTGCTTGTCCCGATTCAATTCCTCATCGGGTTCTTTTCAGGGGCTCTCATCTGGTCCGCATCGTTGCGATTGACCGGCCAGATTGAACCCTGGGACTCTGCGGGATCTTATTACTGGCTTTCAGTCCTGTCGGCAAGTTGCGTTGCTGCCATGGTTTACCCCCGGACTTGCTGGCTGGGTGCTGTCGGAGTCTACCTGGGACAGGTGTTTTACATCGAAGGATTCTACACAGCGGGGAACGCTTCTATTTTACTGGCGTCTCTTTCCGTCTTCACGTTCAGCTTTCTTCCGATCGCCGCAGGAACATTCCTGGGGGCGATGATCGGCAAGTCGTTCAAAGCTGCGATTCGCTCCCGGTCACGAAGGGGGACGAACAGGCAGTAACGTCGCTCGAGAGGCTTGATGAAAGACTATCCGCGCTCTGTCTCCTCGTTCGAATCTTCGCTGGCGGTTGCAATGGTGGCTGATTCCTGCAGAATGGGTCTTCATCCGGGCCGACCTGCAGATTCTGATTCTTCCCCACCAGCGGAACCCGCCCCATGACACGCACAGCTGCCAGCCTGTTGCTTTTCTTCGCAGTCTTCTCTCTTCCCGCGAATGCTTCTGCGGAATTCCGTGCCGGTGCGGCCGTCGTGGACGTAACGCCGGACCAGTTGCCGGTGATTGTCAACGGCGGGATGACAAGCCGTTCACTCGACAAGGTCAAGTCTCGCCTGAGTGCCCGGGCAATTGTCCTTGCTGAGGGGGATCTGCAGCTTGCCATCGTCGTCGTCGACAGCTGCATGATGCCGCGAGAGTTTCTGGATGATGCCAAGAAACTAGCATCCGACGCCACCGGCATCACCACCGACCGCATGCTGATCTCCGCCACCCATACGCACTCAGCAGGATCCGTCATGGCCTGCCTGGGAACGGAGGCGGACCCCAACTACGTGCCGCTCCTGCGTGCAAAGCTGGTGGAAGCCATTCAGGCGGCTCAGAAGAACCTCGAACCGGCCCGTGTCGGATTCGGTGTGATCAACGCTGCGGACTTTACGGCTCTGCGTCGCTGGATTCGTCGTCCGGATCGGGTCGAAACTGATCCCTTTGGCAATGCCACTCTCCGCGCCAACATGCACGCTGCCCGCAATCCTGATGACGTCATCGGAGAGTCCGGACCAGAAGACCCGGACCTTTCGCTGATTTCATTTCAGTCAACCGCGGGGCGGCCGATTGCGGTTCTGGCAAACTTCTCGATGCATTACTTCGTCGACAACGACATCAGTGCCGACTACTACGGCTTATTCTCCGAAGGGCTGAAGGAACGGATCGCTGCAGAAGATGGCTCTGGTGCTCCCCCGTTCGTCGGCATCATGTCGCACGGGTGCAGCGGAGACATCTGGCGCCACGATTACACCAGGCCGGATTCCGATCAGAACAAGCACACGATCGAAACCTTCACCAACGGTCTTCTCGATCTGGCAATGCAGGCCTACAACAAGATCGAGTACCACCCAGTTGATGTTCTGGAGATGGTGGAGACGCGGATTCCGCTGAACTATCGCGTTCCTACCAAGGAGCGGCTGGAATGGGCAAAACGGGTCGTTGCGGAAATGGGGGATCGACTTCCCAGCACGACCGAGGAAGTCTACGCCCGTGAGCAGATCCTGCTGGATGAAATGCAGTCGACCGAAGTGGTCGTTCAGGCGATCCGCATCGGGGACATTGCAATCGCAACAACCCCCACCGAGACATATGCGCTCACCGGCTTGAAGCTCAAGCTGCAGAGCCCCTTCAAGAAGACCATCGTGATCGAACTGGCCAACGGCGGCGATGGCTACATCCCCCCGCCGGAGCAGCATCTCCTCGGGGGCTACAACACCTGGCCTGCACGATCCGCGGGTCTGGAAGTGGAAGCCGAGCCCAAGATTGCCGCAGTGGCACTTCAGGCACTGCAGCAGGTGTGCGCTCAGCCTCGACGGGTCTTTGAACAGTCTCAGGGGGCCGCGACCCTCGCGATTCTCGATCTGAATCCGACAGCCTATTACCGACTCGATGAATTCACCGGACCTCTGGCAAAAGACGCTTCGCCTCACCATCGGAATGGCATCTACGAATCGCGTGTCGTCTACTTCCTCGAGGGGCCTCACTCCGACCTGTTCTGTGAAGCAGGTGAAACGAACCGCTCCGCTCATTTCGCTGGAGAACGATTAAGACTTTCGCTCCCTCAGCTCGCCGACAAGTACACCATTTCGTTCTGGTTCTGGAACGGCATGCCTGCAAACGGCCGTGACGTGACCGGCTGGATGTATTCGCGAGGGGCAGACGATGTTCTGGGAGCTGATGGTGAACACCTCGGACTGGGAGGCACATCCGGACACCAGAGTCGATTGATCTTCCAGCAGGGAAATCGGACAGAGTTTGTCGGCGGAAAGACGGAGATTCCGCGCTGGTCTTGGAATCACGTCGTTCTCACCCGTGACGGTGATCAGGTCAAAGTGTTCCTCAACGGGAAGCCCGAGATCGAAACCACCTCTCCCCCGTCTGCTCACCTGAGTGTTGAAGAATTCTTCCTCGGAGGTCGCAGCGACAACCAGAACAACTGGGAAGGGCGACTCGACGAGATTGCCATTTTCGACCGGGTCCTGAGCCCGCAGGAGCTTCAGAAAATCTCTGTGCAGTAGCATTGTGAGAATCAACCGAAAGCGTTGACTTGCAGTTGCTCCACCAAAGTCCTTGATCCTGAATCGCGATTCACCCCTCGACTTTAATCCAAGATAGGATTCCCCCCAGCATGGCCGACTCGCCCGAGGTCACAATTCCCCCTTCGCGAATCTCCGCTCTGTGGAAGACGGAAGACTGGATGGCAATCTGGGTCGGGGCCCTGATTCTGGCAATCGGATACTGGTCGGTCATTTCAAATCCCCCCCAACCGGACACGAAACCGGAGACCAAGCCAGTCAGTGCCCTCAAGTCCTGGCTGAAGACTCCGGGCAAGTGGAGATCCGATCCGCTGGACGCTCTTCGCACCGGAGAGGCACCGAATCAACAATCGCTGGTTCCTGCTCTGGGAGCGACCGGGCTGATGCTGCTGATTCCGTTTGCGATTTCATCAGGCATCATGGGACGGGGATTCTTGCGATTCATTCCCGCGTTCCTGGTGATCTGGCTGCTGGCAGTCCTGTCATTCATCCTCTCCGGACAGGAAGTGGTGAACCAGTACAATCTGGAGTACGTGCTGTGGGGGCTGGTGGTGGGAATGATCATTTCCAACACCGTTGGCACTCCCTCGTTTCTCGCACCAGCGATGTGCGGCGAGTTCTATATCAAGACCGGTCTCGTGCTGCTGGGGGCGGAGATTCTTCTGGGGCGTCTGCTGGCACTGGGGGTGCCGGGAATCTGCATTTCCTGGATCGTCACTCCGATCGTGCTGATCACAACGTTCATCTTTGGTCAGAAGATCCTGAAGATGGAATCACCTTCGCTGAACATGGTCATTTCAGCGGATATGTCGGTCTGCGGCGTCTCGGCAGCGATCGCGACGGGCGCAGCCTGCAAGGCGAAGAAGGAGGAACTCTCCTGTGCGATCGGCCTGTCGCTGGCCTTTACGGCCGTCATGATGATCGTGCAGCCAATGATCATCCGGGCTGTGCAAATGGATGAAATCATCGCGGGCGCCTGGATCGGCGGGACGATCGACTCCACGGGGGCAGTGGCTGCTGCCGGAGAACTCGTCAGCCGCCGGGCTGGTGAAGTGGCTGTGGTGATCAAGATGATTCAGAACATCCTGATCGGCGCGGTCGCGTTTGGTGTCGCCGTTTACTGGACGACCTGCATGGAGCCGGGAACAGCCGGAACCAAACCAAGTGGAATGGAAATCTGGCGGAGGTTTCCCAAGTTCATCCTCGGATTCGTGGCAGCGTCAATCCTCTTTTCAGCCCTCGCCGAAAACTCCGCTCAAGGGGCAGCCGTCGTCGATGCTTCCGTCAGTGTGACGAAGCAGCTGCGAACCTGGCTGTTCTGCCTGGCCTTCGTCTGCATCGGACTGGAAACCAACTTCAGAACACTCGCACCTTACTTCGCAGGAGGCAAGCCGCTGGTGCTGTATGTGGTCGGGCAGTCATTGAACCTGGCTCTGTCGCTGTTCATGGCGTGGCTGATGTTCGGCGTCGTCTTCAAAGAAGCGGTTTCGCCATGAGCTGTACCGCACATTCCTTCCGCCCAGCGATGCGTCTGCTGGTGTGCCTCGCCTGCATAGCCATCCTCTGGCTGGGTGTGCTCCCCTGGGTGGGACGACTCCCGCCGGTCGAAGCGCATCTCAACTTCATGCGAGAAAACCACATCGATGCCGGAGCAATGTTTTACTCCGAACTCGATGAGCGAGTCTTCCCGGAGAAGTCGACGGTGACCGAGCTCCTGCAGCGACGCGGCCGAGATTGAGATCAGGCAAAGCGGCGATCGGGTGACGGCATCCCTGCGTTGAGATATGATGGCGTCGCCGCTCAGTCTGGATCATCGTTCGCCCTGCTCACAGGAATGTCGTGATGTCCGCTTCGATCAAAGCTTATGCTGCCAAGGCCCAGAACGCTCCATTAGAACTCGTCAGCTATGATCCGGGACCGCTTCCGGTGGATCAGGTCGAGATTACCGTGGAGAGTTGCGGACTGTGTCATTCGGATCTGGCGATGATCTCCAACGGCTGGGGGATCAGCACCTATCCCCTCATCGCCGGACATGAAGTGATTGGAACGATCACCGCGGTGGGTGAGCACGTCACCGCGAGAAAGGTTGGCCAGCGTGTCGGTCTGGGCTGGTGGGCCAGCAGTTGCCTCTCCTGCTACCAGTGCCTCTCAGGCAATCACAATCTCTGCCCGTTCGCACAACCGACAATTATCGGACATGCCGGCGGGTTCGCGGAGAAGGTCCGCTGCCAATGGATCTGGGCCGCCCCGCTTCCGGAAACGATCGATCCCGCTTCGGCCGGGCCGATGTTCTGCGGAGGGATCACGGTTTTCAATCCGCTGCTGCAGTTTGGCGTTTCACCCACCGACCGGGTCGGCGTCATCGGGATTGGCGGGCTGGGACATCTGGCCCTGAAATTCTTCCGCAGCTGGGGCTGTGAAGTGATTGCGTTCACCTCCAGCGACAGCAAACGGGAAGAAGCCCTGAAGCTCGGAGCGCATCAGGTCGTCAATTCCACGAAGCCTGCCGAGATTGAAAAGCTGCGAGGTTCGTTGAACTTTGTGATCTCGACCGCCAGTGCGACGCTGGACTGGGCTACATTCTTTCCCACGCTCGCACCCAAAGGCCGAATCCACTTCGTGGGGGCGACAGGCGACCCAGTCCCGGTCAGCGTCCCGCAGTTCATCGGCAGCCAGTATTCCCTGTCTGCTTCGCCCGTTGGCAGCCCGGCAACGATGTCGACGCTCCTCAACTTCGCCGGTCGCCACGGCATCGCTCCGCAGACGGAATACTTCCCCATGTCCCGGGTCAATGACGCCTTGAAGCATCTGCATGACAACAAGGCCCGTTACCGGATCGTGCTGCAGGCCGATTTCTGAAAGGAGAAGAACCGCGAATCCGGCGAATTGTGCGAATCACATCCCGACCCGGCGAATTCGCCTAGTTCGGGAATCCTCTGTGTCGCCGAAACGAGACTCACCGTGTGATTGTTTCCCCTGACCCGAGCACGGTTTCGACGGCGCGGACATGGCTGGAGGCGATCACTTCACACTCGCTCAGATCCGTACACAGCAGGTTTCCCGCCATTTTGGGGTCACCCAGCCGGCCGCGGACCACAACCCAATCCCCTTTCTCCAACTGGGACAGACTGGCGGCAGCACTTTTCGGAAGGAAACAACGGACGGACGGGGGGCCCAGGAGTCGCTTTTCGAAGAGCGCCGCGTGGCTTTCCTGCATGATCAGGACACCAGCACTCTGTTCGTCTCTGGGTTCCGCCACCAGATTGAACTGGTCAAAGTAGCCCTCCCAGACGACTTGCTTCCCGATGTAGTTCCGAAATGCCCGCTCCCGCTGGGCTGCGGAGTCGTAACGCTGTTCGACGTTCGACTGCCATTCCATCAGGCTGACGGGACTTGTCGAGAGCAGGTCCTCCACGGTCTGCAGCTTTTCCTCGACAATCATGGCAGTCTGGGTCGGAGCGACAGCGGGTCCCGAGGTCGGCCCCAGCCAATGGGTGACCCAGGCCCGGATCAGGGCAGCAGCGATTCCCAGAAACAGCGAGGAGATCCCCAGCCGGTTGATGATTCGAATCGTTTTCCGAACTTGGGATTTCTGCTCCATCGCCGTCTCACTGATAGCGGTGACCGATCAATTCAAAGGGGCCGGGAAGCTACGACAAACTTCGCAATTCGCCAAGACGAAGATTGGACTAGAGGTCAGGGGATAGTGGATGTCGACGGAAGCTGTTTGCATCAAAGAACTTTGAAGCGTTCATCAAGCAAAACCACCCCCCTCCTGTCAACCACCCTGAAGGCCAATTTCAGGCATCCGAAAAGATTCCTCGCAAGCGACTGTTTTCAACTTGAATGCGTCACTGGCATTCCCCACCATGGCTCGTGGAAGGATTGTTACACCGCCTCCAAAACAGGGAATCGAAAGGCTCCCTGACCTGGTGCACAACCAGAGCATCCAAAGTTCTGTTGTGACTGGAAGCGGTGTTCTTGACCCAGTGGATGGTAAGAAAGGTTGATTGAATGAAAGTGCAACTGGTCGCGCTCGCTTGCTCCGTGCTGTTTCTGGCAGCGGCTCCACACACACCGCTGACGGAAAACTCACAGATTCAGGCGATGTACGCCGCTGCGAACCGGCATCGAGCTCAATACTCGCTGCCTCCCCAGATTCTCGATGAACAACTCTGTCAGCAGGCCCAGCGATGGGCAGAAAACATGGCCGCCCGTCATTCCATGTATCACGGCGGCGGCGAACAGATTATCGCCATGGGTTATCCCAACGCAGAAGCCTGCGTCCAGGGCTGGATCTACTCACCCGGTCATCGGGTCTGGGTGCTCAGCCGGAATTCACGCGTCGGCTTCGGCTGTGCCGTGAGTTCCACCGGGCAACTGTATTACGCCGGTGTCTATCGCTAGACCCGTTTGACCTGCCATGTGCAGGCGATTCACTGAACGTCATTTGAAAAAATGCTCAAAGACGTCAGATTGAATTTGTGTCTCTTTTGAGAAAGACTCGGGACAACGTGTTCCGGGTCTTTCTCTTTTTGGGGATCATCGAAAAAATCGCCCCTGAAGTGCGGGGATCGCAGAGAATGATGATCGCCCGCTCTGACTGACTCTTGTGAAGGAATGTCCAGATGGCATGGTGGATTCTGATTGTGGCTGGCCTGTTCGAAGTGGCATGGGCAAGCGGACTGAAAGCAACCCAGGGATTCACCAAACTGGGGCCCTCGGTGTTCACGCTGGTGACGCTGGCGATCAGTATGATTCTGCTCGCGCTGGCGCTTCGAACGATTCCGGTCGGGACCGGCTATGCAGTCTGGACAGGTATCGGGGCTGTCGGCACAGCGTGTCTGGGAATCCTGATTTTCGGCGAACCGGCCACGCCCGCCCGGCTGGGGTTCCTATTCCTGATTGTGGTCGGTATTGTGGGTTTGAAGGTTGTCTCCCACTGACAATCCGACTGCTTTGAGACTTTCCAGGATGCCCTGCCATGCTCAGTTCCCGCCTGACCTTGTCTGTGATCTTTCTCCTGCCTGCCCTGTCCCTTGCCGATGATGTTCGCGATCTGCAGACACAGGCAGTTGAAACAAAACGGGGAGCGTTCGGACACTGGGGTTGGGATCCGGAGAACTATCTGGCCTGGAGCACCCACTCCAATCGACTCATTCCGGTCTACACCTTCGGAACGATCAATGCCGGCCCGGGAATCTCGCTGAAGTCGTATCAGGGTCAGAACAGCCCCTATGCCAGCCAGACGAAGCTGGAAGATCTCTACGGATATGTGCCCTACGGGACTTTGAATCCGGAAGCACCCTATTTCGATCAGACCAATATCTTCGACATCCAGAAGGCCGCTCTGGATGCCGGCAAGAAACACATCATTCTCGTTGTGTTCGATGGAACCGACTGGCAGACCACCTGGGCTGCCAGCACCTACAAGAACAAGCGGGTCGCCTACACCGAAGGTCGCGGAACCGGCTTGCACGTGCAGGACTATGACGCTGCCGGCACCACGGAATTCGGCTGGATGGTGACCAGCCCCTGGTGCGACGACGTCACCTGCGATCTGGACAATCAGACCGTCTCCAACGTCGAGCAGGCCCTGCGCGGTGGATATGCATACGAGGTCGCTGGACTCTACCCCTGGAGCCGTCCGACCGACATCAAATACCTGATCGGCAAGGCAGAACAACATGAACTGCGTCAGGCCTACACCGATTCTTCCACGTCAGCGGCGAGCATGACCAGCGGGGTCAAATCCTACAACGCGTCGATCAACGTTCGGGTCGACGGGACTCAGGCTGAGACCATTGCCAGCCTCGCACAGCAAAAAGGATATCGTGTTGGGGTCGTCACCAGCGTCCCCATCAGCCATGCCACTCCGGCCGCTGCCTATTCACACAATGTTCACCGGGACGACTATCAGGATCTGACCCGAGACCTGCTCGGGCTCCCTTCGATCAGCCACCCGCAGGAACCGTTGACGGGAGTCGATGTCCTGATCGGGACCGGGTATGGATCAGAACGGACGAAGGACAGCGGGCAAGGGAAAAACTTCGTCCCCGGCAATTCTTATCTCACGCGTGAAGACCAGCAGAAGGTGGACGTCCGCAACGGGGGCAAGTACGTCATCGCCGAGCGGACGCCAGGCGTTGTCGGGATCGAAGAACTCCGTGAGAAAGCCCAACTGGCGATCGATAGCAAGCATCGTCTGCTCGGCTTTTTCGGAACGAAGTACGGACACCTGCCGTTCCAGACGGCCGACGGAAATTACAACCCCACCATCGGCCGCAGGAATGAAGCCGAGACGTACACCGAAGCTGATCTCATCGAGAATCCGAAACTCGCACAGATGGCAGAAGTGGCACTGGACGTTCTCAGCCAGGACGATTCTCCCTTCTGGCTGATGGTGGAAGCGGGCGATGTCGACTGGGCAAATCACGACAACAACATCGACAACTCCATCGGTGCGTTTCTCAGCGGCGATGCTGCGATCAAGACCGTCACGGACTGGGTTGAGAAACACAGCAACTGGGACGAAACCGTGATGATCGTCACCGCGGATCACGGCCATTATCTGGTTCTCGACCATCCCGAGCTGCTGGTCCCGGATCGGGACGGGAAATAGGAAATAGGGGATAGGAAATAGAGAGGAACTTTCCCGCTACCCGCTACCCACTACCCACTACCCACTACCCCCCCAGCCAAAATTCTTCTTGATCCCTCTTCGGGAATTCTGATACAACCCCGCTCCCTCCCGGCTCCCGGTCTCTCCGGAGCCGAGATTCCTTTCATCGTTTCCTCGCAGTCACTTCACAAGCACATCCAAAGCTGTTTTCCGGCCCCCCTGAAAACCAGCCCTCTCAACTCTCAACTCTCAACTCTCAACGCTTACCCGCGTCATGGAGGACGCATGGCAGCATTTCGACAACACATCCTCTTCAGCAGCCTGCTGGGAGTCGGATATGGCGTGGCAGCTGGGACGTTGCTGAAATTCAGCCCCACCGAGGCAATGCTCGCGGGGTATCTGACCGGAGTCGGTGGAATGCTGCCGGACCTGGACATTCCGACCGGTCGGCCAGGACAGGAAATCTTTTCTCTGTCTGCCGCCGTTGTACCGCTGATCACCGTGGGACACATCCTCAAAGTCACCCAGATGCCGGTCAACAACGAAAGCATGATTCTCGTCATGCTCTGCATGTACTTCTTCATCCGCTATGGACTTGCCTGGCTGGTGAACAAACTCAGCGTACATCGCGGCATGTTTCACAGCCTGCCGGCCATGCTCATCGCAGGGGAGTCGATGTATCTCGTTTACCCCAGCCCCAACCCCTGGATCAAACTGCTGATGGGGGGCGGCCTCGCACTGGGCTTCTTCTCTCACCTGTTCCTTGATGAGATCTACTCCGTCGGCTGGAACGGTCCGCTTCCACAGATCAAAAAATCGTTCGGAACAGCGATCAAATGGGCGAGCCCGTCACTGGGGCCGACCCTGTTCACCTATGCCCTGCTCGTCGCCCTGACATTCGTGGCAGGCGAACAGGCTGGCATTATCGGTCTTCCGCAGGATCCTGAAGCAGCTCCCTTCGCGGGACAGGAAGAGGAACCCGCTCCCAAGCGTGAGACCACAACTCCCCCGGTGGTGCAGTCGGCAGCAGTCCCGGAAGACCAGCTGACAGACGCTCCCCTCTTTCAGTAAATCGCCACTTGCGGCCCCCAGCACAGCGGCTCAGCAGTCAACAAAAAAAGGGAGCGACTCTTCGAAAAGAGTCGCTCCCAACAATCCAGATCTAACGCCTGTTGCGCAGTCAGGAACTGGCTGCGAGAAGAGCGACAGTCAGGTCATGTCTTGCATGTACCTTTGGTGACTGCGGCTCACGCGATTTTTTGGTCCTCTGGCGAACAAGTCTGCGAAAGATCTGGTGTTTTTAGTGCTCGCGACGAATCGCAACCTTTGTGCGAAGCGTTCCGCCGCGGAGCAGAATGATCTACTTTTTGCTTTGCTTCCTCGTGCTCGCGACGAATCGCAACCTTGTGCGAAGCGTTCCGCCGCGAAGCAGAATGATCTACTTTTTACTTTGCTTCCTCGTGCTCGCGACGAATCGCAACCTTGTGCGAAGCGTTCCGCCGCGAAGCAGAATGATCTACTTTTTACTTTGCTTCCTCGTGCCCGCGACGAATCGCAACCTTTGTGCGAAGCGTTCCGCCGCGAAGCAGAATGATCTACTTTTTGCTTTGCTTCCTCGTGCCCGCGACGAATCGCAACCTTGTGCGAAGCGTTCCGCCGCGAAGCAGAATGATCTACTTTTTACTTTGCTTCCTCGTGCTCGCGACGAATCGCAACCTTGTGCGAAGCGTTCCGCCGCGAAGCAGGCGATTTCACTCGATACAAAGTAAGCTGACTGCTGACTGCTGACTGCTGACTGCTGACCGCTGACCGCTGACCGCTGACCGCTGACCGCTGTGACGCGAACACTCGTCTTTTCGGCAGTTCCTGTCAACGGGGATCAGCAAAGATTTCCATTTCATCAGGAGTCATCCGCGCATCGACAGGACTTGCCTCCTTCCTGTTCACCTGCACTCGACAGTTCGCTTCGATTTCACAAAAATCGACTGATGAAAATCACATTTCTGGGAGCTGCCAGTGAAGTCACTGGAAGTCAGCATCTGATCGAGACGTCGCATCGCCGCATCCTGCTGGACTGCGGACTCTTTCAGGGACCGCGTTCCGAGTCTCGTCGCAAGAACGAGAGATTCCAGTGTGAGCCGAAGACACTGGATGCCGTGATCCTCTCTCACGCACATCTGGATCACTGCGGCAATCTTCCTCGCTTGTTCAAGTTCGGGTTTCGCGGGCCCGTGTTCTGCACAGAAGCGACAGCAGACGTCATGGAGTTGATGCTGCTGGATTCTGCAAAGATTCAGGAAGAAGATGCCGTCTATCTTTCGCGAAAACTTCCTCGCGGACATCCACCTGTCGACCCCCTGTACACGGAAGAAGATGTCCGTGGACTGATGAAACTTGTCGAGCCTTGTTCTTTCGATGAATGGATCAATCTGGACGCCCGGCAGGAAGCCCGTATTCGATTCACGCCAGCAGGCCACATTCTCGGTTCAGCGATTACCGAAATCGAACTTAAGGATCAGGGGGAGCAGAAGCGGGTCGTCTTCACGGGAGACCTGGGACGTCGTGATATGCCGCTCCTGAAAGATCCTGCTCTCGTCACAGATGGTGCGGATGTTCTCATCTGTGAATCGACGTACGGCAACCGCATCCATTCTTCTCCGCAGGATCTCAAAGCGATTCTGCTCAATGTGATTAAAGAAGCCCGGCTGCGGGGAGGCAGGGTCATCATCCCGGCCTTCGCACTGGGACGAACTCAGCAGATCACCTACTACCTCAACGATCTCTTCAACCAGAACGTGCTGCCGCGAATCCCCATCTTTGTCGACAGCCCTCTTGCCAACAAATTGACGCATCTATTCCGCCGGCACGCTGAGGAACTCGACGCGGATCTGCAGACCGTATTGACGACCGATCCGGATCCGTTCGGCTTTGAACATCTGACGTATGTCGGGAGTCATCAGGAGAGTATGGCTCTGAACAAGCGCAAGGGTCCCTGTGTCATCATCGCAGCGAGCGGGATGTGCGAGAGTGGCCGCGTCGTGCATCATCTCAAACATGCCGTCAGCGATCCCAACAACCTGATCCTGCTGATGGGCTATCAGGCTCCGCAGACGCTGGGGAGACAGATCGCCAACCGGAAAGAGACGGTCAAAATCTTTGACCGCATTCTTCCTCTCAAGGCCCAGGTGCTGCAGCTGGATGGACTGAGTGCCCACGCGGATGCCACGGACTTCAAATGGTGGTTTGAAGAATCCATGCGTGACAGCCATTTCGGCAAGGTCTTTCTGGTGCACGGTGAACCGGAAGCGGCCCATGAACTTGCACAGCTCGTCAAAGACAGCTGCGATGAAATGCCGATCGTCCCGAAGTACGGTGAAAGCTTTGAAGCTTGATTGACGGACCATGAAGCTTGTG
This sequence comes from Planctomicrobium stercoris, assembly GCF_051465655.1. Classification (NCBI taxonomy): domain Bacteria; kingdom Pseudomonadati; phylum Planctomycetota; class Planctomycetia; order Planctomycetales; family Planctomycetaceae; genus Planctomicrobium; species Planctomicrobium stercoris. Next base: position 1,173,915 of record NZ_CP195791.1, on the reverse strand, counting down.
ATTTTTCCAGCGATTGATGACGCACGTCTCTCGTCAGTGAAACTCGCTGCCAGCGAAATGACTGTCGCGAATTGTGGGTCGCCGGCGAAAGCTCTCGAAGAGATCCCGGATGCAGACGCCTTCTTCGGTAAGATCACTCCGGAGCTACTGGCGGCTGCGACAAACCTGAGGTGGGTACAAGCCCCAACCGTCAGTCTGGAACATTACATTTTTCCGGAACTGGCTGCACATTCCTGCGTGCTGACCAACATGCGGGGACTCTTCAGCGACGTTGTGGCGGATCACGTGATGGGCTTCGTATTGATGATCGCCCGCAATCTGCACGTCTACCTGCGACAGCAGCAACAACATCTCTGGCATCCGATCGGCCAAAGTCCGGAACAGCAGACGCTCGCGGGCAGCGTCGGAACGGTCACGGGAATCGATCGGAACCATCTGCATCTGGCGGACTGCACGCTCGGTGTGATCGGAGTCGGACAGATCGGTGCCGAAATCTGCCGGCGAGCGGCTGCCTTCGGCATGACTGTCATCGGGATTGATCCACTCACCCGCAGCGTTCCGGGAGTGATCGATTCGGTCCAGCCTCTTTCCGAATTATCAGATCTGCTCCAGGCCAGCGACTTCGTCTGCATCGCAGCCCCACACACTCCCGAGACCGTCAAAATGTTCCGCACAGCTCAGTTTGAGCAGATGAAGCGAACGGCGTGGCTGATCAACATCGGACGCGGAGCAATCGTCGACCTCAACGACCTCGACCAGGCACTGGAAAATAAAGTTATCGCCGGCGCTGCACTGGATGTTTTCGAAACCGAGCCGCTCCCCGCTGATCATCCTTTGTGGAAACGCGAGAATGTCATCATCACCCCGCATGTGGCCGCCGCTTCTCCACGCATCGCCGAGCGACATCTCCAGACGCTTCTGAAAAATGTGACGCGCTTTGCTTCCGGTCAACCACTATTGAATGTGGCTGATAAAGCGAAATGGTATTGAGAGGGCGATTCAACATAAAAACTTCAAATTGATTAAGGAACGGTCCAAACACCCGCACTCGGAGAGTGCGGATTACTGTACCTCGCACTCTCCGTGTGCGAGACACAGCACGGTTTGCGACACAAGCCGAAGCCAGTTCTTCACACGGACTCAGAACATTCCTGCCCTGTCCTTCACGCACTTTCCCCAGCGTGTTACGCTGGGAGTTCCACGAGACGTGCATTTCGAAGAGGAAAGTTCCTGCCATGCTGCAAATTCCTGTGATCCGCTGGGGTAAGCCTTACGAGTCGATGGAGAAGGCTCCCGTCGTTCATTTTGAAACTGGTGAAGAACTTGCCCGGATGGATCAGGCGAACGGCGGCCTCATCAAGATGGATATGCGGAAAGCGTTGAAGGGTCGCGAAGTCCTCCGGCAGCTTTCGATTGAAGAGCTGTGCCAGAGGTGCGCTCAGGCTGCCGATCACTTCATGAACGATACTCTGCCGCTGGGGAACGGCACGCAGACACCTCATGAGTTCTGCCATATTCAGTCGGCAACCACTGGCCTGCCCGAGCACATGTGCGCCTTCAACATGCGCAAGAATGCGTTCGTCCTGAAGCACATGAAAGAGGTGCTCGAGTCGCTGACCCGCGGTCTGCCGTTCGACATCCTCACCAACGGCTACGGCATGGAAAGCCGGGGAGTGATGGTCAGCTATCAGGCGACTGCTCCGGTTCTGGGGGCAGTGCTGCCAAACAACTCACCGGGAGTTCACACCCTCTGGCTGGCACTCGTGCCGCTGCAGCTGGGCCTGGTCCTCAAACCGGGTTCGCAGGAGCCGTGGACTCCCTACAGGATGTTCGCTGCCATGACGAAGGCAGGCATTCCCGCGGAGGCGTGGTGCATTTATCCGGGCGGCCACGACTGCGGCAGCGCGGTGATGGAAACCTGTGACCGTTCGATGATCTTCGGCGGGCAGCAGACCCTCGACAAGTACAAGGACAATCCCAAGGTTCAGCCGCACGGCCCCGGCTTCTCCAAGATTCTCATTGGAGATGACAAAGTCGATCAATGGGAAGATTACCTCGACATCCTCGTCGACAGCGTCTTCGCGAATTCCGGTCGCAGCTGTATCAACGCCAGCAGCATCTGGGCGTCACGCCATACACGGGAGATCGCACAGGCCATCGCCGAGAAACTCGGGCCGGTGGAACCGCGTCCGATGGCGGATCCCGATTCCATGCTCGCAGCCTTCACGACCAAAGGGGTCGCCGAAGCGATGCACAATCAGATTGAAGAGAAGCTGAAGGAACCGGGCGTGACGGACATGACCGCTCCCTATCAGTCCGGTGGCCGCTGGATCTCGCACGAACGCCATGATTTCCTGCGTCCAACCGTGGTCCACTGCACCAGTCCGGAGCCGTTTCTGGCGAACACGGAATACATGTTCCCGTTTGTTTCCGTCGTCGAATGCCCGCAGAAGCAGATGATCAAATCGATTGGCAGCACGCTGGTCTGCACAGCCTTGACCGACAACGCCGCATGGCAGCGTGAACTCCTGGATGCGACGCACATCGACCGGCTGAACATCGGCGAAGTGAAGACGGTCCAGCTCAACTGGCTGCAGCCGCATGAAGGCAACATCATCGACTTCATGTTCCGCAACCGCGCAGTCCAGACCAGCCCCCCGCCGGCGCATTGATCTCTTCATGACGAGAGGCGCCGCGAGCGGGTGTTCCCATAAGGAGCAATCAGTCGGTCGATTCCGAATCGAGGATGGTCCGGGTCTTCAACGACGGATCAGAGGCGATCAGGAACTGCACTCGGTGTTCACCCGTGATGGCGGTGTCGAACATGTCATCGGGAAGAAGATCTGTTTCTTTGCGCCGCAGCTGCTCCGCGAGAATGGTGATGACGAACGCGCTTAACGAGCAGCCCAGCATGGTGATCGTCATCGGCCAGGTTGTGCCATCGGCGAAGATTCCCACGATGGCGCCGGTGATCGCTCCTCCCGCAAACTGCAACATCCCGAGCAGTGCAGACGCTGCCCCCGCCTGATGAGGAAACGGTGCCATGACGGCAGCTGCCCCGTTGGGGAGGAAGATCCCCAGGCTCGACAGGGCCAGGAAGGTTGTGATCATAAACGCGGGTGCTCCACCCCAGCCTGTCCATGACAGGACGCACAAAGTGCAGACGCAGATTGCATTCATGGAAATGGTGGCGATCATCAGGGAATGCGTTCCGAACCGGTCCAATAGCCAGCGATTGAACTGGGCCGAGCCGATCAGCCCAACCGCATTCAAAGCAAAGACGAGGCTGAAGGTATTCGCGGAGAGGCCGAAAACATCCATGAACAGCGACGGCGCCGAGGCGACGTACGCAAACAGTTCACCGAGCGCCAGGCTGACCGGGGCGGCATACCCGATAAATCGTCGGTCGAACATCATCGAAACGTATTGCCCCATGACGGTGCCGAAGGAATCGCTGCGCCGGTTCGATGGGTGGTGAGTTTCCGGAAGATCGAAGTACACAGCGATTCCGCACAGGCAGCCAAAGATCCCGAGAACCCAGAAGATCAACGTCCAGCTTCCCAGTGACATCAGCCAACTGCCCACCGAGGGGGACAGGATCGGGGCAATGCTGATCACCAGCATGAGCATCGAATAAATCTTGGCTGAGTCTTTTTCTTCGAAGCAGTCCCGCACGACCGCCCGGGCAATCACCATCCCCGTCGCGCCGGCGAGTCCCATGACAAACCGGGCTGCAATCAGACCTTCGATCGAGTTTGTAAATGCACAGATCACCGAAGAAACAGCAAACGCCACCGATCCAAAGAGCAACGGACCGCGGCGTCCCAGTCGGTCGGAAATGGGACCGCAGATCAGCTGTCCTACTGCCAGACCTGCCAGAAATAACGACAGCGTCAGCTGCATCATTCCGCTGGCAGCGTGAAGTTCCCGTTCAATCTGAGGAAAAGCGGGGAGATACATGTCGATCCCGAGAGGGCCGAATGCATCCAGAAGTCCGAGGAGGACGATGAACCGGATTCGAGAGAACCCCACCAGCCGACGGGAGGTCGGGCCGGATGAGTTGGTTTCACTGAGAGACATCCACATTCCTATGAAGCGATCGATCCCAGCGTGATCGATGGTGAGCAGCACGTCTTCTCACAATAAACGTCCTGGCAAATCTCGTCCAGTCCGGCCACACCCGGAGAGCTCCGCGTAATGTGTCCCTCGTACTCTCCGAGTGCGAGATTCCACGGGAAGTACGCAGCGAATCACGACTGATTTTTTCGGACGTGTGGGGGGATCAAAATCCGCCCACCTCAGACTTGGAGCGGAAATTCCGGCCACGGTTGATCAGGTTCTGTTCTTCATCGATCGGCACTACGCGGGGTTGCAGCGTGTACGTGAAATCGTGACGGTCAGTGACCCGGCCCGGCATGAAGTGATTCGTAATAAAGTCGATCGGCACGTACTGGTAAAACGGCGTTTTGACTTTCTGCTGCACCGTCAACGTTTCGTATCCGGGAGCCGAGATCGTGAATTCGTGCGTTCCGTAGTAGGTGAAGTCGGTCGAGACCGGGGAAAGTCCTAGTCGCTTGCCGTCCACTTCCACGAGGGCCCCCGGTGGATTCGTCCGAATCGTCATGCGGCGGCTGACACATCCCGAACCTGTCGAGAGTGCAACGCTGCACAGCGTGAGCCAGACGGTGATGGAGGTGAATCGCATGCCGGGTAGGAAAGGCAACAAGACGGGAGGACGGGGCTTGTTGAAGAGCGGGAGTGTAATTTGAAAGGCGGAAATCCACCAAGAGGAGATTTTCCAGCCCGCCGCAATCCCGCAACCCCTTATCAGAAAGAAGGTTGCCGCCCGCACTAAAGCAAAAAAAAGGCGGTCCAACGGCAAATGCCTTCGGACCGCCTGGTGCTGGCTCGTGGACCCGTTCCTCCAAGCAGTTACTTCGCCTCAGCGGGCTTCTCTTCCGCCGGCTTTTCTTCGGCAGGCTTCTCAGCTTCCGGTTTCTTCTCTTCCGGCTTGGCTTCTTCGGGCTTCTTCTCTTCAGGCTTTGGCTCCTCCGGTTTTGGTTCTTCTTTCGGAGGAGCAGGAGGAGCCAGTTTGACTTCGCCAACGATGATCAACTCAGGCAGAACCTGCTTGAGTTCCGCAGCGCCGGCATCGGTCACTTTGCTCTGCCAGATGTACAAGTGCTTCAGCTTCTTGAGGTTATGCAGGTGCTTCAGGCCCGCATCGGTCACCTGAGTCGAGTAGATATTCAGGTAGGTCAGATTTTCGAGTCCGGCCAGGTGGGCGAGCCCTTCATCGCCGATTGCCGTCTTTTCCAGGTGCAGTTTTTCGAGCGTTTTCAGGCCAGCCAATGGAGCCAGGCCAGCGTCGGTCACCTTCGTCCCAGCCAGGTTCAGCCAGACCACACTGGGGAGTTTCGCAACTTCAACGACGGCCGCATCGTTCACTTCCGGACCAGCCAGATTCAGCGAGACGTCCAGGCGCGGGTCATTTTGTGCGATCGGGAGAACATTTCCCCCCAGCTTGCGAAGTGCATCCACAGCTGGTCCCCCTGCAGGAGCGGCGGGGGCGGCGGCAGGTTCTTCTGCCCGGAGCGTGGAAATTCCCAAGGAGAGCAAGCAGGTCGCCAACAGAATGGATCGTCGCATTTTCAATCTCCCTCAATCGTGAAATATCAGGCTCAGAAGCGCGAAACAGAGCTCTTCGACCCCGATCGACAGCTGTTCTCGATGCGCCTCGCTGAGATACCGGCGGGATTGCACAAACCGGAGTATAACCCCGAATCCATGGAAAATTAAGCGTTGCAGAAAGTGCTATGGCCATTTGTGTTGCCGCAATTTGTAAGGACGTTCCGCGAGGAGAGTTCCTGATCGCAAACTGACTCTGGTTTAACCGGAGCTTCGAAGAGATTCTCCCGGTGCAATGAGGCATCCGCGGGACGGGCGGAAGCGCTCGGACGAAGCTTTCAATCTTCGCAGCGGGATGCACAGCTGGCGCACGGGATCGCCGACGGAACACGATAGGCATTCTCCGCGGACAAGCGATGCAGGATTTCCCAGAGGGAAACCCGTTTTCTCATGAAAATGCGGTGGGTTTTCTGAGCGTTCCACCGGATTGTCGCGCAGATCTCCACATTCATCTCGGGCCTCACAAAGCTCCCAGGTTGTGCAAGTCACTTGACATGCAAACTCTTCTTAACTGCTGTCCAGAACCGAAGATTTTGACATTTCTTTGCTGAAGGTCCAAGATTTGTTGAAGTCTGAGTCGCTGGCCGTGACCATACACATCTGGAGATCAACAGCAATCAGGAGTCAGGTTGGTCTCCCGACCCAAGCCAACGAAAGCAGGAGCTTTTATGTTCACCCCTGAACTCGCATGTCTGGATTTTCAAGAATGTCGCGAGCTGCCCCCCAGCACGCTGGTGGCCCCCTTGTCTGTCCTGCGGGAGATTCGCTGCGCGTTGGGTGCGACGAAACTGAATCTCCTGGTCGGCCAGCAGGAAGCCGTTCTGGTCTCCTCCGATCTGTTCGAGGCCTTCCACGCCTGGGAACAGACTCAGGACGATATCGAGCCCGAAAACGGCCCGGATAATTCGCTGTTGAACTGAATTCCAGCGACTGCAAGCCCTGCCCCACTGACTCTTGAAGCAGCGTTGCAGCAATCGAAACACCCTTCTTCCCGGAAGGTGAAGGACACGGCAATCAGGTGGTGCCGTGTCCTTTTTTATTGTTCGTGATCGGGTGTCGGGGGTCGGTTTTCAGTAGACTGTCACGTGACTGCTGAAGACAGAATTCTCACCTAATGTCGCTGGAAACATCCTTGTTCAACGTCGATCGACTCCTGGCTGAAACCTTCCTGGAGCACGCCCTCTGGCAGGCGGAAACCGGTTCGACCAACACCGATGCACGCGAACTGGCCAGGACGGACGTTCCGCTGCCAGCCCTCATCGGAGCCGAGAATCAGCTGCAGGGTCGGGGTCGAAAAAATCACCAGTGGTGGGCGTGTTCAGGTTCCTTAACATTCTCCCTGCTCCTCCGCCCGGCAGATCTGGGGATCCACATTTCGCAGTGGCCGTTGCTTTCGCTGACAACCGGTCTGGCGGTCTGTACTGCACTCGAGAGGTTCCTGCCTGCAGCTCAGGTGCGGGTGAAATGGCCAAACGACGTTTATGTGAATCAGCAGAAGATCTGCGGAATCCTTCTGGAGACAATTCCCGAACTGCCGGAGTTGTTGATCGTCGGCGTCGGGATCAACGTCAACAATTCGCTGGCGGGCGCCCCTGCCGACCTTCAGCGTTCCGCGACGTCCATGTTGGATGTTGCCGGACAGCCTTTTGACCGTACAGATGTTCTGATTGGCTGCCTGCAACGTTTCGCCGACGAAATTCAAACATTGTCCGTCAGCCAGCAGCCTGTTCTGCAACGTTGTCGCGAGCGATGCTTTCTCACCGGTCGGTTACTGACTGTCGAGGATCTCACAATGGAAGTGACCGGGATGTGTCAGGGGATTGACGATGACGGGGCATTGCGGGTCACCACTGAGAGCGGACCCATGCGGTTCTTCACCGGGCAGATCACGATGATTGATTGACGGTCGCTGACGCTGCCTGCGTGTTGGAAGTTGATGTGAACCTCCTCGGGGACGTTCGGGAAGATGGAATCGAAAGCGGAAATTCGTACGCGTGTGCTCGCTGCCCGCCGGCAGCAGGCCGAGCCAGAACAGGCCAGCTCCATCATTGCAGGCAAATTGACGGAGTTACCCGAATGGAAGTCTGCAGGCACGATCCTCTTCTATGTCGACGTCAGAGGCGAAGTCCGCACGAAGCCGCTTCTGCAGCAGGAACTGGTTCGCCCCGGACGCTGTGTTGTTCCGTACTGCGACGGAGACAGACTCCAGCTGGTCCAGATCAGACGATTTGAAGAGCTCACGCGAGGCTCCTTCGGAGTCCTTGAACCCTGCGAAGATGTGCGCGCTTCCCCGGACCGTCAGGTTTCTCCAGACCAAATTGATCTGGCGGTCATTCCCGGTGTCGCGTTCGACACTGCCGGCGGACGACTTGGATATGGACGGGGCTATTACGATCGCCTGCTTCCGGATCTGCGTGCCGACTGCCCTCGCATCGGCCTGGCGTTTGAATGCCAGCTTGTCGACTCGATTCCGATAGAGGCGCACGACCACCGGGTCCAGATGATCGTCACGGAACGACGGGTCCTGTCGATCCGGTAAAACAGGCCGCTTTCCCGATTGCCCCGGAATGAGAAACCCTGCCGGTTGCGGAGACAATAAACATCTTGCCAGCCAGCACCGGCCCCTCGCAGCAGGGTGCAAAAATCTGTGGCTGAGAAAGAGTGAATCTCAAGCCGGAATCCGCTGGTGTGATAGCGTTGCCTATTCGAATTCAGAGGCAACGAGGAACTATGCGCAGTGGCGATTCGAGGAGGCGTCCTATGTTCAAATCTCTGCTTTCCGGTCTAACGGTTGGGAGTGTCGGCACTCTGCTGGCGATGCAGTATCACCTGGTTCGTACAGACGAGAAATTCCTGATCGTTTCTCGCGCGCATCAGCCTCCCCTTCGCAGTGCATATGTGGATATCCGCCACTGGAGCCCCGCCATGTGGAGCCATTACCCGGAACTCCGGGAAGCGATGGTCAAAGCAGGACGAGAGGACCTGATGGCTGAACGCAAGTCAGCCCCCAGCTCCTCCCCCAATGACAGTGCCGTTCCTTATCACGATGTCAGCAAGTCGGTCGCGACTCCGATTCATCATGTGACGGAAGCCCGCGCTCCTTCGCTGGTCAAGAAGCAGGCGACCGCGATCGTTCAGGAACAGGAACCGCAAATCGCCTCACCGCAGATCGCCCTGGGTTCGTCCCAGCCGGTCGCCACTCCGATCATCTCCGCAGTTCCCAGCGCCGCTCCTGCTCCATCTCAATCTGAACTGGAGCACGCACTCCCAAGTATGCAGCGGACCGTTCCACATCCGGTCGAAATGCAGTCGTCCCCCCCTGCGATTGCGAGCCATCAGGAGACGACTTCTCATTCTGTTTCCACGCCTCCTGCAACCACTGCTCCCGCCGCACGGGACTGGATGCAGAACCTGCTCCGCAATATTGTGCCCGCCGCCGAGAAACCGGTTCAGAGTGCCACTGCAGCTGAACCTGATCACGCTCCGAGCCCTGCTGCCGTGATTCCGCAACCGGAACCTCAATCGCAGCCAAAGCCTGTCGAAGCTGCTGTCCCGCAAGATGAAGAAATCTCATTTCCCGCCAGCCCTCGCCGCATCCCGATTGCGAACGGCAAGGCAATCTGAAGAGTCACGCCTTCAGATGAAGTGATGGATTGAGTGAACCGCGAATGGCGAGAATCAGGCGAATCCCGTTCTCGCATCCAATCGGATTCGAGCTCTTCGGTGGCTTTGATTTCAATGCAGCTCCGTACATGACATCTCCGGACGTCAGGTGCAGCATTGAAACCGAGCCGCTGAACGATTCGCGTGATTCGCGGTTGCTCCGTGCCTCCGCATCTCTGTGGTGAAATACCAATCGCCAACGGAATCAGCACGAACTCAAAACAGGGTCTGCGGCTTTTCGGATAGCCGCTCAGCAAACTGTCGGCCGGTGATCGGCATCGGCATCGTCTTCAATTCATCAAGTGACACCCAACACAGGCCGGCTTTCAGTTCCCCGGACGAACGACTTCGAGAATTCAACTCAGCCTGCAGGCACAGGAGTCGAATTCGATACCGTGTCACGCTGTGACGAATCTGCATCGATTCTTCGATGTTGTGAACTTCCACGTCGCACAACTCTTTCAGCCGATCCATTGCTTCCCGCAGGACGCTGCTGAGCGAACGCTTCGTCAATTTCTCGGCAGGCTGAAGTGTTTCCAGGGGGAAGCGAGGAAAGTCCCACATCCCGGCCCAGCGTTCTCCTGGTGCTCTCTGACGGACCAGCCACTTCTCTCCATCTCGAATGGCGATCGTGGCCTCGACCACCTGTGTCACTTCCGGCCGCTGCTGTTTCACGGGGATCGTGGACTGCTGACCGCTTTGAAATGCCACGCAATAGCCGGTCAGCGGACAGTCTTCACACTTCGGCGCTGCCGGCGTGCAGATGGTGCTTCCCAGTTCCATCAGTGCCTGATTCAGATGGCCAGCCTTTTGACGCGGCTGGAGCATCTCCGCAAACGTCCAGAGAATCCCCTGCCCTGTCTGGCTGCGGGGGTCACCCGTGTAACCGAGAAGGCGACAATAAAGTCGTAGCGTGTTCGCCTCTACAATGGGTGCCGGCAGATTGAAACCGAATGACCGAATCGCACCAGCAGTGTAACGACCGATCCCCGGCAACCGCTGGAGTGCATCGAGATCACTGGGGAACCGCCCTTCGGACTCGCTGCAGATTCGCTGGGCCGCCAGGCGCAGATTGCGTCCGCGACTGTAGTATCCCAGCCCTTCCCAATATTTCAGAACCTCGGCCTCGCTGGCTGTCGCCAAGTCCTGAACGCTCGGAAACCGCGACAGAAACCGTTCGTAAAACGGGATGACAGCTTTCACGGTCGTCTGCTGCAGCATGATCTCGCTGATCCAGATACGATAAGGATCAGACGTTTCCCGCCACGGGAGCACACGCCCTTCACGGGCGTACCAGCGTTCGAGCGTTGTTCGCAGTGATCGACATCGCTGGCGGTCAAACGGCTCGAAGAGAGCGTCACTCATGGGGACACAGTCACTCGTTAAAGGGAGTTTGGTCAGCCAGCAAGTTATAGGAAGCACTCACGACTTGGGAGAGAGACGAAGACCAACTTCATCCCGCAAACCTAAACGGGAGAAGTCCAGTTGACCGTGTGACGTACTCGACAACGCCCTTGATATAGAAGTGACGTGGAGCAGAAGTCTGGAGTATTGCGACAAGCTTGAACTGACGCGTCTGTCACCCATAGGCTCGACTGCCATGAAATACTGTTCACTGGAACCGCCGTACGGTCCGACTCGTCGGTGCGAGGTGTGCCGGGCTCTCGTTCGTGTGGTTCCATCGTCGGTCGGCGATACCGTCTGCCCTCGCTGCGGCAGTTTCATGTGGGTGGAAGGGCCGCAGATGGAGCGATCCGATGCCATCGACCATCTGCTCTCACTGGGAGGACGGCTGGCCATGGATCGAACTTCGCACCGGTGGGCCGTCGATCTCACGGGGACAACCTTTTGCGATCAAGACCTTCCGAGCCTGCTCGAACTGAACAAGGTCGACGAGCTGTACTTGTCCGAGACTGAAATTTCTCCAGATGCGATGAAATCCATCACGCACCTGCAGGGGCTGCAGGTTCTGGAGTTGGAAGGGACATCGATGGGCGATCGGGAGATGCTGCAGCTGGGAACCTTGAGTCGACTGCAGATGCTCAACCTGGGAAGAACGGCGATTTCTGATTCAGGTCTATGTGAATTGCGAAGATGTCGCCGCATCTGGTGCCTGGACCTGGAGCGGACCAAAATTTCCGGTGCAGGACTTTCTGACTTGCGGAGACTTCCGCTGGAGTGGCTGTTCCTGTCTGAAACCGGTTTCTCCGACCGACAGATCCACATCCTGAGAAGGTTTCGCCGACTGGAACGGCTGGAAATCCGTAACACGAGGGTGACGACAGCCGGAGTCGACCAGCTTCGCCGCCAGCATCCCGGGCGTGAGATTGACGCAACCTGCTGATATGGGCCGGAGCAGTTCAGAAGTCTGAGTCGCGAGTCGGCAGCGCATAAAAAAAGCGGTCGAGAGACTCGACCGCTTGATGGACTCTTGTCTTGATTACCGGGACAGGAAGGCGACCACGGCCCCCACGTCCACGGGCAGGCTCACGTCGTCTGCTGTCGGCAGCGAGGTGACAATGGCCTTCAGATCTTCTTTGTCGAAGTTGATCCAGCTGGCGCTCTGATCGGCTCCGGAACCCATTTCGGCGTACAGCTTCTTCAGGTTCACGCGATTCTTGACGGTGATGACGTCACCGGCGGTGCACTGATAGGAGGGACGGTCGACACGGCGGCCATTGACCAGGAAGTGCCCATGCACGATTCCCTGGCGAGCCTGCGGACGGGTCAGAGTGTACCCGGCGCGGCGGACGACGTTGTCGAGACGGCGTTCACAGAGAACCATCAGGTGTTCTCCGGTGTTCCCTTTCAGTCGCTTCGCACGATCGAAGTATTTGCGGAGATGCTTTTCGCGAAGTCCGTAATAGTACTTGATCTTCTGCTTCTCGGTCAGAGCCTCGCCGTAAATACTGGTCTTACGGCGTTTTTGAGCCATACCTGGCGGATAGGCCTTTTTGTCGAGCGCACGGATTGCTCCTGCGTTTTCGAAAATCTGAAACCCGAGGCGGCGATTGATCCGCGCTTTCGGTCCGGTATAACGACCCATCGACTCTGCTTCCTGATGACGTCCAGATGTTTGGATGCATGCAATGCGCAAACTCCCCCAACGTGGGGGGGAACGCGTGATGATGACAATTGACTCCCGCACCGTCAAGCGTCACCGACCGTCAGAAAACGTCCGCGAAGGAAATCGGTCCGTCCCCCCTGAACCCGGCTGTCCACCGCCCGCTCAACGGCAGCTTTTACCGGCAAAACCCTCAAATTCGGCTAATCCTGCCGAACCTGCGCGGCTCTGCTTCCCAGCTTACAAAGCGACCAAACCTGCACCTCAAAGTGTTTAAACCACACGCGTTACGACAACACACAGATCGTCGACAGTCTGGACCAAACAGCCTTTTGCGAACCCTCGCCGCCAGAACTTGAGTAAAAGATCTATTCAGTCCAGAAATTTCCACGTAGAACCAGACTCACCCAGCGGCCGCATTCGCCGGTCGCTGGGACCCACCAAACTTCCCTTCAAAACATCCTGGGACGGGGACACTCAGACTACGGATTCAAAATCGATCCGGATTTCTGAACGTGACTCCCCCTGACCAGGCCCCGAATCAGGCCACGAGTTCCACTTGCGGACTCAAAGGCCCCCTTTCCCCCTGTGCCAATCCTTTTTTTCAGGAACACTTCGATGTCCATGGACATGCGAAAGCTGATCGCCGTTCTCGCCTTGGGAAGCCTGACTGGCTGCAACGCCTGCGTGCCGAAATGGCAGATGCGACAGACCCAGCTCAAGAGCTATCAGTTCTATCAGCAGAGTCAGGCACTTTCCGGCCAGCTCGCTCAGAGCCAGAGCCTGAATGCCCAGCTCGCGATGGAAAAACAACAGGCGGAAACCCGCGCCGCCCAGCTCGATGGCGAACTGAGAATCTCCAACGAACGCCTGAGAAATCTGGCTCAGGAGCGGTCGAAACTCAACGAAGAGTACAAGCACCTGCTCACATCGCTGCCAGCCCCCGGGCCGACCGGCAACAGTGCAGCTGCCAAGCTGTTCGAGGATCTGTGCCGTCGGCATCCAGAGTTTGAGTTCGATCCAATCAGCGGAATTGCCCGCTACTCCGCCGACATGGAGTTCGCTTCGGGCAGCAATGAACTTCGTCCGGAAAGCCTGCGGGTGCTGCAGGAATTCGCGAAGATCATGAATGAAGCGGAGAGCCGGCAGTTCAACGTGCTGGTCGTCGGCCACACCGATGATGAAGCGATCGTGCGGCCGGACACCCGGGCCAAACACGAGACCAACTGGGAACTTTCCGCCCATCGTGCGACAGCTGTTGTGCGGCAGCTCGCGAAGTACGGAGTCTCCGAACCGCGACTGGGTGTGGCTGGCTATAACAAATTCCAGCCAGCTGCCCCGAACACCAACGACTCCAACAAGCAGAAGAATCGCCGCGTGGAGATCTTCGTCCTGGCATCCGACATGGCCATCGCCGGCCGAGACCCCGGGGTGAAGCGTTGAGGGTTGAGGGTTGAGCGGTTAGCGTGGAGCGAATGAGTCACGCTGACCGCTGATGGCTGACCGCTCGATATGCTCAACGATTTCTTTCGAACACTGCAAGTCGCAATGTCGTGGGAAGAGTTTCTCGCTCTCCCGCGACATCCTGCTTATCGGTACGAATACCGTAACGGTCACCTGCAGATCACCGGGAACCCACGGTTCGCCCATTGCACGCTCTCTCTTGCTCATGATGCTCCGTTTCTGAATCTGGAGCCCGCTGGCACGGCGCTCACCTGTTTCTTCTCCGAGTATGAACGCAGGGCCGCCGACAAAGAGGATTGGGCGAAACTGCCTGCCCTGTTTACCCAGGCGTTTCAGAAGTCGCCTCCTCTCATGCTCCTGTCGGATGAACAGCGAACGGAGGCCGCAAACACTCTCCTGAAACGGACTCACTCCAGCGAAGACGGCCCGATCGTTGCTCCCGCCTCACTGGTGCTTGCTGACAGAGAAACCGGCGAACTCCAGGCGGCGATCCTGATCACACTCATTCCCGCGGGCGACGTTCACGATTTTACCCATCACGCCTGGACTGAAACTCCTCCTGACGACGCTGTGGCAAACCGCTGGGGCCAACCGCATTTGACCTGGATTTTCGTCTCGCCGGAAAAGCAGCGTCGCGGATTGGGCGAAGTCCTGTTGCGGGAGTCGGTATCCGTGTTGAAACGGCTGGGGTACTCACAGCTCGTCAGCACGTTTCTGGTGGGTGACGTCGCCAGCCCGCTGTGGCACTGGAAACACGGATTCGAGTTGGCCAGTTATCCCGGCTCACCGAAACGACTGGTGGATGAATAGCTGGCACTGAACCCTTATAGTTTAACCGAGTCCTACGGTTGACGATCGGTTCCTGGTCACAAGGTGAGCCACAGCGATGTCGCGAGCGTTCAAACTGCTGATCCGGTTGATACTGGTGGGAATCGTAGTTTGGTTCGTGATTTTCGTCCTGCTGCCGACATGGTACCTGGGTGGAGGACAGCATCTTCTCTCTCCTGATGGTCGCTTTCGGGCGGAAGTTTGGCGTCAGGATTACAAAACTGCTCCTTACAAGTTCACGATCAGAGAGATTCAGTCGGATCGACCCATCATTTGCTTCACGGTTGAGTCCGTTGACGGCGTTCCATCTCAACCTGCTCGTGGACAACCCCGAATCTTTGAGTGGTCTCCGGACAGTCGTCAGCTGAACCTCAAACTCGACGATCAATATTGGGGAACCGTTCAAATCGTCCCACGATTGGAAAAGTCTGAAGAGTTTGAGGCTGGGCCAACTGACCAAGCATGTTCTGATTCGCTACACTCGGCCTCGCAATGAAGTCCTTTCCTCTCTCTCAAGGAAAAGTCATGATCAGGGGTCGGTTGTCGAAGAAGCTTTTCGGTGGTCTGGCTTGTCTCGTTTCCGGTGTCGCGCTGGCTCCAGCGCTGACGCAGGCGTGCACGCGGGCTCTTTATCTCGGTCCGGAGAATACGGTCGTCGTCGCCCGCTCCATGGACTGGATGGAAGATCCCGGAACGAACATCTACAAGTTTCCGAAAGGAATGCAGCGTGACGGAGCTGCCGGGGCCAACTCCATCAAATGGACCAGTAAATACGGCAGTATCGTCTGTGCGTTCTATGAGGCTGCCTCCGTCGATGGCATGAACGATCAGGGGCTGGTCGCCAACACTCTGTATCTTGTCGAATCCAACTATGGCGAGCCGGGTGACAAGCCGACTCTGAACATCGCTGCCTGGGGGCAGTATGTGCTCGATAACTACGCGACTGTTGCAGAGGCGGTCGAAGCTCTGAAGAAAGAGCCGTTCGTCATTATCGCTCCAATCCTCCCGAACGGCGAACCGGCTCAGGGGCACCTCTCCATCTCCGATCCCAGCGGGGATTCGGCGATCATTGAATATGTCGACGGGAAGCAGGTGATTCACCACGGCCGGGAATGTCAGGTGATGACGAACTCTCCCACCTACGACAAACAGCTGACGCTCAACGCGTACTGGGAGCGAATTGGCGGATCGGTCATGCTGCCGGGGACGAACCGGGCTGCCGACCGATTTGTGCGAGCTTCGTTCTACGTGACCGCTCTGCCTCAAACAGCAGACGAAAAAGAGTCGATCGCCTCAGTCTTCAGCCTGATCCGTTCGGTCTCGGTCCCACTGGGGATCACCACTCCGGGACAGCCGAACATTGCCAGCACGATCTGGCGAACGGTTTATGATCAGAAGCGAAAGATCATGTATTTCGATTCGGCCACCAGCCCGAACGTCTTCTGGATCCCGCTGGACGATCCTGCACTGAAGTCTGGAAACACAGTCCAGAAGCTCGATCTGTCGGGGGGGAAGACCTACAGCGGCAACGCAGCAGCAGCATTCCAGCCGGCCAAGCCATTTGAATTCCTGCAGTCGAACGCCGGGAAGAAGTAAAATGAGTTAGCGATCCCAGCCCATGCGGTGCAAGCTGCATGGGCTGGTTTTACTGCATTGTCAGCAGGAATCTGTCCAATGATCACCAGGCCGACCACTCGGATACTTCTCAAAATCGCAATGGGAATCGGGATCTTTTGCTGTACGTTTGGAGGATTTATCAACGTTTGGGCACAAGGATTTGGCGACGAGGGGCCCAAAATCACGCGTGACACACAAAGTGCTCTGAAGACTGCCTCGCTGATCATTCCTATCTCGGGAGGCGTTCTTGCAATCGGATCCGCATCCATCCTGTATCGGATTGACCGTCAACCATAACCCCATTGATGTAGGCGGAGTGGCATCTTCGAAGAGTTACACTCGTGTGTCCTGTTCATGTGTCGCCTGCAGCATGAACTTCCACCGTTGCGTTGCCAGCTTCCTTGGTCGCGCGATCGAGTCAGGACAACTTCCGGGATGCTGCACTGACCGGGCTCTCTCTACACCTGACTCGCTCCATGCCCTTCATCCACTCCAACCGCTCCGCCGTGGACAGTCTGGACGCCGCCGCGGAACTTCTCGTCGATCCATTGGAAGATCACGTAGAAGATCGGGATGAAGAAGATCGCCAGCAGCGTGGAGGCCAGCATCCCTCCGAAGACCGCCGTGCCTAACGCCCGCTGGCCGGCTGCTCCGGCTCCATCCGCCAGCACGAGCGGAACCACGCCGAGGATGAACGCGAACGAGGTCATCAGGATCGGACGAAAACGCATCTGAGAAGCTTGGACCGCTGCATCCAGAATCGACTTGCCCTGAGCGCGCAGCTCCCGGGCAAATTCAACAATCAGAATGGCGTTCTTGCTCGCGAGGGCGATGATCAGCACGATCCCGATCTGGGTATAGATATTATTGTCCATGTGGCGGCTCCAGACAGCAATCACAGCCCCCAGCAGTCCCAGCGGCACGACCAGAATCACCGCAATCGGAAGAATCCAGCTCTCGTACTGCGCTGCCAGCACCAGATAGACCAGGATAATTGCCACCACGAAAATGTAGATCGATTCCCCGCCGACCTGCTCTTCCTGATACGCCATCCCGGTCCACTCGTACCCCATCGACTGCGGCAGTGTCTGCTGGGCGATCTGGGCCATGATCCTCAGGGCATCTCCCGAGCTGTACCCTTCGGCATTGGCACCGGAGATGGTCGCGGAGGGATACAGGTTGTAGCGGTTGATGGTCTGAGGACCGAAGGAGCGGGTCACCGTGACGATCGTTCCCAGCGGGAGCATCTGCCCTTTGTTGTTGCGAACTTCCAGGCGGTCGATGTCGGACGGTTCTTCGCGGAACTTCTGATCGGCCTGAACACGCACCTGATAAGTCCGCCCGAACTTGTTGAAGTCATTCACATACGCCGATCCCAGATACGCCTGCAGCGTATTGAAGACGACCCCCAGCGGCACGCCCAGGACCTTGGCCTTTTCGCGGTCCACGTCGGCGAACAGCTGCGGCACACCGGGCCTGAAGGTACTGGCGACTCCCGCGAGGCCGGTTTGACCTTTAGCAGCTTCGACGATTTCCTGCACGACGAGTTGCAGCTGATCCAGACCGACTCCCTGCCGGTCCTCGATCATCATTTCGAAACCGCTGCGAACCCCCAGACCGCGAATGGCCGGTGGAGGGAACGGAATCGTCACTGCTGTCTGCAGAGACGCGAGTGCCTTGCCGACGTTTGCGAGAATCACCTCCTGGGTGATCCCTTCCTTGGCCCGTTCTTCAAAGTCCTGAAACGTGACGAAGAAGGTACCTGCATTCGAGGCACTCGCGTTGTCGAGCAGCGAGAGCCCTCCGATGGCAATGCGATCGGCCAGTCCCGGCACCTTCGCCAGACGGGCGTCAATATCCGCCATCACTTCACGCGTCCGCTGCTGTGATGCAGCGTCCGGAAGTTGCACCGCGATGAGAATGTATCCCTGATCTTCAGTCGGAATGAATCCGGTCGGCAGTCGCAGGTACCACCAGCCGGTGATTGCAAGGAGTACCGCGAAGACCAGAAACCCGGGAATGACATTGCGGACCAGAACCCGGACGATCGCCGTGTAGGCCCGTTCCACAAGGCTGTAACCAGCTTCAAACCAGCGGAAGAAGAACCATTTCTTTTTCTTGCTGGCGGGCCGCAACCACAGGGCACATTGCGTTGGTTTCAACGTCACCGCGTTGATGGCACTGATGAGAGCTGTGGCTGCGATGGTCAGTGCGAACTGCCGGTAGAGCTGGCCTGTAATTCCTCCCAGCATGGCAGCGGGAATGAACACGGCCAGCAGCACGAGTGTGATTCCGATAATCGGCCCGAGCACTTCGCTCATGGCCCGGATCGTTGCTTCCCGCGGGGGCTCCCCTCGTTCAATGTGATGGACGGCGTTCTCCACCACCACAATGGCATCGTCGACAACGATCCCGATCGCCAGCACCAGCCCGAAGAGTGTCAGCATGTTCACGGTAAAGCCGAGGGCGTACATCGCAGCGAACGCCCCGACGATAGTCACCGGCACGGTCGTCGCTGGAATCAGCACCGCCCGCCAGTCCTGCAGGAAGACGAGAATCACGATCAAGACGAGGATGCCCGCTTCGAAGAGCGTCTTGTAAACTTCATGAATCGACGCTTCGACGAATTTCGTCGTGTCGAGCGGAATGCTGTATTGGAGCCCCTGGGGAAACTGCTGGCTCAGACGTTTGAGGGCAGCCTTCACATCATCGGCCACCTGCAGAGCGTTGGCTCCGGGCAGCTGGAAGATCCCGATGTTCGCATTCGGCTGTCCTTCTTTTTCGGTGAACTGGTCGTAGGACTGGCCTCCGAGTTCCACGCGGGCGACGTCTTTCAGATAAACAAGGTTGGTCCCTTCACCGGACTTCACGATGATGTTTTCAAACTGCGAAGGCTCGCTCAATCGCCCCAGCACAGTCACTGCATACTGAAACGGGATGTCCTGGTCGGATGGAGGTTGTCCCACCTGTCCGGCGGCGACCTGCACGTTCTGCTCCTGAAGCGACGCCATCACGTCGGCAGCGGTCATCTGGTGGCTCTTCAGCTTCTCGGCATCCAGCCAGATGCGCATGCTGTAGTTGGCGGTTCCGAACACTGTGACTTCGCCCACTCCGCGAACGCGGCTGAGTTCATCACGCAGCCGCAGCGTTGCGTAGTTCGAAAGGTACAGCGTGTCCATTTCGGGATTGTCGCTGTAAAGGGCGATGATCAGGATCATGCTGGTGGACTGCTTCTTGACGATCACCCCCTGTCGACGCACTTCTTCCGGCAGCTGGGGCTCGGCAATGGCGGTTCGATTCTGAACCAGCACCTGTGCTTCATCCAGGTCGGTCCCGATGTCGAATGTGACCGTCAGCGAGTACGAGCCGTCCCCGGAACTTGTGGAGGACATGTACAGCATGTTTTCCACGCCGTTGACCTGCTGTTCGATCGGTGCAGCCACCGTGTCGGCCACCGTCTGAGCATTCGCGCCGGGATAGACGGTTGTGACGCGAATCGTGGGGGGAGTGATTTCCGGATACTGTTCGACCGGCAGTCCCCACAAAGCGACCACGCCAATCAGCACCGTCACAATCGCAATGACGTTGGCAAAAACCGGGCGATCAATAAAGAACTTGGAAAGCATGAATCAATCCGGATGGTAGAGCATGAGGAATCAAGCGATGCGAACGGGCCCACGGAGTCAGGGTGCGGGCGCCTCCGACTTCTCCTCACCCGGATTGACCGGAGTTTCGACCTGGGGTGCTCCTTCTCCCTGTGACGGCGTGGCGGGAACAGACTCCGCCGATGCAGGGGCCTTTTGCTGGCTGAGACGCGAGTCCATGGGAACCAGAGTCGGATCGACCGTACTTCCTGGGCGGGCCCGCTGCAGTCCTTGAATGACCACGCGATCTGAGGCCTCGATTCCGCTGGCGATCGCCTGCAGGCCTTTGTCACGCGGCCCGAGCTTCACTTTGCGTGCTTCGACTTTGTTATCAGAATTGACGATCAGCAGGAAGTCGCCCCCCTGATCGCGTCCCACCGCCTGCTCATCGACCAACAGATAAGGATGAGGCTCACCGAGTTCGGCACGCAGCCTCACAAACAGCCCGGGCATCAGCTCTGGCGGATTGTTGGGGAAGACGGCACGACGTTCCGCGGTTCCGGTCTCCGGGTTGATTCCGAACTTCCGAAAATCCAGATGTCCGTGGAACTGAAAGTTCTGTGTGTCGCCCAACGCGAGATCCAGCTTGATCGGATCCGCAGCGGTGATCGGCTTGAGCTGTCCGGACTTCTGCATCTCGGTAAAGCGGAGCAGATCAGCTTCACTCAACGTGAAGTAGGCATGCATGGGATCGACTGACTCCAGCGACGCCAAGGGCGTTTGCCCGGCGATCACGAGGTTCCCGATATCAACCAGATGCCGTCCCATCCGCCCCGCGAACGGTGCGGTAATGACTGTGTACCCGAGATTCAGTTCCGCCTCCCGCAGGGCCGCTTTGGCAGCATCAACGTCCGCCTCCTTCGAATCCCGTTCTGCATTCTGAATATCCAGGGAACTCTCCGTGGCTGCATTTTCTTTCGCGAGCGTCTTGGTGCGGACCAGTTGCTGTTCAGCCAGTCGCAGTAGAGCTTCCGCCCGCTTCAGGGATGCTTTGGCAGATTCGACCGCAGCCTGGTAGGTGTTCTGATCGATGACAAACAGGACGTCGCCCGCCTGCACCATCTCTCCATCTTTGAACCGAATTTCTTCGAGATATCCCCCGACGCGGGCCAGCAGATTCACCTCCTGCACAGCGCGGGTCTGACCGGTCGTTTCAAAGTACTCCTGCACCGGCCGCAGGATGGGAGTGGCGACGGTGACTTTGGGCGGAGGAGGCGGAACGAAATTATTGCGTGGTTGACAACCGCTGGCGACGAGTGATCCCAGCAACAGGCAGCAAAACCGGGTCGAGATGTTCAAGGAGTTCCTCTGCTGAATTCCTGACAAGAGCACGCTTCTCTAAACGATCCCGAATTTCTCTCTCCCGTCAAGACCTAACCCCGCGGTGATGATCATCTTCCGTGATAAGCATGGTTCTCCTGCGTGTGATCTGCCTTGAGCGGAGAGGCCATCGCGACCTGGAACCCAAAGGAGCCGACGTGCCGTAAATCCAATCGACACACACCTCCTGTAACATCTTCCAAACACGCGCCGACAATTTGTCAAATCGACAACATCCCCACCAACAAACGCGCCATCACACAGACACCAAAACAAACACTTCTTACCTTTCCGAAAGTACTTACATCGATCCACAGTTTTCAAAAACTGCAGTTGGCACACGGCATGCATAGAGTCAAGTCGAGAACACTTCCGTGCTCTCAACTGATCTCAAACACTGAGGAACTCACCATGAACACAATTCGCATCACCGCCGCTCTGGCTGCCTTCGGAATGATCTCTTCGGCTGCTCACGCTCAAGGGATCCTCTCCGGGCTGTTCTCTCCCGTCTTCGGGAACACACAGGCCACCTCGTGCAACACAGGAGCGTGCTACAACAACCAATGCCAGCCAACCTATGGCAACACCGGGATTGCCCCTCCCACGAATCAGGGGAACTGGGGGACTGCTCAACCCTACTTCCCCAACTCACAGACTTTCACCAACCCCAACCCAATGACACCACGGCCGCTCCCGTATCAAACCAACCGGCCGCTGACGCAGCCGGGACAAGGGGGCCTGCTTCCCCCTTATAACACTCAGCAGGGTCAGCCAAACTGGAACCATCACAATCATGGAAACCAGAATTCGCCCGGCCTGCTGGGGAACCCGATGTTCACCGGAACGGGCCCGTCGATGAACAGCCCCCTGCTCTCGACACCCCAGAACCTGAACGGCTGGACGCTGTATTAAGTGTCCAGTGCGTATAGCGGCCAAAGAAAAAGTGTCCCGAACCTCACAAAGGTTCGGGACACTTCGTTTTACAAGAACAGGACCGACGAAGCTGCTGCATTCAGTGTCAGCCAGCAGCCACCTCGGAGGCCTCACTCGGCTCGGCCACCTTGAGCACACTGGAACGATCCCGCTGGCTGACCCCCTGACCGCCATGCGCCCACGCCTCCAGCTGAGCCCAGTTGGTCACCACATCTCCGCCGCCCGCTTCATACTGACCTGCCCACGACCGCAGACTCTCCAGACAAGCCTGATCAATGTAATGCAGCCGGGACACATTCAATTCGATCGTACGACCAGGAGGAAGCTTTTCGAGAGTTGCAGCGAGCTTGGGAAGCTTGAGAAAAGTCGCAGCCCCTTCCAATCGGACCACATACTGGTCGACATCATCAGGCCCTTCCAGTCGGATTCGCAGTCGCGAAAAGCGATACGCAAGCAGCACCAGAGCGCACACAAATCCCGCGACCACTCCCACCAGGAGATCCACAGACACAACTGTGACCAATGTCACCAGATACACCAGCACTTCTCCATATCCGTATTCCGAGAACTGCTTCACAGCCTTCCAGTCCACCAGCTTGTAGCCTGTGTACACGAGAATGGCCGCGAGAGCTGAAGTCGGAATCATTCGCAGCCATGTCCCCAGCAATGCCACGATCAAAAGCATCCACAACCCGTGCAGCATGGCAGAGAGTCGAGTCTTGCCTCCCGCTTCGATATTCGCCGTGCTTCGAACGATCACCGCTGCCAATGGCAACGCACCCACAAATCCGCACAGGCAGTTCCCCACCCCCTGGGCGAAAAGCTCCTTGTCGTAATTTGTACGTTCGCCATGGTGCAGCTGGTCAACGGCAGTCGCCGTCAACAGGGTCTGTGCACTGGCCAGAACCGCGATTGTCACGGCGGTCACCAGGATTCCCTGCCACTCAACATCGAAGAGCGACGAAAAATGCAGCAAGTGCATTTCTTCCCACAGCGAGTCCGGGACTTCAACGTAAAGAATCGGTAACTGCCACAGTGCAGCAGCGAGGGTGGCAAACGTCACCGCCATCAACGGGGCTGGAATCACCTTCAGCGGCCCCCGGGCAATTTTCACCCAGAGCAGCAGCACGACAATGGAAAGAACCCCCACAGCTGCAGCCAGATCATGATTCTTGAACACCGTCTGCAAGGCTGCCAGCGATTGCTCCGCCTCGACCTGAGCCGGAACGATGAACGACCATTGCTCTTCCTGCAGGTCTTTCAGGCTGAGCTGCTGGGACGCAATTGCCCTGCTTCCGAATTCCTGAATCTTTGCCAGTTTATCTTCGTTGCCGTGAAACAGCTCTTTGGAGCGGGTCAGGATCCCTTCCAGACCGGCGCGAATCTCCTCCTGCTCAGGAACAAACTGCACCAGAATCCCGGTCTTCTCTTCCGGACGATTCAGGTGGTGCGGAACCTCTTCAGCCACCTGCTCGTTCAGATTGACCTGCTGGCGATGCAACTCCCCCAGATCCTGCAGCACCATTCGCGAATCGTGTCGCAGGTCGCGACTGGACAGTTGCGGGATGTGCGCGGCTTTCTGGATCGCCTGCGGAATGGTAATCAAGTCACGAATTCCGCTTCCGTGCGGGACGTCGTCCAGCATCACATGGAACTGACTGGCCAGGATGAGAACACCAATCCCTCCCAGCATTCCGCGAATCACAGCAGGCGAAACGGCTCGAAACCATTGCCCGACCCGCAGCCAGCCTCCGACAAGCTGAATGATCCCGGCGATCATGACGATCAGGCCGAGCTTATCCAGGCCGTGTCGATGAATGGCGTCGAACATCACAGTCGTCAGGCCGGCAGCAGGGCCGCTCACCTGCAGTGGGCAGCCTGAAAGAGCCCCGACGACAAGACCGCCGATAATTCCTCCCATCAGTCCAGCACTGGCGGGAGCTCCGGATGCGATGGCAATCCCCATACACAGTGGCAATGCCACCAGGAAAACAACGATTGAAGCCAGAAAATCCTGCTGCCAGGTCTGCGACATCTTTGGCGACAGACCCCGTTTTTGCTGGTCGTCCTGCATTTCTCTTCTCCATGAAGTCCGTCACTACAACCTTGGGGTCGCAGGAGGATTTGATTTGTCGCACACGCCTTGCGCGAGCAGCTCACTCCTGCACCGCGTGCGGGAAGACGCTCGGGCGATTTCAGTCAGAAACACTCGATGTCATTGCGAACTCGATCAGTATGTGCATCATGCACCGGCAACGCGGAGCTCTCGTTGAACGAAAGCTCTGCGTCATCGCCTGCAATGTGATCCACCTGTTGCGGAACCGCTTTAGATCGACAGCACTCGCTGAGGCCTGCGCTGGTCGCTGACCAGTTCCGGACGGGCGTCACCAACCGGCACGAACTGGTCCAGTTCCGGGACATAAGATTTCACAACCCCGGACTCAAACTGGTAGACCCAACCATGAAGCGACAATTGCCCGCGGGAAATTGCAGCAGCCACACTGGGGTGTGTGCGCAGATTCTCTAACTGCACGAGCACATTTTCTTTGATGGTGAGAGTCAGTCGAGTTGAGGGATCCTCCACATCCTTGTAGTTCTCCATCATGATCCGCCGCGTTGCTTCCGCGTGCTGCAGGTAGGATTTGATGGAGGGAAGGTTGTCGAGATTTGTGCCGTCGACCAGGGCACTCATCGCACCGCAAAACGAGTGGCCGCACACGATGATGTCGCGAACCCCAAGAACAGAGACGGCATATTCAATCGTGGCGGCTTCGCCTCCGGCCACAGCGCCATAACAGGGGACAATGTTTCCAGCCACGCGCAGAATGAACAGCTCCCCGGGCTTGCTCTGCGTCATCAGTTGCGGACAGATTCGCGAGTCTGAACAGGTAATGAAAAGCGCGGAGGGAGATTGGCCCTCGGCGAGGTTTTCAAACAACTGTCGGTGATCGCGAAAGACTTCCCGCTGAAAATGGTGCACACCTTTAACCAACTGCAACATCGATCGATTCCTCAACTGAAAAGAAGAGTGTCCACAGAATCCCCGGTCCGTCTATCGCCGGGGCAGGATTGTTGAACGCACGGTGCAAAACTCCTCGCAAGGCCTGCGAGACACATTCACATCACATCCAACACAGAATTCAGAAATCAGAAGGGCTGGAGCAAACGCTAAGTTCGCATCGGAGCAAGACAGCCGTTTTCGAGTCGATGGCCAGAATCAACGTGGCCAGAGAAAATCACCAGATGCGGTGCACATCTCAGACGAGTGGGAGAACCTTTGCGAAGGAATTGGCCTGAACGCAGATTTTCATTGAGAATAATCGAACGCTGGCGACCAATGACCCCCGCGACACCAAGGCAGACTTCTGCGCCCCTCTCATGGCCGGCGTCCTCCGCGAGAATCTCCGCAGTGCGATTGCTCGGAGCGACCATCAGACTGAATACGAAAACCAGGCAGAGCCCGACTCTCGAGATCAGTTGGGTGATCGGCACGACGGACATCCTTGACGACTCCTGAGAAATGCACAACTTTCACGTCCCCGGCAGGCCGGGTGTCACATTTGTAATCGTATCGTCATCTACCTGAACGGAAAATATCGTTTCACAAAATTTGCTTCGGATTTCATAAATTATGAAATTGCAAGAAATTACTCCAACCATACAAAAACAGTCCGTTGTCGATTTCCAGAAGGTCGTCCCAGTCCCGAACTTGAAACCACTCTGGAAATTCCAGGCCGCATTCATTAGAGGCCTGCGGTCGCCGACCGGCAGACAGACGATTTGATCGCTGCGGAGGCTGCAGTACTGGCCTTCCAGTCGTCAAACCAGCACACTCACTCTTGCAACCTTCGCATGCTCCTGGACTGAGGAACTTGTCCGATGCCCAAAACTGTCTTTCGCTCCCTGCTGGTAACGATGCTGGTTCTGCACCTCACCCGCTCTGAACTCCTCGCTGCGGAACCGGTTGAGACACTCAAGGTCATGAGTTTCAATATTCGGTTCGGATCAGCCCGGGACGGAGAAAATAGCTGGAAGCACCGCAAGCAGCTCGTCGTGGAGACCATCCGGAAGTTCGATCCCGATCTCCTCGGGACTCAGGAAACGGAGATGTTTCAGAAGGATGATCTCGCCTCGGAACTGGCTGGCTATACACCGTTTGCCGCCGGAAGGACGGACGGAAAGCAGCAAGGGGAGACAATGGCGGTCTTCTATCGCACCGAACGCTTCACGAAGCTGGATGGAGGACACTTCTGGCTCAGCGAGACCCCAGAAGTTCCCGGAAGCAAAAGCTGGGACAGCTCACTTCCTCGCATGGCCACCTGGCTCAAACTGCAGGATAATCGACATCCGGAGAAACCTGTTGTCTGGTTCTTCAACACGCATTTCGACCATCGCGGAGAAGTCTCACGGGCAGAAGCGGCCCGCCTGCTGCACGACCGTGTTGCCGCACTTGAAATGAATTCAGCGGTTGTGATCACCGGAGATTTCAATACCGGAGAGGGAAGCACGCCTTACAAGACTTTATTCGCGCAGCACGACGGCAGAACTCTCCTGATGGACGCTTACCGCGTTGCCCATCCGGATCGAACCAGCATCGAAGGGACCTATAACGGCTTCAAACCGGAAAACAGCTCGGGAGAACGGATCGACTGGATCGGGATGACGGCACCGCTGCAGGTGGAGAGCATCAGCATCAACCGTGTCACTCAAGAGGGTCGCCTCCCCTCGGATCATTTTCCGCTGGAAGCGATTTTTCGATATTCCCGGTAAGCTGCCTCAGCAACACCGCGCGATCTAGCGTGCGGCTGCTTCCAGCTTGCTTTGCTTGATCCGCTGTCGATTCAGCTCTGAACCGGTCGTCATGTCTCCGCGTGGCTGGCCGTTGACGAGCACCATCTGGGTGTCTGTGACTTCCACATGATCGCCGGGGTTCACATTCCCGACGTGGACTCCATTCACCACGAGTCTGCCGTTTTCACAGCTCATCGTCAGTTCGGGAGAATCATACATCAGGCTGCCGTTCTTCCCCTTTTCGACACGACTGAACCGGGTGTCTTCGTGCAGCGTGTACTTGATTCCGCCGTGCGTCTGGTAAGCAGTTTTGGAAAGGCTCGTGCAAGCCGATGCGGCGCCAAGAACCAGAAGTCCGGCAGCTAAGTAAGTGCAATGAAAACTTTTCTCCATAGACCCACTCGCACCTGATTCCTAATTCCTAATCCCTGCCCACTACCCACTATCTTTACTGAATCTTCAAACTCACCATCCCCAGAATGGCCAGCAAGGCAGAGCCGATCCAGAAACGGGTCACGATCTTGATTTCATGCACACCGCGGAACACAAAGTGATTGTGCAGCGGACTGCAGGCGATGATCCGCTTGCCGGTCAGGCGGTAGCAACTGACCTGCATGATCACGCTGAGTGTCTCAATCACGAAGATTCCGCCGATGATCACCAGCAGCACTTCCTGACGTGTGACCAGTGCAGCGAGAGCCAGCAAGGCCCCAATCGGAAGAGACCCCGTGTCCCCCATGAAGACCTGTGCGGGATAACAGTTGAACCAGAGGAACCCCAGCATCGCCCCGACCAGACCGCCGACCACGATACTCAGTTCACCACACCCGGGCATAAACGGAATGCTCAGATAGTTGGCGAGCCCATAGTGCCCTGCCAAGTACGTCAACGCGACGAACGCTGTCCCTGTGAAGACAGCACATCCCGTCGCCAGTCCGTCCAGGCCGTCCGTGAGGTTGACCCCATTCGATGTTCCCACAATCACAAACGCAGCCCAGGGAATCAGTCCCAGACCGAGCCAGAGGCCGTGAGTTCCGATCGGCCAGACCAGTTCCAGTCCGTGCGGTTTGTCTTTCTGTTCGAAGTACAGCCAGATGGCTGCGATGATTCCCAATACGAACTGAACCGCCAGCTTCTGCCGCGCCTTGAGTCCCCGCTTCGTCGTGCTGAGCTTGATCCAGTCGTCGACAGCTCCCAGGGCTGTGAACGTCACGGTAATAAAGAGTGCGATCTGCACGTAAGCGCTGGAGAGGTCGCCCCAGATCAGGGTCGTCAGCAGCAGCGATGCCATGATGAAGAGCCCGCCCATGGTGGGGGTGCTCTGCTTGCTTGCATGCAGACGATTCAACGTCTCCGAAGCACTGTCAATGCGTTCCCCGCAGTGTGCCCGCAGCCAGCGGATCGAGGGGGGACCGATGATGATGGCAATCAGAAATGAAGTGACCGCAGCCAGGGCGGTTCGAGCTGTCAGGTAGACCCGCGAGTCCCCCGCAGCATGTTGTTCCATTTGCTCCGCGAGGGGAAGCATGTGCTGCAGTAGCCAGGGGATCATTGGGGGGAGGAGTGGATAGTGGGTAGTGGGTGGTGGATAGGAATTGGGAGCGACTATCTGCTGTCTGCTGACCGCTATCTACTGATGACTTCACGCTGCCTTGCGTTCATCGGTGGTGTTCTGGCTGCGCTGGCTGGCCAGGCGGTGCAGGCCGTGGACGATCACTTCCATCTTCATCCCGCGGGAGCCCTTCACCAGCACGACGTCTCCGGGCTCAAGCCAGCAGTCCAGAAGCATCAGCGCCAGGTCATGGTCTTTGGCCACTCCCAGACAGCCTGCATCCATGCCATGCTTACGGGCACTTCCCGCCACCACGGCCGCCTGCGAACCGACCGCAATCAGTCGGTTCAACTTGGAACGAGATGCCTCTTCGCCGAAGAGACGATGGAAATCCTGACTCCATTCGCCCAAAGCGAGCATATCGCCGGTGACAAGAATCCGTTTGCCGGTCGACTCCCAGTCCCGCAGAATGTGACAGGCTGCCGACATCGACAGAGGGCTGGCATTGTAGGTGTCGTCAATGACGGTCCAGCCGCCAATCTGAGTCGTTTCGCAGCGCCCGGGAGCAGCACGGAAGTTTCGCAATCCGGCAGCAATTTCATCCCCGGTCATGTCGAGGTGCTTGCCGATCGCAATCGCAATCAGGGCTGACGTGAGGTGATGACGCCCCGTCGCTGTCAGTTCAAAGGGAGTTCCGTCCACAGCGAACAGCAACATCTCATTTCGATGCTGCACGTCGACCGCGCGAACGTCATTCTGTTCCCGCTCGCCGACAAAGAGGACAGGACAGGTGGCTCGGGCTGCCATGAGTCGAATCTGTCGATCATCTCCGTTCAGCACGGCGAAGCCCGACGGGGGCAGTGATTCCAGCAGTTCCCCTTTGGTTTTTACAATGGCTTCCAGCGTCCCGAACTCATCCAGATGAGCGGGACCGATGGCAGTGATGACTCCCACTTCCGGTTCAGCGACGGTGGAAAGCGCGTCGATCTCTCCAACACGGGACGCCCCCAGCTCAATGACGGCGAACTCGTGATGAGGCTCGATCTGCAGCAGGCTCAGCGGAACGCCAAACTTGTTATTGAAGTTCAGCGGGCTTTCGATGCCGGTGAATCGTGAGCCAAGGACCGAGGCGATCATCCGTCGCGTGGTGGTCTTCCCCACACTTCCGGTGACACCAATCACCAGGGCTTCGGACTGGCGACGATACCAGTGAGCCACCTGCCAGAGTGCGAAGATGGAATCTTCGACAGCCAGATGCGGGCCTTCGATCTTCTGCGACTTGCCGGCTTCCACGACCGCCGCAACAGCTCCGCTTCCCAAAGCTTGCTTGACGAATTTATGTCCATCCTGGCGATCTCCTTCGAGAGCCCAGAACAGATCGCCAGCCTGAATCTTTCGTGAATCGATTTCAATCCGAGTCACGCGATGTTCCAAGTCCCCGATCGCCACCGGGATCGCTCCGGTAATTGCAATCAGTTCTTGAAAAGAAATCGCCTGCATATGTCGTCTTCCAGGCCAGGTGATCAGACGGCTGACACTGCCCGAGTGTCGATGCATCCGCCTGATCCGGAGGGGCCGCCGCCGGTTCACCAATGGAAATGGCTTCGAAAAAAACTCCTAAACTCGAAAACTGGCTGGAACGGAATGCATGCCGCGAAGTTCATGCACGAGCGCCGTCAAAGCCTCCCGGCAAACCGCGACATCATCAAAGGGGATGCGCTGATCTCCAAGAATCTGAAACTTTTCATGTCCCTTCCCGGCAACGATCACGGTATCTCCGGATCGTGCCCGGTGAATGGCGTCCCGGATCGCCTCCCGACGATCGATCTGAACGCTGGGCTCCATGCCGGTGCCACGAAAGCCCGACTGGATTTCTTCAATGATCTGACCTGGATCTTCTGTGCGAGGATTGTCGCTGGTGAGAATCACTTCATCAGCCAGTGTCGCTGCCTGAGCCATGAGCGGCCGCTTGGTGCGATCCCGATCTCCACCTGCTCCGAAGACGAGAATGATTCGGCCTCGGGTCACCGCTCGAACGCTGCTGAGGATTCTGCGCAGCGCATCATCGGTGTGTGCAAAATCGACATACACCTGAAAATTCTGACCGCATTCAATCTTCTCCAGACGGCCGGGAACCGACTGGAACGTTTCGATCCCTTCAGCCACCTGTCGCGCCGTCAGGCCGAAGTGAAATCCGGCACTGGCAGCTGCCAGACAGTTGCTGACATTATGTTTTCCAACCAGATGCGTGACGCATTCAATTTCTTCGGCACCGAAGTGCAGACGGAATCGTGACCCGCGAGCGGTGAGCTGGACGTGTGATGCGCTCACTTCTGCTTCTGAATCAATGCCGAAAGTGCTGACCCGAACATCGCGGTCCAGCCGTTCGATGATACTGTTAAAGTGAGGATCGTCCGCATTCAGAACCAGGAGTCCTCCCGGTTTGATCTGGGATGCAATGAGCGCTTTGGACTGGATGTAGTCGTGAAAGTTCTCGTGATAATCCTGATGATCGTGAGTAATGTTCGTCACGATCCCCACATCCAGCGACAACCCTGAACCTCGTCCCTGCTTCAGGGCGTGGCTCGAGAGTTCAATCGCTGCATGTGTCGTGTGCCGGTCTCGCATCGCTGCCAATGTCCGGGCCAGACTCAGAGCATCCGGAGTGGTGAGGGTGGCTGGCTGCGACTGGAAACCGTCGTTGTATTCAATCGTCCCGATGACGCCGGTCGGATATGAGGCAGATTCGAGAAGGGACCTCAAAATCCAGGTCGTGGTCGTTTTGCCGTTGGTGCCCGTAACCCCCGCTACTCCCAGTCGCTGGGAGGGGAAGGCGTATAGCCCGTGGCAAAGACGACCATAGACCTGACGTGCATCAGGGACGATGCATTGGGGAAGTGCAATTGCAGCGAGGGGACGATCAGTGAGAATCGCCGCGGCCCCGCCTTGGAGGGCTTGCTTCACATGCTCTCTACCGTGTGTGCGAGTGCCCGGCAGAGCAGCAAACAAACAACCTGGCGTGCAGTCCTGTGAATATTCGGTCACAGCGGAAACGCTGATGTCCGCACATCCCACAAAACTGGCTGAAGGGATCAGCCCGCGGATGCTCACGAGTCCAGGTTTTCGAAGGGGTTCAAACATGAGGAAAAAGGGGCGTCCTGCCCCACAGCCTGAATTGCTCAGACTGCGTCTTCCATGACAAGGTTCACAGCGGGAAAAACCAGCCGGACGGCCGTGCCTGCCATTGCAGCAAACACATGTTTCCCAGCCACTTACGTTTACTTTTGAGCGACACCGGGGAGGCGTCGTCGAGGTGGCGGGATTCTTCCCGTTTGCCCAAAAACGGTCAATAACGCTTGGAGCAATTTTCAAAGCCCCGCCACGAACTTTGTAACAGTTACAGAAGCGCCCTCTCAGTAGGGTCCGCTGTTCGGACCGAAATCAAAGAGTGGCACGGCGGTCGACATGAATGGCTTCGGGTCTCCCGGTAGGGTCCGCTGTGCGGACCGGAATCGCCGGGGCCCTCAGATTCACCCGGTTCCTACAGCGGAGCTGCCGGTACTATTTTCAATGTCAGAGTTGGGACGGACGTCCTGGGCGGTGCGAGTGCTTTGTTACGCAGACCAACGGGAGAGGAACGACTTACCCGGAGATTGGAAGGTTTTGCGGCAGCGTGTTCTTCGGAATCTCGCGGTACGGCTGTTTGTCGCGATAGCTCTTGAGAAACGGGTCTGGGCTGTATGCATCGAGCCACTTTTCCCGCTGTGCCTCCTCGAGCATCTGAATCGCGCGTTCGAAGTCGCCATTTTCGGCATGCGCTGCCGACCGGAGCAGCGTGACAATGGCACGGCGATATGAAGCGTCGAAGCTGATCTGATCCGCCAGCTTCAATGCCATGGCTCCATCCCGCAGTTGGTCATCAGGTGAGGCAGCCAGGATCCAGGCGAGGTTATTCTCAGGCAGATCGAAATCCGGATAGAGCTCCAGGAGCTTTTCATATTCAGCTTTCGCTTCCTGGAATCTGCCGCGGTACTCATGAATTCTGGCGCGGTAGACCCGCATGTGAAGCTCATCCGGACACTGTTTGAGAATTTCCTCGATCAATGGTTCTGCTGTGTCGAAATCGGATTTTTTCAGTGCCCAGTGGGCAGCCCAGAACTTGCCGCCGGTCCAATCCTGCGCCTGCT
This sequence comes from Planctomicrobium stercoris, assembly GCF_051465655.1. Classification (NCBI taxonomy): domain Bacteria; kingdom Pseudomonadati; phylum Planctomycetota; class Planctomycetia; order Planctomycetales; family Planctomycetaceae; genus Planctomicrobium; species Planctomicrobium stercoris. Next base: position 1,141,164 of record NZ_CP195791.1, on the reverse strand, counting down.
CGAACACCTTCTTCAAATACTCGTGTTCGATCTCAGGGCCGGCGTTCTCTCTCGCCAGCTGGAAACGGGCGAACCGACTTCTCGCTCCGGGATAACGTTGATCGAATGTATTGACCTGGGTCGTCGTGACAGGCACATTCAGCTCTCGGAGTAACGCACCCGCGAACGTCCGGTCAACGATGTTCCCTTCAAGAGCCGATTCTGCCTTCTGAAGCCACGGGATTGCCTCTTCGGTTCTGCCAGCAGCGTGCAGCATGCGGCCAATGTGCATCTGGATTCCAGACTGTGCGGAATTCAGAGGCCAGAGCCATTCCGCAAATTCGAGGGTGGCGGGGTCAACGTTTCCTGCATTCTCTCTCGTGCGAAACCATGCTTGAAAGAAAATACGATTCGAAGAGATATCAAAGTCCTTAACCCACAGCTCACGAGCCTCCTCGAATTTCCCTTGCGCCACGAGAATGTGTGTCAGATAAGAAGGGACTGCATCACTCGATGGGTAGGCCGCCGACATTTTATGCAGGATACTGGCCGCCTCATCGAGCTCTCCTTCGAGGAAGTAAAACGCAACAGCGCTCCAGTTCTTTTCTCGTTGTTCTATGGACCACTGTGCGATGTTGCTGAGCGCAAATTCACGGGCAGCCTCGAGGTCTCCGTGTCCGGTACGGCGGCACCAGTAATACCAGTCATACCACGTCTCATAACGATGGGCGGCATTTCGAATCATTTCTTCCGCGAGCTCCCATTCGCCCAAGCCTTCCAGACACTGGTTGGCGCAATCCAGACCCCAGCCCGAATAGGAGTCCGCGGCAGCCATGGCATGCGGGCGGGCTTCGACGTAGCGACCTTCCTTCATCAGCGACTTCGCCAGTTGCTCGTGCACCTTCGCCGTCTGGAGTCCGAAACTCGGAAGCGAAAGCGATTCCTTCAGCATTTGACGATATCGTTCGTGATCTCCATGGTTTCGATAAAGATAAGCGAGGTTTGAATACGCAACAAAAGACGGATCGAGCTCCAGGAAGCGCTTGTAGTACTTCTCCGCAAGCGGAAAGTCTGCATCATTCAGCAGTGAGGTCTTGTTGTAGTGCGCGCCGAGGGCGTTGTAGATGTTGGGGTTGGAGCTGTCTTTTAACCATTCTTCAATATGCGGAGCGGCTTCGTCCCAGTGCATCGAGATCAGATAGGCTCTCGTTTGCGGGCAATCGGGACTGACTCGTCTCAATCGCTTCAAGTGTGCTTCTCGCCCCTCGCGAACCCCGCTGGCATTCAGAGACCGCAGCAATTCAGGGGTGATCGTGTCGGTCGTTCCATCAAGTCGCATTCCCACCATGGCACTGTAGTACCCGTTTTTGCTGGGAATTCGATGGGTCTGAGACCAGCAGAAATAACTTGACTGAAGACGGAGTACAGGCGCCGTTGCTTCTTTTCCAGCCGCTTCCGCGATCTCGTACTCATCCCGGTAAGCGTCTAGAACGACTTTAGCCGGATGGTGTGCGAGTAACGTTTTAAACTCCGAAACGCGGTCGTTGCAGTCGACACCAAGATGAAACTTCAATGTGTTCAGGATCTGAACCGCGAAGATCATGTGAAGATCCTCCGCCAGCGCCGCGAGCACCCCCAGCGAAGGCTCGGTGCGATCATCGGTCAGGGACGCATCTTTTAATGCCGTGATCAGCTGAGCAGTGGCGTTGATCTGATCCTCGAAGTCCTCAGCGTTCGCTGTCGCCTGAGCCAACTCGACGAGACTGGAAGAAAGCCCTTCGATCTTTTGCAGACTCTCAGGGAATGAGCTGAGAAACTGTTCGAGTTGTGTGTGCTCGACCGATCGGCGGATTCCAAGATCTCCTGTATGGGCCAAACTGACGGAGGCCCTGTAGCATTCCGACTCATCCTGCATTAAAGCTGTGACGGCCGGCAGGAGCTGGGATCCGGTTCCACACATCTCAATGGACAGCACTCGAAAATATCTGGCGAGTTCGGAGTTGCTGTCAGCAAGTTCCTGCAACCTGGTTTCATTCCAGGTGGCGAACGCCTCTAATGCTGGTCCCCAGGGAGGGGCTGCCTCTTCTCCTGCCTGTCGGGCGAGTTCCAGGACAGGGACGTTCCTGTACTCCAGACCGATGAGTGCCTGAGACAAAGCCAGAGACCACTGCAGTCGAGGATTGTCCGGATTCACCTGCAGCCCGCGCCGCGCATACAGCAGGCCACGTATTTTGAAAATCTTTCCAGCCTGGCCCCAGTGAAGGTCGCAGAGACTCCCCAGGATAGAATAGTGCTCGCTGAGAGTAGCGAGAATCTGTGGAGACTGAGGGTTTAACCTGAGCGCCGAATGCAACCGTCTCAGATTGACGAAATTCAAAACCAGGTCCAGCGGAGGCGTCGCCAGCAGAATATCATCGACGGCAGACGTCCCTTCTGTCGTCGAGTGTGGCTTCTGAAAACCAATCTGTTCCAGCAGGCGAGGATAATCTTCAGTCGTCAGTTTCTCTGCTTCACGAATTGCGATATCGATGATCAGTTCATCCCCAATCGGCTCGTCCACAAGCCGGATGGACTTTCCCTTCGGGCTGAAATTTTCCCGCAAGTCGATGAAGTATTTATGACGAGCATCCGCCGGCCGGGGTTGAATCAATGTGAATTTTGGTTCAAAAGCAACATCGAAACGCGGATCACCTGTCTCTCGCAGATAATCGTCGCGAGTCGGAAGCGAGAAGTCCTCACGTGCCGCAATCAGAAATGCTTCGTTGATCAGCTGGCCTGCCATTCCATGGTCGGGACCACCGATCAAGATTGTTCGAGTCGAAACAAACGGGTTCGCTGGAAGTTGCAGTTCCTGAAAACGGGTTCTCGCGATCCGTTCCGCCTCGATCTGTTCGGGGGTCCGCTGAATCGGATTGACGCCGCGAACCTGCTGTTTGCGAGACTTGAAATAGTCTTCGCTTTTCAGCAACGCGAAGGTTCCGACGCAGGCAACAGCCATGCAGAATAATCCGAGCGAGAAGAGTCGCAGAAACCGATTCATTTGGTTCTTTCCGATTCTGATCTCAGAGCATTACAACACTTTATATCGAAGTTTAGCGAGAATTTCCTTCCCCTTGGGCTGTCTTGCAACGAATCAGTACGGCATTCCCCTGCAGTCAATAAAGACAGAACACGGATCTGGCTCGCCGTGATGATTCTAGAGCGAATCTTACAAAAGTGTGGCGTTCCGGCGGCGATAAACACAGCTTTCGAACGACAACTCTCCCTGAATCGCCGCCACATTCCCCCGAGACAGGGGCTACCGCAACGCTCGCGATTGCACGGAACACTGCGTCAGTCAGATCCCCAGGAAGTTCGGGAATCCTGGAATAAAGTTTCGCGGAGGAGAATCACACTACCAGAGAGACTCTCAAAGACCGCACTCGATTCCGGAGACGGATATGCAACACTGGGGGTTGAAGCTTGCAGCGGACACGGTGCTGGTGCTGCACGTCAGCTATGTATCGTTCGTCGTGTTCGGTTTGCTGCTCATTGTGATCGGCGGATTGCTGCGGTGGAAGTGGGTGAGAAATCCCTGGTTCCGATTCGCACACCTGGCCGCGATTGCAATTGTTGTCACAGAGGCCTGGCTGCAGATTCCCTGTCCGCTGACGATCTGGGAAAACTCTTTGCGAGAGATGGCGGGCCAGGAACATTACGGCCAAAGCTTCGTCGCCACCTGGCTGCACCGAATTCTGTTTTTCGACCTGCCGCATGAGTTCTTCACCGTAGCGTATTCCCTGTTCGGGGCAACGGTTCTTCTGGCGTGCGTCCTCGTCCCGCCGCAACTGCCGAGTCGAAGCCGAAACTTGACCTGACATCGAATTGGCTGAGTGTCCCGAGACGAAGCCATGAGGCGGCTGCCGTCACCGCACTCACCTGCGAGGTTACTTGGAGACAGCCTGATCCGCGGGCGTTTCCGGAGGAGTGAGGTCGATAAAGACATCCATCTGCTGGCCGACATAAACCGGGTGTTCCGCCGGTTCTTCAGTGATGACGTAAAGAACCTGAAGCACACGTGTGTCGACCCGTTCGCGGTTATCGCCAGTCAACGAACGCTTGGGAACCACATAGGGCTCGACGCGGACGAACTCCAATCCATAGCGATACGCGGTTTCGCCACGGACGATCCCTTCAGCCGGTGCTGACCGATTGAAACGAGGGATATCGTGTTCATCGATGTCGACCCGGACATGTTTTCGACTGGTATCTCCCAGCACGATGAACGCAGTCCCTGAAGCAGCAGCGACGTACTCTCCTGGCCGGATGTTGACCTGCAGGACTTCAAATTCCTGCGATTCAATCCCGGCGACGTTGACACGTGGCGCCAGCATGGTGCTGCGGGCCATCTCGGTGCGAAGCTGCTCGACCTGCCGCTGCGCTCCCAGTGCTTTTGCCCGTGCGACCAATTTTTCAGCTTCCCAGGCACCTGCTCGAACTCGCTCTTCTTCAGCCTTCTTCTGCTCGAGCGTCGCCTGAGCGCTGGCGAGTTTGAAACGACTGCTGACCACCTGCTCATCGGTGGAAGCACCGGTGCCCCGCAGCTTCTCCTGCCGTTCAAAGACATCCTGCATTTCGGAAACGAGTGCTTCTGCCTGTTTTCGCTGGGCGACGACAGGTGGGACATCTTCCGGGCGGGGCATCTGGTCGAGTCGGGTAGCCTCTGCCTGAGCTGCTTCAAGTTCGGCCAGTTTCACCTCAATGTCGGATTCAATCTGGCGAACATCCAACTGAAACAGAGGATCACCCGGTTGAATCTTCTGCCCAACTCGAACGAAGACTTTGTCGACGATGCCGGAAAGGTGAGATCCGATGAGGATATTTTCCGTGCGAGGTTCGACGATTCCCGCTCCAGCGACGCTGTCCTTGCTGATGGATGCAGGAGGGGCATACGGGGGCGAGGATTGCTCGATCTGCTTCTGACGTGTCATCACATGACTCGTTGCGAAGAAGATCATTCCGATGGCGATCAACGGGAGCAGAAAGTTACGGAGCATTTGGCGGTTTAAGGTTTAAGGTTTAAGGTTTAAGGTTGATGGTTGATGGTTGATGGTTGATGGTTGATGGTTTCCTAACTCCTAACTCCTAACTCCTAATTCCTAATTCCTATCCACCACCCTGAATACTCTCAATCTTGCCATCGCTCATGGCGACGATGCGGTCACCGAAATCGAAGACCCGGTTATCGTGTGTCACCACGATGACTGCCCGGTCCGGGTGAACGGTGGTCTTCTTCAAGAGTTCCATGACGTTTCGTCCCGAGCGGGCATCGAGGGCAGCGGTCGGTTCGTCACAGACGAGCAGGCGGGGATCATTGACGAGAGCGCGGGCAATTGCGACACGTTGTTGCTGTCCACCGGAGAGTTGTGCGGAATAGCTTCCGACCTTGTCTCCCAGTCCGACCGCGTCCAGCATTTCGGCCCCCTTCGCAATCGCCAGTTTGCGACGGTGACCACGGATGATCAATGGGACAGCGACGTTCTCGGCAGCTGTCAGTGACGGAAGCAGGTTGTACTGCTGAAAAACGAAGCCGATATTCTGCGCACGAAACTTCACCAGCTGACGCCCCTTCAGCTCGCGCCGATGTTTCCCGAGGAGAACGACATCGCCATCGGTCGGGTCCAGCAGCCCGGCCATGATGGAAATGAGTGTTGTCTTGCCACACCCGCTCGGCCCCACGAGCAGTGTCATACAGCCGTAGTTGATCTCCAGGTTGATTCCGGAGAGAGCCCGGACCCGAGCGTCTCCCTTGCCGTATTCCTTGGTGACATCGCGGCAGATGACAGCATAGTCGTCGGGGCTGTGGGCGGCAGGCTCGACGGTTCCCGGATGTGTAATCGTCCTGATCGCGGTCATTTGAACACCATCGCTGGTTCCAGCACAAGAACCTTTCGCAGGCTGAGCAAACTGGCAATCGAGACGATGATGGTCACAGCTGTCCCGGTAATCGCGATGATCTGCCAGGGGACGTACATCCCCCGCAGGTCGGCCTGTTTACTGAACTCCATGACTTCGAAGAAGGTGGCCGCAAGACCGATTCCGATTCCGAATCCCATGATGCCGACGACTGCCGCTTGAAACAGAATCATTCCAATCAGGTGCAGGTTGTCGACCCCCATGGCTTTGAGGCTGCCGAACTGCTTCAGGTTCTCGAGCGTGAACAGGTAGAACGTTTGACCGGCAATCGCTGCCCCGACGATGAATCCCAAAGCGACGGTGATTCCAAAGTTCACCGGAATTCCTGTATGAGTCAGGTAATAGTCGGTGTTGAACCAGAAGAAGTCGTCCCAGGACATCGCTTTGAGGCCGGTGGCCTGTTCAATCCGGCTGCAGAGATTCCGGACGTCGACACCGGGTTTCGATTTTGCCAGCACGAAGGAGAGAGTGTTTCTTTCTGCAGGGGTAAAAAGGGTTGCCTGGCTGTAGCGGGTGTAGATCACCGGGAAAGTCTGGAACGGCGGAGTGACGTCGCAGATGCCGACCACCACAGCCCGGCGATCATTCATATCCAGCGTCCCCCCAATCTGCATCGGCTGCCCCGGGAAGAGCTGTCGAAACCCGGCAGCATCAATGATCACTCCGTCCGGTCGACGCAGATCGGCCACGTTCCCCTGCAGAATGTTCCGAGGAGCACCGACAAGAGAGGTGTCATCCACGCCGATCAGAATGGATTGTCGAAAGTTCCCGTCTGTCGTCCGACAACGGACGAGCCCCTTATACAGGCGGACCGCCCACTGGACACCGGACACGCCACGCACCTGATGCAGGCGGGTCTCGGGCATCGGACGGATCTCGTCGATATTCTGCTGGGCCTTGTCCATCACCCAGACGTCAGCTTCGGTCACATCGAGAATCTGACTCGACGTCCGCCGCATCAGTCCGACAAAGATGGACGCCTGCTGGGCAATCAGGAGAGACCCGAACGCGACCCCAAAGACGATTCCCAGATACTTGGTTGCGTCTCCGGTCAGCATTTTCCAGGCAAGCCATTTCATGACTGGTGCTCCTGGCCGTCCACGATGGAACGAAGCCCCCCGAGACTGAAAGTCAGGATCTGCTTTGTGAGCAGTTCGAGATCAAAGAGTTTCTGATACTCATCTTCCCCGATCAGCAGTCGGCCAACCGGACGGTGATACCTGTAAAGGAGACATTGAGCCACGATACTGAACGCCTGCAGATGTTTCTGCATCTGCGAAGTGTCGGCAGGCAGGAATTCGCTGACAATGCTGATCAACTGAGAGAACATCGGACCGATGTAGCTGCGAACCAGTTCCACGCAGGCCTGGGACGGATGAGCCATCTCCCGCATCATCAGTTCAATCTGCCAGTCAGGGCGATCATCATCCAGGACCATCGGGAGCAGGTGCTGGAGAAACTGCTTCAGTTTTTCCTCGGGAGAGGTGTCGTCGGTCCAGTCAAACTGGGGAGGGTCTCCCTGCCGACAGGCTGCGATACGGACAGCCTCAATATAGAGCCGTTCCTTATCGCCAAAGTAGTAGTTGACAGCGGCAATGTTTGCTTCCGCTCCGCTGCAGATTTCGCGGACAGTCGTCGCCTCAAAGCCTTTCTGTGCAAAGACTTGTCCTGCAACGTTGAGCAGTCGTTGGCGAGTGTCGTCCATACGCGGTTCAGAAACACCTATTTAAATCAAACGTTTGTTTCAATTTGATATTATGTCCACGGGCCGCACCGAATTCAAGTGTCTTTCGCGAATTGCATTCGCGGGTTCCCTGTACCAGTTACGCAACATGTTCTCCTCAATCACATGAGCAGCTCATTTTTTGAAAAATATTTGAATCACTTTTCTGGCGACCGGACAACATTCAATAGATGCTGATGAGTGCGGGCTTCGGTTCGGGATGAGTTGCCACGTTCCATGTTCAACGATTTTGATCTCGAAAACCTGGAGTCCGACCTCGGCGACCCCTCGCGGGAAGCTGAGTTTCTGCGTCGGCTCGCCGATGCGCGGCGGGACATCCTGGTTTACGTCATGTCGATCGTGGGCAATCGAACCGATGCGGATGACGTCATGCAGGAGGTGTGCGCCCTCCTCTGGCAGAAATTCGATGAATTCGATCCCGACCGGAACTTCCGGAAGTGGGCATTCGGCTTCGCCTTCAATCTGGCGAAGACTTTCGTCCGCAATCAGCGTCGTCGTCGCGGATATGGAATGAGTGATCGCGCTCTGGCGAAGATTGCATTCGTGCAGTCTGCCGGGAGCGAGCTCTTCGAACTGCGGCGGGAGTTGCTGGATCAGTGCCTGGAGAAGCTGCGAGCGAAAGACCAGCGATTTCTCATGGAGTGCTACGATGACCGCACCACGCTCGTCGATTACGCCAGTGCTCAGAAGATTCCGGTGGCGACCGTGTACACGCGTCTGCGCCGCGTCCGGGAGCAGCTGGTGGCGTGCATTAACCGCAGCCTCGGCCGCGAGGCGAACGGTTAAGCGGCCCCATTGGCTGTTCATGGAAATCCTTTGCCTTTGAAGACGTCTTTGACAGCTTGAATTCCCCTATGCCCTCCGGTCCTGATTCCCTTGCTGAAGTTCGCCGACTCGCGTACGCCATGTTCGATGGTGTGATCGATGCTGCTGGCGTCGAACGACTCGAATGCCTGATCCTCGACGATCCAGCGTGCCTGCAGACCTATGTGGAGATGGTCAATCTGCATGGAGACCTCTTCAGCAAAGCGGACCTGAAAACCGATCGCGAGGCCGTCCTGGCGGTTTTAAGAGACTTCACCCAGGCGTGTGAACGGCGAGAGAAGAATCGCCGAAGAGCGCTGATTACGGCACTTGCAGCCTCCGTCCTGGTGGTCGGCAGTGCTGTCGGGTGGATGTTCTTGGGGAACACCGATTTCGCGACACCCGTCGGCAGGCTTGCTCACATGACCAGCAACGCTGTGAGCAACCAACGGAAGATGGAACTGGGACAGATCATTCGGAAAGGAAAAACAATCTCCGTTAAGGAAGGGGTTGTCAGTTTTCAGCTCGAGGATGTACTGCTGGACCTGATTGGTCCCGTGGAATTGAAGCTCGAAAGTTCCAAGGTGGTGCACCTGAAGAGTGGGACACTGGCAGCCTATGTCCTTCCGGGAGGGGAAGGGTTTACAGTCCGGACGCCGGATGCCGAAGTTGTTGACCAGGGAACCGAATTCTGTGTGCGTTATGACCCAGTCCGGGGAACGGATGTCGCAGTCCGTCGAGGAAGAGCTGTTGCCAGCCTGCTCAATTCGCAGGGGGCTTCGACCATGGAAGTCGATCTGACCAGCAGCCGGTCCGCTCACCTGAATCTGACAAGATCCCTGCTGGAAGAGACCATTTACGAACCACAACAGTTTGAACCCATTGACCGGACCCGTGGAACGATTCGATCTATGACGGGACAGCTGCGCACGCTGGTCGATCCTCCTGCGTCCCTGCTGAGTGAAGAGACTCCCACCCCCAACCACATGCTGGTGATCCAGGAACGCCAGAACGTGAAACTGGACCGGGACCTGACCGTCGAGGGAGTGACCGGGAGAGCTGTGATTCCCGCAGGCACCACTGTCAGCAGCTATCTGGTGCACTATGACCCGACCGTTCAGGCCATTTATTCGCCCCGCGGGACGATCAAATTCTTTGGAAAAATTGGAGCAGCGATCAGCAGTGCCGATGCGTTGAACGCGACGGACGAACAGTTCGGGCTTTCGGAAACTACTTACGAAAAGCGAACTTCCCGGGGTCTCGAAGCGGGTGCGGACGAAGTTCGGATTTCGGAGGCTGGAGAGGCAGTGTCCTTTTTCTTTGGAATGTCGCCTCCTGAATATCTCGATCAGGTACGAGTTCTGGTCATCGCCGGAAAATAGAGGTTTATTGTTTTGCGAACCCTTTCAGGCAGGTTTTGAGCATTCCGCTGCCAACTGACTCAGGTCTTTCAACGTCGAAGGTGTTCTCATGTTATCGATTCATTCTCGCAGAAGTTCCGGATTCACGTTAATTGAACTGCTGGTGGTCATTGCCATCACCGCAGTGCTGATTGCCCTGCTCCTTCCGGCGGTGCAACAGGCCCGAGAGGCAGCCAGGCGTTCCCAGTGCAACAACAATCTCAAGCAGATGGGGCTGGCACTTCACAATTATCACGATCTGCATCGGGTGTTTCCTCCCGGTGCTGCGTGCGGCCAGTTCGACCCGAGTCAGCCTGACCGATATGGATTCTCGTTCTGGATTGGGCTGCTTCCTCTCATTGATCAGGCGAATGTTTTTAACAAGCTGAGCACCAGCAGTGCCAGCTATGGTCTCATCGGCACTGATGTGACGAACAGCGATGTCTTAAACGGAGTCTTCCCCCCCTATATGTCCTGCCCGTCCTCACCTCTGCCTCGTCGATATATCGGTGGAGAAGTTCCACGAACAACCTCTGGCGTCGCCCTGGCTGCTTACGTGGGGATCATGGGAAATTCCGACCTGCTGACTTCGACCAGCAGCAACTACGGGATTTACTCCAGTTCCGGCATTCTGCATCCCGGAAGCCGCGTGAACTTCAAAGATGTTACCGATGGTACGTCGAACACCATGATCATTGGCGAGCAGTCCGATTTCTCGACAGATGGGCAGGATGTTTTGAGAAGCGGAGCGAAATATGGAGCCTGGCTGGGATCGCAGCGTCCGAATTATCCCGGAATCGACAACAATTACTGGCCCGCAACCGGTGCACCGGGCGCAGGTTTCAACGTGACAGCGGTCCGGTATGCGATCAACTACCGACCGCTCTCGAGCACCGCAAATGGAGCCTACGGTCTGAACTTTGCCGGAGCGAACAACCCCATCATCTCGGCCCACACCGGGGGAGCGTTCGTGCTGCTGGCAGATGGTCACACACGGTTCCTTTCGGCGTCGACCGACCTGCCGCTCGTCAAGAACCTCGCAGCCAGGTCGGACGGGAATGTCATTGGTGAATACTAAAGCCGCCGGGTCAAGCGGATGCAGTCGAGTCAGAGTTTACAACGAGCGAGCGTTCAAACAATCACCTGCCAAAGGTGAAATTTCTCGAAGAAAGTTTAAAGGTGCTCAGATGTCATTAGGTCATTTTCGCAGACGTTCCGGATTCACATTAATCGAACTGCTGGTGGTCATTGCCATTATTGCAGTGCTGATCGCCCTGCTGCTTCCAGCGGTGCAACAGGCCCGAGAGGCGGCTAGACGATCCCAGTGCAACAATAACCTCAAGCAGATAGGACTGGCGCTCCACAACTACCACGATCTGCATCGGGTGTTTCCTCCCGGAGCTGCCTGTGGCCAGTTTGATCCGAGCCAGTCTGACCGTTACGGATTTTCGTTCTGGATCGGTCTGCTGCCACTGATTGATCAGGCGCCTGTTTTTAACAAGCTGACCTACAATCACGGTTATGGTCTTATTGGCACCGACCCGTCAAACAGTGCTGCCTTGAATGGAGTCTTCCCGCCCTATATGTCCTGTCCTTCCTCGCCTTTGCCTCGTCGATATATCGGTGGGGAAGTCCTGCAAACGCCCTCTGGCGTCGCGCTCGCTGCCTATGTGGGAATCATGGGGAATGCTGATCTGCTGACCTCGTCCAACGGTTTCGGGATTTACTCCAGCTCGGGAATTCTGCATCCGGGAAGCCGAGTCAATTTCCGGGACATCACGGACGGCACTTCAAACACCATGATTATCGGTGAGCAGTCCGAGTTCTCTGCTGATGGACAGGATGTGTTGAGAAGCGGCGCGAAATACGGGGCATGGCTGGGAGCTCAGCGCCCGAACTACCCCGGCATCGACAATACCTACTGGCCTGCCACCGGCGCTCAAGGAGCAGCCTTCAACCTGTCGGCGGTTCGATACGCCATCAACTACCGACCGCTCGCGAGCGTAACAGCTGACGGGACCCTTGGGCTGAACTTTGCCGGGGCCAATAACCCGATCATCTCAGCACATACCGGGGGAGCATTCGTCCTGCTGGCGGATGGCCACACACGTTTCCTTTCCGCTTCGACCGACCTGCAGCTCGTCAAGAACCTCGCAGCCAAGTCGGATGGGAATGTCATCGGAGAGTACTAACCCCGCCTCCAGCGTGTGATGGCAAGAGAACAGCGGTACGGAGACGTGATTTCGAACTCCGTTTCCGGCCGCTTTTGTGACGGAAATCAGGTCCTCAGTGAAAAGTTGTCTGGAACAATCGATATGAAAACTGGATGCACATTGCTCCTGCTGGTCTCGATGGGATTCTTTGTCGGTTGCGGATCCGGCGAGCCACGTCCCGTCGTCGGAAAACTCCGTGGAACAGTCACCTTCAAGGGCGCGCCGGTGACAGACGCGAATGTGACATTCGAAGACCGGAAGCTCGGGCAGCTCGCCTCTGCTCCGCTGAAAGCAGACGGAACCTACGAAGTCAAAACCGGAGAAGGGGGCCTGCGGGTCGGAACCTACTCGGTGTGGCTCGTCCCCTCCGGGCAGGCTGCGCCCTCCATCGACAACATGAATCCCGCTCCCGCAGCTGATCGAAAAGATATTCCGAAGAAGTACCGGGACGGGGAGACCAGCGGACTGACGGTCACCGTTGAAAATGGGACGAATGCATTCGATGTCAAATTGGAGGAATGAACCCGACTCCGCTTTCACATCAGGATGTCATCTCCCCTGCATCGGTCCCAGCCCGACTGTGGTGGTGTGTCCCAACGGGTACTTGTCCAGCAGCATGCGGATATCTTCCAGGGTGAGGGCTTTGACTGCTTCAAGATCGTCGCTCACGCTGCGATATTCCTGACGGGCAAGCCAGTTGTTTCCCAGGCTCGCCAGCCGCCCCATCGGACGTTCACTGGCGAGCACCAGACGTGAAGCGACTTTATTGCGAGCCTGTTCGAGTTCGTCACTCGTGGGGCCGTTTCGATTGAATTCTTCACAGATAGCAGCGATCCGCTGCAGATTGGGAAGCGTCTCTTCCGGCTGGCAACACAAGTAAGTGACCCAGGCGCCGCTGCCGTCGAACTCGTTGAACCCCAGGTCGGCACTCTCCGCCAATCCGGTCTCGACAAGTTCCCAGTACAGCCGCCCTGCTCCATCTTCCCCGACAATTGTGCCGACAATTTCGGCCGCAAGCCGAAGATCACTCTGAGCGGACGGCGCGGGCGCCATCTGCATCACATGCTGCTGGTGCATCTGCTCGCGATGTTTCCAGAGTTCGGACGGTGCCGGTCTGGCCTCTTCGGACACGCGTCCGGGGGTTCCTGTCTGCCAGCTGCCACAATACTTGCGGGCCAGTGCGACCAGAAAATCCCAGTCGAGATTCCCCGCAGCTGCCAGGACGAGATTCCCTGCTCCGTACCGGTTCTGATGATATGCCTGCATCTGCTTCGCGGAGAGGGCGGTGATGCTCGCGGGTGACCCCAGCACACTCTGCCCCAGCGGGTGTCCGGAGAAGTGCTGCCCCATGGTCATTTCGTAGACATTGAACGCTGGCATGTCATCGTACATGCCAATCTCTTCGAGGATCACTTTCTTTTCGGTGTTGAAGTCATCTTCCCGCAGGCTGGGACGCATCATGCTGGTCAGCAGCTCAAACGTCCTCTCCAGATATTCCGGAAGGATCGATGCGTAGTAGACAGTGACCTCTTCACTGGTGCTGGCGTTATAGCTGGCGCCCACTTCGTCGAAGATGCGGTTGACATCTTCTGCCGAAAATCGCTCGTCCCCTTTGAACGCCATATGTTCGAGGAAATGGCTGACTCCCGCCACTTCAGGTTGCTCATCCCGTGCCCCGGTTTTGACGAAGAAGCCGATCGCTGCACTGTGTGCCTGCGGCTTGGTTTCCGCGACGATATCGAGTCCGTTTTCCAGTGTCGTGTGATGAAATTGCATGAAGAGTCGAGAGTCCAAAACTTGAAGATTCAGAGTGGATGCAGCGAGCGGAAGTGGTCGATCCCCGGATACACACACAGTATGATCGGGAGACTGACGTTGTTCCGCTCGCCTTGATATTCAGGTTGCCATGTTGTGGTGATCAGAATTCCGGAACGATTTCGCCGCCGTTGATCGTCGACAGTGCTTCGATCACGCTGGGGTCGACGTCCTGGCTGATGGTGCGGACAGCTCCGTCTACCAAAAGGATATTCGTTCCTTTCTTCGTAGGAGAACCGATGCCGTCCGGTCCGTTCAGATAGGGTTTCTTCGTGAAGGGGCGGATGGTGCTCGGTCCCCCTTGTCCCCAGGGAGTCACTTCCGTCGATTCGCTGACCATCATGGTGTTCGAAGTGCCATCCCGGATGTCACGAAAACGGGTGGGGCGGTCGTAACCGAAGACCCCTGCTTTCGCGTCAGTCACAGGCAGATTCGGTCCATCTTCTCCCAGCCCGGCAATCCCGACATAGTTGGTCTTCCCGAATGGACCTTCTCCCTGGTTGGTCTGATTGGGATTCAGGAAGATGGGAACATGGTTCTCCAATGCATCTTGATTCTCTTCTGCCTGCCAACCTTCCTGCCGGTCGATCTTATTGTAGAGTCTTGCCTGATCGACATACGGCAGCAGTGACACCATCCAGCTCAGTTGTTCTTCCGGTGTCTGCAGACTGGCGTTCGGAATGGTCCCTTCAGGCAGCTGGACGTGGACATCATGGTAGTTATGAATTGCCAATCCGATCTGCTTCATGTTGTTTTTCGACTGGCTGATGCGGGCCGCTTCCCGTGCATTCTGAACGGCAGGGAGCAGCAGAGCTGTGAGGACGGCAGTCGTGCTGACTCCCATCCCCGGTCCGACCGCACCGCCAACAAACGGGATCCCCGGAAGTGACTGCCGGGAGAAGGCCTGCCATCCGTTCTCGGTATTTGTCGCCACCCCCACATTGATAAACAGCGGCTGCACGACGAGCTCCGCGGGGGGGATGGATGCAGCATCAACGGGCATCCGCCAGGCTGGGTGAACTGTCCTGGAATTCCTCATTCCCATTTCGACAGCACTCAGCAATGTCGGAGCCAGTCCGACCAGAATGCGGTAGGTACTGGCAGGATCGACGATCTGCAGGGAAGTCATCTCCTGCGGGAGAATCTCAAGCGATCCCGCGAGATCATCAGCGATCGACCAGCTGTCGAGCCGCCCATTCATCCTCATCAACTGTGCATCCACCGACTGCGGCAGCAGGCCGAAGATCATCCAGTTTTCGCCGATGGAAAACGTCGGAGTGATGAAAGGGGCTTGAGGAAATTCCATGCGGAAGTCGGTACGGTCTTCCTCATCGAATTTTCTGATCACGATCTGTCCAGGACGTTGACTGTTGGCTTCGTCCTCCAGCTTGCTGAGCAGCTTTTGCATGCAACTGATCAGCTTGTCCTGATCCGCAACCTGCGTGAGCGTTACGGTCCCCAGACCGAAAAGGCTTTGCGCTGTGTCGGCATACAGACAATGAATCCCGCCGAACGAATTCATCAGATCCGGCAGCGAGAACCCAAATTCTTCTTCGAATTCGGCCAGACCTTCGTCGATCTTTCCAGCATCGCCGTTCGGGGCGAGTTCAGCGAAAGATCTCGCAATCTGCAGTAAGGAATCGACGGCTTTTCCGAAGTCGAAACTGAATGCGATCACCCCCGCATTCTGCAGTGGAATGGCCGGCAGGTCTTCGATGGTGAACGTTTCCTGATCCATCAGCGCGAGCAGTCCGGTTCTTTCACCCGGGGCACTGATATTCATTTCGGTCCACAAGCTGTCTCCCAGATATCCCGAGAGCAATGCCGCGTGATCGAGCGTGTGCAGTCCCAGAATTTCGAGGATCTGTCCGATTGTGGGTGGATCCTTGTCGGGCTGTTCCGGAAGCGGCACCTTTTTGTCAGCGAAAGACTTTCGCAGCGACTCGAAATCGACCCAGCTGGTCTGCATGACGTCGAAATCATCGTCCACTTTCGAATACTGCCCCCAAAGCCGATGCGAGGTGATGTTCGGACGCTCTTCATCGGCAACGGCCAGCGACCTGGAGATGGCGTCCATTCCCACCGCGAGGACGAGACTTTCCCCCTGCTTCCACCAGCCGAGTTCCGCCAGTGGAGTCTGCAGATCGACGTAACGGACCGCGCGGCCCTTCACCTTTGTCTGCCGGACTTCAATTTTCTCGTCGGACATCCGGGTGATCAACGTTTCAAGCAGATCGATCCCCTCAGCTGCGAACGGAACAACAATCGTTCCCCACACCTGCGCCGGGCGATCCTTCGGAGCATCGACGGAAATGGCGAGAGAGAAACCGTGTTCGACGAGATGCTCGATCACACCCGCGAGTCCAGCGGACTCTTCATTCTCACTCAGCGATTCCAGCAGCTTGTCGTAGACTTCAGCGAGTCCACTCTCCACGATGGCCTCATAGGCAGCGGTCTGCTGATAGGCTTCTTCGTGCCCGGCATTGCCGTCCACGCGGAGATAAAAGACGGCATCCGCTGGCAACAGTTCGGCCGGCGTCTTGATGGTCGCTTTCTTCTGGGCATAGCTCCAGCCTGCGAAGGTCGTCAGACCAATCGCCACACCGACACACAAATACAACCGCAGCCTGTTCGCCACCATAATTCGCCCCTGACTGAAGGTAGGAAATCCGACCGTGAGAATCTTAGCAGAACTTCTGCCTGGCAGTGAGTCGTGAAGGCGAATCCTCTCGTTAGCGAAAGGGACTCCGATGCTTCAGTCACTCCGCCGGTTTGACCTCAGGCGTCGCTGGGCGATCCCGCTCGGTCTGCGTTTCCTGAATGAACTCCCGGATGCGTTCCGGGTCGAGGTACTTTGTAGCGGACTCCCGCACGGAGCTGCAAAGACGTTCAATCCTTGCTTCCGCCACCTTGTCTTTCGAGCGACGGGCGGACTGGACCGCCTGCAGACGGATCTTTTCGATCCGGGTGAAAAACTGTTCCTGAGTCGGCAGCTTGCGTAAATCAGCCAGGAAGCTGTCGACCGCCTCCCAGTTGTTGTTTTCGATCGCAGCTTTGGCCCGGAGGATCAGCACTTCGCGGGTCGCCATGATGTCAACCAGCTCCCCTTCGAGTAGTTGAACTTCCCCTTCAACGCTCAGACGAACACGGTCATCGGGAGTCTCCAGCTCCAGGCGGGGGACGACGCCCGGCAGAATGGGAACCCGGGCCAGTAACGCAGTGCCGCTGTAAACGTGTAACGACTTCAGTTCACCGCGCGGGCTGGCAGGGATTGTGACGATGCCCCTGCGGTCTGTCATCAGCTCCTGCGGAGCGACGTCGGTCTGATCAGCGGGGGGAACCTGTGGCGTGACCAGGCATCTTGCCCCCACCAGCGTATTGTCCCGATTCCCACGCGGGTAAATCAGAATCTCCGTGGAGGGCCATTGCGGTTCAACTCTCATGGCGAGCACTTCGACGCGTCGACGCGAAGCCGGCAACGGATTTCGAAATGGGGAATACGATTTCAGCACCGCGCGGGCCCGGTCGACCGATTCCACTTCCAGATAGGTCCAAGCCACAGGCTGGACGCTGCGGACCTGATCACGTTTGTCGAGATGTCGCACATAGGGAGTGAGGAACATCCCCGCAGTGATCGGTGCTGAATCGGGATTCGCCGTGGTGAATTCGCCTGCCCGGATCGTACTTTCAATGTTGCCCCCCTGCGTGGTGTGAATCTCGATGAGGGGACGAAAGAGACTGACCACCAGGGCAGCCAGATCGGCAGGGAGATCGCGACGATCGGAAAGGGACACTTGCTGCAGATTGCCGATCGACTGCGAACTGCGATCCCATTCCCGGCCAGCGATGACGATGTCACTTCCCTCTTCCGCAACCACAATCCGCAAGACCTTATCGAATCGCCCGGTGAGCCATTGTGCATCCGCCTGGGCAGACGTGAGCTTTTCGAGAGATGACACTGACATGACGCCCGGTTCGATTTCGACCGTCAGATTCCACATTCCTCCAAAGTGCGACTTCAGACGCTGTTCGAGCTGACGGCACCACGCTTCCAAAGGAAGCGTGCAGGAATGCGGAAACGAGATACCGATCCGCACCTCATACGGACGCTGTCCCCATGGGATGTGGGCCGGCGTGGCGGAAGGAGCCGGCTGAATCGCAGGTGTACTGACCAGCTCGTCTGCGTGCGCAACGGCAGCGATTTCCCGGAACAGTTGAACTGACAGCCCGAGAGCAATGATCACACCGAGTGCAGTTCGAAGGACAGTCTGCTGCTGTAAGAGCCTCATTGAAGGGTCTCCCGATACCAGGGCTCGAGAGACCACCGGTCAATGTCGTCATAGCATCGAATGAATCGCTCCGGGAACCCTTGAATGTTCTTGCGGAGGATGAAGAACTGGTCGACTTCCCAGAGCGGAACGAAAGCGCCGTCGTCATAAAGATGCTTGTGCAGGAGCTGCAGGGCATCGACCGCGCGAGTCTGATCACCGGTCCGGTCGACCTGCACTAGTTCCTGCTTGATCCAGTCCGGGTAAGCCTTCAGGCTGTCAATGGTGGCATGCTCTGAGAAGGCGAGAAACGGCCACATTTCCAGAACGGGTTCGGTCATCTCCAGCGTGCGATACAGGATATCCCATGCCGGAGGTGCCGGTTCATTCGCGAGTACAACCTGAATTTCCAGACCGAGGCGGCGCCACGTCCGGGCGATCTCCTGCGCAGCCTGCGTTGCAACTTCACCGGGAGCGACTACCATCGTTAACGGAGGGATCGAACCCTTCAGCTTCTGCCGGGCCGCCACCGTCAGCGCGAACGCGTTGGAAAGATCGAACCGGCGGGGAACCACCGTCGGATTGCGGGCGGGATTCTTCGATGAAAACGGCGTCGTCACCAGTCGACCGTGTCTGGCGCGGGGATCCCGCAGGACGATCTCTTTCAGGATCTGCTCGCCGTTCACGGCATATGCCAGACCTTTTCGAAGTTCGCTCACCCGCATCGGGGCGCTGGCCGGATTAAACTGGAGCACATGCGTGACCGGAATCAGTCCCGGCTGAATAAAGAAGCTGCGATTGAATTCCGCATCCTCCTGCAGCGTGCGCACTTCGATATCCGGAAGGCCGCTCGCCATGGAGACCTCTCCCTGCCGCAATCCGCTGACGACCTTCGCAGCGGAGTCGTATCGATGTTCCACCACTTCCGCGACGTGATACTTGCTCAGCCCGGTCGGTTCCGGAATGACTCGCACATATTCGCAAAGTCGGTCTGTCTGATTCACCAGCCGGAAACCACCGGGATCAGCCAGCAAGAGAGGGGAGGAAGTTGTCGGGTCCGGGACAATGAGACTCAGGTCTGCCAGCAAGGGCTCGACGCGTGGAGGGACCCGTTTCCAGATCAGCGTGAACTCGGTCGGCGATTTGATGTCCGCAGATTCAATGAAGGCGGCGAGACGCTCGTCATACACGGGGTTCGCGGGATCAAGTCGCTGCAGAATCGGTGCAACAATCTCCTGAGCGGTGACCAGCCCCTGCATCTCTGATGGCTGGCGGAACCGGCGTAATTGAAAATGCAGTTCCCGCCCCAGATCTCGAGGTTCCCATTCATCGAAGAAGCGGGTGCGGTAGTATGCGGTCCCATCCCGTACACGGCTGACTTCGAACAGGGACAGCTGAGTCAGTTGTTGCTTTCGCAAGTCTGCGGGAGATGGAAGCGGATACGCCACGCATTCACCGGGGAGGTCCGTCACACCGACATGCAGGCGCTGATAGCGGCGCGCGAGCTTGCCATACGGCCCCTTCAGTTCAGCTGTCGGGGGCCAGGTCGAAACAGCCTGCTCCGCCAGTAACAGCGAGGCTCGCAGGTCGCCGTTTTGACTTGCCTGCGTCGCCTGTTCCATCTGTGAGGAGGCCTGACGCGAGAGCGTCTCAGCATACTCGCGGTAGACTGGGTGATCGGAGAATCGGCGTCGAAGAGAATCCAGGAAATATTGAGCTCTGGCGAGCTGCCCCTCCTTGAGCGCCCCTTCCACAAGTTGCCGGGTGGCATCTCCCATCAGTCCCGAGACCGCGGGATTTCCGCGATCCCGGACAAGAAGTTCATTCAGCAGGACAAGAGCAGCTTCCGGCTGGTTTTCTTCGAGCTGCTGCTGTGCGTTCATCAGGAGCAGTTTCAAACCGGCCTGTCTGGCACCGTCCCAGTCGGGCTGATCGCGTTCGACTCGCGAAAGTAGTTCGAAGGCCTGATCGAGCTGCTTCTCGTTCAGCAGCGCTTCCACGCGCTTCATGCAGAGATCTTCGTGATGAATGATCTGCTTAACGAGCCTGACTGGGAGCTTGAACTCCAGGCGGGTCTCCCCCTGCCCCAGAATCACCACAAAACTGTTGAGTGTTTCCAGCTCCCGGTCGAGCTGTTCTCGCTTTTCTCCCAGCACCTTTCCGCGTGCTTCCAGAGTCTCGCTGATTTGCTGCTGACGCTGTTCAAGCGTCCGAGGGCGGGGTGAAAGGGGCTCGACCACCAGAACATCGTCGTTGTTCAGAACGATCCAGTCATGCGGCTTCTGCGTCAACAATTCTTCCGCGGTCGGAGTCTTCATCTCCTTCAGCTTGGGAAGCTGATCAGGAACTGAGGGCGACGCTGCAGGTGACTCCGCTGGGGGATTCGCCGGTTGATCCTGAGCGCACGCTGCGATCGGTCCTGCGATGCAGGTGATCATGAACGCGGCGATATGCAGGAACCGGGGCACTTCAGAGCGATCCATTCCCAGAACCAACAGACTGTTCAATTTCCCTGTCCGGCAAGCTCTCGCCGACAGAGATTCGGATGATGGAACCATCCGCGGTTCCGACAAACAGTTTCTCCCCGAGCAAGAGCGGCCCGAGGTTCAATGCATTGGCAACATTCACGTTTCTGACCACCTGACCATCCGCCGGATTAACGAACAGAACGCTTCCATTCCGCAATGCGAGGACCAGCTGACCTTTCAGTTGTCCGACGCCAGCGAGTCCAGTTTTCTCCAGCTGAAGGCTCCATCGGGTCATCAAGCCGGCAGAAGGTTCCAGCGCGTGCAGTTGCTGTGAGTCTTCGATCAGCACCAGGCCTGAGGCGATATGAGGCGGCCCAGTCAGCGGCTTCGCGAACTGGCGTTTGCCGCGTGATTCGAGCCGTTCAGCGTCGAACAGATGCACGGTGCCCGTGTGATCGGCCACTGCCAGCAGCCCATCACCGGTCGTTGCCGGGAGTTCAACATTCGCCTCCAGATTCACTCGCGAGACTTCGCCGAGATACGGCGGGGAGTCTGGATGGAGGCGGAGTTGAATCAACTGACCCTCGGCCGTCACCCCTACCGCGAGATTCTCCGCGACCGGTAACACGTTCAACCAGCGTTGGCTTTGTCCGCTGGGGAAAGTGAATGGCTGGACGGGAGGTTCGCCGGAACTTGGAACGACGAACATGGAATCCGCCAACGGAAACAGGATCGCTCCCCCCAGTCCGCAAGGGGGCGCCTGTGGCGGCTGCGGGAGAAGTGTGGTCGATTCAATCTGACCGGATGAGTTGATGATCCATTGCCGAGGTTCTGTACCGCCAGCGGCAACAGCGATCCGGTGATTGCCAACCGCAGCAATCTTGAACGGTGCCCCCAAGCTGGGGGCAACGGGCAGCCGCACGGTCGGTTCGAGGAGGAACTTTCTGCCCGAGACTTGTGGTGTCGTGATTCGATAGGTTTGTCCGGAATCATTCACGGCACAGAGCGTTTCATTTCCCCCACTCGCTGACATCCAGGCAGAGATGGGGCTGCCGAGGACCACCTGCCAGTCGCTTTTCATTTCGTCACGGTCAGTCCGGGTCAACGTGACCGCGTGGCTGAACGGTCGGCGACGGGCGTGAAACAGGAATCCGGACAGGAATTGCAGCGGTTGTGTGGCGATCCCGATGCCGATCGGCTCACCCTCGAGTTGCAGCGAATCGGTCGTGAGTCTCAGCCGGCTGAGTGCAGCAGTCGCCATCCAGAGTTGCCGGTCCGGCCCCGGGAGAAGATAAGCAGCCCCGGACTGTTTCCCTTCGCTGACATACACCGGTCCGCGTGTCAGCGGAGGCTGCCCGGCGTCATCCGAGAGTGAGAAGACCGTAATACGTTCTCCCGTGGAGGGAACAAACAGATCTCGCCCCCGAACCACTGGTGCATCGAGGACTCGCCCGTTCACCGCCGCTGTCGTGACGGGGCTCAATTCCTGCGTCTGCCCAATCACTTTGAGTAAATGCAGCGTCGCTCCGCTGACACCATTTTCAACTGCGATGAGGTAATCAGCAACCGACAGTAACGGGGCCTGAATCGAACCGGCCCCCTGCCCCAGATCGTACACTCCCTGACACGCCAGCGGTCGCGTGTTGACGGTGTACAACACTTCTTTCTCACCAGCCGCCACCAGCCGCCCGCTCTCACCCAGTTCGATCAGCGAACCGACCGGCTGTGAGAACTTCAAGGATCCAGTCAGCTCTCCGCTCTGAACAGACAGTGTCAGAAGTTTGCCGGACCGGGTGGGCACATAAAGTGTTTCGCCGCTGACGATCGGTTTGCCGTTGAGGTCATCCTGCAGGGGCTGCCGCCAGAGGAGTTCGCCTGTGTTGCGATTGAGTCGTACGATCTCCTGAAAGTTGGTGTCGAAAAGAATGACGGCCGGTTGCAGCGGATCGTTGATAGGAAAGAACGGGGAATGAAATCCGATGACGCGTCGCCACAGCGGCTGTCCGGTCACCATTTCAATTCCGTAGCAACAATCCTGAGCGACCAGAATCAACGCCTGTCCGGCAGCCACTTCATCCGTCCGTGTCCGTCCCAGAAATCCCAGCGAGAGAACATCCGTGGGCCAGTCGTGATCGGTTGTCAACGCGGGCTGGGACACTTGTTCCGCAATGACGTCATCACGTTCATCAATCAGCATCCGCTGCATCCGTTCCACGACTTTCTTATCCGTGGTGAACTGCGGATACCGGGCTAGCAGATTGCGTCGCAGCTGCAGCGCCTGCAAAGGAGCATTGGCCGCCAGTGCAGCATCCATCCCTTCGAGATGTTCACGATAAACGTCGTCCCGCAGAATGAGTCCCTGTGAGGCCCGCTGCGCCTGTGCGATCTGTGCCAGACTTTCCGTGGGAGGAACTTCCTTCGGGGAGTAGGTCGTCAGGAGCGTGCGGGCTTTGTTGGAGATCTCCAGCAATTGCGGTTCATAACGCTTGCCTGCCGATTCCGCGGCTCCCAGAGAGATTGTCCTCGCGAGTTTCGCAAGATCCGTATGCAGCGAGTTGAAGCCATCCACATCTCGCTGTTCCTCGATGAACGCCTGCAACTGCTGCAAGCCTTCAGCATATTTCGGGGTCGCCCCTTCGATGAGTTGTCGGATTTTCGAGAGTCCGAGCAGTCGCTGGGCTTCGAGTGTCAGCGGTTGGCGCGGATGGTGTGTGATGAACTTCTGAAGCGATTCGATACTCGCCCGATAGTTCCCTTCATCATACGCCTGCCGGGCGACGGTGAATTCCTGCTGTGTCGTCTGGCGCAGAGAGATGAAATAGAAAATCGCTCCGACCAGCAGCAGCACGGCCGCTCCAATCCCGAGCCCCAGAACCAATGGAGAGGTGAGCAGGTCCTCTTCGCCGGGCCGCGTCTGCCGGGATCGGTTTGACGCTCCAAGTCGCGTGCTGCGAGGAGCGGCGTCCGGCTTTTTTGGAGCGACTTCCACCGGGGATGACTCGACGACTTCTACTTCTTGAATTCCCGCAGCACGCTCTTTTCGTGGAGACGCTTTTGCCTCGCCACGGGGAGACTCTTCGGCTTCAGGGAGGTGCCGTTCAAAGGGATCGACAGCCGGAAGTGGAGGAGCGGGTGAGGGAGCTGCGTTTTTTCGGGGAGGGGAGGGAGCCGGTTTGCTTTGGTTCTCGAAAGTAAAACGGATGTCGACCGTTCCGATTCGTAACAAGTCTCCCTGCTTCAACTCCGCCCGTTGACGCGGGATGCCGTTGACATCCAGTGGTGCTGCCGAGGCGGCAACTGCTTCGAAGCCCCCCCTGACCCAGCTGATCCGGCAATGCATGACCCCTACATCCGGCTCGTCAATTGCGACGTCATTCGACGAATGACGGCCGATGGTGATCGGGGTCTGCTTCTTCAACTCCCGCCGCTCAGCGTCGCCATTCGCATACTGGATTTCGATAAACGCCATGCGAGAATCAGACCTGAGAAGGGAATGCGGGAAACGACGTCAGACTCAGATTGTGGATGCGGCGTACGAGAGAAACGTTCCGAACCTGGACTTTTCCACTCGCATTTCAGGGAACCCTCTGTGTTCGCAAGTGACCCTCTCGGGAAGACACGATTCCTCAGACAGGACGATTTGAGCGGCGCAACGCCATTCAGACAGGAGACTTCAGGATGCTACGCCTCTTGTCACCGAGTGTCAACGAGTCGCATCCCGGCAACGTCGACGGGCATTTGCCGATAAGTGCCATCCCCTTCCGCGCCGCCATTCCGCTAGAATCGCCCGAATTGCAAGGAAGCGGATATGGCTCTTTCAACTCGTCAGCAACTACGGAATTCTCCCCCGTGGCAGATTGTCGTTCTGCTGGGAGGAGACTCCGCGGAGCGTGAGATCAGTCTTCAGTCCGGAGCGGCAGTGGCAGCTGCGCTCAGAGATGCCGGGCACCGCGTCGAGCTGCTCGATCCGCGCGATCAGGATCCGGCGCGATTTGACTGGACGGGAACCGATGTTGCCTTCATCGCCTTGCACGGCACGCATGGTGAGGATGGACAGATTCAGCAGGTCTTCGACTCGCTGAAGATCCCCTACACGAGCAGCGGCGCCGATGCCTCGTGGCTCGCCTTTCACAAACTGGCCGCTAAGCAACGCTTCCTGCAGGCGGGTTTACGAACGCCCGAATACCGCGTCGTGAAACGTGACACTCCACTTTCCACGATGAACGCTCTGGCGGACGAGCTGAGGTATCCCCTTGTCGTGAAACCGGAAGCTCAGGGATCGAGTCTGGGAGTTTCGATCCTGACCAGCCCTGAGCAACTGAACGATGCTGTCGCCAAGGCAATGGAGCTGGACGACACCATTCTGCTTGAAACGGCCATCCCCGGACAGGAGTGGACCGTTCCCGTGCTGGATGATGTGGCACTCCCAGCGATTCGCATCGGAACCGCACACACCTTTTTTGACTATGAAGCAAAGTACCTCGACGACAACACCCGGTACGAAGTTGTGACCGACTGCGATGATCCCATCGCCCGTGCGGTCCAATCGCTCTCACTCTCGGCGTCGCAAAGCCTGGGATGCTGCGGTGTGAGTCGCGTTGACCTGCGGGTCGATCCAGCGGGGGATGCGTGGTTGCTCGAGGTCAATACTGTTCCCGGCATGACTGATCACAGCCTCGTGCCGAAATCTGCACTTGCCCACGGCTGGTCGATGTCCCAGCTCTGCGAAGAAATCATCCGATCCGCCCTGCGATAGAATTCATCGATCATACCGCTTCGGTAAGGAATGCCGGTGGTCCACTCCCGACTGCTGCGGGGGACAACTCGTGTCGATGTCACCTGAACGAGTTGACACGTTCGGCCGATGGCGGCCCGGTCTCAACGATTCGATTTTGAAAGTTCACGCAGACTGCCGAAACCTCCGTCATGGCAAAGTCCACCAAACCTCGACAACCGGCTCCAGTGGAGGAATCGCCCCCCGCTCCGGTGGGACGTCGACGATGGTGGCTGCGGCCCGGCACGATCATCTCCTTTCTGTTCGTGATCGCAGCAATTGGACTCGCCAGCGTCCTGCATCGGGTTCTGCCGGACCTGACGGGGCGTCCGGAATACCAGTTCCGGATGGAAGAAACCCGAATCACTCCTCCCAATGAATGGGTCCCCAAGGGGATTCTCTCCGAAGTTCTGGCGGGTGCGGACTTGCCCGAAACGGTCTCACTCCTCGATCCTGAGCTATGCCGGAAAGTTGCAGAGGCCTGGGACCGGCATCCCTGGGTGAAGCGGGTCAATTCGGTGCGGATCACTTCTGAACCAGCACTCGTTGTGGACCTGGAATATCGGGCACCAGCCGCCTTCATCGAAGTTCCGCAGGGATTTTATCCTGTGGATGTCGACGGCGTGTTGCTTCCGCCCCGCGACTTCTCGATGGCAGCGACTTCCCGACTTCCGCACGTTCGCAACATCACCTCCACCCCGACGGCCGGAGCGGGACATCCGTGGGAAGATGTCGTGGTCAGTTCGGCTGCGAAGCTGGCTGCGGTTCTCGCCCCCCAACAGGACCTGAAGCCTTACTGGGAGAAATTTCAGCTGAAGTCGATCGTCGCACCGGTGCTCCGGGAAACGCCACATACAGCAGACCAGTTGACCTTTGAACTCGAAACGGCCGGAGGAAACCGCGTGGTCTGGGGGAAAGCCCCCGGCTCGGACACACTTGAACCGACTCCGGAAGTCAAGCTGGCCCGACTGGCGGAATACCAGTCCCGCTTCGGCTCCCTCGACGGAGTGAATGGCCTGCATCGCATCGACATCCGGCTTTTCGACGGCATCTCGCTGCAGCCACTCGATGACTTCATGTACCGCTAATACGTGACAGTTCCTTGCCACGACGACACTCCGAGCTGAGAGTCCAGAGCCGGCGAAATACCGAGTTTCCTGTTCTGGCCCCACGACTGCTCCCAATTTCTAAAAGGCGAATGCCGTCCCTGTCGGTCCGGCGACTCTTGCAGTTCGCCATCGGGTTCCGGAGAATCGTGTCACCGCGTCGCACGAAGTGTTCGTCCTTTCTACTGTCCCAGCGAATCTGACAATCAAGAGTGAACCATGACCTCGAGCTTCAAAAGCTGGACACTGGCAACCGGATTCGGCCTGATTCTTCCGTGGATCGCACAGGGGGCAGAACCTGTGGCGGTCAAAGTGATCGCCGAAAACTTCGACAATCCATCCGGCGTTGCCGTTCAGCCTGAGACCGGAGACATCTTTGTCGCCACCCATCTGGGTGTGATGCGGGTCTTCCGTGATTCCGAGAACAAACAGCTGGGATGCAACTTCGAAGTGGCCCGTTATCCCTCGGACGTTTATGGGAAAGGTCCGAAGTACGAGATCGGTCCGCTGGGCCTGGCAATGATCGGCTCAGGTCAGCTGGTGGTGGGAGACGGCAGCCGGATCGACGGCGAAGAACTGATCCGCATCTATGCTGTCGGTGACAAACCGCTGGCGACGCCGCAATCCGAGCCCTGGGCAGCCCAGACTCTGGGACCGATCCCCGCTGGGGAAGCCTCTGCCAAAGGAGAAGGGAATTTTTACGGTGTTGTCGCCACGAAGAACGCGATCTATGCCACTGCGAATGGTGATGACACCAAGGGATGGGTCGTGCGATCGCTCATCCAGGACGGTCAGTTTGGAACCCTGGAGCCGTTCATCGCGACCAAGACCGCCGTCCATGTGGACGCCCCCTGCGGGATCACAGTCAATCAGGCGGGTGACCTGGTGATTTCTCAGATGGGTGAAATCTCCGCTCCCGGCGACAGTCTGCTCACGATCTACGACTCTCAATCCGGGAAGCTCAAGCACAGCTACACCACCGGCCTCAACGACATCATTGGCATCGCCTACAGTCCGGACGGGCGACTCTTCGGCGTGGATTTTTCCTGGGTGAACCCCAGCCAGGGGGGACTCTACGAGTTGACGATTGCCGATGACAAATGCACAGCCCGCAAGATCCTTGATCTCGACAAGCCGACTTCGCTGACCTTCGATGCAGAGGGATCACTGCTGGTGACATTGTTCGGGACAGCTGAAGAAGGATCCGAACAGAAACCCGGAAAGCTGATCCGCATTCAACAGACGGATCTGAAGCCTGCTCGCTGAAAAGTATCATCCACGGTGTCCCAGACGGGGAGGCGACATCATCCGTCGAGCTCCCGAGGCATTCCCCCGAATCACGTTTAGCTGCACACTTCAAGTGTGTAGCTAAACCGACGTTGTTGTGATCTTCCACCTCAACCAGTGGAATCATGCCGATGCCCGTGATCATGATCGTGTGAATGGTCATGGCTGTGATCATGACTGTGATCATGGGCATGCGGACGTGCGACCGACTCACTCACTTTTCGCGTTTCAAGCGGAGCAACGCGGGTCACCTGACCCCGATCGAAGGCGGCCGTCGCTGCGCGATAAATCTCTCGCAGGGAGTTTCCGCTCGACTGGGCCAGACGGGCACAGTCCTCAAACTCTGGCGAGAACTCCGCACCCCCCTCCGCCAGCCATGCCACCTTCCCCAGCACGGGACCAAAATCGGTCAGGACGGTATGCGGCTGACGGGAGCGAATCGAACGTTGCAGCGTCTGCTGTCGAACTCCCAGCGTCCCCGTTTCA
This sequence comes from Planctomicrobium stercoris, assembly GCF_051465655.1. Taxonomy (NCBI): domain Bacteria; kingdom Pseudomonadati; phylum Planctomycetota; class Planctomycetia; order Planctomycetales; family Planctomycetaceae; genus Planctomicrobium; species Planctomicrobium stercoris. The sequence continues at coordinate 1,112,865 of NZ_CP195791.1, read as the reverse complement.
CGAAAAAGAATCTGCTCCAGCTGTTCCACCCGTTGAGGAGGAGACAACACGCTGAGCACCGTCCCCGGGCGGTTCTTCTTCATTTGAACGGAAGTGGAATAGACCTCCAGAGCCCCCGCCGCCAGCAGCTGTTCCTTCGCATACCCGATGATCTCCGCGCTGACATGATCCAGGTTTGTCTCCAGCAGGCAGACCTGTTCCTTCCCCGCAGCGAGTGCGCGTTGCCCGACGAACAGTCGCAGGATATTGGCCCGGTCCGGCAGATCCATGCTCCCGGCGCCACTGCCGATGCCTTCGATGGTCATCTCGGGGATTGGCCCGAATCGATCAGCCAGCACTCGTACGATGGCCGCCCCGGTCGGCGTGGTCAGCTCCGCTTCCACCGGAAGATTCCGAAGGGGAATTCCTTTCAGCAATTCAGCCGTTCCGGGAGTGGGAATCGCGCAGATCCCATGATCGATACGAACGTGCCCCTGCCCGGTGGGAATCGGACCACAGACCACTTCGTCCGCTCCGAGCAGGTCGAAGCCGATCGCAACTCCCACGATGTCGACAATGGAGTCGATGGCTCCGACTTCGTGAAAATGAATGTGGTCAATGTCCGAACCGTGCACCCGGGCTTCGGCTTCGCCCACCGCAGTAAAGATGCGGATGGCGAGTTCACGCTGGCTGGAAGTCAATGCGGAGGCGAGTTCAATCAGATTGACGATGTCCGAGAGATGTCGATGAGCATGCTGTTCAGGATGTTCGACCCGGACAGATCGGGCCCGAAAACAGCTCTTCATCACTTCGGTGACCCGCAACTGCACACCAGGCAATCCAAGCGAAGCGATCCCTTCGCGAATCGCCTGTTCAGCAACACCGGCATCGATCAGGGCAGCCAGCGTCATGTCGCCGCTGATCCCTGTCGCGCATTCCAGGTAAGCCGTCTTCATGAATCTTCCACAAGGAAAACGAACTTTGAAATCGAAACAGGAATATTGAAACGCAGAGAACGCCGAGTCCGCTGAGAAGATAAAGAGATTCTCAGGGTTTTCACTGCGTACTTTGCGCCCTCTGCGTTTCTATCTCTTTATGAAATGCAAACCGTTTCAAAATTTGTGCTACGGATTTGCTTTAAGCGGGGTAAAGCAACTCTTCGGTCAGCCGCTGGACTTCCCCCTGTCGGTTGACGCAGGCCAGCACGCTTCGACCTGTCGCGACCAGTTCTTCACCGCGACGAACTTCGTAATCGTGGATCAGCTTGGCCCCGGTCCACTGAGTCAGCTGAACCCGCAGTGTCAGCTCATCGTCATAGCGGGCCGGCCGTTTGTATTTGCACTCAATGCTGACCACAACAAAGAAGAAGCCCCGTTCTTCCATCGCGCGGTAGTCACCGCCGCGGGAGCGAAACAGCTCCGTCCTCGCAATCTCGAAGAAGTTGATGTAGTTGGCATGATGAAGGAATCCCATGGCATCCGTTTCCGAGTACCGAACGCGAATGGGAATCTCGTACCAGTCAGAAAGTTCCTTCTCAGTCATGCCATCCTGCTGCAGTTCAACGTTTTCAATTCAACATTCCAGAAGCATCGGCACGGACAGCCATTCACTTTCAGACCGCAGATGCCGAACGCCTGGTTTTACTTTTTCATCGATCCCTGTTGCCGGGCGAGTGCCAGAATTTCTGCTGTACTTCCGGGACGGGACAGAGCCGGTTTCTTGCTGGCCGCAGGCGCCGGAGTAGAAACCGGTTCTGGCTCTGCTGCCGGTGCTGGGGCTTTTGGCGCTTCTGCCACAGGTGCTGGTGCTGCGGCGGCAGCTCCCGCTGCTCCCTGTTGACGGGCCAGTTCCAGGGGAGAGAGTTTGTTGGCAGGGGCAGCTCCTCCCCCGGCCCCCTGCTGACGCGCGAGTTCCAGCGGCGACAGCTTTTTGGCAGCTCCGGCGTCCGCTTTGGGAGCGGCTGTGGCTTTCGCGGGCGCGGGTTTGGCCTCCGCTGCCGGCTTCTCGTGTTTGGGCGCCTTCGGCTGCGGGGCAGCAACGGTTTTCAGAAATGCGGGATCGATGTCGTACCAGCTGATATCGACCGGACCATCGAACTGCACCAGAGCCCGGCCGTTCATGTTCACTGTCTTGACCTGACCGGTCAGTCCGGAAAAACGCCGGAGTTCCGGGACTCCCTCCTGCACGACAACGTATTTGTCGGTCAATTCACGTTTCAGTCTCTCTGATTGGGCGATCGACATGAATTGCTCTCTTCAAGTGGAACCGCCTGGCCCCTGATGAATCAGCGACAGCCGTGACGGAACTTCGACAGGTGCGACGGGCTTGAAAACTGCGATCGGCAGATGTTGATGATTCTTGACCACCCACTCCGGGAATTCAAGGTCAGCGAGCCAGCTTCTCTCCTGTGAGGATCGGCATCTGAGGCCCCAAACCCAGGAATTGAGGATTTCTTACCGCGAAGGCGCGAAGGTCGCGAAGTGTTTCCGCAGCTCCAAGCGTCAGGAACATGCGATGACGGACAATGATCTTCTCTCTGCGACCTTCGCGACTTCGCGGTGAGATCTTCATCCAAATGCCCGAACGACTTTCCCTTTCAGGCGTCTTTTCGAGATTCTGGATCTTCCAGTCCCGGGTCTTTCGCTTCAGCAGGAAGGGGTGGCTGAGACGTCGCTTCCATGGGTGCGGCATGTCCGGATTCGGTCCGCACCCGTACCGGAGAGATTCCCCGCCGCAGCGTCGTCCGCATATCGTCCAGCGAGACTTCGCGGTTTGTGAAGTACTTGAACTGGGCGGCTGCCTGACGCACGAACATTTCCACACCGCTCACAGCAATACAGCCATGCTCACGAGCTTCCTTGAGGAACAGCGTGTTCTCCGGGTTGTAAACCGTATCGAACGCGACCATGCCGTCCCGGAACCAGTACTGTTCGAATGGACTGGCATTCATCTCCGGAGACATGCCGAGCGGAGTGCAGTTGACGACGACATCTGCTGGCATCGCGCCCCGGTTGGCCCAGGTCACGAACTGGCATTTCAGTTCTTCCGCGAGCTTGGTACCGCGATCTTTGGATCGGTTGGCCAGCATCACCACAGCACCGGCCTTGGAAGCCCCCAGGCCGATGGCCCGTGCAGCTCCGCCGGCCCCCAGAATCAGAACCCGTTTGCCGCTTAAAGAGGAATCCCCTTTCTGCGCCAGACCGAGTTGAATGCTGTCCATGGCAGCAGCGTAGTCGGTGTTGGCAGCACACCATCGACCCTGAGCATCCTTGAACAAAGTGTTCGCTGCACCGATTTCCTGAGACGCCTCGTCAACCCGTTCGGCGAATTTGAGTGCTGCCTGCTTGTGCGGAATCGTGACGCTGAAGCCTCGCATCCCCAGTGAAGCGTAGGCCTTCAGGGTCGCTTCGAATTCCTCGGGAGGAACCCGCAGCGGAAGATAGACCGCATTGAGTTTCAATCGCTTGAAGGCCGCGTTGTGCAGCAGCGGACTCCAGCTGTGCCCGATTGGATCCCCCAGCACCCCAAAGACCGCGGTTTGGGCGTTGATCTCATCGAAGCGGTACAGCTTCTTCATTTCATCGAACGGCAGCTGGCCTGGAGCCATGACCCGTTCTTTGCTGAACGTGCAGTAGGTGAACGGAGCACCGAACTTCCCGCAGAGAATGCGGCTGACGATTCCGTACTCGCCCATGCAGAACGCGACTGTCGGAACCTTGGCCCCCTTGATGAGATTGAGCACGCGGACATTGTCGAGAGGCGAATTTGCCATCGTGACCACTTTCACGACGTCCGCATCTAGCTGGCACATCCGCTCGTGAATCTCTTCGATATCGTCGGGAGTCTTCTCGAAGTTGTGGTAGCTGACGATTCGCTTCGTCTTGCCGAAACGAGGAATCTTCGCCGCCAGATCCTCTTCGATATCGACGTATTCGACCCCGGATCCGATGGCCTGGCGAAGGAGAATCTGCCGCTCTTCTTCCGAGCCGGAGAAGCGTCCGCCGTCGACTTCCCGCCGACAGGTGATAATGGTGGCTGTGGGCCTGTCGCGGAGCAGGTCCCCCAGCCGCGGGGCACGGGCGATCCAGTCGAGTCGTAGTTCGACAAGCTCGGCCCCACGCTGCGCCAGGGCAGCATGCTCAGCGAGCATCATTCGATTTCGGGTTCGTCCGAGTGTAACGCAGATCATGAGGAGGCTTGGCCTCGGAGAGTTGAGGGTTGAGGGTTGAGGGTTGAGGGTTGTGGTTTCCCCACGACCCACTGATTCCATCCTACTCCACATCCACTTCGGTGTCGCGCAGGAACCGGGCAGCATCTTCTGGTGAAACGGGATTGATATAAAAACCGCTTCCCCATTCGAATCCGGCCACACGGCTCAGTCGCGGAAAGATCTCGATATGCCACAGGTAATGCGGCAGATTCTGACTCGAAAACGGTGCGGAATGCAGGACGAAATTGTACGGGGGATCATCCAGCCCGACTTCCAGCTTGGACAGAACGATCTTCATGACGCGGCCGAGATCTTCGATCATCGACTTGCTGATGTTCTCGTAATGGCTGGAGTGCTGTCGGGGAAGAATCCAGGTCTCGAACGGGAAACGGCTGGCGTAAGGACAGAAGACCACGAAGTGTTCGGTCTCCAGCACGATACGTTTCTCGGACGCCAGTTCCTGCTGGATCATGTCTTCGTAAATGCATCGACCGCGATAGTCGTAGAACTCCCGGGCACCATCGAGTTCTTCCTGAATGGCGATCGGGACGATGGGAGTCACGATCAGCTGAGAATGGCTGTGATCGAGTGACGCCCCTGCCCGGCTCCCTTTGTTTTTGAAGATGAGGCCGTGGACCAGACGGGGATCCCGTTTCAGGTCGACCAGCCGGTCGCGGTAAACCCAGAGGACTTCGCGGATGTTGTCCACGGAAAGCCGGGACATATTCGTTTCGCGATGCGGACATTCGATGATCACTTCATGAGCACCGATGCCGTTCATCTTGTCGTAGATGCCGTCGCCCCGTTTCTCCAGGGTCCCTTCGACCTGAACCGCCGGGAACTTGTTGGGAATGACGCGGACCCGCCAGCCGGGACCGTTGGGGACACCTCCATCGCGGTAGGCGAGAATTTCCGGTGTGGTCGCGTCTTCGTTCCCCGCGAGGAACGGGTCGAACGAGTCGCAGGTGATCGCATCTTCTTCGTAGAGAGTCTGTGGACGGCTCAGGCGATCGGGCGCAATGATGACCCATCGACCAACGATGGGATCCTTGCGCAGTTCCTGTTTTGTGCGGCCAGTGGTCATCAGATCTTTTCTGCTCGGAGGTGGCGGTGGCAGGGGTCCAATTTCAGCGATCCGTGGAAGCGCACATTTCCTGCTGAAAAGCTGGCGAGTCGACTCTTCGAAAAATAAAACGTGGGGCGAGCTGGGAATTTCGCCCCACGTATTCGAATCGACGACACTTCAGGTCGAAGAGATCGCACGAATTACGGAGCTGCCTTCGGCAGTTCACCGGCTTCGAGCAGATCGCCATAGGTCTTGCCGTCTCCGGCATCGCCCTTGGCAGCTTCATCGAGTGCCTTGCTCAGGTCTTCTTCACCCTTGACGTTCTTATCCCCCAGGGCCTTGCCCAGAGCCTTGCCGTAGTCGCTGAGGGTCTTCTTGTTCTTTCCACTTTCACCGTGGCAGACACCGCACTTGAGCTCCGAAGCCTTTTCAGCAACTTTGGAGTACTTTTCGGTGAAGGCTTTGAGGTACTGCGGGCGGGCGTCCGCCTGCTTGGGAGCGGACATGCACATGAATGCGCCGACCGCAATCAATACGACGAACAGGTTCAACTTCTTCATTCAACGTCCTCCAGGCTCAACGGTGATGACCTGATGGTTCCGCGCCTTTCCGGTCCCGACAGGGTGGGAAAGCGGTTTTCACTCTTGGCACAGATCTAACGTCACGAAACCATCAGTTGAAACACGATTAGAATTCGCTGATTTCAGGCTGTCAACACACAGGAAGTTTTGCCGCCTGCGTGTCCGCCCCAATTTGTTCCACAGCATTTTTAATGCCGACGGAGAGCCGAGAGCGAAGAGTCCAGAGTCGACAGCCAGAAATGCCCGAACGTTGAGGGTTAATTTTTTCCTCTCGACACTCAACTCTCGTCTCTCAACTCCCAAAAATACAAATCTTTCGCTTTTCCTAAGCGTCCCGTGCCCCTTCCAGGTAGGTGTAGCCCATCAGACTCTCTTCGTAGCACTTCACGAACTGCCCGGCCTGAACGTGGTTGATTCTTCCTTGCCGGACTGCGTTTTCCACATGCACCTGCACGCGGTCCATCAGGTTTTTCCCCTTGTACTGAACATAGTCCAGCACTTCGTAAATCGTTTCGCCCTTGATGATCGTCGACAGGATGACCTCGCCATCCTTCAGGTCGACGTGAACCGTGTTCGTGTCCCCAAACAGATTGTGCAAATCCCCCAGAATCTCCTGATACGCCCCGATCAGGAACGCTCCCAGGCAATAGGGCTCGTTATTGTAATCGTGGAGCATCAACGTCTTTTTGACGTCCCGGCGATCAATAAACGTGTCGATCTTGCCATCGGAGTCGCAAGTGATGTCGCACAACACCGCGTGACGGGTCGGTTGCTCCTTCAGCCGGTGAATCGGCATCACCGGGAACAGCTGTTTGATCGCCCAGCTGTCCGGCATCGACTGGAACAGCGAAAAGTTGCAGAAGAACAGGTCAGAGAGAAGCCGGTCGAGCCCCTGCAGCTCATCGGGAACATAGTCCAGCTCTTCGTTGATCTTGCGAATCTTGTGACAGATGGCGAAGAACAGATTCTCAGCCAGCACCCGCTGATCCAGCGGCAGATACCCGGTGCTGAAGAGATTCATCGTCATGTCCAGCGCCTGCTGGGCATCGTGGAAGCTCTCCAGAACGTTGCGGGGATTGACTCCCTGATATGTGCCCCATAGGTCGTGAAGCGGCTGTTCGAAGTTTTCAGGAATGGAGCTGGGGAGTTCGGAAAGCTCTCCCTGATGCGTCACTCCCAGCGTGCCGAAGACCAGCACGCTGTGAAACGCAGCCACAGCGCGACCACTTTCCGACATCAGATTCGGATGAGGGACTCCTGCTTCTTCACAGACCGTCAGCGTGTGATAAACGACGTCGTTGGCGTATTCCTGGAGCGTATAGTTCATGCTCGACTGGAAGTTGGTCTGCGAGCCGTCGTAGTCGACCCCCAGCCCGCCGCCGACGTCCAGATATTCCAGACCGGCCCCGCGGCGATGCAGATCCACGTACACGCGAATCGCTTCGTTGATCGCCGCCTTCACCTGCCGGATGTTCGTGATCTGGCTGCCGAGATGGAAATGCAGCAGCTTGAAGCAGTCTGCCATTCCCTCTTTCTCAAGCAGTTCCAGAGCTTTGAGAATTTCACTGACGGTAAGACCGAATTTGCTGCGATATCCCCCGGAAGACTGCCAGCGTCCTGCTCCGCGTGCAGCGAGTTTCACCCGCATTCCGATCTGCGGGCGGACTCCCAGCTTCTTGGCGAACTTCAGAATCCGTTCGAGCTCACTGAACTTTTCGACCACCGGAATGACCGTGCGGCCAATCTGCTGGGCCATCAGTGCCATCTCGATGAACTCATCGTCCTTGAAGCCATTACAGACGATGGGCATATGCGGTTCGGTCATGGCGATGACCGCCAGCAGTTCCGGCTTGCTTCCCGCTTCCAGACCGAAGCCGTATTCGCTGCCGTATTCGATGATCTTCTCGACCACTTCGCGCTGCTGATTCACCTTGATGGGATAAACGCAGGCGTATTTGCCCTTGTAATCGTGATCTTTGATCGCCTTGGCGAAGACGTCGTGAATCTCCCGCAGCCGCTCTTTGAGAATTCCGTTGAAGCGGACGAGGATGGGCAGATCCAGACCGCGCAATTCCAGTCGGTCGACCAGTTCTTTCAGGTCGATCGAGCTGTTGGGGTCTCGATTGGGGTGCACCTGGACCTGACCGTTCTTCCCGATGGAGAAAAACCCATTCCCCCAGCGGTCGATTTCATACTGGTCAATTGAGTCCGCCAGTGTCCACGTTGTGTTTGGATCCAGCATCGCAGCGCGCCACTTCAGTCCAGAAGAACAGAGATCGAATCCCGACTTCCAATAGGCCGGCATTCGCGGAATCGAGCATTGTTCCCGAAGTTTATTCGCCGGGAAAGGATGCACACCCAAAATTTACAGAAATTTCAGCCCGGGCGTCCGGCCAGTCCTGACTTGCGTTCTTTTCATCCGGGCCCGAATTCTCCCTGCTGGTGCAATTTCAAAATTGTGAGGAGTCTCACGGGCGATAATATGAACTTTCCTGCATAAGAAAGCCTGAATCTTTTAAAGACGGCCCGGCAGTCTCGCCTAAAATTCGTCTGGATCCGAATTCAGGGGCTCGAACATGTCAGAACGGCAGCACGAATTCTCTCCATCGCACCTCGACCACAAAGGGGTGGTCGTCCTGCTGCATGGACTCGGAGCCAACAGCTGGCTGATGATTCTCCTCGCCCATCGACTCCATCTGCAGGGATACCGGGTGGTGAACTGGGGATACTGGAGCTTCTGGCAGTCCCTGGGAAATCTCATCCCGGTCTTCGAGCAGCGGTTTCGAGCTCTGAATGACTCGCTTCCGCCGGGTACGCCACTGCACATCGTCGCCCACAGCATGGGGTCGATTATCACCCGGGCCGCGCTGGAGAATGTGGAACTCCCCACGCTGCAGCGAGTGGTGATGCTTTCCCCGCCGAATCGCGGCTCTCATGTGGCGACCATGGTGGGGCCATATCTCAGATGGCTTTCTCCGCTGGTCGACGAACTTGCGGATCGAGAAGACAGTTTTGTGAACCAGCTTCAGAGTCGGATTCATCCCGATGTGAAAGTCGGAGTGATCGCTGCGGAATGGGATTACGTCCTGCGGGAAGTGAGCACGCATCTGGACTGCGAGGCCGATCATATCACTCTCCCCAGCCGCCACAGCGGGCTGGTCCTCCGCCGTGCCGTCGCCGACCAGATCCTGTATTTCCTCGAGAACGGCCGCTTTCGCCGAGGAGCGGCCACTCCTCCGATTCTCGAGCAACTGGAATCGCAGGAACTGGAAACGTAAGGTAGGTGGAAAGGATTTCAGAGGCTCTCGGCAGTCCGAAAGCCGTTTCCCATGACGTTCGCGGAAAAACGATGAAACTCCATTCGCTGATTGCTTGCGCTGTTTTGCTTCTCGCTTCTCAGGCGTTTGCTGAACAAAAAGCGTCGCAGGATGGTCCCCCCGCGAAGCGGCGTTATCAGTTCCGGGCTGACCACGACCCGAACGGCCTGGGCAAGTTCTACCTCGGCCGGGAGATTGCCCGAGTCATGGGACATCAAGGAATTTCATGGCTGGAACGACCGGAGCGCGAACAGGAAGAAGGACTCACGCTGCTCGTGGAGAGTCTGCAGCTGGAACCGGGAATGACGGTTGCCGATATCGGCGCGGGTTCAGGAGTGATCAGCGTCCGCATGGCGGATCATGTCGGCCCTGACGGCAAAGTGATGGCGGTCGATATCCAGAAGGAGATGCTTCAGGCACTCGAAGTGAAGTGCAAAGGGCTGGGTGTCACAAATATTCAGGGTGTGCTGGGGACAACGCAGTCACCCAATCTGGATGATGAAAGTGTCGACCTGGCGGTCATGGTGGATGTGTACCATGAGTTCGATTTCCCTTACGAGATGCTGCATGCGATTTCGAAATCGTTGAAGCCGGGGGGCCGGATCGCGTTCGTCGAGTACCGTAAGGAAGACCCGACGATTCCGATCAAAGAAGTGCACAAGATGTCGGAAGCACAGGTAAAACGGGAAGCGAGCGAACCCGGTTTGAACCTGAGATGGGTCGAGACGCTGGAGAAGCTCCCCCGCCAGCACGTGATCATCTTCGAAAAGGTCGCACCGGCTGAAGAGAGCAAATGAATTCCGAAGCGACGTTGTCTCGAGGAGCAGTTCCGTCGGATTTTAACCACGGAAAGCACGGAACTCACGGAAGAACTTCACGACGATTCACTTATCGATCCTGCCCGAGGTTGAGTTAGACTCGCAGTTACCGAACTTCAGTCAGTAACAATTGTGATCACGCCGGGGGCATCGCGCTCCGCAAGAGAGCATTCAATCACGATTTCGCGTAAGTTTACGGTGCGGCGCTAACTCCCAACTTTCCGTGAATTCCGTGCTTTCCGTGGTTCCTCTTAAAACGAACTTACCGGAACGAATACTTCTGGTTCCGCCGATCGAAGTCCGCTGCGGTCAGTCCGAGGTTAGTCTTCACGTTCACGTACGTGTATTCCTCGACGAGTGGAGCTGGCTGGTTCGGCTGCTGGGGGAATCCGTAGTTCTCAATCCGGATCGGCAACCGGGACTGCTTCTCCAGGAAGATCCGGGTCATGTGAAACGGAAACTGCTTGCGGGGACGAGGGTGCGAGCTTTCGATCACTTCGCATTCTGCATTTCCCATTTTCGCTGCCGGGTAGAATTTGACGTCACATTCCCCGTACTTGGATTCGATCTCCCATTGTGTCAGCAGCAGTTCCAGCATTCGACGCATCCCCATATCGGTGATCAAGTGGCGGTTTTCTGCCATGACCTGAGGACTATCGACCGCCAGTGACACCGTTCCGACCAAAGAGGTCAGTCCGGTGGCTTCATGGACCAGCAGCTGATTGTCGTTCTGCCCCATAACGAAGAGAACTTCGCGCCCTGCATGAGGTTCTTCATAGAACAGGTAAATGCTGAACGGTTTTTCTTTAGTCCGCATCCGCATCCGCTGGCTGATCAACTGCCCGTTGATGAGCTCCTGCTTGATGACGGTCGCTTCATAGTCGTTCAGCTGCTGAACGACAGCGTAAGACTGCTTGACCAGATGCATCGCAGGGATGAGGGGATGTTCCTGCGGTTGAGAGGAGCCTTCCTCCTGCCCGGATGCTGATTGACCTACTCCTCCAGCCAGAAGAAGTGCGAAGAGTCCGAGAGTTGCCCATGAGGCCCCCCAAGGCTGCCGGATCATATTCATAACTCACTCCCTCTGCCCGCCAGCATGCCCGGTGTCCCAACCGGATCGACCCCTGAACTGCCTCAGGATGTCAATGAGGCCCCGCTGCTGCTGGGTGCCCTGACGAACAACTGCTGAATTTCAATGACATCACTTCCAGGTTTTCAGTGGACTCCAGATGGGTGGCCTGAGGCGAGAATCAGATGTCAGAAAAATTGCACGTTTGCTGCATTTCACTGACCTCTGCCCCCTCCCCTCTAACTCCTGATGTCCGTGAAGACTCGGAACCTTACTCAAAATGAACTATGGACTGATCAGTTTACGGACATCACGGGAGAACATGCGAGGGAGTGTCAGAGTCGAAAATCCGGAAACCCGAACTGATAAGTCATCTGCATGAGAATCGCCTGAACCGCGTGAAGATTTCAAGTCACGCGTCAAAAGCAGCGACCGCGACGCCCGCGGCGGTGCGGACTCGTTCGCCCAGACCCGGCAACACGTGGAGTGGGCATCGTTCCCCACGTGGTAGACCCCCGAGGAGAGTCCTTTCACCTGAAAGTGCCCCTCGGCATTGGTCTTTCCTGTCCAGACGACCTTCCGGTTCTGGACGATCGTCACTGTGGTGTCTTTCAAAACCTTTCCGAACGGATCGATCAGATATCCTTCGAGAACCGAGTCGCCGTTCAGCGAGACATCCATCACCGTTTCCTGAGGACGGGCCTGATGTCGTGGAGGGTCTGCACGTAGAGTCGCCACGCAGACCAGCAGCGCGAGCGAGCCTGAAAGTCGAAGCGAGATCAAAGTGCATCCTTTCATGGATTTCAACGATCACCAGTTCCGCAGATGATTGATGAGCTGGACGTCCATGTCCGGCAGACAGGCCCGCAGACGGTCGCTCAGGCGTCCCGGGGGATCTCCTGACTGCAATGCCTGCAGATATTCTTTGAGCTGTTGCTGCGCCGGTTCTGGTCCGTGCAGCAGAAAGTGTGTCCATCCCCAGCAGGCCCGGTAGTCCTCCCGGGTCAGGCTGTTGACGTCGTTCAATGCTTCCAGGGCAGGCAGATTCGGGGCCCATTCCAGTTCGATCTGTTCCCGCAGTTCCGCGAGATACGGATTGGAGTCGGCCCGGGTGTCGCCGGGAACTTCAAAGTATTCAGCAAGTCCTTCATCCAGCCACAGCGGAATCCGGGGGAGACATTCATGCAGGACAGCATGGGTGCATTCGTGCCGGATATCTTCGGCAAAGCCAGGATGGTGGCGGACATAGATCTGCCCCCCATCGGTCCCCTGCACGAAAACCGCCGTCCGGTTGGATGTGGCTGGAATCCGGGATTGCAGGAAGTCGAGATATGTTTCTCGCGACTTGAACAGGTTGACCTGAATGGGCTTTCCCGGCCCGCGCAGATTCAGTGTCGATTCGACATCCGCGCGGAGTCGAGCCATTTCGTGCAGTAAGTCCTGCCCTTGAATCTCTCCCAGCGGGATCTCGGAACGCAACTGAAACGTCCCGACCCGACCGTTCCGATCCCATTCCCCGGACGCAGACTGCCATGTCATCGGGAGCGCGACTCCCACGCCGGCCAAAGCCAGCATGACAATGACGTGACTGCGATAGGAACGAGTCAGACTCATGAAGTTTTCAGGAGGAGGAACGAGCGATGTAGCCCGCGTTGAAATGTCGCCATGCGATCAACACTCCGCATCACATCCGCAGGGAATTTCCACTGCAAACCTGTTGCCGAGCGCGCGTAAAAGCGGGACTTATCGCCAAAGTTTCCATTTCGGTCAACGTCGTTTTTTCACCGCTGGTGGAATGCTGCCGGAGCATGAAGGCCCCTTTCGACACTTATTGACTCAATTTTTAGGTCCCGCCTATACTCCGCCGCCACTTCAAATGGTCCTCCAGAATTCAACGGGGCTCTCTCCTCAAACTGACACCTGCAAAAAGTTTTGCGACACGGATGGCCGCCGTGCTGCATCCCCCAAGCAGACCACCAGTCACGGGTGTGTGCCTCACTAAACCTTCCCATTCTTTTTTCTTCGAACGGACTCCGCGTGTCGATTTCCCGACCGCATTACGCAGGATGCGTATGGGTCGTGCTGGCAGCTCTGCTCAGCACGCCTTCGCTGCTGCGCGCGCAGTCCGGAAACGAATCGACAGGCCACAGCTTCGCTGGAGCCATCCAATCCCGGCGCCCGCACCCGCTGACTTCCCGGGTGCCTGAAGTGGCCCCCATCAAAACCAGCGCGGATTACTGCGCCCGCTTCAAGGATGGCGATGAAACGGTTCTGATGCTCAGAGGCAACTGCCAGATTGAACATCGCGGAAAGGTGTGGCACGCTCCGCTGATGGTGCTCTGGGAAATCTCTCCACCTGACTCCGAAGTCAAACAGGTGATCGCTTACCTGGAAACGTCTTCGGAATTCGCTGCCACCGCGCATTCCGCTGACCATCGCGAACAGCGGCCGTTCCATCTCGTCGATCTGGAGACCGACAGCCTGATCGAGTTCACCGGTCGCAAGCCGGAAGACCTGCCTGGCACGCTGCAGGATCCCGCTTACATCCGCGCTCGCAAGAAGCGTTCAGATTCAAGAAGCAACCTGCAGCTCACGCAGTACACGCTCGAAGCCCCCAGCCAGTCGATGTCATTCCTTCCCGCACCGACGGATCGAATTCGTCAGCGGGTCACCATTGCTCCCAAGTTCCTCGGCGGCAAGATCGAAGCCAAAGGCGAGATCTCAGAAGGTTCGATCCCCGCTGAATATGTCATCACCATCACCGGCGGTGTGAACATCGTCGTTGACAATGTTCCGTTGCAGGTGGCGAGCGGACAGACGGTCTTATCAAGAATCGACCTCACCGCCGATCGAGCAGTGATCTGGACCGACGCCAATCACATCGGCGAACTGGGAGGATTTGAAATCGATGCGAATACTCCTTTCCAGGTCTATCTGGAAGGGAGCATCGTGGTCAGGCAGGGAAGCAACGACATCCGCGCCACCCACGCATATTACGACATCAATCAGCATCGCGGGTTGACGATGAATACCGAGATCCGCAGCCTGCTGCCGGATCTGCAGGGAAGCCTGCGACTGCGGGCGGCTGAAGTTCGGCAGAACTCCGACACCAGCTTCCACGCGAAGGATGCTTACTTCACCACCAGCGAATTCGGAAGTCCGAAGTATCGAGTGCAGGCCAGCGACATCTTCCTCGAACAGCGCCCCTCGGGAAATCCAGCAGACATCAATCCCGTCACGGGAGAACCGGAGGGAGGGACGTTCTTCGCAACCAGCTTGAACAACGTCGTCTTCGTGGGTGACTATCCGATCTTCGCAGCACCTTATTTGAGCGGTGTGGCGGAAGATCCCCACATTCCATTACGCCGATTAAATGCCGGCTGGTCCGGGATGTTCGGAGCCACCATCGAAACCGCCTGGGACATGCAGTCACTGCTGGGGTTGAATCTCCCCTCGACGGTCGACTGGCAGTTGCAGGCGGATTATCTGTCTGAGCGTGGTCCAGCCATCGGAACACGAGGGCTCTTCGAACTCGACACCGATCTCTTCGGCATGCCGGTCCATAAAGAGGGCTGGGGCCAGATCTACTACATCAACGACCACGGCCTCGATAATCTGGGTCTGGGTCGACGCGATCTGGCGTTCCCGAACGACAACCGCGGCCGGGCCGTCTTCCGCGATCGGACCTATTTCGGCGAGAACACCTGGCTGCAGGCAGAAATCGGAACCGTCTTCAATGACGACCGTAACTTCATGGAGCAGTATTTCGAGCACGAATGGGATACCCAGAAAGATCTCGAAAACGCCCTCTTCCTGAATCATCAGGTCGACAACTTCACCGCCAGCCTGCTGGGAACGGCAACCACCAACGAATTCAATGACGAAACCAGCTGGCTCCCCAAGAGTGACCTGACCCTGCTGGGACAACCGCTCTTTGGCAGCCCGGTCATCTGGAGTCAGCATTCATCCGTCGGCTACGGAATTCTGAACCGTGCCCAGACGCCGCCCGATGCGAACGACCCCTTCACTCCGCTACCCTACTTCGCGGATGTCGAAGGGACCGTGGCGATGACACGGCATCAGCTCAACCTGCCGTTCGATGTCGGTCCGGTGCACGTCAATCCGTATGCCTTGGGAGAACTTGCTTACTGGGAACAGAACCTGAACGCTGAAAGCCAGGGGCGGGCGTACGGAAAGGTCGGTTTCAATGCCAGCATCGAGTTCGCCAAGTACATGCCGCAGGTCCGCAATTCGATTCTCGGCCTCAACGGCCTCGCCCATAAAGTGGTCTACGATTTCGAATACTTCTACGCCCAGTCCTCAGCAGACTTGAACGACATCGCCCAGTACAACGCGTTCGACGAGAACGCTCAGGAACGATTCCGCGAACGTCTGCTTCCGGTAGAATTTGGTCTCCCCACTCTGCCGGCACAGTTCGATCCCCGGTTTTATGCGGTCCGGTCCGGAGCAGGAAGTTCCGTGACAGCCCCTTATCACGAACTGGTCGACGACATGCAGGTGATGTCCGTGAATATGCGACATCGCTGGCAGACCAAAGTCGGTCCACCTGATGTACAGCGTATTGTCGACTGGATGGAACTGGACCTGGGGACTTCGATCTTCCCGAACGGAAACGAAGATAACTTCGGCGAGACCTTCGGACTGGTCAACGGTCGCTATGCCTGGCACGTCAGTCCGCGGACTTCCTTCCTGGCGAATGCCGTGACCGACTTCTTCTCAGGCGGACAGAAGGTCTGGAACGTCGGCGTTCTGCATCAGCGTGGAGGACGTGGAAGTGCCTACCTGGGCTACCGCAACGTCGAAGTCGGTCCGATCGACAGTAAGCTCATCACCGGCAGCTTCTCTTACGTAATGAGCCCCAACCTGTACGTGATGACAGCCGCTGCCCAGTACGACGTGGCAGAAGGGCTGGGACGAGGCGAATCGTTGACGATCACCCGCATCGGCGAGTTCTTCCTGCTGCATATGGGTGTCGGTTACGACCGCAGCCGGAACGTGATGGGAGCCGCTCTGTCGGTCGAACCCAAGTTCGGTAGCTACGGCAGCAGCTCGGTCCAGCTGAACAGTCTTCTGGGAATCCGTTAAATCCAGGTTGAGAGTTGAGCGTTCAGATACAAGAATAGGGGGATTGTATACACAAGGTTTGGCCGGCTGCTGAAAGTTCGAATGTCTCTCTATCGGGTCGAGGGCTTCGGATGCCGGAGGATCGGTGAGCGGGACCAGGTTCAGCCGAACATGCCTGAGTGACAAAATTGAGCAACATCGGCGGGCCGTCGAATTAGGTGTCCTGGAGTCTCTCGTCCTTCAAGCAACTCAGGTTTCGGAGCAATGTCCGCCAGAATCGAACCGAAGCTCCTGCGAAAACTGAATGAACGCCGTGTTCTGGAGCTGATTCAACAGCAGGGTCCGCTTTCACGTGCCGCGATCTCCCGCCTCTCAGGCCTCAGTGCTCCGACCATCTCCAAAGCAGTGGCCTCGCTTCTGGATGTCGGCCTGCTGGAGGAATCCGATGCACAAAGCTCGACGTTCGGTCGTCCAGCAAAACTGATTCGACTGGCAATGGTGAATGCCTGTGTCCTGGGAGTGGTCATCGAACCGGACCTGTGCTGGATCGTGGCAGCCAGTCTCGACGGTCAACTCGACACAACCCGCACCTGTGTCTTTAACACCCCCGAAAGTTACACGGAGCTGCTGGACAAGATCGAATTGGAACTGCGGGCTCTGAAAGACACGCTGCAAAGTGAAGTCCGCGGGATCGGGATGACGGTGCCGGGATTGAAGCATCAGTCGCGGGAGGAAGTTCTGTTCTCCCCGAACCTGCACATTCTCGACGGCAAAACCCCCGGGAAGGATATTGCTGCGAGAATGGAAATCCAGTGTGTCGTCCTGCAGGAATCACACGCCCTGTGCGTCGGTGAGCGGATGTTTGGAGACGCTCAGGGACAGGACAATTTCGCCATGCTGGATATCAGCACCGGTCTGGGTCTAGGGGTCATGAGCGGGGGGCGTATCCTGACAGGCCACAGCGGACTCGCTGGCGAGCTCGGGCATATGACCGTCGATCCACAAGGGATGGTCTGCGGCTGCGGCAACCGGGGATGCCTGGAAACGCTGGCGACGGATGCCGCTTTGGCCCGTTCGATTTCACTGCGACTGGGCCGGAATGTCGAAATCAGCGAAGCGGTTCAGTCGATACGGGGGGGAGAACTGGATGCCGCTGTCGAACTGGAACAGGTGGCAGAATATCTGGCGATCGCATTCGCAGCGGTGATCAATATCTTCAATCCGAGTGCATTGTTCGTGCACGGCGTACTCTTCTCTGCGACAGACGAACTGTTCCCTCGGGTACTCGGTCTGACTCAGCAGCGCGCCTTGAAACCTTCGCTCGCTGAGTGCCGGATCGTGCAGGCACGCGGGAGCAAGCGTCACGCGGCTGTCGCGGGGATCATCCAGCACCTGACGCAGTCCTGGGCGCCGACACTGTCTTAAAAACGGTTTAGCCACACATTGGAAATGTGTGGCTAAACCAGTTTGGTCTATCATGTGCAGGCGATTCAGGGTTTTCACCGCATGAAAGTCCATATGATCGCCTGCGGAACGTAATAGATTATTGGCGAAACCGCTCTAAACCGCTTTCCTTGTCGGTCACAGACAGATTTCTTAGCACGGGGAGCGATGGAAATGGATGTGCTTCCACTTCCCGCCCACTCGCTGCCAGATCCGGGTTTCATCAGAGCAGACAGAGACCGGAGCGCCACTGGCGTCCAGCTTCTGCACGATCCGGGCGTAGCAGACGATCCCCACGTCTCCGATCACGCGGACGCTTGGTGAGCTGGCGGTCGACAGACGGGGAGTCCCGTTCCCCGGGAGATCGAAATAAAATTTGTGAAACGGCAATCCTGCCACCAGATGCCCTTCCGCTTCCGGCTCGAAGCAGGTGATCTGGTCATCGCAGAGTTCGGCATACGCTGCCCAGTCTCCGGCATCGATGGTCTTGAGCAGTTTCAGGGAGATTTCCAGCAGTTCTTTTTCCGGAGTCGACATGGGTCTATCAATGTTTCTGAAGAGTAAAAATTGAGGATCGGCAGCCTCAGAATCCCCGCCGGATTCGTCAGCTGACGAGTGGAATAGGTGTCACAAGTTCGGTTGCGTTTGTCAAATCAAGGCAGATCCTTCACAATCCAGATCCATTCTGTATTTCCCTCCTCCCCTTCGGGGATCTTCCATTGGCACGTCACGGAATTCATGATGAAGAAAAATGCCGTTAAATCTGCTTTGAAAGCGGGTCAGCCGCAGATTGGAACCTGGCTTTCCCTGGGCGATCTGAATGCCACCCGGATGTTGGCACGGACCGGACTGAACTACCTGACGGTCGACCTGGAACATTCCCCGATCGACTGGAGTCAGGCGGGAATGCTCTTTGCCGCCATCGCGGAAGCCGGATGCATTCCCCTGGCCCGCGTTCCGGAAGGGCGACACGATCATATCAAGCGCGTGTTGGATGCGGGAGCCTATGGAATTATTGTCCCCATGGTGGAAACAGTGGAACAGGCGAAAGCCTGCATCGCTGCCGCCAAATATCCTCCGACCGGAAACCGGTCCCTGGGGGGATCACTGCACGCCATCAACTTCGAAGCGACCCCCTCGGAGTACTACCGGAACGCCGACAACGAGATCCTGGTCGTCCTGCAGACCGAATCTCCCAAGGGGGTTGAAAATGCCGAGGAGATCTACAGCCTTCCGGGAGTCGACGCCATCTTTGTCGGTCCCAATGACCTGCGAGCCCAGATGCGCACCCCCGATGGCAAGGATCCGACGCTCGATGATTTCGAAGCAATGCTTCAGCGGATTCTGGAAGCGGGACGAAAAACAGGAACTCCCGTCGGTCTGCACGTCATGACTGTCGAAGATGTGAAGTTCCGCATCGGGCAGGGCTGGAGATTTCTGGCGATCGGCAGCGAACTTTCGATGCTGTTGACGGAAGCACAGCGAGTCGTTTCCAGCCTCAACCTGACTCCGGGAACCCGGAATCTCGCGAAATACTGAACGTCGGAAACTCGGCTTATTTCACGCGGCTCCAGCGCATTCCCAAACGGACGGAAAGCTCCTTTTCCTCACCATTGCGGCTGATCCTGATGCTGACGGAGCGCCCCGGGGGCTCCTCTCCCACCAGACCGATGAGCTGGTCAATGTCCGCAACCGGGACATTCTGGAAGGAGAGCAGAACATCTCCTTGCTTCAATCCGTCCCGTTCCGCCGGGGTTCCGGGTTCGACGACCTGAATCAGCAGGCCCTCTCCGGAGTCCGCAGGTCTGCCGCCGATCCCCAGGTAGGCTCCGCTGTGACTTTTGAAGTCTTCGCCCGCCAGCATGCGACTCCAGTCCCGCGAAAATGCAGACTGGGGAACATGAAAGTTGTACTTCGTGCTCTCTCCGATTCGGGTGTTGATGCCGATGACATCGCCTCGCATATTGAAAAGTGGCCCTCCCGAGTCTCCTCCGACGAGTTCGCAGTCGGTCTGAATCAGCCAGTCGTTCTCTTCAATCACCCGTCCCAGTCGCAAGACCAGTCCGCGGTCCCGTTGATATCCGCCGGGATGCCCCAGCGTCAGACACCAGTCTCCCGGCCGGATTGACTCTTCCGAAAGTCTGCGATGCGGCCAGTCCTTGCGGCTGGACTCGATGCGAACCATCGAGCCGTCAAGAGTTGTATTCCGCCCCAGCGTTCGGCCTTCATACTCCTTACCATCGGAAGTCACAATCAGAACCGGCTTCCCGGGAGGGCCGGTCACATGCGCTGCCGAAAGGATGAGACCATCGGCAGAGACAATGACTCCGCTCCCCTGAGCGCGGCCGATTCTCAGATTGACCGTGCACTCAGTCAGCTGCGGAACCAGTTGAACAACGTGCGTCTGGATCGCCTTCAAGTCTTCGACGGAGGTGGGGACAGATCGCGAAAACGCTTCCGGCAGCGGTTCCCGATTCTCCTGGGCATCCGCTTCCTTTGTCGGTTGTTCAGCAACTTCCCGAGAGTGTGCCGAGTCCACTGTCAGCAGACTGATCATCCCTGCTGAGAGCACACAGATGCTCCAGAAGGTAAGTTGGACCGAATTGAGGAACGCTGAAAAACGCATGACTGTTCCGTGATCGAAGATCAGACCAGAATCGGCAGTGCCCTGAATTTTAACCCCTTGCCCCGGACGCCGTCTCCTGCAATCGGGAAATTTCCTCAGGAGTCGATGTGGGAATTTCGCTCCGTCACACGGTGTCGAGCTCCTGCAGACGCCCCTGAAGGAATCTCCGTTCAGGTTCCTGACGGGCCAGTTCCAGTGCTCGTCGATAAGACGCCCGTGCCTCTTCCGTCCGATTGAGACGGCGGCACAGGTCACCCCGGGCCGCGTGTGCCAGATGGTAATTCTCCAGCGTTCCGCCCGCGAGAATCTCATCAATCAGGGTCAGCCCTGCCTGGGGACCGTCTCGCATCGCTACCGCCACGGAACGATTCAGCTCCACAATGGGGGACGGCTCAGCGAGCTTCAGGAGATCATAGATCTCGATGATGCGGCTCCAGTTTGTTTCTTCAGGAGTTGCTGCTCGGGCATGAACTCCCGCAATCGCAGCCTGCATGGCATAAGAACCAATCTCTCCTCCAGCGAAAGCGCGCTCGACCAGCTCCGTCCCCTCAGCAATGAATGACTGATTCCACAGACTGCGGTCCTGATGTTCCAGAAGGACGAGATCTCCATCCGGAGTCGATCGGGCAGCTCGGCGAGATTCCTGTAAGAGCATCAATCCCAGCAGCCCCAGGCATTCTGGATCGGGCAGCAGTTCCACCAGCATGCGACCCAGTCGAATAGCCTCCAGCGAAAGGTCGCTGCGAGTGACTGAGTTCCCCGAGGAGGCATAATACCCTTCATTGAAAACCAGATAGATCACCGAGAGCACCGAGTCCAGCCGTTCAGGAAGATCCTTTCGAACAGGGACTTCGTATGGGATCCCCGCATCGCGAATCTTCGCCTTTCCCCGCACGATCCGCTGGGCGATCGTTGCGGGGGCAGAAAGAAAGGCCCGGGCAATCTCTTCCGTCTGTAACCCGCACACTTCGCGAAGCGTCAGGGCCACCTGAGTCTCCGGCGCCAGCGCGGGATGACAGCAGGTGAAGATCAACCGCAGCTGGTCGTCTTCAACCCCTTCTTCAAGTTTCGAATCTGAAGACCAGGTTTCCTGGTCGAGCCGGTTGGCGATGTCGGCCAGAGTCGCATCGAACTTGGTGCGTCGACGCATGGCATCGATCGCCTTGAATCGACCAGTCGAGACCAACCACGCACGCGGCTTCTCAGGGATCCCTTCCCGCTGCCAGCTTTCCACAGCGGCTGCAAAGGCATCATGCATGGCTTCTTCGGCAAGATTGAAATCGCCCAGCAGTCGTACCAGCGTTGCAAAGACCCGCCGCGACTCCGCCCGATAGATTTCATCAACTGTCGAGAGAATCGTTCTGGCAGAATCGGTCATCGTGCGGCAGTCCGTTAATAGCGTGTTCTGATAACTGTAGTCCACCGTCCGGAAGTGCGGAAGAATCAAGGCTTCGCAGCCGATTCTCCATCGGGCAAGCTCTTTCCGAATTGCAGTTCTGCGGGTTGTCAGAAATGGAAATCGGACCGGTTTTTTGCCTTTCCCGCAGCCCTCGCTCCTACAATTCCGTTACCGCAAATGCCCGACAGACAGTTCGGGCGAGAGAGGAGCAATACCATGATTGCTAAAAACAATTTCTACACGTTCTTGAGTGGTGGTGAAGCGTCTGACGTACAGCCACCCCGGAAGCCACAGCTGGACGACACCCTGGTTCTGGACGCCTATTCCCAGGCCGTCGTCAACGTCGTCGATGCCGTTTCTCCGGCAGTCATTAGTGTCACACATCGCCCTGGGGATCCCCCAACAGGATCTGGCTCAGGTTTTCTGATTACTCCCGACGGATATGCGATTACGAACAGCCACGTTGTGGACGGTCGACACCGTCTGCTCGCGGAGACCAATGAAGGGGACCGTGTCGACGTCGACGTCATCGGTGATGACCCTGCGACGGACATTGCCTTGCTGCGGCTCGCATCCCGGGATCTGCCCTACGCGGAACTGGGAAACTCGGAAACACTGCGCGTGGGACAGCTGGTGATTGCGATGGGAAGTCCGCTCGGCCTGCAGTCCACGGTGTCGACCGGAGTGGTCAGCGCCCTGGGAAGAAGCATGCGCGGTCAGGACGGTCGTCTGATTGACAATGTGGTGCAGCACGCTGCCCCCATCAATCCTGGAAATTCCGGCGGTCCGCTGCTGGACTCGCGGGGCCGGGTCGTGGGAGTCAACACAGCGATCATCGCGTTTGCACAGGGACTCGGATTCGCAGTCCCCAGCAAAACTGCCGAATGGGTGGTCCATGAAGTCCTGGCCCACGGTCGGGTGCGTCGCCGTC
Organism: Planctomicrobium stercoris; assembly: GCF_051465655.1. Taxonomy (NCBI): domain Bacteria; kingdom Pseudomonadati; phylum Planctomycetota; class Planctomycetia; order Planctomycetales; family Planctomycetaceae; genus Planctomicrobium; species Planctomicrobium stercoris. The sequence continues at coordinate 1,090,341 of NZ_CP195791.1, read as the reverse complement.
AGCTGGGAATCATTGCCGGCTTGCGCCGAATTCCACCGGCACAGATGCGGGAACTGGACCTGCTGTCGGATGAAGCTGTCGAGATCATTGAAGTCTCGCCGGACGGTCCGGCCGCTCAGGTCGGTCTGCAGGCGGGGGATCTGCTGATCGCCATCAACGATCGACTGATCAGCAGCCTGGACGACATCTATCGACTGCTCTCCCTGTTCCCGTTGACGATGCCTCTGGAGATCACCGCTATCCGGGATGACGAGAAGCTGCGGGTTGTGATCGCTGCATGATCTGCGGGATCCCGGAGAGTGTCTGAACGCGCGGGGAGAGATCACTCCAGGATGAACCACAGAAGGGACGGGACTCACGGCGAGGCGGACGTCGCGGTGACAGTTTCCGCGAGTTTCGTCCCCTCCGTGGTTCAAGCGGCCTTGGAGAATTCCGGTACGGTTCGGGGTTGAAATTTCGCTCGTTCAAAAAAAGAGCCGCACACCCTTTGTGTGCGGCTCTTCAGGTTTTTATGCACCGGCAGAATGCCGTTGCCGGAATTCGAATTACTTCGCCAGTTCCTTGATCTCGATATTGCGGAACTCAACGGGGTCGTTGTGTCCTGCGAACCCGAAGAAGCCGGAAGTGCGGTCCTTGCCCGGATGAGGCGTTCCGCCCATGAATTCCGTGACCGTGCTCACGTCGCCATCGACAATCACATTCCCGTTCAGTTCAACGGTAATGCGAGGTCCCTGGACGGTGACGATCTCGTAGTTCCAGTCACCGGTTTTGCGCAGATATCCGCGAGCAGCGGGGACCATGCCATAGATGGAACCATGAGCCTGACGGGGATCAATCGTCTTGTAGTTTTCGTGCTCCGAATCGAGCACCTGCAGCTCGCACATCCCGTCATACGCCGCTCCGCCCTTTCCGGGGTAGCGGATGGCCAGACCGTTGTTTCCGGCAGGCGGAAGTTTGAACTCCAGCTGAACCACGAAATCGCCGTATTCCTTCTCGGTGAAGAGCACGTCTCCGCGTCCTTCTTTTCCGCGAATCGCGCCGTCCACGATTTCGTAGCCGTCAATTCCACCCTGCCAGCCTGTGAAGTCCTTGCCATTGAAGATGCTGGTGAAGCCTTCACCGGCTTTCTCTTTCAACGTCTTGTTGGCTTCTTCGGTCGGGATCTCACGCAGGTAGATATTCTTCCACTGAATTTCCGAGCCGTGCGTCTGCAGCTGCAGCTGGCCTGACTTGAACAGCGGAGACTTGCGGTCGAAGTAGTTTTCCATGATGGCGTTATCGACGACCAGCTGATCGTTCAGCCAGACGCTGGTGCGTGCACCGATCTGCACCACGCGGAAGTGATTCCATTCGCCGATGGCCTTGTCGGCCTTGACGAGCGGATCTTTTCCGGGCTTGCCTGGGGAGTTGTTCCAGAGACCTCCGGATCCCTGAACGCGATCCGGTCCCAGGTTGTCATCCGTCTGGTTGAAGTCCCAGATCTGAACCTGCGGATTGGCCTTCAGGTACAGCCCGCTGTCTCCTTTGGGGAACATCTTGTAATCGACAAGGAGTTCGTAATCGGTAAACGAATCGTCGGTGGTCAGGTAGACCCCTTCACCGTCGTTGACGATGACGCCGTTCTCAACCTTCCAATGCTTCAGCAGGTCTTCGTTCCATGACTTGAGCAGTGCAGCCCGTTCTTCTTCCGGCAGGTTGGCCAGCTTGACCGGATCGTAGTGCGGCATTCCATGCCAGCCCGTGAAGTCTTTTCCGTTAAACAAAGCCTTGAAGCCTTCAGGAGGCGTGTTGTCCGCGGCGAAACCGACTTGGCAAAACGCGACCAGAGCCAGACAGTAGCACAGGGATTTTCTCAAAGTTCATCTCCAATTTTCACAAGACGTACAGTGGTCTTTCCGAACTTCCAGATTACCGAACGCGATACAAGATTGCGATTCCGGGAGCCTCGTCAAACGGCCTTGAATACGAATCAGCAGGAGTGAGCGCAGGGTGACCATCTGAGCGCGCCGATGACGCGGTCTTGCCCGCTTTCAATCGTCAAAAGCCTATTGAAAGCCATCCCTTACGAAAGTGCGAACATTGAGATTGTGTCGTTTGGCACTTCTGTTTTATTCTGCCGAACAATTCCCCAACAGTCCGCGACGACGGATGGTTCGCTCTGACTGTTCCGGATGAATTCGAACTCCAGATGACGCTCAGGCACTGAAGCCCGGCAGCATCCTGACAAAGAGATCGGTTCGACTGGTCGAGGGATGCCCGTGTCTGAAATGGAGGTTTCGCACCATGGGCGCGAAAATTGCCAGCTTCCTGGCCACATTAATCCTCTCGATTCCGCTGGCAGCAATCGGACTGATGGCTGTCTTCGGGATTCCACAACTTGTTCCTGCCAACGGCGGCCCCGGAAACACCAAGGAGACTGTGATTCGCGGAGTCCGTGACGCATTCAACTGGGGTGATCAAGGCGATTCCCGGTCGGCCCATTCACAAGCCGAGTTCGACGACGCACCTCAATTCGGACAGGCTCCTTCTGCCCGTCCGGAATTCGGATCATCCTCCGCTCCGAATCATCGATTTGATGACCGCTTCGCATCAGGCAACGATACCGCGCCCGCCTTCCAGGCCCAGGCGAATGCCAACGACTCCGTCGCCGTCCCTTCCCGCTCGCGATTTGACTCCTCCCCGGTCGCCCAGCGGTGGAATGACCTCCCGGAGCATGGAGCTCCTCAGCCTGTCTCCTCTGCCGCATTTCGGGAAGAGCCAGCGTTTGCTCCCCGTTCAGAATTTGCATCCGCACCACCGGCCTCCGCGTCCCCACAGCGTGAAACAGTACTGGACCGCGAAGCTCCGCTGTTGACCTGGCGCCAGGCCTCCTTGCGGCTGACAGAACTCGGAGTCAAGAACTACCACCTCGAGCGAGGCGCGACTGAAGGTTCATTCCTGTTTGTCTGCATCTTCTCGCCGGCAGATGCTCCGCACATCGTTCACCGTTTTGAATCGGAAGCGGAAGACCCGCTGATGGCGGTCAATCAGGTCCTGCAGCAGGTGGACCGATGGATGCGCAGCAGATACGCGGCAAACAACTTCCCCGCCAAGCCGCAGTCGTTTTCCATGGCACCGGAATCCCGACAGCGATGATGCAGTTTCTTCCCCGAGCGGGAATCAGCCGAACCGCCAGCTCGATCGCTTCACAGACTGCAGGCCGTCCATCGGCCCAGGGCTGGAAGTGGAACTGGCTCGTCCATCGAGGGAAGGCTGAGCAGACGATCCTGCTGAATGCGGGAACAGCGTACATTCGAACTCCGAAGATGGCGCGACTGGAAGCCGCCCTCTTCGTCGCTGAGGGAGCGCTCGCTGCAAAGAAGCTGGCCCAGATCGCCACTCTTGCAGACGCACGTGAAGCAACGTCTCTCATCGAACAGCTGAACGCCGCCTACGACAGCGAAAAGTCGGCATTCCGGATCGAGCGTGTCGCTGCCGGGTACCAACTGCTGACACTGAGCAGCCTGTCCCCGTGGCTGGACCGCGTGCACCATCGCCAGGCGCGGCTGAAACTCTCTCCCCCGATGATGGAGACGCTGGCAATCATCGCCTATCGACAACCATGCACCCGCGCGGATGTCGAATCGGTTCGAGGGGTCCAGTCCGCCGAGATCATCAAGCAGCTCATGGAGAAGAATCTGGTGCGGGTGACCGGAGAAGACCAGTCACTGGGCCGCCCTTATCTCTACGGGACAACCCGACTGTTTCTGGAGACATTCGGGCTGACGAAACTGGAAGAGATGCCGATGTCCGAACACCTGAGGCGAAGTCTCTCCGACGCGAAGGAGACTGGGACCCAGACGCCAGATGCTCCTGATGAGTCCGCTGCTGCTTAAAGCGGGGCGGCGTCCGGTCGGGCGGGCGTGAGGAATCAGTGGGACTCGGGGATCTGGCTGCGCTGGCTTGCCAGATGATTTTGAGCGTGTAGACTGGGCCATCCCTTGAGGGATCGAAGGTTCGCATTCGTGGTTTTCCACCCGGTCGAACTGCCGATAACAAGGGTGTCAGCCAGTTGGCTGCAGTTTGGCGGTGTAGCTCAGTCGGTTAGAGCAGCGGAATCATAATCCGCGTGTCGGGGGTTCGAATCCCTCCACCGCTACATTCTTTTCTCTTTGGTGTTGCTGGAGTTGCGTCGAATCTCGCAACCTTTCGCCAGCGACGCTGACGTTTCCTGGGCAAACCCGCTGCCAGCGACGAACTCCAAGTCCTTCGCGTTGCCCGAACGCTTGACGCAACCTGCTGCCCATCCTTAGACTTTGACGTTTTGGCACGATCCCTCGAGGAGCCCTCCTCACCCTTGCAGCCGGTTCAGGCATGTCGACTCATGAAAAATCATGCGATTGCCTGAGGAATGTTGAAATCAATTCGAATCTGCACTCGCGGCATTCGATAATAAACAGGTGAAATCAGTTTCGTTTTGGATGCAGAAACGCCGCAGCCCACTGGCTTGAGGCGTTTCTTGTTTTTTCGTCTCCCCCTGTTTGGGGAGCATGGTCACGCCCGGGAGGCTGAGGGCATTAAGGCGTTCGTCAGATGTCGCGTCGGTTTGTGAATCTCCTTCAGGATGGCGAAACGCTTGAAGAAGTCTATCTGCTTGCTGATCGCCAGCTTCGTGCGAATCGGAATGGCGATTCCTACCTGCTTTCCCAGTTGCGCGATAAGACCGGTCAGATCTCCGGCCTGCTCTGGAATGTCAACGAAGGGACCGTCGGGCAGATTCGCCCGGGGGACTACGTCAAAGTCAAAGGGAAGGTTCAGCTCTTTCAGGGGAACCTGCAGCTGATCATGACCCGGATTGATGTCGTTCAGGGTGTCGAACCTGACGATTTCGTCGCCAAGACCAATGCCAATACCGATGAGCAGTTCGCCCGGCTGCGGGAACTGCTGCTGGCCATCAAAAATCCGGACCTGCGTTCGCTAATGGACGTCTTCCTGAGCGATCCGGAAGTGGTCGAGGGCCTGAAGCAGGCGCCCGCTGGCGTCCGGCTGCATCACGCCTATCACGGCGGCCTGCTGGAACATGTCCTCACGCTCGCAGAAGGGGCCACCCGGCTTGCAGACCTGTATCCGAAAGTGGATTACGATCTGGTCCTGGCAGGTGTCTTTCTGCACGACCTGGGAAAGATCTGGGAGCTCGGGTTTGATACGTCGTTCGTCTACACCGATGAAGGGCAGCTGATCGGCCACCTCGTGATCGGTGTGGAGAAGCTGAACGACAAGATTCGCGTGACCGAACAGGTGACCGGCCGTCCGTTCCCCCGCGAACTGACGATCCGGCTTAAGCATCTCATCCTGAGTCATCACGGGACTTACGAATTTGGAAGCCCCAAACTGCCGATGACTCCTGAAGCGATCGCGCTTCACCATCTGGACAATCTTGACGCCAAAACGAACGAATTCGTCACCTTAATCGAGTCTGATCCAAACTCCGGTTCCAACTGGACCCCGTATCACTCGAATATGCAGCGAAAACTCTTCAAAGGGGGCGGGGCCGATTGGTCGGCCTGAGCTGCCGGCATCCCGGGGCCTCCCGCTTTCTGTGATTTCTTCCTCACGACAGACCAGGATTTTACGGGCAATTTATTTTATCGGAATGTGATCATGAGGCACCTGACATCTCTCCTTGATGTGACCAGTCGCGAAGTTCGTGACATCCTCAAACTGGCGGCCAAGCTGAAATCGCAGACCCGCAAAGGGAAGCGGTTGCCACTTTGTGAACGCAAGGTGCTGACTCAGGTTTTCGAAAAGCCTTCGCTGCGAACCCGTGTCAGCTTCGAAGCGGGCATGAGTCAGCTGGGTGGTCGCAGTATCTTCATGACCAGCAAAGAGGCCGGCTTCGAAGGTCGCGAGACCAAAGAGGATATCGCCCGAGTCCTGGGCGGTTACTCCGATGTCATCGTGCTGCGGACGTTCTCGCAGGAACTGATCGAGACATTCACCCGGCACGCCGGATGCCCCATCATCAACGGGCTGTCGGATGACTTCCATCCCTGTCAGGCACTGGCTGACATTCTGACCATTGAAGAAGTCGCTGGAAATGCTGCCGGGAAGCACATTGTCTACGTCGGTGACGGAAACAATGTCGCCAAGTCTCTGGCCATCGTCTGCGGGCACGTCGGGGCCTCCTTCACCGTAGCTGCGCCTCGCGGATACGAACTTCCAGAGTCGTTCGTTGCACTCATGAAGACGGAGTTTCCGAAGCTCAAACTGACTCAGAGCAACAATGCCGCCCAGGCTGTGAAGAACGCGGATGTCATTTACACAGACGTCTGGGCCAGCATGGGTCAGGAAGCCGAGAAAGAAAAACGCTCCCGGGAATTTGCCGACTTCCAGGTCACGACGGACCTGCTGGATGCCGCCGGCCCGAATGTGCTTTTCATGCACTGCCTCCCTGCCCGTCGAGGGCTCGAAGTCAGTGAAGACGCCATGGACGACCCTCGCAGCGTGATTTTCCTGCAGGCGGAAAACCGGATGCACCTCGCAAAGGGCTTGATTGTCTGGCTGCTGCAGCACGCGGAAGAAAAGCCGAAGCCCAAGCGCGTGATCAAGTCGGCGAAGAAGAAAAAGCAGGCACGCCGGTAAATCGACGCTCCTGAGCACGCCTTCCGACGGTTGACGCCGAGCGATAGAATGGCGCCGGTCCGCGTTGGTCGAATCAAGGTCGAACATGTCCTCTGCCTCTCCCGGAATTTCCTCGCAGAAGCATCCCGACTCGAATCGGGACTCAGGAAATGCCGGGACAGCGTCCGGGGACGATTCGGACTGGACCCTGGTCATTACGCCCCGCCGCAGCCTGTTCCATGTGCCGGTCCAGGAACTCTGGGAGTACCGTGACTTGCTGTGGGTGCTCGTGAATCGAGAGATCGTCTCGGCCTATAAGCAGACGATCCTTGGGCCGATCTGGTATGTGCTGCAGCCGTTGATGACCATGCTGGTTTTTGTGGTGGTCTTCGGAAACATTGCGAAGATCCCGACGGAAGGTGTTCCCCCGGCATTGTTCTACCTGTCCGGGATTGTGATCTGGAACTACTTCGCGGAATCCTTCACGCGAACATCGAACACGTTCGTTCAGAATGTGGAAATCTTCGGCAAGGTCTACTTCCCACGACTGATCGTGCCCATCTCGCTGGTCGTCTCGGGACTGATCAAGTTCCTGATTCAGTTCGGAATCTTTCTGGTGATTCTGGCATACTTCGCAGTGACGACCCGAGTGACCAGCTTCAATCTCTGGCTGCTCAGCATCCCGTGGCTGGTGCTCTTGATGGCAGGCCTCGCGCTGGGCTTTGGAATCCTGATCAGCGCAGTCACGACCAAATACCGCGACCTGACCTTCGTGGTGCAGTTCGGAGTGCAGCTTCTGATGTATGCCACGCCGATCATCTACCCGATGAGCATGCTCGGCCCACGCATGCGAAGCGTTCTCTGGTGGAATCCGATCGCCCATGTCGTGGAAACGTTCAAGTACGGTTTTTTCGGCGTCGGCGATGTCACCTGGGCCGGCCTTGCCTATGCGTGTGGATTTACCGTGGGACTGCTGCTTCTGGGAATCCTGATATTCAATCGAACCGAGCAAGACTTCATGGACACTGTCTAGGTCGGCCGGGCAATGGATGTCAGAAGATTGACAGAGGACAATTTCGCAGCATCACCATGAACCTGAACCGACCGGCCTGAAGCCCATGTCGCAAACTGTCCTGGAAGTTCGAAACCTTTCGAAGCTGTATCGGCTGGGTGAAGTCGGTACGGGGACGCTCAGCCATGATTTGAATCGATGGTGGGCGAAGATCCGCGGCAAAGAAGATCCTTACACCATCATCGGGCAGTCCAACCGCCGGGAACTCGACTCAAAATCGGATTTTGTCTGGACGCTCAAAGACCTCAATTTTGACGTGAAAGAGGGGGAGATTCTCGGGATCATCGGTGCGAACGGGGCGGGAAAGTCGACGCTCCTCAAGCTCATCTCCCGAATCACAACTCCAACAACCGGCCGAATTCGTGCCCGTGGCCGCATCGCCAGCCTGCTGGAAGTGGGGACCGGGATGCACCCGGACATGACCGCCCGGGAAAACATCTATCTCAACGGCGCCATCCTGGGGATGCGTCGACAGGAAATTACCCGACAGTTCGACGACATCATCGAGTTCGCTGGATGCCGGATGTATGTCGACACGCCAGTCAAACGCTTTTCATCAGGCATGCGAGTCCGTCTGGGCTTCGCTGTGGCGGCCTTCCTGCAGGCAGAAATCCTGATTGTCGATGAAGTGCTGGCTGTCGGGGACGCGGAGTTTCAGAAGAAATGTCTGGGGAAGATGCAGGACGTCGGGGCCAGCGGTCGAACCGTCCTCTTTGTCAGTCACAATCACACCGCGTTACGGACACTTTGCAGCCGGGCCGTCCTGCTGCAGTCCGGAAGATTAGTCAGTGATGGACCGGTGGATCGACTGATCGATGAATACCTCGCAGCCATTCATCAACGCCAGGTGTCCCGGTGGACAGCAGGGGAGCAATTCAATCGAGACATGCCGGCAAGGTTTCTCGAGGCCAGTGTCTCCTCACCGCAGGCTGCGCAGGGAGGACCTTATCCGCTGGACTGTCCGCTGAACTTCCGCTTGAAGTTCGAAGTGTTCCAGCCGGGCGCGACCGTCACCCCCAGCATCGCCCTGAGCGATTTCGGAGGGCTCGTCGCCTTCAATACCTATCCGGACCCCGACAAGCGAAAGCCGCTGGCAACTGGCGTGTATGAGGCCGAATGCACGGTCCCTGCAAATCTCCTGAATGAAGGGGTCTACACGCTACGCTGCCTTCTGCTTTGCAATGGAGAAGCGATCGAGGATTACCCTCATCTCCTCCAGTTCGACACGGTTTCTCGAGCAGTTCGACGAGATGGGTGGTACGAACGTCCAATTGGAGTCGTACACCCTCATCTCCCCTGGTCGATCAATCCGGATCAGTCGAAGTCCCCGGAAATGCTCAGCGAAAAATAACGACTTTGACGCCACCCCCAGCAGAAAAGATCTCTGCGACGAGGGAAATCGGGGCTTCTCAAGGGGATTCAAAACAAAAAACCGCACCGGATGATCGACAGAAGTCATTTCTCCGGTGCGGTTTAAAATTGCCCGACTAGGATTCGAACCTAGACTAAAAGAATCAGAATCTTTCGGCTTCCTTCTTAGGAATCTCTCACGTCACAGCAGATTTCAATGGAACATCCGTATTTTATCCAGCCGAAGCATTTTTGTCACTGCCGGTTGTTCTCAACCATTTCAGCGTGGATTTGGAAGAGTGGGTCAAATTTGGGTCAGCCAATCGCATTTCCTAATAAGCGATAGACTGTAGGACGACTCAGGCCGGTTGCCCGGGCAATTGCAGCCTTCTTTGTGCCTTCAGCAGCCATTCGCCGGACGGACTGAATCTGCTCGGGAGTGACGGACAACAGCCGACCCTTCTTAGATCCTCCCCAGGTCTTGCCGTCTGCCTTCGCCTTCTCAATCCCCGCAGCAATTCGCTCTGAGCGGACTTCTGTCTCAAACTGAGCCACTGAAGCCAAGACGTTCGCCATAAGACGCCCAGCTGGGGTGCCAAGGTCCAATCCATCTTTCAAGCTGACCAGATTGACTTTCCGCTTCTGGAGATCGTCAAACAGCCTTGTAAGGCCGGATGCGGTACGTCCCAGCCGATCCAAGCGCCAGCAGACCACTTGAGAGACTTCCCCGGCTTCGATTGCGGATTGCAGTTTGTTCCATGCCGGACGATCCATCGTCTTGCCGGTTGCCTTGTCCCGGTAGAAGCGGACTTCACCGTCTTGAGCATCTGCCCATTTCTTCAGGTCTGGCTCCTGGCTCTTCGTGTCCTGCTGCCGGCTGCTCACTCGAACGTAGACTGCAATCATCATTCAGGCTCCTGTTTGAACTGACAGGAGTATGCCAAGTTCCACCACAAATGTCAACTGTGATCTTTACTTCACGGGATACACTTTGCCGATGACGTAAACCCTTATTTCTCAGTCTGAAATCCCTCGATTTCCGATGAGGGTTCACCGTTTACACTTTCCAGTCACTCACCCCCTGTGTTGCGGGGTACTTCCCATCACAGGTGAAGCATTTGAACCTGGAGCCCTGCAACAGCCAGCCATGCGGGCATCTCACTGAGTTCCCCTCAAACCCCTCAGGAAGGGCACTTCAGAGGGGAGTAGTGAAAGATGACTCCAAGTATGTCCGGCAGGCAACTACTTGAGAAACTGCCCGAAATCGCCACTTCGCAAGCACTGGAGAGCGTTTCTGTGAGGAGTACTCCGCAACACATGGAGCCTTGCCGGTCTATCCTACGTTTCATTCCCCTGGAGCCCTTCAAGCCATGAGAGCCTACCGTCCTCATGCTTCTCCTGCTATCCAGGCGAAAGCCTGTTGCGGAGACCTGTGACAGACCCCCACCCGGCTTTGAACAGAGATGGGGAGGGGGAAGCAAGGGACGGGGCAGTAACCTTGCGCGGTCGTTTTTGATTGATTCCTACCGAAAAGGATGCCAGCATTCGTCACGGACGTGATTCTGTGATTAACACCAAAGGGCCGACAATGCGAAAGTACCGCCTGAATTGTCCCAATTGCGATGCCACTCTTAATGTGACAAAAGATTTGCTTGGTAAAACCGCAACTTGCCCAGGTTGTAGCTCACCGTTTACTCTCCCAAACCTTGAGGATGCGACAAAGGCGTCCGAGGAATCCGCAGAGCATAACGCAGTCCCAAAAAGCCCAGAGCGAGACGTTTCACACGAGGAAGAAGTTGCTCCTATACAGTCAAACTCCACATCGGAAGCTGACGATGGTCGCCATGCAGAGCGAACTTCAGACCTGCCTCCATTTCATCAGCAAGCAAAGATATGGCGACTAGAAGCTTACCTAATGGTTGCCATCATCGGCGAACTGGCGTGGCTGATTAACGTTACTGTTTATGATCCTCCTGTCATCAAACCACCGGCTGTGACATGGGAGTATCGAATCGAGAGCGTAGACGATGTACTTTTTGATTCTCAGATGAACAGGCTTGGAAGAGACGGGTGGGATCTGGCATTCGCAAGAAGGGCAACCCGGGGAGAATACCAATCCGCTGTCTATGAATGCATTTTCAAAAGGCCGGTAATCGTAGATGCTGAGAAACAATGAACAGGCCGCGACTGACTTACCTGACAGTTTGCATCCGTCTTTCACACACCTTCTCTGCTGCAGAGACCGCTCATCCAGATCTCCATCAGGAAACAAACGCCGACTTCGGGCTGAATGATTGGGAGCGGATGTAATCACTCTCCCCATGCCGGGATTGATCGGGTGCGATGTGTCGCATGATAGAAAATAGCGATTTGTATCAGTTGCTGGATGGAATTTTGGTAGATTGGCAATCCAGTCCGCCGCTAAATCGAAAGGGCCTACCGATGGAACTTATTTTCTTGATTTTCGTGGTTGCTGGGATCTGCGCATTGGCAGGAGCTGCTGTTGCATCCTCAAAGAACGCTGGTGGCGGGGGATTCATGTTAGGCCTGTTGTTCGGGCCTTTGGGCGTCCTCATCTCCTGTTTTCTCGACAACAGGCCCCGGTGCATCCACTGCAGAGAAGGTATCACGGAAGGAGCGAACATCTGTCCGCACTGCCGAAACAGCGTCTTCTGGATAAACGGCAAACAGCACTCTGACCAAGAGTCAGCGGAGAAGTTGAAACTTGAAATTCAGGAACGACGGCGAATACGTATCGAGCAGCAGAAGGTCATCGACGAACGTGAGCGCCTTGCAGACGAGAAGGCAGCAGAAGACCTCCAGAAGCTTGTTAATCTCTGGAAAGATAGGTTGAAACAAGTCTGTGTACATACTGCTTCCATCGGTCGGAAGTGGGTACGAAAGGCATTTCAGAGGAGTCAACCCTGAGATCCCCCATGCTGCTGCAGTCGGATGCCTCTTCTCGCGATTCTCCGGACTTCGCAACACAGGCAAGTTCAATGCTTTTAAGTCTCAGACAAGCCGCCTTCAGCGGAGTTGCTGTTTTCACCGCTCTGATGCTGGTCGTACTGATTACCGCCTGGCATGAGTCCGCAGCAGCGATCAAATGGGAAGCCGAATTGAAGCAGATGAGGGAGTCCACTCACGAACAGCAGATGCGGTACGTCGGAGTGGGTGAGGAGTTAGACAGGAAGAGGCTGTACTACGACCTGATGGACCGCCTCAAAGACAATCCTTACGCATGGTTCCGCTGACGTGCGAGACCGCTCGGAGGACCTCGATATGCAGTGTGCATAGGTGCAGAAGACCGACCAGACTCACAAACAGGGCTTGGCTTCGACATTGCATCACCTGTGTTGCAGGGACCTTCCTGCGTTTTCGCATCAGGAATCATCAAGCGAAATGCAAAACCAATGCGGTATCGCGGTAAGTAGTGCGAACATTCGACTTCCACATCTGATGATGTACGTTCGACAAACTCTCGGGGCGTGGTGTCGGTTGAACACCCCCAAACCGTCTGAAACCGCCTTTATAGTCGAAGGATACGACCCCGCAACACATGCTGAAACATCCGGAAACATCCCCGCAATTCGCAGAACACCCCGTGAGGAATTACGCAAGTCTCAGCCTGACAATTTTTCACACTTACCGCAGATTTTTCTTGACTTCAGTCTGTCAGGCATTAGAATGTTTCCGTGCTGGTGATATGGTTTGTGTACTTGGGATGTTGAGCTGAGATTCTAATTTGTCTCGATGCTCCATCGGCTGTTGATTTTCCCCGCACAAGCGATGCGGGTCTCCTTTGTCTACACCACCACTACAACATCCGCTGTATAGCGGTGTTGTTGTGGTAGTGGTGGAGACATCTCCAAATGCGAGGAACACAGATTGAGGAATAGCATCCCAGGTGGCTGAACTGCCACGCATTTTTTCCAGTGCAGAGTTGGCACGGGAATTCCCAGAACTTCGGGAAGCGGTGATTGACGGCGTCCTGCGCCGTGGTGAAGTTGCAAATCTGGTTTGCTCTTCAAAAGGGCGGAAGTCCTGGTTTGTCGAAGATCTGGCGATCTCTGTCTCACAGGGAATTGCATGGATTGACACCTTTCCGACAACTGCCAGTAAGGTACTGCTGGTGGATGCGGAGTTGCACCCGGAGACGCTTGCAAGTCGGTTACAAAGGATTGCAGAGTCTCGCAGCACGTCACTAGACGCACTTGAGAATCTCCGAGTTCTCCCGTTGAGGGGGCAGGGTGTCAATCTTGAGACGCTGGCAGACGCTCTCGAAAAGGTGATGGCCGGAGCTGGCCTCGACCTTCTTATTCTCGACCCCTCTTATCGCCTCATGGCTGATGGTAGTGACGAAAACAGCAGTAAAGATCAGCGAGGATTCTATAATCGCCTGGAGAATCTGGCAGACCGGCTGAACTGCGCCATTGTGTTAATTCATCATGCAACAAAGGGCAGCCAAGCCAATAAGGCTGTGATCGACATCGGAAGTGGTTCAGGCGTTCAGGCCCGAGCTGTAGATGCCCATTTGGTGCTTCGCAAACACAGAGAAGCCAACTGCGCGGTTCTCCAGGGCGTCCTCAGAAGCTTTGAAGAGTTTCCCCCGTTGGGACTTCGATGGGAGTTTCCACGGTGGCGGAAGGCGTCGGACCTAGACGTTTCCGGTCTGGCGAGGAAAGAAACATCCCCGCAAACGCCGGTAATTGAGAAGCTGGGTCAGCTTCTCAATGCACTTCGAGAACAGCCCGATACCCAGACCGGTCTGGAGAGCAGACTCAAATGGCGTCAGGGCACAGTGAAACCTCTGCTGCAGACGCTTTTGGAGAGGGGAGAGATCCGTCAATGCAGAATCCTCAAAGGGGGCGGAATGCGGAGTGGGTTTGAAGCGGTTTAACTTCAACTTATGCAAAAATATTTTCAAGGAGATTCAATGATTCAACGCGAGTTTTGGACGGTAAAGGAGGTTGCGGAGTATCTGCGGCTGACACCGCGAACGGTACGGGAGATGGTCAACCACCCAGGCAACAAGCTGCCTGCAATTCCGTTTGTCCGAGTGTGCAGTCGGCTGCGGTTCCCGATCCAGAGTGTCAAGGATTGGTTGAATTCACAGTCCTCCATACCACTGTAAACCGACCGATAGAAAAGGACCTCCTGTGTTGCGAGGACCTACTTCACCGCTGAAAATTGAAAGATCAAATGACTTCACCTACGTCGAAAACTTACACAACAACGTTCCCTAACGGCTTCAAGGCTCAAGTTGGGACTCCCTTCTCATCCCGGGACATTGGGGATATCGATAATGCGCCAACTTGGTTCAAACTCGAAGTCGAATTCGATGCTGACGTACATCCGACTGACGATGGTGATTTGCCTCCTCATTCCGTGCGTCTGCGTCTCATTGAGATTGATCCTCCCGTGGTCTCCGCAACACAGGGAGCCTCTCATGCCTGAGCAAGTGACACCAACACTGGTGATCTCTGGGGTTGAGCCAGGCCAAGTGCGATTCCGCCTTGATACGGTGGTTGAACCTCCCACTATCGAATACTGCAACGTATTCTCGTTCGTCCCGGATGGCTTTGACTTGCAGCTCTCAGCGTCTGGCGAGGAGCTGTTCGAGACTCCGAGTGATGTCAACGCGGCTCTGTCTGCTGCTCTGGGAACGACGTTCTACAACTTCTTTAACCAAGATGGCGGGTTCGCTCTCTGCGGCAATCAGTGTGATGGGTTCGCTGCAGGAGGAAGCACCGAGGTTGTCAACGACGCCAGTGCGACGACTGAGTTAGTCTGGGGCCAGCTTGGACCCGGTCCAGATGGTAGCGGGATGACAACCAACGCTGATTGCGTGGATGTCACAGGCACACCGATCGAGGACTTTCTGGCCAGTAAGACTCTCAGCGTGAGCATCACGGCACCGAGGAAGCCGGGTGTGAATCTGAGGCAGATCGTGGAGGCTGTCAAAGCAGCCCCGTTTCCTGCGGGACTCTCTCCGACCGGAGTTTCAGAACTAACAACATTAGTGGACAATTTGCTCGCTGGAAGTCTCGTCGGGAGTGTAAGCAGCGTCGGTACGTTTCGAAGTGTCCTTATACCCGCTCCGTTCGGATTCATTCAGGCGTACTACACTGTAGGAGGAACGACGTTCAACGTGCGGATGTCGAGGGGAGACTACTCAATTCTCGCTGGATACTCTTTCTCGGGTGGCTGGGATTCCAACGGCACCCTGACTACCAGTGGCAAGCTGTATGAAGGGATCTCCGACGAACTGGATGACGACTCGTTTGCAAGCGACATGGTGCCAGGTTCAATCGCACTCACACACGAGGACAACTCCGACCGCACCATCACAGCCACACTCCCGCTCTCCAACGGCAACGACCCGCCAGACCCGTACACGTGGTATATCAAAACCGCTGGAGTCGATGATCGCTTCCAAGAGATTGGCTCTTTCACGGAGTCTGTCGAACACACTGAGACGGTGATTGATCCGGGACGGAAACCCAAATGCGTACTCAAGGTTGAGTATGACAATCCCCACCGATGGCTTGGACTGGGTTCAAATATCATGGAGTTGATGGCCGGGTACGTGATTCCGTTACATCTACTGCACAAATTTCCCTGCGTGATTTGCAAGGACGCCTTCAACTGAAAATAATTCCCCTTTATCGTTTACGAACGGCGTTCTGTGGTCCAAAGAAAGACCCTGAACCCCAATGGAAAGCACCCCATAGACTGGCCCTAGAACGAAATCCGTACTGTGGATGCTGTGGCGAACCAGCTTCGACAACGTTCTGTCCCGCTGCAGAGGCCGGCTTGAGCCCTGAAGCAATTGTAGGGAAGACAGCGTCTCTCTGCGCCCGGTGTCATCGCCAGATCGTACACGATCCACGTGGCGGTCTCCGCCCGATGGCGGAGTCTCTAAAGATCTTTAACCGAATGCGGTATCAGCGGTGTCACGAATGAACGCTCACCGTGATGTAACACCTCGGCAGGTTGCAGGAATTGCGTCACGATCGGATCTCGTGAGTCGATCGGCAAGAGGATGAGTTGTCACCCCAACAACTTAAGCTGGTTGATGGGAAGGGGAAGGGTGATAAAAGCGGAATCGGGATGCTGGATCTGGAATGCTTCTGCAACACACGGCTATGGGATGTGTCGTTTCGACGGGAAGCAGCAAGGAGCTCATCGGGTTTCTTATCAGATCACTTACGGTTCCATTCCTGCCGGTCACCTGGTTCGCCACAAGTGTGATAACCCGGCCTGTGTGAATCCGGATCATCTGGAACTGGGCTCCCATGCGGATAACTCCCGAGATCGTTCAGAACGTCTACGGGCTCCTGCAAAGCTCTCCCCTGAACAGGTCAGTGAGGTACGCCGACTCCTGAAAGCCGG
The DNA here is from genome assembly GCF_051465655.1 of Planctomicrobium stercoris. NCBI lineage: Bacteria > Pseudomonadati > Planctomycetota > Planctomycetia > Planctomycetales > Planctomycetaceae > Planctomicrobium > Planctomicrobium stercoris. The sequence continues at coordinate 1,073,924 of NZ_CP195791.1, read as the reverse complement.
CTTTACCCAGTCCGAGGTTGCTGCACAGTTCGGAGTGAGCCGGCAGGCAATCGGAAAGATCCATCGGGCAGAGTCCTGGAAGCATACTCCCCTGTGTTGCAGAGACCAGCATCAATAACCCATTTGAAAGGCTCAAGAATGCCACTTCAAACGCAAGGCTCTCAACTTGACCTGTAGCCCTTTCCCGAACCAATCCCTCTCCGAAGTGCCCAAAATGGGCGGTTCAAAAGGACTGGCGTTGAAGATTCTAAGAAGCACACTGCTCCGGAGTCTTCCGAAGCGGTATCGAGGCACGATAGATCGATTCTGCAAGAAAGGCACCAGTCGGGCGGATGCGATTAAGCTGAAGTGTCTGGAATGCAGTTGCGGACAGAGTTCCGAGATTACGAAATGTCCGGTTGTCGCATGCCCGCTCTGGGCGATACGTCCCTTTCAGGGTGAAGACACCAACGGGCAGATTCTTTCTGGTGAATCTGACAAGTTAGACTGAAGGGATGAATTAACGGAAAAGCCCCCCTTTCCTTTCGGATCGGGGGGCTATTTTGTTTGAGGCAAAGTCAGACCACCTGCACGGAATCCACTTCAAGGGGATCAGCAATGTGCTCCGCATAGCAGCCCGTTGAAGTTGGCATGATTTGGAGTTTCCGGGGTGTACGTGGTCGCTGTGGGGTCAATTGCCAGTTGATGTCTCGGAACGCCATCGGATGAGCTGTCCTTGCCTGGAGCGATCGCAGGCGGTTTCTCAGAGCGGCCCAGAGCAGCGTGCAGGTTCCCCAGAGTGCCACCAGGGCCCTCAGTCCGCCTTGCAGACCTCGGGGTTTGCCAATTCCGAATGCTTTGAGCATGAGGAGGCCCAGGTTCCTGGCTGCAGCCACGATCAGGTAACGCTTGTTGATCTTCTCAATTCCTCGCAGCCACGTTCGTCTCGCTCCGCCGGTTTCGCACACATGGGCGAAGCTGCGTTCCACCTTCTCGCTGCGTTGACGCTGCAGGTTCTTCCCTTTGGCTCGACTCATCCGCTGGCGGTTGTTGAGCACTGCCTGTTGGACCTCCTCCGGCTTGTCGATCCACTTGCGATGGTGTTGTGAGTTCGGCTCCGGGATGTACGTTCGCAGTCCCAGCTGCGTGGCCTGCGTGATCGTCTCGTTCTTGTGATACCCCTTGTCGGCAGCAACCTCTTCAATCTCTTCCGGACTCCCAGCGAGAATCACGTTCTGCTGGGCATTCACCACGCTTTCGATGAGCGTGCCGGCATCACTGTTCGTCCCATGACACACCGTGGCGGAGAGGATGAACTCATTCTCCAGGTCGATCACATGTTCCGCTTTATAGCCCAGATGAGTGCGGCCATCTTTCATTTTCACGATGCGGGAATCGGGGTCTGACGACGATTCCCAGTCGGCATTAGAGACCTTCTTCTTCCCCTGCTGATGACGGGTTTTATCGAACTTCCGCAGGTCATCGTCGCTGGGATCATCGTCTTCTTCGATCAGCCCTTCCTCCTGCATCAGGCGATTGAGGAACTCCTTCCAGTCTTCGCCCGAGTCCTTACGGACGATCGTCTTCATGGCGGCGTTGGCCTCCAGCAACGTGGAGTCGACACCGGTTGATTTCAGCTTGAGGAGACCATGTTCATCGATGATGCTGAGCACCAGCTGGAACACCTGCTGGTGAATCTCCAGCGGGAGTCGATCACGAATGCGTGTCAGGCTGCTGTGGTCCGGGGTCTCTTTCCCCAGCGGAATGCCCAGGAACCTTCGCAGCGAGAGAGAATCTTCGCACCGCCAGGCGATGCCTCTTTGGGAGTCGATCCCTTCAAAGTACCCGACCAACAGCATGCGGAAATAGACGCCCGGAGGGATCGACATGCGACCCGTGCTGGCGTAATAAGGCGAGCAGAGGTCCTCGAGAACCTTGTCGAATCCCGCCTTGGCCAGCACCTGATTGAGCTTGTCATAAAAGACATGCCCCGGTCCTCTGGAGAGACTCGCTGTCGGAGTCCAGAACTCCTGCTGCTGCGACTCCTCCCGCTTCCCCAACGCCATCGGTCACCCTCCCTGAATGCCTGAAATCCGAACCACCGGCAATCTACCAGACCTGTCAAGCGAAGAAAGGAAATTCAACGGGCTGATAGGCGAGAAATGCCAAGCTGCCTACGAGACTCCAGTTTCTCAGCAGCAGGTGCATTGTACGAAGGGCTTCGTCGCCTCCGAGATCCTCCGCTGAGTAAACAGCCATGAAGGAGACCAATTCTTTCAGCTCCTTTTTTCGCTTACCTGAAAGCAGTTTGACACTACCTTTCAGCAGTTGGACAAGTTCATGAACTGAAGGAGCCTCACCTAACAGCCCGTTGAAGTTGGCATGATTTGGAGTTTCCGGGGTGTACGTGGTCGCTGTGGGTTCAATTGCCAGTTGATGTCTCGGAACGCCATCGGATGAGCTGTCCTTGCCTGGAGCGATCGCAGGCAGCTTCTCAGAGCGGCCCAGAGCAGCGTGCAGGTTCCCCAGAGTGCCAGAATGGCCCGGATTCCGCCTTGCAGACCTCTGGGTTTGCCGATGCCGAATGCTTTGAGCATGAGCAGACCCAGGTTCCTCGCAGCGGTCACGATCAGGTAACGCTTGTTGATCTTCTCGAGTCCTCGCAGCCACGTTCGCCTCGCTCCGCCGGTTTCGCACACATGGGCGAAGCTGCGTTCCACCTTCTCGCTGCGTTGACGCTGCAGGTTCTTCCCTTTGGCTCGACTCATCCGTTGACGATTATTGAGCACTGCCTGCTGCACTTCCTCCGGCTTGTCCGTCCACGTACGATTGTGTTGTGAATTGGGCTCGGGAATGTACGTTCGCAGTCCCAGCTGCGTGGCCTGCGTGATCGTCTCGTTCTTGTGATACCCCTTGTCGGCAGCAACCTCTTCAATCTCTTCCGGACTGCCAGCGAGAATCACGTTCTGCTGGGCATTCACCACGCTTTCGATGAGCGTGCCGGCATCACTGTTCGTCCCATGACACACCGTGGCGGAGAGGATGAACTCATTCTCCAGGTCGATCACATGCTCAGCCTTATAGCCCAGATGAGTGCGGCCATCTTTCATTTTCACGATGCGGGAATCGGGGTCTGACGACGATTCCCAGTCGGCATTGGAGACCTTCTTCTTCCCCTGCTGATGACGGGTTTTGTCGAACTTGCGCAGGTCGTCGTCGCTGGGATCATCATCTTCTTCGATCAGCCCTTCCTCCTGCATCAGGCGTTTGAGGAACTCCTTCCAGTCTTCACCCGAGTCCTTACGGACGATCGTCTTCATGGCGGCGTTGGCCTCCAGCAACGTGGAGTCGACACCGGTTGATTTCAGCTTGAGAAGTCCATGCTCATCGATGATGCTGAGCACCAGCTGGAACACCTGCTGGTGAATCTCCAGCGGCAACCGATCCCGAATGCGGGTCAGGCTGCTGTGATCGGGAGTCTCTTTCCCCAGCGGAATGCCCAGGAACCTTCGCAGCGAGAGAGAATCTTCGCACCGCCAGGCGATGCCTCTTTGGGAGTCGATCCCTTCAAAGTACCCGACCAGCAGCATGCGGAAGTACACACCCGGGGGAATCGACATGCGACCCGTGCTGGCGTAATAAGGCGAGCAGAGGGCCTCGAGAGCCTTGTCGAATCCCGCCTTGGCCAGCACCAGATTGAGCTTGTCATAAAAGACATGCCCCGGCCCTTTGGAGAGATTCGCTGTCGGAGTCCAGAACTCCTGCTGCTGCGACTCCTCCCGCTTCCCCAACGCCATCGGTCACCCTCCCTGAATGCCTGAAATCCGAACCACCGGCAATCTACCAGACCTGTCAAGCGAAGAAAGGAAATTCAACGGGCTGCTAACAGTCCATCGTCTTCATGCAGCCTTGTGTACATCGCCTCTGCCAAATCCTGATTGAAACCGGTCTCAAATGCAGTGTCCGTCATTCTAAGTCTCCCGTTCTATGGAATGCGTTTGTGGCGGATTCAATCCGGTCGCCACAGCACCGGTAATATTTGTCAGCCGATGTGATCTGTCACAAGTCACCCACTATGTTGCAAGGAACCCTACAACACAGTGAATCTCTTCATCCAATCTCCCTGATGATCTGAATCGCTTTTCCGAGATCCCTCTCAGCGTAAATCTCTGTCGTGCTCTTTTCGGAGTGCCCAAGTACAACGCGGCTGGCGTCAATGTCCCCGAAGGCCTGGTTGATCATCGTGGCTGCATTGTGCCTGAGTTGATTCGGACTCCAGCGTTCAACTCCTGCCCGGTCGCAAGCTTTGTAGACGCTGCTGATGTAGCCGTGGGTGGTGTACGGCTTGTTTGCATTTGCCTTGCCGTTCCGCACTGCTGCACCTGCTCCCTCCCTGTAGTTCAATCGCGTGAACTCTGCCCGGCCAGACTGCGGATTGAATAGGTATTCACATCTGCCAGTGATCAAGAACGGTTTAAGTATCTCCTGAGACTGCGGACCGAAAAGAATGATCCGAGTCTTGCCTCGCCAGAGATTTTTGTGCTGCGATGGTTGATAGTTCCAGACATCTCCTGATGTGTTGAGTCCCTCACGTCTCAGCAGTCGAACCTCTCCCGGACGCATGCCTGTCAACAGCTGCAGCTGCACCATTGCTGCCACGGGAGATGTCATGAAGGCGATAGCCGCTTTCACGGCTTCTGCTGATGCCGGTTTCACCGGTTCGGATTCCCGGGCTGTTGAACGTCCCGCACGCAAAGCAGATACGCATGCCAGATCCGTTACCACCTGCCCTGGAACGAGTTCATTCTCTGCCCCCCATCTGAACACTCTGCGAATGCGGTGGATGCGGAGATTGAGTTGTTTCCGACAATGCCGGATCATCAACCCCTCCCGGAATCGCTTCAGCTTGAGCGGGGAAAACTCACAAGTGAGCAGTGCCCCAAACTGATCTTCCAACAGCCGGAGCAGCGATCGGTATGTGGACAGTTCCCCTGCTGAATAATACTCCGCAGCAAACGTCAGGAATGCCTCACACAACTCCTGGACGGCTGTGTTGTAGGGAACGGACGAACCGTGCAACCGCGATACCAGATCCCTGTATGCCTGCCGGCTCTCAGGGGTGTTCCAGATTCCCAGATATTTCCGTTTCCCATTCTGGAAAACGTAAGCGCGATTCGACGGCTTGTGCCATCTCATCTTGGGTGGCTTGCCATACATTGTGCTGCCGATTTCAGGGGACCAGACCCATAAATTTGGGTCAAAAGTGGGTCAAACCCATCGAAATCAGATGCAGAGATTCGCCGTAAGCGATTACAGATTAAGAAGTTGCCCGACTAGGATTCGAACCTAGACTAAAAGAATCAGAATCTTTCGTGCTACCGTTACACTATCAGGCAGTGCTGTGGAGCGAATCGTATTCACTTTTCCGGGACGTGCCAAGTCTGAATTCCGGAAAAGCTCCCTCCAGCGTCCGATGGAATCAGAGTGGACACACGTCTACAATCTCCGGTTCGCTGTGATTTTGAGTGTGCATCGGTGGGAGGATCAGTCGCGTGGCGGAACAGCAGCAGGGGCAAGCGAATCCGGTGGATCAGCCACGGATCGAACGGGCAGTTCGAGAGATTCTGGCTGCGATCGGCGAAGATCCCGACCGCAACGGCCTGCTGGAAACTCCAGGACGGGTCGCCCGGATGTACGCGGAGCTGTTCAGCGGCCTGCATTCCGACCCTGCCCGGCACCTCAAAAAGACTTTTGAAGAGACCTACGACGAACTGGTCCTGATCCGCGACATCAGCTTTAACAGCATGTGCGAGCATCACCTGCTCCCGTTCATCGGGACAGCTCATGTCGGTTACATCCCCAAGGGAAGTGTCGTCGGCATCAGCAAGCTGGCCCGGATCGTCGAAGAGATCTCGCATCGCCCCCAGGTTCAGGAGCGAATGACGGAACAGGTCGCGGACCTGCTCGTCTCGGAGCTGGATCCGAAAGGGGTGATCGTGGTGATCGAAGCGGAACATTCCTGCATGACCATTCGGGGGATCCGCAAGCCAGGGGCGCTGACGGTCACCAGCGCAGTTCGTGGGCTATTCAAAAAGAACGACTCCAGCCGCGCCGAAGCAATGTCCCTGATCTACGGAAAGCGATGATCCCTGAATTCGCCCTGCGACTGATCTGCGGACTGGCGACGGTGTGGTGCGTCGCGCCTCGCAGGCAGATCACCTCAGGCTTTTTTCGGATTCAGATGCTGCTGGTTCTGGGCCTGAGCGTTCTGGCGACAGTCACTTCGAATCAGCTGCGGGGAACACTCTTCTCCGCCGCAGACCTCCTTCCGTCATTCGGTTTCGGCATCGGACTGTGCCTGGCGTTCCTGTCGTTTGCAGGGTCAATGGCCTGGACTCTGGAACGGCGACGCGGAGGAACAGTCTTCGCCGTCCTGATTCTCCTGCTGGCGACCGCGGGAGTGCTCCTGATCAGCTACAGTTCGACGAGCCGGTCTGTCGTCCCGAATCTTCTCTCAGCGATGAACTCCCTTTCAGCAGCCTGGATTCTCGGAGCGACCACGGCCGCGATGCTGCTCGGGCACTGGTACCTGACAGCGACTGGAATGTCGCTGCAGCCTTTGATGAACTACACCCGTCTGTTCGGCGGGACGGTGACGCTGCGGATCGTGGTGGTGCTCGCACTTCATGCGGTGGCTTCCGGTTCGCCGGCTGGGAACTGGACTCTGATGGCTCTCCGCTGGGGAGGCTTACTCGGCCCGTTGATCATGGCTGGGCTGACTCTGCGGATTCTGCGATATCGCAACACGCAGTCCGCAACAGGGGTACTCTACGCTGCGACGATTCTGGTCTTCATGGGGGAAATGGCTGCAAGTTTGCTGTCGGTGGAGCGGGTAAACTGAAATCATTTTTGATAACTTGGATGAGGGCCCGTCGCGAACACATGTGATCCAATTCGATCATTCGCAGAACATTCCATTACGTCATTGACCTGCCCCAGCCTGCATATGTACCTGACGTTCCACTGCCCTCGCTGCGATCAGCCGAATCGGTCGGAGGAACTGGGTGCATCCCCGCGTCTGACATGCGTGCATTGCGAATGGGCCAAAGAGGTCCAGAGAATCGAAGGCGAGCCCGAGAAGGCTGACGGCAATCGTTCGGTCCCAGCGGAGTGTCTGCGCTGCGGAAACGAAGACTTGTGGAGACAGAAGAATTTTCCGCAGTGGGCCGGGCTGAGCTGCGTCGCACTGGGTGCGGTGACCAGCAGCGTCGCCTGGGGATATCATCGTCCCGAGCTGGCTTTGGGCATCCTGATGGGATTCGCTTTGCTGGACATGGTTCTCTATATGACGATGCCGGATGTGCTTGTCTGTTACCGCTGTCGCACGAAGCATCATCAGGCCGACGTCAGTCAGCATGGGGGATTCAATCACGAACTGGCCGAGCGCTACCGGCAGGAGCGGATCCGTCTCGAACGATCGGAAGCCTCCAGAAACTCGGCCCACCCACCTCACTCAGCAGAAACGAATTAATTCGCCTTGGATGAGCAGCAGCAACGCATCGCAGAGGATCTGGCGGGTCTCTTTACTGGAGAATTCCGCTTCGATGATGTTGCGCGAGAGATCTACTCGACCGATGCGAGCATCTACCAGATCCGTCCGCTGGGGGTCGCCTTTCCCCGCCATCGCGAAGATGTGGTGACGCTGGCCCAGTACGCCCGCGATACGGAACTCCCGCTGATCCCTCGGGGAGCCGGGTCGGGTCTCGCCGGAGGAGCCCTCGGTCGCGGGCTGGTCGTCGACTTCTCCCGACACCTGCAGCTGATCGAAAAGATCGACGCTGACACCGTCCGGGTGCAGGCAGGCGTCGTGCGAGACCAGCTGAATCGTGCATTGCGGCCGCATGGCCGGTACTTCGCCCCGGACCCCTCTAACACCGCAGTGACAACTGTCGGCGGGATGCTGGCGGTCGATGCAGCTGGTTCTCACGCAGTCCGTGTCGGTTCCACCCGCGATCATGTCAAGAGCATCGAAACGGTACTGGCCGACGGCAGTCTGTTCGAAGCTGGCATTCATACAAATGTCAGTGGCGATCAGGAATCGCCACGTCGCAACGAACTGATCGCCCGTCTTTCGCATCTCCTCTCGGTGAACAAATCACTTGTTGATGAGAAGCAGCCGCCATTACAACGGAACTGTTCCGGTTATCATCTTCGAACCATTCTGCAGGATCAGCAGATCAACCTGCCCCGGCTGCTCGTCGGTTCGGAAGGGACACTGGGACTCTTCACTGCTGCCACGCTGCAGACGTTACCGTTGCCGAAACAGCGGGTGGCGGCGCTCATTCTGTTCCGCGATCTCGAAAAGGCAGTCGAAGCGGTCCAGGCCGTCTGTCTGCTGGACCCCAGCGCCTGCGATCTGCTGGACCGCCGATTGTTGTCGCTCGCGCGAGATTCGAACGAACGCTTTGCTGCTCTCATCCCCGCGAGCGCGGAAACCGCCCTGCTTGTCGAGTTTGCTGAATTCGGGGATCTGCCTCTCAGACACCGGCTGACACAGGCTCTTTCGGCCATTCACAATGCCGACCCGGGATCGCTGGTCGCAATGGAAGCGGAGACGGAAGAGGATGTCGATTTTCTATGGTCGCTGCCGACTCGCGTCGTTCCCCTGCTCAATCAGCTGCGGGGCGAAACACGTCCGATCCCGCTGATTGAAGATATCGCTGTCCCACCGGAAGTTCTCCGGGACTTCCTGTTGCGTGCTCAGCGAGTGTTCCAGAAGCACTGGATCACAGCGTCGCTGTATGCCCATGCTGCCTCGGGTCAGGTCCATTTCCGCCCGTTCATGAATGTCCCGCAGATCGGCAACGCTGGTCAGATCGAATCTCTGGCCCGTGAAGTTTATGAAGTAGCGATTGCCTGCGGGGGAACCGTGAGTGGCGAACACGGAAACGGCCTCGCCCGCACCGCTTTCATTCGCACACAGTATGGCCCGCTGTACCGTGTGTTTCAGCAGGTGAAAGAACTCTTCGACCCGAATTACCTGCTGAATCCCGGCAAGATCATCAGCAACGACGCCCATTTGACGATTCAGGATTTCCGCATTCCTCAATCGGCCGAAGACGAGAACAACCCACTGGTCCCGTTACAGCTGAAATGGGAGAGTGGAGAATTCGCCGAGACGACGCTTCGCTGCAACGGGTGTGGCGACTGCCGGGTGCAGAGCGATGAGCTGAGGATGTGTCCGTTCTTCCATGTCGATCAACTGGAAGACGCCAGCCCCCGAGCGAAAGCGAACCTGATGAGGTCGATCGTCAACGGCACGATCGCGCCCAAAACGTTTTCGACCGATCAGGCCAAGGAACTGGCCGACTCATGCTTCAACTGCAAGCAGTGCGAGCTGGAATGCCCCTCGTCCGTCAAGATTCCCGCACTGGCCATTGAAGCGAAGGCTCAATGCGTAGCGGCCAATGGATTGTCGCACGCCGACTACCTGCTCTCCCGGGCTCATTCATTCGGCAAGCTTGCCTGTCGATTCCCGCGAGTGGCGAACTGGGCCATTAACAACCGGCGAATCCGCTGGCTGATCGAGAAATTCCTGGGGATCGCCCATCAGCGAAAGCTCCCCCGCTTCTCCCACGGTCAGTTTCTGCGGACACTGAATCATTCGCGGTCTCTCGCTGAGCGGGCCGACGCCGTCTATTTCGTCGACCACTTCGTGAATCATCATGATCACGATCTGGGCCGCGCTTTCCTACGGATCATGCAGCATCACGGAATCAGCGTGACCGTTCCCCGGCAGCAGGTCGCCTCGGGAATGGCAATGATCTCAGCGGGAGATCTCGATGCTGCCCGTGAACTGGCCGAGGTGAATGTCGGACTTCTCGCGGAGTACGCACGGGAAGGCAAGCCGATCATCTGCACCGAACCGACGGCAGCCGTCTGCCTGAAATATGAGTATCCCCGCCTGGTCTCGCATCCGGACGTGCATCTGGTCGCGGAACAGACCATTGAAGCGGGGGCCTATCTGCAACAACTTCACGCCCAGAACAAACTGAAGACGAACTTCGCATCCGTCGCGCTGGAGTTTGGATATCACACTCCCTGCCATCTGCGATACCTGTCTCAGGAGAGCCCGCTGGCGGAGTTGCTCACCCTGATTCCAGACCTGCAGCTGAAGCGGATTCAGAAAGGATGCTCCGGCATGGCGGGAGCGTTCGGGCTGAGTGCCAAGAATTTTCACAAGTCGATGGCGATGGGGGCGGGCCTCATCTCTGAAATGCGTCATCCCCGGTTCCGGGCCGGATCTACGGAATGCAGCAGCTGCCGGATGCAGATGGAACAGGATTCCTCCGTGCCGACGCTTCATCCGCTGAAAATCATGGCGATGGCATACGGCTTGATGCCCGAACTTCAACAGCAGTTCGCTGCCCTGAGAACCAGTTCGTGAGGCCGCTATGCAGGTTCAGGTCAAGTTGTTTGCGAGAGTGAAAGACCTGGTCGGAGAACCTGTGGTCGAACTTTCGATTCCAGACAATGGATGTGTCCGCGAACTGCGGGCGAAGCTGGCGGAGGATTTCCCAGCGATCAAGCCGCTGCTTTCTCAGCTGTTCATCGCTGTGAATGAAGACTACGCAACCGATGAATCCCTCATTCCCCCCGGCGCAACTGTCGCCTGTTTCCCGCCAGTGAGCGGGGGATGATCGCGAGATCGAAACTCTTTCCTCATCAATGGTGAAAGCACAGATCGCAGACGAAGGTCAGAATGAATCAGTCGAATCCGGACCATCGAGTTGAGATTGTTCACAACGCCATCGACTCACAGCAGCTGCTGGAATTCGTCACCACGCCGCTGGCGGGAGCTGTCGTGCTGTTTCTGGGGACGGTCCGGGAACTGACGTATGGCCGAAGAACAACAGCTCTCGACTATGATGCCTATCCCGAGATGGCACTGAAGACGATGCTTGAACTGGTTGAAGAAACCTGCAGTCGCTGGCCGGTGCTGAAAGTCGCCGTCGTCCATCGTCTGGGGCATCTGGAGCTGACGGAAGCGAGTGTCGCGATCGCTGTCAGTTCCGCTCATCGTAAAGTCGCGTTTGATGCCGGCGAGTTTCTGATCGACGAACTGAAAGTCCGCGTGCCCATCTGGAAGAAAGAGAACTGGGACGACGGCACCACTGAGTGGATTCACCCGGGAATTGATCCCGCATGAAATGCCCCGTCACCGGTCTACTGCCGAGCCCGAGTAATACCCGATGTAATCATCGGCAAAGTAAATTGTCCTGGGGAAGTACGACGGCACGTAACCGGGAGGAACAAAAGCGGTCCCGGGAACGAAACGGGGATTCAGGTCGATTTGTCGCTCGCTGCGCCGGGCTTTTCCGGGAGCAGCGTCCGGATTCCCTTTGACCCAGATGACACTCTCCGCAGGCCCGCCGATCCAGCCTCCCGGCGGGTAGTATCTTCCCGAAAAAACCGATGGAACCGGCCCGCCGTAGATCCGCACTTTCGCCTCGACGGGTTGAACCAGGCTCAACACGAGACAGGCTGCGAGCAGAATGCACAAGCGGTGATGTCCCACAGCGTCCCCTCCGGATTCGCGGAGTGAACTGTCCGCAGAAACGACCCGCGGACCCACTTTTCACTCCACAAAATTCTACGACTCCGGAAGGGCTATGGGACAAAAAAGTCGGAGAATCCTCAATCCAGGCGAATTGAGTTCTCCTTAAACTCCCTTTTCACGCTTTGTGCCACGTCCCCGATGATTCGAAAGAGCCTTGTTCAAGGCCTGCAGGTAAGCGTGGACACTCGCTTCAATCACGTCCGTGCTCACCCCTTTTCCGTGATAGGTTCGGTCTTCCACATTGATCTCGAGCGTCACTTCTCCCTGCGCATCTTTTCCGCCGGAGACGCTGCGGACCTTGTACTCGTGCAAAACGGCGGTCAGGCCGACAATGCGTTCCAGGCACCTGAACGCAGCATCCACCGGTCCGTCACCGGTTGAAGCATCCTGCACCGTCGTTCCATCCTGATGCACGAGTGCGATGGTGGCTGTCGGGATCGTCCCGGTCCCCCCCAGAGTGTGAAAGCTCTTCACCGACCAGGTCTGTTCCGTCTCGTCGGTCCGGTTGTCGATGAGCGCGATGATGTCGGCGTCGTAGATTTCCTTCTTCTTGTCAGCCAAGGCAATGAAGTCATCGAAGACCCGCTGCAATGCTTCATCGGTCAGATCATAGCCCAGTGACTTCACCCGGTCGCGCAGGGCGTGGCGACCGCTGTGCTTGCCGAGCACAAGATGCGTGCCGACGATGCCGATGTCTTCCGGACGCATAATTTCATAGGTCGAACGATCCTGCAGCATCCCGTGCTGATGAATCCCCGCCTCATGTGCAAAGGCATTCTGTCCGACAATCGCCTTGTTCCGCTGGACCGCCATCCCGGTGATTCCCGAGACGAGTCGACTGGTCGGAAACAGCCGTGGCGTGTTGATGTTCGTGCGGACGCCGTAATAGTCCTGCCGGGTGCGAAGAGCCATGACAACCTCTTCGAGAGCTGCGTTCCCTGCCCGCTCGCCCAGTCCATTGATCGTGCATTCAACCTGACGGGCCCCAGCTTCGATTGCCGAGAGACTGTTGGCGACTGCCAGACCGAGGTCGTTGTGACAGTGGGTGCTGATGACAGCCTGCCCGATGTTCGACACGTTTTCCTTCAGATACCGGATCACTTTGTAATAGTGATTCGGTGTGGCGTAACCGACGGTGTCCGGAATGTTGACCGTGGTCGCACCAGCGGCGATCGTCTTTTCCACCACTTCGCAGAGAAAATCGAGCTCTGTCCGGGCCGCGTCTTCCGGCGAGAATTCGACATTCGGAGTGATGATGTCCTTCCGGGAGGCCATCTGGTCACAGGTGAACTTCACCATCTCGACAGCTCGTTTGAGGATTTCCTCCTTGGCCATTTTGAGCTTCAGGTCGCGGTGAATCGCGCTGGTTGCGAGGAACAGGTGAATTCGCACCTGCTGGGCGTCCTGAAGAGCCTGCCAGGCCCGTTCCACATCTTCGCGACGGCATCTGGCCAGGCCGCAGATCACCTTCTGATCACCAAACTTACGGGCGATCTTCTGAACCGCTTCGAAGTCCCCCGGCGAGGCAATCGGAAACCCAGCCTCGATGACGTCAACTCCCAGCTCCACGAGTGCTGCCGCCACTTCCAGCTTCTCGGCAGTGTCCATGCTGCAACCGGGCGACTGCTCTCCATCGCGGAGAGTGGTATCGAAGATTGTGATGACGTCATCAGCCATGATCATGAACTCGCTTCAAATTCTAAATCGATTTAATCCTGAAGTGTCTCTCACGGTGGTGCGCAAGAAAGTCTTTTCACCAGACCCCGGTGACATCAGGTCTGGACGAACCTTTTGATCAGGTCGCTTCACTCCGTGTCTCTGTGACTCCGTGGTAAAATTCTGTTCAAGGCGGACCGGGAACAGGGGGCAGTCCCAAAACAAAACGACCCCGAGACTTCCAAGAAAGTCTCAGGGTGATGCGAATCGCGAGGCAGACTCAGCGCACCGGCCTAAGACTTCCCGAGGGGAAGCAGGCAAAGTAGCAGGCCGAGATCGAACCGGGCGGAAATCATTTTCTGTACAAACTCCTGATTTCACTAAACTAGAAGGAGAAACGGGGGTTCGTCAAGCGGAAGAGCCCGATTCCAGGTGAACGGGCGTCCGGGGCCGCCTGGGCTGCCCGTCTGCAGACCCTGAAACGATTACACAGGTTCAGCCGTTTTTTCAGCTTTTTGCCGGAGTCGCTTGCCAGTTTCCCTGCTTCCACGATGATCAGGAGCAGTTCGCATCCCAATCTGTACCCCCACCGCACGGTCCACATGTTTCTCGTCACTCAGGAAATCGATTTCTGTTACGGGCATCGCCTGCTCAACTACGCTGGAAAGTGTCGCCACCTGCACGGGCACAACGGCCGGGCCGTGATCGTGCTGGAGGGGGAAAAGCTGGACGACCGCGGGATGCTGATCGACTTCAACGATATCAAACGCGAAGTCCGCAGCTGGATCGACGAGAATCTCGACCACCGCATGATCCTGTGCGATCGTGACCCCGCCCTTGATTCCCTGAAGCAGCTCGGGGAACCGCTGTACATCATCGATTCCAACCCGACCGCTGAAAACATTGCCAAGCTGATCTACGAACACGCTGCCGAGACGGGACTGCCGGTCGTTGAAGTGAGCCTCTGGGAAACCCCCCGCGCCTTCGCCACCTACCGCCGGTGAGGAACACGCAGCTTAAACGCGATCACTCTTCAGCTACTCCCCGATGATCTTCACCAGCACGCGTTTTCTCCTCTTCCCGTCGAACTCGTAGTAGAAGATGTGTTCCCACGGGCCGAGGTGGAGCTTTCCTTTCGTGATCGCCACGACCACTTCGCGGCCCATGATCTGGCGTTTCAGGTGGGCGTCAGCGTTGTCTTCCCCTGTCCGGTTGTGTCTGTAGGTCTGCGGCGACTCCTCAAACGGGGCCAGCTCCTCGAGCCATTTGTCGTAGTCGTGGTGCAGCCCCGATTCGTTGTCGTTGATGAAGACCGAAGCGGTGATGTGCATCGCATTCACCAGCACCAGACCTTCCTGGACTGTGCTCTCTTTGACAAGACGTTCGACATCTTCGTGAATGGAAATAATCGCCCTTCGCTGGGGGACTTCCATCCAGAGTTCCTGAGTGAGTGTTTTCATAAAGGGATCAGGGGGCTGAGGTCAGGGAGTTGGTTTCGCTTCTTCGTCGCTGAGGGAGGGGGCCTGCAGATCTGGATTGATGATGCCGACCCGCAGGTTTCCATCGGTCCACCATTTGTCCCCGCCGCCGTTGCGACCCTGCAGGACCTTGTGGAAGCCGGTCACAGTATATGTCTCGCTCAGGTCTCCCGTCGCATTCAGATCCGCGAACAGCTCATCCCGCTCCGCGTCGACGTTGCCAGAGATATGATGTGTGATCTGTCCTGTCGTATGACTGAAGCCGACACCGTGATCGAACGTCGCAGCCCCGAACCAGTAAGGACGACCGTCCGGATCCAGCTTGTCCGACTTCCAGAACCGGACATGGTTTCGCTGCTTCGGATCCTTTCCAACCGGTTTTTCGAACGCGAGATCTTCCTTACGTCCGAACAAGTACAGCGAGCTGACCGGAGCATCGACATATTCGCGGCGAAACACCGTATCGGCTGCGATCCGGAGCGAGCTGCGAAGGGTAACCGGGTCAGCCGGAGACCATTTCGCGAGCAGCATGATCTTCACCAGTTGTTCGCGCGTTCCTACCAGTGCGAGGTTGACGGGATCACCGGGAATCCCGGAATGAGTGAGTGTGATGCCGGGGACGTCATCCAGCGCGGGATGCTTCCGTACATACCGATGCCACGCTTCCGGCATGATCAGGTAGGCAATGCTGACATATGCCCAGAGCATCAGGGCCAGCATGACTCTCACTCGCTGACGTCTGGTGCGTTCGTGAAGAGGATGAGGCTGGGCGGTCGAATTGGTGGACATGGACGCTGGCTCGTGGTTGATCGAAGAGGTGCCTGACAGGGTGGAGACGACAGCCTGAATACTGCTGTTCAATAACGAATTTGATGTGCGGCGAATAGCGAGGGCCGGACCCGCGTCGGATCAGCAGTAGGGTGCATGAAGCACGAGCTTCCCAGGAAAGCGGTGTATTTCGCAACTTCCGCATGATGCCAGAGAGCTTCTTTACGGAGAAAGTTTCTCGTGCGAAATACAACGGCTGCTCAGAGTTGCTTCATGCACCCTACGACCACGACTGAGGGTTTATCGGGAGACTGACGTCTCCCGCTCGCCGGGTTCTTGATGTCAGCGGGTGATCGGACGCGGGGGAGTCCGCTGGGCCTGACCGCTTTCCAGCGACTGCATGAATCCCGCGAAGGCGTCGTTCAGATACGGAACGCGGGCTTTGATTTCCGCAACCGGCTGTGAGATGGTGCCGAAGACATAAACGCGGATCCAGCGGTCGCTCACCGCTTTCACGAACGGGCCGAAGAACGGGATGCGATTGTTGGCGGTGGAATAGAAGTCGAGCTCGAGGGCGGAAGCTTTCGACCCGGCATACCCGACATTGCCGCGTCCGACGAGGCTCAAAGCGTCTCCCCAGAGTTCAATCTTCGTGAATTCGAACATCTCATCTCGAATCGTGAAATCCCCGTAGGCATATTTGAAAGCGGCATCCCCCGGCTTGGCAGGACGGAAACTCAGCACAGTGAACATCTGGGCGAAAACGGGAAGTTCATAAAGTGCGGCCGGAGTGATCTGAATCCAGCCTTGACCGGTTGTGCTCTTGGCGGAGTCCCCCTTACCGGTCGCCTGCAAGACGCCATTGACCTTCCCCATGAGCCGCTGCGAATTGATATTGTGCTCTTTAGCCCAGTCGCCGAGTTCCGCCTCATTGACGGTCACTTCCAGCTGGTAAGTCATGTTCGCCATCGTGTCGGCCAGCGTGACGTCGACATCCAGTCCGATCTGCCCGCCGTACAGGTGGGCCCGCAGCTGTTCCTGATGATACGGATTGCTTTGATTGTAGACGGGGACATTCCCTGAAAGTTTGGGAGTCCCCAGCGTGAGCCGCCCGTTTTTGAGCAGGAACGGTCCACGGGCTTTATAAATCGACAGTTCCAGAGCATTGAGCGTCTCAAGCTCGGCATACCCTTCCATCCACAGGTTCTGCCCGTCCCAGCTGCCCCGGTGCACAACGTTCCCGGTCACATTGGAGATAGGGACGCCGGCGGTCAGTGTGTTTCCTTTCAAAGCGGTCAGCGCCGACCAGGAAGCGGTAATCAGATTGCGGTCACTGAGCCATCCCTTCATCTCCAGACCGAGGCTTAAGTCGATCGGGTTTCGCAGATCGACCGCCTTCAGGGCATCCGCCACCTGCACCGGGACAGCCCGGCGCAGCTCATCATCCGGATTCAGCTTCATGATGTGCAGAATGCGTTCATCGAGAAACATTCGCCACGCGACGTCCGGACCGGGATTCATTTCGATAAATGCCGAATCGGGAACGGCTCCGTTGATCAGCAGATAAGTTTCGTTGTGATCACCGTGATCGCCGTGCAGCGAATGAATCTTCAGGCGGTTGTTACTCCATGTCATGGTTCCGGAGACGTTGTTCCAGACATACGGGAGTGCGGCTGCCATGAATTGCCCGCTGTTCCAGTGAATGCCGTCGAGAGCAACCTGCACATCGGTGTCGGGAGTCCATGTCACGGAAACTTTGTCGACGTCGATCGATCCTTTGATGCTGAAGTCTTTCCAGGCGCTGGCGAGACTGGGGCTCGCCTTGGTGGAGGCCTTCTCCAGGTCATGATCAAGCGCCGCCTGCAGAACGGTCATCTCCAGTGCGAGAGCCCCCGGCCCCTCTTCGAGATCGTAGAATCCGCGGCCGGAAATTTTCGCGGTTCCGTGTGTTCCGGAAACCTCTTCAAACATCCACGTATTTCGCTTGAGTGGATTGTATCGCAGCTTGCCAGTCAGGTTGGTGACTTCGTACGGAAAGCCGACATAGTTCAGGGTGCCGTCCGTTAACTCCCCATCAATGCAGATCGCCACGCGCCCTTCGGTCTCGCCCCCCCGGATGATCTGCACGACAGCCGATCGAGCGGTCCCGTGCAGATTCAGAGAATCGAGGACCTTCCGGATCACCTCCTGTTCGGGTCGCTGAAGTGCGTTACGTATGGCGTTGTCGAAGGGGAAGTCGGCCACTTCGAGACGCAGATCGATGTCACGATCACGATTGGCCATGTCGATTCTGCCCCGGGCCTGCACCGGTCGGCCGTTGGCTTCTCCCTGCATCTGCAGTTCGAACGCAGTGCCGTTCTGAGTGATCTCCCCGTTGACGTGTTCCACGGGGTAGCGGAAGTAATCACACAGTCCTCTGCAGTCGGTCACTTTGAACTGATTGATCGCGTAGGCGAGCTTCTGCCCCGGCGACTGCGAGAGTTCAACGTCCACGTCGAACGTTCCCGAGGGATTCAGCATGTCGAAGGTTTTCCCCAGCTGTCCCCACAGAAAGCCGCGAATCCGCTGATCCAGCTGCAACTGCATCACCCGAACCTGAAAGTTCTTGGCCCAGTCGTGCGTTGATCGTCGGGCGCTGCCGTTGACATAGAGTGTGCTGCTGCCGTTGGCCGCTTTGACAGATTCGATCTCGATCAGGTCCGGAGTCATCCGGAATCGACCTTCGAGGTCATACAGCGGCATCGGCAATAACAGATCGGAGATATGTCCGTGATGGATACTGCCGTGAATGTCATAGTTCAAAGGCGACCTCAGCGAAGACTGACTCGCTTCGAACTGAAGCGAAAGGTCCGCCCGCAGCATCGGAACGGCTCCTGACTGGGCACCAGCTTCCACATCGATCTGACTGGCGGTGGCTGTCTGACGCGGCAGATGACTTTGTGATTGGGCCAGAATCGCCTGGTTTGTGCTCTTCAGCTGGGTCAGCTGCTCATGAACTTTCGGAGCGAACCGGCCCGCCAGATTCAGCAGCGAGTCATTCAGACGAATCTCGCCGGCGGTCCCGCGAACCTTCCATTCGCCGGACTGTGTATCGATCGACCCGGTTGCCTGAACCGGCCCGAGAGTGTCTGCCACGCTGGTACTGGTGAAACTGTAATTCTGGAAGGAGTCCGGCTGAACGGAGACCTGAATCCCCTGCAGCACCATCGATCGCATCTGACCATCTGTCGGACAGATGCACCCGATACGGACGGTGCCGTTTTTGATCGTCCAGCTGGGAGTGACAGCTGAGGGGGGAGGTTGCACCTTGACCCCTTCCCAGTTCCAGTGCTGATCTGCTCCGCGAAAGAGGATCACTTCTGGGGACTGCATCGTAATCTCGCGGACAACCAGGCGGCGATGGGTCCTGAGAATCTCAGTCTCGATCTCGATGACGATGCGGGGAATCCGCAGCAGTTCCGTTCCGGTGATGCGGGACCGGACGATCAGGTGTGTCAGTTCCAGATGACCGGTATCGACGAGCCGGAAGGCTTCAAAGTCGATGGCACAGCTCGGAACCGCCTTCTCAAGGTGTTCGTGAATGGCGGTCGTGATGAACTGATCCTTGGCGGACCACCAGCGCGCAGCGATCCCTCCTGCTGCGATCACTCCAATGAGCGTCAGCAGAATCATCCAGACCAGCGTGCCTCGGATTCCT
This sequence comes from Planctomicrobium stercoris, assembly GCF_051465655.1. Taxonomy (NCBI): domain Bacteria; kingdom Pseudomonadati; phylum Planctomycetota; class Planctomycetia; order Planctomycetales; family Planctomycetaceae; genus Planctomicrobium; species Planctomicrobium stercoris. The sequence continues at coordinate 1,054,726 of NZ_CP195791.1, read as the reverse complement.
TTCCAAGTCACATCAACAATTCCGATTCAGGTTTTGCGTGAACCGACACCATGCCGGAGGGATTCAAATCCATATGCAGACAGGACCAGCAATGGATATTCCGCCGGCAGCCGGTAACGCAGGGAGCTGACAAAAACCAGATGAATCACCGCGAAATAGAGTATCGGACCGGCCAGAATCGCCATAGACCAGATTGCTGCGCCGAGACCTCCCCCCTCTTTCTGAAAATGAAGGAGGTCGGGAGTCGAGAGACGGGATCCCGAAGCGGTCTCAGGCCCACCGATTTCAGCCGTTTTCCGGCTTTGGTCGAGCGATTCACGACTCGATACAACCGCCGGACGCCCTTCACGTGAACACCCGAACAGGCACAAGCTCCCCCAAATTGCCAGAAGTAGCACTGGAACGAAAAACGCCCCGACAATCAGACGGGCCCACCACTGGCTGAACTGGGCTGCGTTCGGCCAGGGACTCCAGTATCGAATCCCCTTGGCCACCGCGAGTTCCAGGACATGGCGGGGGTGTTCCAAGGCATATTTTCTGGCGGCCTTCCGGTAATGCTGGTCCACTTCATATTCACTCATCGACTGCATGAGGTTATCGCGATCAAAGAACCGCATGTCGCTGTCCCCCGTCGCCTCCGGGTTCAGGCCGTCGTACAGACTCGGGCCGGCCCAGAAGGTCGTGAAGGTGAAATGCCCCGTCACCTGCGCATTGCGGATCCCCCACGGAAGAAGCGCGAGGTACATCGACGCGATGATCAAGCCGCCCGCCCACGCTGCCCGGACTCGATTCGGCACAGTCAGAATGAGTAACACCGCCACCGTTGGTGCAGCGAGCAGCCAGCTGGGACGCATCATCACCCCCGCTGCGATCGCAATACCGGTTTGAACCGCCAGCCAAAGGATTCGCCCAACTGACGGACGTTGATCACCCGAAAGCTGTCGGTGCAGTTGATGACCCGCCAGCAGACTCCACAGCAAGGTGACGGCAAATGCGGTCTCACTGAGGATGGTCTCGGTGAACACGATCAGGACGGGAGAGACAGCCGCCAGAGCTGCTGCGATGAGTCCGACGCGGGCGCTGAAGACCTGCTTTCCGAGTCGATACAGCTGCCAGCAGGCGAGTGTCCCGACTCCCGCCAGGAAAAGCCGGGCTGCAAACAGACTCGGCCCGAACAGTTTGATCGATATCGCCAGCAACGCGGGGAAACCCGGCATCCGCAGGACGTACCGCGGGGGCGTGTAGACGGAATAGTCTTCCCCCGCAGCGATCCGCTGGGCCAGCATCCAGTACCCTTCAGCATCTCCTTCGATGAGGAAGGTGCGATGCCACCGGTAGTCGAGCAGGTACTGCAGTCCGCAGGCAGCGATCAATCTCAACACGAGCGCCGCTACCAGAATGATCAGCAGCGTTCTGCGTTCGCGATGATCATGAGCCGAAACGGACATGCAATCCCTGTTCAATACTGGAAGAATGCACTCGCTCACGCTTCGTGCTCTGACAGCCAGTGCTATGTCAGTCCCAGCACATCTGCCATCGTGTAGAGTCCTGCTGGCTTCGCCGAGGCAAACTTCGCAGCCGCCAGAGCGCCGTAGGCATAGCTGTCACGGGTATGACCGCGAACATAAACTTCGAGCGTCTCACCCAGCATCCCGAAGACGATCTGATGTTCGCCCACGTTGTCTCCAGTGCGGAGCGCGTGGTACCCGATCTCATTCTGCGGTCGCTTGCCGGTCTGACCTTCGCGGCCATGCACGTGATTCGTCTGGCCCATCTCCTCTGCGACGATCTGCCCAAATTTCAGTGCAGTTCCGCTGGGGGCATCTTCCTTGAATCGATGATGCCGTTCGACGATCTCGACGTCGACGCCGGATGGGAGGTTCTTCAGGCCTTTGGCTGCCTCGCCGACGAGTTTCATGGCGAGATTCACTGCCATGCTCATGCTGGGAGAAAAGACCACCGCCGTCTCCTGTGCAGCAGAGAGGATCTGCCCTTTCTGTTCGGGAGTCAGGCCAGTGGTGGCTTCCACCAACGGGATGCGACGTTCTGCGCACAGGGCCGCCATTCGCACTGCTGCCTCGGGAACGGAGAAGTCGATGATCGCATCGACACGACCGGTGAGTTCCGCGGTGATGGGAACACCGATCTTTCCGATCCCCGCATGTTCCCCAGCATCCTTCCCCAGAGCCGGACTGCCTGCGTGTTCGAGTGCAGCAACAACCTGCAGGGCGGGATCGACGTGAGCCAGCGCAATCAATCGCTGGCCCATACGGCCGGCTGCTCCATGAATGGCGATACGGATTTTTTCGGACATGGTGTGGTCTAGGGACTCAGGGTGAGGGCAAATGGTTTCGAAAAGGTCAGGATAGCAGATTCCCGTGATCAGTCGTGTGTGTTCAGCGGAACGTGCGTGACCTTCATCGTTTTCAGATTAACGACGGCAAATGAGTGCGGATTGGCGCGATATAACGCCCCCGGATTGAGCACAAGGGTTTTCCCTTCCTGATGATGCTCATACCGATGCGTGTGCCCGTAGCAGACAAGATCATATTCCTGGGAAGCAATCGTCTGCTGGAACAACGAGGCATCGTCGCTGTGAATCAGAGCGATCTTTCGTCCATCCAGTTCAAGCTCTCCGAACCGTCCATGACAGGTCTGGCCGGCTTCTTCAATCGCCACCCGCAACGAACGGGTTTCAGAATCACAGTTTCCGAAGACGAAATGCGTCGGCCATTCGGCAAACAGCGGAACAATCCCCGCGGAAACGATATCCCCGCAGTGGAGCACCGCAGACACATCATAGCGAGACAGCAGCGTCACTGCCTGTAACGTGTTGGGTATGCTGCCGTGAGTATCGCTGACGACGCCGATATTCATAGTGAATCAAAAATCCGGGATGAGGGGAATTTCAACCTGCCAATGCAGGCTCAAGCGAAACGTTCACGGACGCAGCCAGCTCCTGCAGCTGTCGCCAGGTTTCCGCCGGAATATCGACCCCCGACTTCTGGCGTTGCTCACGGCGACGCAGTTCGATCTCTCCGGGCATCAGGATCTCATCCACCCCCGGGCGACGCGGACATCCTTTGATGGAAGTCAGGTAACACTGCATCCATTCGTCATAGGAGGCCCGGGGAATGAAGCGTTCGATTTCCAGCAGCTGCATCCAGACACCATTGGCGCCGCGTGGGAGATCGTCACGGCAGACTCCGCTGCCGGAGAGGATCCCGCAGATCACGTCAATCATGACTGAGAGTCCGAAGCCCTTGTGTCCCATCAACGCTCCGCCGAGAGGGAGAATCGATCCATACGGCTTGTTGTAGTACGCATTGGGATCGCAGGAAGGATTGCCGTAGCCGTCGATGACCAGCCCTTCGTCAATCATCTCCCCTTTCTGCTTGGCGACCCGCAGCTTCCCTTCAGCAGTCGCACTGGTCGTCATATCGAGTACCAGAGCGTCGTTGCCGGCGGGGGCCGCAATGCTGATCGGGTTGGTTCCCAGGCGACGCTCAATCCCGCCGAACGGAGCGACTCCCCCTGGGCCCGGGGCATTGACAGCCATGATCGCGACCAGTCCGGCCCGTGCGGCCTCGTGAGTGTAGGATCCCAGTCGACCGATATGGTTGCAGTTGCGAATCAGGATGGTGGCTGTCCCCTGCTCGCGGGCCTTCTGCAGTCCCAGCTGAAGTCCAGCGCGGGCGGTCACCTGTCCGAAATTGAAATGACCGTCAATGACGGCAAAATTGGGACCTTCGTTCACGACTTCCATGCGTGCCCCGGGGCGCGCATATCCATCTCGAATAAATTCCACATACTGCACCAGCCTCATGACGCCATGACTGTCATGCCCCACCATATTGGCATCCGCGAGTTCGGAGGAAATGATGGCCGCTTCGTCTTCCGAGACCCCTGCCCCCTGAAGAATTGATGAGGCCACAGAGATCAATTGCTCAAAGTTCAGAATGGGCATGATGGAGGATCGCCGTAAGGAATCGGGACCGGAAACAGGTCCCCAGTGTACGTATTGCACAGAAGGATTGAAATTCTGCAGGCTCGGCGCACATGAGGTTCAAGTCGGCCGCTTCGCTTCGCGATTCAGGTGTGTCGCTAAACGGCTCACTTTTTCCGCGGAACAAAAACGTGGCCTATTCTGAAACCTGAATTGCGGTATAATTTCGCATGAAGCCAGTTGAGACAGTTTCAACCAGCTGACGGCTCACTGCCGTGATTCGCAATGTCGATGTCAAAATGGGAACAGTTCCGTTCCCTCGGAGACAATCGTCTCGCCCGTTGCCTGAAATGCCACTATGAGTGAGTCACTTCGAGGTCAAATTCTGATTGCCGGGTGCCAGTTACGGGACTCGAATTTCTTCAAAACGGCAGTCCTGATTGTCGAAGATGGCCCGGATGGAGCGATGGGTCTGGTGATCAATCGTCCCTCGGCTGTCACGATCGCCAAGGCCCTCACCGGCCACCTGGACCTGCCGGAAAACGATGATCTCATTTACATGGGGGGCCCCGTCGAGCCAGCGGCCCTGTTCGTCGTTCACAACTCCGCCCACCTCGATCCGGAAGAAGCGGCAGTCGTGCCGGGCGTCTACATGGGGAGCAGCGCGGAAGTTTTCGAAGACATCGTCTGCCAGTGCGACGACACCTACAACCCCGTCCAGTACCGCGTTTATTGCGGCTGCGCCGGCTGGGGGCCGGGTCAACTGGCTGGAGAAATGTCCCGTGGTGACTGGCTGACCATTCCCGCGCATCCCAGCTATATCTTCCATCCCAACCCCTACCTGGTCTGGGACGAACTGCTGGCGAAAAAATTCCGTTCTCAGCGGATTCTTCCCCAGACCTGTGAGCACCCGGAGTGGAACTGACCGGTCCAATATGAACGAAGTGGACCGCTGGGGCGTTTTCTCTCGCTCCGGACTGCTCCCACGCTTGAAGTCCAGTCCCTGAGCAGTCATTGTCGTGGCACGACGATCTCCCCGGAACCTTCAACCGAGAACCTCTCGTGCCAGCCTCAGAGTGGAATCCCGCCACCCCTCTCGAACTCAGCAGAATGATTGCTGAGAATTTTCATGGTCCACGACTGCCGCTCATGCCGGTGGGGGGCAGAACCGCACTCCGCTTCGGCGGGGCAGTGTGTGGTTCGCCCGCGGTCATCGTGACCGAAGGGCTCAACCGCGTGGTCGACTACCCTGCCCGTGATATGACGATCACGGTGGAGGCAGGCATGCGAGTCGATGACCTGCAGGAGATTCTTGCCAAGGAAGACCAGTTCCTGCCGATCGATATCGCCCAGTCGCATCGAGCCACCATCGGAGGAGCGATTGCCACCAACGCCAGCGGCCCTGCCCGATTCGGCTATGGAACGTTCCGTGACTCCGTGATCGGCATCTCGGCAATCGACGGCCAGGGTCGCCTGTTCTCCGCCGGCGGACGCGTGGTGAAAAACGTCGCCGGCTACGATCTGTGCAAGCTGATGATCGGTTCCCTGGGAACACTGGGAGTGATCACTCAGGTCACGCTGAAACTGCCTCCCCGTCCGCACAGCCGACTCTTTGTCGTGGTCCGCAGCCAGCAGCTCAGTCAGTTAGAAACAGTCCTTGAAAATCTGAATCTCTCCGCCACACGACCGGTCATCATTGATCTGCTCAACGCCAAGGCGGTCCGACAACTCCGGGCAGAAGCTCGACAGGATCTCCCTTCCGACCCCTATCTGCTGTGTATTGGCTATGCCGGGAGTGCTGTGGAAACCGCATGGCAGGCACAGGCACTGGCTGGCGAACTCAAAAAAGGAAACGTCGTCGCCCCCGTGATCCTTGAGGGAGATTCAGCAGAGAAACTCTGGAAAGGGCTTACAGAATACCAGGCCGCCTCGGACGATCCGATGACATTCCAGGCCACGATGCTCCCTTCAAAGGTCGTTCAGTTTGTCGACCAGTGCACTCAGGCGAAAATCGCAGTGCAGTCTCATGCAGGAAGCGGCATCGTCATCGGTCATGTCCCCGACAGTTGTGCCGAACCCTCCACCGCTGCCAGCCTGCTGGATCCGCTGCGACAGTTAGTCCGCAGCTCCGGAGGATCACTGGTCATCCTGAATTGCGATGACAACTGGAATACCCAGCTGGACCTCTTCGGAACTCCACTCAACAGCGAGCCGCTGATTCGAAAACTCAAACAGACATTCGATCCCGCGAATGTGCTGAACCCCGGCAGAATCTGACAGCGTGACTTCCGCTGCTTCTCCCCTGAAAATCAAATTTTTTGCACAGCCTGACTCTGAAGGCCAAGACCATGACCGCTCCCATTGAAGCTCCCCGAACCATGCGATGGACGGGGGAAAGCGACGGCTTTCTGACACTCATCGACCAGACACTTCTCCCTGTGCAGTTTCATGAAATGGAATGCCGCACGGTCGAACAGGTCTGGGAAGCGATCAAGTCGCTCCGGGTCCGCGGGGCACCTGCGATCGGGTGTGCTGCTGCTTATGGAGTGGTGATCGGCCTGCAGACGGAACTGGGAGACGGCTCCCGTGCTGCCTGCGACGCCCGCCTGCAGAGCGTGATCGACTATCTGGCGGAAAGCCGGCCGACCGCTGTCAATCTGTTCTGGGCTCTGGAGCGGATGAGAGTCGCTGCGGCTGCTCAACCTGACCTCTCCCCACAGCAGCTGCGCGAGCGTCTGCTCGATGAAGCCAAAGCGATCGAGATCGAAGACCGTGAGATGTGTGCAGCCATCGGTCGCCACGGACAATCACTGATCTCCGACGGCATGGGGATTCTGACTCACTGCAACGCCGGGGGTCTGGCGACAGCGGGTGATGGCACTGCCCTGGCAGTCATGTTCGCTGCCGCGGCCGCCGGGAAGAACATTCAGGTTTACGCGGACGAAACCCGGCCGCTTCTGCAAGGCGCCCGGCTCACGACCTGGGAACTTCAACAGCGAGGCGTCCCGGTCACGCTCATCTGCGACTCGATGGCGGGATGGGTGATGAAAGAGAAGCGGGTCCAGGCGGTAATCACCGGAGCCGACCGAATTGCAGCCAATGGAGATTCCGCCAACAAGATCGGCACGTACTCCGTGGCCCTGCTCGCCAAGGCTCATGGCATTCCGTTCTATGTCGCTGCGCCGTCCAGCACGTTTGACCTCTCGATCGCTTCAGGAGAAGATATCCCCATCGAGCAGCGGAAATCGGAAGAGATCACCCACGGATTCGGACGGACCACCGCTCCCGAGGGGACTCAGGTTTACAATCCCGCATTCGATGTCGCCCCCGCCTCATGCATCACAGCGATCATCACCGAGAAGGGAATCATCCAGCCGGTGACTGAAGAAAACGTCCGGGCACTGATTCAGAGTTAACAGGAACCACGGAAAGCACGGAAGACACGGAAACAAAGAAATTGAGTGGAACCGCGAATCAGGCGAATTCAGCGAATCTTAATTTTTTCTATTCGCCGTATTCGCACGATTCGCGGTTAAACCACCGATAATTTTTCCGTGTCTTCCGTAGTTCAATTTGCTGACCGCCGGTTCAGAGTACGACCTACTCGCTCCAGGAATGTGCCTTGGGTTCATTCGCGGTATGAGCTGCGGCTGGCTCCAGGAATCCGATTCCCCATGCCAGCACGATTCCCAGCAGCAGCGAAACGCTCAGTCGAACGCGGTGATGCGAATGAAATTCCATCTCCGGCAACAGGTCGCTCAGCGAGATGCACAGGAACACTCCCGCTGAGAATGCGAGCATTGAACCCACCAGAATGGTCTGCTGCTCGACGAGCCAGTTCGCTCCCAGCAGGAACAGCGCCGCTCCCAGCGGACACATGATCGCAAAGGCCCCGTTGACGCAGATCTGCCAGCGGGAAGGCCAGTGGGAAGCACGCATCAAAGCGGTGATCGACAGGGCGTCCAGCGGCTTATGCAGCACGATTGCGAGAAAAGTCCCCAGGCCCAGCATCCAGCCCCCCTGAGTATGGAGCGCTTCGGCTTCCATGCTGGCCCCCAGTGCCAGACCATCAATGAGCGTATGAACGGAAAGCCCGATGAAGACCCCCAGCCAGCTCATGTCTCCCGACAGGGGATCGCTGGAGTGCGAGTGGGGCTGGTGACCGTGGTCATGGTCGTGATCGTGGTCATGATCACAGCCGTGCGGGATCTGTTCAGGATCATGCTGATGGAAGTGAAATGTCCGCAGCAGAAAGAACATCACGACCAGCCCGAGCATCATGCACATCATGATGCGGTCGATCTGCCCTGCCCCCAGGTAAGAAATTGCGTGCGGAAGCATGTGGAAGAGTGCGATACCCAGCATCAGCCCTCCCACGAAACTGATGAGCATCTGCATCCGCTTGTGAGTGAGCTTGATCAGCTGGGGCAGGCGTCCTCCCAGCAGAGAGGCAGCCACGATCAACGCGCAGTAGACAGCCAGAACTGTGTAGGTGGAAGACATTGCACAAACCATCAGCGGGAGGCCACTGCCCATGGCAGCGCCGGGGAAACTGTGCATTTTAGCGGGATTTCTCAAAATGTCCCGCGAGAGTGATCCTCCCCCTGGATCGCCGTTTTGATGGTAAATGTGGGAATCCCCACACTCAGAGAGCGCCAGCAACGTACGCCACACTCTCCGAATGCGGCACCCGCTTCGCGATCGTCGATCCATCGAGGAAAACTCGATCGCAGAAAACACGTTCAGCCGCACGTTTGAAGCGTGCGGCTGAACGACATCCATCAAACTAGACCAGTTTGGTCTATCATGTGCAGGCGATTCAGGATTTTCACCGCATGAAAGTCCATATGATCGCCTGCGGAACGTAATAGATTATTGCCAAAACCGCTCTAGAAGTCTCAATTCAATGAGACCGATCCCTTACTGACAGCAAGCCGCGCCGTTGACGCAGCAGGACTGCTGTTGCTGGCAGCATTCTGCTCCCTCGAAACAGCATTCCGCACCGGCCTCACAGCAGGCTGGCCTGGCAGTGCAGCAAGTCTGAGCTGAGGCCTTGGCCAGCGTTGCCTGCAACGTGGCCGACAGGGATGCTGGTTGAATGCCCGAAGCCTGACAGCAGGCTGCTCCGGGAAAACAGCAGGCCGCATCGGGACAACAGGTGGAATTCGCGGCGGGGCTGGCCTGCGTTGCGGTCGTCGAAAAGGCAATCGCCAGCAGGGACAGAAACGTCACGGCAACAGCCAAAAATCGCATGGACATCTTTCAATCCTCCAGAAATTTGAAGTCAAAGGGCGAACGAACACTTCATTGGTGACGTTCGTAACTGCTCGTGAACAGAAAATCAGCCGACGAGCATGACCTTCGGAGGAGGAAGAGCGGGTTGATCGTTGCGAGTGACGACCAGTTCATCCTGCAGAGTGAGCGTGTTGATGAGGTCGTTTCTCAGGCCGATCGCATTCGGAACCGTCCAGAATGGAACCGAGACCGCGATCACGCAGCAGGCTCCGGGGCAACAGGGGCAGCCATCGCCCGAGGTTGACGATTTGTCCTGCGGGACCGAATCAGAATGAGAATTCCCGCGATGACAGCATGAAGAAGCGGTCACTGTTGCCTGGGCGTGATTCTGACAGCAGGCCATCGCACAGCAGGAGGCTCGCTCTTGGGGTGCTGGCTTTGCGGGGGAATGCAACGAACAGGTCTCCGCAGAATTTCCGATCGCCAGCTGCGGAGCAGTCCCGCACAGCGTCAGGGCGATCAGGAAGATGGAGAGAAGTCGTTCCATGGTGGAATGGTACGCTGCGCGCCCCTCTCTCTCAAGCAGATTCTCCGTTGGAATTCCGGCCCGATGCCCCTCGTGCTTCTCATTTCGAGACCGAAGTTCCCATGAAACCATTGCCATCCAGTGAACCAAGCGGCAACAGAAGAAGAACGGTGAAGCCTGTCCCACATGCAATTACGTTGATGCGTGAGAAAGTCTTGGCAAAGTCCATTTGACGCCCCTCGCCCAGCCCGCTAACCTGCGAATGGATTGCCGGTTGCAGCGACTGGGCAAATCGGATGAATCTTGCGGGCTGTGGATGTCGTTCGGAAATTCTGGGTTTTCACCAAAGTTCGACGTCCTCAAATCCGATTTTTACAGCACCTTCGGCGCAGTAGCCAAGTGGCCTAAGGCGACGGATTGCAAATCCGTTATTTCGTCGGTTCAAATCCGACCTGCGCCTCTTCACAACGCCGCATCGATCCAGAGATGCGGCGTTGTGGCTTTTCCGGCATGTCCATGGAATGGATTGGTCTTTCGCCCCGCGGTGAAGTTCTGATTCGCGGACCGGGTGTGTTTCACGCCTGTTCTTAAAAACTGCCGGTCGCTCATGCGGAATATATTTTCGCAAGGGAATGGATTCTCAGCTCTGCCCGTCAGAAATCTGTCGGTTGAAGGTGGGATTACTCCGATAAATCAATGGATGTCTGCCACCGCCGGGATTGTCTCGTTTCGGGATGGCGTTCGACGAGTTCCGCTTTCAGCCTGGATGTCTGATCATGAATCGCAAAACACTTTCGGCAGCGGCCCTGGCGGTTGTCGTCGGCCTCAAGTCAGTGGCAGGGATTGCCGCCCCGCCTGCACAGACCGTGACTGCGAGTACACAGCAGGGAGTGCAATGGCACAGCGACCTGAAAAGTGCCCATAAACAGGCCGTTGCCGAAGGCAAGCCGATCATGATCGTCTTCGGAGCCGAGTGGTGCGGCTACTGCAAGAAGCTCGAAAAGCAGACTATCAACACCCCAGAGATGAGCCGCTTCATCAACGAAAACTTCGTTCCGGTTCACCTGGACCTGGACAAGGAAAAGAAAATCGGCGAGATCCTGGAAGTGGAATCACTTCCCTGCACGATCGTCCTCAGCCCGAACGCGGACCTGCTGGGCCGCATCAACGGTTACCATACGCCGGCACCCTATCAGAAGAATCTGACCGCCGCACGACAGCTGTATCAGCCCACACAGTCGATCGTGCCGACCGAGGGGATCCTGCGGTAAAACCAATCAGCGAGGCTGCAGCACGGCGATCGAAGTCGGTTCCCCTGCCCCCTCACTGCCAGTCCACAACAGACGCTGGACGTTCTCCGGAACGTGCAGCGTCTCTTCTTTTGAGGCCTGCAGCACAGACTTCTGATGGCAGAAATCTGAGGTTCGATAATTCCGATTGTACCGGGCATAACGCCGCAAAATCGGAAAACGCGTTCCTTTCGGAGCGGCAGGAACGGAAAGACTCAACGCAATGATGGTTCCAAGTCGAATCTGATTGCGAGCTTCCCAAAGATCGCCGGGTGGGTCGGAAAAGACCTGCCGGCCCAATCGAGTGACACGCTGCTGTGCGTTCAAACACCCGCGGATGCCGAAATCTGAAACGGCTCGAGTCAGCCGCTAGGACATCCGATCGTCGGGGAGCGGGTGTCCATGTTGAGAAACCCAGGGAGGGGACTGATGTTATCCAAGCAGATGCACGCCGCAGCCGCACTTCTGGCTGTCTCATTCATGAATGTGGCAACCGCACAGGATTATACGGCGCCGCCAGAGTCCTATGGACAGATTCAACAGGCCCAGAGCGTGGTTGTCGAAACACCGACCCGCCCAGGGACCTACGTTCCCGGCGGACAGTATCCGCAGCTGAACGCCCCTCTGTACCCTGCTCCTGTGCAGTACACGCCCCCCTGGAACGGTGGAACGATCATCACCAACCAGGCTTTCGCTCCGCATGAAATGCTGTACCCGCACACCTATCACGCCATGTATCCCCCGTTCTATCACAAAGTCAAAGGGGGATGGTTCTGGACTCCGTTCGGCTTCCGTCAGCATGAGCACTGGGAACTTCAGGGAACTGAAGTGACGGTCAAGTACCGGTCCCACTATCCGCTGTTCGGCGGTTTCCATCCGCCCAACGTGCGCTGAGCTTTCGTCAAATTCCTGATTCCCGGGAGTTTGGCTCCGCCTGAAATGGACTCAGCCCGAACAATCGGCAGTCCTTCAGGCAAAGGGAAGAATCGGCATCACCAAACTCGATAAGTATCCCTGCCCCTGGCGTGCCGGCCTGCCAACGATGTGGAAGACCGTGCGATTCCCTGCCTGCCACCATGATTGGTCTGGCCGCATTCCAATTTGTCACTCTCAGGATGAGCAACATGATGACAGCATTTCGCGGATGGAGCCTGGGGTGTGTCGTCTCCGGCGCCTTGCTCTCGACAGTCTCTGTTCAGGCAGATGACGGCGAAGGGGTGGTTCGAATGGGTGCCCGCCCCGCTGCGGGTGTCGTCCGCATCAGCGATGACGGACTTCAGTCCCGGATCGTCCGCGGGCAATCTGAAATCGAACCGACGGCCGGTCAGTCGATCCAGCAGGAAGACCTCACTCAGATGTCGCACTGCGAAGCGGAAAACTGTCCCCCCGCGACTGCACAATGTCCCGACAGCTACGTCGTTGAGAACGGGCACGTCGGACTCCCCTGGAAGATCGCTTCCTGGATTCACAATGACTTTGCCCGCAAGGGGGCCTGGATCCGCGGCAAGTGCGGGCATGGCGACGGCAGCGGCGGTGGACATGGTCACTGCGGACACGATGGCCCCGGCCGACCGCTGGCAGGCTGCTATCACATCGTCTATCCAGTCGACCCCGGTTACTTCGATCAGCGTGACGGACAGGTCTATGCAGCTCCCGGGTACGGTGGACCGGTCTCTGTGCCGCTCGCACCGGTCGTGAACCATACTTACAACTATGGCTGGGGAATCCCTTCCAGCCGTCTGACCCCCGTGCTGCATCCGGTCACACAGGCTCCGGTCTCACAGATCCCCAGTCCTTATCCGACTGCTCCGGTCAGCTACTGAACCTGTGTTGAAGAAGCCTCTCTGGTGATTGTCGGCTAGGGCCGTTTCGCAAAAGTTCTATCACGTTCCACAGGCGATCCACTGGGTTTTCATGTGGTGAAAATCCTGAATCGCCGGCACATGATAGACCAGGCTGGTCTAGAGATCCTACAGGAAGACTGTCATGCTTCGAATTCGTGCCTGCTTGAAATCCTGCCTGATCGCAGGCGGAATCTTCACCGCGACAGCGACAACCGCGTCTGCCCAAACGTTTGAGAACGCCGGTGTCGTCCGCGTCTCGGATTCAACTGCGGCAGTTCCATCAGCCACCCAGAATTGCCCCAACGGTAACTGTCCGAATGGGAGTTCGGGTGACTCCAACTGCCCCCCGGGCGGATACGGATATGGCTACGGTTCCGGGCACGGAGATGGCTACCGCTTCTCGCCCCCTGTGAAGCGGCCGATCTATCGCAGCCCAGTCTCCTATACCAAAGGATTTCCGGACGCCTGGACCGGCCAGGCTGCCTACGGGCAGCAGTACGGCTACCGTGCTCCGACCGTCTATATGCCGACGGACACGACTCAGCTTGGCTATTACTATCAGGTTGTGCCTTACTGGCAGCCGAAGCCGGGGGCGATTCCCCCTCCACCCGTGCCGTCACAGTGGCACACGACAGTCGGCATGCTTCCCGGTTATGGACATCATCCTGCCGGCGTGATTTACGGAACCGCCCCGACTGCAGTTCCCCACACGCCGACTCCGCCACCCTGGGGAGGACAGGGACTTCCCCCCGAGCCGACCCCAGCCAACACCAACGTCCAGTCTGTGCAGCCCACGCGTGCAGAATCTTCTGCTCAAGGGCTTGAGCGGACCTCCAGCAGCCCGGCACTCCTTCCCATCGAGTAACGATTGCTGAAGCGACAGTATTTCAAGAGTCTTCCAGCCCGGTGGCACTGTCACCGGGCTGGTGTGCGTTGATGCGTTACCGCTCTGCTGGATCTGACCGACACGAACCCTGTCGATCTTGCGCTGGACTCTCGACTCTCTGCTTCTCTCAATTTCTCAAGAGCAATTACCCTCCTGTTCCGGCTGACTGTTTTCAACAGCGAAGAAATCTGCGAGACTAAAACGTGTCTTCCGCATCGTCACCGGGCGATGTGGAATTCATGCAGGCTGTCCGCTGATTTCCTTTTCGAACCGGCGGCTTGTGTGTTCGCTCTTTTCAATTCGTCTACGGAGTGCAGCGATGTCGTCAGCTGGTGCGCAATACAGTCATCTTCACCAACTGCTGATACAGCTCAAAGACGTTCAAGACCAGCTGGCAAAAGGGCCGCGGCAGATCAAGCTCAAGCAGGCCCGAGTGACGGAAGCCGAACAGCTTCTGGCCGCCAAGGAAGTGGAGCTGAAGGAATCCAGAGCCGCTTCCGATCGCAAAAATCTCGATCTGAAATCCAAGGAATCGCACCTGACCGACCTGCAGGGGAAGCTGAATCAGGCAGCTTCGAATCGCGAATTCGACATTATCCGCGGACAGATGGAGGCCGACCGGGCCGCTAAAGCTGTCCTCGAAGATGAGATTCTCGAATGGCTCGACCGCATCGACCTGCGACAGCAGGAGATCGTCGCCTGCAAGAAAGCGGTTCAGGAGGCTGGTGAAGAAGTCCGTCGCTTTGCAAACGAGTTCGAACAGAAGTCCATCGAACTACGCCAGGAAGAGATCCGACTGAACGCTGAAATTGCGGAAGCAGAAAAAGTGATTCCGACAGAGATCAAGCCGCAGTACCGCCGACTGGTCGAAGCCTACGGCGCCGAAAGTCTCGCCTCCTCCCAGAACGGGGTCTGCAATCAGTGCCACGTCAATCTTACCTCACAGAACAAAGTCCATCTCAACAGCGGCAAACTCATGTTCTGCAGCGTCTGCGGCCGGTTGCTCTACCCTGCCGAGTAGCTGTCGCTCAACAGGCCGCCTAACGTTTGTCGCGTTTCCGGACTGCTGCCGAATGAGATTTACCTTTAATTCTCGTTGGCACCAATGATCACTGAGGGCCCCTCAATCATGAATAGAATGACTGTCGTCCAGGATGCGATCGACCAGCTTGGAGCCAAAACATATCTGGAGGTCGGGGTCTTCCGCGGGCAGAGTTTCTTTCCGATACGAGCCGCACAGAAATTTGCGGTCGACCCAAAGTTTAAAATTCGTCCGCTGGACAAGGTTCTATGGAACATCAAGCATCTTTTTCGATATAAAACTCATTACTTCGAAATGACGAGCGACGAATTCTTTGCCAGCCTGGCGAAGAATCCAAGTTTCTCCGGGGTCCGCTTCGACGTTGTATTTCTCGATGGGCTGCACACCTTCCGCCAGACTCTGCAGGACGTCATGAACGTTCTGAATGTGCTGAGTGATGACGGCATTATCATTCTCCACGACTGTCATCCCCCCAGTCCTTCAGCGGCCTATCCAGCTGAATCACTCGATCATGCAGCATCCTTGAATCTGCCAGGCTGGACTGGCGAATGGTGCGGCGATACGTGGAAAGTCATTAGCCAGATCCGGGCCACCAGACCCGACTTGACCGCATTCGTATTAAACTGCGACTACGGACTGGGAGTCATCACAAGATCCCCATCGAAAAAGCCTCTGGACCTGAGCGAATCGCAGATTTCCGGACTGACCTACGAAGATCTCGCAAAAGACCCCGAATATCTGATCGACCTGAAAGATCCTGGTGACTGGAAAAACTTCGTCGGCTCTCTGGGAACAAATGCGTGAGCGTACCGTTCTATGAACCAGCCTGAACGTGAAACCTCGCCGCAAACGCCTTTGGTCAGCATCATTGCGATCAGCTACAACCACGCGAAGTTTGTCTCCGACACACTCCAGAGCATCGCGGATCAATCCTTCAACAATTTCGAACTGGTCTATTGCGATGATGCTTCCACGGACGGAACCACGGAGGTCGCGACCCAGTGGCTTTCCCGGTTGAAAGTTCCATGGCAGACAATTTTGCATTCGACCAATTCCGGACTCTGCCGCACCCTGAATGAAGCACTGCGGATCTGCAGGGGAACGTTCATTCAGTACATCTCCTGTGACGACCGCCTTCATCCCCAAAAGCTTGAAAGGCAACTCAGCATCTTCTCGCGGTCGCCTGAATCAGTCGCGGTCGTCTGCTCTGAAGCCAATCTCATCAACGAAGTCAGCCAGCCGCAAAAACCCTTCCTGTTCACTCGCAGATATGCCGTCCCGGACGCCAGCAGCAGGACGGCTCTTTTTCAACAACTCCTCAGAGGAGATCCTTGCATCGCTGCTCCTACGGCCCTCATTCGCAAAGCCGCTCTGGATGAGGTGGGCGGATACGACGAACAACTTCCCACCGAAGACTATGACATGTGGCTGCGGCTGCTGCGAAAATTCGATTTTGTTGTCCTGGATGACGTCACCGCCGATTTCCGGGTTCACCCGCAGAATTTTCATGCCGAGCTGGACCGGAGCGGAAAGTGGCGAAAGGTCCGGTACCAGATTCTCCGCAAACACCTGGACGATCCGTATGCCCGCGAGATCTTCCGAAAGGACCTGGCTCATGCCATCTGTGACAATCAGCTGGGCCCCGTCTCCATCAACGACCTGATCGCATGCCAGTTCGACTTAC
The DNA here is from genome assembly GCF_051465655.1 of Planctomicrobium stercoris. Lineage (NCBI taxonomy): Bacteria > Pseudomonadati > Planctomycetota > Planctomycetia > Planctomycetales > Planctomycetaceae > Planctomicrobium > Planctomicrobium stercoris. The sequence continues at coordinate 1,038,274 of NZ_CP195791.1, read as the reverse complement.
AGGAAGTCGCAGACGCTGTTCAGAGGATGAAAAACTCGAAGACCTACTGGGCCTGCACCCGGCTGAGAGACATCTATGTCTCGTTACGTCGTCTGATTCACCGCAATGGGCGTTGATCGTCCGCGGATGCGACAACCGGTTCGAATTCCCCGCAATGGCTAGTGAAGTCCCTATCCGAGAAGCGCCGAGTACAATCTCGGCAACTGAACATCAATCGAATAGTGCCGCTCAATCCGCATTCGGGCTTCAACCCCCATCGACTGCGCCGTCTGAGGCTGATCCAGAATCCGATTCAAGGCCTCGAACCAGTCCTGTTCACTCTCCGCCAGCAGACCGTTGACGCCGTGGGTGATGATTTCCCGGTTCACCCCCACCGGGCTGGCGATGGCGGGCAGGCTGCAGGCCATGTACTGCAGGAGCTTGAAGCCGCACTTGTAGCGTTCCCACTCTTCGTTCGGGAGCGGCATGATTCCCAGATCAAAGTGGCGGACTTCAGACGTTGCTGTCATCGCTGACCATTTGCGAAACTCCACCTGCACATTCCGGAACGGCAATGCCTGAACCGCTGCCGCATCGCTGGTGATGATCCGCAGAATGAACTGACGTTCGAGTGCAAGTCGCTCCAGAGCCGGCAAAGCAATCTTGAGATAGGGCAGATTCGCCGGCGTTCCGATCCAGCCGACGACCGGCACCGGATTCGGGACACGCGCTGCATCGAACATGTAATCGTTCAGGTCAATCGCTGTGGGAATGACGGTCACGTGCTCGCAGTGCTTTCGGCATTCCTCTGCCAGAAGCCGGTTCCCTGCCAGAATGTGATCGACCATACCCGCAATCTTCGCGAACTTCTCCGGGTATCGCAGAAAAATGGCATCATCAACATCCAGCACGAAGCGATTCGTCACGCGGCGAAACGCTGCCTCCAGATGCCAGGTTGGGTCATCAAAAATTTCCCGTTCGAGCACGATGACGTCGTAGTGCGTGCGACGAGCTTTCCAGAGATTGACGCGGCGTATGACACCTCGAAGCAAATGGCTCGCACGCCAGCCCAGCCAGTCAATTTTCTGGTACTTCTCCGGATAGCTGTGAGCCACATCACAGGTGACTCCCAGCCTTTGCAGCCGCGCGAGGTAGGGGAGAATGCGATAGCGGGTTGAAGGGACGTTGACGCCGGAGGTCAGGAACAGGACTCGCGGACCCGGCATGACTCGTCAACCTTCAAGACCTGATTTCAGCGGAATCACGTTCGCACCGGCTGCAAGCTGCAAGATCTGTTCACTTCAAACGAATGTCGACGCTGTTGCGATGGGCCGTCAGCCCCTCCTTGTCTGCGAGTGCCCGGACCAGATCCGCATCCGACGCCAGAGCGGCCTTGTTGTAACTGATAATCGAGGATCGCTTCAGGAAATCATTCGCGCACAGGCCGTTGGCGAACCGGGCGGTTCCTCCCGTTGGCAGCACGTGCGAGGGCCCAGCGACGTAGTCCCCCAGCGCCACCGGCGTGTCGTGTCCCAGGAAGATTGCCCCTGCGTTTTGAACTTTCGCCAGCAGCAACTCCGGATCTTTGGTTGAAATGTGCAGATGTTCCGTCGCCAGCTGATCAGCCAGCGAGGCAGCTTCATATTCGTCGCCAGCGAGAATCAATGCGCCATAATCTTCCAGACTCGAACGGGCGAGGTCCCCTCGGTCCAGCCGAGCGAGCTGCAGCTCGAGCTGCTCCTGAACTTGCTGAATCAGCGGCGCATGCCAGGTGATGAGGACCGCGGAGCCGGGACTGTGCTCTGCCTGCGAGATGAGATCGCTCGCCACATAAGCAGGGTTCGCAGACTCATCTGCGAGCACGACAACTTCGCTGGGGCCGGCGATACTGTCGATGTCCACTTCACCGAAGACGTGACGCTTGGCCAGTGCGACAAAGAGATTTCCCGGCCCGACGATCTTGTCCACGCGGGGAAGTCCTTCAACTCCATAGGCCAGTGCTGCCACCGCCTGAGCCCCGCCGACACGGTAGACTTCATCGATTCCGAGTTCATGACACGTCGCCAGCAGGTCGACGTTGTAGGCCCCGAAGGCCGTGGGCGGAACGACGATGGCAATCTCCTGAACCCCAGCCGCCTGTGCGGGAACTGCAGTCATCAAGACCGTCGACGGGTACGCTGCCGCCCCACCTGGGACGCAGATCCCGATGCGTTTCAGCGGCAGATATCTCTGACGCAGTTCAATTCGGGCGTCGTCAAAACGTCGTTGAATGGCCACATCCTGAGTCAGGATCGCCTGCTGAAATTCGAGAATGTTCTCGCGAATGCGTCTGATCGTTTCGAGAAATCCGGGATCGGCCTGGGCATGGGCCGCTTTCAATTCTGCGGCACTCACCCGCAGTGTTTCAGCGGTCAGCTCTTTGCGATCGAACTTCTGTGTGTAGTCCAGAAGTGCAGCCAGCCCGCGGACGCGGACATCATCGCAAACCTTTTCGACCACCTGCTGCGGACTGAGCGGCTCTCCGAACAGTTCGATCGTCCGCTGTCGCCCTGCGGGAGAAACGACATTGCCACGCGGACTGAGCTTTTCCCGCAGCTCAGCAAACAGCTGCTGGGACTGTCCGTCGGCACAATCGATGATGCGAATCTTGAGAGACATACAGAGTCTTCCGTTTTCAGCCGCGTCCGAAACTGAACGCGATTGCTTTACTTCGAGTGATGGATCGGTCTGCATCGGAGAACAGCCTGATACTCAATAGCTGAATCTCATCAGCGACTCGATATCAACAGGCAGTCAATCGCCGTTTTTTGAAATTGACCGGGAACAAGGAGTCTTCACCAAGTCCGTCGCCTCGGCAGAAGCTTCCGTTCGGCCTCCATTTGGGAGTTTGAATGCTTCGAATCTTCTCAGTCTTCTTTGAACAACGAGATGTATGCATCATAAATGAATCGACGATTGCGTGACTGGCCGGTGGCCTCGCGAAGAATGTCATCCTGTTCAAGCCTGGCAACAAGATCATTTGCAGAAGGAAACGTGATCCCCAACAGTTCCTTAATCTCATTCACCGACACATAAGGATGTTCATACAAATGCTCCAGGACTCGGTGCCCATTGCCAGCGGAACGGCCCAGGTTCTTGGTGATCAGATTACGATGGTTTTCTCGCATCTGGAGGACCCGACGGGCAGTCTGTGTCGCTTGTTGACTGACTTCGGTCACTCCTCGCAGAAAAAAATTGAGCCAACTTTCCCAGTCCCCTCGATCTCGGATTGCCTGCAAGTGATCGTAATAGGACTGTCGATGCTTTTTGAAGTAATAGGACAGATAGAGAACTGGCTTCATCAGTACTTTTTGCTCACACAACAAAAAGGTGATCAGTAGTCTGCCCACGCGACCATTACCATCGAGAAATGGGTGGATTGTTTCAAACTGGGCGTGTGCCAGTCCAATTTTGACCAGGAGGGGTAAACGGGTGTCAGTATGTAGAAAGTTCTCTAACCTGGAAAGATGCTCGCCAACCTCATGAGGAGGAGGTGGAACGAAGATCGCGTCGTCTAAATTGGAGCCGAAAGCACCAATCCAATTTTGACTCGTCCGAATTTCACCCGGCGTCAGATGGCTACCTCGAGCAGTGCCCTTGAGCAGCTCTCCGTGAATCTCGCGAATAAGACGAACGGAAACCGGTAGTTCCCGGAGACGATTGAGCCCGTAGTTCATCGCCCGGACGTATCCCACAACTTCTTCAACATCTTGTGGCCGTTCCGGATCGAGAATGCTGGCTTCGGCTGCCAGGACATCTTGAAGCGAACTCTGAGTTCCTTCAATCTGGCTGGAGAGCACCGCTTCCTTCCGCACATACATGTAGACAAAAAGGTCTGGATGCGGCAAAGTTTGAATGGAACCATCAAGGCAGCCTAGAGCCCGATCCGCCTGCGAAAGCTTCACCAGAAGATCTTCGTGAAGCTCGATGGGCGGATTGGGAGGCAGCGTCGCTGGGGTGAATGCACGATATCCGTTTGGTTGACGGATGTATCGACCAGACCTCCCTTGAGTATTTTGTGACAGAGGCGCTTGCAACGACCGTCCACCTTTCACATCGGCGATGGGAACCCCCATAATAAGCCGCCACCTTAATATAATCAAGCCCCTACAGTCATATATCGTTCAGCCTTGAATAAGACATCGGTGTCGACAAAAAGTCGGTTTCCGCGTTTCAGGGCAGCAAAAAAGCCCCGAGATTTCGCTCGGGGCTTCTTCAATTCGGGGGACTTAGCAGATCGACTACTTGTCGAGGGCTGCCTGGGCAGCTGCCAGTCGGGCGATCGGGATTCGGCGTGGCGAGCAGCTCACGTAATCCAGACCGATTTCATGGCAGAAGTAGACTGATTTCGGATCGCCCCCGTGTTCTCCGCAGATCCCGATCTTCAGGTCCTTGCGGGTGGAGCGTCCCCCTTCGACACCGATCTTCATCAACTTGCCGACGCCCGGCTGGTCGATGGTCTGGAACGGATCGGACGGGATGATGTCCTTCTCGACGTAGTCGCCGATAAAGCTCTTGTAGTCGTCCCGGCTGATTCCCAGAGTCGTCTGGGTCAGGTCGTTCGTTCCGAAGCTGAAGAACTCGGCGTTCTGAGCGATCTCATCAGCAGTGATGGCTGCACGCGGGATTTCGATCATCGTTCCGACGGTGTAGGACACGTCCACACCCTTCTCCTTGAGCACGGCAGCAGCTGTGTCGCGGATGATCTTGGCCTGGTTTTCGAACTCGGTCTTGTAACCTGCCAGCGGAACCATGATCTCCGGTTTGACGTCGATCCCTTCCTTCTTCAGGTTGGCAGCCGCTTCCATGATGGCCCGGGCCTGCATCGCGGTGATTTCCGGATACACGATTCCCAGACGGCAACCACGGTGTCCGAGCATCGGGTTGGTTTCCTTCAGCTCTTCCACGCGACGATGAACCTGCTCTTCACTGACGCCGAAGGTCTTCGAGAGCTTCGTCACCAGCGTCGGATCATCGTGCAGGTGGTGTTCAGAGAGGAACTCGTGCAGAGGAGGATCCAGCAGGCGGATCGTCACGGGACGGTCGCCCATGGTCTTGAACAGGTGAGTGAAGTCGTCCCGCTGGAACGGCAGCAACTTGGCCAGGGCCTTCTGCCGGTCTTCCAGCTTGGTGGAGAAGATCATCTCGCGGATTTCATCGAGGTGATCGAAGAACATGTGCTCGGTGCGGCACAGTCCAACCCCTTCAGCTCCCAGTGCGACGGCAGCAACGGCATCGCCAGCTTCGGCGTTTGCACGCACTTTCAGCCGGCGATATTTGTCGGCCCAGCTCATGAGCTGTGCGTAGCGGCTGTAGGTCTCGGCGTCTTCTGCCTTCTTCTTGCCCATCAGCACGTCCATCACTTCGGACGCCTTGGTTTCGATCTTGCCGGCGAAGACTTCCCCGGTGAAACCGTCGACGGAGATCCAGTCACCTTCTTTGAGAACCTTGTCTCCGACGGTGATCGTTCCCTTTTCGTAGTCGATGTTCAGGGCAGCACAACCGCAGACGCAGGTCTTGCCCATCTGGCGGGAAACCAGAGCAGCGTGCGAAGACGCTCCTCCGAATGCCGTCAGAATTCCCTTGGCAACCTTCATCCCGCGGAGGTCTTCCGGGCTGGTTTCTTTACGGACGAGAATCAGCTGGGCGTCGTTGTTCTTGTTCCAGGCTTCTTCAGCATCGGAAGCGTGGAAGACCACCTGTCCGGTGGCAGCACCGGGACCAGCGTTGATTCCCTTGGCCAGAACGCGGTTTTCGTCCTGGGCCTTCTTCTTGCCGGCCGGATCGAAGATCGGCTGGAGAAGCTGATTCAGGTCGTCAGCCGGAATACGGCGCTTCTGCAGAGCGGTCTTTTCGTCGATCAGACCTTCGTTCACCAGGTCGACGGCGATGCGGACAGCTGCAAAACCGGTTCGCTTGGCGTTACGTGTCTGGAGCATCCAGACTTTGCCCTTCTGGACGGTGAACTCGATGTCCTGCACTTCTTTGAAGTGGCTTTCGAGCTTATTGCCGATCTCGGTCAGCTGCGCGAAGGAGTCCGGCATGTCCTTGCCGAGGGTTTCTTCGATTCGCAGCGGAGTGCGGGTTCCTGCCACGACGTCTTCACCCTGAGCGTTGATCAGGTAGTCGCCGCAGAAGCCGGGGGTTCCGACGGAGCAGTTGCGGGTCAGTCCCACACCCGTCGCACAGTCGTCGCCCAGGTTACCGAAGACCATGGCCTGCACGTTCACAGCCGTTCCCCAGTTGTGAGGAATGCCGTACTGGCGGCGATACACGACAGCCCGGTCGTTCATCCAGCTGCCGAACACAGCGCCGATGCAGCCCCAGAGCTGTTCCATCGGATCGGTGGGGAAATCGACTTTGGCGTGCTTCTTGATGACTTCCTTGAACTGCTTGACGATGTCCTTGAGCACATCGACCGACAGATCCTTTTCGTGCTCGACCTTGGCGTGCTCACGGGCGTGGTCGAGAATTTCTTCGAAGTGGTCCGGGTCGTTCTTGGATTCCGGCTTCAGGCCGAGAACCACGTCACCGTACATCTGAATCAGACGGCGGTAGCTGTCCCAGGCAAAGTGTTCGTTGCCGGACTGCTTGATCAGGGCAGCCACAGTGGTCTCGTTCAGACCGATGTTCAACACGGTGTCCATCATCCCGGGCATCGATTCGCGGGAACCGGACCGACAGGAGAGGAGCAGCGGGTTCTTGTCATCGCCGAACTTGGCGCCCATGGTCTCTTCGACCTGCTTGATCGCAGCAGCGACTTCCGCCTTCAGTTCGGGCGGGTACTGGCGTTCGTGGTCGTAGAAGTACGTGCAGACTTCCGTGGTGATGGTGAAACCGGCGGGAACGGGCAGGCCAATTTTATTCATTTCGGCCAGATTGGCCCCTTTTCCACCCAGCAGCGGTTTCATGCTGCCGTCGCCATCAGCTTTGCCGGCCCCAAATCCGTACACGTACTTCGACATCTTCAATTTCCTTATGGCTCGGGATTCCCAGTCTGGGACACCGAAAGTCAGAAAGTCACCCTGCACCGCGAGCGCAAAAATATTGCGAGGAATCGCAGGATACAGCTGCAAGCTACCAGTCGCCCCTGTGTCCATCAAGCATCAGAGTCTCTCAGACGCCAGGAGGAGGAGCTGTGAACAGGCCAGCACGCAGTGGCTGCGTGCTGGCTCAATATCTCGAACTTCAGAGAAGCAGATAATTACTTGGATTCAACCGTGAACGGCTGACGAACGACCGGGCGTTCGACCATGCCGGAGCGAATCAGGCTGACCGGAACGTTCCGTCGCACCACTTCGCCGTCCTCAAGGACGCGAATCTTCTGCAGGTTCAGGCGGAATTTCCGACGGGTGATTCCGGTTGTCTTGCGACCGTTACCGCCCAGGTACTTCGCCTTACCGCGCTGGCACAGGCTGTTCCCGGTGGCAGGCTTGTTATCGCCATACAGCTTGATCTTTTTCGCCAGCTTCAGGCGCTTGTTCTTCTTCAACGTACTCATGGGAACAACTCACTCTGATCAAATTGACCCGGTTTGGGAGAATCGAGAAGGATAATGCCTTCGGCCAGTCAGTTCAACAGGGGAAGCAAAATTGAAAAATCTGCACAACTATCCACAATCTTTCGCCAGCATATCAGCCGCTGACGAGGCCATCTGCTCCCGATTCACTGCCCTGCAACACGTCACCGCAGAATCCACAAACAACATCAGAACAACAACTTACACAGCCTTTAACAGCTATGGCCTGAGCCATTCGGAAAGGTCACTCCGCCTCGACGTCCAAAGGCCGGGTTCAAAGCGATCCCTTTCACCGAAAAAGAAATCGGTCGGCCTCCCGCTCAGACTGGATCGTCGTGGACTGCTTTTTTCGCTTGCCGCAGCGCGTAGTGCTCCAGCCAGAGCATCGCGGCCGCTACCCCCACCACGATCAAAACTACCATCCAGAAATGGCCGTCGATCGGGATATCGCGGAAAACCGGCTGGAAGTCCTTGTGCTTGAACTCGTGAATCTCCGGCGTTTTGTCGATCTGGAACGGCCAGATCTTGTAAAGAGAGCCGATCTTGAAACCACACAGACCAGCCATGGTCGCTGAACCGTGATGTTCGAGCAGCCATTTCAGAAACTTGCTGCAACTGACCAGTCCGAGGGCACAACCGACTCCGAAGGCGACCAGCACTGAAAAGTCGTCTCCCGTCAGATTGAATTTCGTTGCCCGATCGATGACGCCGGTCAGGTCGTGGTACTTCCCCAGGATGATCAGCAGAAAAGCTCCGCTGATCCCCGGCAGAATCAACGCACAGATTCCAATGAATCCACACAGGACAATATACCAGAGCTGGTCGGGTGGATGAGCCAAGCCGGGCTGGCGGACCATCCACAGCGCCAGTGCGGTCCCTCCCACCAGCAGGAGAATTTCAGCAACGCCCCATCGTTCAATCAACTTGGCCACCAGCCAGCAGGACGCTGCGATCAGACCGAAGAAGATCGGCATCATGATCTCAAAATGATGCTCAAGCATGTAATGCATGAACGAGCCCATACTGGCGATGCCAAATCCAACCCCGGCCACCAGCGGCAACATGAACCAGATATCAACACGGTTCAACGCCTGCTTCCATTGCCCCTTGAGAAGCTGCATGGCGAAGACGCCGTCGGCCCGGCTGATCGCAGTCACGATCCGCTGATAGATGCCCATAATCAGGGCAATCGTTCCGCTGTCTCCCCCGGGGATGACATTGCAGGTCCCCATCAGCACCCCGCAGCCAAAAAAGGCAAACGGACGAGCAGGAAGTTCCTCAGCAGGCGTTGTTGTCACAGGAGTCTCTGACATCAGCTTCGATCGTCCGTAGTTATCATTGACGTGACCGCGTCAACGACACGACCGACGCACTGTCACGCTTCGGGACATCCCCTGCCGAATGCCGGCGGGCTTGCAGCGGGAGTGAATGAGAGAAGTTTAGATCTTTCCCGACTGCCATGGGAAGCGGAACTCCGTTCCCTGAGCCAGAAAACGGTCGATTCAGCTTTTCTTCAGCAATGACCGCAGCACACGCAGATTGACCGCGTCCATCTCTTCCCCGTCCCGTTTCTCCTTCTTGGTCTCCAGATACATCGGGAGAGATTTGAACTGGGGATCGTTCAGGACGAAACGAAACGGCTCCAGCCCCAGGTGCCCTTCTCCAATGTGCTCGTGCCGATCCACCCGACTTCCCCGCTCCTTCTTACTGTCGTTGAGGTGAAACGCCCGGACCCGGTCCAGTCCGATATGCTCATCCAGTTCCTGCATCGTTGCCTTGTACTCGCTTTTGGTCTGCAGTCCGTATCCCGCAGCGAAGATGTGGCAGGTATCGACACAGACTCCGAATCGACCGGGCTCCTTCGAATCTCGAATGATCCTGCCAAGATGTTCGAAGCGATATCCCAGGTTGGTTCCCTGTCCAGCGGTCACTTCGAGCCAGGTCTGAACCTGAAAACCAGCCGTGCGGCGATGCACTTCGTCCAGGGCAGCAATAATCTTCAGCAGCCCTTCTTCCTCACTGCTCTGCACGTAACTGCCCGGATGCATCACCACACCGGCCAGCCCCAGCGCCTCGGCACGTTCCAGTTCAATGACGAACGCCTCCAGCGACTTGTTCCACAACTCGTCATCGGGACTGGCGAGATTGATCAGGTAGCTGTCATGCGAACAGGGGGACTTCAGCTTGTGTTCGCGGACGGCAGCCTTGAACAGTCGAACATCTTCCTCGGAGAGAGCTTTCCCTTTCCACTGATTGTTGTTCTTCGTCAAGAACCCGCCAGATTGAACTTTTGTTTTCGTTGTTGGGGCTTGTTGACTGACAACCCATTGATTGGGACTTGATGTGAAAATCTGAACAGTGTCCATGCCGAGTTCGCCAGCGGCTTTGGCAGCTTTGTGAAAACCTCCAGCAATTGAAAGGTGGGATCCGAACAATGGCACTCGAACAACTCCTCGACCCGTGAATTGAAAAACATCGGACAGTGGCCCGAATTGTGACCTGAATCAACATCCTCGACAAGTCGCCTTTTCTCCCTACGAGAAGCCGCAGGCGATTAAAAGAATAGGCCCCTTAGCAGCCCGTTGAAGTTGGCATGATTTGGAGTTTCCGGGGTGTACGTGGTCGCTGTGGGGTCAATTGCCAGTTGATGTCTCGGAACGCCATCGGATGAGCTGTCCTTGCCTGGAGCGATCGCAGGCGGTTTCTCAGGGCGGCCCAGAGCAGCGTGCAGGTTCCCCAGAGTGCCAGCAGTGCCCTCTGTCCGCTTTGCAATCCTCTGGGTTTGCCGATGCCGAATGCTTTGAGCATGAGGAGGCCCAGGTTCCTCGCTGCCGTCACGAGCAGGTAACGCTTGTTGATCTTCTCCAATCCTCGCAGCCACGTTCGCCTTGCTCCGCCGGTTTCACACACATGGGCGAAGCTGCGTTCGACCTTCTCGCTGCGTTGACGCTGCAGGTCCTTTCCCTTGGATCGACTCATCCGCTGGCGGTTGTTGAGCACTGCCTGTTGGACCTCCTCCGGCTTGTCGATCCACTTGCGATGGTGTTGTGAGTTCGGCTCCGGAATGTACGTTCGCAGTCCCAGCTGCGTGGCCTGCGTGATCGTCTCGTTCTTGTGATACCCCTTGTCGGCAGCAACCTCTTCAATCTCTTCCGGACTGCCAGCGAGAATCACGTTCTGCTGGGCATTCACCACGCTTTCGATGAGCGTGCCGGCATCACTGTTCGTCCCATGACACACCGTGGCGGAGAGGATGAACTCATTCTCCAGGTCGATCACATGCTCAGCCTTATAGCCCAGATGAGTGCGGCCATCTTTCATTTTCACGATGCGGGAATCGGGGTCTGACGACGATTCCCAGTCGGCATTGGAGACCTTCTTCTTCCCCTGCTGATGACGGGTTTTGTCGAACTTGCGCAGGTCGTCGTCGCTGGGATCATCATCTTCTTCGATCAGCCCTTCCTCCTGCATCAGGCGTTTGAGGAACTCCTTCCAGTCTTCACCCGAGTCCTTACGGACGATCGTCTTCATGGCGGCGTTGGCCTCCAGCAACGTGGAGTCGACACCGGTTGATTTCAGCTTGAGAAGTCCATGCTCATCGATGATGCTGAGCACCAGCTGGAACACCTGCTGGTGAATCTCCAGCGGGAGTCGATCACGAATGCGTGTCAGGCTGCTGTGGTCCGGGGTCTCTTTCCCCAGCGGAATGCCCAGGAACCTTCGCAGTGACAACGAATCTTCACATCTCCAGGCGATGCCTCTTTGGGAGTCGATCCCTTCAAAGTACCCGACCAACAGCATGCGGAAATAGACGCCCGGAGGGATCGACATGCGACCTGTGCTGGCATAATACGGGGAGCAGAGGTCCTCGAGAACCTTGTCGAATCCCGCCTTGGCCAGCACCTGATTAAGCTTGTCATAAAAGACATGCCCCGGTCCTCTGGAGAGACTCGCTGTCGGAGTCCAGAACTCCTGCTGCTGCGACTCCTCCCGCTTCCCCAACGCCATCGGTCACCCTCCCTGAATGCCTGAAATCCGAACCACCGGCAATCTACCAGATCTGTCAAGCGAAGAAAGGAAATTCAACGGGCTGCTAGAGGCCAAATCAGCATTGGAACAGTTCGACGTCAAGCTCTCTTCTAACACCATTCATACCCAACTGTCCCGAGGACGTAACGGTCATCAGACTCCAGCGAACCTCGACGAATCGCAGGTCAAGGAAATCTCCCGGCATCGTCCAGCGAATTGCGATTTGACACCTGAGGAAACAACTTCCGTCCCGCCAGCGAAACGTTCTCGTAAAGCTGTGCCGAAATAGTGCTGTGTACGCGTTGTAGCCCTCAGCTACGTCCCGTCACGTGAAGGGAGCTACAACGAAGCTTTTTCATCTCCAGTTCCACGCAGCACGTCATTCAGTTGTCTCCCTATCGCAAGCTCCCCCATGTCCAAGCACGTCGCCATCTATATCAGAGTGTCTTCGCGACAACAGGAAACGAAATCTCAAGAACCGGACTTGAAGCGTTGGATTGAGGCGAATCCTGAGCAGCCGGTCAAGTGGTATCAGGACAAAGTCACCGGAAAGACCATGGATCGGCCTGGATGGAATAAACTTGAACTGTCCATGCGGGCAGGAAGGATATCAGCAGTTGTTGTGTGGCGACTCGATCGACTTGGACGCACCGCAAAAGGGCTGACAACTCTATTCGAAGAAATGCGTGAACGCAAAGTCAATCTTGTCTCACTTCGCGATGGACTGGATCTCTCTACCCCTGCGGGGCGATTGATGGCGAATGTTCTTGCATCCGTCGCCCAATATGAAACCGAAGTAAGAGGGGAGCGAGTTGCTGCCGGTCAGGCGGCCGCCAGAGCCAGAGGAAAACGGTGGGGCGGCAGCGTCAAAGGCGAGCGATGTAAGGCCACAAATATCCAAATCAAGATGATTAAACAGCTTAAGTCGGAAGGCGTATCGATCACCGCGATTGCAAAAGCGGTTGCACTCAGCAGGCCGACGATCTACACAATCCTGGAATCGTCAGTATGTGAGAATTATGCGTAACAACAGTAATGTAGAAATTTGCTAAATAGAACCTCCACAGAACCGGAGTGACCATTATTCCCTGGAAAACAGCCGATTTCGTGGCCTGAACCTGAAAATCAGGCCACAAGGACGTGCTGGCGGCGGTTCAGTGTACATGCGAATTTCACTCCGGTTCTGTTGTGGACCTATTTAGTTTAGAATGGGACTTCATCGCTAGCGAAAGTGAGAGGTATTTCGATTGCAGAGGCTGGTAGCGGCATGTTGCTTACAATATAAAGATTCAAGATATCTTCTCTGTCCATAAACATGATCTGACTTCGCTTCGTCGCATCAAGTTTTCCTCCAAGCCAGTTTCTGGCTTGTTTAGTAATCTCGCCCCCAGCAACAATGAATGCGTGGTCAACGAGCACCTTCTTGCTCGTTTCCGGGTCAAAAACTTCGTGCCCTAGCATCATTAATACTTGATTGTAAATTTCCGAGATATTTGCATTCGAGCCGTGAGTTGTGCCCGAGGCATCCAACTTTCCTTTCTTTGCTTGGATACCGAAATATAAGACGTGTTGCGTCGGAAGCAGGTATCTCATCCAAATGTCTTTGCCATACTCTAAGATCTTGTCTTTGTGGCCAGCAGCAGTAATTCTATGGAAACCGAGCTGCCGAAATAGGGGCAAGAGTACTTCTTCGATGAGTTCATCCTCACTGCATTTATCCAAGTATTCAATCAGCCGCTCTCGTCGTTTCACTTCACTAAGGGCGTCCGGACAAAACCTATTCAGCGATGAGATATCTCCAGGTGATGAGCGAGTTGGCGATGTCATGGAACGCTTGGTGCACTTCCTCCAGCCTGTCCCAGCGAATCCGCAACCTGCGGAATTGTTTGAGCCAGCTGATGGTCCGTTCAATCGGCCAGCGGGTCGCACCCAGAGACGAGTCCTGCCGCTGACCTCGTTTGGGAATGAAGGTCTCAATGCCAGCCAGTCCCAGCAGGTCCCGAGTTGCCTGGCAGTCGTAGCCTTTGTCGGCGGTCACACTCCGTGGGCAATCCAGGGGGCGTCCCCGCTTGCCACCAATCTTCGGGTACCTCAGAAACACCAGTGGCAGAAGTTGTTTCAGATCATGAACATTGGCGGCCGTCAGGATGTTCGCCAGCGGAATCCCATTGTGAGTGGTCATCAGGTGAGACTTGCTGCCGCAGCGACCACGATCCGTCGGATTCGGTCCGGTTTTTGTCCTCCCAACGGGGCCTTGATCAATCCGGCATCGACGAGCACGTCCGCCAGTTCCAGACGCCCGGCTGCGTTCAGCACGGTGAGGAGGTGGCGATGAATGTCCTGAAAGACTCCCAGGTCGATCCACAGCTTGAGACGTCGATAGCAGGTCTTGTAGGAACACCCCAGTTCCAAGGGCAGGTCCTCCCAGGCGATGCCGGTCTTGAGCACGAACAGAATGCAGGTGAAGACGGTCCTGTTCTCCGCTGGCGGTCGGCCGCCTTTGACAGAGAACTCGTAAGTCGGAAAGAACGGCTCGATCTCGTCCCACAAGTCATCACTCAGCAATCGGGTGGCCATATCAGTTCCTCCGTGAACGGGAAAAACCAGACCTTCCCAAAATTTTCAAACCATGCCAACATTAGTTTTGTCCGGAACCTCTAAATAGAACCTCCACAGAACCGGAGTGACCATTATTCCCTGGAAAACAGCCGATTTCGTGGCCTGAACCTGAAAATCAGGCCACAAGGACGTGCTGGCGGCGGTTCAGTGTACATGCGAATTTCACTCCGGTTCTGTTGTGGACCTATTTAGGCGTAAATGGACGATGAGGATTTGTGGGGTTTGAAACAATTTTTGTTCCAATGTGACGAATGTAGAGCAGGTCGTCTTCTCCGTAGAACCCTTCGTACCCTTCTCTAGCCAGCGGCTTGTTTAATGCCTCCAACGCGAGTGTTCTGTCCGAATCGCCGTTCTCCGCGTCCGCTTTGAGCATAAGGACTCGTAATACATGCACGAATGATTCAGGAAGTTTGTGGGCCGCTGGCTGTGCCTCATCCAAGAGTTCGGCTAACCTCTCCGAAGTCCACCTCCACCGAGTTGACCCGTCATGTTCGAATTCCAAATCGCACTCTTCAAAAAATCGCGTTATGTGACTGCTGGACCGATATTGAAAATACTCGGCGTCACCGATCACCATCTCGGCTATTTCGCGTAGATTTCGGCTCTTGAACTTCATTTGTGGCCCTCTGCGGTTGTGATGGCTCGGACTAAATAGGCCCTCCACCGAACCGGAGTGAGGTTTAAGCGGCTTTGGCGAAGGAGTGTCGCATGTCAAGATAGTGGTTGTTGTTCACCTCAAACCATTCATACGCTTGATCGATCAGTTCTTCCAGAGTCTGGCAGCGGTGGTTCCTCGTGATCGTCTCGTGCAGGTGCCACCAGACACGCTCGATCGGGTTCGTCTGCGGGGCGTACTTGGGCAAAAAGTGAACTTCGATCCGGTGGTTCCATTTCTGCAGATATGCTTTCACTGCCCGTGAGTCATGGAATTTGGCGTTGTCGCAGATGACGTGAATCTTCCGGTAACCCCGCAGCCGTGAACGTAGGTCGTCCAGATGAGCCAGAAACTGAACCGTGTTTCGCCGCCAGTGAGGACGACTCACCAGCAGCGTCCCTGTCCTCCAGATTAGCGAGCCTGCCACATGGCACTTCTGATTGTTCCCCGGCGTGACCACCTCGGCCTGCTGGCCTTTTTTCATCCACATGTTGCCAATTTTGGGGTTCAGATTCAGGTCCACTTCATCCTGAAAGACAGCCACATCCTGGGGAGAAAGGTTCTCCAGAAGCTGCTGAATCCGCTGGAATTTCTCGGCGTGTTCGGGATCAACTGGTCCCACGACAGGTCGAGGGCGACGCCAGACCAGCCCCAGTCGATGCAGCCCCCGGCGGATCGTTTCACCGCTCAAACGCTGCCCGGTTTCGAACGCCAGCAGGTGGGCCAGTGTTTCACACGACCACCGGGAGCGAAAATATCCAAAGTCCCGGGGAGTGTGCTGGGTGACCCACCGCAGGACATTCATCATCCAGGCCGGGGTGAAATGCTGCGGAGTCTGCACCTCCAGAACCGCAGCGACTCTTCCTTGACTGAACAATTTCAGCGTGGTGGAAATCAGGTCGAAGCTGCAAAAGAGCACGGTCTTGATCTGCTGCCAGGTCAGGCCATCAGCTCGCAACAGGACAAGATGCGCTCGTCGAGAGACGGAAACATCGACTCCAAAGCGATAGGCCTGCAAAAGCATCTTGCGTTCCTGAGCTGTGAGGTGGATACTGCCATCCATGGCTTGGCTCCTCGGAAAGGGTTGTGTGAGAACTTCCCAAACCGTAGACCAAGCCTGTTTTTGTTCCTACACCAACTGGAATTTCCACTCCGATTGAGGTGTGGAGTTATTTAGTGTAGCTAGGCATTCTGGCTTCTCATTTCTCAAGTTGTTCACTGTAGTTGACAGTTCCAACGATTCAAATCCGTTCCACTCGTTAGGCTGAATCAGTGCGTGAGTTGCTGCGGGATCAATTTTCGGGTCGAGCCATAATTCGAAATAATCCGGTCCCGACAACACAGGGATACGATCATGGATCGGAGCCATGAGACTGTTCGCTTCTGTGGTGAGCATCGAGAATGACTCGATTGCAGCGTCTCCCTTACCCCGCGACTCCCAGATTCCGGCGATTGCAAAGAGTGAGTCATCCAGAAGGTGAAAATAAAACGGTCTCTTGCTCTTGCCTTCTCTGAGCCACTCGTAAAACCCGCTCATTGGCACTAAATAGAACCTCCACAGAACCGGAGTGACCATTATTCCCTGGAAAACAGCCGATTTCGTGGCCTGAACCTGAAAATCAGGCCACAAGGACGTGCTGGCGGCGGTTCAGTGTACATGCGAATTTCACTCCGGTTCTGTTGTGGACCTATTTAGGCAACGCCTTTTTTTGAATGCTGTCCTGAACGACGGTTTCTCGGCCACAGTCTCAGCTCGGGCATTGACCAACGATGCTCCAATCTTGGTATCTTTCGACCATGAGGGAATCAATCCCCATTTCAGATTGACCAACTCACGATGCCCATTCGGATTCAACCTGCAGGCGGGGTTGAACTGAGTCGGACCGATGTTATAGCGAGGGGCGATTGGCAGATCGTCCTCCGGAAACAACTGAAAAAACTCTCTGAGTTCTTCTGGCGTGGTTCGCAGGTTGTAACGTCCGCACATTTAAATCTCCCTACCAATTTTGAAATTTGGTTGAGTGAAATATGGTTGCCCTCTCTCGTTGTGATGACTATCGCCGGTGAGTTTGTCAGTTATCCCCCAGCAGTAGTGAGCACAATCGCAATTTCTCTTTGATTGCGACGGGATACGCAGCTTGTGAAGCAATTTGAAGAGTATTTTCCAATCGCTTCCAGGCACCTTGTTGCAGGCTGAAAGGAAGAGGACGTTTTGATATCCACCCATCCAAGCAAATTTGTTTCTGAAACTCGCCTTCAGTGGCGAGAACCCAATCGGCAATTGGCTCCAAAAATGATTTGTGTGCAACTGGCGGCTGAGATAAAGCTAGTATGAGAATTGCAAGTGCGTTGAATACCGGTTCGGGCGAACCGCTCATGGAGCTCTGCCATGTGAGAAATTTGCCCATTGCATTCATGGCGTCCATCCCCAACTCGATGGCACTCTTCAGCCCACTCGCCAGAGTGTAGTCTGCGATTTCATCTTCAAAGTGAAAGGCGGAGTCCGTCGCGGCATACATCAGGATAGTGCAGGCGAACAACCGCGTTTGATGTGCTGTGCGTCCGACTGGCCCCAACGGATACGGCGGCGGGTTAGGACGATCTGGATCGGAATAGACCGTCAACCGCAGCGCTTCCTGCAATTGAAATGAGATCTCTGCGGGAAACTTCCCACGGCCTGCAATGATCTGAAGTGCGGGTAGAACTTCGTTCAGTCCCCATCCGTAGTCAGCAATGGCAATGTCATGAAGCTGTGTCGAATCGACATGGCAGCGAGCGTAGTTGAAAAGTTCATCCCGATCGGCCGGAAAGATCGACGCCAGTTCTTTGGGAATAGGGACCATTTCTTCATTTTCCAGAACTGCACTAGACAGCGAAGTGTACGTGTGTTCCGATTCCCTAGAGGAGCCAGAAACATGCCAAAAACCCAAATCACTGCATTGCAGCAACTCATTAAACGGAAACAACGGAGGTCCGTCCGTACCCATCATTTCCAAACCGTACCTTCACAAGATGCAATTTGTTGGGAACGAGGCTTGTCGCCTGGAGATCTCAGCGAATGAATCACATTGACTGAAGGCTGCGGAACGGTAGAGCTGATTTTGAAGGCTCTGAGACCACAGTTAATTTCACAAAAGTGGCTTATTATCGATTCAGTAAATGAGATTTTTCCTCGGTCTCTGGAACAACACGGGTTGAAACTCTATCAATTTGTGTACGTGAGGGTCGGCAATCCGGGTCATGCTATCTGGGCCATAGAGCAGGGGGTGCGATCCAAAGGTGTGGATGTTGTCTGCTGCCAAGTTGCCAAGTTGAGTTCCACTACATTTCGGAGATTGAAAATCGCGGCAGAAGCAGGCGGTTGTATATGCATTTTATTGCGAGGGCAGGAAGCACTTCGAGAACCAAGTTGGGCTGATCTACGTTGAAGTGACAGCCGACTATCAAACAATCGGACTCTCTTTGAAGGCTCATCCGTTTTCATTCCTGCGAAAAGAGGTGGAATTTCTTGGAGCAGTCACTGCCATATCCCTTCAGGAGGTAGGCGATAGAAAATGTGTCAACGTGCCTGGAATGGTCCTATTGAGGCAACGTCCGGGAACAGCCAAAGGGGTGACGTTCATGACGCTAAATAGCTCCACATCGTTTCCGGAGCGTCGTTTTCGATTGGTGTAGGAACAAAAACAGGCTTGGTCTACGTTGGGGAGGTGTACCACCACTTCCCTTTCGAGGAGTCAAGCCATGGATGGCAGTATCCAGCTCACAGCTCAGGAACGCAAGATGCTTTTGCAGGCCTATCGCTCTGGAGCCGATCTCTCCACTTCTCGACGGGCTCATATTGTTCTGCTCCGGGCCCAAGGCCTGACCTGGCAGCAGATCAAAACCGTGCTGTTTTGCAGCTTCGACCTGATTTCGACCACGTTGAAATTGTTCACGCAAGGGGGAGTCGCTGCTGTTCTGCAAAAACCGTCTCCGCAGCGTTCCTTTCCAGTCTGGATGACACAGGTCCTGCGGTGGGTCACTCAGTCCACTCCCCGGGATTTTGGATATTTCCGCTCCCGCTGGTCCTGTGAAACGCTCGCTCACCTGCTGGCGTTTGAAACCGGCCTGCGATTGAGCGGAGAAACGATCCGCCGGGGACTGCATCGGCTGGGCTTGGTCTGGCGTCGCCCCCGTCCAGTGGTCGGCCCGGTTGATCCCCAGCACGCTGAGAAATTTCAGGCAATCCAACATCTTCTGAAGAATCTTTCCCACAACGAAGTCGCCGTCTTTCAGGATGAAGTGGACCTGAATTTGAACCCCAAGATTGGCAGCATGTGGATGAAGAAAGGTCAGCAGGCCGAGGTGGTCACGCCGGGGAACAATCAGAAGTGCCATGTGGCAGGCTCGCTGATCTGGGGGACGGGAACACTGCTGGTGAGTCGTCCCTGCTGGCGACGAAACACGGTCCAGTTCCTGGCCCATCTGGACGACCTGCGTTTCCGACTCAGGAGCTTCCGGAAGATCCATGTCATCTGTGACAACGCCAAATTTCATGACTCGAAAGCGGTGAAAGCCTATCTGCAGAAATGGAGTCACCGGATCGAAGTCCATTTTCTTCCCAAGTATGCTCCGCAGTCGAATCCCATTGAACGAGTCTGGTGGCACCTGCACGAGACGATCACGAGAAACCACCGCTGCCAGACCTT
The DNA here is from genome assembly GCF_051465655.1 of Planctomicrobium stercoris. NCBI lineage: Bacteria > Pseudomonadati > Planctomycetota > Planctomycetia > Planctomycetales > Planctomycetaceae > Planctomicrobium > Planctomicrobium stercoris. The sequence continues at coordinate 1,018,746 of NZ_CP195791.1, read as the reverse complement.
GGAAGAACTGATTGACCAGGCGTACGAATGGTTCGAGGTGAATAATAATCACTACCTCGACATGCGACACTCCTTCGCCAAAGCCGCTTAAAACTCACTCCGAGGACGTGGAGGTCCTATTTAGAGACGACGGTGCTGTGCAAGTCACCGAGCATATCGATCAGGCACGTGCGGCCAATTACTTCAACCCTCATGCGGTTCATGTGAACGCCAAACATTCCGCTGCTCTGATTGAATCTGTTGGGGCCGACAAGCCAGTCGATGTGTGCACCATTGCGGTTTCAGCACTAGCAGCCCGTTGAATTTCCTTTCTTCGCTTGACAGGTCTGGTAGATTGCCGGTGGTTCGGATTTCAGGCATTCAGGGAGGGTGACCGATGGCGTTGGGGAAGCGGGAGGAGTCGCAGCAGCAGGAGTTCTGGACTCCGACAGCGAGTCTCTCCAGAGGACCGGGGCATGTCTTTTATGACAAGCTTAATCAGGTGCTGGCCAAGGCGGGATTCGACAAGGTTCTCGAGGACCTCTGCTCCCCGTATTATGCCAGCACAGGTCGCATGTCGATCCCTCCGGGCGTCTATTTCCGCATGCTGTTGGTCGGGTACTTTGAAGGGATCGACTCCCAAAGAGGCATCGCCTGGAGATGTGAAGATTCGTTGTCACTGCGAAGGTTCCTGGGCATTCCGCTGGGGAAAGAGACCCCGGACCACAGCAGCCTGACACGCATTCGTGATCGACTCCCGCTGGAGATTCACCAGCAGGTGTTCCAGCAGGTGCTCAGCATCATCGATGAGCACGGTCTCCTGAAGCTGAAATCAACCGGTGTGGACTCCACGTTGCTGGAGGCCAACGCCGCCATGAAAACAATCGTGAGAAAGGACTCGGGCGAAGACTGGAAGGAGTTCCTCAAACGCCTGATGCAGGAGGAAGGGCTGATCGAAGAAGACGATGATCCCAGCGACGATGACCTGCGGAAGTTCGATAAAACCCGTCATCAGCAGGGGAAGAAGAAGGTCTCTAATGCCGACTGGGAATCGCCGTCAGACCCCGATTCCCGCATCGTGAAAATGAAAGATGGCCGCACTCATCTGGGCTATAAAGCGGAACATGTGATCGACCTGGAGAATGAGTTCATCCTCTCCGCCACGGTGTGTCATGGGACGAACAGTGATGCCGGCACGCTCATCGAAAGCGTGGTGAATGCCCAGCAGAACGTGATTCTCGCTGGGAGTCCGGAAGAGATTGAAGAGGTTGCTGCCGACAAGGGGTATCACAAGAACGAGACGATCACGCAGGCCACGCAGCTGGGACTGCGAACGTACATCCCGGAGCCGAACTCACAACACCATCGCAAGTGGATCGACAAGCCGGAGGAGGTCCAACAGGCAGTGCTCAACAACCGCCAGCGGATGAGTCGATCCAAGGGAAAGGACCTGCAGCGTCAACGCAGCGAGAAGGTCGAACGCAGCTTCGCCCATGTGTGTGAAACCGGCGGAGCAAGGCGAACGTGGCTGCGAGGATTGGAGAAGATCAACAAGCGTTACCTGCTCGTGACGGCAGCGAGGAACCTGGGCCTCCTCATGCTCAAAGCATTCGGCATCGGCAAACCCAGAGGATTGCAAAGCGGACAGAGGGCACTGCTGGCACTCTGGGGAACCTGCACGCTGCTCTGGGCCGCCCTGAGAAACCGCCTGCGATCGCTCCAGGCAAGGACAGCTCATCCGATGGCGTTCCGAGACATCAACTGGCAATTGACCCCACAGCGACCACGTACACCCCGGAAACTCCAAATCATGCCAACTTCAACGGGCTGCTAACCGAACAACATAGGCAGATGACTATTGGCTGGGCTAAAGCGAGTGAATCTCAACAGTCTGTGCTGAAGGTGGAGACCGATAGACTTGAAGCAGAAATTGCTTATTGGAAGCCTCGGGTAGAGCCAATTTCGAAGCGACTCAAAGTTCTTCGCGAGGCCGACAACGTTCGTGCAAGAGAGCGTCGAAAGCTGATTGCCGAATGGCCGACTCTCGAATTTCGTGAAAAAGGTGAAGCAATGCGTCGCACGTTCAAAAAAGTGACGCTATACTGGCATCGTGAGTTTGTTCCTGCAAAGTCGAATGCGGCCCAGCCACGGAAAACCACTCGGCCCGGTCGAAACAAATTCACGCTGCTTCACGACAAAATTGAATGGTCTTTTGCAGACTTCAATTTGGAAGGTTCTTCGTAAAGATCTGGACCGTGTCCATCTGGAGTGCCGCAGCGGCCTCGGCGGCTTTGTGATAGCCGCCGGAGATAGAGAGATGAGAACCGAGCAAAGGCACGCGAAGACTCCTGGACACAGAATTCGAATCAGGCAAAGGCTCGAATTGTGACCAGAGTATCCAGTCGCCACAAGCTGACAGCGAATTCCCTTAAAGAAGCACGTGCGCTTCACCTTCTTTCACCCGCATAACCATTCCGAAAGGCCGGGAAAGATCCGCGAAGCGTTTCAGGATTTGATCTGCCTGGGGATTGCCCTGATCAATCAGTTGCGGCCATCCGCGTGTCCTGAGGAACAGGTCCCCCGAAACGCCATCCGTCAGACGAATTGGCCGCAAGGTCAACGATGACAGATTACCGTGACGGAACGTGCAACCAGCAATCAGACTTTCCCACGCCACGTGCGTGTAGTGCTGGGGCGGAGTCCGTGTGTGAAAGATAAAATTCCCGAGCCCATAGAAGATTGGTCGCTTCTTGTAGATCTCCATCCCGTGCAGCATTGGGATTCCATGGCTCACAAAGACGTTTGCTCCCGCATCAATGCACTCGGCCGCCCAGGCCCGCTTCCACTCCGGGGTCCGCTGCCTGTCTTTCTCCCAATAGTGGTCATGCTGATAGACGATCACAAAATGTCCCTCTTTCGCTGCTGATTCGATTGCCATCAGATTCCGTTTCGCATCCTGATCCTTCAACTTGCCGTTTCTCACAGCCAGATGGTTGAGACCGGGCTGATCTTTATCAGCAATCGAACGTGCATCGACGTTTGACGCCATCGCGATGAGGGCAACGGAACCTTGCGGAGTGCTTCGCAACGCTGGGGCGGTCGCTTCCGCGAGATTCCGTCCGGTCCCCGCGTGTGTGAAACCTCGGCGACCGACTTCCGCCGCTGTCGCGAGGATTCCGTTCGTCCCCAGATCGAAAGCATGGTTGTTCGCCAGGGAGAGGAGCTCGAAGCCGTATTCCTGCAACGTCTCGAGAACTTCGGGGCGGGCAGCATGAAAGAACATGTCATCCTTCGTCGGCAAACCGGATTCAGGGGTCTGAATCGAGACCTCCAGATTGGTGAACCTCAGGTCTGCATCGCGGAGGGACTCGCAAATGCTCTGATAACCGGCGTAATGTTCGAGCAAGGGGGTATGTTCGATCAGAGACTGACCCACGAAGAACAGTTTCAGTTCGTCGTCGCTCTCCGGTGCCGCTTCGTCACTCCGCGCGAGGAATTGTGGAGCGAGGCAGGCCGCCGCGAAAACGCCTCCGCCCGCCAGAAAACGCCTTCGAGTGCAGTACACCTGACTTTGGTTGTGGACCATGAAAGACTCTTCCGGGTGACAGGCTGGTGCTCAGGATTGCGGGTTTGAGCAGATCACCCGGCACTTTTTGAACAATTGCGAACTCAGCAAGCCTTGAAATGAAAGAAGCACACTGAGGCGTCCTGGGAATGAATCAGAACTCAACGTGAGCAGTCCCCACGCAATAATCTTCTGCAGGCTGCGAAGAACATCTCAGGCTGTTACCTGGAAGTGAGAGGGAAGTCGATTGTGTTCATTCCCTGTCTGACCTCCGCAGTCAGTTCCGTTTTCGCGTCGTATTTTTCGGGAATCTTCACCTGCGCCGCCGGCGAATGGGGAACCCCGCCCGCCGGCCGGTCCAATTCCGGGTCGAAAGGATCGATCTCGGCATACGCGATGGAGACTTTGTGCTGCCCAAGCACCGCTCCCTGCTGGTCAATCGTGTACTTCAGATCATACCGTCCCCCCGCATCTGTCTGTCCAAACGAAGGACGTCCCGATTCGGGCTGAAAGCTGATCGACACCCCTGAAAGAGGTTGACCGTCCATGGTCACAGTCCCTTTGACCAGACCAATCGCCGGGCCGGTATTCTGCCGACAACCCGTAAAAACCACTGTGACCAGGAGACTCAGCTGAAGCAGGGTACGCATACGGGTCTCATTCCATGAAGAAAGCTGAACTGGAGTGAACGAACCTGCTCAGAACGCACCAATCGGCATCCCGTCTTCTCGGTTCAGCAGATATTCGTAGGTGCTGTCCGCATCACTGTCGTTGGAACCTGCGGGTGTACTGGAGACATAGCTGATGTGCTGACTGATGAAACGGACGGAACCGTCCGCGAGCAGGAAGTGAGCTCCTCCATCGTGCAGGCTGCTGAAATTCTGCATCCGTTGCGGAACGGAGTCGACCGGAAAGTTGATCGGCCCACGGCCGCTGGCGAGGATGTCATCGATGCAGTAGGGGCCGCCTCCCATGCGGCATCCCGCCCAGGCTTTGGCCCCCCAGATCAACCCTTTGATTTCAAAGGCCACTTCTCCCACAGCGATCGTATTGCTCGCCCCATCGGTGATATCCCGTAACCGAGCATTGCTGTGCAGCCAGAACAACCCGGTCGTTCTCGGCCCTCCGAAAATCCCCCCTCCATTGGAGACGTTATCTCTGCGATGACTGATGTTGCCGGCGTAGTTCGACATGCCACCCGTCAATCGCCCGGTCTGGATATTCGCTCCTGAAGATCCCAGTTCACGCACCCGAGGTCCGGTATCAGACGGGCAGCGGAACGAGGAAATGATCGTCTGGGCAACCCGGGTTCCTTCGCCGCCGTTGTTGGTCGTCAATTCGTCATGCAGCCTGCGCCCCGCGCCGATCGTCTTCTGATACAGCGGGGCCTGATCCACATACGGAAGCAGAAAAGCCGACCAGCCCCAGCATTCGACCCAGTAGCTGGAACCTGAGGAATCCGTGCTGTAGGGCCCTGCGGGGGTCGAATTGGTCAGGTTGGCATACTGGGGATCGCTGAGATCTCGAACGAACCCGGGAGGAAACAGGTTGCAGGCTTCGTGGTAGTTGTGAAGCGCCAGGCCAATCTGCTTGAGATTGTTCCTGCACTGCGACCGGCGTGCTGCTTCGCGTGCCTGCTGCACTGCCGGCAGCAGCAGAGAGATTAAAACTGCAATAATCGCAATGACCACGAGCAGTTCAATCAGCGTGAATCCTGCGGAGAGACCTCGATACGTGCTGGTGGTCGACCTGGAACTTCCCATGCTTCAGACTCCGGTAGGATGAAAATAAAACGGATTATGGGCTCGCAGCGGACACAAGAACTCTCACCTGATCGGTATTGTCTTCAGGAGCATTCAGTTTGACCGTGATGCCCCGTCGGTCTTCATGCACAACGATCTGATCAAACCGCTCTTTCCTTCCACCGTAGGGAACGATGCTTCCCCGGCTGTCCCCTCGGACCAGGACCGCTTCGTCTGTAGGGTAAGCGACCCCAGAGTTCGCCAGGACAGCATCCGATTTCTGAAGCTCCCCGGTGGAAAAGATCAGTCCCAGGATCGGCCGGTCGAATCGAATGGTCCCAGTGAGCGGAGCGTCGCGAAGACTCCCGTCGGCATGGAGGAAATAAGAAGTGCAGCGAGTTCCTACCGGCAGTTCGACGGGAGTGAACTGGCCCGGTGAGGTGTAGATCGTCGGAGTTGGAGGAGCCACGCTGACGGGAGATTTCAGTTCGAGATTCAACTGTTCTTCGAAGACAAAAATCTGTGACTTGCTGACCAGCTTTCCTGGTTCGACTGAGTTCGGAGGAGTCGACAGAAGCACAAGATCGCCATCCAGCTGCGTAATCCCCCGAAACCGGTTCAGTCCATTTGCGAACCGGTTCCCTCTCAGAAACTCGATGGCGGTCGTCTGGCCTGTTTCTGACAATGCGACCGCTTCTCCGGCTGCCAGCATCACAGGGTCGCCCGACGACGTCCTGGCAATGGAATGGGCAGAGACAAGCCCCTGCAGAACATGCAGCTCGGAATGCCGGTCTGCATCCACGGCTGCGCAGAATTTGGTTCCTAAATCAACAAATCTGCCTCCGGGGGTCAGGATCTCGAAGCCTCGATCTTCGGGAGTGATCTCAGCGACAACTTCGCCACGATGCAAAGTGAGTGACCGGGAGTGCGGCATCTCAGCGATGAGAGGAGCTGTCAGTGCAAGGACCGACCCTCGGTCGGAATACAGGAGGATCGTCCCTGCCTGCAGAACGACCTTTTCTCCTTGCCTGAGGAAAATCCGGGACTTCGTACATGGCTGGTGATTGATCGTGACCTCCCCATCAATCACCAGCCTCGCAACAAACGTGGGATTCACATACGGAATGGTCTGCTTTGCAGATCTGTGGAGCTGTGCGACTCCGTAAATCAGAATGGCCGCCATCAGCACGGTGGATGCCACCCAGCCTTGCAGACGGCGCAGCGATCTTCGCTGTCGGAGGTACTGCTGTTCGACCGATGTGGCATGATTGTGCGGCGCTCCCAGCACCCAGGGAAGATGCGATTCCATCTGCATCAGCCGGACATACGTTCTTCGAGCTTGAGAGTCCTCCCGAATCAGACGCCAGATGGCGTCCATCACTTCCGGCTGGCCGTCACTGCAGCGGAGAAGCCTGTAGAGTTGTCGAACCTGGTCGGAGCTGTTCACGTCGGCTCCTGAAAATTCAACTTGTGTGAAATGCAATCGAACAACTGATCGTGAATACGCTGGATCGCTTTGTAGCAGGCTGCGACGGTGCGTGCGGTTCTCCGGGCCACGGCTTCAATGGGGAGGTCCGGGGTGTACCGCAGCTCCAGAAGCTCGCGATCCTTTTCCCGCAATCGGGCAACGCAGGATCGCAGCGCCGCAAGCTTCGCCTCCAACTGGGCGTTTTCGTCTTCGATATCCTGTTCAAGAGCCTCAATGAGATCTTCAGTCAGTTCACGGGAGAACGTCGCCTTGTGACGCGAAGAGAGGGCTTTATTGCGTGCAATACCGTTGGCCCAGGCCAGGAAATTTCTCGATCGGTCAAACTCCGGAAACTTCTCCCAGGCTGTCGCTGCGACCTCCTGAAGAACTTCATCCGCATCCGACCAGCTCATCAGCATGACGAGGAGATAGCCGTGCACACGGCTGGCGGACTTCGTCCAAAGCTGAACAAATTCCAGATGGAGGCTCTGAGGTGTTTCGGAAGCGTGGCTGTTCATCGACGACACTCGCAGGTGACGCGGGATCTATAAGTATTCTGAGATTCATCCAGAATTGGACAAAAACTTTGTCAGAGCTGCGATGTTCCTGAGTTCCGAAGACGAACGAGTCTTCAGAAGATGGCCCCCCGACCGTTCTGAATCGAAACTTGAGTCAAAGTTCGAATTTCCTGAAACTTGTATTGACGCAATTTTGCTCCCGGCCTAATTTCCCGCCTCGCAGCGAGACAAACCTTCGACACACCCAATCACAGCTGCATCCTCCATTCAATACACCTCCTCAGATCCTTCCATCGCTCATGGCATGGAATCGGCCTGCGGCCGTTCGAACTCCTGATCCCCTCCCGAGCTCTCCCGAAATCCAGTTAAGGACCGTTTTCATGAAGTGGACCATCTTCTCACTCGCGTGCGCTGCGCTTCTGACCAGTGCTGGTTGCTGCTGTTCCAAAGCCTGCGGACCCTGCGGCACTTCCGGATACGGATATGGCGCCACTTACGCTCCGAGCTATGCTCCCTCCACCTGCCCGGGCGGTAACTGCGGTCCGATGTATCCCAGCGGCGCAGTCATCCCGGGAGCACAGCAGGCTTACGTCCCCTACACCACCACCGCATCTCTGGATTACCTGCCAGCATATTAATTCTGGCCAATTCAAATCCGGGATATGAATCAGAGATCACGAGCGGGATCGCGAGATCTGCGGAGCATGGATTTGATCTGGCCTGCGCTGCGTCTGACTCTGTTGCACTTCGAAATGCGACAGGAACAAAGACGTCCATTGATTCAGCATGGAGGAAGTCCAGAACGGCGAGAACAGAGTTGAGAGCAAGAAAACATCTTCTTTGATGGCTCTGGACTCTCGTCCCTCGACTCTCAACTTCTCACAATTTCTGAACGACGCAGACGATAGAGGTTCAGGCGGAAATAAAACACACGACAGCACCGGTCATTTGCCGGTGCTGTTTGCATTCAACCGGATCCAGCCCATCATGACCCGGCCCACCTTGCCCAGCGTCTGAGCCGAACAGGCTGCCGGAAGGTCATTCCGCTTGTGCCAGTGCGGATAGTCGAAGTCGATAATATCGCAGGTCGGAATCCGGGCGATCTGATTGAGGGCCAGATGATCGTCCAGCACCTCATGTTTCCGACGAGCCACGAAATCCCGAATCCCCAGATCCGCCGCGACCTTCCAGACATCGCGCGTCACTTCTGGCGCATACCGCAGGCTGTTGATTTCGTAATAAAATGTCGCGCCCGTCCCTGCCACCATGTCCAGCAGCACACCGCTGAGATAGCGAAAATTCTGCGGGGGGTGATCCCGGTATTCCGTCGCGAAATACTCTGAACCCAGAAAATACTTATCGCCCTGAGTGTAGACCAGTTCTTCTCCATCGAAGATCACGAAATCGACACCGAGGTCGGAATTCAAGGGAAGCACACCCTCCTTGCCGAGGTGATTCCCGAGTTCCATCAGCAGCGCGACGCCGCTTCCCCCGTCGTTGGCTCCGATGAACGGCTTCTCCCGCAATGCTGGAGAAGTTTCCCGATCCGGAAACGGACGGGTGTCGTAGTGACAGCACAGGAGGATTCGCCGTGTCGCCTGCGGACGCCACTGGACGATTATGTTCCGCATGCGGACAGGTTGACCGGTTCGAGGGTGCGAAGCATCAAACTCCTGATACCGCACTTCCCCTCCCAGATCGGTGAAATGCTTCTCCAGCAGGTCCTGTTGCTGCTGCATCCCAGGCGTTCCGGAAATCCGCGGGCCGATTGCGCAGATCTCCCGCAGGTAATTGAACGCGCGGGCACCATCGAAGTCATTGGCCTGCTGGGCGGAGACTTCAAGCGGCAGAACGCACAGCGTCAGAAAGCCAACCAGCGCAAATCGGAAACAACTGTTCATGTCGGCAGACTCCATTCAACAACGCTGGCCTATCACCCTTCAAACCTGAGTGAACCGGCGGGACAGACATGCGTGTCTGTCCCGTTTCAAAACACACCGCCACTGATGCGAACAGACTGAGAGGACTGTTCCATCTGTCGGTGACCGGTTTGAAGATTCACCAGACTGCCAGCGTATCGCGAACAATCTGCTTATGCCAAGCCTGCGGTCCGGGCCTGAAGGTTCTCGACCGCATCGAGCAGGCGTTGCTGCAGCACGATCGGAAGTTCGGAAAAGCCTTCCAGCACTTCCGGTGTGAGTGAAGCGACAGTTCTTTCCAGAACGGAACAGGCTTTTTTGACGACCTGTTCAGGAGAGAGTTCGGAACGATCCGCTTTCCCTTCTCCGGGAGCTGGTCCCCGTGCTCCTTTCCCGAACGGAGCGTAATCGGAGTTCGTCGAGCCCCGTGCTGCGGAGAGTGCGGTCTCCACCCGTTCACTCGCTGTGGCGAACGGAGCGTCTTCGTCATAGTTCTCGCGGGAGATCCGTTCGAACTGGCTGGGGTCCTGCACCATTCCGACAGCGGCACTCAGATACTCTGGCGATGCGATCAGGTCATCCTCTTCCACAGCCGGTTCCGACAAGTCGTCCCCGTGCTGGGCGCGCCGCCAAGCCTTCATTTCGGCGACTGTCGCTTCCATCTCGTTGGCCCATGCCAGACATTCCGCCGCATCGTCCCAGTTGATGACGACGTAAAAGTGCGACCACTTCAGGTTCGGGTAGTTCTTGTAGACGTCAGCAAAGGTCTCCCAGACGCGACGTCGCTGGAAGATCTGGTCTCCGCTCAGTCCGATCAACGCGCCGAAATCCGCATCTCCCCGCCCCTTGGCGTGACGGGAGGTCCACTGCGAAGCACATTCGCCGATTTCCCAGTTACAGCTGCTCAACGCGCGCTGTGCTCGGGCTACCAGTTGTTCTTCCGACTCGATCGTCTCAATCTCGGACATGCGAAATTTCTCATCTGAAAAGCGAATTGAGTGAACTGCAGGGAGCACAATTCGCTGGTAGGGGAACTCTTGCGACAGCGGGTCACGCTATCTGTACATCTGTATCAACAGAACATCTTATCCCTGTGGATCGGCACTCTCCATGGCCTCATTGAAGATTTCGGGACACAGACAAAATTCCTCCAGCGTCCCCCCCGCAAACTTGACCTGACATGCAAAGTTCGCGAATGGTTGTTCAGGGACTGCCGAATTCGCCCTGGAGATGACTTCACCGCATTCGTAAGCCTCAGCTTCAGCAGTCCATTCTCTCAGCGTCTGGATGTCAAGGAACCGATTATGGAAGTCGTCTCAACAATTGGTGAAGTCCGAAGCCTGGTTGGGGCTGCGCGTGGACGGGGATGCAGAATCGGCTGCGTGCCGACCATGGGGGCGCTGCATGCGGGACACCTAAGTCTGGTTGAAGCGTGTCGAAAACGTGTGGACTACACAGTCCTCACGATTTTCGTCAATCCAACCCAGTTTGCGCCAACGGAAGATCTCACCAAATACCCCCGCCCCATCGAGACCGATCTGGAAGCCTGTCGCCGGGCCGGGGTCGACTGCGTCTACATGCCAGAGGTGTCATCGCTTTACCCGTCCGGTTATGACACCTGGGTTACCGTGGAAAACATGTCACAAACTCTCGAAGGGGAGTTTCGCCCCACGCATTTTCGGGGCGTCACCACAATCGTCACCAAGCTGTTCAATATCGTGCAGGCCGACATCGCCTGCTTCGGAGCGAAGGACTACCAGCAGCAGACCATGATTCGCCGCATGGTTCAGGATCTGAACATCCCGACCGATGTGGTGGTCTGCCCTACCCTAAGAGATCCAGACGGACTGGCCATGAGCAGCCGCAACGTCTTTCTGTCCGCTCAGGAACGATCTTCCGCACTCGTCATTTCTCGAACATTGCAGATGGCTGAGAAACGTCTGCGTGCGGGTGCCTCGGACTTGAAAGCCCTGGAATCACAAATGTGGTCGCAACTTCATTCAGAGCCAGAAGTTCGCCCGCAGTACGCGGTGATTCGCGATCCTTCCACTCTGGAGCCGCTGGCAGCTCCCCAGCCGGAGATGGTCGCCCTGATTGCAGCGTTTGTGGGGCAGACACGATTGATCGATAACCTTACGATTCAGCTGTAGCGTGAACAGTTCAACTTCTTGAGACCGTGCGTTTTGCAGTCGACATGACAGAATGCACTTGCTGACGCAGCGTGCTCTGATCGGAGTTGAACTGGAGTCAGAGTTCGGAGGAGTCGATGCGGCAGATCCTGTTTCAAATCAGTCTGGGACATCCCTGGTCCGGGTGGCACACCGGAGCAGAACAGCTCCCCGTCCTCGGGGCAGCCTGGGTTCTGTTGATCGCCGGAGCAGGATATCTGCTCTTTCACTTTCTCCGGGGCAACAAAGAGATCTACCGCGATCCGACCACCTGGATCGGCTGGGGGATCGGGGTTCTGGCGGCAAGCCTGGCTTCGAGTTTCTTTCCCGTTCCCGAAACGCTCCCGATCTTCGGCTACGGGATGATGGTCCTGCTGGGCTTCACAGTGGCATTGACGTTCGTCTGCCTGAGGGCGAAATCGATCGGGGTCGATCCCAACATTATTATGGATTCCGCATTCTGGATTCTGATCTCAGGTGTCGCGGGAGGACGACTGGCATATCTCATCCAATATCGTCATGAAGCTTTCCGGCCCGGCATGTCACTGCCTCAAATGCTTTTCAAAGCGGTGAATCTCTCTGAAGGGGGACTCGTGCTCCTCGGAGCACTTGTCGGAGGAGGACTGGGAGCCGCAGCGTACTTCTGGTCAAAACGCTTGCGAGTGCTGGAGTTTTGCGACCTTCTAATCCCCGCTGTCTTCATCGGTGTGGGCTTCGGGCGGATCGGCTGCCTTCTGAACGGATGCTGTTTCGGAGATCGATGCGACCTCCCCTGGGGAATTTCTTTTCCGAAAGGGAGCACAACGTTCACTGTTCTGATGGAACGCGGATTCGTATCACCCGATGCTCTGGCGACGTTCCCGCTGCATCCGACGCAAATCTACAGCTCGATCGATGGCTTTTTGCTGGCACTGGCAACAGGCATCTTCTACTGGTACCGCAAACACCCCGGCGACGTGCTGGCAGCGGGCTGCATGCTTTATTCCGTCACGCGGTTCCTGTTCGAATTTCTACGAGCGGACGAGATGGGACAGCTCGGAACCGGCCTGACGATTTCGCAGCTCTACTCGATCGGGATCTTTACCCTGGGACTCGTTCTGATGCTCACCGGACCACTGCGAGGCCCGGTCCGAAACCCGATGACCCCCACTCGAGTCGAGGGCAATCCGCAGCCGAAACCACACGTGGCGTGATCCAGTAGGGTGCATGCAAATGCACCAGAGAAAGCGGTGAACGGAATTGGTGCATTGACATGCACCCCACCTGACTGACTCAAGCCGACAGTTTTTAGTCGAACGCGATATCCCAAAATTGGGCTAAGTTATCACAAATATGTGCACCAACAGACTCTGCAAGCACAGGCGTGAAATCCGAAAAAATTCGACTGAGAGGCCGCATTGCTGCACACATGTTTTCCCAGCGTTTGATGACTGACAGCCCTTCAATGGCATTCACTTCTCGCCTGAGATCGATCGCATATTCAATGGTCTTAGCCATCACAGGTATATGCATCTCTTCAAGAATCTGAATTGTCTTTGTCAGCCTTTCAGAAAATTTGTTTTCACTCACAGCCTCTCGTTCAAGAAATTGCTGAAGACCACCGTTACCGACCCAGTCATCCAGATTCACAATGAGCCGCATCTTTTGCATACCGACTGGAAGCTCGTCAGCAGACTGTTCTCCATTGTTGTTTTCAAATTCCACAACATAATTGTAGGTTAGCCCGTAGATCTCTCTGTATGCTTTGGAGTCGATGTACGTTCTGAGTTCATTTTCTGATCTTTGAGTAAGCATTTACCAGCCTTCGTAAGTGGTGGCTTGGGCTTATTGCTTTCCAGCTTCCCGTCGAATCAAGTCGGCGTATTGCTGGACCATGCGGTCCATCGAGAATTCGGTTTCCATGCGACTGCGGCCTGCCTGTCCCATGCGGGTGGCGAGATCTTGGTCTTGCAGGAGTCGTGCGGTGTACTGCGAGAAACCGGCGCTGTCTCCCAGGTTGACGACAAACCCTTCCCGCTCATGGTGAACGAGTTCGCGATTCGGTGGAATATCGCTGACGACGACCGGCTTCCCGCAGGCCATCGCTTCCATCAGGCTGTTCGACATCCCTTCAAACTCGCTTCCCAGCCAGAAGACGTCCGCATGATGCAGCAGCGACGAGGCGTCGCTGCGATGTCCCAGGAAGCGCACATGCGGAAGAGCTTCGACGTCACGGGCGTAGAGTTCGAGCTCTCCTCGCTGCGGCCCGTCTCCAACCAGACACAGGTAAGCCCGGTCATCCGCCTGGCGAAGAACCTGAATCGCCCAGATCAGGCTCTTCAGTCTCTTCTGGGGAGCGAGTCGACCGACGAACACGATAAGCTGCGAATCTTCAGGCAGCTTCCATTGTCGGCAGAATTCTTCTCGTGAGACGGTGGGTAACGGCGGGGTTTCCACTCCGTTCGGGATGACGCTGATGCGATCCTGCGGGAATCCCAGGCCCTCGTAAAACTCTCCGACGCTCTTTGAGTTGGCAATGAGGCGGTTGGTTCGTGGCTGCAGTCGCTGATCCAGCCAGAGTTGCCAGCGAGATTTCCAGGAGTCGACGCACCGTTCGGAGATAATCGTCACAGGCGGCTTCGCCATTCCGAGTGTTGCCAGCCGCGTCGAGGAATTGGCAGAGAACAGGCAGGACAACAGCACATCCGGCTGGAAGTCACGAATCTCCCGCCGGAGTTTCAGAATCGTCGAAGGATCCAGCCGCCATCGTTTGTGAAGAATCGTGTAGGGAATCTGATGTTCCCGCAGCAGAGCCTCGTAAGGGCCGCCACGGGTCAGAGCGACCACACGGACATCAAACTCGCTGGGAGGGAGACCGCAGGCCAGCAACCCGAACTGCTTCTCAGCTCCGGACTGATCGAGAGTCGGAATGACAATAAGAACCTTGATCACAGTCTGAACCGTTCCGGAATGACGGAAGTGAGGAGAGTCGCGTCGTTGCTGCAGCTGATTTCATTTCTTGAAACTGCCAGCTTACCGCAAGCTGAAGGCCCGAGACCAGTGCCCTCGGGCATGCGTGGGCAACTCTCGAATCTTACTGGACAGCTCCGGGATAATTACCCGGACCGTATGCTCCCGGTCCGACCGGCTGGGTCGTCGGCCGGGGAGAGAACTGGTTACGCAGGTAACCGGAGTAGAAGCGATCTTTGATCTGCTGGGGCTCGGATCGCTGTTCCTGATAGTTCAACGGACGAAAACCGGTTTCCGGTCCCAGTGTGGTCGGATAGGGATCTTGAATCTGGGCCTCGCGCCGCTGCATTTCGGCACTTTCCTCGGTGAACAGACGTGGCAGACGTGTCGTCGCGGGGTTCAAACACCCCTGGCTTGCAAGCAAGCACACGACCGTCAGGATTAAGCCACACAGGTTTTTCACGACAGCTTCTGGGCCGGGGAGGTTCTATCCGTTTGAGAATCTGAAACTGAATCAGGTCCCGACAAGGCAAGTCTGTCCCTGAAATCTCGCGGGGTTATACCCCGATCGGCAGATTCTGCCCAGCCGAGTTTGTGGCGAGGGTTTTTCCGCAAACTCATCTTTTCAAAGAATGTCGTCGGAATCCGATCATTTTGAGGCATTTTAGAAACAGCCGCGTTGCCAGAAGGAATCACGGTGTTTGCGGGCAACACGAAAGAAGAGACGAACAGCGAAACACTGCCGCAAAGTCTCGCCGTAACAGACAAATCTCAAACACGTTAAGGAAATTACAACAGGAATCTAAAAAGACTGTTGTGAAGAGGGAACAGACTTTGCCAGCATGGCCGATATGCTCAAAGTCGCCACAACTTCCCTCGCACGGACTGAACTTGCATACATCGCCTTCCGGCTCGCGTGCCTCGACACACGCGAACGTCTGGAACTGGCGATCCAGCTGGACCTATGTCCAGAGCGAAATTTTGGGTTCCTGACAGAGGTCCCGTTCCTCAAAAACGTCCCTGCACAGGTGCAGCTTGATCTGCTCATGGAAACCTGGGCCCGGCACATCACTCCCATCACCCAGCCGGCCAATCTCCTGGATGAAAGCGTTGTCTACGCTGCGTGTGAAACAGCAGCCCGCCTGATTCGCAGCGAGCCCGAGGTCGCCCGGCGGTTCCTCAATCGCGGTCCGATTCAGTGCAGCTACGTGCTCGACGCCAAACTCGCCGACTCGCTGCAACAACTCCACATCCATTTTGCCCAGGAGGGTCTGTTCCTGCTGCTGAGCCAGTTTCAGGACATTCCCCCGTTAGAAGCCGTTCCACTGAAACGTGAGAACGGATTCAGCGATGGCGCGACTGACTGTCTGTTCGACGTGCTGGGCCGCTGGTACGTCTCTTCCAGAATGCTGACGCGTGCTCAGGGACTGCTCACTCGCGTGGAAATCGAGCAGATGGGGTCGTTGCTGAACACTGCCCGCTGCTTGAAAAATACGCAATGATCCGCGTTTCTCCATCAGAATCCGACGCGTGAGCGAGTACATCTTCTCACGTCGACAATGTCACGCACCTGCTCACGCGGCGTGCTCTGAAATCTTCGACCGTCAACATCGGACTGCCGCTCTACTTCAGCTCGCGGTTCAGCACGTTTCCTTCCTCGTGGATGACAACCAGCTCGTCGCTGGGGTAGACAATCACGTCTTCAATCGTCGGCCGGGGAACGACATCGCCCAGCGAGCAGATGGTCACCGCGTTCGGGCCCTGCACCGGCCCGGTATCGGAGCCAAGCGAGAACTTCCCATGAGAGACCATGGCGCTCGCAGACGGGGCGTTCTCATTCTCCTGCGGAGTAAATGTAATAGTGCCCCAGCGTAACGGAGTTCCCGCGACGGAGATGGTGCCGCTGATTGCTGCCCGCTTTGCATTGCTGAGAAAACCATTGACCTTGAGCCAGTCCGCCAGCCGGTCTTTCCACGTGTTCAGGACAGGGTCCTTCGGGGCGAGTCCGACTCCGTGCGGGCCATTCTGATAGATGTGAAGCTCCGCAGGGACCCCCTGATTGCGCAGCGCGAGATAATATGCCACGCAATTCTCAGCCGGAACAGCGGTATCCTTGTCAGTCTGGAAGATGAACGTCGGCGGGGTTTCTTTGGTCACCTGGGTTTCGTTCGAAAGATTCTCTACGAGTGCAGGGTCCGGATCTTTCCCCAGCAGGTTGTTCTTCGACCCTTGATGGGTGAACTTTTCCTTCATCGAGATGACCGGGTAGCACAGGATGCTGAAATCGGGTCGACTGCTCTGCTGTGCCACCGGGTCGGAGCTCTCTTTGTCGCCAGCGTCGAAGTGGGTGGAGACTGTGGACGCCAGGTGCCCTCCCGCCGAGAACCCCATGATGCCAACCCGGTGCGGATCGATCTTCAGTTCAGCAGCATGAGCGCGGACATAGCGGATCCCCCGTTGGGCATCCTGCAGCGGAGCTGGGTGGTGATACTTGGGTCCGAGTCGATAAGAGACCACAGCCGCACTCACTCCGATGGAATTGAGCCAGGTTGCGATCTGATGACCTTCATGATCCATGGCCAGCCCGCCGTAGCCTCCCCCGGGGAGAACCACGACGCAGGCCCCATTGGCAGTGGCTTCCGGGGCGGGATAGATCCGGATTTCCGGAACATCTTTTGGTTCGTCTCCCTGTGCTCCCGGCGCTCCATCGGGCCAAAGGCGAATCGGATCCGGCCCGGCTGCTTCACAGGCTGAGCCCCAGCTCATCAGGGCAACGAGAGTCAGCAACGTCAGCATTCTGATCATGGAACACTCCTCCAGGTTAGCAATGAGACGGCCCGCTGATTGAGCAGTACACCATCTCTTGTGGGAGCGATCCTGGCAAGCGAGCGAGGTTGGTATGAGTTGAGTGCTGAGAGTCGAGTGTTGAGAGAGGAGAGAGGAGCCACGACAAAATCCCCAATCCCCAATGACAAATGACAAATGACAAATCCCCCACCCCACCAAGCGGCCGCCCTGCCCCCTCTTCCCACTACTTCCCCGTCTCATCCGCCCACACAACGCGGCCGTGGTCCGTCAGCGAGTACGTAATGTACGACGCCAGCCGGATATCGGCGTCGGGGAAGAGCCGGGCCACCTCCGCGCTGAATCGCGGTGGCTTATCTGATTTGCGAAGTGCCTGGCAGTAGTTCACCAGCAACTCGCGTCCACCGGGAGCATCGTTCATGAGATAGTGGACCCAGGCCCAGGCTTCGCGGTAATCCGCCAGTCCCATCTTGGGGACCTCTTCAATCTTCTCCAGACGAGCCAGGTCAGGCCGCCACCCGTTCTTCACAGCGATGGCCAGTTGCTGCGTGTGCTCACGATGCAATCGACGTGGAGTATCGGTCTGGGTTTCGTAATACTCCGCCAGTCCTTCATCGAGCCACAGCGGAACAGTTCGCAGGGAGGCGTGGAGAACGCCGTGAGTATATTCGTGACGCAGGTCTTCGCTGACGTTCGGACTCCAGTGAGCATAGACCCCCAGTTCTGTGGGCGAACCGATAAAGAACGCCCGACGAGGAGGAAGGTTCGGATGCCGGGCCTGCATGTACTGGCTGTACCGCTGTTCGTCTCCAAACAGATGAATGACAACCGGGCGATGAGCCGGGGGGAGTTCCAGCGAATTCGTCAGGTCTTCGCGAATCGACTTCAGCTGCGTGATGAGTTCGTTGTTGGATTCAATCTTGAGGTCGGAACGAATGATGAGATCGCCCGATTCGATTTCGAATTTGCTGGGAAGGGACGCCTGCTGATTCCGATTCGCGATACATCCCCACAGTCCAGCGACAAGCAGACACAGGACTGTCGAGACGGAGCGGGATCGGGCCGGATGCCCTGGGCATTCGGAACGGAAGAATTTCGGGGGTGAACTTCGCGTTCGGTCTGACAAAAAATTCTTACCGCTGGAGTTGTGCTTCGGCTCGTAATGCCGGCAGCCAGATCGGTTCGTGCCCCTGTTGCTGGAAGATCTGTGCGAAGTGCAGATGGCAGGTAAGTAACAGAATCTGCTGTCCCTGCTGGGCCACTTCCATCAACGTGTGTGCTGCCGCTTCTGTCCGTGTCTGATCGAAGTTGACAGTGACGTCGTCCAGCACCATCGGCAGTTCAATTCCCTTGCGTGCAAAGTCTCGAATCATGGCGAGTCGGACCGACAGGAAGACCTGCTCACGGGTCCCGCTGCTGAGATGTTCCACACGCAGCGACTGATTCTGATCGTCGTCGACAAACAGGGCCTTTTCGCCCAACCGGGTCCAGATGCGGTGATACTTCCCGCAGGTGAACTGCTTGAGATACGAGGAGGCTGCCTGCAGCATCTGCGGTTGACGGTCCTGCTCGATCCGCCGCCGCAGTCGATCGACCACTTTGTCTGCCAGACGTGTGGCAGCCCAGTTCTCGGTCGCCTGCTGCAGGGCATGTACAATCTGCTCGCGATCGAACCGCAGAGAGGTCAGCGTGCGATCTTCTTCGATGGCGTGAAGCTGCCGACGCAGGTTGTCGAGCGAGGCTGTCGTGGTCTGGATCGCTCCTTCCAGCTGCTTTTGTTCATGACGGATTTTCTCGATCGCTGAGCTGTTGAGATCGGCGTCATAGCGAATGAGATCATCTTCGACGATCGCCAGATCCGAATCAGCATCGACCAGCTTCTGGATTTCCTGACGAACTTCCTTCAGCTGGAATTCGACGGTATTACGTTCGTCAATCGCAGCGAGCTTGGCGATAATCTCCCCGCGTTCGCCAACCCCCAGCCGCTTGAGCAAAGCGGTCCGATCCCGCCGAAGCCGTTCGACCTGATTGACGAGTTCAGCGGATTGATGACGTTTTTCCTTCGCCGACTGCTTCAGGCGCAGCCGTTCGCGGCGACGTTCCCCCTGCAACTTCAATTCTCTGTCCCAGTTGGCGAGCGCTTCGTACAGGTCCCCCAGCTTGAACGTCCGCTCTTCGAGCTTTCCGGCCAGATCGCGGATCTGATGATGGTACGCTTCGAGTTCCTGACGTTGATAGAGTTCTTTCTCGCTTCGTGAATTCCTTGCAAGGAGCAGGTCGCGCGCCTGCGCGACGAGCTGGCACTGTTCAAAGGCCTCGGAGACTTTGAGTGTCTCGGTGAGTCCGACGCGCCGCAGGGCTTCCGTCCAGTCCCGGCGGGCCCGTCCCAATTGACGTTGACGATCCTGAAGGTTGAGCCGCATCTGGCTGAGACGGCGTCGGAGTGAATCGATCCTCAGTCCCATCGGCTCGTGCTGGTCGAGTTCCACCAACTGCTGTCGCAGCTGTTTGATCTGCTCTTCTTCCGACACGGGAGCAGCAACGGCATCGGGATGCCCCGGAGGTCCGATCGGTCCCTGATGTTCCCGGCGGATGACTCGCTCAATCGCCTGTTCAACACGATGCAGTTCGTGTTCGAGTGCTTCTCGTTCCGCACCACTTTCAGGCGGTTCGAAGTCGACCGTTTCGAAGTATTCCTTCATCGCCCAGAAGGTGGACATCGCTGCCACACCCAGGAACGTGAAACAGCCCCCGACGATCCACGCGGTTTTGCCGCCGGAAACGATCCCCGTGTATCCACGCATGGCAGCGTAGATCCCGGAGAACAGCAACGCGATTCCGGCAAACGTGAAGAAGGACAGAATCACCCAGAAGAACGGAGGCAGGTCGCGAATGACCATCTTCGGCCCGAGATCTCGATTGAAGAAATCGAGTGTCTTCTTCAAGTGATCCCGACGCGTTCGCAGGCTGCGGAGTTCCTCGAGTTCATGCAGACGCCGCTGCAGCGACTTGCGAGCCTCTCCGATCGACTGATCGCCCAGTTCCTTCGTATGACTCTTCCACTCAGCCTGCAGTTTTTTCAGCACGCCCGTGAGATGTTTGTAGCGCTTCAGCAGACGAGCCCGGGAGCGGACGGAATGGCGATAGGCATTCGATTGCTGAGTCAATCGGCGCCAGGTTTCGCCGGTCACTTCCGTCTGTTCCAGACGTCGTACATCCCATCGGCCGTCCAGCTTGCCCAGCAGTTCCTGAACCGCGCGGTCACGGGGATCGGCAACCCCGCTCGACGACTGCAGGCTCCGATCGAGTCCCTGCATCACGCGGGAGCGTTCGAACAGCGACTGAATCTGGCAGGCATGTTCTTCAAGTTCAGGTCGATTGGGAATCGCTTCCGCATCCGCCTGATGCTGCTTGGCCTCAGCGATCAGTGTTTTACGGCGATCATCAATCTCGGACAGCTGCAGTTCCAGCTGGTCGAACTGATTCAGAATCTCACGATCGATATCATCCTGCGGCAAGAGAGCCAGCTGCTTCTGAAGTTCCCGTTCCTTCTTCCACGGGCCCCAGATGCGGGTGAGAAACTGCCGTCCGCGCAGTTCATCCTGCAGCATCGACTGCCGGTCGCGGTGCGACGCCAGTTCATCTTCCAGGTCGTGCAGGTTCCCTTGCAGCCGAGTATATTTCTCCGCAGCAGGTCCGTGACGCGAGAGTTCTTTATCGATCGCTGCGAGCTTCGTCACGTGCGTGAACAAGCTCCCTTCGCGGGGCTTCGAACCGATGATCCGGTTTTCGTCTTCTGCAAATCCCGCATGCGCACGGAAGATCTGTTCCCCTTCCGGCCCCAGCGAGAGTCCGTAGATATGCCGGGAGACGTCATCTCCGTTGAGAGTCGCCAGCTGCTGCAGTTCATTCAGCCCGATGGCGAAGATGTTCTGAAACATCGCTTCGGGGGTATTGCCGACGATATTCCGCAGCACCGGATCATCGTCCTTGACGAAGCGTCCGTTGATCTCCAGGCGTCCCCGGGTTCCTGGCTGTGACGTTCTGCGAATACGGTAATCCTGTCCCTGATGATGCAGCCGGAGCGTGCCGGAGCATTCCACGGGTTCGGAGTTGGGACCGGCTGAACGTTCATCCTGCGGAAGGAACCCGTAAAGCACCCCGCGAATGAATCGCATCAGGGTCGACTTCCCGGCTTCGTTCGGGCCGTACAGCACCGTCACGCCGCGATGATTGAACGGAAATGTGACATCTTGCCACACTCCGAAGCGGTCGATTTCTAGATCTCGAAGCTGCATCTGCATCCGTCCTTGGAGGAGGGGTCAGTTGTCAGAGGACAGTCGGGAGGAAGTTTCTGATCTCCGCCTCCGGGCCTCTGTTCCCTCTTGAACCACGTCTATTCCAACCATTGCCCTGCCAGCGTCTGAGCCCGCCGAATCAGACTTTTCCGTGACAGGTGCTGCACCGCTTCACGAATGAAGCGGGCGTCGTTCTGTTTCATCCAGTCGAGTTCCAGCAGTTCGCGACGAACTTCTTCAATCAGGGCGTCAGGGCCCTCATTCAAGATGATCTGGAAGTCGTTCAACAGTCCACTTCCGGCAGCTGCCCCTGCCTTCTGCTGTCTGGGTTCGGAAGACTTTCGACTCCCCCGTTCCAGACGATGAACACGGCGAATCGCCCGCTCGCCGGTCATTTCCGCTTCAAGCTGCTTCCACAGCTCAGCCTGAGCTGCTGGCTCGCTCAGACTGTCCAGCAGCTTGCCCTCACCGGAGACTCGCCACGTGACAATCCAGAGCCGCTCGTCATTGTCCGGCACCTGCTCCAGCATCGTCAGCGCCATCTTCTCGACCAGATCGCGCTGATTGGTGTGAGACTCCAGATGCAAAGGAATGTCTTCCCAGCGAATGGGAGCGACCGCCACAGCATCAATGCTGACTTCGCCAGTCGAATCGACGTTGACGACGCTGCATCCGCGTGAACCGCAAACCTCATTCGACAGTGATTGCGCACAGCCGGGATCATGCGCGATCCCCGACTTCAGGTATTCCGTGAGCGGAAAACCTTCACCCAGGGCAATGTAGTCCGTTTTGTGTTCGATGGCTGTTTTCAGAAGTGTTGCAGCCGCTGTCCCGCCGTCGTGATGTTCCAGCGCGACCGGTTCGCCCCCTTCCCAGCGAACAGGGGTGCCCGTTCCGACCAGTCCAATCCGAAACGGGGTCTGATGACGTTGAAACGCGGCCGGACCCGCAGCACTCCATTTCGATTCATCTGAATGGGCGGTGGCCACCACATAAATGGAAGCCAGCACCTTCTGATCACTCATGACCGCGACCGGTTCGTGATCTTCATCATTGAGCAGGGTCACGTTCGGCGGGAGATGCAGACTTCGCTTCCACGCGGAAAGTGGATCGAGCGGCCCGGGGACGACAAAGACCGAAATGTCGTGAGCCGCCAGTTTTTCAAAGCCTTTTTCCAGTGCCACCCGCGCGCGGAGGCTGTTGGTTTTGGCATTGAACGAGTTGCCAGTGAGCAGCAGGAATTCGACCTGTGCCCCGATGCAGGTGTCGACGATTCCATTCCACGCCCGAAATGTCGCATCTTCGGCCAGAGCACGGTCCTCCGCAGAGAGTGGACCGATGCCAACGAGATGTTCATCCAGACACAAGCACGTGGCGTGGACGAACCGAAATCCATGTCGAGACATATCGCAGGAATCCTTTCCTGATCTTCATCCTGGCATCGCCAAAGATGGATCTTCAACCTTAAGCCGCTCCGGCGACTCCCCGCAGTCTACCGATCCTGTCAAAATGGGAAAAGACCATTTTGTAAATGCTGCAAAACCTGCCCAGAATTCAAAAATTCATTTCAGAATCGAGGTTCGGAGGGAGAGGAACCACGGAAGACACGGAAAGCACGGAATGGAACCGCGAATTGAGCGAATTCGGCGAATGAATTGGAATTCGCTCAATTCGCCTGATTCGCGGTTTAACCCCTTCTGACAATGGTTCAAAAACTCCTTCCCGCCCCCTCCTGATGAATCTTCACCCGGATTCCTCTAATCTGAGGCGGTATCTAAAGAAGTGCGACGTGCGGAAGATGGAGAACCGAAATGAGTCAAAGCTCGCCCCTGGTTGGCGTGATTATGGGGAGCAAGTCCGACTGGGAAACCATGAAGGCTGCTGCCGAAATCCTGACGCAGTTCGGAATTCCGCACGAATGCCGGGTCGTTTCGGCACATCGCACCCCCGACTGGATGGCGGAATACGCCCGGACCGCCGAATCGCGAGGACTGGAAGTCATCATTGCCGGGGCCGGCGGGGCAGCACACCTCCCCGGCATGGTCGCAGGCCATACGGTCCTTCCCGTATTGGGAGTCCCGGTGCAGAGCAAGGCCCTGCAGGGTCTCGATTCCCTTCTCTCCATCGTGCAGATGCCCGGGGGAATTCCTGTCGGCACACTCGCCATCGGGGCAGCGGGAAGCAAAAATGCCGGTCTGCTCGCTGTCCGCATTCTGGCGAATTCCCGACCGGAACTCCGTGCAAAGCTCCACGAGTTTCATCAGAAGCAGACCGCTGACGTGCTGGAAGACTCTGAATGCAACTGGTGAGGAGTACTCAGCTGTCAGCATTCAGCAACCAGCAGATTGCTGACGGCGGGAATGATCCATGGGCGCACGACGTCCAGACCGAATCCGCGACATCACCCACTCCGCCACTTTGACTCGAATTCACGCAACGTTACCAACGACACAATCCTGACTGCTAATCGCTGATCGCTGAGAACTGAAAATGACGCAGGCAATTCTTCCCGGATCCACGCTGGGAGTACTGGGAAGCGGACAACTGGGACGGATGTTCGCGATGGCTGCCCGCCGTTTGGGTTACGGCGTGCAGGTCTACTCTCCCGACGGCTATTCCCCCGCCGGGCAGATCGCAGACCGAGAGTGGACCGGAAGCTGGGAAGATCTCCCCCGCCTGAAGGAGTTCGCCCAGCGGGTCCAGGTCGTCACCCTCGAGTTCGAAAATGTTCCCGTCGAAACTCTGCGGACACTCGAACAGCTTGTCCCGGTTCGTCCCGGGCCGGCTGTGCTCGAAGCTGCCCAGAACCGTTTGCGGGAGAAGACCGCACTCCGCAGCTTTGGACTTCCGACCGCCGACTTTACCGCCATCAATTCACTTTCCGAGCTAAAAGCAGCATTGAAGAAGACAGGCGGCAAAGGGATTCTCAAGACCGCCAGTTGGGGTTACGACGGGAAGGGCCAACAGCTGCTGGACGGCTCGCAGGATCTGGAATCGGTCTGGGAAGAGTTCGACGGGGCCGAGGCGATCCTCGAGAGTCTGGTCGACTTCGAGTTTGAACTCTCTGTCATCGCGGTGCGGAATCCAGCAGGGGAGATCGTCTGTTACGACCCGATCCTGAACCGGCATCAGCACCACATTCTGGATGTCTCGATCGCAGCTGCTCCGGAAATTTCAGAAGCCATTGCTCAGGAAGCGAAAGAGATTGCTGTCACCGTAATGCAGTCACTCGACGTCATCGGAGTGCTGTGCGTCGAGTTGTTCCTGACCAGAGACGGCAAGCTGTTGATCAATGAAATCGCTCCCCGGCCGCACAACTCCGGCCACCTGACGATCGATGCCCATGCGACCTCTCAGTTCGAACAGCAGGTCCGGGCGATCTGCGGACTCCCGCTGGGCTCAACGGCATTGAGACAGCCCGCTGCGATGGCCAACCTGCTGGGGGACCTGTGGCCCGAGAAAGGCCAGCCGAACTGGGCGGCTGCGTTGAAACGCCCGGGGGTGAAGCTGCACCTGTATGGCAAGACAGAAGCCCGCCCCGGCCGGAAGATGGGCCACCTCACCTGTGTGGCCGAAGACTCAAAAATCGCCGAAGCCGCCGCCCGACTGGCACGGGAAGAGCTGCGCTAAGCGACGCAGCGGCAGCTACCAGCGGTCAGAACACAGCACTCAGCTATCAGCAACCAGCGTTAACTGACTGAGATTGCGATGAGCAAAGCAGGGTAGTGAAATATCATTTCGTGCACCGAACTGTTTGTGAGACTTCTCCAGGGGAATAACTCAATGCACGAAGAATCAAAGGCTCGACTTAAAGAATCGATTCAAAATTGCCTACCTATTCTTCAATCACAACTAGGCAACTTCACTGGTCGCTACCGATCGTGGAAGAAAAAAGGAGTTGGACACTGGGAAGCAGCAACAAGAATAGACACAGACCTACATCAACTATTTCGTTCAACAAAAAGTCAGATCAGAGCGACAGAAGTTGGCTTTGTCGAATCATTTATTCATCGCCACCCAGAATACAATGGTTCGGTTGGTTTTCGGGGAAGCGGTCAGAATTGGGGAAAAACTCACGGGGACTTTGTAGTTAATTGCCTGTGGCACATATGGAACAAACATCGTACCTTCGAAGTCGACGAGAACGTCGTAGATGCTGTCGTCCAAGAGGCCTCAAATTTTATCGTCAACAAGACGGTCCATGTACAGTTTCATGCCCAACTGATCAATCTCCAGATGGAGTGCAATTCGATTGAGTTCCCTCCGAACCTGAGGATTCGAAGACTAAATGAAGATGAGATCTCACGTTATCATGGTGGTCCAATTGAAACGCTCGGCTTCTTCCGTCCCCAAACTGCTGGCCCCTACGAGTTCGTATTGGAAGGCCACCTGGAAGAAGAGATAATCCTCGGAGGAACTCATGAAGCTGGTGAAACAATGTTACAACGCGCCAGCTCACTGCTCGAAAACACTCTTCTTTGCCTCCGCACCTTTAAGGAAGGTCTTGTCGGTTATGACTGTATATTTTTTTCCGCAACAAGCTTCTGTCCACTTGCCTTAGGCATCGCAGGGCGAGGCGTCTACATCCCATGTGGAACCTATTCTCTCAGCTCAGCAGAGATTGACCCTCTACTCGCACATGCCCGGTTGATATCGGGCAACAATGAAAAGCAAATGCGGATGGCTTGTTTTCGTCTTGCCGATGCTGAGAATAGAATAAAACCCGAAGACAAGATCATTGACGCAGTAATTGGCCTAGAGTCTCTACTACTGGTCGGATCAAAGGCGGAGCTAAGTTTCCGCTTCTCCTTAAACTACTCGATGCTCTTCAGTGAACCTGAGGAACGACGAAGAGCGTTCAAGGTCGCGCACGATCTTTACAATCTGAGAAGCGCGATCGCACACGGTGCTCATCAAGAAAAGGACAAAACAACTGTAGGTGGCGATACGATTCCGCTAGAGGTCGCCGGAAGAATTGCCACTGCGACCCTTCGCAAAGTCATCAGCTACTTCCTTCCACATGCTGATTCGCCGTACAAGAATTCAGATTTTTGGCAACGCAAGTACTTCGGATTTCCAAATATTTAGGAACGCCGGCACCTCGATGGACACCACCTGCTCCACCTCCTCAAAATCAGATCGACTCGAGTTCGTCGAACACCGCTGCCAGCACTCAGCTATCAGCAGCCGGATGATTCTGGCTGCTGAACGCTGAAAGCTGTCCGCTCACTACTTCTGGAAGCTGGCCAGCGGAACTTTCTTCACGGGGACGGTTGTCGTCTCGCCCGCTTTGACTTTCACAACAAGTTTCTTGTCGATGTTGCCTGCTTTGGAGTTCCACACGCGGAATTCGTGGGTTCCTTCCGGCAGGTTGTCGATCTTGAACTTGCCGTCCTTATCGGTCACGGCAGCGTAGGGATGGTCGAGAACGAGCCAGTAAGCGCCCATCCAGGGGTGGATGTCGCACTGGACTTTCACCGGGTTGCGTTCTGCGATCGCCATCTTCACCGGGGTTCCGGTCTGATCGTTCGGCTGAACGATGAAGTTCTGGGCGGTGTTCGAGAACGGGTTGGTGTGCAGGTTGTGAGCGACAGCATCGCTGGACTTGCAGACCACGTCCTGATCTGTGCGGACGATCAGGCAGTGTGGCAGGAAGTTACAGCCCAGCTGATCGAAGACCACTTCCTTTTCAGCGCTGGCTTTGAGATCAGGATGAATCTTCGATGGAGCCTTCGGCAGATAGACGAAGACGTTGGCGATCCCCTTGGTTTCAGGATCGAAGGCCATGGAGTCATCAGGGACTCCGTCTTTGGCGCAGACAGCTGCATCTTTGACGGTGGTGTCCCCTTTTTTGACCAGAAACTGAGGGGCCGGAACATCCCCATCGAGGATGATCTGCCCTTCCACAGAACCCCAGCCATCAGCGAGAACCGGGGAACAGATCCCCAGCAGGATCGCGAGAGAGAAGCCAAAACGGATCATCGAAAATCCCTTCCTCTAAACAATCAAGGTTGCAGTTTCAATCTGTCAGGAACGACAGGTGGTTGCGGTGCGCAAACCCGCTGGCGCGGGACACACCATATCCTATGCAATCCGGCAAGCAGGGGCGACTGCAGGGGCGGAATTTCTCGAAACCGCCGTCAGCTTTGCTCAATCTCAGGGATTCTGAAAACTGGACAGAGGAATTTCCCGCGGCGGCAGCTGAGTGGTTTCGTCTGCTTTGATCGAAACATTCCACTTCTTGTCGATGCTCCCGGCCCGCTCGTGCCAGACCCGGAACTCGTGCTCGCCTGCAGGGAGATCTTTGATTGTGAACTTCCCGGTTTTGTCAGTGACGGCGGCGTAAGGATGATCCACCACCAGCCAGTATGCACTCATCCACGGATGAATGTCGCACTGCACTTTGACGGGGTTCCGTTCTGCGATGGGCATTTGAACAGGAACTCCCACCTGGTCGTTGACCTGTACCAGCAAGTTCACCGGCGTATTTGCGAATGGGTGGGTGTGAACGTTGTGAACAGCCCCATCCGATGACTTGCAGAGGACGGTCTGATCCGTGCGGACGATCAGACAATGGGGGTCAAACCGGCACCATTGCTGGTTGAAGTCCAAGGATTCTTCCTGACTGTTCTTCAGATCCGGATGAATTTCGTCCGGCGTTTTGACAAGCTGGATGAAGATGTTGGCGATGCCACGGTTTTCCGGATCGAACGTCAGGCTGTCATCGGGAGCCGGACCCGGGCCGCAACCTCCACCCGGCGCAAACACCTTGATCAATGGAGGGACTTGAGGCACGTCTCCATCCAGAACGAACTGCCCTTGAAGAGATCCCCAGCCATCTGCGTTCGCGCATGGCGTCAGCATGAGAAGTAGCATTGACGCTGCGATCATTCCACGCATGACGGCCCTCGTTGAGTCGAATTACGGAGTGACCTTCAGGTCGTTCTGCACGTTGCGGACGCCCGGTTCCAAGCGAGTCAGAATTTCCATCATCCGGCGATCATCTTCATTCGCGACGGTGCCAGTCAAAGTGACCAGCCCGTTGCTGTCCGCTGTCATCGAGACTCCATCCGCGCGAGAGCCCAGCGCAGGCAGTCCTTCCAGTCGTGTCTGCAGCGTGGCCACGAGATTGTCGTTCAGATCACTCGGAGGCACGAACCCGAGTTGAACCTGCGGCCGCATGAGTGTTCTCGGGGTGTTTGTATTCGTATTGGCGTTCTGACTGTTTCGGTTCTGAAACTGAGAGAACTGCTGGGCGGCACTGTTGATTCTCTGCTGGGAGGCGTTCTGACTTCCGACGAATCGACCGGCCGTATCGCCTCGCCCGACGAACCCGCTGGTGCCGATGGTCGCTCCGAGTGAACCGTCACCGGCGTTGAGGTTTGATTGAGTCAGGGTCGACGTGCCGCCGAGCATTCCGCTGCCCCCGCTGCTGGATCCCCCGGACATTCCACCGCCGGAACCGCCAAAGGCCCCGCCCCCTCCACCGAGGGAAGAACCGCCGCCGCTGCCGGAGGCGAACATGCCGCTGCCACTGGTGCGATTCCCGCCACCCGCGTTGGATGAAGCAGTATTGGCGAGGGCACCGGACGAACCGAATAGAGACTGTGCCGAGGCGACGGACGTCTGGAAGAGACCCGCCACAACAGTCAGTGACAATAGTATTCGCACCACGTCAGCTTCTCCTGCCATCGGCCCCATGCCGACACATTAAGATTGTCCACGGATTGAACCCCGCAGCAACCGGATCAGGTCGCTTTTTCACTGTTTTTACAGATTCTCATCGGCCGCGCAGCCGCCTCATCATCAGTCATCCGCGAGCGGATGTGTCGATGCGGGAGCAGGTTGCGGTGACTCGGCGGCTTTTGCGGGCTCCGCAACTTCCGTCGCGTCTGTTTTCTCTGCAACCTTCTTTTCCGGGGCCGGTTCAGACACTTCCTGCAAGGGATGCAGCTTCAGCGGAGCGGATCGCTGCACTTCAGTTTCCCCAGATCCTGAATCCGGGAGAGTCGCGGTCGCGGGGCTCACCTTGGCAATTTCTGTCAGGGTATTGCGGAGGCGACGTTTGTCTTCGCTGTTGGACTGGACGGAAACTTCCTGCACAGCATCTGCCAGAGTGACCTGCCCCGGGCCCTCGTGCTGGACGGTCTGACCGGCAGTCAGCAACAGGTCCGAAATCATCCTCGCGTCAGAGGTGGCTGCATCCTGGACCGGCTGATTCGGTTTGCGAGCGACCGTTCCTGGGAGCGTGACGGTCGCCATCTTGGAATAGACGCTGCTCCCTTCATCGGGAGAGTAACGGACGCGGAGAGTGCAGTTGGCCACCATGTCCCCTTTGCGGGTGTAGGGGATGAACAGCTGATAGGCCGTCCCCAGATTGGTCTGCGTCAGGAAACTCTGGAACGCTGTGGAATCGAAGTCGAACTGATGAATCGGCTTCTGCTGCTCTTCTTCGGTTCCCTGATCATCGAAGACGTAAATCCGCACTTTTCCGTCGACACGGACAGGGACTTTTTCCCCCATCGCAAAGAACAGGATCTGCCCGGCGAATCCTCGGGTCGGCAGGCCGTCCATGCCTGTTCCTTCCCCCGGCTGCCAGACACAGATGATTTCGACGACAGGATGTTCGGCAGTCGCCATCGGCGCGGTCGACAGCTTCGCCTGATGCCACATCTGACAGCCTGAAGAAGCCATCAGCAGCAGAAGCAGAGCGAATGAGAATTTTTGAGAGCGTTCCATGGTGCGGGTTCCTGTCCGCAGTCGTCGAGTCATATTCATCATGGGGTCGTCACCTCACCCAGACGTGTCACAGCGGGTTGTTTCGTACTGACATTCAAGGGTTTGACCCCTGAAGTCGGGTTGATCGTATTTGGAACCGGTGCCGGAGGGAGCGGCGGGGGGCCTTGAGGATTGCCAGACCGCGGAGCCGGAAGGCTCGAGGGCGAAGTGGCATCCACCGGAGGAAGGCTGTCCAGAGGGTAGG
Organism: Planctomicrobium stercoris; assembly: GCF_051465655.1. Taxonomy (NCBI): domain Bacteria; kingdom Pseudomonadati; phylum Planctomycetota; class Planctomycetia; order Planctomycetales; family Planctomycetaceae; genus Planctomicrobium; species Planctomicrobium stercoris. Next base: position 988,352 of record NZ_CP195791.1, on the reverse strand, counting down.
TCATATCAGGCGGAACACCGAAGATCGGTCCGTGCAGCGATTCCACGTCGTCCTGGAAGAAGTGCAGTCGACCAGCTTCGATCTGCTTGATCTGCTCCATATCCGCATCGCCATGCACAATGCGAGGGGTCAGGAAGATCAGCAGTTCGGTGCGCCGGAACTGGAAGGAGTCATAGCGGAAGAGCTTCCCGACCATGGGGAGATCTCCCAGCCAGGGAATTTTGCGTTCTTCAGCCTGATCGTTCTTGGTGATCATCCCGCCGACCACGATTGTCTGCCCATCCGGAACCTTCACAGTCGTACGGGCGGTCGTGATGTCTTTGACGGGAGCATAGACGATGTTCCCGTTCCCGTCGTTAGCGATGGCGACACCACTGTTTAGATCGGGATAGGCACTCTTTTCAGCAGCGACTTCCATGACGATCTGTCCTTCAGGACTGATGCGAGGACTGACGGTCAAAATGATCCCCGCGGGATCTCGCAGCACGTTCACCTGAGACAGACCGGTGCTGCTCAAAGTTGTTCCATCGGGAACCGGCACCACCTGTCCCACCTGAATCTGAGCCTGCTGATTATCCAGAGCGAGCACCTGAGGACGGCTGAGAACCCGCAGGGTGCGGCGGGCCGCCAGGGCACGAATCAGGACGCTCACCGCGTCGGAGCTGGCCGAGAGAACAAGGCCACCGTATCCGAGTTCATTACTCGTTCGTCCCATCGCAAAGTTACTCAGGCCCTGGGCACCGACAGTCTGCGGATTGCTGGCACTGTTGTTGTTCCCCAGCGGCTGATTATTGAAGTTGAAGCCCGGCGTGGCGGACTGCGAAACAATGTTTGTGGTCTGCACGTTTCCGACCCCCGGAACAGCGGTAGTGGTCGTGGTCGTCACAAGGTCTGCAATTGCGCTGCGGGCGAAGAGAACCGGGTCCTGGAAACCGAGTTCCACCCCGAATTCATCCACGTTATCCAGCACCACTTCCACCATCATCGCCTGAATCACCACCTGGGCCGGCTCGGCATCCAGACGCTTGGCAATCTCTTCCAGCTGTTTGAAGTAGGTCGGGGTTGCACTGATCAACAGGCTGTTGGTGATCGGTTCAGCGGTGACAATGATTTCCTGTTCCAGCAGCTGGCTGGTGCTGATGCGATCAGGATCGATCGTCGCCAGCTCCCGCTGGGCTGCGAGGAATTCATTGATAGCAGCAGCGACATCGGCAACCGGGCTGTTGCGAAGCTTGATCACTGTGGTCTGACGATTGCGGGCGTTGTTCGTGTCGAGCTTGTAGAGAATGGCTTCCACAATTCGCAGAGCGTCTGCTCCCCCAATGGCGACCACACTATTCGTACGGGCATCGGTCGAGAAACGGAGAGGAATCAGGCTGCTGCCGCTTCCCTGGGTTCCCAGCAGCTCCATCCCCAAGGAATTGCCTTGGCTCCCCTGCCCCGCATTCTGGCTTTGAGAGGCGTTGAACAACTGATCGAGCAACGCCACGGCATTAACGGCGTCGGCATTCTTGAGAGTGAAGACTTTAATCTCCGCCAGAGCGCTGCTGGGCCGGTCGAGCATCCGGATCAGTTCTTCCACCAGCGGCATGCTTTGTTCAGAAGCGGTGACCAGCAGGCTGTTGGTGCGAGGATCAGCATTGAATCGAATTTCATTCAGCAGGCCGGAGCGGATCAGTTCCTGTCCCCCTTCCGCAAGGAACTCGAGGACAGTGGCGCGTGCCTGCTGAGTCGCTGTGTTCGTGCCGACCTGCTGTTGCTGCTGCTGGCCGGTCGTTGAGGTCATCATGCGAGGCGGATTCAGAGCACTCTGCAGAGCGTTATTGAGGAACGCTGCGAGATCTTCCGCACCGGCACTCTTCAGCGGAAAAATCCGCATCCGGCTGGTGGAAGCTGCCTGCTCGTTGTCGAGCCCCTTGATGAATTCGGCAATCTCCGACATGTCCCGCGGATTGGCCTGAACGACCACGCTGTTCGTGCGTGGGTCGGCGGCCGTCTTCAGACGAGTTCCCAGGCCGACGGGCGGCTGTGTGTAGAACGAGGTGAGCATCTCGACCACCGAACTGGCGACCGCATGCTTGAGTCGAAAGATCTGAACTTCGTGAGTTGGATCGATCGCCTGATCGAGTTCATCCGCCAGCTGCAGAACCGCTTCAATGGCATTGGAGGAAGCGAGAATCAGAACCGCATTGGGAGTCACAACAGGCACCACTCGCACTGCCACCTGACTTTGCTGCGCGTTGTTCGCCCGCAGTTCAGTCATGCGGGTGTAGACGTCATTGAGCAGCTGGGCCATCGACTGGGAATCGACAAAGCGCAGTCGCAGCAGGTGAACTTCCGGCAGACTTCCCATGGCCATCTGTTCAATAGCCCGGATCACCTGCATGACCGATTCGACGTCCTTTTCATTGCCTCGCAGAATCAGGAGGTCGAGATCGTTCAGGGACTCAATGGCGACATCCCCTTTGAGGTTACCTAGCAGAGCGGGAAGTCCGCCGCTGGCGATGCCGCCTGCTGCAGGTTCGTTCCCGGCGGGTGGAGCCGGTGGAGCAATGGGAGCAGCGTCGCTGGGGACAAGGTCGTTCGTCTCCTCCAGCAGCGGTTTGGCAGCGGGATTGCCTTCTTCCCGGACCTGTGCGATCAGAGAGAGAGGCTGGACGAGCTTGCGTCCGGTATCTGCGGTCGTGCCGTTCCCGGCCATCAGCTTTGGAAGTGTTTCGTTCCCCAGCGGATTCAGGTCAACTTTCTGAATCAGTTGTTTGAGGCCCGCCTGCACGGGTTCTTCCGCAGTGAGAATCAGTTCATTGTTGTTGGTATCGATTTCCAGGACGAACAAGGGCAGCTTGGCCTCGACGGCATCCTCCTTGAAGTGTTCGACGACAAATGCAGGGAGGCCGTGCGGACCGGAGTTCTCCAGGCGGGATCGCTGCTTGAAGGTCTGATGAATCTGCTTGGCGATCTCCAGAGCGGGGCGGCTGGTCGGCTTGATCGTGCTGGAAGAGACAACAGGGGCCGGGCGGGATTCCGCAGCTTCATGATTCACCCGTTGAATGGCCCGGGCGTTCGTGCTGGCGTCTGAGGAGAGCTCGACCGGAGCTTCCATCGACGATGCAGGCTTGCGGTTGGGCTGAACGGTATGACGTTCGTATTCCGGCTGCTTGCGTTCGATCGAAATGACCTCCAGCTTTTCATTGTTCTCGACGAGTCGAAATCCGGCTTTCTCCAGATCCCGGTTGAGAATTCGGACAGCGTCTTCGCGGCTGTGCTTGCCGAAATCGGTTCGACTGAAAACTCCGGGAGGTTCCACCGGCATCACCAAGGTGGAATGAGTGTCGTCGGCGACTTTCTGCAGGACTTCCGGCCAGGGCTTCCGGAGAAAACTGAGGTGGCACTCCGGGGAGGCTTTCGTGCCAGTGGTCGGCGCTGCTTTCCCGGTTTTCCCGGAGGCACTCCGAGCTGGGTCTGCGGCACGCAGTGATGTCCCACACGGAAGAACCATGGGAATGATCGCCAGAAAGGCCATCAGGCGGCTGATTCTCATCCACCGGACGCGAGTCATGGGAGCCGTCACTTTCACTGCATAAGGACCGACCGGCAAGTCCATTCTGTTGGACCGACCGGATGTGGGTTTAAGGTTCGCATCTCCGGGGTCGCGAGAGCTGACAGGGGTCAGATGTGGTCGACACCGAAAACTTGAACCAAAATTCGAATGGGCCGGTACATTTGTCGGTTTCGCCGGATCTTGGCTAGACGATTCGCCTGTTTCGCGGCTGAAGTTGCAGATTTGGACGAATTCGCACGACTCAATGGCGAGATCTGCCGAACGGAGCAGTTCGCCAGCGAGGAAGTGTGAGACGGGAATGACCTACGAAATTTGCCGTATTTCCCAAAAAAAGGAGAATCGGTCTCGTCAGACTTCGAAAGCTTCGATATATTTTCGTTGAAGGTCATCATTCCTCTTGTGTTACGGCGCAACGCTCTGCCGGTCAGAAGAGTGGATGATTCAAGGTGACAATGCTTTTCAAGCGTCGCCTGGACCGGGAGGCTGATTTCAGAGAGACGCAATGACGCGTCGGGGAAGTCAGCTCAAAAGAAACAGTTGGGAAGAAGTCATTTGCGGACCCAGTTCGAGAGGCTCTATCAGCCCCTCTCGCCGATCATCAGATTGCTTTATGCATCGTTGTTTCCTGCTTCCAAAGCAGTCGAAAACACGACAACTCCGGACTCAAGTTCATGGGTCCTGATTCCCGTTTCCGCACTCCCGCCTGTCTGCAGCTGGGCGTATTTGCAAACGATCCCGTGTGGGATTTTCGGCCGCCGCAACAACTGGATCAGAAGCCTCCCCGTTTGGTCTCGAGGCGATCCCTGAAGCAAAGAAAACATTGGAAGAAGGTTTTTGAGTGACAAGTATTTATGTTGGAAATCTTTCGTTCAAGGCGACGGAGGCCGATGTGCGGTCCGCTTTTGAACGGTTCGGACGAGTGTCCGGCGTACAGATGATGATGGATCAGGTGACAGGTCGTTCGAAAGGGTTTGCCTTTGTCCGCATGGGCAGCCTGGATGACGCAGACGAAGCAATGACCCGGCTGAATGGAACTCAACTCCAGGGCCGGAAGTTAATCGTCAACGAAGCAAAAGGACGCAGCGAACTCAGGTCCGCATCGGCACCGAGTGCACTGGCCCGGGCCCGCTGGGACCTGATGTAAGAAACAGAACCATCCGTCCGGGAGACCGCACGGTGGGCCTTCGGGATGATCCCGGAAACTGAAGGGCCTCGCTCACAGCGAAGTTCTCAAAAAGGTGATCGGCAGCCAGATCGTGGTTGTACATCACACCAACCATATTATATTAAGCAACCCCGATGAGTTGGGGCCGAGCAGATTGAAGGAAACAGAACAGGGAGTCGAGAGCGCAAAGTCGGGATCGAGTCAGAAATGACTTGTCCCCAGTCCTTTCGATTCCGTGTTGATGAAGCCACCAAAAGCCGGTCGTTCGCCGGATTTTGTGGGACGTGTCAGATTCCCTCGAGGAAATCCGACATGTTACGAGCAGAGAGGCCGACACTGTGAAACGCGCTTTTTCGGGTCCGTTTCATGATGTCTCCTCAAACACCACACAATGTCGCTGAGTTGATTTAAACCACGTCAGTCCTGTGGCCCACTGCTCCAGGTGCTTTCCCGGCATCCTTTTGTGTTGAAAGGGTGTATGGAAGGCGAGGAATTTTTTTTAGGATTGCAGCAATGCCACAGGGTAAGATCAAGAAACTGACGGACAAGGGCTTTGGCTTCATCGAAGGCGATCGGGGCGACCTGTTCTTCCACCACTCCTCGGTGAAGGGCACCAGCTACGATAACCTGTACGAAGGCCAGACTGTGGAATACACCGTCGGCCAGGGCAAAAAAGGCCCCTGTGCAAACGACGTCCAGGTCGTAAACTAATTGAACTCGTGAATGCGGTTGAGCCGTCTTGATTCCTCGAGGCGGCTCAACCCTTTCTTCCTCGACCATTTTGAAAAGGAGAAAAACATCAGACGGCCGCAACCGGTTGCCCGCACCCAGTCGAACCTGCCCCGCATGAACGAACGCATCCGCATTACCCCCATCCGCGTGGTGAGTGCCGACGGCGAAATGCTCGGGGAAATGGAAACACCCGTCGCCCTGCAGATGGCGATGGATGCCGGCCTGGACCTTGTCGAAGTCAGTCCTGACTCCAAGCCTCCAGTCTGCCGCATCATGGACTTTGGAAAAGCCCAGTACGAGAAACAACGAAAATCTGTCGGACCAAAACAGCACAAGAGCCAGCTCAAGCAGATCCGCCTGGGCGCCAAGACCGGTCAGCATGACATCCAGGTCAAAGTGGACAAGGCTCGTGAGTTTCTGGCCCGCAAGGATAAAGTCAAAGTCAACGTCGTGTTCCGTGGACGTGAAAACGCCCACCACGACCGCGGCCGCGATCTCCTGCAGGAAATCATCAACATGCTCGCCGACGTCGCCACCGTCGAGCAGCCTCCCCGCATGGAAAGCGGCCGGGCCATGTCCATGTTGCTGATGCCTGGCGGAACCAAGCCCGGCGTGCCCCCGTCATAACGGATCGCGTTGAGTCGAAATTGAGTTCGAGCCGCACTCGATGGTGCGGCTCGAGTCGTTTTCACAGATGCAGAATTCCACTCACCGCGTCCATCGCCTGCTCAACTTCCTCCGCCAGCTGCGGATCTGCCAGATCGTCCAGCGTCAGCACATCGCGATAATACTCGTCCACCCAGGCTGTCAGCTGGTCATACAGAGTGTCCGTCAGCAGCAGATTCCCGCCCATCGCCTGCAGTTCTCTTTCCGTCAGCGGGACACGCAGCCGTAAACAGGCGGGTCCTCCCCCGTTCTGCATGCTCTGACGCACATTCACGAACCGGACTTCTCCGACGGGATTGTTCCCCGCCAGAATCGCGTCCAGAACCTTCCGCGCGCGGAGGTGATTTTCGCATTCATCTGGGCAGAGCAGCAGCATCCGTTTCGGTTCCCCCGGGAGAGTCACCAGCTGGCTGTTGAACAGATAAGTGCTGACAGCCTCTTCCAGCGAAAACTCCTTCGCCGGGATCTCCAGGAGATACAGTTCCCCTTTCAGCGCGCTTCGCAGCTTCTGCAGGACGTCCGGCTGATCGACAAATGCCTGCTCATGGCACAGGAACACATTCTCATTCCCCACTGCGATGACATCGTTGTGAAACACACCGGCATCGATCGCTGCGGGAGTCTGCTGCGCGAAGAATCTTCGTTCGTGGTCAAGCTGATGCAGCGCAGCAATCCGCTCGCAGGCCAGCCGGGTCTGCCTGGCTGGGTATTTGACAGGATGCAGAGCAACGTCCGCCTCCGCATCCCTTCCATACACGAACAGCTCAACACCTGGTTCCGAATGAGACCGGCAGAGCCGTGTGTGATTGGCAGCTCCCTCATCAGCGAGCAATTCATCGTGCGGCAGCGGATCATAAACGACAAAGTGATGATGATCGTGAAAGATCGTCCGCAGCAGCTGAGTGGTCGCTTCACTCTCCAGCATGCGATGCGGCGCGCTGATCAGATTCGCCGGCGTGAAGTGGACCCGGCCGTCAGCAGTGTCAGGGCTGGGGGAGACCGTCGCAGCATTAGCGGCCCACATCGACGAAGCACTGTAGGCGATGGAAAGCAGCTCCGGGCGCTGCTGGGCAACCTGTTCGATGATTTCGGCAGCGGTTCCTGAGAACCCGTAGCGTTCCAGAAACCCCCAGTGCGGTCGTGGCTGAGGAGGAAGGACCGCCTGTTTCAGTCCCAGGTCCGCCAGCAGCTTCATCTTCGCCAACCCCTGCAGAGCGGCGGCCTTCGGATGGGACACTGTTCGCTGGTGCTGCTGAGAAGCGAGGTTTCCGGCAGCCAGCCCTCCGTAATGATGAGTCGGACCGACGATCCCGTCGAAGTTCACTTCAAAGGCGTTCACGGCATCATGACTCCCGGACAGAGATTCGCAGGCATTGTGAGTGAAGGACTCTCCAGCGACGCAATGGGGACATTGCAGAAATCAACGGCGAAAGCTCCAGCGGGACGATGATTCCCGCTGCGCCCCACGCCACCGAACGGCAATTCGGCACTGGCTCCCGTGGTCGGTTTGTTCCAGTTGATGAGCCCAGCCTGCACGGTGTCGTAAAAGGTCTCGAAGTCTTCGCGATCATCGGACAGAAGTGCTGCAACGAGTCCGAACTGCGTGCGATTGGCTTCGACGATCGCGGCCTGGAGGTCCGGCACGTGCATCACCTGAAGAAGCGGACCAAAGACTTCATGGTCGCTGCGCACCTGACAGCTGGTGACATCAATCAATCCGGGCGAAACATAGGCATGCCCCAGCGGCAACCGCTTCGATTCGACGATCGCCTTCGCTCCGGATTCGAGAAGACGCGTCTGCTCCCAGATCACACGGTCCGCAGCCTGAGGCGAAACGAGTGGACCGAAAAACGGCTGAGGATCTGCATCCGGTTCCGCGACCCGAAGATTTTCGATGACACTCTGCAACCGGGTGAGAAACTGTTCGTTTCCGTCGGTGACAATCAATCTTCTTGCACAGGTGCAACGTTGCCCGGCAGTGATGAACGCGGACTGCACCGTGCAGTACACGGCGGCATCCACGTCACGGACACGATGAACGACCAGCGGATTGTTTCCTCCCAGTTCGAGGACGAGAATTTTCTCCGGTTGCTCCACGAGCGCCTTGCGGAGAGCGATTCCCGTCTGCAGGCTGCCGGTGAAAAGAACACCGTTCACGCCCGGATGCTTGGCCAATGCTTCCCCGGTTGTTCGCCCCCCTTGAACGAGATTGAGAACGCCCGGCGGCAATCCTGCTCGTTCCCAGAGTTTGACCGTTTCTTCAGCGACTCGCGGACTCAGTTCGCTCGGCTTGAAGAGAATTGTGTTCCCTGCAGCCAGAGCAGGAATGATCTGCCCGTTGGCAATATGTCCCGGGAAATTGAACGGTCCGTAAACAGCGAGAGCACCGTGCGGCTTATAGCGGGTGAAGCCCCGTCCTCCCGGAACGTCCACTTCCTGCGGGCTGCGTCGTTCCTTGAGCGCCTTGAGCGAGGTGCTGATCTTTCCGATCATCCCCTGGACTTCCGTCGCGGCATCCCACAGGGCCTTACCAACCTCCTGGCTGATGATTCGGGCAAGGTTCTCTTTCTCCTGCTCGAGTTGCTCTCGAAACAGATTCAGAAAACCGGCTCGCTCGTCGAGGCTGCGCCGTCCCCAGTCTGTCAGGGCATCTCGGGCAGCGTGCACAGCGGCATCGACGTCATCGGCGCTGGCTTCGCGTCCCTGCCACAGGGTCTGACCATCAGCAGGATTCTGCGATGAGAGTTCCTCACCGGTCGCTTCGCGCCAGATGCCATTGATCAGGAGCATGTTTGACTTTCACTTTCGCACGGGCGAATCGCATTCGTGGGGTGCTGTAACCAGTCACGAATGTTACGACTTCGCAGCAAGCTCGGCCGCCCGGCGTTTCATCTCTTCTTCCGAAACATCTTCAGTCTTAGTGGCGATGTGCCAGACATTGCCAACAGGGTCACGGACCGATGCGGAGCGTTCTCCATAAAACTGATCCTGCGGTTCAGCGAGCAGTTCGGCACCAGCAGCCAGAGCCCGCACATATGCAGCGTCGGTATCGGTGACATAGATATGCAACGATCCGGGCATCGCAGACCATTGTGAATTGGCGTCTCCCATTTCGATCGGACTGTCGCCGATTCGAACCTCAGCGTGACGAACCCCGCCGTTCTCACCGGGCATTCGCATGATCTCTTCCGCGTCAAAAACGACTTTCAGGAAGTCGATCAATTTGGCACAGTCGGAGACGACCAGATACGGATTGACGGTGTGGAAGCCCGGCGGAATGTGACTGTTGTGCGACATGAGATCGTTCCTCGTCGGTTTCGAATGCCCGCTTCAACGCCCATCTCAGCCAGTGTACCTGATTGAGAAACGCAGCAAGTTGGAAACTTTCTGAAACGAGTGAAAAAGGAGGCTCTGCTGCTCTGACATCGGTCGTCCCGGGTCAGGAAATGTTGCTGAAATTCCAGTTCCGCGACATACTCCGCCCAACACTATTCTACGCCTGAGGTCTTTGAAAGTTGATGTCTGATCAGAATCGAATTGTTTCCCCCGGCCCCAACGAAAACTCGGTCCGGCTTCCCGATGGTCAATTGCTCGCTGTCCCTGTCGGTTGGGTTGTCCTCCCGCCTGGAGATGCCGCTCTGACACGCCGCGTCAAAGCGGCCGGCCCCACCTGGGCAATGCAGAAAAAGAAAGGACGCAAGACCTTTTCGCTAGGAATCTGGGCTCCGGCAGATCGAATTGCATCCATCCGTTCCGACCTGGAAATAGAACGGGCTGCTCCCAGCTACGCCAAACGTCAGGCGGCCAATTCAGTCCGCCGGGAGAAAAAACAAACTCTTTATGTAGAAGATTTTCGGGGAGCGGTGCTGACCTTCCTCAATTTCGCTCCCAGCTATCAGGCACTGGCAGAGAGGCTCGCCAGCGCCGTGACCGAACTCGCTACGCCTGTCGGCAGCGGCACCGTGGCCAGAACGGAACGAATTCCGATCGAGCAGCGGGCTGAGTCGGCAGTCATCGCGTGGCTGCGACATCAGACGACTGGTTATGATCATATGCCGATCGCCCGGGTGAAGGGGAAGCGCCGCGAAATTCGACGGGAACTGGCGATGCACTCCCGACGGTTGTTGGAGAAGTATCGACGTGGCGAGCCGATCGATGCGGAGAATTGCCCGCTGCAGCGAGCGTTGAGCAGAGGCGGCTGAATTTGTGAAATCGTCATTTGTCATTTGTCAGAGGGAAGAGGGAAGAGGGAAGAGGGAAGAGATGGTGGGAGTTAGGTGATCCTGACCCCTGAGCAGCGATTCATTGGCACTCACCGAGTGCGGGCCCCTGTGAAGGACTGATGTGAAACTTTCGCCGTTAACGATCCTGGAATGGATGGCCTCGCTGCTGCTGACGGCGCGTATCGTGATGCTGCTCGTCGTCCGCACTCTTTTCGCCGGTGGTTTATGGCGGGACGAATGTGCGAGTGTCCAGCTGGCGCAGCTTCCGACATGGCTTGAAGTTCAGCAGAAGTTCCAGTTCGAGGCGTTTCCTCTCCTGTTCCCTGCCCTGATCCGAACTCTCACCTCACTGGCGGGAACCGACGATGTCGTTTTCCGGTTCTATGGATTGGCTGTCGGCCTGATGCTGGTCGCTGCCCTGTGGTGTAACGCATGGTGGTTGCAAAGAAGCCCTCCGCTCCTCGCACTCGCTTTGCTGGGATTGAACCCGACTTTCCTGATCTGGGGAACCACGGTCCGCGGATACGGCATCGCATGCGTGATGATCGCTCTGGCGTTCGGATGCATGGCCAACGCGAGACAACACCCGCAACGAGGGTGGATTGTTGCAGCGTTTCTGACTTCATTCGCGAGCGTTCAGTTCGCTTTGCACAACTGTTTTCTGTTGCTGGCCATCTGCCTGTCAGCAGCAACTGTTTCGCTCATCCGTCGGGAATACCGCTCCGCAGCGATCGTTCTGGGAATCGGCGCCGTGTGCGGGCTTTCGATCCTTCCTTACTGGGCCGGGTATCGAAGTGCGGACTGGACTATGTTGGTGAAGGTCCCGGTATCGTTCTTCGGGCTCGTCTCGAAAATGTTCGCAGCTTCGGGGGGAGATGTGCCACTCCTCTCGATCGCGTGGTTCAGCATCGTGATCGGCTCGCTGGTGGCCGGCATCGTGCGGCTTTGTCTCGCACCGTGGAAACCACTTCCGAATGCAGAGTCGGCCAATCTGATCCTGTACGCCCTGGGAATTCTGATTCTGGCACCGGCAGCCTATCTGGGATTCCTGATGGTCCTCAGCTATCCCACGCAATCCTGGTACTATCTTCTGCTGATGACAGTCCTCGCATGTGCCAGCGAATTGATCGTGAGTCAGGTTTCGAATTCAAACTGGTGGCGAACAGTCAGGCTGCTGGCTGTGATGGGGATTCTTCGAGGGCTGCCGACGACGATCACGCAGCAGATGCAGGTCCGCAACACGAACGTGGATCTGATTGCCCGGCAACTGGAAGGAGATGCCGTTGACGGGGATTTGATCGTCGTCTCCCCGTGGTACATGGGAGTCAGTTTTCAATGGTATTATCACGGGACAGCGGACTGGATCACGGTGCCGGTGCTGAGTGACCTCTCCATGCACCGCTATGATCTTTTCAAGGAAAAGATGCTCTCACCCCATCCCCTGGAGGACGTGAAAGCGAAAGTTGAGCAGGCGCTGGAGAGCCAGCATCGCGTCTGGCTGGTGGGTGAGGTCCTGCCTGTTCCGGCTGAGGGACCGCATGTGCTGCCGCTCCCTCCGGCCCCCTACACCGGCTGGTCCGATGAAGCGTATCGTATTGCCTGGTCAGAACAGCTGACCGCGTATCTGCAGCGGCACGGACGTAAATTCCATCAGGCTGAAGTTCCGAATACGGGCGCGGTGAGCGGATTTGAAAACGCGAGCGTGTGGACCATCGAAGGGTGGCGGGACTAAGAGTCTATGGAGCTCCCGGGCCGGTCTCCACTAGATTGGTGGCTTCAGCTTCCGGGTGAGTCTCCTGCCTGTGAAGCGAACTACCAAAACGGCTTCCATCATGCTTTCAAAAAATGTCGCGTTGCTGATCGGCGGATTGATTCCCGCCCTGGTCCTGGGTTTCGCCGGCATCTTCCAGAAGCTCGCCAGTCCGCATCTGGGAACGGGACCGTTTCTGATCGTGACGGGTCTGACCACCTGCATCGTCGGGAGCGTCTTTTTGATTCTGGAAAAAGATGCTTCGTGCGACCTGAAGAGTGCGGGGCTGGCATTCCTTTACGGGGTCAGCTGGGCGAGTGCGGTCGGAATGATTTCCATTTCGCTTAGAAAGCTGGGGGGCTCGATGAGCCAGTTGGCCCCGCTTTACAACATGAATACCTTGATCGCGGTTCTCGCTGGTCTGGTCCTGCTGGCGGAATGGAAAACCGTCAACCCGCCCCGCATCATCCTGGCGTCTCTCTTCATCATCGTGGGTGGACTGCTGGCAGCGAAAAGCTGATTAAGTTGTTCACGGTGATCGATGAACCTTATGCCTTCACAGCGAGGATCGCGTCAGCGGGTGAGTCCGTCACGCAGCCGCTCACTTCATTGAACCCGGCCGACTTCAGCAGCTGCTCATATTCCGCGAGCGTCCGTTCGCGTCCTTCGGTGCAGACGAGCATATTCAGGTCCTGCATCTGAGCCCATTCCGGCCCGGTGCGATCAGGATTGACCAGCTTCTCCGCCACCAGCAGTGCTCCGCCTGTCGGCAGGGCAGCGTGAATCTTCCGCAGCAGCTGGAGACTCTTTTCTTCGCTCCAGTCGTGAAGGATCCGTCCGAGTGCATACAGGTCTGCTTCTGGAAGAGCATCCGTGAAGAAGTCTCCGCCGGTGACTTCAATCCGGTCCGCAACAGGAGACGCAGCGACGATCTCGCGTGCGAGCGGGATTGCTTCAGGCAGATCGAAGACGCAACCTCGCAGCTGAGGATATTGCTGGCAGGCGGCCATGGTGAGATGACCCGTTGCTCCTCCCAGATCGACCAGCTGTTTGAAGCGGCTCAGGTCAAACGCTTTGACCACATGCGGAGAGCTGATCAGTCCGAACCCGTGCATCCCCATGAGGAACTCACGCTTATCCCTCTCATCCCGGTAGAAGTGAGAGAAGATCGGCTGATCATCGCCGAATGTCTGTGACCAGCGATGAGTCCCCTCGCGAACGCCGTCTTCCAGATGACCCCATAACTTCCATCCGACCCGGCTGGAGAAGTTGATGTAGCCGGTGAGGCGGCAGGGACTGGCGGCCGTCAGATAGGCATCTGCTGCCGGAGAATTCGCATACTTGTCTCCGTCGCGTTGCAGCAGCTGCATCCCGACCAGGGCATCAACGAGCCGAAGCAGAGACGGCTCATGAGTCTTCAACTCGGCATTCAGTTCGGCGAGGGGTTTTGGTCCTTTATACAGAGCATCGAAGAGCCCGAGCTGAACCGCGGCAAACATTGCTTTCGACTTGCGAAAGGCGACCAGCAGATCCAGAACCGGAGCAGCATCAGGAGTCGAGGCTTCAAGAGACATCGGGGCTTCCATGAACAGGCTGAGATGAAATCGACTCGTCGTTGCAGGCCGGTGCGTCAGGTTTGCGCGACCGGTTTTGGCGGAGCGGTCTGAGAGACTTCGGCCCGTTCAACAACGTACATGGCGCTGTGGGCCCGCAGATTGGCACAGAAGGCCTTGTCGACAGCTCGGCTCCCGATGATCGGAATCTCTTTCACGATGCGGAAATTGCCTCGCCCGGCCAGTTCCCGGAAGTCCAGCATCGAGAGAAAGTGCACGTTCGGAGATTCGTACCATTCATAGGGAAGATCGTCCGTTACCGGAGCCCTGCCGAGCAGCCCCACCTGCAGCCGCACGCGCCAGTAGCCGTAGTTGGGGACCACCACGATGGCTCGATGGGCAACGCGAAAGATGTCATGCAGCAGTTCAAGAGGTCTGCGGATCTGCTGCAGCGTCTGACTCAGAATGGCAAAGTCGAAAGATTTCGAGGGGAGAGAATGCAGCCCCTGATTCAGGTCTGCCTGAAGAATGGGAACGCCCCGTTCGATCGCCTGCACGAAAGCAGCTTCATCGAATTCGACACCAAGGACGTCACAATCGTGTTCCAGCCGCAGTCGTTCCAGCAGTTCCGCATCACCGCAGCCGAGGTCGACGACACGGCTTCCCCGCTCGATCTGCTGAATGATCAGATCGTTGGTCACCGCAACACGGGGATCGAGAAACTGACGGATTTTTGCACACATGAAGGGGGCCTGTACCTCAGCCTCGAAACGTTGAAACCATCGGGGTCAGTTCGTCGCCGGTCGTCATGGCGGGGATTACCCTTTCGATGACGATGTCCCGACGAACACGCGGTCCTGATAGTTCCGGGCCAGGAACGGGGAGACCAGCCGTTCCAGCTTGGGGAGTTCCTGATCCACGAGAAACGCATCATGCCCGTAAGGGCTCTGCAGTTCGTAAAAGGTGACATGCCGGCGAGCCTCGACCAGTGACTGCACGATTTCCAGACTCTGCGACGTGGGGAAGAGCCAGTCCGAGGTGTAAGCGACGACCAGAAACTTCGCGCGGGCCTTTGCAAAGGCGTCCGTCAGCGAACCGTGCCGTTCGATCATGTCGAAATAATCCATCGCCCGGGTCAGGGTGAGATAGCTGTTGGCGTCAAAGCGGTCAACGAAGGATCGCCCCTGATAATGCAGATAGCTTTCGACCTGAAACTCCGTTTCCGCCCTGAGGTCGTACCCGAACTGATCCCCGTTCTGCAGCTTGCGGCCGAACTTCAGTTCGATCGACTGTTCGGACAGATACGTGATATGCGCGATCATGCGGGCCAGCGCCAGCCCGAAGTGCGGCTTCTCTTCTTCGTTGTAGTAATTGCCGCCGCGAAACAGGGGATCCGCGTAGATCGCTCGGCGTCCGACTGCATTAAAGGCAATCCCCTGCGCCTTGAGCCGGGCTCCGGATGCCAGCAGGATCGCCGAACCCAGGCGGTCTGGATGGCTGACGGACCATTCGAGGGCCTGCATTCCCCCCAGGCTTCCCCCCACCACAGCCAGTGGCTTCTCGATTCCCAGATAGTCGAGCAGTCCGATATGGACCTGCACGATGTCACGAATGGTGATGAAAGGAAAGTTCGATCCGTAAGGTTCGTCAGTCTGTGGATTGATGCTCGCGGGACCAGTCGTCCCCTGGCATCCCCCCAGCACATTCGAGCAGACGACAAAATACTTGTTGGTGTCAATCGCTTTGCCGGGGCCGACAAATCCATCCCACCAGCCCGGTTTTCGATCGGTCGCTGCATTCCGACCCGCGACATGCGCATCGCCTGTGAGGGCGTGGCAGATGTAAACGACATTGTCTTTGCGTGGCGAGAGCTCGCCATAGGTCTCATACGCGACCTGAATCGGCCCGAGTGTCGCACCACTTTCCAGCACCAGTGCTTCAGGGGGTTCGAACAACGTTGCGAATTGCCGCTGTACGAATTCCATGGCTGAGGGGGTCCGGGGTGCGGAAGAAGTCTGAGTTGCGAAATCAGTAGCCATCCGGCAAATCCGATTGCAGTGTGTCAAAGGGCCCGGGAAGGATTATAGAGCACAGAAGAGTCAATTTCACGGGAAGGGACCCTGCCCCACGGCGTTCGCCTTGAAGCAACGAGGTGAAGTCGCGAGCCACGAGACGAGAGTCCAGAGCAGGCAATTCAGCTGTTCGCCAGCTCTCAACTCTCATCAAGTCTTGACCAGTCGCAACTTCTGGCGGGCGAAGGTCAACGCTCCCATCAGAGCATCCACATCTTCACGGGTATTGTACATGCCGAAGCTGACCCGGATGGTCGCCGAAACTCCCAGCGAGTCATGCAGGGGCATCGTGCAGTGGTGGCCGTGCCGCACGAACACGCCTTTCCTGTCAAAGAGCTGAGCCACATCCTCGGGATGCCCCCCTTCCATGGTGAAGGCAATGATCGCCCCTCGTCGGTTTGGCGGGGGCCCGTAGATTCTGATCCCCGGAACTTCCACAAGCTGTTGCCAGGCGTATTCCAGCAACTCCTGTTCGTGTGCATGGATCGCATCGAAGCCGACCGCTGTGACATAGTCGATGGCGGTTTTCAGGGCGATCGCCTGCACGATGGGAATTGTCCCAGCCTCGAACTTCGCGGGAAGATGCGACCATGTTGAAGATTCCAGATGAACCCGCTCGATCATATGACCGCCGAATACAAATGGGTCCATCTGCTCCAGCAGTTCCCGCTTGCCGTAGAGGACGCCAATCCCCGTCGGTCCGTACAGCTTGTGCCCGGAAAACGCAAGAAAATCGATCCCCTGCTGCATGACATCGGTTTCGCCATGAGGAACGCTTTGCGCCCCGTCAACGACCAGTACGCCGCCGACAGCGTGAACTTTCTCGGACAGCAGCGAGATGGGATTGATCGTTCCCAGGACGTTCGACATCCCGGTGACGCTCAGGATCTTGGTGCGGGGGGTGATAAACTCGTCGAGTCGATTCAGGTCGAGTTCTCCCTCTGAGGTGAGGGGAATGAATTTGAGAACCGCCCCGGTCTGTTGCGCCACCTGTTGCCAGGGGACAAAATTGGCGTGGTGTTCCATCAGGTTCAGAACAATTTCGTCGCCGGGCTGCAGATGCTTTCGACCCCACCCGAAGGCAACGGTGTTGAGCGCGAGTGTCGTTCCGGATGTGAAGGAGATCTCTTCCGTGCTCTCGGCGCGAATCAGGGAGCGAGCCGCCTCGCGACTCGCTTCAAGCTCATCATCGATCTCCGCACCGAAGCGATAGACACCGCGGTACGCGTTCGCATAGTGCGTTTCGTAGACCCGTTTTTCCGCATCGATGACCGCCTGTGGCTTCTGGGCGGAGGCGGCGGTATCGAGGTAGGTGACCGGGACACCTTTAGGAAGCGTTTGAGCGAAGATGGGGAATTGACGGCGGACCGTCGCGATATCAAACATGGGTGTGGCTATCGATTGAAGGTCGTACGCTGAAGGAGATCTTCAACGGAGACGACCTCCTTTCAACCTGTGAAGAGACATCCTCTCGAGATGCCGGCAAACACTGCTCAGTAAGACACCCGTTCACGCCAGTCGGTTCACCGGGCCTCAGCATCGCGGGCGATCTCCCGCAGCCGCGTGACCATCCCGAAGAGTCCGTTTCTTCGCTGGGAGCTCAGATGTCGATCCAGTTCCAGCTTGCGGAAGATCTTCTCAACATCCGTGTTCAGAATCTCTGACGGAGTCTTGCCGTTGTAGATCATCATCAGAACTGCGATCAGGCCATTGACAATCATGGCGTCGCTGTTGGCCACGAATTCGATGGTCGGCGGGGAGGTCATATCGTTGAGCTCCGCGATCAGCCAGACATTGCTCTGACAACCGTGAACCCGATTCTCTTCGACCTTCGCTTCGGCGGGCAGCTTGGGCAGATCAAATCCAAGATCGATCAGGAAGTCACAACGTTCTTCCCAATCGGCGAGAAATTCGAACTCTTCATACAGTTCGTTGAGTGTCATGAAAGTTGTGGCAGACAACCAGATTCCTCCGAAAATTCCACTGAGGCAGAATCGTTTAAGAACCGGCCGAGAATTTTCGCACTCGACCCCCGCAAGCAACTCTATTTTAGGGAGAAAGAACCCCCGGGTTCAACGTGCAGACTGGCCCCGAGTCCCAGAAGTCTCGAATCTGCGAATGTTGATCGGGAATGCTGATTCAATCGTCACCTGCATAAACACATGTGCAGTCAGCTCTCAGCTCTCAGCTCTCAGCTCTCAGCTCTCAGCTCTCAGCTCTCAGCTCTCAGCAGTCAGCTCTCAGCAGTCAGCTCTGGACTCTGGACTCTCCTCCGACACTTAGTGGTCCCGTCCCCGGAATTTTTCTAAACTTCAGTTTCCATCAATAGCACTCCCCGGAAAGTCCCCGACATGGACAGCGAGCTTCGCGAACAAATTCAGAACCTGACTGAGCGCATCCTTCAGCTGAAGGACTCTCTTTGACTACGACGACAAGCAGAAGCGAATCGTAGAAATCGATGAGATCATGTCCGCACCAAACTTCTGGGACAATCAGGAGAAGGCTCAGGAACTGATTACGGAAATGCGTCGCCTCAAGGCGGTGGTCAAGCCGCTGGAAGAGTTGAATCAGGGTTCGGACGACCTGGGCGTGCTGGTGGAGTTCGCCGAAGAGGATGACTCCGAAGCGACGATCGAAGAGATCCGTACGACAGTCGATTCCCTCTCCAAGAAACTGGATGCAGCCGAGCTGCAGGCCAGTATGAAGAACCCTGAAGATGCCGGGAACGCTTACCTGGCAATTCAGGCGGGTGAAGGGGGGACGGACTCTGCTGACTTCGCTGAGATGCTCATGCGGATGTACCTGCACTGGTGCGAACGCAATGGCTTCGAAGCGGAAGAGATTGACCGTTCCGACGGGGAAGAGGCCGGCGTGCGGAATGTGACCCTGCTGATCAAGGGGGACTACGCCTTCGGTTATCTCAAAGGAGAAACAGGCAACCACCGACTCATTCGGATCAGTCCGTTTGATTCAGCGGGTCGCCGTCATACGGCGTTTGCGGCGGTCGACGTCACACCGGATGCGGGCGACACCGGGGACATCGACATCGACTGGGAAAGCGGAAAGGAAGTGCGCGAAGACGTCTTCCGCGCGGGGGGAGCTGGAGGCCAGAAGGTCAACAAGACCAGTTCCGCCATTCGACTGACCCACTTCCCAACGGGAGTGGTCGTGCAGTGTCAGAACGAACGCAGCCAGCACCAGAACCGGGCCCTGGCCCGCAAGATGCTGGTCGCCAAGCTCTATCAGCTTCAACAGGAAAAAGAAGAGCAGGCAATCGCAGCCCGGCGCGGCGAGAAATCCAAGATCGGATTCGGCGGACAGACCATTCGTCATTACGTTCTGCAGCCACAGCAGTTCGTCAAAGACGATCGAACGGAACTGAAGCAAAGCAATCCGTTTGAAGTGCTCGACGGTGATTTGAATCCGTTCATCGAAGCCTATCTGCGGTGGAGTATCGCCAAGTAGCAGCGCTGGAACGAACGATGATTCTGGAAGGTCTCTGCACGACACGGAACCCCGACGGGACGATCAATATCGCACCGATGGGGCCGGTCGTGAATGAGGAATTGACTTCGTTCCGGTTCCGCCCGTTTCAGACCTCGACGACGTTCGGGAATCTGAAACGGACAGGCTGCGGGGTGTTTCATGTCGTGGATGACGTCAGACTCATCGCACGGGCAGCGGTCGGTGCCCTCACAGACCTGCCAGCACTCATTCCCGCCGCTCGAGTTTCTGGCAGCGTGATCGCGGATGCCTGCCGGTGGTACGAGTTTGAGGTGACTGCGATTGATGATTCGCGGCCCCGCAGTGAGATAGAAACGCGGGTCGTGCATGTCGGCCTGAACCGGGAGTTCTGGGGCTTCAACCGTGCCAAGCACGCAGTGCTGGAAACGGCGATTCTGGCAACCCGACTCCATCTGGTGCCGCGTGAAGAGATCAATCGACAGCTCGAGCAGTTCGCTGTCATCGTCGACAAGACAGCAGGCGAACAGGAACAAACCGCCTTCGCCTTCCTGGAACAGTGGATCAACAACCACAGCCCCCTGCCCCCCGTCCCCTGACCTCTGCTCTCAGAAGTCGTACCACAGACCCCAGCCGATCTGCTGTTCGTGGACTTGATAGAAGGAAAACTGAGGGCTGCCGCCGTCGAAGTAATATGGACCGGTCCGCAGCAGGCCCGAGCTGAGCCCTTCTCCACGCCAGGACCAGCCTCCCTGAATGTTGAACGAACCGCCGTAGTCGAGCTCCTGATGGAGATGCACGTTCATCGCGATGAACGGAGCCCCATGAATCCCGGTCGGATAGACCGGCGCGATTTCCAGTCCGAACTGAAACTCCCAGGGCTCGGACACATCCGAATTGAACGCCCAGCCCACTTCCCCGTACAGACGTACTTCGGGAATCGGAAAATACGAATAGCCCAGGTAGAGAGAATCTCTCAGCCAGTTCAGCCGGTCATAAGTCGGATTCTTGATCAGGAACTCATCCCCGAGATGAGCACTGATGTGATAGAAGCCGAACTTCCAGGCGTGCGGACCTTTTCGATACGTCAACGGGATGTCGTATCGGAACTGGACCGAATCGACGTCCCAGTCGGGAGTCGGGTCCTGACGAAGATTGGCCCCTCCCAGCAGGTCGAGCTGAAATCCTTCAGGAGAGTCCTGTCGACCGAACCGGACAAAGCCGATTCGCCCGCCGATGAAGGAATCGACGAAGGATCCCTGATGGGTTTCTGAAAACACCTGCACCGCCAGCCGGGGTTCGGCTTCGCTGGCCAGGTAAGTGTGGTAGAGATAGCCTTCCGGAAGGAATTTCCAGGTCCAGGTATCGGAACCGGCCAGAAAACTCGGCCCCTGCACCTGATAAGAGGGGACGTACGAGTCGGTGCTGGTCATGCCGTAATCGACAGCCTCGGGAAAATCGATTGCGCCGATGCTCTCGGGATCCTGTGCGAAGACCGACGGCGTCGTTGCAGAGAAATCGGCAACGACGACCAGCAGGCACAGGGTAAGTGAGAGCAGCCGCATGGCTTGATAGGTTCGAATTTCAGTGGCTGACGAGCAGGACCGCTTGTACACCATCCCGAAAATCTGGTCGACCGGACTGCCCCCCCGCTCCCAGGTTGTTATCTTCAGTCGCAGATTCTGCCGCTCGCCGCGTCCTCCGAGAGACCGTTCGGGCAAAAATGCCGTTTCCCGCAAGGGGATTTCCTGATTCCCCATTTTTCGGGGGCAGAACGATCATCCCCGGAGACCCATCCCCGAAGCTTCACGATGCCCCCTGACGAGTCCATCCACGACTACGATTATCACCTCCCCGAGGAGTTGATTGCCCAGCAGCCCAGCGAGCGGCGGGATGCTTCCCGGTTGATGGTGATCGACCGGAAATCGCAGTCCATTGTGCACCGTCAGTTTCACGAACTGCCCGACCTGCTGGCCCCGCACGACCTGCTGGTGATGAACAATACCCGGGTCGTTCCTGCCCGGCTGTTTGGTGTCCGCTCAGCGACAGGAGGGAAATGGGAAGGGCTGTTCCTGCGTGAAGAACCCGAAGGCCGGTGGCGAATCATCGGACAGACGCGAGGTACGCTTCAGCCCGGAGAACAGGTCCGGTTAACGCCGGGTCCAGCACCAGCAACTGCTTCCCTCGAATCAGTCGCTTCCGTGGAGCTGTTACTGGAAGAGCGTCAGTCGGGAGGAGAATGGATTGTCCGGCCCCTCTCTGAGCAACCGACATTTGCCCTGCTCGAACGATTTGGAACTCTCCCTCTTCCGCACTACATGCATCGCGACGCAGCAGCCAGCGACTGGGAACGTTATCAGACCACGTACGCTGAGAAGCCGGGCGCGGTCGCGGCCCCGACAGCTGGCCTGCACTTCACTCCGGAAATCTTCGAGCGGTGCCGTCAGAGAGAAATCCAGACGGCCAAAGTGACGCTGCATGTGGGACTGGGAACCTTTCGTCCCGTCAGTGCCGATCACCTGAAAGATCATCGGATGCATCACGAATGGTGCGAACTTCCCGCTGAAACCGTTCAGGCCATCTCTCACATGCGCGAACAGCAGGGACGGCTGGTCGCGGTCGGAACGACATCAGTCAGAACTCTTGAAACCGTTGCAGCTCGCGGTCCCATCACTGAGTGGCAGGGGGAAACTGATCTGTTCATCCGCCCTCCGTTTCAATTTCGTGCCGTCGACATGCTGATCACCAACTTTCATCTTCCCAAGTCCACACTGCTGGTGCTGGTCTGCACTTTTGCCGGACGCGAGCTGATGTTGCGAGCCTATGAGGAAGCGATCCGGGAGCGGTATCGCTTCTACAGCTACGGAGACGCCATGCTGATCTTGTAATCTGCTGAAGGCGTCCAGAGAATAACTTGCAGAGCCGAAACGCGTTGAGATCTCATTTTTCAAACGATCGAGAGGACGGCCCGTGCGCAACGTTTCAAAAGCAATCTTCGCTGCGGTCATCGCTGCGGTGGGCCTCGCTGATTTCAACATTTCGTTCGCCCAGAATCTTCCTGTGAAAGACGGGGGGCAAACAGAAGCGACGCTCCCTTCGACCAGGTAGCATTCCTGTTCTGCTTCAAATCGTGACGGGCTGCTGTGAGTTGTGCCGCGCGCGGGTCCAGTAGGTGACGGAATCTTCCCAGACAATCGGAGGAGCGACAGACAACTGAACCTGACCTTCGACATTCTGCACGCCTGCCAGCTGGAAGAGTTGCTCCAGCCCTGATTTGAGGAGTTCAAAATCCTCTTCGGACAGCTGATCGATCCAGCCGGCGGGATCGATTTTCCCGACCAGCTGACCGTGACTGTATTCCCAGGTCAGTCGCGCAGGGTCCTCCGGTTGATCCGCCCGCAGCAGCTCCAGTTCGATCCGGTTGGTGGCCGCATGGACGTTTCGCACCTGCAGCTGCGTTTCGGGAAGGAACGGGACTTCTTCCAGCAGAGCAATCAGTTCCCGTTCCACGAAATGCTGCACAGCTTCTTCGACATGCAGAATCCCGGCGCGCTTTCGCTGGATCCGACTCTCCTCCGCAGCACTCCCTTTCTTCATGAATCGACGCAGTGTGGCGAACGACTTCGGCAATGTTCCCGAATGGAATCCCGGACGCAGCAGACGCAGCATCGTCTCACCGTGATGGCCGATTGGCTCGGCTCCGATCTTCTTCGGGCGGTTGGCTGCGTACAGACGCCAGTTCTCTTTCAGTTCCCAGACAAGAAATCCGAACACGCCGGGGATCAGCCAGATCGTGGTGAAGACCAGCGTCTGGGCAGACTTCTTCCCCAGATAAGGAGTGAGCTTCCGCACAAACTCCGGCAGTGCGGGGAGAATCAGCTTGTGAGACACCGTCACCACGGGAAAGTGTTTCAGAGGATTGATCTGCGGTTCCACCAGCAGCGTGAAGATGAACACCACCACGTACGACACGAAGAACCAGACGACGCCCCCTGCCAGCTTGACCCACCGCATGGCGCGGTCGTCACCGGTGCGGAAGCGAAGCCATTCATCAACCGTATAGACCACACGTTCCAGTGCCACCAGCAGCCAGTCGAATACGTCGACAATCCATTGCACCATGGCAGCAAAGATGTGCATCTTGAATTCCTGCCACGCACGCACGAGCAGGTCGACCGTCCGTTCGGAGACCCAGCGCCCGACAGGCGAATTCAGGAACAGGGCTGTCACCAGATAGATATCGAGAATCGTCCGGAAATCCCAGGTGCGTCCAGCGATCAAGGCGAACAGAGTCATCAGTGAAACCAGCAGTCCCGGTTCCAGCACGTAGCTCCGCAGCACGGAAAACGTCCGGCTCGCCAGAATCTTCTGGACGGAATCCGAATTCACAAGCTGTGACGGGAGATCGACCACGACGTGCCGGATCATTCGCCAGGCACTGGTCAGAACTGCCACGTTCCACGCCCGGAATTCGGGACGCTGAATCAGCAGCGAAATCCAGGTCCCCAGCAGAATCACCCCACTCCAGAGGAGCAAGTCCGGTTGCTGAGGAGCAGCCTCAACAGCGACTGGAACGCTCTCCGCGGCTTCGGCGTGCACATCTTCCCCGGTGATCATCAGGGCCATATGGTGCAGAAATTCGATCAGCAGATAGGCCCCGCCGAAAGGGATAAAGAGATGCCGGGTCAGCATCCGGCCGAAGTTGGTCCCGAACGCCATCGAACTGAGCGTCTGCGGCCACCGGAGATAAATGGCTCCGCGTCGATAAATGCCGTCCAGAACGGTGTCGAATCGGCGATCCGCCTTCAGCACGCAATCGCCGAAGACCAGCGCCGACAGGGTTGTTACGTCGGCGAGTTTCAGATCGTTCTTGGAGATGGCGTCCCGCAGGTCACCCAGGTTGAAGTAGCTCCGTTCGACGATCCGGTCGAGGAGTTCTTCAACCAGCTTTCGACGCGCGACGACCTCGAGCACGTTGTGAGGAATGAAGCCGACCTCGTCGAAAACATCATTGATAATCTGTCGCAGACGATCGCGGGAACGAGTCTCGATGCGGGGGAGCACTCCTTCGAGCAGGTGGGCCAGCTGTGCCTGTTCCCCGGGACTGATCCGCGCGAGCGCAATGCGCCTCTGCACGGTTCGCAGGTGACGCAGGGTCAGTGCGTCCTGCATCAACGGAAGACTCCGGCGCAGCGGCCGTCGTCCAAATGTCCGAATCCAGTCGATCAGGTCGACACGGTAAACTCCTCGTTCCTGCTCCGAACAGACTTTTTGCAGGTCATAGAGCAGCCGGGCCTCCGTCGACCAGAATCCGTCGACCGCGGGAAGCAGCAACGGCTGCAGGGCGACCCGCCATTGTTCGGCTTCGTCATCGGTGAGCTGAAACACCCGCTGCAGCCGCTGCGAGAACGTGACGAGTTCACGATCTGCGGCCGCCTGTGCTTCAGCCTCGTGTCCAGAGGGAGCCTGTCTGGATGCCCTCAGATACGTCAAAGCCCCTTTGACACTATTTCCGAGTTCAGCAGCTGCCGCCGCTTTCGCCATCAGCTGACGGAATACCGCCAGAGAATCCCGCCGCAGAAGCAGCCGGGGAATCTTCAAGGTCTGCGTGGGCATCAACGCCGCATTCGAAGCGCCGCCCGGGTGGCTGCCGCGAATCTGCTGAATCCGCTGAAAGAGCTGCTCATGGTCGACATCCGCCTGCAGGAGGTGATCGACCTCATTCCAGTTCCGGATCCCCGGATAGTAGATCGGGCGTTCCGCGGGTGCGAAGTATTTCAGTTCCAGCGAGTGAGCTGCGAACTCGATATACGTTTCTGCATCGGACGGGGGTTGAAAGAGCAGGTTCTCCTTCAGCAGCACATCGTGAATCTCGGAGAATTCCACATCGCCGATCTGCAGCTTCCTCGCATTGACCCATTCCGTTTCCAGCGGGTCACGCGCCAGATGATTGTCCAGCTGCAAATGCACACAGGCATGAAACAGCAACCGGCAATAACGCTCCTGAATCGCCGGCCAGCGGCTTTCGTCTTGCAGTTCATCATCGTCCGGCTGCGAAAGCAAGATGACCCGTCGGGGAAGATCCGAACCCGGAGGAATCGCCAGCTCATCGAGTTCGACGAAGGCCAGCAGTCGGTCGCGATCGATCGTGTAGCTGAAATCGTGCGGGATGACGAACCGCAGTCCCTGGAGCCGTCGATCCAGCCGGACCACTCGGCGCAGGACCAGCGGCTCCACCAGGTGAGCGGCGGGTTCGACAGATTGCAGGAGAGCTTGAAGTTTGACGAGGGGCATTTCTTTGTGCTGTCAGATCCAGCGACCTGCCGAGGCGACAGGCAGCCTGCTTCTGGAACCGGGTCGGGACAGCGAGTTTCCAAACGACGTTTCCGAGGAATGTTTCTCCAGGCGATTCTACAGCTTGGGGTTTCGGGTTCCGCACCTCCGATTTGACAGCTGAACGTGCGCATCTCGCACCCGGCGAGTACACGTGACGTCGCTGCAGGCTCCCTGCGGACACCTGAACAGAATCTAACCTTACTGCAACTTTCGGCCGTGTGCGAGCGGGAAGAGCCCACCCGCCCCATGAATCGGGAGTCGTCCCCGGGCAGAAGCGAAAACCGGACACCCTTACAGCAGGTCCAGGAGCGGCTGGCGGATCTCGCGAAAATCACCGGC
Organism: Planctomicrobium stercoris; assembly: GCF_051465655.1. Taxonomy (NCBI): domain Bacteria; kingdom Pseudomonadati; phylum Planctomycetota; class Planctomycetia; order Planctomycetales; family Planctomycetaceae; genus Planctomicrobium; species Planctomicrobium stercoris. The sequence continues at coordinate 962,492 of NZ_CP195791.1, read as the reverse complement.
CCGCAACGAAACCGTCTGCCAGCTGGGGGAGCGAGGCTGCATTCTGCGGGCGTAGTCATCCGCCCACACTCCATAAAATGCGTAGCGACGCCCTTTCAGATCCCAGACCAGGGAATGCTGCTCCAGGTCCCGGGGCTCTGTCAGCTCATAGGCAAAGACCAACAACCCCTTGAAACCAGACCCGAAAACCTGTTCCCACTGCATGAGACTCGAAACATCCTCTTCGGTCGTCCAGCTCTCCCAGCTGCGACTCCCGGGAACGCACCTGCGACCTTTGACATCGATCAGAAGATTCTTGGCCCGCTCGGAGTAGACAACAAAATCCATCGACTTCAGAGAGGAATCCTGAAAGAGCGCCCGCCGATTCTCATTCACCGACACATACGGCCGCCTGATCAGCCGTAACAGCCGCTCGAATGCCATGTCGTAATGGTTACAGTGCTTGGCCATGACCGGTGAGCTGGAGGTGTTTACCAGAAGATTTTAACCACGGAAAGCACGGAAAGACACGGAAGAAAAGTTTGAACCGCGAATCGGGCGAATTCAGCGAATGAGAAGAAGGGTTTTCGTTCGTGTGAGCCCAAATCCCAAATCCCAAATGACAAATCCCAAATGACAAATGACAAATCCCAAATGACAAATGACAAATGACAAATCATTGAGTGCTGAGTGCTGAGTGTCTCCCTAAACCAACTCGTGTCCGCTCGCTCCATCCGCCCGATTCGCGGTCCAACCTCTTCTTCCGTGCCTTCCGTGGTTCCATATTCACGAACGGACCAGTCGTCCAATGTCGGCAAAGTCCGATTTCAGCGATCGGTAGAGTTGCTGGTAGAGCGGATAGGCCTGTTCGTACTTCGCCTTGTGAAGAGCGTCGGCCTCGGTCCGGGTTTCCACGCGAATCGTTGCGTGACACGCCTCCACGACGTCGCGGTAGGCCCCCGTTCCGGCAGCTGCCAGCAACGCCACTCCATAAGCGGGGCCTTCCTCAGCGTTGATCGTGACAACCTGCTGGCCGTAGATATCTGCCTGCAACTGACGCCAGAACTGGCTGCGACCTCCCCCTCCCGAGAGTCGGATCTGGTCGATCGGAATATTCATCTCGCGGATGACTTCCAGACAGTCCCGCATGGCGTAGGTCGCCCCTTCCATCACAGAACGAACCAGATGCGGCCGACCATGCCGCAGGCTCAAGCCGATCCAGGCACCCCGTGCATCCGGATCGGCATGCGGTGAGCGTTCGCCTGTCAGATAGGGGAGAAAGAAGAGCCCTTCGGAAGCAGCGGGAGCCTGCCCCGCTTCCGCAGTCAGAAGGACATACGGGTCCACTCCCATCGCACAGGCTGTCGCCTGTTCCGGTTGCCCCAGCTGGTTGCGGTACCACTGCAGACTCCCCCCCGCGGAGAGGACACACCCCATCACATGCCATTTGCCCCGCACGGCATGACAGAAGGTGTGGATCCGGCCCTGCGAGTCGATCTGCACTTCGTCACTGTGAGCGAAAACGACGCCGCTGGTCCCCATGGTCGCGGAGATGACTCCCCGGGAGACGATCCCGTTCCCGACCGCCCCCGCTGCCTGATCTCCCCCTCCTCCCACCACCGGAACTCCTGCTGGCAGGCCGAGTCGACGGGCAGCCTCCGCATGCAGTTTGCCGCTCACTTCCTCCGATTCGTAGACTTTCGGCAGAAGGGCCGGGTCGATCTCCAGCCTCCCCAGCAACTGCCTGCTCCAGTTCCGATTGCGGACATCCAGCAGCAAGGTGCCGGAAGCATCACTCACTTCCGTCGCGAACTCACCGGTGAGCCGAAACCGAACATAATCTTTCGGAAGGAGAACCTGAGCCAGTTGTTCGTAGTGTTGAGGTTCGTGATTGCGCAGCCAGAGAATCTTCGGAGCTGTGAACCCGGTGAGAGCGGGGTTCGCCACCATCTCAATCAGGGCAGCTCGTCCTCCGGCCCGCTGTTCGATCTCTTCGCATTCAGCAGCGGTCCGCTGATCGTTCCAGAGAAGTGCCGGACGAATGACCTGATGCTGTCGATTGAGAAAGACACTGCCGTGCATTTGACCGGAAAGCCCGATCCCTTTGACATCCGCAGGCGCGATCTTCCCTTTGGCAAGTACCGCCTGAACGCTGTCGGCAGCGGCGTTCCACCAGTCTTCGGGATTCTGTTCGGACCAGCCGGGCCTGGGACTCGAGAGCGGATATTCAAACGTGGCGGAGGCCAGGATGCGGCCATCTTCCTGAATAGCGAGAGTCTTGGTTCCGCTGGTCCCGATGTCGATCCCGAGATATACGCTCATGATGCCGGCCGTTGAAGAGGGAAGGAGAGGCGCAAACGACGTTTCCACGTGTCCGCAGAATATCACTTCGCATCACGATCTTCGAATGCACGGTACGAGAATGGTGACGAATCGTTACCACGGAGACACAGAGGCACGGAGGATTTCAACCGCGAATTGTGCGAATCCGGCGAATCCCTCCTGCGTCTCATTTTCTGATGTAGCACCAGGATCCTGACAACACGATGACTGAAGTTCCGCCCCGGACACCGACGGAATCATCCAGAAACAATTCGCGACATTCGCCTCATTCGCGGTTCCTCTTCTTCTCTGCGTCTCAGTGCCTCCGTGGTGCAGAAGCACATCACCATGCCACGCGATGACGAAATCACTTTCGCGATTGAATTCTCGCGAACGATTCATCGGAGAGCATGCGGGCAGCCTGGGCATCCAGGATGATCTGCTTCAGCCGGTCCGGATAAGTGATCGCGGGAATGGTCATCAGCAGATTCCCGGCAGAGTTCTGCAGGTTTAAGTCACCGACCCGATGAAAGTGATACCCACCTGCGGAAGTGATTTCGATATCGCCTATCTCGCCCAGCGGAACCTGTCGCCCCTTGCGACCGCCGATGATCGACCTGGAGTAGATCGAACGGTTTGTCAGGACGTAGCAGTTGCCCAGCAGCTTGGTCAGGGCGTAAGCCAGAATGGCGAACGGAACCATCGCCGTTCCCAGAACGATGTACGCGATCAACCGCAGCGGCAGAAGTGGAACGGCTTCTGCGAGCCCCATCACTCCCCCGATGAAACGGCCGAGCACACCGGCTGCCACGGAAGGATAAATCACTTCGATCTCGGTCTCGCGATTCGCGGAAACTCCGGCAATCGGCTGAGCGATAGCAACAGACATAGCGGTCGAACCCTGGAAGAAAGCGGACGTGGTAACGACGAAGCGCCACTAAACTACCAAAGACGCAACTCCAACGTCGAGCCTCCCATGTCCGTCCCCAAATTTGGGTATCAACTCTCCCCGGCCTGCCCTGAGTTCTCCGGTCTCGACTCCCGGCTGCTGGTGCGCCGGAATTGTTCCAGTGGATACTCCGGAATCGCGATCCCCAGCTTTCTGACTTCCTGCAGCCGTCTCCAGCCCTGAGTCACCAATTCTTCCCGGCGGCGGACATCTTCCGGATCCAGAAACTGCTTTGAGAAAGGTCCCTCGACAACGACCGGTGGAAACTCGTCAGCGACAATAAACTGGGCGAGTGTCGGATTGCAGCGGATATGTCGTTCCGGAGCGGCCAGCAGCTGCCGTCCGTTCACTTCACCAATGACGTACCGCAGGTACAGATCGCTGAGCGTGATGTTGGGAACTTCCGCTCCGCAAACTTCACACAGATACCCCTGATCACACTTGGCCATGTCGGTTTTTCTGAACTCGCTGGAGAATTGCTGACAATCACTTATTGTAAACTTCAGCTCGCCCGTACCGAAACCGTCATTGATTCCACCTATGAACATCTTCGTCTACGGCACATTAAAACGGGGCTTCTGCCGGCATTTCGCGATCGAGTCCGAAACGTTTCTTGGGGAGGCCAGAACCGCCCCCCGCTACCGCATGTTCAATGTCGGCACGTATCCGGCACTCATCGAGACTGATTCAGGCATCTCGATTCAGGGGGAGGTCTGGAGCGTTAACGACATTGCCTTAGCAAGACTGGATGAGGTCGAAGGAGTGGATGAAAGTCTGTACATCCGCAAGCCGATCCAGCTGATCGACACCGACCTGATGCCCGTCGAAGCGTATTTTTACCTTCGCTCCACCGAAGGGTGTCCGGACTGCGGAGACATCTGGTTATAAAAAAACCACGCACGTGATGTGCGTGGTTTTGATGTCTGCAGAGTTGCTTAATTCGCAACAAAGACTTTCTTGCCAGCCATCTGGTGAGCAGCCGCCATCAGTCCGGCTACGTCGAGTCCCAGATCGCTGAGCAGTTCGGCACGTTCACCGTGTTCGACGAACCGATCAGGCAGTCCCAGGCGGCGGATTCCCTGAGTCGGGAGACCCGCAGCGTTGGCTGCCTCGAGCACTGCGCTCCCGAAGCCTCCATTCAGACTGCTTTCTTCCACCGTGATGACGAACCCGGACTCGATCGCCTTGAAGATCACGTCCGTATCCAGCGGGCGCAGGAACCGGGCGTTGATGACACCGACGTCGATACCATCTTTGGCCAGCCGGTCGGCGGCCGCCAGGCAGGTCGAGAACATCGTCCCAAACGCGACGAACGTACCGTCTTCGCCAGTCCGCACGACTTCCGATTTTCCAAGCTCCACCGGAGTGACCGGCCGCGAGATCAGTTCTGCATTGGCTTTCGGGTAACGAATGGAGGTCGGACCGTCATGCTGCAACGAGAACTCCAGCATCGCTTCGACGTCCCGCTGGTCGCCGGGAGCCATGACCACGATGTTCGGGAACGTCCGCATGTAAGTGTTGTCGAACGCACCATGGTGCGTCGGGCCGTCGGCTCCGCACACACCGGCTCGATCCAGACAGAAGACGACCGGCAGATTCTGAAGAGCGACTTCCTGGAAAATGTGGTCGAAGCTCCGCTGCAGGAATGTGCTGTAGATGTCGACGATCGGCCGGGCGCCCACCTTCGCCATCCCTGCTGCAAAGGCGACAGCGTGGGCTTCGCAGATCCCCACATCGAAGAATCGATCCGGGAAGTCATCGCGTATCTGCCCGAGATTGTTCCCTTCGCACATGGCAGCCGTCAAAACGCAGACCCGGGAATCCCGCTTCATCGCAGCGTGAATCGCGTCGCTGACAACATTGGTATATGCCGGCTGACTCCCCTTCTTGGCGAAGGTCACTTCACCGTCTTCGCTGTTGCGACAGAACGGAGACGGAGTGTGAAACTTCACCGGGTTTTCCAGTGCCGGAGCGAAGCCGTGTCCCTTTTCGGTGAACACATGCAGCAGGACCGGGCCGCGCATTTCCTTGACGAGTTCCAGTGAACGTCGCAGCGACACCAGATCATGGCCGTCGACCGGACCGACATACCGGAAGCCCATCTCTTCGAACATCACTCCGCCGTGAATGAAGTTCTTCACGGCGTCTTTGATGTTGCCGATCGCCTCTGCAGCGGAGCCCCCCACAAGCGGGACTTTGTTCAGCAGCCAGGAGACATCCCGCTTCAGGCCGTTGTAGAAGGGTGCCACGCGGGCCTTGTCCAGATAGGCAGCCATCCCGCCGACGCGCGGGCAGATTCCCATCTTATTGTCATTCAGAATGACCAGCAGGTCTTTCTTCAGGCCAGCGGCATTGTTGAAAGCTTCGAAGACCACGCCGCTGGGAAGAGCCCCGTCCCCCAGCACCGCGACAGACTTGCGGTTGTCTTCGGGACGCAACAGGTCATCCCCGGCCTTGAGTCCCAGCGAAGTCGAAACGCTGGATCCCGCGTGACCGGTCATGAACAGGTCGTAGTCGCTTTCGAGAGGGTTGGGATATCCCATCAGCCCCCCCTTGCGACGGATTGTGTCGAACTCGGGGAACCGACCGGTAATCAACTTGTGCGGATAGATCTGATGCCCGGTATCCCAGATCAGGCGGTCCCGGGAAAAATCGAAGACGGTATGGAGCGCCAGGCAGAGTTCCACCACTCCCAGATTGCTGGCGAAGTGGGCGGGGCGATCAGAAACGACTTCACACAGTGCCTCCCTGATCTCGGCAGCCAGCTGAACCATCTGCTCATGGGTCAGGCTGCGAAGTTCTTTAGGAGAACCGATCAGCGGCAGTAACTGATATTCCATTCCGATGACTTTCAGAAGTGTATTGCTGTCGATTCGCGGGCACTGGACTGAAACGGGATCCGCGCATCGTCGGCTTCCAGCCGAAGTTGTTTGAAAGGTTAAACTGAATCTGATTCGGGTTTCCCGCAGGTCGGGCCTGACCGCTGCGGGAAAGGACTGAATTGTCGATTGCTCAATGATCCCGTTCGATGATGTAACGGGCGAATGCTGTCAGGTGATGACTGCGTTCAGCCAGTGGTGCTACCGCGTCACAGGCGACTTCAACCAGTTGACTGGCGCGTCGGCGGCTTTCGTCGACTCCCAGCAACGAGGGATAGGTCTGTTTTCCGGAATCGGCGTCCTTGCGGACCCCTTTCCCCATTTTGTCCTGTTCACCGAGGACATCCAAGAGATCATCCGCAATTTGGAAGGCTAATCCAACCGATTCCCCGTAAATCGTCAAACTGCGCAAAGTTTGAGGGTCTGCTCCTCCGATTCTGCCCCCCATCCGCAGAGCCGCGCACAGCAACTGACCCGTTTTGCGCCGGTGAACTGCCTCCAGCTGCGCCAGGGTGATCCCGGGGTTCGACTCTGCTTCCAGATCCGCCTGCTGGCCTCCCACCATTCCGCAGCTGCCCGCTGCAGTCGCCAGTTCCAGAACGCAGGCGGCCGCCAGCTCCGCGGGCTTCAGGTCGCGAGCCAGCACTTCGAACGCCAGTGTCAGTAAAGCGTCGCCAGCGAGAATCGCGGTCGACTCATCAAACTGAATGTGATTCGTCGGACGGCCGCGCCGCAGATCATCATCGTCCATCGCCGGCAGGTCGTCATGGATCAATGAGTAACAATGCACCATTTCAATGGCACTGGCAGCGGGAAGTGCCTGGTCCGGGTCTCCTCCGCAGCCTTCACAGGCCATCAGCACCAGACATGGGCGAACTCGTTTTCCCGGGGCAAGAAGGCTATAGCGAATCGACTCCGCCAGCCGGTTCGGACAAGCCGGGGGAAACACAGTATCGGCCAGCAGTCTTTGCTCGACGCGGGCACGCAATTCGGTGAGGTAAGCCGTCAGGGTCACGTCGACAGGATCGCGGTTCAATGGGCGTGGTGGTTTTCAAAAAATCAACACGCATTGGACAGCATCGAAGCGGAAACCGCAATGAACTGCAGCGATCAGCCAGCAGTGATGCAAAACCGGATTGCGGACGCAAATAGGCCGTTACGGCGTCTTCAAATCCAGATTGAATTTGGCTTCGTTTCCGACCTCTTTCACTTCGCGAATGTCGGTCGACCCGTTCGAGAGATACTTGCCGGGGATCTTCTTGAAGTCTGCCGGATTGAGAGGCTGCAGCCAGATTCGGGTCTTTCCCACCGGAGCCCCCGAGACGCCGTTCATGTACAGGACGGTGTAGAACCCGTTTTCATCCGTGACTCCGGAGGCATCACGCAATCGCAGCGGCTTTCCTCGAGTACTTTTCCCCTCAGGATTCACCGGCGCCAGGTACACCGTCACGTTTGGAAGCGGATTCCCGTCCAGCGTGACCGTCCCGGAAACCGCTGCCAGCTTCGGCAGTTCCAGACGGCTGGAGAGCATTCGATCGGACAGCCAGTAAAGGCCGAAGACCAGCACAATTCCGCCGAGGATGTACAGGGCATACTGCCGGAACTCCTTCAACGTCCCGGCGACGTCAAAGTTGATCAGCGGCTTGCGAGGGCCAGTCGGCAGACTCCCCGCCTTCGCCTTCCCTTCCTCTGCGGATTTTGACAGCAGATCCCGTGCGTTTGCTGACGCATTGATCGCAGCGTTCGCGGCATCCCGAGTTGGCATTTCCGCCGAACTGCCGGGACTGGGGGGCGGAGCTGCAAACGTTCGCCGCCCCTGCTTGTCGAACTTCGGCTGAGGGGCTGCGGGGGGAGCAACAGGGGGAGAACTCAGACCCGCACTCGCCTTGGCCCCCGGCGCGCTGTCATCCATCAGAAACGCGTCAAGGTCGAAGTCGTCCCCGTTGTTCCCTTTGGGTTTCTCAGCGACAACCGGTGCTGGCTTGGGTGCTGCAGCCGATGGAGCCTTCTGGATCTTCGAATCTTCGGCTGCTTCAATTCCGACGCCGGAGTCCGCGCCCTTCTCCGGCACCACGAACTTGTTCTTGCAATGCGGGCACTTGCCACTCGTCCCTGCCAGTGATTCCTTGATCTTGAGGACCGAACCGCATCCGGTGCATTCATAGCGGATCGACATACCTTCAGACCTTTCATCCCCGCACGGACGAGAACCGCAGTTTCTCAGCAGCCAGACGGTTGCTTGATGAGATTATTTGAACAGATTGACTGGTGAGCCCTGGGCGATATTTCCCAGGTTCTGCCACGTTCGCAGATCGACGTTCAGACTCACGAAGTGGACACTGCCGTCCGCAGCCAGAACGTTGAAGCCCTGAGGATGCTCGCTGGAGGCTTCGTCGAAGTGCAGTCCGAACTGAGGTCCGGGTGGCTGCGGAGCGAGCCGGGTGGTGAACATCGTGGCCGGTCCGCCAAATGCCCAGCCGTCACTGCTGGTTCGAGTGACAATGGAGGTGCCGGCAACGGTGACTGCAGGAACCTGGAAGATACGACGTTCTGCGACCAGAACCGTGTTCGAAGTCCCGTCTGAAATCCCGTTGATACTCGTGCTGCTGTTCACGCCGAACACACCGACGTTAAATGGATACTGTGCATAGGGGTTCACCCCATTGTTCGTCATGTTGGACAGCTGCGCGGGGGTGAGCCAGTACGTCTGGCGTGCCGAGGCGTCATCAGACTTGAAAGCAATCCCGGAACCAGCACAACCGGCATAGTCATTTCCGCCCGTGGTCCAGGTCGAATTCCCAAATGTTCCGAGTGGCGTGTCCACGTGCTCGGTCATGGTGTACTTGGGATCCATAGTCGAACGACGGGACGGGCAGTAGAGGCCGGCCACGTGCGTTTTCGCTGGATAGATGGGAACATTGCTATTGTCCATCATCAGCGGGGGATCGGATCCATTTCGAATGACGTTCGCGTTGAAGTTCCAGAAATTGTAAGTCGCAGCCTGATCCAGCTGGGGCATGATGAACAGGATCCAGCTGGTTCCGTGTTCCCCGGCGCGCACTGCGGTATTGTTGGGTCCGATCTGTTTCGCTTCGAGCGGTGCGACGTAATTCCCGACGGTGTCGGTGAGCATGTAAGCAACGTTCGAGACCTGTCCCGGCGGAAAGACCTTGTGCTGGTCGTGGTAGTTGTGCAGGGCCAGACCAATCTGCTTGAGATTGTTGGTGCACTGGGTCCGTCGCGCCGCTTCACGTGCGTTCTGCACAGCAGGCAGCAACAAGGCCACCAAGATGGCGATAATCGCAATCACCACCAGCAATTCAATCAACGTAAACGCTGCACGTTGGCGACGCATGAGATGTTCTCCGAACTCTGTAGGACAAGATAACGCGAAAAACGACTCTCCTGCCGGGGAGATCTCCAACCCGATCCGAAGACCGGGAAGAAATTTCGACGTTGTCGATTGCTCACGCGGCCCCCTGAGCAATCGTCGCAACACTCGGCTGCACCTTCATCTTGCACGCATTCAGCATCACATGTCAAGTTTGCTTCATTTCCCGTAGGGTCCGCTGTGCGGACCATTTATTGAGTGCTCATCAGTATTCGACAATTTCCACAGTATTGACGGGACCTGAACTCCGGGTCTGTCTGATCGTGTCGGTCCGCACAGCGGACCCTACGGACAACTCAAACCCCGGAAGCTCCAGCCGGCCTCGCGGGCCTGCGGGATCAGGCTTCGCAGAAGTTGCGGGGTGACATGCTGGGAAACGTCGTTGTCGTGCAGGCAGACAACTGACCCGGGGCGGATGAATCGCTGGTAGACCGACTTCAACCGGGCCACATCGCTTCCCGGGTTGTAGTCCGGCGGCAGCAGGTCCCAGAGCACGACCGTGGAATCATTTCGCCTCGCCCACGCCCGGGCTGTGTAAGAGACGTGACCATACGGCGGTCGCATCCAATGGACCGGCTCGGCGGCAATTTCCGAGAGCAGGTGCTGACACCGCGACAATTCCACCAGCAAATGAGTCTTCGTGCATTTCCAGAAATCCGCATGCGACCACGAGTGATTTCCGATTTCGTGCCCTTCCGCCAGGATTTCCCGGACCAGTTCCGGATATCGCTGGGCTCTCTCTCCCAGCAGAAAGAAGGTCGCCCGCACGTTATTCACGCTCAAAACATCCAGCAGCGCCGGCGTCCCGGTGGGGTGCGGACCATCGTCGAAGGTCAGTGAAAGCACCTGTTCCCCCGGTCCGTGCGGGATCCGGCTGAGAACTCGTGGAAGACGGGAGAATCCGTGCCGGGGAACCTGCGTTCCCAGCCAATCACGCAATTTCGACTTCCATGTCAGCGGCTGAGGCAAACCGGGCGAGGCTTTCACGCGACGTCCTTCAAAATTTTCTCTGTCTAAAAACACCGGGATTCGACCGATCCTACCTGATTCAGCCACTTTTGATGAATCACAGTTCGCAACGAAAATTCCTGCCCTGCCCCCTCGTCTCTGGACTCCCGACTTCCGAACGCTTCGCGGACCAGCCCGGATGCGATACGATTTCCCCTGAGAGCCGTTTTGCTCTGCCGTTGCCTGTTCTTTTTTCAGTTGAGAAATCACCAATGCTGTGGGAAATCGAGATTCAGCCTGTCGCGGGGGAAGTGGACCGGGAAGGGGCGCGGATTCTCAAAGAAGCCGGTTCGCGTGGCCTGAACTCCATCCGGCAGGTGCGAGCCGCACGATCCTATCTGGTCGAAGGGGACCTGCAGCCCAGCCAGATCGAACAGGCTGCTGTCCTTCTCAGCGATCCTGTGGTCGAGAATACTGAAGTGTTTCCACTTCCCGCAGCAAAGAACGGTTCCGACGGCGGCTGGCTGTTGAATGTACTGTACAAGCCCGGTGTCACCGACAACGTCGGACAGACCGCCGGGAAAGCATTGCAGGAACTGCAACTGAATGTTTCGGGCGTCGCCACCGCCAGGAAATACTGGATCAACGGAGATGCCGATCACGAAGAAGTGACGCGACTGGCCCGCCGCGTCCTCTCCAACGATTCCGTGGAACGAGTAATCGAAGGACCGCTGCCACTGACCAGCCTGGCCATCGGTTCCGATTTTTCATTCGCCTTGCAGCACGTCCCCATTCGCTCCATGGACGATGAGGCGCTGCGTCGGCTCAGCAAAGAGGGTCAGCTGTATCTCAGCCTGACCGAAATGCAGACCATACGTCAGTATTTTCAGGACCTGCAGCGAGACCCGACCGACATCGAGCTGGAGACCGTCGCCCAGACGTGGAGCGAACACTGCTCTCACAAGACTCTGGCGGGGCGCATCGCCTACAGAGACGACTCCGGCGAGCGTCAGTTTACCAACATGCTCAAGGAGACGGTCTTCGCCGCAACACAGCGGATTCGCCTCCATCTGGGTGAAAACGACTGGTGCGTCAGCGTCTTCAAGGACAACGCCGGCGTGGTGCGATTCGATGAACAGAACGACGTCTGCATCAAAGTCGAAACTCACAACCACCCATCTGCACTCGAGCCTTACGGCGGTGCTAACACCGGCCTGGGAGGAGTGATCCGCGACCCGCTGGGGACCGGACTGGGCGCCAAGCCTGTCTGCAATACAGACGTCTTCTGCTTCGCCCCTCCGCAAACTCCGTATGACAATCTTCCGCAAGGTTTGCTGCATCCCCGCACGGTGATGAACGGAGTTGTTTCCGGAGTGCGGGACTACGGGAACCGCATGGGGATCCCCACCGTCAACGGAGCTGTCTTCTTCGACGATCGGTATCTGGGGAACCCGCTGGTGTATTGCGGCAATGTCGCCATGCTGCCACGCGGGATGAGCGAGAAGCATGTCGCCTCGGGCGATTACATTGTCGCGGTCGGCGGACGAACGGGACGCGACGGTATTCATGGAGCAACCTTCTCGTCTGCTGAACTGACGCACGAAAGTGAAGAACTCTCCGGGGGAGCGGTTCAGATCGGCAACGCCATCACCGAGAAGATGGTGATGGACGTCGTGCTGGCAGCTCGCGACCGCGGCCTGTTCCGGGCCATTACCGATTGCGGAGCAGGAGGATTCAGCAGCGCCGTCGGAGAGATGGGCGAAGAGACAGGTGCGGAAGTCTGGCTGGAACAGGCTCCTCTGAAGTACAGCGGACTCTCCTACACCGAAATCTGGATCAGCGAAGCTCAGGAGCGGATGGTTCTGGCGGTCCCGCCGGAGAACTGGGAAGAGTTCCAGTCGCTGTGTGCCTCCGAAGGGGTCGAAGCGACCATCATCGGTAAGTTCACCGATACCCAGCGACTCGTCCTGAAGTATCACGGAGAACTCGTCGGCGATCTGGCGATGTCCTTCCTGCATGACGGTCGCCCCCCCGTTGTCCGCGAAGCGGTTTACCAGCCGATCAAAACGCAGCCGTTCCGTCTTGAGTCGACAAACCAGCACCTGGGTGACGTCCTCAAGAAGATTCTCTCTTCGCTGAACGTCTGCTCCAAAGAACGCATCATCCGTCAGTACGACCATGAAGTTCAGGCGGGGAGCGTCGTCAAACCGCTGGTCGGGGTTCAGAACGATGGTCCTTCGGATGCTGCGGTCATTCGACCTGACCTGACAACCTCTCGCGGACTGGTGATTTCCTGCGGCATGAATCCGCTGCTGGGTGATCTCGATCCGTACTGGATGGCGGCAGCTGCCATTGATGAAGCTGTTCGCAACTGCGTGGCTGTCGGGGCCAACCCGGAACGAATCGCCATCCTGGACAACTTCTGCTGGGGGAACACCGAGCGTCCGGAAACTCTCGGCTCTCTCGTGCGTGCCGCACTGGGCTGCCACGATGTGGCGGTCGCTTACGGGACACCGTTCGTCAGCGGGAAGGACTCGCTCAACAACGAATTCTCCTACGAGCAGGACGGTCAGAAGGTCACCATCTCCATTCCTCCCTCCTTGCTGATCACGGCGATGGGGCAGGTGGATGATGTTGAACAGTCAGTCACGATGGACCTGAAGGAACCGGGGCATGTCCTTCTGCTCGTTGGAGAAACGCGTGAGGAAATGGGAGGCAGCCATTTCAATCTCGTCACCGGCGGAAAAACGGGACAGATTCCGAAAGTGGACATGTCCTCCGCATCTCGTGTCTTCGCAGCGATGCACCAGGCGATCAAACAGGGACTTGTCCGCAGCTGTCACGACCTGAGCGAAGGGGGCCTCGCCGTCTCGCTGGCTGAGATGGCATTCGCTGGCGGACTCGGAGTCGACGCCGATCTGGCTGCCCTGAGTCATACCGACCGGCTCAGCGATGTGGTCGCACTCTTCTCGGAAAGCAACACCCGCTTCCTGATTGAAGTCCCGGTGACGAATGTTCCACTCGTTCAGGCGATCTTCGTGCAAGGAGCACTGCAGGAACCGATCCAGATCGGGAAGGTGACCGAGTCTGACCGACTGACCATCACCGGCCGCAATGGCGAGATTCTGATCGATGAACCGCTGGCCAAACTCAAGGAAGTCTGGCAGGCTCCGCTCGCCGATTTCTAATTGGACACCTGCTTGTGCCCCGGAGAATCGAGTCATCACCCGATTCTCCGGGGCACTTTCGTTTTGCAAGAAGACGCAGCAGCTCCCCGGTCAGCACTCCTTCGCCCTGATCACGCTGCGTGGCTCGATTGCTCTGCGTCGAGTTCCGGTTCCTTCCGAAATTTCCTTTGATTCACCGCCACCTCGCTGCGCTCGCGGGGTTGAATAGCGATCTTGAGCGCGAATCAGGCAGCAGTGCGAAGTTCCTGCAACTGCGATCTGATCCGCTTTCGATGTTGGAGGACTGACATACAGATTCCCCTGCCATTTGGCAGAGACATCCGTTTCGCACAGCCTCTTCGCCACAGACGATCGGTGTTTGACAGGATGTCCCCCGACTCTTCCCGAGCCGGGGCGACGACTTTCGCAGGGAAACAGCAGGGGGCGAAACGATTCATTCGCAGACTTCCGTTGAAATCAGCTCCATCGATTTTCTTTGTCCAGCCAGAGACAATCGTCTTCCCGAGCCGACAACTCGCCCTGCCCTGTACGCCGTCGTCTCAGGCGTCTGGAATCTGGCGGTCGCAACGAGCCCGGAAGATGTCGAAAACGTCAGCCTGCATCCGGGTGACGTGACCCTGACGACTCACTCGAAACTCCAGAAGCTGCAGGTGATCGAGCATCTGGCCGATCCAACCAATGCTCCTGCAGCCTGTCTGCGAATTACACTCACACCACCGACAAGCATCGAGTGGCCGCAGCCGGAAGCGCCCCTGCGACTGAACATCCAGAACAGTCTCGCACTCACAGACTGGCCGAACGGGCTGCCCGCTGACCCCAACAATGAGCATCTCCGGCTTCTGGCCCAGCTGCTGGTCGGAGTCGTTCTGGGGATCCATCTGCCCGCTGCCGAGCAAGGGCGTGACCGGAAATATGATCCGGAAATTGTGCAGACGCTCTCCTTGATGGAGCGTGAACCCGGCAAGTTCTGGACGATCGAGAAGCTGGCTGAAGCATCGGGTGTTTCCAGATCGACCTTGGCACAGAAGTTTAAAGATCAGGTGGGGCGAACCCCCAGCGACTATCTTCTCGACATCCGCATGCAGTTGGCAGACCGGCATCTGAAGACGCGGAGCCACCCGCTGAAGGAGATTGCCCGGTTGACGGGTTATCAGTCGGTCTCCGCCTTCAGCACGGCATTCAAACGCTGGTGCGGACATTCTCCCAGCGCCCGCCGGAAGTCACCGTATTGAAGCGGTCAGCGGTCAGCGGTCAGCGGTCAGCGGTCAGCGGTCAGCGGTCAGCGGTCAGCGGTCAGCGGTCAGCGGTCAGCGGTCAGCGGTCAGCGGTCAGCGGTCAGCGGTCAGCGGTCAGCGGTCAGCGGTCAGCGGTCAGCGGTCAGCGGTCAGCGGTCAGCGGTCAGCGGTCAGCGGTCAGCGGTCAGCGGTCAGCGGTCAGCGGTCAGCGGTCAGCGGTCAGCGGTCAGCGGTCAGCGGTCAGCGGTCAGCGGTCAGCGGTCAGCGGTCAGCGGTCAGCGGTCAGCGGTCAGCGGTCAGCGGTCAGCGGTCAGCGGTCAGCGGTCAGCGGTCAGCGGTCAGCAAAACGCCACGGCGTTTTGCTGACTCTCTTCCCTCTTCCCTCTTCCCTCTTCCCTCTTCCCTCTTCCCTCTTCCCTCTTCCCTCTTCCCTCTTCCATGATTCCCATGCTTCCCCCGGCGACACTACAATGCCGGCATGTCGAATCCTCAGCATCAATTTGAAACTGTCGCCATTATCGGCGTAGGGATGATCGGTGGTTCTGTCGCAGCGGCAGCCAAGGCGCGCAGTGTGGCACAGACGGTAATCGGATACGGGCGAAATGCGGACCGTCTTAAGGCCGCTCAGGCTCAAGAAATCATCGATGCCGTCGCGACTGCTCCTGATCAGATCGCTCATGCAGATCTGATCGTCGTCTGCACCCCGGTCAACCAGATTGCAGACGATGTGTGCACTGTGCTGGCTGCAGCATCCGAATCGACACTCTTCACGGACGCCGGCAGCGTGAAGGGGACCATACAGCAGCAGGTGCTCGCGAACTCCGCTGCAGCATCACGATATGTTGGTGCTCATCCTTTAGCGGGATCGCACCTGACCGGATTCGAACATGCCGACCCGAAGCTCTTCGAAGACCGGCTTTGTATCTTAACCCCCGCGACGCACAATCCGGCCCCGGCGGTGGAACGTGTCCGGGACTTCTGGCAGGCCATCGGGATGCGTACCAGCGAGATGACCGCTGAAGAGCATGATCGCATCCTGGCCATGACCAGCCATCTGCCACATCTGGCAGCAGCTGCTGTCGCTTCCATCGTCGATCAAAACCTGCTCCCGTACGCCGCCAGTGGTTATCGGGACACCACTCGCGTCGCAGCGGGCGATGCCGAATTGTGGACAGCCATCTTTTCACAGAATGCCAATCAACTGGCGAAGGCGGTCGACCAGTTCATCGTCGTTCTGCAGCAGTTCAGAAACGGCCTCGTCCTGGGGCGCGAAGCCGAGATGCAGGCGTTCCTGAAGATCGCTCAGGACCTGCGAATGCAGTACCGAGACGGAAGACAGAATTCCGATTGAACGTTGCGGTTCGCTGCGACGTCGAGTGAGATGCCGCACCCGGAGAGTGCAGCGTACAAAGTGCGAGAACTCCCCTGTTCCATTCCCACGCGTCACCACATCCTGAATCGATCACCTCCATGGAACTTCGTCCGGTTGGAACTTCGGATTTACGGGTCACGCCAGTCGCCATGGGCTGCTGGCCGATCGCCGGGGTCAGCAGTGTCGATGTCACTGAAGCAGACAGCCTCGCCACGCTCGAGGCCGCTGTTGCTGCCGGGATCAACTTCTTCGACACGGCATACGTTTACGGGTACGACGGGGAAAGCGAGCGTCTCATCGCACGGGCCTTGGGGAGCAAACGTCACGACATTGTGATCGCATCCAAATGCGGACTTCACTGGGGACCGGATCGCAAGCAGGTTCGAGATGCCCGGCCGGAGACCATCTTTCGTCAATGCGATGAATCTCTGAAGCGGCTGGCGACTGACCATATCGACCTCTATTACCTGCATGCCCCGGACCCTGCTGTCCCGGTTGCGGAATCTGCGGGGGCTTTTGTCGAATTGAAAGCACAGGGGAAGATCCGGGCTGTCGGTGTCTCCAACTTCACCAGCCTCGAAGACTATGAGGCGTTCCATGCCGTCTGCCCGATCGCAGCAGATCAGCCCCCCTATAACATGCTGCAGCGGGAGATCGAGAAGGATCGTCTGCCGTGGTGCCGTGATCACAATGTCTCAGCCATGGTCTACTGGCCGTTGATGAAAGGGTTCCTGGCAGGCAAGCTGCAGCGGGATCATGTGTGGGACCCAAAGGACGGTCGGAAGAAGTATCCGATTTTTCAGGGGGAACAATGGACCAGGACGCACGATTTTGTCGACCGGCTGAAAGTTATTGCAGAAGATCTTGGCATAACGGTCTCACAGCTGGTCATCGCCTGGACAATTCAGCGACCGGGCATCACCGCCGCCTTATGTGGGGCGAAACGACCTGAGCAGATTGAAGAGACAGCCAGGGCCATGCAGGTCCAGCTGTCGCCTGATCATCTGGCTCAAATCGATCAAGCCATCCAGGATCGTGGTGAAGTCGACAACCGGCCAGCCGTCACCTGAAGTTCCCGAAAGCTGCCAACGACCGCAACATACTGCTCACAACCAAGGCCATGACGTGAACATCGCTGTGCTGGGAAATGCCGGAAGCTGGTACGTTTCGCAGCTGCAGAAAGCGGCGGAGCGTCGCGGCCACCGGTGCGAGCGCGTCGATTTTCGGCTCCTTTCCGCTGCGATCTGGGAACCGCAAACCGCCATCCACTCCGACGGCTGTTCTCTTCATGCGTTCGATGCGGTGATCGTCCGCACGATGCCCCCCGGGTCGCTGGAGCAGGTCGTTTACCGGATGGACGTGCTGCAACGACTCGAAGCACAGGGAACGGTCGTTCTGAATTCTCCCAAGGCGATTGAAGCCGCTGTCGATAAATTTCTCACCACGTCCCGGCTGGCTGCATGCGGCCTGCCCACGCCTCGTACGGTAGTTTGCGAAACCCCGGATGCCGCTCAACGGGCATTTGACTCCCTGGGTGGTGATGTCGTTGTGAAACCGCTCTTCGGCGCGGAAGGGCGAGGAATTCTGCGAGTGAGTGATCCCGATCTGGCACATCGGGTCTTTCAGACCCTGGCGAGAACTCAAGCTGTGCTCTATCTGCAGGAGTTCATCGCTCATGCCGGGTTCGACATTCGCGTTCTCGTCTTGAACGGAGAGGTGCTCGGCGCGTTCAAACGAAAAAACGCCGCCGACTTCCGTACGAACGTCGCACGTCAGGGGAGCGCCGAGCTGCATCAGGCCACCGAGGAAGAAATGAATTTCGCGGTCCGCGCAGCACAGGCGGTCGATGCCTGTTTTGCAGGGGTCGACCTGATGTACGATCCGTCCGGCAAGTGTCTGGTCATCGAAGTCAACGGCGTCCCCGGATGGCAGGCATTTGAACGGGTGACGCACATTCACGTGGCCGGCAGGTTAATCGAATTTCTGGAGAATCGAAGCAGATGAACCCTTGTGTTGATGATGTCGTCGCAGCTCTGCGGCAGGTGACTCCCGATCTCTTGCGATGGTCCGGCGCCATTGCCCGACGGATGCGTACGTTCAACGTCGCTCTGGAAGGGAAGTCATCCGGAAATTCCAATACTGACGCCCTGACGCTCGCCGACCTCACTGTTCAGGAACTGGTAATCGCGGGGCTGCGGGATCGCGCGCCGATCCTTCGAAGCTGCCGGATCGAAGCGGAGGAAGAGAACGGAGACCTGCAGGCGTTTGCCAGTGAAAGTCCACTCGCCATTGCCCTCGACCCTATTGACGGCACCAAGTATTTCAAAGAACGCACGAGCAACGCCTACGCCGTGATGATTCATCTTCGCAACGAGAGTGACGTCATCTACTCTCTTGTCTTCGCTCCTGAATCTGGTCCCAGCGGAACATGGACACAGGCATACGGAGACGTGGTGAAGTGCGGTCCGGACGACACGTCCATGAGTGCCTTTGACTGCCTCGAAAACCTGCCTCCCATTTCACGCAGCGACCGTCCTGATTCCAGCAAGATCTACGTGATCGGCTTTCAGAAGAATGATCCCTCTGTCGCAGCCCAGATTACTCAGGCCGGCCTGCAGGGATACGCGCCGGATGACATGCCGGGCAGCATCTAT
Organism: Planctomicrobium stercoris; assembly: GCF_051465655.1. Classification (NCBI taxonomy): domain Bacteria; kingdom Pseudomonadati; phylum Planctomycetota; class Planctomycetia; order Planctomycetales; family Planctomycetaceae; genus Planctomicrobium; species Planctomicrobium stercoris. Next base: position 943,575 of record NZ_CP195791.1, on the reverse strand, counting down.
CCGCTTCTGGCAACCGGTGAGTTCGGTGGCTCGCTGATCCACACTCCAAATATCTACGACTATCCGGTCTCGCAGCAGCTCGCACGACTGCTCGGAGGCAATTCGGTCTGGGTCCACAATGGAGAAGCGGTCAACTTCTCAGAAACCTGGATGGATGACCGAGCCGAAATGCTCCGACTTCCTGGGATTGTCGCGACCGCCGATTCCCCTGAAAAACTGCAAGTCCTGACAGCACTTGCCAAAGACTGGAGCAAGGTTCGGTATCAGGACTGAGCAGGTTGATTCATGAGCAGACGCACAGACACGGCAGCTGTGCGCCTTACCGTGAATGACGAACGAGTCCGGGAGTGACGTCGACATCCAGTTCTGCCGTCATTCCCGCACTCAGCAGTTCCCAGGCAATGGCCCCCATCGCAGCGTTGTCCGTGCATAACGCCATCGGTGCAATCACAATCTCAATGCCGCTTTTCCGCTGCAGATCTTCCAGTCGCTGACGCAGACGTGCGTTAGCCGCCACTCCCCCGCCAATGCACAGCGTCTTCCGTCCGTACCGCTGCAATGCCTGCCGGCATTTCCCGATCAGAACATCCACGACCGCTTCTTGAAAGCTCGCAGCCAGATCAGCAATTCTCTGCTCGGTCAGTTCCGGGACAGAAACCGTCAGTCCCGGTTGCCCCAGCGCGGTGTAGCGAAGTGCTGTCTTCAGACCGCTGAAGCTGAAAGCCAGTCGCTCGTCCTTGAGGAATGAACGAGGAAAATCAAACGCCTTGCGGTTCCCCTTCTCAGCCACCTTCTGCATCCAGGGGCCGCCGGGGTACGGGAGTCCGAGCATGGCGGCGGCCTTATCAAAGGCCTCGCCAGCTGCATCGTCAATCGTCGAACCGATCAATTCGTAATCGATCGCGCTGCGGCAGTCGTACAGATTCGTATGACCGCCGCTGACGACCAGTCCGATGGCGGGGAAAATGTCCCGCTGCGCCATCATCCGGCAGGCGTACAGGTGGGCGTGAATGTGGTTGACCGCCACCAGCGGCTGACCCAGCACCATCGCGAGTGTCTTGGCTGCAGTCACTCCCACCAGCAACGAACCAACCAGTCCCGGCTCGGTCATCACAGCGATCGCGGACAGCTGGTCGAGCGACTTTCCCGCTCTGCGGAGCGATTCATCAATCACCGGGAGAATCCGGGAGAGATGAGCCCGGGATGCAATTTCCGGAACAACTCCCCCGAACCGCTGATGGAGCTCATCCTGCGAAGCAACGACGCTGCTGAGGACATTCCCGCCATCATCGACGATTGCAGCTGCCGTCTCGTCACAGGACGATTCGATCGCCAGCAGGATCTCCCGACCAGAACTTTCGACGGGAGACTCAGGCACTGTTGTTCCGCTGGATAACAAGACAATTCAAACTTGAATTTCACGTCTCGTCACACACTTCACGGGTGTGACGAGACACTCAAATGACAATCGACACCGATCATTCGGTGTCCTGAAGTTTCACCCTGCCCGGGTCCGAGGAACAGCGAAGAAGTGGCGGATCTTCGAGCCGTCAGCAGCTTTCTTCTCAGCAGGCTTGGCCGCCGGTTTCTCTTCCGCCTTCTTCTCGGGTGCGGTCTCGCCAGCTGCACTTTCTTTCTTGATCTGCTCTTCGATGTAAGCCTTCGCAGCAGAGAGCTGCCGGTCGTCGAACTTGGCATCCTTCTCTTCGTTCCCGGGCATGTCCCGTTCATGACGGTACAGCTGGTACTCCTGCTGCTCCTTGAGCGTGAACTCGATGGCATAGCCCTCGTCCGGCGTCACTCCCCATTCATCGGACTCTTTCGAGTTCGGGAAGCGATGAATGTTCTTCCCGCTGGGACGGTGGTAGCTGGCAGTGGTCAACTTGAGCGCGCTCTTGCCGTCTTCGAGATCGATCACATCCTGCACGCTTCCCTTGCCCCAACTGCGTTCGCCGATAACGATCGCCCGTTTGTGGTCCTGCAGGCAGGCACTGAGAATCTCGCTGGCAGAGGCACTGTAATGATTGATCAGAACGGCAATCGGAAACCCTTTGAACGTTCCAAAGCTCTTCGCGCTCCAGGTGCGGTGGGCACTGTTGCGTCCGTCGGTACTGACGATCAGCCCTTCATCGACGAACATATCGGCAATGTCGACAGCTGCTTCCAGAAGACCGCCCGGATTGAATCGCAGATCGAGGATCAGTCCCTTCATTCCCTGTTTTTTGAGTGACTTCAGGGCTTCGCGAATTTCGGCTGCGCTGCGACTGGTGAAATGAGTCAGACGCAGATATCCAATCTTCTGTCCTTCATCCAGCATCAGGTTCCATTTTCCGTCTTTGCCCCAGGTATCTCCCATGACGGTATCGAGCTGAATCATCTCCCGGGTTAACGGAACCTTCTCAACATCCTTTGAGTCCGGTCGCAGGATACCGACTTCCACTTTCTCCCCGGGCTTGCCCCGCAGCATCTCAACAGCAGTGTCGATTTCACGTTCGACGGGGAAATCTTTCACAGGCTTGCCGTTGATCTCAACGATTCGATCTCCGGTCTTCAGGCCCGCCTTGTAAGCGGGACTGCCGGGGAGCGGAGCAAGAATCTCAATCGACTGGGCCTGCTTGTCCCAGTTCACCCGAATCCCGACTCCTCCAAACTCCTGGGAGATCGCTTCGGTGAAGTGCTCAAGATCATCTGGAGCGATGTAATCCGAATACGGATCGAGCTCGGCCAGCATCCCCCTCACTGCCGCGTTGACGAGCTTGCGACGGTCCACCTCTTTCACATAGTTCTGATCGATCTCCTGAAAGGTATCGACGAAGACCCGCATCAACTCGTAGTAGTCCTCATCATTCTTGGACTCGGCCTCTGCAGGTTTCTCAGCTTCCGACTGAGCAGCCTCCGGTTTCGCAGCTTCGTCGGCAGGTTCCTCAGCGGACAGTGGAAATGAACTTCCCGCCATCAAAACTGCTGCCAGCACGATTCGTGTCAGCCACACGCGTTCACCAGAAAATCGTATCTGCATTCGGCCGTCCCTACGCCAAGGCAAGTCTGAGTGGATCGTTTTCCGGCACTCCTGGCGGCACACACCGTCATCGGTGGTCAATTCCGCGCAATTTGTCCGGGAGCATTCTCAAAAGATTGTAGATCCGCCATCTCCCCCCAGCAAGACGGGTTATCCAGCCCCTGACCGCCACGCCCATTTCACGTCGGGGTAATCACGTTCCGCAGCCAAGTGAATGAGCCGTCAGCCCCGGGAAATTTCTGAGCGGTTTGCCCGGGAACCTGAACCGGACTACCCGAGCACTTCCCCAGCCTGAAACGAAAACGATTGATCACAGATTTTGAAGTGCAGGCTCTCCGCAGGCAGAACGTCAATCTGCTCGCGATAGCAATGGGACTCCACATCGGGGTTCCGGTAAACTTCGATCACCCCAGCTGCCAGATTGACGATCCAGTATTCCGGAATTTCCGCTTCTGCGTAAATCCGGAGTTTGCTGGTCCGGTCCCAGATCAGGGAACTGTCGGAGACTTCGATCACCAGCAGGACACCGGGCGGTGACGGATGATGATCGAAACTTTCGTCTGCCTCGTCTCCGAGAATCACCGCCACATCCGGTTCAGGTTCGCACTGATCCGATAGAGTGATCGGGAGTTGCGACTGAACGTATACTTCACCGGAAGTTAGCAGTCGATTCAGCATTCTGACAAGAAGTTTCGTCACTTTGGCATGTCGTGGCCCGACCGTCATGATGTCTCCCCGGCTGTCGCGGCGATCTTTTCGAATAAGCAGTCCGTCAATCAGCTCCAACGGCTCGCCTTCAGGCAGAATTCCACCCTGAATCATGGCGTGGTACTGAGCAACACTCAGAGGCGAGAGCGAGGCCTGGGGAAGCAACTCGGTGAGAAGTGTCATGGGGCGAGATTCCCCTCTTCGACCTGAATTCCTGAAAATTGACCCGTCTACAATTTATACGACAACGCCACCAGCACCGCCAAGATGATCGCCATGAAGACCAGAATCTGCAGGAACATTTTCCCGGACCGCTTCAGGATCAACTCAGTTGATTCATATCGACTGGCGTTCCACACCAGGCTGATCGCGGCAGCCAGCGGAAATAAGTACCAGGTGATGTTCATGTGATTCGATGTCTTCAAAGACTGGATTGGTGGGACCGGAATCGAACGCTGGGATCCTGAAAGCACCGCACATTCCGGCTGCAAGTCTCAACTCTAAGGGCTGGGAGGAACAGGCTCGGTTCCCGCACGTTCATCCCCATAACCATAGGCCGGGCCTTCGACAGCGTCCCAGATCGCCAACACATTCAACAGACCGGCCACCCAGGTAAACACCATCGCCAGTTCGTGATATTTGCCCAGCCGACGATGCAGACCTTCTTCCTCCTGCGGGTCCATGGGAACTTCAAACCAGTTCCAGAAACCGCGCGGAATCGTGCCTCTCAAATGGCCGATCTCTTCCTTCTGACCGTTCTTGACCCGAACCAGACCGGCGACAACCGGGCGATCCTTGCGGGCATCGATCGGCGGAGCCAGTTCGACATGATCCGAGAGCTGGAATGTGATGGGCTCTCCGTCGATTTTGCCAGTGAACTTACCCGTCATGGCATTCTTGCCGAACTGTCCGACGCTCGGTTCGAGTGTCAGGGTCCCCTGGACGTCACCGGTGTGGTTCCCCGTTTCGTCGAAGTAACTGGCTGTCCCCTGAAACGGAGCTGTGAGGGAAGAATCGATCGTGGTGACTCGAGTATTGCTCGCTCCGTGAAATCGCTCACGCTGAACCAGTCCAAACAGCACCGGCAAACCGACTCCCGATTGCGCAGCGTACTTGAGCAGCGAGGTTCCCTTCCCTTCCTTGAACGCGTTTTTCGGCGGCGGCTGAACCGCTTGCCATTCCGCCATCGCCATTCCGGTCAGGAAGAGGCTGATAATACAGAAGAAGTAAATCGCGGCCTTAAAATACCGTCCCTGATACAGGTGTCCGGCTCCGGGCATAAGAAACGCGAGGATTCCCGCGAGCCAGGGCTGCTTCAAGTGAATTCGGGGATCGAGCATGACTCTGGTTCAATTTCCGGACGGCTGCCGACGGGCGAGATCTTCGCGAAAACACAATCCATCATTGGAACTTGCGTTCAGCGGGGATTGTAAGTGGCAATCGCATCACCCGCCAGTTGATTGATCAAGAAGGGGGAAATTGACCTCGCCAACTCTCAATGTCAGTCCTGGCACAGGCTGCATCGCCAAAAATGCAGTGAAACTACGCACTTGTCAGCAATCCCCCCGTTTCAAATTCGGCCAACGCGTCCGATTCTCGCCACAGACAAATCACAACACACTATATCAACACGACTTACAACTCGAACGCACCTGCCAAAACTGCCTCCCTCCACTTTTCGACTTCCGTTCCAATTTTGACGATGAAGTGGAAGTACAACGATTTCGACGGAGAATCGGGCTGGCATGATTTCTCTGCGGAAGTTAAACCTATACGCCTATTCACTTGTTTCATGCTGGCACGCGCTGTCGCAAGAAGGGCCCAAGATGAACACGAAGAAAATCATCCTTGTCGATGAACAGCCTCTCGTCCTCGAAGCACTGACCGCAAAGCTTCAGGAGATTCCCGAGTTCGAAGTGATCGCAGCCTTCACCCACTCGGACCGAGCCTTTTTTGAAATCATGAATCGCCGCCCGGACATGGTGGTGATGGACCTCGAGATCCCAGGCCGCGGAGCCATCGAAATCGGCGAGCAGATTGCATCCCGACTCCCGGCCACCCGGACCGTCTTCTTCACGCACTATGACACCGACATCTTCATCGACGTCGCGATCCGACTGGGAGTCGGTGGCTACCTGCTGAAGACCGAGCCGGTCGCAAAAATTCTTGAAGGATTACAGCAGGTGGCTGCGGGAGAAACTGTCTACTCCGAGCGGATTCAGGAGCGTCTGCATTTCGACCGGGAATCACGCCAATACGCTGTCAAAACACAGACATTCTTCTCCGGACTGACGCTCCGACAGATCCAGGTGTTGCGACATCTGGCCCGGGGAGAAAGCGTGAAGGAAGTGGCGAAGGTCATGATGCTTTCCGAACGAGCCATCGAAAGCCACAAATATCGCATCATGCAGAAAATGGGGATCCACGACCGCGTCATCCTCACGCGATTCGCCATTCGGGAAGGACTCATGCCGGCCTGAAAGGGGAGTCCTGTCGCTGGTCCTCAGGAATTCGAAGTCAATCATTTCACCCGGGCGAGCCGATCCGCTAGTCTCTGAAGCATGGTCAATCTTCAGGTACAGCTCAATCGGCTTCAGCTTCGCAACCCCATCCTCGTGGCGTCCGGAACGTTCGGATATGCCAAGGAGATGTCTCCATTCGTCGACTTTTCGAAGATCGGCGGGATCATCCCCAAGACGATCACTCCCCTGCCCCGAATCGGAAATCCGCCGCAGCGGACCGTAGAGACGGCGTCCGGGATGCTGAATTCGATCGGGCTCGATAACGATGGCATCGATACATTCATCGCCAAGCACATTCCGTATCTCTTGAGTCTGGAGGCCCCCGCCTTCGCCAATATCGCTGGGCGAACGATTGACGACTTCGCCACCATGGCCCGGCGGCTTGACGAGTTTGAAGGTCTGGCTGGCCTGGAGCTGAACATCTCCTGCCCGAACGTCAGCGGAGGTGTCGATTTCGGGACGAACCCCGAGTCCGCCCGAAAAGTCATTGAAGCAGTCCGAAGTGCCTGTCGCTTTCCGATCGTCGCGAAACTGACTCCGAACGTGACTGACATTACAGCCATTGCCCAGGCTGCTGCCGATGGTGGTGCTGACGCCGTTTCGCTGGTGAACACCTATCAGGGGATGGCGATCAACTGGCGAAAGCGCAAAGCCATCCTCGGAAATGTCCTCGGGGGACTAAGCGGACCTGCCATCAAACCGCTCGCGCTCCGCTGTGTCTACCTCGTGGCCAAGTCGGTCAAGATTCCGATCATTGGCATCGGCGGCATCAGCAACATTGATGATGTCATGGAGTTCTTGGTCGCGGGAGCCTCCGCAGTGCAGGTGGGAACCGCCAACTTCTTCAGTCCAGGCCTCTCCGCCAGACTGGTGTCGGAACTCGAGCAGACGCTGGCCGGCGAGAACATCCAGTCCGTCACCGAGATCATCGGAACCCTGCATGGCCTGCCCCCTCGCAGCTGCTGAGTTAATCAGAAGATTTTTAACCACGGAAGACACGGAACTCACGGAATTTCCCGTCTTGAAAGTCTGCTGTCGTTCCTCTCGGAGTTGAATTTCCACTCAGGGATGCAAAAACAATAGCGGAGCGGTGATCACTCACGCTTGGTGGTGCTCAGGTCCCGTTCTCCCCGCTCTTGCTGGACACGCAATCCACTCGCCGCCAATTTCCGTGAGTTCCGTGCCTTCCGTGGTTCTCTTTTAATCCCTCTCACTGATCTCCCGCTCCCGTTTCACGATCTTATAAAACAACAAAACCCCGCGCGGGATGACCGGCGGGGTTTTGTTTTTAAAATTGCTTCGCGGCATTAAGCAACGCGGCGGCGGTTTTCGAATCGCAGGATCTCGGCTTCTTCCTGCTGGGATTCACGAACCCCTTCGATAAAGGCCTCGAACACCTGCATGTCGAGAGCCGAAGCGGATTCGCTTTCCGGGTGGAACTGCACTCCCAGACACCACCAGTTTTCAATCACAGATTCGTAGGCTTCGATCACGCCGTCCATAGCTGTCGCACTGGCGCGGAAGACCGGTGCCAGCTGATCGATGGCCATGTGATGATCGCTGTTCACGCGGATTTCGCCAGGACCGTAGATGCTGTCCATACGGGTTCCCGGGACGATTTCAATCACGTGACGCAGGCAGTTTTCCACCGGATCGCGATGACACAGCGACTTCAGCACGTCTTCAGCGACATGCTGGAACAGTGTTCCGCCGCAGATCACATTCAATTCCTGCATCCCGGCGCCGATCGCCAGAGTGGGAATCCGCATTTCAAAGGCCATTTTCGCGAGGCGGCGGTCGAAGTCTTCGCGTCGCAGAGGCATCGGGCGGGTGATCGGGTGTTTTTCGAAGCCCAGACGAACCGGGTCCAGATCCAGCTTGCATCCGGTCAGCACCAGGCCGTCGACCTGTTCGAGAACGCGTCGCAGATCGTCATCTTCAGCCAACGGAGAGAGGACAACGGGGATCCCGCCGCTGGCGGTGACAGAGTCGTAGTACCCAGCATGAATCCAGGAGAAGGCGAAGCTGTCTCCTTTTTCAGGACGGAAATCAGAATTGATGGCGACGATGGGCTTGGAGTTCATGCTGGCATCCTTGTGTGAACATTCCGGCGGTCGACTCAGCGACCGGACAAGCTAACAACTGGCCGTTTCAAAACAGTGAAACCCGTAACCGGTCGCGATGGAAACATCCGCTGCAGGGCGGAAGGTGTGGTGCGGGGAAGTGGCGGGCAGCGATGAGGCGGCGTGCTGCGAATCGGAGGCGCGGTGTCTGGCGAGAACCACACCGGCATCGAAGAGATGCTTGAGCATCGGATTCCATTCCCTGCTATCGGAACTATTCCATCAGTCCCGGCCAACGAAATCTCGACGAGAGATTTGCGGCCAATTTCCTGCCGAAAGATCGCGTTCATGCTGCTCTTCGGCAAGATCTGCTGAACTTACCGCAGCGTCCGGGGGTTGTAAAGAATTCAGTTTATTTAGTGGAGAAATTGATGTTCCCCTCAAAAACCCACACTAGATATGGTGCCTCGCAGCCTCCTCGTCCGGCGATCTTGCTCCTTAGAAGTCATCTTCAGCCCTCTTTTTCACCACGGAAAGCCCGGAATTCACGAAAAAGTGCTCTAGCATGACTCTCTCTGATGGATGTCTTCATGTCCGTTGATTGAACCGAGTTGAAATGTTTCCGTGAGTTCCGTGCCTCCGTGGTTCCACTTTTCATTCCCGGCATGCAACGAGTGTCCCGCTGAAAGCTGACGGATGATCCCGCTTCAACTACGATCAGGACCATGTTCTCACGCCGTTCGCTGATTCTGGCTGCCTTGATCACACTGCCGGTCCTGCTGTATCTCGGACTGGGGGCATACGCACTTTGGCAGACCGGCTGGTTTGCTTACACCTTCTGGATTCTCCCTGCATTCTGGCTGATCACCTGGATCGTGGCTGTGGTCTGGAAGCCTTCACAGCCGCTCCTCGCTGAGGACCTGCCGCACCCCCGTCACTTCACGCCTCGTGATGAATCGGCGATGGACATTGTCCGCCGTTATCAGGAGCAAGTCGATGTGCTGACGACCGAGCAGCTCACTGACCCCGGCTTCTACCTCAAACAATCCCAGCATCTCGCCCGAGATCTTTCGGTCCATTACCACCCCCGCGCAGAAGATCCGATCTCGTCGCTCACGATTCCCGAAGTGCTGGCTGCGGTGAGACTGGCTGTCGATGACATGGAGCGCTGGCTGCTGGACTCGGTTCCGGGAAGCCAGCTCGTCACGATCCGCCAGTGGCAGTGGCTGCAACACGCCCCCAAATGGGTCCGCCGGGCCCAGAACGCCGCCTGGGCTGTCGGCGTCCTTTTGAACCCGGCCAATGCCCTGAAATATCTGACATCAGAGGTCACCGTCGGCCCGATTTCTCAGGAATTGCAGACGGAATTTCTGGCGGCTGTTTACCTGCGATTCACGCGGCAACTCGGCTTTTACCTGATTGAGATGAACAGCGGCCGGCTGCGGGGCGGAGCCGACCGCTATCGGCAGACGTTCGGTTCGCCAGAACAGGTGGCGTCCGGTCCTTCGCAGGCCCAGGCTGCGGAACTCGTCCCTGAATCTCTGACGGTCGCCTTTGTCGGACAGGTCAAGGCCGGGAAGTCGAGCCTGGTGAACGCTCTGATCGGATCCCGGGCTGCGAAGTCTGATGTCCTTCCCGCGACCTCTCAGGTCGAACGTTATCAGTTCACCGTTCCAGAGACCGATGTCCAGCTGACGCTGCTGGACACACCCGGATATGCAGACGCCGGAGCGACGAAAAAGCAGCTTGCCGAAATGCAGCAGGCCTTAAGATCGGCAGACGTTTTGCTGCTCGTGATGGCGGCAAACTCTCCTGCCCGATCGGCGGACCGGGAACTCATGGATCAACTCCGCGAATGGTACGCAGCCCATTCGGAACTCAAGCCCGCCCCGGTGGTCATCTGCCTGACCCACATCGATCTGCTCAGCCCCGTCATGGAGTGGAAGCCCCCCTATCACTGGCATACCCCAACCTCGCGCAAGGAAGAGAGCATTCACGCTGCGGTGGAGCATGTGCAGGGACTCTTCTCCGACGTCACGACCAGCGTGGTCCCCGTGTGCTCGGATGTCGAACGCAATCGTCAGGCGAGCATCATTGAAGAACTCCTGCCCGCGCTACTTCAGGTTTTGAATGAAGGGCAGATTGCAGCGATCCTGCGAGCCTATCACCACCAGCTCAACCGTGAGCGTCTGCAGCGGTTTATGAGTCAGATCACCAGCAGTGGCAAGAACTTACTGCGAATCTGGGTGGAAGAACGGCTGCTCGCTCCCCCTCGAAACCAGCCCCCGGCAACTCCCCCGGCTGCGAACGATCGTCACAATTAACATATACCAAACGGCTTATGGAAGATGGGCCATTTTAGGGGGGATTCCTATAGACCGGATCTTCTGATTTACCCAAGATGCCTCTTTCCGCCCGATTCGGGATGCCTACCATTCCTGTATCCGGCACCCCCTTTTTGATCTGTCTCACCCACCCAAACAGACTCACCGCAACCCGTAACACATAACCCGTAGTTTCGAATTTTCACAGAAAACCACAACACATCAGTATCGCCTGATCCAACAATTCTGTACTGGTCGATACGTGGAGCAGGATGTTCCACGGGTTGTGAATCCTCCCCAATGCCGCCTTTCCGCATGGACCCGTGCGAAGGAGCCTGCCGTGTTGTCCGTCCTTGGTCAGCCCCTGAAATTTTGTGACTCCGTGAGTCGCCGGGCCTTCCTCCAGCTCGGAGGTCTGGCACTCGGTGGAGCTTCTCTTCCTCAGATTCTGAAGGCTCAGCAAGAGCAGGGATCCTCCGGAAACGGCAAAGGGATCATCATGATCTTCCTGCCGGGCGGACCTCCGCATCAGGATATGTGGGACATCAAGTCCGATGCCCCGTCCAACATCCGCGGAGAGTTCACAGCCATCCAGACCCGTGTTCCCGGGATGGACATCTGCGAGCACTTTCCTCGACTGGCCTCGTGTGCTGACCGGTTCACCGTGATCCGTTCCATCGTCGGCGCGACGGGCGAACACGATGCGTTCCAGTGCCTGACCGGTCACGGCCCCAGGCAACAGCCGGCAGGGGGATGGCCTTCGCTGGGAAGCGTCATTTCCCGGCAGTATGGCCCGCGCGACCCGGCCATTCCTCCGTTTGTCGGCCTCTCTCCCAAGACCGGACATGCGGAATGGGGTGATAACGGTAAACCCGGCTTCCTCGGCCGCGGTTATGCTCCGTTCACCCCCGCAGGCGATGGCAAGGAAAATCTCGTTCTGAACGGGATCACGCTCGACCGTCTGCAGGATCGCCGACAGATGCTCTCCGCACTGGACCGGTTCCGCTCTTCCTACGACAACTCCGGAAGCATGCGGGGACACGATGAATTCAACGAACAGGCCTTTGGAATTCTGACCTCCAGTCGTCTGGCCACAGCCCTCGATCTGGAACGTGAGCCCAAGGAGCTGCGGGATCGTTACGGATATGGGGAAAACAAGCTGCAGGATGACGGCAGTACGCGATTGCTCACTAACTTCCTGCTGGCCCGTCGACTCATCGAAGCGGGTGTGCGTTGTGTGACCCTCTCCTTCAGCCGCTGGGACTGGCACCACGACAACTTCGGCCAGGCCCGTCGTGACTTCCCGATGCTGGATCAGGCCCTCAGTGCTCTGATTGAAGATCTGGAACAGCGGGGAATGCTCGACAACGTTTCTGTCGTCGTCTGGGGCGAGTTCGGACGTTCTCCGAAGATCAATCCGGAAGGGGGTCGTGATCACTGGCCTCAGGTCTCCACCGCCCTGCTGGCAGGGGGCGGAATGCGACATGGGCAGGTCATCGGCGCCACCAACCGGCTGGGAGAATATCCAACCGAACGACCGGTCCACTTTCAGGAAGTCTTCGCCACGCTGTACAAGACGCTGGGGATCGATGTGGCCCGCACGACCTTCACCGACCTGCAGGGGCGGCCGCAGTTCCTGATCGACCAGAACAAGTATCAGGCGATTCCGGAACTGATCTCGTAATCGATCTCTTTTGCGTCTCCGCATGTCGAGGGACTTCCCGCGATCAACAAGCTCGATCCGGAAAGTCTTGATTGTCCCGCACGCCTGTTCCACGACCAGGCGGGGCGAGCAGAGGAAATTCCGCTTTCAAAGAATCCCGGCGACAGGGTAAAACCGCCGCATGCCAACAGGCCGGCACGGTCCGTTCTGAACGTCGAGATCCCAGAGAGTGAGCTTCCATGCAGGTGACAATTACCGCAGTCGGTCCGGATCATCGCGGTCTGGCAGATCCGATCGTTCATGACGTCACGCAAGCCGGCGCGAACATCCACGAGATCCAGATGTACGACCGGGACACCGAACAACTATTCGCGATGATCCTGCGAATGGAATGGCCTCATGACCTGCAGCCTGTGGCCGAGCTGCGGGACCGAATGACGAGCATCGGAACGCAGAAAGGGCTGACGATCCGGGTGTGGGCACGCGATGAAAAGCACCGCCTGCCGCGCTTGGGGCTCTGCACGACGTATCGTCCCGAAACGTCACTGGCCATCCTGCGAGACGTTCGCGATGGCCGGTTGAAGGCGGAAGTAGCAGTGATGATCGGCAACCGGGACAGCTGCCGGGGAGTCGCCGAACAGTTCGGCGTCGACTTTCATAACATCGGCGATGCCCGAGGAAACCCCGACAACAGCCGCATGGTCGAACTCTTCGACGAATACGACCTCGACTATGTGATTCTGGCCCGTTACATGCGGATCCTCCCTCCCCGAGCCTGCTGGGAATTTGCCGGCGGACGGATCATCAATCTCCACCACGGGCTGCTCCCTTCATTCCCCGGGTTTCGCCCGTATCACGACGCGTACAGCCACCGCATGCTGACCTACGGGGCGACCTGTCACTTCATCGTGCCGGAGCTGGATGCGGGGAATCAGATCATCCACCAGAGCACGTTCACAGTCTCGCCGGGAACATCACTGGATGAAGTGCTGGTGATCGGCGAGACCGATAACGAACCCCGCTGCCTGTCGGAGGGAGTTCGACGTGTCATTGACCGGGAAGTGGAGCTGCACTTTCATCGCGTGGTCCGCGGCCCGGGAGCGCCGGGGCGATCACACTGATATTGCGGAAGCTTTTGGAGAGCGCGATCAGGGTCGAGGAGATTCCCGTCATCTGCACAAGGATTTGCCAAGCGATAGGTCGTTGTTCATGAAACCATTGCTATGGAATGACAGGGCCATCGATGATGGTTTCTCAGCCCACCGAGGCCTGAAATCAAATTCCCCGAAACGAATTCTTATTAACCAGGCCATTAAAGCGCCTGCTGGCTGTGCTTCCCCTTTACTGCATTCCAGCGATCGAATTCGCGGAATGCCAGGACTCAGACGTCCTGACGAAGCGATGCGACACCCGCAGTTTTTAATCCTCGGCGACAATTACCCAAGCTCGATATTCCAGAATGCCAGAACATCGACATAACGCACTTCCGCCGGAACACAGATCGCGACAAATATTCCATAGTCACCGCAGCAACCTGAATCGCATCGCGAATAATCGCAAATCTGAAAAAACTTTCAATCTAACTCAAAAGGCGGCCCCCACCTACCAAGCTCTCGTAGCCCTTACGTTCCTGCCACAAATTGCCATCTCAGAGGTTTCTGGCTTACATGCAAGCCGGTGACTAACACCACACATTATGCTTTAGATTTTCGCCGAAAAGTCATTATTACCTGACTATTCGCAAATGCCCCTAAAGTGGACACTGGCGAAAAACCAAGACTGTCGGGCTGAAAGTGAGCCGCTATAGTATCGCGCAGCCTGCGCCAATCGAAGCCTCGATGTGAAACCTTGACATTTACGGCACGTCGCGGAGCCTTAAAGAAAAACGTCGCCATAAACAGATCATAAATACTGACGTCCGACCATCTCCGATAAAGCATCATTCGTACGAGTTCTTTCGCCACAAGCGGCGGCCCAATAACAATTGGGACCGTAACCAGAAGCAGGCCGTCTTCCGTAAGCTTGTCATCTACGAATTCAACAAATCTAAATAGGACCTCCACGTCCTCGGAGTGAGTTTTAAGCGGCTTTGGCGAAGGAGTGTCGCATGTCGAGGTAGTGATTATTATTCACCTCGAACCATTCGTACGCCTGGTCAATCAGTTCTTCCAAGGTCTGGCAGCGGTGGTTTCTCGTGATCGTCTCGTGCAGGTGCCACCAGACTCGTTCAATGGGATTCGACTGCGGAGCATACTTGGGAAGAAAATGGACTTCGATCCGGTGACTCCATTTCTGCAGATAGGCTTTCACCGCTTTCGAGTCATGAAATTTGGCGTTGTCACAGATGACATGGATCTTCCGGAAGCTCCTGAGTCGGAAACGCAGGTCGTCCAGATGGGCCAGGAACTGGACCGTGTTTCGTCGCCAGCAGGGACGACTCACCAGCAGTGTTCCCGTCCCCCAGATCAGCGAGCCTGCCACATGGCACTTCTGATTGTTCCCCGGCGTGACCACCTCGGCCTGCTGACCTTTCTTCATCCACATGCTGCCAATCTTGGGGTTCAAATTCAGGTCCACTTCATCCTGAAAGACGGCGACTTCGTTGTGGGAAAGATTCTTCAGAAGATGTTGGATTGCCTGAAATTTCTCAGCGTGCTGGGGATCAACCGGGCCGACCACTGGACGGGGGCGACGCCAGACCAAGCCCAGCCGATGCAGTCCCCGGCGGATCGTTTCTCCGCTCAATCGCAGGCCGGTTTCAAACGCCAGCAGGTGAGCGAGCGTTTCACAGGACCAGCGGGAGCGGAAATATCCAAAATCCCGGGGAGTGGACTGAGTGACCCACCGCAGGACCTGTGTCATCCAGACTGGAAAGGAACGCTGCGGAGACGGTTTTTGCAGAACAGCAGCGACTCCCCCTTGCGTGAACAATTTCAACGTGGTCGAAATCAGGTCGAAGCTGCAAAACAGCACGGTTTTGATCTGCTGCCAGGTCAGGCCTTGGGCCCGGAGCAGAACAATATGAGCCCGTCGAGAAGTGGAGAGATCGGCTCCAGAGCGATAGGCCTGCAAAAGCATCTTGCGTTCCTGAGCTGTGAGCTGGATACTGCCATCCATGGCTTGACTCCTCGAAAGGGAAGTGGTGGTACACCTCCCCAACGTAGACCAAGCCTGTTTTTGTTCCTACACCAATCGAAAACGACGCTCCGGAAACGATGTGGAGCTATTTAGCCAGTTCTTCATCATCAAGATGCTCGCATGTTTCGAGGCAAGTAATGACATTTGCGCTTTGGCATGCTATTTCATCGACGTCCGACACAACGATATATCCGTCGAACTTACATGACATGTAAGGATCGTAACCAAGCAGTTTGCACGACTTCTTCTGCGATTTAAGTTCAGTATTTAACTCACTCAAAAATCTTCCCTGGCCACATCCATAGTCGGCGAGAACGCTGCCGTCTTCCAATTCAGCAAGAACAACTGACTTTGACCGAGCAAATCTGCTCCGGTGCGCAAATCTGGCAAGCAGGTTTGGGTGGTCCAGCGTCTGCTTTTCGTAAGGAATCCGCACAGACATATCAAGACTCTCGCTAAAAACGTGAGGATGCACCCCAACATATCGACCACCACCAAGATTGTCTAGAAAAGCAAGCTAGCATTCTCACATTTCTGTTACAAGACGGATGCTTCACGGGCCACGTAGGACAGACTTTCAAAAAGTGCTGGTGATCGGCGAGACCGATAACGAACCCCGCTGCCTGTCGGAGGGAGTTCGACGTGTCATTGACCGGGAAGTCGAGCTGCACTTTCATCGCGTGGTCCGCGGCCCGGGAGCGCCGGGGCGATCACACTGAAAGTTGATCAACCAGCTTCACTGCGGCTCAGCTGCCAGAGCTTCTTTCAGGACCGGTTCAAAAGCATCAGCCTGTCGCATAAACCCCAGGTCATTGGGATGAGAACCGTCTGCCGTGTCCTCACGGTCTTCGCCCAGCAACGTGTCTCCCTTGATGTACCAGAGCTTCTTGACACCTTCAGCCTGCAGATCGGCATACGCATTCTGTAAAGCGGCGCGGCTGCTGGAGTGCCGTTCCTGACTTGCCTTCAAAAATGGGGCGTAGGCATAGGTTCGATCTTCCACCAGCACGATCGGCGTTTCGGGATGCGCTTCGCGGATTTGACGCACGAACGGGGCAGCTCGTTCTGCAACCTGAGAACCATTCATGTTCGGAAGACAGTCGATGACGTAGACAGCGGGATCCAGCTCGATCAAAAAGGAACCGACTTCCTTTTCCATCCGACCGTTTCCGGAGAAACCCAGATTGATGACCGGTCGGTTCAGCCTGCGACCCAGGATGGCGGGGTGGGGCATGCCGGGACGGGACGCACTGGCTCCCTGCGTGATCGATGTTCCGTAAAACACAATCGGCTTTTCGGTGCGGGGGGGAATCGGCGTGAACGTACTGCCGGCCGGCACTCCGATTTTCAGCGACTCCGTTCCGTTATAAAGAGGAAGATACAGCTGATACTCGCGTGTCTCGGGTGACACTCCGTCCACCAGTATGCCTTTCATCTGCTGATTCGCTGGCCGAGTGATGGCGAGCCACTTCCAGTTCCCGTCGGAATCCTTGGCATAGAGATCGAGACCGCTCTTGGCGATTGCGGGCACATTGGGGAATGCCAGATCGCCGGAGGTCACATCATGATCGGTCCAGATCGTCGGCGCATCCGTCTGAAAACGGACCAGCATCCCTGCAGAATCTTTACTCAGGTTCCACACCGGGTCCGGCACGACTCCTTTCGCTCGGGCAGGGAGGCGGTCGAAAAACTTCTCGGTATCCTGCCAGCCTTTCCCTTCGACTCCCCAGTCTCGAACGTCATACCAGGTGACTTCCGGATTGTTCCCGGAATCCTGAGCAAATGTTGCGATTTCCGAAACCGAAAAGAGCAGAGCAACAAACACAAACGTCCGACGGCAGGTCTTCGAAGTCAACAGCATCGTGCAATCCTCGGTGAGGCATCAGAGAGAAGCCTGCTCACGCTCCCGACTGGCACAGCACTTTGGGAACATCAGCAGACGTTGGAAGGCAGTCGGCAGTATGGCTGCCCAGTCCTTCCAATGTCTACTTCACGCATGCATCATTTCCTGCTCGCGACGCTCTTCCCAGTCCTCGATGGAACAGATCACCTCACGGGACTTCGATCCCTTGTAGTCCCCCACGATGCCATCTTCTGCCATGTGGTCGATCATGCGGGCAGCACGACCGTAGCCCACGCCCAAAGCCCGCTGCAGCAGCGAACAGCTTCCACGCCCTTCGCGAATCACAACTTCCACAGCACGGTCATACATGTCGTCCCGTTCACGCGGCCCTTCGGACGCTCCAGGCCCCGCCTGCATCGCAGCCTTGGTCGCCTGCTCGATCTCCGAGGAGTACTGCGTGGGGTAAGCGCCGTAGAAGTCGATGATGGCATTGACTTCGTCGTCGCTGATGTACGTTCCCTGAGCACGTGTCAGAGCACTGGTCCCGGGGGCGAGGTACAGCATGTCCCCGTTCCCCAGCAATCGTTCCGCACCCATCTCGTCCAGCACGACGCGGCTGTCCACCCGGCTGGCCACCTGAAAGGAAATACGTGCCGGCAGGTTCGATTTAATCAATCCGGTGATAACGTCAACGGTCGGTTTCTGAGTTGCAAGGACCAGATGAATCCCCACAGCCCGTGACTTCTGAGCCAGACGGACGATATGGGATTCCACTTCCTTTCCGGACGTCATGATCAGGTCCGCCATTTCGTCAGCGATGATCACGATGTAGGGCATGCGTTCGGGAATCTGATCCGCTTCATCGCTGTCCGGGTCGATGTCGAGCCGCTCGAGCACTTCATCCTTCCCGAGTTTGTTGTAGCTGTCCAGATGCCGGACTCCGACACGGGCCAGCAGGTCGTATCGTTCTTCCATCTTGTCGACGGCCCAGGCCAGAACCGCTTCCGCCTTCTTCATGTCCGTGATCACCGGATTCATCAGGTGCGGGATGCGCGTGTAAGGACTGAGTTCGACCATCTTCGGGTCGATCATCAGCATCCGTACGTCATCCGGAGACCGCGTCATGAGGATGGAAGAAATCAACGTATTCAGGCAGACGCTCTTTCCGGTCCCCGTTCGACCGGCGATCAACAGGTGAGGCATCTTGGCCATGTCGACCACAAGTGGCCGGCCGCTGACGTCCTTCCCGAGGAAAATCGGAATGCGCATTCCCTCGGACTGTTCGCGGCAGGCGAGGATCAGTTCTTTCAGACGTACCGTCACCTGCTTCTCGTTCGGAACCTCCACCCCGACGGTGTTCTTCCCGGGGATCGGAGACACGACTCGAATGGCTGGCACACGGAGGGCAATCGCCAGATCGTCCTGCAGGTTGGTCACCTTGGAGAGCCGCAATCCCGGCTCCAGCTCCAGTTCGAACTGCGTGACCACCGGACCAGTGTCGATCTCGGTCACTTTGACGTTCAGACCGAATTCGTCAAATGTCCGCTCCAGAGTGGTCGCTGCCACCTGGGCCTTCTTGGCCAGCAACTCGAATGGAAACTCTTCTGCTTCTTCCAGAATGTCCATCCCGGGCAGGTCAACGCTTCCATACGGCTGTGCTGGACCGTCATCTTTCTTGAAGAAGTTGAGGACGGGCCGGGGAGCAGGCTTGCCTGCGAGAGGGGGATTGACTTTGAAGTTTCCGGCTGCCGGAGCGTTGACCTTGGCTTCCGAAGCAGTTCCCTTCTTCACTGCCGATGCGGCGGGAGCTTCCACGTTTCGAACGGCGACCGGAGCCGAAACAGGGATATCGTCTTCCCGGGCGAGCTCCGGCTTGCGCCGACCATAGAACGGCCACAGCAGGACGACGAAAGGGAACATCAGAATGCGCGAGACGAGACGAAAGAAGAACGTCTCGGTGGCGAGCATGAGCCCGATCACGAAAAACGTCCCGACGATCACGACAGAGCCGACCGTCGAAAAATGATCCGTCAGCAGCACCCTGCCCCACGCACCGACATAACCTCCACTCCCGATTAAAGGAGCTGAAGGAAGCCGGGGAGCTAGAATCTGCAGAAGCAGGCAAATCGCAATCAGCATCGCCGTCGCACCGACTCCGCGTACACCGGGGTCCCGGATCGGATTGCGGGAAAAAAGTCCCAGGTCGATCAGCAGCACGCTTGCCAGCACAAACCACGCACCCAGCCCAAAGGCTGTGATCAGAAGATGCGCCAGCAAAGCGCCGGTCGGTCCACACAGATTGAGAACTTCTGTGCGCAGCGGAAAAACCAGCGTCGACGGAGGATCCGACGCGTCGTAGCTGAACAGGGCCAACCCCGTGAATAAAGTCACGGCCAGCAGGCCCAGCGCCAGCAGATCAGTTTTCAGGCGCTGGTAATCGATCATGGCTTGTCAGTGGGGTGGTTGAAATGCACACGGGAGTGTGCGGTTCAACGTCGTTGTCATCACCACACGCAGTTTCAAGACACCCACCGATCGGATGGGAGTCGAGTCAACCCTACCCCTGGATTTGGCAACGTGTCGACTTTTTGCCACATTGGGCGTTCAATTTCCGAAACGTTGCAGTCAGGTTGAAAGGATCATGCTGATCATGCGGGAGACTCCAGCCCCTGCCCCATCGAAGCGCCGGGAAGAACTCAAGTCGGCAAATTCGGTTCTGAGGTGCCACTGGCCGGAGGGCGAGGGTCAACGCGGGTCATCGAACAGGCTCCTGCCGGGGGCGGGAAGCACGTGAATCACCAATTAACGTGTTGACAACTATTGTTTGAACGTTTAATTTCAAGGTCCGTCAGCGGAGAACCTCAATGCCAACCCTCACTGAAAAACGTCGCTTCGACTCCCTCGAGCAGGAGACGTTTCTCAACCTGTGGCGAACCTACGACAAGCTCAAGGAAATTGAGGAGGCGATGTTCGGCCGGGTCGACCTCTCCGCCCAACAGTATAACACACTCCGGCTCCTCAGGGCGGCCTACCCCACCCCCATGCCGACTCTCTCCCTGGGGGCGCGATTGATTTCCCGCGCTCCGGACATGACCCGGCTACTCGACAAGCTCGAGGGACGCGGCCTCATCCAGCGGACCCGTCGCGAAGACAATCGCCGCGTGGTCGACGTTTCCCTCACCCAGGCGGGACTTGACCTGCTCAGCGATCTGGATGAACCGGTTCGCGAGTGTCATCTTCAGCAGCTGGGACATCTCGAGCAGCATGAGCTTGAAGCACTGACCCAGCTCCTCAAAAAGGTGCGGGCTCCACACGAGAATCACGACAACTTGTCGATTGCCGATGAGTAACCCACAGTCACCACTGTCTTCGACAGGAACGATCATGAGCCAGAACCAGAATCCCGATGTGATTGTGATTGGAGGAGGTCCCGCAGGTGCAACGACCTCCACTCTGATTGCGCAGCAGGGATTTCGGGTTGTCCTCTTCGAACGCGAACACTTTCCCCGCTTCCATATCGGGGAGTCGCTGATCCCCGAAACGTACTGGGTGCTTGAGCGACTCAAGATGCTTCCCAAGCTCCGCAAGAGTCATTTCGTCGAGAAGTACAGCGTCCAGTTCGTGAACGCCAGCGGACGCACATCCGCCCCTTTTGACTTCTGGGAGCACAAGCCGCATGAATGCTCGCAGACGTGGCAGGTCCGACGCAGCGAGTTCGACAAGATGATGCTCGACAACGCGGCTGAACAGGGAGTCGAGGTGCATGAAGGAGTTCGCGTTCTCGACATCATTTTTGAAGGGGACCGGGCTGTCGGAGTCCGTGTTCAGGATGAATCGGGGCAGGAGCGCGAAGTCCGCGCCCAGGTCGTCGTCGACGCCAGCGGCCAGAGCTCCATGATCATCAACAAGTTCAAGTTGAAGATCAGCGATCCGCAATTGAACAAAGGGGCTGTCTGGACCTACTTCAAGGGAGCCCATCGCACTGAAGGCCGCGACGGCGGCGCGACCTTGGTGATTCAGGTGGCTGATAAACTCGGCTGGTTCTGGTACATCCCGCTGCATGACGGCATCACCAGCATTGGAGTGGTGGGGGACTTCGATTACCTGTTCAAGAACCGGGGAACCGACCACGAAAAGATCTTCTGGGAAGAAGTCGAACGCTGCCCGGGGCTGAAGGAACGGCTCGTGAATGCGACCGTCGTGGACCGGTTCCGCGCGACCAAAGACTACACGTACCGCTCCCGCCAGCTGGCTGGCGACGGCTGGGTCTTGGTCGGCGATGCCTTCGGTTTTCTCGACCCGTTGTATTCGTCAGGCGTCCTGCTGGCTTTGAAATCAGGGCAGCTGGCTGCCGATGCGATCGGTGATGGTCTTCGAAAAGGGGACACCTCCGCAGCCCAGCTGGGACACTGGGGACCGAGATTCATCGAAGGGATGAACCGCATGCGACGACTGGTTCTGGAGTACTACGACGGGCTGAGCTTCGGTAAGTTCATTCGTCGGTTCCCGCACCATCAGGGAGATGTCACCGACCTGCTGATTGGAGATCTCTTCGAGCCCGAACGCGATGAAGTGCTCAAGTCGATCGACAAATTCCATCGCGAGAATTCACAAGTGGAAGCGTAATTCATCTTGCCCTCCACCTCCGATGACTCCTCTCGATTCCCGGCGGGCATGGCGCTGTCACTGGCCTCGTCGATGACACTGATTGCGGTCATTGCTGCGGGGACATTCTGGGCCGCTGCAAGCTGGCTGGGGCGACCGTCGCTGAAGTATTTCACCCTCACCCCCACTCCTTTTTTCCTGAGCAGCCTGCTGCTGGTGGCAACGGGAGGTTTTCTGGGGTTCGCGAGACTGTCGAAGAGTCGCCGCCGGATGCGGATCTTTCTGACCCTCTGCCTCACTTGCGGATCCCTGCTCCTTGCCATGCAGAGCTACGGCCTGTGGTGTCTGATGCCGGGTCGGTTCACAGCAGCCAGCAGCAGCTTCAGAGTTGCCATGACCCTTGCGGCGGGACACCTGATGGGCTGCCTGCTGCTGTTGATTCTCATCAGCCTGGCCTTTGCCGTGCTGTTCAATCAACCTGAGAAATCAGAAGTCCGCCATCTTCTCAAGATCTGTGCTCTCTACTGGTACGCTCTGGGATTCCTGTGGACGGGACTGATGTGCGCCTTCTCGATGATGCTCTCCTGAATTTCACGCCGTTGACATAAGCTGACCTGCCAACCCTCGAAGGCTCACCGCAAAGTCAACCAGAACGACGCAATCGACACGTGACCGGAAAATTCCGGATCACAAGCCCGCAAAACTGAAAAAACGCTTTTCACTGGCACCTGATATCAGCCCCGTCTGATTGCGTTCTGTCACCCGCAGACATAATCTTTGAGATCCGGGCAATTTGAACCGATAGAGTCTCTCAGGGCAGGTGAGGGGCCGAGAGACCATCGGGGTGCGGACGTCGATCAGCCCCCTTCCTCACTGTGTAATACAGCTGTCAGTCCCCCGAAAGGGCTCAACAGCTCATTCCATAACTGATGTTTCAGAGTTTTTGACGCATTGTTCTTAAGGACTGGCGAACGATATGAAAGTTTCGATCATTGGCGGCGGCGGATTGGTGGGCTCCTGTGCTGCGTCTGCTCTGCAGTTCGGCCGGATTGTGCGCGAAATCGCCCTGGTCGACGTCAATCAGGATCTCGTGGAAGGACAGGCACTGGACCTGCTTCACGGTGCGTCGTTGATCTCCGATCAGAAGATCACCGCTGGCGGCCCCGAAGGATCCATCGGGGCAGATGTGATCTGCATCACCGCTGGTCTCCGCCGGAAGCCAGACGAAAGCCGACTGGACCTCATCAACCGCAACGTCGCCCTGTTCCGCAGCCTGCTCGCGGACCTGAAAAAGGTGGGCTACAAGAAAGACGCCATCGTCTTCGTCGTCTCAAATCCGGTGGACGTGCTGACCTATCTGGCAGTTCATGAACTGGAATTGCCGCCACAGCAGATCATCGGGCTGGGCACGGTGCTGGACACCACCCGCCTGCGCAGCATGCTGGCCCAGCGGATCGACGCCCCTCCCAGCCAGGTGCAGGTCACCATCTTCGGTGAGCATGGCGACAGCATGGTCCCCATCTGGTCGAACGCACAGGTGGCAGGCCTTCCCCTCGAAAAATATCCGGGAGTCACCCCACAGCTCATCGCAGAAGTTGAAAAGAAGACTCGCGGTTCAGGAGCAGAAGTGATCAAGAAGAAAGGGGGCGCCGGTTTCGCTGTCGGTGCTTCGATCGCTGACGTGATCCACGCCATTGCACTGGACCAGCGACGCATTCTGCCTGTCTCTTCGCTTCAGAACGGAGCTTACGGACTGACTGATGTCGCTATCAGCGTTCCGACAGTCGTCGGACGCCAGGGAGCCATGTCGCACGTCGAAGTGGATCTGTGGCCGAAGGAACTCGCTGGACTCCAGCGCTCCGGCCAGGTTCTGCGGGAAACCATCGACAAAGTTCTGCACGGCTAGAAGCGTTGAGAGTTGAGTGACGAGTGTTGAGTGAATTCCTCAACACTCAACAACCTTGTTCGACGTGACTTCAAAGTGATTGCGACCCTGTACGATTGATCGGTCCATGGATCTGAACACCATTCTGATCTGGACTGTCGCGGCTGCTTGCGGACTGGCATTGCTGCAGCTGATCGGACAAAAACAGGCGAAGCGTTTCGCTCCATTGCCAGCGTCGATTCTGTTGACGCTGGCAATCTGCCTTTATGTCCTGCCCGAGCGCGCCGGCATCGTCGCGGGCGTGCTGTTCTTTCTGCTGATGCTGGTCCCTGCCTGGGGCGGGGCGATGCTTAACTCCCTGCTTCTGAAGCGTCACTTCAGGACCGCAAGAATCCTGGCACAGGTCCTGAATTTCCTCAGGCCCGATCGTGAATCACGTCAGCTCCCCAGGGTGATTCATGCCATGGAACTCATCCAGAAAGGAGAAGCCGAACGGGCAGTCGAATCCCTGAAACAACTGGTGCCGTCGAAAACCCCGCTAGGCCGGATGGCACAGGTCCTCATCACCCGGCAACAGGGAAGCTGGCAGGACTTTCTGAACTGGGCCCACGAACCGGGCAACATGAACACCGTTCGCTCGGATCCGAATCTGCTGGACGCCTACCTGCAGGCCCTGGGTGAAACCGGACGACGCTCCGAATTGCTTCGATACACCCAGCAACTCGAAGCAACCCCGCGTGCCGTCCCAGCTGGTACACTCAATCTGATTCGCATGAAGGCTGCTGCTTTCAGCGGAGATGATTTCATCGTCGCCCAGATCTTTACGGGTCCACTGCGCGAGATGCCGCTGGATTTCAAACGCTACTGGCGTGCGACCGCTCTTCAGGTGGCTGGCCAGTCACAACTCGCAGCCAAGGACTTTGAATGGCTGACGCAGAACAGCGATTCCGGCATCGCGATCTCCGCAAAGCGCCGACTCGAGCAACCGCTGCCAACACTGCTCGAACGTCCTCTTGACACCTGGGAGCAGCTGGAGCTGCAGCAGATCTCCCACTCCGCCGAGGTCGATATTCAGCGAACCGGCCTGCACTTCCGACAGTCGCGCGCGTCCTGGGGGACCTGGAGTATCGCTCTGGTCCTGCTTTTGGTGTTTGTCGCGGAAATCCCCGGCGGCAGCGAAGACTTTGAAAATCTGGAACGCATGGGGGCGATGCTCATCCCCCCCAGCCCTGACGGCGGCGAATGGTGGAGAATGATCACCGCTGCCTTCCTGCATTTCGGTCCAATCCACCTCACCATGAACCTGCTCGGCCTGCTGGTGCTCGGACGGCGGGTCGAAATGTCCTGGGGATCGGGACTGCTTATCGTCACTTACCTGACGGCAGCTGTCGGCTCGATCGGACTGGCTCCGTATTTCATAGAGCCGGTGCCGCTGCTGGAGCAGAACGTTCTGGTCGGAGCGTCAGGGGGCGTGATGGGGCTGCTGGGCGGACTGCTCATTCAATCGCTGATCGACTTGATTCGCGGCCGCACCCTGCTGGGGAGCCGGGAGTTCATGTCACTGCTCGTCGTCGTCCTCATTCAGATGGCATTCGACGCAAACACTCCCAACGTCAGCTCGGAAGCTCACCTGCTCGGGATGACGATCGGCATTCTCTGCGGCGCGGTCTGGAACCTCGCCTGGTGGGCAAAATCCCGCGTCACCAGAACCGCTTAGCGTCGTGCTCGTGGTGAAGCTGCTGGTTCACCACGGAGACACAGAGGCACGGAGATGGTTGAACCGCGAATCTCGCGAATGCGGCGAATGAAGAGATGATGTCTTTAGTTCACCACCATTTTGAATGGTGAACAGATTTCATCTCTCTGCATGCCATCACCACATCGAACGCAGTAATGACAGGGCAAAAGAAATTCGCTGAATTCGCCCGATTCGCGGTTTAAAACTCCTTCTCCCCTCCGTGTCTCAGTGACTCCGTGGTGAAATCTCATCCCCTCACTTCACCACAAAGTTGACCAGCTTCTTCGGGACGCACACGACCTTCACCACCGTTTTCCCTTGCAGCTGGCTCTGGACCACGGGGTCCGCTTCCGCCAGTTTCTGCAGCGTTGCCTGATCGGCATCGACCGGGGCACTGATCTTGCCTCGCAGCTTGCCGTTCACCTGGACCGGGATCTCCAGCTCCGACTCCACAAGTTTCGAGGCATCGAACTTCGGCCACGGTGCGTACGTCAGGGTTTCTTTGTGCCCGAGGACTTCCCAGAGTTCTTCTGCAATGTGCGGAGCGAACGGAGCCAGCAGCAGCACGAACTGTTCGAGCGATGATTTCGGACGAACCTCCTCGCTGGTGAAGGCATTAGTGAATTCCATCATGCGGCTGATGGCTGTGTTGAACGACAGTTTGTCGATGTCTTCCGTCACCGCTTTGATGGTGCGGTGCAGCACTCGTTCCTGCTCCGCTGTGGGGGGAACATCCTGCACAGCTGGGGAGAGTCGGACGTCATCACTCTGGTCGTCCACCACGAGCCGCCAGACACGGCCGAGGAACCGGTAAACCCCCTCGACCCCGCTCATACTCCAGGGCTTCGTCTGCTCCAGCGGCCCCATGAACATCTCATAGAGACGGAGAGAATCCGCCCCGTACTGCTGAACGACATCATCCGGGTTAATGACGTTTCCGCGAGACTTGGACATCTTGAATGCCCGGCTGTCGACGACAATTTCCGGATCACTCTTCAGGACGAGTTCATTCCCCTTCTTCTCGACCTGATCAGGAGAGAGTTTGACAGCCACGACTTCGGAGCCGTCGCGGGTGTCGTGATCTTCTTTGACGTATTTGGCGGAAATGAAGGTTGTTGAGTGTTGAGTGTTGAGTGTTGAAGTATCTTCTTCGCTCTGGACTCTCTGCTCTGGACTCTCGACTTCTTTCTTCACGTAAGCGGTGATCTCCGCTTCGCCCAGAATCATTCCCTGATTCACGAGCTTCCGGAACGGTTCGGGGGCGGAGACGTGTCCGCGGTCGAAGAGAACTTTGTGCCAGAACCGAGAATAGAGCAGGTGCAGCACAGCATGCTCTGCCCCGCCGATGTACAGGTCCACCGGCAGCCAGTATTCCTCCAGCTCCGGATCGATGAACTGATGCGGGTTTTTGTTGTCGCAGAAGCGGATGTAGTACCAGCAGCTTCCCGCCCATTGCGGCATGCTGTTGGTCTCGCGCTTCAGGCGAACTCCATCTTCAGCGGTCTTATACAACCAGGATTCGGGAGCCCACGACAATGGGGGTTCCGGCGTCCCCTTGGGTTTGAAGTCGTCCATTTCCGGAAGCGTGACCGGCAGCTCTTCGACCGCCACCGGACGAACTTTGCCGGTTGGCTGTCCCTTCTCATCCAGCTCGTGCCAGATGGGAAACGGCTCGCCCCAGTACCGCTGTCGAGAGAACAACCAGTCCCGCAGGCGATAGTTCACCGCTTCTTTCGCGAGCCCATGTTTGTGCAGGTCGTGAGTGATCTTCGTCTGAAGCTCCGGCGTAACCATCCCATCATATGAACCTGAGTTTGTCGCAAAACCGATGTGCAGATATGGATGATCCACCGTGAATGAAATCGAATCCATAGTTGCTAACGGCCAATGCCCGAGAGGCGCCTCTCGTCGCCACAGAAGATAAAAACAACCTTCTTCGGCTTCTGGCAGATAGATTTCCACCAAGTGTCCATGTGTAAATGTTTTCAATACTTCTTGCGCCTTGGCGACTTCTTCATTAATCTCCGGCGTCGCAATTCGCAGGACATGACTGTACGTCTTGCTGTTCAGGAGCCGATTTCGCAGATCTTCAAAGGGGGCCCCCAATGATGGGTGGCTTGTAATTACGTTTCTAATCGGCAAATCAAACTGCTTCGCGAATTCCCAGTCCCGTTCATCATGTGCCGGGACCGCCATGATCGCGCCCGTGCCGTAGCTGATGAGGACGTAGTCCGCGATCCAGATCGGAATGCGGGCAGCGTTGACCGGATTAATGGCATAGGCCCCGGTGAAAACACCGGTTTTTTCTTTCGCCAGGTCGGTCCGGTCCAGATCGCTCTTGAGTGACGACTTGCGTCGGTATTCTTCAACAGCCGCCTTGTGTTCTTCGGTGACAATGCTGTCAATCAACGGATGCTCGGGAGCGACGACCATGTACGTCGCCCCGTACAGCGTGTCCGGACGGGTGGTATAAACCCGCAGCACGTTCGCTTCCGGCTGGTGAGGAAAGCCGGTTGCCTGACGCTTGAGCTTCCAGTGTTCGAAGGTCTCGGTTGATGGTTTAAGGTTTAAGGTTGAGGAAGTCGATTTCGGAGTTTCCTTACCTTCAACCTTCAACCCTGAACCTTCAACCCAAAAATCCACTTCCGCACCGGTGCTCTTGCCGATCCAGTTCCGCTGCAGGATCTTGACCGACTCTGGCCAGTCAAGTTCTTCCAGTTCGGAGATCAATCGTTCGGCGTAAGAAGTGATCCGCAGCATCCACTGCCGCAGGTTGCGTCGTTCGACGGGATGATTTCCGCGGTCGCTCTTACCGTCGGCGGTCACTTCTTCATTGGCGAGCACCGTTCCCAGTGCGGGACACCAGTTGACGGGAGCATCGGACTGATACGCCAGCCGGTGTTCATCCTGATAAGCACGAATCGCTTCCGGGCCGTGCACTTCGACTTCGTGAGGAATCGGCAACTCCGCGATCGGCCGGCCTTTTCCCTTCCGGGTCTTGCCGTCGGCTCCCGTCCATTCCATTTCCGGATCGAACCACGTATCGAACAGCTGCAGGAAGATCCACTGCGTCCAGCGGTAGTAATCTTCATCAGTGGTGGAGAGTTCGCGATCCCAGTCGTAGCTGAACCCGAGCATCTTCAGCTGACGGCGGAAGTTGTCGATGTTTTCATAGGTCGTGACGCGGGGGTGCGTCCCGGTGTTGATCGCGTGCTGTTCAGCCGGGAGTCCGAACGCGTCCCAGCCCATCGGGTGCAGGACGTGTTTCCCCTGCATTCTCCCCGCCCGGCAGATGATGTCGGTGGCGGTGTATCCTTCGGGATGACCGACATGCAGACCCGCCCCCGACGGATACGGGAACATGTCCAGGACGTATAGCTTCCCGGTGGCGTCCGAGCGAGGGGTGTTCGAAGTGGCGAACGTATTCTGCTGTTCCCAGCAGTCTTGCCACTTCTTTTCAATCCGTTTGGCGTCGTAACGAGGCATGGGAGGTTCGAGAGTCCAGGGTCGAGAGTCCAGAGCCGGAAATTCGGCGAAAGGAACTAGTTTATGCTCTCAGACCCGCTCGCACCATCATGGACGCGAGGTGCTGCAGATCGCGGTGGATTAAAGATTTTGAAACGCAGAGTTCGCGGAGTCCGCAGAGAAACGGGGAGGAGGTTCGGTCGACGATCAAGGTTTCGATCGACTTCACTCTTGAATGATCGAATGAAGAACGACTGAACGCCTCGAAACGCTTTCTCAGAATTTTCTCGGCGTTCTTGGCGATCTCTGCGTTTCAAACTCCCGAACCCACTTCAACTCGAACGGTCGCGGCTCACCCAGTCGACGACGTTCATGCTCATGCTCCACGAGGAGGTGACCCAGATTTCGTCCTGCAGCAGTTCGGCGGGATCAATCTGAGCATTGGAATCGCTGCTCAGATTCAGAATTCCCTCGCAGATCTTGTAGATCAGAAAGCCGAACACGAAGAGTCCGACGTACATCTGCCAGCGTTCCAGGTCTTCGAGCAATGCAAACACGCGGTCGGCATGTTTCCCAGCCTGTTTGACGATCTCGTCACGGTGCAGATTAGCGAACTGCGACATCTCCGAGAGTGGCCGCTGCAGTGCCAGCATGAGGAAATCGATCGCGACCGTCGGCTCCTCTGCACAGGAATACTTGAAGACCATGCGGACGACCTGACTGGTCTCCTCCGCAACCTGATAGGACTCATCGGAGTCGTCTAGGGTGGGAGAGTCGGGGGCCAACGACTTCAGAAAGACGCCGTTCACATCGTAGAGTGAATAACCGAAATAGACCCGGCGGAACTGCTCGATGTCCGCAGAGGTGTAGTCGATCGCTGTCCAGCTTTTGCCCAGCAGCGAGCGGATCTGCCGACTTTTCACTTCATCCGCATCGAGGAAGTGAGACTTCACCTTCTCCAGGCGGAATCCAGCGGTCAGGGCGTCGTAGAGCATCCCCTGAAACACCGCCTTCTTCGGGAGATACAACTCCACGAAGATGGCAGGTTCCTGTGGTTTGACGAGATAAGGGTATTCCGGCATAGGAACCCCTGTGGATGACTACTTGCGTTTCGAAATGGCTCGCTTGACCGCTTCGCCCATATCGGCAGGGCTCTCGGCGACTTCAACACCGACTGCTTCCAGGGCTGCAACCTTCTCTGCTGCCGTGCCGCTTCCGCCGGAGATGATGGCGCCGGCATGTCCCATCCGCTTGCCTGGAGGAGCTGTCGCTCCGGCAATGAAGGCAGCCACGGGCTTGGTCACATGATCGCGGATGTATTCCGCAGCACGGATTTCTGCATCTCCACCGATCTCGCCGATCAGGAGGATCGATTCCGTCCCCGGATCTTTTTCGAACATCTCGAGCAGATCAATGTACGTGGTGCCGATGATCGGATCGCCGCCGATTCCGACAGCGGTCGACTGGCCCAGCCCTTGGTTTCCAAGCTGCCAGGCGGCTTCATAGGTCAGCGTTCCGCTCTTAGAGATCAGACCGACGTTTCCCGGCTTGTGAATGTATCCGGGCATGATCCCGATCTTGGCGATCCCCGGAGTGATGATCCCCGGGCAGTTCGGCCCGATGAGGCGGGACTGCGGGCGGGTTTCCAGGAACCGCTTGACCTTGGCCATGTCGAGGACGGGAACCCCTTCGGTGATCGCGACGATCAGGCGGATGCCCGCATCGGCCGCTTCCATAATGGCATCGGCACAGAACGGAGGTGGCACGAAGATCAGCGACGTGTTCGCTCCAGCCTTCTCCATCGCTTCAGAGACGGAATCGAAGACCGGGAAGCCGTCGACGACTTCTCCCCCCTTGCCCGGGGTCACTCCACCGACGAGCACGTCTTCGTTCGGTCGGAACTCGGCAGCGTATTCCCGGCATTTTTGCGAGTGAAACAAACCCGCTTTTCCGGTGATGCCCTGGGTAATGATCTTTGTCGACTTGTCTACGAGAATGGACATTGATGACCGACTGTCAATAGCTGCGGAAGCGGTCCCGTCGGACCGGTGATCGAAACGAATTCTGGCACACGGTCCGCCAGTTTAAAAGAGACTTCCGCGCGAAGGAAGCGAAAGGCCGATTTCCGGGCGAATTTGTCATTCCCGGCAAGACAAACGCGGGCAGAACAGTTTCGACCACTTCCCGGCAGGTGAACGGCTTCAGTTCACCACGGAGACGCGGAGGCACGGAGGTGGGAGGAGGAGTCAACCGCGAATCAGGCGAATACTGCGAATTTCCTCTGCGAGGACGTTCTCGTGCTTCAGAGTTGTATCAAGTGCTGATGTAGATCCTTCTCCTCATTCGCCGCATTCGCGCGATTCGCGGTTCAACTTCCTCCGTGCCCCGGTGTCTCCGTGGTGATCCCAGATCCACGTAAGCATTTTTCGACACGACATTCAGTGCTCCGCAGGCGATAACATGGACTTTCATGCAGTGAAAACCCTGAATCGCCTGCACACGATAGACCAAACTGGTCTAGTCGCGGATCTCGAAAATTCCTTCGATTTCAATGGCGATATTCCCGGGAAGTGAGCCCAGGCCGACAGCACTCCGGGTGCCGACACCGTCTTCGCCCCAGAGTTCCCGGAACAGTTCGCTGCAGCCGTTGATGACGGCGGGATGATTCTGGAAGTCCGGAACGGCATTGACCATCCCGAGCAGCTTGATTGTCCGGACAACGCGGTCGAGGCTGCCGAGGTGTTGCCGGATCGTCGCCAGAATCGTCAGGCCGGTCACGCGTGCGGCTTCCTTGGCTTCTGTTTCCGTCAGATCCAGGCCGACCTTGCCTGTAATGAGCGTCTTGTCAGTCCGCAACGGTCCGTGGCCGGAGAAGTACAGCAGGCTGCCGACCTGAACGACCGGCTTATAAATCCCGCCCGGCTTCGGAATGGGAGGAAGTTCGAGTTTCAGTTCCGCGAGTCGAGCTTCAGCTCCCATGATCAACAGTTCCTTCAATTCAGTATGCGAGTGGAGATTCCAGCTGCACAATTTAAGTGTCTGGCCGGACAGAATCCAGTAGTTCACTTCCACGAATCCGCGGAAGAAACCTGCGCACGACGCATCGAATGAATCGCAGGGCGAATGTAGCAGGTACGTGACTGCCAGAGCGGTCAGGGCGAGAGAGCCGGGAGCAGTCGTCTGCTGCTCGACCGAGAGAGGAGCAAAACGGAAGGTCGAGAGTCCTTCGCCAGTCGGACTGAGGCAGGGATTTCCCTGATGGATCTGAACCTCGCCCCAATCCTGTCTGGCGGATTCTCAATCGGCTTTGAGAGAAGAAACGGTTTTCGGGCTGAAGTCAGGCGCCCGGACGAATTCGTGTATATTCGGTCAGAACTTCGTAGAGATCTTCGGGAACCTGCACACCGTCTTCGGAAAAATCACGCAGCCAGGTTCGATGTGTTCTCGACGCTTCATCCAGGATGCCCATGAGTTCGCCAAATGAAATTGTCATCTGGGGAACTTCAGCCAGGTCGTCCTCCTGGTTGCCTGTGAACAGTCGCAATCGTGGTCTCATGGTCAATCCTCCGTGATCCTCAAAGGCATTCTGATGAACCCGCCCTGAAAATCCGCATCCTTGCGTTCACAGTTTCATCGGCAGAAACTTCATGTCCTCTTGAAGCACAAGCAGCCAAATCGCCAGATTGATCGTAATTGTCGTTTTCACCGGAACTTTTCAACTTTCACTCAAGAAACGAGACGACGATGTGTGGACGCTACAACCTGCAGGCCAGCACCAACGATCTCATGGAAGTCTTCAGCCTGCTGCGTTCGATGGACGTCTCTCCACGGCCCAACATCTATCCGACGCAACCTGTTCCGGCAGTGATCCTTGATCCGGAAAGCGAAGCTCGTGTCTGTGAGGAATTCCGGTGGGGACTGATTCCATCCTGGTCCAAAACCCCCGGGAGCGGTCCGCCGCTGATCAACGCCCGAAGTGAGACGATCGCTACCAAACCGGCGTTTCGGGCGCCGCTCAAACCGAAACGCTGTCTGATCCCCGCCAGCGGATTTTTCGAATGGAAAGCGATCCCCGGACAGAAGAAGAAGCAGCCCATCTGGATCGGTGTGCGAAACCAGCCCGTCCTGGCGTTCGCCGGACTCTGGGACAGCTGGAAAGGCTCCGAAGATCAGGAGATCCGCAGCTGCACCATCATCACAACGACCGGAAATTCCGCGATGGCGGGGGTCCACGACCGAATGCCTGTCATTCTCCCATCAGAACTTTTCCATGAATGGCTCGATCCGGATCAACCTGTCGACCACCTTCTCTCACTCTTGCGTCCGTCCCCTTCAGAAGAGATGGTGTTGTCCGCAGAGATCGCCGATGAACTTCTCTCGGAGAAGCCACCGTCGTCTCAGCGAACGTTGTTTTGAGACACGGAGACGTTTCCGGGAACAACCAGTGCAGCGAGAGTCTCTCGCCAATTTCCATTTTCAGGGAAGAACATGGCCGCCTCTGCCAAAAGCACATCCAGTTACGTCGCTGATGACATCGAAGTCCTGGAAGGGCTGGAACATGTCCGAAAACGACCGTCCATGTACATTGGCGGTGTCGACTCGCGCGGACTGCACCACCTGATCTGGGAAATTGTCGACAACTCCGTGGACGAATATCTGGCCGGTCACGCCAACGAAATTGGAGTGACGCTCCATAAGGATGCCTGCTCGATCACCGTCGACGACAACGGCCGCGGCATCCCTGTCGACATCCACAAGAAAACAGGGAAGTCGGCGCTGGAAGTGATCCTCACCACGCTGTACGCCGGGGGAAAGTTCTCCGAAAAGAACTACATGCGCAGCGGGGGACTGCACGGGATCGGTTCATCCGCAGTGAACGCTCTCTCCGAAACGCTGATCGCCACGGTTCGCCGCGACGGTTACGAATGGCGGCAACGCTTCAAACGGGGCCGCGCCACAACAAAGGTCGAACAGGTCCGTCCGTTCCGCGGCCACGGGACTTCCATCTTCTTTCGCCCTGACGACGAGATCTTTCGTCGTGTGCAGTATCACGCTGACACCATCCGCCAGCATCTCGAAGATATCTCTTACGTCCACGGCGGGCTGAAAATCACCTTCGTCGACGAGACCAAGAACGAAAAGTTCGAGCTGCATCATCCCGAGGGAATCGCCGCATACCTCGAAAAGATCATTGCCGAGGACAAGCGCAAGCCGATTCACGAGTCCACCTTCGCGACCGACAAGGATGAAGGAAAGATCCGCGTCGAGATGGTGCTCCGCTGGACAGAATCGACCGATGAACACATCCGCAGCTACGTCAACGGCATTCGCACACGAGGCGGGGGAACGCACGAATCGGGTTTCCGGTCCGGCATTTCCAAAGCGGTCAAGAACTTCATGGATGTCCATGACATCAAGACCAAAGGACTGACGATCACCCCGGACGATATCCGCGAGGGGTTGGTCGGAATCATTTCGGTCTTCCACAACGACCCCATGTTTCAGGGGCAGACCAAGGACCGTCTCAACAATCCCGAGATGACGGCCATGGTCGACAGCATGACCCGCATTGCCCTCGAAAGCTGGCTCAACAGCAATCGCACCGTGGCTGACGCGGTCATCGGTCGAATCATTCTGGCTGCACGGGCCCGGGAGGCCAGCCGCGAAGCGGTCAAGGAAGTGCGTCGCAAGACTGCCGGAACCAGAAGGAGCAATCTCCCCGGTAAGCTGCTCGACTGTCGCTCCACCAATCCGGAAGAATGCGAACTGTTCATCGTGGAAGGTCAGTCGGCCGGTGGAACCGCAGCCAGCGGCCGGGATTCACGTGTGCAGGCGGTGCTGCCGCTCAAAGGAAAAATCCTGAACACGGAAGCCCTGGCTCTCGGGAAGATCCTGCAGAATCAGGAAGTCAAGGACCTGGTGGAGTCGCTGGGTACGGGGATCGGTGCTCACTTCGATCCTCATAAGCTGCGGTATCACCGGATCATCCTGCTGATGGATGCCGACAGCGATGGATACCACATCAGCACACTCCTGCTGACATTCTTCTTCAGGCACATGCAGGACCTGATCCAGACGGGAAAGCTCTATCTGGCTCAGCCACCGCTGTACAAGATCGAAGTCGGCAAGGAACGCTATTACGCGCGTGACGATGCTGACAAAGAAGAGATCCTCGCGAAGCTCCCAGCCAATCGAAACTTCGATGTTCAGCGATTCAAAGGTCTGGGGGAAATGAATGCGTCCCAGCTGAAGGAAACAACGCTCGACCCTGCGACCCGTACGCTGCTGCGGGTTGATATCGACAGCTTTGTGAATGCCGACGCGACGTTCGCGCAGCTGCTCGGAAAGGATCCTGCCGAGCGATACCGCATCATCATGGATGAAGCTGCGGAAGTGGACGATCTGGATTTGTGATCCGTCAGGCGTTGTGTGATCCGGAGGGGTCAGCGATTCTCTCGGTCTTTGGCCGAAGTCACGCCGATTCTCGCACTCGGAGAGTGCGAGGTACGTACGCCGCACTCTCCGAGTGCGGCAACCAGCCCCGCAAACAAAAAGAGCCTCCGGCAAACACCGGAGGCTCTTTAATTTTCATCATTCTGGCAGGGACTACTTCAGGTTCTCGTCCGAGAACTTGGCAATGACCGCTCCCAGGGCTTTAAGGATCCCGACCTGAGCGTCGCTGGTACCGACCACATGGCCTTTGTCATCAATCTTCAACGACAGAGCCATGCGGTCCTGCTGTCCTTCCAGAGCTGCGACAGCGGATGGAATCCAGATGAAGTTCGCCAGGTTTCCGGCGGCTCGCTGGCCGGGCTTCTGTTCATCAGCCTTCTTCTCTTCCTCGGCTTTCCCTTCCTTCAGCCGTTCCTGTCGGCGACCGCGGGGATTGATCTGCTTGAGGATTTCAAGTTCCGGATCGTTCTGAATGGCGTCAATGTTCTGAATCACCGGCCGGGCGTTCATCTCCGCGACAACCAGCACGCCATCCGCAGCCGGAGACTTGTCGGCATCGACTTTCGCAAGGGCGGCCTTGAGAGCTGCCAGAGAGTCTTCTCCCCCGGAGAGCCAGACGCTCTTGGAGTTCACACCGAGCCACGCTTCGTTGGAAGGACCGTAGAAGTCGATGAAGGACTTCGGCGGGTTCTTGCCGAAGGTGACCCTGTGGATAGCGGTGTCCCCCACCTTGTCGGCGTTCATCGCCACCGTCCACCCTTCACGGGCAGAGGAGATCTTCGAAATCATCTCGTTGAACTTCTCTTCACCGGTGGCAGCGACGGCCATCAGGATCGTGTGCTTACCGTTGGCGGGCCAGACGTCGATCATGCCGTTGACGTTCTTCTGGGTATCCAGGTTTTCCGTCAGCACATCCAGAAGCGTGGAAGCAATTTCGTTCAGAGCAACCTTTTCACCGGCATTCGCTTTGGTGTTGTTGTCGATCCGCTCTTTCACCACCGGGCGGCCCAGTTCATAGACCTTGCGCATTCCCGCGAGACGTTCGGCATTTTTCGGAATGTTGACGCGGACGGTGAAAATGTTGTTCTTCGGGGCATCAACCGCAGCGAACAGGCTGGGAATCTGTGTGGCCGTTTTGATATCGCGGGTCAGTGCTGTGTCGGGTAGAGCAGCCAGATCAAGGGCGACCGGGAAGCTCCCCTTGGCCTGATCGACCTTGGCAGTGAGGGAAACTTTCTGGATCTCCACGAGCCACTGCTCGAGGATCGCCATCGTTTCGTCGCGCAGTGCTTTGCGGAATTCGAACTGATCACGGGTTTCGGTGCTCAGCTTCTTGAACTTCTCGTCGGAGGTGACACGAAATGCTTTGAACGAAGCGACGCGGTTTTCCTTGCCGGCAGCCTGATTCTCCATCGAAAGGAACCCGAGCAGTCCCTGTTCGGCGAATTCTTTATGAATCGATTCCGGATGAGGCATGTTGGCCGGAATGCCTTCTTTCTGTGCGAAGAACACAGAGTACGGAGCCGGCTTGGGGAGATACCGCATCCAGCCTTCGTACACGCCACCCGTGACTTTGTACAAGTTTTTGTCGCTCTTGTCCTGAGTCGTCACAATCCCGATCGGATCGAGGTTGTTCTCGCGGAAGTCCTTCAAATTGGCAGTCGGAACCATGGCTTGCGTCTGGTAGCCATGGACAGGATCAAAGACGAGATCAAAGCGGATTGGATCTTCGTTCGACACCCCGATGAGGAAGATGTCCAGGTTCGGGAAGATGTTGTCATCCCAGGACTTCTTCTTGTTCGCCAGCTTGACGACCATATATTCCAGCGAATCCAGAACGTTCTGGGCGCTTCCCATTCCCACAGCAACACGGGCAGCTGCCGGCTCGTACTTGTCGGCGACGGGATCGGCTCCATTGCTGCTGATGGCCAATCCGAGGACGACAGAGGCCGCGCAGGCGACCCGAGAAATCTTGCTGCGAAAAGGCACAGCTTCGCTCCTTCGAAAATCCGCTTCCGTCATATGCCGGGACCGGAATTGAACTAGTGTAGTGGAATGCCCGGTCGAGGGATTCTTTCGAATTCCTGCTCTCAGCGAGAATAGGGGATCTTTTACGATCGGACAAGATCTGACTTGAACTCTGATCAGTTCTCACTGAAATTCGTCAAAGACAGACCGGGACAGGTGTTGCGTTAATCTTGCCGTCATAAAACTGTCCCTGCCGTTCGAGTTTACCCCGCTCGACGCACCTCTCACACATCGGCTACAGTGCCCGGAAATTGAAGACGGAGATCTTCATCATCCTGCTTTTCTAACATTTTCCTGACACGGCACCTTGCTGTTCGGAGTTCTCCTCATTTATGGCCAAGTCCAAGTCTTCTTCAGAGAGAAAATACTGGCTCTTCAAAAGCGAAGCCGACTGTTATTCCATTGATCATCTCGCCCGCGAGAAAGCCCAGACCACATTCTGGGACGGCGTGAGAAACTATCAGGCCCGCAACATGCTCCGGGATGAGATCCAACCGGGCGATCAGGTGTTGTTCTATCACAGCAACTGCGATCCGCTGGTCATTGCCGGGACATGCGAAGTCGTCAAAAAGGGTTATCCCGACCATACCGCCTTCGACAAATCCGAGAAACATTACGACGCGAAAAGTCGCCCGGATGAGCCGACCTGGTTTATGGTCGACGTGAAGCTCCTGCAAAAGTTCCCCCACCCGGTCACCCGGGATCAATTGAAGGAAACCCCTGAGCTCGCCGACATGATGGTCCTGAAGAAAGGCTCAAGACTTTCGATTCAGCCTGTCACCCCCGCCGAGTGGAAAGCGGTTCTCAAACTCGCGGGAGTTTGAGCCTGCCATGCGCCAGCTGCATAGAGCGGCGAGATTCCCGATCTCTTCGGAAATCTCTAACATGACCGAGAATCATTGGAGCGATTTCCATGGATGAAGAAGCCCGGTACATCTGCCCCAGCTGCGGTGAAGAGATCGTTATTCCGGTCGATATCACTCAGGGGGAACAGCAGGAGTATGTCGAGGACTGTCCAGTTTGCTGTTGCCCCGTGGTCTTGCGAATCGAGTTTGACCCGGATGGCGGGGTCTCCTGTTCCGCATCTGCGGAATGATGGCGGGCAGCCCGGTGAATTTCCGGTGACCAGTCGAACGGATGTTTTCATCAGCAATTGAAGGCAGGCTGTGAATCAGATCTTCCTCGTCCTTGCCACAGCCAGTAACGCCGGCCTGCTTCTCACGTTCTGGCTCGGATGGCGGATCTCCGACCCCGGCTCGCTCGCGGAAGCGGCGCGTCAGCAGGTTTCCAGCCACTTTCTCGTCGCTCTGGGGTCGGTCATGCTGGCCCTGCTGGTCCATGCCATCGTGCTTACCTACTTCATGGGAACGGGTCGCTGGATTGAAGAAACTTGTGCCGCCTATCGATTCGAAGGGGCCGCCCGGACAGAAAATATCCGCCTGAAGTACCGGGTCATTCCGGGCATGGTGCTCTGCATGCTGATGTTGATTGTCACCGGCGCATTCGGGGCCATCTCCGATCCAGCTTCGAACATGCAGATGCCCTCAGCTCACCTCATTCACTTTGGACTGGCAATCTGCACGATCCTGGCAAACATCTTCGTGAGCGTCCTGGAATCCCAGATGATCCGCCGGAATTCGGCAGTCGTGGATCTGGTGTATCGCGAAGTCAAAGCGGTCCGCAGGGAACGGGGTCTGGATCCTCCCGAAGCCTGACCGCTGCTTTTCCTGCTGTTGCCGGGCGAAAAAGTTTCACAAGTTTTCTTTCCGATTCTGTCGCTCCACTTTGACGGAATCTCTCCGCCAAGCGAGAATATGGCCAGCGGGTCCTTCTGCGTCCGCGTCGAGTTCAACCGCAGGCTGAGACAGAACAACCGGGTCAGTTGTTCGCTGACGGCCTCGGGTCAGTCGGGCTTCTGAGCGAGTTGATTTCATGCCGTCACACCAATTCAGGCTGTCGTATGTCATCACTCTTCCTTCGGCCCTGCGAGTTGCGCTCATCGCCGTTTTGATCTGCTCCGGCCTGCAGGCGTCCGCTCAGGAGCAAGGCAAGCGAAAGAACCAGCTGGGCGAACTCTTTCGTCAGCTCGACCGGGGAATTCGCGAAGGGGGCGAGGATCTGAAAAATCAGAAGACCGCCCGGGATCAGTTCGACATTCGACCGATCCAGCGGGCGGAAGACAATCGCCGTCTGCAACAGGCCAATGAACTGATCGCCAAGCAGCGCTGGCATGACGCCGTCGAAGTCCTGCAGTTTCTTCTCGACCTCCCGTCGGATGGCTTTTCCATTGATGACGCCCGCGACTTTCACTCCCTGCAGACTCAGGTCGATGACCTCATTGCGGGATTGCCGCCTGAAGGACAGCGGAGTTATGCGAGTCGATATTCCACAGTGGCCCAACAGCTGTTCGACGCTGCTGTCGCTGAACAGGATGACCTGCTGCTGGTGAAGGTGTCGACACACTATTTTCATACATCTCCCGGCCGGGCTGCCCTGCAGCTACTGGCCCGTCGCTGGGAAGATCAGGCGGAGTTCGGTCAGGCAGCGTCAGCCTGGTTGCGACTGCTGCCAGGCGCGAGCGAAACGGATTCAGCAGAAATGCGTCTCGCAGCAGCGAGGAATCTGGCACGGGCAGGTCGAACGACCGAAGCCCGCGAGCTGGTCAGCACCTTTCCGAACGCAGAGGAGATTCAGAAAGAACTCGACCGCATCATTATCCCGGCATCCAGTACAGGCAGGAGTGCGGGGGCGATGGTGCAACTGGGGGGCGCGGAAACCAGCCCCGAGGATCCAACTCCTTCTCCACTCCCCGTCTGGTCCGAATCCCTGATCGAACGGTACGGTGTCCGCACGCAGATCGACCGCCTTTCAGCCGAA
The DNA here is from genome assembly GCF_051465655.1 of Planctomicrobium stercoris. Lineage (NCBI taxonomy): Bacteria > Pseudomonadati > Planctomycetota > Planctomycetia > Planctomycetales > Planctomycetaceae > Planctomicrobium > Planctomicrobium stercoris. Next base: position 903,244 of record NZ_CP195791.1, on the reverse strand, counting down.
CTTCAGGAGCAGGGACGAGCGCTCTTGCCAACCCTGTTCTCCCTGTCGGTTGACGGAAAGCTAGCCCTGCGAACATTACGCAGCCTGCAGGTGCGGGATCTCTCCACCGGAGAAATCCTCTGGGAACACCGGATGAATCAGAGTCCGGAAGAGCTGCTGACCCTCTCCAGCGAAACTGACGGATACGAAGCTGAGATCTACCGCTACTCCGACGATTCCACGGTCGAACATCAGGCACTGACGAGCCTGCTGTATCGCGATGAGGTCTATGGAAATCTGAGCAGTGACGGTCGACGGCTATACGCTGTGGAGTCGAGCGGGAAAGCGTCACTGAGTTCCCCGATGCATATGTGGCAGATGCAGATGGACGAAGGGGGAAGGAGTGCTCCCTGGGAAACGAATGAACTGACCGCATACGACCTTCAAACCGGGTGGATCCGATGGAAGGTGGGCGGAACCAAGATTGAAGATGAGTTCTCGCGCCCTCTGGCAGGGACCCGGTTCTTCAGTGCTCCGATTCCGGACGGCAATGAACTTTTCGTCATCGGCGAGCGACAGGGGGAAGTCTCGCTGTTCTGTCTTTCAGCTCGCACGGGCGAGGAACTCTGGAGTCAGCCGCTGGCTGCACCGGGCCGTCCCATCAAGGAGGATCTGGTACGCACTCATTACGCCTGCCAGCCGGTCCTGGCGGACGGAACAATTCTGTGCCCGACAACATGCGGATGGCTGATTGCAGTTGACCGTGCCACCCATCGTCTCAAGTGGACCTGTCGCTTCGCCCCTCGGATGGAACACCATCAGCAGTTCCGGGGGGGATACTCCGGGCAGCCGCTGCAGGAATTAAACCGCCGCTGGCAGGCGGTCATGACTCTGGTCGCGGGCGACAAGGTGCTGGTGACGCCGCCGGAAGTTCCTGATGAATTTGGAATGTCACAGCCGATGCTGTACTGCATCGACCTGCAGACCGGAAAAATCCTCTGGGAGCAGACCAAGGCAGAACGATCAGGTGGAGTCGGTCTGTATCTGGCCGGAGTCTGGAACGGACAGGCGATCGTTGTCGGTACAACGTCCGTCATCGGGAGAAGTCTCGAGAACCGGGGAGACGTTCTCTGGACGGTTGCACTGCCCCAACGCCCGACCGGTCGCGGAATCATTGTCAACGACTCCTTCCTGCTCCCCGTTGCCAAAAGCCGGCTGTTGAAAATCAACCTGAAGTCGGCGGGAGTCGAGAAGACCGTCATGGTCGCGGTGGAGCATGACCTGGGGAACCTGAACCTGCATCAAGGGCATCTGATCGTCACCTCGTACGACTCGGCTCTGGTCTTCTCCTCCAGCAACCCGGAACCGAAGCTGGAAGCAAACCCGGAACTGCTCGCGAACACAAAGCTCCGGGAAGCAAAGTTTCTACTGACCTCTTCCAAGTTCGACGAGGTGCAGGCTCGACTTCGAGAAGCACTCGCAGCAGGCGGGGTCCCGCCAGACCTCAAAAAGGAGATCAAGGAGACTCAGCGCGAGGCTCTGAGGCAGCAACTGAAGACCCGTCCGGCGAACGCACGCCAGCTCTTATCCGAACTCAATGCACTCGCCGAGTCTCCTGAACAGAAACGGGAATCGGCCCGGATGGAGGCGGATTTCCTCCGGGAGAGTGAGGATTTCGCAGGAGCCGTTCAGGCCTATCTGGACATTCTCGATCAGTCTCCGCTTGACGAACGAGTGATCGACGAGACCCGCGAGGTGCGCATCGACAGCTGGATCGGAGGCCGCCTGCAGCAACTCTACGAGGCCCATGCAGACGAGGCGCAGCGGCAGGAGTTTCAACGGCTCGTACAACTGAAGATCACTTCGCTGGGAACGGATCCCGTTGTGAAGGACCGCTGGGCTCGAGCATTGGCGTTCGATGTTTCGGGGCTTTTGCTGGAACTCGATCTGGCCGATCTCGATCTTCAAAACGATTCAATTGCCTCGGGAATGCTCCGCCTGATTCGGGTGACGGACGCAGAGAATCAGGCACTGCGCCCCCAGGCCCTGGTCCGGCTGGGAAATGAACTCAATCGACTCGGCTGGCATCAGGATGCACTGGAAACATGGCAGCGCCTTGAAAAGCTCCCTGCTGTTCCACTGCAGGAGGGCACCACCTCAGCAGAAGTCGCAGCTTCGGGGATCGAGGCCTCGCGAAAAGGTCTCGCTGCCCAGTCGGAAGGGGCCGGCCGGTGGGAAGGTCCGTGGACCCTGGAACGGATTGGAATCTCGCGCAACGAGAGAGACACGAACACAATCCCGATGACGGGATCGGGAATGCGAGCTCTCTCCGGGCTGCGTCTGGAGCAGGAACATGAAGCTGTGCGGATTCGCGTGGAAGATCGGCGGACCGGAACGTTCCTGGCCTCACTCCCTCTCCGCAGCGATCCCGCACTCGAACACAATCCCAGCGTCGGCAGCCGTCTGCTGAACTCGATGATTCTGGTGATGCACCGGGGAGTGCTGCACGCCCTCGCATGGCCAGATCAGAAGATGCTCTGGACCTGGAATTCGGACCTGCACGGACTGGCGCTGACACGCATCTCGCTGGTCCATCCGAATCTCAATTTCACCATGCAGCCGATCCATCAGTTCAATGCCACCCGCCAGTTCCACGCGAACCGGAATCAGACCGGCTATCTTCTGGCCGCCAGTCCCCGCGCGTTGTTGCTGCACTGCAAAGACTGGATCGCCCTGGATCCTCTCTCCGGCGAAGAACTGTGGCGCGAGCATGCGACCTCCGACCGCGGCATGGCCCAGGAACTGGGAACGGAATGGTTCATCACGTCCACCCGTTCGGGCCGGAGCATCCGCAGCGTCATCAATGGACAGCCTCGCAAAGTCCGCGAGAAGCAGGATCTTGTTTCGCGGACTGTCACCACGCTGGATCAGGATCTGATCTGCCTGAGTCGCAACGCGAAACGGTCAGGCGATACTGCCGTCTACGAACTTCAGAGGATCACTCCGACGGGAGATGTCACCTGGACGGTCGATATCCTGCAGGATTCACTGCTGGGACTGCCGGACGCGCAATCCCTCCTCGTTCTTTCCTCGCGGACGAATCTGGCATACATCGACCTGCGCAGCGGCACCAAAGTTGAGATGGGAAAGATCCCCGCTCCCGGTCAGGAGAACCAGCTCAACGTCTCTGTCATTTCGGACGAACAGCGATTCTATCTCTTCATCGACAGCGGCGATTCACAGCCACTGTACGTGAACATTCCCGCAATTCGCTTTGCCGGTAAAATCCTGACGTTCGACCGGAAGGGGAACACCCTATGGACTTACGACACCCCCTACATCACTCCCACCGCGGGGGAAGGAGAACCGATCGTTCAGCAGAAGATTGTGCAGGCCTTGCAGACGAAACGCCGCTGGCCACTGCATGTTCCCGTACAGGATTTCTCGGACAGTCCGCTGCTGCTGCTCGTCGGCGACCGGCAGGAGCACAAGTCGGAGTTTTATTATCACCAGATCCGCGTCCTCGGACTCGATAAAGCGACCGGCCAGCAGCTGATCGACTGGGAACGACCGAGCGAATCGGGCGGATTTTCCTATCTGCATATCGATCCCGAACAGCAGTCGATCGAGATCCGCACTCACAATGAACGGCTGCAGCTGCGACCGCAGCAGACGGTGAACACCGATCCGGAACCCGCAGAACCGGAGTCCGCTCAGTGATCCGTTTGCGGGCACGCTGGCTCTTTCCCGGTGATGGTCCTCCGCTGCGTGATGCTGTTATCACGCTAGCGGGTGAACACATTGCTGCGGTCGAAGAAAACTCCGCTGCAAGTGCGACCGACCTGGGTGACGTGGCGATCATCCCCGGATTGATCAATGCGCACACGCATCTTGAGTTCAGCCACCTGCAATCGCCAATCGAGCCACGGAATCACTTTGCGAACTGGATTCGTGGAGTGATTTCGAACCGGCGGGGACAGGCTGCCGATCCGCTGCTGGCGATCCACCAAGGCCTGCGCGAATCGGTCGAGCTTGGTGTCACCGGACTGGCTGAGACAGCGACATCAGACTGGCTGTTTGATCAGAGTCACCGAGAAGTCGTTCCGCGCATGCTGGTCTTCCGCGAGATTCTGGGACTTCGCCCCGAAGGTGTCGCCGCCCAACTTGAAGTCGCTGAGATGTTTCTGCGTCGAGCGGAACAGCACCGCTTTAACGATGTTGGACTCAGCCCGCATGCCCCCTACTCTCTTCATCCACAACTGTTCCGGGGACTATGTGAGCTGGCGGCCACCCGAAAAGTTCCATTGTCGATGCATCTGGCAGAATCTCCTGCGGAAATAGAGCTGTTGAAGTCAGGCACTGGCCCGCTGGTGGAGCTGTTCACTCAGATGGGGCTGTGGCAACCGGGAATGATTCCGCCCGGCTCGCGACCACTGGATTACCTGAAGGAACTCGCCCGCGCTCCCCGCGCACTGGTCGTGCACGGCAATCTGCTTGATGAAGAAGAGATCGCGTTCATTGCTTCGCATCCCCAGATGTCAGTCGTGTACTGCCCTCGCACTCACCGGGCGATGCAGTCGGAAGTTCATCCATGGCGAAAGATGATCGCCAGCGGGATCAACGTGACACTGGGAACCGACAGCCGGGCCTCGAACCCCGATCTCAGCATCTGGGAAGAACTGCGCTGGCTGCAATCTCAGGCACCTGACCTGCCAGCCTCGCAGATCCTCGCTCTCTCCACGAAGAACGCCGCCCAAGCCCTCGGTTGGAGAGAACATGGAACGCTGACGCCGGGTCAAAAAGCCAATCTGTGCATCATTCCGTTGACGAAGAATGGAATCGGTCGACCGGAAGAACACCTGTTCGAAGGCAGCTGCACCAAAGTGCGAATCGACGGTCAACTGCTTACGTAAACAGTCCAAACAGTTCCCGGGCTAACGCTGCTGCGGAACCCTTTCGGACAAAACAGATGTAGGTCAGCTTGCCGTCGGAGGATCGCCATTGCAGGATGGATTGCCCTGGCTGCACGCTGGGGTTGGTCGCATCAGGAACGCCGGTGAAATGCTGGGAGGGAAGAACCGTCAGAATTCCTCCCCAGCTCTTGAGTCCGAATTCAAACACAGCAGCATCCTGCCCGCGGCCTCCCCCCAGATCAATTCCACGAGCAGGCGAGAGGTCGAACCGTTCCAGATCGCTACGGAAATTCCCGAGGTCGAAACTACCGTCGAACTGGTCCAGATCCTTCCAGTCGGTGTTCGACTTGAGGAAGCGCGAGACGAGAAGTTCGCCCGCACCGGAGTAGTTCAGCGTTTCTTCCTGAACCGGACGCATCCACCAGACACCGGCTGCCAGCAGCATCATCGCCATGACGGCAGCGGAAACCGATCGACGATTCCCGCGCAGGCGTGAGCGACGAGCAGGGGTTTGAGCCACGCTGGGAGCAGTCTGTGCATCGACAGCTGCGAGCAGTCGATCCTCCAGGGCCGGAGGGACCGGTGAAGACATCAGCATCGAATACATGCGGCGGTCGAAGTGTCGCCATTCCTCAAGCACATGCTGGCAGTCGCAGCAATGTTCGAGATGATCCGCCAGCTCGCGGTTCCGGAGGATTTCAGCTTGAGTCTTCCCGACCGGAATGGACTCTCCGTCGTGCAGGCAATCCAGAAGATGTCGGGCCGTCCGGCAATCCATGCTTGCAATCGCAGTCGTGGGGTCGGGTTCAGGAGACTCTGACAGCAGCCATCGCCGCTGTTTTCTCCATCAATCGGGATCTCAATAATTCCTTGCCGCGCGCCAGCCGGCTCATCACTGTCCCGATCGGAACCTCCAGCACGCTGGAGATTTCTTTGTAACTCAGTTCTTCAAAGTAATAGAGCAGAACCGGTGTGCGAAACGACTCGGGCATCTCCCGCAATGCCAGCTGCAACTGCTCTTCATCAAACTCTTCCGGCCAGGCCGAACGCGATTCGCCGACCCAGTCCGCCTCGTCTCCGGGCAGCTCCCAGAGTTTCTGTTTCTGCCGCGATTTCAGGTAACAGTTCCGCACAATCGTGAACAGCCACGGTCGTGCCCGCTCCTGAGAACGCAGCTGATCCAGTTTCCGGCATGCCTGAAGAAACGTCTGCTGCGTCAGGTCCTCCGCATCCGCGTGCGACCCGGACAGCCGATAGGCAAAGCGGTACACGATCTGATAATCGTCGCGTACCAGCTGCCGAACCATTTCCCGGCATGCTGCATGTTCCATAGACGTGCTCTCACCAGACTGATCTGCCAGGAGACCCATTTATTCCCCAAAAACCAAATCACGCACGGAATGTCCGGACAAACCCGAATTGCAACGCTTTTTCACCTTGACGATTGTTCAGTCGCTGACCGGCAGGCACAACCACGGCCCACGCACGGACGGCAGCTGATCCAGTTCCCGCCTCGCCGCACGAACCGACCCCTCCCGGGTCCGATGGGTCATGAACACCAACGGAACGATCGGAAACTCCGCCGAGTCGCTGGGGTCGTCCGCCTCTTTCTGAATCACGGACGCCAGACTGATTCCGTTCCGTCCCAGAACGTCGGCGATCTCAGCAATCACACGCGGCTTGTCCTGCACCAGAAATCTCATGTAGTACCGACGCTGAATGTCTTCCGCCTTCTGCAGCGGAAACGTTCCGGACTCGTTCCAGAGATTGAGCTGCTGAAAGTTCATGCGGGCGCGACCCACAGCCACATCCACCAGATCCGAGACCACTGCCGATGCCGTAGCCATCTGCCCGGCTCCCATCGCGGAGAACCATGTTTTGCCCACCGCATCGCCGGTCAGTTCAATCATGTTGTAAGGGCCACTGACCTGGGCCAGCGGGCGGGCATGCCGGATCAATGTCGGCTGCGTATGCATCTCCAGACACTCGCCCACTAGTTTCGCGGTCGCGAGCAGCTTGATGGCATATCCGAGTTCATCCGCAAACTTCAGGTCCATCAGGCTGAGTTCATCAATCCCCTGCACCGGAAATTCATCGGGAGTCACACGGCGTCCGAACGCCAGCTGAGCCAGCAGCCCCAGCTTCTGGGCAGCGTCGGTTCCTTTGACGTCCATGGAAGGATCCGCTTCGGCGTACCCCAGCTTCTGCGCCAGTGCGACCGCATCTTCATAAGACGCATTTTCATCGAACATCTGGGTCAGAATGAAATTGCTGGTGCCATTTACGATCGCTTCCAGCGAAGTGATCTGATTCCCGGTCATCGCCTGTCCGATGGCAGCAATGATCGGACATCCGCCCGCGACCGCAGCTTCAAATGAGATCGAACGCTTCAGCTTGCGTGCCTGTGCGAACAGCTCATGCCCGTAGGTGCAGAGCAACGCCTTGTTCGCGGTAACGATGTCCTTCCCACTCTCAAGGGCTGCGGAAACAATCTCGCGGGCAGGGTTCAATCCGCCGATCAGTTCTACTACGACGTCAATATCTTCCGCGCGGGCGACAGCCATCGGATCAGTCGTGAACTCAACGCCGGGCAGGCTCGCTTCCCGTTCAGGGTCGCGCCTGCGAACAGCAACGCGACGAATTTCGATGGGCCGGGTTGCTCGATTCGCGGTCCGTTCCGGATGATTCACAAGAATCTTCGCGACACCGCTGCCGACAGTGCCCAGTCCAATCAGCCCGATTCGTAATGGTGAGGTCATGCGAGAGCTGTCGCTCCTGGAGAAATCTGCAGAGGTTCATTGAAAAGGAAAGATCACCCAAAGATCCGCCCCTCAATATTATGAACTTTCTCCCCCGAGAACATCTGTCACGGGACCATCAATTTTGCGAATGGTTCACGCACCAGCGGGACACAGGTTCAACGCAAAGCTCATGCAGACCGCCAATAACGGCCGCCCGCCCCCGTAGAATTCGTCGTGGGAGCGGAGTCTTTCAGCGACAGAATCCTGCCACCATTAACAGTTTCTCCCAATATCCGGCCTGATTTCACGAGGCCTCCGCCGTCAGCCTTCGGGGGAAATCTCGCCGATCCCTTCGCTGCGAAGAAGCTCCGGGCGGTCGGTCGTGATCCCCTGAACCCCGATCTGGGCGAGACGGATTGCCTCTTCAGGATCATTGACCGTCCAGGCATAACAGGGGAGATTCGCGCCGCTCAGCCGCTCAACCATCGCCTGATTGATAGCCGATGTATCGCCCCCCAGATTGACTCCTGTGGCACCCGCTTTCTTCGCAGTCTCGATGATTTCCTGCACCGACGGCGGCTGGCGATCCTTGCTGCTGCTCATCGAAACGAGCCAGTACCGCTGCAGATCCGGAAGCTCCTTCGCCGCTGCTTCAATCACCTTGGAGTTGAAGGAGATGATGCACGTCTCGTGAGCCGGCCGTTGCACCTGCTTGAGAGCGTTCTTCAGGGCCGGCAGAATCTCAGGCCCCGCCTTGACCTCAATAAACAGCCTGCGCCCTTCGGGAATCGACTTCAGCACATCCGTGAAGACCGGAACTTTTTCTCCCGCAAACTTCGCGTCTTTCCACTTCCCGACATCCAGTGCCTGAACCTCGGCCAGCGTCATCTCCGAGACCTTGCGATCTGGACCGCCGTACCGCTTGGGAGTGCTGTCATGCATCACGACAATCTCATCATCCTTGGAGAGATAGACGTCGATCTCAACAGCGTCCGCCTGCTGCTCCCAGGCGAGATTCACAGCAGCCAGAGTGTTCTCCGGAGCATCGTGCGAAGCTCCGCGATGAGCGATGATCTCCGCTGCAACAAGATCGGGAGACTGCAGTGCCAGTGCGGTGAGCACCACCAGAACGACGGACAGAGACAACACGATCAGCTTCAAGAATGATCGACCGTGCTTCCCCACGGGAGTGGAAATCATCACGGCTGTCATATTCGTGAGAGTCAAATGCATTCTGCTACTCGAGTTCGGTCTGGAATCCGGGCGATTCAACAGTGACTTTAAGTGTTTCCGTGCATGGACTTCACACGGTTCGCTCTCGCGAAAGAGCAACTGTGAGGATAGAATAGTGCGTGGTGAGAAACCAACCCACGCGGAGCTTCCACAACTGAATTCCAGGCACGCGTTCAGACAATCCCATGCCGAGAAAAATCCGAGAGCTGATTCGAGATCTTGAGAAAGCGAATTTCGTGAACCGTGGAGGGAAGGGGAGCCACCGAAACTTTGAGCATGCGAGTGGAAGACGAGTCACCCTTGCAGGCTCGCTGGGGGATGACGCGAAACCTTATCAGGAACGAGAAGTCAGGCAGGCGATTGAAGAGACAAAAAAATGACAGACAGTGCCCGGTATATCAAAATTGTTGAATGGTCTGAAGAAGATCAGTGCTTCGTGGGTCAGTGCCCAGGCGTCATTGGTCCCTGTTGTCATGGCGACGATGAAAAGCAGGTCTATGCCGAACTATGCCAGATTGTCGAAGAGTGGATTGACTCCTTAAAGCAGGATGGACGCCCCTTGCCGGCGCCCACCGCTGGCCAGAATGTTGTGCAGAAAATTGCGTGATGACCACACCACCCCCACGCCGACGAAACACCTAATCCTCTGTTAAAACAGAACTTACAACCACACCTACTACACCTCACGTTGTCAAATCTCTCTAGAACTGCCCTCTTCATTCGAATCACATCAGAATTTGCGCAGATTCGATCTTTCCTCCGCTGGCCGAAATCTCTATGATCGTTTTGTCGAATGCGGACGCTCGCGCGAGCGGTGTATTCCCATTTCAGTGACCTTGGCTGATCTTTCAGCGGTCGCAGAGCGGGATTCCCCTCCTGAGCATCTGGGTTCTGTCGTCAATTGAGCGAATCAAAGCTTGGATTGTCAGCGACAGACCGACACATCCTGCTGATGAACGAATCAGGTCCGGGGGCATCGCCCGGGAGGTTCGAAACGTCAGCAAGCTTTCTATCAGGACAGGCAGCATGCAGAACCCAATTCGAGCCGTACGGGGTTAGCCCCTTCGCTTCGCAGTTGCGAAGTGAAGCCGGGGATGCTGCTGCATTTGCTTTGTGCCATTCGTTTTATGGCTGATGGTTTTTCGCAAAACCACCTGACGCTCAAATTCTCTACCCACTTTTCCAAACTGGTTGTGATCATGGATCTGAACAAAGTCCGTAACATCGGGATCTCCGCCCACATCGACTCCGGCAAAACCACGCTGACAGAACGCATCCTGTTCTACGCGGGCCGAATTCACAAAATCAACGAAGTCAAAGGGGACGGCGATGGCGCGACCATGGACCACATGGACCTGGAAAAGGAACGCGGAATCACCATCACCTCCGCCGCTACGCAGGTCCGCTGGGATGACCACATCATCAATGTGATCGACACCCCGGGACACGTGGACTTCACCGTCGAAGTGGAACGCAGCTTGCGCGTGCTGGACGGTGCCATTCTCGTGCTGTGCTCGGTGGGTGGCGTGCAGAGCCAGTCGCTGACTGTCGACCGCCAGATGAAGCGGTACAAGGTTCCCCGTATTGCGTTCGTCAACAAGATGGACCGCACCGGGGCAAACTTCTTCAACGTGGTCCGGCAGATCCGCGAGAAGCTGGGGGCGACTCCCGTTCCCATTCAGATCCCCATCGGCGCTGGTGCCAACTTCGAAGGGATGATCGACCTCATCGACATGCAGGCCATCTGGTTCGAAGGAGATCGCGGCGAAACTGTGCGTCGTGAAGCCATTCCCGAACACCTGCGGGAAGATGCCGAACTCCACCGCCATGAGATGCTCGAAGCTCTCTCCATGTTCAGCGATGAACTGATGGTGGCGATGCTCGAAGAACAGCCGTTCCCGGCAGATGAACTCCGCAAGATCATCCGCGGTGCAACTCTGACCCAGTCCATCACTCCGGTGATGTGCGGCTCCGCATTCAAGGACAAGGGGGTTCAGGAACTGCTGGACGGCGTGGTTTCTTACCTGCCGAAGCCGACCGACCGTCTGGTCACCGCCATCGATATCGATGAATCGGAAAAACTGCGCAAGGCCGGCCAGCTCGGCGAGCATGAAGTCAAGCGGGTCAACCTCAGCGACAACGCTTCCGATCCGCTCGTCTGCATGGCATTCAAGACCGTCATGGAGCAGTTCGGCCAGCTGACCTACACCCGTCTGTATCAGGGAACGATCAAGAAGGGCGAAAGCTACGTCAACACCCGTACCGGCAAGAAGGTTCGCTTCGGACGTCTGGTGCGCATGCACGCCAACGACCGCGAAGATATCGATATGGCAGAAGCCGGCGACATCATCGCGATCGTGGGAATCGACTGCGCTTCCGGGGATACGTTCTGCAGCGAAAGTGTGAACTACTCGCTGGAAAACATTTTCGTTCCCGAGCCTGTGATTCGTCTGTCGATCGAGCCCGCGCAACGGGACGGTGCCGACCGCCTGGGCAAGGCCCTGGAGCGATTCCGCCGCGAAGACCCCACGTTCCACGTGAGCAGCGATCCCGAAACCAACGAAACCATTATCGCTGGGATGGGACAGCTGCATCTGGAAATTTACATCGAACGCATCAAGCGTGAGTATCGATGCGAAGTGAACGTGGGTGAACCGAAAGTCGCCTACAAGGAAATGCCGACCAAGACCGTCGAGTACAACTACAAGCACAAGAAGCAGACCGGGGGTTCCGGTCAGTACGCTCACGTGGTTGGAAAGATTTATCCGTTGCCGGAAGATGCTGAACCGACATTCCAGTTCAACAACAAGATCAGCCAGGGACGCATTCCCGGACAGTTCATTCCTCCAGTCGAAGAAGGCTTTATCCGGGCTCTCACCAAGGGTCCGCTGATCGAGTGCGAAGTGGTCCGCGTCGGTGCGGATCTGGAGGACGGCAGCTACCACGACGTCGACTCTTCGGAAAAGGCGTTCGAGACCTGCGGCTGGGCCTGTATGCGTGAATCCCTCGAGAAGGCCGGAATGGTTCTGCTCGAGCCGATCATGCGTCTGGAAGTAGAAGCCCCGGAAGAATACCAGGGTTCCGTGACCGGGCACCTGTCCAGTAAGCGCGGCCTGATCACCCAGACCGACACCCGTGAAGGGACCGCCTACATCAACGCGGAAATCCCGTTGGCAGCCATGTTCGACTACGCCAACGAACTGCGTTCGATGACGCAGGGGAAAGGTGGCTTCAGCATGGAGTTCGGGGCCTACAAGCAGGTTCCCAAGAACATCCAGGAAGAAGTCGTCGAACGTCGCCGCAAGGAAAAGGCCGAGAAGGCCAAGAAGTAATCAGCGATTGCCGCACTCTCCGAGTGTGAAGCTGAAGCCAAAGAAAGCCCGGGACCCGCTCCCGGGCTTTTTTATTGGCTCGCGGCGGAGTATCGTCCATCGGTCGTCTATCATTAAATCTCCCCTGTGGCCGCCCATGGACATCCTGCAGCATCTCGCACCGTATCTGTTGCAGGCGCTGGTGCTCTGCCCGATCGGCGCTGGCCTGCTTCTGGCCTGCGGGATGACGCGGTCACTCAAAACGGCTCAGCAAATCGCCCTGATCGTCCAACTGCTGCTCGCAGTCTGTTCACTGGGTTTACTGCCAGTGGCATTCGCAGGTCCTCGTTTCACCGTGGAAGTGGGCTGGGCATTGCCGGGATCGGGTCACGACCCCCAGTTCATTGACCATGTCGTGTGGGGAGTTGTTCCGGTGACCGCTGTCTTCCTATCCCTTCTGCCGTGGCTGGCGATGACCGCTCAGGCGTTCACAGCTGAATCCCGGCAGACCACTTCTCGGATCGCCACTTATCTGCTTCTGACGGGGGCGCTCGCTCTTTTCATTGTCGGACGGGACCTCGGTTCACTCCTGAGTGGTGCGTTCTTCGCGATCCTGCTGATTGCTTTCTCGATTGCCCGAAATGGAATCGAAGACAAGAGAGCCTCCGCAAGCCTGTTCCTTTCGGTACAGACACTTGGACTGATCTTGCTGGCTGCCGGATTGGCGATGTTCATGTCCACTGCTGCTGCCATTCGATCTGCTCCGCAAGGGGTCCCCGGAGAAAGCAGTGCGACACTCACCACGCTGACGGAAATTATTCATACCGCAATTGAAAATCATCCTGCAGCCGAACAGCTCTGGGGGGAATATCGCACGTTGCCGGCGTTTCTGGTTCTCGCAGGGATCGTGGTGATGGGAGCAGGGTTTCCGATGCAGGTCTGGATGTCAGAGGTGAGTGCCACTTCCTCGTTGCCGGAACGATTGTGGCTGCTGACCTGGGTCAAAGCGGTCTTTCTGATCGGGCTTCGACTGCTGGTCGAGATTGATGCTGGTGCTCTGCGGGATTTCGCCTGGTGGGGACTGAGCATCTCCATTCCCGGTGCCCTGTTCGTTTCGTCGCTGCTCTTCTCGCAGGCCTACCTGCCTCGACTCCAGAGCAGTGCTGTCGCCTGGACGCAGCAGATTCTGCTGATCGGCGCATTCGCCGTCACCGCAGAACTGAACCAATGGCTCGTGCCGATGCTGATCTGCCAGACCGCTGCTCTGACATTGTTCACCATTGCATTGACGACTATCTCGGAGCGGTTTCGCAGCGTCGAGATCTCCTCTTTTCAGGGACTGATCCATCGCGCAAGCTGGCTGTTGCCGACACTGATCACCTGCCTGCTCACCTTGACGCTGACGCCGCACGCACTGGGGTTGATGCAAGCCTGGCTGGCGACGGTCACCCTGCAGGGGAGTGAAACCTGGTGGGGCTCGACAGCCAGACTGCTTTACCTGCTGGCTGATATTCTCGCCCTGGCGGGCCTCGCGCGGGTCACCCGGCAGTTGTGCACGGGAAACCTGCGGTTGCCTGAGATGTCTCCCGGATTGCGGGAGCGGGTCGAGATCGTCTCGCCAGCAGTGTCGCTGGATCTGAGCCGCTGGCAGACAGTTCTTGTCTGGGGATGGGCGATCCTCGCTTTGGCGCCCGCATTTCTCTTCGCACTCTGGCAACTCATGGCATGGAATGCTTGAGGCCCATTGTCAGCGGCATCTTCCAGAGCCGTCTGCCCGACTGGTGATCCGCTCCCAGCTCCGGGGCACTGAAGTAGACGACATCTTCATCAGGAGAGACCCAGATGGAATCGTCTGCGTCAGACTCTTTGACTGTCAGCCTGTCTGTCGGAATCAGCGTAACTGGAGAGTCAAACACGCGAGTGGTCGGGTTGTAGAACTCCACCATCACGCCAGCCTGCGTCTGACAATAGGCTCGCGTTCGATCATGGTTGATAAAAAAGGTAGAACGAAATCCGGTCTCCGGGACTGGCTCCGTCATCTGAAAACGTTCTGCATCGAGGCGGGAAGCAAACCAACGTGATTGGTGCCGACTGCCGGGCTGGGTAACCGTGAATTGTATTGTCCGGTCATCAATGAACTGCGGGGCGGTCTGATGGGAACCCGGAGCCGGATCGTCCATCAGCACAAGTGGCCGGGCGTTCGCAAACATCTGCGACCTGCTGTTGCGCCGCGAGTACCAGAGAGTCGATGATTTCCCTCTCCGGACAAAAATCAGCTCAAGCCCATCAGGTGAGAGTGTGGGTTGAACCTCTCGTTGTTCACTGTTGGCATGCACCACCGGCCGATGATGAGTAAACGGATCGCTGACAGACGCTCGCTCAGCAATGAACAAGTCTTCCTGCTGTGTTTTCCCCGCGTCCGCTACGTAAACGATCGTCAGCATGTCTGCACTCAGAGTGGGCGATTTCACCCAGCTCACCGGTTCAAATCCCGGGACAATCGTACGCTGGTCAGAAACTGACTCTGAAGGATCTGACGCGGTCGCGGGGCTTTGTTCAAGTCGACTCCTCCTTCCCCATTCGATCTCAGCTGCACCTCGAACCGGAGGACCATGTCGGGAACGAAACGGATTCCACGACCAGCCAATCACCAGCAGAATCATCAGGAGAGTGAGTCCCGCCAACCCTCGTCGACTCGACAGGAAACGACGAGGCAGGCCTGAGAGAGACTCGCGGCCTGACGATTCGTTCCTGTGACGAAGAACATTTGCAGCCTGCAGCAGATCGGGTCTTTGATCGACCCGCTGCCATTCCGGTAAGTCCTGATGCCGGACGAGATCGGTGTCCATCAGGTCGCCACGTGCAAGGCGTTCGGCCAATTGCTGGAAGGTGTGCGGACCGGATTCTTCATCCGTGAAAACGTACCACTCAGACTCTCTGCCTGATTTGCGCTGTCTCATGGTGACAGACCGTAGCAACGGTCCCCCCCTTCCCTCGATCAATCAGGAAAGAGCAACTCAAGCCCGCAACGTCACATTGTTCGCAGAGTCCTGAGGAGTGCCAACCTGTATGAACGTTTTTCGACGAGTCCCACGGTGTTCCTCTGGCCTCGTCCCCCTGCGGAACGTGCGGAACGGGGAATGAAAATGAAACTCTTGCAGGCGAGTATTCTCACTTCACGCTGTCAGCTCGCGGAAAAACGACGACCCTTTAATCGCTGCGACCGCCACAACCCCACCCGCTTGCAAAACGTTTCTGACCACTAATTCACAAGCCGCTTCCGGCAGGACATACAGTTCTGGCGAAGTCATCTGCTGTAATGCAGCATTCCGTCATTGAGGAATCAGGCATGGGCTCGGCGGCCAGCGATCAGACCGGACAGTTTGAATTGCAGTCCATTGCGATCCCATCACTTTTGCTGGACCGCATCTGCGGACGCTTCCACAGAGTGCAGATGCTCCCCGCCATCGCACATCAGGCCATGGAGCTGATGAAAGACCCTGATTGCACAATCCGGGAACTGACCCGGATCATCGAACAGGATCTCAAACTGGCTGCCGAAATGCTGCGGATCGCCAACAGCGCTGCCTATTGCGGAAATCGCCCTGTCGCCACACTGACAGAAGCGACCGTGCGGCTGGGGCTCACGCACTGCAGAAATCTCATCCTCACCGCCAGCGTCGCCAGCCTGATCGAAGCTTTCGCGACTCAGGAGGCGTGGATTCAGGAGGTTCTCTGGCGGCACGGAATGGTGACAGCTGTCGTCGCAGCCAACCTGAACCGGGGACTCGGCACGGGATTTCACGGCGAAGAATTCACCGCTGGACTCATGCACGACATCGGACGGATTCTGCTGGCAGTCGCGATGCCGGATCGATTCCTGCAAGGGGACTCGGTCGACTTCTACGAAGATGAGCAGTCGCTGATCCGCGAGCAGTATTTCTTCCAGACCAACCATGCAGAAGTCGGTGCGTGGTTTTCCATCGGAAACAATCTCCCGGGCTGCCTGACCGCTGCGATCCGCTATCACCACTCTCCCTCTTCAGCTCCGACGCACCAACGCCTCGTGAGCCTGATTGCCGTCGCCGATGAAATTGCGAACTACATCCAGCGGAACGAGTCGGCCGACGGGTACGAACCGACCTCGAACCAATCCATCGACTGTCTGGAAGCATCCGGAGTCCATGGTGCCCGCTTGCGGTTCGAGATGCGCGCGGACGAAATTCTGGAAAACTCCTGCCGCGACGCCCTGGCACTGTGCGGGAGCTGACCGCAGCTTTGGGACCGACTAAGTCCAGGATGTTACGTCGTTCAATTTAACGGCCCCCTGATCATTATCCGCGGGTCATCACATCATCGAGAAGTAGTTCTCGACAGCGAAGT
Organism: Planctomicrobium stercoris; assembly: GCF_051465655.1. NCBI lineage: Bacteria > Pseudomonadati > Planctomycetota > Planctomycetia > Planctomycetales > Planctomycetaceae > Planctomicrobium > Planctomicrobium stercoris. The sequence goes on along the minus strand of NZ_CP195791.1, from coordinate 886,684 downwards.
CGAGTGCTTCACGGGTGACCACCTTCGGTGACTTCTTGTAGATGCAGAAGTTGCGAACCTGCTGGAGCAGGTCACGCGGCTGGCAGTTCCGGAATGGTCGTTTCTTCGCGACGTAATGGGTATCGATCAGATAGTCGATATCCGCGATGTCATAAAGCAGCCCCACTTTCGGGGCCATGATCTGAAACAGCTTGCGGAAGTGTTCCCGTGATGGATCGGGCACTTCAATCTTGTACGGAATGCGTCGCAGAAACGCCCCGTCGACAAGGTCGCTCGGCTCGAGATTGGTCGAGAAGATGATCAGCTGGTCGAACGGAACCTGAATCTTCTTTCCGCTCGGCAGGTTCAGATAGTCAAACCGTTTCTCCAGGGGGACGATCCAGCGATTGAGCAGCACGTCCACCGGCATCGTCTGTCGACCGAAGTCGTCGATGACCAGAGTTCCACAGTTACTCTTCAACTGCAGCGGTGCTTCACAGATTTTGGTGACCGGGTTCTGGGTGACCTCCAGTTCATTCATCGTGAGTTCACCCCCCGCGACGATGGTAGGTCGGCGAATCCGCACCCAGCGGGGATCCACTCCCGAAAGATCGAACAGTCCTCCCACCTGCTCGTTCCGCAATTCTTCATGCACTCCGGGATCGAAGAGCCGGATAATGTCTCCATCGATGCCCAGCGTCCGGGGAATCCAGACCGAATCCCCGAAGCAGCGGGTGATCCGTTCGGCAATACTTGTTTTTCCGTTACCGGGTTCGCCGAACAGGAACATACCGCGACCGGAGTTGATCGCGGGCCCCAGGCGATCGAACATGGTTTCCGTGATCAGCAGGTCGGAAAATGCCTGCTGCAGGTCTTCCTCTGTCGCTTCTTTGCCGGCAATGGTCTGCATCTCCATCGCCTTCAGATACTCTGGCAGTCCAACGGGAGCTGAGCCGAAGTAGCTGCATTCTTCATTGAATTTTCGGGCCCGTTCGCGACCGTGTTCGACAATCGCGAAGACATAGTCCCCCATCTCGCCCGCAGCTCGATAGGAAACCAGTTGTTCGTTTTTCCAGTCTTTCAGCATGGGAAACAGGATGCTGAAAGGGATCTTGACCTGATTACTAATCTCGCGTCCGAGTGCGGATCCCTTCTGAAGCAGAAACTTCAACACCAGTTTCTGGGCATCGTCTTCCCGCAATCCCATCTCCTCCAGCGTGTCCGGGACACGTGGCAGAAACGGGGCCGCCTGATCATCGTGGTCACCCAGCAGCGAGTTGACTCGCCGGAACAGCTCTTCGAGATGCTGATTGCCGCGAATGACTTCCGGGGTGACCTGCTTTTTGACCACTCCGCCCCGTCCCGCTTCGACGTAGACGTCCTGCAGATCTGACGATTTATCAGAACCAGACAGCGGCGGGATTTCCGGATTCAGGGTTTTCGAACGGTCGGACATGGGAAATGAAATTCAGAATTCAGTTTCAGAGATCTGATGAAGGAGACTGAACTGCAAAAACGGGAAACGGCCGGACGCGACGAGCCGGAACGACTCAGGCTTGAGTATTTCCCACAGACAGCGGACAACTGTTCACGGGCATCAAGCTCACTGCTTCCCAACACTAGCTCACGAAACACGTGGAACCACGGACGCCCCTCGAAACCTTCCGGCAACACAGGCCTTCCATTCGTCACGATCAGGAGAATCGAACCATGCGATTCAGGAATCGCACCGTCATTGTGACTGGCGGCAGCCAGGGAATCGGCGCTGGATGCGTCAAGGTCTTTGCTGCAGAAGGGGCCAATGTCGCCATTTTTGACATCAATGCACAGCAGGGCCAGACGCTTGCTGCGGAACTGAACGCACGAGGACCGGGAAAGATCGTTGCGTTCGAATGCGATGTCACTGATCTCCACCAGCTGGAGCACGCTGTCGAAGAAACTGTCCGTCAGCTGGGACAGATCGACAGCCTCATCAACAATGCCGGAGTGCATCCTGCAGCGACCTCGATCGACGATACGTCGTTATCCGATCTGGATCGGTTGTTCCGGATCAATTTTGTCAGCACGTATGCTGCGATCAAGTTCGCACTTCCGCACCTTCGCCGGACCCGCGGAACGATCATCAACATGAGTTCGATGACTGCCGTCCTTGGGCAGCGCGACTCTTCAGCCTATGCCGCCACGAAAGGGGCTCAACTCAGCCTGACAAAAGCACTGGCACTGGAGCTTGGACCGCAGGGAATCCGGGTGAATGCAGTCCTTCCCAGCAACGTCGACACACCGATGATGCGGGAATGGGCCGCTACGCTCCCCGATCCCCAGGGGGCACTTCAACGGGTGTCCGAGTTGCAGGTGCTGGGCAGAATGGCGACCCCTGAGGAAATCGGGAGAGTTTGTCTGTTTCTCGCGACAGAAGACTCCAGTTTCATCACCGGTCAAGGGCTCGAAGTCGATGGCGGAGCAAGTCTGGATTACTGAGTTTTCACAGACCAGCAGGCCGTTTTCAGATTGCTGGTTCGACACACATCTGAAAACTGACAGCCGATCTCTGATATCTTTCACTCAACTCATGGCAGGAGGGGAGAGAAGCTTCTAAAATCAGGCGGGGTGAGTTGTCGGTCTCGATGAGCATTCGTTCGTCCCGCTGGCCCGCAGAAGACAGTTATTGCGAAGGATGTATCGATGAAGCCACGGCGTGAACTCTTTCCTCACGTCATTGAGATGAACCACCAGGCCCGTCGCCAGATGGGCTGCTGTGTCTATCTGGTGTACGATGGCGACGAATGGGCGCTCATTGACATCGGCTACACGGACACGCTGGAAGATATTGTCGGCATCATTCGCCAGCTCGATTTTCCTCTCGCTCAGTGCAAGTATCTCGTCGCGACTCACGCGGATGTCGACCACATCCAGGGAATGAAACGCGCCAAGGAAATGATGCCCCAGGCACAGGTTATCGGGCACCCCCACGCTGCCAAGCTGATGGCGGAAGGGGAACGCATAATGACCTACGCCGAGATTGCCGCTCAGGGAATCTCGATCGACCTCCCAACGATTCAATTCGACAAGACCATCAACGAAGGGGACGTGCTGCAGATCGGCAGCCTGAACCTCGAAGTCTGGCACACCCCCGGTCATGCCCCGGCACAGCTGTCATTCCGCATGGGCAACCTCCTGCTGTCGGGTGACAACATTTACCGCGACGGCTGCGTCGGGAACATCGACGCCCATCACGGTTCGGACCTGCCCGCGTTTGTGAAATCTCTCAAGCGGATTCAGGCCAGCGATGTCGAATGGCTCCTCCCCAGCCATGGCCCCGCCTTCAAGAAAGACAACGCACATCTGCAGAAAACCATCGACCGTCTGGAACAGTACCAGCACATGGCAGACTTCGGCACCTGCGCCGTCGATTGGCCGCTGCTGGATGAATGGGATGAGGAATTAGCGAAAAGCTGAACGAATACGACAATCGGCGAGCGGGGGACGTCAGTCCCCCGATACCGTTCAAAGAATTAACACGGCAGTCGCAATCCACACACAGGAGCACTCGAAAATGAAGATCTGCCTGACAGCCCTCTCCATCCTGCTCCTCACGACTGCGGTCACTTCGGCTCAAGAAAAACCGGCCACGCCACTTCCGCCCGCAACCATCGTCGATCCCCTGACGCCCGCGGAACAGGAGTTCGTGAAGCTTCTGACCGAAGCAACACTGGTCGGAAAGTTCAGTATGGACCTGCAGCCGGACGCAGTTCCACGCTCCGAGCGGTATTCGATCGATACCGTTCGCAAAGTCAAAGATGACCAGTGGATCATCCAGTCCCGCATGAAGGTAGGACAGGCGGAGTTGCCGATTCCTGTTCCCGTGCATGTCCTCTGGGCGGGAGACACTCCGATGATCCAGCTGACAGACCTGACCATCCCGCTTGTCGGAGATGGCTTCACGGCTCGAGTGATGTTCTACGGCAATCGCTATGCAGGAACCTGGCAGCACGGAAATATCGGGGGACACATGTGGGGCATCATCGAAAAGCCGGTTGCAGGAACGCCTGAGGACGCCAAGCCTGCCCCCGCAGTCCCGGTCGAAAAGGATGACACCATCCAATAGGCTGACTTTCACGCAAGCAGTCCGGGTGCCATCAGCGCCGCAAACAAACGACAGCTCTCCGCACCTCAGCCGAAGTTCTTACAGAGAAACAACAGAGGACAAGTCCACGTCCGCAAAAACCAAAACCCTGCGAACTGACATCCCCCGCGAGGTCTCCGAGTTGCAGCATGGTACATGAATCTGGTGAGGCCAGTCCCCTGCCCCCCGCACGCTCCCTTCCAAGAAGTTCTGCGTCGATCGGATGCGGAGGCTGCATCGCAACGCTGGTGGGATCGGTCTTCTTTTCCCTGTTCCTGATGGCGGGTGCGTTCCTGATCTGGATCGCAACACTGCAGCCTTTAATCCGGATGGTGGAAGCCCAGTCCTGGCAAGCGGTCCCCTGCACGATCGTCTCCAGCGAAGTTGTTGGGAACGATACATATTTAATCGAAATCCATTACGACTACGAAGTGGATGGTCGGCCGTTCACCGGGAATCGTTACTCGTTCTTCACGAAGAAAACGAGCGGCAAGGCTGCTAAGGAAAAAGTGGTTGAGCAGTACCCTCCGGGGCTGAACACCACATGCTATGTCGACCCCGCAAATCCATCCGATTCGGTGCTGAACCGGAATGCCGACTGGAACCTGCTCTGGGGATTGTTCGGCGTCCCGTTTTTTGCGGTAGGACTGGGCGGGATGTACGCGTTCTGGAGGCGTCGACGTAAGCAACCTGCCCCGAAACAAACCCTGGATGAGATGGCTCCGTTTGAGCGAATTGACCCGGAACTCAAAAATTCGAGCCCGGTTGCTGTCACCGTTTCCAAATCGGATTTCGACGATGAAGACCTGATCGAAGAACCGGGTCCGGTCACATTGAAGCCGGAGTCAACGCCGTTGGCCTCCTTCGTTGTCGTGCTGGTGATCGCTCTGATCTGGAACGGAGTCGTGCTGGGGTTCTGCTCATCCCGAATCCCTGACTGGATACAGGGGAAATGGCAGTGGCTCCCCGAACTCTTCATCATTCCGTTTGCCGGGATCGGTCTGCTCCTGATCTACGGTGTCTTCCACACCTTCCTGGGACTCTTCAATCCGATCCCCATCCTCACTCTGAGCCGAAGAATGATTCCGCTGGGGGGAACCGCCGTCCTTTCCTGGCAGTACCGGGGTTCAGCACACTCCATCCGTAAAGTTCAGGTGTCAATCAAGGGGGTGGAGGAGGCCCGTTACACTCGCGGAACCAATACCCATACTGATACGGCGGTCTTTTACGAGGAGACCCTGTTTGAGTCGATGGAGCCCACGGTCATCGCTCAAGGGGAGGTCGAAATCCGCATTCCGACCGACACAATGCATTCCTTCTCCGCCAAGAACAACAAGATCAAGTGGCAGCTGAAATTCCTCGGTGAAATCCCGATGTGGCCCGATATCAGTTCCGAATTCTCGATCCGGGTGATCCCACACGAATGAACGACCTGCGCATTGAAACTGAATACGACGCGTTCTATCCCGGGACAATCGCGGCTGTCACCGTGTTCTGGGATGTGGGGGCGAATGAACCTCCGCCGACTGCCATCGAAGTGCGGCTCGTCTGGAACACTCAAGGCAAAGGAGACTCGGACCTGACAGTCGTGAAAAATATCCGGCTGGAGCCGAAGACTCCTCAAGGCCAGCGACAGGTCCGGCTTCAACTCCCCTGGGGACCATACTCCTTCTCCGGAAAACTGATTTCCCTGATCTGGGCCATCGAAGTCATCATCTTTCCCAGCAAGACGTCGATCCGCAAAGAGATCGTCATGGGGCCCAACTCTGAAGAAGTGCTGATCGGCACAGCCAGAAACGCCGCAAACGATCCGGTGATCTGACGCGGACAAAGCTTCGACAACGTGTCATAAAAAAACGCCCCGGATTTCCGGGGCGTTTCGTTTTGTTCTGCTCGACCAAGCTGGATTAGCGCGGTTTTGCAAATAATCTACTGCGTTCCGCAGGCGATCATATGGACTTTCATGCGGTGAAAATCCTGAATCGCCTGCACATGATAGACCAAACTGGTCTAGCCGATGCGGCCGACAGCCTTTGGCTCATCGTCAGCTGGCTTCTCAGTCTTCTGTGGCAGGGTCGCTTTGCCCTGCTGAATCGCACTGGCGAGGTATCCCAGCACAATGCGAATCGAGCGGATGCTGTCGTCGTTACCGGGAATCGGCAGGTCGACGGTATCAGGATCCGAGTCGGTATCGATCAGCGCCACGGTGGTGATGCCGAGGATCTTCGATTCGTGAATACAGTTATGTTCCTTGCTCGGGTCGACGATCACAATCGCTTCCGGCAGGCGGTTCATTTCGCGGATACCGCCCAGGTTGCGGCGAATCTTGTTCAATTCGCGACGCAGACGGCTCTGCTGCTTCTTGGAGTAGGTTGCCAGTTCACCGCTGGCTTCCAGGGTTTCGAGTTCTTCCAGTCGCTTCAGGCGGAAGCGGATGGTGCGGAAGTTGGTGAGCATTCCACCCAGCCAGCGCTCGGTGCAGTACGGCATTCCGCACGATTCGGCAGCCTGCCGCACAGTGTCAACGGCCTGTCGCTTGGTTCCAACAAACAGAATCAGACTTCCCTGAGCAGCGACCTTGTGCAGGTACTTTTGAGCCCGGACCAGTCCGCGGACAGTTTCCTTCAGGTCGATGATGTGAATGTTATTGCGCTTGCCGTAAATGTACGGCCGCATTTTGGGATTCCACTTGCTGGTCTTGTGACCGAAATGAACCCCTGCTTCGAGAATATCCTTCACAACAATTTCAGACACTTCAACGTCTCCGGACTTTGGGCATGGCCGAGGCAATCACCCCGTGGCCATTCATTTGAAAATTTCGCAAGGGCGATCCGCAGATCGCCGACGCCGTGTTCACACGACGACCGTTTCTCCCATTTCGCCACCAACTTTCAAAGAACGTCGGTGATCTCGGGGGAATCGGGTATGCTAGCGGAATGGCTCAACGGGCGTCAAATCCACACAGCGCTGAACATAACCCATTCCGGATCAACGTATTGCAGCAGCAACGCCACGTCCAGAATTCATTGATCCCGCGAATTACGAGCGCCCCACTCAATATGGAAGGTGCGTATCGAGCAGAATTGCGTCGTCACTCAGTTCCCAGCTCGACGCTGTCCGCGCCGCAGGGATCACCACAGTCTCGCCTCGCCGCAGCTCGCAACCAGCCTGCCTGACGAGCCCGTCCAGAACCATGAACACGTGCATGGCATTGTCATCCGGGAGATCAAGCGATTCTCCCCCACGATGCCGATGAATCACAAAATGCGGGCAGTCGACAAGCAGCTCAGACCTAGCTCGCCCCGGAAGGACGCGAGGGACAACAGGATTCACGGGGCCGATTTCAAAATTCACAGCCGCCATCCCCTGCTCCGGATGCAACTCCCGGGACTGCCCTTCCGCATCCACTCTCCCCCAATCGTAAAACCGATAGGCGATGTCCGACGGCTGTTGAATTTCAGCGACTAACAACCCGCCTCCCAGCGCGTGAACAGTCCCTGATTCGAGGTAAATGCAGTCGCCCTGCCGGGCCTCGTAGCTGTGCAGGCATTCTGTGAAATCACCCGCTTTGACGGCGTCAGAAAGTTGCTGTTCCGTCACCCCCGGCTGCAGTCCGACATACACCCGGTTCCCGGGATCCGCTTGCAGGACGATCCAGGCCTCTGCCTTCCCCAGACGAAGAGTCCCGTCAGGCATCCGCGTGGAGTCTTTCGGATGCACCTGCACGGAAAGTTGCTGATTCGCGTCCAGAAATTTGATCAGCAGAGGGAACTGCTGACAGCCTTGATGTCGCCCCAGGAGGTCCCCCGCCGATTCCTGCATCAACTCGCGCAGCGATTTCCCTGCGTGCAATCCGGACTCAACAACGCTCACATTGCCGGGCAGGTCGCAGACTTCCCAGCTCTCGGCCGCATCTGCCCGTCCCCCGGCAGGCTTCAGCAAATCAAGCTCCAGCCGACGCCCCCCCCACAGGGCGTACTTCACGATCGGCAAAAACCGAAGCGGCTTGACGCATTGATTGGGCGGTCGTTGCAACGGGACCTTCCTCAACTCGGGTAATGTCTCGTCAAATCAGGAGATCAGCAGGCGGAAACGAACTGGGAACAGCCAGTCTTCAACATCTCGACTTTGTCATTTTATACCGACAGTCGTTGGGCAACAGTTGTATTGAGTCCTCTAAGCATTCCACAACAAACGCCCCGCTGAAAAGCCGTATCGTCGTGAAATTGCTCGGATTTACTGTTTCACTTTCCCCAAAAGTCTCGCAATCCAACTGTCCAGTTTGTGTGGGGGCTGGTGGGGGTGATGGGTGTCGTGGTGAGGGGTCGGCGGGGTTTTGGGTTGTAGGGGTCGGGGGTTTTTGCGAGACGTTGCCTCAAAGGCGCTCGTTCAAGTTCATGCCGGTCAATCGGTTGCGGGGCCCTTCTCTTTCTCCTTCTCTTCCTCAGAAATTTGACCCCGCCCTGCCAGGGTGTAGACTCCAAAGGCTCCTTTTTCACGGACAGCGAACCCTCCTCTATCCGGATGTTCACTTGTCAAATTGACGAGCCTCGGAAACAAATTAGACTGGCTGGCGCGGTTGTAGGGCCGTCGGCGTCGCTCTGTTCGCAGCACTATTCAGGACACTCGTGTCGTCTTCGACTCCCCAGGAATTCCGTGAGACCGTCCGATCCCAAACGGATCTGGTCAGCCTGATTGGAGAAAGCATCTCCCTTCAGCCACGGCATGGCGGCAGGCAGTACGTCGGACTGTGTCCCTTTCACGACGACAAGAACCCTTCCCTGAGCGTCTATCCGGATCGACAGACGTTTCGCTGCTGGTCGTGTAATACCGGAGGGGACTGCTTCACTTATTTGATGGAGCGGGAAAAAATCACGTTCCCTGAAGCCCTCGAGCTGCTGGCTCGCCGAGCGAACGTCCCGATCCCACAAAAGGCAGCCCGTTCAACTTCGGGAGAAGAAGCCAGTCGCGCCAAGCTGCTGGAAGTGCTGCAGTGGGCGGAGAACGTGTTTCACAAGGCGCTGCTGGAGCTGCCCGCGGCCGAACCGGCCCGTCGGTATCTCGCTGAGCGGAATTTCACGCCCGAGACGATCAAGAAGTATCGTCTGGGGTTTCATCCCAATGACTGGACGTGGCTGCTGGAGCAGTCCCGCACCAAGTATTCTCCGCAATTGCTCCTGGAAGCCCGGCTGGTCGGTGCCAAAGAGGGTCGTCATTACGACAACTTTGTGAATCGGGTGCTGTTTCCGATCTGTAACGAACGGGGACAGCCGGTCTCCTTCGGCGGTCGGGTGCTGCCCGGCAGCAAAGATGAAGCGAAGTACTGGAACGGACCGGAGAGTTCGGTCTTTCACAAGAGCCGTCTGCTGTATGCGATCGACAAGGCCCGGGATGCGGTTCGGCTTTCCGATCAGGCGATCGTGGTGGAAGGCTATACCGACTGCATCACCTGTCATCAGCACGGAGTGTTGAACGTTGTCGCCACGCTGGGAACGGCGCTCACCGACTCGCATGTCACCGCACTGAAGCGTTTTGCCCGGCATGTCGTGCTGGTCTTCGATGGCGACCGGGCAGGACAGGATGCAGCCCGAAAAGCGGTCGAGCGGTTTCTGGCTCAGGATGTCGACCTGCGAATCCTGACGTTGCCTCAGAAAATGGACCCGGCCGAATATCTGGCTGCCTACAATGCAGATGAGTTTCGACAACTGGTGCAGGGTGCCCCGGAGGCCTGGGAATTCCAGTTCCGCGCAGCCCGGGCCGAACATGGCGGCGAGACCATTGATGGACGACAACGCATCCTCGAAGAGATGCTGCAGCTTCTGGCACAGGTGCCTCATTTGGAAGGAAGTCTGCGGGAATCGCTGCTGATTGCAAATCTTTCACAGCGGCTCATGCTCTCCGAAGAAGTGATTCGAGAAAGACTCAAAGCGATTCGAACAGGGGGTTCGCGTCCGGTGCGCGTGAACCAGAACGCCGTCAAAGCGCCGGAGACCTCACGGGAGGTGCAGCGGATTCTCGGTCAGCGGATGAATCGGGATGAGCGATTGGAATACGACTTGCTCGAATTGATCCTGGCGGCTCCCGAGCACATGGGATTTGTGATGGGTCCTGTCAGCGAGAACCCGCTGCGGAACCCGATCCTGGGGCAGATCCTCGAATGCTGCCTGTGGGAGATGGAAGAAAATGGGGAGTTGACCCTGCCGGGTCTGCTCGCCCGGGTGGAGAGCCCGGAGTTGAAGAGCCTGATCGTCTGGATTGATGAACGGGCCATGGCGAAAGGGATCGCCGAGAAAGTTCGGGACAGTGATTATGACGACGACGGCTGTCCCGCCCTGTTGAAGACCTCTTTAGCCAACCTGAAATGGCGGGAGGAAGAGAAGCGTCAGCAACGGGTGTCGATGCAGTTGTCACAGCAACCCGAGGGAGCAGGTCAGCTCGATGAAGCCACGGAGGCTTCGCTCAGGCAGGCAGCGGAATTTCACCTTCGAAGAGCCACCCGGAAATCCACCGTCTGAAGCCGGACACACACGCCCGCTTCCAGGGGAGAAATCAAGAATGCATCGTTTGGACGAGAGCCTGCGGGAACTGACAGAACTGGGACAGCTGCAAGGCTACCTGACGTTCACCCAGGTCAATGAATATCTGCCCAATGAGGCGGTCAATCCCGAGAAGATCGACGCTCTGCTCATCTCGCTGGAAGAACTGGGCCTCTCCATCCGGGATGAACAGAAGGCTCCCCTCCCCGCCAAGCCGGCCAAGGCCAACGGGAAGAAAGCCCCGGCGAAAAAGCTGCAGACCGTCAACCTCACCGGCATGCTGGAGGAGACCGGCGGCGGACGGGCCATCGATGATCCCGTGCGGATGTACCTGTCTCAAATGGGAGAGATCCCCCTGTTGACCCGCGCTGAGGAAATCGCGCTGGCCAAGAAGATTGAAGTGACCCGCAAACGGTTCCGCCGCACCCTGCTGGAATGTCACTACATCTCCAACGACGCCTACGAAACACTGGTCAAAGTCGATCGCGGTGAACTGCCGTTCGACCGCACCATCAAGATCTCGCTGACCGAATGCACCGAACGCGAACAGGTCCAGGGCCGCATGCCCCTGAACCTGAAAACCATCCGTCAGCTGCTCGATCAGTGTCAGTTCAACTTCAGCGAAGCGACTGCCGAAGGGGCTGAGAAGCTGGTCCGGGAAGAGAAGTTCAATCAGCTCGAACAGCGCCGACGCAAAGTCGCCACGCTGCTGGAAGAGATGAGCCTGCGGACCACCCGTCTGCAGCCGCTGATCAAACGACTCGAACAGATCTCCCGCCGGATGACCGAACTGCAGGCGGAGATCCAACGGCTCGGACATGACCGACTGCTGAAGGATCGCCGTGCGAACTATGAGCAGGAGCTGCGGGACCTGATGAAACTCACCCTCGAAACTCCGGAGTCGCTGGCGGCCCGGGTCGAGGAGATTCATCAGCGTTACGCCGCCTACGATCAGGCGATGCGTGACCTCTCCGCCGGCAACCTGCGACTGGTCGTCTCGATCGCCAAGAAATACCGCAACCGCGGCATGAGCTTCCTCGACCTGATTCAGGAAGGGAACACCGGCCTGATGCGGGCGGTCGATAAGTACGAATACCGCCGCGGGTACAAGTTCTCGACCTATGCCACGTGGTGGATCCGGCAGGCGATCACGCGAGCCATCGCGGATCAGGCCCGCACGATCCGCATCCCCGTCCATATGATCGAAACGATGTCGCGGATCCGCCGTGTCAGCAAACAGCTGGTGCAGGAACTGGGACGCGAACCGAGCATTGAAGAGGTCGCTGCCGCTTCCGATCTGAGCATCGAAGAAGCCGCCCGCGTCCTGAAGATGTCGCGGTCCCCCGTCAGCCTCGACAAGCCGGTCGGTGAGAACGACGACAGCCTGTTCGGCGACTTCATCGAAGACACCAGCGAGTACAACCCGGTCAGCCAGGCTGCCCAGGAAATGCTCAAGGACAAGATCGATCAGGTCCTCAAGACCCTGACTTACCGCGAACGGGAAATCATCAAACTCCGCTACGGCCTGGGGGACGGGTACACGTATACGCTGGAAGAAGTCGGACGAATCTTCAAAGTGACGCGGGAACGGGTGCGACAGATCGAAGCCAAAGCGGTCCGCAAACTCCAGCACCCCGCCAGAGCCAAACAACTCCAAGGGTTCCTCGAACGCCTCTCCCTCGCCACCGAAGCCAGCTGACCCGGGCTACGAACATCAAACATTCAAACGGCAGCATCCGACCAACGTCAGGTGCTGCCGTGATTTTTTGATTCAGAATCGATCGACCCGGTAAGGATGCGGATCGACATGCGGATGCCGGCCTGTGATCAGTTCGGCGATCAAGCGGCCGGTACTGGGAGCCATGGAAACCCCCAGCATGCTGTGCCCAGCGGCAATCCAGGCATTCTTCAAGTGAGGAATGCGTCCGATCAGCGGGACGCCGTCAGCGCTCATCGGTCGCCATCCAGACCATTTTTCGAGGAACGGTTCAGTGAGCGGTTCGTGTAGATAACGTCGAGCAGCGTCTGTCAGAAGCTTGAGGCGTGCGGGCTTGAGTGACGGGTCGAAGCCGGCAAATTCCATGGTGGAGCCGACGCGAAACCCGGACGCGAACGGAGTCACGGCAACTCGATGATCTTCAAAGATCATCGGATACTTCGGACATCGATTCGGGCGACGCATCGTGATCGAGTATCCCTTGCCCGGTTCAATCGGAAGGGGAATCCGCAACTGCTTCTTCATGAGTCGTGTCCACGCCCCGGTGGCGAAGACGACCTGATCGACTTCGATCCGTCCTGCAGTGGTAATGACTGCAGAGACTCCGCTGTCTCCCTGTTCAATGTCAATCAGTTCGCAACGTTCCCGCAGGCTGACTCCATCCGAGACCAGCCGGGCCTGCCAGGCGTCCATCAACTTGTCAGGTCGGAGGTGAGCGTCGCACTCATAGAACCAGGCACCAGCGATTCCGGGTTTCAGGGTCGGTTCGAGCTTGAGCAGATCGGGCTCGGCGATCGCTTTGGCCCCCAGTCCGAATTCCTTGCGAAGCAGGGCATCCGTGTCAGCAAACTTGTCGAAGTGCTCCTGAGACTGATGCACGAAGAGCAATCCCTTCGTCTCCCACTCACAGTCCCTGAGAACTCCAGAAGCGATCATGGAACTGTACAGTTCGCGAGAAGCTGTGAGCAGCGCGTGCCGGGCATGTCCCGCGTGAATCATATCGATCTGGTTGCAATGGCGTGCGAATCGCCACATCCATGACCAGAATTGCCAGCTCCACTGAAATCGCAACTGAAACGGCGAATTCCGCCGCAAGAGAGTTCGCAGCGACGCACCGATCGCGCCAGGTTTGCAAAGCGGGAGGATATGACTGGGGGAAACGTATCCGCAGTTTCCGTGCGAGCATCCCTGACCAAATTCCCCCTTGTCCAGGAGAAGCACGGGGGCACCCGCCTCGGCCAGCGAATGCGCACAGGATGCGCCGATCACACCACCTCCAACCACGACGATCGGACGGCGGGAGTGATCGATGGGGACAGGAAGCGGAGGGGGCTGAACAGGTTCGATCAAAGGAGGACTCTACGTTCTCTGGGGTCAGGCATGTGCAACCGATATCTTCCGCGGCGAAGTTGGCAGCACTGGAAGTTTAGGCAATATTCGTGATTGATGCCGACGAATTCGAAGATCATACTCGGAAGGGAGCGAATCTGCCCCGCGCGGTCTACGAGTCCATTCACGAACTTTCAGGTGTCCGGTGATTCGTCGTTTCCTGTTGAACTATATCGACCGGCATAGACATCCGGTCAACCAGCTGCTGCATGTGATCGGATTACCCGTCACATTCATTTTACCCATCATTTTTCTGGTGCAGGAGCGACCGTGGTGGTGGGCACTGGGCTCTTTTCTCCTCGGTTACGCACTTCAGTTTGCCGGTCACGCAGTCGAGGGAAACGACGCAGGCGAGGCAATTCTGGTAAAGAAAGCACTGGGAATGCCCTATATCGACATTGTCGAACGAAGGAATCAATCATCGCCTGACGCCTGAGCGGACGATAGTTCCTGTACGTGCAGAAGGGATTTTGCCGCCAGGAGCGATATTCAATGCGCAGGGGCAATCGAGAACGATTCAGAAAATTCACGGCAATCACAGCTCTGGCGGGAACGCTGGTCTCTGGTTGCGTCCGTGATCGGAGTGACGTGACTTACCTCGGTAAGGAAAAACGCGAGCTCTATCGCAGCCATGCGATGGACGTTGCGTTTCCTAACGTCGATGAGCCGCTTCCCAGTGAAGTCACCGGGACTGAGCCTCCCCATACGATTCTCGAAACGGATGAAATTCCGATTCGGGAAATCAGTCTGGCCGAGACCATTCAGGTGGGGCTTCAGAACAGCCAGGTCATACGGACTGCCGGTGCGTTCCTGACCAACGGGAACCCGTTACTGGCGTCGCCGCAGTTTGTACCGTCTGTGTACGACCCGGCAATTCAGGCCTCCGGAGTGCTCTTCGGAAGCCGTGGTGTGGAAGCGGCACTTTCTGCGTTTGACGCACAGCTGGCGTCCAGCATGGTCTGGGGCCGGAACAGCACGACGCAGAACAGCACCATCGGCCTGAACCCCTTCACTGTCATTAATAATGAGACGGGGGCATTTAATGCCACGCTCTCGAAAACGATGGCGAACGGGGGACAGATCAGCGTTTACGAAAACGTGAATTACCTGGGAACCAGCTCTCCCATCGTGAACTACCCCTCGTCCTATGCGGGGGCGACCGGCATCAACTACACCCTGCCGTTATTGGCGGGTGCCGGAACGGAATTCACACGAATCGCGGGTCCGATCGGACAGCAATTCGGGGGATTAACCGGTGTTTCCCAAGGGGTTTTGATCTCCAGAATCAACGAAGACATCACGATCTCAGAGTTCGAGACGAACCTGCAGATCCTCGTACGGGATATTGAAGACTCCTACTGGAACCTTTATCAGGCGTACCGGGCTTATCACACGGCTGTCACCGCCAAGGAATCGTCCCTGCTGACCTGGCGCATCGCTGACCTGCAATTGCAGGGAGGGGTGCGAACCCGTGCGGAAGTGGCTCAGGCCCGTGACCAGTATTTTGCGACGGACGCTGCCTCCATCAATGCCCGTTCCAACATTTTCACCACCGAAATTCGACTGCGGCGACTGATCGGACTCCCCGCGAACGACGGCACCACGCTTCGTCCGCTGGATGAACCGGTCACAGCCCAGCTCATTCCGGATTGGTACACCTGCCTGACGGATTCCCTCACGCGCCGCGTCGAGCTCCGTACTCAGAAATGGAATCTGAAGAGTATGGAACTGCAGCTGGAAGCTGCGAAAAGCCTGGTGAAACCCCAGTTGAACTTCGTGAGCGGTTATCAGGTGAACGGCTTCGGCAACGACCTGATCGGATACAACCAGACCGTCCCGACCGGGAACTTCTATGAGAACATGACCGCCGGGAACCAGACTGGCTGGAATCTGGGATTCAACTTCAACTGGGCCATAGGTTTCCGTGCTGCCATGTCGCAGGTGAGAAACTATGAACTCCGCGTCGCCAAAGCGCAGCGAGTTCTCGCCGAGCAGGAAAAGGAAATCACGCACGAACTGGCGGTTTCGTTCCAGGAAGTGTCCCGCGCATACGCCGCTGCCGAAACGAACATGAATCGTATGATCGCAGCCCGGGAAAACGTGAAATACCTGGAACCCAACATCCGTGAAGGAACCATCCTTCTGGACGAACTGCTGCGTGCACAGCTACGACAGGCTGAGGCGGAAGTTGCCTACTACCAAAGCCTTGTGCAGTACAACCAGGCGTTGAACGACATGGAGTACCGCAAAGGAACGATCCTCACGCACAACTCGATTTACATGTCGGAAGGTCCGTGGAATCCGGAAGCGTATCGTGACGCGAAGCACAACGCGGATGCCCGTAATCACGCGATCGACGGCTCCGGTGTGCTGGAATCGGTCCCTGAACCGTTCGCATCTCCCTCGCCGGTGGGAGGAGTGTACTACACCGCACCACAGGCAATGCCGGGGGCAGTTCCGACGCCCGCTGAGTCCTCGAATTCGACTCAGTCCAGTCCGATCCCGAAACTGGAAGAACCGCTTCCCGCACTGACAGAACCGGTCGATACGCCGTGATCTGAAAATGTGACCTGCCACTTTGTTTAGCCACGCATTCCAGGTGCGTGGCTAAACGCATTCTGGAGGCCTCATTTTGCAGCTGAAGGCTCGACAGTCTGTCGCATCCCTTCAAGAAACGCGGCCGTGTCGTCCTTTTCCTCGACTCCCGGAGGGGCGACGTAAACAAACATCCGTTCGGGAATCGGCTGATCCAAAACTACGTTTCGGAACTCGACAGCAACCAGTGGTCGATACGTCTTGGAGTCCTTGGATGCCTTCTTCAGGTACAGAAACTTTTCCGGGAAGAGTGTGTCACGAGCAATGTAAATGCGGACGAGATCGGGCATGAATCCTGCCATTTGACCGCCGGCAGCTCCCAATCCCGCAAACAGACGCTCGCGTCGATCCGCTTTCCAGTGCCCCTGAACAACCAGAAATTCGCGTCCTTCCACAGTTTCTGGGCGAACGGCCGCGAAAATCATGCTCCGCTCCAGCGAGGCCAGTACCGCAGGCAACCCACCGATTCCGACCTCGGCAGCACGCAATGCGTCTGCCAGTGCCTCTCCCTGAGTCGAGTCCTTGATCACCATGGCTTCGCGGCGGATCTTTTGAATGTCGCGACGGCTCAATTCGACTTGAGGAGCGACAGTCGAAGTGAGGGCGGGTTTGACTTCGCTGATCTGACGCCGGGTGTGCAGAACCTGACCGTCACAGACTTCGAGGAAATTCCCCTGCAGGTCCGCGAGTTCGACCTGATATTCGAGTCGATATCGGAAGCCGGTCGCAGAGGCATAGGAACCGGTCGAGCGGAAGGTGTCGGTTCCTAACGTGACGATCTCAGCCATTTCGGCCTGCACGGATTGCCGTTCAAACAGCTTGTTGCGGGCCTGCTGAACGAGCGCGACCGCCTCTGGATCGTTTTTCGTAAGTGATTCGACATTCACACTTTCAGTGCTGTCATCAGCCTCGGATTCCGCCTGTTCCGGTTTGGCCTGCCATGCGGATGCGACCTGGAATCCGCCGAGCCCGAGGAGGAAAAGAGCGATTGTCAATGTGGGTAAGTTTTTCATGTTGTCCTGAAAATGACGGATTTTCCAAAGATTGCAGCGGTACTGATCCGAAAACAGAAGAGGACAAAAGGGTTGTCCGGGCTTCATCGATCGACGTCCCGGACGAATTTCCGAAATGTCGCGAGCCTTCAGGTTCGCGGCTGCGGCGATTTTAGCCAGTTTCGGGAAGGTTGGTCGACGGCAATCCGGAGTGAACCTGCCAAAGCAGATTCCATCCGGCGAGCGGGAGGTGTGAATCTCCCGGTGGAATTTTGAATCGGGAGGCTGACGTCTCCTGCTCGCCCGGTGAAATGGCTTCCAGAGCGCTCTGTTATTGCAGTGTTTCCGATGAGATTCACCCCAAAATTTGCGTTTGACGCTGCACTCAGAAGAGGATTCGCGATGAGACTTTATTTTCTGGCATTGGGCACTTTGCTCATCGTCTGTGTGGGTTGCGCCGTCGACGGACAGCAGGCGCTCCACAAAAACGAATATCATGCACCTCCGGCAGCGATGCTGGCCGCACCTGGCCCAATGGTCGGTGGTCCCGGTCCGGGCGTGATGCTGACAGCCGGACAGGCAGCTGGACCTGGCGGTGTGACAGGAGCTTCGTATCCTCCCCCGGGAATGATGGGCCCAGGCTGCCCGCCTCCAGGGATGGGTGGATACCCCGGCGGAGGCATGGCCATGGTGCCTGCGACTCCTCCGCGGACATCACAGGTTCGTTTCCTCGGGCCCGAGGGGATGAGCATTGGCTGGCAGATCGGCCCCACCTTCGCCGAAGCCCAGCTGATGGCTCCGGACCGTTACAACTTCATCCAGGGTGCCACCTATCGCTTGAAGTTCTCGAACATTCCCGGCCGCGAAGGTCTCGTCCTTTATCCTTCTCTGCATATCTATCCGACCATGCCGCAGACCGCTGCTTATCTCGAGCACAATGCTCTGCCGCTGCGAATCACGGATGAAGATCTGGATCAGGTGGAAACCAACAACTTCGTGACCAAGGTGATCTATCTGCCGGATGCACGCTTCCAGGAACTGGCGATTGCCGGAGTGGAAGAACTGGTTTCGACTCGCCTGGGACCAGGGCTTGATCCGGTCGCGGAAGCAGATCGTCGCGGAACCATCATGGCCGTCATCCGCATGGGGAACATGGACCTGGAAATGCCCGGTGCCCAGGGTCTGCAGGTCGGCCAGAATGGTCAGGAAGGGAGCAACATCGCTCAGGTGAGCGGAGAAACCGGTCAGTTCATCGCTCCGGTCCCCGTCGGCGGGTATCAGGGAATCGGCCAGCCAGGCGGAGTTCCGGGAGTTCCTGGAGATCTGATGGTGGGTGGTCCTGCAGGTCCCGGCCAGCCTCCTTACGATCCCATCGCTGGAGTGAATGGCGTTCCAATGTACGGCTACCCGATCACGGGGACCCCGATCGGTCTTCCGGGCCCTCCGCACATTCCTTACGGACGCCCCGCTGGCCTGAAGTCTCACACTGTTCGTAACACCACGGATTACGACATCCCGCGACCGGTGGACCACATGCTCATCGATGTGCGACATGAACCTGGCCTGAGCCTGCCGGAACCGGTTCGGTACATCCAGTACACCGAGAAGCACCCGGAGTATCAGCAGGGGGAATTGTCCATGCCTGCCTGGGCAGCACCTCAGCAGTAAGTATCAGCAGCGAGCGGGGGACGTCAGTCCCCCGATTTTCGCATTCATCGGGAGATTGACATCTCCCGCTCACCGTCAGATACGCCTTGGTCAATGTTATCAATCGTCTCATGTGCCGATTCAACACAACACCCCTGATCCTGATCTTAAGCATCTGTGCCGGTCTCTCGGCAACGACCGGTCAGGCTCAAGAGCGTCATCAGCCGCTCGATCATCGTGCCCCCACGGGGATGGCGGGACGCTGGAGTGCCATCATCAGGCCGGGAACAGCGGGGATCCCACAACCGGTGCAGGTGCGTCTCCCCAGCAGCGGAACCGTGACGTTCTATTCGGGTTCACCAAACAATCCCATCCACATGGCAGCCCCCGCACAAGTCGGAATGGGAGTCGGTTACGTCTATCGCTTTCGCATCAGCGATCTCCCCGAATACCCGGGAGTGGAACTGTACCCGACGGTCGAACTGATCGATCGTCTGCATGCTCCGGCCAACCTGGCCCAGGAGTTTCCCATCCCGGTGGAGCTCAGCGAAGACGAAATTGAAATCGTGCTGCAGGACCGGATGGTGACGAAAGTGATTTATCTGGAAGAGCCGGACCTCGCATTCCCGGTCGAACAGGAAACCACGATCCGGGCCGAGACACTCAAGCCCAATGAAAACCTGCTGCAGGCTGCGGATCAACGGGGCCGCCCGCTTGCGATCGTGCGAATCGGCGGACGCATTCCCGACCCACGATCACC
Organism: Planctomicrobium stercoris; assembly: GCF_051465655.1. Lineage (NCBI taxonomy): Bacteria > Pseudomonadati > Planctomycetota > Planctomycetia > Planctomycetales > Planctomycetaceae > Planctomicrobium > Planctomicrobium stercoris. Next base: position 866,946 of record NZ_CP195791.1, on the reverse strand, counting down.
CACCGATGAGTTTTTCAGCCAGTCGCCATTGATGCTGACGACACCGTGACTTCAGGAACGGACCTCCAAGAGACGGATCGCCAATTATGTCTTTCTACGAACGAATTCTCAAAAACGCCCACCGACCGCAGACCGCTGGCATGGACCAGAGCTGTGACCGGACGCCCAGCATGATGAATCGGATTCTCTGGAACGCACGCTGGCCGCGCATGGCTGCTCTGGGTCTGGTGATCTGCACCTCTTCCTGCAGCTCCGCCAGCAAGTACGTCCAGGACACCTTCCGCAAAGGGGACCAGCCTCCCGTCGCTTCCACCGAAGAAAAGACGGAAGAGGCCCCTGAGGTCAAGCACGCGTACGCTGCTGCCAAGAAGGATCAGAAGAAAGTCGAACCCCTGGCACATGCCGAGAAGAAGGGGGAGAAACCAGAGACCGATGCAAAACCAGAAACCTCTTCGGAAGAGGTGCTGGGCCTGATCGCCAAAGGGGATGATCCGTTCGCCAAGTCAACGATTCAGCAGGCATCCAACGAAGAAGTTGACCCGTTTGCGAAATCGGCGCCGAAGTCGACAGAACCCTTTCAGTTTCCGGATGAGCCTCGAGCTCCGCTGAACCCACAGGTGGCCAGTGCTTCAAATGCCTGCCCTCCCATTCCGGTCAACCTCAGTCCTCCCGGGGGGAACTGTCCTCCCACTGCCCCGTGTGCCGCCCGGCCGTTTCCGGGTTCCGAGCCTTCGAAAGACGAGTTTGTCTGTGACGGCGGAGACAAAGGAACTCCCGTTCATTACGAAGGACGGGATCGCGCGGGGCTGGACGTCGAAGACACCATCGCGGAATACAAGGACGACACCGGCGCCTTTCACATGAAACCCAGTACGCAGGCCTGTGTGTACGCTCCCCGGTTCGGTTCTGTCAGCTCAGCGACGCTTCCTGAAACCGGCCGTCAGGTCGCCAAGGCGGCGGGCCATCAGGATCAGGCTTCCGCAGGGGGGCTTGAAACCAAGATGGTGGTGGATGAAAAGACCCAGACGGATGAAGCACTGGGTGTTGCGATGCGGGCTCGTGCCAGCGGCATCAACGACAATAAAATCGAAGGCCAGATCCATCAGACACAGGCAGCGGAAAATCACGTCAAGCTGCTGAACGCCTATGAGGACTTCCGCTTCCTGCGGGAAGGTCAGTTCGAACTGGCGAATCACGCTGTCATCGCGCAGGGGGTAACCGCTGCCCAGGAATGGGCGGATGGCCGTCGACCGATCATCGTCGCGAAGGATGAAGGTGGACAGCTGGTTCAAGGTCGCTTCACCGCGCAGGACTACACCGGCGTGGAAGACAAGCGGACTCCCGGCGACCTGAAGCTCGTGAAAGTCGCTGATCGCGGCTCCGCTCATCCCGGCGACATCGTCACGTTCACCATCCGGTTCGATAACGTCGGCGAACGGGACCTCACCAGCGTCCGGATCGTCGACAACCTGTCACCGCGACTGGCCTATGTCGAAGACTCCATCAGTTCGAATCTCAACGGCAAAGTGGATGTCGATGACAATGGGCTGGGAGGCAAGCTGCTGACCTTCGAATTCGATGAACCGCTCAAGGGCAAGACGGGCGGATTCGTCTCCTTCCAGTGCCGCGTGCGGTAAGCGGATTCATCATCTGAACAAGGGCCCGAACGGCGAGTGCGATACTCGCCGTTTTTTATTGGCATAGCGCCATCCAAGTCAGACCGCAGGGTGGATGAACTCGTTCGCGTGTGCCCGGGCGTAGGCTCCGATCGTTTCGGCGAGCTCAAAGTGGGACTCGTAGAACTCATCGTCGAGGGGATCGAGCTGGCGTTCCATACTGTCTCGAGTGACACGTGAGAGCTGAAACTCGTCAAAGCTTTTCTTGTTCACCCGACAGCGGGCAGGCAGGTAAGAAGCCAGGAACTCTTTCCAGACTTCCAGTGCCTCTTCCAGAATGGCTGCGATCCGGTTCGCGCCGACATATTTCAGGATGCGAATCACCTCGTCGATTTCGGTAATTGTACCGTCGTCGTTGGTGATGTCCCCCAGATATCCCCACAGGCCCCCAGCGTGGACAGCATCATCCATGTCGACCACCAGCAGCAGGTGCCTCAGCCCACTGGGGTAGTCCGCGAGCGCAGAGCGATCCAGCCGATTCCGGGTTTCATTCACATACAGGCACAGATCCTGAAAGACCCTGGGGCTGTTCTGCAGCAGGTCCGGAGTGATTGCTCGGGGGATCATGAAGTGAATTGCCTGCGAACGAATTCGAACGGTGTGAGTGTGCGCATCTTAGTGACTCCACGGAAATTGCACAGAGAGACATTTCCGCCCGCTCACACCCCACCTAAAGCCTTACCAGCGGACACGTTTCTACGACAGAACGTGAAATAAAAAATGCCGGGACGGTTTGCGGACGTGCTTCCCGCAAGCGTCGGCAAACTCACCGACCCGTCCCGGCTGACTTCACTGGATCAATTCTCTGACCGGCGATTCATTGCACCCACACCCCTTGAGTGTGTGATTGGCAGTTCGCATCCGCTGCGGGAGCCTGTGCCCCCTGCTGAATCAGATTCTGATGGACGATCTCCAGCATCGAACGCAGCTGATCGGCCTGGGCCTCATCGAGACCGGCTGTGGCCCGGGTCCGGACTCTGATGGCACACTCCGCAATTTTTTCCCAGACCGGTGCAGCCTCCGGCGCCATCTGGATGATCTTCCTACGTCGATCTTCCACGCAGGCGATGCGTTCCAGCCAGCCTGCATGCTCCATGCGGTCCAGAATTCCGGTCAACGTGCTGGCCTCGATATCCATCCGACTGGCGAGCTCGCACTGGGACAGGTTCCCTTCGTGAACCAGCCACGCCAGGACCTGAGCCTGCCGGTGGGTGATCCCCAGCGGCGCAAGTTCATCGTTGAGAGCACGGCGGAACGCGATGCTCACGATGGTCGCCCAGTAGCCGACGCTGGCGTTGAAGTCGTATTGAATGGTCACGTGCTGGATCTGTCACGGGAACGAAACACTTCGCACTCGAATAGTTAGCACACTAACGATTGCTTTGTGAGTCGACCAGAGTAAAATAACACATTTCTGCAACCCGTTTTCAGCAGAGAACTTGCATCGCGTGCCAAATCGACCCCTTCGCGAAGGCACCACCCTCTCACCTCTCCCTCGCCATTCCTGATCGCTCTGCCGGAGAAATCTCCTTCTGGGCGCACGAAGCTTTTCACAAATTCTTGGCGACACCCCATGATCGCATGACGGAAGCCATCTACACTGCCCGGCAGCGTCAACTTCTCCCGACAATTTCGGCTGCATGCACGATGATTGAGATCCGCCGACACCAACACGAGTGGATCCTGACCACTGAGCAGATCCTCCCGACGTCGTTGCCAGCTGCCTTCGACTTCTTTTCACATGCCGGCAATCTGGAAGCGATTACTCCTGCGTGGTTGAACTTTCGTATCCTCACTCCTGAACCGATTCACATGCGGCAGGGGACCCTCATCGAGTACCGGATTCGTCTGCACGGAATTCCGATCCACTGGCGAACGGAAATCACCTCCTGGAACCCTCCGTATTCATTCGTCGACACGCAGCTGTCAGGTCCGTATCGCAAATGGATTCATACCCACACGTTTGACCCTCATCCGGACGGCGTCCTCGCGCGGGATCACGTTGTCTACGATGTCTGGGGCGGACGTGCCGTCAACTTTCTCGTGGTGCAGCGGGATCTCCGGAAGATCTTCGAATTTCGTGAACAACAACTTCGGGCTCACTTTTCCGGGATGAAGAACGACCCTGCTGGAGAGACCCCGTGAGCGACCCTGCTGTCCCTCCTCTTCGAATTCGCGAGCTGAATCAAGCTTCCCTGAATGAGTCGGGCGATTACGTGCTGTACTGGATGATCGCCAATCGACGGGTCCGCTGGAATTTTTCGCTCCAACGGGCGGTGGAGTGGGCGGTCCGACTCAACAAGCCCCTGGTGATTCTGGAAGCGTTGCGGATCAATTACCGCTGGGCCAGCGATCGACTTCATCGTTTCGTCATGCAGGGAATGGCGGACAATCATCGCGCCTGCAGCGAACTTCCCGCGACCTATTACTGCTATGTGGAACCCGAACATCAGCATGGAAGCGGGTTGCTGGAAAAGCTCGCTGAGAAATCGTGCGTGGTTGTCACGGATGATTTTCCCTGCTTCTTCGTGCCGGCGATGCTGCGGATTGTGTCACGGATGTCACCCGTACTGATGGAGGGAATCGACTCCAACGGCCTGCTTCCGCTGCGGGCCACGGATCATCTGTTTCCGACCGCGTATGCCTTTCGACGGTTCCTGCAGAAAGAGCTGCCGAAACACTTTGAACAGATGCCGGTCAAGAATCCGTTTGCCAATGTGGATCTCCCACGACTGCCGAGTCTGCCGGAAGAGATTCTCGCCCGCTGGCCGATGGCGAGCGATGAACTTCTGAAGGCTGGTCCCGCTGAATTGGCCGGAATGAAGATTGATCACGGAGTCGGTCCGGCAGCATTCGATGGGGGGACCACAGCTGCCGGAAAAACCCTCACACGGTTTCTGAATCGCAATCTCGATCGGTACGCGGAAGAGCGGAACAGTCCTGATGATTCGGCTGCCAGCGGACTGTCTCCCTATCTCCATTTCGGCCACATCTCGACGCACGAGATCTTTGCGAAGATCGCCCGCAGAGAAGAATGGACCCCGGCGGAGGTCAGCAGCAAAGCCAGCGGTTCGCGCGAAGGCTGGTGGGGCATGAGCCCTGCCAGTGAAAGCTTTCTGGATGAGCTCATTACCTGGCGGGAGCTGGGCTACAACATGTGCTCACTCCGGAATGACTACGATCGCTACGAATCACTTCCGGACTGGGCCAGGAAGACGCTGGAAGAACACGCCGACGATCCGCGTGAGGTCACGTATACGCTGGAGGAATTCGAAGAGTCCCGGACTGATGACGAACTCTGGAATGCGGCCCAGCGTCAACTGGTGCGGGAAGGCCGCATGCACAATTACCTGAGAATGCTGTGGGGAAAGAAGATCCTCGAATGGACCGAATCACCCCGGCAGGCGTTGAAGTTCATGATTGAGCTCAACAACAAATACGCAGTCGACGGCCGTAATCCGAATTCGTATTCGGGAATCTTCTGGGTGCTGGGACGCTACGACCGGGCCTGGGGTCCGGAACGTCCGATCTTTGGCAAGATCCGCTACATGACCAGCGACAGTACACGCAGAAAGCTGAAGCTGACTCAGTATCTGCGGACTTATGCAGAGTGAGCCGTCTTGGTGGCGCTCACCGCTTCGCGCCCATGCCGATGCGATGATTCATGTAATGCCGCAGTGCTGCATCCAGTGGTGTGCTCGTGCGGATGGTTTGATAGTCGATCACGTTATGAGCACAGCGGCGGCGCAGTTCTTCCAGAAAGGTCTGCAGTGCCGCCAGATAACCATCGCGAAGCGACTTCGGATCGCAGGTGACGTCCCCTGCCCCTTCCATCCCCTCGAATTTCGTCGTCCCGGCGAACGTGAAGTCCATTTCTTCATCGTCCAGCACATGGAACAACAGGACGTCATGCCCCCGCTGTCGCAACAGCTTGAGACCTTTGAACAATTCTTCCCGGTCGGTGAAGAAGTCGGAGATGAGAACGACCATCCCTTTCTGGGACTTCTCATCCGCCACGCGTTTGAGGATCCCCAGCATGTCCGTTTTGCGTCGCGGGGTGTCGATCGCCAGCACGGACAGGATGGTGCCCAGATGATTCTGGCTGCTGCGAGACGGGGCGCGGGACCGAAGCTCTTCATCGAAAACCGCAAGACTGACTGCGTCCTGCTGCCGCAGCAGCAGATAGGTCAGCGCTGCAGCGACCGACGAGGCGTAATCGTATTTGGTCGATTTGCCCGATCCGAACTGCATCGACTCACTGCCGTCCACGAGAATCGTGGTGCGCAGGTTCGTCTCTTCTTCGTACAGCTTCAGATAATACTTGTCCGTCTTCGACCAGACTTTCCAGTCGATGCGGCGAATGTCATCGCCGGGGACGTATTCACGGTGCTGGACGAACTCAATGGATTGACCAAAGAAGGGGCTGCGGTGCTGTCCGGAGATGAACCCTTCGACGACGTGCCGCGCCTGAACCTCCAGCCGCGCAATCCGGGCGAGGGCTTCCGGAGTCAGACGGCGTTCGATCTCAGGCTGGGACATCTATCGATTCGATCTGATGAGAGCGGGTTACGAGTTCGCTTTGGGAGCGGAGAAAATTGCTTTCATACGGGGATCGGTTGTCAGTTCCCCTTCCTTGGAAGGAGTCGACTCGATCAGCTTGTTGATCACGGTGTCGGTGGTGATTCCTTCACTCTCCGCCGAGAAGTTCGTGACGATGCGATGTCGCAGCACGGGAGCTGCCACCGCCTGCAGATCCTCTGTCGACACGTACGTCCGGCCTTTCAGCAACGCACGAGCCTTCGCCCCGAGAATCAGATACTGGACCGCACGCGGACCGGCACCCCAGCTGAGCCATTCGGTGACAAAGCTCGGCACGCCCGCCTGTCCAATGCGGGTCTGACGGACAAGTGCCAAAGCATAGTCGACCAGATGGTCGGTGATCGGAACTTCCCGGACGAGATCCTGTAGCACGAGGATTTCTTCACCGTTGAGCACCGGTTTGATCTCCGCTGAGCGGTTCCCGGTCGTCTGCATCGCAATCAGCTTTTCTTCTTCGTACGACGGATAATCGACGAAGACCTTGAACATGAAGCGGTCCTGCTGGGCTTCGGGAAGTCGGTAGGTCCCTTCCTGCTCGATGGGGTTTTGAGTCGCCAGCACGAAGAACGGATGCGGGAGCACATGCCGGTTCATCCCGACGGTCACCTGCCGCTCCTGCATCGCCTCCAGAAGTGCGGACTGCGTCTTGGGTGGAGTCCGGTTGATTTCATCTGCCAGCACCACGTTGTGAAAGAGGGGGCCGTTGATGAATTTGAATTCCCGTTCGCCCGTTTCCTTGTTGGTGGCGAGCACGTCGGTCCCGGTGATGTCCGCCGGCATCAGATCGGGAGTGAACTGAATGCGGCTGAAGGTCATCGACAGGCACTTTGCCAGCGAGTTGATCATCAGCGTTTTGGCGAGACCCGGGACCCCTTCCAGCAGGCAGTGTCCGCGGCTGAATAACGCGATCAGGAGCTGGTCGATGACTTCGGTCTGACCGACGACCGTCTTTGACATTTGCGAGCGAATCTCTTCGTAGGCACGTCCGAGCTTGTCGATCGCTTCTCCGGTACCCGGACTCTTCAGTTCCGCCATGCCTGATCCTTGTGGCCCGATGCTTGTGGATAGTCAAAATCTCGCTGGTCTCGCCAATCCATGGTAAGGGGGTGAGAATCCGGGGAAAAGGGCAAACAGTCGCAGTTTGAACCGCATTCGTCCGCTGGCGGTCCATACCGATTTGAAAGTTCACCACGGAGGCACGGAGACACGGAGGATTTTAAACCGCGAATCAAACGAATCAGGCGAATTTCCTTTCGGGTATCCGAGTTCTTCCTGGAATCTTCTAAGACACAGGAATCTGTGTCTGGGGGGTGAACGCCCCGAAAATGAGGACCGATACTTCAAGAACTCGCGCTCTGCCATTCGTTCAATTCGCCCCATTCGCGGTTCCTTTTCCTCTCCGTGCCTCCGTCCCTCCGTGGTGAATCTCATCCCCCTCACGCAGCAACCCATCAGCGTCCCCTTTCCCCTTTGGGTTCGGCCCACTACATTCATCGCGAGGTTCATCGGTCTGCGAGGGTGGGGGACGATGTCAAGAAATGCGCGCGTCGGTCTGTGGCTGTTCGGAGTCTATCTCGCGTTCTACGCGGGGTTCGTGGGGCTGAACGCCTTTTCTCCCAACACGATGAAGATCACTCCCGTTGCCGGGCTGAATCTGGCGATCCTCTACGGCTTCGCCCTGATTATTGTCGCTTTGCTGCTGTCGTTGCTGTACGGGCTTTTCTGCCATCCTGAGGGAGATCGCCGGGAGGAGCAGAAATGATCTACGAACGAAACTGGACAGCCGTCATCATCTTTATGGCGTTTGTCGGCCTGACCATGGGTCTGAGCTTCTTTCTGGGAAGCCGGGCCAAATCGTCCAAAGGCTACTTCACTGCTCACGGGCAGATCCCCTGGTTCATCAACGGCATCGCTTTCGCCGGCGATTACCTTTCGGCAGCGTCGTTCCTCGGCATCTGCGGGATGATCGCATTCTACGGCTATGACGGTTTCCTGTACTCGATCGGGTATCTGGCCGGCTGGATCGTCGCCCTGTTTGTGGTGGCCGAACCTCTCAAACGGCTGGGGAAATTCACCTTTGCCGATGCACTGGATGCACGATTTCAATCACGTGGAATCAAACTCGCTGTCGGCATCAGTACGCTTGTCGTCAGCCTGTTCTACCTGATTCCGCAAATGGTCGGAGCAGGTGTCCTGGTGCAGCCGCTGCTGGGACTTTCTCACTGGCAAGGAGTCACGCTCGTCGGAGCGACGGTCATTATCATCGTGGTTTCCGCCGGGATGGTCTCGACGACCTACGTGCAGTTCCTCAAAGGAGCCCTTCTGGTCGTCTTCAGCTTCGTCCTGACCCTGATGATTCTGAAACAGGGGCTCACGGTGAAGGATGGCGGGATCGACGGTCATCAGTTCCGCACGCTGGGACCTGCCACGGAATCAGATCTGACCGACGCCACCTGGCTGGCTCAGAATCTGCCCGGACAGGAGCTGCTCCCATCCGACTCCGCCTGGATGGATCTTCCGTACATCCGCATCGAAAACCCGGAGACTCGGGAGATTCTCACCTGGAGAGTCGAGGAGCTGGCGGATGGAAACGTCCTGCTGAAGGAAGCCCAGACGCTCACCAAAACCGCTGAAGACAAGATCCTGGTCAACGGCCTTCCCAAGGGAACGAAGAAAGGGGAACCGGAACTGCATCCGGTCGGATTCCTCAGTTCTCTGGCCGATGGGGAGACAAAAACCGGACCGCTGGGACCGCTCAACTTCTTTCAGAAGCTGCATGGAAGCGAAGTGGTCCAGTGGCCGAACGAAACCGTTCAGGAAAGCGACGGCAGCAAGACCACGGTCTACTATCAGAAGACCACCTCTGGAGCGGATATCCTCCTCCCGGGGAACAGCCCGACCTTCAAAGGGATTCGCAGCGACAAGGTCGCCGACAAGATCAACTTCATCTCTTTGATGCTCGCGCTCTTCTGTGGAACAGCTTCACTGCCGCACATTCTGATCCGGTATTACACGGTGAAGGACGAAGTCAGTGCGAGGAAGAGTACGATCGTAGGGATCGGGGCCATTGGCTTCTTTTACGTGCTGACGCTGTACATGGGTCTGGGTGCCATGGTCAGCGGAGCTTTGGACGTGACCGACTCCAACATGGCTGCCCCGCTGCTTGCAAAAAGCATGAACGAGTGGCTGTTTGCCATCATTTCTGCGATCGCCTTCACCACCGTGCTGGGAACAGTGAGCGGTTTGATTCTCGCTTCCAGCGGAGCGGTGACGCATGACCTGCTCAACGCAGTCTGCGGGCTGAAGCTGAACGATTCCGAGCAGGTCCGCATCGCGAAATTTGCATCTGTCATCATTGGTGCCATCGCGATCGTACTGGGAATCGTCTTTGAAAAGCTGAATGTGGCGTACCTGGTCGGCTGGGCATTCAGCGTCGCGGCCTCAGCGAATCTCCCATCGCTGGTGATGCTGCTGTTCTGGAAGCGAACCACCAAAGAAGGGATTATCGCTGCTGTCGTCGTGGGAATGACCACATCGCTGGCGTGGATTCTGCTGAGCGCGGACACCTACAAGAGCGTCTACGGCCTGAACCCTGCCGATGCTCCCTTTCTGGTCCCGTTCAGCCAGCCGGGAATCCTGACGATTCCACTGGGCTTCCTGACATTGATCGTCGTCTCCCTGCTGACCCCCCGTCAGCCCGTCGAAGAGTGATGCTGCTTCGTAGCGGACGCATCAATTTCGTGTGAGCTTCGATCAATTACAGGATCTGAGAGGAACCACGGAAGTCACGGAAGTCACGGAAACAGAGAGGGGAAGAGGAACCGCGAATTGTCCGAATCATGCGAATGGTTCGGAGTTTCTCGTGGGTCTTCTCCGATGCACGTGTATGCGAAGTCCGGGATTGCCGCAATGAAAATTCGCCTGATTGGCGAGATTCGCGGTTCCCCCCAGACTGTCTTCGAACCGGGCTTGAACTGCTCTTAATTCGGCACGGGAACGGTTTCGAGAATCTGGTGGATGATCTGCCGGGCACGCTGACGCTGGGACTCGCGGATGATGCCGCCGCAGACCACGCGATGAGCCAGGACCGGGCTCGCCAGTCGCTTCACATCATCGGGAATCGCGTAGGTCCGGCCTTCAACCAGTGCCAGACTCTGGACAGCCCGGTAAAACGCCAGCGCCCCGCGGGTACTGACGCCCAGTGACAGTTCTTTGTGAGTCCGAGTCTCGCTCACCAGATCAAGCATGTAGTTCGAAATCGAATCATCGACAGTCACGGAGCGGACCTGCTGCTGCAGGAGGATCAACTCGGTGGATGAAAGGACCGGGGAGAGGGTGTTGACAGGTTCGCCCTGTCGATGGCTGTCGAAGACCTGCTTCTCAGCTGCACGGCTGGGATATCCTACAGCTGTGCAGATCATGAAGCGGTCCATCTGGTTTTCCGGCAGGGGATACGTCCCTTCGAACTCAAAGGGGTTCTGCGTGGCAAGGACCAGAAAGGGACGCTCCAGCGGATAGGTCTGGCCGTCTGCCGAGACCTGATGTTCCATCATCGCTTCGAGCAGGGCGCTTTGCGTCCGGGGAGTAGTCCGATTGATTTCGTCCGCGAGGAAGACGTTGGTGAACAGCGGACCTTTGCGGAACTCGAATTCGCCCCGGTTCGGGTAGAAGATACTCGACCCGAGGATATCGCTGGGGAGCAGGTCCGGGGTGCACTGCAGGCGGGTGAACTGACAGTTGAGGCTATGTGCGATCGCCTTGGCCAGAGATGTTTTGCCCAGTCCGGGGGCATCTTCGATCAGCAGATGCCCTTCCGCAAGGAGCGTCACGACTGAGAGTCGAATGACTTCGGGTTTCCCGAGGAGGACCTGAGCAATATTCTCTTCCAACCGTTGAATTGCCAGATTGGGACCCGAGCTCACAGATTTCTCCACTGGTTGTGCCGCGATACCGATCGACTCAAAACGTCTTTTCGCAGCTTCTCTTGATTTAACGGGCCACCTCAGCCACATGCAAGTGAGCGACGGCTTCCCATCATACGAAACTCGGAGTCCGTTTGATAAACATCCAATCAGAACAGAGAATTTTCATGTCGAAGTTCGTTCCACTGCGTTCGATTATGACTCGCTGAGAAGCTGGATCGGCTCTGCCCGTTCCGAATTCAACGCAAAGACAATGACTTCTTTGCTGGTTATAAGCATCCTCGCGATCTGTCCGTTTGCGCAGGCGAAAAAGCACTCGCGCCGCTCGAGAAACGAATGGACTTCGAAATTCAGAACTGCGAGCCTGAATTCCTGAGGAAGACGGAACGGCCCAGCTGATAGACTCCATGCTGGGAAAGCAGGACTCGGCAGATCAACCGCTGGAATGAAAGAACACACTGCACTGGCGGACTGAAGACGATACCTGACGCGCATAGTCGATGCCTGGCACCTCCTGCACCGAGCAACCAAACCCTCTTCCCTGTCCCCTGTCCCCTCTTCCCTGCCCCCTGCCCCCTCTACTTATCCCCCTTGAACACAACCTTCGTCCGCGTCACCTGATCGTGCAGTGCGAGCTTCTCGGAGTTGAACGCGAGCATCATGAAGGGGATGCCGCCGGAGAAGTACCACAGGTTTCGCAGGAACCACTTCAGCGTGGCGGCCTTCAAGGAAATGACCTTGTCATCCTGCGTGACGACCATCAGGCCGAATGTGTCTTTGCCTAACGTCGACTTCAGCTGCGAAGCTTCCTGCACGGCCCAGTAATTCCAGTTGGTATAGATCGCGAGAATCGCTAAGCCCACTGGGAACATGGCCGGCAGTGTGAAGAAAGTCAGGAACGCAAAACCTGTCACCACCCATTGAATCATCAGGGTTTTGGGATTCGCGGTGACGAGAAATCCCGACAGTGGGATGAACGCCAGATCGACGGTATGGGCCAGATAACGAATCCAGAACGTGGCGGGGGTTCCGGGCATGATTCGCTGCACCAGATCCATGGTGTGCGTGCGGTAGTATCCGAAGAGACCCGCCATCCGCATCACGAAGATCGCGGGGAAGGCAGCCACATAGGCAATCGGCATCACCACAATACAGGCTGCGATGATATTCAACATCCCTTTGATGAGAATGTAGGTCACGGAGGTCTGTTCGCGCCCCAGGTCAGCGATTCCCATGATCCACAGTGCAATGTTTCCTGTGAGTCCGGGGGACCACACTTCCGTTCCCTCGGCAGACCCCGGAGGCGGAGCAGCATCCGAGAGAGGCGCTCCGACAATCACTTCACTGACAAACGGATTGCCTGCCCCGATCAGGTACACCATCAGTGCAGCCATCAGCATGGCGGGAATGAAAGCGACGAACGCCACCACCAGAAAATAGATCGTTGCTCCTGCATTCTTTGCGAAGAGCTTCAACAACTCCCACATGATCCAGGCTTTGTAGGGATGCTTGGTGGTCATGTGCACCAGTGCGATCGGCAGGACCAGCACGGGAAGTGCCAGGACCGCGCCGATCAGCCCGATCACGAATTTGGGATTCGTCGCGAGGGTCGGATTCGTCGTCAGCATCCACAGATAGAAGATGAGCACAATCGGCAACAGAGGCCCGATCACCACCATCGGCCAGAAGATCACCCGGCCCCCGGCGGCTGCGGATTTGAAGAAGTCAAAGTAGAACCGGTCAGCCCGGAACTTCTCCTTCACCAGGCTGACGGTGATGATCCCCATCACCAGAGAGATAAACCATCCGGCGATCCCCAGGGCAGAGATCAGCGCGAGCCCTCCCCAGAATGTTTTGGTCGGCCAGTTTTTACAGTACACCAGCGACATATAGGTGCAGGTCGCGTTGATCGTCGCGAAGAAGGCCCAGATCCACCCGGTCCGCATGGCCAGCGAAAGGTTTTCCTTCAGAAACTCCCAGGACTCCTTGGCAGCCTTCGTGTAGTAAAGGTTAGGGTCGGCCCCCTTGAGGCTGCGACGACGCTGTTCCTTCGCATCCATCTGCCCCTTCTGGACGTTCATTCCGCAGCTGCGGCAGACCGGATCTTCCGGATCGAGCTCCGCGGCACAGAATGGACAGACCCCCCCTTCTTCGGCGGCCTGCTGCAGACTGCCGAGATCAAGACTTCCGAAATCGACTTCACTGTCTTTCGGGGCGGGGCGGGCAGCTGCTTTGGCTTTGGGGGCTGCAGGGACATCATCCCCGGCAGGAACTTTGATTTTTGTGCTGCATTTCGGACAGGCAATGACCTTTCCTCGAGCCTTGTCGGGAGCGTTGAGAACGGTCTCGCAGCCACTGCAACGGATCTTCGGCATGCACTTGCTCCGACCGTCATGACAGGTCTGACGGCCTGGTCTGTTGAAAATGCGGATGGATGTGAAGCCGGAACCGGTCCGGATTCACGGAGATTTTGAGACTTGAACTTGCGGATTTCGCCGGTCCCAGCACTTCAATTTAGCAACTTCGAGTCAGTTTTCACCACTCGACCCCCAACGCACGATTCTCCTCTTGACCCTGCAGGCGGACTGGCTGAGACTGCGGCCCCCCATCGCCAGTCCGGTTCGAGGAGCGGCAGATGTCCCGCCAAGAGAATCTCCATTTTCTGATGACATGCAGTTTTGTTTGCGCCCATACCCTGCTGGGATGGCTGTGCGGCAATGCCGCTGCGCAGGGGCCGGGTTCAACCGGGGTCGCGGTCCTCAACGACGGCCGGGTGTTTCAGGGGACCGTTCAGGAAGTTCCCGGCGGATACCGCATCCAGTACCCGGGAGGCTCTTCAATCCTTCCCTTCGATCAGATCAGCGTCACCTCCGTGAACCTCGTGGGAGCCTACGAGGCGTTTCGCGAAAACATCAAGACTCCGTCCGCCGATGCACATTTGCGACTTGCCGAATGGTGTCTGGCAAATGGACTCTATGCCCAGGCCGATATGGAAATTCAGTCTGCGTTGAAGCTGGAACCGCTGCGAACGGACGCCAAAGTGCTTCTCAGACAGGTCGATCTCATTCTTCGACCAGAGGCGGTTGCAGCCAAACCCACGGCCCCTGCCGCTCCAGCTTCCCGAGCAGCCATTTCCGTGGCAGCATTTACCTCTCCAGCCGAACGGACCGCTGTTGGCCTCTCCCGTGACACTCAACTCGAGTTCATGAGAAAGGTCCAGCCGCTGCTGATCAACAAATGCGGAAATGCAGGGTGCCATGGCCAGAACGTTGAGAATCAGCTGAGACTGAAGAATGCCCGTCACGATTCACCGGGGCTGCGTGCTGCCTCGGAGAAAAACCTGGCGATGCTGATGTCACTGATTGACACCGAGCACCCCGAACGCAGTCCGCTGTTGCTCGAGCCGCTGCGGAGTTCCGATCACCACAAGAATCTGTTTTTCGGGGCACGGCAGGAAGCTCAGTTTGAGATTCTCGACCGCTGGGTGAAACAGGTCGCGAGTGAGAGGTCACAGTCCGCACCGGTTGCTGGAACAAAGTCGAAAGTCACGCCGCCGGAGACAGGACTCGCCCAACATCCACCGATTCAGCAGGCGGCTGCCTTTCAGATCGTCCCTGAGAAAACCCCAGCCCAGTTTCCTGCGATTGGTCAGGGGAAGCCGTTGAACTCCTCTACGAATCCGGGAGCCGCTCCCGCCACGGATCCAGAATTCCTGAATCAGATCCGGCAGGCACAGCGTCCCGACCAGTTTGATCCCGGCGAATTCAACCGCCTGATGCATCCCGGAAAATAAAGTTCGCCAACAGCGTCACTTCATGTCGACAGTACGTCGGTCGGTGCTGTGAAAAATCTTGTCCGCGCTCTTTGGGACAAACCCGCCAAAGAGGTTGCCATCGGGCATCTCGTAACGCCGCGCGAATTCGTAATAGCATCCCGGAATCACCAGCGTGCCGTCGGCGAATGTCGCTTCCACCTGCGAAGCGAGCGTCGAGGATTGTTCCAGTCGATCTTCAGGGGATCCTTTAATCTCTCCCCCTTCTTCGTTCAGCGGAAATCCCGCCTGGCGGATGATGTCATTCAGCTCAGCAAGACTCTGAACCGTTTTGAGTGAATTGACGAGGACCGTGAAATGATTGGCCCGGAAACCAAACGCGGCCAGCCACCCGGCATATTCACTCTCGGCTGCCAGGGCTTCGTAAGTCTTGATCGGCAGATTCCAGGGGCGGCCCGAAGCGCATAGCCAAGGGTCATCGAGCAGTTGTGCGGGAATCTCATCCAGCAGTTCTTTCACCACACGCTGCATATCGCAACTGAAGTCACAGACGCGTAACTCGCTGATGAAAATTTTCGGGAGAGCTGGATCAGCGTGCTCGTAATGTCGGGCGACGAGTTTCTTCTGTTCGAAACGGTATTCCTCTTTCTTCTCATACCCGCCTGCCACGAACGGCCGTTCGATGATCTCCACGCCGACGCGAGGGTCGGCAAACGTGCGAAAGGCAATGTGGTCGTTCACCACCGTCTCACCACGCTCTTCCAGCAGACGGTGAATTGCCTCTGCCTGGGGATTGATCGCGGTAAAGTCAGTCCACAACTTCTCAAGCAGGTTGTTCAGTTCGCTGGTCGCCATCACTCTTCCCCGTCCATTCAGTGAATTCTAGTCGTTCTACTGTCATTGTATTCGAGGAATTGCAGCCGACCAGATCCGGCTGTGACCGATTCCATTCGGCCTTTTCCCTCGCGCACAAGAAATGGGTATCCCCAGACAGGCCACATGTTGATGATGTTGACCTGCCTGGAAATACCCAGTCCTGAACTTGCATCGTTGGTCAGCAACGGTTGCAGAATTCGTCGATTTCCTGCTCGACCTTTTCTTTTTCCGCGCCGTAGCGGGCTTGAATCCGGCCTGCCAGTTCGGTCCGCTTGCCTTTGATTTGTTCAAGGTCGTTATCGGTCAGCTTGCCCCACTGCTGTCGAACCTTCCCTTTGAATTGTTCCCAGTTTCCTTCGACCTGATCCCAGTTCATGACTCTCTCCTTCGCATCAAGACAGAAGCCATTACGAAGCTTCATCGTCCCGCACTCACAGAGATGGATTTGGCAACCGGCGTGCCAGCAACAAAACGCAATGGCGTCGCGAAATCACAAACCCCGTCGACATCGAAACTTGAATCAAACGCCGTCAAAGTTGTCCGCTTGAGCAATTGATCGACGAGCGGCCAGAACGTTCAGAGCCGAGACCACTGCAGCGATAGTTCAGGAGCGGGCTGGAGTTTCGTCCAGAGGACATACGTCGACGGAGACACTGAGGACATGCTCCCCGCCTCCCAGGAAGACCCCTTTAATCGGTGTGACGTCGGAGTAATCCCGGCCCCAGGCGATGGGGATATGGTCATCTTTGACAATGCAGCTGTTCGTGGGATCGAGGTCCACCCAGCCCAGTTCCGGTCCACAATATAAAGAGAGCCAGGCGTGCGACTGATCTGCCCCGATCAATCTGGCCTTCCCCGGCGGAGGGATTGTCCGCAAGTACCCGCTGACATATCGGGCCGGCAGACCCAGCGAACGCAGACAGGCCACCTGAACCTGTGCAAAGTCCTGACAGACTCCCAGCCCCAGTTTGAAGGAGGCTTCCGGAGTGGTGTTGACGGTCGTTGACTTCGGATCGTACTTGAAGTGCTTGTGGATCCGGGTGGTCAGATCCAGGCCCGCTTCGAGAATCGGACGCCCCGGCTCGAAGGACTGAGCTGCGAAGGCAGCAAACTCGGTGTTGCGACGAATCCGGGGAGAGTCGTAAACAAACTGGCAGCCTTCCAGCCACTGAGGATCGGTCTGCTCCGCGATCCCTGCCACGACTTCTTCCCAGGGGGGAGTGTCAGCCAGGTCCGGGACCGTCCGGGCGGAAACCGACACTCGACTCGTGGCGGTCACGCTGAGCTGTCGATGATTCTCTTCAATCGAAAAGCTGTGAACGATGTTGCCAAACGAATCTTTTCTTCGGGCAGCCACATGAGGCGTCGGACGAATCACCAGCCGGTAAGTCTGCACGTCGACCGGAAACTCTTCCCGCGGAGTGAGCATCACATAGTTGTGACAGACTCGCACCGGCGAGGAGTACTGGTAGGACGTTGTGTGGGTGATCTTGTAATTCATCACGGCGAACTGCTGACCTTCTCTTCGAATCCCTGATCTATTTCTTTCCGAATCAATGATTCGCGGGTCATTGTGTCCGGTCGACCGCTCCCGCGAAATGTCGGGAAAGTCCTGCGTGGATCAGGAACCGACTCGACATCGCATCCGACAGACGTGGAAGCTGGTCGCACAGGCGTTTGAGCAGTCGGTCCAGCGACTCCCGCTCCTGATGGACGGAAGCCTGTGTCAGCTCGTAAATATCCGCCAGCCGCACCACATTCAACAGGGCCAGTGAAAGTTTCTGTTCGGGATTGAGCAACGCCTGTTGTTCGTCGCGAGGCAGTTCATTCACCTGATTGACGATCGCCACCAGCTGATACGCAACGGACCGGGGATTCGTTTCATCCGTCAGCAGCAGGTCCAGAACGGGACCGATCTGGACGTTCGCCAGATATCGGGATCGGTAGGTCATAATGCTGTCGGCCGTCTGCAGGACCGCTTCCAGTATCGGCTGTTCCTCTTCACTGACGCTGGTGAGAGTGGACCGAAGCAACATGCTGCTCTGCCAGGCACGTTCAACTCTTCGTCCCAGATCGAGGAACCGCCAGCCCTGGGTGCGGGTCATGCTTTCCGCTGCCAGTCCCGAGAACGCCACCAAATCGAGAACCAGCCGGTCCAGAAACTCGAGGACATCCGTGATGTCGGTCAGGCCCCGCCCGCTCGCCTCCTCGATTCGATGAATGATCCGCCACGCATCCAGCGACATGCGGTCACGGACAATCGAGATCAATCGGAACGCTTCCTTGATGGTCGACCGCAAACTCTTCGACTGCAGCGTGTCGTTGATCGCCCGTGGCAGCATTTCCTCGATCGAGGGGAGTGATTCATCCAGTCCGGGAATCGCGTAATCGGGATCGATCTGACCCTGCTCCGCCAAAGCCCGCAGCAACGCCCGCAGCTCGGGACCGTATTCATTTTCTCCGGTGATCGAAACCAGCACCGTTCTGAGGAGGCGTGCGGAACCTTCCGCCCGCTCGACGTTGCGACCGAGCCAGAACAGGTTGTCTGCCACGCGACTGGGAAGTTCGGCCCCGCTGCGACGGAGTTTGACCATCTGGCCCGGCGGACTCAGAAGTGTGACTTCTTCAATCGGTTTGTTAGCGAGAATCCAGACGTCCTGACTCCGTTCGCCGGTGGTCATTGTCTGCTCGAGCAACGTCGGCTCACTGGCGACGCGGGCCAGTCCCCCCGGCAGGGCGATGTAATCGTTGCCTTTGCGAACGAGGAAGCTGCGCAGGGCGAGTGACCAGGGGACGGCCCCTTGCTGCGACCAGACGGGAGTGGTGGAACGGACGACCGTTT
Source organism: Planctomicrobium stercoris (assembly GCF_051465655.1). Classification (NCBI taxonomy): domain Bacteria; kingdom Pseudomonadati; phylum Planctomycetota; class Planctomycetia; order Planctomycetales; family Planctomycetaceae; genus Planctomicrobium; species Planctomicrobium stercoris. The sequence goes on along the minus strand of NZ_CP195791.1, from coordinate 848,259 downwards.
CCTGACCGACGTAGTCGCACGGAGCAGCCTTGATCATTTCGATCAGTCGCTGCTTCTCTGCTTTCGACATGGTCTCCGGTCGAAGCGGAGGTTCATCGACAACGCGGTAGGCTTTGCGAATGATCAGCTGATCGATGTGCTCAATCACATAATCGCATTCCTTCTTCTCGCCACACCACCAGGTGGCGACCGAAGGCATTTTCAATTCTTCACCCAGCAGTTCCTCGCACAGGCTGGGAAGAAAGGCCATGAACAACGGCGACTCCACCAGGCGGCTTCCGAGGGGATTGGCCATTGCCAGATTTCCGGAACGCAGCACTTCCAGCAGCCCTGCAACTCCTTCGACGGAGTCATTCCGCAGCTCGACTGGATCGCAGTCATCGTCCTCGAGGCGACGGAAGATCACTTCCACCGGAAGCAGTCCCCCGAGAGTTTTCAGCATCACCCGGTTTTCACGAACAGCAAGATCGCCCCCTTCGACCAGCTGATACCCCAGATAACGGGCCAGATAGGCGTCTTCGAAATAGGCTTTGCTCTGCGGTCCCTGCGTCCAGATGACCACGCGAGGATTGTCCTTGAACCGGACAGCTCGCTCTCTCAGGGATTCTTTCAGGGCGATAAAAAAGGAGGCCAGTCGCTGAACATTGCATTGCCGGAACTGGGCGGGCAACATTCGCGAAGTGACAATGCGATTCTCGAGCACGTACCCCAGGCCAAACGGCGCCCGGGTGCGATCGGCGATCACCCACCATTGCCCTTCAGGGGATCTTGCCAGATCGGCCGCATAGAGATGGAGGAATCCATGCTCTCCCTGATGCAGACCGTTATAGGCAGGGTAGTAGGCGGGATGACCGAACAGGGTGCCGGGGGGCAGATGTTTGTCCTTCAGCATCTGCCGGGGACCAAACAGGTCTTTGAGAATCAGATCGAACAGCTGGGCCCGCTGGGCGAGACCGGCTTCAATCTCCTGCCATTCCTGTTCCTGCATCAACAGGGGGATGGCATCCAGCACCCACGGGCGCGACCCTGCCGCGTCCGATTCGTACGGGTTGAAAGTAAAGCCGTCTCGCGTGATCTGCCGCTGGGCCTGATCAAGACGCCGCTGGAGGTCAGCCGCCCCCATTTCTTCCAGTCCCTGAATGAACGGGCCCCAGTTGGGCCGGATTCGGCCCTGGGCATCGACAACTTCGTCATAGACGCCAGGCAAAGAGGTATACTTCCCCATCACGGAGGAGGAAGAGTTCAAACTGGCGGCGGGCGAATTCATGTGGCGCTAACAGGACGTCGCAGATCGAGAGTCAAAGGGAAGTTCGGATTGAGTTCCTGAGACGGGATCGAAATGTTTCCGGGGGTATGTCCCATCTCGACAAATCGGTTGACCCGTCGGGCCTCCGCTTCATAGCCGTTGATGGGGAATGTGGCGTAGTTGATCCCACCGGGATGGGACACGTGGTACATGCATCCCCCCAACGACCGGTTGGACCAGGTATCAAGCAGGTCGAAGGTCAAGGGGGTATGCAGCGGAATAGTAGGGTGCAGACAGCTGGGAGGCCACCACGCACGGTACCGCAGTCCTGCCACGAATTCTCCCGGAATGCCGGTGGGAGTCAGCGGCAGCCGTCGTCCGTTGGCCGTCATCACATACCGACCGGCGGTCATCCCGCTCACTTTCACCTGCATTCGCTCGACCGAAGAATCAACGAAGCGGACTGTTCCCCCTCCGGCCGGTTCTTCACCCAGCACATACCAGGGTTCGATGGCGGACCGAAGTTCAATCTGAACTCCCTGCTGCAACGTTTGTCCGATGACCGGAAACCGGAATTCGAAGTGAGAAGCAAACCAGCTCCGGTCGAACGGAATTCCGCGTCGCGCCAGTTCGTCGAGGACTTCGCCAAAATCTTCCCAGACGAAGTGAGGAAGCATAAACCGGTCATGAAGCGACGTTCCCCAGTCGACCAGCGGATGATCGTAAGGCCGTTCCCAGAATGCCGCGACGCAGGCCCGCACCAGCAGTTGCTGGGTGAGGCTCATCTGATGATGAGGAGGCATTTCAAAGCCGCGGAACTCGAGCAGGCCGAGTCGCCCGGTACTGCTGTCGGGTGAATACAGCTTGTCGATGCAGAACTCGGCGCGGTGCGTGTTCCCCGTGAGGTCGATCAACAGGTTGCGGAAAATGCGGTCGACGAGCCAGGGAGGACAGTCTTCCCCTCGCGGCGGAACGAGCGAGAACGCCAGCTTCAATTCATACAGGGCGTCCCGCCGGCCTTCATCGACACGCGGAGCCTGACTCGTCGGTCCGATGAATCGTCCGCTGAACAGATAGGACAACGAAGGATGATTCAACCAGAAGCCGATCAGGCTCTTGAGCAGGTCGGGCCGACGCAGGAATGGGCTGTCCGCAGGGGTCTGCCCTCCGATGACAACATGGTTCCCGCCGCCGGTGCCAGTATGTTTCCCGTCGACGTCAAACTTTTCGGTCCCCAGGCGGGTTGCACGGGCTTCTTCGTAGAGGACCGTTGTGTTATTGACGAGTTCATCCCACGAAGTGGCAGGCTGAACGTTGACTTCAATCACACCGGGGTCCGGGGTGACCTTGATGTTATCAATGCGGGAATCGTGCGGAGGGGAATACCCTTCAACGACAATCGCCATCTGCAGGTCGTCGCAGGTGCGTTCTATCGCGGCGATCAGATCCAGGTAGTCTTCGAGAAACTCGACCGGGGGCATGAAAAGATGGATTCGTCCATCCCGGGCCTCCACGCAGAGAGCTGTCCGGACCATTCCGGGAGCGAGTGCGTCTTCAGCGTCCTCGCTGTCATCGAACTCCGTCTCTTCCCACGGATCGAAATGCTGTTCAGAAATCCCCGGTCGGCCAGTCTGACCGGCATTCCCTTTCACCACATCCTGTCGACGATATTTCGGCTGCGGGAGCGGATCGGTCGGAGCCAGCGGATCCCGCGGGTACAGCTGCGGCATCTGGTCTTCAGGAAGCCAGGGGAGTGAGTCCAGCGGGAGTCGCAGTCCGATGGGGGAATCGCCCGGCAGCAGAAACAGCTTGCTCGACTTCACTGGCCAGGGTCCGCTCACCCAGCGTGCCTTGGCCTGCCACCATTGCCGTTTCAAGGGGAGAACATAACCGGTCGGTTCGTTCAAACCCCGCTCGAACAATCGCGTGAGGCGGGCCCGTTCCTCAGCGTTCTTCAACTTGGGGTCGGTGGGGTCCACGTTGACGGGGAGTCGCTGTTCCTTCACCAGATAGTAAGCGACGTCCTCGTAAGCTGGATTGATGAACTTCCGGCTCACTCCGATGGTGCGGGCGAGGTGATGAATGAATCGCTTGGCATCGTCCGGGCGGTAGTGGGAAGGACGATGAATATCTGCGATCAGGTCCGGATTTTCCCAGATCGGAATGCCGTCTTTCCGCCAGAAGCAGGCGAGCGACCACCGGGGAAGCGACTCCCCCGGGTACCACTTTCCCTGTCCGTAATGCAGCAGGCCACCGGGAGCGAACCGTTCCCGCAGCCGTTTGATGAGGATCTCGGAAAGTCGTCGCTTATGTGGCCCGACCGCAGCGGAATTCCATTCCGCCCCTTCCATGTCGTCGATGGAAACGAAGGTCGGCTCTCCCCCCATGGTCAGGCGGACATCCCCCTCCTTGAGTCTCCGGTCGACTTCATGCCCCAGGGCTTCAATCTTCTCCCACTGCTCCGGGGTATATGGCTTGGTGACGCGAGGATCTTCATGGACCCGGGTCACGCTCATTTCAAAATCGAACTCGACTTCACATTCATCGATCGCTCCGGAGATCGGAGCGGCCGACTGCGGGTCGGGAGTGCAGGCCAGCGGCAGATGCCCTTCCCCAGCCATCAATCCTGACGTGGCATCGAGTCCGACCCAGCCGGCACCGGGAATATAGACTTCGGTCCAGGCATGCAGGTCAGTGAAGTCGATCTCTGTGCCGGAAGGGCCATCCAGAGACTTCACATCCGGAGCCAGCTGAATCAGGTATCCAGAAACGAATCTGGCTGCCAGCCCCAGATGCCGCAGGGTCTGCACCAGCAGCCAGGCGGTGTCCCGGCAGGAGCCCGATCCCAGAGTCAACGTTTCTTCCGGTGTCTGTACCCCCGGTTCCATACGGATCAGATACTTGATCTTTTGGGAGAGAAGCTGGTTCAGCTCGACGAGGAAGTCGGTTGTTTTCCGGGGAGTGACGTCCAGGCTGGCGACCCACTCCTGAAACTTCGGTCCTGCTTTTGACTTCTCCAAGAACGGACGCAGTTCCCGCGTCAGCCATTCCTCGTATTGGAACGGAAACTTTTCCGCCGAGTCTTCGACGAAGAAGTCAAACGGATTGATGACCGTCATCTCGGCGATGAGGTCAACTTCAATCGACAGTTCGCGAGTCTTCTCCGGAAAGACGAAACGGGCCAGGAAGTTCCCGAACGGATCCTGCTGCCAGTTGATGAAATGCTTTTCCGGCTGCACTTTGAGCGAATAGCTTTGCACCGGGGTGCGACAATGTGGTGCTGGCCGCAGTCGGACAATCTGCGGCCCGACGGAGATCAACTTGTCGTAGCGGTAGGTCGTCTTATGGTGAAGAGCGACGCGAATCGGCATGTGAAGCTTTCTGAATCAATTGCTGGCTGATGAGGTGCAGGCGCGAATCTGGAATGACAGTACTTGCAAGTTCTCCGAGCAATCATCGCCAGAGGTCAGAGGTCGGGGAACAGGGGTCAGAAAATCGCTTGTTTTCCAGTGTTTTTTCTGACCTCCGACCTCTGTCCCCTGACCTCTTGTTTCTATTCGATCAGACTTGGAACTACTGAATGAGAATTCACCACAGATCCGCCGTAAACAGGACACATGCGACTCTCAAAACGAGGACTGGCTTTGAGACTGCCGCTGCGCACCATCCAGCGGACGCATCGCAAAGAATGTTTCGTAGATGGCGTCGCCGATCTGGTTCAGCTTGGTCTGCAGGCTGTCGATGAACTCATGCATCCCCTGATTGATGATGGTGTCGACATCGGTGTAGGCCAGTTCCGCCTTGAGCCGGCCGAGTCGCTGTTCGGCGATATTTCGATAAGACCCCGAGGGCGAACCGATGATCTGGTGTAGAGAGTCGTCCGCACGATCAATGCAGAAGCGAATGGCTCGCGGGAACGAATCATCCAGCGTCAGGAACTCAACGACCCGGTGAACCGTAATGCCGTGATACCGCTTGCGGTACATCTCGAAGGCGCTGACAGACCGGAGCACCGCCGACCACTGCAGGTCGTCAATCGTCGTGCCGACATCCTGCACCGTGGGAAGCAGGGTGAAATACTTCACATCAAGGATGCGGCTGGTTTTGTCCGCCCGCTCCAGCAAGCGTCCCAGGTTGGCGAAGTGCCAGCCCTTGTTGTGGGACATGGTGGAATCCAGCGTCCCGTTGAACAGATGGCTGTGTTGTTTGAGTTCAATAAAGAAATCGCCCAGCTCCAGCTGATCGGAAGGGGTTTTCGCCGCATCACGCACATAATGATAGAATGCGTTCAGCTGTTCCCAGGCTTCCGAGGAGATTGCTTCCCGCACGGTCCGCGCGTTCTCACGGGCCATGACCAGAGAGGAGATGACAGAGCTCTGGTATTCCCGGTCAAACACCAGGAAGTGAACCACGTTTTCCGCGGTCGGCTGGCCATACTTCTCTTTGAAGATCGCATGGTCCCCGGTGGCGAACACCAGCGGCTCCCATTGCCGATCCGCCGCGTCGGGCTGATCGAGAATCAGATTCAGCGAGACCTCGATGAAGCGTGCCAGATTTTCGGCCCGCTCCACATAGCGTCCCATCCAGTAAATAGTTTCTGCAACACGGCTGAGCATGGAAAAACGGTGTTCCGATTGAATCATGAGGCGCCCAACGGGATCAGAGATCACAAAGAGAATTCAAGGTTGAGCGCGAGCCTTGAGTTCTGAACAAATGAAGGTGCTTTACCACGGAGACACGGAGGCACGGAGCAATTGAACGGTATCCGGACACCCGATTCTGCTGACACAGTCATGATCATGTCCACCAAGACTTTCTCCGTGACTCCGTGTCTCCGTGGTGAATGACAAACTCTGTGAATGCAACTAGATTTCTTTCTCGAGATCGTTCAGTTCGCTGGCGGAACGGGCGACCACCCAGGTGTCCTTGCTGCCGCCCCCCTGTGAGGAGTTGACCACCAGCGACCCTTTTCGCAGTGCCACGCGGGTCAGGCCCCCCGGCAGCACCCAGACGTTTTTGCCATACAGGATGTAAGGACGCAGGTCGACGTGACGGCCCTCGAAATGATCGTCCACCATGGTCGGCACGCGTGAGAGGGAGAGCGTCGGCTGCGCGATGTAGTTGCGGGGATTTTCCTGAATCTTGTGGGCGAACTCCCGCTGTTGTTCTTTCGTTGAATGCGGACCGATGAGCATGCCGTACCCGCCGGCTTCGTTGGCTGCTTTCACCACCAGTTCATCCAGGTGATCCAGCACATACTTCCGGTCTTCTTCCCGATCGCAGACATAGGTCGGCACGTTCGGCAGAATCGGCTCTTCGTGCAGATAAAACCGGATCATGTCCGGTACGAAGGAATAGATCACCTTATCGTCCGCCACTCCGGTGCCGGGGGCGTTCGCCAATGCCACTCGCCCCTTGCGATAGACATCCATCAGGCCGGGAACTCCCAGCATGGAATCTTTGCGGAACGCCTGCGGGTCCAGGAAATCGTCATCAATCCGGCGATAGATGACATCCACCCGCTGGAAGCCGTCGGTGGTTCGCATGAAAACAAACCCGTCCTTTACGGCCAAGTCGCGCCCTTCAACCAGCTCGACCCCCATCTGCTGCGCGAGGAAGGAGTGTTCGTAGTACGCCGAGTTATAGATGCCGGGAGTCATCACCACGATGGTCGGATCGCTGACATGTTCAGGGGCCAGATGGGCCAGCGTGTCGTACAGCCGACTCGGATAATCGATCACCGGGCGGATCTGAGACTGGGCGAAGACATGCGGGAAGCTTCGCTTCATGACCAGTCGGTTCTGGAGCACGTAGGAGACGCCGCTGGGACAACGCAGATTGTCTTCCAGAACATAGATTGCCCCGTCGTTGTGACGGATCAAGTCGGTGCCGGTGATGTGGCACCAGATCCCCCGGGGAGGATTCAAACCCTGACAGACGGCCCGATAGGAAGCGGCCTTTTCCAGCAGCGGCCGCGGTAGAATCTCTTCCTTGACGATTTCCTGGTCGTGGTAGATATCGTTGATGAACAGATTCAGCGCCATGATGCGCTGCTTAAGTCCCGCTTCGATATGACTCCACTCATACGGTTCGATAATGCGGGGAACGATATCAAAGGGAAAGATCTTCTCCGTCCCCGCCTGATCACCATACACCGCGAATGTGATTCCCATTCGCAGCAGGGCCCGTTCGATCGCTTCCTGCCGATGTTTCAGCTCGCCGGGGGGGAGTGAATTGATCTTCTCGACCAGGAGACGGCCGCCGGATCTGGGAACCCCCTTGGCGTCAAACAGTTCGTCGAAAAAACCCTCGGTCTGATAGGACTCAAAATTGTGCGAAGCAGCAGCCATAAGGAGAATTTCTCAATGCCCGCCACGACCAATGCGACACGGCCTCGTGTCCGGGACACGTGAAGCGGGCTGTCACAGTGTTGATAGCGGGGACGTCTCTCAAAGTCCGGCAAAGGAGGGGGTCGCGAGCGCGGCCTCAGTGTAAACGATCCTGCAAATGGAACCAGCCGGAATCCGCTTGAGGAATTTCGGCATCCCAGCACCTGTTCGCTTCAGAAGTTCTGAAGAAAATCGCAGAGAATTTTCCACGCGGGACCGCGCGCTGATTCTCCTCACAGATTACCGCTCCTGTCCAGAGGGAATTTTCAGCTTCCACCAGCTCGGAAATTCCGGAACTTCTTTCGACTTCCCGGATTTCGCTGTATAATCATGGCTGCACGGGCGGAACTTGGAGAAGTCAAATGCAATGTCGCGAAGCTGCGGCGTTCCTGATTCTGGCTTGCGGGTCCACAGTCGCGATGGCTCAAGGGGGACGAGGCTACCCCACGGTCATCGGTGCCTCCGGTCAGCCGTACGGGCCAACTCAGGCGGAATATCAGTATCAGTCCCGATACGGACAGCCTTCCCCGGGAAGCCAGGGGGGTGGTCTGCAGTTTGTGAACGGATACCCGGGAGCGGGTGGCGGAGGGGGCCACGGAGGTTACGGCGGAGCGTATCCATTCCTTTATATGGATGTCAGCCAGTACATCGCCCCTCCTTCGAGCGGATACGTCTATTACCCGTCCACAGCCTACTACGGCACGTTCGGTAACACGAATTACGGATTCCCCCAGCCGCAGCCGTTTCTGGGAACGCCATCTCCCCAGATCATGCAGCCGCTCGATCCCAATCAGGGGGGAGCGGTTTTCAGCAACGGCTCTGCAACGTTTACACATTTCCCAGCCCTGAACAACCCCGGCCCGATCGTTCCTCAGTCGACTCCCAAAGCTCAGGAAAACAGCTTCGAGTATCAGACTGAAGGGGATATTCAGCTCCAACAACTGAATTATCTCGTCGCATCAGAACGCTACCGGAAATCGATCGAGGCGGCCCGGGATCGAGCCGACCCTCGGTATCGCATGGCCGTCAGTCTGGCTGCCCGCAGCCGATTCCTCGAAGCGGTCGATCAACTCAAACTGGCGGTTCAACTCGATCCGACCTGGCCTCAGCATGCCACCAGCCTGGGACAGTTGTTCGGCGAACAGAACAACTTCGAGAAAACACGGGTGAAACAGCGTGTCGCGGAGTGGACGCTGCAGGATGCCCGGGATCCGAACCGTCTCTTCCTCTTGGGAGCGATGCTGTACATGGATGGAGATCCAAACGCCAAAACCATGATCGACACAGCGATTCTGGTGGCAGGCAAGCAGGACTACCTGCTGGCGTTCAGTGCTCCGCGAAGTCAACAGGCAGCCCCAGCGACGACAACCGTTGCCCCACAGGCCAACGGAAATCCGGTTCCGAATCCGCCACAACCGAATCTGCCGTTGCCGGCGGCTCCTGCCCCCTCCCCTGCCCCGCAGCTGCCCCCTCCACAGTCCGGTCAGCCGCTTCCGACCAAGCCGATCCCCGCAATTCCCCCGCTCCCGGACGAACTGCCTGCGAGCAATCCACCATCAAATGATCCGCTGCCTCCTCCGACGAAGCAGGATGACCTGGGCGGCCCGATTCTTCCGCCTCTCCCCTGACAAAACGGCGAACATCAGCGTTGTCGAAATGCAAAAAGGGTTCTGATCTTGGGAGATCAGAACCCTTTTCTCGTCAGGCCGTCACCCCCCGGTGTCGCCTGCCGATTGTTGCTCATGTGCCACGGGGGAAACTCGATTTATCGCACGTCGAACTGACCTTCGCAGTATTCAGACTGATCCCAGAAGCTGCTGCCGAACATCTGACCGCCGTGGCTGCTCGTGCAGTTCAGCTTGTAACTCTGGCGGACACTGGCAAACGCAGAGCCGACATCTTCCAGTTCGTTGTTCACGTTCAGGGCCACTTCGCTCAGACCGACCAGCATTCCCAGCACAGCGATGGTCGAGATCAGCACCAGTTCAGCAGAGACAATAAAACCAGCTTCGTCGTTGATCAGGTTCGTCAGGCAGGTGTTCATGGCAGTCTTTTTGCGTTGATCGTTTTTGAATTTGTATGAAAGATGAAAATTGTCAGGAGCTCTACAGGAGGTCGATGGCCAAGAAAATTCCCTCTCAATCATCAACCTTCAACCGGTACGCATTACCGAACGTCGAACTGGCCTTCGCAGTATTCAGACTGATCCCAGAAGCTGCTACCGAACATCTGACCGCCGTGGCTGCTGGTGCAGTTCAGCTTGTAGCTCTGGCGGACGCTGGCAAACGCGGAGCCGACATCTTCGAGTTCGTTGTTCACGTTCAGGGCCACTTCGCTCAGACCGACCAGCATGCCCAGCACAGCGATGGTCGAGATCAGCACCAGTTCAGCGGAGACAATAAAACCAGCTTCGTCATTGATCAGGTTCGTCAGGCAGGTGTTCATGTTGTGTTTCTTTCATTTGGGGGTGACTGTTTCAGATGATGAAACCTAAAGCATGGGGTGTGCCAGAAGTCTGAACACTTCGGCGACAAGCCCGCCAAAACGCACGAAAAAAAGCCTTATAAACCCAATTCCAGAAAGCACTTAAAAATTGTGCCAAGAAACGTAAACGCGGGTCAGCCCCCTTGACGAACTGGACTTGGACATGTTGCCTGTTCGCCACAGTGAAACCGGGGTTTCTTCGTTCCTCCGAGGAATCAGGCGATGTAACTTGATAGCGGATGCGGACCTCGGAATCCTGTTGCGGGAAAACAACAGTGATGCCGGCGAGAAACAACGGAGGTCCTGATGCGGTCGCCGATTCTGAAGAGACTGGAAAGCTCATCTCCCCTCCTGATGGATGGGGCAACGGGGACAGAGTTGTCCCGTCGCGGAATCGATCTGAACACCCCCTCCTGGACCGCCGGGGTGATTCTCGACAACCCGGAAGTGCTCTGGCAGATCCACCGCGACTACGCGGAAGCCGGTTCAGAACTCGTCACTGCGAATACGTTTCGCACTCATGCCCGCAGCTTGGAATCGATTGGACAATCCAGTTCCGCAAACGACCTGACACGCCGGGCTGTCGAGATTGCCCGGGACGCGGTGGGCGAAGAGGTGTACGTGGCCGGGTCGATCGCCCCGCTGGAAGACTGCTATTCCCCCCAACTGACCCCTCACGACCACGCCCTGCGAGCGGAACACGCGGCCATGGCCAATTCCCTGGCGACTGCGGGGGTGGACATCATTCTCGTGGAAACACAACTCACCATTCGGGAAGGACGCATCGCTGCGGAAGCTGCCGCATCGACGGGGCTACCATTCTGCATCAGCTTTGTCTGCGGGCCGGCGGGACACCTGCTGTCGGGCGAGTCCCTGTTGGAAGCGTATCTGGCAGTTCGTCCATTCGAGCCGGCAGCGTTCCTCATCAACTGCATCCCCGTTGAAGAAGTCCTGCCCGACCTGACACCAATTCTGGCTCAGCCGGGACGATTTCGTGTGGGGGCCTACGCAAACACCGGAAGACTATTGCCGAACGGCAGTTGGGAATCGACAGAGGGCAAATTACCGGCAGTTTACGCCGGATATGCGGAGTCTTGGATCAATGCAGGTTTGAGCCTGATCGGGGGGTGCTGCGGGACTACACCCGAACACATATCCTCTATCCGCAACTGCATTTAGAACAACAAACACAGTTCTCTCCTGACGTCATTTCGTTCGTTTCCGTGGGGGTTCTTCTCACTTTCTTGCAAGACTCGCTCTTCCCGCGTCAGTGCGCTTGAATTAGGTTCCGACGATCCTCCCTTCCTATTGATGCCTTTCCCCTTCCTGTCCATGGCAGGCCGGTTCCCGGTCTGTCTCAGGATGTCCCATATCCGCCGCCTGCCGGTCCTGCCTTCGCAGTTTCGAACATGAAATTCCCTTTCTCGAAATCGCATGCTTCCGACGCGTCCTCTTTCAGCGAGGAGCAGCAGCGGCCCACGATTGCCCACACCACGGAACATTCGTTCTCAGCGGAGCGTGATCCGGTCGACGCGCCTGCTGCAAATCACCCATGGGGTCTGCCAATGTCAGTCCGACGATCGCCCGTGTTTTCACACCGCGATACCCCTGTTGCCTTCCGCAAACGACGCTGGGGCTGGAGCCTTGCTGGCCTGCTGGCTGCTGCCAATCTCTGGCAGGGTCCGCAATCGCTGCTGGCTCAGGAACCTCCTCCGGCTCCGGTCGCTGCCAACGAGGCGTACACACTCCCCTCGCAAGATCTCTCCGGGTCGGCAGCCTATCCGGGCATCTCGTTCCCAAGCTTCAATTATCCGACTTACCCGGATGAACCGCCAGTTGTTGGCGGTTACGGGGTGAAAGGGCGCGCTGCGGTCGCTGCCGGAACGACGGTGGGACAAAGCCAGCCGATCAACGCCTTCGACATCTCTCCATACCTGTTCGAAGGGAATCTGTACCTGTTCGGCGAAGGCCGGATCGCACTCGGCAACGACGGCAAGACAGGTGGGTCCCTCGGTGCTGGGGGTCGTTACTTCTTCCCCCAGACGAACTCCATTCTCGGTGCCAGCGGCTGGTGGGATATCGACGCCACTCGCGGACCGACCTTCCGCCAGTGGGGCGTGAACATGGAACTCCTGAGCGAGTTCCTGGATGTCCGCGGAAACATCTACGCTCCGTACGGCGAGATCACGAAGGTCACGAGCCAGCGGTTCGAACCGGGCTCACAGGCGTTCATTGACCGCCCCCCCGCAGATGTCCTGCCCGGTGAGGCTCAAGGAACCTATCTCTCATTCCAGCGACGTATCTTCTCGGCCACCGCTCTGCAGGGATTCGACACTCTGTTCAGTATCCCGATGCCGGGCCAGTTCGCACGCTCGATCAATCTGGAAACGTCGGCCGGTTTCTACGGTTACGAAGCCAACGACGGCAGTGTCGATCAGACCTACGGATGGAGATTGCGATTCGACGTTGATCTGTTCGAACGTCTCTCGCACATGTTCCTCGAAATCAATAACGACAAGACATTCAAGACGAACGTCGCCTTCATGGCGGATATCAATTACTGGGGCAAGCTGGAACATCGCCCTCGCCTGGGACACAGCCAGTACAACCGGCTGGCGGACTGGGTTCGACGAAACAGAACCGTGGTCGCGCTGGAAAGCAGCGTGCTGAACGCCCCGGAAATCGCGATCAATCCGAATACCGGTCGGGCCTATGTGGTCTATCAGGTTCTGCAGACGGATGAAATCAGCCACGGTGGTAATGGAACGATCGGCAACCCCTTCCAGAACCTGCAGGACGCGATTGACGCGACCGGAACCAGTCTGCCGGGTCGCCCGTCTGACTTCATTCACTTTGTGCAGGGCAACAGCATCATTGAATCCGGGATCAACATCGGCCCGGGGCTGGATGGCGTGCGGGTCATCGGAGAACAGGATAACCCGAGCATCGGAATTCCCGTGGCCGGCCTGAACTCGAATATCTTCCTGCCGACCGTCACCCCCATTCCGTTCAATGCACCGATCATTCAGAACGTCGTCGGCACCAATGCAGTGACGATCAGTTCGAACAATACCACGTTTGCAGCGATCAACATTGCGAACGTCACCGGTGGCGATGCAATTTTCGCGGGTGCCGGTGTGAATGGCGCGAGTATTCAGAACGTGAATATCACCACCGTCAACGGCGGTAACGGGATCAATCTGGTCGGAACGACCGGAAACTTCACCTTCAATAACGTTGTCATCGAAGATATTGAAGAGACCGCATTCCAGGTTCTGGGCGGGAATCCCCGTGTCCAGTTCGCCGGGATTTCTGAAATCGACAACACGGCCAACTCGCATCCCAGCCACGGCTTTGCTGTGAACATTCAGGACACCTCGCCCGGTTCGTCCGTCGACATGCGGAGCCTGGTCATCAATGACACCGGTGGAAAAGGGATTCGGGTCTACGGAACCGCCCCGGGTTCGTCCAATGCGGCTGTCGCTTTTGGAACCACGACATTAACGAATACGGTGGTGGACGCCCCGTTGCCTGGAGACGTCGCCAACGCCGCGGTCTATATCAAGAATCACGCCAGTGCCGTCACCTTCAACGACGTGCTGACCATCAATGGAATTGATGCCATTCTTGGTGGCGATTCGATCGCCATTGAAGGCCTGCAGGCGGGCGGCTCCGTCTTCGCAAACGCCGCTGTGAACATCACTGGTCGTCGTGGCCACGGTATCTATGTGGTCGACAGCGGGGACTCGGGCGGAGGCGCGCTCAATCCGGCATCCATCAACTTCAGTCAGCAGGTCACCATCAATGGTCTGGGAGCCGGTTTTGTCGACGACGACTCTGCAGTTCTCTATCAGTCGAACTCCGGCAGCCTGATCTTCGGCAACGGCCTGAACATCACCGACAGCCTGGGAGACGGCGTGGAAGTGACCTCAGGAATTGCCGCCCCCGTCGGAACCGACCGTGGGCTGGTCCAGGTCATCGGTGGAAACATCACCGGCGTCAGCGGCGCCGGCGGAGCCACTGGAGTCTCCTTCCATGTCCATGACATCACCAAGGCCAACTTTGGTGTCGTCACCGGAGGGTTGAACATCAACAACCGGGGTGATGCAGCCAGTACAGGTCTGATCGGAGCCGGGGTCCGGGTCGTCAATTACGCTGGGACCGCAGCTTTTGGCGGAACCACGACAGTCAACAACCAGCTCGGCACGTTCGCGAACGCGGTTGAAATCCTGGATAATGCAGCGACCTCTTCCATCGGATTCACAACTTTGAATGTGAACAACCAGCTGGGTGCCGGCTCCTACGGTGTACGTGTGGTGAACAATCTCAATACCGTCGCGGGTGTCAGCTTCGGACAGCTGAACGTCACGACCACCGACGCAACCGGAGTCTCCTTCGAGGACAACGGGCTGGTCACGATCGGCTCGGGAACTCTCAGCAGCACGGGAGCCAGGGCGATTGAAGTCTTCACCAATGGTGGGGTCACACCGGTTCAACAGCATGCCATTCAGCTGACCTCAGTCTCAGCCAGCGGATCCGACTACGGTATCTTCGTGAACAACAGCCGAGGAACCTTCATCGTCACCGGTGACCTCGTCAACGCGGGAAGTGGTGGAACGATCACCGGCATGACTTCGGCGGGTGCGTTCTTCCAGAACACGCAGCTGGCCAGCCTGAGCTCCATGAACCTGAACGGGAACGAAATCGGGGTGGAAGCAATCCGTCTGCTTCCGCGTGTCGGCGTGCAGAATGGACTGTTCCTCAACCAGATGAGCATCACAGCCTCCGCCTCGGAGGGAATCTATGCCCAGGACGTTTCGAACTTCTCGCTGTCCAACTCGGATGTCTCCGGCAACGGAATCACCAACTCCCAGGAGCAGATCGAGCTGCTCGCGACCGTCGGTGCGTTCGACTCCAACAACGACGGCGTGACGGAAGTTGTTTCCTACAACTTTGCGTTTGACAACAACAATATCGCAGACGGTGCAACGCTGATCAGCGGCACGGATATGATCTACATTCATACCGCTCCGGCCATTTCGAATGCCGTCCCGCTGACACTCAGCTTCACCAACAACGGCTCCCCGCTGTCGACGACGAATACCAACTCGATCTCCGCAAACCGGAACGGGGGGAGCGCTGCTGTCGATGTGAACTGGGTGGGAGCCACCGACGTCAACATCGTGAACAATCAGTTTGCCACCGGCAACGGCGCCAACGCGATCGGGCTGGACTTCACCATCAACGGTCCGGCGAACATCAACTACGTCAACAATGGACTCCAGGCCATCGGAGCGGGAGCCACCGGAATTCGGACCAACTTCTCGCAGGCTGCAACTCTGACTATCAGCGGGAATCAGGTCCTCAATAACAATAATTTCCCGATCTCCGGCGGCGGATTCATCTTCAGCGGTCTGAACTCAACCGGCCTGGACCTGACATTCCTCGCTTCGGGGAATATCGTCAACATCAACAACAACTCGATGGAATTCACCGACTTCGGAAGCCGGGCCATTGTCTTCCCGCGAATTGTCGGAGCGGGCGGCAACACCCGAGTCGGGATCGGCGGAAACACGATTTCCCGTGTCGTCAACTTCAACGATGCGTTCACCGAACATGGTGTCTGGTTCCAGGTGGTCCAGGGGACGGTCCTGCTCAACGGAGCGGCCGGCAGCAACACCATTTTCAGCAACAACCAGATCGTGGCACCGTTTGAACCGTTCTGGTACGACTTCCAGATGCCCGCGGGAGCCTCTGCCGGAACCCAGATCCAGATCAACGGCAACTTCTGGCCATAATCGTCTGATGGACGTCTGACCGACGTCCCTGAAGCAACTGGCACTGCGGGGATTGCGAATAACGTGACTCGCGGAGCCCAGAATGAGTCCCCCGCAGGCTGCGAATGTGAACGGTCGGTGTGACCGATCATTAAAAAAGAGTCGTCGGGGCAAACTGCTCCGGCAGCGGCCCCCGACGACAACGATCATCCCTGACGTTTACTTCTTCTGATACACCGCCGATTTCGGATCAGCCCCCGAAACGAGATATGCGATCAGGTCTTTGAGTTCTTCCGGATTCAGAGTGTCGACCAGACCGACCGGCATCTGCGAGATCGGAGAAGGCCGAATTTCCTCCACATCGGTCTTTTTCAGAATCCGGGGCGGAGCGTCCGCATCCGGAGTGAAGATGTACAGTTCATCACCCACCTCCACGGCCCGTCCCAGGAGCGTTTCTCCCTCGACCGTGGCCACCTGATGCGAAGCATACTGATCCGAGATCACTTTACTCGGTTCCAGAATCGTATCAATCAAATCGCCCAGCGGGAATTTCTTCCCGGCGGTTGAAAGATCCGGCCCGACCGCTCCTCCTTCGCCGTTCAGACGATGGCATTTCCCACAGGCTGTCGCGAAGAACAGGCTTCGTCCCTTCTCGAAATTTCTTCCGTGAAGTTCGCCTTCGAGATTCGCCAATGCTTCATCATGGGTCCATTTTCTTCCGGGCCCGACAGGGGGATCGACTTTGGGAGGCTCAGCCACCAGCGACTGGCTGGCGATCGGTCCAACAGCGACCTTTTCGCTGGGGGAACAATTTGCCAGAGCGTCTTCACGGAACTGGGAAATAAACTTGGTAAAGCTGTTGCCGCCGGGAAACTTCGACGCGTCGACGAGGAACTGGAAATACTTCTGCCGTTCCGGGATCGTCCAGCCTTCTTTCTGATTTCTCAGGACGAACGCAAAATGAATGGCTCGGCTGGGGGGCATGTTCGCCAGCATCTTCCCGACGGTCCCGCCATATCCGCCACCCCGCTGAGTCAGATATCCCCAGTCGGGAACCGGTTCCGGCCCCAGGTTGTCCATCAGCGCCAGCGTTTTTGAGACGACGTGAGGAGCATTCAGGAACACCAGCAGCTGGACCAGTTCGGCATTCTGCGGATAGTCTTTGGCTGGATAGAGCGGGTCCAGTTTTGAAATTGCTTTCTGCCGCCCCGCTTCATCAGGTGCTCCCAGTCGGGTAAAGGCCAGCTCGTATGCCCGCAGATAGGCAAGCTGAGCCTGTTCATCCAACTTCGAATAATCGATTCCCGTCAGAACCTCGAGGATCGCAGGTAGATCTTCCGGTTTGCCCTGTCTCGCCAGTGCAATGACGCCGAGGATCGCAGCGAGGTCATTCAACTTTTCACGTTTCACGACACGCTCGCGCCAACTCTCGACAGGTTGAGATTCCAGAGCGATTCGGGCTGCATAGCGAATGAACCGATCTTCATCCCCCAGATGCGCGAAAATCAAATCCAGGTCGCCGCCGGGCTTACCATGAAAAGCTTCCAGACGATGCCGCAGCTCCCGCTTGTCCGCGTTCAACGGATTTTTCAGATCGACAGGAGCAGTCGACTCATTCCCGATGTAACGAACGCGGTACATCGTGGACGCTGTCCCGCGCCCACCGGCAGTGAAATACAGCGCTCCGTCATCCCCGATAACGCCATCGGTCACCTGCATGGGCTGGCCATTCAAAAACTCTTCCTTCACTCCAGTGTAGCTGGAGCCATCTGGATTGAGATGAACGGCGTAGATCGTGCTGTAAGTCCAGTCGAGCAGGAAGAGCGCCCGCTGATACTTCTCCGGGAACTTCGCCCCTTCACCAAACAGAATCCCCACGGGCGACCCGGGACCGATGTCGACCACAGCCGGCAATGAATCTTCGTAATACGCAGGCCATTTTCCGGTCCCGCTGCGCCAGCCGAATTCGCTTCCACTGGTTGCGTGACAAACGCGAGTCGGGCGGTACCAGGGAGATCCGAAATCCCATTCCATGTCCGCATCGTAAGTGAACAACTCGCCGTCAGCATTGAATGCAATGTCATACTGATTGCGATACCCGATGCTGACAATCTCCCGCTCTTTTGCTTCGGGATCAATTTTGAGGATCCATCCACCAGGAGCCAGAATGCCGGCGGCATGGCCATTGGCGTCCCAGCGACGCGGCAGCAGCAGGTCCTCTCCCCAGTTCTGCGGAATGGCACTGCCGGTAATGCCCTCGGGCAGTTTGGTATGGTTCCCGGCGATGACATACAGCGACTTCTTGTCCGGAGACAGAATCACTGCATGCGGACCGTGCTCGCCGCCACCGGGAAGTGGCATCAGATATTCATCGGAATCAATCAAACCATCGCCGTCGGTGTCTTTCAGGCGATGGAGCCCCAGATCTTTCCCCCCACCGACCACGGCATACAGAGCATCGAACGCCCAGCAGAGCCCTTGAGCCCCCGACAGGTCCACGGGAAGCTTCTGAACTTTGGTCGGCTGTCCGTCAATGCCCGGTTCGATCAGATAGAGCCCTTCCTTCTCTTGAGCTGATGCAATCAGCCGACCTCGATCATCCTTGGCCAAAGAGACCCAGGACCCCAGAGCCTTCGGGACTTTGAAGACGTTCTCGACCAGCCACCCTTCACGCGGCGTCACGTTCTCTGCAACAACAGGAAGAAAAAAGACCTCCCGGTTCCCTCTCAAACCGGTTTCAACGATTTCTTTCGTAATCACGGTCCAGGCGAGTTTCGAATCTCCAACGCCCCCCAGAACCTCCACGGCACCCCAGCCTGAGTCATCGAAGTCCGCATTCTTCCAATTCTCTGTTGCTTCGGTCGACCCCTTCCAGGTCTCGTCCGTCAGCACGGTCACGACTGAACCATCCGTACGGAGAATTCGCAGCCCAGCGAGAAAGCCTCCGGGACCACCACCGTTGACAGCCTGAATCGCAAGCATGTTCTGCCCGGACTTGATGTTCTTCGTCACATCAACCGCTGGGAGAGTCCCCCAGTCATCCCCCTTCAAGACCTGCTCGCCATTCAACCAGATCGTGATTTCGTTGTCGGCTGTGCCAGCCAGATAGGCCGACTTGATCTCCCCTTCAATAGAAAACGATTTTCGAACATGAATTGTCGACGCCTGCTCCTGAGGCCCCACCCAGACCCACTTGGGAAGATCATCTGCACGGACAGCACCCGTGAACAGCAGGAATACTGTGACAAGAAACCAGTGGGAGCGGTGCGTGATACTCAGACCTGTCATACGGTGAGCTTTCTCGAAGGAACAGAGGCTGGACGATTTCATCAGCGGAGTGATTCTGCAAAAGAGGATTTTTGCTTGAGCGGAAATCGTGGAAGGAAACGAGTGATCGACCCACAAAAAACTATACGGAATACGACGGGCCACTTCCAACCAACCTCACACTGCTGGCAGTCCCGGCACTCTCTGTCTCGCTTGCAAACACAGCAAAGAGCGATTCTTAGAATTTGTCTGACAAGAGTGGTATCGTGTTCAGCAGAAGTTTACATTCTGGATCAGAGAGTTCAGCAACCACATCTCAAACAGTTTCAGACTCACGACAGGAAACGCAGACATGCAGCTCATTCGTTTCGGATCTTTCGGCCGCGAGCAGACGGGAGTCTTACTGAAAGATGGTCGCAGGAAAGATGTCAGCGCCTCAATCCCTGCCTATGACCGCGACTTCTTCAACCAGAACGGACTGCAGAAGCTGGCAGAGCTGCTCAAAGATGTCGAAAAGCTTCCTGACGTTCCAGCAGATGCCCGTTGGGGTGCACCTGTCGCACGTCCCGGGAAAGTGATCTGCATCGGCCTGAACTACGCAGACCATGCCCGCGAATCGGGGCTGGAGCCTCCGAAAGAGCCTGTCATTTTCATGAAGGCAGCAAACACCGTTGTCGGCCCCTATGACGACATTCTGATCCCCCGCAAAAGCGAAAAGACTGACTGGGAAGTCGAACTCGGCATCATCATCGGAAAAGACGCCCGCTACCTGGACTCTCCCGAAGACGCAAAGAACTACATCGCTGGATATTGCATTTCGCACGATGTGTCCGAGCGACACTTCCAGACCGAGCGAGGCGGTCAGTGGACCAAAGGGAAAAGCTGCGACACGTTTAACCCGCTGGGTCCGACGCTCGTGACAGCTGATGAAGTTGCTGACGTGAACGCGCTCGACATGTGGCTGACGGTCAACGGTGAACGCCGACAGACAGGCAACACCCGCACCATGATCTTCGACCCTTACTTCGTCGTACACTACCTGACCCAGTTCATGACGCTGGAAGCCGGGGACGTCATTTCCACAGGAACCCCGCCGGGAGTCGGACTCGGCATGAAGCCGCCTCAATTCCTCAAAGCCGGCGACGTCGTCGCACTGGGCATCCAGGGGCTGGGAGAACAACAGCAAACCTGCCGAAATGCCTGACCCGACACTGCCCCACCCCCCATCCTGAGCGGGGGAGGCTCCGCGAATCTGCCATGAATGGCTGCCCTCTGCGAGACAGCCATTCATGGCCAGCCGGTTGACGATTCCAAATCGACCCGGTAGTCTGTCCAATCCACCCGCTGGTCCACTGGAACAGCAGGCGGACCGAAGCAAATCCCGGACGTTTGGCGCAGCCGGCTAGCGCGCTTCCTTCACACGGAAGAGGTCACAGGTTCGAGTCCTGTAACGTCCATCCCCTTACGGGGCAACAACTTGCAGCGAGTCGCAAACCCCGGAAAAACCGGGGTTTCTTCATTTCCCGGTTTCGACAATTGCGAGTCTTTACTACTGTACACGGCAGTGTACTGCGCCGGATTCTGCGCCGCTTTTCGGAAGTCGGTTTCGGTCACGGAAAGGTAGTGCCGGGCAGCCACGGTCATGCTGTTCCCGATCCACTCGCAGACCACATGAATCGGATGCTCATGGGCCAGTTCTGTTTCGCGGGTTGCCCTCAGCGTATGGAAAGGCTTTGCCCACGGGGTCAGACCGGCACGCCGGATAATCCGATTCAGTTGAGTCCGCAGGTTTGACTCAGATGAACGGTAGCGGTTGATGAGGAATTCGGTTCCCGGTTCCGCTTCATCAAACGCCTGTTCCAGATGGGGCCGCAATTCGGGGAAAATGGGAATTACGCGGGTCCCCTTCCCTTCGTGATGCTCTGTTTTCGGGGCCGTCACGATGATTCGGTCTCGGTCCCACAACACGTCAGACCAACGTAACGCCATATGCTCGGACGGGCACCGCAGGCCACCATACCGGCTCAATGCGAAGATGAGACGCCATTCCGCATCTGGACAGGCTGCTAACACCTTTTCCGCCATTTCAGGAGTGACGATGAATTCCCGGCTTCGGTTCTCACGGACGGTTCGGGGAATTCCCTTCACTGCAAATGGATTCTTGAGAAGCCATTCCCGGTCGATCGCATTCCCGAAGAATTGGGCAGCCACGCTACACATCTTCCGGACGGTGTTCTCTTCCAGTCCGGTTCCAGGTTGCTTCTGATTTCCTTCCCGCAGCATCCACTCACGGAAGTCTCTGGCATCCCCGACCGTGATAGAGTCGATGGATCGTTCCTCACCAAAGTAGGCCACCAGCAGACGCTGGCAACGTCTCCAGACGATTTTCGTGGATTCCTTTGTACTGGCATTACTGGCAATGAACCGTTTCGTCAGGTCGCCAGTTGTGATTGTTCCTGATGATGTCCGTTTCGGGATCAGCCCCACGCGGGCCAGCTTATCCGCCAGACTGTCATCAATCTCGCGTGTCCATTTTGCCGTGTCAGCCTCCAACGCTGTTCCAGACAGGTTGGACGCCAACAGCGTTTCTACACGGTACTTGATCGCCAACGCATTTCGTTCGGACATCTTCCCCAGACGGATAGTTTTCCTCGATCCGTCAGCATCGACAAACAGAATTCGACGATGGCCATTAGGTTCTTTTGCAATCGATGCCATCACTTCCCTTTCCGGTATCAGGCGTTTCTATGAAGTTTAAGCTACCGATTCATTGCCGCTTTGATTCCAGCAATCTGGGATGATGAACATCCGTATTGCTCCGCCAGGAGATAAATATTGCACTGACCTTGCTTGATCTGTTCTCGAATCTTTTCCTTGACGTCGTCAGCCAGCTCAACAGTCTTAGGCTCCGGGTATTCCCGAATTGGCACCTGAAAACCATGCGATGAAGCAGTGCGCATCAATCCTTGGATGACCACTGCGTTCTTGATCGGAGTGACACCCAAGCCAAAATGTCCCGTCGCATTGAACAGGTCAGTGAACCAGTCTGTATCTGCGATGGGGACAGGCGGATCGAAAGCATATCCTGAGCCACTTGCCCTATATTTGAATCCAGAGTCATCGGCGTTTCCGGTCTCAGTCACAATGAAGACGCTTCCCAGCGAATACGTTCTGGACTCTCTCCCTTCTCCGACAATGATCCAGATGACATTGTTCAGAAGATGATTGACAGATTTATTCGTAAGAATTTGAAGTGGTTGCCCCTCCAGCAAAGTTCGCCCCATTTTTTCAACGTTGTGATATGCAATGAAATGTCGCATGTTTGGCCCTTTAGTTGGCGTCAGGAAACGGATTCAATGAGGGTGAGCAAGTCGAGAATGACAGCTCGAAGCCTTTCCGATGCTTCAGCATCTGTTAGTTGATCAATTCGGATTCGTGCATGCTTGGTCATGATTTCGTCACTGAAATTCACGCCCGGAATCGCATTGATGCGGTGCAGGAGATGTTTTCTAACCGAGTCGCTGTCAAATGGGGGTTTCCCACATAGCCAGTCGAATCGAAAGACAAACCAACCTCGTGTCGATAGCCGGCAAAGATGATATTTCGTTCCGTCTTTCAGAACGGTTGGCACCGCTCCCCCTTCTTTTGAGCCTGTTCCCCACCAGATCAAGGTGACTTGTGGTGCAATCCACCGAAGGAATTGTTCAGCAAAATCCCGAACCTTTGTGCCAGCAGTGAATTCCAAGGCGGAAAGAAATCCGGTCTCGTCCCATTGCTTCACAGAATCCCCCCGCAGGGACTTTTCTCTTCTCAAAATCTCAGTCTGGCCAATCAGTTGTGGGACAAGGGTTCGGGTTCCTTCTCCCACGAATTGTTTAACCTCAATGGCAAACACTTCCGCAGGGTCCATCTGAGCATTGAGAAATTCAACAATGCGTCGCAATTCAGCCGGAATGACATCTGAAATAAATATCAATCGAATTCGTCCTGAACGCAGATTGATTTTTGCCTGATGCCAGAACTCCTCAGAAGTCATCTCTTCATTCAGAAAATCGTCCAGAAAGTCAGACGGCTTGATTCCCTCTCTCTCACACCGAGTCAAAAATGGGGCTTGCAATTGGTCTTCTTGCCAATAGGTGATCGCATTGGCGGCATAGTCAAGCATTTGGCCTACAACCTTGCGCCGTATATCGGTATTGGCTCCCTTCTTGACTTCGACTAATGTCGGAATTGCGTCCTGATCGAGGAACAAGTGATCCAGAGACCATCTAGGGGAATCAATGAACTCTCCCTTAATCGAGACTTCCCGGGCAATCAAGAGCCAGCGTCAGGGATGTGTATTGTTGATCTGATCACCGGCCAGAAGATCACAGTGTTTTGCAAGCAACGCCTGAAGGAACAACTCGGAGTCATATGGAGATTCTTCCAAGGCAATGAACTGGGAGTCTTCACCGATCTGATAGATTCGACCAGCCATCACTTCCCTTTTCGGTAAATGTCTCTCCGGTGTCCGATGCGGATCACCAACACCAGGAGTCGGCTATTGTGAATCTCATAGACGATGCGGTAATCCCCAACCCGAATCCGCCATGCATTGTCATCGCCGGCAATCTTCACGACTCCGGGGGGACGGGGATCATCTGACAAAGGCTCGATTGCCCGAACGATGCGTTTCTGAATCGTGACCGGCAATGCCTGCAAGGCTTTGTCTGCCGATGCGGTCAATTCGATGCTGTATCGCCCCATGCGTTACTTCATCCCCAACCGCGTTTTGACTGATTCCAGCGAGACCGTCTTTCCCTTTTCCTTGCGGGCCTTACGAACCGCTTTCAGGTCGATTTCGTCTTCCAGTTGCTCCAGTAATTCCAGGTCTTCGATGGAGACAATCGCTGCCACCCCTTTCCCCCGGCGTTCCAGAATGATTCGCTCCCCCTGATACAACACCCTGTTCAGAGCATCAGCCATGTTATTGCGTATTTCGGCGATTCCAAGTTGCATGATGTGTTCCTTTCTTTTGTTGACAATATCGGCTAATTGTACATCAAGGGAATAACGTTCTCAATGGGAAACAGGCCGGCAGCCCGCTTCCAGACCGCAGGCCGGGCAGGACCAGACAAAACGCCGATCCCATCTGTCGAACCACTCCACCGCCACGGGGAACCGGCAGGAGGAATCAATACACTCCAGGCGTTTCGCTTGCTTGAGGAATCCCGGGGGAAACACCTCCACCAGTTCCGCCCACCATGACGGCAGGGGAACATCGACCGGCCACCCCGGTGGGATCAGGGCCAAAATGGTCGGCTTGTGGCGAATGAGTTCTTCCCGCAGGTCGGGAGTGACAATCCCTTGTGGGGCTTTCACCCGGACGCCGACGCCATCGGGCCGCAACTCGATTCCGCTCCGCCCACAGGCCTCGAACAACATCGACAGAGTCATAATGCGAACTCCTCAAATGCGGGATCGTCTACAGCGTCTACGTTGTCTACGTCTACGATATTCGCTGACACGTTGGATTTATCGATTATCGTAGACAGTAGACACGTTGACAGAATGAAATAGCGAGTCGGCTTCCCCCGTTGATCCATTGGGGAGTCTTTCCACCTTCCTCGGCCGGATTTCACCAGCTTTTCCAGTGCGGATTCCGCGACTCCTTTCTCCCGCAGCCAGCGGCAACCTTGCTGAACTTCCCGAGCCGTCACACGTCCTCCTTTGCGTTCGATCCACTCCAGCAACTTCCGCTCGTCCCGCTCCGCGTCGGTCTCGCTCAGCATCGCATAGACTCGCTTGGCCTCACTCTTGAACCAACTTGTCAACCTGATGGCATTCTGCATCGTCTCTGCATCGACCAGATGTGTGTTGACCGATTCGCCGGACGCTTGTCGGATGCAGTGAAGGGCCAGCGCCAACCGCAATGGTATCTGTTCCAGCTTGCTCCATGATGCCGCCAGATCCCCGGACAGTTCCAGTTGCTCCAAGTTGTGGGAGTTATAAAACTCCACGAACCTCGCTTTGGCGTCTTGGCTCAATTCGATATCGACGGGCAGTAGCCGGCTAGTCTCTGGATGAATGAATGGTTGCAAATCATAGAGTCTCTCGATGATGTTTGCATAACGGTCTTCCAGATCCTCATCGATGTCTGCTTCTCTCCAGCGTTTCTGTTTCTTTGGCGGACAGGCCATTAGCAATCGGGCCGCCAGACCGCTTTCGCGATGATCAGCAGACAGCGCCTTCCGCAGTGTTGCCGGCTGGATCGTTCCGCAGACGGAAACCGCAGATCGTGGGACCGCTATCGTCTTATCGTCACCGGTCTTTCGATCGACCAGAAACGGGTCTCCGTCGAACAAACTCAGCCATGCCGCAACGTCGCCTATACTCCTGCCGTTGTACTGGCCGAACGAGGAAAACCACCCGGCCAGTTCGTCAACCGCCATCAACAGTCCACGCGGATTGTCTCTCAGAAGAACAGACAGGGCCTCAACAGTCACGTTGCTCGTCATGATCCGTTCGGGTTTGTTACCAGCAGAATCATCAATCAGACGCTGTTGCCGCTCGCGGACGGGGCTTGTGGCCAGCTTGAACGCCGGACTTTTCCCCGATCCGGAATCCGCCACCACCGCCATCCAGAGGGTTGATGGCGCTCGCCATGATTTCCGCAGCTTCAGCCGTCGCGTCGATCCGATCGCAGCCGCGCATACTGCCAGGGCAGGCAGCGCGATGTAGGTCTCATCGCAGCCGATCGCATTGGCACCGGCCACCACCAATGAACACACTGGCTCCGGCAGGCAGTCGGTCGGAAACGGTTCCCACAATGGCCAAGGGTCCGGGCCTTCCTTTTCCGCCGGCTCCCGCTTGATCGGTTCGGCAGCATTAACTAGCCGAACCAATTCCTCTCGGGTTCCTCTAGCTGCTACCCAATCATACATGTCGCCTTTCCGGGGCAGGTTGGGGAGTCTTACTACTTTGACCGTCGGGGCCGGGGTCAGACTCGACAGCAGCCGCACCACGTCAGCCGCGTACTGCTCTCCCGCCTCGTCGTTATCGGGGAGAATCACAACGTCTTTCCCAGCCAGGGGACACCAGTCGGTTTTGATGGCAGCACCGCAGCCACCGGCTGAACAGGTCGCAATCAGTCCCAGTGACCGAGCAGCGTCTGCCGCTTTTTCACCTTCGCAAAGGAAAACCTGATTGGCGTCAAACAGCGTCGGCAATTCATACAGCGGACGGGGGGATTCCATCGCTCCAATCACCCATTCGCCGTCAGGACGCTTGGCAATGGGCCGGATCTCCTTTGTTCCGTCAGGCTGATTCCATCGCACGACCGCGCCGACAACATCGCCAAATGTGTTGTAATACCTCCAGACCTTGGACGGCTTGCCGTTGCGTCGCTCCAGCTCAGCGATTGCCGCCATGCCAGTCTTGAACGTCTTGGACGGCTTCTTCGTCTTCGGGCCGGTTGGCCGAACTCCGCCGCGGCCGTCGCAGTCTGGGAACAGTCCAGACATTGAAATTCCGGCAGTACGGCATATGTCTTCGGTTTTGCATTTGTGAGACCTGCAGTAGAACAACACCCGTCCATCTTCGGCGACATCGATATCGAGACTCGGATTCCGATCACCGTGAGCCGGGCACAAGGCTCGCCAGCCTTTGCCATACTGACGAACTCCCTCCAGATGGGACAGGACGTCTTCAATGTGGGAGTGCGCAATCATTGGGCGTCACCCCCTTTCTGAACGGTGACGGAAGATTGCTCACGCAGCCATTGACGCAGATCATCTACGCTGTACAGGACGCCACGATTCAGACGGGCACAGGGGATCGGACCACGCGGGGCCGTCAAGCTCCATAGGGTTCGTTCAGAGATGCTGAGCATCCGGGCCGCCTCACGGGGCCGCAAGGCCAGGGGGGATGGGGATTCTCTCATTTTACGCCTTTATCAGGTTTGCTTTGTCCGTGGATCATTTCCCGGACCATCAAACCTGTGTCGGCGCGCCGCCTAACAGCCCGTTGAAAATCGTCCCTTCGCTTGACAGGTCTGGTAGATTGCCGGTGGTTGAGTTTTCAGGCATTCAGGGAGGGTGGTCCATGGCGTTGGGGAAGCGGGAGCAGTCGCAGCAGCAGGAGTTCTGGACTCCGACAGCGAATCTCTCCAGAGGACCGGGGCATGTCTTTTATGACAAGCTCAATCAGGTGCTGGCCAAGGCGGGATTCGACAAGGTTCTCGAGGACCTCTGCTCCCCGTATTATGCCAGCACAGGTCGCATGTCGATCCCTCCGGGCGTCTATTTCCGCATGCTGCTGGTCGGGTACTTTGAAGGGATCGACTCCCAGCGTGGCATCGCCTGGCGCTGCGAAGATTCTCTCTCGCTGCGAAGGTTCCTGGGCATTCCGATGGGGAAAGAGACCCCGGACCACAGCAGCCTGACACGCATTCGTGATCGACTCCCGCTGGAGATTCACCAGCAGGTGTTCCAGCAGGTGCTCAGCATCATCGATGAGCATGGACTTCTCAAGCTGAAATCAACCGGTGTCGACTCCACGTTGCTGGAGGCCAACGCCGCCATGAAAACAATCGTGAGAAAGGACTCGGGAGAAGACTGGAAGGAGTTCCTCAAACGCCTGATGCAGGAGGAAGGGCTGATCGAAGAGGGAGAGACCCCCAGCGACGATGACCTGCGGAAGTTCGATAAAACCCGTCATCAGCAGGGGAAGAAGAAGGTCTCCAATGCCGACTGGGAATCGTCGTCAGACCCCGATTCCCGCATCGTGAAGATGAAAGATGGCCGCACTCATCTGGGCTATAAGGCTGAGCATGTGATCGACCTGGAGAATGAGTTCATCCTCTCCGCCACGGTGTGTCATGGGACGAACAGTGATGCCGGCACGCTCATCGAAAGCGTGGTGAATGCCCAGCAGAACGTGATTCTCGCTGGCAGTCCGGAAGAGATTGAAGAGGTTGCTGCCGACAAGGGGTATCACAAGAACGAGACGATCACGCAGGCCACGCAGCTGGGACTCAGAACGTACATTCCCGAGCCCAATTCACAACACAATCGCACGTGGACGGACAAGCCGGAGGAAGTGCAGCAGGCAGTGCTCAACAACCGCCAGCGCATGAGTCGAGCCAAGGGAAAGGACCTGCAGCGTCAACGCAGCGAGAAGGTCGAACGCAGCTTCGCCCATGTGTGCGAAACCGGCGGAGCGAGACGAACGTGGCTGCGAGGAATTGAGAAGATCAACAAGCGTTACCTGATCGTGGCTGCAGCCAGGAACCTGGGTTTGCTGATGCTCAAGGCGTTCGGCATCGGCAAACCCAGAGGTCTGCAAGGCGGAATCCGGGCCATTCTGGCACTCTGGGGAACCTGCACGCTTCTCTGGGCCGCCCTGAGAAGCTGCCTGCGATCGCTCCAGGCAAGGACAGCTCATCCGATGGCGTTCCGAGACATCAACTGGCAATTGACCCCACAGCGACCACGTACACCCCGGAAACTCCAAATCATGCCAACTTCAACGGGCTGCTAAGCACGGGGCTGCAATATGGCTATTTATCGTGCGCGTTACTGCAGCAATCGGAAGATAAGGACGCATTCTCTATCTTGTCAGAAACTTTTTTTCGGAAAAGTAGCGCACTCCCACTAACGTGCGCGCAGCCTCCTTGCCCTGACTCTGTTGAGCAATTTTTGAAGGTCTTTCAAGCTCATCTCTCGGTCACGCGCAAATTCCTTTTTTGAACCGCCTCCCTTTCGTGCCCCCTCCCACAGCCCAGCAATAAATGATTCTTCAACAGCCTTGTCACGATATGCATCCCCCCTGTCACGACGGGGACGCTTTTGAGGAATCGCATTAACAGTCATCTCAAGAACGCGGCATATTTCACTGATCGCCTCCAAAAGATCGGTTGAGTCAATTTCATCATTCTTATCCAGTTGCCTAATCTGTTCATTCAGTCCGCGCAGCGCACCCTCAAGCTTAGATCGTCTCACTCCAAAGCCTTTCCCCTGCCGGTTTGGCTGAACATCACCCCCTCGGGTAATTCACGTAGTTTTTCAACTGTCAATCGTCGTCGTTAATCAGCCCCAGCCGATCCAGTTCGATCACCACTTCCGCAGCCCGGAGCGCCAACCGACCATTGTGCTGGTCGCTGTCCATTGCTTCCATCAGCGATTCAATAATCCGTTTCCGGTTCGCTTCGGGAATCTCCCATCCTTGCCGGAGCGCCCGTTTGAGCAACTGCAAATCAGACCGGGTGACAACGGCACCTTTCCCCCAGCCCCCAGCGGGTTGAGGATCAGAAAATGAATTGGCTCGCATTATATCACCGGACTCGGGTTTGTTCCGCCAGTTCTTTCAGTCCATCGGGGATCGGCTGGCCAGCTTCCAGAATCCACCGCAGAGCCTCATCCGGCGTCAATTCTTGAGCATCGACCGGAATTCCCGGGAACTGTTCCGCTTCTGCAAACCATCGACTTCCCACGCCGTACAGTAATTCCGTCCCACCGACTCCAGACCTCTGGAAAACTCTCTCCGGCTCCACTTCCACCCACCCCAAATGACTGTCCACGCATTTCACGGGCAATGTTGTCCTCATAGTGTGTTCGCCTTTCTTATTTCGGGAATATCGGGAGCACGTTCCCGCCGGTACTACTTCGGCTCCCGCGTCAGTGACTCACCTGTCAAGCAACGTCCGCAGGGCTTGCCATTCACCTTGGGAAAGTGACGCCAGTAGCTTCAAGGCATCTGCCAGCTTGGCGGAATCGTCAGATAGTTCGCCGGATTCTGCGCCGCCTGATTCAGAAAACGCAGTTTTCTCAGTGTTTGGCGCTGGCTGTTCGAGTCCTGTAACGTCCACTCTCTTTTCCCTCTTTTCTTCGGGAAAGACTGCTTTCCCCGCGTTTTCTGCGGGATTTCTTCTTGGGCACTTCGCCTGAGTTCACCTCCATTTTGCCCGGTTCGGTGGAATTGTGGCTGCGGGTTATGGCTTCCCGAATTGACCCGCGGAGCCTGACATCGGAACTGACTGTTGCATGAATGGATCCGCGAAGATACTCGTCAGGTCGGTGTTGCTTCAAATTTTTTATGACGGGTCGTTCGGCGGCACTGATGATCGAACGTCGGGTGGGCGGTTGTCCTTACCAGGGTCTGAAGACGGCACACTGGGGCATCGGGAGAACTGACTTCAGCTGGAGCACCGTACGTTCAGGGCAAGGAAAACTTGGGAACCAGAGGGCCACAAAATGTCTCACGCAAAGGATGAGTCGCAAGACATTGAAACTAGACTTCAGCAGCTGGAGAAGCTGAAGCGGTTTCCGTCGATCTTTGTGGTGATTCTCCTGACATTGATCGCGTGTTTTTCGATGCAGATCGCTTCGGTGCGTCGGGAGGATTCGGTCGGACATCAGTCGGATCGAGAGTGATTCCAGAAGAACATCAGAGCTCCTGATGCAGATGAATCACGAGATCCAGAGCTTGAAGCGGACCTCCCAGGATCTCGCTGAAACGGGGCGACCAGATTCCGGCCCCCTGCTGATCGACTGACTCACCGAATCCATCAGGACGCAACTGGCCCAAAAGCAGAATGAAGAGGCCAAAATGTTTGAGTGGTTCAGCGAACTTCCGAAGATTTTCAAATTTGGTGTCGCTGTCGCTTTCCTGGCAGTCGCCGCTGGCGTTCACTTCTACGGCTACTTCTGGCCATGGGCGTGGGGGATCGGGATCGTCCTTTTGATCTTCGCGATCATTTTCGACTGAAGAGTTTTCCCTGAAGTAAATGCAATCCTCCAATGACGTCAGCGCGCAAGTAAAGTTCTCAGACATGTTCGAGTCACTGACACTGCCGCTGCTCCTGACTGCAGTCTTGTCGGCGGCCTTTCTTGCTCTCGTCTATCGCTATGGCGGTATTCATTGGGTGGGTATTGGAATTGTCATTGCAGCCATCTGCGTCACTCCCGCCTTTCTGGGACTCATGACGATTTGCGATCATTTTCGATACGGGGTATTTCAATATGCAGACGCATCGGGGCTCGAAGGTTCCCGGGTTGATCTGCCCAAATCTGCAACTTCGATTCAAGTCCATTTCTATCCAACGGGACATGCAGCAAGCTTCGAGATTTCCGAGCCGGATTTGAGAATCTGGATGGGAAAGCGCTTTCACAAAAGTGAAGTGCAGGTGGACTGGGAATCCCGAAAGGACGAGCATGCCATCGGTGAAATCCTTCTAGAGTCTCGGCAACTTCGGTGGAGATTCGACCATTTCGGCTGGCCACTGCCTGATGATGCAATCGAATATCTGGGGGATCGAGCAGACGATGGCGCGGGGACAAATCTCTGGTATTCCCCTTCGACGCAACGTGCATTTGTGAACACAGCCTATTGGTGAGTTCTCATTCCACCTGTCACCGACTGTTCGACGGAGATCAGCGATCGTTCCAAACGCGTGGGCATCACTCCTGCACGAATCGCTTGTGCAGGCCGGCGTAGATTCCACCGCGGTCGAGGAGCTCCTGGTGTCGGCCGCGTTCGACCACGTGGCCGTGGTCCAGCACCAGGACCTGATCGGCGTGTCGGATCGTGCTCAGGCGGTGGGCGACGACAAAGCTCGTTCGACCTGCAACAAGAATGTTCAACGCATTCTGCAGTCGAGCCTCGGTCGCGCTGTCGATGCTGCTGGTTGCTTCATCGAGGATGAGGATGCTCGGGTCAGCGATCAGTGCGCGCGCGAAGCAGACCAGCTGCCGCTGCCCAGAGGAGAGAATCGCTCCCCGTTCGCCCACTTGTGTGTTCAGCCCGTCGGTCAGCGAATCGAGCAGGTCGTCACACCCCAGTCGATCCAGAACATCGCGGATTTCCTGATCGGTTGCTCTCGGCTTTCCGAATCGGATGTTGTCACCGACGGTTCCAAAGAACAGGAAGTTCTGCTGAAGGACGAAGCCCATGTGATGATGCAGGGAGTCGCTTTGAATGTTCCGCAGCGGAAGACCGTCGATAAGAATCTCCCCCTGTTGCGGGAGGTAGAACTTGGCGATCAGATTAATGATGCTCGACTTGCCGCTGCCTGTCGCCCCAACGAGGGCAATCACCTGCCCCGGTTCCGCCTTGAAGCTCACATCGTGCAGCACGGGCCGGCTGGGATTGTAGCCGAACGTGACATTACGAAACTCGACAGCCCCGTCCACCTTCTTCAACTCAATGGCATCCGAGGGGTCGGACCATTCCGGGGGAGTGTCCAGGAGACCGAACAGGCGTTCCGCACCGGCCATGGCGGTCATCGCCTGATTGAACTGGTTGCCGATCACCAGAATCGGTGCGAAGAAGAGATTGGCCATGAAGAAGAAGCCAACGAGATTCCCGATCTCCATGGGTGAATCCGGTTGCAGTACCCGGTAGCCCCCCACGATGAGCAGCACCACGATAAAGATCTGACTGTTCAGGTCGAGCAGCGGCAGAAACAATCCCTGCGTCTTGAGGACAGCGGAATTGTAGTACGAGTGATCTTCCGCCAGGTCTTCGAAAATCCGCGAGTTTTCTTCCTGCCGGACGAACGCCTGAGTCACGCGAATCCCCACGACGGATTCCGCAAGTGTCGCTGTCACGCGGCTGAAGGACTCCCGAAGATTTCGCAGGTTCTTGCTGAGGCGACGATGAAAGTGATGGTTGATGAACCAGAGTGACGGTGCGAGTCCCAGCACGATCAGAAACAGGCTCCAGTCATACCAGAGCATGGCTGCGGCGGCGACGATCATCTGCCCCAGTTGAACGAGTGTAACGAATAGCACTTCCTGCACGCCGATGCGCACATCTTCAATATCGGATGTCATGCGGCTGATCACCCGTCCGACACGGGTCTCATGGAACCAGCGCATCCGCATCGATTGAATGTGGGTGAACAGAGCGTTTCGCAAATCACAGACGACCGCTTCCCCCAGATCGAGAGCGAGCTTCTGCCGGAAGTGCATCACAAACTGTGTGGACAAAGCCAGCAGTGCAAAGATCACAGCACCCCAGATGACTCCCTGGATGTCGTTGCGGGCGATCGGACCGTTGATGACCGCTGCCACCATCCATGTGAGCGCCGGAAGTTGAAAAGAGCGAAGGACGACACTGACCAGCAGCCAGTTTCGCAATCCTCGGTATGGACGGGTGTAGCTCATCAATCGGCTGATGAGACGGAAATCGAGCGGACGCTGCCGCTCTTCCTGGCGTTCGATATGCCGGGTCAGCGAACGATCGAGGGCTTTGACTTTCGCCATCAGTTCCCTCCCCCTGCCGGCTGCGTCGGCTCGGTGATGAACGGAACCGGCTTCCCCTTCGGGTTGGTCATCAGCTCTGCGAACTGGAGTTCTGCCAGAAAACGGTAGTACTCCGAAGACTGCAGCAGCTCCTCGTGAGTTCCGATGGCGGTCACACGTCCCTGTTCCAAAACGACAATCCGATTCGTGCGACGTAATGTCGCAATACGATTCGAGACCACCAGCGTCGTGCGGTTCTTCATCGCGGACTGAACAGCGCGTTCAATTTCGTGCTCTGTTTCCGGGTCGACGGACGCTGTCGCATCGTCCAGAAGAAGGATGGGGGGATCGAGCACGAGCGCCCGGGCGAGTGCCAGACGCTGCCGCTGTCCTCCGGAAAGGTTCGCCCCATGCTCGCCGATGACAGTGTCATACCGCTCCGACAGCTGACCGATGAATTCATCCGCTGAGGCGAGTTCCGCTGCCCGCTCGACCTCTTCAGGAGTCGCTGTCGGCCGACCAAAAGCAATATTCGCAGCGACGGAGTGGCTGAAGAGAAAACTTTCCTGAAAAACCAGCCCCATGTTTTTGCGAAGATCATCCAGATGAATCGAACGCAGGTCGTGTCCATCGACAGTGATCCGGCCGGACTGAACGTCATAGAACCTCATGACCAGATTCAGAAGCGTCGTCTTGCCCGCACCCGTCTCGCCGGTGATTCCGACTCGCTCTCCCGGAGCGACGTCAAACGTGACCCCTTCCAGGACCGGCTGTTTCGGGTTGTACCCGAAGGTGACATCGTGAAACGCGATTCTCCCCTCAGCATGTGGCAGGCGGACTGGATTGACAGGACTGGTGATCGAGATTGGAGTATCGATCACTTCGAACACCCGCTCGGCACTGACGAGACTTGCCTGAATCGTGTTTGCGATGTTCACGATCTGGCTGATCTGAGCTGCGAATTCCTGCAGAAGATTCGCAAAGACGAACAGACCGGTCCCGAGCGACAGCTCCCCGCGGATCACGAGGACGCCGCCATAGCCGATGAGAACCAGCATATTGATCTGCGTGAGAAATCCCATGATGGGCTGAAACACGCTGACGCGAAAAAAGATGGAATCCTTCTGCTTTCGAATTCTCTCTGTTGTCTGCTTGAACCGGGCAATCTCTTCGGGCTCGCGTGCGAATCCCTTGACGACATGAGCCCCCTGAACATTCTCGACAAGGACGCGGATCAGCTGATCACCCAGCTCACCCGCCTTGCGATAAGCCGGCTGGACGAACTTCGAAAACAGCACCGCCCCCACCCACAACAGAGGTGTGGTCGCCAGACAGGCCAGCGTCAATCCGACGTTCATGCGCAGCATGTAGACGAGATACACCGTCAACGTCAGTCCAACGGTGAGGACCTTGATCATCACCCCGTCCACGAAGTTCCGGACAGCGTTTGCGTCACCGGCAGCCCGATTGATGATCGAACTGCTCTCCCCGGCATCGTAGAACTGAAAGCTCAAGACCTGCAGCTTCGAATAAACATCGGTCCGCACCCGGATGAGCACCTGTTGCGACAGGGCTGCAGCCGCGATCGCAGCTGCGTATCGCAAGGCAGCTCCCACCAGAGCAAACAGCAGGACCAGTCCGGCGATCATGCAGACGACCGCGAAGGGACTGGCTGTAGCAGGGGGCAGGATTCCAAGTGGAAACTCGGGGGCGGGACTGGTCGGATCGACCTGATGACGGATGTAATCGATCCCCAGACCTGTCAGTCCCAGGCTGCCCATCGCCAGCGTGACGAGAGCGATGTCAAACAGGAGCATGGCGGCGCACGCGCCTCGATACTCCAGGCCCAGCCCGATCAGTCGCTGCAGCAGCCGCCAGTTCGACGGCTTCGTAGACTTGGAAGAATCCTGAAGAACTTCGATCGACGTTGCCTGCGTGGTCCGGGACATTTTCGCTTCAAACCACCCGCGCCCTCCGGGACACGGGAACTCAGCAGGAATCATAGACTCCGAGCTGCGAGGTGCGAGAGTCGATCTTTAGAATTTGACCAAAATCGAACTCAACCGAACCGTCATAAACCCGTTATCTTTCTCCAAAGCGGAATGACAGCGTGGACGGCCAACGGGCCGAATGACACCAGACTCGAAGCAGCTTCGATCGCATTCAACCTGCGGGAGGCTGCATGCGATCGAAGGCTTGCGGGAGAGCCCCGTCAGGAGACTCGACTACTTCTTTTCAACTTTCGGTTCAACGGGCTTTTGCTGCGCCTTTGCTTTGGCGGCAGCCCGCAGTTCTTCCAGCCGGAGTTTCTGGCCGGCCGTCAGAAGAACTTCCATCTTCTGATCGCGTTCGTTGATGAGCAGCTTGAGTTCCTCGCGCAGCTTCTGCAGCCGCTCTTCATATGACTCCTGAATGACCTGAAGTTCAGCACGCTGTTCATCGCTGATGCCCAGCATTCCGTAGTACGTGGGAAGCGGTTTGCGACGATCGTCATCGCCTTCCAGGCTCGCGGTCTCTTCCGCATCAGCCTTCGGGGCAGTCGGCGTGGAATCGGCATGGACTCGCTGCCAGAGTGCCGAAGCTGCACAGGAGACAAACAGAAGACTTGCGATCAGAGAGACCCGCCACCGCATGACATCCTCCTCGTTCGTGAGTGTTAATACCGCACGTCCGCAATCTATCCGGTTTCCAGAGTGAATCGAATTGCGGCGGCCACATTTCCCTGAGTATACCCTACCCGCGCTCAGATTTCGAAATGACTCTCCCCGAATCTTCATTCTCGACAGTGCATTATGAATCGTGCATCTTCGACGATCATTCCCGCAGTTCTGATTGCACTCTTTCTGACCATTCCGATCCCGACTGATGCAGCGGACTCCCTCTCTGTCCTCACACTGTCGGCCGATGCTGCTGAGACGCCGGGCGGATTCCAGGAACTCGACTCTGCAGAGGCGATCCAGGCAATTGAAGATCTCAAAGCGGTCTGGGCTGGCCTGGAATCGGAAGTGGCGACAGGCGAGATCCGGTATCTCACGCTGAACTTCACGCTGAAAGACCGACAGCTGACCTGCGATCAATTCCTCGCAGAACTCCAGCAGACTGCACTGACGGCCGATGCGACACTGACCCGAACACTCGTCGAGAAATTCTGTCCGGAGAAGCTGACAGGGACGGTCGAACAACAGACAGCGACGCTGGATGCCGTCGGCGACTGGCGGACATTGCGGATCCAGGGGGAGGATCGGCGCTGCCTGAGCCAGGTGTTCGAGCATGTGGTGAAAGACGATCTGCATCTGCTCGTCGATCATCCCAACCGGAACGTCACTGCTCATCGACGCGGAAGTTGCCGTTACTGGTCGGAGACCCTGGGATGGTTTCGAACGATTCCCCCCGCAGCTCTGCTCAGCGACGCCACGATCCGCAAGGAGAATCGGGATCTCTATCGTCTT
This sequence comes from Planctomicrobium stercoris, assembly GCF_051465655.1. Taxonomy (NCBI): domain Bacteria; kingdom Pseudomonadati; phylum Planctomycetota; class Planctomycetia; order Planctomycetales; family Planctomycetaceae; genus Planctomicrobium; species Planctomicrobium stercoris. The sequence goes on along the minus strand of NZ_CP195791.1, from coordinate 811,425 downwards.
GCGTATTTCGGACCTTCCTCCACCGACAACCCGGACCGACATGAAAGCTGGATGACACTGGATCCAAACGACGGGCTCCCCCGTGAATGGAGAATGCACTCCCCTGAGACCGGGGAACTGCTGCGGGCGGAAGTCTATCAGGACTTCACCATGTACCCCGGAGATGTGCTTTGCCCAGCGGTCCACATCAAATTGAATGCCGACCAGAATCTGGTGACTAATGTCCGCATGACGGTGATAGAGCAGGCCCGATTCAACATGCCCTTCGAACCGAACGACTTTGTCCTGTCGACTCCAGCAAAGTGGTCATGGTTTGATCTGCGAACTGACCCCGCGACAGGGGGACATTGGACAGAACCGACGGACGACGTCGCTGATTTCTTCAAAAGCCGCTCCGCCAATCCGGTTCCCCAGCGTCGCGAAGTCACTTCCAGTGAGCTCTGGCGATCTCCGTTGATGATGCTCAATGGAGTGATCCTGATTGTGGTCGGTGTCACGCTGTGGCGACGCTCCGGGTGAGGGCGGCCCCCTGACATTTTGAGAATGCTGCTCGCAGCCCTGCTGTCATCCGCAGTAGCCGGGGTGTCTGCCAGCGCATGAACACTGACAACCTTTTTACTTGGATGATCGACATGTCGCTGATGCGCCTGGGAAGCTGTCTGCTGATTCTGGCCGGATCCGTTTTAACTGTCGTCGGCATGGACTCGGGAGTCAGAGCGTCCTGCGAGGTGAGCGAAGAAATCACTCCAGCTCAATGCATCCCCGCTCATCAGGTCCCCCCGGTCGGAGCCCCCTTTGAGGACGATCCGTCACTCGGATGCGTGAACTACTACTACATCTGGTGCTGGCCTGATCCAGAAATTGGCTGCTGGACTGAAGGGTACGGCACCGCTGCACCGGGCGAATGTGAACACTCCCTGGGCGACCCCGCAACTCACCGCTGCTATGAAAACTACCGGCAGGACCCGGTCGTTCTGCAATATCACCGAAGCGAGTGCGAATTCTACGAAGCGAATTGCGAATGCATCTGGATCATCGGTGAGTACGCCCCGATCCAAGAGACGGTCTGCAACTGCGTCGACGTACTCTGAGCGACCACTCTTCCCCGGTTGGCCGTTCTCCGAAATCAACGGGGGGCCATAGCCGCAAGTCGGTCACAACCGGACTGCCCCGCCTGTCTTGCGCATTCCCCCCTGAATCAACCCCGCCCTACAAACCGCAAAGTCAACCTAATCCAAACTCTTCTCCCAAAACGGATTCGAATCCTTTTTGGGACAATTGAACTGGAAATTCCCGCAGATTCGACGAATGATGGAACCGATAGTGGTCCGGTCGGAATGTTTAATCCGTCGTCGTCACCCCGCTGAAATCGACCCGTTTGCAAGCGCCGGGGGCGTCTGTTCCGTCATCGAACGGCAGGAATTCAGGTTCAGTGATTCCAGTTTCGCTTCAGGATGACCAGCTGCAACGAGAACCGGGGAACCGTTTTCCCGGAAGGCTCGAACGGAGAGGGTTCTCCTTGCGGTCATCCGTTCCTCGGCGGTTGATTCTGGCTGTTCTGTGGGGATCGATCTTCTTCCCGGGAGGTTCAGCGAACGCTGATGAAGTCACTCTGAAGAACGGCACCATTCTCAACGGGACAACGGTGCAGGTCGCGGGACTCAACCCAGCAGGAGCCCGGGCGAACAACTGGGGCCCTGTGCCGAACTTTTCTTACTGGGTCATCGACGACGGTGTTCGTCGATTTTTCGTTCACCGCAGAAACGTGGCCAAGCACACCGAGGCAGGTCCTCTCGGAGCGAACGTTTCCTTTCAACTCAAACACGAAAAGCAGTCCCGCACTGCCGGTTTCACAACCGTGGGCACGTTCGGAGCAGTCCAGCCGTTCGATGAATTCGGCCGTCGTACTGTCACCCTCGCGACGCAAAAGGGAATGGTCCCGATCATTCAGGGGATTCGCGTCATGCGTCCGGACTTCACTCAGGTGGAGAGCCTGACACATGCCTGGGACTACTGCGTGGACACAAAAACTCTCCCCTCGGAAGTCGTTCAGTCGATCATCCAGAAGTCTTCCAACCGGAACGATCCTGCTGAACGTAAGGCCGCGGTCCTGTTCTATGTACAGGCCCAGATGTTCAACGAGGCACAGGAGGAAGTCCGGCAACTTTCGGAACGCTTCCCGGACATGGCCAGCTGGTGCGAGGAATATCAGCGACTGGTGGGTGAATACATCGCCCGAAAAGCGATCAACGAGATCGAACGCCGACAGGAGTCGGGACAGCATCTTCTCGCCAACCAGATCGCACGTCAGTTTCCAGTCGGTCACGTCAGCGCGGAGATACGCCAGAAGGCTCAGGAAGTTGTCGAGCAATACGATCAGGCACTCATCAACCGGGACCGGGTTCTGCTCAGGCTCGACATCCTTCAGGCGGAGCTCCCTGAAGAGCAGTTCATGCGAGTCAGGTCATTGCGGGCGTCGTTGCAGGACGAGTTGCATTACGAGTTGATGCCTCGACTGGAACCCTTTCTGCGGGCGGAAGCCGACGACACGCTGCAGCCTTCAGAAAAACTGGCACTTGCCTACTCCGGGTGGGTGCTTGGAGATTCAGGAGCCATTCTCGATCTGAATGAAGCGATCCGACTTTGGGATGCTCGATTCCTCACTCTGGAGTATCTGCGCCTGAAAGATGATTCGCTGCGGGAGCAGGAAATCCTGGAGAGTCTCGACGCCATTGAAGGGATCAGTCCTGCCCGGATGGCCATTCTGCTGGAGCATCTTCCGCTTCCGTTTCAGAGTGCTGCAGAAGCGACCGGAACCATTCAGGAATTCGAAGTCACTACCGACTCTCAGTCTCCCCCGGTCCAGTATTCCGTCACTCTTCCGCCCGAATACAGCCCAGCACACCGCTACCCGATGCTGGTCGTTCTCCGGGGTGAAAGATCGACAATTGAAAATGAAATCCGCTGGTGGGCCGGTGATGCAGAGCGTCCAGGCTGGGCTCAGCGGCGCGGGTACATTATCGTTGCACCGCATTACTGCGCCGACGATGCGAGCAGTTACGATCCCGGCAACCAGGCACACGACGTGGTTTTGAAATCGATCGACGACGTGCGGAAGCGTTTTCGAGTCGATTCGGACCGCATTTTTCTTGCTGGCCACGGCATGGGAGGGAACGCCTGTTTCGACATCGGTCTCTCGCACCCGGGACTCTTCGCAGCGGTCATTCCGATTGGTGGAATTTCCCCGCGGGAATGCCGCCCCTGCTGGGACAATGCCCCCCGCCTTTCCTGGTATGTCGTCGGAGGGGAACGTGACCGGAACACGCTCGAAAAGAATGCCGACATCCTGAATGACATGATGAAGAATGGGCAGGATGTTCTGTATTGCGAATACAAGGAACGGGGATATGAGACCTATCATGAAGAGCAGGAGCGGCTCTTCACGTGGATGCAGTCTCTGCGGCGAACGCCACTCAAAGATCTGACTGACTGGTCCATTTCGACACCCAGGAATTCAGATGGTCGATTCCACTGGATTCAGGCGAAGATGGTTCCGGACCGCCCTGCGACTTCGCGCCCCCCAAAGTATGAAGGGGCCATCAAAGTGACCGGCAAGATCTATGTCTGTCATCCCGGAAAAGGGACGTCGATCTGGCTCTCACCTGAGCTTTTCGACTTTAACAATCGCTGTGAAGTTCACATCAATCACAAACAGATCTCCCGCGAGTACATCAAACCCACACTCGAAGCGATGCTTTCTGATCTTCGCAGCCGGGGCGACCGCGAGCGGCTGTACTGGGCCCGTCTGGATTTTTGATGCCCCGGGGCAAAAGACCGGGGATCCCGCGCGTCCAAAGCGACTTTCCGTCTCTTTCTGTTTCCGGCTGCTTCCCCGGAAGAAATTCGAGCTTCACTGCATTGTGTGAGGTAGAATTGAATGGCGTGATCCTCCGGGCCAGCGTGCTTCGCTGAAGATCACCCCGCAGTGGTCCCCACATGATCGACAGAAGCTATGAAGACGACTCGCAGACTGGTCTACTCGTTGCTGGTGACAGGAATCGTGATCATCTGTCTGCCAGAGGATGCGAACGCTGTCCAGATCAGCCGGAACAATCCATATCGCAGTTTCAGTATCAGCGGCCAGAACTATGCTGCCGTGCAGTGGGAACTGGCGCAGCGTCGCAAAGCGGGCAACTACTCGAACAGTTCCCGCTGGCCGAAAAGGCGCTGACATCCATCTCTCCATTCGGTTTGATTTCGAACGTCACCGTTCCACACGCGGCCGTATTGAGAAGCGTGCAAGTCTGAGGAATGTTCTGGAGTGACGGAAGCAGCTGGTCTCCGCTACTGACAACCGCATATGTCGGCTCTGCCCACTCGTAGAGTTTCAGAACATTAGCCACCTTCCCCCCGTGATGAGGCGAGAGCAGGACATCTGTCTTGCGGGGATCCATCTTCAACAGATCGGCAAGCCCTTCTTTCTCGAGATCGCCCGTGAGAAGAATGCTGCGACCAGCGAATTCCATGGCGACCACAATGCTGTTCGCGTTGTCACTGCGGGAGCCTGTTTCCTGCGGGGGATAAAGCACCTCCACGCGGGTATTGGAAGGATCACTTTTTCCCAGTTTCAGCCGATCTTCCGCCTGCAACAGCTGAATCTTGATCCCTTTTCGAAAAGCCAATTCACACAGGTCGCGAACTCCCTGCTGTTGAAAGTCGAGAAACTGCCGACTGATGAAAAGTGTCCTAACCGGCACACGCTCCAGCAGTCCGAACAGGCCGCTGAAGTGGTCATGATCAGCGTGTGAGACAACGACGGCATCGACATGATGAATTCCGCGTGACCAAAGAGTCTCCGTCACCGCCCGCGTCGCGCGTTCTCCATCGCCGATCGTCCCGGCGTCATAAAGAATGGTTTCGCCTCCCGGAAACTCGATCAGACTCGCCAGTCCGTGCCCCACAGACAGGAACGTGCATCGCAAAGAGTCTCGCTGCCGAGGGACAAACGGAACCAGCAGCCCCAGTACGCACCAGCACAAGACCGCCTTGAATCCCCAGCGTGCCGTTCGATCGGTTCCCAACAGTGGCCAGGCCAGCCCCAGAAGAATATAGAACGGGATCAACCACCACGCGGGCAGAGCCGGAATGTAATGGTGTCCCCAGGGAACTTTCTGTCCCCATTCCACGGACCATTGCAACAGGGACAAACTCCAGCTGAAGGGAATCGCCAGCCACGGGGCCGACACAGGTAGGATCAATCCTCCGAACATCAGCAGATAACCGAGTGCGAGGACCACAGCGATATAGGGTATCAAAAGAATGTTCAGGAGAATTCCAACCGGAGCCACCAGATGGAAGGTCGCCATGGTGATGGGAAGCGTGGCGAGAGTGACAGCAGCAGTCATCTTGTATGTCTCAAGAACATACTTCCGGATTCGCCGGATCCATTGCTGCAAGCGGGACTGTTCATTCAGCAGATCCGAGAGTTTGACTTCACGAGGTTCCGGCTGCTTCATCCAGCCCAGCGACCACAGGATCGCCCCGACAGCGAGAAAAGAAAGCTGTGCCCCGATATCGAAGAGGTCCGCGGGATTCCAGAGCAGCAGCACAAGCGCGCTCGCTGCCAGTGCATTCATCCGGTCGATCCGATCGCCTCGCAGCGTCCCGACCACAGCGATCAGCGCCAGCAGACCTGCCCGCAGCACCGGAGGCCGCAGGTCCGTGATGAAAACATAGAGCAGAATCATCACCATGAGAGTCGCAGCCGATTCCCGTGAACTCAGGTTCGCGAATCGGCACAACGACAGGATCAATCCGATCAGAATCCCGACGTGCAGCCCGGAGATGGCGAGCAGATGCATCGTCCCTGTCTGGGCAAACTGATCCTGCAGCTCATCCGTGAGCATGGTCCTGTCGCCGATCAGAAGCGAGGAAGCCAGGCCGAACTGTTCAGGATCCAGCTGGGAAAAGAAGATCTGGTTGCACTGGTTGCGGATCGATTCCCGCCACCGGGCCAGCGTCCAACCCGGTCCTGCAGCTGCTCCCAGCTTGCGGACCGCAACGGGATGTTCGACACGCAATGTGCTTCCGATCCCCTGACGACGCAAGAAATCGGGGAAATCGAATCCCCCCGGATGACTGGGGGGACGAGGCTGCGAAAGCTGTCCGAGCACTTCAACGCGATCACCGACACGAACGTGCACGAGATGTCCTGAAACCGTCATCCGGGTGAGGCCGGAGACGGGAACCCACTTCTCACCATCCTCGATCGCTTCGCAGGTCAGCAGAGTGGTGGAACGATCGACCTCCATCCAGGAAGGGATCCTCGGGCCGAACTTCGACTCCGTCATTTCAATGGGAATGGAAATGATCCCGCGAACTCGCGCGGCTTCCGGAACGGACGAGCACCACGTGGAAATATCGTCCGCAGACCGCATGTTCCACGCGAGATGCTGTCGTGTCGCTCCCGTGAAGATGAACAGCAAAAGCACGCAGCACGAGGCAAGCCGTCCTCGCGCTGAAGACTCTGGACGATCTTTCGTCGCGCGGCGGCAGGCCCGGATCGCAATCAGCAGCGACAATAACGTCAGGCTGATCCAGATCCAGAGTGACAGAGGAAACAGGCGGTCGAGACAGATCCCGACCCCAAAGGCAACCACAGCTGCCACGGCAGGGCGGTGCCAGGGACGGGGGAGTCCCTGCTGTGAAGTCGAACCCGGCCCACGGATTTCGTTCATACTCTGGCCCAGATGAATCGTGCTCCAATCAGACTGAGCAGCAAGTCAATACAAAATGAATTTCATTCCTGTGCCGATTCTGGTGCGGGAGTTTCCGTTTCCGGCGGCGACTCGGACTTCGCTTCGCTGCTCTCAGGGGAAGAGGGAGCAGCTGGTTCTTCCGGGGCGGGACTAGACTCTGTCTTCTCGGGAGAATCTGCAGCGGGCTTCTCCTGTGTGTCTGGAGTCGTTTCGGGTTTGGCCTGTTCCGGGGAATCTGCCTGCTCTTCCACGGGCATCGGTTCCACCTGAACCGGCTTGTTCGTCAAGAGACCAAGGTAGAAGGCTGCCAGGAATCGCTGTGAACACTTGGGATACTCTTTGAGCAGTTGCTGCAGCTGTTCGGTCGCCTTTCCAAGCCGTCCCCCTTCCAGCTCAGCCCGAGCCGACTGCAATTTCAGCTGCGCCAGCCGGTCCGGAATCTCAATCGCGGCAGTGGCTGCCATCCGTGCGTAGTACGCGGGCCAGATTTCGTATTGAATCGGAATGCCCATGGCGGCGAACGGCATCTGCAACAACGACTGAATTGCAGACTTCACGTACGACTTGTCTTCGCCGGCCCAGAGTTCTTCGGCCCGGCCCAGATTATGTGTGGCGAGATTCGCAGTGGCAGTCAGCCCGCGCCATTGGGATGCAATCGGCTGCATCTGGGGAGGCAGACTGGAACCGGTCATCATCGATTCCATTCCTTCGAGCGTCTGCAAAGCGTCGGCAAAGTTCCCGTTCTGCATCAGCAGAGAACCGTAGAGCAACTTCATCTCCGGCGAGCGTTCCAGCTCTGTCAGATCTTCTTCCAGAAGAGACAAGGCCAGTGCTGGACAACGTCCCTGCAGGGCGAAAGCAACCAGCCTCGAGCGATCTGCTCCATTCGAACGAGCGTCGGCGATCTGAGCCTTCACGCTGTCGACGTTTTTCTGCAGGTCCTCCTTCAGTTTCATCAGTTCGGTGAGACGATCGGCGGAGATCATTCCGCTGGGAACTTTCTTCAATGCCTGTTCGAGTCGAATCAGAGCATCGAGCGAAGTATCGGCCTGCTGCTGTCGGAGAAACGTATCCAGAAGAAGCTGCAGATCGAGCGGATTGTCCCCCCCAGCAACGACCGCTGCCTGAGCCGCTGCCAGAATCTGCGACTCGTAGGCTCCTCCCAGGAGCGGACTGCGGGTCGCCATCGACACCTGTTGTTCAACCTGTTGCAGAACTCGATAAGCACGGGCCAGAACGCGGTAAGTCAGTGCGTCATTCGGATTCTGTGCCAGTGCCTGACGGCAATCCCGAATCGCCAGAAATGCGAGACCGCAGACTTGATCCAGAGGCATACTCTGGTCGAGGACGTTGAGGAGCTGATCATAATGCGAAGCGAGTTCGGCCGAGTTCGGCGGAACCTGAATTTTCTGAATCAACCAACTGTCGTAGCGGGACACCGGTAACGGCCAGACAGCCTGCAGGTCGACACTGACCGGCTTGACTGCAGGTCGGAACGCCTGCTGGGCGAAGCGTGTGGCGGCAAACTCTTCAACATGTTTGCGAAGCTCTTCATCAGGCAGGTCGATGCGGGTGAAGTTCGCCCCGGCCGCTCCCAGACCGGTCAATGCCCAGTCGGGTGTTGTTAGAAGTCGCAGGAACGGATCGTAGGCTGGTACGGGTCCCCAGAGACGAACCAGAACATCGTACGTCTGGAAGTCCAGCAGCGGTTTCTTCCAGATCTCGGCGTCGACCGGCTTATCTGGACTGGGTGCCGCGAAGAGGGCTGCGCGGACCTTCTGATGAAGTGCCAGCAGGTTCTCCTTCCCGGAGAGATACAGCGAGATGCGGCTGTCGACGAACGGCTCTTTCCCCAGCCAGATCAAAACGTCCCCTTGCGAAGGCAGCGTGGGGAAGATGTGACTGGAATAGCTGTGCGTGACAACATCCTTCCCGAGACTTTCAATCCGAGCAGCCCAGCGAGGGTCCAGTCCCAATCCCAGTCTTCGCCCCTGAGCGCCCATGAACGCTCCGTTCATGGCGAGATAGGCAACCAGGAAAAATGTCAGGACCATGACGGCCCTGCCCCCTCGCGCCCAAAGGACGCTGGGAGTGCTGATGGAATACGCCATGGAGAACCGGCTGCGATACCACTCCTGACCATTGAACGTCGCAATCGCGGCATTCACCATCGCGGCATAACAGACGCATTCGCCGTCCACCAGCGACAGCAGGTTCATTCCCAGCCAGACACCCCACCACCCCAGATTCACCCGGCGGGAATTCAAAAGCAGAGTCAGCAGCGAAGCAATGACCAGCAACAAGGCTGCGATCGGATACAGGTCCAGCACTCTCCAGAACGCGGGATCTCTCAAGCCGTACACCAGTCGAGGAAAGAACTCGCTGGCCATGGAGTACGTCTGCATCGCCTGTGCATCACGGGCGAAGGTGAGAAAACCCAGGATCGGCTGAAACGGCCAGGGGGTGAACAGCATTGCGACCATGAAGGTCACCAGCACCACGCCCCAGTCTCGGTGGCTTTGAGATTTCTTATGAATTCTGCGGGAGATTGAATCCCCAATCATGAAGAGCAGCAACAACAGCAGTCCGATCCACGCCCGGGAACTCATATTGATCCACAGCAGAAACAGCACCGGCAGGTAAGGCAGCGACCATGGGAAGCGATGCACCCGCCCCAGATTTTCGGCATCGGCAGGGAGCAGGCTCTCCCGAGCCAGACACATCATCAGGACCGCCAGCCCCAGAATGTTCCATGTCGAACTTCCCGGCTGATACAGCGGGAACATCGCAATCAGTGCCAGGAAGCCACAGCAGGACGCCCACCAGGTCGAAACTCCCGGCACGCGAACCCGTCCCAGACAGATGAATGCAGCCGCGACGGTGACAGCGCAGACAACCGTCAGTGCTGACATTCCCAGCACCTGATGAAGTCCCCCCAGCAGAATGTCCGAGAGCCATGCGGGATTGTACCAGGGCCGCCCGGCAGCGGTCGCTGAGAAGACGTCCGTCCGCGGTGGGAGGATTCCATGCGAGAGCATGTATTCCCCGCTGCGGATCTGCACAAAGAGAGAGGATTCGGTCAGTCTGGTCCAGCCGAGAAGCAGTGCCAGCAGGATGATCGCTCCCCGGAGCATGACGTCTCCGCGCAGACATTCATCCTCCATCAACTCCGGAGTCAATTCCTCGAACTCCGGCATCTCTTCGCCGGCATCTGATTCAACAGGGACGTCCCCGGGGGAGGGGTGGCTGTCGGGAATGGAATCAGAGGGGTGTTCAGCAGCCAAGGGTCGAACCTTCGTTGGCGGTTTACGGGCAATGCCGATTCAGATGTGTTGATCAAATATTTGTCATAGGTCGGTGATCATTAGTCAATGGTGATGCTCAACTCCCGGGAAAAGTGCCGGAAACCATTGCCAATCAAAAGGATTCTTCGTTCATTGCCGAACTGAAGCTGGACGAATGGCGGGCAATTCTACAAAGTGTGCATCAGCCGCGAGTCATCCGGAAGTGCTCGAATCGCCGCTGCAATCAAACAAGTTCCGAGGAGAACTCCGATATGACCACCGACGCCCCCAAAGCAACAGGACTTCTGGGACGCTGGAACTCGCTGCCGCTTTATCTTCGGATCGTCATCGCGATGTTCCTGGGGGTGTTCACGGGACTGATCATTGGGGAACGGGCCGCTGTGCTGGAAATCCCAGCCCGGGTGATTCTTCAGCTTCTGGGAGCCCTGGCTCCCCCGCTGATCCTGATTGCGGTTGTGCATGTGCTCATGACGACGGAGATCGCGGGCAAGACAGCACTGCGACTGGCGTTTCTCCTGATCCTGAACACCACTGTAGCGATCTTGATCGGACTGGCCGTCGCGAACACCCTCAAGCCGGGAACGTGGTATCCCCTCGATATCCCCGAGAAGGTTGAAGCCACCGCACACAAGTCTCCACTGGAACTCCTGATTGACAACATCCCCCGCAGTCTTCTGGGACCTTTGGGCGACAAACAGAACATCATCGGGGTGATCATCATCGCGATCGCGGTGGGAATCTCCCTGCGAAGCGTGCGACAGAAAGGAGTCACCAATGTGCAGGATCTGGTGGAGATTGCGTACGAGGTTCTGCTCACGATGTTGCACTGGATTATTCAGCTGGTCCCCATCGGGGTATTCGCCATCGTAGCGAAGTTGATCGGCACCGAAGGTTTCGGGCCGCTCAAAGCGATGGGGGGATTTATCTTTGCTGTTCTGTTGGGGCTGGCCCTGCAGGCCTGCTGGTATCTGCTTCGCATCAAATTCTTTTCCTGGCCTCGTCCTTTCGACGTTCTCAAAGGGATGCGGGATGCCCTGGTGATGGCGTTTTCCACTGCCAGTTCGACCGCCACAATGCCGGTCACCTATGCCTGCCTGACAGAGAAAGTCGGCGTTCGTGAAAAGTCGGCCAGCATGGGGGCACTCGTCGGAGCGAACTTCAATAACGACGGAACCGCGCTCTACGAAGCGATGTCCGCACTGTTCGTCTCTCAGCTGATCGGGCAACATCTGACGCTTACCCAGCAGCTGATCGTTGTCTTCACTTCCATCATTGCTTCCGTCGGTGCAGCCGGAATTCCGGAAGCGGGACTGGTGACCATGACTCTCGTCTTTACCGCAGTGGGACTGCCGACGGAATACATCGGACTGCTGCTGACGGTCGACTGGTTCCTCGACCGCTGCCGGACGATGATCAATCTGATGGGCGATGTGAACGTCAGCTGCCTGCTGGATGGCAGAACGAGAATGGAAGCTCCCCCGCCGGCAGAAATTTTAACCTGACACGCCGGGTGCATTGACACTGGTCGCTGCCTTATTTCGTTCGATTCGCCCAGCGGCTGGCCAGTACTCCGCAGATCACCAGCTGCAGGGGATGGTAGACCATGATCGGAAGCAGGATCAGGCCGAGTGCCGGATCGGCTCCGAACATGAGCTGGGCCATGGGAACCCCCGTGGCGAGTGACTTCTTCGATCCACAGAAGATCGTCGCAATCCGATCCTCCCAGGAAAATCGCAGCAGATCGCAGATCTTCCCGACAATGAAGAAGACGGCGTAAAACAGCAGCGTGGTGAGCACCAGTGTTGAGGCAATCGCTGTCATGCCGTGCTTCGTCCAGACCCCTAGCACCATGGAGTCGCAGAAAGAGGTATAGACCAGAAGCAGAATCGTCATCCGGTCCACGGTATTGATTCTCGGTTTATTGCGGGCCGCCCAGCCCGCCAGCCAGGGTCGTAAAAGCTGACCGACGACCAAAGGCAAAACCAGCCAGACCACCAGATCAAGGATCACCTGACCGACGGGCCCGGTCGATCCACTCGCCCCGGCAGCCATCGACATCCACAGCGGAGTGATCACCACTCCCAGCAGGCTGGATAATGTCGCATTGAAGACAGCTGCGGGAACGTTGCCATGTGCGGCTGCCGTCAGGGCCACTGATGAAGAGACCGTCGATGGCAGGGCACACAGATACAGAAATCCTTTTCGCAGATCCTCCGGCAACCAACCCTGCGTCGCTGCGGAAATGCCGATCCCGATGAGAGGAAAGAGGAGAAAACAGCAGGTCTGCACGACCAGATGCAATCGCCACTGCAGCATCCCGGAACGCAGGGCTGCGAATGACAACGCCACACCGTGCAGGAAGAAAATGAGCGCGACGCCCGCTTTGGTCAGCAGTTCCGGATGCAGCCAACCTCCTCGAGCTCCCGGGGTGGGGAACATCCAGGCCAGAAGCACAGCCACCAGCATCCCGGGAAGAAACCAGTCAAATTTTCGCCGCATGTTCACTTCCGAGGGCGGTTGGGACAGACGCAGATGAGTCTGTGCAATTTCGATTGAGGCATCCGGGATCACCGATTTCCGGTTACAGGAGGAAAATTGATGATCGGCTCACCCTTTCCGTTCCACACGTGCAACACGCCATCCTGACCGCCAGCAACAATCACACTTCCTTCGCGATTCGCGCGGACCGAGTAAATGAAATCGGTCGTCCCGGAAAACACGGTTCCGCTCCCTCCGTCGCTCGAACGAATGATGACCTGTGGTGACGTCCCCGAGGACGTAATGAATGTATCGCTCGCCCCCAGGTATTCCAGAGCGGTGACATCCTTGTTGAAGCCCGTCAGCGTCCGCAAGGTCTCTCCACTGCGAACGTCCCAGATCTTACAGGTCTGATCGGCACTCGCGGTCGCCAGCCAACGGCCATCCGCACTCCAGCTGACCCCCAGAACATGGTTCGTGTGCCCTTCGAACGTCTTCACCAATTCGCCGGTGGCGACATTGAAAACCTTCATCAGCCGATCGGCTCCGCAGCTGGCCAGCAGCTTTCCGTCCGGCGAGAACTTCAAACCGAGCACCGTGTCCGAGTGAGGGTCGGGAATGTCCCGCACCAGATTTCCGCTGTCAGCATCCCAGATCTTCAACTCGCCGAAGCGCGACGCCTCACCGCTTCCGGACGCCAGCAGGTTCCCGTCAGGACTGAAGTCCAGTGCGGTGATCTGACCGGTCAGCGGCCCGGAAGAGGAACCGTCACCAATGCGACGTTTGACCTCCCAGGCAGGACGAGTATTAACCACATTCAATGAATGATCCTGCCCCAGAGTCAGCAGGGACTCGCCATCGATGAAACATCCGGTGATGCTGCCGGTCGATCGCACCGGTCGAAGGTCAACCGGCTCTCCGGTGATGGCGCTATACACCCGCATCTCGTTCGAATCTGCGACGATCAGGCGATGGCCGTCCGGGCTGAAAACAAGCGTCGCGACCGGACGTCTTCTCTCTGCGAGTGCCTGCTGTGCTGAAGCCTGTCGCTCTCGCAACGAAGCGAGTGTCGAAAGATCTCCCCCGACGGCGTGATCGATCTCCCGCCGCTTCTGTCCGGCCTGTTCCAGCGATTCCCGAAGTTGCTCAAGTCGGTCCTGCTTGATCTTCTGTACGTTCTGCAGTTCCATGCCAGCTGCGCTCAGACGTTGTTCGATTTCCTCTTTCGTCGACCTGTCCGAGGTCAGTCTCTTTTCGAGTTCGAGCAGGGTTTCATCGAGATTCGTGCGACGCGCGGAAGCGTTCTGCACTTCGACAGAAATCATCATTCTGTCAGCATCATTCGTTGCAGTCTTGAGCTTCGCCTCAAGTGCATCCTGTTGCTTGATTACAGAATCGCGGGCGGCTTGTGCTGCTTTTTGACGGGCCAGTGTAGCCTGAAAGGACTTCTCAGCGGCATCGCGTCGCAGTTCCAGTGAAGCAACGACAGCCCGTCCCTGCTCCTCAGCCTGAAAGCCTTCCCGTCGAGCCTGCTTCCAGGCGGCCTCCGCATCGGCTTCCGCCCGTCTGGCGGCGAGTTGCTCCGCCGTCGGAGTTCCGGACGCTGCGACGGTCTGTTCTTCCGAAGGAGGAGTCGATTTCAGGCGGGGGGTCACCTGCCGGATTTCTGTATCGAACGCAGCCAGATCTGCTCGCAGGTCCTGAACCTCTCGTGCTTCCAGCCGAACCTTGCTTTCCAACTCGGACAGGGCCAGTTGAGCGCTGATCACATCGTGCTCGCGCTCCGTCTGAGTTTTCATGGCAACCTGCATTGCAGCTGTCGAGTTTTTCAGATTGGATTCCGCCACCTGCCGATTTCGTTTCGCAGCATCCAGAGCCAATGCAGCACTCGTCTGTTCATCCTGTGCAGAACGCAACGCAGCGTTCTTCTTCGTGTACTCCGCATTGGCGGCGTCCAGCTTGTTTTTGAGTTCGAGTGCCGCCGCCTGGGCCTGCTTCAGCGTTTCCTCAACAGCGGCTCGAGCAGACTCCTCCTCCGGAAGAGGAGCCGCTTCCAGCTCCTTCACACGGGCTTCAGCAGTCTCGTACTCCTGCTTTCGTTCGGTGAATTCTTTTTGGGCGGCTGCTTCTTCAGCCATCGGTTGAACAACTGCTTCCGTCTTCTTCCTGGAATTCACTTCTGCCCGGGAAAGCTCGACGGCAGCCAGGTCCAATAAATCCAGATGTTCATTCAACTGCTTCTCGGCAGCCAGAAGATCTTCTCCGGCGGCGGTGGCCAGTCGCTGAGTCAATGCGAGATTCCGCCTGAGGTTTTCCTGCGGAAGGATCGTGGGAAGCTGCTCGTGCAGATCCGCGATCAGTCCACCGGACTCCAGATCCCAAAGCTTCACGGACCCGTTGTTCGATCCGGTGGAGAGGCGAGTTCCGTCAGGACTGACGCTCATCGAAACGATGGGTGCGTCGTGCTGAAAGCTTTGCAGCTGTGTCCCGTCTGCAACATTCCAGAGCCGGGCAATCCCGTCCCGGGAAGCTGCCACCGCTTTCGATCCCTGTGCACCGACTGAGCGAACGACAGTGATCGCATCGACGCTGCGGGGAAACTCACGAACCTTTTTGCCGGGAGGAAGCGGCTGGGGCAACGAATCAAGCGGGGATGGAATCTCGTAACTCACCAACGATCCGTCCGCTTCGCCGACCAGAACCTGATTCAGTTGCGGGAAATGAGCGATGGCAGTGACCGGGGCTGTTGTCGTGAATCCCCCAGTGCCCCGGCCAGACTCGATCTCCCAGAGCCGAACCGTGTGGTCGTCACCACCAGTCATCAACTGCTTCCCGTCGAGGAAATAGACCAGCCCGGTCACTCGCCCCTGCTGGGCTGTCCATTCACGCTTGATCGCTCCGGTCTTCAGATCGATCAAGGCGATCTTGCCGGATGGACCAGCCAGGGCCGCTTGACTGCGAAGCGGAGAAATCACGAGCAACTCAGCGTCCGGATTCGCTTCTGCCAATGTCCGTTGAGGAAGCTGATCCGGCCGCTGCCAGAGTTTCACTTCCTGAAATCCCCCGGAGGCCAGCTGAAGACCATCCGGGCGAAAGGCCAGGGACACCACCATATCTGCATGAGCCCGGCGGCCGGAATATTCAGGGGGCCCCGGCAGGGCGGGATCAATCAGTTCTGTCTCCAGATCGCGAGCGGGGATGTTGTACAGGGCAATCTGATTGGCCCGGCCAGACGCAGCTGTCCTTCCGTCCGCAGTCATAGCGACGGCATAAATGGGATGAACCCCTTCCGCGAGCGGTTGCCACTCTACGGTGTTCCCTGCCCCGGACATGGATCCCTGTGCCCCCTGCTCGATCCACAGCTGGAGGAGACCCAGTTCCTGGGGAGTGAGGTTCTTCGCGTTGGCTGTATTTCCCGGCGGTGGCATGATCGGCTCTCCGCGATGAGCCGCCACCGACAGCAAAAGGCTTTCATCCGGCTTCCCCGGAACGACCGCGGCCCCCAGAGATCCCCCTTCGAGGATCGATGCAGGGGTCTCCAGGACCAGTTCACTCTCCGGTTTAGAGGCGCTGTGACAGGCAAGGCAATTCCGCACAAGGATCGGGCGAATTTCCTTTTCGAAACTCACCTGATGCGGTTGCGGGATCTCTGCAATCTGAATCGGTTCCGCCCGAACGACGGATGATGTGCAGGCAACTGCGATCATTCCTGCGAGAGCTCTGTGCAAGACCGACGTTGCCTGACGGGGACTCCACATCGATGCACTGCAACCATCCATCGTTGAGACTTTCGACAAGCGATACTTCCTCGTCATTCGAGCACCCGGATCGTCAGCGGAGGACCGGCCAGAATGAAGTTCACATCCTTCGGCTCGGCAGCCTTGGCGAGGTCCGCTGCACGCTTTTTGATGACCGCGAGTTCTTCCTGAGCAGCAGCCAGCTGCGATTTGAGCTTCTGAGCAACGTCCGCAGCCTCTTTGACACGCAGGTCTGCCGCTGCGGTCGCACTTTCCTGATCGGGATCGTTTTCAATGGGAACGAGTTCGGCGCGTTGCTTCTCCGCTTCCACCTTTTCCGCTTCCGCGCGGGCCGACTCCATCGTGAGCCGCTCGATGAGACCTTCGAAATCGGCTGCCTTCTTCTGTGCGTTCGCAGCAGCTTCGGGATTGCGGGCATACATGGCGTGTGTCTGCAGAACGAAGTAACAGGAGTAATCCCCCGCGGGCAGCTGCGGGTCGATCGAAACTTCAATCACTCCCTCCTGAGCCTCGGGGTCCAGATCTCGAGCGGGAATTTTCTGGGTGGGATACTGCGAAGCGGGAAGGCCACGCAGTTCGAGCTTCCCCTTTCCGGACGTCTCCAGGTTCTTCGTGAAGCTGGCCGTCACAGAGATCTTGTCACCTTTGCGAACCTCCCGGACTGGTTCTCCCTGAACGCTGATGCTGACTGGAGAGACCTCGGGGATCACTGCCAGCATGAGATCCGAAGTGACCCGGGCAACCGGCAACTGATCGGTCGAATTCTTGTTCCAGAGGAGACTGGCAGGCGCGGCCTGACGTTGAATTTCTTTCCCATCAATCTGGGCCGTCCCCTGAACCTGAATGGTCCCCTGCCACGCTGGAGCATCTGAAGCTGCACAGAGAACGAGCGTCGCCTGCGTCTGGCCAGATTCAATCACGACCGGGGGACAGCTGACTCCGGGAGGAAGGCCGATCGCCGTCAGTGTGATTGGACCCGTGAAGCCCCCTTCCCGAAAAGCCTGCACATGAAGCAGCTGACATCCCCCCCAGCGGAGAGTCGGAGAGAGCCCCCGCTGAGCTTCTGCATTCGAATCAGCTTCCAGCAGTTCTTGAGACGTGACGAGCAGATGAAAGTCTCCAACCGCCTTTTGCAAGGTCATCAGATAAGCATTGCGGGGATGGACGGTGGAGCTTCCATACAGGTCGCGGACCTGAATCAGATATTCCCCGTCCGCAGGGGGAGTGAACAGAACCGACGGATCATGCGCCGGGGCTGTAAACGGAGGGTTCTTGAAGAGATTTCCGGAATCGTCTTCCTGCGAGACAACGTTGTCGGCCGGCCCGCCAGCCCCATCGACGGTCATCTGGCTGATGACGATCGACAGGTCGGTGGGGAGGTTCAATCGTTCTGAAACGATGTCGATCGAGTATGTTTCACCCTTCACCCCGTGAAAGGTGAACCAGTTCGGCTGGGGTGTACAGCGCCCCGCGACAACACAGGGAGGCGTCAACTTCTGCGCGTGCTCACGAGTCTGACCCGCAGGCTCCGCCAAAACCAGACTCGCATCCGCAGCAGCGATGAAGACCGGATGGGATGGACGCTCTGCCCCCGGAAGCCGGTATTCGAACCCCTTCGTCAGAACCTGATTGAGTGAACGGTTGGGGCTGGCCCCGGTGAGACAGAACGCCTGAGCCGTCTGCGGCAGAGTGATTGAGACGTTCAGTTCCTGCAGCTGAACCCGGGGATCAAACTCCTTCGCGGGAACGCCGCCGGGCAGATTGTGTCCGTACAACGTGAACGTGGATGTCGTTCCAGCAACCCCAGCGGGAGGCCAGATGAATTCGATCTGGGGACGATTGCTGATCTCGAGCCGGTAATGACAGGTGACTCCGGAGCGGTAGGTGGCATCGTAAACTTTCAGCAGACAGGGACCGTCGACAGTCGGGGTGTAGGTCAGTACCGCTTCCTGAGTCGAGGTTCCCCGCGCGAAGGCGACCGGGCGTCCTGTCGGGCTCAAAATCTCCAGAATCGGGAACATGCGGGAATCGATGCTCAATGTCTCACAGCGAATGGAGACCGTCTGCCCCGCGGTTCCCGGAAACTCGTAATAGTGAGGGGCGTCGCTGCTGGTCTCCCGACAGTTCACGATGGAATTCAGGTCGACTTTCATCGCAGTCGCGGGTGACGTATTGCGTGCGTCGCACTTCGCCTCAGACAGATCGCTGACTTTGAAAATGCGAGGCGTCGACACTCCATACTTCCCGGCAACCCGCACTTCATAGCTCCCCGGGGGGACGTCTGGATTGACCGTAATGTCAAACTGACCCGGGATCGGCTGCGGCTCGGTTTCGAACTGCCGAGGAGGTGCCATGCGCGGCCGAGCTGTGATGCCCGGCTGAGAAAAGATCAGGCCTGTACTTTCATCCAGATCGACACCATGAACGGTGGCTGTCACCGTTGTCCCCTGGCGAGCCCCGGCGGGAAAGATGAAATTCAGGCGAGGATTGGGGAGCCCCGCTGCCGTTGCCATGGAGCTGAGCAGCAGGCAGCAGATGAGTCCCCTCAGGAGGGAGCTTCCTGCAGGAAAGGTCTGCATTCCGAGTGCGGTCGAATGCAGGAGATTCCGGGTCATGACAGATTCATCCTTGGAGCCGTGATTTTTCAGTGATTGAACAGAAACTCTTTGGTGTTCATCAGGCTCCAGACCAGATCTTCATAGGCCTGCTTATTTTCCGAACCATCCGGCAGCGATTTCTGCTTCAGGTATTCAGTGATCGCGGCAATTTCGTCCGCCTGGGGTTCCCGGCTGTACGCGATGAGGTACAGCTCACGGATCTTTTCGGGCAACGGAGTTTCCCGGGCGTTCGCCAGACGCAATGCATTGCCGGCTCCATCCGTGATCTTGCCAGTCAGTTCCGGAGAGTTGATGAGGTGCAGGCTCTGAGCCAGATTGGAATCGACCACCCGTTCGCACTCGCAGACACTTTCTCCCTGCGGCCTGCCGAAGACAGTCAGGAAGTACGAGGGAAACTTCGAATCGGGGAGGTCGACCGCGCGGGCGTCCACCGGCATGCCGGTAAACCGGGTTGTCGATCCCGTTAACCGATCAACCGCATCGAGCAGAACCTCGGCGTTCAGGCGGCGCGGATAGAACCGGGAAAAGTTCTGTCGATCATCTTCGTTGTAGGCATTCGGTTCGGAACTGAGCTGATAGGTCGATGACTGACAGATCGTCCGGATCAACCCCTTCAGATCGTATTTGCTGTCGACAAAGTGCTGCTCCAGCGCTGCCAGCAGTTCCGGATTGACCGCAGGGTTTGTCGCCCGCATGTCATCTTCGGGATCGACCAGCCCACGTCCGAAGAAGTGCTTCCAGTAGCGGTTCACCAGCGACTTCGCAAAGAACGGGTTCTCAGGGGCGGTCATCCAGTCCACGAGAGAGACACGCGGATCCATCTCCGGAGTGATTGAAATCGGGGCAGCTCCCAGGCCGGCAGGAACGAGCGTCTCACCCGTCCGGGGATGCGCAGCCACCGCCGCTCCTGACCGATGAAAGATGCGGTCGTCCGTCGGAGCGGAACCGGGCTTCCTCCCGACCCGTGAAAAGAAGGCGGTCAACTTGTAGTAGTCCGCCTGGCTCCATCGCTCGAAGGGATGATGATGGCAACGCGCACACTGCAGACGCTGTCCCAGGAAGAGCTGCGTGACGTCTTCGACCTGTGAATGGACGTCCTTCTCCGCGCGATACCACAGCACAGGCGGATTCTCGGACGCCTCCCCGGAAGCAGTCAGGATTTCCCGGACGAACTGATCGTACGGCCGATTCTCCAGCAGCGTCTGCCGGATCCAGTTGTGAAACAGATAGGTCCCGCGCTTCGACTCATCCGGACGACTCACTTCACGCTGATTGCGAAGCAACGTCGACCACTTGTTCGTGAAGTAGTTCGCGTAGTCGGTGGAGTCCAGCAGTTTGTCGATCAGCTGGTCCCGCTTTCCGGGATCCTGATTGGCCAGAAATGCGGCTGCTTCGTTTTCCGTGGGCAGCCGCCCAGCGAGATCCAGTGTCACGCGTCGCAGGAACGTGGAGTCGTCACAAACGGCCGATGGCGGAAGCCCCAGCAACTTGAGTTTGCGAAAGACCACCTCATCGATGAAGTTGCGTGTCGGAGGAAGAGTGTCGACCGGCTTGCCCAGCGGGATCGTGGCTCGAAAAACCGCGACATTCGACTGATAGCGGACCATGATTCCCACGTCCCCGGGTTCGTCCGTGGTCGTCACCAGACCTCGCGTGGAAACCGTGGCCATCTCGGGGACATTCGCTTCGTAGACGGCAGTCGCTGTGACGTCTTCCTTTGTTCCGTCGCTATAGGTCGCGATCACGAGAAGCTGCTGTTCGGATCGCGGGCTCATGACGCGATCACTGGGAAAGACTTCAATTCCCGTCAGATGTCCGGCATCCGCATTCCCCGCTCGCGCTCCTTCTGCGATCCAGCGTCGCAGCAGCCGGTACTCGGGGGAATCCTGCTCCATGCGGGCACCTCCCCCGTGTGGAGTCTGTCCGGTTGCCTTCTTGAGTAGCAGGCTCTGGTCCGGCGCTGTCAGCGAGAGCCTTCTTCCGCGAGAGGACTTCACCAGATACTCGAGGTCCTCAGAGGGTTCAAAACCCAGAAGCGAGAGCATGAAGCCGTTCTGTCCCCGGGCAGCCCCATGGCATCCCCCACCGTTGCATCCGTACTTGGTCAGGATGGGGACGACCTGATTGGGAAAATTGACTGGCGGATTCGATTCATAGCTCTGCACGGTCAACGGGAGCGATGCTGAAAGGCCGTTCGCAAGACGGGCTGTGATCACCCCAGTGCCATTTCCGCGGGGCGTGACGAGGCCGTGGGCATCGACATGCGCCACCCCTGCCGGTTCGATCACATAGGCCACTTCACGGGTCAGATCGACATCACGTCCGCTAGCCAATCGTCCCGTCACGAGCAGCTGACGGAGCGACTCATTCCCCTGCATGAGGAAGCCCTGCTGCGGACCGTCCCCCGCCTCAATGATCAGCGATTCGACCTGAGCGGTCTCTTTTGCTTTGAGATCGTCATTCTCCTCCGCGATGGCGATGAGGGAGGCACTCCCCCCAGCCCACAGCCAGAGGAATGCGAATCCAGAAATTGAAAGCTTCCAGTTCATCGGGTCTTCACCCAGGGGAGTTGCAGTTCAAAGTCACTCTCAAATGCCATTGTACGGGTCGCCGGCATGTCCGTTTCTGAGGAATCAGGGGTTTTCGCTGAATCCGTAACACCCGATGACCGTTCGCGTTTGGGGAAAGGAGCCTGGCCGTGCTTCCCCTCCGTGGCGGGCAAAATTCCGAACAACGAATTATTTCAGGTTGCAACGCATTCGCCAACGTGAATTGATCTTCTCCGGGACGAATTCCGATCAACACAATAAAGGGGTGACGTATCGGCAGCAGAGGAACGCAGGAGACGAAATTCGCCCCAAACTCTGAATTCACAGCGGCAATTCGGGCGATTTCATTCAAAACCCGCTTCCGACCCTTTACGCCAACCCGCCAGCCCCGGAAAATTCAAAAAATGGGGCCAGTCTGGACTTGGACAAGGTCAAATTGAAAATGCTGAATTCACACCTGAACCGACGGGATCTCCTTCAGCGAACAGGCCAGGGTCTGGGACTCCTCGGCCTGGCTGCCATGCTGGGCGAAGAGAGCCTCAGCTCACGTGTTCAGGCGGCCGAATCTCCGATGGAGCCGAAGCGTCCGCATTTCCCCGCGAAGGCGAAGCATGTGATTCACATCTTCTGCAATGGGGGCCCTTCTCACGTCGACACGTTCGACCCCAAGCCGCTGCTGGCGGAGTATGCGGGCAAGGAACTCCCGAAGAACCTGAAAACGGAACGAAAGACGGGAGCTGCTTTCCCATCACCCTTCAAGTTTCAGAAGTACGGCGAGAGCGGTATCGAGGTCAGCGAGCTCTTTGAGAAGACCGCGGAATCGATCGATGACATCTGCGTCATTCGTTCCATGCATGCCGACGTCCCCAATCATGAGCCGTCACTGCTGTTGATGAACTGTGGCGATGCCCGCCTCCCTCGCCCGAGCCTTGGAAGCTGGGTGACCTACGGACTGGGGACCGAAAACCAGAATCTTCCCGGGTTCATCGCGATGTGCCCAGGGGGTTACCCCATCACGGAGAGTGCGAACTGGCGTTCCGCGTTCCTGCCCGGGGTCTATCAGGGAACCTACATCGATTCCCAGCACACGCAGATTGACAAACTGATTGAAAACATTCGCAATCACAAGTTGACACCGCCTCAGCAGCGGGCCCAGCTCGATCTGGTGCAGATGCTCAATCGTCAGCATCTGGCCAATCGCGGGGTCGATTCCGCACTGGAGGCACGCATCCAGTCGCTGGAGCTCGCCTACCGGATGCAGACCGACGCGACAGATGCATTCGACATCAAACATGAGCCAAAACACATTCGCGAGATGTACGGGGAAGGGGTTCATGCCCGGCAGCTGCTGATCGCCCGCAGGCTTGTCGAACGGGGCGTGCGTTTCGTCCAACTCTGGCATGGGGCCGGACAGCCCTGGGACAATCATGACGACATCGAAGTCAATCATCGCAAACTGGCCAAACAGCTGGACCAGCCGCTGGGAGCACTCCTGAAAGACCTCAAGCAGCGAGGCATGCTCGAAGATACCCTCGTGATCTGGGGAGGAGAGTTCGGTCGGACCCCGACCGTAGAATTGCCGACCCCCGGTTCCAACGCCGGAAAGATCAATGGACGCGACCACAACCACTGGGGATTCACCATGTGGATGGCGGGCGGGGGCGTCAAGGGAGGGCATGTTCACGGCGCGACGGACGAGTTTGGTTTCCAGGCAGTCGAGAATAAAGTTCATGTGCATGACCTGCAGGCTACCATTCTGAAACTGCTGGGCTTCGACCATGAACGGTTGACCTACCGCTACGCTGGCCGCGACTTCCGTCTGACAGACGTACACGGCTCTCCGGTGAACGACCTGCTTGCGTAACGTCTCTGGAGTGAAGTCCCAAATTCTGACAGAATCGACCGATCGCGGAGGCCGGCAAGCTGGATGCCTGCGCTCCCGGCAATGTCGGCGGAAACCGAAGCACTCGATTGACTGTGCTTCCATCGAGACGACCGGGCCCCTGAACCACGGATGCAGTTGAACGGAAAACCATGATGGACCCCACTCAGCCGCCCGCCACTAACAAGTCTTCCACCGAAAACACTCCGATCCAGGCGACGCAGGACCTGGACATTTCGCGCCGCCAGAGTCTGCGGCAATCCGCCATCCCCACCACGGTGGGGGGATACGAGATCCTTAAAAACATTGGCGAAGGGTCTTACGGAACGGTCTGGCTGGCACGCGAACGAAAGACCGGCAAACAGGTCGCCATCAAGTTTTTTACCAACCGGCGCGGTCTCGACTGGTCGCTGCTGACGCGTGAAGTCGAAAAGCTCGCGGTGCTGGATGCGTCACGCGATGTGGTCCGACTTCTGGATGTTGGTGTCGACCATGATCCTCCGTACTTCGTGATGGAGTATCTGCCTCATCGATCGGTCGCCAATCTCATCGAGTCCGGAACGGTTTCCGTTCCGCAGGCACTGACGATCACGGCTGCCGTCGCGCGGGCTTTGGTTCACGCTCACAGCGCCGGCATTCTGCATTGCGATATCAAACCGGGGAATGTGCTGCTCGACCGCGGAGATGAAGCCCGGCTGGGGGATTTCGGACAGTCGCGACTGGCAACCGATCAGGGAGGAGCGTACGGCACATTCTATTACATGGCTCCGGAACAGGCGGCCCGTAACGCGGTCCCGGATGTCCGCTGGGATGTCTATGCACTCGGAGCGTTGCTCTACCACATGCTGAGCGGAGTTCCCCCGTACCGGACCGATGAGACCGAAGCACGGCTGAACATCGCAGGTTCACTTGATGAGCGTTTGAAGATCTATCAGCAGATTATCGCGGAATCGCCTCCGCCGTCATTGCACCGCGACAATTCTGCAGTCGACGCTCCACTTGCAGAGATCATCGACCGATGCCTGCAGCGGGATCCGAGCCGTCGACTCGCCAGTCCTCAGGCTGTCCTCGATCTGCTCGAACGTCGCGAGATCAATCGCGCCAAACGTCCGCTCGTCTGGCTGGGAATCCTGGGCCCGGTTCTTTTCCTCGTCATGCTCTTCTGGCTGGGAAACAGAGTCATCCGCGAGGCTGTCGGACAGGCCGAACAACATCTCTCCCAGCGGGCTCTCTCCGGAGACATGGCCACAGCCCGACTCCTGGCAGCCAGCCTGCAACAGGAACTCGCCGATCGGCAATCAGAACTCGAACGTCTGGCTCGCAGACTTCCTGCCAACGAGAAGGAGACCGGCTACGATCCGGGCCATTACGGACTTCGCAGCGATTATGTCCAGATCCTGGATCGATGGCGCATTGAAACGGACCGTCGATTGACCGATCAGCAACGGACCCTGGACGAAAGCTTCTTCCTGACCGATCGTGACGGGATCCAGATCTATCGTTCTCCCTGGAAAGAAAGTATCGGACAGGCCTTTTCCTACCGTGACTACTTCCACGGCCTGGGACGCGAACTGAGTGCCAATGAAGACGCTGGCCGTGTGGAACCTCGTAAGAAATCGGGCGTCACCGTCGCATTTCGAAGTTCGAACACCGGCAAGTACATGGTGGCTGTCGCGGCTCCTGTCTGGAACTTCGACAACACGAAAGTGATCGGCGTTCTGGGTCGAACCATTCACATTTCAGACTTATTGAAGCAATGGGAACAGCGCATCGACGGCCCGAGCCGTCCCGGGACGACTCCCTATTCGAAAGACCGTCTCCTCTCGCTGGTGGACATGCGGGAAGATCCGCCGCTCATCCTCGACCACCCCTGGCTGAAGGCGAACACGCTTGGAAAGGCCGGTGATTCGACCGTCGCAAAAGAAGCACTGCGGCTCACCCCGGATGAGGAATTCAACCTGCGGCGGGCTGTGCGGACCGGAGAAGGAATCCCGGATTATCGAGATCCCTTCGTGGAAATGGATCCCACTTACGATGGTGAATGGCTCGCCTCTGTCGCAAAGACTCCCGGCATCGACTGGATTGCGATCGTGCAGGAACGCAAAGCAGATGCCATTCAGCCGATGAAGGACCTGAACTGGATCTTCCTGCGCTACGCTCTGCTCCTGCTGCTCATCTTCGCCTGCATGTTGGGATTGCTGTGGTGGCTGATGCAGCGTGCCGTGACAGCCCTATAGCGGTCCTTCACGAGCGTCGCAGCAGTTCATCCAGCTCCTTCATTCCCGTCAGACGAGCGACTGCAAAATAGGTCCCTGCTCCGACGAGACACGGAACTCCGAGCGACAATAATCGGTCCAGGAGCGTTTCCGGGGCGGGCAGCATCTGCAGTGCGATCATGCAAGCGGCCGACATCAGCACTGTGGCAAGGATCCCTTTCCAGAGCGTCGACAGGATCTCGGGCCAGTGAAGTGGACCGACCTGACGGTTCAGCTTTCGAAGAGTCAGCAAGACCTGAACCGTGCTGGCGAAAACGCTTCCCAGTGCAATCCCGATTCCACCGACCTGGAAGATCAGAATCAGATTGCAGATCAGGTTCAGCACCAGAGCAAGGAAACCAAACCGCATCGGGGTGACGCGATCTCCCGTCGCGTAGAACGCCCGATTGAGTATCGCAATTCCGATGTAGCACCAGACCCCTGCTCCATAGATCGCAATCATCCTGGAAGTCAGAAGTGCATCGTCCCTGTTGAATTCCCCATGCTGAAACAACGCCAGCGTCAATGGCCATGCCAATAGACTGAGTCCAGCACTGGCGGGAATCGCCACTGCCAGCATAATCCGCAGCCCTCGCGAAAGATCGCTTCGCAGCAGTTCGTATTCGCCCCGCTGCGCATGTTGCGTCAACAAGGGATAGAGAACCGTTCCCAAGGCAACGCCAAAGACCCCGAGAGGAAACTGATACATCCTCTGACCGATGTAGAGGGCGGAAGCGGTCCCTGATTCCATCACCGGAGCAATCCCCAGCATCTGGCACCACGCGGCACTGCCGTCATCGGGCCGGGAGAGTCCCCACGCCAGGACACTGTCCAGAATCGCACTCATCTGCAGGATGGACATCCCGACAACAACGGGCAGCATCGCGCGAAATACGTCCCCGACAAACGGCCACCCCGCCCGCCAGCTTCGAATCAAACCCATCCCCTGTCGGCGGAGGGCAAAGAGCGGAATGAGCAGCTGCACACACCCCGCGAACGTCACTGCCGCAGCGGAGAACATCGCCTGAGGAACCGGCAGCTTCCAGATGCTCGCTGCAATTCCCAATGCACCAAGCCAGATCAGGTTCAGCGTGATCGGGACCAGAACCGGCCAGAGAAACTGCCGCTGAGCATGGAGAGCCGCGCAGAACAACGCGGAGAGACAGATCAGCAGGCTGTAGGGAAGCATGATTGCCAATAGCAAGACCAGCATCCCGGTCGCCGCCGACAGATCACCCCACCACCAGGCAGCGAGTAATCCCAGCTCGCCGACAGAGATCAGACCGGTGAGAAGTATCGCGACAGCCAGTGCGACGGCGGTCATCATTTCTCTTGCCGATTGATCACCGCGTTCCGCCCGGCACTTCACAAAGACCGGAAGGAACGCTGTGCTCAGAGCCCCTTCGCCCAGCAGTTGACGGGCCAGATTGGGAATTCGAAACGCGACAATGAACGCATCCAGCACGGTCCCCGCTCCGAAGACCGATGTCATTCCCATATCGCGGAGCAGACCAAAAACCCGCGAAACGACCGTTCCCAGGCTCACCAGCCGCAGGTTCGAAAGAAAGCCGCTCGACGCGGAAGCATGCGTATGCTGCTGATCATCCTGCTTGATGGATTCCGTCATCTTGACCCAGTTCCGGACGACCCGTCTTTCATCGTTAAACGTCGATGCTGATCGGGCTCTTGTCGCCGAACCGGAGCATATCACGGAGCCAGACCAGTTCCACGGTTCCAATGGGACCTTGACGGTTCTTCGCGACGATCAGGTCTGCTTCTCCCGGGCGGTCTTCGGGATCATAAGCCTCGGGACGGTGGAGGAACATGACGATGTCCGCATCCTGTTCGATTGCACCACTCTCACGCAGGTCCGACAGGCGAGGACGTTTGTCTTCACGCTGTTCCACACCTCGGTTGAGCTGTGCCAGAGCGATCACCGGGATGCTCAGGTCTTTCGCCAGGAACTTGAGTCGGCGGGTGATGGAGGAGATCTGCTGCTCGCGCGGCAGGTTACGATCTTCAGACTCGATCAGCTGCAGGTAGTCGATGATGACGATGTCGAGCTGGGCCCGGCGTTTCAGACGGCGTGCGATCGCGGCGATCTGCGACATCGTTCGCCCGGCAACGTCGTCAATAAAGATGGGGAACGTCCGCATCTCATTCGCGGCTTCCATGAGTGTGTTCTGGTCGAACTCGTCCAGCTCACCCTTTCGCAGCTTGTGTCCGCCGATCTTGGCATGAATACACAGCAGACGCTCAGCGAGCTCCACCTTGGACTGTTCCAGACTGAAGAGCAACGCCCCTTTGCCTGCTTTGCCGACCGCGAGAGTGAAGTTACAGACCAGCGCGGTCTTTCCCATACTCGGACGGGCCGCGAGCACGATGAGTTCTGTCGGCTGAAATCCGGAAGTGTACTCATCCAGTCCGATGAAACCGGTGTGGAGTCCGCTGACGGAATCCCCTTTGTCCATTCGCTCGAAGATGCGCTGAAACGTCACGTCCAGAATGTCATCAATGGCGATGCTGGAGAAGTTCTCCTGCTGTTCGACGATACTGAAGATTCGTCGCTCGGACTTGGCGAGGATGTCCGCGACGTCTTCGCTGCCGTGATAGGCTTCTTTCAGCGATTCCGTACAGGCTTCGATCAGACTCCGCTGCATCCATTTGTCGCGGACGATGCGAGCATAGTATTCCGCATGAGCGGCGTGCGGGACGGTCCCCATGATCTCGTTGAGGTACGCAGCCCCGCCGATCTCATCCAGGTCTCCCTGCTTCTTGAGTTCGTGCGCGAGCGTCACCACGTCGATCGCACGAACGCCCCGCTCGTACATGCTGTGAATGCATTTGAAGATTCGGCGGTGAGCATCGCCATAGAAGCACTGCGCCTGCAGATGTCGAATCGCTTCATCAAACGCTTCGCTGGAGAAGAGGATACTTCCCAGAACACTTTTCTCAGCTTCCAGATCCTGAGGAGGAACCTTTCCCAGAAACTCGGCGGACGACTGATTTGCCATAAGGGACTCCGTTGCGGCGCGTACACTCCCGCATGCATGTTCGTTGAAACATGCGGGCTGCGCTCCCTCAACATGCACGCATCCCGCTGGAATGTCCAGCGGGATGCGAAATTTCGATGAGCGTCATCCATTCACCGTATTGGCGAACGATGAGGAAACCTACTTGATCGAAGCCATCGGCACGACCCAGACTTTGACTTCCGTGACCACTTCCGGAGCGAGTTCCACCACGACGGTGTACATCCCCAGGCTCTTGATCAGACCTTCGGTCTTGATGTGATTCGGTTCGACCGGGTAGTTGGCTTTCTTCAGCGCCTTGCTGATATCGGCCGGGCTGATTGAGCCGTACAGGTGGCCGTCGTCAGTTGCATTGGCTTCCAGCGTGACGCTGTAGGATTTGATCTTGTCGGCCAGCTGCTGAAGCTCTTTGCGACGGGCGATCAGGAGTTCTTCCTGACGCTTGCGATGCCGCAGGACCATCTGCTTGTTCGCTTCGGTGGCGATGGTGGCCAGGCCCTGGGGAACCAGGAAGTTCCGGGCATATCCCGGTTTGACGCGGACGATCTCGCCCTGCTTGCCGAGAGTTTCGACATTCTCAGCCAGAAGCAGCTCGATGCCCCCCTTGCGATCCTTGGAACGAATTCGCTGCCCGTGTTTACGCTGTACGACCATTTTTCTCTCCAGGACCCGAAGCTGACTCGGATCAAATCTTTCAGCTCCGCACGAGCTGGTTGGAATCAGTTGGAAACTTCAAATTCGTTAAAACGGGACATCTTCATCGGAGAAGCTGCTGCCGCCTCCGGAGGGGGGGGAATCATAATAGGAATCAGCAGATCCTTGCGATGGAGAATTCCCGCCGCGGCTTCCCGAGGAACGACCGGCGCCACGCTGGCCACCGCCGCCTCCCCCTTCACCGCCGTCTCCGCGTCCGCCCAGCATCTGCATCTGCTCACCGACGACTCGCAGCTTCGATCGCTTTGCGCCGGTGTCTTTATCGTTCCAGGAATCGAGCTGCAACCGGCCTTCGATCAGTACCGAACGGCCTTTTGCCAGATATTCCCCAGCGACTTCCGCCTGACGTCCCCACAACGTGATGTCGACGAAGGTCGTTTCTTCTTTTCGTTCGTTGGACTTCTGATCAAACCAGGTGCGATTGACCGCCAGGCCGATTTCCGCAACGGCAGTGCCGCCGGTCGTGTATTTCACTTCCGGGTCCCGGGTGAGATTTCCCACCAGAATGACTTTGTTGAAACTTGCCATGGCTGCACCTGTGGTAGAAGGCCGAATTCATTCCGAAGCGGATTGAGTCTGGCTTCATGGGTCCGTCTTCTCAGGAAGACGGAACAACACTATTCCAGATCCCGATCACGATCGCGGCCGACAGGATTGGGGGCACCGATCGGCAACGGCTCTTCTTCGCCGTGAGCACCACCCACTGTCAGCTGCTGAATCATCAGATCAAACAGCTTCTCTTCGTGTTCGATGACCATATTCCGGATCACCAGATCACTCAGCTTGCAGATCCGGTTCAGCTGCTCAACCTGGGAGCCGTCCATCTTGAAGTAGACGAGGTAATGCAGACCTTTGCGGTGACCGCCAATCTCGTAAGCCAGCTTCCCTTCCTGCCAGGGAGCCTTTGCTACGATTTCTGCATTACAACGCTCCAGGTACTCCTGAACCGTGGCTTCCGTTCCGCTTGGATCCTGGGCATAGCGACCGCTATCCAGCAGGAACATGCACTCATACAGTCGCAGAGCCAATTTTCATCCCCTTACAAACCAAGTTCTTCATTTTTGTTCTGATGGAGTCCGGTTCTTTGCAGAACACTCGGACCTCCTGACTCTCTTCAGTCCGCAGCTTCTTCACTGCGATTGAACAGTGTCATTGCCACGACTATTCCCTCGTTGGCCCATTTTTCCACTGCCGCCTCAGCCCGGTCAACAGCCTGTTCAACAATCGGCCGCTCCGACTTGGCAAACGTCTGCAGAACGTAGTTGACCGTTTCAACCCCTTCGCTGGGGCGGCCAATTCCAATTCGCAATCGTGGAAACTCGGGGGTCCCGAGTTGATCGATAATATTCTGAATCCCTTTTTGGCCTCCCGCCGAACCCGATGTCCGAATTCGCAGTCGACCACAACTCAAATTCAAATCGTCACAGATGACCAGCAGGTCGGTGAGTGGCGTCTTGTGAAACTCGACGACGCTCCGCACACTCCTGCCACTGAGATTCATGAAGGTCTGGGGGGCGACCAGCAACAGTCGCTCACCTCCCAGCTGAATCTCGGTAGTCTCTGCTTCGAAACGGCTTCGCCAGCGTTCTGCTGCGTTCCGTTCCGCCAACACTTTCAATACTTCGAACCCGATATTATGCCGAGTTCCAACGTATTTGCGTCCCGGATTTCCCAGGCCGACAACAATCTTCACAGTTCACGCTCCAGCGAGAACCAATCCGCCACCGGGGCAGCGGACAGGGGAAATTCCCCTTAGCTCTTGGCCGCCCCATCTTTGTCTTTCGGTGGATTGACCAGGGCAGGCTCTGCCCCTTCGCCACCTGCTGGAACCAGTGGATCCGGCGAGGCTTTCGGCTGCACCACTTGAACCAGAACCACGTCCGCAGGTGCCAGAATCTGCACACCCTCGGGGAGTTCCTGTAGATCACGCACATGCACTGAATCACCGATATTCAGTGAACCCACTTTCACCTGAATAAATTCGGGAACCTGAAATGCCAGGCATTCAATCTGAACAACGTGATGATGAATTTCCATCAATCCCCCGGCAATCACGCCAGGAGCCGTTCCCTTCAGCTGCAGAGGAACTTCCAGCTTGACGCGTTCGTCCATATCCACGCGGAGGAAGTCCACATGCACGACGTCGACACTGAATGTGTCCCACTGAACGTCTTTCAGCAGAGCCTTTTCCGACTTGCCGTCAACATCGAGATCGACCACGCGGGCACCGCTGCGGATAATTCCCGTCAGCGACTCATTCTCGACAGCGATCGAGCGCGGGTCCTGCTTGTGACCGTAAACGTTGCAGGGAACCAGACCCTGCAGCCGGAGACGGCGAGCCGATGATGTTCCGAGTGTATCTCGTGATTTGGCCGAAAGTTTGACGATTTGCGACATGGAATCAGCAGCTCTTTTTCTCTTGACAACAACTTCCCGCGAGGCAAGATCGGGGCGGAGTCTCTCCGGCCGAAATGCGGAAAGTCCCGAAGGTTAGCTGTTCAGCTTTCTGTTTTCAAGACTTCCGGCCGGCTGTTTTTTGGAACGGGAAAAACCATGCCCATCGCCACCATTTACCTCACCCTCCCCAGCCACGAATCCGCCGTCCAGATGGCCCAGACCCTTGTCACAGAGAAGCTGATCGCCTGCGCAAACATCATCCCAGGAATGACTTCCATCTACGAATGGGAGGAGAAGCTGGAGCATTCGACCGAAGTGGCCATGCTTTTGAAGACCCCCGAGGGCCAAATTGAGGCGGTCACCGAGCGGATCCGATCACTCCACCCTTATCAATGCCCCTGCGTCGTGGCGTGGAACTCGATTGGCGGAAATGAGGAGTTTTTTCAGTGGGTTCACGCGCAGGCGGCCGGGACCGACTCCCGCCAGACAAGCTGAGCCCCGCTGACCTCACCCCCGAAACAGCTTTGCCCCACACGCTCAAGACGTCTGGGGCAAATCGGGCGTATCACCACCGAGAGGCCAACGGCTTCCTCAGTGATCCTGCAGATGGGCTTCGACGAACCACAGATATTTATCTGTCTCGCGCGAAATGCCGGTCAGCAGATCAGCACTGTCCGCATCACCCAGTGCAGCGGCCTTGTCGATCCCCTCCCGAACCCCTTTGCCAAAGATCGCCAGGGCCGACGAAAGGGCGTCGACGTGAGCCCGCCCCCCATGGATTCCGTCCGGGTAAACCGGCAGGCTGCTGGCCTTGGCGACGGAACGCAAACGACCTTCCGCATTTCCCCCCAGCGCCACAATGCGTTCGGCAATCTCATCGGTCTGCTCGGCCAGAGTCTCATAGACTTCATCAAACAGCTTGTGCAACGCGATGAAGTTCGGCCCCTTCACATTCCAGTGCGCCTGCTTAGCCTGCAGAGTCATATCGATGATGTCAGCGAGACGATCATTCAGAAGGCTGCACACAGCAGCACGGTGGTCGGGAGTCAGATCGATCTTGGTCGGATTCATGGCGGCCTCGTAGTTAGATTTGGAAACGAAAGCGTCGCAGTGCGCCTGGACTCTGCTCTCTCATCACATCGTAGGCCCTTTTGACAACTTTTAAAGCACGTTCTTCATCAGAGGGTTGATGCAAGTAAATTGTGACCCATCCGCTGGCAGGCAGAACTGGATGAGGCTCAGCCTCTCCGGCCATCACCAGTTCGACCCGCACCCCCTTTGGGAGAAGAACGTCGATCGCGGCATTCCGGTGCAGCTGCGCGAAAACGCGTCGCCCCAGCTGCAACTCTGTCCATTCAGAGCGATCCCTGCCGATCGATACCCCATCCCAGCCCAAAGCCTCTGTGATGATCCGATCACGTGCTCCGAAGAGTTCCATTTCCTGCCTCCCCCGCCGCTGACCGCGATTGATTCAGTGGACCATTAACCAGGCTGTACGCCGGTCCCCGTGGAATTCTTCGAACGCGGCGTGACAGAGTCCAGACTCCATTTCCCGGAACCGTTCGCAATGACGAAAAGCATCCCCCCCATCATCGACAGGTTTTTCATGAACTGAATCATTTGCTCCTCACGCGCCTGCCCGGTCATTGTCCAGAAGTCATGGAAGTAGTACGTCGCCAGCACCAGAAAAATCAGCAGCAGCGAAGCGCCGATCCGAGCCCGGAATCCAAACACCAGCGAAAGACTCCCCACGAGCAGAAAGACGATCGCTCCTGCCAGCATGACCTGAGCAGCGGGGACCCCCTCGGAGGTCATATAGGCTGCGATGTTCTTGAAGTTTGGAATCTTGTTGCCCACGGCACTCAGAAAGAAGATGGTGGCCAGCATGACACGGGCCAGGACGGACGTTGCACCTTGAAGAGTCTGCATGAGAAAGTTCCTTGGAAGTGAGGGAGAAGAGGTCAGGGGTCAGGGGTCAGGGGTCAGCTTAAAAAAGTGCCGACCTCTGCCCCCTGCACGTTCAGTTCAGGTCAAACAGCATGATTTCGGCGGCATCATCCGCCACAATCTCCAGCCGGGATTCGTCACTGACAGCGGCACCGTCGCTCGTCTGCAGCAACTGACCGTTGAGCGTGACGCTCCCGCGCAGCACCTGCAGCCAGGCGTGTCGTCCCGGTGGCAATGTGTGCGAAACGCTCGCTCCCGAATCCAGCCGAGACAGATATATGCTCGCGTCCTGGTGAATCTGGAGTGCCCCTTCCCGTGCGTCCCGGGAGGCGACAACCCGCAACTGGTTCCGCAGCGTGGTGTCCGGAAACTGCTTCTGTTCATAGCTGGGTTCGATCCCCTTTCGTTCGGGAAGGAGCCAGATCTGATACAGATGCACCGGCTCCGTGGCAGAGGGATTGAACTCGCTGTGAGTAATGCCAGTGCCGGCGGACATGCGCTGAAATTCTCCAGGCCGGAGAACCTCCCCGTTTCCCATGGAATCCTTGTGCTCCAGTGCCCCTTCGAGCACATAGGTCACAATTTCCATGTCGCGGTGCGGGTGCGTCCCGAATCCTTGTCCGGGGGCAACCCGGTCCTCGTTCATCACCCGAAGACTGCGGAACCCCATATGCTGAGGGTCGTAATAGGAACTGAAGGAGAAGGTATGAGCAGCGTTGAGCCATCCGTGATTGGCGTGTCCTCGCTCGCTGGCAGGTCGAATGCGGATCATGATCTTTGTCCTTGTGTGAAGCAGACGCAAAATGGTTTACATGTAAAGTATTTGTTGAAATTTTTTAGGATTCGTTCATCGTCACACTCTCCCTGGCTTTCTCCAGCAGTCGACTCAGCTCGGCAAGTTCGGACTTCGTCAAATGCCCAATCAGTTGTTCATGCAGGTCACGCACCGGCTGATCCAGCTCCGCCAGCAGCGTTTTTGCCCGAGGAGTCAGATCCACAAAAATCACCCGCCGATCCTCTTCACAACGGTGCCGTGAAACCAACCCCTGCTTCTCCAATCGATCGACCAGTCCTGTGATCGCTGGAACCACCTGTATCATTCTACTGGCAACTTCCAGACACGGGAGCGGTTTCCCCTCGCCTCGCAGAATCCGCAGAACGTTGTACTGCGACTCCGTGATCTCGTAAGTCCGCAACAGCCTGCCGAACCGATTCTGAAAGAGGTCGCTGGTCCGCAGCAGGTTCAGGATTGCTTCCTGTTCCGGCTGGTCGAACGGCTTCTTTTTTTTGAGTTCTTTCTGAAGCTGACTCATGGAGGGTTGAGGGTTGAGGGTTGAGGGTTGAGGGTTGCCCCGGCCGGTTGATGTCGTCACTGGAATTAGTTTACATGTAAACTATCGGCATGTCAAGTGGTTCTTCTTCAGTCCGTTTTCTCCTCCGCAGCCCGGACAGCCTCGAACATCTTCCCAACCAAAGTCTGCCGAACGCCTGGAATTTTGAAGTCGCTTGTTGATCCGGTTCACAGCGGAGAGAATCACCGCGTCCCCAGCCCGGACCAGACCCACTCTCGAAACAGATCGCTCAGTCCCGGGTGCCACTCAGCCACTGCCCAGCAGATTCATGACCACCGCGACCACACCTCGACGCTCCTCATCCGGCAAATGGCTGAAAGTCGGACTCGGGCTGGCAGTCTCCGCCCTGTGTCTCTGGCTCGCTGTCCGGGACATGCTCAAAGATCCCGACGCGTGGCAGAAACTGGTCTCCGCATTTCAGCGGGCCAACTACGCTTCGATCCCGGCTATTCTGCTGACGCTGCTTATCTTCTACTGGCTCAAAGCGTGGCGCTGGCGGTTACTCCTCTCCCCGGTCGGTTCGTATCGTCCGCTGCGGGATCTTCTCGGGCCGATCATGATCGGTTTTGGATTCAACAATTTGCTCCCCTTGCGGATCGGCGAGTTTCTTCGCTGCCATGCGCTGGCAAAGCAACAGCGACTCCCCCTGACTGTCGCCCTCTCCAGCGTAGTCCTCGAGCGCGTGCTGGACGGGATGGCCGTCGTGTTCTACCTCTCGATCGGACTCCTCTTCGTGCAGGGACTCGACCCCCGGGTGCAGCAAGGGGCGATGATTTTCTCAGCAGCCGCTGCATGCGTCGTCGCTGCTTCACTCTGTTACGTGATCTGGACCAAAACGTTCGTCAACTTTGTCGAGCGGATTCTCAAACGACTTCCGCTGCTGCCGCACTCCTTCACTGACAAAATCTGTCGCGTGCTGGAGACGGGTGCCCAGGGGTTGGCATCGCTGAAAGACATTCGACTCGTCTTCGCCATGCTCGTCATCTCGCTGGTGAAGTGGGGATTGAACGGCTTCCTGGTCATGATCTCGTTATGGAGTTTCGGCCTGCCGCACACGATTCCGATCGCCATGGTGCTGCTGGGGGCGATTGCGTTTGGGGTCGCCATTCCGAGTTCCCCCGGCTTCATCGGCGTGATGCAGTTCATCTTCATCAGCGTGATGAAGTTCTTCACGACGGACCAGGAGGCAGTCTTCGCCGCGTCCATCTATTATCAGTTCACCCAATGGATCCCGGTCACAACCGCTGGCGTGATCTACGGAACGCTGTTCCTGGGCCTGGATGACCTGAAAAAGGACGTCGCTGAGCAGGGGTCGCCGGTCGAGTGATTCCGCTGTCGGACCCCACCGGCAGTCCCTTACGATGAGGGAGTCCATTGCAGTGCCCGGTCGATCCGCTGCAGACAGCGATCTTTCCCGAGCAGTTCGAGGCATTCAAACATTCCGGGGCCGGTCGTTTTGCCAGTCACCGCAATGCGGAGTGCATGGACGATGTCCCCGTACGAGATTCCCTGCTGTTCCATCCACTGCTTGAACGCTTCTTCGAGCGGACCCGCCTCGAACGTCTGCGAATCGGCGAGCACCTGTCGATAACTGGCGAGAAGTTCACGGGCTCGTTCCGGTTGCTGAATCCGCTTCGCAAAGGCTTTTTCGTCGTACTGCAGATTCTCATCTGCGACGAAGTATTCCTCGTAAGCAAGGATGTCGCTGAAGAGCTTGATTCGATCTCCCAGGCTGCCGACCAGTCGATGGAGCATCTCCAGATGTTCATCGCCAGAGTTGATGATGCCAGCTTTAAGCAGATACGGCAGGCATCCAGCCACTTTCTCCTGGGTCGTCTTCTGCCCCATCCAGTATTCCTGGTAGGAGAGAAGCTTGTCGGGGTCGAGACCAGCGGGCGCTTTGACGACCCGATCCAGCGTGAAGTTCTCGACGATGAACTGCGGAGACATGGTTTCCGTCTTGTCGTCGAGCGACCACCCCAGACGCGCCAGTCCATTCAGAATCGCTTCCGGGAGGAATCCGACAGCCTCGTAATACGCGACCATCACCGGATTGAGCGACGTGGAATTTCCCAGTCCCAGCTGGGGCAGGACCGTGTCCGCGATCTCAAAGAGCTTTTTGAACTGCGGACTCTTGCGGTACTTCTCCAGCTGCTTCTCGCGTTTGCTCAGCTTCTCCTTGGTGCCCGGGGCAGCCACGAACGGAATGTGGGCGAAGATCGGCATCTCCGCTCCCAGCGCTTCGAACATGAGCGCCTGCACGGAGGTGTTCGTGAGATGCTCTTCCGCGCGGATCACGTGCGTGATCTTCAGGTCAATGTCATCGACAACGGTGGCGAAGTTGTACAGCGGCATCCCGTTCCCCCGCATGATCACGGGGTCGGCAATGAGGCCACAATCCCATTCGACATGGCCTCTCACCTGATCATCAATGGCGATCTTGCGGGACCGGTCGACCAGAAAACGGATCACATACGGTTCGCCTCGCGCGACCCGCTCGGAGACCTCGTCCGGAGTGAGCTCCAGGGACCGACGGATATTCAGGAAGGGACGTTTCTCCCGTTCTGCCGCTTCCCGGTCAGCTTGAATGGTGGCAGGGGTATCAAAGTCGCGGTAGGCCAGACCGGCATCGAGAAGTTGATCGCACGCCTTCTGATAGAGCTCTCTTCGCTGCGACTGGAAATATGGGCCATGCGGTCCACCGACTTCAGGGCCTTCATCCCAGTTGAGTCCCAGCCATCGAAACGCTTCCAGAATCGGCGACAGGGCCTCTTCGATGTTCCGCTCCTGATCGGTGTCATCGATCCGGAGAATGAACTGCCCGCCATGATGCCGAGCCCACAGCCAGTTGAACAGGGCAGTCCGCATGCCGCCGATGTGCATGTAGCCAGTGGGGGAAGGAGCAAACCGGGTACGGACGGTCATGATCAGCGGGTCAGGAAACAGGAAGAGTCGGAGGCGTGCTCGACGTCACGACGTTTCACACGAGGAAACAGGTAAAGTACGCAGCACGCTCCAACTGCGTCAATTCCCGGGCCGAGCCAAGGCTGAAACTCTCGAGGACGAATTCGCCGCAACATTCAAAAAAGCCGACACAACCACTTCACTCAGTCCGGCTGCCGCAAAACCCCAACGCTTCCCAGCCAGAAGAGTCAAGTTGTCTCCTGCGACTGGACGATAAGACTGTTTTGCTGTGATTTGCTTGCCGAAATGTGATTCTCGCTGGCCGAGGCTCGGAACATTGAAGCGGGAATCGGACGTCGTCCATCAAAACGCGACGATGCGGGAGCGAATCACACGGTTTGGAACGAATTTTCACCCTGCATTTTCGCGACAACGCCCTGCGACAAGGGCCGAGAAACTTTATGACTATTGCCGACAACGCTGTCAGCCTCTGTCTTCTGGAAGGGCTGTGTGCGGAGCTGCGGTCCCGGCTGGAACCTCAAATCGTCACTCCACCCCGGTTCCTGGAACGCTTGAACGAGGCCTGCCTGCGGGGAAAGACCATCGCCCGAGTGCTCGCAATTCTCAGCGGAACATACCTGACCGCGGTCTTCTTCTGAACGACAGTCCCGGGACCATTTCGGTTCTCGCGTTCGATCACTTCTTCCTGAGCAACAGTCTGAGGCCGGGGCTATTCCGGCGGAGAGGCAGGAGCCGCCGGAGCGGGAGTGAACTTCAGCGAAACCGAGTTAATGCAGAACCGCTGTCCGGTCGGGGTTTGCGGAGCGTCATCAAAGATGTGCCCCAAATGAGAGTCACAGTGGGAGCAGAGCACTTCTGTGCGCACCATTCCGTGACTGCGGTCGGAGACGAGTGTCACTTTGTCACCCGCTTTGGCAGCGTAAAACGCAGGCCAGCCGCAGCCGGAATTGAATTTAGTCTCAGCATCGAAGAGCTCCGTCCCGCAGGCTGCACAAGAATAGGTTCCCGGCTCGAAATGTTCATCGAACTCGTTGATCCACGGTCGTTCCGTCCCCTTCTCTCGCAGCACCCAGTACTGCTCCGGGGTGAGTCGCAGTTTCCATTCATTCTCGGAGAGTTGCAGTTTGCCGGCAGCGGGCGGCGTGGAACCAGACTCCATGACAATCTCCTCTGTAGTTGAAACGGGCTGAGATTCCTGATTCTCGACGGCAGGATCACTTTGGGAAGGGGACGGCTGCGAACAGGCTGACAGACACAGACAGACTGCGAGTGGAACCATCAGTGATCGTCCCAAACAGTTGGACGAGACCCGGCTGACCTCGAAGAAGGTGGGCATTGAGTGGCTTCCGATCCATGAAAAATTCGGGATGTCCTGATGCAATCCTCAATCTCAGGAAACAGATTTTAGTCCTGTAAGCTGTCCGCACGGTATTCCGGAAGGCATAGAAAATTGTAGGAGGATCGGCGTCAATTTCAGCAACAAACGAGTGAGTCGTAGCCGATCTAACGCGTCACGTAAGATCCCATCTCGAAGAGCCTTAAGTCCCCCACAACCCATTCGCAAGCGAACCAATTGCACGTAACATCATAATTCGAAAAATGTTACACACAATATAAAATCTTCAAGATTTCCTCTGTCCGGCGGCCTTGGAGTTTTATAATCTACCTTGTCGAAACGATACTTCGTGTGCGACCTTAATAATTTGTCATCATTCACTATCCAGGATCCAGAGGCTTGGAGCACTACGCTCTACCCCGTCCGCCCCGGCCCAATTTCATCCCCTGAAATGTCGACTGCCGCTGGGCGGAATGAGGCACAAACAAGAAAGTAGTAGACATGTCCGGAACGTTAACGCCAGCTGCTTCCACTTTCGATCACGGACTCCGACGTGAAAGAATCGTCCGCGAGATCCTCTGCGGAATCTTCACTGGAAAATTTGCCGTCGGCCAGCGGATGCGGGTCGAAACACTTGCAGAACAGTTTGAAGTCAGTGCCACTCCTGTCCGGGAAGCACTGGTCGAACTGGCCGGGATCGGGATTCTCGATCTGCAGCCGAACCGAGGCGCGGTTCTGCGTCGATTCGGTCCTGTCGAAGTTCACGAACTGGTTCAGGTCCGACGAATCCTGGAGTGCGAGGCGGTCCTGCACGCCTGTGACCGTTTTGCCCCTTATGAACTGAATCAACTGGAGCAGGAACTCGTCGCTCTGGAGAATGCCACCCGCGACGAGGCCTGGTCGATGAAAACCCGAGAGTTCGATCTCCGGTTGCATAACATGATTGCTGAGCGGTGCGGAAGCGAACGTCTCGCCCATGAGATTCGCCGTTATTCCACACTCTTCAGCGTGCTTCGAGATGCGCGGCATGCCCGCTGTCAGGCCCAGGCCAACTATTTACATCTCGATGAAAACGCGGAGCATCTGGAGATCGTCAGAGCCATGGCCGCTCACGACCCGCAAGCTGCCGTGTCAGCGATGGCCTACCACATCAATCAAACCGCTCCAGTCCTGATCAAAGATCTGTTCGGTCCCACGGAAGCCTGAGTTTGAGATGTGTTACTCGGCCGGGATCTGGCCAATCCGGTCTGGATTGAGTTCCGCCCGCAGGATGAAAAGCTCTCGGGGGAAATTCCCGGGAGCTTGCAGGGGGGCGACTTCCAGGCTCCAGTGGTTTTCACCGGACTGGACCTCTGCCCGTGTGATCCGCCCGCAATAGACCGGTTCGGATCCCGGTGAGACCAGCCGATCTGTGTAGACTTCGTCACCGACCGCGACCGCTTCCGTGGCGGTCACTTCAGTCAGCCGACACCCGGTCCCTGTTCCGACGAGGATTCCCTGCGGCCCCTGAACCGCACCGAAGGCGGAGCGCCGGACAATTCGCACCCCCATCCGGAAAGCGGGATCTGTCACCGGCTGCACGAGCGAGGTCTCTTTTCCGACCCGCACCGTGCGTCCAAATAGTCCACGCCCCGCTGTGACCAGCTGATCAGGAGTGATTCCCTGTTTCTTTCCCTGGTCGATGACCAGACCTTTTCCAGAGAGGACCAGCTCTCCCGAGTGGATCCCCTGAGCACTCCCCAGAGAGATCAGAAGCTGGAGACTGTCGCTGAACTGATCCCCGCGCTGGCCGAGAATTCGCGTGGGGATGGCATGAAAATCGACAAGGGGAACGGCATCCTCGGTTTTCGTGAGAGGGGCGGCCTGTCGAAGCTGGTCATTCTCGGACTGAAGGTCTGCGACCAGCTTCGCGAGCATCCGGTTTTGTGCCGCGAGTGTCTCCCTGTCTGCGGACGCGTCACCCGTTCTGGTTTCCCGGGAATCCGGAGTGCCCCCCAGCTTCATCACCACGTGGACCGATTCCAGTCCCAGGGCAGCGAGCGCCTGCAGTCCCGACTGGATCTGCATCTGAACCTTCTCCGGCCCTGCCTGCAGAAACAGCGTGACCAGCAGCCAGCCAGTCCACACAAGGATCGGAATTCGGATCGAAGTTTCCATCACCGCCGAAGAAACTCCTGCGATAACCCGCTCCGTGGCATCGCTCCGACGAAGCGAAAATCAATGACAAATGACAATTGAGAAATGACCATTGACCAATATCTCATCCAGACCGGTTTGGTCGATCATGTGCAGGCGATTCAGGATTTTCACCGCATGAAAGTCCATATGATCGCCTGCGGAACGTAATAGATTTTTAACAAAACCGCTCTAGAAACCGGCTCCTTCCGTCTGGAAGCGTTTCTTCCAGTGATGAAGATGCTCTAGGCAGATGGCTGTTCCCCGGGCCACGGTCGTGAGTGGTTCGGGATCGATTCGAACCGGGATTCCCAGGTGCTCCCGGAGATACAGGTCGATGTTTCGAAGGAGTGCTCCCCCGCCAGCGAGTACCAGACCGGTATCGGCGAGGTCTCCGATCAACTCCGGATCACATTGTTCGATACTGGCCTTGATGCAGTTCACCACTTTCCACAGGCATTCACCCAGTGCTTCGCGAATCTCTTCACTTGTGATGACCGCTTTGCGGGGAATGCCGCTCATGCTGTCGAGTCCGCGAACTTCTGTGGAAAGTTCATTATCCAGGGGAGCAGCACTGCCGATTTCGATCTTCAGCTGTTCTGCCGTCGGTCTGCCGATGCGCAGCGAATAGTGCTGTCGCAGGTAATCGATGATCGCTTCGTCCATGTCGTTCCCAGCGATGCGGATCGACTTGCTGGCGATGACTTCCCCGAGGCTGAGGATCGCGCACTCGGTGGTTCCGCCGCCGATGTCGCAGATCATGCTGGCGAGCGGTTCACTGATGGGAAGGCCTGCTCCAATACTGGCAGCTTTGGCTTTTTCGATGAGATAAATGCGACCGGCCCCCGCCCGTTCGATGCTGTTGTAGACGGCCCGCTTTTCGACCGAGGAAATTTCCGAGGGAACGGACACGATACAGCGGGGCCGAAAGCCGCCACTTTGCTTTGCGGCCTTTTGAATGAAGTACCGCAGCAGGGTTTCGCACAGTTCAAAATCGGTGATGACCCCGTGCCGGACGGGGTAAATCGAAACAATACTTTCCGGAGTGCGGCCGACCATCTGGCGGGCGAGCTTGCCGATGGCTGCTCCGCGGCCGAGGACTTTGCGTGTTTTCTTTTCGAGAGCGAGGACGGTCGGTTCATCCAGAACGACACCCATCCCGCGGACCGCGATGAGTGTATTCGCAGTTCCCAGGTCGATGCCCAGATCCGGGCAAAGCCAGTCTCGCAACCGATTCAGCATTCCCTTGCCAGTCAGTCCCGTCTTAGCCCCTGTCTCAGGGGTATGTGGCGGCGATCAGGATTCATTTTCCGTTCGGAAGCTGTGAGTTCGCCGCCGGAACGCCGCACGTTTGTGCGATTCACCTTCGATAGTCGCGTTAGAGACAGACTGTATCAGGACTTGCGAAATTCGGGCAAGATGATTTCCGACTGCAAAAAAGGCTGCGATTCGGGCAGTCGGGACAAGAGGAGGCCCTGAAACAAAAACGGGGGACTGATGTCCCCCGTCAGCTGAATTGCAGGTTTTCCTCAGTCGAGGACGACCCGTTTGGCCTGTCCGACTCGCCCGAAGTAGTCGACAAAAATGAAGTCGGTCGGAGAGATCGACCGGACCGTGAACGGGAAGGTATGCCCCAGCCGATCCGGGGTGATGGACGAAGTGACCGTGCAGAGGAGCTGGCTGTTAACAACTTTCCACGTCCCGGCGGAAAGGGGTGTTTCAATGAAGACCAGCTTGAATAGTCGCATCTCTTCCACGGAGCGGGTGGTGGTATAGGTACCGTCCGCGTTGTACTTCACGATGATCGATCCAAAATGATCGTCGAATTTCCAGACTCCGACCAACAGCTTGGCGATGTCCGCGTCGGTGACGACGGTGGCTGCCGGAGGGGAAGGAGGAGCCGGCGGAGCTTCTGCTGTCACCGCTGGTGCCGGTTTGGCGGGGGGTGCGGCGGCATCTCGCTGCAGAACCATCAGCATGCGCTTGCTGCCGGCTTCGGCGGAGAAGTCGGTCGGAGCAACCGTATCTCCCGGCC
Organism: Planctomicrobium stercoris; assembly: GCF_051465655.1. Taxonomy (NCBI): domain Bacteria; kingdom Pseudomonadati; phylum Planctomycetota; class Planctomycetia; order Planctomycetales; family Planctomycetaceae; genus Planctomicrobium; species Planctomicrobium stercoris. The sequence continues at coordinate 767,909 of NZ_CP195791.1, read as the reverse complement.
CTGAAAGACAGACGACCAGATTGGAACCGTCCATCTTGATAATTCCGACGGTCTGCGTCTGGTCGGAGTTGGTCAACTTGATCACGTTGGGGATGCGGGTGCCGTCCACAGAGAAGAGCCGGGCGTGAACCTGTCCGTCGATATGAGATTTGAAGAGGATCGCCCCTTCGCCGATTTCCATCTTTCCGCTCGAGGGAAGCCACTCCGGAATGGCGAGCTTGGGAATGACTTTGCCGTCTTCCACCAGGTCGGTGACAACCCAATACCCGACGAGTGACTGGGGGTTCACCTGTGCCCAGACCTGTGTTCCGACTGAAAAGAGATACAGAAAGCTGAGCGAAAACCTCAAAAACCTGCCCATGAAAATTTCCTCCTTGAAATGTTTGGACCATGACCATCGCCATGCGAGGGCTGCCGGGAATATAGATTCCGGCAGATGTCCGAGTCCACCGTGAGCAGTTTCAGGAGGATCAATCCGGCGTTCCGGCAGCGGGACGGCCGCCTTTTTCAGTCACTCAATGACTCTCCTTCCCCATCGGAACATCCTTGAGGAGTTCTGCCATCTGAACCGCCAGGGCCTGGAATTCCCCCGGGTGGCTGGGAGCCTGAGCGAGCCGGACATTGTCGTTGCTGCGAACAGCCTGTGGATTGACCGGCATGCAGACCTGATGGTTGCGAATGTTGTGAACTCCATACAGCACCTGAATTTCCCACTTCGCATTCCGCTCGACTTCCTGCTTGAGAGCGAACGCATTATGCGCAGCGTTCATGCAGACGGCAGATTCAATCAAAGCTTCCCGATACCCTGGCATCTGACGGGCATCCGGTCCCCAGACTTCCTTGAGACCATTGGCAGCTTCCCGCACCGCGACAAAGATCCGCTGCAGGACGGTCCGCAGCATCGGCGAGAGTGAACGTGACCAGTATTTCTGCGGGCGCAGGTACGCATCGACCGCCCCTCCCACAGCCCCGCAGCCGCTATGCCCCAGCATGACGACCACCCGCACGCTCTCGCTCAGAGCTTCCAGAGCGAAGTCGACGCTTCCCATGCAGACGTCCCCGAGCACGTTACCCGCCACGCGGATTACGAACAGATCGTTGAAGCCTTGCCCGAACAGCATTTCAGTCGGGACCCGGGCATCGGAACAGCCGACAACGACGGCAAAAGGACGCTGACGCGGCATCTCTCCATGAGTCCGGGGCATCCCCACTTCCAGTCCGTTGCACGGAACGATGTACTGAGGATCGCCGGCACTGACACATCCCGTCCGGCAACTTTCCATCCAGGCAGAGAACATCCGGTTGCCGTCTTCCAAAACCTTTCGGGCGGCATCAGCGTCTTCCGGAAGAGGCTTGGCCGAGGGGTTCCCCGGATCGAAGCGATAGATGTAATCGATGGTTTTCATGGCGGAAACCTGTTCAGGAATCGACCGGAGCATTCTGTTCCGGACCGGGTGTCAGGGGATGTGTTCCGTCTCTGTCGAGGGTTGTCCAAACCGCGCTCCGCGCTGCTGCATCAGTTGCCGGGCGGCGGCATACCGGGATGTCACCCCCGGCTGCGGATAAAGTCCCCCTCCAATGATTAAAGCAGCGAGAATCAAGACGGCAATCCTTTCTGAAGGTCGGCTCCGCAAATCGATGGTCGCAGCGTGCCGAGTCCCTGTGAAAATGTGAAAATACGCTTTGACGACCGCCAGACCGTTCAATGCCGACCCCGCCACGACAGCCACCACAACGGCCGGGTGAAATCGCAACGCAGCGTCGATCAACAGTTCCGAACCCACAAATCCCAGCGTCCCCGGGAAGCCGATACTCGCCAGACCCGTCAGTAAAAACAGGGCAGCCAGCCGGGGAGTATGCGTCAGCAGACCGTGATAGGTGGCCAGAGACAGACGGCCGGTCCGTGCTTCCACGCTTCGCAGCACGAGGCCAAATCCGGTTAAAGACAAGCCCACCGACAGCCAGACGCACAGGCCGCCGGTCAGCCCCAAAGCTGTGACTGTTTCCAGACCCACGAGAACCAGCGATGAATGACTCAGGAAGACATAGCAGAAGAACCGGCGGGCCTCCGATTGGACAAGTGCCATTCCCGCTGAATAAACCGCGGTGATCAATGAAAGGACGGCGATGGCATGCAGGGCTCCGTCCGGGGCAATGGGCAGGACGAGCCGCATGGCGGCATAGGCCCCCACCATCGGAGTCACCGTCAGCAGTGCCGTCCCGAACGTCGCGTGCTCAAACAGATCGGTAATCCAGCAGTGCATTGGAACACATCCGCTCCGCAGCAGGACGGCTCCGATCAGCAACGCGATTCCGAGAAGGGAGAGGGAATTCGCCTCGCCCCCCGCATCCACGAGCGACTGTCCGCTGATCAACAGCACGACAAACAGCAACATGTGCACCAAATAAACACGGGTTGGCTTCTTCAAGGCTCGCAACTCGAGCCAGGGGGGAATCGTCCCTGCTGCCAGCAGCGTCACCACCGCCCAGCGGTGCTGTGAACTCAAGGTCGCCATCAACAGGGCCTGAGAAATCAGCATGCGGGTAAATGAAAACTGACGGAACTTCGTCCGCAGTGTCGTGAGCGCGGTGAGGAAGAACGCGAGGGACACCAGTGGAAGCAGCGGTGCATTCACAGCATCGACTGCGAAGATCCGACCGCTGTCCACAGTTGAAAATGTTTCGCGAATGTGATCTGCAGAAGGTCCAGGAAGGCTCGCTCGAGCTCCTGCTCCCAGACTGATGAGCAACGTCAGCCCACAGCAGATCAACGTCCTGCGACGGGCCCGCTCCGGAGGGGAACAACGATGAACCCAGACCGCCCCCAGTGCGGGGCACAACACCATCAGCAAAATCCAGGGAAGTTCAAAGGTCATCAGCGTCCACCCTCCCCACTCGTGCCTGCTGCCTGCTGATCCGTTTTGCTCGAGCGTTTTCCTGCCAGCAGGTTCGTCCATCTCATTTCCATGGCGTTGCACCAGGAAAAGACGGCGAGAAACGGCCGGACGACATAGACACGAATCAGGGCGTCCAGGTTCCCTCGCTCGAGTGCCAGACGATAGAGACTCCGACGCGCGCGGTCTGAAAGCAGGCGGGCGGGCAGCCCCGGCCGTCGAGGAAGACGCGCCCCGATGGCATTCTCCAGTCCGTGATAATCACGCAGCAGGTTCGGAGCGCGCAAGAGCTGGAGCGTTCGCAGACAGGCGTGTCCGATGATGTGAATCAAGGCCAGGTACCGGAACCCCATTCCGATTTCAGCAGTGATGATTCCCACCTGCGTGAGGGACGCGTAGGCCAGAGCACTTTTCACATCGGTCTGAACCCGGGCAGTCATCGCTGCCAGCAGTGCGGTACTCAGCCCCAGTCCGATCACACAGGCACAGAGCAGTCCAGACAGTTCCAGAATGGGGCTGACGCGTAACAGGAGATAAGTCCCCAGATGAACGGAAAGTGCCCCATAGAAAATGGCGCTGGAGGGGGTGGGCCCTTCCATCGCCCGGGGGAGCCAGCCCGAAAATGGAATCAGTGCCGATTTCCCCGCAGCGGCCACGAGGAACAGCAGTCCGACAACCAGAGCCTGCCTGGAAGACAGGATCGCATGACCGACCGGCCAGTCCCCCTGCCCCATCAGCACTTCGAAGTCCCCTTCTCCGTTGAGATGGTGCAGCAGAAGTGCCGCCAGCAGGAACGCGGCATCCGCGATTCGATAGACCGACCAGACCCATTGCCCGTTGCGGACCGGGGAAGGACGCTCGTGAAAATACGCAATCAGCAATGCCGACGAGAGTCCCACCAGCTCCCACCCAACGAATAATGTTTCAATCGTCCCGGCCACGATGGCGAGAACCATTCCCATCAGGAACATCGCGTTCAGCAAGAAGAAGCGGTGATATCCGCTCTCCCGATGCAGGTATCGACTGGCGAAAGCACTGATTGTCCCCACCAGCACAAACGTCAGAATGACGAACGGAACGGAGAGACGGTCAAAGATGAAACTCAGGTGGAAATGGGAATGTTCTTCCGGAAGTGCGAACCAGTTACCGAACTCCACAGGAACGTGATGAATTCCGTGAGTCAGCATCAGCACGAGAATCGTCAGCGAACAGACCAGCCCTGCCAGCACCACGGTCTGCGTGAAGCGGGCTGTCGTCCCTTCCTGAACGGACACTCCGAGGACCATGGGAATCCCGATCGCTGCCAGCAGCAGACTCGGCGCGACAACGACAATGGTCCCCAGAATCCAGAACAGCTGGTCGACATCCATCACACACCCGCCGTTTCTGTCTGCGGGCAGGGCGTGATCGGCTTCGATTGATCCGGGACAATGCGGGCATATCCCAGATGATCCCGCCAGCCGCGATACCAGTCGCGTGACTGCTTCACGACGGGAAGATCGGTGGACTCGGGTTGATATTTATCGAACTGACCATGCCGATACACGTGTGCTTCCGGGGACTCCGGATTCAACACGGCGAGTTGGACCCAGGCATTGTCGAAGAGGACTTTCAGTTGCGGATTGCGATCCAGAATCCTCTGCATGATCACGGGAGTCGTTTCGATGATGTACAGGATTCTGAGCGGTTCGTGAATCTCGACCATCTGCCAGGGAAGCCCCGGACGAAGGTCGCTGGCTGCTCCGTCCATCACTCCCAGCAGTGCGGTAATGTTATGAGGAAGCTTCGAGCCACACCCGTATCCAGCGGGATCGACGTGGCTGAAGTAATATTGGAGATTGATTCCGGTACAGACTGGAATGACCGCCTGCAGGATCCGTTCAAGAATCTGTGCGTCTTCATTGTCGGCCGTCGGATCATATGAAGTCAGAAGTGCCCGACGATCCATGAAGAGCCCGGTCGTTCGGGCACGACGGCCAATGAACCCAACGGCATTCGTGGCATTTCCACATTCGGCCCGAACCTGAGAAAGATCTTCGGACCGGGCTTCCACATGCCTGAGGGCTGCCTCCTCTGACATGGACAATTCGGCGGAGATGAACCGACGGCAGCGTTCATGGGCGTTTCGTCGCCGGGCTTCCTCGATGACGCTCCTGGCGTATTCGACATCTTCACGCCGACTCGGGGGTACGCGATCGAGGTCAAAGAACGTGACTGAGTCATCACACGTATTGTGATACGACCCCAGAAACACCGTCTCCGCAGGAATTTGCAGCCCCAGTGTTTCTAATCGTTCGCGGACCCGGGAGTCGTTCAGGATCGCCGCCAGGACCCGGGCGTTGGGACCGCCGCGGCCTCCTCCGCAGGCGCCGCAATCGTACGCAGACTCATGAGGATTGTTCAGACAGGAGGAGCCGTGTCCGGTCAGGATCACCAGCCGGGAGAAGTTTCGAGTCAATCCCATGTCCGAAAGGACTCGATGGCCAATCAAGACCATTTCATCGACCGTAAACCCTCGGTGTCCATCGTCGGGACCTGGCTTGGGTTCGGTTCGTTCCATCTCCAGCCGGGTCAACGCTGGAGGCCTGATCAAACTCCCGAACAGACGCTGAGTGCGAGACGTGAGTCGCGGGAAAAGGACTCGCATCACTAGCGGAAAAGAGGCCAGGGTTCCCAGCCATGCCGTCATGGCTCCGCCCAGGATCGACCGGCTTCCGGTGTGCAGCAAATGCCGGGTCTTTCCAATCGCCCGCCGGGTTTCCTGTCGACGTCGTCCCGATGTCTGCATCGCCGGGGCCACATCTTCGGTCACATAATGCTGGGGTTTCACCATCACCGGACACAGGGGAACGAAGTGAGCATCAGCCACACCCCGGTAATACATCGCCACGCCATAAAATCCGGCCATGCCGAACGTCTCGCAGTCGGGCGCGACCTCTTCGAGATGACGACGGTACGACCCCTCCCGGGCATCGAGGCAGCAGACGACCTGCAGCCTGGGAATTCCACTTCGGGGAGTCGAAAGCCGCCCGTGTGTCAGCACTGCGTCCAGAGTCTGGTTCCGATACCGACGCTCAAATGCCTGCTGATAGAGACTTCGTCGCGACAGATCGGAGAACAATTCAATCTCCTCGACCAGCCGCTGCCAGTCCTCTCTGCTCTGGTGATGCAGTTCTTCAGGCTTCCACCCACAGACCTGCGCCAGTTGAAAGACAAGAAATGCTCGTTGGTCCACACTGACTCTCGGTGTGCGAGCGACCCGGCGGCGCAAACGTGCATGAGCAGTTCGCAGTTCTTCATGATCGCCGAGCACTTCACTCAGAGTTGACCGCAATGCGAGTCGTTCCAGCAAAAGACGGACCGCCATGTATTCCATCAACGATCCGGCAGGCGCCGGATGAACGGCCCATTCCGCATTGGTCTCCATCTGATGCAGCATCCCTGCCCAGCCTCGCAGCGATAACATCGTCTCCCGCAGGTATTCTTCCCGATCCCCTTCCTGCACTCCCAGTTCGTGCAACGACTGATCGATGAGGTCAAGAGGGTCGGTCTGCGAGTCCCGAATCCGCTGCAACAGACGCGGTAACTCGGACATCCAGGATTCCACCGGACGACTCTCTCCATAGAGTTCCGTGAAGGAGTGCAGAAATCCTTGTTCACGGCCGGGAAGAGTCCAGTGAGAGATTCCTTGATCCAGGTACGCTGCGCAAAATGGAATCAGCACGGCATTGATCATCCGGTCCACGTCCACTCCGGAAATCTGCACAAGCAGCTCACGACATCGCAGCGAGGGACGGGACTGTTGATGCAACTCGGGAATTCCATGCACACCAACGTGACAGAGATGCCAGAGCAGATGCAGGGTCATCGCTTCCCAGCGGCGGTCCCCCCATCGTTCAATGTCGGAACTTCCAAAGCGTTCCATCAACGCTGCGGCTGCAGCGTGAATTCCCTGCACCGGGGTTGAAGAGCCGTTTCTCAGATCCCGCATCACCCAGCGACGAGTCTCTTCGATCATCTGGGTTTTCACATGTGCAGGGACCTCGGAGGAGAAATGATTGAGCGCATCAGCCTCGGCGATCAACCAGCGAAGTTCCGCATCCGTCCCTGTGCGAAGAGAGTACTGCAGCATCGCCTGACGCAGCTGCATCCGGGTGCAGATTGTCCCGATCTGGACGGTGGCAGTGTCTCCCAGGTCTTCCTTCAGAACCGCCTTAATGTCCCGCAGAAGGATTCGTCCGCTGGCCAGCTTCTGCCGGAACTCCGCTTCCTGGAGATACGGCTCACTCCCATAAATGTCCCTGGCACGAGCGGCTGCCCCCTCGAAGGGCTCTGCTTCGAAAGCCTGCAGCGTGTTACGGTGAACGAAAATTTGAATCGGCCCCTGCGACGGAAGCAGGTGAGCGGCCTCTCCAATTGTCTTTGCCAGTTGAGCGTACCGCGCAGACGCTGCGGAGCCGATGTCGGCTATGGAATGCATGGGATCGCTCGATGCCTGCTGAATCTGATGTCTCGTTCGAATTCCGGGTGCAAGTGCGACATTCTTCGGCAGCAACTTGCATTTGTCGAGAAATGAGCCTGGAGATTAAAGAATTGTAATCCGTATTCGCGGAATGTCTGAATAGATTCCGGTGCGGATGAACGGATGGGGTTGTTGCAGAAGAAACCGGAGAAGAAAGGGGGCCTTCCGGGGAGACATCAGAAGCCAGAGTCGGTTCCTGTTGCTTCCAGGTCATGTACACTCCACAAAGGGAGTTGATGCCCTGTCATGTTGACCGGTTTTGTCCGCATTCCCTGGAACGCAGCTCATGCAACAGCGTCACTCTTCTGGAGGACTTTACGATCCGCGCCGCGGTGATGTCCCGATTCGCACCAGAGGCCTGGAGTTCAGCGATGCCCCTGCGGAACCGGTCCGGACAAACTACTTCAACATCTACCTGATTGAATCCGGGTCGGGGAACTGCTGGGCAGACACCTGCCAGTTTCAGTTTGGAGCCCGGACTATGCTGTTTTTCGTCCCGTATCAGCACATTCGATTCAGTCCCGCCACGCCGGTGCGGGCAGAGCTCATCCAGTTCCACGCCAATTTTCTGTGTGTCGAAACCTTTCACGCGGAGGTCGGCTGCAGCGGGATTCTGTTCAATGATCCACACGGTTCGCCGCTGGTCGAATTGAACCGTGCAACTTATGCGGACGTGACGCGTTTGATCCGACAACTTCAGAAAGAGCAGGCGAACGACGAACTGGCGTCTGAGGAGATGATGCTCGCACAGCTGAAGATCCTGTTGATTCTCGCCACCCGGTTGAAAACGTCTGGAAGCAATTGGAATTCCACGAAAATCCGGGATGCCCGGCATCCACTCCTCACAGAATTCCGCGAGATGATTGAGCAGCACTATCGCTCCCTTCATACGCCGGCGGAATATGCAGAACGGTTGCATGTCAGCGCGAAGACGCTGGGGAGAGTCGTGCGTGAGTCTCTGGGAACCACACCCACGAACCTGATCCGCAACCGCATTCTGACTCACGCGAAATGGCAACTGCTGCACACGCTGAAACCGGTCAAGGAGGTGGCGCGCGAGCTGGGCTTTTCGGACGAGCTCTACTTCAGCCGCCTGTTCAAAAAGGGAACCGGATATTCTCCGACGTTCTTTCGGGAGTTCGAAACAGAAATCCGTGGCGGGAGCAATCTGTCCATGCTTTCGTCCACAGAGTCCATTCAGACTCCAGCCTGAGATGCCCATACTGAAAACCAGCAATCATCGCCCCAGAGACTTCGGGACGATGGAAACCGGTTTCAAGCGGAGGCAATCATGTTCGGCCAGAAACTCTTTGAATGGGCGTCCCGGATGGACAGAATCGGCGTGACTGTGACACGCGCAGGGCTCATGATCGTGCTGCTGTGGATCGGCGGTCTGAAGGCGTTTCGTTATGAGGCCGACGGAATCGTGCCGTTCGTGGCCAACAGTCCGTTCATGAGTTTTTTCTACGCGCATCCAGAGGAATACAAAGCTCACAAGAATCCGGAAGGGAAGCTGGTTCCGGAGAATCGTGCATGGCACGAAGCCAACGGCACCTATGAATTCGCATACGGACTGGGAACGGTGATCGTGCTGTACGGAGTGATGATCAGTTTGAATCCGTGGTTTCCGCAGATCGCGACACTCGGAAGTTTTCTGGTCTTCATCATGTCGTTCGTCACGCTCTCGTTCCTGATCACCACGCCGGAATGCTGGGTCCCCGCACTGGGGGATGCTCAACACGGATTCCCTTATCTCAGCGGGGCAGGACGACTCGTCATCAAAGACGCGATCATGATGGGAGCAGCTCTGGTCACCATGGCGGACTCCGCGAAATCGACTCTGAGGAGATTCGCACGCCATCCCGCGACGTCGACGGCCCCGGCATGAACGTCCTGACAATCTGTCTCAGGGTTTCATGAGATCGAGCACCGCTGTCGTCAGCGTGAAGATCCCGGTCTGCAGGGATTCTTCAAAATCGGGATAGTATTTCGAAGAGTGCAGCGAAGGAGGCGACTGCCCCGCAGCGGTGAACTGGTCCAGTCGCCGCCGGCTAGTCGTGCCGACTCGATACATGAGAATCGGGACTCCTTCGCGACCATATCGTCCGAAATCCTCCGCCCCCAGTCGCGGGGGAATTTCGATCACGTTCCCTGGACCGATGGAGTTGCGGAACAGGTCAGCGATGCGTGCCGTCAATTTCTCGTCGTTGCGGAGAAACGGTGTTGAATTGATGATCGTGATCGTCGGTGCCGGCGCACGGGCTCCTGCCGCGACGGCATCTGCTTTCCGTCGAATCGCCTCCAGCAACTGCTCCCGGACTTCGTCGGAGTAGCTCCGGACTGTCAGCTGCAACTGGCACTCGTTTCCAATGATGTTGTGTTTGGTGCCTCCGTGGATCGCCCCGACCGTGATGACTGCCGGTGACTGTGGAGCGATCTCACGGCTGATAATCGTCTGCAGGGCCAAAACAAGCTCCGCAGCCTGGACGATGGGATCGATCGTCAATTCCGGAGTCGAGCCGTGCCCCCCTCGACCGTGCATGGTGATGTCGATGCTGTCGGAATTGGCCATCGCGGGGCCCGGACAGTATCCGACGGTTCCTGTCGCAAGCTCCGAGGCCACATGAATCGCCAGGCCGACGTCCGGTTTCGGGAATCGAGTGAACAGGCCGTCTGCAAGCATCGCCTTGGCACCCAGTCCTTTTTCTTCGGCCGGCTGTCCGATCAGGAGCAGTGTTCCGTGCCACTGGTCTCGATGGGACGCCAGATAGCGGGCTGCCCCCACAAGCATAGCCATGTGAAGGTCGTGCCCGCAGGCGTGCATGACCCCGGTTGTGGAACCGTCCGCTGTCGGCACCTGAACCTGTGAGGCATATTCCAGTCCGGTCTCCTCTTTGACTGGCAAAGCATCCATGTCGCAGCGGAGCATCACGCACGGCCCTTCTCCATTCTTCAGCAGCCCGACGACACCGTAACCGCCGACGCCAGTCGTCACCTCAAAACCGGCAGCTCGAAATTCCGCTGCCAGCTTCTCCGACGTCTCCTTCTCCTGCAGCGAAAGTTCCGGGTGGCGATGCAGATCGACATACAGCTTCGCGATCGAGGGAAGTTCTCCTTCAATCCATTGCTCGATTTTTTTGGGTGAATCGTCTGCAACCAGAGCGTGCGAGACGCAGATGAGAATGATGATCAGAGTGGCGAACACGGATTGTCCAGCAGCGAGATGATTCGATGCTGGCAGCGAGTCGTGATTTCGAAAGAAACGACCAGAAGTATCCCGCATCATTTACTCTCTCTCCTGCGAGGGTCGACATTCAGACCATCGCCCTGTGACGAGCAAAGCAGACCTGAAAGGAACACAGTCTAACTGGGCTGGCGCATTTTTCGACGATACGCTGTCGGTGACATCCCCAGATGTTTACGGCAGATCATGGCCAGATACCGGAAGTCGGAAAGTCCCGATTGAGCTGCGACAGCCTGCATCGGGAGATCGGTTCCCGCCAGCAACCGGCAGATGCGCTGCATCCGCGCCCGGCGAATCTCTTCACCCAGCCCCCAGCCCAGGGCAGCTCGACAACGACGCTCCAGCGTTCTTCTTCCGACGGGAACATGCCGCAGCACGTCCATGATGGTGATGGGCAGGTGTGCGTTGTCCCGAATGTAGCTGACGGCATCGACGACACTTTGATCCGCCACCGCGACCACTTCTGAAGAAGCACGGGTGGTGATGCCGATGGGAGGAAGTCGAATCGGCTCGCGTGGAACCGGTTCTCCCCCGAGCATTCGATCGAGGAGTCTGGCTGCTTCATACCCCACCTGCTCCGCCGGCAGAATGATGCTCGAGAGTGCAGGACGGGTCAGTTCACAGTACAGGTCATCATCCCCCACTCCCAGCAGCGCGACCTCTTCCGGAATCTCAATATCAGCACGTCGGCAGGCTTCTGCCACCTGTACTCCCCATGAATCGAGAGGGACAAACACCCCCACCGGCTTCGGGAGGTTTTTCAGCCAGCGTCCCAGCAGAGGATCCAGTTCCCATTGCTGTCCGAACGCCGGATCCGGCACCGCATCACGATTGCTGCCCCTGGGCCGTGCAGTCCGTTTCGCCCGATAGTTCTCGACGTGAAAGCCCGCCGTCCGGACCGCCTGCTCAAACGCGGTCTGACGTTCCGTGGAGAAGAGATGATCGGGAGAGCCGATGTAGGCGAATTGTCGAAGCCCCAGTTCCAGGAAGTGCCGAGCAGCCAGTTCGCCAACCTTGCTGTTGTCGATATTCACCCACGCAAAGCGATGCTGCGGCAGTGCTGCGGAGATATTGACGACGGGCCGGCGCCATTTGGCCAGCTCCTGTTCCATCTGCCGCGAAGTGACGGAGGCAATGATCCCTGCCGGTCGGAAACGGCTGCGCATCTGCAGCGTTTCGACTGCGGGAGTCAGCGAGGTGACCTGCCATTCGGGGCAGGCTTCGATGTAGCGTCGAATCCCTCGCAGCGCGTGCCGGTAGTACGCGAAATTCTGAACGATGACGAGTCCGACGTGCTTCTCGGCGTTCACGACCTGCTCTCCGGGGTGTCGCTGGATTCTACATCGCTGTAGCGATTTTGACCAGCCGACTTCCGCAGCTTCGAGCTCCGCCTCACCCTCCCGGAGTTACGATTCCCTGCGCAGTGTGGACAGAATCGGAAGTCCAATGATGGCACGCACTGCGGCAATCGATGCAAGCATTCCCAGCAAAAAGACCCCCAGAATCAGACCCAGCAGGCTCCCCCAGGGTGTCTTGGAGACGGTTGTCGACAGGTGTGGCGACATCGCCAGCAAGGCGGAGACAGTCCCGCAGATGAGACCGGCCCCGAGCAGGAACGCGTTCTCCCACACGACCATTCCCGCCATCTGTCGAGCCTGAAATCCGATCGCCCGCAGCAGGGCAAATTCACCGGCACGTTCCAGAACGTTGCGGAGCATCACCGTCGCCAGCCCGATCGTCCCCAGCAGCAGGCCCAGCCCTCCGAGCGTCTGAAACGTGGAAAGGTATGTGTTCTGAACAGCTAGAAAGTTGGCTAGACGCTGCGAGACCCGTTCGACATCAAACCCTTCATCGCTCAGCTTCGATTCGAGCAGACTTGAGAGTTCATCCGCGTTCGACAAGGGTGTCTCGATCAGGAAATAGCGGAACCCCGCCTGTTCGGGAAACAGCTTGAGAAAGTTCTCTTCGGACATGACCAGCACCCCCTGAAAGACGCTGTTGGCAAACATCCCCACCACCTGCAGCGTGTCCTGCGGGTTGGAATCATCGGGAACAGAAATCGTCGCACCGATTCCCTTGTGCAGGCTGTACATCAGGGTGTTCATGTCACCCAGCACCGGAATGCGGCCATCCGGAAGAGTCTGCTTGAGCAGTTCCCAGGGATGTGCGACACGGGTGTCCGCGAACAGGAACCGATCTTTGGAGACGAACTCCTGAAGCACGTCGTCCGGAACGCCGAGGATGGTGGGTAGCTGAGTCTGGTAGAGATTCAGGCAGCTGGCATTTTCACCCGGTTTCATCCGAAAAGGAAAGACTCGGGCGTCGTCGAGGGGCGATGGCAGGATTTCGTTCTGTATCGGTGTCAGCCGCGCGCGTCCTTTGCCTGTATTCAAGTCATCGAGGATCGGAACGCTCGACTGCGCCACCAGCGTAAAGCCGCCGTTCCCTGAAAGGACACGTGGCTCATCCCCAATCGGATTCATCTGCCCGGCAGCGACCGCCACAATCACAAACGTTGCACAGGCCAGTAGACTGGCAGTCAAGACGCTGCGACTGCGGTTGCGGGCTGCATTCTTGAACCCCAGTCGAGCGGTGCTGCCCGTACCAACAATGGGCAGAATTCGACGGGAACTGAGCGTGAGCGCAAAGGCAGCCAGACACCCTGTCAGAAGTCCGATGCCGATGAGAAAGAACATCACGACGCGCCAGGAGAAGCCGCCAAACGCTTCGACATCAGGAATCACGCCGGCAAGTGTCAGCACAAGCAGAAGACCGGATCCCCCGAGCCCTAGCAAGGCGAGCCATCGAGCCAACCAGGAAGCCGTGGGGCCGATGCCGTCATCGATGGCTCCGCTGAGCAGTTGGCGCGGCGAACGCTTGAGTGCCTGACGTTGTCCCCACCAGATGGCGATCGTCGCCACAATCACCGAGATCAGGAGCCCGAGCAACAAGCTGCCGGGGTGAATCGAGAGGTATAAAAACTTCGTCCCGACCGCCCCGTACCACCACGTTTTCAATCCGTGAATCATCAGCGCCGCATAGCCAACTGCTGCTGCCAGCCCGATCAACCCGCCGATGACAACAAGCCATCCCCCTTCCATGAACAGTAGACGGCCGATCCTCAACGGAGTCAATCCGATTGCGGAAAGCAGTCCCATCTCTCGCAACCGTTGTTCGACTCCAAGTCGAAACAGCAGACCCACAAGCATGGCTGCCGAGAGAATCAGAAAGAAGCTGAAGCCGATGAACAGGCCGGTGAAGTCGGTCGTCCCCTGAGCCGCCTTCAGACCGATTTCCCGCACGGGTTGCACATTCATCCCAAGCTTCCGCAGATCGAGTCGGGAGAGAAACTCCTTTTCGAATTCCTGCTGCAGCTGTGACAAAGTCTGCCCGGCACGCGGAGCCATCCGGACGGTCGTCAGTGTTCCGTAACGACTCTGCCAGAGTTCCTGTGCTTTTTTCAGGCACAGATAGAGCTTGGGAGTGGTCCGGTACTTTGACCAGTAATCGTCGTCGCGATCTGTGATTCGCTCGCGTTTGAGCGGAAACGGTTCACGCCAATCCGCGTAAGACTCTGCATCCGTCACGCCGGGAACATCGGGCGTATAACCTTGATCGTCGGCAGCCCCTTTCAGAGCGACGATTCCTGCCACAGTGAAAGTCTGTTCCGATTCGGGCAGTTCTCCGCGATCCCCCACGACGTGATACTTCACCTGAACCATATCGCCAACTTTGACTCCCAGATCTTCAGCGATCCAGTCGTTCAGATAGACTGCGTTGTCAGTCAACGGCTGGTGCTCGCCGACAAATTTGAACGGTCCAAACGGAGAGTCCTCTACGGGATCAACTCCTGCGATAACGGAGTACATCGAGTAGCGATCCGGGCTGCTGGGATTCCAGATCTCATTGGCGAGATAGACCAGAACCGGGGACGTCGAAGCACCGACTTCGGACGCCGTCCTCAAGGCCAGGCTGGAGAGAGTCGGCTCCAGATACATCTGCTCACTCTCCAGCGAGAGATACCCGTGCTCGGTGTTTTCGACCAGCTTCAGTCCCAGATCCGCGAGCGTCATTTGAAGTTGCAGGTCTGTTGTCAGTTGTTCGACAGAAATCCCGGAAGAAATGAGTAACGTATTGACCCGGGCCGGCTTGGGGACTGGATTGCGACGCGACCGTTCGACTGCCCCCAGCCCGATTGCCTCCTGTAGATCCGGCAGAAAGACGTAGACGTTTGCCGGAAGTTGCTGTGTCGGATTCATGCCCAGACGTGCCAGACCGAGGCTGTCAGGAGCGATGCCGGAAACTTTCAATGCGAGTTCGGTGACCGTCTGATTCCGCTCCCCCAGAAGTGCATCACGCGGCACAGCGGAAGGGATTTCAATCACCAGCGAGAGAGGATCACCGACTTCAATCTGGAGTTGCTCGGCGACACGCTGATTCACGACAACTTCACCAGCGGCGGGGACTGCTATCTCGCCATGGTCGAGAAGTTCCCAAAGGCGTTGATCCGCTCCGTAAACGTTGATCTGGCTCGCTCTCGTGACGGAATCTTTCGACTTCGCAAATTCCACGGTCCCGGGAAGGATCAAGCTGGGAGCGACCACCAGAGAAGATCGACCGGCCGAATCGCTTTCAGATTCAGCTGACTGCTGCAGGTCACCCGCCAGCACCTCACGGAAGAACCTGCCCCCCAGGACAGCATCGTCGATTTTTCCAAGTCGAACGTTCGACATCTGAACGAGACTGTCCCGGACAGAATCACCGACGATCAACGCGCCGGCGATCACCGCTGTGGCTGCGACCACCCCGAGGATGACTGCGAGGTTCGTACGCCAGTAGAAAACCAGATTCCGGATGAGCAGTTGTCGGTATGTCATACGGAAATGTTAGTGAAATTGATGCGAACAGAGGAGCAACGAGGGAGATGCGAAGGACATTGGGGACACTGACTTCATTCAGGATAGGATTTGAAACGCAGAGTTCGCAGAGGACGCGGAGAAAGGAAAGAAGAGAAGAGCTTGAAGATTTCGACAATTCCAATTTGCAAAAAGCTGATCCCTGCCAGAGCGGTTCCATTTCACTCCCCTGTCTTCCTCAGCGAACTCGGCGCTCTCTGCGTTTCAAAACTCTTCTCTCTCCAAGCCCCCGATAAAAAAAGACCGCCGAGCGAACCCGGCGGTCTTTCCATTTGAAACTTGCCGTCGATGCCATCGACGGGCTTTACTCGCATTCTCAGACTTTGCCGAAGATCGTCTTGCCGGCAGAGTGCAGGTCTTCACACGCTTCGCTCATGCGCTTGGCCACACCAGCTTCGCCCAGCTTCAGATAAGCCCGTGGGTCGTAGGCCTTCTTGTTCCCAACTTCGCCGTCGACCTTCAGGACGCCGTCGTAGTTCTTGAACATGTGTTCGGCGATCGGACGGGTGAAGGCGTACTGGGTATCGGTGTCGATGTTCATCTTCACCACCCCGTAGGCCAGAGTCTCTTCCAGCTCATGGCGAGGAGTGCCCGATCCACCGTGGAAGACGAGATCGAACTCGGCGTCTTTGCCGAACTTCTTGATGACCGCATCCTGCCCCTGCTTGAGGATGTCCGGACGGAGCTTCACAGCACCCGGCTTGTAGTGACCATGCACGTTGCCGAACGTCGCTGCGAACATGTATCGCCCCAGGCCGTTCAGTGCTTCGTAAACGGCGAGCATGTCTTCCGGAGTGGTGTACAGCTTGGAATCCGGAACGTGTTCCATTTCGGCCCCGGCAGCACCATCTTCTTCACCGCCGACCACACCTGCTTCGATTTCGAGAATGATCTCATGCTCGGCGCACAGCTTCAGCAGTTCCTTGGAGAGCTTCATGTTCTCTTCGAGGGGAAGATTCGAAGCGTCCAGCATGTGCGACTGGAACAGATTTCCCTTGCCGGCAGCCCGGCGTTCAGCAGTGGCCTTGATCAGCGGCTTGAGGAAGGTTTCTACTTCCTTCGGCGGGCAGTGGTCAGTGTGCAGACCGATGAGCACGTTGTGCTTCTCTGCCAGCCGGTGAGCAGCCTCAGCCAGCACGATCGTTCCCAGAACAGAATCGCCGACGTTCAAGCCGGCCGCGAATTTTCCACCGCCGGTCGAGATCTGGATAATTCCGTCGGACTTCATATCCGAGAATGCTTTCAGCGCGCCGTTGATCGTCACAATGGAAGTGACGTTAATGGCGGGATATGCATAATCCCCCTTCTGGGCAGCGTCCAGCATTGCGGCATATTGGGCGGGGGTTGCGATAGGCATCGATTCAGACTCCAGGACTAAAATGGGGTTGTAACTTGCTCTTCGATTGATGCAGAACTCGGAGTTTTATCTCATCGGCTCCCGATCGTCGAACGTCACGACCCGGGATGACCGGAGAACAGCGAATTCCAGAATTTTCACGGGTCTCGCCGTTGAGCGTCGGCACCCGTCACGCTTTTTCCGAGGAGGCAGCGTATCACGTTTCTTCCGCGAGGAATATGATACTTCGGACATTTTCAATCCACCGGCTCGCGAGCCATCAATTCTCGGTGATCAGTCCCTTCAGGCAGCGAACGAATGTTCATCGCAGGTCGACTGCAAACATGACAGCTTCCCCCTTCACGCCCGCTGAGTCCGAGCCTTCCCGCGCCGGTGAAGCAGCAAACTGGCGGTACATTCTGATCGATCAGGGGTTAATCGCGATTCCGGTGAACTTCGGGATCAACTGGGGAATTGCCTGGTCCGTCTTCCGCAGGATGCCCGTCGTTCCTCTCCGGGGCGAACTCAGTCTCGAATCCGATACAATTGCGACGTGCTGGATGCTTCCGCTCATCTCGTGCCTGATCGTGACGGGGCTCACTCGACTGGAACTCCGCCGCGGCCGTGTTCCCGGATGGCAAGCACAGCATGCGAAATCTGCCTGGGCCGATGTTCTGTTCAACAGCCTCGTCGCGAGGGCGACTGCATGGGGAGTCGCCGGCCGCGTCCTCGTCGCCCCGCTGGCGGTCTGGCTCATCTCCGCATCCGGTTTAGAAAACCTGCCGTTTTGGAATTTTCTTCTGTTCAAAGCGACGTTCGCGAGCGTCCTGGGGATCTTCTTCTGCCCCGCCCACGCCTGGTGGGCGCTGCATGACCGTGTCAGCAGAAACGTCGCCGGGTGAATCACGCCAGGACTTCACTCAGGCGAAGCTGCCGGCGGAGAAAGAATCTCAGCGGTCTCGATCCACGCCATCAAGTCAGGTTCAGACCAGCTCGGCAGCCAGCGCGTGAACCATGTCTGCATCGATCTGAACGACTCCTTCGGCTTCACTGGCCAGCGACGCCAGTTCCGCCAGCTGTCGCAGTCGTCGAATTCGTCCGTGAGCAACCTCCTGGGCAGCCTGAATTCCCTCGGGAGTGAAGCGGGCATGGCTTCCGCGCTCTCGCAATTCGCGAGACAGCAGCTGCATCGACTCCCGTTGGGCGAGGTCCTGCAGCTCCACTCGCAGCCAGATCTGCTCATGAAAGAATGTCTGCCACGCGTCGGTGAGAGGTCGCCCGGCAGCGAAGATCCAGGAGCAGCTGTTGCCGAAAGAATCCAGAAGGCGGCTGAGTGGTGCGATCACAGCGTCTTCAGAACGTTCGACGTGATCGATCAGGAATGCCAGCTTGCGATGGGAGCTGCGACTCGACTCCGCGTATTCGCGCAGCCACAGCCAGCAATCAACAGAGTCCGTACAGGACGACAGACCGGAACCGAGCCGTGAGCTGATCAACCACGGAAATTCGGTGGAGGAAACGCCAGCCAGATTCACCTGTGCAACGGAAATCCCCTCACGTCGCAGCTGCCCGGCCAGTTCCGAGAGGCACCAGCTTTTGCCTGTGCCGGACGCTCCGGAGACGAGTCCGCTGGCACCGGTGTGAGCCAGATAGCGCAGCCGCTCCAGGGCTTCGGTGCGGTGCTCCGATTCCGTGGGGCGGGCGACCTGGGGAGTAATCGTTCCGAGTGTGTCCATCGTCGAACATCTCTCTGTGGAGATTGTGCATCCTTCCGGTCATGGAGCGGCCCATCAATCCGGACTCTCAGCGCGTCAACAGAAGTATCGACCCGATTCCAAACCCGTCATGAACCTGTTTTCCGCTGCAACCTGTCAGCTGTTGTTCATGTGAGAAAAAATGAGGCTGAAATGCGATTTTCTCTCAAGTTTGCGAGCAGCACCACAGAAGGATTCCGTGAACAGCAAACTTATCGATATCTGAGTTCGGTCGTCAAAAAATTTTTAACCACGGAAGGCACGGAATTCACGGAAATGGATCCGATGGGAAAAGCTCACCTCACCATATGAACTGACGTGAATCGACAAACAGGCTCCAGACCTTTCTCCTCATTTTTCGAGACGCGATCAGCGTGGGGCCATGGACTGCATTGAAAATTTTCCGTGCTTTCCGTGGTTCCCCCCCCACTGACCGAACGGATTAGAGTCCGCACTGAAGTACTGGCATCCATTCCATCAGCCTATTCCGAACCGCACATGCGCGAGATTTCGCGGATCTGATCCAGAGCGTCGTCCACATCCCCGACTGCAGCCCCTCGGACGCGGCCTCCGCGATCGCATTCCCCCAGCAGCTGCAGGGTTTCGAAGTCAGGGTGCAATTCCAGTCGTCGACGCGCCCGGGCTCCGATGGTCCCGTCCTGAATCCGGTGAGCCTCCATATGATGCTCGATCAGCCATGCGGTCCGTTCACTGATGAACCCGTCCAGTGCCTCAAGAGCAGCAGCGACATGATTGTCCCGGTCAATCCCCTTTCCCACATCGTGCAGCAGCGCCGCCAGCAGGAACTCCTCATCGTACGGAAGTTCGTCCAAAGCCAGTTCGAAGACCTGTAAGCTGTGATACAGAGCATCCCCTTCCGGATGATGCTTCTTCCCCTGCTGGACCTGTGCCAGAGGAATCAGGAGCATTCGGTAGATCTGAAAACGATCGATCCGGGCCGCAGTTCCCTCGACCTCGGCCTGCAGATCTGCGTCCG
Source organism: Planctomicrobium stercoris (assembly GCF_051465655.1). Lineage (NCBI taxonomy): Bacteria > Pseudomonadati > Planctomycetota > Planctomycetia > Planctomycetales > Planctomycetaceae > Planctomicrobium > Planctomicrobium stercoris. Next base: position 748,246 of record NZ_CP195791.1, on the reverse strand, counting down.
GAGTTTCTTCCCGTAACAACGCTTCCAGCTCGGCGAGCGAGGCCCGTTCGATCGGCTTTCCAGTGATGGAACTGCGAAAGACGTAATGCGCCTGATCGGCAGCATACACCGTCAATTCAATGGGAAATCGATCCTGAATATGAATGTGGGTAAACGTCCGCTGCTCACCATGCTTTCGAACCTGCTTGTGTTCGACATCGAAGAGGTAGCCCGCTTGATCCAGCGTGGTCACAATCGCCTCGAGACTGCTTGAAAACAGATGCAGATCGATGTCACTTCCAGAACGGATATGACCGGTCAGTGTGCTGCCGATCAGCTTTGGACGGAACTCCTTCAGTAACTGCATGGCTGCGAGTGCTGTCAGCCGCATCTCGCGCAGTCTGTTGAACCGATCCTCCCCTTCATACATCCAGGCGAACCGCTGGATCTCATCACGGATCTCCGCGTTGGTGGGAAGCAGTGAGGGCTTCACCCAGCCGCGACAGATGGCCCGGGCCGCCCGCATTTTGGCTCGGTAATACTCCGATTCCTGACGCGAGTACATCAGGCGGGCCGCTTCGAAGGTAATCTGCCTTCGCGTTTTATTTGTCGACATGAAAAGAGTGCGTCGATATTTTTCGCCCATCAAAGCGACGCCGGGCTGACATGAATATATGCGTCGATGCCAAGGACATCAAGATGATTTCAATCTTCTGACAGAGCCTTCCCTGATCATCAACCTCCACTGGCGAGCCTCCGTGCGACTTCCGCGTTCACTTGCTCGCTGGTCCAGTCTGGATGTTCTGCCCGGATCAGATTCATCAGCATTCTCCTGGCAGAACGCCACATTCCCCAGCCAATTTCCAACCGCTCACGTGGCGTTTTTGCAGCCAGAACTGCCGCCATCTCACGGTCGACAATCTCCATGCGGAAATCGGTTTCGTATTGAGCGGACATTCCCACCTGCCAAGGTATTCGTAAGCTGCAGTTCAATGCCGGTTCATGATACCCTGTGGGCTGTCCTTCACCAAACCAGAGCGATCCCATGTCCGAACGTACGTTGATTACCGGTGCCGAATGTGTCTTTCCAGAAGGGATCCGCAAGGCGAATCTGCTGATCGAAGGGACGCGGATCCTGGCTGTCGATCCTCCCCGGACCGCGCACGCCGATGAAGTCGTCGATGCCACCGGCCTGCACCTGCTCCCCGGGGTGATCGATGATCAGGTCCACTTCCGCGAGCCGGGACTGGAACACAAAGAGGACCTCCACACCGGGAGCCTTGCCTGTGCAAAGGGAGGAGTGACGACGTTTCTGGAAATGCCCAATACCAATCCAGCGACCATCACACTCGAGGCACTCGAAGACAAACTGAACAGGGCCGCCGCCCGCAGCGTCGTCAACTTCGGATTCTACATCGGGGCGACAGTTGACAATCTCGACGTGCTGCAGCAGGCGACGCGGACTCCGGGAATCAAGATCTTCATCGGGTCGAGTACAGGAAACCTGCTGGTTGATGAACAGGCTGCCCTGGAACGCATCTTCGCGGAAACGACGCTGCCAATCTGTGCTCACTGTGAGGATGAAACGACGGTGCGGGCGAACCGGGATCGGCTGGGCGAAAACGTCCAGCTGGCAGACCACTCTCGCATTCGAGACCACGCTGCCGCGCTGATCGCCACCCAGCGGGCTGTGGATCTGGCAACCCGCTACAAGCATCGCTTTCATGTGCTGCACGTGTCGACTGCCGAAGAAGTGGACTTTCTCAGGCAGCGCCCCTCGTGGGTGACCGCTGAAGCCTGTCCGCATCACCTGTTCTTTAATGTCGATGACTATGAACAGCTTGGGTCACGGATCCAGATGAACCCTTCGATCAAGACCAGGGCGGACAATGACGCCATCTGGGAAGGGCTGCGTCAAGGGATCATTGAAGTCATTGCCACGGATCACGCTCCACATACGCTTGACGAGAAAAAGCAGGCCTATCCGAAGTCACCCTCGGGGTTGCCCGCGGTTGAGAACTCGTTGGCACTCATGCTGGATGCTGCGAATCAGGGCCTGTGCACGCTGGAGCAGGTGGTCTCCTGGATGTGCGAAGCCCCTGCCCGGGTCTGGAACCTGAAGGGCAAAGGAGCGTTGAGGGAAGGCTTCGACGCCGACCTGGTCCTTGTTGACCTGAAGAAATCAGAGACGATCCGTGATGCAGACCAGCTGACCAAATCCCGCTGGAGTCCGTGGGACGGCGTGACCCTCACCGGATGGCCGGTCCGGACCTGGGTCATGGGACGAACGGCGTTTCATCAAGGGAAAGTCGATGCGTCCGTTCGCGGGCTCGAAGCGGAATACGAGCGAAATTCGGAATACGCCTAGCAGCGGTTTTGCCAATAATCTATTACGTTCCGCAGGCGATAAGTGTGGCGGCGTTTCGGAGGGATTTCTCACTCGACAGCTGTGATCGTCGCCACCGGAACGCCACACGTTCCTGAGAAGCACTTGTTAGTTTGCAGAACGGGCCTTGTCGGAAATGTCTTTACGACACCACGCCCCCTGCCAACGAATACAGCGAACCGCTTCATACGCTTTGCGTTTGGCTTCGGACGCATCTTTGCCCAGAGCTGTCACGCCCAGTACGCGTCCTCCGGTATTCACGACTTCTCCCTTTTGAACCGCAGTTCCTGCGTGGAACACTTTCGTGTCGGGGAGTGCGTCCGCATCGTCCAGTCCACGGATCGGATGCCCCGTGGAGAGTGCTCCGGGATAACCTTCCGAGGCCATCACCACGCAGACGGCAGTCCGTTCATCCCATTCCAGTTCGGGAAGATCTTTGAGTTTGCCGTCAGCAGCAGCGACCAGCACGTCAAACAGATCGGTCTTGAGCCGCATCAGGATCGCCTGGGCTTCAGGATCTCCCAGACGAACGTTGAATTCCAGAACCTTGGGACCCTGTGCGGTGAGCATCAGTCCCGCATACAGGACACCCCGAAACTCCGTACCATTTTTCCGCATGGTGTGCACGGTCGGAATGAGGATCTTCTCAATGACGGTGTCCATCAGCTCGGGAGTCGCGAACGGTGCAGGACTGTAAGCCCCCATGCCCCCGGTATTCGGCCCCTCGTCACCGTCGTAGGCTGCCTTGTGATCTTGCGCTGCTTCCAGCGTGATGATCGTTCGACCGTCGACCAGGGCCAGAATGCTCACTTCCTGCCCGACCAGCTTCTCTTCAATGACGACGGTATTGCCCGCCTCGCCAAATTCATGCTGCTTCATGATCGAACCGACAGCAGCGATTGCCTCTGCCTTGTTGGCACAGACGACCACTCCCTTGCCGGCAGCCAGGCCGTCCGCCTTCACCACCAGCGGAGTTTCTTCACGCTCCTGAATGAAATGCTCCGCTGCCTCGGCATGCTTGAAGACCCGGTAGTCCGCTGTGGCAATGTTTGCCTGCCGCATAATGTCTTTGCAAAAGGCTTTGCTTCCTTCGAGAGCTGCTGCCGCTTTGGTCGGACCGAAGACCCGCAGCTTGTTCTTCTTGAAGATATCGACCACACCGGCCACCAGCGGCACTTCCGGACCGATTACAGTCAGGTCGATCTGTTCCTTCTTGGCGAACTCGGCCAGCCGGGCTCCATCCTCAGCACTGATGTCGACGTTGATGACATCTTTTGCAGTCCCGGCATTCCCCGGGGCGCAATAGACGTGGGTCACCTTCGGGGACTGCTTCAATTTCCAGGCCAGAACGTGTTCACGTCCACCGGCTCCGACAACCAGCACTTTCATCGTACTTCCATCCATCTCTCAATGATCAGCCGCAGCAGGTCGGCAAATTTCTGAATCCGGGAGGAGCCCTTGGCGAGGCTCACAATTCCGCAATTTGAAGTTCTCCAGTATAGTGCGAGCAAACGCAACTCGCGAGGTGACGCCTCTGGGGCTGCTGGGCTTTTGCCGATTCGAAATCGGGGAAGTCGAGAGTCTCGAGACGAGAGTCCAGAGCAGGAAATTCAGCGACTTCCGGAATCTGGACTGTTCAAACGCTGAAATTTCTCGAAATCAAATCAAGCGAAAAATCTGTTCACTGCTCTCGTTCCACTCCGCCCCTAAGGAGCACCGTTGACTGGTTCTGTCCCAAGTCCATTCGCCCAACTCACCAGCCGGAAAGCACTTGTTACCGGAGCCAGCAGCGGAATCGGCAGGGCCATTGCACTGGAACTGGCTCGCGCGGGCTGTGATGTCCTCGTACATTACGGACGCTCGGAAGCCGAAGCTGAAGCGGTTGTGCAGCAGATTCGGGAGCTGGGCGGCCAGGCGAAAAGCTGCCGGCACGATTTCCTCTCGGGGAACTTTGATCAGTTTGTGGACTCTGCCTGGGAAATCTGGGGCGGAATCGATTTCTGGGTCAACAACGCTGGAGCGGATCTTTTGACGGGTTCGGATGCGCAGCTTTCTTTCACGGAAAAGCTGAATCGCCTGTGGAAGGTCGATGTGCAGGGGACGATCGAACTGGGGCGGGCGGCTGTCCGGAAGATGAAGCAGGCAGGTCGCGGCGTCGTGCTGAATATCGGTTGGGATCAGGCGGATCGAGGGATGGAAGGGGACAGCGCTGAACTGTTCTCGACCTCCAAGAACGCGATTATGGGGTTCACGCGCTCGCTGGCCCTGACAGCGGCTCCAGAGGTCCGGGTCAACTGCATTGCTCCCGGATGGATCCTCACCGCCTGGGGTGAACAGGCCAGCGATGCATGGCAGAGCCGGGTGATGCGAGAAACGCCGCTGCAGCGCTGGGGGCGACCCGAGGATATCGCCAACCTCGCGAGATTCCTGGTCAGCGACGAGGCTGCGTACATCACCGGTCAGGTCATCAATGCAAATGGGGGTGCGGTCAGGTAGCGGAAGGGTTTTGCACTGCTTGACTCCCGCAGGCTGGATCGGAACGTTTCAGGCACTCCGGCAGCAGCTGTTTGTAATTGTCAGATAAGTGTACTATCGTCGTTTCGTCCATCTCCCCGAACCGCAGAGCCTCGAAATGCCAGACTTCAAAGTCGTCGTCACGGATTTCATCAAGCCACCCATGAATGTTGAGCAGGAGATCCTTGGGGATCTCGCCAGCGTGATCGCACTGGATGCCTACGGTGAGGCCGATGTGCAGGGAAAGGTCGAAGATGCAGATGCGATCATGCTGTATCACTTCATCTCGCTTTCCGCTCAGACGATCCGCAATTTGAAGAAGTGCAAACTGATCGTCCGCTGCGGGGTCGGTTACGACAACGTCGACCACCGATTGGCCCGGGAACTCGGAATTCCTGTGGCCAACGTTCCCGACTACGGAGCGGAAGAGGTCGCAGATTCCGCGATCGGCATGATGCTCACCCTGATGAGAGGGATTCATTACACGAACAGCCGGCTTCAGCGGGGCGCGGGAGCCTGGAGTTACGAGCAGGTTGTCCCGATTCATCGCCTGCGGGGGCTCACCTTTGGAGTTCTGGGGCTGGGGCGAATTGGGACAGCAGCGGCATTACGTGCCAAAGCTCTGGGAATGCGGGTCATTTTCTTCGATCCCTATGTTCCCGATGGTCGCGACAAGGCGATCGGAATTGAACAGGTCGAATCTCTGGACGATTTGCTCAAGCAGTCACACGTTCTGAGCGCCCATTGCCCGCGAACTCCGGAAACGCAGCACATCATCAGCGACGAGGCGATCGCCAAAATGCGTCCCGGTTCCTATGTCGTGAACACGGCGCGGGGCGGGGTCGTCGACGCACATGCTGTGCTGCGGGCGATTGAAGGGAATCATCTGCGGGGAGCGGGGCTCGACGTGCTGGAGACCGAACCTCCCGCTGCGGATGACCCGTTGATTTCCGCGTGGAGAAATCCGGATCACCCGGCCTTTGATCGCATCATCATCAACCCTCATTCGGCGTTTTACTCCGAGGAAGGCCTGAACGACATGCGGGTCAAAGGATCAAAGAACTGCAAACGGGTTCTTCTCGGACAGGCTGCCCGGAACGTCATCAACTGACGTGTGGCACGAATTCTGCATCGAATATTCAGACTCCAGCCGGGTTTGCGCGAACCCGGCTGGAGTTGCCCTTTTCGGGCTGATGTTTTGCAGGATTCAGTCCATATTCAATGCATGCGTTCTCAGCGAAGTGTCTAAGTTGTAGCTGACTAGATGGCCACAAAATGACACTTCCGGCAGCGGATTCCTCTGAAATCGGAGGGGTCCCCTGTTACAATTCGGTAAGGTTCCTTCGTATCAGGATGACCGTGCCGATCAGGACGCCGTGCTGCGAGGAATTCAGTTGAGAGGATCGAATGAAAGACTTCGCTGCCGTGCTCCCTGACGTGGAATCATATGTCCCCAGCGAGCCCGCTGTTCTGGAACTGTTGATGGTCGAGGACGACGGGATTCTGGGGAAGGCTGTCGCCCGAGGCCTGGAAGATGCCGGATGTGCCTGTACATGGGTCCGCAACGGGATGCGTGGGCTGGAACTGGCTTCCACCCAGAAGTTTCACGCCATCATTCTCGATCTCATGTTGCCGGACCTTTCCGGGATCGAAGTTTTGCAGAACCTGCGTCGACAAGGGGTGCAGGTTCCCGTTCTGATTCTCACTGCCCTGGGATCTGTGCAGGAACGAGTCGCCGGTCTGGAAGCCGGAGCTGATGATTACCTGCTCAAGCCATTCGCTCTGCCGGAGCTGCTGGCCCGCCTCAAGGCGATTACGCGGCGATCTCAGAAACCCGCTTCGCAGCATCTGCGGGTCGGTTCCATCTCGCTGGACCTGTCGACCCGTCGCTTCTCTCGCGAAGGACGGGAAGTCGATCTGACTCCCACCGAATCCAGCCTGCTCGAATTCCTGATGCGGAATGCCGATCAGGTCGTGACCCGGAAGATGCTTTGCGAGCATCTCTGGGAATCGGACTGGGAAGGGGTCACAAATGTGATTGAAGTGCACATCAACCGCCTGCGCGGGAAGATCGATCGCGACTTCGAAAAGCACCTGATTCAAACAGTCCGAGGCCGTGGATACGTGCTGCGGGTCGGGTGAGCTGATTTCATTGTTCGCCTGCTGTGCTGGCACTCAAGCCGAGAGCAGGGAGTCCAAAGTCGAGAAAAGGTTCACCCCCCTCCGCGGACGGCCACGAAAGTTCAATGAAGTCGCCTCTGGGATTGGGTTTAAGAGACTCGCGCAGAGACGCTGAGCCGCAGAGGAAGAGAAGAGTCGAGAGATCCCTCAGCAGTCTCCTTATTCTCCGCGTCACTGCGCCTCTGCGCGAGTCTCCCTTTTCGAGATTCCGCAACGTCACAAGTCACCGAAAGCGGTCCCTTTCACCAGACCCTCGACTCTGACTTCGTCCACATCACGTTGAGGAACATTCCAGTTGAATCCGGCAGCGAGGGGTTCACCTCCGCCTTACGGACGATACAGTGGAGAGTCTCCAACTTTTCACACCGTCCGAATCGAGTGGCCCGGGAACCAGAGATGCCTTGGATTCAGAAGCAGATTTCACTCCCCGCGCAGCGACGCGGTTTTCATTTGATCACCCGGAATGTGCTGCAGGAGCTTCCGGAGCTGGCTGGGATCAAGACGGGGTTGCTGCATGTCTTCATCATGCACACTTCGGCCTCGCTGACGATCAATGAGAATGCCGATCCGGATGTGCCGCGCGATCTGGAATCCTCGTTCAATGCCATCGCTCCGGAAGATTTTCCGTACATCCATACGTGCGAAGGACCTGACGACATGCCGGCGCACGTGAAGGCGTCGATGCTCGGGAGTTCAGTCAGCGTTCCCGTGTCGAACGGACGGCTTGTGCTCGGGACGTGGCAGGGAATCTACCTGTGCGAACACCGTAACCACGGAGGAAACCGCCGGCTGGTGCTGACGCTGCACGGGGAGTGATGACTTGTGGAGATTGGAGACGTTTCCGCCGAGGCCAAAAAAAGACCGCGTCACTCCGTTTGAGAGTGATGCGGTCGTGTTCTAAAAAAGCCCGATCTGCAAACTGTTCATCCTCCTGCAGAAGAGGGCAACGTTACAGATGCCTGGCTTTCTCAGCAATTAGTATTCACCAACAACTTCATTTCCAGCGCGAGTAGTAATTGCCTGGTAGAGCTCGCCGGATACGTTCTGGCTGATAAATCGAACGGATCCATCGCACAGAAGGTGGTGGGCTCCTCCGGTGTGCTGGCTGGAGGGGCCGTACAACGCGTCGATTGTAACGCTGCCGTACGGTGTGACCGAGCTGTAGGGCTGATAGGGGGTCTTGTTGATTGAGCAGACGGAGGGAGGATCGACTAATGTGGTCGCCACAAGGCTGGCAGCTGAACCGTCGATCCAGACAGCGGCGTCCTGATCTCTGGTCTCAACAATCATGATTGTGTTTGATGTACCGTCTGTCACATCTCGGATCTTGGTGCTCTTTCCCGGATAGATGACTCCATTCGGGGCAGTGCTCATCGTTGTGACGTCTGTGGATCCCATGGCAGCGTAGTTCCGGATCGCCCATCGCTGGCCAGCTGGGTACTTACCTCCTGCATTCGGATCGGTAGACGCATGGCTACTGCCCGAAAAACTAGGGCACAGATAAGTCGGGATGATTTTTGACGCCATCTCGTAATTGCTGGAGTGCAGAGAGGGCATGTTGTAATTGATGTTGTTGGAGATCGCGGTTTGATCGAGATAAGGAAGAATCAAACTCGCAAAGCTGTGAAGATGCAGGCTGGATGATGTCGAATCGGCGGAATATGCCCATACGCCAGCGGCGGCACTCACCGCTGTTGTCGCAGAGGGAGGAAATACGGTGTGCGTTCCCTCGTAGTTGTGCAATGCCAGGCCCATCTGCTTGAGGTTGTTCTTGCACTGGGAACGGCGGGCAGCTTCGCGGGCCTGCTGGACTGCCGGGAGCAGCAGGGCGATCAGCACAGCGATGATCGCAATCACCACCAGCAGTTCAATCAGCGTAAATCCTCGGCGTCGGACTTGGGACATCAATTGCTCCAGTAAGTTGAGAGGCACATCAGCGAGTGCTGTGTCTGGCGTCGGGGAAGTCGGGAGTGACGCTGGAACACTCGTCGCCGGTACATTGGACCGGACTTCGGTGGGATTCTGACCGGCTACTCCAGGCCGGATTCCGCAACGGCAATAGTCGTTGAAACGGCTAAACGCTACCAGAATCCACATGGCATCGCAAGAATCTGCAGGTTTCGCAAAGCACCTTCCTGAACAAACTTCGTCGACAGGACTGTTGTTACTCTTCTTTGAGAGGCTGCAAAAACAGAGGGTCCGAGCACAGGTCATGCGCTCGGACCCCTTCGTTCACTCCGTCGAATCGATTACTGCGCCACACGCTCGAACTTCAAGCCCGGATCACTTGGAGGTGCTCCATTGAGCTGGAAGTTCCAGGCATCCGGACCCAGCGAGGTGACGCTCCCATCCATTTCACCCTGAGACTTGCTCGACATCGAAATCTGGTCGGCATCTGCACTCACCTGCCCAGTCACCGTGACCTCGGGCTGCCCGGGTTGTGTGGCTTTCCAGGTGAATGTCGAATCTTCAGTGATCGACAGCTCGATCGTCGCGTCCCCTGCCTTGGCCCGCCACGTTCCGACCAGATCCGTCTCCGGAGCATCACCCGCCGGCGCCGGCAACGGGGTGGGTGTCGGTTCGGGAGACGTGACAGCGGAGGCTGGTGGTTCAGGCGGTTCGAGTGAATCGAGCAGTTGCTTGGCGACCACATCTTTCGGTTCGTTCTGAATCACCACCCGGAGTGCCCCTGCAGCTTCCTTCTTCGCGCCGGTCACCAGATACTGGTAGGCGAGCACAAAGTAAGCAGCTGCATCTTTCGGATTGGCCGTGCAGTATGCTTCGAGGTTCCGAAGCTGCGTGGTGTAATCATTCACGTTGCCGTACAGGCTGCTGACGGTCGTCCAGTCCATTCCCGGTGAGGAGGACAGGAGCGAGTTCAGGGCAGCAGCTGCAGGCTGATACGCGCCGATGGCAAACAGCGCCAGCGCACGCACCTCGTGGATGACCGGATCTTTCGGTTGGAGCTTCAAAGCGTTGTCGAACAACGCAATCGACTGTTCGTACTGACCTGCCTTGAAGGCAGCCAGTCCTTCATCGAACGCCTGAATCCCCGGATCCGTCGCTGGGGGTGGTGTCGTGGAGTCGATGTAGGTGTAATCCACATCTTCCGGAGTGACGTAGTTGTAGACCACGACCGGCTGTGAGTAGTTGTAGGTCGTTGCATACGGGACAGCCAGACCGACGTAATACGGATTGTAGTAGGCACCGTAACCGCCATAGCCGTAACCCCATCCCGTGGCGAACGAATTCAGGCCCCAGCCGGTGAGCGTTCCCCAGAAGAAGGGACGATACCAGTTGTTGCGGCCGTATCCGCCCCAGCTTCCGTTATACCAGCCGTAATGAGGATTGACGTATCGACCTCTCCAGTAGTGGTTATGGTATCCTCCCCCATTCCAGCCCCAGCCGGCGCGGTTCCAGTTGTTGTTATTCCAACCGCCGCGATAACCAGAGTAGTACCGGTTGTTGTTCCCGATATTGATGTTGGTGTTGCGATCAGGATGTCGACCACCGATGACAACGTTTCCGGAGCCGGGACGATGTCCGCCGATGACGGGGCGACCATTTCCGGGCCGATCCCAGTTTCCGGGACGACCATCCCCCGGGCGTCCGGGTCGATTGTCGTTATCGCCGGGGCGGTTGCCTCCGGGACGATTCCCACCAATGTCTCCGGGATTCGGGCGATTTCCGCCCGGGCGTCCATCGCCGGGGCGCCCGTCTCCGGGGCGACCGTCACCTGGTCGTCCAACTCCGGGACGTCCATCTCCCGGACGGTTGTTTCCGGCGCCGGGATTGCCGTCTCCAGGACGGTTTCCTCCGATGCCGGGACGATTTCCATCCCCGGGTCGGTTCCCCGTTCCCGGACGATTGGCTCCGAGATCAGGTCGGTTTCCGTCCCCTGGGCGAGTGACGCCAGAGCCGGGTCGATTGCCGTCCCCTCCCGGGATGTTCGGTCGATTGACGTCGCCCAGGCTCGGTCGTCCACCCTGTCCGGGCGTCGGTCGGTTACCCCCGATGCTGCCGGACCCAGGTCGGTTTCCACCGAGATTCGGAGGAGTCCCACCCGTATTGCCGGGCCGGGTCGTGGGGCGAGTGTTCCCTGTCGGAAGACCAGCAGTGTTCCCGGGTCGACCTCCGCTGCCGATATTCACATTGGGACGTCCTCCAGAAGGACCTCCCTGCGGACGGGTTGGGGTTCCACCCAGTGAGGGGCGTCCACCCCCCATGTTCGCTGGATTGATGTTGGGGCGTCCCCCTCCGCTATTGCCGCCACCCACATTGCCGATGGATGGACGGGAGTTACCTCCACTTGGTCGGCCTCCCCCCATGGATGGACCACCGCCGCTGGGACGACCTCCACCCATCGCGGGACCGCCGCTCGGTCGTCCACCTCCGCTGGGTCGGCCACCTCCCACGGATGGGCCGCCACTCGGACGCCCGCCTCCCATGGACGGACCTCGCCCTCCACCGCCGCCCCCGCTGGGGCGAGCCCCTCCGCTTCCCACCCGTCCCATGGAGGGTCTATCTGCGAAGGCTTCTGGAAGTGGCATCATCAAAGCTGCGAGGACCGCCAGCGCCCATCCGCCACGAAGAAAGTGATTTTGTAAGCGCATCTCATGACCTCTTGCTGTGAGTTCAATGCTGGACACATTTCCCATGCGGTTCCGCCATCACTGCGGGAATGTGCACAACGTCATCTCGGGATTGCTCGTCAGAACGGTGTTCAGCAAAGCCGATTCCCGTGATCAGAAAATCTGAAAAAATCTTCTCATTTCGCCGGCGATGCAGCGTCCTCTTTGGGTTTCTGGTCATTGGCCGGACTCACTTTACGGACGACGCGCAGCTCAAAGTCGTCGTCCTGGATTCCTCCGATGATGCGGTTGGTCCCTTTCATGGTGAACCGGCTGTCATCCTGTGGAATCAGAGTGATGCTCGCTGAACCAGTCTGACCATCGGGAAGAATGGCGGAGGATTGAATGTGCCAGGAGTCCTGCAGCTCGGTCCAGACCCCTTCACCAAATCCCCCATCCGAATCGAACAGCCAGGAGCGGATGCGGCCGTGCAGCGGGTCCCAGCCGATCCGGCTGTTGCTCTTCATCACGGTTTCGCCATCCGCCTGGACGAGGTAGTCGGCCAGGATGTAATTGCGGTCGTCAGACCACTTGTAGGTGATGTGGACCGTGGCATCAGAGCCCTCGTTAACCCATTCTCCCACCAGCCATTCCAGCGACTGCAAAGCAGCGTGGGCGGTGGGAACCAGTTCCCGGCTGGTATCCTTCACGGAGGCCAGCTGCCAGCCCGATTCCGTCTTCGTGAGAACGGCGACATACTGGATGACGGCACGGGCATCTTCACCCGCAGTCATGGTCCGCACCCCTTCTTCAATCGCCAGCGGCCCGATAATCCGGTCGGTTTCAATCTCGAGAGAGATCTCTGCACCCGGATACTTTTCGAAATATTTGGTCAGGACCTCTTCGATATTCTTACGTCCCTGATAGACGTTGCCGTGCTCATCAATCCACTCTCCCTCAGGCAGGAAACAGGCTGCCACATCGGCGGCCTTTCCGGCATTGAAGGCAGTCACGATCTTTTCGTCCGTGGCATGAATTTCGGAGAGCACATCAGGAGCTTTGTCAGCCTCCTTCACCACGGCGACAGTCTTTTCTGTCGCCTGAGCGAGACACTGCGACGTCGAAACGATGACAGCCAGTCCAAAGGCCGCTGAAAGAGGTAACCATCTCATGGAATCTCACTCCTGCATCAAGTAAGAGAACTCCCGGGGAAATTCTCAGGGCAATCACCACCAGTTTACGAGGAACTCGTCGTCTTGTCGCGAGCGTGGCGTCGTTTCCAGACAGAATGGGAATGAAGTGACTAAGCCTCCAACTCCGCTACGCTCACTATCCACGATCGAGGAGAGTCGACAAGATGCAATTTGATCAAATGTCCGCGCAGCCGCTGACTCACGACATCCAGAGAGCTCTGTTCCATGCCCATCTCTTTTGACTGCATTGTCGTCGGCCTGGGAGGATTCGGCAGCAGTGCCCTGGCGCATCTGGCGACCCGCGGAGTCCGGGTGCTTGGGATCGATCGCTTTCCTCCGGCACATCGATTCGGAAGTTCACACGGCCGGACCCGGATCATCCGCAAGGCGTACTTCGAGCATCCCGATTACGTTCCGTTACTCCAGCGGGCGTATGAGCTCTGGAGGGAACTGGAAGAGGACTGCGGGCAACCGCTGTATTCAGAATGCGGGCTGATCCTCTCGGGGCCTCCGGATGGAGAAACGATTGTCGGTGCCCGGCACGCGGCACAACTGCATGGACTGCAACTGGACTCACTGACTCGGAGCAAAGCTGCTGATCGGTTCCCTGCCTTTCGCTTCCCCGAAGATCACGACGTGGCATTCGAACCGCAGGCCGGCTATCTGCGGGTGGAAGACTGTGTTCTCGCCCATCTGGATCAGGCGGCGCGTCACGGAGCAGGAACCCTGTTTGGTGAAACAATCCGTTCGTGGTCCGTGAAGAATGACAGCGTACAGCTGACTGTGGGTGACGACGTCATTGAAGCTGGGAAGCTGATTGTCACCGCCGGAGCCTGGGCGGGTGGCATGCTCGCTGAGGTTCTCCCGCCGTTGCGGGTGCTGAGAAAGGTTCAACTCTGGTGCAGCGTCGATCCAGAGTGGAGCGACAGGCTCAGTCAGAATCCGGCTTTCTATTTCGAACTTCCGGAAGGGGCCTTCTATGGCTTCCCGTCACAGGATGGCAGAACATTGAAGCTGGCGGAACATACCGGAGGAGAGCAGATCACCGATCCTCTTCAGATTGACCTCACCTGCCGACAGTCGGACCGAACGCCGATTGAAGAGTTTGTGAAATCCCATCTGCGAGGGGTGCAGCCACGCATTGTCGATCACGCTGCCTGCATGTATACGATGTCACCGGATGGACACTTCATCATCGATCATCATCCTGATCATGCGAACGTGATCCTGGCGGCAGGCTTCTCCGGCCATGGCTTCAAGTTCACCAGCGTGATCGGTGAAGCACTGGCTGATCTGGCGATGGACCGCCCGCCGGTGTTGCCGATGGAGTTTCTGAGTCTCAGCCGATTCAACTGACGATCACGGGCGAGCGGGAGACGTGAGTCTCCCGATGAATGCGGTGTCGAATGAATATCGGGGGACTGACGTCCCCCGCTCGCCGAGTGATTTACGCATTCCACTTGCGGAATTCGCGTGACCGCAGGCGATTCGCTTCATCGTCGTTCACGAACTCGACCTTCACAGGATCGATCGTCAGCTTCCGCTGAAGAATCCAGGCGATGGCAGCAGCGTGGCAGGCGATGTGCGAATTCCGCATGACATCGGGATTCGCTGCGGTCTTCTCGCGGGTCCGCATGCAGTCGAAGAAGTTTCTGGCATGAGTCCCGACATCCAGCCCGCGGACGCGCTTGGTCGATTCCAGCTCCTTCTGCAGCGATTCGGAACTGGCGACAATTTCTCCTTCATCACCCGTTTCGACCGTTCCTTCTTCTCCTTCGAATCGCACGGGGCACGTCCCCAGGCGGGTGATGTATTCCGGAGCCCGATCCTCGAACGGTTTCGGCAGGAAGTCAATGATCAACTTCACACCGTTGGCATACGTACAGACGATGTTCTTCTCTGTGGGTTCGTATTCCAGCGGCATCGTCTCATCCGCCTGGTTGGCCCACTGGCACAGGTCGACGGTATGAGCCCCCCAGTCGAGCAGTCGAGCACCGGAGTCGAAGTCCCATTGCCCTCGCCAACCGCCGTCGACGTACTTCTGATTGAAGGGACGCCAGGCTGCGGGGCCGAGCCAGAGATTCCAGTCCACTGTTTCAATCGCTGGTGTCGGCTCCGCGGGGAGCCAGGAGTTGTCGAGGGTCGGGATGTAGACCGAAGCATGCAACGTCTTGAGCTTTCCGAGCTTCCCGGTCTGTGCGAGTTCCACGACCTTCTGATAGTTGGCCACGCTCCGGCGTTGTGTTCCCGCCTGGAAGACTCGCTTCTCGCGATGCATCGTATCGGCCAGCTGTTGGCAGGCATCGATGGTGATGCCGCAAGGCTTTTCGCTGTAGACATCCTTTCCGGCTTCAGCTGCAAGAATGGAAGCGGCTGCGTGCCAGCGATCGCCGGTCGCCACGAGCACAGCATCAATATCCTTCCGGTCCAGCAGTTCGCGGAAGTCCCGGTACAGAACGCAGTCGCTGTTCTTGTAATGGCCATCTACCATCGCCTTGCCGGCATCACGGCGGCTGGCCTGCACATCGGCGATGGCGACGCACTGCACATCTTCGAAAGGAAGGATCGACGTGAGGTCGTACTTACAGCGAGGTCCGATGCCGATGATTCCCAGTGTGATTTTTTCGCTGGGAGCTGTCGTCCCTTCCCGTCCGAGGGCGCGAGCAGGAATGATGGATGCTCCCCAGGCAGCGACCGTGGAGACAGCAGCGGTGGTCAGGAAATCGCGACGCGACGGGTTCAGCGGTGCGGACATGAAGCGGTCTCCAGGAGTGGAAGTCAGGCGGGACATATCAGCTGCGGCGTATGTGATGCTACTCCGCGGGCACAACAAAGTCGAGGACGTGCAAGGTCAAAGTGAGCGTCCGGTACGTGATGCTCTGGACCCTCGTCTCGAGACTCTTGACTGTCATCACTCCCAGTCTTCAATTCGGCGGGGCCAGTCGTCTTTCAGCAACCGGGACAGCGACCGATCCGCGAGAACGTTTCCCCCGGTCTGGCACGTCGCGCAGTAGTTGGTTTCGTTTTCTGCATAGACAATGCGCTGCACCGGGGAACCGCAGACCGGGCACGGCTGCCCATACTTGCCATGCACCGCCATCTCAGGATGAAAGGCAGTCACCTTCGTCGGGAACTTTCCTTTGCGGGCTCGACGAAGACGCTCGATCCATTCTTCCATGACGGCTCTGGTTGATTCCCACAGGCGGATGACCTGCGGCTGGCTGAGCTTTTGTGTCTGCTGAATGGGAGAGAGTCCCGCCCGATGAAGGATCTCATCGGAGTAAGCATTTCCGATTCCACTGAACAGCATCGGATTGGTCAACTGCCGTTTCAGCGTCCGGTTAGTCAACGTCAATGACTGTGTGAATTCCTCCAGCGAGGCGGTCATGATGTCGATCCCGCCGGGATCATGCTGCAGGAGATCATCCGATTTGACGACGTGCAGCGAGGCCCGTTTCTTTGAACCCGCCTCCGTCAGAAGGAGCGTTCCGCTAGTGAAGTCGAATGTCGCCAGACTGTTCCTGCCGCCGGGCTTGCCGCCAAGTTCTTTCCACTGCAGTCTGCCTGCGATCATGAGATGCAGGACCAGCCACAGGTCGTTCTCCAAACCGATGGCAATTCGTTTGCCCAGTCTCCGTAACTCGATGACGCGATGTTGAAAAGTCTCTTCCAGCGGAGGATCGAACGTCCGCAGCAGGAACGGGCTGCTGATCGTGACTCTGTTCAACACCTGTCCCTGCAGCCGCTCTTCCAGCGCTTCGAGATAGATCGTGATGTCCGGGAGTTCGGGCACAGTTCGACCCTGTCTCAGGGGAGTGTGGCGGCGATTCAGGAATCGTTGTCGTTCGAAAGCTGTGTTGATCGCTGCTGGAACGCCGCTCTTTGGTGAGAGTGACTCTCGCTCCGCAGCACGCTGGGAAGATTCAGTCTACCGCTGCTTGCCGGGGAAATGAAAGAAGCCGCTCCGGGTGGGAGCGGCTTCGTGAGCGATCACAGGTTGTCAGGCGCGGAGCCGATCAGGCTGCGCGCTCCTGAACGCGGTTGGAACCCGGGCCCCCACGTGGTGGGTAGCCGTATTCGCGGAGCTTGCCGGACAGGGTTCGAATTCCGATCTGCAGGGCCTTGGCGGTCAGTTCACGGTTCCCGCCGAAGCGAGTGAAGGTGGCTTCGATCAGCTTGCGTTCCATTTCACGCAGCGTCAGGCCGGGCAGCTCGGTCGATTCATTGTTCTGCTCGAGCCAGGGTTCAATTTCTTCTGCTGTCAGTTCCGGAGTCGTGTTCAGCGAGCAGCAGCGGGCGATCACGTTTTCCAGTTCACGGGCATTGCCGGGCCAGCTGTAGCTGAGCAGTCTCTGCAAGGCTGCTTCGGAGAGTCGGCGGATCGACTGACCTTCTTTGACAGAGCACTGCTGGAGGAAGTGTTCGGCCAGCACCGGCAGGTCTTCCATGCGATGTCGCAGGGCTTTGACGACGACGGTGTTGCGATCGAGAATTCGCAGCAGCTGAGGAGAGAACTTTTCCTGCTGGCAGAGTTCACGCAGATTCGCGGAAGTGGTCGCGATGATGCGGGCTCGCAGCGGGACATAGTTGCCAGCGTGCGGGAAAGCACTGTTGAGGATGATTTCGGCCAGCTGATGCTGCTGTGCGATGGTGAGTGCTTCGATTTCTTCGAAGACCAGCGTTCCCGTGGCTGCAGCTGCGAAGCGACCTTCAGCGTTCTCATCACCGAAGAGCTCCCGCTCGACAACCGAGGAAGTCAGCAGGCTGCAGCGAACGGTCAGCAGTGGTTGCCCCGGACCTGATCGGGTCAGGTGGATGGCACGGGCGACTTCGCTCTTGCCGCAGCCGGATTCGCCGGAGACGAGCACCGGAAGGTCATGTTCGGCAGCAGCGTGAATTGCGGAGCGGAGTTCGCGAGTCGCTTCGCTGACGCCGACGAGTCCGTCGAACATACGGCCTTCGAGCTTCTGTCGAAGCTGAATGTTTTCGGTGATGAGCTGGGCGCGGGCGACGGCGGAGAAGAGAGCCCGTCCGATCCGTTCCGGAGTCAGCGGTGGATCGAGCACTTCACAGGAAGCACTGCGGGGAGCGGTGAGTCGCTGCCCGATGGAAGGGAGCAGGATGAACTGTGTCGGTCGTTCGCCCCGTCGTGCTTCGGCGTCGAGGGCTTCCACATCCGTGACCGACTCAGGCTCGTCGATCACCGCTGCGGCGATGAGATCGTTCATCACCAGCACGCGTGCTTCGGTGAGCGACGCGACGGAAACGCAATCGTAACCGGCGCGGCGAATCGCCAATTCCAGATGTTGTCTCGACGCCTCGCTTTTGGCACAGGCGACAACCTTTCCGTGAGGACGGATCGTTGCGGGGGATGTAGAGGACATGGGATTCCTGCCGGGGCTGAACGCACCGATCTCCGCTTCGCGAATGATTTGAGAAGATCATTCACGGAAAACGGCGTGTTCAGCGGGGTGATTGAGACTTGGAAGTGAGAAGAAAAGTTGTGTGGTTCGCCCCTGAACAGACAGCGATCCGGATGCGAAACACGGTGAGGCCGTGTCTGCGTGGAAGTGAGGACTGGCTGGTCAGGATTGAGTTTTGGAAGGGTTTGAGAGAGGAGGCGGTTTGATATCGCCAGTGGCCGCGAAGTGTCAATGCGGCTTCAATCTATTTTTGAAAATCTTGGAACCGGTTTGGTAAAAGATTCAAGAATTGGAGAAGCAGGTGATTCACCCGGCAAGCGTGAGACGTCCGTCTCCCGGTCATACAGAGCGTCAAATCAGGACTCGCGAGCGCTCCGTCACTTCAGTTTGATTGCCCCTGTTCGACGTCTGTGCGTCCGGTTCCGGAGCATCCGGTCGAGGGAAATATTTCTTCAGTGACAGGCAGGGACGTTCCAGCAGGACCCAGCTGATCTGAGCTGCCAATAACGAAAGTGCGAGTGTGCACCCGAAGATCCCCCAGCCGCGCATCGACTCCGGGATTGCAGACCAGTCGAACTGCATCACTCCCAGATAAACGAATTTGTGAAAGACATAAATGGCGTAGCTGTACTTTCCGAGCATCCCCAGAAAACTCCACGAGAGCACGCGTGCCAGCACATGCTGCTGGGGGGCACATTGGGCTCCTCCCACCAACGCGGCAAACGCCATGGCGGTGAACAGATGTCCGAAAGAATAAGCGGCAAAGCTTTCGCTCCGGAGGACAGGCCAGACGAGGTCCAGGCAGGCAAGTCCGGCCATTGCACCGACCGCCAGGCCCGGCAGCCAGCGGATTGCGAGCGGCTGCAGGCGGACATTCCGCAGTGCGATCGCCAGCAGGGCTCCCATGCACAGGCCGTCCAGTCGAGTAATCGTCATGACGAACACCACCATGGGGGGCGTTCCATGCGTCAGCAGACAGACCCGGGTCGACAGGGCCAGTACGCTCAGCGAGACGCAGACCCATGCCAGCTGTCTTCGCGTGGTCCAGGCCACCACGAGCGGCCAGACGAGATAGAACTGTTCTTCGATCGCCAGGGACCAGAAATGCTTGATCGGCACCCCGTCCGGCCAGGCCTGTCGCCAGGCGAATAGCCAGTTCTGCGCGTACAGCCAGTACCAGAGTTGATCTTTGCGGACAGCATCAAACGGAGCGATGACCGATTCCGGA
Organism: Planctomicrobium stercoris; assembly: GCF_051465655.1. Lineage (NCBI taxonomy): Bacteria > Pseudomonadati > Planctomycetota > Planctomycetia > Planctomycetales > Planctomycetaceae > Planctomicrobium > Planctomicrobium stercoris. The sequence goes on along the minus strand of NZ_CP195791.1, from coordinate 728,771 downwards.
GCCCGCTCGAGCCAGAGTCCCAGGGGAACCAGACAGAAGACCGTAAATAACGTGGCATAGTATAGAGGAAAGATACGGACGGATCGGCGCAGGAAGAAGCTCTTCCAGTAGCCTGGTAGTCCGCGTGTCTCCAGCAGCACGCCGGTAATCAGAAATCCGGACAGGACAAAAAAGAGATCGACACCCACCCAGCCGGACGCTGCCAGCCGCCGGGCCGCAAACGTCAATCCATCTGCGGACGGTGCCAGCTTCAGGCAGTCATAGCAGAGGACCAGCAGGACAGCGATTCCCCGAACACCATCCAGTGGCAGACAGTGGCGGTCGAGGCGCAGTTCGATGGACGGAGCTGAACTCTTCAACGCTTCAGACCCTCTCTCCGGATTCCCGCCCGCACTCCTCCTGATCCGGTCCCTTGGTGAAATGCCGAGTCACAGCACAGGCATTGTTCCGGACCCAGCGGAGTCCATTCACCATCGTGGCTGCCAGATTCCCGACAGGACTGGTGAGATAGAGTCGATTGCAGAAGGATCTGCGATGAGGCCAGATGTGCTCGATGAAGGATCCCGGGCTCGAACAGCTGTCGATCATACGAATGCCGGGAAGTTTTTCCTGAGCCAGCAGAGCGGTTTGAAGCTTCAACTGAAACCCTGGGCAGCCCCGTTCCGCGGCTGGATTCCACCCCAGCTTGAAGGCATAAGCAACGTCGCCAGCCTGCAGATGGACGACGCTCGCGACCGCTTCACGATTCACAAGCAGTCGGCTGACGAAGATGCGATTCTGTTCATTGAGATTTCCCACCATCTCACGGAAGAACCGTTGATGGGCAGCGTGCGAGGCCAGTGCGGTCCCCACATCGGACTTCCAGCCGAGACTTTCCAGCTTCATCAATTCTTCAGCGCACTGGGGAATGAGATCGGGGTCCTGCTGGATTTCGAATTCGACTGTCCCGGCTTTCTCGAGCTCCCGCCAGCCGCGCCGGAGACTTTTGGAGCGTTTGACGGAGAGATGCTGCAGAATGCTGCCGGAATCGCAGTCGTTTGTAAGAAGAGATGCCCGTTCCCAGCATGTCCCTTTGTGACAGACGATCCCGGCTGCCTCGGACGTTTCAGTAAAGACCCGGGTGAGGGGAATCTGATTCGGGAAACGGGGGAATTCGACTCCGTGCCAGTCATGTCGGCTGTGAAGGAAGTAGCTCCAGATCCGTTCCATGGTGCGAACTTCTCTGCCGGAGCGGAGTAAGGGGACATCAAAATAGGTATGCGGGGTCTGCCAGGCTCTCAGGTGCTTGACCGGCAGTCGACGATCGCCATTGCTGTTTTCAAAAATGCCGAGCCCGAGCAGTTCCCCTCGCTCTTCCACCGTCAGAATCAGAAGGGGAGCCACTTCCGGGAGATACCGGGCAGCGGCCATGACATAGTCTGCAGAAGAGAAAGGGTTCTGGGTACTGGAATCGGCCTCGAGCTCCCGCCAGGCCCTTCGGAAACGCTCATCGACATCGGCCAGCGTTCTCAGGTTCACCCGCAGTCCGTTGGGAAGAACGAGACGGCGGGAACCGGAAACGGGCGGACGCGCAGGAATAGCCAGGTGTTCGAACATGCGAGCAATCGACGAAGGAATGCCGGAGGTCAGTGGGCCCAGGACCGTGAATGCGGAGACCGGCCGGTCGCTTGGACCAGGGGCCGGGTCGGAGAAACCTACGTCAGAAAGTCCGCCTGAGCGTGATTTTCGGGATGAAACCGGGAAGTTCCGACCTGCAATTTCTGCCTATTCACCCCGACCTGCGCCCCCGGCCGGCCGAAAAGATGTTGCGGAACCGGACGGTTTTCAGTAGAAGGCAGAATGACAGTGTTCCATGATGGAATTCTTACACACAAGGATGTGGTGGATGTCCTTTTCAGTTCAGGACTTAGCAGCTTGCGTCGACGGTATTGTCCAAGGACCCCGCGACGTTCGGCTTTCAGATGTCGCTCCCCTGCCGTCGGCCGGCCGGGAACATCTGACCTATGCGGAATCCCGTAAACAGCTCGCGCAGGTTCAGCGCAGCGAAGCGGGTGCGATCCTCGTCAATTCCGACCTCGCATCCGCCCTGAGTGACTGCCCGACTCCATTAATTGTGGTTCGAGATCCACAATGGGCATTCATCGCAGCCATGCTCCTGTTCCGCCCGCAGCGATCCCGGTCGAACATCGGAATTTCCAATCAGGCCCTCGTTCATCCCAGCGCGAAATTCGGCACAGATTGCAACGTGTTTCCCGGCGCGATCATCGGTGCGGGAGTGGTCATGGGAGACCGCTGCCAGATCGGCCCCGGAGCGATAATCGGAGAAGGATGCCGGATCGGAGACGACTGCGTCATCGATGCCCATACGGTTCTCTACCCGGACATCATTCTGAAAAACAGAGTCATCATTCAGGCGAACTCGGTCATTGGTGCCGACGGATTCGGATATCGATTCGTCAAAGGGGCCTTCGACAAGATTCCACATACCGGCACGGTCATCCTGGAGGATGACGTCGAGGTGGGCGCCTGCGCCACGATCGATCGCGGCATGATTGAAGCCACCATCGTCGGGCAAGGGACCAAGATCGATAACCAGGTCATGATTGCCCACAACTGCCGGGTCGGAAAACACAATGTCTTTGCTTCACAGGTCGGTCTGGCCGGCTCCGTGATTACCGGCGACTACGTCCAGATGGGCGGACAGGTGGGGATCGCCGACCACTGCTACATCGGTACGCAGGTCAAGCTAGGGGGGAAAGCTGGCGTGATGGGAGATATTCCCGACGCCGGCACCTATCACGATATCCCCGCCATCCCAGAGAAAGACGCGTTGAAGAACCATCTCAACATTCGCAAGATTCCCGAACTGCGCAAGCAGGTTCAGCAACTGACCGCTCAAATCGCTGAGCTTCAGTCACAACTCGCAGCTCTCACCGAACCAGTCCGGGGGCGTTCCGCCGCCTGAAGCTGGTTTGATTCAAAACCCCGTTCCGCTCGCGAACAGACGAAATTTCCTGCCACAGTCAGCCTTGGTGTACGGCCCTGAAAACTCATCATGTCGGATTCCTATCGAGAACGCCTACTCCCGATTCAGCCGCGCCCCGGTGACCGTGTCGGTCTGCTGGCAGGCTGGGGACGATTTCCCGTTGTCTTTGCCCAGGCAGCACAGCGCATGGGTTTCTCCGTGCAGTGCCAGGGGATTGACGGGATGGCCTCCCCCGAGCTGATCGACATCTGCGATCACTATCGATCGGTCCCGCTGGGACGGATCGGAAAGGCGATCCGCTATTTCAAACGTCGGGATGTCCTCAACGCTGTCATGGCGGGAAAGATCGAGAAGAAGGTCCTTTTCGATCCCTTCCTGTTCTGGAAGATGCTGCCTGACTTCAGAACTCTGCATATGTGGTTTCGGTACTGCACCGAAAACAAAAAAGACGACACCTTGTTGCTCGCGGTGATTCGCGAATTCGAACGGGACGGAGTGCACTTTCGTTCCGCGTTGGATTTTTGCCCGGAGATTCTCGTGAAACACGGATTCCTGACTCGACGTCATCCCACCCCCTCGCAATGGAAAGATATTCGTTTCGGCTGGGAGATGGCCAAGGAAATGGGCCGCCTGGATATCGGTCAAACGATTGTGGTGAATGATACAGCGGTCATCGCTGTGGAAGCGATCGAAGGGACCGACGAATGCATTCGCCGCGCGGGGACACTCTGCCGTCGCGGCGGGATGACCGTTGTGAAGGTCGCCAAGCCGCTGCAGGATATGCGTTTCGACGTGCCGACCGTGGGCGTCCAGACGATTCAGACCATGCGGGAAGCCGGTGCCCGCGTACTGGCGATTGAAACCGGGATGACCATTCTTCTGGATGAAGAGGAAGTCGTCCGACTCGCAGACAAGCTGGGCATTGCCATCGTTTCCGTCAAAGCGGAAGAACTGCAGCTGCGATCTGCCGCGTAGCTCAATGAAACGATTTTGAAACGCAGAGAGCGCAGAGTTCGCGGAGAAGATTCGGAGAGGGAGATTTGATGATCACCCTCTCTATTCGTTTCTCGCGAAGGTTGGTAGCGCCGATTCCCTTGTAAATTTCTCTGCGTTCTCCGCGCTCTCTGCGTTTCATCTCTCTTACTGCTGCGCAGAACTGCCCACCGGAGCTGGTGACGCTGGATATCGAAGAAGCTCCAGTCGAACCGCAGGCGCAGCGGGCTTCAATGATCCAATCACGCTGGCGAACGCTGTTCTCAGGTTCGCATCGGTTTCATTTTCGTAGGCCGACTTCAGGGTCCCCGATTCATCGGGAGTCAGCAGTGCGCCAAAGTGCTGGATATGGAATGCCAGTTGAGATGCGGCCAGGGTCCGAACTTCCAGCGGCAGTGCCGGGGCTGTCGCTGTCATGAAGAGTGTCTTCTGGGACAGCGACGTTCCGATGGCCCCCAGGCTGACAAGGGCATCTTCAGCGAGTTCCGGCTTGGTGATGGCTTTCGCGAGTGCTTCCTGAGCGGGCGTCAGATCGAAGACCTTCGAGACGTTGCGAATGGCAATCCGCCGGAGCCAGAACGAAGCTTCGGCCATCTGGCGTCCCCGCTGTTCAGAAGACATCAGCGGCGGCGAGAGTTGTGCCAGCAGCGGTCGCAGATTCTTGCTGATGTCGACCGGCACATTTCCTTCATCCAGGTACGCAACATTGCGGTACTCGTGTGAAACGGTTTCATACTTGCCGTGAAGCGAAGCGGGACCATAGATGATCACAGGAATGGAAGCGGTCCTTGAATCGGCTCTCAGGTTGGCAAGTGTCTCCGAGAGTTCCCAGTGCAGCACGTTCGGGTGCACGACAGCCAGTTCGATGTTTCCCTGATTGGAAGCGATCTGGAACCCCGCCTTTCCGGACGAAGTCGGAGTGGCGGTGAAACCGAGTTCCGTGAAGAGGCTCGCGGTCTCGTTGGCACGGACTTCATTCGGGTCCATGACAACACTGGCCGCGGCCTGATCCGAATTCAGTGCCCGGGCGAGAATCTCGACGACCCGCCGTGACCCGCGAAAACTGACCGTCGGTTCCCAGTGAAGAATGGTCACCGCAGCTGCGAACTGCACCCGTGACTCCGGAGCATCCAGAGCTGCGATGACTGCTCCGTGCGGGGAGGCTGTGGAGAGGTAATCCACGGACCCGTTGGACGCCAGTGCCTGCAGACTTCCCAGAGCAGCAGCGGGGACTTTCTGATCAAGCGAGAATCGCAGGACCTGCTCGCAGAGATCTGGTCCGCAGGCAATCGCGAGGTCGATTGGCCCACCGCTGGTGTTGGGGAGAGGGGTCTCCCACTCGTTCTGTTCGACAGCCCGGCAGAGCAGACTGGCCAGCAAGACGACGGGGCCCTGTTGAAGTTCCGGCGAGAGCTGGGTGGCTTCCCGGGCCAGTCGCTCGGCATCAAAGATGGAGGCCTGTGTCCGCGAGACGACATGTTCAACGACCGTCTGCTCCGTTTCGTCCCAGGTCCAGACGGGGATCTGTTCGACATCGTCATAGCGCTCAGGCCATTTGTACGTGCCGTTAAGATGCTGCGTTGCGACAGTCAGCAGGTTGCGGGCCGCTCCTTCTCCTGTGATCTTTCCGACGGCCTTCTCGTCGCCGTATTTCAAGCGGGCCAGTGCTTCGCGGGCTGCGAGTTGCGAACCTGCGGGCTCATCGGGGATGAAAGCCGGTCCCCATAACCAGATGGCATCCTGTGTGGCACCAACCTGGCCCAGGACGCGGGCTGCGATCGCGCGCACTTCCGGGTCGGGAGATGTCAGTGCACCGATGAGAGGAGCCGCTGCGTTCGCCCCGAGTCGAGCCAGTGTGACAGCAAGAATTTCGCTGTCGTCATGCGCGTTTCCAGCCAGTCGCTTGATAATCGGGGGGACCGCGTACGGCCCCAGATGTCGCAGCTCCGCGAGTGCTTCAACACGATCGCGGGGGCTGCCACTCAGCTTGTCCAGCAGAGCGTCTGCATATCCGGGTTCCGCGACAGCGGCCTGGATGGCCAGGTTCATCCGGTTCAGAAGTTCCGTCGCTGGCGGATTGAGTTCGTCCTTGGCTGTCAGTTGGAGAAAGACACCGGTGCCGTGGATTTTTCGAAGCTCCAGCATGTCCGCATCGGTCGGATTGTCCGCGAGGGTCTGCTCGAGGTAATACCGGGCCAGATCGGGGCGGGCAATTTTCAGCATGAACAGCGCCGCAGCGAATTTCCCCTCGATGGTCGTCGGCTTCACGACGAGCGGATCGTCTTTGGGAGGAGCAGCGGGGATTTCATCCTGAGCGCACGCCAGTGTTGTCCAGGACAGGAGAAGGGCGTAACTCAAAGCCTGAATGGGCTTGGCGATACTCGATCGCATTTCCGGCTCTCCGCTGCAAATTCCCAACCATGACTGCGGGATGGAAAGGCGAACCTCTTCCTGCTCGCCCGTCCGACAGACGGACTGCGGAGCAGATTCTGCCCGCCGACACCACCCGGCTGTCATCCCGATTCGGTCGGAACACTCCGACGTGACGGAAGTATCGAATTGAAAAGGAGACTTCCTTGAACCCCGGCCCCCGGTCCCGGACCGATCTATCCAGAACTCTACGCGCATCCAGCAGAATTGATTCACCTGTCATAATCGCAGCATGAATTTGGCGGTAAACGCGGGGTGCCTTGCGGGGTGAGAACAGCTGTCGAATTGGACGTTGAGCTGGGGGATGGGTTTCGTTACTTCAGGCTTTGTAACGACTTCCGGATGGGCCAATGGAATCCTGGGCTTGTTTCCGGGATTTTGACGATGTTATAAAGTGAAAGTCGCGCATGGTGAGTAATTTCACCGCATTCGCTGCCGTCTCTTGCTACAAACGGAAAAATTCCCCTCATCCGGCCAGGAGCCGATCATGTCGCGGGCCCAGCGGCACGGATTCACGCTGATCGAATTGCTGGTGGTCATTGCGATCATCGCACTCCTGGTTGCGTTGCTCCTGCCGGCGGTTCAAATGGCTCGCGAGTCCGCCCGGCGGATGCAATGTCGCAACAACCTCAAACACTTGGGGTTGGCGCTGCATCAATATGCGGAAGCCCACCGCGTCTTCCCCAGGATCAGCTACGAGGGACGAGGGACTTCGTCACGTTATAAGACAGGATGGCAGGGTTTCAGCGCCCATAGCATGTTGCTGCCGTATCTGGATCAGGGACCACTCTTCCGAAGTATCGATTTCGATACGATCTACACTAACCTTTCGAATGAGTCTGCCCGGAAGACGCTGGTCCCCACGTTCATCTGCCCTTCGGACACGGGGAAAAAGCGAAACGGATCGATCAATAATTACGCTGTCAGTGGCGGACCCTCGCTGATGGTGATCGCGCCGGATCCGACCCAGGCGAAGGTCGGGGGGGATCCGGCGGGGAGTCCGATTGACGTTCAGGACCAGATCGGGATGTTCAATATGCGTCGGACGAACTCGTTCCGCGATCTGAGCGACGGTCTGTCCAATATCGTCGCAGCTTCCGAAACACTGATGGGAGATGGAGACACAACGACGTACCGGCTGGGAGAACTGGTTCGGGGTGTATCGATACCGTCCGGATTTCCCAACACGTTTGCCTCTGCAGAGAACCTCAACAGTTACGGCTCCACATGCAGTGCGAACAGCGCGAACCACTACGGGCACGCGTATCACTACTGGATCAACGGCATGCCCGGGCAGACGGCGTTTAACACGCTGAATCCACCGAACTCAAAGAATCCGGACTGCTATGAATGCGCGACCTGTCAGGGGAGCGACGCCCGCGGGGTCTGGACCGCCCGCAGTCGTCATACCGGCGGAGTGAATGTCTTATTCGCCGATGGATCGTGTCGCGTCATCGGCGATCACGTCCATCTCCTGACATGGCAAAGGCTGGGGGCTATCGCGGACGGTGAAGTGGTCAGAGAGTTTTAGACGTTGGTTTTAAATCAAAGATGAACCACAAACGGCATCCGGGTCACTTCTTTTCAGGTACAACGAGGTGACCGTTACTGGGGTCCAGAAAGACTTCGGTGATAACATCTCCCCGCTTCATGGAGATGACCCAGTTCTCCCCGGAAAAATGGACGCTGTGAATGGCCCGGGGACTGGCCTGTTCCATTCGTTGCACAATCTTGGACATGGGCAGTTTCGATTCCACCGGTTCGAGATCCGGGATGGATTCCTTCTTCATGATGCCCCCGGAAGTCACATTCAAATGAAACCGGAGGCTTTCCTTCTCAGCGATTCCATCGACGACCCATTGCTGGTTATCTCTGGTCGCCTTGATGAGGTGGATTTTTCGCTGCTCAAGCGAGTGCAGAATTTTCGAAAGGGGGAGCGTACTCCTGGGGAGTGCTTCCTGTGCGTGGGCGGTGTTGCTGGCAGTGAGACCAACCAAAAACAGGGCAATCCAGAACTGGCGCACAATCATTCCCCTGACGATACTTGACTCACGCAGGACTCAACTTCTGATCCTCTAGTTTGCAACAGGAATTTCGACCCGCACGCAGAAATTCCGCTTCTGAGCCTGATCAAGAGAAATTCTTCCGAAGATTCGGCACAAAACAAACTTCACGTTGCAGGCTTCTCCGCGACCGTCTGAAGAACTTCCGCCAGCCTGTGCGAAACGTGCTCAAGAGAGTGCTGGGTGACCACGAAATCCCGGGCAGAGTTTGCATCAAACGAACCCGGATTTCCGGTCCAGCACTCTTGCACATACTCAGCTAATGCAGACAGATCGCCTTCGGCGCAGAAGCCCGCTCTGGCAGTGTTCAGAAAATCGGGCTCGACATTCAAGGATGCAATCGGAACCCCACTTGCAGCAGCCTGAAGAAACGTGTTCGGGAACCCTTCCTGCGATGAGGTGTTGACCAGCACGGCAGCCCGCTGCAGGACGCCCGCCATATCTCCATAGGGAACCCGTTCAACAACGCGGACATTCGAAGGAGCCGTTGAGCGGACTTCCCGTTCGACCTCATCATCCCGGGGATTCAAGATCATCAGGAAGTCGACTTCAGGACAGGCCTGCGCCAGTTCAACGAACTTGAGCGGCTGCTTGTAGACCGGGTCGGCCCGCCCGATCCAGAGGACATATCGCTTGAGGCCTCCCGTGTACTTCTCTGATATCAATTGAAGCGCATCGGCATCCCAGCGACTGACATCGAAAGGGTTGAGAAGGAGACCTCCAGCGCGCTGAAAGGATTTCAGAATTTCCACCTGCCGCGGAGTCTGGCAAAGGATTTCGTCGGAATGGGTGATGATCCATCGGCAAATCGCAGCGGGATCCCCCGAAGCGCCGACGAAGTCATCCTGGCTGAGGAGTCGTGGATCAAGGTCGCCATCGGACGCGAGCGAAAGGACAGCCTTGCGGCCTGTGGAGTGTGCGGAGGCAATCACCGCGGCTGAATTTCCCTGTACGCCGAAAGTGAGAAAAATGTCGGCAGGGAGTTGTTCAAAAAATCGGGACGGTGCCAGAGGATTGCGGCGGCCTTTGCAGATTCGCTCCAGTGCGATGATCGGCAGATCAGTGGCGTCGCTCCACCGCGGAGCCCGCAACGAGATCCACGGGAAACCGGCCCGACGTTGCAGTCGCAGTGCGAGTGACTCCCGCTTCGCATAGAGTCTGTCGCGGAGCAGATGGATCGGGATTCCCTGGTAAACAGGCTGCAGAAGTGGCTGCGCATGCCGGACGACGAAGGAAACTTCAATTCCCGGGACGTTCGCCAGTCCCTGTGCGAGCATCCACGAGCGGGTTTCGATTCCCCCGATCGGGCCGGGAATCCGGGGGTCGATCACGGGGTACGCATTCAGTGCGACAACACAAACTCGAAGCGGCATATCGACGGCTTTATCGGAACTGACGCCTGAAACTTTCCCGGGTCGCTTCAAGTGGACCGCAAAACTCAGCATACTGCGGACCAGGGCGCGAGGCCAGTCCTGAACGTCGTCTCAGCTGTTCCGTCATTTTGTCCGATCCATCAGAGTGAATCTTGATGTGTTCCTGAATGATTTCCTCTGTTTCTGATTGAGCTTCCCGCATGCTCGCCTGGCGAGTCACGATCTCCGCAATTCTGATTCCGCTGCTGATTGCCGTCTTCTACTTCGATGCGCATACGGGGGAAGCTGCGTGGTGGCTGCTGGGACTCATGCTCGTTCTAGCCGTTCGCAGCGTCTGGGAACTGACCGAACTTCTGCGGGAGCGTTTTCCCCGCATTCAGTTTCCGGTCCTGTCGCTGTGCGTATCGATGGTCTTGCTGGGGAGCTGGTTTCCCCATCTGCGGCCGCCATATCCCAGCCACCTTGATCTGACACCGCTGGCACTGGCGTACTGCTTTGCGATGATGCTGCTGTTCGCTGTGGAGTCGTACCGTTTCCGGACCCCGGGCTCCAGCACGGAGACGCTGGCGGTTGAAACCTTGATTGTCAGCTACATCGGCCTGTTACTGGCGATGATTGCCCAGCTGCGCTGGGTGGCCGGCGCCGATGCGGGGTATCTGGCGATCGGATCGCTGTTGATGTGTGCCAAGGGGGGTGACATCGGGGCGTACTTTGCAGGGAAGCGGTTCGGGCGTCACAAGATGGCCCCGATTTTAAGTCCGAAGAAGACCTGGGAAGGAGCAGTCGGGGCGATGCTCGGAGCTGCCTTTGCCGGCTGGGTCTGGCTGACGTTCGCAACTCCCGTACTCATGCCGGGATCCCAGGCCCCTGTCTGGTACTATTCGCTGCTCTACGGCTGCCTGATCGGGATTGCCGGGATGGTGGGTGATGTCTGTGAATCGCTGCTGAAGCGCGATGTGGGACGCAAGGACTCGGCAGCCCTGTTTCCGGGCTTTGGGGGACTGCTCGACATGCTCGACAGCGTCCTCTACGCCGGCCCGGTGGCACTCTTGCTCTGGAAAGTGCTGCCGCTGGCAACGTGGATGCCCTGAGCGGTGCACGCTTCGATTTTCGGATTTCGAAAGCTCCAGCGATTCTCAGCCGCCCGGGCGTTGCTGCATATAAATCTGTTGAAGCAGTTCTTCCACGCTCTTGAACTTCGTTTTTGATTCCAGAGCCTGTTCGATCTTCTGACGGGCTTCAGCAGTGGAGTGGCCCAGGGCCACGAGGGCTTCGTAGCCTTCATTGGCAATGCTGTGAGAAGAGCTGTCGCCTGTCGGGAGGTTGTCTCTGACGAGCAGCGCGAAACGGGCCATCTTGCGCCGCAGCTTGGCGACAATCCGTTCCGCCACAGCAGGACCGACTCCCGGAAGGGTCGCCAGCGTCCGCACATCCTGTTCTTCAATGGCGGTCGCGATGTCCTGCACCGGCTTCACCATCGCCTGCAGGGCCTTCTTGATGCCGACGCCGTCCACCTGGCAGATCATTTCAAAGAATGCCCGCTCGACTGGGTGCAGGAATCCGACCAGACGGGGAGTGAGTCGACCCTTTTGAGGATTCCCATCAATGTATTGAATCGTCACTAGCGAGACCTGCTGGCCGATCTTCGGCTGCAGCTGGCGACGGACAAATTCGGGAACGAGGACCTCATATTCGAAGGGGCCCGCTTCAATGGAGGCTTCCTGCAGATCCAGCGCACTGAGCGTTCCCGTAATTTTACTGATCATCTTCCCTGACCTCTGTTGAATCCTGACTTGAACATCGCCGGAGAATAGCAGATCAAGCGGATTCTCACCCAGTCAGTCGCAGGATGGCCTGTTTTGATTGGATCCTCGGAGACTTCGGTTGACGCGAACTTCGTCTCACCGCTGAAAGATCCTTACGGCTTTTTTCGAGCCTTTGCAGCCGGTTTGGGCGGAGGAGGAAGTTGAGCTTCCAGTCGTTCGGTGGGCTGAGCATCTTCCCCTGCTTTGACGGGACGTTGACGAGGGTCGGCGAGCCGTTTTCTGGGAGCGGCACCCGGACGGTGCTGTCGAACGCTGCAGGCAGGGCATTGGCCCTTCACATTCAGTGCTTCCCCACAGTTGTTGCAGAGCGGGATCGGCTGTTCGGAATCGTCCAGCGAAGATGCTGCCGCGAGTCGGGGGGCAGCTGCGCCCGCCTTTCCGCTTGGGGGTGAAACTGGAGTGGCGGTCTTGCGAACGGATGGATTCGCAATGGGCTGCGGAACTGCTGGGGCAACTGCAGATAATGTCTGTGTGGGGCGAACCAGAGTTGTCTGGGCACTCAGGCCGCTGCTGACTGCGATCGCTTCGACATGCACGCGGGCCTGCTCATCGTAGCGGATGGTCACTTCGATGGGTGATGTCACCGGCAGCTTGTCGGGCAGTCCTTCGATGATGCATTCACCGAGTTCCACCCAGGGGTCAGCGGGGGACGTTCCGCTTTCCACGATATGCAGGTGCACCTTCTTCTGATTCGGGATCACAGTGCCGAATCGCTGCCGGTATGCACATGGGAGAGGGGTGTTGGCTGGAAGAAGATAATGAGCTCGCCGGACATTGGTCTTCATATCCCGGACGAGAATGCCAAGCGAACGACCGCTCACGCTCTGCTGTTTAAAGTTGGCGAGTCGGCCGACTGCATGGCGATCGAGAACCGTCTTTTCCAGACGCTGACCGCTGTGAAGCATCCCTGCGTAGTAGGCAGCTCCGTGACAGATCGACTGATCCGGTGACAACGTCTGGTTGAGGGTGGTTCCGCCGACACGCTGAAGCATGTTGCGAATCATCGGCATGCGGGAAGAACCGCCGGTTGCCAGAATGGCGTCGATATTCGCCCAGCCGAGTTTGTTGGACTTCAGCAGGTCACGCATGATCTGTTCTGTCCGCTGCAGCAAGGGAGCGGTCAGATCTTCGAACAGATCCCGATCGATGCTGTAGGACTTTCGACGACCATCATGCTGGACCAGTAGCGAAGACTTGGGGCGGACGCTCAGGCTGCGTTTTGTTTGTTCGACTTCAATCGCCAGAGCCTGCATGCTTTCGCGATCCAGACGGGGATCGCTGATGGATGACTTGATGAATTCGTCGCAGGCGTAAGTCTCAAGGGCATGATTCCAGTCGAGTCCCCCCAGCAGCAGGTCTCCACCGGATGCCAGGACCCGGACTTCCTTCTTGTTGTATTTCACCAGTGAGAGATCAAAGGTCCCGCCCCCGAGATCGAAAACAAGAACTGTTTGTTCGTTCGCCAGTTCGGCAAACCACATCCCTTCCCCCAGCACATAACACAGAGCTGCAGCCACCGGTTCATGGATGATGTCGACTCGTTCCAGTCCGGCAGCCAGTCCCGCTTCGACTGTATCCCGGCGTTGCAGTTCGCTGAACTGCGCGGGGACGGTGATGACCGCATGCCGGATTGTCCCGAGCTGTTCGCGGGCATCTTTGAGCAGCTTTTTCAGGATCAGCGAGGAGATGTCGCGAGGTCGGTAAACCTTGCCGTCGATGACCCAGCATTTGTGCGGATCCCCCATATGCCGTTTGGCGTACTGCACGACACGTTCGGGTGAAGCGACGGAATGTCGAAGTGCTTCCGTCCCGACAATGACGTCGTCTCCTTCAAAGAGGACGACTGACGGAGTGGACAGCTCTCCTTCGGCATTGGGCATCGTGACCGGTTGTCCCTGAGGCGTCAGGTAGGCCAGGGAAGAGTAGGTTGTCCCCAGATCAATCCCGACCGGAAAGGTCCCTGTTCTCTCAGCTTGGATGGACATGGAGTGGTCTCGATGCGAAAACTCGAAAAGGAGATGGTTCTATTGATGAATCATAGGCGCAGATGCCGGCCAGGGGCGACACTGGCGGATCAACGTCGTAATTCTGGAGTCGATGGGAAATACGGATGAAGGTTGTTTTGGGGCTTGGCTGGGTTCAAACTTTCTGCCATGGTCCTCTATCCGACCTTCCTACTTCGCCGATACCATAGAAACGCAGACCGATTGAGTTTCTCCACTTGAGAAATCCTCCAGATTCCCGCCCGACCTGGTCTCGACCTCCAGATTGCTCATGTTGAATCCCACCTTCGACTTTGATCCCCGCACACGCGTCCTCTCCGGCCCGGGAACTTTGCTCCGCCTGGGGGAAATGGCTCAGTCGTGTCACGCGACACATGCCCTGCTGGTGACGGACCAGGGGCTCAAATCGGCCGGGCATGAACAGACCGCGCTCAATCAGCTGGAGCAAGCCGGGATCCGCACCTCCCTGTTCGATGAAGTTCGTCCCAATCCCACAACGCTCGATATCGATCGCGGCACCGACTTCGCCCGCTCCCTGGGGGTCGATCTGATCATTGGGCTGGGAGGGGGGAGCAGCATGGACTGCGCCAAGGGGATCAACTTCCTCCTGACCAACGGAGGGGCGATGATCGACTACAAGGGGACCGGCAAAGCGACTCGACCGATGCTCCCGTTCATTGCCGTTCCGACCACGGCTGGAACCGGCAGCGAAGCCCAGTCGTATGCAGTCATCTCTGATGAGAAGACACATATGAAAATGGCGTGCGGCGACAAAAAGGCACTGGCCCGGATTGCAATTCTCGACCCGGACCTGACGGTGACGATGCCGCGACATGTCACCGCTGCAACGGGGATTGATGCCATCAGCCATGCCCTCGAAACGTTTGTTACGCTCAAAGGGAATGCGGTATCTCACATGTTCAGCCAGCAGGCGTGGCTGTTGCTGACGGCCGCCCTGCCGCAGGTACTGACGCAGCCGGAAAACGTTCCAGCCCGGGCGGCCATGCAGCAGGGAGCGCACTTCGCGGGCGCAGCGATCGAGAACTCCATGCTCGGTGCAACGCACGCCCTGGCGAACCCTCTCTCCGCCCATTTCGATCTCGTACATGGCATCGCCATTGGGGCGCTGCTGCCGTATGTGGTTGCCTTCAATTCGCTCGATGCTCGCAGCAACGGACACTATCGCTGGCTCGCTCAACTTGCGGGAATCTGCGATGCGGATGATGATCAGGCGATTGAGCGACTCGTCGAGAAACTGATCAGTCTGGTCGACCGTTGTGGCCAGCCGACGACTCTCAAAGACTGCGATGTCGATGAAGCCCGGTTGCCTCTGCTGGCCAGCGAAGCAGCGGCTCAGTGGACCGCCCAGTTCAATCCGCGACCTGTCAACGAAAATGATTTACTGGAGATTTACCAGTGCGCTTATCATGGAACCGTCGTGACTTCCTGAAGGTCTCGGCCGCTGCCGTTTCGAACGGAATTGCGGGCCACGAATTTTCACAGCGGATGTTCGCTGCGGAACCTTCTGCTGAAACGGACAGCTGGACCTCGTTTCGCAACAGCCCGGACAATCTCGGGATCGCGAAGACGTCGTTGCCAGAGGAACTGAAACTGCTGTGGGCTCTCGAAACGTCCGACGGGACAGCCTCGACAGCGGTCATCTCTTCCGGGCAGGTCTTTATCGGGACTCTCAGTGGCGATGTCCATTGCATCGGACTGAAGACCGGAGAGATCAAGTGGACCTACAAGTCCGTTGAGATGGTCGAACCCAACAGCTTTGCTCCCGGCTTCAATGCCCCGGCTGCCATCGACACCGAGCATGTTTACATCGGTGATGATCAGGGGATGTTTCATGCGATTGATCGAATCACCGGGAAGCGCGCCTGGACGTTTGAAACGGGGGCGGAGATCGTTGGCGGTGCGCAGGTGGTTGAGGACCGGGTGATCTTCGGGTCGCACGATGGCCACCTGTATTCGCTCGAAGCAAAGACAGGGAAACCGGTCTGGAAAGTCGAGACACGCGGGCCGGTCAACGCCACTCCCTGTCTGGCTGGGAAGTACACGTTTACCACCGGTTGCGATCAGCCGATTCTTCGAATCGTTGATATTGAGAAAGGGGAGCAGGCTGCGGAAGTTCCGCTCAACTCGCTGCTGATTGCATCTCCCGCGATGCGGGATGACATCCTGTACTTCGGGACGGGTGATGGAATCGTCTATGCCATGGACTGGAAGAACAAGAAGATCCTCTGGGAGTTCTCCGTCCCTGAACGTGAACAGCAGATGCAGTCCTCGCCCGCAGTGACCGAAGAAGTGGTGATCCTGGGGAGCCGGGACAAACGTGTTTACTGCCTCGATCGCAAGACAGGAAAACTCCGCTGGGAGTTTACGACCCGGAGCAAGGTCGACTCCTCGCCCGTAATCGTCGGCGACCGGGTCTACTTCGGATCGGCAGACCGAAACATTTATGGGCTGCAGGTCGCGGACGGCAAGCAGGTCTGGAAGCATCCGACCAAACAATCGATCACCGGGTCTGCGGCGGTGGCTGAAGGCTGCCTGGTGATCGGAACCGACTCCGTCAACGGGCAGATTCTGTGCTTCGGCGGAATGTGATCATCCCGGGCTTCGAATGCGTCCCAGAACGTCCCCCGGATGCACCTGCGTCCCGGGGGGGATCGACTGCTCGACGAGCACTCCTTCGTACAACGCCTCGAGGTGCAGCAGGACTCCACCTGTCAGTAATTCCGCAAGTCGTTCTCCCGGAATAACATTCGACGCGACGGGGACCAGCCAGTTGATCAGGAGAATTGGATCGCAGCCGGTTCCAGGGTCGGGACAGACAACATCAAACTGGCTTTGAGAGAACGCATCTTGCTTCATTTTGTAGAAATTGCGTAAAACCCCGCTGCGTCAGCGATACGGATGTCGTGAAACGTGATTGTAGCTGACCTTTGCATCATTGGTATGCGAGCCGGCTCCCGGGCTTTGCAAGGAATGCGTCGTCATGCGTGGAACTCGTCAATTTCTTTTCTCGCGCCTCCCTGCCCTGAATTCCCGATCGATTTACCGCGCAGCCATCATTGCCTGCGTCTGCTCCAGCCTGACCGGCTGCGGTGAAACGTCTGCCCCCGTCGAAACGGCGGAGCAGGAATGGACACCGACCCCGACTGACCCCAGTCAACTTCCTGCTCGCCCCCGACGCAGTTCCCTGCGGAATGATTCGGAGATCGAACTCGTCTCTTCGCAAAGTTCCGTGGACGCTGGTCCCCCGAAAGGTTCCGCGGAATGGTTGTTGATGGAGATTGCGCACCTGCGGAATGCTCCGGTCGATCTCGTCCGACAGCCGATCCCGGGCAAGCCCGGTCAGTTCCAGCAGGTTCGACTCTCCCCGGAGCAGGCCGCTGCGGAACAGATCCGTCGTCATGAAAAAACGGTGGAACTGGCCATGCAGATGATCAGCAAGACTCATCAGGATGCTGCAGCCAACCAGCAATTTAACAGTGCTGTTCATTACCTCTCGGACGCTCGCCTGCAACTGGCGCTGGCGGGGAACGAAGAACAGGGACATCTGCTGGACGAAAATGCGGAAGCTCTGTTCACCCGGGACCCGACCTCCTTTGCTGCAATTGACGCAGCCTCACACGTCGTGGAACTGACCCATGCCATGGCGGACCGCCATGCAGAATCCGATCCCGAATGGGCCAAAGCATACGCCCGTCAGGCTCGTCTCTTCGCAGAACGATTCCCGCAGGAAACCAGCCGGGCAGCGGTCAATCTGATTGCCGCCGGCCGACTGTGCGAACGCCTGGGGCTGGATCAGGATGCTGAAGGCTGCCTGACTGTCATCGAGCAGATTGCGCCGAATTCACCCTACTCTGAACAGGTCGCCGGTTCGCTTCGTCGCCTCCGTCTGCCTGGACAGCCGTTGACGGACTTCGGCGGATCGACCTTTGACGGCGGATTCACCTCGATCGACCGCTATCGCGGGACAAATCTGATCATCGCGTTCTGGGCGTCGAATTCTGCGGAATTCCGGAAAGATCTTCCAGCACTTCAGTCACTTGTCTCCAGATCACAGGGAGGACTGAAAGTCGTGGGTGTGAACCTCGACAAGGATGAATACGCTGTCGAGCAGTTCATGAAGGAGACCGGAATGAACTGGACGAGTGTGTTCTACTCGGACCCGGAAAAACGGGGTTCGCGAAACGTGATTGCCCGTCATTACGGGATCACGAACGTGCCGGAATACTGGCTTGTCGATGCTCAGGGAACCGTCCGAAGCATCCATCTGAACGGCTCCCATCTGGAACAGGAAGTGACTGAAGCGTTGTCTCGCTGACCGGATCAGTTGCTGCAGCTCCGGGGGCCACGCAGGTTTATTGCCGCGAAGGCGCCAAGGGCGCTGAGAAATTTGAGAAATTTCAATCCACCGCGACCTTTGCGCCTTCGCGGTGGAAATTCATTCAGGAAATGCTTCATTTCCGTTCTTTTCGCGGTGAACTCCATCGATCCACTGCGGTGGATGTCCGGCGGATGGCTGCTTTTTCAGGTTCCACGGCCCGGATCAGCGTGATCGCTTGAAACGGAACGGAGCCAACGACTAACGTGGCCTTTCAAGGCAGCATCCGATGAGGGCGTTTGATGGCCGGTTTCCCGGCGATGTCTCGCGGGTGGTCGGAACAGACACGATGATCTGTTCTGCACATTTCCTTTTACGTGAGGTGTCCGGGATACGCATGTCGGACAGAATCAGATTTTCATGAGCAAACAATTGAAGCAGATTTACGTTGGCCACAGTCCCGATCCGGACGATGCGTTCATGTTCCACGCTCTGGCGAACGACAAGATCGACACCGGTGAATATCAGTTTCACCATGAGCTGCAGGACATCGAAACGCTGAATCGCCGAGCGTTCGCTGCCGAACTGGAACTCACTGCGGTCAGCCTGCATGGGTATGCCTACCTGACGGAGTCTTATGCCCTGTGTGCCTGCGGCGCCAGCATGGGGGACAACTACGGCCCGATGGTTGTCACCCGTGAGCCGATGAGCATCGAAGATCTTAAAGGCAAAACGATCGCCGTTCCGGGGACGCTCACAACTGCCTTCCTTGCGTTGAATCTGTGTCTGAAAGGGAAGCCGCAGACCTCCCCGCGCGAACCGCATCAGTCTGGCGATGCCGGAACATTCCGCTACGTAGTCCATCCGTTTGACGAAATTCTGAACGTCGTCGAACGAGGGGAAGCGGATGCCGGTCTGATCATTCACGAAGGTCAGCTGACCTACATGACACAGGGTCTGCACCTGGTGGTCGATCTCGGAAAATGGTGGATGGAACAGACCGGACTGCCGTTGCCGCTGGGAGGCAATGCCATCCGCAAAGATCTCGGCCCCGAGGGGATGCGGGAGGTCACCCGGCTTCTGAAGGAAAGTATCCAGTACGGTCTGGAGCATCGCCACGAGGCATTGAAGCACGCTGCCAAGTATGGCCGTGACCTGAACAACACCATGGCCGATGAATTCGTGGGAATGTACGTCAACGACTGGACAATCGACTTCGGCGAACGTGGCCGTGAAGCCGTTGCCCGTCTGTTGAATGAAGCTTATCAGGCCGGCATCATTCCGGAGCCGGTCAAACTTGAGTTCATTTCCGGATGAGCCTGAAGCAAGGAAGGCCGGTCCATGAAGGCACTCGTCAAGCGTCATTCGGAAGTCGGCTTATGGATGGAGGACGTTCCCGAACCGGATGTGGGCATCAATGATGTCCTGATCCGGGTCGAGAAAACCGGAATCTGCGGAACGGACCTGCACATCTACAACTGGGATGCCTGGGCACAGAAGACGATTCCCGTCCCGATGGTCGTTGGGCACGAGTTCGTCGGGGAAATCGTCGCTGTCGGCTCGAATGTGCATGACTTCTACCCGGGCGAGATCGTCAGCGGGGAAGGACATGTCGTCTGTGGGCATTGTCGAAACTGCCTGGCGGGCCGACGGCATCTGTGCGCAGCCACAATGGGAATTGGAGTCAACCGCCCGGGCGCGTTTGCGGAATTGATCTCGATTCCGCAGACGAATGTCTGGCATCACGCCCCGGACATCGATCGGGAAGTGGCTTCCATTTTCGATCCGTTTGGAAATGCAGTGCATACTGCACTCTCGTTCGACCTGCTGGGGGAAGATGTTCTGATTACCGGCGCGGGTCCGATCGGCTGCATGGCGGCCGCTGTCGCCCAGTATGCGGGCGCACGCTATGTCGTCGTCACCGATGTGAATCCGTGGCGGCTTGATCTGGCGAAATCGATGGGAGCCACCCGTGTCGTCGACGTCCGGACGGAATCTGTGGCGGACGTGCAGCGTGAACTGGGAATGAAAGAAGGGTTCGATGTCGGACTGGAGATGTCCGGAAATGCGACCGCCTTTCAGGACATGCTGGCGAACATGTGCCACGGCGGCAAAATCGCCATGCTCGGAATCCCGTCACAGCCGATCGCCATCGACTGGAATACTGTCATCTTCAACATGCTGACGATCAAAGGGATCTACGGCCGGGAGATGTATGAGACCTGGTACAAGATGACAGTGATGCTCCAGGGAGGCCTCGACATCCGCAATGTCATCACCCATCGCTATTCGGCGATGGATTTTGAGCAGGGATTCCAGGTGATGAACTCCGGCCAGTCCGGGAAGGTGATTCTGGACTGGACCTCGCTGTAGGCGAGCTTTCTTTCGTCTTCCGAAGTGAAAAGTCTCCGGAACGCCAGGTTTCCCGCGAACGGGATTCGGCGTGAAGTTAAAACCTTCGCAATTGCGGAAACATTTTCCGTGTGAGCGAGTGGATCTCTTGCAGGGAATCTTCCCTATCACCAAAACAAGCAATCCTGGCTCTCCCGGGCAGAAAGTCTCTTTCGTCAAGGGGAGAAAATCTAAGTTTGGGCATCCTTGGAAGACTCTTTCATTTCGTTGACTCGAGGATCCCGACGATGCCGGAACAGTTCACTCCTCTTTATGGCGTCTACATGCTGGACCAGAATGAATGGCGGCAGGTGAGCGAGCACTGGCGTCTGGCACCGGCGAAAGAGCGGGCCCGTGAAGCCCGTGAGGTGATGGGAGTCCGCGTCCGAATCCGTTCCCGTGACGGGATGGTGCTCGAGGATTTCGAAGAACGGCGCAGCGGCCAGCCGACTCAACCAGCACGTTCGTCCGACTCCGCACTGTCGTGAGAATCGACGCGACTCAATGCACTTGCTCACGCGGCGTGCTCTGAAGAAATCAAACTGGAATCCTAGCAGAACAGGGATTTTCGATTTGCAGGAAGCTGGGTGTGTGAGAGTCTTTCTGTGATCGCTGATGAGATATCGCTGCGGTCAAACACGCCCACGAATTCGCAGTTCTCAATCCGGCAGACATCACGGATTGTCGCCAGTTCGTCCCCCTGCAGAACAAGCAGAAAGTGGCCGCTGTCCGTGCTCATGACAGAGGCCACTTCCCGCTGCAGGAATGCCTCCTCTTCACAACGAACGGCCTGCTTCCGCCAGACATCATCAAAGCGGGGGCAGAACAAGGCCACTTTTCCGGGAAGGACGAACGGTGAGACCTGAAATTGCATATCGCTCCCTTATGTCGTTGCTGTTATCACAGAACTGTTCGCTGGGTGCTGACTGGAGTTCAGCACCAGTTGTCATCGACCAGATATCGAGACGACTTCAGGGCGTGATGAGATGCGGAAGAAACACGCTGAATGACGTGAAGACTGCGATTCAGGAACGGGTTCGCTTCAGCCAGTGGAACACCGCGACACCCCCAAGGCAGACCGTGAAGACCAAGGGAACCCAGATGGCCCAGCAGGCGCTGAGGAAATCCGCAAAAATGATCGCCCTTGCCACGCTGCTCGAAACTTCAAACCCCATGTTGTTGGGAACGAACGTTTCAATGTCGACGTCTTGCAGTTCTGGCGGCAGACTGTTGGCCGCCTTCTGTGCTCGCAGTTCTGCTCGAACAGACTCCAGAAAACTCTGACGCACCCAGGCCACGTAGAAGAAGCCACCTGCCACAATCAGGGCAGCCAGAACGATCGCGACGAGGTAGCGGACGGGGGGCATCTTCGACTCCGTACTGACGTCAAACGGGCAACGTTACGGTTCCGCGACGAAACGATAGCCTGTCCCCCGGACGGAAAGCAGGTGTCGGGGGTTACCGGGATCGATCTCGATATACTTCCGCAGTCGCATCACGAAATTGTCGATGGTGCGGGAGGTCACTTCGGCTCCCTGATCCCAGACATCGCTGAGGATCTTGCTTCTCGAGAGAACGGCCCCTTCGTGCTCAACGAAGTATCGCAGCAGCTGCAGTTCCATCGTGGTGAGCGAGTTACGTTCGGTTCCTCGCGTCACTTCAAACGTCCGGAAATTGACATGAACGTCGTCGAACTTGTAGTCATCGCGCTGACTCGATTCGTAGACCTGCTCTAGCTGATGGTTTCGCCGCAGCAGATTCCGGACCCGGCTGAGGAGTTCCGGCAGGGCGAACGGTTTGGTCATGTACTGATCGGTGCCGCAGTCGAACGCGTGCGACTTGTCTTCGCTGAGCGTGCGGGCACTGAGGACCAGAATGGGAACCTTCACGTCACGGTCCCGAATGGCCCGGCAGATCTCGTATCCGCTCATTCCGGGCAACATCAGATCGAGCACAATCAGGTCGATCCCCTGTGGATGCTCATCGAGATAGGCCAGCGATGAAGGACCATCTCCCAGCACGATCGGCTGGTAGCCTTCGGCTTCGAAGTTGAAGCGAATGCCGTTGGCGATCGCCTCTTCGTCTTCGATAATCAGAATACGCGGACGGGTGTTCATCGCGGAGCACTAGAGCGGTTTTGCCAATAATCTATTACGTTCCGCAGGCGATAATATGGACTTTCACGAGGTGAAAACCCTGAATCGCCTGCACATGATAGACCAAACTGGTCTAGGACGACGGAAGGCCTGGAACCAGATCCCATTGTTTCCGGTCTCGCGTCGAGCTTCAACTGGCAACCGTAAAATTGACGTCCTGTTCCGCGGAATCGACGATCTGTCCTTCAGGATCTGCCGTTTATGTTTCACCGCTGGGGACGACCGGAGCCAGTGGAATGTCACGGGCGCGGAGGCTGCGATGTTGCTGCAGCGGACGAACGAGTGCCTGTTCGAGGGTCTGTTTCCGCATCGACCACTGGGCGTCGGAGAGGCCGGCGGATCGATGGTGCCGCTCGAGCTCTTTCAAAGCAGATTCGACCGCCCGCAGGCTCTCTTCAGTATCGACGACTTCGTATTTCGAGATCTTGCCGCTCCCGATCCGCAGCTGCCACCGCTGAGCCAGTGTCTGCATCAGGCTGTTCATCTCGTCCCAGCGAGCCTGTTCACTGCTGGCGAGTTCAGGATTTCTGCACAGCTGCAGCAGGGCTTCAGAAACATTTCGGACCGACTGATCGTATCCGGACGAAAAGTAAACGGTATGGAGCAGATGGTGCAGGTGGAGTGCAGGCTGTGCTGGTTCGCAACGTCCGAGCAGGTGGGCGGTTTCAGAGTAGACAAACAGGCTGACCAGCGGGTCGAAAGGAGCTTCGAATTCAGCGAGCTGTGCGACGGCTTCCGGAGAAGGTCGCGGATTTTTTGCAGCGGGGCCTAACGCAAGGAGATAGTCCTTACGGCGCTGATCTTCCGGATCCATGACTCGCTTGAGTTCATGATTGACCGGCATAATGGTGGCACGAGGACGATCCTGCAGCCGTGATTTCAGGGCAGCGCGATAAGCCCAGGGATCGTTTGGATGGTCCCGCTGAATCTGATGGGCGAGATTCAGGTCCTCCAGGCGTTCGGTCACTTCTTTGCCGCAGGCGGATTCGCCCAGCGAGGCCCGCAGAGCGTCGCCGTGCTTCGCCAGGATTTCGCGAGTCTGATCCGCTTTGCGTCCCCATCGGCTGATTTCAATCGGAAGTCGGTAGGTGAGCCAGCTATGAGCCGCCCCATTGACGTGATGGTGCTTTGCGACCATCTCCTTCAGTCCGGCGTGATCGATGGCTCCTCGTCCGAGGATCAGAGACCAGTCCCAGCCGGCCTGCCCCAGAAGCGTTCTGACTTGGGGGAGTTTCAAACGCTCTGCGAAGGAGTCGTCGATGCTCGGAAGGCTGCGTGGGCTGCACAGAAAGATCAGTTCTCCGGGGATGGATTCGACGACACGAACGTCCCCGAAGACTTGCTGAAGCGTGGAAGTCACCTCGCAGATGACGGTCGGCCCGAGGTCGTAGTAGGGAAGTCGCTGTGAGAAGATGCCGTCTTCGCTGAGGTGTGAGCGAATGCCGGTGTAGAACTCCCGCGTCAACTGGCTGGCTGCACCTGTGGCAGAAGGATGTGTAATTGGACAGGCAATCAGGTCGTATCGAGTGGGATGACTGCTGTAGACCGACCGGACAGGATCAACCTGTGTGAACCGAAAGTCGGGGCCTTGTTCCAGGTTCAGCAGTTGTGTCGGTTGAGTTCTCATCCACTGCAGCATGCGATGAGCTTCTCCGGATCCATCCACACTCTGCACGCTTCGCAGCGGCCAGGTCTGGCACGTCAGGAGAGACGGGGGGTGAATTCCCATCACAAGCACGTTTTCCGGGTGGGGATGGAGAGTCAGCGGCAGGAGCACCGGCAGCAGGTCTCCTGCCTGATGAGGACAGATGTCCGGTCGGCTGGAGTGAAGCCCCATGACCATCCCGTTATGACGCAGCACGACCTGCGACCCGCGCTGCTTCCACAGACTGAACCGATCGGTCAGCGAAGCAAATTCGGCCAGGGGTCGGGAGTCATCCAGCCAGTTCAGCTGCGAGGCGGAGAGTCCCTGACGATATGAGTCCAGCGCAAACCCGGAATAGAGCAGACGCTCCGATTGACGAGGATCCAGATTCCTGGAGAAGAGCAGTCCCGTGACTGCGATGCCAACCAAAGCCACTGTTCCCAGCTTCTGCCACGCTTTCGAGGGGAGTCGGAACTGTTCTCCCGCCCAGGCCAGAAAGGTCAGGCACATGGCGATGCTCACCAGTCCGGCAGCAATGGTCTGGGGGGAACAGGGGATCGCCCGAGCCGTGATAAATCCAATGGCAATCAGCAGCAGAACCGCAGGAGAGGAACTTGATGATCCCGTAGCGCCCGCGAGTCGGCGGACCAGGAAACCTGCGGGGAGCGCCAGGAACATGAGAAAGCCGATTCTCAATGCGAACAGGATTCCCACATGATCGACCCAGGCATTGATTCTCAGGCAGAACTGCGTCCAGAGTGGATAACCCGCTGTCATCAGGCCGGTCCAGGCAGCCAGAGCCAGAAGAACGATGCTGGGAGAAAACCGGAAGCGGGCGGTCGGGCGCCAGGCTCGACGTGCGAGGGCGATTCCCATTCCAGCGACGAGACCGGCCAGCAGAGCCATATCCGCCATCAGGTTTCGGGGAATCAACTGGCCTGCGATGTAGGCCGTCAATGCCAGTGCAGCGCCCGTGGCGAGTGCAGCGGGGGTCGTCAGCCATCCGACCGGTTCGGCAGTCGCAGCCAGCGGTGTCTCGTCAGAAGTAGCCTCTGTCGGGAGAGAGATGCGAAGCGCCACCCAGATGGCACTGATCACGAGCGCGATCCAGCCCAGAATCGTGGTTCCGGCATATGGAAGTACCAGAGTCGGAATCACCAGGCACGAAATTCCCAGTCCGACGAGCCATTGGCCGGTCGTCGAATGAGTTCTGCTCCCTGCCGTCAATTGTGCGATACTGACCGCATAGAAGACTGGAGACAGGCAGGCCATGGTCATCCCCAGGGTGGTTGCGAACGCCACCAGTGACCATTGAAGCGTGTCCAAAGGGACGTAGCTGGTCCACTTCAGCAAGAGGACCAGCAGGCTCGGGAGAATCAACGACCATGCGGCGGCGGCGGGCAGAGCCCCGCAATACCACCGTCCCCGATCTTCGGTTTCGGGAGACCAGTTGCGCGACAACCAGCAGCTGATCGCTGCGGTCAGGATCATCGCAGCATCGACCTCCTGATTCGTCCCCAGCATGAGCCTCACAGGTGTCATTGCACAGATCAGGATGACTCCGGACAGCATTCCCGAGGAAAGTGTGAGAGCTTTTCGGCGAGTCTGAAGTCGCTGGAACAAAGTCTGTGAATGTTGCATTGGCATCCGTGCCCTCATCGAATCGTCGACATGGAGAAATGGTGAATTCTTCAGCCATCCAGGCTGGGGCAGAATCCACCGTGGCGGGACTTTACGTCAATTTTGGAGAATAGGACAAGATCGATCCGGCACAAACTGCCGAACGGCTGTGGACAGCTCCAAATTGGGGTCGGGCACCTGATTTGCTGAACTTCGATCTTTCAGACGCGGGACAGGAATATCCGTACATCTGGCGGGTGTCTGGAAGGGGATTCGAAATGAAACGTCTCATACGCGTACTGAGTGCAATTTCCGTAAGTGCTTTACTGAGTGTGGTTCCCGCTTCGAGAGTCCATGCGCAGCCAGAGGAGATTCTGAAATCCCGCTCGGCTGAGGCGAACGTCGTGTTCGGACGAATCGTGCGGGTGGACGGGCATCGACTCGACGTGACTGACGGGAAAGCATCCCGCTCGCTGATCCTCGCTCCGGAAACGATCGTCGAGATCGATGGGAAGGCTGCCACGCTGGAGGATCTGCCTCCTCAGGCGCGAATTCGCTGGCTGACCGATGCCAATCGACCGGACACCGTCACAAGAATCATCGTCGTTCCCGGCGAGCCATCCGAGGCCGCTGTCCCTCCCAGACTCATGCCTCGAGAAACGACCACACCGCCGCTTCCCAATGCGGTTGAAACCCTGGAAGAGAGAGCGACGAATGACCAGCAGTCGGGACTGACTCCCATCGTGAAAGATGCTGTCCCGCCTGTCCCGATCGGCGCTGTCCTGGAGACGACTCCGCAGGGGGTTCAGGTTGTTTCGGTCGATCCGGAAGGCGTCTTTTCACGAAGCGGAATCCGTGTCGGTGATTACCTGAAACGGGTGGGGGATAAAAACGTGGTCACGGCGGATGGAGTCGCTCGGGCATTTCATCAGTCTCCAGCTGGAACAGAGTTTGTCATCAGCTTTGTTCGAGCCGGTGAAGATCAGACAGCAGCAGTGCTGCTTCCAAATACGTTTTCCCCGGCACTGCTCAATTCGAATCCCTCAACGGTCTCGGTCCGAAAGATTGACCGGGCCGGATGGGCTGCCCGTCAGATCGGCTGGGAACTGGGCATGAGCGGAAGTGTCCCGAAAATCGTGGCGATCCTCCCTGAGAGCCCAGCGTTCGTGGCTGGACTGCATGTCGGAGATGAGATTATCGATCTGAACGGACGGCGCGTCGCCTCCGCAGCGGATCTAATGAACGGCATCGAAAGTCAATCTGGAATTCCCCAGGTTGATTTAACGGTGCGGCGAGGAAACGAATCGCTGCACCGCACAGTGGTTCTACCGGCAGACACCGTCACCAGAGATGACGTTTTGCTGGGAAGTGATCTTGAGATTCGACAACGTCTGGTCGAACAGGGTCGGATGATTGAGGACCTGCAGAACCGGTTGAGCACGCTGGAAGCGAACTTTGCAGCACTCAGAGTTCCGGCAGTTCAACCCGCAGTCACCCCGCGCAAAGATGTGGAGGTGACGCCCGGGGCTCCTACGATTCCACCCGTTCCGCCCGTGCCAGTCATTCCTCCTGCCATCCCGCAATGACGGACGAGCCGGGTTACGCGACTCGATCATCTGAAATTGAAGGTTCCCGCCTGGGGGAGATCTTCCAGGGAAGAGAGTCCGAACAGTTCAAGGAACCGACCGGTTGTCCGGTACTGTTCACCAGCCTCGGCGTCCGAGCGGTCGACGCAGATCAGCTCGCGCCGCAGGAGCTGTCGAATCAGACCGGCAACGTTCGGTTTGCCGGTCTCCTCAAGGCTTTCGCGATGGACGGGCTGCTGGTAGGCGACGAACGCCAGTACTTCTAAAGCGTCCTGAGCGAGTTTGACCTCTTTGGGTCCATGACCATATGCCCGGCTGCGGACAGCTTCGTA
Organism: Planctomicrobium stercoris; assembly: GCF_051465655.1. Classification (NCBI taxonomy): domain Bacteria; kingdom Pseudomonadati; phylum Planctomycetota; class Planctomycetia; order Planctomycetales; family Planctomycetaceae; genus Planctomicrobium; species Planctomicrobium stercoris. The sequence goes on along the minus strand of NZ_CP195791.1, from coordinate 701,031 downwards.
TTCGGCGTTTAATTGCAGCCGATAGCCCCCTTCCACCATCTGGACCTCGTAGGGGCGCCGCTGAGCCAGATATTTCTGGTTGATTGAATCCAGCATTGCCGCCACCTGCTCGGGCGTGTGTGTCCCTCCGAGGATGTCCAGAAATTTTTTGACGGGGAGAGGAGCACCGCCAACGAAGAGGAGCGCTTCGACGACCTGCTCCGGACTGACGACCGGTTCATCGGCAGCGGTCGTCCACGTTTCCTGAGACAGATCCTGAGGTGGAGCCGGAGCAGGGGCGACGTAAGGGAGTTGCTCGGAAGATTGCTCATCCCCGAATGGGAGTTGGTCGTCCTCTTCACTCGAGGTTTCAACAGACTCGAGACCGGAAAACGCGAAGGATTCGGCCTGTTCAGCGGTCTCCAGAGCTCGCATGTACGCAGCTTCAATGTCGTCCAGCGAGAGTTCCTGCTCGGCGTCGTCGACGGGCTGGCTGTCAGCTGGAGACAAGCTCTGTTGTCTCACAACGACCTTGAACGGGCTTTCATCCCCTTCGAATTCCAGGTTCCTGTCATCCGGGACAGACAAGCTATCGACTCCCAATCACGTGCGATCTGGATGTGACCAGTTTCAGTTCAGCGGACGATTGTCCGGACAGGCTGCCGTTGCGTTTGATCTGTTGAGAACGGGATCGGATCAATCGACGAGTTGGGCGACTGTCCGGGCGATGCGGTTGACGTCCCTCCCAGTCCGGGGATCGCGCGAAACACGAACGCAGAAATCTGCTGTGCATAAACATCGTTCCCGACAATCGAAAGGCCTCCCGTTTCCGGAGAGAAGTATTTGCGGGCATCGGGGGCCCGGCAGAAGACGGTCAGTCCATCCTGCACTTCCACACGTTCCGCGAGATGAACTTCACTCAGGAACTTCCGGACGTCATCCGCAAACGATGCCTGCGTATTGTCCGGCAGGTTTCTCGCCCGATCCACACTCCATGCACTGGGGGAAATGGAGATCATCAATTGACCGAAGTTGCCGTGAATCTGTCCTGCAAGCGGAACAATGGCAGCCAGATCCCGTTGCAGGTTTTCGCGGCTCGGAACCGTATTTCTCCTCGAGTTTCCGGACTGCATCCCCGTCATGTCTCCCGCCCATGAGAGGAGCCAGTTGATGGTCAGAAACTCGTTGCACAATCCATCCAGCACCGCGGACCCTTGTCCCCGCAGTGCGGGATGAGAGGCATATGCCGGGTTTCTTGAGGCATCCAGATGCAGCCCGCCCCGAACGTCGCGGTCGAACCCCAGGTCTTCTTCACTCAGACAGAGAATGACCAGATCCGGCTGAAGGGCAGCGAGGTGTGTCCGGTATCGCAGGAGATTGATCAACGGTCCAGCATTGGGACAGCCGGCATTGATGACTTCCACCGGCATCCCGGCCTGCATGTTCAAAGCCCGCTGCAGGCGCCCGGGAAGAGTCTCTTTTTCCGGGATCTCGGAGCCGAAAACGTTGTCTCCCCCCATGCAGAGGACGCGATAAGTTCCTCGCGGTTTGGGAACAATGACAGAGGGGCCGCGCAGACCATGTTCATTGGTCTGAATGCGAATGACGCTGGATGTTCCGTTCTCCCGCTGCAGGTCCAGCAACGGTTTCACGTCAATCCAGGATGTGCTGCTGGGGGCGACAATCTCTTCAACCTGAGTGATGCTTTGACCGGATTGAAGTTGCGAGCGCAGTCGCCAGACTCGCAGAAAAATTTCCCCGGCGCAGACCATCAGCGACAGCAGCACGACAGCTGCAGAAAAGCAGATCAGATTCCGCGTCAAATTGCGGATCATGCCACGGTGCCGTTCTTCTTCCATGAATCGGGTGCGTGACCACCCCGGCACAAAACAGGAGACCCCGGTCAGGAACCATGACCACGTCGCGAGGCCCTCAGGGGGGCAGATGTTACTGTAAGTCACGCGAGCAGGACAAGATGTGTTCACTAACCTGTTGTTCTCAGCGGCAGATTTCGGCAGAGCGTGCCAGCCAGTCCGCGAAAAGGACTCGAAACGGCGGGGTGAATCGCTCGGGGTCCCGATCGAGCATTTCCGAGATGGCAGCGGTGGAGAAATAGTGCAACTCGGCAATCTCGGAGGGATCGGGAACCGGGGAAGCATCCGTCTGCAGGTGGTAGAGCATCGTGTGCTCGAAAGCAGTGTCAGCTGATGCAGGAAGCTTCGTCCCCTGAGTCAAATCACCGCGCAGCTGCAATTCTTCCCAGAGCTCCCGGACCGCCGCAGTTTCGTAGTCTTCCCCGACATCAACATGACCGGAGGCAGAGGATGTATAACAGCCTGGATACTGATCTTTTGTCTCGGAGCGGAGTTGCAGGAGGAGTTCCCCGCTGGAATTCCAGATCCAGAGATGAACCGCGCGATGCAGCAGGTTTTTCGCATGGACTTCTGAACGGGGTGATTGACCGATGACGTTGTCCTGTTCGTCACAGACATCGAAAATCTCTTCGGCCATTGCATGTTCCTCGAACTTCACTTGAGAGTCTTAAGCTTCCGGGGTGGATTGTTCATCGGGAGGAGAAGCGGTGCCGCCTGCTTTTTTCTCTCGCAACTCCGCTGCGGGGATACCGACCAGTGGCATCTTTGATCCTCCTGAACTCTCCGGCATCCAGACTTCATTGAGCGGCGTGGCATCCTCGCGCTTCCGGAGCAGGAAGTAAATGATTGTCACCATTGTCCAGAAGTAGCTGAAGATGAAGGCTGCCGGAATGGACATCACGACGCGCGTCCAGAACGTGCGAAGGGTGGAGAACACTTCGGGCATCTCCGCATTTTTTGAAATGCCATCAGTCAGCTTTTCGAGGGGCCCGTGAATCTGGGAAGGAAGCTGGCGGTGTGTTGCATCGTGATTCCCGTAAAATCCCGATTCAAATGACGCGGTGGTGAGCTGAAACGTCAGTTGGATCATACCCTGGACGAACATCAGCAGGATTGTCCCATAGACGAGCATGCAGAACGCCAGGAACAAGGCATACCAGGGACGGTTCAAAAGGTAGCTGTAGGCCCGGCTGAGTCCATCAAAGGCGTCGCTTGCCTCGGTGCTGATGGCAGCGATCATCAACGGCCAGCCGAGTCCGATGCCCAGCAGGATCATCGCCATGATGAATCCCGCCAGGAGCGGAAAGCACCAGAAGAAAGCTACGAGCGGTTCGCCCACAACCGGAACACTTGCGACTAACCCCGCTAAGAAGTTGAACAGCCAGCTAGCAGCAAGCCCCGCACAGGCAATGAGCGGTGCCCCCAGATAGGATAAATATTTGCCGAAAGAAAACCGCAGACTTCGACGGATCGAAATTTCTTCATTCCGGGCGAAATCGACCGCAGCCATCCGCGAGATCGCTCCGCCGAAGATGGCGCTGATTGAAATCCCCAGGAACAGAAGCAACAACAGCGACAACATCTTCGTGGTGGCTGGTCGTGTAAATAGAATCTCCCATCCGGGCTGAACAGCGCGAATCATCGGGTGAAAGAAGCGTTGGACCGGCGCGATCCACGGGTGGATCGAAATCCATTCCGGTGGTCGAGAAAAGATGAAATCCGCTACGTGCGTATCCAGGGTTCCCCATCCCAGGGCTGTCGAAGATTCTTCCCAGGGCCAGACGGTGCGGGGACCCTCAGAGACGTTCTGCGAGCTCGCCGGGATCAAAGATTCACCGGCTGACCAGAGAAAGACTGCGACCAGCGCGATCAGCATCCGCCGGACATCAATCGCCATGCGGAAGCCGCGCAGAAGTCTCAGCCACGGCAGCCATCGCTGGGCCAGCGCTTCGGGGGTCGGAAAAAACTGTTCTTCCAGGTCGATCTGTTCCGTCGGTTTCGACATGCCTGCTCTCTCTTCTTCAAATTCAGCTGATCGTCAGCGCCCGGAATGATATTGGAATTCCTCCGGTTTATCTGCCCATCCGAGCTTTTCTCCCGGGAAGCCCCCACGAGCGGGTGATGTCTCCCCGTTGCGGGGACGGTTGTGCATCGCGCACAATCGCAGGCGTAATCTCCTTCAGGATAAGACTCGCGTGATCTGTACCGTTCTCGATTTTCCCATTCGCTTTCGTCGCCTCTGGCGCACGTTGCGATTCCGTCTGGCAGCATGGAACGCCCTGGTCGTGGCGATCATCGTTCTGGTGCTCCTGCTGGGGGTGCGACAAGGGGTGCGGTGGGCGCTGTTTCACGAACTGGATCAGATTCTCCTGGAAGAGATTCGCGAAATCTCTTTAGCAATTCAGGATGCGGATGCGGACGGATTCCCGCAGATCATCGAAGACCTCGCTCGAAAATCAGTCGGGCACCAGCAGCACGGATGGTTTGCCGAGCTGTTCGATGCCCATGACAAACTCCTCTGGGCCAGCGAAGATGTTCCGGCGGATCTGCAGCCGGTGGAAGCTGCCCGGAACCTGCTTCCTTACACACTCAATCGTTTGCGCATTCTCGAAATGCGGATTCAACCGGGGCAATTGGGGATTCGTGAAATTCGAATCGGAGCCCGACTGGACTTTGTGAATCGGGATATTGCCCTGATCGACCGGCTCATGTTCATCGCTGCGGGGACACTGGTTCTGATTGCTCCGCTGTGTGGATACTGGCTGGCGGGGAGGGCGGCCCGGACCGTCGGAGACATCATTCAGACAGCATCGCGTTTGCGGCCCAACCATCTTGAAGAACGTCTCAAGGTGCAGGGAACCGGAGATGAACTCGATCAACTTGCACAGACCATTAACGGACTGCTGGACCGGATTGCCGTCTACCTGCAGCTCAAACGGGATTTTCTCGCAAACGCTGCACATGAACTTCGAACTCCGCTGGCGGCGATTCGCAGCTCGATCGAAGTGGCGCTGAACGGGAATCCGACGAGTGGAGAATACACACTCGTGCTGGAGGACCTGATTGACCAGTCCACAGCACTGGAGACACTCGTCAATCAGCTACTTCTGCTTTCGGAAACCGAGACGGATCCTGGCCGATCTTCGCATCAGCAGGAGGATGTCCCGCTGCTGGAGGTGGTGACACGCGCGACCGACATGTTTCGTGGTGTGGCGGAGAGTAAGGATATTGAACTGCAGTTCGAGTCGACCTGTCGACCGCTGGTGGCAGGCAATCGCCAGCATTTGAGGCAAGTGGTCAACAACCTGATCGACAACGCCATCAAATACACACCGCAACGAGGCCGGATTGAGATTCATCTCGACCTGGTCGATTCCGAGGACGCGGTCCGGTTGACGATCCGCGACAATGGAATCGGCATCTCCCCCGAGGATCTTCCCCGGGTCTTTGAACGGTTCTTCCGGGCAGACCGATCACGGAATCGTTCACTCGCGATTCATGGAACCGGGCTGGGACTCAGCATCTGCCAGGCAGTGGTTCAAGCTCATGGCGGGACCATCACCTGCCAGAGCGCACTTCAGCAGGGAACGACCATGGAGGTGATCCTCCCGGTGATTCGCTTTAAGACCGATCGTCCATCCACGGTTGCGGATTCGCATTGAAGGTGCGCCGGGAAACGAGGACGATTTCGTTTTCGTTCGCAGACTTCCGACTTCTGCAGTACGGCAGTTCGACTTCTTGAAAAGCTCCATAAATGATGAGCGAGTGCATTCGTGACATAATGCGACTCAATGCACTTGCTCACGCAGCGTGCTCTGAAAAATCACACCCGTAGTACTACACGTGCAGCAACGTTTGAGTGGAGGCCTGCGGAAGCTGAGGAATGGCTCCTTGAGCTTCCAGCTGGATTCCTTCTTCGCGGATTCTCTGAAATCCCTCGCGGACGGTCGCCAGGATATTCCGTGCGTCCGACCACGCAGCTGGATCACGGGTTTCGATCTGATCCAGGCAGAAGATGCAAAGCGAGCGGATGTTGACCCCCACTTCGGAAACTTCTGGATCCACTCCTGAAATCAGGAGGATGAAGAGTTGCGTGGCGCGGAGACGAATGGCGGGATAGGCGTCGTGCCTGTTCTGATTCAGCACATCAATCCCGGCATCCAGCGCTGCAATGGTGGCGTCATAAATCGCCAGCAACATTTCAATGCGGGTCCATCCGGACTGGGCATTGCGGCGGTAGGCTTGTTGGGGCGTCATCTGAATTCTTCTTCTGTCGACGTCATTCCGAATCAGCACACGATTCGCACGCGTCTGTTATCGTCCCGATCCTGTTTCGATCTCGCGGGTTCAGGCGTTTGGGAGCGTAAATCAACAGACCGCGAAGCGATTGGGACGGCCGTTCCGATCAGGATGAGGAAGCCATTCCGCTGATACTTGCCAACTGGCTCCCCAGCAGGCTGCTGGTTGTCTTGAGCTGCTGCAGCGCACGCTCCATGGCAGCGAAACGGGAGGTCAGCTGATCCTTCTGCTTGTCGAAAATTTTCTGCTGATTGTCAATCGATTTCTGAATGCTGGCGAGCTGGTCCGAATAGGTGTTATTCAGTGACGTCAACATGCCATTCTTCGAATCGATCAGACCGTCAATCAGTGCATTCAGTCGCGAGGCGACCCCGCGGGTGACCGTGATTGAGCCTTCCGGTTCTGTCATGATCTGTCCGGGGGAAAGGGTCACCCGCACTTGCAGTCCGTCGGTGTTGGCGTTCCCTTCTGCTCCCGTGAGAGTGCGACCGGTCCCGTTCGCCGCTTCGACTTTTCCATTCACGATGAAATGCCCAGCGACGTTCACGCCGATGTCACTTTCCCCCCCGTTGTACCCCAGCGCGGAGGTGGCGGAACTGGCAAAGACCGTGATGCGGGACGAGGTTCCGTAGCTGTCGGAGGTGATGTTCAGCTGATTGGAACCAGTCACTCCGACGGAAACCGTGCGTCCGACAAACGCCGAATTTCCATTGATGACTGCTTCCACATGATCTGCGAGCTCATCCCGTGTATAAGTCCCGTGGGCCAGCGTGACGCTTGTTTCCACTCCATCCAGGTTCAGCAGCAAGGTGTTGTTCGAGTTGTCGATGACGGTCGATGCAGCCAGCGCAGTTCCGCCGGTGATGGTCGCCCGCTCCGCAGCAGTCGTGACTTTGACCTGATAGGGGGTAGCCGATTCGCGGGTCTTGGCACTGGCAAACAGAAAGCTGACGTTGCCGTTGGTCCCTTTGCCGTCGATGGCAAACAGGTGCCGCAGATCCGAGTTCGTGACTCCACTGACGCTGCCGCTGACCACATTCTGCAGCTGGGTCTCGTTGACGGTGAGTCGACCGGTGTCTGATGTGATGATCCCCAGCGAGCTGAGACGATTCGCCTTCGTGGAACTTCCCGGAATCACACTTTGAAGCACATTCTGCAGCTGGTTCCGGATGTTGATGGCGGAGTAATCCCCCTGCAGAATCGCAGCGGCGTCTTTCTCCGAATCGTATTTGGTTTGGCTGTCGATAAAGTCGAGGATGCTGTTGTAGCCGCTGACAAATTCCTTGACGGCCTTCGTCGCTTTCTCGGTGTCTGCGGAGATGGTGACGTTCACTGTTTTCACAGGATCAGCATCGAGCAGGTTGAGCGTCACTCCGGAAATCAGAGTCGACACGCTGTTGGATTCGCTGGTGACAGTCAGGGCGCCGGGACCGCTTCCCAAAGTGACAGAGGCGTCGCTGGTGGCCTGAACCGGGTTGTCAAAATCAATGACAGGTTTCACAGCCCCGTCCGCAGAATCTGCCAGCTGATTGACGACGGAGATTTCGTTCGATGTTCCGGTTTTGGAAGACGTGAGCAGAAGCCGGAACGACGAGTTGGCGTCCTGAACGACACTGGCGGTGATTCCGACATTGGAAAAGTTGATGGCGTCGGCGAGACCGGACAGGGTGTTGTTGGTCGAGTCGATGGTGATGTCGGCCTGTGTCTGACTCCCGACCCGGAGACTGAACGTTCCCTGAGTGATGGCCGAATCGGCATCGGCAAATTCCTGCGAAGCGACCTGATGGGCACTGGCGAGTGAATTGATTTTGAGCTGATAAGTTCCCGAGGTCGCCTTGGCGGATGCGGTTGCGACCAGTGCCTCGGGCTTGGAAACAGTGACCAGACGGGAATCGAAAGGATTGCTGACCGAACTGGCCAGGGAGAGAGCAGTAGTACGAAACGAAACCAGTTGCGTCTGCAGAGACTGGTAGGCAGTCTGCCGGGTCTGGACGTCGGTTCTTTTGACGTTGAACTGATCCAGCTGTTTCTGCTGGATGTTCAACAGTCCGGCGATGATGTTATCGGTGTCGATCCCGGAGATCAGTCCACCGACATTGACGCTTGCCATGACGCACTTTCGGTCACGATGACGAAAAGGATTTGCTCAGGTTGCCTTCATCAAGATCGTCTGAATGAGAAAACCCGCTGAAGATTTCCATGGAAAATCCTCAGCGGGTGGCAAAACTCACGTCAGTTTCCGCCGGGATTACCGGAGCAGAGACAGGACGAGCTGCGGTGCCTGATTGGCGTTCTGGAGGATGGAAACTCCTGCCTGAACGAGCACCTGGTTCTTTGTGAAGTTGGCGATTTCGGAAGCGAAATCGGTGTCGCGGATCACGGATTCGGCGTTGGTGGTGTTTTCCAGAGTCGTCCGCAGGTTGTTGGAAGTTGAAGTCAGGGTGTTCTGCTGGAAGGCCCCCAGATCACCACGCAGGTTGGTGACGTCATTGATGGCCTTGTCGATGATGCCGATGGCATCCTGAGCCTTCGTCGCGGACGAGACGTCGATCGAGGCGAGGTTCGCGAACTGGTTTCCGGCAACGCCAATTCCCAGTGCACTGGCGTCGACTTTGTCGATCGTCACGCGGGCGGTCTGATTCTGGTTCGGTCCGATCTGGAAGACCAGCGAGTTGTTGACGACGGTGACGTTCCCCTGGGCACCAGTCACAGTCGACGTGGCATCTGTACCGTCTGTTCCGAACTGCAATGTCAGTCCTTTGGCGACACCGTTGGTGGCCTTCAGGATATTTCCGGTTCCGGTGTAAGTCTGGCCGCCGATGGTGCCGGCAATGTCGACTCCGGAATCGTTTCGGATTGTGGTTCCGAATCCACTGCTGGTGGCGGAGCCAGTGACGTCCGAAACGACGGTCAATGTGGCGGATGATCCGAATGCTGTCGTGTACAGACGGGTGGCACCACCGCTGACTTCAGCAGTCACGCCAGTCTGAGAAGAATATTCATTGATCTTGGAAACGACCTGGTTCTGGGTCAGTCCGCTCGCCAGATCGATCGACACGCCGTTGATGGTCAGTGTTTCGTCGGCAGCGAGAGCTGCAGTCTGAGCGGTTGCGGTTGTCGTGGCGCGTTCTGCTTTCGTCGTGACAGCAACAGCGTAGACACCTGCGGTGGTGTCTGAAGTTCCCTTCAGGAATGTCACGTCGGCATCGTTCGTGCTTCCGGAGATTCCGGCGGAACCATCCAGCAGCTTCTTGGTACCGAACTGCGTGTTGCTGGCAATACGGTCGATGGTGTCCAGAGCGTTGCTGATTTCAGCCTGATTGGCGGCCAAGGCGTCTGCATCGTTCACACCGGCGTTGGCAGAGTCCAGCGCAAGGCTGCGGACCTTGACCAGCAGGTCGTTGATTTCTCCCAGAGCCCCTTCAGCGGTCTGCACGAGCGAGACTGCTTTGTTGGAGTTCTCGATGGCCTGCTGCAGTCCGGCGATCTGGGCACGCTGTTTCTCGGAAATCACGAGTGCAGCGGGACCGTCAGCACCTTTGTTGACCTTCAGTCCGGAAGAGAGCCGTTCCACGGATGTGGACAGAGCGTTCGAAGAACGGTTCAGGTTATTCTGGGCATTGAGGGACGAAATATTGTTGGCAATTGTCAGGGCCATGAATCAAACCTTTTCGTGGATGAGTCCGCTTGGTGTTGATGTTGCCACGTCCCTGCGGCGTTCAATTCAGTCCCTGATCAATTCATCTCTTGGGGGTGACGGACGGTTAAAAAAATTCGTTACGCAAGTCTGTGGCAGCCAGCTGCTGGGCAGCCTGCCGAGTTGTGAATTCGCCTCTCGCCAGTTTCTCCCTGGCTGCTTCGACTGCGGAGGTGCGAATCTGCGGCAGGTTTTTGAGCCGTGCCGTCAATCCCGCCAGCCGTGAATCGGATGTCCCTGCAGTGTTGGGAACCAGATCCGCCCGCGACACCCCGGAAGTCGCCTGCGACTTCCCGCTCTGCTCACCCGAAACCCGCAGTGCGGATTTCGGCTGGGCATAACCGTGGCTTTCGGTGTCGTATCGGCGGATCTGCATGAACCCATTCTCTTCAAACTCGGGACATCAGAGTTATCGAAGGCTTTCCCGTCGACTTGCTCCCTTTTTCCTAAATTCTTTTTCGATTCAAAGTCGATCTCACTTCCATGTCGCGCTGATGGTAGTGGTCGTGCCGACTTTTCCGCCCCAGACGCACCTTCAATGAAATCACCCGAGTCGAGTCCGGAGCAAACTCCCAGGGCGGCAGGTCTTGCCGGTTCCTTGCGGACGCTCCTTCTTGCGCTGACGGGAGTGGCGTTCCTCGTCGTGGGGACCGGACTGGGGTTCTTTCTGCAGAACCTTCAGAACAAGTCGGCAACTCATGCCGAAGCATCCTCTCATGGTGAAGACGGAGGCCACGAGGCCCATTCGGCATCCGCTGAAGAGCTTCCCCCGGTCGACGATCAGGAAGCTGCTGACGGATCAGCGGAGCGAGTTGTCGCGACGACACCTGCAACCACGGCCCACCCTGCCGACGAACCTCTCGTTCAGACGCAGGCTCCTGCCGGCCAGGGGGCACGTCCTGCTGCGGGGCATTCTGCCGAACTGCCGGCAGAACAACTGGCGAACGCAGATAAGCTTCTGATGGTGGGGAACTACCGGAATGCATATGAAGCGTATTCCGCGTTGTTGAACCAGGCCCCCCATTTTCAGGAAGCGGCCGTGCGATTGCGGATCGCCTTGTGTGAGGAGTTGCTGGGGGAGTTGCAGCAGTCGCAGGCCAGCTATCGGAGAGTTGTTGAACTGCGACCCGGGCCGGACTACCTGGAGGCAGCGATTCTCGGCCAGGCCCGCCTGTGGTGCGCTACTGGCAGAAATGAACTTGCGGCCGCCACGCTGTTCCGCGCGATTCTCACAGGGACAAGTCAGCCTCGCGGGTCAACGCATTCCCAGATCCCTCACGAACTGGCTCTTCTGGTATCGCAGCGAGTCCCCTCTCTGGGATTGATCCGAAGTAACACCGGGAACCATTACGCCGACGAGTCTCTGCTGACACCGACAATGAAAGTGGATCCTTATCAGGTCATCAGCAACCTGTCCGGACCGCTCGTCAGCCCGCCGAAGGATCCGGCTGAAAGTGCCAACGAGATTTTCGTAGTGGAGCGATTCAGCGCAGCTCCCGAAGAGACGTTCGTGAACGTCCGCTGCGAGCGCATGACAGTGCTCGAGCTGGTCAGGCGAGTGGCCAACCGCACCGGACTGACAGTACGGATTACAGAGGAAGCCCGGCTCAGGCTGCAGGAGTTCACTGTTCAGCCTGATCTGAAGAATCTTCCGTTATCCTTGGTTCTGGATTCGATACTGGATCCTTTTGAAACGATCTGGAAGACGGATCAGGACGCCCTGCTGATCTTCATGACCCGGCATGCCAAGCCGGAAGAAGTCAGGACTTATCGAACGCAGGCGGCCCTGCGTTCGCTCCGTTTTGCCTGCACTTATGCGCCGGAGCATCCGTGGGCTGCTGCATCTTCACTGGAACTTGCCAGACTGTCGGCTCAATCCGGAAATCTCGACGTCGCGGCCCGTCATCTCTCGACGATGCTGCTGCAGTATCCCCGCTCTGAGTTTCAGGCGGTCGGCTACTTCAATCTGGCCAAGATCGAGTTGCAGCTGGGGAAGCTCGATGTCGCGCTGAATGCCTTCTACCGTGCTGCGGACCTGCTCTCGGGACATCCTCTGGAATCGTTGAGTTATCTGTACGCCGGTCGAATACAGATTGAAAATGAGCGTGCCCGTGACGCGATTTCTCCGCTGACACGTGCGCTGGTGCTGGCGGAGGGAACACAGTTCGAACCGATGGCTGCGCTGCAACTGGCATCCGCTTACATGCTGCTGGAACATTATCAGCGTGCCAACGAAATTCTGATGGAACATCGCAGTTGCCTCGTCGACACCCCGGAACAGGATCAGGCTGCGTTCCTGTCCAATCTCATTCGATATCGTGCGGGGAAAGATCAGCACGAAAAGTTCCGGGCTGGAACCGCGCTGCTGGGATGCCTGACGAACCTCGATCCCGGCAGGTGTTTCGGCGGTCATTGGCCGTGGCTGGCAGGACAGGCGTTTCGTGACTTCGGAATGCTCGAGCAGGAGATTGCTGTCCTGAAGCTGACTCTCAATGGCTCGTACGCATATCCCCTTCAGAATCATGCCCGATTGATGCTGCTTGAGGACGCTCCTGAACAATTGACCGACCTGCGGCCGCAGGTCAATTCGTCGCCGTCGTATGTCCGGCCTCCAGCGGTGTACTTCCAGACCCGCCTGAAAGAAGCCACCACGGTCTTCCGCAGCGGAGATCTGGAACGCGCCCTGAAGATGAGTCTGGAACTTTCCTCTCATCCGCACATTTCCGAGGAAGAGCGTCGTGCTGCGCTCCGACTGATGGGGCAGATTTATCAGTCCCGTGGAGAGCACGAATTCGCAGTGCGATGTTTCAGCGGGATGGTCCCGGATGTGAACACCAAAGAAATTCCGCCGACTGCCGCCCTCCCCTTTCCAAGTCAGGGGGTTCAATGACTCCTCAAGAATCTCGCACGATTTCCGGAAGACATGGGATGGCTGCGTCCCCGTGGGGAACGTTCCTGGCCTGGTGCCTGCTGGGGAGTGCTGTTGTGTGGGCGGAGGAACCGATGCCTCTGTTCAGCACGGCAACAGCAACGGCCTCAGGCACACCGTCCACATCGCCTGCTGCCACGGGTGTTCCGCTTGACTTGAAAAGTCAGAAGGAACAGCGGTTTCGCGAACTCAAACGCCAAATGGAGATCCTCAGCCAGTTGCCCGTTCCGGTGAGCGGACAACCTGCTCCGGAAACGTCTGTTCCGGAAAAGCCTGCTTCAGATAAGCCTGTTCCGGAACAGGATCGACCGATTGAACCGGTCTTCGTAGACAGCCGTAATGAAGAGGAATCTTCGAAACCTTCTGAACAAAAGCCGGTCAATTCGGAGTCTCCGCGTCTCCTTCCCTCGCAGGAGGTGGCCGCCACACCGGCGCCGCCACAGGCAGTCATTGTTGAAGGGACGATCGATCGGTTCGCTCTGGCAACGAGTCTGTTCGGGACAGGTCAGTCGGAGACGTGTCTGGATGTTCTCAGACATACGGACCTGACCAAGCTGTCGCGAGAAGATCAGATCTGGGCCGACTACATGCAGGCCTGCTGTCATCGAAAACTGGGCAACCTCGATCAGGCTCGACAGATCTATCGGCGGATTCTCGCGGAAAAGGATGCCGACTGGATTGGCAAGCTCGCCAGCTGGTGGCTCAACGAACTGGATTCCAAAGCACAATTGCAGTCAGACGTGCAGCGACTTTCGCAGACGCTGGCAGCCTGGGAGACCGAGATTGAAAACCTTTCACGAAAATCCACTCGAACAGCAGCTGATCAATGAACTGCGTCGTGCGGACGCCCTTTATCGACGGGCCTTGGCGAGTCTTCACTCCAGCCTGCCGGAAGAGCCCCGCTCCGCGGATGAAATTACGGACTGCCTGGGCAGGCTGCAGCCGTTAATGCAACAAGCTCAGGAGATTGAACTGGGACTGGCGCCGCTGCGACAGGAATGGATCGATTCCAGGACGCGGCCCGGTGCGGAATTGAGGCAGATCCTGAAGCAGCATGAAGAAGTTCTGAAGACATTGATCGGGAAGATCAATCATCTGGAACAATGTCTGGAACGGTATCGGGCACAAGCCATTCCGGGAATGGACCGGGTGGTGCGACATCACCAGATGCAGCGGGCCTATCAGCAGCTCGCAAGATGACGACCAGGAGATCCGGCCTTTGAGCTGGGTCAGATCGCATGCAGGGAAGCCGCCGGGGGGCGGTGATTGGCTGGAACGAGATCTTCCGGCCCACGCAGGCAAATGCTTTTCGAATCACGTGGAAGGGAGAAGCCACGGTCATGCCGATCGTCTTTCAGTCCAGATCGATGCTGCAGGTGTTAGAGCAGGCAAAGCGTTATGCACGCAGTTCTGTTGCCGTCTTTCTCCACGGAGAAAGCGGGACAGGGAAAGAACTGGTCGCCCGGCTCATCCACGATCAAAGTCCTCGCCAGTCGCAACCCTACCTTCGCCTCAACTGTGCTGCGCTGTCGGAAACCTTGATCGAAAGTGAACTCTTTGGTCACGAGGCAGGAGCCTTCACCGGCGCGGGAGCACGTCGAATCGGATATTGCGAATCCACGCGCAGCGGAACCCTCTTTCTGGATGAAATCGGTGAGTTGCCCGGGCCGCTGCAGGCGAAACTCCTGCGAGTTCTGGAGGAGCGGGAGTTTCATCGGGTTGGCGGAAACGAAATCCAGAAGTTCGAAGGGAGGTTCGTCTCAGCGACCAATCGTGATCTCGAACAGGCGATGCAGGACCACGAGTTTCGCGAAGACCTGTTTCACAGACTAAATGTTCTCGCCTTGAACCTCCCTCCACTCCGCGATCGCAAAGAAGACATTCCCCCTTTGGTTCAGCACTTTATCCGCCTGGCGCAGCCGGAACTCGATCACACGGTTAAGGGGGTCACGCGGCCTGTGATGCAGAAGCTGTGCGATTACGACTGGCCGGGCAATGTTCGCGAACTGAAGAACGTCATCCTGAGAAGCTGCATCCTTTCCGCTTCGGAGACGATCGACCACGTCGAGCTGCCGACTCCGCCGCGGATTGTCTGCTTCCAGGCCGGTCCCGAGACGGCGGACCCGGAACTCTCCTTTGACAATCTGTCGCTGGAGGAGATTGAACGCCGGGTCATCCTGCATCGGCTCCGCTGTTACCGGGGAAATAAAACAGAGACTGCTGCTGCTCTGGGGGTGACGCCGCGCACACTTCGCAACAAGGTGTCGCACTATCGCAAGCTGGGTTATGTCAGTTGAAGTGAAGTACAGGAAAGACTTTCCTCTCGCTGGGTATTTCTTTCCTCCGGCAGAAACAGCCGCTTCGGAAGTGGCCGCAGTACCGGGATTGCAACCACCGATAACTGTTCACCTTGGGGCGTGCCAAGTCGACATCCGGGACAATAGACAACGCGATGGCACGAACGCTGCTCAGGAGAAATGCAGCGTGGAAGTCTCTCGCATGAACACGAGTTGAACATGATTCATCGCCGGAAACATCCGGGCCAGAGACTTCCCCTTTCAAATTGAAACATCACCGCCTCAGGAGCAATGTCGCGTGCAGTCTTTGGGCCCCTCAAACCTCGCAGGTCTCTTCAACGTGACGTCGATCGCTCCACGTCCTGGCCTGCCCTTTGAGGAGGCTTTCCCCGGCAGTGAACTCTCTGTTGGGACAGAGGCTGCGCCGCCTGACTTTCTGAGTTTGATGCGGCAGGTCAGTGCACCGCTTCGTCGGGAACCCGCGAGCCTGGCCCCTTCCCCGGTGCACTCTGTAGAAGACGGTGGAATTCCACAGCGAGATCTCCGCGAGGCGATCATCAGCGATTTTCCGTTTCGCTCGTCAGTGACATCCGGCGCCAGGGGTCCGTCGTTGATCGAAACGCTGCAGGAAACATCCGACGTGGATGCGCAGGCGGAATCTCTGCTTGTGAACGCCCCGGTGCAGCTGCAGGAGAGTGTCCGCGGTGACTCTCATCGCCAGATCAAAACTGTGCATCTCACGTCGAATGAAGGCTCGAGTCTTTCGATCAACATCCTGGAACGTTTGGAGAACGATCAAACGTTGCGGGCCCCGGTTTCGTTGATTCCAGACAACAGCCCGGAAGTTCCTGCTGATGAACGCGTGCGCAAGACGGCTTCTGATGACACCGACTGGAGACTGGCTGCGGGTGTACCACTTACGTTGACTCTCAATACGGAAGTTCAGACGCCGCTGGTTTCGACCGTAGATTCCTTCCCGTCGTTAGAGAATTCCGCTCCTCGTCAACCGCTCGCGATTCGTCCGGAATTGAGATTCGCTTCGGTCCAGGGGATGTGGACAACTCAACCGATCAGGACACTTGTTACGCAGTTAAAGCAGTTCACCGGTGAACTCGGTGCTGCATCGCCACTCGCTCCGATTGCAGGGAATCTCCTTGCGACAGAGAGGACTTCGGTTGGCCGAACTGAAACAGAAAACCCGAATCCAGGGGCGGTCGCCGCTGGCGATTCTCAAGAAATCACTTCGAAGCCAACACCTTCCGCAGTTCCTGCTGACATCTCGACCGACTCCAAAGGAGATTCGGTTTTCGCAGCGGTTGAAGCTTCAAAAACGGACAGTGTTCCAGACGTTCCCCCAGTGATCGCAGTTGCGACGCAAGGTTCTATGCCAGTCACCGCCGCAGTGCAGGAAGCGTCACAGCGAATTCAGTTGGCTCCAACGCAGGTTCGCACTGTCAACAGCCGTGTTGAAGTTGCGGAGTTGAAATCACTGCCGAGTGGACCTCGCAGCTCACGTCCCTTGAACGTCTCTGGCGAACAGGCGATTCCTGCATCGGCAACCGTGCCGGGCGAGCAGAATGACTTTCTCTGGAACACTGTGAACCACCTTCCAATGGAAGTCTCGATCGACGATTCCGAAGGGATCAGATCGGTTCAGCCAGCACCGCGTCACCTGACCAGGGAGGTCCCATCGGCAACTCAATTCGGTTCAGTTCTGGAGTCGCTGCCACCTGCTGTCGACGTTCGATCGGAATCCTCCGCACGGCTTGAACCGCGAACGATTGAGCAGATTGTTTCTTCAGCTGTCGTGGAATCGCGACTGGTCGAAGAGGGCGGAAGCCAGCGATTTCAGATCCGGCTCGACCCGCCTGAACTCGGCGGGATCACAATCGAAATTCATCGCTCGGCATCCGGAGAGTTGGCGATGCACATCTCGGCAGCGTCCGGGGAAACACATGCATTGCTCGATCAACATGCTTCGGAGCTGACTCAGGCTTTGAACGATCAGGGGCTGGCGTTGTCCCATTTCGATCTTTCACAGCATCACAGGGGGACATCGCCTGAAGAGATGCTGCAGTTCCGCGAAAACTTTGAAAACTCACAGTTGGCCAGAGAGGCCCGGGACGCCTTTTCCCAAAGTGAATCGCATTTCGCGGCGTCGGCCTCTCATCCGTTCAGTTTCCGGGCATAGACCGGAATTCATCGCACACAACCAGTCGTCGAGGAGAAATCATGGCAGTCGCAATTCCCTCTGGATTCAACTCACAGATCGGGCAGGAGCAGTTTTTGAAACTGCTGGCTGCGCAGCTGGCTCATCAGAACCCATTGGAACCGACCTCTCAGGAAGACTTTCTGGGACAGCTGGCACAGTTCTCGACACTCAGTGGAATTGAGCAGTTGAACTCCAACTTCGCGGATCTCGTGAAGCTGCAGTCGCTCACGGAAGGGGCCAGTCTCGTCGGCAAAAACGTCAAGTACTTTTCGAATGTCTCGAAGGCGGACGAGATGGGGGTCGTGCAGGCTGCCAGCGTCGTCCAAGGAAGCCTCGTCCTGACAATCAACGGCGAACAGGTTCCGCTGGGGGATATCTCCAGCGTGATGTCTTCCATGCCCGAAGCGTAAACGCCCGCTCTTTTGATTCACTGAAATCATTCCGAACCATTCTTGAAATTCACTGATAAGGACATATTCTCATGGCGAACTCACTCATCACAGGTGTCTCCGGTCTGCAATCCCACCAGGCCATGATCGAGATTGTGGGAAACAATCTCGCCAACCTGAACACGGTGGGTTACAAGGAACGATCCGCGGTCTTCTCCGACGTTCTGTATGAAACGCTGCGGGGAGGCTCGGGGGGAACACAGGGTGTTTCGGGGGGAACCAACCCGATTCAGATCGGAACCGGGAGCGTCCTCTCTTCGACACGCACCAAGCTGAAGGCCGGAAGTCTGGAATCAACCGGGGGTGACCTGGACCTGGCACTCGATGGTGACGGCTACTTCGTCGCGAACAACGGGACGAGCAACCTGTATACGCGAGCTGGTACGTTTCAGATCGATAAGAACGGCCTGCTGGTCGACTCAGGGACGGGATATCCCATTCAGCGTTTCGGAACCATCGGGGAATCGAGTGACGATTACCCATCGTTTCAGACGGTGGGCAAATCCAACATTAACATTCCGCTGGGGGCAAGCGTTCCTGGGAAAGCCACCGAGAATATCACCGTCAGCGGGAACCTGCCGGCCAGCGGTGCGTTGCCGAAGTCTCAGATTCTGACTTCGGCTCCGTGGCTGGCCGGAGGAGTTGCAGCGACAGCAAGCACGCTGCTCAATAGTCTGGACTCCACGACAACCCCCTATGCAGCCGGCGATTCGATCACGATTTCCGGAACCGATGTGAACGGGGGAGCGGTGTCCGTTTCACTCCCGGTCAGTAACACGACGACCGTGGGTGACCTGCTGACAGCCCTGAACGGAGCGTTCCCCGGGGCAACTGCGACCATCGAGGCAACGGGGGCACTTCGAATGGAATCGGACGTGCCCGGTCCATCGTTCCTCAGCCTGACTCTGGCTGATGGTGCCGGGAACGCCGGAGAAACCCACTTTGCCGCTTCGCCCATGGTGGTCAGTCAGTCTGGATCCAATGGGGCCACGATTCAAGGAGGGGCTCAGGTCTACGATTCTGCCGGCGGCGTGCACACGATCAATTATCAGTTTGTGAAGCAACTGGATGGAACCTGGACCATGACCGCATCCATGGATGCTTCGGAAGGAACGCTGATTGACAATCAGGTCTCCGGAATCACATTCAATTCCGACGGCACGTTCAGCGGAATTACAGGTTCAGGAACAGGTGACGGAAAGCTGGTCGCGCAGTTTGCGGGACAGACGACACCACTGACGTTCACGCTGGTACTCGACGGAGGCTCCGCTGCGGGAAGTGCCCTGAGTTCCTACTCAGGGGATGGCTCGGTGACTTCATCCACTGACGGCTATGGCAACGGCGTGCTTACCTCGGTTCAGGTCGACAGCTCGGGAACCGTGCAGGGAATTGCGAGCAACGGAATTCAGTTCCCGATCGCGCAGATCGCCATCGGAACATTCCGGAATCCGCAAGGCCTGAATGCGGTCGGCGGAAACTTCTTCTCGGCAAGTCTGAGCAGCGGCGATGTTCAGATCAGTCGCGCCGGTTCGAACGGAACGGGACTGGTGCGATCCGGTCAGCTGGAGCAATCGAACGTGGATATCGCAGTGGAGTTCACCCGGTTGATCATCGCCCAGCGGGGATTCTCCGCCAACTCACGGACGATCACCGTGACGAACGACATCCTGCAGGAACTGAACAACCTGATCCGGTAACGCCGCGAGATCATTGTAAAGCGGAGAGCCGCACAACCCGTTGTGCGGCTCTTTGTGTTGGGACGGGAAGAGGGGGCAGAGGTCAGGGGGCAGCGAAGGGGGATTCTTGAGTTCTGATGGCCGGTCTGCTGTGACAAGCCGTGACGGTCACAAAGGACTGCGGGCGATTTCTGTCGCCACCTGTTCGGCAACGCCCCGTTGGAATGTCTGCGGGCTGAGGCGATTCAGTTCGTGGTTTTCCACAACTCCCATCGGCGGGGGATGGTTGAGGAGGAAACGATTGAATCCATTCGGCGACAGCGGATCCATGTCGAGCGGAGCGTTCCAGGTTTTGTGGTCGCGGGAAAGGGTCGTCCCGTCGCCGATTGATCTTCGTTCCAGCACCGCGCTGATGCGCATCGGTCGGAACGGAGCCACGTCGGTGACGTGGACCACCAGCAGTTCGTCGACAGCCGGGCTCGGGCCAGCTGCTTCGATATACCTGAGCAGTTGGGGTGATGGCCCTGGCGGCATCCCCGGGGGCGGGTCGATCGGAAAGTTCAAGGGGAGCAGGATGGCAGAGCATCCGGGGATCGTGTTCATCGCTGCAACGATTTCCCGGGCGAACCCTCCTGCTTCGCCATTCACCCCCAGCGGTCCCTGTGACGAGACGAAGAATCGTCGCTGAATTCGCAGGGCGGCGTTGGTGCAGGCGGCTTCACTGTCCTCCTGCTTCGCTTCACGATTCTTCCGGCGGTGAAGCTGGGCACATCCCGTCGGGATCAATGCCATCGATGCCGCTGTCATGACTGTGGACAGCCACCTTCTGCGGTCGAATTGAATCGGCTGATCGGTGCTCATTTTTTCCCCGCTTGCCTGGGAGCAGCCTGGGCTTGTTGTCGCAGCAGGACCTGATGCATCGATTCCGTGAGCTCGTCCAGTGACTTCAAGTCGGCGAGCTGTTGTGCCTTCATGTCCTCTTCGAGCCGCTTGACCTCCCCCTTCCAATGGACGACCTCCTGATTGAGTCGCTCGATCTTCAGCTGGGACGCCTGCAGCGACTGGGTCACGTTCTGCAGTTTCTCCCGGGTCGTGGCGAGGTCGCCTTCAACCTGGGTGAATCGCTTCTGCAGTTCGGTCGTCTGTTCCTCCATCTGGCGACGCCATTCCGGCTCCGAAGGAAGACAATCGTCAGCAGCCGGGCGCGAAGCAACGGAAACGGGATTGGCGGACGTGGCAGCAGCGGTTTGTACGGGCTTTTCAGCGTGAGTGGTGGTCGGTGTCCACTGATGCGGATCCGGCGGGATGATCGCCGTTCTGGGAGCGGGAGCCTGCAGATCGGCCAGCTGCGGCGGCGCGGCGACGGCAGGAACTCCGCCGGCGTGAACTACGTCACTGGGTGGGGTTGATAATGGAGGAGCCACCGTGGGGGGCGGTTGTTGAGTCACTCCGCGCACGCTCTGACACCCTGCCGCCAGCGCGGAGCTGCAGAGCATGACGCTCAACGCCCATCGAAGGTGACGATGTGAATGGTGCATGGTTTCCTCAAGTGATTCCGGACAGGCCTCGGTGCTTTTCATGCGGCTTCGTACTGACAGTCCAGCACAATCAGCTCTCCGCACGGGCAGCGAATCTGGATTTCGCGAATCGTGTTTCCCTCGCGACGCAATGTGACGATCGGCGTTCCGTCGGCATGCTTCTCCGCGACAAAGATCGGATGCGTCGCCAGCCGGACATGGTTGCTCGACAGGATCGGACTCATCTCCGCGGTACGCGACATGACATTGCCTTCTCGATGTGATTGTGATTTCGATGTCTGGTTGATTTCCGGTGACCGGTTCGGCCAGCCGGTGGAATTTCTATTTCGCAGCTGTCCGTTCGAGGATCGATTTCAGCTGAAGTTGTGCTTTGGTCAGCAGGCGGGAAACCCGCGACTCCGACAGCGACAGCACTTCTCCAATTTCGGCCAGCCGCAGTTCTTCTGTGTAATAAAGAGACAACACCACTCGCAGTCGCTCGGGAAGTTGTTCGATCGCGTTGGCCAGCAATCGCTGTTCATCTTCCGCGTCCAGTGACTGGGTGGGGTCAAGTTGTCTGCTTCTGGAGCTCTTCCAGTCCGCCATTTCCTCATGCCAGGATTCGGGCTGAGCGACACGGACAGCGGTGATGCAGCTTTCGACTTCTTCTTCGGTTAAACCTGTCAGCTCCGCCACCGTGGCGACGGGAGCATGTTCTCCAAGACTGTTCCACGCTGAGCGGATCAGACTCCACTGCTGCAGAATGGATTGTGGGAGCGGACAGTTTCGACGCAGCTCGTCCAGCATCGCGCCCCGGATGCGGTGGTAGGCGAACGTGATGAATTCGACTCCGCGAGAAGGATCGAACTGGGCAGCCGCTTCGACGAGTCCAAGGATCCCGGCCGATTCGAGATTCTCCACATCGACGAAACCGGGCAACCCGCCGACAACTCGTCCGAGCACATGGCGCACGCTGTCCAGATGTTCGACGACCAACTGGTCGCGAAACTCTTTCTGCGTCACGTTCTGATAAGCCCGGACTGCCGCTTCCATGCGATTCGTTGTCTCAGGAGGTTGGGGCTGTTTATGGGAAGGATGTCAGATCAATGGAGTGTTTCAGTCTTCTTCCTGTTGCGGGGTGACGAGTTGCCAGCCCCAGGCGAAGAGGGTGGCGATGCACGCTGCCGCACATCCGCTGATGAGAGCGCGCGTGATGATGGTCATTTGCTGCAGGTCGAGAAACACTCCGGTCAAAGTGACGCCACAGGCGGTCAACAGTCCCGCAGCGGCCCCCCAGGAGGCTTCGCGTGGATTTCGGGATGTCGAATTCTGAACCATGTTCTGCTTCTCTAAAAATCGAAAACGTCAACAGGCTGTCGTGACTTTGTGATGAATTATGCTGCTGCTAAAGCAGGGGAGTTGGCCGCTCCGGCAGTACGACTCTCCTCCGCTCCAAAGAGTTCCGGGTAAGACAGGATGGCCACCGGGTCGAGTGAAATTTCTCCGGGCACTTCCTGATAGGCGATCAACCCCATGCCGGGTGCCGTTCGCATCAAAAGGTGTCGCAGAGGTCGACGCAACGCCCTGTCCGTCATCAGGGCCAATGGTTTTTCCAGTCGAACGCTAGTCTGCCAGTGTTCTCCGACAATTCGAATCAGGGCGTCGAGTGGTCCGGGGCCCAGCGCGAGTTGACCGTTTCGCAGCGACTCCCGCATTTTCGTTTCGAGCTTGGGTTCCAAGGCCAGAATCCGGAGATGTCCTTCGTTGGACTTGAATCGCTCGCAGATGAGTCGACCTAGATCTTCGCGAACTTTGTCTGTCAGTTCGTCTGCCGTTTTGGACTGCGGGCCATGGTTGGCAGCCGCTTCCAGGATCAGTGCCAAGTCGGAAAGCGGGACCCCTTCTTCAGCCAGCTGTTGAATGACCTGATGCAGAACCGACATCCGGACCGACTCCCCTTTCAGTTCATCAACGATCGTGGGAGCGAATTCCCGCACACGTTCCAGCATCTGCTTGAGCGTTTCGCGGGTGATCAATTCATGGGCATGCCGCTTGAGAATCTCACCGAGATGTGTGATCAACACACTCGTGGAATCGACGACGGTATAGCCATGCGATTCAGCCTGCTTGACGAGTGAACTGTCAATCCACTTGGCAGCCAGGTCGAAGGCAGGTTCCCGGGTCGCTTCACCCGGGATATCGACCCGGACATTCTCTGGAGCGATTGCCAGCTGACGTTCCGTGCGCAGGATGCCCCCTCCGACCTGGCGCCCGGCAATCATGATTCGATACTGATCGGGGTCGAGCTGCAGACTGCTGCGAACCCGAATCGGGGGAATCCACAGCCCCTTCTCGCGGGAGAAATCGATACGCAGATTGCGAATCCGCTCCGCCAGACCTTTGGACGATTTGGGATTGATCAGCGTCACCAGCCGTGGTCCAACTTCGATGGTCGCCCGGTCGGTCGCCAGGAACTCCCGCATTTCATCTTCCGGATTGCTCTCAACCAGCTGTGGTTGCGGGGTCAATGCAGGATCGTTGATAGCAGCCGCTTTTCGATCCGCCTGCTTCTTGCGGGTGATCAGGTAGACAGCCAGTCCACCGGCGATCCCCAGGAACGGAATCGAAGGCATCCCGGGGACAAATGCCATGAGGGCGAGAATGCAGCTGCCGAACCAGAGGGGCCGTTCCTGCTTGAGGAACTGAGTTTCGATTTCTTGTCCAAGACTGGACTCGGAGGTGGTCTTCGTGACCAGAATACCGGCGCTGGTGGCGATGATCAGTGCGGGAACCTGCGAGATCAGGCCGTCCCCCACGGTCAGAATGGAATACGTGGTGACTGACCCCATCAGGGTCATTCCTCGCGAAACTCCAAGGATCACTCCTCCAACCAGATTAATGGCGGTGATGAGCAGGCCCGCAATGGCGTCCCCGCGGACGAACTTGCTGGCACCGTCCATGGCCCCATAGAACTCGGTTTCCTGTGCCAGTTCCGTGCGGCGCTTGCGGGCAATCGTTTCATCAATCGCACCAGCGTTGAGCTCGGCGTCGATGGCCATCTGTTTGCCGGGCAACGCATCTAATGTGAATCTCGCTGCGACTTCCGAAATACGCCCGGAACCTTTGGTGATCACCACGAACTGAATGACAATCAGGATGAGGAAGATCACCATCCCGACGACGAGGTTTCCCCCGACGACAAAGTTCCCGAACGCTTCCACGATGGACCCCGCGTTGCCGGACAGCAGGATCAGTCGTGTCGTGGCGACGTTGAGTGACAGTCGAAAGAGCGTCAGCAGCAGCAACAGCGACGGAAAGACGGCAAACTCCAAAGCCTTCCGCGTGTTCAACGTGATCAGCATCAGCAGGATGGAGATGCTCAGATTGACCGCCAGCAGCAGGTCGAGCAGCACGGGCGGCAGCGGGATCAACATGATCACGAGTACGCCCAAGAGCCCCATCGACAAGAGCGTTTCGCTCTGACAGAGCCAGTTGGAACGGACTGGAAGATCGGATTTCATGTGCGAATCAATGTTGAATGGAAGTGCCTGAACACTTCCCGCTTCACGCGAAACTTAAACTCAGGGCCCGGGCGATCAGTTGCCAGCCATCGACCAGGACGAACAACAGAATTTTGCAGGGAGTGGAAATCACCACCGGCGGCATCATCATCATTCCCAACGCCATCAGGATGATGGACATCACCAGGTCGATCAGGACGAACGGGAGATACAGACAGAAGCCCATGATGAACGAGGTTTTTAGCTCGCTGATCACAAAGGCGGGAATCAGCGTGGTCAGGGGCGTTGACGCGGGAGTGTCGATGGATCCGTGCCCGGAGAGTTCGACGAACAACGCCAGATCATCCTTGCGGGTCTGCTTGAGCATGAATGTTTTGAGTGCATCCGCTCCGTTCATCCACGCCTGTGCCCCGTTGATCGTCCCATCCAGATACGGGACCACCGCCTTGGATTCAATCTCGTGAAACGTGGGAGCCATGACATACATGGTCAGAAACAGCGACAGCCCGAGGATCACCTGTGTGGGCGGAATTTCCTGCGTGGAGAGAGCACGTCGGATGAATGAAAGCACGATTACGATGCGCGTGAACGCGGTCATGGTGACCAAAGCCGACGACAGAAACGCCATCATTCCCAGGAACAATGCCACCTTCAACTGAGGCGACAAGTTCTGGAACGATTCCGTTTCCAGCATCCTGCTGACTGTGGTGGGGTCTACCATGTCATCCGTGACATTTGAAAAATGTAAGGTCCGCCCAGCGGACCGAAGTGACTTCTCTTCAGGCTGCTATCCGGCAGCCAGCTCCGATTGACTCGCTGAAAATATTCCGGGTTCGCCTGAGAACAGTTGCAGTCTTTGTTCGGCCGATTCTTCCTGATCCATCGCGGGCCAGCTGGGGAGCATGGTGACCGCTTTGATCCCTGCCTGATCGCTTGCCACCAGAAACCGCTCGCCACCCACCTCCACCAGTTTCAAACCCTGATTGCGACCGAGATTCAACGTTTCCAGAATTCGAATTCGATTGCCCGTGTTTCCTTCTGCCGAAGACTTCAGCTGGAACTTCTTCAGACCGACAATCGTGACTCCGCCGACAATGAGCATCACGATCGTCCACTTGGTGACGCTCACAACTTCGCTGGTCAGGCTGTCGCGACTCTCCAGCGAACTTTGCCCGTCCCGCACGAGGGACTGTCGCAGCTGATTCTTATGGTCGACCGCCTCAGCCGGGTTCGATCGCATCGCCATCCCGGAGACCGTTTCGGCCCCCGATTTCGCGCGTGCGGGTCGTTGCCGTTTGCCTTCAGCAGGATCCTTTTCGAGCTGCAGGAATGGCGGTGTCTCTTGAGCAGCGAGATTGATATTCAGACGCTGGATGCCGTCCCAGAGCGGCGCAGCTTCTTCTGCTTCGCCCGCTGTCGACACTCCGGCCAGGAGTGTCAATGCGGCGATCAGAGAACAGAGAGAAGCCCGACTGAATTTCACTTGCGTCCTGCCTTCTGATTGAGGTCTGCAGGCGAGTCCGCTGCTTCGATTTCGGTGATGCGGACCGCGTACCGTTCTTCGACGACAACGACTTCACCCCGTGCCAACCGGACTCCCTGAGCAATGATGTCCACGGGCTGGCTGACGAGACGGTCGAGTTGAATCACCGCCCCTTCGGAGAGATGAAGCAGATCGCCGATCGGCATGGTGACCCGCCCCAGTTCGACCGACACCGTCATATTGACGTCGTAGAACCTGTTCAGCGGCACACGGGCCCCGGCGAGCTGTGGCCCACCCGCTGCTGGAAACTCCACAGGATAAACGTTGGTCGTCTGCTGTTCTTCTTGTCCCACGGACATAACCGGACTCCTCTTTCGATCTGATGCCAGGGGCTCCGCACGTCCCGGCTGCAAATTCAAACTGCTCTAGACCAGTTTGGTCTATCATGTGCAGGCGATTCAGGATTTTCGCCGCATGAAAGTCCATATTATCGCCTGCGGAACGTTATAGATTATTGGCAAAACCGCTCTAAGCAGCGTTTTCTTCGTCTTCATTGGTGAACTTCGGCAATGATGAAAAGGAATCACCATCGATCGTATGGGTCACTTCAAACGCCTGCCGGGAACCGATCCGTTTGGGAGTTCCGGCCCATTTCGGTTGCCCGTCCAGCGTTGCAATCAGTGGACGGCTGACATACTGGTCCAGAATCAGAACATCTCCGACTGCCAGGGAAGAGGCCTGAGACATGCGCAGTTCCACTTTCCCCAGCTCAACGGTGATTTCCATCGGAACTTTTTCCGTCAGCTCCAGCAGGTTGGGATTGATTCCCCGTTCTTCCGGTTCGGGTTCGACGAAGTTTTCCAGGATCAGACGCTCGGTCTCTTCCTTCAGCATCAGCCAGGTACAGGCTTCTTCTCCGAAGCGGGAGACCATTTTAAGACGCATGGAGAACAGCGGAGCTCCAATCGGGAAGAGCCGCGTTCGCTGAGGTCGCGAGGTCGTTTCCAGGAACTGACATTGCAGGGGTTTCGACTGCGGCCAGGCTTCCCCGACAGCGTCCGCCAGCTTGGAGAAGAGCAGCTCCAGCATCGATTCTTCCGCGGCGCTCAGGGAGGCTGCAACGGGCAACTGGTCCGCCGGCAGATCAAGCAGATCCGCAATCAGGCCCATGACCTGTCGTCCGGACAAGACCAGCATCGACGGCAGGAGAGCTTCGCCGAAGGAGAAATAGACCCCCAGACCATCTTCCGGAAGGCGATGCAGAGCGGTCTGGTATTGCATCGACTCAATTTTGCCTGCCTGAATCGAAACCTTGTGAGCCAGTAAACCCGACCAGCTGTCCTGGGTGTGCGAGCAGATGTTTGATTGCCACGTCGACAGCTGCCGCAATGCTTCCATTGTGGGCCGTCGAGGGCTCTTGAAGTCGAGGATGCTGTGAGGGGAGGGGTCGGTCATGGCAGCTGTCGTGGAGGGAGAAGTCGACAGAGGAGAGGGAACAAGTCGTTTCTGAGCAGATTTCCTCTGTCCTCGAATCCTCACTGAACATTGAACTCATCGAAGAGCACGTCGTAGATGCGGTCGTAGTTGTCGTCGAACAGGGTGGCATTGAAGTAATCCCGGATTTCCCGGCGAAGCATGTTCTGGCCAGCCTTGCCGCGAATGTCATCCAGCTCTTTGTCGGAGAGATGGCTGACCATCCAGTTTCTGAGAATCAGGTCTTTCTTCGCGATGGCCGAGGAGACCGCATGTTCGTCGGACTCCCGGATGTGCAGCACGATCTTGAGCCGCAGGTAGCGGTTCATGCGGGCTTCGTCCAGGTTGACCGTCACTTCCCGGTACGGGAGGAATTTCATGGCACTGCTGCGGGGAGTGGTCTCGTAAGGCTGTGCAGTCTTGGGCTTCTCTTCCGGATGTCCGGCCATCATGGACATGCCGAAAGGAACGACAGCTCCGATGCCCGCTGCCACGGTACCGACGATCACCCAGGGGAGGACTCCTCCTGATTTCGCTGCCGGAGCAGCTCCCTCTTCTGGTTTGTCTTTTTCTGCCATTTCAATGACCTGACCGCTTGGTGAGTTCCACTGCCTTGGAAGTTGTCCGTGGAGCGACAAAAGCTGTCCGAGGTTTCGCTACCTCATAGATTCGACATTGGCCGTGGTAAACTTTGAGGGATATGCAGCGTTTGTCTGGCTTTTTGTAGAAATCGGTCGTTTCAGGCGGAAAATCGCTCAAGCCCGGTCGTCAATGTGCGTGGAACAACTGCACTTACGAAGGACGCGCCTTAAGCTGGGCAAAATAAGTTGTTGTCGACGGGTCTTAACGGTTCTTTCGGATTGACCGGCAAATTCTTCCTGCACCCGGCAGAAACCGGATGACGACCAATCTTTGCGGGACCGTTTTCTTCAGGAGAATCGCTACGCGTGCCTGTGGAGTCTCCGCTGTCAGTTGCGGTTGCGAATTCGACTCAAGTTCAGCGAGTTTTCACCGCATCAGAGGAAGGGAAGCCGATCGATGCTCAATGGTTTGTACAGCGCCAGTTCGGCGATGGATGCAGCCGCAAAGCGTCACGAGGTGATCGCTCAGAACCTGGCGCATGCACAGATGCCCGGATACCGCCGGCAGTCGGTCATGCAGTCATCCAAGGAAACCCAGTTCGACGAAGAGCTGCGGAACGCAGTTCAATTCGAATCGCACGGTGTCAATTCCGACAAGATACGGACGGACTTCAGCCAGGGGGCGATGGAACGAACGAATCACCCGCTGGACATGGCGATTCAGGGAGCGGGCTTCTTTGTCGTGGAGGGGCCGAAAGGACCTCTTTACACCCGCAACGGCACCTTTCAGCTGGATCAAGAGAACAGGCTGGTGACAGCGGACATGCTTCCGGTCCGAAGTTCAGGGGGAGACATCACCGTCCCTCCCAATACACCCCTGTCTGACATCCGGGTCGGGATCGATGGAACGATCTTCGCCCGACAGGTGGAAATCGGCAAGCTGGAGATTGTCAATTTCAGTGATCCACAGAAGTTGCAGTCGGCGGGAGCCACCCTGTTCTCGGCACCTCAGGAGCTGTCTCCGGAAGAGGTCAATCCGATGATCGTGCAGAATGTGCGGGAGCGTTCCAACGTCTCGCCGATTCAGGAACTCGTCGATCTGATTGCAGCCCAGCGTCAGCATGAGGCGGCTCAGCGGTCCATGTCCACCCTCAGCGAGTCGGTTGGCAAATACATCAATCTTCAAGGAAGGTAACTTGCCATGTTGAGAGCCCTTTACACCAGCGCGACCGGGATGAAAGCGCAGGAACTGCTGATCGACAACACGGCCAACAACCTGGCCAACGTGAATACCTCCGGCTTCAAACGCAGCCATGTCGATTTCGCTGACCTGCTGTACTCCACTCTCAAACAACCGGGAGCAAACGTCTCTGCTTCCCAGCAGGTTCCGGTCGGGCTGCAGGTCGGAAGCGGAGTTCGTCCGGTCGGGACAACCAAAGTATTCACACCCGGGACCGTCGAGCAGACCAACAATCCGCTCGATATCTCTGTCGAAGGGGATGGATTCTTTTCCGTGCTGCTACCGAACCAGCAGACACGTTACACCCGGAACGGGGCGTTCCGCATGGACTCCAACGGACAGCTCGTCAACACCGACGGCTATCTGCTCAATCCCCCGATCACGATCCAGAATGGGGTCGACCTGTCGAGCCTCACGATCGGGACCGACGGGACCATCTCGGGGTCACTTTCGGGATCCCCCGATTCCATTGTGAATCTCGGACAACTGCAGCTCGCCCGTTTTTCCAACCCTGCAGGCCTCTCCAGCGAAGGAGGAAACCTGTATGCGGCAACTCCTGCTTCAGGGACCGCGACACTTTCGAATCCGGGAGTCAATGGAGTCGGGTCAATTCGACAGGGAGCCCTGGAAGGCTCAAACGTTGAAGTGGTCACGGAACTGATTTCGCTCATTGCCGCCCAGCGGGCCTACGAGATCAACTCTCGCGCCATCCGTGCGGGAGACGAAATGCTCTCCACCTCTGCAGACATCGTGCGTTAGTGAATTCCGGGCCTCGTTGAGCAACGCCAGCGGCATCTCAACGGGGAAGAAACGACATTCAATTTCCCATGAGATCAGGACGACTCGTGAAACCCAGCCAGCGAATTTCCGGACTCGCCGCCATCTGCTTCATCGCAGCCGGTTTCGGCCTTTCGGTCGTGGCCCAGGAGTCGCTACCGACGGTCGCCACGGTGCAGTTGAAAGAGGTGGTGACGTTCACCGACTCGCAGGTCAAACTCGGTGATGTCGCCACGATCACCGATCAGGATCCAGTCCGACGCAAGGCGCTGGCCGAGCTGGATCTCGCAACGTTTCAGGCGGATCGGGATCTCACCATTGATCGCTCATTCGTGGAGATCCGGATTCTTCTCGCGGGTCACGATGCTGGGCGGGTGCTGGTGAAAGGACCAGAAAAGATCACCATTCTCGCACCGCCCGAGTTTGCCTTGAATGATCTGGGGGTCGAGCAGGCTGTCTTCGAGGCCCTGACGCGACAGTTTTCCATTCCGCCAGAGGACCTGCGGGTCAAGCTGGTCTCTCCGTTCATTTCCTCGGGAATCCCCGGGCTGGAGTCGTTGAAGCATCCGCGACTGGAATTGATGCCGACTCCGCAGCTTCCGCTGGGCCGAGTTCAATTGACCGTGCGTGTCCTGGATCAGAGCCGGGTGGTCGTGGCCCGTCCCGTCGCCTTTGAAGTTTCCCGGCGACAGCAGGTGGTCGTTGCGACCTCGTCGCTGGATCGAGCCAATATCGTCACGGCGGATCATATTCGTGAAGAGTCCCGCTTCGTCGATGGTCCGATCGATCGCCTGACAGCCAGTCAGGTGATCGGGCGAAAAGTGATCATGCCGTTTCGCCCGGAAGAAGTGATCACGCTCCGTCATCTGGGACAGCCGGCCGAAGAAGAATCGCCTGTACTGGTTCAGCCTCGCGACGCGGTCCGGTTGATTGCGAAGAAGAAAAACCTGCTCGTGACGATCCCCGTGGCGGAAGCGTTGCAGGCGGGTCGCAAAGGCCAGTTGATCCGCGTTCGCAACGTACAGTCGAATCAGGTGGTGACTGGAGTCGTTGTCGCACGCGGGGAAGTCCACGTGATCCTTCCGTGATTCGAATTGTTTGAGTTCCCAGTTCCTGTTCATGCTGTCATTTCCGCGAGCCCCGTATGAAGACCACAAACAAAATTGCCTGCAGTTGCCTGGCGGTCTTGCTCGGATCGCAGTCCGTTACGTTCGGAGAGAACATCTGGCAGCGCCGCACGCCCGAGCGAGGCTTCCTCTTCTATGACTCAAAGGCGCGGAACATCGGCGACAACGTCACGGTCATCATCACCCAGTCAACCAGCGTCGACAACAAGGAAGACCGCTCCATGAGCAAGTCGACGTCCGCTGCAGGGACATTCGATCTCAAAGGGGCCAGTGATGGCGGATTCGGCACGCAGGGGGCTGAAGCGTCAATGTCATTGAACAGCACATCCGCACGCAAGTTTGATGGAGAAGCAGCTTACAGCGCCAATCAGGCGTTCACCGACCGGCTCACCGCCACCGTGATGGATGTTCTTCCCAACGGCAACATGGTGATCTCGGGTGAACGTCGGATCCGAGTGGCGGGGGAAGAGAAAGTCCTGGCTTTGACCGGGGTGATTCGCGGGCTCGACATCAACGCCGACAACACGATCAACTCCCAGTACATCGCCCAGGCCCAGTGGACCTATCAAGGGGGCGGAACGTCACAGAAATTCACCAGACAGGGGTGGCTCGGTCGGGCTGTCAACGTCGTCTGGCCCTACTGAAACAGGATGCCTACAGCTCTGATCATCCAGCATTCGAGACTGAATACTCCTTTTAACGATTCATGTGTGCCGTGAACAACACTCTCTGGCAATCCGTTCTGCGAAACACCTGCCTGGTGTTGGTGGCCTGTCTGATCCTGGATCAGCGCTGCATTTCCGCGGAAGTGCGGATCAAGGACATCACCGATGTGGAAGGGGTCCGCATCAACCAGATCGTCGGGATGGGGCTCGTCACGGGACTCAGCGGGACCGGCAGCAAGAGTCCTGTCACGCGACAGTACGCCATCAATTTCATGCAGCGGTTCGGGATGCGCGTGGAACCGACCATCCGTATGCAGCTGCAGACAGATACGACTCAGAAGACCAATAACCTCTCCGTGGTGACGGTCACTGCGAACCTGCCGGCGTTCGCCCGACGTGGATCGCGGCTCGACGTGATGGTGTCGACCTTCGATGATGCCACGAGTCTTGAAGGGGGCCAGCTGATCATGACTCCGCTCTTCGGTGCGGACGGACAGGTTTATGCGGTCGCTTCCGGGCCGGTGTCGACTGGAGGTTTCAGCTTTGGTGGCGAAGCCGCGACAGTGCAGAAGAACTTCCCGACTACCGGACGCATCCCTGAGGGAGCGACTGTGGAAGAGGAAACCTGTACTCCGCTGGGAGTGGACGGCACGTTCCGTCTGCTGCTGAAATCACAGGACTTTGAGACCGCCCGCCGCATCGCCAACGCGATCAACGCGGAAGAGCCGGGCATGGCAACCTGTCTGGACGCTGCCGCTGTGAACATTATGGTGCCCCCGCAATATCGGGCGAATCCGGCGGAGTTTGCAGGACTCATCGGAAACCTGCATGTCGTCCCGGACAACATTGCGCGAGTGGTGATCAACGAACGGACCGGCACGATCATCATCGGAGAGAATGTCCGCGTTTCCAAGGTGCTCATCACTCATGCGAATCTGGCGGTCACCACGACAGAGGCTCCGCAGGTTTCGCAGCCGAATGCCTTCAGCGACGGCGAAACCGTCGTCGTCCCGAGGACCAATGTGAGCGTGAACGAAGAAGGTGACAAACGGCTCACCGAAGTGGACAGCAATACGACCGTGGGTGAGTTGGCTCAGGCGCTCAATGCCCTGGGGGTCTCACCTCGCGATCTCAGTTCGATTCTGCAGCAGCTCAAGGAATCCGGAGCCCTGCATGCGGACCTCGAATTCAAGTAATGATTCAGTTAGCAGTGGTCGGTAGTTCAATTCTGAAGTTTGAATGCATCTCGAAAGTCGAACAGTCATGAACGCCATCGGACCTGCCACACTCCCGACAGCCCACATCAATCCGTCTTTGAATACGGACCATCTGTCGGACCTGCATGGCCGAAAGCCGGAAGACCTTGCCCAGCAGTTTGAAGGGATTTTTATTTCGATGCTGGTGAAGGAAATGCGGCAGTCGGCTGCCGGCGAAGAAGGGATGTTCCCAGGCGATGGGTCGGATACCTACGGGGGGATTTTCGACATGTACATGGGGCAGCACATTGCCGAGCAGGGTGGACTGGGAATGTCCGCACAGATCGCAGCTGCCATTCAGAAGCAGTCCGGTTCACACGGAATCTGAGTCGACAAGGGTTCCTCCTTAAGCCAGCAGATCGCCATGTCCGCGAACGCACTTCCTCCACGTCTGTACGAAATTCTTCTGAAGCATCTTCAAGATGAAGAAGGTGTGTTGCACCGATTGCAGGGGCTCGCCCGGAACTTCAACGACGGCGGTTATCAGTCGTTGAGCCGCGTTGAGAATCAGGCAGAACTCTCCGGTCTGCTGCAGGACAGCCTGCAGTTGCACCAGAATCGACAGGGGATTCGTCAGGCGATTTCGCAGTGGATGCAATGCGAGCCCGGATCCGTCCGGCTCTCCCGTCTGACGTTGAACAGTCCAGCTGCCGAAGCGGAACTGAAGCAGCGGCGCGAACACCTTTCGCAGCTGGCGATCGAATCGCAGGCAACATGGAAGACGATTGAGGAATCCTTTCGAGGGTGGTCGGGAATCGTCGGCTTTGTACTGGGAGAGCTGCTGGACTCTTCGAACACGTCCGATCGTTATGGAGCGAATGGACAACGCGTGGCAGTGACTCGAATCTGCAGTATCGATATGAGGTCCTGACATGCTCGTTTATAACATCGGAAACTCGGCGGTACGGGCCAATCAGGCGGCGCTGCAGACGATCTCCAACAATATCGCGAATGCGAACACCGAAGGTTATCACCGGCAGCAGGTCAATCTGGCACAGGCCAATCCGATCGTTCAGAACAACATGCAGTTCGGGACGGGGGTCACCGTTGCCAGCATTCAGCGACTCATCAACTCAGCTGCGGACAACGCTCTTACACTCAATCTCTCACAAAGCTCCGATGCTCAGGCTCGGCTGGAAGCTTTGCGATCCGTTGAAGCCCTGCTCACTCCCAATGAGGGCTCGTTAACCGATTCGGTCTCGCGATTCTTCGACAGCATTGAACAGCTGGCCACCAATCCTGCCGACGGCACGCTCAGACAGCAGGTGATCGCCGCGGCGCAGAGCGTTTCACAGCAAGTGACCTCGTTGCACACCGGCCTGGACTACGTGCAGCAACAAAGCATCCGGGGGATTGAAGAGACGGTTGGCCAGATCAACTCGATCACGTCCCAGATTGCTTCGCTCAACCAGCAGATCAAGCTCGCACAGGCCCGAGGGACGCAGCCCAATACCATATTGGATCAGCGTGACCTGCTGGTTCAGCAGCTCGGTCAGCTCGTGGACATCACTCCCGGAAGTCTGGCCAGTCCCGACCATGTTCTGATCGCTGCTGGCGGATGGCTGGTGGTCGGTGACGTGCCGCAGCAACTCTCCGTCGTTCGCTCGAGTGACGGGACGCTGCAGATTCAAGCGGGAGATCGCGGTCCGGTAAAGCCTGTCGCG
This sequence comes from Planctomicrobium stercoris, assembly GCF_051465655.1. NCBI lineage: Bacteria > Pseudomonadati > Planctomycetota > Planctomycetia > Planctomycetales > Planctomycetaceae > Planctomicrobium > Planctomicrobium stercoris. The sequence continues at coordinate 666,315 of NZ_CP195791.1, read as the reverse complement.
GGGAAACTCGCCGGGCAACTCGCTGCCCATGATGAAATCATTCCCGAGGTGCGGGACTCGATTCGTGAATGGACGAGTGCGCTCGTCAGCGGGATCAACTCCGCGCAGGCGACCGGGCTGGGGCTGAGCGGACCTGCGACGTTCGTCAACGGGACGGCTTCCGTCTTGCAGTCGACGGTTCCGCTGGCGAATGCGAAGACGCTGTTTCCGGTCAGTGCAGGGAGTCTCTTTGTCTCGGTGACAAACTCCGCCACCGGGGAACGCAGGACTCACGAGATCACGATCGATCCCGTGCGGGACAGCCTGCAGGATGTCGTGGACAGAATCAATGGCCTGCCGAATGTGAACTCCAGTCTTTCGGCGACCGGACAACTGAGAATCAATGCAGCCACCGGTTATGCCATCGACTTCGCTGGTCGCCCCGACACCTCGATTGATACGTCTTCGATCACTGGATCGGCCGTCCCTGTGGTATCCGGTCTCTACGAGGGAACCACCAACGCCAACTGGACGGTGACTGCGGAGTCGACGGGGCAGATTGGTTCCACCAGCGCCCTCAAGCTGCGGGTCACCGATGCGACCACGGGAAGCCTGGTTGCGGTTCTGGATGTCGGAAGCGGGTATGTCGCCAATCAGCCGATTCCGGTGGCGGGTGGGGTGTCCATTCGTCTGAATGCCGGGACGTTGAATGCGGGTGACCACTTTCAATTGCAGGCAATCGCAGATTCAGATTCGGCCGGGTTTCTCACTGCCATGGGAGTGGGGGGTCTGTTTCAGACAGACAATCTCCAGACCATCACCGTCAACGACAGCATTGCCCGAAACCCCGGTCTGCTCGCAGCCAGTCGATCCGGCAATTCTGCCGACGCCACGCAGCTGCAGCGGATCACGAAGTTGAGAGAGGCCGCAATTCTCTCCGCAGGCAGCGAAACAATCGAACAACGGCTGGCGAGTATCACCAGCAATTCCGGACTCGCGGTGAATTCCTTTGAGTCCCGGCTGAGTCAGCTGCAGTCGCAGTACGACCAGATTCGCAATCAGCAGGATTCCGTCTCGGGGGTCGATCCGAATGAAGAACTGCTGGCGATGTTGCAGTTTCAAAGAGCATTCCAGGCAAACGCCCGGTTCATTTCCACGATCAACGATGCACTGGATGAACTGCTGGGGATCCTCAAGTGAGGGAGAAGCTGAAGGGGTTGAATCATTTATTGACGTCCGGGACAGGCAGCTTTTGCCGGAGCGGTTCAATTCGTGAACTCCCGGTCAGAAGGGGCCGGCGAGTCATCCGATGAGAACCGTTGCTGCCTGATGGCAGTTTCATTCGAAGTTTCAGCTATGTCATTTCGCGTTACTCCACACCGACAGTACGAACTCGGCCAGAGCCGGTCGCAGACTCACTACGCGCGCGGAGCACGGCTGCAGGAGCAGATTTCCTCCGGACTTCGAATCAATAAACCGTCGGACGATCCTTCCGGCCAGAAGGTTGTGCTCAATCAGGCTGCCTTGTTGCGACAGTTTGCAACTCAGCTGGGGTCAGTCAATACCGCACGCAGTGTCCTGTCGGACTCGCAGACTCAGGTGAAGGACGCTCACCAGTTGATCGTCAAGGCGAAGGACATTGCCCTGCAGGCACGGCAATCGACAGAACCCAGTGAACGGGACGTCTTCGTCAGGCAGCTGGACTCGATCCTTGAGCAACTGGACGACATTGCGAATTCCCAGTCGGGAGGGAAATACCTCTTCGGCGGAACCCAGAACGGCGGACAACCTTTCACGGGAATTGTTGATGGGATCCCGGCCTACGAAGGGAGCAGCGCCGCTGCCAGCATTTCGCTGCCGGGTCACTCCGACATCAAGACTTACTACACCGGCAGCGAAGTTTTTCAGCCAGCCACCGGGGGCACGCTGGTGATCTCCGGAACGACCGGAATTGCCTCCGGCAGTGGAACATCGAGCGGGGCGAGTTCCACCACGTTGTCGATTCGTCACACCCTCACAACTTACAGCGGGACGTCCGGGGTTCAAGCCGGGACAAGTTCGGTCTCGGGGGACACCATCCTGGGACCTGCGGGAACGCACAGGCTGACGATCAAAGATACGTCTGGCAACGGGACTGCCGGGACGATTTCGCTGAACGGCGGACCAGAAATCAGTTTCACAATTTCGGATACGGACCTGCTGGTGACGGGGCCGCAGGGAGAAAAGGTTTATCTGGATACGCGGTCCATCTCAGCCGGGTTTCAGGGAACCGTTGATCTGACCGCAACCGGCACACTTTCCATCGACGGCGGTACGACAGAGGTCCCCGTCGACTTCTCGTCCAGTCAGGTGCTCACGGATCCGAATCAGTCTGTGGTGCAGTATTTCAACACGGTGAACCTGCGATCGACGGGGACAGTGAACGTCTCACCCGCGGTGACAGCAGATGTCTTTCAGGCGGTTCGTCACCTCAAAGAGACCATTCAGAATGTTCAGGGCCTTTCGAACGATGACCTGGATGCTGCTTTCAACCGGAGCCTGCAGAATCTTGATGCTGCCGGGGATCATTTGCTCAGCGTGATCGGTGACCAGTCGGTCGACCTTGAGCATCTGGAGACGCTCGAAAGCAGGATCGACACGCTCAAGTTGAATGCCGAGACGCTGCTGACGGACACGCAGGCGACCGATTATGCCACAGCCATCACCCAGCTGCAGGAGCAGCAGAACCTGTTGCAATTCACGCTCCAGACGCTGACTGTCATGAACCGGATTTCGATTCTGGACTTCCTGTAACCGAACATGGCGTGATGGGTGATGAAGCTGCCCAGCCGAATGGAATCGAGGAGTTGAGGAGATGGAAATCCGTAAAGATGTGTCGCATGACCTTTCAGCGCCGCACTTCCCTTTTCAGCCGTCTCTGGAAGACGTGAATATCGTGATCGACATCGCCAGCGATGATGACGTCAGTTTTGAACTGATCGCCACGGTGATGCAGTCACGCCCGGCGATCGCGATGGCGATGATCAAGACGGCAAATTCCGCGAGCTTCGGTGCCCCCCGTCAGATTCGATCGCTGCGCCACGCATTGGCCCTGATGGGACTGCATCGCATCCGGAATCTGCTGGCCGAAATGAAAATGGAAGCCCAGTCCGAACGCAGCCGTGCCCATATTCCTGCATTCGGACCGACGATTCTCACGCGTCCGGAATCCAGATCGCCATAGAGCGAATCTCACGAAAGTGGGGCGTTCAGCATGATGACCGTGCCGCCGAGTCGCTCTTATCCGTGTTTATTGCTCGCCGAGACGGCCACGGGTGATTGCTTCAACTCCTGCGTGCGAGCAGTCCGTTTCCACGCACCAGACTGGCTCTTGGCTGCCCAGCGATAGAATCCGACCGCCAAGGCAGCATTCATCCCGACAAACATGGATGTCAGCTTGACGACCTTTCCTGCAGCCCCCCGGTTGGGAAGGAACCTTCCTGCATAAGCCAGTCCGTAGAAAAGGACTTGTGCTACGAACAGCCCGGCGTACAGGGGTTTCTGAATGAGGGCCAGGTTGGTCGCCAACGCGATCGCCATCAGCAATGGGCAGACCCAGCGGATCACTTTGTGTGACCAGAACGCGAATGCGACGCTGCCATAGAGCGGATTCAGCAGCGGAGCCAGCCAGCAGAGACTTTGAAAGCCCCCCGCGCCAATGCGGGCTCTTCGGTGAAACTCTGCTGAAATGGACGGGGCACTTTCCTCGTGGGCGATCGCCGTCTCTTCGAACTTCACTTTCTGCCGCTGCAGATGGATCCGCATCCCGATCACAAAATCATCCACGATCGTGTTCGCTGGGATGGGAGTCCACAAGCACTTACGAATCGCGTAGATCGCACCATTGAATCCGAGTAACGCTCCAAGCTTGCCTTCGCAGCGCTTCAGAAAGTTCTCGTACTTCCAGTAGAGGCCGTCGACGTTTCCACCGGTGGACGGGTCGACCAGCAGGAGTTGTCCGCAGACGCCGCCAACGTGCGGGTCAGTAAAATGCTGCACCATCTTCCGGAGCGCATCGCGGTTCCAGAACGTATTGGCATCAGAGAACGCAATCAGTTCTCCACGAGCAGCCTGAACACAATCATTGAGCACGCTGGGCTTGCCGCGTCGCTTCTCAAACTGCATCAGTTTGATTCGCGAATCCTGAACCGACCAGACGAGTTCACCCGTATTGTCTTCGTTGCCGTCGCAACCGATCAGCACCTCGAAACGGTCTGCGGGATAATCCATCAGCAGCGCGTTGTTAATGCGATCGAGGATAATGCTCTCTTCTTTGTAGGCTGCGATGATCAACGAGACGAAAGGAAGGTCGCCCGTTGAGGAACCCGGGCGAGTGAGCTTCGACACCGAGCGCGGCTGCAGCCTCGCCAGAATCCCGAGCAGAAGAGGATAGCCAAGGTAGGCATACGCGATCAGCGCGAGCGATCCCCAGAATGTCAGCTCAAGTCCTGTCATTTAGATGCTCTGCGGAATTCGGCCTGATGTGTGATTCAAACGGTTTCGGAAACGAGTTTCGCAGCGCTGGGTGACTGACGCTCGACAGAAACCTGCACCGGCTTGCGACAGACCGTCCACATGTAGTCGGCAGCAAGTTCTTCGGCGGTATATCGCTGAAACTCCGGATGAACAGCCAGCGTTCCCTTCTGAATCGCTTCCAGCGAACGTGGGTCGACCCGTTCGCGACAGATTTCAATGTTCAAACCGGCCTCGTCAAACAGTTCGCGATAATCGCGGGAGCGGAGCCGATTGTGATAGGCGAGGCCGCTTCCCCCCAGCCAATGCCATTCCTCCGATGAAAACTGCAGGAAGTTGGCATGGGTGATCTGTGAATCGACCGTGGCGTAATGATCCTGTGGATTGAACCGATGCACCGTCAGTCCCCCTGCTCGCAGGATGCGGAGTGATTCACGGTGAATGTCCAGCTGAATGTCTCTGGGAATGTGTTCCAGAACGTTGGAGCTGAGGACGATGTCGACGCTGTTGTCCGGCAAGCCGGTCGCACGGGCGTCGCCGGGATAGATGTATTCAATGTTCAGCGGATCGAAGATCGCTTTGAGCGTTTTTGCGTTACGGGGGACTTTGCGGAAGCGGTCCCAGACTTCATGTTCGGGCAACCGGCAGTTGGCAGCAATTTCCGGAAGAAACAGCTCCAGCGACTTCCATGTTTCACTCGCGTAGGCGGGGGTCAGCCACGGATTGACGTCGACCGTGATCACCCGCTTCGCTCCCCCCAGTGCCAGGACAAAGGGAACAAACGGACGCCAGCCGGTTCCCACTTCCAGACAGGTCGCTCCCTCGATCGTATCCCCGGCCTGATGGACCAGATCGACCAATTCAAAGGCGCGGTTCAGATCCCGGCGAACGTTCAGCCGATTTGTGCCGGCACATTTCTGCAGAAAGTGATACAGCGAACGTCCCGCTGGCATCCGGCTGAGAATGCCGAGCGTATGTGCTTTCAGTTTCCAGGACATAGAAAAGCCCGTGACTTGGGGGAGTGTGGAGCCCTCTGAAGACTGATACGTCTTTCCACCCAGCGTAAGTCCCGACGGATGGACGGAATGACGGTTGTCTCAGGATATTTTCGTGCGTCTGAGCAGACTCTACGCTGCAGCTGAGTGAGAGGTCGATCCGCATCCCCCGGGTCGAAAGATTTGCGTCAAAGAGCTACGAAACAGCAGCGGTCACAACGAAACGTTGCAAAAAAACAACACCACTTCACCGCCGATCCCCAGGGCGTGCCCACCCGCCCCCCCCGAGATTCTCCCCGGAAGACAGCTCTCAGCTCTCAACGCAATCCGCCGGCATTGACGCTACAACCGCTCCACCTGTTAAGCTGGTTTCTTCTTTTCAAGGAACGGAATGATGAATCTGCGGTACGGAACAGGTCTGTGGCTCTTCTGCATGGCTCTCTCCGGGGTTTCGACACTTCAGGCGGGAACATCCAACAGCCTGATGGACCTGTCGAGCGATGGAACACTGCTCGCCTGCTCCAATCGCGACAGCGGAACAGTGACGCTCGTCGAACTCCCTTCTCTCAGGAAGAAATCGGAGATCGCCGTCGGAAGCCACCCGGAAGGGGTCTCGTTTCTCGGCGATTCCCATCAGCTGGCTGTGGCGGTCTACGGTGAGGACCGCGTCTGTTTCATCGACGGAGACCGAGGTGAGGTGCTGGGGAACGTCGATGTTGCGGACGAGCCGTATGGGGTGGTCTCCAGTGCGGATGGATCGAAAATCTGGGTCACGCTGGAGTATCCCGGAGAGGTGATTCGGATCGACACAGCCGAGCGGAAAGTTCAGGCGTCGGCGATCGTGGGCAAGTTTCCACGGGGCATCGCTCTTCTCCCCTCAGGTTCGTTACTGATCACTGAATATCTGACGGGGGTCGTCAAGAAGCTGGACGCAGAGTCACTGGGAGTCACCGAGGAATGGGTGGGGTCAGCGCAGGACAATCTGGCACGGCAGATCACAGTCCATCCTCGTCGCGACAAAGCCTATCTCCCGATGCAGCGGTCGTTGACCAACGTTGCTCACGGAGCCGGGTCGATCTTTCCTTATCTGGGAATTGTCGACACCCAGTCGAGCGGAGAGAAACGCCGCAAGCGAGTTCAGATGGATTCATTCCGCGGGACGTATGTAGTCGCCAACCCCTGGGAGGTCGCTGTCTCTCCCGATGGAAAAGAACTCTTCATCATCTTCAGCGGGACGAACGATCTGTTCATCTGCAGCGTGATCGATGACGACTATGTTGAAGTTGAATACTCCGGCCTGCTGCGAACGGGATGGAATCCGAGAGCCATCAAAGTCTCGCCGGATGGAAAAACGTTTTATGTCTACAACGCACTCGATTTCACCATTGATGCCTTTTCGACACAATTCCGGAAACCGGTTGGACAGGTCGAAGTGACGAGCTGGCCGGGAACGGAGGAGGAACTTCTCGGGAAGAAGCTGTTCTACACAGCCCACCCTCCAATGACATCACAGCGATGGATTTCCTGCTCAAGCTGTCATCCGGACGGAGATGCGGACGGAAGAACCTGGCAGCAGCCCGAGGGATTGCGAAGTACACAACCGCTCTTCGGACTGCGGGAGACGCATCCGATTCACTGGTCCGCCGACCGGGATGAAGTCCAGGACTTCGAACATACCATCCGGTCTCCTCTGATGCAGGGACGGGGGCTGATTCGAGGGGAAGTTCATGATTCATTAGGCGAGCCGAACGCTGGCCGATCGAAAGAACTGGACGCGCTGGCTGCGTATACGAACTCACATCGATTCAGCTTGAGCCCCCACGCCAAAAAGGGCCTGACGGAATCCGCCCGACGTGGCAAGGAGCTCTTTTTCTCTAACGAAGTGGGGTGTGCGAAATGCCACTCCGGCGCTTATTACACCGACCGCCAGCTGCATGATGTCGGTACTGGAAACGATGACCTGACGGAAAAGATCGGGCCCTCGTTCGACACTCCGACTCTGCTGGGGATTTATCGTTCGGCTCCTTACCTTCATCATGGCAAGGCGGAAACGCTGGTGGAACTGTTGACGAAGTTCAATCCCCGCGACCAGCATGGAAGCACTAGCCAATTGAACGCAGACCAGATCAATGACCTGGTCGAGTTCCTGAAAATGCTGCCATACGAAACGCCGTAAAAACAGCGATTCTACGTTCGTGCCACTGCTCTGCGAGCAGTTCCGAACGTGATACGGCGATCTTCAAAAGACTCAGGCGTTCTCGACATATCCACACGGCTCACAGAGCCGTGGCACGCGGAATTCAGATACTGCCAGAACTCTATCGATCGGTTCGACTCGCGAGCAGGTCTCGAATCTCCGTCAGCAGGACCTGATCGGTCGTTAACGGCTTCACGACTTCCTCTTTCTTCCTCGACTTCATCAGCCAGCCTAGAAACTTGACGATGAAGATAAACAGGGCAAAGGCGACGATCAGGAAGTTGACAATCTCCCCCAGGAACAGACCGTAAGGGATTTCTTTTCCATTCAGCGTCCAATGCCAGGTCGTATAACTCTGATCGCCGGGCGTCATCACGCTGATCAGCGGCATGATGATGTGGGTCACCAGCGAAGTGACGATTTTCCCGAAGGCAGCACCAATGATCACACCGACTGCCAGATCGACGACGTTCCCTTTGAACGCGAACGCCTTGAATTCATCCAGAAGCGACAATCCCATTTTTGCCGGATTGATCTGCGTGTATTTCGGTAACTCAGCCATGATGTGTTCCAGAGATGAATAGTTAAGATCGACCGCCGGAGCGGCATGTCGCGTGTGTTTGCGCAGTATATCCCGTCGTTCCAGCGCGCCTATCTTTCTCCGGAAAGTCCATGCACAAAACCGGCAGGCAGCGTGTGAATGCCGCACTTTGAAGGGATTTCGACACCCGTCTCCAAGTATTCACACTGCAGTCGACGCTGCATGTGAACATCCCACTGGCGACTGACAGAAAATGGAGTCTGAGTCGCTGGGAAGAATCATCTCAGATCGCAACGACTATTGATTGACCGACGTGGTAGAAACGGCCTGCTTCGCGGATTCGATACAGAAGAGCCTGTCGAAGGTCCGCAGGAAGATCTCGTTATTGATGAGCACCGGCGTCGAAATGCAGAACTCATCATCTCCGAGTGCATTCTCAGCTTTCACATCGCCTGTCTGGCTGTCGACAACGAATGTCGTCGCATCCTCCCGGACGAGGTAGAGCAGATCGCCAGCCAGGATGGGTGAAGAGCTGTAGGCGTTGCGATTCTTGTCCAGCTGCCGGGACCAGATTTCGTCACCGGTCTTCACATCCAGGCAGGCGACGCTTCCCTTGTCACCGCAGACATACACCTTGCCGTCTCGGGCCGCAGGAGTGGGGACGTCCGCGCCGAGTTCTTTGGTCCACAACACATGCGACCCGGCAACATCCCCGCTACCGCCGAGCTTGATCGCAGTCAGGCTCTTTCCACGGGCATAGGGAGCAATCACGATATCCTCTTCAATGACCGGAGAGGCGATCGAGCGGAAGTATTTATCACCATCCGGATTCAATCCCCCTACCCGCCACAGCTCCGTACCGGTCTCCGCATCGTGACAGGTGACATGGTCGGCACCGACCACGACGATTTGCTCCTGACCGGCAAATGTCGTGACGACGGGGGTCGAATAGCTTTGTGCAGCTTCCTCCGGGGCGTCGAGATTGCGATCGACCTTCCAGACTTCTTTGCCGGTCAGTTTATCGAAGGCAGCCAGATAGCTGGGACCGGTCTGCATGCAGGCAACAACGACATATTTGGAAGTGAGCACCGGCGATGTCCCCAGGTCCCACCACAGGGTGTCTTCCCCGTAATTCGTCTGCAGGTTCTCATGCCAGAGAATTTTGCCGTCCCAGTCCAGTCCCGCGAAATCGCCGCTCTTGTAGTAGACGATAATGGTTTTACCGTCTGTAACAGGAGAAGGATTGGCACCGCTTCCTTTTTTATGTTTTGCGGGGCTGGCTGATCCCAGCGCTTTTCTCCAGAGCTCGTCCCCGGCCTGATTCAGGCAGATCACGCCGTTCATGTCGTCAATGGGGAGTGTGACCAGCAGCTTGTCATTCCATACAATCGGCGACGAGCCTGATTTTCCCGGGAGATCTGCCTGCCAACGGAGGTTTTTCTCGAGCCCCCACTCCAGCGGATAGGAGCCTGGGTTCGCGGTTCCGTTCAAGTGCGGACCCCGCCAATTCGACCATTCCTGAGCATTCACGAATGTGGATACCCCCAGAATTGTGGTCAAACAGATTCCAATTCCCCAGGCAAAGCGTCGATTCAACATTTGGTATTTCCTGGCAGGTGAGAAGGATCATCCGGAATTATGACCGGAAATCGGTCGCAGCGGAAGCTCCAGATGGTCTGTCCGGTCATCGTCAACTGCGGGAAATGGGAATTCTCCGAGGATGCAAATGACGAAATCGGATCAGGCAAACTATGATGACAATTGCAGTCGAAACAGAATTCTGAGACCCTGAGTCGTCATTCAAAGCCAAGGAGCCAACCGGGCTGTGATGCTCGACTTCGCACTTCAGCGGAGTCTTGCCCCCCCGGCACGAAACTTCCCAGGGATTGCATCGGTCAAAAGTCAAAGTCTGAAGGTCAGCAGAGATGCCATTGGATATCACAGTTCCATCCGTCGGTGAGTCGATCAGCGAAGTTTTTGTCGGTGAGTGGTACGTCAAGGAAGGGACCTGGGTCGAAGCCGACACGAACCTGGTCGGACTGGAAACAGACAAGGCCACATTCGACGTGCCTGCCCCGGCAGCCGGTGTGCTGACCTCCGTCGCCAAGCAGGCTGGCCAGACCGCCGCGATCGGTGACATTCTCGCGAAATTCGAACCCGGTCCCAAGCCCGGCGCCAAAGGCGACTCGTCCAGCGACGCTCCGGCCTCCGCGAAGTCGGAAGCTCCGGCTTCTGGCAAGAAGGAAGAGAACTCCTCTTCAGATGCCTCCGGTCATGTGATGCCTGCAGCAGCCCGGGTCGCTGCCCAGAATCAGATTGTCCCTGCGACACTCAAGGGAAGCGGTCCCGGCGGACGGATTCTCAAAGAAGACGTCAAGGAAGTGAAAACGGTCCCCGCTGCCGGGAATAAAGCTCCGCAACAGCTGAGCGGCGGACGGCAGGAAAAACGGGTCCCGATGTCCCCCATCCGGCAGACAATCGCCCGTCGACTGGTCGAAGCCCAGCAGAATGCGGCCCTGCTCACGACGTTCAATGAAGTCGACATGTCCGGGGTGAAGGCACTTCGGGAGTCGCACCAGGAATCCTTCCAGAAGAAGTACGGCATCAAGCTGGGTTTCATGTCATTCTTCGTGAAGGCTGTGATCGAAGCTCTAAACCAGTATCCCCAGGTGGGAGCTCAGATCGACGGGACCGATCTGGTGTTCCGTAACTATTACGATATCGGCGTCGCGATTGGCGGAGGAAAAGGACTGGTCGTGCCGGTTCTGCGAAACGCGGAACGCATGAGCTTTGCCGAAGTCGAACTGGCAATTGCCGAGTTCGCTCAGCGAGCCAAAGAGAACAAACTCGGCCTGGAGGATCTGGAAGGGGGAACCTTCACGATCACCAACGGCGGGGTCTATGGATCACTGCTCTCGACCCCCATTGTGAATCCTCCGCAGAGCGGCGTGCTGGGAATGCACGGAATTTTCGATCGCCCGGTTGCTGTCAATGGTGAAGTCGTGATCCGCCCGATGATGTACCTCGCGCTGACCTACGATCACCGGGTCATTGATGGACGGGAAGCAGTCTCCTTCCTTCGTCGCATCAAGGAAACCATTGAAACTCCGGTCCGACTGATCCTCGAAGTCTGATCGACATTTTCAAAAAGAAAACAGGCCGGACGATTCGATCGTCCGGCCTGTTTTTATTGACAACGCTCGGCTGGCCTCAGAACCGTCAGACCATATGTCATGGTGCTGAGGCGGGCCTGACTGAAATGCGTCCTCTGTTGAAATCAGACCAAGGCCTTCGCCACCGCAGCTCAGCCTGACAGGGGCTTAGCTCAACTGCAGAGCTTCGACCTGCTGAATGGCACTGATTGCAGCAGCGCTGCTGCCGGCTTCCGACAGAAACTTGCGAGCTGCCTTCAGCAGACCGATGTTGACGGAGTCACCGCTCGCTGCTGGAGCAGCAGCGCGTGCGCTCGGCCGACGGATCTTAACGGCCTTCTTGCTTCGTCCGCCAATTCCCAGACGACGACGCGCGTGAGAGAAGGCAACGTTGCAGGAATTTCTGTTCACTGTCTGCTCGGGAAAACGAGCCTGGAGTTGCTCGAAAACTTCGCGACTCGAGAGACCAGGATTCTCCTGCAGCAGCGCACGGATTTCCTGGGACATGTTAAATTCACCCCGGGCCGACTTCTTTTTTGCCATGATTCTTCATTTCCTTGATTTTGACACGCCTCATTCGAATCGAATGCAGGCAACTCGTGGGACTGATGAAGTCTTTTGTTTCATCAGCCATTTCGACAACGCGACAGCTGGAAGAAGCCCGCGTAAAACCTTTGCGTCTCGAGACGACATCTCGCCGATTCCTCGGGAAAAACCCACTTCTCAGGAACGCAGAAATGCGCACTTGGCACCTCAGTGGTCACTTTTCCTGACCGCTGGTGCCAATGTTCGACAGAGGAACCCTGATTGACAAGACGCGATCTTCTGATGACCCTGTCAAAAGATTGTTCACAGACGATGAAAGTTACGGACATTTTTCGCTACTGCAAGTGTTAATTGCCCGAATAGCATGCAGATTTCTAATAATGGGAGATATTGCACAGCTTTATCTGTGGAAACTTTGTATCAAATCCACTGTATCAGGAATCGATAAGTAGCACCCAGATTACCTGATGAGCGGATCGTAACTTCATCGCAATCAGTCGCTGCCGAGAACTCCATGAGCCCCGGACGCTAAAGGATACCTGGCCTGATGTGCGTCTCATTCAGTCCATCGATGCTGATCGGTCGTTCAGGAAAACAGAGGCTGCATCGTGATGCGGTACACTTCGAAAACTAACGAAGCACCCCAAATCATTTAGTCCGTTCGCAATGGGCGAACCCTGAAAAACCCTGACCCTCATTCAGTTCGCCTCGATTCCGGTTGTGCCCCCGCAGCTGAATCCACGCTACACTATCTGAAAAGTAGCAACCGGTTGGAAATTCGCCCCCGAGAGAAGCTCGACGCGGGCAGACAGCAATTTGGACTGAATCGTATGCAGGTCTCCGTCGATCTTTGGGCACCCTTGATCTCCAGGCTTTCCCAGGATCTGGTTCGCCTGGAAGTGGCTGCCGCTTCCCTGCAGCTGACTCCATTACGCAAACGTGAATGGTTCGAACTGCTCTGCAGAAAACTTCAACCCCAGCTGGGATCGCATCCTTACCTGATTGTTGCAGTCGTCGGGGGGACGAACATCGGAAAGAGCGTGGTCTTTAACCATCTTGCGGGGGAACATGTCAGTTCGATGACCCCGCTGGCCTCCGGAACCAAGCATCCCACCGCACTGCTTTCGGAGACACTGCACGAGCACGCTGATCTCGAACAGATCTTCGCCGGCTTCCAGGTCGTCCGCGCGACGGACGCCACGCAACCGCTGCAGGCCAACCCGGAACATCAGCTGTTTTATCGAGTCAGTCCGCGAACCCCCGAGAACCTGATCATCCTCGATACCCCGGACATCGACAGCGTGGAAGAGGTCAACTGGGAACGGGCAGATTATCTCCGTCAAAGCGCTGATGTGCTGATCGCAGTGCTGACACAGCAGAAATATAACGATGCCGCCGTCAAGGAGTTTTTTCGCAAAGCGACTCAGGAAGGCAAGCTGGTCATCATTGTCTTCAACCAGTGCCTGCTTCCGGATGATGAAGCCTATTGGCCGCTCTGGATCAGAACCTTCTGTAACGAGACCGGCACTCACCCGCATTTGATTTATCTCGCCCCTTATGATCGGCGCGCGGCGGAATCTCTTCAGCTTCCGTTTTATGAACGGAGCTGGCCGGCAGAGAATACGGCTTCGGACGAACTGACTCGCCCACGTCAGTTGCTTCAGGAACTCTCACAGCTGAAGTTCGACGAAATTAAAACTCAGGCACTCTCCGGAGCATTGAAACACCTGGTCGATCCTTCCTTCGGGATTCCCTCCTGGCTGAATGAAATCCAGGAGCGATCGCGAGCCTTCGCGGACGCGTTTCACCTGTTATCGGGCGATCAACTGGTCGAAGTGGCCCGCTGGCCGATGTTGCCGAATTCTGTCCTGATCGAACAGGTTCGCGGATGGTGGCGTGATCAACGTGAAGGATGGACAGCCGGAGTCCACGGCTTTTATCAGCGGCTGGGAGAAGTGATTTCGATCCCTGTTCGTGCGGTGATGAATCGATCGGCGTCCCCGACAGAAACCCCGCTGGAACGTTATCGCCAACAGGAATGGGATGCGATTCTGGACGTTGTCGAGCGCTGTCTGCAGAGACTGGAGTGGGCGCGGGACCTCGGCAACCCGATTCTGGCGTCGCGATTGGAATCTCTCCTGGATGGCGGTGCCCGGGGGCGTCTGATCTCTCAATTACGCACAGCACATGATGCGGTCGATTTCGAAGCTGAGATCCGGGGGCTGGTCGATCGGCAGCTGAAAACATTTCGCGAGGAACGTCCGGACTCCTACAAGCTGTTCCGGCGCGTCGACTCAATGGCCGCTGCCGCTCGTCCGGCGGTGAGCGTGGCGTTATTCATCACCGGTGCCGGTCCGCTCGGAGATGCCATTGCTCCGCTGGTGGCGGAGACAGCATTCCAGAGTGTGCTGCACCTTGCGGGAGAGACGGTCGGGGGCACGGTGGTGACTGCCGTCGGGGACAAAGTAATCACCGACGCAGCTTCAGGAGGAGCGGGTTATCTGGAGGCAAAGTTCCGCCAGTTGCACACCGGCTTTGTAAAGCAACGGGCAGAGTGGCTGATCAATCAGTTTCATGAACACCTCTTAGGAAGTTTATCGCAGGAGTTAAATGAGGCGTCTCAACTTCCGCTGTCGGAAGACTTCAAGAATGTGTCACGTCTGGTCGACGAGCTGAAGCAAATGCTGTTATCACGTGGGATCGTCTGATCCTCATCTTTCCCGGCGAAATCGTAGACTTCTCTCGCAGCGATCATTATCATCGAAATGCTTCGATGTGAAATGTGTTCTTTCGCAGCGAAGCTCCCGCCTGAAGAGATTCATCGCCTCAGTCACACCTGCCGCTGACTTTCAAACAGTTTCGGAAGCGTTCCCGGATTGAGGCTCGTCGAGCAAGTTTCCAATTGCCGCAAGGACCACGTTTTCATGGCCCGCCAGTGTCTCTTGTTGGAATCCTCCCTCCCGAAGCAAGGTCGTCTTCACATCCTGATGGCGACGCTGGCATTCGTACTCGCTCCCCCGCTCTATGCCAAAGACCTGGATTACAACCGGGACGTCCGGCCCATTCTGGCCGATAAGTGCTTCATCTGTCATGGCCCTGACCACGGAAACCGGCAGGCCGAATTACGACTTGATACTGCAGAAGGAGCCTATGCCGCATTGTCATCCGATGCGGCTCTGGTCGCGATCCGGCCGGGTGACCCGTCTCATAGCGAGGTCTACAAACGGCTGACCACGGATGATCCCGACCAGAAGATGCCTCCCGCCAGTTCCAATCTCTCTTTATCCGCCGAGCAGATCGCAACGATCCGGAAGTGGATTGAACAAGGTGCTGTTTATCAACCGCACTGGGCTTTTCTCGCTCCTCAAAAGTCTCAAGTCCCGGAAGTCCCCAATGATCGCTGGGTGCAGAACGAGATTGATGCATTCGTTCTGCAGAAGATGCTGGAACAAGGGCTCAAACCAAACCCACCAGCCACTCGCGAGCAACTGATCCGACGGGTCACGTTCGACCTGACCGGCCTTCCCCCCACGCTGCAGGAAATCGACGCGTTCGTCGAGGATCAGTCACCGGATGCCTTTGAACGTGTGGTAGACCGGCTGCTCTCCTCGGAGCGATTCGGGGAACGGATGGCCTCGGAGTGGCTGGACGTGGCCCGCTACAGCGACACCTACGGGTTCCAGGTCGATCATGAACGATTCGTCTGGCCCTGGCGTGACTGGGTCATCCGGGCATTCAACCGGGATCTCCCTTTTGACGAATTCATGACTCAGCAACTGGCAGGGGATCTCCTGCCTGATGCCACGCAGGAGCAGATTCTCGCCACCACGTTCTGCCGACTTCATCCCCAGGAAGCCGAAGGGGGAAGCATTCCGGAAGAGTATCGCACCGGTTATGTCTCCGATCGTCTACAGACATTCTCGACAGCGTTTCTGGGTTTAACGGTCGAGTGCTGCAAGTGTCACGATCATAAGTACGATCCCATTTCTCAGCGCGAATACTTCGAGATGGCCTCCTTCTTCGACAACATCGATGAATCGGGCCTTTACTCCTTCTTTACCCGCAGCATCCCCACTCCCACGCTGCTGCTGACTGATGAGAACTCCGAAAAGACTCTTGCCGAGCACAAGGAAAAATGTCGGCAACTCGAACAGGCACTCGTTGAGCTCCCCTCAAGCCGAGTGGAAGCTTTCCGATCGTGGAGAGCTTCGAAGCCGGCTGCTCCAGAAAAGGTAAACGGGGAACTCGCTCATCTGAATTTCGACACCGTACACGCTCCAAATCAGCCGGTGCCCGGACCGGTCGGTCAGGCGATCCAGCTGACCGGCGACGATGCCGTTCCGCTCGACGTCGGTAACTTCACACGCTCACAACCTTTCTCAGTCACTTTGTGGATGAAGACACCCGACGTCAAAGAACGGTCGGTCGTCTTTCATCGTTCGCGCGGATGGATGGACGCAGGGAGCCGCGGCTACGAACTGATGATCCTCGACGGGCATCTCTCCTTCGCCCTCGTCCATTTCGATCCGGGCAATTCGATTCGCGTGAAGAGTCCGGATCCGTTCCCGGTGGACGCCTGGCATCATGTCGCTGTGACCTATGACGGATCGAGTCAGGCCCCGGGTGTGTCGATCTATATTGACGGGAAACCGATCCCGGTGGAGATCGTCCGGGATCAACTCACCAAAGAGATCACCGGGGGCGGCGGAGACAATATTACCATCGGCGAACGATTCCGGGATCACGGATTCAAACAGGGGCAAGTGGACGAATTCCGGGTCTTCAATCGCAAACTTCTGCCGGTCGAAGTCGCTGAACTTCATGATTTCCATTCCCTCAAAGATGCCTTTGCCTCGGATGCCAGCGCCTCTCCCGAACAGGATTCACTCTGGAAGTATTACCTGGAGAACGTCGATCCCGAATATCAGGCTGCTCTCGCTGCATTGCAGCAGGCGAGACAAGCGTCCGCCGACTATATCGAGACCATTCCTGAAATCATGGCGATGCGGGAAACGTCGGAAGCCCGGCAGACCTACATCCTCACTCGCGGGGAATACGCGCTGCGGGCCGAGCCCGTCTCCAGCGACACCCCCGCCATCTTTCCTGAGTTCTCGGAAGAATTGCCTCGTAACCGTTTAGGACTGGCCCGCTGGATGGCAAGCCCGGAACATCCGCTGACCTCCCGCGTCACCGTCAACCGCTACTGGCAGTTGCTGTTCGGAACCGGACTGGTCCGAACAACGGAAGACCTGGGAAATCAGGGAGAATGGCCCTCTCATCCCGAGCTGTTCGACTGGTTGTCACGGGATTTCATGGAACAGGGATGGAGCGTGAAAAAACTGCTCAAGCAGATGGTGATGACCTCAACTTATCAGCAGTCTGCGACTGTCACCGACGAGAAAGAAGCAATCGACCCAGCAAACAAGTGGTTATCCCGCGCGATGAGCGAACGCTTCACCGCTGAGATGCTCAGAGACAATGCACTCGCTGTCAGCGGACTGCTGGTCGACAAGATTGGCGGCCCCCCGGTCAAGCCGTACGAAGTGGAAGTGGCGTTCAAGCCGTTACCCCGCGACACCGGTGAAGGTCTCTATCGTCGCAGCCTGTACACGTACTGGAACCGGACCGGGCCAGCCCCTGTGATGATGGCACTGGACGCGGCGAAACGGGACGTCTGCCAGGTTCGACGGGAACGGACGCTCTCTCCTCTGCAGCCGCTGGTGCTGTTGAACGGACCTCAATTCGTTGAAGCAGCCCGCATGCTGGCTCAACGCGTCATGCTCGATCACCCCGGAGATCAGAAGGCCGTGCTGGTCGACATGTTCCGCTGGACCACGAGTCGTCGTCCCTCCGCTGAAGAACTGGATGTGATCAACACTCTTTACGAGCAACACCTGAGCGACTTCTCTGCACATCCTGAACAGGCCGTCGCATTCCTGGCCGTCGGGGATGCACCTCGTAATGAAACTCTGGATCCAGCCCAGCTGGCAGCCATGGCCGGAGTCGCCAATCTTCTGTTGAACTTTGATGACTGCGTCTTCCGACGCTGAAGGGAACCGTGAAATGTCGAGACTCTGTACCGGCAGCATTGACACGCACTCGCGGCGAAACTTCCTCGAACAGTTCGGCCTGGGACTGGGGTCATTCGCACTGAGCAGTTTGACCGGCGGAGCCGTCTCTGCCCAGGAGAATGAATCCGGTCTGGGAGAAACGCACTTCCCCGCCAAAGCGAAACGGGTCATCTATCTGTTTCAGTCGGGCGGACCGTCTCAGATCGATCTGTTCGACTATAAACCGCTTCTCACCGAGAAGCAGGGGATGGACCTTCCCGATGAGATCCGCGGCAGCCAGCGCCTGACCGGCATGAGCGCGAACCAATCAAGACTGGCACTGGTCGGTTCCCCCTTCAAATTTCAACAGCATGGTGATTCCGGCGCCTGGCTGAGCGAAGTCCTTCCGCATACCGCCAAAGTGGTCGACGACATCTGCTTCATCAAGAGCGTGCATACCGATGCGATCAACCACGGGCCCGCTGTCACCTTTCTGCAGACGGGGTCGCAGTTTCCCGGCCGCCCCAGCATGGGGGCGTGGCTCAGCTATGGCCTGGGAACAGAAAACGCCGACCTCCCCGCTTTCGTGGTGATGCTGACCAAAGACAAAGAAGGACAACCGCTCGCCTCGCGATTGTGGGGCAACGGTTTTCTGCCATCGCGCTATCAGGGAGTCCAGTTTCGACCGGGTAAGGACCCTGTGCTGTACCTGGGGAACCCGGGCGACCTCCCCGCGACGCACCGTCGACACATGCTCGATGCAATGGCTCGACTTGAACAGATTTCCAGTCAGACCAATGCTGATCCGTTGATCGAGAACAGCATCGCACAATACGAACTCGCCTTCCGCATGCAGGGATCGATCCCTGAAGCCACCGATCTTTCGCAGGAAACGGAAGAAACCTTCAAGCTGTACGGAGAAGAGGCCCGCACCCCGGGGACCTTCGCAGCCAACTGCCTGCTGGCCCGACGACTTGCGGAACGGGGAGTTCGCTTCATCCAGCTGTATCATCAGGACTGGGACCATCACGGTGGAATTCCATCCGGAGTCAAATCGGAAGCGCAGCAGACGGATCAGGGGGCTGCAGCTCTGATTACCGACCTGAAACAGCGAGGAATGCTTGAAGACACGCTGGTGATCTGGGGCGGCGAATTCGGCCGCACCAACTATTGCCAGGGGAAGCTCGAAAGCAATTTCGGCCGGGACCATCATCCCCGCTGCTTCACGGTCTGGATGGCTGGCGGAGGAATCAAAGGGGGCATGACCTACGGGCAGACGGACGACTTCGGTTACAACGTCCACGAGAACCCGGTGCATGTCCACGACCTGCAGGCAACGATTCTCGCCCTCATGGGAATGGACCACGAACGCCTGACCTACAAGTTCCAGGGCCGCAGATTCCGTTTAACGGACGTGCATGGACATGTCGTCAAAGACATTCTCGCGTAATGTATGCGGCGAGCGGGAGACGTCAGTCTCCTGATTCTGTGTTTTATTGGGAGACTCACGGCTCCTGCTCGCCGAAGTGTCATTCGCGGCGGGATGAGAGCATTCTGATAAGCATCACTGCAATCACGCTTCCAATCAGATTGAACACCAGATCCCAGCCGGTGTTCTCGTAGCCCCCCACGTTGGTCTCCGGCATCAGTCGCGTCGCCAGAAACTCGATCACTTCATTGAGTGCCCCGAAGCCCATCCCTGCAGCGGCGCACAAGACCATCAGCCCGAATGTGGGCGAGGCTTTCAGCCCGCGATTGATGAAGGCGCGACTGAGTGACTGCCAGCAGATCCAGGTCGTCAGTCCGAACCCGCAAGCGTGTACGAGCTGGTCGTACTTGAGATAGGGTCGGAAGATCCACCAGTTGTAAAGCACATGCGGCTCTCCCTCATTCACCGGCCAGCTCGCTGGGATCGGGACAAGTCCACCAGCCATGTGCGCCAGTCCCCAGGCCCACAAGCCCCACAGGGCAGCTGTGCGAAGCTGAACGTGGCGGTGCAGAACGAGCACAAAGATGCCCAGCACCACCAGCACGGCAGCATACATGATGAATTCGCTGTTGCCGTTGTCCCAGGAGAAATACAGGGCCGGAAGCACATACAGGCTGGCAGCCAGCAACACGGGCCATTCCTGACGTGAGAGCCTCAGATTCATGTGAGAATCCGATCTACAAACTGTTGAGGGTCAGCGAGAAACTTCTTTTTTCTCCGTGCCTCCCCGTCTCCGTGGTGAATCTTCTCCCTACCGCCCCTGGGTCCGCTCGATGCACTCATCCGCGATCCCTTCCCAGTCGATCTGGGACATCGTCGTTTCGACCAGGTCCAGCACCAGCGGGTCGTTCACCGATTTCTTCGCGACGACCAGCATTTCCTTTTTCATCTTGTGAGCGAGCATTCGCCGGGCGGCATCTTCCGGCTGAGTCGAACCATCCTGCACGCTGGGAAGCTGCCGGGCTGCTTTCAGCTCCTGCTTTGCGGTCTCATACCACTTTTCATAGCGTCGGGGTTCTTCCAGTATCCACTCGGCGACCACCATCGTCGGATCTTCATCATCGTGGTGCTGCTTGAGCAGACCGATGCTGCGACCGGCGGTGCGATGATTTTGATTCGGCACCGACCCATTGATTTCGGAATAGAACAATCCGCCCGACTGCTTATGACGAGAGGAATCGCCCAGCACGTTCACGCCGATGGGACCTTGAAAATAGTGGGCGATGGACTCTTTGACCTTCTGATCCTGCGAGACCAGCCACATCACCAGAAAGAACGCCATCATGGCGGTGACGAAGTCGGCATATGCGACTTTCCACGCGCCTCCTCCTTTGCCTGCCATGACGTTTGCCTTTCAATGAATTGCGGGGCCCTGAAGAACAGAAATTCAAAAGAAGAGATAGAAACGCAGAGATCGCAGAGTAAGAAAAGAGACTCTCTGCTTTTCTCAGCGGTCTCGGCGATCTCTGCGTTTCAAATCTTTTGTTCTTTGAATTTGATTCTGATTTCGGATTTCGTGCTTCGAATTTACGGAACCTACGCAGCTGCCTTGAAGATCTCTTCCATGTCTTTCATCGATGGGCGGCAGTCGGTAGTCACGCCCCGCCGGGCTTTCTCCAAGGCTGCCTTGGGAGTTCCACCTTCGACAAAGTCGACGACAGCTGATGCCACGGTTTTACGCAATGCGGTCTCTGCGTGTCCCATCGACTCCATGGCCGCAGCCAGCGGGCCAATGATCCCGTAGGACATCAGAATCCCCAGAAACGTTCCGACCAGAGCAGCACCGACCTTATGGCCGATCTCTTCCACCGGCCCGTCAATCGCGCCCATCGTGATCACAATCCCCAGCACCGCCGCAACGATTCCGAATCCGGGCAATGCGTCGGCAGTTCGGGTCAGTGCCCCCACAGCCGCATGATGCTGTTCATCCACCACACGAATGTCTGTTTCGAGCAAGGCCTGCAGCTGCGGACCGTCGGCACCTTCCGAAGCAGCGACCAGTGCGTCCGAGATAAAATCTTTCAGGTGATGATCTTTGGCGACCGAAGGGTACTTGTGAAATGGAGAGCCGCTGCCCTCTTCAGAAAGAATCGATTCGAGTGCCAGAAGTCCGTCGCGTCGCGCCACGCAGAAGAAGTAGTAGAGGACCTGAAAGACCTCTCGATAAGTCTTCTTGCTGCAGTTCCCCCCTTTGACGACTCCGATCAGTCCTTTGACGAGATCGACAAGCACCTGTTTGGGAGAACCGGCGATCATGGCTCCCAGGGCAGCCCCGCCGATCGTGATGATTTCCGAAGGATGGATCAATGCATGGATATGACCGCCGGCCATATTGAAGCCCAGGAGCACTGCCCCGAGAACGACAATGATTCCAATAATGCTGACCATGTATCCGCACTCTGACTGCCATTGAGGCGGCGCACGGAGATCCGTCTCCATCCGCGGGGCGGAATTCTTGCGAAAACCCCATTTTGACACAAGACCCGTTTGGAAGAGTCCGAGGTCCAGAGCGGAAAACAGACTTAGTCCGCTTTTCTCGGCTCTAGACTCTCATCCTTCGACTCTGGAACGTGTTTCGGAAACTCGATCAATTCCGCAAGAACGACCCCCTGCCGGGTCATCTGCTGCAGGACGCGTGCTCCCGGCGGCAAATCGGTCAGCGACTTCCACGGATCAGCGTCCCGGCGGACGTGCAGCACAAACCGGGGTTTTTCCGACTGTTTGTCGTCGTAAGGGATGATGTTCAAATCAGGCCGATGCAGCAGCCACGAGTCATTCGCCACCAACTGTGGAAACAGCGGATGCAGCACTGGAGCAATCGCCAGTGTCTCCCCTTCGGTCAGAAAGTGACTCGCCTCACGCAAAAACTCGGAGGAGACTGCGTCCCCCCAGTAGTTTCGCTCCATTCCTAAAGCAGCGGCCCCTCGGAGCCCGCCCACGATCACGCTGTAGGAGGATAGCAGCGCTGGAAACGATGTCCGGATATTGACGAGGGGAATCAGCATCAGAATGAGTGCCAGTCGCCAGCGTGAGGAAGTCAGTCCCCTGCTCTTCAGAAATTCGCAGGCCCGCTGAACAGCGACCCCGACCCAGATCGAGAAGATCGGCCAGATCATCAGGAACAGGCGTTCGCCGTCGTACACCGGGACCCCGGGAATCGCAAAAACGAACAGGGGAAGCCAGAACGCCCCGAGCAAGAGTTGATTCTGCTGCGGGCTGAGCCCTTGTCCTGAATTCGAAGGCTGAGAATCAACGGCGCTCGAAGCGATCCCCTTTTGCGAGCTGAACCACATTCCCCACATTCCGAGCACCAGCCAGGACAGCGGGGTCGTGATCAGAAACATGACAAAGGGATAATGAAACGGGACATTGCGGTCGGCGTATCGAACCCCCAGGTATTCACAGTACAGCGTCGAACGGTCGGTTGTTTGTGCGAAGTAGGCGACAAACCGGGAGAGTGGATCGCTCCACAGCCACGGCCAGCCGACAAAGAAGACCGCTGCTGAGACCAGTGCAATCACAGCCAGCGGCAGGATGCCCTGACGTTTCCAGTTCCACAGGATCCAGACGGAGATGACTGGAGGAAGAAAGATCGCCTGAATCTTCGTCAGAAGGGCCAGGCCCAGAAACAGGCCGGGAAGCAGACCATCCCGCCAGGTGAGCTGCTTTCGATCCCCAATCCACTTCAAGCAGGCGAGGATGCAGCCGACATAGGCCAGGTTCATCGCCGTTTCGACCGATGCCAGGTGGGCATGGCCGAACACACGCGGGGTTGCCCAGAGAGTGAGCCCGGCACCCAGTGCTGCCAGCCAGCCAAGACGCTTGCGGGTCCAGGCTGTGATCAGCCAGATCAGACACCCGAAGCAGATCGCGGAGCCGACCCGGGCATAGGTAATCATGTAAAACGGGTGCGAGCCGAGCCCGAGGAGGCGCGATAACAGAGCATTGCTCACTCCCAGCGGCATGCGTCCCAAGGGAGGGTAATCAGGATGATAACCGGGGGCGTTGAAGATCTCCTGCAGCGTTCGCGGATCCAGTGCAGCGAGTCCTGATTGCAGGATTGACTCGACCACGTAGACAGCGCTGCCGGTATTCAGGTTCTCGTCGAATGTCAGGCCGGGACCGGCTGTGGTCCAGGCGCATTCATCTGCGAGGTCCAGTTGCCAGGCAACGGACAGACAGGCCAGCAGTCCCAGCCAGACTGGAAAAGAGGCAACCAGAAATGGACGGCAGCGAGCGAGCATTCACAAATCATCCGGCAGCCCGGGAAAGAGAACGCACCGATTGTAACGATCCGCAGGGACCTCTCGCGAGTTTCCGGAGATAAGGTCTGCGAGCATTCGTCGGGAAGGCTCGAGGGGGGCCCACGTTGAAAGACGGGCCTGTAGAAACACACAAAGCGGCCCTTTTTGAAGGGGCCGCTTTGTGAAATGTGGTCGAGCCGCTTATCAGCGAATCCGGTATTCACCGCATCCGGTCAACCTGATCGTTCTGCATTCCGGCTTGTGACCGGGACATCAGACGAACGGATGGTTGGCGGTTGCAGTCTGGTAACCATGGCTGTTGCTTCCCTGCCGTGGAATGCCTGATCCGGAATCCTCTGCGGGTCACTTTGACCGAACATGTCCTGCCGATTTCATTTTTCGAACGATTGATTGCAGTCGCACGAGCGTTCCCCAACGACTCGCACAGAAGGTGGACATCCGCTTGCAATCGTCTTTGAACAAAATCTTCAGTTCATCTCAGTCATCGCGAATCGCGAAGTTTTCCTTTTCAGTCACGCCTGAACAGTGATGTTCGCGGCA
Source organism: Planctomicrobium stercoris (assembly GCF_051465655.1). Lineage (NCBI taxonomy): Bacteria > Pseudomonadati > Planctomycetota > Planctomycetia > Planctomycetales > Planctomycetaceae > Planctomicrobium > Planctomicrobium stercoris. The sequence continues at coordinate 642,049 of NZ_CP195791.1, read as the reverse complement.
GTAACCGGGAGCCCCAGTCCGGTATCGCCCCACCGGCCGTGACCTGCCCGCCTCTCGACGGGACTAGTGCTGCGACGACTTTGTACTGTCTGTGTTTTCCGCACGTTCCGCGCGGGCCATTGCCCGGGCAGAAGCGGACGGAAGAACACATTCAGTTCATCCTCGAAGCACCACTAAACCAACGTCTTGCGACGGCTGACAAGCGTCCGAATTCGTTCTGCAAGCAGGGCAGCATCAAAAGGCTTGCGGAACGTTTCGTTGAAAATCGTGCGATCGAAACCGCTGGCCGTGTCATCATCGCTCAACAGAGCGATCAGGACCGTGTCAGCATAATCGCCGTTTCGACGCAAATTCTGCGCGATCATCAGGCTTTCATTGCGTCCCATTGAAAAATCAATGACTACACAATCCGGATGGAGGGATTCTGCCTGGATTCCAGCTTCGAAACCACTGGCCGCAATTTCGATCTTGAAATCTTCAATCGGCAAAACGCCTTCCAAACCTGTCCGGACGGCACCGTCCACGCCGACGAGCAGCAGTTTGCCCATCGCTTCATCTTCCAATTCCCCCAGGGGCATCCCGTGTTCCTTGAGGAAACGGATGAGATGCTCACGGGGAATTCGGCGGTCCTGGGAACCGGGAATCCGGTATCCGCGGAGTCGGCCAGAATCGAACCACTTACTGACGGTGCGTGGTGCGACCTTGCAAATCTTTGCAACTTGACCAGTAGTGAAGATCGTCCTCATTGCGGGCTCTCCAATCACAATCTGTCTGGGTCGGAGCTATCGTAGCTCCAGATCTTCACCCCTAGTTCGACAACATGGCCGGCTCTCCTAGCCCGTGGGTCCATGGCAAAAACCAGCGTCGGCTTCGGGGTCTTTCATCTCAACTAAACGGGGACAACACGTTCTCAAAACCGCGCCAGCGTGAATCCGTACTGTACGGACCACTTCCCCGTCGTGTCCTGAGTCCTTGCCGTCGTTGAGGGGAGTCCGCCTGTTCAACAAATTTGAACGCGAGACTCTTCAGCAGAATTCCGCCCCGAGTCACGTCGGAACAACCGCCCACCGCGATTGCGACGTCTTGTCGCTCCCGCGTAGTCGTTGTTCCAAGCATGATCCCCCCGTGAATCCAACCAAACGACTGACACGCATCATGCAGCCAGCGGGACTTGTGCTCCCGATTCGTTCGGATGAATTCACCCGACCTACAATTTCGGCGTGGACCGGGCATCAACTTAAGTCCGTCTATTGAGACTGACCGAGGAATCAACAGGATTTGCCACAATCGGCATAATCGCTTGCAACGAATACTCCGGCTGTCCTAAGTCTGAACCACAATTTCCGTTTTCCGACAATTTTTTCGGAATCATCCGTGCAATTGGCGCCTTCAAGATTCATCCAATCTTTAAATCCGCTGCAATCGATACAATGCGACAATTCAGCAAAACCACGCACCGTGGGTCGCACTGGGAGAGAATTCATTTTGCCGTCAGGGACGTTGATGCGTTCTTTCAGGCAATCCAGCAGTGGAAGTGCAGATCAAAGCGGATCTGCCCGGGTCCTGAGACGCCTGTGCAGCAGGCATGCCCTGTTTCAGCATAGGCATGCCCCAAACGCGTCAGCAGCCTCCCAGAGCCGACTGCCGACTTCACTACCCTGACCTCTGGCCCCTGACCCCTGCCCTCTCTTCTCACGACAGCAGAAGTTCGAGGTCGTCGGTCGTCAGATCGCCCAGAGGCGTCCCTTCCGACTCCAGAATCGCATCCGCCAGTTCCCGCTTCTGCTTCTGCAGTTCGAGAATCTTCTCTTCCACCGTGTCGCGGCAGATGAGCCGATACGCGAAGACCTGCTTGGTCTGGCCCACGCGGTGAGCCCGGTCGATCGCCTGGGCTTCCACAGCGGGATTCCACCACGGGTCCAGCAGAAAGACATATTCCGCTTCAGTCAGGTTCAGACCTAAACCCCCTGCTTTCAGAGAGATCAGGAAGACGGACGTGTCCGGATCGTTCTGGAACTGATCCACCACCTGCTTTCGCTTCCGGGTCTGACCGTCGAGGTACGCGTACTGAATTCCCCGTTTATCCAGATGCTTCTTGACGATCGAGAGCATGCTGGTGAACTGCGAGAAGACAAGCGACTTATGCCCTTCCTGGATCAACTCGTCCAGCTGCGGGACGAGCACATCCAGCTTGGCGAATGCGTCCTCCTCGTTCCCCTTGTCGAGTAACGCGGGGTGGCACGCAGCCTGCCGCAGTCGCAGGAGAGCTTCGAGCACGTGCATCCGGCTCTTGCCCATCCCCTGCTTCTTGACCATTCCCAGCAGCGAATCCCTGTAAAATTCCCGCATTTCCGAGTACAGAGCCCGCTGCCGTTCTCCCATCTGGCAGTAGATGGTTTCTTCGAACTTGTCCGGAAGTTCCTTGGCGACCTGCCCTTTGGTACGTCGCAGGACAAACGGACGAACTCCCGACGCGATTGTGCGGCGGGCACTTTCGTTGGTCACTTCCGTGGCGAACGTCTTGAAGATCGAGCTGCGCCCCAGCATGCCGGGGTTCAGGAATTCGAAGATCGACCACAGGTCGCCCAGATGATTCTCGATCGGCGTACCGGACAGGGCCACGCGATGACTGGCTTTGAGCAGCCGCGACGCCTTGGCCGCCTGGGAAGAGGCGTTCTTGATCGTCTGAGCTTCGTCCAGCACGACGTAGTCAAATTCCTGATCTTTCAGGGCCAGAATGTCCCTGCGCAGTGTTCCGTACGTGGTCAGAATCAGGTCGGTCGTGGGGATCTGCGGAGCGAGAACCGCGCGGTCCGGCCCGGTATATTCCATGTGCGAGAGTTCTGGAGCGAACTTCTGGATTTCCTGAACCCAGTTGAACATCAGCGACTTCGGCACAATGACCAGCGACGGAAGCTGACGCTGTCGCGACTGACGACGCTCCTGGAACAGTGCCAGCATCTGCACCGTCTTACCGAGACCCATGTCGTCCGCGAGACATCCGCCGAACCCGTAGTCCTGAAGGAAGTGCAACCAGCCCAGACCTTCACGCTGATAGGGACGCAGTTCCCCGTGGAAATTTCTGGGCTCCGCACGGGGTTCGACCCCTTCGAACGAGGCCAGTTTGCCACGCAGTTCCAGGTAACGGTCGTCGAAGTCGACGAATTCCTGAGCAGAAAGCAGCGCGTCGACCAGTCCCAACTGGGCGGTGGAGAAGCGCAGGCCTTCTTCGTCGGTCGTTCCCAGACCGGCGAGAATTCCGTATTGCTGCAGCCATTCCTCCGGCAGAATTCCCAGCGAGCCATCGTCGAGGCGGATCGTCTGATCGCCACGGGTGAGCGCCGCGAGCAACTCGGGGAAGCTGGCCTTTTTCCCGTTGAAATCCACGTCGGCGGTCAGTTCGAACCAGTCAATTCCCGACCGAACGTTGAATTTGACCGCTGCAGCCTGGCGGACTTCTTTCCCGTCCGCGTGCACCTGCCAGCCGTCGGCGATCAGGCCGCGCACAGCCCGACCCAGTTCGCTGGCAGCGATATCGACGTCATGGGCCGACTGTCGGTGATCGACAAGCCGACGGAATCCCAGGTCGTCCAAACGCCCCCAGAACGCCCCTTCCTTCTGCTGATCTCGAAGCAGACAGCGGTTCAAATCTCTCTGAACAACTGCCCACTGCACATTCGATCCGCGGACGAGCGTCCCTTCGTAATCGAACTCGACATTGGCGTGAATGCGTTCGTGTTTCCAGCCCCGCTTGGACGGGGAGCGGAAGATGAGCCGAGCCACAGGGACCGGCCGAACCTCTTCCAGCTGCAGGGATTTCGGCAAATCGAGCTGCGGCAGACTGGGCATATCCAGCAGCCAGTCGACGAGGTCACGTTCTTCGTTGGGTTTGGCGGTGAGCTTCTGTTCGCCGAGCATCATCGGCACCCAGTCGAAGGCGTTGAAGTCTTCGAGACGGGAGATCTGATGCTTGGCGACGACGAGCCCCCCGGGGAGGATCAGATCGCATTTCTCCAGCGGCAGCTTTTCCTCGCCGCGACGCACTTGCCCCTGCAGAATCCAGCTCTCGTCTTCCTGCTGGTCAAGGCACAGACAGAGTTTCCACGGTTCTGACTCATCCCAGGTGAGTTCATCCGTGTCTTTTTCGGATTCGTCGAGGAATCGCAGTCGTTTGGAACCTGCCATGAGCGGCAGGATGAGCAGGCAAAGTTCGAACGGAAGGCGATATCGCGAGACGGACGTCTGGAATTCCGCCTGTTGCGCCATCCAGCCTGTTCTCTCGGGAGTTCCGCCCCCGAGAAACGCGAGAATGCGGCGGTCGTCAGCGTGTTCAATTTCTTCCAGGCGGCCGGGACGGATCTTCAGAGGCTTCAATTTGCCCCATTGTCCGTTGCTGCGGCGCTGCCGCTGGGAGGTTTGAATGACAAGTTGTTGCGATTTCCGGCTTTCGGCAACGTCGACTTCGTAGAAAATTTCGCGTTCACGGGACTCTGCGGACGCTCCCGGTCGACTCGCCGCCGGCATCTGATTTCTCAGGTCCTGCAGCTTCACTTCCCATTCGCGGGGCTGGGCTTTGGGCGTCCGGGGAGCGGCTTCGCGGGATTTTGCGGGCGGCTGAAAGACGTCGCCCCCTTCAAAATCGTCTTCGTCCCAGGAACTGAAATCCATCGGTTCGTACCGGCTTTCGGAGACGAACGGAGGGACCTGGCCGGGTTTGGCGGCTCCCGTGAGGTAGGAACCCGCGTCCACTGCCAGCAACGTGGCCCACAGGTGCTTGCACGCGGGATCGCGCGACTGACCCTCGCCGACGCACGAGCAGAACATGCGAAGCTCACCTTCCAGACGGCTCAGATGCGTCTGGTATTCGGTGCCGTCCCGCACGACGGCGTGCAGATCATCGGCGGTGACGCGAGCAATGGAAACACGGTCGGCCTGCATGTAGGCCTGACCGCGAAATCGGATATCACCGCGAAATTTACTCTCAAGCAGTTGTGTCAGAGACACCCCTGGCCTCCCTGCGCATTGATTTCTGACAGCTCCACACGACTGATTCGCTTCACCATTGCCAGTGCCACGGTCATTGACTCAGTTCGACTCGGAGAAAACGGACATTCCGGAAACTCGATAATGCAATTCCCGGAGAACAATTCAACGGTTCCGCCCGTAAACCGGGCGCAGCGATCCAGCCTACAGCAATTCACAGTCGATTTTCCAGACTGGTTCAGGCGAAATCTTACGGAGTTGGGAACTCGCATCAGGATTTCTGATTCTACTGCGGGGCGAGGGCGATTCCGACGCCACACTCTTTCGATTGAACCCCGTTGTGTCTAAAATACGAGTCTTTCTCGCAAAACACACACCCCCGACAAGAGCGATGGCCGCGCGCTGCGGCAATGGAGTTCAAGATGGCCCGTAAGGGAGAACAGTTCGCCGGACTGACCGTGGCAATGGTGACACCGTTTCGAAACGGGGATGTCGACGAAGCGGCGCTGCGGAAACTGGTGGACTGGCATGTCGAGTCGGGAACCAACTGCGTCTGCCCCTGCGGCACGACCGGAGAAAGCCCCACGCTCAGCCATGATGAACACGAACGTGTCATCTCCCTGGTATGCGAGCAGGCAGCTGGCCGCATCAAGGTCATGGCTGGAACGGGGTCGAACTCGACCCGCGAAGCGGTGCGTCTGACGCAGCGTGCCAAAGAGGCCGGAGCCGATGGCGCGTTGATGGTCGGGCCGTACTACAACAAGCCAATGCAGGATGGCTTCTACGAGCACTTCAAGGCCGTTGCTGAATCGGTCGACCTGCCGATCGTACTCTACAACATCCCAGGGCGAACTGCAAAAAACATTGAAGCAGACACCATCTGCAAGCTGGCCGAACTGCCGACGATCGTTGCCATCAAAGAGGCGACCGGATCCCTCGACCAGGCATCGCAGATCCTCAACGGCAGCGACCTGACGCTGCTCTCTGGAGACGACAGTCTCACCCTGCCCCTGATGTCCGTGGGCGGGAGCGGAGTTGTCTCCGTGGTTGGAAACATTGTTCCCAAGGACGTTCTGGAACTGATCAGCGCCTGGAAGGCCGGCAACATTGCCAAAGCACAGCAGGTGCATCACAAGCTGTTCCCGCTGTGCCGCGACATGCTGGGACTGGCCACCAACCCCATCCCGGTGAAGGCAGCCATGCAGCTGCTCAAGCGGGACACGGGTGAAGTCCGCCTGCCGCTGACACCACTCTCACAGAGTGACGTCAGCAAGCTCGAGAAGACATTGAAGACCTACGGATTACTCGGTGCATAGCCGGCGAGCGGGAGATGTAAGTCTCCCGATGACATCCCGATTCTGAGATATCGGGAGACTTAGGTCTCCCGCTCGCATTAAAAAATGGCCGAAGACAAATGACAGACTCCACACTCCTTGCTGCCGGGTTCGACCAGTCAGCATTCGACCGCTTTCTCGCCCATCGGTCCGAACCCGACTGGCTGAAGCAACAGCGCAGCGAAGCGTTCTCGCACTATCAGGAACTTCTGCAGGTCGAACTCGATCCGGAAGAATACAAGCGGCTGGAGCTGCGGACCTTTCGACCCGAGAAGTTTCATCTGGCGGAGAAGTCTCATGCCACCAGTGAACTTTCCACGCTGATGCAGAACCGGGCGGAGTTCGCGGGTGCGGTCACACATGTCGACGGGCAGTGCCTCACTTCCACTCTCGACGAGGATCTGAAGGCGAAAGGTGTCCTTTTCGGCAGTCTGCAGGAACTGCTGGTCAAACATCGCGAGCAGATCGAGCCGTACTTCCTGACCCGGGCCGTCTCTCCGGAAACCGACCGGTTCTCCGCATGGCACGCAGCGTTCTGGACCGGTGGAACATTGCTGTTTGTCCCCCGCAACGTGGAGATCAAGGTCCCGCTGTACAGCCTCATCAGCCTGCAGCAGGACGGCGCAGCCGACTTCAGCCATACGCTGGTGATTCTGGAAGAAGGTGCTTCGGCCACGCTCCTGGAAGAAACCGCCTCTGCTTCGCCAGACACCGATGGTCTGCATGTGGGAGCGGTCGAGTTGATCGTCGGAGCAGGAGCCCGGCTGGCTTATGTTCAGCTGCAGAACTGGAACCTGAAAGTCCGTCATTTTGCCCATCAGTCCGGACGGGTCGCCCGTGATGGCATGCTCCAATGGACAGTCGGAGCACTTGGAAGCCGGTTGGCGCATATTCATCAGGATGTGCATCTCGATGGACGCGGAGCCTCTGCACAGGTGAACGGTGTGACGTTCGCAACCGAGAAGCAGCAGCTGTCCTACTACACCCAGCAGACACACCACCAGCCGGACACGAAATCCGATCTGCTTTACAAGGAAGTGTGCCGCGACAAGTCACGCGTTGTGTGGCGCGGGATGATCAAAGTTGATCCGGAAGCCCAGAAGACCGACGGCTACCAGCGGAACGACGCCCTGATGCTCAGCGCTGATGCACGCGCAGACGCCATCCCGGGCCTTGAGATTGAAGCGGACGACGTTCGCTGCACGCACGGGGCGACTGCCGGCCGTGTCGATGATGAGCAGATCTTCTACGCCATGTGCCGAGGGATCTCGCGCTATGAAGCAATGCACATGATTGTCGAAGGCTTCTTCGCCGGCGTTTACGACCGGATTCCCGTTGAACTGGTCCGGGAAACTCTCAGTCAGGCCGTGGAACGCAAGCTCGGCATCGGGTGATTGAGTTAAAACAGTGTTTAGCCCCACACTTGAAGTGTGGGGCTAAACGGAGTCTATCCCCGGTACTGCGAATTCAACTGCTGGATCATCGAGTAATTGCTCGCCGCCAGCATCGCAAAGAGAAACCCCGGGTAGGTTTCGTCCCGGGAAAAGAACCAGAGAGCGGCCAGTCCTCCGACGATCAGACCGACCCACGCTGCGTACAGATACCCTTTGAAGGGTGAGATCGCTGTGCAGATCTCCTGGCAGACTCTCCCCCCATCCAATGGAAGCACGGGGAGCAGGTTGACCAACCCCCAGTAGAGATTGATGTACAGCAGCTGCATCAAGACAAAACCCAGCAGACTCTGAAAGTTCTCAGGAATGTGGTGGTAAATGTGGGGTAGCACAAATCTGACAAACAGCAGCACCAGTCCCCAAAGCACGAATCCTGCCCCCGGTCCTGCGAGCGAGATCAGGATCGACTTGCCCCGCGTGTGGTTTCGAAACGGGTGGTAGAACGCCAGGCCGCCAAACTGGTACAGCAGAATGCTCGGTTGATGCCCGAACCAGCGGGCCGTCAATGCATGCCCCATTTCATGCACCAGAATTGAGACCAGCAGCACCAGCAGCCATGCCAGCAGATACGGGACCCCCGCTCGAAGGGCACTGTACCCCAGAATGGATCCCATCACCCAGAACCAGACGGAGATCCGGACCGGAATCCCTCCCAGCTGAAACTGCAGGTCATACGGAGTTTCATTCACGGTCCCAAACATAAAATCACTGCCGCTGGAAAGTGTGGACTCAGGCAATCCCTGAGAGTTTAAAGATTTGAAACGCAGAGTTCGCGGAGTTCGCTGAGAAATTCAAGAGAAATCTCCTGTCTTCTCTGCGTCCTCGGCGATTTCCGCGTTTTCATCTCTTTTTTGATTCGTCGGGGATTTCGCCAGTTTACTCCGCGTTTTTCCCTCGCTCACGTGAGTTGCTGAATTCTCTGTGCGAAAGTGGAGCACAGGCTACATTCTTCCCGCGGGAGAGAATACGATCGAGACGCTATGTCGACATCCGTGCCGGCTGGAAAGCCTGAATCGTCCGACCGCAGTCTCCAATCCCCGCTGTCCATCAAAGACATGACGGTGGCCTACCAGCGGCGTCCCGTCGTCTGGGACATCGATTATACCGCTCCCGCCGGAAAACTGGTGGCGATCATCGGGCCCAACGGGGCCGGCAAAAGCACATTAATCAAAGCTTCGCTCGATCTGGTCCCCAAAGTCTCCGGCACCGCCAGGTTCTTTGGACGCCCCTATCGAAAGATGCGGGACAAGGTCGCCTACGTTCCTCAGCGAACCAGCGTCGACTGGGATTTTCCTGTCAACGCTCTGGATGTCGCTGCCATGGGACTGTACCGGCAGATCGGGTGGTGTCGCTGGGTGACTCGCAAGTATCGTGAGCAGGCCCTGCATGCGTTAGAGCGAGTCGGCATGGCGGACTACGCCCATCGACAGATCCGCCAGCTCTCCGGCGGTCAACAGCAGCGGGTCTTTCTGGCCCGTGCCCTGGCTCAGAACGCCGACCTGTACCTGATGGATGAACCGTTTGCCGGGGTCGATGCAACAACCGAAAGAACGATCGTCTCCTTGCTGCGGGATCTGCGTTCTCAAGGCAAGACGGCTCTGGTCGTGCACCATGACCTGCAGACGGTGACGGAATATTTTGATGAAGTGCTGATGCTGAACATGCGCATGGTGGCAGCGGGCCCGACCGACACCGTCTTCACCGCAGAGAACCTGAAACGCACCTACGGCGGGAAGCTGTCGCTGCTGGATCAGGTCGGTGCACGGATCGCAGGGAGCTGAGGACCGTGCACTCCATGAACCGCTCGTTACGTCACCTCCGGCAACTTTGTCTGGCCTGTGCACTGGTAATCTGCGGAGCGACGGCAGTCGACGCTGCGGAAAGAGCGGCGGGTCCATCTTCTTCTTATCGGGTGTTTCTGCTTCAGGACTACAACACGCGAGTCGTTCTACTGGGGACGACCTTTCTGGGCATGAGCGGAGGAATCGTGGGGGTGTTCATGCTCCTGCGGAAACGGTCGCTCATTGGAGATGTGATCGGGCATTCCGCGCTCCCGGGAATCGCGATCGCATTTATCGTCTCGCAGGTGATGGCGCCCGGGTCTGGCAAGAATCTTCCGCTGCTGATGTCCGGCGCTTTTCTGGCGGGACTGTGCGGCGCGCTGTGCGTCATGCTGATCGAACGGAATTCCCCCATTCGGGCCGACGCTGCACTGGCGATTGTGCTCAGCCTCTTTTACGGACTGGGGACTGCCCTTCTCACCGTCATTCAGCGTATGCCCACCTCCAGCGCCGCTGGACTGCAGTTCTATCTGAACGGCAAGACCGCCTCCCTGCTGGCATCCGACGTCTGGGTCTTCGCACTGTCTTCACTGGCCATCACCGCTCTGACACTGGCTCTTTTCAAGGAACTGACGCTGCTCTGCTTCGACGACGGTTACGCCAGCGCCAGCGGATGGCCGGTCATGTGGCTGGACGCCCTTCTGGTGGGACTGGTGGCTGGGGTGACGATTGTCGGCATGCAGACCGTGGGGCTGATTCTGGTAGTCGCGATCCTCATCATTCCGGCAGCCTCAGCACGGTTCTGGACGAATGAAGTACACCGTCTGACATGGATCGCTGCGGCGCTCGGGGGGATCTCCGCTGCGATGGGAACACTCGTGAGCGCCATGGCTCCGCGGCTGGCAGCGGGAGCGGTGATCGTTCTCAGCGGTAGCTGTCTGTTTCTCTTCAGCCTGCTGATGGGAACCAAACGCGGACTCTTCTGGCGCTGGCTGGAACAGCAGCGTCTTCAAAAGCGGATCGGAAGCCATGACCTGCTGCGAGCTGCTTACGAGAAAATCGAATCCCTGGAGCCGGACGACGATATTTCCGAACAGCGATTGCTGAAGGCTCGTCTCACCCGGGCCCAACTTCAGGAGATGCGATCCTGGAGTCCCCGAAGACTCTCGCAGCTCATCCGTCAGGCGATCGTGGACGAAAACATCGAGATCAATACCGATCGCACACTCAGCCTGACCCCCAACGGAGCCGCTCTCGCCCGTCGAGCTGTCCGCAATCACCGACTGTGGGAAATTTATCTGATCACCTACGCGGACATCGCCCCCAGCCACGCCGACTACGATGCAGACCGCATTGAACATGTCCTCGGTCCGCAGCTGATCCGGGAACTCGAAGAACGACTGGCGAAACGGGATGATCTGTCGCTCCCGGCGAGCCCCCACTCGTTGTAGTGGGATTTCTCTCCGCTCGAGGAGCATTCGGAGGCCGAATCAGACCCCGAAACTCCTCTTTTCGCCATTCTTGCCAAATCATCCACACCTCCTCCGGCTCCAAATCGATCTTTTCGAAATCGGCAGATTTTGCTACTTGATCGCACACTTCCGGAAATTTCCGTTTAGGATCCATGAATCAAGCACCGTGGATCAGGAACTCCTGCAGCCATTCAGCCGTTATTGCCAAGGTGTGAAAGTATCGTGTCCAAGCCTCCACGAATCCCACGTCCGCGACATCTGTTTCCGGAACTGGCAGCCTTTCTCATCGAATGGAAACGAACCAACCTGCGAGCGGCAAGGAATTTTCGCCGCGCGATCGGGCATGTTCCGATCTGGGTGACGGGTTCTGTCGCTGGTCTTCTGGGAGTGATGCTGGCCATTTCCCTGTTCTTTGTGCATGAACCCGAGTTACACGCGGCTGCCACTCCCGTCGAGATCCCGCAACCGCGGATCGAGCCTGTCCCGACAATCGCCGTTCCGCAGGTCCAGGGGCGTCCAGACCTGATGGCCCGGCTCCAGCTGACAGATTTTCCGTTTGTCTTCGATGAGAATCTGATCAGCGTGACGAGTTCGACAGCTCCAAAACCGGGTCTGGGCTCTCTCTCTCAGATCAACGACCTGTGGCGACGGGCTCAGAGTCGCGATGGTGTTTTGCCCGCATTCGCATCTTACCTGATCCGGGCTGCGGGAAATCCATCCACCTGGCCCCGGCTGCTGGCTTCGGAATTTCCGGATACGCGTTCGTATCCGGGAGCTCGCGGGCTGGGAATCCAGGTTCTGAAAACAACCGATCTGCACGGTTCTGCTCATGAACCTGTGACCTACGAAATTGTTGTTCGCAACCGTTCTGGAAGTGCGATTGAAAACCTGTCGATCCGCGAGAAGATCTCTTCGCTGGTGCGAGTCACCGATGTGGTCCCGGAAGCAGGAATCGCTGGTGACGAGCTGGTCTGGAACGTCGATCTTCTGCCTCCGGACGGCAGCCGCACGTTCCTGATCACAGTCACACCTGAGTCTGAAGGAGAGATTGCAACCACGACGAGCGTCGTTCCCACCTCTCGCGTCAGCGCGGTTGTGGATGTCCATCCGCGAGTCGAGCAGCTGCCCCCCAAAGAGCAGCCCAAGCCGGCCGCTCCCGGTGCGCCTGAGTTGAAATTGACCTATACCGAAGTCAAACCGCTCAAGCAGGGGGAGATCCTCTCGATGATCTTCGAGGTGAAAAACGTCGGAACCGCAGTCGCTGAAGACGTCCAGCTGTTCGTTCGACTTTCCGGCCAGTTCGAACATCGGTACGGAGAATTCGTCAAACATCAGGTCGGAGCGCTGCAGCCCGGACAGAGTCGACGGGCCTTGCTGCAGGCGACCGCTCGGGATCCCGGCGAAGCTCATCTGGACGCATCACTGACGATGCAGGGAGCTGAGAAAGAGGCTCGGGAATTGAAAATTCCGATCCACGGGGGACCAGTCGTTCCGGGGCGTTTGCAACCGGTCGTGAATCGGCCGGTAACCGATCACAGCACTCAGCTGACCGCTCTTGAGTCCAATTGATTTGGCTTTTGCACCTGCACGAGATCGCACATCAGGCGCTCGTGCACCTGGCTGCGATCCATGTGCGCGGGAACGTCGTGTTCCGCGAAATTCGAATCGCGATGGACTCACGCTGATCCATTTTCTGGACCGCCGACGAATTCCGGGAAAGCCCGTCTGCTGGGGAAATCAGGGGCGATTTCGGAAACTTCTCTTTTTACGTTTGGTTGAAAACTCTATTCTTCCAACGTCTTGACAGATTTTCGGACTGGGATTTTTCCAGTGCTGAAATGTGACCCACGGGAACAGGAGCCCTTGGCGCGTGTCTTTGCGAGTGCGACAATCCACCGAGTCGCATATTGCCCAGACATCCTAAGGGGCACGGATGCCTTGCGATGACTAATTTATCCATTTCCACGATGGAAGATTCCCTGCCCATTACCCACGGACGCATCGCCGACTTCGCAGATGATCCTGCAGTCTGTATGCGTCGGCTTTGGGAAACCCACGGGGAAGTCTCGGCACTTCAGGAAGGCAACCAGCGGGTTCACTTTGTCTTCGGACCGCATTACACCAAGCAGGTCCTTTCGGATTCGAACCGCTTTCATTCCCAATTCTTCGCCATCCGTGGACCTCGCAAGTCGGCACATCGTCGCGTGACCAGCGGCCTGCTGACCATGAACGGCGAGACCCACAAACAGCACCGCCGGATTGTGATGGGTCCGTTTCAGAAACGGGCCATCTCCGCCTACCACGACACGGTCGTCGGTCTGGCCCGCAACGCCACTCTCGACTGGAAGGCGGGACAGGTTCGCGATCTCGCCAGCGACATGACTCACTACATGCTGCAGCTGACCAGCAGCATTCTATTCGGGATTGATATCCCTGAACTGGCCTATCGCGTTGGTGAACAGACCGAACGCTGGGTCGCCCTGAACCATCTGGTGGGGCCTTCCGCATTTTCCTCGGATGAAAACACCTCGGAGCTTTATCAGGAACTGCTGACCGCCGCTGAAGAACTGGAAGAGTCGGTCAAAGAGATGATTCAGATTCGCCGCAGCGGCAAGCTGGGGTTCGATGTTCTCTCTCTGTTGATGCGTGCTCACGAACAGGGAGAAGGGGTGACCGACGAAGAGCTGATCGGCCACATCGTGCTGCTCTTCGGCGCGGCCCACCTGACATCCGCACACACGCTGACGTGGACACTTTTCCTGCTCGCCCAGCATCCGGAAATTATGGAGAAGCTGCACCGGGAACTGACCGAAACTCTCGACGGCAATCCCCCCGGAGCGGAAGATCTCGAACGCCTTCCCTATCTGGATCAGGTCCTGAAAGAGAGCATGCGGATCATGCCCGCAAGTTCGTACTCCCAGCGAGTGACCGCTGAACCGGTGGAACTCGGACCGTTCCAGCTCCAGCGCGGGGCGTCGGTGATCTTCAGCCAGTTCATCACGCATCACCTGCCGGACCTGTATCCACAGCCGGACAAGTTCATCCCGGAACGCTGGTCCACGATCAACCCTTCGCCTTATGCCTACCTGCCGTTCGGAGCCGGTCCCCGCATGTGCGTGGGAGCTGCGCTGGGGATGATGCAGCTGAAAATCTCGCTCCCCATGATGCTGAACCGGTTCAAGATGACGGTTCAGCCCAATGCCGAGATCAACTCGCGGATCATGTCCACGATGCTCTTTCCGGCATCGACTGTCCCGGTCCGACTCTCTGAGCACGACGGCACATTCACAGCATCTCCGGTGACCGGAACGATTCACTCCATGGTCTCGCTGCCCGACGCTTCAATCAGCCGCCAGCGCGTGGCTTAACGGAATCGAAGCAGGAACACCCGTTCAGACCTGTCGTGGGTTCGACTTGAGAGAATCTCACGAAAGTGAGGCGTTCCGGCGGCGATAAAGGGGCTATTCTTCCGATTCGAGGGAGTTCAGGTACGCAGCGACAGCTGCAGCGTCGTCCGGAGTCATCCGGAATGGCGGCATCGGCAGGCGCGGTGTATACCCGTTCGGAGTCTTTCCGGTCTGCAGAAACTCTGCGAATTCCTCTTCGCCCCAGCGGGCGGGAAGCGACCTCAGATTGGGAGCGCGGAATCCCCAGGTCTGATTGGGATAGGGGGACCCGACCGGCATCGTCGCTCCCGCGAGCAGTTCGTGCTGGTCGAGATTTCCCGACTGATCTTTGGGAGTGTGACAGTAGATGCACATGGCGACATGATGCACCAGATACTTCCCTCGACTGACTTTCTCATTCCCTTTCTCGACCACTTTCTCCGCTGCCAGAACGGGAACACAAACGGTCATCATCAGCCACACACCAAAGCAAGACTTGAGCATCATGAAGTCTCCGGTCGCTGGGATCTGATTGAAAGCCGACATGATGTCGGAAGAGGACTGGAACACATCAATGTACGCCACTGCGAACAGGGGTACCAGTCCTGATCTGACGGAACCCGCAACTTTCAATCAGTTCAGGCTCAACAATGACCTCCCGTCCAGGAGGCGCATCGAGGCTGTGACTTCAGGTGGGGCACGTGCGAAAATTCGCCCTGTCAGAAAAAACTCCTGCCGATTTTCTCGCGACAAAATTCCGCTCACCTGCCATACTCTGGCGACCATTGAATCCGGGAGATCGGCATTGTCACGACGTTCACTGATCTGGAATTCGCCCGTCGCGCGCCTGTGCCTGCTGGTCTGGTGCGTTCTCGTTCCTGCCCGCTTTTCAGCTCATGCCGGTGAAGGGCTGCAGCGTGTTCTCCAGCGCGGAACATTGATCTGGGGAGCCGACCAGGAAGGGGGCGGGCCGTTCGTCTATCCCGCTCCCAATGACCCCAACAAGCTTGAAGGTTTCGAAGTCGAACTCGCTGAGATGATCGCCGAGTCGCTGGGGGTCAAAGCGAAGTTTCAACAGGGCCAGTGGGAAAAGCTGCCGGACCTGCTCGACCGGGGTGACATCGATATCGTGCTCAACGGCTATGAATGGTCTCCCATTCGGGCCGAACGCTACGGGGTTTCGCTCCCTTATTACATCTACGAACTGCAGCTGCTGGCGCGGAAGGACGACCAGACCCTCCGCTCCTGGGACGATCTTGCCAATCCGCCGGATGGCAAGAAAAAGCGGGTTTCCGTCCTCGGTGGGTCCGCTGCCAATGACTACATGGTGCAGCGATTTGGGGATAAAGTCGAGATCGCCCGGTTTGATGGAACGTCCGACGCCATGCGGGCTGTCGAGCTCAACGCCGACGGAGTGGATGCGAACTTGCAGGACCTCCCCATCTGGGTGTTTTACAAGGATGGATTCCCGCGTTTGACCGCGATCGGGAATCCCGTCGGCCGGGGTTATTACGTCTCGATGGTTCGCAAGAACGAACCTGAGTTGCTGGCCGCTGTGAACAAGGCATTGTTTCAGGCTTTGCAGGACGGAAGACTCCGGAAGATTCTCGCGAAGTACGGACTTTGGAACGAAACGCAGATGATGCGGGCCCTCGAGCTGAACCCCGCAGGGGAGTTCGTCGGAGATATCAGCGCCAGCCAGAATTCCGATGCTGCCGATGGACCAAACGACGAGACTTACATTCCTGTGCGTGGCTGGGAAGTGGTGAAGCAACGAGGCTGGTTGCTGGTCCAGTCCGCGGGGATGACCCTGCTCCTTTCCGTCACCGCCATGCCGCTGGCCATCATGATCGGCCTGCTGATGGCCGTGATGCGTCGGTACGGTCCATGGTATCTCGCCAAGCCCGCCACGCTGTACGTGGAACTGGTCCGTGGCACCCCGCTGGTCCTGCAGCTTTATGTCATCTTCTTTCTGCTTCCGGAAATCGGCATTTCGGTCAATGCGTTCTGGGCCGCGGTGTGCGGACTGGCGATGAACTACTCCGCGTACGAAGCGGAAATCTATCGTGCCGGTCTGCAGGCGATTCCACGCGGGCAGATGGAAGCTGCTGAAGCCCTCGGATTCGGACGGTGGCTGGCCCTGAGAAGAATCATCATCCCACAGGCCACCCGCATTGTGATTCCCCCCGTGACGAACGACTTCATCGCGCTGTTCAAGGACACAGCGGTCTGTTCGGTGATCACCGTCGTGGAGTTGAGTAAGCAATACTATATCCAGGCCCGCAGCACCGGCGCGATCATCGAGCTGGGGATCCTGACCGGCCTGCTGTACCTCGCCATGAGTTATCCCCTGTCCGTGCTGGCAGCCAGACTGGAACGCAAACTCTCTCCGGATCGCCGCTGATGATCTCTCTTCACAACATCGTCAAACGTTTTGGCCAGAACGAAGTGCTGCGGGGGGTCTCCCTGACAGTCACCAAGGGAGAAGTCTGCGTCCTGCTGGGCCCGTCCGGCGGCGGGAAGAGCACGCTGCTCCGCACCATCAACGGGCTGGAAACGTTTGATGACGGCGAGATCCGGGTGGATGAGATTTCTCTGCTCCCGACGCCCGGACCGACCCGCGATGCAGCACTGGTGAACATTCGCCGACGCGTGGGGATGGTCTTTCAACAGTTCAACCTGTTCCCCCACCGGACGGTGATTCAGAACGTGACGGAAGCTCCCGTTCATGTCCTGGGACGACAGCCAGAAGAGGCCCGACAGCAGGCGAAACAACTGCTGGAACGGGTGGGACTGGGAGACAAATGCGATGTCTGGCCCAGCTCCTTATCAGGCGGCCAGCAACAGCGCGTGGCCATCGCCCGGGCATTGGCCATGAAGCCCGAAGTCATTCTCTTCGATGAACCGACTAGCGCACTCGATCCTCGCATGACCGCGGAAGTGACCAGCGTCATGACCGACCTGGCCAAATCGGGACAGACAATGATCGTCGTCACCCACGCGATGGGCTTCGCCCGGACGGTTGCCAATCAGGTTCACATCCTGCACGCAGGGACCATTGCCGAATCCGGACCGCCGGAACAGATCTTCGCCGCTCCCCGTACCGAGATCACAAAAGAGTTTCTCGCCGAAGCCCGCCGGGCGTAGAGCAGTCTCAGCACATCACACGCCGGTTCACCGACCGTACCCGCCGCCCCCCGGGGTTTCGATGATCAGACGATCGCCCGGCTGCACCTCCAGTTGAGCAGCACCCGGCAACAGCTCGACATCTTCCGCACCCGCTTTGATCAGCAGATTCTGCCCCAACGCGCCGGGTTGCCCCCCGTGCAGACCGAACGGGGGATAGGGCCTGCGTCTCTGAGTGAGCAACGACACTTTCAACGGACGCTCGAATTCAAATTCGCGTCGAATCCCGTTCCCGCCCGGATTTCGGCCTGCTCCCCCAGAAGAAGCTCGAACTGCGAACTGGTTGATGCGGGCGGGATAACGATTTTCAAACACTTCCACATCCGTCAGTCGCGTATTCGTCATGTGCGTGTGAACGGCATCCGCACCGGGCGCAGCGGCCGTCGCACCCGCTCCGCCGCAGATGGTCTCGTAATAACCAAACGTGGCATCACCAAACGTCAGGTTGTTCATCGTCCCCTGACTCGCTGCTGCCAGTCCGAGGGCCCCCAGCAGAACGTCCACGACCCGCTGAGAAGTTTCAACATTCCCTCCCACCATAGCAGCACACTGGCTTCGATCTTCCAATACCGGAGGATTCAGCAGACACTCAGGAAGTTTGATCTCGATGGGACGCAGAACACCGCTGTTGAGTGGGATCGGGTCGTCGATCAGGCAACGGAACACATACATCACAGCAGCGGTAACAATCGCCCGGTTCGCATTCAGGTTCGTCTTCAGAACCGGACCAGTTCCGGTGAAATCCAGTTCTGCACGGCCATCTCGAATTGTGATCCGCACCGCAATCGGAGAGCCGTCATCCAGGTGATCGGTCCGTTCGTAGACTCCTTCGGGGAGCGAGGAAAGAGCCCGCTGCATTTTGAATTCGGCAGCTTCCTGAATGAACCCCATGTATCGCTGAACCCGCTCGCGGGAACATTGTTCGACCAGTTCCTCCAGCAACCGGACGCCGACCTGATTGGCAGCCATCTGAGCCGAGATATCCGCGAGATTGTCCTGCGGGTTACGACTGGGCCATGAGCCCGAGGTGAGTCGCTGAAGAAGTTCATCGCTGCGGGAGACGCCGCGATCGAGCAGTTTGAAGTTGGTGATCAACACTCCTTCTTCCCCGAGTAACCTCGAGAAGGGTGGCATGCTTCCCGGGGTGATCCCGCCAATTTCCGCATGATGCGCGCGGCTGGCAGTCAGAAACAGAAGTTCCCCGCTTACTGAGTCATGAACCGGCGTGACCACGGTGAGGTCAGGAAGATGAGAGCCGCCGGCATAGGGATCGTTCGTCAGAAAAACATCTCCGGGATGAATGACCGGATTGTCCCGCAGCAGGCAGCGAATCGTTTCTCCCATCGCCCCCAGATGGACCGGGATATGAGGGGCATTCACGACCAGCCCACCGCTCGCGTCAAACAAAGCACATGAATAATCGAGTCGTTCTTTGACGTTCGTCGAAATGGACGTCTTTCGCAGCGTCACCCCCATCTGCTCTGCGATCGAGGCAAAGCGGTTATTGAAGATCTCCAGCTGCACTGGATCCGCGACGTCTTCGACGGATTCGAAACCGCGTTGCTGGGGTGCGTCGGGCAACGCAATGAGAACTTCGCCGGTCTCCTTCACTGTGGCCTGAAAGCCCGGCTCGATCCACAGGGTCGAACCGGAATGACAGAGAATCGCTGGCCCGTCGATCGATTGGCCCCCTCGCAACTGTCCGGATTCAAAGACTTTCGCCTGAACGAACTGCTGATCGAACCACGCAGGAGTCGTGGCGATCTCAGTGGGAGATTCGACATTCGTGCTCAGTCTCGGTGGCTGGGCGTGGTCGAGTCGCCCGATCACTTCTGTCGCGAGCCCCACGATTTCAAGAGGACGGGACGTGTGCAGATAGCCGTAAAGCTGCTGGTGCTGAGCTTCGAACGCCCGCTGATAGTCTCCATCTTGCGGAGTTTCAATGAGGATTGCGGACTCCACTCCGCGGTATCGCAGATTCAGGGACCGTACCGGAGCTGCAATTCTTTCCTGAGGGATCCCCTCTTTCAGAACTTCCCCCCTCAGTTCTGATTCCAGTGACTCGAACTCTTCCGAGAGTTCTGAAACGGCAGCTGGCGAGTACGGTTTCAGAACAGATCGCTCACCACGTCGGCGAACATCGGCCAGCCCCATGCCGTAAGCACTGAGAATCCCCGCATACGGATGCAGGAGAATCGTTCGGATATTCAGCATGCGGGCGAGGGCGCAGGCATGCTGTCCCCCAGCTCCGCCAAAACAGACAAGGACATGATCAGCGGGGTCATAACCTTTGCGAATGGAGATCTGCCGGATGGCGCGCGCCATCGTTTCATTGGCGATTTCGATAAATCCCTGGGCGAGTTCTTCGCGGCTGTAGTTTCGCGGAGATCCCGACGAGTTGATGGCATCCCGAAGTTCATCCAGCTGTCGATCGACGGCGGGACGGTCCAGGGGGAATGGAAAGCGATCCGGCAAAACCCTCCCGAGTGCGACGTTCATATCGGTGATCGTCAGCGGGCCCCCGCGTCCATAACACGCCGGTCCGGGGTCGGCCCCTGCACTCTCGGGCCCCACGCGCAGCTGGACGCCATCGTACTGGCAGAGACTTCCTCCCCCCGCTGCGACCGTTTCGATGGAGAGGACCGAAGAGGCAATGCGGATCCCTGCCTTCACCGTTTCCGATTCCAGGTCCAGCTTCCCTCCAAAACGGGAGACGTCCGTGCTGGTCCCTCCCATGTCGAAACCGATGGAGTTCTGAAAGCCGTTCTGCCGGGCAATGGTGGAGAAGGCAATGACCCCGCCTGCTGGCCCGGAGAGAATGCTGTCTCGTCCGGAGAAATCGTTTCCGTGAATGAGCCCCCCCTGCGATCCCATGAGTTTGAAGGTGCTGCCCGGTCCCAGTCGGGATTGAATGTCCCGCACGTAGGTCCGCAGAACGGGATTCAGATAAGCGTCCAGCACCGTAGTTTCCGCCCGGGGGACCAACTTGATGACCGGTGCCACTCGACTGGAACGGCTGATTTCGACAAAGCCTGCTTCCCGGGCGAGTTCCTCGAGACGAACTTCGTGGACCGGGTTGCGATACGCATGCAGCAGACAGATTGCGAGTGAGTTGATTCCCTGCTCCGCCAACGCTCCCAGCTGTTGACGAGTCCTCTCTTCATCCAGCTCCCGCAGCACTTCGCCTTTCGCATTGAGTCGCTCTTCCACTTCAACGACGATCCGGGTCAACGGTTCGGGTTTGTGAATGTCGAGCACAAACAATTCCGGGCGATCCTGATTTCCGATCAGGAGGATGTCACCAAAACCTTTTGTGACCAGAAAGGCAGTCTTCGCCCCTTTCCGCTCCAGCAGGGCGTTCGTTCCCCGGGTTGTTCCCATGCGGAGATCGATCGGCGGAATCGATTCATCGAGCCGCAATTGAAGCAGCCGTCTGACGCAGACCAGCGGAGCGGATTCCTCAGACTGCAGCTGATACTTCTCGCCCGATCCGGAGCCGGGAAATGGCGAACTGAGCGTCAGTTGTCCGTCCGGGGACGATGCAACGACGTCCGCCTGCCATGCTGGAGAATCGATAGAATGTCCTGATTGGATCCGCCAGCCTTTCCAGAAATCGGGCGGAACCTCCGCTCGCTGGCGGTCGAGAATCGTCATCCCGGACGAACTCTCGATGACTCCGTGGACGGCGCCGGAGCTGAGCGTCTTCCAGGTGATCAGCTCTCCCTGCGGGGTTTCCGCCACACAATCCGTGAACGTCCCCCCCACATCAATCCAGAACTGCCAGCGTTTCACAATACGTCTTCTTTCGATTTCATCTACGCTCATGTGCACTGTTGGCTCTTCCCGGCGCGAGTCCATTTTTAACAGATTGCCCCCAGCTGCGACAAAGTTGAAGCCACGCAGGTCTGCTGCACTCGGAGAGTGCAGCCTACATCGCTCGCATTCTCCGGGTGCGGGAATTCACACTCGCGTGGCTTTCTTGCGTCGAACCGGTCTTTTCAGGACGATGTAAGCAACAGTTCAACCCCGGAAAGGTATTTGTGGACGAACCTCAGGATCATCGTGACAGTGTCGATCAACAGCTGGCGCAGCTGGCTGAGCGGTCGGAACAGCTCTATCTCGACTGCAAACTTCGTTCGGCACTTCGAGTCTCCAAAGAGTCGGCACGGCTGGCTCGGACGGAAGGCCGTGTCATCAATTACATGCACGGTCTGTTCGACATGATGAGATTCGGGCATGGACTGCTCGATCCGCAGATGACGCGTGAAGCCGCTGTCGAACTGGTCGTCCTCCTGCAGGATGAAGAGCAGGCCCGCCGGATTCAGCCTGACCTGGACGAGCCTCAGTACAACTGGATCTGCGCCTGGATGTCGAGCTGTGCCTATGACAACCTCGCGGAGGCCACGGGACTGATGGCGGGGTACAACTCGCCGGGAATGCATGAATGCATCAATGAAGGGATTCAGGTCTGCCGACAGACCGGGAAGACGGAATGCATCAAGTGCTTTCGTGAGTACGCTGCCGATGTGTACCTCGCGGGGGACGACACCGCCATGGTGCGTCACCAGTGCCAGATGCTGCTCGATCATCGGGATGACGATGAACAGCGAGACCGCCGCTGGGCTGCACATCAGAAGCTCGGCTGGATCAATCTTCAGGAAGGGCGATTACTGAAAGCGGAAGCCGACCTCGAGAAAGCGCTGGCACTCTGCTCTTCCGAGAAGGTCTATCTCAAGCTGCGATCGAGCACCTTGGTCAGCGCCGCTCTGGATGAAGTTCGATTGCTGCTGGAAAAAAAAGATCAGCTGACGGCACCGACGCTTCCGGCCGATTTTGATGTCAGTGAATGGCCCCGCATGGAGCTGGAGCGGGCCAAGGTGGACGCCCTGCAGGCAGTGCTGGCTGGAAACTTCGAAGAAGCCACGGAAATTCTGACGGAATGGGACCGCCGCCTCACCGAGCTGCGCTGTCTGAAGGACTGGTTCGAAATTCGCTTGCGGCTGGTGGCTGCTTATCTGCTCGCTGGAAACCGCCGTCGGGCCGAGGCGCTGGCAAAAGGTCTGGAAGCCAAAGCACAGGAAGCTCAGGATCATTTCACGCTTCGTCGCTGGCAGCGGTTGATGGACCCCAATAATGAAGTCTGCCCGATTCCCCTACTGGCGAAACTGGATCCCGGACCTGACGCAGGCGTGATCGACTCCGACGCAATGGACGACGCGGAAGCTGAATCAGTTAAAGGAGACGCGGACATCGTCGACTCCGGTTCCCCTCTGTCCGGCGTTCTTGCCGACTACATGCAGCAGATTCTGGCAGCTCAGGAGGATGAACAGGCCCGCCGGAAGATTTTAAATTCGATCCTTTCACACGAACCCGCCAGCGTGGAAGAGGCGGGTGATGCTGCGTATCTCGTCCACCTTTCCCGGTACGTCGCGGACGGAACAGATGACGCCCTCCGGATCTGGAAATGGGCGGACCGGATGCGTCGGAAGTTTGCCGAAGATGCGGTGATGCTCAACGTCGTGGCATCGCTCGGACATTATTTCCGCACAGCGGACGCTGACACGTTCCATGAGCTCATTTC
The DNA here is from genome assembly GCF_051465655.1 of Planctomicrobium stercoris. Lineage (NCBI taxonomy): Bacteria > Pseudomonadati > Planctomycetota > Planctomycetia > Planctomycetales > Planctomycetaceae > Planctomicrobium > Planctomicrobium stercoris. The sequence continues at coordinate 618,875 of NZ_CP195791.1, read as the reverse complement.
CAACTCCGACCTCGAACAATGGTTCCGCCTGTCGTTGTCGCTGAATCCGAATCATCCTCGAAATTATGCCCGGGCCGGGTCATTTTTCCTGGACGAAGGTTTCTCCGGGGATGCCGAGCAATGCTTCGCCCGGGCGTTTCGACTGGACCGCACGGAAGGGGCTGTCGCTCATCAACTCGCGGACATCTACCGGGAAACCGAACGTCCCCGTGATGCGCTGGCTGTCCTCGACATCTGCCTGCGCAAAGGGACCACCGATGCGAATGTGGCCTGGGAAGCAGCCATGACCGCCCTGCAGCTCAACCAATACGACATGCTGCTGACGTATCTCGACCGCTACGAAGTGCTCGCGAAGCAGGAGCGAACATGGCTGCATTACTACCGGGGACTGGCACTGTTCCGACTGGGACGATTCGAAGAATGCCTTTTGGAACTCGATGAGGAACTCCGGTTCGATCCGCCCGGACGACTGCATCTGCATGTCATCCGACTGTGTGCGCTGGATCGACTCGGTGACACCAACGGAGCACGCGCGGAGCTCGAAGAGTTTTTGAAGCTGCGGTTTGTGGATGTCGACTATCTGTCGCTGCATGGACTGGTGCGGCTGTCAGAAGCACTCTGCGATGCCATTCAGGACTGGCCTCAGAACGATCCCTTGCGGAGACGCGTGGCCCGTCGACTCCTGCGGGCTGGTCTCCTCTCGGACGACTTCCTGAATGACTTGCGGCAGGAGAATGAAGAATCCGCCCACATCCGGTTTTTCCGGGTGCAGGTCCGGCAGCCGCTGGATTCCACATGGCCGGACTCGGAAGGATGCCTCGCCGGTCAGCAGGGCTGGAACGACTACCTCATCGACTGGGGCGTGCTGGCGGAGACGGAATCCGAGGCAATCGACCGGGTTCTGGAACTTCAGAACGTCTGTGAAAATGTCGAGGCAACGGTCGTCCACGCAGATGGCGGGGAAGAGACATTTCGCGAACGGCCGGGGGTCGTCTGGCAGGGGTATCGCCGCAACGAAGCGGACCGGCAGGAAGAGGTTCACGGCGGAGAAGCGTAAAATCAGACGGGTTGAGCAGCACGCTTGAAGTGTGTCGCTCAACGTTCACAATTCAAAGACCCATTCCGGCAACTCGACGCTTTACTCTGGACTACTCATGTTTCCTTCCACGCGACTTCGCCGACTCCGACGCCATCCCCAGCTGCGGGAACTCATCCGCGAGACGACACTCTCCCCGCGCGACCTGATCCTGCCGCTGTTCGTCCGGCACGGTCGGAATCAGAACATTCCTATTACGTCGATGCCCGGGCACAGCCAGCTCTCCATTGATCTCCTCGCCAAAGAGATCAAGGAGATCGACCAACTGGGCATTCCCGGGGTCATTCTCTTCGGAATCCCCGAGAGCAAAGATCCGGAAGGCTCGGACGCCTGCTCGGACGGAGGAATCGTCCAGCAGGCGATTCAAACGATCAAAGAAGTGAATTCCTCACTGCTCGTGATCACAGATGTCTGCTTCTGCGAATTCACCGATCATGGCCACTGTGGAGTGGTCAACGACTCCACCGGCCGGACTGATGTCGCTAACGACGCCACACTCGAACTGCTGCAGGAACAGGCGATCAGCCATGCCAAGGCGGGAGCGGATATGGTCGCCCCCAGCGGGATGATGGACGGCATGATCGAAGCGATCCGCGAAGGTCTGGACGCGGTCGGCTTCGAACACCTTCCGATCATGAGCTACGCCGCGAAATACTGTTCCGGATTCTATGGTCCGTTCCGGGACGCTGCGGAAAGTGCTCCGAAGTTTGGCGATCGCGCGACGTACCAGATGGATCCCGCGAACGGCAATGAAGCGATGCGGGAAGTGGAACTGGATGTTGGCGAAGGGGCCGACATCCTGATGGTGAAACCAGCCCTCAGCTACCTGGATATCATTCGCCGGGTTAAAGAGGCTTATCCCGAAATCCCGCTGGCTGCGTATAACGTCAGCGGGGAATACGCGATGGTGAAGGCGGCTGCCAAGAACGGCTGGATCGATGAACAGCGAGTGGCTTTGGAAATTCTCACCAGTATCCGCCGGGCCGGAGCCGATATGATTCTCACTTATCACGCCAAGGATGTCGCCCGGTGGCTTGATTGAAGTACTGATTCGACGCTCCCACACTTTTCGGATGACCTTCCGGATGAACCAAGACCCTCTCCTCGTGGTACAACGCTGGTTCGAAGAAGTCTGGAACCAGCGGCGAGTCGAAACCATCGACGAACTGCTGGTAGCCGAAAGCGTCTGTTACGGCGACGACGGTCCGGTCCGCGGTCCGGAAGAATTTCGACGCAGACAGTACGAGCCATTTGTGGCAGCGTTTCCCGATTTGTGGATTCGCGTCGAAGACACGCTCGTCGAAGGGGAACAAGTGGTTGTCCGCTGGCACGCGACCGGGACTTACACCGGCAGTTCAGACCTGCCCGGAAGCGGAAGCCAGGTGGACGTAACGGGCATCACCTGGATACGGGTCAGCAACGGCAAGTTGATGGAAGGCTGGCAGCAGTCCGGAATCCAGCTGGCAATGCAGTCGCTGCAGACCCCGCCGACTGAGTAACTCCGGCTCCGATCTTCGAAACTCAATCGCACTGCGTTCAGGTCCCCGCGTTTCCAGTCCACTCTCTATGCTGGGGAATCATGACTTCCTCGCCCCACGTCTGAAGATGGGGATAGACCGTCGTAACCGGCCACGGCAGTCGCTCCTGACGAGTCGCCCAGGTCAGATGCACGATCGCGACGCGCCCCGACCCGTCCAGGAATTCAAACAGGGCGTCATCTCCGTTCCCGCGGGCGATGAGACGGACTGGTGCTCCAAAAAGTGGATGACCGGGCGGAACCTCCAGCTTGAGCTGTCGCAGGAAGGTTTCATGAAACGCCGCGCTCTGGTCTTCCGTGGACCACCAGGGTTCGAGCCAGATCATGTGCGTGATTCAGCGGTTGTTGAAGAGTGACGGCCGACGGAATTGTTCCATTGTAAGCCGCCCGGGAGATCTGCCGCAGCATATTCGATATGAATGACCCGGCGGTTGCCGACCTTCTGGGACGCTGCCGAGGCGTGCAGCGTCATCGGACACATCCCAACAATTCCTCCGCTCCCGACCGTGCACGTCACTTCCGGAACCCTGGCCTTCCACTCGTCCAGCTTTTCATCCAGCCATCCATACAGATGCGAACCGGGAAGAACCCGTAAGGGGCCGTTGTCAGCCCCGCAATCATCCAGATGCACGCGAAGCGCCACCATCTGTGCAAGCACTTCCGACGGCGGTTGTACCTGCCAGACACCGACTTTCTGCGACCAGCTTGAAAACCCCGGAACCTCGACACGTTCCTTCACCGAGATCACGCTGTCCTGATGCCAGAACAACGACCAGTTCGCACCCGGAACTTTGTCGAAGAAGATCGCCCGGACAGCAAATGCCTGAGCACCAAGGACAGAAGTTGCGAGACTCAGAAGTCGATCTTCACTCGCGATCGCCCGCACCTGCGGACAGATTTCAAGCAGATTCCGGACTCCGTAGACGTTCCGCTTTCGGCGAACTTCTTCCCCTTCCGGAAGTGATTCCATGGCCAGGCAAAGCTGATGAACTTCATCCGGAGTGAAGACCCGCTCACGGATGAAGTACCCGTTCGCCCGATAAAAGTCCGTGAGCTCCGAGACAGGTGATTGGCCACGGGATTCGGTCAGCATGAATTGTCTCACCCCAGACGACTGCGAGAATCTGCTCCCCATGCAATCAATGCTTCGCAGCAGTCTCGCTGGCAGCGGGTGTGTCAGATGTCGGCTTGGCGGGGGCTGGTCCGTGTGAAGCGTTCATCTGGATCAGCACCACGCCGACAATCACCAGCAGGAACCCGGCAATCTGAGCGGGGGGAACGTGATGGGAACGGGAGAGAATTGTCCCGACAATCGCGGAGACCGCTGTCGCTCCCCCGAAGACAACGGGCATCACCAGCCGGGCATCTTTCGCGGAGAACATGGCGTAAGTCAGGGTGAGAGCACCGAAGGCTCCCAGGGTTCCCGCGATGAATCCCCATTTGATCGATTCGGGTTTGAAATTGAAGTTCCCCCCGGAGGCCTTCACCGCCACGATTCCGCCGATCATCCCCCAGATCAGGTAGGCCAGCCCGATAAAGATGTACGGCTTGAAAGGGGATTCGCCCAGGGTGCGAGCCTTTCCCAGTGCAGGACCGTAGAGCCCCCAGAAAATGGCTGTGCAGATGGCGAACAGGAGTCCCAGCAGTTTTTCGTTAGACATCTTCTTCCTCAAATCCAGCAACTCTGGAGGGTAAACAACCGCAATCCCGCAATCGGTGCATGCTAGATGCCGGAGAACTTTCGGGAAAGTGCAGGGAACATTTCCTCGACACTGACGCCTTTTGTCAGCTGCGGTTCTGCTATTATCCCGGAATGATTTCGTGTCCACTGCCATCACTGGTCCTCACTGCTCCGCTCGCTGCTGTCGAGTGGCACACCTGGGATACGTGGATCGTGATCACGGCAGCTCTGGCAGCGATGTCCTGCACTCTCCCCGGAGTCTGGCTGGTGCTGCGGCAGCAGAGCATGATGGGAGATGCACTGAGCCATACCGCATTGCCCGGAGTGGTGCTCGCGTTTCTCTTCGGTCAGTGGCTGCACACCTCCGGATGGGTCTCTGCGGACGGACTGGCGGGACTCCAGCCGGTTCTGTTGATCGGCGGGGCAATCCTGATCGGCGTCCTGACCGCGATGATGACAGAAGCTGTCCAGAAGCTCGGACGGGTAGAAAGCAACGCAGCTCTGGGAGTCGTGTTCACATCGCTGTTCGCGCTCGGACTCCTGCTGATCCGACTGACGGCGGATGATATTCATCTCGATCCAGACTGTGTGCTGTTTGGCCAGCTGGAACTGGCTGTCTGGGAGACTGTCCCGGTCTTCGGCACGCAGGTTCCTGTGGCTGCCCTGACGAACGGGGGTCTGCTTCTGCTGAACGCGGTGCTGCTCGTTCTGTTCTTCAAGGAATTGCGGGTCGCTGCCTTCGATCCGGAAATGGCGACGTCTCTAGGAATTCATGCTGGGTGGCTGCATTACCTGCTCATGGGTTTTACCGCTGCGACCGTGGTCACTGCCTTTACGTCCGTGGGGAGTATTCTGGTCGTGGCGATTCTGATTGTCCCGGCAGCGTGTGCCCAGCTGGTCTGTCACCGTTTATCAACGATGATTCTTCTCAGCTGTTCGATCGCCGCTGCGAGCGCTGCTCTGGGACACCTTATGGCGAAGACGGTCCCGGCCATGATCTTCGCTCGACTGGGATTTCCGGATGTGCAGGATGCTGGAACGCCGGGAATGATGGCGGTCGCCTGTGGAATGTTTTTCGTTCTGCTGTTGATCTTTTCTCCGCAAAGCGGTGTTCTCGGGCGCTGGCTGTCGCGAGTCTCATTGATTTTCAAAATGGCGACCGACGACGTTCTGGCAACGCTGTATCGATATGAAGAGAGTTCGGACCATCGGGGGGCCTCCCCGGCGGAGGTTCATCGTCAGACCAACTGGATCAAGCCCACCACCTGGAAACTGGTGCTGTGGCGGCTGAAGTCTCGCGGGCTGGTGAGCGGCGCCGAGACGTTGCATCTCACATCGACGGGAATGGAACAGGCAGCGTTGCTCGTCCGGTCTCATCGGCTGTGGGAATCTTATCTGCACAAACATTTTCAACTTGAAGATCAATCACTTCACGAATCGGCCCATCGCGTGGAACACTTCCTGGACCGGGAACTGCAGTCACAGCTGGATGCCGAGCTGGAGTCCCCGGAAGTCGATCCACAGGGAAAATCGATCCCCGCAGCGGATTCGATCGAACCCGCGAAAGAGAATTGAGAGAACGGTTCGAATGGTTGAAGGTTGATGGTTTAAGGTTGAATACAGATGCACCCCTAACTCCTAACTCCTAACTCCTAACTCCTAGTCCCTCCCCTCCATGCACGCCATTGAATATCAACCGCGACGGCGGTATCTGGCCCGCTTCAATCCCAAGCGGATCCCGCACGTGTTCACTGACGTGCTGGTGATCGGAGCGGGAATAGCCGGCATCCGCGCTGCCCTCGAAATCGATCCCCGACTCCGGGTCGTGATCGTCACCAAGGATGCCATCAATCTCTCGAACAGTGCGTGGGCTCAAGGGGGAATCGCGGGGGCCCTGGATCCTGCAGACAACATTCAGGACCACGCTGACGACACGATGACCGCCGGTGCCGGTCTGTGCGAACCGGAAGTGGTTCGAAAAGTGGTCGAGGCAGCACCCCGACTGATTCGTGAGCTGGCAGCCCTGGGAGCCCGCTTCGATCAGAAGGACGGAAACATCGCGCTGACCACCGAAGGGGGGCACAGCCACCCGCGGGTCGCCCATGCACTGGGCGATGCCACGGGGAAGGAGATTATGCGGGCGTTGATCGACACCGTGCGCGGAGCGGACTGGACGGAGATCTGGGAAAAGACTTTTACGATCGACCTGCTCACTCACGCTGGCCAATGCAGAGGTGCCCTCGTCTGGAACGCTCATCACGGCAGGACGTTCGTCTGGGCGAAACAGACCATCCTGGCCACGGGAGGGGCCGGGCGGATGTATCGCGAAACAACCAACCCGGATATTGCGACTGCCGATGGCCACGCCATCGCGTTCCGCGCCGGAGCGGAACTTCGCGATATGGAGATGATGCAGTTTCACCCGACAGTTCTCTACATCGCCGGCAGCAGCCGACATCTCATCTCCGAAGCAGTTCGAGGTGAAGGGGGACAGCTGGTCGATGTAACCGGGTATGCCTTCATGCAGGATTATGATCCACGCGGAGCACTCGCACCGCGAGACATCGTGAGCCGCGCAATCACCGATCAGATGGAAAAGACCCGGCATTCGTGCGTCTATCTGGACCTCACCCATGTCGACCCCGCACATGTGCGCGAGCGGTTTCCTCACATCAGCCAGATGTGCCGCGAGTTTGGTCTCGACCTGACACGCGACCGCATTCCGGTTCGTCCCGGAGCACACTACATGATTGGCGGACTGACGGTCGACGATCAGGCCCGGACGACTCTGCCCGGGCTCTGGGCTGCGGGGGAAGTGACGTCCACCGGACTGCACGGAGCCAACCGGCTCGCGAGTAACAGCCTGCTCGAGGGTCTGTATTACGGTGTTCAGGCAGGCCGGGGAGCTTCGGATGCGGCCCTGCAGATTCCTGACAACTTTGTGGTTCCTCCTTTGCAGTCGGAGTGGCCGCAGGATGTGATGGAACACGATGACCTGAACCTGACCGACCTGCAGAACTCGCTCAGTGCGATCATGTGGCGAAATGTGGGGATCCGTCGAGATGAAGCGGGTCTCAGCGCCGCAGCTGCTCAGGTCGACTTCTGGGATCGCTACGTCTCGCTGCGGGAGTTCAATTCTGTCCCGGGATGGGAGCTGCAGAACATGCTGCTGGTCGCTCGACTGATGATCGAATCAGCACTGGCCCGGCGGGAAAGCCGCGGCGTCCATTTCCGCAGCGACTACCCCGATACCGATCCCGCGATGGCGTCGCATGTCACGATTCAGAGAACGGAAACTTAGGAGCGACGATCGTTTCCGGGAGCTGAAGAGGAACCACGGAAGGCACGGAATTCACGGAAAACAGAAGATGATCTCAGTCATCCTGAAGTGAGTGGAATTTCCATTTCACTTCGGACCACGTCACAGACGGAAGCTCGCCAGTTGTTTCCGTGTCTTCCGTGCCTTCCGTGGTAAAAAATCTCTTCACCACTTCTCCACCGGTCCGTTGGGGACTTTGATCAGTGCTGTCGGGACCGTCGCGATCCGTTCTCCGTGGCGTTCCCGAATCTGTTGGACAATCTCCAGAAACTCTTCTTCCGATTCGAAGCGCCGCAGCCGATCTTCGAGGTCATCCGGGATGCCGAGCTGTTGTCCGTACCAGGCTGCGAATTTTCGAAACAGCCGGCAACTGAAATCTCCATGCTGTTGCAGCATGAACTGAAAATGGTCCTTGAGGAACTGGACCTGAGCGTCCGCATCGGGACTTTGCGGGCTGCGATTCTCTGTCAGGTCTTTGATCTTTGCGAAGATCCACGGGTCGAGCAGTGCTCCCCGTCCGATCGCCACCGCCGGGCATCCCGTCAATTTGCGCATCTGCAAAGCAGCCTCGGGTGTCCGCAGGTCTCCGTTGCCGATCACGGGAATGGCCTGCACTGCTTCAACAACATCACGGATTCCATTGAGATCGACCTGCCCGTTGAACCCCTGTTGACGTGTTCGTCCGTGAATGGTGATGGCAGCCACCCCCAGCTGTTCGAACTCACGTGCCAGTGCCGGTGCAGTGATCTGTTCCCGATCCCAGCCCAGCCGCATTTTGACTGTTACGGGAATCTTCACCGCCTGCACGACCGAGGCCACCAGTCCACAGGCTCCGGTGGTATCGCACATCAGCCGGGCTCCGCCCCCTTGCCCGTTCACTTTAGCCATCGGGCAGCCCATGTTGATGTCGACTCCGCCATATCCGTGGTCTTCCAGCCAGCGCGCGGCAGCGATCAGATCGCGTTGAATCCCCGAAAAAATCTGTACTGAAAGCGGTTGATCATCCGGGCTTGTCTCGACCAGTTCCCTCGACTTGGGGTGACCGGAAGTGAGCAGCGTGGCCTGCACCAGATCCGTGGTCGCCAGCCCCAGACCGCCGAGACTGCGCACGACCCGTCGAAACGCCAGATGCGTGTAACCTGCAAGCGGTGCCAGAAAATAACGGCTCGGCAGGATTCGGCTGCCGATGCGGATCGATGATTCATCCATCTCGAAGGAGTCTCTGACTGTTCTCATCCCCCGCCAGCACCGTTTGTCCGTGCAGACGTTCGTGCCGGGCTGGAGCACGCGACTTCAACATCTCCAGCGGGCTCGGACAGTTCATCCGCAGCAGACACCTGAGCGCGACACAGCCCTTCTTAAAGCGACTGAGATGAATCCGTTCGGAAAAGACATCGAATTTCGCCCGTTCGATCTCCTTGAGCAGCGAACTGTAAATGTCGAAGAACGCCAGGAAAATCCGACGACCCGGTGCTGAGAGTTGAGATTCCAGAGGAGCAGCTTCGCGGTAAAACGACCAGGCACGTTCGACCTGAAATTGCATCAGGTCGCGAAACGCCGGGCAGATGCGGCCTAGCTGGAGGTCTTCAACCGTCAGGCCGGCATTTCTCAACTCCGACTGCGGGAGATAAACGCGCCCCTGCAGCGAGTCTTCCTTCAGATCCCGCAGGATGTTGGTCAGCTGAAACGCTGTTCCGCACGCGATGGAAGAGGCTGTCGGCGGATCACCGGGATAACCCCAGATCTGCACACAGCACAGGCCGACCACCCCAGCCACCTGATAACAGTAGTGCTCCAGCTCATGAAAGTGCTCAAAAGCTCGGGGAGTCAGATCCCCCGACACTCCGTCGATGACTTCCGCAAGATACTGTTCGGGAATCTGCCGAACCTGGGAGACATGAACGAGGGCAGCCAGGACCGGATTCGAAGTCGCCTGCCCCGCCAGCGCTGAGCGCAGCTCACCTTTCCAGGTATTCAGCAGTTGTTGTCGTTCTTCGAGCGGGATGTCGGTGCGGTCCCCCAGATCATCCGTGCAGCGCATAAAGGCGTAGAGCACGCACATCTGCCGAAACATCTCCCGCGGCAGGGTGCGGAACGCAACAAAGAAGTTGCTGCCGCTGCGCCGCGCGAGCTGTTCACAGAATCGGTAGGAATTTTCGTGGCTGGAACTCACAACCCGGTGCTTTCTGAAGAAGAAGTCAGTTGTCGGAGATCACTGGCCAGCAAAGATTGGAGGATGAACCTGTTGAAATCCGGGGAACTCTGAGATCGCAGAGAATGTCCGCCTGTTGAAAGCGAAAGTCATTTCACCAGCGTGGTTTGAATTTCCCGTTGCCGGGATTGTACAGTGAACGATCAAACAATTCGAATTCACGACGACCATTCTGTGTCGATTGCCGAGACCTGACCCATGCAGATCCCCCTCCGTAAACGAACGGACTATCTGTTCATGCGACGAATTCTTTTCCTGTCAGCGTTGCTCATCGGATACAGCGTTCCGGCCATGGCGACGGAGCCAGTCCTGCAGTTTCTCGAAGGACTGCGCGGGAGAGGCTACTACGACATCGCGACCTACTATCTGGAACAGATGGAGGCTGATCCCGACATCGCCGCCGAGGTCAAGGCGATTCTGCCGTACGAGCGGGGCCAGACGTTGCTTCAAAGTGCAAAGGTCCTGACCAATCTGGAAGCCCAGCGACAGCAGCTGGACATGGCTCAGGCCGCCTTTGAAGCGTTCGTGAAGGCGGAACCGAATCACCAACTCACCGGGCGAGCGAATACTGCTCGCGGGCAGATTCTTCTGGAGCGGGCGAGAGTCGACATCTGGGACGGTGACAAACCTTCCAATGAAGGAAATCGCGAGAACTTCCGTGAGAGCGCCCGCAAGAAAATCGCAGCTGCCCGCGAGATTTTCGAAGAAGCCCGCAAACAGCACGAAGCCAACTGGAAGAAGTTTCCCGCCTTCATCCCGGAAGATCAGACTCGGGAACGAGCGGAACGGAACGAAGCAGAAGAGCTCTTCATCCGGGCTCAGCTGGATCTGGCGCAATGCACTTACTGGGAAGCGCAGACTTACGACAAAGGATCCAAACAGCGGATCGACACTCTCCGGAAGGCTGCCGGCGAATTCGAAGCGATTCATCAGCAGTATCGCAGCCAGCTGGGTGGCCTCTTCGCCCGCATCTGGCAAGGGAAGTGTTTTGAAGAGCAAGGGGACACAGAAGGGATTCGCATCGCGCTGGGAATCTACGGAGAAATTCTCGAGCACGATGGTACCACCGGCACCATGCGGAATCTGAAAGACCGCGCCCTTCGCTTCCGTCTGATCTGCCTGAACTATCCCGAGCGCCACGACTATCAGCTTGTGATTCAGGAAGCGGAAAACTGGCTCAAAGAAGCCCGGGACCGCGCCCGAACCGATGTCGGCATGGGAATTCAATGGGAACTCTGCCGGGCTCAGGAAGCCCTGGGAATGGATCGCAACACGACGGACACGGTCCGGAGAGGGCTGCAGACGCAGGCCCTGAACCGCGCCCGTGCGATCAATCGCTTTCCCGGGGAATTGAAAAATCCCTCTTCCGCGATGATTCAGCGGCTGATGGTCGCCATGAACCGCGACCCTTCCGATCCCAAGGATTTCGACGCCGCCTATGGAAACGGCAACACGCTGTATGATCAGGTGACCGCGACAAATGCCAACATCCGCAAGCTTCAGGATGAAGGGAAGCAGAAGGAAGCTCTGGAACAACATCAGTCGCTGATGGCGACAGCTGCTGAGATGGCCCGCATGTACGATCTTGCATTGCGTCTTGCGACCCCCGCCCACGACCCCATTCTGGTGAACGTTGCCCGGCTCCGGCTTTCATACGGGTACCTGCTGCAGCAGAGGTATTTCGATGCGGCTGTCGTGGCCGACGATCAGATGACCCGTTTTGCGGACAAGTTTCCGGAAGTGGCCAAGGAAGCTGGCTTCCTCGCCATGACGGCGTTCGACAACGCCTATGCCACAGCACCTGAAGGGGACCGCAAATTCGAAACCGAACAGGTGATTCAGGCGGCCAATAAAATCTGCGAACGCTGGCCCGACAGCGACCGTGCCAACGACGCCCGCAACACGGTCGCCAAGATTTACTGGAACGACGGTGACCTGCTGACCGCCGCTGAGTGGTGGGAGAAGATTCCCCCCGGAACAAAGCAATATGGTGACGCACAGGTCCGTGCGGGGAAGGCATACTGGCGACAATATGTTTTGGCCACCGCCAACAACAAGGGGGATGAGCCTGCCAACCCGGAAGATCTCAACAAGTGGAAGCAGGAAGCCATCGAGCACCTCACCATCGGGCTCGAAGATGCTGAGAAGAACACCCCGGCCGATCGCTCCCTGTCCGACGATCTGGTCGGGGCGAAGCTCACACTGGTCAGTATTCGCAACCTGGACGGTCTTTACCAGTCTGATGGAAATGGTCCGCGCGGCGCGCTGGACCTGCTGTTGAAAGATCCTCATCCCGTTCTGAAGGCAGTCGACGTCGCAGAAAACGAAACGCGTCCCAAAGACCCCGGCAAGGCAAAGAGCCGTCAGATGGCGAGCTTCGCCTATCAGCAACTGCTGCGGTCGTGGGTCGGGCTGAAGAATCTGGATGAAGCCCGCAAAGCCCGTCTTGCTCTTGAACAGGTTGCAGGCGGGGGTGATGAAGCAGCACTGACTCAGGTGTTCGTCGACTTCGGACGCGAGCTGGAGCAGGAGCTGAGCCGGTTAAAAGCGTCCGGCGACACCCGCCGGCTGGAAGACGTCCGGGCTGGATTCGAATCGTTTCTGAATGACTTGTTCCAGCGGAAAGATGGCCAGAGTTTCTACTCGCTCCTCTGGATTGCAGAGACCTACAGCAGCCTCGCGGATGCTTCAGAAGATAACCCCGCCAAGGCTGTCGAGTTCTATAACCGGGCAGCGACGGCCTATCGCACCATCATCACCATGGCTGCTTCGGATCCAAAATTCGCCAATCCGCAGCAGCTGCTCGCCTGCAAGCTGCGTCTGGCGAACTGCCTCCGGGAGCAGAAGCAGTATGGTGAAGCGGAGACAGTGCTTGTTGAAGTTCTGCGGGCGACACCCAACGCTCCCGACGCGCAGTTTCAGGCTGCCGAGCTGTACGAAGACTGGGGCGCCAGCGGGGGCGAGAATGACCGTGACAAATTCAAGATTGCCCTGTACGGAAAGAAGGATCCGGTCCATGTCTGGGGCTGGACTTATGCCGCTCAATCCCTACAGCAGGCAGTGTACAGCGATCCGGGAGGACGGCTTGACCAGTTGCTGTTCGATGCCCGTTATCGACTGGCGGAAGCCGAACGCAAATTCGGTTTATCACTGACCGATCCTAAAGAATCGAAAGAGCATCTGGTCCGTGCCCGCGCCAGCATCACAGGCTTCCAGCGAGTCTCCAAACGCTGGACCGATGAAGAATATCAGCGTTTCAACTCGCTCTACAAACTGGCTCTGGCCGACCTGGGAGAACCGGTTGTCGATCTCCCACGTCAACTCAGCGATACGGAGAAGCACGAAGAAGTTGCCGACAACAACACCCCCAATCCGACTCCAAGCGTCAATCAGACGACGAACGCAACTCCGGCAAAACCGGCAGCGGCTGCTCCCCCGCCTCCCCGGAACAATACGCTTTTGATCGTGGTGATGCTGGCCCTGACCGCCGGGGCGGTCGCAGGGATTTACTTCATGACCGTCAATCAGGGCAAGAAGAAGAAAACGCCAAAGCCAAAATCAGACGCCGACGATGCGGCAGCATTCCCAGCGTCCACGGGACCCATTCCATCCTTCGACGCTCCGGCAGACTTCATCCCTCCCAAGCCGGTTGCAGTGAAGAAGACGAAGGCAGCCCCCGCAGCTCAGGCCTTTCCGTCCTTCGGCGACTTTTCCGCTCCGCCCGCCGGAACTGCGACGACAAAACCTGTGACAGCCCGCCCGGCAGCTGCCAAGCCTCCGGTCGCCAAACCGGCTGCTGCTCCCCGACCTGCGGGAACAACGAAACCGGCGGGCACTCCCGCGGCTGCACGTCCCGCAACCGCCAGCCCGGCACCCGGCAACCCGGCTGCTGCTACTCGTCCCGCAGCGGGACCGAAACCGCCCGGCTCCGTGCCAACGGCCAAACCTCGGCCTGCGACGCCAGCTCCGCCCGGGGCCACTGCTCCGAACAAGACAGCTCCCCGCCCCGGGGAGGAAAGAAAACCGGCTGTCCCGCGACCTCCCGGCCCCAAGCCACCGGAAGCCACCTGACGTCTGAATGAAGTCGATTCGTCCGCCGTTCATTTTTCAGTCCGCAACCAGCTCTGCACTCCTATGAAAATCACCACCACACTCTCCGTCGTGACTCTCTCGCTGGTCTCCACTCTCACCTTCGGAGCGGAAATCGACACGGTTTACAAACGCAACGATTCCAAAGGCTTCGGGGGTCAGATCACGACGGCCAATAAGATGGAGGTCGTGGTCACCCAGAAGGTGGGCAACAAGGAAGAGCACTTCCCCGCCAACGAAATTGCCCGCGTCGAATTTCAGGGAGAGCCGGCATCACTGGCGCTGGCCCGCAGCAATCTGGCCAGCGGACAACTCACCGAGGCACTGGCGGCGTTTCAGGAAATTCTCGGATCGGTCGGGAGTAACCAGAACCTGAAGGGAGAGATCGAGTACCAGATCATCCGGACTCTGGCAAAGATCGCACAGGCCGATTCCACCAAAGTCTCAACCGCCGTCGAGAAGATGAATGGCTTCGCCAACGCCTACCGCGATCACTACCGGTTTTATCCCGTTCAGCAGTTGCTGGCGGAAACTGCGTTGCTTGCCAAAGACGTGGTGACGGCAGACTCCGCCTTCAGTCGATTGCAGGAAACCCCCTGGCCTGAATACCAGATGATCGGAAAGACCGGAATGGGCAGAACGCTTCTGGCGCAGGACAAGGTTGCAGAAGCCAAAGCGATCTTCGATGAAGTGGCCTCTGGCCCCGCTGCAACTCCTGTCGAAAAAGCCTGCCAGATGGAAGCCATGCTGGGACAGGCCAAATGCCTGGAAGAGATGGATCAACTTGAACCCTCGGCGGAGGTCCTCAGAAAGATCATCGACGCCGCTGGCCCGGACGATAATCGCCTCCTCTCTCAAACCTACCTGCAACTGGGAAACACGTACTCGGCCGACGGGCGGCACCTGAAAGAAGCGGTCCTGGCGTATCTGCATGTGGACGTGATTCCTTCGCTCGCAGCCCAGCCCGACCTTCACGCGGAAGCACTTTACAATCTTTCCAAGCTGTGGCCCGCGATCGGACAGCCGACACGCGGAGCGGAGGCCAGCACGAAGCTCCAGGAAGAATACCCTGAAAGCGACTGGACCAAGAAGCTCGCGGATGGACAGTAAAACTCCCGAGCCCCGGTGAACCAGGCGAACACGGGGGGGGAAGAAACGCGACCAGATCTTCCCGCTGGAGTGTCGGGTCGTGGGTTGAATGCGGGGAGCAGTTTGCTCTACCGTGTGCAGGCGATCCAGGTGTTATTTCGCGTGAAAATCCATGTGATCGCCTGTTGATCACCGAACGTCATTTCAAAAAATGCTCTCGTGTGACCGTTTTCACACCAGCATTGATACTCCATCCCTGTCTGCCACCATGTCCTTTCCATCCGTCGCTTCCCAGCTTGAAATTCTCCGCCGGGGAGTCGAGAAGATCGTTCCTGAAGCCGAGCTGGCCGAAAAACTGGAGAAGAGTCGGCAGACCGGCATTCCGCTGCGGGTCAAATACGGAATTGATCCGACCGCTGCCGATGTGCATCTGGGCCACACGGTTCCGCTGCGAAAGATGCGGCAGTTTCAGGAATTGGGCCATCAGGCTGTCATCATCATCGGGAATGCGACCGCGATGGTCGGAGATCCCAGCGGCCGCGACGAGGCCCGCAAGAAACAACTGACCGCAGATGAGGTCGAAGCCAACGCCCGGTACTATCTGCAGCAGGTCGGAAAAGTCATCGATCTGTCCAAAGCCGAAGTGCATCGCAACGGCGACTGGTTCGGCAAGATGGGACTTGTCGATGTCCTGCAGCTCTGCGGCAAGGTGACCATCGCCCAGCTTCTCACCCGAGACGACTTCGCCAAGCGCATGGCTGCCGAGTCCCCCATCTTTCTGCATGAATGTCTCTATCCGGTCATGCAGGCCTGGGATTCTGTCGTGATCAAGTCCGACATCGAGCTGGGGGGAACCGAACAGCTCTACAGCTTCATGCTCGCCCGCGATCTGCAGAAGCCACAAGGTCTCAACCAGCAGATCGGCCTCATGTCGCCGATCCTCGTCGGGACAGACGGCACCCGCCGTATGGGAAAGAGTCTGGGGAACTATATCGGCATCTCGGAAGAACCGTACGAGATGATGAAGAAGTTCATGCAGCTTCCCGATGCTGTCATGCGGTCCTACTTCGAACTGCTGACCGACCTGCCGATGTCAGAGGTCGACACCCTTCTGGCCGGCCACCCCAAGGAGGCCAAAGTCCGTCTCGCGAAAATCATCATTGAGGAATATCACTCTGCACAGGCCGGAGATGAAGCTGCTGCTCGCTGGCAGAAGGAAATTGGCGAAGGAAGCCTCCCCGGCGAGATTCCCGAAGCGTCGCTCTCCCGTCAGCTGCTCAACCCGGAAGGCTGCCTGCAGGCGGCCCAGCTTCTCAAAGAGCTGGGGCTCGTTCCGTCGACAAGCGTCGCCATGCAGCGGATCAAAGGGGGAGCGGTTTACGTCCTGGTCGGGGACGAGAAAAAGACGCTGCAGGACCGGGCTGAATGGGTTCCCGTTCAGGATGGCATGATCGTCCGGGCCGGGAAGAAAGACTGGCGAAAAGTCGTCCTGGCTGACTGAACGCCAATCAAGAAGTCGGTGTTTCGCCACCTTCATATCGCGTGCGGTTAAGCCGTCTCTCCCCAGTCGAAGCCGATGTCGAGTGCAGGCGCGGAATGTGTCAGTGCTCCCACGCTGATCCGGTCGACACCGGTTTCAGCGATCCCGCGCACCGTCTGTAAATTCACGCCCCCGGAAGCCTCGAGCAGAACGCCCGGATACTGATTGTTGCGAAGCTGGACCGCCTCCTTCAAATCTGCGTTCGACATGTTGTCGAGCAGGACAATGTCGGGGTTCCCCGGAAGGAGAGCCCGCAGCTGGTCCAGTGAATCGACTTCAAACTCGATCACCATCTTCGAGGGAGCAGACTCCCGGACATGCTGAACCGCTTCTGCCAGTGAACCCTGCTGCTGATCCCGGTACCACGCAAGATGATTGTCTTTGACGAGAACGGCGTCATACAGCCCGATTCGGTGATTCACCCCGCCCCCGCAGCGGACGGCGTATTTCTGGAGCGCCCGAAGTCCCGGCAGAGTCTTGCGGGTATCGAGAATCGACGCTCCCGTCCCTGCAACGGCTTCAACGTATTGATGCGTCAACGAAGAGGTGCCGCTCAGCAGGGTCAGAAAATTCAGGATCGTCCGTTCCGCTGTCAGGAGTGTCCGCATCGACCCCTGCAATTCGGCGATCACGGTTCCGGGGGACAACCGGCTTCCATCCGGAAGCAGATCGCTGCAGGTCACGTGTTGCGGGAACTGCTGCAGCACGAGCGGCAGGCAGACTCCCCCGCAAAGCACTCCGGCCTGCCGGGAGACGATGCGGATAATTCCATGTGCATCAGCGGGAATGAATACGGTTGTCGTCACGTCGGACTGTCCGGCCAGATCTTCCGCCAGCGCGGTCCGCACGAGATTCAGGGCTGTCTGTTCTTCGTCAGGGGTGAGCACGGAATTCTTACCGAAAATGATTAACATGGGAGAGCTGGAATCACCGTCTGATTCTAATCAACGGCATTCCGGACGACATGTCGTCAATGTGGAAAAAGAGAGGAAGCCGGCAACTCTGTCCGCTTAGAAATCGCCCCCGTCATCTGGAGTTGTTCTTGTCCGCCGTCCCAACGTTGAATTCCTCAACAAACAGCACAGCTCCACTTCGACGGGAAGTCGGGCTGCTGGGTGCGGTGATGATGGGGCTGGGTTCCATCGTCGGGACGGGGGTGTTTGTGAGTATCGCCGTCGCGACTGAGGCGGCAGGACCTTCTGTCATTCTTGCCATCGGAGTGGCGGCCCTTGTCGCAGCCTGCAACGGACTGAGCAGTGCCCAGCTGGCCGCGGCCCACCCTGTCAGCGGAGGGACGTATGAGTACGGTTACCGCTGGCTCACTCCCAGCATGGGGTTCCTCGCAGGTTGGATGTTTCTGTGTGCGAAGTCCGCATCCGCAGCGACGGCGGCCCTCGGCTTCTCCGGATATCTTCTCAATTGGATCAACCCTGATTTTCAGAGCTGGCGAGTTCCGTTAGCAGCAGCAACAGTCATCGTGATGACTCTGCTCGTCATGAGCGGAATCCGCAGGTCCAGTCGAACAAACACCGTGATTGTCTGCGTCACCATCTTCACACTCGCTGTCTTTATCGTCGCTGGTTTTCCGGCTGCAATCTCGAGAGGAACAAGCCACCTGAAACCTTTCTTCGCCCCGGTTTCCCCCGACACGCTCCCCGGTGCCGGCTTCCTGCGAGGATGCGCCCTGATGTTTGTTGCTTACACCGGCTATGGGCGAATCGCCACGATGGCTGAAGAAGTTTCCAGTCCTCGTCGAACCATCCCGACAGCGATCATGGTGACACTCTTGATTTCCATGATTCTCTATGTCGCTGTGGGAACAGTGGGAGTGGCTGCGGTGGGGGCCGATATCATGGCCTCTTCCGTCGCAGGTCAATCGGCTCCGCTGGTCCTGATTGCAAAAAACTTCAACACGACGAGCGTTGCAGGAATCGTGAGTGCGGGAGCGATGACGGCAATGCTGGGAGTCCTGTTGAACTTGTTGTTAGGACTCTCGCGGGTCGTGCTGGCCATGGCCCGTCGAGGCGATCTTCCCCGGGCATTGGCAAGCGTTCATGAGAGAACATCGAGCCCAGCCAGAGCGATCCTGACCGTTGGAGTGGTCACGCTGGCGCTCGTGCTCAGTGGTGACACCCGGTTGACGTGGTCATTCAGCGCGTTCACGGTTCTGGTTTATTACGCGATCACCAATCTGGCGGCACTGCGAGTCTCTTCGGAAGATCGGCGCTACCCGGTGCTGATCCCCTGCATTGGCCTGTCGGCCTGTCTCATTCTTGCGTTCTGTGTCGACCCCCGGGTCTGGGGATCAGGGCTGGGGGTCATTGCTATCGGGGCTGTCTGCCACAGAATTGCTCGCAGGCAGACTGGTTGGAACACCTGAAACCAGTTTCAGGTTCAGTCGGGTTCGAATCTCTTTTTGACCCATTTCTCCTGAAATGATACTCTCAGGAGACCTTTCTTTGTCAGGAACAACAGGATTTGACCGCATGAGCGATTTTGATACAGATCACGACTCCGCCGCTGATCTGCCCCCCGTTCGACATCTCTCCAAACCCCAGCGACGCGTTCTGGGAACACTCGTTGAAAAGGCGTTCACCGTTCCGGAAAGCTATCCGATGACGTTGAAAGGGCTCACGACCGGTTGCAATCAGAAGAGCAATCGCGACCCGATGACCAATTACACGGAAGACGCGGCTCTGGATGCACTGGATGAGTTGAGAAAGCTCGGACTGGTGGCGGTCGTCCACACCGAGTCCGGCCGAACGGAACGCTACCGCCACTACACCCGCAAGCGGTTTCCTTTCACCGAGCCTCAGCTGGCGATCATGACAGAATTGCTCCTGCGAGGCCGTCAGCAGATGGGAGAACTGAGGGCACGAGCCAGTCGCATGGTTCCGATCGAAAGTCTGGATGACCTGCGAAAGGAAATCGAAGGACTGATTTCCCAGAACTATGTGCAGGCCAACGGATCGCTGGACCGTCGCGGGGTCGAAGTCGATCACTGCTTCTACCTGCCCGGGGAAAACGTCCGCATGTCTTCGATGCCAGCATCGGATTCCTCTTCCGACGCATCGCTGACAGCAACGGCCCCTCCATCCCGGGCACCTTCACAGCAGGTTGCCGTTTCTGACGAATGGAAAGGAGAGCTCGAGTCGTTGCGAAACGACAATCTCGAACTGAAATCAGAACTGCAGGAATTGAAGGCGCAGCTCGAAGATTTGAAAGACAACCTGGCCAACCTGCGACAGAGTCTGGGGGCCTGACTTCCGGGCCTCAGGGATCGATGTGAACGATGCGTCGCGAGTTCAGGAGTCAGCATGACGGGATTTCGCGACGTCCGGACCGATTGGGAATGGCAATGATCCCTGAACCAGAGAGCCCCTTGTCGATCCGGGTCAAGCTGCGAAACTGTTTCCAGCTCGCAGTCGGGATCGTCTTCAGTCTTGTTCTGACACTTCCATCCACGGCACAGGATGAGGTCGCCGCTGAAGACTCCGCCGATCCTGCTGTGTCCGCTGTGCAGGCATTTTCCAGTGACAGGGAATACGACCGGGTCTTCACTGCACTGCAGCGAGCGATTCAGCGACAGGAATGGCCGGTTGTCTGCGACCGGCTCCTGCAGCTCCAGTCAGAAGAGGCGGAATCTCTGGTCAACGTGCAGGGGGTGGTCTCCAGCGTCTCGATCGCAGCTGCCCACATGCTCGATGCGCTCCCTCCCGAGGGACTGGCGGTTTACCGTCGGCTTGCGAATGACGTCGCCCGTGAGAAGCTTCAGGCAGCGATTCAGGACAACGATTTCGAATCGATTCTGCAGGTGACGCGATGTTACCGTCATACCCCCGCTGCCACTCAGGCATCGCAGCTGATCGTTCAATGGCTGCTTGATCTGGGAGAATGGGAAGAAGCGGCGCTGGTCGCTCAGCGATATGCCGACTCATCTTCCTCAAAAACACTCTCCCGGTTTCTGGCGGATCAGCAGAAGGTCCATCAACAGCAGCAGGCACTTCTGCAAGCTCCCGAGTTCCTCAGTCAGGACTTTCCTTCCCAGATCGCAGGCTGGGAGCATCGAGTTGATTTTCCGGACAAAGTGGAAGACTCGCTGAACACCACCTTTCAGGAACTGAGACTGAGCGGTCTGGGACCATACCCGTCATTGTCGTTAACTCAGGCGCCCGGGCTGGTGGTGATGTGCGGTGCCACGGGCCGGACCGGTCTCGATCTCCAGTCGGGCAAACAGATCTGGCAACGGGACATTCCCGGTTACACCGCCAGATGGATGCGGAACCCCGGGGATCTCAGCGATGCGAATCGTCGCCGGATGTTCGCGATCTCCGTGGCCCGTCGTGTGTTCGATGAATCGGTCACCACACTGACCAAAGGAGACGGCAAGCGCCTGTATTTCATCGAGCCCATTTCGATGGAAGATCCAGTCGCGAAGGTTTCGGAAGATGCAGAAAACATTTTTCCCGCCAATCGCGTCGTCAGTGCAGAAGCGGCTACCGGAGAGACCCTGTGGGTCTTCAACGGCGATCCGGTCGGCGAAATATTCTTTGCCGGTCCACCTGCGGTCTTCGGAGATCGCCTGTATGTCCTGGGAGAATCCGAAGGATCAGGCACGCTCATTCTCTTCACGCTGGAAGCTTCCACAGGTGAAGCGATCCAGCGATTGGAACTGGCTGCCCCTTTGGTCTCTCGTTCGGAACATCTGCGATCGGAGGGTCAGGCGGCGCGCATTGAAATCGATGGCGGTCATCTGATCTGCGCGACAGCCTCGGGAGCACTCATTTCCATTGATCCCTTGCTGGGAGAACTTTCATGGGCGGTCCGGCTTCCACGGGCCGAAATCGCCTCTCCCCGGATCGAACAGTTTGAACTTCAGATCAAGAGTACCGGGTTCGAAGCCTGGGACAGCTGGCAGGAGATCCAACTCTTGAGCGCTGGCGAGAATCTGATTTTCGTCAGTCCGGAATCCGACACCCTGTATGTCCTCAATCGAAATAACGGTCAGATCACATCGCGAATTCCCCGCGACGGTGCCCTGTACATCGCCAGTGCCGAGAAGGGAGAGCTGGTCGTCCTTCTCGGGAAAACCTCCGCGCGAGGTGTCGATCTTCAATCGGGACAGACCCGCTGGACGGCCCCGATTCCACAGCCGGCGGGCCGGGGAGTGCGGGTGGGCAACGATTATCTTTATCCCATCCACGAACGGGATGTCGTTCGACTGAATCTGAAAACCGGACACACAACGTACTCGCTGTATTCCGAAATCCGGATGCCGGATGCTCAGGGATTGCTCTCCCGAAAGATTCGACCTCGTCATCTGATCGCACAGGAGGGGGCTCTGTTCGAACTTTCCTTCGATGGTGTCCGCAAACTTCAATCTCCCCGGCAGGCATTGAAGCTCACACAATCCCATTCGCGGACGGACGCTCTGCAGAACAGCATCGAGCAGGGAAACTGGACAGCAGCTCTGCCGGAATTGAGAGCCCTTCTGAAATCACCCGATCGTGAAAACGTGACGGTGATCAGGGAGACTCTCCGATGCCTCCTCACAGAGGCCTCCCGCAAGGAACAATCTGCCGTCGAACAGCACAATCTGAAAACAGAGATCGCTGGACTCTTCTCCACTTCCACAGAACGGGCCGCATGGAGAAGACTCCAGGCGGAAGATCAGCTGCAGAGAAAAGACTGGCCTGCATTCGTGTCACTCTGGCTGGAAGCTCCGACAGACGAACTGGAAGCCCTGCTTCCGGATCCCCGTGAAGACCTGCGAGGCCGACTCGACCGATGGTTCCAGGCGACAGCCGAACGTGCCCTCGCCAACCTCCCAGCCACCGAAGCGGAAGAGTTGCGACGGCACATTTCCCAGCAGATCCCGCACATGAATTCTCTCGAACCGGCGGAGCAAAACCGGATCCAGATGTGCCTGGGAGAAACCTCCTGGGGAACGGAGTGGCTGCTGGCGTTGCCCGACGAGATCTCTGTCCAGCAGGATTGGATCGATCGTCAGCTTGGATGGCTGAAGTTGACGGCACACACCGATGCAGGGATCGCCTGCCGCGCCATGGAGCGACTGATCCGCGCCTATCAGGCGAGATCGCAATGGCTGGATGCGGAACGCTGGCTGAAGGAGCTGGAAAAATTCCCGGCGGACACCCAGCTGCTTCCGGGACAGTCGGTCGGCGAGTTCCTGCAGGCGAACCGTGAGGCGCTGCAACAGTCCATTCAAAATGATCCGTCACTTCGAAGCTGGCCGGATGTGGTCCCCGAGCTGCTGACAAAGACCAGCAACACGCGCGAGGTCTACCTGCTTCCGGTTCCCGTACAGGCTGCTGCAGGGAGTCTCTTTTCACGAATGAATGTGGAAATGGATTTCCCGGCGCATCAGGCGATTCGTTTCAACGGATCCCCCTGGCCACGCACGTGGTACCAGAAACTCCCACCGACGGTTCGCAACCTGCGTCACGACGTGGGACTGGACCAGATCTGGGGACTGGAACACTTCTGCGTCTTGCAGACAGGCAGCGAAGTTTTCGGAATTGCTCCGTTCAACCAGAAATCTTCCCGCAGCAGCAAACAGATCTGGCCTCCCAAGAAAGAAACCATCGACACCCTGGGTAGCCGTGACAATCTGATGCTCAACTTCGGATGGCTCCCCGTGCCTCAACGTCCCGGATTTGAAAGTCTTCCCGGACGGCGACTGGATGAATTCGGACACTTTGTCGCTTCAGTCGGGCCAGTCACACCCGGATATCTCTGCATTCAACAGATGGGGATGCTGGCAGCGCTCTCGACGTCCACGGGAAAGGAACTCTGGAGACGGTACGATCTCCCCAAACAGGCGTACGTGTGCGGAGACAACGAGCAGGTTGTGGTGTTCTCGCCGCTGTCCAGGCAGGCTGTCCGTTACAGCAGCCTGGATGGAACGCAGCTGGGCCAGTACCGCTGGTCTCATCCGATTGAAGAAATCATTCAGCATTCCGGCTTGAAGTTGCTGCTGCTTCGCGGTGATCCTCAGCAGATCCTGTCCGGCTCTCAGGAAGAATCAGAAGGCGAAGAACCCAAAGAAAAACCCGAGGTTGAGGCACCATCCACGGCCCCTGTCGTTCTGGAACAGCTGGATGCCGTCACCGGGAACACGAACTGGAAACGCGAATGGCCTGCAGGCACGATCCCCTTTCAAGTGGATCAGGACTTCCTGGGAATGCTCCGGGCTGAAGGGCGCATTGAGCTGCTATCCACTTCAACCGGCCAGACCTGGAAAGAGTTTCAGCTGGAACTTCCGAAAGATGTCAATCGCATCGTCTGCAGCGTGTCCCAGAACGATTTCCTGCTGATCTTTTCATCACCGCGGACGACATCCGAATTCAACGATTCGCTGCGGGTCCAGGGCGGGTATCGCCATCCCATCGTTAATGGTGTCGCCTGTTGTCTGAGGCGCGGCACCGGTGAATTGCTTTGGAAGTCCGAGCTGCCCGAATGCATGCTCCGGATGGATCAGCCGGTGGACATCCCGATTTTCGTCACGTTCGCTTCTCCGCCTCCAGTACAGATCGAACCTGATGAAGAAGAGCCTGATGAAGAATCCGAAGAGGAAACACCAGAGCCTCCGCAGGAAGCCCCGGAGGAAGAGAACCTGAACGAGGCTCAGGAAGAGGAAGAGGGAGCAGAGACTGAAGACGCGATCGAGGAGGAAACCGCGTATTTCACTCCTCCCGGAGCGATCCTCAGGTGTTACGATCGGAGAACCGGAAAGCTTTTGCGGGAACTGACCGGAGAAAAGGTTCAATACTCGGTAACCGGAGATCGAGCGAAATCGCTGGTCTTGCTGCAGACTGTCAAAACCCGATTGGAAATTGACTTTTCACGGGGAGTGAAGGAACCTGCAGAATCTCCGACCGGAAAAGAATCCGCGCCGCAGCCCCCCGAAGAATGATGGATCGCCCGATTCTGGAAGCGTCAGCTTCCCGAACAGTCTGATGGAAACTGAGTGTTATGTTTCAGGAGATGATCAGAAACGTCTGTGCCAGCATGATTCCGTTCATGCTGGCGGTCATGCTGAGCAGCCTTCTGTCTGCTCAGGAGACTCTGGAAACTCCTGCTCCTTCTGCCCCGACCGCGGACCCGGCAGCAGCCCAGGTCACCGTGCAAGTCACCCCGGCATTGCTCGATGAACTGAAGAAGCGGGTCGACGCCGCGACGGAATTGAGCGACGAGCAGAAGAAATCAATTCTCGACACCATTGAACTGGCTCGAACTGAACTGATCCAGTCGGCCGAGTTCGCCGCCAGCTTCAAGACCTGGCAACAACGGACAGAAGAGATTGCCGCTGCCCGGCTCAAAGCTCTGGCCAATCACGAAGCAGCCCTGCGGGAAAAACCGCAGCCGATCCAGACAGTGAATTCCGTGGCGGAGCTGGAACAACTCCTCGCCACCAAGCAGCAGGATCTCGTCAACGCTCAAAACGAACAGGCCCAGACCGAGAAACGTATTGTCGACCGAAGCGCGCGGCAAAAGGCGATCAAGGACCGTCTGGCGGCCCTCCCCGCAGAACTCGATGCGAATGCCACCGAACTCAGCAAACTCCCGGCCAGCACAGATATGTCGCTCGCGGGAGAGGCCAAACGTCTGCAGCTGCTGGCCAACCGGATGAAGCTTGAAAACGAGCCGACTGCACTGCAGGCGGAATCGGCATTCCTTTCGGCACAGGAAGCAGCCAACCTGCTGCAGCTCGCCCGCCAGGAGTGGATTGCCAAATCCGCACGACTCAAGGAAGAAGTACGTCTGCTTCAACTGGAAGTCTTACGACAGAAAAGTAAGGACGCCAAAGATCGTGCTGATGTCGCCAGCGGCGATGCCGAGTCCGCTCCTCATCCGGAAATCAAAACCATTTATGAAGCCAACGTCGGGATCGTCGAACAGGAAATTGAGTTCCGCGAGAAGGAGAAACGGCTCAAGGACCAGATTGAAGACACCGAAGCGATCATCAAACGTCTGACGGAGAGACGGAAAGACCTTGAGACCCGAAAGGGGAAGATCGGGACGAGTAAGTCGTTCGGAATTCGTCTGCAGAACGAGGGGAAGCTGCTGCCCGATCCTCGGAAATACCGCGACGAAATCGCCAGCCGCATTCAGACCAGCCAGGAAGCTCAACTCAATCTCATCGAAGTTTCCTCTCAGGTTTCGGACCTCGGTCTGCTGGAGAATAAAGTCAACCAGCTCTCGCGGACAATCTTCCCTAAAGGTGCCAACAGCGAACTCTCCGACGCCGAACACAATGAACTCTCACAACTGAACTTCGATATTCGCCGCGCTTATGAACAGCAGCAGAAATATCTGACCGAGCTGCAAAGCGCCAACGAGGCCTATGTCTCAGCACTCGACGCACTGGATGCGCAGCAGGCCACGCTGGTGGCAGCGACCGAATCGTTCCAGAAGTTCATCAACGAAAACGTACTCTGGATTCCGACCAGCAACGTCCTGACGTTCAACGACATCATTCGAGATTCGCAAAGCCTGACACAGCTCTTCGGAATGAACGCATGGAAGGATCTGGTCAAACGCTTCCTGCAGGACGCGGCACAGTATCCGGCAGCGTACCTCGCCGGCACGCTGGCCTGGATGGTGCTGTTGTTCACTCAGCGAAAACAGCGAGACATGATTCGCGCTCTGGGTCAGAAGGCCAGCAGCCGGCTGAACACCACGATGCAGCCGACCTGGCTCGCCATCTTCTGGACAGTGG
Source organism: Planctomicrobium stercoris (assembly GCF_051465655.1). NCBI lineage: Bacteria > Pseudomonadati > Planctomycetota > Planctomycetia > Planctomycetales > Planctomycetaceae > Planctomicrobium > Planctomicrobium stercoris. The sequence goes on along the minus strand of NZ_CP195791.1, from coordinate 592,570 downwards.
TCAAATCCTTCGTTGTCCCCTTCCCGCTGTTACTGCTGGGGTGGAGAGGAATGCACTTCGAGGGGACGATCAAGGTGCTCTCGCACTATGTTTATGTCCTGTCCATCTGGCTGCTCTGGCTGGAACTGGTCCGCAACACCTGTCGCGACCGGGGGCTGGGGGTCGCCCATTTTCAATGGCCGGAACGGGTCAACCGCATCGTTCTCGTGCAACTCTCCTCGTTCATCGTGATGGCAACCCCTGTCATCTTCATCGTGGCGATCATGCAGTCCCGCACCGTCGATCAGGATGCCCTGCCGGTCGAGCGTCTGTGCAGCGTCGCCTACTTTCTGTTGCTGGCGTACAGCCTGCATCGACTCACCTCCCGCAAAACGGGGATCCTCAGAGAGTGGATCGAACTGCATCCCGGGGGCTGGCTGGATCGCCTCGCTGGTCTCTGGGATCTGCTGGCGGTGTTACTTCCGCTGTTTCTCGCGGGACTGACAATCGCGGGTTACACGTACGCTTCCGGCAAGCTGGCAGTGCGGCTCGCCCGCACGCTGATGGTCGTCTTTGGAGGCCTGTTCGCGCAGGCAACGTTCGTCCGCTGGCTCACCTTGAGACAGCGTCGCATGGCGATTGACCACGCCCGGGAAGTACGGGCCGCCCTGGCAGAATCCAAAGGGAACGAGGACGGATCGTCGGCCGTGAAGCTCGAAGCCCAGGAGGCTCGCACGAATCTGGTCGAAGTGAGCATGCAGTCCAAGCGACTGCTCAACACGACGGTCATCGTCATTTCGCTCGCCTGCATCTGGTACATCTGGATCGACGTGCTCCCCGCCCTGCAGCGACTCAACCATTATCCCGTCCCGTTCACCACCAAGCTGACACTGGCCAATGTCCTCTCGGCGGGGTTGATTGGAATCATTTTCACAACTGCCGCCCGGAATATCCCGGGGTTGATTGAGATGCTGCTGCTGGACCGGCTTCCGCTGGACCGATCCGTGCGATACGCCATTGGAGCCTTGACCCGATATGTCATCGTGGTGATGGGAATCATGTTCTTCTGCAACAGCGTGGGGATCGACTGGACCAACATTCAGTGGCTTGTGGCGGCACTGACGTTCGGACTCGGTTTCGGGCTGCAGGAAATCTTCGCCAACTTTGTTTCCGGTCTGATCATTCTGTTCGAGCAGCCGGTCCGTGTGGGTGACGTCGTGACGATCGATTCTGTGACCGGAACCGTCAGCAGGATTCGTATTCGTTCCACGACGATTGTGGACTGGGATCGCAAGGAGTACATCGTCCCGAACAAAGGATTCATCACAGGTCGACTGCTGAACTGGACGCTGACAGACACGACCAACCGGATCAGCGTGCGGGTCGGAGTCTCTTACAATGCCGACCCCGTCAAAGTCCGTGAACTGTTGCAGAAGATCGCCCGGACTCAGCCTCAGATCATGACGGAACCCGGTCCGTCAATCTCCTTTGAAGGCTTCGGAACAAGCTCGCTGAACTTCGTGATCAACGCCTTCCTCCCTTCACTGGAATCCCGGGGGGAAACGATGCACCAATTGCACGTCCGCATCGTGCAGGAGTTCAAGGCGAACGGAATTGAGATTGCCCTGCCGCAACAGGATCTGCACATTCGAACGACTGTCCCCATTCCGGTGCAGGAACTGAACGGGCAACCCGGCAAGAATCCCCCGCCCAAACCAGACAATGAGGAATCCGAATTCGAAGACACCTACAAATAACCGTCGACTTCCCGAAACCGGAAACTGCCTTGCTGTCCCCTGATCTTTACCGACACCTTCCGTGGACGAGATGCATTGCCATTCTCTTTCTAGCTGCCGTTGCGTGCGGACTTCAGACCCTGCGTGCCGATGAGATTCCGGCAGGACCAGCGAAGGTTCTGGAAACCTTTGCGCAGGAATTTGTCACGATCACGCCGGGAACCGCCCCCTTCCCCGAGAAGTTTCAAATGGGGTCCAGCGACGGGCGAGCCGCGGAACAGCCTGCCCACGAGGTGATCCTCAAGAAGCCCTTCCGGATCTCCAGATACGAAGTCTGGCAACAGCTCTATCAGGAAGTGATGGGAAACAATCCCAGCCGCTGGCCGGGACCTCGAAACTCCGCCGAGCGAATGACATGGCTGGAGGCTCAGCAGTTCTGTCGCAGCGCTACTACACAGATGCGAGAGCTCAAGCTGATCGCGCCTCAGGAACGGGTCCGACTTCAGACAGAAGCGGAATGGGAATACTGTTGTCGCGCCGGAACCCAGACCCGCTACAGCTTTGGAAATGAGGCCCAGCTTCCCAGCGATCCGTTTCCGACTGCATCCACGCTCAACAAATATGCATGGCACACCGGAAACGCCGCTGGGAATGATCCAGCTGTTGGTGTCCTCCAGCCGAATCCCTGGGGTCTTTACGATCTGCACGGGTATCTCTGGGAGTACTGCGAGGACAGCTGGACTCCCAACTACAGCTCCAGCTCGCCGGATGGTCATCTCGCTGCCAGGGACGACACGAATCAGTGCGTGATCCGCGGTGGCTCCTGGAAGGATCCCTACCCGCGACTGACGTCCACGTTCCGATTGGCGTGGGAGAAATCCAATCGAAGCGACGCTGTCGGTTTTCGTTGTGTTATCAGTTCGGAAGATCCCCATGCAGAATGATGATGACGACGACTGGGATGATGACTTCCCGGACGACAGCGATGACTATGGCACCGTCCCCTGCCCCAGCTGTGGAGCAGAGATTCACGAAGACACGCCTCGCTGTCCGATCTGCGGCGAGTACATCACGAGCTCATCGGGACGAGTCTGGGAGGGCAAGCCGAACTGGTACATTGCCCTGGCCCTGCTGGGGATTGTTGCCGTCGTTCTGGCGATGCTCAGGATGTGAAAATGCTGCCCACAGGCAGGGGCTGTCTGAAGTTGAAGCATTGAAATTGCCTGAGTTCGATGAAGGTGAACTGCGATCGACTTGCCGGGACCTTTCACCCCTTCTTTCGCCTCTGCTATGCTGCGGAGAAACGCTTCCGCCAGAAAAATGACCGTTCTCGATGGCTCCCTCGATTTACCACTCGCTGCTTCTGCCCGACCTGCAACTCATGCTGATCGAGCAGGATCACGCTGCCATGCGGGAATTCTGCGATGCACTGCATCCCGGGGTGGCAGCAGAAGTTCTCGAAGGCCTTGAACCCAATCAGGCCTGGGAAGTTCTCTCCCACTGCACCGCGTTGAAACAGGCGGAGATCTTCGCCTACTTCTCGCTTCCAGCTCAGGTGGCGATGGTCGATTCCATCGGGGAAGAACCCCTTTCCCGGATCATCGAAGAGATGTCCGCGGACGACCGTGTCGACCTGCTGGAACGGATGGACCCCGACCATGTGGAACGGCTGCTGCGATTCGTCGCTCAGGCGGAACGGGCCGATATCCGTAAGCTCCTCTCCTATCCCGAGGGGAGTGCGGGCTCCATCATGACCACGGAGTACACGTGGCTCCCTTCGGACATCAATGTTCAGGAAGCCCTGGAACGGCTCCGCCTGCAGGCCCCGACCCGCGAAACCATTTACTACATCTACGTCACCGATGAATCCCGGCATCTGATCGGATTCGTCTCCCTGGGCAAACTGATTCAAGCCAGACTCACTGCGAAGATTTCCGACCTGATGCAACGGGACGTCATTTCCGTCCGCGTCGACGATGATCAGGAATTTGCAGCTCAGGAAACGCTCAAATACGGTTTCATCGCCATTCCCGTGGTCGACAACCAGCATCGTCTGGTCGGAATTATCACGCACGACGACGCTGCGGAAGTCATTCAGGAAGAAGCGGCTGAGGACGCATATCTCGCGGGGGGGATGACGCCGCTGGAAGACAGCTACGTCGAAACTCCGTTCTTCGAACTCGCCTGGAAACGGGGAATGTGGCTCGTCATTCTGCTGGGAGCCGCTTCACTCACCGCTCAGGTACTCAACCACTTCGAGCATCAGGACGCCATGAACTGGATGGTGCTGTTCCTGCCGATGGTGCTGGCCAGCGGAGGAAATGCCGGCTCCCAGTCTGCCACTTTGATGATCCGCGCCCTGGCCATGGATGAAACCGAGGGCCGGGTGAAATGGATCGCCTGGCGGGAAATTCGGATTGGAGCCCTGCTCGGACTGGTTTTAGCTGTTGTTTCTTCGATCGTGGCCCGTTTGATGGTTGGTGGAGAGGCCTCGTATGTCGTGGGATTGACCGTTTTTCTGGTGGTGGCAGCGGGCACGTTTTTCGGAGCCATGCTGCCGCTGAGCCTGAAGAGACTCGGACTGGACCCGGCATTCATGTCCAATCCACTGATCGCCGCCCTCAGCGACATGCTGGGCGTGGTGATCTATTACAATGCTGCCCGGGGACTGGTCGGCTTGCTTTAAGACAGATTCTGCAAGAGATGGTGTGTTGAACTGAGAACAGAAAATCTTTGTTTCGGAGTTGCCTGGAATGAATACTCGCTTCCGATTTCTGCTGCGTGCCGGACTGGCCGTTTGGCTGTGTGGAGTGCTCTTTCAGGGAGCGTTCGCCCAGGGGGGGCGACGGAATGCGGCCCCGACGACGAAGTCTCTGGATCTGGCCGCCGAGAAGGCAGAGTCAGACTATCTTTCGAACCTCGCTGACCTCGCGACCAAGTATGAAGAAGCTGGCGACGTGCAGAAGGCGAGCGAAATGCTCAAGGGAATTCTGCGGATCAAGCCCGAAGCGGAAGTGGTCAAGAACAAGCTCAAACAGTTCGAAGAGATGGTGTTCAAGGACAATGTCCACACCGTGGACGTCGACGCGGGTGGGGGCTGGATTTCGACCGGAGTGGTCGTCAGCAAGGATCGTCCCATTCGAATCGAAGCAGACGGGACCTACAAACTCTCTGTGAACGATGTTCTCGGACCGGCCGGATACCCCAGCGACAATCTGATCAACGGCATGGTGGACGGGATTCCGTGTGGAAGCCTGATGGCTGCCATCGGCAAGTCGGGCGATGGCGGAAAGCGGGACCCGAAGGACCTTCCCCGTCCCATGTTCATCGGAAAGCAGAAGGAAATCGTCCCCAAAGAAAGCGGGCCGCTGCTGTTCCGGATCAATGTTCCGGAAGGGGCCAAGTGCACAGGGAAGATCAAAGTCAAAATCACCGGGAACATTGCTGTGACGGGTCGGTAACAGCTGTGGGGATCAATGAGTCAGGGCACCCGGGAGTTGCAAGCCCGAGTGCCCTGACTGACCGGAGTGGTCCCGCAAAAGACCAACGCCTGTTAATTTCTTATTCGCAATTCGAACGTCTCAGACCAGTTCAAGGCGGCCATCGGGATGTTCCCGCAGACCCGGGCCGACACTGTCGGGCGGACCGGCATGAAGATGAACGCGGACCGGCTGCCCCTGCACCATTCCCTCAATCGACAGGAATGAGAGATCAGCCATCGATTCGAAGCAGACGTGGCTGTTCGGAAAGGCATTCCAGTACACCCCCTCGACCGTTTCGAAGTCGCGGGAAATCTCATTCAGGTCGAAGCGGAAATTCACGGGCCGCAATTCGCCGTCTTCTGCTCCTCCGACAATCTCGAGTTCACCGAGAAAGACCGCCAGGTTCCAGACCCCTTCGGACTGGCTGCATTCGTATCCGACCCGCGCCACTCCGCTGAACGGTTCAAATCGATCGGACAAACGATCGACGAACTGCGTCATCCAGGCCGGCAGCTGCGGCTTGGATGAACGTCGCCCTTCCTGCATTTCCAGTTTTCGTACCAGATGTCGAATTGCCAGATGAGAATGACTCAACTGCTTCTCCCCTTGATCAAACGGATCTTTCGATCCTCGGCTCTGCTTGGCCGCGCGCCCCTGCGCATCGTCCACATCTCCTTCTGTTGAGTGTGGTGGAATGTCCTGGCTGCGATTCCTCCGCACAGGACATATCGGGGAGTTATCGACCCGACTTCTAGCCAATTCCGATCGTTGGGACACGAAGCTGCCGCGCGGGGCGCAGTGCGCGGAACATACCGGACGTACCGTGAAGGGGCGGTCTGCAACTGCTGATTGTTTCGGCTCTTCGGCTCGCGCGGGTCGTAATCACTCCCGCCGGTTGTGACACCCAACTCGCCAAATCCCGGAGTCAACCACCGGATTTCAGTGTAGAACCTGCCAGCAGCGACGCAAGCCTGGAAGGCCCGCAACTTCTGCGGAACCTTCTCAGGTGCGAGTAGAACGGCCGTAACAATTCTACGCGTTGCAGGACGTCATACAGTGCAGACTCTGTCAGTCTTTATGCAGGAGGCACATCGTCCGACCCGGGTTCGGCATGTTCTTCATGCTTCTTCCCGAACATCAGCGAAGTCACCACCCCAATCGCCAGAATCGTTCCGATGATCGCCAGGGAGGCCAGATTGGAAATGTGGAACACGTCCGAGAGCAGCATCTTGATGCCGACAAAGAACAGCAGCACGATCAGAGAATACTTCAGGTACTCGAACTGCCCCATCATCCCCGCGAGTGCAAAGTACAGCGACCGCAACCCGAGAATCGCGAAGATGTTCGAGGTGAAGACCAGAAACGGATCTTTCGTCACCCCGAACACCGCCGGGATGGAATCCACCGCGAACACAACGTCACACCCTTCGATGAGAATCAACGCCAGCAGCATGGGGGTCGCGTGGACCTTGCCATTGATGTTTGCAAAGAAATTCTTGCCATGAAACTCGTGCGACACCGGGTAGAATCGCCGCACGATTCTCACCAGGATATTGCGGTCGGGATCAATTTCTTCGTCTCCGCTCATCAGCATTTTCGCAGCAGAGAAGATCAGCAGAGCCCCGAACAGGTAGATCGTCCAGTCGAAGCGGTGCATCATTTCCGCCCCGATCCAGATCATCAGTCCCCGCAGCAGTGCAGCACCGAGAATCCCCCAGAACAACAACCGATGCTGGTATTGCTCAGGAACCCGGAACGATGAAATGATCATCGCGATCACGAAAATATTATCGAGCGAGAGTGAATACTCGATCAGGTAGCCTGTGAAATACTGCAGGGCCGCATCTTTCCCCGTCAGCTTGAGCGCTTCCCCGGATTCGGCGACAAAATTTCCCTGATACAGCACATAGATCACAACGTTGAACAGCAGGGACAGGCAGACCCAGACCCCCGTCCAGAACAGAGCGGAACGAACCGAGACCGCCTTCGCCTTCCGATGCAGCACGCTCAGGTCGAAGTAAATCAGAAATGCAATGACCAGCACAAAACTGGCGTAAATGAACCAAGGCATCGATTGCAGTCTCTCGAAGTTCGGGAACGTCGTTCATTCTTCATGCTGCAGATCTGATCAACACGAAGCCGTGACGTGAAAGCAGTATCGAGTCGAAACATCGAGAATGCAAGATGCCCGCATTCCCGGCAAAGTGGTGCGGGAAATGCGGTTCCCGTTCATCCGCTGGAAATTCCGGCGAATCCGCAGCCAGAAACGCCGGTAATTCGACGCGATTTCACAGCGACCCCAGCCGAGTCGGTGAAAATCGCGGCCGAATTCCGAGGAGAACGCGGGTTCCGATTCCGGAAAATAGAAATCCGATTCTGAAAATCAGGGTCGCGGAGGAGGAGGGGGAGGTCCATCCGGTCGACCACGTCCCGGCCCACGGGGACCGCCAGGCCCCATGCCACGACCCGAAGCACGATCTGATTTCCCGATTCCGTGACTGACCTCCTCATCGTTGGGGTCATGGGGAGTCAGACCGAGAATCACATCAAAATGAACGGCCAGTTCCCCCAGATTCGTGTTGGGGACGGGTTTGAACTCCCGGATAACGTTCGCCAAGGCCTTCGGATTTTGAATGGACTTCAGAATTCCGTCCTGTTCATTTTCCGGTGCCCCTTTGACGAACAGCTGCGTCGTCAGCACCCGCTCTCCGTGTCGACTGACCGCCACATGAATATGTGGCGTTCTCCCAGGATAGGGGACTGGTTTAATCGTTCGAAAACGATAGGCCCCTGCACTGTCGGTCACAAATTGCCCATAGCCCTGAAAGTTCTTGTCCCGACCTTCGTTGTTATTGGTCCCGGTGTGCAGGTAGGCCCCGTTATTGTCGCACTGCCAGATTTCAATGACCGCATTTCGAACAGGCTGACCCGAAGGAGTGAGCACCCGCCCGGTCAAATGGGTGATTTGCCCCACCGCCGGAGTGAGCGAATCATCGACAATCACCAGGTCATTATCTTTATCCAGAGGCAGATTGTCGGGATAAAATGGCCCTTCTGTCATTCGCGGCGTCTGCGTCAGCTCCGCGAACAATCCGGGGGTGAACCACAGGGAGCTTCCAAACGCCGTCGCCTGAAGAAAATGTCTACGCTGCATGGTCTGCCTCTCAGAATGGGCTCAACAAGAGGCCCGCATCTGATTAAACCTGCCTGCAACGGCCGAGTCTTCAAAAATCGGACTCAGGGGCACATTTTTCCGAAAACTGAAGTCCGATTCAGGAATCCTTACCCGATTTTTTCCCGCGTGAAGCAGGGCCCAATGTGTATTCCGCCCAGAGCGCCGCGCCCAGCACGCCCGCGTCATCTTTCAATGTCGCAGGCACCACTTTAAATGTATCGCGATAGGCCGGCATGACCCGCTTATTGGCTGCCTTCGCCACCTGCGGAACGAACAGATCAGGCATGGCTTCCACCAGCCCGCCTCCCAGGATCACCACTTCCGGAGCGATCAGGTTCACGACGCTGCCGACGGCAATTCCGATATATCTCGCTGCCTCCTTGATGATCATGTCGACCACCTGATCACCAGCCTCGATAGAACTCTTCAAGGCTCCGCTGCGGATTTCGGCAATGTCTGTCCCGGCAGCTTCCAGCAGATGAGGCGCATCACCCCGGTAGGCTGCCCGGGCACACTGCGCAGCAATGGCCAGTCGGCTGGAGACCGATTCCAGGCATCCCCGTTGTCCACAACCGCACCTGGGGCCGTTCGACATGACCTGAACGTGTCCAATTTCGAAGCAGGACGAGGTTGTTCCCCGCAGAATTTCTCCGCGATAGACGCAGCCGCCGCCGATTCCCGTTCCGGCAAAAACGCCGATCACGCACCGGGCTCCCTGCCCCGCCCCGGCCCGGTATTCCGAGTACACGCCCGCATCCACGTCGTTCAGAACAGCGACCGGGCAACCCAGCGCCGATTCAAGCCGTTCTTTGAGCGGCACTGCCTGCCAGCCCAGGTTGGGAAGGTCGAGGAGCAGACCTTTGTCCATTTCAATCGGCCCCGGGCAACCAATGCCGATCCCCAGCAGATCCGCGGGTGTCAGACTCGCTTTCTTGAGCGCTTCATGAATCGTTTCAATGATCCGTTCGATTCCCCCCTTGGCTCCCGTGCCTGGGTGGATTCGCTTCCGCTCCTTGGCGATGACATTCCATTTCTCGTCGTAGACCTGGGCCAGCATCTTGGTGCCTCCCAGATCAAACCCCAACCAGTGACGGGCAGTATCTGCTGCGGGCATGCATCGGACTCCTGTTGATCCCGAATTCGGTGGGGGTCGGGCGGAAAGACGATCTGGGGCGAGGATCAGATTCTGACCGAACCACTCCGCGCCATTTTGCTGCGTTCATTCTGAAACCACATCGCCATGATTTGAAGCGCCGGCCACAACTTTTCCGCAGTGAATCCGGTTTCCGCACTCGCCAGATGCGTAAACAGAAACTGGCAATTTTCTCTGGACTGCTGCAGGTGCCAATGAGCAAAGTACTGCAGGTGATTACAGATATACGACCCCGCATTTTCGCTCAGTGTTGTTTCGATTCCCGCACCGTTCAGCAGCTCCTCCAGGTGATCCAGCGCATACGGAGAGATCAGCTCCGCAGGACCATCAGGAACAATCACCGTCCCGCTTCGGACTTCTCCTGTGTTATCAGGTCGTTCGCACTGATCCAGATTTCTCGCCAGACATTCCAGATGCAGCGGGATGGTCCGCCGACTGGCTCCAAAGGCAAGCCACACATCCGGCTGATACTCCTTCAGACATCGCAGGAACTCCCGTTCCACACCGGCATATTCCACCGGCAGTATTTCCGTCAGCAATTCCACCCCCGGGAGCTTCACCGCGTGAGTGCGAATCCATTCAACCAGCAGTTGCGAAGGATTTTCCGGACAGCCGTAAAACGAGGGGAATCCGGTCACAAGGAGTCGAGTGGACATCTTCACGATCCGCAGAAGAAGGGAAACGGGACGCTGGTTCAATTCCAACAAGTCCAGCGGGAATCCAACTACAGCTGTTCGAGAAACTCCGACATTTCCCCCAGGGCATGGGAGTCCCCGATCCGACGGGCAACCTCGATCCCGCTCCGGAGAACTTCTTTTGCAGCTTCGACCTCCCCGTGATTCGAGAGCATCTGCCCTTCCTGAAAGTAGGCGGAGACGTAATTGGGGTCGAGAGACCGCACTTTCTGAAACGCTCTTCGCGCCTCTTCCAACTCCGGAGACTTGGAGAGCTCCATGGCGTAGGAGTAATTGAGGAAGACATCGTCCGGATCGGCCCGCAGGCGTTCTTCGATCTTTTCCCGTCTCGTCATGTGATTGAATTCCGGATTTGAACCAGGGAGGCGTTTCAGTTTGCAGATTTTACCGAAGTTCAAATTCTAAAGAAGACGCCCGGGAATTGCTGAAGTCGAAATAGTCAAACTTCAGGTTTCTCCCAACTCGTTGCTCTTTCACGAACAATCCGGCTCGGGGCCTCGAATTCGAAACGGGATCACAAATGCATCTTGAACCAATTTTCAGGTTCCAGAGCCGATTTCCGATTCCCCACTCCGAATCTGCAACCAAATTACCCACTTCCACATTTGTCAAATAGGCAAGGTTTGCACAGGGGTTCATGCGCTTTCAAGCGGTGCTCGCTGGGGGTCCGATGTTGGGGGCGTGGAGCATCATGGACTGCACTCCCGTTCGTTTGGCGAATGGAATTCGCCGTAATTGCCTCGGTTCACAACAGGAACAGGCCTGAAGATGACGAAGCAATGCTGCCATGCCGGAATGTGCCTGGCCATGCTGCTTGTGTTCGCTCCCCGCCTGATCTTGGCGGATCAGCCCACGCTCGCACCCAACTCCCAGCGGAACACCGACCGCACGCGGATTGTCGAACGAGCCGAACGTTCTTCCGTCAATATCCATACGGAAAAGCGTCAGAAGTCCATGGACGTCGTCTTCTCAGCCGGCAAGGCGACGAAGATCAACGGGATGGGAACCGGCATTATCCTCGATGAACGGGGATACATCGTCACGAATTTCCACGTGGTGCAGGATGTGGAACGCCTTCGCGTGACCACCTACAACGGCGGCGAATATGAAAGCCGCGTTCTGGCCTACGACTCCCGCGAAGATCTCGCGATCATCAAGATCGATCCTCGCGAAAAGCTCGAAGTCGCCAACTTCGGAACGTCTTCTGACCTGATGCTCGGCGAGGACGTGATCGCCATCGGCAATGCCTACGGATACGAATCTTCCGTCACTCGCGGAATCATCAGCCACCGCTCCCGCGATGTGGAAGTCAACGAAGAGCAGTCTTACACCAACCTGATCCAGATCGACGCCGCCATCAATCCCGGCAACAGTGGTGGACCGCTGTTGAATGCGGACGGTGAAGTGATCGGAATCAACGTCGCCATCCGGGCCGGGGCTCAGCGGATCGGATTCGCAATCCCCATCGACTCCGCCCGTAAAGTCATCGCCCGCCTGATGAATGTCGAGCGGCATAACCTCACCTACCACGGTGTTTCGACGACCGATGTCAAACACGGCCTCGAGCGGAAACTGGTGGTGGAAAGCATCCGCGCCGATTCCCCAGCAAACGGTTCTCTGAAAGTCGGGGACGTGATCGTGCAGGCTGGCGACGTCCGGGTCGTCGATGGTGCCGATTTCGAACGCTCCCTGTTCGGCCGACCAGCTGGAACCGAAGTCCCCATCAAGCTCCTGCGGGACGGAGAGTCTCAGGAAGTTCGGTTGAGAATTGCAGAACTCTCCAGCAACCGTCGACAGGCGGGACAGCAGGTGGTCAGCAACAGCGGAACTGTCGAAGCCAAAAAAGTCTCCATGACAACCAGCACTCCCTCCACAGCAGACAAGTGCTGGGATGTGCTCGGAATGAAGCTCGAGAAAGTCGAAGGGGGCTTCCCCGTCCCGAACCAGCCTTATCGCGGCGGCATGCGGGTGACAGGAGTCCGATCCGGCGGACCAGCTGAAGTCAACGGGATCCGCGAGGGAGACGTGCTGGTCGGACTCCACATCTGGGAAACGGTCAGCAACGAGAACATCGACTACGTCCTCGCCCACCCGCAACTGCAGACCATGGGCCCCCTGAAGTTCTACATTGTGCGAGAAGGCGAAACGCTCTTCGGACACTTCCGGTTGTCAGCAGTGGCCCAGCGGTAACATCCCCACGGCTGGACCTGACCGACGCACATTCGCTACGACCGAACCCGTCGACACGCAGCCCCCAGCCTGCCCGGTTTTCCCGATCCGGTTCTTGACCAGCGCCACGCTGCGGGTTTAGGATGGAAAATTGACTCAACCGTTCGACCGTTGAGCCTGTTCAGCCAGACATTGCGTTTCATCAAACCGTTAAAACCGGTGATTTTCGAAGAGTGTGCGGCCGATCGTCAGTGGCTGTCGATTTGAATTGAACGACTCCGTAAAGACGATCTTACCTGAGTTGTCGTCTGTTTCTGGTCATCCAGCTCTAAAGGGAACACGATTATGCATATCCTGGGGAAGGTGCTCCTCTGGCTGTGCGTAGTCCTTCTGATTCCGGCTTCGCTGGTGCTTTCGACCATGGTCCTCGACGTGCGACACCGCATGTTGAAACAGGTGACCGAACGCCAGGAGCGGATCGAAAAGGGGATCCAGCAGATTGCCGATGCCGAGCGGCGTGTGCGGGCTCTGGAAGAACAGCGTCAGGCACTGGTGCACGGCTGGGGTGATGTCTGGAACTCCCCCAACTCGCAGGTTCAGCCGGGAACTCCGGGCGCCATTGAACTGGGAGTCGGATCGAGCTCAGGCCTTCCTCAACGGGGAACCGACGGCAAAATCGATCCGTCCGTCTTCGTCTTTGCCGATGCTCCGGGAAGCTCGCTCTACCTGGGTGAATTCTCGATCACCGATATCCGCCCGAGCCAGGCCATCGCCCGTCTGACCCGCCCCCCCTATCCCCAGGAAACGGATCTGTGGCCGCGCGGCACCTACCACATTCGTGGAACATTGCCCGCCAACTGGCTGGCGACCATTGCCAGCCTGCAGCATCAACAGGTCATTGCGGATTCCGCCCTGATCGATCATGAACTGGAACTGGCGACTCGAAAAGAACTCATCAAGTCGTCGCAGGCCACTCTCGCTCAGCGAATGGCGGAACTGAACGGAAACCCACAGGCCGCGCCCGACGCCGGCGATGAAGTCCGGGATGGACTGGTGGAATCGCTCCGCAAGTACGAGACGGCCCGGAATGACCAACTGGCTGAAGTCGACCGCCTGCGTCGAAAAATGATCGACGACTATTCGGAACTTCGACGGACCCTGCAGCGATGCGTCGAGAAGGCACAAATTCTGAATCAGAAGTACGGAACGCAGCCTGCTCCCGTAGAGACGACGCAAAGCGAAACCGCTGCCTCCGAGATCCAGGGCAACCTCCGCAAGTAAAGCGGCGTGACTCACGATCCGGTCCCTCATTGCCTGAGAGTCCGCATGTAGCGGGGTGAAGCGCACTTCTCCGGAACGTCCCCCTCCTCAGTGACACCCTGTGCTCCGGACCTTGTGTCATGACAACGACTCCCCCGGCGCCCTCCTCCCTTTCGTCGTGGTTCTTTTCGATCCTCTTCTGGGTCTGCCTGGGCCTGTGTACCCTGATCTTCACGGCGCTCGTACTTGCCCCCCGCTGGTGGGAAGCTGAACGACTGCATGCACGTTTCACGAAAAACGCCCTCGTGATCCGGGATCTCGAACAGGGAAATCAACACCTGATGCGAGTCGCTCAGGCCCTGGAAAACGATCCGGACTACCGGAATCGGGTCGCTTCTTCAGAACTCGGGACGGTCACCCCGGGAGAGACCCGCATCCCCTTAGACACCTCTCTCGCCTACGACCCACGCGTGCTCGCCGGTTCTCCGCCCACGGCAGCCGCTTCCCAGCAAGCGAGCTGGTACCTTCCCTTTCTGGAAGTGACAGCGACTTCATCGAACGTTCGAATCCGCCTCGGGCTGCTGGCACTGGTCCTCGTATTTCTGTCCTTCGCCTGCATGAACGACCGGTTTCTGACTGACGGTCGCCAGAACCTTGTCCGATTCATATCGCGTTGTGCAGGCGTTCGTTACACGACTCCCGGCTCGATCACCAACCCCAATTCGCCCCCTGCCTCTTCAACCGGTGCGGTTGCCGGCTCGACGAGGCCGCTCAAGGGCTCGTGAACAGGATCTGGCCGATCTCTGCCCGCCGACAGCTCCCACAGACTTGTGAGTCCGGAGAAACCTGCGGATAATCCTGGAATCGGTCTCGATGCGTCCGCCTTCAGTTCAGAGGTTCTCATGCGTTCTTTTCCTGGGCACATCCCCACGCTGTTTGCGTTCCTGTTCTGTAGTGCACTGGGACCAGCCTGCCGCGGTGAGGTTCCCGTCGGAACCCCGTTCGGCAAAACAGCCAACGGAGAAGCGGTCGAGCTGTTCACCTTGAGCAACTCGACCGGCATGAAGGTCACGCTGATGTCCCGGGGGGCAACCATTGTGAACCTGTGGGTCCCCGACAAGAGCGGACAGGTTGCCGATGTCGTCCTGGGGTTCGATGACGTTGCTGGTTACGAATCAGAGGGCAATCAATACTTCGGCTGCACCACCGGACGGGTGTGCAACCGCATCGCCAAAGGGAAATTCACCCTGGACGGCAAGGAATACACCCTGGCTGTCAACAACGGCGAGAACCACCTGCACGGCGGAAACGAACGCAGCCTCGACAAGGTCATCTGGCAGGGAACCGGCTTCGAGAAGCCGGGAGCACAAGGGGTCGTCTTCAGCTACACCAGCCCGGACGGGGAAGAAGGTTATCCCGGGAAGCTCACCTGCACAGTCACCTACACCCTGACTTCGGACCGCAACGAACTCGATATTGAATACGCTGCCACCACCGATGCCCCGACCCCCGTCAACCTGACCAACCACTCGTACTTCAACCTCGCTGGGGAAGGCTCACCGACGGTGCTCGATCATGAGCTGCAGATTTTCGCGGACAGGTACACACCCGCGAACGACAACCTGATCCCCACAGGCGAAATCGCCTCCGTGGCGGACACCCCTCTCGACTTCCGGTCTCCACACGTTCTGGGTGAACGGATCGGTCAGCTTGAGAAGACCCCGGCAATGGGCTACGACCACAACTTCGTCGTCAACGGGGAACCCGGGCTGGTCCGTGCGGTCGCGAAGTTGAAGGATCCCAAAAGCGGCCGCACGCTGGAGATCCGCTCGAGCCAACCATCTGTCCAGCTCTACACCGGCAACTTTCTGAAGGGACAGGCCGGAAAAGGGGGCAAGCCATACGCACATCGCAGCGCCTGCTGTCTCGAAACCCAGCACAACCCCGACTCTGTGAACCAGGCCAGTTTTCCCTCCATCATTCTGCAGCCAGGGAAAACGTATCGACAGACCTGCACCTATCTTTTCACGGCCGAATAATTCGATTTTGCCAGGTGAAACGTTGTCGAGCAGCGGATTGCCGAGGAGAATCGACTCATTCACATTCTCCTCGTCCGCAGCCGATCCTCTGCCTATAATATCCTGTTCCCCACAGTTACCGATTCGCCCTTCAACCAAGAGGGGGATTAGCCATGGATGAATTTGTTGAACCACTCGGACCGCGCATCCTGATCCGCAAAGATCAGAGCCGGCAGCAGACCAAGGGAGGAATCCTCCTTCCCGATCAGGCAGAAATTCCGACCATCACCGGACGCGTCGTCGAGGTGAGCGTCGAAGTTGAAAACGACGACGAGTTTCCCGTCGCCAAGTACGACAAGGTTTTGTTCCACCCGAAGAACGCCATCCCCGTCGATCTGGAGCCCAACAACGTGCTGTTCGTGGTGCCTGTTGACGACGTTGTGGCGGTCTTCCGGCGTGCCCCCCGCCCCTCCGACGAACTGGACGATGGGGACGATTCCGAGGATCTGGAAGACGACATCGGCGGACTTTCCGAGTATGATGATACCGAAGAAGCGTAGAGCCGGGGGGCAGGTCCCCCTTTGAACTCTGTCGTCTTCCGTGAATTCAGATGTTTCTTTTAGCCGCACACTCCGGGTGTGCGGCTAAATGCTTTGAGTGCCCGAACCCCCTGCTCTGCCCTGTTCACTGTTTCCTTTGAAAATTCTGAAGCAAAGCGAATCCGAAGTTGACGCATTCCAACTCCTCAGCCACCGCCTCCGCGATTGCCAATCTTGTCGTCCGTCCGGCTGACTCGGAGGATGCCGACGACGTGCTGGAATTCATCGAGGTCTTCGTCGAAGCGAAGCGGGTCCTCCCCCGTACGCTGGATGAAATGACGCTGCTCATGCCGACCGCCTATGTCGCGTTCGTCGATGATGAACTTGTCGGATTCGCAGCCCTGGAAATCTATTCGAAGAAACTGGCGGAAGTCCGCTCGCTGTGCGTGAAGCCTGAACTGCAGGGACGCGGCATCGGAAAGCAACTGACACGCGCCTGCGTCGAACTCGCCCGGCAGAGAAACATTTTCGAAGTGATGGTCATCACCTCTTCGGATGATTTCTTCCGCAGCTGCGGCTTCGACTTTACACTCCCGGGAGAAAAGAAGGCGTTGTTTTTACAGACCCGGGAAACACCCTGAAGGAACAAGCATGAAACTGAATCGCCCCCGCCCGCTGGTGGCCTGCTGCCTGGCCCTGCTGTTGCCTCTCCTCGCGAACGCTGCCGGAAAGGACGTTCCCCCCGTGCTCGACTTCGAAATGCAATCGCTCGGCGGCAAGCCGGTCGCGCTGAAGGAATATCAGGGCAAGGTCATCCTGATTGTGAACACCGCCAGCGAGTGCGGTGCCACTCCCCAGTACGCTCCGCTGCAGGAGCTGTACACGAAATACAAGGACAAAGGACTGGTTGTGCTCGGCTTCCCCTGCAACCAGTTCGGGGCACAGGAGCCCGGCTCTGCCAAAGAGATTCAGGAATTCTGCACAGCGAACTACGGGGTCACATTCCCGATGTTCGCAAAGATCGACGTCAACGGTCCTGATGCCGCCCCGCTGTACCAGTACCTGACTTCGAAAGAGACCGACCCCAAGTTCGCCGGCAAGATCAAATGGAACTTCGAAAAATTCCTGATCAGCCGCGATGGTGAAATCGTCGGCCGCTTCGGCACCCCGATCGTCCCCAACAACGCAGAAGTGGTGCAAGCCATCGAAGCAGAACTGGCGAAGTAAAACCGATCAGGCTTCAACCAAACGCCCCGGGAAGCAGCAAAGCTCCCCGAGGCGTTTTTGCTTTGATGACGATACCGAGGACAGCCTCCCTCCAAAATTAACAGGTGAGTCCGAGAGACTCGCCTCGGTTGTTGACCAGGCTCACTCGCCACACTCAAGCTTGACGACGACAGTTCGACTTCCTGAAAAGCTCGACTAATGATCCGTCAGAGCACGAAGCGTGAGCGAGTGCATTATTGACATGATGCGACTCAATCCGCTTGCTCACGCGGCGTGCTCTAAGAAAAGCAGACTGCAGTATTAAGGCGTAGTCGGGAAGTGCTCTACGTGGCAGTCGCCGGTGCGGCCGAAGTAGATGACGCGGCGGCCGGTGATCTGCACGAAGTAGCCAACGCAGCCGGCGGACATCGTCTTCTGGATGAAGTCGAGATACGTATGTTCGTTTCGCTGACTCTGACGAACTGCAGCCTCCACGGCAGCTGCGGAGAACTCTTCCGCTGTCTCATAGTCCGGATGGGGTGAAGCAACCACCAGCGAGTCACCGTCCGTCAGATAGTAGGTGATCTCCTGTCGGGTGTAGTCGGCGTGGTAGCGCTCGACTCCGATCTCAGCGAGCAGCCCAATGATCTCCGGGAAGGTCAGCTCCCCCTTTAGCGCTCCTGCTGCACATTTCTCCAGAACCTGCTGCTTGTCCGCGTTCATCATGATTTCCCGTCATTCAAAGTAGGGTGCATGCAGCAACTCCTGAAGTGAAGGTGCAGTACGCACGACCATCTCACTGAGATGCAAAAGGCTCGCTGCTTTTGGCAGGGAGTTGCGAAATGCACCGGCTCGCCGGCTTGCTCCATACTTCATGCCCCCGAGTGCTTTGTCAGGACTAAAATTGGGGGTGCCACGGCTCTGCGAGCCGTGCGAATGCGAGTGAACGTGTGAGTTTTTCGCCGCATCCAGTCCAAGGTGAACGCCGTTTCAACTTTCGTCACTGCTCACAGAGCAGTGGCACCCAAACCCCAGCTTTCAACTTTGACAAACGACTCGGAATCTGAAGTATGGCTGGAGATTCTAGTCGACTTGCCAGCCTTTCCAAAGAATCGTGATCGAGGCATTTTCGGTGGCTGGGATGACGCCGACCCCTCGGTTCGTTACGTTCCACGGATGCGACGATATTGATATGATGTCGATCTATCGTAGCTGCTATCCGCTGACCTGCCTCGCCACCACAGAACATTCCACAAGACACTTTCCAAGTGATCCTATTTGGGGATTTTGCATGAGACTTTTGACCTTTGCCTGCCTCACCTGCGCGCTGACTGTTTCTGTCCTCAGGGCGGATGAACCGGAAGCAGGTTTCAAACCGATCTTCAACGGGACGTCACTTGATGGCTGGAAGGGGGATGAGAAGTACTGGCGGGTCGCCGATGGTGCGATCATCGGAGAATCGACCGCCGAGAATCCCCTCGACCACAACACCTTCCTCGTCTGGGATCGGGGTGACGTGGACGACTTCGAACTTCGCCTGAAGTTTCGACTCTCTGGAACTCCCAGCGCCAACAGCGGCATCCAGTTCCGGGGTTCTCAGGCGGATGATGGCCATGTGATCGGCTATCAGGCGGACATGGACCGGGCAGGCGGTTATGTCGGCACGCTGCATGATGAAGCAGCTCGCGGTGGACTCGCACTGCGAGGCCAGAAGACGATCATCTCCGAGTCGGGCGAGATGAAGCGAGAGCAGGTCGCAGACGCGGAAGAGCTGCTGAAGAAAGTGAATCTGGACGACTGGAACGACTATTCCATCACCGCTCAGGGGAATCACATCATCCTGAAGATCAACGGTCATGTCACCGCGGAAGTCATCGACAATGACCCCAAAGGACTGGACCGGATCGGCAAGCTTGCGCTTCAGGTTCATTCCGGCCCGCCGATGAAAATTGAATTCAAGGACATCCGACTCAAGCGACTGCCGCTGGCCGATGGCTGGAAAAAAGTGGTGTTTGTCGCAGGACGTCCCAGCCACGCGTATTTCGCTCATGAACACAACGCTGGCTGTCTGCTGCTCGCAAAAGCCTTGAACAGCACCCAGCAGGAACACGGGTTACCTGTCCTCTCCACCGTCTATCTCAACGGCTGGCCGAAGGACGTCACCGCGTTCGATAATGCGGATACTGTCGTCGCTTACTGTGACGGCGGGGCCGGTCATTTTCTGAACGACCACCTGGAAGATTTCGACCATGACATCATGCCGCGCGGCGTCGGACTGGTCTGTCTGCATTACGGGGTGGAAACCGTGCCCGGAGCGCCCGGCGACCACTTTCTCAAATGGATCGGCGGTTTCTTCGAACCACACTGGTCTGTTAATCCGCACTGGGTCGCGAAGTTCGACAAGTTTCCGGACCATCCTATCTCGCGCGGCGTGCAGCCGTTCGAGATTCAGGATGAATGGTACTATCACATGCGTTTTGTCCCGGACATGATCGGCGTCACTCCGATCCTGACCGCATTGCCGCCGCGTGAAACTCTCAGCCGTCCGGACGGACCGCATTCCGGGAATCCGGCAGTGCGGGCCGCTGTGCTCGAGCGTCAGGAGCCGCAGCACATGGCCTGGGCTTACGACCGCACCGACAAAAAAGGGCGGGGGTTTGGCTTCACCGGAGGTCACGATCATGTGAACTGGCAGCATGACGATTTCCGCAAGCTCGTCCTGAACGCGATTGTCTGGACCGCTCACGGCGAAGTCCCCAAGGACGGAGTCGTCAGCCCGACTCCGTCGCAGGACGAAATGCTCAAGAACATGGATGAACCAGCTCCGGAAGGCTTCAAGTTCCAGCCGCGGCCCCGCAAGGCAGCAGCTGCTGCGGGGGCTAAGGATCAGGCCCTCGCCAAGTCTGGAGGACCCAAGCCTCTTTTTTCCTCACCGGTGATTTCGACATCCACCCCCGGCCATGCCGTGGAAGTGAGTGCGGACATCACCGGAGCTCAATCGCTGTTTCTGTTTGTGAATGACGGGGGAGACGGGTACGCCTGTGACTGGGCGGACTGGGTCTCTCCTCGCCTGGTTGTCGACCCTGCTGACCCATCGAAAGGGGAACTTCTCCTGACGGATCTTCGCTGGAAAGCGGCGTCCGCAGCGTGGGGGGGTGTCCATGTCAACAAAAACGCAAACGGGGAATCGCTGGTGGTCCATGGACGTCCGGTTCCCAACGGAATCGGAACTCATGCGAATTCCCTCATCGAGTACGAGCTTCCCGAAGGCCACAAGTTCACCAGATTTCTCGCGACTGCCGCCATCGATGAAGGGGGATCGCGGCAAGGGGGATCGTCGATTCAGTTTCGTGTCTACACCGAACGTCCGAGCGCGCAGGCACTGGGTTCCGGAGTGGGAAGTCATGAGTCCGCCGATGCAGTCGAGCAGTTGGAAGTTCACCCCGACCTGAATGCGACTCTGTTCGCTTCAGAGCCGATGATGACAAATCCAGCTTCGATCGACATCGATCACCTCGGACGGGTCTGGGTCTGTGAGGCGATCAACTACCGCCCCTTTGCCAACAAGGACGTCATCGGGGAACATGCGGCCGATCGCATCCTAATCCTTGAAGATACCGACGGTGATGCCGCTGCGGACAAGTCGACCGTCTTCTATGAAGGGGCAGACGTCGACGCTGCTCAGGGCATTCTGGTCCTTCCGACAGCGGACGGCAAAGGGACCCGCGCCCTGATCTCCGCAGGGGACAAGATCTTTTTCCTGATTGATGATGACGGTGACCTCAAAGCCGATCGTCAGGAACTCCTGTTTACCGGGATCGATGGCAAGCAGCATGACCACGGCGTTCATGCGGTCCATTTCGGTCCGGATGGAAAGTTGTATTTCAACTTCGGAAATGCCGGGGGAACGATCAAAGACAAGAACGGCCAGCCGATCACGGACAAGGCCGGAAATGTGGTCGATTCGACCCGAAAACCCTATCAGGAAGGGATGGTCTTCCGCTGTAATCTCGACGGCAGCGACTTCGAAACGCTTGCATGGAACTTTCGAAATAACTGGGAAGCCTGCGTCAGCTCATACGGGACGATCTGGCAGTCCGACAATGATGACGACGGCAACCGCGGCGTCCGCATCAACTACGTGATGGAGTATGGGAACTACGGCTATAAGGACGAACTGACGGGCGCGGGCTGGCAAACTCCCAGAACCAATCTTGAAGCTGAAATCCCCCACCGCCACTGGCATCTGAACGACCCGGGGGTGATCCCGAATTTTGTGCAGACAGGAGCCGGCGCCCCAACGGGAATCTGCCTGTATGAAGGGAGCCTGCTGCCAGCAGAGCTGCGAGGCGCTCCCATTCACTGTGATGCCGGCCCCAACATCTGCCGGGCATACGTCCCGACCGTGGACGGTGCAGGCTACACCGGCAAGACAGTCGATCTGCTGAATGGGGTTCACAATAAATGGTTCCGTCCCAGCGATGTCTGTGTCGCTCCGGATGGAAGTCTGCTGGTGGCAGACTGGTACGATCCGGGAGTCGGCGGACATCGCATGATGGATGCAGCTCACGGTCGCATCTTCCGCGTCGCGCCGAAATCGGCTGCGAAGTATGTGGCCCCTGGCGTGGATGTCTCCACCGCTGCCAAAGCTGTCGAAACCCTGCAGTCCCCGAACATGTCGGCCCGCTACCTGGCATGGAACGCACTGATGGCCATGGGACCGGCAGCCGACGAAGAACTGGTGAAGCTTCGCAAATCTTCCGATCCGATCATGCAGGCCCGGGCGATCTGGCTGCTGGGAAAGCTGAAACTCGATCCCGCGCGAAAGCTCGCCCATCTGAAGTCAGGACTGACGGATGCCAATCCTGAACTGCGAGTCACGTCGATCCGCCTGCTACGGCAGCTCATGAACGAAGTCTCCTTCGACGACATTCATGACTCCATTAACATCGAAGACAGTTCCCCGGCCGTCAGGCGGGAAATGCTCATTGCGCTGCGGGAAGTGAAACCCGAATGGATTCCTGCCGGCATGCGGAACGATTTTGTCGGAAAAGCCTGGAGCCAACTGGCCCAGCAGTATGATGGAAAAGACCGCTGGTATCTCGAGGCTTTGGGAATCGGTGCCCATGGTCACTGGGATGAATGTCTGGCCACATGGATCTCGCAGACCGGAAATCAGTGGCTCACCACCCCAGCAGGTCGAGACATCGTCTGGCGATCCAGAGCCTCTCAGACCGCCAGTCTGCTGGCACAGATCATTCTGAATCCTGCAACCCCCGCTGAGGAACTGCCTCGCGACCTGCGCGCCCTGGATTTCCAGCTGGAGACCCACAAACAAAACGTCGTGATCGAACTCGCATTCTCCGACTCGAAGCTCGATCCCGCCCGACTCGCCTTCATCCGCACGGAAGCCTTGTCCCGGCTCAACAGTCAGGATCTTTCCACCAACCCCGCCCGACGTGCCGTTGTCGAGCAACTGCTCGCTTCCAACCCCGGAACCGCGACTTACATTTCGCTGGTGACCCGGTTCAACCTGAAAGACCACTTCAAAGACCTGCTGACACTGGCTCAGACGGACCCCCATTCCCAGCTGGCAGTCGATGCCATCCGTTCGCTGTTCGACAAGGGCGAACAGTCGCTGGTGCTGACCTCTCTGACCAGCGGAGACCGGGAACAGGCAGGGAAAACCTTCGCTGCGCTGGCAACCGCAGGCGACCAACGCAGCTTCGATGCTCTGGTTCAGCTTTTGAAAGATGACCAGCAGCCGCTGTGGATCAGACAGGGGGCTGTCAAAGCATTGGCTGGATCTGCACCCGGAGCGCAGCTTCTTCTGGGAATGGCCCGGAAAAAGGAATATCCGCAGCAGCTGCAGCAGGCCTTCGCTGCGGCTCTCACAACGTCGTCGGTCCCTCAGATTCGCGGCGAAGCGTTAACGATTTTCCCGCCTCCTCCGGGCAAAGACGCGGCGCCGCTGCCATCGATTCCCGAATTGGTGAAGCTTTCCGGCAACGCTGAGCACGGCAAAGTGATCTTCAACACCACCGGAACGTGTAACAAGTGCCATCAGGTCAATGGCATTGGTCAGGACGTGGGTCCAAACCTGTCGGAGATCGGAAAGAAGCTCGCGAAGCCAGCGTTCTTTGAGTCGATTCTGTTCCCATCGGCAGCGATCAGCCACGGCTATGAGAACTGGCTGTTTCTGACGGATGACGGACAGATCTACACCGGACTGCTGGTCAGCGAAACGGATCAGGAAGTGAAAGTGAAGGATGATAAAGGGATCATCCGCACTGTCCCACTCTCACGCGTGGAGGAGCGCAAGAAGCAGGATGTCTCCCTGATGCCTGCCGATCTGCAGAGGCTGCTCACAGCAGAAGAGCTCGTGGACGTGGTGGAATATCTGACCACGCTGCGGGAACGCAAGCTGTAACGACATTCCGATGAGAGTGCCGCGTAAACAGAAACGCGGCACTCTCTTTTTCTGATCTCTGCTGCGGCACTGTCAGTACGCTGCTACTCATCTGCAATACCGCTCAGCCGAAGTTCGTGCCCCCGAAGAACCCCTCTTTGATTTCTTCATCTCGAATCGATCAACGCCAACATCGCAGCGATCACGATTTGGGTTCTGTTCCCGGACGGGGAACTCCTTTTCCGGCGCGGATGTACTCTGCCCGGGCCGCTTCGTATTCCTGGGGAGTCTGAAGATCATCTTCGACGAGGCTCCCCTGCGCGTGATCCTGAAAGCATTTCTGCAGGTAACGCACGCACCATCCGCACCCTGTTCCAGCTCCGCCGCATTCGCTCAGCTGACTGGCGCGCCGCGGCTGGTGCACGCGGAGGAAGTTCATGATCTTCCGCTTGCTCACATGAAAGCAGTAACACACTTGATCATCGAGCTTCATAATGGGATCGACATCTGATTGACAGCCAGCGGACGAATGGAATCTGTTTGGAAACGTGCAGCATTCCGATGGCGATCAACACAGCTTTCGAGCGTCTCTCCAATCGCCGCCACAAGCCCCTGACGCAGGGGTTAGACCAGTTTGGTCTATCATGTGCAGGCGATTCAGGATTTTCACCGCATGAAAGCCCATATTATCGCCTGCGGAACGTGATAGATCTTTTGCAAAACCGCTCTAGATACGATCCAGCGAATCCAGCCAGATCGCCAGCTGTGACACCACTTCTGCAGGAAACGTTCCTTCGTCCCCCTTGCTGCGTTCGATCAACCAGCTCGGGAAGTTTCGTTTCCGCATTGCTTCCACGGTCGCCTTGACCATCTTAAAGGTCGGATTGCTGGCAGCACACACACAGACCAGCTGGAAAGGATAATCGGGATCGCTGTCGGGGGGCGGACTCCGCAGCGGAGCGGAAAGCAGAATCAGCCCGCGAAAGAGATCACGGTATTTGAACGCCAGACGGCTGGCGAAAGGACCAGAGTTTTCCTGTCCCATCGCGACGATCCGCGCGGGATCGATGCGGTATTTCTCACGGATCCATTCGATCATGTCTTTGACTTGAGCTTCCTGATCGGCGGACCACCCGCTGACATCGCCCGCCCGGGGCCCGGCAAGAATGATTCCCCGTTCCCGGCAGACCGCCGACCACGCCTGCAGCGTCTCTGCCTCCTGGGAATCGCCAGGAGGATGCAGCCAGACCAGCAGGCCCCACGCGGTATCGGCTCGATAGTTTTCCGGAACGTAAGCCCAGAAGGCGAGTCCCTCCTGCGGAAGACGGTGATTGAACCGACCGGTTTCCACACCAGGCGGAGTCTCCGGAGACGGGATCACAATCCGCTCCAGAGATTTCGGGGGCTCATCAGGAAACGGGACGAGTTTTGCTTTCACCGGGAGTTGCTGCTCGCCACGACGCACAAGGACGGTGATCTCTTTCCCCGGTTCATTTCTGCGCACTTCCCGGGTCAGTTCTGCAATCGAAGCAACAGCGTCATCGTTGATTTTCTCAATCAGATCACCCGCTTTGAGCCCTGCGGAGTCGGCGGGCGAACCCGGAACGACCGTGCGAATCCGAACACCGGCGACCCCCGCTTCTTCTGAGCTGCGGCTTGGCAAAATCCCCAGATCAGGAAACTGATAGGCGACCAGTTCGTCGGTCAGGGTGATCTCTTTCTGAAGAGTTTCTTCACCGCGGCGAATGCTCAGATGGGCGACATCTTTGGCATACATCGAGCCGACGATATGCTTCAGGTCGTTGAGCTTTTCGACCGGTTTTCCGTTCACGCTGACAATCACGTCATCCTGCAGAATGCCCGCCTGATCAGCAGGGGATTCGGGACGAACCCGGATCACCTTCGCGGATCCGCTGACTGGTCCCTGATCTTCAAAGCCAATTCCCATCAGTCCGGGCTTCAGAGTTTCCTTCTCAATCAGCCGGGGGAGCACCGCTTCAACGTCCGCCAGAGGAACGGCAAACCCGATTCCGCTGTCGTACCACTCCACCCCGGCGGTCTCCTCCTGTTTATCGGGAGATAATGGAACAATGATCCCCAGGCAGCGCCCGGTCAGATCGATCAACGGACCGCCGTAGTTGACCGGAGACGTCTTGGCATCTGTCTGAATCGCTCGTCCCCAGACTCGATCGATCGCGCTGACAATCCCCACACTGGCGTTGGGAAACTTCGGATCGAACGTTCGTCCCAGTGCCAGTGCCCATTGCCCGACCTGAAACTCATTCTTCGGGACGGCCACTGCCGGAATCAGATCGTCTGCTTTGATCTTCAGCAATGTCAGCATGCGGGACATGTCGCTGGAGACAATCTCCGCTGCAAATTGCCGTTCATCGGGCAGCGTCACCACCACCGAGGCTGGTTTCGACAGGAAGTTGAAACGGCTGGTAATGATATATCCATCAGATCGCACCACGACCCCTGTCGTCGGACCGGTCCCGGTCAGCAGGTCCCCGACGAGATCCACGCCGCCAACCGTTTCAATCCGGACAATGGAAGGCTCAGCTGCTGCGACTGCTTTCTGAATTGCCTGCTGTTCCTGCAGCAACAGATCGGCTGCAAAGCACGAAGCTGCTCCCGTGACGAGCGTCACCACAGTGCAGCTGCTCAGGAACAGACTCAGCCGCATCGAATTCAATTTCAGGAACACGTACCGCGATCCCTTTTTCTGTGTGTGAAGATTCTGCATCACTTCTGCCGTGGCACGCGAAAGGTGACAGAGATCAGCTCCGATTCCCGCCGTACTACCAGTTCAAGATCATCCCCCGGGCTCAGATTTCGCAGCACTCCTTCGAAGTGGCGAATCGAGGGAACCAGCTCTCCGTTGGCGAAGACGACAAGATCATCCGGCTTCAGTCCCAGTTGAGCGGCCTGAGAGCCTTCCACTACCGTCTCCACATAGGCCGGGGTGCGGAAGACGACATCCGGAACCAGCACCAGCCCGAAATCGAGTCCTTTGAAACCAGCACTGGTCGATTTCGTCTCCGCGAGCAACGGATCGGTTCGATGCAGACGTCCCGAAATGATGTCATCGATGCTCGAGCGAAGTTCACTGATCGGCATCGCGTAGTTCAACCAGACATTGTTCTCATCACTTCGAACCTGCCGACCCAGCATCGCCAGCAGCTTTCCGTCATAGGTCGTCAAGACCCCACCTTCGGCTCCGGGGTTGTTGGTCACCGCATCCAGAATGTACACCGGGCCGGAGTAAGGGGCCTGATATCGACCACGACGCGCCGAAAGGTTGGTCTTCGCGGAGACGATCCCGTGAGTCACCGTAACCGGTTCATCTCCCACAGCCACTTTGAACATGTTGCTGAAGGCGAGTACCAGCGATCCCGGACCCGTTGAAGCGGACTGATTGAGATCGAAATAGTTCAGGTTCGTCGCGTCGATCTTCAGCACAGCGAGATCTTTTTTCGAATCCGTCCCGATCACCTTTCCAAAAAATCGACGTCCATCGTGCAGCACCACAGCCACCGTATCGGCGTCCAGCAGATGACTCCAGACCGTTACAATATGACCGTCCGGGGAAACGACAAAGCCGGTTCCGTAACTGGCCAGATTCTTCAGACCGCCGGCCCCGTACAGCTTCACCATCCGGGACTGAACCTGATTGATGGCGTCATGCAGTTCATCCGCACGCACGGATTGCGACGCTGCCAGCCAGATCAGGCAGACAGCAATCATCCGGGCACAGAGACCGCGCGGGACGAGACTCAAGTTGAATCTGTTCATGGATTCTTCCCTCCCGGAGCGGGAGCTGCGAAGAACTGTAACGATTCGATCGACAGGACACCGAACGGCTTGTCTCCGTATCGAATCGTCATGGTTTGAGGGAATCGAACAGGCCCCAGCGAGACCAGTTCTCCAAATCGGATTTCACAGGGATCCACATCTTCGGCCAGAGAGGTATCGAATCCCAGCAGTTCGCCGCTGTCCCGTTTGAAATACCAGCGGGAAGTCACCAGGCTGCGCGTGGTGATCAGGACATCCACCCGATCTCCGGTTTCGAGTGACGGCTCACTTCCCAGATAGTAGCACTCGGTGAAGTAATCTTTCGGATCCGCAAGCAGATGCTTGAGCTGTTCCAGCGCAGCCAAAAACCCGCCTGAGCCAGCAGGGAGATCGGCAAAGTCGTTCTTGAGTTCCTGAACAGCGAACTGCTCTCCGAATCGACCCGCGAGTGCTTCCGGCAGCATACGAATCTGGACCGGAGTCGTTTCATTCAACTTGCCGGTGATCGACCAGCCAACCGGCTGTTCCGCAAAGTTCCCCCAGGCAGCAATCCCTTTGAACAATCGCGCCTGCGCCTGAGCGTTGAAGTAGTAGTTGGCGAACTCCGGGCGATCTTCATACATCTCCGCGTACTGCTCGGGAATCTCCGGTTTGGCAGCCTGCTTGTGGGGTCCGGGAGATTCAGGATCCTGAGGATCATCCCCCGGTTTCTTTTCGGGAGGTCCTTCCGGATCACCACCTTCTTCGCTTCCGCCTGCGAGCTCAGCACGGCGGTGCAAGCCCATCAGACGAACCTGAATGTCATGTCGTTGTCCGTCCCTGCGAAACGAAATCGGGACGACCCAGCCTTTGGGATAGATCCCCAGAATATTTTTAAACTGGTTGACGCTGCGAATGGGCCGACCGGCGAAGGTGATGATTTCGTCATCACGTCTCAGCCCGCGACGGTAGGCCTCGGAACTCTCGAGAATGCGGTCGATCACAACAGTCCCGTCCGCTGTGCCGGAGACGGTCGCTCCGAGCGTGGCATGATCAACCACGCGTCCGCTTTTCAGATGATCCAGAAAGTGCATCACCTGATTGATGGAAATGGCGTATCCCGCGCCGACATTCACGCGCCCCCGCTTCTCCACAGAAATTCGCCCGTTAATTCCGATCAGTTCCCCCTGCATGTTGAAGAGCGGGCCTCCCGAATTTCCGGGATTGATGGAGGCGTCAACCTGCAGGCAGTCGGTGTATTCCAGGAAGGTGCCGGCTGGATATTGGTACCGGTGCACTCCACTGACCATGCCGTACGTCACCGTCGGCTGGAAGTCGGTGGCGAGCAGAAACGGATTTCCCATCGCGAACGTCGTGTCCCCCATACGGACTTCGTCACTGTCTCCGATGCGGGCGTGCGGGAAGTCCTTTCGTCCCAGCAGCTGAATGACAGCCACATCCCCGGTCGGATCAATTCCAACCAGCACAGCGTCGTAGATCTTGCCGTCGTTGAGGCCACATTTCAGGAAGCCTCCCTGCCCTTGAACGACGTGGAAGTTCGTCACAGCAAAGCCGTCCGCGTCGATCAGCACGCCGGACCCGCCTCCGCCTCCTCCCACGGAGAAGATGGCCACTACGCTGGGGGCCACTTCCTTCATCACCTCGATCCGCTTCTCCTCCGCGTCGCGGACGGCTTGCGGAACCTCGACGGGAGCAGCCTGGGCCAAACTTTCCCAGCACGGTGAAAACAAGATGGTCGCCAGAAGCGACGCACGCATGTACCTGATAGACATCACTGAATCACCTGAGCGTCGCCAAGTGCGAAATGTTCGAGTATCCCCTGAGCCGAGCCGGCGGAGTCGATGCGGATCGTCAGTTCGCGAACGTCCGTCAGCTTCAGGTCCAGCTGCTCTGGCGGATCGTTCCAGCGAAACTGTTTGGAGTAGAGTTCCTGACCATCGCCGAGAACCACGAGCCGGACACTCGGATCGAATCGGGGCATGCGTGTGACGTGCGTCAGATCGAAACCGGCGGTCGCACGCAACTGAGTATATTCACGGTTCAACCGGAACCGCACGACAGCTCCCGAATGCAACCACAGTCCTTTTCGAAATTCTTTTGTGCCGATTGTCAGCGGTGCTTTGCCGCCGCTTCCGGACGGAGCGTTGCGAGAGACGAACCACACGACGGAGCTCTCTGCATGTGGCGGTTTGGACGCGGTCTGATCAAAAGGGAGATCAGCCAGGAAGCGGATGCGTCCTCCACCGAAGTCCAGTGATTGGAGACTGGACGTGGGAACGGAGATCTGCCCCAGCGATGCCGACGTGATCTTGAGTTGATCGTTCTCCAGTGTCAGGGTTTCTGCCTGCAGCAGATCCCCGGAGTCTCTGTGTACCGCAACACGGCGCGCCTGTGTCGGCGCGGCGCGGGAAGCGAAGACCAGTCCGAAAACTTTTTCTCGCGGCGCGGAGAGTTCTTTCTCCCGGACCAGCATTGTCACAGCAGTCGGCGTGATTTTGCTGATCGACCCGGCGACATAGTCGAGCACGTCTCCTTTGCGGATCACCAGCAGGTCATCGCGTGCGTTCCGGCTTCGCAGGTCTTCCCAGCGACTTGCGATTTTCTCGTCGATGGGCGCAAAACGGATATCGCTCACCTGCCGTGTCGGGATCGCAACCGGATCCTGGCCGGGAATGGAAAGCGTGACGTTCGTGCCATCCGATTCCACGTTCGCAAGCATCAGACTGGAGCGGTCCGCAAGTGTCACTCCAACTGCCGGCTTCTCCCCGGCAGCGGCTGCTTCCCCGATGAAATCCATCTGCATGACCGAGTCGACGGGGATCTCCTGAACACCGGCGTCGCTGGTGAGCTGAATCCGGTCCGGGGCAAGAGAAAGCAATTCCCCTTTGCGAGTGGTCCCGTCCAGCAGTGTGAGACTGACCTGAGGCCCCGCAACGAGAGATGAAGTGCCAGCGACCAGGCAGGCCAATGCGAACACGAGTGGCCGCATCACAGACGGACAGGCAACCTTCAACATCATCTCCTCGATCTCGAGCGCCGGAGAACATCCCTTCCGAAGCATCAGGCGCGGGCCTGTGCATCTCCATTATCGTAGCGTCACGGCACGGAAATGCACTGGCTGAAATCGTGAATCAGCCTGTATTGCAGGCTTTCGTGGGAGACACCGGTTGGCCGCCGGGTGTTACGGGGCAGGTCGTTCCGCCAGCTTTTTCAGGTATTCTTCGACAGCCTGTCGATAGTGGGCAGGGAACTGCTGATCCAGCATGTTCTTGGCTGCTTCACGTGCCTTGGGGGGAAGATCTCCCCAGTGATCCTTGTGGCCGATGTCACGTTTGTCCGTTTCGCCGGGCCCTTTCACCCCGCCCAGGTACGAGTCGTTGGCCGGATTCGTCGGCGGTTGTCCGGAACTCGACCCGCCCGCGGATGACGAGCTTTGCTTCTGCTGGTCTTCCATTTTCTTGATCAGCTCATCGAGGGTCGCAATGATCTTCTCTTCGACCTCCTGCACCCCTTCATCCGTCTGCTGCAGAGAAAGCCTGCGCTGGACATCTTTCATCTGACGGGCGACTTCTCCCAGGGTCTTCTCCTGAACCCCCTCGAGATCTGTCTCCATCAGTTCCGCGAGCTTACGATAGCGGGCCGGGACATCCTGAGTCTGATTCTGCAAGACCTGCAGCGTCTTCAACCCCTGCTCTTTCATCAGCAGGTGATGTTCACAGACAGCACGATGAAACAGGCAGCCTGCCGGATCGACCACAAATTTCGGATCGATCAGGTTGAAGATGTCCATCGCGTCGTTATAGGCGGTGAGCAGCGTCAGATGCCGGGCGAGGAAATAGCGGACGTTGTGCGTCAATAACGGTTCGTCATGATCACGTGTCGTCGCGGGTAACTGCACCTGCAGCAGCGACGGCGAGTACGTCCAGTTCCGGCAGCTGTCGACCAGATTACGAGTCTCATCATCGGCCAGGTAGAACGTTCTCATGAGCGCGTCGAAAAGAACTTCCGGACTCGGCTTCCCTTCGAACTCCCAGCTGGGAGCGATGGCGTCCATGACCGGTGTTTCGAGCAGATTCTTCTGATGTACCCACGCCAGCACTTCCCCCTTCAAGTCGGTGGCTGAAGGGGGTGCGTAGACGTCTGTCGGCGAGATGGCCGGGGGGCTCGCTGCTTCAGCAACCTGAGCCGTCGCACAGCACAGTGCCGCTGAGAGAAAATAGATTCCAGTGGAAACTCGGGATTTTCGCATCACTGGTTCCTGCCGACGGAAAGGTCGTAGGTCGCTTCCTGAATCCGTTCTTGACGCACTTTCAAATCCTGAATCAGTTGCAACTGATCGGGAGTGCTCTGTGCGCCATTTACAACTTCCGTGCCAATCTGCCGGGTCAGAACATTAATTTGATTCTGGAGGGATCGAATCAGTTTCAACTCTGCCAGTTGATTGATCAATCCCGGTTCCTGGGGCTGGCCCTGACCCCCCTGTGGCCCCTGCTGTTGTTCTTCCTGCTTCTTCTGGAGTTCCTGTCGCAGGGCTGCGATCATTTCCTCCAGCGTATCGACAATCATCTTTTCCACCACCTGCGTGGTCTGACCGGTCTCCTGCCGACTTAAACGGGCAGCGACCAGCAACATATTCTGGTGCATTTGCTGCACCGCTTCCGGAAATGCAACCGAGGATCCTTCCTCTTTCAAAAGATGCAAGGACTTTTCTGCCTCTAAGGCATTATCTTCCTGCTCTTTACGGATGTTATCGGACTGCGAGGCATAGTTTTGTTGACCTCGATCAGCAACTTCGATGCGATCCAGGCGAATCGTTTCGGAATTCACATGCTGCTGCCGTCTCAACATGTTTTGAAAACGGGCTTCCAGCATTGTCAGGTAAGATTCCCGCTCGTCCTCCCGCAATTGACGTAAAATCTCTTCCAGCTGTGCTTTGAGTTCTTCCAGTCGATTGACGGCTTCATCCTGGTCTTCGACCGCTTTTTCTTTCTGCTTCTGCTGAAGTTTTTCGATCGCCTGCTGCATTTCCCGGCGAGCTTGCTCCAATTGTTCGCGTCCCGGAGTCTTTTGGGAATCGGGAGATGCCTGTTTTGATTCAGAATCTTCGGAGGGCTGCTGGGGAGACGGGTTTCCGGGTGACTTCTCCCCCTGCTCCGGCTTCCCGGACTGGGGCTCCCCCTGGGACTCGCCTTCTGACGGATCTCCTGAATCTTTCTGATCTTTCGGCTGATTTTCTCCGGGCTTCTCTGACGGTTTTGAGTCTCCGGACGACGGCTTTTCGGAAGGTGACTTTCCTTCTTTCGAGTCATCCCCTTCCTTGGAGTCCTGTCCCTGTTCAGGCTTTTGATCAGTCGGGGCCTGCTTGCCATCGGTCGGCTTCTGGCTCGCGTCCTTCGCCTGCCGTTCCGCATCCTGCTTGTCGATTTTTTCGCTCAGCTTCCTGGCTTCGTCCGCAACCCGTTCCTGGGCTTCCTGATTTTTCCCCGTGTCTTTGCTTCTCTGGGTGTCGGCCCGGACGTCTTTTTGACGGGCGATGATGCGGTTGGTGTCTTTCAGCAGCTCCTGAATCCGGGCGATCTCCGCAGCGACACGCTCACGCTCATCCTGACTTTGGAGGAGTCGCAACACGCTTTTCATCCGGGCGAGCACTTCTTTTTCCCGGTCGGCAGCGGGCCCGAACTGGGGATCGACGGGGGCGCCGGTCGGAGATTTCGAACGGAGCAGTTCGGCGATCGTCTGCATTTCCGCGAGGATATTCTGCTCCTGACTCTGCGTCCGGGCACGATAGAGCAATTCAGCTCGTTCCGGGTCCTTGCGACGGAGCTGTTCACCGACGTCGAACAACGATTTCTCAAATCGCTCGTAATCCCGCAGCAGCTGAAGTTCGGTCGCTGAAAGATCACGGGCTGGAGCTGCAGGCTTCGCAGCGGGTGCTTCCGAATCCTGAGCAAACACGAATCCGCCGACTGAAAGCAGGAGGACGCTAAGGCAGAGCAGTCGCTGATATTGAAAGAAGATCGACATGCTGGGTGCCCCCGCTCAAATCCGTCGTAAATGGTCCACAGCCGGGAAGTGACGCCGCGGAAGTCCCACAATTATTCAACACGAATCCACTTCAAGACACAATCGGAATCTGGAAAACGAGTCCTTACCGGCCGCCTCGCTGACATTTTTCCGTCGAACCTGAAGAATCAGTTCAGCGGGGTGAAGAAACTCTCTTCAATCCGCTTGTTTTCCGTCTCTTCCAGCAGCTGTTCCTGAAGTTCGATCATTTTCTGCAGATTCTGAATCACGTCGTTGAGCGTGCCGCGATCTTTCATTTCCGCGAGGATGGCGTCCATCTGAGCCAGCAGTCGATCGACCGCCGGAAGGATTTCGCCAGCAGCAGCCTGCATTCCCTGCTGCCGTTCCACCGCAAGCTTCAACGTTCCGAGCAGACGGTCCACTGCCAGAAAATCATTTTGATTCACCAGCGACAGCGGCTCAATGACTCGACGCTCAATCCGTTCGAGAAGTTCCGTCGTTCCGACACGATTATTCACCATTTCTTCCCGCAAGTCTCGAAATGAAAACTCGATGGAGCGGGATTCAGTGTGATTCTTCCGAATCTGGTGCAGACCACGATCAACGTACCCCGCGACAACCCCTGCGGACTGGTCGTTTTTCTGCCCCGAGGTTTCCAGTTCCGAGATCTGCGTCTGCATTTTCTCCAGTGAAGACCGCAGATCGTTCACTTCGGTTCGGATCTGTTCAAATCGAGCCCGCAGCGTCATTTCCCGATCGGCGAGTTTGGCCAGCAGTTCATCTGTCGAGACAATCTGAAATGTGAACAGCTCCCCATGAGATTCGTGTGGACCATTCAGAGTATCTCCATCACGCGCTGATACCGACAGCGTCAGTTTCTGACCTTCATCAAGTTGCAGTGGAATCAGGTTGAAATATTCCACGTTTCGGTCAGAGGTCTGCTGCAGGCGAAATTCTTTCTGACCCGAAGGAGCCCGCGCCAGGTCCTGCCTCTCGTCTTTTTCTGCTTTATCCGTGCGGTAGGTGAACCAGGCTGATTCGACTCCGTAATCATCCAGCAGCACCCCTTCAATGGGAATGGTCGCCATTCGCGTCACGGCGGTTCCGATCCCGGTCCGACGGGTTTCCACCACCGGGGATTGATCGACGATTCCATTCACCGTCAGCATCGCCGGTTCCGGGCTGTAGATCTCATCTTCATCTTCGAGCGTGATCTGCAGCGTGTCATCAGGCGTGACAGGAAGAGGGAACGGAGCTGTCTCGGTGAACTTCGCAATCTCGTCCTTTGCCCGGGACGTCACTTTCAACGGAATCTGGAATCGCTTTTTAGACTGGTCGAGAAAGGTTTCGACCGACTCCTGCAACACCAGCGAGCGAACCGCACCGGTGTCGTTGTCGGTGATGGTCAGGCGGGTAGGACTGGGAGTTTTACCCTGGCTGCTGGGATCGAACCCAAACGAGAGTTCATAATCGCTGGACCGGAGAATCACTTGACGAAGGGGTTTATTCACTGCCGCCTTCAATTCGAAGGATGTCTCCATGGGAAGCGAAACCTGTGTCCCGACCACGCGAACAAGCTGGTCTTCCAGGCTGTCGAGTCCGGTGTAGCTGGGGTAATCGCACTTCAGTTCCAGAGCATCGACGCGAGGGGGATCGACAACCTGCACGCGGAAAGGGCGTCGGTTCACGTAGTCTCCGCCGCGGAACCACAACTCGTGATCGTTCACCACCCGGATGAACGGATGGCGGAATTCATCTTCCCCCAGCCGCGACATGGTGACCTGCCCACGTTGCTGACCCGACCCTCCATAGCTCATAAACTGTAGCGTCACCCGCTGAGGCGGAGTCGCTTCGCTGGGAACGGTCGCGACCAGCTGAAGATCTGCCCCGCGAGGATGTTTGTAGATTCCGTTTTCGTCAAAATTCCGGATGCGGTCGCCGGGCTGAGCGACGACATGCACTTTGAGTTCATTTCGGCGAAACGGTTCCCAGTAATCGTTCCGTCCGAGGATGTAGGCGTTGTACCAGCGTTCCATACCCTGCGCGTTGGCGATTCCCAGAACCAGCACGGACGTGGCCAGAACTCCAGCTGCCACCAGCATCCGGCGAAGTGGAACGGGATTCGTCGTTTCCTGAAGACGAATCGAAGAGAGCCGGGAGACGGCTTCATCGATGGTCTTGTCGAGCATCCGCGAATGGGGACCATCGGGAGATCGGTCCGCCAGTTCAACAGCGGTGATCAGTCGGTCATTCAGCTCCGGAAATTTCCGTTCAAGAGCCAGTGCCAGATCGGCAGGCTTGAGTCTGCGAAAGAGCTTCGAACCGACCCAGGTGGAGACCATTCCCACCAGTGCTGCTGCCATGGCAATTGTGCAGGCGATGCGAAACCATCCCGGCAACTCGAGGTTGCTCAGGCGAAAATAGGCAAGATCGATTCCGAAGGTGAGCCAGAACAGCAGGCAAGCCAGGACAACCGTCCCAGCCAGTCCCTGAATCAGGACATAGCGCCGGATCCACCGCCGCAAACGGCTGAGGATGTTCTGTATTTCGGGTCGAGTCTGGTTCACGGGAGGGGGGAAAGTGGTTTAAGGTTTAAGGTTTAAGGTTTAAGGTTGATGGTTGATGGTTGATGGTTGATGGTTGATAACACTCGAAAAGACGACAGTTTTCCTAACTCCTAACTCCTAACTCCTATTTCCTACGCCAGCTTCAGGAGTTTCCTCGCCAGCCATTCCGCAGACAGCAGCATGGCCAGCAGAATCATCACCCAGTTTCGGTCCCAGAGCTCCCGGATCCGCTGATCGATAATGACCCGTTCCCCCTTGTTCGGAAACAGAGCAGGAATCGCTGCTGCAGCCTGATCCAGCTGGAGATACTCACCGGCGGTCCCTTCGACCAGCCGCTTCAACAGTCCTGCATCCTGCACCAGCGACGAGGCTTCCTGACGCGGAAGCTGAACGTCGACTTCGGCAACCACCTTCTCGGGAGAGTCCGGCAAGGCGAATTCCAGGCGGTAACGTCCGGGCATCAGCGGACGGAAATCTCCCGTGAATTCAGACGGTCTGAGCGGATCGCGACGCAGTTGAGGACTGGGGACTACGGGAATCCCGCCAGACCGGAACGCATCGATCGTGACGATATCATTGGCCAGCGGCTGGAATTGTGGATTCAGAGCTCGCAAGCGGAGGGGAATGGTCTGTCCCAGTGTAAACTCGCGGCCATCAAGGATGAACATCCCTCTCTGCAGTCCACGTTTCGATCGCCCTTCCGCAGCTTTGCGGACCAGTTTGATCCAGAGCCGGTCCAGGTAGGCTGGGTCAACCGCCCGCAGCCGCCACATCTCCGGACTTCCCAGATAGAGCACCTGTCCCTGTCCATAACGCTGACCAGCGAACACCACAGGCTGACCACCAGCTCCCCGGGAGAGAGGATCGGAGAACTCGGCATAGACCGTTGTGCCTGCTTTGGCGCCTCGAGTGGGGTAGGCGAGACAGACACCCGGAAACTGACTCCAGATGTCTTCGTTTCCGGTTTCGGACAGCTTCAGGAATTCCGCAGTCTGACCTTCCTGGGTGAAGGCCAATGGAAACACAGACTTCGCAGCTTCGCGGTTCGAGAGTCGCAGGCTCACTTCTTCCAGCAGGACGGGATAGAGCTTGCGAATCAGCTCCAGGTCGGTTTCGGCCGCCAGAACCGGGGTATAAACATCCCCAGCAACCGCGACCATTCCTCCCCCTTCGTTGGAGATCCAGTCAGCCAGCAGTTGTCGCTGTTCCGGAGTGAACTGGGACCAATCCGGATCGAACGCGAGAATGACGTCATATTCGTAGAGCGCCTCAACAGTTTCGGGGAACCGATACAGAAGCTTGTCAGCTTCCTGACTGATTCCGGGTGAAGCCGACTGCAACCAGACATCCGTTTCCATGGAAGGGTGACGATAGAGAATCGTCCGGGCGTAGCGGTAATCGCGAGAAGGTCCCCCAGCAATGATCAGCACTCGCATCGGTCGGTCGAAGATACTGACGCTGCGGGTGAGTTGATTGTCATCCTCGCGCGTCTCCAGTCCCCCATCCACGCGAGCCCGGACGGTGTATTCGAAGTTACCGGCACCGGGCGGCTTCAATTCGAAGAGGACTTCGCGGGGAGCACCATCATCAGCGAGAGTCTGTTCCTGCGTGTAGACCACAGTCGGTTCAGAATCATCGGGGCCTTGCTGAAGAAGTTCGACGTTGATGTTGCGCCCGGAGAGACCGGTGCCGCGCAGCATGGCCGTCAGTTCAAAGGCGTCCCCCTTCTGGACGTCGGTGGGGGCGACGATGCGGGTGACTTCCAGATTTACTGGCGGTTCGGTACTTCCCACCCCGACAGCCACGAGTCGGGTTCCCTGTTCACGCGCCCGATCGCGAGGCACCTGCACATCGCGTCCCGCATTCGATGCACCGTCGGAAAGCACCAGCACTCCCGAAAGGGTGGGAGACTTCCCTTCCACCAGAAGCGTATCCAGCGAGTCACCTAACCTCGTGGTCAGACCGGACGCTTCCAGAATCTTCCCCCAATCCACGCTCGGTTCCTGCGTCGGATCGATAGAAGTCTGTGTCGCTCCGGTCGTGGCGTTGAAGCGGCTGGGCAAGCGAACCAGAAGTTCACTCAGATCAGAATCGAAGGAATACACATCGACAGAGTGCTGCGAGCGGAGTTCATCCACCAGCGGGCTCTTCTCCAGCAGATCGTTCACTGCGGCCGCGCGTGTCCGCTGCGGAACGCCGGTGTTGCGAGGGTCTGTTTCGGGTTGCTGCATCGATTGCGAAGTATCAACCAGCACAATCACCCGGGAATCCCGATAGGCATCAGTCTGGGTCCGCTCATGGGGATTGAGAGCGACGACAATCGCAATGGCCAGGAAAAGGACTCGCAGGCTCGCCAGAAACAGCACCCAGTTTCGCCCGACAATGCGTTTATCCCGCAAGGCGAACCAGACGGTAGTTCCCATGGCTGCCAGCAGCAGCACAATCGGAATCCAGTCCTGCCAGACGTAGGGGAGATCCCATTCCAGCGTGGAACTCGTCAGCTCACTGCCCGACTGAGCCAGCAGGCGCGAGGAGAAGAACGTGTTGGGGAACTCGCTGCCGGCCAATCTCGATCCTTGTCATTCCGAGGTGCATTGATTGTCGAGTGTTCCTCAGCGGCAGGCAAGGCCATGTCACTTCGAAGCAGAAATTTCGTCGGGAGCAAAATGTTGACCCGCAGGCTTGAAGTGTGCCGCCAAACCAGCAAGATCAATCACTCAACCTCCGGATTTCCACCTGCACCGAGCAACTTGTTGTCCACCTCCCCCGTCACTCCTGCTTCTCCGCCCCGGCTGCGAATTGCCGTGATCGGAGGAGGAATTACCGGAATGGCGGCAGCCCATCGGCTGATCGAACTTGCGGCGGACACGAGCTTCCCCCTCGATTTGCGGATCTTCGAAAGCAGTTCCCGCATGGGAGGGGTCTTCGGATCGGAGCAGATTGGAGACTATCTGATCGAGCGGGGTGCCGATTCCTTCATCACGAACAAGCCCTGGGGAATCGATCTGTGCCGAAGACTGGGACTTGAAGACCAGCTGATCTCCACAAATCCCCGCTTTCGCCGCTCTTTGATCCTCTCACGCGGACGTCCCGTCGCCACGCCCGAGGGTTTCAATCTACTCGCACCGGCAAAACTCTGGCCGATGATGACCACGCCGCTTCTCAGCTGGAGTGGAAAACTTCGACTGGCAGCAGAACCCTTCATCGCCAGACGCCGGGAAAAGACCGATGAAAGTCTGGCCGCCTTCGTCCGCCGACGTCTCGGCCCCGAGATGCTCGATCGGATCGTGCAACCGAT
This sequence comes from Planctomicrobium stercoris, assembly GCF_051465655.1. NCBI lineage: Bacteria > Pseudomonadati > Planctomycetota > Planctomycetia > Planctomycetales > Planctomycetaceae > Planctomicrobium > Planctomicrobium stercoris. Next base: position 553,065 of record NZ_CP195791.1, on the reverse strand, counting down.
GGTCGGGGGAATCTATACCTCCGACCCGGAACACCTCAGCCTGCAGGCGACACTTCCACGCTTCATCGAAATGGAGCGAAAGTACGGCAGCCTGCTCCGGGGGATGAAAAAGCAGAAACAGCTCGAGGGTTCCGCCGGACGAAGCGAGTCCCAATCCGCGAGTGGCGCGCGTTACGGACTCTTTGTTTCTTTCCGCAACGGCATGCAGCAACTGCTGGACACGCTCGAACAACGGATCGTCGCCCAGACTCAGCGTCGTTCCGGCCCTCAAGTGACCAGAATTCAGCAGCTGGAGCAAATGACGGGATGGCGAATTGAAACAGTAGACGGACGCACAGAGGAATTTGACGGAATCATTCTCACCGTTCCGCCCCGCAAAGCTGCCGATCTGCTGGGGAACGTGAATCCCGAAGCAGCGGCGGTGCTGGGGAAGATTGAATCCGCATCCAGTGCCATTGTCGTCACCGGACATTCGCTTTCGGATGTGCAGCATCCGCTGGACGCATTCGGACTCGTCATTCCCCACACGGAGAAACGCCGGATCCTGGCCACTTCCTTCCTGAGCCGGAAGTTTGACGGGAGAGCACCGGAAGGGAAGGTGGTGCTGCGAACGTTCGTCGGCGGCGCAATGCAACCCGAGGTTTTAGATCAGTCGGATGACTCGCTGATCGAGACCGTTCTGCAGGAACTACGGTCGATTCTCGGTGTGCGCAAGACTCCCGACTTCGCTGTCGTGGCGAGATATCCGGAGGGGATGCCTCAATATACTGTCGGACATCTGGAACGGATCGCGGAGCTGCAATGCTGCGAACAGGCATTCCCGACGCTTCAGCTGGCCGGCAATTATCGCAGCGGCGTTGGCGTTCCCGACTGTATTCAGAGCGGTGAACAGGCTGCGGAGTCGCTCTTCAAGACACTTCAAGCTCCGCGCAGCTCAGGGTGAAATTTCCGAAACAATGCCCTTGCCCGGGATTTTTCAACGTGAGCGACCGCTGGTTATTCGTGAACCAATCACATCTTAGGGCGATCCTTGAAATTCGATTCTCAGCATCGGAAACCGCTTTCGTGTCGCTTGAAACACCCATAAGCATTTGTCATAACACTTTACTTAAATGAGGCGGGCCTTTGCGCGGACAGGTTTTGCGCTGACGATTCCGAAGGCTCGAATTCAAGCTGCGTACACAATTCGTTTCGCGTTCCTGCGAAGACAAAGCCCGTTGCGGATACAGAAATAGGCGTCGCGAATGATTTCGCCGATCCTGGCCAAGACTCTTTCCGACGGTTTGGTTGAGTTCGCTCATCTGAGCGAATCCGGAGCCATGTTTGTGGCGGCCCTGATCCACACAGCTCTGGTCGGTCTCTTTTTCGGATTGCCGGCCTTTGCTTTTATCTGGGCTGAGAGAAAAGTGGCAGGCCGCATTCAGGACCGTCTGGGCCCCACCCGGGTGGGAGGCCGCTTCGGCTGGCTGCAGTCGCTGGCGGACGGCATCAAGCTCATCCAGAAAGAAGATCTCGCGCCGCTGGCTGCGGATCACATGCTGTTTCGAATCTCTCCGTACATTGTGGTGGTGGCCGCGTTTGCAGCGTTCATTTTCATTCCGTTCAGCGACGGCTGGACCTCAGTCTCCATGGACAGCGGCTTGTTCATCGCGCTGGCGGTTCTCTCGCTGGAAGTGCTGGGGATTGTGCTGGCGGGGTATTCCAGTGCCTCCAAGTGGTCGCTGTTCGGGGGGATGCGTGAAGCCGCCCAGATGGTGAGCTACGAAGTCCCGCTGGGAATCACCGCTGTCATTCCCGTGGTGATTGCCGGGTCAATGAATCTGAATGAAATTGTCGCGATGCAGGGGGGCGGGATCTGGCACTGGTTCATCTTCCATGACCCATTTTCCTTCTTCGCGTTCTTCGTCTTCTTCACGGTAACCCTGGCCAGCAACAAGCGGGCACCGTTCGACCTCGCGGAAGCCGAAAGCGAACTCGTCGGAGGATTCCACACGGAGTACTCCGGAATGCGCTGGTCCTTCTTCTTTCTGGCTGAATACGCCGCCATGTTCTTCGTCAGCATGCTGGGCATTCTGCTGTTCATGGGGGGCTGGTGGACCGGAATCCCGTTCATCGATCACGCATTGATCTCCGTTGGTGACGGCACCACAGCGTACGGCTACCTGACCCGGGTGCTGGGCATGGTCGTCCTGATGACAAAGGCAGGGCTGCTGGTCTTTGTGCAGATCTGGATTCGCTGGACGCTGCCGCGATTGAGAATCGACCAGGTGATGACGACCTGTTTGAAGTATCTGGTGCCGATCAGCTGTTTCCTGTTCCTCGGTGTGGTCACTTGGCCATTGATTCTGGCGTCGACGATTCAACGATCGTCAATCTGGTCTCCAATCGGGAATCGGGTTCCTGCGTCGACTCGGTCTGTTGAAGAACCGTCCCGCCCCGCAGCTGCCCTTCCACAACATCAACTCGAATCGCTGTCTTTGAAGATGCCCGCGGGAGGAGAGCGCTAATGGAACAGTTTCTCTTCATCCTGTATGCCCTTTTCGCCTGTGGCGGCGCAGTGGCAGTTGTGCTGAGCCAGAACGTCGTGCGGATGGCGTTTTATCTGGTCGTTTCACTCGGCTCGACGGCAGCACTGTTCTTTCTGCTCGGTGCCGACTTCATCGGGGCAACGCAGCTGTTGATCTATGTCGGCGGGACCGTGGTACTGCTGATCTTCGGTGTGATGCTGACAGCGAGTGCCCCGTTCAGTTCAATCAAGAACACTCCTGCGGAGATCCTGCAAGGGGGTGTTGTCGGTCTCGCGTTTCTGATGGTCGTCATTTCCACGGTGCTGTCGGTGGACTGGGCCAAAACGCAGGAGACACTGGCTCACGCGGATTCGCATGCGATCTCGGAAACATCCGGCTTCAACCCTGCCCAGGAAGGGAATTCGTCACGTCGAATCGGAATCGCCCTGCTGGGAATGCGATTCGATCGCGATCTGCAAACGGGTGAGCACGCTGCCGAAACTTCTCATGTGGACGGAGAACATGCCCATGAGCATGCTGAGCCGCAGAGATTCAGCACGGGCTATCTGCTTCCTTTTGAAATTGTGTCCGTGCACCTGTTGGTGGTGCTTGTCGGTGCAAGCTATCTGGCCCGGTCGAAACGGCCTCATCCCGCCACCGCGGCCTAGGAGTCATCGTGGAAGAACACGTCAGCCTCAACGCTTATCTGGCAGTCGCAGCGGTGCTGTTCGTCTGTGGCGTGGTCTGCATGGCCACCAAGCGAAACGGCATTGGGGTGCTGATGGGAGTGGAGCTGGTTCTGAACGGAGCGAACATCAATCTGGTCGCGTTCTCCAAGTATGGAGTGCTGGGACTGGACGGTCAGATCATGGCACTTTTCGTCATCGTCCTGGCAGCTGCCGAAGCTGCTGTGGCCCTGGCGATTGCTCTGAATTTTTACAACAACCACCTGACGATCGATGTGGATCAGGCCAACGAACTGAAGAACTGATCTTCAATTCCAGCCAGTCCTGAAGTCAGTCAGTCAAATTTGCGGCGAGAAACGATGTCTCCCGAGTTATATCAAGTTGGGACTACGCTCCAGTGGCTGCTGACAGCTGCCTGGCTGTTGCCACTTCTCGGCTTCTGCGTCGAAATTTTCGGCGCCTACTGGAGCAGCAGGACGAGCAAAACCCCAGCCTACCTGGCGGTTGGATGCATCGTCACCGGCTTCGTTTTCAGTCTGATTGCCCTGTGCACATGGGTCGATGTGGCGGATGCGAACCTGTGGTCCATGAGGCCCGCTGAAGACCATCATGCCGCGGATTCTCACCTTGATGAAGAAATTCCAGATGCACCTGTCACGAAAGTGCATGCACACGAAGATGCAGCACATCACGATGCCGCGCATGGCGAAGAATCGCATGCACACACCGGGGATCATCACACCGAACTGAACAATCCGTTCAAGGCAGCTTTCTCCGGCACGTTTTATCGACTCGGGAAATTCGGCAACCTCGATGTCTCGCTCGACTATTACATCGACGGCCTGACGGTGACGATGTTCGCTATGGTCACGCTCATCGCCTCCTGCATCCACATCTTCGCCCTGGGGTACATGAGCGATGAACTGACGAGTCATTATGAAGATCATCAGGTCCACCTCTCCGGAGGACGGCATTTCCATCGCCCCGGAAGATACTACCGTTTCTTCGCGTTTCTCTCGCTGTTCTGCTTCGCCATGCTCGGACTGGTGCTGGCAGGAAACATCTTCCAGGTCTTCATTTTCTGGGAACTGGTGGGGGTCTGCAGCTACTTCCTCATCGGTTTCTATGTCGAACGCAAAACGGCCAGCAATGCAGCCAATAAAGCCTTCATCATGAACCGCGTGGGAGACTTCGGTTTCCTCATCGGACTGATGATCATCTGGACCTGGTTTGGCGTCTTCCACTTCGCCGAAACCAATCCGCAGGCGACACGTGCTCCTGGACTGTTCCAGATCGTCCGCTCAGTGGACGGTGTCATGCACACCGCAGGCGAGGGATCGGAAAAAGTTGTCGAACTCAGTGCTCATGGCAACTTCCCCAAATCGTCCATGCCTTACTGGCTGCTGACTGCTGCCGGGCTGGGAATCTTCGCAGGCTGCATCGGCAAGAGTGCCCAGTTCCCGCTTCAGACCTGGTTACCGGATGCGATGGAAGGACCGACACCGGTTTCCGCACTTGTGCATTCCGCGACGATGGTGGCAGCGGGGGTCTATCTGGCCGGACGGTTCTATCCGATGTTCACTCCGGAAGTGCTGCTGGTCATCGCTTACATCGGTTGCATCACCCTGTTCATAGGGGCGACCATTGCCGTCGTCGTGACCGACATCAAACGAGTGCTGGCATATTCGACGATCAGCCAGCTGGGGTACATGATGCTGGCCATGGGGGTCGGCGGATGGATGGCTGGCCTGTTCCACCTGATCACCCATGCCTTCTTCAAGTCACTGATGTTCCTGTGTTCCGGAAGCGTGATTCACGGCTGTCATCACGAGCAGGACATGACCCGCATGGGGGGCTTGCACAAGAAGATGCCGATCACCTGCTGGACGATGTTCGTCGGGGTCGTGGCGATCTGCGGTCTCGCAGTTCCGTTCTTTCCTGCATTGCCGTTCGTCGGTCCGATCGCCTTCTCCGGGTATCACTCCAAAGACTCGATCATTGCGACTGCGTTGTCATTCACTGCATTGAATCCCGTTCACTCGCTTCTCTTTCTGATTCCCCTGATCACTGCGGGGATCACTGCGTTTTACATGTTCCGAATGTGGTTCATGACATTCTTCGGAGACCCGAAAGATGATCACGTCTACGACCATGCCCATGAATCGCCGCGCGTGATGACCGCTCCGCTCTTCGTGCTGGCGTTCTTTGCCATCACCGTCGGAATCGGCGGCGAAGACGGTCCGCTGGTCCATCTTCTGCACTCGGCGGAACCGGCGCATGTCGCTCCGGGAATGACAGCTGAACTTGGACCGGTCGCTTTTCCCAGCCGCCACGATATCCATGCGCATCATGCTCAGGCGGGCGCGGCAGCATTGGCAGTGGCCTTCGGCGGGACGATTCTTGCGTATCTCTTCTACTGCGTCGGCTGGGTTGATGTCCGGAGTATTCAACGGCAGTTCTCCGGCGTGTACGAATTTCTGGTCGACAAGTGGCGTTTCGACACTCTTTACGAGTGGATGTGGGTCCGTCCGGTGCATGTCATTTCGAAATGGTGCACCGCCTTTGACAAGTACGTGCTGGACGCCCTCGTGGCAAAACTTGCTTCGCTGACACTGGCCATCTCGAAATGGGACCGGATGTTTGATGAAGCAGTCATCGATCGTGCGGTGAATGTTCTGGGAGATTCGACGTATTCGCTGGGGAATTCTCTGCGTTATCTGCAGACGGGAAAACTCAGGCAGTACGTCATGTTTATCGCGGTCAGCGTCGTCTCATTGTTCATCCTGCTGTTTGTCTTCCTTCCGGGAAGGTAAACGTTTTTCGAGTCGGCCTGTTTCCCATAGAAATCAACCTCCTTTGGTTTAGCAATACTCAGCCATGCTCAATCCCGCTGCCCTGCTCAGTCTGACAATCTTCCTGCCGGCGATTGGAGCGCTGTTGCTCATGGCCTTCGACAAGAAGGCGGTGGAGGCGATGCGGAACTTCACGTTCTTCATCACCGTCGCCACCTTCGGGCTCACGCTGGCAATTCTGCAGCAGTTCGACCGCTCCGTCGGCGAAATGCAGATGCTGGTCTCGATCCCCTGGGTGCCGACCTGGAACATCAATTACCAGCTCGGGCTCGACGGCATTTCTCTCACCCTTGTCCTGCTGACCGCCTTTGTCTTCGTGATTGCTGCTCTGGCCTCCTGGAGCATCACACAGAAGGTGAAAGGTTACCTGATTCTGTTCCTCATCCTGGAAACCGGGGTGCTGGGAGTCTTCATGGCTCTCGACTTCTTCCTGTTCTATGTCTTCTGGGAAGTGATGCTCCTGCCGATGTACTTCCTGATCGGCATCTGGGGCGGGCCTCGCAAAGAATATGCTGCCATCAAGTTCTTTCTGTACACCCTCTTTGGGGGCGTGCTGATGCTCATCGCCATGCTGATGTTCTACTTCAACAGTGCTCAATCGGAGATCACCGGGCATCAAAGCATCTTCGATCTTCTGACACTCGCAAAAGTCGCTGAAGCGGGGCAGTTCACACGTGAAATGCAGATTGTCGCGTTCTGGCTGCTGGTGATCGGTTTCGCGATCAAACTTCCCTCCTTCCCGGTGCACACCTGGTTGCCGGATGCCCACGTGGAAGCTCCGACACCCATCTCGATGATCCTGGCGGGAATCCTGCTGAAGCTGGGAGGCTATGGAATCATCCGGATTGCCATGCCGCTGTGTCCGTACGGAACCCAGTATGCCGCGTATGCCCTGGTGGCGATCGGGACCTTCAGCATCATCTACGGTGCATTCGCTGCGATGGCACAGACCGACTTCAAACGTCTGGTCGCTTACAGCTCGGTCAGCCACATGGGATACGTTCTGGTGGGACTGGCTGTCTGGAAGATCAACGAAGCCACCGGCGCGACCGAAGGGGCTCACTTCTGGCAGATGGGAATCTCCGGCGCCATGTTCCAGATGCTGGCCCACGGGGTTTCCTCAGCGGGCATGTTCTTTATGGTCGGCGTTGTTTACGACCGCGTTCATCACCGCGACCTGAACAAGTTCGGAGGACTGATGCAGAAGATGCCGCTTTACAGCGCCATGGCGTTCGTCATCTTCTTTGCCGGTCTGGGACTGCCGGGCCTGTGCGGATTTATCGGTGAAGCTTTTGTCGTGCTCAGCATGTGGAACTACAGCCCGCTGCTGGCGATCATCGCTGCTTCGGGGGTGATTCTGACAGCAGGCTACATTCTCTGGACGATTCAGCGGGTCTACCTGGGACCGGAATACAAAGGTCCGCACCCGGAAGATCTGACCGACATGAATGGACGCGAAAAGACGATCGGGACGATTGTCTGTCTGTTCGCCGTCGTCCTGGGAATTTTCCCGTATACCATGCTCGGCCTGATGGAACCGGCTGTGGACCACCTGACGCAGGATCTCGCCCAGGGATATTCCGCGTTGCATGAAACTCCGGCAGCTGTGTCGAGTGTGAATCAATAGGCCCTCGTGCCGGGATCGCCAGTTCGGCATCCCTGCCCGTTTTTCCTGACTGAAATCGTGCGATGTCCGTACCTCAGATTCTGACACAATTTCGGGAACACGAAATTCCTCGTTCACTCGAGATTTTCGCTCCTGAAATGCTGCTCTGCTTCACCATCGTTCTGCTGCTCTTGTTCCGGATGACGGGACTGAGCCGCAAACTGCCGGTCCATCTCGTCGCCCTGCTGGGGACACTCGTGGTGTTTATCGGCGTCTTTACCCAGTTCATGTTTCTGCGGGTCGGGGCGGAGAACTCCGTTCTGAAAGCACTCTACGACGTGTGGGGGACAACGGCCCAGAACGTCGGAACTGTCGGCCCGTACTTCACCGGGCTGCTGGTACACGATGTCTTCGCCGTCTTCTTCCGCCTGGGGTTGAGCCTGTTTCTCGTCTTCGTCGTGGCACTCACCATTCTCAGCGGGATTCCCGATCAGGATGATGGTCAGGACTTCTATACGCTGCTGCTGGGGGCGACGCTGGGAATGATGCTCGCAGCAGGCAGCAATCACCTGCTGATGCTGTTCCTGTCGGTTGAGATGATGAGCGTTCCCAGCTACGCGATGGTGGCGTTTCAGAAGGGACGCAAAAAAGCGAGCGAGGCAGCCCTCAAGTACGTGGTGTACGGAGCAGGTGCTGCCGGTGTGATGCTGTATGGAATCAGTCTGCTGGCGGGTCTGGCCGGGACCGCTTCCATGCCGGAACTGGCCGGTCGCATTTCCACGGTGGTTGGAGACGGGGCTCTGGTGCAGACCAACGCCACAACGGTCACGCTGGTCCTGGCCATTCTGATGGTTCTGGCGGGGCTCGCGTTCAAACTCTCTCTGGTACCGTTCCATTTCTGGTGTCCGGATGCGTTCGAAGGAGCCTCTGCGGAAGTGTGCGGGTTCCTCTCTGTTGCGTCGAAAGCAGCCGCCTTCGCACTGCTGGTCCGATTCGTTCTGGCGTTCCAGGGATCGGGTGAACTGCTGCATCAGATCGGCGTGACTTTGGGGATTGCCCTGGGCTTCATTTCGATCATCACGTGCACCTACGGAAATCTCGCTGCGTATGTCCAAAACAATCTGAAACGCATGCTGGCCTACTCGACCATCGCCCATGCGGGTTACATGGTCATGGCGGTCTCAGCCATGTTGATCCTGCTGAACGCCCCCGGCGGTCCGACAGCACAGTCCGAGCTGGATGCTTCGGGATGTCTCGAAGGCCTGATGTACTATCTGGCGGTCTACCTGTTCATGAATCTCGGAGCATTCGCCTGCGTGGCGATGATCCGGAACGAAACCTTCAGCGAAGAGATCGATGCCTACCGCGGCCTGTTCCATGGCAACGGAATCACCCAGTTCCTGTGTATCTGTCTGGCCTGCTGCTTCTTCAGCCTAATCGGCATTCCGCCGATGGGAGGATTCTTCGGCAAGCTGGCGATCTTCCGCTCGGTTTACAGCGCAGGAAACGTCCACTGGTTCCTATGGGTCGTGCTCGCCTTTGGAGCGTTGAATACCGTGATCAGCCTGTTCTATTACATGCGGGTACTCAAGGCGATGTTCCTGGCAGAACCCGCTGCGGAACGCCGCAAACTTCAACTGCCCGGGGTCGTGGGGGCGTACATCGCGCTGATCACACTGCCTGTCATTCTGCTGGGAGCATCCCCGTTGATGGCGTATCTGAGTTCAACGGCCCAATACGTCGCCACGTCGATTTTGCATTGAGAACATTGAAACACTCTGATTCATGGCTGACTCCAACATCAATTCGCTTCTCAACGATCTTCTGATCGAACTGCATCGCAGCCTCGCGCAGTACGCCTCCGAGGCGTGGCCATGGACCACCGATCGAAGTGAAGAACTGCAGGGAGCGGTGCTGAGTGTGGCTGAGCATCAGCGCGAAGACGCTGGCCGGCTCGCGCATCTCCTCAAGTCTCGAGGGCACTACATCGACTTCGGGGTCTATCCGCACGAATACACCAGCCTGCACTATGTGGCGCTGGAGTTCCTGTTCTCTCACCTGAAGGCCAATCAGCAGGATCTCGTCCGCTGGATTGAAGAAACGCTCCCCGCTTTGCAGGGGGACAGCGAAGCAGAAACTCTTGTTCGACAGATCGTTGTCTCGGAACGCGAAGCCCTGCAGAAACTCAACGCGGTCACACTCCCCGGGGGCCCCCAGAGTATCGTCTGGATGAAGTGATTCCGCAGCTGCAAGTCCCGGCCTGCGGGGCGTTGATCGCCCGAATCCCGCCTGTGTGGTAGAGCAAACGGCCGGAGTCGCTACAATCCCGGCATGCTGATCGATACACATGCCCACCTGGATGAACAGTCTTTTGAAACCGACCTGGCCGACGTGCTGCAGCGGGCCCGGGAGCAAGGTCTGGAAACGATCTTCACGATCGGCGTGACGGCCTCCTCGAGCGTCGCTGCACTGCAATTGGCGAAAACCCATCCGCAATTGCGAGCGGTCGTCGGAATTCAGCCCAACTATGTTGCTGAAGCGGGCCCTGACGATTTCGATCTGATTTGCGGACTGGCGAGTGATCCTCACGTGGTCGCGGTCGGAGAGACAGGGCTGGACCGTTACTGGGATTCTTCGCCGATCGAGTTGCAGCAGGACTACTTTCATCGACACATCGAGCTTTCGCGCCGGGTGGAGAAACCGTTCATTGTCCACTGCCGTGATGCGGACGCGGATGTCGTCGCACTGCTTCAGGAAGAGGCTGCGAATGGACCGCTCAGCGGAGTCATGCATTCATTCTGTGGAAATGCTCAGACCGCGGCAGCATGCCTGGAACTCGGCCTGTACATCTCGTTTGCAGGGATGCTGACCTTCAAGAGCAATCAGCAGCTCCGCGACACCGCCAGACTGATTCCGCTGGATCGAGTGCTGGTGGAGACCGATTCCCCTTATCTGGCTCCGGTTCCCATGCGTGGAAAGCGAAACGAGCCCGCGATGGTTGTGCATACCGCCCGGTGCCTGGCAGACGTCTACGGGATCACTCTGGAAGAAATTGCGAACGTGACGACGGAGAATGCGAAGCGTCTTTTCCAATTATCGAACAGCTGAGACTCACTTCGGACCAAAGTCAGCGTAACGAGTTCAGCAGTCCACGGGCTTTGTGCAGCGTCTCTTCGTATTCCCCCAACGGATCCGACTGCGAGACGACTCCTCCTCCGGCTGCAAAGGTGAGCCAGCCGTGACGCTGCGTCATGGTCCGGATCAGAATGTTGCTGTCGGCAGTGCCGTCGAAACCGCAGTAGAACAGGCTGCCGCAGTAAGGCCCCCGGGCCACCTGCTCCAGCTCGGTAATAATCTGCATCGCGCGGATCTTCGGCGCACCGGTGATCGATCCGCCCGGAAACGTCGCCCGCAGCAGGTCCCAGAAGTCGACATCCGTCCGAAGCTGTCCCCGCACTTCTGAAACGAGATGGGAGACCGTTTCATATGCCTCGACCACGCACAACTCGGGAACACGGATCGAGCCCGGTTCACAGACACGTGAGAGATCGTTCCGAAGCAGATCGACGATCATGACATTCTCAGCACGATCTTTTTCACTCTCCCGCAACTCATCGCGCGTGTACAGATCCGCTTCCGGAATGGAAAAACGTCGACGGGTCCCTTTGATCGGACGGGTGGAAACTTCACGCCCGCTCAGCTGAAGGAATCGTTCCGGGGAGGAGGACATGACGGTCCAGTCCTCATGTGAGAAAAAGCCAGCAAACGGAGCAGGGTTCTGCTTCCGCAAAAGCAGGTACTGTTCCAGTGCGGGACGTACTGCCGGGATCAGTAGCCGCTGCGAAAGATTGGCCTGAAAGATATCACCGCTGAAGATGTAATCGATGACGCGCTCGACTGCAGCCAGATACGCGGGCTCCGGGAAATTGCTCAAGAGACCGGGGATGTACGGCAGGCTGAAAGTTCGGTCTGCATCGAAATGCAAACGTTCTTCGCAAACTTGTTCTGCGCTCGAACCAGATGGCGAATGCGGATCATTTTCAGATTGTCCATTCAGCGCTCCCTGAACCATTTCGAAGTGCTGTCGAGCCAGAACCGCCCGCGCCTCTGCGTTCTGTTCGGGGTAACCGTGTCCGATGAACCAGCAGCGACCTTGCAGGTGATCCCACGCGAGCACCCAGCTGTAGATTCCAATCACTGCAGCCGGAATCTGAAATTCATCCGTCGCAGCGACCGGAAGCCGTTCGAAACACTGTCCAAGTTCATAAGAGAGCAGACCGGCGGCCCCACCCTGAAACGGGGGGAGGCCCGGGATGGGACTCGCTGAAAACCGGGACAGCACCGGGGCGATGCGTGCAAATGGGTTCTCGCCGAAGACGGCTGTTTGAGTGACAGAGACTTCAAACGGCTCTGCTGCCAGGAATGAATATCGGCCCAGCGGCATCCGCTGCAGGGAACTGTCGAACAGGACCAGACCGTTCAGATGGCGAAGCTTCCGCAACGCCACTTCGACACTCGGAGCAGGCAACAGCTCGCGAACCAGGGGGACTTCGTTCACTGGACGTCTTTCCTCTGCTCGCCAGCCTTGCGGCGTTCGTGAGCACTCACTTCTGGAATGGTCAGAAACCCCCAGCGAAGTGCCTGATCCTGCTGATACTGTTTCCCGAGCGTGAGAGCAGTGACTGCTTTGGAAAGCTCATAACCCAGATAAAACGCGTGGGGAGCATCGAGATCCGCACCGGTGGTGTGAAAGTTGTCGAAGAGTTCATACGGGTCCCGTCCCTGCCAGTAACCGTCGCGGTTCATGACATGAATCTCGCCTCGTTCAACAAAGATCCGGAAGTTCGGGTCTTTCAGCTGGCCCGCGAGTTGAGTCAGGGTCTCGTCGCCAAGTTCCTGTAAACGGGGGTCTCTCAAGACGACAAGTTCATGACTCAGTCGCTTGGGGGGAGTCTGATGATCGATTGCGTACTTGACCAGCCTGCGTGCCTGATCAAATTCCGCAACGGCGGTCCGGCACCAGTTGATGACCTGTGTCGTCAGGACGCTGTGAATCTTCAATTCCTGACAGAGTGCTGCCAGCAGGAAATTCACCCCCGCACTGTCCACTTCACTCAGTTCCGTCACATTGCCGATCCCCATCATGATCGCGGTGTCGGGAGCAATGCGTCGGGTCTCGTAATACCGGGCTAACGATGCAGCGAAGCCGAATCCGATCGGTTCGAGAATTGGATCCAGACGATACGGCGTCCCCGCGTCATCCAGTCTGCGAGCAGTCTCCCACATCGTCTCCAGGCGGTGCGGATCATCCGGAATCACGACCAGTTCCGCCCCCAGTTGCGAGGCCCAGGCAACATTCGATTGATTGCAGCTGAGCACCAATTCCGCCCCCGCTGCGACGGCGGCTTCGACTTCTTCTCTGTCAAAGCTGTCGATGGAAACCCGCAGCCCCGCTGCCGTCAGTTCACGAACTACATTCCCCACGTCTTTCCATGTGGTCCCGGGAATACAGCCGATGTCGATCCAGTCAGCACCCGCTGCCCGGTACTCCAGGGCCTGCCGCAGGATCTCACGAACATCAAATTGCGGAGCGTGATTGATCTCCGCGATGATCTGAATGTCGAAGGGGGTCAGATCGATCGGAGGACGCTGCTCCGCTCCCAGAAAATTCGCAAGGTCAAGAATGTCTTTCGGACCGCGAACAAACGGCAACCCAAAGTGTTCGTTCAGTGCCTGAAGATCTCCCTGGCACCATCCCGGAATGATCACCCGGTCATAATGCTGATCAACCGCGAGCTTGCGTTTCAGCCACTCCACGTGCATCAGCGCAGCGACTGAAATCCCGACGACATGGACATCGGCGGTGATCCCCGCCTTTGCGGAAAGATCTGACACGACCTGTCGAACCACACCTTCAGCGAGCCGACCGGTGACAAACAGCCACCGCTCGCGAGGAATGTCATTGGAACTCTCAGGACCGCTCAACGCTGCAATTTCTTTCAACTCGATTTCGTGAAGAGAGTCCAACAGAACGAGTTTTGGGCTGCACTGCAAGTCTGGTGAAAAGAACGGGTGAAGTCGCAAGCCCATGGAAAGTTTCGCGGTTCGCATCCTCCCCGGACGGAAGATATGATGCGAAGTGCCGTCCATGTTCCAGGAATCTTTTCCTCGTGACCTTGCAGGAGGCAATTTGGCCGCTTTGAATTTCTCCGCAGCGGGGACAGATTCCGCCATTTCATTCATCGACCCGGCATCGCTGATGCAGATCCAGTCGCTGGACCTGCGGGCCAAGGCGGTCATGGAAGGGATGATTTCCGGGTTGCATCGCAGCCCTTATCACGGGTTCTCCGTGGAATTCACAGAGTATCGTGAGTACGTCTCGGGAGACGATCTCCGCTACCTCGACTGGAGGTTGTACGCCCGCAGCGACCGCTTCTACATCAAGCGATTCGAAGATGAGACGAACCTGAAATGTCACCTGCTGCTCGACAACAGCATGTCGATGTCCTACGGATCGATCTCCTACAGCAAGGCGGAATACGGAAAAACTCTGGCCGGCACGATTGCCTATTTTCTGACGCAACAACGTGATGCAGTCGGACTGTTTCGCTTCTCTTCCACACTCGATGAGTACATCCCGCCCAGATACCGGAGTGGCCATCTGCGACGCATTCTGGCGAGTCTGGAAGAGCAACCTGCAGGAACCTCGACAGGGTTGGTTCAGGCACTGGAACAGGTCGCCGAGCGGGTCCGGCGTCGCAGCCTGTTTGTGCTCATCAGTGATATCCTGACTCCGCTTGATGCACTGGAGTCCCGTCTTCGGTATCTCCGGGCGGCTGGAAGTGAAGTGGCGATCTTTCAGATTCTTGATCCGGCAGAACTCACTTTTCCGTTCGAAGATGCAGCCACGTTCGTCGACTCCGAAACGGGCCGCGAAGTGTATGTCGATCCGAAACTGGCAAGACAGAGTTATCAGCAGAAACTGCAATCGCATCTGGACGCGGTAGCGCGCTGCTGTGAGGAATCGGGAATTTCGCTGCATCGCGTTTCGACAGAGACGCCCCTGGAGCAGGTCCTGTTCGATTTTCTGAAAACGCGCATGAGAGTTTCGCAGACCCGGAGACGCTCATGAACGGACTTATGTACCTCACACTCTCCGAGTGCGAGACCTCACGCGTTCTCGATTGACCGGTTCTTCTATGAGTTTTCTCGCTCCTTTCTACCTTGTCGCTGGACTCGCGATCGCGCTGCCGATCGCGTTTCACATGATTCGCCGAACACCTCAAGGGAAGCAGGTCTTTGGCAGCACCATGTTTCTGACTCCCTCTCCTCCCCGGATGACCCGCCGCAGCAGGATTGAAGACTGGGTACTGCTGTGCCTGAGGGGTCTGGCCATCTGTCTGCTGGCACTGGCATTCGCTCGACCGTTCCTGACGTCGAAGACAATGGGAGCCGCAACGGAAAAGAGTTCCCAGCGTCTGCTTGTCCTGCTGGACCGATCTGCCAGTATGCAGCGGGACGGGTACTGGGAACGGGCACTGGCTCGACTTGACGAACTCCTGCAGACCGCGAGACCGGGCGACGCGGTGGAGATTCAGACCTTCGATACGAAAAGTTTTCCGCGTGTTCGCTTCGCCGAGTGGAGTCGCTGGGCCCCCACCATCCGCGTGAAAAATGCGATGACGATCGTCAGCCAGGAACAGCCGGGCTGGAACGGGACCACCGCCGGGGAGGTTCTCCGTCAGGCAGCTGAACAGATTGTCGTGGACCAGGAAGATCCATCAAAAGAATTGCTCGTCGTGCTGATCTCCGACATGCAGCTCGGCGCCGGCTGGAATGCTGTTCAGGGTGTGAACTGGCCAGCAGGAGTGAAGGTGCGTGTCGTGAATATCGCTGAGCCGGGGGAATCGAACGCTGCCGTTCAGGTCACTCAGAACCCCCTCCATCGCGACAGCTTAAGAGCACGAATTTCAAGTGCTTCCAATTCCTCCAAAGACACTTTTCAGCTTACCTGGGCAGATGAATTTTCACCGACATCCAGCACGAACGCCTCGAGTGAAAGGTTGACGGTGCCCCCGGGACGAAGCAGGGTTGTCCCCCTACCTCCTCGACCCGCTGAGGCCTCGGCACACGCACTGATTCTTTCCGGTGATGACGTTGAGTTCGACAACACGTTCTATGTCTCGCCTCCCCTGACTCAATCGATCCAGATCCTCTCATTGGGAAGAGGCAGCGGGGATGAGCTGCGGATGTTCTTGAATCCGCTGTTCCCCGATGATCCCACTCGTGACGTCACCATTTTGGACTGGGATCGGCCGGACCTGCCAGCCAGCCTGATCGAGAAAGAACTGGGCTGGGTGATTGTGACGACTGCTCCCGACCCGGAGCAGATGCGCTGGCTGAAATCCTGGATCGAGAGAGGAGGAGAGGTTCTGTTCGTAGCACGTGATGCCAGTCAGTCGCAGTCACTCTATGAACTGCTTTCAACGACACCAGCGACCGTTGAAGAAGCACAAGTCACCAACTACGCGATGCTGGGACAGGTGGATCTCAGCCATCCCGCCCTAAAGCAATTCGACGACCCCCGCTTTTCGGATTTCACAAAACTGCGATTCTGGAAATACCGGCGTTTCGAATCAGCCTCCATTCCCGGGATGCGGATTCTGGCTGCCATGGAGAACGGCGACCCCGCACTCACCGAGATTCCGACGGGCAAGGGTCGGATCATCCTGCTCACCTCCAGCTGGAGCCGCGACGACAGTGACCTGACGGTCTGGAGCAAGTTTGTTCCGCTGATGAACGGGCTGCTGGATTACGTTTCCCGCGAAGAAATTTCCTATCCACAGCTCACCGTGGGAGACTCGATTCCGCTCTCCCGACTGGGGCTCGACGGCGAGACAATCACGGTTGGTCATCACTCCCAGCAGCGGCAGTTTCCTCGAAGTGAATCCCTTCAATTCGATCGCCCGGGCCTTTATCGATTCGCAGCCGGACCAGACGATGACTCATCCGCGGATGCCGTCACGTTGGCGGTGAATCTGCCTGCGGAAGAATCTCGAACCGAGCCCTACAGCCTCGACCAACTCGAAGCAGCAGGAGTTCCGCTCGACGACCCCGAGTCCGCACTGGCCCGCGACGAAAGGAAACAACGACAGGAACGTCTGCTTCTGAACCAGGAACTGGAATCGCGACAGCAGTGGTGGCGATGGCTCGTCACTGCCGGCGTCTTCGTGCTGCTGGCTGAAACTGCACTCTCGACATGGAAAGGCCGTCGACAGACAGCGACTGCTTAACAGTGCTCCGCTGCTTCCACAGATTCTTCCAGGACCGGCAATGTCCTCTGGGGAAGCTGCAGCGAGACCAGCTGGGAAGGAACCGGTGAGGCTATTGGCTTCACAGGAGCAACAGGCTGCGGCTTGTCTTTTCCCGGTCCGAACAACGTTCGCATTGCCGATTCGACCAGTCCGGAAAAGCTGCCGAAGGTGGCGTCCACTGCCGAGGGCTCATAGCCGCAATGGACCATGCAGTCCTGGCATTTCGGATTTCCACTGGCGCGACCGTACGCATCCCAGTCCGTTGTCGCCATCAGTTCTTGAAAGCTGTCGACATAACCTTCCTGCAGCAGATAACAGGGCTTCTGCCATCCGAAGAGATTGAATGTCGGATTTCCCCACGGGGTGCATTCGAGTTTCCAGTTCCCTTTGAGGAACTCCAGAAACAGCGGAGACTGATTGAAGACCCAGGATCGCTTCTGCTTGTGCAGGACCTTTCGGAACAACTGCACCGACTGCTGGCGGCTAAGAAAATGTTCCTGATCCGGAGCTTTCTCGTATTGATAGCCCGGGGAGATCATCATTCCTTCCACGCCCATCTGCATCAGGGTATCAAACATCGACTGCAGTCGTTCGGGCGAACTGTTGTTGAAGACGGTCGTGTTCGTCGTGACGCGAAAGCCTTTGGCAATGGCTGTCCGGATCGCCTTCACAGCAACCTCGTAGACGCCATCCCGACAGACAGCCGCATCATGATCCTCCTGCGGTCCGTCCAGATGAACCGAGAATGAAAGGAATTTCGAAGGCTTGAAGCGGTGCAGGTGCTTTTCCAGCAGGATGGCGTTGGTACACAGATAGACGTACTTGCCTCGCGAGACAATCCCTTCGACGATCTGGTCGATCTCCGGGTGCAGCAACGGCTCTCCCCCGGGGATGGAGACGATCGGGGCTCCGCACTCATCCACGGCGTTCAGACATTCCGCGACAGAGAGATTCTGCTTCAGCACGTTCGCTGGATATTGGATCTTGCCGCAACCGGCACAGGCCAGATTGCACCGGAAGAGCGGTTCCAGCATCAACACCAGCGGATAACGTTTGCGTCCGCTCAATTTCTGGCGGATCACATAAGAAGCCACACTCCACATTTGAGAAATGGGAACACCCATTTGTCAGTCGCTCCATCTCGTTCAAGTTGTTGGCTCAAGCCGACGCTCCGGTCGGCACTGGTGCGAAACCCAAGGATTTCAAGTGCATTTCTAGCAGGTTTGTCCAAACGTGTCAGCAGGGGTCTGGCTGCATTTCCGGGGATTTGCCTATCGGAAGAAACAAATCCCGCTCCCCCACGGGTGTACTCTGGACTCCGAGTCCCAGACTCCCGACACTGAGTGTGAAGTCAACACCACTGGAGCATTGCATGTCCGCCGTCACCGATCGCGAAATTCTTCTGGGCGTCAGCGGAGGCGTCGCCGCTTACAAGGCAGCTGACCTGACGAGCAAACTCGTTCAGCTGGGAGCCAACGTCACGGTGGTCATGACCCAATCGGCCCACCAGTTCATCGGCGAGACGACGTTCCACGCCCTGACGAATCGTCCGGTCTACACCCAGATGTTCGTCCCGCAGGAGCACCATCTGGGCGAACATATCGGCCTGGCCCGTCGCGCCGACCTGCTGGTCATCGCTCCAGCCACCGCGAATATCATGGGCTGCATCGCTCACGGAATCGCTGATGATCTCCTGACCACCCTGGCACTGGCGGTCACCTGCCCTGTTCTTCTCGCCCCAGCGATGAACAACGAAATGTGGTCCAAGCCCCCCGTACAGCGGAATTTGCAACAGTTGAAGGATGATGGCTTGCTCATCGTCGGCCCCGGGGAAGGCTGGCTGAGCTGCGGTGTCACCGGTCCCGGGCGGATGGCGGAACCAGCGGATATTCTCGCTGCGATTGAACGCGCACTGACGCTCGCATAACTGTCGGGAAAAGAGCACGCCATCGGAAGTTGAGCTGCACACTTCAAGTGTGCAGCTCAACGTGACTCGAACGATTCCACGGGCTGCTACCCATCCGACGGTGTCCCGCGTGCGGCGCGAATAAACTTCTCAACCGCAGCCACATTCTGCCGGCCCGGCGATGATTCCACTCCGCTGGCGACGTCCACTCCCCACGGGGCCACCGCTGCAATAGCGTCAGCCACGACATCGGGGTTCAGCCCACCTGCGAGAATCAGCGGAGGCCATTCCGACCTCCACCCACTTGCCAGCAACTCCCAGGGCGCCCGATGCCCCGTTCCCCCGTAAGCCCCCTGAACTTTCGCGTCGATCAGGCAGCCCTTCAGCTTCACCCCCAGCTCTCTGTATTGATCGAGTTGCCGGGAAAGGTCATCGAGACCGTCATCTCCGACACGAAACGCCCGGATGATTTCGAAGTCGCTGAGCCGACGCACAAACTCCGGCGTCTCATCCCCATGAAGTTGAATCACCCGAATGCCGCAGCTTTCGCAGATTGCGCGAATCTCGTCTTCTGCGTGGTTTACAAATAATCCGATCGGCGTGATTGACTGCGGTAACAGTGAAACGATTTTCCGAGCCGCGTCGACTCCAACACAACGCGGAGACTTCGCGTAGAAGTTCAGTCCGATCGCATCGGGAGAGAACGCTGCGATTTCTGCCGCGACGGCAGGCTGTGAAATACCGCAGATCTTAACCCACATGTTCGTCTCCCGGCGAAGGCGACGAATCTGCAGGTGCCGATAACATCGCCCCCTGTTCCTTTCGAAGCCGTCTCAGAGTCCGAACCCGGTCGATTCCCATGGCGAGTACCGCAGTCAGGACGAGAGCAGCGGTCTCCCAGAGGAGAAGCCCGGTCGCATTTCGATTCAACCAACGGGTCACGGGGGCCTGTGAATCGCCGAACGCAGCTGCGATCGTCATCAGCACCGTGATGCAGAAAATTCCCCCCGCGACAGCGACCGGATAAAAGACCAGTCGGTCGCGACGCTCATCGGGAGTCAGCGGAATGTTCATGAGTCAAGAAAGTCAGCACGGCTGTTGATGACACAGATATCATAGCACGTCGTTCCCGGACACACAGTTGGCCCGGCAGTTCGCTGGAACCAGATCAACTTCCCTCGTGAAGGTGTTCGCTGGCCAGCCGCGCAATCGCGAAAGCACACGCTCCCTGCGAATGCGATTCCCCCAGCGCTTCCTCCAGCACAATCAACTCGACACCTGGCGGCGAGAAGCCCAGCGACTCCAGCAGCTGCCTTGCCAGAAATGTCCCTTCGCCCGTCAACAGGATGCTGGTCGGAGGAGAAATTCTTGCGATAACTTTCTGCAAGCCCTCGTGAAGAATTTCCAGCTGCCGCCGGAAGACGCTTTCCGCGATCTCATTGATCTCATCACTGCCAAGATCGTTCATATCAGAGCAGACCATGCGGGCCAGACGATCGGCTGCTTCCACCTTCGTGGCCGGCTTCCCGTTGGCTGTCTTCAGATCCTCCGGCGATTCGGCGATCTGCCCCAGCCAGAGATGCACATCCAGCGTCGTTGCGAACAGTTCTCTCGCAATGCTGACCCTTTGACCTCGCACAGGAAGTTCCTGCAAAAGGCTGCAGACCGGTGTGCGTCTGACCCCGAGATACTGGAGCTCGCCCGATTCCAGTCGCTCCAGATCGGTTCGACCTTCCGGAAGAGGAACACCATCTTCGATCGGGATGAAATCGGTTGTCGTCGAGCCGATGTCGATCAACAGCGACGACCCGACCGGAGCCATTCTGCCCGCCCAGGTCGCCAGTGCATGCCAGTTGGCTGCCGCAGCGAGAACCGGAAATTCCTGTGCTTCGGGAATGGAAACGAATTCTCCCGTAGTCTGCCAGACCAGCACGGTGCGGCCTGCGGTGACTTGCTGCACAGCGCTGAGGATCTGGCGCACTCCTTCCTCTCGCGTGCGGAAGCAGTCTGCGAGTTCTCCTGTCATCGTGACCGCGACGGGAGCGTTTTCGTCGAACGAATCAAGAAGGTTCCCGATGGCGGTGCTGAGTTCGTCCGGCTTCTGCCAAAGCGGAAACGGGACCGACAGCGTCCGTTTCAATCCGTCGGACCCCTTCAGGTTCGCACCGCCGATATCCAGACCGATTGCGTTCATAACGTTCCTTCAACCACCGATCCGTCCGAGCGGAATCGGATTTGATTTTCAAACCGGGGACCAGCAGTTCGGCCCGGCTCCAGCAGCCACTCCCCCAGATCATCCAGACACAGTGCTCGATAGCCGACATAGCTCGTGCACAGACGGGGATTCACTTCGACCAAGTACAGTTCATGTGTCCGATGACATTTGAGAAAGTCGAATCCCACATAGCCGTTCAATCCGGGGACGTGCGAGAGAAACTTTTCGACCATCTTTCTTAGCGAGGAATGATCGACCCCCACCGCAGGGATTTTTCCTCCGAGGTATTGGAAGGTGCCGTCTGTCGAGATCGATTGCTCGGCGGGAGGAAGGAGACAACCAAGTCTGCCATGATCAAAGAACGCCCCGACCGAATATGAATCTCCTTCCACATACGGTTGAACGACAAAGCGGCTGAGGTCATGACGCTCGCGCCACGCCAACCACTCGGATGGCTGGGAGACAAGTCTGGTCTGAAACGATCCCGCTCCGTCGCGAAGCTTGACCACACATGGGAGTACCGGTGGATTCGAATCAGGAACCCGGGTTTCAATCGTCCTGATGCCGGCATAGCGACAGAGTTCATAGACCGCAAGTTTATTCGCGCAAAGTTGAATCGCCTCGACCGAGCAATTCAACAGCGGAAGCCCCTGATCAACCAGCAGGCGGCATCGCTGTTCCAGCAGGCCGTCCATCTCGGGAGCAATGACCAGTGCAGCGTCAGCATCTCGTGCCAGCGACAACAAAACTGCCCGTTCTTCTTCTGGAGAATGAACCGTCACGACCTCGACACCGGAACAGCCGACGAAAGGATGGGGGCCGAGTCGATGATCCCAGGTGGTCGCAACTGAATTCTGTGTCAGCTGTGACAGATCATGCACGACCGCTTCCAGCATCGCCCGCCCTTCCCTCGCCAGCGAGCACGGGAGTTCAGATTCCGGCCAAGCCCCTCCGCACAGAAATTCACAGACGAGTATCCGCATTGGAAAGTACTAAAACGCCTTCAATGCAGACACGATCAGAATCCGGCTTCGCTGCCGCGATACTGCTGATGACACTCAGCACAGGTGGTCTGGATCTGATTCAAGGCAGCCTGAAATCCGTCCAGACTCCCGGTCTGAATCGACACAATTCCCGCCCGGGCGCCATCGGTGAATCGCTTCAGAAAGTCCTGATAGGCCTGCTGGTCCGCGGAATCGTAGCTGGCATCTTCCATCATCGTCGCCAGCAGCAGCAGGACCCGCATCTCGCGCTCCGTCCCCGCTGGGTCTTCCTTCAATCGAGCGTCTGTATTGATGTTGGCCTTCAATTTATTGAATGAGGCTTCAATCCGTTTCATCATGTCGGCGACATAAACCGACTCTGCGAACGGAACCACATCCGGCGATTCCATCTCCGGCGGCTTGCCACCATCGAGAACGACCAGAATCTTGTCGAACGGTTCCTTCGTTTTGCCATAAGGTTCGCGACCGGACCCGGCGGAGTTCGCATTGATCTGAAATGCCAGATCCCGGACGAAATGAGCGTTCGGTTTCCAGGAAACATTTTCCGGATGTGCAGCAGCGACCGCGGCCATTGCTGTCAGCATCGCTCCATCCAGGGCGATCGCTTTCTGGGATTTATTGAACGTCGCCACCGTCTGCAGATTGCCAGTCAGACTGGTCCGCAACTGCTTCACCTCTTCAACAAGCAGCGGCATGGGAATGACTTCTCCCCAGTTCACACCGCTTCCGCCTGTCGAGGGAGACACTGCGGGAGACGATGCCATCGGTGTTTCCGAAGCAGCTGCCGGAGTCATGACAGGGGGAGAAGTTGTGGTCGAAGCAATTGCTGTCGGAGCCGCTCCGCCAATGACCGTGGTATCCGTGGCGATTTCCAATGGCTGATCGTAGAACACGTCATAAGGGATGGTGCCGATCCATTTGGTCTCTTTATGTTTGGGATCGACTGTTGCTGCGGGAGTGTTCACAGCGACCGCAGCTGGATTCGCTGGTGCGGCATTCTGGGTCGTTGGTGACGCAGCGGGTGTCTGTGCCGGGGTCGGGGAAGCAGATTTCTGACCGCAACCGATCAACAGAGTGCTCGCAAAAACCAGAGCTGTTCCCAGTGAGACCTGGGTCGCCGTCTGGACCGCGCCGCGGCAAGTCCCCTGAGCCCGTCTGGAAGTGGACAGATTCAGCCGATCTCTCATCTTTTGTATCCCGGAACCGCAATTTTCAATTTCCCGGATCGTACCACGGGAAGTCGTGACGGTCGACTCTCGATTTGCATATGATAGAAGGGCGCGAGCCAGAAAATCATCACGGGACTCAGTCGATCTCCCGGGCTCGATTCCACCGCCCAGCAACCCTGTCTCGCCAGTTTGGTGTCCTGTCCTTCAAGAATGTGAACCGAGAACATGGAATTTCGCAGCTGCCCGGCCTGCAAGGCTTCCGTCCTGGAAGATGATGTAGACGACTGCCCGTTCTGCGGGACGTCGATGTCGGCGAAGCCACAGGCAACACCCCCGAAGAAGCCGGCCCCCGTAAAACCGACGGCGGCCCGTCCGGGGGCGAAGTCCACTCCTTCGACACCCGTGGCGGGAGACGCTGCCAAATCTCCAGCGAAACCCGCTGCCAAGTCTCCCGCACCCGCATCAAAGCCAGGGGGCGAGGACTCCGAAGATCCTTTCGAAGTCGACACCTCAGCACTGCGTCGAGCCATCAAACTTGCTCCACGTCCGACGAAAACGCGGACGCACGAAGTCACCTGCCCGATGTGCGAGACCTCCGGGTTCATGCTCCCTGCGGATGCGGGGAAAGATGTGCATTGCTGTAACCCGGAGTGCATGGTTCCGGTCTTCAAGACTCAGCGGCCCAAGGTGGCGGAAGCTCCCGTTGAAGCTCCTCGCGACAATCGCCTGCTGATCTGGGGAGGGGGCGGGGCTGCCCTTCTGATTGTGGCTGCAGCAGTCTGGTTTCTCGTGCTGGCCCCCAAGCCGCAGGAACTGGTGGTTGACGATTCCGGCCCGGCAAGCACCCCCATCGACAGCGGGAACCTGGTCCCGCAGAACGTGATCGTCAAGGCAACCGACGCCCCGCCGGCCACACTCGCTGAAATCCGCACGAAATCGCTGGCAACCATTCTCGATAAAGTCCGGCAGCGGGAAAAGAATCGCAGTATCGAATATGGAACTCAGCTAGCCGCCGAAGCCTTTGCCGAAGCGGGCGACCTGACCAAAGCTCAGGAGCAGGTTCGACGATTGCAGTCGACAGCAAGCCAGGCTCCGTATCTGCAGGTTCAACCGCTCGTCGAGATCGGCTGGTATCAGCTGTCCGCCGGAAAGACCAAAGAAGCACAGCAGACCGCAGCTTCAGCTTTGGTGAAAGCGAAGAACGCCCCTCGATCGATCCGAAAAACCCTGGATGCAGCAACCTCCCTGGCCGCACTCTGCATCGCTACCGGAACACCGGATGCAGCTCAGGAGTTGATCCAACGAGACCAAGACAAGGGAATTCGTGGCGAATTCTCCGCGATCTGGCGCGCCGCAGTGGACTGCCGCACGTTTCAGGTCGACGTCGAACTCCTCCGTCCCTGGCATGTCGCTATGCCTGAACCAATGCGGGTAGCGGTGGTGGAAACACTGGTTGCCCACGGTCAAAGTGACGCCGCCCTGGCCTTTGCAGCGTCTGCAGAGAACGTCGCCTCGCAGGCGGTCTGCCGGGCTGCGTGGGCCGGTCGCATCACCCAGTTCGATCGCGCGAACGCCCTGGAACGTGTGACAACTGCGATTCAGAATGCGAAAGTTCCGAATGCGGGACAATGCCAGGCCTGGGTCGCTGTCGCTTCGATGGCGGGAACTCAGGATCCGGCTTTGGCCAAGACGGCACTGGACAACGCGTTAGCTGCAGCTGCCAAATTCAAACCTGCGGTCCCCGTGGCTGTGCCGGGGATGCGTCAGATCAAGGAGAGCGAAGGGAAAGCGTTTGCCGGTCTCCCCAATCCCGCTCCCGAGCAGGCCAGTGCACTCGCACTTTCCAGTCTGGCCATTCTTCAGCTGCAGCTGGACCAGAAAGCAGACGCCTGGAAGTCCTTCCAGCAGTCCCTGGAACATGTCCGTGCGATGGCTCCCAGCGCCATCCTCACGCAGCAGTTGCTCGACGACTGTGAAAAGCAGGAAGCCTCCGTCCGGGCGCAGCTCAGCCAGGCATTGAACCTGGGAAACAACGAGCAGAATCTGCGAACCGAGTTTGGTCGTTATCGTCGTCAATGCGGGAAGCTGCATGCTGAGGCTCAGCAGCGACTGGCCGTGCAGGTTGCGATTCTGCGATTCGCAGCCGAACAGGGACTACTCAATGAAGCCTGGACCTACATTCGGGACCAGAGTCAGGCTGCGGAACCGCAGGCACGCGACCCCTTCCTGGAAACATCCTTGCCCGGACTCATTTACAGCTTCGCCCAGGCGCAGGGGAACGCAGAACTTGTGAGCAGCATCGAAGCGGCTTATACGAACAAGCAGATTACAATCGATCCCCTCGATCAGATTGCCGCCCAGTCCGCCACTGCTTTGACACAAGGCAAACTGTCCGAAGCCAGCGACATCATTGAGCGGGCATACCGGGATCAACTCGGCAAAAAGCAGCCGGACCGGATCGACCAGATCGCCTTGCGGGACTGTGCTCGAGCTCAGGCAGCGGCGACCCCCGACGCAATGATCCCCTTCATCAAGAACCTGTACGATGTCGTGATTCAGGAAGAAGCCTTCCTGCAGCTGGCCGGGTATTCAGTGAAATCCGACACCGCTGCTCAGCTGTGGAAAGTCACCGTCGGCTCCAGAGAGTTGGATGCGCTGGACTTTGTTGCGGTTTATCGCGGTTTCATCGCGGGTGCCCCGATGCAGAAGCCCTCAGGCCAGCAGGCAACTCTCGCCCCGGTGAAAGACAAGCAGTAGCTGCTCGATCGATGATATCTTGTCAAAACATGTGGCAAATGTCCGGCGTGGTCTGTCAGGAAAGTCCACAGCGTGCTTGGTCCGGCGAGACCGAGAGTGTATGGTGCGTGTCACCGCGCCGATTCTGATTGACTTTGATGTTCCAGCCGAGAGGCCGACATGCAACTGGGTTTCGTCAGCGCCATTCTTCCAGAGCTCAATCTGGAAGACGTTTTCAAAAATGCTGCCGACCTGAAGTTCGATTGTGTCGAATTGATGTGCTGGCCGCCGGGCAAAGCCAACCGCCGCTATGCCGGCGTCACCCACATCGACGTTACCTCGCTCGATGAGGCTGCTGTCGATGCGATTCACAATCTCTCCTGGAGGTACGGAATCACGATCAGCGGACTGGGTTACTACGGCAATCCACTGTCCGCAGATCGACAGGAGGCCGAAACTGCGGCTGCACATGTCCGGCAGGTCATCGCAGCGTGTGCAAAACTCCATATCCCCCGGATGAACACCTTCATCGGACGCGACTGGACAGCCAACGTCGATCAGAATTTCGAACGGTTCAGCGAAGTCTGGAGTCCGCTCATCCGCTTCGCCGAAGAACAAGACGTCCGCGTTGGAATTGAAAACTGTCCGATGCTGTTTACGAACGATGAATGGCCAGGGGGCAAGAATCTGGCTGCCAGCCCGGCGATCTGGCGACGCATGTTCAAAGAAATCCCCAGCCCCCACTTCGGACTGAACTACGATCCCAGTCATATGGTCCTGCAGCAGATGGATGAAGTGCGGCCGATCACGGAATTCGCAGATCGTATCTTCCACGTCCACGCCAAAGACATGCTGATCAATCGTGAAGCGCTCAACGACGTCGGTACGTTCGCACTCCCCTCGCTTTATTCCGACGGACGGTTGCCGGGCCGTGGACAGGTGAACTGGCCCGAATTCTTCAAGGCGTTGCGTGACATCAACTACGCTGGGCCGGTGTGCGTCGAAGTCGAAGACCGCGAGTACGAACACTCCCTGCAGGGACGGCAACAGGCTCTTCGGGAAAGCTGCGATTTCCTTCGCAAATATGTCCCGGCAGTTTGACTAAATGCAGGTCCCGCGAGAATCCCGCCGTGGCACTCATTGTGGCCTTCTCCTGGTGTCGCCCAACGGGCAACCACCAAAATTCCCCCTTTTCTGGGATAGCCACATTTCGAACAATTTGATAACCGTCTCACGTTTTCGAGACGGCGCTTGGTTCGAAAACCTGTTGTCAGGAGACTCAATCAACTCCAGGGAGATGGCGCATGACTCGGGTAATTGCCGGGCCGGAACAGTTGAAGAACCTCTTCTCCGCCCTCACCGAACAGACGTTTCAGGTCGAGCTGGGAGTCGCCGACCCGCCCCTCATCGACTACCTCTCCACCCTGCTGACCCGGTTCGTCCGCATCGATTCCATCTTTCGGCTGCGAGACATCGTTGGACGCCGACTGGATGAAGTCGCGGACATGCTGATGGAAGCTGAACAGTGTGACGTCCGCCCCCGCAGCGAGTTCCACCGGCACATTGGCGACTTCACACTCTTCTGGACCGGCGTCTACCCGGAAGCCCTCAAACGCCTGAAGGGCTTCGACCGCAAGGATGCGATGATCGATTACCAGGAACAGGGGAAACGCTCTTACTACATCGCCAGCAAACTCTCAGAAACGCTCCCTCAGCCCGATCAGGCTGCGGTGTTACGAAGGCTCAGCCATGAATTCGAACTCTGCTCTGAAGGCCTGAGAAAAGTCCGGGCCGAGTGGGAGAGACTTCCCGCACATCGCGGAAACTGCGACGGCTGATTCGAGAGTCACCAGTCCGCAACTCAGAAAACAAAAACGGGATCGTAGCCAAAGCTGGCGACGATCCCGTAAATCTTTTGCTGATGCGAAGTTGCACCAGAAACCAAAGCTCCTCGACCAGGGCTCGAACCTGGGACCTGCGGATTAACAGTCCGAAACTCATTCGTGAGTGGGACGATGCGAAACCGGTGCAGTTGTGGCGATCGCAGCGATCTTGCCGGCCTTCCGCTGGAGTTGATCACGCACGTGATCAGCTTAGCGACAGGGTTTCATTTTGGAGATCTGCACACCACGGGAAGCTGAGTTTAAACGTTCCCGTGCGATCTCGAAGTACTCCTCCGTGGCCTCAAATCCGATGAACCGGCGGCCCTCGAGAGCGGCTGCGACGCCGGTTGTGGCACTGCCCGAAAAGGGGTCGAGAACGGTCCCGCCAGCCGGAGCAACCTTCACGAGTTCGCGCATCAGCTGCGTCGGTTTTCCGGTCATGTGAAATTTGTCGCTTTGCTTCACGGACACATCAAAGCAGCCATCAAACGGACCTCGGTCCTGCAACATGGGGATTGCTCCATTGGTTCCCCAAACGATGTACTCGCACTGGTGTCGCAAATAGCCTTTGTGCGGCGCGCGAGCCCCTCGACCTTTGTTCCATGCTGCGATGCCCCGCCAGGTCCATCCGGCAGCCTGCAAGGCGTCGGTCATCGCCGGGAGCTGACGCCAGTCAATAAACACGAGGCAGTAAGCCTCGGGCTTGCTGACCTGTCGGGCGAGCGTCAGCCACATCGTGCACCAGTAGGCGAACGATCGTTGATCGCGAGTGTCGCCGACAAAACTCGGTCGCCCGAGCGTGTTCCCCCCCTGGCAGTACTTCTCTCCGGGATCACCTTTGCGGGCCGTCGCGGTTGTACCGCCGCTGCAATAGGGAGGATCCGTAATCACGGCATCGATGGATCCCGCCGGCAGATCGGGCAGAAGCTGCAGAACGTCTCCCTGCAGCAGGGTGAGGGCTCCCTGTTCGAATTTCTTTCCCTCGAAACTCAACACGTTGGCGGAGGAGGACGCATCTTTCTGTACGGGTGGCATTCAATGCTCCCAGGTCACGTTTGAGCGCGACGTTTGGGACCTCTCAACCAGGTCTTGACGTTTGTGTTAGGGGCTTCCGAATCGTTCGAGCGACTCGGGAGCCCCGCTTCATTTATATCAGGCCGCGGCGTCACCAGATGAAGGCTCGACGTCGTCCATCGCCCCCTCCTGGTACCCGCGCAGCTCATCTTCGGAGAGATGGGAGTAACGCTGAGTTGTGGCGATGTCCGAATGTCCGAGCAGCTCTTTCGCCTGGAAGATTCCGAACTTCTTCGTGACGGCGGAGCCGAATTCGTGGCGGGTGGAGTACAGCACCAGATCCGCCGGCAGACCGAGCTTGTCGCGAAGCTGGCGGAATTTTTTGGAGATGCGTGGGACAGACCAGGGCCTGCCTGTCGCATCGTGAAAGATCTGTCCGCTGTCGCGGGTGCCGATGGATTCGAGGAACAGCGGGGCCACCTGTTTCCCGAGCGGGATCCTTCGGGGCTTCCCGGTCTTCCGGGAGGTCTTGTGTTGCTCAAGGACCAGCGTGCATTTCCCTGAGGTGAGGGATTCGAGCAGTGTCGAGCCGGAAGGAAATTCGATCTGTTCGATCGTTGCTCCGGTGAGTTCGCTGGGGCGGGCTCCGGTCAGTCTCAACGCGCGATAGATGATGGACCACGCGGGATCCGCCTCCATCAGGATGCGACGAACATCGCCGGCAGTGGGGATGCGTTCCCGCCTGGCTCCGGTCGGCTTCTCGAGATCCCTGGGCTTCAGGATCTCCGGTCCCTCATGAAACTCTCTGCCATAATTCTGGAGCAGCTGGACGCAGATCAGATAGCTCCGGATCGTTGCTTTTGCTTTTTCACGACCATCGGGCCAATGTGTGTTTGCGTGGATCCAGTCGAGCAGGTCCTCGCGGGAGAGTTCAGCCCAGATGCTGGATCCCAGAGCCGCGATCATGGGCCGGAACCGCGAGCGGTACTGACGCAGCGTGGCGGGCTTGCACCCTCTGCGTTCACAGTGCCGGCAGAACTTTTCAATGAGATCTGAAACAGTCATGGTGTTTCTCCGAAAATCTCCGCGATCTTCTCTTCCGTGACGTGGTAATGGCGAACCTTGTTTGCCAGCTGGGCCTGCGATCCGTAAGCGGATGTCGTGCCCCGCATTGACGTGATCACGAATTCCGAATCCGCGTAGATCACTCTCTCCAGAGATGTCGTCGAAATGTCGTCGCCATAATCAATCGACCCGGCCGCGCTTCGTTTGTGGTCGGGGAGCAGGCACATCAGCATTCCGGCGACAGTATTGAACTGCAGGTTCGTCGCGGAGACCACTGCCGTTTCCTCATCCACCGCTGCGAACGAGACGGGATCGAAGTTTCGAGGCACTCCGAGTGTCTCGCTGAACTTGAGAACGTCCCACCAGTCGAGCAGCTCGAGGGTCTCCGCTTCGAGCCTGGCACACACCTGAATATTTGAGGGGGTCCCCTCAGGCATCTGGGCGGCCAACGCTTGAGAGTAGTAATGAGGCACGAAGAGACTGTCGCCGATCACCTGCAGTTCGTTTGTCGTGACATGAACGTTGACGAGTGGATAGCTGAAGAGATTGGGGCGAAAATATCTGCCGACGCCGACGCCACTGGGGCCAGCCCAAGTGCTGACTGATCCGGTCCAGTCAGGAGCTTCGAAGTACACGACTCCGGTGCTCGAAAAATCTGTCGAGTCGAATTTCAGCAGAGCCTCGCCGTGTCCGAAGCCTGTATCACTCCTCGTGTAAAAAAAGCCTGCTGGCACACACAGCGAGTCGTTGTGGAAGAAATAGCCAAAATCCATCTCCCCGACCAGGAGCAGCTTTGCCAGAGTCTGTTCCTCGGTATCACTCTCTGCGGGCAGTTCGCCGTGCTCGATGGTGGAGCCATGGAAATACACGGCGTAGTGATTCTTGATGATCGATCCATCGATCCCAACCGCGAGAACCCGGAACGCTAGTGCAGTTCCGCCCGCGACGAAAAAGACAACCCCAACTTCGTCTCCGAATCCACCGACAAGCGGATAGATCATGTAGAGCGTATCACCGAGGCACTGATAAGCTGCGGTTTGAGCGGTCAGTTCCTGAGCATAGTTGTGCGTGGTGCCGGCTGACGCGATGACATCCACCTGCTCACGGAAATCTGACTCTGCTTCTGACGGCAGACCGGAGACGGTGTACGTTTCGGGGTCTGGCACAGAGCCATGAGACCAGAGCAGTTCGCCGGTCTCTGCATCCAGTCCGGCGATCGCCCCCTGAAAATCTTCGAATGGAGATGCCTCGGCTCTCAGCCCTTGAATGACGAGTACCCCGGAGCGACACCACATCTTCAGCACTTTACTGAACTGCTCCTGCAGGCTCGTTGCCCAGATCACGAGCCCCGTGGTTTCGTCGTACGCTGTCGCAAACGGGACCGTCGGTCCGGTTCCGGCGTCGGAGATGTCAATCACGTTGGAGACGTAGATCCGACCTTCACCGCGGGTCGCTGCCGACCATCCACAGGATTCGTTATGCAGCAGCTCCGAACGCTCACCGAACAGTAGTTCGCTCGAATCGATTGTAGAGTGACGGATCAGCTTCGGAGTGAGCAGCTTCGTTTCCGGATCAACGGTGTACGCCTTCCAGTTCCACCAGCGATAGTTCGTCTGCTGTGATGTCCGGAACTGCTTCATGATGAGACCCAGAAACGTGTCGTCGTGACCACGGGGAAAATGCCACCAGTCAACAGATCCGTGTTGATTTCCGGCGGTGCAATCGACTTGTTTTTCAGACGTTTCCGGAACTGGAGCCAGATCCCATTCTTTGGCCAGGCGCCGTCGAGCACGAGGAAATCTTTGTCATCATGAATCGAAGGATGTGTGAGGAACTGCTCTTTGAATTGTTCTTTCGTGCAGTCCCAGGGGAGCGTGATCGTGCCCTCTTTCTCGACTCCCGGATCCTCTTCATCATCGAGATCCGGAATCGTGAAGGTCATGTCGACGGTGCCATCAGTCGGGAACCCCCAGGGGTTGAACTGCAGCACGATGAATGCGGGCAGATCGCCACCGCTTCCGCCTGGATCAGGCTGAGTGATCCTGCGTGCGTTGCGGTCGCCGCGGGGATTGTCGGTGCTCCAGCTCACGAGTCGTACCTTTCGACATGCAGGATGGTGCGTTGCTCGCCGGCGTTGCTGTACTGGATTCCGACGATCTGCAGATAGAGGGTGTCTTCCGCGAGCTGGGGTTCGTCGTCGATCTGCCGGAGGCGATTGAAGGAGATTTCGCGGCCCTTCACGCCGGTCAGCAGGTCCGTGATCTGATAGGTGTCGAGCAGCTGCGGACAGCTGGCCTGGGCGGTGACCTGTGCCCCGCGATCCTGCTTGATGATGCGGTCCACGGCCTCGTTCATCAGATTAAAATCGTTGACTTCATCGGCAGGACCTGTGAGGGGGCTGTTGATGGTTGAAAAATTGCGCCCACGTTGACGAAACAAGTATTTGTTGCTGAAATCGATCAGACGAACGCAATCCCGAAAGTTCGGGGAGTTTTCAGCGGTCGCTTCATACTTCAGACGATTATCGCTCCTCACGGTTCCGACGATCCGCAACCTCAGCTTTTTTGGATCGATCTCCTTGAGCTCATCCGGGATTTGTTTCGATCTGATCCAGATGCCGATCTGATCCGGAATCACGGTCCATCCGCCGAATTCCGAGGTGCTGTCCGGATCATCGTCCAGATTCTTGATGTCTCTCCAGTTTCTGCCGTCGTCTGTGGAGACCTGCAGCACAGGAGGCCTGCGATGTCCTTCGCTTCTGTCGTCAGTCAGGAGAGTCAGGCAGTCGTGAATTTCACGGCGTTTCGGAATGTTGTAATTGTATGATTCGTATTCACTAAACGTGAAGACGGGGTATTCCGGACTCTCTGGACGCAGGCCCTTCAGCTCCCCGGACTCACTGGCAATCCATTTTCTCCCGATGTGACTATCCGGTGTGGACGTGTCGAGCTGCGAGTCTTCTTCCACAGTCCAGGCCCGATGCAGTTCGATTGCGACCTCGTGTTCGAGCCAGCCACCGAGGGCGACGATTCGATTGGTAATGTCGGCGATGCCAAAGCTGAACGAGAGCTGCTCCGTGTCGGCAGTCTCGAACGTCAAGTCCTCTCCCCAGGCGGGAATCCTGAGCTTCTTCTTGGCGCCCTTGCCTCGCTGATAAATCGCGATCTTCGGGACACATGACGGGACGCCATCAGTCACCTTGCGATCGAATCGGACGTACCAGTTGTATCCGAACTGTGGCAGGATCTCGGTGAGGTAATCGGAGAGTCGGCCTCCCAGTCGCAAGGTCAGGTTCTTGACGGGCGGCACTTCTTCATCTCTCGGCAGCACTTCAAGAGCGTCGGGGTTCGCAATCTCTGGTTCTTCTTTGTCGTTCAGCCATTTGCTGAGTGTGTCGATGATGTGATGGAGTTCCCAGCTCTGAGGCTCCCCGAAATATTCCTCCTTGCACTTTTCGGCCCGCACCGATTCGGGATCGACCCAGATCGAATACGTTTCGGGATTCCTCAGATCCTGCAGTTCGTCCGGATCCTCGATCTGCTTGCTCTGATCATCCGGCGGAATGCGATTGGGGCAGATTTTTTTGTCGATGAGCGGATTGAACTCCAGGTCCATCGGGACGGTGAGCACCTTGCCAAGCGGAGACAACGCCCTGTAATGCCAGCACCGTTGTCCCTCCGCAATCTTGCCAAAGTGGTACGGCTCGATGGTCGCTCGCAGGATCCGGCTCTCGCCCTCTCCCAGCACGAACTCCGAAGTCGTGATCTCTCCCCAGAACAGCGGCCGGTCTCGGATGCTTTCCGGCTCTTCCTCATCGACTTTCAGCTTTCGTGTCCAGACCTCGACCTGCCGGTTCGAACGCCGACTGACGAATTCGTTCTGGATCCGAATTCCGAGAGCGTCCTGATCCACTTCCAGAATCGCATACGGCAACCGGCTGCCGACTCCGGTGAAGATTTCCCGGCAGTGAATATGCGGTTGCAGGTCCGCCTCGGTCGGCTTTTCTCCGTAACCCGGAGCGATGTAGACAAGCAGCTGCTGTTGCTGGCGGACTGTGTCGGCGTATCGATTCTTTTTCTTCGGCGCTGTTGCCATCACACTACCTCGAGAGTCAAGCCGAAGATCGCTGCGGGACCACTCGCATCGGCCTGCAGGTCTGAGAGGTTCAGCACCGTTCGGCGAACTTCAGCGACGATCACTTCATCGTCATCGTTCAGAACTGCCGGAATCACCGCATCCACCTGGAAGTCATACGTGTCTGAGTCCAGCAGTGCCGGAGTATCAAACACGATCGGACCGGTGGCCGTCGCCAGGCGGGTGACTGTCTCCGGCGAGCTGGGCCCGGCGGTACGGATCAATTCGAACTGCTCCGGATGCAGACCTTCTTCGGCAGCGAGCCAGAAGATGGTGATCCGGAGCACGCCTCCGGACCGACGTTCGACGCTGGCCAGCTGTGCCAGACCGAGGATCGCATGGATCACGCTCCCATCTTCGGCGAGATCCACCCGCTGAGGATGGGTCGCTTCGTTTTCGATGCCGTCTCGATAGTGTCGCACATCGACATAGACCGTTCCCGGTGCGAAGGCTGAGAGATCCACGGAGAGCTCCGGAGTCTCCCCGGCAATGCCAGCAGCGGAGTCAACGCGGGTTGTGACGCTGATGTTCCGGGGCCGAACGAAGGGGAAGAACCGATCAGCGTTGCAGTACCTGTTGCGATACTGCAACGGCAGCGAAGAGCCGACATAGACACTGACACCCTGTTCGGCGAACGGACGAGCGGGATTCAGTGCAGGGAAACAGAAGTTGCGAAGGTGCATCACGGACCAACATCGAGAGGAATCTGATTCGAATACGTCACGCCGTCAGCAGTGATTGTGATCAGGACTTCGTAGAGCTTGTTCGCTTCGAAGCCCGGATCGTCGATCGTCGCTTTGAACTTGCCAGACACAAGCTCCTCGGCTGTGAAGTTCCGCGTGAGCAAAACAACATCCTCTCCGGAACCATTCTCACGGATCGTGATGAATGCTGTGGCTTCCTCATCGAGATCCGAAATGTCGATCCAGCCGAAGCGTCCGTTGTGGGCCCAGACATCGAGGAAGACCGACTCTCCCAGAGTGCTGGAGAGCTTGCAGGTACACCAGGGAACGAGCTGGGTTGCCTCAGCGATCGCCGCGGCGACTGCGCCATCGTTGATCTCCAGATCAGGCAGGCCCGCCGGGGTCGTCAGCTGCGATGCCGGCAGCGGTATGACGAACACGTTCGGCGTCGACGAGACGGGGATCAGGTCGAGGCGATTGGCGTTTGTCTCCGCCTGGGTCAGATCGAAATCGTAGTATCCTGCCGCCAGTTCGTTGGGATGTACGTCGTTGGTAGCGACGGGCGACCCGTTCCCCTTGCGGATCGTCGCTGAGATGTTCGCAGCATCACCCGTCACTGGAGTTCCAGTCTCCGTGTTGATCGCAAAGACTCTCCACTTCTGGGAGGCAACATTTTTGAACAAGGTCGACATGGAGGATTCCTGCAGGATGCGTGAGATTGTGGCGACGATGCCGGGGTCGTCCGCCATCATGAGGAGATGGAAGTACAGACCTTCATCGGTATCGATCAGATCTTCGAAACAGTCGCTCATGACACCGTAATGGTTTGATACGTGTAAGGCTGGAGGTTGAGTTCATTGCCGGAGCTGCGTGCGGCTTCGCCAGTGTTGTTTTTCACGTACAGCTTCACCGGCCCGGGCGGGAGTCGCACGGTCCGGACAATCCGCTGTTCGTCATTTGTTGCCGCGACGTCGAACACGAAATCCGGCTCACGCTCGGGGGGAGACGTTTCGAAGTTGGTCCCATCCACTGTCTTCAGGAACCATCCATCCACCGTTGCATCCGAGGCCGGGACGCCAGTCGGATTGACCGGTTCACGGGAGATGACAATCGAGGCAGACCCCTCTGTCGATCCTGACAATGACGATGTGTAGGTCATCTCCGGGAGATTGATGCCGTCGAGGTCGCCCTGGAATGTGAACTCCATCGGAGTTTCGACGCTCCAGTTGCCAGTGCAGACGACGTTGCCAGCTCCGACGACAGCTTCCATCGCCGACTGCGCCGCTGCAGCATTCGCGTCCCAGTCGATGCTGGCAGTCGTGCCGTAGCCTGGAAGCGTCAAGGTGAGACTGCCGCCGGATCCGGTGTGTGAGACCTGCTGCACTTCGCTGATTGCGGGTGTTCCCGAGTCGGCGTTCAGCACCGTCGAGACGTCACCTTCACCGGGGACGTCTTCCCCGATCGTCAGCCCGCTGTCATCGACGATGATGTCTTCAATGGTGAGTCCCGAGTACTCTTCTCCAGTAAAGTTGATCACAAACGAAGGCCATGCACCGGAGACCGTGACCGCGTCTTCACCGAAGACGCCTGCCGCATTTAACGCGGCCTCGAGAGCGTCCGAATTTGCGTTCCACGCGATCGGATCGCTCGTTCCTCCCTCCGGATTCCCGAGTGTGTAAGTTCCCCCGTCGACATCTTCATCGATGTTCAAAGTCTGCACGGCAAGCATATTACCGCCGTGAGGTGACCATGAGATCGTCCGACCGTTCGTCAGACTGAGCACGCCCCCGTACCGCAGGAAGTCCCACATTGCAGATTCACTGCCGAGCGTTGTCGACACGCAGTTGTCCTGACCAGGCTCACCAAACAAGATCTGGTACGACGCAAAACCGGAATCGTCGTAAAAATAGAAGCTCATGCCCGTGCCGATTGTCGTGTTGTAAAAAAACACGCCGTTCGCGTTCGAGTTGCTCTCATGCATGATCATTACATGACTGCCATCATGCGAACTGCTCCCGCTGATCGTCATCGATCCTGTCGTTGGGAACTTGCCTGATTTTCCCGCCAGATAGTCCCCTCGCGTTGATCGATAAGCGGAAAGCTCCATCCACGTGCTGTAGTCCTCGCCTCCGCCAGACACGATGCCAACAGTTGCCGATCCGGCCCCCGCTACTGCCAGCAGGAGACCGCTGTCATCAATCGTGAGCTGCGGATGAGCGATGCTCGCCAGGTCACCAGTGAACCAGTAGTCCCAGGTTGTTTCGTCTCCATCGACGGCCTTGGCGACGATCAGGCCGATGCCCGGTCCTTCACCGCCGTCATACGTGACGGTCTCCAGACGTGAGCGGAAGGTGTCTGCGGTCGCATCGAAGGCGATCGCCGCCGTCTCTCCCAGATCCGGATACGTCAGCGTGAAATCTCCAGCGGCGGCCGTCGTGACGACTCGCTGATGCTCCAGCTGTCCGAACGAGATGCGCGTGAGCCCATGGAGCGTCTTGTTCTCCGGGACATTCATGGCGACCCCGACGGTCTTGATCGAAGAGAGTTCAGTCACCGTCGCCGCGATCGAATGACAGCCTCGAGTCGTGGTGTTCACGACGAACGTCAGATCGTTTCCGACGAGCTCGAAGAGCAGTCTGTCAGTCAGGTCGAGATCATCCGCAATCGTCCCGATATTCAGAGTCGCCAGCTCTGTCGTTGTGCCGGAAATCCGTTTGAAGATCTTCAGCGTTCCCTGAGTGGCGTTGCCCCCGGGAGCGAGCCGGCAGAAGATGTAGTTATTCGCATCCTGATACCTCAGACGGAACTCCACATAATCATCGAGGCTGCTACCCGACTTGAAACTGTATTCCATCGCCCCGTGGACCGGATGGGACTCGTAAGTTCGAGCGACCGTCGCGACGAACAGATCAGAGCCGCTTGCCGTGATGCCGGTCCCTCCGACAACAGGCGACCCCGAAACAACAGTCCAGGTATCCCCGCTGTCGGTTTCGTGACTGCTGAGATTTTCGCCGGACCCGATTCCGACATCATAAAACTGTGTCACCTCCGGAACGCCATCAGTGATCGTGTCGATCGTGATGTCCGATTCATCCGGAGCGGTGAGATCTTCAGTCTCGACTTGGATCAGCGGCACTTCCTGAAAGGCGAGCGATCCCTGGAACGTGATGATCCACGGCGAGGCAAATGTTCCGGCTCCGGTGACAGTCACGTTGCCCGCACCGACCAGCGTTTCGAGTTGGGTTTGTACCGTCTCAGCGTTGGCGTTGTAGGCCCACGTCACCGTGCCTTCGTACCCTTCGATCTCCACGTGGATCTCTCCACCGGTCCCGTTGGTGTACATCGACTGCTGCTGATTCACCCCGGCGATCCCAAACGCTGCGAGGATCTCGACGTGACAGCCGACGTTCCCCGCTGAGTTGCTGTAGGCTCCACTCGTCACAGAGGCTCCGTCCGCCAGCGAGTCCAGCTCGCTGCCGAGCAGGGCGGTTTTTGTGCCGACAAGGTAGGTCGTTTTCTTCGCCATCGTGTTAATCCTGTGGGATCATGCAGTTGATCGTCGCGATTCCAGCGGAGACAGCGACGGAAAAGTCATCATCAAAATCGGGGGGATAACTCAACAGGTGTGCCGACTGCTCAACAGGTGTGCCGACGTTCCCGTCGAGCTCCGTCGTGTCACGTCCGAGAACACCGACGTTCCACTCCCCGCTGGGTCCGAGGGGCTGTGACTCGAGTTCGTACGGATGCAGACCATCGACGACAGCGACATCTCGAGCGGTGTCGTAATTGACAGCCCCTTCCGGTGCTTGACCCGTGAACAGTTCCCAGGTGCGGACGTCGTCGATGATCGCATCGCCGGTCGGGACCTGAGCCGGGAAGCGGACGCGGACCCGGTTGTACGGACGGGGGGGAAGTTTGCTTCCGTGCTCCAGCCCCACATCGGCATCATCGACAGCAACGACGCAGACATGCTCCGGGTACTGACTGCCTCCGGTGTCATACTGTGCCACGATCTCCCGGGCTTCCGTTCCGCGAGTCTCGCCGTACAACCGCCGTCCGATATAGAGCTGATGCAGCCGCCCATGATCACTCTCGAAACGCACCACGAACCCGCCGGACTCTGACCAGGCGAGGGAGGTGATCGTGATGTTTCCGAGATAGATCATGAGTGGGGAGGAGGGATGAGGGGGGGGAGGAGCCAGGGACGGAAGAGCCGTGATCACGTGCGTGATCAGGCGGGCTTCTTCGCGGGTTTGTCTTTCTTTCCCGGAGAGGGGACTTCGGACGGAACCTGTGGATGGGCCGGCTGGTCCACTTCGAGCTCGGCTGCGGGTGTGGGAGCGACGGGAGCAGGAGCCGGCATCTCGTGACTCTTGATCGCGTACCACGCGCGGGCGAAGGTCTGGCGATCGACCCAGGGGGATTCACCCAGCTCCTTGTAAGCCTCGGCATGCGAGGAGGCATGGCTGCTCTGGATCTGCGATCGCAGCTGATCAAGCTGCTGCTCATTCAGCTGGGGTTTTCTTGCCGGAGTCAGACCGGGGAATTTAGTGGGAGTGGGGTTCGTCATGATCATACCTGTCGTTGTTGCCAGTGGAGGTATCCCCGCTGGACCCAGCCTTGAGTCCCGCCGGCGGAATAAAAGGGAGGTCCCTCGGCGACGAAGCCGAGGAATGTACAATTGTCGTACTGCACTGCCGCCGGACCGTCTTTCGTGACCGTTCCGTTGAGCCGTCCCTTCAGACGCTCATAGGTGCGAGTCAACGCATACACTGAGGCAGCGGACGGCATGCCGTCGATCCAGTACTTCACGCGAAGGGGCCGATCCTGAATCGGCCCGATCAGGAGTGAGGCACCGTAGGCACCGGGGGCCGTCATGCGCTGCATCGGCATTTCGGCCGGCCCTTCTTCAAAGGCTCCGGATCGGCCGGCGAACGTATATCCGTCGTGGAAAATGGACATCAGTCGCTCCTGTTCCATTTCTCCATCGGCGAAGGTTTGGCGGGTACAGGAGGTTTGTTTTGTCGGGTCGTATCAATCAGACGGTCAGTATTCCGCTGATTGTTTTGGATCGATTTTTCGTTCTGCTGCTTCAGGTCAGCTCGCAGCCCCTTCACCTCGGTCGCCAGGGTGTTCACAGCTGCCCCGACTTCGGTAACAGTTCCTTGATACGCGCCTCGTTCATTCAATTCAGTCAGTGGCTTTCCAAATCGACTGCGGGTGTCGAGCGGGTCAACCGTGACGGGAGCGACGCGATTCTGATTTTCCCGGCGAGCCTGAGCGATGGCATCCCGCTCGGCTTTCATCAGTTCTTTCTGTTGATTGAACAGCGGGAGATCTTTGTCCTGAATCAGTCCATCGAGATTGTTGAACGCCTGGAAGATGACATCTTCGGGATTGTCTTTCCCGAACATCTCACCCAGGCCTCGACTTGTTTTCTCAAGCGTTTGCCACAAAGCATCAGGACCTTTCAAGTCCATTTCACTCAAAGTGTCAGCAGTGATTTTCCGCATCGCCGCCAAACGACCTTCGATGTCTGTAGACCGCAATTTGTGCTGCTCAACATTTGTGTCGGACTGACGTTCTGCCTGAGCAATAGCGCCTGCTGGCGTATGTACCGCCTGAACTTGCCGGGCGCTTTCCTGAAAGAACTTTCGATTTGCTGGGTCGTTTTCCGCAGCCAGTGACGGAACGACAGATTCCACCTTCTGGATTTCTTCCTGCCATTTCCGATCGTTGTTCAGCATCGATCTAATGGCAGGGCCGGCCTTGGCTTCGCCGGGGTTGTTCAAAATCCAGGCTTCTCTCAGCTTTGCATTGCCGCGGAGAAATTCGATGCGACTCTCATCCATCGGAAGAGCATGGAACGCTTTGAACTGATTTGCGAGATCTTTGTCCTTTTCCTGATCACTCGTCAGCTTGAACTTGTCACCGAGGTTCGCACTGAGATTTACAAACGCGGACGAACTGATGCGGCCTTCTTGGTCGTTCATCAAATTCCCGAGGGCAATCCAAAGTTCAGACGACCTCTCGGCCGTCATCCCCAACTCTTTGCCAGCGGAAATGGCGGGAATGGCGTTACCCATCCCTTCCACGGTTTCGATTCGGGACGCGAGCTGGGCCTGCTTCACGAACCCCTGAATGGCCTGTGGATCCTGGCTCTCTCCGAACTTCGCGATGTCACCAGATGCTGAAGCAAGTGCAGCCGCTGCTGTGGGATTTTTCACGATTGACAGAGAGTCACCGGCCGCTTGAAACGCCCAAGAATTTGTCCGGTTGCCTTTCGCAGAGAACGCAGAACCAAGCACCTGAGCCGCTGTGTTGACGGAGACATTCTGCGACTTCGCGAGTTTCAACACCTCCTCATCAAGGTTTTGCCATCCGACAGTCTCATCCGGTTCGAAGTTCATTCGCAGAGATTCCATCGAGTTCTGGAACCCGACAGCGGTCTGGCGGACCTTCTCCTGCGCCTCAATGACTTTCTCGTATTCGGCCCGGAGTGCGGCCACAGCTGCCGTCAAGCTCACTGTGCCGGCAATCGCTCCGACTGCGCCCTGGGCAACTCCCATCATCGCGGAAGCTGCTGACTGAGCGAAGCCGGACACCTCTTGCTGGGCCGCTTCGTACTCGTGGTTGATCTTCTTGACAGCAGCGGCATACTTTTCAGCACCGATGCGATTGGAATCTAAGTGGTTCTTCGCCCTCTGGAGCTGACGGTCCCTTTTCTCTTCCGCGGATTCCAAATCTCGAGAAAGACGAATTGCATCCTGCTTCAGTTTGTTCTCGCGGATTTTTGCCGCTTCCGATTCTTTCGCTGCTTTCTTGCGTGCCTCCGCTGCAGCGGTATCCATCTCACGGATTTTGTGGATGACCTTGAGGGAGTCGATGTTCTTCTGTTTCTGCGCGTCAGCCGCTTCCTTGTCACGCTTCGCGATCGCAGCCCGCTCGGCAGCGGCGTGCTGTTCGAACTTCAGCCGCTCCTGAATGACCTTCTTTTTCTGGGCCTCCGCAGCCGTGAGTTCCGCGGACGCTTTCTTCTCGGCCTGGGCGAGGGCGTTGACCTTCTGCAGCTCGGAATCCCGCAGCTGGTCGAACTGCTGCTGCGTCAGCTTGTTCGCCTCGAGGGCCGCTTTCCATTCCTTCAGCTTCGCCAGATACGCCTGAGCGGGAGGAATCAGCTTTTCCTGTGCCGCAGCGACACGGGCAAACTCGGCCTGGGCCTTCTTCCCGAGGGCGACTTCTTCGGCGTTGGCCGCTTTGCGTGTTTCGCTGAGTTCCTTCTGGCGCTGCTTTTCCGCCGCGAGTGCCTCCTTGGCTTCACGCTCCCGCTGCTTCCGGGCTTCCTTCTCCCGACGATCCAGCTCCTTCTGGATCTTTGTTTCCTCCGCGATGATCGCCTTCTTCTCCTTGGCGACTTCCTTCGCGGTCTTCAGCCCTTCCCTGAGCTGCTCATCCAGCGACTGCATGGCAGCGACGTTCTCTTTGCTCTTCTGCAAGAGCTGAGAATTTTCCGCCTTGTAGATGATGACGTTGTCGTCTGCCATGGCGTCGCGACTGGATGAGGGAACAGAGAGGAGGGGTCAGATCGCTGGAATTAAGTCGTAACGAGTGCCACTCCGGTGGCAGCGGTCAGACTCTTCCCGATCAGGCGCATGCGGGGTTCGGCAATGCTGGTGCCCTGTCCGGAGATCCCCTGCATGTCGACCATCGGGCTATCGAGCGTCAGCGTGATGTGTT
The DNA here is from genome assembly GCF_051465655.1 of Planctomicrobium stercoris. NCBI lineage: Bacteria > Pseudomonadati > Planctomycetota > Planctomycetia > Planctomycetales > Planctomycetaceae > Planctomicrobium > Planctomicrobium stercoris. Next base: position 510,554 of record NZ_CP195791.1, on the reverse strand, counting down.
CGCTGTCGGTCAACGCCTGGATCGTGCCGCCGTCTGCATTGGCGACCAAGGAGAAGACCGCTCCCGCCAGAGACGAGAACATCGGACCATAGGCCGCGAGAAACCCGTGACCACGGAACGTCACATCCACGAACGGATTGACAGTCTCGACGTAGACGTTCGTCGGGAAGGTCCCGCCGTCGAAGTACTCCAGCGCCATGTTGATCCCAAAGCCGACCTGGATCCCGACGATCCCGGTGACATCCGAACCGCCCAGGGAGGTGGGGCCCAGACGGAACGTGCCGGAGTATCCCGGAGCACTCAGACTCAGTGACGCCGAGTGACCGACTGGATTCGTGAACCCGTCAGACAGGAGAGCCGCTTCCAGATCGATCGAGGCGACCTGACCCTGCTGAGCGGTGATTGAGACCGGGACCAGCAGCCCCTTGGTTGCCGTCAGCTTGATGTTGTTTGCGCCGGAGACAAACGCGGATCCCGGGGAACGGACCCGCCAGGGCAGCGAAATCGTCCCGTTGCTCACATAGAGACCGCCAGCCTCATCCAGCGCCGTGAGTGCCGTGGCGAGATCGTAGGAGGTGTACCGGAACCGAGGCTCCGCACCCATCAAGACGAACTCGGACGGGAGCACGGCGGCGGAAGCACGCAACGTTTCGATCTGATTGTTCGAAGAGAATTCGGCGGACTGGCACTGAACGATCGCAGCAGCACCAAAGGCGCTGTCGAAGAGTGTGACTGACATGGGAGACTCCGGAGGGAATGGAGTTTGGGAAGGGAAGTGGGAAGGGAGTCAGGAGACTTTGCGGCGTGACTTGCGGGCGCCGAGTTCTTTCAGAGTTTTCTGATAGACCTCGAGGCCGAGGACGGTGTACTCCTCGATTTCCTTATCAGAAACCGAGGAGAGTTCTTTCCATTGCTGAGGCTTGAGGACGTGCGGAGCGTGCAGGCGGATGCGGGACTGATACTGCGTGGCGGTGATTTCGGCGTTGTTTTTCACGAACTGTTTCAGGGCTCCGGTGAACACCAGAGGATTGTCGGCCTCGGAGGCCCAGGCGTGTTTGTGACGGGCGGTCTCTTTGCGTTTGAGGTAGTGCTGATTGCGGGCCTGAAACTTGTACGCTCCTCCTGGAGCGGTTTCGGGAGCTTCCTTTTTGAAGTGCTTCCCGATCGTCACCTGCATATGCCGTACAGCGATCGCCAGCAGTGCCGCGCGCATGGCGGTCGCATGGGAGCGGGCTCCCACTTCGGCACGTTCGATGGTGATCGAGATGTCCAGCATCACACATTCATCTCTCCATAAACTGCGATGACCAGTTCGCCGAGGAATGCGTGTTGCCCGCTCATTTCCTGAGGGTCCAGGCGACCGATGCGGCCGATATTCACCTGATTCGGGCTGATCCGGTTCGGCTTGTACTCCTGATCCTTGATCTCTTTGATGATCCGACCGAACTTGTTGCAGCCGTCGATGTACCAGAGTTTGTTGGTCTCGAGGTACAGCTCCGGAATCGGGAATGCGAACGAAACCGAAAGGCTCCCCTGGGCCACGAACGTGGCTGTCCCCAGATGATCATCGAGCCAGCGGGGATCGTGCGAGATGATGCAACTGGGGAGCTGGAGTTCAGCCCCTTCATCCCGCTCGCAATAGATGCGAATGGCATCGACCGCCTCCGCCCGATCGAGCTCGGGATTCTCGCCACCGATCAGCTCGAGCAGCTCGGCCCAGGCGAGTTCGCCGGACGTCACGAGTCCCTGCCACGTGAGACAATCGGCGATCGTCTCTTGGAGGTAAGCGATCACCTTCGAGAGTCCGTATTCAGGACAGATCGAGAGTTCACCTTCGGTGACCAGTGGTTCCGCCATTACATCACTGCTCCGTATCCGTTCTTGCGGGTTTGGATGCTGGACTGTTTGAGCGTGATCACAATCCGGCCGCCGACGTTCTTACCAATCGAATCGACGGCATAGACATCGCCGCCATAAATCCACAGATCGGATTCGTGGAGCGATGGTCCCGGCTCGATGTAGATCTCGCCGAGATGACTTGTCGTGCGTCCGTTGCCGTACGCCTCCTGGGGACCTCGCAGCCCGTTTGCAACCTGCGGGCCGCGCAGGATGACGATGGCCTGCAGCTCGGCATCCTGTGCGGCGTTGGCCCGCGGTCGATGCGTGATGGACTCGCCGAAAGTCTCGAGCATCGTCGGGAAGTCTTCAGCGGCGAAGACCGGGACGCTCACTCTTTGGCTTTCGGAGCCTTTGGCTTCTTTGGAGCCTTTGGCTCGATGGAAGGAGTTTCGGAAGGCGCATCTTCACGCACCTCGCGAAGGGCCCCTCCGTGATCGGCCCGCACCAGCACCAGAGCCCGGCCGATGTCCGTCTGGAGCTGCTGGAAGATGTCCTCACTCACTTCGAGCGGTTCATCCTTCGTGAACTCACAGAGCTTCGGTCCGTCCGGAGTCTGCACGGTCCGGCGGAAAACAGGGCTCTGCCAGTTTCCTTTGACTTTGATGATGTACATGTTTGAAACCCGCAGACGGGAGAGAGGAGAGACGTTTCAGAAAACAGCGGCCCCCTCACAGAGGGCCGCTGGGATCCACTTCCATCAGCAGCTCAGATTTAGGTGAACTGCAGCGTGACGGCGTTCCACCATGCGAGATAGCCAACGTTGTAGCGGGCATCGCACATGAACTTCACATCCTTGAATTCGCGATCGTCCATCCCCTTCATCTGCCGTTGCAGAGGGCGGCGAGCCTGGAACACGAACGGCTTCAGGGGTTGCCCGGTTCGGAACAGATAGATCCGGTCGGTCTTCGTGAAGTACGTGCAGGTAACGATCCGGGGGCGATCCAGCACAATGTTGGTTTCGCCTTGGTTGACGAGGGTTTTCTGGAGAGCCTTGACGGCAATCTCTTCATAGCCGGGCGGAACGTACAGCTCCAGATCGGTCATCGCTCCGACAGTCGGTCGATGATAGGGCTTGCCGTTGTCCCGCTTGAAACCGAGCATCGCGGCCCGCATCTTGTGGTAGGCAGAGCGGAATTCATCTTCTGTCGGCGAAGCAACCGTCGTGATGTCGGAAGTCAGATCGTTGTTGTTCGATCCTGAATCACCCCAGACGTGATCGGTGTCGAAGAAGTACTGACCATCGAAACATTCCTTGTCGGTCCCATTTTCGATGAGTTGCACCGTCAATTCATCCGCATGATAGGCGGCCTCGGCAGCCAGCTGCTCGAACACGGGGTCATAGAGACCAATCCGATCATCATCGATGTGGTTCTTCTCGATGCGAATCGAGTTTTCCCATTCTTTGTTCTTGATCGTGAACTCGGCTGCTTTGACCTGTGCAAACTGTCGTTCGCTGAGCCACTCCTGCATTCCAGGGAGAGAGCCGAGCATTCCGTACTGTTCGTCGGAACCCGAGGACTTGATGACGTTGCACATCCGGGGATAGAGCGGAGTGGCGGTCTGGACCGAAGTATCGAACTTGGCGGTCAGGCCTCGCAGCCGCGCGACTTTACTGGCGGTGTCGAGAGACATGGGGAAACCCTTTGTCAGGAGAGGTGTGATTCGGAAGGGAGGTTTGAGAGGAGAAACCTCCGCTCCCCTGGCGAGGAGCGGAGTCGATCAATCAGGAGGGATCAGGCTGCGACCGGAGCGGTCGCACCATCAGCATCATTTCCGGCCTGCAGGATGAGCCAGGCAGCTCCATCCCACATCAGCTCGACGAAGTCGCCGACGTCAGCAAAAACGATCGTGGTCGCCCCAGAGAGACTGACCGGAGTCAGGGTGGAATCACCGGCATCGACGACCATCTGGATCCGCTTCATCTGTCCGGCGCGGGTTCCGTTTGCCAGCGTGGTGGCCTGGGCTCCAGTGCTCGTCAGAGCGGTGTAATAGCTGGTGACATTGATGGCACCCGCCCCGCTTTTGGCTTCAGCGGCCGCTGTCGGATACCAGGGGACCAGCTTGCCCTGATGAACTTCGAGCTTGACCCAGACCAGCGTGGCGGACACGTATTCCACGATCGTCCCGACGCGGGGGCGTCCGGCAGCTGCCAGACTGATCGTGTTCGAATCCGTGGCAAACACGCTCTTGCCGACGTCCCCAGCGGCAAAGCCGGAACCGGTCAGCAGAAACGCTCCGGACTGGTACACCGCGGCCCGCTCGTCACCGGCCTGGCCTCCGGAGTTATCGACCTCTTCGACAGCGACGCCGGCAAACTGGTTGAGTCCGGAGTTGACCGAACCAGAGAGGTTGCCGGAGCTGTCGAGGAACGTCAGCTGGGACTGGTAAATGTGAGTCGTGGCGGCGATCGGGTAATCAGCCCGCTCCGCGGCACGAGACTTGATCGTCGCATTGGCGGTTGCCGCCATGGGAGTCTCCTGTGTGAAATGCCCGAACGGGCGGATGTCGAATGACGAAAATGCTGGGAGTTGAACACGCGCGTGTTCAGGCGGCTCAGTCGGCCTTCTTCTGTTCCGGCTTCAGGATGTCGAGCCCTTCATCCAGTCGGCGGGTGCGGATGTATTCCGCTTCGGTGATCCCGCTGTTGATGTACACCGCGCGGGATTCGGCGTACTCCTTTTTGAACCGCTTGTCGGGATCGGTCCCCTCGCCGTGCTGATCACCGGCGGGATCGGCGGACGGGGCCGGGTTCTTTTTGCACATCTCCTGGAAGAGGAAGTCCTTCACTTCCAGGACGCTCTTGGATTCAGCACAGAGCGTGTCTGCCTTCTCGGCACAGCCGGCAGCGGCGCAGAGTTTGCGGATCTCGGTCTGGCGATTGCGCTCGACCATGACCGCCTCATCGACGGCCTTTTTCTGCGCAGCTTCCTGGGCGACCTTGGCAGCTTCCGAGTTCAGCTCGGATCGCACCCGAGTGGCCGCTTCCTGGGCAATCGCTTTGACCAGGTCCGGATGTTTCGTCTTGAGTTCGTCGAGATTCATGGCGGGAGGGTCTTTCGGTTCGGGCGGGTCTCCCGCCTGTTCAAAGAAAGATTTCGTCGTGGCGGGACTCATCACGAGATCCACACTCACCACGCGATTGATTGCTTCGATCGTTTTGCCGTCTTTCGATCGGCGGTTCGCCGCAACGTGCGACATTCCAAATCCACTCACTCCGGAGCGGGCGGTTTCCAGAAATGTTCTGCCGGCCTCTGAATCGAGCGTGCGGATATCGCCGCGAATCTTTCCGGCTTCATAACGGGGGTTCTCGACATACCCAGCGAGATCCCGGGGACTGCGATGGTGGGGAGCTTCCAGATCATGGCTCAGGAACACCGGCTTTTTTTGATACAGCGGAATCGCTGCCTGCATCGCTTCTTCGGCGAAGCGGTAGCCGTTCGATGACTCCGCGCCGAGAAGAACGACATTTTTCACCAGTCGGGGATCCCCTTCACCGATCAGAGATTCGGACAGGGAATTCAGGGTGTATTCAAAATCCAGCTTCATGCTGCCACGGCCTTTCGTTTGTGCTTGCGACTCTTCAGCAGACGTACGAATTCCGCCAGCATTTCCGCATCCTGTTTGTCATCAGCTGCGGGATCCTCTGGATCTTCCGTCTCATCGGAATTGTCAGGTGGAAGGTTGCCGGCGTAGATCGGCGGCACGATTTCGAGTTCCTCTTCCCGCTGCTTCTCGTAGTGGCGGGTTTCAAAGACATCGTCGACGTCGAGACCGAGACGCTGCAGGATCGCCGTCAGGCTGCCAATGTTGTGTTCTTTCGCAAGGATGGCCGCAGTCACTTCCTTGAGCGGATCGCTCCACTGTCGGCCCGTCGCTACCAGTTTGAAGCGATTGAACAGATGCGGAACCCGCAGATAGAGATCGATCGGAATCGAGCTCTCGCCGACGATGATCGACTCGAGAACGAGCCGCGACCAGATCGGTCGAATCATGTTGTTTTTGACGATCTCGAAGTCAGACCGCAGCGGAATTGCTCCGTCGATTTCATCGAGTTTTCCAGCGGAATACGTGGCTCGGCGACGATCACGCATCAGCCAGCTCGAGGGATAATTCAAACCGGCCGCCATGCCCAGCAGATTGCTCTGCGTGAACATGTCGTAAGTGGTCTGCGGTTGGGTCGGATTGAACGCCGTGATCTGTTCCTGCAGTCCGACGACGTTCACTCGTCCCGGTGTCAGGCCGAAACCATCCGCCATCGCTCGGGCGAGCAGATCGGGATTGTTCGTGTGGATGTTCATCGTCTGGCAGGCGGCGACCTGAGCGGCGATGATCACCGCTTCCTTGTAATCAGCGAAATCCCGGCAGTCGCTCATGATCGAGAAACACCAGGGCAATCCCCGAGACTGATGCGGGAACAGTTGCTCGAAGAGATGCGTCATCCGATCGAGCGGGTAAAACCGATGCGTATCGGAATTGTCGATGGTGTCATGGGGATGGGTTTCCCGAACCCAGTACCCGACAATCTGGTCCTGCGCATCCCGCTGGATTCCGAGCCGACATTTCTTGTCGCCGAGCTTATGCGGAGGAGTTTCGATCCGGTGCGGAGCGACGATGTCAATCTGCAGCGGAATGGGCGAATCCGCTCGGCCCATGTCGGAGATCGCGGGGAACCCGTCCCCGGAGAGCCGCCACGTTCGCAGAGCGAGACGCTGCAATGAACCAAAGCTCACGCGGGTTCCGCCGGCATTCGGGGCCCAACGCTCGTAAACGTCGTCGAGTTCCTCACTCCATCGGTTGGCTTGATCCTCTGTGATCACCCCCTCTCGCGACTTGAGCCACGCTTTCGGGTTCAGCCCCGTCCCGACAACGTTGTCCACGCGATGTTCCACGGCCCCGGTAATAAATCCGAAGTCACGATACAGCTGGTTCGACCGCTCACGCAGCTCCTCGAGGTCGGACTCCAGAGCGGAATCCGGCGAGAGCCGGGATGAGAGCCAGCGATCCGCTCGCAACCGGCTGGCGACATCAGCACCGTCGAAATAACTTTCGACCATCCGCTGAGCCCGCTCCTGCATAATGAGCTGATGCCGGGCCTCCTGGCGTTGTTTGGCGTAGCGTGGCGAGACCGCTTCCCAGGCATCGGCGATGCCGTGGAATGCTCGTCTCAGAAGTGTGGTGCGATCACGCACGGCCAAGCCTGACGGGAAGAGAGTGAAATCCGGAACTGGCTGCGGAGATCCGCTGTTCCAGAGTGTTGATGTGCTTCAGGAGCGTGTCAGCATCCGCGCGGGTATACGACTGTGTCGCTCCACCGGATTGAAATGAATAGGTCTGACCCTTGGTGAGAACGGCTACATAAGCTTCCCTCAAGATGGCGAGAAGTTCGCTGTCGGTGTATTCAAAACTGGCCGATTGCTTGGGCATGTGAGGGGCATCGGTTCCCGGACCCCGCTATCTGCAAAAGTCAGTGCTATTGATAGCACTCAGTTTCAAAAAAGTTTTGGGGAGTTATCGCGCGGCAGATTGAGACGGGTCATGCGAGCACGCTGCGGCGGCGAATGACTGAGCGGAATTTCGATGCGGTTTCGATCGGGACGAAACCCGCAATCGTGGCAGCCAATCCAGCGGACGCGAGTCGCGCCCTCAATCCGCGTGTTCAGGACGCCGATTAATCCTCCGCAGTCAGGGCAGTCATCCCCAGGCGAAAAACGCTGCTCCATCACCGCCCCCCCAGCCGGCTGCCGGACATTTTGCGAATGAACCCTTTGGGCTCATCGCGTGACACGACCGGCTTCACGATCGTGTGAGCTCGGGGAGCGAGTCGATTCCAGTTGGTCCCGTTGGCCGTGTGAAACCAGGCCATGATCATCGAGTATCGAAACGCATCGCGGAGATCCTGCCCCTCGTAACGTTTTTTCCAGCGGCCGTGTTCATCCTGGACATCTCCCAGCAAATGCCGGGCAAGGTCCACGCCGGGAATGACCTGTCCCTCAATCGCTTCCCGGGGAATGGAGTACCAGTTCGGATCTTCCCGTTTGACCAGTCCTGTCAGACGTTCTTCCACCCATTCCTGGCTCCGCTGAGTGTTCGCAATGAGCAGGTCATACTGAGCAGCCCGCTGTTTCGCTTTCACTTCCAGGGCAGTCAATCCGGACCGCTGAAAACCGGCCCGATACATTTCCGGAAAATCGACGTCGACGAACGGCCGATCAGCATCCTTCGAAGATCCTTTGATCGGCCAGCAGCCCGGCAGTTGGGCCGTCAGTTCATAGACTTCGTTGGTGTACGATCCGGAATCGATTCCGGTTGCCGACAGCTGCAGCGGGGGGCCGTTGTCGGCGTGTGGGTACGCCGCACTTCGGCGAACTTCGAGCAACTGCGTCTTGCTGAGAGCAAATCCGAGATCCACCAACTGGCCGCGTCCACCGTTTCCCCAGGCGGACACCCACCAGTAGAAAATCAGTTCATCACCCACCCGACCGACGTCACTCCCGAACGTGAGGAACCGCGACCAGGCAGGACAGACTCGCAGCGGTTCATCGACTCCCATCCGCAGAGCGATATCACTGGGCTGCACGGTCACAGGCCGGGGATCAAAGGTTTTCCCTTCCCAGCTGTTGATAAAGTTCCGGATCGCCTCTTTCTTGCCTTCTGCAGCGGTAATCGCCTTCACGAACTCTTCCGCATAAACGCCGATCGTCACGCCCGGCAACAGGGAATGCAGGGTAGACAATGGACCAAACGAAGCATGCCGACCGGCCCGCGTCGGAGCGCCGGTGATGCGACCTTTGCTGTCGATCTCCTGCCCTTCCTTCACCCATTTCCCGGCGTTGAGCATCTGGTATCGATGCTGCTCCTCGATCTTCTTTTCACACTTTTCGCACTGGATGTATGCGGTTTCCCGGGCTTTGTCGGGATCGAGTTTGCCATTCAGCTTTTGAAATCGGACGCCCCCGGGTTTCTTGCCGTCTCCCATGAACAGTTCCTGGAAGTGATTGCAGAACGGACACGGAACCATCCGGCGGCGGTTGTCTCCGGCGAGTCGCTGCTGTTCGACGTAGCTGGTCCCTTTCAGTGCCGGCGTGGAGATGATCAGGACCTTCGCCCCCACATATCCCTTGGTGCGTTCACCCATCAGCCAACGAAAATCCGCTTCCGAATCCGTGGACTTCTGTTTCATCTTGTCGCATTCGTTCAGCACGACTATGAAAGCTCCGTAGTCCGCTGCTGAACTGGGAGATCCCGCCCAGGCTCCGTGAATCTCGCACGTCGTCAGATTCATATGATCTTGAGATCGCATCCGCGGCGGGGGGCAGATGGGAGCGAGAGTTTCGCACCGCTCGAACAATCGCCATGTTCGACGGATGACCCGTTTCGTCGATCGTTCGTTGGCATCCGCAAACGCCATCGGATGAGGATTGCAGGCAGCGGTTTTCGCAAGGGCTGCCTGGCTGAAAGCGGTCTTTCCGATCTGTGCCGCAGTCTGGATCGTGATGCGATCGATTTCCGGATCATCGAACGCGTCGAAGGGTTCAATGAAATGCGGAAAGAGATCAAGGCGATAAGAGCCTTTCATTTTGGAATCGGAGGGCATCTTGAGCCACTGACAGACCCAGTCTTTCGTGGCGATCTGCGGACGGGGCAGAACGCAGTCATAGACCTTCGAAGAAAACAGACAGGAGATCATGCTTCCTCCTGCTGTTCATCGAGATGCTTCGCTTCCCGCTCGAGCTGCTCGCGCATGTTGGTGCGTCTTTTGTCGAGTTCATCCCGGATGCGGTTCTTCAGCTGCTTTCGGAGTTTGGCGGGGACCGTGTTCGCGATCAGGTCCGGCAGCTGATCGCACCAGTCCGCCAGCTCGGTCAAGATCGTCGAAGCGAAGAGTTCGACACCTGGGCGGGGGATGACTTTGCCACGTTCGCGATCCAGTCGGAGCTGTTCGCGAGCTCGCTGAATCTTGATCCGTCCGAGCTTCTCCTTCTTCTCTTCAAGGGAAATTCGCTTCGCCTCGTCAGAGAGTTCCGATCCCTTTTTGCCGGCCGCTTCCTGGCACTGCCGGATCAGCTCGATGTCCCAGCCCGCTTTGGTTTTCCCGTTGGGCGGAAACCATTCCTCGTGGACCCAGTTGCCCAGCTGGCGATCCGTGATCCCCAAAAGTTTGGCGGCGTCTTTGCGGCTCGCGATCATGCAAAAAACCGCGTAAACGGAAGGAAGGAAATGATTTCAATTTTGCTTATCGACAAAAAATTCCGCGATGAATAGACCGCGCGCCCCGCCCGGGCCTCGGGAGGACCCGTGAGGGGGGGCCTCCCCCCTCGAAGTCCGTCGAAGTTCGGCGGGTTTCGTCGAACTTCGGGCTGCCCTCCTAACCCAACTTCAGAGTGTATTTATCTGGGTTCCTGCCGATCTTCAGACCGTTTTTCTCAAGGTCCTCGCCCTCGAGTTGCTTCGCCTGGAAGGCCTTGAGGATGCCCGCTTTGTCGAGCTCCAGGCTGATACGGAGATAGGGGAATGCCTCTGCGAACTCAGCACGGATGCGATCGAACTCAGGGAGCAGATCGGACGCCTTAATGATGCGATCGATGATCTCGTCGTCAGTCGTGTTTGGGTCCACGAACGACACCTTCTCAGGCTGCGTCTTCGTGGTGATAGACCCAGCCTCACACTTCCATGTTCCCCGCTTCGGAGCGAACATCTCATCTTTGTGATCACGTGCGAAATCACAGACCGCTTTCTCCAGTCGGTTGGCGTACTCCACACGCGAGATCGTCTCCCCGTCCACATCGATGAGCTGCTTCTCGGCCAAACTCTCATCGAGTTTCAGGACGTCCTTATCACGCTTGGCGATGAGGGCCTGAGCCGCGGCCCGGATCTTGGTAATGGCCCGCATATAGATGGGGAGATGCTCGATCGACTCGACGACTGGTTCGAGGCCAAACACTTCAGGAGCTTCGGGAGCTGACATGATCAAAGGCTTTCGACTGACAGACGATGGGCAGATCTGATCGAGGGTGAGAGGTTCGATATCGGCAAGAGGATCAAGCATCAAAACAGCTTGAACGGGTTGTGGTAACAGAGCAGGGCGAAGAACGTCGCAGCTGCACAAACGCCGGCGACGATGCCAGCGATCATCGTGGCAAAGTAGTCTGGCCACCGCGACATCGCTTTCAGCTCTCCCGCTTGCAGCTCACTGTCGATCTCGCCAGCATGCCAGGTTCTTCCGTTGTCACAGCTCTCTTCGAGGCACGGCGTCCAAGCACTGTGCAGCTTCAATGTTGGTGAAGACCGATTCTCGGCGACGCTGAAGATAATTCGCTCATGGTAGCCAATCGCGTCAACAGGTTTGACGCTCGACCAAGTGACTCCGTCGTCGGTGCTGTATTCGATGGGCATGCCAAAAGCTTTCCGTTTTCGAAGATCTATAAGTCCGTGTTCTCGCGCTGGGGCGATGTATTGCACGGGTGCTGTCTATTGTTCAACGCTCTCGTCGCACCAACGTTTCGCACGCCAATAGTCGTCCCGGAACAGCATGCTGCCGGTGAACTCCTCTTCCCAGGAAGTGAACTCCAGCCATCGCCGTTCGTTATTGATCGTTTTCGGGAATAACAAAAACCCGCTTCGTACCCGAACTGCACCTACAGTCGGACTGAGCTGTTTGATCAGCGTTCTCATTATTCGTCCCTGTCTAAAGCATCATGAGGATCAACAGAACAACTCGGAGGACCTGCCACAGCCACATCCATGGGAATTCCGCTCTCACTGCCCGGCGGATCTCTGCCCGGTTTCGCATCCGTTCGCGGGCTGGTCCCTGCGCGGCGTTGGCTTTGGCGACGTAGTCCCGCACGAACTGATCCACCTGCGCCTGACGGTCCTGTTCAGGCGACTGGGTCAACGTGGAGACAGGGCCGCGATGAATGCGGTGCAGATCCACTGAGAGCTGAAATGTCCCGAGGCCTCCGAGGAGGGCCAGGACAGTGAGGAGTGAGAGGAGGGCTTTGCGAAACATGAGTGGACCTTGGTCTAGTTCTCGCGCTGGTCGCTGCCGGCGATGAGGAGTGAACAGATCACCGCCAGCAGCGACACGGCGAGCCCATCGGTCACAGTGCTGTTTCCGCGGATCATCATCCACCAGACCAGACTGATCACGATGAGCAGGATCATTGTCACCGCAGTGCTGCGGTGCTGGTGCTACGCTGGGCGGCCCGAATCGCTTCGCTCAATCGATGCTTCGCCTGGGCTTCACGGGCTGTCTCGAAACCGGTTGTTCGGCTCCGCTCCTCGTGTCCCAGGACAACGACAAACGTCGGTACGCTCTTGATGGCGAAATGCTCCGCGATCTCTTTCTGAGCCTCGATGTCGATCACATCCACCTGCCACTGGCTTTTGTTGAGCCAGGGGACCGCGGACAGCTTTGCAGACTCACAATCCGGAGAGCCTGCTCCAGTAAAGAGCAGGACTCGCGAGGCTTTGCCGCCAGCCAGGTATTCCGCTTTCGAGGCCGGCCCGGGAGGAGCGAAGGTCTGAAACGAAACTTGGTCGACCTCTGCCGGCAGGAACGTTTGAAACGTCGGCTGATCCTCGGCAACGATTTCCGGAGTCGCAGCCGCCGTCAGGAGGATCTGCATCTTCGGAGAGACGGCAGGAGCGAACGTTTCAAATGTCGGCTCCTGAGCCTGAACGGTGCTGATAAACAAGAGCAGGACCAGCGAGAGCATCGCCATCCAGCACAGATCGATCAACAGTTCCTGGCGGCTCTTTCGTGCAGTAGTCATGTTAACTCCTGGGTGAGGGTGGGGATCCCTGCGCACGGTCTCAGGCGACGATGTCGCGGGAACTACGGCGCCGGGATCGCGAGTGTGAAAATGCGGCAATCGTGCCGCTGAAGAGCGAGAGAAATCCGGAGATCTGGCCGGCACACTGGCAATCGCCCCGCCGCATGTGCAGATACTTCCGGCAGGCCGGAACCTGAGGCACGATCTCGGGCAGATCGATCACATCGGCCTGCCCCGGTGGCAACGCCAGAAACGTATCGAAGTTGAGCGGGCGATACGGAAAGCCGTCGAACATCGACAAAGCAAAGCTGTCCCCCTGTCCCACCATCCTGTTGACGGTCCGTTTGTCGACCCAGAACCCTCCCGGCGGTTCATCGCCGGCGGGCTTGCTGTGAGCGTTCTCGCCCCAGCTGTTAAGGCAGTAGACGTGTCCGGAGACATCATCCACGCCGATGAAACACATCTGATGAGCCCAGCTGCCTGAAGGAGTGGCGACCATCTTGCCATCGATGAGCTTCTGCTTCATGGCGAAACCCTGGTTGCTCGCCACTGTGACGGGATATCCGTTGGCGATCGCATCCCGCACCTGCTCATACGTCGTCACTTTGGCAAAGCTCGTGAGCTTGAATGCCTCGGCTTTTGCGAAGAACTCTTCGGGCGGTCCCTTGTATCCCCAACTGTCCGCGAGACTGCCGGAGTACTTCGGGACTCCCTCGAGATCCGCGGGAAGATTGCCATAGAGCTGACCGGCTCGCACGGCCCAGCTCCCGTTGCTGCCGGCCGACCGACCGAGCTTCCCCGCTCCGCACTCTTTTGCGGTGCGCGAGACTCCATAGTTGTAAGGCTGAAACACCGAGCGGAATTGATGAGAGGCACCATGCACGGCGATCTGGACCGCCTGCAGATAGTTGACGGCGTTGCTGTACCCCATGGAGACGCAGTCGCCTGTCTCCTGATAGTAGGTTGGCAGATGCTTTCCGCCGTTGATCGCTCTGGCATAGTCCCAGAGATGGACCACGGCCCCTTCAGCGCTCCCCCAGCTGGGCGCATCCTGAATCGCAAACGGTGGGACCGAGTTGCTGATCATCTCCTGATCAGCGAGGCTTGGAGGACACCATCCGAACCGGTCTTCAACCGGCGTCACGGCATCCGGATCGGGGACTTCAATCGAGCTGCCGAGGAAGAACCCGCCACTCAGCAGCGAGAGGATGAGAGGGAGCAGAAACTTGCGGAGAAGTGCTGGAAACATGGCGGGTGATCAGCGTTGGAGGTGAGCAGAGCGGAAGGATCGAGCAGCGCGAGAACTACTTCGCCAGGGGCTTCAGGCCGCTGGCAATTTCGAGCATCAGAACGGCGTAATCCGCATCGCTCTTGAACTTGCCTGCCATGTACATCGAGCTGAGCTTGCCCTGCAGCCACTTGCCGAAGTCCGACCACTCGGCCTCATGGCCCGCGATCGCCGCCCCGTTGGCTTTGCCATAGGCATTGAGGATTGTCACGGTCCCCTTGAGCGTGCCGGCATTGATCTGCGCCGCCGTAGTCTCGAGAGCCGCGACAAGTTTGCTGCAATCGCTGCTGAGCTGATCACACTTCACGAGCTTCGCCCGCTCGAAGACGTCTTTGGCGAGTCCATATTTCCCATCCGGAATGACCGGTTCGGGAGTCGGCTGGGGCTGCGGTTCCGGCGTTGGTTGCGGTCCTGGGAGCGGTTGAGGACCAGGAGGCGTTGGGGTGGGACTCGGCCCGGGACCGGGGGGATAAGGCGCCGGGCCCGGCGGATAGACCGCACTCACGCTGACGGTGTAATGATCGACATCGATCCCGTCCTTCGACGCGACAATCAGCTGAGCATCATAGACCCCGGGAACAAAATGAATCTCGACCTGACGATTGTCGGTCGAGATCGTAAACAGCGGGGGCAGCGTATCGCGCCGCGTGATCTCCCATCGGTATTGATCCCCTTCGGACTGATACGCATCGAGCAGGACCCGATCCCCATAAATCGCCGTGCTCGGGCCGCTGATTTTTGCGACAGGTCCAGCCGCAAAGAGGGGGGTGGAGATCAGCGAACAACACGCGAGGAGAAGAGCTGTTGCTTTGCCCGAGCCGGCGAAGGTCGAAAAGTCGAGCGGTTGCCCGCTCATGCCTCGCAGAATGAGATTTCCGATCGTGACGATGATCACCGCATAAGGAGCGAGTTCATCCGGCAGATTGCCGGACTCCGCATCCTTGGTCACCTGTGCCAGCACCAGCACAACCAGGCCCGCGATAAAGTTGAACCAGACGGTTTTGGATTGCAGCCACGACTTGGCTGGCGCGACGGGAGCAGGCGCTTCGTCCATGTGAGGGAGACTCCGGCGGGAAGGTGAGAAGGGATTGTCGGAGAGCTTTGAGCGGAGTTATCGCGCGGCCAGGGAGGCCGCTAAATGGTCGCAATCGAATGTACGACGCATCTTTTCCGACTCAAACTCGGGGATGGGTGCATAAGCCGTATCGGCGCACCGCGCGATAAATCCCCAAGACATTTTCTGACGGTGCCCATCAATCCAGGCAATTGCCCCCGCAGAATCGTACCCAAACACCCAGGCATCCAGCAAAATCGAGTCTTTGGGTGCAGGACCTTTCGCCGCCGTCCAGGGGGCTCCCTCGTGCATGTCCGCCATCTGCTCTCTCGAGATCCGCAGACGCGCGAGAACTCCCAGCTCCAGCACGATCGCCAGCTGCAGCTGCCGGGGCTGGCAGTGATCCAGGAATACGATCGCCCGCACTGTCGGCAGGGGCGCGGGCTCCTGATAGTCGATCACTTCGCCGGCCCTGCGTCGCCGTTCGAGCTGCCCACGCACGAGGTTAAATTTCTCGGGCACGGCGACGTCCTCCTTGAGCAGAGACTCGAAGGGGGTTGTGATCAACACGGCGTGATTGATGATGTCGGTAAAGTTCGTCGGCATGGTTGGACTCGCGATGATTGTCTGCCGGCGGCCCCCGGCGGTTGGTGACGTCCCCAGGAAGGGACCGGAGACCGCCGGCGAGAGGATCAATACAGCTGATGATTGAGGGAGGGATCGAAGCGATCCGCAAGCTGCTGGGCCTGACTCACGCTGATCAGACCGGAGATATACGCTGCCTCAATCACCCGTCTGATCTGCGGCCACCAGATCCGGTGCGTGATCCTCAAAATCCAGCGATCGAATCGAGCGCGATAACTTCCCGCGACAGGCAAAGCTGGCTGGACAGGCGGCTGGGGGTCCGGGGTAGAATCCGGATCATAAATTTTGATTGAAGAACTCACTTACGCTTCCTGCATGGGTGAGTTCGAAACCGTACTCTCAAAAGCTCCTTACCTTCCCTGGCAGAAACTTTCGCGGCTGAACCTGCGAGCATGACGCGCTCATGATGGCGCGAATGTCAAGACCTTTCAGGGATGGCATGAAATGATTAAACGACCTTTGCAATTTACGATGCCGGCCACCGACAAACGCGATCTGGTGCGCGACATTGAACGCCGTGGGCTGACCCAGCAGCAGGTTTTCGAACACCTGGCCACCGCCGACCTGGCCCGCATCCGCGAAGGTAAAGAGCCGAGCTACGCCAGCCTCCGCCCTGCCTCCTGATCACGCGCGTGATCAACTTCTTTGGACCGATAAATCCAAGTTCCCGGACTAACAGTCCTGTTCCTTTGAGGGTTTTGTCATGATCGCAACTTCTGGTCGATTTGAATTTATCGCTGAAGTTCATGGCCTCGTCAAAGCTGATGTCGAGACGCATCTGAAATCGTCGCTGTTTGATTACATCGACTTTGAAGCAGCCGAAGTTATCCATGCATTGCATGTTGGTTTCGGGGGATGGGTAGCAGTGATCGGAAACCCCGAAAATGGATCCTATGAATGGGTTTGGCGATCCGAGGGAGGCGAGCGGAGATTGCTCTCATCGAACCAGGGGTGGGGCTGTCCGGAGAGCGCGTTGCGAGAAGCTCTCAAGGTCGCAATGGAGGCCTGAGAAGCAACTCCGGTTTATAGTGACGTTGGTTGAACTTCGGGGAAGTCCGACCATTCGCGCCCATCGATTTCGCGCCCTGATTTCTGACCGACACGAATGCAACTGGTCGGAAGCATCAATCGATTATTCCGATCCTTGGTGTCCGAAGATCCATTCGGATACAGAAATCGATGCTCAAATCGATCGATGTTCTTGCCGTGGACGAATGGGCTGTAGTGATTCATTGGCACCCATTCACCATGCTGTTTGTGAAAGTAGGCCACGCCCGCCGCTTGACATTGTTCGTGGATTTGCAGTCTCCAGTCCTCATGCCACGGACGGGAACCCGGTCCGGTTTCTCCACCGGTGATCACCCAATGAATTTTGGACAGCCATGGTTGCAGGTTGATGGATCCCAGCATCGGCTCAATGCTCAAGCCTCGCACAGATGCGGGGATCTCAATCAGCTGCGGGATGCGGATCTCCGCCCAGAGCTGATTCTCGACGGTGGCAATCAGCCAGACATTGGGCCAACCATTGCCCCAGCCTGGAGGCAGACAATCGGCAATCCGCTCCGTGCGTTTTGTCACGATCTGAAAGGTCAGATCAGGCCGCTGGCGAATGATCTCCCAGGCCTCCGGGCGCCACGCATCGGACTGTTCGTGAAACCAGTCAGACCAGCTGCAGGTGAAGACCTTCGATCCTGCTGGGATCTTGTATCCGCCCTCGCGTGACATCTTCAGGGGCAGGTCAAACGTCTGATCGGAAGAGCGGTGAACAATGGAGCCGTCTTTCCCGTAACGCTTCATGTCCCGAAACATGTAGCAGTTCTGACAGGCGGGACTGACCTTGGTGCACCCCTGCCAAGGATTCCAAGTCGCATCCGTCCATTCGATCTTGCTATGTTCAGCCATCGTGTCACCTGATCGAGTACTGGCCTTTATCAATCAAAGTGCGGCGGAACTCCCCCGCCGCTGGGACCGGCGCCTGTAACCGGATGGCACGGGTTAGATCACAGTGCTGCTCTCACTGCACAATCTTTCGCTTCGAGCAGCTTCCGCAGAGCTTCATTCGTCTCCGGATTGTCGGGAGCCCGGGACGCAACCTCCTGGGCGAGTTCACCGAACGGGCGGGAAATGTTCTGCAAACTTTCCGGAAGGTGCTTGAACTCGAAGTGCTTCAAAATCTTTTCGACGGATGGGTGCATGTTTCCTCCTCTGAAAGCACGGTTAGCGATCCTCAACAAAACATCTGCATGACAAGGCGAACCGGGTTTACACCAGCACGCCAGATTCTTCCCTCGCAGCTCCTGCAGCTCGCGAGGACAGCGGGCCGCGATCGCGACCAGCAATGTGCAATCCCCGCCGGCGAATCTCCATTCCGCCATCCTGGCCGCCGGCAGGGGAAACTCCGAAACACAACGCTCATAAAGCTCCACGCACTCGCCGCGGTCCCCGTGGATCCCGATCCGAAACGGGTTCCCCCACTTCGACGGCCGCGATACTACAACGGTGTTTTCCGGCAGCCGGAATCCTGCCTTTCGAGAGAGCTGAATACGTTCAGGCATGATCATCGCTTCTTTGGGGGAGGCGGAGGACTCAAAGGTTTCTCGTAGCCGCAAGGTCTGCAAATCGACCCCCGCATTTCTCTTTTGCAAAACGGGCATCGGGGATAAATCGGAGGTCCATTTCCTACCATCGCTCGGTAATTCCCGGTTCTCGCGCTCACTCTTCGTCGAAAATCTTCGATAGAGGACCTTGAGGTTCGCCGTCAGTATCAATGTACGTCGGGTCACCGCAACAAATTGTGAGCCCAACCTCTTTATCCCACTCCGTGGAATCCGCGAGTATCGGCACCGTGTACCTCGTCCCGACGCGAATATCTGCCCCTGCTGGCAGCTCGCTCAGTTTTGCAATTAGTTCCCAGACCTTCATCGTTTCACCTGTTCGGTTAAGGATCCAAAAAAAGGCCATCCGTGGCCACTGGCGGATCCGTCCTAAAAGTCACTGTTATCGCGCTACGACATCATTTCCGCGTAATTCTTGAAGACCACTTTGCCAAGCAGTGGCAACAGCCCTTCGAATTCGTCGCGATCTTTCGATGCGTACATTCGTTGCACCAGGCGAACAACATCATTTGCTACGGCTGAATTCTCGCACGGAATCTGAATATTCAGAATGTGTGGGCCTTCGCTCTTGGGACGCAGGGTCCCTTTCGGAAGCACCTTCTGAACCGCGTCTCGGACGGCCTGCAATTCGATTCCCGATTGCTTCAAGATCTCGAAAGCGACCCCGCTGTTTTCCCGAATCAACCCCAGCAAAAGCGACTCAGTCCCTACAAATTCGTGCCCAAACTCCTTGGCCTCCTCATATGAGTATTCAATCGCCAACTTGGCTCGGGGGGTTAGAGGCAAGCGGCCCATGGTGATCATGTCCGGGCCGGGTAGAGCAACGTTTTCCACAGTCTCGCGGAGCTTTTGCAGATCCGCTCCGAGGCTTTTCAGGACGTTGGCGGCAACGCCGACCCCCTCCGCCAGCAGGCCGAGCAGCACGTGCTCCGTCCCGACGTACTCATGATGCAGCCTCTGGGCTTCAGCGTTGGAGAGCTGCATCACCTTGTTTGCTCGGTCGGTAAACCGCTCGTATTGAATTTTCACGTCAGCTCCTTCAACTAAAAATCAGGGATTTTGGCGGCTTCCGTCTGAAATGCCGGTTTCAAAATCAAAAACTTCGCGTATGAAAACGCGATTTTCGCCACGATATG
This sequence comes from Planctomicrobium stercoris, assembly GCF_051465655.1. Taxonomy (NCBI): domain Bacteria; kingdom Pseudomonadati; phylum Planctomycetota; class Planctomycetia; order Planctomycetales; family Planctomycetaceae; genus Planctomicrobium; species Planctomicrobium stercoris. The sequence goes on along the minus strand of NZ_CP195791.1, from coordinate 491,145 downwards.
AAGCTGCCTGTAGTTGTGTTGCCCAGGCACGATTCTGATAAACTTCGAACTGAACATCGCTTGGCGTAATGCATCGCGAACACCCGAGGCGAATCCGATCGTATTTCGGGCCAGGAATACGGAACCAGACCATCAGCCAGCAGATTCCGCTGTCACTTTTCAGACGCTCAATCTTTTTACGAGCGGCATCCAAGTTGTACGATCGGCGATAGGTCTTCCGGTCGGATTCCATAACATCAATGCTCCTGCTGCGCATAAAATATTTGATTCAACTTTGGTTATTTGTCCGGAAGGTCCGACAGCTCGATCCTGGCCTTCTCCGAATATTGAGCCAGTTCCGCTTTCTTGTTTGCGATATGAGCCCGAATGATCGATTCCGCAAGAGTCTGGGAAACGTCATACAGGCTGTGGCTATTGCTACCGCTCGGAATGCCGAGTTGGAGCTGCCTGCGACGTCCAAACGCATCCTTCAGATTCTGTGCGTGGCGATCATCGGGATGATCCTTCTTCTGCTGATCCAAATCTTCGAGCAGCTTCTCACCAGCACCAATTTCCCGGTAGCAGTGCCAAATCTCTTCAGCTGTCTTTTGCGAAATCATCTTTCGTCCTCTCTGTGAAATCAGGGTTCTCGGTCAAAAAAAACGTGAGCGGGAGGGTTCGAACCTCCTTGCCATTCCGAGTACGTCGGTCCGACATTTTCCGCCGTTGCAGTATCGCGTCCGACTTGCAGCGATCCCCCAGCTCCAACGCTGGCACCCACCTGTGCGAAAATCAGGGTTTCTCGATTCAGAAATCTTCACAGGCGAGAATGAAGGGGACTTCCAGTTCCTCAATCATCAACAGGTCCCACATCTGGTTCTCGAAAGAGTGCGTAGTTCCGTCGTCCTTGAAATAGGTGAAATCTTTCCACTTCTCGAAAGGGACCTCTTCCGGTTCGGCGATCAGTTCCTCCGCAATCGCCTCCTCGCGGGAGTATCCAATATGCCCCAGATAGCACAGGATTGCTTGCTCCAGGGAGTTTGCCGCAACCCAAACTGCCGACTCTGAATTAAGATTGAAAACCCTCGGAAACATCACAGCGTTCGTGTTCAAAATCATCTCCTCAGCGCGAGAATCTTTGGTTATCGGTTCAGTCGATCTGATCAATAAATTCTGAGACATTGGTCGCCCCGGGAACCAGCTCCAAGCTGCCCCCTTCGATGACGTCGACCCACGATAGATTCACGCGGGGAGCGAAAGTCCTGACGAAAAGAAAACCGTCCTTCTCCATTGCCCAGACTGGAATATTCAAACGGTTCCAGTCGGGCCGTTTCCCGCTTAACCAAAGTCGAACATCGATTGTGTTACGAGCTCGCGCTGGTGTCACAGAGAAGTCTGCACCCGGTTTGCAGAAGCCTCTCGGAAGCCCTAGGGCAATCGTATTGCCGAGACCGACCATAGTTCCCAGCACATGCCCCGTGCATCGCTGTTCCTCTTCCGAATAATTGAATCGCCCACAGTTACGATCGATTCCGCAGACGCAGCCAGGGCATTGAAACCGCTCTACCATCTCTGTTGTGTTCACTGAATTCTCCCTGGCTCGATAAGTTTGGTTTCTCGGTCTCAAAAGTGACCGTCTCTCCGGTCTGTCACGCCTGGTTGATGATCTGCCCATTGCAGATCGCCGCAGGCCGGCGTTCGCCCCTCGCGTGGCGGGGTCTGAGGTCCATGGGCTTATGCTTTTCCGGCCGACTCCCCATGGTCTACGGCTCAGCAAACCTCCCTCCCGCGTTTGCACCGCGGTTAAGACCCCTTTCAAGGTATTTCATTCCGCCGGGGTGAAGTCGACGTAGTACTCCTTGCCCTCAACGAACTGCTCTGCGGCTGCATCATGCAGCGTTTGGATGTCGATGCTTCCGCCTGGTGTGTACCGGAAGAACTGCTCATTCTCCGCACTTCCGTTGATAACCGGATTCAGGCGGATGTTTCCCCCGTCTCGGCTGATCACTTTAAATTTCGCTCTCACTGCCATTTCGAACTCCTTCACTCTTGAGGTTAAATCCCGCACAGCGCGGGAACTTTGGGTTCTCGGTTAAAACGGAATCCACTCGTCTTGACACTCTTTCCGGCAGAAGTCGTCGGCCCAACCCTTACCGCGAAACCTCTTTCCGCATTGGTCGCACTTCTTTCCGAGTATGATCTTCGCTGCCCATTTGAAAGGTCGGCGGAATTGGTACTTCACTGTGTTCCACGCTCCATGCTCTTCAGGGGGGAAGTCGTAAACGTGAAGCCCGCACCGCTCACAGAAAGGTCCGTGAAAAGGGTCGCATCCCAACCACCAGCACAAGAAAGAGCGTCGATTGAACATGGTAGCGCGGTAATCCTTGGGTTCTCGGTTCACTTCCTCGTCCGTTCAATTCGTCGAAACAGGTCGATAAACTCAGCGTAGGCGGAACCGGGCCTCAAGCATCGACAAGTGATATCGATAGCCCGTACGTCGTTTTCCCCGGTCCACGTTTCTTTGTCAGGCGAGAACAGGCGTCGTCGCTCTGCTATTAGAACTGCCTGGTCAATCTCTTTTATGACGTCCTGATGAGCGTCGAAGTCGATTCCGAACGCTTCCCCGATTGCCTTCTCAATTCTCCTCTCGATCACGGAATATTCTGGCAGCATGATCTTCAGCGGCTTTACCACATCTCCGATGTAAGCTTCCGTTGCATCGTGCATCAGGACTGCGAGGACGGCCTCCGTTGAGCGACGATCTTCAATAGCGACTTCCGCGCAATTCACCGAATGCTCTGCAACCGAGTAGAAGCTGCTGATTTGCCCGCCAAAACGACATGTATTGGACAGCCCTTTCGCAATGTCAAAGATGTCCACTTTGTCAGAACTTGGAGATGCGAGGTCAAAATATCCTCCCGCAAAACAACGAATCGTATTGTTCAAACATCCGAATGCTGTCACGTTTGGTTCTCCCCCAGCGCGTTAACGCTTTGTTTTAGAACCGACTTCCTTCGATCCATCCACCTTCTTCATCACAGTGATGGCCTTCGTGGCCTTCCTCCAGTTGACAGAAATGACGCCCGATCGGGAGTCCTCCGCGAAAGAAATTCCAGCACAGACGACCATGATCATTGCGGATCCAATATCGCTTGTTCGCCAGATCCATTCTCAACTCTGCCAGGCGATCATTCACCGCCTGAGCCAGCAGAGAATCCACTTCAGGATTCTGAAGTTGCGTTTCCATCATGTTCACTCCCAGCGCGATAATCCGGTGTTTCAGTTCACTCTTAACTAAACTGGTTCGAGTCCCGGCGGGAACTCCCCAGGCATCCACTCTGCGAGCAGCGCGGGAATCAACATCTCCTTGCTCGCTGACAGCTCTTTGAAGTTCGCGATATCGTCGCACTCGATCCGCTTAGACGCCGGCAGATCCTTGAGGAGTGAGAGCGGGTAGATCTCCAGCACCTCCGCATCAGGTCGCCAGTCGGTGGCGTAATCGATCCCCAACATCGAGCAGAGCTGGAGCAGTGTGGAGACATCGTCAAAGAGATCCGTGCAGCCCGAATCCGGATGTTTTCCGAAGAGCTGCGTCAGGATGTTACGGATCACCCGATCCAGATCAGCAGCTTCATGTTTCTCGAGGTACTGCCAGAGCTGATCCGTCTTCAAAAAGCGGTTGGGGCTCTCCTCCAGCTCGATGCCGAGGACCGTTGACATCAGCGTTCGATTGCTGATGACGTCGTACATCGCCTCTGTGCCGCTCAGGGTAACAAACAGCTTCAGCGGCGTGAGCCGGTCTTTCTTCGGCAGCTTCGCGACGGCCTCAGCCAACTGCAGGCAAAGCCATTTTTCTTTCGCCTGAGCAACCGCATGTTCATCGTACGTCGCGGCTGCCGGCTTCTCGTTCTCCGCTGGAGCGGATGGAGAGGCCGCTTTCTGTTTCTGCTTCGCTTTGGCTTTCGCCTCTTTCGAGAGCTGACTGTAGAGCGTCAGATTAAAGGCTCGTTTCTCGGTCCCGCCCCAGCTGCGGGGAACTTCCAGAATGTCCAGAGCGTCCCGGTTTTTATCAGTCACCCGAAACGGGCAATTGTCATGATACTGCCCCTGTGCCGTTGGCCGACTGACCCGTCTCACGGACTCGTTGACCAGGGCTTCGAACTTCGGAACACTGATCGGTTCCCATCCATTCCCTTCTCGGTTCTTCACATCCGCCTGCAGGTCCTTCTGAACTTGAGCGATGACAGCAGGCCGGTCGAGCCACGTCGCCAGACAGCGGGCATGCGTCGCACTGATCACGTGCGTGGTCACGAGCTCCTGCAGCTCGTCCGGCAGCTTGATCAGCACGAGATGATTCGCGATGCTTCCCTGGCTGTGCCCCTCCCCCAGTCGCTTTGCCAGGTCCCGCTGTGAGCATCCGAGCGTGTCGAGCATGGACTGATACCATCGTGCCCGCTCCAGTGCCGTGAAGTTCTTCCGGTCCTCGTTATCGCGGCCGAGGATCTCGATCGCCTGCTGCTCCGTGGCTTCGATGATCCGGACCCGGAGCGACTCCCATCCGGCTTGTTCCGCAGCCGCCCGGCGACGATGGCCCGCGAGCAATTCGATCCTGCCAGGCTGCGTCGGATGCTCGCGGCCGATGGCCTCGACCAGCTGCCCCTGACTCTTGAGCGACTGCACCAGGTCGGCAATGTCGACCTCTCCACTGCGAGGGTTGAGTGGATGCGGGAGCAGCTTCGACAGCGGCACATCGCGAGTTTCGACGTGTCGAGCCTGAGTGCTCTCTGCGGCTGCCGGCCTTGATTTCCCTTTGCTCTTTTTCGCGGGAGCCTCTGGCAACGGATCTGGCAGCAGAACAGGTGTGCTGCATTTGCCGCAGTCGGTCCGGGCGATCCCATTGGTTTCACCGCAGCCGGCGCAGCACCATGCGAGTTTGCCGTTGACGAGCGGGAAGATCCTGTGCGGAGAAAGCGCATTGACTGTTGCTTCTTTGGACGCGGCCTCCTCCTGAGTCTCGGGGACCTTTCCAACGAACGATTCGAACTGATCGGCGATTTGACCGGCAACTTCCGCGAGACGTTTTTCATCAGCCGGGGATCCTTCTGCGAGTTTCTCAAGCCAACGCGAGACCTGTTGTCCGGCTGCTTTGATCGCTTCCGTCTCGGTGGGGCGGACCTCCTGCGGGTCGCACTCGACATCCAGGCTCCTGGACAATTTCGCATCGTAAAGCACCACTCCGAATCCCCATCGATCGGGGGCGAACTGAACGGAATCCAGTTTGCCAGAAACTTTCAGGCGGGATTCAATCCGCAGCTGAGTACTGTTGGGGATTGCTGTTGCTGCCTCAGCGGAACGGGCCTTACGAGTCTTTGTCGAGACGGACATGCTGACGATCCTTCTTCAATTGAATGGGTGACTTGCGACCTATGTGGCAACAATTGCACACTCGGCATCGATACACCGACAATCCTGGGTCTCCGGCATTCAGGTGCCTTCTGACCATCGCTCTCGCTTGGCGGCGCGAGAGCTTGAGTTTCCGTGTCACTGAACAACGATCAGCGTTCTCAAAATCCACCTGTTTCATCTGCCACCAGCTTCAGAAGTTTCGGCGCAAAGAGGTTGCCTGTGGACGCTCGCCAGCGTGGCGAATCTGATTGAACAAAGTGACGTTTCCAGCTCTCTTCGCCATCCGCTGCAGATCACCTGGGGTCATCCGATTCAGCGTATCGCCAACCTGAGTTTCGAAGTCTGTTGGGGACTCGCCATCATCCGCGGAAGGTGCGACAAGAGGCCAACATTCCTCTGGAGCGAAGCTGCTACGCGCCTTTCGCAATCGCTTGTAGAGCTGAAAGGGAGTCCAATTCTGTGCCGCAGAATGTTCGCTAAAAAACCGGCAAATTCGCATCGCATGGTCGGGAGTTACATGCTTTCGAGCGACGTCCACCGCAAGGTCAAAACGATCAACTCCCAGCTTCACAAGCTCCTCCTCCACCTCACTCCAATTTGGGGGATGTAGGGGGAGCGGTTCCTCTGTGCGATTCAATGGGCGTTTCATATATAGTGGGATGGACCCACTGTCCACTGGGATGGACCCACTGTCCACTGGGATGGACCCACTGTCCACTGGGATTGTGCGTCTGCCTCCTCCGCGTCGTTTCCGGCGTTGCTGATCTGGTGCCGGGCGGTCACCGAAGATCACCTGCCAGTTGATCGACAGCTGCAGCCTGGGATGTCCTTTTCCATCGGTGTCATTCCAGACGGTAATGATCCGAAGCTGGTTCTCGAGGCAGTCGATCGCACGGCGGACAGTTTTCACGCAGACGCGTGCGCAATCCGCAATCGTGTCGAGAGAGGGCCAGGCGGTCTCCTGCTCTCGCTGATGATCGTCAATGACTCGAAGTATGGACATCAAAGTTCGTCTCGCGACGGGCTGCCCCAATCCCACCAGACGGTTGGGCAATGGGTAACTGTTGAGGGCTCGCAGTTGTGCACCGCGATCCCAATCAATAGGCGTTTGGCCGGGAAGCGATTCCCGCTTTCTGCGTGTGCGTCGTGCAGATCGCATTCATCATCCCTGACGAAGTTATGCTGCTGAGGATGTCGCCTCGGCGTCTTCCTTGCTTTGTAAATCCTTCAGCGCGGAGTAAATCTCCTCGCGATAAATTGCGATGTTCTTTGGAGCTTCAATGCCGATTCGCACCTTATCTCCACGAACCTCCTGGATTCGGATCACGATCGAATCCCCGATCATGATGCGCTCACCCCGCTTGCGTGATAGCGTTAACATTCCGTGTACTCCTGCTCCTGGCCGACAGCATGCCGGAAGAATTGATAGGTTTCCGATCCATATCGGAAACAATGGCCACCACGGGATTCGAACCCGCTCTCCAGAGTCCTCGGTAGGACGCTGGCCCCGCCCACTGCGAGAAGGCAGCCAAGTCAGCGTTAAGGGACGCCGACAAAGATCGGTGTTTCTTCGAAGCTCTGCTTCAGGGTTGCGACGATTGCGAGTTGTGCCATTTGCTTCGCTTCATCGAGTTGTCCCGGATGCGGCTCGATCTTGAGAACTTCCTCCATCGGATTCGAAAAGAGCGTACACATCACGATGACGTTGACATCCACTTCCTCACTGAATGCGGGGAAAGGATGAAATTCAAACGAGACAGTTTCTGGTAACGCTGTCTCTCCGGTCACTTGAGCGGCAACGCTTTTTCCCATGCCAGCCGTCGTTGCGGAGATCTTTCCCGTTGTTTCCGCCTGGGAAGCAAACTTCAAACTCTTCAGCGCATCCAGCGTTTGCGGGGGATCGATTGTGCAATCACAGAGATCGTGACGAAGAAAGTCCACAATCTCCTGCTGACACTTCCATCCGGATTTCTCGAGCTTCGAGAACGCGACATGAGGTTCCAGCTTCATCGTGACCCGGGAATCACGTCGGCTTGCATTGTCGTGATCGAGCACCACGACGATCTGCGACATGGAAACCCAGATTGAATATCGTTCAGTCACTCCGAACAACTTGGCCGCTTCCACCAGGCTGGACAAGGTTCCAACCTGATGCAATCGCGGTGTCGGTGATTTGGTTTGAAAATCGATGTCCTTTTTTCCTGGAACGTAGAGGGCGACACGATCATTGTCGCTCAGCTCCGGAATCACCTTTGGGTGATCCGCATTGCGAGTCAGCATCGCCAGCTTGTCGATAGCATCTGAAATCATGAGTAACTCCATTTAAAACAAACTTTGAAAGTGGAGACCAACAAAACCGAATCCGACTGCGGGAATTACTCCGCCTCTTCCTCCCCAGCGAAATCAAACTCGTTTTGCCCTGGAGCAGTGCGGGTGATCGCAGAGCTGGGATCGAACTGGATGAACCCGCGTTGCATTGCCGGGACCAGCACACACTCCCGAGCCTCTTTGTTCGGAATGTTGTCTTTGATCCGAACTTTGGCGACGATCGTGTCCAGGTCGCGGTCACTGCAACGTGGCTCGAACGTCATTTCGAGCGTGAGTTTGCGAGCCTTTTTCAGCGCGGGCCGATCGTCCAGATCGTTCAGGATTCGGCGAAGTGCCTGATCAAACATCACCTGAACAGATCCGCCGTCGTAGTCAGCCAGATTGGCCAGTTTCAAGTCCTTCGACACATCACACCTCCTTTGTTGATCCTGATTCAAAACCGAATTGCACGAACTACAACGCATCACCAACAGCGGAGGCCGCTGCTACCAGGGCGACGTCCTCGGGGACAAACGTCTGAAGTGATTTCTGAACGGATTGCAGCGTCACCTTGAATTGCGTGGGCAGTCGCTCCGAAACACCGGAGACATGCAGGGCTGTCAGCAGCGCAAACAGCTGCGGACGCGTGAAAGCGATCGTGCAAGGCTTCTGGTCCGGATCATTCGCCCAGGCGACGGCATCAGAGAGCATCTGGTTTGCCATAATCTTGGTTGCCTGAGTCATGATGCCTTTACCCCTCAGAAAACAAACCGGCTGCCGTTCGCATTCGCCGACACCCCCCTGAAAGTCAGAGCGAGGAACACCCTCACTCAGCGGAACGGCAGCCGGTCAACACTTCCCCGCCCCACAGGGGGAACGCACACGAAAATAAGATGAGGGGCGCGGCTGCACGTGCGGGCCGATGACAGCAGCCGCGCCCTCAGTTGCACGCGCAGAGACGGGCCAGACCCCGCGCGTTGCACTCGGTGTGAGAAACCCCCTGGGGCCTTCCCTCCCCAGGGGGGACAAAGAACTGTCAGTTCCCGCACCTGCGGGCCGGCTCAGTGGAGAACTGACAGGAAAGCTTAGAACAGCATCTTCTGACGGGGAGCATCGAAGAGCGGAGCCTGAAACTCCGGAGGGAGCGGCAACGACGAAAGCACTTTTAGAACTCGGTCCTCGTTGAAATCGTAATGCTGTTGCGTGACCCTGCTCTGCACTTCCCGATCCGGCGACCGATCGTCCGCATGTCCTGTGATCGAGTCTCCGATGCCAGGCATTCCCAGCGAGGAGCCGTGATCGTTGATCCACTTCGTCGCGGTCTTCCTCATGTGCTTGATCTCGTACTCTGGTCGATCGCCATCGAGTCCCGGTTTCGGCTTCACCCCAGCAGCTTCGAGAATCTCCTTCCACTGCTTGTAGAACGATCGATTGCAAAGAGGAAACGGAAAGACTGGCCCCTTGGCGTCTGGCGGGCGAATCGCATCGAGATGCTTCCGGTAAGCGGAGATCATCGGGAGTACCAGCGGTTCCGGTTTCTTGTTCTTCTGCTTCTGCGGCACATAGATGATCCAGCCCAGGTCGTTCACGGCCTTGCCGTCCGGATGCGGTGTCTCCACGTCGTCCCGGATCCCTTCCCACTCGAGCGTTTCCATTCGCTTCAGATTCCGGACCTGCTCCTGAGTTCGAAACCCGTAACAACAAAACCCGACGAGTAATGCTTCCCAATACAGAGGAGCTGGGAACGGCATCTTGTTCGGCCACGTTGCGACCCGACAGGCCTTCTTCAGCTCCACCGCCTCCTTGTGGGACAGGTGGAGTTTCCGGGCTGCCTTTGTGATGGGGAGCGGATCCAGCTTCGGGAAGGCCCCGATCAACTCGTGCTTGACGGCGGTTTCGCCGATCGCCTGGATCGATCCAACGTGCTTGTTCAGCGTGCGATTTGTAATCGGAGTGAGTGTCTCCGAGAGCCAGGTCCGCCACTCCAACAGCGCAGAACGCGTGATTTGAGTGAGTGTCGGATAAGCAATCCGACACTCCACCCCAGCGTCCGCCACTCGCACAGCCCCACTCCTGGTGTCCCAGAATTCGTGCCAGCGGTTGATGTGTGTTTGATATTCCGAGAGCGTCGATGGCGAATTTCGCTGCATTTCCGGCAGCCGAAACCCTCGCCAGACTGACTCGATCGTATGTGCAACGGCAGCCCGTGGTGGAGAAGCGGCTGGCGTTGCCTCCGGAATCTCCTCGACAACATCGATCGGTTCCCAAATCCGGATAGCCGAACGATCGCACGGAAACGTAAGTGGGAGCTGAGGCATTGGCACTGCCCCCAATCGCAAGAGCGGTGATTGAATAGCAGAGAGCTGCGAAGAGTCGAGAACAAGTTTGCAATCGAGAGAGATGGCAGACATGGAACGGCAATACTGATCGGACAAACTGCACAGCGCGGCGATCCTTCGACGTCCTCCGCACTCGCAGTACTGATGTCATCATTTGCGGCCCCGTGCCGCGTCCCGGATCAGCCGTCCCGCGGCTGATTTCAGACACCTGTCTTTTTCGCAACATCATGCCCGCCACTCCCGCACTTGTGTCAATTTGTGAATGAGTGTTTTTTCTCCGGATTCACTCGCCGGGGAAACACCTATGAGTTCAAGGGGTCAGATTGATTCTGCCTGTTGCGACGTTTGCAGGAGTGCTCCCTGATGGGAGGATTTGCGATCCAGTGACCGCAGCACTGTGGCATCAACCTCGACTGAGAAACCCTGAGCCAGGAGGCTCACGATCAGGTGCGGTCCGATTTGCCGGAAGGCCCGGCCGTCAACGAGCAGACGACCTTCCTGCCATTCACGCGCCGGGGCGAGATTTCGCTGTGCGATCTCGCGATCGGCAGGCTCAAACATCCCGCACCAGCCATCCACAAAAGCAGACTGAGCGGCACTGGACGGGAACCTCAGCTCGTACAGATCGCGACCATCTGCCAACAGCTTTGATGTCGAGAGGATCCGCACTGGAGCAACTGCGGAGAGCAGTAGTCGCTGTTCACGGTGAGCTGCGGTCGGACGCAGATCGATGACGTCTTCAGCTTTGAGGGGGCTGGCGAACAATGTCGCCGCCGCCAGGGGGATGACCAATCTTCGCATCGTGGACCTCCTGAGAAAGGAGGCCGGCGTGTGAGTCACGAAAAAGAAAGCGCCGGCCGTTCATTGCTGAACGTCGGCGAGTTTACAAGCTATCGCTTGATTGTCAAGCGATAGCTTTAAATTCCACTTTCGACGTGTTCCATCTCCGCGAGATTGAGACAGACGATCGAGAACGAGGGAGACAACAGATCCCAGGGATCAGTGACATGCAGCGCCGTCGCGAACCGTTCGACCATGTCCAGACTCGGACATTTGTTTGTGCGAAGGTACTCAGAGACAAGCTGAGCGCTAACGTTCAGACGCCTCGCGAGCTCGCTCTGATTTATCTCGAGCCAGTCAATAGCGAGACGAACATTGGTCTTGAAGTTTTTATGTAGTATCACTTCCATGGTCTCCTATTGTATCGCACTGGTTTCGCTGCCGTCATCAGATTCAGGCAAAAAAGTTGCTGCATAAGTCGCGAGCAGGGCGGGGTCAGAAGAATTCCGCCCCTCTTCCCAGAGGGCTACGCGAGCCAGCCGTGAGCAAAGGCCTTCGAGCGGGATCTGATGAGACCTTGCAAGCGAGACAAGGAACTGCTGCTTAAGCTCTTTCTGGCGGCGTTCAACAGTGGTCCACTCGGACCTTGGAATGACCGGCACTCCAGCGTCATTGACAAATGGACGATCCGCTTCGACGGCAGCAGCCCTCACGCTCATTCTGTACTCATGCATCAACTGCCGCTCGGATTCAGAAGGGCGAGTTGCTGGATCTCTCCAATTCCATTCGATTTTTGATGGATCGAACTCCGTGGCTTCGTCATTCGGGCCCACTAAAAGATGTGCGAGGTAAGTGCCTCCGAACGGGAGGGCAGTCTCTTTCGAATCGAAGACCTGAATGCCAACTCGTCTGAAGCCAGCATCGGGCTCCGTTTGACGCATCTCAGCCGAGGTGAGCTCGAAAATCTTAGACATCACCCTGACGACCTGATCCTTGTTGGATGGGTCAGGCAGAATGATCCTGACGTATCTGTGCTGCCAGTCGCCGTCGCGACCATCAATCTCGTATAAGACCCACCCAGAACTGGACGCCTCATCCTGGAGCTGCGACTCCAGGGAAACTGCGGGTTGCTTCAGAGACTCGTCAGCGAGAGGAGCGGTAGCAGGATTTTCAGCGGAGCAGCTGCAGATCAGCAGTAACAGAGGGAGCGCGGCCTCGAACAAATGAATCGAGGTGGCAGGCGAAAAGCGATCCAAGTCGCTATTGCAGCCCCTGTGCATAATCCGACACTCACCGGTCAGAAGAACTCTTCCCGCCGCATGATTTATGCGGCGGGAAGAAAGGAAGCTCCTCGACCAGGGCTCGAACCTGGGACCTGCGGATTAACAGTCCGACGCTCTACCGACTGAGCTATCGAGGAATCGTGTTGGGCTACGTAAAGTATTTCAATTTTCGTGGAAGATCAACCCAGATTTTCCCACGAGTCTGATGCTCCGGCCAATTTGAATCGGAAGATGTTCCCCGGAACTTGAAGGTTCTCCTGAGAACCAGCTCTGCAGCGACAGATTCTCGTCCGCCTTCCATTTACCTTCTGCAACTCTCGACCAAATCGCATTTTATGGACGGGCGCCCGGGCCGTTGCGGAAAACTTCCAGGCGCTGCTGGAATTCTTCGAGAAATGTTCTTGCAACGAACGATGGTTAAGAATATATTGATGTCATCCAATCTGGATATCCACAGTGGAAAGTCGTGACCCACCGCCGCTCGAGATTGAATTGCCCCCGCATGTCCTCCGCATCGCAACTCGACAAAGCGTACCTGTACATTCGACAGCAGATCGAAATGGGCATGATTCGCCCGGGACAGTCGTTGTCCCGTCGCAAGCTGGCAGAGGAAATCGGAGTCAGTTCCGCTTTGGTTCAGCAGGCCCTCGCACAGCTTGATCGCGAACGCATCACCGAGAGTCGTCCCCGCAGCGGGACCTATGTTCGAGAGCTCTCGGAAAAAGAGTTTTCAGACTTGTGTGACATCCGCGAGCTCCTGGAACCACACGCTGCTGCCTGTGCCGCCGAGCGAATCACCGCGGATGACCTGCAGATTCTTCGCGAGTCCTGCAGCCGCTACCAAGCCCTGAAAAGTGAACAGCGCTGGGACGGGAACCCGGCGACAGCGTGGCTGCATCGCTGCCAGACGATCCGCGAAGAGCTGGTGTTCCATGGAACAATCCTGCGAGCTTCGGGGAATGAAATCCTGACCAACCTCGTATCCACGCTTCGACTGATCGGACAGGTCAGCCCCGGGTTGGTCTATGAGAACGGAGAAGACCACGAAAACAGTCCGCTGGTGATCGCCTGCGAACACGAAGGAATTGTCGAAGCCCTCGAGGCCCGTGACCCTGAATTAGCCCGCGAACGGATGCTGAATCACATCCGAGGTGCCCGCATTCTGATTCGCAGCACATTCTCCGATTCAGCCACAGAGAGTCTTTAGGGGCCCCATGCACTATTCCGGCGCGACCCGCCGGTTGAATCCATCGATTCCCGTTCGGGAACAGACTGCTTCATGTCCATCATTACTTATTGAGGTGTCAGGAGCTCTCATGAAACGTGTGAAAAGAATGGGCTTTACGCTCATTGAACTCTTGGTTGTGATCGCGATTATCGCGGTCCTCATCGCCCTCCTGCTGCCGGCCGTCCAGCAAGCCCGGGAAGCCGCCCGCCGTACTCAATGCAAAAACAACCTGAAACAGATCGGCCTGGCAATTCACAATTATCTGGATGTTTACAGCACACTTCCGATCGGAGCGAGAGTCGGCACGGCACGTACCGGCTGCAACGCCAGTGCTCAAGGGATCAACTGGCGAGCTGCCATTCTGCCGCAGCTGGATCAGGGAAATCTGACGAATTCGATCAGCTTTCAGAACACGTTTTTCCCGACCTGCCCGGGATTCAACACCGCTTTGGGGAGTCTCTCGTTACCCGTTTACCTATGTCCCTCGAGCACGGTGGGTCCCTTCGTCGCCCCGACAGGGTCCGGGACTCCGACCAACACTTCGAATAAAGTGATGATCATTCAGTACGTCGGAATTTCCGGTGCGGATGCGGACCCGGCAGGCCGTCCCGGAACATGCAAATCCTCATTGCGAGGTACGGTCTGTGACAACGGACCGCTTCGTCCGAATCAGGTGACCAAACTCAGAGACCTCACGGACGGAACCTCGAATGTGATGGTCGTAGCAGAGCAGTCCGGAAGGGTTGGTACCGAAGTCATCTCGTCCAATTACTTCGGAGGATGGGCGGGCGGTGGAGAATACCCGACGGGGGCAGGATCAACAGTCGCCACGTTGCCCACAACCGGGTCGCCGAACTTCTATCACAACGGGCTGACAGTCGTCCGTTATCGCCCGAATTCGAACTCGCCCACTGTGGGGTTCAGCTCCCAGTCCTATGAGACAAATACGATCCTGAATTCTCATCACGTCGGAGGGATCCAGTCCCTCTTCGGAGACGGCAGCGTCCACTTCATTTCCGAGAACATCGACATGGAGACCCTCCGTCGACTCGCTTCAATGGATGATGGGCAGGTCGTCGGTGAGTACTGACTCGTCGGGATCAATACAACGTCACCCCTGGCAAGATTCGATCGTTCTTTGCGGATTTCTTATGAAAGAGCCTTTCAGAATGCGATCTCAGCCGTTCGTAGCGGGCCTGCTCTGCCTGCTGCTTGCAGCCTGTGGAAAAGGGGGAGGCCAGACCGCCGGTCGAGTGGAAGGGACGGTGCAGCTGAAGGGCTCCCCTCTCAGCCGGGGGGTCGTGATTTTCGAGAATCCCTCAAAAGGGGTCTCTGCGTCGGCGTTGGTCACCGAAGGACGATTTCACTTCGATCAACCATTTGATCCCGGCGAATTCCAAGTCGTCGTGACTCCTCCACCCGCTCCCGCGCCACACGAGATGTCATCAGAGACAGCGTCCCCCTCAGTCAAGATCCCCGAGAAATACAGAAATGGTTCCAGCAGCGGCCTGTCCGCCAAGGTCCAATCTGGCGTCAATGACTTCCAATTCACGCTGGAATGATAAAGAAACGGTCACCATCGACTCATCAGATCCATTCTTTTCGAACACCGACTCCCCCCATGAAACACACTCGCGAACCCACCTCCCTGATACTTGGCTGCGCAGCCGTATTGTTTCTCGGATCCAGCGTCTTTGGTGAGGCCCCCTCTGCCAAGCTGGGGTCGAAATCAGAACCAGACGTTGTTCTTTACGAAGGAACGTATCCCGGCTGGCCTTGGATCACCGCTGCAGCGGATGGAACGCTGTATTGTGTCTTCCGAGAAGGAACCGAGCATGGATTCTCCGCATCCGGCAAAGCGATGATGGTGAAGAGTACAGACCATGGAAAAACCTGGAGTGAGGCTGCCGTGGTTGTGGATGATCCGGGCGTCGACGACCGGAACGTGGCCATCACGGAGCTTCCCAATCACGATCTGCTGGTGACCTACAACACGTATCTGCAGGTCTCGGTCGATCCTTGGAAGACGGTCTCTCAGGCCAAATTTGTCCGTTCTTCGGATGGCGGGAAGTCGTGGAGTGAACCACAATCAGGACCGCTTCCCAACACTCAAACACGTTCCGCCGTGCACGTCATGGCTGACGGGACATTGATCTGGCCCATGTACATCGCTCCGAATCTGGGGGCCGTTGCTGGCATTTCCAAAGATGATGGCCAGACCTGGGAAGCGGTTCGCGTTCCTGACTCCCCCGTCTTCACAGGTGACGAATGGGATGTGCAGGAAGTTGAACCTGGGCGTCTCGTCGGCATCATGCGAAACGCACACCGCAAGCCTTTCAATACGTATCAGTTCAAAACCGAAAGTCGGGACGGCGGGCGAACGTGGGAAGTGCCGGAACAGACGAACCTGCATGTGAAAGTGGCTCACGCTCCCGCAAACATCTTCCTGCAGAATGACAAACCGACTGTGATCTATCCGGACCGCCGGAGAATTTCCGTTTCGGCCGCGAAGTCCAGCGACCCCGCACTTCTGAACTGGGATGTGGAGCATCAACTGGCCTGCTATCGCTACAACGCAGACGAGTCACAGATTCCCGACGGCAGCTACGCTGTTTCTGCTCCCACGGGTCCCCATCAGCGTCTCATCGTCGATTATGAAATCCGCCCGGAATCCAAGCGGATCACCGGATACTTTGTCGATTTCCCCGAAGACTGGTAGCTCTCTCTCCTGCGGGACGTGATGTGAAACTTTTCGCAAACGTCCCCCTTCTGTTCAACGATCTCACACGAAACGGATTCATGCGTCCCAGCCGAATTAAAGCCAAACTGGCTCATCAGGAGCCGGTGCTGATTACTGCTCTCCATTTCTACGACCCCTCTGTTTATGAGCTGGCCAGCCTGCTGGGGTTCGATGGACTCTGGCTCGATCTGGAACATCATGCAACTTCCGTTGAGACCGCTTCACAGTTGATCCGGGCAGCGCGCGTTGGGCAGTCCGATGTTGTCGCCCGGCCTGCCAAGGGGGAATTCATGCGAATGGCCCGCCTGCTGGAAGCGGGGGCACACGGCATCATGTACCCCCGTTGTGAAAGTGCCGATGAAGCCCGAGAGCTGGTCCGCTGGGGCAAATTTGCTCCGATGGGAACACGGGGTTTCGATGGCGGCAACGGCGATATGCCTTACTGCATGGAAGACATGGCTGCCTATGTCGAACAGGCGAACAAGGAAACCTTTCTGATCGCGCAGCTCGAAGATAACCAGGCGGTTCGCAACGCAGACGCGATCGCAGCGGTCAACGGGATTGACGTTCTGTTCTTCGGTGTCGGAGATTTTTCCGTCCTCAACGGCATTCCCGGTCAGTTCAATCACCCCAGCATCTGGGAAGCGATTGAAGCGGTCGCTGCAGCAGCCCGACGTCATGGAAAAGCATGGGGAACTCCCAGTTTCAATCCGGCTCACGCTGAACGGCTGATGTCGATGGGAGCAACATTCCTTTCTCACACTTCCGATCTCATTCTTTTGAAGCAAGGTCTGGAACGGATGCAGCGGGACTACAGCCAGCTGGGCTTCACATTCGGTCCGATGATCTCCGGTTCAGCGGACCAGAACGGTTACGCTTCCGGCGTGAGGAACTGAACTCCCCGCGCGACGACTGGAAGCTGCCTGAGATTCCGAACGAAAGGTTTTGAAGACAATGCCGGATACCGGACTGCCGGTCGAATCAGGGCTGAAGGGATTCGATTTCATTGCGATCGCCGCGTACCTGCTGGTGACATTCGGCATCGCGTTATGGTTTGGCAGGAAGCAGCATTCCACCGACGACTTTTTTGTCGGCGGCCGAAACGTTCCCTGGTTCGCGGTCGGTCTGAGTATCCTGGCCACGCTGTTCTCGACACTCACCTATCTTGGAACTCCCGGTGAAGTCATCAAGCACGGCATCGGGCTCTTCTCCGGATACCTCGCCATTCCCTTGTCTGCTCTGGTGATCACCAGACTCTGGATCCCTTTCTACATGCGTCTGGGTCTCACCAGCGCTTATGAGTATCTGGAACTCCGCTTCAGCTACTCCATTCGCGCCATTGGAGCCAGTCTGTTCCTTCTCTTGCGTCTGGGCTGGATGAGCATGGTTGTGTTCGCTGCTTCCATGGCATTGGATCGAGTGAAAGGGCCTGACCTGACGTTTCTCCCGGGCCCCGACCTGTACTGGTGGATCCTCGTCGTCGGGGTCGTCGCGGCGGTTTATACTTCGATTGGCGGAATTCAGGCGATGATCTGGACCGACGTGCTGCAGTGCCTGCTGCTCCTGGCGGGAACGCTGATGGTGATCTCGGCGGTGATGACAGCGGAAGGAACCGGCCCGCTGCATTGGTGGCGAACCGTGGCGGTCGAGCAATCGTCACATACCACTCCACCGCTCTTCAGCTGGGACCTGACCGTCCGCGTGACGATCATCACCGCGATGATCAACCGGTTCTTCTGGGATATCTGCACGCATGGGTCCGATCAGGTGGTCCTGCAGCGGTACTTTTCGACCCCCACGCTGCGGGCCGCCCAGCGGAGTTACCTGATCAGTATCGGAACCGACCTGCTGATGGTCTCACTCCTGACGATCTGCGGCTTCGCCCTGCTCGTCTTCTACCTCGGACACCCCGAACGACTCCCCCAGGGGTGGACGTTGGCGAATTCCGCGGACAGGCTGTTTCCTCATTTTCTGAGCAGCCAGCTTCCTCCCGGCTGCGCGGGGCTGGTCATTTCGGCATTTCTCTGCGATGCCATTCAGACTCTCGAGGCGGGCGTGAACTCCGTGACCGCCGTCGTGACAACAGACCTGCTTCCCCGGCGGAACACAGAAACGAACGGTGCGACATCTCTTCGTTTTGTGCGCATTCTCAGCATCATTATCGCCATCGCGGTTTCTATGAATGCGATTCTGATTGCCAATCTCGCCAGTCACGGTGGACTGACACTCATTGACCTGATGCCGCGATTCTTCAACCTGTTTATTGGTCCGCTCGCTGCCACGTTCATGATCGGAATGTTTCTCCCTCGCTGCTCGAGTCGATCTGTTCTGGCCGCTGTCGCTGCCGGGGTGTGCATCGCAATTCTCTGGAGTTGGGGCAAAGAGATCTTCGGACTCTCCGCAGGTCCCACGATCCTTCTTGCGATTGCCGTCCCCTGTGTATCGACGATTTTGACAGCCGCACTTCTCAGCCTGATCCTGGAAGACGGAAAACCGCATCCGGGCCAGCGATTTACATGGCGGGGAGTCGTGCTTGGCCGACAGACACCTTCACGGCATTCCAGCTGAATGAAAGTCCGTTTTTGAGATTTCCTCGCGAGCAGAATTCTCCTATCGCTGAAACCAGCCTCTTGTCCAGAACAGGGCCATCAGCACCCCGCCGACCGCCGCCATCAGTGCGAGGGAAAAAGGATAGCCGTAGTACCAGTTCAATTCCGGCATATTCCACGGAGAGGCTTCCGGGTTGAAATTCATCCCGTAGATCCCGGCAATCAGGGTCATCGGCATGAAGAAGGTCGACAGCAGCGTGAGCAGCCGCATGATATCGTTGGTCCGCTGACTCAATTCCGCCAGATAAAGTTCCTGCAGCCCCAGACACGATTCACGGTCGGTTTCGGAAACGTCCATCAGCTGGACAACGTGATCCAGACAGTCGCGAAGGTAGATGTGCGTTTCGGGTGAGATCAGCTCGTTCTCCAGTCGCAGCATCGAACTGAGTGAATCGCGATGTTGCCAGAGCAGCTTCTTGAGCAGAATCAGTTCGCGGCGGATGTCGTGCAGGCGACCGAGATAGGCCCGTCCTTGATCGGTCGTCATGGCTTCATCGATTTCATCCAGCTGACTCCCGATCTTTTCGAGTCGCGGGAAGTAGGCATCGATAATGGCGTCGAGGATTCCATATGCCAGATAGTCGGCTCCGCGACTTTGAATGCGGGCCTTCTGGCGAATGCGGACTCGCAGGGAATCGAAACAGTCTCCGGGATCTTCCTGAAACGTGACGACGAAGTTACTTCCCAGAAACAGACTGACCTGCTCGGATTCGAGCGGCTGATTCTCGTAGAGCATGCGGGCGACAATGAAGAGATGATCGTTGTACTCTTCGGTCTTGGCTCGCTGATGAATGTGGAGAACGTCTTCGAGTGCGAGGGGATGTAATCCAAAACGCTGACCGATCGCTTCGATCACGTCTGCATCTGCCAGTCCTGCGACGTCCAGCCACAAGACCTGATTGGGACCAGGCTGCGGGATCTGGGCAACCGAATCCAGCGGCTGCTCCACGAAAGTTCCGTCGCCGTAGAGCATCATCCGGAAATGGGTGTGCTGCTTGGTCTTATCGGAGACGAGCGTGCCGGGGGGAGCACCGGGGGACGTGCGACGATGAAACTTCCGCCGACGGGCCAGATTCATGACCGTCCGCTGCACATTGCCGACTCTCTGAGACAGACTCACGAACCGCTCCCTGCCGAATCACAGTTGAGGCCCCTAGCGACCTTCAACCTTACCCCGTCACCCGTTCAACATAGCTTCCCGGCAGTCTGCGAACGAGTCGACGCATCTCCAGAACAGTCAGCGTCGACAGGGCCCGGGAAAATTCCATCCCCGCCTGGGCCAGCACAGCGTCGATCGCTGTCGGAGCAAAATCGATTAGATTCAGCACCGCCCGCTCCTGCTCATTGAGGTTCAACTCGCGCGCCACCGCGACCACCTGCTGTGAGTTGACAGGAACGGGCTTAATGCTCGGCCCGAGTGCTTCCAGCAAGTCATCCACGGAGCGGACGAGCATCGCTCCATCCCGAATCAGGTCATGGCAACCTTCACTGGCTGGACTGTCGATTCGCCCCGGCAGTGCGAACACATCCCGCCCCTGCTCCATCGCATGGCGAGCTGTGTGCAGGGCTCCGCTGTTGCGGGTGGCCTCGACAATCAGAACTCCCAGAGACAGTCCCGCGATGATGCGGTTCCGCTGAGGAAAGAGACCCCGCAGAGCGGTTCTGTTCAACGGGGACTCCGTCATGAGTGCCCCACTGTGGGTGATCTCCTCAGCCAGTCCTTTGTGTTCGGGAGGATAGATATGCGCGAGCCCCGGTGCACAGACCGCCAGAGTTCTGCCTTGGCCTTCAAGGGCTCCTCGATGAGCAGCGGCATCGATGCCCCGCGCCAATCCGCTCACGACCGTGACTCCCGCCTGTGCAAGTTGACTGGCGAAGCGGTGTGCCTGCGTCCTTCCGTAGTGAGTGCATTGCCGGGCTCCGACGATGCCCACTGCGAGCAGATCCTGCTCTTTCAGATCACCACGAATGTAGAGCACCGGAGGAGGGTCGTGCGTCTCGCGAAGCGAAGCGGGATACTGCGGCGACGTCCTGAAGAGCAGCTGAGTCCCCGTCGCACAACAGCGTTCCCATTCCGCCTGCGCCTCTTTGAATTCGCGTCCTTTTGTGATCGCAGCTGAAACCTTCGGGCCGATCCCGTCGACCCGGAGCAGCTCTGTTCCGGAGGCTGCGAAGACTGACTGTGCATCCCCGAAATGATTCAACAACAGCGACTGCAGTCGGGGCCCCAGCCCTGATGTCAGGTTCAGCTGCAGAAGTGCCAGCGATTCCTGGTCGATAGACGCGTCGTTCGTTTTCGAACCGTCAAGATCCCGCATGAGCCCGCCCGTTGGTCAATGCCGTTGATCAGCTGGAATGACATCACTCTTCCCTGCACTGCTGACCCGAGACGCCAGTATATCAACGGGACTCAATCTTGCATGCGGAAGACCAGCTGCGGAGCAACCCGCCCTTCTCGCTCGACGGCGATCGCCACCAGCTGGTTCTGTGAATCTGTCACCGCGAAAGTTTCTCCCGGCTCCTGTGCGGTCGCCAGTCCGGCCGGCCAGGGGAGTGTCTGACCGAATCCAAGTAACTGAGACTCCTGAGGAGTGACTGAGAATCTTCGAAGATGTTCCAGCATGGCCAGCGGAGAAATCAGATGTTCCTTGATGCTGGTCAGATCCAGCGACCGGGGATCGATCGCCTCGGACACCGGGAACGGCCCGACCTGAGTTCTCACCAGCCGGGACATGACTGCTTCGGTCCCCAGGAGCCGACCGAGATCGCGACCGATCGAGCGAATGTAGGTGCCGGTTCCACAGTCGATGGAGAGTGCGAAGCGGAGGACGGGGGCCGCATCACAGCCGTTGACTTCGATATTTTCCCATCCGAACGATTTCAGTTCCAGCCGCGAAACAAGCACTTCGCGGGCAGAGAGCTCAAAGGTCTCTCCCTGACGGGCAGCCTTGTAGGCACGTTTGCCGTCAATTTTCACTGCGGAGAAGGCAGGCGGCACCTGCTGAATCTTGCCCATGAACGTCGGAAGGGCGGCCTGCAGGGTCTCCGCCGTCAGCGAAGCCGGCACCTCGACCGGCTGGAGCGTGCCGTCGACATCATCTGTTTCGCTGCGAAAGCCGAAAAGGAACTCTGCCTCGTAGCTCTTCTGGTGATCGTGAATGAGCGACACCAGTCGCGTGGCTGGTCCCAGGCAAACGACCAGAACTCCAGTCGCCAGAGGATCCAATGTTCCTGCGTGGCCGACTTTCACTTTTCGACCGACAATCCGGGCGACCCGTGAAACCACATCCCGCGAAGTCACCCCCGCGGGCTTATTGAGATTGAGCAAACCAAACATGAAAACGAGGGGACAGGGAAAAGAGGTCGGGGGACAGCAGAGATCGTCGCATGACGCAAGAGGCAGAAGCTCACAGAGAGTCGTCTGACCTCTGCCCCCTCACCTCTGACCTCTTTTTTAATAGTCCCGGTTCGACATCCCGGCGGGCCATCCAAAGAAGTACATCGCCCGCGGAACACTTGCATCCAGCAGACGCGAAACCGGATCGGGAGTCGAGACCCGAGCGGACGCACCCAGCAACGATTCTGAAAGACTCTTCGGATAGCTGTAGTCGACGACCCGAACGTCTTTGAGTCCGAGTTTGGACTTCAGCGCTTCGAGCACGTCTTCTTCGTAGCCAATCTTGTCGACCAGTCCGTTCTCGACAGCCTGATCAGCGGTGTAGACCTGTCCGGTTGCCAGGGCTCGGACCTGCTCCATGTCGAGATTTTCGCGACTGTCATCGATCACTTTCAGGAACCGCTTGAAAGAGTCGTCGAGAATCACATCCCAGACCTTCTTCTCCTCTTCCGTCATCGGCTTGAGAGGATTGAGTGTTTCTTTCAGCGGCCCGGTGACCAGTGAATCCGAAGCGATGCCGACTTTCTTGGCCAGCTCACTGGCGTCATAGCGCGGCATGATCACGCCAATGGAGCCGGTCCAGGTGGTCGGTTCGGCATACACCGGGGCTCCGGGGCCAGCTCCCATCGCGATGTAATAACCTCCCGAAGCTGCGATTCCTTTCATGGAAACGAAGACCGGCTTCTTCTGCGAGAGCTTGATCAACTCGTGGTAGATTTCGTGACTGTCGGAAACGAGTCCTCCGGGGCTGTCGATGATCAGCAGTGCCCCTTTCACGTCATCCTGCTTCGCCACATGCTTGATGGTGTCAATCAGGCGTTTGGTGTGCGGCGGCATGATTGTGAAGTCCGTCACCAGACGGGCAATCTTGGCAGTGGCAAGCTTGTCGCCGGAGTGAAACTTCTCGTTGGGAGGCTCGATCTCTGCGAAGTAGCTGGCACACAGAACGCTCAACAGCAGATTCACGAGAACCGAACCGACCAGGAGCATGAAGACCAGAGCGAAAAGCCAGCGTCTTCTTGGCTGGACGAGCACAACCGAAATGGGTTGCCCTGGAGCGGCGGGGGGGATGGCGTTCATGTGAACCTGGGCGATTTACCAAAAGTTTTCGGATGTTTTCGGCTGTGCCGCATTCACTCGATCTTCGGATCGAATCAATTGCGATCAGCGTAAGCGTCGTCACGGCATCTTAATGGCCAGACCGATATTTCCAATGCAGCCAATTGTAACGGCTGTAGTCCCTTGTCCAGAGTCTCAACCCCTGCCAGGACCTCCTGGCAGCCGGAGTTTGGGGAAATTCGCCCTGAAATTCCAGGTGTGTGGCCGGACCGCGATTTACTGAAGTTTCCTCGTCCGTTCGTGGAATGGCGATGATGACGACGGGACCAGCAGGTTCCGGAGAAGTCATTGTCACGGCCGGGTCGTCCATTTTCGACCCGCGACCGGGCTCGACCCGACACGTGGGCCAGCATCCTCATCGTTCAATCCCGGGAGTAGGATCAGAGATGACTCTCTATCGAAACATCTTCGAAAACACCCGTCCTTATCTGATTGCGACTGCGACCGGGGCGGCCTTGTGTTCCATGACCCTCTGTGTCAACGCCCAGCAATCTCCCGGAGCAGCAACTTCTGCCGCTCCGCAGGCCACGAATTCTGCGGAGCCAAAGCTTCTGCCGCAGAATACCGCCCAGTTCCGCCCGTTGCAGGAGGCCGGACAACCCGTCTTTCTGACCGCCGGTGAATCCCTGTCCAGCAACGATTACCGTCAGGCCCAACAGCTCGGGCAATCGGCCGATCAGAACGGGAACAACGGAAACGGTTCCCGGGGACAGCGACAGACGGCGTTTGCGGATCGACTCGGAAAGATCTTCCGCAAGACTCCCAATACACCTCCCGTTGATCCGGGCATGTCTTATCCCAAAGCGTCCGACATGCCGACTCCGCCGCCGCAGGCTCCCGGAGTCTCCACTTCGAACATTCCTTCGATTCCGCCAACATACGGTGCCGCGACGCCACAGCCGGCACTCTTCCAGCCTGCCAACTCCGTCAATGCGATCGAGGGAAATGCAATCCCACCTTCGCCGCCTGCCATCCCTGTGCAAGTCGCGCAGCCGGAGATCCCGGCCGTCCCACCCGCAGCTCCTAACGGAGTCCAGTTGCAGAACATTCCGGAACTCAAAGCTCTGATGGTGAGCGACGAAACTCCGGCTGTGAAACAACCAGAGCCTGTCCAGACTGCGAATCTGCCAAAGCTCGATCTGAACGCGCCGCTCCCCGGGGCAGGTCCGCAGATTGCCCCAGGAGAACCGTCTGAGCCGGTCATGGCTCAGCAGACTCCTAAGGGATCTGACCCATTCGCCGACCTGTTCCCCGGCGACAAACCTCAGACCGCACAGGCTCAGCCCGACGCCAAGAGTGCTGCCGGGATGAATCAACCGTACACCGGGCTCTCGCTGGAAACGGAAGTTGCCAAGGCTCCGCCTGAGATTCCGGCTCTTCCCGAGATCCTTCCTCCGCCTCCCGCTGAGGAAAAGATCGAGCCAGCCAAGGTGGCTCAATCAGAAGATGCCCCCGTCGTGAAACCCAGGCCGACGCTGGAGATCAAGACTGCTCAGGCAGATGAACCCAAAGGTCCTCCTCCAGCCCCGGGTGTTCCCAATCTGGACCTGACCATCCCGGATCAACTTCCACAGCTGACCAACACTCCCCCCGTGGAGATGGAGATCAAACCGGCCAATCCGAAGCTGCTTCCAATCGATCCCCCCGCTGCTCCGCCAGTGGCCTCGTCAGAAGCTCCTCGGGTGGCACCTCCCGCTGCCCCGCCAGTGGCTCCTCCCGCTCAGGACGATCAGCGGTCCAAGCTGGACCAGATTGCCGCCCGCAAGGATCTGAAAGGACTCAAAGGATTCTGTCCGGTGGTGCTGCGTGATGAACGAAACCTCGTCGATTCCTCCTTCGAATTTATTGCGTCTCACAACGGCCGTGAATATTCACTCTCGTCCGCTGAAGCCCGCAGCAAGTTCCTGGCAGAGCCGGCCAAGTACGCCCCGGCAGCCGGCGGATGTGACGTGATTCACCTCGCATTGACAGGTGAACAACTTGAGGGATCGCTGGAACATGCCGTCTGGTACAAAGGCCGGTTGTACCTGTTCAGCGGAATTGAAACGATGGAAACTTTCGTCGCAGCTCCAAGCAGCCATGCGACCGACGACTGATTTCTCTCTGAAAGATCTGACTGACGAAAGACCCCTGATCTGCATCAGGGGTCTTTTTTATTTCATGGAGCAATGCTGAAGTCCTCGCAAATCGAAAGGATGAACTGAAAATCAAGTTCAGTAAGAGACCGCAAGATTGCGAGTTTCAAACCGCTTGCTGGCTGCGGGTGTCACTCGCACAAAAGCCGAACGAGTGAGAACTGCCTAAGCCGCGCAGAATTCGCAATCAACAGCGGGGAAAATTCGTTGCGGAGTGCGGAAAAACACGCATGATCAGGATGAAGTAAACCCCTTATTCTTTGCGAATCCTCCCAGCGTTGCCTATACTCCAAATTCGTCGGAGCTGCCCAATGAATGTGCGCTTCCGTCCGGGGTCAACCGACTGTTCTTGAGAACATCACTTGTCGGTCGTCCGTCGGCGGTGTGAATCAAATGGTGGGTGCGGAACGGCTGCGGGAATGTGGAACTGGCTCACAAGCATCTTCGAAACAGCGGACTTCCCCCCGCGCTGGGCCTGCGGTCCAGGCTGGAAGAATGAACCGTTGTGGGGCTGGCTGCACATCGTTTCCGACCTGGCAACATTTGCTGCCTATGTTGCGATTCCGATCGTCTTCATCTATTTCCTGCGGAAGCGCCGCGACCTCCCACTTCCCCGATTGTGGTGGCTGTTTGCAACATTCATCTTCGCCTGCGGAACTGTCCATCTGCTGGAGGCGGTCATTTTCTGGTGGCCTGTTTACAGGCTGTCGGGAATTATCAAGTTTCTGACGGCGATCGCCAGCTGGGCCACAGTTCTGGCGTTACTTCCCCTCATCCCCCAGGCACTTTCCATTCGCTTTCCTGCTGAAGGCTCGAGCCCCACCGACTCCGGGGGAAGTGAGTCGAAGCGACTGATGGAGAGTCGTTCGAAGTTTATCGACGGCCATCTGCGAGGCGCGCTGCTTGCGTCACGAATGGGGACCTGGAGCTGGAACCTCAAAACCAATCTGCTCTGGCTCGACTCCATGGAAATGCAGCTGACGGGATTGGGACTGAAGGGAGGACAAATCTCTTCCGAGCAGTTCTTCGAGCGGGTTCACCGCGACGATCGTGAAGGTCTCGACCGGGCCGTCCAGTCCGCGATGCAACCGGGCGTCCAGTTCAACCACATTTTTCGTCTCTACGTTCCTGAGAAGGGATACCGCTGGCTGCACGGACGTGGAGCCGTGGTTTTAAACGCCCAGCGGATCCCGGAACGGATGATCGGCATCAACTTTGACATTACCGATCAGATGGCCGACCAGGAGGCCCTGCGAGTCCGCACACGCGCGATTGAATTTGCGACGAACGGAATTCTGATCACCGACGCCCGCTCTCCCGATCAGCCGATCATTTACGCCAATCCCGCCTTTGAAATTCTGACTGGCTATCGCGCCGACGAAGTTCTTGGAAGAAGCTGCAGTTTCCTGCAGGGACCGGGGACCGATGAAAGGACCCGCCTTAAGCTCCGCGAGGCCATCCGTCTGCGCCAGGAGTGTCACGTCACGATCCTGAACTATCGCAAAGACGGAACCCCCTTCTGGAACAACCTCCAGATCTCCCCCGTGGAAAATGATGAAGGAACGGTCATTCACTTCGTGGGGGTTCAGACCGATGTCACCGAACGTGTCGAGAATGAAAGGCAACTGCGGGAAACGCAACTGGCGGCCGAAAGTGCCAGCCGGGCCAAGAGCGAGTTTCTGGCAAACATGAGCCACGAGATCCGCACCCCGCTGACAGCCATCCTGGGCTGTGCCGACAGCCTCTGCCGGGAACTGAACGGTGCCGAGCCGCTCGCCACCGCCAAAACCATCCGTTCACAAGGCCAGCTTCTGACCGGCATTCTCAACGACATCCTCGACCTTTCGAAGATCGAAGCGGGCAAACTGGAAATTCATCGCGAGCCCTGCTCTGTCCTTTCCATCGTCGCGGATGTCCGCTCACTCATGGATCAGCAGGCTGTGGAGAAGCGGCTGGAACTGATTACGACCTTCGAATCGATGCTCCCGGAAACGATTTCCACCGACCCGCTGCGATTCAGACAGGTGCTCCTGAACCTGACGAGCAACGCCATCAAATTCACGGAAAAAGGACAGGTGCGGATTCATGTCCGGTGTGATCGCCGGGAGGGGAATCCCAAACTCGTCGTTTCGGTTTCAGACACCGGAATCGGAATTCCCCCCGACCGCCTCGATTCGATCTTCGAAGCCTTTACACAGATCGATGGCTCGATTGTCCGCCGGGCCGGTGGGACGGGACTGGGACTCACCATCTGTCAACGGCTCGCCGAGATGCTGGACGGAGAACTGACGGTTGTCAGCGAAGTGAACCGGGGAAGCACCTTTTCCATCTCGCTTCCGGTCGACTCCGATGCCATGCTCAGCTATGACGAGCTGAATCAGCGCCGAAAACTCAAGGAATCACACGAATCGATGGATATCCTGATCCCAGCCCGGATTCTCATTGCGGAAGATACCCGGGCGATCCAGTACATGCTGCAACGAATCCTCAGCCCGGTCGTCGACGAAGTTGTCGTCGTCAATAATGGGGAGGAAGCGGTCGATGCGGTCATCAATTCCCAGCAATCTCAGCCTTTCAGCCTTGTGCTGATGGATATGCAGATGCCTATCATGAACGGATATGATGCCACGGAACGCCTGCGTTCGCTCGGGTTCGACCTGCCCGTCATCGCATTGACGGCAGGTGCCATGGCGGGGGACCGGGAACGGTGTCTGGCGGTCGGGTGCACGGACTATCTGGCAAAGCCAGTCGGCCGCTCGCAACTCCTCACGACCATCCAGACATACTGCTCTCGTCCCCTGGAAAGAGGTTGATATTCAGAGGCAATTCGAATGGACCAAAGATGCTCCATTCACCCATCAAAGTGAATTCACAGCAGATTGACTCATTCAACGACGCAAACCGCCAAAGACATCATGCCACTTGTCCTGATTATCGATGATGACCGCTCCATTCTCCATATGGTTCAACGTTCGCTGGAGAAGCTGGAAGTCGAAGTGCTTTCCGCCTCTTCCGCCGACGAGGGACTGAAGCTGGTCGAAGAACGTCACCCCGACGTCGTGCTGCTGGATATTCTCATGCCTCGCATGTCGGGGCTGGATGTCTTCAAGAAAATTCACGAACTGGATCGACGTCTCCCCGTCCTGTTCATCACCGCCGAAGCCGGAAGCGATACCGCCATTGAAGCCATGCAGCTGGGGGCGTACGACTATCTCGCAAAGCCGCTGGATCTCGCCAAGCTCAATACGCTCGTTGCCAAGGCACTGGAGACACGCCGATTGATGAGCGTGCCGGTCGCGGTGGCCGTGCGCGAAGATGAAAAGCCTTCCAATGCCTCGGGAGATCTCTTCATCGGTCGCAGCCAGGGCATGCTGGAAGTTTTCAAATCGATCGGCCGGGTCTCCAAACAGAACGTCACGATCCTCATCCGTGGCGAAAGCGGGACCGGAAAGGAACTGGTCGCCCGCGCCCTGTACCAGTTCAGCGACCGGGCAAACAAGCCGTTCATGGCAGTCAACTGCGCAGCGCTTCCGGACACTCTGCTGGAATCCGAACTCTTCGGTCATGAAAAGGGATCATTCACCGGAGCCGAGCGGAGACGAATCGGGAAGTTCGAGCAATGTAACGGCGGAACGTTGTTCCTCGATGAAGTGGGAGACATGTCCCCGCTCACACAGGGAAAAGTTCTTCGCCTGCTGCAGGAACAGAGATTCGAACGGGTCGGTGGAAATGACACGATCGAAACAGACGCCCGTCTGATCGCTGCCACGAATCGCCCGCTGGAACAGATGGTGGAGTCAGGCACCTTCCGCAGCGACCTGTTCTATCGCCTGAATGTGGTGACCGTCACGCTTCCCCCGCTGCGGGAAAGAGCTGCGGACATTCCACTCCTGCTCCAGTACTTCCTGACCCGCATCCGCAAGGAGCTGAACAAGCCGGAGATCGAAGGAATCTCCTCCGAAGCGATTGAGATTCTTCAGAATTACCCGTGGCCCGGGAATATCCGCGAGCTGCAAAGCGTGGTTCGTCAATGCGTCCTGAAAGCCACCGGACCGGTGATCGTTCCGGACTTCCTTCCCAAAGCGGTCTTTGAGGCTCCGCTCATCGAAGCCCCGGGCGGTGTCCCCCTTGTGGGCGATTCATACTCCGGACTCCCGGCGCAGTCACCACCGAACAGTGATGATGTTCCCGGAAGCCCGAGCGCAGCGTTCGAACCTCAAGTTGGCATTCAACTGCAGGACTTCGTGGAATCCCGATTACAGAGTGGGACCACTAATCTCTATGCCGAAGCGGTCGACGTGATGGAGCGTTACCTGTTCACGCGCGTCCTGCAGGCGACTGGTGGAAATCAGACCAAGACGTCCGAGATTCTGGGGATCACGCGAGGAAAGGTGCGGGACCGCATCGCTGCGTTCAACATCTCGCTGGGGAAACGGGTCACAATTGAAGGAGAGTGACCCGGCATTCATGTCGGAGGATTGCGGTTTTCAGGAGTTGAAAAACTCAATTCTCCCGTTGCACCTGTGAGTTAGACTCACTCGGGCGGATCACAGGAAACGGCGGGCGATCACACTGGTCGCCCTCCATCCTGTCAGGTTCAGCACCTTGATGACAATCTCCTGCGGAGTGCACTGTCGCTCGCTCAACACCTTTTGACATTCAAACCGCACTACTAGTGATCCTGGCTCCTGACGTACAATATCAGGAATCCGCGCGGTCACCTCGGGAGCTGCAGCCACCCCCTTTGAAAGTGATGACAACTGACGAAAGTCGAATGGCTGTGGTCGTAGTTTGGTGATCATCGCGCTGCACTCTCTTTGACGCCGAACAATCCCGTGTTGTCCGGAGAGCAAAGCACGTCCCGTACCAAACTCGCAGCAAAGCGATTTCCGCACGTGCGAGAACGGGTCGGTTTCGCCATTTCCACCAGCAATACGCCGCTGTTTTTCCCCAACTCCTGATACGAATGGAGTTTCAAAATGGGTCGATTCCCTTGCACACCGCTCGATCGGCCGTCAGAACTTCCCGCAGCAGCTGGCTGCCCCAGCCATATCCGGTCGGCCCCCTTGAAAGGAGATTGATCCATCAGGCCAAATCTGGACCGGGCTCAAGACACCTGAGCAGCACCGCACACTACAAAGGGTTTTCGGCCGCGAGGTCCCGCAGCGGGAAAACCTGGTGCAAAACCAACTGGACGATCAGCCTGTGCGCAGCTGGTTGTATTTGGCTTCCGGGGAACTTCCTTCAGCGAATTCCTGCATCAGGATTCGCATCTCGTTCTCCACTTCCGTGGTCATGTTCACTTTGACCAGCTGCCGCTGAATCTCGGAAGCGCCGTACGGAGAGAGATCCGCCTCTTCAAGCGACGTGAACCGATCGGCCGGGTTGGGAGCGATCATTTTCGAGATCAGCTGAACGAGCGTATTGTTGCGAGCCACGTCTTTGGGCAGCAGATCGGGAATGCGATTCCAGATGTCCCGTTTCACGCTGATCAGCTCCTGACCGTCGGCGACGCCCGCAAACGGATACTTGCCGGAAAGGAGTTCGAGCAGGACATATCCCAGGCTGGCCAGATCCGACAGTGGAGTGTGCCGGGCTCCCTCGAGAACCTCGACGGCGGCATAGCGGGGCGTCCAGGTCGGACGCAGCGGATATTCGTCCTCCATGAACGCCGAACCCAGGTCGATGATCTTGCAGTTTCCCGTCTGCTTCACCATCACGTTTGCCGGCTTCAAGTCCGCATGGATGATTCCCTGTCGATGCAGGGCCGCCAGGCCGGACAGACACTCCCGGATGATGGCAATCGCCACGCCCGGCTTCAGGCGGGACTGGAATCCGGCATCGGTGATGATCACGTCGTTGATGTAGGCCCAGCGATCGTTGTCGACGGTCCGTTTGATCTGCTTGAGCAACTTCGGCGTGGTGAGATGCCGCAGGTCGTAGCCATCCACCCACTCCGACACCAGTACGAGGATGCCGCGGTATTCGACCACGTTATAGACGTCGACCAGATGATCCTGCTGAATCCGCGCCGTGGCCATGTTGACCTTGGCCATTCGCGCCATTTCGCGGCGGTAGGTCTGCACATCCGGGTATCCGTCCGGGCGATAGAATTTCAGGGCCAGCTGAAAATTGACGTCGAATGCGCCAGACCGGTCCGCGAGGAACACAACTCCCTGACCCCCTGCCCCCAGTCGTGAGACCAGCCGGTACGTCATGTCCCAGGTGACTTCAGAACTGCTGACGATCTGCTGATATCGGTCGTAAAGATCGCCTGCGTCTTCGTGCACCGTCAGCGCAGGTGGTGGATTGCCAGTTCCGAACATGCGGGTGGCATCCAGCATGGAAGAATCAGCGTCCCTGTGAATTGTCATCGAGGATCCGTTCGAAGGCGAGCAGCCGGAGATGTGTCTGGAAATTCTAGTCGTGCAGTCCAGATTTTTGGAGAGCAGATTCCTTTCCACAACCAAACTTGCCGGCCATCAAACCACGCAGATATTGACGAAATTCCATCAATTCCACGAGGAATGCCCTGCCAGCAGCCGCATCGAACGCTCCAGCCGACTGAGAAGAGCTGCGTACTCAGCAACTTTTGTACGCAATTGAAGCTGTTCAGCAAAATCCCGGGCAATGCGCAGCGTTTTCACTCCCTCCCCCCATGCTCTGAATGCCAGAAGTCTTTCCGAAAGCCGTTCCAGCGTTTTCATGGCGTTGAACAGGTCCCCGGACCGCTGAAAATTTCGCCAACTCTTTTCGAGCCACTTTACCCCAGAACGTCCGGGGTGCGCGTCCGCCAGGCAAAACTCGATTCTCGCCAGCAGATGGGGATCGCTGGTCCGGACGCGAAGCCTGAGCAATTCGACACATCCTCCATCGTCATGCCCGGACAGCTGTCGGTTGAAAGCGTTCGCGAGCATCACTTCGCCTGGAAGATGGTCCAGCCTCCCTGATGACAGCTCCTCGAAGACATATGTCATCGCAAGCTGAAAGTATTGCTTGGCTTGCAGCGACTCTTGCAAGTCGGCATGCGCTGCAGACAGGGCGAAACAGGCCTTCCAACGGAACTCCGCGTCAGTGAGGCGCTTAGACGCCTCCCAGCATCGGTGATAAAGCGGAACTGCGGCAGCAACATTTCCCTGGAACTGCTGACAGCGTCCACGAAGCAAGTCGACTTCAGGAGTTGAAACTTCTGAGGGAGTGAGCGTATCGAGCAGCTGTTCCGCGAAAGCGAAATCCGCAACTGACAATGCATCACGAGCTTGCAGCAGAATCTGCTCTGTGAGACATGACTCAACGCGACTCGAATACGCCATCGATTTCTCTCCCGGAAGCGGGATGAAAGCGGCGAGAGTCATTAATGGAGATTACCTGAGACAGCTCCGACTATATCGATTGTGAGGGTTGTGTCAATTCAGGAAATTTGCGTAATTTCCTCTAAACCGCTGTGACGTCTGTCACTTTTTGCTGAGAGCCTCTGGAATCGCTTCTCGCAGTTTCTCGATCAATACGGGTCCCCCGCCGATGAAGACGTGGGTCACATTCCCCTGAGGATCGATGACGACATGCTGCGGAATGGTGCTGGCCTCATATCGATGGGCGACCACCCCATCCACATCCAGTGCCACCGTCAATTTGAGTTTGTGACGATCGAGAACAGACTGCACGTGATTGGCGGGTTCCTCCAGATTGATAGAGATCCATTCGACCTGGTCCGCCGGGAACTCTTCCGTCAGAGGGTGCAGGAGCGGGAGGGTCTGCATGCAGGGTCCGCACCATGTCGCCCAGAAATCGAGAACGACCACCTTTCCGCGCTGGTCGGAGAGTTTGAATTGACCTCCCCCCAGCAGCCCCAGCTTCACTTCCGGTGCTGCTTTCCCGATCAAGGGAGAGTTCGTCCCGTCGATCTCACCCAGATCCTGCGCGACTAGCGGTTCAATCGAGGGATGCAGCTTCCACTCCTCATACAGGCCGGTCGTTCCCAGTTCCCGGACGCGCGAACCAAACACGATTTGATCAATGTCGCTCAATCGAAATTGACATTCTCCCAGAATCTCGTGAGTTCCCGAAATCGCATCCGCTTCCACCTTCGTGGCGGTGAATGTTGTCTTTTTCTCATCCCGCCGGAGAACCCGCACCAGATTGGCGTCGACATCTCCCGGCTGTTGCACCGGCTTCTCGGCCGCTCCTTTCTCCTTCTCAGGCAGTTCGGGCATTTCCATTTCGTCCGCATGAAGCCAGATGAGATGAGCGATCCGGTCAGCGGGGAGTATCATCTCTTCCAGATGAACTTCAATTCTCGCTTCGGTTTCATTGAGTTCAAGCAGGCGGCACCTGAGAAAATCTCCATTTCGCGAGCAGAAGAGATGAGTCGGAGGGGACGCCTTCTGACTCCGCGGCAAGGTCAACAGGCGTTCGCGTTTGGCGGCCTGCAGGTCGGCCGGCTTCGAACCGGCGATGAGCTCGACTGCTTTAATCTTCTCATGCAGAATCTTCTGCTCCAGGCTCACCGGCGAGGAGATCAGAACCCCTTCCTCGTCGACCGAAAGCACCTGACAGTTGATCACATCCCCGGTTCGCAGATGCAATAGCTGTGAGCCCGAAGTTCGAGGCTGCCGGGCGGGACCGTCAGTCCGCTTCAGAAAGTTGGAAACAAAGTTTCGTCCCTGATCATTATTGATGATTCCCTCGTTGAATATGCGAATGTCCGGGACGGCAGGTGCCCGGTAGACGATTCGGCCCGAGGCATTCCGCTTCAGCGGACTGGAAGTCAGGCTGAATTCCGGCTGCCAGTTCAGGCAGCTCGCATCCGGAGTTGCATCGCCACTCACCAGCCGTCCTCGATGTCCGAGACCGTCTTCATCCTCGTTTGAGTTTTCTTTCAGAAACTTTTCTACCGCCTCGACCTGCTGCTTGAGCAGCTGGACTTGAGGGTGATTCGGGCCAAGCATGTTCTGTTGTTGAGTGAACCGAGCCTTCAACGCCTTCAGCTGAGTCTCATTGACGGAGTCTTTATCCCCGTCACTTCGTTTCTTCTGCTTCGAACGACTGCGATTTCGCGGATCTTTCGGGAGAATCATTTCTGCCAGCAGAGGGGCCGATTTCTCGGTTGGCTGTTTCCGTGTATTCAACACCGTCAGTCGTCGCACGTGGGAATGTTGCGGTCGGAGCGGGGATTCAAATTGTGGACTGACAATCTCAATCGTTCCGGCGTTCAATCCCGACAGGTCTCCGTGAACCCGAGTCCCGCTTTGAAGCTGTAATTCGACGGCACCAGCTGTTTTGTCGACAGCAGGTTTGAACTGGACAGAGACAATCTCCTCGAACGGGACGATTTTCTCGCCGTCACCCGACTTCACGATGACCGTGGCGCTGTCCGGGTCGGAATGCAACAACGTTCCGGTAATCTCGGTCCCGTCGGACAGACAAACCTTGGGACGATCATCGCCAATCGATTGAGGAACGATTCCATCCCAGGCTGCGACGCTCAACTGCCTGAGCCTGATATTTCCATGGCGGTTGATCAGCCTGAAGCCGCCCCCGGGTTCAAGTTCACCCTTCTTGGGTGATGGGACCTTTTCCGGAGGCAGATGAAGTTGTCCCGCTGGCGTTCCATTGGAGTGATACAGACTCAGCTCACCAGCCTTCTGATTCAAGTACGCCAGGAGACGCACCGATTGTGCCGAGGGTTCGACTCCAGCCACCGGGGTGATGTCAGCGATGCTCGAACATTCACGGACGAGGTTGAGCCTGCCGTTCCAGCATTCAATTCTCCATCCCAGATCTTCAGGACTTTCCTTGTTCGGGTCCCGCACTCCCATCGCCAGTGCAAAATCCGGCTTTCCTTCCCAGGCGAGCTCGAGTTCGATGACTGCCATCTCAGGAATTTTGAGATCACGCGAAAGCATTGCCTGATCGACGCTGGTTCGAAAATCTCCTCCCTCGAAAACCCAGTTGGATTGCCGTGCGGACCAGGCTTCCAGTCGATCCAGCGACGGATAAATCAGTTTCGTATTCCCCTGCATCCGGTCGATGCGTCGCAGGCTGTCAGCGTGCAGCTGCACGTTCCCGAATTCCGGGGTGGAAATGTGCAGATTGCGATCGTCCCATCGCATCAACTGCCCGCTGAAATGATCTCCGTTTGCTAGGGTGAATAAAAAGTCCTGAGGCGGGAGAGTGACTGGAATACTCGACATGTCGATGGACAGGATGTCCTTCACAGCGAATTCAAATGGCTGTGTAAAAGCCTCCCCTTGCCAGCGAACCACTCCAGGGGCCTGAGAATCCCGGATTTCTCCAGCGATGATTCCCCCGTTGCGGAGGGTCAACTGGCCGGCTGTCGGGGGACTGTCGTCCGCAGAAGCTGTGGAGCGCATGACGAAGTGCGCACACAACACCATGAGCGTGATCACGAGCGATCGGAGCGTCGGCTTCACCGGAATCACCGTTCGTAAATAGGAAGGAAGCGGTAATTGACGGCCAGGGCCAGCAGCGAGAGCGAGGTCGCGACGTGCGGCCCGTAGCTCCCGCGGAAGCTTCCATCTTCACCCTGAGTGACCTTGAACTGCCGGACCAGATTCTTGTTCCACTTTCCCCACGCTTCGACGTCTCCCTGAAAGAGGGCCTGCGCCTGATAGTAGTTCTGATATTCCACTCCTCCGTGCCCGGAGCTGCCGCCAGTATCAATGCGTTCTGTCAGGTACTTGAGCGTGGCCTGGTACTGTGGCAGATCTTTTCGACGGGCCACCGCGTACACCAACGTGCCGATCGAGATTCGAGCAAGAGATTCATCGAAGCCGCCGAAGCCGCCTGAGTACCCCACCTGTCCTGAGGGGGAGGTCATCTTGACGTAGTAGGAGATGGCCTTGTCGATCGATTCATCCGGGACCTCGATCCCTGCATTCCGAGCTGCCAGCAATCCCATCAGAACCGCACCCGCAGCGGAAGTATCCGCATCATTCCCATCCGGGGAATATCTCCAGGCCCCCAATGAATTCTTCTTTTGAGAAGTGACTGCAGCCCGGACCGCCAGTTCCAGAGACTGACCGATCGACAGTGAGTTCGGCTTGGCGGTGCCCGTCCAGAGATTGCGATCATCCACGGCGCCGTAGCACTCCGCCAGACTGAGCATCGCGAAGCCATGCATGTACATGCTTCCGCCAAAGTATCCGGTATCGGCATCCTGCTGGGAGATCATGCTCCGCAGTGCCCGTCGGATATTTCCGGAATAGAGTCCGAAGTTGGGGTCTTCTCCCGAGGCCAGGAAGCACATGATGGCCATTCCGGTTCCTCCGGCACCTCCGTACGAATCCTGCCAGCCACCGTTCTCGTTCTGTGTTTTCACCAGATACTGCAGGCCGCGCTCGTACATCTCCCGAACATCACGCGGAACTGCGTCTCCGGTGACCAGATCAACAGACTGAGCATGAGCGGCAGATTCGCACAGCCCGGTTCCGATGATCAGGCAGCAGGAGATCCACGTTGCCGCTTTTTGCATTGTTCTTGTCATCTGGGAAGCCCGTTGAAATCTCATCACTCAAATCGACTGGAAGAGGACATTGTTGCCGGAGAGGTTCATCTCCGCTTACTGCTGCCGCATGCCTCGCCCCTGCTGCTGTAACCGCAGAATGATCTTGAGTTCGCCCGCGGAAAAAATCTCCTTGAGGTCAGCTTCGGGGACCTGTGAAAGACCATAGAGCGTGGCCCACAGCTGCAAATGGCCTTCAGAAGCTCCCCGGGGGACTTCGCCGTACTTCAGAATGAGCTCTTCCAGCTTGCCGCGTTGCTCGTGCGTGAGTGGGAGCTGAGCATCGATCATCTGGATGGTCCCTTTGATCGATGCCCGGAACTGTCTCCTGCTGCGCTCCTGCTCATCCTTCTGGACAATCGCCAGTTGTTCAGGGGTCAAGATCATGACCAGAGATTTATTGAACAGCGATCCCTGCCCGTGCAATCCATTGGAGAATCGCTTCCGCAGCGGTTGCGTCACATCATTGACCTTCTGCCATTCCTGCTGCGTGATGCGGGTTTTGTTTGCGTAGGGTGCTGTCGCGGTTTTCACATCATTAAAGAAGCGGTGCAGATCACCCTGGCCGGCGAGATTCAGCCGGGCTTTTTGAGATTCGGTCAACCCGCAGGTCTGTTCGACGGAGTTCAGCTCGAGCGTCAGCAACCCTTCCGCTTTCTTGCGGGCTCCTTCTTCGTTCTGGACGGAACTGACGATCTGCTGGATGGCGAATCCAGGCTGCATTTCAAAAGCGTTATCAACGATCTCAATGATCCCCTGCGATTTCGCAGGCGTACCCATCCCCAGCACGAACATGCCGACACAGACCATTGTCGTCAGCTTCAAACGCCGGACTTGATCCGTCTCGACACTTGAGCGGCTGGGTGTGAATTTCCGAGGAACTGCATAACGCGTCATGGCTTCTGCTCCATGGCCGAATTCCACGTAGATTGGAACAATTCTGCGGTCGATTGCAGACGCACCCATCCATCCAATCCAAGATCGCTTTCCCACCCAAAAAAAATGGTGCTTCTGTTGGCATTATTCTGCGAGAGCGTCTGCTGCTTCTCATCGAGGTAGGGACGGATTGTCTTAAAAGCCGGCCATGGGGCGTGGTCCGGATAGAAGAACACCATTACATTGCGTGACCATTCGGGACGCCAGTCTTTCTGAACAGCAGCCTGGATGTCTTGAAACTGTGTCTCTGTCAGATGCAGTTCCCGGTCAATCTGGCTGACCATGAGAGAGGCGTTTGTCTCCTGCCGGTCTTTCACGCGAAGCTCGATTTCGTCCTGATAGCGCTTTGCAGCTTCAGGGGGCAAGATCTCGGTCCCCTTCTTTACAAAAGCTGCTGTGAGAAGCTTACGAGGCTGAGGAAACTCCTCGGTGTGCTGCTGGTTCTGTTTCTGAGCCATCAATTTCGCAATGGAAACAATTTCTGCCTTTCCGGTCTTCTGAAACTCGGTCAGCTGCTCCGCATTCGGCTGGCAGACCTTCTGAACGAAATACAACTCCGCCTTGAGAAGTTGATTCAGTTTGGGGGAAAACTCGTTGACCAGGTCGGGGTCTTCTGGATCGAGTGCTTGAGGCACAGGGACCGCCTGACGGCCGAAGCCCAGACCCCGAGCCAGATTTTCAAAAAAGGTTTGTGCCTGCGATGTTCCGGGAGCCCCACCGATGAACATGACCAGCCAAGCGCCTATGAACAGACGGGTTCTGAATGTCATCGGGACGATCCTCGGCTGCTGCGACAACTGATGTTGAAGATCTTCCATTAAGCCGTGCCCCCATGAAGATGAAGCCTGCATCACGGATTCCGCCGATCCAGCCGGTTGAAGTATTCATCCAGACCGGCACGGAACTCTTCCGGAAGAGTCGAACCCGCAGTGCCGACCGCCTGCACCGGACCATGATCTTCCCGACGTTCCTTCTCGTTGATCCCCGTTCCGACCAGGGCCAGTGCGGAATCATGCGTTGTCCCGGTACCGCCTCCGCCGGGAGTTGACCCGCCTCCCCCTCCGCCGTTGGGGTTAAATCGCTTCGATTGCAGCAACAGTTCAATCGCTTCCGTCTCCGCTGCAATCGCCGGACTGCCGGTTTCCGGACGGGCGAGAATGCCGGTGGCGTCGACCATCACCTCGGACACTTTCACAAGCAGTGCCAGTTCTTTTCCGAAATCGCTTTCCGCATCGGGCAGTTCCCTGATACGAACCATGACGTTGTCAATGCGTTCCCGAAGCGCCGACTGGCTGTCCGAAAGCCGCTTTGATTCCTTGCTGTGATCTGCCGGAGTGGTGGCCCCTTTTGCCTGCTCAGCCACGCGGGTTTCTTCCCGCAGCTTCACCTCTCCTTCGAGAATCTGGAGCACTTCCAGCACGATCGAGGGGGGCAGGCTCCCTTTCGACTTGCAACCGGGACACGCCCCGCATTTGGTCACTTCCACCAGATCTTCGGCCCAGCGGTCGAACGTGTCACTCCAGAATTCCGCTTGTGAGATGGAGAGCCCGTTTTCTTTCCGCAGATCGTCGCTGAGGTTGCGTAACCCTGCTGTGACATCCTGCTTCCGCATGTCGTCGAGAACCACTTTGAATCGCTGAAACCGACTGCGTTCGAAGTAAGCAGCCATGTCATCCATGATGTCCGACGCATCGGCGCTGCTCGAGGCTTCCACTTCGGAGAGATCCTTAAAGGTCGCGGCGGGAACATCCGTCTTCCTGATCGGAACACCGAACGAGGCTGGGATGGTCGTCCCCAGCTTCTGGGCCACCTGATGTTGACGCCGGGCGGATGCCTTCAGACGTTTGACCAGGGTGCTCCCTTCCAGATTCGCCAGCACGGTATTGAGTTCATCCGCGATTTTCTCAAACTCGGCCAGCAGGTCTTTCTGTTCGCGAACTGCTTCGTCCACGCTCTTGGACGCTGGCGGAGGATCTTTCTTTCCGGAGCCGTTTCCGGCCAGCATCGTGGTCGGGAGTGTCAGTCGAGGGGACTTCGGCTTGCTCTCTCCCGGCGGCTTCGGTTCATCCGGTTTGGGTGTGTTCATCGTCGATTCCACATCCGTCACAGCGGGGACTGGTGGAACGGGCTTCGCTTCTGACTTTGCCCCTCCCGCTCCGGCAACATTGGCTTTGTTCTCACCCGCTGTCGGTCGGGGGTTGGCACTGTTCTGCGCCAGTTGCGGCGATGTGGCAGCCTGCTTGAGCAGATCAGCCACGGAGGGCATCCGGTTGCCGGAAATGTCTTTCAGGATCTGCATCATCTCGGCCCATTTCTCCAGATGACCGACGCCGATTTCCGGATTCCGCATGGCCTGCTTGAGAATCTCTTCACCCGACGAGACGAGCGACGTCAGGCGTCGCCCGTTCATCCGTTCGGCGGCCGCCTGGGCTTCAATCCACTGCCGCGTGGCGGGATTGTCCAGCTCTTCCGGAGAAAGGGCTCGCAGTTCCTGATTCACTTCATGCAGCTGCAGTTCGCGATCGCGAACTTCAAGGGCCATGCGATGCCAGCGACTGAGCTGAGCCGTCACCCAGATCGCGTGCTGTTCCGCGTTCAGAACATGAAAGACACACTGCGGCGAATAAACCCGTTCCCGCCCCGGAAGATAATCTTCGACGAAGATTCTC
The DNA here is from genome assembly GCF_051465655.1 of Planctomicrobium stercoris. Classification (NCBI taxonomy): domain Bacteria; kingdom Pseudomonadati; phylum Planctomycetota; class Planctomycetia; order Planctomycetales; family Planctomycetaceae; genus Planctomicrobium; species Planctomicrobium stercoris. The sequence continues at coordinate 450,694 of NZ_CP195791.1, read as the reverse complement.
ATTCCGATCGGCTGGGGTTCGATCCCCAGCTGTTTTGCAGAGAACGTTCCATTGAGCTCGAGCAGCTCCTTGTCGCTTCCCCCTGCGCCGAGCATCCGTTCGCCCTGCGCCGGTTCTCTCAGATTCTCATCCAGCCCCTGCCAGACCATGCCGACCCGTTTCACTCCAAAGTCATCGCGGGCCCGAATTTGAAATGTCAGGACTTCAGAATCGAGAAGGATCTGCTGCCGCGGAAGGTTCTCACAGATCAGGCTGGGGGCTTCGTCCTCAACCCCGTGAATCGCGAGTGGATAGGGCTGTTGAGCGGACAGACCGAACGCATCCCGCCAGTTGAGCGTCAGTTCCTGCTCTTCTTCGACTTTCAAAGGCTCTGTCGAGAACGTTGCCCCTTGAGGAGTTCTGTCCTGATCATTCACACTGGCTGCAGCAATGTCCCGCGTGATGGTCGCAGTGACAGTCGCGGCACTCCCTTTCACGACCGACAGGGAACCGCCGCGAATGTCTTTGACGACCGGCTCGCTGCGCTCCAGATAGTCGGGCAGCCGCACGTCTGCCCCCAGGCCCGCCAGTTCCGGGCGAGTCTTCGGCTCGATCAGCACGTCCTGAGCAAAATCACCCACGCGAACATGTAGTGAGGTAGCGGCGATCTGCCCGGGAAGTTCAAACCGATATCCCCCCGATTCCTGACTGGATGCGAGTGCTGTCTGCCCGGGAAGTCGCACCTCTGCCTGAGCCGGCTTCCAGCGTGCCTCAGGACGCAACTTGAGCTCAACGGTGAATGGTTCGCCGTGTGCCACAACCATCTGCGTGGGAAGTGATTCGATGGTGGCAAACGTGTATCGCGGAGTGTCTCCCCAGGGAGCCAGGAAGCGCTGCCAGGCATTCTGGGCCGCTGCGGTGGTCAGTCCCAGCAGGAGGAGAGACATCGCTGCCAGAGTCGATACGGTCCACAGGCGTTGTCGATGTCGCGGGTGAGGAACAGCGTCGCGGAAATCCCGCTTGGCAGCGACCTCCGAAACCTGCTCGATGGCAGCCTGCACCAGCGCGGGGGAACGGGCCTGCTCAGAAGGGTTGTGAGAAAGTTCGATAATCCCCAGCAGCTGATCACCGACGCTCGGATGTTTTCGACTCAGCAGGCGGGCCAGCTGTTCCAGTTGACGCTGACGCCAGACCCAGCGATGCCACGCAAGTGGGACGAGCGCCAGTGCGATCAACGCTACTCCCCAGATGAGCCACCGGACGACTTTCGGGGGATCGATGAAGCGATCGATGCTGTAGGTGAGCAGGTAAGCAACGAGGACAATCGCTGCCGATCCCGCAATCGCTTCCGTCAGCTTTAAAGTCCACAGCCGTTTGCGGAATGCCAGCAGCTGTCGCCGTAACGATTCCGGAATATCAAGCAAACCAGGAGCAGGCATAGACACCCCTCTGAGCTGAATCGATCGACGTGATGGATGGCCCGTAATAGCAGGTCAGTTCGACGGAGAAGAAGAACCGGCCCAGATGTGGTAATGCGAAGAAACTCGATCAGCAGCCCGGATTTTACATCAGCCCGGTCGCCTTTCTCCAGATCCAAAAGCCCGCCAGGAACAGAATCAACAAACTCGCACAGAACGGATGACTCCACAATTGCAGCCGCCGGATGGATGGTGGAGGAAGTGGAAGATCTGCCAGCGACTGCAGGAGTTGCGGCAGTTCACTCGCCTGAACCGTTCGCCCCTGTGTCACGCGTGCAATCTCTTCCAGAACCTCGGGGCGAGCCGGTTTGCCCACCTGTTCCAGAGCATCGCCCTGCACGAAAAACGTCGTCGCGAGCGTTCCAGACGTCTGCTTACAGGCGAGCTGCAACTGATACTGACCGCTCTCCTGTGGACTGAAACGGCTGTGGAAAACTCCCCATTCATCCCCTTCCGACTGAAAGCGAACGGTCTCGACTTTTCCGGACGGGGCCTGAATCCGGGCCACGACATCTCCTTGAGTCAGTGGTTCTCCGCCGGGACTCATGACGTGCGCGTGCAGCGCCATGGTCTGACGGATCTGAGGCTGATCCGGCGTATAGAACAGCCGCATCGTTTCCCCCTTGGCCATGTTCCGCTGATACGCCATCCACCTCACGACCTGCCCCCAGAAGCGGTAGTGGTACTTGTCTTCGACCCCCTTGCGCCATCGCCAGGCAGCATCGGTCCCCATGAAGAGAACCTTGCCCGCCCCGAACGTTCGAGTGGCCAGCAGCGGCAATCGGCCATGTTCATTCACCACATCCCGGTGAACGGCCAGAACTTCGCTCCCTGCTTTGGCACGAATGACGGCAGCATGCCATTGAAATCCCGGGAGATCTTCCCAGACCTGCATGTTTTCTTCCTGAGTATCCGCCAGCTTGGTCAGCAGACTCCCTCGGCCCCGCTCGGTGAGTTCGAACGGCGAAGGGACCCGTGACCCCCATCCCTCCGGCTGACTTTCATCGAGAATCACCGGACACAGATCGTTCAGCTCCGTTCCCAGCAGACTCATCTGCCTTCCCTGCAGGCCGGGAATGAACACCAGTCCGCTGGCCTGGTGTTCCACCAGCCCTTTGAGCAGTCGACATTGTTCTTCCGTCAACTGTCCCGGCTCAACTCCCACATCCCCGAGAAAGACCACATCGTACTGCGCCAGTTCTTCGATACTGGCAGGAAACGCTTTGATGTAATCCTGCGAGCCTCCCCCTGCCTTGTTCAGTCCGGGATGAAACAGCAGGCAGGAGACGTTCACTCCCGGATCCCGGGATAAGGCGTTTCGAAGATAGCGATACTCCCAGCGTGGCACCGATTCCACGATCAGGACGTTCAGCTTTTCCTGCCGGATTGCGATCGGCGCGGTCTTCGAATTGTTGTCGACGATCGACTCATCCGCATGCTTCGGAACTTCGATCGTGACCGTGAAGTCTCCGGTGGCGGATGGCTTCCAGGCGATCGAATCACTGGTTCGCCCCATGGCTGCAATCCGGACATCCTTGGTCAGGGTTTCGCCGTCGGAGGTTTTCAGGGTGACGGTTGTCAGGTACTCGCGGGGCAATGCACTTTCGATGGTGAATGGGACCCGCACCACTTTGCCGGCGATGCCGAACGTCGGCAGATCGACGTTCACCAGCTCGACATCAGGAAGTCGGCTCGCACTTCCGGTCGGCACGGTGAAAACGGGAATTCCTTTCACTCGCAGCTGCGTCGCCGCCTCCGCCGGAGGCTTGCCGACGTTCCAGTCTCCATCTGAAAGGAGAACGACCCCGAGGAGATTTTTGAGCCTTGCCGGCGCTTCCGCCAGCGGGGTGTACAGATCGGTCCCGGTCCCCGAATCGTCAGCCTGCAGCGGCTCAATCAGGACATTCATCCGATCGGCCAGCTGCGTCCACGCATCCGGCTCGAGGAGCGCACGGATCGACTCCGCCCGAGTCTGTGCCTGTTTGGTGGCATCGCTTCCAGCGGATTCCGGGCCTCCCTTTTCAACGACGTCGCGGGTCTCCATGCTCGTCGACGAGTCCCAGAGAATGGCGACCACAGGCCGCTCTTCAGGGCGAAACTCTTCAATCCATTCAGGCTGGTTCAGCAGCACCGCCACAGCGGCGATGATGAATACGCGGAGCAGTTCCTGCAGTCCGTGTTTGCGATTGAAACCGCCCCGCCGCCAGCTGTAGTAACTGACTCCCAAGGCGATAAGGACCACAGCCACGGAGATCGTCAACGTGACGGGATCACTCATGAAGACGAGCGCGCGATTGGCGGTCATGCCGGGACTCCCTGCGTCGAAGGAAATCCACGATGCCCTTTTGATTCTGCAGCAGATGTCGCTGTGCCCGACCGTGGGATGCACAGGAACGCTTCCAGCAGCAGGGATGCCATCATCACCATCAGGAAGAAACGCCAGACTTCCGCCAGCAACGGATTTCCTCGCCCGATCTGCTCGTCGATGCGGTTGAAATCGAGACCTTTGAAGAGCTCGACAACTTGTTCGCCAGAGACGATCTTCAATCCATCTTCCGCCTGGCTGCGATTCACAGCCATGAGCCGGTCCCCATCCTGATACACACCGGCCTGCTGTGCATAGGTGGAGGAAAGGGCATCTTCGCTTCCGGCAAGCTGCTGCCAGTCCGATGTCTCCTCTCCTGAAAGCTGACCCGCGATCAGCTGTCTTGCTGATCCCTGAGAAGACGCACCGGCAGCCAGCGCCCGCTGAATCATGATGTAGAAAACGACGCCATCCCGGGCGAGAGAGGAATCCGATGCAGCAGCAGTGGTCGTGCAGAACGAGATGCCGCGATGGGTTGTCACCGCACGGGCCAGAAGGGGTTCATTGCCCTGAAGCTGAGCCAGCGGAATCACATCTCCAATCAGCTCACAGGTCCTGTTGACCTGCAGTTGTCCGACCGGCAACGCTGTTCCGCTTTTGGTCCGGGCGAGGAGATCCTGATCACCGACCCACGTCGCCACGGCAGTCGGCGATTCCAGTGCTTTCCAGTCGCCCCAGCTGACACCGGCAAACGCGGTCTCCGACGGGTCTTCGGGCGGAAAGAAGATGAGCTGGCCTCCGTGCCCGGCGTACGTCTGCAGCTGTTCAGCCACTGCCCCTTCCGGAAGATCGGCCTGCCACAGCACCAGTGACGCGGTCTCCCATTCTGTCCCCGCGAGTTCCTCCGGCTTCAGCGTTTCGACTTCGGTCTTCAGTCCCGCTTCCGGACTGATGGCGGCTGCCAGCTGCAATGGATGTGCAGCTTCAGGATCGTCACAGACGATGATCGTCTTTCGCGGCACCGGGCGGTCGTAAACAAAATAGAACTGGTTGTCGGACAGATTCACATCCGCTGGAATCGAAACGCGTCCCCAGCCCCGCACCTGATTTTCGTTGAGGGAAATTGAATGGCTCTGGAGATCTGTTTCCTTTCCCCGCAGCTCGAGCGACACCTCCGAGCGCGACCCGTCAATCTCGAACTGAACGGGGACTGTGACGGTTTCGTCGCTCACTTGATCCTGAGCGACTTGAAGAGAGACCAGCAGTTCCGCGCCTGTCGTGTTTTCCAGCCGACGGACTTCCGTGACACGGATCGATCTGTTCTGAGGAGCCGATTCCGAGTACGAAAGCAGATGGATGCGAACAGGTTGTGGCATCGCCAGAAAGGCGTCACGCAGCGCGGACCAGCGTCCGCTTTCCGCATCCCAGTCGTTCTGTCGCACGTCCGAACAGATCCAGATTTCACTCCGCCCGGGACGATTCTCCTGCAGGTATGTCAAAGCCGCCTGCAGCATCGCCGGAAGATCAGAAGAAGAACTGACCCCTGCCGACTGGACGAGATCAGGAAGTTCTTTCAGTTCGAGAAATTCCACCGGTGCCGGGTTCGCACTGTCGACCAGAACCCATCGCTGAGACCCGATCAGCCCCAGCGACTGCGTCAGCTTCTCGAGACCTGAAACGAGTTTGGACCGCCCTCCTGCCCCTTGCTGCTGCATGCTGGGAGAGCGATCCACCAGAATGAGCGTGGTGTCGGGGCGACCGCTGCCAGCCAGCGAGAGCCAGCCGCTCGTGAGAGGCCGACTGACGGCAAAAATGAGTCCAGCGACCGCGAGAGTGCGGGCTGCCAGAATCAGCCATTGCCGGATGCGTGCGTATCCGCGGGACATGCGATTGGCTGCCAGCAGGAACATCATCGCAGCCCACTGAATGGTCCTGTACCGCCGTTGATTGATCAGGTGAATGATGATCGGCAGGGCGATCAACGGCAGGGCATAGAGCATCCACGGCTGCAGGAAGTTCATCGGCCCCCCCGCGATTTCGCCCGGGCGACGAGAAACTTCACCAGCACCTGCTCATAGTCTTCATCAAGCCGGATTCGTTGATAATCGACCGCGGTTTCCAATGTCACCTGCTTCATCCCACTGAGATACTGTTCCAGTGCGGATTGATAACGATCAAAAATCTCATTCGGTTCAGCGAATATGGAAGGTCCCCCCTCCATATCGAGAAATCGCATCGGTCGTTGAAAGCGGAACTCCAGTTCCAGCGGGTCGAGCAGATGGAACAGCGCGACGTCGTGCTTGCGAAAACGCAGGTGTTCAAATGCGGTTCGCAGTTCAGCGGGGTTCACGAAGAAATCGGAGATGATCACGACCAGGGCTCGTTGTCGGATCGATTCCGCGAGCTCGTGCAGGCGGGAGACCAGCTGTGTATCTCCCTGCGGATGGACCTGTTCCAGCAAATCGAACATGACCCGCAAATGCGAAGGGGTTCTGCGGGCCGGGACTGTCTTGACGATCTTGTCCGCGACACACGTCAGTCCGACAGCATCCCCCTGCTGCACGCACAGGTAGGCCAGCGATCCTGCCAGACGCTGGGCATACTGGATCTTCGAAATTCCGGTCGAGCCGAAGTTCATCGACCCGCTGGTGTCGAGAATGAGGCAACACCGTAAATTGGTATCGGCTTCAAACTCTTTGACATAAAAGCGATCGGAGCGGCCATAAGCACGCCAGTCCAGGCGGCGCAGGTCGTCCCCCGGGACGTAGCGGCGATACTCTGCGAATTCGACGCTGGCTCCACGGTGAGGGCTTTGATGAATCCCCGAGACGTTCCCCAGCATCGATCTTCTGGAAAACAGGGGGATCGCAGCCAGGCGAGAGAGCACCTGGGAGTCAAGAAAAGAACGCTGGCGGCCGTCGGTCAGCATATGCGGCAATCGGGCCCAAAGTTGCCAATACTGGAGATCTGACTGCGAATGCAGGAACGCCATCCTACCAGTTCAAATCAAAAACAAACAAGAGCCCCACCCGAAAGTGGGACTCTTGTTGAAAAAAGTCGAAGGGTTTTCACAACCCGGAAAGCGGATGCTTCGGCTCCGAACTATGCGCCTGCAACCCGTGTCACAAACGCCGTATCCACCGCACTCACCCCACCGAAGTAACGAGCCTTCACTCGCAGCACCACGTCGCGATCAAAAGCCGAAGACCCTTCCGATCGCTGCAGGAACGTCTGGACCGGCCAGATCTCAGTCCAGAGGAACTGACGACGGAAGTCACCCAGATACCAGGTGGTGACTGCCGATCCCCCCTGCTCGTCGATGAAGGGAGAGCTGAGGACTTCCAGCAGATTGTGAACGGGATTGGCGACCCGTGCGTCACCGGCATCCGAGGAAAGTTGAATCTCCGTCGACTGCACGATGCTGCGTGCGGTTCCCCGCAGCTTTTCTGAAACCAGAATCTGCCGGGCCGGAGCGACAATCGGCCGCTGCTGGCCGTCGATCCGGTCGTCCCGCACCTCGGTCGCCCGATAGTGAAGGACCTGTTCGATATCCGTCCAGTCGACCAGTGCAATCGCGGCATTGAACGACGTGGACGTCGTGTTACCGCTTCCCACATAGTTTCGATTGGAACCGTTCGAGGCATACAGCGCCTGGCCCGTGCCGGAGGGGCGATACACGTACTTTCCGCTACTGGCGTCCGCGTCGGTCACAGCACGAACAATCGTGCGTTCCCGTTCCTGCCGCAGGTAATAACCCAGCGCCATCGCCCGACGGTGAATCTCCCCGGTCTGGTCGAACGCGATCAGTTCTTCGTTGATGCTGAGGATTCGGCCCTGTTTGGATTCCTGAGAAGTGACAAACTTCTCCTCGAAGGTCGATTCCTCGTACGAGTGGCCTTCCGCAACTTCCGTCGGCCCCGCCAGTGCGCGGAAGCCGGCAATCTTCGTGTTGCGGAAACGGCTCGGAATCACGGTCACCAGGCGGTCACCAATGAAACCCGCATCGTCTTCGTAACCTTCGATCACCTTCCGGCCAATCAGTTCTCCGGTGACGACCTGAAACAGGTGAGTGCCGACCCCCGGATTCGATTCCTGCAACAGGTGAGACATCGCATCGGGTGTGCTCAGCGGGCGGTCGAACACAGACGACTGCTGCAGCGTGCGGAGACGGGGAAGCACACCACAAGCATCCGCCAGTTCATAATACGAGAAGTCATCCGGGGTCAATTTCTTTTCGTTGAGCAACTCAACGACCTGATGATAAAAGCCGGCCGGACCATGTGATTCGATCAGCGTTTTCAGTGAAGTTCCGTGCATAGAGAAAGCCTTAATGTGAGGGATGTTTGAGATGAAGAGGACTGCGCACAGTCGGTGGCTCAGCAGTTGCCGAGCCGGGATTGAGATACCCGCCGTCGCTGTGGCTAACAGCCTGTTGAAAAATGGGCGATATCAGCCAGACAGAAATGTCTGGCCCACTTTTCTCAATGAATCAGCAGTATCTGGTGGCACAGACATTTCTGTCTGTGCTTTTTTCAACAGGCTGCTAGCCGATCGATGCGTTGGCGTTCGCACTGGCGGTGTGAAACGCCGATGCGAATGTCACTCGCAGCGTGCTGCTGGACGAGGTCGTGAACTCGCTGGCCCGGGCGATTGCAGACGTCGCGATACACGTTTCCAGCTGCTTGTTCTGCAGCGAGCTGCTCCCCTCATCAGGCCCCAGCGGAGTCCCCAGTTCATAGGTCGCCGAAGCAACGTCGAACTCGTAGACGCTGTCCGGACTGACGTCGACGGAGATCGCCGCGGTCTCGCCAGCTGCGCTCGGCTGATGGGCAACGCCCAGGAACTTGGCTGCAAAGTTGCCCTGCGTGGTTGCCAGATTGGTGGTCCAGGTGAATGAGGAAGCAGGCTTGGCGTCATCAGTGTCGAGCCAGACGAGATCGCCCGCCTCAATGACGGTCTCCGAGTCCACACGAACTTTGCGGAGGTGAACCTGGCCGGAACGGAAGCGAAGTTTGTTCATCAGAGACCTTTCAAAAGGGGGTGAAAACAGAGAAAGAGCAGGGGACTGGCACGCGACCAAAGCAAATTCATTCCGCACAGTCTTCTTGCGGTCGGGACCGACTTGAAAACTCACCACAGAGAGGCACGGAGACACAGAGGATCTCAAAACCGCGAATCATGCGAATTCCTTTCAGTGTCCCTCCCGTGAAAGCCAGACAGGATCTTGAACACAGAAAAGCAGAAGAGTCGGGACGGGATGCTCGGGTTATGGCCGCGAACACATTCGCACAATTCTCTGCACACGCGGTTCCCTTCCTTCTCAGTGTCTCCGTGCCTCCGTGGTGAATTGCATTTCAATTGTCTCTGGACGATGTCGGGCGTTTGTGAGACGTCTTCATCGCCGCTTGAGCACACGGACGAATTCATCTTCACGGGTGTTGCGGGACGAGACTGGAGCCCGTTCCTGACTGGCCACCCGGAGCGGGTCGCGACGTCCAGCCGCGAGTAACGTTGCCCGGTCCTGCAGAAGCTGCTGACGAAGAGCTGGAGTGCCGGCATTCATCAGCTGTCGATGAAAGCATTCGCTGACCGCCTCCTGAGGCAGGCCGGAACTCGCAATCAGCTGCCGGACAGCATCCCGGTCAGCCCAGTCCGCAAGTCGCTGACGCAACTGACGGACTTCAGCCTGCAGGTTTTCATATTCCAGACGCAGGCGTTCGTGCTCCTCGGCTGCGTCGAGTGCGTAGCTGGAGGAATTCGATTCCGAGAACGTGCTGGTCGTCGCAGGATTCACGACCACGTCGACTGACAGCACCTCGGCGATCCGCAGAACGGTCTTGCCATCGGGTGTCCGCTCCGCCACAACAACGTGCGACATCCCGACACCGGGGGTCTTCGACTCCACCAGCTTCAGGAATGTCTGGCCCGATTCAGTCTCCAGCACCCGGATGTCTCCCCGGATGCGACCAGCGACAAACCGGGGGTTGGTGATTGACCCGACAAGGTCACGCGTGCTCCGTTCCTGCGGCCGCTGCCGACAGGGAGCATGGTCCAGAAAGACCGGTTTCCCTTCGTACAGACCCGCCGCCGCGAGCAGGGCTTCATCGGTATACCGGTAACCGTTGCGGGAGGACTGTCCAGCGAGTGCGACGTTCAGGACCAGTCGATTTTCCACATCAATCGAAAGGTCCTCATTCCAGTTGTCGAATCGTTCATTCAGCGTCTGCTGCAGCATCTGTTGATCCTCGGAGCGTGAGACGAAAGCGTTTCAATTCAAGAGGATGCGGTTGCGCATCGTGTCCGGAATCAACGGTGTTTCCCGCTCCGGCAGCACGTCCGGAATTGCCGATCAAGCCCTTTCTGCCTCCGGGAATCGAAGTAACTTTTCCGGGTGGAGAATTGCCAGAAGTGATGGCGTCGTGTAGGGTTCCTTCAATGATTTCTTCTTCCTGACAGGGAAAGAGTCAGTATTCATTCGACTCTCCGTGAGGCAGTTTGAGACGGCCGGGGAGATCGCAATCACGCGGCCCGGGAACGTCTCATTCCTGACTGCGGCTGAAACACTCAACGAGCAAGTGCATGGCGGAAGTCCAGAAGCCAAAGAAGACTCAGTCTGACGATGACGGGTCAGACAAAACCGGTGCCAAGGCCGGATTCCCCTACTTCATCACGCTGATGTTCGTAGGCATCTTCGCGATCATCGTTCTGCAATGGCTCTTCGCAGCCAATCGCACAGCGGTGGATTACGCGTTCTTCCTCGAGCAGGTGCAGGCAAAGAACGTCAAATCCGCCAGCCTGTATACGCTTTCGATCCGCGGAAAGTGGGTTGACGTCAAACGTGCCCAGGAGGACTGGCAGAAATACCTCGACGAAAAACGGGTCGAACTCCCCGGGAACCCGGAACCCGGCGAAACAAAACCTCTGGCTGAACCCAAACCGGCCCGATTCTCCGATCAATTCGAAACCGAAATCCCTGTTCAGGAAGATGGCTATCTGACCCGCCTCCTGCAGGAAAACGGAGTCAAATTCACTGCGGTCCATGACGACATCGGCATGCTGTTGATGCAGTCGATGATCTACCTGCTCCCGTTGGTGCTGCTCACGCTGTTCCTGCTCTTCGCCATGCGGCGATCTTCTGACCCGATGAATTCGGGAATGTTCGGGAACTTTGTCCGCAGCCAGGCCAAACGCTTCCGCCCCAGCGATCAGTCCACCACGTTCAAAGACGTGGCCGGGATGGAAAACGCCAAGCGTGAACTCGAAGAAGTGGTCGAGTTCCTGAAGGAGCCCGCCAAGTTCCAGCGATTGGGAGCGGAGATCCCCAAGGGAGTCCTGCTGTCCGGACCGCCGGGAACAGGAAAAACCCTTCTCTCCCGAGCCGTTGCCGGTGAGGCACAGGTTCCGTTTTATTCGATCAACGGGTCCGAGTTCATTCAGATGTTTGTGGGAGTGGGGGCCAGCCGTGTGCGCGACATGTTCCGTACCGCCAAGGAGAACTCTCCCTGCATTCTGTTCATCGACGAAATCGATGCTGTCGGCCGGATCCGGGGTGCGGGAGTCGGCGGCGGGCACGATGAACGCGAGCAGACGCTGAATCAGATCCTCAGCGAGATGGACGGCTTCCAGTCCAACGAAGCGGTCATCGTCATCGCTGCCACCAACCGACCGGACGTCCTCGACCCAGCATTGCTGCGACCCGGGCGATTTGACCGGCATGTCGCCATCGATCGGCCCAGCCGCGCCGGGCGACTCGGAATTCTCAAGGTCCACGTCCGTAAGGTCCCGCTGGGAGACGACGTCCGCCTGGAAGAAATCGCCAACAGCACGATTGGATTCTCCGGTGCAGACCTGAAAAATCTCGTCAACGAGGCAGCCCTGTCCGCGGCCCGTGAAGGAAAGAATCAGGTCAACCTGTCCGACTTCGAATCAGCCCGTGACAAGATCCTGATGGGGGTGCCTCGCGAAGAAGTGCTGACCCGCAAGGAACGCCGCATGACCGCCTACCACGAAGCGGGACATGCGCTTCTGGCCTGGCTGCTGCCTGAAGTGGATCCGGTGCACAAGGTGACCATCGTTCCGCGTGGCCGTGCTCTCGGTGTCACTCAGCTGCTGCCCGAAGAAGAACGCTTCCACATGGGAGAAAGCCGACTGCGATCCCAGCTGGCGATGATGCTGGGGGGACGCGCAGCTGAGAAGCTGGTCTTCGACGAGTTCTCCGCTGGGGCTGAAGACGATCTCAAACGGGCCTCTCAGATTGCCCGCCGGATGGTCAGCGCCTGGGGGATGAGCGAGAAGATCGGCCCGGTCGCCTTCCGCGATGGTGAAGAGCATCCGTTCCTTGGAAAAGAGATGCACGAAACCCGCAAGTACAGCGAGCAGACCGCCTTCATCATCGATGAAGAAATGCAGAAAATCCTGCTGGCCGCTCAGGCGCAAGCCACCAATGTCCTTGCAGAAAACCGCGAGATGCTGGATCGAATCACCGATGCCCTGCTCGAGAAAGAAATTGTCTCCAGAGAGGAACTCGTGGAACTGCTCGGCCCCAAACGGGTCGACCCGGACGACACGATCGTCGAAAAAGCGTCCTTGAACTGAACGTCACTCTCGAAGTCAGCCGCACCTGAAAATGTGCGGCTGACTTCTTTTAATCGATGATCATTTCGACAAGCAGGTTCAGTAGTGAAAGCAGAAGCGCGCCGAAGAACGCTGCGCTGAACTTTTGAATCTTCATGCCGGGGACCAGCGCGGACACCAGCCAGAGCATCAGCGCGTTCACCACCAGCAGGAACAGTCCCAGCGTCAGGATTGTGATGGGGAGCGTCAGGATCACCAACACCCACCGGACACTCGCATTCACCAGACCGAGCACCAGGGCGCCCAGGATCGCGGGCCCCCAGCCTCCGACCTGAACCCCCTTCACGAAGTGGGCCACAATCAGCAGCAGGGCGGCGGTGATCACAAGGTGAGCCAGAAATTCCAACATGCGTCTCTCCATGAATTGATGACTGATTCATCGGCCGGCTTCGTCGAACGACGTCACCTCAACGGATCCTGATCAAGCGTAGCCGGCAATTCAAGCCCTGACTCAACGGATCAGCAGCACTTCGGTTGAATCCTGCTGTGTCAAAAAAACACTGCGTTTTCCCAGCTCCCTCGCGATTCCCAGTAGACGTCTGACTGTCCGCTGTGAAAATTTCAGCAAGGATCGCCGCCATCAGAGCGATCAAACTGAAACTTTGAGCACGCGAAAGGAAGACGGGATGGGACAGGGTTCGACCGGCAACATTATTGCCTCGATCGCCAGTTTCTTTCTGCCAGGGCTGGGGCAGCTGGCCCAGGGGCGGCCTATTACAGCACTCATTCACTTTGTTCTCACCGGCCTGCTCTGGCTGCTGTGGCTGGGATGGATTATCCACATCTGGTCGGCACTGGATGCTGCCTGGTATGTGCCGTGGCGATTGCGGGAATAATCGACACCGCTGTCGGTGACTCCGCCCGCTCTCGAGCCTTCCACGCTATCTTCCTGACGAACCAATCGTAGAATATTGTCACCTCCCGCCCCGCCGCACTGAAGATTCCCCACCCCCAGGAACCCTCCATTTTGAGCCCTCCACTCCTGTTTTCCGTCGACGCGTTGATCTTCGATCTGGATGGTGTCCTGGTGGATTCGAACCAGATCGCCGAGCGGCATTGGCAGCGCTGGGCCGAACGGCGGGGAGTCAGTTTTGACCTCATCGCCAGATCTCACCACGGCCGGCCCACCGTCCAGACCATGCGGGAAGTGGCCCCTCATCTGGACGCTGTCGCTGAAGCGGAGATGAAAGAAAGCGTCGAAGCAGACGACACGGTGGGTCTTGTCGCGTTTCCGGGTGCCCATCGGATTCTCGCGGTTTTGCCGTCCGATCGCTGGGCGATTGTCACCAGCGGGACGCGCCGCACCGCCACCACCAGACTGAATCACACCCTCTTGCCGATCCCCCAGCGATTCGTCACCGCGGACGACGTTCAAAACGGCAAGCCCGACCCGGAACCTTATCGCAAGGCGATTGAGCAGTTGGGATTTCGCCCGGACCGCTGCCTCGTCCTCGAAGATGCGCCCGCTGGGATCCAGTCCGCCCGGGCAGCCGGAGCTCAGGTCGTTGCCATTTCCTCAACAAATTCGCCGGATGCGCTGACCCACGCGAACGTCATCGTCGATTGCCTGGACCTCATTGAGGTGAAACCGGGCGCCGGTGAAATCCAGATCCGTATCCGAAATTCGGTCGTCCCACAAATCAGATAACGACTTCCTGACAAACCCGCTGTAAAATTCGTAGGAGAAAATCTGCGGATTCACAGCGTGTGAGCGTTTGTCAGAAATCCCTGCGGGGAATAGAATCTGCGATTCGACTTCCGCACGGACGACCGGAATGAACCGCCTTCGGCTCGAGATGCTTCCTCAACCTAACGACTCCACTTGCGGGCCGACCTGCCTGCATGCGGTCTATCGTTATTATGGAGACGAAGCCGCTCTCGACAGCGTCGTGAACGAAGTGGGACAGCTGGAACAGGGAGGAACGCTGGCTGTGATTCTGGGGTGCCACGCACTCCGCCACGGCTACGACGTGAAACTCTATTCCTACGACCTGCAGGTCTTCGACCCCACCTGGTTCCGTGAAGATCGGGACGTCAATCTGGAAGAGAAGCTGCAGGCCCAGATGGAAGTGAAGCCTTCCCCGCGCCTGCACACCGCCACCATCGCCTATATCGAGTTTCTGCGACTGGGGGGCAAGCTGCGCATGGGAACGCTGACGATCGAACTGATCCGGCGTTATCTCAAACGGGGAATCCCCGTCCTGACCGGGCTCAGTTCGACATTCCTGTACGGGGAAATGCGGGAGTACTGTCCCGAAAATCCACCCCCCGGTCGGAGTGTGATTGCGGATGATGTCAGAGGGTTCCCCGCAGGGCACTTCGTCGTGCTGTGCGGCTACGACCCGGAACGGCGGACCGTGCTCATTGCCGATCCGCTGGAAGCAAATCCATTTGCCAAGGACCGGCTCTACGCTGTGGACATCGATCGCGTCTTTTCCGCGATTATGCTCGGCATCGTGACTTATGACGCGAACCTGCTGATCATTCGTCCTCGAAATCAAAAGGGAGTTGTGGGGCATGCCCGCACTGATAGTGACCGATAACGTCAATGATTGGCCCGAGGAGATCCCGAACGTCGAACTGGTGGATGCCTGGCGGTATCTGACGGATGATGAATTCGCGAGCCGAAGAAACGTCAAACTCTTCAACCTGTGCCGCTCTCTCAAATACCAGAGCACCGGTTACTACGTCTCCCTGCTCGCCGAAGCCCGCGGCCACAAACCCATGCCCGGCGTCATTGCTCTGCAGGATCTCAAAACCCCCAGCATGATCCGCTTCGTCGGTGATGAACTCGACGACCTGATCCAGAAATCGCTGGAGCCGCTGCAGTCCGAAGAATTTGAACTCAGCGTGTACTTCGGCCGCAACATGGCCAAACGCTATGAACGTCTGGGCCGGCAGCTGTTCAACATGTTTCAGATTCCGCTGCTGCGGTTCCGTTTCGTCCGCAATGGCACCTGGCAGATCCGCAGCGTCAAAGCTCTGGGAACGAACGAAGTTCCCGACATGCACCGCATGTTCATGATCGACGCTGCTGAGAAGCACTTCGCTGGGGCCACCAGCTCTCCTCCCAAGCCCAAGCGGATGCGTTTCGATCTTGCGATCCTTTACGATCCGGTGGAGACCGAAGCCAGCCCGTCCAACGAAGGGGCGCTGAAGAAGTTCATCAAAGCAGGCGAGCAGGTGGGCCTGGGGTGCGAACTGATCACCAAGGACGACTACGGCCGTCTGATGGAGTTCGATGCTCTCTTTATCCGCCAAACCACGGGCATTAATCACTACACGTACCGCTTCGCCCGCCGGGCCGCGAACGAAGGTCTCGTCGTGATCGACGATCCCGTCTCGATTGCCCGCTGCACCAACAAGGTCTATCTCGCCGAACTGCTGGAGCGGCATAAAATCCCGATGCCGGATGGACTCGTCGTTCATCGGGACAACGCCCATGAAATCGCCGAGAAGCTCGGCTTCCCGTGCGTCATTAAACTTCCCGACAGCTCCTTTTCTCAGGGAGTCGTGAAGGTCAAAAATGAAGAAGAGCTGCAGCTGCGGCTGAAGGAGTTCTTCGCCCAGTCCGAAATGCTCGTCGCCCAGAAGTTCCTGCCCACGACCTTCGACTGGCGCATTGGAATCCTCGACCAGCGGCCGTTGTTCGCCTGTCAGTACTTCATGGCCCCCAATCACTGGCAGATCATCCACTGGTCCAAACAGGGGGATGACCGCTACGGCAACTTCAAGACGCTGCCTGTCGAACTGGCTCCGCGAAAAGCCGTGCAGATGGCGCTCAAGGCAGCCAATCTCATCGGGGACGGCCTGTACGGAGTCGATGTGAAAGAATCCGACGGCAACTTCTACATCATCGAAGTGAACGACAATCCCAACATGGATACCGGCGTGGAGGATGAAGTGCTCCGCGACGACCTGTACCGCCGTGTCATGGAGTCATTCCTCAGACGGATCGAACAGGCGAAAGCCGGGAAATAAGCGGTCACGGTTTGACCCCGCCCACGGGCTTTGGGAAAGATCAAACAGCCGACGAGCGGATTCATCATGTCCCAAACCCCACGTATCGGAACTCTACATCCGTCTCGAGTCGAACTCTTACATCCCAGAGTTGTGGACGTCTTACGGCGTATGACTCCGCAGCAAAGAATTCAGGCAGCTTCGGACATGCATGAAAATGCGAGGACGATGGTCGTGTCTCACTTGCGCTCGCTGCACCCTGACTGGGATGAAGATCGAATTTCAGCCGAAGTTCGCAGGAGGTTGCTCGGTGAAGCAAATTGAAGTGCTGGCTTATGCGGTTGACGCGATGGATGAACTTGGAATTCGCTACGCCCTGGTGGGATCCTACGCCAGCATGGCATACGGCGAATTCCGGATGACAAACGACATCGACATCCTCGCTGAAATCGCCACTCACCAGATTGCTGACATTTGTGCTCGATTCCTCCCCCCCGACTGGTACGTAAGTGCGATGGCGGCAAACGAAGCTGTCACCAAACGCCGTCGGTTCAACGTCGTTCACCTGCCAACCGGAAACAAGATCGACTTTATCATCCCCAGGGACAACGATTGGAGTGAACAACAACTCGGTCGAAGACTTCCGATTGCGATTCTTCCTGCTCGGTCAGTTTTTGCAGCACATCCGGAAGACATCATTCTCGGGAAACTGTTGTATTACCGTGAAGGCGGTTCCGACAAACATCTCCGGGATATTGCCGGAATGTTAGACATCAGTGGGGACCAGATTGACCGGCAACAGGTCTCGGACTGGGCTGAGGAGCTCTCTGTGCGGGATATCTGGGAAGCGATCATATCCAGGGTTGATTCTGGGGAACGTGAGCAGTGAGAACTTCACAAATGTTTTAGCCTTCAATCCTCGAACGAGACCAACAACGGCATTCGGTAGTATTCCCTCAACACTAGACTCTCGACCCTCAACTCCCCATGCTCCACCTCTTCGAAGCGTTTGGCATCGAGCTTGAATACATGATCGTCGACGCGACGTCGCTGGATGTTCGTCCCATCTCCGATCATGTCCTGCGGGATGAGCAGGGACAGCCCGTCTCGGACGTCGACCACGGCGGCATCTCCTGGTCGAATGAGTTGACCTATCACGTCGTTGAGGTGAAGACCAACGGACCCGCCAGCGAGCTTGCTCCGCTCGCAGGTCTGTTCCAGCAGAATGTCGATCAGATCAACCGGCAGCTGGTATCGGCTCACGCCCGACTGCTCCCCACTGCCATGCACCCCTGGATGGACCCGGCGCGGGAGATGCAGCTCTGGCCGCATGAGTATCACACCGTCTACGAGACGTTCGACAAGATCTTCGATTGCCGAGGTCACGGCTGGGCCAACCTGCAGAGTATGCACATCAATCTCCCGTTCGCGAATGATGTGGAGTTTGGAAAGCTGCACGCAGCCATTCGTCTGATTCTGCCGCTGCTTCCTGCTCTGGCAGCCAGCTCCCCTTTCAAGGACGGTCTCCAGACCGGCCAGCTCGATTCCCGTCTCGACGTTTATCGAAAGAATTCCAAGGGAGTCGCCTCCATCGCTGGCCGGGTGATCCCCGAACAGGTCTTCGATCAGGCCACCTACGATCGCGAAATCTTTCAGCGGATTTTCCGGGACATCGCTCCGTATGATCCCGACGAAGTTCTGCGGGACGAATTCCTCAACGCCCGGGGTGCGATCGCCCGCTTCTCGCGAGGAGCCATTGAAATCCGTGTGATCGATCTGCAGGAATGCCCGCAAGCCGATCTCGCAATTGCAGCCCTCACCGTAGAAGTTCTGAAACTTCTCATCGCGGAAACCTGGACCCCCTCAGCCGAACAGCAGTCGCTGAGCATCGACGATCTCGAACCGACGTTCATTCGGGCGATCGACGATGCCGGGAATGGGGTCATCGCAAACCCGCTGTATCTGCGCCAGTTCGGAATCGACACCCCTTCGATCACCCTGAATCAACTGTGGAGAAAGCTTTACGAAACAGTCTGTTCCCAGCACGCCGGCTTCGCCCCCCAGTATGGCCCTGCCCTCGAGACGATTCTGAACGAAGGGTGCCTGGCTCAGCGAATTCTGAACGCACTCGCAACACAGACAGATCGCACATCGCTGCAGCGTGTTTATCGTCGACTTGCAGATTGCCTGGCACAGGGCGAACTGTTTCATGCGTGACCAACGGACTCAGTTGCTGGTCACCTGCGAACACGGGGGGAATCAGATTCCCCGCGAGTTCAAGTCTGTCTTTCGTGACGCCCGGGCAGCACTCAATTCTCATCGGGGACACGACCCGGGCTCGCTTCAACTGGCAAAGCGGATTGCCCGAAGACTCCATGCCCCCCTTGAATACGAAACGCGTTCGAGACTCTTAATCGAACTCAATCGCACGCTCGGACATCCTCGCATCTTCTCGGAATTCAGCCGTCAGCTGACACCGGACGTCCAACAGCAACTGATCGAAGAAATCTATCGACCGTATCGCGAACGGGTGATCACTCAACTGACACAGATGACGAAACAGGGCCCGACGCTGCACCTGTCGGTCCATTCGTTTACACCGGTCATGAATGAAAAGACCCGCCGCACAGACATCGGGCTGCTGTTTGATCCCTCACGGGAATTCGAATTACGACTCGCGACTTCGTGGAAAAAGCGTCTTAAACAGCTGCTTCCGCAGCAGGCAATTCACTTCAATCTGCCGTACCGCGGCACCTCCGACGGCTTTACCACCGCTCTGCGAAAAGAATTTCCGGACCGCACCTATGCGGGCATCGAGCTGGAGGTGAATCAGAAATTTGTTGCTGCCATCGGCGCACTCTGGGAGAATCTGCAGGGGCAGATTGTTGGATCGCTGACGGAACTAATTTCGGACTGAATTGATCATGAGACGATTCGTCGCGATGTGCCTATTGCTGTCTCCGTTCCATGCTGCATACTCCGCAGACCCCCAGGAATCTCCTCAGGCAACAGCATCGTCAGAGAACGGCAGAGAACCGGCGTATGTCAGTCGCACCTTCCAGGACATTCAGGATCGAGTGATCACCCGCGATCCAGAGACAAAGGCCATTCTGAGGGTGAGAACAGCTTTCGATGCACCTGCTGTCACAGAGCTCTCCTTCAAGATCATTCCGATCCCAGCTGATCATCTGGCAGTCTATCGGGGACTTCTTGGGGAAACGAAAGGGCTCATCGAGATTCCGCACGACGGTGAAGCCATCGTCACGCTGAGTCGGGAAGACTCCCCCGGCAAAGGAATCTACGAACAGTACCGCCTGCGCCTCGATGATGCTCTGCGGGAGGAACTCAAGAATCAGGAACGGTATCAACAGCTTCGACGCGAACGCCAGATCGAAGGATTGAAGAAGATAACGGAGGATATTGAACGACTTTCAGGCGGAAAGCTGCGATATGGAATGACGGTGGGAGAGGTCGAGGCAATCAAAGGCAAACCGCTCAAAGTGAACATCTGGATGCAAGCCGGAAGCTTCGATCTTATTTACCAGGACATTCAGCTGAACTTTCATATGAGTCGCCTCTCGCACATCCGTGCGGTCCCAGTGACACCCAAACCCACGGAAGAATTCCGATAACAATGCTGCCCTCATACCGGGAGTTGACCAGACATCCCCAATCTCATCAGCGCATGAAAAAGTCCGGCCCTGAACTGGTTCAGGACCGGACTTCCGTTTCTTCAAGACTCAACTTTCTGAATTGAATCAGAAAGTTCAGCTCTTCTTCCAGGCTCCGTTCTTGGGAGCGTTCGGCTGAGCATCCGGGCCGAAGTAACGCAGACCGACCAGCGGCTCGGTCCCGTTGTTTTCGTAAGTGACCCCTTCATTCGCCTTCTTGCAGGTGACGAACACTTCGTCTTCGGTGATCGCGCCGAAGCGGATCATCACCGGCGTCTGCAGGTCCACTTTCCCGATCTTGCCGCGGCCCTGAACCGTGATCCAGCTGAAGGCACCCGGATCCTTGATGGTGCACTTCGCACCCGGTTCGAGCGTCAGTTCCTTCGCGGTGAAGAGCTGCTTGCTGTCCACCTTGCCGTACACAATCCACTTGTCGACCCAGCCGGCTCCCTGCTCGGAGACGATCGGCTCAAGGTAGTTGGAATCGCGGAAGTTGGGGTCGACGTTCTTTTCCCAGTCGAGGGCGTTCACAATGTACTCGTTGTCATTATGGAACTCCTCAGGGAAGTCCTTGGTGAGCAGCGAACGCGGAACCATGCGGCCTTCCACCAGCGACTGATACATCCCGAACACGTCGCTGCCCCACTGCGGTTCATAGGTCAGCAGAGATCCCGGAGCGTGCAGCACGCACGGCGGAATCAGCCAGCCCGTTCCCGGCTTCAGGCGATACGCCTTGGAGATATCCAGAATCCCGTTGTCCCCTTCATTCCAGCGATCCAGACAGGCGATCACTTCTTCTTTCGTGGTCCCCGGCTCAAATCCCATGAACGTGTACGGGAAGTTATTCCCGATCGCGTTCAGCTGGGGCGGGAAGTAATACGATTCCGGCTTGCCCTGCTGTCCGACGAGAGCAGCCTGCTCATCGTTCTGGTGCATGTGATGAGGAATCGGACCCATGTTGTCGAAGAACTTGGAGTAGACGGGCCAGCGCTCGTACTTGTTCCACATCTCATCGCCGATGATTTCGCCTTTGAGCTCAGCAATGGCATCACGCAGCGTGCACTTCTCACCGTTGTGAATGATGTAAGACAGGCCCTCATCGTGAGCGGCGTTCTCATTCGCTGCGACGGTCGTTGAGCCGAACCATCGTTCATCGATCCCCCCTCGGTCCATCCCGAGTGCGTAGTAATCTGCCGGATGCAGCTTCAGGCGGCGTCCCGGCTGAAGGAAGGAACGCGGCACCCAGGTCGGGGTCAGACGCAGAATACCGTCATTGGCGGTGAGGGCTGCAGAGGCAAGAGATTTGGCGCTGGCCATGAAGAGAACCTTTGACTGACTTCAGTCTGCAAAAGCTGGAATACCGGGGAGACTTCCCTCCCGGCAGGTCCCGAATTGTGGCGGTTCTCTATCAGATTTTCAAATCGGGCCCGTTCGCTTTCTGACGTCGATTTTTCAGCGAAAGATGTCACCTTCCTATTACGGTCCGACCGGACGAATCACCACAGGCATGTGATAACTCAAGATATCCGGCTGCCAAGTCGACCCTGCAGGTCTTCCTGCCACGCTGCGGAAAGTTCCGGGAGTCGCGCCAGCTCTTCAGCCGCTGCCAGCGGGAAATTCCGGTCGTAGAGCGCCTGACTCGTCCGGGCGATGGACCATTCCCCATGCGGTCGATGCTCCAGGACGCACTTCTGGCCCGGCTCGATCTCTCCTGTCTGCAGGACCCGGAAGTACCAGCCGCTCCAGCCGGATCGAACCACGAGCTTGGGAAGTTCCGGCACACCCCAGCGACGGGCGAGTTTCCAGCACGGCTGCCGAGGCTGCGAAACCTGTAACCTGACCGAGCCAATCGCCCATTCGTCTCCAATGCAGACGCTTTCCTCAGTGAGCCCGGAAATCGTGAGATTCTCACCGAAGGCCCCCCCGGTCATGTCCGGGTGATCAATCGCCTTCCTCCACGCGGGGTAATGGTCAGCCGAGTAAGCGAGGATCGCCTTATCGGGACCTCCATGCACCCTCAGGTCGGCCTGTCCGTCACCGTCCAGACCAGTCAGCGTCACACGACACGGTCCAGAAATTGGCTTCTTGAAGAACCCGGTCCGCCATTGCTGCTCACGCGGATCTGTCGCGGACGCGTCCCCGTACGTTTGCGGCAGCCCCACCTGAATTGAGACCAGCAGCACGTCGGACGGGAGAGGAGCAGCCATCTCGGCCTCCTGGATGAGTTCGACTCAGGAATCAGAAATGAACACGCGGCGCTCAGCCACCTTCAGCCGCCCTGCTCCGAACAATGAAATTGCCTCTGGATACGCTTTGCACTCTTCTTCAAAAACCCGGGCGGCCAGAGCATCCGGGGTGTCGTCTTGAAGTACCGGCACCACCCGCTGGGAAATGATCGGTCCATGATCGTATTCGTTGTCGCAGAAATGCACGGTACATCCCGAGAATCTGCACCCCCGCGCAATCACCGCCTCGTGGACATGATGCCCGAACATCCCCTGTCCGCTGAATGCCGGAATCAGTGCCGGATGAATGTTCATGACCTTCAGCTGATAGTCCTCCGGGATGGAAATCCGTGTGAGAAAACCAGCGAGGACGACCAGATCGACCTGATGTTCGCGGCACAGGCGAAACAGCTCTTCGCTGTAGCTGCTGGTGTCTGGATATTGCTTGCGGGGAAGGACGATGACCTGCAGCCCCAGTGCCCGGCAGCGCTGAACCCCGGAACATTCCCGGCTGGCGACCACCAGTGGAACTTCAGCATTCAGTTCACCGGCCTGAATCTGCCGGTGCAGATTCACCAGCGTCGTTCCTCCGCCAGAAATCAGAACTCCCAGCCGCAACGGAGTGGAACGGGGAGAATATGTGGAGGTGGGTAACATTCAACAACTTACGACGGTTCGGACCTGCAACCCGGATTCGGTGACAATCAGAACAGTCTAACGGCTGGGGAGACCGCATCCAATCCGACCTGCCTCGAAGCCATCAGCGTGATGGAACTCGGATTTACCGCGGCGGCACGGAGCCACCGAGAATTTTAAACCGCGAATTATGCGAATGGAGCGAATAACACACCGAGATCATCAGTTCCGAATTGTCACTCGCATTTGAGGATTCCATTTTCGAGTGATTCCCCCGGGGTCTTATTCGCCGAGTTCGCGTGATTCGCGGTTTCAGAAGGATCCGTGCCTCCGTGTCTCCGTGGTGAATCTTGCAACACAGACCGGCAACTACGGCGATTGCGGGTACATGACGTTGAGAGCCCGGCGCCATTCGCTGGGAATCGGCTCGCGCTTCCCGGTCATGGCATCGCAGGGAATGATGTCGATCATCTTCCATTCGCCATTTTCAGGCTGCCAGCGGGCCTCCCACATTGTATTGAGGCGACTGGCCCCTCCTGATGCCTGGGCTGTGGAGTTCACACGAAAGACGGTGACCGCACGCTCGTTCCGCGGAAGCATCGTCACCTGGATATCGGTGACACGTGTATCGGGGCCGAGCTTGACCAGATTGTATGCCGAAGCTGCCAGCAGCTTCAGATCGCGGGCCGATTCGGAGATGTAAGACAAAGTCTGATCGAGATTCCGGCTCTGAAACGCGGCGACGATCCCCCGGACATCCTCCGTCACCTTCTCCCGCTCGGTGACCACCATCTGATCAAAAGTCCACGCCCCGGCAGCGACCAGAACGGGAACAATGACGAGCACCAGCAACCAACCGCTTTTTCGCTGCGACCAGACGATCAGCATCGCAATGGCAACGATTAGACAGGCGATGATCACCGGCCACGGATTTTCGCTGGGCCACATGGGAGCACTCCATGGAGGTTACTGCGTTGCCGCTGACGCAACTGCCGTCCAACGAACTTCGTTACTTAACGACCAGTTCCTTCACCAGGGCCCGGGACGCCTTGTAGGCATGACGAATCACGAAGACCCGGGTCTCAATCTGCTGTTCGGTGAAATACCGCCCGACTTCGCTGGGAGGGAGTCCAGCCAGTGATAACGTCAGTGGCAGCAGGTCCATAAATTCACGATATCGGCGTTGTTGATCGCTCGCTGCGGATGGGGCATCTGACACGAAATCGCTCCTCACCAGGGAGGGTAAGCCGGCATCGCGACTGCGGGCCGACACAACATAAACGGGAAAGGTCTCCAGACATCTTCAGCATAGGTACTTCAAATGGGAACATCCACCACACACCATCTCCACCACAGTGATCGTGCATCAAAACTGGGTGTCGTCGAGAGTTGAGAGACGGGAGTCTAGATCTGGAAATTTGAGAACGTCCGGGTCCATCAGGGAAGAAGTTCCGCAAAGTGGAAACCGTCGATCCGCATCACCGTTCCCAGGCAGACCACCATCTGCACCATCAGAAGGACCAGCAACGGACGCGACTGCCGATTCTCCTCTGCAAAACGATCAATCGAGATGGCTGCCGTCCAGACGGCATACGGCATCAGAAAGACCCACAACCGGGCGGCCTCCCCCATGTTTTTCCCGCTCAGCCACAATATCGCCCAGACGCCAACGGGTATCAGCACGTCCCATCGCAATGGACGCACATGCTTCAGCAGGATCCAGATACCCGCGCCACTGAGCACCGCTAGCGGCAGACCGAGTGCGATGCCGAGTTCCAAGGGATTCACCACCAGCCAGGGGAGGTAGCTCCGCGTCGCATGATCATAAAACGACGCATGATTCCTGAGATTCTGCATCCAGACCTGAAGCAGATTGATTCCCCCCAATAGCCGTGCAGCCAGAATCAGCAGGCCAAAGACCACTCCCGATCCCAGATACACATTCAGTCGTCCGAGGTCGAACTTCGGGGCCTGAGACTGCAACGACGTCGCCCGTTGATCTTTGGAAGGCACGACGAAAATCCCCTGCAGGACCAGCATCAATCCCAGCGGCGCAAAGGCAAGTGTCAGACAGACAGCGACAAAGATCGCCGCCCCTGCAGCTGCACCGACCCAGACACTCCTTCGATCAATCCCGATCAGCCACAGCCATTGAATCCACATCGCCAGGCAGGGAAAGAGCACATCGGATTTCGGAAAGAAGATGGCTGCGGCCGGAACAAGCAACCAGAACGCTGCTGCCCACCATGCTCCTTCAGGTGACACCGTTCGACGCGCCAGCAGATACAGGGGAATGCACGTGCCTGTCTCGAGCAGAATGACAATGAGGGTCGCCAGCCAGATCGCTGCCGAGTCTGATTCCCAGGTCGTCCGAGCCTCGGGCGACAGGTTTTGAGCAATGACCGCGAAGCTGTCGCGAATCGACCCCGGCTGTGTGGCCAGGACAGCCTGACGCAACGCAGGAAACTTCTCGCAGCCATTCAGGATCGCGACAAACGCTGTCGTCAACCCGGGTGGGTGCGTCCCCATGTGCAGATAGTTCTCTGCGAGACTGCTGTCCTGAATTCGCTCGTGATAGGTCGCGAGGAATTGCTTCAGATCCCGGGCATCCTCACGCGCTTGCGTGAAGTAGCCTGACGAGCGTGTGTAGTACAGCACGAAGGGAGCTCGGTTCAGCCCAGCGATTCCCGGAACAGCTGCCACCTCAGACAGCGTCCAGAACAGCCCCATTGCCCAGAGCAGCAAAAGAAACGCAGCTCGGCCTGCCTTGGATGACGTTCGAATCTTCGTCGATCCCCAGTGGACATAGCCGATCAGCATCAGTCCGGTGACCACAGCTGGCCAGAGATTGAACACGTCTCCGAACGAGAACTCGACCCGGGCCCAAGTCCATTCCTTAGGAACACCCAACGGCAATGACGTCCCCCACAGCAGTCCCAGTTGCACCAGTGCACCGACAGTCGCGCAGAGCAAAATCGTGCGAACAGACGGCCTGGCTGTGGAAGATTTCGACATGTGAACTCTGGACGTCATGACTCAGGGAAAAGTGCAGCGGGTGGCGATGCAGCTGCTGATTTCCTCTTCTTTCCCCGGGTCCCTTTCCCCTGGTCTCTGAGTTTCGCCTCTTCCGTGCTGAGGACACTCATGGTCGGTTCCGCAGCTCCGTTCAGAGCATCCCCCGGACTGATCCCATCCAGACGGGACTGGCCGGCCCGGATGTATTCTTCGGACAGATCGAACCCGATGAACTGCCGCCCGAGTTTCTTGGCGACAGCCAGCGTCGTCGCGCTGCCGGAAAAGGGATCGAGAACAATTTCGTCTTCGTGCGAACAGCAACGGATGATGCGGCCAAGCAACTGCTCGGGCATCTGGCAGCCATGAAAACCGGCCCGTTCTTTGAACGTCCCCGCGACGCGAGGAAAGTACCAGGTGTCCTCGGACGGAGTGAAATTCTGGGCGATATCCTGAGGCCGGAGGATCCAGGTGTCATCCGGCAGCCGTCCCGTTGGGTTCGCCCGCTTGTCGTTGTACACGAGCTGTCGGGCCGAGGGGATTCTGTTTTCCAGTGCGTCTCCCCGAAAGGTGAAGTTCTTCTGGTCTTTCACGAAGTAGAAGAGATGAGCATGCGAGCGGGTGAACTTGTTCTTGCAGTTCACTCCGAACGTGTAGTACCAGATCACCCAGCTGCGCGTGTGGAATCCAATCTTCTGGCTCATCACTTTGAGTTCAGCTGCGTACTCATCACCGATCGCAAGCCAGAAGGTCCCATCCGGTTTCAGAACCCGGTGGACCCCGCGAATCCATTCCTCGCACCACTCCTGGTAATGCTCGGACTCCTTCGTGTCGTCATAGACGTCGTACTCGTACCCGATATTGAAAGGGGGGTCAGCGAAAACGAGATCGACACTTTCCGCGTCCAGGGAGTTCATCCCCGCAACGCAGTCCATGTGATAAATCGAGTTCCAGGCAAGCGACACAGGCAGGCACTCCATGCAGTCAGACGGTCAGCTGAAATCATAGCGCCAGCACATCGATCGCGAAAGCGCCCAAGAGAATACGGCGCCGCCAAAAGGATCGGCCCGGAGAGCGCCCGCTAGGTATGCCGCACTCTCCGAGTGCGGCAACTTCGCCTCGATTCCTCGACAAACACACGTCAAACCGAGCAGGCTGGTCGGGAATGGTCCGCACAGCGGACCCTACATCAATTGCTTGGCTTTTTCTTGAACCCGGACAGATAGAGAAAAAGATCAAGCAGTCCGGTGTAGCGGAATCCAGGGTCTGCGTAGTGCTGCATCACATAGAAGCAGAAATAGTAGGCCCTGCAGAATGCCCAGATCGAGACAAGGTAGAACGCGAAGAACTGCCACGAAACACTGGCCCAGCACTGAAGAGTCAGCAAGCCTCCTGCGATCAAGGCGACCCCCAGAAACAGTGCCGCTTTCAGTTTCAACAAAGCGGGAGAGGTGATATCCATGACCCACCTGAACACAAGGTCGAAGAAAGTCTAGACCAGTTTTGGTCTATCATGTGCAGGCGATCCAGGATTTTCACCGCATGAAAGTCCATATTATCGCCTGCGGAACGGAATAGATTATTGGCAAAACCGCTCTGAAAACGATCAAACCCGGCGCGACGGCTTGAATCGATACCCAATTCCGCGAATGGTCTCCACCAGTTCCGCACGATCGACGAGCTTTTTCCGCAATGCACGGATATGAACGTCGATCGTCCGTTCCATGGAGTTGGCATCTTCTCCGCGGCATGTGTCGAGCAGCTCATTCCGGCTGAATGTTCTTCCTGGTTGCCGGGCCAGAGTCCAAAGCAGATTGAACTCCGTCGGAGTCAACGGAAGCTCTTCCCCATGCAGCTTCACGATGTGTTGAGTGCGATCGATATCGATCCCGTCGATATTGAGTGTCTGCCGGTCGTCCTCTTCCGACTGTGGACGGCGAAGCAGCGCTTTGACCCGTTCGATCAGTGGTTTGACCCGGAACGGCTTGGAAACATAGTCGTCGGCTCCCAGATTGAAGCCGACAATCTCATCGGTTTCATCATCTTTGGCAGTGAGCATGACGATGCGCACGTTCCTGGTGCGCGGGTCGCTGCGAAGCTGACGACAGACCTGAAGTCCATCGGGAGGTGGAATCATCAGATCCAGCAGCACAACGTCAGGCACCTGCGCCTGACACTTGAGAAGAGCGTCCCGACCGCTGGTGGCGGTGGTGACCTCGAAGTTTTCTTTCTGAAAATTATAAAGCAGCGCATCGAGGATGGGCGGCTCGTCTTCCACTATCAGAATGCGTGGGTTACTCATGAGCTGGTTGGTTTTTCTCCCTCGAGCTTCCGTGCATGACGAATGATGCGACCTTCCACGAGGTAGACGATATCTTCCGCAATATTGGTGGCGTGGTCAGCCACCCGTTCCACATGGCGAACCGCCGAAAACAGATGCAGCAGCGCATCCAGCTGGTCCGGAGACCGGTGCATGTACTCAATCAGCTGATGAATCAGCCCTTTGTTCATCTCGTCGATCTGGTCGTCTTCCAGGCAGACCCGACGCGCGAGTTCGCTGTTCAGATCGACATATGCGTCGATGCTCCGGTGCAGCATGTTGACGGCCCGTTCGGCCATCTGGGTCAACTGCTCGGGAATGGTCACCTGCGGGGAATTGAGCAGACCGCTGGCCCGCTCTGCGATGTTCACCGCCAGGTCCGCGACACGTTCCAGCTCCCCGGACACTTTCATCACGGTCGTGATCCGTCGCAGGTCGATCGCCACGGGCTGATACAGTGCCAGGATCTTCAGGCAGGCATCTTCAATCCGCACATCCCAGCGATCGATGTCGGTATCTTCGTTCATCAGCTGCCGGGTCTCTTCGTAGTCCGGAGCTGACAACTGTCCGACCGCGCGGTGAATCATGTCTTCCACGCGGGCGCACATGGAAAGCAGGTCCCGATGCAGTTCCGACAGGTCAAGTTGCATATGAACGGACACGTGTATTCCTCAACAAGGGGAGAGGGAATCGGGAAAAGGGGAAGAGTCGGCAGACGTCTTTTCTGCCCGCTGTCCCCTTCTCTTTTTTCACTGCCTCTCAGCCGAAACGACCGGTAATGTAATCCTGGGTCTGCTTCTCTCTGGGATTGGTAAAGATCTGCTCGGTATCTCCGATTTCGATCAATGAACCTTTCAGGAAGAATGCTGTCGAGTCGCTGACCCGAGCTGCCTGCTGCATATTGTGCGTCACAATGACGATGGTGTAGTTCTCTTTGAGTTCGAAAATCAGGTCTTCGATGCGGGTCGTACTCGCGGGATCGAGGGCCGATGCCGGTTCGTCCATCAACAGCACTTCGGGATCTGTCGCCAGCGCCCGGGCGATACACAGTCGCTGCTGCTGACCTCCGGAGAGTGCCATGGCCGAGTCCTGCAGCCGGTTCTGAACTTCTTTCCAGAGTGCCGCCCGCTGCAGCGAGGATTCGACGATGTGTGCAATCTTTTCCTTGTCGCGGATGCCGCCCACTCGCGGTCCGTACGCCACGTTTTCGAAGATCGATTTGGGGAACGGCGTCGACTTCTGAAACACCATCCCGACCCGCTTGCGCAGGGCGACGACATCCACGTCACTGGCGTAGATGTCCTGCCCTTCCAGCAGGACCTCACCAACGTGCCGGGTCCCCTCGACAATGTCGTTCATCCGGTTGAGAGTGCGCAGGAACGTACTCTTGCCGCATCCCGAGGGACCGATCAGGGCGGTCACGGACCGTTCCGGAATAGTCATCGAAATGTTGTACAGGGCCTGACTGTCACCGTAGTAAAAGCACAGATCGCGTGATTCGATCTTCGGTTTGCGAGGCTCGCTGGCGGGACCTTCGCTGCTGGCGGGTCGCTTCACGAGGCTGGAAAATGAGGATGCCGTGTTGGCCATGGTCAACAGAATTCCGAGGCTACCAGCGCAGATGCTTGCTGTATCGATTGCGAATAAGGATGGCGAGTCCGTTCAACAACAACAGAATGACCAGCAACACCACGATTCCCGCAGCTGCCACCGATTTGAATTCCGGTTTGAATTTCTGAACCCAGAAGAAAATCTCGATCGGAATCACTGTGAACGTGTCGAACGGGGCTTTCAGGAGCCCTTGTGGATGATCGCGCAGATCCGACAGGCTGTCCAGATTTCCCGGTCCAAAATTGACAAATGTCATCGCTCCCAGCATGACCAGCGGAGCGGTTTCCCCAATCGCCCGGGAGATCGCGAGAATGACACCGGTCATGATTCCCGGAGTCGCCGCCGGCAGGACCTGATGTCGAATCGTCTGCCAGCGTGTCGCCCCTAGCGCCAGAGAAGCATGACGCAATGACGCTGGGATCGCCCGCAGCGCTTCCTGAGAAGCAATGATGATGACCGGCAGAATCAAGAGCGAAAGCGTCAAACTGGCCGAAAGGACGACCCGTCCGAACGGCAGGGGAATCAAATACCCATCCAGCCATTCGGAGTAGAACAGCCCGTCGATCGTCACTCCGGTGTATTTCTGAATCACTCCATGCGGACCAAAGAGCCCGAACATGCGAACGAAGACTGTCAGCCCCAGTATCCCGTACACAATCGAGGGGACACCCGCCAGGTTGGCAAGATTGACCCGGATGATCTGGGTCAGCCAGCCGTTGCCTGCGTACTCCTCCAGATAAACCGCCGCTCCGACTCCAATCGGAACGGAGATCAGGATCGTGAAGGAAATCACCCACATCGTTCCCAGAGCTCCCGACAGGATCCCTGCCTTCTGAGGGAACCGGGAATCCCAGCTCGTCAGGAACTGCCAGTCCAGCCAACCCACAGCGTTCTTGGTCACAGAGACCAGAAGCACCAGCAGGACGACAACACTCATCCAGGTGACGGATGAGCAGATCCACTGGAACAGTCTGCTTTCCCGTTTTCCGCTGCGAAGTTGAGACTTCGGTTCCGGGGAAACGCTGGGAGGAGGCACTTCAACAGGTGTCATTGGTACACCTCACGGAAGCGGTGCATCCACCACTGGGACAGAATGTTCATCCCCAGTGTCATGCAGAACAGCGTCAGTCCGACTGCGTAAAGACTCTTGTATTCGATGGACCCGGCCGAAGTCTCACCCAGGCTGATGTTGACCATGAATGCCGTCATCGTCTGAATACTTTTCAGCGGGTTGAGCGTAATCACCGGACTCTGACCAGCCGCGATCACCACCGCCATGGTCTCACCCACGGCCCGCGAAATCGCCAGGAGAAACGAAGCGATAATTCCCGACGTGGCCGCTGGGACCACCACTTTGACGCAGACATCGTACTTGGTGGAACCCAATGCATAACCCGCTTCCCGCAGGCTCCGCGGGACCGCTCGCAGGGCGTCTTCGCTCAGCGAGCAGACCATCGGGATGATCATGATTCCAACCACAATTCCGGCACTCAGAGCATTGAAGCCGTCGACATCGAAACCGAGCAGGCCCTGAAAGATCGGGACGAGCACATAGGGCGTAATGAACTCCAGTGCGAAGTACCCGTACACGACCGTGGGAATCCCCGCGAGAATTTCGAGGAACGGTTTGACGATCTTGCGGACCTTGGGACTGGCGTATTCACTGAGATAGATCGCGGCCAGAATCCCGGCCGGTAACCCCGTGATCGCCGCCACTCCAGCCACGAGGATTGTGCCGCACAGGAGCGGCAGCACCCCGAAAAACTTCTCCGAAAACTGGGGAGACCATTTCGTCCCGAAGAAGAAATCGATCGGAGAGACCTCCTGAAAGAACGCCTTTTCCCCGGTGAACGAGAAGACCGATTCCGTCAGCAGAACAAGGATGATCCCGACGGTCGTGGCGATGGACAACAATGCACAGATCAGCAGCAGGCTCTCGATGACCTGTTCCTGAAAGCGGGCAGCGGTATATTTTTTTCGCAGCGACAAAAATTCACACTGAAAAACGGGAAATAACGAAGCTCATCCCTGAGCGACTACGGCGCGATGGCCAGCGCCTTTAACCTGCTCTTGTTCTCCGCGTAGTAAGCGTAACCGAAATAGCCCAGAGCATGCGCGTCATTGGCCACCCCGGTGACGAGGAAATTGTCATCAGCACTCTGCTGATAATCGCTCCGGGAAGCTCCCTTCTTATGGCAGATTTCTTCGGTGAAGTATTCAAACGTCCCGGAATCGGTATCCGGTCCAAAGAGCTTGATATCCACGTTCGGGAACTCCGGATTCACATCCGACCACTTCTTCACTTTGCTTTCAGGGTTCCAGATTTTCTCCAGATCCGCCACTGTCAGACCGTCAACCCAGTCATTTTTCGGGTTGACCACGACTGTCAGGCCATCCATTCCAATGGTCAGCTGCAGATATTCGATCCGTGCCTTTTGACAAAGTTCCTGCTCAGACTGCGTGATGTGTCGGGAGGCATCGCAGATGTCGATTTCTCCCGCAGAGAATTTCTTGAAGCCCCCACCCGTCCCGGAAGTTCCAACGGGAATTCGGACTTCTGGATGAGTACTGGAAAACTCTTCCACAACAGCCGTGGTGATCGGCGCGACGGTACTGGAGCCGTCGATCATGACCTGTCCCGAGAGTTTTTCACCCGCTGGCGGTCCTGCTTCCTTGATCGCTTCCTCGAGGAGTTTGACTTGCTCTTCATACCCCTCTTCGGGCAGACGGACGTAGCCGCTGTCGGCGACCAGTTCACGACCTTCGTCAGACAGATAATACCGAAGCAACGCCACCGTTGCGGGTCGTTTCAAAGCAGCCTTGTTCACATACAGGAACAGCGGCCGCGCCAAGGGACGGTATTCCCCCGACGTGATGGCCGCCTCCGATGGCAGAATCGCCCCCGCTGGGAGCATTGCGCCCCCAGGGGGGATCGTGTTCGATGGCTCCTTCTGACCACAACTGGAAGCAGTCGCCAGGAGAGCCAAGCCAAACACCAGCAGGCTTGATCGCATTAGATATCCCTGAACATCTCGTTCTCGGTCAAATCTTCAGCACATGGGTGCTGATTCCGGCCAGCCACGTTAAGCCAGAATTGTTAAGATGCCAATCTCGCCCCTGTTAAGACTTTGTTAAGATTCCACTTCCTGTTACCGTCAAACAACTTGCGTCTACAGGAAGTTTTCACAGATCGCAGGCTGGCCCCTAGATCTGGTCCAGTGCCTGCTTCAGATCGGCAATCAGGTCGCTCTGGTCTTCTGTCCCGATGGAGAGTCGGATGAAGTCCGGGGTAACGCCAGCGCTGATCTGCTCTTCGCTCGAGAGCTGCTGATGTGTCGTACTCGCCGGATGAATGATCAGCGACTTGCTGTCACCGACATTCGCCAGATGCGAGAAGAGCTTCACGCTGTTCAGGAACTTGATGCCGTTGGCGTGCTGTTCGGCAGGTGTCTGACCAGTGATCCCGAATCCGAAAATGGCCCCAGCCCCATCCGGCAGGTATTTGCGAGCCAGCTTGTACGACGGATGCGACTCCAGGCCAGGGTAGTTCACCCAGGAGACTTTCGGATGAGACTCCAGGAACTGCGCCACTGCCAAGGCATTTTCACAGTGCCGCGGCATTCGCAGATGCAGCGTTTCCAGACCCTGCAGCAGCAGGAATGCATTGAACGGACTCATCGACGGACCGATGTCCCGCAGCAGCTGGGTCCGCACCTTCAGAATGTAGGCCAGATTCATTGGACCGAAGGTCTCGTAGAACTTCATCCCGTGATACGAAGGATCAGGTTCTGTCAGCTCCGGGAACTTGCCGTTGTCCCAGGGGAAGTCTCCCTTTTCAACGATGATTCCACCGATGCTTGTCCCGTGTCCGCCGATGAATTTCGTGGCGGAATGGATCACGATGTCCGCGCCATGTTCGAATGGTCGGCACAGGTAGGGGGAAGCCAGCGTGTTGTCGACAATCAACGGGATGCCGGCGTCGTGAGCGACCTCAGCAATCGCTTCGAAGTCCGGAATATCACAGCGGGGGTTGCCGATCGTCTCGATGAAAATACAGCGAGTGTTGTCGTCGATCGCTGCCTTGAACGATTCAGGACGGGCCGCATCAGCGAACCGACAATGAATCCCCATTTTCGGAAGCGTGTGCTGGAACAGGTTGTAGGTTCCGCCATACAGACTTGTGGCGGAGACAATATTCTGTCCCGATTTGGCGATGTTCAGAATGGCCAGCGTTTCGGCAGCCTGACCTGATGCAACAGCCAGAGCCCCGCTTCCTCCTTCAAGCTGTGCGACCCGTTTTTCGAGAACGTCGCACGTGGGATTCATGATGCGGGAATAGATGTTGCCGAATTCCTGCAGGCCGAAGAGACGGGCAGCGTGGTCGGCATCGTTGAAGACGAAGGAAGTCGTCTGATAGATGGGGACGGCGCGGGCGTTGGTCGCGGGGTCAGGAGATTGTCCGCCGTGCAGACAGACTGTTCCTCGTTTCATGGATGGCTCGCTCATCGTAGTGCTCTTATCGCTTCAATTGCCGGGGGACCTGTCCAGGCTGGGCATGCTAACTCTCCGGCAGCACAATCTCAAATCAGGCTGCCCGCCGTCAGAGGTCGCGGGTCGGGGAATCGAGGTCAGGAAATCCCGCGATTGCAGGGTGATGCCTGATCCCGGACCTCCTTTTAAATTCAGACAGTCTTGGAAATTCGGAGCGTGGAATCTTTGGATAGCGGTTTATCCAGAAATCGGGTCGCGAAGCCGCTGGGATCGCCGTAACCCAGTCTGCGGTAGAGTCGTTCTGCCAGCGGATTGAGTTCGCGAACTTCCAGCGTCACTTTCCCGCACCCTTCCGCAGCCGCATACGCCTCCACCGCAGCCAGAAGCCGGGTTCCGATCCCCTGTCCCCGATATTCTTTGAGGACCGACAGGTCGTGGACATTGATCAGCGGCTTGCCCGAGAATGTCGAGAATCCGCGAAAGCAGACCGCCGCTCCGACAGGCTGTCCTTTCAGAAGTGCCAGGAATGTCAGTGCACCCGGGACCTTCTTCATCCCGGGGACCATCTGTTCCAGAATTTCCGCAGGCAGGCTTTTGCCTCCCCCCTGAGGTTCCATGGCGTACGCGTTCACAATCGAGACGATTCCAGCAGAATCTGCCGCATTGTCGAAGTCAGCCAGACGGATCTGCAAATGGTCCATGAAACGCAGCCTTTTAGCGTCAATACCGCAACTCTGAACTCTTTAACGGCAAGTTCCGAGGCTGGAATTTATTACGAATGGGTCATCGGAAGGGAATTTCCGGTACCCCTGTTCGGAGGTCTGAGTAAAATCCGCATTCAACTCCCTACTCGGGATTCCGCGGAAGAAACTTCAACTCTCCCGATCCTCGAGACCCACCCTTCCTACTGGTTCCCGCCTCCTCAAATTCTATCGAATTTTCATCTTCCATCAGCCTTCAATGAGACCTTTCGCTTCACGCCAGTGAAGCGGTGAATGACGTGATCGAAGTGTGTCAGCAGTGCAACATCGTCACCTGGTTCTCTTATGCAACAGCGATCTTCCTGTTGATAGGACAGACTCTGTTTGCACAGTCCTCAAGTCTTTCTCGAGAGACGGCTCTGGGAAACTTCGGCGAAGAATTTTTCACCGGTCCTGATTCCTCTCCTCCTCCCGGTTTCAACGGCCGTTTGCTGGATGTTCCGCCTCTTCCGCAGACTTCGCCACAGTTCGCTCTGACTCCCGTCGACGATGTCATCGCCAAAGAAGGAATTCTGCCCCCCGCACTCTCACTGGATGACGAACACGGGATGGTGTTCTCTCCGATCGAGCCTCCCGTTCCCTTCGGATGGTATCCCCCGGGAGCGACGATGGGAGGATTTCCGCCTGTCCCCAAGTTTGTCGAGGATAGTGATTCGCTCCATCAATTTCTGGAACAGAATATCACCGTTCGGCTGCGAGGCGGCGGGATTCTCCGGCCATACGGATTCGCACGCGGTGACCTGGATGTCGCCTCGCACCTGTTCAACGATATTCAGAATCCACAATGGATGATGCCGGGAGAGAAGACCACCCCCACATCGCCCAACCCCGACAAAACCAACTACTCGCTGTATCCCCGCCTGACCCGCCTGGGGGTGGAGTACTACGGGCTTCCTATCAAGTCGCTCGATGACGCTGTCGGCCACGCCCGTGTCGAAATCGACTTTCTGACGAGTATTCCACAGAACTCGGAGTCGCGGCAGCTGATCCGGCTGCGGCTCGCCTACGCCCAGGTTCACTACAACGACTGGACGATCCTCGCCGGGCAGGACTGGGATATCGCGTCTCCCCTGTATCCTGCGATCAACGACAATACCTTGCAGTGGAACAACGGAAATCCCGGTGATCGCCGTCCCCAATTCAAGGTTCTCTGGGACCACGACTTTGGAGAGGGGTACCGTCTGCAGTTTCAGAACGGCATCGCGCTCATGAACTCCGTTGGTTCCTCGCCGGATCTGGATGGGGATGGAATCCGCGATAACGAGTACTCCGGGATTCCGGGGTATCAGGGACGCGTCGGTTTTGTGGTTCCCAGCTGGGTCCCCAATAAAAAAGCCCTCGGCGGCTTCTGGGGCGCGTGGGCAACCCAGCAGACCTCAAATCCCATTGGAGCCTCAGGGAACACGATCTTTCATCTCTGGGGCTACGGGACTGACCTGCACCTCCCATTAACAAAGTGGCTGACGTTTCGCAGCGAGTTCTTCCACGGTGCCAACCTTGCAGACCTGCGCGGGGGGATCGGACAAGGGATCAACGTGACTTCGGGAGAATCGGTGGTCAGCACCGGAGGCTGGTTCGAACTGGTGACACAGCCGACCTCCTGGTATCAGAACTCGGTTGGATACTCTGTGGACGATCCTGAGAATTCGACAGTGCCTCAGTACGGCCGGACATTGAACCATTCGTTTTACATCGGGAACCGCTTCCTGCTGGGACGCGGACTGGTCATCGGTTCCGACATTCAAAAATGGGTGACCGAATGGGACAGCTACAGCACGGGTGAAGGGGTCTTGTTCAAAGCATTCGCCCAGCTGAACTTCTGAGCCGCGTGAACGAATTTCGCAGTCCACTTAGGCCCGGTTGAGTTCGTGGCGCGCCAGCGCGACATCATGGTCCACCATCATTTGGACCAGACCTTCAAAGGAGACTTCCGGAGACCAGCGTAGCTTCTGTCGAGCTTTCGTGGCATCACCACAGACCGCATTGGCCTCTGTCGGTCGGAAGTAATTCGGGTCAATCTGAACGACTGACCGGCCATCCTCCGTCACTCCCACTTCATCAATTCCGGCTCCTCGCCAGCTGATGGGCATCCCGACATGTTGAAACGCCAGCTCACAAAACTCCCGAAGTGAATGTGTTTCACCGGTGGCCAGAATAAAGTCGTCCGGCGACTCCGCCTGCAGCATCTGCCACATTCCTCGGACATAGTCCCCGGCAAAGCCCCAATCGCGTCGGACGTCGAGGTTTCCCAGCAACACGGACTGCTGCTCCCCGGTCAGGATCTTTCCGATCGCCCGTGTGATCTTCCGGGTCACAAACGATTCTCCACGCCGTGGTGACTCGTGGTTGTACAGAATGCCGTTCACCGCAAACATCCCATACGACTCACGGTAATTGATCGTGGAATGAAATGCGTAAACTTTCGCGACGCCATAGGGATTCCGGGGATGAAAGGGGGTCTGTTCCGTTTGAGGAGACTCGGCAGCCTTCCCGAAGATTTCCGACGAACAGGCTCCGAAAAATCGGGTCGGCAGGTCGAGCTTGCGAATCGCTTCCAGCAGACGGATCGTCCCCAGACCCACGACGTCCCCGGTGTATTCCGGCGATTCAAATGACACCTGTACGTGGGATTGTGAACCGAGATGATAAAGCTCGTCAGGGCGGATCGTTTTGAGGATCTCCACCAGCGACGCAGTATCGCACAGGTCTCCGGAAACAACCTTCAACTTTCGCCCATTTACCCCTTCTCCGGAAAGCAAATGATCGATGCGACTGGTATTCTTACTTGAGGATTGCCGGACGATTCCCCACACTTCGTATCCCTTGGCCAGCAGCAGCTCCGCGAGATACGAACCATCCTGACCGGTCACCCCGGTGATCAATGCTTTTCGAGGTCCTGCAGCGTGAGAATCTCCGGTGTCCATGGTGATCAATGTTCTGAATCGAGGATTGCGTTCGCGAACTCGGAGTCCCACCGGCATTCAACATCGGAGACTGAGGCGTCCGGGGGCAGGCACTCGTTCACCATACAAAGATCATCGAAGCAAATGCGACTCTCTCCAGCGAGGAGGGTTGTCGCCGATTCGTATCGGTTTGAAAAAGACCCCGCCTCGCGTCGAATACCTGTTCAAAATCAGTGCGTTTTCGGAGTGCGTTTTCGGCCCCTTTTCGCCTCTTGAAATCGTTCTGCGGAAAACCGCTTCGCTGTCCGCAATGCAGTGACAGACTTGCCACATTTTCTGAACGTGATTTCGACGCGTAGCCAAACCTCGTCAAAGATCGCAAATCTCCTCCACAAAAACGGTTACGATCTGCTCTCCTCGGTTTCCGTCAGTTCTCAAATACCCTATGATACAACTGCTGATATTCTTTCTTCTGCTTGGTCCAAGGATGGATGTTCAGCTTTCCGTTTGTTCAAAGAATGAAACCCATCCATGAAACTCAGTTGTCCTCGCAATGTACTCCAGTCTGCCTTTGGGATTGTCAGCGGGGTTGTCCCACAGCGTTCACCCAAGGAAATCCTTCGCAACGTCAAGTTGACGCTTGCTGACGGGAAGGCCACCTTGCTGGGAACCGATGAAGAAGTCGGGATCCGGTATGAACTCGCAGAAGTCATCACCGAATCCGTGGGAGAGGTTCTCCTGCCGACTCAGAAGTTCACCGCCATCCTGCGTGAAGTGCAGGACGACACCATCCAGATCGAAGTGAACGAAGACGCCCTCTGGGTCCGCACATCCCAAAGCGAATTCCGCTTAAGCGTGGAAGATCCCGCACAGTTTCCCTCCGTGGCAAAGTTTGAAGACCAGAACTACTACGTCATCTCCGGAAAGCTTCTGAAGCAGGGAATTCAGCGAACCCTGTTTGCCACAGACACCGAAAGCACCCGGTACGCTCTGGGGGGCGTGCTCCTGGAACTCGATGCGGAACATCTGACGCTCGCTGCCACAGACAGCCGTCGTCTGGCTGTGGTGAAGACCACCTGCAGTGCACACGGGAACGTCAAGGAAGAAGCGGGACAACCGGTGATTCCAGCCAAGGCGATGTCCCTGATCGAACGTTCGATTCATGATGACGAACAGGAAGTCCACCTGGCGATTCACCCGCACCACGTCCTGGTCCAGAGTGGTTTGTCGACCATTTACGCCCGACTCGTCGAAGGTCGTTTCCCCCGCTATCAGGATGTGATTCCCAATCAGTGCGAAACGAAAATTGAGTTTGTCGTCGGTCCGTTCCTCTCGGCTGTCCGTCAGGCGATGATCGTGACGAATGAAGAAAGCCGGGGAGTCGACTTTGCCTTCGGTGACGGCACTCTCACGCTCACCAGCGTGGGACAGGATGTCGGCTCTTCCCGCATCGAACTGCCGGTCAGCTTCGAGGGAACTCCTTTTGTC
This sequence comes from Planctomicrobium stercoris, assembly GCF_051465655.1. Taxonomy (NCBI): domain Bacteria; kingdom Pseudomonadati; phylum Planctomycetota; class Planctomycetia; order Planctomycetales; family Planctomycetaceae; genus Planctomicrobium; species Planctomicrobium stercoris. Next base: position 411,220 of record NZ_CP195791.1, on the reverse strand, counting down.
ATCACGTTTGATCCGCGATTCATTCAGGAATTCCTGCGGGTTCTGGAACCGGCAGGACCTGTTTCGCTGAATCTGGTGGACGGCAACAGTGCAGCGGTCTTCAAAGCGGATGAAAACTACACGTACGTGGTCATGCCGCTGGCTCGGGATGATCGGTAAGTGAATTCGATCGCAACGTCACGGACCGGCGTTGCGACTGCGGCCTTTGGCGAAATGCATGAATCTGTCAGGATGGAATCGCTCAATGGACTATGGACCCAAGGAACGGAATCGGCCTTACGATACTTCCGAACCGGATACCCTGGGTGCCGTGATTTCGAAGTTGTTCGCTGCGCGGGGATTCGGAAGAGTCCAGGCCGATCGGCAACTGCATGCAGCGTGGAGTCAGACGGCGGGCGAGGACCTGGCCCGTCAGACTCGCGTCCTGAATCTGAAAAATGGAGTGATGCAGATCGGGGTGGCCAACTCCGCGCTGTTGAATGAACTGGTTTCCTTTCGCAAACAGGAGTTGCTGGAGCGGATTCAAGCGAATCACTCCCATCTCAAGTTGCGGGATCTCAAGTTCAAGCTTCGTGGAGACCTGTTGGGAAGTTGAAAATTCGACAGTGAGTCCGTGGGTCGGCGAGTTCTTCCGACTCACAGCACCGTCGAAGACTGATGTTGACGAATTGGAAAACGATGAGCAGCAAACCAAAACCTGTTTCTGAAGACTACAGTGCCGACACCATTCAGCATCTGGAAGGGATTGACGGAATTCGTCATCGCCCCGCCATGTACATCGGAGGGACCGATCTGGCAGGGCTGCATCACCTGGTTTATGAAGTGACCGATAACGTGCTGGACGAATTCGCCAACGGGTTTGCCAGCGTCATGAACGTTCAGATTCACGGCGACGGGTCGGTAACCGTTTCGGATGACGGGCGCGGAATTCCTGTCGACACGATGAAGGACAAGGGAAAGTCCGCCTTGGAAGTGGTGTTCACAGAGATTCACGCCGGTGGCAAGTTCGATCGGAAGGCCTACGCGGTCGGGACCGGGGGACTGCACGGAGTGGGAATCACCGCGGTGAACGCACTCAGTGAATGGGTTGAAGTGGACGTCAGCCGGCAGGGACACGTCTGGCACATGGAGTTCGCAAAAGGCCGTCTCGACGCTCCTCTCTCGAAAGGAATGCCGACAGAGCTCACCGGGACGAAAGTGACTTTCAAACCGGATCCGGAGATTTTCCCGAACACTACTTTCAACTACGACACCATTCATAAACGACTGCAGGATTGTGCGTTTCTGAATGCCGGAATTCGGATCAACATCACCGACGAACGGACCGGACAGTCCGACACGTTCTTCTACGAAGACGGTCTGGCCGAGTTTGTGAAGTGGATCAACCGCACGGAAACCCCGCTGCACCCGGATGTCATTCGCATCATCGGGACCGTGGATACCGTCGATGTGGACATCGCACTCCAGTGGAACGACGGCTATTCCGAAAGCGTCCGCTGCTTTGCCAACGGGATCAGCAACTCCGACGGCGGAACGCACTTCTCCGGTTTCAAAACCGCCCTCACCCGCACGATGAATAACTACGGGAAGGCGAACAACCTCTTCAAAGACATGAACCCCAGCGGGGATGACTTCCGTGAAGGTCTCGCTGCCGTTGTGACCGTCCGCATCCCGAATCCTCAATTCGAATCCCAAACAAAGATCAAGCTCACCAATCCGGAAGTGGAAGGGGCCGTGAACTCCGTCGCCGGTGACGTGCTGACGAAGTTCCTGGAAGAAAACCCGGGGATCGCCAAGAACATCTGTCAGAAGGGACTCCGGGCAGCAGAAGCCCGTGAAGCGGCCCGTAAAGCACGCGACATGGCCCGCAGCCAGAACAAGGTCTCCGGAGGAGGACTCCCCGAGAAGTTGCGGGACTGCCGGAATCACTCGCTGGAACTTTCCGAACTTTATCTCGTGGAAGGGGACTCGGCCGGTGGATCGGCCGACCAGGGCCGGGATTCCGCGACGCAGGCGGTGCTGCCGCTGCGAGGAAAGATTCTGAACGTCGAAAAGGCACAGATGGTGAAGGTGCTGGCCAACACGGAAGTGACTGCACTTTTCAAAGCGATTGGAATTCTCCCGCTGGCGGAAGAGGTGGATGTTCAAAAGCGTCGCTACGGCAAAATCATTCTGATGACCGATGCCGACGTCGACGGTTCTCACATTCGCACACTGCTGCTGACGTTCATATTCCGGCACATGCGGGAATTGCTGAAGCAGGGCTGCGTGTACATCGCTCAACCTCCGTTGTATCGCGTCATGCCACGCGGAAAACGAAGTCAGAAACCGCGGTATGTTCAGACCCATCAGGAGATGATGAATGAACTGCTCGGTCTGGGGCTCGACGGAGCAGTCCTGGTGTTGCAGCCTCGCGAAAGTCTGATCGGTCCAGCGACTGCAGGAAATACCGAGCGACGTGAGATTACCGGTCCGCAGCTGCTGGAGCTGGCGGAGACTCTCGCTCAGGTGACCGAGCCGCTGGAAGCGCTGGAACGACGCGGGATTTCGCTGCTTCGACTGGCACGCGAACACACGAGTTCGGATGGTATGCTCCCTCGCTTCCGTGCATTTCGCGGAACCGAAGAGAAATGGTTCTCCACTCGGGAAGAGCTCGATGCCTATCTTGCTGAGCAGAAGACTCCGGAGATCGTGGAAGCTGCTGTCGTCGAAACGGTCCCGGCGGATGGAACCACTCCCCCGGATGCCCCACAGGTGGAAACGGTGACGAAGGCGGACCTGTTCGAAATGCGGACGATCAATCAGGTGCTTCGAACGCTGCAGGAGAAGTTTCAGCTTTCGCTCAACGATCTTCTTCCCGCTCCCCCGAAAAATGCCGAGCAGGTTTTCCCGTACGAAATCGTCGGTCACGATTCGCCGCGAAAACTGGTCAGCCTGCGAGACCTGGTTCCCGCACTACGTGATCTGGGGGGCAAGAGCCTGACCTACACCCGGTTCAAGGGTCTGGGTGAAATGAACCACGATGAATTGGCGGAAACAGCCATGGAACCTTCGACGCGACTGCTCAAACGGGTCACCCTGGATGACGCTGCCGCTGCTGAAGAAATTTTCCGCGTGCTGATGGGCGATCACGTCGAACCTCGACGCGAATTCATCGACAAACACGCCCTGGACGTCAAAGACCTGGACGTGTAAATCGCACGATTGGTGTCCGACAGAAAGTTTGTCATTTCAGACAATTTGCTTGGCCACGTCCGGCACAAAGTTTGTCACAGATGGCGTACTTGGGCCACACATACGTTTCTGATATCCGCAATGTTTCTCGTTGGCAAGCACTTGTCTGCTTCAACGATGGACACTTCGGTTTCTCGCGGTGCGAAACATCAAACCGGAGCAACGCTCGCCCAACTCGACTGAACACGGAGGTTGAAGGCTGATAGGTACTGGCAGCGTGACGTTCCGGGCCTGGGGCATCAACTTCGGACAACTGCTGCGGGAGAACCAGCAGAAGTTCGCAGAGAAATGGAACCCGGCGAGCAGAAGTCATCAGTCTCCCGATGCTTCCAGCGAGGAGACGGAAAAGGGAACAGTGAAAAGAGTTTTGTCTCGCAGGACGCAATCCAGAAGAATCTCGCGCAGAGACGCAGCGGCGCAGAGGAAATCAAAAATGATCCTCCCTCTTTCTTCTCAGCGGCTCCGCGCGAGTTCTCTTCATTCTGAATCCTTCTCCCCGCAGGAGACACCACGTGGTTCCAGCATCCGTCCCCGTTACCTGTTCGATGTGACCGATCAGGGAGAACTGCTGCAGATCTTCCCCGAGGCCCAGTAGGTTTGCACTCGGGTCTGCAGCTGTTTCCCGGTGACACCTGAGATCGTTTCTTCCACAGAGGGGCATAGCGACGACCGTATGCGATGGTGAACAGGAATGAACCAACAGATTGATTTGACACCTCAGGTGCGGTTAACTGTCACCAAAGGACAGGACTCTGAATTCCTCATTGACGAGAAATTTGCGAAGCAACTGGAGCTCGCGTTCTGTAGAAAAGTCGTCCGGTCGAGCAGGACTAATGAAGAACGGATGCCCGCAATGTGATGCAGATGCGGGCATCAGTTCGTTTCAGCAGACGGATCGATTCGGACAGCACTTCAGCGGGCGTTGAACCGCGTTCGTTTACCGGTCGATTTCGCCCATCACGATATCCAGTGAGCCGACGATGGCGGGGATGTCGGCGATCAGGACCCCTTCGCAGAGCGGGCCGGTGACTGCGAGATTGCAGAAGCAGGAACTCTTCGCCCGTGCTCGCAGCGGCTCAGCCTGACCGTCGCCGACGATGTAGAAACCCATCTGTCCGCGAGGAGCTTCTGTCTCCAGATAAGCTTCATTCACAGGCAACTTGGTGTTCATCTTGAACGGGACGCGGTGCTCACCTGCTGCTGTGGGGTACTTCGCCAGTCCCTGCCGCACCAGGCTGATCGATTCCAGAACCTCGAGCATCCGGACGAAGAACCGGCACCAGTTGTCTCCCAGTTCCACTTCCGGAGGAACTTTCTGTCCAGGGAATGGAGCGGTGATGACATTGAAGTTGTAGCCGTCATACATCCGGGTATAGATCGGTTCTCCATCGCGTCGCAGGTCGAAGTCGACTCCGCTGCCGCGCAGGACCGGACCCGTGCAGCCGTAATCGATTGCCATGTCCGCTGAGAGTATTCCCAGACCGGCAGTCCGCTGAATGAAAATGGAATTCCGGGTCAGCAGCGTGTGGTACTCGGAAATCCGCTTTTCGAGCCACTCCAGGAACAGCAGCACCGTGTCGATCCATGTCATGGGGGTTCCGGGCTTCACCCCGGTCAGCGCTGCCAGACCATCTGGAATCTGGATCATCTTGGGCAGGTCGTGCGTGGCTCCCCCGATCGTGATGTAGCTGTAGGTGAGCCGTGCTCCGCAGACTTCCTCAAAGAGGTCGAGAATGATTTCGCGTTCGCGGAAGGCATACAGAAACGGGCTGAAGCTTCCCAGGTCCAGTCCATAGGCTCCCATGCCGACCAGATGGCTGGCGATTCGGCCAAGTTCAGCGATGATCAGACGGACCGTCATCGCTTTCTCGGGGACTTCCATCCCGATCAGCTTTTCGAAGGCGAGGGCCATGCCGAGATTCATGTTCATCCCGGCCAGATAGTCCATCCGGTCCGTGTACGGGATCCACTGCGGTCCGGTCAGGTTCTCGCCGATCTTCTCAGCACAGCGGTGCAGGTATCCGATATGCGGAGTGACTTCATGAATCACTTCTCCATCGGTGCGCAGCAGGAGTCGGAGCACGCCGTGAGTACTGGGATGCTGCGGGCCCATGTTGACCAGCATCTCATCCGTACGAACGTCGAACTCGATGACACGGGGATCCTGGGTAGCGATGCTCATAATGAATGTTGGTATGGTGGCTACGGTTTTGGAATTGCCAGTTGCTTGCAGATCATTTTGACAATGACCTCTTTTTAATTTCTCGATGTCTCGGCACAGAAGACTGCTTCCCAGACTGCGGGTTCAGCCAGATTGAATGGTCTCCACCTTCCCGTTCGTAGACACATCCGCATTGCGTCAAGTGCTTGAGCAAGGCAATTCGCTTCATGCTCCAACTCGTTCGGGAATGACCCGAATTGCAGAAGATGCGTTAAACAGAAGGTAAATCGGCTCGACCAGTTCCGCATCCGGATCATTTACCGATGGATTGGGGACTGGTAACGGGTCTCCGTCAAGAATGTACGATTCCGCGACATCCACGAGCGCAGAAGCGAGCATCCGGCGAACTTCGTCTAATCCATTTCCTTGGCTGATGGCTGCCGGGAAATCAAGGACTTGTCCGCCCATCCATCCATCACCCGCATCGTAATAAGCTGCTCGATACGTCAACATGCATCACCTCGGTTCTTTGGCTGATCGCTCTTACCGGCCCCGGACGCCATGATACTCCAGCGGAAACTCGTAGTCTTTCCTTAACGGATGTCCGACCCAGTCGTCCACGCAAAGAATGCGGACGAGATTGGGGTGTCCCACAAAGTGGATCCCCACCAGATCGTAGGCTTCCCGCTCATGCCAGTCGGCGATCGCCCAGACGGACGAGACGGTGGGAACTTCCGGAAGTTGCCCGGGGACGTCGTCTTTCCACCGGGGGAGTTTGACCTTCATCGTCAGGCGGTGTTTGAACTTGAGGCTCAACAGATGATAGACCACTTCGACATGCGGCTCGAAGGGGAACTTCGGCGCGAGCTTCGGGTCCGGTTCGAAGTAGTCGACCCCGCTGAGGTCACACAGCGAGTTGAACTGGAGCGAGGGATCGGTTTTGAGAAACCTGCCGACTGTGGCGACGGCCGCGGGAGCAACCTCGACCCAGGGATCGCGGGCTTCCGCATTTGCATCCAGAATGATGTCCGGGCTGAACTCAGCTGCCAGTCGTTGAAGGATTTCCTGAAACGTCATGAGGTTGGTATCTCGTCGGTAATAGGGGATCTCAAGTCAGGCAGAACCGTGAGTCAGTCTGCGATCGATTCAGCTGACCAGTTCCCGGGTCGGCGGCGATTCCGCCAAAACGGGAGACCGATGTCGTGAAGGATTGGTCTTCACGCGTTTGACCATGGCACGGACCCAGTCCAGGTCGCCCCGATACCAGACATACGCGAAGCCGACGAGCAGCACGCCGAAGAAGACGAGAATGTCCGCAAACCCAATCTGGGCGATTCCCAGTGCTTCCTCGAAGGTGATCGCGGTTTGGGCCGTTGTGGTTCCCGGCTCCAGGCTGAGGAATTTGTCCGTCAGATGCATGCGTGTGGTTTCGGACAATCGAGTGTCCGCCAGCTGGGTCGCTCCTCCGAAGACAGTCGCCCACGGGAAGAAGAAGGCCACTTCCACATCGAAGATGATGAACAGCAGGGCCACGACATAAAACCGGATATCGAACTGAATGTAGCTGGAGCCGATGGTCGGTTCGCCACATTCATAGACTGCGGTCTTTTCATCCGTTGGCAGATTCGGTCGGACGAACAGACCGATGACCAGCGGAGCCAGCACCAGCACTGCCCCAGCGATGACGAACAGCAGGAAGTGGAGTGTCAGGTCGGTCATGGGGGAGTCGAGGGTCGAGAGACAGGTGTCCGGAAGCAGATGACGCGAATTTCGCAAGCCCGGCAATCGAATTGCCGGGAATCAACTTCAGTTGAAAACTCATTCCGAACCAGAAAACTCGAAGGGGCTCGGCTCGCCCTTCACCCAGACCGGTTCGTAAAGCACTTTCGATTCAGCGACTGCCGTTGGATTGAGAGTCGACTGTCCCCAGGCGGTCTGCAGAGGGAGTTTGGCGTAGTCGACCACGCACCCGTCGCGGCTGTAACAGCTGAGGTCGTGATTGGACCCCATGAAGATGCAGTCGACCGGACAGGGTTCCACGCACAGTGCACAGAACATGCACTTCGTGTAATCGATCGTAAAGCCATCGATCCGGAATCCTTTCCCGACCGGGCTCTTTTCTTTTTCGATGTAGATGCAGTCGACCGGACAGGCGACCGCACATTTCTCACAGCCGATGCAGGTGGTGAGATCGAAGCGATGGAAGCCGCGGTAACGGGCTTTGACCGGAACAGGACGCTCCGGGTACTCGTAGATTTCCGTGAAGGCCTTCCGGCGATAGGTTTTTCCCATGGTCAACAGCGTGACCCACATTCCGTGGAGCACTGTGCTGACCGCCACCCAGACATTTCGGAACCAGCCAAGCATAGACGTCATTCACCGTGTGAAGGGCCTGGGGATTTGAAATTTCACCAGAATGGGGGCGAAACGCCGCAACTTCAGATCTGGTCCACATTATAGATCACATCAACCGACTCGCAATCGTTCCTGCACCCCCCGGTCGTTTTCCCGAACCCGGGAAGGGGGAAATAGTCTCCTTCGTCGAGTCAGATCGAGCGACGCCAGGAGCGGAGAGGCCAGAGTCGAGAGCAGGAAATACATCGGAAAACCGACCCCGCAATGAGCGATGGACACTCGACTCCTGACCACGGCTTTCACCCTTTTAACATGCGAACAGTCGAGAGTTCAGCGAGAATTGCGCCCCGGATTCGAACCACTTTCCGGCTCTCGACTCTGGACTCTCCGCTCTCGACAACCACCAAATTCAAAAACCCGACCCCCCTGCTAAAATCGTCGCGTTTGATTGCCGGGTTACACAGCCGGGGTTACCATAGGCCAAATTCTACTTTCCACATTGCTGGACTTTTGCCTCGCATGGTCGCTCACCCCTCGGATCCAGTCGCGCTCGAACTCTGGACGCGTCGCCATATATTAGGGTTGCAGCATCTCGATCGGGCCGAAATCGAGCTGATTCTCGATCATGCCGCCGAATTCAAACGTCTGCAGCAGTCCAAAAACAAGCTGAATCACCTGCAAGGACTGGTGGTCGCGAACCTGTTTTTCGAGGCCAGCACCCGGACACGTACCAGCTTCAGCCTCGCTGCGAAGCGGCTGAGTGCGGACACCGTCGACTTCACCGCATCAGGCAGCAGCCTTTCCAAAGGGGAGTCCTTCATCGACACCGCATTGACCATCGAGTCGATGGGGGTCGATCTGGTGGTGATCCGTCACAGTTCCCCGGGGGCTCCGGAAATGCTGTCGCGGCACCTGAAATGCGGAATCCTCAATGCAGGTGATGGGACTCACGAGCATCCTACGCAGGGGTTGCTGGACATCTTCACGGCTCGGGAGCGACTGGGGTCTCTCGAAGGGAAGACGGTTACGCTCGTCGGAGATATCAAACACAGCCGCGTGGCCCGCTCCAACATCTGGGGGCTCACGAAGCTGGGGGCGAACGTCATCGTCTGCGGCCCAGCGACGCTGATTCCACCGGGTATCGAAAAACTGGGAGTGCGGGTCGTCCATCGCGTGGACGACGTTCTCCACGAGTCAGATGTGATCAATCTCCTGCGAGTGCAGTTCGAAAGACAACGCGGGACGTTTTTCCCTTCCATCGCTGAGTACGCACATCTGTTCGGAATGAACAGGGAAAGACTGAAACGGGCAAAGCCGGATGTGTTGATCCTGGCCCCCGGGCCCATTAACAGAGGGGTGGAGATCAGCGCGGATGTGGCAGACGGGCCGCATTCCCAGATTCTCCATCAGGTGACGAACGGTTTGTTCGTCCGTATGGCATGCCTGCATCTGCTGGCACGTCGTCAACTTCAGGAACAGGCACGCTGATGGGAACCTTGCTGATTCGAAATGGCCGCATCATTGATCCGGCACAGCAGGTAGACCGGGTGGGTGACCTGCTGATTGTCGATGGCCGCATCGCGGAACCGGGACAGTCTTCCGGGAATCCGGACCGAGTGATCGATGCCACCGGGATGATTGTCGCTCCGGGGTTGATTGATGCACACGTCTCCTTTCGTGAACCTGGGTTCGACGAAGATGAGACGATTGCGTCCGGGGCGGATGCGGCTCTGGCGGGGGGATTCACGACTGTCGCTTGCCTGCCCGAAACCGTTCCCGTCGTCGACAGTCGGGCATCCGCGGAGTTCATTGTCCGACAGGGTGAACGGGCCAATCGCTGCCGGGTCCTGCCGGTCGGCGCGGTGACCAAAGGTCGCGAAGGAAAAGAACTCGCTGAGATCGGCCAGCTGATCAACGGCGGAGCTGTCGCCTTTTCCGACGGCAAACAACCCATTGCCAACGCTGAAATCATGCGGCGGGCGCTGCAATATACGCGGATGTGGAACAAGCCGATTCTGCATCATGCTCAGGTTCCGGAACTCGTGCATGGCGGGATCATGCATGAAGGGTTCCAGTCGACGATCTTCGGACTGCAAGGAATGCCGGCTGCCGCAGAAGAGATCATGGTGCGACGGGATATCGCACTCGTTGAAACCACTGGCGGGCAGGTCCATCTGATGTGCATTTCTTCCCGCCGCAGCGTGGAAGAAGTTCGACAGGCAATCAGTCGGGGTCTGCAGGTTTCGGCAGACGTGACTCCCCATCACCTGCTGCTGACGGACGAATGTCTGGCGGGCTACAACACCAACTACAAAGTCGATCCTCCCGTTCGAACCGCCGATCATCGTGACGCCCTGATCGAGGGGCTGAAAGACGACACCATCGGGCTGATTGCTTCCGATCATCAGCCTTACGCGGATGAAAAGAAGAGCCTGGAAATCGACCATGCTCCTCACGGCATTGTCGGACTCGAGACGTTGCTTCCGCTCTGCATCGAAGCGTTGATCGTGCCGGGACATCTCAGCTGGCTGCAGCTGTTATCCAAACTGACAATCGGACCCGCCAGACTTCTTTCGCTCGAATCCGGCACGCTCCGTAGCGGAGCGGTCGCGGACGTGGTGATCATCAATCCGGAGGTTCGCTGGCAGATCAACTCCCGGAACTTCCGCTCTCGCAGCCACAATACACCATTCGACGGTCGTGAGGTTCAGGGACGAGTGGAACACACCATCGTTGTTGGTGAGGTGAAGTATTCGGCGGTGAGCTGGTGAGTTGAAAAGGATTTGAAACGCAGAGGACGCTGAGGAATTCCGGAGAAGAGATTCTGCAACTCCTAAAACCGTATCCGATCGGCGCCTTGCGTCGCCCCTGTCTTCAACTTTGAAATTCACCACGGCGGCACGGCGAAGAAAAGAACCGCAGGTCATGCGAATGAGAAAACCAAAATTCGCCGGAGTCGCGTGATTCGCGGTTTAAAAAATCCTCCGTGTCTCCGCGACTCCGTGGTAAAACTCTCTTGTTCTCCACTGCGATCTCTGCGTTTCAAATCTCTTCGAATTTCAGAGTCGCTCGACGTCCCTACGCCGCGTCTTGAACGCGGCGTGATTCCGCCTGCGTGACACCCAACCGCCGCAACAGGGTCTCGGCTGCGTTGCGGACTCCTCCTGCTTCGACAATGGTGTCTGCCAGAGCCGCCACTTCCTGCTGGGATCGGATCCGGGATTCGGGGTTCGAAAGCCACTCGCTGAGAATCGCTTTGATCTTCTTCGGTGCTGTCCCGCTGCGGCGAGAGAATGGGAATTCCGGCATGACAGCCCTGCCCGCGATCAGGTTCGGAAGAGTCATGAACGGGCAATGCACGAGGATTTTCGCCAGGACGTACAGCAACGGGCTCCCGCGATACATGACGACCGTTGGCTTGCGGCGAGCGAGAAGTTCCAGACTGACCGATCCGGAGACCATCAGGCAGCAGTCGCTGGCTTCGATCACTTCGGGAGTCGACTCCAGATACAGATCGATGGGGAGTGCTTTCCCGCGTTCACGGATCAGTTCCCCACAGCGGTCGTAATGCCACTGCTTATAACAGGCGACCTGAAAACGGGCTTCCGGATGCGATTCATGCAGATCGGAAATGATGTCGAGCATGACCGGGAAGTTGCGATTCACTTCCTGCTTGCGTGAGCCGGGAAGAATCGCCACTCGAGGAGATGGAGCTTTCCGAAGCTGATCCATCACCCTGGACTGCAGTTCATGTGCAGCGACTTCATCAAAGAAAGGGTGGCCGACATATTCCACGTCGACGCCGCGATCCCGGTACCATTTGGCTTCAAAAGGCAGCACGGAGAGAACGCAGTCGACAAGGCGTTTGAGCTTTCGCAGCCGCCACCCGCCCCAGGCCCACAGCTGAGGAGGACAGTAGAAGAAGACAGGCACGCCGGCCTTCCGGGCCGCACGTGCGACCCACCAGTTGAATCCGGGAAAATCGACCAGCACGACGGCGTCAGGTCGCTCTGCTGCCATGAACGCTTCAGCCTGCTTGTACAGCCGCCAGAACTGTCCCAGTAAGGGGAGAATCCCTCCGAGTCCCATCACTGCCAGATTGGTGAGGGGATAGAGTGCCGATTGTCCCGCCTGAGACATCGCTGGACCACCGAAGCCGGAAAATCGGATGGAAGGATCACGCTGGCGCAGCTGATCCATGATCTGAGCGGCATGCTGGTCACCGCTCGGCTCGCCCGCCGAAAAGAAAATGTGCATCGTCGCATCCTGCTCGCAAGCAAAAATTCATCCTGAATCCGCGTGGCGAATGATAGCAGAATCCACAACCTGAGCTATCCCGGTTCTGTTCGAAACATCCCTGTAGGGTCCGCTGTGCGGACCGTCGGGGAATTGGGAGTGGTCCGCACAGCGGACCCTACGAAGTGAGATCCTCTGCGAGTGAGGCGACTCCGGTTCCTTACAACTCGACTTCGACAAGAATTTCCACTTCCCCGTCGCTGTCGAGGCGGCCGAAAACGCTTTCGCTCAGGGTATGGACCCCGAGGACCGATCGGGGGAACGCCGGCTTGCGATGGCTGTGATACAGAACCCATTGCTTCTTGCCGATTCGCAAACGATGTCCGACGGCAATCTCCGGAGCCAGGATCTGACCATCTTCCGCGACGGTCACACGCTGCCAGTCGATCGGGGCTTCCCGTCGCTTCGCCGACCAGTCGAGCAAGGTTGCGACGTACAGTCCATGGCCCTGAGTGCGGGCGTGAACCTGTAACTGATTCTCACGCACCGACGTCGATTCATCGCTGCGGTCCAGTCGCATCTGAGGACCGGACCAAGGGAAGACGCGAACCCGTTCGTTCCCCTGGCAGAGATTGATTTCTCGGGACAGAACGTCTTCTTCCAGTCCCCAGCTGCCGGCCAGTGGAACGCTGCGCTGAAACTCGATGGAACTCGATTCCGGGACGCGGATGGAATCCGCCAGCATCAGGACCGATTCCTCTCTCAGCAACAAGGCCTGCCGGATGACCTGAATCGGGCTTTCGCGATCCAGCTGCAGTTCGACGAAGGCTGCCTGTCGATCCAGATACCAGCAGCAGCAGGTCCATTCCCCAGTCGGTTTCTGGGTTGTGCCATTGATTTTCAGTTCATGCGACCATGCTCCCGCCAGCAGTGGAAGATCGGCAGCGATCAGCTCCAGCTGCGGCGTTTCGCCATCGTGCCGCACGTAGCAGGCATCGACCGGACTTTGCCAGCCGGAACGCAGGCAGGCCCAGTCACCCCAGTCGGTCTGAATACTCGTTTTCGGAAGTTTGCCCCGGATCTCCCGTCTGCTCGTCACTTGATTCAACTGGGCAGCATCTTCCCACTGGGTCAGAAGCGTGAGCAGGCCGGGTCGGGACGAAAGGTGCAGCACATCGGCGGCGGTCAGCAGAGCCTTGCAGGCGGCCCCGGAATCGACTTCGGAAAACCCGACATGTCTGGGAGTGAGCAGCAGCGACGTGCGGGCGAGTAAGCCTTCGAGTCGACGATGGCTCTTTCGATCCCAGAACCGCTCATTGAGGGAATCGGCAAAGAGGGTCAGTGCTGCAAGCTGACAGAATCGCGGAAGGATCTCATTGAGCCACCTGGCGTGGGGAGTGCCGTCGGTGTCGGTGATCGCGTCGAGTGCTTTTCGCCAGGCTTTCGCACTTTGCCGCAATTGTTTCTTGCAGCCTTTCAGGCCCGGGAAAATCAACGTGTTGAGCAACTCGATTTCGAGAAAATCAAAGGCGTCGCATCCGCTTTCCGGATTCGAATTCGCGGGGGATTCCTGTTCCGTCCGTTTCAGCCAGGACTGACTGGCTTCGACGGTCCAGCGGAAAAACGTGAAGAGCGTCTGCGTTTCCAGCTGTCGACCGGACATCCGGAGCAGCCAGTGAGCAGCGACCAGCGTCTGCGGATCGGGGATCGACTCCGAGGTGCTGGCCATGATCGCTTCAATGCGACCGGACAATTCATCCTGAGTCAGCTCGGTATCGAACAGACAACGGGCGAGCGATCCCTGTTCAACCGGGGAATTGCCGCTGTGGACAGACTGATTCCATAAAGTCGCCAGGGATGCCAGTAACCTTACCCGTTCCCGTTTGCCGATCCGACACTGCTCTTCGAAAACGCCCGGCAACGCTTCAGCGAATGCGGACACGTCTCCCCTTCGAGCCGGCAGGGACAGTTCGCGAGGGGCTCCATGGCGAAATTCGAAATTCGAAAGCCATTCCGTATCGGAAACCTCCACGGGAGCAGTACCGTGGGGAATGGCCTTGAGATCGTCAGCCGTGCGGGGCATGTGGAGGTTGCCTCTTGAGGGAAATTCAAAAACATCGGAGAATCGGTGGCCGTACCGGATCCACCCTGAAAATTCTCAGGGAAAATTCATGATGATCCAAATGACGGATTTCGCTACAACGCGAACACAACCAATTCGTCCGTAGTACGCTGACGCAGCGGGCAGCCGGAAATCAGCGCTGCTTCCTGGGTGAGCGGTCCTCCATTGACGATTGCAGTATACAGATTTCGGCTTCGCGTCGAACTCAGATGGAAGGGGAATTTTCGTGCGTCACTTTGCAGCTTGCCTGTTTGCCGCCCTGCTGGGCGGATGTCTCTCTCTGTGGATGATGGACTCCCGGATTTCCCGTGTCGGCCAGGCTGTGGCCCAGAGTAAGCCGATCGTTGTCCCGCCGTTTCCCGCTGCGGAAGGGGGCTCGCCTGGTCTTCCGGTACCGTCGTCATCAGTGCCAAAAACGACTCTCCCCCCTCTCCCGGGAACTCCGCTGGCCTCGTTCGATGCCGAGGGACTGACGCCGGATGAAGCGGTGAACGTCGCTGTTTACGAGCAATGCAATCGCAGCGTCGTCAACATCTCGACCATGGGAGTTCGCGCGGACCGCTTCTTCATGATGGCGGTTCCTGAAGAAGGGAGCGGCTCAGGGGCGATCCTCGACAAGGCGGGCCACATTCTCACGAACTACCATGTGATTGAACGGGCCCGACAGGTGAATGTCACCTTGTTCAATGAAGAATCGCTGCCTGCCAAACTGGTCGGGGCCGATCCCGTGAACGACATCGCGATCATCAAGATCGATGCTCCTGAAGATCAGCTCTATCCCATCCCGCTGGGCAACTCGGACAATCTCCGCGTCGGCATGCGTGTCTTTCCTCTGGGGAATCCCTTCGGACTGGAACGGACTATGGGAACGGGGATCATCTCCAGCCTGAACCGGACTCTGGAAGTGCAGCGGAACTGGGTGATTAAGTCGATCATTCAGATCGATGCCTCCATCAACCCGGGAAATTCCGGCGGACCGTTGATCGACACTCATGGCCGGTTGATCGGGATGAATACCGCGATTGCCAGCCGCGTCGAACAGAGTGCGGGGATCGGTTTTGCCATTCCGGTGAATCTCATTCGCCGCGTTGTCCCGGAGCTGATTCAGCAAGGAAAAGTCATTCGTGGAGACGTGGGGATTACTCATGTGACTGTCACGGATAAAGGATTGCGAGTCGCCCGACTCGCTCCCGGAGGCCCGGCTGAAATCGCCGGGATCAAAGGGCCGCTGGTCACCCGCCGGGGTCCGCTGGTCATCGAAGACCGGAATGCAGCTGACGTGATTGTGGCTGTGAACGATCAGCCGGTCGCTTCCGCAGCGGAGTTCCTCGGCTACATCGAAAGCAAGAAGCCGGGCGATGTCGTCGAGATCTCGGTGATGCGGAAAGATCAGGTGGTGAAGGTGACCGTCAAACTGGGAGGCGATTCCAATGTCGCCAACGCAAACGGTTCGAATTCGGGCGTTTGAAAACTGCTGACATCAGGCGGGCCTTCATTTCTTCGGAAAACATTCCTGACTGAATGAAGGCCTTCGACTGTCCGTTTGTTCACACCCTGCTACACTTGTGGATGGCGAGCGGATGTTCCACGGGTGATGGTGCTGGGGCATGGCGCTTCGCAGATGCCTTCTACCGCCCTATCTGATTTCGCTCCATGCCACGCAGTTTTGAAGAACTTGCTCCGCAGAATTTTTCGTTCAACAGCCCGCTGGGATGGTGTCCCGCCTGTGAAGGTCTCGGGACCGAGATCGGAACCAATCAGGGAGCGATTGTCGCCAACCCCAACCTCTCGCTGAGAGAGGGAGCCATCTCCGCATGGCCGCGACCGTCAGCTTCGCCCTCCTTTGCTGCCCTCGTGGAAGCAATGGGGGATCAATTCAAGATTCCTCTCGATCAGCCCTGGTATCAGCTGTCCGCGCAGCAGCAGCGAATGGTTCTGCAGGGAACAGGGAATCGCGAAATCCAGGTGACCTTCCCGGGTTTCAAAACACCCATTGCGATGAAGTACAAGGGGATCTATCCCGCCATCGAGGAAGCTTCCCGTGTTTCCTACTCGTACCGGATGAAGCTGCAGGATCTGGTGGGCGAACGTCCCTGTTCGGTCTGTCATGGGGAACGCATTCGCGAGGATGCTGCGGCTGTTCGACTGGAAGACAAGACGCTGCCGGGTCTGTGTGGTCTGCCGCTGGTCGAAGTGCTGGAGTTCCTGAAGGGCCTAAAGCTGAACAAGGCTCAGCAGAACATCGCCGGTGATCTGCTCAACGAAGCAATCCATCGGCTTTCGTTCCTCGTTGAAGTCGGTCTGCATTACTTAACGTTGAATCGCGGTATGCCGACCCTGTCTGGAGGAGAGTCCCAGCGGATTCGACTCGCAGGACAGATCGGCCGCGCGCTGACGGGCGTCCTCTACGTTCTGGATGAACCGACGATCGGACTTCATCCCCGTGATAACGGTCGTCTGGTTGATGCTCTCGAGAAACTCCGGGATCTCGGAAATACAGTTGTCCTCGTGGAGCATGACCGGGAAGTGCTGGAAGCGGCCGACAGGCTTTATGACTTTGGTCCCGGGTCAGGCCGTTTCGGCGGCACCGTCACCGCTCAGGGGACTCCTCAGGAAATCATCCGCAACCCGAAGGGCTCTCTGACCGGAGAGTATCTCTCGGGACAGAAGAACATCCCCATTCCCCTTCGCAGGCGAATGCAGCAGCTCGATTCGAAATCCTCTCCCATTGACGATCCTGAAGCGGTCCGAGCCGCGTACGGTGAACCTCCCGGAGGTGCGTGGCTGGAGTTGACGGGATGCCGTCAGAATAACCTGCGTGATGTGGATCTGCAGATCCCCCTTGGGACGCTGACGTGCGTGACCGGGCTGTCCGGCTCAGGGAAAAGTTCGCTCATTCAGGAGACGCTCGCCCGTGCTGTCAGCCGTCATCTCAAGCGACAGGGGGAGATTCCGGGTCCCTATGACACCATGTCCGGAGTCGAGCAGATCAGTCGGGTGATTGCTGTCGATCAGCAACCGCTGGGGGCCACCCCCGCTTCGAA
This sequence comes from Planctomicrobium stercoris, assembly GCF_051465655.1. Lineage (NCBI taxonomy): Bacteria > Pseudomonadati > Planctomycetota > Planctomycetia > Planctomycetales > Planctomycetaceae > Planctomicrobium > Planctomicrobium stercoris. The sequence continues at coordinate 394,068 of NZ_CP195791.1, read as the reverse complement.
CCCCGCGACTTATACAGGAGTTTTCGATCCGATTCGCGAACTCTACAGCAAGCTTCCCGAGTCGAAGATCCGTGGCTTCAAGCCGGGACGATTCAGCTTCAATCGGGCGGGGGGGCGATGTGAAGACTGCGAAGGGATGGGCCAGAAGAAAATTGAAATGCACTTTCTCCCGGACGTCTGGGTCGAATGCGATACCTGCCACGGGCAGCGATACAATCAGGAGACTCTTGCGGTCAAATACAAAGGGCATTCCATCTCCGACCTGTTGAACCTGTCGATCGGTCAGGCTCTGGACGTCTTTGAAAACATCCCGAAGATCCGTGCTCCGCTGGCGACGCTGGCGGCCATCGGCCTGGAATATCTGACGCTGGGGCAGTCAGCCACGACACTCAGCGGTGGAGAAGCCCAGCGGGTGAAGCTGGCTGCGGAACTCGCCAAGCCGAACGCGGGACGAACACTCTATCTCCTCGATGAACCGACGACCGGCCTGCACTTCGATGACATCGCCAAGTTGTTGAAGGTGCTCAACAGCCTGATCGAACAGGGGAACACGGCTGTCGTCATTGAACACAATCTGGACGTCATCAAGACGGCCGACTGGATCATCGACATGGGCCCGGAAGCAGGGACTGGCGGAGGATGGATTGTCGCTTCAGGGACTCCTGAAGATGTCGTCGCGCAGTCGCAGCGTTACCTCGGCGTCAGTCCGACAAAAACCAGGAAGGGACGTTCGAAGAAAGCGGAAGCGACGGCGACAGCCGCACCCTCCCCGTTTCGCAGCTGGACCGGCGAACTCCTCAAGCCGGTGCTGGAGACGGAAGAGCGGGCTGAGCTCGACATCTTCGATGTGGCCGATGCTGCGAGGAAGAAAAAAGGGGATGTCGACATCTCCAGTGTGGGCAAAGAAGTCGCTCCCCCCTGGCAGACCGATGGCCGCAAATGGCACACCGAAACCCGCATCGCACGCAACGGGAAGTCGTGCCGCTGGGAAGGGGAGGCACTGGCGTATGTCGTCGATCTGCTCGGAAAGTCGAAAGGCCTGAAGGCTGCGAACTGGAACGATCAGGCTCATGTGGAAGTGACCGCCGAGAAGAAGGCGGGAACCGGCTGGTTCTTTCACGCACTGACCGGCGATGAATGGCTGTTGCGAATGTATTTCCGGGTTCCCAAAGGAACCTTCGACGAAGCCAGTCTCCAGAAACGGATTCCGCTGAAGTCAGTCAACGAGTTGGATGAACTTCAGATCTACAACCGCAGCGAGCGGGTTCGAGTCAATCAGCAGAAGGGACCATTTCAGGAAGTGGTCTTTGATGTTCACTGGAAAGAAGAGATCGACACTCCGGAGTTTCGCCGCTTCATCACCGAAGCGGCCAACGCCTATCTGAATCAGGTTGAGAAGAGCGGGCAGTCGATTGAAGACCTGAGTCCGTGGAAAGTGCTCGGACGGAAGTGGCACGTCTCTCGGAAGGGGTTCCCTTCCACGAAGCGGGTCGCCTGGAAAGCGGAAGTTCTCGAAGAGCTGTTCGACGTTGTTGACAAGGTCTTCAAGGATCTTGAACCGGACTGGACCAGCAAGACCATTGTCCCTTATCGCACCGGGAACTCGAAAGAGACCGTCGTCGAACTCCAGACAAAGCGCCGCGACGGTATCTATCTGTCGCTGTTCACGAAAACCGGTCAATTCGCATTGGGACGAATCGCCACGCTGGGAAACAATCGGGAGATCATTCCGCACCGCAGCGGACAGGATGCCATTCGTATCGAATTGACCACGGAAGCCCACGTGAAGTCGAAGGAGTTGCGAACGTTCCTGGAAGAATTTGCAGCGGTGATTTCCTCCTCGTGATCGAACTCAGCTCTCACTGCCTGCGAGAATCTGCCCGCAAACTTCGCGTATTTTACCGCGGCCTCAAGCGTAAACCTTCAAAGAGCCCGGAAATTCCGCTTCAGCCGCATTGGCGGCACATTCGGATGAAGTTGCAGAATGGACCCCGTCGATAGGTTGAATGGACGAGGTCCCGACAGACGGGGCTGCGCTTCCGGCAGCTTTTGCCGGTCCAGCCACGGCCTGTTGCCCATCGATTTCCAGCATGAACTTCCTGGCTGGCAATCTTGAGCAGGTGTGAATCCCGACCGGCTGCAACATGCACTATTCGAATTTCAAAAACTCAACATCGCGGTTGTGGGGCCGACTCATGAGTCGGCCGGCACGCTGCTGTCTGGTGTTGCTGGCAGTCTGCATGCTGTCAGATGCGGTCCATGCAGAACCGGTCTATTCCAAGTCCCGTCGATTCCGGATTCCCTTCCAGTTCGACAGTGCGGAACTCAAGCGGCTGGGGACCAAGGAAGTTCAACTGTTCGTATCCCGCGACGGAGGCGACCGCTGGAAGCTGGTCGAAGGGGTCTCGCCCGACACCGGCAAGTTCACTTTCGAAGCTCCGGAAGATGGCGTTTACTGGTTCTCCGTGAAGACCGTCGCCGCCAGCGGACTCATCTATCCTGCCGGTCCGCATCAGGCCGGCCTGAATGTGCTGGTCGACAGCACTCCCCCTCAACTGGACCTGAACCTCGAAGAGGTTGAAGCGGGACGGGTGAAACTCAGCTGGATCGTGCAGGATGAAAACCTGGACATGAACAGCTTGAAGCTGGAGTTCCGTGAGGCCTCCACAGACGTCTGGAGTGTTGTGGCTGTGCGGACGCAGGCCCAGGGGCAGACCACCTGGACCATGACCGCAGGAGGACAGATTCAGGTGCGAGGTGAAGTGGCCGACCTGACCGGCAACGTGACTCAGGCGTCTGCGGAATGTCAGCTGGCTGCTCCCATTCCTCGAAACGACAAGCCCGATTACGGGAAGCCGGTCGCCAATGAATCGATGAACATCCCGCAGGTAAGCTCGACCGAATTTCCCAAGGCAACCTCATTGACTCCCCGGATGACGTCAACGCAATCCGGTGGGGAATCACTGGTCGTCAAAGGGGCATCAACCAGTTCGCCCAACCCGGTTGAAGGACCCTCGCCGGTCGCTGTCGACGTGTCGAAGAGCAGCAAAGAACCGATCCACAAAGTGAATTCGACCACATTCCGGATTGGCTACAGCCTGGATGGGATCGGACCTTCCGGGGTCAAGCAGGTGAATCTGTACATCACCGAGGACAACGGCAAGAAGTGGTTTCACTATGGCGAAGACCCCGATCGCACCTCACCGATGGAAGTGACTGTCCCCGCAGACGGCGAGTACGGTCTGGCATTTCGAGTGACCAACGGACTCGGCCGCGTGGAGATTCCTCCGCAGCCGAACGACCCACCGGAAGTCCGCGTGGCTGTCGACCGCACTCCTCCAGTCGTCAAGCTGATGCCGCTGGAACATGGTCAGGAACTGGATTCCAACAAAGTCATTATCAGTTGGACGGCTCACGATCAGGATCTCGCGGACGAACCGGTGGCACTGTTCTACTCCGTCGCGGCGACTGGACCCTGGGAAGTGATTCAGGGGCAGCAACCGAACAACGGCCGCTTCAGCTGGACCGTTCCTCCAACGCTTGAACAGCCGTTTTATGTCCGGCTGGACGTGAAGGATAATTCAGGCAACGTGACCCGGGTGTATGCAGAGAAACCGTTCCTGGTCGACCGCGCACAACCTCGAGCCCGGATTACGGAAGTCTCATCCCTGAACAGTTCTGCTCAGTGACGCCGTGATCGTTTTGCCGGTGAGACGTTCCGCTGATGTGTGGGCTGCTGTTCAATTCACTCCCGGGGTGGCGCTGTCCCCATGTCTGAACGCTCACGCTGGGGAAACGCAGCTCGCAACGCGTTCAAGACAGCAGCGACGTCAATGACCTCCTGAAAGATCGCACCAGCAACCGGCGGCAGCAGTCCGACCGTAGCGATCCCCATCCCTGCCAGACTCAACACCATTCCGCCGACGGCGCTTTGCAGAGCAATCTTCCGCATGCGACGTCCCAGGTGCAGGAACTCATCCAGCCGCTCAAGGCTGCTGTCCATGATCACGACACGGGCCGCTTCACTGGCAACTTCGGTGCTATGCCCAAACGCAATGCCGATCGTCGCTGCGGTCATTGCGGGTGCATCATTGATCCCATCTCCCAGATAGATGGTCTTGGCCTTGCGGGTTTCTTCCTGAACGATGCGGAGCTTTTCTTCCGGACTCTGACCCGCGTAGACTTCATTGATTCCCACCTGCTCGGCAAAGAAGCGGACTTCCGCCTCACGGTCTCCCGAGACCAGCAGGATCCGGCGAAATCCGTGCTTCTGCGGCAGATGTCGAACGAACTGAGCCCCTTCGGCTCGCGGTTCATCCCGAAACTGAAAGAGGACCAGGTTTCGGGTGTCAACCAGCATCAGGCATTCCAGCCCGGCTGCTTGTGGAGGGAGTTCGGTCTGAAGTTCCGGATATCGCAGCGCCAGTTTTTTTCGGCTGGTGATCCAGAGTTGATGACCAGCGACTTCACCACTCAGTCCGGTCCCGGGCTTTTCGCTGACATGGTCCGCTTCCATGAGTTCAATGTTCCGCTCCTCTGCAGCGGAAAGGAGCGCGGACGACAGCGGATGCTTCGAATACCGTTCGAGACTCGCGGCCAACTGAAGGGCTTGATCGGGGTCCATTTCTTCACTGGACCACTGGAATACGAGCTTGGGTCGCCCGTATGTCAGGGTTCCGGTCTTGTCGAAGAGGGCGACGCTGCAGGTGTCGATGAGCTCCAGAGCCGCCGGATCTTTCACCACGATACCGCGACTGGCCGCTTGCGAGATTGTTCCGACGATCGCAACGGGAATGGCAATCAGCAGCGGGCACGGAGTGGCCACCACCAGCACCGTCAGAAACCGCAATGGGTCGCCACTCGCCACCCAGGCTGCGATCGCCACAGCCAGCGCCACGGGGGTATAGATGCTCCCCAGCCAGTCACCCAGACGTCGCATCTTCGAACGCTGCTGTTGTGACGACTTCATCACCTCCATGATCTTGGCGTATCGCGAATCGACCGGAAGCTTGTCCGCGCGGATCGTCAGGGCCTGCTCTCTGTTGATGGCGCCGGAAAGGACTGCTGATCCAGGGACCTTGGAGATCAGAAACGGCTCTCCGGTCAGGTAGGATTCATCCATGGAGCCCCGTCCCTCTTCGACAGTGCCGTCCACGGGACAGGTTTCGTGCGGGAACACCATCAGCTTATCGCCGATCTGGATGGTCGAAAGACTGACGTCGGTGATCTTCCCATCTGAAACTTGATGAGCGACCGAGGGCATGCGACGCGCGAGTGCCTGCAGCGCAGAAGAAGCCCGGACGGCAGCAAATCGCTCCAGAGTCTCACCGCCGGAGAGCATCAGGACCACAATGCTCCCTGCCAGATATTCTCCCAGCAGGACGGACGTCACGATGGAGATCCCCGCAAGGAGGTCGGAACCAAACTCACCTTTCAGGACCTTCTGCAGAAGTCCAATCACCAGAGGAACACCCCCCAGAACCAGAACGATTCCCAGAGGAATGACTGTGATCGAGTCGGAGAATCCGGCGGCAAATTTCGTGACCAGATGAACGGCGATTCCCACCACGGCCAGTCCCGCAATGATTGCTTCGGACCGTGTCTTGAGCACTTCAATCACCCGCGTTACGTCGTTCTTTTGGTTCATCGCTGCGATGACTCCGAATTCCAACGTTGGTTGTTTCGTTGAGAAGATTTGCTTTTAGCATTCTTAAAGTAACAGACGCCCAGGTTCTCGTCCGTCCATCGCAGCGTTCAGCCCGTGTGCGATTCAATGCGCCGAAAGGAAGAGAACGTCCGTCTTGGCGAGCCGTCGATTGCCCGGCAGCAGTCGTTCCTTGCTCATGAATTCAATGTTTCGACCAAACGATTCTTCATTTAAGCGTAACAGAGACGACTGTCGGTTTCTTGGAAGCGACGCAGAAGAACACTTGATCAGAACGGGAATTTCAGTGAGTCGACGAGTGAAACAGGGGGGTGTTATAATTCGCACGTCGATTCGAGTCGTCTTCAGTCACTGGCTCAAGCATTGCTTCAGGAATAGAGCTACTGAGGGGTGTCATGGCTTCTTCCCCTTCCATTCTTCTTGTGGATGACGAGAGCGATATCTGCCAGAACCTCGCAGATATCTTTGAAGACCTCGGCTTCGATGTCGAAACCGCACTCTGTGGTGAATCGGCGATGGAGATGATCCACCGTCGATGTTACGACGTCGCTCTGGTGGATCTGAAGATGCCTGGCATGGACGGTCTTGCACTGTCCCGGGCGATTCGTCAGGCACACCCGAGCACTGTCCTGCTGATCGTCACGGCCTATTCCAATTCAGAGACGGGGGACGAAGCACTTCATTCCGGAGTCTGGCAGGTCATGTCCAAGCCGGTCGACTTGTCCCGATTGCTCTCATTGGTCAACGATGCTGTCCGGCAGCCGGTGCTGATGGTCGTGGATGACGATGTGGAACTCTGCGAAAGTCTGTGGAGTCTGCTGCGGGCTCAGGGGTATCGCGTCTGCACAGCCTTCTCTGATGAGGAAGCAATCCGACGTCTGGAGGAAAGTGAATTCCGAATCATTCTCGTAGGACTCAGCCGCTGTTCCAGCGACAACCATCCAGTTCTGGAGATCATTCGTCGTGAAAATCCGCAGACGAAGGCGATCATCGCAACTGAACTTTCAACCGGGGGCGAAGCACCGGCCGAACTTTCAACAGCCGCTGATGCCGTTTGTCAGAAGCCATACGACCTGGACCAGTTGCTCGAAACGATTCAACGTCTGCTCGACGAACAGTCTCTGTAGTTTGTGAATGTCTTGACTTTGAAAACTCCATTGACTTCTCAGACTCGCCCCCTGCCGCCATCTTCGACCGATCCCATGGAGACTCCTCCGCCACTTCGAATTTTTATCATCGAGGATGATCTCGATAGCTGTCACAACCTGCGGGATATCCTGGAGCTGGATGCACATACTGTTTCCTTCGCTCATACCGCTCAGCAGGCTCTGGCTGATCCGGACCTGACGGCAGCATCGGTGATTCTTCTCGACTGGAGGCTGCTGGAAACAACGGCCCTGGAACTGCTCCCGCGGATCGGGGCAATCGCCCCGGACGCCGACGTCGTGATCATCACCGGGCACGGAGACTTTGATCAGGCTGTGACTGCTCTGCGGGAAGGGGCTGTCGACTATCTGCTCAAACCGATTAATGCGCAGGCGCTGCGAGGGAGTCTGCAGAGACTGGCGCAGCGTCGCTGGCTCGCGCAGGAGAAAGCCCGATCCGATGCCATGTTCCGCAATCTGGTTCAGGCGGCTCCCTGCCTGATCATCATTCTGCGAGCGGACCTGACCATCACTTACTTCAGCCCGTTTGCAGAACAGCTGACAGGTTATCGCCTGGAGCACGTTCTGAATCGAAATGTGGTGGAACTCTTCTTTCCCGGCCTGTCGGAATCCGGTGATGCTCCCGAGCTTGAGAACCTGTTTGAACACCAGCCGGCCGAGGGTCAACAGCGACCGATTCAATGTGCGGACGGCTCGCAGCGATGGATTGTCTGGAATACACAGACGATTGATGATGTCGACGGTGCTTCGGGAATTCTTGCTGTCGGACAGGATGTCACGGACTTTCGACATGCCACTGAGCAGCTCGTTCAGTCCGAACGGCTTTCCGCCATCGGCGAAGCGATGACCGGACTCGCGCATGAAAGCCGAAATGCTCTTCAGCGGAGTCAGGCCTTCCTCGAACTGCTCTCCATTGAAGTGGCCGGACAGGATGAAGCGTTGCGTCTGGTCGACTGCATTCAGGAAGCTCAGAACCATCTGCACCAGCTGTATGAGGAAGTGCGACTTTATGCAGCCCCCGTTCGACTCGAACGCCAGCATTATCTCCTCAGGGAGTTGATGGAGGAGACATGGGACTATCTGGACCAGGCTCGTGCAGGACGCGTGGCGGAGTTGAAAATCGACGAATCAGCCAGCACGGTGATGGTGCATGTGGACCGCTTCATGATTCAGCAGGTCTTTCGAAACATTCTGGAGAACTCGCTGGCAGCCTGCTCTGATCCCGTGTTAATTCAGTTCAAGGCGGCGATCACGCAGGAATCCGGTCGCAATGTTGTGCACCTCTCCATCCGGGACAACGGTCCGGGATTGAGCCCTGTTCAGCGTGAAAGAATCTTCGATCCGTTCTACACGACAAAAACACGCGGCACCGGACTGGGGATGACGTTGAGCAAGCGCATTATCGAAGCGCATGGCGGTCGGATCTTCATCGGGACCGGTCCGGGAACCGAAATTGTCATTCAGTTTCCCGTCTGACCGTTGACCCTCGGTTTACACAAGTCCCTTCCACTTCCGCAGCGACCACTCCAGCGTCATGACCGCTGTGAAGAGGAGCAGGAGGGGGTAACCATCCCAGAGATTGATCCGCCGATAGCGTTTCAGGTCGGCGGGAATTCCTTCTTCCAGAAGTGTCGTCAGAAACTTGCCGAAGTTCTCCGGTGCGACCACAGCTCCCCCGGTCAGCGCGGCCAGTTCATTCATGAGTTCATGGTCGGCAGCGGGATTGTCCATCTCCAGATCACGGGCATCCACCACGAATCGGGTCTGAGCAGACAGGCCCAGAGATTGTCCATCCTTGGTCGCGGAAACCCGGACCCAGTAGTCACCGGGAGTTGCGGATTGAGAGAATTCCGCCAGCCCGCCAGTGGTGAGTCGCTGCGATGGAAGGGCAACGGTCTTGCCGTCAGGCTGCATGACTTCAACCGTGTATTGTGCATCTGGAATCGGCTGTCCCTGGCTGTCCTGGGCTCCGAACTCGATCGGAACGCGGGAATAAGGGGCAAAGTTTCTCGGTTCGACGCGCGCCCAGATCGGCTGGTCGGAATCAAATTCCTTTCGTGCCAGCCAGAGCACTACCTGTTGCCAGAACCGTTGATGTTCGGCGCGATACCCCTTCAGATGCCAGCGCCAGGTCTCATCCACTCCCAACGCCAGCACACGACCCCGGCCGGTGTCCGCAGCGATCAGGAGCGGTTCGAGTTCTTCAGATTCCGCAAGGATCTCAACAGCCCCGGACTTTGGAGTCAGCCTTGTGGCCCCGGACATCACAGGCAGCTGTCGCCAGGCCCGATCATTTTCGGGAGTGGAGAGCTGCATCAGGTACCGGCGTTCCCCATCGCGGGTCGGAAGCATCTTCACGGGATGAGTAATCTGATTGCGAGACGGGTTCTCCGTCGGTCCGAGTTTCTCACCGGGGGTCATCCGGACAGGCAGCAACTCAGCCAGGGGAGTTCCCGCGTAGCCTCCCGAGCCGAAGTTGCGGACCCCGCCCAGCATTCCCAGCCCGGCCCCTTCCCGAACCCGCAGCGCCAGGTCGTTCAGAAGATTCCGATCGGGAAGCTGGAAGACTTCTGCAGGGAGATCTCCAATCAGATAGACGTCGTAGGCACCCGGATCAAACATCTTCCGATCCAGGAGCGTCCGCTGACCGCCGGCAGCGTTCAGGACAAACTGCATGTCGAGCTGAATTTTGGCAGTGTCGTTGAGCTGCCGCAGAAACTTCTGTTCAAGACGGATGGAGTCAAGATAAGCGACCCGCAGGCCCCCTTTACGAACGGTGATCAACGTTTCCAGCAGGTTGTTATTGAGTTTGATTTCGCCTTCTTCAGGGACGACCTCACCGGCGATCTTGTATTCCCCTGCCATCTCCGCGACGAAAGACAGGTCGACGTTCATTGTCACGGAATTCTCTTTGACACGAATTTCCGTAAACGGTTTGGAGTCTGCGGAAAGCAGGATCGGCTGAAGCGGACCCGATTCTCCATTGGCCTTCCCGGTCCGGTCTTCCATGAGCAGACGGACCTTCACGTTTCGGCCTGCGGCTCCTTGCAGCCGGACCAGCAGGCGAACAGGAACGAGCTTACGTTCGAATGTGACCGGCTGGTCGAGGACCATTTCTTCAATCGCCAGATCCAGACCGCTGGCGGAGAGTTCCGATGTCCCGAAGACCACCGGGTGGATCGGGACTCCATTCTCCTCAGCCAGTCGACGGGCAGCCAGAAGCGGATCGACGTCGTCGTCGCCTCCGGCCCGCTGCGCCCCGTCACTGAGCAGGAGCAGGCTGGCCAGGCGATCTCCACGGGCGTTTTCCCGCAGTTCGTCGAGAACCTTGCCGATCGCTGTCAGTTCGCCGTTGGTGTTTTCGTCTGCCGATTCGACCGGGGCCAGGTCCCCGGCAAAGTCGTAGAGCTTCAGATCGATTTCTTTGGCGAGTTTGTCCCATTGCTCGCGGTTGTCCTGCAGCATCTTCAACAGGGCCTGTCGACGAGTCAGTCCACCCGGCGCATCCCGCGTCGACATGCTCCGGCTTCCGTCCATCAGAACGACGATTTCGGTTTTCCGTTTGTCGACTTCGGAAATCTGCAAGGAAGGGCGGAACATTGTGAAGATCAGGATCAGAGCTGCCAGCAGCCGTAACCCGATCAGCGTCCATCTCCATCCTTGCGACAGGCTCTTCACCCGGGCTGGGTAGGACCACAGCACAATGACCACCATGCAGCCGGCGGCCAGCGTGATCCAGAGCCAGTTCCAGACGGGTTCGAAATTCAGATGCATAGGGATGCGGTCAAGGGGGAGGATTCTGTCGCTTGATGGTATCCGCGTGGGTCGGAAAGGGAAAAGGGGAGAGGGGGCAGTCCAGAGCAGAGAGACGAGAGTCCTGAGCAAATTCTGACACCCTGGCCCCCGCAGATTTTCTGGCTCTGGACTCTCCGCTGGCTACTTCCGGAATAAAAAAAGGCCGCCATGCTGGACCTGCATGGCGGCCTTCAACTTGATACGTGATGCTCCCAGACAGGACAGCACGCACACTTATCACGGATTAGTTGGGGATCCCCAGCATTTCCTCTTCTTCTTCCTGGATGATGATTCGCGGTGTCACCATCAGCATCAGGCTGCTGGTTTCGCGACCCACACCCGTATTCTTGAAGAGTCGGCTGATGTAAGGAAGTTTGTTCAGGATGGGCACGCCAGCCATGTTACGACCTTCGCGGAGGGACTTCACTCCACCCAGCAGGACCGTTCCGCCGTCAGGCACGCTCACCACGGTGATCACAGAGACCTGGGCAACCACAGGCTGCTGAACAGTCACGGAGCCGCCGGCGGAGTTGTTGTTTCCGCCATTGTTGTTCCCACCGTTGTTGTTCCCACCGTTGTTACCTCCGATTCCACCGCCGCCGGTGTTGCCGCCGAAGCCACCGCCTCCGCCGCCGAATCCGCCTCCACCTCCACCGAATCCACCGCCGCCGCCCAGGCCGCCGCCGCCGATTCCACCTCCACCGATGCCGCCTGTTCCACCTGCTCCACCAGAGATGTAGGAGAAGGTGAAGACGTCTGTGATGTTGGTGAAGTTCGGGAGCACGCTGAGCCGGACATAACGTCGGTCTGCAGAAACCACAGCCTGCACGGTCAGAGATGTTCCATCAGGGATCACCGAGATCTGGGGCTGATAGCCGATGTTGAAGGCACTGGCCACCGGAGTCAGCGAGGTCACGAACGGTCGCTGGGTTGCACTGATCACAGTTCCGATCTGCCCGTTGAAGAGGGTGATCTTCGGAGCATTCATCACGTTGGATCGTCGGTCTCCCTGAGCGGCCCGCACGAACATGAAGGCTTCAATGTCGCTCAGAATCGCCATCCCGAAGGAGATCCCTGCGTTCGGATCGAATCCACCGAAGGTCGGTGCAGCCAGATCGAACGAACCCTGTCGGAACGGAACATCCAGCGTCGGAGAGAAGGTGTCTGTCCCGTTGAGCAGTCCCACGACGGTTCTGGATGGCCAGTTGTCACGATCCTGCATGTTCAGGGTTGGGCCCTGTCCGAACGGTGCCAGACGTGTTGAGCCGCCGGAGTTGTTACCTCCAGTTCCTCCCGTCCCACCGGTTCCACCTGTTCCGCCGGTTCCACCTGTGTTTCCGGTGCCGCCTGACCCTCCGCTCGAGCCGCCTGTTCCACCGAAGATTGGATCGGTGCTTCCGAACGGACGGATGGGGGAGAAGTTGTTTTCGACATAAGGTCCACCAACGGTGTCGTTGATGTTGAAGTCGAAGTCGATTCCGATCTGCTCGAAGAACTGATCGCTGACGGTGATGAAGCGGACTTCAATCGTCACCTGCAGGTCCTGCAGGCGTCGCAGCTGCTCGAGCAGGTCTGCAATTTCCTGATGGACACGCTGGGTCTGGCGAATGACCAGGCTCAATGTGCTTTCATGCTGGTTGATGGAGCCTGCACCGCTGATTTCCTGCCACGAATCCGGAGAAACGGTGGTGGTGATCAGACTGGTCAGAGCTTCGAATCCATGGTTCGTCTGGCCAGGACCGCTCAGCGGTCGGGAGCCATCGGTCGTCACTCCACCCAGGGCCTGATTCAATCCGCCCAGTGGATTGGCACCGACCTGTGCGAAGCCTGGACCGCCCGGAGTTGCCGGGGTGCTCTGCATGGAATTGTTGTGATTTTCGAACCCTGTTCCCGGGACTGCCTGAGCGAACGGGGACGAGATTCCGACCGGCACCACCAGGTCGGCGACCTGATAGACCTTGGTCGTCAGCTCGCCATGCTTTCGCATCCGGCTGGTGATATTCAACACTTCGTTCTCAATGGTGTAACCCAGGTTCAGCTGATTCAGCATCAGGTTCAGGGCACTGTCCAGCCGGATGGCATCGACAGCGATGCTGATCGGGGTGCTGGCTGTCACTCCTTCTTCCGTGAGGCCGGTTTCATCGACCATCACGTTGATGCCCTGAGTATCCGCGATGAACTTCAGAACCTCTGTCAGAGGTGCATTGTTGAAGTGCAGCGAGACCGGATTCCCCAGGCTCTTGCGAACCCGCATTTCAGCTTCCGTGTGACGGCCAGCATCTGCCGGTCGTTCTCCACGTTTTTCTTTCAGTTCTTTCCAGTCCTTGGCGTAGACCAATGGATGGGCGTCGCTGACTTCAATGACGTTGGAGCTGTCCACATCGTTCAGGGCGCTCAGGAATCCGTTGGCTTTGCGTTCCTTGACGTCTTCATTGAAGGCGACCTGCATGGCCAGCTGGGACTTGATCGTCATGTTGACGGTCACCGGATTTTCCGGAGCCAGTTCCTTGGCCTGCTTGGCGAGGCTGTTGGCCTCACCATACCGTCGCTGATCCATCAGGGTGTTGAACTTCTCCACCAGCGTGGCGAGTTCCTGTTCCACCCGGACACGAGTCTGGATTTCCCGCTCGATCAGGTCTTTGGTCTCGGCGTTCTTTCGCTCGAGTTCGAGCACCGGGCGCTGCTGGGCGATGTAGGAGTCGATCGAGCTGCGTGAGCTCTTGACCCATGCCGACAGGGAGGCTTTCTGCTCATCGCTCAGGTCGGCCTGCTGGACGTTTTCGAGCGTCTGATTCAACAGAGCCTGAGCCTGTTCCGGCTGTTTCTCCCGCATCTTTTCAGCACGGAAGATCGCATTCAGACATTCTGTGCGGAGACGGTCGAACTTGGCAGCCTGGGACTGAGCCACAGCGTCAATTCGCGAAGCATCTCCCGGCAGAGTCAGGTCGCTGCCGTTATCCACAACTTCATTGCTGACCTGCTGGACGCGAGACTTGCGAGGAGCCAGTTCACGCAGTTTGTCCTGCAGCTGCTGCTGGCGATAATTGTCCAGCTTCTCACCGGAGTGGTAGGCCTGCAGGAAGGACTCATAGGCCCCTGCCCGGTTTCCTTCACGCAGGTGATTCACACCCTGCTCGTACAGTTCCTGAGCCGACAGGCCGGCCGAGTTCACAATCATCCGGTCGCGGTTGGCGATCTGCGGAGCGGCCTGTGCAGGTGAGGTGAGGTCGAGTGCGGAGTTCGAGGCGGGCTGAGCCATCGGGTTCTCAGCCATGGCCACGGGGGCTCCTCGCTTCATGGCGAGTTCCACTTCAGCCATCAGCCGCTCAGGGCTGTCTTCGAACAGGTCGTAGGTCACGTCAAACGTCGACGCCTGAGACACCTTGGCCTGGGCTTCGTTCAAGCGACCTGCCTGCATGTCAGCACGGGCCGACTGCAGCAGCTGGAGAGCCTGCTCTTTCAGGCCGACTTCGCCCTGAGGGGCTGCTGCGGGCATGGCTGCCAAGGATTTGGCAGGACCCTGCTTCGCGGCGATTTCAAGATCGTTCATCAGCCGCTCGGGGCTGTCTTCAAACAGATCGTAGGTCACATCAATGGTGGCCGCCTGGCTTGCTTTGGCCTGAGCCATATCGATCCGACCAGCGGCCAGATCAGCCCGGGCAGAGGCCAGCAATCCGATTGCCTGCTGCTTCAATGCTTCGCGAGACATGCCACTTGGGGCGGCAGGAGCAGTCGGAGCAGCAGCGACAGGATTTCCACCGCGAGTCTGCTGAGCGGCAATCAGCCTGTTCAGGTCTTCACGCACGGTTTCCGGATTATCTTCGAACAGGCCGAAGGCAACATCCAGCGAAGCGGCGTCCTGAACGCGGGCTTCAGCGGTCTTCAGATCACCGCTTCGCATCGCCTCACGTGCAGAGTGCAGCAGTGCAAGTGCCTGCTCTTTCTTCTGCGTCTGTGCAGCAAGACCTGCTGGTGCGGCTGTTGGTGCTGCTGCAGGCGCGGTTCCCGGAGCAGGACGTCCCGGCTCCATCATGTTTCGCGAAGCCAGAACACGAACTTCCTGCAGGACCAGATCCGGACGATCGTCGAAGATCCCGTACGAGGCTTCCAGCGACTGAGCCTGAGTGGCCTGCTGCTGAGCCAGTTCGAGTTTGCCGGCTGCAATGTTTTCCCGTGCGGACTTCAGCAGCTCCAGGGCTGCGGTCCGAGTCTGCTGGGCATCCTGCACGGCATTCCGCGAGGGAGGTGCCGCAGCAATGACCTGCATATTGGTCTGACGTTCCAGATCGGCGAGCAGGTGTTCCGGGTGCTCTTCGAGCAGGCCCCAGGTCACATCCATCTGCTGTGCCTGCAATGCCATCTGACGGGCTTCGTTCATCCGTCCAGCAGCCATGGCCGACTTGGCGTCGGCAAGCATCTGGACAGCCTGTGCCTTCAGCGTGGCCTGAGTCGGCGTGGCGGCCGGGACAGGTTCAGACTGAACGGCTTTCGCAGGAACGATCGGCTGATTGCTCAGCTGAGCCATCTGTGCCAGCGATTCCGATGGACCTTCCGGACGGGCCGGCTGACGGCGTGCGAGTTCGACCAGCAGATGCTCGGGGCGAACTTCAAAGACGTCATAGGTGACGTCGATGCCGCGGGCTTCTTCAATCAGCGTGCGTGCTGAATCAAAGTTGCCGGCGTTCAGGTCGGACTGCGCCTGAGCGAGCAGCTTCTGCACGTATTCCTTCTGAGCCTGTGCTCCGGAAGGGGCGACGGCCACGGGAGTCCCCGCTGGCGGTGTCATCGTCTCGCCGAAGGCCTGGGTCGAAGTGATGACCGGCATCGCTTCCGCGGCTGCGGACTGTGCGAGAGCCGTCTGAGCGAACTGCACTTCCGAGCCCGCAGGCACCTTGGCCCGGATCTCAGTCATGAGCCGCTGTGGAGAGACTTCGTTCGGGGCGAACGTGATTTTCCACTTCTGAGCCATCCCGTTGGCACTTTGAGCCAGCCGGTAAGCTTCCTGGTATTCGCCCAGCTGCATTTTCAGGCGAGCTTGTCGCATCTGATCCTGAATGCGGCGGTGTTGCACGTCTTCAGGGCTGCCAGGCACGACGTGGCTGGAAGTCGTCTGCGGCGAGGCCGACGAGCGACTCAGTGCGTCGAACGGATCTGCTCCGTTTTTAGGAGCGTCTTGGGCAGTGACCTGAGACCCAAGCCACAGGCTTGTGGTCAACAGACCTCCGCACATCATCTTTCCGAATGTTCGCAACAAAGTCGGTCCCTCCGTGGGGGTATGACCAGGCTGATCCAGGCTTGTTCGATTTCTCGCCATGACTTGGTTTGCCGCTGATGGGATGAAAGGGTGGGGAAAGGTCGCCGCAGCGTCGGACTTCATGCATCCGCGAATGGGATCGTTGAAGTCTCTCGGAGATTGGCGGAACGGGATGGGAAGTGGGATTTGACTGGGGAAAGGTGCTTCAAGGTCGCTGAATACTGCAGTCAGTCAGACAGGGTCAAGATGGGTCGTGAGGATTTCTGTCGGACCTCTGTTTTTTCAATCAAGTCCGGCGAGTGTTGCCGGAGCAAGGGGGAAAACTATCGGAGTTGAGTCTTTTCCGGGGATTCGACTTCGTCATCGAACATCGTTTCGACAACTGCTTTCGCTCGGATTTCGGCAACGACTTCGGACGCGCGTTTCTCGCGGAATTCACTGATAATCTGCTGGCGAAGATCTTCCTGGACCTCTTCCAAGGGCTGATTGCCTGCTTCACGGCGACCCGTCACTTTGATGATCTGCAGCGAAGCATTGGTCACCAGCACCGGACTGATCTCGCCCGTTTTCATTTTCTGCAGGACTTTACGAATTTCAGGGTTCGCGACGCTCTCGGGCTGCGTCCAGTCCCAGTGCCCCCCATTGTCCTTCAGCGGGCCGTCGGAATATTTCTTCACAACGTCATCAAAGGACATTCCGTCCTTCAGCGCCGCCTGTGCTTCTTCGATGCGGGCTCTCGCCTTGGACTGATTCTGCGGACCACCGGTGTTCACCTGCAGCTGCTGCCATTTCACCTGCATGGGACGGCTGTATTTTTCGATTTGAGCGTTGTACACCGCGAGAAGTTCCGCCCGGCTCGGCTTGGGGTCTTCGCCCATCTTGGTGCGAATGTATTGCGAGGCCAGCTGCTGATCGGTAAACATCCGTCGCATCGTCTCCAGGGACATCCCTTGAGCCTGCAGAACCCCTTCGAGTTCGAGCGTCGTTTCCACTTCGAATTTCTGCTTCAGGTTGGCGACGACGTCCTTTTCGAAATAGCCTGCCAGCTGCTCGTTGATGCTGTCCAGCTGTTCTTTCTTCAGTTTGGAACGGACTGCATCCGCCATCAGGATCTGTTCGACGAAGCGGTCCATGTCCCGCTTGATGAGCATCTCCTGCGTTTCGCGGATCTTTCTCTGTCGAGTCGCTTCGTCCAGGGCTCCTTTGGAGACCCCCAGAGCCAGCTGCGCCTGGTACTCTTTGAGCTTGGAGTTGTATTGCTCAAGAATTTCCCCCGCGAGGACCGGTCGGCCGTTCACCTTGGCCACGACATCAGTCATCGCCAGCGGAGTTTCCGATTCGTAGTTGACCGTCTTGACTCCCTCGGCAGAGACAGATTTCAGACCGCTCTCAGCCACGGCGTCAGCGCCGTCCTTCTGGTCCTGCCGCGCCAGGGCATCTTTGATCCGGGGGGGAGCCGGGCCAACCACCGGATTGGCAACGTTATAATTTTTCGTGCCACAGCCCACTGCCAGCAAGATCGCCAGATAGATTGATTTGCGTGACATGGGGGTAACTTCAACACGGACGGAACAGGAGGGACGACGGACTCCGGACTCGGAAATCGGGACGGAATGTCCTCCCGCTCGTCGGTTTGTCGATCGAATTGTGGGGAGAGGCGTCGGCTTATTACCGGCTGCGGCGTTTTAACGCAACACGGATTTCAGAAAGTCAACGAGCAAAGGCCCTTTCATCCCCTTTTCCGGCAGAAGAACGTATGCATTCCGCCGGTCGACGATCCGCAGGTCCCGTCCGTACCGCCCTGCGAGGTCGTGAATCCGCTGGGTGTCCTGATAGCTCAGGACCGCGAACCGGTCCTCTTCCAGCCGGATGTTGTCGATCCCCCAGGCATAGGCCATTAACTCCAGTTCCTTCAAGGAGATAAGCTGAATGGCCTCTTCAGGAAGCGGTCCAAAACGATCCCGGATTTCGTCCGCGACCTCCTTGAGTTCCCCGTGAGTGCTGACGGAGGAGAGCTTGCGGTAGACGTCAACTTTGTGGCGACCGGGGGGAATATAGGAACCAGGCAAGTACGCGGTGACCGGCAAATCCAGATTCACATGCGGACTCTCCCGAGGTGGGAGCGCTTTGAGATGCCTGACGGCATTTTCCAGAAGCTGGCAGTACAGCTCGTATCCCACAACCGAAATGTGTCCGCTTTGCTCGGTTCCGAGGATGTTTCCGGCCCCCCGGATCTCCAGGTCGCGCATGGAGATCTTGAAACCCGCTCCCAGCTCGCTGAACTCTTCAATCGCCTTGAGTCGACGGGCTGCTGTCCCGGTCAATGCTTTGTGCTCACTCACCAGCAGATAGCAATAGGCGCGATGTTTATCGCGACCGACCCGGCCTCGCAGCTGATGCAGTTCCGCCAGTCCGTACATCTCAGCCTGATTGATGAACATCGTATTCGCGGTTGGGATGTCGAGACCGCTTTCGATAATGGTGGTCGCGACCAGAATATCTGCCTGGCCGTTCACGAACTTGACCATGCTCGCCTCGAGCTCTTCGGGAGTCATCTGTCCGTGGCCGACAACGATCCTCGCTTCCGGAACAATCTGTTGAAGGCGATCCGCAATCTGATGAATGTCATACACGCGGTTATGAACAAAGTAGACCTGACCGCCGCGATTGAACTCCCGCATGATCGCTGAACGGATCAGGTCCCCGTCCCAGCGACCAATACGCGTCTCGATCGGCAATCGATCCTGAGGAGGTGTGGTGAGGTTCGAGATGTCTCGAATCCCCAGCAGTGACATATGCAGCGTGCGAGGAATCGGTGTTGCACTCAACGTCAGCACATCCACGTTCACTCGCAGGTGCTTCAACATTTCCTTGGTGGACACGCCGAAACGTTGTTCTTCGTCCACGATCAACAGTCCGAGATTCCGGAAATGGACATCCTGTGACACGAGACGATGGGTGCCGATACAGATGTCGATTCCACCGATTGATAGCTTCTCCAGAATGGCCCGCTGTTCAGCTTTCGACCTGAAACGGGACAGAGAGGCAATCTGAACGGGAAACTCCGCCATCCGTTGAGAGAACGATCGGAAGTGCTGTTCTGCCAGAACGGTCGTTGGAACCAGGACCGCCACCTGCCGTCCCGCATCCACAACCTTGAATGCCGCCCGCATTGCGACTTCGGTTTTTCCGAAACCGACGTCACCGCAGATCAGGCGGTCCATCGGTTTCTCCTGCATCAGATCGATGCGGGACTCTTCAATCGCACGCAGCTGATCAGGAGTTTCCACAAAAGGGAACGAAGAATCGAACTCCTTCTGCCACTTGCTGTCAGGAGGACAGGCAAGTCCCACCTGCGTCGCTCGTTTCGCCTGAAGCTTCAGCATGTCCGCTGCCATGTCCGAGACAGCTTCAGACACCTTCTTCTTGTTCTTCTGCCAGCTGGTCCCCCCCACCTTGGCCAGCTTGGGGGACGTCTGTGCGGCACCCACGTATTTCTGAACAAGGTGAATCAACGTGACCGGAACATAGATCCGCACCCCTTCCCGGAACTCGATGATCAGGTGCTCTTCCTGGTTCCCTTCCCGGTTCACCAGCTGCATCCCGAGGAAGCGGCCGATGCCATGAGAGAGATGGACAACCAGATCCCCTTCATTCAGGTCGAGAAAGCTGTCAATGGCCCGGCTGGCGATGCGGCTGGACGCCTTCCGCGTGGTGTGCCGGACATGCACCCGGTTGAACAGTTCGTTATCGCTGATCACCACTTTGCGGGCGAAACCCAGACGGTATCCCTGAGTCACCGTCCCCAGGCAAAGCTGCATCCGTTCATTCAGGGTGGGATCAGCCTCCTGAATCATTTCTTTCAGCCGCTCGCGTTCCCCTTCGTTGTGACAGGCAATGATGACCTGTTCATCTTTCGAAAGGACTCCCGCCAGTTCGAGAATCACTTCGGTCTTGGGGCCGGTGAACCGCTCGATCGATTCGATCTGAAGATGTGCGGTTGTCTCGAAGCTCCCAGAGCTCAGTGCGGAGATGCTGACGGTCGGAAGTTGCGTGCAGCGGGCCATCGTCGCATCGACGCCGAACAGCCCTCGCGGATTTTCGAGTCGCTGAAGGAACCGCTTCCCCTCTTCGATGACATCGGTGAGCTCCGAAAGAGCAATCCAGCTGTCGGCAGGCAGCGAGTCGAGGAGATTCGCTTCTCCCCAGCTGGAGGAATCGGCCCCTTCAGTCGGAGCAATGGCGGTCAGCTCGACGTCCCGCAAGTCTTCCACCTTGCGTTGAGACTCAACGTTGAAATACCGGAGCGAATCAACTTCATCACCGAACAATTCCATTCGGATGGGGTCGATGGCGGCTGGCGGGAAGATATCCACGATCCCGCCATGCACGCAGAATTCCCCGGGCCGTTCGATGGTCGGAACGCGTTCGAATCCGCGTTGCACAAGCCAACGGAGCAGCTCATCCGAGTCGATCACCTCTCCCACACGCAGAGTCCGCTTCCCCGCCTGACGATCGGCGCGGGCGGGAACCGGTTGGAGCAATGCCGGGAACGGGGTGACAATAACCTTGGGGGGAGTCTTTGATTCGATCAGGTCGAGCGCCCGCAACCGGGCTCCGAAGATGGCGTCTTTGACCGATCGTTCCTTTGGCAGCGTCTCCCAGGCAGGAAACACGACCGGGGGTTCTTTTAATAACGATGCTAAATCGGCAGAGAAATCTTCGACGTCACTGATCCGCGGAAGAACTACCAGCAGTGGCCCGGGAGCGTCTTCCGCCACAGCAGCTGCAACCAGCGCGCACGACGATCCCCACGCACCGTCAATCGTCCCGCTGGCGCCGCGCCGAAGCGATGCCATCACCTTTTGGTACGATTGAACGCCACGGGTCGAGCCGATCAGGTCCGGCAACGAACTGATCACCACGGGCGATCTTGCCATTGAACCTGAAAGTTATCAGGTCGAACTCGCCCGGTCTATCAAACAGAATCGGATCAGCACAGCGAGCATTCTCCGGCTCGGAGCTTTCCAGCCCTGCTGTCGATTCAACTTGCAATTCACCACGGAGTCACTGAGGCACGGAGAAGAAAAGAACCGCGAATCAGGCGAATGGTACGAATCAGAAAGCAGCCATCAACGTCCCATCCAGCCCCGATTGTTTTGCCATTCCGATGTTCCAAATTGCTGTGAAAAACGCGAAAAGGAAACCCGAAAATCGCCAGATTCACATGCTGGGCCGTTTTAAAGATTCTCCGTGTCACCGTGACTCCGTGGTAAATTTCCTTTCTTTGAATGGGTCACCTTCGGACCGTGAAACACTCAAGAGCGAATCTCACGAAAGAGTGGCGTTCCGGCGGCGATAAACACAGCTTTCGAGCAATCAATCACCCAGAATCGCCGCCACACTCCCCTGAGACAGGGGCTAAGTTCTCAACAGCCTGCGCAGCGCTTTTCCAGATGCACTGCGGGGGACAGCATCAACGAACTCGATCGTCCTGGGAAGTTTGAATGTTGCCAGCTTCGGACGCAGAAACGTCAGCAGCTCTTCCGGGGAAAGTTCCGCATTCGGCTTGAGGGCGATCACAGCTCTGGGGACCTCCCCCATAACAGGATCTGGAGCTGCGACGACAACTGCATCAGCGACGGCAGGATGGCGGAAAATCACCTCTTCGACATCGCGCGGATAAACCTTTTCGCCCCCGACATTGATCATGTCCTTCGCCCGATCCACGATGAAGACATAGCCGTCCGCATCCATCCGCACGATGTCGCCCGTGCGGAACCACCCCCCGTCAACGAAAACCTCGGCGGTCGCCTCCGGTCGCTTGAAGTAACCAGCACTGACCGCAGTCCCGCGTGCCCAGAGCTCACCAACTTCATTCACTCCCAGGGTCTTTCCTTCGGGGTCGACCACTTTCAGCTCTGTGTCTCCCATCGCCTTCCCGCATGAACCGACCCGCATCTCTTCATGTGTCGTCGTCGTGATTACAGGGCTCACTTCCGTCAGCCCGTACGATTCCGCATACCCGACTTTCCAATCATCCCGAAGCGAACTAATCAGCTCAGCAGGCATCGGAGCCGCAGCGGAATGAACGACGCGTAAACTTCGCAAGTCCCGCTCGGCTCGCGAGGGGGAACGTGTCATGTGATTGTCCATCGCTGGCACACCGAGAAACTGCGTCGGCTGCAGTCGCTCGATCAGTTCGAGAACCGGATCGGCTTTGAACCGTCTGATCACAATCGCACTGCCGCCCGCTGCGAAGATCCCCAGCACACCGTTAATCAATCCCCAGCAGTGAAAGAGCGGAGCAGCGACCAGAAGTCGATCGTCTGAATCGAAGTGGAGTCGAGCGAACTGCACCGCATTATCAATGACGTTCAGATGAGTCAGCATCACCCCTTTTGGCTGACCCGTTGTCCCCGATGTGTAGAGCAAGCACGCGACCGTATCCGGAGCGAAATCGAGGACCGGGAACGAATCTGTCCCCGTAGCCAGCAGCTCTTCCCACTCCGTCTCGACGTCCAGAATCCTCTGCACCCCCAGACCTTCGCCCATCGAACGCAGTACACTGGCCCGTTCAGAATCTGTCAGCAGCCAGACCGCCTCGGAGTCGGCGACAATCACACGAACTTCCTCGGGCCGCAACATGGCATTCACCACATTGGGAATCACCCCAGCTTTGAAGGCTCCGAGAACCGAGATCAGCAGTTCAGGACCGCTTTCCAGCAGCACTGCGAGAACCTGGCCACACTGGATTCCGGCGTTCTGCAGCGCTCCAGCAAATCGATCGGTCAGACGATCCAGTTCGCGGTATGTGACCGCTTGTTCGTTAAAGATCATTGCGGTACGGTCCGGATTTTCCGCTGCCGAATCCCGCAATAAATCGCCGATGTTCATCAATGACTCCACTTGAATCGAACCAGATCGAACAGACCCAGCCCCTGAGCACATCGCAGATTGAACGATTGCTGCATAAAATGCAAAGTCGTCAGTTGACTGGGGCTCGTGTTCTTCAACGACCAGGGGGCGGACATGTCGAGGTTCCTCATCGCGTTGTTGCTGCTTTTCATGAACTTCGATTCCGTGTCGAAGGCACAGGCGAGCGAACCAATCACCGTAAAACTTCCCGAGCACTCGGTGACGGTGAAGGTTGATCACCAGAAGGACCTGTCACTGTCTGTGGATTCGAGGGAGGGCATCCCATTTCTGCCAGAACTTCCTGATGTCACCGATCTGTACGCGACCCGCTGGATCGGGGACGGTCTCTTTCTTGTTGTCGGAGTGGAGGACTTCCCGGCAACCCGTTCGTACAATTGGATGACGATGTTGGTCCGCGACCAGCACATCATGTCGGATCAAACAGAGTTGGAAAACGCCGGCTTCTGGTTGCTCGCCAAGGGGCAGATATTCGGCAGCACTGATCCGCTCAAGCTGATTCACATCGGGGCAGCTCGAGGAGATCGCGTTGATGCCTTCTTTCTCGACGAATCCGAGATCCCGGGAACGGACAGGAAGCTGGTGATCTGGTTCCGTCACGATTGCCCGCGGCTCGATCTGGCAAATGCTGGAATTACCAGCAGGCTATACCTGACGCCCAAAGGGATCGAGGACGTTTCCAATGGGAACGTGTTCGAAAGGCAACCCGCTGAGTGATAGCTGCCGCGCCCCGCCCACCGCCCCGGTTCGATGACATGATGCCATCAAAATTTTGGCAAATTGAACACGAGGCACCCAGAGAGTTCAGCCCGGTCCTGACCCAGCAAACGGGTCATGAAGCTTCGACGAGTTCCAGTCGAGAGAGCTGAAAAATGCCGCAACTGGGCACACAGGCTCATTTCACCAGAGAAAGTGTGCCCTTCACATATCCGGGAGAAGTGCAAAGGCTTTCTGGATTTCACACCCAGTTGAACACTCGATCCAGCTGGGGAGCCAGACGTTTCTCTCCCCAGTTGGCGGTATTCGACTGACCTGCGACCACGAAAATCTCGCCCACTCCAATACGGACCACGCACGACTTCGCGGTGGTTTGCCCGAGCTGAATTACAACCTCCTTCGGATCTTTGGCGGATGTAGCCGACACTGGGCGTCGCTTCGGTAGCGAAAATCAATGAGGGGCGGTTGACCTATTCCACCAAGTCCAGGGTCAAGTGTTTACCAGAATCCGTTTTTGAAACAGAAACCTTGAGTGGAGATGACTTAATCTGGTTGTACTTGGCAGGGATTGCCGACTTGCCGCCGATTCCAGTTCCTTTGTCTCTTGGCAGTGGTTCGGTTCCCGGGATTGTCGAATGCACGACGACCGTGTAGTCCCCAGGCAGGACCCCGTCTCCAGGAAGAAACGTCGAGATCACAAACTCCCCTTGGTTGTCAATCGATCCACGACCAGGACGACCGTGTTCCGCGAGGTCCGGATTGAGGATGACTTCCCCGTGAGTGAGCGGAGATCCCTGGAACTTCACGATTCCACTTACTTTGACAACGGGTTGCCCTGAGGACCCACGGCAACCAGAAAGCAGCGAGGTCATCATTGCCAGAGACAAAAGTAAGGACGACTTGCTGCCGTAAACCCTGGTTCCCATGATATTGGCACCTCGGCTTAAGAGTTCTACTAACTGGTCGCACGATGAACGATCACAATTGGAGTTGTCTGTCCTCATGCGTTACTAAAGAAGATGCATCAACTGGAATCGTCAGCTTTACTGTGCGTGGTGACGCTTTGAGTGATGGAGATCCGCTGCAGCGGGTCTTAGGATCGCATTGACTCGATGTCATCGCAGGTGGCGCAGCGCCATCAATTGCGATTCGCAAGAATCAAAAGACTTTGACCGGTCATAGCCACTTAACGCCTCCGGTGCTTCTCCGGCCGGTAAGTCATTGTAAGTATGAGATTCGGATTTTAACGTGATCCCACACGAACAGCTGACCGCACCGGATGGAGACTGCGCCTTTTGCTAATTCCATTCGGACAGCATGCACCGGTGTAATTCACGATTATAGTCTCTCGTCTATTGCTGGAATGTGACCTGAGCCCGTCCGGCAACTCATGTTACGAGACCGTCGCGGATTACTGCAGAGCCCATTAGAATTCACTCAAAACTTCTCCTCCGGCTTTCGTTCCGAGACTGGATAAGGTCATCAGGTTGACGTTGTTATTGATGAATCTGACGGATCCGTCCACCATCGCGAATTGGGCTCCCCCGGTGTGATAGCTGCGAAAGCCACTGCCGTTATAGTAAGCAGATGCGTTAGGCATATTAATGCCGTTCACTGTGGAAGCCAGTGCCCAGGTTCCCATCCATTGTGCAAAATTCGTCCCTCCATTGGGGCCGAGGAACGTTCCTTCTCCCAGCATCAGGGTGTTGGAAGTCCCGTCGGTAACATGTCTCATGCCGATTTTGTCTGCCCGATGATGGAACATTCCTGGACCATTGCCAGTGGGGGCGACATGATTCTCGCCTCTGTTCGTGCAAAGACAGGTGGTGTTGTCAACGCAGTAACCGCATCCGTATGCATCTATTGCATGGGTTGATGCAGGGCCAGCACTTCCTCGATAACTGGCCAAGGCTGCCGTCGTTGACGAAACGAGATCGCCATCCCCGCTGAAGTTACTTGCAACGCTTGGGGCAGGTTCGCTGGGGCAAATCAGCGTGGCGATCACAGTGCGTTGTTCAGCTAAAGTCTCGACGGCGACATAGTTGGAATTGTTAACGGCCGCGAGGACGCTATATAATGGCGCCTGATCCATGTAAGGGAGAATGAAGACTCGCCAGTTATATCCCATCTTTGGTGTTCCACCGGCATCAAGGATCTGCTGGGCAGACATGCCTGATGGGTACCCAGGGCTTGAACCGTAGGGGAAAACATTGTGATTGTCGTGATAGTTGTGCAATGCCAGCCCAAGTTGCTTGAGATTGTTCTTGCACTGCGACCTTCGCGCCGCTTCACGCGCCTGTTGAACGGCAGGCAGAAGTAGTGCGATCAGCACAGCGATAATTGCGATCACAACAAGCAGTTCGATCAGTGTAAAGCCACGGCGAAACATTGACGTCTTCATAATGACATCCCATTTGAAAGAAGAATTGCATTTAGACAACAAAGAGAGGTGTGAGAACCCATACTTGAGGGGCTGCCTTTAGAGCAAAGGCTGCACGAATGGAACGAAACAGTTTCCTTTCCGATGTCCTTAATTGGCTGTGCGAATTAAATTTACCAAAACGCCATAGAACACAACAGGAATAACTTATCAATTTGCGAGCAATTCCGGAACAACTTTCGCTTTCGTAATCGCAACATCCGTCAGGCTGCCGGGGCGTCCATCCTGCGGATATGTTAAGCGCTGATGGTCCAGTCCCAGGGCGTGCAGCAGCGTGGCGTGCAAGTCGTGCACGGTGACGACATCATGGACGGCGGCGTAGCCGAAATCATCCGTTGCTCCGTGCACATATCCCTGCTTGAAGCCCCCTCCTGCCAGCCACAGTGAATTCGCATGCCGGTTGTGGTCACGCCCGTCCGTTCCCTGCGAGACTGGAAGACGGCCGAATTCTCCGGCCCACATGACAATAGTCCGATCGAGCAGTCCCCGCTGCTTCAGATCCTGAACCAGTGCAGCGCTCGGCTGGTCAATCCTGGCACAGTTTGTCTTCAGGGACTCTGCATTCTTGCTGTGCGTGTCCCAAGGCTGACCGGCCAGAAACACCTGAACGAAGCGGACGCCCCGTTCCACCAGCCGACGGGCCGTCAGACATCGAGTCCCGTATTCCGCGGTGGCCGGGTGATTGAGTCCATACATCTCCTTCGTTTCCGCCGATTCTGCGGAGATGTCCAGCAGCTCGGGAACGGAGGTCTGCATGCGGGCTGCGATTTCGAAGTCCTGCAGGCGGGCCAGCAGTTCCGAGTTCCCGGGGTAGTTCGCGAGATGATTCCGATTCAGGGCCTCGAGCAAATGAAGCTGCCGCTCCCGTGCGGAGGGTGTCATTCCTGCAGGGGTGTTCAGATTCGGGACGGGGGCGGCTCCGGGCCGGAACGCGGTCCCCTGATATTCCGCGGGCAGCCAGCCCGAGGTCCAGTTGCGGACGTTATCAACTGGCATTCCGCCCGGATCGGTGAGGACGACATACGCCGGCAGGTTCTGATTGGCGGTTCCCAGGCCATAGCTGACCCAGGATCCCCATGTCGGATAACCGGCCTGAAACTTCCCGCTGTGAATGAGCCGCAGGGCCGATTCATGATCGACAGACTCCGTGGTCACACTTCGCACCAGCGTGATGTCGTCCACGATCCGTGAGGTGTGCGGGAGCAGCTCACTCAACTCGATGCCCGACTCCCCGCGAGGAGCAAACTGAAATGGGGATCCGAGAATCTTTCCTTTTTGTCCGGCGAAATGAACTTCGAGATGCCCTTCATACTCCTGCCCGTGACGCCTGGTGAGCTCGGGCTTGGGATCGAACAGATCCATCTGGCTGGGGCCGCCATGCTGGAACAGGCAGATGACCGCATCGGCGCTCGGGGGTAGATGAGGAGTTCGCGTTGCACCCGCGAGAGCAGTTCTGTCCTGTTCCGATTTCCAGAGATCGGTGAGTGCCAACGCTCCCAGACTGCCCGCGGACCAATTCAGGAACGCGCGACGGTTCTGTGCAAAATGGAAATCGAATTGCATGATGACCTCCGCGTTCACTCGATGTAAAGAAAGGAATTGCTGGCCAGCAGCATCTGGCTGAAATCGATCCAGGCCAAGTCCTGGGCATTTTCTGCCTGGGGATACTCCGCAGCCTGACCTTGCAGAAACGATTTGCAGGCGGCGAGTTCTTCGCGACTGGGATGCCGTGCGAAGGCCAGTCGAAATGCCAGATCGATCGCAGCGTCGTCGCTGTCCACCATCGAGCGGACTCTCTTTGACAGTCCTTCGGCTCGTCGCCGCATGAATTCTGAATTCAGCAGCTTCAACGACTGCAGGGGAACGGTCGTGCTGCTGCGGGCAGTGCAGTTGAAGACGATCGAAGGAGCATCGAAAGCTTCGAGCATTCCCACCACCTGGGTTCTTCGCTGCTGCAGATAAACGCTGCGGCGCCGCCCGTGGGAGTTCTCTTCCGGGACGATCACGTCACCGTCATCGGCACGTTTCGTGGCGACATAAGGACCGTACATCTGGGGATCGAGTTCTCCGGGAACCGCCAGCAAGGCATCACGAAGAGATTCGGCATCGAGTCTTCGCATCGGATAACGGGAGAGCCAGCGATTCTGAGGATCCGCCAGACGCGCCTGCTCTGATTCGATGCTGGACTGCCGATAGACGCTGGAACGCAGGATGAGTCGATGAATCGCTTTGGCACTCCAGTTCTCTGCGATCAATTGCCCTGCCAGGTATTCAATCAACTCGGGGTGAGACGGCGGGGCTCCGGAATAGCCGAGGTTATCGGGCGTCGCGACCAGACCTGTCCCGAAGTGATGATGCCACCAGCGGTTCACCGTCACCCGCGCGAGAAGCGCGGAAGCACGTGAATCCGGGGTCACCAGCCATTCGGCCAGCCCTGTACGGGTTGACCCCGCGGGAAAACTGGATGCAGTCGATTCACTGGATTCTCTCAGGACCGATGGAGCGGCTGGAGCAACCACTTCGCCGGGCGATTGATAGCTGCCTCGGACCAGTAGATGAACTTCGGGCGGCTGTGGAACAACATTATTGACGACGGCGAGTTGCTGAAGGGGTTTGGGGCGCTCTGCTTCCAGGGCTTTGACTGCAGCTTCGGTTTTCGCTTGCCGTTCTTCGCGTTCTTTGGCCAGCTCCTGCTCCTGTGCGGTTGCTTCGGCGGAAGAATTGCTGGACTCAACCAGAAGGTTGTCGACAACGAAGCTGCGACCGCAACAGAATTCAAACCCGAACCCGCCATCCGGGAGATCCGCTTCCTGGAGGGTGACACGGTTCTCTTCCAGAAGACCGTCGACCACCTGGGCGACTTCGTATTTTCCGCCTCCGACGTTCGTGATACGAACGCCGAAGTTGTGCCCAGGGTTGTATCCACTCTTGCCGATTTTTCCCCGCATTTCGACACTGTCGCCGGGATAGTTGGCGTGAATGGTCGCCTGTCCCGCGGCAGCGCCATCGATCAGGATGTTTCCGTTGACGTTTTCAGCTTCAGCGCCGGGGGCTTTCAGCGCGATGTAGTAGCCGACGTAGGGGGCGGTCGCGCCGCCGGAGACGAGGTCGAAAGTGACCTGGATCCATCCCTTCTCATCATTCGGGGTCCAGTCGAAGTGAGTCTGGGTGGAGACGCCGATGCTTCCCCCATGGTTGCCTTCAATGATGTTCAGCTGGCCATTGGCGATCTGCAATCCGGGGGCCTGCGGGGAATCGATGTTGACCGGCGGTAAACCTGATGAGCCAGCGACTTTGGAATTGATGCCGGTCCATGTTTCACTGAGCTTCTGCGTGGGGGAGTCGAACGTGTCGGCAAAGACAACGGTGCCCAGAATCCGATGCTCACGTGACCATGTGAGAAATTCCTGTTGTACGGCTGCAATCCGTTCATCCAGTTGGCGGTGGACTTCTTTCCATGCGTCCTGCTCGGCGCGAGTCGCTGTCGAGATGACTCGCTTTTCCGGCGTGATCCATTGTTCGAGGTTGAATGCAGGGTAAAGAATTGCCTGCAGCTGGTAGTAGTCCTTCTGAGTGAACGGTTCGAACTTATGATCGTGGCAGCGAGCACACTGCACCGTCACTCCCAGCAGGGCCGAGCCGAGAATTTGAGCCGTCCCTTCGAGCACGGCATATTTGTCGGCCCGCACTTCATCAGGGTTGCCGTCGCTGGCATCGGTCCCGTCCGGGCTGTTCCGCAGAAAATGGACTGCTTCCAGAAGCTCGACCATCTCCGGTTGCACATCTCCGCCCGCTGTGTATTGAACAATTTCGTCGCCGGCCAGCTGTTCGCGGAGAAACTGATTCCAAGGCTTATCGGCGTTGATCGAGCGAATCACATAATCCCGGTAGCGGTAAGCCAAAGGGCGATCGGAATCGCGTCCGAAATACCCGTTGCTGTCCGCGTATCCGGCGGTGTCGAGCCAATACTTGCCCCAGCGTTCTCCGTAATGCTGTGAGTTCAGATACCGATCCACCATCTGCTCGTAGGCATCGGTAGCGGAGTCGTTGACGAATCGATCAATCTCTTCGAGTGTCGGAGGGAGACCCGTCAGATCAAAGCTGACCCGCCGAATCAGTGTTTCCCGTGAGGCTTCGGGACCGAGTGTGAGCCCGAGGCGTTCGAGCTGCTGTTCAATGAAGTAGTCAACGGGGGTGCGGACCCGGCTCGAGTTCGTGACTGTGGGAATGGCGACTGATGCCAATCGCTGGAACGCCCAGTGTTCGTCGCCGTTGGGTTCGGAAGTCACCGATTCCGGCAGACCGGGAGCTCCCGCCTCGATCCATTTTTTCAGGACCAGCTTGTCTTCCGCACTCATCGGTTCATCAGCCGGCATTTTGTCGGACTCGACAAGCTCCCAGAGCAGGCTCTTTTCCGGCGAGCCCGCCACGACCACTGCACCGCTTTCGCCACCACGTTTGATTCCTGGGGGCAGGGCCAGGTTGAGCTTGCCTTCCTGAACAGCCGGTCCGTGGCACCGGACGCAATGGACTTTCAACAGCGGCAGGACATCATGGACCAGCTCTGGACTTTTCGTCTCCGCAGCCGACGCCGTATTCGTCACCATGCAGAGCAAAGCAACCGCTGTGAGTCGAACCGTCTGGAAGACGCAAGTTGTCAATTGTCTGAACGTCATTGCGAATGCTCTTACCAGAAAACAACGAAACTCAGCACGATGCCGAGCCCCAATACGGCCACTCCCAGAATCTGAGGAAGCCATGGACTTCCTTCTTCAACGACTGTCTCCCGCGGCTGCTCCATGCCGTGCCCCAAGGGCAACTCTGGAGCTGCTTCCGATTCAGCAGCGACGGGTGAAGAGTCCTCGGTTTGTGTCCCCCATCCCAGCACAATTGACACCAGAATCATGGTCGACGCGGTCAACAGCACGCTGACGGGGTAGGAAACAAAACTGTCCAGAAAAACTGGGGGCAGCGTCGCGATTCCGTAATCCGACGCCAGTTTCGTGCAGACGAGCCGGCAGACTCCGTAAGCAACTCCCGTCAGCAGTCCGATCGTTCCGCTGGCACGATGAACTCCGGTGAAGATCCCCATCAGGTAGATCGTCAGCAACGGCATCACGAACGCCCCGACGAGGTCGAGATAGAACATCATCATGCCTCGTGCCAAAAGAAACGGGACATAGCAGAATGACCCGAACACGATTGCCACGGTGAGCCATCGCCCCGCGACGACGTAATGATGGTCGCTGGCCTCTTTCACGAGCAGTCGTGAATACACGTCGCGCGTCAGCAGAGCGGACATCGCTGCCCCGATTCCGGAGTAGGTTGAAATCGCTGCAGCCAGGACTCCCGCCACGACCACTCCCCGTAACCCGGAAACAGTGAAATCACGGACGAGAACAGGATAAATGGCATCAGCGGTCCCTTGCAGACTTTCCGTGACCGGCATGTCCGCGTGCGTCGGAAAGAGGGCTCGCCCCATCACCCCCATCATCAGGTTGAAGAAGGTCAGGATGATCAGCAGCAGACTGGCCACAACAACTGACATCTTCATGTCCCAGATGCTGCGTGCAGCAAACAGTCGCATGGACTGTTCATGATTGACGATGGAATAGGCCATCCCCACGAGAACGAAACTCAGACAGATGAGCCAGGCAGGGGTGCGTCGAATCCAGGTCTGACTCTGGGAATCAAACGTGCCTCCAAGCAACATTTGTCGCTGAATCTGCTGCTCGGGAGCATCCTTCAGCGAAACTGTCTCTTCCAGATCGGTCCCGATTCGAAGCATCTGGGCCGGGAGCCGTTCATCGGCACTGGCCAGCCGCGTATTCAAACCGCTCCATCCACCCACGGCATTCCAGACGAAAGCGAACAGGACCAGACTGGCAGAGATCATGACGATCGATTGCACGGAATCAGCGATCGCCACGCTGCGTGATCCGCCGAGAATCGTATAGCTCAAGGAGAGCAGTACGACAGCGACCACGCCCGCCCACGCTTCGACCCCGAGTCCCCCCACCACCGTGAAAACGAGGTAGAGTGTCGTCGAGATATTGGCCATCACCATCGTTCGATACTGAACCTGCACCAGACTGCTGCAGACCCGGGCCGTCACTCCGAACCGTTTCTCGAGATACTCTGAGTTCGTGTACATCCCGCTGCGATACATGGGGAGCGCCACAAAGTGCGCAAGCAGCAACCATCCGGAGACGGTTCCGATCCAGTTCGTGACGAAGTAGCTGATGCCGAGGGAATAGACTCCGCCGGAATCCGCCACCAGATCACTGCTGTCGACGGCTGTGGCGAATGCCGAGATTCCGACGATCCACCACGGCACGCTTCGTCCACCCAGAAACCACTCCTCGCTGGACTCGGTGCGTCGCGATCCCAGAATGGCATACAGGACGATGCATCCATTCAGAAGCAAGACAAGAGTCCAGTCGAGCGAAGTCATGCGATCCAGTTTCACTCAAAGGAAGGGCGATCTCAAAACAATTTTCGTGACGTCTTGATCATTCCTGTCTTCAGCAACGAGGGACTAAGTCCCAGCGACCACCGGAATGGCGACCCCCTCATGGGAGTGCCCATTCTTCTCTCCGAAGATCTGATTGCGGCCCGATTCATCGACGAGGTACCGCTGCACGAACTCCTCATCCAACGTCACTCCCAGTCCCGGCCCCTCGGGGACCGTCACCCAGCCATCGTCCGCCTGAACCCGTTCGCACGTCAGATGGTGCCGTAAAGGAGAATCGTCCACACAATCTTCAAAGAGAAATGCATCCCGGCAGGTGAACAGCCAGTGCAGACTCGCAGCCACAGTGAGAGGGCTTGTGTAGCAGTGATTGCAGAGCCGGGCCCCGATTTCCTGAACTCGATGCTTGATATAGTCCGCTTCTGTGAAGCCGTTGCGTGCGAGGTCGACCTGATAGACATCGAGAGCCCGACGATCGATCAGAGGCTTCCAGGATTCCCGGCCGCATTCCTGTTCTCCCCCAGCGATGGGAATCGAAGAGCGATCCCGCAGCCAGCGGTATCCTTCCACATCATCCGAGCGCAGCGGCTCCTCGAGCCAGGTCAGTTCGTACTCTTCAAACGCGCGTGTCCGCTTCAATGCGGTTCGAGCGTCCCAGACACAGCCAGCATCAATCAGCAGAGTCCCGTCTCCAATTCCCTGCCGGGCTCCACGCACCAGGTCCAGGTCGACTTTCAAATCGGGTCCCATCGGTTCCCAGCCGAACTTCACAGCCGAGTAACCGGCGTCTCGCCAGCGGGCAGCGATGTCGCGAGTCTGGTGCCCGTCGTTGCCAAACAGACATGAGGCGTAAGCCTGAATGCGATGATGCTGCTTGCCCCCCAGCAATTGGTGAATGGGGACTCCGACGTGCTTCCCTTTGAGATCCCACAGCGCCATGTCGATGGCGGCCATGGCGGTGATCGTCACACTGGCCCGTCCGAAATACATGGTTCCCCGCAGCATCTTCTGCCAGAGGCGAACATGGTCCAGAGGATCTTCCCCCAGCAGCAGCTCGCGCAGCCCGCAGGCGATGTTGTGGCTGTAACCGGCATCGATAATGGCTTTGACAACCTCAGGCTGCGAGTCCGCCTCGCCAATTCCTTCCAGTCCATGATCTGTCCGGATGCGGACCAGAACCGCATCCTGGCTGCTGGCGGTTTTTCGTTGAATAACCGGCACCCGCAGGACCTGACAGATGATTTCGGTGATGACCATAGAGAAAGCCCCACTGTGGATGAACGGATCACCCGTGCCGCGTTATTGCCACAACCCAATAAGGAACGGTGAGTTGCGGTGATTGACTGTCTGAAGCCGCGAGATCTGATGCAGGTCGTAGAATGCTGGGAGGAGAAAATTCAGCTGAGAAAAAACGGGCTTGACCGTGATTGCATACCAAATACAATATTCAAATGAATCGACACGTCAACCCATTTTGATAGAATTTTGCTCTTTCCTGTGAATTCGAGGCGCAGCAGATCTCCAGAGGCTGGCGGCAGAGGCCGTCTCTTTGAAAATATCAGGTCTCTTCGGACGCACCGGATTTGGTCAGGCTGCGGGTAGGGCCCGCTCGGAAGAACATGATGCCCGTTCCTGTTTTAAAGCTCAGCTTGCGAGAACAGATCGTCGAACAGTTAAGGAACGACGTCCTGTGTGGACGTCTTTCCGTCGGAGACCGACTCAACGAAGCCGATCTCGCCAAGCAGTTTGGTGTCAGTCGCACTCCGATTCGCGAAGCCCTGCAGCAATTGACTTACGAAGGTCTTCTCGATGGCCGCCACAATGCTGGTGTGACCGTCGCTTCCATGCCGCCCGATTCCATCAGGGAGTTCGTGGTCCCGATTCGCCGCAGCGTCGAAACTTTCGCTCTGCGATCCGTATTCGATTCCCTGACGGAAGCCGATTTCCGGCAATGGGAGAATGTCCTGGACAAGATGCGGCAGGCGTGCATCGATCGCGACTATCCATCGATTGGCGAACAGGACATCGCTTTCCATCGGCTGCTCATCCGTCGAGCTGGATTGAGTGACGTGGAAGCGATCTGGAACACGCTGGTGTCGCGGGTCAGACACCACTTTTCTGAAACACATCAGCGGGACTACGCCGACCCGGTGAAAATCTACGAAGAACACGCCGACATCATTGAAGTGTTTCGACGCGGAAAACTCGAAGATGCCGTGCGCGCACTGGAAAAGAACATTGCCTGATCCGGCCTGAATCCGGATCCGCCCCGATCAAGAGACGAATTGCCGGACGGATTGCGACTTCCCCGATCGATCACCCATCGAGCGGGGGCCGCTGCATTCTGCAGTCCAGGTTTGTGCATTGACCAGAGTCCGATTCCGTAACGAGTCCGTGTCGTCGACAGGTGTCGCGCCCGTCCACGTCATTTAGGGGTCCCAGCGAGGATGTCTGCCGAATGCGACGTTTCTCTTACTTGGCCTGCTCATCACTCTTCCTGCTGACCGCGGTTCGCGGACAAGCTGCGGAACCACCGGCATTCGAGGAGGGCGTTCAGACCATCCTGCTGGCGAAGTGCGGGAGCTGTCATGGCAACGACCGGTCCCGTCGCAAAGCGGAATTGGACCTTTCTTCTGCGTCCACCATTTTGAAGGGAGCTGCATCCGGAGCCGTCATCGAAAATGGCAAGCCCGACGAAAGCCTTCTCTGGCAGATGATCGAAGCCGGGGAGATGCCCCCAGCGAACTCTCCTGCATTAACCGACGAGGAGCGGGATGCGATCCGCACGTGGATTGCGGGCGGAGCCAAATTTCGAGATCCCCAGCCCCAGCGGGACGAGTTTACACCCGAAGAACGAAACTTCTGGGCCTTCCGACCTCTCTCAAAGGGAACGGGCCCAGCCAGCGAAAGCCGCGGATCCATCGATCACCTGATCGAAACTCGCCTCAAAGAGCATGGGCTGAACTTCGCGGACGAAGCGGACCGCAGGACGCTCTGCCGCCGCATCTACCTGGATCTGATCGGACTCCCTCCCTCTCCTGAGCAACTCAATGCATTCCTGCAGGATGAGTCTCCGCAGGCATACTCCAACCTGGTCGAGCAGTTGCTCTCTTCGCCGCATCATGGAGAACGCTGGGGACGACAATGGCTGGACGTCGTCGGCTATGCGGACAGCAACGGGTATATCCGTCACGATTCTCCCCGCCCGCTGGCGTGGCGATATCGGGACTACGTTATCGACAGCCTCAATCGCGATGTTCCCTACGATCAGTTCTGGAGAGAACAGCTGGCGGGTGATGAACTCGTCGAGTATCCACGTCCTCATCTTTCTCCGGACGAACTGCGGACACTGACGGCGACGCACTTCCTTCGCAACGCGCCCGACGGCACAGACAACACGGAAGGGAATGAGATCACCCGGGTCATGGAGCGGTACGCAGTGCTGGAAGCACAGCTGCAGATCACGATGTCGGCCATGTTTGGAATGACCATCGATTGTGCCCGCTGTCATTCACACAAGTTCGACCCCATTCCGCACCGCGACTATTACGCATTGCAGGCGGTCTTCTATCCGGCGTTCAATGTGAAGAACTGGACGCAGCCGATGCATCGCTGGATTCATGCTGCGGGTGAAGACGAGATTCAAGCGTGGCGTGCCAGTGTTGCAGCCGGTGAACAGCAGATTGCGGAACTGCGAAGTCATTTCGACCGCTGGCTGGTGGACAATCCATCCCCGTCGATTCCGGAATGGAGCGACGATTTCTCCGGGTCCACGCTGCAGGCAAACTGGAGTCACACTGCACCCGGAGACGACCATCCGGCCGGGCATCCTCCTTTGCAGCTCGATGGATCGCAGGAACCGGCCGCGTCGGTTGATGAAGGTGGGCTCATTCTGTTTCCCGCCGCTTCGGGAAGCAGCAACTGGCTGGTGACGCAACGCAAGTTCGACTGGTCGCCAGACAGCATCGGACAATTTGTGCAATTCACCTTCGATCTCGTGCGGGATCGCAGCCTGGACGACAGGCCCGCTGAGAGGATCGGGTATTACATCTCGCTGCATGACCATGATGACAGCAGCAAGATCGCGGGGGGGAATCTCCTGGTCGACGGGAATCCCGAGGGAGGATCCCGGGTTCTGCTCGATTATCCCGGTCAGGACGCCAAGGATCTCGGAGCACTTGGCCATGTCGGTTACGTGGCTGGAAGGAACTACGGGATACGCATCACTCGCAGTTCCGAAAAACAACTTCTGTTGCAGCATCTTGTGAATGGAATTCCTGATGGCGAGCCGCTGACTTGCCAGGTTGAAGATCTGCCGGATGGAGGACTGGGCTTTGAGCTCTGCTGCAGCCGAAGTTTCGCAGTGGATAACGTGGTCGTTGCGCGCTCTGCCGTGGCTCCAGACTATGAGCAACGAGTCAAAGACCGCCAGAATCAGCTGGAGCAGGAAATTGCAGCAGCCAAGTCGCAGATGCTTCCTGAGCCTGCGAAAATCGCCTGGACCAGCGACCTGTCGCCCCAGATACCGGATGTGCCTGTGTTGAAACGAGGGGACTACTTCAATCCCGGTGAGCACGTTGAGCCCGGTGTGTTGTCAATTCTGGAAGAGCCCGGAAATGAATACACCATTGCTTCACCACGGGAAGGTCAACGAACAACCGGAGCCCGGCTGGCGTTTGCGCAATGGGCGACCCGGCCAGAGTCTCGTGCAGCAGCCTTGATGGCGCGAGTCCATGTTGATCGCATTTGGCGAGGGCACTTTGGGACCGGACTTGTTCCGACTCCCGAGAATTTCGGTGCCAGCGGGATTCCTCCAGAGTTTCCCGAACTGCTCGAGTTTCTGGCAGCGGACTTTGTGAGAAATGGGTGGAGTCAGAAGGAACTGCATCGGCAAATTGTCCTGTCTCGAACATACCGCCAGAGCAGCGTGGCCAGCGATCATGCCGTTGAAGTCGATTCCGTGAACATCCTCTACAGCCGTTTTCCTGCACATCGACTGGACGCTGAGCAGATTCGTGACGCCACATTGACTGTCGCGGGACTGATCAATCTGCAAGGGGGTGGCGAGCCGGTTGATTTCGTTGACCAGGGAAATCGTCAGA
Organism: Planctomicrobium stercoris; assembly: GCF_051465655.1. Lineage (NCBI taxonomy): Bacteria > Pseudomonadati > Planctomycetota > Planctomycetia > Planctomycetales > Planctomycetaceae > Planctomicrobium > Planctomicrobium stercoris. The sequence continues at coordinate 356,521 of NZ_CP195791.1, read as the reverse complement.
TTGTTCTTCCTGTGAAAATCGATGAAGGTCCTCATCCGAGCGATCGTCGCAGCGTCTACATTCGCTATCGCCGCAGCCAGCCTCTCACGTTTCTGCAGGTCTTCGACGAAGCGGCCCCTGATCCAAATTGCATTGCCCGTTCCAGTTCCACCGTCGTCGGTCAGTCGTTGACGATGTTGAACAGCCTCGCGGCTGTTCGAGCCTCCAGGCAATTCGCCGTTCGAGTGGAACGGGAAGCAGGAGAAGACTCGAAGAAGCAGATCACGCACGCTTTTGTTCTGGCGTACTGTCGTACTCCCACGGAAAAAGAGACGGAAGCCGGTCTGCAGTTTCTGGTATCTCAACGACACCGCTTTGCTGAGTCGAAAGAATCCCCTCCCGCAAGAATGGCCCTGGCGGAACTCTGCAAAGTTCTGATGGCCAGCAACGAATTTCTGCAACTGCAGTAGAGACTATCCAGTCTGCATCAACGTACTCACGAATATTGCGAGACACCATGAATCGTTCTCTGCCGTCGCTGCTGCTCTCACGCCGAACGTTGTTACGGCAGATCGCCCAGGGAGCAGGCTGGCTGTCACTGGCCGGTTTGCTCGACGCTTCATCGTCTTTTGCATCTTCTTCGGGGAGCACTGACACCGCAGCTGGAATCGCTCACTTCCCCGCCCGTGCGAAGCGGATAATTCTCCTGTTTCAGCATGGCGGCCCCAGCCAGATCGATCTGTTCGATCCAAAGCCAGAGCTGCTGAAGTATGTCGGCAAGCCCATGCCCGGAGGCGTGGAAGCCTTCTTTGATCAACAGGACAGCAGTCTGTGTTCACCCAGTCCGTTTCAATTCCGGCAGCACGGCGAATGCGGGATGCACTTCAGCGAACTGCTCCCTCACCTGAGTCATTGTGCCGATGACCTGTTGATGATCCGTTCGATGCACACGCTCGTGAATGATCATGAAGGAGCACTGCGACATTTTCAGACCGGCAAGCCACGTGCCGGCCGTCCCTCGATCGGAGCGTGGCTGACCTACGCCTTGGGAACGCAGAATCGAAAGTTGCCGCCGTACGTCGTGCTGTCAGACCCCAATCACGATCAGGTGGATGGCAATCGTAACTGGACCTCGGGGTTTCTTCCCCCGCTCTGCCAGGGGACCCCGCTCCGCTGCGATGGTGAAGCATTGTTCGACCTCGAACTGCCTGACGGAATTATTCCACAGATGCAGCAGGACAATCTGGCCCTGCTCGAACTGCTGAATCGCGAGCACCAAAAGCAGTTCAAGCATCTGGGGGACCTGGATGCACGGATCGCCAACAATGCCCTGGCAGGGCAGATTGGTGAGGAGATCCGTTCGGCGATGGACCTCTCACAGGAGACTGCGCAGACACATCAGGCTTACGGGATGAACGATCAGGACACCGGAACCTACAGCCGCCGCTGCCTGATGGCCCGGCGACTCCTGGAACGGGGCGTCCGCTTCGTGGCGGTCTTCAACGACGCCATCATGGGCGACCCCTGGGATACTCATAGCGAACACAATGCGAGAATCCGAAAGATCTCCCGAAACGTCGATCAACCATGTGCCGCACTCATCCAAGATTTGAAACAGCGCGGCCTGCTGGAGGATACGGTCGTCATGTGGATCGGAGAGTTCGGGCGACTTCCCGTCACTCAGGGGAAGGATGGACGAGATCACAACCGCCACGCCTTTACGGCTCTTGTCGCGGGTGGTGGGTTTCGTCGGGGAATGACTTACGGAGCGACCGATGATTTCGGATACAAGATCACCAAAAACCCGCTCGCTGTGGGGGAACTGCACGCGACACTGCTGCGGCAATTTGGCCTGGACCACGCGAAGTTGACGTATCGTCACCAGGGACGGGATGAGAGCTTGACCGATACCGACATCACCGGCGTGCAACCGAGACTCGAACTCGTCGAAGGATAGGTCAGAAGCAGTGCAGACCGCTTCACCCCCTCCATGCGACTCTCGACCGAGCTTCGTTCTGCAGGAAGTGCGATCGGACGTTTCCCTGACTGACATACCGCCCTCAAGTGGAAAGCTTGTGTAAAGAAGTCAGGAATGTCGTATCCACAGTATCTGAAGTCGTTGGCGCATTCGAATGGGGAGGACCTGTCGAGCCGGTAGCTGCAGGTCTGCCACAGGGATTCCACGTTGCGGCGCTGGCACTTCTCAGCAGCTAGAGCGGTTCTCACGAACGTGTGGCGTTCCGGCGGCGATCAACACAGCTTTCGATCGATCAATTCTCCCGAATCGCCGCCACACTCCCCTGAGACAGGGGCTATTTGAGCGTTGAAAATCCCCTCACCGACAGGCGCTGCGTTTTTGCACTGATGTCTCCACGGCCCTGAATAAGAAATAGCTTTAGAATGTGCTGTGCCTTCGGCCCGAACAGAATGATTCGATCCTTCTCACGCCATGAGTTCTTATGTTGCGGGGGTCGATAGCTCTAAACCACCTCGGAAGTGGCGAGCCCATCGGGCATCAGCAGGTAGGTCCTTTTACCCTCCAGCCAGACATAGGCACGATTAGATGGTCTGTGCCATCGAAGTTTGAGGGGTGAAGACGCCATATCGCAGCCGAATCAGGAGACGTGACCCATGAATTTGGGTCAAATTTGGGTCAAACCCACCGCGATTGGCTACCAACGTTTTCGTAAGCGATTACTGAATCAGAAGTTACCCGACCGGGATTCGAACCTGGACGAACAGAATCAAAATCTGTTGTGCTACCGTTACACTATCGGGTACTCGTGTGGGCACATTAGTTGTTTGGTTCAAAAATGCAAGATCAACCGGCGGCTCGGTAAGTGGTGCTGCCCGCAGAACTTCCGGGAACTCAAATGATATTCTGAGGGGGACGCGGGTTCAGCACTTTTTCGTAAACTTTCCGGATCTCCGCTGTCATTGTCTGGTGGCGGAAGCGGGATTCGCACAGTTTTCGGCCGTTTTCTCCCATTCGGTCACGCAGCAGCCGGTCTTCAGACAGCTGGATGATCGCCTTCGTCAGGGAGGCAACGTCGTCTCGAGGGAGCAGGAAGCCGGTTTCGCCTGGCAGGACCACTTCTCGGGCCCCTCCCACGTCGTAGGAGATGACGGGTCGTCCAGCCAGAAGTCCCTGCGGGAGAACGCGGGCCAGCCCTTCCCATTGGCTGGTATGGGCGACCAGATCCATGGCGGACATCAGTTCCGGAATGCGTGTCGGGGGGACCAGACCGGTGAAGACGAAATGACGTGAGAGTCCGCTTTCGGCAATCTGTCTTTCGAATTGCTCACGCAGCAGCCCATCTCCGACGAACAGAAATTTCACGTGCGGATTGGCTGCGACAACGTCCGGTGCTGCGCTGAGGATAAACTCGTGTCCCTTGAGGTGAAACAGGCGGCCGACTTTTCCGACAACAATGTCATCCTGCTCGAAGCCGAGTTCTTTTCGAACCAGCTGCGGGTCACGAGGGGGATTGAGGAACGGTTCGACATCGAATCCGCTGTAGACGGTCGTGAAGTGATCAGCGGGGGCGATCTTCGCGTTGACGTACTCGCTGGACATGTCGTCGGCAACGCTGATGAAGTGATCAGTCCAGCGGGCCGCCATCTTTTCCATGGCGATATAGCTGCGGTATGTGAACGGGGATTGCCCGTAATGGAACGAGGCGCCGTGGATCGTGTGGACGACCGGGATTTTCAGTCTGGCAGCGACCATTCGACCGAGAATGCCAGCTTTTGAGCTGTGGGTGTGTACGATCTCGGGTTGAATTTCGCGGAGCAGCCTGATGAGGCTGCGGTAGGCGACCCAGTCGTGATAGGGGTGGATGCTGCGGATGAGGCTGGGGACCACTTCAAGGCGGAAACCTCCCCGGGAGGCTCGCTCCATCAGGCTTCCTTCCGGACCGGTGGAGGGGCCGGTGATCAGCGTGACCTGGTCGCCGTCGAGGGAGTGCTGATTCTCGACCGTTTGAAGGGTGTTTTCCTGCGCTCCGCCAATGATCAGCCGCGTGATGATATGGACGATGTTCAACGGTCGGTCTCTGAAGCAGCGGAATTCGAGCGTACAGTTCCGGAGGAACCTTCGGGGCAGGAATTCAGAATATCAGACTTGTGAGTAAATCGCCTGTAGAGCGTCCTGGCGGCTGTTGTAGTGGTGATACAACCGGGAGATCGGGCTGGTCTGCAGATGCTCGTACGTGTGGGAATTGGCGCAGCACAAGGTGATGCGACCGGGGGCGGAGCGGCAGATGTTGAGCAGGCCTTCAACAGCCAGATGTCCGATCTGATCGACGCGACTGAAGTCGATGACCAGATGGTTGAAGCCTCGCTGGGTGATCAGATCGACCACGCGATTGGCTTCAACGTGGATGTCCTGATAGAAGAATGCCTGCGAATCTCCCTGCGGGACGACGATCAGTGTGTCGTGATAGAATTCGGTCTGGTAGATCCGATTTGGCCGCGTCAGGAACTCTCCGCCATTGGCTTGAGCGTAGGTGGAAGCGGTCATCAGCTGAGCAGCAATGTCGGGGTAGTGACCAGTCAGTTTATACGGCCCGATGGTCAGTTCCGCCCCGGCGGAGAGGAGTCCGCACGGACATGGTTCGCCGTTGAGCAGGATCCCCCCTTTGCCCAGCAGGTCGATCACCCAGAGTCCCGAAGGGAGGAGTAACAACGCGCATTGAACTCGGGAAAGTCTCTCGTCAGCGACGGTGATGCGACAACGGTCGTCCCGTCCGACGAGTGTTATCACCCGGTTGATTGGCCACTTCATCCCCTGATGCTGCGTGTTGAGCAGTTCCAGTTCGACCGTCGGCAGGGGGCCATATTCCGGTCGTTGTTCGTCACGGGGGCGGAATTCCAGGGGGGGCTTCAAGGTGGCGTCGTCATCGACCCACTTTTGTCCAAGGAGCTGCAGCTCGCTGGAACCGATCTGCAAGACGTGCTGCGACGTGAGCCAGCCTCGGAAGGGGGCACCGTTCTGCCGAACACCTCCCACGCTCAGCAGGTCGATACAGGCGACTCGGGAACCGATGGCCTGCAGGTAGAGGTGGCGGAACGAGACGGTCGGTTCCGGGAGGCGGATATCGTTCCCGGGCCCGCGACCGATGATTGCAAACGGAGAGTTGATCTCCTGCTCTTCGACGGCGCCCTCAGCAGTGCGCACACGCAGACGAAGCGGTCCGGGGACCGCTGCTGCATAGCCCAGCATTGCTTTCACGGGGTCGTCCATCAACATCTCAAACAGGATCAGGAGCTGCACACGTGACGTGCTTCCGGGACGTCACCGGGTCGTTCACGCCAGGCGAGTCACTCAAAAGAGCACCACAGTACGCGCCTCTGTCAGCAACGGTTCATCGGCTGTGAAAGATCAGTCAATCCTGCCCGAAACGCCATCATAGACCATGTTGAGCGCAATTTTCACCGCAGACTTTAGTTGTGAATTATGCTGGACGATGTGGATCAGGTCAATTTCGACATCGTTCAAACGCGAAGCGGTCGGGAAATCTACACGCTTTGCCTGAAAATACCGACCTGTTTAACAGGATTGCTCGCCTCTTCGGCCCGTCCATCATCTGACGTTCTGACAGGGAACTGAGAGTGGTGCAAAATCGATCAGGTTCTGCCTACTCGTCCGAGGTCACCGGGGGCGGCAGCTTTCCGCTTTTCCAGGCGGCTGCTTCCTGGCTGGCTGCCGGGACCGAACGAATAAATACCCGGTACTGTCGCGACGAACCGACCTCTTTGCGGGAGACCATTTTCGTCACGACCTGTTTGGGGAGGACCTGCTTCTGGGTCGGCTTCAGGTCGGGCACCAGCCAATCGGCATACATTCCCCCTTCCGTTTCGACAGTGACATAAAAAGTCATCGCGCGGAGTGGCGAGATGTTCCGCAGAAATCCTCCCACCTGCAGCTGGCCCCCCAGGTTCGCCACGCTGATGGCATCGATGCTGTACTGGCCCAATGCCTGTTGGGAACTGGCATTGCCCGGTGGGGGATCGGCGAGATTCACTTTCTGGCGTTTGGTTGCCAGCTGTAACGCCTGGGGGAACTGCGACTGGAGCTGATTCATGTCAGCCCCAAAGATCTCGGCAAAGCGATTGAGTTCATCGTCCGGGTTTTTCTCAGAGAGTGGGGCTCGTTCGCTCAGGTGTGTGACGAACTTCTGATAGTTCTCCCGATGCTGAGTCGCCAGCATCCAGTGCAGACACCATGCCAGCGTATAAGCATCGCCAGCCAGAACGTCCGCGGAAAAAGAGGCATCGTTGCCAATCAGTGCCGACCACTGTGTCCCCGGGGGAAGCCGCATCGCCAGGCGGGCGTAACGGGAGTTGACCTTGGCGGGATTGGAATCAATCCGCTCTCCATTCCCTTCAAACCCGGTGGCAATGCCTTCATCAAACCACTTTGGAATGGGAGCCAGTCGCTGCAGCACGCGATTGTACATCTGCTGATGAATCGCTTCGTGCAGCGGAACCTCGAAGGAATCGCACGCGCTCATCCGTACCGCCAGCCAGTTCGTCAGTCCGGAGTAGAACCCGGTGATCGAACTGGCGGACAACGATCGTCCTCCCGTGGCTTCATTCGCGTACTTTTCGAAGTCGGCATCGGATTCGAAGATGACAAGCACGAGCGGGAATCGAAGTTCACGTACCGGGAAATGCATGAAGGAGGCGTACTTGTTGAACACGCCGTCTACATTGTTCATGAAGCGGGCCGCTTTTTTAATAAACGTTGCAGCGTGCCCTTCCGCCGACTTGTCGAGCGGAGCAGCCAGAACCATGGCGACCACGACCGGCTTTTGAATTTCAATGCGAGTCAGCTCGGGAGTGAAGATCTCCCGCAGGCGGGTAGCCATCTCATCACAGTCGACAGGGGCCGGGTCTCCCGTGTTTTCGCGGTTCTGAATCGCTGCGGTCGGGACAATGCGAATCTGGCCGTCGGTCCGCTCGAGCGCCTGAAACCCCTGACCGGAGCCGATCAGCCGGGCCTGCAGCGTGATCTCGTTGCCCTGTTCGTTGACGTAAGTGAATTCATCCGCCGGCAGTCTGCCCGGCAATGCGAAACACAGGAGCAGACAGAGCCAGGGGAATCGCTGAAACATGATCGGAACACTTCGACGAGGAGATTCGTGACCGATAAGGCAAATTGCGGTCTCAAAAGTGTATCCGAAACAATGCTGTCAATCACGCGTCGCGCCCGTTTGAAGCAGGGAACGGAACCGCGAATCAGGCGAATGATGCGAATCAACCAGAGTTCATCGCCGCATGATTGATGTCAATCGAGGTTCAATTTGCAGCTTGATTTTGACAAAGAAAGTGCGGATCTAATTCGCCGGATTCGCTGAATTCGCGGTTCAAAAAATCCTCCGCGACAAGTTCGCTCCCACTGGCAGCGAATAGAATCATCCAGCGGCACATCGAAGTGTGCCGCTGGATGATCACGAGATCACATGTTCAACGTGCGGCCATCGACTGCCAGGGCGGCTTCCTTGACCGTCTCGGCCAGCGTCGGGTGAGCGTGGCAGCAGCGAGCGATGTCTTCGCTGGTCGCACCGAATTCGATCGCTGCGACCGCTTCGGCAATCAGCTCGCCGGCATGCGCGCCGATGATGTGGACACCCAGGACACGATCAGTCTCCTTGTGTGCCAGAATCTTGACCTTGCCGTCTGTGTGTCCGCCGGCCCGTGCACGTGCGTTGGCAGCAAACGGGAACAGCCCCTTGCGATAAGGAATTCCCGCTTCCTTCAGCTGATCTTCAGTCTTGCCGACCGTTCCGATTTCAGGTTCGGTGTAGACCACCCCGGGAATGGCGTCGTAGTTGACGTGACCGTAGCCGGTGTAAAGCTGTTCGACGCAGGCGACTCCTTCCTCTTCTGCCTTGTGAGCCAGCATCGCCCCGCCGATGACGTCTCCGATGGCGAAGATCCCCTTCACGGAGGTCTGGTAATGGCCGTCCACCTTGATGAAGCCGCGCTTGTCGAGCTCCACCCCAGCTGTTTCCAGTCCAAGGCTGGCCGTGTTTGGCTTGCGGCCCACTGCCATCAGCACCCTGTCGCAAGCAACGGGATCGGCCCCTTCAATCTGGACTTCACAGCCGTTCTTCCCGGTCTTGACCCCGGTGACTTTCGTGCCCAGCCGGAACTCCAGTCCCTGTTTCTTGAAGATCTTCAGAGCCTCAGCAGCGATTTCTGAATCCATTCCCGGAAGGATGCGATCGAGATATTCCAGGACGGTGACTTTGGCCCCGAGCCGCCGCCAGACGGTTCCCATTTCCAGGCCGATGTACCCTGCTCCGATGACGACGAGGTGCCCGGGGACAGCGTCGAACTTGATGGCTTCAGTGCTGCTGCCGACGAGATTGCCGTCCAGTTCAATTCCGGGGAGTGAAGCGGGCTGGCTGCCGGTGGCGAGGATGATTGACTGTGCGGAGATCGTCGCGGCTGCGTCCCCTTCCACCACCACTTTTCCGGGGCCTTCAATGCGGGCGTGCCCCAGGAACCGTTTGATTTTATTCTTCTTCATGAGTCCATCGACTCCCCCCGCCAGGGTGTCGACGACCTTGGACTTGTGGGCCATCATCGCCGGGATATCGAGTTCGACATTGCCGATGGTGATTCCGCGATCTTTGTGGCCGTGCGAAGCCTGTTCGTACAGGAAGCTGCTCTCCAGCAACGCCTTGCTGGGAATGCAGCCGACCCGCAGGCATGTCCCGCCAAGCTGCTTTTCCTGTTCGACGATTGCCACGGTTTTGCCCAGCTGAGCAGCTCGAATCGCTGCGATATATCCTCCGGGGCCCCCACCAATCACTACGAGGTCAAAGTCTGCCATTTCAGATCACTTCTGAGAGTCAATTTGTTGTTGATGAACGGGAATCTGCGACCGCTTGGGACGCTCGGGAAGTTCATCCAGATGCATGACGATGGTTCATAAGGTGTTTGCGGTTCGACTGCCAGAATCCTGCATCGAGATTCTTGCGATTCGGAGAAATGTCTTCCGGTCTGTCTCAATTCTTATCAGCCGCGTCAAGCATGTCCGGTGTGAATTCAGGACTGCATGTGCTGTGAAGTCCTGGTGCGGTCTGCTGCAGACGGGCATTCAAGTTTGATCATTCTGATGTCGATGAATCAGATTGATGTCACTTCCAAAGTCGAAAATCGCAGTTTCGTTTTGATACATGTCTTGAATTTGTAAAGGCTTGCAGACAATCGTCGCTGTCGGACCGAAAATGGGCATGGCATACGCCTGTGCTGGTGTTATCGAAATCGCACAACACTCAACATCAGACCCACAGGTGCATTATGAAAGCGTTCATTCCCGCCCTTCTCCTGACGGTCGCATTCACCAGCATGGGATCCACCGCTCGGGCTCAACATTACTCGCTGCAGCATTTCGATGATCTGGCATTCTCTGCCAGCGCGGACGCCCGGGCTCTCCGCTGGGAGATCTACAACGATTTCGCCGCTTCCCGAGACCGTGACCATCTCCTGGATGATGTGCAAAACCTGATCAGCGACCTGCACAACCTGCAACGATCGATCTACCAGGGACGTTCGCCGCGCGTGCTGGACCGGGATCTCGATTCCGCAATGGAAGAACTGGCGAACCTGAAGGAACATCTGCTCGGATGCGACTTCGCCCTGCAGAAGCCTGCCCAGTTCCAGGGGAACGCAAACGGCTACAGCTTCGCTCCGGAAACCCGACACGGCGGACGGGTTCACGTGGATCACGCCATTCAGATGCTGGCGGGAATCGACCGCAAGCTGAACGAACTACACCACGAGCTTTCTGTCGTCCTGACGAGCAAAGCCGGTCCTCAGTTGCCTCCGGTCCAGGCGCTCCCTTATCCGCAGCCTCAGGTTCCTTCTGGCCCGGTCCTGCTGCCGAAATACCCGGGAACCTGGAACACGCTCAAGCAGCCGGTCGGCAATCTGAAGGTGAAGCTGGACGTGAAAAAATAACCGGACGTTGACCCGATCAAATCAACGAATCGCCGCACACTCAACATGTGCGGCGATTTTTTTGCTGTTGATGGATGACAGTAGTTCCAAGTCTGATCGGATCGAAACAAGAGGTCAGGAGACAGAGGTTGGGGGGCAGGACAATCACTGGAAAACAAGCAATTTTCTGCCCTCTGTTCCCCGACCTCTGACCTCTCACGATGATTGCTCGGAGAACTTGGAGGTACTGAATGAACAAGACAGCTACGTTCCGAGTACGCCGTCGTCCTTGAAGAGCTTGTACTCGACAGCATCGACCAGCGCCAGCCAGCTGGCTTCGATGATGTTTTCGCTCACTCCGATCGTGCTCCAGACATCCTTGTCGTCTGCACTTTCGATCACGACCCGCACGCTGGCAGCGGTCCCTCCCTTGGAGTTGATCACGCGAACCTTGTAGTCCACCAGGTGCATCTCGGCCAGACGAGGAAAGAAGCTGATCAATGCTTTTCGCAACGCCTGATCGAGGGCGTTCACAGGGCCGTCCCCTTCAGCGACTTCATGTTTGACCGGTCCTTCGCCATCGATGCGAACTTTAACCGTTGCTTCCGTCAGCGGATTTTCCTGTCCGGCGGTTTCGACGTTGACGCGGTAATGCAGCCGCTGAAACTTCGGCTCGTATTGTTTCGCGACCTTCTTGACCAGCAGGTCGAACGACGCTTCTGCAGCTTCAAACTGATAACCGACGTTTTCCAGCTCCTGCACCTTTGCGAGGATGGCAGCCATCAGCTGCGGATCCTGATCGAGTTTCAGCTTCGTCGTTTTCGCGACGATGTTCGAACGTCCCGAGAGTTCGCTGACGAGGATCCGCCGTTCATTCCCCACCACTTCCGGGTCGATGTGTTCGTAGCTGTGGGCAATTCTGTTGACGGCATGAACGTGCATGCCCCCCTTGTGGGCAAACGCACTCCGTCCGACGAATGCCTGATTCGAACGGAAGTTCATGTTCGCGAGTTCATAGACGTATCGCGAAATCTCCGTCAGGTGCTTGAGTCCGCAGCCATGGGTGAGGACTTCGAATCCCTGCTTCTTCAGAGCGAGATTCGCAGCAACGCTCAACAGGTCAACGTTTCCACAACGTTCTCCGATTCCGTTGATTGTCCCCTGCACCTGGACGATGCCGATGTCGACCGCCTTGAGCGAATTCGCGACGGCTAAATCGCAGTCGTTATGACAGTGAATCCCCATCGGCGTGTGAATTTCTTTCTTCACTGCTGAGAGGATTTCCTGAATGCGCTCCGGCAGGCTTCCGCCGTTGGTGTCGCAGGCAACGATCACTTCCGCACCCGCGTCCTGTGCAGTGCGCAGGGTCTGCAGCGCGTAGTCCGGATTCGCCAGATAGCCGTCGAAGAAGTGTTCTGCATCGTAGAAGACCCGCCGACCCTCAGACCGCAGGTATTCGATCGAGTCCCGGATCATTGCCAGGTTCTCGGCAAGTTCCACGCGGAGCACTTCCGTGACGTGCAGATCGGACGTCTTGCCCACGATTGTGCAGACAGGGGCTCCGGATTTGACGAGCGCGACCATGCTGGGGTCCTGCTCGGCAGCGATTCCGCGCCGGCGGGTCATCCCGAACGCACACACTTTGGCGTGCTTGAGGTCCAGGTCGCGAACCCGCTCAAAGTATTCCGCATCCTTTTCATTCGAGAGTGGATAGCCCCCTTCGATGAAGTCAAAACCGAGTTCATCCAGCTTCTTCGTAATCAGCAGCTTGTCCTGCAGCGAGAAGTTCACTCCTTCTCCCTGACTGCCGTCACGGAGAGTTGTGTCATACAGCTGGACGTACATTGTGGGTCTCTTTCATATCTTTGTGGTGGGAGTAGAAACGAAAAAACCCCCTCAGATCACAGCGGATCTGAGAGGGTGAAGGGTCGAAACCAGTCTTCCTCAGATCGCGCCGGGCGCACCGATAATAATCTCGCTAATCAGCGAAATTCGGGCGTCGATGGTGCGGAGGAAAGTGTTAATGAAAAATCCTTGGTGGGCGTCTTTGTCAAGAGTATGACACCTCGTCGGGGGGCGTCAATCCTGGCCGGGGTTTTTTGAACAATCCCGTTGTCGCCGTCGGACAACAATTCCGAACCGGCGGAAACAAGCCGAAAATCCGCAAAACCCGGAGTGGCTGACACTCGAAAGCGAGTTCAGTTCGGATCTTCCCCCGGTTTTCTGGGGAATTTCAAAGGGGGACTTCCCCCCTTCCGGCGGATCCAGTTCAAAGTTCTGCGAACGGAACGGTACTGCAGCCCCCTTCGCATCAACCATTGTTTTCCCGGGGCGTCGATGATGGAAAGGCCCAGCAGGATCACCAGAAGGCCGGGCCCCGGTAAGACGATCATGACGACTCCGGCCGCCACAAGGGCCACTCCCAGCAGGTTTTTGACCGCAATCCAGATCATGTGAAGGACTGGATGCCGCCGGGACTTGCCGTTCTCGGTGCTGACGAACTGGTCTTCCGGCATGCGGATAATCATCAGTGTCGACAATCCCGCACCCACCAGCGTGAACAGGAAGGAAAAGACGATGATCATTCCGGCCGAGCCTTGAAGCGCCTCCTGCATCTTGAATCGGATTCCTTTTTCTCACCTGGAGCGATTCCAGGGAATGTTTGAAATGGTGTTCAGGGTCCGGAAGACGATAACATGGCCTCTCCAGTCAGAACGCCTGAATCTCCTGCCGACGGGCAAACTGTCCGGGCTGCCCTGATGAAGGAGAGCCCGTTATTGTAGATTTCAGTGTCACCGTTCTTGTCCACTTTGCGGATTTGGCTGGAAGACCGCGCCTGATTGTTCAGAGAGATTCCACGGAGTTGTTGTCGTGCCTGTGATTAATGTTGAAGGGGACTGGCTGAATCAGTTGCTGGGCCGGACCTATGCTGTCGAAGAACTGGCCGACGCCCTGGAGCAGATCGGTTGCGACGTCGACGACGTTCTCGAGGTCGAGCGCTTCCGGTGTCCCAAATGCGGCCAGATTGTGGAAGGCTCCCTGGGGGCGGAAGTCACCAATCATTGCACATGGTGCGAGTTTGAACAGGAGCAAAGTTTCCAGAAAATCGGCCGCAGTACCGTCATTCGTCTGGACCTGCTCGCGGCCCGGCCCGACCTGTTCGATGCCGGGGGAATCGCCAGAGCCCTCAAAGGGTACCTCGGCCAGACCGGGGGGCTTCCTGAGTACCATGTAAAAGCCTCCGACATTGTCGTCAATGTCGATCCCTCAACGGATGGGGAGAGCTGCACACGCCCGTACATCCGCTGCGCGGTTGTCGAAATGCCGGAGCTCAACGACACGACACTCGTTTCGTTGATGAAGCTGCAGGAGACGCTGCACTGGGGAGTGGGACGGGATCGGAAGCTGGCGTCGATCGGAGTTTATGATCTCGACACCATTCAATCCCCCATCAGCTACACGACAATCGATCCCGACAATGACCAGTTCGAACCCCTCGGACGTGCCGGCGAAGCAATGTCCGGGAGAGAGGTTCTCGAGAAGCACCCCAAAGGGATCGGATACGCGCGACTGCTGGCAGACCATCAGCGTTTTCCGGTGCTGAAGGATGCAGCGGGTGTTGTGCTTTCCATGCCGCCGATCATCAACAGCGAGCCGACCAAGGTCACCCTGAAGTCACGTCGACTGTTTGTCGACGTCACCGGCATCAGCGAATCGGCGGTGGTCAAGTCGCTGGACACGTTCGTTTCCTCACTGGTGGAACTGGGAGGACAGGCATATTCCGTGCGAATCCATTTCCCGGACGGCCGTGAAATCGTTTCTCCCGATCTGTCTCCGCGTGAAATGGAAATTGAACTCGAAGCAGCCAAACGCTGGCTCGGACTCCCTCTTGATGAGAACAGTCTGGTCGCTTCGCTGCGACGCATGAGGCTCGATGCCGAACCGGTCAAAGACGCTCCGTCCCGCTTCCGTGTCCGCTTCCCCGCGCTGCGGACCGACTTCAAACACATGGTCGATGTCTTCGAAGACCTCGCCATCGGCTACGGGTACAAGAACATCGTCCCGAGTTTCGCAAGCCAGTTCACCACCGGTCAGTCGCGCCCCGAGGATGATGTCAGTGATCTGGTCCGCAGCGTCTTGCTGGGGCTCGGATACACCGAAATCATGAGCCTCCCGATGACGACGGAGGATCTGCACTTCACTAAGTTCCGCCTGCCGGTCCCGGAACATTATGCGAGAATCGGGAATCCGAAGCTCAAGGCGATGACGGTTGTTCGATCGCATCTGATGACTGGGCTGATGGAGCATCTTCGCGAAAATAAACGTGCTCCGCTGCCGCTGCGATTCTTCGAACTCGATAACGTCACGGTCCTGGATCCGGAAGCGGAGACAGGGGCTCGTGAAGAGCGTCATCTGGCACTCGTTGAGATGGGTCGCGAAGCCAGCTATGCATCGATTCGTTCCGTGATCGATGCACTGCTGTTCGAACTCGGAAGCAGCGGGACGTTCAGCGTTTCATCACATCCTGCATTCATTCCGGGACGAGGCGCAGAAGTGGCGACGTCTGGAGAAGTCGGGGGAATTCTCGGCGAACTGCATCCGGAAGCGATCCTGAACTTCGGCCTCGATCACCCGATCGCGATTGCGGATTTCAGAATCATGAAAGTGAAGTGACACGCTCTCTTCAGCGTGCTGCAGATTCGAACTTTGAAGTGGTCAGTCGTTTGTATGAATTCCCAGGATGAGCAGAGTCTGGCGGTTGCCGACTCGGAGATGTCCCGAAAGTCCAGCGCGACAGAGCGCTGGCTGAGCCGCATCGTGCTGCTGGGGTCCATCCTCACGGTGATCGGGCTTCTCGTTCGAATGACCGTGAAAGATCGATTTCTGGGTTCAGCGATTCTGTTTTACGCCACTCCGCTTCCACTTCTGGTTGTCGGTTCGACTGTCAGTCTGCTGGCGTCCTGGCTGAGAAGGCGGAAATGGTCCACCCGGATCTGGCTGCTGATCTTCGTGACGGTCACAGCCTGGTGGTGGATCCGGGACTGGAGATTTGCTGGAGAGCCTGTTCGCCCGGATGGGGTGTCCACACAGGGAATTTCAGTTCTGTTCTGGAATGTTGCCCGGAAGCAGGACCTCCTCTCGGCAGCTCAGTTCATCCGCGATCGCAACCCCGATGTTGTGGGGCTCGTGGAAGTGGAAGGCGATGCCCGGGCATGGAAGGCTTTCTGGAAAGAGCAACTGCCCGAGTACGATGTTTCTGTGCTGGGAGGCAATATGTATCTGCTGGCCAAAGGGACCAGCGGGAAAACAACTCCCCACTCGCTGGGCGGGGGTTCGCAAGCTCGTCAGTTGAGAGTTCATGTCCGGGATGTCGAAATCGAAATTCTGCTCGTCGACATTCACGCCGATCCACTCCAGTCCCGTGAACTGGCTCTCGGACGACTGGCTCAAATCGCGGATTCCCTGAACCCGGAGCCGCTGGTGGTGCTGGGAGATTTCAATACTCCTCCCGATTCCGTGCACTTCGGTGCACTTCGAAAACAGCATTCCCTGGCGTTTGAAGTGTCTGGTTGTGGCTACGCGGCGACCTGGCCAATTCCGCTTCCATTGATGCAGTTGGATCAAATTTGGACGAATGAACGCGCAATTTCGGGAAATTGTCGTCATTTGTGGACCTGGGACTCTGATCACCAGCCGGTCGAGGCGATAATTTATCCTGTCCGTGAACCCGCACAGATCGATCGATTGCCGGAAACATCAGCCTGAGTTGATTGCGGTCCAGCGATCGTCATGTTCTGATGGAATCGATGGCGGCCGGAACCTGCCATTCCCTGCCCAAAGCGAGTCCGTATCCAGCGTACTTCCTGCCCAGTCTTTCGAATTGAGGAGAACTCTCGATGTCATCAATCGCCCCTCAGCCTGAATCCCAGCACGATGCCTCCAGACGCGACTTTCTGAAAGCGGGAACAGTCGCCGGAGTCGCCGGAACGTTGCTCGGAACATTTGCAGCCGCACCGCAGGTTTATGCTGCCGGTGAGGAAATCATCCGCGTCGGCCTGATCGGTTGCGGCGGACGTGGCACCGGAGCAGCAAATCAGGCACTGCAGGCAGATCCCAAAACCCGTCTCGTGGCGGTCGGTGACGCATTCGCCGAGCAGATTGAACCCAGCCTGAAGTCCCTGCGGGCTCAGAAGAACATCGCCAGCCAGGTTGTTGTCGACGATGATCACAAGTTCGCCGGTCTGGAATCGTTCCGGCATGTGATCGACGCCAGCGATGTCGTGCTGCTCGCATCCCCTCCGGGATTCCGTCCTGAGCATCTCGCTTACGCCGTCGAAAAAGGAAAGCACATCTTCACCGAAAAGCCGATGGCCACCGACGGTCCCGGGGTTCGATCCGTGATCGAATCCGTGAAGAAGGCGAAAGAGAAGAATCTCTCGGTGGTCGCCGGATTCTGCTGGCGGTATGACTATGCCCGTCGTGCTCTCTTCGAACGCGTTCTCGGCGGTGAAATCGGCGACGTTCTCTGCACCTATGCCACCTACCTGACCGGGACCGTCAAGCCGATGCCGGCTGCCGATACCCGTCCTGCAGGGATGACCGATCTCGAGTGGATGGTCCGCAACTGGTACAACTTCACCTGGCTGTCCGGCGACGGTCTGGTGGAGCAGGCTGTGCACGCCGTCGACTGGCTCGGCTGGGCCAAAGGAGACATCGAGCCGGTCAGCTGCACAGCAGTGGGTGGACGGCAGATTCCCGCTCTGGGAGGAAACATCTTCGACCATATCGAAGTGAATTACCTCTGGCCGGACGATACCCGTTCCTTCATCGCCCAGCGGCAGATTAACGGCTGTGACAACGACAACAGCTGTTACATTCTTGGTTCCAAAGGGAAGGCCGAAATCGGTCGACGCGGCGTGAGAATCACCGGCGCCACCGAATGGAAGTACGATGGCCCCACCCCCAACATGTACCAGGTCGAACACGATGAGCTGTTCAAGTCGATTGCTGAAGGCAAGCCCATCAACGATGGGGATCGCATGGTGAACAGCACTCTGCTGGGGATCATGGGACGCATGGCCGCTTACACCGGCAAGGAAATCACCTACGAAATGGCATTGAACTCGAAAGAAGTTCTCGTTCCGGAAACTCCGAACTGGGACGTGAAGTTCACCCCTCCGCCGATCGCGCTGCCGGGAACGACCAAGTTCGAATAATCGAACCGAAGGATGTGAAACTGACCATCACCGCACGCTGCAATCGTGCGGTGATGTTTCTTTGGCAGGAACTTTTCTATTTCGAAGTCGAACGTATTTCTGATTCGCATTGCCTGGGTTCTGTACTCGCTGATCCTCTTCGCAGCGACTCATGTACCGGTTCCCAGGGAGCTCGAAGAGGTGGTCTCCACCTTCGACAAGATCATTCATGCCAGTGCTTTCTTTGTTCTGGCAGTGCTGACAATTCTGTCGTTGCCCGCCCGCCGACCATCAGTCTGGCTGCTCTGCGGGCTGCTGATGTACGCGGCCCTCGATGAATTTCTTCAAAGGTTTGTCAATCGCACACCGGATCTGGTCGACTGGTTCAGTGATGCGGCTGGAATCGTAGCCGCCTTCATTCTGATGCGGCTTCTCATGTGGAGAAACGGCACTCTCAGAGTCCAAGAAGAAGTCTGACTTCGAGTCGGAACAACGTCACAGGACCGCAGCAGCTCCCTGCTCAATCAAATTCTTCGCTGCCTGCTGACCAAGTTCTTCCGGCGACTGCACCACCCCTTCTTCAATCACCCGGAAGCATTGCTTTCCATCCGGACTGAGCACCAGAACCTCGAGCGTCAGCTTCTCTCCGTTGATCGTCGAAACCAGTCCGACCGGGGCGTGACATCCCGCCTGCAGCGTGAATAGGCACGCTCTCTCAGCCCGGACTTCCGCGCTCGTCAGGGGATCCGTGAGGCGACTCAGAACTTCCTGCAGATCCAGGTCATCGTCACGACATTCAATCCCCAGGGCTGCCTGCCCGACAGCGGGATAAAGAATGGGCGGAGCCAGAATCTGAGAGATCCTCGCGTGAAGATCCAGACGGCGTAATCCCGCCTCCGCCAGGATAATGGCGTCGTACTGACCCGCATCAAGCTTGGCGATCCGCGTTTCCACATTGCCGCGAATCTCCAGCAGCTGCAGATCCGGACGCAGACGCAGTAGTTGTGACTGCCGACGAGGGCTGCCGGTCCCGATCTTCGCCCCCTGCGGCAGGCTGTCGAAATCCCCCTCTTTTCCGTGTGGAAGCAGCAATGCGTCAAACCGGGGAGCCCGGGGAGGAATGCCTGCCAGCGTCAGTCCTGCCGTCGGAACAGTCGGCAGGTCCTTCAGCGAATGGACCGCCAGATCAGCATGCCGATCGAGCACCGCCCGCTGCACTTCCCGTGTGAAGACCCCCTGCCCCCCCATCGACTTGAGGGCGTCGACCCGGTTCCGGTCCCCGATGGTCGACATCGGAGCCAGTTCCACGGTCCATTCCGGAGCAACCCGGCGGAGTTCATTCGCCACGTAATTCGCCTGCCAGAGCGCGAGCTGACTCTCTCGCGTGGCGATTTTCAGGCAACGACTTCCAGTTTGATTCATCATTCAAATTCCATCCAGGCGGATCGTCTCCACGGATGCTGATGGGTCCTGCTTCCAGACGCAAGCAAGCGGAGGAATCGCTCGGGGTTCGCCAGTCATCCTCCCAGGCTGCGGGCCAGCACAACGACATCCACCTGCGAGGCTCCGCTGCCGAGAAGTTCGCGGGTACACCGGTCAGCTGTGATTCCGGTTGTCAGAATATCATCCACCAGCAGGACTCTTCGTCCCTGAATGCGGGATTTTCCCGAGACACGGAACGCCCTGTTCAAATTTCCTTTGCGGGCACTGGCCGATAGTGTCTGCTGCTTGTCTGTCGAACGGACTTTGCGCAGCGTGAGCCGATCGACCGGGATCTTCAACTTCCTCCCCAGGCATTCCGCCATCGACATGGCAGGATGGTCGGATGACAACCGCTGCAGCCAGAAATGCGGTACCGGTATGACGATCTCCGCCTTCAGATTCCGCAGCGATTCCAGATTCCTCTCGAATGTCAGTTCAGTCAACGCAGAGGTCAGCGAAGAAGTGCCGGGCTGTTTGCATTTCAGGCACGCCACCCGCAGGTCCCCTTGATAGGGTCCCAGACTGATGACGCTGTGGTACTTCATCCGTTCACGCTTGCAATGAATGCACCCTTGCTCTGTGTTCAGGTTGGGCCCGACGGGAGCAGAGCAGATCTGGCAGCGGTCCGGGATGACAGGAGCGAGTTCTTTCAGGCACCGCGTACAGAAGCGAAGCGATTCTCCGGGATCGCGAGGCAGCAGCTCCGAGCACCAGTGGCAGCTGCGGGGATAGACGAATTCCATCCCGGATTGCGCCACCTCCCGGACCAGTTGAATCAACCGCATCAATGGTCCCCCGCGTAGAAAGGTTCGACGTGGACCACGACGTCGCGGACAAATGGCCAGTCGGTCTGAATCTGTGCCCGGACCTGCTGGGCGATGACATGTGAATCTGCGACAGAAATCTCCGGCAGCACTTCAATGTCGATGTTCACATGGGCATCGGGGCCAGCATGCTGGATGCGCATCTTCTCAACGTCGATCACCCCTTCCACCTGCAACGCGGATGCCTTCACTCTCGCGAAATCATCATCGTGCGGCACGCGGTCCAGCAGCTGGTCCAGATTTTCCCAGGCAGCCTGGATTCCGAGAATCACCATCAAAACCGAAAGCAGTGTCGCGCCCAGATGGTCGAAGAGTCCCGCCTGACTTTGCCACCAGGCAGCCAGCAGCAACGTGAATGTGGTGATCAGACTGGTGAGCGTATCGATCTGATAGTGAACCGCTTCGGCCCGCAATGCCGTGCTGCGGGATTCCTTCCCAGCCACATGCACCCAGTAGGTGACGATCGCCAGGAGCGCGGTCGCCCCCGCCGGAATCAGACAGACCCAGTATCCCAGCCCCGGATGCGGAGCTGGGCGGGAAAGTGCGAACAGATTATTCACCGCCATCCAGATCCCTGTCCCGCACAGAACCAGTCCCAACTGGAATCCGGCCAACGGTTCGGCACGACCGTGCCCAAAGGGATGATCCTCATCTGGAGGACGGGCTGCGAATCGAATGGCAGCCAGCAGCACCAAGCTGGAAAGGACATCGAACAGGCTGGCGACGGCATCTACGAATAATGCTGCGGAACGGCTGAACCAGACCCCTGCCAGCTCGGCAGCGATGATCAGCAGGCGGATCACAATGCCGATCACGGTAATCCGGGTCAGGTCCGACAGACGCCGGATACGGGCTGTGACCACGCTCAATTCCGGCTTGACGGGTGCCGGAAAGGAATCGGCGGATGGCGCTGGCTTATCAGTGGGCGATGACATTCAGAGACTATCGCCGGACTTCTGCCGTCTGGCAAGTTGCGTCTGTCTCGCTTGCTGAAATTCGGACCTGCACCGAACCCACGGTCACGCGATCAGGTCGGGAATGACCCGGGCAGGCAGAACGCCGGTCAGACGCTGATCCAGACCCTGGTACTTGTAGGTGAAGCGCTCGTGGTCATAGCCCATCAGGTGCAGGATGGTGGCATGGAAGTCACGGACATTGACGGGTTCTTTCACAATGTTGTAGGAGAAGTCGTCGGTCTCGCCGTAGATCTTGCCGGCGTTCGTCCCTCCGCCCGCCATCCACATCGTGAAGCAGCGCGGATGATGGTCGCGGCCGTAGTTCTTCATCGACAATCCCCCTTGGGAATAGATGGTTCGACCGAACTCGCCCCCCCAGATGATCAGGGTTTCATCGAAGAGGCCTCGCTGTTTGAGGTCCTGAATGAGAGCGTAACAGGGCTGATCGACATCCTTGCATTGAGAGGGAAGCCGCCCCGCGACGTTTCCGTGCGTATCCCAGTTGTTGTGATAAATCTGGACGAAGCGCACGCCACGTTCCACCATGCGGCGCGCCAGCAGGGCGGTGTTGGCAAATGTTCCGGGCTTTTTGGCTTCATCCCCATACAGCTCGTACGTCGCTTGAGACTCCTGCGCCAGATCGGTCAGTTCGGGGACGCTCGACTGCATGCGATATGCCAGCTCGTACTGCTCAATGCGGGTCCGTGTCTCCGCATCGCCGATCCATTCGTAGGTCATCTCATTCAGGGATTTCAGCCCGTTGAGCGTTTCCCGCCGCACTTCACTTGAAACCCCAGGCGGATTGTTGATGAAGAGAATCGGATCGCCGCTGGTGCGGAATGAGGTCGCTGCATGTTCCCCGGGCAGATAGCCGGAGGACCACAGACGTCCGGAGATGGCCTGGACCTGTTCCGTGTTTGTTGGTCTGGCCACCATCACCACGAACGTCGGGAGGTTGTCGTTGAGGCTTCCCAGGCCATAGCTGGCCCAGGCTCCAATGCAGGGACGACCGCTCACCTGATTCCCAGTCTGCATCAGGCAGATGGCGGGTTCGTGATTGATCGCTTCCGTATTCATCCCCCGCATGAAGACGACATCGTCCGTCATCTTTTTCATGTACGGGAGGAGTTCGGACACCCACATCCCGTTTTCACCACACTGCTCGAAATTGTAGATCGAGGGGGCGATGGGAAACCGGGCCTGTCCACTGGTCATCGTGGTCAATCGCTGACCATTGCGTACCGACTCCGGAAGGTCCTTGTCATACCATTCCTTCATCACCGGTTTGTAGTCGTACAGGTCCATCTGCGGTGGTCCCCCGACCATGTGCAGATAGATGATGTTCTTGACCCTGGGAGTGAAGTGCGGAAGCACGTGCCCGTTCGTTCCCGGCTGAGGCGCCGTCGTGTTCGCTGTGTTCCCCAGACCGTTCCGAGCCGCCAGTGTGGCCAGCGCAGCACCTCCGAGCAGGTTGGTCCCCTGCCCAAAGAAGTGCCGACGCGTCATGTTGAGTTTGAACTGATCGAAAGGATTCATGTGATCGTCTCTCAGCATCTGTGGGATGCAGTTATCGATGATGTCGATTCGCGTGAATGCGACGCAGTCAGATCAGAAGTTCAATTTGTTACTTGTTCAGCACTTCATCCAGGTTCATCAGCTCGTTACAGAGCATCGTCCAGGCTGCCAGTTCCTGTGGAGGAATGGACTCGTCCGGTTTGGACTCGCCGACCTGAATCACCAGTTTTGCGTCCTCTGGATGGGCGTCGTAGTAGGTCTTCAGGCCTTCCAGCGACGCGAGTACGACTTCAGATTCTTTCGGCTGAAACTCCCGGCAGAGAAGATGATTGCTGATGTCGGACAGGCGGGCTGCAGGCTCTTTGTGACGCAAGATCGCCCGCTGCGCCATGGTCCGCGCCGCCTCGACGAATTGCTCATCATTCAGAGTGACCAGGGCCTGAAGAGGAGTGTTTGTCCGTTCTCGGCGGACCACACAGAATTCGCGATTGGGGGCGTTAAAGATCTCCAGCGAGACCGGCGGGGCCATCCGTTTGACGAAGGTGTACAGACTGCGTCGATACAGATCCGGGCCTTTGTCCCGGACGTAATCGCGTGTAGTGCTTCCAGGCATTCCGACCACATCCCAGATCCCGCCCGGCTGGTAAGGTTTGAGGCTGGGACCGCCAATCATCTGAGTCAGTTCACCGCTGGCTGCCAGAGCGTAATCGCGGACCATTTCTGCATCCATCCGGAAGCGGGGCCCTCGCGAGATCATCCGATTGTCCGGGTCGATCTCTCGCTTTTGAGCGGTGATCACTGCCGACTGCCGGTACGCTCCGGACATCACGATCAGTTTGAAAAGACGCTTCACGTCCCATCCGGATTCCACGAAGTCGACCGCCAGCCAGTCGAGAAGCTCCTGGTTCTCCGGGATCTCACCCATCACACCAAAGTCGCCTGACGTCTTGACCAGACCGACTCCAAACACCTCCTGCCAGAACCGATTCACGGTGACCCGGGATGTGAGCGGCTGTTCGGGAAGGATCAGCCACTGTGCGAAACCCAGGCGGTTACGGGGCAGATGATCCGGAAACGGAGGGAGAACTTCCGGAGTGGCTGGTTTCACCTGATCGAGACGCTGGTCATACTCACCCCGATTCAGGATGTAAGCGACCGCCTCTTCCGACTTTTCCTGCATCACATGGGCGATGGTTCCCCGGGACTTGATCGCTGTGACCTCCTTTTCGAGTTCGGTCACCCGTGCGGTGGCGTTCTGAAATTGTTTGTCTTCCGTGGTCAGCCACCAGTTAAACAGATCGTTCAGTTCGTCCGGAGTCCGCTGGTCAACGGGTTTTCTCAACGTCGAAGCAAGGACGACAAATTTGGCCAGCGCGAGGGCCTCACGGGCATTGAGAGCCCGGTTATAAATCCGCACATCATTGATTGCCACACCGGACGGGGCGGAAGCATTGTGCCGCTGGCCGACGTAGAACGGGACATCGGTCCGGATATCCCCTTTTAGATTATTATTAGCAGGATTCTTCTTCTGCAGTTGCCCGTTGATATAGATCTCAACTCCGTCAGCGGACCGATTTCCCTGGTAGGTAAAGGCAACATGAACCCATGTGTCCGCAGGAATCTGTTCAGTGCTCACGACCTTCAGAGCGTTGTCGCTCCAGCGGTCGATCAGGTGTGTGCCGACGCGGCGGTTTTCAATCCACAGGTCCCAACCCCGATGGCCGTTAACGGGATCCATACGGGCAACGATCGCTCCCGAGATGTCCACTGCCGGAGCCTTGATCCAGGCCGAACAGGTAAATGGCTGGTCAGCCTGAAAATCACCCACATCCGGCAATGTCGTGATGCCAACCTTGGAAACCTGGGGGGCCTGAGACCCAAGTTTCCCGTCTACCCATTGCGTGTCTGGCGAGACGGCAACTTCGCGCAACTCATCATTCACCGAAACATTCGTGAATGACCCCTGTTGATTCAGAGCAGCCTGAAACACCAGATCGAGGACGGGGATCTCTTTTTCGAAGTACTCCGGAGACGCGCCGGCGACCCAGACATCGAATTCAGCTCGTGCTTCCGCGCGGCGTTTCTCGACATCGGCCCTAGCCACGACAACTTCGGCATTCGCCGTGACCCAGCGATCCCGCTCTTCATCCCGCGGTACCACCATGACCGGTGGGGTGTCCTTAATATTGCCGTCGCGAGCCGACTGCGTCGTGTTATTGAAGAAGGCAGCGAGTTCATAGAACTCTTTCTGGCTGAGCGGATCGAACTTGTGCGAGTGACAGACGGCGCACCCCGCCGTCAGTCCCAGCCAGACCTGTGCGGTCGTGTCAGTCCGATCGCGCGTATACAGCACCAGATATTCTTCGTCGATCAAACCCCCTTCATTCGTTGTCATGTTGCAGCGATTGAAGCCCGAGGCGATCTTCTGATCCAGCGTGGCATCGGGCAGCAGGTCCCCAGCCAGATTTTCAATCGTGAACTGACTGAACGGCATATTCTGATTAAAGGCGTCGATCACCCAGTCCCGGTAAGACCACATCTCACGATAGTTGTCGAAGTGGATCCCGTGGGTGTCCGCGTAACGGGCATAATCCAGCCAGTAACGACCACGGTGTTCGCCCCACGCTGCCGACTCGAGTAACTTGTCAACGAGCAGTTCGTAAGCATTGGGAGACTGATCCTGTACGAACGCCTCGACTACTTCGGGGGTGGGCGGCAAGCCTGTTAGATCGAGGCTGACCCGTCTTGCGAGTGTCCGCCGATCCGCCTCCGGTTCCATTGTCAGGTTCGCCTCTTCCAGGCGGGCCAGAACAAACTGATCAATCGGGTTCCGGACCTGTTCGGTGTGTTTCACCGTCGGCGGCACAGGTTTTGTCGGGGGAATGAATGACCAGTGCAACTGGTATTCAGCCCCTTCCTTCACCCAGCGACTGAGAATGTCCTTCTGCTCGGCCGTCAGCGTCTTCTTCGTTTCCGGAGGAGGCATGACCTGCTCGGGATCGCTCGAGAGGATCCGGGTGATCAACTCACTGAGTTCCGGATGCCCGGGATCAATTGCAGACATTTCGATGGCTGCGTCCCGCTGGTCGAGCCGCAATCCCCCCTTCCGCGAGGCACTGTCGGGGCCATGGCAGGCAAAACAGGCATCGGACAGGATGGGGCGAATGTCCCGATTGTACTCCAGTTTCTTTTCGTCCCCGTGTGCTGGAAGAACCAGCCCGGCTGAGGAAAAAAACATGAAGGCGACGAGCCCCCCGAAATGATTTAATCGAATTTGAAACTGCGAGACGGCACAATGAAGAAACATGTAATTCGCGTTCCTGATGATTGCCTGGATTTCAACTCACACCGATGTCGTCCGATCCGTTGAAGGGGAGACATATGGACTGAGGAAAGACCTTCGAATCTCTTACCGCGTTTTCCGGCCAGGAAATTCGACGCTGGAATCGTGATCCCGCGCGAATCTTGAAGAATGCATCAACTCAACGACGACGGCGAGTGATCAGGCAAAACAACCCAAAGGCACCACCGCGGCGAGAAGCCTGGTGACGGGAGGCTGAGGACTCAGTGCTCATCGCTCAGCTCAAATCGGGAGGGCACAGTGCGGCACGAACTTTTCGATGCCTCTGCAGTGAATGTGTTGGTTGCAGAAACATACGTGAACAATTTTATGCTTGAAATCCTGCGGTGTCCACACAAGTTTCTCCAATATTTCATGCCCTGCGAGTTCCCACGGAATCGGAAAGATTGGAAACGGAAGTCCATCAGCTGGCTGGCGTTTCACTGGCAGCTGAAATAGAGTCGGATCTGACGTTGGGCAGCCAATGCCGGAACGCTCCAGCCCCGTATTGCTTCGGCTCCCTGCCGACTGTCGAACGGGCCGCTCAACTGAATCTGTACGCTTTTGCAGTGAATGAGGATTCCCATGTCCGTTGAAACGGAAATTCGTGACGTTTTAGGGTCGATTGTCGAGCCAGTCCTGCAGCTTCCGCTGTCAAAACTCAAGATGATCTCGTCAGTTTCCGTTTCGGGGGATGCTGCCACTGTCGTTGTGGAGCTGCCAACACCCGCGTATCCCTCCCGGGACATGTTGACGCTGCTGATCCAGACCGCAGTCAAAACCATGATCACCGGGATGAAGACGACCGACGTCCAATTCAAGTCGATCGTCAAAGGGAAGCAGTCCGGAGGAAACATCGGGCTGAAGGTTAAAAACATCATCGCTGTGGGAAGCGGCAAGGGGGGGGTCGGAAAGTCCACTGTCGCTGCGAGTCTGGCCTACGGCCTCAAAGAATGGGGGGCCACAGTCGGCCTGATGGACGCTGATGTCTACGGTCCCAGCATCCCGCATCTGGTCGGGGTCACCGGGCAACCGGCCATCAAACAGTATCAGACGGCGGATGGTCGGCAGTTCGAGCGCATCGAGCCGATTGAAGTCGACGGCATCAAGCTGATTTCGATGGGATTCATGGTCGAGCCCGATCAGGCCGTCATCTGGCGCGGGCCGATGCTGCACAAAGCCCTCAGCCAGTTCCTCCAGCAGACCGACTGGGGTGAACTCGACTATCTGGTGATCGACATGCCCCCCGGAACGGGAGATGTCGCCTTGACCCTTTCCCAGATGGTTTCCCTCGCAGGATCGGTCGTTGTCTGCACCCCGCAGAAAGTTGCTCTGCTGGATGCCGGCAAGGCGATCACCATGTTCAACACCGTCAAGATTCCAATTCTCGGCATGGTGGAAAACATGACCGGAGAAGTCTTCGGTCGTGGTGGAGCAAAGGAAAAAGCGGAAGCGATGGGAGTTGCGTTCCTGGGAGAGCTCCCTTCGAACTCCATCATCCGGATCAAAGGGGATGAAGGAAAAATCTCAGCGCTGTTCGCTGCAGACAGTCCTGTGCGCGAACCTCTCATGGAAATCGCGAGCAACGTTGCCATGCAGATTGCTCGCGAGATTTTGGAGAACCCCAGCCTGCCGACGCTGGAACTTCTCTAAGACGACAGTTCGACTTCTTAAAAATTTTCGCACTCTGCTGAATGTCGATCGCAGATTTTCAATGCAGCAGCATCTCCGGGGATGCCTCTGAACGGCTCCCCGGTGTGGGCGGATTGTCGATCGCGCGGAACGTGAAAACGACCGAGTACTTGGTCAGAGAACTGTAGTTTCGCGTCGCTGCGTGCAGCGTCTTGGCGTGGAAGAACAGCACATCACCGGGGTTCAGCTCCGCCAGCACCCGGTTTTGCAGGACTTCTTCATTTTCCGGCAGATCGCTTCGAAAGAACAGCTCCTTGTCGAACGAACTGGCAGGATAGGTCTGCCGATGGGAGCCGGGAATCAGCTGCAGGCAGCCGTTTTCCTTGCGCTCTGGTCCCAGGGCCAGCCAGACGCTGATGAGATCGGGCCGTGCAAACGACCAGTAACGCAAATCCTGATGCCACCCCGTATCGCTGCTGAAGCGGGGTTCCTTCGTCATGATGCAGTTGTGATGGGCGAGCGGGCAGACAATCTGCGAGCCCAGCAATTGCCGCAGCCGGAGAACAATGGCCGGGTGCTGAACCCATTCGGTGAAGACATAATCCCGGCTGAGCGCCTGTTTGAGTCTCCGGACTGTTTTTCCCCCCGCTGCAGCAGTGGAATCAGGAGCGCCGGGGTATTTCAGGTCCGCTTCAAACTCGATGGGTTCAACGAGATTCTCGAGCCCGAACCGGGTGACCTCGATCATCCGCTCGACCAGATGCGGCTCGCAGACGTTCCGCAGAATCGCATATCCCAGTTCATGAAATCGCAGGATCTCACCTTGCGAAAACGCCAATGATGGCAAAGCGATTCCAGACTGATCCGCCGACTGCATCCCTGATCCTTCAACTAACCAACTGCCCGCGATGAACTCGCCCTCTCACTGGAGAGGATCATCCGTGAATCTCTTTCGACTGGGGTTCCCGAAACGTGCAGGCGAAGATCAATCTGGGTTCCCACGGGAAAAAACTTGCGAGTCGCCTGCATTCGGTGTCACTCACTCCTTTAGAATGTGCATGTCCAGTCGCCCCGTCAATCCTCCCGATTCATTCCCGTCAGGTAATGCATTCCCATGCCCGATCGTTTCTATGTTCCCGAAGTCTGGTCGGACCGACTCAAACTCGATGGACCGGAAGCTCACCATCTGGGGCGGGTCCTGCGAGCCTCGCCGGGGGACCAGATTGAAATCTTTGACGGTCGCGGAACATCAGCAACTGCCATCGTCGAAGCTGTCGGCAAACGAACTGTCACGCTGAAGGTCGATTCAGCGCGAACAAACACGCCGCTGCCTGCTTGTGAGATCGTTCTGGCTGTCGCTGCTCCGAAGGGGGATCGTCTGGCGTGGATGATCGAAAAGGTGACGGAACTTGGGGTGGACCGGTTGATTCCGATCACGACCACTCGCAGCGTCGTCAAACCGAGTGATCAGAAGTTGCACAAGGGGGAGCAGACGGTCATCGCTGCGTGTAAACAGTCTGGTCGGAACCGCCTCCTGATCATCGAAGAGTTATGTCCGCTCACCCAACTCGATCGGCGGGTGGAGGTGTCGAACGCAGCCGTGTGGGTCGGCTCGCCCGGAGCCCCGGCAATCGCAACTCATTCGCCGAACGAGG
Organism: Planctomicrobium stercoris; assembly: GCF_051465655.1. Classification (NCBI taxonomy): domain Bacteria; kingdom Pseudomonadati; phylum Planctomycetota; class Planctomycetia; order Planctomycetales; family Planctomycetaceae; genus Planctomicrobium; species Planctomicrobium stercoris. The sequence continues at coordinate 327,988 of NZ_CP195791.1, read as the reverse complement.
ATTGCTCCCGGAAGCAATGGGTGGCGGTGATTGGCCCGGAAGGAGGGCTGACAGCAGAGGAAATGGAATTGTTGCAAACTTGGAACAGCCGTTCGATCTCCTTGTCACCCTTTGTGTTGCGGGTGGAAACGGCTGCCGCTGCCTTCGCCACCTGGATGGTCGCCTCCCGGATGAAGGGTTGAACGATCGATTTTCGAATCTTTTTGTTTGACGGCTGTCGTCCGCTTGACGTCAAAAACCTGATCGAAAACAATCAGCCCTCACAAACCAGCGCCATCAAAAATGGTTCTGGTTGCTTTTGAGTGACGCCATCGTGATGAAGGAGCCAGGTATGGAAGAACCTCGCTGGATGACCTGGAGCGAACTTCCTTGGCTGCAACGGACCTCTCCAGCAGCGTCGCTGATCCGACTTTGCGATCGAATTCTCAGTACTCAGGAGATCTCCTCGATCCTGACCGACGTGGCTGCGGAGTTTGGCGTTCCGAATTGCCTCCTCGTCGCCCGAACGAACGAATGGAAGGTCGTCGCTGCCCGTGGTGAATGGGAGGGCGCTCTTCCGAAAGTGTTGCTGGGAAACGTGATCGACCGAGATGCAGCTGTGTTCATCAATGATCGCACACACGGTCCGGTGCTGCTCGTGCCCGTCCCGTCTCGCGAACAACACGTTCTGATGCTGGCCGGACCACGCCTTTCATCCGACCAGTTGGATGAAGCACTGGCCGTCGGGCGGGTCGTCGGAAGACGTGTCGACCAGCTCCTCCAGGTGAAGTCGACACAGCGACATGTCGATCGACTGCGCGCGACCCTCGAACTGGCACGGTCGTTCGCTGGTGAGAAAGAAACGCAACGGTTGCTGGAACGCATCGCAGAGGAAGCGAGCCGCCTTCTTTCCTCGGATCGGGCCAGTATTTTCATCTGGGATCGTGAGCAACATCAGCTCATCGCCTGTCCAGCACTGGGGGTTGAAGGGGGGCGGCTGTACCTTCCGGACAACAAAGGGATCGTCGGAGACGTCCTGCACGGACGCAAAGCACTGATTGTCGATGATGCCTACAGCGATGCGAGGTTCGATCAGAGTGTCGATAAAAAGTCTGGGTATAAAACACGAAACCTGCTGTGCGTGCCCCTGTTTGATGCCGACCGGAACTGCATCGGCGCCTTCGAATTGATCAATAAGATCGGCGGAGATTTCACCGCAGAGGATCAGACAGCGCTGGAAGACTTCGGCATTCAGGCATCGACAGCGATCACCAACACGCGTGAACTCGAATTTCTGGATCGCAGTAACCGCCAGCTGTCGGAACAGGTCTCAGACCGAATCCGCATTGTGGGAGACAGCCCCGCCATGACGGGGCTGCGTGGCACCATCGACCGGCTGGCTGCCACTGACCTTCCTGTCCTGATTCTTGGTGAAAGCGGGACCGGGAAAGAAGTCGCTGCGACTTCGCTGCATCGCCAGGGACCACGGGCGGCACGTCCCTTCATTGCCGTCAACTGCGCGGCCCTGACCGAGACGTTGCTGGAAAGCGAACTGTTCGGACACGAGAAAGGGGCCTTCACCGACGCCCATGCCATGCATGTCGGTAAGTTCGAGCTCGCTGAAGGAGGGACGCTGTTTCTGGATGAAGTGGGGGACATGAGCCTGGGAGGACAGGCGAAGCTGTTGCGCGTTCTGGAACAGAAGGTGATTACGCGGGTGGGCGGAACCCAGACGATTCCCGTGAACGTCCGGGTGCTGGCGGCTACAAACGCCAATCTCGTCGATCTGGTCCGGGACAAGAAGTTCCGGCAGGATCTCTATTACCGACTGAGTGTCGTCACACTGGAAATTCCACCACTGCGAGACCGCCCGGAAGACATCCTGCCTCTGGCCCGTTTCTTTCTGGAGAAGTTTTGCAGAGACGCGAAACGGAAACCGCTGTCGATTTCGCAAGACGCAGAGAAGCGGCTGCAGATGCACAACTGGCCCGGGAATGTTCGCGAGCTGCGAAACCTGATGGAACGTGTGGCGTTCCTCGCATCCGGCGATCGCGTTGAGATGGACGACCTCGCGTTCATTCTCAGTCCAAAGCGGAACGCATTTGAAGACCTGGCTGACGGAGTTGGGCTCGGTGAAGCCACCGCCAGTTTTCAGATTGAATACATCAAGCGTGCTGTGAAGCGGATGCAGGGGAACATGAGTGACGCTGCCGAATTCCTTGGGCTGCATCGCTCGAATCTCTACCGGAAGATGCGTCAACTCGGCATGGAAGTGGACGACGTCAAGCTCTAAGGCAATTGCGGAGTGGCAGATCAAAAAATTGCCCCGCGTGAGAGCGGGGCAATGTCATTCGCAGGTTGACGCTTGTGGGCAGCGACTATTCTTCTTCGCTGTCGTCGTCTTCCACGTCATCGATGTCGTCCTCATTGTCATCGTCGAGGGCGACTTCATCGTCGAGAAGTTCTTCATCGTCCACCGGTGCGGCGACATCTTCCGGTGATCGGACGGAATCGGAGATCGATTCTTTGATCGGCTGAATGAAATAGAGTTTCTTGCTCTTGGAGCGGAGGAGCGCGAGCTTTTCTTCGGCCTTCTCTCGCTCGTTCCAGGGGAACCGGCCTTCTTCTTTCAGGGTGCCGCTGAAGACACCCCAGAGCAGTCGCTTCCTCTCTGGTGCCTTGACTTTGCGCTTGCGAACGGTAGTCGACTTCGACCCCTTCTTCGCAGTGGTTTTCTTGGTCGCCTTGACCTTGCCCTGTTTCTCGGCTGCCTCGTGTTCCCGCCGCTTGTCCAGAAGACGCTTGGAAGCCATTCCGGTTCCTTAAACAATCAAAAATGCCGTCAAACCGTGAAAATGCCGCCCTCCACTGAGCGCAGCTTCGCCATGCGGCGAACAGAACAGTGTCGCAAGTCTCCTGCGTTGTGTCAAATGCGTAAAGATTCATGTCTGGCGGGACGCTGAGAGCCTGTCGACTTCAGGGTTCCACGCAAATTTCATCGCCTTTTTCGTCAGTCTGGGGATCCCGCTCACTCAGGCCTCCCCATTTCAGGCGGACGTCCCCTAAAATTCAGTCAGAATTCCTTCATTACCCGGACCAATCTGTCGTGAGCGATCCCATGGTTTCGAGTCCCAGCGAGCCCAAAACCGATACGTCTCGGAAATCGCTGCTCTACAGATTGTTTCGGAATCAGCTTCCGCTGGAGACCGAGACGAGTGCTTTCATCCTGATGAATGTGCTCGACTACTTCGCGACGTACTATTTGCTCTATCTGCACATTGCTAAGGAGCACAATCCGATTGCCAACTGGTTCCTGGAAGGGTGGGGGCCCGTCCGGGGACTTCTCTTCTACAAGCTGGCACTGGTCACTCTGGTCTGCGGGATCGCCCAGATTGTCGTCCTCGAAAAGCCCCGCACCGCGCGCTGGCTTTTGAATGGCAGCACCGTTGTCATCGCGATCGTCGTCTTCTACAGCCTACGGCTGATGGTGGTCCATGGAGGACTTCCCCCCGTCGATCACTTTCACGATGCATTGCTCGAGCTGGGGGAGTGAAATGCCTGTCAGGCGAAAGACCTTTCGGGATGATGTCTTCCCGGATTGCAGTTCCACCTGAGCTTTGGCGATCCCTAAAGATTCCGCCAGCAATCGCTGAATCTCCAGGTTTGCTTTGCCCTGCTCTGCCACCTGTGTGACAGAGATTTTCAGCCGCCCGTCATGCACACCGTGAATCTGGTTCCGCCTGGCTCCGGCGTGCACGTGTACCGGCAGGAGAATCCCCTGAGGAGTCGACTTCAGGTCCACGGGAATCATGAGGGGAGGCACCCTTCAAAGATCAGACTCCCCACGCGAATCAGGGTTGCCCCTTCTTCAATCGCGATCTCAAAATCGTGACTCATCCCCATGGAAAGTTCTCGAAGTTCGACGTTTGAACCGTTCGCTTGAAGTTCGTCCCGCAACTCCCGGAGCCCTCGAAAAGTTTGACGGATGACGTCAGTCTCTTCCGTCAGGGGAGCCATGGTCATCAGTCCCGCAAGCTGGACCGATTCGACTTCGCATAGTTCTTCCCACTGAGTTCTCAACTGATCCGCACTGAAGCCGCTCTTGGATTCTTCCCCGGAGATGTTGACCTGTAACAGGACCCTCGGGAAGAGTTGCAGCTCTGAAGCGATTCTCCCGATTCGCTGCAGCAGTTTCAGGGAGTCGACGGAATGAATCAGTGTGACGTGGGGCAGGACGCTGCGGATTTTGTTGGCTTGCAACTGACCGATCAGATGCCACTGCAGATCGGAGGAGGTGACGAGACTCCGGGCACGTTCGATGAGTTGTTGCGGTCGATTCTCTCCCAGATGCTTTTCACCACACTGAATGAGTGACTCGATGATAGGGACCGTGGCCGTTTTGGTGACAGCGACCAGCTGCACGGACGTGGCGTCTCGCCCCGCCATGGCACAGGCTGCCGCGATCCGGCTGTGCAGCTGCGCCAGATTCACCTGTAATCGCGACTTGATTTCGTCGGGCTTGTTCATCGTGCTGAAACGGGCCTGTCACTCGCTGGGGGAATCACCGCTGATTGCTGAAACGGCAGCGGGAGTCTTCGGCACTCCCCCTGAAGGATCTTCGGAAATTGAAGCAATGGGGGTGTCGACACCTGCCAGCGCGGGGACCGGTGTCGAATCCAACTGAAAGCGATCGCGCGAGAGCTGACGGAGTTCGACATTAAAGATTTTTACGAGTGCGTGCAGGCAGCAGGCGACAATCGGGCCGATGAAAACTCCCCACAGCCCCATCGCTTCAATTCCCCCCAGCACGCTGATGAAGGCAAGCAGCGGATGCAGCTTGGTGTTGGAATTCAGAACATAGGTGCGAATCAGGTTGTCGATGAGGCCGACAAAGATGATGCAGTAAAGAACAAGGATTGTCGCTTGAACGGGGCTGCCATGTGAGTACAGCCAGATCGCACACGGCATCCAGACGAGCCAGGTCCCCATCAGCGGGATCAGGGCTCCGAAGGTTGCCAGCGCGAATAATGCCACGAGATGGTGAAACCCCAGCACTCCGATGGCCAGGGTGGTGGCCAGTCCTTGCGACAGGGCAGCGAGGAATGTCGCGATCACGACCGATCGCACCACCTTGCTGAACTCATCGAGCATCTCCCGCTGATAATCGATATTGACCGGGACGAGTGATTCTCCTGCGGCGATCAGCTTGGTTCCATCCGCGAAGAAGTAATACAGAGCGATCGAGAACATGATCAGGCCGATCGCCAGTTTGACGACGAAACCGGCAGCCCCCTTCAGCATCCCGATGGTCGTCCCCGCTGCATTCCCCAGTGACTTGTCGCCAATTTCCGTCAGCGACGTGCGCAGCCAGGCGGAAAAGTTCTGGGCGACCTCTGCCACCTTCAATTGATTCTCTTCAGGCAGGTAGCGGTTGGCATGGTCGACAGTCCAATGGACGACGTTATTGACCACTGGTTTGACAGATTCCTGATCCAGCTGCGAGGCGAAGGTGTAGAGCTGCAGCGAAGAGATCAGCACCCCGAGGAGCAGCGGCACCAATCCGGTTGCAAGAACCCCCAGAGTTGTCAGTCCCGCTGCCAGTGGAACGTTGTTTTTCGTGCGACGGAGGAAGTACCGGTAAACCGGCTGGCAGACGATGGCGGTCATGGCCGCCAGGAAGAGGGGGAGGGCGAAGGGAGCCACGACCCGGAAAAAGGTCATCCCCAGAATCACGATGAACAGGAGCAGCACCGCCATTGAAACCAGACGAGGCATATTGCGCATGAACTGACCCAATCTTGAGGGAGGTGCGGTTTCGATCTCGTGCTGACATTCAATTCCGGAGACACCAGCGACTCAGGAAGTATTTCGTCCATCTCCAGGGAACGGAAGCGAAGGCGAGAATCGTTTTTCTTCCCCTCCTGCCCGGTCCGAGGTTGTCGCGCACGAGGCTCGTTTCTTGGTAGATCTTTCAAACGGGTGCTGGTTTGCTTTGCATTTTTTACAGCAACGACGAGGGCCCTGAGGTGGATCAACTTTCTTGAAAATTCTCTCAAAATATTTCTAGGACGGATCTTACGAGCGACAACTGTCTCCGTCTCAGGGTGCCTCGGCACGGGGACTGCATAAAGGGTTTTCCGGTGATTGAGAGCCTGCCGACGAAAGTCGCAGGTCGAATTGAGGAGTCCACCGCCCCTTGAGAAAGGGCACCTCCTGTCGATTTTCACATCGTGAATCACATAGAGAAGCCGGGTGACCTGAGAGATCACTCGGCTTCTCGTGTTTGATGCGGACGAGTTTCGGGTTCCCCAGATTCCCCAGCTTCCGGCGCAGTCCCGCGACGTGCCGAAATGGTCGCAAGCCAGCCAGATCATTGCCGGTTTTCTTGACGCTCAAACGACTTGCACGCACTCTCCCCATTGGCATCCTGCAAAAAGTTGTCACACTAACGGGAATTTGAAAGCTGGCTTCACGGGCAGCATTGATCGTCGCGGGGCTGCGCCGGTCCGTTCACACCAATCTTGTTCGACCACTTCAGCGAGAATTGATTCAGATGTATGGGCGACTGGGGCATTTCGTTTCGCGAAACTGGCTGTGGGTTCTGCTTTTCTGGGTGGCTGCGGTGGTTGTGCTGCGAAACACGACGCCCCCGGTCAAGTCGGTGACTGAGCCGGGCGAATTCAACTTCCTGCCCGACTCCGCGCCCACGCGCCTGGGAGAAAAGCTCTTTCAGCAGGCGTTCCCGAAAGACCTCCTGGGGAGCAGCATTGTCATTGTGCTGGCGAGCAACAATGACCAGAAGATGACTACCGAAGATTTCACGTTCATTGAAGACGTTCTGAAACCGCGTCTGCAGAGCTTGATGCCGCCGACTGCGGAAGACCGCGAATTAAGCGAGAACACTCCCGAACAGGCTGCGGAGAAAGCTGAGGCGGATCAAAAGCAGGCGGTCACCTATCCGGAGATCACAAGTGTTCGCACCCCCGGCAGCCGGGAGATCGGTAAGCTGTTGATCAGTCGGGACGATCAGGCAGCCCTGGTGATCGTCGATCTGAATATGGACTTCATGGGGCAGGAGATCCGCCGACCGGTGGCTGCTGTCGAAGAGGTGATGAAGTCCCTGGAGAAGGAAGGACTGTTCCCCAAAGACCTGAAATACGCCTACAGCGGAAGTGCTCTGGTCGGTCGGGACATGGGCGAGGCACAGGAACGCAGTGCCGATGCTGTGAAGAACTGGACGCTGATCCTGATTGTGGTCCTGCTGTTCATGGTTTACCGGGCTCCACTTCCGGTGCTCGTCCCGTTGGCGACGTTGACGGTGGCGCTGGAGGTTTCCATGAGCCTGCTGGCTGCGGCGGCTCAGGCGAAGTGGATCGGGATGTTCGAGGGGATTCAGGTTTACACGGTGGTGGTGGCCTACGGAGCCGGGGTCGACTTCTCCATGTTTCTGACTTCCAGATTCCATGAGGAAATCCAGAGACGCGGAACTGTGGAAGAAGCGGTCACACGCACGATGGAAGGGGTCGGGCCCGCTGTGACGGCCGCGGCCGGAACGGTCATCTTCGGAATTGGAATGATGATCTTTGCGACGTTCGGCAAGTTTCATCAGGCGGGGATCAGCATCGCGTTCAGCCTGTTCGTGATCTGGTGCGCTGCAATGACCTTCACCCCAGCCATTCTTCGCGTCATGGGGCGATACACGTTCTGGCCCGAGATGCCGCAGCACGGGGTCGAGTTCCGCACGCAGAAGGTGGGACCGTTCAGCCAGTTCATCCGTCGAATCACGTTCCATTCTGAATCACACAAATTCTGGGAAACGCTGGCGGATCGAATCACGCGGTATCCTGTCCGTGCCTGGGTCGGGACAGTGCTGTGCATGCTCCCGTTCTCCATTGTCGGATGGTGGTGTTATGACCACGTCAGCTACGGGTTGATTGGCGAATTGCGAAACAACGTTCCCAGCGTCGTCGGAACCGAGCTGGTTTCACATTACTTTTCCAAAGGACTCACCGGACCGACCACGCTGGTGATCGAGCAACCTGACATTGATTTCGGCAGCAGCGCGGGACAGTCGCTGATTCGTGAACTAACGGACGACCTTCGCAAGAATCAACGGGAACTGCATATCGATGACATTCGCAGCGTCGTCCGTCCGCTGGGTGAGCATCATGAGTTCGCTCAGGCTCCCCAGGCCAGCGGCGTGCTGGGGCGGATCGTTCGCAGAAATGCTCAGCGAACCGGAGCAGCGGAATACTATCTCGGCGGCAAGACCGAGACCGGCAGCCATGTCACGCGAGTCGATCTGGTGCTGGATGGGGATCCGTTTTCCCGGCACAGCATCGACAAGATCAGGTCCCTTCAGTCCTATCTGGAGGCCAACATGCCCGAGCAACTCAAGCAGGGCAAATTCTATCTGATCGGATCGACTGCCAGCATCCGCGACCTGCAGGTGATCGCCGGTTCGGACCGCGTCCGCATCATCGTGCTGGTGACTCTGGCAGTGTTTGTCGTGCTGCTGATTCTCATTCGCAGCCCGGCGGACAGCGTCTACCTGATGGCAACTGTGATTTTCAGCTTCCTCTGCACTCTGGGAGTGGCGTACCTGGTGTTCCTGGCGCTGGACCCGGATGATTTCGGTGGACTCGACTGGACCGTGCCGACGTTCCTGTTCACGATCCTCGTGGCGGTCGGGCAGGATTACAACATCTTCCTTGTCACGCGTGTCCACGAAGAGCGCGAGAATCATGGACCGGTCGGCAGCGTCAAACACGCCATCGTGCAGACGGCGTCGATCATCACCAGCTGCGGACTGATCATGGCCGGAACGTTCTGCTCGCTGGTGGTGGGAGGTGAACTGGCACGCATGAATCAGCTGGGATTTTCGCTGGCGTTCGGCGTGCTGCTCGACACCATGATCGTCCGCCCAATTCTCGTTCCAGCCTACCTGGCATGGCGGGCGCGGCGGAAGGAAGCCTCCGACCCCGCTGGGGATCATCGTCCTTAACCGTCTGTCGAAAGTCACTATGACGGGGTCCCGGCGAATGCTTTCGCCGGGCTTATGGGGGGGCGTGAAATCTTTGAACTGCAGTCGCTTCGCCACAGACTGACTGTGCGTGGCGATCGCAATTCAGTTCTGCGTGATCAAGCCTTTGCCGGGTGCTTTTTGCTTCTACGAAACAGGGTGTAGAAGAGGGCATCGAGTCCGAACCATGTGCCGGTGGGAAGAGCTGCAATCGCCAGCAGCGCGATGCATTCGATCAGATTCTTGTTGACGATGAAGCTGTGTTCCGGGCCGGGGACCGGGGGGACGCCCGGCCAGGGGGGCATCACGAGATAGAACATCATCAGGAGGACCGCGCCGCCGAGAGCGGCCAGTCGCGTGAAGAATCCGATGATCAACAGTGATCCGAGAATGATCAGTCCCCACATCACCTGCCGGTCGGACTTGGCAAGCGGCGTTTCTTCAGCCGGGGCTGCTCCGGACTTCAGCTGTTCGGGCGTGAGCAGCTTGATTGCAGCGTCCTTCAGGGAATTTTCCAGGGATTTGATCGGGCCGACGAGTTCGCTGCGCATGATCGCCAGTTTTTTGCCCAGCATGGCAGCGTGATCGTACTGGTAGTCCATCGCGGCTTTGTCGATCGCTCTGTTGTAGTCTTCGACCAGATCCTTGTATTCCTGAATCTTACCGTACCGGACAACGTGCTTCTTCTCGCCAGCATCCTCAGGAAGAGTTGTTCCCATGACGATGTCGATGGAGCCTTTGTCATTGGTTGCTCCGGAAACCCCGGCATTCTCAGGGTTCCCTCGTAGCGCTCCAGCGAGCTGGTGTCGGAAAGAGAGTTGTCGCGAATCCGAAGCCAGTTTCACGACAGCCGCGTAGAAGTTCGCCTCAGTCTGATCCGCTTTCTGCTCGGGATCGGATTTCTTGACAAACGTCCCATCTGGTTTGCGTTCGACGTCCACCAGGGAAAGTGCGGCAGCCTCTTCGCTTGGAAGAACAGGAAGAACAGCGGTCAGGACTTTTGCCTCCCCGTCGTACTTGAATGCTGGCTCCAGCTTTTTCGGGTCAGTGACCGATTGCGGGAGTTCGGCCAGTTTCTGGCTGAGCTTGCGTGTGGGAGGGAGGGCATCCGGGGCAGTGTCTTCTTCCTCGGATCCATCCAGCTTCCGGTTCAGTTCCTGCAGCTGCTTTTCATCGAGCTTGTAGTGCTTTGCGAAGCGGTCCCGCCAGGCGTACCAGCGGCGACTCATTTCGGAATAGTCGAGCCACTTCAGGTCATCCGGGTCGCCGGTCATGTCTCGGAAGTAGTTCCGCAGCGGTCCCTGAGCGTTTTTCAGATACCCTTCCGACGTCCAGGGATTCGGGGTCGAGAGAGTGGCCCGTTTCCACAGACCTTCGTACAGAAACTGCCATCCGATCGACATTCGCAGCAGGACGATCAACAGAATGGCCACTCCCGAGACTCGGCGCAGGTCTTTCACGATATATCCTCAATGCACTCTATAATGTCGTCGCCTGGGGCGGGATCCGGGGAGGGTTCCAGCGTCTGAACCGGCCTCAATGGGGGAATGCCGACAGACGGGGGTCCACGTTCAGGACTCCACGGACTCTTCTTTCTCGAAGAAGAATTGTTCCGCGGGCAGATTACAGACGATGGGCGTGAGCTCTCGACCATACTCTGGCAGGGGGATCAGGATCGCCCCTACGTCCGGATGATCATCGCAATACCGCCGGGCCTTGTCGAGTCCCATCACGTAGAATGCGGTCGACAGTGCGTCCGCGGTCGCCGCGTCAGCTGCAAGCACGGTGACTGACAGTAACCCCTGTGCAGGCCATCCATTGCGTGGATCGACGATATGTCCGTATCGCTTCCCGCCGTGCCTGAAAAACTGGACATTCGACCCGCTGGTCGCCATCCCCTGATTGCGCAGCAGGATTGTCGCGTATCGCTTCTCGGTGAACAGGGGGTTCTTGATCCCGACCGGCCATCCGATGTGGCCTCCATGATTCCCCTGCCCGTACATGCTGCTGTGCCCGCCATGCACGATGAAATCCTCGACCTCTTCAAACTGCAGGTGTCGAGCCGCACGATCGACCGCGTATCCCTTTCCGATCGCTCCGAAGTCGAGGCTCAACCCTGCCACATCGTACGAAATCGAGCTGTTGATGGAGTCGAGATGGACGTGCTGCATCCCGGTACATCGGAGTGCCTGATCGATCGTCTCCTGCTCTGGGACGCTGGAATTCTGGCGGGCCTCGCGCCAGATGCGGATCAAAGCTCCCATGGCTGGGTCGAAGGCCTGGTCGGTCTCTTCCCAGAGTTGCCGGCAGCGGAGCAGAAACTCAAGCAGGTCGGGAGCAACGACTTGCGGAGCGGTGGCCGCCAGCCGGTTGATGCGGGCGATTTCACTGTTGTCTCTGTAAACGGTGAGCTGATCTTCAACATCGTGGACGAAGTCCAACGCGTCTGAAGCGACCATCACCTGACGGGGAAGTCCGGGGTTCATCACCACAGCCCACTGACAGGCCATGGCCCGCGTCTCCAGTCGAACGGTGTCTGATCCCTTGGGAGGGACTCTGGCCTCTTCCCCATCGAGAATGGCGTCGGTGATCTCATCCGCCCGATGTCGCAGCGCCCGCTGGGCGGCTCTGCCGGTGAGAAATTCACGTCGATTGGAGTCTGCCGATTCGCTCATCGGGGCTCGGATGGAAATGTGGGAGGTCGTGAAGAGGGCTGTTCCGGCCACTCCTTGAACAACCGATCCTGCCGTCTATACTTCGGGGCGGCGAAAATTTCCGCGCACGCGTAACCAGTCAAAATACCAGAAAGCAGCCTCATGAGCGCACAAGTTGGCCAGCCCTCTCCCAATTTTTCCCTTCAGGCGTACGATCGCACCAAAGACGGTACAGACGACCAGTTCAAGCACCTGAGCCTGGAAGACTACAAAGGGAAGTGGATCTGCCTGTTCTTCTACCCGCTCGACTTCACGTTCGTCTGCCCGACGGAACTCGTTGCCTTCAACGACAAGCTGGGTGAATTCGAAGACCGTGATTGTGCTGTTCTGACCGCCAGCACGGACAGCGTTTTCTCCCACAAGGGGTGGTGTGATTCCCACGCGGATCTGGCGAAACTCAAGTACCCCATGCTCGCCGACACGACTCACAAGCTCGCTCGTGATTTCGGCGTGCTGAAAGAAGATGCCGGGATCGCCTATCGAGGTATTTTCCTGATCGATCCCAACGGCACCGTCCGCTGGTCGGCAGTGCACGACCTGAGCGTCGGTCGCAATGTGGATGAAGTCCTCCGCGTCCTGGACGCGCTGCAGACCGACAAGCTCTGCCCATGCAACTGGAAGTCCGGCGAAAAGACGCTGAACTAAACCGGTTTGGTCTAATGTCGATGTTTGCGAGGCCGCTCTCGGCAGTCTCGCACTCAGCTGATTTCCCACGGAGACACAGAGGCACGGAGCTGACTAAGGCTTTACGAAAGTCGTTTCAGTCTCTCCGTCTCTCAGTGACTCCGTGGTGAAGATGTTTTCTGAACACTGCTGTTCAGTCAGTCATGCAAATCTGAAGCGCACTTCCGTGTTTCAGAACATCGGAGAATCCCTTGTCTCGATTGCTCCCAATTCCCGTTGCTCAGGCTTCCGAGAAGGTGGCCCAGCAGTACGCGCGTGTTCAGGAGATGTTCGGCAGTGAAGAGATTCCTGCCCCCTTCCTGATTTATGGCAATGTGGAGCCATTCCTTCGGGACTTCTACATGAACTTCAAGAAGTTCGTGTATACCGATGGAGCTTTGGATGCGAAGTCGAAGGCAGCGATCGGACTGGCAGTCGCATCGCACGGCAAGAGCGGGCCATGGCTCGACTTCTTCTTCGCCCGCTGCCAGTCCCTGGGATGGACGGCTGAGCAGGTGGCTGAGATTCTCGCTGTCACAGCGACGAATTATATGTACAACACGTTCTTTAAGTTCCGTGATCTGAGCGGTTCGACGTTGTTCGACGGCATGGGAGTCGGACTGCGGGCGCATATGTTCACAAATACGTCCCTCGACCATAAGACGGTCGAGCTGATTAACATCGTCATCAGCGATATCAATGCCTGCAAGCCCTGTACTTCCGGGCACGTCACCAAAGGAAAAGACCTCGGGCTCAGCAATGAGCAGATGCTCGAAGCCATTCAATGTGCAGCCACAATGTACGCGGGGATTCAGTTCTTAAACGCTGCGTCTTGAACACTGTTGACACGATTTCATCTCACGTAACGACACAGACATGCAGGGCCCGTTCATGATCAAATCGGCAGTGACGGTCAGTCTGGTTCAGGAAGCGCGAGGCGGTCCGTTCGTTTACTGGGATGATCTCCCTGCTGCGATCGAACGGTCACAGGCACTCGGCTTCGACGCTGTCGAGCTCTTTCTGCCTGGCCCCGATGCCGTCCCTGTCCCCGAACTGCACGCTCTGCTGAAGTCTTCCGGACAAGGTGTTGCAGCTGTCGGGACCGGAGCCGGAATGGTGGTTCATCAGCTGAGCCTGAGCGATCCGGATGAAGGTCGGAGATCCGCAGCGATCGAGTTCGTCAAAAAGATGATTCGATTTGGCGGCGAATTCCGTGCACCGGCGATCATTGGATCGATGCAGGGACGCTGGAAGCCGGAAATCGGCAAAGTGAACACACTGAATCTTCTGGCAGACTCGCTGCAGATCCTGGGGCAGGTTGCGAGCGAGTACGGCGTACCACTGATCTACGAACCGCTGAATCGATATGAAACCAACCTCTGCAACACCCAGCAAGAAGGGGTCGATTTCCTGCAGCAGCGAGGAATCGAAAATGTCCTGCTGCTGGCAGACCTGTTTCACATGAATATCGAAGAGACATCGATCGCGGACGGTCTTCGAGCAGGGGGGAAGTACATCGGGCACGTGCACTTCGTCGATTCGAACCGTCGACCAGCGGGATGCGGACATCTCGACTTCAGCCCCGTGGTTTCTGCGCTGCACGAGATCGATTATCAGGGATACGTTTCCGCAGAAGCTTTTCCGTGGCCGGATTCGGAGCAGGCAGCCGCTCAGACGATGCAGACCTTCCGGCACGTCTTTGGCCGATGAAACAGAGATGTTAATCCGGCGAAGAGGCATCCTCGACAGTGAAGCTCTCACCGTCGAGTTCCACGACGTCGCCCGTTTTCAATTTGCGTCGGCGTCGCAGTTCGATCTCGCCGTTCACTTTGACCTCGCCCGCCTGAATCAGAATCTTCGCCTGGCCTCCTGTGCCGGTCAGGCCGGTGAGCTTTAGAAACTGATCCAGCCGAAGGGGCTCGGGGGAAGGGAAATCACCGGACACGGATGCAGTCTCCTGGACGGACGAGATTCAGAGCCCCTGTCTCAGGGGAGTGTGGCGGCGATTCTGGGGAATTCAGTGCTCGAAATCTGTGTTTATCGCCGCCGGAACGCCACACCTTCGTGAGATTCGCTTTAGACCAGTTTGGTCTATCATGTGCAGGCGATTCAGTATTCTCATCGCATGAAAGTCCAAATTATCGCCTGCGGAACGCGATAGATCTTTTGCAAAACCGCTCTAGAGCCGGGGGACAAAACCTTCTTGATGTGCAGCATACCAGCGTCGCACACCGCTTTTGTCCTTTGACTCTGAATAAAAACAGCCGGCGCTCTCGCCGGCTGTTGATGCTGATTCAGCGCACTGCACTAAACAGGCTTCACGTTTTCAGCACGTGGCCCCTTGGGGCCGCGGCCTTCTGTGAAAGAGACCCGCTGTCCTTCATGGAGCTGTTCGAAACGAACGCCGTCCAGGTTGGAAGAATGGAAGAACAGGTCGCTCCCCTTCCCGGTGTCGATGAACCCAAAACCCTTGTCTGTCATTTTCTTGATTGTGCCTTCGGCCATCTTCAATCTTCTTCCTGCTGAACGTCTGGGTGCGATGTTGCCCAACAAAACGATTTTGAGGTGCGATCACCGGACTGCGTGATATTGACCTGATCGCAATGGTTGGTCAACGCAACAGCGAGAATTGACGTTTTCCAGATGCTCCTGGAGAGTCTGAAAACCCCCGGCGAAATCGGATTTCCTTCAGGACACGCGACGGAGCAACTCGAACGGCACATAGAATTTCGAGTAGCGACGGCCGTTGGAATACGGCTGGCCACGCGGATCCTCCACCAGTACGGTTGCCCGCTTGGTGATGCGATTGACGATCCCCACGTACTCGGTTCCGTCCATTCGAAATGCCACTCGGGTCCCCGGCTTCAGGCCGAACTGCGTCGAGGCCCGTTCCCGCGGTGTCACCAGAGCGTGCCGGTGTTCTGTGTGACCGAATCTCTCGGCTGCGATCGACTGGAACCGTTGGGCGGAGCAGTTCGAATCCTCCCACACCAGCATCTCGATCAGATGGATCAGTTCGTGTTCGAAGATCCGCTGGAGTGCTTCAATCCGGCTGCGGCACTCCAGCCCGGTGACACGGACCGTTCGCTTCACATCACGAAATGTCTGGAACAGCAGCGTCGATGAGATGGTAATTTCGTAAGAACGCTCGTTCGGCATAGAACGACGGGAAAAACGGGTCGTCTTTCCTCCCGCGGAGGTCATCCGGCTGGAGATGCGGAACTTCAGCGGGGTCTTTCCCAGCTGCTGACGACAATTGCCCGCGAAAAAGTAACTGTCATACAGGTCGAAAAGACGCTGCAGGTCCGCGGGATGAAATTGCGTGAAGTTGGCAGCGTCGATCACACGGGACTCGGTCAGGAGCGTGCGCTGAATTTCGCGCTGCCATTCACGGATCTGCCCGCGAGTGATGCGGGTCTGTTCGAGGTGCTGCAACAGGGGAGAGACGTTCATGCGATCCGCCAAGATCCATCGTGGTGGTCAAGACGACAATCTTAAGCGATGATCCGGAACAGGCAAAGAGGAAGCCGCCCGGCCGCGAGACCCCAGAAAGATCCGGAAAAGAGATGCTGAAGAAAAAAACCGAACTTACCCCTTCGCAACTGAGTATTGATCTGAAGCGGGGACGTTACCGTCACTACAAGGGGAACGAATATCTGGTGGTTGATGTGGCCCGCCATAGCGAGACCCTGGAGGAGCTGGTGGTCTATCGTCCGGAGTACGGTGAGCGGGGCCTGTGGGTGCGTCCCCTGGTGATGTTCGTGGAACAGGTGGAAGTCGACGGCAAGAACGTGGCCCGCTTTGAATATCTGGGGCCTGCATAGCAGGGTCGGCAGCGGCAGATCGGTTCGAGTCAGACTCGCCTCATTGAGAAACGCCGGAGAATCACCATGTCAGGGGAACGTGACCGAATGCTCGCGGGCGAGCTCTACGACCCGATGGATCCCCAGCTGGTCGAAATGCGGAATCGGGCGAGACAGCTGTGCCGGGAGATCAACCAGACCGGTGAAGACGAGGTGGATCGCCGTCGGGAGTTGCTGGTCGAACTCTTTGCCAGCGGAGGGGACACCGTCTGGATGCAGCCTCCGTTTTACTGTGATTACGGTGCTCACATCCTCCTCGGCAAGAAAGTCTTTTTCAATTTCAACTGTGTGATTCTGGATGTCTGTCCCGTCACCATCGGGGATCACACGCTGTTTGGTCCCGCCGTTCAGATCTACACCGCCACACATCCGCTGTCGGCCGAGTTGAGACGGAAACAGGAATTCGGTGGGCCCATCACCGTCGGGTCGGACGTGTGGGTGGGGGGCGGAGCGATTCTCTGTCCGGGGGTCACCATCGGTTCCCGTTCCGTCATTGGGGCGGGAAGTGTTGTGACCAGGGACATCCCGGAAGGTGTGGTCGCAGCCGGGAACCCCTGCCGGGTCCTGCGGGAAATCGTGGAAGATTGAGAGTCAAAGGACAAAAACGGCGTGCGACGCTCGAAAGTCTCACTTCGACAGATTTTTGTCCTCCGGCTCCGGGATTCGTGACATATCTTTGTTCTCGCTGCGATCAAACTGCGCGCTGAGTGATTCTGAAAAACTGCTGAACCGAAGCTGCCTCCAAGAACTCGTCGGACAACAAGAGGTCCCGCATGCTGCGATGTCATCTGCTGAAGAAGTGGGCAACAATCCTGATCGTCCTGGGCGGTACCTTCACCGCCATCTCTGCTGCGAATGCTCAAGAGATCGAACAGGGTGAGCGAAGCGAATACCGCACCCCGTACCGGGTCGAGTTCACAACGCCGCGCGAAGAGCTGATCGCGGATCTGAAAGAGTCGGAACGGGGAAACTTTCGCTTTGAAGCGGAGGTTCCGCACGAGGAGTGGTACTCGCGCCGGGTGCGAGAACGCTGGGGCTCCTGGGGTCCGGTGGCGCGGCACTATCCCCCCGTTCCGGGGATCGAACAGTGGAGCACAGAGGCCAAACGGGAACGGGTGATCGCGGTCGCCATGCGGTTTCTCGGATACGGTTATCAGCATCACCATATCCCCGACTGGGATCCCCCTCGCGAATGGCCCTGGAAGGAATCGTGCGTCGGGCACAACGGCCGCGGAGTCGACTGCAGCAACTTCACCGGTTTCGTCTTCAATCAGGGATTCGGCTTGAGATTCAACACCGAAGTGAAGCATCAGTCAGAGCAGCAGTCGGTCGAGGGGCCGGGTCGGGAACGGGTCACGCCGCTGCAGAGAATTGAACTCCCCGAATCCTATCAGGAACGTGTGCAGACACTCCGGACGGGGGACCTGCTGTTCATTCGCAGCGACGTCGGCAACATCAGCCACGTGGTGCTCTGGGTCGGGTCGATCGGTCGGTCGACGGACGAGACTCCGTTGATCATCGACAGCCACGGGGGCGAAGTCAAAGACAGTGAAGGGAACAAAATTCCCTGCGGGATTCATCTTCGCCCGTTCCGCGAAGGCTCCTGGTACAGCCACAGTGCGAGCCACGCACTTCGCGTTTTTGTCGACGAGTAGTGTTCCGCATTGAGATACTCAGAGCACGCTGCGTGAGCAAGTGCATTCCGCATTGACGCGTGAAAATGTACTCGCTGACGCTTCGTGCTCTGATGGTCATTTCAGAAGCGATCAACTCAGACTCAACGGTCCCTCTTTGCAGAACTCTGCATTGCCGAACTGCGTGAGATGGTGTCCCATGCCGTGGGCCAGCGACATCAGCAGTCGATTGTGCGGGACCGAGTTGAACTTCAGGGACTGACCCATTTTGAAGTTCAGACCGTTCCCCACCAGCACGAACGGAATGTTGTTGAGCGTGTGGGAGTTTCCTTCACCGAGCTCGTTCGTCCAGACGACGGTCGTATTGTCGAGCAGTGTCCCTTCGCCGCCCGGCTCCGGTGTGTCAGCCAGTTTCTGGACCAGATAAACCAGCTGCTCGCAGTACCAGCGATTGATCTTGGTCAGCTTCTCCTGCGCGTCTTCGTTGCTGTTGGGTTCGTGTGACAGCGTGTGATGGGTCTCATCGATGTCCAGCCACTTCATGCGTGCCTGTCCCACCGACTGCGTAAACTGCAGAGTCGCCACCCGGGTGAAATCTGCTGCCAGACTGTTGACCATCAGATCGATCTGCATGCGTGCGAGCTGTGGCAGATTGTCGTTCGCGACCACAACGCCCGGGTCAAGCTGGGGAATTTCGTGCGTGAGGGGATTCTTCTGCGAGGCTGCAATTTCTTCTTCGATCTGCCGCACGAAGCTGGCATGTTCCTGAAGCAGCTTCTGGTCAGCTGCACTCACGACCGATTCCACTTTCTTCAGGTCGGCCGAGACGAGATCCAGGACGCTCTTGAGACTTTCCTGATCTTTCATGCCCCCATACAGCTTCTTGAACATCTGATAGGGATTGTCGATCGGTGCGACGGGTCGATTCGGACCTGCATAGACCATGCGGCTCCAGGTGTCCGCACGCTCGGGGACCACGACTCCAAATTCCAGCGAGCCGAACCGGGTCTGAGTCTCCGGTCTGGACTGCAGGTAGTTCTTGATCTCCTGATCGATGGAAATTCCGCTCGCCCATCCAGCGGGAGTGTCTGAACCACCCTGGATATTGCCCGGGAACAGTTCAATGCCAGTGAGCAGGCAGCCCATCCCGCGCATATGATTATCGCCGTCCCCACGGATCTTGTCACAGACACCGTTGAGCACGAGTGTGCGGTCGCGGAACGGGGCCAGCGGAGCCAGAATTTCTTTGAAGTCTGCAAGTTCGCCAGCGTCGTCAGGCCAGAAGTTTTTCCGCACCACTCCATTGGGGCTGAACATGATGATCAGCCGCTGCTTGCGGGTCTGCGAATTTTCGAAGCCGAGGCTGGGAAGATTGCAGATAAACGGGAACGCCGCAGCGCTCATGCCGAGGTTTCGCAGGAACTCTCGACGAGAGGTTGTGTGAGTCATGGAATTGATCTCCAGAATGCGGTGTTCAGTTGGATGGGCCTGCTGGGGCGGCTGCCGTGGAAGGTGCACGCTCTTCGATCTCCCGCATCTTCATCGCAGAGTCGATGGCAATCTCTTTGAGCAGGCGACGAATATTGAAGTTCTCTTGGGCAAAATGGGCTGTGAGTCGAGGAAGTTCGTCTTCGCCAAAAGCTCGGATCGGCTGGCGGATCGTGTACTGGAACAACTGTTCGGTGAATGCTTCATGGACCTCGGGCGAAGCGACCAGAAATTCCGACAGCTCCCGCGAGCCGACAAACGAAACTTCGGTCCCGTCCTTGTTCAGATATCCTCCCTGAGCGTCAACAGGTTGGTCTTTGTCATTGAGTCGGTATCGACCGGCAGCGTCAAAGTGTTCCAGCGAAAATCCCAGATCATTGATCATCGAATGACATGTCTGGCAGGAGTTCGGGCTGGTCTGCAACAACACCCGCGCGCGGGTCGTTAATCCAGCGTGCAGATCCGGAGCCAGAGGGGCGACCGCTTCCGGGGGTGGTTTCAGGCGGCGGCCGAGAAGGCTGCGGGCAATGAACACGCCACGGTGAATCGGAGAGCTTTCTTGATCATAGGCGAATCCGGAGAGCAGCAGCGGGTGAGTGAGAACACCGGCTCGCAGGTCGGGCTGGAATGTCACCTTCTGAAAATCGGTCTCGGCCGGCAGTTCGGCACCGTAGAAGCGGGCCAGGCTTCCATTCATGTACATCGAATCTTCCAGAAACAGCTGGCGGAAATCTGCTTCGGGGCTTCGCAGCAACTCATCCAGAAACAATTCGAGGGAGCTTCGCAGATCAGCGACCAAAGCAGCGTCAAAACCCGCGTAAGCATCCTGGTTCTTGACGATCTCCGGCATGTGATCCAGCCGGAGCCATTGCCGGAAGAACTGGGACAGCTTGAACAGGCTGCGGGGGTCATCCAGCATTCTGTCGACCTGAGCGGACACCTGCTCGCGGGTCTGCAGTTCATTTCTTGCAGCAGCCTCCAGCAGCGGCTGATCGGGGATCGAGTCCCACAAGGTGTACGACAGCCACGAGGCCATCGCGTAGCTGTCGAACTGATGAAGTCCGTGCTCGCGATAGAGGAATTTCGGCGACATCAGCGTGAGCAGCACGACCCGCTTGACGCCGATATCGGATGGCACATTCGCAAGCGGAGTGTCGATATACTTTGCGACGTCTTCCGGGGTGAGCGGTCGGCGGAAGGCTCGTTCGACGAACTTCTGACAGAACGCTTTGACCTTTGCGCCTGCTTCAGTGTCGTTTTCGCCGATTCCAGCGAGTGAATTCAGACGACTGGCAATATCATCTGCCGTTTCGAGGCTCGCCTGCACGACAGCATCCTGCCAACCCTTGGAAACCGAGTTTCCGCGTTCGTAACCGACGCTGCGATCATCAGGAGGGAACGCGGTCGTGAAGACAAACAGGGGGGGTGTCATTTCTGCGAACAGGAATCGCGCGGGGATCACTTCTTCCGGTCGGCCGGGCCGTTTCCATTTCAACCGGATTGACGCTGTCGGCTGCTTGTAGCGGAAGAATTCCAATCGCAGCGGATAGCGTCGGCCACCGAGAAGATGAATCGTGTTGCTATGGATCTTCTCGGTCCCGGAACTGACCCAGGCATCACACAGCGGAGTGTGATGATCGTTCAGGTAGAGTCGAACTCCGTTCTCGGATTCCACGATCAGGTCGTAGTCGCCGGTCTCCGGAGCAAGCAGACTGCCACTCCAGGCAATTGAGAACTCCTGATCATCGTGGATGTCGTCAGACGCCCGTTTCTCTTTGTCCGGCTCTTCCGGGAAACCTTCAGGCTTCTTCGACCCGAAGTCGAAGTTGACAGTCGGTTCCACGCGCTCGAAGACCAGTTTGCTTTTGTCGAACCAGCGCAGGTTGTAGTAGCTGGACTTCAGTCCCTGCTCCTTTGATTGATTCGGACCTCCGCGGAAACTGGCGTACAGATCGGTGACAGAGTTTTCGAATTGCCGCACCGTCAGACGGGAGAATTCGACGGTCGCCGGCCGATTTCGTTCCTGGGCCAGCGGAGAATAAAACGTCTCGTGGATGTACTCCGCGACAGCCTTGGCTTCTTCCGCTGAACAGAGTTCCGGCTCCCCTTCCGGCATGGTTTCATCAATCAGCCGGGCGAGTTCCGGGATCGACTTGTCTCCGGTCAGCCCAGTCGGGTAGTCCGATGTCCCTTCGCCGGCGGGACCATGGCATTTCGCACACAGGTTGGCATAGATCTCGGCCCCTTTGGCCAGGGTGTCATGCGGAGCAGCCGGTGCGTCGTCCGCCAGAGAGAGGCCAGAATCGGATGAGAGAAGTGGGATCCCGACAACAGCCGTCATGGTCAAACAGCGGAGAATCCGCGCGAGGCGGAATTCAAACACCAGGGTGGACTGTTCACGGGACATTGCTGTTCACCGATTCGAGTGGTCTTCACGAAGCTGATCTGGGGATTTCAGCAGTGAAAACCTGTGGCGGGGTGTTGATCGGGCGGGCTGGACCAGGCCGTTCGGACTCTCCATCTTACCGGGAAAGAAGGTTGCCGGTCAATTTTATTGCTGACGGAGGGGGACTCGAAACCGATTTCCGTGAGCTTGGGGAAAACCTGAAATCCTTATTGGTTCGATACAAAGGGAGAAGCGTCTATCTGATGCAGGACTGCTGCCAAGTCCTGTTTCCAGTCTGGCTGCGAGATCCCGAAGTTCGCCTGGATCTTCTCGCAGTTGAGGACGGAATTGGCGGGTCGTCGAGCAGGAGTGGGATAGTCAGCGGTCGTGATCGGATTCACTTTCACGTCGAGCCCGGATTGACGAAAGATCTCAGACGCAAACCCGTGCCATGTTGTCGCGGGCGCACCGCTATAGTGGTAAATCCCCCATTTCGATGACGCGGTGGGACTGTCTTTGATCTGGCTGGCAATCTCCAGACAGGCCCGCGCGATGGAGGCTGCCGAAGTCGGTCCTCCCTGTTGATCCGCGACGACCGAAAGCTCACTGCGTTCCTTGCCAAGCCTGAGCATTGTCTTCACGAAGTTCTTGCCATGTGCGCTGAAGACCCACGAGGTGCGGAGGATCACAGACTCAGGACACTCCTGCAGGATGCCGGTCTCGCCAGCAAGTTTGGTACTGCCGTAGACTCCCAGCGGCGAGGGGGGATCGTCCTCGGAGTACGCACCATTCTTTTCGCCGGAGAAGACATAGTCCGTCGAGATGTGAATGAATTTGAAGCCTCGCTGATGGCACGTCCGGGCGATGAGGACGGGTGTGGTCCCATTGATCTGCAGCGCTTCATCCGGATTGGATTCGGCAAGATCGACCTGAGTGTAGGCAGCAGCATTGATCACCACGCTTCCGGCGGGAGCCGTATTCAGGATGTCCTGAATGGAAGTCGGATTCCGGAAATCAACTTCAGCGCTGGAGTACGCATGAAGAGGAATGCGGGCGATGTCAGCTGCTTTGATCAGCTCTGTGGCCACCTGACCATGTTTGCCAAAGAGGATCAGCATCTGTTCAGCCTGCTGTTCCAAGACGCTGCCCGTGATTGAATCCCCGATCAAGCACCCCTTGCCACCAGTCCCGGTTTTCCAGGTACCACCGAACCGTCTTCTCCAGTCCTTCTTCGATCGTTAAAGAGGGTTTCCAACCGAGTTCCTGTTCGATCTTGGACGCGTCGATGGCGTAGCGCTGGTCATGTCCGGGACGATCCGTGACGAACGTAATCAGGTTGGCGTGCGGGACAGAAGGGGCATCGGGAAGGAGCCGATCGAGAATCGCACAGATGTCCTGAACCAGGTCGAGATTCTTCTTCTCATTGTGACCTCCGATGTTGTATGTCTCGCCCACGGTCCCATCACACAGGATCCGGTAGAGTGCGACAGCATGGTCCTCGACGTACAACCAGTCGCGAACATTCTGTCCAGTCCCGTAGACCGGCAGGGGCTGACCTTTCAATGCATTCAAGATGATCACGGGGATCAGCTTCTCGGGAAACTGACACGGTCCATAATTGTTCGAGCAGTTGCTGATCACCGTTGGCAGACCGAACGTGTGATACCAGGCCCGCACCAGCATGTCCGACGACGCCTTGCTCGCGGAATAAGGTGAGTTGGGAGCGTAAGCGGTCTGTTCGGTGAAATATCCCTCTGCTCCCAGTGATCCATAAACTTCATCCGTGGAGACATGCAGAAAGCGAAACGTCTGCTGTTTCTCCGTCGGCCAGGTCTTCCATAGAAGTCTCGCAGCCTGCAGTAAGGAATATGTCCCCAGGATATTCGTTTCGAGGAAGGTACGAGGCCCGTCGATCGAGCGGTCGACATGGCTTTCAGCAGCCAGATGCATGACAGCGTCCGGCTGCTGATCAGCGAACAGGTCCTTCATCAGAAATTCGTCGCAGATGTCCGCCTGAATGAACTGATATCTGGCTGACTGATCGACGGACTTCAGATTCTCGAGATTGGCTGCGTACGTCAGCTTGTCGAGATTGATGACTTCGTGATCCGTGTTCTGAATCAGATAGCGAATGACCGCTGATCCGATGAAGCCGGCACCACCTGTGACCAGAATTTTCATGGACGATTTCAACGGCGAATCTCCTGTCGCTGACCGCCTGCGACCGCTATTCAAAGAGCCCGTATCGCACAATGCACCAGAGCGCCTTGAAGCCGTCCTTCACACCGATCTTTTTCCCTTCAGCATAGGTCCGCCCATTGTAGCTGATGGACATCTCGAAGATCCGGCAGCGGGCCCGGGCGACTCGGGCGGTGATTTCCGGTTCGATTCCGAATCGGCTCTGTTGCAGTTTAGGTTGAATCTTGTGGATCACCTCCCGTTTGAAGAGCTTGTAGCAGGTCTCCATGTCGGTCAGGTTCAGATTGGTGAAGCAGTTTGAAAGCGTGGTGAGAAACTTGTTGCCGCAGTAGTGCCAGAAGTACAGAATCCGGTGCGGCTGATCTCCCAGGAACCGGCTCCCGAACACAACATCCGCGCGATCTTCGACAATCGGTTGCAGCAGGCGTGGGATTTCCGAGGGGTCGTATTCAAGGTCAGCGTCCTGAATGATCACGACGTCACCGGTGGCTTTCCCCATTCCGGTTTTGACCGCTGCCCCTTTTCCCTGATTCTTCTCATGAAACGTGACGGCAATCCGGTTCATCGGATCGTTCCAGTCCCGTTCCGCATACTCCTTGAGCATCTCGCGAGTTCCGTCCTTGCTGCAATCGTCGATCAGGACGATCTCCTTCGGAATCGGGACAGCGCGGACCCGTTCGAGCAAAACAGGCAGGGTGTTACGTTCGTTGTAAACCGGAATCACGACAGAAAGGGTAAACCCCTCCGGGAGAGCATAAATACCCAGCTGCCGACACGCTCCTTCACCCAGGAGCGTCCGCATCGATTCGTACCAGGCCTGTGAATACATGGGAGGATTCACAGCGGAGGGGGATTGCTGTTCCATAAGATTCGTCGTGAAGGGAAAGACGGATGTGAACAAATCGCTTTTGATTATTGAATCTTGAGAAACTACGACAGTCCGTGCAATATCGGCCGGATCCCCTTGAAACGTCTTCGAAGTGTTGAGAACTGCCGGTCACTCCGATTGAGCCGACAACAACGCCCTGGGGCTTGTTCGGGAGGGAGACCTGAAGCGGCGTCATCATGCGGAGTCGGATCACGGGAAGGACAAGCGGCTTGTGGACGTCAACCGGGATGACGCAGTAGACTAAGGCCTTCCAGGACGCCGAGCTTCTCCGGATATGAAAACGATGCCGACCACCAGAATTCAACTCGATGCTGCACTTAATGACGATCGTCTGCCGGAAATGGAGACGCTGCTGGACGGTCGCAAGCAGAAAAAGATCGCTGGACGGGATGACTGGTCTGCCCGGATGGGGCGGTTCTGGAGCGGGTTGTCGTCCGATGTGGAAGTCATCGACATCTGCAACGGACCACTCTCCATTCTGGTCCTCCCGACCCGAGGGATGGGGGTCTGGCAGGCTCGACTGAACGGGTTGACGATCGGCTGGAACTCTCCAATCAGTCAGCCGGTGCACCCCAAGTTCGTGAATCTGCAGAATCGCAACGGTCTGGGCTGGCTGGAAGGTTTTAACGAACTGATCTGCCGTTGTGGGCTCGCCTTTAACGGTCCTCCGGGACACGATGACGGGGCCCGCAGCCCTCTCGAATCGGATATCACCCTGCACGGGCGCATCGCCAATCTGCCGGCCAGTCAGATCGAGTTGTTTATCGACGAAGAAGAACAGACGATCGGTGTCTCCGGCATCGTGGAAGAGTGCACCCTGTTCGGTCCACAACTGCGAATGAAGAGCACGATCAGCTCCAAAATCGGCAGCAGTTCGTTCACCGTCGTGGATGAAGTGACCAACTTCGGGCCGGAGACGACAGAGTTTCAACTGCTTTATCACACCAACGTCGGCAGGCCGTTTCTGGAAGCGGGGTCGACGCTGGAGTGCCCGGCCGCCCGTGTCGTCCCCCGTGACGGTAACGCAGCTGTGGGTGTGCGAACCCACTCGCAGTGTCTGGGGCCAACCCCGGGCTTCGCGGAGCAGGTGTTCTACTACAGCCTGCTTTCCGATGCACAAGAGCAGACTGCCGTGCTGCTGAAGAACCAGGCGGGCGACCGTGGGGTGAGCCTCGAATTCAATGCCCGGGAACTCCCCTGTTTTGCATTCTGGAAATGCACTCAGGATGAACGTGCCGGGTACGTTGCGGGGCTGGAACCGGCCACGAACTTCCCCAACTTCAAAACATTTGAACGGCATCACGGACGGGTCGTCGAGATCGCTGCGGGAGCAACGTACTCCACGCACCTGCAGTTCAATATTCATGAGGACGCTGAAGCGGTGGCCTCCATGTCCCAGCGGATTCGACAACTCCAGGGAACGGTGACCCCCCGCATCGACAGCCAGCCCGTCGCCCCGTTCTGCCCTATTGATTGAGCATGTTTTCCGATCCTCTTGCCGAACTTTCGTTGCTTGTGCCGAACCATCCGCTGGCGACGGTCGCCACTGAAGCGCTGGTGGAAGTGTGCTTCGAGGATCTCCCGGCCGCTCTGAAGCGAT
Organism: Planctomicrobium stercoris; assembly: GCF_051465655.1. Lineage (NCBI taxonomy): Bacteria > Pseudomonadati > Planctomycetota > Planctomycetia > Planctomycetales > Planctomycetaceae > Planctomicrobium > Planctomicrobium stercoris. The sequence goes on along the minus strand of NZ_CP195791.1, from coordinate 301,551 downwards.
TTCAGACGCTCTGCGATACGGATGAGCAACGGAAGCTGTGCTCGCGGTTCCTGCCTGCGTTGCTGCATGCGCTGAGCGACGCTGCCACGCCAGACGGATCGTTGCTGAACTTTCAACGGTTCGTGCAATGTGTTCCGGACAAGAATCAGCTGTTCGCGATGCTGTCACAGCAGCCACGCGCTGTGGAAATTCTCGTGAAGCTGTTCGTGGGGAGTCAGTTTCTCACGGAGATTCTGCTTCGCAATCCGCATTACCTGGACCAGTTGACCGAGCACAAGCGACTGGCCGAGTTCAAGAGCAAGATCGATTTCATCGAGCAGGGACGGAGAGAAATCTCTCCACAGGCATCGCTCGTCGAAGTCATGGATCAGCTGCGACGCTTTCAGCAGTGGGAACTTCTGCGGCTGGCTGCCTGTGACACTTTCGGGTTGATGGACCTGAAGACAGTCACGCTGCAACTGGCCCTGCTGGCCGACGGGCTGGTGCAGCTGTCGCTGGAACATGTCGCGAAGCTGGAAGAGATTTCACTAGACGATTTCACCGTCCTCGCGTTCGGAAAGCTGGGAGGTGAAGAACTCAATTACAGCTCGGACATCGACCTGGTCTTCGTCTGTGAGGCCGAGGCCGAACGTTACTGGAGTCTGGGGCAGAAGCTGATTCGCACGCTCAGCGAAGCAACTGGTCTGGGCTTTCTGTACCGGGTCGACATGCGTCTGCGGCCGTGGGGAAACGCGGGAGCCCTGGTGACCACCGCAGATGCCTATGTCGACTACATTCAGAAACATGGTCAGCTCTGGGAAAAACAGGCCTTGCTGAAGGCCCGGCCGATCGCAGGAAATCTGGAAGCGGGCGAACGGGTCCTGTCGCGACTGAAGCCGTTCATTTTCGAGGTTCGTGCTGAAGAAGCCCGGAAGAATGTCCGCGAGATGAAAAGGAAGATCGAAGCGCAGCTGGAACGCCGCGGCCGCAAGTGGGGGGAAGTGAAGTCCGGTCCAGGCGGAATCCGCGACATCGAGTTCATCACCCAGTTTCTGCAGTTGATCCACGGGGGAACGAATCCGAACGTTCGCAGCATCAACACGCTGGATGGACTGATTCATCTTTCGGACAACCGGCTCATTTTCCCCGAAGAATATCGACGACTGACAGGAGGATACCTGTTCCTCCGCACGGTCGAGCACGCGTTGCAGTTGATGAACAACCAGCAGGAACATCAGTTGCCGACAGCCCGGCGGGGACAGGCCTATCTCGCAGGACGACTCGACTTTCCCGACCCCGAATCGTTTGTGAAGCAATATGAACTGCACACGCGTTCGGTCCGGGAGATCTTCGAACGTTATTTGCACAACGAGACTCATCCGCTGCATCAGTCTGGCGCGGTCTCCAGTCCCGTTGATGAACATTTCGGACTGGCTGCGAAAAGCTATCGCGAATTCTTTTCGCCCGAAGCGGCCCAGCAACATCTCGGACTTCTCAATCAGATCGATTCGCAGCAGATCGTGCGGGTACTGGTCGAACCGGCGGAAGAGGACCAGCAGCGGGTCACCATTGTCGGCGTCGACCGGATCGGTGAACTCTCTGCGATCTGCGGGCTCATGTTTGCGTACGGCTTCGACATTGTTTCCGGCAACGTCTTCACGGGAGCGGATGTGGCCGTCTCCAGCCCGGGGGAACTGACAGCCGATCGTGTGACGACAGCTGCCGGTGAAAAGAAACGCCGTCGGAAGTTCGTCAACGAGTTTCGTGTGCGGAAGACCGGACCGCTTCTGAACTCGACGGACAGCGCAGGGATCTGGGATCGATTCGAAGAAGAACTCAATGAACTGCTGCAAGCAGCGGAAAAGAAGGGGGTGCGGGCGACGCAAGGACGTCTCGCCCGCCGAGTCGCTTCCGCGCTGGAAGGGACACGACTCGCCAAGGCAACGCTATTGCCGGTCGAGATCGAAGTGGGTGAAGCGACAGATGCCGACGCCACCGTGCTGCACATCCGCAGCGACGACGTTCCCGGATTCCTTTATGAACTGACAAACGCGATCGCCGTCAGCGGACTCTCCATTCAACGGATGACAATTGAAACCGTCGGGAGCCAGGTGATCGACACCCTGCACGTGGTCGATGAGCGACATCGTCGGCTGGAGAGCGGCGATCGATTGAATGAGCTGCGGGCGGCGATCGTTCTGATCAAGCATTTCACGCATCTGCTTCCGCATTCACCCAATCCGGAATCGGCTCTGCTGCACTTTCAGGAGTTCGTCGAAAACCTGTTCAAGCAGCCGAACTGGCTGGAGCAACTCAGCCCGCTCCAGGACTCCAAGGTGCTGGAAGCTCTCGCCACCTTGCTGGGGATCAGTGACTTTCTCTGGGACGACTTTCTCCGGTTGCAGCATGAGAATCTGTTTCCTGTTGTCACGAATGTGGAAGGCCTGCAGCAGTCGAAGGACCGGAACAGGCTGAAGTCTGAGCTCAAGGAACTTCTGGCGGCGGAAGTGGACCTGCCCGGTCGTCTCACGGCCCTGAATGCGTTCAAAGACCGCGAGATGATGCGGGCCGACATGCGCCACATTCTGGGACTTCAGGACAAGTTCGGCATGTTCGGACGGGAACTGACCGACGTCGTCGAGGCCGTGGTCGCGGCAGCCTGCAGGCTGTGTGAGGATGAACTGAACGCGGTTCACGGTCAGCCGTTGAGACCCGACGGCAAAGCGGCTCGCTATACGGTTTGTGCGTTGGGGAAGTGCGGGGGGCGCGAACTGGGATACGCTTCGGACATCGAACTGATGTTCCTGTACGACAGCGACGGGGAAACAGCCGGCCCGGAGTCGATTTCCAACGCGGACTATTTTCAAAGGCTCGTCCAGCAGTTTCGACAGGCGATCCAGTCCAAGCGCAAAGGGATCTTCGAGATCGATCTGCGTCTGCGTCCGTATGGAAAAGCAGGGAGTCTGGCGGTCTCACTGGAGTCGTTCGAGAAGTACTTTGGCCCGCAGGGTGCCGCCTGGCCGTATGAACGGCAGGCACTGGTGAAGATGCGTCCGATTGCAGGAAACGCACGACTCGGTCGGCAGATCATCACCATCCGCGACGAGCTGATTTACCGGGGCGAACCGTTTGACGCTGGAGCGATGCGGGCGATGCGGGAAAAGCAGATCCGTCAGCTTGTTCACGCCGGCTCGTTCAACGCGAAACTCAGTCCCGGAGGGCTTGTGGACTGCGAATATCTGGTGCAGGGTCTGCAGATCACCTTCGGTCATCTGGACCCCGCGTTGAGGGAACCGAACACTCGGGAAGCGATGAAGGCTCTGGAGGCCTACGGCATTCTCACCGGCGACATCCGGGTCCAGCTGCGGGACGCGTACCGATTCTGGCGACGGGTGATTGATGCGCTACGAGTTGTTCGGGGTGATGCCAGCGACCTCACGGTCCCGCCGTGGGAAAGCGAGGAGTTTGAATTTCTCGCCCGCCGTCTGGGATCCCGTTCCAACGCAGCACGGTTGCGGCACGACCTGGAACGTCACACGCGGCACGTTGTCGAAATCACGTCGACGCTCACCTCCCTGATGCAGCGGGAACCGACACCCCGGCACCCACCGAGGCGGTAAGGCTCGCTCCTCCCGCCCGGGAAGTTCAGCCTGCCCGCACGACAGTCGCTCCGCTTTTCACAGTCTCCTTCAGTGTCGAAGGGACAACTGGAAAAGGCTGGATGGCTGCGGATTCCGCAGAGAGGGGGAATGAGACCTCTCTGGCGGGAGCCCTCTTCAGCCGTTTCCGGGCGGCTTCCGGCAACAGATCGGAATCAGAAACCTGCCAGCTGACAAGCCCGTAAATCCCTCCGGAGATGACCAGCAGCAGGCTGGTCCCCAGAAACATCGGGCGAAAACCGAGGTTGTCGATCATCCATCCCAGCACCGGAGCGCTGATGATCGTGCCCAGATCGATGGCTGTCAGTGTGATGGTCGTCCCGGTTCCGCGATACTGTTCCGGGAAAGCCCCGGCAGCCAGTGAAACCACGCAGGGGAAGAGCAATGCGTGCCCGAACCCGAAGCAGATCGCTGCCGGGATGAAATGCCAGTCCTTCGACACCGGCAATAACGCCAGCAGGGCGATTGCATGTGCCAGCAGTCCGTACACAATCAAACGGTGACGTCCCGCCATCTGGCTCCAGTTACGGGCAACCACCCGCATCAGGAATGCAGTGATCGCGTAAACCGAGAAGAAAGTGCGGATCCCGCTGATCCCCTGCTGCGTGGCATATCGAGTGAGGAAGACTGTCGTGATGGCGAAGACCACTCCCATCATGGCTGTCACAATCAACACCATGGGGGGCCAGTAACGCAGAAAGAGCTGATGCGCCGCCGGGGTCACCTGCGGGCGCACATGCACTTCGCCGCCGGTCATGAAGATCGCCAGAAATCCGTGGACGGCTCCCATGAACATGGTCAGGCCGAACAGGACCGGAAACAGGGTCGTGCTGTCGGGGTAGAGCTTGAACAGCAGGTCTCCCAGCTGTGCCCCTGCGATCATTCCCAGAAATCCGCTCGCCCCGTAGGTCCCGATGATTTCGGTCCGGCGGTGAGGAGGAGCCAGCCCCTGGACGAACGACAGGGCGGCAGCGAACATGCTGGCCATGCCAATCACGAAGGACGCGCGGGCAACGTAAATCTGCCAGCCGATCTTGTCGGAGGTCAGCAGCAGCCAGGCTCCAGCGAGATAGAACAGCGTACTGAACAACCAGACGTTGCGGACGCCGAATCGGTCGATGGCCTGTCCCAGAAACGCTCGCCAAAAGAATGAGGCGACCAGTCCCGCAGCCACGATGCTGCCTGTCAGCTCTTCGGTTCCGCCAAGATGCTTGACGAATTCAGCGAAGCGGAAGGTGAGAGTGTTGGCCGTGCACAGGAACAGGTTGGCTACGAAAACCAGCCAGAAGTCACGATTATAAATCTCGCCCGACGAGTCGTCGCGGGCAGGGTGGTGGGACATGGTGAACTTCGGCGATGACCGAAGCTCCTCATAAATGGAGGGAAATACTGTGAAATCCGTGCGGGAATCGTAGCACATCAATCGGCAAGGAGAAGATCGCTTCCACAATTCCAATCATTGATACTGTGGGGGCAGCGAGCGTTCATTCATGCTTAAGACGATCTTCGGACATTAGTTACGACATTTTTAAAACTTGGGCCGCCATTTTGGGATCAATCAGAATTCATAAGTGTTTGTGGCGGATTCCGGCAGAAGTCTCCGATTTCGACCCGGAAGATGCAGGAACCCGCAATTCCTGAGCTTTGGCGAACGAGATCCGCATCTGGCGTGCGCGATGCCTTGCCCCACTTCTCCATGACGCTTGTCCCGCTTTGGGCGAGTTGCCATCATCGCCTTTCAGCTTCACTCTGACTCTTTTAACCCAGATCCTGTTTCCATGACTCTTTCACCTGATGACGTGCTGAAAGTCGCCCGGCTTTCCCGATTGAAACTGACATCCGAGGAGCAGACCCGGTTCGCTGGACAGTTGGGAAAAATTCTGGAATACGTGCATCAACTCGACGAGATCGACACCGCCCAGATTGAACCGATGGCCCACGCTGGCGATCTTCTCAATGTCTTCCGGGAAGATGTGCCGGTGCCGTCGCTGGACCGGAAAGAGGCCCTTTCCAACGCCCCCAAATCGGATGGGAAGTACTTCCTGGTTCCCCAGATTCTGGAAGGGAACTGAGTGATGTCGATTCTGGAAAAATCAGCCACGCAGTTGCTGCAGGAACTCCAGCAGGGAAACCTGAGTGCAACCGAACTGGTGCAGCAGTCGCTCAATCGCATTGACGACGTCGACAGCCGGGTGAAGTCGTTTCTGGAAGTGGACCACGCGGGAGCCCTGAAGGCGGCAGCCGAGGTGGACCGGAAGCGGGCTGCCGGAGAACCACTGGGCCGCCTGGCCGGACTGCCAGTGGCGATCAAAGACAACATGTGCGTGCGGGGATGGAAGACGACGTGCGCCAGCCGCATGCTGGAGAACTTTTCACCTCCCTACGATGCCCATGTCATTTCACGTCTGCGGGCGGAAGATGCCGTGCTGGTCGGGCGGACGAACCTCGATGAGTTCGCCATGGGCTCCTCGTGTGAAAACTCTGCATTTCAAAAGACCCACAACCCCTGGGAGCTCTCACGCACTCCGGGCGGATCGAGTGGAGGATCGGCCGCATCTGTCGCTGCCGGGCTGGTCCCGTTGTCGCTCGGTTCTGATACAGGGGGATCGATCCGCCAGCCTGCATCGTTCTGCGGGATTGTCGGCATGAAACCGACGTACGGCCGCATTTCCCGATATGGCCTGATCGCATTCGCCAGTTCGCTCGATCAGATCGGTCCGTTCGCCCGTTCTGTCCAGGACGCTGCACTTCTGTTGAATGTTCTCGCCGGACATGATGAACGTGATTCGACGTCTGTGAATGCCCCGGTGACGGACTGGCTGGAGGATTTGGAAACCCCGCTGCAAGGTTTGCGGATCGGAGTGGTGCCGGAGCATCTGGGAGCGGGCGTCGATGCAGATGTCGCTCAGGCGGTGACGACGGCGATCGACCTCTATCGGAGTCTCGGGGCGACTGTCAGCGAAGTGGAACTTCCTCACACCCGTTACGGGGTCGCGGCGTACTACATCATTGCTCCGTCGGAAGCGTCGAGCAATCTGGCCCGGTATGATGGCGTGCATTACGGGCATCGTGCGAAAGAGTTTTCGAACATGGTCGACATGTACGAGACCAGCCGTGCGGAAGGCTTTGGCGACGAAGTGAAACGCCGGATCATGATCGGGACCTATGCGCTCTCATCCGGGTATTACGACGCGTATTACCTGAAAGCGATGAAGGTCCGCAGGTTGATCTCCAATGACTTCCAGCAGGCGTTTTCGCAAGTGGATGTCATCCTGACTCCGACATGCCCCACGCCGGCATACCCGCTGGGCGAAAAGTCGTCCGATCCACTGAAGATGTATCTGGACGACATTTACACCGTCCCCGCAAACCTCGCAGGGATTCCGGGGATCTCCCTCCCCTGCGGTTTCAGCCAAAGCGGATTGCCGATCGGAATGCAGCTTCTGGCACCCGCCTTTGAAGAAGGTCGACTCCTGCGGGCAGCCCGAATGTATGAACAAGCCACAGACTGGCATCACCGCCGCGCCCCCTAATGTATCCCGCACTCTCCGAGTGCGGGCTTCCAACCACAGTCTCTGTCATGTTTCCTAAGCCGCCGCCCGCCGGAGTGAAATTTCTTTATCCGGCGACGGTGGTCGTGGTGACATTGCTCTCGCTGCTGGTTGCAAACTGGTTGCTCCTGCGGGTTCGAAGCGGTCAGTTCTTCCTGTTCGCCCTCCCATTTGATCGATGGGCGTCCACTTCAGAGCAGATGGATGCGATCCATTCCGTGAACATCTGGCGGTGGCCAGCACTGGGGGCCATCCTCGTGCTGGGGGGCCTGGCCATCGCGCTTCAGCCAAGGTGGACCGGCGCGCGTCCTGAACGAAACCTGTTCTTGTGGAACGTCTTGCTGATCGTTTCAGCCATCGCGGATTTGGTCAGCACGCTCTGGTTTCTGCACCGCAGCAGCATCGAACTGGAGGTGCATCCGGGGATTCGCCTGTTTGCATACGCATTTGGAAGAACCGCTGGGCCGGTTCTGGCAAAGGGACTTCAGCTTTCTGGCATCTACATTGCTGGGAGACTTTGGCCGCAGTGGCGAGCGCTCATGTACGCTCTGGCGGCCCTCGCGATGAGCGTTGCAACGGCACACAATGTGCTAAACATCTTCTAGACAAAAGAACTCATCGATGGCAGGCGGTTTGGGATAATTACTTGCTGATTGTCCTACTGAACGCTCGCCTGCTGCGGAATAGCTGAGGAAGTACGGAGACAAGTTCGAAAAACGGATACGAATCAGGGAGACATTCCAATGCCAATGCCAATGCCAACGACAACTATGACTCGCGAAGAAGCGGAACAACGCGCCCATCAGATTTTCTACGTGCATGCCGGCGTCTACGTCGCCGTCAACGCCATGCTGGCCTATATCGATCTGACGACCAATCCGGATCGGCTCTGGTTCTTCTGGCCCCTGGCAGGCTGGGGAATCGGTCTGGCTGCCCATGCAATTGCCGTGTTCGTGACGCACAAGGCGACTGACCGCGTGCTGGAACGCGTGGCCCACCGGGAAGAACGCCAGCATCGCCGCGAAGCCCGACGGGAAGCCCGTCAGTAACCTGCGCACAGACCCCCGGAAAAGCTTCAGGACCACCCGGTCCCGGAACCCGTCGGACAGATGTCCTCACCGGGTTCGCTGGACTGTGTGGTCCTGCGGGTTTTTCGCAGCTGCAGAATATTCGTTACTGAATCGAAGCGGATTCTGACGCCCGGGCGGGTTTCACTGCTCGGACCGGTGACTGAGAGAGCAACGTCCTGATTCCCACCGGGCTGAACAGGATGAGTGAGAAGCAGACAGTGCTGATCAGCTGATTTTTATAGAACGGAATCCCAGCGACATACGCTTGCATCAGACCGGGAAGGTTGCGTGCATAGCCGATTCCCAGATCGAAGGCCCACGCTCCAAAGTTGCTGATGAGGAAGAACAGCGTCGGTCCGGCCAGGACTGCGGTCAAGATCGTCGGCCACTGACGTGAATAGCGGATCAGAAGTCCGCACGCACTGCAGGTCAGCAGGCCGAGGTACTGAAAGGCCTGTCCGGGATAAAGGCCGTATGCAGCCCCTTCTGTATAACCGAGTTTCAATCCGGTGATCACACCGATCAGCACATCGCCGATCAGCATGGCCAGCAGCGGCAGACCAAAGGCGACACGAGAATTCTGGAACATCGCCACGCCGAAAATGCCGAACGCAAAAATCGGCGTGAAGCTCCACGGGTAAATGCTTTCGACGCGGATATCCATGCCAAAGTGCAGCAGGGCGAACGGAAGAACCTTCACCAGAACGCAGTAAACGAACAAACAGACCAGAAAAGTCTTGTTGGGCTTGTACATAGGACTTGAATTCAGCTTGAACAGGGTTTGCCGGAAGCAACCTTTGGTAACAGAATCCAGAATGCGGGTCCAGTGATTGCCAGATCTTCCGAGACTAATCGTGCAGTTTTCCTGACCGGCAATCTTTTGCAGGGTTCTCAGGGTTGCCCCTTGGTTTCCTTCTCCCTCTCTTCGTCAGGAAACCGGAATTTGCGCCGGAAACGGTCAATCCTGCGCGTCAATTGCTCGAAATCTGAGAGTGATTTCTTTGAAAAGCCCACAATGACAACCAGGGAGGGTTGCGATGGTGGAAGTTGCCCCCGCATCTCGTAGTGCACTGACAGCCGGTCAACTCAATCTGATTGCACGCAAATTCGGTGCGTTCTCGGGAAAAACGTTGATTGACGTCGGGTGCGGGAACGGGGATTTCGTTTCGAAGTTGCGAGCCCGCGGTGCCAGCCTGCAGGGAATGGAAGAAAAAGGGGCGACGACCGCCGAGCCGGGCGAAGCGTTCGTCCTCGGCTCCCCTTCAGCTGCCGTCCCGTGGGAGTCGCATACTCAGGATGTGATCCTGTTTCGGGGAACCTCCATCTTCCAGGCTGCCGAATTCAGTCCGGAACTGATGATCGGTCTGGCGAACCTGGGATCCTCCCTGAAAGCCAAAGGACATCTCCTGATCCCGATCGCGAGCAGGAATCCCCAGGAGGTGGAAGCGGAACTTCAACGCTGGAAGAGTCAGCTGTCGGTCTTTCCCGGCACGTTCAGATCCCGGCTGCTGACCGCTAGCTGGATGTCGATTCTGACGTTGAGCTTCCTGTTCGATCGCACGGAACCAGTGACGGTGATCGACTTCCAGATCGACCGGAATGCGGTTTCCCGACTGGAGTGGCACCGACTGGCAAGAACGGCAGTCATGAGTCGGTTGAGCAGCCCAGCGGTGGCGGCTGGATAGGAGTTAGGGGATAGGAATCAGGAGTTAGGAGAGACGTCTCGCCTTTCAGAGCACGAAGCGTGAGCGAGTGCATCTTTTCGCGAAAAGACGAAGTGCACTTGCTCACGCAGCGTGCTCTGAATCACTTCGCGAGCTGATGCTGGAGCGTCAGTGAATCGGTTCGCAGGACTGCATCGCGAGTTGACTCCGAGATGGCTTTCAATTCCTTCGTGAACGTTGCCTTCTCCTCCGGACTGAGCTGGGGGAGAAGCTGGGTCACCGCTTTGATGGTGTTGAGCACCATCAGCATCCGTTCGAAGTAGGTCGACTCCTGTTCCGGGCTTTTCACCTGTGAGGGATCGAGCTTCCATTCCGCCGCTTCCCGCAGAAGTTCGTGGAAGACGGGAAGACCGTTCAGCTTGCCGTTCCGCGCCAGACCGATTGCAGCGTTGACTCGCACCATCTCATCGGGATCCTCGAGCAGCACTTCCAAACGCTCGAGTGCCGCAGGCGAGGCAAGCAGCCCCAGATCGAAGGCTGCCTGATGCCGAAACAGCGGATCGCTTTCTTTTGAGATGTCGATCATCTGCGTGACCAGTTTTGCATTGTCTCTCAGGCTGGGGTTGTCTTTCATCGTCCCGGCCAGCATCGCCAGTCCGATGAGCGAATGCTTGCGGACATCGTGATTGCGATCCGTCTGAATGCCTGCGCGAAGCACCGGCACAATCGTCTCCGGAACTTCCATTCGTCCCAGTGCCTTGGAAAGAAATTCGATCTGCTTGAGTTCCTCTTCATTCAGGGAATTGCGAGTGATCAACTCTTGATAGAGGTCCGCGAGTGCGGATGCGATTTCCGGACGGGCAGCCAGATGCTGGCTCTTGTCTCCCCGCTGGGCATCCGCGTCCAGCATTTGTGCCAGACCCAGTGCACCCCGCCAGCGGACGTGAGGGTTTTCGCTGCGAACGTCCGTGGTCAATTGTCGCCAGTCGAGTTCCTGTGAAGCGACTCGGCCGAACAGGGCGTAAACGCCGACAATCACCGCCACAATCACAGCTGGGACGAGGAACAGCTGGATGATCATTCCCGCGGAGGGAGGTTCGACAGGGGGCAGGTCATCCGGGAGAGACAGGTTTCGGGGCGCATCGCCAGTGTCGTTGAGAAATTGGTCATCTGCGGGCGGATGCTTCTCGGACATGGCACAGTTCACTTATTCAGAGCACGAAGCGTCGGAATGCGGTTTTCAAGGAGTCGATGAGCCGATGGATGGCCGCGCGAATCCGTTGTGCGCTGGTCCAGACCTGAGTTTAGGGGGGGCCGACAGAGCGATTCAAGACACTCGCTACTGGACAATGTTCAGCGTTGGATTAAAACGGAGGCAGGGGCAGGCAGTTCCGGGGATCACTTTCGAGGGACAAACCATGGTGCGATGGGAATCAGGGCGTCGCAGCGGCAACGTTGAAGATCGCCGGGCGATGTCGCCTCGGGGGGTCGCGATGGGGGGAATGGGGACCGTCATCATGATGATCCTCATCTATTTCCTCTCCGGAGGAGATCTCGGTCAGGTGCTGCAGTTCTTCCTGGCGAATCAGGGTCAGGCTGTCCAGCAACAGCCGGGAGCCAATCGCCCACCGGATCCTGAAGAAGAGGAAATGGCGGAGTTTGCCAAGGTCATTCTGGGTGACACCGAAGATGTCTGGACCAAAATTTTTGCTCAGGCGGGCGGGAGATATCCCCCGACACCCATGGTCCTCTACCGGGGCCGGGTCCAGTCAGGCTGCGGGACAGCGTCCTCCGCTGCCGGCCCTTTCTATTGTCCAGCTGACCAGAAAGTGTATCTGGACCTGTCCTTCTATGAAGAACTGGACCGGCGATTCGGGGCTCCGGGAGACTTTGCCCGGGCGTACGTGATTGCCCATGAAGTGGGTCATCATGTGCAGAACGTTCTTGGAACCATGAAGAAACGGGAATCGTTGCGGGGCCGGATGAATGAGAACGAGTTTTCCGTTCGACTCGAGCTTCAGGCGGACTTCCTGGCGGGGGTCTGGGCTCATCACGCTCAGATCGACCGCCAGATTCTCGAGCCGGGGGATATCGATGAAGGTCTCCGGGCAGCTGCCGCCATTGGAGATGATGCACTGCAGAAGAAGGCGCAGGGTTATGTTGTCCCCGACTCCTTCACGCACGGCACCTCCGCCCAGCGGGCCCGCTGGTTCAAGAAGGGGTTCGAAACTGGGGACATCAACCAGGGGGACACCTTCAGTATCAGCGAACGCGAACTGTAACGTGATCCGGTTCCGGATCGCGCTCCACTTCTCACCCCCGGAGTCCTCGTAGGGTCCGCTGTGCGGACCGCCGCGTGGTCTGGTGTGGTCTGGTGTGGTCCGCACAGCGGACCCTACATCTCGGAGCACAGCGGACCCTACTTCTGGAGAGTTTGAGTTACGTAGGCCGCACTCTTTGAGTGCGGCCACTTTTGTGACGCGCTTCGCTCACAAGGCTGTGGCCCTGACAACTGGGCAAGAGGGGTAGCCTGCTGAAACTCGCGTTCAAGTGAAGCAATGCTTCGCCTGAAACTTCGCCGACTCTTTCTGCCGACCGCCCCGGACATTTCCGGAATTTCCCGTGTCCAGCAGGCGTGGGGGACGCCTTCTCGAAAGTCGCAACTAATTATGTGCAATGATCTTACCGGAGAAGTTCCGGATTAAATCGTGCGTCACGATTCATCTTGTCCCATTCCGCAAGTTGCGGTATTCCTCCGCTTCCTATTGAAAAACCGAGTGCCGGAGTGCAGTTTCCGCTGCCCTTCGCTGCCGATTGTTCACTTTCCTTTCAAGACCCACCCCCCAGCAGATGTGCCATTCGCGGGCAGGAGACCGCGTTCAGCGCTTGATCCACAGGCTGCCGTTCGGCAGCTCCTGACGGTCTCACCTCAGCCACCCATCGTAGATTTCGAATTCGCAAGGACGCGATCGTGCAGTGACCCCTTCCCTTCAGGAAGAGATCGCTGGGCGTATCGAACAATGACTCGAAGGCAGATTCGATGAATTGTGTCATTGATGACACGCGTCGATCCAGACAGCCACGGATCAGCAGGCACAGCGACCTCGTTCGCTTCGTGCTGGGCCTGTCGGCATTCTGGTGCGCTTCGATCTCTCAGGCGGAAACCGCCCGTCCGTTCCCCGGTTCTGTTCCCGCTTCCGCAGAGGCGACACCCGCCCGCGAAGTCCCGGTTCAACCCACGGTTCCGACAATCGAACGACCTCGGCGACCCGTCCAGGAAGATCGTTCGCTCAACGCCATCGATCCCAGCAGCAGAGTTCAGCCCGCTGCAGCGTTCTCGCTGGAAAACGTTCTTCAGAAGCCGCTGTCCGATGTGATCGTGGAAGGCAACGACACCATTCTGACCGACGCCATTCTGCAGAAGGTGGAATGCCGCCCCGGTCGCATGGCGACGGAAGTGGCGATTCAGCGGGACATCTCCCAGCTGATGAACACCCGCTGGTTCTATTCCGTCCGTCCCAGCTTCCGCGATTCCGAAGACGGGCCCATCCTGGTCTTTCAGGTGGTCGAACGTCCGATTCTGCGCAGCGTGACCTTCAACGGAAACAAGAAGATCAAAACTGGTGAGCTGCAGGCTCAAACCGGGTTGCGGCCCAACAGTTCATACGATGTCGCAGCGAATCGCGAGTCGGTCTATCGGATCCGGCAGCTGTACAAGGAAAAAGGCTATCTGTTCGCGGAAGTGACTCTCGAAAAAGGAGGGCTTCCGGACGAGCGGGACGTGGTCTTCAACATCGTGGAAGGACCCAAGTCGAAGATTCGAGAAATCGGCTTCACCGGGAATCAGTTCGCTTCCGATTCCATTCTGAAGACGAAGATCAGTTCCAAGACGTTGAAGCTCTGGTTCATTCAGGGTGAGTACGATCCCGAAGTGATCCGTAACGACGTGCTCGCTCTCAAGCAGTATTACATGAGCCTGGGCTTCTTCGACGTCGACGTGCAGGCAGAAGAGATTCTGTCGGAAGACCGTGCGAAGGTGAACGTGCAGTTCACTATCAATGAAGGTCGCCGCTACAAGGTCGACGGAATTGACGTCATCGGAAATGAGGTGATCGGCGGGGATCTGCTGCTGAAGGATCTCAAGCTCTCCTCCGGAGACTATTTCAACGAACGATTCCTGAAGCAGGACGTCCAGAAGATGACGGACCTGTACGACGATCAGGGACGTTTGTTCGCCAAAGTTGTTCCGACCCCTCGATTCCGTGAAGGGGAGGAAGCCCTGGTCGATCTCGTCTACCAGATTGATGAGGATGTGCCGCGTTACATCGGCGCCATCAACGTTCATATCGCTGGCGACTATCCCCATTCGAAAGAAGAACTCGTGCGGCAGCAGGTCAACCGCTGGTTGCGGCCCGGACAGCTCGCACGCAGTTCCGACCTCCGCATGGCGCAGGCCCGCGTGAATGGAAGCGGATTCTGGGCGAAAGAAACTCCTCCCGTCTTCGATATCGTTCCCAACTCCGGCGTCGATTACTGGATCAGGCCCGAAGTTCGGGGTCAGGACGCTGGTCGGGAAAGTACGGTCAAGATTGAAGCTGTCGAAGTCTCCGCGCAGAAGAATCCGCAGAGCGTCGAAGAGATCTTCGGTCAGACCGCTGCTCCGGGCGAATTCGATTTCGATTTCAACTTCGATGAACGACCGGTTGCACCCCAGCCGAAAATCGAACTGCAGATCCCCGATCGTCCTCAGGCGCAGCTTGCTCCTGCAGGCAACGGAACACGAGCGATCCCGGCCATGCAGGGGATCAATCGCCGGACGGTCGCACAGGCGGCTCCCGCTCCTGCACCCGCAGCGAGTCTCCCGGTTTCTTTGCCAGTCACCGTTGCGGACTCTGAACCTGCTCACAACTACATCATCGATCCGGAGATGGTCTTCCGGGGCCAGTCTCCTGAGGAATTCCAGGTCCGCCCGCAGAGTCTGGATGCTTACGGACAACCGATTCCGCAGAACTACATGGAAGGGGTCTCCCCGCAGGGTGATCCGTTCGGTGATGCTTACACGACTCCTCCCGGTTTCGTGGACGTCAACATCGACGTGACGGAAGGCCGCACCGGCCGACTGATGTTCGGGGTCGGGGTGAACAGCGACGCCGGTCTCGTCGGTTCGTTGGTTCTGCAGGAAGACAACTTCGATATCATGCGTCCGCCCACGAGCTTCGCGGACATTCTGAACGGCCAGGCATGGCGCGGTGCCGGTCAGAGTCTCCGGCTCGAAGCGGTCCCGGGAACGGAAGTCAGCAGGTACATGGCGACCTGGAGTGATCCTTACTTCCTCCGCAGCGACTTCAGCCTGGGTGTCTCCGGGTTCTACTACAACCGGTACTATGAGAACTGGACCGAAGAACGCCTCGGGGGTCGTATCAGTCTGGGCTACGTGCTCAGCAAGTACTGGTCGGCGAGTACGTTCGTCCGGCTGGAAGATGTGAACATCAGCAACATTCCCGCTGTCAATCCACCACCGCAGCTGGTAGCCGTCAAAGGGGACAACTTCCTGTCCACCGCCGGAGCCGCGCTGCAGTATGACGCTCGCGACAATTCGTTCTTCCCGACGAGCGGACACTACGCCAATTTCAACTATGAGCAGGGATTCGGCGATTTCGCCTATCCTCGATTCGATATCTCCGGAGGAAAGTTCTTCACGACCTACGAACGTCCGGACGGATTCGGCAAGCAGGTTCTCTCGCTCACCGGACAGGTCGGTTACACCGGCGATAACACTCCGGTCTTCGAGAACTTCTTCGCAGGGGGTTACTCCTCGTTCCGCGGTTTCTACTTCCGGGGTGTTTCACCTGAAGTGAACGGAGTGAAAATCGGGGGTAACTTCCTGGCACTGGGATCCGCTGAATACATGATTCCGCTGACCGCCAGCGACAACATCCGCACCGTGGTCTTCACCGACTTCGGTACCGTCGAGCCGGACGTCAGCCTCGACGACTTCCGCGTCAGTGCCGGTTTTGGTTTCCGTCTGACGATTCCCGCCATGGGCCCTGCCCCGCTGGCCTTCGACTTCGCATGGCCGATCCTGAAACAGGAAACCGACCGTCTGCGAGTCTTCAGCTTCTACGTCGGCTTCAATCGCTGATGCCCGGTGCAGTCGGTTTCGTCTTCGCATAAGCCACGACGAACAGCACTCCCAGGAGAAGGTCCACAACTCCCCCGGCCAGCATCTGTCCTGACAGCCTTTGCTGCAAAAACAGAACGACGGTGGCAATGCCGAAGGAGAACTTCTCGACAATCGCCGGCAGCATGGCGGGACGATATCGCAGCGGATCGGCCGCGATGATCAGAAACATCAGCTGCCAGGCAATCGCCACTCCCAGAAATCCGTAGAAGAATTCCGGATGGGTGATCGCGGGGGGCATCTGCCGGACGATCACGGACTCGCCGAAATACTGCGGGGTCAGGACGATCAGCCCGTAGATTCCCGCGAAACGAAAGATGCGCCGCGCGAACGTCATCGCTTCCTCTACTCATCCTCGGGATCGCGAACGCTGAATTCCAGTTTCCACCGCTGGGGGGAATTCGCGCTCACGCACCACAGTTCAAACATCCCCAGTTCGGTGATGACCGACCGGAAGTGAACGGGCACCGAGGTGCCGGCATCGGCTCCTTCCGCGGTCAGGGTCGCTTCCATGGAGTCGGTCTCCATCAGCTCGTCGGCGCTCCAGCTTCGCAGCAGCTCTCCCGGTTGATCGTCCTTGCGGACTGCGGAACTGAAGAAGCGGAAGTGGGCAGGTTCGCCGACGATCAGGCCGAACTCGGCGGAGTCCACATCGACTGCTGTTCCTTCTTCCATGCCGCGAGGGACGACGCACAGGGCGTTGAGGGGCCGCGGGACACCTGGAATCGCCAGCCCCGAGGTCTCGATGCCAACGTAGTAGGAACGGGCGGTTCCCCCCCGGATGCGGACGCCGCCATGATCTTTCGACCAGGCATAGTACGCCGCTCCACGCGCGACCGCGTGATCCAGATCCCGTTCTCCCGCGAGTGCCTTGGGAGGGGCGTCCGGAAACCAGCTCTGCAGGACTTCCAGCAGCCGTTCCGCAATCGCCGGGGCTTTGAACACTCCACCGTTCAGCAGAACATCTGTCGGAACGACGGGAGTGCCGTTCAGTGACTGTTGACGAAGAAACTCGGCCACGTGACGGGTGATTCCCGTTTCCACTTCGAAGGGGAGGCCGATCTGCTGAAACCCGGAGGCTCGCTGTTTCTTCGCGACCGCTCCAAGTTCACAGAAGGGGAGAAATCCATTGAGCAGAAATTCCTGTGTCGATTTTCGATCGAGGTCGATGCTGACCGTTCCGCCGACCAGCTTGCGGCCTCTTCCCAGGACCGCGACGGGATGTTTCTCGGCTCCCCCTTCGCTGAGCAACGCTTCTTTGGCAGCACGACAGGCATGCCAGAGCGAAACCGATTGCCACGGGTCCAGCTGAGTCCCTTTCTCCGCGAACTGGCTTGCTGCGGTGTGGGCGAGTGCGAGGTCCATGTTGTCCCCTCCCACGAGGAGATGGTTTCCGACCGCAACACGGCGGAGTTCCAGCTCGCCCCCTTCCTGTGCCACGGTCACCAGCGTCAGGTCGGTGGTTCCGCCCCCGACGTCAACCACCAGCAGGGTCTCTCCGACTTTCACCAGCTTTCGCCAGCGGTCCCCCACCTGCGCCAGCCAGGCATAGACTGCTGCCTGAGGTTCTTCCAGCAACAGGAAATCTTCAGGGAGCCCAGCAGCGATTGCAGCTTCGCGTGTCAGCTCTCTGGCGCTGGCATCGAATGACGCAGGGACGGTCAGCACCACTCGTTGACCGGAGAGAGGAGCCTTGGGGAACTGCTGTTTCCAGGCGGCTGCAAGATGCTCGAGATACCGTTGCGAAGCAGTGACGGGAGAGACCTTGGGGACTTCCGCTGGAGCGTTCCAGGGAAGGATCGGCTGATGACGATCGACCCGGCTGTGGGCCAGCCAGGACTTGGCACCGCTCACCGTGCGGTCCGGATTCTCGGCCGACTGTCGCCTCGCCCATTCGCCGACCACATAGTCCCGCTTCTTTGCCCACGGTAGATCGAAACCGGGATCGGTGCTGCTTGCCAGATACAGAAACGACGGCAGATTGTCCCGTGTTTCGACAGTGCCTGCGGAGACAAGTTGCGGAATCGGGAGGATTGAAATTTCAGGGAACTCAGCATCTGCGGCAGCATACGCCAGCACGCTGTTGGTCGTTCCCAGGTCGATTCCAATGACGTATTGAGCAGACATGGACGAAAGAGTTTTCAGAGATCAGTGATCAAAATTAGACCAGTTTGGTCTATCATGTGCAGGCGATTCAGGATTTTCACCGCGTGAAAGTCCATATTATCGCCTGCGGAACGTAATAGATTATTTGCAAAACCGCTCTAAAACGGAATTATTTCCCGGACAATTCAACTTCCGCCGGGGCCAGGATGAGACGGGACTCAGGCGAACCGGTCCACTTCGGCAGCTCGCACTGTTCAGCACGCCATCCGGCATGCACCAGCGTTCCGGTGACCGGACGTTTCTCGACGACGTTCCCGATCAGATGGATGCGGGATTCCCCTTCATTCCCCTGAACGGTGAAGGAATTTCCTTCGGTCCCCTCGACGACGGTGGTGATGGAGAAGATGCGCTGAAGGACGCTGCGACATCCACGATGGACTTCCCGGACAGCACTGCCGACCTGCTGATCCGAATAGGATTCGATGTCTTCCTGAAGGAAGTCGATCAGTCGGGCTTCACGCTGAAGCGTTTCCAGAAGTGTCAGGGCGTCGCTGCGGCCGCTCGGTTTGGGGGCAGGAGGAGCTGGCGGTGCGGACTGAGTCGGAGTTGCGGGAGCGTCCGGCTGTGGAGCGCTCGGTGGAGAAGCTTCGATGGCGCGAATCTGCTCGGCCCGGGCGGCGCTGAAGAGCACATCGAAAAAAACCTTGAATGCCAGCCACACGCGCCCCATCACAACCACTTTCCTGCAACGATTTCAAAATTGAGTTTGCCGAACCCCGCTATCTTATCCGATGCAGCACGGCTTTTCACCGCTTGCACCGATGAAAGATGAATCATGAAACCTGGGAAATGGAACCGCGAATCAGGCGAATCTTGCGAATCGTTGATTCTGAGATGGACTTCCGTGTTTGGTGGTCCATCAGTGACGGAATCACAAGATCGAATTTGAAATTCGCCGAATTCGCCTGATTCGCGGTTCAGCACCCCTCTTCTTTTCCGTGAATTCCGGGCCTTCCGTGGTTCAAGCCTTTTGAACCGTCAGCAACGACCGACGGCTACAGATACGGGATTGCCAGTCTCGCCAGCCCATCCCGCAACCGGATCGGGAAGGAGCGGGCCGCCAGATCCGCCAGAGTCATCCGGCGGGCATTCTCGCAGTTCTTTTCGACGAACTCTGAAAGCTGGAAATTCAAATCGGCGTCATAGCACTCGACATTGAATTCGAAATTCAGCCGCAGGCTGCGCGGGTCCCAGTTGCTGGAGCCGACCAGACACCAGTCATCATCCACGAGCATGAGCTTGGAGTGATCAAACGGGGGCCCGGTCTGATAGACCTCGCAGCCTCGGGCGAGCACATGCGAGAGAGGATCGGACGAAGCCCATTGCACCGGCCCGATGTTGTTTTCGGCGGGAAGCAGAATTCGGACCCGCACCCCGCGCATGGACGCCACGTTCAGGGCATTGATGATCGAATCGTCCGGAAGGAAGTAAGGGGTCATGACATCGACCCGCTTCTCCGCAGCTGTGATGGCTCCCAGAATGGAAAGTCGAATCGCGTCGAAGTTGCTGTCGGGCCCATCGGGAATTCCGCGGGCACGGACGTTGCCACAGCGTTTGGGCGGAGCAAACCAGGTTTCGTTGAACAGTTTTTCGTCCGTCGTGAAAGCCCAGTCGGTGACGAAGGCTTCCTGGAGATGGCTGACGACCGGGCCGTCGAAGCGGAAGTGAATGTCGTGCGTATGGTGATCGCAGGGCCAGTCCCCCCGGCAACTCGCGCGGATATTCATTCCCCCCGTGAAACCGATAGCGCCGTCGACGACCATCAGCTTGCGGTGATTTCTCAGGTTGGCGTAAGTCGGCAGTCGGGGGCCGATCGTCGGAAGAAATGTCGCTGCCGGAATGCCAGCTGCTTCCAGCGGATGCAGGATGGACGGTTTGGAGTAGCGGGCACCCACAGCATCGACCAGGACCCGGACTTCGACACCCCGCTCGCGGGCCCGAGCAAAGGCAGCGACAAACTCCTGCCCCGCGCGATCGTTATCAAAGATGTATGAGCCGAGGCTGACGGACTTTTGTGCCTGATCAATTGCGCTGAGCATTTCCGGGTAGGCCTGTTCCCCTCCGACGAGGACCTTGACCGCGTTTCCACCGAGCAGTGGTTTGCCGGTGACATGAGTCACCACTGCGTCCAGCCTGCCGGAAAATGGGAGTTGCTGACGGGAGATCTCGTTATCGAGGAAGCGACCTTTCCTCAGAGCTTCGCGGAACCGGTGGTCCATCCGCTTCTGGATCCGTTCCCCTTTTCGCTGAATTCGATTGATTCCAAAACAGAAATACAGAGCCGATCCGACAAATGGAGAAAGCCAGATCAGACCGACCCAGCCGATCACGCTTTGCGTCTCGCGCTTCTTCAGGATCGCGTGCATGGAGGTCAGAATGGCCACGGATCGTTCCGCGATGGCCAGTATTACCAGCAGCCAGTAGGGCAATGAGCCTTCTGTCAGGTGCATGTGTGCTCGTCGAGTTCAGTACAATTATCAGAAGGGCCGGTTGTGTCGATCCTGACGCCCTGCACGCGCAGACGCTGCGTCATCAGCTGCGATCGAAGTCCGGCGGGAGACTCTTTTTTCAGCTGGCCCTGACCGGCAGGTGTTTCCGGATCTAAAGTTCATCCAGCAAACTGTAATCACTCGGTCCGTCGTTGGCGCGAAGAATCCGTTTCTTCAATCGGATTTTGGTCTGCTGACCGCAAATTTCAACGGCCGTGAGTTTTCTGCGAGACGTCTGATGATTCAAAAAGCGATTGTTTTGATCGGCCTGTTTCTTCTCAGCATCCCGGTCAGTTTCGGCTGGGACGCGATCCCCGCTTCCGGGCAGGGCTTTCCGATCGATGGAATTCTGCCGAAGAAAGAGACAGGGGCGCTGCGGTTCCTGCAGCAGCATCCGGAGTACGACGGCCGTGGCGTTCTTGTCGCTATTTTCGATACAGGCGTTGATCCCGGCGCTCCCGGCCTGTCTGTCACCACGGACGGTAAGCCGAAAATTGTGGATCTGATTGACGCCACCGGCAGCGGCGACGTTCCTCTCTCGAAGAACCATGAGGCGAAGGAGGGTGTTCTCACCAGTCTCACCGATCGCCCACTCAAGGTGAACCTGGACTGGAAGAACCCCAGCGGGCAGTTTCATCTGGGGGTCAAGCCAGGTTACGACATCTTCCCGCCCGAGTTGGTGGAGCGGCTCACGAAAGAGCGAAAGCGGAAGTTCGAACTGCAGCAACGTGCCCTGGAAGCGGAGCTGCGCGACCAGCTGGAGCGGATCAAACAAGGGGACGACAAAAGTCTCTCAAAGGTCGAGTGCGAAGCGCGTCTTAAGGAGTTGACGCAGGCGTGGAAGGACTATCAGGATCCCGGTCCGGTGTATGACTGCGTCGTGTTTCACGACGGCGAGCACTGGCGGGCTGTGATCGACACAGATGAAGACGGCGATCTGTCCGACGAAAAGGCCCTGACGAATTATGCCGTCGAACGGGAGTTCGCATCCTTCAGCGACGCCTCTCGTCTGAACTTCTCCGTGAACATCTATGAAGAAGGCGAACTGCTTTCGATCGTCACGACATCCGGAGAGCACGGAACGCATGTGGCGGGAATCGTGGCCGCACACGACTCTGCCCATCCGGAGCGAAACGGCCTGGCCCCGGGAGCGCAGCTGGTGTCGATCAAGATTGGCGACACCCGCATGGACAGCATGGAAACCGGAACTGCCCTCATGCGGGCGCTGCAGGCGACAGTGGAACATCGCTGCGATCTGATCAACATGAGCTATGGCGAGCCGACCAGCGCTCCCAATCAGGGAGCGCTGATTGACGCGTTCAATGAAATCGTCCGGGAGAAAGGGGTGATCTTCGTGGCGTCAGCGGGGAACGACGGTCCGGGGATTTCCACCGTCGGCGCTCCCGGAGGAACGACATCGGCGCTGATCGGCGTGGGAGCGTACGTTTCCCCCGAGATGATGGAGGTTGAATATTCGCTGCGTGATCCCGGACCCGGACAGGCCTACACCTGGAGTTCTCGCGGGCCGACGATGGACGGGGCTGCGGGGGTCGACATCTTCGCACCCGGAGGAGCCATCGCGCCGATTCCGGCCTACGCACTCCAGCCGGGACGGCAGATGAACGGGACATCCATGGCATCACCGAATGCCTGCGGAAACATCGCCCTGATGCTGTCCGGTTTCAAAAATCTCAATCAGACATACACACCCATTTCGGTTCTCCGAAGCCTGCAGGCCACTGCTGAGCAGCTTCCCGACATCGACAGTCTCGCTCAGGGGCCGGGACTTCTGCAGGTCGATCGCGCGTTCGAACATCACACACAGTGGAACTCTGCTCCCGGTCAACATGTGGAGCTGGAAGTGACGATCCCCAACCGCCGGAACGCACGGGGAATTTATCTGCGTGAGCAATTCGAGACGGACCATGTCTACGACGGAGAGTTGCGGATTGAACCGTATTTCTCAGTGGATGCCGATCCTCTCCGGAAACTGGAATATGAGATTCCGTTGAAACTGGTCGCGACTGCCGACTGGATTCATCTCGGAGAACACTTGCTGCTGGCGAGCGGGGAAGACCGGATTCCGGTCCGAGTTGACCCCACTCAGCTCGAGCCGGGTCTGCATGTGGCGGAGATCCTTGGATTCGACGCCAGCCAGCCAGAACGGGGACCGCTGTTCCGGACATCCGTGGTGATCACCAAGCCGGAACCCGTGGAAGAAAGTCAGTGGGAAGCGAACTTCGAATCCGATCGTGGACGTATTGCGCGTCATTTTCTCAGCGTCCCGGCCGGGGCCACGTCGGCCACGCTTCGCTTCAAACGCATCGGCGGCGACGCCTTCGGAATCTTCGTCGTGCATGCACTGCAGCTGTCCCCCGGCGAGTCCTTTGAACAGCATGACACGAAATTCCCCATTGGTTTGCTGGATCAAGCGAATTTCGAACGATCGATCCCCGTGCTGGGGGGACGGACCCTGGAACTCTGCATTGCCCAGTACTGGAGCAATCCCGGAAATTCTGAACTGCAGCTCGAGGCAACGTTTCATGGACTCACTTCGGATCAATCTCGAGTCGTCCTTCCCGGCGACGCAGCTTCAATTCCCGTCGCGGTGACCTCGAACCTGCGTGTCGAGAAATGTTCCCCTTCAGCGTCATTGACCCGCTGGGAGCGGCTGCTTGCAGCGACATCAGCAACGGACTCTCTGCTCACGCCCGAACGGGATGGCCTGTGGGACGGCCGACGCATGTCCCAACTGGTGCTGACTTATGAACTGAATCTGCCGGCCGACGCTCAAGTCACGATTGAATGCCCGGAGCTGAAAGGACTTTTGTACGAGCTGCCAATCGACTCTTTCAGGATGCTGGTCTTTGATGAACATCAGCAGTTGATCCACAGCGACGACACGCAGGCAGAAGCGTTTTCATTGAAGAAGGGAAAGTACACGATCAAGGTCGAATTGCGGGATCTGGATCGCGAGCATCTCGAGAAGTTTGAGTCTCTGGTGCTCGTCGCCGGTCAGTCTCTGGCGTCGCCGGTCACAGTTTCGATTGATGACAACCGCACAAAGAATCTGCTGGATCTCAATGAATTCGGCGAACAGACTCTGGCTGTGGGAACCGGGACCACTCTCTTCCTGCATCTCCCCTCGGACGCCGAGCTTCCCGAATCGATGGAAACAGGAGACCGTCTGACCGGGGAGTTGAAACTGGCGGGTTCACAGATCACCAGCATCCCGTTGCTCTACGAATACAAGGAGTCCGCTCCGGAGAAGGAAGAGTCTGCCTCTGAAGAAAAGTCAGCAGCGAAGGCTGAGACGTTCGATCTCAAAACGGCGCAATTGCAATTCTGGTTGACCAGCATGAAGTCGTTGAGCTGGCCGCAGGATCAGGCGGCGATCGATGAACTCTTTCAGCGTGTAATCGAAGAGGACCCGGAGAACCGTGAGGCGAGAGTCATCCGTCTGCATCTGCTCGACAACAATGAGCGTGAACAGCGGTTGCCCGAGATCGTGGCAGCTGCGGACGATGTTTTGAAACTGATTGATCAGAGGAAGCTGCGACGGTACTTCGCACGGCGACGCGAGAACCTGAATGAAGAGCAGAAAAAAACTTTGAAGGATCAGGAATCGCAAAAGAAGGATCTGCTGGACGCCCTGTATCGGAAGGGGCGGGCGGTCGGCTACATGGAACTCCCGGAGGTCGTCGGGAAGTATCCGGTTCTGGAAAAGGGAGAGCAGGAGAAACTCTTCGAAGCGACATACAAGGATCTGGCCAGCTGGGTGGACATGAATGGTCCGGATTACTTTCTCCTGAAGATCCGGCGGGAACGGCGGCATCAGAATTTTGGTCAGGCCCTGGAGCTGCTCAATTGGACAACCAAGACCTTGCCGGAAAAGGAACTGTATCTGGAGAAACGACGGATCCTGTACGGACAGCTCGGCTGGAAGGCCTGGGAGCAGAATCAGCAGGCGTGGATCTGGAGAAAGTTTCCAAAGATGGAAGTCCCGTTCTGAATTGGGATCGAAGAGGAACCACGGAAAGCACGGAACTCACGGAAGAAATCAGGGGACTTGGGGCAACCGCGAATCAAGCGAATAGAGCGAATTGATTGTCACGGCTGGCTGATACTGAAGAAATAGATCAGTCGATCACAACTGGATCCCTCTCAGATATTTTCGTGGGGCGTCCTTGTCGCAGGTCGGAGTCCCAGTGAAGTCATTCGCCAAATTCGCGAGATTCGCGGTTTACACTCATTTCCATCTTTCCGTGAATTCCGTGCCTTCCGTGGTTAAAACCCTCCGGACCACTTCTTCACCCGGGCCATCCGCTACATTCGCCCGGTTGTGAGGGTTGTGCTGACTGTTGTGTTTCCTCTGAATCTGAAGCTCGTTCTGGTCGATTGTGCAGGAGAAGGCACCGGAGACATTTCCGGGTCGGTGTGCTTTGATCGCTCCATCAGCACTCAGAAACAATCTGATGTCCCGAGAACGTCTGAACCTGTCCTGCCTGTGCTTCATGCTCGGCTGCCTTCTCTGCATCAGCAGCTGTCGGAGTGGAGGGGACACGGTGAAGCTGGAATTCAGCCAGGATGCACCGGTGTGGACCGACGCTGTCCCCGTTCATCTTCAAGAGACCAAGTAAGCCTGCGGACGCATCGGGGGATGCTTTTTTGTTTTTCGGCGAATCGATAGAATCTCGCGGAAATATCGAATCAGTCGTTTTCTACCCCCTGTCACGCCCGCTGCGACCTGCCCGGAGCAACTGTCGGCTCCGTAGCCAGTCTGAAGGCGAAGTGGAAAGTCTCACCTGCCATGGCCGAATACTTCCCGAATGTCTCCAAGATTCAGTACGAGGGGCCGAAAAGCAAGAACGCTCTGTCGTTCAAACATTACAACCCTGAGGAGGTTATCGAAGGGCAGTCGATGCGGGATCTCTTCCGCTTCAGCGTCGCCTATTGGCATACCTTCCGCGGGACCGGCAGCGATCCATTCGGGGCCGGGACCTTGAGCCGTCCCTGGGATGATGGTTCGAACTCGGTGGAAAACGCGATCAAGCGGGTCGATGTCGCATTTGAATTCATGACGAAACTGGGAGCGGACTTCTACTGCTTTCACGATCGGGATATCTCGCCGGAAGGGGCGTCGCTGAAGGAGTCGAACGCCAATCTGGACAAGGTGGCAGCCAAACTCAAAGAGAAGCAGGGTGAGACAGGAATCAAACTGCTGTGGGGAACCGCGAACCTGTTCAGCCATCCCCGCTACATGCACGGCGCGGCCACCACCTGCAACGCCGACGTGTTCGCCTACGCAGCTGCTCAGGTGAAGAAGGCGATTGAAGTCACCCATGAACTGGGGGGCGAGAACTATGTGTTCTGGGGCGGACGGGAAGGTTACGCGCATCTCCAGAACACCAACATGCAGCGGGAACTGGCTCACCTCGCCAGCTTCATGCACATGGCCCACGATCATGCGAAATCGATCGGTTTCACTGGCCAGTTCCTGTTTGAACCCAAGCCCAAAGAACCCACGAAGCATCAATACGATTTCGATGCAGCTGCCTGTCTGAACTTCATCGGACGCAACGGTCTGGATGGAATCATCAAGTTGAATCTGGAGACCAACCACGCCACGCTGGCGGGTCACTCCATGATGCATGAAATGGAATATGCCCGCATCCACAATGCACTCGGTTCGATCGACGCCAACACCGGCGATCTGCTTCTGGGCTGGGACACTGACCAGTTCCCGACCGACATCTACCTGACCACACAGATCATGCTGGTGCTGCTGGAACAGGGGGGATTGAAGCCAGGCGGAACGAACTTCGACGCCAAAGTCCGCCGTGAGAGTTTCGATCCGGTCGATCTGTTCCACGCCCATATCGGCGGCATGGACGCGTTCGCCCGCGGTGCCAAGATCGCTGCAGCTATCCGCAAGGATGGCCGGCTGAGCAGCTTTGTGAAGGAACGTTACAGCAGCTTCGACTCAGGAATCGGGCAGAAGATCGACACCGGGAAAACCTCGTTCGCGGAGCTGGAGAAGTACATCCTGGAGAAGGGCGAAGCAGCCCCCAACGCCAGCGGCCGCCAGGAATGGCTGGAAAACCTGATCAACGAATTCATCTGAGTTCACAGCCTCATCGATCGAGAATGCACAAGGCAGCCTGAGACCGGGCTGCCTTTTTTGAAGTCGGATAAGTTGTAAACACAGAGATGAAATAGGGTTCATTCTGCCATGTAAGCGTACAGAGCCTCTTCTGGAAATGCGATCGATGTTCCGACTTCGATTTGCACGGAGAAGACCCTGCGATACAGCTCGTGCAGGATTTCGGGGAATCGTTCGTGATTATCGAATGCCATGAACGCCATCCAGCTATGTTGAGGATTGACCAGCCAGCGTCCAAACCACCTTTCCGCGAGGCGATCTCGTGGCTCCTCGCCCCATGGTTCCAGAAATGCGACTGCGAGGTAACTCCGTTGCAGGGGAGATAGAACTGGAGAAGTAGTTTCAATCCACTCGCACATTATTTCGCACATGGCGTGTGCAGTCGCCATCGTTGTTAGATTGGGAGTGGATGAGATTGCAGCAAACAGTTCCGCGAATTCTGTGAACACGAGATGTGAATACTCAATGTCTTCAGTTTTTGTGACAAGGAATATCCGCCACCGATCCAGCAACTGTCTTAATGATTCAACTCGTGCTTCCGATGGCAGCTTGTCATTGCTCACTTCGACGTACAGATCGAGTACGCATTGATAGTACTCGTCGACGTACTCATTTTCGCCGTGGGGGGTCAGGATGACAGGCTGACTTCTTTCTGATGTCGTGTCCATGAGAAGGAGCCCGGAGTTGTGCCGCAGAGACCGTGATCTGTTTCAGATTATGTAAGTGCCACAACCACCCGGCCGACGTTCTCTCCCTGCAGAATCCTCTTCACAAACCCGGGGAGTTCTTCCAGCGTGGCGAGCGTTCTGATTCGGTCCAGATTTTGAAGCTTCCAGTCCTGTGCCAGCTTTTGCCAGAGAGGGGCGCGGAGGTCATCCGGGCACCAGGCGGAATCGATTCCCGCCAGCGTGAGACCCCGCAGAATGAACGGAAAGACCGTCAGCTGCAGTTCGTTTCCACCCGCCATTCCACAGCAGGCAACGCAGCCGCGATGGGCGATCATTTTACAAAGCGTCGCCAAAGTGGCACCTCCGACCGAATCGACTCCACCTGCGAACCGACCGTTCAGTAGCGGGCGGGGCTTGGCTTCCGTCAGCAGATCACGCCCGGCCACTTCGCTGGCACCGATCGACTTCAGCCAGTCATGCTGTTCCGCCTTCCCTGAAACTGCGACTGTGCGAAATCCGAGCTGGCTGAGGATCATGATCGCCAGACTTCCCACCCCGCCGGTGGCCCCGGTCACCACAATCTCTCCCTTCTCAGGAGTGAGACCTTGATGCAGCAAAGCCTGAACACACTGAGCAGCTGTGAAGCCGGCGGTTCCAAGGGTCATCGCCTCAAGAGCCGTGAGTCCTGAAGGAAGTGGGACCAGCCAGTCGCCCGGAGCGCTGAGCAGTTCCCCCCAGCCCCCCCAGCGTTCGACTCCAAACTCATGCCCTGTGGCGATCACTTCATCACCGGGCTGAAATCTCGCATCGCTGCTTTCCAGAACCGTGCCGACAGCATCAATCCCCGGGACATGCGGAAGAGTCTTGGCGATGGCAGGATTGGCGGTGGCTGCCATGGCATCCTTGTAGTTCAAGGATGAGTAGCGGACCTTCAGGAGAACGTCCCCGCTGGGGAGTTCGCTTCGATGGTGCTCTTCAATCCCGGTGGCGACGTCCCCATTCGCCTCTTTACGGACCATGAAGCAGCGAAAGCGGTCTGACATGGTTACTTGCCGAGTCCAGAGATGATCGAAGCTGCGGTCTCTCCCGGGTCGTCCGAGACTTCGTCGGGATCATCCGGCGGAATGTAGGTGTACGTGCCGCTGTTTCGTTTGGCGATTTCCAGCAACAGGTTTTCGCCCCGGTTGTCGCTGAAGCCGATGGTGTGAATGGGAACGCCGGTGTAGTTGGCTTTCGTCACTCCCGGGACGACAGAGAAATCGAATTCCCCATCGGTCAGGAAGTAGATCTGATCCGGCTCCAGCTGCAACGCGAGTAGCAACGCCTGCTCCGGCATCGTCTGACCAGACGCCACGAACGTCGACATCCAGGAGAGATACCGTTTTCGAACCGCCGGTTCACCTTCCATCATGCGATTGGCAGGCATGGGGAAGGCGCCGTCGCTGAAAAAGATGATGAAGAACTTTTCGTTCTCGGTCATGCCGCTGATCGTACGGACCAGTTCCAGCTTCACCCGGTTAAAGCGTGTCTTCATGGGGCCGGGGTGAGGCATGTTCATGCTGCGGGAGGCATCGACCACAAAGACGGTGCTTTTCCCTTTCACCTTCAGACCGAAAAAGCCCCCCTTGCCTCGGCCGGTTCCGTTCCCGCCAGTCCCATGTCCGTCGCCGTTACCAGAGCCGCTCCCCTTTCCAATTCCTTTTCCGGAGACCTTCCCGGACTTCCCGCCGCCGACTTTCTCGGACATCGAATGTGATCCGATTCCGGTATCGCTGATCAGGAAGGAGGAGCCCAGGTCCGCAAGCTGCACCGCAGATGACTGGTCTGCGGAACTGTCCGCCATTTCGGTCAGCTGCAGGTCGGGACTGTCACCCGCTGGTGCCGGGTCTTCAAGGTCGTAAAACAGACTCGTATCCGATCCTGCAAACGCCTCGCCATTGACAACAGTGTCGATGAACTCGCCGCGAACCCCGAAGGTTTCTGCGGGAGTACCCGCTGGAAGAATCAGGGCAGCGAGAAGTCCCAGGGCGGACAGGTGGAGGATCAGCGACCCTCCCAGCGAAAACGAAATCATCCAGGTCGTCGGTGCGATCGACATCGCCTGTTCGGACGTATCTGGTGAATTCGACATGGGAGACGGTTTTCGGAACCGATCGGGGAGTTCAGGCCGTGACGCCCTCGGAATGAGAGCGGACAAGGGCCTGTCACAGGGCAAATTCCGCTGCAAGCAAATTCATATTCGAGAATTAGATCGGCAAGACCCGGCCCGGCACTCGCCAACAAATACAGTAGCCCTGCGAAAAGACCGATGCAAAGGGAATTCAGTCCGGCAAGCCGGTTTCTGATTGTTAAATTCCCTTGTCGGAAACGGTTTTCGTCGCGGAAGATCAACAATGCCTGAGGAAATGTTCAGGCGGATTCACCCCCAGCGAGCATGTCATGCCCACGAACTTCACCCTGCCGGAAACCACGCCAGTTGGTCATGATGCAGATCGCGTGATTGTTTATTTCGATGGAGTTTGCGGGTTCTGCAACGGCGTTGTCAATTTTTTGATGAAGCATGATCCGCGAGGAAAACTCGTTTATGCTCCGTTGCAGGGAGAGACTGCCCGCCACCGCCTGGAATCGGCGGATATCAACAATCTCAATACGCTGGTGGTCACGATCGGCGATCGGACCTACCGTCGATCGGCTGCTGTCGTGCGGATCCTCTGGCAGCTTGGAGGATTCTGCTGGCTGCTGGGATGGATGCTGTGGCTCATTCCCAAACCGCTCCGGGATTTAGGTTACGGAATTGTGGCGAAGTTTCGTTATCGTCTGTTTGGCAAGCACGAAAGCTGCCGACTGCCGACGCCGGAAGAAAGGGACCGGTTTCTGTCGTAAGCGTCTGGACCGGCTGGACCCCGTCCCGGTCAGAATGGCCGACATATTCCGCAGATTCCAGTGCGAGCTCGCCTGAAAAACGGCGACAGCACCGGATGTTCAGAGCTAGCTTTACGGAGCAGGAACGTTCCGAAAATCCGGGACGATGCCATTGATTGCCGAGTGGACGAACTCTCCCCGGAAACTTTGGTTGCCTGCACAGAACCCCTATTCCGTTCAGCAGCGACCAATTCAATGTTGTTCAACAGCTTCACGTTCTGGCTTTTTTACGCCACGGTTTTCGTGTTGTACTTTCGTCTGGGCCGCCGCAACCAGAACCTGCTCCTGCTGGTCGCCAGCTACTACTTTTATGGATGCTGGGACTGGCGGTTCCTCGGGCTGATCGCACTCTCGACACTCATCGACTTCAGTCTCGGACTGGCGATTGACGCTGCGAAAACTCCGCTGAACAAGAAGCGGCTGGTCACGCTGTCGATCATCGGGAATCTGTGCTTTCTCGGATTCTTCAAATACTTCGGGTTCTTTTCTGCTGAGCTGGAGCGGATGCTCACGAGCGTCGGCATGCCGGGCATGGTGCCGACCTGGTCCTTCATTCTGCCGGTGGGAATTTCTTTCTACACGTTCCAGTCGATGAGCTACACGATCGATGTGTATCGCGGCGATCTGAAACCCTGCCGCAGCATCCTCGATTTTGCAGCCTTCGTGTCGTTCTTCCCGCAACTGGTCGCGGGTCCCATTCAACGGGCTTCCGCATTTCTGCCGCAGTTCATGTCTCCGCGCGTCGTGACACCGGACATGTTCAAGCAGGGTCTGTATCTGGTCGCCAGCGGGATGTTCCGGAAGATTGTCGTTGCTGACAACATGGCTCCGATTGCGGATGCTGTGTTCTCTACCCCGGTCAGTGAGTTGACGGGGGCGGAGATCCTGCTGGGGCTTTACGCATTCGCATTTCAGATCTACGGGGACTTCAGCGGCTATTCCGATATCGCAAGGGGAATCGCCAACTGGCTGGGCTTTGATCTGTCGTTGAACTTCCGCATGCCGTATCTGGCCTCGTCCCCCAGCGATTTCTGGCAGCGGTGGCACATCAGCCTGTCACGCTGGCTGCGGGATTATCTCTACATCCCGCTGGGAGGAAATCGAGGAGGAAATCTCCTGACCTATCGTAATCTGCTTGCGACGATGTTGCTCGGTGGTCTGTGGCATGGAGCCAACTGGACGTTCCTGGCGTGGGGAGCGTTCCATGGGATGCTGCTCTGCATCTGGCGATTCTTCAGCGGGCTGAGAGTTTCGACTCCAGAGGCCAGAGCCGGAGAAGAGAATTCAAAACCTGCTCGTTCAACACTCAGCGTCGGCAATCTGATTCGCATTGCCTTCTTCTTCAATCTGATCTGCTTCAGCTGGCTGTTGTTCCGGGCAGATTCCATGACTCAGGTCTGGGCCATGACCTCGAGAATGTGCACCGATTTCACCGTGACCCCGTTTGCAACGATGATCTTCGGACTGCTGGTCTTCTATGTCACGCCGCTGATGCTGTTCGAGGCCTGGCTGGAGTGGAAGAAAGACCTGCTGGGATTGCTCAACGTGCACTGGGCCGTCCGGGGACTCGTCTATCTTTACATCGTCTACATGATCATGTTCTTCCCGCCGCCGGTTCCGAGCGAGTTCATCTACTTTCAGTTCTGAGTCACACACTTGAAGCGTGTGGCTAAACCGTCACTGAGACTCGTCTGCAGAGTGAATCTCCAGAACCACCGGTTGATGGAGTCCGCCGGCGTCTGCGTCGGATGTTCCCGGATCAAACTGAATCCGGATTTCCAGCAGATTGAAGTCGCTCAGATGCTCTGTGACGTCAAACACGTCCGGTGATGCATCGACAGATGTGAGAGCCACGCTGTTCAATGAACAGCATTGGACCTCGCCAGCACCAGCGGGGATCCGAATCAGAATGCGATCGCTTTCGGAAAGGTTCGTCGGCGTGTTGAAGGTCCGTTGAAACGAAGCCGTCCCAGCGACCTCTCCGAACAGTTCCCGCCATGTCGCAGGGATACGAACATCCAGCGGTTCGTCAGCAGGATTTGCTTCTGGGGGAACGACCTGCCAGGGGCCTTGCAGGCGAATACGATGCGGAGTGGACATCGAAGTTGTTTCTTTCACCAAGCGTGAGAAGTCGGTCTTCCGATGGAATGTTTGACTGACGAAAGA
Organism: Planctomicrobium stercoris; assembly: GCF_051465655.1. Classification (NCBI taxonomy): domain Bacteria; kingdom Pseudomonadati; phylum Planctomycetota; class Planctomycetia; order Planctomycetales; family Planctomycetaceae; genus Planctomicrobium; species Planctomicrobium stercoris. Next base: position 268,873 of record NZ_CP195791.1, on the reverse strand, counting down.
GAATCTTGATCGGAATACTGACACATCCCGATCGCCTATTCACTCACTTCAAATCCCAGCTTGTGCCACGGGCGGGGTAAATCGGCTTTGATGATCATTTCATCGTAACGGATGGGATGCAGCAGAGTGAGCTTGCGAGCATGCAGCGCGATGGCAGCTGAGTCACGATCGCCACTCGTGCTGCCGGTAAAACTCTGGCGGCTTCCATACTGCTCATCACCCAGCACCGGACAGCCACGACTGGCGAACTGGATCCGGATCTGATGCATGCGGCCGGTCCCGAGATCGATTTCGACCAGTGCCTTGCCTTTGTGTAACGCTAACGTCCTGTAGCTGAGCCGGGCCTGCTTGGCAGCGGGATTGGATGCGCTGGAGATCTCCACTCTCGCCTGATCGGGGATGCGGTAAATCCAGTCTTCGAGCGTTCCTTCCCGCTGTTCGGGCGGACGTTCGAGAATGGCCAGATAGGTCTTCTTGACCTGTCGCTGGGCGAACTGCTCGGAGAGTCTGGCTGCACACTTCGAATTTCTCGAAAAGACCACGACTCCCGAAACCGGCCGGTCCAGGCGATGCGGCACACCCAGGTAGACGCTGCCGGGCTTGTCGTACTTGACCTTGAGATACTGCTTGACGAGCTCGACGAGACTGACGACCCCATGCGGAGCCCCCTGCGTGATGACTCCGCTCGCCTTGTTGACGGCAATCAATGGGCCGTCTTCGCAGATCACATCCAGGTTCGGGAGTTCAGACACGCCAAAGGAGCTTCTAACAGTAAATGATCACAGTGATGAAATTCAAAAAAAATTGAAACGCAGAGTTCGCGGAGTCCGCAGAGAAAGACAGGAGACATCATCTTGTCTCTGCCCCCTCGGTGATCTCTGCGTTTTAAGTTCTGTGCGAGCTTTCGCTTAGTCTTCGCCTGCATAAGAGAGGAGGCTGAAGACTTCGTGCGGAGCCAGCTTCTCCCGTCCGTTGAGGAATGAAAGTTCGATGGCGAACGCGCAGCCGACCACTTCCGCCCCGCACTCTTCCACCAGCTTCGCACAGGCATTCATCGTGCCGCCCGTTGCCAGCAGGTCGTCCACCAGCAGGACGGTATCACCCGGAGAAAATGCGTCGGTGTGAATTTCCAGCGTGTCGGTGCCGTATTCCAGGTCGTACTGGAAGGCTCGTTTCTCGAAGGGAAGCTTCCCTGGTTTACGAACGGGAACAAACCCGGCGTTCAACTCCAGTGCGAGCGGAGCTGCGAAGATGAATCCCCGGGCCTCAGCGGCAGCAACGGTCTTGATCTTCTTGCCCCGGTAGTGGTCGGCCAGTTGCCGGATCGAAGCTGAGAACGCTTCCGGGTGGGACAGCAGCGGAGTGATGTCCCGGAACATGATGCCCGGCTTGGGAAAATTCGGAACGTTACGGATGTGCTGACGCAGGTCCATGTGATCTCTTCAAGGAAGTGGTGAAGTTGCTGATTCGCCCTCCTGTGTCGAGGACGTTTCCGAAGCAGGCTGTAATGCCTCTGCGATACGTTGGCGGGCCTGTGCGACCAAGACGTCGGCATCGGGATCGGCATCATACAGTTCCACGACGCTGCGCCAAACTGCCAGAGCCCCTCCGATTTGACCTTGCGCCTGAAGTCGGTCCGCACGGCTCATCGCTTCCCGCACAAATTTCAGCCGGGTGGTGGGAGTATACTGGGCGAGATCTTCGCGAAGTTGTGCTGCGATTTCTCTGATCGACTGCAATTCGTCGTTCCCCGTGGTCAGGTTTTCCAGGGCGAGGAGCTTTGCACGAGCCTCGCCGACCCGACCTTCTTTTCGTAACTCGATCGCCTGACGCAGAATTGCTTCCGGCTCCGATTGCGGCGGGGGCTCTTTCTTGCGGAATCGGCTGAGGAACTGCTTCTTCAGGTCATAGAGCTGAAGTGCCGGCAAGTAGGGTTCAATTTTCGGTCGCCAGGTGGCCTCATCCTTTTCAAGAAGCGGATCGAAGTACTGGACGCGGGCAATTTCCCAGGAGGCCCCTTCCGGTTCCTGCATCAGTTTCTCACCCCGTGCGAACATCTCTTCGGGGGTGACGCTGTTCCAGCGGCTCAGCAGAAATCCTCCGACCACCAGCAGAATCAGCAGTGCTGCCAGCACCCAGACGTTATCGAAGAGTCGACCGAGCATGGTCGACTCCGCCTGCGAATCCATCTGTGCCCGGAAGAGGTCACGGACCAGCGTCCCTCCGACGTGTTGATCCTGTGAACGGGTTTCGGCGATGGTCTCATGGTCGTGGTCCGCGGAAAGACGATCGCTTTCCTGAGACTCTTTCAGGTCGACCTTCTTGGGAACTTCCTGCAGCCGCAACATCAGGACATAGGCGTCCGGGTATCGATCTTCCGGCTTCTTGGACAGGCATTTGCAGACGATCTCATCGAGCCAGAACGGAATTTCCGGGACAATTCTCTTCGGGCTGTCGAACTGGGCGAAGCGATGCTTCTGGATAATCTCGAGTGTTGTCTTGCCGGTGAAGGGGGGACGGCCTGTCAGCATGACATACAGGACCGCCCCGAGTGAGTAGATATCGCTCTGACGGGTCGCGCGGCTCCCCTGGGCCTGCTCGGGAGACATGTATTCCGCCGTCCCCAGAATCCCGCCGGTGACCGTCAACTTGGAGGTGGCAAAGACCTGGGCGATCCCGAAATCGGTCAGCTTCACGTGGTCGGTATCATCAATCAGCAAGTTCGACGGCTTGAGATCCCGATGCACGATTCCGCTGTTGTGGGCCGACTTCAACGCCTTGCAGACCTGGACTGCAATGTCGATCGCTTCACGCCAGGGGAGTTTTTTCTCACGCTTCAGTCGGGCGGTGAGCGTCTCCCCTTCCACGTATTCCATGGCATAGTAGTAGATCCCGTTGTCTTCTCCGCTTTCGAAGAGTTCGACAATGTTCCCGCTGTGCAGCTGCTGCATTGCGGCGATTTCGCGACCGAAGCGGGCGACGAATCCCGGCTCGCGGGAGAGCGACGCCGGCAGGATTTTGATGGCCACTTTCCGGCCTGAGTCCTTGTGCTCCGCGAGATAGACCGTCCCCATCCCTCCGGACCCGAGTTCCTTTAGAATCGTGTACGGTCCCACGCTGGTCGGATGCGCAGTCCCGGATGTGGTGTCGCTGGAAGGTTCCGTCACGATAGAATGGCCGTTACAGTGCCGGTTCGAAGAGGATGTTACGAGACGGCAATTCGGGAAGTGATACTTGCTTCCTTCATACTAAGAAGCATTCATGTCGGCAGCAATTCTCCTGATCGCTCATGGTAGTCGCCGGGCGGAAGCGAACGCGGATCTCGTTCAGCTGGCGGAACTGCTGGGACCACGGGTTTCTGACCAGATCGTCGAGATCGCTTACCTGGAACTGGCTGAGCCCACGATTCCGGAAGGGCTGCGGACATGTGTGAACCGGGGCGCCACATCAATCCGGATGCTCCCGTATTTTCTCTCTGCCGGGGCCCATGTCACGGACGACCTGAAAGAATTTCGTGCTGACTTCATCGCAGCCAATCCCGGGATTCATTGCCGGATCTGCCCCCCACTGGGACTGCATCCACTGATTGTCGAGGTTCTGCTGGACCGACTGAAGCAGTGAGCCTGGCGGATCCGACAACAGGGGTCGGCTGACTGGCCGCTGCCCGGGCGAGTGCGGATTCGGGAGCAGGCGGGGGAATTAATCCTTCTTCTTTTTGTCCGTGACGGATCCGTCCTGATCGACGCCCAAGGCACGGATTTTCAGCGATTTGATTCGGATCGGTTTCGGGCCGTATCGGGTGTCGTAGACCCCGAGGATGACTCGACCCGGCTGGTAGTTCTCCATCTCGAGTTCCTTGAAGACGTGGAATCGCCCGATATCGAGTGAGAACGTTTTCTTTTCGACGGTCATTCGAAAGGACTGTTCCCCCTTCCAGTCAAACTTTTCGAGTTCCGTGGTGCCGTCTTCAACTGCTTTGTTCCGAATAAACTCAGAGATGAACCAGGGGCTTCCACTGTCCTTCATGACGACATTATGAATCCCGTACCCTCGCCCTTCATCCCACCCGACGAGCCAGAAGCATCCGCCCAGGCCAGATTGTTCGATGACTCCTTCCAGCTCGAACTCATCCGCCCACGCCAGCTGCAACGCAGCGTCATTACCGTCGGTGACTCCCACGGTCCCATTCAACAGTCCCCAATGTCCGTTTGTGGAGAAGTTTCCCAGAACAAAAGGATGTGAGGGTTTGGGCCCGGTCAGTTCGAGATCGTCCAGCGGAACCAGTTTTGATTTCTTGGGCAGAGGAGCCACCGGCGGAACAGCGCGGACCGGTTGGAACAGCGTGGTCCACTTCGGACCGGCGACCACCCCCTGAAAGTCTTCCGGCTGTGCATAAGCGACGTTCCGCACCAGACCGACACAGAGTGCGAGGCACAGAATCGCTGCTCTTACCATCTGTCAACACTCCTCGTTTCTACTGGCCAGTCCGGGGGATCATGTGCAGGCGATTCAGGATCTTCATCGAATCAAGTTCAAGTGACCGCCTGCGGATCACGGGACGTCATTTCGAACAATCTCAGCAAGTCAGTCAGGTCATCGCGATCAGGTCTCGCAACTGACGAAGTTCACCCGGGATCGTCTGATAGGGATCCGCGCTTTCCTCATATTCCAGCACCAGATAACCACGATATCCCGCCTGCTTCAGGATGCTGATGATTCGTTTGTAGTCGGACCGCTTTGCATCTTGCCCTTTCGCAGACATCGTCACCTTGATCTGAGCGTTCACCGCATACGGGGCAATCTTTTCAAGGTCTTCATAAGGATCTGCAGTGTGGAAGTTTCCTGAATCGAAGTTGACTCCGAACCAGGGCGAAGGCGAAACCTGCTTCACGATCCGGAGCAGTCCGTCAGCGGTGGAGGTAATCCCGCCATGATTCTCCAGCGCGAGCACCACTCCCTTCTCGCTGGCATACTTCAATGATTCCTCGATCCCTTTGACACACTGAGCCACTGCTTGTTCTTCTGTGCTGCCGAGTGGAACTTTCCCCGCGAAGATGCGGATCACTGGGGCCCCCATGCTCGCTGCATAGTCGATCCACTGCCGACACAATGACAACTCGTCCTCCCGGGCGGGGCCATCCGGAAGACAGAAATCGTTCCCGATGGCGGTGCCGGAAAGACTCAATCCCAGACGGAAAGCGTACTCCTTGATCTTCAACAGCTCCGGAGTTGCGAGCGGGTTGGGAAAGTAATAACTCGTCAGTTCAGCCCCATCGAGATTCTGATTCGCACAGAAGTCGAGGAACTGATACAGCGACATTGTCCCGGATTTTCCGGTGGGAGTCGGCCATCCTCGCGTCAGTCGCTGCCGGAATGAATAAGCCGCCAGAGAAAGTTTGAAGAACGGTTCTCCGCTGCGTTGGATGGGTTCTGCGGCACGCAGGAGTGGATTCGCGGACAATGCCAGAGAGCCTGCTGTCATGCATCGCAGCAGCTCGCGTCGAGAGAACCTGGAATCAACCCAATCACGGCGCAGCATGGAGAGACTCACCTGACTTGAAAGAAATCGATCCATATCCCTGCAGACCAGAGGTTATCGCCGGGAATCACGCATTGCCACTGCACTCCTTGGCGGGGGACCTCCTCAGAATTCGTGGCAGGATCGAGCGAGTTTGAGAATTGGTCCCCCTGACAGCATTGCAGACGGTCGAAAATCTTGGTCTTCTAACTCACGAATTGCTCGCGAAATCGATAGCAGGAATTGAATCATGTCGTGGAAGCGGATGTTCGAGCGTAAGACGTTGAGTATGCTGCAGGCAGAGCTGCAGGATGAAAAACGTCTGCATCGAGTCCTGGGTCCGGTGGCACTGACGTCGCTGGGCGTGGGAGCAATCATCGGCGCGGGGATTTTCGCCATGACCGGTCGTGTGGCTGCGGAAGATGCAGGCCCTGCTGTCATTCTCTCCTTCGCCATTGCGGGGGTTGCCTGCCTGTTCGCCGCGATGTGCTATGCGGAATTTGCCGCACTGGCTCCTGTTGCCGGCAGCGCATATACGTATACCTATGCCACGCTGGGAGAAGTCTGGGCCTGGATCATCGGCTGGGATCTCATTCTCGAATATGCGATGAGTTGCAGCGTGGTGGCGGCGCACTGGACGCACTATCTGGATGAGGCCTTGCGTGCCATCTTTCGAACGCAATCGTCGTTTATTCCAGCCATCTTGATGTCGGACCCGTTTACAAAGATTCAAGTCGACGGCGCGATGGTTCAGCCCATCTGCAACCTCCCGGCCATTCTGATCATCCTCGCGATCACCTACGTCCTTGTTATCGGGATTCGCGAAAGTGCAGCGATGAATACCTTGTTCGTGGTGATCAAACTGGCTGTGGTCCTGATCGTCATTGGTCTGGGGCTGAACTACGTGACCCCTTCGAACTGGACGGGGATTCCGATTGAGAACCGTCGCGAAACGAATCTGCCCGATTACATTTCGCGGCATCCGGAGCTGGCTGCCCAGGTTCCGGAAGGGGCGGTCACCAGCTTCACGACTGGAGCAGCGTTTCTCAGCGCCCATCCGGAGCTTGCAGCGTCGTTGCCTGCAAACGAGAGAATCATCGTCGAGCAGCTGCCGAATGAAGCCAAGAAGTGGGGACTGCTTTCCGTGCTGGGGGTCAAGCACTGGCTCGATCCGATTGATAATGCCTCCCGCAGCCCGTTCATGCCGTACGGGATTTCGGGATTGATGATCGGAGCGGCCCTGGTGTTCTTCGCCTACATCGGCTTCGATTCGATCTCAACTCATGCGGAAGAATCGGTCCGCCCGCAGAGAGACGTGCCGTTGGCGATTCTGGCATCGCTGGTGCTCTGTACGGTCCTTTACATGCTTGTCTCCGGGGTGATTACCGGGATGGAACCGTATTGGCAGATCGATGCGAATGCTGCCCTCGCGTCGGCGTTTCGCAAACGAGCCCAGATGGAGAAGAACCCGCTGCTGGATGCGAGCGCAGCACTGATCGCCGTGGGAGCGGTGGCCGGACTGACAAGCGTGATTCTAGTGAACTTCCTGAGTCAGTCGCGCATTTTTCTGGCGATGGCCCGCGACGGCCTTCTGCCGACCGGCTTGTTCGGAGTGGTTCATGAAAAGTACCGGACCCCCCACCGATCCACGATTTTGACGGGGGTTCTGATTGCGGTGGTCGCTGGCTTCTTCCCGATTCGAATGCTGGAGGAAATGGTCAGCATCGGGACGTTGATGGCCTTTGTCCTGGTGTGCGGCTCAGTGCTCATCCTGAGAATCCGTTCTCCTCAGATTGAGAGACCGTTCCGCTGCCCGCTGCTGTTCATCGTCGCTCCACTGGGAATCTTTGTGAACCTGGCGCTGATGCTGTTTCTCCCCTTGGATACCTGGCTGCGACTGGTGATCTGGCTGGGAATGGGGATGGCGATTTACTTTTCCTACGGCCTGCGAAACAGCGTCCTGCGGAAAGTGACATCAGGCGATGCCACATAGCGATCAGGACACGACATCAGCCTGAGGGTTCGCTGAATTCTCAGATCGATCAGTTGCTGGCGCGCTGGATCGTGGGGGCCTGCAGAACGTGGACCTGCACGTTGTCGACTTCGGCAATTCCCGGTCCGAGCAGTTCGAAGCGGAGCCGACAGCTCGCTGCTTCGTTGGCGTACCGGACAATCCGGAACGGGGTCCAGTCCGTCGCTTTCGCTTTCAACGAAATGGCACCTTCGCGGCCAGCCAGCGTGTCGAAAATCTCGAAGCGATGGTCCGGGCCGTTCAGCGGATGTGGAATGCGAACCTGACCGCTCATGACAATCAGATCTCCCGCCGCCACTTCGACCGGCGGGCTGACCAGCACCGCCTTCTGCGATGCGGGGGCTTCCGGTTTGACGATCATCGACAGGTGCGAGTTCCCGCTGACGCTCTCGCGTATCAGTCGCAGCGAAGTGAACCGGCTTTCCTGAGTGCCGGAGGTCCAGCTCACCTCTCCCTGTGCATCATTGGGCTGAGCCAGCGCGGATTCGTTTTCAAAGTTTCCCGAGGGAAGACGGTTTTCGCCGAAGCCGCTCGATTTTCCGAGCTGGGTAATCAACTTCCAGTGGTCGGGCAACGTCTGGAAGCTGGTGGCCTCCATGGTCGAAGTGGGAGCGGTCATGGAAGCTGTTGCCAGTTCCCAGTGGCTCCGCTGCAGCGAGCGGAGTGACTGCATTGCTTTCTGACTGGCGATACGTGCATCGTTCGCACGACCAGTCGAGAGTTCGTGCCGCGCCTGATCGAGATACTTCTCTGCCTGGGAGAAGGTGAATTCGGCATTGAGAACCGGCGGTGATCCGACGGCTGCCAGTTGATCCTGAATCTCCCGGACGCGGGCCAGTTTCGACTCAGCCAGACTGACAAACGACTCCGCCGCGGCCTGGCGGGTCTTCCAGGCCAGCTTCTCGATCGACTTGGCTTCTTCCGCAGTTCCCGTGACGATGATGGCTGCGTACTGGTCGAACTCCTTGAGCGTCAATTCGGTGCCCCCGGCAATTCGCTCCATCGCGAGATTCGACTGTCCGACGCTGGTGGGGGTGACTTCGCAGGCGGTAGCGACGTCACCGATCCCGCCAATGAGAACGCGGACATTGGTAGCGGTCTGTGGGCCGGGAACGCACTGGGCGCCGGGCTCATGCCAGACCAGAAGAATGAGCAGCCCGTGGTCGGTATGAAAAACCGTCGCCCGAATATCCGGCGATTCCGTCGCTGCGGGGCCGGCCTTCCCCTGTGGGTTCACCGGCCGATCCCAGCGGTTTGCCAGCGGCGAGGATGAAGCCTTGGGGGCACGCCCTCGCAGCGGGTCGACCTGCACCTGGACTTCGTTTGCATCTTCGACGATTCGGCCCGTCGCGATGAACGGTTCCAGCAGCCGGGCATGAATTGAAAAGATCCGGATGGCATCCAGCCGTTCTTTCAAACCGGGGACATCCGTGTCGAACGGAATCTGCTTCCAGAATCCAATTCCCTTGAAACCCGCTGCGATCGCTTCGAATCCCTGATGAAGGATCTGCTCCGGTTCCACAATGGGAATATTGGTGCGGTCACCAAAGTAGTCCAGCAGCGCTCCCGAAGCTTCCGTCTGGACGAACGTCATGGGAGGCTTGCCGGGCAGCGTATGCGACCGGCGCCCGCGCAGATCTTCAAAATGATCGAGGCTGGAATGCGATGTATGCAGCTGACATCGCGTAATCGAAATCAGATCGATCGGGCGGTGATACTCCCGTTCGTCCGCAGCCACGTCGGCGATAATGGGGCGATGAATCGCCCTGTCAGCGTCACGGACCTGTCCCGTCCACGCGGTGACGAATTGACGGTCGCTGGCAGGGAGATTGATTCCCATGATCCACGCCCAGATGGGGGAGGTCCACTCCGGCATGGTGGGAAGTGCTGATCGATTCAGAATCGCCTCAGACGGCGCAGGCTGTGGAGGATAAGCGATCGCTCCGATGTCCATGCCTTGCAGAGCGGTCAGTAAAGGACGGTCGTCGTAGTTTCGAATCCAGATCATGTTCACACCGGTGCGTGCGATCAGATCCAGCGCTTCCGCGTGATACAGCGTGATCAGCGGAAAGAAGGGTTCGCCATTCTTGCGGATGCGATCGTTCTCCATCGTGAGTACCGACCCGGCGTTGAGCTTCGCATTCGACTCCGGCACCAGCGTCGTCGGTCGAACGACCGGTCCGAACTCCAGGTCATCGAGCTGTAACGCTGACTGCCCCGCAGGAATCTGAAACTGGACGATCAACTGGTCGACGTAGGCTTCTCGTTCATCCAGCCGGACAGGATTGAGGCTGTCCGAAATCTGCTGCCGCACGCGAATCAGCCGGCTGCGCATCGTTTCGTCGCTGGTTTCACAGACCAGTTCCTGCCAGTTTTTGAAATCGGAGTACGGTGCCCCGAACAGCTCGACCTCCAGCGGCTCGTTCGTCCGCGGGTCTTTGTGATGAGGGAACCGGATCCGCATTCCCAGCCGGACCTGCTGGCAATTCGATCGGACCCAGAGCCGGGCGGTCAGTTCGTTGAAGACCCGAGCCTGAGGAAGCGTGATGGCGATTCGGCTTTCGTCGACCTGCGGCTGGGCCGATTGGAAGAAGAAGCGTTCGCAGGATGACCCGGAATGTGCATCTTCCCGAGTGATCACATGCTGGGTCATGGCTGCCAGCATGTTTTTGGTGTACGGCTGGCCAATAGGGGTGTCGTCTTCGAATCCGAACCGTAGAACCTGGGTTTCCGTCTGCTGTCCCGGTGAAACGTTGCAGAACAGCAACAGGCAGGCAAAAGCGGTATAACCGACACGAATTGCCCGGATTAGGCGGGTTGGGCTGCCTGCAAAAGCCTTGCAATCTGCCGATGCGTTACAAGTGGACCCCACTTGGCGCGTCGTGAACTGTTTTGAGAAGTTTGGCTGAAGACTCTTGCGAGCGGTTGTGGCGATTTGGCAACATGAGAAACGTTGGACGGTGTTGCTTTTTTTCAACGGACCACGGACGGTTCGCGACTCAGAATCCGGGTCCCCAGTCAGGCCGGTTTTCCCGCAATATTTTGCGAGGTTAGAGGACGAGGTGATCGCCATGCAGAATGCCCTTCGATTTCCGGATACCTCGTCAGACGAGCTTCCACGTGAACTGCTGGAGCTGGGTAAACGGATTGCCGCTCTTCCCGAGCAGCATTACCGTGCCCTGGAGCAGCCGTACGCACAGGTGGTGGATTGCGTTCGTCGACGTCGTCGCATTCTGAATCTGGTTCAGGAAGCCCTTTCTCAGCTGCGCCTGGATGTCAAATACCTGATGTTCGATCTGGAAGTGACCCGTGAAGAACGGGACGGACTTCGCGCCCAGCTGGATGAAACGGAACCGGACGACACCGGTTCGACCTGGTAATTGCAGGTTCGCTTTCTGCTGGTGGCAGGCATGACTCGGGAGCTGACTCATTGAGCAGCTCCTTGAATAGCCGGTTTTTGTACCGTCGCGGGTCGTTCTTCCCGAATTCCATTCGTCAGCTGGACTGACGGAGTCGGTTTGCCCTGCAGGAAAACGGGAACCCGGATCACCGGGAAGTCGGGATCATCCGTCTTCAGCACGATGAAGTTGTGATGTGAACCCGGCGGGAGATTTGCATCCACGGTAATCTGCACCGGTGTGATCGATCGCCCTTCGGCCAGCGTCTCCTTTTCACCCACGCTCAGTTTGACGTGCGGGCTGCGGGAGATTGCCTCCACCACAGTCAGGTTCTTGCCGCGATGATCTTCCACGCGGATCTGATCGTGAATCGGCTGTCCGGACAGCTGGTAAAAGTACAACTCCGGCGGCGTGACCGTCACGTTCCGTTCCGGAATCTCGCAGCGGAACGTCACCAGTTCCTGATGGACCTGTTCATCAACCTTGTAGTGAACACGAATCGAATACGTATGCGGGCCTGGGGTCTCGCGGGCTGTCTCAACCTGAACTTCGAAGAGTCCCTGAGTTCCCGGTCCGTACTGTTTGCGATCCCCCAGCAGACGGGGGGCCAGGCATCCACAGCTGGGCTCCAGCTTCGTGATCTCGATGTTCTTCTGACTGCGATTCCAGAAAGCAAAAGGTGCAGTCAGTCGGGCGGTTGGAGCCACTTCGTGCAGGTTGACGGCATATTGGCGAAAGGCCAGCGGAGGAAGAACCTTGCTTCCGCTGATCGCGCGTCCTTGCGGAATCCACGCAGTCCCCAGGCAGGCGAGAATCGCCGGCAGGAGAGGAATACAGATCAGGGACGCCTGTCTGAGGTGTCCCCATTTTGTCCGTCGATGTTCATCCATGAACTTGCCCACCCGCTGAGATCGTCTGTGCAGCAAGGCTTTTTACGGCAAATCGAAGTTCCGTCGCAAGACAGCTTTGAAATTCCAGGAGATGCTCCTGCTGCGATCTCCGATCTGACGCGAATTCCTGAGCGGAGGTGTCCAGTCCCGCGTGCCACCTTGGCCGCGGATCGCCGGTCCCTTATGCCGCTTTGTGGATCGGATTGAATTGAGCTTCCGGACGGTAATGCTGCAGCAATGCATTCGGGCCGCAGCGGCCGACAGGGGTGCCGTCCCACTGGTGCTGAGCGACAGACTGCAGGATCTGCTCCGCAACTCGCAACGCTGCCAGTCCCTGAACACCGCTGACCAGAGGTGTCTGCCCGGTCCGCACGCAGCTGACGAAAGAGGCCAGTTCGGCCGTCAGGGCGTCGACATCGGAGCCGGTCGTCTGGGTCTGCTGGATGAATCGGGTGAAAATCTCCGGCTTCAGTTCGGCTGCGGTGCAGGTCCCGGACTGGACGAGATCGAACGGGAGTTCGCCATTCTGCATGGCTGTCGTCGGTGTGAGAGCGGAAACTGTTCTCGCGGTGAAGTCGGCTGTGAAACAGCCCCGGTCAGACCAGCACTGCATCGTCCGGGAGAAATGAGGAGCGACTCGATTCGCGGTCAGGTCTGCAATGCAGCCGCCCGGAAATGTCAGGCGAGCCTGAACGCAATCTTCATTGCCGCCGACCAGAGACGACCCGAAGGCCTCGACCCGCACAGGAATTTCACCGACCAGTGCCAGCGTCAGTTCAATGTCGTGGATCATCAGATCGAGGACGGCACCAATGTCCATGGACCGGAACGCGTACGGGCTGATGCGCTCGCCGCGGATGTATTTCGGGCTTCCCACCTGCTGGGCCAGTGATTCGAAAGCGGGATTGAATCGCTCGATGTGTCCGACCTGCAGCGGGACACCGTGTTCGCGGGCGAGGCGGACAAGCACGCTGCCGTCGTCGACGTTCGCAGTCAGCGGCTTCTCCACCAGCACGGGAATGCTGCGACACAGGAAATCTTCCGCGATGGGCCGATGCAGACTCGTGGGAACGACGATCGAAACCGCATCGACTTCGTTCATCAAGGTGCGGTAATCGGGATTCCATCGGCAACCGCAGCTGGCGGCCACGGATTCTCCCTGCGTCTGATTTGCATCCGACACGGCGACGAGTTGAACACCTGGGAGCTGGGAAAGGATTCGGGCGTGATGCCGACCGAGTGCTCCGACGCCCACCACTGCCAGTTTGAGTGTTTCCGAGCGATTCTGCATGGTATTCAACTCTTTTCCAAAACGTGATGTCTGGGCCGGCGTGGTCGATCGCATATAGGCGGTTCGCCTGCGGTACGTGATCGTCGATTCGCCGAGCCGAACTAGGCTGTCTTCTTCTGGCCTTGTGGTGGGGCGTCCCGGAATGCTTCGCGGGCTCGTCCCATCTTGCCGTTTCTCTGTGCTTCCATTGCGGAGATCAGCGTCAACAGTTCAATCGGAAGTGCTCCGTTGAGTTCCGCTTCGAAGTGGGCCTGGACGGTATCCAGGGGCTGATGATCGCGGTACAGCATCCGGTGTGCATGGCGGATGATGTTGATGGTCTCTTCGCTGATGCCCGCCCGACGCAAGCCGACGAGATTCACCGTTTTCACTTCGGGATTGTCGCTGCCGGCAGCAATCATGAACGGAGGAATGTCTGTCGGCACACGGCATCCGCCACTGACAAACGCCAGCTTGCCGATGGTGGCGAAGTGATGGACCACGGAATTTCCGGAGATAATGGCGCGGTCATGAACATGCACATGACCTCCCAGCAGTACGCCGTTCACCAGCATGGTGTTATCGTACAGCCGGCAGTTGTGGGCGACGTGGGAATTCGCCATCAGTAGATTGCGGTTTCCAATTCGAGTGCAGCCGTCTTCTTTCTCCGCTCCTCGATTGACGGTGACTCCTTCGCGGAACTGATTTTCATCTCCGATCACCACACTGGTCGGAGCGCCGTCGCGATAGCTGTAGTCCTGGGGATCGGCCCCAATCACAGCATTCGGCCAAAACCGGTTCCGGTCCCCGATCGTCGTATTGCCGACAATGACGACATGACTGTCGAGCCGACAGCCGTCCCCAAGTCGAACGGATCCGCCGACCAGGCAGAAAGGACCAATGTAAACGTCGTTGCCCAGCTGAGCGCCAGGTTCGACTTGTGCCAGTGGTGAGATGAAGGTGGGCATAGGAGGATCGGGCGAGTGAGAGGCTATCCCTGAACGTCTGAGAAGGAAGGGGTGTCAGGGAGTCGCGGTGAGTCGAAGTGAGGAGACTGGATCTTGTGTGTGACGCCGGAGTGAGAAGCCGGTGTCGGGGAACTGGTTGTCGCTGTTGAGAGTGCAGCTTCAGGGAAACTTGCCTGACGGATCAGGCGGATGATTTCATGATTCAAACGGTGCCCAGACCGGCTGGCGGTGAAGCGGCCAATCAGGTCATAGCCGAGCAGGGCAAAATCACCGACGCAGTCCAGGATCTTGTGGCGGACGCATTCATCCGGCCAGCGCAGTGCGTTTTCCAGAACTCCGTTTTCGGTGAAGACCAGAACGTTCTCCGGAGTCGCGCGAAGCCCCATTCCAGCGGCTCGCAGCTGTTCGACTTCTGCCTGAAGAACAAAGGTCCTACAGTGAGAGAGCTGTTCCAGAAAGGTGGTCGGAGTAATCGCGACACTCAGTGCCTGAAACGGAATCGGGCCGGGCCCATAGTCCAGCAGGAAGCCGATCTGGTAGTCCTGTTTGGTCGACGGCTGGACGGCAATTCCGACTCGTGGTGATTCCAGATGAGTGAACTGTTGATCGACTTCCACACACAGGCGAGGCTGATCCTGCGTGACGATTCCCGCCTGCAGAAGGGCATCGACAAAAGCTGCCGAAGAGCCATCGCAACCCGGGGGTTCCGGCGCGTTGATCCGCACCAGACAGTTATCAACCCGCATGCCGGCGAGTGCTGCCATCACGTGTTCAATGACAGAGACACTGGCTCCCTGGCAGGAGATGACCGTACAACGATTCTGCGGGACCACGTATTCGATGAGTGCGGGGATGCGAACCGGCGTCGCCAGATCGATCCGCTCAAAAACAATTCCGTGGTCACAGGGAGCCGGACAGAATTCCACGGTCACATCGCAACCCTGAAACAGCCCGAACCCCGAAACGCGGGCGGGCCGCGCCAAGGTCTGCTGCATTCGATGGGAAGTCAATGACATGGTGGTTCCTTGGCTCTTGCCGTGAATTCGAAATGGACGATGCCGCATCGAGACCCAGGGGGCGTCTGCTTAGTTGCCGGAACTGGCTCCAGGCGTGCTCATGGTTCCGGTGGGCATGGCTCCTCCGGATTTCTTCCACTCGTTATTCAGAAACTTGAGGACCGGTTCGGTCATGTCGTCTCGAGTGCGATGGTGCACGATCTGCCGGTTCATCCCGTTCATGACATCGCGAGGATTGTCGTCAGCATCGATCTCATTCCGGTCGAATCGCAGGACCAGCGTGTACTTGTAGTACTCGGCGTACCGCTTGACGGCCCCTTCGACTTCAAGATAGATGGTCTTGTAGATGTCTGCTTCTTTTCGCATGAACGACTGCTGTGACACGCGTTTGAACGTTTCCAGCTCGGCCTTGGCATGGACGATCTGTTCCTCGACTTTGATGTAGTCAGGGCTGCCGTTCTGCAGGGCTCCGCTTGTTAACTGTCCCTGCAACTGGCGAATCTTTTCGACCATGACTTTGGCTTCGCCGTCCGTCTTCTCGATGTCCGCCTGAAGACCTTCAGTCAGAACGAGGAAATGGTGTGAGTTCTTGAAAACGTAGGCCATGTCGATCAGGCCAACCTGATGAGCAGGCGGGGCCGGCGACTGCGCGGGCGCTTGAGCAAACAGCGAGGCCGGGAGAAGGACCGCTGCACACGCGAGGAATTTCAATGCCGTATTCACGAGAGTTGCACTCCGTTGCAAGGTGGCGAGGCTGCTTGACCTTGTCTCACCAAGAGTCAGACTTCCTGCTGACTCGGTCTCAAATCCGGAGACCGGGGCGTATTCTGCACAAGATGCACAATGGGTCAAGATGAATCGACCGGGCTTTTGTACTCCAAACGCTCGAGAATCCTAAAAATTTCACTCGGAAATCGTCGTCCATCATGAAAAAAGCCTCCTTCCCGACAGCCGTCTGGAAGGAGGCGCTGAATTACGAACTTCGTCGTAGTTCCAAATTAGTTTGCTGGTGCTTCTGCAGCCGGAGCTTCAGCAGCCGGAGCGGGAGCTTCTGGGGCTGGTGCTTCAGCAGCTGGAGCAGCAGCGGCCGGAGCCGGTGCATCCGCAGCGGGAGCAGCAGCTTCCGGAGCGGTTTCTGCCGGAGGAGCCGGAGCGTCAGCAGGGGCAGAGGTCGCTGGGGTTTCGGTCTTCACTGCAGGCTGGGAAACGGTGCAGCCGGAGGTGCAGCTGTTCGCAGCTGGAGCGGAGCAGGCAGGAGCGCACGGAGCGGAACAAGCCGGAGCACCGCAGGCGGGAGCACATGGAGCTGCGCAGGTGGTCTGGCAGTTGTTGCGGTGGCGACGATGTCGCAGAAATCCAGCATCGGCACTGTCAGCGGTGAAGATTGCCACAATTGTCGCCACAGCGACGAGACTCAAAACTCGCTTCGTCATCGTTGAAACTCCTTAGTTTTTCCTGACAAACATTGATCTCTTCGGCGTCGGACCAGATCTCCCGAACGTCTTGATAGCCGGGTGATCGGGCCTGTGGCCGTAGTGAAAGTGCCCAAGCAGATCACGCTACAACGTTTTAGGTACTTTAGGCAGGTCGGAAAGTCAAACCAAACGTTAAAAGAAACCCAGATTTCGGAGATCCCCAAAAGTCCGCATTGTTAAGGATTTGGAGAGATTTTCAGCGATGTGGAGCTGTGATCGGAGACTTCTGGACCCCCTTCCCTCCCGCTTGGGCCATCTTTGACGCTTTTTCGGTCGACCCGATTCTCCGTCACGGCACCGCCAATCATTCACCGCGCGCAGCCTCGAGGATTGCGTCCGTCGCTAACGAATTCACCCCAAGGAATCGCTTCAACTCTTGGTACTCTTGAGTTTTACGTTGTGAAAATTCGTCGGGTGACGGTTTCCGAACCGCGCGGAGAAGCAGGTTCTTGGGTGTGTGTTCCAGGTCGATGAACTCGAGGATCTGGGTCCGGTATCCGACCGCTTCCAGGGCACAGCCCCGCAACGCATCGGTCGCCAGCGCCGAGAGCCGTTCCTTCAGGATTCCATGCTGCAGAATGCCGGTGATCGCTGGGGAATCAATTCTGGTGTAAAGTTCGTGCTGGCAGCAGGGGGCCGCCAGAATCACCTTTGTCCGGGCTGTCACGGCATAGCTCAGGGCGTGGTCGGTTGCTGTGTCGCACGCATGCAGCGAGACCGCCAGATCGAGCTCAGCTGCAGCACCCGTCGATTCAATCCTGCTGGAGCTGAATTCAATTCCCTGCAAACCGAGGCGGGAAGCGATCTCCCGGCAGCGTTGAATCACATGTTCGTTCTGGTCGATACCGACCATCTTCACTTCGCGTCGATGAACGACGGTCAGCAAATGATACAGTGCAAACGTGAGATAGCTCAGTCCACAGCCAAAATCGACCACCTTCAGGGGACCTGTATCCGGCAAGTGGGAGTAGACGTCATTGACCAGTTCCAGATACCGATTCAGCTGCCGGAACTTCTTCTGTCTCGCCTGTTTGACCTGCCCGGTCTTCGTCATGACGTCCAGTTCGATCAGAAACGGACAGGGGACGCCTTCGGGGATGAGATAGTCTTTCTGCTGATTGTGGGCCGTTGAGGGGGTCTGCTGGAGCCGGCTGGCAGGCTGGCGTCGGAGGCGGACTCCCTGAGAGTTCGACCGGGCAATGAGATCCGCCGTGCTGGTGAAGAGACTGGCGTCCCGGTATTCCGTGACAAAGAGCGTGTGCAGGCGTTCGATAGATTTGGTTGCATCCAGATTCAGGTGCGTCTGCTGCTTCTCGAACTGAAGTTCCCATTGAAACATCGGCAGTCCCCGGATCACGACGGGGCGGACAGACTGCTTTCGAGGCTGGGCATTCCCTTTCTGAACAGGACTGGACAGGACGAGGGAAATGAAGGACTGGGAAGCCATTGCCTCCTGAGTGGCGTCAATGAAATCGGTTCTCGAATCCTGCATCGAATCCGCTGGGGTGGGAGTTGGCGTTTCGGTCGTGGCCTCGAATGCGTTGCTCGCCCGCGATACGCGCATCGCTTATAATCGTGCCGTCAATTTCTGACAGGAAGGTCGACCCGTCTGCGGGCAATATAGTTCATTCCAACCCCTTGCCGAGCCTTGGCTGATGTCGCTGAATAAAAAAGACAAGAAGCAGATCGATTCGCTGAAGAAGAAAATCACGAATCTCCAGCAACAGCTCTCGGGGGCGAAGAAACAGCCGGATGATCCAGCTGAAGTTCCCCGTCTGGAAAAAGAAATCGCACAGCTTCAAAAGCAGATCAAAGACCTTCAGAGCGAATGAATTCCGAGAGTCCCGTTCCTGTTCTTCCGACGATCATCGTCGTTCACCCCAAAGAGAAGCGGAGCAAATGCTCCGTGGAGCCGCTGCGTGGCCGGGACGATTTCGTGTTCTGGACCTTCCCGCATCGAGGGGAATTCGCAGTCGAGAACACCGTGCGACTCGGATTGAACGGACCGCCGCTCTCGCATGAGGATCGACATTCGCGATTGCTGCTGCTCGATGGAACGTGGCGACTGGCAGAAAAGATGGAACAGCAATATCCGGATGTGCCCGTCCGCAGTCTGTGGGACTGGAAAACCGCTTATCCCCGCACTTCAAAACTCTTTGAAGACCCGGCTGCGGGACTGGCGACCATAGAAGCCCTGTTTGCCGCCCTGACGCAGATGAACCAGCCGACGACCGGTCTGCTGGATCATTACCTCTGGCGGGATCAGTTCCTGGAGAAGAACGCCCACTTGTTGTCTCGTCAGGTTTAGCCCTGTCTCAGGGGAGTGTGGCGGCGATTCTGGGTGATTCGTAGCTCGAAAGCTGCGTTGATCGCCGCCGGATCGCCACACTTTCGTGAGATTCGCTCGGGCTGAACCACTAGGAGTGGGTTGCTCGACTCCTGAACGACGGCGGTCACGCTCAGATTCCGTCGCCGCCGACAAACGTCGTGCTGAAGACTTCTTCCATGCGGACAGCACTGCCGGCGAAGACGTATTCCAGCGTGGCATGGTCCATTTTACTGACGACGTGGTTCCGGATCTCCAGAAGAACCCGGCGGAATCGACAGACGGGTTCCAGCTGGCAGGGCTCGTAGTGAGTGGTGGAAACACAGGCGATCGGGGAGAGAATCCCGTCGAAGTGCCTGACCACTTCTCCCATGGTGATCTCACCGGGCCTGCGGGCGAGGACGAAGCCGCCGTCCCGGCCGGCGATGCTCTTCACCCATCCCTTGAGGCGCAGGTCGATCATGATCTGTTCGAGAAACCGTCGGGGAATGAAATTCCGTTCGGCGATTTCGCGAATGGAAATTGGACCTCGACCGTCCTGGGCAACGAGCTCGAAGAGGGCTCGCAGTGCGTAGTCTGATTTTCGCGAGAGTTTCATAGCAAGTCCAAATAAACACATTTGGATCGTGAATATTCACTCTCCATGCTGACACACATCCCGTTTCAGATCAAGCACGATCTGTACATCCGTGCTAATTGTCACCGCACGAAGACTCAATCTTCGAGAAGCTTTAGGGATACAAGCGGAAAGCCGCCATTTTGTCGAGAGGACCTTCTCGAGTTCGTATCGATTTTAGCGATTTCTCCAAGATTTTTCGTCTTTGACGACGTTGACACTGCAGGTGCAAGGAATTATACACGATTGAATTAGTAGTGCTTTGGCTCCGGCTCCCCTTTGAATCTGGATCACCTTCTGTATGAGTATGCCTTCGATGAGACGGTTTCCGTTGTTCGCTTTTCCCCTCGTCGCAATTGCTGTGGCCGGATTCTTCTCTGGCTGCGAAAAGGGAGCCGGCTCGAGCGGCGGTGGCGATCAGATCCTGAATGTGTCCTACGACCCCACCCGTGAATTGTGGAAGGCGCTGAATGCTGCCTATGAGCCGAAGTACAAGGCTGAACACAAGAAACCGCTCACGGTGAAGCAGTCTCATGCTGGTTCCGGGCCCCAGGCGCGGGCGGTGATCGATGGGCTGGAGGCGGACGTGGTGACGCTCGCACTGTGGTCGGACACAGATGCAATTCACCAGAAAGGCCTGATTGCGGACGGCTGGGAAGAACGTCTCCCCAACCACAGCGTGGCCTACACGTCTACTCTGGTGTTCGTGGTCCGGAAAGGAAATCCGCAGGGGATCAAAGACTGGCCAGACCTGGTGAAGCCGGGCGTGGAGGTCATCGTCCCGAGTCCGAAGACGTCCGGGAACGGCAAGCTGGCGTTTCTGGCTGCCTGGGGAAGCGTGATTCTCAACGGAGGGACCGAAGAGCAGGCACGCGAGTTCGTCACGACGATTTACCGCAATGCTCCTGTGCTCGACACGGGAGCCCGCGGGGCCACAACTTCCTTCGCACAGCGGGGACTGGGCAACGTCCATCTGACCTGGGAGAGCGAAGCTCATCTGGAAGTGGATGAATCGAAGGGGGCTCTGGAAATCGTTTTCCCACCCACCAGCATTCTGGCTGAGCCGTATGTCGCTGTCGTCGACAAGGTGGTTGATCAGCGTGGAACCCGGGCGATTGCCGAAGAATACCTGAAGTTTCTCTACACACCAGAAGCTCAGGAAATCATTGCGAAGCACTTCTATCGCCCCATCGACCCGGCTGTCCTGGAGGCACATCGTGGACAATTCCCGGAAATCAAACTTTTTCCGGTTTCAGCCGTCGCCAAGGACCTCAACGACGCTCAGGTCCGGTTTTTCAACGATGGTGCTGAATTCGATAAGATCTACCAGCCGTCGAAGTAGCATGGCGGGAGTCCTGTCCGGCCGGCTGTCTCCATGGGAACAGGGGTTTTCCGTTGAAAATCCCACAGAAGTGCAGGCGGTCGGGGCGTGGGAGCGGGTGCGGAAATTGAATGGGAGATGCGGTGTGCGCTGTTCGAATGTCTAAGTCGTCTTCAAGAACTCTCCGCACATGGTTAATCTTCCCTTTCTCCCTCCGTAAATTTCGTTTCCCAGTTTTGTGCAAATGCCAATGATTCCCTCAGAACAGGGGGCGATTGACCCTCCCCCGATCAGCCATGCATCCCGCGTGGTCCACGATCCTGCACTGCTCGCAGAACATCTCGAGGTGCAGCCTGAGCAGCCCATTGCGAAAGGGTCACGGTTTCGTCGCAGTCCTCTCCCCGGCTTTGTCCCGGGGCTGAGTGTCACCGTCAGTTATCTGACGGTACTTCTGCTTCTGCCACTTGCCGCCTGCGCGGTGAAGGTCAGTTCGCTGACCGTCTCCGAATTCATTGCGGCTGTCTGGTCCGCTCGCGCCCGGGCAGCCTATTGGGTCACCTTTGAAACATCTGTGATCGCAGCTCTGCTGAACGTCGCTGCGGGGCTGCTGCTCGCATGGGTGCTGGTCCGGTACCAGTTTCCTGGTCGGCGGCTCATGGATGCCCTGATCGATCTCCCCTTCGCGCTTCCCACAGCTGTGGCAGGACTGGTGTTTTCAGCGCTGTATGTCGAACAGGGCTGGTACGGGCAGTTCCTGGTTCCTCTGGGAGTCAAGGTCGCCTACACGCGACTGGGAATCATCATGGTGATTGTGTTCGTCGGACTTCCGTTCGTGGTGCGAACGATTCAACCGGTGCTCGAAAGTCTGGACAAAGATATTGAAGAGGCCTCGGCATCGCTGGGAGCCTCCCGGTGGCAGACGTTCCGGATGGTGCTCTTTCCGTCGCTGTGGCCAGCGATTCTGACGGGATTCGCACTTTCGTTTGCCCGTGGTCTGGGCGAATACGGCGCGGTGGTGTTTGTCTCCGGGAACATGCCGTTCAAGACGGAAATCGCTCCCGTGCTGATCGTCGCGCGGCTCGAGCAGTTCGCATATGCTGAAGCGACTGCCATTGCTTTGGTGCTGGTCGCGGGATCACTGTTGTCTCTGGCAGCCATCAACTGGCTCGAGCGGAGGAGTCAGAGATATGCAAACTAGTCGACGGCACACCACCGGAGCGGCAGCACTCAACGCCAGCGAACCGTTCTGGGTCCGCTGCCTGTTGATCATCGCCAGTTTCATCGTCGTGGGCGGACTGATTCTGGTCCCGCTTATCTATGTGTTTTATCAGGCCCTCAGCCCGGGCCTCTGGACGTTCTTTCAGAATCTGTTTGGCGACCGCGATACCCGGCACGCGATCTGGCTGACGATTCTGGTGGCCCCGCTGGCGGTGATCCTGAATACGATCTTCGGAGTCGCCGCAGCCTGGACGATCACCAAGTTCCGGTTTCCTGGACGGGCGATTGTGATGTCGCTGCTGGATGTTCCGTTTGCCATTTCGCCTGTTGTCGCGGGATTGATGTTCGTGCTGCTCTTCGGCATGCAGGGGTACTTCGGGCCGGCACTGCGGGAGTGGGGCATCCGTGTCATCTTCGCATGGCCGGGGCTCGTGCTGGCGACCACGTTCGTCACGATGCCCTTCATTGCCCGCGAGCTGATTCCCCTGATGCAGATGCTCGGCAGTGATGAAGAACTGGCAGCTGTCAGCCTCGGAGCCAATCCCTGGCAGCTGTTCTGGCGGGTCACGCTGCCCAATATCAAATGGGGGCTGCTCTTTGGAATCATCCAGTGCCACGCGCGGGCAATTGGAGAATTCGGAGCTGTTTACGTCGTCTCGGGGCATATTGCCGGAGAGACAGACACGATGCCGCTGCGGGTGGAAAAGCTGTTTCAGGAATACAATAACCCGGCCTCTTTTGCGGTCGCCTCCCTGTTGACTCTCATTGCCCTGGCCACGCTAGTCGGCAAGCTGATTCTCGAACATTACCTGGCTGCCCAGATGAATTCTCGCGTCGCGGAAGCCCAGTCGCTGGAGACCACTCCATGAGCATCACTATCCGTCATGTCACGAAGAAGTTCGGCAACTTCACCGCGCTCAACGACATCAATCTGGAAGTCCCTTCGGGCTGCCTGCTGGCGCTGCTGGGGCCCTCCGGATCGGGGAAGACGAGTCTGCTCCGGATCATCTCCGGGCTGGAACATGCGGACCGTGGTTCGATTCTGTTTCAGGATGAAGATGTCACCAAACAGGCGGCCCGCGATCGCGGAGTCGGCTTTGTCTTTCAGCACTACGCGCTGTTCCGTCACATGACGGTGTTTGAAAACGTCGCGTTCGGAATGCGGGTTCGCTCCCTGCCCAATGACGAAGTCTCTGACCGGGTCCACGAACTCCTTTCGCTCGTCCGACTCGAGGGGCTGGGTTATCGATACCCCTCAGAGCTCTCCGGAGGTCAGCGTCAGCGCGTGGCACTCGCACGGGCACTGGCTGTGCGGCCTCGCATGCTGCTGCTGGATGAACCATTCGGTGCTTTGGACGCGAAGGTTCGTCAGGAACTCCGCAACTGGCTGCGGCGCCTGCATGAAGAGATGCACGTGACCACGGTGTTCGTGACGCACGACCAGGAAGAAGCGTTCGAAGTCGCAGACCGGGTCGTGGTGATGCGACAGGGAAATATCGAACAGGTCGGAACCCCGCAGGAGGTGTTCGATCATCCTGCAACGCCGTTCGTCATGGACTTCCTCGGAAACGTGAACGTCTTTCACGGGCGAGTTCAGTCCGGTCGCGCCCACGTGGGACCGTTCAACATCGAGTATGAAGACTATCAGCACGATGAGCCGCGAAATGCGACGGCTTACGTCCGGCCGCATGAACTCGAACTCGAGCAGCAGCCGACTTCTTCGAGCTCATTGTCCGGTCGCATTGTGCAGGTCAATCCGCACGGAGCGGTCATTAAGGTTCGTGTTTATCTGGAAGAGTCAGGCGCGGAAGTTACGGTCGATGTGGTGCGGGAGCGAGCCAAAAACCTGCGGCTGCAGCTGCAGGAGACGGTTTTCGTCCGCCCCAGTTCCGCCCGGGTCTTCATGCCCGCAGCGGACTATGCAATTTAGATCAGTTTGGTCATATGTCTGTTGGCGAGCGGGGGACGTGAGTCCCCTGTTTCGTCAAAAATCCGGAGGCTTACACCTCCGGCTCGCCTCATCAGGTCCTGCGTTTTGAGCATTATTTCTGCTCGAGACAATCCGGGCCGAATGTGCCTGAGGAAACCGGCGTTCCGCGCAGGAAGTCGGTCGCGGACATCGCGCGTTTCCCGGCGGGTTGCAGCTGATTGATCCGCACAGCCGCATCCCCCGTCCGGACCAGCAGCTCGCCATTATGGGTGATCGCGCTTCCCGGAGCAGCGTTTGTGAACCCGGAGGCATCAACAGGATCGATATCGAGAATGAGCATCCGCTGCGGTTTGCGACCCGCAAGGTGCAGGAAGGAATAGGGCATCGGCCAGGGCTGCATCGCCCGGATATGCCAGCCGAGTTCCTGCGAAGTCTGATGCCAGTTGATCAGTCCCTCTTCTTTTTTGATGCGGGGGGCGCGGGTCACCTGTTCGGCATTCTGAAATAGTTGCTGTGCGGTCCCCGCTTCCAGATCCTGCAGCACCTGCAGCGTCAGTGGGGGGGCGAGTTCCGCCAGACGGTCGTGCAGCTGGCCGCTGGTCTCTTTGGGTCCGATAGGAGTTCGCAGCACTCCCAGCATCGGGCCGGCATCCAGCCTGGGTTCAATCTGAAAGATGGTGATGCCCGCTTCGGATTCCCCCTTCCAGATTGAATATTGAATGGGGGCCGCGCCGCGATACTTCGGCAGCAGCGAACCATGCAGGTTGATGGCCCCCAGCCGCGGAATGGAAAGAAGTTCGGCCGAGAGAAGCTGACCATATGCGGCGACGACAAAGAGATCAGCCTGAAGATCGCGTAACGCCTGCAGGCTTTCGGGAGAATTGGCCTTCACCGGCTGGAGCACCGGGATGTTGTGCTGCTGGGCGAGTTCTTTCAGCGGATTGACATGCTGATGGTGTCCCTGACCGACTCGATCCGGCTGCGTCACCAGCCCCGCAACGTCATGTTCGGATTGAATCAAAGCACGGAAGGTCGGGAGTGCGAAAGCTCCCGTTCCCATCATCACCACTCGCAAAGCCACAGCCATCCCCCTGGAAATCAGACAGTGTCCGTCAGTTGCACATCACGGCGGACGATCCGGAACTTACCGGCACCGATCGGCGCGCCGCAATTGTGAAACGTGATATTTCCCAGATGATAGTTGTCGACAGGGCGATGCGTGTGGCCGAAACAGACGTGCCTGACACCTGTTCCCGGCCCCTGCCCGATATGCTGCATGTAAGAGAGAATGCGACGTGCGACTTTTCGTTTGGGATACGCAGCGGTCGGCGGGAGCAGATGCAGATGCGCTTTAACCGCCATGTCATAGAGTTTGTGCTGAAACGGCGAACGGGTTCCGTGGTGAAACTTGTTCCGCTGCTGTTCCAGACAGGCTGCGGTCATGTTTCGGTCCGCGACATCCCCATGAAGAAACAGGGTGTCGCCGAGTCGGTAATAAAACCGGCTCCATTCGAAACGGGGAAATTCATCGACCAGTCGGGGGAGGCGTTCATGCAGCAGCGGATGGTCGTCGTGATTCCCCAGAAGAAAATGGACTCCACAGTTTCCCGTGCTTTCCAGAAACTCGCGCAGCCAGTCGATGGCTGCATCCGCGGTCTCTTCCGGAGTGGGATATCGGGACCAGCGGAAGTCGAAGATGTCCCCGCCGAGAATGCAGCGATCCGATTGTCGTGAAGCGTGAATCAAAGCGTCGAAGTGGGAATAGGCAGACGATCGGCTGGCAAACAGGTGCAAATCGGAGACGAACGAAAATGTCGGCATGCGGAACGTCACTCCTGGACCTGCAGTGCAGGCTGTGAGATTCGAAGGTCTTTTCCATTCTACTCCGCGTCCGGGACTTCGCCATCGGCGGTTCTGGAATTTCAGGATGCAGCTGCCGAGGCCACGGTGGATTGGCAGCAGAAGGTGATCAGTCGTTAAAGTGTCACTTCCCTTTTCCTACGTTGAGCAAAGAACTTCTGCCGATGTCGCTGCATACTGATGTTGCCTGCTCGTTATGCGGATGTCTTTGCGACGACCTTGTGCTGGAAGTACAGGGAGATCAGATCGTTCGGGCGGAACACGCCTGTCCTGTGGCGGTCTCGGTGTTCCAGAAGCTCAATTCCCAGCGTCCCGATCCCTGCACGTGTCGTGGTCAGTCTACTTTCTTTGAAGCGGCTCTGGATGCAGCTGCGGATCTGCTTCGAAACAGTAGGGCGCCGTTGATTTTCGGGCTGAAGCATGGGGGAACAGAAGGTCAGCGGGCGGCCATCCAGCTGGCAGAACATCTCGGCGCGGTCATCGACACTGGAGGAGAGCTGCTCTCCCGAGCCACGATCCTGGCAATGCAACAGGTTGGATTTTCGACCTGCACGCTGGGAGAAATCAAACAGCGGTCCGATCTGGTGATCTTCTGGGGAGCGGATCCGAACCGGACACATCCCCGTCTTCTGGAACGACATGCCGCGGCACCAGCGAGTGAATTCCTCCCTCGCGGCCGAGCGGATCGAACGCTCGTGAGCGTCAATTCCAAAGAGACACTGACAGACAAAGATGTCGACTGGGTGTTGAGAGTTCCACCCGGTCGCGATGCGGACATCATTGCTGTCCTTCGACAACTGATTCGAAATGAAAACTGGCAACCGGCCGAGGAACTGGACTTGCCGCTCGATTCCCTGCGACAGCTGGCAGGCAAGATGAAGTCCTGCCGCTACGGAACCATCTTCTATGGTGCCGATCTAACGTCGGGAAGCAGCCCGCATCTGACGGTCGAAACACTCTTCAAACTGGTCTCGGAGTTGAATGCCTCGACGCGGTTCACCGTTCGTGCCCTCGGTAACCCCGGGGCTGAGAACGTCTTGGCCTGGCAGACCGGTTTTCCTTTGGCTGTCGATTTTCAGCAGCATTATCCGCGTTACCAGCCTGGAGAATTTTCCGCAGGCGAACTCCTGGAGCGAGGCGAAGTCGACTGCTGTCTGGTGATCGGAAGTGAATCACTGGCTCAGCTTTCCCCCCGTGCCCTCGAGCACCTGCAGACGCTCCCGACGGTGGTGATCGATCCTCCACAGGTTCCCGCGTCGTTCACTGCCACCGTTCGACTGCTGACCGCTCTACCGGGGATTCAGACGGAGGGAACGGCGTATCGGATGGATGATGTCGCCCTCCCGCTGCGGAAGCTCTATCAAAGCCGATACCCGACCACACAAGAGGTTCTCCAGCAGATCCTGCAACGGCTGTAGCTTGCCCGGTGATCGAAATGGTCCTCGAGGATCGGCAGTTTCCGCCAGGCGTCCCCTGATTGCCGCTGACAAACTCAGACGATCTTGACGGAAGGGCGTCGCACGGGATAGGAGGCGACCTGAGCTGTGTGCTCGCATCGACTCCTGTCGCAATTTCCAACCCTGTCCCCTCTCGCAGATTTCTGGCACCTCCAGTATGCAGCGAGGCACAGTCTGCCTGTGTGTCTTCCTTCTGGCTGTGCCGGGCGCGCTCCCGGTGTGCGCGGATGAGCCGGAACACGTGCCGGCGCCGCGGCAGTACCCGCAATCGCTTTACATCACTGCTCACCCGTCTTTGTTCACGATTCCGGATCCGTCTGAAGCGTTCGACGAGAACGCGGAGCCAGCGTTTCTGCCGTCGGAGGCATTTCAGAGTCAGCCTCTGCAGAACGAGATCGTGGAGGGGCTTGAGGACGATCCCGGGCTGCAGTTGATTCAATATCCGACTATCGACTCCGCTGCCCGCGACGAAGATCCGGCGGGACATTACTCCGAGCCCCGCTGGAATCCATTTCCCTTCCTGACGGAACAACTGGCAGCGTTGCCGAAAGACCAGAAGGGACTGAAGGTCAGGGAGACCGCCGTCACGGATACGGTGCTTCCGCAAGTCAGTGACGACTACGGGATGAACACCCTCGATATCCGTTCGATCATGTACTTCGGGCAGCTTCCGGTGCTGCAGTTCGCTCCCCGGTTCGGCTGGCATGTCATCTCGGATGGAGCCCCAGCGGGTCTCCCTTCTCAGCTCTACGATACTGGACTGGATACATCGCTGTTTCTTCCTCTGACAGCGAAATGGTCGTTCCTTGGGATGGCTGGTCCGAGCATTTTCACGGACGGGCAGAATACCACCTCGGAGGCGTTTCGGATGACCGGGCGGGCGCTGGCCTTCTATCAATGGTCGCCGGCGACAAAGCTCTCTGCCGGATTTCTCTATCTGGGTCGGGCCGATATCAAAGCGATGCCTGCAGGGGGAATCTTCTGCAAGCCGAGCGACGACGTCAAAATCGAACTGTTCTTTCCCCGTCCGAAAGTCGGGTACCGGGTGATGTTCGACGGCGAGAGTGAGAGCTGGTGCTATCTGGCGGGGGAATTCGGTGGCGGTTCCTGGGCGGTGCAGCAGGCCGGCGGCCGGGATGATGTCGTTTCGCTACGCGATTACCGGCTGATTGCCGGGTTCGAACATGTGCACGGGGAAGAATTTCGCTGGTTGGTGGAAGCTGGTTTCGTGTTTGGCCGGAAGATTGAATACACTTCAGGTGTCGGTGATTCCACACAATCCCCCACCGGCATGCTGCGAGGAGGAGTGGCGTTCTGATGTTGACGAGCTGAGAGCTCACACCCGAAAGATCAGTGCATGTCTGTTCAAGATGCGACGTTCCCCGGTCCCGATTCTCTCATGCTGGTGACGGGGGGGACTGGTCTGGTCGGCAGTCATGTGATCGAACGGGCTGTCGAACTCGGTTGCCGGGTCCGCGCCCTGGTCCGCCCCGGGAGTGACGTCGAGTTTCTCCGCACGCTTCCCGTGGAACTTTTCGAAGGGAGTCTGACAGATCCTTCTTCCTTGAATCGAGCTGTTCAGGGAGTGACGCATATCGTCAATTGTGCTGCCAAGGTGGGAGACTGGGGGCCGGTGACGGAATACCTCCAGACGAACGTCGAAGGATTACGGGCATTATTAGACGCTTCGTTGAAGTCCGGGACGCTGCAGCTGTTTATCCACATCAGTTCACTGGGGGTCTACCCCGCCACCGACCATTACGGCACTGATGAGTCGGCCCCGGTCAACAGCGAGGGGATCGACGGATACACACTCTCCAAAGTAGAATCTGAAAAGTTGTTCCTGCAGTATGTGCGAGAACGGAACCTCCCGGGGATCGTCCTGCGTCCGGGGTGGATCTATGGGCCTCGCGACCGGACCGTCCTCCCGAAGCTGCTGGAGAATCTGAAGAAACAGAAGGTCGTGTATCTGGGGTCCGGAAAGCAGTTGCTCAATCAGGTCTATGTCGGCAATCTGGTCGATGCGGTCTTTCAGGCGTTGCCGCGGACGGATCTGATTGGTCGGGTCTATAACCTGACGGACGGTCATCTCGTTTCCAGAATCGAATTCATGGAAACAATCTGCCAGAACGCCGGTCTTCCGGCTCCAAAGAAAAAGGTCCCATTGCCGGTCGCGCGGGCACTGGCAGCTCTGATGGAGGGGACGTACAGAACGTTGGGAAGGAAGAATGCTCCATTGCTATCCCAGGCCCGCATCAAATTCCTGGGACTGAACCTCGATTACAGCATCGACCGCGCCCGGAGAGAACTCAACTACGAATCCCGCGTGACGTTCACGGAAGGGATGAAGCGGACCATCGACTGGGCCCGACAGGCGGGACTGCTGAAGTCGACGTGATTCGGGAAAGACCGAAACGACGCGATTTCGATGAGAGTAAGTCAGTTGAGAAAACGGTTCGGGCGGTTCTGAACCAACGAACCGTCCGAAGATTTTGAAAGAGTGATACACTGCATGTCGATGGACGCTGCTCCCCTCCCTTCTGCTCAAACGTCTCCCCCTCCGACACCGTTGTTGTGGAGGTGGGGTCTGTGGCTGGAAGGGTTCATCGAGCGGATGTTCATCATGTTCTGCGTCTACACGCTGTCGATCGGTCCAATGTACTGGTCCTGGGTCGATGCGAAATTCGCACACGGTCCAAAGATCCTGGCTGCGTTCTATGAGCCGCTGCGGATGCTTGGAGAGGCTTATCCCCTGTTCGGGAAGTGCCTGAACTGGTACGTCTCATTCTGGGTCTGAGGTCGTGAGGACGAGACTTCATCCCGTGATCACTCCGGCCTGAAGACCCGGACGCGGTGGTTTTCACTGTCTCCGATATACACGTTCCCGTGAGCGTCGACGCAGACTCCATGAGGACGTGCGAGTCGGCACTGGAGCGGGTCGCCATCCGGCCCGTCACCTCGCTGACCGTCGCCGACCGCGGTCTCGACATGGCCCGTCGCAGCTCGAATCACCCGGACGGTGTGACTTTCCGTGTCGGCAAAGTAGATGTCCCCGCTGGGGGCAACCACAATCCCCTTCGGCCCGGCGAGTACAGCGT
This sequence comes from Planctomicrobium stercoris, assembly GCF_051465655.1. Classification (NCBI taxonomy): domain Bacteria; kingdom Pseudomonadati; phylum Planctomycetota; class Planctomycetia; order Planctomycetales; family Planctomycetaceae; genus Planctomicrobium; species Planctomicrobium stercoris. The sequence continues at coordinate 238,480 of NZ_CP195791.1, read as the reverse complement.
CTGGACCGGGAACGCTTTTGCGGGAGTAACCACTCTTGCCGGTCCCCGCGAGATGTTGAAGCGTGCGATTCTTCACATCGATTCGGTAGATGGAGTTTCCTTCTCGCAGAGCGAGGACAAAGGCATCCGCGCCAGCGACATCCAGAGCCCGGGGACCCTGCAGTTTCAAATCGTCAAACCCCGTGTTCTCGGGGCTTAACGGCTGCTTTCCCCCACCGAGGAATGTACTGATCGTCCCGTTCTCAGCGTCGACCTTCCGGACACGACCATTCCTGATGTCGCAAATGTAAATGTGACCGTCCCGATCCAGGGTAATCGCATGGGGCTGGTCAAGCTGAGCGCGATTGGCGGGACCGCCGTCCCCTGCAAAGCCCGGTCGACCGTCTCCCGCGATCGTGGAAATCTCCTGCGTCTTCGCATCGATCCTGCGCACGACAGCGTTCTGCATCTCCACGACGAGCATGTTGCCGCGTGAGTCGAAACGAACTTCATAGGGCTCGTTCATCCGGGCAGCGGTCGCCGGTCCGCGATCGCCGGAGTAACCCTTTTCCCCACTCCCTGCGACCACCTTCGTCTCTCCGGACTTAAGGTCGACACGTCGAACAAGGTGATTGCCGACCTCGCACACGTACAAAGCTCCATCGGGTCCGATGACCAGTCCGAACGGCTCGCCGATGAGGGCTGCGTCCGCAACTGTGCCATCCGTGCTGTTTCCCCGGGTTCCCGTCCCGAGCACCGTGGCGACTTCGGCAGCGTTCGCGCTCAGTATGCCCCACGACAACGAACAAGCCATCCAGCACACGATTCTGAACAACGGCCACCACGCTTTCCTCAGGAGCTTCGATCGCGGACTTCTTTGCAAATCTTGCAATCTGCAGAATCTGCCGGTTCATTTTGTGGAGAATCGGCTGTTCCTGCCGGTTCAGATCTCGTACATGTTCGCCATTCTCGCCCAGTGGTCAATCCACGACCATCGAATCCCGTCCGGGCAAACACGGAGTGCCGGTATGTTCCCTTCCTCGTTCGCATCCCCATCGATCTGGTTCGTAACCATGTTCGGATGCCTGGCAGCCGGCTGCCATCCCGCCTACTACCAGACCGGCTACTCCGGCATGCCGACAACCGGTCCCACATATGCAGCGGCCCCCGGCACATCGCTGGGATCGTTTCCTCCTGCTGCACAGACCGCCTCCCTCACTTCCTTCCACACGTCCCCCGCCGCTGCTCCGCTGACGGGCAACTCGGGATTCTCCTCGATCGCTGCCTCCCCCGCCCCCGTTCCGGTCACCACCGCATCGACCGCTTCCCCCGCTGCCTCATCGCCGCCGTCCACCCCGCAGGCCTTTCCGGTCTCCGCGTCCAATCCCAACCCTTCAAGCTCAAGTCCCGTCAAAGCGGCGACACCTGCGAGTCCGCCGGATGTCACCGTGCAGTGGACTCCCTGGCCCCTGCCTCCCCGCAGTGCCCTGGGCAATGCTGCCCCGGCGGCGAACGGGAACGCGCTGGTTCACACCACTCGCAAGCAGGCGCGTGGACGGCACCGGCATCTGAGCGTCGCCACCCGACCGGGTTCAAACGCGGAACGGCTGACACGTGAGGAAGCAGAACTCACCAGTGCCGCTGCGTCCGCTGAGAAGGAACCGATTCCCTCTGCAGGTGAAGCGGACCTGTTCCCGGATGACGCCAGAGCCTCCGTGTCCCGGGACCTGCGTTACCGTGGGGGGAAAACGCTGCGGGAACTGGGCTACGTCAACCTTTACATCAGCGGCGATCAGGGTTGGAGCACGAGCGATGTGAAGAACATCGACAACGCAGTGCTCGCAGCCATGACAGATGAGCACCTCAATAATGTGATTCGCCAATACTTCGACAATCAGAAGATCGGCACCACAGCTCACCCATCCCATCCGCTCATTGGATATATCCCCAAAGAAGTCTCGCGCGGCGACGTGCATCGCTTCATCCAATACCTTCACGGACAGGGTTACCTTTCGAAGTACGATCTGAAGAGCACTGTGTTCAATTTCGTGTGTCCTCCGGGCACGATCCTCACGGACGATGATGTCCCTTCAGAGACGGCGTCTGCGGAGGCAACCCAGACCATTCCTGCCACTCAGGACGAGAATACTCCGGGGGATGCTGCTGTGGCGGAAAGCGATGACCCGGAAGTCGCTGTCGATTCCATCAACGGACTGGCTGGCTATCACGGTTCGGTTCATATCGGTGATGAAACAGTGTACTACTCGGCTGTCGTCTATTCAGAAAGCCGGCAGGACGGATTCAAGAACGGGATTGCCGCCTTTCCCGAGGGCTGGAAGAACACCGTGGCAATGATCTATCACCAGCTGCTGGAAGTTCGCACCAACCCGGATGTCGAAGACGTGATCCGGAATCCTCACGACCCGGACATCGCCAGCAAACTCGGATGGACATCAGATGGCGGTGAAGAGATTGGCGATCTGCCGCTGCACGACAACGTGTCGATCCGCAAAGTGATTCAGGAAGTCCCGCTCGCTGACGGCAGCGGCACAGTGCCAGTCCAGCTGGCCTACTCAAACGCTGCCGATGGACCGGAAGGACCCATTCCGGAACTGCATCCGGAGCCGGCTGAATAGCCCCAGAATTTCAGGAAGTCTCTCTCAATCCCTCTCTCAATTGAAGCTGTGCAGAATTTCTGGACAGCTTCTTTTTGTTGAGTCACTTCAAGATGATGAAGTGGGCTTCTGAGAAGCCGTTTCAGGGACGAACGGCATATCGAACGCCTCTCCCGCTTCTTCGCCAACATGCGTCCGGGCTGCAGCAGCCACACTCTGACGCAATGGACGTTCGGGGAGAAACAAAGCGAGGACAAAACCAGCTGCCGCCACCCCGGATGCAACGAGGAAGACGGTGCTGAACGATGCTGCAAAGGCCTGCGCATAAATCTGTCGGGTCGCTTCCGGAAGTTCCTGGATCGATTGCGGACTGATCGAAGAGAGCTGTTGGGAAGCCGCCATGCCCGCGGGCAGAAGATGTTCGAGATGGTGATGCAGCTGAGCTGTGAAGATGGTTCCGAGAATGGCGGTTCCGATCGAGCCACCCATCAGACGGAACAGGATCGCTCCAGAGGTGGCGACCCCGAGGTCCCGGTAGTCCACGGCATTCTGAATGGCAATCACCAGCACCTGCATCACCATCCCCAGCCCGAGTCCGACCCAGAGAAAATACAGCGATGCCACCGGAAGGCTGACGTCCGGGGACATCTGCGAAATGACGGCGATGCCGGTTCCCATCACCAGCATGCCGAGAATCGGAAAGAACTTGTACCGCCCGGTCCGGCTGATGATCTGTCCCGATATGATCGACATGGTCAGGACTCCCCCCATGAGCGGGAGCAGCTGTAGACCGGAGGTAATCGGACTGGCTCCTTTCACCACCTGCAGATAGACCGGCAGGTAGGTGACGGACCCCCAGAGCGAAAATCCGACCACCATCCCCAGGGTGGAGCAGATCCAGAAGGAACGGTTTCGAAAGAGCCGCAACGGCAACACCGGTTCAACAGCGGTTCGTTCCACAATCAGAAAGAGGATGAACGATACAACCACAGTGGCTGCCAGTCCCAGCACCAGCGGAGAATCCCAGGAATACTCGGTTCCTCCCAGATCGGTGATGAGGATCAGGCAGCACAGGAACGTGGCGAACAGCGCACTCCCTGCATAGTCGATGGCATGACGCACTTTCATGCAGCGGGACGGAAGGGCTGTGGCGAGGACAATCATCGCGAAGGCCCCGATCGGAAGATTGATGTAGAAGATCCAGCGCCAGCTCCAGTGACGGGTCAGGTATCCTCCGACAAGAGGACCGACGACGCTGGCCACCCCGAAGACTGCTCCGAAGATTCCCTGATACTTGCCACGATCGCGCGGGGCGACGATATCGCCGACAGTCGCCTGCGTGGTGACCATCAATCCTCCGCCCCCCAGTCCCTGCAGAAAGCGAAACAGGATGAGGTGCGTCATCGTCTGACTGATCCCGCACAGGACTGAGCCGAGCAGAAAAATCACGATCGCAACCTGGAGCACGATTTTTCGGCCATACAGGTCGCCCAGCTTGCCGTAGACCGGTGTCACGATCGTCTGTGCCAGCAGGTAGGCTGTCACGACCCAGGAGAGATGGGCGAGTCCGCCGAGTTCACCCACGATGGTGGGGAGAGCTGTGGAGACAATGGTGGAGTCGAGGGCTGCCAGCATCAATGCCAGCATCAGCCCCATGAAGACCATCATCACCTGACGATGTGAGACGGGGGCGGGGGCGGGACCTTCTGCCGTCAGCTTTGCATCGGTACCACCAGCATCCATATCAACGTCAATCTGAAAAAGTCACAGCACGAAGACAGCCAGCCTCCTGGAGGAGGTCGGTACCGTGATTGTGGCGAACGATTCCCGTGCGTCGAGCCTGCAGTGGTGGAATCACTGGAAATCGTCGCGATGGAAACAGATTCAAGTTGATGTTGTTAGATAGCCGTCAGCTTCGGGGCTGGTGCTGAAGGCACGTCGGGAGGGAACTTATTCCCCTCTGGCGAGTTGCCGGGATCGTTCCGTCGCAGCCTGAACAGCATTCATCAGAGCGGCTCGCATTCCCCCCTGCTCCAGCGCGTGCAGTCCGGCGATGGTCGTTCCCCCCGGGCTGGTGACCGCGTCTTTGAGCTGTCCGGGATGTTCACCGGTTTCCAGAACCATCCGGGCAGCGCCCAGCAGCGTCTGAGCGGCCAGCTGAGTGGCTGCGGCTCGCGGCAGGCCGACCAGCACTCCGCCATCGCTAAGGGCTTCGATCATTTCAAAGACGTACGCTGGTCCGCTTCCCGACAGACCCGTCACAGCATCCAGGGACGATTCCGGCACCTGCAGGGCGATTCCCACTGTCTTCAGCATCTTCGCCACGAGCTCGCCGTCTTCCGACTTGGCATGTGTTCCCAGCGAATAGCCCGAAGCTCCTGCCCCCACCAGACAAGGAGTGTTCGGCATCACGCGGATCAGACGCCGGTTCCCCAGGACCGCTTCCATCTGGTGCAGCTTGACTCCCGCAGCAATCGAGACGAGCAGATGCTGAGGCTGAACATGCTCCTGAATCTCTTTGAGGAGAGCCGGAATCGTCTGCGGTTTGACCGCCAGAAAGATCACTTGCGAATTCGCGAGCACATCCTGATTGCTGCTTGTGACAGCGGCACCAGTTTCCTTTTCGAAGCTCTGGAGTGCAGCGGGAACGACATCGCTGGCAAGGACTCGATCGGCCGCTGTGAAACCGGATTGAATCAGCCCTTTGGCCAGAGCAGTCGCCATTTTGCCTGCTCCGAGAAAGCCGACGCGAAGTTCACTCATGAAAGTTGGTCCAGATTGAGAAGCGTGAGGTTGTGGAGGTTGAAGGGTTTCAGGTGTCAGGTTGAAGAGCAAGGTTTCAACCTTGACCCTGGCAAATCCGGGAAAAGGCCAAAGCGATTGTAGCGAACTGCTTCACTCAGACAGAATGCTGTCTGCACCTGGAGCGAAACTGGTTGCTGACCTGTTGAGAGAACCCGGAGTCGTCACGCGTCCATGGCCATCTGCGTGCGGTCGTTGGACAGCGTTTCGAAACTCTTCCAGTCCGCTGGAGTGATGTGTCCATCGTGTAATGCGGATGCAACCATCGCTCCATCCACCCGCAGCAGGGAAAGCTTATGCAGATCCGCGAGTGAGCGAACCCCTCCGCCCGTCCACACAACGAGATCCGGCCAGCGGTTCTTGATCGTATGGCACAAGGCTCCGGTGGGGACTCCCCGGTTCATCCCGACGTGTGAAAGATCAAGAACGATCATCTGGCGGACCCCACATTCCATAGCGGTTGCCACGATTTCCAAGGGAGTCTTTCCGGCGGCGTCGGGGCCGAGCGGGATGCCGTTGAACAGATCCAGGCTGAAAATCACGCGATCTGCGCCCAGTTCGCTGATGAGCTCTTTCATCAAGTCCAGCGAAGGGAGCGTCTCCAGTCCGATGATGACTTTGGTCACCCCCAACTCGAGGACTCGCTGCGCCTGAGCAAGGGAATCTGTCCCGGCGTCAACCACCAGATCGGTTCCACAGGCGACCAGAGACTCGAGAATGGAGTACTGAGGCTGGCCATCCTGAATGCCGTCGATATCGGCGACATAGATGCAACGCGGGCGGTAATGGCGGATCAGGGATTGGCAGGTCGATCGGGGATCGATCGAAGCCAGCAGCTTGCTAGTGTTCGGTTGATAACTTTCGCGCTGACCCGCCTGTCCGCGAATCACATGTCCTTGCATCAGGTCAATGACGGGAATGAGGTCCATGTTGCCTCCCGGGTTTCTAAGCTCATGGCCAGACAGCCAGCGCTCAAAGAGAACGTTCCACCTTGATTCTACGGATTTCCCGCCGAAATGGGGGAAAAGTTCCGTGGCACAGGCAGAATTTTTCGGAAGTGCGCGTTCCTTCCCCGGGATGCAGGATGCGTCGATGGCGACAAGAAAAGGGATTGGTTCAGGCTGCTTTGGCGTGAGTCGTCTGAACAGGGATCTGCTCGCGTCCGGCAGCGATTTCGTCGGCGCGAGTCTGAAGGGCGTCCATCCGCTGCTGCAGATCTTTGCAGAAACCATTGAGCTGGTCGCGTCGCACGTCGGGCGGAATGAACATCAATTCGCCGCCCAGCACGAAGACGTCCGTGAACGGAAGCGGGATGAGCAGATCGGTCCAGTGACCCTTCGGCCGCCAGGCGCGACGCGCAGAGCAGGCAACCGGAACGATCGGCCTTCCGGTCTGCGAAGCGAGAAAGATGATTCCCGGCTTGATGGTTCGTCGAGGCCCCTGAGGACCATCGGTGGTGACGACGATATGGTGGTTTTCGGCTGCGGTCAGCAATTGTTTGGCAGCGGTGGCTCCTCCGCGTCCGTTTGATCCGCGGATCGGCTGAATCCCAATCACTTCCATGACTTGAGCCACGTATTCGCCGTCCGTGTGTCGACTGGTCAGAGCTGCACAGTGATGCACGGGCCCGCAGAACAGGGAATTCAGAATTCCATCATGCCATGTGCAGTAGACGTATCTGTGGGAACCTGACGGTGCATAGGGAGACGTCAGGGGGGCTCCCTCGATCACGCGAATGCGACAGGTGGCATACAGGCAGCGGAACAGGAACGCCAGCACTCGGGCAACAAAGCGAATGACGCGACGGTTTCGAAGTCTCACGGAATCCATTCCATTGACGCGGTTTCGGGACAAACTTGTGGCGGGAGGATATCTCGACCCGGGAAATCGGGACAAGACAAATTCTCTCGCGATACAAAAAGTTTAGCCCCACACTTCAAGTGTGGGGCTAAACGGCTGAACTTTTCAAAAAACGGTCGGACGAATTAGATCGTTCCGCCGTAAACGGCAGCCGGTCCGAGCAGTTCTTCGATACGCAAGAGCTGATTGTACTTGCAGATACGATCGGTGCGGCTGGCGGATCCGGTTTTGATCTGGCCGGTTCCCAGCGCCACTGCGAGGTCTGCGATGGTGGTATCTTCCGTTTCACCGGAACGATGGCTCATCACAGCTGTGTAGCCGTTCTTGTAGGCGAGATCGACAGCCTGGATGGTTTCTGTCAGCGAACCGATCTGGTTCACTTTCACCAGGATACTGTTGGCAACGCCCCGTTCGATCCCTTCAGCGAGTCGCTCGCTGTTGGTCACGAAGAGGTCGTCTCCCACGATCTGGATTTCGCTGCCGACACGGTCGGTGAACAGTTTCCAGCCGTCCCAGTCGTCTTCGGAGAATCCGTCTTCGATGGAGCAGATCGGATACTTTTCGACCCAGCCGGCCAGCAGATCGACCATGCCCGAAGCGTCAAAGGTCTTGCCTTCAACGGTGTAGATCTTGGTCTTCGAGTCGTAGAGTTCGGTTGCGGCGCAGTCCAGGGCGATCTTGACCTGATCACCCGGAGTGTACCCGGCTTTTTCAATGGCCTGGAGGATGACCTGAATGGCTTCTTCGCTGTTCTTCAGGTCCGGGGCGAATCCCCCTTCATCGCCCACGGCAGTGCTCATCCCTTTGTCGTGGAGCACTTTTTTCAGGCTATGGAAAATCTCTGCTCCGCAGCGGAGAGCGTCGGAAAACTTGTCGAAGCCCAGGGGCATGACCATGAATTCCTGCAGGTCGATGCCGTTATTCGCGTGAGCACCGCCGTTGATGATGTTCATCATCGGAGCGGGGAGACGGCTGGCGCCGACGCCACCCAGGTAGCGGAACAGCGGGAGTCCGCAGGAAGCGGCCGCAGCGCGAGCCACAGCCATGGAACAGGCGAGGATGGCGTTCGCACCCAGGCGGGATTTGTTCGGTGTTCCGTCTGCATCGAGCATGGCCAGGTCGACAGCTGCCTGATCAAAGGCATCCATCCCGCAGAGCAGTGCATCGAGTTCATCATTGACGTTGGCGACAGCTTTCAGAACGCTCTTGCCGAGGTAGTTTGCCTTATCGCCATCGCGAAGTTCGCAGGCTTCGTGTGCGCCGGTGCTGGCACCGCTGGGGACAGCTGCACGACCGACTGCACCACTTTCGAGTTCCACATCCACTTCCACAGTGGGGTTACCGCGGCTGTCCAGAATCTGTCGGCCATGGACTGCCAGAATTGCTTCGCTCATTTTTTCCATCCTTCACAATGACTGAGGTCGCCTCCCGCTTTTAGAAAGAGACCCGTCACACCGCCGAAATCGGGGGACGTCTCTACACTGCATGGAGGCATTGATCACTCTTCTCGCCTGGCCGGCAGTTCGCGCAGCGTGCTTCTGGCGTCGGGGAAGATGTTGTGCCCGCTTTTTATCAAACGCAGCTGGAAACAACCATGATGCGACGGATCCATCTGTGATTCTTCATGTGTGGGGAAATGTTCGCGAGAGGCCTTTCCTAGATTTCCCATTCTTCCTGATGCTTACTTTGAGAAGAATTCCTACGACTGGCGGATGCCGTGTAAGCCAAAAGTTCGTTTTCTTTGGATTGCTTTGTCGATTCTACGGAAGCAGATCAGGCGGATGATGTCCCAAGGTCTGCACGCAGGGGGGAAGTCTGCAAGTCCCCTCCGAAAACAAGGCTGATTGCGAATTCGCGGTAGGGGGAGAGTATGTTTCGCCGGACGACTCTGGTCAGAGCAATTCTTTTTGTGGCTGCAAGTTACGTCAGCTCTCCCGCGCAGGCTCAGTTCTTTTTTGAAGGCGACGCCGTCTTCTATACCCGAAACAATACTGGCGGGACACCGTTCCTTGGGGGGCCGACCTCGGTGTCTTCCAGTAAAGGGAGCTACGATATCGAACCCGGTTACCGCCTGGGTTTCGGTTGGTCCGGCGAGAACCTTCAGGTCGACACCACGTTCACTCAGATCACTCCCTGGACTGCAGAGTCCAGCGGCATCCTGAGTGGCAACCTGTACATGAATCCGAACGACCCGGCCATCGGTCCGGCGGATCATACGCTGCAGTATCAGGGGTTTCTGAGTCAGGCGGCTCAAAGCACGCTGGGAGGGACGACAGAAAGTGGATTTCTGATCGGCTCGGTCGTGCCGGGGGATGCCCCTTCGTATTCGACGTCGACAACGTCCAACTATCGCGATATCGAAGTCAATATTGGCAGCAGCCAGTATAAGCGACCCTGGCGATTGGCGGTGGGATATCGCAACGTGCAGCTCGATGAAAAGAACGTCATGAGCATGAACGGCATTTTCGGAACCGATGCGACAGGCATCTCCGATGCTGCCTTGATTGACGCTGGAGCGAGCTCCATTTCCGGGGCCGGGAGTGGGTTCATGCAGACGGTCCCACCGACCTATCTGAACTATCAGGTGCACGGGCAGTCGCAGAACGATATGAACGGTGCCCAGCTCGTCTTCGGATACCGTTTCTATGACGGCCCCTGGTTGACTCTCGAAGGGACCAGTAAAGCGGGAATTTACCGGAATATCGTTTCCGGTCGCGTTCAGGAAACCGCAACGGCATCCGGCTTCAATGATTCTGTTTATCAGCGGACAATGACCGGACAGGACTCCGGGGCTGCATTCGCTGGAAACCTGGGTTTGAAGGCGGTGGTTGGAATCACCGATTACATTGACTTCGTCATTGGCTATGAAGTCCTCTTCCTGGCGGGGGTTGGTCTGGGACCGGATCAGGCTGGGGGGATCAGTTCGAATGCCGCCGGGGCTGCTGTGTACCACGTTCAGCATGATGGTTCGCTGATTGCCAATGGCGGAACGATCGGACTGCGGATCTACTGGTAGGTTTGATTGGTGGGTTCGATTCTCCTCACAGTCACAGGGGAGGGGGACACAGGTTCAGAGTCCACTTGACAATCTCCACTGGCCATCTGGATAGTGGAGTTTGTTTTTCCCTCGCTCGCGGACAAGATCGCACTCGAGCTGGGAACGCTCCCCTCCTGACTTCACAAGACAGAATTCAAATCCGTGAAAATTCTCGTCACCGGGGCTGCCGGCTTTATTGGATTTCACGTCTGTCGTTCCCTGCTCGAGCGGGGTGATCAGGTAGTCGGAATCGACAACTTCAATGACTACTATGACGTTCAGTTGAAACGAGACCGCATTGCACTGATTGAGAGACAGGAACGTTTCAAGATCATTGAAGGAGACCTGTCCCATCCGTCGACCGTCACTGAACTCTTTTCACAGGGCCCTTTCGACCGTGTGATTCACCTTGCGGCACAGGCAGGAGTGCGCTACTCACTCGTTAACCCCAAAGCCTACATCGACAGCAATCTTGTGGCTTTCTCGAATGTCCTGGAAGCCTGCAGGCATAACGCGGTTCCCCATCTGGTATATGCTTCCAGCAGCTCGGTGTACGGAGCCAGCAGGAGTTTGCCATACTCGGTTCATCAGAATGTGGACCATCCTCTCAGTCTGTACGCCGCCACGAAGAAGGCCAATGAACTGATGGCTCATACTTACAGCCATCTGTTCCGAATCCCCACCACCGGCCTGCGATTTTTTACCGTCTATGGACCTTGGGGGCGGCCTGATATGGCGGTCTTCCTGTTCACGAAAGCCATTCTCGAAGGTAAATCGATTGATGTTTTCAATCAGGGGCAGATGCAGCGGGACATGACCTACATTGACGACATCGTCCGAGGTGTTGTCCTGACCAGCGACCGGATCCCTGAGCCGAACCCCAACTGGTCTGGAGAGCATCCCGATCCCGGCACATCTTCTGCCCCATTCCGGCTCTACAACATTGGTAACCATCAGCCGGTTCCCCTTTTGAAGTTGATTGAGACCGTCGAAGCGTGCCTGGGGAAAACGGCCCAGAAGCGATTCCTGGAGATGCAGCCGGGAGACGTCCCAGCGACGTTCGCCGACGTTGAGGACCTTCGACGGGACGTCGGTTTTCAACCCGACACACCCATCGAACTCGGTGTCCGGCGGTTCGTGGAATGGTATTGCGAATATCGCGGTCTCCCCCTTCCGTCAGCGGATCGATGACAGATCGGCGGAGTCCACAGATTTCGCCTGGAGAGTCTTTGCACACCCGCTGCAACGCTCTATCATACGTCCACTTGCGCCCGTAGCTCAGTAGGATAGAGCAACGGATTTCTAATCCGTCGGTCAGTGGTTCGAATCCACTCGGGCGCATTTGATACACGGGGAGAACGGACTTCGCCCGTCTGCTCGGAAATATTCACATCATGTCCGGTCGGTCACATTCGCTTATGAATCGCGTTCCGGAGATGTTTCAGCGGCGTCGCAATCTTCTTCGAAAGAGCTTGCGGGTTCGACATTTTGACGCGGCTCTCATTCAGTCGGAGAAGAATGTCGCGTGGTTGACCGGTTTCAGTGGGGACAGCACCTGGTTGCTGCTGACTCAGGATTCCCAGACTCTGATCAGCGATTTTCGATTCGTCACCCAGCTGGAAGAAGAATGTCCGGGGGTCTCCGCCCTGATTCGACCTTCCAGCGTCAAGTTGTCCGCTGCGGTTGCCGATCTCGTTGGGCAGCAGAAAATTGAGCGGCTCGGATTTGAAGGGCAAGTGGCGACGTTCGAGCTGGTCGAAAGTCTGCGGGGAGCGTTGCCCGGGATCGGACTGGAGTCGTTCGCCTGGGAAGTTGAAGCCCTGCGGGTGGTGAAGGATCGGGAGGAAATTGCCGAGATCAAGGAAGCGGTCAGGCTCGCTGAGCGTGGATTTCAGTGTTTTCAGTCGATTCTGACGCCGGACAGCACCGAACGGCAACTGGCTGCGGAGCTGGAACATGCATTGCGACGATTCGGGGCGCGCGGCCTGAGTTTTCCTGCGATTGTGGCGGTGGGGGATCGGTCTGCCTTGCCGCATTACCGGGCCGGAAACCGCAGGTTGAGTGAGTCGCCGATTCTCCTTCTGGACTGGGGGGCGGTGACGCAGGACGGGTATTGCTCAGATCTGACGCGTACGATGTTGACCGGAAAACCGGACCGAAAGTTCGAAAAGGTCTACAAGACCGTTCTGGAAGCGCAGGTGGCGGCCATCGACCGGATTGCACCGGGAGTCACATGCGGAGAAGTGGATGCCGTTGCCCGGGACATTATTCAGGCGGCGGGATTCGGCAAGTATTTTGACCACGGATTAGGACACGGAATCGGGCTGGATGTTCATGAAGCTCCGCGGCTGTCGAGGAAGGTGGAAACCGTCCTGCAGCCCGGGATGGTTGTCACGGTGGAGCCGGGGATCTATCTTCCCGGGTGGGGCGGAGTTCGGATTGAAGACGACATTCTGGTGACGAAGCAGGGCCGCGAGGTCCTCTCATCGCTCCCCAAGGATTGGGATCACGTGACAGTTTCTCTCTGAGCAGACAAACTGCAGCACACACATTCATACACCCGAAGTGGCGAACAGGTTAAGGATCAGGCATGGCTGGGGAGAGCAAGGGCGGTAAGCAATTCGACGTCGACGGACTGCGGCAGCTCCTTGAGCTGCTGGAGAAGTATGACGTTCGGGAATTCAAGCAGCAGGTCGGGGAGACCCGGTATGTGCTGCGTCGGGGCCCGCACGAAGTCGTGTCCGCGGCTCCCATCAGCTATGCACCGGCACCTGTCGCTGCTGCTCCCGCTCCAGTCGCAGCTCCCGCGAGCGGACCTGCACCCGCAGCTCCGGCCGCAGCCGCGGCGGACGAAGGGCTGATTCCGATCAAGAGCCCGACGGTCGGAACCTTCTACCTCGCACAGTCTCCCGGTGAGCCCCCATTTGTCAAAGTCGGAGACACCGTCACTTCAGAATCGATCGTCTGCATTGTTGAGGCGATGAAGCTGTTCAACCGCATTCCTGCCAAGGTTTCCGGAACGATCGTCAAAGTGCTGATCGCCGACGGCGACCCGGTGGAATATGGACAACCCATGTTTCTGGTGAAGCCCAGCTGATTTCCCGGCAGCTTGAATTCCGGATCCTGAACGACTGGGAACGCCAGTCCATTTGCCAGGGAATCACATTCCTTTCGCCCGCGGGACCTGCGAGGGGACTTCGTGTGAGACTGCAGTAAAATCAGAGAAGGCACAAACCACGCCATGTTTCATCGGATTCTGATCGCCAATCGCGGAGAAATCGCCTTGCGGGTGATTCGCGCCTGCAAGGAAATGGGGATCGAAACGGTCGCCGTTTACAGCGAAGCGGATCGTGGAGCTCACTATCTCAGTCTCGCCAACGAAGCGTATTGCATCGGTCCCGCAGCCGGGACGGACAGCTACCTGAAGACTGAGCACATCATCGCTGCCGCCGAGCTGGGGAATGTGCAGGCCATTCACCCCGGGTACGGATTTCTCGCGGAGAACGCGGATTTCGCGGAGCAGTGCCGGGATTCCAAGATCGAGTTCATTGGTCCCCCGCACGAAGCGATGCAGAAGCTGGGGGACAAGGTCGCTGCCCGACGCATGGCGATCGAAGCCAAGGTCCCGGTCGTCCCCGGCAGCGAAGGGTTGGTCGAAAACGAGGATGAAGCAGTTCGCGTGGCCAATGAGATCGGCTACCCCGTGCTCATCAAAGCGACCGCCGGAGGGGGAGGCAAGGGGATCCGTCCCGCCTTCAACGAGATCACCCTGCGCACCGAACTGAAAGCGGCAGCCGCTGAAGCAGAAAAGGCGTTCAAGAACGCCGGCGTCTACATCGAGAAGTTCATCGAGAAGCCCCGGCATGTGGAAGTTCAGGTGCTCGCAGATCAGCATGGTAACGTGCTCCATCTGTGGGAACGGGACTGCACAATGCAGCGGAAGCATCAGAAGCTGATCGAAGAGAGTCCGGCACCGAATCTTCCACAAGCGGTCCGGGAAGACATCTGCAAGGCTGCCGTTCGGCTTGTGAAGAGCGCTGGTTACTACAACGCGGGGACTTGCGAGTTCCTCGTCGACAAGAACCATCAGTTCTACTTCATCGAAGTGAACGCCCGTATTCAGGTGGAACATCCTGTGACCGAACAGGTCACGGGGATCGACCTGATCAAGTCGCAGATCCGGATCGCTGCCGGTGAAGTGCTGGAGACGAAACAGCGGAACATCCCCTGCAACGGGTGTTCGATTGAGGTTCGCATTAACGCGGAAGACCCTGATCAGGGGTTCCGTGGCTGCCCGGGAACGATTACCAAGCTGCGCATCCCAGGCGGATACGGAGTTCGGTTCGACTCGCACATTTACGAAGGCTATAAGATCAGCCCGTACTATGACTCGATGGTCGGGAAGCTGATTGTCCATAAGCCGACGCGTGAAGAAGCGATTGCTTGCCTGAAGCGTGCTCTGGACGAACTTGTCGTCGAAGGTCCGGGGATCAAAACCACAGTTCCGCTGATCCGCAAGATCCTCGACCACACGACGTTCATCAACGCGGATGGTGATACCAAGTTCGTCGAACGGACCTGGTAGGACGAATCGGTTTTTTGAAACGCAGAGTCCGCCGAGATCGCAGAGAAGAAATGAGAGAACTGCTGTTGAATTACTTGGCAGTTCTTGCAACAAGAGGCCTGGGTCACCCGGTAAAATGGTGCACCGAGCGCATAGCGGTCTCTCCCATATTTTCTCTCCGTCCTCCGCGATCTCTGCGTTTCAATGTCTTTCTCTTCTGATGCGTCTGGGTGCCCCGGACAAGGTCTGGGTTCCGCAGGAGCAACAGGTCTGTCGAAAAGGCCGCAAGCTCACGGGACCCATCGCTTCGGGGGTCAATTGGAGTCGGCGTTTTCGATCTGAGGGACGCTGTTTGGGCTGCCTCTTGTGGCTGCGCCACTCAGACAATGTCTGAGCCACCCGGACCGCCGCTTTCACGCGTCAACCCCGATTTTCGTCAAACTTTGCGAACCGGCGGAATTCGCCTCGACGCATTTTCGTCAGCGCCCTAAACTCCGCGACCGTTGGCAAGGACGCCAATCGCAAAGGAGTGCGCATGTACAAGTTTCTTCTCGCCAATCGCTATCTGCGAACACGCTTTATTGCGCTGGCCAGCGTCATCAGCGTGACCCTCGGTGTGGCGACAATGATTGTCGTCAACAGCGTCATGTCCGGCTTCAGCAGCCAGATGCGGGAACGAATCCACGCTACGCTGGGCGATGTGATGGTGGAATCCACCAGCATGGACGGCACGACGGATCCCAGAGAACTCCTCGAGAAAGTCGAGAAGCTGGCTGGCCCCTACATCGAGGCGGTCACCCCCACGGTCGAAATCTATGGGATGATGAGCTTTCGCTGGATGGGGCAGGATATCTATCGACTCGTCACCCTCGTGGGAATTGTTCCTGATTCGAAAAACGAAGTCAGTCCGCTGGCGCAATACCTGATGTCGCGACAGGAGATCAAGGAAGACGATGTCGTCGTCCGCCCTCCGCTGAGAGACGTCAATTCTCCACTGGACTGGAGCATGACTCAGGAAGGACGAAAGAACCGCGCGGACTGGATCAAAACTCAGCAGCTGGAAGATTTTGAAAACAAGTACCGGTCCGCAGAGTTCGCTCAGGCTCCCGGCGAAGTGACCAATGCAGAGGGGCTTCAGCCGAATGTTGCTCATTCTCTCAACAACAACGGCGTTCAGCTGACGGTGGGGAGCACTCCCCCGGCCGGCGAAGGGCACGATGAGTTCGCCGATCCTTTCGGCTCGACGTCTGCGATTCCCGTTGAGCCGGTCAATCCGGAAGATCCGCAGCCTGCGAAGATCTATGTCGGCTCAAGTCTTGTCAGCTTTCCCTATAAAGATCGCGACAGCTCCAAGACCCGGACCATGTACATGGCCAGTCCCGGCCAGGATGTCGTCCTGACGACGATCAAAGCGGGGCAGCCGCAGCCGGCAACATTCCGTGCCACCATCGTGGACGTCTTCAAGAGTGGAATGAGCGAGTACGATTCCAACCTCGTGTTCTGCAATCTCGAAGAACTGCAGTACGTTCGCGGAATGCTTTCCGGACCGGATGCCACTCAGCCGCATAAAAACCTGAACTGGAAAGATGGCGCGATCACCACGCTGCAGATCAAACTCAAGAATTACGCGGACGCTCCGGAAGTGGTCCGCCGCTTGAGCCAGGGATTGCGATATGAGTTCCAGGTCCGAACCTGGGAGCAGAAGCAGGGGCCGCTGCTGGAAGCGGTCGCTGTGGAGTCCGCAATTCTGAACGTGCTGCTGTTCCTGATCATCACCGTGGCGGGTTTCGGCATTCTGGCGATCTTCTACATGATTGTCGTGGAGAAGACGCGGGACATCGGAATTCTCAAAGCACTGGGAGCCAGTTCCCGGGGCGTCATGATGATCTTCCTTTCCTATGGCCTCTCGTTGGGAGTGGTGGGGAGTGGAGCCGGAGTGGCTTTGGGGCTGCTGTTCGTGCACTACATCAACGAGATCGAAAATCTGCTCTCGATGATCACCGGGCATAAGGTCTTCGATGAGTCGATCTACTACTTCCATGACATTCCGACCGCAGTCCACCCGATGATGGTCTTCTGGGTCGCGCTGGGAGCCATGGTGATTGCCGTTCTGGCGAGCGTTCTGCCGGCCCGCCGGGCTGCGGCGCTCCATCCGGTGCGTGCTCTCCGATACGAATGATGTCGTCCCCTCATGATCCCGAACACTGAGTCTTCCATGTTACATCCCACCCGGACTGCTGCCTTGACTCCCCGGAAGCCTCACCTGTGGGCGAAGGCTGTCGATAAAGCCTACCGCAAGGGGGAACACAAGGTTCCCGTGCTGCGGGGGGTGGATATCTCCGTGGGTCGCGGCGAATTCCTGTCGATCGTCGGTCAGTCCGGATCCGGCAAGAGCACGCTGATGCACCTGCTCGGACTGCTGGACGAACCGGATCAGGGGGAAGTCTGGCTGGACGGAAACCGCATCGACCAGTTGCCGGTGGCGACCCGCGATGAGCTGCGGAACAACGTTTTCGGCTTCGTCTTCCAGTTTTATCATCTTCTCCCCGAACTCAATCTGCTGGAGAATGTCCTTTCTCCACTGATGATCCGTTACTCGATGCTGGAGTACTGGAGAAAGAAGCGGGAACTGCGCGAGCAGGGGATGGAGATCATCGAAAAAGTCGGGCTCTCACACCGGATTCGTCATCGTCCCTCGGAGCTTTCCGGGGGAGAAATGCAGCGGGCTGCCATTGCCCGGGCACTGGCGGGACGGCCTTCCGTGTTGCTGGCGGATGAACCAACGGGGAACCTGGATTCGCGGACTGGGAACGAAATCATGACCGTCCTGCACAAGTTGAACGAGGTGGATTCGCTGACTATCATCATGGTGACCCACGATGACGTCATTGCTGGTCAGGCGGAGCGGATCGTCCGCCTCAGCGAAGGCCGCATTCAATCGCTGGAAGAAATGGCGGCATAGGCCTCCGAATGGTTGATGGTTGAAGGTTCAGGGTTGAGAATTGGATGCCCTGACTCTTTCAACCTTAAACCATCAACCTTCAACGTTCTGAGGCAAAGCCTCGATAGTAGCTGTGGATTTTCCTTCAATGTCACAAAAGATTTATCTCGACGGCAAACTCGTGGACAAAGAACACGCGCTCATCAGCGTGTACGACCACGGTCTCCTGTACGGGGACGGCGTCTTCGAGGGAATCCGGGTCTACTCCAAGCGGGTTTTCCGTCATCAGGACCACATTGACCGCCTGTACGAGAGTGCCCGGGCCATTCGCCTGATCATTCCGATCAGTCCGGAAGAAATGCTCAAAGCGGTTGAAGAAACCGTGGCAGCCAACAGCATCACCGACGGCTATGTCCGCCTGGTGGTGACGCGCGGAGCAGGCTCTCTGGGCCT
The DNA here is from genome assembly GCF_051465655.1 of Planctomicrobium stercoris. NCBI lineage: Bacteria > Pseudomonadati > Planctomycetota > Planctomycetia > Planctomycetales > Planctomycetaceae > Planctomicrobium > Planctomicrobium stercoris. The sequence goes on along the minus strand of NZ_CP195791.1, from coordinate 220,229 downwards.
GGACATCCGCCGCACCAGCCATCCCATGGTGATCATCATCGCCGATACCATCTCGCTCTATCCAGAAGAGCTGTATGAAAAGGGGATGGAGATTATCACTGCCAGCACGATCCGGAATCATCCCGGAGCACTCAGCCCGCGGATCAAGTCGCTGAACTACTTGAACAACATTCTGGCCAAGATTGAAGGGACCGACGCCGGTTGTGCGGAAGCCCTGATGCTCAATCACATGGGGCAGGTTGCGGAATGTACCGGCGATAACATCTTCATCGTGAAGAACGGCGTGTTGAAGACACCTCCAACCGATGCCGGAATTCTCGAAGGGGTCACCCGGAATGTGGTGATGGAACTCGCTGTGGAATCGGGGATCGAAGTCAAAGAGATGTCGCTGATTCGCCATGACGTTTACGTGGCCGATGAATGCTTCCTGACGGGCACAGCGGCGGAAGTGATCCCCGTGACGAAGCTGGACGGGCGGCCGATCGGAGAAGGGGTTCCCGGACCGATCACCCGCAAGCTGCGAGCCCGGTTCCAGGAATACGTCCGCCAGTAACCGTAGGGTCCGCTGTGCGGACCGTCCGCAGATTTGCTTTGTCGAACGGATTGCCCGCAACCGACCAACTGCTCTACGGCGCTGGCGGTGCCGCTTCCGGAAACGGGATGTGCATGACTCCCGGAGCGATGAACCACATCGCCAGTGTGATGAAGATCACGCTGAGGATGTTCAGAATCAGTCCGTAGCGCATCATGGTGGTCATCGGCACTTTACCCGTGCTGAAAACCAGTGCATTCGGCGGGGTTCCCACCGGCATCATGAATCCGCAGCTGGCGGAGATGGTTGCTGGCAGCATCAGCCAGCGAGGGTCGATCTGCAGCTGAACGGAAATGGCCGCCAGAATCGGCAGCAGCGTATTGATCGTCGCTGTATTGCTGGTGAACTCTGTCAGGAACGTCAGCAGGCTGCAGGTGGCGAGTACGAGAACGAGGACCGGTTGGTCCTGCAACAGCCCCGCGAACCCTTGTCCGATCCACTCTGAAAGTCTGGTGGTCGAGAACGCGTCTGCCATCGCGAAGCCTCCACCGAACAGCAGCAGCATTCCCCAGGGGATGTTTCGTTCGGCATCGGCCCAGGTCAAAAGGCGTGGCCGTTCTCCACTGGGGAGACGATCACCAGGAAGCAGGAACAATAGCAGTCCCATGCTGATGGCCACGGTGGAATCGTCCGGCAGCTTGCGAAGGAATTCTGCATTGATGCCAATCCAGGAGAGAGCTGTGACGATCATCCCCGGCCAGCTGGGAAGGATCGGGCGATTGCCGATGACGAGCGGCTCACGAAAAATCCACAGGATCGCTGTCACAAAGAACAGAATTCCGACACGCCACTCCGCGGGGGTGGCCTTGCCGAGTTGCTGCAGTCGGTCCCGGAAGAAACCACGCGTCAGCTGATCGGAGTGCGGAAACGGGCGGACATGCCAGCACATCACGACGACCGATGACAGGAGCATCAGCAGCATGACCGGCACGAAGACAATCATCCATTCCGCGAACGACAGGGACGGGTAACCCTGTGTCACGAACTGCCGTTCCCAGAAACCTCGCATGCTGACGTTGGTCGGAGTCCCAACCAGAGTCGCGAAGCCACCGCAACTGGCTGCGTATGCGATCCCGAGAAGCAAGGGGATAGTCAGTTTGGAAGTGAGTCGCTCGGCTTCATCCGGAGTGACGTTGGTTAATGTCTCTTTCAAAGTGGAGATCAACGCCAGGCCGATCGGCATCATCAACAGGGCAGCTGCTGTATTGCTGATCCACATGGACAGAACCGCGGTCGTCAGCATGAATCCGAACACGATCATGCGCGGGCTGCTCCCCACCCGGCTGATGATGTGCAGCGAAATGCGTTTGTGCAGGTTCCATCGCTCGATCGCGATGGCAATGAGAAATCCACCGAGGAAGAGGAAGACGTTCGGGTCCGCGTAGACTTTACTCACGTCCTTGGCAGAGAGAATCCCGAGCAGCGGATAGAGTGCCAGAGGGATCAGACTGGTGGCGGGAATCGGAATGGGCTGCATCACCCAGAAGATCGCCATCATCACGGTGACAGCGGCCAGACGCTGCCCTTCAATGGTCAGACCGGCGGGTGTGGGTGCCAGCAGGATTCCGAGAAAGGAACAGATACCCGCTGCGAGGCCGGCCCAGAGCCAATACTTCTGCGCGGTTTCGTCTGGAGTCTCTTTGGTCGAGGTGGTCATGGTGCCCGTTCAAGTTGCGAATCCAACCCATCGCGTGCGCGGCCGGGAGCTGATGGCTCATTTCGCTTGAATGAGAGCCTGATTCCAACCGGGCGAGCTGTTCACACTTCGCTGTCCGTTTTCTTCCAGACGAACAATCAGGGTGTCAGTCTGAGGGGTTTTACTGATCAGTTCAAGTCCCTCTTCGGGCCCGAGCAGAACCATGACCGAAGCCAGTCCGTCCGCTTCCATGGCGTTGCGGGCAATCACCGTCGCGCTTCCGGGAACAGTCGTCCCGAGCCCTGTATTGGGGTCGACGATGTGGGAATAGCGAATTCCGTCCACTTCGAGATATTGATACGTATCCCCCGAGGTCGAGATCCCAGCATTCGCGAGTTTCAGAATCAACGGCGGATGATCGGGCAAGGATGGGAGTGTTTTATCTTCCACTTCGACCCGCCATCCGGATTCCCCCGGGGGAGGATCACCGACGCGGATATCACCCGCACACGCTACCAGCGAGATGGGCAGTCCATGCTTTTTGAGGACCTCATAAGCTTCGTCCGCAGCGTACCCTTTAGCGATTCCCCCGAAATCAAGTTGCATTCCCGGCCGTTTGAGGGTGACGGACTGACGGTGGGAATCGAGTTCCACAAACTCGTCTCCGACCTGAGCCAGAGCCGCTTGGAGGGCTGCTTCGTCCGGCAGCGCTCGCTTCCGTCGGGCGATTCGCCAGAGTTTAATGACTGGTCCGACAGTGACGTCGAAAACGCCGTGGCTGCGTTGTGATAACTCTTTAGAAGCCGTCAAAACCTTCCAGATATCGTCACTCACGACGACGGGTGTTCCCGGCGGATTGTCTCGAGATAATCTGACAATCTCGCTCTCTGGATCGTAATCGCTCAAGGCACGATCGATCTGACGAATTCGCTCATAAGCAGCATCGCTGGCCTGAATTGCGGATGTGGAATTTGGGGCATACACTAGAATTCGTACGGGAATTCCCATGCGGATCTGCACAAACTCGAAGCGTTCAAGTTTGTCGGCTCCCTGCACGTGGGTTGCCTGCGGGCCCGGGCCAAAAAGAAGCGCCGCCAGGGTGAGTCCTGCCTGAATCCATTTCCATCGTGCTTTGCCCATGGATCTGGTCCCATCCGAAAATCGTCGTTGGTTCTGTTGAAAGTGCCGTCCCTATGAAAGTACGCATGATGAACTCGTCCTGGCAAGCCGGCTGGTGCTGCGCCGGTCTGCTTTCCGCGATCTGCTGCCTGACGCTCCTGGCGGCCGAACCGGACGCAAAGAGTCCTTACCTCCGCAATCCCGACAGCGAGGCGAAGGCCGAAGAGGAGATGAAACCGTACGTTCAGCAGATCCGCGATACGGACGTCAAATTTGAAATGATCCCCATTCACGGCGGTGAATTTCTGATGGGAAGCCCGGAAGACGAAGAAGGTCGCAAAGAGGACGAAGGTCCTCAGCACCTCGTGAAAGTGGCTCCCTTCTGGATGGGGAAGTGCGAAGTCACCTGGGATGAATATGACACCTGGCGTCTGAGTCTTGATGTTCAGCGCCGTAAGCTGATCGGTCGGCAGAATGACGATGTCGATAAGGCCGCCGATGCTGTGACCCGCGCTACCAAAGAATATACCGACATGACCTTCGGCATGGGGCATGACGGATTCCCCGCGATCTCCATGACCCAGGTCGCAGCGAAGATGTACTGCGAGTGGCTGACCGCCAAGACCGGCCATTACTACCGGCTTCCGACGGAAGCTGAATGGGAATACGCCTGCCGCGCGGGAACCACGACTGCCTACTCCTTCGGCGATGATGCTTCTCAGCTGGATGAATACGCCTGGTCCTATGACAACTCGGACGAAACCTATCACAAAGTCGGACTGAAGAAGCCCAATCCCTGGGGACTGTACGACATGCATGGCAACGTCGCTGAGTGGGTGCTCGATCGCTATGACCCGACGTTCTATCAGCAGGCTCCCAAAGATGCGGCTGCTGTCGCTCCCTACTGCGTTCCGAATGGGGAAGAGTATCCACGCATCGTTCGCGGGGGATCCTGGAATGACGATCCTGAGGAGCTGCGAAGTGCTGCCCGGACCGCATCCACCCCGGACTGGAAGATTCAGGATCCGCAGCTGCCCCAGAGTATCTGGTATCTGACCGATGCTCACTTCGTCGGGTTCCGGGTCGTTCGTCCTCTCGTCCCGCCGACGAAAGAAGAGATCAAAGACCTGGTCCTCTATCCGGACATTCCCGAGAACCTGAGAAAATAACTGACAGCTGTCAGTAACAAGCAAACGGCCCCGGAATCGAATTCGAATCCGGGGCCGTTTCATTTTCAAACGCGATCAGATTCGCGTTGTCCACTCTCGAAGCTGATTCAGGATTCTGGATGCGGACCCATCATCGATCGCAGCAGCGACTCGTTTCACCGCCGTCTGGAGATTGTCCGTCTCTTCGCGGCAATACAGGGCCATGGCAGCGTTTGCCAGCACGATCTCACGCGCGGGTCCGCGTTCTCCTTCGAGAATTCCGCAAATGACAGCGGCACTCTCCTGCGGGGAGCTGACACGCAGTTCGTCCGGCTGGCAGGGATTCAGTCCAAAGTCCTCGGCGGTGCAGGACCATCGCTTCTGTTCTGTTCCGGAAACTTCCCAGACCTGTGTGGTTCCCCACAGCGAGACTTCATCCAGCTGATCGTTTCCGCAGACGATGCAGGCCCGTTTGAGGTTCAATCGACTGACAGCCCCTGCAATTCGGGCGGCGTTTGAGTTCTTTGAAGCTCCGAGAAGCTGGTACTCCGCCCGGGCAGGATTCGTCAGTGGCCCCAGCAGATTGAACACCGTGCGGATCCCGAGTTGTTGACGAACGGGAGCGACATGTTTCATCGCACTGTGACAGTTGCGGGCATAACAGAAGCAAAGCCCCACGTCGTCCAGGCACTTCCCGGCCTGTTCCGGAGTGAGTTCGATATTCACACCCAGTGCCTCCAGGACATCGGCCGACCCGCTGGAGCTGGAGACGCTCCTGTTTCCATGCTTGGCCACCGGCACACCCGCAGCTGCAATCACGAACGCTGTGGCGGTGCTGATGTTGAACGTATGCAGCTGGTCTCCGCCTGTCCCGCAGGTATCGATCAGTCCCGAACGGGTCGACTGAATGTGGGCGGCCCGCTTCCGCATGGCGATTGCCCCTCCGGCCAGTTCCTCTTCCGTTTCTCCCTTCATCGCAATCGCGACGAGAAACGCAGAGATTTCGACTTCGCTGCATCGTCCATCCATGACCGCGCCGATCGCCTCCTGCATGGCCTCGGCAGTGAGCGATTCACCCGCGAGCAGGCGGTTCAGGGCATGACGGATTTCAGACTGCATTGATGAGCGGGGCTTTCAGGGGTTTGAAAGAAATCTTTGAAACGCAGAGAGCGCCGAGTACGCAGAGAAAGGGAAGAGAATGTTCCCAGTATTTCCTCAGCGAACTCCGTGATCTCTGCGTTTCAATCTTATGGGAATTTCGAATCGGTTTCGAACTTCGAGATTCGAATTCTCACCCCTGCAAGGCTTCTGCGACATCCGTGCGGTAGGCGGTCAGTCCGGGAATCAGCCCGATGAGCATTGCCATGACGATCAGCCCGGGGATCACAGCCAGCTCCAGCGGGTCGAAGCCGGTGGGGTCAATCAAGAGACCGCTGCGGGCTTCGATGATCGGAGAGGCGATGTAAACCAGTCCGTGCCCGAGGATGATTCCTCCCAGGCCGCCCAGGACGCACAGCAGCATCGACTCCAGCATGATAATCGAGAGGACGGTCTGCCGACGTGCTCCCAGGGCACGCATCACCGCGATTTCCTTTTTGCGGTCGGACATGGAGTTGTAGATGCTGACAAAGATCCCGATTCCGGAAACCGCAATGATCAATCCAGTCAGGTACAGGAAGGCGTACCGGACGTTGCCGACGAGATTCGTCAGCAGCCGTGTCATCACCTGCACGGTGTTGGCCCCCTGTGCCTGGAAGCCGTCTTTCAGCTTGTTCTGCAGCAGGTTCGTCGCGTTCGCCGCCTGATACCCTTCCCCTTTCATGACGATCAGGACGCTCGTCACTTCTTTCTGTAAGTCAGAAAGGGGGCCGTGGGAATGATGATGGCCGGCGTGGTCTCCTGATTCTTCATGTTGATGAGCAGCAATCTCGGCGAGGTCCTTTTTGTAGAACTCGCGAAGTTCTTCTTCTGACTGACCGTAAAACTTGGCTTCCCGCTGCAGTGCTTCGTCCACGGGCTTGTCATGCCCAGCGAGGGCAAAGAACCCGTCGATGTGCACGAAGACGGTGCGGTCGTTGGGAGTTCCCGTCGGCGCCAGCACTCCCTTCACTGTGAAGAGTTCATCGTGGACGTGATCGTCCTGGCCGGCGTGAACCATCTTGAACTGCGAACCGATGTCCCAGCCGTTCTTGCGAGCCACCTGTGACCCGATCACAGCATCCCAGGTCCCTCGCAGGCCGTCTCCTTTGATGCGGAATTTCTGATCCGGCACATAGTCCACAAGGAAATACTGCGGAGTGGTTCCAACGATTGGAAAGTTCCCCACTTCGGTGGTGTCGCCGATATTGACGGGGATCGCCCGTTCCACATACGGCAGCTCGCTGAGTTCTTTGTAAAACCGCCAGGGGAGGTTTTCGATCGGGTTATCGATGTGGTAAATCGTGCTGAGTACCAGCTGCAGGTCGCTCCCTTTGGCTCCCACGACAAGGTCGTATCCGCTGCCGGACTGCTTGAAGATGTTGGTGACGACTCCGTTGAGAATCATCACTGCCACCATGAGAGAGATTCCCAGCGCGACGCTCAGGCTGGTGAGGAACGACGCCAGCCATCGCTGACGAATGCTTTTGAAGGCGATGGTGATCAGGTTCATCGGTTCGCCCCCACTTTGTTGAATTCATTGAGATTGTCGACCCGGTCAAACTGTGCGGAGACTTCAGGCGAATGAGTCACCAGCAGCAGCGAAACATTGTGCTCCCGGCACGTTTCCCGCAGCAGATTCAGAATGGTTGTCTGGTTGGCAAGGTCGACACTGGCGGTCGGTTCATCGGCCAGCATGAGTCGCGGACGGTTGGCCAGAGCCCGTGCCACGGAGACCCGCTGTTGTTCGCCCACGGAGAGTTGACTCGGGCGATGCTGTAAACGCTTGCCCAGGCCCACTCGTTCCAGCAGTTGCTTGGCGTAGGTGCGATCGGCTCGACCGGCAAAGGACATTCCCAGCAGGACGTTTTCCAGAGCTGTGAAGGCGGGGAGAAGATGAAACGTCTGGAAGACGATGCCGATCCGTTCCGCGCGGAAGCGGTCGCGGGCGGGCTCGATCAACCGGGCAAGGTCCACGCCGTCGACGATCACCTGTCCTTCATCTGGCGAAGTGATGCCGGAGATGATGTTGAGCAGCGTTGTCTTGCCACCTCCGCTTTGTCCCAGCAGAACGGCCTGCTCTCCCTGGGAAATGGAGAAGTGAGGGATGTCCAGAACCGGGAGCGTGCCGCCGCCCGGCTCCCGGTAACTCTTGCGGATCTTTTTTAATTCGAGTGACATAGTCTCGCCAGATTATTGCATAACGTATGCGAATGCAAGTTTATGAGAAATGCAGCCGGGCCGTTCAGCTGCGTCATTTCAATCCCTTTTTGGCTGCAGTCATTCGTCGGAGACCTTTTCCGGCGCGGCAGCCTCGTCCGACTGGATGTGCGTCTTCCCCCGATAGAACGGGGACCAGATCACAAATATGACAGCGGAAACCGCCATGCTGATCGTGAAAAACCAATAGTAACTCGCCCCTTGCAGAATCGGCTTTCCCGAAGCCTGGGATTGCTCAATGACTCCGTTGACGAGAGCTGTGAACTGATTCCCCAGAGAGATTGAAAGCATATACACCCCCATCACAAACGATTTGATTTCATTGGGGGCCTGCGTGTAGGAGAACTCCAAAGAGGTGATTGAGACCATCACTTCCGCTGCCGTCAGCAGTGCATAAGCTGCGATCTGCCAGCCGATATGCGGGGTCTCCCCTGCTTCGATTCGAGTTTCGATCCACGTGGGGATCAGGAATGCTGGAACTGTCAGGAACAGGCCCATTCCGATTTTTCGCAGAGGCGTCACCTTGATGAACTTTCCGAGAGCCGGATAGATCACGTAGGAGAACAGCGGAATAAACAACATCACACAGATCGGATTGACGACCTGAAACTGGGCGGGGCTTGGCTCCCAGCCAAAGATGTGGCGGTCCATGTCCCGCGCCTGGGCCACCCAGCGTGACCCGGTCTGATCAAAGAGTGACCAGAACGGGGCGATCAGGATGTAGACCGGGATCAGATTGGCGATGGCGAGCAGACCGGACTTGCTGAAGGTTTCCCGGAAAAAACGCCTTCCCGACGGAGGAACGTGCACGTACTTGTTGCGACCCAGCCAGAACACCAGCGTGGCCGCTCCCATCAAAACTCCCGGGACTCCAAACGCCCATGACGGACCGAAACGTTTGTCTTCATGTAACCATGGTGTCAGGACAGTGGAAAAGGTCGAACCGAAGTTGATCGCGAAGTAGAACCAGCCGAAGGCCACTGGAAGCAGAAAGGCATTCGCTCTTCCAAACTGGTCCCCCACGTGTGCCGAGACACATGGTTTGATTCCCCCAGCCCCGATGGCGATAAAGGCCAGTCCCCACCACAGCAGTGTCCGCTGATCGATTCCTGTGTGGAAGTCCATCAGGGCGAGGACGCCATGTCCCAGGCAGTACAGCAGCGAGACGCACAGGATCATCCGGTATTTGCCGAAAATCCAGTCCGCCAGGATCGCTCCCAGGATCGGAAAGAGGTACACGGCCGAATTGAAGTTGGCGATCCAGCGGGTCGCCTGATCTTCACTCATGACGTCGGGTTGTCCCGCAGCGTTCAAAAGCGAGAGCATCATGAAGTCCATCAGAATGGCCTTCATGCCGTAGTAGCTGAACCGTTCGGCAGCTTCGTTGCCGACGATATACGGAATCCCGGCAGGCATCGTCTTTTGTTCGCGAGGGGCAGTCAGATATGCGTGTTGAGCCATGACAGCGGGCGTTTCCGAAGGGGCGCGGACCGAACGAACTTGTGCTCAGATCGTAGCGGATTCGTCCCGTCATGCCGATGTGGATTCTGTTGCCGGCGCTCCACGCGTTGCATTCCGGCATCATCCCGGGAAGTGCTCAATTCATACAGACTTGAGACGAAATTGCCTGAGAGTTCGCTGGGGCCTGTTGCCAACCGACAACACGGGCTTCTTCAGAGCCAAGAGGTGTGTTCAAGGGGATTGACAGAATTTTGAAATTTTTAAGTCATTTAGTCTGTGATGTTTGTGGCGACATGGCGGGGAGAGTGTTCAAGGTTCTTGACGGCTGCCAATGAATCTTGGCACTGCGGGTGCTTTAACAGATCTCATCAAAGTCACCCCCAACCAAGGAAACACAAATGTCAACGTTCGCCAATCTGCTCAACGACGAAGCTGGTTTTATTGTCTCTGCTGAACTGGTGCTGATCTCGACCATCGCTGTGCTGGGAATGCTGGTCGGCCTGAGCGAAGTGGCCCTGAATGTGAACAACGAACTGGAAGATGTCGGTTCCGCCTTCGCCAGCGTCCGCCAGAGCTACAAACTGAACTGCACCAGCAGCCACGGCGGTCAGATGTTCGGCAGCAGCTTCTGGGACCAGGCTGAATACTGCGAAGGTCAGTTCGACGTGCGGTAATCAAAAAGCACAGCTCTCGAATCTCTCTCGGATTGCTCTCACAATCTGCTCTCACTCGACAGCGGCTTCCATTGGAAGCCGCTGTCCTGCATTTGTAAAACGCGTTCTCCCGAAAGGTTGATTGCTTGAAGCAAGAAGCTGCAGATCAGCAGGAGGCCATCAGACGGCGGGCTGGTCGAGAATGCGATACATCCGGTCCATCAGCTTATGCAGCCGGTGGAACAGCGGCGGAGCTTCGTGGACCTTCTGCTGCAAACCGAGCACCTCGAGTTGCTGGGCCAGTTCGACGATCGGCCGGACTCCAAAATAGCTGATTGAACCCTTGAGCGCGTGAGCACTCCGATGAAGCTGTTCCGAGTTCTGGGTTTCGACAGCGGTCCGGATTTCCGCGAGAAGTTCCGGACTCTGCTCCTGAACCATCGAAACCAGATTGGCCAGCAGGTCGGGATCGTTCCCCAGCAACTGGTTTGCCAGATTCCAGTCCACCATGCGGTCGGCCGTCTCTTCCTCGGAGTGACTGACGGATGTGTCTGAGGGTGACAACGGATCGGCTTTGGAAGGCGTTTCTTTCGGGATCCAGCGAGTAATGATCTCGAACAGCTCGCTGGAGAGGATCGGCTTGGAAATGTAGTCATCCATTCCGGCGTCCAGGCATCGTTGCCGGTCCCCTTTCATGGCTTCTGCCGTCATCGCGACGATTGGCAGGCGCCGGTCCCCTGAAGTCTCCAGCTTCCGAATTTCTGCAGTAGCTTCGATTCCCCCCATGTGAGGCATCTGCAAATCCATCAGCACGAGATCAAAACGGTCTCGGGTGGCCTCCTGAATGGCGTCGATCCCGTTGTTGACCACGGTCACCTGATGCCCCCAGCGATGCAGGAACTCCAGGACCACTCGTTGATTGATCGGGCTGTCTTCCGCCAGCAGGATCTTCAACGGGATTGTCTGTGCGTGGTCCTGTCCCGGTTCGTGTTGACCGGAGTCATGTTCATTCCTGAGCGAGCGATGAATCGCGTCAAGCAGTTCTTTCGCCATCGCCGGCTTGAAAAGAAAACGCATCTGCCCTTTGGGCGACAGCGTGTCGAGTTGCATTTCAAGGGGATTGGAGGAGAGCACCAGCATGGGAACCGGAATTTCCTGATGCAGGGCTGTCAACTTGAGTTGCAGGTTCTCATGGGGCAGCTCGTCATGCCGCAGATCGACCAGCACCAGTCCGAAAGGGTCGGCATTGTCGATCGCAGCCTGCATAACCTGCTGAGCAGAATCATCGATGGCAATCGATTCCGTACGGGCCTGCCAGTGATGCAGGAGTTCAGAGAGAATGGAGAGCTGTGTCTGATGGTTCCCAATGATCAGGGTTCGCAGGCCTCGCAAGAGTTGTTCGGCCGGACTGTGAACCGGCGTGGCTGGATGTCGTCCTGCCTGAACTGTGAAATGAAAGACCGTTCCAGTGCCGGGATGGCTTTCCATCCACAGACGGCCGCTCATCATGGAAACCAGCCGCGACGAGATGGCCAGCCCAAGTCCGGTTCCGCCGTAGCGGCGCGTGGTTGACGTGTCCCCTTGCGCGAATGCACTGAAGACCCGCTCCTGCTGATCTTTCGGAATCCCGATTCCCGTGTCTCGCACTGCGATGTGCAGCTGGATTTCCTCCGCGGTCTCGGATTCCATTTCGACATCAACGAGAATTTCACCATTCTCAGTGAATTTGATGGCATTGCTGACCAGATTCACCAGCACCTGTCGGAGGCGTCCGGGGTCGCCCAGCAACCGTTCCGGCAACCGGGGCGAAATCCGGCAGGCGATCTCCAGTCCTTTTTCGTGGGCGCGAATCGCCATCATGCGAAGTGCCTTTCCAAGACACTCCTGCAGATCGAACTCCACCCGTTCCAGATCGAGCTTGCCCGCTTCGATCTTGGAGAAATCGAGGATGTCGTCCAGCAGCCGCAGCAGCGCCTCGGCCGATTGTCGGGCGACGTCCAGGTAGTCTGTCTGCCGGGGGGACAGGTTGGTCCCGTTCAGAACTTCCAGCATTCCCAGGATGCCGTTCATGGGAGTACGGATTTCGTGGCTCATGTTCGCCAGGAATTCGCTTTTGGTATTGCTGGCGGCTTCTGCAGCCTCTTTCGCGGCTTCAAGTTCCCCTTTTGATTTGCTCAGCTCGGCAGCGACTTTTTCCAGCTCTTCATACAGGGCTGCACGTGCTTCGGCATGCTGAGCGCGTTCTTCCGCCTGCTGCCGCTGCCATTCGGCATCGCGGAGCGCCAGTTCCTGCAGGTGCAGCTTCTGATTGATGGACTGTGCGTTTCGCATCACCCGGACTCGCCGGACCAGCGATTCCACATGCGCGATGAGAACTTCCGGCTCTTGCTGACGGCTGACGAAATCGTCGGCTCCCGATTCCAGAGCGAGGATCAGGTTCTGCCTGTTGTCCTGTGAAGACACCGCCAGAAGGCCGAGCTGTCGTTGATTCTGCTCGGCCCAGCTGCGGATGAGCTGACAGGTCTCGAACCCTTGTCCTCCCAGGCTGATCGTGTCGACGAGAGCAACATGGAACGATTCTTTGTCGAGCAGCCGCATCGCCTCTTCTCTGGACGAGGTGGCGACGATATGAAACCCGTTGTCTCGCAGCAGGGAGTCCAGCGGCATGGATTCGGCGAGCGGCTTCTCCCGAATGATCAGCACCCGCGATTCCTGTAACAGGTTCGTGCGGGTCTCTTCATCGGTGTTCGCGGTTTCGACCCGGACAGTCGATTTCAGCAGGCTCTCAATCGTCGCCAGCAGGTTTTCCCTGGGGTTGTCCTTGGAGAGAAAGCGGTCGGCACCCGCTTCCAAGGCTGCGACATGATCCTGTTCACGGTGGCTGCCGGTGAGAACCAGCATCGGAATGATCTGCAGTGACGGGTCACTTTTCAGTCGACGGCAGACATCGAGGCCGGACTTGTCTCCCAGATACTGGTCGAGGACGACGAGGTCGGGATAGGAAGCACGGCACTCCTGATAAGCCTGTTCCGCGGATTCCGCATGCCGAACCCGATAGCCTGCCTGCTCAAGCAGCCGACGATACGCCAGCGCCTGGATGGGGCTGTCTTCGATGAGCAGGATCTCACTCATGGGATCGGGTGGTGTCAGCAGGGCTTTTCATCTGCCGGGAGGGCCGGCCCCCTTTCGGGCGTCGCAGGTCAGGCTTTGTGTTACAGTGATTCATCGGGACGTGTTAACAACCAGGGCACTATGGAGTCTGGGCGGTGGCAATCATCAAGTCGGCGATGGCTGCGGGTGGAAGCTGATAGTCAGCGGCTCCGCGATCGATGGCAGCTTTCGGCATTCCAAAGATCAGGCTGGTCTCTTCATCCTGGGCCACGGTGCGTCCTCCTGCATCCCGAAGTTCCCGCAACCCTTCCGCTCCGTCGCTTCCCATTCCCGTCAATAGAATTCCCATGGCAGTGGGACCGTAGTGTTGGGCCAGTGAGTGAAACAGGGCGTCACCGGAAGGGCAATGGATCTCTCCCGATTGTGGCGGAGTCAGTTCGATGCGTCCACGCTGATTGACACCCAGATGCTTTCCTCCCGGTGAGATCCAGATACCTGGAGTGAGTTCCTGATATGGCAGGGCCTCTCTCACCTGTTGGCCGGAGAGATCCCCCAGCCATCTGACAAATCCAGGGACGAAGCCCGCTGCGATGTGCTGCACCAGCAGGATTGGAATGGGAAACGATTTTGGCAACTGGGAGAGGATTCGGAGGAGGACGGGTGGTCCCCCGGTCGAAGCGCACATGCCGATCACTTCAATCTGCCCGGGCGAACCGTTCCAGGACTTCTTCCGGTCGAGTCTCCGGGACAGGGCGATCATGGAAACCACCTTCGCCTTCGAAGCTCCCACGAGTTCGTCGCACAGAAGTGGTGCGATCTTCTTCAGATGCAACAAAACGGCACCCTGCGGCTTCTCGACCACAGAGACGGCTCCCGCCTTGAGCGCTTCCAGGCCCAGGTCGACTTCCTGCTGCCGAAGTGCAGCGCTGGTGACGACGATCGGAACTGGTGTGAGCTTCATGATTTCCCGAGTGGCTGCCACCCCATCCATATCCGGCATATGGATGTCCATGAGGACGACGTCGGGCCGATATCTGGCGACGGCGGCGACCGCCTCACGCCCGTTTCGAGCTTCAGCAACCACGACCAGCTTCCCGCTGGCATCGATCAGTTTTCGAAGGATCTCACGCTGGGTAACGGAGTCCTCCACCAGAAGCAGACGAATCATGGGTGCGGAAACTTCAGTAAGAACATTCGAGTCAGTCGCTGACATAGGGGCCGCTCGAATGCCGTATCGTCGCACGCTTTGGGAAGATCGACAAGGTGCGAATTCGATTTATTCCCAACCACGGCACAATGCAAAAAGTTTTCCTTGCAGAACGGCAAGCATCTGCGATACAGGCGGAAGCCTGGTGTGGTTGTCACGTTCCGACTGGGTTGAATTCGAAACGCAGCTCTGCGTCAGGCCCGAGGTGCGTGCAGATTGTTGGCCTTAATCAGCCAGGAACTGCTTCACGAGATCGAGCAGGCTTTCGCCTCGGAATGTCGATTTGACGACATACGCATCCGCGCCCGCTTCCAATCCTTCACGCCGATGATGTTCCTGCTCGCGGCCCGTCACGAGGATCACCGGCAGGTTCCAGTTCGATTTGATCTGACGGGTCAGGTCCACGCCGTTGAGCCGCGGCATCTCGAAATCACAGACCACCAGATCGGGACGGGCGATCCGCAGCTTCTCCAGCGCATCGATTCCATCGACCGCCGTCTGTACCTCGTATCCCGCACCGGTGAAAATGTTCCGCAGCAAGGCACGTGTCGTGGGTGAATCGTCCACGACCAGTACGCGGAACTCAGGGTGAGATCGCCCTTCGTGCCCCTGCGGCTGCCACCTTCTTGTTTCCCGATGAGACTGATCGAAGTTCAGATCGAGGACAAGCTGGACCGAGCCGTCCGGGCGGATCGTTCCCCCGAGAATGCCGGGCGTGCCTGAAAGCGGGAACCCTAACGGCTTGAGCAGGACTTCGCGTTCATCATCAAGGTCATCCACCTGCAGGGCGATCTTTCGACCCTCCTGCTGAATCACGACATACGATTGAACCTGGTTCTGCATTCCCCCGCGAGTGGGATCGACCTGTAAAAACTCCGCCATGGGAATCCAGCGGACCGGTTCATTCTCGATCAGAATGACAGGGGTCTCTTTAATCCGGCGCAGCTCCGAAGTTTGCACCCGTCCTGTCCGCAGGATGCTGTTGCTGGGGATTCCGAAACACTGTCCGCCGCACCAGACAGTCAGGATGCGGATCGTTGATAACGTGACGGGAAGGAACAGTGAGAAGGTTGTCCCCTTCCCGCTTTCCGTGGACAACTCGATTCTCCCCTGAATGCGCTGTAAGGCGTCCCGCACGACATCCAGCCCCACCCCCCGCCCGGAGATCTCACCCACATCCGCCGTGCTGAAGCCGGGTTGAAACAGCCATTGCGACAGCTGCTCGGGTGAGAGTTCATCCACCTCCTGCTGACTCAGCAGATCATGATCCAGTATCCGTTTTCGAATGCGATCGAAATCCGCTCCAGCACCGTCGTCCGAAATCTGGATGTAGACTTTCTCTCCGCGTCGTCCCGCCTGAAGATGAATGGTCCCCTGCGCGTTCTTTCCCCGCGATCGGCGGACCTGTGGAGTTTCGATTCCATGATCGACCGCATTCCGGACCAGATGCAGCAAAGGGCCTCGTAGAGATTCCAGAACCGCTTTGTCCAGCAGAACGTCACCGACATCGGCTTGGTAGCGAACTTCCTTGCCCAGGCTGCGGGCCAGGTCACGCACCGGACGTCGCAGTGAATCGGCGAGCATCGACACCGGCAGCAGTCGGGCTGCACTGATGTTTTCTTCCAGCGACTGCATCAACACCTGCTCGCGAGTCTGTTGCTGATGCAGACTCAGTTCGATTCGGCGTGCATGGTCGAACGCAGACTCCAGTGCTGGACGGAGCTCCCCCCGGACCTGCTGGGTCAATTCGCTCAGGCGTCCTCTGAGTGCACTCAGCTGGCGCTGCATCTCGCCATCGGAACGCTGCAGAACGCGGACTTCCCCCACGAGGTTGAGCATCTGGTCCAGTCGATCGGATCCCACTCGCACGGTGAGAAAATGTTCCATCCACAGCGGAGACGCATCGGCCGAAGATTCACTGGCAGCCGGGATCGCCGGTGTCACGGATGAAGTCGAGGGAGTGAAAGTGTCGTTCGATTCCGCAGCGATAAAGACTCGATGCCACTGTTCATACGCCTTTTTCAGGACGTCGAGTTCCTGCAGTCCTTTTTCGACGAGGTTCGCATTCACCGCTGCAGGGTCTTCGCGAAAATGTTCCAGCAGTTCTTCCAGAACACCGGCCGCCTCCTGCAGGTCGTTCAGGTCCAGGGCCCGTGCATCTCCTTTGATGTTGTGTGCGTGGCGGAAGAGTGAGTTGACCAGTTGCGTCCGCGCAGCGGGATCCGACGTCGCATCCAGATCGAGGAGTCCTTCTTCGAGTAACCGCAAGTGCTCGCGGGCTTCGTCACGGAAGATGTCGAAGATGGGATCGTGCATCGGAGTGCAATGCGTGTTTCAGAAAGGGGTGAATTGCGAGTTGCTCCGATGGACTGATGACACGAGGAGCCGGCGGGCCGTTCGGGGCTCATGTCTTGAACCGGCCGATCAAGCCGTTCAATGTCCTGAGTCGACGGTCAATTGAGAGGATGGATTGCTGCGTCTGCTCAGCGGCAGCGACCGCCTCTTTCGAAGCCGAGTCGATTTCGACGATACTGCTGACGAGCTCGGTAATCCCCAGTTCCTGCTGTCGCGCTCCGGTGTTGATCTGCGCCATCGCCTGTCGAGTCTGGTCGATTGCTTTGGCGATTTCATCGAACGCGACAGTCACGTTACGGACTTTGCTGGTCGAATCTTCGGAAAGCCGACCGCCATCCTCGATCTTGCCGACCACGCTTTGCATGGACTTCTGCGTCTGCGTGATCAATCCTTCGATACGCCCCGCAGCCTCCTTCGACTGGTTTGCCAGTTCACGGACCTGCATGGCGACCACGGCAAAACCACGCCCCTCTTCTCCCGCTCGCGCCGCTTCGATGGATGCATTCAGCGCGAGGAGTTTCGTCTGCTCGGCGATCTCGTTAACGGAAGCGGTAATCTCTCCGATCCGCTGCATCTGTTCGGCCAGATGCAGGACACTTTCGCCTGCGGACAGGGAATTTTCCCGCACCTTCTCGATCTGAATCGCAGAGTCTTTGCTCAGTGAATAGCCTTCTGTGGCACGCCGGGCCGTCTCGTCAGCAGCCTCGTGGACCGCTTTGGCACGATCCGCGAACTCCTGCATGGTCGCTTTGAATTCTTCCGCGGTCGTCGTGATTTCGTTGAGCGAAGTGGCGGTCTGATTGAGACTGGCCAGTTGCTGCTGGGCGCCGGTTGCAATCTGTCCGCTGGCTGTGGCAACGTCCGTGGTGGCTGTGGTCGTCTCGGAGAGAATGGTCCGCAAGGAAACAACCATCTGATTGAATCCCTGCATCAACTCACCGATTTCATCCGAGGAACTGACGCGCATTTCCGCCTGAGTGAGATTCCCTTCGGCCACCATCCGCACTCCATCCAGTAAGGATCGGATGGACGTCACCAGACTCCGCGTCAGAGCGATGGAGAGTCCCAGACCCAGGAGCAACGCGAGGACGGTGGTGATGAGCAACGTTGACTTTGCAGAAATCTGATTTTCCTTCAACGACTTTTCGACTTGATCCATCTGGCGGACAGCCGAATCTTTCAACTGTTCGGCGGCCAGTCGAATTTCCCGGGAGGCAGGAACAGATCCGGTTTCGAGCAGTGTAATAGCAGCCTGAAGGTCCCGTTCTGGAGTCTTTTCCGCTTCCAGAGCTGCGTTGCGGACTGCCTGCTGGGTGGTCAGGTAGACGTCGGAACTCTGCAGAATTTTGTTGTACGCATCCAGGCTGGTGATGTCACCCGGATCGCTGTAAACCGCTTTGAGTCGAGTCAGGGCAGCCTGAACGTCGTCGAGAGACGTATCCATTTCCTTGCGGAAATCGGCTCCCTGTTTGGAATCCGGACTGAGCAGCAGCATGCCACGCGTGACCGCTGTGGCGCGGTTGATGGAGATCAGCAAATCGTCACAGGCGCGCAGTCCCGGAGTCGCTGATTGTGTCATCACGGTCGAGCTGGCATTAATCCTCTCCAGTGCCTGATAGACCACCAGGCTGCAGATGACCATCAGCAGCAGCACGATGCCGAAGCCAAGTCCGAGTTTTTGTCCAATCGTCAGTCGCATGGTATTGATATTGATCGATGAATTTCAAAAGGGAAGGGGCTGTCTCGTCAAAGGCGAATAATCACGGCCGTCAGTCCGGCGTGGGGGTCACGATCCACGGGTTCTCCAGTTGACGATCGCGTCTTCCTGTAAAATTTCGTCGAGCTGAAGAAGCAGACGATCCTGCTGGAAGACCCCTTTCACCCAGTGACGCGGGGTCCGGCCGCTCCACTCGGGCGCCGGTCGAATCTGATTGCCCGGAACATCCAGAAGATCCTCCACATCCCCTGCTGCGATGGCGACCTTCTGGCCGCCTCCCTGAGCGACGATATAAAAATGGATATCTGTGATGCCGGATTCAGGGGCTCCAAACAGCCGGCCTAGGTTGATCAGTGACAGAATCGCCCCGCGAAAGTGGACCACGCCATGAATATAGTCAGGCGCCCCCGGGACCGAACTGAACGAGTCCAGGGACAGGATCTCGATCACGGAATTCAGCGGAAGACCGTAACGGCTGCGGTTTGCGGAAAAGAAAAGAGTCGGTAGCACCGGCCCAGCCGACTGGGGGTTATGGACCCGTTCCCGAAAGACCTGAGCCCGGCGGGCCAGTTTTTCAGCGACAGCCGCGGAGTTCGCCTGCCGGGTGTCCGATTGCGACTGCAGCGAGGCCAGCTGAAAACGGATTCGTTCCCAGACGCTCGCCGACGTTGCCGGTAGGTCACTCATTCCGTTCTCCCGTCATCAGTTGAATCATCTCCCGCAACCGACCGTAGCAGACTCCGTCTCCATGTTCGACCAACTCGCGAGGATCGGCCTTCTCTGCCAGTCCATCAGCGGTCTTCAAACTCCTGCGACTGCCGGGGAGATCTCCCCGCTGGGCCTGGACAAGTCCCAGGTGGAAATGAGTGATGGCGGAGTTGCGATCGAGATACAGAGCCCGTCGATATGCCTTCTCGGCCTCGACGAGATTCCCTGCCTCCTCCAGCAGACCCGCCTGCAGCAGGTGGGCTTCCACACTGAGTGGATGGTCACGCAGGCAAAGGTCCAGTTCGGAACGTGCTTCCAGCAGCTGCGCCAGCTGCAGAAGTGTTTTGACATACACGAGACGTTGCTCGCCACGTTCGCGTCGGTCTGTGATTCGGTCAATCCGCTGCTGCCAGTCGATATGACCGGCTGCCTCGGAGTTTTTCGGCGCGGACGTTTGCCGGTGGTCCCCTTGCACCTCTTCCTGCTTCTTCGGAAGGGGGACCCATTCCGGAAGGACAGGGACTTTCACATCCACCCGGGGGAGAACCGGGGAATGCTCACTTCGAACGGGAACAAATGTACCCAGATCCGGTTCCGAGCTCATCGGCTTCCGGTGCAGAGTCACGTGAGCATGGCGATGGACTTCGAAGCCGACGTCGGGGGCCAGCGTGACTTCTGTTTCCCCCAGCAGCAGCCAGCCTCCCGGTCGCAGCGCTCGGTAAAGCCGCTGCAGAATGGCGAGCGTGACATCCTGCTTCAGATAGATCGCGACGTTCCGGAAGAGAATCAGGTCCAGCCCCAGAATGCCGTTCAACGCACTGGGGTAAACATCCTTCACCAGGTTCAGGTAGCTGAATCGCACCTGTCTGCGAAGGTGTTCCCGGACCCGATACGCGTTCCCTTCCGGCACAAAGAATCGTTGGTCGCTGAAGACGTTCGTCTGCCGAAACGACCAGGGACGGTAGAGTGCTTCCCGGCCTCGATCCAGAAAAGCAGGGTTCAGGTCGGTGGCCAGAATGGAAATCTGCCACGGGGTTGCCTTGTCAACCAGCTCGTCCAGCAGGATCGCAAGAGAGTACGGTTCTTCTCCCCCTGCACATCCGGCACTCCAGCAGCGAACCGTCCTGCGAGTGGCGTTCTCCTCCAGGATCTTTGGCAGGACGATCTTCCGCAGCGCCTGCATATGATTTTCGTTTCGAAGGAAGAACGATTCGCCGATCGTCAGCTCGGCAGCGACCGACTCGACAAACCGGGCGTTCAGGTCGTTGTCGGAAAAGATGGACGCGAATGCCTTGTCGCTGCGGCGGACCACACTGGCCACCGCGTCCCGCAGCCGGCTGCCGCGCGACCCTGCCAGGTCCATGCCTGTTTCGAACTCCAGGACCCGTTGCAGTTCCACCCACCATTCCTGCGGAATCGCCTGGAAGTCCGTGACATGGGAAGGAAAAAGCTGCACAAGTCGTTGATGACTTGCGGTCCCCTGCAGCATGTCGGAAGGATCAAACGGCGAAGCCATAGAACTGGATTTCGAAAGCCGGTCCGTCGGGCAAAGAATAGAATTGGATCAGGGAATTCGACTCAGGATCGCGAAATGCGGACTTGGATGGATGAAATTGCAGTTGAAGTGAAACAGCCTCGAACATTGCGTCAACGAAACGTATTCTCAGGTGCTTCTGAGGCGACCAGATGGAATTCATTGGGTTGAAGCAGCTGAGTTGGATCAAGAATCCTGAAGACTTGCCCCGCGTGATCGACGATCGATGACAGGAACCGCTGGCTCGCTCCAAGTTCTGAAGCAGAAAGCCGGTTCTGGAAAGGGAGTTCGATGAGATCAATCGCTTCGTCGACTTCCAGTCCAAACAGTCGGTCCCGCAGACGCAGGCAGACCAATTGAGGTTCAATGGCAGCATTCCGAGTTCCCAGCCCCAGGCGTTCGACACCACTCAACACCGGGATCAGATGGCCTCGGACAAACACCACGCCGATGACGAACGAGGGCAGCTGGGAGATCGGCTCGATCGGCAGGGCCGGCAGAACCTCTTCAATTGATTCGATGGGAATGGCGTGCAGGATGCCACCGATGCGGACAGACAGATAAACAGCAGCTGCGCGAGCGAGTTCTGGCGTGGTTTGAGTCATCAAACCCTTCTCTTTCATCCGACAGAACAATTCCAGGAGTCTTGTGTCAGCGGCTGTTCTCGCATCAGGGCGTGAACCGGTCCGCCATCACCGCATCAGCGTGGCAGGGAGCGCCGCATCGGCCATCGTACCCTCCCTGACGTTCACCCCGCAAGGACTCCCATGATCATTCCGACCCCGGAGTTCGATCCTTTCTTCGCCCAGGACGGCGTCCCCTTCCGCGAAAAGATGAACGCCTACATCCAGCGAGAATTTGCGGATCTGTTGCCCGAGGCCATGTTGACCGAAGCTGAAGACGCGCCGATCGTCCACATGCAATCTGAATCCGACCAGAACATCCCGGCAGACTCACCTGGACGTCGCGTCGCCTGAGGCGGGTTGAGTCGATTACATCTTCTGCGGAGCTGCAATCCCCAGCAGACTCAATCCGTGTGCGAGAATGCGACCCGCCAGATCGCACAGCCGCAGGCGGCTGGAGCGAGTCGATTCGTCAGGAGCCCGCAGAACCGGACACTGATCGTAAAACGACGTCAGGTCGCCTGCGAGTTCGAACAGATACTGCGTGAGCAGGTTCGGGCGGCAGTCACCCACCACCCCATCGAGCGTCTCTGCATATCGACAGAGTTTCAAGGCGAGTGCCCGCTCCGCCGGTTCTTTGATCTGGATGCAGGCGCCGCTCTGTCGCAGCTGTTCGACAGAGACTCCTCCCTTACGGAAGATCCCCTGAACGCGGGCATGCGCGTACTGCAGATAGGTCGCAGTATTGCCGGTCATCGCGAGCATCTTGTCTGAATCGAAGGTGTAATCGCTTTCCCGGTTGTGCATCAGGTCGGCGTACTTGATCCCCCCGATCCCGACCATCTCCGCGATTTCCTTTCGCAGCTCCTCGGACAACTCCGGAGCCGGTTCCCCTTCCGGGTTCGTACGCGACTCGTCATTCGAAACAACGATCTCCAGTGCCTTGGCGACAGCTTCATCGAGCAGGCTTTCCAGACCGACGGTATCGCCAGACCGTGTCTTATAGGGCCGTCCATCCTGACCCATGACGGTGCCGAAGCTGACATGCTGCAGGCCGATCGAGTCGTAACCCCACTTGCGTGCGGTCGCAAACAGCAGCTTGAAATGCTCTCCCTGCCGGGCGTCGACGACATACAGGATCGTGTCTGCCTTCAACGTTTCGACCCGGTAGCGGATCGTCGCGAGATCCGTCGTGGCATATGTGTACGCCCCATCCCCTTTGCGGACGATGAAGGGAGCAGCGTGCCCCTCGACGAAGACGCAGGTGGCCCCATCACTCTCACAAGCCAGTTGCTTCTGTTCCAGCTGGGTGACAACGTCAGCCAGCATGGGATTGTAGTAGCTCTCCCCCAGGGCGAGATCGAAGTTGATCTCCAGCCGGTCGTAGACTCGCTGCAATGCCTGCAGACACTGTGGCAGAAACTCTTCCCAGAGTCGCAGGTTGTTGAGATCGCCTGCATGCAGTTTGGCAGTCTCTTCTCGAGCCAGTCGGCTGATCTGAGGATGCTTCTCGGCCGCGGATTTCAAACTCGCATCGCCATCGACAGCGGCAATTTTCTTTTTCAGCGAGGTCACAGCGTCACGAGCTGCAGCGAGTTCGGCCCTTTGCTTCTTCAACTCTTTCTGGGCTTTGGCATCTTTGGGGTCTGCGGCCGATTCCGCCTGCTGCAGATCGCTTTCGAGAAGAAGAATCTTGGCTTCCGCAGTCGGAAGTTCTCCCAGAGCGTCGTGATAGTCGCACAGCTGATTGACGAGCCGATACAGCCGGGCGAGTTCTCCCACAGCATCCGTCTGGTATCCCTTTGGATCGACCAGATGCTTGAAGCCGTAGATGATCATTCCGAACTGGGTTCCCCAGTCGCCGATATGATTGTCCGCGATGACATTGTGCCCCAGAAACCTCAGGATGCGGACGAGGGCATCGCCGATCACCGTGCTCCGGAGATGTCCCACGTGCATCGGTTTGGCAACATTGGGAGAGGAGAAATCCACCACCACGGTTTTGGGATTCTGCACCGTTGCCACGCCGAGCCGATCATCATCGGCAGCAGCATTGACCTGTTGTTCCAGCCAGCTGTCGAGCAGCGTCAGATTGATGAATCCGGGGCCGGCGACTTCCGGAGTCGAACAGACGTCGGTCACATCCAGCTTGTCGATGATCCGCAGCGCCACTTCGCGCGGATTCGTTCCATTTCGCTTGGCCAGCGGCATGGCGAAATTCGCCTGATAGTCTCCAAACCGCGTATCCTGAGCGGGACGGACCATCTCCAGGTAAACTGCCGGCTCTTCGGTGAAATCCCCGAGGACTTCGGAAAAACGGATCTTGAGCAGGCGCAGAATGTTCATTGTGGTGATGGGGGACTAGGGGCCAGGGACTCGGGAGAGTTCGACTGTTTTCAGAGCACGCCAGGTCAGTCAGTGCAGACACACGTCGCAAGCGAAAACTCGGACTCGCTCACACTTCGGGCTCTGACAAGGACTTTGTGCAGCTTTATCCAACTTGTTCGGGCTGCGATGGAGGAGCAGCGGGAAGCAGCGACTTCCAGTCCACTCGCACAGCATCGCCCCACAGGTTTTCGAGGTCGTACAGTGCACGAGCATCGGGAGTGAACACGTGCAGCACGACGTCGCCGTAGTCGTGGCAGATCCACGGAACATCCGATCCTTCAACCCCCAGGCGTGTCGACTTGCGGACGTCCATGGCATCGTCCGAGGAATCGACCATGGCGCGCAGCTGCCGACGGTTGCTTCCCGTCGCAATGACGAAGAAGTCGAAGAGCGAAGTGACATTGGTCACATCCAGCACGCAGACATCCTGCCCGCGAAAATCTTCGCAGACTTTGGCGATCAGACAGGCGTTCTCCAGGCTGTGCTGCAGGGCGGCTTCATTGCGAATGGCAGCCATTTCTCCACGGACGCGTGTGACCCGAGTTCCTTGAATTTCGATCAACTTCATTCCTCTTTTCGATAAAACCGCACTTCGACTCGTTTTGGGACCAGGTCCCGCCCGCACCAAGGCTCTTTTTCGTCTGGATTTTCAAAAGAACAGGCTGCGAGGGTTTTCACATTGTACGACACGGATTGGAAAGGCAATACCCACCATCCCAGCCAGATGAGGCAATTTTAAAACGAAAATCGGCCTCGGGTGAGATCAAAGTGACCCGGAATGGCTGAGTTGAAAGTCGCGGTTCACCACGGAGACACCGAGGCACGGAGAAAGAATTGATTAAATGCACTTGCTGACGCAGCGTGGTCTGAAAATTTAGAACAGCAGGATCATGCTGGGAAGATCGCGCCAGAATTCGCTCTATTCGCCTGATTCGCGGTTAAAAAACCTCCGTGTCACCGTGCCTCCGTGGTGAATCCCCCGTTTCCTCCTGATCCCTCATGCCTCGACCGCCACATCGGCTGCTGCGGCCATGCTTTCCAGGGTCGTGTCGGTGCTTTCCGGATCGACTTCCCGGCAGCTGTTGATCAGGATTTCGGAAATCCAGCTCATTTCGCTTTGCCACTCGTCCGGGGTGAGACCCACCGGGCAGAACTGGGAGAACTCTTCGCAGAGCAGAATCATCCGCAGGCAGTGGCGGAAGATCACTCCCTCCTGCTTGGTCAGATCGCGGGTCGAGACGTAGTTGTGAAACGTCCCGCCGGCGGAAATCAGATCCCCCACGATCCAGACCGACCGGGTTCGCACATCTGAAACTCCCGGGTACTCGGAATCGAAGAGCCGCCGCATGCGGTCTCCCAGCGGAACCGGAAAGACTCGAATCGGCTTGCCGAAGCTGTCCAGCTCGGGTTCCACCGAACTGGGGTCCAGCTCACGCTGGGTGACGAGACCGCGTCGCATCAGCTCGGGGTCGACGCGGTATCGGGCAAGCGGTCCGGGAGGAAGTTCCGACGGCCAGGGGACACGCACCAACGGAAGAATCGACCCGGGTACCTCCAGCACGCTTTCCAGGAGTTGAATTCTCTCAGCTCGATCCGCCAGTCCGAGATGATCCAGCAGGAACATTCCGTAGAGAGGATGGCAGCTGCGAAAGAGCATCAATTCGCCGAGCCGGGGAGTCGGCCGGGCGAAACGGGGGATGTAGATCTCGCGTTCCGGTGCTTCAGAACTTCCACCTGACGTCTTTCCCCCAGCGACCGTGACAGGCGTTCCCGCTTCCGGCTTGCGAATCGCCGCCTGCAACAGCGCTCCGAACGATCCGATTGACGGCGTGGCGGATTCCGCTTCTTCTTCCGCAGTTGCGGAAGGAGATTCGTCGGCAACATCGGGGGTGGGGTTGTCCAGCAAGTCTCCGCCGAAGGTGTCTTCTTCGGGAGCAGGCATCAGGAGGGGGGAGGCAGCCAGGTCGGTCACTTCTGGCATTGGCCAGTCCCTCGTCACTTTGACGACCGGTTCTGGCGGGGGCGGGTCGAGTTCCACGTAATCGCCAGAACAGAGCGTCAGCAGCATGCGGGCCAGACGCTCATCGGCCGACTCCAGCTGCTTGATGGGAAGCAATCGCTTTCTGACGAAGTTGACCAGCCGTGTCACATCGGGGGAAAGTTGAATCAGATACGCAAGCAGCCGCCAGGGGAGTTGTCCCTTGCTGCCAAGGTGTCCGGGCGGGGCAGTCACGAGCTTCTGAAACTGCTGATCGGTCCAGTAGGTTTCGTTCTCCCGCCGCTTGGGCATTTTCTTCTTCAGTCGCTTCTTGGCAGCGAGAAGGTTGGGGTCTTTGGTGTCTTCGGGAATCTGATCGTACTGCGCCTTCCAGCGGGCGAGTTTGACATCATCTTCGTGAGCCATGGCAAAGACGAAGCCACTGGTGTCGAACTGCGGTCGCCCTGCACGTCCAAAGATCTGGTGGGCGGTGCTGGGGTCGATCATCGATTTCTTTCCGGGAGGCCCCTTCACCAGCGTGGTGAGCACGACCGACCGGGCAGGTAGATTGATCCCGGCTGCCAGTGTCTCCGTGCAGATACAGACGGAGAGCAATTTCTCCTGAAACAGCTTTTCGACCCGTCGACGGTACTTCGGCAAGAGCCCAGCATGATGCACTCCCACGCCTCGCATCAGCAGTTGTTTGAGTTTTGGGCCTGCTCCCTGCTTCCAGTCCCATTCGTCGAGTTTGGCAGCCAGCTGCTTCTGCTGCCCGTCACGCAACAGATTTCGGCCTTTGAGTTGTTCTGCGACACTCCAGCATTCTTCACGATTGAAGCAGAAGACCAGTGCGGGGGTACGGCGGGTTTCTTCGGTTCCGTCCTGCATCTGTTCGAGGAAGTCGGCCAGCAGTTCTTCGCCGACCCATTGAAACTCCAGCGGAACCTTTCGCTCGGTTCCCTGAATGAGTTGAACCTTGCGGCCATGTTCTTTCCGCAGCCAGAGCAGGAAGTCGACAGCGTTTCCCACGGTGGCGGACAGCAGCATGATCCGGACATGCTTCGGCAGCAGTGCCAGTGAGAGTTCCCAGACAACACCGCGTTCCGGGTCGTTGAAGTTGTGGAACTCATCCATCACGACCGCGGAGACGTTTTCAAAGTCGAACCCCTCCGGGTGGAGCAGTCGATTCAGGAGAATCTCCGCGACGACCACCAGCACCGGCGCCTGGGTGTTCACCTTGCGGTTTCCGGTGACAAGACCGACGTCGTCCGCGCTGAATCCCCAGCGGACGGCCGCCTCCTGCAGTTCCTGAAACTTCTGTTCTGACAACGCGATGAGCGGTGTGGTGTAATAAGCGGTCTTGCGGGTGTGCAGCGCCTCGAACATGGCTGCTTCCGCGATCAGCGTCTTTCCTGTTCCCGTCGGAGCACAGACCAGAATCCCCTCGTTGTCGTCGAACCACGAGAGCAGTGCATCTTCCTGAACCCGATACGGTTCATAGAGCAGCTGATCGAGATACAGCGCAGCGAGTTCATCACGACTGGGCACAGAAGGTTCCGCAGGGTTCTTGTCCGACACTGTTGCTCCAAATCGAGTGTGATGTTGAACGGGAAGTCTACCGGGAATGTTCAGCCGATGCGAATTTCACACGTGAAAAGATGGTTGAAGTTTCACGACAGAGATGCAGAGACACGCAGGATGTAGAGAAGCCGCGAATCAAACGAATTGAGCGAATGATGTTTCGGCGAACTTCAGGTCTGGCTCGCAGGAAGAACCAGGAAGAAACGAGGCGTCCAGAATTCATTCGCCGGATTCGCTTGATTCGCGGTTCAAGAAATCCGTGTCTCTCTGTTGAGACCTTTTCTGTCCTGTTTTTGCATCATCGAGGAGTGTTTTTCTTTCCGTTGAAGCTGAGGAAACTGCTGAAAATGTCGTGTCGAGGATCTGCAGTCGCAGAGCCTGCCGGTGGGATGAGCGGAATGGTCTTCTGAGCGGAATCCCGTTGACACTTTTCCGCCGATCCTCGTACAACCATTCTGCTCATGGTGCGTGGACTCGCACTGAGAGAGAAAGCAGTACTCCTCTGGAGCAGCTGCTGGTGAATGGAATGTCCGGTCGCTTCCATGCGGGCACTGCCCGCTGCACAAGGTTCAGCGACCGAATCAATCGGCTTCTCGTCAGTGGCCGGTCTCATGGAGGATCTCGATCATGTGGCAACGCTCATTTGAATCTGAACCGCAGCTCTGGCAGAGCGTTGTCAACGGCGACGGTTGCGGAGCCCTGGACGGCCATGACTTTGCGCAATCGCCACAGCATCCCTGGCTGGCGGGAGTTCCATTCTTCTCTCCGGACAACTGGGCGGCCACTTACGACTACCCGCTGATCTGCTACCTGCATGACGACAACCGTTCGGAGCAGGATTTGTGGAAGTGGTTCCCTGCGATCAGCGATCAGAACTATCTAGCGGTCGGAGCCCGCGCTCCGTTCCCGTCACAGACAGCGATGCCCGGTCAATTCCGATGGCGAGGCCAACGCCCGGGCGCAACAGCTGCTGTCATCCAGGAATCCATTGAACTCGTGCTGCGCGGCTGGAATGTCCATCCTGACCGGATTTATCTGTTCGGTGAAGGAAATGGAGCGGTGGCGGCATTGCAGCAGTTCATGCTGGCTCAGCTGCATCGCGAAACAGAAGAAGAAATCCGCTTTGCCGGTGTGATCTGTCGGGACCTGCCCGCATGGTGGGCCCGTGCACTTCCTCCGATTGCCGACTTCGCTTCCGGAAGGATCCTGCTGATGGATCCGATGCTGGATGATGAAGATGGCGAGGCTCCTGCAGCCATTGACGGCCTGAGTGAATCAGGAATTGCCGTCACGCTGCTGTCCGACTCGGGAATGGCTCCTGCGAACGCGATCAATCACTGGATCATGGGCGGAATCTCCACCGCGGTCCATTAAAACGCCTGTCAGAGCACGAAGCGTCGGCGGGTGCATTCTTCACGAAAATTGACGGAATGCACTTGCTCACGCAGCGTGCTCTGAGATCAGTGTCAACGTGATGTTCTGAACAAGGATTCAGTGCTTCATTTCACGCACTCAATCAACGTGATTGGCGAGCTGTCCAGGAACGTGGTCCAGAACTCCTCACCGTGGGAAGTGATTCCATCAGGCGACAACTGGGGGGCGTGCCATTTGATCTCCCGGAATCCTGCCTTTCGGAACGCGGCTTCGTGAATGGCCTGATCCAGAAAGTAATTCTCGATCTCGAATGTGCCGTCGCTGAGATGAAACATCCACTTGATGGGCGTGCCGGCTGTCCATTCCCCCGTTGCACTCGTCTCGAATTCGTACTTGCGATACGACGGTGCACTCGGAAAGTGAAGTAACGGACTGCTGTTGACGGTGATAAAACGTCCACCCGGTTTCAGAGATCGGGCGATTCCGTCGCACATCGACTGCAGTTCGTCTGCATCGCGCGCGTAGTTCAGCAGGTAGGCTGCGATCGCCAGATCGTAGGTTCGGTCCGTCGGAAGTTCGCGAGCATCGCCGACCACATAGGTGACCCCCAGCTTCTGGGCGGACTCCTGCTTCCGGGCCAGTTCAATCATCCCTTCGGAGAGATCGACTCCTGTGATGGATGACGCCCCTTTCTGACGCAGCAGCCGTGTGTAAAACCCTTCTCCACAGGCGATGTCCAGTACGGACTTGCCGGTCGGATCGCCGATCAGATTCAGCAGGCTGTACGCTTCGATATAGGTCCGCCACGGTTGCTGTTTGGATCGTTTGTATTGCTCGGCGATCGGATCGTAGTCAGTGGTCATAAGTGAACTTTTCAGCAGGGGGGACACCGGAGATGGGTCAAGATTCGGGATGAAAGCGGATTCTATCTTTCAGCGGGGGGAGATTTGAAACGCAGAGAGCGCGGAGTACGCTGAGAAATTCGGAGAGAAGCTCATTTCAAATGAATTGAAGAATGAGTCCGAAACAAGGCAATTTCGAAAAGAGAGAAATCTTCTCCCTGATTTCTTCTCTGCGATCTCAGCGCTCTCTGCGTTTCAAAATCTCTTCTTCTCAGCAACCCGCACTACCTCATTCCTCAATACAGTACAGCGACTTCTCGCCTCGCAGAAACAGTTGTTTCCCGATCACGACAGGCGAAGCGTCCAACACGTCTTCGAGAAGGTTGGTTGCAAGCACTTCCATTTCCGGAGAGTCCTTGAGGACGGTCGTCGTGCCGGATCGATCACAGTAGTAGAGCCGTCCATCGACAGCAATCGGTGATGCGTACAAGGTTCCCATGCGGGGCAGTCGCTTCTCCCCAGCTCGGTTTTTCCCCGTGAGCGGGTCGACCGCATAGAGAATGGCGTCCCGTGATTTTGTGAAATACAGCGTGTTGCTGGAGATCACGGGGGACGAGATATACGGTCCGGCATCGTTCCGCCGCCACGCGATCTTGTCGCTGTCGGTGATGTCCCCCTGAGACGACAGGGGAATTGCATAGACCGCGAAGCCGTTGTAGCCGGTCATGCAGTACACAATGTCGTTCAGTGCGACCGGTGAAGCAATCGGATTGGTGAACTGGCCGCCACATTCCCAGATCAGCTCGCCGGTTTCGAGGTCGTAGCTGCGGGCGCGATTGGTGCCATTGGTGATCACCTGATGCCGACCAGCATGCTCCACGATCAGCGGAGTGACCCACGTTGTCGGTTCATCCCGTTCCTTCTCCCAGCGAATCTCTCCGGTCAACGCATTCAGGGCGAACAGCTTCGACTGTTTTTCGTGATCCCAGGGGACAATGAGATGATCACCATGCAGCGCCGGCGATCCCCCTTCGCCGAATCCGCGACGGGTCTCCATGTCTCCCAGGTCTTGTTTCCAGATCAGATTCCCGTCGAGGTCATAGCAGAAGATTCCATACGAGCCGAAGGATGCGTAGAGATGTTTGCCGTTCGTTATGGGAGAGCCCGAGGCCAGAGAGTTCGTCGGGTGTCCCCCTTCATGCGGAACGTCCGAGGTGGCAACCTGTCGCCAGAGTTCACGGCCGGTCTCGCGGTCGTAACAGAGCACACAGAAATCGTAGACCTGTGAGGGGGATTCGATCGTCCCGCTCGTCAGCAGGGCGGGCTTCGGTGAAGCTGCCCCGGCCGGGATCGGTTTGTCGGTCAGGATTGCAGTGAGGACGAACATTTTGTCTCCCCAGACCACCGGAGTGGAACTCCCTCTCCCGGGAACCTCAATCTTCCATTTGATGTTTTTCGTTTCACTCCACTCGATGGGCGGATTTCCCGCGGGAACCGTTCCGTCCGCATGGGGGCCTCTCCACTGCGGCCAGTTGTTCGCAGGACCAGCTTCTGGATCCGCCGCTGAAATCACGCAGGAACAGGCTGCCGAACAGACGAACACGAGAAGCCCGATAAAATTTCTGTTATTGCACATGAAACGTCATTCCCTTGCTGTCTGAGATTATGAACTTCAATCCGTTGGGGTCTTGTCGACCGGGCATCATCATCCAGCTGCATGCGGGTGAAGCGACTGTCTGGCGATCATCCCCGCCAGATAGGCCCCCTTGAAACCGGCATCGATGTTCACGACTGCAACGTTGGCGGCGCAGCTGTTCAGCATCCCCAGCAGTGCGGTCATCCCGCCGAAAGCCGTTCCGTAACCCACACTGGTCGGCACTGCGATCACGGGACACGCGACCCAGCCAGCCACCACAGATGGCAGCGCCCCTTCCATCCCGGCGACAACGATAATTGCCTGCGCTTTCTCCAGCCGATGCTTCTCCTGCAGAAACCGCTGTGGACCGGCCACGCCCACATCCATCAGCAGCTCTGCGTGAATTCCCATCCAGCTGAGCGTTTCCATTGCCTCTTCAGCGACAGGTCGATCCGAAGTCCCTGCGGTGACCACGACAACACGCCCCTGTTTTTCAGGATGCAGATTCACGCAGACGGTCCGTGCCAGTGCGTGGTGCCGGGCTTGTGGAAATGCCTCGCAAAGCTCTGCAGCCTGTGCTGGATCACATCGCGTGGCCAGCGCGCTTTGACCTCGCTGCAGCAATGCGTGAAATGCGGTCTTGAGTGCCTCAACCGATTTCCCGGGGGCGTAGATCACTTCGGGATACCCGCAGCGTTGCTCTCGCTGCAGATCGATCCGCACTTCCGTGGGCGATGAGATCGGGGGGACTTGAACGTGAGAAGCCAGTTGCTGGTGCACGTGTTCGACGGAATGAGTTCCATCTGCCAGGAGCTGCAGGAGAGATCGCAGATGGGAATCTTCGATGGAACGAGACATGATTTCCTGAAACAGGTCCAAAGGGGCGACAGAATTTCATTGCGATTGTAAGTTGAAGGGAACAAGGTTTCCCATCTCACCGGGAGAACCGCAATTTTAAAGCAGGATGACCGACTGTGACTGAAGAATCTCTTCCATTCATTTCCCGCCGCCGCATTGAGTTTTCCCAGACAGACATGGCAGGGATTGTGCACTTTTCCAACTACTACAAATGGATGGAAGAGACGGAACACGATTTTTTCCGGTCGCTGGGACTCAGCATCATGGAGCGACAGGCGGACGGCACGTACATCGGATGGCCGCGCGTGAATGCCAATTGCCACTACCAGGCGCCGGTTCACTATGACGAAATCATCGAAGGACGTCTGAAGGTGGAGCGGATCGGAGCGAAGTCGCTGACGTTCTACATCGAGTTCTGGCGAGATGAAACCCGGGTCGCCTGGGGAAGAATGAAATCGGCCTGCTGCATCTGCCGACCCGACGGCACGCTGACATCAATCCTGATTCCCGAGAACTACGTCTCGAAGCTCGAAAAGACCATGGCACCGGGCGTCCCGTAGCAGGGGGGTTGAACCACGGAAAACACGGAATTCACGGAAGGATTCCAATGCTGTCAACGCCCTTGATTGATGGCTGTCGAAGGCCTCTTGAAGACGAAAGACAATCAGACTGACACGTCTCCAGCCCGTCTGACCCAATTTCTGCAGCCAAGAGGCATCCTCACGACAGATCTAATTTCCGTGATTTCCGTGTATTCCGTGGTTCCTCTTCAGCCCCCCTGTTTTGACTGCATCGCATCAAAGAAAACAGCCCGGGGGTTGCTCCCGGGCTGTTGGACGACTCTCGAATTGTCACGGTCAAATGTTTCGCGCAGAGACGCGGTGCCGCCGAGTGAGAAGCTGGGAGACTTCGGACTCCTCAACGTTCCCGCATCTCTTCGCGAGATTTCAAAAACAGGTTCTTGCAGAATCGGACTCAATCAGAACGAAACTTCGATGACCCGGCCCATGATGAGTCGGACCCATCGTTCTTCCATCTTCTCTTCACCGTCCGGACCTTCAACGCGGGCTTCGATCCGATAGATGTGAGGAATGCCGGGAATCAGGGGCTCGGATGTGAAATGCCACACCGAAGGATCCTGATCATCCTGGAACCCCTCAAGAAAATCCTGAGTGCGGTACACGTTCATATCGTGGACCCGCACATTCTTCGCGTCGGGAATTCGAACATCCACAATCGCGGCCCGCGGATGCATCTTCACCGGCACCGGACGTGACTTCATTTGGTAAGTCTGTCCGATGGTCCCCGGAGGAGGCTGCCACGAAGTCGCGGTGGCTGCGGAATAACCAGGCCCGACGCCCGTTGGACCGACATTGCCAAACTCTCCTGCAGGAGGCACTGCAGCGGGCATTCCCGTGGGGACTGGAGCGTTGATGTAAGGGGACATCGGAATCGGCGCGGAGGCTCCGCCCGAGATCGCTCCCCCACCCTGATTGCAGGGGCAACCTGCATGAACGTTCGACAACCCAAGGGTGCCCGTCAGCATGGCTGCCCAGACAGACGCAAATGTGCGGTGGTCGAATTTCATGACTTCCAGCCTGTTTGAGAACTTGCAAGTCGGAGACCGAATGTCCGGGTCTGCGGGGTGCAGTTCGGAAGATTCAGTCTGTTCATCAATGCAGCAGCGTGAGAGCAAATTGTCTGAAACAATCTTTCACCAAAGATTCAGTCAAACGGAAACACCAGAACAGGTCAGATTCCTGATCAACCGGAACTTTGGCAGGTGGTCCGTCCCCCGGGCTCTTCTGATTCCCGAACTCCTCATTCAGAAGAATCGAAACTGTTCCCCAACAGATTCGATATGAATCGGAGTTTCGTGATCAGCAGAAGACCGTGGAACACGTTCCTGAAGCGGCCAGGTGGGACCGGGACAGGAGATCGTCGACCGGAATGTCGCCGCCGTGGTGTTGCGGCTTCATCTGAGGTAGACCCACTGAAACTTACCACCTGCTGCTGCTCGTGCGGAAATTGGAGCTGCTTCCAGAAAAGAATCTCGCATTCTTTTGAATGCCGCGCGCCAGCCTTTTCGCAAGCGTCAGCTCTTGGCTGGCCGGAACAGGCGGATTCTCCGGCAGAGTCTTCGCACGTCGAGTGAGCGGTGCGGGGGTCTTCGATTTCAAAAAGCAGAAATGAAGAGAGCTGCGCACAAAACCGTGCGCAGCTCCTGGATTTTGCCATTCAGAGTACGAAGCGTGAGCGAGTGTATTTTCATCCAAGACGACGAAAATCTCGCACTGCCCTGCTAGACCAGTTTGGTCTATCATGTGCAGGCGATTCAGGATTTTCACCGCATGAAAGTCCATATTATCGCCTGCGGAACGTAATAGATTATTTGCAAAACCGCTCTAGAGCACCTTGGCTCGAAGTTCCTCCAGCAGGCGGACAGCGGATCCGACATCGGCCTTCTGGCGTTCGCGGTCCTGAGGAATTTCCCGCTCGATGGTCAGCGGACCCTTGTAGCCGATTTCCTTCAGAGTCCGCAGATAAGTCTCGATCCCGACGTCACCGGTTCCCAGGGCAACTTCGCAGCCCCAGCCTGTTCCACGCTCAGCTTCAGGAGCCCAGGTGCCGTCTTTGCAGTGCACGCTGCGAACGAGGTGACCGACTTTCTTGAGTGCGTCGATCGGATCTCCCGTGCCGTAGAGAATCATGTTCGCCGGATCGAAATTGATGAACAGATTCTTCCGGTCAACATCCTGAATGAATTCGAGGAGATGTTCAGCGGTTTCCTGTCCGGTTTCCAGATGCAGATTCTGGCCGTTGCTGGCGATGTGGTCGAGCAGTTCCCGGGTGACCGTGACGAGACTTTGATAGTCGGCGCTCGAACGGTCGTGTGGAACGAATCCGATGTGCAGTGCGACAACCGGACAGCCGAGAAGCTTTGCGAAATCGGAAATCTCTTTCATTTCCTGTACGCGGG
The DNA here is from genome assembly GCF_051465655.1 of Planctomicrobium stercoris. Taxonomy (NCBI): domain Bacteria; kingdom Pseudomonadati; phylum Planctomycetota; class Planctomycetia; order Planctomycetales; family Planctomycetaceae; genus Planctomicrobium; species Planctomicrobium stercoris. Next base: position 185,371 of record NZ_CP195791.1, on the reverse strand, counting down.
CAGCGCGAGTCGACTGCGGGACCAGGCCGACGGTGCGTGCCGTCTCGGCGATACTGGCGTAGCTTTCCCCTTCAAAGCCGCCGAAGACCGCGGTCACGGTAATTCCTGCAGCTTTGCACCGGGACAGGAATGCCGAAGCTGCTTCCGGTGTCCGTGTTTCGACGTGGGGTGCATGAATCTGCACGGTGGGAACCTGCAGCTCCTGCACAACTTCAAGGTGCACCCCGAGCCCGGCATCCACCGAGGTAAATACGCCAATCGGCCAGCTGCTCATGCGGTCAACTCCTGTCATTGAACTTCAGAATTTTCAAAGCGACGTCTCGAACTGCCCTCTTGATGGCATGAAGGCTGCGTCGGACAGTCCAGAAAAAGGATCATAGCAGCGTCCGCTACCTTGCTCCACGATTACAGGGGGTCCCGCCCGCGATTCGACAAGCTGACGAAATGCGTTTATCGTCGATGGAAATGCAGTGAAAATGGGAGCAAACCAATGAAGAAATCCGCCCGGGTCATCGCATCGGCTAATGGACTGGAAGCGACGCGACTGGCCTATCAACTGATCCAGAGTGGCCATGATCCGCTTCACGCTGTCGTGGAAGGGGTCACGCTCGTCGAGGATGATCCCCGGGACATGACTGTTGGCTACGGCGGACTCCCTAATGAAGACGGGATCGTTGAACTGGACGCAGCAGCGATGCACGGTCCCAGTCACCGCGCCGGAGCAGTCGCCGGTCTGCGGAACGTCCGTCACGCTGCCCGCCTCGCCCGACTGGTTCTCGAACAGACGAAACACGTGCTGCTGGTCGGCCAGGGAGCGAATGATTTCGCCAAAGCTCAGGGGTTTCCGGAAGAAGACTTGCTGACCGATCAGGCGAGAAAGATCTGGCTGTACTGGAAGCAGACGAACTCTCCCCGGCAGGACTGGGTTCCTCCGCCAGTGGAGTCGCTGGACCCGGCGGTGATTGAGTTTTTCCGCCTTTTTGACAAGGAAGGGGCCTCCGCCACGGCGGGCTATCGCCGCAGCGAAACGTTCGAACGTCCCACCGGAACCATTCATTGTTCGGGGATCAACGCCGCCCGGGACATCTCCTGTGTCACCACCACCAGCGGGCTGGCGTTCAAGCTGCCCGGCCGCGTGGGGGACACCCCGATTCCCGGGGCGGGTCTGTATGTCGACAACGAAGTCGGATCGTGTGGAAGCACGGGGCGGGGCGAAGAAAATCTGAGGAATTGCTCCTCTCATGCTGCTGTGGAGCTGATGCGACAAGGACTCTCGCCCGCGGAAGCAGGCCGGCAGGTTCTTGAACGTGTCGTTGCGAATGCCCGTGAACCGTGGCTGAAGGGTAAAGATGGTCTGCCCAACTTCGGGTTGAAGCTGTACGTTTTGAAGAAATCGGGGGAATACGCAGGAGTTTCGTTGTGGGGGCCGACGCAGTTCGCCGTCACCGACGACGCTGGAACCCGGCTGGAGCCTTGTCATTACCTCTTCGAGAAGCCTTGAACCACAGGCTGCTGCCGGTATCACCTGAATTCCCGTGAGGAATGCGGAAAACCTGCGGGTTTCTCTTGATTTCCCTCTTGAACTGCAGGGAAATCTCGTTAGTTTTGAGTGCTTGATTGATGAATTGCTTTCGGACGAGTTTCAGATTGTCCCGTTTTCGGGCTCGTGGTTGATTCCTCGCCGGTTTTTGAAATGCGGATTCTGCGCACGCGATGTGTGCTCGCAACCGCCAAAACCGGGTTCTGAACAGAACCGATGCGTTCGATCAACCCGTGCATGAGCCCGTATTTGCGTCAGACGCCCTGATCGGCGTTTGTCCCGGCTGCGTTGTTTTCGCTGCCAGCTCCTCACTCCGGTGATTTGCATCACCGGCAGCACGGCCATTCGTCCGTAGTTCTTGCTGATAGAAACAGTTTTCGCCCCATGTCCGAGTCCACAACGAATTCGACCACAGACACTCCATTCCAGGCCCTGGGTCTGAGCGACACCATGCTCCAGGCTCTGGAAAAGATTGGCTACAGCATTGCCACTCCCATTCAGGCACGGGCCATCCCCCTGCTGCTGGAAGGGCGTGATGTTCTGGGCCAGGCCCAGACCGGAACCGGAAAAACCGGAGCCTTCGCCATTCCCTTGCTGGAGCGGATCGACCTGTCGCTCAAACAGCCCCAGCTGCTGGTACTGGCCCCCACACGCGAACTCGCGATTCAGGTCGCAGAGGCGTTCGAAAGCTACGCGTCAGCCACTCCCGGTCTCCGCGTCACAGCGATTTACGGGGGACAGGATTATTCCGTCCAGCTGCGTCAGCTCAAGCGGGGGATCCACGTGGTTGTCGGGACTCCCGGTCGAGTCATGGATCACATGCGCCGCGGTTCGCTGAGTCTGGACGGCCTGAAAGGGCTCGTGCTGGATGAAGCCGATGAAATGTTGAAGATGGGGTTCGCGGAAGATGTGGACTGGATTCTGACTCAGGCTCCCGAAGAGCGACAGATCGCCCTGTTCTCCGCAACCATGCCGGAGGCCATTCGTCGCATCGCTCAGCAGCATCTGAAAAATCCCGCTGAGATCACGATTCAGCAGAAGACAGCCACCGCCGACACGATCGAACAGCGATTCGTCATCGTCACGCCGCACTCGAAAGAAGACGTCATTGCACGCGTCCTCGAGGCAGAGCCGACCGACGGCGTCCTCATCTTCGTTAAAATGAAGAGTACCACCGAACCGCTGGCTGAGTTCCTCGCCCAGCAAGGGCATCGGACGGCGGCCCTGAGTGGCGATGTCCCGCAAAAACAGCGGGAACGGATCATCGACAACATGAAGTCCGGCAAGATCGACATCATCATTGCAACGGACGTGGCAGCTCGCGGACTGGACGTGCAGCGAATCAGCCACGTGATCAACTATGACCTGCCGTTTGACTCGGAAAGCTATGTGCACCGCATCGGACGGACCGGTCGTGCCGGACGGACCGGGAACGCCATCCTGCTGATTCAGTCTCGCGAGCAGTTCAAGCTGCGAAGAATCGAACAGCAGACCCGGCAGCGCATTCAGCCGATGCAGATCCCTTCGAAACGGGACATCAATCGCCGCCGTTCTGCGCAGTTCCACGAGAAGATCACCGCCGCGCTGGGGCATCCGGAACTGTCGACCTTTACGAATCTGATCGAGCAATATCAGGCACAGAATCCAGAGGCTCCGATCGAGCAGATTGCAGCTGCCCTCGCACTGATGTCGACCGGGGACACTCCGCTGTTCCTGACGGAAGATCTCAAGTCGGCCAGTTTTTCTGATCGTCGTGACAGTCGCCGGGATGGACCTCCGCGTCGGGAACGGTCGTTCGACGGCGATTTCCGCCCGGAGCGAAGCCGTCGACCGGAACGTTCAGAACGGCCCGAACGTTCGGAACGTCCCTCCGGTGCTGGCCGGGCGGACACCGACATGGAAACATTCCGGATCGAAGTGGGACACGCCCATCAAGTCAAGCCGGGCAACATCGTCGGCGCGATCGCGAACGAAACCGGAATCGACACCACTTACATCGGCCGCATCCAGATTTACGATGACTTCAGCACCGTTGACCTGGCTGCCGGCATGCCAGACGACATTTTCTTCGCACTGAAGAAAGTCTGGGTCGCTGGGCAGCAGCTGAACATCTCCCGCATGGACCGCAATTCGGTTCCCCAGGAACGCTCCGGTCCCCGGAAGTTCAAAGACCGGTCCAAGCCGAAGCGCTTCGCTTCGAAGTCCTGAGCGGTCAATTTTTGGAATTCTCCGCCCGAGCCGAATTGGTGAGGGCGGAGGTTTCCCGTGATATGGCTGATGTTTGACGTTCCTGACCCCCAATTCCTTTCGAATCAGCAACACGGTTGACCGGAAGAAGCGATTGGATACACTCTCACCTCGCTGCGGTCGTGGCGAAATTGGCAGACGCGCAAGATTCAGGTTCTTGTGTCCGATAAGGACGTGGAGGTTCGACTCCTCTCGACCGCACTTCTGGCTGGAACTTTGCTCCAGCCAGGCAGTTACCAAAAAAAGGCCTCCGAAAAACATTTCGGAGGCCTTTTTGATTTTCTGGGTCGATCCTGGATCGATCAGCTGGCAGCCAGGACCGGCCGGGGAGCGGTGCTTTCCACTTTGGGATCGCGCCAGTTGAAACCTCGTTCAATGGCGGCCTTCGAGAGTCGTACCAGCATGTCGCGGTCGACCAGCGGACACGGAAGGTGCGGCAACGCTGCGATGGTATTGCTGGCGTCGAACTCTGGGTCGTCTTTCCAGTAGGAATGGTAAACTTCCATATGCTTCAGGAAGAGCTGCTGGATTTCGTCGCTTCCCATCGTCCCGGAAGCTCCGGAGAACGAGAGTCCGTACAGGCCAACCACTTCTTCCATCACGTCACGAATGAGTCGGACGGTAATCGGAACACGCGGCGAGAGGTGGTAGGTTTTGCCGTGCAGCGAAGAATCGGCGATGATTGTCGACATCGCTTCGGAGACCCAGTCGACCGGCACAAGATTCTTTCGCTCATGTCCGTCCACGTTGATTTTGAACGTGTTGGAGACGATCTTTCCGGTGAAATCCTGATTTCCCATGCTCTGAGCCAGGGTCAGGCCCAGCTGCAGCATGGCGTAGAAATTGTGGTAGGTGAACGTCATTCCCGTGCGACTGTCTCCGACGATGATTGCCGGGCGGAAGACGGTCAGTGACTTCAGGAACTGTGCATTGCGTACCAGTTCTTCAGCCTCGACCTTGCTCTCTTCGTAGGGGTTGGCGAATTCCTGTCCGACATTGAGTTCGTCTTCGTATACCAGCCCCTGCCGTTTGCCGGCGACGTAGGCTGTCGAGACGTGATGGAACTGTTCGATTCCGGCCTGTTCGCAGAATTCCAGCACGTTTTGCACGCCGCCGACGTTCGAACGCCACGGTTCGCTGTCACGGCCTGTGCTGACAAAGGAGAGGCTGGCTGCGTTGTGGATCATGCCATCGCAATTTTCGGCCGCCCAGCGAATCTCCGGACCGCTGAGTCCCAGGTCCGGGCTGACGATATCTCCGCAGAGCACTGTGGGGCGAGGCATTTCCCGCTCGAGTTCTTTCTCCCAGACCCGCATGGCGGCTTCGATGCGCTGATGTGCATCGCTTCTGCGGCTGGGGCGAACCAGGACTGCAAGTTCAACTCCTTTTGAAAGCAGGTCTTTCATAAGGTAACGGCCGAGTAGCCCGGTCGCACCAGTCAGAAGCAAGCGTCCCATCAATTCGATCCCTTTGTGATACAGCGGTCGGGGTGACCGCATGACTGCCCGCTTTTTGTTCGTGAATGTTCAATATGCCGACTGCGACCGAACCTGGAAATTCTCCCGCAGCTGATCGCGGGGGAATTTCGGCCACCAACTTTCGTTCGGCCACCGGAGAGGATCGCGGGTCTGGCGGGTCTGAATCTGTCTGCCGGAACCAACGATGAACTCTGAAGACATCCGGGATTGACCGGATGTTGTTCGCAATGCCAGTCTGCTGAACATTACGAGACAACGATCATCGGGCCTGCTTTTGCGGCGGTCAAGTGCGGAATTGGCCTTCAGGAGTGAATCCCCTGCAGCCTGCCCGGGGAAACGCCTTCCGCAAGCTTTAGACCGCCGGTAGGTATTGCTCGGGAAAGTGTGGCCGCAACAACTTCAAGGCCGGTAAAAAATAGACTTCAGAAACGCGTACCATACTGATATGACACAACTTACAAATATACATTCCGTGCGAGTCAAATTCAAAAATTTCCCACGGCAGCGACTGAAAAATGTGCAGTTTGGGGGTGCTCGCCACGCGGTGCCGATCAGCTGCGGATTGTGTCGACCGCACGGGGGTGCGGGCCAAAGTCACCCCATTTCGTCCGAATCCGGCTTTCGGAGAACTGGCGTACGATGCGTAATTGCATTACGTTATGTCAATTCCCCGCCGGACTGTTGATCCTCATTCAGCATTCGCGGCAGAACCGAATCAACTTGTTGGTATCGCTTGAAGTGACAGTGGACATTTTGCCGTCAGCTGAATTACCACGGCAGAACGACTCGTGAATCACGCCGAGTGCTATCGCCCCTGAAACAATCACATCTCTAGGGTTTGACCAGAGTGTATCACGGTGCCCTCCTGACCTCGGACTGCTCCCCGCGCAACCTCGCGGAACGTGCCGACTCCCGGGACCAGGGCCCCCATCTGATCCAGCAGGATACAGTGATTGCCTTCTCCAACGGAGAAGCAATTGAAGACTGCAAAGAGTCTTCATGCCCCTGCCGGACCGACACTCCCCTGGAACCGCACATCGTCTCTTCGCTGTTCGTCGCTGTGGAATCCGGACTCGCAACTGGCGTCCGATTCTCCACTATGCCGGATCAGCGGTCCCCTGCACACAGTCACTCTTTGTTCCGGTCAGCGCAACCATCCGGAGCAGGCTTGATCCGCAGCGATCATCGATCGTATCCCGAGACACGCGCTTCCATGGAGTACGCTGCCAATTGCGTGATGCACCCTGTTCGTCCCGATCGACGAAGAGGAATCCATGAAAAAAGAAATGCTGATCAACGTCCTCCAACCGGAAGAAAGTCGCATCGCGATTGTTGAGGACGGAGTTCTCGAAGAACTCTACGTAGAACGAACCAGTGCAGAAGCGTACGTCGGGAACGTCTATAAAGGGCGGGTCGTTAATATCGAACCCAGCATCCAGGCGGTCTTCGTCGACTTCGGAGTCGGTCGCAACGGCTTCCTCCACGTCAGCGACGTCGAGTATCAGTACTACAAACACCTGCTCAGCGAACGTGAACGCGCCGAAGTTGAAAAGGGACGCAACTCCAAACTCAACGAACGCAGCTCACGCAACAAGCCCCCCATTCAGGACATCTTCCAGCGGGGGAGCGAAGTCCTCATTCAGGTCATCAAGGAAGGGATCGGCAACAAAGGGCCGACTCTGTCCACTTACATCAGCATTCCCGGACGCTACCTCGTGCTGATGCCGGGACTGAACCGACTGGGAGTCAGCCGCAAAATCGAAGATGAAGAAGTTCGCCGCAACCTGCGGAAGATCCTGAAGGCTCTGGATCCTCCCGCCGGCCTGGGCTTCATTATTCGCACCGCGGGTGTCGACCGTTCAGAAAAGGATCTGCAGCGGGACATGAACTACCTGCTGCGACTCTGGAAAACGATCGTTCACCGTCTGGAAAAGCTCCCTTCGCCGATCGACATCTACGAAGAGAGCGACATGATTACCCGGACCATCCGGGACATCTACCACACCGATATCGAAGCGATCTATATCGACGAACCGACTGCCTTCGAGAAGGCTCGCGAGTTCATGAAAGTCGTGCTTCCCAAGCACGTCGACCGCGTGCAGTTCTATGACGGCAAAGAGCCGATCTTCAACAAATACAACATTGAAGATGAGATCGACCGCATTCAGAGCCGGCGCGTCCCGCTGAAGTCGGGCGGTTCGCTGGTCATCGATCAGACGGAAGCTCTCGTTGCCATCGACGTCAACAGCGGCAGTTCCCGCTCGACCGATGACGCTGAACGCTCGGCTTACCATGTGAATCTCGAAGCTGCCGAAGAGATCGCCCGCCAGATCCGTCTGCGTGACTTGGGTGGGGTGATCGTCAATGACTTCATCGACATGCGCGATGAGAAGCATCGCCGGGGCGTGGAGCGCAAGCTGCGAGCGTGCGTTGAGAGAGACCGTGCCCGGACCAAGGTGCTGCGTATCAGTCCGTTCGGTCTGATCGAAATGACCCGTCAGCGGATTCGCCCCTCGCTGCGTCGCAGTACGTATGAAGACTGTCCTTGCTGCAACGGAATGGCTCAGGTGAAAACCGCCGAGAGCATGGCGATTGAAGTCATGCGGGCGCTGATGCTGGCAGCTTCATTGCCGGACGTTGCCGAAGTGCGGCTGGAAGTTCACCAGCGTGTCGCCGATTACATGATCAACAAGAAACGTCGCGAACTGACCAATCTGGAAGAGAAGTACGAAGTGCTTGTGCGGGTTCAGACGGGAATGAACGTCAGCCCCTCGCACTTGTCCATTAAATGCTTTAACAACTTGGGGGCCCCGCTGAAGGGGGTTGATTACCCGGCGTAAGGCCAGGTGACATCCAGAAATTTCGCAAGCCGCATCCATGAAGCCAACGTGCTTGACGGATGCGGCTTGTTAGTTTGCCTCTTCGGGCAATCTCTCGCCGGTATGCTCCAGCTTTCGGTAGCGCTCTTCAATGTATTCGTGGTACTGCGATTCCAGCGACGGATCCGGCACATCAAAGAAGACTGAGTTCCAAGTGCAACTCCAGGCGGTTGCTTGAATCAACTTGCCATCTCGAGCCACCACTGTCACGCCCGTAAAATAGAGTCCCGGTTCGGAATCCTGATAATAGTCGTAGACGCCATAGGGGCCGAATTCAGAACGCGAACTGGGTGGGTATCGCTTCAGCAGATCGTCGACTGGATGCCCTGCCCGGATGCGGCGAAGTGCAAGTTCTCGCCACACCGGATGGCCTTCGCTCGCCATCGCGACATATGTCCTGAGGTCTTGTGGTCCATAGATACGAAAAAAGAGGCATGCTGCAATCAAGAGCGAGAACACTGCAGCGCCGGCGATGATGAGTCGCCGCGACATCTTCGTAAATCTTAAGGACGGCAGCTGCATCAATCGGTTCCCATTTTCAGCGAGTATCTCGGGAAATGGTCCTCATTGATCCATTCTCGCAGAGCCCGCGAATCCAATGCAATTGCATTCACTCCTTTCCCGCACAAGTCCTGAAGAGGTTCCACTCGAATTCTAGCACTTCTTGTATTAGAGTCTTAAGACCTGAACGTCCTTCATTGCAAGTCGGGGTCTGACATGTCTGAGTCGTTTTCGGAAGCGTATCAATCCTATCGCGGGCTCCCGGTTCTCGCCGGGCTCTGTTCGATGGAAGAGGCCCAGCAAAGTGACTGGAGCCTGGACGAGAGCGTGCGACGTCTTAAACGTCTGCACTACATGCTGCTCAGGCTTCACCAGATCTTTACCTCTCGCATTACCGCTGAGCCGATTTACGAATTAAAGACCGGTTTCAGCCACCACGCGTATCTCTGCGCGGAACACGTTTCGGCCATTCGAAAGCGTGTGGGTGAAATGCGAGAGCCGCCGCTGGGACTCGACCGCATTCCCCACGAAGGTCTGCAGCGATACTTCGAAGAGATTCAGGCAGCACCTCATACCGAAGAACTTGTCTTCGGGCTGTATGCCCATGCTGTCCCCGCTGCGATTGCCTGTGCGGAAGCGATTTACCGCGATGCCCATCCGCTCGCCGATGCTCCGACTCGCCGGGTGGCACGTTTCGCCCTGGTCGAGTTGCAGGATCTTCAGGATTTCGGCCAGCAGACACTCGCCAGCCTGCTGAGTCAAAGTGACGTTGAAAAGTTCCAGCCCTGGAAACGTCTGCTGGATCAGTGTCTGACAGCGGCCGGGACTGCGGAAGGAACGGAGCCTGACGTTGGAGAAGTTCCTGCCCCACATTTCTCATCTGTCCCGTATCAATACGATCCGGTGCCGAAGCGGGATGACCGGTTCGTCGATTCATTCAACGCCGGATTCAATGCGGAAGCGTTCCTGTACGACGAACGTTTTCAGGCTCGCGATAAAACGCTGGCGATGTACTACAAGCGGATCCGCGAGCTGGATGTTCCCGAGATGATGGCCAGCATCCTGCATGAACTGCACGATGAGCCGTGGGGCTTCCATGAAGAGATGAGCCGACAGCTCTGGGATGAAGCCCGGCACGCGATGATGGGAGAGGTCGGCTTCGCACGACTGGGACTGGACTGGCGGCAGATTCCCATCAACTACACATGGTCCCGCAATCTCAACACTCAGCTGACCGCCCGGGAGCGGCACGGTGTCCTCTTCTATATCGAACAGGGATTGATGCCCAAGACCGGGAAGCGGTTTGAATGGGAAGTCGGTCAGGCCAGCCACGATCCGTTTTCCGCACTGGTGCAGGATTTCGACTGGGCGGATGAAGTGCTGCATTCGCAGATCGGACGACGCTGGTATGTGCCGCGTTTCGCTTCCCTGCAGGAGGCGCTCGGGTACGGAGATGCCTGCTGGAGTAAGGTCCTCAGCCACTGGCGCGAGGACCTGGAACAGGGGCGGACGGATCACCACAACTGGTGGCCGGAACTGTATCAGCAGGCGTGTGAACGCTGGGGAGTCACCCCCGATCCGGATGCGATGGGCTTTGCGACCACGTACGAAGAAATTCGGGCGGACCTCAAAGGAATCTCAGCCAGCGGCTGAAGTGCCGTCAAACCGGATTCGACGCTTAATGACCTGCTGGTAGTTTCTTCGGCCAGCAGGTCATTCAGGATTTTCACTTGTTGAGAGTCCGTGCAATCGCCTGCGGTACGCTGAATAAGCGACTCGAAGTTGCTCTAATAGAGTCCCCCTGAACAGCAGGCGAGCTTCAACCACGGACTCGTCCGGCCTGTTCACGTACTCTCGACGAAACCGACCTCGATCAAGGAGTCAGCAATGTCCCTCCCACTCTCTCACTCTTCCACAGAGTCTCGCTTCGGAATGACTTCGACAGACCGAAGAGGATTTCTTCAGGCAGCTGCCTGCGGAGTGTTGACGGCAGCGTCAGCCACCTTCTCCCCGCTGGCAACAAAGTCACTCTTCGCTGCTGAGTCGAAAGAGTATACGCTGCCGCCGCTGGGCTATGCCTTCGATGCTCTTGAACCGTACATCGACGCCCGCACGATGGAGATTCATCACGACAAACACCATCAGGCCTACGTCACGAATCTCAACAAGGCGATCGCTGGAACAGACCTGGGAGACCAGTCGGTCGAGAAGCTGATCTCGAACCTGGATGCGGTTCCCGAAAAGATCCGCACAGCCGTCCGGAACAACGGTGGGGGCCATGCCAATCATTCACTCTTCTGGCAGCTGCTGAAGAAAGATGGCGGTGAGCCCAGCGGAGCATTGAAGTCTGAGATCGACGCCAAGTGGGGCAGCTACGACAAGTTCAAAACGGAATTCGCAGCTGCTGCCACAACCCGTTTCGGCAGCGGCTGGGCCTGGCTGTTCCTGAATAAGGACGGAGAACTGGAGATCGGCAGCACAGCGAATCAGGATAGCCCGCTGATGACTGGCGGCACCCCGCTGCTGGGGCTGGATGTCTGGGAGCACGCGTACTATCTGAAGTATCAGAACCGCCGCCCGGAATACATCACTGCATTCTTTTCAGTGATCAACTGGCCGAAGGTGGCCGAGCTGCGAGCCGACGCTGCGAAGGCGTAGGACTGTCTGTAGAGAAACGCCCGGACAGAAATGTCCGGGCCACACTCCACCTCGAATGCACAAAAAAAGAACGCCGGTTGATTGACCGGCGTTCTTCGCATTTCAATGTAGCAGATCCGGTGACTAGAGCGGTTTTGCCAATAAACTATTGCGTTCCGCAGGCGATAATATGGACTTTCATGCGGTAAGAACCCTGAATCGCCTGCACATGATAGACCAAACTGGTCTACACCGAGAAGCTGCTGCCGCATCCGCAGGAGCGGCTGACGTTCGGGTTGTCGAACTTGAAGCCTCGACGCTGCAGGTCTTCGTAGAAGTCGACAACAGTGCCGTCCAGGTGCAGGTCGTGGTTCTTCTGAACAGCCACTTTCACGCCGTGCTGGCTGGAAATGTGGTCCTTCTCCGGATCGGATTTGTCGTCAAAAGCGAAGCTGTACTGGAAACCGCTGCATCCGCCCCCAGCGACGCCGACTCGCACAAACGTCTCTTCGGGGAAGTTCTGCTCGTTCATCACGCGCTTGATTTCGGCGGCTGCCCGTTCTGTAAGCTGAATCATCTTCTTTTCTCCATCGTCTTGCTGGGACGAATCTTACGGCAACTTGACTTGTTGAAGGAGAGTCGTGGCTCTCACCGGAATCACCGGCAGAAATCCGGTGGTTGTGCACTCGAGGAATCGGTCTTTCCCTAAGTTTATAGCGGTGCGGAAGCTGGGACAATAGACTTTTTATCGGCGGAAGTTCTTTGACGTTTTGAGACTTCAGCCGCGAAATCGCCCGGTCCACTCTTTTCGCCCGAAGCTTCCCGTGCCCCAGAAAACTCGACGAGGTCTGGCGACGTGGCTGACATCCACGCAAACTCCCTTGTTCGTCCTGGACGAACGGCGAATGGTGCTCGTCTTCAACCGCGGCTGTGAAGAGTTTTCCCAGTGGTCAGCGGGTGAAGTGATCGGGAAAATCTGCACGTTTGAAACAGAGGCTGACCCTCAACGCATCGGCAGCCTGACCGGAGCAATCTGCCCTCCTCCTGATCTGGGGCCGGGACAATTCACGAGAAAACGCAGTCTCTTTCATCGCAAAGACGGAACGGTTGTTGAGCGGGACATTCACTTTTTCCCCCTCCCTTCGAGTGAAGCCCCAACAACGTACCACGTACTGGGAATCATTACCGATCCTGTCGAATCACCGGCTCAGACCGATTCGCCTCATCTGGAAATTAGTCGGCATACCGCAGAATTATATGTGAAGTACGGAGTGGATCGGCTGGTGGCGCGTTCTCCAGCGATGGAGCGGGTGGCGGCTCAGATCGAACTCGCCCGGTGCCGACTCGCGTCTGTGCATCTTCGCGGGGAACGGGGGAGCGGTCGCGAACATGTGGCCCGACTCATCCATTACTCGGGCGATCAGCGGCAGACGCGATTTGTTCCGCTGCGCTGTGCGACAGCCTCTCACTTCGAACTTTTTCGGACCTTGCAGCGGCTGGGCGAACCCGGTTCCAACGATTTTGTCGGGACTGTTTATCTGGATGATGTCACATCGCTTCCTGGAGATCTGCAGCCACTGGTTCTTGAGCAATTGCACATTCCCCATCGCCGCTGGGTTTCTTCGTCTGCCCTGGGACTTGAAGGGATCGCGGAGGAAGCGTTTCATCCCGGATTGCTTTCGAAGCTGACGGCATTCACCATTACGGTTCCGCCGCTCCGCGCACGACTGGAAGACCTCCCTCTGCTCGCCCAGCAGATTCTCGAGGAATGCAACTCGGGAAGCCCGCTGCAGCACACGGGGTTTTCACCAGCAGCTCTGCGGCTGTTACTGCAACACACCTGGCCGGGCAATGTCGATGAGCTCTCACAGGTCGTGCAGAAAGCGTGCGAGCGGAGTCAGACAGCCGTCATTGAGGTGTCCGACCTGCCGGTGGAATTCACCGCCGGCCTGCAGTCTCGATCGATTCGACCATTGCCGCATGCCGTGTCTCTGGATGAACAGGTCGCTCAGTTCGAGCGGACCCGGATCATGGCAGCGATGAAGGAGTCTCGGGGCAATAAGACACTCGCTGCGGAAAAGCTGGGAATTCCGCGGGCGAAGTTGTATCGCAGGATGGAACAGCTGGGGCTTGAAGAGGACAGTCTGGACGAGAGCACCGAGCAGGAAGGGTGAACGCCGGGGCGAGACGGTTCAGGTGGATTCCCGAATGATCAAACGCGGTTCAACGACCCGCTGCTCGCCTGTTGTCGCCCGGCGATTCTTGAGCGATTCTTCCATCAGGTCCAGAGCTGCCACAGCGTAGGCTGTATGGGACTGGTCGATGGTCGTCAGTGTCGGTTCGATAATTTCCCCGAGTTCCAGATTGTCGTAGCCGGTGATGGCGACATCCTGCGGAACTTTCAGATTCCGTCGTCGCAGCCCCTGGATGATGCGGGCGGCCCATTGGTCATTTGAAGCGATGATGGCATCCACCTTCTGATCGAAGACCAGATACTGGACGCATTCATCCACGGTTTCACGGGTCGGCTGCTGGGTGTTCTCGGGACTCATCCACATCATTTTGGGGCTGGCGGGCAGCTTGTGCGCCTGAAGAGCTGCCTTCCAGGCTTCATGTCGCACGGTCATGAGCTGGTCGGTCTGATTACACAGTTCCAGACCGATTCTCTGCCGCCCCCGTGAGACCAGATGGTCGACCAGCTGACGGATGGCCGACGCGGTATCCACCCTCACAAACGCCTGCGATTTCAAAATCGGAGCAGCATGCAGCACCATCCCGGGCCGGCCTTTGAAGACGGGCTGCAGGGCGGTGCGGGTGTCCTGCATGACGTCGAACAGGCAGAGTACGCCATCGATGCCCCGGTCAGCGAAGTCGTCCAGGTACCCCTGGATTTCTCCCGGATCGCCGTGCACCTGCCCGATGACCATGCGGTACCCGCGGCGCTGAGCTTCAATCTCGATCGCTGAGAGTCGAGCTGAGAACACAGCGGTGTTCACCGTGTTCAGGATGACCCCCAGCATGTGGGTCGGCTTTCCTCGCAGCTGTTGTGCGGCCCGATTCGGCCGGTAGTTCATTTCCTGAGCGATCTTCAGGACCCGTTCGCGGGTTTCCGGGGAAACTCGCACGTTGTTGATCCCGGAGTGATTGAGTACGTGACCGACGGCTGCCCGCGAGACTCCCGCTTTACGGGCGATATCCACCAATCGAACTTTTTGACTTTCAATGGCCATCATGTTGACTTCGTTTGTCTCTTAATGAAACTCGTCCACGGGCGAGGGCATTCCAGTGCAATCCGCTCCTGAATGGGGTGTCGCAAATGGAGTGGATCGGCTGCAACAGGTTTTTCAGCGTAAACTCTTCACATTGAAAAGATACGGGTTCTGAAGTGCACGGAGAATTGCCAGCGGGAGTAGAAGAAACTCCGCCCCAGGCGCTGACACACTTAGCCTAGCGTGCCAGATTCGTCTGTCACACTCTGGAATCGGGGATTCTCCATGAATTCAGTCCATTTTCGCAGGGGGAAAGATTGAAATTTCGCCCTCTTTCACAGCAACCCTCACCCCTCCCGCTTCACAGACCTGTTCCAGAATTTCCCCGACCGTGGCATTCTGAAGTTTCAGGGAGACCGGCCGCAGCCGCGTTTCCTCGGGGAAATCGGAGATGTCCAGCGGAGTTCCAAGGAGTTCCTGCAAGTCCCGGAGAACCTGTTCCAGCGGGACCGGACGGATCTGCTCAAACGACGCAATTTTCTGGGCGAGCCTCGGCTTCAGGTCGATGACGGGAAGTTCCGGGGTCAGTTCCACTTCGATTGGTGGGTCAGACTGGGCGAGGGGCGTCTGTTCGCCAGGGCCTTTTGGAGCGGTCGGCATCGACGTCAGTGGATCTCCAGCGACCTGCGGATCGAGCGACATTCCATCCGCCATGGCAGCCAGTCGCCGGACCACAACAGGATCTGCCTTGGAGTTGAGGGTTTTCACACTCCCGTCCGCCATCAAGACCTGCATGCTGTCAGCCTGGCCTGTCCCGAATCCGTCCGGCCCGTGCAGGTACGGTTCTCGCGTGAAGGAACGAACGGTTGCATCTCCCGGGCGTGCCCAGGATCCGAGCCGGGATTCGACCCCTGCGACCAGAATGGTGTTCGAAAGCCCGTCCCGCACATCCTCGGGTCTGGTCCCCTGCCCGTTGGTAAAGATCCCCGCGCGGGGATGGTTGCGAGGCAGATCAGCCGCATCGACACCGACGCCGGAGACGCCGACAAAGTGCGTGGCAGGATAGTTGTCTTCACCGGATTTCTGAGCGACTTCAGGATTCTCCATCGCTGGAAATCGACGACGGACGAACTCATCGTTGATGGGGGCGTCCCAGCCTTTCTCCCAGTGTGGACGCGGACCCGGCAAATGAGTCTCAGCAAGTTGTGCAATCCAGCTCCGGGCAGTATCCCCTGACGGCGTTCCAGATGGATAAGCTTCCTGGCGGGTCACGAAGTCGCCGACCATTGTTCCGATCCCCAGTAACTTCTGCTCCACGGGATCCACGGGCAACGGCGGAATGTGAACGGGCTCTTCAGTGGGATGAACCGGCGAACCCACCGGTTCTGAATCAGGTTCGCCGACCGGATCCACAGCCAGTGGGACTTTGGGCTCGGGTTGGTCACTCAGGAAGAAGACTGCCCCTGCGATCACGACACCCAGAATCGCAGCGCCCACTCGGACGAGACGGGGTGAGATGACGCTTCGCGGTCGTGCAGTGGAGAGCGCTTCGGGCCGGTGAGGAACGGTGCCGATCAGACCCCGGTCCGATTCCTGAATCAGCACCGGTTGTCGGCACTCGGGGCATTCAATTATCCGGTTGCGAAACGAGTCGTCTCGCACGCGAAGGGGAATTGAACAGTGCGGACAAAAGAATTCATGCATGGCTCAGGTGCTGACGCCGGTCATCGATCCAACCGCGATCACCGTTCGAGCGCATGGCCGGACTGCCGAGAGGCATCCTCGTCACATTGTGAGGAGTACAGGGGAATTAGATGTGAGTATTGTAGCGATTCTGTCGCGCTGGTGGTGGTCGTCATTTCCGGCATCCTCCGCGAAATTTCCATGTTGATTTCCGGGAACATGACGCGGATGAAAGAATCTTTTTCACTTTGAGCCTACGATTTGAGGCTGGCTGATGATGTCAGTCAGGCTGCTGCGCTGTGGGCGGAAATCTAAAGAGCTTCGCATTGGCTGGATATCGAGAACGAGTCACAAGAGCGATGGATCTTCTGACGGAAGGACTGACACCTTACGTCGAGGCCAGACTGTGCGCAGCCTATCCGAAAAACTGGACGCGTGCTGTGGCGGGCAGCTTTCGCGAGGATCGTGGTCGCATCACTCCGGAATCGGTCGACTGGGACGCCCAGGCCCTGCTGACGGTCATGTGGGACCAGTGGAATCAGATCTTTCGCAATGAACTCGGTCACTTCGAACGCAGTCTCGTCAGTGAGCTGCGGGAAGTCCGCAACCGCTGGGCTCATCAGCAGAACTTCGAATTCGACGACGCCTTCCGCGTTCTGGACAGTGTGGATCGGCTGCTGACCGCTGTGCAGGCTGCGAACGTCAGCGTGGTGAAGCGGGAAAAGTCGGATCTGCTCGAATCTCATGTCGCGGATGCGGTCAACACCCAGGTTCAGCGAACCGCGTTTCGCCGCAACAAATCGTGGGTGATTGCCATCTACACTCTGTGCTGCGGTTTGATTGTCACGCATGCCTGGATGGCTGGGGGCAGCGGCAACATGGCCCTGATCTCCGTGGTGCTGCTGGTTTTTCTCTATCTCATCTACCAGCAGTTCAAGCTCGAAGCTCCGTTGCTGTTTGGTCCGCGTGAATGCCACCGTTGTCATCGCATCATCTACCGCAAAGTCTGCCCGTACTGTGAACCCGGCAACAGCTGAGAGTACCTGCGAGCGATTCTGATTTCACGAATCCGTTTGCCTCTTGTGGCAAACACGTTCTGCGTGTAGAAGTGACCGAAGAACCTTCCTGCTGAACTTCATTCGGGGAACACGTTCGCTTGCCTCGCATTCATTTCACTTCGAATCTGCAGAAGCACCTGGATTGCCCGCCGCAACAGGTGGACGCGCCCACGTTGAAGGCCGCACTCGAAGCAGTGTTTCAGGAGAACCCGCGACTGCGAAGCTACCTTCTGGATGATCAGGGAAGTCTGCGAAAGCACGTGATGATTTTCGTCGATCAGGCAATGGTGCGAGATCGAAAATCACTGAGCGACCCGATCCATGCAGAAAGCGAAGTCTACGTCATGCAGGCACTCTCCGGGGGATAGCCCGGGTTTTCAAATCCGCGCCATCGAAAGAAGTCGCATTTCTCAACTTGATGAAAGAGCTGATCTCGATGAAAAGTCTTCGATTCTTCGTGGGGACCCGCAAAGGTCTGTTCACCGTCGATAAACAGGCCGGTCGCTGGGAGATTACTCGAGTCGATTTTCTGGGCGAGCCGGTGACCATGTGCCTGCATGATGCCCGTGACAACACGTTGTATGCATCACTGACTCTGGGGCATTTCGGCGTCAAGCTGCACCGCTCGCGGGACCTGGGAAGTACCTGGGAAGAGTGCGGCGTGCCGGTCTACCCGGCCGGAGCCACGGTGAGCGCCCGACCGGACAACCCGGAAGAAACGCCGAAACAGGTCCCCGCGAGTCTGGCTGAAATCTGGTCTCTGGAAGAAGCCGGTCACGATCAGCCTGGAGCCCTGTGGGCGGGGACGATTCCCGGAGGTCTTTTCAAATCCACAGATCATGGGATGACCTGGGAGCTGAACCAGCCGTTGTGGAATGTTCCGGAACGTCTGGAATGGTTCGGCGGAGGGAAGGATCACCCCGGCATCCATTCCGTCTGCGTCGATCCCCGGGACAGCCGGCATGTCACGCTGGCGATCTCCTGCGGCGGAGTCTGGGAAACCCGCGATGGAGGAGAAAGCTGGACGATGCCCGGCACCGGGCTGCGGGCGGACTTCCTTCCTCCGGAGCTGGCGTATCGACCCAATCAGCAGGACCCGCATCGGATGGTGCAGTGCGCAGCGGACCCCGACCGGATGTGGATTCAGCACCACAACGGAGTCTTCAGGTCGACCGATGGGGCCAAGACCTGGGAAGAGCTGCCTGACGTTCCCCCCGCGGTCTTCGGGTTTGCTGTCGCGGTCCATCCGCAGGACGGCAAGACCGCCTGGGTTGTTCCCGGAGTGAAGGACGCGTGCCGGGTTCCTGTCGATGCGAAACTTGTGTGCAGCCGAACGCGGGACGGCGGGGACACATTCGAAGTCTTGCGGAACGGTCTTCCGCAGGAACATTGCTACGACATCGTCTTTCGACATGGCCTTGACGTGAACGCCACTGGAGAGCATCTCGCCATGGGATCGTCGACCGGAGGCCTGTGGGTTTCATCCGACGGGGGAGACAGCTGGGAATGCGTCTCCACAACTCTTCCGCAGATCTACTGCGTTCGCTGGGAACGTTCGTAGCTGTTCATCAGGGGCGGTCCTGCAAAAAGGGAAACGCGTTCTGCTGAATGTGTGAATCCCGCCGGTGAATATTCCGGCGCGCCTGCGTTCGCCTCTCACGTCGTTCTGAACAAGGCTGTCACAATCTGATCCCCAACACGGTGACCTCAGCCACCCCCGACCAGGGTGACGATTTCAATCTCATCCCCGTCTTCGAGTTCGCACTGTGCGTGCTGTCCGCGGGGAACGAGCATCCGGTTGCGTTCCACAGCCAGAAACCGGGAGTCCAGGTCCAGGACTCGCAGCAACTCGGCAACCGTTGTTCCGCTGGCGACTTTACGTGATTCGCCGTTCACTGTGATCTGCACGATTTTCCTCCTGTAAATAGACTTGAGTTCAACTGGCCACGTCCGCGCCACGCCGTGTGAAGGCTCGTGTTCGGAAGTTGACCGAATTGTCGGACTGGACTCTTCAGCACTGCGGAGGCAATTCACGAATTCCCGCTTGCTTGCCTGCCATTCTGATTTATCTTCAATAATACTTTGCCGCCGGCCGGTTCACACCCGACATCGCGACTTCATCGAAGATGTTCGCTGGATTTCCTGCTTTCTTCTACAAATTCGACCGACGCAAACTTAAGGGGATCAGACGTGAGCAGACTTCCTCTGGATGGAAAACGGATTCTGTGCTTCGTCGGAGACATCTACGAAGACCTGGAGTTGTGGTACCCGAAGCTGCGACTGGAAGAAGCGGGGGCTCATGTGACCATCGCAGGGCCGGAAGAAGGAGCACTGTATCACGGCAAGCATGGCTATCCGTGTCCCTCCGATGCGGCGATTCGCGATATGGAAGTGGATGACTTTCATGGCGTCATCTGCCCGGGCGGCTTCATGCCGGATAAACTCCGGCGAGATCCCCACGTTCTCCAACTCGTCAGTCAGTTCAGCGAACAGGGGAAACTTGTCGCTGCCATCTGTCACGGTGGCTGGATTCCGATCTCCGCCAAGGTCTATGGCGGAGTCAGGGTGACAGGCTCACCGGGAATCAAAGACGACCTGGAAAACGCCGGTGCGTTCTTTGAGGATGCTCCAGTGGTTGTCGACCGGAACTTCATCAGCAGCCGCAAACCGGATGATCTCCCGCAGTTCTGCCGGGCGATGATTCATTTTCTGATGGAGATGTAGGACTGTCAGTTGCTGGCTGCACGCTGGACTGTCCACTTTCTGTCCGCATGGGGCACCTCACCTGCTCGAAGTTCCCTGTCCACGGCCTCCGGTCCTGCCGAAGTCGGGACCAAAGGTCTGCTGCATCTGTCGCAAGACCCGGGCGCGATCTTCCGTAATCATGCTCCACACTTCTTCCCGCTGTCTGGCCCCAGCAGAGATGGCGGCCGCCTGTCGTTCACGGACCTGCTGCAGATTGCTGTTGACGTTGACACTGGGGTTTCCGAACCCGACCCCGCCCCAGACATTCACCGAGGCCCAGCCCGGGTTGTAGTCGACGTCGTAGGTCAACGTCTTCTGCTGCAAGTTGACGTCCAGTTGCTGACCTCGCAGTGACCGTCCCAGAGCCCGCAAGCGCGAAGCGACGTCGCCGGCATAATCGACCAGAGCAGGATCGACACCCTGAATTGGCAGCTCATCGATCCTCGAAGCGAACTTCTCGTGCCACATGGCGGTCCGGGAATAATCATTCGACCGACGGCTGGCGCGGGAGAGATCATTCACAAACTGATCGACCTGACGGAAGTAGCGACTCGACGCTTCCGCAGTCACGGCGTTCGGATCGGAAGGGGGCATCGGAGCGGGAGACCTGGCCAGCGGTGAACTTGCGGAATGCGAGCTGGGGGCAGACGTGATCAGCGAAACCAGCCGACGCAGACTTTCATCGCTCAGGTCGGTGGTGAGTACGAGTGCATTCCCGTCTGTGTGGAACTCGCCGTGTTCAAAGTCATCGATCATTGCTCCCAGTTCGTTCAAGGCGTTGAGAAAGAACGGTTTGAGCTGACTTCCCAGTGATCCGACCGGTTGCTGAAAATCGATCCGCAGCGTGGCTGTCGTCTTCTCATCGATTGAGACACTCAGGATCGCTCCCTGCAGGGACATCAGCAATGCCTGCATGGCAGCACGATCGCCGGTCCGAACTTCCTTCGTCTGCATCATCTCCAGATGAGCCTGAGTGTTCTCGGGATCCAGAGCATGTTCCAGATCGATCGCCATCACAATATGGCCGGGCGTGGCAGCAGCTTTGACAAGATAGTCCGATTCAGGGCCGGTCACTTTTGCTTTCAAAGATCGAGCCCATCGTGCGGCCTCCTGTCTAATTCCGGGTTGCCAGATCCCCAGCAATCCGGAGCCGACTCCCAGCAGGTAGGAATCGTTTCGTCCCTGGACGACAGAAATCCCGTGGAGGTTTTCGACGGGGACCTGATCATGCTGGGAGATGTCTTCAATGGTGACGGCCGCCGGCACACGTGCAACGCCCGCAGCCCAGATTTCCTCAGGCACAGCGGGACGGACCAGAGACCCGACCACCAGCGTGTTGACCCACGAAGGGATCCCGCCGGCACCGCTGAGGAACCTTTCATCGGCTTCTTTCGCCCATTCTTCACGCTGGGCTCGAGGGGTCTGCAGGATCTGCTGAACCTGAACGACCGCGACCGCATTGATCTCGCCAGGAAGGTATTTCGTGAGTTCAGCTGCATCCTCAGCGTGCGCTGCCGAGCTGAGGATCAGGAGCAACATTCCCGCGAAGGCACTTGAAACACGGGTGACAGAAGAGAGCTGTAACGATCGCGGATGCAGCATCATGACCCTTTGATCAGCGCCGAGGGACAAGAATTCGTCGAATGAACGAAAGCTGATCATAGTCAGAGCGAGGAATTCCGTCACGGCTCCGGGGCCGCAACAGCCCTCGGAGTGCGGTCGTCATGCCGGTTTTGACGGCAGTCAGAGTTTTGTGGATCGCAGTCGCAGAGAATTGGCGATGACCGAAACCGAACTCAGGCTCATGGCTGCGGCGGCCAGCATGGGACTGAGTAGAAGTCCAAAGAACGGATAGAGGATTCCCGCTGCGATCGGCACTCCCAGCAGGTTATAAGCGAAAGCGAAAAACAGATTCTGGCGAATGTTGCGGAGCGTCGCACGGCTCAGGCGAATGGCACGCTCCACCCCCCTCAGATCTCCCCGCACCAGCGTGATCCCGGCACTTTCCATGGCGATATCGGTGCCGGTCCCCATTGCAATTCCAACATCCGCAAGGGCGAGTGCTGGAGCGTCGTTAATGCCGTCCCCGGCCATCGCGACCCGCCTGCCGGATTGCCGCTGCCGGGAGATGAACTCCTGCTTCTGCTGAGGGGAAACGCCCGCGCGGACCTCGTCAATCTTCAGCTGCTCGCCGACAGACTTCGCGGTGAGCAGATGATCGCCGGTCAGCATCGAGATCTTCAGCCCCAGCTGATGCAAGCTGCGGATTGCTTCCGGAGTGGTCTCTTTGAGCGGATCGCTGACCGCCAGCAGCCCTGCCAATTGTCCGTCAACAGCGACCTGAAACACGGTCATCCCCTGACGTCGCAGTTCTTCTGCGCGAGACAGGAGTTGTCCCAGTCCGTGAACCTGATGCTGCTGCAGGAACTCCCCGGTTCCAATCAGGATCGTCCGGCCGTTGACGACCCCGGAGACTCCGCTGCCGGTGGTGGAATCGAAGTCTGAACAAGCAGGGATCTCGAGACTCCTTTGGCGGGCCGCTTCGACAATCGCGTGAGCTAGAGGATGCTCGCTGTGAACTTCCACTGCTGCGGCAATCCGGAGCAATTCATCTTCGCTCCAATTGTTCTCGGGAAGAATTGACGTGACCGTGGGACGCCCGACCGTCAATGTCCCGGTCTTGTCGACGACGAGTGAATCCACGGAGGCGAGTTGTTCCAGAGCGGCCGCATCCCTGATCAGCACCCCTTCCTTTGCCCCGCGCCCGACACCGACCATGATCGACATCGGAGTCGCCAGACCGAGGGCACAGGGGCAGGCGACAATCAACACAGCCACGGAGTTCACAAAGGCGTAGGCCAGCTTCGAGCCTTCCGGGCCCCAGATCGACCAGGCCATGAATGTCAGTACAGAGACCGCAATCACTGCCGGAACGAAAATTCCTGATACGGAATCGGCCAGTCGTTGAATCGGGGCGCGACTTCGCTGGGCGGCAGCAACGAGGTCGACAATCCGCGCCAGCATGGTCTCTTGGCCGACCCGATCGGCCCTCATTTCAAATGAGCCCCCCTGATTCACCGTACCGCCAATCACGGTATCGCCCTGTCGCTTCTCGACCGGGACCGGCTCCCCGGTCAGCATCGATTCATCGACGCGACTGCTGCCCGACAGTACGGTGCCGTCCACCGGAACCCGATCACCGGGAACCACGCGCAGCCGGTCTCCCGTTCGAATCTCTTCGAGCGGGACTTCGTGCACTTCACCATGTTCGAGACGTCGTGCTGTCTCGGGGGCGAGCGAATAGAGTTCGCGGATCGCTCCTCCGGTCTGATGTCTCGCCTTCAGCTCGAGCATCTGCCCCAGCAGGACCAGAGTGATGATCGTTGCAGCGGCTTCAAAATAGAGAGGAGGAGCACCATGTTCATGGAACGTGGCGGGGATCCAGTGGGGGAAGAAGAGCGAAACAAGACTGAACAGGTAAGCTGCCGACGTTCCCAGTCCGATCAGCGTAAACATGTTGAGGTGACCTGTGCGAAGTGACCGTACCCCTCGAACAAAGAACGGCCAGCCCCCCCAGAGCACCACCGGACTGGCGAGTGCAAATTGCAGCCACTGCGAAATCCGGACTCCCAGCCAGTGATCCACCGGGACGCCGATCATCGGCAACATCGATATCAACAGAAGCGGCGTGGAAAGGGCCAGGGATCCCCAGAATCGACGCGACATCGAAACCAGTTCCGGATCGTCTTCGTCTTCAATGGAGACCTGTTTCGGCTCCAGCGCCATGCCGCACTTCGGGCAGTCTCCGGGATGATCCTGTTCGACTTCAGGATGCATCGGGCATGTGTAAATCGTCTTCCGCGAAGCGACTTTCACAGCGAGATTACGTTCCAGTGCCATTCCGCAGACGGGACAGTCTCCCGGCTGATCGCTTTCGACGCCGGGACACATCGGGCAGAGATAGGCTGCCTTCGACGTGGACTGATGAGTCGGGGTCTCAGAGGGACTGCCGTGACAGCAACCGTGAACGGGCATTCCCCCCAGCTGCACGAGCGACTCCCCAACGCCAGCCGGAGCGAGGAATTTCTGTCGGCACCCATCACAGCAGAAATAGTAGGTCTGGCCATCTTTCTCAGCGGAAAGGGCCTTCGCGGGATCAACGGTCATACCGCAGATGGGATCAATCGCCACGGGACACACTCGCTGCAGGAGGGATCGTCTTTCTGAAAATCATAGACGATCCATGGCGGCATGAGGGCATTTTTCGAATTGGTGTCCAGTATTCCGCGGGCGATAAGATGGACTTTCCTGCGTCAACACGCCTGAATCGCCTGCAGACTGCTCTCAAAAAAATGCCGGGAGCATTTCTGCACCCGGCATGGAATCGTTCGAAAGCCTGATCGCGATGATTACTTCAGAACAGGCTTCAGAATCTGGTCAGCATTGGGGGCGTCGGCAGCCTTCGGAAGAGGGCCGAGCAGCTTTTCGAGTTCGGTCTGCAGGGAGGCACCATCTTTGCCAAACCGCAATCCCCCTGCATGAACAGCGACGACGTTCCCTTCCTGATTCACAAGAATCATGTGAGGAAGCATCGTGATCGCGTAGCGGGCTGCATTCTTGTTCTTCCATCCCAGACCGTCTTTGTCGTCGCCGACAAGCGTCACCCAGTTGATGCCGCGACTGGCCACAAACTTCGACAGCTGTTCCGGGTCTTCATCCAGGCTGACGCCGACAATCTCAAACCCTTTGTCATGGTAGGCCGCGTAGACTTGCTTCATGAAGGGGATTTCTGCGACACACGGAGCGCACCACGTGGCCCAGTAATCCACCAGAACGACCTTTCCTTTGTACTCCCGGATATCAAATTCCTTGCCGTCGATGGTCGTTCCCGAGATTTCAATCGGATGTCCAGGGAGTTCCAGTCGTCGCAGAGTCCCCTGCAGGTTCTCGACAATATCATCCAGACGCGGGTCTTTTCTGGCTTCAATAGCCTTGATCAGTTTCTGGTACGAAGCGTTGGTCAACGGGGATTTCATGTCCTCAAGGACCTGAGCGGTCACCATGGCCAGTTGCACGGAGAACTGAATCTCTTCTTCGGAATCGGCGGGAGCAGCCTGAACCATTGCAGCCACCTCATCGACAAATGCGGTCTGGGCTGCAGCATCCTGGGTCGGGAACTTCATAAGGCGGTCTTCATAGCTGACCTGGCGGAGCAGCCCCTTGATCGATGCTCGCGGACTTTCACCGAGCTCTTTCAGGAATGCCGTTTTGCGGGCTTCGACAGACTTATCTCCCAGCTCCAGCAAGGCTGCGTAGAGTTGCAGTCTCAGGTCGGACACAGAATGGTAAACATCGTCGGACACTTCGCGACCGAGGATCTCGCCGACAGCTCCATCCACCTTGTTCAGGTGCTTGACGATCGCATCGGGAGTGGTCTCTTCGGGGGGCAGCTTCACGATCCGCTGCAGGAACATCATCAGAGCTTTGTCGTCGGTTCCTTCGGGGACGGCAAAGGGATCAACCTCGGCCGTGGCGCCTGCCGGTTCCGGCGGTGTCTGGGGAGCATTCTGCTTTGGAGCAGGCACAGGGTCGGCCGCGTGATTGCTGCGGTTCATGAGATACGCTGTCATGCCGACCAGACAGCAGATAAATGCAGTGTAAGAAAAACGGCGAAGCATGGGGCTTTCCTAATGAGGATCGAGCAGGTCAGGTGCTGGCGGGATCGCGTACGGGGGGAGAGAACGAAAACACCGCGAATCGCGCATCCGTGATGTCGAAACGCGGTGAGTCAATCTTTCAACAACTTTTGGAGCCGGGGGAACAAAACTCGATTGAAGCTCGATTTTCGAGCGTGATTACGCGGCTTTGTCCTTCAATTCTTACTCTCAGCGGAATCTGTGACTCCGCAGCCCACAGGAATGATAGGTTCTCAACTTTTCGAAAAACAGGTCTTCTTTAGATCTTCGACAGCGAATTCAAGACCCGAAGGCAGGCCCTCATCGCCTGAACCGAACGCATCGAACTTCCGGCAATGCCAGCTTTCAACAGTGAAAGCTGGCATAAGCCGTTGAAGAATCAGGCGTTATCGAGAATTTCGACAGGGGCGAATTTCTTCCCTTCCAGCATTTCCAGACTTGCTCCGCCTCCAGTGCTGACGTGCGTGACCTGATCTGCGAATCCGAGCTGCTGAATCGCGGCTGCACTGTCTCCACCGCCAATAATGCTGACCGCTTCCGAATCAGCGATGGCCTGCGCTACCGCTTTGGTTCCCGCGTCAAACGGCGGCATTTCAAAGACCCCCATTGGACCGTTCCAGATCACGGTGCCGGCGGTTGAGACGATCCGGGCATAGTTCTCGGCGGTCTTGGGACCGATGTCCAGGCCTTCAAACCCGTCTGGAATCTCTCCAGCGGAAACCACCTTCTTGTTGCAGTCCCCTTTAAAGGCGTCGCCGCAATGAGTGTCGACGGGCAGAACCAGTTTCTCTCCGCCGCTGGTGATGAGTTCCTTTGCCAGATCGACCTTATCGCGCTCGACCAGACTGTCTCCCACTTTTCCACCTTGAGCGAGAGAGAACGTGTAGGCCATCGCTCCGCCGATCAGCACCTTGTCGCAGACGGTCAGCAGGTTCTTGATGACCTTGATCTTGTCCGAGACTTTCGCCCCGCCAAGGATCGCCACGAACGGACGCTGCGGAGCTGCAATGGTGTCGCTGAGGTACTGGATTTCCCGTTCGACGAGGAACCCGCAGACCTTCGGCTTGTCCCCCATGTTCTGCGGCACGGAATACATGCTCACGTGCGGACGATGGCAGGTGCCGAAGGCGTCATTGCAGTAGATATCGCCGAAAGCCGCCAGTTTTGCTGCGAATTCCTTCTTGGCAGCGAGCTGCTCCGGAGTCGCCTTCTCATCCTTGAGTTCTTCTTCAGGATGAAAACGGACATTCTCCAGCACAACCACCCCGCCGGGCTGAAGAGCCTGGACCTTGGCTTCCGCGTCCGGACCGACAGTGTCCGTTGCGAAGGCCACAGGCTGATTCAGGAGTTTCGCGAGTCTCTCGGCAGCCGGCTTCAGGCTCATGGTGGGGACCGCTTTTCCGTCGGGTCGGCCGAGGTGACTCATGAGAATCACGCTGCCGCCGCGCTTCAAGACAGATTCGATGGACGGCAGCGCCATCTCGATCCGTCGGTCATCGGTGATCTGCTGCTGATCATCCAGCGGAACGTTGAAGTCCACCCGCATCAGGACTTTTTTTCCTTTGACATCCACATCCGCAATGGATTTCTTCGCCATTTCCACACTTCCTTCAACGTCTGTAAAGTTCCGATTCGATTCAGAAGCCGTTTCGTACCATTCGGGAACGGCAATCGCGCGAGTGCGTGCGATCCAGCCGCAGACTTCTTCCATCTGACCGGCAGGTTTCTTTCGATTTTCTCCCGCTGATCCTATGGAACCATCCTCAGGCTGCCAAGGATCCGCAGTGTTTTCGGGTGGGTTGTCAGGAGCGAGCCCGCTGAGTTATTGATTAACACCGTCCGGAGAGAAAACCCGCCCGCCCATTCAAGCCTGAAGTGTCATCATGGATGTTCCTGAACTGCTGATCGTCAATGCCCCCCTGTCCGAGGTCAAAACCGACTGGCTGGTCGTCGGAGTCAGCGAATGTGCTGATCTGTCCAGCGAAGTTCAGGCTCTCGACAAGTCGCTGGGAGGTGTGATTGCACAGTTGCGACAGCGTGGGGACATCAAAGCCAAGCCCGGCGAGGTCACCTTCCTGCCTGTCGCCCCCGGGATTCAGGCAGAACGGGTTCTCATTCTCGGCCTGGGTGACCCCGCGAAACAGGGATTCCAGAACTGGGAGAACTCTCTGCTGGCAGCGGTTCGCAAAGCTGCCGGTTCTCCCAATGGCTCCATCGCCATCGCAATTCCCGCCGAGATTGCCAACCTCTCGCCCGCTGACAAGACGATTTCCACAGCCGTCTGCGCTGCGGTCGTCGGCTCTTCCGGTCAGGGGATCTACAAAGCGACTCCGGAACGGTTTCCCTTCAAGCAGATCGCTGTCGTGACAAAGGAGAAGGGGGAGGACGCACTTGCGCGGGGACGCATTCTCGGAGAGGCCATCAACCTGACCCGTGAACTGGTGAACCGTCATCCCGAAGAGATCGTCCCAGCCACCTTCGCCACCCGGGCAGAAGCGGAAGCAAAGACTGTCGGACTCAAGTGCGAAATCTTCGACCAGAAGCGACTGGAACAGGAACGCATGGGGTCGCTGCTGGCGGTTGCTCGCGGAAGCGTTCATGAGCCTCGCGTCGTGATTTTGAAGTACGAAGGGGGCGGAGCCGGAGCCCCCACGCTCGCCCTGTGCGGAAAGGGAGTTACCTACGACAGCGGCGGACTGTCCCTGAAGCCCAGCGACAGCATGATCGCCATGAAAGCCGATATGGCTGGAGCCGCGACCGTGCTGGGGGCCATGGTCGCCATCGCGAAACTGAAGATTCCTGTCAACGTCATCGGACTCATGGGTCTGGTGGAAAACATGGTCGGGCCACACTCCTACAAGCTGGGAGAAATTCTCACAGCGCGAAACGGGGTCACCATCGAAGTGCACAATACCGATGCGGAAGGTCGGCTCGTCCTCGCGGACGTCCTCTCCTACGCCGCTGAGCAGAAGCCGGCCCGAATGATCGACCTGGCGACCTTAACCGGCTCGTGCGTCGTCGCACTGGGAACCGACATTGCCGGTGCGTTCACCAACGATCAGGGTTGGTGTGATGAGGTGCTGAAGGCCGCACGCAACGCGGGCGAACATGTCTGGCAGCTGCCGATGCATGAGAGTTTCGCAGAACAGCTCAAGTGCGACTTCGCGGATATCAAGAATGTCGGCACGAAGTGGGGCGGAGCGATCACAGCTGCGAAGTTCCTGGAGCGATTCGTGGATGACATCCCCTGGGTTCATCTGGACATCGCCGGGCCGAGCTTCGCCGACGCTGCCAAACCGTATCGCGATGCAGGAGCCACCGGGTCCTCGCTGCGAACTCTCGTGGCGGTCGCCGAAGAGTTTTCAAAGTAGACACATCCGATTTCGGCGAGCGGGAGACGTCAGTCTCCCGATTCGATGATCATCGTTCGACGTACTATCGGAAGACTGACGTCTCTCGCTCGCCGGTTATCGCGTGTAACGATTCACCCACTCCTGGAGCTGATCGACGTCGCCGAACCCGCCGTGTGAAGCGACAACCTTTCCATCCTGAAACAGCATGACTCGCGGGATCCCGCTGACGCCGTAGTGCTGAGCAATCTCCGGTTTCTCATCCACATCGATGCGGACAATTTTCACTTTCCCCGCCAGACGTCCCTCCGCACGGTCGAGCACTCCTTCCATGTGACGGCAGGGCGGGCACCAGTCCGCGCCGAACTTGACGAGCACAGGCCGCGGATGACGCGCGACTGAGGATTGAAACCACGGATCGTCCGGAGGGGCGGTCCTGTCCTGCAGTGCGAAAGGCAGGACCATCGCCAGTAACAGGGCTCCGAGTGCGTTGAGATATTTCATGATTCCTCCTCGCAAATGTAGGTCGTGAATCACGCTGGCAGAACGATTGCCCGCCATCAGCTGCAACTGCATGATCTGGTTGTGACGAAGCTGTCGGATGTAGCACATACAGTTCGTGTGTGACCGTCAAAAAGGTCCGGGCAAGTCACCACGCAGGCACGGAGACACCGAGAGAATTTGAAAGACAGGATCAATTCGAGTCGACCTGTGAATTGTGCGCAGTGGGATCGCTGGCGAATTGTCGATTGATCATCTCGATTCATTCATTGAAAGCTTTTCGAAATTCTCCGTGTCTCGGTGACTCCGTGGCGACTTCCATTTGCTCGGAAATTCAGGATCGGTCGATACGAAATTGAAGGGCTTCCAGGATGGGGGCGACGGCTGCTCTGCTTGAAGAGACAACCGGAATCAACGAGAGTGAACCGGACGTTGGGAATCGAGAACGGCGGGAGACAACGTGTCAGATCAAGGTGAATCCGCAGGTGAGTCGAGCTCCGGCCGCAGAACGGTCCTGGGGATGTTCTGTTTCGGCCTGCTGATGGTCGGAGCACTCTGGCTGTACTGGGAGCTCTACACCCGTCCGTTTCGCCCGCTGCAGAATGCCATCGCGGCAGCGTATCCAGGCTCGCGGCCCAGCGTCATTGGCGGCAGGCATAAAAGCCACCAGGAAGGGAATCCTCACGTCCTGCGGATTGTTCTGCAGATGCCTGATGAGGACTTCAACCCCGAGGCCGACAAGGCCAAAGCCGAACAACGCGCACTTGAACTTGCCCGACTCGCGGAACAGCATGTTCCCCTGGCAAACTATGAAGTGCTGGAGATCCACCTCGTACAGCGCCTCCCGGAGCAACCGCAACGGCACTCGTCGGTGTCGCATTCAGTCAAGGAATGGATGAAGCGACTCAGCGAGAAGGCTGAAGAACAACCCTCAACGCCTCAACCATCAACCTTCAACCCCTGACCTCAGGCCATCGGCTCGCTGCGGGGATACGATCCCAGGACCTCCATTCGGACCGCCTTCTTCTCAAGAATTTGCAGCGCCTTCTTGATGCGGGGCTCTTTCAGATGCCCTTCGAAATCCAGGAAGAACAGATAGCCGGTTTCCGGGCCTCGCAGCGGGAACGATTCAATCCAGGTCAGATTGATCTTGTTGTTCTTGAAGGCGGTGAGCGCTTCGGACAGGGACCCGGGAGTGTGCGGGATCTGCAGGAGCAGCGCGGTGCGGTCGCTGCCGGTCTGCTGCGTGTCATGATCGCCGATGATGGCAAATCGTGTGACGTTGTGAGCGTTGTCTTCGATGTTCTCAGCAACAATGTTCAGGCCATACTGCACCGCGGCCTCGCGGCTGGCAATGGCTCCGACACCGGGCTTGGTCTCCGCCAGCTTGGCTGCCGTGGATGTGCTGGTGACGTCGTAAATCTTGGCCTGCGGCATGTTCCGCGTCAGCCAGTCGCGGCACTGCGAGAGCGCTTGGGGCTTGCTGTAAATCTCGGTAATTTCGCTGCGCGGCGACCGGGAGAGCAGGTTGTGATGAATCGACATCTGCACTTCACCGCAGATGCGGAGCGGCAGCCGGGTGAACATGTCGAGCGTGTCGACGATGCGGCCATCGGTGCTGTTCTCGATCGGAACAATCCCGAATTCCGCATGGCCTTTATTCACTTCTTCAAAGACAGCGGCGATGGAACTGACAGGGACCAGATCGGCGGTCTTTCCAAACTGCTCCAGTGCTGCCAGATGCGTAAAGCTGAACGGAGGGCCGAGGTAGGCGACCCGGACGGTCTTCACCTGAATGCGAGCTGCACAGAGCATCTCGCGGAAGATGCTGCGAAGAATTTCGCGGGAAAGAGGTCCTTGATTGGACTGGTCCAGCTCTTCCCACAGCTCCTGTTCGATCTTGGGATCAAACCAGACATCCTGGCGATCCACTGTCGATTGCAGCTGTTCGACGGTTAATTTGATCCGCTGATTCAACAACTGAATCAGCTGTTTGTCGATGGATTTGATACGATTGGGGGACTGGACGCTCGGCTTTTTGCGGGCCACGGCTTTCGGTGCAGCCACCGGCTTGGCTTTTCGCTCAGCACGAGCACTGGTACGAACGGCGCGGGTAGGCTTCTTCTTGGCCATGACTCGATGTCTTTCGCGAAAAGAGCAGTCCTCGGAGAAGTCGTTGCCGTGAGATAAACCGTGAACCCCCGCCGTGGGCCCGAGGGATCCGGTCTGGAAAATTGGGGGCATGTCTTTCGTTAAATCGTGTCCCCACAATGCTTTGGAATGGCTTTTTAGCCGTGGCGTGTCCATTTGTCAAGGAGCGGGCGGGTGGGCACCTTCCCCTGCTGGATATAAATTAAAAACGGCTGATGCGATAAAAGCCCGAAATCAGGACAAGAGTTGAGGGGGAGTCCGAATTCCGACGGATTTCCTGATTGACGATCGTAGTTGCGGTCGAATAGACTTCTGCAAGTGAGATTGAGTCTCAGGAGCATTAACCCGCCTCTTCGTCCTACTTCACGACCCGCCCCCGCAAATGGCCCCACCGATCCTTCAAGCTGATCAGGTTCTCTGCCACTGCTTCCGCGTTTCGGCTTCGACAGTGGAAAACTGCATCGTCATGCATGGTGCGACGAACGTCCGGGACGTTCGGGAAGCGTGCGGAGCCGGAGGAGGCTGCATGGGCTGCCGCCGCCGGATTCAGTGCTTCATCGACGCGAAGCGACAGTCGCAGCAGTGCATGACCCAGGAATAGGGTTTCAGGGGGATCGGTTGAAGGCTTCAGTCGCTTCCGACTTGAAACCTTCAACCTCGAACCAATGGCACGAAAGCACGTGCCTCCCTTGTCGCATCAGTGACCGCCGCCGTCTGCGTCGGTGCCGATCTGCGAGAGCATGTAATTCTCAATTCCGATCTTCGAGATCAGGTCCAGCTGGGCTTCCAGCCAGTCGATGCTCTCTTCAGATTCGCGAATGATCTGCTCCATGATTTCCCGGCTGGCAGCATCCTTCTCGTCGCGGCAGATCTCTGCGCCGGCGTTGTAGGTGCGGCTGGCGTTCGTTTCCAGAGCGAGTGCATTTTCCAGCTGCTCCTTGACGGTTTCGCCGACCCGGATCACGTCGTATCGGGCGATTTCCGGAACCCCGTCCAGGAAGATGATCCGGTCGATGAGCATTTCTGCGTGCTTCATTTCATCGATCGACTCAGCGTAGTGATGCTTCCCCAGCCGCATCAGGCCCCAGTTCTGGCACATCTTGGCCTGAACGAAATACTGGTTGATGGCGGTCAATTCGATTGTCAGACCGGCATTCAATGCATCAATGACGCGCTGGCTACCCTTCATGATCCTCTTCTCCACGGTAAACTGCGATTCCAGAAAGCGCCGATTCTAGGACAGAAGGGGAATTCACTTCTACTGGCGAACGAGCCATTCGCAGCAATTGCGAGGAATTGACACACCGTCCCGCAGCTTCTCGCCAGAGAGACCAGAAACGACGCGATTGAAACTCGATGTCATGGCCAGCAATCAGCTCAAAGCTTTCAGCGATCAGAACCGATTGTGGATCCATTTCCGATATGCTGACAGCTGACTTCTTCCGAGAGAGTGTGGTATGTGGAAACAGGTCGAGATTTCCGGAAGGCAGGCGGACGTGTTCGTCCCGGGCGCGGAGCCGTTTGCCGGCGCACTGATCTACCTGCACGGGTACAGCGGCGAGTCGCTGCGCGAGAACGAGATCTTTACTCGTCTCTTCAAGGAGCATCGGTTGCCCGTTGTCTGCCCTCAGGGGGGGCGATGCTGGTGGCTCGACACGGTGTGTCCGCAATTCGATTCCAAGCAGACCCCGCTGAACTACATCCTTGAAGACGTCACCCGATGGATCGAGGAGGCGTGGAAGGTCGCTGTGCCTCAGATCGGCTTGCTGGGAGTCAGCATGGGGGGGCAGGGGGTCCTGAATCTCGCCTATCGGCATGCGAGGCAGTTTCCGGTGGTGGCTGCTCTCTCCCCGGCGATTGATTTCGATCGCATTCACGGGAAGGGATTCGGCGTCGAAGAGATCTTTCCGGATGCGGAAGCGGCCCGGCAGGAGACGGCGGTGTTACACCTGCATCCGCTCAACTGGCCGAAGCATCAGTTCTTCTGCAGCGACCCTCAGGATCACACGTGGCACGCTGGGAGCGAACGACTGGCGAGCAAGCTGATGTCATCGGGAGTGCCGTTCACAAGCGACCTGAAGACCTCACTTGGAGGTCATGGCTGGCCG
Source organism: Planctomicrobium stercoris (assembly GCF_051465655.1). Taxonomy (NCBI): domain Bacteria; kingdom Pseudomonadati; phylum Planctomycetota; class Planctomycetia; order Planctomycetales; family Planctomycetaceae; genus Planctomicrobium; species Planctomicrobium stercoris. The sequence continues at coordinate 151,588 of NZ_CP195791.1, read as the reverse complement.
TACTTCAACACGATGGCGGAGCGGGCGGTCTCGTTCCTGGCGGACGCATTGCAGTCGTCCAGAGATCAAAGTGAAGAGTCTCGAGCAAACCGCTGAGACGCGAGTCATCTTTCTTTCTGAAAGCTGATCGCTGAAAGCTGACCCCTCTTCAAAGAAAAACGGGCAAGCTGGAAAGGGACCAGCTTGCCCGCAGAATGCATTGCAACACGAGAGAGGCATTACGCCTTCTTCTTGGTTGCCTTCTTCTTCGGAGCAGCCTTCTTCTTTGGTGCTGCCTTCTTCGGTGCTGCCTTCTTCACTGCCTTCTTAGCTGCTTTTTTCTTAGCCACTGGAAACTCCTCCTTACCAAGAGTCACTTGTTCGTGGAGTTCTGTCCGATGCTACCGGGCAAAAGGGTCAGAGACTTCCACACTTCGATTCCATTCCAATTCACCAACCATGGTGAATCGTTGCTGGTCTCACTTGTCTCATCGAATCGCGATTCAATTTGATTCGATCCGTTGAGTTGTTGCTCCAGCAATGACTTGCGGCAAATAGTACGAAAACGGTCGGTAGATGCAACCCAAATTTCCATCGAAACGACGACATGCCCGATTTTTTTTATCAATTGCGAGACAGTCAGCCGTGACAGATTGATTCTCTCAACGACTCCCTCAGCGATGCACGCGCGCACAACAACGCCTCTCACGCAACGTTCTTTGAAGCTTCAAAGCGACTTCAACGTGGTACGAATTGGAGCATCTCCCAGCGGGTCAGTTCGATGACTCCCAGTCGCTGACAGTTGCTGAGGATGCCTGTGCTCCAGACTTGACAGTTCCTTGAATTCAAGTCATCTCAACGAGTCGTTCTAAAACGGAAGAAGCCGTTTGACCGCGGAATTTCCGCAGCCAAACGGCTTCTGTTTGTCTCGACCCTTCGTTGATGGACACGTCACGTTCACTGAAGCAGATGTCGCATTCAGCGATGCGGTTCACTCATTCTCAGGACTTGGGCAGGACCCAGATGTTGCGATAGCGGACCGGATTGGAATGGTCCTGCAGGAACAACGGACCCGGCTTCGGGCCTTCTGTATGAACCGGACCGCCGGGTGTTCCTTCTGGAAGTTCCAGATCGTCATGGATGGTCACGCCGTTGTGTTTCACCGTCGTTCGAGCGTTGGAAATTTTTTTGCCCTGATCGTCAAATTTTGCCGCTGTGAAGTCGATATCGTAGGTTTGCCAGGCCAACGGAGGGAAGCACATGTTGATGCTCGGAGCTGCTGCCTTGTAGATCCCACCGCACTCATTGTCCTCTCCTTTGAGTCCGAATGAGTCGAGCATCTGCACTTCGTAACGACCTTGCAGATACAGTCCGCTGTTGCCTCGTCCCTGTCCGCGCGCCTTGGGCATGTACGGAAGAAGGAACTCAACATGCGCTGTGAAGTCGCCGAACTCGTCGTTACTCGTGACACCCTGCTGGAGCAGACCATCTTCGGTGATCTTCGCTCCTTCTTTCCAATGCTTCTTCAAACTCTCCGGTGTTCCATCGAAAAGGACAACGGCACCTTCCGGAGCTTTCAGGCCCAGCGTGGGACTCTTGCGATCAACTTTCTTGAGCCCTTCAAGATGACCTTTCACTTCATCCCACGTTCCTTCGGCAGTCACTTTGTCTGAGCCATCCCAGCCGGCCCCGGGGAGTCCGCCTTGGAATTTGACCACCTGGAATTTGTGTCCCCCGAGTGCAATCACCTGCACTCCGGAGTGATCCCCTGCGTATTCTCCCTGCAGTTCAAAATCAGGATCAACCTTGGCCTCTTCTACTGTTGAGTACGCGGGATTGTTGGCATCGGCAGCGCAAGCACAAGTTCCCAGCATCAGGCATGGAAGCCACGTCAACATGAATCGACGAACCATCTGTCTATCCCCTTCTTACTGCATTCCAACGTGAATCAAACCCATGTCGGCATCTTAATGCGTTCCGTACAGGCTGCACATCTTGCCGCACCCGTTTTTCCGGCAGGTCATCTGGCCATTCATCTCACCTTGCCTGCGAAGTGATGTTGAGTCCTGCGGTGACTCGTTGCAGCCTGCACAATCACGTCCAGGCTGCAGATTGGAGAAGAGGTCGGGCAAAAATCGCCGAACTGGGGGATTTTTCAAAAACGAAAAGCGAAACCTGCCGATTCACATTGGCAATTCCACTGGATCGGCAACCCGGACAACATCATCACGTCCGGTGACCGGTTCCGGATTCTCATTCATTTCGCCGAGAGCAGCAGGAGCTGTTTCGTGATTCGTTTTTCTCTACTCGCACTCATCGTTCTGACCACGTTCACCGGTTGCAAATCCAGTTCGAAATATGCCCCCTGGACTTACTGGCGACCGAACACTGCAGCAGCCGCCCAGGCCACCAGCGAAGAGTTGAACTATTCGTATGCCGATGGAATGCAGGAGACCAGTAACCCGGCGTACGTGCAGGCGCCTCAACCGCTCCCCCGGATCGAGACCTATCCCCCCGCTCCCTCATTCCAGGAGCCGCTGCCGACTCCAGCTCCGCCCACGCTGTTCCCCATGGAGTAATGGACGGGTGTTGTTGACCGAGAGACTCGATCGCTCGGGAGCCGAAGAAGAGATCAAAACAGGGAAGCGGTGACATTCTCGTCCCGCTTCCCTTTTCTATTGTCGGTTGTTTCCTCCATCATGGTCCCTGCCTCTGGAGTGTGGGGGCATCCGAACGGGATCTTGCGTTCGGATGCTGTGCTTCTGTGAGACAGAATGCCACACTGGATGTGAAATGATCTCGCCGACAGCAGGTCCGTCCTGGACCTGCACTTGCCGAAGGAAACATGAATGCGAAATTTCATCGCAGGCTGGCTGTTCCTCTTCATTCTTCTTGCAGACCAGTCACAGAGTGCCGAACGGAGTGCGACTTCACCGTCATCGATTCGAGTCCCTGCAGGGTTTCGCATTGAGTTGCTGCGGTCCGCTCAACCTGAGGAAGGTTCCTGGATCAGCATGACCTTTGATGATCAGGGACGGATCATCGTCGGTGAAGATGTTGCGGGGTTGGCGCGAATCACGCTGGGTTCGTCTCCCGAAGAGTCGACGTTCGAGAAGCTGCCAGGGACGGAAACATTGAAGCACTGCCGTGGCGTCCTGTATGCGTTCGACTCCATTTACGCAGTCGCCACGGACGGTGAAGGAGTTTACCGGCTGCGCGACACCAACGCCGATGGTGTGTACGACGAACCCGAACTCATCGTGCCCCTCGTGTACAACAGCCGCTACGGACACGGGGCCAATCAACTCACTCTCGGACCGGACGGCATGATCTATGCCGTGATCGGAAACGACGTCGCATTTCCCGCCGAGTCCGATCCGAAGTCACCCTATCGCGGTCTGCAGAATGATTGGCTGCTTCCAAGTCCGAAAGATCAGGGGCAGGATGACCGGGTCGGGTACATCCTCCGCATGGATCCCGATGGGGGATCCCGGACGATCCTCGCAGGGGGATTGCGAAACCAGGTGGATGTGGCGTTTCATCCGGACGGTGAGATGTTCACCTGGGATGCAGATATGGAATGGGACGTTGGACTCCCGTGGTACCGCCCCACGCGGATCAATCATGTTGTCTCTGGAGGTGAATATGGCTGGCGATGGGGAACCGGCAAGTGGCCTGCATGGTATCCCGACAGCCTCCCCTCGAATCTCGACACCGGACTGGGCTCCCCGACCGGATTAACTTTCGGAACGACCAGCAACTGGCCGCAGCAGTATCGAGAAGCCCTGTACGCTGCCGACTGGCAGAACGGCCGGATTCTGCTGATTCAGCTCAACCCTCAGGGGGCGTCTTACACGGGAGAGTCGACCGTGTTCGTCGAGGGAAGTCCTCTCAATGTGTGCGACATGGCATTCGGACCCGACGGCGCACTCTACTTCATTACCGGGGGGCGCGGCTCGCAATCCGGACTATATCGAATTACGTGCCCGGAACCTGACAAGGTTGCTCCCCTCAACCTGGGAACGACTGAATCAAACGTGACGTATGAAGAGTCTGCAGCTGCTCGACAGACGAGACGGCAGTTGGAGGCCCTGCATGTGGCGGAGGATTTCTCGCAACTCGAATTCATCTGGTCACAGCTGGGAAGCGAGGACGTCTGGTTACGTTTCGCAGCGAGAGTCGCCCTGGAGAATCAACCTGTCGACAGTTGGCGAAAACGGGTCGCCACCGCTGCGGACTCCCCGGAGCGTCACACTGCCCTGATGGCACTGGCTCGTCTGGGAGAAGCCGCTGATCAGAAGATCGTCCTCAAGGGTCTGAAAGAATGGGACTGGACCAAGGCGACTCCCGAAGAGTTGATTTGCGGACTGCGGACGGTCCAACTGTCGCTCATTCGTCAGGGACCGGTGGATGACGCAGTCAAGCCGGGTCTGCTTCGAAAGCTTCATCAGCTTCCCAGGCAGGAGAGCTTTGCAGTCAACTGGCTGCTCAGTGAGATCCTGGTCGCACTGAAGTCCCCGGAAGCGATCGAACGAACTCTCACTCTCATGGAAGAAGCGGGGACGCAGGAAGAACAGATCCAGTTTGTGAAGACGTTAACTCAGATCGAACAGGGATGGACACCTCCCCAGCGGGAACAGCTGCTGAACTGGTTGGTGAATCATCGTCAGCTTCCCGGAGGGAAACTCGTCAAAACGGCACTGCAGGCCTACCGCGAGCAGATTGAAGCGAATCTCTCTTCGAGTGAACGGGAGCAATTCGCTCCGCTGCTGGTGAAAATTTCCGAACCTGTCGCTGAAGATCAAGAGACTCATCTGCCTGACCGGCCGCTCGTCCGGGCCTGGACGATGGAGGATCTGGAAGGGGACGTCGCGATGCTGCGGCCGCAGGACCGTTCTGTGGAAGCGGGACGGGCTGCTCTGGGAGCAGCGATCTGTCTTCGATGCCACAAGTTGGGAGACCGGGGAGGCCAGGTGGGGCCGGACCTGACCAGTGTAGGCAAACGATTTGATGGCCGGACACTTCTTGAATCCATCCTGGATCCCTCAAAAGAGATCGACCCTAAATACCACAACTCCATCTATCAGCTTGAAGATGGCAGGGTCATTTCCGGCAGGACGACACTCGTGAGCAAGGAAATGATCGGAGTTGAGATCGATCCGTTAACCGGGAAGTCCGTCAATATTCCCCGGGACCAGATCGTGGATTCAAAAAGCTCCAGCATCTCTCCAATGCCGCAGGGGCTGCTCAACACTCTGACTCGGGACGAGATTCTGGATCTGATTGCGTATCTCCGGACCGGTGGGAAGACCTTGGAGTGAATGCGGACGTCAAAGTGTCAACGACGGGCGGAGTATGGACGAAGTTTCCCGGCCGGACTGCCACTTTTCGGCATGGGTTTTGATATTTCCGCGGCCGCATTCCATCAAAACGGCAGAAAAACAGCAGTGCTGCGTGATCTCCCTCGGCAGTCATTCGCCGATCAGTGATCCGCCCCTCGATCTGCAGTGTCAAGAATTCAAGACACGTTCTGTTGCCGACTGTTCAGGGATCGATACAGAAATGGTGTCGAATGGCGACATGCCGTCACATTCGGCAAGAAAATTTCTGCGATATTCTTTCGGCAAATCGCGGGCGCTTGTGCCGCCTCTGGGGGTGGGCCGAATGCTTCATGTGACCGATGGCATTCCGTATGCATATCGTCATGTTTTGCGAAGGTCGAACTGCGCGAAGACGTCCCGTCAGTCGCCAGCGATCATATTTCAATCCGTCAATGAACAACCCGCTATCCAGTCTGAATCGGATTTCAGTCCTGCGGAAATGGTCCTCGTCATGGCAGCTGAGCCGGAATGGTTAAAAGAGTTCGTCGATCAGGTGTGCACATGTCTGTGCCCGATTGAGGACATGCCACCAATCGGATGCCATACCGCTTACGAAGAGGATACCTGGGAAATCTCTGTCTTCGTCTCCCCGACTGAGATTGTCGGCGGCCAGCATGATGGACAACGTCTTCCCTGTACCTTTGTGGTCGAACTGATCGATTTGCTGCAGCTGTTTGACGTCGTGGAGTCGGCAGGCTGGCAGCCTCATCCGCAGGATGAAAGCGACGAAATTGGAAACCATGTTGCGGTTGAAGGGATTTATGCCGGCCACCGCATCTGGCTTCGCGTCCTCGCGGAGACTCCGGGCCAGTATGCTCCCGGCCGCTATCTGAACGTGTTCGAACAGCGATTCCTCGACACCTGGCACGATTAACCCTGTCTCAGGGGAGTGTGGTGGCGATTCGGGAGTGTTGATCGATCGAAAGCTGTGTTGATCGCCGCCGGAACCCCACACTTTCGTGAGAGCCGCTCTGGCCCCGCTGTCTGAAACTGGGGCCGAAACGCATTCGAGCGCGGAAGTCGCAAACCCCCAGGGTTCTCCCCCGGGGAATTCGTGACCAGCGCGCTCGATTTGAACGGAGACTGTTGTGACTCAGGTCCGTTGAATTATCGGGTTTCGTGTTTGACCTGCTCGACAGCCGACTTCTCTGCAGGGGCAGCAGCTTTCTCAGGAGCCGGTGCGGCTTTTGGCTGCGGAGCAGCAGCAGTTGCCGGCGCAGAGGAAGCCATCAGCTGTGCGACTTCGTCCGTGATGTCCACGGTCTTTTCGAAGGAAAAGAGGAACGCATCGTTGCGGGTGATCACAGTCCCGAAGCCATGCTTCTTGGCAACCTGGGCAACGACGGGGCGAGCCTGATCGCGGAACTGGGTGACGAGTTGCTGGCGATGGCCGCTGACTTCCTGTTCAGCTCTCTGCTTGAGCTGGTTCAGCTGAACTGTGGCGGACTGTCGCATCTGCTGGAACTTCTGCGAATCTTCCTGGCTCGGGGTGGCTCCGATGGCACGTCGGGCTTCTTCCAGCTGAGCGACCGCATCCTTTTCCAGGAATTCCAGCCGCTGCTGTGCAGCTTCTGTTTTCTGCTTGATGCTCTGCTGCATTTCCTGATTTCGGCCGAGCTGTCGGGAGACCTCGTCCAGGTCAACGACCGCAACGCCGGTTCGTGGCTGTAAAGCCCAGGTGATGGCCAGGCAGGCACAACAAGATGTGATGACTGCGGCGAGGATGGTGAGTGAATTTCGAGCCACAAAAATCTCCTGAGGTGAGAATCGAAGTTCGCGAACGCGAACGGGGATGGGGTGCCTGCGGGCGACCTCATGCCTGGCTGAAATGACCGGTTCCAGGGTGAGAATGGCCCAGTAGGACAGGTTTTAAATCATTTCTCTCGAGATCGTAAAGATCGAGTTTTCACCTTGAGGCAAAAACGGATTCGAGCGTAGGATTCTGCCGCTTCAGCCTTTGTTTCGCCCTTTCCGCCCCTTCCATGGGGCAGGCCCGATGCCACGACGATGATGGATTATCGTTTCAGACCGATCAGCAAAACCTGCGCAGGGACTGGAAAGCCCCTGGTGCCGGGCGCGCTGTGCTATTCGGTCCTCGTCGAACGACATGGCCAGCAGGAACGTCTGGACTACAGCGCCGAGGGATGGACCGGTCTGCCGGAGGACGCGGTCGGATTCTGGAAATGCCACGTTCCCATCCCCGCTGCCCGTCAGGTTGCCACAACCGACGCGGAAACTCTTCTGAAATACTTCGAACAACTGGTGGAAGCCTCCAATCCCCAGCAGGAAAAGATGTGCTTCGTGCTGGCGCTCTACCTGCTTCAGCGAAGACGTCTGAGGCTGGATGGCTCCCACGAACGGGATGGCGTTGAGTTCCTGGAGCTGTCCGGTTCACGAGGCGAAGGGCCGTTTGAGGTGCGTGACCAGCAGCTCAGCGAAGCCGAAATGACTCAACTGCGGCTGGCACTCGATCAGCAGCTCACTGCTGGAGGAGAAGCCGCATGATGGGGTGGGATTTGTCATTTGTCATTGGTCAATTGTCATTGGCTATTTTCGGAAAGCCGAATAACAGCAAATCTACTCTTTGGCTCTCGACTCTCGGCTCTCGACTCTCGACTGCATCGCTTCGTCGAATGGCGATCCTGTGTGGACTCGTCCTGCTGCTCACCACTGGATGCAGTCTCCCCCGCTGGCGGCATCAGGCTGAATGTGCACTGGAACTGTCGGCTTCCAAAGAAGAAATCGTTGCTCACTTGAACCAGAACGTTCGCGGTTCAGAGGAGCATGCCGGGTTGAACTCCTGGCGTTCCGGTTCGGTCCGGCTGCACGTGGACGGCATTCCGATGGGGTTACCCGCATCGATTGCAGTTCAGGCACCCCGAAACTTCCGCCTGCTGGTGTCGAACCCGCTCTCCGGAGGGCAGGAGGCAGATATCGGCTCGAACCAGGAACGGTTCTGGATCTGGTCGAAGGAGTCTCCGCAGGTGCTCACTGCCAGTCATGAAGACGTGGGGATGGCGATCCAGGAACTGGAAATGCCGGTCCATATTCATCCCGACTGGCTCATGGAAGTATTTGGTGTCGTCGAATTGAATCCGGAAGAGTTCGAGCTGCGACGGCCCAATGTCGAAAACGGTCATGTCGAGCTGGTTGCTTCGCGTCAGTCTCCGCTGGGTGAAGATGTCGAGCGGGTGATTCGGGTCAATGTCTGCAAAGGGCGTGTGAGCGAGCATCTGCTCCGGCTCCCCGGAGGGAAAGTCCTCGCGCGGGCACGGCTGGATAAATACAGCCGGATTGCCGATGGTCCGGAGATGCCGTTGATGGTCACTCTCGAATGGCCCGATGCCCGGATGCAGATGGTGATGGATATTCGAAATCCGGAAATCAACTGCCTGAGTTCGACCGGAAATGTCGCGTTGTGGCAGATGCCGACTCACGGAAAAGTGGTCGACATGGGGGCAATCGCTCGAGCCCGCCGCGAGCCGACAACCGTCATCCCCGTCAAACAGGAAATCCCGCTGGATCCGATTCGAGCCAAGGTTCGTCTGGGAAGTTCCTCATCTTCATCGCAGAATCCGGTTGTCGCTGCACCAGCTTCGGCTCCTGCGATGGCTTCTGAAACGGATGTGCCGGAGTGGGCCAGACGGTAGTGCGTCCGCCCGTTCCGCTCGCGTACGAATCGAATTCCGCGTGACTTGACGCATCGATTCCGGTCTTTTTCAATAGTGCTCTGACGATTGAATCTGTTTCCCAACCCGGCGGAAAGAGCCTGCTTTTTCCACGGTACAGTATTCAGACCGCAGCCCCTTGGATAACCTGAGCAGCTCATTCAAGCTGCAGGCCCGGGGCTTGCTGCCAGTTCGCAAGAGGAGTGCTCATGATTGAACGTTCGCCGCCGGCTGCCATGATCGAGGCTCAGGGGCTCAGCAAGTTCTATGGCCCGTTCATTGCCACAAAGGATGTCACGTTCTCTGTTCCCGCTCAGCAGGTGGCCGCGTTTTTGGGCCCCAACGGAGCAGGTAAATCGACGACGATGAAGCTGCTGACCGGCTTCCTCTCCCCTAGCGAAGGGGTCGCCCGCATCGGCGGGTATGACATGTCGAACGACCGCATCGAGGCGAGCCGGCTGATCGGATACCTCCCGGAAAACGGTCCTCTCTATAACGAGATGTCTCCGCAAAGCCTGCTGAAGTATCTCGGACAGGCCCGCGGAATGAGTTCAGGGCAGTTGAGAAACCGGCTCGATTACGTCGCTGGGAAGTGTTCCCTGGAAGATGTCTGGGGCAAGCAGATCGGCAAGCTCTCGCGCGGATACCGCCAGCGGGTGGGAATGGCCCACGCCCTGCTGCATGACCCGCAGGTGCTCATTCTGGACGAACCGACCAGCGGACTGGATCCCAATCAGACGTTCCAGGTGCGTGAGTTGATTCGTGAACTGGGCAAGACGAAAACGATACTCCTGTCGACGCATATCCTCTCTGAAGTCGATGCCGTCTGCAGTCGCGTCATCCTGATCAACCGGGGACGTGTCGTGCTGGACGGTCCGGTCTCCGAGATGAAAGGGACCGGCGTCGACCTGGATGCCCGCTTCCGACAACTGACCGGCGGACCGACTCACAGCTGATCCGAGTCAGGCGTCCGCTGCTATTGGTGCTGTCCGCTGTGACAGCTTCTCCCTCCCGAATATCGACAGAATTTAAAAGATCTCACAATGCGAAGTCACGTTGTGCTGGCTGTCTTCAAGCGAAATGTCGCGAGCTATTTCTCCGGCATGCTGGGATACCTGTTTATCGTCGTGTTTGTGGTTGCCGGGGCATTTCTGGCCTTCAACGATCAGTTCTTTGCCAACAATCTGGCAAACCTGGATCAGTTGAACTCCCGGTTCCCATTGCTGCTGCTGTTCATCGTTCCCGCGATCACGATGACCGCCTGGGCGGATGAGCGGAAACTCGGAACAGACGAATTGCTGTTCACGCTTCCTGCGAGCGATTTCGAAATTCTGCTGGGGAAGTATCTGGCGGTGCTGGCGGTCTACACGGTTGCATTGCTCTTCTCGCTCACGCATGCACTGGTGCTGGCATGGCTGGGGAACCCGGACTGGGGTCTCATCGGCACCACGTATCTGGGCTACTGGCTGGCAGGGGCAGCACTCCTGTCGGCAGGGATGTTCGCATCCGTTCTCACCAGCAGTGCCACGGTCGCCTTCGTGCTGGGAGCGGTCATCTGCGCGATTCCGGTATTCATCGACCAGATCCCCGGGATTCAGTCCTATCTGAAAGATCGCATGGGGATCAACGACCCGCTGGGAGTCGCAGGTCATCTCCAGGGATTCACCTCAGGCAAGGTGAGCTATAGTGGCATCTTTTACTTCGTCGGTCTCTCTGCGTTCTTCCTGTACCTGAACGCTGTGATGATCGCCCGTCGCCACTGGGCCGGGGGGAAAAACGCCGGCAGCATGAGTGGTCAATACCTCGCGCGGGTCGCCTGTCTCGCGGTGGCGCTACTGTGCCTGACCTACTCGCTGGCGATTGCCGGGGGAAGTATCGATTCCACGTCGGAGAACCTGCACACCCTTTCGCCGACCACGATTGAGATCCTGAAGAATGTGCCGAACGATAAGCCTGTCACGATTCAGGCCTTCATTTCGACCGACGTTCCGCAGGATTATGTGCCGATCCGGAAAGACCTGATCAACAAGCTGAAAGAGTACGACAACCGGGGCGGGAAGAACGTGCAGGTCCGCATCGTCGATGTCGAGCCCTTCAGCCACGCTGCTGAGCAGGCGGAGGCACTGGGAATTCAGCCGCGTCCGATTCAAAGCGAAGAAGGAGGACGCTACTCCCAGAACGACGTTTATCTGGGAGTCGTGATGACGAGCGGATTTGATTCCGTTCTGATTCCCTTCTTTGACCGCGGAACGCCGATCGAATACGAACTCACCCGCTCGGTGGGGACTGTCGCAAATGAGAAACGCAGCGTCGTCGGCATTCTGACCACCGATGCAAAGGTCACCGGCGGAATCGACATGCAGTCGTTCCGACAGCTTCCACAATGGCAGATCGCTGAAGAGCTGAAGAAGCAGTACGAAGTCAAAGAGATCGACCCCAATTCCCCCATCACAGCAGAGATGGATGTGCTGGTGGCGATTCTCCCCTCTTCGTTGACCGAGCCGCAGATGCAAAACCTTGTTCATTACGTCGAGGCCGGCAAGCCTGTCCTGATCTTCGACGACCCGGCACCTGTCTGGGGACCGAACAACTTCTCTTCGGGAATTATCTGGGCTCCGCTCGAACCCAAGCCCAACCCGCAGGGGGGCGGAATGATGGGGATGCTGGGTGGTCAGAATCGGGGTGAACCCAAGGCTGACGGTGGTGAAGCGACGTCGCTCTTGAAGGCACTGGGGATCAAGTGGGATGTTCGCAAGAGCGTCTTCGATACCTTCAATCCCCACCCCAAGTTCGCGAACACCTATCCTCCGGAACTGATCTTCCTGGACGGCAAGGAGTGCATGAATGACGAGAATCCCATCACATCCGGGCTTCAGGAACTCATCACATTCGCACCGGGATTTGTTGCTGAACGTGACTCGGATGTGGAAGTCACCTGGCTGTTGAAGACCCGCAAGGGAAGCACCGGCACCAACGACTGGAACCAGATTACCCGGCCCGGCTTCATGGGTGGCAGAAACTATGAATTCAACGTCATCCACAAACCGCAGGATCAGACCTACGTGACGGCCGCCCACGTCAAGGGAACCGGCTCCAGGAAAGTGAACGCCATCTTCGTCGCGGACGTTGACCTCGTGCATGACATCATGTTTCAGGTCTGGCAGCAGCAGATGCTCGATTTCAAAATCGACAACGTGCTGTTCGTGCTGAACTGTGTCGACACGCTGGCCGGGGATGATCGCTTTATCGATCTTCGGAAACGCCGTGCACAGCATCGCACGCTGGTGGAGCTGGAGAAACGCAAGAAGAAGTTTGAAGTGATCCGCAGCCAGGAAATCGCCAAAGCTGACGAGGCTGCCGCGAAGGAACTGGCCGATGCCAAAGAACGTCTGCAGAAGGTGCTTGATGATCTTCGCGCAGATCTCGAGAAGGGAAATGTGGATGCCCAGACGCTGCAGATTCGACTGCAGAATGCGACGCAGGCGGAAGACCGCAAACTGACGCAGCGTGAAAAAGAAATCGAACGGGAGAAGAACGAAACCGTTCGGCTGGTCCGGAACGAAACGCAGCAGGATATCCGCAAGGTCGAGCGGGGGATCTGGCGCTGGGCGGTGTTCATTCCGCCGCTTCCCGCGATCATTCTGGGAATCGCCGTGTTGGTGGCGAGACTCGTGGATGAGCGGAAGGGAATCTCCGCAGATCGCAGAAGAGATTAGACCAGACGGGTCGAAAGCGATTTGCTCCTTGGAACAGTTCGATGTTTTAGCGCAGCTCCTCGTGAGATGCCTTCAGTGGGACGAGTGACATGACTCAGACAGTCAAAACATTGATCTTTGTGGCAGTCGCGGCAGCCTCCGTGGCAGTCGCGGCCAGCACCTACTATTCGAATAAGCCCGCAGACATCGCAGACTTTTCCGACGTCGGCGATGAGTTCTATCCCGGCTTCAACGACCCCAGTATCGCGACCGCCCTGCGCGTGGCTGCTTACAACGAAGCGACCGGCAAGACGGAAATCTTCAAAGTGGAGAATAAAGACGGACTGTGGCGGATTCCTTCCCACCACAATTATCCGGCCGATGGGAAAGAAAGTCTGGCGAAGACGGCAGCGTCCATGATCGGCGTCGTGCGCGAAGCACTCGTCGAACGAACCAAGTCCGCACAGAAGCGATACGACGTCCTCGATCCACTCGATACCGAGCTGTCGGGAACGGAAGGTCGCGGAGACAGGATCACCCTGTACAAAGGGGATGAGGTGCTGGTCGATTTCATCGTCGGCAAGAAGCCGGAGAACTCCGTCGACCTGTACTACGTCCGCCGTGCGGATGAGGATCGGATTTACACCGCAGATCTCGGCAACTTTCAGGTCTCGACCAAGTTCGCCGACTGGATCTCCAAAGATATTCTTGAGCTTCAGCAGGACGATGTCCGCGAGTTGATCATCAGCCGTTACTCCGTGGATGAAACTCAGGAAAAAGTCGTCCAGGAGGGGGTGATTGAGATCAGCCGTGAATCCGGCGCTGCGGACTGGACGATGAAGGATCTCAAACCGGATGCTGAAAAACTGAAGACCGCCGAAATCGGAACCGTACTGCGATCGCTGACCGATCTCAAGATTGTCGGAGTGCGACGCAAGCCGGAAGCTCTGAGCGCCGGGTTGAAGTCGAAGGACGGCGCCATTTCGATCGACCGGTTTATTCAGGCGGACCTGCTTCAGAAAGGGGTCTTCATCACCCGCAGTGGCGAATTCGTCTACAACGAAGGAAAGGTCAACGTCGGCACACAGGACGGCGTGCTGTACGAACTCGGTTTCGGTGAAGAGTTCTCCGGAACGGATGTGGATATCGAAGTGGGCGGGGAGAAGTCGCCTGCTGCTGAAGCGGAAGAATTCGCCAAGCAGGCCGAAGGAGAAACTTCGGATGCTGCTGACGCTGAAGAGAAGAAAGAAGGCGAAGAAGACCCTGCAAAACCTGGCCTGACGAAGAGCCGTTATCTGTTCGTCACAGCGTATTTCGACAAGTCGCTGCTCGGCCCCGCACCGACTCCCCCTGTTCAACCGGAAAAGCCAAAGCCCGAAGCTGAGAAGGAACCAGCTGCCGCTCCGGAAGCCGAAAAAGCAGAAGAAGCAAAAGAGGTTGCAGAAGAGGCGAAGGACCCGGCCGCTGAGGCAGACGCTCCCGCAGCGGAAGCTGCTCCGGAGAAGAAGCCGGAAGAAGCGAAACCCGATCCGCAGAAGGCCTACGAAGCAGCGATGGAAGAATACAAGCTTCAGAAAGAAGCTTATGACATCCAGAAGAAGGCCTATAACGAACGCGTGAAGGCGGGCGAAAAACGAGTGGCGGATCTCAATGCCCGATTCGCCGACTGGTACTACGTGATCTCCGAAGAAGTCTTCGACAAGCTCAAGCTGAAGCGTGAAGAACTGATTGAACCGGTCGCAGTGGTTCCGGAATCCAAGACCAAGGACCCGGCAGCGGGCAAACCGGAAGAGAAGCCCGAAGGGGAGCCCGCGACCCCGGAATCTCCCGCTGAGACTGAAGAGCCCAAAGAACCTGCTTCCGAGCCGGAGACGAAGCCTGAAGGGGAACCCGCTCCAGAGACGGAAACCAGTCCTGAGCCGGAATCGCCGCCGGCAGAGGCTGAGGCAAACTGATCACAACGAGCGGAAGGGGCACGCCTTCCGCTTTTTTTGTGGGTCGGCATGTCGTGGCCGCGGGGCCGTCTGTCCCGCCTCGCAATGGATTTTCTGAAGTCGCTTCGGGGCGGAGCTCGATGAAATGTGGTCCCGTCCCTGTTTTTCACGTGTGAAAGCGTTGAACAGGTCCACGCGGGGCCGTTTCCACAGCTGTCGTCTCTGAAATCCCGATTGCCGTGCGAGTTTAAAGGTGGGATAATACCCGCTGAAGTACTCCAGCTTGTCCTGCACCTTGCAGCCGTTTGCTCTTCATGACCAATCCTCCGCCAGTCCCTGTGCGTGGACGTCGACCTCGTGTCGAAACGGAGAGAGTCCCGGTGCAGCCTGCAGCTTCCGCGGAAAATGGCGTTGTGACGCTGGAACGCACTCCCTGGGTGCGGGCTTGGGAATATGCGAACGGCGAAGGAGGAGCGAGTTTTCTGATTTCGTTTCTGCTGCATCTGGTCGTGCTGGGGGCACTGGCCATTCCCGTCATGCAGCAGCTGGAACGTGAGGAAACGATCACCAGCGTGATCCAGAACGGAGATCAGTCTCAGCTGGCGATCGGGGATCCGGGGGGCATGGAACTGGCGCTCGCCCGCATTGAACCCTCGAGCGGGAACACCTTTCAGAACCTGCTCATCGACTCCACCAGCCTTGCTCCCACGCTGTTGCCAAACGTCAATCCCAGCGACCTTCCTTCCATTCCCGGCGTTCCCGGAGGAGGAAAAGGGGGCCGCGGAAAGGGAGGCGGTACAGGGATCGGTGACGGCATCGGCGGCGAAGGGGGGATCCGGATCATGGAGCCACCCAACGCAGTCCGTGCCGGCAACTTCAGTGTCTGGGCCTGGCCGATTATCAAAGGAGTTGGCAACGAGGGGCGCGTGGTCCATGGACCTCCAGGAAGTGCGCCGGCCAGCTTGCAACCCTACCATATCGTCATTCGTCTGAAGGTCCCCGAGGGACGAAAGAGTGTCCGGCTGGCAGACTTCAGCGGGCAGGTCAAGGGGACAGACGGCTACGTGCAGAAGATCCCGTTGGACGCCTGGTATTTCAATGCCGGGGGGGATCTGGTCCGGGCACGGACCGGGCGATCGATTCCTGTGATCGACGGCACAGCTGAGCTGCTCATCCGGGTCCCGGGCGCTCAGGCTGAGGTGCGGGATCAGATCACCGTTGCTTCCCGACTGACCGAGGAAGAACAGCAGATCGAGCTCCAGTTCCAGGACCGGAACAATTAGCGATGCTCTCACAATTGCTCTGTGTTCTGTGGCGAGCCGGAGGTGTCAACCTCCGGATTCTACCAGAAACAGGGGACTGACGTCCCCCGCTCTCCAGGCTTCATTCGTGATGAACGTCGTCGACGTTCGTCAGCTTGTTGAGCATGCGGGCGAGTTCGGGGGCCAGTGATTCGAGTCCCTGCCACACATCTCGCTGAACGCGGATGAAGTCCCCTTCGCTGGTTCGCAGCTCTTCAACCGGCATCGAAATCAGGTTGACCAGTTCCGTTCGCAGATATTCGAGCAGGTCTGCCAGTTCCGCGGTCTGCAGCGGGCTGAGCTGGGATGGGACGGGAGGGGGACCGTCCGGAAAGGCGAGATTCAGTTCGCTGGCTTCGAGGATCGGTCCGGAGGAATCGGTTGCCGATTCGAAGGAGGAGTCGTCGGTGCGGGGAAATTGCCGCAGACGGCTCTTCAGCTTTTTGAGTTCTTCCGGACCGCCCATGAGAAGAACACACCGACCCACCATAATCAGGTCGCCGTTGCGTAAGACCCGCAACCGGACGGGATGTCCATTCACACGAGTGCCGTTGGTGCTCTCCAGGTCTGTCAGGATGAGCCGGCCGGAGTCCTCCTGCACTTTGGCATGGAAGCGGCTGATTCGCTCATCATTGAGCTGGACGTCGTTGTCTTCTTCACGTCCGATGGTGAGCGGGGGTGTCAGATTGCGGAAGATCCTGCCTGCCTCGAGACCTTCGACGACTTGAAACGTGAGATCTGGCATGGCAGTGTCTTGAACAGGAATTCGGGAGCCCGCTCCCGAGTCATCGGCCTGCGGTCATTCAATCGGTCTCAGCTCCCGGCCTCCAGCCGCGGTGCTGTGCGAGCATCCACTATATCTCCAGTGCGCAATGGATGGTATCCAGCAGCTGAGATCTGCGAGGCGGTTTGCGAATGACCGAGAAGGCGTCGAGCTCCCGTGCTTCGGTTTCAATTTCGAGCGTGATGTCCGAACTCATCAGGATGCACGGAATCTCCAGCTGATGTTCACGCACCCAGCGGATGGCATCCAGTCCGGTGAGCAGATCCATATTCATGTCGAACAGGGCCAGGTCCACCATCGTGGTTTCGACGACATGGATGGCCTGTTCTCCCGAGGGGACTTCAATGACATCGAAGTACGGAGAGAGAATTTCGACAACTGTCTGTCGAAATTTGACATCATCATCGGCGATCAAGAGCCGTGCATCAGCTCGTCTGGTGACCACAATTCTGCTCCCGGTTCCAATCGTCTGCTTCGCGTCCTGCACATCGTCCTGCTCGAAAGGAAAGAGCAAGTTTCGACATCCGGGAAATTCTAGGATGTTTGCCCCCGCGAAGAACATGCCAAAACCTCCTGTCAGCCAGAAATTCTGTCGCAGGCTACGAATACGTGGATTCTCAGCTTCGACATGTCGCGATGGACAGCAGCTGTCTGTAGGAAAAACATCGTTTCCGCCGTCGGATCTTTGCTGATGTCGGCAGCGTGGATCGTCGGAAGCGATGTTGCGTTTTGGCAGCGCGCCCACACAGTTCATCCGAACGTTGACGAAGGGACATTGAAGATTACGAATGGTGTTATCCTTCTCGCTCTTCCTCGCCTGTGAGGTAGGAATTGGAAAATTCGACCATCCCCGGGCGGGCTTTGTGGACTTTCGGCATCAGTGGTGTCGGGGGCTGCTGGGGGAACTCTTCTTAAGACAGAATTGCTTCCAAAGATGTTCCAGGCCTTTCATGCGATGCGCACGATCATCGGCGGGGAGTGGAAGGTGCTGATGTTCGTCCTGGCTGGTCTGGTCTCGGGTGAGATCGGAATGCGATGCATTCAGGACAAGCTGTCAGTCGACGTGGGGCACTTGCGGTCGTTCGGGACCCGGGCGAACGAATTGACGGAAGCCCCCCTGCATCCGCACATCCTCTTTCTGGGAAACTCCATGACGCGGTACGGAGTTTCTCCGGAGGAGTTTGATCGCGAGTTCACAGCCAGGACCGGTCGCCACCCAGCCACCTTGAAGATCAATCCGGACAACACCGCTCTGGCGGACTGGTTCTACGCGTACCGGAACTACTTTTTCGAAGCGCAGCATGCTCCCGATGTGCTGGTCCTGGGGTTCGAAGGAGGACACCTGAGAGACAAGCCGACGACTCATCCCGGTCGCCTGGCTCAATACTACTGCGACCTCGGGGACTGGCCGGAGCTATGTCGCTATGACCTCAAGACGTTCGAAGATCGTGCGGCCTATCTGCTCTGCACGGTTTCCGCGATGTGCGGCAATCGAGACCGCCTTCAGCGCCGCATCCTCGACATGGTCATTCCCGGCTATCGGGATGGCAGTCAGGAACTGAACACGCGGCAATCGCAGCTGGCGGAGCGCAAGATGCCCGCTCCCACGTACGATCGACTGAAGGAATTTCTGAAGATGACCCGCGAGCAGAATGTCACGGTCGTACTGGCGGCCATGCCTGTGGCTGCGGAATATGAGCTGGATCCGGCGCTGCTGGATCTCCTGAAGAGCGAAAACATCCGACTCATCGATTGCCGACATATCCCGGGAATCACCTCGAGTATGTTCCCGGATGGTGTGCACATGACGAGCGATGCCAGCGTGCTTTACAGTCGCTACCTTGCGGACGAACTGGCGGATGAGGCGGTGGCCACATCTCCCACTCCGTCAGTCACTTCCACCCCGCACTCGGTCGGACATTGAAGTTGATTGCCCCCTCGAAAGATCCCCCTGTGGATCTTCAATTAGGCAGTACTTCACCGACGACGAGAATCTTCCCGACTCGAACGTTGGTCCCCTGATACTTGGGTTCTTTGAGTTCCTTTTCGGGATCCTTCAGGCGGAAGGCGACGCTGGATCGATCCGGTTGCTCGGGGTGAACCGTGACGGTCACAGTATGTGTTTCATCGGGGTTCAGATCCTGAGCAACGGTCAACGTGGCGATGCGCGGGTAGGTGCAGTACGAGTCGAAGCGGGGGATCGGTTTGTCCTGCGTTTTCCCGTCGACGGTGATGGTCACCTGACCCCCGTCCGGAGCGAGAATGTCGTAGAGCTTTGCTTCCGAACCACGAAAGCGGAATGAGAGGCTGCTGCCTGGCTGAGCAGCTTCCCAGATCGTTCCCAGACGATTTGAAAAGCTCTTCGACAGCGAGGAATCCGGAGCGAGTTCATACCATTCTTCAGAGAGCATCGCGGGATCGATCGGAGCCATTTTTGCCGCCTGCAGATGATCCTGAACGAACGGAGTCTTCAGGAGCACGCTGTGATCCACGGGGGGATCCTTGGATTCCATCTGTTGAAACGCTTTCAGAACGATGTCTGCATAGATCTGATGTCCCGCGTCGAGAGGATGCACGCCATCGGTCGAGAACCTGATCACTCCCTCGGGAGTTGCCTCCGCGGATTCGTAAACCAGCTTGCCGGCCTGTTGAAGTTCCACAATCTCTTTCGCGAAATTGATGGAAGGGATGCCGTAGTGGTCGGCCAGCATTTCCATGGCCGACGCTGATGGCGGGCAGTTTCCCTGAAGGAGATCGTTTTCGAATCCAGTCCGGAACGTGTAAACAAAGCAGATGTCGCAGGTGGGATTGCTGGTCCAGGTCTGCCGGACAATCCCTTCCATGCATCTCCAGATCTGCTCGGGCGGGGCTCCTGCGTCATTGACAGCGAATTCAATGAACAACAGGTCTGGCTTGAACCGCAGCACATCATGCTCGACACGGAACACTCCCAGATCGCTGCCGGTTCCGCCAATGGCAGCATGAATTTCACTCACGCGGGCATTGGTGAAGTCGCTTTCCAGTCGATTCCGTGTCTTCACCCGCCAGCCGTCCGCTGCTGTGATCGAACCACCGAGATAAGCGATCTTGATCGGTCCTCCCTTCAGCAACTTGGTGAAGAAGTTTCCCAACCCCTGTCGAGGACGAATCAGCTCGGCCTTCACGGGAGCGAACTTGGGAGGAGCGGGTGCGACCGATGCGTGCTTCTCAATGAATTCAACAATCGGAGTGGAATCTTCCAGTCCGTGAGGATGATGTTTGACACCCGGCTTGACGATCAGCGTGATGTCCCCTCCCAGGGCCCGATAACGCTCAGCAACGAGTCCCGTGTTCTCTTCCCAGGGCACAATCTCATCGGCGTCGCCATAGACATGAAGAAGTGGAACTTTTGCTGCTGCCAGTGGAGCCAGATTGTCCACGGGATTGAGTTTGTAGGCCATCGCTTCCGCTTCGTCCTTGAAGCCGTAGTTCTCGAGAACCAGTTGCCAGTTACGTGCATCTCCAGGGCCGGTCCCTTTGCCCCCCGGCCAGCTCTTGAAATCGCAGACAGGAGCATCGGCATAAATACAGGCGACCTTGTCAGGATTGGCAGCGGCCCAGTTGTAGCAGTACAGCCCTCCACGGCTCAGACCGACCAGAGCTGGTTTCGCAGCAAGCCCGTACTTCCCGGTCAGTTCCGCGTAACACTGATTCCAGTAGTTCACCGCACCGGGACTTCCAAGCTTGTCGGGCACCAGCATGTACGCCACATGAAATCCCTTTTCCAGCAGAGCAATATCCGGAGCCGGTTTGTGTCCAAAGAACTCGCCGTGCCAGACCCAGGGGCGTCCGGGGGCCGGAGTCTTCGGGCAGACGACCGTCACCAGTTGGCCCGCAACTTTGAATTCAAACTTCTGGAAACCGTTCCAGTCGGACGGAGTGCCGGGAAATGGTTCAGGTTCGGCGGCCCAGAGCGGCAGGGCATGCAGCCAGAGCAAGCTGAAACTGAGCGTTAAGAATCGACGCATTCTGTAACTCCGTTGAAATTCGACAACAGTAATCAGGTAAAATTGATCTGATATGACGAGACTAACGGAGTTTTCGAGTGACGTGAATTCACTTGGAGTGAACTGTCAGGAAATTGTGATGTCTCACGTTTGACGGTCATGCCGGCTCGACTTTCCGTTAGAAATTCCTGCCGGTGTGGCGTTGAGCAGTTCTCCCCACCGGGCGTTGTGGTAAGATTCTCGGGCGTGATGCGGATGCATTTCTCCATCAGTCTTTGGTGGCTGGCAGGCAATCGATGGCAGATTCTCAAGCAGGCAAGTCGAACACGACTCCGCACGTGAGCCCCGGGCACGGGACCGCATCGTCGTCGGCAGGCGAGACCGTCCGCTTTTCTCAGGAGTGGCTGTCGGTCGACGGTTATCAGATCGAACGGGAGATCGGCCGCGGGGCCATGGGAATCGTTTTTGAGGCGATTCAGCTCAGCGTCGGGCGTCGTGTCGCCCTGAAGACGATGTCGATGGCCTCTGACGCCAAGAACCGGGATCGCTTCAAGATCGAAGCTGAAGCTGTCGCGCATCTGCAGCATCCCAATATTGTTCAACTGTATGATTATGGCGTCGCCGACGGCCGCCCCTATTTCTCGCTGGAACTCGTCTCCGGAGGATCTCTGGAATCGGTCATTGCGCGTGAACGCCCTGTGCCGAAGACGGTTGTGGAGTGGGTGGAGACGCTGGCCCGAGCAATTCACGTGGCTCATTCCCAGGGGATCATTCACCGCGACCTGAAGCCGGCCAATGTTCTGATCAGTGAGGATGGTCAGCTGAAGATTTCCGACTTCGGCCTCGCCAAGCGGATCGACAGCGATTCCAGTGAGACCCGAGCTGGAGATATCGTCGGCACTCCGCACTACATGTCTCCGGAACAAGCCTCCGGCAAGGTTACGAACATTGGACCAGCGACGGACGTCTTTTCGCTGGGGGTCATTCTCTATGAACTCCTCACCGGAGAACGTCCTTTTGCAGGCGAGACCATTCTGGAAACGCTCTACGATGTCCGGATGCGGGACCCTGCTTCAGTCCGGATCAAGAATCCGAAAATTCATCCGGATCTGGAAACGATCTGCATGAAGTGTCTCCGGAAAGAGCCGGAGCATCGATACTCATCTGCTCTCGCGCTCGCTGAAGACCTGCGTCGGTTCCGGGATGGTGAGCCCGTGGTCGCACGACCACTGAGCATGACGGAGCGGATGGTTCGCCGGATCAAGCGTGCCCCTGTTGTGACGGCTCTTGGACTTCTGCTCTGCCTGACAGGATTTGCCGCAGCTGTGGCTGTCATCACCCTGCAGCGGAGTGCTCGTGAAAAGGAACAGCTGGCCCTCGCTTCCGCGCAGAGTGCACGTACCACGGAGTCGGAGTTGAGAGCCGAACGCGCCTTGGCGCTGACTCCTCCGCTGGGACTGAAGGCCATTTCCATTCCCAGCGACAATCCACTGACGCAAAGCAAGGTGGAACTCGGCAAACAACTGTTCTTTGATCGTCGTCTGTCGCTGGATAGCAGCGTCTCCTGTGCCGATTGTCACAATCCCGCACTAGGATGGAGTGATGCGAAAGCAAGCTCCGAAGGGATCGGCAAGCAGGTGGGGGGACGCAACTCACCGTCGATCGTGAACGCTGCCTATTCGAAGTTCTTCTTCTGGGACGGTCGTGCGGAGAATTTTGAAGAACAGGCTCTGGGGCCGATGATGAATCCCATCGAGATGGGGATGCCTTCGCCCGAGTTCGTGACCAAGAAGATCGCTGCCATTCCAGGTTACAAAGAGCAGTTCAACAAGATCTTCGATGACGGTGTCACCGCGCTGAACATTTCCCGGGCACTGGCAGCGTTCGAGCGGACCATCCTCGCGGGAAATACACCGTTCGACCGCTTTCAGGCGGGAGACAAAACAGCACTCTCTGAAGCGGCTCAGCGGGGAATGGAGATCTTCTTCAACACGGGGCACTGCAGTGCCTGCCACGCTGGTGAACTGCTGACCGATCACGGTTTTCATAATATCGGGATCGGGACCGGAAAAGTTCCGCGTGATGTCGGACGCGAAAAAGAAACGAATCTGCTGGGAGACCGAGGGTCCTTCAAGACTCCGACGCTTCGGGAAATCGCCCGCACTGCTCCATACATGCATTCCGGCGAACTGGCAACGCTGGAAGAGGTGGTCGAGCACTACAACAAGGGGGGCGACGGCAACGAGCAGCAGGATGAAGAGATCTTCCCGCTCAATCTGACCGAGCAGGAGAAACGCGATCTGGTCACCTTCATGAAAGAAGGTCTGAGCACTCCGGACTATCCGTTCGTGGAAACCCCGAAGCTCCCGTAGGTCGAGCCTTCGATCATGAAGAACGTGTTACTGGTTCTCGGCCCGCACGGGATTCACTCTTCGCATCTCTCCGACGCGAATCAGAATCAGGCGTTCGATCCCTGAGGAGACGTCGCTGCGGAAGAAGCACGATCCCAGGCCTTCCGGGCGGGAGGGATCGAGACCGAGGACAACCACTTCCCCGGTGTTCAACTCCGCTGAGAGCCGATGCTGATAGAAGGGGAGGACCTGCTGGCCTTCGTGATACTGCCAGCTCTGGTCTGTCGCAATCGGCCTGAGGGTGGACGCTCCGTGCCGAATTTCCGGAGTGATGGTCAGCTTCGACCACCCGTCCTCAACACGTTGTGCGCTCACTCGCAACAGGCATTGTGCCTGATTGAGTTCCGTGGTTTTGACAGTATCCTGAACCTTGCGGACGAGCGGAGTTCCATCGGGAACAGTGGAGACCATCAACAAGGTCTCCTGTCCTGAAGGAAGTGTGTAGCGGTGGGGGACGACTCGGCGTGCCGGGTCCTGTTCATCCGAAAGCTGCAGCAGCGACTGCAATGTCCGCGGCGGACGCGATGAAGCCATGGCGAAGCGGAATCCATCCTCTGCCAGATGCGCCCGATTCTCCGGAGCAACGGCAGAAACACTCGATAGTGATGACCACAGGCTGTCACCGATCAGAGGGTCACCGATACGGCGATCGATGAAATAGACTTCCAGGTCGATCGTGTCCCGCGATTCCACAATTGGCGGCAGCGGGTTTTTATGAACAGTCAGCTGTTCGGCACCGGGGATCAGCAGCGCGCAGCTGTTCAGGCTCAGCAGGGAGATGACTCCCGCCAGCCAGATCAGGCCTGTCACAAGCTTTTTGTCCGGTTCCATGAATGTCGCTGACAACCACTGCTGATGCCGAAGGGCAGTTTCCGTCGCGACAGTATGCCTTCAATTGAAACAGGTCAATTCGCATCGGGATTCCGCCCACTCAGATCCAGAGAACCGGCAGGCCCTGCCGAACGTGTGCGATATGGGGTTCAAGGAGGAACCGCGGAAGGCACGGAATGACACGGAAAAATTAGAAAGAGGGTTTGCAGGAAGATGCTGCGGTCTTCAGCAATTTTGAAACGCAGAGATCGCAGAGTTCGCAAAGAAAATGCATGAGATTCAACCGCGAATCGCGCGAATGGGGCGAATCAGTAAAGACCTATTCGCTGCATTCGCCTAATTCGCGGTTCCTCTCCTCTTCTTCCGTGAGTTCCGTGCTTTCCGTGGTGAAAAAAATCCGGGATTCTCGTCGAATCAGATGCCACCACTCACTGCTCTCCCGCCAGCGAGGTACACTCGCGAATGACGTTTCGCAACTCTCTGTTTGCCAAAATTCAGAGGATTTCGGAGTTTTGAAAAGACGCGAAACAGGTGCTTCGCTCTTGTCAGGACGAGTCCTATACTTGGGATGACAGGCAGCCGGGAATTCACCATTTCAGGATGTTCACCTCAACGTGAAAGCTCCTCCTCCCATGCCCACCGAAAGCATTCGCCCGAGTATCTCTGAAACGTCCTATCGATTCTTCGATCGGCCGCTGCATCCGGAATTGTTCAGCCCCGCTGCCTCCGGAAGAATCCGCACTTCACGGTACGATGCCAGTATCGGAATCTGTCAGGGAGGCCACTTCATTCAGGTCTCTTCAAACGGGAAGACGATCGTTGAAGTCACCGCGCCCGATCAGCAGGTGCTTTCCACCTACGGGATGCAGCAGACATACTTCTTCAGCGATGACGAAGAGCTGGTGGTTGAGACGACTCAGCCCATGGAGTACCACTTCGCGGGTCAGGTCGATGCTGTCGACTTCGCCATCTTCACTCGCGTCCAGCTCGAACTGGAGATTGCGGCCTCCCGGGCATTTCTGTCGTATCAGTTCCCCGCCCACAATCGTCTCCTGCCGGGTCCCTTGAGTCTGATTCAGGTCGAGGGGAACGAACACATGCTCACGGTCCACACCTTCCATACATTTCCGGAAGATCTGGCTGTCTTAAGGACCCAGTCCCTGATTGAATTCGGTGCTGGCAAAGATCAGAAGTGACCGGTCATCGATGTTGCGGGAATGCAACAATGTCGGGTTGGCTGTGCAGGGGCCTCGGTGCGAATTGACAATCACTGCCACACAGGTAGGATGAGACCCACGGTAGTCGTTGTGGGAAACAAGGCAAGGTGCGGGGCAGTCCATGGCCACTGAGAATCTGGTGAAGACCGATCGCCAAGACGACGTCACCGTGGTTTCCTTCGGTCCTTCAGCTGCATCCATTCAGGGGTCTCTCCCGGACGACATGACGCCGGCGCTGCTGGCTGCTGCGGAACCTTCTCTTCATCTGCTGATTGATCTGCAGGGGGTGGAGTTCTTCAACTCGTCCTTCATTGAGTTGCTGGTTCGCTGCTGGAACTGCGTGAAAGAACAGCCCGGCGGCCGATTCGGGCTGTGCAATGTTCATCCTTACTGCCGCGACGTTCTCGAGATTACGAATCTCACACAGGTCTGGAAGATCTATCCCAGCCGGGATGCCGGGGTGATGGATCTACGAACAGAAAAACGATCCTAAGGTGTTTGCGTCGGCCTGACGCACACTCTCTGTCTTCGTTGCCTGAATCATCACTTGATCTTTCTGGAAGGCGGGCTCAATGGTTCGAGGGATTTGTGTCACGATCAGTTGCCTGATGTTGGCTGCCGCATTCGGAGACTGCAGCGAAGAAGTTCCCAAGTCTGCTTCCGGGCAGGTCACGCTTCCCCCGCTTGTCGAGGTTGAGGTGATCAGCACGCTCGATCAAACCCCGCAGCACTCATTGATCTGGGCTCCGGAATCCGCCTTGACCGAGCCGCGTCCACTCCTGGTCTTCCTGCATTCCTGGTCTTCGGACTTCAAGCAGGACAACTCCGCGTGGCAGCTGGAAGCGGTCAAACGCGACTGGCTGTATCTGCATCCGGATTTTCGCGGTCCCAATTTCAATGCAGCGGCCGGCGGGTCTGATCTGGCCCAGCAGGACATCCTCGATGCCGTGCAGTGGTTGAAGCAGAAATACAAGGTTGATCCGAATCGCATTTACCTCGCAGGGACGAGCGGAGGCGGACACATGACCTTGCTGATGGCAGGTCGTCATCCCGACAGATTCTCCGCAGCGTCAGCGTGGGTTCCGATCAGCGATCTGGTGGAATGGTATCGCTTTCACAGCCCGGACGGACAACCGGACAACTACGCCACGAACATCGTTCAGATGTGTGGAGGAGTTCCCGGAGCGTCAGTTGAGGTCGAACGGCAGTATCGTGACCGTTCGCCGCTGACCTGGCTGAGCAATGTGGGTGACCTGCCGCTGGACATCAATGCTGGGATTCATGACGGTCATACTGGTTCAGTTCCGGTGGCCCACTCGCTCAGGGCGTTTAACGTGGTGGCGGCTGCTCATCAGTCACCACAGATCAGTGATCAGGAAATCGAAGAGCTGGGGGCGAATCGGAAGTTGTCTCATCCACAGCCGGATGACACATCCTTCGACCCTGCCTATCAGAAAGAGATCGTGCTTCGCCGGCGAGCAGGTGCTGCCCGAGTCTCGCTTTTTGATGGCGGACATGAAGGTCTGCCTGCTGCCGCCTGCGCCTGGCTCGAAAAGCAGTCGCGAAAGATCTCTGAGTGATAGCAGAGGACTCGTTCGTTTTCGCTGGTCGTCAGCCGGGATTTTCCTGTAGAACGGCCACGCAGATGTCATCCCCTCGAATCTCCACGGGATAAGAGCCTGCTCTGAGGGGCGATTTCGGATTGTCGAGCCAGGATCCGTCGCGGATGCAGAATCGCCATGCGTGCCACGGGCACATGACCGCCCCGTTCTCGACCCAGCCTGCTCCCAGCGACGCTCCCATGTGAGGGCAGGCATCGTCGATCGCAAAGTATTCACCGTCCGCGAAGAACACGGCAATCATCTTGCTGTGAACCGGATACGTCCGGCCTTCGCCAGAAGGAATGTCGCCCACTTTGGCGATGGGAATGAAATTAGCCATCATGCCGGTCCTTGGCTCTTGTCACCGAATGTGCAGCAAAGATGCGGGTTGTCATTCACGTAGCTGTAGAAGTAATTTGAATAAGTGTCGCGTTCTTCAAGGGAATAAAATTCGTTCGACAGTTCATCAAACTGCGGCAAGAAGTTGGCTTCGATATCCTCCCAGAATGCAGTATCACTTTCCCTCTGTTGGCACGATGCAGCACGGTCCCAGCGATCGCGATATGAGGGATATTTTTCTTCGATTCTCGAATTCACATCCAGAACTTGCTGCACTAACTGCACGTGTGAGTGAGCGTTGATCACAGAAAGGATTTCTAAAGTCTCATGGCTGTATTGTCCGCTTGAATTGGTGAGCCATTGATAGAAACCCCCATTGCGAACTTCGCTGTCCAATGCAACAAGCCGATATCCAGCGGTCACGGCCCATGGAAGGGATGAAAAGAGTACATGTTCGGGCGGACTGTCTGACTTGTAACCTCCTTGCCGAGTCAAAAAATCATGGCAATAGAAGTGGTAGAAGTTCAGAAGGTTAAAGCGATCCTCCCCACTGGTGGAAAACTGAAGAAACGGCAGCGAGCGTTCTGAGATGCGAGGGCCGCAAATGCGGCACACATATTCTGGGCCTAGGATTTCACCGCAACATTCCGGGCATCGAATCATTGCAGACTCCGAGTTTCGAGATCGCATAAAATTCGAGCCGGAACATTCGTCAAGAACGTTCCGGCTCGCAATCTATCTCAGGTTGCTCATCGGCAATTATGTACCCAGGACGATCAGGGTGAAGTTCTTCGCCTTCAGGCCATTCTCAGCCAGCACCTGGCGGACGGTCTTGGTGTCGTCCTTGGCGAACGGCTGTTCCGTCAGCACGCCGGCGACGTCACGATAGAACACGCCCATCCGGCCGTCGACCATCTTCTCGATGATCGCTTCCGGTTTGCCGGTCGCGCGGGCTTCAGCACTCAGGCGATCCCGTTCTGCCTTCACAGCGGCCGGATCGACACCTTCCACGGTGGCAACGGTCGGCTTCATGGCAGCAATGTGCATTGCCACGTCACGCAGAATGGAAGTGTCCTTGGCAGTCCCTTCCGCTTCGAACAGCACAGCGGTCTTGCCGTCGTGATGGACGTAAACGCCGACCGGACCTTTGACCTTCACGACCCGTCCGACCACGATCTTCTCGCGAATCTTGTTCACGGTCGCTTCGAACAGTTCCTTGAGCGTGCCGCCGCTGGGATTGGCCTGCGTGAGCAGTTCTTCGCCAGTCTGGGCGCCTGGTCCCTTGAGCAGCTGCTGAAGCAGAGCGTTTCCGAGAGCAGCCAGCCCTTCGCTGCCGGCCACGGGATTGGATTCGCACAGGACCTCCACAGCGACTGCTTCGCTGCCGTCGTCAGCCAGAGCAGTGAAGATCCGGCCTTCGTTGGTGCTGTTGGCAGCCCGCTTGGCGATGGTCTTGCCAGCCTGTTCGGACAGAATCTGGATCGCCTTGTCTTCGTCGCCGCCGGCCTCCACGAGTGCTTTTTTGCAGTCCATCATGGGCAGGTCGGTTTTTTCTCGCAGCGCCTTGACGGCTGCAGCTGTCACTTCGGCCATCGCCGATTCTCCCTCATCTGATTCCGTTGATTCCAACATCGTCCGCCGACCGCAACAGGACCGCGCAGCCCTGATGACGACGGATGTATTTCAGTGCGGACGCAACACGAGCCGTTGCGGTAACACGCCTGACTGATATTTTTGCGAAATCCAGCGATCCCGACAATGGAGAGTCGCGAATCGCTTCAAAACACAGGAAAAAACAAACGCGTCAGGTTGTGATTCCGGAGGACTCAGTCCACAACGCCCGGCGAGACTCGCTGTTTCGCCTTCTCCCTGCGCTGGCGAGTTGAACAGCGGGCGCAGCAAAAAAGGACGCCATTTGGAGCGTCCTTTGATGTTTTCGACTGTCAGGCAAAGTGAATTGCCGTCGATTATGTCTTGATTCCAGCGCGCTTGAGACGGCGAGCCTTGGAGCTGGCCGGACGTGCACCGTGATTTGCTTTCTTCAACTTCCGCTGTGTCTTGGCCATGGCTGCCTCTTCTTTTTTTATTGAACCCCGGTACCTGACTGGCGGCCGGGAAATTGTCATTTTGGGGAAACGAAAGAGTGTATCGACATTTTTTCGAATTGAAAAGCGTGTTCCCCGGCCTTTTTCAAGTCTCTGGCAGTTCGGAGTTTGCGGGCGTTTCCTCGACGGAAGGAGCACGGGGCGATACACTTCCGTCCAGAAATGACCCCTCTGGAGGATGTATGACCGCGACGGTGAAAATGCGCAAGGAAGACCTTCCCGCCGGGGAAGTCCTCTGTTCCTACTGCTCAGCCAAGTGCTGCCGTTACTTCGCGTTCCCGATCGATACCCCGAAAAAGCGGGAAGACTTCAGCTATCTGCGATGGTTCATGCTGCATGGCAGGGTCGGGGTGTTTGTCGAAGATTCCGTCTGGTATCTGATGGTGTTCGCCGACTGCAAGCACCTCCGGCCGGATAACCTGTGCGGAATTTACGAAGACCGTCCTGACATCTGCCGCTCCTACTCCACGGACAACTGCGAGTATGATGATGATGCGGTCTACGAAAAGTACTTCGAAACTCCCGAGCAGCTGTGGGAATTTGCCCTGGCTGTGATGCCGCCGGAGAAGCCCCACCGTTTCTCGACCCGGCCGGTTGCTGCGAGTACCGTTTCGCTGCCGGTGATCGCGTAATGAAATTTCTCCCGACGATGCAATCGTCGGGCTTTTGACTTCTGATAACTCAACTGCACCCGTGTCCAACGAACTCATCAAAGCACAGACTCTCAAAGGCTTTCGCGACTTCCTGCCGGAGGCGATGCTCGCCCGCGAACACCTGATGGAGATTGCCCGTCGCGTTTATCGCAGCTACGGCTTCATGCCAATTGATACCCCAGCTCTGGAATACGCTGAGATCCTGTTGGGCAAGGGGGGAGATGAATCCGACAAGCAGCTGTTCCGCTTCATCGATCAGGGAGACCGTGATGTCGCCATGCGATTCGATCTGACGGTGCCGTTTGCCCGATTCGCAGCCCAGAACATCGGCGTACTGGGGACTCCTTTCAAGCGGTATCACATCGGAACGGTCTGGCGCGCGGAGAAGCCGCAAAAAGGCCGTTACCGCGAGTTCATGCAGTGCGATTTCGATACGATCGGGACGGAAGCGAACGCGTCGGACATCGAGACACTTTTGGTCATTCACGACCTGATGGAAGCCCTGGGCTTTGCCGGGTTCACCATCCGGGTCAATCATCGACAGCTGCTCAACGGCGTGCTGGAGAAGTTCGGTCTCCTCGAACAGTCTGCACGGGTCCTTCGAGCGCTCGACAAACTCCCCAAGATCGGCCGCGAGAAAGTCATTGAAGAGATGACGCAGACAGTCGGAATCGATGTAGCGGTCGCTGCTCAGGTTCTGGATTTCGCTGCGCTGTCCGGAACACCGGATGAAATCCTGACGCAGGTCGAAGCCATCCTCGACGGCAACGAACGGGGCATGGACGGCGTCGCCAAGTTGCGGGAGCTGTTTGCCGTCTGCCGGACTGCAGGGATCAATGAAGATCGGGTGGCACTGGACGTCTCCATCGCCCGTGGCCTCGATTACTACACCGGCATGATCTACGAAACGTTCCTGACCGACCTGCCGGGAATCGGCAGCGTCTGTTCAGGGGGACGCTACGACAATCTGGCGGGGCTCTTCACCAAAGAGAAACTCCCCGGGGTCGGAGCAAGTCTGGGACTGGATCGCCTGCTGGCAGCAATGGAAGAACTGGGGCTGATTCAGTCGGTCACCCAGACTGGTCAGGTCCTCATTACGATGTTCGATGAAACCCGGCTGGGCGATTACATGCGCCTGGGCCGGACGCTGCGAAGATCAGGCATTTCGACCGAGATTTACCCGATGGCCCGCAAGCTGCAGAAGCAGTTGCAGTACGCGAACCGCAAACACTTCCGCGCCGCTGTCATTGCGGGTTCGCAGGAGTTCGAACGGGGAGTCTGGACGGTCAAAGACCTTGAGACCGGGACACAGTCGGAAGTGACGGACGCAGAACTGCCCGCACACCTGCACCGGGTCCTGTCTCAATAAACCAGTCAGGTCACGACAGAAGACCCGCGGACTTATTCAGCCGCGGGCTTCACGGTAATGGGCGTGCTCTTGAACGACGGGCAGTTGCTGACGGAATCGGTACTCGCGATCGGCACCAGCACATTTGCTTCCGGGTAGTACATCGCTGCGTTTCCGACAGGAATCGGATACTCGACGACAACGAAGCTTTTCACCGTCCGCTCCTGACCCGCGTAGTGGCTGGTGACGTCCACTTTCTGCTTCGGTTTGAGTCCTCTTCGCCGGATGTCTTCGATGTTCATCATGACGACCCGGCGTTCGTAGTGCAGACCGCGATATCGATCATGCAGGCCGTAAATCGTGGTGTTGAACTGGTCGTGGCTGCGGATGGTGGTCATCGCCAGCTGATCCGCTTCCAGCTCCAGTTGCGGGAGCGGATTGACGGTGAACGTCGCTTTGCCTGTGGGAGTCGGATAAACGTTTTCGCGGGGAGGATTGGGGAGATAAAAGCCCCCCGGCTGACGGACGTCGTGGTTGTAGTTTTCAAAACCGGGGATCGCTTTCGAGACTCCGTCGCGAACAAGATCGTAGTCGTTGGCCCAGGCCAGCCAGTCGACCGTCGTGCGATCCCGCAGCGTGGCGTGTGCCATCCGGCAGATGATTTCCACCTCGCCCCGCAGTTCGTCTGAAGCGGGAGCGAATCGCCCGCGCGACCATTGCACCACACCCATGGAGTTTTCCGTGCTGGTGAACTGCTCACGCGCTGGCTGACCATTGACGGCCGGGCGGACATCCACCTCGGTTCGACCCAGGCAGGGGAGGATCAGCGACTGACCACCCACCACCAGATCAGCCCGGTTCAACTTGGTTCCGATGCGGACCATGAGATCCACATTACGCAACGCGCGGGCTGTGAAGCGTGTGTCCGAGAGTGCCATCAGAAAGTTTCCGCCGAGCGAAACGAAAACCCGAACCTTGTTTTCGTGCATCGCCATCACCGCTTCCTGAGCGTCGTAGCCGGGCTCGCGTGGCGGTTCGAAGTTGAAGGCGTCTTTCATTCGATCCAGGAACGCCGGAGTCGGACGTTCCCAAACCCCCATGGTCCGGTCGCCCTGCACGTTGGAATGACCTCGCACACAGCAGGGGCCCGCTCCCGGCTTCGCGATCGCCCCTCGCAGCATCAGCAGGTTCATCATCTCCTGAACCGTCTGGGTGCCGTTGTTGTGCTGGGTGACTCCCAGACACCAGCAGAGGATGATCCGATCGTTCGTGCGAATCCACTCGGCAGCGGTTTCGATCTGCTCACGCGGAATGCCGGAGCCTTGTACCAGATCATCCCAGTTCGCTGCCCGAACGTCTGCGAGCAGTTCCTCCACGCCGGTCGTATGCTGATTGATGTAGTCCCAGTTGATCGCCGACCCACGTTCGCGGTCGTCAGCTTCGACGAGGTATTTGAGGAAGCCCTTGAAGAGGGGGATGTCGCCATTGATGCGGACCTGCAGGAACAGGTCCGTCAGCTTCGTGCCGACTCCCAGAAGACCAAGGGGTTCCTGTGGATTCATGAACGAAAGCAGTCCCGCTTCGGGCAGCGGATTGATGGAGATAATCTTCGCCCCAGCTCGTTTGGCAGCCTGCAACGCGGAGAGCTGTCGCGGATGATTGGTCCCGGGATTCTGGCCGACCACCAAGACCAGCTGGGCCTTGGGGAAGTCGTCGAGTTTGACGGTCCCTTTGCCGAATCCGAAGGTCTTGGTTAGTGCGGCCCCGCTGGACTCGTGGCACATGTTGGAGCAGTCGGGCAGGTTGTTGGTCCCGAGCTGACGGACGAAGAGTTGATAGGCAAAGGCCGCTTCATTCGTTGCCTTGCCGGATGTGTAGAAGACCGCTTCATGCGGACTGTTCAGGCTGCGGAGCTTTTCCCCGATAAGCGAATACGCTTCCTCCCATGTGACCGGTTCGTAGTGAGTCGCTCCTTCCCGGAGCAGCACAGGCTGGGTCAGGCGACCTTGCTGTTCGAGCCAGTAATCGGATTCTCGCGAGAGCTCTTCCACCGAGTGCTGTGCGAAGAACTCCGCGGTGATGCGCCGCTGGTCCGATTCATGAGCAGTGGCCTTCGCGCCGTTCTCGCAGAAGTCGAATGCAGAACGATGTCCATCCGGATCCGGCCAGGCGCAGCCGGCGCAATCGAAGCCATCTTTCTGATTGAGCTGCAGCAGCGGAAGCGTACCTCGCACCAGTCCTGCTTCGCTCCATGCGAATTGAAAGCTGTGCAGGACAGCCGGCAGTCCGGTCGCTTTCTTTTCCGGTGCGTGCTGTCTGAGTGGAATGGGGTGCGTCGGAACTTCGAGATGAATGGTTCCATGCGAGGTCAGGATCAGATGATCTTCCGGCGGAGCTGCAGGAACGTCCGGGTCCGGCTGAGGCTCGGCGCGATAATTGTTATGTGTCGACATGTTCCGCTTTCCTGTCGGCAAGTTGAAGTCGAATCTGAGTTGAAAGAAATCTCAAACGCTTCGCAGATGTGAACGTCGGATCATTGCAGGTCAGGTGTTGCCTGTCAGTCCGCTGACTCTCTCCCGCCCACAGTAGATATTAAATCGATTTTGACGTACGAATCCCAGCAAGGTCATCCCTTGTTCCTGTGCCAGTTCCACCGCCAGGCTCGAGGGGGCCCCGACAGCAGCCAGTATCGGAATTCCCGCCACAGCTGCTTTCTGCACCAGTTCGAAACTCGCCCGGCTGCTGACCAGCAGGATCGAACCCTGAATCGGAACGCGGTTGGCCAGCAGGTGATGTCCAATGAGCTTGTCCAGTGCATTATGCCGTCCGACATCTTCCCGGATGCTCAGCAGATTCCCAGTGGAGTCGAACAGGGCGCACGCATGCAGCCCCCCAGTCTGCTCGAAGACCGCCTGAGCTTCACGCAGCTTCACTGGAAGTTGGGGGATAACGGAAGCAGGAACTGTCGGGAAAAACTTCTCCGGAGTGTGCGTCATGCAGACGCGAATGGCATCGATCGAACTCTGGCCGCAGACCCCACAGCTGGAGGTCGTGTAGAAGTTGCGTTTCAGTTTTCGTGGGTCGATATCGACATTGTCGCGGAGATGCACCCGGATCCGGTTTCCGTTTCGGCACGGCATGATCGCCAGAATATCCCGACGCGA
This sequence comes from Planctomicrobium stercoris, assembly GCF_051465655.1. Taxonomy (NCBI): domain Bacteria; kingdom Pseudomonadati; phylum Planctomycetota; class Planctomycetia; order Planctomycetales; family Planctomycetaceae; genus Planctomicrobium; species Planctomicrobium stercoris. Next base: position 117,191 of record NZ_CP195791.1, on the reverse strand, counting down.
AGTGACGATCCCTTCGGTGAAGAGAAACCCCGCTGCCAGTTCCCGATCGTTTCCCGGAGTCCGCATCGTCACGGAGATGGATCGCTGTCGGCGGCGGCCGCGCAGGACATAGGTGATGCGGATCTCGAGCGGTTCTTCGACCGCCAGCAGATCCATCGCCGGAATGCAGCTGTCTCCGACGACTCGTTCCACCTCTTTCGCACGGAATGGCTGGTCGACGGGAGATGGAAGATCGGCAGGGGAACTCATGCTGTCATCCCGGATTCTGGTCGAACAGGAGCGATCGACCGGATTCTCAGGATACCAGATTGCCCGGCGGGGCCAACACTGTCGAGGGGCAGCCCCCTTCAGGATGGGATTGCGTTCATGTCCATGTGGAACAGTTCCCAGATGTGGCCATCGAGGTCTTCGTAGCTGTGCTGATACATGAATCCATAATCCTGTGGATCGGCGACGTGCCCTGCGCCCGCAGCCATGGCCTTCTCCATCAGTTCCTTGACGTGCTCACGGCTTTCGCAGGAAACCGCCACCAGAACTTCGGTCGACTTCCGGGCGTCGCTCACCGGTTTGGGAGTGAACTGCTTGAATCTCTCTTCCGTGAGCAGCATGGCGTAGATGTTCTCGCCAATGATCATACAGGTTGCCGTTTCGTCCGTGAATTGCGGATTGAACGTATAACCCAGCTGCGTGAAGAACTTCACGGATCGATTCAGATCTTTGACCGGGAGGTTGACGAAAATTTGAGTGGGCATGGTTGGCGCCAGGGGTCAGGGGACACGGTCAGGCTTGGAGCGGCAACCAGACTTCGGTGCCGCCCATGCCGGTTTCGGGGTTGTATTCTTCCGTATAGCGCTCAAAGACGGGGGCAGCTGCGGGCTGAAAACCGGATTGAGGGAGCCATCGCTGATAAATTGCTTCAAATGTTTCCGGAAGCCGCTGGGCGTGTTCGGAGTGAGTGAAGACCGCATACCGCTGAGGCTTCAGGTCCACCGTGATGAAGTCTGCCGGGAGGCCTTCGTCTGTCGTAATCTCGACGCCGCACAGGTAGTCGAAGCTGCAGTCCGGATGAGTTCTCCAGCAGACACCGTAAGCGGAGCCCCCCGTCTGGTTGGGAACCTTGCCAATGTATGGCGCGAATTTCCACCACAGGCTGCCGATCTCATGACGCGTCTGCTCATTGAACCGACCGTTAAGGCCAGCCAGGAGCATGTGATTTCCGTCTTCGAAACGGGGGGCAGCCAGGGCGATGCTTGGTGAGTTCATGGACAGGAAGCAGGGGTCAGGGGACAGGGGACAGGGGAATCAGTGTTGGAGCTTTTTGGTGGCTTCAATCAGTCGTTCTTCCTGTTCACGCAACTCCGGCGTGAAGGCTTCGCCGAAATCCTCCATCTCGTAGATGGGCCGGATTTCGATTTCGGAATCACTCTCCATGGGATTGGGACAGCGTTTCACCCACTCGATCGCCTCTTCCAGCGATTTCACTTTCCAGATCCAGAAGCCAGCGACCAGTTCTTTGGTCTCGGTGAACGGGCCATCCGTCACCGTTCGGTTCTTGCCTGAGAAGAGCACGCGAGCTCCTTTGGAACTGGGGTGAAGCCCTCGCCCGCGAGCATGATGCCGGCGTTCACGAGTTCTTCATTGAAGTTTCCCATCGCGGTCATCAGCTCTTCACTCGGCATCTTGCCCGCTTCCGATTCCGGACTCGCTTTGACGAGGACCATGACTCTCATGTTTCACTCCTGAAGTGGTGCAATAACAATAAATTGAAAAGGAACGATCGAAGAGCAGCGGGAAGCGTGACAGGATCTTCACGTGGGAAGTCCGCTCAGCTCCAGTACCGGACGGATTTCGACGGTTCCCTTCCGGGCAGCGGGGATCCGGCTGGCAATGTCGATCGCTGCATTCAGGTCCGGAGCGTCGACGATGAAATAGCCTCCCAGCTGTTCGCGGGTTTCCGCGAACGGTCCGTCGGTCACCATCCGTTTTCCATTTCGCAGCTGCACGCTGGTGGCGGTTGCGACCGGTTGCAGGGGAGAGGCGGCCACGAATTGACCTTGGCGATGCAGTTCATGCGTCAAGTCGGTGGACTCGTCGAAGCACTTCTGCCGTTCCGCCTCCGTCCACGCCTTTTCATCCGAGTAAATCAACAGCATGTATTTCATGGTTAACGTATCCAGTCAGAACATTCAGGACGATTTCACTCGATAGTAGTTGGCAGTCATAAACTGCATCCAGGTGCCGTCCGGCTGCAAGGCCTGCGAGGTCAGCATGCGGTGGTCATCGCTCACGAAGATGATGCTGTCCTTGTACTGGGCTGTCCCGCTGCCGCTGAAGCTGGGACCGACGGTGTCCAGAATGAGTGAGTTGCCGGTGGAATCCACCTCGCCGCTGTAGACCCACAGGTATGTCATCACACTTGCCACAAATGTCCCAACATAGCGCCCCTGATCAGGATCAAATCCCAGCGTCATGATATTGACCGCTGTGCCTCCTTCAGGCATTTCCGCAGTTCCCTCGCAGATCACCCACAATCCTCCGAGTGATCGGACAACTTCCCGGCCCGTATGCTTCATAGGAGGCTGATCAGGTCCCATGCTGCATTCCATTTCTGATCGCCATTCACCCACCAGTTTGTTCAGCCAGGCATGTTGTTCCTGAGGTTTCGCGAACATGAAATCTTCTCCTTGCGTTCTGAATTCAATTGACTACGAGATGTTGATACGGTTTTTCGCGGATCTGAAAGTGGTCCGGATGCTGACACCTCCGGCTCACCAAATCGATTCGAGTTTGTCAGGGAGTGAGCTGACCTTCCAGGCGTGACTTTCGAGCGGCTGCGAGTTCACAGAACGCGACGTCTGCAGGACGAATTTCGAAGCCTCCCATCCGGACCCCGGGATGCAGCGACATCAGCTGGATCGCGTGATTCAGGTCCCGGGCTTCCAGGAAGAGGATCCCTCCCAGATGTTCTTTGATCTCAGCGAAGGGTCCGTCGGTCACGCTCACCTTGCCGTTCTGCATTCTCACCGTGGCACCTTCGCGGGAATGCTGAAGGGCTTCGCCCCCCAGAAAATGTCCTCCACGCCGGAGTTCATCGTCGTAGGCAAAGCACTGCTCGATCAGCTGGTCACGTTCTTCAGCAGAGAACGCGTCCCAGGCGGTCTCATCCAGAAATCCCAGACAGATGAATTTCATCGGTTCCTCGATTCAGCAGGCGAAACATCAGTGACTTCCTGAAGTAGTCGATGAAATCGGGGCAAATCGACAGAGGAATTTCGGTTTTTTCAAAATACTCGAAATCGCAACGTCAGATGACCAATCGGCACGGGCTCTGACAAAGTTCGCTGATTTCCCGCACCCGGAGAGTGCGGAGACTGTATCTCGCACTCTACGGGTGCGAGCATTCTCAAAAAAATCGTATCCTTCTATCGCAGTTTTCCAAAAGGACTGTCACGTTCCGCAGGCGATAATATGGGCTTGCATGCGGAGGAAATCCTGAATCACCTGCACCTGATAGACCAAACTGGTCTAACGCGGCGATTTCTCGGGAAGAAGTCGTTTGCTCTCCAGGAGCTCCGGAGCAGGAAGCTTCACATCCCAGGCCAGACCGGTCATTTCCATCAGGCGAATGACGTACCAGGTCAAGTCCGGTTGCCACCACTCCAGCCCGTGTCGTGCGGATGTCGGGAACGCATGGTGATTGTTGTGAAAGCCTTCCCCGGCGCTCAGAATTCCGCACACAAAGTTGTTTCGGGATTCATCGTTCGAGTGGTAGTCACGACGACCGAACAGATGGCAGATGGAGTTGACCGAAAATGTGATGTGCTGAACCAGAAAGACCCGGACACATCCTCCCCAGAGAAATCCCAGCAAAGCGCCATCCGCTGTCCCGGTGATCCCCCATGCCACCAGTGTGGGGATGATGAACGTCAACGGGAACCAGACAATTTCCCAGGTGCGATGAATCGCCATCGCCACAGGGTCTGCCAGTAGATCGGGGACATACCGCACGTGGTCGGTCGAGATAATGTGTCCGGTCAAAATCCAGCCGACATGTGCATGCCAGAACCCTCGCAGGAAATTCATGAATCCCGGAGGATGATCATGAGGCGAATGGGGATCGCCCGGCTTGTCACTGAGGGCGTGATGTTTGCGATGGGCAGCACACCATTCCACGGGAGACTTCTGCAGCGCGAGCGCCCCCATCATCATCCAGAAGGCGCGAACCCACCGATAGGTCGAGAAGGAACGATGGGTCAGCAGCCGGTGATACCCCAGCGTCAGCCCCAGAGCTGTCAGCAACTGGCCGACGAACAGAATCGCCAGTTGAGTCCAGTCGAGCCAGCCTCTGCGCCAGCTGATCACCATGGCTGCGATCAGCCCAGCGAACGGAAGGACGATCCCGATGGTCACACCAATCGTGTGGATCAGCGGTGCCGGAGGGGGCTGGGACGTACGCTCGTGCGGAGCGGGTTCGACCATGGTGACATCACGCACCTCCGCAGGTCTCAGCGTTTGCGGGCTGACGGAACGGATCGAGTCGAGGGGAGCGTGCATCTCGTGAATACTTCCTGGATCCGTGATGTTGCACCCTGTCCGAAAGACGGGTGCGAACCTTCCCTGCGTGGAGAGCGCGGATTTTCAGCTGCAGGGAATGTCAGCTTAGTTGTGCTCTTTCCATCGGGCGAGATGAATTCGGACGTTTCTCCTGGCAGCTTCACAAGAAAAGCTGATTCTGCCGGACGTTGGCGACTCCCCGGTTTCACAGTCGATGGCATCTGATCGATTGTCGAAACCGATGCAGGTGTCACGACTTTGGGCTTTCGAATGGCAGAATGTCCGGTCCATAGCGAGATGTCCGCGATTCCGGTGGTGGGCTCGCTCTTTACCTTGAAACATCCCCCGCTTACGATCCTCCGCTGGAAACATTGGATTATTGGAATTGTCATGGCAGTGCTGCTTCAACTTAAAGACGCTGTAAAGAGTTACGGCGATCAACTTCTCCTCGACGAAGCTGAGGTGACCCTTTACGACGGAGTCAAAGTCGGATTCGTCGGGCGGAACGGGGCGGGAAAATCGACTCTGCTGCGTGTGCTGCTGGGGGAAGAAGAGCTCGACAGCGGAGAAGTCAGCCGGGCTTCGAATCTGCAGGTCGGATACCTTCGCCAGCATGATCCGTTTCTGCCGGGGGAATCTGCGCTCGAATTCCTGATGCGCGATTCCGGTCAACCCGACTGGAAGTGTGGAGAAGTCGCGGGCGAGTTCGAACTGAAGGGAGCCTATCTCGAAGGACCGGTCTCCAAGCTTTCCGGGGGATGGCAGACCCGCGTGAAGCTAGCTGCGCTTCTGCTGCATGAACCGCGACTCCTGCTGCTGGACGAACCGACCAACTTCCTCGACTTGCGAACGCAGATTCTGCTGGAGCATTTTCTGAAGCATTTCGATCAGGCGTGTCTGATCGTCTCGCACGACCGGGCGTTCCTCGGAGCGACCTGCACGCATACCCTCGATCTGACACGCGGCAAGTTGACGATGTACCCCGGGCCGATTGAAGGCTTCCTGCAGTATCAGGCTGATCGGCGCGAACACGATGAACGGGCCAATCAGGCCATCATTGCCAAGCAGAAACATCTGCAGAAGTTCATCGACAAGAACAAGGCCCGGGCCAGCACAGCCACCCGTGCCAAGTCTAAAGAGAAGCAGCTCGAGAAACTGCAGACCGTCGAGATTGCCAGTGATGATCCCACTGCGCACATGCGAGCTCCGCGGGTCGAACCCCGTCAGGGGCCGGCCGTCCGCTGCAAGGAGGTTTCGATCGGCTATGGCGATCACGTGATTGCCAAGGGGATCAATCTGGAGATCGATCACGGCCAGCGGGCCGCGATTGTGGGAGACAACGGTCAAGGGAAAACGACTCTCCTGCGCACGCTGGTCGATTCCCTCAAACCACTTTCCGGTGAGGTGAAGTGGGGTTACGGATGCGAGATCGGGGTCTACGCCCAGCATGTCTATACGAGCCTTCCTCCCAATCAGACGGTGCTCGAATATCTGGACTACGTCGCCAAACCCGGCACGACAACGCAGGAACTGCTGGCCGGAGCGGGGGCACTCCTGTTTCGTGGCGGACACACCAAGAAGAAGATCTCTGTCCTTTCCGGAGGGGAGCGTGCCCGTCTGTGCATGGCTGGTCTTCTGCTCGGAACTTACAACATTCTGGTTCTCGACGAACCGGGAAACCATCTCGATGTGGAAACGGTCGAGTCTCTGACGCAGGCCCTGTTGAACTACAAGGGAACGGTGCTCTTCACCAGTCACGATCGGCATTTCATGAAGAATGTCGCTACGTGTATTGTCGAAGTCCGCGACGGCCACGCGCGAAATTACGGCGGGGATTACGAAGCGTACCTGTACTCGGTCAACAAAGAGATTGAAGAGGGTGAACGCGAACTGGCAGCCAGCAAGGGCCGCGCAGCACCCATGCCATCCACAGCTGCGAAAAGCGTCAAGAAGACTGCCGCTCAAACGGCTCAACGGGATGAACGCACCGTTCGAAAAGAAAAGGTGAATCTCGAAAAGGCGATCGCCCGGCTGGATGAGCGGAAAAAAGAACTCAGCAGCCAGATGGAGACGGAAACCGATCCACAGCGGGCAGTCGATCTGTATGAAGAATTCGCCAAGGTCAGTGATGAACTGACCGCCTCCGAAGACCGCTGGATTGAACTGCAGGCGGAACTGGAACAATTGGAATCATAGAGGGAATCTCATGGAGGAGCGTCGTTTGATCGGCGCTTGATGCTCGGGTGTGGCCACCGAACTGGACAGCAGGTTCGACGCGGGTGTATTGTCGGTGTTGTCAGTTTTCAGGGCCACGAGATCAGGAGCATCTTCGATGTTTCGATTTGAACGAAACGTGACACTCTTTTCGGGGACCGTTGTCCTGGGCCTGATGCTCAGTCTGGGGCTGATGTCCCTCAATTCTGAAGTCCGGGCCGAATCGCCCGAAGAAGCGGTCCTGCCGATCGATCTGACGAGTTACTATCAGACTTCCGCTGCGAAGTTCGACTCGATGCAGTCGTACCCCTGGCGGGACGTTCCGCGTGGGCATCAGGTGCTTGGAAACATTCCGCTCGAAATTGGGGGAATGATCTGCCTGTGGGGAGGCGCGAACGCGAAGACCGGGCTGGTCTTCCCGGAGCAGTTGGAAGGGATTCGGGTCGGTCGAAATTTCTCGACGCTGTATCTGTATCACGCCACGTTCCATCGGTCTGAAGAAGCGGCTCCGGTCGTGCGCCTTGTCTTGCGTTATGCCGACGGGACCAGCCATGAACGGGTTCTCGAATACGGGACCCACGTGCGTGACTGGTACCGCTACGACGACGATCCTGAGGATCTGGGAGATCCAAAATCGCAACAGGTCTGGACCGGGATCAACTCAATGTGGAAGGCGGAACCGCCCCGGCAGCTGCATTTCTTCATTACGGAGATCGAAATTCCGCATCCCGACCAGGAGGTGGCATCAATCGACCTGTATTCGGCGAAAGGAAATTCCGCCTCGTGCATTCTGGCGATGACAACAGGCCCGGAAGGAATGCTGAAGGTCGATCCATTAACTCTGCACTCCAATCCGTTGTATCGCAAAAGCGAGTAGATCAGCTGACGAAAGTCTAACGTCCGGATTGCAGGTCGACTGAATGTGGATCGGGAGCGAGTTCACTTGAACGGGGACTCGAAACTGCTGCGCGAGGTGTTCCAGAAAATTCTCGCCGGAAACCCGCCTTGCCGGAGCTCGAGACTGCCGATACACTTCTGCAGACCAAGCAAGCGGAAACAACTCGGTTTTGTTCCGCTTTCGGCCTCGACTCGGTTGGAGCGCTCATTCGTTTCTTGCCGCGAAATGGCCCAACCGCCGCGAAATTTCGCGAACTCTTCGACAGCTCAATCAGAGGCAGCTTGTCGAAAATTCTAATTTTTGCGGCCCATTACTAAACGCACACATTTCATCGTCGATGTTGGTGATGATGGCGTTTACGTCAAATTGCGAGATTCCCAGGGCTGGGCATTCGCGGTGAGACGCCGTACTCAGAAGCCGATCACAGCCTGCTGTGTCGATTCTGACGTGGAAACCCGCCTGGCCCGCTTCCGTTGCGTTATTTCGCTTCAGGAAGTTCTCCACCGTTCAGCTGGCCCGGACTCCGACTCGTGTCGAGATGTTCTGTCGTCATGCTCCGATTGTCTTTGAAAGTGTTGACTTGAAACCCACCTTGTTTGCTGATTTGAATCTGCTCCCCGAAATCCATCAGGCACTGGCTGAAGTGGATTACACCACGCCCACCCCCATTCAGGCTCAGTCGATCCCTCATCTGCTCGACGGCCGTGACCTGCTCGGATGTGCCCAGACCGGAACCGGAAAAACCGCTGCATTCGCGCTGCCGATCCTGAACCGACTCGGTGTCGACCGGCAACGATCCATTCCCAACCGTCCTCAGGTGCTCATTCTCGCTCCGACGCGCGAACTCGCTTCGCAGATTGGTGAAAGTTTTCTGACCTATGGTCGATTCCTGAAAGTTCGCACGACTGTGATCTTCGGCGGGGTTGGCCAGGGACGCCAGGTGCAGTCGCTGAGTCGCGGCGTGCACGTGCTGGTCGCCACCCCGGGCCGACTGCTCGACCTGATCAATCAGGGGTATATTCATCTGGACCAGCTGAAAACCTTCGTCCTCGACGAAGCTGACCGGATGCTGGACATGGGCTTTCTGCCCGACCTGAAACGGATCATTGCCCGGCTCCCCAAAGAACGTCACTCCCTGTTCTTTTCCGCGACTCTGCCTGGGAAAGTGGCGGAACTCGCACAGAGCCTACTGACTGACCCTGTGAAAGTCGAAGTGGCACCCCAGTCCTCCACTGTGGAACTGATCGAACAGCAGGTGCTGTTTGTTTCCACGCCGGACAAGGGCCCGCTGCTCGACAGCATTTTGCAGGGTTCCACCGTCGGGAAGGCGTTGATTTTCACCCGCACGAAGCGCGGAGCCGACCGACTCGCCCGTCAGCTGTCGCTGCACGGAATTAAGGCGGAAGCCATCCACGGCAACAAGTCGCAGAACGCCCGGACCCGCACGCTGGAGATGTTCAAATCGGAGAAGTTGAACGTCCTGGTTGCGACCGATCTGGCAGCTCGAGGACTCGATGTCGAAGGTCTGACACACGTCGTGAACTACGATCTTCCTGTCGAACCGGAGTCTTACGTGCATCGTATCGGTCGCACCGGTCGGGCAGGTGCCAGCGGCATCGCCTATACGTTGTGTGATGCGACTGAGCGGGGCCAGCTGCGGGCGATCGAGAAGCTGATTCGACGTTCCGTCCCGGTTCATCCGGATTTTCCGGATCGTTTCCCTGCAGGAGCCGGACAGACTCGCGGGAAATCCCCAGGGGGAGCAAAATCCGGTCAACGTAGCGGCCAGCGTCGGCGCTCACGTGGCCCAGGTGGTTCGGGCTCCGGTACGGGCGGTGCTGCCAGTCGGGGCCAGGGTGGAAACGGGAGCCGTGGGAAGCGTTACGCCCGGCAGGCGTAAGCGGACCTGACGACAATTTGAAAGCGGTATTGATGACCCCGAAGGCGTTCGCGCTTTCGGGGTCGTTTTCGTTGGACGGGAGGGATTTCATCTGTCCCTGCTGTCGGGCGGCGGGCCAATCCCTGTTGGCGACATGCTGCCTGAAAATCGGGCATTCAGAGTGGTCAAAAAGCCTGTTTCATCGGTTTTGCTTGCTGTGCTGATTGAAGTGAATTTGCTGCTGTTGGGGGGTGGGGATATTCCGGTTCTCTCGAAGGAATTTCTGCCATTTCTTGCGTGTTTTGCCTGAAGGGTCCCGCTTCGCTTTTTAGTAAAGGGGCCGCAGGCGGTTCCACCGCATTTGTTTTCTCAAAAACGACCGGTGAATCATTTTTTCATCAAGTTAGGGGCTTGTGCTCTTTTGCCCACCATGGCATCGTGAAGTAGGTTGAAACAACGACTTCAACAGGACGAAGACGTCTGCTCCGCGATGTCCGGGAGCTATTTGCAGGGAGGGTCGGCTTGAAGTGTCCACCAGCTGCCAGTGAAGGGGAGCAGAATGGATTTGACGACCATCAAGGATCGATTCAGAAACGTCTTCAGAATCGCCATTTGTTTTGGACTGTGGTGTACCCTGAGTGCGGGAGTCCTCGTTGCTGAGGAACTGACCGACGCACAGGCGGCACTGGCCAGCGGAACCCGGTTCGAAGAACAGCGAAACTGGAAAGAAGCCGTTTCGGTCTACAAGAAAGCGGTCAAGCAGTGGCCGGATCAGGAGGCGCTCAGCCGCGGGCTGCGTCGTTCCCAGTTCCAGTTCTCGGTGGCTCGCCGTTACACGGACGCGACGTTCCTCACCACCCTCAAACCGATGTCTCGCGACGTGGCCCTCGCCCTGTATGACGATGTGCTCAACAACGTGCAGACGTACTACGTCGATCCGATCAACACCACCTCCATCGTCGCACACGGGACGGAGAGTCTGTGGCTGGCCCTCGGCAACGATCGATTCCTCGAAGAAAACCTGTTCGGTGCTCCCAGCGAGCGGATTCAGAAGCTGCGTCGCGATCTCTACGAAAAGTACTGGAACAAACAGGTCTCCGGTCAGGCGGGCGCCCGTCAGCTGGTCTCGGAAGTCTGCGATCTCTGCCGACAGAGCGTCGGCCTGGAAAACGGTGCCGTCGTGATGGAATACGTATTCGGTGCCTGCAATTGCCTGGATGACTACTCCAACGTGCTCAGCCCCGGAAAGAAGCAGGATCTCTTTGGAAACATCAAAGGGGAGTTCGTCGGAATCGGGATTGTCATGGACGCCGAAGCGGGCAAGGGAATGAGTCTGGCACAAGTCCTTCCGGAAAGTCCAGCTGCTGAAGCGGGCTTGCGACGGGGCGACTACATCACCGCTGTCGACGGCAAAGACGTTCGCAACTTCTCCACGGAAGAAGCGGCCGGGTTGCTGGCTGGAAAAGCAGGCTCCCGCGTGAATCTGGAAGTCTCACGCAAAGACACCGCAACCTTTCAGGTCAGCTGCAACCGGCGTGAAGTCAAAGTTCGCAGCATCCCCGTCTACAAGATTATCGACTCCACACGCGGCATCGGATACATCCAGATGACCGGGTTCCAGCAGAGCACCGTGGCCGAGATGGATCAGGCCCTCAACGATCTGAACAAGCAGGGAATGCGTTCGCTGATCTGGGACCTGCGTGAGAATCCGGGTGGACTGCTGACAGCTGCCATCGAAGTGCTGGACCGGTTCCTGGAAGAAGGGGTGATCGTCTCCACTCGCGGCCGGGCCAGTGATCAGAACATGACGTACACCGCCCACCGTCCGGGGACCTGGAACATTCCACTGGTGCTCCTGATTGATGAAAACAGTGCCAGTGCCAGCGAGATCGTCGCCGGTGCGATTCGCGATCATCAGCGAGGAACCATCGTCGGCCGAACATCCTTCGGGAAGTGGAGCGTTCAGTCGATCTTCGATTCGCGGTACTCCACAGCCATCCGACTGACCACCGCCAAGTTCTACTCGCCACGCGGCAACACATGGGGAAAGATCGGACTCCAGCCTGACGTCGTTGTGCAGAACGGACCGGAGAACCGCGTCCTCGGCGAAGTCGATCTGGAGAACGACCCGGACCTTCGGGAAGCTCTGCGACAGATTCAAGGACTCGATTTCACAAAGAATTAGGCATCGTTTCCCACGAACTGATATGATCATCCACTCGTGAATCGGACTTTCCGGTTCACGAGTTTTTTCATTGATCCAGCTCTGAAATGACTGCCATGGCCCATTCACCTCCGGAACGGATTCCCGCCTGGCTTCCTCCCGGCGGAAGTGGACCGGACGTGAAATGGCATGTCCCCGTTTCCGGGACACTCACGAGCCTGGCCTACAGCCGCGAAGCAGGCGATCTGTTTGCAGCGAGCGATTCTCAGCAGATCACGCGGATTGATCCTTTCGGAAAGGTGGTCGCCGTCGCGGACCTGCCGGACTCAATTGTCGGGCTGAGCTGGAGTGATGACGGGTCCCGCGGCGCGGCGATCGTCGGAGACGATGTCGTATTGCGACTGGGGCGTGATCTGCAGGTCATTCAGAAGATCAATCTTCCTGACGTCTGTCTGAGCGTGGCGGTTTCTCCTTACGGGAATCATCTGGCTGTCTCGCTCGCCAACGGGACGACCCTGATCTACAACGAACGCAAACGCCGCATCGCCCAGTTTGAAACGCTACGCCCTCTGGCCTTTCTCCGGTTCTGCACGAGTGAAGCGATTCTCTTTGGAGCAGCCGAACACGGCCTGATCTGCTGTTTCAATCTGGCCGGCGCTCCGATCTGGCAGCAGACAAACTGGTCCAATGTCGGACGACTCTGTCTGACGGGAGACGGCGATCTGCTTTATCTGGCGAGCTTCGGTCACGGGATCCAGACCTTTGATGGTGACGGAGCTGCTGTGGGATCTTATGTCCTCGAGGGGACGGTTCATCGCATTGATGCCAGTTACGAACCCGGTCGACTGGTGGCAGCGACGATCGAGCGATCCCTGTACTGGTTGAATGCAGGCGGAGAGATGCTCTGGAGCACGCAGGTGGACGACGACATCGCTGATCTGATCTGCGATCCGTTCGGGGCCTGGGCGATCTGCGGAATGGCTCGACAGGGTATTTACCGCCTCGACTGGCCAGTCTGAGGGCAACAAGCAAAACGGATGACTGATCCCGGCGACCGGTCCCGGGCAGTAGGCAAAAAAAATTGCCACCGCGTAAACGGTGGCAATCATTTGTTGGAACTCTCACACAGGGTTATGGTCGGGGGCTACGTCCGGGGACCGGCTTGCCTCCCATCCCCGGGGGGCCCTGGCTGGTGGCCTCGCTCCGCACGCGCAGCTGACTCCGCGGGCCGCGTCCTTTGGGGCCCTGGCTCATGGCTGGGCCTTCGGAGCCGAGCAGCCCCAGTTCCGCCAGGGCTCCATCGCCAGCATTCGTTTCCGGGGTCTTCAGGTATTCGAACAGCTCAGTCTGAAGTTTCACGTAATCCTTCTGAGACTTGTGTTCTTTTCTGACCCGGTCTGGATTGAGGTACTTCAGTTCGTGATCCACGCTGGCCATCAGCACCTTGGGGGTGTTGGGAAGTCGGCCTCTGGTTCCCACCGGGAGTTTGATTCCGGTTCCGTCATCCACATTCTCGTGGAATGCTTCGTCGATTTTCATGTCTTCGGTTGCGTCCACGAGAAAGTCCGTCGCCTTGAATTCAAACTTCTGCTTTCCGTTGATCATCTTGGCCGGATCGATCACCAGAGTTTCTTTCTCCTGTTTCATCTGCTGTCCGAAGCGGAGGTCCAGCAGGGCATTGATCACGGTTCCGTGCTGCTGAGCCCATTCATAGACGTCGAGGTAAACGGTGGGAAGAACTCGCGAGGACTGTTCGCGAATTTCCGTGAGGAAGTACTTCACATCCTTTTCCACCGTAACCGGACGGGTCACGTTGCTCCAAGGCGTTTCGCGGGTCTCCCCCTCCACCACGTGGTTCAGACCACCAGCGTCAGCAATGCGCTTGCCGTAGTTTGGATTGGCGAGAATGAAACGGACGCGGTAGCGGTAGGTCTTGCCGGGTTCAACGTTGAAGTCCAGATAACGGAACAGCAGCAGTTCCCCTTCCGCGGAGACCAGCGACTGAATCCACTTCCGGATGCGTTCTTCTTCTTCGGTTTTGTTCGTGGCCCCCTTGGCCATGTCGGAAATCAACTTCTGAACCGGATCGACGGTCGCGGTATTCCCGCGAGTACGGTTGGTTGCACCCGGCATTCCGCCTGGTCCGCCCATCCCCATGGAGCCCGACAGTGCTCCTCCCATTGGTCCCCGACCCATCGCGCCCATTCCGGGACTTTCAAACATCCCCACCCCCAGCATGTCCTGATTCAACTGGCGCGGGTCGAGTGTAAGACGGGAAAATCCACCTCGTTTGACGGTGCTTGCGTCCATTTCCTTCTGCTGATTGACTGCTTCCTGAAGCAGTTTTCTCTGCATTTCTGCTTCCAGAGCGATCTGTGAATCACTGAGGGTGAACTTTTCAATTCGCGGATGGGTCGCCTGTTTGTCCCATCGTCCGGAAATTCGCATCGGCAAGGGCATTGTGATCACGGCATTGGTGATCATCGGATTGACCACTTCCGCATCGAATCCATCTGCCTTTGAGAGGATGTCTTCCGCCATCTTCATGTCGACCGGTTCCCACGGGCCGGACCACGGATCGTCTCCAGGCTGAGCCGTCTGACGTTCGAGTTCGAAGTCGCGGATGTCGAAGGTCGCCGCTGCGTAGTGGAACGACTTGTTGATGGCTTCAGCGTAATGAGTGATCTGCTCCCGCAGCGGGAAGACGGCCCGGACAGAGACGAAGTGATACCCTTCGCCCTTGAGAGTCTGAACTTCTGGTCCCGACATTCCGGGCTCGCCCGACAAGGCCCCACCCGACAAAGGCCCGCCGGGGGCGGTCATCATGGCTTCGAACTGCATTGCCCCGTAGCTGCGGGGGCCTTCCATGCCCGCCATGCCGGGCATTCCACTGGCAGCAGTGTTGGCATTTCGACGCAGTTCATCCGGGCGATCGCTGTCGTCGTCAACGTCCTTCTCCGCCAGCATCGACTCCTGTTCGGTTTCGGGAGTCATTTTGGATTCATCGAACATGTTGATAAAGACCCTGGCAGAGCTGGCAATCAGCTCTTCCGCCGGCTTCAGGATCGGTTCGGTGACAGGTTCGTTCCCCTTGAACGGATCGACCACCATCCGTCCCGACATTTCGACCAGCGATGGGCTGTACTCCTTCCGCAGGCGGTCGTAGACGATGTTGGCCGGCGCCGCTTCATCCGCGATCTTGTACTTTGCCATTTCCTCTTCAGGCCAGGTGTTGGCCTTCAGCTTCTTTTTCCCTTCGATCACCCTCTGCGTGATCTCCCGGGGAGTCCCCTCGTACGGGGTCCAGTTCGTGCCGGCCAGGGCCATGACGACGATCAGCGCGAACACTCCAAAAACGAACTTTTCGGCGTGATCGGCAGCCAGTTTTTTGACGTTCATTTTGGCCATTGGGAACCTCGTCGCGAATCGATGAACTGAATTTGTTTGCTGCGGAAATGATTCGGTGATTGGAGAACCGTCGCTACTGTTCCGGAGTCGGTGCTGTCTCATCACCGGGTTCGGAGGGAGTGGACGATTCGGGATCTGTGGTCGGTTCCGAATCCGGACCGGGCTCTTCCGTCGGCATGGCTTCACTGGTCTCCGGAGATTCCAGAGTCTCTTCTTCGAAGATCTCAACCTCAGCTGAAGGATCGGCCGGCATTGCTTCCGGATCTGTTTCCGAATCGGCTTCTTCGGTCGCTGGGACTTCCTCGGCGGGGAGCCCGTCCGGGGTTGTCGTCTGCGTGCTTCCGGCGCTGGCAGCTTCTTTTTCCGCAGCCTTGCGGGCTTCCACAGCAGCCAATGCTTCCTTCGGCTGCTTGTACATCGTGATCACGCCGCACAGGTCAAGCTGCACCAGATCCGGGTGGTTCAGCGACGCCAAGGCGAACTCCGGGAGGTTGTCGGCATATGGATTTGGAAGCTGGGTGGCTGTCGTGTTTCCTGCCCCGAACCCGGGCCCCATGCCGCCGCGCCCGCCCATGCCGCCGCGTCCAGTCGACATCGGAGCCCGCACGGGAGTCCGGCCCATGCCCATTCCCATACCGATCCCTCCCATCCCTTCAGGACCGAAACCTCCCTGAGTGATGTTCGCACTTTCGGTGGCATACGGATTCACACCCACCTGAAACCGGCGGACTTGTACGGGCCAGTCGGAGTTGGCCAGCGTCGTGATGAAATCGGCGATCTTGGTTTGCTGGATGATGACTGACAGATAGAAACCACGCTCGAGGAACGGAGCTTCTTCACTCTCTTTGATGTATCGCTTGGGAGGAGTCGGAGCGGCGCCTCCGGATTCCATGGACATCATTCCCATCCCCATGCCCCCTTCACCTCCACCTTCGAGGGCAGGTCCGAATTCTTCCTCGGGACTAAAGGCAATGCCGGTCGGAATATTGGCTGCCCCGCGTCCTCCACCCATTCCGGACATCATCATGTCCATTCCACCACCGGGCCCGCCCCCCATGCCTCCTTCGGAAGCACTGTCCTTGGTTTTGGGTTCTCCGGATCCTCCCATGAGTTCGATCAAATCCACGCGACGAATGACCGCTTCGGAGATGGACTCTTTGTCTTCATTCATCTTGACGATGGCATCGATCAGGATTTCCGTCATCCAGATGTCGATCTGGGCATCCCACATTTCCTGGGACGTCAGACCGAAGGAATCAAACACCGCATGTGGAACCATCGCAGCGAGGATGAGTTTCTGGTTCGAGCGAACCGGAGCGGGTCTTCCCGGGACGGGGCGACCATTGGGATTGATGGCGCCGATGCCGGGGGCCGTTCCGATTCCTGGTGTCGTCCCTTCCGCCAGGACCGGCTCGACAGGCTGAGCACGGGCCTGCAGCTTTCGGATCAGACCGGGATAAAGACCTTTGTAGGTCAGTGGAACCTGCTGCTCGAAATCAGTCATGAATTCTTCAGGAACACGTGAGGCCACCTGCGGCGGCCACGTCATCCGCTCCTTCTGTTTTCGCCACAGATCCACGATGGCATCCTGTACGGATGCTTCGAGAAACTTGTTGATATGTTCGAGATTCTTGACGTAATTCTCGTTCGGTTCGTTCCCGGACGAGACACCGCTTTTGACCCCAGCCAGAGTCTTTTCTCGCTCTGCCGTCGCAGCTGTCAGCGATCCGTTCGCCGAGTAATACCCGTACAGAACCAGCGGAACGACCAGTCCAACGAGAATCCAGAAGTGATGGCGGATAACCGGTTGCAGCTTGTCCATGGGACGTTGCTTTCAAAAAACTTCGGAGTCACTGATGTTCAAACAGCTTCAGGATTTTACGGCGCTGGGGGTGTCGATTCGTCGGCCGATTCCGGATTCGCCGCGGCAGCAGCAGCCGCCTCCGCAGCAGCGACATCGGCTGCGATTCGGTCGGCCGGGGGGATCGGGGCAAACGCGAACTGAATCACGAAATCCGTGCGTTGCAGTTCCTTGGCGTTCGCAGGATCGGCGGGATTCCCCATCGGATTGCCCGGAGACCGTCCGGGGAAATTGCCTGGAGTGGGGAAATCGCCCATGGGATTATTCATGCCGGGCGTGTTGGGGCGAATCACACGGGCGGCCGCTGCCTTTTCACGTTCGACCGGATTGTAGAGCTCAACCTTCTGGCTGTGGTCCACGATCGTGGCGTGGGAAATTCCCATCCGGGTGACATCCCGCTCTTTGAAATCTGCGGGCTTCACTGTTCTCTTCTGAAGGTTCTTCAGGAAGTGATTGATGACGTAGAGAACCCCCGGCTCCTGGGGATTGTCTGGGTCCTGATGATACGTGTACCCCCGCAGAGTGACGATATAGCCGGGACCAGTCGGGCCCGTTTCACGGTCCGCAGGCAACATCAGCTGCTTCTGCGGATCCGTCAACGTGCCATACCAGGTTGAGCGGTCGTTCATGCGTTCCGAGGAGAACTGAGTCAACGAAATCAGGTTCTTCCGCCCGATTTCTTCCAGCGGAATTTCGACTTCGGCCGGGTCGCGTGGCAGGCAGTCGAGAACCGCGTTGAACAGCTCCATCCAGGCAAAGTCCCGGCGACCTTCCGTCAGTTCATCCAGCTTGGCCTTGATGGCGCTGTTATTGGTTTCCTGCGTTGCGTAGTTCGATTTGAAGTTACTGACTTCTGTCCCGAACCCCGTCGCCTCATCTTCCGCCTTCTTGAACTCCGGCGTATTGACGGATTTGTAAGAGAATGCGTTACCGATCGTGGAGAGGGACAGGCCGGCCAGAAGAGTGGCAGCGGTGGCCACGGCCCATGGCTTCTTCTTCCGGATCCTGCGGGCCGCGGTGATTTCCGGCGGCAGCAGTGACGTGCGAATGCGAGTCAGTTCCAGTCCCTGCAGGGCGAGCCCGTAGGGGACTGCAAAGCTCAGAACGTTCTCGGAGAACAGCGGCGAGTTGATCACCGAATCGCCGCTCAAAGCCCGGAACGTGTCCGGACGATCGACCTCGTATTGCAGATTCTGCTGCAGGAATTTCTGCAGACCAGCGAGTTTGAATCCGTTTCCGAGCCCGACCACCTTCACCACTTTGGCGGACCGGTTGACGCTCGAGAAGTAGCCGATCGAACGCTGAATTTCTGCGACATAGTCATTGAAGACGGGACGCAGAGCCTGGAACACCGCGCGGGGGTCAGGCGACTTGGTTGCGTTGCACTTCAGGTGTTCCGCCTTGGCGAAGCTGAGTTTCATCTCCTTCGTCAGAGCGCGGGTGAAATGATTTCCACCAATCGGGACGTTGCGGATCCAGATCTTGTATCCATTGGAGACCATGAGTGTCGTGTTGTCACAGCCCATGTCCAGGACGATGTAATAGTCGTTGCCTGGCTCACCGGCTGAATCACGGCGAATCCCCATTTCGTCCAGACTCAGGACGTTGTACAGCGCCAAAGGAGCGATCTGAATCAGCTCGATTTCGACTTTGGCATTGTTATACGGTTTCATCTGCTGCTGGATCTGGTCCTTCTTCATAGCGAAGAGACCGACCTCGGCGTCCAGCAGGAATCCACCTTCTTCTGCTCCTGCTCCCAGCGGCTGATAGTCCCAGATCACGTCTTCCAGCGCGAACGGAATCTGCTGGCGAGCTTCGTATTTCACGATCTCGTGCAGCTTGCTGGACTCAACAGGGGGAAGCTGAATGAAGCGGGCGAGCGCAGACTGCCCGGGAACTCCGATGGCGACAGCGTCCCCTTTCAAGTCGTTCCGGGACAGGAATGTCTCCATCGCCTGCGGAACGATCTCGTCCGGGATGGCATCCGGCTGGCTGAGGATTTTCGGATACTGAATGTAGTCGAAGGCTTCGGCCACAATCTGGTCGGTTCCGGCGACACGTCGAATCTTGATGGCCTTGAGAGCGGATTGACCAATGTCGATCCCCCAGGCTGCTCTGAATTCTGCCATAGACTTAGCTTTCTGAACGCGACTGTTATCTCGTCAGAACGAGAACCGGCTCGGATAACTGAAGGAACTACTTGGAGATGCGCTGAAGTGATGATGAAATCTCAGTTTACGCAACGACAGGAGCGTTCGCAAATGCAAACGCCCCTGTCAGTCGCGTCACCAGAGTTCTTGGCGGCCCTTCCTCTGGAAACACGGCCCGCACTTCCCTTGGCAGAAATATCAAGGTGGCCCGCTCGCCCTGACAGTTGCCGGCCCATGTTTTGAGACGCTTTGAAAATCCAAATTGTTCCAGGAACAATCGGAATTTCTGGCGGCACGCCCGTCATAATGCGTAAAAAACGCAGGCTGCGGGTCAGGATCCTTCGGCAGTTGCGTTTCCTGTCGGTTTTGAGCGTCGTTCGCCCGTCGCGGTGTGGAAGTCGGGCCACCGTTCCCAGGCATACGTCCATTCCATCCACATCCGCAGCAGGCTCCACAAGCTTCGCATCTTCGCCAGCTGATCCGGCGGCAGGTTGGAATTCTGCCGGACTGAGCTTTCAGCCGCGTTTTTCAGTCCCCAGCGTTCGGCCAGCGACTGGCAGATCCCGTCTGCTCCCAGGTCCAGCGGGCTCTCTTCCTGTAAGCCCCCAGCAGCTTCCGCTTCCACAAACAGGCTGAATAGCTCGCTGCGGGCCGGGTCCATTTCCAACGGGCGCTTGGCTTCTTCGCAGCTTTTCAGCACAGCATCGATCTGATCAAGAATTTTCTCTCGCAAAGTCATTTCAAGGCCTTCTCACATCGAATTGCCGTTGTTTCCGGACGGCGCCGGGCATGATTTCCAAGGGAAAGGGATTCAGAAAAGGTTATCCGAGTCCCCCGCTGCGGGACACCTTGCAGAGAGTCTGGTGGTCGAAACTTTGGTGAGTCGGTGAGCAAAGACTCTTTGGTCGGAATCTTCTGAATTGTTGCGTTGCAGGTCCGATCGCTCGGAATGAGGTTATCGTGCCGTTTCTTGCTGTTAAATTGAGTGTTTCAGGAACTTTGAGAAAAATGAGGTGATTCTGCGGAATCTGTTGGTTGAAATCTGTTAGGCGGTGGTAATCTGAATGCATGCCGTGGAAGGCAAGGTTCCTCGATGAGTTGCTCAAATGGGTCCGTCTGAGCAATGTGGGTGCAGGTTGACGCAGGGATTCTCGGGTTCGATTGGAATTCGGGAGAGCACACACGATGGCGATGTTGACAGCGTAGATTGCTTTCGATTGCCCTTTGGTCTAAACTTTGTGCCAAGCGGATTTGGGAATCGTGTATTCAAGCTGTAAAGCATTGCTGTTTAGGCGGTTAAGATGGGTATTGATAAAAGTTTGAAACGTGGCAGCCGGCTTGGTCGGTCGCGAAATGTGCTCAAACGAGATGAGCGAGTCGAGAAAATGAAGGCGGATGACCGCTGGAGCGATGGGCAAAGTCCACTGGGACTTCCCAAAACCCGCGTCCAGAAAGCGGTCATCGGCAAGAAGAAGAAGAAGGAAGAGGGAGAAGACGATCCCAAAGCCAAGGGCGGCAAGAAGAAATAGATCGTCCTCAGCGCTTCCCTTCGCCATTCCACGGCTGGATGAATTGTCATCCAGCCGTTTTTTTGTTTGTAGGGGAAGCGGACGACACCCGATGCTACGTGCGGTTCGAGAGTTATTGGCTCCAGGATTTCGCTGGAAACTGAGGCGACATTTTCGAGGCATGCTCAGCGACGCTCAGGATTGCCGTCGCACGCAGGCCCGAACTCTGCGGCGTCTCTTACGTCTGAACGCCGGCAGTGACTTTCAATCGGACTTCGGGCTGGATCATATTCGCCGTGTTCGACAATTCCGCCGCGCCTTGCCTGTGGCGGGGTATGACCGGGTCGCTCCCTATGTTGAGCAACTGAAGCTCGGGAAGCATTCCGCTTTGCTCGGACGACGCAACCGGTTGCGAATGTTTGCACTAACAAGCGGAACGACCAGTCAGTCGAAATTCATTCCGATCACCCAGCGATTTCTTCGCGACTATCGAAAAGGCTGGCAGGCCTGGGGGATTCAGGCCTTTGACGCTCATCCACGTCTGCACCAAAGCGAAATCTTCCAGCTGAGCAGTCAATGGGATCAGTTCCGGACTGCAGGAGGCATCCCGTGTGGAAACATCAGCGGGCTGGTGCAGCAGATGCAAAGCCGTCTGCTCCGCCTGATGTACGTGGTTCCTCCAGCGGCCACTCACATTCCCGACCCCTTTGAAAAGCTTTACTTCGCCCTGAAGCACGGACTCTGTTCCCGGAGTCTGGGCATGATGATGACGGCGAATCCCAGCACACTCTGTCAGCTGTTTCGAATTCTCTCCGAGCACAGCGAGTCCCTGGTGCGGGACCTTTACGAGGGGAGTGACCGGGACGCAAACCAGCTGACTCTTCCTCCTCGACTCAGACGGGTCCAGAATCGATCCCGGGCACGTGAACTTGACCGGATCCTGCAGTCGACAGGGACACTCCGACCGAGCGACGTCTGGCCCAACCTGCAGATGGTGGCTGTCTGGACCGGAGGGAGTGCGGCAGCCTATCTCCCGATTCTGCGTGAATATATTGGGGATGTTCCGATCCGGGATCACGGCCTGCACGCCAGTGAGGGACGGATGACGATCCCGCTCGAAGACGAGACTTCGCACGGGCTGCTGGATATCGGGACGCACTTCTTCGAATTCATTCCGGAAGAACAGATTCACTCTCCGAATCCAGACATCCTGCTGGCACATGAACTCGTCGAGGATGAAGCCTATTTCATCATCATGACCACCTCCTCGGGGTTGTATCGCTACGACATCCGGGATGTTGTGCAGTGCACCGGCTTTGTGGGGACGACACCGCTGCTGCGGTTTCTTCACAAGGGATCGCACATCAGCAATCTGACTGGGGAAAAACTGACTGAGTCGCAAGTTGTGCACGCCGTCACGACGGTCGCGCAGAAGCTTCAACTGCGTCTCGATCACTTCACAGTCACGCCGGAGTGGGGCGATCCTCCACGCTATGTGCTGCTCGTCGATGAAAGCCGGCTGCATAACATCGACCTGATCGACCATTTCGCTGATCAGGTCGAGGCCGAGCTCCTGCGAGGAAACTCTGAGTATCAGGAGAAGCGTCGCAGTGCCCGGCTGGCTCCGCTGGGGGTGTTGTCTGTGCCACGCGGTGACTGGCATGACTTTATCCGCACTCGCCAGACGCAGCTGGGGGGAAGTGCCGAGCAGTACAAGCACCCGTACCTTATGCCGAAGCTGGAGTTTCTGAGCCAGTTCCAGGAACGGTACCCGACCCCCTTTGCGCGGCGATCAGGACTGCCGTCGCAGACAATTCACTGACGATTCCATCGGTCAGGCTGGGGGGCTGTTCTCCGGGCAGAACTCCCCATGTATACGTCTCCACTTCCAGATGTGGAGCGTATTCCAGAGCTGCGGCGGCAGCGATTCCCTGTTTCAATTCCGCTCGCGTGGTCTGAAGTTCTCCCAGCTGATCCCGATGGACCGGGACGTGGAAATGCACCCGCCAACTGTCCGCACCCAGAAACGGTTCCGCGGGCGATTCGCAGAGTTCCCGGGTCAGGTCCAGTCGATGAGTCAGACCCCCGTCCGCATGTCTGGCGAATGTCTGGTGCAGATAACGTGGCTCAACGAACCCTGCGAGTTGATCCCGGGCAGCTGGTCGCTCACCCGGGCGATCAACATGCAAGGCACACGTTAAGTGCATCTTGTTGATACGAATTCCCGCCGCGCTCAAGTCCTGAACGGACTTGGCAATCTCTTCGTACTCGACCGCCTGATGGCAGACGTCATAGCAGATCCCCAGGTGGCGGAGGGCAATGTCGAGTTGTTGCCGTTCTTCCGCGATGGCGAACAGTTGCTGGAAGAATTGAATGCTTTCAGGTGTCGTTTCCAGAACGCAGCACGGTTCCGGTTCAATCGCCAGTCGGATGATCCGCCCGGTTTCATCATGAAGCTGGTCGAGTGAGTTTGCCAGTGAGAGCAGCTGGTCAATGCAGCGAGGCACAAAATCGGCTGGGTGCTCGAACCCTTTGAAGCCGAGCGGGACGGTCGACAGACTTCCTTCGACACCGACGGGCATCAGCTCTGCCAGGATCTTCGCGGAGGACTGCGTGTAGGCCAGTCGGGCAGGAGCACTCCAGTCCGGCACGTAGACATTCTCTTTCACGCGTTCGCTGTGAAAGTCGCCGAAGGGGAATGTGTTGAGTGTGTAACAGACCAGGTCCCCCTCGTGCAGTGCTTCTTTCAGCAGGTCCAGTTTCTGCGGGGCCTGCTCCAGTTCCTCCACGACAGAAGCAGCGAGCCACAGACCTGCTGCGATCCGGGTCTGGAGCTTTTCTCTCGCGGGGATCGTGTGTTCCCGGAGTTTGGCAACAACTTCTGCAACGGTCTTTCCGGGATGCACGTTCGTGCAGTAGCTGAGGGGAAGTGTGCTGAGTGACATGGTGCAAGTGGGGAAGGGGTAGCGGCTGAAGATTTCTCAGAGTGTGTGGGGGGATCATTCCCGCACTCGGAGAGTGCGGGGTACACTGTATGTCGCACTCTCCGAGTGCGACAACCGGCGACACGAATTAAAAAAGCTCTGCCTGGAATGCCGCCGGCAGAGTTTCGGTCCCTGTTTTCTCTGAAATTGCGAACTGTGACGTTTCTGGAAGGGCCAGATTCCGTAAAGGTCGGTGTGGAAAGTGGCTGGGCCAATTGCTTCCGGCCGGTTTCATGCGTTAGTCTGTCAAATGAGGAAATCCGTCGATACCCGATCCCGGTTCACGGGGTTTCATTGTGCGAACCGATTCGGTTCGCCAGCACGAACACTCAAAAAATAGTGGCCACGACAACCGTTGGAGCGTCCGCATACTTGCGCGATCCGGATGTGCAGCTGATGCTGCGTGTCCGAGAAGGGGATCAGGTTGCGTTCGCTCAACTGGTGACAAAATACCAGGACCGCCTGATCGGCATCTTTACGAACATGTTCGGGGACGCCGCCCTCGCCGAGGACCTCGCTCAGGAAGTTTTCCTGCGGGTCTACCGGGCCCGACTGGGGTACGAACCGACCGCCAAGTTTTCCACCTGGGTCTTTCAGATTGCCAGCAATCTCGCCAGCAATTCCCGAAGAACGAAAGGACGGAAAAAAGAAGTCCAGTTCAGCGTGAGCACCAGCGGATCTCAGCCGGTGCGTGCTGGAGAAGCTCTGGTCGCCGACAAATCTGCACTCATGCCGACCCGCCAGTTCGAAACCGAGGAAATGCGGGAGCACGTGATGTCAGCTATGGAAACTTTGAACGAACGGCAGCGGATGGCTGTGCTGCTGCATAAGTTTGAAGGGATGAGTTACGCCGAAATCGGGACAATCATGGAAATGAGCCCTCAGGCGATCAAATCGATGTTGTCCCGTGCACGTGAAAACCTGCGGATTGCTTTGGAGAAGTTCTTTACGTAATCACGATTTTCCTGAACGCCCAATGCCGTGACCGGTCATGGATAAACTTGCCAGACTCACTTCGGAAGACCGCGACAACCTGACCGCCTATCTGGACGGCGAGTTGGACGAGAACTCCACGCGCCGCATTGAGTCCATCCTGACCAGCAGCTCTGTCGCCCGGAACGATGTGGAGATTCTGGCCCGCACTTATGAACTGCTGGACCTGCTTCCACGTCCGCAGGTGGGGAAGGAATTCACCGAGAAAACGATCGCCACCGCGAAGCTGGAGGGGTATCGCAAACCGGTTTCGCAGCAGGTCTGGTATCGCTGGGGAGAACGGGCGGTTCCCATGGCGCTCTGGACAGTCGCGTTCATGGCCTCCGCGGCCTGTGGCTATGCACTCACCTCTGCGTGGATCCCGCAAAAGGACGATCTGCTGCTGGAGCAGCTGCCGTTGATTCAGAATCTGGACATCTACAGCGAAGTCGACAGCGTTCAGTTTCTGGAGTCGCTGGCTGGAGAGAAGCAACTGATGAATGAAATTCAGGGAGCGACCAAGCCATGAGCCCCCGTGCTGTCAAAATCTGGCTGGGAGTCTCGCTGGTCGTTGCGGTGCTGGCGGCCCCATTTCTCGCCCGGGGAGACCAGTCATCCCGGAAGCAGGCGGAGCAGTACGCCGCGCAGATTGCCCGGATGTCCGAGTCCCAGCGGGCGCGCCTGCTGCAGAATGAGCGACAGTATCTGGCCGCCACTTCGGAGCAAAAGGCGTCGATGCAGGCACTGCATCACGCCTTGGAGAAAGACCGTCAACATGGTCATGGGGAGTTGAATGAAGTCATGCATCGTTACGACGCGTGGCTGAAGACCATTGAACCCTATCAGCGGGAACAACTCAGCTCGACCACCGATCCCCGGAAGCGGATCGAGTTGATGCGGGAGATCGTACGGAAACAGTCCGAGCGTGCTGCGCGAAGAAACATGCCCTTTCCCGGTCAGGATTTCGTTCGGGACCGCATGCCGGGAGACCCTGCTCCCGTGCTGGATGAAAAGGGGTTGGCATCCGTCATGTCCGCCCTGCGGCAGGCCGCTGACCCACGGTTGACCCCCGCTCAGCGTGAGGAACTCGACAGTCTGCAGGGGCTCAAACGGGACTTCCGGTTGTTGCAGATCCTTCAGGAACACGCTTCCGGAGGGGGCAATGCTCCCAGGCCGCTGCTGGAAGATCCCCCAGCAGAGTTTCGCACTGTCACAGAACACATCAATGACTCCGTGACGGATGATCGCGTTCGCAACTTCATTCACTCCCAGCCGCCAGGGGACGGGCCTCCTGGACGGAGTCAGACACCCGAGTCTCGGCTGGCCCGAGTCATTTCGCGGTCACTGATGGTGGAACTGTTCAAGCAGCGACGGGTGGCTCAGCAGACCATGGACTCAGACAAGCTGCGAAAGTTTCTTCTGGAGTCTGTCCCTCCTGATCGGCAGTACGAACTGCTGTCGCTGGAGGCTTCCGATTTTCAGACCGATCTGAAGAACATGTATCTCGATTCACAGGGACAAAAGGATTTGCCCGGGATGCAGGACCTTCGGGAACTGTTCGGTCGAGGCCTCATGCGGGGAGGACCGGGTCCCGGACCGGGCCCTGGACCAGACCGCGGGCCGTTCGGATTCCGTGACTTTCGGGACGGTCGTCCACAGCGCGGTCCCGGCGGAGAGGGACTTGAAGCGGATCCTTCGCAACGCCCGAATCAGCGGGACGCAATTCAGGCCGGAGAGGCCGGTTCTCAATAAATTCGAATTCGGATTCCTCCATCCGCTGATGGACTTTCAGGCACTTGAGACGTCATGACCGCTCGCATCCACACACTGCAGATCGCCCATCTGCAAAAGTCGTTTTCCACAGCTGCTGGTCAGCTCGAAATTCTCTCGGGAGCGAATCTCGACATGCAGTCGGGTGAGGCGGTTGCTATTACCGGTCCCAGCGGCTCGGGCAAAAGTACACTGCTGTACATCGTCGGGTTGCTGGACCAACCGACCGGCGGTCACGTCCTGATTGATGGGGAAGAACCATTAACGCAGAATGCTGCTGCGCAAGCCCGGTTTCGCAGCCGGCATGTTGGATTCGTCTTTCAGGATCATCACCTTCTGCCGCAGTGTACGGTGCTGGAGAATGTGCTGCTTCCGGTGCTGGCTGCGGGGGGAGATGCTGCTGATCAACCTGCGAGAGCCCGTGCACTTCTGGAACGGGTCGGTTTGAAAGACCGGCTGGAGCATCTTCCAGCACAGCTGTCCGGCGGCGAGCGGCAGCGGGTCGCGGTCTGCCGGGCTTTGATCAATCAACCCCTCCTGCTGCTGGCAGACGAGCCGACGGGAAATCTCGATCGAAAGACCGCTGACATGATCGGGACGTTGCTGCTGGAGATGGCCGCCGAGCAGCAGACGATGCTGATCTGCGTCACTCACAGCCAGGAACTCGCTGGGCGACTTCCGCGTCGATACGAGCTTGTCGACGGCAAGCTGGTGTGATCGAGGATCAAAAAAAGGGAATCGAAATCTTGCTGCACTCGGAGAGCGCAGCATACGTACCCCTCTCCGAGTGCGGAACTTGTCTGCTTCTCTAACTAACACGTGCTGCAGGACTGCATCGCTTTGAGGAGTTCATCGATGCCTCTCTCCAGATGTGCGTAGCTCAGTGAAATTCTCAATCGTGCTGTGCCGTTCGGAACCGTGGGAGGACGAATGGCAGCAATGAGCACTCCTGCTTCATCAAGCTTTGCTGCCAGCTGCATCGTTTTCTCAGGCTTGCCGATGATCACTGGAATGATGGGGCCGTGTGTGGCTGAGGGGATCGACCAGCCCTGCAAACGGAGTTCGTTCTGAACATGCTCGGAAGCTTTGAGTAAAGCTTCACGGCGTTGCGGCTCCTGCAGAATGATCTCCACGGCGGCGATCGCTGCCGCGCAGACCGGTATTGAAAGTCCGGTTGAAAAAACCTGTGTGCGTGCGGAATTCCACAGCCAGTCGATGAGATTCCGGCTCCCCGCGATAAACCCGCCTTGCAGGCCGATCGCTTTGCTCAGAGTCCCCATCGCAATGACTCGATCTGAATGAATGCCGCATGTTTCCAGCAGGCCGGCACCGCGTGCACCGTAGACTCCCGTCGCGTGAGCTTCATCCACCAGCAGCATCGCGTCGAACTCTTCTGCCAGTTCCAGCAGATCGTTGAGAGGAGCGTGATCGCCGTCCATGCTGAAGAGAGAGTCCGTAACAATCAGCCTGCGACGATAGGTCCGAGCCTTTTGAAGTTCCTTGCGGAGTGCAGCTGCGTCGCCATGCGGATAGACACGGAACCGCGCCTGCGAAAGTCTGCAACCGTCGATGAGGCTCGCGTGATTCAACCGGTCGCAGAAGACGACGTCTTCCGGTCCCACGAGTGCGGGGATGGTTCCGAGATTCGCGGCGAAACCCGTCGGGAAGAGGATCGCTGCTTCTGTTCCTTTGAGCTTCGCCAGGGAGTTCTCGAGTTGAACGTGCCAGTGGGTCCGCCCGGTGACCAGCGGACTTGCTCTCGCCCCCAGACCAGAGTCCTTCATCGCTTCCTGAGCCGCAGCAGCCAGTCGCGGATCCCCTGCCAGATCCAGGTAGTCATTCGCAGCGAAGTTCCACAGCGTTCGGCCGTCGATCCTGCACATTCCGTTTGCGAATGGATGCATTTCCCGCTGCCGCCGGAGCAGACCTTTGGAGGCCAGTCCGTCCAGCTCCGGGTTCAGCCAGTCGAGTGGATGCACTAGCAAACTTGTCCTCGTAATCCATACTCAACAACAACTGTGATCAGAGCACGCTGCGTGAGCAAGTGCATTCGGTTGTTTCGCGTGAAAATGCACTCGCTCACGCCTCGTGCTCTGGCAGGCAACTCCCGGAGTTTTTCAACAAGCCGAAACTGCTGAATTAGCTGAGTCGAATGTCGTGGTGGCTGAGCGTCTCGTAACCTGATTCAGTGATTAGGAAGTTTCTCTCGATCCGCATCCCGCCGACCCCTTCGACATAGGCTCCCGGCTCCAGGGTGATGACGTTTCCAGCTTCCAGAGTATCTGTGCTGAGAGGGACGAGGATCGGCGGCTCGGGATGGGCCAGTCCGATTCCATGTCCAGCGTGATGGGTGAAGATCTCTGCCCGGCCCGCCTGGACATAAGGGCTGGCGACTGCCTTGTGAACATCGGCAGCTCTCACGCCGGCCCGCAGTACCTTTTCCCCTTCCTGCATCCCTGCCTGACAGAGTGCGAAGAGTTCCAGCACGTCGGAGGAGGGGGTTCCCACGCTGACTGTGTTGGTGAAGTCACTGCGGTAACCATCGAGCACGACGGAGTAGTCGAGGACGAAGAGGTCCCCTTTCTGAAGCTTGCGGCCGCCATTCTTCGGAAGCCCGCCGTTCTTGGGCTCGGCGGCAAAGCAGGCTCGGAAGTCGCCATAGACGATCGCTGGTCGTCCGGCGGCGAGATTCGCTGCCTTGTGAACTTCCGTGTAGATTTCGAGTTCGCTGACTCCCTCACGGACGACTTCAAAGAGCCGCGCCTGTCCTGCTTCTCCGGCCGCCATGCACTCCTTCAGAAGTGCGAGTTCGTCTGCGTGTTTGACTCTCCGCAGGGAGCGGAGCATGGACCCCAGATCCAGATAAGGGCTGGCGCCGGGGCTCTGGTTGGAAGAGAATTCATAAAACTCCGGGTCGAGCAGGGCTGCAGCTCCGATCGGCAGCCATTCCGCTTCCAGCAGACCGCGTCGGTTCTTCAGGTGAGAGGCGACATCGCTGAGCGATTTGAACAAGGCGTGATCGCGATCGATGACGGAATGCTTGTGATCGTACCAGGTGGTGATCGACGTGCGGTCGACGAACGGATCATTCGATGCCGAGCGGAAGGTGAAGTTGTCCGCCATCAGCGTGGCCGGTCCGTCTCGCTCCAGCAGCAGCAGTCCCCGTTCGCCTCGGGAAAAACTGAGAGGCTGAACCAGGAAGTTCGACAGGTACTGCACGTGTCGCGGATCGGCAATCAACAGCCATTCGATGGCGTCGGGAACCATGTCCCAGAGTCGTTGACGTCGCGCCTGGCAACCTTCGAGCGTCAGCATCGGAGTTTCTTTCGAATCAAGTTTGGGCAGTGAACGAGTTTGATTGTAACGGGAAGAGTGCAGGTTGAAACGGACTGCGATCGAGTCAGCGGGAGATGAGGCCAAAGTCTCGCGAATGCGCCAGGCCTCGACTCAGCTGGAATGGCCGGTCCTCGTTTTGATTGTCCGCGGGAGGATGGTGAGTCGTCATTTTGATGTCGACTTTGCAGAAAAGCGACAGTGAGCGATCCTTTCGGCATGAACTGCCGAAATTTTTAAGGGCATGTTGTGCA
Source organism: Planctomicrobium stercoris (assembly GCF_051465655.1). Lineage (NCBI taxonomy): Bacteria > Pseudomonadati > Planctomycetota > Planctomycetia > Planctomycetales > Planctomycetaceae > Planctomicrobium > Planctomicrobium stercoris. The sequence goes on along the minus strand of NZ_CP195791.1, from coordinate 87,242 downwards.
AGAGGTTGTGTCTTTGAGAAAGGTTTTTTGGCACGTCCGGGACGAAAGCTGCTTTTCTCTCCCCCATCGAGTGACCCGCAAAGCAAAACTATTTTCTTCAGGAGTTAGAAAATGAAAAAGTTCATGATGTTCGCTGTCGCAGTGGTGGGAATGGCTACTTTCGGAATGGCATCCAGCGCAGAAGCTGGTCACGGACCCGGGAACAACTGGGGTCATAACCATGGCCCCAACCACGGTCCCTATGGACATCATCATGGCGGATACAGGGGACCGGTTTATGGCGGTCCCGTCTACGGGCGACCCGTGTACGGGCCCCCGGTCTATCGTCCGTATCCGATTTACACCGGATCGCCGTACTATATCAATCAGGGGCCCAGCTTCGGGATCTCGACCCCGGGGTTCGGTCTCTATGTCCGGTAGTCAGATCTGAAACGAAAAGCCGCACACGCCAGAGTGTGCGGCTTTTTTGTTTTCCGCTGAGCTGTCACAAGAGTGAGCAACCCGACTCCGTTCAGAGTGGTTACTGCCCGGACAGCGTCTGGCCACGCAAGCCGTCGTCCATCGAAGTGTCGGCAGTTTCATTCAGTCCGCCGTCCAGCAGCATCCCGTCCAGAAGGCACTTGGCATCCGCGAGATTCTGCAGCGCTTCGTTGTACTGCAGGTTGGAGTCGAAGAATGTCCGTCGTGCGACGAGCACCTGCAGGAACCCGAACTCACCGGCACCATACGCCTTTTCTGAAAGTTCCAGCGTCTGCCGGGCCATGGGAAGAATGTTCTTCTCATACCGCTCGACAGTGACAGCAGCGGAGTCGTATTGCTGTGCGGCGACAGCCAGCTGAGACTGAAGCGAGAGTTCCAGTCGGCGGACTTCCTGGGCGGCGCGGCAATATTCCGCCTGGGCTGCCGAGATGTTCCCGATGTTCTGGTTGAAGATGGGGAGTGCAATTCCCATCTGCACCTGGATCATGCTGTGGTTGGTTCCATAGTCATACCCGGCACTCGTCAACGTCTGCAGGTTGGGAATGGCCTGCACATCCTGTCGATCCATGTTGGCGACGGCCCGGGAGACCCGAGCCCGAGCGGCCTGAATCGCAGGGCTGCCGCCGACCAGCTGCAGATACGTGGAGTCCCAGTCCCGCTTTTCCGATGAGACCCGCAACTCTCCGACAAGTGGAGACGGAGCCATGTGAGGAATTCCAGCCACAGCGATCAGCTGCTGCCAGGCAGCGTGATAGGCGATTTCCGAACGTTGCCGGATCAGCTGAACTTCGTTCAACTGAATTTCCGTCTGCAGCACCTCGGGGACGGACCCTTCCAGGGCCTGGCGTCGCAGTTCCGCAACCCTGACCCCTTCTTGAGCCACCTTTTCGAAATCGATGGCGAGATCGCGTCGCTGCTGGGCTGCCAATGCATCGTAGAACCGCTGTCGCACATCTGTCAGCACCCGATATCGCTGGGCTTCGACTTCCCAAAGCTGCGACTGGACTTCCTGGTCGAGCACACGTTGATTCAGCTTCAGCTTGTGAGCAGTGACAACTTCCTGCTCGACATAACCCAGATGCTGCGCCGTTCCCGCATCGTCGAGCTGTTGACCGCTGTACCCGATGTTCGGGTTGGGGTACATGCCGACCTGCTTGCGGAAGCCGGACGCTTTGCTGGCACTGGCTCCCGCCTGCGTGATCGAGGGGTTGTTCTCCAGAGCAATCTGCTCCAGCATTTCCAGCGTGAGCCCCACCTGCACCGAAGCCAGCCGATTCCCGTTCTCCGGGATGGGTCGCAGTTCGTTCCCGGGCGCTGCAGGGGACGGGGGAACCTCTTCGAGTTTTTCTGTCCCCTCAATTCCTGCTTCCACGCCATCTTCGAAATTGGTCAGCAGGACTTCATCGAAGCGTGAGGCCGGGGTGTCTTCAAACGCGACGTCTGCAGCCGGCTGAGAGGAAGCCGCGGCCTTGGTTTCCTGTGCCGAGGGAGAAGTTGCCGCCGGGGGGGGAGTCGGGACCTTTTCCGCTGTCATGCGGGCTGTCGTTTGACAACCGCACACCAGAAAGAGGCTTCCGCAGCTCACCGCGTAGCGAAATTTCGGCGATGTTTTCATGACGCACAATGCATCTCACCGATGGACTTTCCATCGATGCACGTCCTTGTGAGCACTTGTGTGAACGGACTCCGATCGAAAACCAGACACGCTCGCGGTCTGATCTCTTTTGAAGGTCGTCCGTCAAATGAACCGCCACCACTTCCAATGGTGGCTGCATTCATTATCGGAATGAATCTTCTTCGCCGACGGCGGGAGTGCCCGTTGTAATGTTCCAGCGAGCGGAACCCGGGAAATGCATCGCAGAAGCCCTATATTCCGCACTTGCTGCATAACCGGATTCTGTGGGATATCCAGCACTGTTGAGCCACGTGAGGATGCGGGGAATTGCGGGTTGCGGAGCAGAAAGCCGCTATTTTCGGCTGCGAATCGCCTCCCGCATCGATTTCTCCGCGTCGCGTTTCTTCAGCGCTTCCCGTTTGTCGTGCTGCTTTCGGCCTTTGGCGATCGCCAGCTGCAGCTTGATCCTTCCGCCGGAAAAATGGACATCCAGGGGGACCAGCGTCATCCCGGAATGTTCCGCCCCTTCAGCGAACTTCCGGATTTCGTGTCGGCTCAGCAGCAATTTGCGGGATCGGCGACGTTCATGATTCATGTACGTGGCCTGGGGATATTCAGCGACATCGCTGTTGTGCAGCCAGACTTCGCCGTTTTCGACACGGGCAAACGACTCTTCGATGGAGATTTTGTTGTCGCGGATGCTTTTGACTTCGCTTCCGGTCAGAACGAGTCCGCACTCGAGCTCATCGAGAATTTCATAGTCGTGGCGAGCCCGCCGATTCTGGCAGACCACTCGCGAATTCGGGTCCGCTGGTGCCTGATTTTTCTTCCCTGCCATCACAACCGCCGCTGCACAAGCTCAAAGAGTTCAATCAGTTGATGTTACGCACTCGCGGCGGAGGAGGGAAGGGGTGGGCAGGGGGCAGGGGGCAGGGGGCAGGGGGCAGGGGGCAGGGGGCAGGGGGCAAAACGCTCAGGCGTTTTGCCGACTCTCGACTCTCAACTCTCAACTCTCAACTCTTCCGGCGGAACGGTCGACCCCCGATTCAGCAGTTCCACCATCCAGTTTCGAATCGCCTCAACAACCACCCGCCATTCCGGTTCGTTGTGAGGTTCGTGGACGAGGTCGTCGAAGAGCATCAATTCAGCGTGAGGTGCACGTTCGCAGAACAGTTGGGTGCCGTCCGGTCCAGTCACGCTATCGGCGGTTCCATGCAGGGCGAGAACCGGAAGCTGGAACTCGGCAGCATGTTTCAATGCCCAGAGCCCGGCAAAATACGCGTCGCTGATGAGTCTGACGGATGCGTGCTTGTGAATCAGCGGATCGTGCTCGTAAGCGGCGATCGCTGTGGGGTTGCGTGTGAGCTTGCGAGGACGAAAGCCGGCCGGAATCAGCAGTCCCGGCCAGATCTTTGACAGAGACCGAATCACGGCCACTTTGAAGGCGGAAGGCTTCTTGGTCAGGGTAAACCACGGGGAGGACAGGACCGCCCCATGGGCGATTGAGGCTTCGTCCGGACGTCGAATGATCCAGTTCGCGAGAATGTTCCCCCCCAGGCTGTGCCCAAAGAGAATGAGTGGGACTCCGGGAAAACGCTCGCGCGTGAAACGGACCATGCGAGAAAGGTCGTCCAGCAGCGGTTCATAATCTCTGGCGTGGCCGCGCTTCCCTTCGGATCGTCCGTGTCCACGCAAATCGAACCGGACAACTGCGAGACTCTTTTCCTGGAAGCAGTGGATCACGTGGCCGTAGCGACCGCTGTGCTCGCCGAGCCCATGAGTCATCAGAACGACCCCCTGCGGCGACCGGACCGGATGCACGCAACTGAAGATCTTCAGTCCTCCGGAAGAAGGATGAAACGCTTCTTCAATCGCGGACCGATTGGCTTCGGAGAAGTTCAACGTGATCTGCCGATCTGGCTCAGGCATCAAGCCGCCCCTCCTCCCTCAAGGGTCGTTTGACCGTAAATCCCTATGTCAGTGGTTCCAAGCAGTTATGTAAAGTTATCCAAACCCGGCGCAGTTGTCCTGCCTTGATGATCCGAATTATCACATTCTTCGCATCGGACAAGCTGATCACCGCTCTTCACGACCCGGATTCCGGAAAAATTCCCGAAAAAATCGTTTGTGAAGCGAGCAACGGAACCATCTGGGGGGAGACGGCTGCACGAGAAGAGAACCAGACGGGCATCGACGGGGGTTCCCGGGAGACTGGTCACATGTTCGCGACCAGTCTCCCATCGGATCTCAAGTCTGGCTGGTTGCCATCGATTGTGGGGCTGTTTCACCTTGGCGGGACCGCTGGCGAGCCATGTGCTCCAGAATGGGGGCGACCAGTGCCGTCCAGCCAGTCTGGTGATTTGCTCCCATGCCCCGTCCGGTGTCGCCGTGGAAGTACTCGTAAAAGAGAACGTGGTTGTTCCAGTGAGGGTCGTTGTGGAACCGTTCTCCTCGGGCGTAGCAGGGACGATTGCCTTCCTTGTCGGAAAGGAACAGTTTCACCAGCCGGTTACGGATCTCGTCGGCGACCGCTCCCAGGTTCATGTAGTTTCCCGATCCGGTCGGACATTCGACCTGGAAGGTGTCCCCGTAGAACTGGTGATAACGGTCGAGGGCTTCCACGATGAGGTAGTTCAGCGGGAACCAGATCGGTCCGCGCCAGTTCGAATTTCCGCCGAACATCACGCTGTCGGATTCGCCGGGAACATACCGCACGGTCATGTCCTGGCCATGGAGATTGAACCGGAACGGATGTTCTTCGTGGAATTTCGAAAGAGAGCGGATCCCGTAGTCCGAGAAGAACTCATTTTCATCGAGCAGGTAACCGAGGATGCGTTCGAGTCGCTGGCGGGTTGGAATCCCCAGCAGCCAGAGTCCTTTGCCGGCTCCTTCCTCCTCGCTGCGATCGAGGAACGTCATGAAGGTTCCCAGGTCTTTGCGATGCTTCTTCAGCCAGGCGACACGACGTTTAAATTCCGGAAGCTGGTTGATGACCCGTTCATCAATGACGTCCACAGCCATCAGCGGGATGAGTCCGACGATGGATCGGATGCGCAGCGGGATGCTTTGGGAGTTCACATGGAGATGATCGTAGTAGAACCCGTCTTCTTCATCCCACAGGCCGGTTCCGTCCAGCGTATTCATCGCTTCGGAGATGGCGATGTAGTGGTTGAAAAACTTGTACGCAGTATCGGCATAAGCGGGATTGCCGTCGGCGAGTTCCAGAGCGATGGAGAGCATGCTTGAACAGAAGTACGCCATCCACGCGGTGCCGTCCGCCTGCTCCAGATGTCCTCCGGTGGGGAGCGGCTTGGAACGGTCGAACACTCCGATGTTGTCCAGCCCGAGGAATCCTCCGGTAAAGATGTGACGTCCGCGCACGTCTTTCCGGTTCACCCACCAGGTGAAGTTCAAAAGGAGTTTCTGGAAAACTCTGGACAGGAAGATGCGGTCACGCTGTCCCGGGGGACCGGTCTGCTGATAGGTCCTCCAGCAGGCCCAGGCATGCACGGGGGGATTGACGTCGCTGAAGTTCCATTCGTACGCGGGGATCTGCCCGTTGGGGTGCATGTACCATTCGCGAAGGAACATGATCAGCTGTTCTTTCGCAAAATCGATATCCAGCCGGGAGAAGGGGATCATGTGGAACGCCGAATCCCAGGCGGCGTACCATGGATATTCCCACTTATCCGGCATCGAAATGACGTCCCGATTGACCAGATGTTCCCAGTCACCGTTCCGGGGAAGGGGCGTGTCCTTGTTGTATGGCGGGCGGGTTGGCCCGTTCTTCAACCAGTCTTCGACGGAGTAGAAATAGAACTGCTTGGTCCAGAACAGGCCGGCACTCGCCTGTCGAATGATCCGGCGTTCTTCAGGATTCAGTTCTCCGCCGAACTTGAGGGCATAGAACGCGTCGGCTTCTGCGATCCGGGTTTCAAACGTCGTCTCGAAACGGTCATCAAACGGTTCACGGGGGGCGATCGACTCTTCGCTCATGCGAAGGCGAATTTCCACTTCTCCGTGAGCGGGGACATTCAGCACATAGTGAGCCGCTGCCTTCGTCCCGCGTGGTTGCTGATTCACGGCCCGCTTCATTCCCTCCACCAGATAAAGATGAAACGCATCCTTGCAGCCGGGACGCTTGATCTGCGGAGAACTCATTCGCCCGATATTCGTTTCATTCTCCGTGAACAGCCACCGGGGCCGCGATCCGCGAGGACCCGAATCGGCGGAGATATGAAACTTCCCGAGTGTCGCATGGTCCGCGAGCAGCGTGTCATGATCGAGTTGCAGAAGCGACGGACGCGGAACACCTTCCTCATGGACATTCGGATGCGACCAGGTGTTGCGGTACCAGAATGTCGGCAGCAGGTGCAGGGTCGCTGCTTTCGATCCGCGATTGGCGACGGTGATGCGGATGAGGATGTCTTCCGGGGCAGCCTTCGCATATTCGACGAAGACGTCGAAGTAGCTGTTGTCGTCGAAGATCCCTGTATCGATCAGTTCGAATTCCTGCTGCAGTCGCGAGCGGTTGCGGTTTTCTTCGACCAGCCTGGCGTAAGGGAATTCATTCTGAGGATATTTGTAGAGCCCCTTGGCGTAAGAATGCGTGGGTGTGGCGTCCAGATGGTAATAGCATTCCTTGACGTCTTCGCCATGGTTGCCTTCCGGACCGCTCAACCCATAGAGACGTTCTTTGATGATCGGGTCTTTGCCGTTCCACATGGCCAGCCCGAAACAGAGGCGACCCTGGCGGTCGGTCCAGCCGAGAATCCCGTCCTCGCCCCAGCGGTACGCTTTCCAGACTGCTTGATCGTGCGAGAAATGCTGCCAGGCTTCGGCATCCAGCGAATAGTCTTCGCGGACCGTTCCCCACTGCCGATCCGACAGGTAAGTTCCCCAGCGCTTCCAATTGCCGTCCGGATCATGTCGGGCTTCAGCAGCGAGGCGTTTGACTTCGGCTCCCCGCATCGAAAAATCAAGCAAAAATCCGTCTCCCTATGGTTCGCTGTGTTGAATGCCGAAGCGCTCAGTCAGTCAACAGACACTTTCCAGTCCAAGTGATCGCAGACTGGCCATCTGCGATTCAGACGTGAAAATCATGCCTTCGTCGGCCCTGCTTGATTTTCTTTTGGTCGCCAAACAGACAGACTAGGAACATCTCGCTGTGCGAGGATTCCCCTCGTCCGGCGAGTTTCATACATCTGATCGTTTTTTTCCTCGTTTGTCGACGCAAATTTGATCGACAACGTGACGTTTTAATCAGCGTTGATGCATTGGCGGATTCGCTCGAGGAGTGCTCATGACCGCATGGCAGCGGAAGATCTCGTTTCAGGTCGATATTGCCGGTGTCATCGACATCATGGGCTCATCGCTCTACAGCCGCCCGGATACTCCGATTCGCGAGCTGATTCAGAATGCTCACGATGCCCTCATGCGTCGTCGTCGGACCAATCTCGAGTTCCGTGGCCGCATTGACGTGCGGCAGAATCCGGAACAGGGGACAATCTCCTTCAGCGATGACGGAATCGGACTGACTCCGGAAGACGCGGAGCTGTATCTGGGGACGGTCGGCTCGGGCATCACCGGCATGATCAAACGTTCGGACCCGGTCCCGGATTCCGCCGGCGCGATGGGCGACCGCGGAGACCTGATCGGGCAGTTCGGAGTCGGACTGCTCAGTGCCTTCATGCTTGCCGACAAACTGATCGTCGAGAGCCGTCATGAAAATGCTCGCACAGGGGTTCGCTGGGAAGCCGGTGCGGGAACCGAGATCGAACTTTCTGAGACCGATCGCATAATTCCCGGCACGACCGTCACCCTGATTCTCAAGCCGGAGTTTCTGTTTCTGGCGAAGCAGCCGGATCCTGTTGAAAAGGCGATCCGCGAATACGCGGATTTTCTCCCGGTTCCGATTTATCTCAATGACAATCCCAAGCGGGTCAATGTGATCCATGCAGCTTGGTTTGAGCCCTCGCCGGATCGGGAAGCAACGGAACTGGAACTTCAAAGTTACTTCGATGAAGCTCCGCTGGATGTGATCCCCGTCCGTATCGAAAAGCCGGTTTCAATCGCCGGAGCACTTTACGTCACTCCGCAGCGGGTTCCCGGCTTCAGCAATCGATCTACCGTCATGGTGACGGTACGGAGGATGGTCATTTCCCGGACCATTCAGAATCTGATTCCCCCCTGGGCCACTTTCCTGCGAGGGTGTCTGGAGCTGCATGACTGCTCCCCCACGACCAGCCGTGAAGATCTGGTCCGGGATGAACACTTCGAGCATGTCAAATCGGCACTGGAAGAACTGATCTTCGAACACTTCGAAAAGCTGGCTCGGCAAGATCCCGCGAGGATGGAGGCTGTCGTCAACTGGCACCGTTACACCTTCGCTGGGGCCGCACTTGAGAATGGTCGGTTGCGAAACCTGCTGCGGCATTGCTATCGACTGCCGACGTCACACGGTTCAATGACTCTGAATGAGGTCCTTGAACGCTCGGTGGCAGACCCGCTGTATGAAGAGGAGGCGGAACGGGTGGTCTGGTACAACACCGACCGTCGTCAGGAACGCTGGGTCAACAGTCTGTTTGCCGAACATGAGATTCCCTGTGTTCACACCTTCCGCAGCTTCGAGGAATCCCTGCTCGCGCAGTGTGCCGGTGACGACAACGCCAAGGGGACGAATACCGACCTGCGGATCGCCACACCCAGTGCACCGGCGTTCGCGTCGTCGATCCTGGGGGTCAGCGATCTGGAAGATCTGGATCCGCAGTGGACCGAATTCTTTTCACAGGTGAATGCGAAAGTCCTGCTCGGATCTTTCCGCAGAGACCAGCCGGTGATGGCGTTTCTGAATGAACGCTATGAACTGGTCCGCTCCTTTGATGAAATGAAACAGCGGGGCGAGATTCCTCGTGGGTTTCAACGTCTGATTGATGCCCATTTCAAGAGTGATGCACCGGCCGAGAATGAGGTCATTCTGAACCGGACGCATCCGATGATCGCCCGCGCCCTGTCACAGAAGCCTGGAATGCCGCTCTCCAGCGTGATGCGACTGATCGTGATCAATGCACTCAATTCGGCCGGGGCAGCCACACCCGAACCGGCCCGCAAGCAGCAGCAGACCGATCTCGACTGGATCGCCGAATGCCTGTGGGGACGAGACTGAAGGAGGAAGAATTTGTCATTGGTCAATTGTCATTTCTCAATTGCTATTGAATAACTCGCAGACGCGTCTTCAATGGCAGATGACTATTGACCAATGACAAATGACAAATATCAGCGATAATACAGCCGCCTGATCGCCCCGCCCCCCAAACCCTCAACGCATTCATGCATATCGCCATCATCACCGCCGGAGGGGCGGGCATGTTCTGCGGGTCGTGTATGCACGACAACACCTGGGCGCGCGCTCTGATCGCTCAAGGTGTCGAGGTCTCTCTCATCCCTGCTTACACCCCGCTGCGGCTGGATGAACAGAACATCAGCCTGGACCGGATCTTTTTGGGGGGAATCAACGTCTACCTGAACAACAAGGTCGGCTGGTGGAAACATCTTCCCCGCGTGCTGACTTCGTGGCTGGACCGTCCCGGGATCATTCGGATGGCCACCAGTCGGTCTGTCAGCAATGACGCGGCCGAGCTAGGTGATCTGACTATTTCGATGCTGCAGGAAAGTCACGGACCGCATCGGGCGGCCATTCACGAACTGGCAACGTTTCTGGGCCGGGATTTGAAACCGGATGTCGTCATCTTCAGCAATGCCCTGCTGGCGGGGGCGCTGAGTGAGATTAAACGGAATTGCCCCGTTCCGGTTCTCTGTACGCTGCAGGGGGATGATGTCTTCCTCGACGGACTGACCCCTGAATACCGACAACGTGCCATTGAGCTGGTCTCATCGCACGCACGCGAATTCGACGGGTTTATCACGCATACGGAGTTTTATCGGGACTACATCTCGAACTATCTCTCTCTGCCGGTCGAGAAATTTCACGTCCTCCCATTGGGGATCGATCTGCAGGAGCATCCGGGCGTACCCAGGTCCGGTGACTCCGGTCGATACGTCGTCGGGTACTTTGCCCGGTTCGCTCCGGAGAAGGGGCTGCATCATCTGGTGGAAGCGTTCCGGGTGCTCAAGCAGCGAGTTCCCCATGCGGAGCTTCGGGTCGGCGGGTATCAGGGGGGCCAGTATGCGGACTACGCTGCCAAGACGTTGCATCAGCTGGACGCAGACGGAATTCCCTACCAGAACATCGGCAGTCCCGACACGATTGAAGGGAAGGTGGCCTTTCTGAACAGCTTGGACGTCTTTTCGGTCCCGACCGACTTTCTGGAACCCAAAGGGATGCCTGTTCTGGAAGCGATGGCGAATGGAATTCCGGTCGTCCAGCCGGCTCACGGATCGTTTCCGGAGATCATCCAGAAGACAGGAGGGGGAATTCTGGTTCCGCCTCGCGACCCACAGGCATTGGCCCGCGGTCTTGAAGAGCTTGCCGATCCTGTTCGACGTCAGCAGCTTTCACAATCTGCCTGGCAGGGAGTCCGCGATCACTACGGGAGCGTTCCCATGGCTCGGCGAACGCTGGAAATCATTGAACAGATCACCGGCTGATATGGACGTCAGCGTGACGGTTCCATGCGGAAATCATCCAGCCACAGCTTGCCGGTCCCTCCGTTGAGCCCCGTCTGCACGATGGCTTCCCGAGCCGACAGCGGAATCCGGATCGTTTCAGAAAACCGTTCCCATTCATCGATGTCGTCCAGCCAGGGACCCACGACGATTTTCTCGACGGGAATGCGTTTGTCGTTGAAGAAATAGATCACGATTCCGGGAGCTTCCGAGTGGCTGCGACCTTCTTCGATGCCGGAAGCTTTCATGGCCCAGTGAATCGTCAGCTGTGAGACCTTTGAACCGTCGATGGCCATGGCTTGCAGGATATGGGCATTGCGTCCCGCCTCGTGATTCTCGAAGCAGATCGATTTCTTTCCGGCGGCCGCATCCTCAACAATTGTGGAACGCCGCTGATAGTGCCAGCCGTCCGCCAGGGAATCGTCATTGTCATCAACTTCGAAGCTACCGTTGGAAAACTGCGGTCGGGTTGGGTCCGGTTGCTTCTCCCGCAGCTCTTCCATCTTCCCGGTCATGGGGACGAACAGCGTGGGGATGAGTTTCTTCTGCTCCAGCTTCCCATCCTTTTTCTCCAGCAGATAGAAGACCTGCTGATACCGCTCGCCGATGGGGATAATCATGCGCCCCCCTTCTTTGAGCTGATCCACCAGCGGCTTGGGGATGTCTTCCGGAGAGCAGGTGACGATGATCTTGTCGAAAGGGGCATGTTCGGGCCAGCCCTGATAGCCGTCACCAACTTTGCAGAGGACGTTCTTATATCCCAGCCGCTTCAGCAGGGCATCCGCCCGTCGGCCCAGCGGTTCCACGATTTCAATCGTGTAGACATCCTGCACGAGCCCTGAAAGGACAGCGGCCTGATATCCGCTCCCCGTGCCGATCTCCAGAACGCGGTCGGTCGGCTGCGGTTCCAGCACTTCGGTCATGTAGGCGACGATGAACGGAGGCGAGATCGTCTGTTTGAATCCAATATCGAGGGCCTGATCCATGTAGGCGAGATGACGCAGGTCAGCCCGGACGAACTCGTGCCGGGGAACGGTCTTCATCTGTTCAAGAACACGCTCGTCGGTCACGCCTTCACTGGCAATGCATTCCTGAACCATCTGATGCCGGGGAGCCGCGTATCGGTCCTTGACCTGGGCACTGGCTGTTTGAATCAGGCACAAAAGGACAGCGAATGCGAGGGGCAGCCCAGGGAGCCGTCGTTTGAACTGAAACAGGGGCGAAGTGCAGCTGTGCATGAGGTCAGTCTCTCTGTACTACTCTCAAGGAGAGTTGATGTCCTGCCCCTACTGAATCGCAGGATCAACTGAAGAATCACGGGAAATGAGGTGAAACCGCGAATGACACGAATACAGCGAATTTTTACCTTTTCGATTCGTCAGATTCGCGTGATTCGCGGTTAAAAACCCTTCTTCACTTTTTCCGTGAGTTCTGTTCCTTCCGTGGTTGAATGTCTTCTTGTTCAGGCCTGTGATCAGGAGGCAAGCTTCCTTCGACGGAACAGTTCCGTCGCCACCCGAATTGCTTCCCGCATTCCTCCATCATCAGCCATGCCTCGCCAGGAGATGTCGAAGCCGGTCCCGTGGCTGGGGCTGGTGCGGATGATCGGAAGTCCCAGCGTGACGTTCACCGCCTTCTGAAACGCAATCAGTTTCAATGCGATATGCCCCTGATCGTGATACATCGCGACGACGCCGTCATACGCCCCGTGGACGGCTCGCTGCAGCAGGGTGTCGGCGGGAGCAGGGCCATCCGCTGCGATCGATTCTTTCCGGGCGAACGCCACGGCCGGCGCGATCAACCGTGATTCTTCATCTCCGAACAGCCCCCCCTCGCCCGCGTGTGGGTTCAGCGCACAGACCCCAATGCGCGGAGCGGCACAGCCCATCCGTCGTAGAAAGCTGTCCATCAGAAAGATCTTCTCACGGATCGCTTCGGTCGTGAGGAGATTCGGAACGCTCGCGATCGAGGTGTGCAGCGTGACATGCGCCACCCCCAGACCCGCAGGGCCTTTCACAATCGAGCAGTGCGGCAGATAAAGCATCATGGCGAAGTCGTTGACCCCGCATTGTTCTGCGAGAATCTCCGTGTGACCGGGGTAATGGAAGCCTGCAGCATGGAGCGCAGCTTTGCTGATCGGCGCTGTGACAATGGTGTCGACATCCCCCCGCAGTGCAGCCTGGGTGGCAGCGACCAGCCATTCGTACGATGCCTGACCCGCACGGGGGGCAATTCGACCGGGGGCGACATCGGCTGTGGCTGCCGTTCCGGGATTCCAGCAGGGAATCTCACTCGACGACTCGCTTTCCCACGCTTCCTGAACCGATTGCACTTCTCGAATCGGAAGGCGGATTTTCAGCAGTTCGCAGGCCCGTTCCAGGACGTCGGGATCTCCGACAACTACGGGCCGGCAGCACTTCAGGACATTCGTGTCGGCAAGGACGCGGGCCAGAATTTCCGGTCCGATCCCGGCGACATCTCCCATGGTGAGCGCGGTACGCGGTCTTTCCTCGAGCGCCATGTCAGAAGAGTCCTTGGATGTCTGGGTCATGAATAGCACTCCGCATTCGCCAGTGTGGCACCGCGACGGTCTTTGTCGGTCAATGTCGGTTCGCCGGTCAAAGGCCAGTCAATTCCGATGTCCGGATCGTTCCACAACAGCGAGCGTTCATGTTCGGGATGATACAGCTCTGTGCATTTATAAAGGACATCCGCAGACTCGGACAGAACACAAAATCCATGGGCGAACCCCGGCGGAATGTACAGTGACTCCCTGTTCTCACTCGTCAGACGCACCCCGATCCATTTTCCGAACGAGGTTGAACTTTTACGAAGATCGACAGCCACATCGAAGATGTCGCCCGACAGGCAGGTGACCAGTTTTCCCTGCGCGTGCTGAATCTGGTAATGCAATCCGCGCAGAACCCCCTGTCGAGAACGGGAGAGATTGTCCTGCACGAACGTCGTCTGCAGCCCTTGCTGAGCGAACTTCGCCGAGTGATACAGCTCGAGGAAGAAACCGCGATCGTCGCCGAACACGCGCGGGCGGATCCGCAGAACGTCAGGCAGTTCGGTCTTCAGAATCTCCATGAATGTCCTTGCGTGGCTCTCGGCGTCTTGTCGTTCTTCACTTGATTCTGACGGGTTCTCAACGATCAGATCAAGCGGAATCAGCGGGAGGCCGGGGAGTGGTGGATGTCCGGCAGCAGAGTTCGAAGTAATCCGGTCAGAAACGAAGCGTCGTCCAGAAAAGTCAGCTCAATATCGAGTGCCCATAAGGGGATGTCGCCGATGCGATCCTGACAGATCTTGACCAGATCCTTGCGGGTGGTCAGGAGCAACTCTGCATGGTTCGTTTCTGTCTGCTGTTGAATTCGAAGCAGGTCACTTTCCTGATAGTGATGGTGGTCCGGGAACGTCAGAAACCGGTTCTGCGAAACCGCTGACGCCAGTGTTGTCAACGTCCTGCGAAACCCGTCCGGATTGCCGATCCCGCAAAAGGCCAGACTCGGGCGATCCGCAGCCTGACCCAGCGACAGGAATTCTCCGTTGAAGTTAATGAAACGTGTCGCCTGAAACGCGGTTCGCAGCACAGGAGCAGAGGAGTATCGGCGGATCTTCCGGGTTAATTGGTCGACATGCTCAGCGTCGGTCAGTTCGCAGCGTGTCAGCAGAATGACGTCGGCCCGGGACAGTTGCCCGATCCGCTCCCGGAGCAGTCCTCTGGGAAGCAGGGCGTTGTACCCCCAGGGATTCAGGACGTCGATGAGGACGATGTCGAGATCGCGATGCAGCTTGCGATGCTGATATCCGTCGTCCAGAACAATGACATTCGCCCCGTGGGTGCGGATTGCAGCTTGTGCTCCGTCAGATCGCTTGGGATTTTGCAGATGAGGAATGCCCGGACACAGGTCGTCCAGCAATCGTTTCTCATCATTCTCCTCGCCATCGAGTGAGCGATATCCACGGCTGACAATCGCTGGTTTTTGGCCAAGACTCTTCAGCAGATTGGCCAGCCAGGCGACAGCTGGCGTTTTCCCGGTCCCGCCTGTCGTCAGATTCCCGATGGACAGGACCGGGACTGGAACCGATCGGACCGGCAGGATTCCGAAGTCGTAGCAGCGGTTCCGGACTTCTGTGACGACTGCATAGGGAAGGGAACACAGAGTGAGGCCATATCGAATCAGGTCGGCCGACCACTCGCGATCCTTTCCGGAAATGATGTCGAAGTATCTGTTCACGCAGCGGAATTGCCTGAATGTGTGTGACGGAAATGGGGCCTGATCCTCGGCGAGTCTATGAGTTGGGATCTTGATAACTCAATGCCGGATGGGAGGTTCGACAGGCGGAAGCGGACTTTAACGGGAATCGGGCCCGCAGCGGGCAGCAATGCAGGATTTGCGAAATTCCGCGAAGACCGCTTTTGACCCGCTTCAGAGCGGGATTAAACTGAACGGAGGCAGTTTTTCTGGCAACTTCAATGCTGACGCGATACCTGAAACGCTTTCATATGCAGCTGGACTTCCGACGTATCTCCCTGCAAAGGGCTGTGCTGCCGGAAGGGTTCATCTGGCGCGCGTGGAGTCCACGGCTGCTGCGGGACCATGCTGCGGTGAAGTGCGCGAGCTTTCACCGTGAAATGGACAGCCACATGTTCGCGGCGCTGGCCACGTATGCGGGCTGCGAAGATCTCATGCGCGGAATCGCGAAACATTCCGGATTTCTCCCCGAAGCCACCTGGCTGATCGAGTTCGTCGGAAATGAAATCGCCGGTCCGGTCCCCTGTGGAACGATTCAGGGGATCTCGCTGAACACCACGCAGGGGTCGATTCAGAATGTGGGAGTGGTCGCCGACTACCGCGGTCTTGGACTGGGGCGGGCACTCGTCCTGAAGTCGCTCGCGGGATTTCGCCGCGACGGCCTGCTGCGGGTCAGCCTGGATGTGACGGCAGAAAACACCCCTGCCGTCGAACTCTACAAGTCGATCGGGTTTCGCAGCGTGAGCACGTCCTACCGGGAGCTCCCCTATCCGATCGAGATGGCGCGATAAGCTACGACGCTCGATGGGTGGCACAGACATTTCTGACTGTGACGTTACAACGCCTGATCTCCACTCACTCCCTGGTCAGAAACTGACTGGGAGCAAAGGGAGGAATTACTTCGGGACGTCGGCCAGTTTCGGCTCGAGGTAATTGACCGTGCTGTCCATCGTGATGAGGTGTTCGTACTCGTTTTCAGGGATCTGAACGCGGTACTGCTTGCGGAGTTCCATGACGATGTCCAGGAAGTCCATGCTGTCCAGTTCCATCTGCTCACGGAACGCGACAGCGTCATCCAGATTCGACAGGTCTTCGTCCGGGGCGATCCGTTCCAGAATACCGATGATCACTTCCCGAATTTCTGGCCGAGTCATGCCGCTACTTCCTCATCCACCAAACGAAATTGACAAATCAAAGTCCCGTACATTGGGACGCCGTGATCTGCAGTCATCCGATCTCCGGACATTGATTTTTACCACGGAGACACGGAGACACCGAGAAATTTCAAACCACGATTAAGTGGCGATGAATCTTCATACCGGTCCGATCCTCGTGCACTCAGAGAATGAAAGGCCTCTGGTCCCGAATATCGAACCCTCTACTCCGTGCCTCTGTGTCTCCGTGGTAAAACCGATCCCGAAGAGTTCCAAGGTCAGGCGTAAACGCCGCCATGTTCCGCCGGGAATTTCTTGACGATCACGACGGAATTGATTCCGAGCATCCCAAAGGAATTATTGAGAATGTACTCGACTCGTTCCATGTGCCGCGGACGGTTGGCCACCACCTGGCGCAATTCGCAACGCGGATCCTGCTGATCGAGGTTGATTGTAGCGTGGGCAATGTTGTCCTGAAAGCCAGGGATATTCCCCAGCAGTTCCAGCGCCCCGGCAGCCCCCATCGCGTGCCCGATGAAGCTTTTTGTGTTGTTGATCGCCAGCGAAGGGCGGTCCCCGAACACTGACCGCAGTGCTTTGGACTCTTCAATATCCCCCTGCTCCGTCGCGGTCGCGTGACTTGAGACGATGTCAATCTGATCAGGGGTGAGTCCCGCCCGCTTCAGGGCGAGTTGAATGCATTCCGCCTGTCGGTTCGACGAAGGGAGCACGAAGTCGAGGGCGTCCGAGTTCATCGCGTAACCGACGATTTCCCCGTAGATTTTCGCTCCGCGTGCGAGGGCGTCCGGCAGCCGCTCGAGCGTGCAGATCCCTCCCCCTTCAGACACGACAATCCCGTTCCGATTCACATCGAACGGGCGGCTCGCCTTGGCGGGATCTTCATTCCAGGCCAGTGCTCCCTGGCTGGCAAAACTGGCGAAAATCCCGAACGTGTGCACGCTTTCCGAGATTCCCCCGGCGATTGCCAGATCCACTTCCTTCAGCCGCAGCATCTGCAGGCCGTAGATGAACCCTGCATTCCCTGCTGCACAGGCAGCCCCGACGGTGAGATGCGGACCGGTGATCCCCATGTTCAGGGTCACTTCGCCAGCGGGATTGTTCGCGACGGTCCGGGGATTGTGGTGATGTGACCAGACCTTGGTGTCGTAGTCGAACTGCGAAATCTCGTAGATCTCGTTTTCAGTCTCAACGTTTCCGTGTTCGGTGATTCCGAGATAGACGCCGACCCGGTCTTTCGGGACTTGCGGCCAGTCGATTCCGGAGTCCAGCAGCGCTTCGTTGGCACAGTAGATCGAGACGGAGCCGGCCCGGGTGCCGCGTCGGCGTTCTTTCTTCTTCTGATAACGAAACTCATCGAAGTTGCAGACGCCCGCCAGCACCGGCTGTTTGATGTAGCGGGTTTCAAACGGAACGACGCCGGATTTTCCCGCGAGCAGCGCAGCGCGATACTCGGTCAGGTTATTTCCATTAGGCGCAGCCAGGCCAACGCCCGTAATGACAATCCTGTTTTCGTCTTGCAAAGAATCGGACATCTTCCGCCGCCAAAATTTCGAGTACAGCAGCGTAGCTGCGCAGGGAAACGGAAACAAGCGGGGAAGAAGTGGTCAGCGGAAAATGGTGGCACAGACATTTCTGTCTGTGCGTCAATCTCATCTACCGGGGAAAAGTTTCCAATAAGCAGGGATTACTTGCTGATGTTTTTCCATGCTGCTGCGTCGATTTCGCACAGACAGAAATGTCTGTGCCACCTGTTGAAAAGCTCCCTCATTCCCCATCTCGCGCGAATCCCAGTGGGTACTCCGATTTCGGATCTAAGACGCGGAGTGTCACCTTGCCGTCCAGCACATCGGCCAGCAGCTGGCCGCAGACTTCTTCACGCCACCCCTGCATCAGACGGGGAACTTCAGTTTTTCGATTTTCGAAGACATGCCAGCGAACGAAGTCTTTCAGATCGGCTGAGGTTGCCACCAGCGTCATCGACAGGCCCATCTCCTGGCAGCGATTCGCCAAGGCCAGTCCCAGGATCCTGGCGAGTACTTCATCCTGAGCAGGGTGCGAGTTGCCCCCCACTTTCTCGGGGAGCTGATCGTTCGGGAGTTCTCCAGCGGCCTTAATGATCTCAATAAACGTTTCAGCGTGCTGCTGATAGTCGCGACGATTCATGTCGCGGGTCATGTTCAGTTCGCGGACCGTTTTCGGCTGCCGATGAGCCAGTTCAATCAGCAGGTCGTCGCGAAGAATGCGCCGTTGCGGCTTGTCGATCCGCTCCGCTTCTTTGTTTCGCCATTGATAGAGAGCCCGGGCAACCCCCATTTCCCGGCGGTTGAGGCGTCCGTATCCCGGAAGTCGCAGCCAGCCGTCCCGGTCTTCCTCGGCCAGAACGTATTCGATAAAGCGTTCGAACTCAGCTTCTGCCCAGTCAAGGCGTCCCTGCGCAGCGAGCGACTTTCGCTGAGTCTCCCAGACTTCCGGGAGGTGCCGCACATCTTCGAGGGCGTAGTTGAGTTGATGTTCGGTCAGCGGGCGGTGCTGCCAGTCGGTGCGAGTCTCTTTTCCATGCTGGATGGAGCGATTCAGAACGCGCGTGACGAGATTCGTATGAGAGATCGGGAAGCCCCGGGATCGGAGTCCTTCCGCGATCTGCACGTCGACAAGCTTGTGCGGGCGATGCCCTGTTGCGAACTGACAGAACCGGATTTCTTCGCGTCCGCCATGCACCACAATCGTTGTGGTGTTGTCGGTCATGATGTCCCACCATTCGGAGAGATCGGGGACCAGAAACGGGTCGACGCCGAAGCTTTCGCTGTCGGGAAGCGCGAACTGAAGCAGACAAAGCCGCGGCCGAAAATACGATTCGGAAACGAATTCGGTATCGAAAGCCACCAGACCCGCAGCGCGGATACGGTCGCACAGACGGTTAAATTCTGTTTGTTCGACGATCAGAGTCACGAATGGGGAGATTCGATAGAGGCCTCGGAATGGAATACGGGCAGCTTAAACAACGCAGCAAATCGCCGCAATCCGGCACCGTGCGGGGAAATCCGAAGAACCAAAGCCGAAATCCGAATCTTGCCGGAATTCATGAAGAGAAAATGAGATTGAAACGCAGAGGCCGCCGAGTTCGCCGAGAAACTCTTAAGAGATCTCCCCTATTTCTCGGCGTCCTCTGCGATCTCTGCGTTTCAAAATTCTGAGTTTTTCGGGTCTAGAAGTCAGTCACCGGTGCGAAGTCTTTATTTTCGGTGGATTCAGGATCAAGGAAACGACAAGCAAAGGTAGTGCGAAGACGAGTTGCAGAATTAACCAATTACTGTCTGAGAGATGACCCTCAAGGTACAGCCATACGGAAGCGACCAATACCGCCATCGCGATCGTCCAACAGAATATTCCGATCGACCTTCGACGAGGACGGTTCCATCTGACGATGGCTTGGTGGAAAAATCGTTTCTCTTTCACACGCACCTCTGGCCTAAGTGAATCACCTAAACCCTACTTCAGCATCTCGTACTTCTTCATCTTATTGTACAGCGTGACCCGGCTGATCCCCAGGTCTTTGGCGGTCCGGGTGCGGCTGAAGTTGTTCTTGAACAGAGCCTGTTCGATGATCTCCTTCTCCGTGACAGAGACCTGCTTCTCCAGGGAACGAGTCTGCGAAATGACCGCCGGACCGAAGCTCACGCTTGGATCATTCGCCGGACCGACGCGGCCTGAGAGCAGGTGCGGCGGCAGCGACTCGCGGGTCAGCACCCCGTTGCGGCAGTAGATCACCGCACGCTGAATCACGTGCTCCAGCTCGCGGACGTTCCCCGGCCAGGGGTAGCTCAACAGCGCTTCCAGCACGGAATCTTCGATCCTGTGAATCTGGATCGAATGCTTCTGGGCAAAGCGGCTGATGAACTTCTTCGCCATTGGAATAATGTCGACCTTCCGCCGACGCAAGGGGGGAATTTCGAACTTCAGCATGTTCAGACGGTAATACAGGTCCGGCCGGAACTTTCCCTGCTCCACGAGCGGTTCCAGATCCAGATTACTGGCGACAACCAGTCGGGCCTGCGACTGCAAAGTCTGGTTCGATCCGACGGCTTCGAACTCACCGGTCTCGATCACCCGCAGCAACTTCACCTGCTGTTCGGGACCGAGAACATCGATTTCGTCCAGCAGCATCGTCCCTTTTCGGGCAGCAACAAATTTGCCTTCTTTATCCGCATGGGCACTCGTGAACGAGCCTTTGGAATGGCCGAACAATTCGCTTTCAATCAGCTCCCGGGGGAGAGCACCACAGGCGATGTGGATGAACGGCTCTTTCCGGCGGGGAGAGGCTTCGTGAATCAGGTTCGAGAGGAATGTCTTCCCCGCTCCGGTCTCTCCGATGAGCAGAATCGTCACGTCATGGCTTGCAGCGATCATGAGATCGTCGAGCATCTGCTTCAATTCCGGGGAACGGGTTTCAAACCGTCGGGTGACGCCCTCGAAGACGGTCTCCCCGAATGTTTCTCGTCCTTCATCAAGAGGAGACTCCTGAACAACGACCGGAGGGCTGACCGGGGCGGCCGGCTCTTCTTCGACAGCCTCTGCGACTTCGAGCATCTGCGTGATCTGCATGACCAGAGCAGTGGAAGAGAGGAGTCCGGAGAAGAGTGTCACGGTGCCATCGCTGGCACGTTGATTCAGCAATTCCAGAGAGCGGTCCCGGACGACGGCGAGAACTGCTGTCTCGGGATTGCGGGCCTGCACATCTGCAATCAGTCGATCGGCAGCACGGCCACCGTCGAGGACGAATCGCAGGTCCATGACCAGTAAGTCGACTTCGCGTTCCCGCAGCAGCAGTGAGACATGTTCCAGCTGAGTCGTGATGCTGAGAGAGTAGACCTCGCCCAGTTGTCCGGCGAGTTCCCGTCCGAGTCGTTCATCTGAGGTGGCAACAATAACGGTGGGTGCTGACATGCGAAGTTCTGCCTGATCACGCTTGCGGTGAACGTGTCTGCCAGTGGAGCGGTTATTCCGTTCGAAAGGCTGGACAACGTGTTTCGATTCATTCACGGATGTGAACGAATCTGCAGACTTCAAATGCGATGCCGGAGTTTGTTACTGAGGTTTTTTTGTGGTCAAAACTCTTTGAGGGTAAATGAGATGCGGTTTTTTCAGTGGATCGCCAGGTCCAGTTTTACCCCTTTTGGGTGATGCTCAAACGCAACGTGCGATGTGGGCTGTGTGGCGTGTAGGCAACGTGTGGCGAAATCGCCATGCCTGCCGCCGGGAGCGCGACATCAAAGGCACGTTTCAGGATGCAGGCGGAGTTGGCTCGCGAGATCCTGCAGCTTCTCAATGGCGGTCATCTGCAGCTGGCGGACCCGTTCCTTGCTGAGCCCCACTTTCTCCGCAATGGTTTTCAGTGTGGCTGAGGTATTGCCTCGTAATCCGAACCGCTGTTCGAGAATGTCCTGTTCGCGGGGGTTCAGGCAGTCCTCAAATCGTTGGATCAAAGCCTGGGCCATTTTTGGATCGAACGGACTTTCTTCCTCGACCACGTCCGAAACGTTTCTGAGAAAATCAACGGGAGAAGAAACTTCGCGTTGCTTCCTGCGTTGTCGGCGCAGCATCAAACGGAAGAAATGCCGTTGCACAGCATGGGTGGCGTAGGTGCTGAAGCGGAATCCGCGTGTGTAGTCGAACTTGTCGACTGCGTTGATGAGAATCAGGTTTCCCTCGCTGATGAATTCGTCGACGAGTTCCGGGAAGGCGGCAAATTTGTGGGCAAGCCCGATCACCAGCCGGAGGTTGGCCTGGACGAGTTGAGTGCGGGCCTCCTGCCACTCGCGGGTCAACCTTTCAACTTCAGGCACCAGTCTGGAGGCGTTTTCGCTGGTCAGCTTTTTGAGCATCTTCGCTGCGGAGTACTTGAGGAAGTTGCAGAGCCGGAAGAGATGTCGTTCTCCCTCGGGAGTGAGTAACGCTGACGCGATGTGGTCCTCGGATTGCTGGGTCGCGGCCGGTTGATAGAGGTCTGCTGGAGCGGAGTTGCGGATGTCTGCTTCGGTCAGTTTTTTGAATTCTGAAGAGGGGATCCAAGTGGCATTCAGGGAGCGGAGCCGTTCGATTTGGCTTTGCATCAGACCTGAACGTGGTTTTCGAGTCGCGGTTGCGGGCATTGAGGGCTCCTCAGGTTTGGTTCTGCCGATTTTTATGCCTCGCGCACGATCTTTCAATTAGAAAATCGTTCAAAACAGTCATTTTGAACAATAAATCGTCCATTTCGTTCTTCTGAAAGCGTTCAATTTCAAAATGCGGGGGATTTGACGGCAAATTTTCTCCGCATGGGTCAATTCCCAACGAAATCCACAAAATCCTTGTATTTTGACCACCTCGCCGCGATAATTCGGGTCCAGTTTCCAGCCCCTGATTTTCGTAAGCCGGAATGAACGCATGCTGAAAAATAAAGACCTGGAGCAGTTTCGAGACCTGCTGGTGTCCTTGCAGGCTCGGCTCCAAGGAGATGTTCAGACGTTGACTTCGGGAGCGCTTGGCTCGTCGTCTGAATCCAAAAGCCCGACTCATATGGCCGAACTGGGGACCGAAACCTACGAGCAGGATTTCGATCTCCGGATCATGGAAAGCGATCAGGAAGTCCTCAAAGAGATCCGTGCTGCATTAAAACGGGTTGATGATGGGACATACGGGGTTTGCGAGAGTTGTGTGGAGTTGGGGCGTCCACCTTCAAAGTGCTGGATCCCGAAAATGCGGCTCAAGCACATTCCACACGCCCGACACTGCGTCTCCTGTGCGGAGAAGCTGGAACGGCAGTTCAGCTACTAAAACGTGAAATGAAATTCGAAAGGCATGTGGTTTTACCGCATGCCTTTTTTTGTGCCCGTCGCATCTCCTCTCGACTTCATCACTGTGCGACTCTCGCCCCGTAAGTTCCCTCAGCGACGTTAAACTCGCTGGTCGGTCTCCGTTTTTAGATGAGTTGCAAGTCTCCCGGTGGATGCCTGATGATCGGGGAAATGTCCTGTACCTATGTGATCTCCGATCATGAATCCTTCTGAGCTGCTGACGGAATTCGAACGCGAGATTCAGCGACGTTCGCACGCGGAAGACGCGCTTCGTCAATCGAGTTCCGGTCCGGATCCGCAGGAGAGCCAACTCCGGGCCACGGTCTCGGGGCTCCTGCAATCCCGGGATGCCCAAATCGAAGCGGCGACCCTCGACTTCGAATCGGTCTTCCAGAGTACGACTGCAGATTTCGATCAACGTCTGGCAATCGCCGAGCAGGAGCATCGCGAAACGCTCCGCAGCATCGAATCGAACGCATTCAAATCGCGGTCGAACATCGAGAAGCAGCGGAATGACAGTACATGGGTTGTCACATCCGTGATGGACGACAGCGCAGAGGACAGTCCCGCGCGAGTCTTCGACCGGTTCAAGTCTCTGCTGCAGAAATCGAAAGAAGACCAGACGTCGGAGTGGGAACAACTTGAGGCCGCAGTCGCGACTGAAGCTGCGGAACGGGACGTGTTGCTGGATGCGCCCGTGGAGCAGACTTCTCCCCCGCCCGATCGAGAGGCGGCGGCTGCTCAGTTCACGAAGTCGATTGGCGAAGCCAGATCGCAGATTCAGAAATTGCGGTCCCTGATCCTCCCGCAGCTTGTCCGCGGTTTTCGATCAGTCCTCCTGTTTCTGATCCTGGCGGCAGCGTTGGCGGCACCCATCTATTTCAACGTATCGCCTCAGACATTCGGCATCCCACAGGATGGCAGCCAGAAGACTTGGCTCTTTGTGTCCGCCGGTGCTGGAGCGGTCCTTAGTCTCCTGCTGACGCTCGTGCTTTACACGCTCGCGGCGATGCGACAATCCGAGATTCTGCGGCAGCTCATCGAATCCCGGGGCGCAGCGTACTGGGCTCATCAGCACTGGTTGCGATTCGCGAAAGAACAGCTTCAGCAGCAGCAACGTGAGTTTGAAATCCAGCAGAAGAAGATTGAACGCGATCGCAAGGTCTCACTCAGTCGCTTTGAACAGGCCCATGAACAGAAGCTCGCAGAGATTGATGCCGAACAGGCGGAACTGACGCGGGTCGAACTCCGGCGATACGCTGAGGAGCACGCCAGCCTGTCCGCCGGAAAGCGACAGACTCTGGAAGAGCTGCAGAATGCTCATCAGGAGAATCTCGAACGCCTCTCGAAAAACTGGACCAGCCGGATCGAAGAAGCCCAGTCGCAACTGGAGGCGACGGTCAGTCGTCGTCGGCGGGAACAACAGGAGCAGTGGGGGCAGCTGAAGTCGAACTGGGAACGGGGCTGGCAGAACTTTGAGTCGGGATTACGGGGCGCAGTCCGGGATGATGAAGATCGCTATCGCAGCTGGTCGAAGCTTGCCCAAGGGGACTGGCAGCCACCCGAACGGATCCCGCAGGGGGTTCGCGTCGGCAGGTATTTCCTCGATCTGAATGAGTGGCCCGGCGCGGTATCGAAAGATCCCCGTCTGGCCCCCCGCGTGACTCAGCATCAGCTGCCGTTTGCTCTCCCGTTCCCGGAAGCGACGTCGGTCCTGTTCAAGTCGACCAATGCACAGGCGAGGACGCAGGCGATTGGAGGTCTGCAATGTCTGATGCTGCGATTGCTGACGTTGCTCCCTCCCGGGAAGTTGCGGTTCACCATCATCGATCCGGTGGGGCTGGGGGAAAGTTTTGGCGGGTTCATGCATCTGGCGGATTTCGATGAATTGCTGGTGACCAGCCGCATCTGGACTGAAGCCAATCAGATCGAAGCTCGTCTGGCGGACCTGACGGAGCATATGGAGAACGTCCTGCAGAAGTACCTGCGGAACGAGTTTCAGACAATCGAAGAATACAATGAGTCTGCTGGTGAAGTTGCGGAACCGTATCATGTTCTGGTCATCAGCGACTTCCCGGCCAAGTTCAGCGAGATTGCTGCCCGGCGGCTCATCAGCATCGTCAACAGTGGACCCCGCTGCGGTGTCTACACGCTGATGAACTGTGATCCGGGCAAGCAGATGCCCAACAATTTCAGTCTCGCGGATATTCAGTCGAAGATGTTCCGGTTCGAGTGGAAGGAGGACGCCTTCCGGGCTCCCGACTCCCCTCTTCCGGAATGGCCGATCACCATTGATACTCCTCCGCCGCCGGAGGAGTTTACTTCGATCGTCAAGATGGTTGGAGATGCCTCCAAGGATGCCCGCCGCGTCGAGGTTTCCTTCACCCGGATTACTCCCCCGGCGGAACAGGTCTGGAAAGGGGACAGCCGTTCCGAACTGGTGATTCCCCTGGGGAGAGCAGGGGCTACGAAGTTGCAGCAACTGCGACTGGGGAAAGGGACATCGCAGCACATGCTCGTCGCCGGCAAGACCGGATCGGGCAAGTCGACGTTTCTGCACATCCTGATCACAAATCTGGCGCTGCATTACAGTCCGGATGAAGTCAACTTCTTCCTGATCGACTTCAAGAAAGGGGTCGAGTTCAAGGACTACGCCACGCACCGGATGCCGCATGCCCGCATCATTGCTGTGGAGAGTGATCGGGAATTTGGAGTCAGCGCTCTTGTTCGTCTGGGGGATGTGCTTCAGGAGCGGGGAGAACTGTTCCGGCGGCAAGGTGTTCAGGACATTGCTGGATTTCGAAATGCGACCGGAAAGCCGTTGCCGCGAATCCTTCTGGTCGTCGATGAGTTTCAGGAGTTCTTCGTCGAGGATGACAAGATCAGCCAGAACGCAGCTCTGCTCCTCGATCGACTGGTGCGGCAGGGCCGGGCATTTGGAATTCATGTAATTCTCGGATCGCAGACGTTGGGAGGAGCGTATTCGCTCGCCCGCAGCACGCTGGGGCAGGTGGCCGTCCGCGTCGCGCTACAGTGCAGTGAAGCCGATGCTCATCTGATTCTCAGTGAAGACAACACCGCCGCACGGTTACTCACCCGGCCGGGGGAAGCGATCTACAATGATGCCAATGGCATGCTCGAAGGGAATCATCCCTTTCAGATTGCCTGGATCACGGATGCCGAGCGGGAGACGGCACTGGATGCGATGCAGCAGCGGCTGCGTCAGACTCCCATGCAGCTCGAACCGACGATTGTTTTCGAAGGAAATATCCCTTCGGATCTGACTCGCAATGCGGAAGTCGATGAGCGGGTGCGGGAATACCCAACTCGCTCGAAACCGATCCTGACTCCCACAATCTGGCTGGGAGATGCTGTGGAAATTGCACCCGCGACAGCGATCACATTGCATCGTCAGAGCGGCAGCAATGTACTGCTCGTTGGGCAGGATGCGGATGCAGCTCTGGGGGTGATGGCAGCTGCGATGACCACACTGGCTGCCTCGTTGTCTCCGGAGCAGGACATGAATTCGCTGTTTGTTCTGGATGGCAGCCACGCCGGAACAGTCGAATCTGACGCGTGGAAGATGCTTGTGGAGACCCTGCCGGTTGATGCCCGTTTGATCTCTCCGGGTGAGACAGGTCCGTTTCTGCAGGCGATGTCGGCCGAGTTAAAGCGACGGGAGACCGAGAACGACACTCAGGCCCCGCCGATTGTCCTGCTGGTCTTCAACATTGCCCGGTTCCGTGACCTGAGGAAAGTCGACGATGATTTTGGGATGGGAAGCTTTGGAGGGGGAACTGAAAAACCTGCTGAGCCCGGAAAACTCTTCTCTGATCTTCTTTCCCGCGGTCCGTCGTATGGCATCCATGCAATCATCTGGTGTGATTCCTTTAACAACGTCGACCGTTGGTTCTCCCGTCAGACCATGCGGGAGCTGGAACTGCGAATCGCTTTCCAGGTGAATGCTGCGGATTCGAGTAACCTGATCGACTCACCGGCCGCGTCGCGTCTGGGGACGCATCGAGCATTGATCTATCGCGAAGAAACAGGGACCATCGAAAAGTTCCGTCCTTACGGACTGCCCCCGACAGGCTGGCTGAACAGCATTCGTTCCCGGCTCCTCGGTGAAGAAGGAGACTCGCAAACGGGGGCCGATTCGCAGGCGCCGGCCGACGAAGAGCCGGAACTCCCCGATCTGGAACAGTTCAGCATTCAATAAATCCGCAGGTTCTTCGACCACCGTTCGGGACGGTCAGGAACGCCCCCGGCGGCATTCAAAATTCCGTCCTGATTTGGGACAATACCGGGATTACTGCCATCTGAATCTGTTCCTGAACGCTTCCTGAAGCTGAAACGACAATCATGAATTTCGCCGCGGCCTTTGAAACCGGACTTCCTTATCACGACTTTCTGACCAAATACGGGACTGCGGAACAGCAGCGCCGCTGGGCCGATTTTCACGCATCGATTTCGCTGACCGACTCACAGAAAGCATTGCTCGCCAGCTTCACACGGGAGATGAAAGTGCTGGTGCTCGCAGGAGCCTGGTGCGGCGACTGCGTGAATCAGTGCCCGATGTTCGAACACTTCGCCTCGCAGACTCCCAAGCTGCAGATTCGATATGCCGATCGCGATGACGCGCCGGAGTTGGCGCAGGCGTTGACGACTTGCGGGGGAGCGCGTGTTCCAGCCGTCGTCTTCCTGAGCGAAGATGGTCAGTTCTGCGGACGCTACGGTGACAAGACTCTCTCGAAGTACCGGGATGCGGTACAGAAGCTGGAAGGAGCCAGCTGCCCGACCGGATTGGGAATTGACAACGAGTTAAACAAGGCTGTGCTGCAGGACTGGCTGAATGAGTTCGAACGCATCCAATGTATGCTCCGGACCTCCAGCCGCCTGCGTCAGCTCCATGGGGACTGAACGCCGTTCAACCCGCAGTCAATTCGACAATCCGTGAGCAGATCAATGCCTACTGCCGTCTTGAGGCAATGCGGGTTTCCCGGACCCGTTCCCGGGCGGGCTCAGAGACATATGTCTGATTCTGAGACCGCGGCATCGCTGCGCGGGCCGGGGTGGCGATGACTTCACCGAACCTGGGGAATGGAGTCCCCCGGTAGTGGACCCGCCGGACCGTATTCCCGTAGAAGTGGAAAGGACGATACGGGCGAAGTTCGATCGGCGTGGCGTCGAGCTGTTCCCTTAATGCTCCGCGTGCAAATACCACGGGCATCCAGTCCGGTTCTCCGGGGACTGGCTGAGCAGCCTGCAGGCCTTCGGTCTGAGAACAACAACAGACGCAAGCCCCAACCAGAAGCCAATGAGCTAATGATTTCAACGGGCTGCGCATGATGATCTCCTCGAAGGCATTCAGATGGCACTGGATTCCGGAACGCCATGGTCAACCGCTCGCACGAACTCTGTCCAGGCGAGACATCCGAATCTTCTGTGCCGATGAATTATTCAGCATGGCGCGGTTGTCCCGGCGGGATCCGTGCGACCATGCTCCATGGGAAGGAATCGTCACGCCTGCGGAGACGGGATGAACGGAATCCTTCGCATGCGGCAGGTTCTGCCGGGAATTGACACCCGAAAACATCGAACCCGAACAAACTGAACAACCCTCGTTTGAAGCATCCTCTTCAGGGGAGGCTTTCCTGCTGCGGTGCGACAACTGCCCCGCTCGACTGGGATAGGGTGATGCCGTTTTACCCGGCGAGTGCCTGTTGCAGAATAGTGAACAGTCGATCGACTTCGCTGCGGGTTTCCTCGTCCAGACTCCAGCTGGTCGGCTCCTGCTGCAGGGTGTTCTTGAAGATGCCCCGTTGCTTCAGCAGATACTTCTCGATGGCAAGAAACCCATCCAGCCCAGCGGAAAGCTGGATTGCCACAAGGGCACTGATCGGGAGTGCCAGCTGATAGATCTTCTTTTCATCGCCCAGCTCCAGCGCTTTCCACAGAGCGATGATGCCGTCCAGCAGGTCCATCCCGGGCATCGTCCCGCAGATTCCACGGCGATAGCAGTCGACCAGATTGATCCCGCCGGAGCCTTCGAAAATCCGCGCCTGCCCCTGGGTGGCATCTCGCAGCCGTGACAGATTGGGACCCAGTGGACTGGCTTCTGGCTTGAAGTAGATTCGATCCGGGCCGAACCGATCCAGCAGGACCTGATACACCTTCAGATCAATTGCTGCTCCGACGTAGCTGGAGGCATCCTGCACGATCAGGGGGATCTCGACACTGTCTGCGATCGCGGAAAAGTAGTTGACGATTCCGGTGCTGCCTAACGAGGTCGCGACAGGAGGGATCGCCATGACGGCATGTGCGCCGCATTCCTGAGCGTGCTGGGCCCACTCGATCGCTTGACGAGTGCTCTCGGCACCCACGCTGATGACCACACTCCCTCTCCGGGCAGCCATCTGGCAGGTTTGCTCGGTCAGTTGATTCCGCGTGGAGGTGGTGAGACGAAGGATTTCGCTCACCATGGCAATGACGACCCCGTCAGCCCCGAGGGAGAAAGCCCAGTCAATCTCCTTCTGCAGCGTCGGCAGATCGATCGACCCATCGGCATCGAATGGGGTCTGCAGAACGGGAAGAACGCCGTGCAACGCTGGTTTATCGGAGTAGTTCATGGATCACATTCGTGAAAGTTTGGAGCGTCAGTTCCAGGCTCCCCCGGGCAAATGGGGTCTGCCAGACGGGATAAATGTTCTGGTCATACAGTTCGCTGGGGGGCAGGTAGCCGAGTGAGCCGTTGATGAGATTCAGGTAGATGAGCCAGGTCTCAGGGAACCGACTTCGAAGTTCCTGTTGCAACAGCGAATAGGCCTCGCAGCAGTTGCCCAGGAGAATGACGTCTCCCAGCTTCCAGGCGGTGAGTGACAGTTCGTAGGTGTTTCCATCCCCCAGCCCTTTGCGGATGTCCCGCTTTCGGCGAAGCCTTTCAGCGATTGCGCGGTCGGTGCAATCGCGTCGCTGCTGCTCGAGTTCCGCGGCAGTGGGCCAGTTCTGAAGTGGGAGTTCGACCTTGGTTTCCAGAGTACGCAGTTCCTGTGAAACGTCAGCAGGTTGCGGTGTCCAGACAGCCAACGGAGCTCCCGATTCAACGGCGCCGGCAAAGGTGAGTGCGGTTGCAGGAGGCTGCATTCCTGCAAGTGTTGAAAGAGCTGCGTATCCGAGTTCTCTTCCGTGTTGATCGGGGATCGCCGTGTCGGCAACGTATTGATGTCGTGGTGCGAGTTCTCCACACGCTCCCAGCAGGAAGAAGGCGGTGGCACCGGTCGCAGCTTCGATCGTCTCTCGCATTGCCCCCGGATAGTCAGGTGAAATGGCCTTGTTCTGCCACGCCAGCGTGGTCGGATGGCAGGCGTAGTTCACCATCACGCCGCGAATTTTTCCCGCGTGATCGCTGATGCGTCCGACCAGCATCGTGTCATCCGCGTGACCCGACGGCGAATATCCGCACAGGTAACGTGCATTCGATTCATCCGGGTCGGGAAGATCTCGCACAGCGGCCAGTCCACAGCGACCCGTCTGGAATTCCAGAAGCCCATCAAAGGATTCCTGTCTCGCCTCCCGGACCGCTTCG
This sequence comes from Planctomicrobium stercoris, assembly GCF_051465655.1. Taxonomy (NCBI): domain Bacteria; kingdom Pseudomonadati; phylum Planctomycetota; class Planctomycetia; order Planctomycetales; family Planctomycetaceae; genus Planctomicrobium; species Planctomicrobium stercoris. The sequence continues at coordinate 56,670 of NZ_CP195791.1, read as the reverse complement.
ACAATGGTTTTGGGAACTGACTCCAACCAGCTGCGGTGGATGTCGGCACCCGGCAATGTGGGATCGACTTCCGCGAGCGGCGGTGCAGCATGCGAGTGACTGAGCGCCAGGATCAGTCTCGAACTGGTCAGCTTCAGTTCCTGAAGCAGGAAGCTGCGAAACTTTTCGAACACCTGTGGGGTCTGCCACCAGCTCAGGTCGGCATCGACCAGCACCAGCGGTGAATCTTCAGTGAACGTCGAGAGCGTGAGCACGGAAACCGTCAGGGGACGGTGAATGGATTCAGCGACGTCATGCTGTGCAGCTCCCCAGTTGCGGGCGTAAATGCCTACAGGGGGTGTGATGTCCCGGCGGGCAATTCCGATTCGGCCACGAAATCCCGCGTGTCTGAACGGCGGTGGAGTGTGCGGGGGCATGGCAGATTTTCCAGAAATCGGAGAAGACATCTTGGGCGAACTGATCGTTGAATCCGGTGGCTACCAGTCGCCGACGGCACCGTCAGCATAGAAGACCCGCTGCAGGACTTCCTGCTGGAAGGGATACTTGCTGACAGCCTCTTCATTCACTTCGACTCCGAGTCCCGGGCGGTTGTTCGGAGTAACGGTGCGCGTCGCCTTGTCGACCATGTAGCCTTCGCTCACGACTTCCTGCCGCCAGGGGACGTCGGAATGCACCGACTCGCAGATGATGTAGCTGGGTTGGGAGAACCCGAACTCCAGAGAGGCCGCCGTACTGACCGGTCCCTGCGGATTATGGGGAGCCAGAGCAATCCGATAGGCATCGGCCAGGGCCGCGATCTTGCGGGCTTCGGTGAAACCACCGCAGTGCGTGAGGTCGAGCTGGCAGATCTCGCAGCCCCGCGCGGCGAAGAGATCACGGAAAGCTGCCAGATGCGTCAATCGTTCTCCGGTCGCAATCGGTGTGGCGACCGCAGCATTGATTGCAGCCAGTGCTTCGATGTTTTCCGGCCAGCAAGGTTCTTCAAAGAAGTAGAGTCCGTACTGGTCCAGTGCCCTTGCGAACTGCATCCCCATTGCCGGTGAAGGTCGGGCGTGGCAGTCCACCATGATGTCAATCTCTTCACCGACAGCCTCCCGCATGGCTGCCACACAGGCGTCCGCCGCTTTGATCGCCTTTAAGCCCTCGATCGGCATGGTGGGGGGGACGGCCATCGACTTGAACGCGGTGAAGCCGTCCTCGACCGCTTCCTGCGCCAGGTCGGCAAAGCGGCTCGCGTTTTCGACGGGAGTCTCGTAGAAGCTTTCGAGATTCCCGCCCCCGAGATGACAGTAGAGGCGGATCGAGTCCCGCACCGGCCCTCCCCACAACTGATGGCAGGGGACGTTGTGAACTTTTCCGACGATGTCCCACAGCGCCAGGTCGATTCCAGCGATAGCTGTCGATCGCACGATTCCCTGACCATGCCAGAAGTGCTGCCGCCACATCATCTGCCACAGGTACTCGACGCGGGTCGGGTCTTCGCCGATCAGCAGCTCGGACATATCCTCGATCGCCCCGACGACGCTTCTTGTGTGCCACTCGAGAGTTGCTTCGCCCCACCCGAACAGCCCGGGCTGGTCAGTGATCACCTTCACAAAGATCCAGTTTCTCATGCGGGCATTGCAGACAAAAGTCTTGATGGCGGTGATTTTCATGGCTTTGTGGCGTCCAGCGGGGGGAAGCGGAGTCTCAAAAAATGCTGAGAAAGCGGGAAAAAGAGGATCACATTGAGCTGAAATGTGATTTTGGCGCCAATGTACTTGCGTTTGGCGACAAAAACAAGTATGCTCTTTTTTATGTCAATCGCCAGCTATATCAAAGATGACTTGGCCGTCCGTCTTCAGACTGGTCGCGAGCTGCCGCAGCAGCTGACCCTGGACTCGCTCGCGGAGATGTACAACGTCAGCTTCACGCCGATTCGCGCGGCGGTGGCTGAGTTAATAGACGAGGGATTGCTGGCCAAAGGGCCCAATCGCCGTCTCGTGGCAAACTCTCCAGTGAAAAAAGAGGGTAGTGTGATCCAAGCTGCACAGCTCCCCGAACCGCCCCGGGATCCTTTTGACGTGATCTCGCGAGATCTGATTCAAATGAGTCTTGAGGGGGTTCCTCTGTACCTCCGCGAGGAGGTGACGGCGGAGAAGTATGGGGTGAGCCGTTCGATGATCCGGAATGTACTGCACCGGCTGGCGGGTGAAGGGATTCTGGACCACATTCCACGTCGAGGTTGGCGGCTGCGACCGTTTCGTCAGGTGGACCTGCAGTCCTACGTCGAGGTGCGGGAGTCGCTTGAATTGACGGCGCTGAATCTCTCGCTGGATCGGCTGGATCCGGCGGAGCTGCAACGCTTGCTGGATCTCAATGTTCTCCCGGAACAGCCGGGCGAGTCTTTGCGCATCGACGAATCTCTGCACACCTATCTGATCGAGACGGCGAATAATTCGTACATCAAAGAGTTCTTTGAGCGGCAGGGGCGTTATTACCGTTTGTTATTCCAGTGGGAAGATCATGAGTTCTCGGTGGCTGTCGAAACGATTCGCCAGCATCGGGAAATTCTCACGGCTCTGCTGAATCGGGATTGGGCAGCAGCTCGGGCGGCGCTTTCGTTTCACATCCTCAAGAATCACCCCATTTTGACCGGCATCGAGCAGTCTTCCGTCAAATCGACGGACTGTGAGTCATAGGTTCTGGTGGAAAATGCAGACCCGTTTTCAGCCTCTGCGAAACGCTTCGCTCTGCGCGATCGTGATTGCGTATTGCACGTCACTGGCTGCGGAAGAGGTTCAGCATGACTACCTCAAACAGGTGAAGCCGCTGCTGAAGGAACGTTGTTACGCCTGTCATGGAGCGCTCAAGCAGGAAGGGGGGCTCCGTCTTGATGCCCTCAGCCTGATTCAGCAGGGGGGCGACTCCGGGGCTGTGATTTCGACCGGTGATGAAGTTGCCCAGAGTCTCATTCTCCAGCGGGTGAGTGCCACAGATCCGGCTGACCGGATGCCACCGGAACATGAAGGTGAGCCACTTTCTCAAGAGCAGATTTCCATTCTGCGGAACTGGATTCAGCAGGGGGCGCAGGGACCGCTTGATGAACAACCCGAGTCCGACCCCAGAGATCATTGGGCATTCCGGCCCATCCAGCGTCCCGACGTTCCTGAATTGGAGTCGTCATGGGGACGAAACCCGATCGATGCCTTCATTGCCCATCGTCATCAGGAGCTGGGGTTAACTCCGCAGCCGGAAGCATCGCGAGTGGAACTTCTGCGTCGGCTTTCCTTTGATCTGATCGGCCTTCCACCAACTCAGCAGGAGATTGCCGACTGCGTGAACAGCACTTCTCCGGACTGGTATGAAGAAACTGTCGACCGGCTGCTGGAAGATCCACGGTACGGCGAGCGCTGGGGACGTCACTGGATGGATGTCTGGCGTTACAGCGACTGGTGGGGATTGGGCGAGCAATTACGGAACAGTCAGCGTCATCTTTGGCATTGGCGCGACTGGATTGTGGAGTCGCTCAATCAGGATCTGCCTTACGATGAAATGGTCCGTCTGATGCTGGCGGCGGATGAACTTGCTCCAGGCGACGCCGACAAGTTGCGAGCCACGGGCTATCTCGCCAGAAATTACTATATCTTCAACCGTAGTCAGTGGCTCGAGGAGGTTGTCGAGCATACATCCAAGGGCTTCCTTGGGCTGACGATGAACTGTGCCAAGTGCCACGATCATAAATTCGATCCCGTGGAACAAGTCGAGTATTACCAGATGCGGGCGTTCTTTGAGCCGTATCAGGTTCGCATCGATATGGTTCCCGGTGAAGTGGATCTCAACAGGGATGGAATTGCCCGGGTCTTTGACGGACTCATGGATGCTCCGACATGGCGGTTCGTCCGGGGAGATGAAGCTCTGGCAGACAAGTCTCATCCCATCAATCCCGATATTCCCCAGGTGCTCGAATTCGAACCATTAACAATTTCACCGGTCGAGCTGCCCCCGATCGCTTCAGAACCTGTTCGCGGAAACGGGCTATTAGAAACACATCTCGCAGCAGCTCAGAAGCGGGTTCAAAAAGCGGAAGCTGAACTGAAGACTGCCGAAAAGGCTCTCCAGCATTACAAGGAACTGGATTCCGATTCAGCCGTTGACGTCGCGAGGGATGACGCAAAAGCAATGGCACTCCCTTTTCACGATCTCTTTGCTGAACTCGACAGTCAGCGGTGGCAGGCGATACAGGGAGGCTGGAATCTGGAAGGAGGCCATCTGCAGCAGAATCAGGATGGTCCACAAAACTCGTTGCTCAGGCTGACCTCCCGCGTTCCCAGAGATTTCGAAGCGACGATCCGATTTCGAATACACGGGGGAAGTCGCTGGCGCAGCGTTGGAATCATGTTCGATTCCGACGGGACTGGCACTCCTGAGCAGGGGACCCAGTCGCCGTCGCAGCAGTTCGTCTATGTGAGCGGGGCGGTCGACGGAACGAAAGTACAGGCTGCATATCGTGAAGGGACAGTCTCCCAGTACCCGTCAGAGGGAATGTCTTTGCAGAAGATTGAGCTGGACCGTGAATACACTTTGACAGTTCGAGCCAACAGGAATTTGATTTCTGCGACTCTGGACGGAAAGCCGGTGATCTCCTGGAGATCGCCGCTCCCGCGTCGACCGGGGTTTGTTGAAATCTTCACCTATGACGCGGTCGCGACATTCTACGAGTTCCGGATTTCTGAACTGGACCCACAGCTCCTGGCGGAGTCGCAGGACGAGGCGTCGTCTGCATCCATCGAAGCAGAACAGAAAGTGGCACTGGCCCGCTGGAATCTCAAGCTGGCTCAGGCGGAATTGCAGAGCGTTTCTGCCCGGGCTGCTGCCATGGAAGCCAGCTGGGGCGATGCTGATTCATCGACTACGGCAGAGAAGCGGGAGACTGCGATTCGGGCAGAGTGGCAGGTCGCACTGGTCGAACAGCAACGTCGGCTCGAAACAGCTCAAGTCAAGCTGAACTCCCTGTCTTCCGACGACGCTGAGAAAAAGGCAGAAGCGGAGAAAGAACTTCAGGCTGCGAAAGAAGCCGTCGACGCGGCCATGAAGAAAGTCGACACGGAGGTGACTGCAGCGGATCACTTCACCCCGTTGAAGGGAGCCCGCTGGTCGGCAACCCGATTCAAGAACACGGGGGCGGATGACCCGGAAGTCACGTTCCCGTCACGCAGTACCGGTCGACGGACCGCCTTGGCTCGATGGATCATCGATCCTCGGAACCCGCTCACAGCCCGTGTTGCCGTCAATCACATCTGGGGACGTCATTTCGGCGATCCCATTGTTTCGCCCACATTTGATTTCGGACGAAACGGGATCCAGCCGACCCATCCGGAATTACTGGACTGGCTGGCCAGCGAATTGATGCAGAGCGGATGGAAGATGAAGCACCTGCATCGTCTGATTGTGACATCCTCAACGTATCGGATGAGTTCGCGTGCGACTGCCGCGGAGGGCAATGTTGCAATCGATCCCGAAAACCGGGCGATCTGGCGACGCAATCCACTCCGCCTGGAGTCGCAGGCTGTCAGGGACTCGCTGCTGGCGTTGTCCGGGACGCTGGATAATACGATGGGTGGTCCCCCGGTGATGCCCAACGATCAGGATCAATCTCATCGGCGCAGTCTCTATTTCTTTCATTCCAGTAACGAAAGAAATCTCTTTCTGACCACCTTTGATGATGCTCTGGTGAGCGAATGTTATCGACGGGAGCAGAGTATTGTTCCGCAGCAGGCGCTCGCACTTTTGAATAGTGGACTGGTCCTGGATTCCGCTCGCGCAATCGCAGCGAGAATCTCTCAGGATGCTCCTGACAGTCTCAGTTTTGTTCGAAACACTTTTCTACTTCTTGATGGCATTGAAGCGACGGACCGAGAGATTGCCCTCAGCGTCAAGGCGCTGGACGCCTGGAAAGAAGCTGCTGCAGGAGACGAGACGGAGGCGAGGGTCCAGTTCGTCTGGACACTCATTAACCACAATGACTTTGTCACGGTGAGATAAACGGGCCAGCCCGAATTGAGGGTCGCTGCGTGATGTCGCGCAGCAGGTTCAAGGGCAGATTGTTCAACGGAATTTTGCAGGAGCCGGTGATGCGTCGGCCATTCATTCAAGCGACGACCCGACGAACGTTTCTGGCAGACGCCGGAATGGGATTCACCGGGCTGGCATTGGGAGCGATGTTGTCTCAGGATGCGTCCGCCAACAGTCGGGGCTGGGCTCCTCCGACGGGAGTACCGCATACTGTTCCGAAGGCCAAAAGTGTGATCTGGCTATTCATGAATGGCGGAGTCAGCCACATGGAGAGCTTTGATCCCAAGCCAATGCTCACCAAATATGGCGGCAAGACGATTGCCGAAACTCCATTTGCGGATACACAGGACCCGAAGAAACTGGCCCTGGAGCGATTGACCGCTCCGGATGGCAACGGCCTGCAGCGAAACCTTCTTTATCCGCTGCAGATTGGATTTCAAAAGCACGGGGAAAGCGGGATTGAGGTCAGCGATTGGTTCCCGCACATCGCCAGCCAGGTCGACAAACTCGTCATTGTTCGTTCGATGTGGACGACCGACAGCAATCACGGCGCTCAGACGCAGTTTCATTCGGGCCGCCACATGAATGACGGGGCGTTTCCAACTCTAGGGGCGTGGGTCCATTACGGACTGGGTTCGCTGAATCAAAACCTTCCGCAGTTCATCTCGATGGGGACGCGTGAATACTGGAACAAGCGGGATGGTCATTACCTCGGGCCCGCCCATGATGCAGTCCCGCTGAGAATCGACCCGGCTAATCCCCTCGATTTCAGCAAGCCGGCCCGCGCCGCCACCAGGGAGTCGCGGGAGATCGGCCAGTCGCTCATCCATGAACTCAACCTCCTCCGGGGAGTGGAATATCCATCAGATCCCGCGATGGCGGCGCGGATTCAGTCGTATGAATTGGCGTTTCGCATGCAGACCTCCATTCCGGACATTGTCGACTTTTCCCGCGAAACAGCTGAGACACAGGCGTTGTATGGAATCGATCAGCCGGAATGCCGAGAGTTCGGCATGCAGCTGCTGGCGGCCCGGCGTTTCGTCGAGCAGGGAGTCCGGTTCATCCAGATTCAGCACGGAGGGGGAGGCGCCGGGGCCTGGGATGCTCATGGTGGGTTGAAGGCGAATCACACGCAGCTGTCCAAAGCGGTGGACAAACCGATCGCAGGTCTTCTGGAAGACCTGGACCGCCGCGGACTGCTGGATGAAACGCTGGTCATCTTCGCGACGGAGTTTGGTCGCACTCCCGGGTCGCAGGGAGCTGATGGGCGTGATCACCACATCTTTGGGTTCAGTGTCTGGATGGCGGGAGGCGGATTAAAACGCGGAGTGGTCCACGGGGCGACTGATGAAATCGGCTTTCATGCTGTGGAAGACCGCCATTATGTCACGGATGTTCACGCCACGATTCTGCAGCAACTGGGGCTGGATTCCCGCAAACTTGAGATTCCCGGTCGGAAGCGACTGGAAATCGACCACGGGAAACCGATCACCGAAATCATTGCTTAGTGGGAAGAGCTCCGTTTCCAGTCGATCAAACGTTCAGCCGTCAGGAAGGGGATTAGTCAATTTGCAGGTCCGACCTGTTCATTGCAACTTCCATGTTAATTGAATTTCTCAGTTGAAAGCATTTCAGCTCCATCTTCAAGAGCTTCGTTTTGTTTCACATCACTTCTAAAGGCATATCACATGAAGAAGTCAAAAAATCGAGGGTTTACATTAATTGAATTGCTGGTCGTGATTGCCATCATCGCGGTGCTGATTGCCCTGCTGCTGCCTGCAGTTCAGCAGGCACGGGAAGCTGCACGTCGGTCTCAGTGTAAGAACAATCTGAAGCAGTTAGGTCTGGCCATTCACAACTATCACGACACGTACAATGCCTTCCCGGCTGCTGCGTTTGGTGTGTTTCGTCATTCCTGGGCAATGGCCATCCTGCCGTATCTTGAGCAGGCTGCTGTCTATAACAGGATGAACTTCGACACGGGTTCCACCGGCTACCCGGACGGCCCGAACGGCAGCCTGCTGGCGGGATTTGCTCCTGCAGTGATCCGGTGTCCATCAAGTTCTGCCAGTATCATTAACACGCGAACCGATCAGCCGTATCGTTTCGGCACGACGTCTTATATTGGAATCATGGGGGCCAGCACGGGCCCTGCCGATGCAACGGATCCCACCGGACGAGGTCGGTGTGTTGCCGGAAATCAGGGATATTCATGCTCCAACGGAATGCTGGTGCCAAACTTCTCCGCCAAAATGAGAGATGCTACGGACGGATTGAGCATGACTCTTCTCCTGGGTGAAGCGTCCGGGTGGGGGAAGGGGGCTTCCGGTGAGCAAGTCGACATTCGCAGCAGCTCCGTGTGGGGAGCCTGGGGGGGCTCCGGAGCGGATACAATTCCGCCGACAAGTTCAGGCAGCTATCGCTGGGACAATTACCCTTGGAGTCGGAATGTCACTGCCATTCGGTATCCGGTCGGGAGAATCGACGAAACGTCTGAGGACGGGGGAAATCACGCAAACAGTACGAACAACGCACTGCAATCGGCGCATACTGGAGGAGCTCACGTCTTACGAGGAGATGGCGGAGTTTCTTTTCTCAGCAATAGCACCGACTTCGGGATCTTGCGGAATATTTCCATCCGAGACGACGGAAACGTCGTCAGCAGTGAAGTCTTCTGATTCGAGGACCAGTCGGCAGGGGCTTCAGGAGGCGTGTCATTTTGAGTCGAACAGGGCCTCCCCTCGATACATCGATCGCTCCTGAATGGGCTTCGCTCTGGCGGCAAAAGATTCCATCAACGGCAACAGCCAGGACCTGCTGCCGAATGCCGGATCATTTTGCCCGGGCATAGGAAGGTGCTCGCCATCAACGATGCGTTGGGGCGGGCATTGATTCTCAAGTCACGATTGATGAACTGCATTCAGGGCAGGGTTTGCAGTTCACGTCGATAGTCCACTCAAGCTACAGGACGAATCTGTCAAAATTGGGTTGACTCATTTCAGTGGAATTGAATTTCAAAACTTTGCGGAGTGTGTGGCGTGCGAACGAAACGATTAATTCTGTCTTGCTGTCTGATCGCCGCGGCCGCGGGGTGCATGAAGAATGGTGGTCCCGCCAAGTCGTCAGTGACCGGAACGGTGATGATTTCCAGCCAGCCGGTCACCGAAGGCTCTGTGTTGTTCGTCGCGGATGATGGCACGACTGCGAGCGCCCAGATTCAAGCTGATGGCAAGTATGTCTTGAGTTGTCCGATGAACAAATATCAGGTGTCAGTGGCCCCTTTGCCGCCACCTGATCCCCGGTCGAAGGGGGCCGACGCTTCTATTGGAAAATCCGCGGTCATCAAGATTCCCCAGAAGTATCGCGACGTCGGAACCAGCAACTTGCTTGTGGACGTGAATGCAAGGGCCACCCAGTTCGATATCAACATGGATGCAGGAAAGTAGTTCTTCCAAGGTTGGACGAAGCTCGTAGCTGCTCGCTGATTTCCGATTGCATCGGGTGAGTTTCGTCTTTCGCGTCAATCGGGCGAGACCACTTCGCTGGTCGAATCCAGCCTGTGAGCAGGCCTCGTCCTCTTCATCATGGAAAGTCAGAAGGTCCGATTTAAATGCAGTACGTCAAGAAGGGTGCTCATCGACTGTTTGATTCGGATCCTGAGACTTCCCGGATTGTTTCGGAGATGCTTTCAAACCTCGAGTCCAAAGGGATGGACGCGGTACGGAAGTATAGCGCGGATTTTGATAAATGGTCACCCGCCCAGTTCGAACTGTTCCCTGAGGATATCCGACGGATTACAGAGTCGTTGTCGGATCAGTTTCTTGCCGACACGGAGTTCTGCCAGCAGAACGTTCGTATGTTTGCTGAGGCGCAGAAGGAGACCTTGCTCCCTCTGGAAAAGGAAATCCGGCCGGGCGTCATTCTGGGACACCGGCATATTCCGGTAGGGCGCGTTGGAAGCTACATTCCGGGCGGCCGATATCCGATGTTTGGCTCCGCTCAGATGAGCATCATCCCGGCACGCGTAGCGGGGGTTAAAAACATCGTTGCGTGCACCCCGCCTGCGCCAATCACCGATGCGGATGGTCCTCGCTGCTATCCTGCCACTGTTCATGCCATGCACGCAGCCGGCGCCGATCGGATTTTCATTCTGGGCGGCGTGCCTGCGCTGGCAATGATGGCCTTTGGTCTCGCCGATGTGGAGCCTGTGGATGTCTTGTGCGGTGCCGGCAATAAGTTCGTTGCAGAAGCCAAGCGGCAACTCTTCGGCAGATGTGGAATTGACCTGTTGGCAGGTCCTACGGAGATCCTGGTCCTGGCAGATGATTCAGCTGACCCCGAACTGGTTGCCTGTGATCTTCTGGGGCAGGCGGAACATGATCCCCATAGTGGCGTCTGTCTGATCTGTCTGAGCGAAGATTTCGCAAAGGCGACAATTCTGGAGTTGGAACGTCAACTTGAAGTGCTGCCGACACGAGACATCGCCGCCCTGGCATGGAGGGATCAGGGCATCGTCATAGTGGCAGATAACCGGGATGAAGCGATTGCCCTGAGTGACGATTATGCTCCGGAGCATCTCGAACTTCATGTTCAGAATGTTGATGAATACACCGAGCGACTGCAGAATTACGGATCTCTGTTCATCGGCGAAGAGACGACGGTCGCCTACGGGGATAAATCAATCGGGACCAACCATATTCTTCCGACAAGCAGGGCAGCCCGATACACTGGCGGAGTGTGGGTAGGCAAGTTTCTGAAGACCTGTACCTACCAGAAAATGACACCACAGGCCAGCATCAAGGTCGGTGAAGTCACCAGCCGTCAATGTCATGTGGAAAGAATGTTGGCACACGCTCTCACGGCTGACATTCGAGTGAAACGCTTTCATGAGTCATTCTCGAAGGGCATCGCGATGGGAAAATAGATGAAATGCACGCTTGAAGTGCGTTTCGCCTCTGTGAGTTTCCATCTCGGCGGACTGGCAGACACTGTAGGCAAGGCGTCGCTGCGAGTTTTTCCTGATTGCGTTCTTTTTTGTCGACGACGTCAGGCGCGTCAAAGTGACCTGGAACTGGACATTCCCGATTAAAATCATCAGAAATCAGTTGCTGAGATGACTCAATCGTCCCCTGCAATGGTCTGATGACGATGTCCGGAAAACCGAAACGATCTTCGCATTTCTCAAGTGAACATGTGGCTGCGACTCGTTCCACCAAAACGCGGACGAGTGCTCAAGCGAAGCCGGGTGATTCTCAACAAGCGGCCTCGCTGCGGATCGATCAGCAGATTCAGTCGCTTCCCGATTGGCGCGGCGAGACCCTTGCAACTGTCAGGTCGCTGATTCACAAGTCGGATCCGGAGATCGTGGAAGAGTGCAAATGGGTCAAAGCGAGTCACCCTCTTGGTGTCGCGGTCTGGTCGCATGCCGGGATCGTCTGCAGCGGAGAAGTTTACAAAGAGACGGTCAAGTTGACGTTCCCTCGCGGAGCCGCTCTGGAGTCGACCACATCCCTGTTCAACGCCGGCTTGGGCGGATCGACTCGCCGTGCGATCGACCTTCGCGAAGGGGAAAAGCTCAATGCCAATGCGTTCCGCAAGCTGATTCAATCCGCTGTCGCTGAAAATTTGAAGGCGACAAAAGTCCCAGCGAAGAAGACTGCGAAAGTCGCAGCTGCCTCAAATTCTGTTCTCCCCGCGAAGAAGCAGGTCAGCGGGCCCGGGGAAGTCGTTCTCCTCTCTGGAGGAAATCCTCAGATCCCCAAAGGGGATGGCGATGCTCCCGTGCAGGCGTACATCGCTGCCATGCCCGGATGGAAACGTGAAATTGGAAAACTCGTGGATGAGATCGTCACCCGCACCGTTCCGGGAGTGCTCAAGGCGGTGAAATGGAATTCTCCTTTCTACGGAGTCGAGGGGCAGGGCTGGTTTCTCTCCTTCCACGTCTTCACCCGTTACGTCAAGTTGACGTTCTTCAACGGACTGTCGCTCAATCCCGTCCCGTCCGGTGGTACAGAAAAGAGCAAAGAGGCGCGATGGGTCGATCTGTATGAGAACGAGGAACTCGACATCGATCAGCTCACGGACTGGATCAGGCAGTCCGCTGCGCTTCCCGGTTGGAAACCGTGACAAGGCCACAGGCCCGGCGTTCGTCTGTCAGTGCCAATTTCGGTTGCAGCCAGCGTGCATCCGTGGAAAACTTTTCGCGGAAGGGCAACCCAAATTTCACAGATCCAACAGTTTCAAAATGGTAACGGGAAACGAAATCGGCCGATTTTTCACGTCAGTTTCCGGGCTGCGACCGATTTTCACCGAACCTGACCGGGAATTTCGGGCTCCGGAAGTTTTCCCTTTCCCCATCTTGCGAGATCTGATACCTTTCGCTGCCTTTTCAATTCCTTGGGAATTCTGAAGCCGTGTCGCGTCCGCAGCTGCGTTCACCCAGTGTGAAACGCCTGAGAAAGACGACAGCCGACCCGGTTTCCCCCGCCGTACTGGGCGAATTCCTGAACGACTGAAAAAAGCTCGGAGTGTAGCTCAGCTTGGCTAGAGCGCCTGCTTTGGGAGCAGGAGGCCGCAGGTTCGAATCCTGTCACTCCGACTGACAATCTGAGGTGGACCGTCGCAGGTTTCGCCGACACGGTTGCTGAGTTGTCTTGAGGTGCTTTGGGGTGTCTCGATACCGAAGGTGCCGTTGTCAGCTGGAGCGAATCTCACAATTGAGTGGCGTTCCGGCGGCGATAAGCGCAGCTTTCGAGCAATGAATCACCCAGAATCGACGCCACACTCCCCTGAGACAGGGGCTAAGTCTGTCGATTTTGCTTCGTTTTCGGCAATCTTTGGCTGTCGGCAGCACCGCAGCTTATTGTGGCTTGTCGACACACAGGTTGTCCCTCATCCACTGCTCGACGTTTTTGACTCTGATTCCGTGTTGAGCATTGAATGTCTGCTCCATCTTCCAGGAGACCCCGCGGCCTTCGGCAAAAACGGCCCGGTACTTTTTGAAAGTGTTCTCGGGATCTTTCGATAGTTCGTCTTTCAGAAGAGAGACGCTCCATTCTACACGCTGGAATTTTCGACCCAGTACAGATTCGACAATGTCTGCCAATCGCCGGTAAGTGATCGTATCGCCTGCCGTGTAGACGACCCGGTTCACAATCGGCGGTTCCGCGTCAAGAATCTCCGCCGTCAGCTCGCCAATATCCTCCGGCGTTGTCACTGTCACTGCAGTATCCCAACTGCCCAGGGCGTGCACTGTATTGTTCGCGAGTTCGACGACGCCAAACTCCGGGACGAAAAGGAAGCTGGTGAACATCCCCGTCGAAATGATGACCCATTCCATGCGATCCTGGGAGCGCAATAGATCTCGCACATCGAGTTGCTCGTCGAACAAATCCTGAGCACTGCCCCGGCCGATGATGTCGTAGTCGACGCCAAACTGCCATGGGAAGAAACGTTTCACGCCCGCATCGAGAGCCGCCTGGGCCTGCTTCAGTAAGATGCGGCGCCCGGTGACGAAGCCCGTGCATCCAATGACGGTGTGAAAGTCCTTGAACAAACCTGCCAGTTCGGCCTCGGAATTCTTCACAAGATCACCAGCGAGCAATTTCACGCCAAGCGATCGAAGTTCAGCGATGTCCCGTTGTTTGGCAGGATCATTGCTCGCGATGGTGGAGGGGCGGAGGAGAACAGTCAGTTCCCCGTCCGATCGCTGGATAGCGCGCCTGGATAAACTCCGCAGAACAGCCATTCCAAGTTCGCCCGCACCGAGTACGAGAATGGACTTTTTATCAGGCATGGTGGTCTCTCCGTGTAACGTCGAAGACCGGTTGCGATGTTGCACCGGAGGCGTTTGTGATATGTGATTTCCTACGGCGAGTTCGGACGCCAGTCATTGTACGCACGGAATTCCGGTTGGCGAATTGCCTGTCCGCAACCAGCCAAGGGGAAGGACAAAAGTCTCTGCGGATGCAGGATTTTCCAAGCTCACGCGGTTTCGCGGAGTCGAATCGTCCGTGTTGAACGGCGTGTGAGGGGCTTTCTTCAGGGCAGAGTCTGTCTGGCAAAGCGAGGTTCCGTGCCTGCAAACGGTCAGTTCAATGCGGGAGAAGAGGGTTGCAATTCGGGCTCCTGTCGCTTCAATGAACAGAGGACGTTGGAGTTGAGCGTGCACGGGGGTGGACGTCGATTTCCAAAGGGTCTGAATCGAGTTGGGTCTGCACCGAAAAGAAACGTGTTCACATCATGACGAATGCAAAGCGGATCCTGGGGTTGGTTTTCTTTCTCGCGGTTTGCCTGGGTGTCGGCGGGCTGGGAGCGATTGCGACAACCCCTCAGATCGATGGCTGGTATCGCACGCTGCAGAAGCCGTCGTGGAATCCGCCAGCGTGGGTCTTCGGTCCGGTCTGGACGACGCTCTATATCCTCATGGCGATTGCTGCCTGGCTTGTCTGGATGAAGAGCGACTCGAAGACTGCGAGACTTCCGCTGGGACTTTTCAGCGTGCAGCTGGCTTTCAATCTCGCCTGGTCCTGGATCTTTTTCTACCTGCGTCAACCGGGGTGGGCGTTTCTGGAGTTGGTTGCACTCTGGATTTTGATCGTGGCCACGACGATTTCGTTCTCCCGTTTCAGTAAGTTGGCAGCTGTGCTGATGGCTCCATACGTGGGATGGACGACCTTTGCCGGGGTCCTGAACTTTACTCTCTGGCGTCTGAACTCCTGATGGAGTCGTCAGATTCGACGGCAATTCTGAAGGGCCGGACGCGACGAGCTGTTGTGTTCGATCCGCACGAACGTTTGGGATCGTGGAAGTCCGGACGAAGCCATTCGTGGCAGTCGGGAAAGTTGCCAATTGCTTGCTGCGCAGGGGGGTGATACGATTTCAGAAGCGGCGTGCAGTGCTTGAATGCACGTCCAGTACAACCGAAACCCCTGATTTTCATGGATATTCGACAGAACCCTCTGTGGCTCAGCATCCCGAGCGGGCAGCTGTTTCACACCGAAATCCGCGTCAGTGTCTGGTATTTCCTCTTTGGTCTGGGGTTTTGCCTGACTTTGGGCTGGCAGGTCGGACTCGCGGTGACGGTTCTGTTGTTTCTCAGCCTGCTGGTACATGAGCTGGCCCATATTCTGGCCGCCAGGAAAACCGGCGGAAGCGGACATGAGATTCTGATCTGGCCGCTGGGAGGGCTCGCGTTTGCCAGCCCCGCGCCGACGTTTTACTCAGAGTTCTGGACGATCATTGCCGGGCCGATCTCAAACGGAATTCTCTGCCTGTGTTGCCTGCCGGTCGCGATGTCGTCCGACTCGGTTCGAGAATGCCTTTCGCTGTTGACCATTCCCAGGGTCGACCTCACTGCGGATCTGGCGAACGGGCTGTGTCTGCTCCTGTTGTCCATCAATTTCAAACTGCTGGTGCTCAATCTGCTCTTGCCAATTTTTCCGCTAGATTGCGGCCAGCTGATCTACAGCGCCGCGAAGATATACTGGGATCGGCAGACGGCAAAAATCGGCTCGTTGTGGGTGGGGATGGTCTGCTGCCTGCTGTTGCTGTTTGTGGCTTGGAGATGGGAATCGATCAACCTGATCGTGATGGGATTCGTGCTGATGATGATCTGCCAGTATGAGTTCATCGCAGCCCAGATCTCACGCTCGTTCGACGATTCCTTCATGGGTTACGACTTCTCTCAGGGCTACACCAGCCTGGAGGGAGGTGATGACCGGGAAGCCCGTCGCCCAGGCATTCTGGAACGCTGGCGCCGGGAACGTGCCGAGAAGAAACGGGAGCAGGAACAGCTGCAGAAGCTGGAGACGGAACGTCGGCTGGATGAGCTGCTGGAGAAGATTCACCAGCACGGGAAAGCTTCTCTCACCGCGGATGAACACCGCTTCCTGCAACGCGCGAGCAGCCGCTACCGCAGCCCGGGGAAAGAGTGACGTTGTTGCGGGAGATTCCTCGGTGCTAACCAATCTGTTGCGGAAATGCCAAAAAAAGTGGGCCGCAGAGGGAATCTTTCTCGCGCCGCCCGTTGAAAAGGCTGAAATCGAACGGGTCTGGGCGTCCTGCAAGACGGGGCTTTCGGATGATGTGCTCGAATTGTACTCCTATTGTGGTGGATTTGCTGAATACACTTTTGATAAAGAATTCGTCTGGTCGCTGTGGCCGTGGGAATGGCTGAAAAAGCGAAATGAGGAAAGTCAGACTCCAGGTGTCATGTTCTGCGATCACTCGATCGAAATCGTGACGTGGCGACTCCAGTACGAGAGTCCACAGCATTCCTCCGTTTGGGCATTCGAAGATCTTCGCGTGTCATCGACGCTGGAAGAGTTCTTCCAGCAGTATCTGACCGATCCTTGGAAGCTGCTTTGAATCCCGTCGTGAATCAGCTGAACAGGTCGAAAACAGGGTGATCAACCAAGAGACAATCCGAGCATGTCTTGAATTCTGCATTATTGATTCGACTTCGGCATCTGCTCACTCTGGCCAGATCGCACTTGCGACCCGCATACAATCAATATGCGTTCTCTCTCGACATCTTCGCCGTTCCTGACGATGATTCCCCACAGTCATGCCGGTCCGCACAGCGGACCCTACTTCTGATCTCGTTCCCAATTGGAAAATTCCCGTGCGCTGGTCACAGACATTCATTCCCACGATGAAAGAGGATCCTTCGGATGCGGAGGTTCCAAGTCATAAGCTGATGCTGCGGGCTGGGTTGATTCGTCAGCTGATGGCGGGAGCCTACACCTATCTGCCACTGGGATATCGCGCCATTCGCAAGGCGGAGGCCATCGTCCGGGAGGAAATGGACAAAGCCGGCGCCGTCGAACTCTTCATGCCTGCGTTGCAGCCGATCGAGCTTTTCGAGCGGACCGGGCGAATTGATTCCTTCGGAAACGTGCTGATCAAATTCAATGTGACACGTCGAGACCACAAGGTGGCTCTGGCGCTCGGTCCGACTCACGAAGAAGTGGTGACCGACCTGATCGCCCGCCACATCACCAGCTACCGACAGCTCCCCCTGACGGTCTATCAGATTCAGACGAAGTTCCGGAACGAGGAACGTCCGCGATTCGGCGTGCTGCGGACCAGCGAATTCCTGATGAAGGATGCCTACAGCTTTGCGACATCCGTCGAACAGCTGGATGATTCCTATCGCAAAATGTACGACGCGTATTGCCGGATTTTTTCACGGTGCGGACTGGAATACATTCCGGTGGAAGCTGAAAGCGGACCGATCGGCGGAGATGCCTCGCATGAGTTCATGATCCCTGCATCAAATGGCGAAGACAGCATTGTCCGCTGTCCTTCGTGCGGATACGCAGCGAATCTCGAACGGGCCGAAACCGGACGAGCGCGGTCCAGCCAGCTGGTCGCCGAATCGGAGATGAAGGCGATTGCCAAGCTGGACACGCCGAACGCCGGAAGCATCGATGCCGTCTGCAAGGTGCTCAAGTGCAAGCCGAACAAGATGATCAAAACGCTGATCTATCTGGCGGACGGGAAGCCGGTCGCTGTGCTGATTCGCGGTGATCATGAAGCGAACGAAGGGAAGATCCGCCGTGCTCTGGGGGCGAAGACGGTCGAACTCGCGGACGCTGCGACAATTCAGGCGGTGACCAACGCTCCGACGGGGTTTGCCGGTCCGGTTGGGATTCAATGTCCGATCATCGCCGATCACGATATTCCAAGCATCTCGGGCGCGATCACCGGGGCCAACGAGGTGGATGCCCATCTCATCAACGTGTACCTTGGCCGCGATTACAAGCTGGAGACGAATGCCGCTGGTGAACACCAGACGTTCGACCTGCGAAACGCGGCCGACGGCGATCCCTGTCCGAAATGTGCGACCAACATGGGATTCGTCCACGGGATTGAAGTGGGACACGTCTTCAAGCTGGGGACGAAGTACAGCGTCTCGCTCGACGCGAACTTCGTGGATGAAAAGGAAGAGCGTCACCCGATCATCATGGGTTGCTACGGAATCGGCGTGAACCGCATTATTGCAGGTCTGGCTGAGACGAAGCATGACGAAAACGGTCTGATCTGGCCGATGTCTGTTGCTCCGTATGAAGTGCTGGTGATTCCGCTGAATGTCACCGATCCGGAAGTGATGGGAGCGTCCGAGAAGATCTACGCCGACCTGAAGGAACAAGGGGTCGATGTTCTGATGGATGACCGGGATGCCCGTCCCGGCTTCAAGTTCAAGGACGCGGATCTGATTGGAATTCCGCTGCGGGTTGTCATCGGGGGCAAGAGCCTGAAGGACGGCGTGGCGGAAGTGAAGCTCCGGACGGAGAAGGATCCTGCCATGGTCAAACTGGTCGACGTCGTCGAACAGGTCAAAGGGATGGTCAACGCCGCCAAGCAGTCGGGGAGATGAGTCCCCGTCGTGGCAGAAGAGGCTGACGCGCTTCATCGCTGATGCAAAAAAAAGAGAGCCGGGATTCTGTTGGAATCCCGGCTCTTTCAGCTTCAAAGCATTGCGTTGGTCAGAAGTTCCTACTTCAGGAACTCGCTCGCTTCGTCCAGGAATTCCGGATACAGCGTCCGCATCGTGCCGACTGCTTCAGCCAGCGGGACAGCGACGATGTGCAGGCCACGCAGGGCGACCATCTTGCCGAAGTCCTTCTTGATGGCCAGACGTGCGGCGTGGATTCCCAGACGGGTACCGAGCACGCGGTCGTAGGCACTTGGGGAACCCCCACGCTGGAGGTGTCCGAGGGTGACATCACGAGTTTCAATGCCGGTCGCTTTTTCAATGATCTTGGCGACGCGGGCACCGATGCCCCCGAGCTTGATATGTCCGAAGTCATCGACTTCAGCATCCTTGGTGATGAAGTCCTGACCTTTGAGCTTGGCACCTTCGCTCACCAGGACGATTCCGTACTTCTTGCCGGCAGCGCGACGACGCTTCAGGCGATCGCACAGCTCTTCCAGATCGCACTCCTGTTCAGGAACGAGAATGGCGTCAGCTGCACAGGCGATTCCGGAGAAGCAGGTGATCCAGCCGGCGTGGCGACCCATCACTTCCACGACCAACACTCGGCGGTGAGATTCCGCCGTGGTCCGCAGGCGGTCGACCGCTTCCATCACGGTGTTCAGACAGGTGTCGAACCCGAAGGTGAAGTCGGTGCTGCTGAGGTCATTATCGATTGTTTTCGGGCAACCGATGGTCGGCAGCTGATAATCGCGGTACAGCTTGCTGGCGACTCCCAGCGTGTCGTCTCCGCCGATCGCGACGAGGGCGTCCAGCTTCAGCTTGTGGAACGTCTCCACAATCTGCTTAACCTGGCCTTCGTTCTTGTACGGATTGGTCCGAGATGATCCGAGAATTGTTCCACCCAGGTGCAGAGTTTCATCCGTCTGCATGGGATCGAGGGGAACGAAATTCCCTTCGATTGCGCCGCGCCAGCCTTCCAGCAGGCCGATCGTTTCACCGCCGTTATTGGCAATCGTTCGAACGACTCCGCGGATGACTGCATTCAGACCCGGGCAGTCCCCGCCCCCTGTCAGACAGGCGACTTTCATGTTCTTGCTCCAATATTGAAAAAGTGGTGCGAGCATTCGCACAAATGGATGGGGAACTTCACAAGACAGTCAAGTTCCCAGACGCACGCCCGCTGAGTGTTCATGAGACGCGACAGCTCAACTTATCCCGGTTCACGGGCAGCCGGCATTTCCGGGGGAAATCGTAAAGAGACACCCAGCGGCATTCAAGAGCGCTCCGGTTTCGGCGACCGGAACGAGACTTGGAGGCGCGAGCGGGGAGATCAAAGAATATTGATTCTTGCCACGAAGACGCGGTAGCACGGAGTTATAAACCGCGAATGACACGAATCATGCGAATTTCACACTTGTATCAGGCCGACTGAAACGCAGGGGATTGAATCAGAATATATTCCGATTTTGAAAAATGAAGACTTGGCTCGGAGGCGATCGCCGATCATTCATTCGTTCAATTCGCCTGATTCGCGGTTCTTACCTTTCCGTGCCTCGGCGTCTCTGTAGTGAACCGTATCGCCATCAGGGAGAGCTTCCCGGAGAGGGCAATTCAGCCATCCGCGGTCAGGATCGCCTTCGCTTCGGCCGCCAGGAAGAATGACCCCGTGATGCAGATCAGGTCGTCCGGTCGGGTCGTTGCCTGTGCTGTCGAAATCGCTTCTTGTGGAGTCTCGAATAGTCGCCACGGTTTGGTCAGGTGCCGGGCAGCGATGGCTTCCAGTTCCGCGAACTCGATAGCGCGGGGATTGTTGGTGAACCGGGTCAACCAGATCTCGTCCATCGATTCATTCAGAATGCTGAGCAGGACATCCGCTTCCTTGTCTCGCGAACTGGCGAAGATCGCAATACGGCGTTTCGCTGAAACCGATCGCAACGTTTCACACAGGGCAGTGATGGACGCGGGATTGTGGGCAGCGTCAACGACCGTCAGCGGGGCCCGGCTGAGAACTTCGACCCGCAGCGGGCAACAGGCGTTCTTTAATCCCTGCCGGATCGCTTCCTCGGGAAGGTTCACACCCCGTTCGCGAAGCAGCATTGTGACCGCGACCGCGAGGGCGCCGTTGCGAGTCTGATGTTCCCCCGGCATCCCGAGCTGCAGATTCTTCCAGTCGACTCCGAATCCTTTGAAGTCGAATGTGTAGTGAGCCGGCAGGTCTTGATCGCCGCTGTTGAGCGAATGCGGGTGATGATGGAATTCGACGCCCAACCGATACTGAGGAGCTGCATTGGCCAGTGCGATCTCTTCAGTCGCTTCGGCCGGATCAGAGTCGGGGACATTCGTTACGATCGGGATGCCCGGCTTGATGATGCCTGCTTTCTCACGGGCAATCAGCGCCAGAGTATTGCCGAGCAGACGCACATGATCGCGGCTGATACTTGTGATGACAGTGACGAGCGGACTGCAGACGTTTGTCGAATCGAGCCGACCCCCGAGGCCGACTTCCATCACCGCCAGATCGACCTGCTGGTCGGCGAAATACATCCAGGCGAGTGCGGTTGCGATTTCGAAGAAAGTCGGGTTCGCTGCCGGATGATCGGCAGGCAGAGCATCGATCACGCTGCGGAGTCGGTCGTACAGATCCGCGACTTCCCGTTGAGTGGGAGTTTTTCCGTTGATTGTGAATCGCTCTTCGAAGCGATCGACATGCGGTGAGGTGAAGAGACCAGCGCGGTGTCCGGCAGCTTCCGCGATGCGGGCAACCATGGTTGCAGTCGAGCCCTTCCCCTTGGAGCCGGCAATGTGCACGGTCTTCACGGACAGCTGCGGGTTTCCCAGAGCGGCCAGCAGTTCCCGCATCTGCGTCAGGCGGAAATCCTGCAGTGAGCGGGCCGCGTCCGGAGTCCGTTCGTAATTCAGCCGACCATACATCTCGTCGATGGCACGCTGATAACGAGCTTCATCGGACAGGCAGGAATTGACCTCAGGCACAGTCGGATCGCTCAACTGCAGACTCTTCAAAGCTCGGTATGTCGACTCATCGGGCGTGAAACTGCAGGAGGCCTGAGTTTCGGGTTTATCTCGCCGATGCAGTTCAATGTGATGTGGTTTGGACGGAAGTCAACAGCTGCGATCGATGGACATGGCCGGAAGCTGAAACAGAACATCCCGAGCAGCAGACGGCGGAAGAAGCTGTAGTTCACGTCGGGCCGCTTCGGCGCATTCGTAAGCTGTCGCCAGGGAGTCATCAATCGCTCCCTGCTCGCGAGCGTGACGGGCGATCTCCCGGCAATCTTCGTCCGAACCGCCCTCGAGATGTGCGACGAGTCGCTCCCGCAATTCGGGGGTGGCGTTGTTGAGCAGTCGAATGATCGGCAACGTCAACTTCTGCTGGGACAAGTCCGTTCCCAGCGTTTTGCCGACGGAGGATTCAATTCCGATCAGGTCGAGAACGTCGTCGGCGATCTGGAAGGCCTTACCGAGGTTTCGGCCGTAATTTTCCATGGCCGCCACGATTTCATCGCTGGCGTCGGCGTAACGGGCACCGATTTCACAGGCGACCGCACACAGCTCGGCGGTTTTGCCGTCGATGATGGCGAAGTAGTCTTCTTCGGTCAGAGACAGATTTCCGCGGCTGCGGGTCTGCATCAATTCCCCTTCGCAGACCCGATTGGTCGCCCGGCCGATCATGCGGCAGGCTTCCGCGCTGCCGGTGCTGGCAGCCAGATGAAACGCGTGTGTGAATAGGTAGTCCCCGTACAGCACGCTGGTCTGGTTGCTCCAGCGGACATGCACGGTCGCGACGTGGCGACGGACATCAGCGTCGTCCAGAACGTCGTCATGAATCAGCGTGGCTGTGTGAATCATCTCCACCACAGCTGCGAGAATCCGGTGGGATTCCGTCACCTTGCCGACGGCCTGAGCGGTGAGCAGGCACAGCAGCGGACGCAGACGCTTTCCACGGAAACGCCGGGTGTGCTCGTTGATATCGTGGACAAACGGATTTTCCGATGCCAGCTCCATCTCGAAACGCTGGTCCACATCCTCCAGGGCATCCCCCAGGATGAAGCGGGTTCGTTCGAGCAATTCATTCACATTCTGTAACTGGGCCATGACCAACCTTCAAAGTGCGCGGTCGTGCTGCTGCACGCCAACCGCATTCAATTGTGTCTTTTCACGGAGAAAATGGCCACTTTCCCCGCCGCATTTCTCCAGCAGGCGAATCCCGCTGATTTCCATGCTCCGATCGACTGACTTACACATGTCATAGATGGTGAGAGCGGCGACAGACACGGCCGTCAGCGCTTCCATTTCCACCCCGGTCCGTGCGTGAACACTCACGGATGACTCCAGCCGCAGCTGGTGATCTCCCAACACTTCAAACTCGATCTCCGCGCCGTCCAGACCGAGCGAATGGCACAGTGGAATGAGTTCCGCTGTTCGCTTTGTCGCCATAATCCCTGCCAGGCGAGCGACTTCTCTCACGTCACCTTTGGCGACTTTTCGGTCGAGAATGAGCTGCAGGGTTTCCGGACACATCGTCACAACCGCCTCGGCGCGGGCAGATCGCGCAGTGACATTCTTGGAGCCGACCTGCACCATGCGGGTCGCACCGGAATTGTCAAAATGAGTCAGCGGTGACATTGTTCTGGGTAACTGGCAGTTCAGTGCTATGTCGCTTCGATGAGCTGCTGCGGGGGACCCATACAGTCCCGGACGTTTCCGCCGGCCTCAAGTCTTCTGGCCCCTCTCAAGCGAGTCTGACACATGATAGATATTGTGGGGCATTCCGACACACCCCACAGCCTGAAGTTTTCGAAACGCAGAACAGGAAATTTTGATGCATATAATCAACAAGTCCTGATGAGAAGGGGACGTTGCTGATCCGCGTGGCGACTTCCTTCCGTCGTAGAATGCGGTGAAAGCTGAGTGAAAGGTGCACATCAGACGGGCAGGAAACTGGGGGCTCTCGGTAACGGAAGTGCTACGCGGCAGATGGATTGTGCCAATTTTTCAGCCCGCTGGGTGGCCGCTTCTTGGAGCCTTCTCTACCATTAGGGGAACTGATTTCCTGGAAAGTCCGGGCCTCTCAGCGACGTGATGGCTGGTGATGGCCAGAAGCCCTTGAGGAAGGAGTTTGAGGATGTCTCATCAAGTTCGCCTGATCGTTGCGGCTGCAGCCATGATCCTGACATCGACTGTGGCTGGGCCCTGGATGGGCGCTTCCCGGCTTCAGGCAGATGAGTCTGCTCCCGGAACTCGACTCGCTGCTGCAGGGGATAATCCATTCCCCGGGAAGTTTCCAGCTCCGAGTCTGGATGGGGGAACTGAATGGCTGAACACATCGGGCCCGATCTCGCTGCAGGATCTGCGTGGGAAAATCGTGCTGCTCGACTTCTGGACGTATTGCTGCATCAACTGCATGCACATCCTGCCGGACCTGAAGTACCTGGAGCAGAAGTATCCGAATCAGCTCGTGGTCATCGGCGTGCACTCCGCGAAATTCGATAACGAAAAAGAAAGCGAAAACATTCGTGAAGCGATCATGCGTTATGAGATCGAGCATCCGGTCATCAACGATTCCAACATGGTCATCGCCCGGAAGTACGACTTCAACAGCTGGCCGACACTGGTCTTGATCGACCCCGAAGGAAACTTTGTCGGTCGCCAGCCTGGCGAAGGAAATCGAGATCTGTTCGATCAGGTGATTGGCAAAATGGTGACTTATCACCGTGCCAAGAAGACGCTGGACGAAACCCCGGTGAAGTTCAATCTCGAACGGGCCAAAGCAGAACCGACCCCGCTGCGGTATCCCGGAAAGATCCTTGCTGACGAAGCAGGGCAGCGGTTGTTTATCACCGACAGCAATCACAACCGCATCGTCATCACCTCCCTGACGGGGGAGCTGCAGAAGATCATTGGCACAGGTGCGATCGGCGCCAAAGATGGCAGTTTTGATCAGGCCTCGTTCGATCACCCGCAGGGACTGGCACTGGTCGGCACCGATCTCTACGTCGCGGACACGGAAAATCACAAGCTTCGCAAAGTCGACCTGAAGAACGAGAAGGTCACGACGATCGCCGGGACCGGTGTGCAGTCGCATCTTCGGCCAGCACTGGGGGCAGCCCTTTCGACCAAGAAGACCCCTCTCAACAGCCCATGGGCGCTGCAGGAATTCAAAGGGATGCTGTACATCGCCATGGCCGGGCCGCACCAGATCTGGAGACATAAGATCGGTTCCGAGGTAATTACTCCACTGGTTGGAAGCGGCCGGGAAGACATCATCGACGGCACCTTGCAGGAGTCGGCTCTCGCCCAGCCGTCGGACATCGTCACGGACGGACAGGCACTGTACATCGTGGACAGTGAAGGCTCTGCCGTTCGACGCATCGAACTGGGAAATCCCGGCAGCGTGGTCACCGTGGTCGGACCGCATGACTTCCCGCAAGGCAGATCACTCTTCGAGTTCGGAGATATCGACGGCCAAGGGGATACCGTTCGCCTGCAGCATCCGATCGGACTGGTCTATCACGACGGCAGCCTGTATGTCGCTGACACCTACAACGACAAGATCAAGAAGGTCGATCCCCTCAAGCGGACTGCCGTCACGTGGCTGGGGACCGGCGAACGTGGCAAGGGGCTCGACCCGGTGCAGATGTCGGAACCGGCGGGTCTGGCGATCGCGGGGAACAAAATGTTCATCGCCGATACCAACAATCACCGCATTCTGGTGACGGATCTGCAATCCAAGGCGACGCAGGAACTGTTGATTGAAGGACTGACTCCTCCCGCTCCTGCCAAGTCCGCTGAAGAGGAGAACTTCACCGGCAAAGGGGTCGCAGTGCCAGCGGTGACCTTGGCATCCGGTGAGCCCGCCAAGGTGGAGATCAGCTTCGAACTTCCAACCGATCATCAACTCAATGAACTGGCCCCGGTGATTTATCAGGTCACCCAGTCAGAGGGAAGTCAACTGATTGATCCGGCTGCGCTCGGAAAACGGATGCGTGCCGAAAAGTCCGCGAAGACAGCGACTCTCTCTCTTCCGCTGACGGGAACTGCCGGGAGCGGTGAAGTCACTCTGACACTCACCTATCAGTACTGCAAGCACGGCACCGGCGGTCTTTGTCACTTCGGAACCCAGCAATGGAAGATCCCGGTGACGGTCGCAGATCAGGGAACGAGCGTCATTTCGCTGACGGCGAAACCGGGACAGTAACCTGACTGGACGTGTTTTCTCTTTCACTCGTTGTCGAAACAGAGTGAACGATCGAAGGCATGGTGCCGGGCAGTCGGCCAATGGAGCTGTTCGCTGGGCGCAGGAACACGGAACAGTCATGATGGATGCGTTGTCCGGTGCTCGCTCCACGCCTCTTGCGGGCTGCAGCGAGTTGCCTGACTGACTGCCGAGTCATTCTGATCTTCAGAGGAGATTTCATGTCGCGACTGAATCGCCGAACGTTTCTGAAATCAACCGCCATGGCTGGACTGGCGGGAACGTTGATTTCTCCTCGCATCACCCGGGCGGATGCCAACAGCAAGCTGAATCTGGCCGTTGTCGGAGTCGGCGGACAGGGCTGGGGCGATCTCAACGCGATTGCCGCCAGTCCCTATGTGAACGTGGTGGCGTTATGCGATATTGATGAATCGCCGCAGTTTATGGGACGTGCGGCTGAGAAGTTTTCCAAGGCGGAACGCTTCACTGACTGGCGGAAGCTTCTGGAACTCAAAGGCATCGACGCTGTCCAGGTCTCGACTCCGGACCACATGCACGCCCCGGTTTCTCTGGCTGCGATGGCACTCGGCAAGCACGTGTATTGTGAGAAGCCACTGACGCATACGGTTCAGGAGGCCCGGCTGATGCGTCAGGCTGCCGAGAAGGCCAAGGTGGTCACGCAGATGGGGAATCAGATCCATTCGCATGACTTCTACCGTCAGGCCACGCAGGCAGTGCATGACGGCACGATCGGCAAGGTGAAGGAAGTCTTTTCCTGGCGGAGCGGAGACCCGAGCTGGAGAAAGTGGACCGATCGTCTCCCCGGGAGCGATCCCGTGCCGTCGACCGTCCACTGGGACAACTGGATCGGCGTTGCTCCGGAACGGCCCTACAAGTCTGAATGCTATCATTCGTTCAACTGGCGGAACTGGCAGGACTTCGGGACCGGACAGCTGGGAGATTTCGGGTGCCATATCCTCGATCCCGTTTTCACCAGTCTGAAGTTGACCGCCCCCACTTCCATTCGTGGGCAGGCCCCGGAGATGAACAAGGAAGTCTGGCAAAACGCCTCGCTGGTGGAATACGTCTTCCCCGGCACGGAGTATACGGCCGGTCCGACGATCAATGTCACCTGGTGCGACGGCGCCGAAGTGAAGCCTCCGCGTGAAAAGCTCGGAATCCCGGAGAGTGTCGAACTTCCGACCGCCGGTTCCGTGCTGATCGGCGAGAAGGGATTTCTCGTCATCCCGCATGTCGCTGCTCCTCAGGTTTACCCGCAGGAAAAGTTTACCGACTACAAGTTCCCCACGCTGACTCCGCGGGATCATTACACCTCCTGGGTGGACGCCTGCCGGGGAGAGGGTGAAACGACATCACTCTTCAGCTACTCCGGTCCGCTGACAGAAACGGTTCTGCTCGGAACGATTGCCTGCCGACTCCCGGGTGAGTTGCTGAAGTGGAACGCTCCGGATCTCAAATTCACCGGCTCAGCAGCTGCCAACGACCTGTTGAGCAAGCCCTACCGTAAAGGGTGGGAACTGGCCAAAGTCTGAGCATTTTCGGGCGAAGACCTTTAGTCGAGCGAGCGTCTGCGGACGCTCGCTCTTTTCATTTCAGGATCGACTGCGTCCCTGAACCGGATACAGCGATGACCTTCTGACCATGAGGGTTTCGGTTCGTGTGCGTATGACCTGTTGCGCGAACAGGCACGATCCTGGAAATCTGCCTGTTCTCTCGGCACTGAAAATTCGCTTCGCGTCAGTTCGGATCTTGTAACTTGTTTTGTGACAATATGTTAAAAATAATTTTTAGAGAGTTTTTGTAGCTGGCACGAAGCTTGCCTTATGGTCAATCAGCAAAAGCGAGTGATGTATGACTGGGGGTGTGGCCGGAGCTGTCCTTGTTGGCCTGTTTCCGGGCGAGCGCCCACGCCCCCAGTCATCTTCACTCGCTTTTGTTATTTTCTGAAGCAGGTTTCGCCGGTCTCTTCCGGGTAAGTTTCTTCACCTGCAACTCGATTCCAGGGTCGATATGATTCGGCCATGAATACTCCTCAGTTGCGTGTCTGTTCGTTCGAAAGTCGTCGCCGTGATGAGATGTCTCGTCTGATCGAACGTTCCGGGGGACTTCCGACGATCGCCCCCTCGATGCGGGAAATCCGGCTTTCGGATAACGTGGCCGCCTTTGAGTTCGCCGACCGGCTGCAGGCTGGAAACATCGATGTTGTCATCTTCATGACCGGTGTGGGGACGGAAGCACTCTTCGCTGCCCTTGCCTCACAGCAGCAGGATGAATCGACGGGGACCGCCCTGCAGGAACGTCTGGTTGTTGCTCGCGGACCCAAGCCGGTTGCAGCCCTGTCGAAACTGAAAATCCGGGTCGACATCAAGGCTCCCGAACCCAACACCTGGCAGGATGTGGCTGCCGAGCTCGATCGTCAACAGGTGCAGCTGGAGGGGAAAGTGGTCGCGGTGCAGGAATACGGGGCCCCCAGTCATGACCTGTATGACTGGCTTGGGCAGCGAGGCGCCCAGGTCATCCCTGTCCCGGTCTACAAATGGGCCCTGCCTGAAGATCTCGAGCCGCTCCGACAGGCGATCCGGGCCACCATTGCAGGAGAGTTCGAGGTGCTCCTCTGGACGAGTGCGCAGCAACTCAATCATGTGCTGGAAGTCGCAGAGTCGATGGGGCAGAACGAGGAGTGGCTGGCAGCTGCCAATCGGTGTGTCGTCGGCAGCATCGGACCGACCGCCTCAGAGCGACTGGTCTCGCTGGGACTGCCTCCGGACCTGGAACCGAGCCATCCAAAGATGGCTCACCTGGCTCGGGAGACTCTTGCGTGCGCCCCAGAGGTGCTCGCGAAGAAACGTCCCGCAGCGACCCCCTGAATCACATTACGCAGTCTGGGTCTTCTGCTTTCGAGCAATCACCGCGTCGAGTTCCGCCCGCAGCTTCGGCAGGATCTCTTCATAGGTGTAAGCACCGACACTTTCCGGGCCCCGTTTGAGATTCACGTGATTCGGGCCGCACCAGAGTCCGAGATCGGCATCGTCCGTTTCCCCGGGCCCATTCACCCGGCATCCCATCACGGCAATGGTGATGGCATACTGCTCTGCGTAACGGGTCATCTCTTTGACCTGCTGAGCCAGTTCGATGAAGGCTTCGTTTTCAACACGCGAGCAACTGGGACAGCTGATGATGTTCAGCGAGTTGGTTCCGAAGTCGACGACGGAACGGACCCGCCCAGCTGCGATATCAGCAAGGATCTTGCGACCCGCTTCAATTTCTTCAGGCTTGCGGGAGTTGGGAACGGTCAGCGAAACACGGATCGTATCTCCGATTCCCCTGCTGATGAGCTGTTCAAAGGCGACGCGGGTTTTGATGATCCCGTCCGGAGGAAGTCCGGCTTCGGTCACGCCCAGATGCAGTGGCACGTCAGGACGCAGGGCTGCGAATCGCTGATTCACTTCGATGACGTTTCGGGGATCGGAATCTTTCAACGAGACGCAGTAGCGGGTGAAATCGAGTGAGTCGAGCAGTTCGCAATGTTCCGCTGCGCTTTCGAGCATGGGGGAGATGGAATCGTGCTCGTCGTACTTCTGCTTTTTGTCGGGGTCGACCGAACCGCAGTTCACTCCGACCCGCAAAGCGCAATCGTGATCACGTGCGATCTGTGCCAGGTAGCGAACCTTCTCCTGCCAGGGCTTTTCCCGCTCATGGTGGTACAGGTGTCCGGGGTTGTAACGGAGCTTCGCGACGTGTGGAGCGACGACTTCCGCCAGCCGATAATTTTCCTGTAGGTCGACGGAGAGATTCGCCTGAACCTGTCGGGCGATCTCGGCGAGGGCTTCCGCATCTTTCTTGCTGTCGACGGCAACCCGCACCACATCGGCCCCGGCAGCGACGAGGTCGTTAATCTGCCCGACCGTGGCGTCGATGTTCTGGGTGTGGGTCGCGGTCATGCTCTGCACCGCGATCGGCTGGCCGCCGCCAATGGTGACACTGCCGATGCGAACTGCGCGAGTCGGATTGCGGGGAAGTGTACGTTGCTCCACGTTCGAAAATCCTTTTCCGGGTGAGAAGCCCGGGCTCTTCGATTCAAATTCGAAGGGGAAGTCCGTCAGCGGACATCCCCTGAAAGTCCATCATAGTTTCTGAAACCGTTTTCGGGCAGTTCACATGCAATTCGGAATCCGGACCGCACTTTTCGGGAGAAATCAACTGAAAACATCGACGAATTTCCAGTTTTGAATTCTCCGCAAGTGGCCTCTTGTTTCGGGTCCCGCAGGGCGATAGGATCACTTACCGAAGCAGCTGATTCAGCGGTTTCGACAAACCTCTGCTGTGTACGATACCGGATCGAATTTTGTAGACCCGACTTCCTTCCCGCAGGGAACTGCATTGGCCTGGCAGCGTGTATATCCGCTCGTCTACCGCTTCGGCGGCTGACCAGCGGCTCCCACAATCCGAGCCTGTGGTGCCCACCTCAAACTGCGGGTCTGGACAAGACGATCCGCCGGCACGTTGCGGAGGTTTTTCTTTTTTTCGCGAACGCCGCATGCCTGCGGTTATTCACCTTCGTGTCGGTCTTCGCCCCGGCGAGGACGCCGGTATCTGGGTTGTCCGTGCCATCCCAGCTTGCGGTGCAGGGTGCCATAAAAGCTGTGGCCATGCAGTCGCACGAGTTGAAAACTCACATCGGCCTGACGCATCGTGACGCGGTCCCCCGGCAGGAATGGAACCTTCACCTGACCGTCGACCACCAGCATGACCCCCGGCGGAGCCTGCGGCACGGTCATCACATATTCAACGGTCGCACGATCGACGATGGGCCGAATCGTCAATGTGTGCGGACAGATCGGCGTGACCACAAACACCTTGAGATCCTGACGCAGAATCGGGCCCCCGGCCGACAGATTGTGAGCTGTCGATCCCACCGGCGTACTGACGATCAGCCCATCTCCGCTGAAGGTGGTCACCATCTCCCCGTCGATCGACAATTCGATATCGACCATCTGCAGCGAGGCCCCTGCCAGCAGGCTGACTTCGTTGAGGCCCAGGTAACGTTCCTCCGTGCCGTCTTCGTGATGATGCACGCACTCGTACATCAGGTGCGGGACAATATCGAACTCGCGGGCCTCGAGTTGCGGGACCAGCTTCGGGATATCCTCAGGAGAAGAATCGGCGAGAAATCCGAGTCGGCCCAGATTCACCCCCAGGATGGGAATCTGATGAGATCCGAAGGCCCGGCAGGCGCGCAGGATCGACCCGTCTCCACCCAGGACAACAGCAATTTCGGCGTCGCCCCAGGGAGTCGGATCCGAGTCTTCCGTGTAAACATGAATCAGGTCAATACCGGGTCGCTGATTCAGTCGTTCCTTCAGCGACTCCAGTGTGTTCTGGACGCTGGCGCGCGGGTCGCCTGCAATGAGAATCACTCGCAGCGGGGGCTGGGCCATATACTCCTCGGTCGAGCGATGATCAGGGTGGCATGCACAAAGATTGAGAAGGCCGTCGGGGTCAGCAGCGAAGAATACCACACCCGAGCGAGTTCAGACTATCGAGTCTGAGAGAACAGCCAGTCCCAGACGAGTCGGTTCTCCGCGGTCGCTGTCCAGCTGTTGTGGCCAACCCTTGGGTACTCGGTGTAAATGGGTCTGCCTCCGGCCGATTTCAGGGCGTCAACCATTTCGCGGGATCGATGCACTTTCACCACCGTATCCTCATCTCCGTGAAAGGCCCAGACGGGGACATCCTTCATCTTCGAGGCGAATGCCGGATCGCCCCCTCCGCAGATGGCGATGGCGCCTGCCCATCTGTCGGGTTCCCGCTGCAGCAGGTCCCAGGTTCCGAACCCTCCCATGGAAAGGCCTGTTGCGTAAAACCGGTCTTGGTCCATCGATTCGTTGTCACGCAGTGAATTCAGCAGCTCGATGACCAGCTCCAAAGTCACCGAGGGATTTTCCGGCATCGTATGGCTGTCGGCAGACCAGGGGACATCGACCCACTGGTGGTCGACGGGACACTGAGGGGCGATCACAAACGCAGGGTGACGCGATCGGGTGTCGGGCTTCGCGAGCTCTCGGGCGACATGAACCAGCTGCGACTGGTTGTCATCGCCTCGTTCTCCCGCGCCGTGCAGAAACAGGACGACGGGATATCGAACTCCCGGTTCGACGACGGCGGGGCGCAGCAGGCGATAGGGGAGGGTTCTGCCGGATGCAGATGTGAAGGTCTGTTTTTCGAAGGGGTCCGGGTTGTCCTCACCGCATACAGGCATTGCCCAGCTTCCCATGATGATCGTTGCCAAGAAGAAAAACGTCGTCCGTCCTGCCGGCTGTTTTTTCGTCACGCGAATTCCTTCATGGAGATTTCCAGAATGAGTTCAGCAGAACCGGCCACCGCTTTCTGCCCCGGGCTGATTTTTACAGACTGCGCGGCAAGACAGCGAGTTGACGGGGCAAGAATCTCGGGCGGCTGCATGGATCCGTCATTCGAACGCGACGATTTTCAATTCGATCAGACGGAGCAGGGCCTTCCAGACGTCATCGGCCAGGTGGGGATGCAGATGGGCAAAGAGGCTGGAAACTTTCAGTGAGCCTTCCTCCAGCATCTGGACGAGTTCCAGCAGGTGACCATTGAGAACGGCCGTCTGGACTTCCCGGCCGACCTGATAGAACAGGGCACACGCGGGGACTTCGCTTTCCGGGTTGAGCAGAACCCGAGTCTGGAAGGTTGCCCAGACATGCACTGGGTTCAGACGGAGAGTGACCTTGGAGCGGCGGGTCAGGGTGGGGATCTGCGTCTGGGATTTTTTCAGCAACTCCGTGAATCTGGCGTGCGCCAGCCGCTTCTGAAGGGCTGCGGTCTCGACAGCCCGGTGGGCATACAGGCACAGGACCAGATCACGCTGTTCGGGGTCGATCTGCTCGTGTTCTTCAATCCAGCCGACAAAGCGCTCCGCTTCGTGTTCGACGGACTTCGCGGGAGGGACAGACTGAATGAAGTCGCCGATCAACTGCTCCAGAAGGTCGGATTGATCTTCCACGCAGTCGGGCATCATGTGGTAGGAGAGCGAGGATGCGGGCAGAAAATCTGCTTCAACGCTCCTTGTGAGTTCCAGAGAGTCGCAGTCTGAAAACGCCTTCGAGGAATGGCGTGTCGATTGTGGGTGCGAGTAGAGGCGAAGTTGATGGGGCACATGGCAGTTCATCATGGCGAGGGGCTCCTGATGCATCATGGCTCTCGTTCGCTGGGGGAGTTTCAGGGGGCTTGCTGGGTGTTCTGTCTTAAGGTGCCGCGGCGGAGCAGGAACGTGACGGGCAATACGCCTGCCCCGCACACGGCACCAGGTATCGAGCCTGCCTGGAGGCAGGAGAGACTGCATTCTTAAGGTTGAAAATCGCCCGGCCGGTCTCACGCTGAGGAGTCTGGTGGTCGATTCGTGCCAGAAAGAATTTGCAGGTCCGATGCCACTTGCTTTGGCGAGCCGTGTTTCTGCGGTAATTAATGCTGTGGAATTGACTTATGGAAACTGAGTCGTGCAGGGTGGGAGTCTGCTGCGATGTCGGGTTGATTTTCAGGGTTATCAAAATGACTACACTTGAGGTGTTGAAGGGCTTTCCCTTGGAGAATCCGCAGCTTGAAAGCATCTTTTCATCCTGATACGGTCAACGCCTCAGCAGAAAAGACGGAATACGCCGATCTTCGGCTCCTCTCGCTTACGGTAAGAAAGTTCTGACAATGTATAATGTTACGCTCATTCCTGGAGACGGTGTCGGCCCGGAAATCACAGAAGCCACACGTCGCTGTATCGATGCCACCGGTGTCAAAATCGACTGGGACGTTCAGGAGTGCGGGATCGAGGTCATTGAGAAAGAGGGGAAGGTTCCCGACCGCGTGCTGGCGTCGATCAAAAAGAACGGCGTCGCTCTGAAGGCTCCGATCACAACTCCGATCGGAAAAGGGTTCCGAAGCGTGAACGTGTACCTGCGACAGGAGCTCAACCTGTTCGCCTGCGTTCGACCCTGCAAGCAGTACAAAGGTGTGCGGACCTTCTTTGAACACGTCCCCGTCGACCTGGTGCTGATCCGTGAAAATACGGAAGACCTGTATGCCGGTGTGGAGTTTCAGGCTGGAGCCGAGAAGACGGCACAGCTGATCAAGACCATCAATGAGTTCGCCACCGGCAAGAAGATCGGGACCCGTCCGGACAAGACCGGGATCAGCATCAAGCCGATGTCTTATGAAGGGACGCGCCGCATTGCCGACTACGCCTTCCAGTATGCCCACAAGCATGACCGGAAGTCCGTCAGCTCGGTCTGCAAAGCGAACATCATGAAGTACACCGACGGCCTGTGGTACGACGAGACCCGGGCAGTGGCTCTGGCCTACGGTGCGAAGTTCGAATGGCCCAATCTGGCTGAAGGAGTCGCACCCGATGCTGAACTGGTCGGCAAGGTTCCTGATCTCGGCGGCAAGGTCGAGTACACCGAACGTCTGATCGACAACATGTGCATGCAGCTCGTGCAGAAGCCCGAACTGTACGACGTCATTCTGACCTCGAATCTCTACGGAGATATTCTGAGCGATCTGTGTGCAGGACTCGTCGGCGGACTCGGAGTTGCTCCAGGAGCCAATATCGGAACCGAAGGGGCCGTCTTCGAAGCGACCCACGGAAGCGCTCCCAAGTACAAGGGGCAGAACAAGGTCAACCCGACAGCTCTCATCCTGTCCGGCCGTATGATGCTGGAACACCTGGGTGAAAAGGAAGCGGCCGCCAAACTGGATCGCGCCGTCGCTGCTGTGATCGCTGAAGGGAAAGACGTCACCTACGACATGAAGGACAACCGCAACGATCCGACCGCTGTCGGGACGCTGCAGATGGCCGAAGCAATCTGCAAGAAGATGCAGGCCGAGTAATTTCTCCTTGATGCCAGGGAAAACGCCGGGAGACAATCCCGGCGTTTTCATGCGCACACTTGACGGATGTCCTGAAATCGCGGGATCATCAAAGCTGAGAACATCATCCGCGCCGACATCTGCGAGTTGTCAGGCGATACCTCTCTCCGTGGGGAACATCTCATGTCGTGCGTACGCTCGAAGATGTCAGTCTGTGCGTTTGCGATTGCAGCGCTTGTCGTCACAGCCGCCGCCTGGGCGTTCGACGAATGGAAAAGCAACATTGCCTGGGAAGAGCCGAAAGTCGTCACCCCGGGGACTGGCAGCGCCCCTCCTTCAGACGCGATTGTGCTCTTGGACGGCAAGCATCTGGACGCCTGGGAGAATGTTCAGAACTGGACATTTCAGGACGGTTACGGCATCGCAGGAAGTGCCGTTGCAACGAAGCAGAAGTTCGGGGACTGCCAGCTGCATCTGGAGTTCGCTACTCCAGAGAAGGTCTCCGGAAGCGGTCAGGGCCGTGGGAATAACGGTGTCTACCTGATGGGGAGATATGAGCTGCAGATTCTGGATTCGTACGAGAATCCGACTTATTTCGATGGCCAGTGCGGCTCTATCTACAAGCAGCATCCCCCGTTGGTTAATGCCTGTCGGAAGCCCGGGGAATGGCAGACCTATGACATCTTCTTCACCGCACCGAGATTCAATGCTGATGGCACTCTGGAATCACCTGCAGCAATGACGGTCCTGCAGAACGGGGTTCTGATTCAGAATCATTTTCAGTTGCTGGGGGCGACAGCCTGGGACAAGGCCCCCGAGTACCATGCACATGGACTCCGCGAGTCATTGCAGCTGGGCTATCATGGCAACCCGGTCCGGTTTCGAAACATCTGGATCCGGGATCTGCTGCCCGCTGAGGATCAGGCAGCAGCGCCGAAGAGCTGAACACACTGGATCACACTTTTATGCCGTCTTCTCGTGCTGCGAAATGAATTCGCGTGCAAACGCTTCATCCTTGGCGAGCACGTGCAGGCGGCATTCCAGCACTCCGCTCAAGCCGGCTTGATGAGCGTTTTCGATTGCGCAGTGAATCCCCTGTTCTTCGAGTGCCGCTTTGATGATTTCGGCACGTCCGACATCAGTGGTCTGGTAGATCGGGATCAGTTCTTCGTACGACATCGGATGTTCCTCAACAGGTGATGCTGGCAACGGTCGTGGCGCAAGTTGCCTTGCGCGCCTCAGGTTCCTTCAGTATACCGCGTTTTCGCAGGTGATATGGGTCGGCCTCTCTTTTATTGAAAATTGTTGCATTGGCGCAAATGTCGGGTGATTTAATCGGAAGTGGGGGCGGCCGGGACGCAGATTCTCGGAGAAGGCCAGGGGGGCTCGGAAAACGGACTTGCCAGCGGGGTTTCAGTCTGATTAACTCATATCTGGAAAACCTCAATTGAAGCGCCCGCCCACCTGTTTCCACCTGCCTTGGCATCAGTTCAGATTCGTGTCTTTAAACTGACAACTGCAGCTCCCCCACGGAGCTTCACCCGGTTCTGATCTGTTCAAAGTTGTGGTCCCACGTCGACTGCCCCACGTTTGAGTTCCCGTCATGAACGCCTCCGCATCGACATTTCGATTGACAGCGTGTCTCGTCGTGCTGATTCAATCTGTCGCTGCTGCTGGGACACCGCAGGAGAATTTCGAGAGCGTTAAGCCGCTGCTTATCCAGTTCTGCGGCAAATGTCACTCCGCGGAAAAGAGCGAAGGAGGACTCGACCTGACTCGCTTTGAAACGTACGAGCAGGCACACGCAGACCGCAAAATCTGGGACACGGTCCAGTCCAGAGTTGTTCCCAAAGAGATGCCGCCTGAAGGTTCGCCGCAGCCCAGCGAAGACGAGCGCTGGCGCATGATGGTCTGGCTCGAAGAAATCGTGAAGGAAGAAGGGGCGTGTAATCAGATTGCAAACGACGGCAATACGAATTTCTATCGTGGCCATGTGATGAGCCGTCGGTTGACACGAACCGAGTATGTCAACTCGATTCGTGATCTGACTGGAGTCCAGGTTGATGCCGCCCAGGAACTTCCGTCCGACGGATCGGGAGGCGAGGGGTTCGATGCTGTCGGTGATTCTCTGTTTCTCTCTCCAATTCATCTCGAACGCTATCTCGATACCGCGGAAGGGGTGACATTTGCACTCTGGCCGGATCAGCCCGTGCAGGATGAACCTGACCTGCTGAAGCAACGTCGTGCAGAAATCGGCGGAGCTCAACTGGCTGATGGAGTCAACGGACGAGATCTCGCGGTGAAAACTCTTGCTCCGCTGGTTCGTCGCGCATTTCGCAGAAGCGTCTCCCCTGAAGAACTTGATCGCTACGTGCAATTCTATGACGCCACGGTTCAACAGGGAGGGAGTCATCTTGCAGGTCTGCGGACGGCGCTGCAGGGGGTTCTGATTTCTCCTCACTTCCTGTTCTTGGCCGAGCCCGAGCCTGAACGCGAAGGAATCTACCCTTTAGCGGATCATCCTCTGGCAGCCCGGCTGGCAATCTTCCTGTGGTCCTCTCTTCCCGACGAAGAGCTTCTGGATGCAGCGGATGCGGGCCTGCTACAGAAAGATGAAGAGCTGCAGCGACAGATCCATCGAATGCTTCAGGATCCGCGCTCTGTGGCACTGGGCGAAAACTTTGCCATGCAGTGGCTGGGACTGACTTCACTGGGAGGCGGGATTCGCCCCGACCCTCAGCACTTTCCCGAGTTCACGGATGATCTGGCTGCGGCGATGCGAGGAGAAACCGCACGGTTTTTTGCGGGATT
Source organism: Planctomicrobium stercoris (assembly GCF_051465655.1). Classification (NCBI taxonomy): domain Bacteria; kingdom Pseudomonadati; phylum Planctomycetota; class Planctomycetia; order Planctomycetales; family Planctomycetaceae; genus Planctomicrobium; species Planctomicrobium stercoris. The sequence goes on along the minus strand of NZ_CP195791.1, from coordinate 19,249 downwards.
GTTTTCAGAGAATCGCAGCCTGCTGGAACTCCTCGATGCGGATTACAGCTACGTGAACGAAGATCTGGCGAAGTTGTACGGCATTCCAGAGGTGACTGGCCCCGAGCTGCGGAAGGTTGTCCTCACCGATCGAAACCGAGGAGGAGTTTTGACGCAGGCGAGCGTGCTGACGGTCTCGTCGTATCCACTGCGTACGAGTCCGGTGTTGCGTGGCCGCTGGTTGCTGGAAGAGATTCTGGGGAGCCGGGTCCCACCTCCACCGCCGGATGTCCCGGCACTTCCTGAACAGCCGGAGGATTCCAAGCTGACATTGAGGGAACAGCTGGAGATTCATCGTTCGAATCCACAATGTGCGTCCTGCCATTCGCGCATGGACCCGCTGGGTTTCGGGCTGGAGAACTTCGATCCCATGGGGCGGTGGCGGGCTGATATCGCCGGTCAAACAATCGATTCGACCGGGACTCTCCCTTCAGGCGAAACTTTCAATGGGCCCGTTGAGCTGAAAACCGTGTTGATGAACCGAAAAGATGAGGTTCTCAAGCACCTGAGTCGAAAAATGTACGGATATGCCATCGGTCGCGATCTGAACAAGTACGACGACTGCGTGATCCAGAATGCCGTCGAGGCGTTGAAGAAATCTGAGTACCGGGCCGCCACGCTGGTGGAACAGATTGTTCTGAGCTACCAGTTCCGTCATCGATACTGCAAGAAATGACAGGTGTCGCCATGAACAGGCCGGCCGACTTCACCCGACGCGGTTTCCTTCGCGGGACCGGGATTGCGTTGTCCCTTCCATTTCTGCACTCCCTGCTTCCAAGGTCGGTGAGAGCAGCCACCACCGGTCGCCCTCCTGTTCGCATGGGATGCCTGTTCTTCCCGAACGGTGTCTGGCGGGACTCCTGGATTCCCAAAGAAACGGGAACTGAATTCACGCTGCCGTTCTCGCTGGAACCGCTCGCTCCGGTGAAGGATTCCATCGTCGTCGTCTCGCATCTCGATAAACGACACAGCCATCAAGGTGACGGCCACTACGCCAAGACGGCGAACTTCCTCACTGGACTCGTGGTTGAGAAAACAACCGGCAAGAACATCAGCACAGGGGGAATTTCGCTGGACCAGCTGATGGCACAGCATGTCGGAAATCAAACTCCGCTGCCATCTCTTGAACTGGGGATTGATCCGGTCATTTCCGGGATCGACAGTAACGTCGGCTTCACGCGGCTTTACGGTTCGAACATTTCCTGGCAGACAGCCAATCGTCCTGTGGCCAAAGAAATCAACCCGCGTCTGGTTTACGAACGTCTCTTCGGGCTGCGGAATTCCGGTACTCAGAAAGGGGCCGCATCGTCGTCGTCCGAGGATCGCCGCAAGCTCCTGGATCTGGCGATGCAGGATGCAAATGACCTACGCAGGACACTTGGCCGCGACGACCAGTTCAAGCTGGATGAATATCTGGACTCGGTCCGCGCCGTCGAACGTCAGGTCGAATTCTTCCAGAAGACCGATGCCCGTGAATGGACACCGAACGTCCCGGAGAGTGCCTATGCCAACGTCCCGCAAGGCATCCCGGGCGACTATGAGGCCCATGTGAAATTGATGCTGGACCTGATGGTGCTGGCGTTCTGGTCGGATTCAACCCGCGTCAGTACGTTCATGTTCGCCAATGATGTTTCCGGCCGGAATTTCTCGTTCGTCGATGGCGTGAAGGGGTCACATCACGAGATGTCCCATCACGAAGGAAAGGAAGAGAAGATCGAACAGTATCGCCGTATCAACCGCTGGCATGTCCAGCAGTTCGCGAACATGCTGGAACAGATGCGAGGCATTCAGGAAGGGGAAGGGACCTTGCTGGATCACTCCATGATTCTGCTGGGCTGCGGCTTCTCCGACGGAAACTCCCACGATCCCCGTAACCTGCCGATCATCCTGGGTGGAAAAGGAAACGGCACGCTGAAGACCGGCCAACATCTCGCTCCGCCTGTCGACACTCCGCTGTGCAACCTGTACGTGAACATGCTGCAGCAGATGGACATTCCCGCGACCAGCTTCGGTGACAGCTCCGGAACGCTGGAAGGGCTGGTGTAGTCTGGACTCTCAGCTCTTCCCTCGCAAACGTCTCACAGGCCGACGTAGCGGGCGTACAGGGTCTTGGCCTGGTTGACATCTTCGGTCCCAGTCACGATGCAGCGGCCGTCGCTGAAGATCGTCAGTTCACCCTCCCAACCCGCTGGCTGGAAGACGAGCAGGAACGGATTCATTCGAACTGTCCCTGAACCTTCCAGGCGGGACTTCAGCTGTGCGAGCACAAGCTGCGAACCTGCAACGGGTGAAATCTGGACCGAGTTCCGTCCGCACATCACGCTGGTCTGGGTTCCGGAAGCCCCCGCCAGCCAGGTTCTCTCTGTCCCCTGGCAGCACGGGCAGTTTCGCTGGCTCAGCAGACTCTCCAGATTCAACTGTCTCCAGGTGTGATCCCAGACATCCACAATGGTCAGCACAGGTTGAATCAGGTGCTGCTGCCCAGTGAGAATCTTCAGGGCATCGACGACCTGGATTGATGCCACGATCTGCACGGCAGACCCCAGCACGCCGGCGGTATCGCACGTTTCGCTCGTACCCGGGCCGGGGATGTCGGGCATCAGGCAGCGGAAGCAGGGGGTCTGGCCAGGGATGATGCTCATCACCTGACCCTGGCTTCCGACGCATCCAGCGTGGACCCAGGGGGTTCCCGTTTCGACAGCAGCGTCATTGATCAGGAATCGGGTTTCGAAATTGTCGGTGCCATCCATGATGACATCGGCATCGCGGATCAACTCGAGGATGTTGGCATGGGTGACGTCACCCACATGGGGCTCAATGGTGACTTCACTGTTGATGCGGCGAAGTTTCTCAGCGGCTGCGATCGACTTGGGAAGCCGGTCAGCGACATCCTGTTCATCGTAGAGGACCTGCCGCTGCAGGTTGGAGAGGTCGACGAAATCGCGGTCGACGATTCGCAGGAAACCGACTCCCGCACGGACCAGCGACTCCGCGATCACCGATCCAAGTGCTCCGCAGCCGACCAACGTCACCCGGCTGCCACGGAGACGCTGCTGACCGGACTCGCCGATTCCGGAGAACAACGTCTGTTTGCGGTAACGGTCCAAATGAAAGACTCGCGATTTTGAAGCGTGCGAGCAGGAGACGTTCGTCTCCCGATCAAGACTCAATGGCGTGCACAAAACAATCGGGGGGCTGATGCCCCCCGCTCGCCGAATTCAATTCTTACCAGCTCGGATGTTCCGGCAGGTACTTCTCAAACTCCTGAATCAGTTTCTTCTGGTAGTCTCCAGCAAAGGTTCCTGCGAAGAATTTGTCGCAAGCTTCTGCGTTGAAGCGTTCCCAGCTCTTTTCTTCATGTCCGGGATTGATCGGATAGAACAGAGCGCCGACTGCTTCAGCGGCGGCCTGATCTCCAGGGGCATCACCGATCATGAGCATCTTGTGAGGCTCGTAACCCATGTTCTTGCAGGCAGTGAGCGATTCCTTCTTGCTGCCCGATTCCTGACCGCAGATGCACTGCACATACTGGTCGATGCTGTGCTCCTGCCATTCCTTTTGAAGAGCTGCATTGGGAGTGGCTGAGCAGACGATGAGGTCGGCCTTGGCCTTCATCTTCTCGAGCCCTTCACGCACGCCGGGGAAGGGAGGGACGTCATGAACAAGGTCGGCAACGCTGTCGTCGACCGCCTTGGACCAGGCATAGGCCTGCTTCAGGTCCGGATCGCCCGTCTTCTCAGCTTCCGGTCCAAGCGTCTTGGTGCCGAGCTTGGTTTCGCGTTTGACCCAGTCCCGCAGGCCTTGCAACTTGGGCAGCTTAACGCCGCGGGCAATGACTTCCTCTCGCTTTTCGAGCAGGTCCAGGGCGAGCAGGTATGCCGGGAAGCGATTGGCTCCGCGTGTCTTGGAGTACAGGTTGGTGAACTCGGCAGCTTCGCGGGCGTACTTGGAGATCGGCTGCAGGTGCATGTACTTGATAAAGTTGGGGATGAAGCATTCTTTGTGCTTGATCTCCATGGAATCGAATGCGCAGCCGTCGGAGTCGATGCCGATCAGAAAGTCATGTTTTTTTGAGAAGTGATCGAGGCCGAGTTGAGACACGTGAAGTCCTTTGAAATACTTAGTGCAAACATTCGCCGACGCGAGATGGCTTCGCGGGAATCGTAGAGAATATTGCAAGCGAACAGGACTTCCAAGCCACCCGTCCGGTGCCGGCCGCTCGTCGGAGAGTCCAGAGTCCAGAGTCCAGAGTCCAGAGTCCAGAGTCCAGAGTCCAGAGTCCAGAGGGCAGAGGGCAGAGGGCAGAGGGCAGAGGGCAGAGGGCAGGGCTGCTAGCGACTCTCCGTGCTCGGGTCGATCATGGTAGAATTTTTCAGGTCCAGTGATCGAGTGATTTTCAATCGTCCTCTTTTTGAAAAACTTCAAACGGCATTGAAAGCCGTTGCCTATTTTTTGTTTGCTTTGACATTTTTTGATGTCCTGTTTTTACTGCTGTTACCATTCCCGCCTGACAGTTGGGAACATGGCCTTATCGCCAGCGTCTTTTCGATTTCCGCGGCAATCTATGTTGCGTGGAAGTCGCTGAAACAAGAGAAGGCGACTCGCAACCGACTCCATGACAATCACTCGCGGGAGGCCAAATGATCCCTCTCGGAAAGGTTCCAAGCAATGACTGACATCCCGGCTGTAGGCAAGAAGGCTCCCGCGTTTTCACTTCCTTCCTCGTCGGGCGGAACTGTGAAACTGAGCGAGTTTGCCGGCAAGAAGAATGTCGTCCTGTACTTCTATCCGCGGGATAACACTCCCGGCTGTACGCAGGAAGCCTGTGACTTTCGGGACAACATCGCCCGGATTCAGGATCAGGACACGGTCGTTCTGGGGATCAGTCCCGACAAAGTGGAATCGCACCAGAAGTTCGCGGACAAGTTTTCACTGCCGTTTCCGCTGCTGGCGGATGTCGATCACGCTGTCGCGGAGAAATATGGAGTCTGGGCGGAGAAGAAGAACTACGGGAAGACCTACATGGGGATTCACCGGACCACGTTTCTGATCGGGAAAGACGGAAAGATCAAGGCGGTCTGGCCTTCAGTGAAGGTCAAAGGCCATGTCGATGAAGTTGCTGCGAAAATTCTGGAAATCTGACAGAAGGCTGTCCAGAACTGCGACTCCTCCAGCGGAGGCAGAACGAAGCGCCGGTCTGTTGACCTTCTGCGATTACTCCAGGAAGCCTTTCAACTCCTCAGCGGTAACCAGATCTTCGATCTGCCGTCGGATTTCCTGCATCAAGGTCAGTTGCAGAGCGTGGAGCCTCTCCAGTCCGACCATGTCTTTCTGCAGTCTTGCCAGTTCGCTGGATCGCGATTGCAGTTTCAAAATGGAGGGCTGCTTCTGAATCGCGTTTCTTCTCGCAGGCATTAGATCGTTTCCTTGATGTGCCGGACCAGAATCTCATCTTAGAACGCAATGCAGCGGTGACATAGAGGAATTCTCTTCCTGCCGAGACAGTTGAGAACAGTTCTCAAACTCGGGAACAGTTTGAATCAGGATGAGTAGAAATACGCATCAGCAGGCGGCACTTTGTTCTTTGTCCCTCTCTCAGGTGGAAACGTCTGATCTTGAAGTAGGGCCTTTCCCCGTAATGTCCGCTCCGTTGGGAGGAGCCCATGGATGTGGTATTCTGGCGACTTAGAGTCGTCGAAGTTCTGTCATTCCCTTTTTCATAACAACCGCCACGCGACTACGGACGACATGTTTTGAGTGGATTCACTCGCATGGGAGCCATCCGCTGGCAGAAATTGGAAACGTGTCGATCTTATGGCTAGCAAGCGAATTCTCGTAACTGGAGCTTCTCGTGGAATTGGTCGGGGATGTGCCGTTCAGCTGGCCCGCGGGGGCTCAGATGTCGCTGTGAACTACCGTTCGCATCCCGAAGAAGCAGAGGAAGTTGCGAATGAAATCCGCGCGCTGGGACAGCGGGCAATCCTGGTGCAGGGAGACGTTTCCAATCAGGAAGATGTCGACGGCATGGTTCAAAAGGTCGTCGCTGAATGGGGGGGGATTGACGGTCTGGTCTCGAACGCCGCCTACAGCGACCGGGAACGGATGATCAACGCTGATATGGCGGGATTCCGTCGGACGATCGACGTCAGCATGTGGGGTGGTTTCTACGCGGTGCGAGCGGTCTCCAAGCAGCTCGTCGAGCAGGGACACGGGGGATCCATTGCGGTCGTCAGTTCGCCGCACGCGGTCATCCCGATCCCCACGGCCATGGCGTACAATATGGCCAAAGCCGCGATCGATCACATGGCCCGCACAGCTGCCATCGAACTCGCCCGCTACCGGATCCGTGTGAACGTCATTCACCCAGGCTGGATCGACACACCGGGAGAACGCAAGTTCTTCACCGATGAGCAACTCAAAGAGGCAGCGAAGTCGATCCCCTGGCAGCGCATGGGGCAGCCGGACGAAATTGGCCGGCTCGTGAACTTCGTCATGAGTGATGTCTGTGACTATATGACCGGAAGCACTCTGCTCATGGACGGAGGAATCTCCCTGCCCTGGTGGTCGAATCGCGATGAGGGGATGCAATAAGCCAGATGCCTTGAATGCGCGATTTCATCGGAACGCATTCAAGGGACGCTGTGCCGTTCAGCTTTGATCAAACGGTCAAATCAACTCACTTCCAGACAGAAAGCGCAATCATGATCACAGGACGATTTCAGTTGGGATGCATTCAGGCGCGGTCAGCTCTACTGATCGGGGCCTGTGCATTGCCGCTCATGATGGGATGCCCTCCCAAGGGAGACGGGTATCGCGAAATGGGGGCCAAGGATGACGTGACCAACACCCATCCGGACGATCATCACCACGACGCCGGCCCGCACGGCGGCCACATCATCGAGCTGGGGGACTTCCACGGCGAAGTGGTCATGGATGATGGTCGCAACGTGACCGTCTACATCCTCGGCGACGACGCAGCGACTGCGGTGCCAGTGGCAGATGCATCAGCCAAGCTGCACGCTCAGGTGGGGAATGAGAAGAAAGAGATCGCTCTGACAGCGGCTCCGCAGGACGGGGAAACTGACGGCAAGACCAGCCGCTTCACTGCTGCCGCTGAACTGATTCCTGTCGAAATCATCGACATCGAAGACCTGCAGGGCGAAGTTGTTCTGATCATCGCCGGCAAGGAATCGACCGGCAAGATCTCTCATGACCACGATCATGGCCATGATCACGATCACGAGCACAAAGAAGCTGCTCCGGCGAAGTAGTTCGTCGCAAGCAGAACTGACCGACAGGTCCTGAGAAAAAGTCAGAGCCACGCACTCGTGAGTGTGTGGCTCTTTTTGTATCGCAAGGGTTGTTCTCAATGTTCAAAGTTAAGAGAACCACGGAAGGCACGGAATTCACGGAAGAGATTACAAGGACTTGGGGAACCCCGAATCGAATGACTTTGGCGTATTCATTCCACTGCTGACCGACACTGAAGAGAAGAATCAACCCATCACAGGTCGATCCCTGTCTTCAATCCATTCGCCTCATTCGCGCGATTCGCGGTTCTCTCCTGTCTTAATTCTTTCCGTGAGTTCCGTGCCCTTCCGTGGTTCAAGCTCTGTTGCGCCTTCAATCAGCGGCCTACGATTCAATTCCGGGAACCGGGTAGTTCCGGGCGAACTCAGCGATCTCTCCCCGCACGCGGGCAGCGACCGCTTTGTCTTCAGGTGACTTGAGCACTTCCAGAATCCAGGCGCCCACCTTCTTCATTTCATCCTGCTTCATCCCGCGAGTCGTGAGAGCAGCAGTCCCGATGCGGACTCCGCTGGGGTCGAGCGGCTTCCGCTGGTCAAAGGGGATCATGTTTTTGTTGACGGTGATCCCAGCATGATCCAGGGCTTCTTCGCCGATCTTTCCGGAAAGGCCGATGGCAGTCATATCGCACAGCATCAGGTGGTTATCCGTTCCACCGCTGGCGAGCCGGATTCCACCCGCCATCAGAACTTCAGAAAGGGTCTTGGCGTTTGCCACCACCTGCTGGGCATACGCCTTGAAGGAAGGCTGAAGTGCTTCATGGAAGCAGACGGCTTTGGCAGCGACGATGTGCATCAGCGGCCCCCCCTGCAGTCCCGGGAACACGGTCTTGTCCAGAGCCTTGGCGTGTTCTTCCTTGCACAGCACGAAGCCCGAGCGAGGACCACGCAGCGTCTTGTGTGAGGTGGAAGAGACGAAGTCCGCGACCTTGACTGGGTTGTTGTGCACTCCCCCAGCCACCAGTCCGGCGTAGTGAGCCATGTCGACGAACAGGTAGGCTCCCACTTCCTTGGCGATTTCAGCGAACTTCGGGTGATCGATTTCGCGAGGGTAAGCGCTGGCTCCCGCGACGATCATCTTCGGCTTGTGTTCGCGGGCGAGTTTGGCGACCTGATCGAAGTCGATCCGATGGTCGCTTTCCCGAACGCCGTAGGGGATGACGTTGTAGAGCTGTCCGGAGAAGTTCAGGTGCATCCCGTGCGTGAGGTGACCCCCGTGTGCGAGATTCATTGCGAGAATGGTGTCGCCCGGCTTCAGCACCGACATGTACACAGCCATGTTCGCCTGCGAGCCGGCGTGAGGCTGGACGTTGGCGTGATCAGCACCGAAGAGCTGACAGACCCGGTCGCGTGCCAGTGTTTCCACCACGTCGACGTACTCGCATCCGCCGTAGTAGCGACGCCCCGGGTAGCCTTCCGCGTATTTGTTGGTCAGGATCGTGCCGGCAGCCTGCTGGATCGCGGCGCTTGTGTAGTTCTCGGAGGCGATCAGCTCGAGGCCATCGACCTGACGGCCACGTTCCTGCTGAATGGCGTTCCAGAGATCCGGATCCGCAGCTTGAAGATTGGGAGACACCTGAGCAGCCGACATAACACTTTCCTGGTCGATAAATTCCTGGGACTCAATGGAGATGTTCACGAGTCCGAGCCTGGGTATTGGATCTTCTTTTATAGTAAAGATTTCACCACGGAGACACGAAGGGACGGAGAATTTTCGTCAGACAGCTGTGCAGGTGCAGACGGAATTTGTGAAGGATCGGCCCTCATTTTTCGATATTTTCCGGCTTCGACGTCGCCTGCCGTGACGCAGCTGGCGAAGACATCTTCATCCTTTCGGAAGGACAAATCCTGGAAGTTATCGCTGGTAGCTGGGCAGATAGCCTTTTTCCAGCTGGAGAATCGTCAGATTGATGGCGGTGACGTAGACGTTGCCGACCTGGGCATCCTGCCAGCTTCCGTCCGCGGACTGCGTGGCGAGCAGAACCTGTTTGAGTTCATTGTAATACTTCGGCCAGAGTTCCTCGTCGCGGTACATCACCTGGGCGTAGTAGTAGTGCAGGTAATGCCAGTGTCCGAAGCCGTTGGCTTTGATGGCGCCCCCCTGCGGCCAGATGTTGCTTTTGCAGTAATCGAGCATGCGACGGACGTCGTCGGATTCGCCGTAATCCCCGGCGCTGAACATGCTCGCGACCGCTGCAGCTGTGATCGGAGCCCGCGCTCCTCCTCCGCGAATGCTGTACTGCACTCCCCCCTCGGGCGAAAGGCATTCGTGAATGTACTGCTTTGCCCGGTCGATGATCTCTCGCGGAACTGGGATTCCAGCGTTTCGACAGGCCCGCAGCCCCTGCACCTGCGTCACACAGGTTGACCCCTCGTCGAAGTCATTTCCGTCGCGGGCTGAGACGTATCCCCAGCCCCCTTTGGTGGTCTGGGCTTCCGCACTGAAGCGAACCGCCTTTTCAAGAACCGTTTTGATCTGCCGGCGACGCTCTTCATCCTCTTCCTCTCCATAGACTTCGGAGAGAAATAGCATCGAAAACCCGTGTCCGTACGTGTAGTGGTAGTCGTCCGCGTAGCCGATGAGCCCCCCCGGCTGGGCGGTGTCGAGAAGGAAGTCGACCGCGCGGCTGACATTCCGGGCGTACTTGCCCCGCGTCGTCGTCGAGCCTTCTGTCAGAAGTGCGATTCCGCACAAGGCTGTCATGGCGACCCGGTACTGCCCGCTGTTGGCTTCCCAATACCCTTGTCGACGCTGTTCCCGGGCGAGGAATTCCAGTGCCCGGCTGGCGGCCCGGTCCGACTGCGGGTCTTTCTCCGCCCCCTGCACGGCGCTCACGGCCGTTCCGCCGATCATCCCGATGACGATGAGGCTGCACAGCAGTCGGCGGGAAACAGGTGAGAACGACAGCATTTCCGGGATCTCTTTCTGTGTTCGTCTCCGTCGATCCCGGACGGACGACTGCCGCAGGGAGGTGGCGGGGAGCGCCCATTCTACACGCCCGGGAGGGAAAATTGAGAGGATTCCTTGCGGATTCTCTCGCGGGCGCGGAAGTCCGACCGGATTTCGGCACGATGATCGACAACGATTGAGGCCAAGCCCGGTTTTGAGGATGAAAATTGTGGTTGGAAGCCTCTTCCTTTCTGTCACTCCGGTTCCAAGAATAGGCATCGACGAGGATGGAGGGAGCCTGCGGAGATCGTCGATTCCGGCATGAGGAAAACGGCACCGGGCAGCATCTGTGTTCCCTTCTGCTCAGTTTCATCGTCCCATGCTGGCGGACGGGCTCTGCTCCCTTGGCTGGCGGCCGCATGTGGAGATGTGCCGGTCTGGTTGAGTCTGCAGGCAGTCGGAGTTCGGATGGCCGTTTGCAGGGGCTTTGCCGATGTTAGCAACTGTCCCTGTGCGCTCGTCTGGATGCGGGCATTTCAGGGCGGGCTGAAACTGGGAGAATCTTCTTCCATTTCCAGTGCTTCCAGCTGTTTTCGAGGTATCGTTCCACTGTCAATCCGGGATGAAGGGCGGCGCGGGTTTGTCACTTCGAGCACGTCAAAAGCTGGGTAAATACCGCATCGAGAAGCGCCTGAGCGAAGGGGGCTTCGCGACTGTCTATCAGGCTTTTGACACCATCGAAGGGGTGCATGTCGCCCTGAAAATTCCTCGCGGGCCCAAGCCGAGCGAAGATTCGCTGAAGCTCTTCCGGCACGAAGTTCGTCTGGCTGCCCGGCTCGAACACCCGAATATTCTGCCGCTGAAGGATGCCTCGGTCATCGAGGAATACTTCGTCATCACCTTCCCGCTGGGGGTGCGGACACTTTCCGACCGGCTTTCCCGCCGCCTTTCGCTGCGGTCGGCGATGTACTTCGCGGAACAGATGCTCGAAGCGCTGGCGTACGCTCATCAGCAACGAATCATTCACTGTGACGTAAAGCCCGAGAATATGGTGCTCTTTGCCGGAGACCGGCTGAGACTGGCCGATTTCGGGATCGCCAAGTTTGCTCAGAAGACCATTGAAGGCTCGGGGACCGGGACCATCGGTTACATGGCTCCGGAGCAGGCGATGGGCAAGCCCTCCCAGCGATCCGACGTTTTTTCCGCTGGATTGATCATCTACCGGATGTTCTCGGGCGAATGGCCGGCATGGCCGTATAGCTGGCCCCCTCCGGGAATTCGGAAGTTACGGACACGAATGCACCCGGATTTCATTGCATTTCTGCAGAAGGCGATCGATGCTGATCCTCGACGGCGTTTTCGAGATGCGGAGCAGATGCGGAACGCCTTCCTGAGATTGAAGCCGAGGGTTTTGAACCATGCCGAACGCCGCCGCATTCGATCTGCCTGATGCGGGGAAACCGGATGAGGGGAAACGGGACAGGGAAGAGGTCACGTCAGTCCCTTTTCCTTTGCTTCCTTCAGTCGAACCACTGCCCGCTGTCAGCCAGTCGAGAGTCGGGCCCGGCAATGCCGCCTGGCTGACCTGTAAGTCCCCCGGAAAACTGACCGCCAACGAAGATGCAGTGGGCGTCTTCCCGCTGAACTCCCAGCAGGGACTCCTCATGGTGGCTGACGGACTGGGAGGACATCGAGGGGGGCGGCGTGCGTCCCATCTGGTCAAGACCCTGCTGAACCGGGGAGCCAAACGGATCACCTCGCCCGATCCAGGCACCGCGATGACCATCAGCGGAGTCGTCCCGGTCCCGACACAGGCCCCGAAGGGAGACGAGGTCGGACAGGATCATCGGGACTGGATTCTGAACGAAATTGAACGGGTCAACCAGCGGCTGCTTCGCTCGCGAGTCGGATCCGCAACCACCCTCGCACTGGTGGAGGTGAACGGCAACCGCGTTCGCAGCTACCATGTGGGGGATTCGGAGATCCTGATCGTCAGTCAGCGCGGGCGTCTGAAGTTCTCGAGCATTTCCCATTCTCCGATTGGATATGCAGTCGAATCGGGGATGCTGACTCAGGAAGAGGCCCTGTTCCATCCCGATCGTCACCTGGTCTCCAATGTGATCGGGAGCGACCAGATGTCGGTGGAACTCGGGCCGTGGGTCACTCTTTCGCCGCGAGATACCGTGCTGCTGGCGTCGGACGGACTGTTCGACAACCTGATGCAGGGAGAGATTGTCGACTGCGTGCGGAAAGGGAAGCTGGCGGACTGCGTGAAATCGCTGGGGGAACTGGCTCGCGACCGCATGCTGGTCCCCAGCCTGGACCACCCCTCCAAGCCGGATGACCTCTCAATTCTGGCCTACCGCAGGACGGGCTCAGCGGACTGAGCCCAAAAAGGATTTGAATCACGGAAGGCACGGAAGTTACGGAAATAAAAGCCAAAAAGGGAACCGCGAATCTAACGAATTTAGCGAATCGGTCGACTGACAGAGTGAAGCTGATCATCCCCGCGTCGTTGGGTTTGATCCCAGACTGTCTTCAATTCATTCGCTCGATTCGCGAGATTCGCGGTTCTTTTTCTTTTCTGGTTTCCGTGATTTCCGTCTCTTCCGTGGTTCAAATCCTTCTTCTGGCCGGCTCCCCCCGAACTTCATAACCGGAAATATTGTCAGGATTCGTCCCGACTACTAGAATTTTCCGAACATCGAAGATGCTGCCTTTCCGGAGAGTGTCGCTGAGTGCTCAGCGTGGCTTGGACGGAAGAGCAAATTGGTGGTTCAGGAGCGTGCATGGTTTCCGTTGCGCAGTTTCCCGTTCCAGACTCTTCGGCCCTCGAAGAGCCTATTCCGCACAGGCGATCCTCATCGTCCGCGCTTGAGGCGAACGTCTTGGCACTCAACCGCAATTTTCTCGCGGTTCAGGTGATCACCGTCCGTCGCGCGTTCTGTCTGCTGGTTAAGGATCTGGCGGAAATCATCCATGTCGAAGGGGGCCATTACAGCGCCTACGACTTCGCTGCATGGCGTGAACTCTGCCAGCTCAAAACCGAGATGGGCGAACGCTACGAGTACGAAGACTGGGTTCGCTCGGTGAACTTCGATATTCAGGCGCCGCGCGTGATTCGGCTGCTGACCTATGAACGGGTTCCCCGGAACACCGTCAAATTCAACCGTCGGAATATCTTCCTGCGGGATGGACACCGGTGTCAGTATTGCGGCAAGCGATTCAGTACTCCGCGTTTGAGTCTCGACCACGTGCTGCCTAAGAGCCGGGGAGGGGCCGATACCTGGGAGAACATCGTCTGCGCCTGTCTCAAATGCAACGTCGATAAAGGGGGCCGGACTCCTGCAGAAGCTGGAATGAAGCTGCTGCAGAAACCGCTCAAGCCGAAACGGAGCCCGCTGCTGAGCCGACAGCTCTCGCTGAGCAAATACGAATGCTGGCGAAACTTCGTTCCACAGATGACGGAGTGACCGCCCCGGATCCGGGAATTTTGAACCACGGAAGAGACGGAATTCACGGAAAGAAGACAAGAACCGCGAATCAAACGAATTTAGCGAATCATTGAAGAGCCGACTGGATCGCACCAGTTTTCTTAAGCAGAAGCAGGGCTCTGAACTGTTGGGAATTCATTCGCTCTATTCGCTTGATTCGCGGTTGAGTCTCTGAACCCTTTCCGTGAATTCCGTCTCTTCCGTGGTTACTCATTTTGTGGTTTGGGAGACCAGCGTCCTTCGCTGACGGCCTTAAGTGATTGGCGCGCGGCGACAAGCTCTGGAACATGAGGTATGATTTCACCTTCTTGAATCTCCTCGTTCACGCATCTCTCCGGGATTCCGCCACATGATCTGCGTCACGGTCACCCCCAATTCACGGACGCTTGCGAAAGCCGACTTATTAAACGCTGCCCGTCAGGGGGACATTGTCGAGCTGTGTCTCGATCATTTCCATAAGGAGCCGGATGTCAAAGATCTGATTTCGGCGATCGACAAGCCGATGATCATCTCGTGCCGTCGCCCTCAGGATGGCGGGAAATGGCAGGGGACCGAAGAAGAGCGGATGATGCTGTTGCGGCAGGCCATTGTCGCGGGGCCGGCTTATGTCGAACTGGATCTGGACATCGCCAACAGTATTCCACGGTTCGGCAAGACACAGCGGGTCATCAGTTTCACCCGGCTTGATCGACCGGAAACGGATGTCGATGCCATCTTCGATGAAGCGACCAACGCCAAAGCGGATATCGTCAAATTCACTTGGCCGACTCCGACGTTGGACGCAGCCTGGCCGCTGTTGGCTGCGGTCAGCCAGAAACGAATGGTCCCGGTCGTGGGAATGGGGTTGGGGCGGCCGGAACTCACCTTTTCTCTGCTCGGAGCGAAGTACGGATCACCGTGGATCTATGCTGCTCTGGAACAGGGAATGGAAGCACATCCCGGACAGGCGACCGTCTTTGAACTGACGGAGACGTATCACTGTCACGAAATCAATTCCAAGACCGCCTTTGTTGCTGTGGCTGGTTTCGGACCATCCCAAGTCATCACGACTCGCGTGCTGAATGCCGGGTTCCAGGAACTCGATCTGAATGTCCGCTGCCTGCCGATTGAAGTGGGAGAGTTCAAGCACCTGAAGAAGATGCTGGACGTCCTGCGGGTCAGAGCGATTCTCGTGCAGGGACTGCAAGGGAGTGCCCTCATGCAGCTGGCCGAGCATGTCGATGCACACGATGCCCGCAGCGGCTATTTGAACCTGCTGTTGAAACGGGATGACGGCTGGTACGGGTACAACACTCTCTGGCGCTCGGGGCTGAAGGCCTTGGAAGCAGAGTTGGCAACGCGTTCGCGTTCGCTGGCCAATCAGAATACGCTCGTCATCGGGAATGGGGGGATTGCCCATTCCATGGTTCATGCCATCAGCCAGCGGCAAGGGCTGGTGAGTCTGTGTGGAGCTGATGATAAAGCGGCCCAGCAGATGGCTGGCGAGTGCAAGTGTCGCTACGTTCCGTTTCACAATCTGTATGAAACTCTGGCTGATATTGTCGTTGTCGCGGATGCCCGCGTCACTTCGGGGACGAGGCACGGACAGGTCAATCCGTCGTTGTTTCGTCCGACGATGACCGTCCTGGACGTCGGTAACCTCCCCATCGAATCGTCGTTGATGGGAGAGGCCCGCGACCGGGGATGTCGGGTGATTGACAGCTTCAGCACCTATCAGCAGCAGATCGCCGGTCAGTTCAAGGCGATTACCGGTAAGGATCTGCCGGAAGCTGCACTCGCCAAAGGGATGGCACAGGAGTGAAATCGGAAATCCTGGTGCCTTCGTCGAAATCGTTCGACTTTCACCGCTTTCGAATTGAGTCGGTTCTGCTGCCTGCCGTATGATCTAAGGACGATGGGCAGCTGAAATCCGGTCAATCCACGATGTCTGCGGAATACGATCACTCCTGGAAAATTCTCTGCGCCTGCCTGGCGCTGACGGGCATGGCGTACGCGGATGTGGTCCGCCTGCGCGAAGGGGGCGAAGTCCGGGGCGAGATTCTCGGAAGCGGTTCTCAGGAGGCATCCACTTCTGTTCAGACTCAGTCCGGGACACGCATCACGATCGATCGGGAAGAGATCGATTTCGTCGAACGTCGCAGCCCGCTGATGGAGGAATACATCACACGCTCGCGGCAGATTCCTCAGACCGCTGAGGCCAAGTGGGAACTGGCTGAATGGTGCCGGACACAAAATCTGCTGGATGAACGAAAAGAACAGCTCGAAGAACTTCTCGACATTGATCCCGATCACGAAGCGGCGCGGAAGATTCTGGGTTACGTGCGGCATCTCGGACGGTGGATGACCCGCGAAGATGAGATGGCAGAACGAGGTTATCTGCGGCACAACGGACGATGGGTGACCCGGCAGGAACTGGAACTCAAACTCGCCAACGCCAGTCAACAGGAAGCAGAACTTGCCTGGATGCCGAAAGTTCGCGTCTGGCTGATGTGGCTGACCGGGAACGACGCTCAGCGATCTGCCAACGGACTGGCAGAACTGAAGAAAATTGAAGACCCCGACGCAATTGCAGCGCTGAACAAACATCTGGGGCAGCATCCTCAGGAGGATGTGCGGCTCCTGTTCGTCGACATCATTTCCAAAATGGAAGGTCCCCGTTCTGTTCCGCCACTCGTGGACCGTATTTTGATGGACGGCAGTCATTTCGTGCGGGGGGCTGCCCTGCGAGGCCTGACTCCCGCGCGACACGCTGCCGCTGTTCCCGCTCTGATCGCTGCATTACGGCATAAATCGAACACGGTACTCTGTCATGCAGCCGAAGCACTTGGGGAAATTGGGGACCTCCGCGCGGTTCCCGCTCTCATTGATGCCCTCGTCACACGTCATCCGGTTCAGATTCAGGTCCCAGCGAATCAGGGAATCACGTTCTCCAACGGCGGGGCGATCGGTCCACTTTCTGGAACACTTCCGCCGGGGGTCGAAATTGCTGCGAGGACCGGTCAGCTTCCCTATGGAGCGACAGTGGTTCCGAACAATGTCCCTGTGGCGATGAAGAAGGTGACCGTCACACGTGAGTTCAAGAATCTGCCGGTGCTCAGTGCCCTGGAGAAAATGACCGGCAACAATCTGGGTTTCAATGAACGGGACTGGCACTTCTGGTGGGCGCTGCAGAAGAGTTGATGCCCGCCTGACTTCGTTACTCATCTCCCAGGAAATGATGCGGGTTGTCCGCAGCGAACGGATGCAGTGACTTCAGAGACTTTCCCTGCGGCAGTGCGTTCAGCAGAACTTCCGCCATGCGGAAATCTTCCTGAGTCGTGATCTTCAGGTTCAGCGGAGAGCACTCAACGACGGAAACCCTCTGGCCAATTCGCTCGACCAGCTGTGCTTCATCAGTCGCGACGAAGCCATCCCGCTTTGCATAAGCCTCCAGCAGGATCTTGCGATCAAACACCTGCGGGGTCTGTGCACCCCAGAGCTGTTCACGCGGGACTGTTTCGATGATCGATCCGCTGCTGACACGTTTGACCGTGCTGGAGATGGGGGAAGCGGGGATCGCTGCTCCGCTCTGAACGGCTGCAGCGAATACAGCGTCGATCCATTCTTTTGTGATGAGGGGGCGGGCGGCATCATGGACAGCGACAAAGTCGACATCTGACTTCACGTGGGCCAGTGCGTTCTGAACAGAGTCGGCCCGTTCCTTCCCACCGGCAATCAGATCGACGTTCATGAACGCCAGGTTGGGACGGAACTTCTCCTTGAACCAGTCCATGTCCTCCGGCGAGACTACCACCAGGGACTGCACGACATCTTTGTGATTGGCAAAGGGTTCAATGGCCCGAACCCAGATCGGCCGTCCTTTCAGATCGATGAACGGCTTCTTGCGGTGAGGGTCGCCGAAGCGTGAACTTTTGCCGGCCGCAGCCAGGATGACAGCAAATTTCGGCATCGGACATCTCTTCTGTAAATTCGAAATCCGAATCTTGAAATCCGAAACAAATCCAAAACCAGAAAACTCAAATACATTTTTGAATTTCAAATTTGTTTCGGATTTCGAGATTCGTGCTTCGGATTTCTCTCCGTTACCCCGCTTTGATTCGATCTTCCAGTGTCTGGAGGATGTCCTGAATTGTCCAGCTTTCCGAAGCAACCCGGACTGTTTCCTGCGAGTTGATCTGGCCAGCGATCTTGCGTTCCGCTGACATGACCGTGCTGTGGTTACGACCTCCGAAGTAGGTTCCGATCTCGCTGTAGGCGGACTGGGTCAACTTGCGGGAGAGATACATTGCCAGCATGCGCGGCTGTGACAGCGAACGCTTCCGGGAGGAGGAACGCAGCGACTCCGCTTCCACTCCGAAGAACTCGCAGACCGCGTTTTCAACGTCACTGACCCGGACGAGTTTCAGGCAATCGCGTTCCAGTCTTCCCAGCAGTTGTCTGGCTGAGGAGATGGTGACCTTGTGGCGTGTCATCTGTGACCAGGTGGAGAGGACGTTCACAGCCCCTTCCAGCTCGCGCACATTGCCGGTGAACCGGGAAGCCACGTGTTCAATGGCATCGGGAGTGAACTTGGCTTTCGTTCGCACGACATGGCGGTTGACAATTTCAATCCGCATCTTTTCGTCGGGACTTTCGATGCGGCCGACCAGACCGGAGAGAAACCGGCTGACCAGTTCATCAGAAGTGCGGGTGAGCAGTCGTGGATGACGGTTCGCAGTGACGGCGATGTGCCGCCCATGTTGTTCAAACTGCTTGACGGTGTGCAGGAACTCTTCCTGGAAACCTTTCTTCCCGTCAAAGAAGTCCACATCGTCGACCAGCAGAACGTCAACGCTGCGAAACTTCGCACGGAAGCTCGGGAGGCTGCGACCTGCCAATGCCTGGGTGAAGTAGTTTCCGAACTGTTCTGCGGTCAGGAGCATCACCTGCAGCTGGGGATAATCCTTTCGCAGACGTGCCCGGATTCCTTCGAGAATGTGTGTCTTCCCGTTTCCGACTCCCCCATGCAGGTAGAGGGGCGAGACGGTGGATGGCTCGGTCAGGAACTGCTGAACGGCAGCCATGGGGAGAGCATTCGCTTCCCCTACGACAAAATCGTTCAGGGAGTAGATGCGTTTGCTGCGGCCATGGACGTCGCGGGTTCCTGGACCTGCGGTGGTTCGACGGGCGAAGCTGGACTGCATCGTTGGCTGAGCTGTCGCTTCCACTGCCGGAGCAGGTGCGATGGCGACCGGAGTCAGTGTGACTTCGTTTCCGACTTCGTAGCGGATGCTGACGTCGGGACCGACGATGCCCGAGGCGATTTTCAGCAGTTCTGCTTCGAACTGCTTTTGCACCCATTTGACCAGATAGGGGCTGGGGACGTGCAGGACCAGCTGCGCTCCGGCGAGTTCCATACGAGTGGAACCTCCGAACCAGTTCTGGTATCGCCTGGGACCGAGACTCTTCTGCAGGGTCTGGCGAAGTGTTTCAAGGATGGAATCATTGTCATGACCGCCTGATGACAACACGGGTAGCAT